>NZ_CP143660.1:0-4550371 GCF_043965265.1 Enterobacter sp. ECC-249
GTGCTCGAAAGAATTAAAGTGTGCTTCACAGAAAGCATCCAGACTCAGATTGCCGCGGCGGAAGCCCTTCCAGATGCTATCTCGCGTGCCGCAATGACGCTGGTGCAATCCCTGCTTAATGGCAACAAAATCCTCTGTTGTGGCAACGGCACGTCAGCCGCCAACGCACAGCATTTTGCTGCCAGCATGATCAATCGCTTTGAAACAGAACGCCCTAGTTTACCCGCCATTGCACTTAATACCGATAATGTGGTCTTAACGGCGATTGCTAACGATCGTCTGCATGACGAAATTTACGCAAAGCAGGTGCGAGCCCTGGGTCACGCCGGAGATGTGCTGCTGGCCATCTCCACGCGCGGCAATAGCCGGGATATTGTCAAAGCCGTTGAAGCCGCCGTCACCCGCGACATGACCATCGTGGCCTTAACCGGCTATGACGGGGGTGAGCTTGCGGGTCTGCTTGGGCCGCAGGATGTGGAAATCCGCATTCCGTCTCACCGGAGCGCACGTATTCAGGAAATGCATATGCTCACGGTGAACTGCTTATGCGACTTGATCGATAACACGCTTTTCCCTCACCAGGATGATTAAGGAGTTCTTATGAAGGCTTTATCGACCCTCGCAGTCCTTATGTCTGCATTACTGCTTCAGGGATGTATCGCTGCGGCCGTTGTGGGTACCGCCGCGGTAGGCACCAAAGCGGCAACCGATCCGCGCTCTGTGGGGACACAGGTGGATGACGGTACGCTGGAGCTGCGCGTTAACAGTGCGCTGTCGAAAGACGAACAGATCAAGAAAGAGGCGCGTATTAACGTGACGGCTTACCAGGGCAAAGTGCTGCTGGCCGGCCAGGCGCCGAATATGGAACTCGCCTCGCGTGCGAAACAGATTGCGATGGGCGTCGAAGGAACCACAGAGGTGTTTAACGAAGTGCGTCAGGGCAAGCCAATTGGCCTGGGTGATGCCTCTTCCGATACCTGGATCACCACCAAAGTGCGTTCCCAGCTGCTGGGCTCGGACCAGGTGAAATCCTCTAACGTGAAAGTGACGACTGAAAACGGCGAAGTGTTCCTGCTGGGTCTGGTGACCGACCGTGAAGGGAAAGCGGCGGCCGATATTGCCAGCCGGGTGAGCGGCGTGAAGCACGTCACCACCGCGTTTACTTACATCAAGTAAGCCACACCTTACTGTAGGCCCGGTAAGCGCTAGCGCCACCGGGCTTTTTTTTACAGCAACGCAATACTCCCCACTATCACCCCGCTCAACGCAACCAGCCCCGCGGTCAACCACAGCGCTTTCGCCGGGAATGACTTACGCAGCATGATAAGCGACGGCAGGCTGATGGCCGGCAACGTGATGAGCAACGCCAGCGCCGGCGCGGTGCCCATACCGGCCAGCATCATGGTCTGAACAATGGGGATTTCCGCCGCCGTAGGGATCACAAACAGACAGCCTGCAACGGCCATCGCAATGACCCACAACAGCGTGTTGTCGATAGCGCCATCCGCATGAGGGAAGAGCCAGACGCGCGCCGCCCCAAGAACCAGTACCGCCAGGATATAGACCGGGATAGTGCTCCAGAAAAGCTGCCATAGCGCCCTGCCCCAGCGCGCAAAGAACCCGCCCTGCGGCTCGCTGACGTCCAGCTCAACCGACGCGGACTCTGGCGTCTTATCCTTCACCAGATTTTGCACCAGCGTGGCCACCACCAGCACGGTCAGCAGTCCGGCCACCAGACGAATGAACGCGAAATGCCAGCCCAGTACAAAGCCCATAAACACCAGCGTCGCCGGGTTGAGCAGCGGGTTTCCCATCCAGAACGCCAATGCTCCGCCCATTGATACGCGCTGGCGACGCATCCCTGCCGCCACGGGCGCAGCGCAGCAGGAGCACATCATGCCCGGCAGGGAGAAGATCGTTCCGATCAGCGTACCCTGAAAGCGCGGCTGTCCGAGGGTTTTCACCAGCCAGTTGCGCGGGATCAGCACCTGAATCAGTGAGCCCAGGATCACGCCTAAGACGGCGGCCTTCCAGACGGCAAGGAAGTAGACCATGGCATAGTCCCACGCTGCCTGAAGCGGGCTGGCATCAGCCTGAGCGAGAATAGATTTACCGATGCTGTGCGTTTCGGCGGCGGTGAAGGCTTTGCCGTAGTACGGCTGCCATTTCACGTACCAGAGGCCAACGATGACCACGAGAAAGAAGAGTGCGGGCTTCCACCATTGAACAGGTGTTGCCGCCTGAGATGAAGACTGACCAGTCATAGCATTCCCCGGAGAGTATTAGGTTATTAGCCGGGGGAGTTTACGCCTCGCCCTGCGCGATTTCACGCAGTTTTGCCGAAGGGATAATGTTTACGCCCGCTTTCGACGGGGCCAGCCCCTCTTTTAACATCGCCCGCGCGACGTCCCGCGCCTCGATGGCTTTCCAGTTGCCTGGAAGAATGCGAAACAGCGGAGCCAGGATCGACTCGTTAAATCTGCGTTCATCCCGGTGGCCGATCAGCATCGAGGGGCGCACTATCGTCAGTTGCTCCCATTTCTGCGCAATTAGCGCATCCTCCATCTTGCCCTTCACCTTGTTGTAGAAGAAAGGCGATCCGGCACTGGCGCCCAGCGCGCTGACCACCAGAAAATGTCTGGCCCCCAGCTTTTTCGCCGTAAGCGCGGTGTCCACCACCAGCGTATAGTCGGCGTGGATAAATGCCTCTTTGCTCCCCGCCTCCCGCCGCGTGGTGCCCAGACAGCAAAAGGCGATATCAATCGGGTCCTGCACCTGCGCCAGCGCGTCCGTCAGCTGAGGATCGTGCGGATTAAAGACGCCGGAAATGTCCGCCAGCGGTCGACGCGTCGGGGCGGCGATGTAGTTCACGCGGCGGTCCTGAATCAGCAGCCGCAGCAGATGATCGCCCACTAGCCCGGTAGCCCCGGTAATCAAAACCTGACTCATCGTATCCCCTTTACAGAATTGTCCGTTTGCGAACTCAGCGTCATCGACCACACTTAGAAGTCTGTTACAGGTAAGTATTTACCACAAGCGGAGAAAAATCAGTCTGAAGCCAAAACAACGGAGGAAGCATGGGCAAGAAAATCGCAGTCTTGATTACCGACGAGTTTGAAGATTCAGAATTCACCTCTCCTGCAGAGGCGTTCCGCAAGGCGGGACATGAGGTCATCACCATTGAGAAAGAGGCAGGCAAAACGGTCACAGGCCATAAGGGCGAGGCGACCGTAACCATTGATGAGACCATCGATAACGTTAGCCCCTCAGATTTCGACGCCCTGCTGTTACCGGGCGGCCATTCACCGGATTCCCTGCGCGGGGACGAGCGCTTCGTGACCTTCACCCGGGATTTTGTCTCTACCGGTAAACCGGTCTTTGCCATCTGTCACGGCCCGCAGCTGCTCATCAGCGCAGAAGTGGTCCGCGGACGTAAGCTTACCGCCGTGAAACCGATCGTTATCGATCTGAAAAATGCGGGGGCCGAGTTTTACGATCAGGAGGTAGTCAACGACAAAGACCAGCTGATCACCAGCCGAACCCCGGACGATCTCCCGGCGTTTAACCGCGAAGCGCTACGCCTGCTCGGCGCGTAGCCAGTGCAGCTTCTTGCCAAAGCCAAGGGTGTTGTCGGTAAATTTCAGCTCATCGAGGCGGATTTCCCACACCGGGGCTTTTAGCGCAGCGGCAACGGGAAAGCGACGCGTGTAGAGCTTACGGCGCGCGTCGCTCTCTTCGCCGTCCAGACGACGGATCTCCCCTTTGAACTGCACACCGCGGATCAGCGCGACCGTTTTCGGCTGACCGTTTACCGTGCCCGCGACCTTTGCCTGCTGGCCGGTCATCTGCGCATGACGCGTTTTGTCTTCACTCATGACATAAAACGCCACGCGCTGCGGATCGTAGTAGTAAAACGCGTTTGCGCACCACATCTCACCCTCGCTGTAGACGCACCAGGTGACGACGTGCTGCTTCGCCAGCCAGCGGTTGATGGCTGCCAGTGTTTCCATTTTCGTTCTCTCTCATGCTATGGTGCGTTCACCTTAACATACTGAATCCATTTACCGTGTGCTGGTTTCTCTATCTTGTCCGAACCGCTGATAACGCACTCTACACCGGGATCACCACCGATGTGGCGCGACGTTTTTTACAACATCAAACGGGGAAAGGGGCAAAAGCACTGCGGGGAAAAGGGGAATTACAGCTCGCCTTTTCGGCGCCCGTCGGTGACCGATCGCTGGCGCTCAGGCTGGAATACCGCATCAAACAGCTGACGAAGCGCCAGAAAGAGCGCCTCGTGACCGGAGACGGCTCCTTTGAGGCGCTACGCGAGAGCCTGATTAAAAGCGATTGAAATGGTCGTGGTACTCGACCAGGCCACTGACGCCGTTGAGCGCGTCGTCCGCCAGACGGTGTACCTGGAAAGCGGATTCCGTACCCGGCCAGCGGCAGCGCAGATCGTAATGCGCGGCCTGCTCGAAGCCTAAACGACCATAGAACGCCGGATCGCCCAGCGCAACAACGGCCGCATAACCGAACTCATTGAGCGAATCCAGCCCTTCATAGACCAGCTGACGCGCCAGACCTTGCCCGCGATAGTTTGCATCTACCGCCAGCGGCGCCATGCCGACCCACTGCAGCTCTTCGCCCTGAACGGTGACTGGACTGAAGGCAACATAGCCCACCACCTGACCTTCGTCATCGGTGGCGACCAGCCCCAGCGTAATCAAACCGTCTTCGCGGAGATCGTGGACCAGCTGGGCTTCGGCATCGCTCGCGAAAGCACGGCGCAGCAGCGCATCGATCCCCGGCGCATCAATCCCTATTTCGACTCGAATCAGCATGGCTCACCTACTGAAGTGTGTTTACTGTCCGGCGGGGCTTTCAGCCCGGCCTCAACGAAATCTGCCATTTGCATTAACATCACGCGCAGCGCTTTCGGCATCTGCTCCAGCTCAATGGCATCCATTAAATTCTTCACGTACAGGCCCAGCTCCGTGTCGCCTTCAATCACCAGACGGCGCTGGAAGAAGAGCGTATCCGGATCCTGCTTACGCGCGGCGATCATCAGCAGATCGCTGGCGTTGGCGCTAAAGCTCACATCCGCCTCGGCGGTTTCGCGGACGATCAGCTGGTCATTCTCAACGGAGGTAAACCAGCGCAGCCCGATGTCACGCACTTCAATGCTTAACCAGCGGCCCTCCAGGAATTCCAGCTCGCCATCCTGCAGCGCCTGGCGGAACTGCCAGCTCAGGACCTGCTCCAGCACCTGACGTTTAAGCGCGAACGGCGCCAGCTTGACCGGCACGCTCAGCATTGATGGACCAAATTGTACGAGACGTGAACGCAGTTTATCCAGCACGAGCTTTACTCCCTGATATCTATAGTCCTGCTATTTTGCCATATCCGAAGCGCAACATAGCGGCGTAAATCAACAAACCGTCGTTCGCCGTAGCTCATTATTGGTGTCATCAATACGCCATTAGCTGCCTTAAATCAAAAATTGTCGCCTATGGGTTAATTAAAATCCCAGCTCGTTAACAATTTTGCGATCGACTACATCAGGATAAATTATGGAGCTGCTCTGCCCTGCCGGAAATCTTCCGGCGCTTAAGGCGGCCATCGAAAATGGGGCCGATGCGGTCTATATCGGGCTGAAAGATGATACCAACGCCCGTCATTTTGCTGGCCTCAACTTTACGGAGAAAAAGCTTCAGGAAGCCGTTAACTTCGTTCACCAGCACCGCCGCAAACTGCATATCGCCATCAATACCTTTGCTCATCCTGACGGCTACGCCCGCTGGCAGCGCGCGGTGGATATGGCAGCACAGCTAGGTGCCGATGCGCTGATCCTGGCCGACCTCGCCATGCTTGAGTATGCGGCAGAACGCTATCCCCATATTGAGCGCCACGTCTCTGTTCAGGCATCTGCTACCAACGAAGAGGCCGTGCGTTTTTATCACCAACACTTTGACGTGGCCCGCGTGGTGCTGCCGCGCGTGCTCTCTATTCATCAGGTTAAGCAACTCGCACGCGTCACGCCAGTGCCGCTGGAGGTTTTTGCCTTTGGCAGCCTGTGCATTATGGCCGAAGGCCGTTGCTATCTTTCTTCGTATTTAACCGGTGAATCGCCAAATACCGTCGGAGCCTGTTCACCTGCCCGTTTTGTCCGCTGGCAGCAGACTCCTCAGGGGCTGGAATCCCGCCTGAATGAGGTGCTGATCGACCGCTATCAGGACGGCGAAAATGCCGGTTATCCAACCCTGTGTAAAGGCCGCTATCTGGTCGACGGCGAGCGCTACCACGCGCTGGAGGAGCCGACCAGCCTCAACACGCTGGAGCTGCTGCCGGAACTGCTGGCGGCCAATATTGCCTCGGTGAAAATCGAAGGTCGCCAGCGTAGCCCGGCCTACGTGAGCCAGGTGGCGAAAGTGTGGCGTCAGGCCATCGACCGCTGCATGGCGGACCCGCAGAACTACGCTCCGCAGCAGGCCTGGATGGAAACGCTCGGATCGATGTCCGAAGGCACGCAAACCACGCTTGGCGCGTATCACCGTAAATGGCAGTGAGAAAATCATGAAATATTCATTAGGGCCGGTGCTCTACTACTGGCCAAAAGAGACGCTGGAAGATTTTTACCAACAGGCCGCCACCAGCAGCGCCGATGTGATTTACCTCGGCGAAGCGGTGTGCAGCAAGCGCCGCGCCACCAAAGTGGGCGACTGGCTGGATATGGCGAAAAGCCTGGCCGGCAGCGGCAAGCAGGTGGTGCTCTCCACGCTTGCGCTGGTGCAGGCCTCTTCCGAACTGGGCGAGCTGAAGCGCTACGTCGAAAACGGCGAGTTCCTGCTGGAAGCGAGCGATCTCGGCGTGGTGAACATGTGCGCCGAACGCAAGCTGCCGTTTGTCGCGGGTCATGCCCTGAACTGCTACAACGCCGTGACCCTGCGCCTGCTGCTCAAACAGGGGATGACGCGCTGGTGCATGCCGGTGGAACTCTCCCGCGACTGGCTGGCAAACCTGCTCACGCAGTGTGAAGAGCTCGGCATTCGCAATCAGTTTGAAGTGGAAGTGCTGAGCTACGGGCATCTGCCGCTGGCCTACTCCGCCCGCTGCTTTACCGCGCGTTCTGAAGATCGCCCGAAAGACGAGTGCGAAACCTGCTGCATTAAGTACCCGAACGGACGCAGCATGCTGTCGCAGGAGAATCAGCAGGTGTTTGTCCTGAACGGTATTCAGACCATGAGCGGCTATGTCTATAACCTCGGCAACGAGCTGGCGTCGATGGACGGTCTGGTGGATATGGTTCGGCTGTCGCCGCTGGATACCGGCGTATTTGCGATGCTGGATGCCTTCCGCGCCAACGAAAACGGCGCCGCTCCGCTGCCGCTGACGGCAAACAGCGACTGCAACGGCTACTGGAAGCGTCTGGCCGGGCTGGAGCTGCAGGCGTAAAAAAGGCTCACTTTGTTAACAACGGTTATCATTTTTTAATGCAGTATTAAAGATTCACCGTCGACAAAGTGAGCTGTTATGACTGACAAAACCCTTCCGTTTTCGGTGCTGGATCTGGCGCCGATCCCACAAGGCTCCTCGGCAAGAGAAGCCTTTTCGCACTCCCTCGATCTGGCTCAGCTGGCCGAAAAGCGTGGCTATCACCGCTACTGGCTGGCCGAGCACCACAACATGGTGGGCATTGCCAGCGCCGCCACCTCGGTACTGATTGGTTATCTGGCGGCAAATACCACCACTCTGCACCTGGGCTCCGGCGGCGTGATGCTGCCGAACCACGCCCCGCTGGTGATCGCCGAGCAGTTCGGCACGCTGAATAACCTCTATCCGGGCCGTATCGATTTGGGCCTTGGTCGTGCGCCCGGCAGCGACCAGCCGACCATGCGCGCCCTGCGCCGCCATATGAGCGGCGATATCGACAACTTCCCGCGCGACGTGGCCGAACTGGTGGACTGGTTCGACGCGCGCGATCCGAACCCGCACGTGCGCCCGGTACCGGGCTACGGTGAGAAGATCCCGGTATGGCTGTTAGGCTCAAGCCTCTACAGCGCGCAGCTCGCCGCCCAGCTGGGGCTGCCGTTTGCGTTTGCCTCGCACTTCGCGCCGGATATGCTGCATCAGGCGCTGCATCTTTACCGCACGCACTTTAAACCGTCCGAGCGTCTGGAGAAGCCGTACGCGATGGTGTGCATCAACATCATTGCTGCCGACAGCAATCGCGACGCGGAATTCCTGTTCACCTCTATGCAGCAGGCGTTTGTGAAGCTGCGCCGCGGGGAGACGGGCCAGCTTCCGCCGCCTGTAGAGAATATGCATCAACTGTGGTCAGCATCAGAGCAGTATGGCGTTCAGCAGGCGCTGAGCATGTCGCTGGTAGGCGATAAAGCGAAAGTGCGTCACGGGCTGGAGGCGGTGCTGCGCGAAACGCAGGCGGATGAAATTATGGTTAACGGCCAGATTTTCGATCACCAGGCGCGATTGCATTCGTTTGATTTGGCCATGCAGGTGAAAGAGGAGTTGGTGGGGTAGTTTTTTGCCAGGTGGCGCTTCGCTTACCTGGCCTACGGGGACGCGTAGGCCTGATAAGGCGTAGCCGCCATCCGGCACAAAATGTTTACTGGTACACCGGCAACAGATTAAAACTCGACAGCACGTGTACCAGGGCATTGCCCGCGCCGAACACCAGGATCAGCGCAATCATCGGCTTACCGCCCCAGACGCGGAACTTCGGGCTGCCGAAGCGTTTACGTGATTTACGCGCCAGCAGCGCGGGCACAATCGCCGCCCAGATTGTTGCCGCCAGCCCTGCATAGCCGATGGCGTACAGGAAGCCGTTCGGCCACAGCAGGCCGCCCACAATCGGCGGCAGGAAGGTCAGCAGCGCAGTTTTAAAGCGCCCCATCGCAGAATCGTCAAAGCCGAACAGATCCGCCAGGTAGTCGAACAGCCCCAGGGTCACACCGAGGAAAGAGCTCGCCACCGCAAAGTTAGAGAAGATAACCAGCAGCAGATCCAGGCTGCGGCTGTTTAGCACGCCGCTCAGGGCCTGTACCAGCACGTCAATGTTACCACCCTTCTGGGCAATGCCGATAAATTCCGGGCGCGGGATGTTGCCCATCGTCCCCAGCAGCCAAATCACATACAGACCCAGCGCCAACAGCGTGCCGTAGACCAGACACTTCACAATGGTGCGCGGATCTTTGCCGTAGTACTTCATCAGGCTCGGCACGTTGCCGTGGTAGCCGAACGACGCCAGACAGAACGGCAGCGTCATCAGAAGGTACGGCGTGTAGGAAGCGTTCACTTCGGCAACGTTAAACAGCGTGGCGGGCGTCACGTGCCCCAGCAGGCTGCCGAAGGTCAGGAAGAAGGTGATGACCTTCGCGCCTAATACGATTGCCGTCATGCGGCTCACCGCTTTAGTACTCATCCAGACGATAAACGCCACGGCCAGTGCAAAACAGAGCCCCGCCACACGCGCCGGAACGTTCAGTGACATCTCCGAGAAGGTGTGATGCAGAATCGAGCCGCTCGCCGAGATATACGCATAGGTCAGGATATAGAGCACAAAGGCGATGGAAAGCCCGTTAACCAGGTTCCAGCCTTTGCCCAGCAGATCTTTGGTGATGGTGTCGAAGCTGGAGCCAATGCGGTAGTTCAGGTTTGCTTCAAGGATCATCAGCCCGGAATGAAGCATACAGAACCAGGTAAAGACCAGCGCGGCCAGCGACCAGAAGAACCACGCACCGGACATGACCACGGGCAGGGAGAACATCCCGGCACCTATAATGGTTCCGCCGATGATCACCACGCCGCCAAGTAGCGAAGGTGACGTTTGGGTGGTGGTTAGTGTCGCCATACAGCCTTTTCTCCAGTCAATCATGCGGTTCTGCATTTTAATGTGACGCACTGTACCAGTACAAGAGTACAAAAGGAATAAAAAAAGCCCCGATAGCATGTATCGGGGCTGTATATTTTACTTTACGTCAGTAAGCGTAAGGCTTATGCGTCACCGAAACGACGACGGCTGGTGCCTTCTTCACGACGTGGGCCACGGTTTTCGCGACGCTCGCCGGAGAAACGACGACCTTCACCACCGCGACCTTCGCTGCGACCGCCTTCACGACGCTCGCCACCGAAACCGCGACCACCACCACGGCGTTCGCCGCCACGGTCAGGACGTGGCTGTGCATCGCCCAGCAGCTGCATGTTCATCGGCTTGTTCAGGATGCGGGTACGCGTAAAGTGCTGCAGCACTTCGCCCGGCATGCCTTTTGGCAGCTCGATGGTAGAGTGGGATGCGAACAGCTTGATGTTACCGATGTAACGGCTGCTGATGTCGCCTTCGTTAGCGATCGCGCCAACGATGTGACGAACTTCAACGCCATCATCACGGCCCACTTCAATGCGGTACAGTTCCATGTCACCTGCGTCGCGACGTTCACGACGTGGACGATCTTCACCACCACGCTCTGGACGGTCACCACGTGGGCCACGGTCATTACGGTCACCACGACGTTCGAAGCGATCGTCACGGTCACGGAATTCACGCTTAGGACGCATCGGCGCATCTGGTGGCACGATCAGGCTACGTTCGCCCTGAGCCATTTTCAGCAGTGCTGCAGCCAGGGTTTCCATGTCCAGCTCTTCGCCTTCAGCAACAGGCTGAATCTGCGACAGCAGCGCGCGGTACTGATCCAGATCGCTGCTTTCCAGCTGCTGCTGTACTTTGGCGGCGAATTTTTCCAGACGGCGTTTGCCCAGCAGCTCTGCGTTTGGCAGGTCAGCTTCTGGAATGGTCAGCTTCATGGTGCGTTCAATGTTACGCAGCAGACGACGCTCGCGGTTCTCAACGAACAGCAGCGCACGGCCCGCACGACCCGCACGACCGGTACGGCCGATACGGTGAACGTAAGACTCGGAATCCATCGGGATGTCGTAGTTAACAACCAGGCTGATACGCTCAACGTCCAGACCACGTGCTGCCACGTCGGTTGCAATCAGGATATCCAGACGACCGTCTTTCAGACGCTCCAGAGTCTGCTCACGCAGAGCCTGGTTCATGTCACCGTTCAGCGCTGCACTGTTGTAACCGCTACGCTCCAGGGCTTCAGCCACTTCCAGGGTCGCGTTTTTGGTACGAACGAAGATAATCGCCGCATCAAAATCTTCCGCTTCCAGGAAACGTACCAGCGCTTCGTTTTTACGCATGCCGTACACAGACCAGTAGCTCTGGCTGATGTCCGGGCGAGTGGTTACGCTGGACTGAATACGCACTTCCTGAGGATCGTTCATGAAGCGCTTGGTGATACGACGAATCGCTTCTGGCATGGTGGCAGAGAACAGCGCGGTCTGATGACCGTCCGGGATCTGCGCCATAATGGTTTCAACGTCTTCGATGAAGCCCATACGCAGCATTTCATCTGCTTCATCCAGTACCAGGCCGCTCAGTTTAGAGAGGTCCAGGGTACCGCGCTTCAGGTGATCCAGCAGACGGCCCGGCGTACCGACAACAATCTGTGGGCCCTGGCGCAGGGCGCGTAACTGCACGTCATAACGCTGGCCGCCGTACAGGGCTACCACGTTTACGCCGCGCATATGTTTAGAGAATTCCGTCATGGCTTCTGCAACCTGAACAGCCAGTTCACGGGTTGGAGCCAGAACGAGGATCTGCGGTGCACGCAGGTCCGGATCAATGTTATTCAGCAGCGGCAGCGAGAATGCTGCAGTTTTACCGCTACCAGTCTGGGCCATGCCCAGCACGTCACGACCAGAAAGCAGGTGTGGGATACACTCAGCCTGGATCGGAGATGGTTTTTCGTAACCCAGATCGTTAAGGGCTTCAAGGATAGGAGCCTTCAGGCCCAGATCTGCAAAAGTGGTTTCGAATTCAGCCATGTAGTACGAGTGCCTCAATGTCAATGGCGGCCAGTCTACTTAGCTCATCGTGAAAATGATTAGCAATTTTCATTGAAAAGTGTGAACCGGCTCAAAGTAGGTGTATTGACGAACAACAACGCCCTCACCAGTTAAGGTGATGGCAATCAAAAGATTACGGGCTGATGTTTATGTCGTCAGCTATTGCTGGTCCGATTCTGCCAGGTCGTCTTGCTCCTGGCCCAAGAGCGATAATTCCAACAATGCATAACGGTGCTCAACGAAGTTGTGTACGTTGTTAGCAACCGCTAATTTGAACAGTGCCGTAGCGCTGTCCTTATCCCCCAGACTTAGGTAGTACTTACCTAAATAGAAGTTGGTTTCACTGAGATGCTCAGCGAGCGAGGTGTTATCCGTTGCGTCCGCCTTGAGGCGTTCCATCAGCGTTGCTTCGCTAATGTTGCCCAGGTAGAACTCGACAATGTTCCATCCCCACTGTTCCTTGTCCGATTTATCGAAGCGCTGTTTCAGTGCCTCTTTTGCCTGCTTCTCATCGAGCTTCCGCTCAACAATGTAAAGCCACAGGCTACGGAAAGGATCATTAGGATCGTCTTGATAAAACGCCAGCAGATCATCTTGCGCTAACTTGTCACGACCGCCGTAATACAATGCGATACCGCGATTCAAGTGCGCGTAGTTGTAAGTTGGATCAAGCTCAAGTACAGAATCAAACGCTTCATAGGCAGCATCAAAATTGCCTGCCTGCGTTAAATAAATGCCTAAGTAATTGAATACTTCAGGCATATCAGGTCGGATAGCCAGCGCTTGTGAAAAATCATTTCGCGCCAATGCCCTCAGACCGAGACTATCATACAACACTCCGCGCTCATATAAAAGCTGTGCGCGTTCTTCATCGGTTAAAGCCCGACTGGCAAGAATTTGTTCCATGCGTGCCAGAATCACTTCCTGCTGCAAAGTCGGTTGCAATGGCACTGCGAGGACTTCGCTCTTACGCCAGGCAGAGTTGCTGCATCCTGCCAGCGTTAAAGCTGTCGCAACGAAACACCAGCGCAAAAAAGGCTTCATTTCCCACTCCCGAAGACAACTATTGGATGAACGTCCTGTCCCCCGGCGGCTTAACAAGGCGTCCTGCCTGATAATAGGCCCTCCGCAAAGCGGAGGGCAAATGGCAACTTACTCGCCCTGCTGTTCTGCTGCCTGTGCTTCTGGCGCAGCAGCTGGCTGAGACTGCTCGGTTGCTTCTTTAATGCTCAGACGGATACGGCCCTGGCGATCAACTTCCAGAACTTTAACCGGTACTTCCTGACCCATCTGCAGGTAATCGGTCACTTTCTCAACGCGCTTGTCAGCGATCTGAGAGATGTGAACCAGACCTTCTTTACCGCCACCGATGGCTACAAACGCGCCAAAGTCAACGATACGGGTCACTTTACCTGCGTAGACGCGGCCCACTTCGATCTCTGCAGTGATTTCTTCGATGCGACGGATCGCGAATTTCGCTTTCTCGCCGTCGGTTGCTGCGATCTTCACAGTACCGTCATCTTCGATTTCGATCGTGGTGCCAGTCTCTTCGGTCAGCGCACGGATTACGGAACCGCCCTTACCGATAACATCTTTGATCTTGTCTGGGTTGATCTTGATGGTGTGGATACGTGGAGCGAACTGAGAAATGTCGCCACGCGGCGCGTTAATCGCCTGTTCCATCACGCCCAGGATGTGCAGACGTGCACCTTTAGCCTGGTTCAGAGCAACCTGCATGATCTCTTTGGTGATACCTTCAATTTTGATATCCATCTGCAGCGCAGAGATACCTTCGCGGGAACCCGCTACTTTGAAGTCCATATCACCCAGGTGGTCTTCGTCACCCAGAATGTCAGACAGAACAACGAAGTTGTCGCCTTCTTTCACCAGACCCATTGCGATACCCGCAACGGCGGCTTTGATTGGCACGCCTGCATCCATCAGCGCCAGAGAAGCACCACACACGGAAGCCATGGAAGAAGAACCGTTGGATTCGGTGATTTCAGACACCACACGTACGGTGTACGGGAATTTGTCTGCTTCTGGCATGACTGCCAGTACGCCGCGCTTCGCCAGACGACCGTGACCAATTTCACGACGCTTCGGAGAGCCAACCATACCGGTTTCGCCTACGGAGTACGGAGGGAAGTTGTAGTGGAACAGGAAGCTGTCAGTGCGCTCGCCCATCAGTTCGTCGATGATCTGTGCGTCACGTGCAGTACCCAGGGTCGCGGTAACCAGCGCCTGCGTTTCGCCACGGGTGAACAGCGCGGAACCGTGAGTACGTGGCAGAACGCCAGTACGCACATCCAGACCACGGATCATGTCTTTTTCGCGGCCATCGATACGCGGCTCGCCTGCCAGAACGCGGCTACGAACAACGTTTTTCTCGATAGCGTGCAGGATGTCGCTCAGTTCGTTAGCGTCCAGCGCTTCGTCTTCAGCAACCAGCGTCGCGATAGTTTCAGACTTGATCACGTCAACCTGAGCGTAACGCTCCTGTTTGTCAGTGATGCGGTATGCATCGCTCAGACGAGATTCTGCCAGGGCTGCAACGCGTGCGTTCAGCGCGTCGTTTGCTGCTTCTGGCTGCCAGTCCCAACGTGGTTTACCGGCTTCTTTCACCAGGTCGTTGATGTTCTGGATAACGATCTGCTGCTGGTCGTGGCCAAATACCACAGCGCCCAGCATCTGGTCTTCGCTCAGCAGTTCTGCTTCGGATTCAACCATCAGCACAGCAGCTTCAGTACCCGCAACCACCAGGTCCAGCTTACTTTCTTTCAGCTCTTCCTGAGTTGGGTTCAGCACGTACTGGTCGTTGATGTAGCCAACGCGCGCGGCACCGATTGGGCCATTGAATGGAATACCAGACAGTGACAGGGCAGCGGATGCGCCGATCATAGCAACGATGTCCGGGTTAACCTGTGGGTTAACGGAAACAACGGTCGCGATAACCTGTACTTCGTTAACGAAGCCTTCCGGGAACAGCGGGCGAACCGGACGGTCAATCAGACGCGCGATCAGGGTTTCGCCTTCGCTTGGACGGCCTTCACGACGGAAGAAACCACCCGGGATTTTACCGGCAGCGTAGGTACGCTCCTGGTAGTTAACGGTCAGCGGGAAGAAGTCCTGACCTGGTTTAGCTTTTTTCTGGCCAACAACGGTAACGAATACCGCAGTGTCATCCATGCTTACCATAACGGCAGCAGTAGCCTGACGTGCCATCATGCCGGTTTCCAGCGTGACGGTATGTTGACCATACTGGAATTTACGAACGATCGGATTCAGCAAAGTTCTGTCCTTTCTTAAATGTTTGACAGCACACCACCGGTGTGCTGTCGATTTGACCCGACCTTCTTCGCATCCTCGCGACTAATGACAACCAACACCCCCATGGGTGAAGCCTCTCATTAGCCGCGCGAACCTCTGCAATGAAGATCATTTATAGCAACAATACAATAGTTTCCAGTGAATTGCTGCCGTCTGGTTGAAAAAAGGGGCCATCAGGCCCCCTTTTCTGAAACTCGCAAGACTTAGCGACGCAGACCCAGACGCTCGATCAGCGCGGTGTAGCGTGCAACATCTTTACGTTTCAGGTAGTCGAGCAGTTTACGACGCTGAGAAACCATACGCAGCAGACCACGACGGCTGTGGTGATCTTTTTTATGCTCTGCAAAGTGACCCTGCAGGTGGTTAATCTGTGCAGTCAGCAGTGCAACCTGAACTTCGGTAGAACCGCTGTCGTTAGTACCACGACCAAACTCAGAAACGATTTTAGCTTTAGCTTCAACGCTTAGAGACATTTTCAAACTCCAAAGTATAAAGAATGTAAGGGTGCCGATCTCTAATTCAGCGACCCCATGTACGCCCCGCAGATTGTTAAACAATTTACCAGGCGTTAAGCGGCGATATTCTACTCGTCTCCCCTGCTTATCGCAAGGTGAGCCGTCATCACCGTCATGCTTCGACCGGATACTCGACGACCAGACGACGCGGCGCAACGCGCCCTTCACCGTCCATTTCGCCTATACCGATGAATTTTCCTTCGTCACCTTCAGTCACGCGTACCAGTCCTTCCAGCGGCGCTTCCGCCGTACGAACCGGATTACCGTTCTTAAAGTAAACGGAGGATGTTAAAGGAAGATTAACAACCGGGAAGTCCGCTGCCGGACTGTCCATCGGCATCAGCAATGGATCCAGCAAATCTGCTGGCGCGATCCCCTGCACTTCAGCCTGCTCTACCAGCTCGCGCAGATGTTCCAGGGTTACCATCCGCTCCACCGGGTACTTGCTCACCGCAAGGCGGCGCAGGTAAATCACATGCGCGCCGCAGCCCAGCTTTTCACCGAGGTCGTCGATGATGGTGCGAATGTACGTCCCTTTCGAACAGTGTACTTCCAGCTCCAGCTCATCACCTTCGTGGCGAATAAAAAGCAGCTCATACACGGTTATCGGACGGGCTTCACGCGGTACTTCAATGCCCTGACGCGCGTATTCGTAGAGTTTTTTTCCCTGATATTTCAGCGCCGAATACATCGACGGCACCTGCATCGTGTCCCCACGGAAGCTCTCCAGCGCAGCATCAAGCTGTTCCGCGCTGAAGGTCACCGGACGCTCTTCCACCACCTGGCCATCCGCGTCGGAGGTATCCGTGCGCTGGCCCAGCTTAGCGATAACGCGGTAGCGCTTATCGGAGTCGAGCAGGTACTGGGAAAACTTTGTCGCCTCTCCCAGGCAGACCGGCAGCATGCCGGTTGCCAGCGGATCGAGCGCGCCGGTGTGGCCCGCACGGTTGGCGTTATAAATACGCTTAACTTTCTGCAGCACGTCGTTGCTGGAAGCGCCCTGGGGTTTATCCAGCAGCAGCACACCATGCACGTCGCGACCACGACGACGAGGACGACTCATTAGTCCTCCTTGCTGTCGTCCGCCGGGTTAACACGACGCTCGTCGTCATGTTTCACCACGCTGGTCACCAGGTTGGACATACGCATACCTTCGACCAGCGAGTTGTCGTAGAAGAAGGTCAGTTCAGGCACGATACGCAGACGCATCGCTTTGCCAAGCAGGGAGCGGATGAAACCAGAGGCTTCCTGCAGCGCTTTAATGCCGTTTTTCACTGCCGCTTCATCTTGATCGTTCAGGAAGGTGACGAACACTTTTGCATAGGCCAAATCGCGGGACATTTCGACACCGGAGACGGTGGTCATCATGCCGACGCGAGGGTCTTTAATTTCACGTTGCAGAATGAGTGCGATCTCTTTCTGCATTTCCTGCGCTACGCGCTGAGGGCGACCAAATTCTTTCGCCATAATAAATTCTCCAGACAAAAAAGGGGCTAAAGCCCCTTTTTGAAATTATTGCCGGGTGGCGCGAGGCGATCCCGGCTTACAATCGGTAATTAAGCGATGGTACGCTGAATTTCGATAATCTCGAACACTTCGATCATATCGCCAACGCGAACGTCGTTGTAGTTCTTCACGCCGATACCACATTCCATGCCGTTACGGACTTCGTTAACGTCATCTTTGAAGCGGCGCAGGGATTCCAGCTCGCCTTCGTAGATAACCACGTTGTCACGCAGTACGCGGATTGGGTTGTGACGCTTGATGTTACCTTCGGTAACCATACAGCCTGCGATCGCACCGAATTTCGGTGATTTGAACACGTCACGTACTTCAGCCAGACCGATGATCTGCTGTTTCAGCTCAGGAGACAGCATGCCGCTCATCGCTGCTTTCACTTCGTCGATCAGGTTATAGATGACGGAGTAGTAACGCAGATCCAGGCTTTCGGATTCAATCACTTTACGCGCAGATGCATCCGCACGAACGTTGAAGCCAACCAGGATAGCGTTAGAGGCAGCAGCCAGGGTCGCGTCGGTTTCGGTGATACCACCTACGCCAGAACCGATGATCTTCACTTTCACTTCGTCGGTAGACAGTTTCAGCAAGGAGTCGGAGATCGCTTCCACAGAACCCTGAACGTCGGCTTTCAGCACGATGTTCACTTCGTGAACTTCGCCATCGGTCATGTTGGCAAACATGTTCTCGAGTTTAGATTTCTGCTGACGAGCCAGTTTAACTTCACGGAATTTGCCCTGACGATACAGTGCAACTTCACGCGCTTTCTTCTCGTCACGCACAACGGTCACTTCGTCACCGGCAGCCGGAACACCGGACAGACCCAGGATTTCCACAGGAATGGACGGACCCGCTTCCAGCACTTCCTGACCCAGTTCGTTACGCATCGCACGAACGCGGCCGTATTCGAAGCCACACAGAACGATGTCGCCTTTATGCAGCGTACCTTCGCGAACCAGAACGGTAGCAACCGGGCCACGTCCTTTATCCAGGAAGGATTCAATAACCGCACCGCTCGCCATACCGTTACGGATGGCTTTCAGCTCCAGAACTTCGGCCTGCAGCAGGATCGCGTCCAGCAGTTCGTCGATACCGGTACCCGCTTTCGCAGACACGTGTACGAACTGGCTTTCGCCGCCCCACTCTTCCGGCAGAATACCGTACTGGGAAAGTTCGTTTTTAACACGATCGGGATCCGCTTCTGGCTTATCGATCTTGTTAACTGCAACCACAACCGGCACACCTGCTGCTTTCGCGTGCTGGATAGCTTCGATGGTCTGCGGCATGACGCCGTCGTCTGCAGCAACAACCAGAACAACGATATCCGTCGCCTGAGCACCACGAGCACGCATTGAGGTAAACGCGGCGTGGCCTGGGGTATCCAGGAAGGTGATCATACCGTTGTCAGTTTCTACGTGGTATGCACCGATGTGCTGGGTAATACCACCCGCTTCGCCAGAGGCAACCTTGGTAGAACGAATGTAGTCAAGCAGAGAGGTTTTACCGTGGTCAACGTGACCCATGATGGTCACTACCGGTGCGCGCGGTTCTGCTGCTGCACCTGTGTCACGGTCGCTCATTACTGCTTCTTCCAGCTCGTTTTCACGACGCAGGATAACTTTGTGGCCCATCTCTTCAGCAACCAGCTGTGCAGTTTCCTGATCGATCACCTGGTTGATGGTCGCCATAGCGCCCAGCTTCATCATCGCTTTGATGACCTGAGAGCCTTTAACCGCCATCTTGTTCGCCAGTTCGCCAACGGTGATGGTTTCGCCGATCACGACGTCACGGTTAACGGCCTGAGCTGGCTTCTGGAAGCCCTGCTGCAGAGCAGAACCTTTACGCTTGCCGCCTTTACCGCCGCGAACTGCAGCGCGTGCTTCTTCACGGTCAGCTTTGGATTCAGCGTGCTTGTTGCCTTTTTTCGCCGGACGCGCAGCTTTTGCATTACGGCCGCGGCCACGACCGCCTTCAACTTCACGGTCGTTATCATCTTCAGCCTGACGCGCATGCTGAGAAGTGGTCACGTGATAGTCGCTGGTGTCTTCAGTCGGCTCAACGGTATTCACACCATTCTTCTCGTTTTCTTCTGCCATACGGCGCGCTTCTTCGGCGACGCGGCGAGCTTCTTCTTCCAGCTTACGGCGGGCTTCTTCTTCCGCTTTACGCTTCAGCTCGGCAGCTTCATTTTCACGGCGGGCTTTTTCAGCCTGGGCGGTTTTGGTCATTTCGTCTGTCTGTTGATTGCTCACTTTGTCTTTTTCCGCAGCGTCACGCTTCACTTTATCACTTGCGTCGCGTTTCGCTTTTTCTGCGGCCTCACGTTCAGCTTTTAATTCTGCTTCACGTTTGGCGGCTGCTTCCGCCTCACGCTGAGCTTGTTCTTCCGCTTCACGCTGTGCCTGCTCTTCCGCAGCAAGGCGTTCTGCCTCTTGCGGATCACGTTTTACAAAGGTGCGCGTCTTGCGGACTTCAATTTGTACCGATTTGCTTTTGCCACCGGTACCAGGGATGTTTAACGTGCTACGCGTTTTGCGCTGCAGCGTCAACTTGTCAGGCGTAGAACCGTGTTCACGGTTCAGGTGCGTTAACAAGGTTTGTTTTTCTTGCGCGGTCACCGAGTCATCAGCGGACTTCGGGATCCCTGCATCAGCAAATTGCTGTACCAGGCGGTCCACGGAGGTCTGAATCTCAGCAGCCAGCGATTTTACAGTTACATCAGTCATGCTGTTCCTTCCTGCTACAGTTTATTACGCTTCGTCGCCGAACCAGCAAATATTACGTGCGGCCATGATGAGCTCGCCGGCTTTCTCGTCGGTTAAACCTTCGATATCAGCCAGGTCATCAACGCCTTGCTCAGCGAGATCTTCCAGCGTACAAACACCACGGGCAGCCAGCTTGAACGCAATCGCACGATCAAGACCTTCCAGATTCAGCAGGTCATCAGCCGGCTTCTTATCGCCAAGGCTTTCTTCCTGAGCCAGTGCCAGGGTGGTCAGTGCGTTTTTAGCGCGTTCACGCAGGGCTTCAACGGTTGGTTCATCCAGACCGTCAATTTCCAGCAGCTCTTTCATTGGCACATAGGCCAGTTCTTCCAGCGTAGAGAAACCTTCTTCAACCAGAACAGTGGCGAAGTCTTCGTCAATATCCAGGTATTTAGTGAAGGTATCGATCGCCGCATGGGCTTCAGCCTGATGCTTAGCCTGCAGGTCATCAACGGTCATTACGTTGAGTTCCCAGCCGCTCAGCTGTGACGCCAGGCGTACGTTCTGACCGTTACGGCCGATTGCCTGCGCCAGGTTGCCCGCTTCAACAGCGATATCCATGGTGTGTTTATCTTCGTCAACAACGATAGACGCCACATCAGCTGGAGCCATTGCGTTGATCACGAACTGCGCCGGGTTGTCATCCCACAGAACGATATCAATACGTTCGCCGCCCAGTTCAGTAGAAACTGCTTGGACACGCGCACCGCGCATACCGACGCAAGCACCGACCGGGTCGATACGCTTGTCGTTGGTTTTCACCGCAATTTTCGCACGGGAGCCCGGATCGCGAGCCGCCGCTTTAATCTCGATCACTTCTTCACCGATTTCCGGCACTTCGATACGGAACAGTTCTACCAGCATTTCTGGTTTAGAACGGGTCACGAACAGCTGTGCGCCACGCGCTTCAGGGCGAACGGCGTACAGAACGCCGCGAATACGGTCGCCTGGGCGGAAGTTTTCACGCGGCAGCATATCTTCACGCAGGATCACGGCTTCAGCGTTACCCGGCAACCCTTCGGATTTGATCTCCAGGGAGATGTTGTCGCGGTTCACTTTCTTCACCACGCCGGTGATGATTTCGCCTTCCTGATCGCGGAACTGATCGACAACCAGCGCGCGCTCGGCTTCGCGCACTTTCTGCACGATAACCTGTTTAGCGGTCTGGGTGGTGATGCGGTCGAAGGTCACAGATTCAATCTGATCTTCAACGTAGTCACCCACGTTCAGACTTTCGTCTTCAAAACGGGCGGCTTCCAGCGTGATCTCTTTGGTCGGCTGGGTCACTTCTTCAACGATTACCCAACGACGGAATGTATCGAAGTCACCGCTTTTACGATCGATTTCTACGCGAACATCGATCTCTTGTTCGTATTTTTTCTTGGTTGCTGTAGCCAGTGCACTTTCCAGCGCTTCAAAAATCTTCTCACGCGGCAGTGATTTCTCGTTGGAGACGGCTTCAACAACAGCCAAAATTTCTTTGTTCATCGCGGGCTTTTCACCTCAATCCAGACTGTTAAAAGTGGGGAACCAGGTTCGCCTTCTGGATATTACTCAGCGCGAACACTTCATCTTTGCCTTCGACTGTCACCGTGATCATTTCACCATCAACGGCTTTGATAATTCCCTGCCATTTACGGCGGTTCTGTACGGCCATACGCAGAACGAGAGCCACTTCTTCACCGGTAAAGCGCACATAGTGCTCGGCCGTGAACATCGGGCGATCGAGGCCAGGTGAGGAAACTTCCAGGTTGTACGCAACGGTAATTGGGTCTTCAACATCAAGAACCGCACTCACCTGGTGGCTGACATCAGCACAATCATCAACATTGATGCCATCTTCACTATCAATATAGATGCGCAGCGTCGATGTACGGCCGCGAACGAATTCGATGCCGACCAGTTCGTAGCCCAGTGCTTCGACCGGTGCAGTAATCATCTCTGTTAATTTTTGCTCTAATGTGGACAAGCCCACCCCCAAGACATAAAAAAAGGGCGTAAAGCCCAGTTATTCTGTAGTCAGATAACAAAAAACCCCGATAAATCGGGGCTTTAGATAACTGAACCCTATAGCCACAACTGTGGCCTGGAGCACTTTCCGAAAGAATTTTTTCAAATCCAGCTACGAAGGCTCTAAGTCTTCACAGTATATTTGAAAAAGAACTTTATGGGAAAGTGGTTGCGGGGGCCGGATTTGAACCGACGACCTTCGGGTTATGAGCCCGACGAGCTACCAGGCTGCTCCACCCCGCGCCTGAAACGTGGCAAATTCTACGCGTTTTGGACAGAATTTGCAAATAATGCTGGGATTTGGTACCGAAGACGGGACGTAAAATCGGCGTTTAGTATATTGATAGTTGACCCCACCTGTCAAGGCGACTTCCGCCAGATCGATCAGACCAAAATTTTTACAAAAAACGCACGACTCTCTTCCGGTCTTCGCCAAAAGATGATTAAATGAATACTCACTTATTTTGCATAAAAATGCACAAGAGAGCGAAAGCGGTCTCTAATCAGTCAATCAAGCAGGGTTTTATTCTATGACGACGATTCTCAAGCATCTTCCGGTTGGACAACGTATTGGCATCGCTTTCTCAGGTGGCCTGGATACCAGCGCTGCACTGCTGTGGATGCGCCAGAAGGGAGCGGTTCCGTATGCCTATACTGCGAACCTGGGTCAGCCGGATGAGGACGACTATGATGCCATTCCTCGTCGCGCTAAAGAGTATGGTGCAGAGAACGC
The DNA here is from genome assembly GCF_043965265.1 of Enterobacter sp. ECC-249. NCBI lineage: Bacteria > Pseudomonadati > Pseudomonadota > Gammaproteobacteria > Enterobacterales > Enterobacteriaceae > Enterobacter > Enterobacter sp. ECC-249. Next base: position 22,803 of record NZ_CP143660.1, read on the forward strand.
GCGCCTGATTGACTGCCGTAAGCAACTGGTCGCGGAAGGTATCGCGGCTATTCAGTGTGGTGCGTTCCATAACACCACCGGCGGCCTGACCTATTTCAACACCACCCCGCTGGGCCGTGCGGTTACCGGCACCATGCTGGTTGCCGCCATGAAAGAAGACGGCGTCAATATCTGGGGTGACGGCAGCACCTATAAAGGAAACGATATCGAACGTTTCTATCGCTATGGCCTGCTGACCAACGCCGAACTGCAGATTTACAAGCCGTGGCTGGATACCGACTTCATCGACGAGCTGGGTGGCCGTCATGAGATGTCCGAGTTTATGATCGCCTGCGGTTTTGACTATAAGATGTCAGTCGAGAAAGCTTACTCCACCGACTCCAACATGCTGGGTGCGACGCACGAAGCGAAAGACCTGGAATTCCTGAACTCCAGCGTGAAGATCGTTAATCCGATCATGGGCGTGAAGTTCTGGGACGAGAACGTGAAGATCCCGGCAGAAGAAGTGACCGTGCGTTTCGAACGCGGTCATCCGGTTGCGCTGAACGGTAAAACCTTCTCTGACGATGTGGAGCTGATGCTGGAAGCAAACCGGATCGGCGGTCGTCACGGTCTGGGCATGAGCGATCAGATTGAAAACCGTATCATCGAAGCGAAAAGCCGTGGCATCTATGAAGCCCCGGGAATGGCGTTGCTGCACATCGCTTACGAGCGTCTGCTGACCGGCATTCACAACGAAGACACCATTGAACAGTATCACTCTCATGGCCGTCAGCTGGGCAAACTGCTGTATCAGGGCCGCTGGTTCGATCCACAGGCGCTGATGCTGCGTGATGCGCTGCAGCGTTGGGTGGCGAGTGCAATCACCGGTGAAGTGACCCTGGAACTGCGTCGCGGTAACGACTACTCCATCCTGAACACCGTGTCTGACAACCTGACCTATAAAGCAGAGCGTCTGACCATGGAGAAAGGTGAATCCGTGTTCTCACCGGACGATCGTATTGGCCAGCTGACCATGCGTAATCTGGATATCACCGATACCCGCGAGAAGCTGTTCAACTATGTTGAGAATGGCCTGCTCTCCGCCAGTTCCGGTAACGGCCTGCCGCAGGTTGAGAATCTGGAACACAGCGATAAAAAGTAATCGCTGATGTAGCATGCAAAAGGCGTCCTGGGACGCCTTTTTTATTTGGATTTCGTAGGCCCGGTAAGCGCAGCGCCACCGGGCAAAACGGCGGGTGGCGCTGCGCTTACCCGCCCTGCAAAATCACCACATAATATACAGACGAAAAAAAAGACGTCTTTCGACGTCTTTCTTCTGGAATATTGGTACCGAGGATGGGACTCGAACCCACAAGCCCGTTAGGGCACTACCACCTCAAGGTAGCGTGTCTACCAATTCCACCACCTCGGTACAGAATACTTAGTGCGGGATATCGCTGGTTGGCTTAGCCGGTGCAGCTGGCTGAGTTTGCTCAGTTTTCGCTGGCGCGCTCAGATTTTCCCACTCGCTTCCTTTGTTGGTCTTGTTGCTGTTGATATTGCCAAGCACCAGACTGATGATGAAGAACAGCGTAGCCAGAATCGCCGTAGTGCGGGTCATGAAGTTCGCAGAACCACTTGAACCAAACAGCGTACCGGAAGCGCCTGCTCCGAAGGAGGCTCCCATATCAGCGCCTTTACCTTGCTGCAGCATAATCAGCGCTACGAGAGCGATGGCTACAATAAGGAAAATAACTAAAAGAGCTTCGTACATAATCAACCTGTTCCTTGCGGATTTGCCGCATACCAATGCTTCGACCAATTAGCAGGATTTTTGTTTCCCACTGAAGCGGGTGTGAATACTAACCAAAGCGAATGGCCTTCGCAAGGGCATTTTTGACGCATTGTATCAACTGCGGAAAAAAACAGCAAAAAGCCATTAATTGCTTAAAACAAAGGCGGCAAACGCCGCCTTTTTAAACATTTAGCGTGCAAGATTATGCAGCTTTCACGGCATCCGCAATACGGTGTGCAAACTCGGTTACCTGCGCTTCGTCTTCACCTTCCACCATCACGCGGATCAGCGGTTCGGTACCTGACTTACGCAGCAGCACGCGTCCACGATTGCCCAGGGCCGCTTCAACGTCAGCCATCACCGCTTTGACGTTCTCATTTTCCAGCGGGTCGCCTTTGCCGGCAGTGAAACGTACGTTGACCAGAATCTGTGGGAACATTTTCATGCCGCTGCACAGATCGTGCAGGCTCATATGGTTGCGCGCCATTGCGGCGACCACCTGCAGCGCGGCCACAATACCGTCACCGGTGGTGGTTTTATCGAGCAGGATCACGTGACCTGAGTTCTCAGCGCCAATGCGCCAGCCCTTCTCCTGCAATTTTTCCAGCACATAGCGGTCACCCACTTTCGCGCGAACGAACGGAATACCGAGCTGCTTCAGCGCCAGTTCAAGGCCCATGTTACTCATTAGCGTACCTACCGCACCGCCGCGCAGCTGGCCTTGACGCAGACCTTCACGGGCAATGATGTAGAGGATCTGATCGCCGTCGACCTTGTTACCTTCGTGGTCAACCATGATCACGCGGTCACCGTCGCCGTCCAGCGCAATACCCAGATCGGCTTTCTCCGCCAGAACACGCGCCTGCAGGGCACGAACGTCAGTTGCACCCACCTGCTCGTTAATGTTCAGACCATCCGGCTCGCAGCCAATGGTGATTACTTTCGCACCCAGTTCGCGGAAAACATTCGGGGCGATGTGGTAGGTCGCGCCATTAGCACAGTCCACCACAATTTTTAGATGAGCCAGGCTCAGCTCATTCGGGAAGGTGCCTTTACAGAATTCGATATAGCGACCCGCCGCATCAACGATACGGTTCGCTTTCCCCAGCTCTGCGGAATCAACACAGGTGATCTCTTTTTCCATTTCGGCTTCAATGGCTTCTTCCACGTCATCCGGGAGCTTGGTGCCGTCAATGGAGAAAAATTTAATGCCGTTGTCGTAGAACGGGTTGTGAGAAGCTGAGATGACAATCCCCGCTTCCGCACGGAAGGTGCGTGTCAGATACGCAACTGCAGGCGTTGGCATTGGACCCGTAAAGGAGGCAGAAAGCCCCGCCGCCGCCAGACCCGCTTCAAGCGCAGACTCCAGCATATAGCCCGAAATACGGGTGTCTTTTCCGATGATAATTTTACGTGAACCATGACGCGCCAGTACCTTGCCCGCAGCCCAGCCGAGCTTCAGGACAAAATCAGGGGTGATGGGAGCATCGCCTACACGCCCACGGATGCCGTCGGTACCAAAATATTTACGATTACTCATAGCGTTTGTTTTCCTTCGCTGCCAGTGTGGCTTCCACCACACGCATGGCTTCTACTGTTTCTTTGACGTCATGGACACGAATAATGTGCGCACCCTGCATCGCCGCAATCACCGCGCAGGCCAGGCTGCCGCTCAGGCGTTCGCTCGGCCCCACGTTCAGCAACTGCCCAATCATCGACTTTCTCGACATTCCCACCAGTAACGGCAGGCCAAAATGATGGAATTCCGATAAGCGCGCAAGCAACGCATAATTGTGGGAGAGATTTTTACCGAAACCGAACCCCGGGTCGAGCAGCAATTTCTCTTTTGGGATACCTGCACGTTCACAGCGTGCAATATGCTCAATAAAGAAGCGATTCACGTCGGCAAAGACATCGTCATACTTCGGTGCTTCCTGCATAGTTTTCGGTTGGCCCTGCATGTGCATCAGGCATACCGGTAACCCCGTCTCTGTCGCGGCTTCAAGTGCGCCAGGCTCAGTGAGTGAGCGAATATCATTAATAATGTGAGCGCCCACTCTCGCCACTTCACGAATCACTTCAGGTTTAGAAGTATCAACGGAGATCCACACTTCAAACCGCTGTGCAATCGCTTCAACCACCGGCACCACGCGCGCCAGCTCTTCTTCCACAGACACGTCCGCCGCACCAGGACGCGTCGATTCGCCGCCAACGTCAATGATGGTGGCACCCGCATTAATCATTAAATTCGCGTGCTTAACCGCCTCGATAAGCGTGTTATGCGTGCCGCCGTCAGAGAAGGAGTCAGGGGTAACATTCAGGATCCCCATCACATGGGGATGTGAAAGATCGAGATGCGAGTCCTGAGCGAATAATTTCATGGCGAAATCCCTGATATCTATATCGTTAAACAGAAATGAAAAACCCCGGAGCAAGCTCCAGGGTTTGAGGTACAGACAAACGCGTCAACAGCAGTGACTTACTTATCGCCCAACTGTTCTGACATGGTGTTGCCCGGGTTTGGCGTACGCGGTTCATCAACCGGACGCGGCGCACGCGGGGTGCCATTGTTGTCAGAATTATTGGAAGCGCCTGGGTCTTCCCAGCCTGCTGGCGGACGGACTTCACGGCGCGCCATCAGGTCGTCAATCTGCGGTGCATCGATGGTCTCATATTTCATGAGCGCATCTTTCATCGAATGCAGGATGTCCATATTGTCGTTCAGGATCTGGCGTGCACGTGCATAGTTACGCTCTACCAGAGATTTTACTTCCTGGTCGATGATACGAGCCGTCTCATCGGACATATGTTTCGCTTTCGCCACAGAACGGCCCAGGAAGACTTCACCCTCTTCCTCTGCATACAGCAGCGGACCGAGTTTGTCGGAGAAGCCCCACTGCGTCACCATGTTACGCGCCAGGTTTGTCGCGACTTTGATGTCGTTGGACGCACCGGTAGAAACATGTTCCACACCGTAGATAATCTCTTCTGCCAGGCGACCACCGTACAGGGTAGAAATCTGACTTTCCAGCTTCTGACGGCTGGCGCTGATCGCGTCGCCTTCAGGCAGGAAGAAGGTCACACCCAGCGCACGACCGCGCGGAATAATCGTCACTTTATGCACCGGATCGTGTTCCGGTACGAGGCGACCGATAATCGCGTGACCCGCTTCGTGGTATGCCGTGGACTCTTTCTGCGCTTCCGTCATCACCATGGAGCGACGTTCCGCACCCATCATGATTTTGTCTTTCGCTTTCTCGAACTCAACCATGGACACCACGCGCTTGTTACCGCGAGCGGCAAACAGTGCAGCTTCGTTGACCAGGTTAGCCAGGTCCGCACCGGAGAAGCCCGGGGTACCGCGCGCAATGATTGCCGCATCGATATCTGGCGCCAGCGGTACGCGACGCATGTGAACTTTCAGAATCTGTTCACGACCGCGAACGTCCGGCAGACCCACTACAACCTGACGGTCGAAACGGCCTGGACGCAGCAGCGCAGGGTCAAGTACGTCCGGACGGTTAGTCGCCGCGATAACGATGATACCTTCGTTACCTTCGAAGCCGTCCATCTCAACCAGCATCTGGTTCAGCGTCTGTTCACGCTCATCGTGACCACCGCCCAGACCTGCGCCACGCTGGCGGCCTACGGCGTCGATTTCATCGATGAAGATAATGCACGGTGCTGCCTTCTTGGCCTGCTCGAACATGTCACGCACACGAGATGCACCAACACCCACGAACATTTCAACGAAGTCAGAACCTGAAATAGTAAAGAACGGCACCTTCGCTTCACCCGCAATGGCTTTCGCCAGCAGGGTTTTACCGGTACCCGGAGGGCCAACCATCAGCACGCCTTTCGGGATCTTACCGCCCAGCTTCTGGAAACGGCTCGGTTCACGCAGGTATTCAACCAGTTCACCGACCTCTTCTTTCGCTTCGTCACACCCGGCGACGTCAGCGAACGTGGTCTTGATCTGGTCTTCCGTCAGCATACGCGCCTTGCTCTTACCGAACGACATGGCACCTTTGCCACCGCCGCCCTGCATCTGGCGCATAAAGAAGATCCAGACGCCGATAAGAAGCAGCATCGGGAACCAGGAAATGAAGATAGAAGCCAGCAGGCTTGGTTCTTCTGGCGGCTCGCCAACTACCTTGACGTTTTTGGTCAGAAGGTTATCAAGCAGCTTAGGATCGTTCACCGGGATGTAAGTCGTGTAACGGTTACTATCTTTCTTGGTAACGTTGATCTCACGTCCGTTGATACGCGCTTCGCGAACCTGGTCCTGATTGACCTCCTGCAGGAAGGTAGAATAATCCACCTTGCGGCCATTCGACTCGCTGGGCCCAAAGCTCTGGAATACTGACATCAGCACAACGGCAATGACCAGCCAGAGTATTAGGTTTTTCGCCATGTCACTCAAGGGATTAACCTCATATTACAACTGTGTTAAAAACAGCGTCAGGATACTCTATATCCAGTTTCATTCAAACTTTCGCCTGAAATCTACCGGTTATCATTTTCGCCCGGTCGCTACAATATACACTTCTCGGGAGCGGGCCCGGGAAGAGTCCGGCTTACGAACTTTAACCTTCGCAAACAGGGAGCGAATTTCCTTAAGATACTCCTCGAAACCTTCGCCCTGAAACACCTTCACAACAAAACTACCACCAGGCGCTAGTACATCACGACACATTTCTAACGCTAGCTCCACCAGATACATGGCGCGGGGGATATCCACCGCCGGTGTTCCGCACATATTTGGTGCCATATCTGACATGACAACCTGGACCTTACTGTCACCTACACGATCAAGTAACGCTTTCAGCACTAATTCATCACGAAAGTCGCCCTGAAGGAAGTCGACACCAACGATGGGATCCATTGGTAAAAGATCGCACGCAATGATTCGGCCCGTTCCGCCGATCTGCGTTACCGCATACTGGGACCATCCGCCAGGTGCCGCACCGAGGTCAACAACCGTCATCCCCGGCTTAAAAAGTTTGTCACTTTGCTGTATTTCATCAAGTTTAAACCAGGCACGGGAACGCAACCCCTTTTTCTGTGCCTGTTGAACATATTTATCGCTAAAGTGTTCCTGAAGCCAGCGGCTGGAGCTGGCAGAACGCTTTTTACCTGTCATTTAACATTTCCGTCCTGGTTCATCGTTACCTGCCTGTGACGTAAATTTCTACGCAGCTATTTGGCGATATAAGGGAGATGGCGGTAGAATGAACCGTTTTCAATCCCAACGTAAGCAAAAATATACGATGAATCTGAGTACTAAACAAAAACAGCACCTTAAAGGTCTGGCACATCCGCTCAAGCCTGTAGTGATGCTTGGCAACAATGGTTTGACCGAAGGGGTGCTTGCCGAGATTGAACAAGCGCTGGAACACCACGAGCTGATCAAGGTGAAAATCGCCTCTGAAGACAGAGACACTAAAAACCTGATCGTGGAAGCCATCGTGCGCGAAACCGGCGCCTGTAATGTACAGGTCATCGGTAAAACGCTGGTGCTCTACCGCCCATCTAAAGAGCGTAAAATCTCGCTGCCACGCTAAGGATATCCTGAATCAAACACATTTTCTGTGTGAAACGAGGGATTTCTATCAGCAGGCGAGCAAAATGCCATGCTCCTTGAGTTGATAAAAGGCCGCTATGCGGCCTTTTTCTTTTCTTTACAATGTATCAACATCTTAGTAGAGAAGCGAATTACAGATATTCAACCTTAATAATTTCGTATTCTACTTCACCGCCAGGGGTGCGGATGGTGACAACATCATCCTGCTCTTTGCCAATCAGGCCGCGAGCAATCGGAGAGTTCACTGAAATCAGGTTCTGTTTGAAGTCTGCTTCATCATCACCCACGATGCGATAGGTCTGCTCTTCGTCGTTGTCCAGGTTCAGCACGGTAACGGTAGAACCAAAGATCACACGCCCGTTGTTAGGCATTTTGGTGATATCGATAACCTGCGCATTGGACAGTTTTGCTTCGATATCTTTAATACGCCCTTCACAGAAGCCCTGCTGCTCACGCGCAGCGTGGTATTCAGCATTCTCTTTCAGGTCGCCATGCTCGCGCGCATCCGCGATAGCGGCGATGATTTCAGGACGACGCACGGATTTCAGAAAATCCAGCTCTTCGCGCAGTTTTTCGGCACCACGTAAGGTCATCGGAATAGCTTGCATTTGTTATACCTCTTAAACATTCCTGTTGGGAGCAGTGTTCCCTGCTCCTGCCCCCCTAAGCGGGCAAGAAGCAAAAAGAAAACCGACCCGGGAGCAATGCCCCAGGTCAGCAGCAATTTTTCAATTTGATATGCATTTTACCGCGAAGTTCACTATGGGTCATCGTTTACTTTGCAGTGCCATGCACCGTAGTATGACGGTTTGTTTTCGGGTTGTTAGCGCGAGATTATGCGATTTTCCAGATTTATCATCGGATTGACTACCAGTATAACGTTCACCGCCCAGGCCGCGAATGTTGATGAGTACATTAATCAGCTCCCCGCAGGCGCGAACCTTGCCCTGATGGTGCAGAAGGTTGGCGCACAGGCTCCCGAGATTGACTATCATAGTCAACAGATGGCGCTGCCTGCCAGTACCCAAAAGGTGATCACTGCTCTCGCCGCCCTGCTCCAGCTCGGTCCTGACTTCCGTTTTACGACCACACTCGAGACCAAAGGTAACGTCGAGGGTGGCGCACTGAAAGGCGATCTTATCGCCCGTTTCGGCGGCGATCCGACCTTTAAGCGCCAGGATATCCGCAACATGGTTGCGGTACTGAAAAAATCTGGCGTGCAGAAAATTGATGGCAATGTGCTGATCGACACGTCGATCTTTGCCAGCCACGATAAAGCCCCAGGCTGGCCGTGGAACGACATGACCCAATGTTTTAGCGCCCCGCCCGCCGCCGCGATTGTTGACCGTAACTGCTTCTCGGTTTCGCTTTACAGCGCGCCAAAACCAGATGATTTAGCGTTTATCCGCATAGCGTCCTACTACCCGGTCACCATGTTTAGCCAGGTCCGCACGCTGGCGAAAGGCTCCCCCGATGCACAGTATTGCGAACTGGACGTGGTGCCAGGCGATCTTAACCGCTTCACGCTCACCGGCTGCCTGACGCAGCGCGCCGATCCGCTGCCGCTGGCCTTTGCGATACAGGATGGCGCAAGCTATGCGGGCGCCATCCTGAAGGATGAGCTGAAACAAGCAGGCATAACATACACCGGAACGCTGCTTCGCCAGACGCAGGTCAACCAGCCCGGCACGGTCATCGCCAGCAAACAGTCTCCTCCGCTGCACGATTTACTGCGAATCATGCTCAAAAAATCTGACAACATGATTGCCGATACCGTATTCCGCATGATTGGTCACGCGCGTTTTGGCGTGCCGGGAACCTGGCGCGCGGGTTCAGACGCCGTTCGCCAGATCCTGCGCCAGCAGGCGGGGATCGATCTGGGTAATACCATCGCCGTCGATGGCTCCGGACTATCGCGTCATAATTTGATCTCTCCGGCCACGATGATGCAGGTGCTTCAGTACATTGCACAGCATGACACTGAGCTAAACTTTATTTCAATGCTGCCGCTGGCCGGGCATGACGGTTCACTGCAGTACCGCGCCGGGCTTCACGCCGCGGGCGTGGATGGCAAAGTATCTGCGAAAACAGGCTCACTGCAGGGGGTTTACAACCTTGCAGGCTTCATCACTACCGCCAGCGGACAGCGCATGGCATTCGTGCAGTATCTTTCCGGCTATGCCGTCGAACCGACCGACCAGCGCAATCGTCGTATTCCGCTGGTTCGCTTCGAAAGCAGGCTTTATAAGGACATCTACCAGAATAACTAGCGATGAAACTACTCATAGTTGAAGACGATGTGTTATTGCAGGAAGGGCTGGCGCTGGGGCTGGCCAATGAAGGGTATGCTCTCGACTGTGCAGGCACCGCAGCAGAGGCGGACGCCCTGATCCAGAGCGGCGAATACAGTCTGGTTATCCTTGATTTGGGCTTGCCTGATAAAGACGGCGCCACGCTGCTCAGCCAGTGGCGACGTCGCGGCATCGCCAACCCGGTATTGATCCTGACGGCACGTGATGCCATTGAAGACCGTATCACCGGCCTTGATGCAGGCGCAGATGATTACCTGGTGAAGCCTTTTGCGCTTGCGGAGCTGCAGGCTCGGGTACGAGCGTTGATTCGCCGCTATCAGGGCCATAGTGATAACTTACTGACCGACGGCGATATCACGCTGAATCTGCAAACCCAGCAGGTGCTGCGCCAGGATCAGGCCGTAGAGGTGACGCCAAAAGAGTTCGCCTTGCTTACGCGTCTGATTATGCGCAGCGGGCAAACGGTGCACAGAGAAACGCTCCAGCAGGATATCTACTCCTGGCAGGACGATCCGGGGTCAAATACCCTTGAAGTCCACATTCACAACCTGCGGCGTAAGCTCGGCAAGGACAGAATCAAGACCGTCCGTGGCGTTGGCTATCGCCTGGAGAGCCAGAAATGAACAGCATGCGTCGGCGTTTGATGGTGCTGCTGGCGGTCATTCTCTTATTTTTCCAGCTGATAAGCGTCATCTGGCTGTGGCATGAAAGCCGTGAGCAGATTGGTTTTCTGGTGAATGAAACGCTGTCGGCAAAAGCCCGTAATAATCATGTAGAAAAAGAGATCCGCGAGGCGATTGCTTCCCTTCTCGTCCCTTCTCTGGTGATGGTCGGTTTCACGCTGCTGTTTTCATTCTGGGCGGTCACCTGGATAACCCGACCGCTGAATAAACTGCGTGACAGCCTGGCTAACCGCTCAGCCGATAACTTAACCCCGCTTCCTATGTATTCCGACATGGAAGAGATCGGCGCGGTGACGACCTCCCTGAACCAGCTCCTCGCCCGGCTGGACAATACCATTCAACAGGAGCGTCTCTTCACCGCAGACGCCGCGCACGAGCTGAGAACGCCGCTGGCCGGTATCCGGCTCCATCTGGAGCTGATGTCGCAGTCCGGTGCGCCTCAGGCCGCCACGCTGGTTAGCCGTATCGATCAGCTCATGCATACCGTCGAACAGCTGCTGATGCTGGCCCGTGCCGGACAGGCAATGGCCAGCGGCCACTACGAAACCGTGAGCTGGACGGAAAATATCATTGAACCTCTCGGCCTTGGGCATGAAGCCAAAGAGCATACGGTGATTTGGCCCGCTAAAAGCGCGCTCACGGTTCAGGGGGACGCTGTGCTCCTGCGCCTGATGCTGCGAAACCTGTTGGAGAATGCCGGGCGCTACAGCCCGACAGGGACAACGATTACAGTGACATTAACCGAGGTCGACGGGGGGACGCAGATCAGCGTTATCGATCAGGGACCAGGGATTGATGAAGCGCACCGGCAGTCCATTACCGAGCCATTCCGCCGTCTTGACCAGCGCTACGGCGGCAGCGGTCTGGGTCTGAGTATCGTGCAGCGCATCGTCCAGCTCCACCACGGCAGGCTGTCGCTTGAGAATGGCGCAGAAGGTGGTTTAATCGCCAGCTGCTGGCTGCCTGCAACGCTGGAATAAAAAAAGCCCCCATAATGGGGGCTTTGGACAGATATTAGTGCTTGTAGATGAACTCGACGCCTTCTTCGTCGTCTTCATCCCAGTCATCGTCCCAGTCTTCATCATCATCTTCCGCTTCCAGCTCTTCGAGCTGCTGACGGTGGTAGTCATCCCACATGAATTCGACTTTTTCAGGCTGTTTCACTTCTTCCGCCTGAACAATTGGGTTCTCAATGATGAAGGTCATCACATCCCAGCACAGATCTTTCACGCCAACCTGGCTTGCCGCAGAGATCAGGTAGTATTTATCTTCCCAACCCATCGCTTCAGCAATCGCTTTAGCTTTCGCTTCCGCTTCGGCTTTGTCCATCAGGTCGATCTTGTTGAACACCAGCCAGCGTGGTTTATTCGCCAGTTTTTCGCTGTATTTTTCCAGCTCACCGATGATGATGCGTGCGTTTTCAACCGGATCGGAACCATCGATAGGATCGATATCAATGAGGTGCAGCAGCACGCGGCAACGCTCAAGGTGTTTCAGGAAGCGAATACCCAGACCCGCGCCTTCCGCAGCGCCTTCAATCAGACCCGGAATATCGGCAACCACAAAGCTCTTCTCGTTATCCATACGGACAACGCCCAGGCTTGGTACAAGCGTTGTAAACGGATAATCTGCCACTTTTGGTTTCGCCGCAGAAACGGCGCGAATGAACGTCGATTTACCGGCGTTTGGCATACCCAGCATGCCCACGTCTGCCAGAAGCATCAGCTCCAGCTGCAGATCGCGCTTATCGCCCGGCGTACCCATCGTTTTCTGACGCGGAGTACGGTTAACGGAGGATTTGAAACGGCTGTTACCCAGACCGTGCCAGCCGCCTTTAGCCACCATCAGGCGCTGACCGTGTTTGGTCATATCACCCATGGTTTCACCCGTCCCCTGGTCAATCACACGCGTACCGACTGGAACCTTAATGGTGACGTCTTTGCCGCGTTTCCCGGTACAGTCACGGCTCTGGCCGTTCTGGCCACGTTCAGCGCGGAAGGATTTTTCGAAACGGTAGTCGATCAGCGTGTTGAGGTTCTCATCCGCCTCCAGCCACACGTCACCACCATCCCCGCCGTCGCCGCCGTCAGGACCGCCACGTGGGATATACTTTTCACGGCGGAAGCTCACGCAACCGTTGCCACCATCACCAGCCACGACCAGGATCGTCGCTTCATCAACAAACTTCATTTTACTCTCCGTAACTCATTCGCCTGAGCGGGGGACTACTACAACCGCTTCATTTTTGCGCCAACGTCCCCAAAGACGATGACCAATGGCGGAATACATCGCGCCCGCAACCACGACAAACGCACCGAGATAACCCAACAGGTTGAGCATCGGTCTGACGAAGACATCGGGCCAGGCCATTGATAACAAATCTGAAAATAACAGCGTAAAAAGCGGAGTAAGCGTAATTAACGCGCTCACCTGTGCTGCCTGCCAGCGCGCCATCGCTTCGGCCAGCGCGCCATAACCGACCAGCGTGTTCAGCCCACAAAAAATGAGGCACGCCAGTTGCCAGTCGCTAAGCTGGGAAATCACACCCGGCTTTGCTAATGGCAGCAATGCTATTGTACACAAAGTGTACAATAAAAAGAGGATCTGCTGTGAGGCAAGACGACGCAATAACACCTTTTGCGCGACGCCATAGCTCACCCAGACCGTTGCTGCCCCCACACCAAAAATTACACCCCATGTGTAATCCGTCAGGCGGGTAAAGATCTCTATCAGACTGGTGTTGAAGAACATCACCAGACCGCATAACAGCATACTCGCCCCGATAATCTGCGTACCGCGCATCTTTTCCTTGAGGATAAAGACGCTGGCGACCATCATGCCCACCGGTGAAAGCTGACCTATCACCTGCGACGCCGTGGGGCTGAGATATTGCAGGGAAGAACTGAACAGAATGAAGTTACCGAACAGGCCGCCCGTCGCGATAGCCAGCAATACCAGCCAGCGAGGTTTACGGAAAAGCCGCAAGGGTGGAAGCTTACCTTTGATAGCCAGAATGGCCCCGAGGCCGATGCTTGCCATCAGAAAGCGATAAAAGACCACCGTAGGCGGCTCCATCACTTCCAGTACCTGCTTCATTGCAATTGGCAGCGCACCCCAGCACATTGCGGTTGTGAGCGCCAAAAGAATACCAATGCCGGCCTGCTGCTTCATGCCCGTTTTCCCTACAGAAAAAATTACCGGGTTTCCAATGTAAAAAGCCCCGCAACAGGTTGCGGGGCTTTAATCCGTTACCGGACCGAGAAAACCTTACTCAGCAACGATGCTGATGTATTTACGGTTGTTCGGGCCTTTAACTTCAAATTTCACTTTACCGTCTGCTTTAGCAAACAGAGTGTGGTCACGACCGCAACCTACGTTGTTGCCAGCGTGGAATTTGGTACCACGTTGACGAACGATGATGCTACCCGCCAGAACGGATTCGCCACCGAAACGCTTAACGCCAAGGCGTTTAGCTTCTGAATCGCGACCGTTACGTGTGGAGCCGCCAGCCTTTTTATGTGCCATTTAAATCTCTCCTCAGGTCTTAGGCGCTGATGCCAGTAATTTTCACATCAGTGAACCACTGACGGTGGCCCTGCTGCTTACGGTAGTGCTTACGACGACGAAACTTAACGATTTTAACTTTCTCGCCACGACCGTGTGCAACAACTTCAGCTTTGATAACGCCGCCATCAACGAAAGGAACGCCGATTTTGACTTCTTCACCGTTTGCGATCATCAGAACTTCTGCGAACTCAACAGATTCGCCAGTTGCGATGTCCAGCTTTTCCAGGCGAACGGTCTGACCTTCGCTTACTCGGTGTTGTTTACCACCACTTTGGAAAACCGCGTACATATAAACTCCGCTTCCGCGCACGTCCTCGTATGAATCAGAGTGCGCTATAAATATTCACAATAGGGCGCGAATATTACGCAAAACGCGAGCCTTTGACAAGTGCTACCGTCAATACATGAAGAAAAAAAACACAACACGTACGGTAACGTTTATCTGTGCCGTTTTTTCAGTACAATCAGCACTACTATTGATAAACCGAAACCCTTCGTTACCCCATTGAAAATGGGATCAACAGGATAAAAAGCCCGGCTTTTGCGATGAATTTAGAAAAAATCAACGAGTTAACCGCGCAAGATATGGCGGGTGTGAATGCAGCAATCCTGGAGCAACTCAACTCTGACGTTCAGCTGATCAATCAGTTGGGTTATTACATCGTCAGCGGCGGCGGTAAACGCATTCGTCCGATGATTGCCATTCTGGCTGCCAGAGCCGTTGGCTATCAGGGAAATGCTCACATCACTATCGCAGCGCTCATCGAATTTATTCACACGGCGACGCTTCTGCATGACGATGTGGTGGATGAATCGGATATGCGTCGTGGCAAAGCCACGGCAAACGCCGCTTTCGGGAACGCAGCCAGCGTCCTGGTGGGGGATTTTATCTATACCCGCGCCTTCCAGATGATGACCAGTCTGGGCTCTCTTAAAGTGCTGGAGGTCATGTCCGAAGCCGTGAACGTTATTGCTGAAGGCGAAGTGCTGCAGCTGATGAACGTCAACGACCCTGACATCACCGAAGAAAACTACATGCGCGTCATCTACAGCAAAACCGCGCGCCTGTTTGAAGCGGCTGCCCAGTGTTCCGGCATTCTGGCTGACTGTACCGAAGCACAGGAAAAAGGCCTGCAGGACTATGGCCGCTACCTGGGCACAGCCTTCCAGCTGATTGACGATCTGCTGGACTACAGTGCGGACGGCGAGACGCTCGGCAAAAACGTGGGCGATGATCTGAACGAAGGCAAACCAACCCTGCCGCTGCTGCATGCTATGCGCAACGGAACAGCCGACCAGGCGAAAATGATCCGGGAAGCGATTGAGCAAGGAAATGGCCGCCATCTTCTGGAACCTGTACTGGAAACCATGGCTATCTGCGGATCGCTGGAATGGACGCGCCAGCGTGCGGAAGAAGAAGCCGACAAAGCCATCGAAGCACTCCAGGTCATTCCCGACAGCCCGTGGCGCGAGGCACTGATTGGTCTTGCCCACATCGCCGTTCAGCGCGACCGTTAATCCCCCTTGTTTCTCCCCGCAGCGATAGCGGGGAGATTCGAGTACACACCTGTAAATTCCGCGTTCATGTAAATTCATCGGTTTAGAGACCGCATGAATAAAGCCGTGTCTTATTCTGAATATCCTTTCAAGTAACGCGAACTTTTTAGAACAAGAAGTCGAAATGGGTATAGTAACCGCGTCGTTTCAGAAGAAACGGCGTAGTTAAATCCGAACTTAAGGACGGCGTTATGGATACGAAATTTATCGACTGGCACACGGCTGATATTATTGCCGCACTGCGCAAAAGAGGCACTTCACTGGCAGCAGAGTCCCGCCGCCATGGACTGAGTTCTTCCACTCTGGCAAACGCCCTCACCCGCCCCTGGCCCAAGGGAGAATTAATTATCGCGAAGGCGCTGGATACGCATCCGTGGGTAATTTGGCCTTCTCGCTACCACGATCCCATTACCCATGAATTTATCGACAGATCGCGCATGATTCGCCAGAGAAAGGTAAAAAGAGAACCGCAGGAATAACGTGTTTTGACAGGAACAGCAACCCCCCGGTCATTGCTGGCAGGGGGCTGCCGGAACGATTACTCGCCCTTCACACGCTCGATGTTGGCACCCAGCGCGCGCAGTTTATCTTCGATACGCTCATAACCACGATCGATGTGATAGATACGATCCACGATCGTTGTACCTTCCGCAATACACCCCGCCAGAACCAGGCTTGCAGACGCACGCAGATCGGTTGCCATCACCTGAGCACCTGACAGTTTCTCAACGCCGTGGCAAATCACGGTATTACTCTCGATCTCAGCATGCGCACCCATACGGATCAGCTCCGGTACGTGCATAAAGCGGTTCTCGAAAATGGTTTCTGTGATGAAGCCAGTGCCTTCGGCAACCAGGTTCAACAGGGTGAACTGCGCCTGCATGTCAGTAGGGAACGCCGGATGCGGCGCCGTACGTACATTGACCGCTTTTGGGCGCTGGCCGTGCATATCGAGGCTGATCCAGTCTTCACCGATTTCGATATCCGCCCCCGCATCGCGCAGTTTCGCCAGCACCGCATCCAGGGTATCTGGCTGCGCGTTGCGGCACACAATCTTACCGCCAGAAATCGCCGCAGCGACCAGGAAGGTACCGGTTTCGATACGGTCCGGCAGTACGCGGTAGACACCACCGCCCAGACGCTCAACGCCTTCGATGGTGATACGGTCGGTACCCTGACCGGAAATCTTCGCCCCCAGCGCCACGAGGAAGTTGGCGGTATCCACAATCTCCGGTTCACGCGCGGCGTTTTCGATGATGGTGGTCCCTTCTGCCAGCGTCGCCGCAGACATAATGGTGACCGTTGCGCCCACGCTCACTTTGTCCATGACAATGTGCGCGCCTTTCAGACGACCATTGACGGACGCTTTAACGTAACCTTCTTCCAGCTTGATCTCTGCGCCCAGCTTCTCCAGACCAAAGATGTGCAGGTCAACCGGACGCGCACCGATGGCGCAGCCGCCCGGCAGAGAGACCTGCCCCTGGCCAAAACGCGCCACCAGCGGGCCAAGCGCCCAGATGGATGCACGCATGGTTTTCACCAGATCGTAAGGGGCTGAGAAGTTGTTCACCTTGCTGGCGTCGATCCAGACGGAACCGTTACGCTCAACTTTCGTCCCCAGCTGGGTGAGCAGCTTCATGGTGGTGTCGATATCTTTCAGCTTCGGTACGTTCTGAATTTCTACCGGCTCTTCAGCCAGCAGCGCAGCAAAGAGGATTGGCAGCGCGGCATTTTTTGCGCCAGAAATTGTGACTTCGCCCTGGAGACGCGTTGGCCCCTGTACACGAAATTTATCCATTGTGTGCTCTCTTATAAATTCAACCGTGCTGCGGGCCTGTCGCCCTCAGCTCAAAAACCGTTTAGTTTGCGATCGCGTGCCCACTCTTGCGGGGTGAACGCTTTAATCGACAGGGCGTGGATGCGGTTATCCGCAATATATTCCATCAGCGGCGCGTACACAGCCTGCTGTTTCTTCACGCGGCTCATGCCGTCGAACATCTCACCCACAGCAATAACCTGGAAGTGACTGCCATCGCCAGTGACGTGGGCTTCCTGAAGGGAGAGTGCATTCATCAGCACTGTCTGGATTTCATGATTTTCCATGGGTTCTTAATCATCTGATAGTGAAAACAAGCCCAACATCTTAGAGCAAAGTGGCGTCGTCTTAAACAAGCAAAAAGCCCCGACGATGAAACTGTCAGGGCTTTCGGAAGTAACGCACTGAAAATATTAACGAGGCAATACGTCCTGAGGGAGATTGTAGAGCTGCGCAAGGGTCACGACATTCTCGCTCGCGCCGCGAAGCGTGACGCTTGTCCCCTGCTTTTTCCCTACTGCAACCAGATGGGCAAGCAGCGCAACGCCTGCCGTATCCACCCGCGTGATGCCGGTTAAGTCGATAAGCGTCACGCCCTGCATCGCTTCATGACGTTTGTCCCAGAGTGGGTTCAGCAGATCCTGATCCAGTTCACCGGACAGCTTTAATGTCTCGCCTTCACGCGACCAGCTGAGTTGCTGTGACATTACTTCTTCTCGTCCAGCGTGATTTTCTGACGAGCAATGGACTGCAGCTGAGCGGTCAGGCCATCAATGCCTTTGGTGCGCAGCAGATCGCTCCATTCGTTCTGTTTGGTGGTGATCATGCTTACGCCTTCGGCGATCATGTCATACGCCTGCCAGTGGCCGGTCTGGCTGTTTTTACGCCACTGGAAATCCAGACGCACCGGCGGACGGCCGTTAGGATCGTTGATCGTTACGCGAATAGGGACGATGGTCGCATCGCCCAGCGGCTGCTCAGGCGCAATCTGATAGGTCTGACCGTGGTACATCGCCAGCGCCTGGCCATAAGCCTGTTTCAGGTATTCACGGAACGCGGCAAAGTAAGCATCGCGCTGCGCAGGAGTCGCGTCTTTGTAATAACGTCCCAGCACCAGCGCACCCGCATATTTAATCTGCACGTACGGCAGCAGCTCCTGGTCAACGACGTCACGCAGATAATCAGGATTGGCACGAATTTTAGGCTGTTCGTTTTTAAGACGATCGAAGGTTTTCTTCGCGGCCTCGTCCATCAGTTTGTACGGGTTACTCTGATCCGCCGCGTGCGCCGCGGTGAGAGGGGCAATGACCAGCATGGCAACCATTAACAGTCGTTTAAACATGAATGACTTCTCCTGATATTAATTCGCAGCACCTGGGGTCGGCGCGGCATTGGTATGGTCTTCACTCTGCGCAGGGGCATTGTCAGACTTTTTATCATCCCCTTTACTGTTGTAAAGGAACTGACCAATCATATCTTCCAGCACCATGGCGGACTTGGTGTCCTGGATCACGCTCCCGTCCTTAAGGATAGACGTTCCCAGCTCGGGGTCTTCAAAACCGACGTTAAGCGCCAGATATTGTTCGCCCAGCAGACCGGAAGTCCGGATAGAAAGGGAGCTGGTGTCCGGAATGTGGTTGTAACGCTCTTCGATATCCATCGCGACGCGCGGCAGATAGGTCTTCTCATCCAGCGTAATGTCAGATACGCGCCCGATCACCACGCCGCCGATGCGGACCGGTGAACGCGCTTTCAGCCCGCCGATGTTATCGAAGGTGGCATAAATGCGATACGTCGGCTCGGTGCGCACAGATGTAATATCCGCCGCTCTGAGGCAGATAAACAGCGCGGCCAGCAGCGCCAGCAGCAGGAATACACCGACCCAAATTTCATTTTTTCTCGTTTGCATGAACTCAATTCCCAAACATCAGTGCGGTGAGCACAAAATCCAGACCCAGTACGGCCAGCGACGAATGTACGACTGTACGTGTTGTTGCGCGGCTAATACCCGCCGACGTCGGGATGGCATCGTAACCATTGAACAATGCAATCCAGGTGACCGTAATGGCAAATACCACGCTTTTAATCAGGCAGTTAACCAGATCCATTCGCAGGTCAATGGCGTCCTGCATCGCGGACCAGAAGAAACCGGCATCAATGCCTTTCCAGTGCACGCCGACCAGCGAACCGCCCCAGATACCCACGGCGACAAACAGAATAGTCAGTAACGGTAAAGAGATTACCCCAGCCCAGAAACGCGGTGAGATCACGCGACGCAGCGGGTCGACCGCCATCATCTCCATGCTGGAAAGCTGCTCGGTAGCACGCATCAGGCCAATCTCAGCCGTTAATGCCGATCCCGCGCGTCCGGCGAACAGCAGCGCCGCCACAACCGGCCCCAGCTCGCGCAGCAGCGAGAGCGCCACCAGCATCCCGAGGCTGGTTTCCGCACTGTAGGTTGTCAGCACAAGATAGCCCTGTAGCCCAAGCACCATACCGATAAACAGACCGGAAACAATGATGATGAGCATCGACAGCACGGCGACATTATAAAGCTGCCGCACCAGCAGCGGCGCGTGCTTACGGAATTCCGGCTTGCCGACCAGCGCGTTGAATAACATCAATCCGGCACGCCCGAACGTCCTGATGGTTTTTATGCCACGGTGTCCGAGAGCGGCCAACGCATTTAACAGCATGAGTGGCTTAACTCCCTATTCCCAGTAAATCGTCACGATAGTCGCCCGCCGGGTAGCGGAACGGCACAGGGCCATCGGCAATACCGTCGAGGAACTGCCGCACGCGCGGATCGCAATTTTCCTGCAGCGCCTGGGCGCTACCGTGTGCGACGATCTTTTTGTCCGCCACGATATAGGCGTAATCGGCAATGCTCAATACTTCCGGTACATCGTGCGATACCACAATGCAGGTAACGCCAAGCGCGCTGTTCAGTTCAGAGATGAGCTTCACCAGCACGCCCATCGTGATGGGATCCTGTCCAACAAAAGGTTCGTCGAACATGATTAAATCAGGTTCTAATGCAATAGCTCGCGCCAGCGCGGCGCGGCGCGCCATCCCGCCGGACAGCTCCGAAGGCATCAGCTTCGCGGCGCCTCGCAAACCGACGGCTTCAAGCTTCATCATCACCGTGCTTTTCAGCAGTTCAGGCGGCAGGCTGGTATGCTCACGCAGCGGATAGGCCACGTTATCAAAGACATTCATGTCGGTGAACAAGGCTCCCGACTGAAAGAGCATGCTCATGCGTTTGCGGACAGTATACAGGCGCGAGCGTGACATCTCCGGGATGTTTTCGCCATCAAAGAGGATTTCACCGCGATCCGGTGGGATCTGCCCACCAATAAGGCGCAGTAAGGTCGTTTTACCGATCCCGGACGGGCCCATGATGGCAGTGATCTTGCCACGCGGTACGGTCAACGAAATATCATCAAATATCAATCTGTTGGCGCGAGAAAAACTCACACCGCGAACATCGACTAAATTCGCCATCGTTTGGCTCATTTATGGTTCCTTTATTACCCTGCTCACGTTAAGGCATGCCGCCAGAATCAGCCCTCAACTGCGCATTTTTACAGAATAATAGCCGTTGAGGTTAGCGAAAGCTGGCATTTGTTTTACTTTTCCGGCGCATAAAGTCAAAATTAGGAATTCGTTACGCCTCAGACTGTATGCAGTCCAGCCATTTCCGCGCGATGGACCGACGAGTATACCTGAAGAAAGGACTTTTGATGCTTTTAGCAACAGCACTGTTAATAATTGGTTTACTTTTGGTGGTCTACAGTGCTGACCGTTTAGTGTTTGCTGCATCTATCCTGTGTCGCCTGACGGGCGTACCGCCTGTCGTCATCGGGATGACCGTTGTCAGCGTTGGAACGTCACTTCCTGAAATCATCGTCTCTGTCTCGGCATCGCTGCATGGTCAGCTAGACCTGGCAGTCGGTACCGCGATTGGCTCGAACATCGTCAATATACTCTTGATTTTAGGCCTGGCCGCCCTGCTCCATCCATTTCGCGTGCATTCTGATGTTCTGCGCCGTGAATTGCCGCTAATGTTAATCGTAAGCCTGCTGGCAGGCTGCGTATTTTACGATGGTGTACTGAGCTACAGCGACGGCATTTTCTTGCTGGCACTGGCCGTCATCTGGCTGCTGTATAGTGTTAAAATCGCCCGTCTGGCTGAGAAGCAGGGTCAGGATAGTCTCACCCGTGAGCAGGTCGCCGAGCTTCCCCGAGAAGGTACGCTGCCTGTTGCCCTGCTCTGGCTTGGCGTTGCGCTGATCATCATGCCGATGGCAACGCGCATGGTCGTGGATAACGCGACGGTGCTGGCGAACTATTTCGCCATCAGTGAACTGACTATCGGTCTGACGGTGATTGCCATCGGCACCAGCCTGCCGGAGCTGGCCACGGCCATTGCGGGGGCACGTAAAGGTGAGGATGACATTGCCATTGGTAATATCATCGGTTCCAACATATTTAATATCGCCATTGTGATGGGCCTCCCGGCCCTGATTACGCCTGGGCCCTTTAATCCTCTGGCGTTCTCACGCGACTACGGCGTGATGTTATTGGTCAGCGTGATATTTGCCCTGCTCTGCTGGCGGCGGCAACGACAGATCGGCAAAGGCGCAGGCGCGCTGCTGACGGGTGGTTTTATCGTATGGATGGCGATGCTGTACTGGCTCTCGCCTCTTCTCTCTGGGTAAACGGAAACGCATTATGTCGCAAATAGAATTGCAGCCGGATTTTGACTTTCAGAAAGCGGGCAAAGAGGTTCTGGAGATTGAACGTGAAGGTCTGGCGCAGTTAGATCAGTACATTAATCAGGATTTTAGTCTGGCATGTGAGAAGATGTTCTACTGTGCCGGTAAAGTCGTGGTGATGGGGATGGGCAAGTCCGGCCACATTGGACGCAAAATGGCGGCAACGTTTGCCAGCACCGGAACCTCTTCCTTCTTTGTACACCCGGGGGAGGCCGCGCACGGCGACCTGGGTATGGTTACGCCGCAGGATATCGTCATCGCGCTGTCTAACTCCGGTGAGTCCAATGAAATTCTGGCGCTGATCCCGGTACTGAAGCGACTGCAGGTGCCGCTTATTTGCATGACCAGCCGTCCGGAAAGTAGCATGGCGCGGGCAGCCGATATTCATCTTTGCGTGAAAGTGCCCAAGGAGGCCTGTCCGCTCGGCCTGGCGCCGACGTCCAGCACCACCGCCGCGCTGGTCATGGGTGATGCGCTTGCCGTTGCGCTGCTCGAAGCCCGCGGTTTTACGCCGGAAGATTTCGCGCTTTCCCACCCGGGCGGCGCGCTGGGGCGCAAACTTCTGCTTCGGGTAAACGATATTATGCACACCGGGGACGAGATCCCTCACGTCGGTAAAGAAGCCTCCCTGCGTGATGCGCTGCTGGAAATCACCCGTAAGAATCTGGGTATGACGGTCGTGTGCGACGATCTGATGAAAATTCAGGGGATCTTCACCGATGGCGACCTGCGTCGCGTGTTCGACATGGGTGTAGATGTCCGCACGCTCGGCATTGCCGACGTGATGACGCCGGGCGGTATCCGCGTGCGTCCGGGTACGCTGGCCGTAGATGTGCTGAACCTGATGCAGTCCCGTCACATTACCTCAGTGATGGTTGCCGATGGCGACCAGTTGCTGGGTGTGGTACATATGCATGATCTGCTGCGCGCAGGCGTAGTGTAATGAAGGATAAGACAATGAGTAATGCGGGTGCATCCCTTGCAACCTGTTATGGTCCGGTCAGCACCCAGATGATGGCAAAGGCGGAAAATATTCGTCTGCTCATCCTGGACGTGGATGGCGTACTTTCCGATGGCCTGATTTACATGGGCAATAATGGTGAAGAGCTTAAAGCGTTTAACGTTCGCGACGGCTACGGTATCCGCTGTGCGCTCACCTCAGGTATTGAGGTGGCTATCATCACCGGGCGAAAAGCTAAACTGGTAGAAGACCGCTGTGAAACCTTAGGAATTACCCATCTGTATCAGGGTCAGTCCGATAAGATGGCGGCGTTTAAGGATTTACTGGGTAAACTGGCTATCGCACCGGAAAACGTGGCCTACGTCGGGGACGATCTGATTGACTGGCCCGTGATGGCTGAAGTCGGGCTGAGCATCGCCGTTGCCGATGCGCATCCGCTGCTGATCCCACGCGCTGACTACGTTACCCACATCAACGGGGGCCGTGGTGCCGTACGTGAAGTCTGCGATCTGCTTTTGCTGGCGCAGGGCAAGCTTGATGAGGCCAAAGGGCAATCGATATGAGTAAAACCAGACGCTGGATTATCATTTTGCTTTCGCTTGTCGCACTGGTATTGATTGGCGTGAACCTTGCCGATCGCGACGATACGCAAACGGAAGTGGTCAACAATAACGATCCAACCTATAAAAGCGATCACAGCGACACCGTGGTCTACAGCCCGGAAGGCGCGCTGAACTATCGCCTGATTGCCCAGCATGTTGAATATTTTTCAGATGACGGTATTTCGTGGTTTACCCAGCCTGTCATGACCACATTTGATAAGGACAAAGTGCCGACGTGGTCAATTAAGTCAGATCGGGCAAAACTGACAAATGACCGTATGCTTTATCTGTATGGTCACGTTGAAGTCAACGCCCTGACCGCTGACTCGCAACTGCGAAAAATTACGACGGATAATGCCCAGATTAACCTGGTAACCCAGGACGTGACCTCGCAGGATCTGGTCACACTGTATGGCACAACATTTAATTCCAGCGGTTTGAGAATGCGCGGGAACTTACGCAGCAAGAACGCCGAGCTGATTGAAAAGGTTAGAACCTCCTATGAAATTCAAAACAAACAAACTCAGCCTTAAAGTAATTATCGCCAGCGCGATGCTGGCGACCAGTCTCCCCGCGCTTGCTGTAACGGGCGATACCGACCAACCGATCCATATCGAGTCTGATACCCAGTCTCTCGATATGCAGGGCAACGTCGTCACCTTCACGGGTAACGTCGTCATGACTCAGGGCACCATCAAAATTAACGCCGACAAAGTGGTCGTGACCCGTCCGGGTGGCGAGCAGGGCAAAGAGATCATTGATGGTTACGGCAACCCGGCAACCTTCTACCAGATGCAGGACAACGGCAAGCCGGTGAAAGGCCACGCTTCGCATATGCACTACGAGCTGGCGAAGGACCTGGTCATCCTGACCGGAAATGCGTATCTGGAACAGCTGGACAGCAACATTACCGGCGACCAGATCACCTATCTGGTGAAAGAGCAAAAAATGCAGGCCTCCAGCGAGAAAGGCAAACGCGTCACGACCGTACTGGTTCCGTCGCAGCTGCAGGACAAAGGCAAAGGCCAGGCCCCGGCACAGAAGAAGAGTAACTAATTCGTTATGGCAACATTAACTGCAAAAAATCTCGCGAAGGCCTATAAGGGCCGCCGTGTCGTAGAAGATGTCAGTCTGACCGTCAACTCCGGCGAAATTGTGGGGCTGCTTGGCCCTAATGGTGCGGGTAAAACCACCACCTTCTACATGGTCGTTGGCATTGTGCCGCGTGATGCCGGCAACATTATCATTGACGATGAAGACATCAGCCTTCTGCCGCTGCACGCGCGCGCGCGTCGCGGGATCGGCTACCTGCCGCAGGAAGCCTCCATTTTCCGTCGTCTCAGCGTTTACGATAACCTGATGGCGGTCCTGCAAATTCGTAACGACCTGACCAGCGAACAGCGTCAGGATCGTGCCAACGAGCTGATGGAAGAGTTCCATATTGAGCATCTGCGCGACAGCCTCGGTCAGGCACTCTCCGGCGGGGAACGCCGTCGCGTTGAGATTGCGCGTGCGCTGGCCGCAAATCCGAAATTTATCCTTCTGGATGAACCGTTTGCCGGCGTTGACCCGATCTCGGTTATCGACATTAAACGAATCATTGAACACCTGCGCGACAGCGGGCTTGGCGTCCTGATCACCGACCATAACGTCCGTGAAACGCTGGCCGTTTGTGAACGCGCGTATATTGTGAGCCAGGGCAATCTGATCGCCCACGGTACGCCGCAGCAGATCCTTGAAGACGATCATGTTAAGCGCGTCTATCTTGGGGAAGACTTCAGACTCTGATAGGGTAGAGGTAACGTAACGCCGAACCGGAGAAAAATGCTCTGAACATGAAGCAAGGTTTGCAATTAAGGCTCAGCCAACAACTGGCAATGACGCCGCAGCTACAGCAGGCAATTCGCCTGCTGCAACTGTCCACGTTAGAACTTCAGCAGGAGCTCCAGCAGGCGCTGGACAGCAACCCCCTGCTGGAACAAACCGATCTTCATGACGAGGTAGACACTCAGCAGTCACAGGATACAGAAGCGCTCGACACTGCGGATGCACTCGAACAAAAAGAGATGCCCGACGAGCTTCCGCTTGATGCCAGCTGGGATGAAATCTACACGGCCGGAACCCCTTCCGGTACGCGTGCAGACTACCAGGACGATGAGCTACCGGTCTATCAGGGCGAAACCACCCAGTCGCTGCAGGATTACCTTATGTGGCAGGTGGAACTTACCCCCTTCTCCGATACCGACCGCGCGATTGCCACGTCAATTGTCGATGCCGTTGACGACACCGGCTATTTGACCGTTACGCTGGACGATATTCTGGAAAGCATGGGCGACGATGAGATTGAGCTTGAGGAAGTTGAAGCCGTTCTGAAGCGCATTCAGCGTTTCGATCCGGTAGGCGTAGCCGCAAAAGATCTGCGCGACTGCCTGCTGATCCAGCTCTCTCAGTTCAGCAAAGAGACGCCATGGCTCGACGAGGCGCGCTTAATCATCAGCGATCATCTGGATCTGCTGGCAAACCACGATTTCCGCAGCCTGATGCGCGTCACGCGCCTGAAGGAAGAGGTGCTGAAAGAAGCGGTGAATCTGATCCAGTCGCTCGATCCGCGCCCCGGTCAGTCGATCCAGACCAGCGAACCCGAGTACGTGATCCCGGATGTGCTGGTCAGAAAACACAACGGCCGCTGGGTAGTTGAACTGAATTCAGACAGCATCCCTCGCCTGCAAATCAACCAGCAGTATGCCTCCATGTGCACCAGCGCGCGTAACGACTCCGACAATCAATACATTCGTAGCAATCTTCAGGAAGCGCGATGGCTGATCAAAAGTCTGGAGAGCCGAAATGATACGCTGCTACGCGTCAGCCGCTGTATTGTCGAACAGCAGCAGGCGTTCTTTGAGCAGGGCGAAGAGTATATGAAACCGATGGTACTGGCGGATATCGCCCAGGCCGTCGAGATGCATGAATCAACCATTTCCCGTGTCACCACGCAGAAGTATCTGCACAGTCCACGCGGTATATTTGAGCTTAAGTATTTCTTCTCCAGCCATGTGAATACCGAGGGCGGCGGCGAAGCGTCGTCAACGGCCATTCGTGCCCTGGTGAAGAAGTTGATCGCCGCGGAGAACCCCGCGAAGCCACTAAGCGACAGTAAGTTAACCACCATGCTGTCCGATCAGGGTATTATGGTGGCACGTCGTACTGTTGCGAAGTATCGAGAGTCTTTATCCATTCCGCCGTCCAACCAGCGTAAACAGCTGGTCTGACACAACCGATAAGGAAGACACTATGCAGCTCAACATCACTGGACAAAACGTCGAAATTACTGAGGCTTTACGCGACTTTGTGAACGCGAAGTTTGCAAAACTCGAGCAGTATTTCGAAAGGATCAATCAGGTCTATATTGTGTTGAAAGTGGAGAAAGTGACTCATATCTCGGATGCCACCCTGCATGTTAACGGGGGTGAACTGCATGCCAGTGCGGAAGGGCAAGACATGTACGCTGCTATCGACGGCTTGATTGATAAGCTTGCACGACAGCTCAATAAACATAAAGATAAACTGAAACAACACTAATTGTCCGGGCAGTTAACGGGTGCAGGACGGCCTGTTGTGAAACACAACAGGCCATTTGTACAGTTAGCGCTTAGGTGAAATTATGATGAACAACGATTCCGCTCTTCAACTGAGCAATGTCCTTAACCAGGAATGTACCCGCAGTGCGGTTCACTGCCAGAGCAAAAAACGTGCGCTGGAGATCATCAGTGAACTGGCCGCAAAACAGCTGGGCCTGCCGCCGCAGGTGGTGTTCGAAGCGATTCTGACCCGTGAAAAGATGGGCAGTACCGGTATCGGCAACGGCATCGCGATCCCGCATGGCAAACTGGAAGAGGATACCCTGCGTGCCGTCGGTGTGTTTGTGCAGCTTGAAACACCGATCGCATTCGATGCCATTGATAACCAGCCCGTCGATCTCCTCTTCGCGCTGCTGGTGCCTGCTGACCAGACGAAAACCCATCTGCATACGCTGTCGCTGGTCGCCAAGCGTCTGGCTGATAAAACCATTTGCCGTCGACTGCGCTCGGCTCAAAGTGATGAAGAGCTCTATCAAATTATCACTGAAGCAGAAGGCAATCAGGATGATGCATAACCAGGAGATGGCCTTCACATCTGTTGTCCTGAGGAGAAACGGAACATGGTGCTGATGATTGTCAGTGGCCGTTCAGGGTCGGGGAAATCCGTTGCTCTGCGCGCGCTGGAAGACATGGGTTTTTACTGCGTCGATAACCTGCCGGTCGTGTTGTTGCCCGATCTGGCCCGCACGCTTGCAGAGAGACAAACCTCTGCCGCCGTCAGCATCGACGTTCGTAACATGCCGGAATCGCCAGAGATCTTCGAACAGGCCATGAGCAACCTGCCTGATGCGTTCTCGCCTCAGCTGCTGTTCCTTGATGCAGACCGCAATACGCTGATCCGTCGCTACAGCGATACCCGTCGCTTGCACCCGCTTTCCAGTAAGAACCTCTCTCTGGAGAGCGCGATCGATGAAGAGAGCGATCTGCTGGAACCGCTGCGTTCTCGTGCGGACCTGATTGTCGACACCTCTGAGATGTCCGTTCACGAGCTGGCGGAAATGCTGCGTACCCGGCTGTTGGGTAAACGCGAGCGTGAACTGACGATGGTGTTCGAATCCTTCGGCTTTAAGCACGGTATTCCGATTGATGCGGATTACGTTTTCGACGTGCGCTTCCTGCCGAACCCGCACTGGGATCCGAAGCTGCGCCCAATGACCGGTCTGGATAAACCCGTCGCGGCCTTCCTCGACCGGCACACAGAAGTTCACAATTTTATCTACCAGACGCGAAGCTACCTTGAGCTATGGTTACCTATGCTGGAGACAAACAATCGTAGCTACCTGACGGTGGCGATTGGCTGTACCGGCGGTAAACATCGTTCGGTTTATATCGCCGAACAGCTGGCCGACTATTTCCGCTCGCGCGGGAAGAACGTTCAGTCCCGTCATCGCACGCTGGAAAAACGTAAAACATGACCGTAAAACAGACCGTTGAGATCACCAACAAGCTGGGTATGCACGCCCGCCCGGCGATGAAGCTGTTTGAGCTGATGCAGGGTTTCGATGCAGAAGTTTTGCTGCGGAATGACGAAGGTACCGAAGCGGAAGCGAACAGCGTGATCGCCCTGCTGATGCTGGATTCCGCCAAAGGGCGCCAGATTGAGGTCGAAGCCACCGGCCCTCAGGAAGAGGAAGCGCTGGCGGCGGTGATAGCCCTGTTTAACGCCGGCTTTGACGAAGACTAACGTTCGCCCCTTCGGCGGGTGGCGCTGCGCTTACCCGCCCTACATTAGATTATTACGCTGCATAAAACCCTCTCCGCCCAGCTGATTCATCTGGCGTATTATCCACGCCTGGCGGCTTCGCACGTAACCTGATGGGGCACTGGCTTTAAAGCGGATAGGGTTCGGTAAAACGGCGGCCAATAACGCTGCTTCTGACATGCTCAGACGGCTGGCTGGCTTATTGAAATAACGCTGGGCGGCAGCTTCCACGCCAAAAACGCCGTCGCCAAACTCTGCGACGTTGAGATAGACGGTCAGAATGCGTTTTTTGCTCCAGACCGTCTCCATCCCCAGGGTCAACCCCGCCTCCAGCCCTTTTCGCACCCAGCTTCGACCATCCCACAGAAATAGATTTTTGGCCGTCTGCTGCGACAGCGTTGACGCGCCGCGCACGCGGTTTTCATGACGTTCGTTATGCGCCAGCGCCTTCTCAATCGCGGCCACGTCGAACCCCCAGTGCTCCGGGAATTTCTGGTCCTCCGCCGCGATGACCGCCAGCCCCATGAACGGCGAGATCTCGTCCATGCTCACCCAGTCAGAGTGGGCAACATAGCCGAAATCGCCGCTGAACCACGCGCCGAGCTGACGCTCAACCATCACGGCGGAGAACGGAACCGGCATAATACTGAACAGGGCGAGTCCACCGCCCCAAAACACTGCCAGCACCAGAACGATGCGTAACAGGGTACGTTTTACCCACGAGCCAGCCCCGGATTGACGACTCATTCAGCCAGCACCAGCACGCGGGCGACCAGCTTTTCGATCCCCATGGCCGCTTCAGCAATATTCTGCGCCAGCATATAGGCAGGCGTGGTGACAATTTTATTATCTTCATCAACCACAATGTCATCCACCGGGCACGGAACGTGTTCGCCCCCCATTTCCTCAACGATTTCCGCAGTATCAATATCCGTCCCGATGGTCAGGCGCAGCGGAAAATCAAAAATCTTAGGCAGCATCGCCGGTGCGATACAGATAAAGCCCAGCGGTTTTCCTGCCGCATGCATGGCCTGCGACAGCGCTTTGAGATGAGGATCGATCTGACACTCCGCGCCCTGCTCGGCAAAGGTACTGAGATTTTTGGCCGCGCCAAATCCACCCGGCACAATGAGCGCATCAAGCTCTTTAGGGTCTGCCTGAATAAGAGGATGGATATCGCCTCGCGCAATACGCGCGGCTTCAATCAGTACGTTACGGGTTTCCGCCATCGGCTCACCGGTCAGATGGTTAATCACATCCGCCTGATTTTTGTCTGGCGCAAAACAAATAACCTCTGCTCCGTGCTTTGCCAGGGCCAGCAGCGTGATTACGGCTTCATGTATCTCAGAACCATCGTATACACCGCATCCGCTCAGCACGACACCAATCTTTTTCATCATGACAATCCTTTTCTGCAACTTGCTGAAGCACATTAATAATTTTGATTAAAACGCTATGCTTCACACATTTCACTGATTCATGTAACAAACCATTTAAGATTTGCTATCTTATCTGCGTGCGGCCTAAATTTTTCAGGCAGCGCCCTTTCGAAAATAACTTTAAAAAACAGGCGCAGCCACGATTTCCCTGGTGTTGGCGCAGTATTCGCGCACCCCGGTTAAGCCGGGGTCATTTTTTTCTGGCATCGACCCAGGCTTTAAGCACCGCAACATCGTTTTGCCACTCTTGCTTCATCTCTTCAACCCAATCACCCACGTTATCTTCCCATGCAGGTAAATCAGGCGACTGAATCTGTTGTCCCAGCTGCTGCAGGTGGCGTAAGCCAACCGAGCCAGCGGCACCTTTAATTTTATGACCTTCTTCAACGATCCCCTTCTGGTCGCGGGCCGTCAGGTTGGATTCCAGCACGCTCAGATAGCCCGGCATCATTTTTTCGAACACTGCCAGACCGTCGGTAATCAGTTTCGGGCCGACCAGATCGATGTACTGCTCCAGCATCGCGGTATCGAGAATCGTTTGGGCTTTTGCGCTATCAACAGACGTCATGGTGCTCTCCTCTTCATCGTGGGTATCCCAGAACTTTTTGATCATAGCGGTCAAAGCAGGCACCGCCAGCGGCTTGCTGAGTACATCGTCCATACCGGCATCGAGATACTCTTTTTTATCTTTCAGCACGTTCGCCGTCAGGGCAACCAGCGGCGGCAGTTCGTCGGCCGCGTACTGACGCGTCAGCTCGCGCGAGATATCCAGCCCGGTCATATCCGGTAATTGAATATCCAGCAGAACGAGATCGTATTCGCCGGGTTTAAACATCTCCAGCGCGGCTTTACCGGTCATCGCGACATCCACACTGTTGCCCAGCTTTTCCAGTACAGAGCGCGCCACGATCACGTTCAGCTCAATGTCTTCCACCAGCAGGACGTGCAGAGCAGGCAGCGGCATATCGTCATTTTCAAAGGTATCTTCTACCTCTTCCGCCACCGCCGGCGCATGGACCGTCAGCGTGAAGGTTGATCCTTTGCCCGGCTGGCTGGCTACGGTGATATCACCGCCCATGCTCTTCGCCAGACGTTTAGAGACCGCCAGGCCAATGCCTGTTCCGGTCGCCGGTTTCCCGCCGTTGCTGTCTTTCACCTGGTAATACATCGCGAAAATTTTGTCCTGCTCCTCCTGCGGAATACCAATCCCGGAGTCTTCCACCTCGAAGTGCAGCATGTCGCTTTCGTCATAGCGGATACGCACCGCCACCTGCCCCTTCTGGGTGAATTTCACCGCGTTGCTGATCAGGTTCCACAGGATCTGCCGCAGCCGCGTGCCGTCAGTCACCACTTTATGCGGCAGCGGCAGGGTGGGCTCCATGACAAAACTCAGTCCCTTCTGCTGCGCCTGCAGGCCGGACAGGTTTTCGAGATCGGCAAGGAAGCTGGTGAAATCAACCGGCTGGTTATCAAGCTGAACTTTACGGCGCTCCATCTTATCCATATCAATAATATCATTGAAGATATTACCCAGCGTGACCGCTGAGACATGAATAGTCTTGAGGTATTTTTCCTGCTCTGCGGTCAGGTCGGTATCCAGCAGAATACGGCTCAGTCCGACAATGCCGTTTAGCGGCGTACGCAGCTCGTGGCTGATGGTGGAGATAAAGGTGGTCTTGTCGCGGCTGGCGCGCTCCAGAGCATCCTGATAGCGCTTACGCTCGGTGATATCGCGGCCAAAGCCCATCAGGCCATGGCGTTTCCCCACGCGGTCATAGTACGGCACCTTACGGATCTCAAAGCAGGCTTTGCGTCCGTCCGGGTAATCCAGCCACTGCTCATAGGTCAGCGAGACGTTATGACGGAAGACTTTTTCGTCGGTCTCCATGACCTTGGCCGCCGCCTCTTCAGAGTAAACGTCCTGCGGCTTCAGGTGAATCAGCTGCTTCTCGCTTTTTCCGGTAAGCAATTCCATCGCCCGGTTACAGCCGGAAAATTCTTTATCTTCATTACGGTAGAACACCAGATCCGGCGATGCATCCAGGAACGACCGCAGAAAAGAGGATTGCTGCTCAAGCTGGATCTGCGTGACCTCGCGCTCTTTCATTTCAATTTTCAGCTGCTCCAGGGTGGCCTGACGCTCGGCCTCCGCCTTCTCACGATCTGAAATCTCCTGATTCAGCTGCGCAATGTTGTCCTTAAGCTGGACGTTGAGCTTCAGGTCACGCTCGCGCATCTCTTCCAGTTTATCAACCAGCTTAGACAGGCGCTGACGGGACTCTTCCAGCTGTTCAACCACTACGGAAAGGAAATAGACCGCCCAGGGCGTAATGAGCAAGCCAAAGAAGATGGAGCGAATGACGTCGATACTCTCGACCTGACCATGCAGAACCATGGTAACGGCCATTTGCACAACAATGGCCAGAACGACCAGCGCCAGCGCAAGCAGCATGGAAAAACGCACCAGCCCAAGCTTCATCATCAGGTCGACGTAATACTGGGCAAGCATTCGAATTTGCTTCATAGAGGATCCCTTCACGACGTTATCGCTCAATAATACTCAAATTCGCGGCGAGGCGTTGAAGGTTGTGAGAAAAAGTGCGGGGTGAAACAGGAGATTAGCCTCGCTCCCGGGTAACCGGAAGCGAGGAGAGGTCACTCAGGAGCGTTTTAACAACAGCCAGAGGCTGATCAGGAGGAAACTGGCGCTTGGCAGCAGCGCACCGATAATCGGCGGAATGCCATAAACGAGCGTCAGCGGACCGAAGATCTGGTCGAGCACGTAGAACACAAAGCCGAAGCTGATACCGGTCACGACGCGCACCCCCATCGGCACGCTGCGTAACGGACCGAAGATAAACGACAGCGCCATCAGCATCATCACCGCCACGGACATCGGCTGGAAGATTTTGCTCCACATGTTGAGCTGATAACGCCCTGCATCCTGCCCGCTCGACTTCAGGTATTTCACATAGTTATGTAAACCGCTGATGGAGAGCGCGTCAGGATCCAGCGCCACGACCCCGAGCTTGTCGGGCGTCAGGTTGGTCTTCCACGTCCCGGTTACCGTCTGAGAACCTGCGATCTGTTTCGGATCGGTCAGGTCAGACTCATCGACCTGGGATAAACGCCACTGTTTATGCTCGGCGTCAAATTTCGCCGAAGAGGCGTGGCGGACTGACTGCAGACGGCGCTGGTCATCAAAAGCGTAGATGCTCACCCCACCCAGTTCATCATTCCCTTT
This sequence comes from Enterobacter sp. ECC-249, assembly GCF_043965265.1. Lineage (NCBI taxonomy): Bacteria > Pseudomonadati > Pseudomonadota > Gammaproteobacteria > Enterobacterales > Enterobacteriaceae > Enterobacter > Enterobacter sp. ECC-249. Next base: position 56,463 of record NZ_CP143660.1, read on the forward strand.
TACCCGTTCGATGTAGACGAAGTTTTTACCGTCTTTCGCCCATAAACCTTGCTGAGTCGAGAGCAGTGAGCCGCCGTACATCGCCTGAGCACGGTAGTTACGCGCCATCTGTTCGCCCTGCGGCGCGACCCACTCGCCAATCGCCATGGTCAACAGCACCAGAGGGATCGCGGTTTTCATCACCGACAGTGCGACCTGCATGCGGGTAAACCCAGAGGCCTGCATAACGACCAGTTCACTGCGCTGCGCCAGCATCCCCAGCCCCAGCAGCGCGCCCAGCAGGGCCGCCATCGGGAAGAAGATCTGCACATCTTTCGGCACGCTGAGCAGGGTATACATCCCCGCGCCCATCGCGTCATAGCTCCCCTGCCCGGCTTTTTTCAGCTGATCGACAAATTTGATAATGCCGGAGAGCGACACCAGCATGAACAAGGTCATCATGATGGTGGTAAAAATGGTTTTACCGATATAGCGATCAAGAACGCCAAACGCCTGCATTAGATGGCTCCTTTACGCGAGAATCGGGCACGTATGCGGCGCACAGGCACCGTATCCCACAGGTTTAACCCAAGCGCCAGTAAGATGTACAGGCTGTTGACGAACCATGTCCAGACCATAGGGTCCAGCTTTCCCTTCGCGCCGTTAGAACGAATCGAGGTTTGCAGCAGGAAATAGATCAGGTAAAGCAGCATCGCCGGCAGCATAGAGAGCACGCGTCCCTGGCGAGGGTTCACCACGCTCAGCGGAACGACAATCAGCGCCATCATAAACACGGTGAAGACGAGCGTAATACGCCAGTGGAACTCAGCGCGCGCTCGGTCGGTATCGGTATTCCAGAGGGTCCGCATGTCCATTTGCTCGGTATCCGTTGGATCGAGCGCCACCGCCTGATGGCCGATAATGGCCTGATAGTTCTGGAAATCCGTGATACGGAAGTCGCGCAGCATCGCGGTGCCTTCAAAACGGGTGCCTTTGTTCAGCGTCACGACCTGAGAACCATCTTTGCGCTGAGCAAGCTGACCGGAGTCTGCAACCACCACGGACGGACGCGCGTTACCTTTGGGACGCAGCTGCGCCAGGAAGACATCGTTGAATTTACTGCCGTCAACGCTCTCAATAAACAGTACGGAGTTGCCGTCGGTTGCCTGCTGGAACTGCCCCTGGGCTAACGCCGCCATGCCGGGGTTGGCTTTCGCTTCGGCCAGCACTTCGTCCTGATGGCGGGAAGACATGGGGCCCGCCCACATCACGTTCACCGCAGCAACAATACCCGTGAACAGCGCCAGTATCATCGCCGCTTTCACCAGTACCGCTTTGCTCAGGCCACAGGCATGCATCACCGTGATTTCACTCTCGGTGTAGAGTTTCCCAAGCGTCATGAGCAGGCCAAGGAAAAGACTTAGCGGCAGGATGAGCTGCGCCATTTCCGGGATCCCTAAACCAAGCAGGGAAAGCACCAGATTTGTTGGAATTTCGCCGTCAACGGCCGCACCGAGGATCTTAACCAGCTTCTGACAGAAAAAAATCAGCAGCAGGATGAAGAGGATCGCCAGTTGGCTTTTGAGCGTCTCCCGCACCAGATATCTTATGATTATCACTTTAAATACGCCCGTAAAAACCCGTCTCTTTGCAGGAATTTCGCTTGTTTCATGGCTTAAACGTCATTTATTCTCTTGAGTCGTCGAAATCATCGCTAAGATTAAAACATCCAGCGGATTCACGCTTCAGGACTTTTTCTGACGTGTCGAAACCGTAGTAACGTAAGATTAACACGAAGTCACCACAACAGCGGACATGAGTTACGAAAGGTTTCAATTCTATCCGTAGCAGCCGCCGTTGTCTTTAAGATTCAGGAGCGTAGTGCATGGAGTTCAGTGTAAAAAGTGGTAGCCCGGAGAAACAGCGGAGTGCCTGCATCGTTGTGGGCGTCTTTGAACCACGCCGACTCTCCCCGATCGCCGAGCAACTCGATAAAATCAGTGACGGCTATATTAGCGCCCTGCTGCGCCGTGGCGAACTGGAAGGCAAACCTGGGCAGACGCTGTTACTGCACCATGTTCCGAACGTACTGTCAGAACGTATTCTGCTGATTGGCTGCGGCAAAGAACGCGAGCTGGATGAACGTCAGTATAAGCAGGTGATTCAGAAAACAATCAATACGCTGAATGATACTGGATCAATGGAAGCCGTCTGCTTCCTGACCGAGCTGCACGTCAAAGGACGTAACACCTACTGGAAAGTGCGTCAGGCGGTTGAAACGGCAAAAGAGAGCCTGTACAGCTTCGATCAGCTGAAGACCAACAAAAGCGAGCCGCGTCGTCCGCTGCGTAAAATGGTCTTTAACGTGCCAACCCGTCGCGAACTGACCAGCGGCGAACGCGCTATCCAGCACGGTCTGGCGATTGCTGCCGGCATTAAAGCGGCCAAAGATCTCGGCAACATGCCGCCTAACATCTGTAACGCGGCGTATTTGGCCTCTCAGGCACGTCAGCTGGCCGACGCCTACAGCAAAAACGTCATTACCCGCGTCATCGGCGAACAGCAGATGAAAGAGCTGGGAATGCACTCTTATCTGGCGGTCGGTAACGGCTCGCAGAATGAATCCCTGATGTCCGTCATCGAGTACAAAGGCAATCCGTCCGAAGACGCGCGTCCTGTCGTGCTGGTCGGTAAAGGCCTGACCTTCGACTCCGGCGGTATCTCCATCAAGCCTGCCGAAGGCATGGATGAGATGAAGTACGACATGTGCGGCGCGGCGGCGGTTTACGGCGTGATGCGCATGGTTGCGGAACTTCAGTTGCCTATCAACGTGATCGGCGTACTGGCGGGCTGCGAAAACATGCCTGGCGGGCGCGCCTATCGTCCAGGTGACGTTCTGACCACCATGTCCGGCCAGACCGTTGAAGTGCTGAACACCGACGCCGAAGGCCGTCTGGTGCTGTGTGACGTGCTGACCTACGTTGAGCGCTTCGAGCCTGAAGCGGTGATTGACGTCGCCACTCTCACCGGCGCCTGTGTGATTGCGCTGGGCCACCACATCACCGGCCTGATGTCGAACCACAATCCGCTGGCGCACGAGCTGATTGGTGCCTCGGAGCAGGCCGGTGACCGCGCATGGCGTCTGCCGCTGGGTGACGAATATCAGGAGCAGCTGGAGTCTAACTTCGCGGATATGGCGAACATCGGCGGACGTCCTGGCGGGGCGATCACCGCGGGCTGCTTCCTGGCGCGCTTCACCCGTAAGTACAACTGGGCGCACCTTGATATCGCGGGTACCGCATGGCGCTCCGGCAAGGCCAAAGGCGCAACCGGTCGTCCAGTGGCGCTGCTGTCGCAGTTCCTGCTCAATCGTGCGGGTTTTAACGGCGACGAATAATTGCCGTCTGTTGCCCGGTGGCGCTACGCTTACCGGGCCTACGGGAAAGGTCCCCTTTGTAGGCCGGGTAAGGCGAAGCCGCCACCCGGCTTAAGCATTTAAAGTGAGCACAAGAAGCCCCATATATGAAGAATGCAACGTTCTACCTTCTGGACAACGACACCCATCAGGATGGCCTCAGCGCCGTCGAACAGCTGGTGTGTGAAATTGCCGCAGAACGTTGGCGCGCAGGTAAACGCGTTCTGATTGCCTGTGAAGATGAACAGCAGGCCATTCGCCTTGATGAAGCGCTGTGGGCGCGCCCGCCGGAGAGTTTTGTGCCGCATAACCTGTCGGGCGAAGGCCCGCGCGGTGGAGCACCGGTTGAAATTGCCTGGCCGCAAAAGCGCAACAGCAGCGCGCGCGATATTCTGATTAGCCTGCGGATAGATTTTGCAGATTTTGCCACCGCTTTCACAGAAGTGGTAGACTTTGTCCCTTACGAAGAATCTTTGAAACAACTGGCGCGCGAACGCTATAAAGCGTACCGCCTGGCTGGTTTTAACCTGAATACGGCAACCTGGAAATAATGGAAAAGACATATAACCCACGCGATATCGAACAGCCGCTTTACGAGCACTGGGAACAGCAGGGCTATTTCAAGCCTAACGGCGACGAAAGCAAAGAGTCCTTCTGCATCATGATCCCGCCGCCGAACGTCACCGGCAGTTTGCATATGGGTCATGCTTTCCAGCAGACCATCATGGACACCATGATCCGCTACCAGCGCATGCAGGGTAAAAACACTCTGTGGCAGGCGGGGACTGACCACGCGGGTATCGCGACCCAGATGGTGGTTGAGCGTAAAATTGCCGCTGAAGAAGGAAAAACCCGCCACGACTACGGTCGCGACGCGTTCATCGACAAAATCTGGCAGTGGAAAGCGGAATCCGGCGGCACAATTACCCGTCAGATGCGCCGTCTCGGCAACTCCGTGGACTGGGAGCGCGAGCGCTTCACCATGGATGAAGGCCTCTCCAACGCCGTGAAAGAAGTCTTCGTCCGCCTGTACAAAGAAGACCTTATTTACCGCGGCAAACGCCTGGTCAACTGGGATCCGAAACTGCGTACCGCCATCTCTGACCTGGAAGTGGAAAACCGCGAGTCTAAAGGCTCCATGTGGCACATCCGCTATCCGCTGGCCGATGGCGCAAAAACCGCCGACGGTAAAGATTACCTGGTGGTTGCTACCACCCGTCCGGAAACCCTGCTGGGCGATACCGGCGTGGCCGTTAACCCGGAAGATCCGCGTTATAAAGATCTGATCGGCAAATTCGTGGTGCTGCCGCTGGTAAACCGCCGTATTCCGATTGTGGGCGACGAACACGCCGACATGGAAAAAGGCACCGGCTGCGTGAAAATCACCCCGGCGCACGACTTCAACGACTATGAAGTGGGTCGTCGTCACGCCCTGCCGATGATCAACATTCTGACCTTCGACGGCGATATCCGCGAAAGCGCAGAAGTGTACGACACCAAAGGTAACGAATCCGACGTTTATTCCAGCGACATCCCGGCCGAGTTCCAGAAGCTGGAACGCTTTGCCGCGCGTAAAGCGATTGTGGCTGCCGTTGACGCACTGGGCCTGCTGGAAGAGATCAAACCTCACGATCTGACCGTGCCGTACGGCGACCGTGGTGGCGTAGTTATCGAGCCAATGCTGACCGACCAGTGGTACGTACGTGCCGACGTGCTGGCGAAACCGGCTGTGGAAGCGGTTGAAAACGGCAGCATCCAGTTCGTACCGAAGCAGTACGAAAACATGTACTTCTCCTGGATGCGCGATATTCAGGACTGGTGTATCTCCCGTCAGCTGTGGTGGGGTCACCGTATCCCGGCATGGTACGACAACGAAGGCAACGTGTACGTTGGCCGCAGCGAAGATGAAGTGCGTCAGGAAAACAACCTGAGCGCGGACGTTGCGCTGCGTCAGGACGAAGACGTGCTGGACACCTGGTTCTCCTCCGCGCTGTGGACCTTCTCCACCCTCGGCTGGCCTGAGAACACCGACGCGCTGCGTCAGTTCCACCCAACCAGCGTGATGGTGTCCGGCTTCGACATTATCTTCTTCTGGATTGCCCGCATGATCATGATGACCATGCACTTCATCAAAGACGAAGACGGCAAGCCGCAGGTTCCGTTCCATACCGTCTATATGACCGGTCTGATCCGCGACGACGAAGGCCAGAAGATGTCCAAGTCCAAGGGGAACGTGATTGATCCGCTGGACATGGTTGACGGTATCTCTCTGGAAGATCTGCTGGAAAAACGCACCGGCAACATGATGCAGCCGCAGTTGGCGGAGAAAATCCGCAAGCGTACCGAGAAGCAGTTCCCGAACGGGATCGAGTCCCACGGTACCGACGCCCTGCGCTTCACCCTGGCGGCACTGGCCTCAACCGGTCGTGACATCAACTGGGATATGAAGCGTCTGGAAGGTTACCGTAACTTCTGTAACAAGCTGTGGAACGCCAGCCGCTTCGTGCTGATGAACACCGAAGATCAGGACTGCGGCTTCAACGGCGGCGAAATGACGCTGTCTCTGGCAGACCGCTGGATCCTGGCGGAATTCAACCAGACCGTGAAAGCGTTCCGCGAGGCGCTGGACAGCTACCGCTTCGATATCGCGGCGGGCATCCTGTATGAATTCACCTGGAACCAGTTCTGCGACTGGTATCTTGAGCTGGCGAAGCCGGTGATGAACGGCGGTACTGAGGCGGAACTGCGCGGCACGCGCAACACGCTGATTACCGTTCTGGAAGGCCTGCTGCGCCTGGCGCACCCGGTTATTCCATTTATCACCGAAACCATCTGGCAGCGCGTGAAGGTGATTGCAGGCATCAACGCCGATACCATCATGCTGCAGCCGTTCCCGGAATTCGATGCGGCTAAGGTTGATGAAGCGGCCTCTGCGGATACCGAGTGGCTGAAGCAGGCGATCGTTGCAGTACGTAACATCCGTGCTGAAATGAACATCGCCCCTGGCAAACCGCTGGAGTTGCTGCTGCGTGGCTGCAGCGAAGCGGCTGTTCGTCGCGTCACCGAGAACAACACATTCCTGAAAACCATGGCGCGTCTGGAAAGCATCACCGTGCTGCCTGCGGATGACAAAGGTCCGGTTTCCGTGACCAAAATCATCGACGGCGCCGAGCTGCTGATCCCGATGGCTGGCCTGATCGACAAAGACGCTGAGCTGGCTCGTCTGGCGAAAGAAGTGGCCAAAATCGACGTGGAAATTGGCAAAATCGAAAGTAAACTGGCGAACGAAGGCTTTGTTGCCCGCGCGCCGGAAGCGGTCATCGCGAAAGAGCGTGAGCGTCTGGTTGCTTTCGCCGATGCGAAGACCAAGCTGATTGAGCAGCAGGCGGTTATCGCCGCTCTGTAATGCTTTTACCCCTTACGCTTCAGGGCGTAAGGGGTAACCTTCCTGAAAACTCCTCGCTTGCACTCCCCCTTCTGCGGTGCTATTAACAGCAGTTATGTGTCAATTTTTGTAATGAGTAATGCTATGAGCGTGATTACCCCCGTCGCGACGACGATGCGTCGGATCACTGAGCAGGATAACCCGGCTATCGCCGCCGTTATTCGCACCGTTTCTGCTGAATATGGCCTGACGGCTGACAAAGGCTACACGGTTGCCGACCCGAATCTGGACGAGCTTTTCCAGCTCTACAGCCAGCCTGGGCATGCCTACTGGGTAATCGAGCAGAACGGCCAGGTTGTGGGCGGTGGCGGTGTCGCGCCCCTCAGCTGCAGCGAGCCTGATATCTGCGAACTACAGAAAATGTATTTCCTGCCAACGGCGCGCGGGCAAGGGCTGGCGAAAAAGCTGGCGCTGATTGCGCTGGACCACGCGCGCAAACAGGGTTTTACCCGCTGCTACCTTGAAACGACCGCCTTCCTCAAAGAGGCCATTGGCCTGTATGAGCATCTGGGCTTTGAGCATATCGATGCGCCGCTGGGCTGTACCGGCCACGTTGATTGCGAAGTCAGAATGCTGAAAAGTCTGTAACTTTCGTTCCTGCCCTCTTCTGTTAAGCGGCTGTAAACTGAATGCTCTACACTCTCAGTTCACACCATAACGGGGGAAACACGATGTCGAAGATAAAAAGCTACGCCGCACCGCAGGCGGGTGCAGAACTTGAGCTGTACGAGTACGATGCGGGCGAACTAAAAGCAGAAGACGTCGAAGTACAGGTTGATTACTGCGGGATCTGCCACTCGGATCTCTCGATGATCGATAACGAATGGGGCTTCTCCAGCTATCCGCTGGTTGCCGGGCACGAAGTCATTGGCCGCGTCGTGGCGCTCGGTAGTGCCGCGCAGGACAAAGGGCTGAAAGTGGGCCAGCGCGTGGGCATTGGCTGGACAGCACGCAGCTGTGGTCACTGCGATGCCTGTATCAGCGGCAATCAGATCAACTGCCTCGAAGGCGCCGTTCCCACCATTCTGAACAAAGGCGGCTTTGCCGATAAACTGCGCGCCGACTGGCAATGGGTCATCCCGCTGCCGGACAGCATTGATATCGAGTCCGCCGGTCCGCTGCTGTGCGGCGGTATCACCGTCTTCAAACCGCTGCTGATGCACCATATCACCGCCACCAGCCGCGTAGGCGTCATCGGTATCGGCGGACTGGGGCATATTGCCATTAAGCTGCTGCACGCGATGGGCTGTGAAGTCACGGCGTTCAGCTCGAACCCGGCGAAAGAAAAAGAAGTGCTGGCGATGGGGGCGGATAAAGTGGTGAACAGCCGCGATCCGCAAGCGCTGAACGCGCTGGCGGGCCAGTTTGACCTGATCATCAACACCGTTAACGTCGATCTCGACTGGCAGCCGTACTTTGAAGCGCTGGCCTACGGCGGTAACTTCCACACCGTGGGTGCGGTGATGAAGCCGCTGCCGGTTCCGGCGTTTACCCTGATCGGTGGGGATCGCAGCATATCCGGTTCTGCAACCGGTACGCCGTTCGAGCTGCGCAAATTGATGAAATTCGCCGGACGCACCAAAGTGGCGCCGACCACCGAACTGTATCCGATGTCGAAAATCAACGAAGCGATCCAGCACGTGCGCGACGGCAAAGCCCGCTACCGCGTGGTGTTGAAAGCGGATTTTTGATGTGACATTTCCGGGGAATGTACGGCCTGATGCCTTCACCCCAACCCTCTCCCACGGGGAGAGGGCGTAAAAACTAAAAACGGTAACGGTTGTTACCGTTTTGCTTCTACCAGGGCTTTAAACACCTCTGCCACCGCCACGGCTCCCGGATCCATCACCCCATCCAGGTTCTCTTTATTGACATACGACGAGCGTCCCGCGCCGGCTTTCGCCATTTTTGCCGTTGCCTCTGCTCCCTGCTGCGCGGCCTGCGCTGCCGCCTGAATATCGCCTTTCTGCAACGCCTGCAGCGCCGGTTGCAGCGCATCGATCAGCGTGCGATCGCCGAGATCCGCTCCGCCGTACTGCTTCATCTGCGCAAGTCCGCTGAGCAAGGCCTCCGGGAGCATCTGACCATCGTGAAGCTTTTGCCCGGCCGCGGTGAAGAAGATCGACATCAGTACCCCGCTCGACCCGCCCATCACCGTAGCCAACCGCTCGCCAACCAGCAGCAGCAGCTTAGGCACGTCATTAAGCGGGAGCGTGTTCTGCTCCAGGCGCTGCGCAATATCCCGCGCCCCTTGCGCAAAGGTGGAGCCGGTATCGCCATCACCCACTTTGGCATCCAGCGCGTTCAGGCGGTTTTCCAGCTGGATCAGCGTTGCCGACACTGCGGAGACAAACGCACGCACCTGCGGATTGTCAGAGGGGGTATACTCCACACGGTCATGAATGGCGCTATGCGCCACGGTGCGCAGTGGCGCAAATGCGACGGGCTTCTGCCAGCCGAGCGTCTCAACGTCGGCATGAATCGCCTTTTCGAAGAAATCGTTTAGCTTCAGCAGCGTCAGAGAAAAGCCTTTCATATCCAGCGCGCTGACCAGCGGCGCAGGGCCAATCAGGTACGCGATATTCTCTTTCAGCGCCGAGTGCGCCAGCTCTTTGGTCAGCAGCGCCATCTCCAGTGCCGATACGCCGCCAAGATTGTTAATCAGCACCGCAAAACGCCCCTCACCCGCCTGCGCGCTTAACGACGTCACCAGGGTGTCGATAATGGCTTTGCTGTTTTGCGTATCCACCACGGAAGCCCCGGGCTCGCCGTGAATGCCCAGGCCCAGCTCGACATGGCCTTGCTTAATCCGCCCCTCTTCATCGTCGCTGCCCGGCAGGTTGCACGTTTGCATCGCCACGCCCAGGCTCCAGAGGTTATCGCAGGCCTGTTGCGCAATATCCCGCACCTCGCTCAGCGATTTCCCCTGCTCTGCCGCATAGCCCGCAATCTTGTGCACCAGTGCCGTGCCGGCAATACCGCGCGGCTGCTTGTTGTCCGGCAGCGCGATATCGTCTGCCACAATCACCATCTCTACCTTCAGGCCGTAGCGCTTGGCCTTTTCGGCCGCCAGGCCAAAGTTCAGGCGGTCGCCGGTATAGTTTTTGACGATCAGCAGACAGCCGCGATCGCCCGTGACCGCCACAATGGCATTCAGCACCGCATCCACGCTCGGCGAAGCAAACAGATCGCCGCACACGGCCGCCGTCAGCATCCCTTTGCCGACAAACCCGGCGTGCGCAGGTTCGTGGCCTGAGCCGCCGCCGGAAATCACCGCCACGCGGCTTTTGTCCCAGTCGCCGCGTGCGACGATCCTGATGGCCGGATCGATATCAAGCTTGACGAGATTGGCATGTGGCGCAGAAAGCAGTATGCCTTCAATGGCATCGTTGACCAGCTGTTTGCGATCGTTAAAGAAGAATCTGGACATAGTTTCCCACTATTTTGTGAACCGTATGCAAAAGCATAGTCCGCGCTGGATAATGCGCCGCAAAGTCAGGAATTTACTCAACCAAATTGCTATCAGGTTGCCTATACTCCACCCAGGACTAAGAGAGGAAGCGCATCATGAGTACACCATTGTTAATTGCCCGGACGCTGGAAAAAGAGCTCTATTTACTGCCCGCGATGGCGAACCGCCACGGTCTGATCACCGGCGCGACCGGGACGGGGAAAACCGTCACCCTGCAAAAGCTGGCGGAGTCGCTTTCGGAGATTGGCGTACCGGTCTTTATGGCTGACGTAAAAGGCGATTTAACCGGTGTGGCTCAGGAAGGGACGGCCTCTGAAAAACTGCTCGAACGGCTGAAGAATATTGGCATCACGGACTGGACGCCGCATAGCAATCCGGTGGTGGTGTGGGATATCTTTGGTGAAAAAGGCCATCCGGTACGCGCCACCGTCTCCGATCTCGGCCCGCTGCTGCTGGCCCGTCTGCTTAACCTCAACGACGTGCAGTCCGGCGTGCTGAATATTATCTTCCGCATTGCCGATGACCAGGGGCTACTGCTCCTTGATTTCAAAGATCTGCGCGCCATTACGCAGTACATCGGCGATAACGCCAAATCCTTCCAGAACCAGTACGGCAACATCAGCAGCGCCTCGGTGGGCGCTATTCAGCGCGGGCTGCTGACGCTTGAGCAACAGGGCGCTGAACATTTCTTCGGCGAGCCGATGCTGGATATCAAAGACTGGATGCGCACCGACAGCAGCGGCAAAGGCATTATTAATATCCTGAGCTCAGAGAAGCTCTACCAGATGCCGAAACTCTACGCCGCCAGCCTGCTGTGGATGCTCTCCGAGCTCTATGAACAATTACCCGAAGCGGGCGATCTGGAAAAACCGAAGCTGGTATTTTTCTTTGACGAAGCGCATCTGCTGTTTAACGATGCGCCGCAGGTCCTGCTGGATAAGATCGAACAGGTTATCCGCCTGATCCGCTCCAAAGGCGTCGGCGTCTGGTTTGTCTCGCAAAACCCGTCGGATATCCCCGACAACGTGCTCGGGCAGCTCGGCAACCGCGTGCAGCATGCCCTGCGCGCCTTTACGCCGAAAGACCAGAAAGCGGTGAAAGCCGCCGCGCAAACCATGCGCGCCAATCCTGCCTTTGATACCGAAGCGGCGATTCAGGCGTTAGGCACCGGTGAAGCGCTGATCTCGTTCCTGGATGCGAAGGGCAGCCCGTCCGTGGTGGAACGCGCCATGGTGATCGCGCCTTGCTCGCGTATGGGGCCGGTGACCGACGATGAGCGCAACGGCCTGATTAACCACTCTCCGGTTTACGGGAAATACGAAGACGAGGTGGATCGCGAGTCCGCGTTCGAGATGCTGCAAAAAGGGGTCCAGTCGACAACGGAATCGCAGGATGCGCCTGCCGCTAAAGGGCAATCTGTCGCCGTGGATGACGGCATTCTCGGTGGGCTCAAAGACATTCTATTCGGCAGCACCGGGCCGCGCGGCGGCAAGCGCGACGGCGTAGTGCAGACCATGGCGAAAAGCGCAGCCCGGCAGGTCACCAATCAGATCGTGCGGGGCATGCTGGGGAGCTTGTTAGGCGGCCGTCGCCGCTAGACGCGGAACCCACGGGCAGCCCAGCGCCGAACCCTGTACGCCGTTCTCCTGCAGATAGCGGTCAATTTCCACCATCCCCGTCCAGCGGTTCTCACACCACAGCGGTGCCAGAAGCGTTGGACGGCGGGCGCTGGCCGAGATGCGGTGGAAGACAATATCCGGCGGCGTGTGGCGAATCATCTCCCCCGCCGTCACCGTATAGTCCTCAAGATCGATACCGCTTAACCGCCCGGCCTCCCAGGCTTTCGCCATAATGCTGCCCTGCACGATATGCAGCGGATGCAGCTTGATACCGTCCACCCCGGTTTCAACTACCCTTTCCAGCGTTTCAAGGCCATGCTGTTGACCTTCTCCGGGCAGACCGACAATCAGATGTGAACAGACCTTCAGCCCGCGCTCGCGGGCCAGCCGCGTGGTGCGCTGGTAGCAGGCGAAATCATGCCCACGATTAATACGGTGCAGCGTTTTGTCGTGTGCGGTTTGCAAGCCCAGCTCCAGCCAGATCTCGTAGCCTTGTTCTTTGTACTCGCAGAGCAGGTCCAGCACCGCGTCCGGCACGCAGTCCGGGCGGGTTCCTACGCACAGCCCAACGATGTTGGCCTGGCTGACGGCCTGCTGATACATCGAACGCAATACCTGTACCTCCGCCCACGTGCTGGTGTAAGCCTGAAAATAGGCCAGATACTGCTTCGCACGGTTCACCAGACTGGCCTGACGGGCAAGCTGCTCAGCGATAGAATGGTGCTGCTGCGCTTCATCGGCAAACGACGCGACGTTACAGAAGGTGCAGCCGCCGCGCCCGATGGTGCCGTCGCGATTCGGGCAGCTAAACCCGCCGTGCAGCGTCAGCTTATGAACCTTTTGCCCGTACCGCTGCAAAAGATCCCCACCAAACATATTGACTAATTTCTGTAACTGCATAATCTGATAGACCGTCCCGGAGAAAGGGGACAAGCCTGCCATTTTTAGCCTCTGTCGGCGATGACCTGGATCAATCGCCCTGGACGGCCTTTATCTATATGAATAAATACTCAGGATTACTGCAATTTCATTCACGCCACATGTGATTACTTTTCCTTATGTTCTGATTGTTTTTTTCATTTATAGCGCCACCACTGAAAAACAGTGTCTTTATACGGGTTTGAAGTCAATGCCAGATTATTGTTCTGCTATAAAACTGCTATTCAGCACGCTGCATTGATAATACCGCTTTCATATAGTGAGTCAGATCACACTCCGCTGCGTCCTGCCAGGGCATTCAATCAATGTAAAATTAGTTAAATCCCCTTTAAATACAACCAGATAATCTCTCTTTAGCACATTTTTGTATAAATAAGATTGCCATTTGACCTGTGTACCAATTCCCGATAAGTTGGAAATCCGCTGGAAGCTTTCTGGATGAGCGGCCTGCTCATCATATTTATGCAGTAATTGAGATTCCCTCTGAAGCAAGTCCTCAAACTTGTTTACCTGCGCGAAAGGATGAAAAAGAGGGCGAATGCGAGGTCCGCGTATGAAACGCAAACCCCGTCGCCATGCTCTTTCTGTGCCTGTGCGCCACGGTAAAGTTCAGTGGGAAGCCCGACGAGCCTGGGGAGGTTCACTGATATGTTGTACGATAAATCCCTTGAGAAGGATAACTGTGGTTTCGGCCTGATCGCCCACATAGAAGGCGAACCTAGCCACAAGGTAGTGCGTACTGCTATTCACGCACTGGCCCGTATGCAGCACCGTGGCGCCATCCTTGCCGATGGTAAAACCGGCGACGGTTGCGGCCTGCTGCTGCAAAAACCGGATCGTTTCTTCCGCATCGTGGCGGAAGAGCGCGGCTGGCGTTTAGCCAAAAACTACGCTGTCGGCATGCTGTTCCTGAATCAGGATCCTGAAAAGGCTGCCGCCTCACGCCGCATCGTCGAAGAAGAACTTCAGCGTGAAACCCTATCGATTGTCGGCTGGCGCGATGTGCCAACCAACGAAGGGGTGCTCGGTGAAATCGCCCTCTCCTCGCTGCCTCGCATTGAACAGATTTTCGTCAACGCGCCTGCGGGCTGGCGTCCGCGTGATATGGAACGCCGTCTGTTTATTGCCCGCCGCCGCATTGAAAAACGTCTCCAGGACGATAAAGAGTTCTACGTCTGTAGCCTCTCTAACCTGGTGAACATCTATAAAGGTCTGTGTATGCCGGCTGACCTGCCGCGCTTCTACCTGGACCTGGCGGACCTGCGTCTGGAATCGGCCATTTGCCTGTTCCACCAGCGCTTCTCCACCAACACCGTTCCACGCTGGCCGCTGGCTCAGCCGTTCCGCTATCTGGCGCACAACGGCGAGATCAACACCATCACCGGTAACCGGCAGTGGGCCCGCGCCCGTACCTATAAATTCCAGACCCCGCTGATCCCCGATCTGCACGATGCCGCGCCGTTCGTGAACGAAACCGGCTCTGACTCCAGCTCAATGGATAACATGCTGGAACTGCTGCTGGCGGGCGGGATGGATATCGTGCGCGCTATGCGTCTGCTCGTGCCGCCGGCCTGGCAGAACAACCCGGATATGGACCCTGAGCTGCGCGCGTTCTTCGACTTTAACTCCATGCACATGGAGCCGTGGGACGGTCCGGCGGGCATCGTCATGTCCGACGGCCGTTTTGCCGCCTGTAACCTGGACCGTAACGGTCTGCGTCCGGCGCGCTACGTCATCACCAAAGACAAACTCATCACCTGCGCCTCTGAAGTCGGCATCTGGGATTACCAGCCAGATGAAGTGGTCGAGAAAGGCCGCGTCGGTCCGGGCGAGCTGATGGTTATCGACACCCGCGGTGGGCGCATTCTGCACTCCGCCGAAACCGACAACGATCTGAAAAGCCGCCATCCGTACAAAGAGTGGATGGAGAAGAACGTGCGTCGTCTGGTGCCGTTTGAAGATTTGTCGGACGAAGAAGTGGGCAGCCGCGAGCTGGACGACGATACCCTCGCAAGCTACCAGAAGCAGTTTAACTACAGCGCGGAAGAGCTGGACTCTGTCATCCGCGTGCTCGGTGAAAACGGCCAGGAAGCGGTCGGCTCGATGGGTGACGATACCCCGTTTGCCGTGCTCTCCAGCCAGCCGCGCATCATTTACGACTACTTCCGCCAGCAGTTCGCGCAGGTAACTAACCCGCCAATCGATCCGCTGCGTGAAGCGCACGTGATGTCGCTGGCCACCAGCATCGGTCGCGAGATGAACGTCTTCTGCGAGGCCGAAGGCCAGGCGCACCGTCTGACCTTTAAATCGCCGATCCTGCTGTACTCCGATTTCAAACAGCTCACCACCATGAAAGAGGAGCACTACCGCGCCGATACGCTCGATATTACTTTCGACGTGAACGAAGCGAGTCTTGAAGAGACGGTGAATGCGCTGTGCGACAAAGCCGAGCAGATGGTGCGTAACGGTACCGTTCTGCTGGTGCTGTCCGACCGCAATATCGCGAAAAACCGTCTGCCGGTACCTGCCCCGATGGCGGTTGGCGCTATCCAGACGCGTCTGGTCGATAAGAGCCTGCGCTGCGACGCCAACATCATTGTTGAAACCGCCAGCGCCCGCGATCCGCACCACTTTGCCGTGCTGCTGGGCTTCGGTGCGACGGCGATCTACCCGTACCTGGCCTACGAAACGCTGGCCCGTCTGGTGGATACCCGCGCGATCGACAAAGATTACCGCGCGGTGATGCTGAACTACCGCAACGGCATCAACAAAGGTCTGTACAAGATCATGTCCAAAATGGGCATCTCGACCATTGCCTCCTACCGCTGCTCGAAGCTGTTTGAAGCGGTCGGCCTGCATGACGAGGTCGCCAACCTCTGCTTCCAGGGCGTGGTCAGCCGCATCGGCGGCGCCGGTTTTGCTGACTTCCAGCAGGATCTGGTGAACCTGTCCAAACGCGCCTGGCTGGCACGTAAGCCGCTGGATCAGGGCGGTCTGCTGAAATACGTTCACGGCGGCGAGTATCATGCCTACAACCCGGACGTGGTGCGCACGCTGCAGCAGGCGGTTCAGAGCGGCGAATACCGTGATTATCAGCAGTATGCTGAGCTGGTGAACAACCGTCCGGCGGCAACGCTGCGCGACCTCATTGCCCTGAATCCGGGTGATGAAGCGGTCAGCATTGACGAAGTTGAACCGGCATCCGAACTGTTCAAACGCTTCGATACCGCGGCGATGTCCATCGGTGCGCTGAGCCCTGAAGCCCACGAAGCGCTGGCGGAAGCCATGAACAGCATCGGCGGCAACTCTAACTCCGGCGAAGGCGGTGAAGATCCGGCGCGCTACGGCACCAACAAGGTGTCCCGTATCAAGCAGGTGGCATCCGGCCGCTTTGGCGTAACGCCAGCGTACCTGGTCAACGCCGACGTGATTCAGATTAAGGTCGCTCAGGGTGCGAAACCGGGCGAAGGCGGTCAGTTACCGGGTGATAAAGTCACGCCGTACATCGCCAAACTGCGCTACTCGGTACCTGGCGTGACGCTGATCTCCCCGCCACCGCACCACGATATCTACTCTATCGAGGACCTGGCGCAGCTGATTTTCGACCTGAAGCAGGTCAACCCGAAGGCGATGATCTCCGTGAAGCTGGTTTCCGAACCGGGCGTCGGCACCATCGCGACCGGCGTGGCGAAGGCCTATGCGGACCTTATCACCATCGCAGGCTACGACGGCGGTACCGGTGCAAGCCCGCTCTCCTCCGTGAAATATGCGGGCTGTCCGTGGGAGCTTGGCCTGGTGGAAACCCAGCAGGCGCTGGTGGCTAACGGTCTGCGCCACAAGATCCGCCTGCAGGTGGACGGTGGCCTGAAAACCGGCCTCGACATCATCAAGGCGGCGATCCTCGGCGCGGAAAGCTTCGGCTTCGGTACCGGTCCAATGGTCGCGCTGGGCTGTAAATACCTGCGTATTTGCCACCTGAACAACTGCGCAACCGGCGTTGCAACCCAGGACGAGAAGCTGCGTAAGAACCACTATCACGGCCTGCCGTTCAAAGTAACTAACTACTTTGAGTTCATCGCCCGTGAAACCCGCGAGCTGATGGCGCAGCTGGGCGTGAAGCGTCTGGTAGACCTGATTGGCCGAACCGACCTGCTGAAAGAGCTGGAAGGCTTCACCGCCAAGCAGCAGAAGCTGGAGTTGAGCAAGCTGCTGGAAACCGCGCAGCCGCATCCTGGCAAAGCGGTCTACTGCACCGAGAACAACCCGCCGTTCGATAACGGCGTGCTGAACGCGCAGCTGCTGCAGCAGGCGAAGCCGTACGTGGATGACAAGCAGAGCAAAACGTTCTGGTTTGATATCCGCAACACTGACCGCTCCGTGGGTGCCTCCCTCTCCGGTTATATCGCGCAAACGCACGGTGACCAGGGGCTGGCAGCGGATCCGATCACCGCGCACTTCAGCGGTACCGCGGGTCAGAGCTTCGGCGTGTGGAACGCAGGCGGCGTTGAGCTGTACCTGACCGGCGATGCCAACGACTACGTCGGCAAAGGCATGGCGGGCGGTCTGCTGGCGGTGCGTCCTCCGGTCGGCTCAGCCTTCCGCAGCCATGAAGCCAGCATCATCGGTAACACCTGCCTGTACGGCGCGACCGGCGGTCGTCTGTTCGCAGCAGGCCGTGCGGGCGAGCGTTTTGCGGTGCGTAACTCCGGTGCTATCACCGTGGTGGAAGGCATTGGCGATAACGGTTGTGAATACATGACGGGCGGGATTGTTTGCGTTCTGGGTAAAACCGGCGTGAACTTCGGCGCAGGCATGACGGGCGGTTTTGCCTACGTCCTGGATGAAGACGGTGAGTTCCGCAAACGCGTGAACCCGGAGCTGGTGGAAGTGCTGGACGTTGATACGCTGGCCATTCACGAAGAACACCTGCGCGGTTTGATTACCGAACACGTGCAGCATACCGGTTCTTCGCGCGGCGAAGAGATCCTGGCGAACTGGCCAGCGTTCTCTGCGAAATTCGCGCTGGTTAAGCCGAAGTCCAGCGATGTTAAAGCCCTGTTGGGTCACCGTAGTCGTAGCGCAGCAGAGCTGCGCGTGCAGGCGCAGTAAGGAATTCAGATGAGCCAGAACGTATACCAGTTTATCGACCTGCAGCGTGTTGATCCGCCAAAGAAACCGCTGAAGATCCGCAAAATTGAATTTGTTGAAATCTACGAGCCGTTTTCAGAAGGCCAGGCCAAAGCACAGGCGGACCGCTGCCTGTCCTGCGGTAACCCTTACTGCGAATGGAAATGTCCGGTACACAACTACATCCCGAACTGGCTGAAGCTGGCCAACGAAGGACGTATTTTTGAAGCCGCCGAGCTCTCTCACCAGACCAACACCCTGCCGGAAGTGTGCGGCCGCGTGTGTCCTCAGGACCGTCTGTGCGAAGGTTCCTGTACGCTGAACGACGAGTTTGGCGCGGTGACCATCGGCAACATCGAGCGCTACATCAACGATAAAGCGTTTGAGATGGGCTGGCGTCCGGACATGACCGGCGTGAAGCAAACCGACAAGCGCGTGGCGATTATCGGCGCGGGTCCGGCGGGCCTGGCCTGTGCGGACGTGCTGACACGCAACGGCGTAAAGGCGGTGGTCTTTGACCGTCATCCGGAGATCGGCGGTCTGCTGACCTTCGGTATCCCGGCCTTCAAGCTGGAAAAAGAGGTCATGACCCGTCGCCGTGAAATCTTCACCGGCATGGGCATTGAGTTCAAACTGAACGTGGAAGTGGGCCGCGACGTGCAGCTCGACGACCTGCTGAAGGATTACGATGCCGTGTTCCTGGGCGTGGGCACCTATCAGTCCATGCGCGGTGGTCTGGAGAACGAAGACGCGCCGGGCGTATACGACGCGCTGCCGTTCCTGATCGCTAACACCAAGCAGATCATGGGCTACGGTGAAACCGCCGATGAGCCGTTCGTCAGCATGGAAGGCAAACGCGTGGTGGTGCTGGGCGGCGGTGATACCGCGATGGACTGCGTGCGTACCTCCATTCGTCAGAATGCGGCACACGTGATCTGCGCCTACCGTCGTGACGAAGAGAACATGCCGGGCTCTAAGCGCGAAGTGAAAAACGCGCGTGAAGAGGGCGTGGAGTTCCAGTTCAACATCCAGCCTCTGGGTATTGAAGTGAATGCCAACGGTAAAGTGAGCGGCGTGAAGATGGCGCGTACCGAGATGGGCGCACCGGATGCGAAAGGCCGTCGTCGTGCGGAAATCGTGGCGGGCTCTGAACACGTGATCCCAGCCGACGCCGTGGTGATGGCGTTCGGTTTCCGTCCTCACAGCATGGAGTGGCTGGCGAAGCACAGCGTTGAGCTGGATTCGCAGGGCCGCGTAATCGCGCCAGAAGGCAGCGATAATGCGTTCCAGACCAGTAACCCGAAAATATTCGCCGGTGGCGATATCGTTCGCGGTTCTGACCTGGTGGTGACGGCGATTGCCGAAGGCCGCAAGGCGGCTGAAGGGATCCTGAACTACCTGGAAGTGTAAAAAAAACAGGCCCGATTGGGCCTGTTTTTTTATTTCACGACGCGAAGAGCCGGACGACCACCGCGCGGAGGCGGATCGTCATCAGGGTCATTGTCGTCGTGATGATCGGGTTTATCGCCATCGATAAGTGACATCACCGTGTCGCTTTCGCGCTCATCAGATGCGTTGTCATCATTCAGGCTGGCAACATCTTCATCATACGCCGCTTCCGGCTCGAACATGGTACCCGCACCGTTTTCACGCGCGTAGATAGCCAGCACGGCTGCCAGAGGTACGGAAACCTGACGCGGCACGCCGCCGAAACGCGCGTTGAAGCGCACTTCATCGTTTGCCAGCTCCAGATTACCTACCGCACGCGGCGCAATGTTCAGTACGATCTGTCCGTCACGCGCGTATTCCATCGGAACCAGCACGCCCGGCAACGTCACATCCACAACCAGGTGCGGCGTGAGCTGGTTATCCAGCAGCCATTCATAGAAGGCGCGCAGCAGATACGGACGGCGTGGGGTAAGTTGTGACATTTCCACAGTCATTAGCCTCGGCCGAGACGCATTTCACGTTCCGGTTCAGTTAAAGATGCCAGGAAAGAGTCGCGTTCAAATACGCGAGTCATATAGCCTTTCAGTTCTTTCGCGCCAGGACCGCTGAACTCTACGCCCAGGGTTGGCAGACGCCACAGCAGCGGTGCCAGGTAGCAGTCCACCAGGCTGAACTCATCGCTCAGGAAGAATGGTTTCTGACCAAACACAGGGGCGATTGCCAGCAGCTCTTCACGCAGTTGCTTACGTGCAGCGTCAGCTTCAGAAGCGGAACCGCTGGTAATCACGTTCATCAGCGAGTACCAGTCTTTTTCGATACGCTGCATGTACAGGCGGCTTTCACCACGCGCGACAGGGTAAACAGGCATCAGTGGCGGATGCGGGAAACGCTCATCCAGATATTCCATAATGATACGGGATTCCCACAGGGTCAGCTCGCGATCCACCAGCGTCGGTACGCTTTGGCTCGGGTTGAGATCGATCAGATCCTGAGGCGGGTTATCCTTTTCCACATGCTCGATCTCAAAACTGACACCCTTCTCGGCCAGCACGATACGAACCTGATGGCTATAAATGTCAGTAGGACCAGAAAACAGCGTCATTACCGAACGTTTGTTGGCAGCGACAGCCATGAAAACCTCCAGGTATATTCAGAATTTTTACTGCTACCAGCCCAACAGGGGCCAGCCAGATGTTGTATCGCCCATCCCAGAGAAAACACATTGTTCAAGAATCGAACAAAAATCGAGTATTCACCGATATTTGGGCAGAAAATTGGATGATAGTTTACCAGATTTTGATGGCTTTGTGGTGAGGGGATTCTGGAAATGTGGAAAAAGAGAAGATATATGCACGGAGATTGTGGATAACCTGCGCATTATCCATAAAAAAACCCGCCGAAGCGGGTTTTTCGCCAATCGTTCTGCGTAAGCAGAATGGATTAACGTTTGGAGAACTGTGGACGACGACGTGCTTTACGCAGACCCACTTTCTTACGTTCAACCTGACGCGCGTCACGAGTAACGAAGCCAGCTTTACGCAGTTCAGAACGCAGGGATTCGTCGTACTCCATCAGAGCGCGGGTGATACCGTGACGGATCGCACCTGCCTGACCGGAGATACCACCACCTTTAACGGTGATGTACAGATCCAGTTTTTCTACCATGTCAACCAGTTCCAGCGGCTGGCGAACTACCATGCGGGCAGTTTCGCGACCGAAGTATTGTTCCAGAGAACGCTGGTTGATTACGATTTTACCACTGCCCGGTTTGATGAAAACGCGAGCTGCGGAACTTTTGCGGCGACCAGTGCCGTAGTATTGATTTTCAGCCATTGCCTATAATCCCGATTAGATGTCAAGAACTTGCGGTTGCTGTGCCGCGTGGTTGTGCTCGTTGCCTGCGTAAACTTTCAGTTTACGGAACATAGCACGACCCAGCGGGCCTTTTGGCAGCATGCCTTTAACCGCGATTTCAATCACACGCTCAGGACGGCGGGCAATCATCTCTTCAAAGGTCGCTTCTTTGATACCACCGATGTGGCCGGTGTGGTGGTAATACATTTTGTCAGTACGCTTGTTGCCGGTTACAGCAACTTTATCAGCGTTCAGAACGATGATGTAATCACCGGTATCAACGTGCGGAGTGTATTCCGCTTTATGCTTACCGCGCAGGCGACGAGCCAGTTCAGTAGCCAGACGGCCCAGAGTTTTACCGGTCGCGTCAACAACATACCAGTCGCGCTGTACGGTTTCTGGTTTAGCTGTAAAAGTTTTCATTAAAAGCTTACCCAAATAATAAGTTACACGTTGGTGAACACCCAAACGTTTAGTCAGTTGAGGTTCACACGACAAAGTCCGGCAAACCTACCCCTTCGAATAGCACATGCCGACACATAGAAAGTTTCGGGAAAAAAACCTTCTCGTAACGTGGGGTCGCAAGATTATAGAGAAGTTGAGGTCAAAGATCGACCCTTAAATGTGATTTGGAATGGGTTTTTCGGGGGTGAGTATTGTGCGGTCTGGTGCCCTCACCCCCAGCCCCTCTCCCACGGGGAGAGGGTGGCATTT
This sequence comes from Enterobacter sp. ECC-249, assembly GCF_043965265.1. Lineage (NCBI taxonomy): Bacteria > Pseudomonadati > Pseudomonadota > Gammaproteobacteria > Enterobacterales > Enterobacteriaceae > Enterobacter > Enterobacter sp. ECC-249. The sequence goes on from NZ_CP143660.1 coordinate 78,476, forward strand.
ATGGCATATGCTCCAGCTTCAGATACTCCTCGCTCTGCATCTCCTGCAGGCGAGACAGGCAGCGCTGGAACTCAAACTTCAGCCGCTCGCTCTGGTAGATCTCATATAAAGGGACTTCGGCGCTGACCACCAGCTTGACGTGGCGCTCATAAAACTCGTCTACCAGCGCTATGAAGCGCCGCGCCTCGCTCTCCATCAGCCGCGTCATCACCGGCACATCCAGCACCATCACGGTGTGGAACAGACGCGAAAGCGCGATGTAGTCGTGCTGGCTGCGGGCATCAACGCAGAGCGTCGTAAAGGAGACCGCCAGCGTTTGGTTTTCAACGCCGAGCGTAGGCAGCGGGCGATGGTTAATTTCGAGTTCCGGGGCGTGCTCGCGTTTTGCCCCCGCCAGCGCCAGCCAGAGCGTATCCATCTCGCGGGTGGTCTCTGCATTTAACGGCGAGAGCCACAGGTGCGCCTGGGTTAACGTGCGCAGACGATAATCGACACCGGCATCGACGTTCATGATGTCGCAGTGCTGCTTGATGGCGTCGATGGCAGGCAGGAAACGTGCGCGCTGCAGGCCGTTGCGGTACAGCTCGTCCGGCGGGATATTCGACGTGGCCACCAGCGTAATCCCGCGGGTAAATAACGCCTTCATCAGGCCGCCTAGCAGCATGGCATCGGTGATGTCAGACACAAAAAACTCATCGAAGCAGAGCACGTCCGTTTCCGCCTTGAACCGGTCGGCCACAATCTCCAGCGGATCGCTTTTACCCTGCAGCGCAGTCAGCTCTTCATGCACCCGCAGCATAAAGCGGTGGAAGTGCAGACGCTGTTTTCGCTCCCCAGGCAGGCTCTGGTAGAACAGATCCATCAGCCAGGTTTTTCCGCGACCGACCCCGCCCCACATATATAAACCGCGCACCGGCGCGTGAGCCTGTGGCGCTTTTTTACCAAGCAGCCGCCCAAATGCCGCCTTTAGCCCGCCATTCTGCTCGGTTTCAGCGGGTTTTGCCGTGAGCTCCTGGTAAATCATCTCCAGACGGTTTACCGCCTCACGTTGAACGTCATCAGGCTGATGAGTGCCCTCGTTAAGGGCCAGTTGATATCGGGATGCAGGGGACAGGTTTTGCATAATCTTATTGTTATTCCTTCAATTAACGCTCACCAGCAGACGTGACTGATGAAAAAAAGGCCGTTCTACACTACGCGATGATACGTCAGGATTCCACTTCTGCAGAAATAGCGGTTATAGTGGCATTATCAGGCACAGGCAGGAGCCGAGCCAACACCCTACGGAACAACAAGACAACGGGAGAAGTTCATGACCTGGGAATATGCGCTAATCGGTTTAGTCGTCGGCATCGTCATTGGTGCTGTGGCCATGCGTTTCGGTAATCGCAAATTGCGTCAGCAGCAGTCACTGCAATACGAACTGGAAAAGAACAAAGCCGAGCTGGAAGAGTATCGTGAAGAGCTGGTCAGCCATTTTGCCCGTAGCGCCGAGCTGCTGGACAACATGGCGACCGACTATCGTCAGCTGTATCAGCATATGGCCAAAAGCTCCAGCAGCCTGCTGCCGGAAATGACGGCGGAAACCAACCCGTTCCGCAACCGTCTGGCTGACTCTGAAGCCGGTAACGATCAGGCGCCCGTTCAGATGCCTCGCGACTATTCAGACGGCGCGTCCGGCCTGCTGCGCGGCGGTGTAAAACGCGATTAATCGCACAACCTGAATTTATTTTACGGGCGCAGCGATTGCGCCCGTCCTTTCTTCATGACCCCAGCTATCATTTAGTTAAACACCTCATTGTTCAGCGGTTTAAAATTCAATAACATCAACGTGTTTTTGGGGCCGTTTTTCCTTTATTCCAGGTTACGAGAGTCAACATCGATGAAGAAAAAAAACCAGCTGTTGAGCGCTATCGCGTTAAGTGTCGGGTTATCTCTCTCGGCGTCCGTTCCTGTATTTGCCGCCCTTCCCTCCCAGGTGCCTGGCCAGGCGGCCATTCCAAGCCTTGCTCCGATGCTGGAAAAAGTGTTGCCTGCGGTGGTCAGCGTTCAGGTTGAAGGCACGGCGGTACAAAGCCAACGCGTCCCTGAAGAACTGAAGAAATATTTTGGCGATGAGTCTCCCGACCAGCAGGCTCAGCCTTTTGAAGGCCTGGGTTCTGGCGTCATTATTGATGCGGCAAAAGGCTATATTCTGACTAACAATCATGTCATCAGCCAGGCCGATAAAATCAGCGTCCAGCTAAACGATGGCCGCGAATTTGATGCCAAACTGATTGGCGGCGATGACCAGAGCGACATCGCGCTGCTGCAGGTGCAAAACCCAAGCAACCTGACCCAGATTGCCATCGCGGATTCCGATAAACTGCGCGTCGGCGACTTTGCCGTCGCCGTGGGCAACCCCTTTGGCTTAGGGCAAACCGCCACCTCCGGGATCGTCTCCGCGCTCGGGCGCAGCGGCCTCAATCTGGAAGGGCTGGAAAACTTTATCCAGACCGATGCCTCAATCAACCGCGGGAACTCCGGCGGGGCATTGCTCAACCTTAACGGTGAGCTGATTGGGATTAACACGGCGATTCTTGCCCCGGGCGGCGGCAGCATTGGGATCGGTTTTGCAATTCCCAGCAATATGGCCAAAACGCTGGCACAGCAGCTCATTCAGTTCGGTGAAATCAAACGCGGGCTTCTGGGAATTAAAGGTATGGAGATGAGCGCGGATATCGCAAAAGCGTTTAACATCAACGTACAGCGCGGGGCGTTTGTCAGTGAAGTGCTGCCTAACTCCGGCTCGGCAAAAGCAGGTATCAAATCGGGCGATGTGATCGTCAGCCTCAACGACAAGCCGCTGAGCAGCTTTGCCGAGCTGCGCTCGCGGATAGCCACCACCGAACCCGGCGCCAAAGTGAAGCTGGGTCTGATCCGTGACGGTAAGCCGCTGGACGTTGAAGTAACGCTGGATAAGAGCACCTCGTCCTCTGCCAGTGCGGAGCTGATCGCCCCGGCGCTGCAGGGTGCGACGCTGAGCGATGGACAGCTGAAAGACGGTACGAAAGGCATTCGCATCGACACCGTTGAGAAGAGCAGCCCTGCCGCACAGGCCGGATTGCATCAGGAAGATGTGATCATTGGCGTTAACCGCAATCGCGTGCAGTCCATTGCCGAACTGCGCAAGGTGCTGGAAAGTAAACCGGCGGTTATTGCCCTGCAGGTCATGCGTGGCAATGAGTCAATCTATATTCTGTTGCGCTAAGCATTTGCGACCCGGACATCACCGCTGCGTGTGATGTCCGGATAACTCATGTTATGCTGCAAATCGTTCCTTTTTTAACGACACGCGCATCATGCTTTCAAAGCTCTTACGTTCTATTGTCATCGGTTTGATTGTCGCTGGCCTGCTGCTGCTGGCGCTGCCGTCTTTACGTCAGTTCAATAAACTGTCGGCTCCCCAGTTCGATAGCACGGATGAAACGCCGGCCACCTATAACCAGGCCGTCCGCCGAGCCGCACCTGCCGTGGTTAACGTCTATAACCGTGGCCTGAATACCTCAGCCCACAACCAGCTGGAGATCCGCACCCTCGGCTCCGGCGTGATCATGGACGAGCGCGGCTACATTATTACCAACAAGCACGTGATAAACGATGCCGACCAGATTATCGTCGCCCTGCAGGATGGCCGCGTGTTTGAGGCATTACTCGTTGGCTCTGACAGCCTGACCGACCTCGCCGTCCTGAAGATTAACGCCACGGGCGGTTTGCCGGTCATCCCGATCAACCGTAAACGTACCCCGCATATTGGTGACGTCGTCCTGGCGATTGGTAACCCTTACAACCTGGGCCAGACCATCACTCAGGGGATTATCAGCGCGACCGGTCGTATCGGTTTGAACCCCTCCGGGCGGCAGAACTTCCTGCAAACCGATGCCTCCATCAACCACGGTAACTCCGGCGGGGCGCTGGTCAACTCGCTGGGCGAACTGATGGGCATCAACACCCTCTCGTTCGATAAGAGTAACGACGGTGAGACGCCGGAAGGGATCGGCTTTGCCATTCCGTTCCAGCTGGCAACCAAAATTATGGATAAGCTGATCCGCGACGGACGCGTGATCCGCGGCTATATCGGTATCGGTGGCCGTGAAATTGCGCCGATGCATACCCAGGGTGGCGGTATCGATCAGATCCAGGGCATCGTGGTGAACGAGGTGGCACCGGGTGGTCCGGCGGCTAACGCGGGGATTCAGGTCAATGACGTCATTGTGTCGGTCAACGGCACGCCTGCGATTTCTGCGCTGGAGACGATGGACCAGGTGGCAGAAATTCGCCCGGGCTCTATCATCCCGGTCGAAGTCATGCGCAACGATAAGAAACTGACGCTGCAAGTCACCATTCAGGAATACCCGGCAACGAACTGACAGGCATAAAAAAACGGAGCGATAAGCTCCGTTTTTTTTGCCGGGAGACGATTCGTATTACTTGTTAACGAACTCTTCGCCCAGGGTGATATCTTTCTTCAGCGTATCCAGCATGCCTTCCATCGCGTGTTGTTCAAACGCGCTCAGCGTACCAATGGATTTACGCTCTTCGATACCGTTTTTACCCAGCAGCAGCGGCTGAGAGAAGAAGCGAGCGTGTTCGCCATCGCCTTCAACGTAAGCGCATTCAACAACACCTTTCTCGCCCTGCAGAGCGCGAACCAGTGACAGACCAAAACGCGCAGCCGCCTGGCCCATAGACAGGGTTGCAGAACCGCCACCCGCCTTCGCTTCCACCACTTCGGTGCCCGCGTTCTGGATGCGTTTAGTCAGGTCAGCCACTTCCTGCTCGGTGAAGCTCACGCCTGGGATCTGCGACAGCAGAGGCAGGATGGTGACGCCAGAGTGACCGCCGATGACCGGAACTTCCACTTCTGTTGGCTGTTTGCCTTTCAGCTCAGCAACAAAGGTGTTGGAACGGATGATATCCAGCGTGGTCACGCCGAACAGTTTATTTTTGTCGTAGACACCCGCTTTCTTCAGCACTTCTGCCGCGATAGCCACGGTGGTGTTCACCGGGTTAGTGATAATCCCGATGCATGCTTTCGGGCAGATTTCTGCAATCTGCTGCACCAGGTTTTTCACGATGCCCGCGTTGACGTTGAACAGGTCTGAACGATCCATGCCTGGCTTACGCGCCACGCCTGCAGAAATCAGCACCACGTCGGCACCCTGCAGTGCAGGACGTGCATCTTCACCGGAGAAGCCTTTGATTTTTACAGCAGTCGGGATGTGGCTCAGGTCAACCGCCACACCTGGGGTTACCGGGGCAATATCGTACAGGGAGAGTTCTGAGCCTGAAGGCAGTTGGGTTTTCAGTAGTAGGGCAAGCGCCTGGCCGATACCACCAGCAGCGCCGAGGACTGCGACTTTCATCCTAAACTCCTTATTATGGTTAACTTAAGTATCTGTAAATCCGTTGCGGCGACCATAATTCAGCAAGTAAATAATTACAATTTTCGTAGCTAAAGAATTTGAGGTCACGCGACTTTATCTCTCATCAGAAGACTATCTGACGACAGAGGGCAACGCTTTAAGAGGTGGTTACAATACACCCTGCCCCGCCACCAAAACAACATCATTTTGATAACATTTAATTTACTTTTAAGCTTATTTGCGCGGCGTGACCCAGGCATGTTTTCTGATAACGAAATCTGATAAAATTACTCCCTTTCATAACATTATTTCAGCCTGGCGCTGAGTAGATAATTTGCATAAAAATTCATCCACATGCATAATAATGTTGTTTCTATCGTCATATTCCGGGTGACTTATGCGAAGCTCGTCTAAGCAAGAAGAATTAGTAAAGGCGTTTAAGGCGCTACTTAAAGAAGAGAAATTCAGTTCTCAGGGAGAAATTGTTCAGGCGCTGCAGGAACAAGGCTTCGATAACATCAACCAGTCGAAAGTCTCCCGCATGTTAACGAAGTTTGGCGCGGTGCGTACCCGTAACGCCAAGATGGAGATGGTCTATTGCCTGCCGGCAGAACTTGGCGTGCCGACCACCTCCAGCCCGCTCAAGAATCTGGTTCTGGATATCGATTATAACGACGCCGTTGTGGTGATCCACACAAGCCCGGGTGCCGCACAGCTGATTGCCCGCATGCTGGACTCGTTGGGTAAAACGGAAGGCATCCTCGGGACTATCGCCGGCGATGACACCATCTTTACCACACCGGCTAGCGGTTTCTCCGTGAAGGACCTCCACGAAGCGATTCTGGTTCTGTTCGAACAGGAACTCTAATCCCCTCTCCCCGTAGCGCCGCTGCGGGGATCGTTCTGCTTCCGCTGCGTTTCCCCCTCTTTTCAACTGCCCTTCACTTTGACAAATAGTGCTTTTTACCACCCATTAACATTCATCTGGTGAATGCTAAATCAAAAAATCGCACAAAAAATCAAAAGCGGATATCCATATGATTTAATTAGATATGACCGTCAGAAGTGGACAAAAAACACCCAATATTATGCAATTTGGTTATAAAAAACAGACTGGTTAACACGTAATAACAAGAGAAACCATTAGTCTGGTATTAATTTTTACCGTTATTAGTGTATACTTGATTTTGTGATGAGGGTCACGAAACAAGACCCCACTAAAAAATTCGACGAGGTAAGAATCATGAAAATCAAATCTACTGTAGCGGCGCTGAGCGTCCTGTCTGTCCTGTCATTCGGTGCTTTCGCGGCTGACTCTATCAATGCTGACCAGGCGCAATCCCGCCAGGCCATCGGTACGGTTTCTGTCGGTGCGGTCGGCACGTCTCCAATGGACATGCATGAGATGCTGAACAAAAAAGCGGAAGAACAGGGTGCGTCAGCCTATCGCATCATCGAAGCGCGATCTGGTGACCAGTGGCACGCCACCGCAGAGCTGTACAAATAAGTTTTAGTAATAGCTGAACACGTAAATCTCCACTCAACGGCACCAGGCATAAAAATAGCGGTTCAACCCTTCTCGCCGTTGAGTAAAAAAACCTATTCAGGAGTAAAGACTATGAAAACCAAATTGATCATCGCAACCCTCGGTCTGGCATCTGTTCTCTCTTTCGGCGCAAGCGCAGCCGTACAGCAGGTGAATGCCGACCAGGCACAAAATCTGCAGCCTATGGGCAGCATCTCCGTGACGTCTGTCACCGGCTCTCCGATGGATATCCGTCACGAACTGGCTGCCAAAGCTGAAAAAGCAGGCGCCAGCAGCTATCGCGTCACCGAACTGAATCAGGGTGACCACTGGCATGCAACGGCAGAACTGTATAAATAAACCCTCGTCGTATCTCATCATACGACTTGCCCCTGGCCTCATGGTCAGGGGCTTTTTTTCATTCAGTGTCGCGCGTTAAAACGCAGCTGCCCTTCCAGCTCTTCTTCCGCTTCATCGAACAGCAATATCAGCGCGCCAAAACGTCTTCGAAGCTTATCGGGCAAATGGATGAACTCAATTTCCAGCGGGAGCGGCAACAGACTGCCGGTGACCACGTCCCACAGCGTATCCAGATTCGTCACGCTTTCCCGTTCAAGATCAAATGCCCGGATAAATTCACGGTAGAAGTCTTCCTGACTGTCGATCTCGTCAAAATCAAACGTATAGGTTTTCATTGCCAGCCACCCAGTCCAGGCGAGCGGCAGATGCCGCCCTGTCTATTATAATCCCCCAATATGCAGGGTTTTCACTTCCAGGTACTCTTCCAGGCCCAGCACGGAGCCCTCTCGTCCAAGACCTGACTCTTTTACGCCGCCAAAAGGCCCCAGTTCCGTGGAAACAGCACACTCGTTAATGCCGATCATCCCACTCTCGATCGCCTGCGAAACGCGGAAAACACGTGAGAGATTCTGGGTATAGAAGTAAGCCGCCAGCCCATAGGGCGTGTTGTTGGCGCGCTGGATAACTTCATCTTCCGAGGTGAAACGGAAGCACGCCGCAACCGGCCCAAACGTCTCTTCTTCTGCCAGCTTCATGCCTTCATGGCAGTCGCCCAGTACGGTTGGCATCCAGAAATTCCCGCCAAGCGGATGGGGCTTACCCCCAGCCAGTACGGTTGCGCCCCGGGCAACGGCATCGTCGACATGCTCACGCACCTTGTCGACCGCAGCCGATTCAATCAGCGGCCCGACAACAACGCCCTCGTCAAGACCATTCCCCACTTTCAGCGCATTCACCGCATCGGCGAGTTTATTCACAAATTTGTCGTAGACGGTTTCCTGAATATAAAAACGGTTCACGCTGACGCAGACCTGCCCGGCATTGCGGAACTTGTTGGCAATCGCCCCCTTCACCGCCGCGTCGATATCTGCATCCTCAAAAACGATATACGGGGCATTTCCCCCCAGCTCCATCGAAACTTTTTTCATGGTTTCTGCGGCGTTACGCACCAGCGTTTTGCCGACGGAGGTTGAACCGGTAAAGGAGATTTTACGCACGTCGCGGCTTGCCATGATCGCATCGCTGATTTCATGCGTATTCCCGGCTACGGCGTTAAGCACGCCGTCGGGCACACCGGCCTGTTTCGCCAGGGTAAGCAGCGCAAAGGCGCTGAGCGGTGTGTTATTGGCCGGTTTTATCACCCCGGTGCACCCTGCAGCCAGCGCCGGGCCTAACTTGCGGGTGAGCATGGCCATCGGGAAGTTCCACGGCGTAATCGCCGCGACCACGCCAATGGGTTCACGGGTCGCCAGAATGCGTGAGCCGGGTTTGATCGGCGGAATAATTTCACCGTTCGCGCGTTTGGCTTCTTCGGCAAACCACTGGATAAAGCTGGCGGCGTACTCGACTTCGCCTTCCGCTTCTTTCAGCGGCTTGCCCTGTTCGGTGGTCATTAACCGCCCGAGCCAGCTTTTATTCTCAATAATCAGTTCGTACCAGCGATAAAGAATCGCCGAGCGCTCTTTCGCGGTTTTGGCACGCCAGGCCGGGAAGGCTTTGGTGGCCGCTGCAATAGCCTCTTCGGTTTGTGCTTTACCCGCTTTGGCGACTTTCGCGATGACTTCCCCGGTCGCGGGGTTAAGCACATCGAAGGTCGTGTCCAGCGTTTTCCAGATTCCGTTGACCAGATAACCGGTCTGAAAAAGGATGTGATCCTGAAGCGCCTGGGTCGTCATGTGTCCTCCCTTCCTGAAATGTAAGAACGTGCTGGAATAAGTATAGCCACAAAAAAACCGACGCTTTTGGCGTCGGTTTTTTTACTTCAGTCAGCTATCCGTGAGAGCGTTCTGGTAGCGATGCAGCATAAACACCAGCCGTCCTACCGGCTCGGTCACCTGAGGCGGCGCTTCCCAGGTTTTAAGCTTCTCCTGGTAGATATCCAGCTCTTCAAGCAGTTGCGTAAAGTAGCGACGTCGTTTGTCATCACTGCTGGCGGAAAGCACGTGGTCAGCGGTACGACGCAGCTGGCGGTGCCAGGCCGACAGATCGTCGTTGATAGGCACCGGTGCGTTACGCAGACGCTGGTGCGCGATGATCATGGTTAACGCCAGGCGGAACTTGGCGATATCGCCCGGGAACTTGTTCAGCAGTAAAAACAGCTGCTGGTAGAGCGCGGGCAGATGGTTCTCTTTACGGCGCGCGGTGTTGGTTGTCATCGACGACACGGCGGCCGACACAAACTGGTTCAACAGTACGCGGCCCGTTCTTGCCTGCGAGTTATCCCGCACCAGCAGTATCACCATCATAGCCAGGAAACAGCCCACCAGCTGACCTAACGCGCTGTCGAGGAACTGACTAAAGTGGAAGGTCATCGGGTTATCGAGCACAATGATGTTAATCGTACTCGCCAGCGCCCCCAGCGATCCCAGACGCCGCTTTTGCACTTCAATGCCGATAAAGAACGCCATCACCGCCAGGCTAATACAGAGCAGCAGCATGCTCTGCTGCGTCGACGGGATGATGACCAGAAAGTAGAGCGCACCTATCGGCAGGGCGGCAATGGTGCCGTACAGGAAATCGATGGCGACCATACGCGGATTAGGCAGACGCATCGCCAGTGCGGTCACGACGGCAATCATCACCATCGCGCCGCTGCCGGACGTCCAGCCCGTCCACAGCCAGAACAGCGTGCCGAGCATACAGGCAAGCGTCGTACGCCAGAAGTTAACCATCGCGTGATGGCGTTCGGCTGATTCCGCCTTGATCACCACTTCGCCCTGCAGCACTTCTTCTTCCGCCGCGCTGATTTTTGTATTCCCGATCACGCCGCGTTTCAGCAGCAGGTAGCGCGTCGCGGCGCCGACCCAGGTATAGATGGTTACCGGCGTGTCGCGCTCCCCTGTCCAGGCGATAACCCTGCGCATACGCTTAAGCTGCTTGTGCACGTCCTGCACCGTTTCCACCGGCTCGGCGAACAGCTCGCGGAAGGTATCGGTGACCGCTTCCGGCCGGGTGTTCTGTATCAGATAGGTTTCGCATGCCTGGGTAATCAGCGTTAACGAGACCGTATTAAGGGCTTTCAGACGACGGTTTGCGCGAGCCCAGCGTGACGACTCCATATTGAGATTGCTGCGCATCCCTTCCAGCGCCTGCGTGCGGCGAACCAGCCCGCTCCAGGCTTTATCCACCTCTTCGCTGTCGCCGTGCTTGATGCAGAGCTGCATCAGCTGGTACTGAGCGACAATCAGCGCGTCAAGCTCACGGTCAACTTCCTGCTTGATGGAGCGCGGGGAGAACAGCAGGTCCGCAATAATCGCACAGACAATACCAATCACAATCTCGCTGCATCGCTCCACCGCAAACTGCGGGGCGAGCAGCGGTTCAGACTGAATGGTGATGACAATAATCAGCGCGGTATAGCCCGCCAGTCCCCAGGCGTAGGAGTTCTCCACTTTCACCAGAGACGAGATCCAGGTGCAGAAACCTGCCCAGATACAGCACACCATCAGCATCAGCAGCGGCGTGCGGATCATCAGAATAATAATGGTCAGCGCCGCAAAACAGCCGATAAACGTCCCGATGATACGCAGCATCCCGCGATAGCGGATCGCACCTGAATAGGGTTCCCCACCCGCAGCAAAGGCCGGGCCCGCCGCGACAATCGCGGCCGTCAGCACTGCCCAGCGAGGGGTTTCAAGCTGGAAGTGGAAGCCTACAAACAGCGCCAGCACAATGGCACACGCCAGCTTCACGGCGAAGCGAATGTGCTGGCTGGCGATGGAAAAGATGCCCATAGCGATTAACCAAACTCGCGCAGACGGTGGGCGATTTTACGGAAGAACGAGTCCTGGCTGGCATCCCGATCTTTTTCACCGGTAATCACCACCGTCGCCGTGGTACCCGCAGGCCACAGGTTGCCCTGCTGTTCGTCCAGATGGATACGGACCGGCACGCGCTGGGCCAGACGCACCCACTCAAGGTTGGAATCTACCGTCGCCATCCCTTTTGCATCGTTCGAACTGCTGGAGTTGGTCACCCCTGCGGCGACGCTGTCGACGGTACCTTTAAACACGCGGTTGCTGCCCAGCGGCGTGATTTCTGCGCGGTAGCCGGGACGTACGCCTTCCAGCTTGGTCTCTTCCATATAGGCGAGCACGTAGAAGGAGTTCTGTTTCACCAGCGCCACGGCGGTCGAGCCACGGGTAATGAATTCCCCGGCGTAGACGTTAAGGTTGGTCACCCAGCCATCAGACGGCGCACGGATCACGGTGCGTTCCAGATCGAGCTTCGCCAGATCCCGCGTTGCCTGTGCTTTCGCCAGCTGGTGCAGTACGGTTTGCAGCACGTTGTTGGACTGGTCAATCTCTTCACGGGACATTGCCTGAACGCCAAGCTGGTTACGGCGGCCAGCCTCGCGGCGTTTTTCCGCAGCCAGCGCCTGGTAATAGGCCACGTCCGCTTCCGCCTCTTCCAGTGCTTTCTGGTAACGAGGCTGGTCGATGGTGAACAGAACCTGATCTTTTTTCACCAGTTGGTTATCGTGAACGTTGACCGCCGTGATAAGACCGGCCACGTCAGGGGCGATCGCCACCACATCGGCGCTGAAGCGTGCATCACGCGTCCACGGTGATTCGGTGTAATAGACCCAGGCGCGGAAAATAGCGATGAAGGCGAGGATAACCAGCGCCATCGTGATGGCAGTGCGGGAGATTTTTCTTGTTAGCGTTTTCACATCAACCTCAGACAAACATGCGCGATATCAGGTAAAACAGGCAGCAATACAGCGCGGTATTGAACAATGCAGGGTGCCAGACGAAATCGTAGATCCCGGTAGGAACCAGCACCTTGCGCACCAGCCAGAAGATCGCCAGTGATAAAAGAAGCTCGAAAAATATCGGTGGGAACGACAGACCGAACACCACGATAACGGGAAACAGACTCATGTTGACCTTGATAAGAGAGAGTGCAGGCTTCAGAATTTTTTAGCGCACGCCATCGCAGGAGAGCAAGAAACGCCGGGCGAGAATGGCGCAGCCGTTATGTAATAAATAATATATTAACGTAACTGTTATGCTGTTATCTATAATATGTGATCTAAATCACTTTTAAGCCAGAGTGAACAATGGAACGTTTAAAACGCATGTCAGTCTTCGCCAAAGTGGTTGAACTGGGCTCCTTTACCGCCGCTGCCCGCCAGCTTCAGATGAGCGTCTCATCCATCAGCCAGACGGTGTCCAAACTGGAAGATGAGCTTCAGGTCAAGCTGCTCAACCGCAGTACCCGCAGCATTGGGCTGACGGAAGCGGGCAAAATTTACTATCAGGGCTGTCGCCGCATGCTGCTTGAAGTGCAGGATGTTCACGAACAGCTCTACGCCTTCAACAACACACCTATCGGCACGCTGCGCATCGGGTGTTCTTCAACTATGGCACAAAATGTTCTCGCTGCCATGACGGCGGATATGCTGAAAGAGTACCCCGGGCTTACCGTCAATCTGGTGACAGGTATCCCGGCGCCGGATCTGATTGCCGACGGGCTGGACGTGGTGATCCGCGTCGGGGCGCTGCAGGATTCCAGCCTGTTCTCGCGACGGCTGGGCAGCATGCCGATGGTCGTCTGCGCTTCGAAGAGCTATCTGGCGCAGTACGGTGTGCCGGAGAAACCCGCCGATCTCATCAACCACTCGTGGCTGGAGTACAGCGTGCGGCCCGATAATGAATTTGAGCTGATTGCCCCGGAAGGGATCTCCACCAGGCTGCTGCCGGAAGGGCGGTTTGTCACCAACGATCCGATGACCATTTCACGCTGGCTGGTGGCCGGCGCCGGGATCGCCTACGTGCCGTTAATGTGGGTGATCAACGAGATCAACAGCGGCGTGCTGGAGATCCTCTTCCCGCGCTACCAGTCCGATCCGCGTCCGGTGTACGCCCTGTATACCGAAAAAGACAAACTCCCGCTCAAGGTACAGGTGTGTATTAACTATCTGACCGAGTACTTTGTGGACGTGGCGGAGCTATTTCAGGGGATGCGGGGGAGAAGGAAAGAGTAAGCCTTTCCCCAGAAGGGCGAGGGAGAAAAGACAGCGCAGAGCAATCCCCTCTCCCCTTTTGGGAGAGGGTTAGGGTGAGGGGAAGAAAATTACGCCGTGCCGCCTACCGTCAGGTTGTCCACTTTCAGCGTCGGCTGGCCCACGCCAACCGGCAGGCTCTGACCCTCTTTACCGCAGACGCCCACGCCGTTATCCAGCTTCAGATCGTTGCCGACCATGGAGATCTGCTGCATGGCTTCAATACCGGAGCCAATCAGCGTCGCCCCCTTCACCGCTTTGGTCACTTTGCCTTTCTCGATCAGATACGCTTCTGACGTGGAGAAAACAAACTTACCGGAGGTGATGTCCACCTGGCCGCCGCCAAAGTTAGGCGCAAAGATACCGTAATCAACGGACTCGATAATCTCCTGCGGCGTGGATTTGCCCGGCAGCATGTAGGTGTTGGTCATGCGCGGCATCGGCAGGTGCGCGTAGGATTCACGGCGTCCGTTGCCCGTCGGCGCAACGCCCATCAGGCGCGCGTTGAGTTTGTCCTGCATGTAGCCTTTCAGCACGCCGTTTTCGATCAGCACATTGTACTGGCCAGGCGTACCTTCATCGTCGATAGCCACCGAGCCGCGGCGATCGAGCATGGTGCCGTCATCCACCACGGTGCACAGCTCCGAGGAGACAAGTTGCCCAATCTGACCGCTGAACACGGACGTACCGCGACGGTTAAAGTCACCTTCCAGACCGTGGCCTACCGCCTCATGCAACAATACGCCCGGCCAGCCGGCACCCAGCACCACCGGGAATGAGCCCGCCGGCGCCGCGACAGCATTCAGATTCACCAGCGCCATGCGCACGGCTTCTTTTGCCCACGCGTCAGCGCGTGCTTCACCGTCAACGTCGCCCAGGAACCAGTCATAGCCGAAACGACCGCCGCCGCCGCTTGAGCCGCGCTCGCGTTTACCGTCTTCATCGACCTGCACGCTAATGGAGAGACGCACCAGCGGACGGACATCTGCCGCCAGGGTGCCGTCGGTTGCCGCAACCAGAATCAGCTCATACACACCGCTCAGGCTGGCAGAAACTTCCTGCACGCGTTTGTCCGCCGCACGGGCGACTTTGTCCACGCGACGCAGGATATCCAGCTTCTCTTCACGGCTCATGCTCTGCAGCGGATCGATGCTGGTATAGAGCGCAGAGTGCTGCACTTCTCCCAGGGTTTTCACGCGACCATCGCCGGTATCACGCACAATGGTACGCGCGGCCTGCGCGCTCTGCTCAAGTGCGGTAAGGCTAATCTGATCGGCATAGGCAAAACCGGTTTTCTCGCCGCTGACGGCACGGACGCCAACGCCCTGGTCGATGTTGTAGGAGCCATCCTTGATGATGCTGTCTTCTAAAACCCAGGATTCGTGATAGCTCGACTGGAAATAAAGGTCGCCGTAGTCGAGACGGCGTTCGGTCAGTTGACCAAGAATGGAGAACAGGTCCTGATGGCTCAGGCCGTTCGCTGCGAGCAAATGTTCACTTACCAGGTTCAGACTCATCGTATTGCTACTCGTTCGTTGCCGCCCGTGGCGGTATAAAGATCGTATTTATTGAGAGTGAGGCAATTACCTGCCCACGTCAAATCATTGCTGTGCTTCTTTGCGCGGCTGGCGCAGCACCTCGTTAATCTGCGGTTTGTCTACCGGTCCGGTAATGCGGTAGCGCAGAATGGAGACCTTGCTCCAGAGTGGACCCAGCACTTTGCTGGCGGCAAACACCGCCGCTCCGACAATCGGGTTGACCACAAAGGCGGCCGCCACGCCCACGCTCGCGGAAATTTCCGGTGCCACGACGGCTTCCATATCCAGTTCGCGGCGCACGAGGTTAACGGAGCCTTTCATGGCGATATCAGCTTCCAGGCCATCCACCAGCGTGTCGTCCGTATGCAGAACGCCGTCCTTGATCCACGCCGTGCTGCGGATGGAATCGTAGTAGAAACCTTCGCTGAAGGTATCGCTGAAATCGAAGCGCAGCTTGCGCAGCAGCGCATCAAAACTCAGCAAGCGCAGGATCTGCCCGGCGCGCCCCGTGCTCACGTCGGCAATTTCACCTTTGCCGAAGCGGGTTTTCAGAATACCGTTCAGCGAGGCCTCATCCGGTTTCCACGGGGCGTCACGCCAGTGAAGATCGTAGTCGACGTCAAATGACGAGCCGCGCAGCGGCGTGCTGATGCCAAAGAAATTGGCTGCCGCGTCCAGCTTGTTGCCTTTAATGTCGCCCTTAAGGGATGTTCGCTGCT
Organism: Enterobacter sp. ECC-249; assembly: GCF_043965265.1. Classification (NCBI taxonomy): domain Bacteria; kingdom Pseudomonadati; phylum Pseudomonadota; class Gammaproteobacteria; order Enterobacterales; family Enterobacteriaceae; genus Enterobacter; species Enterobacter sp. ECC-249. The sequence continues at coordinate 94,189 of NZ_CP143660.1, forward strand.
CGCCAGGGTTATTTACCCATTCCCCTGCGGCCGTCATACGGCCAAAACCGGTATCAACCAGGCCGCCGGAGAGCTTAAGCGTGTTTCCCTGGATGGCAAAATCACCGTCGATGCGGCCATATTTCTGCCCCCACAGCCAGCACTCCGCACAGCGCAGCTGGAGATCGGGCCAGCCGCTAAAATCGACGCGGGAGACATTACTCAATGGCGACGTCTCAGCCGGTTTATCTTTTCCGCTCGCGGCGCTTGCCGGGTTGTAGTAGAGGTAGCGGATCGCCGCCTGCCACGGCGCGTGATTGCGCATGGTCAGCGTACCGTTGATCTCCCTTCCCTGGGCCTCCACCTTCGTACCGTTAGCGCCAGGCTGCGAGACAATACTCAGGTTGTTCCACTGCTGCCCGCCCAGCATCAGCGACGGCGTGCGTACGGTAATGGCCTGCGGGAACTGGGCGGTTTCATCAACGTTTTGCCCAACGCCTTTCTGGAACAGCGCCAGCCACTCTGCACCGTCCATCGGCGGAAGATTCAGCTCAATGCCCGGCTGCTCCGGCAGCGGCGGCGTGGAGCGGCTATCCGTCGTCCAGATGGCTTTGTCGAGGGTGAGCTTGCGGTTAAGCAGCCAGCGGCTGTTGAAGTGGTTTGTCCCACCCGCGCTGCCGGTCAGCGCGAAGCTGTTAAGGTTGCCATCGACGTTCAGCTTTACCGGCAGCGGCTGTCCGGCCTGTTTATCCAGCGGCGCAGGCAGCTGGCTGTGAAGATTTTTCAGATCGCCCGTGATGTCGACCTTATACTGCGCCCCCGCGTGATAAGGCAGGTCGATTGCCACTTTACCCTGCCAGGCAACTGCGCCCTGCACTGACGCCTCAACAGGCTTCGGCAGGACGTCCATGCGCGCTGGCTGCCAGTTACCGTCCAGATTGACGGCCACCTGATAAGCCTTTTCACCTTCGGTGGTCGTAAAGTCAATGTTAACGGGCTGATTAAACCAGCTGGCCGTAAGCGGCTCGCTCTTCAGGTTACCGTTGTCAAAGCTGAACTGCCCGCTGAGGTTTTTCAGGGTGCTTTCAAGGGGTTTTATGTACAGACTGTTGTTCTTCAGACGGACGTCGCCTTTCGCGGTGGTCATCTCACCGTCCAGCGGGATATCAAGATGTAAGCGAGCATTCACATCGCCATCAAGCTGCAGCTGCTGAAGCGTCGCCGCCAGCGACTCTTTCAGCGGCGTCTCCTCAAAGTAAGGCCCCACCGCCTTGCCGGGACCGTTGATGTCGGCGTCAATCAGCAGCTTCTCTTTTGAGTAATCCGGAATATTGGCCGTCAGGTTACTGGCCGTCACGCCGCCCAGCGCCACGCTGTCGGACTTCATCCATAGTCCATCATTGAGGAAGTTGAGTTCAATATTCAGGTCTTTCAGCGCGGGCCAGCCAGGCTGGAACGCGAAGGTCGCGTTATGCAGCGGCACCAGCACCTGGAACTGGCCTTCATTATGTTTGTACGGGAAAAGATGCGGGTTACCGCCGTAGACCAGCGTGGCATTGTCCGCCTGACCGCCCTGAATCGCGCCGCTGAGATAGTCTACCAGGGCTTTTCCCATCAGGTTTTCCGGGAAGTAGCGCCAGGCCTGAGAACCGTCATCGGTGCTGATCCCGGCCAGAATGCCCAGCCAAGGCTCATCACCTTCAGGCTGCATATAGCGGAAATCGCCGCGCGCGTGCACCGCTTTGGCTTTCACATCAATATGGCGGCCATCAAGCTGGAAACCCTTGTCGTTACGGAGCCAGTTCAGCACCGCGCTGCCCTGTTCAATTTCCAGCGGCGCGCGGAAGACCGTCTCGTAAGGCATTTTGGCGTCGTGCATATCAACCGTCAGCCTGCCGTTTTCCACGCTGCCTTCGAGCTTGCCGCTAAAATGCTCCGCTCCCGGCAGCAGCTTCCACTGCTTCCAGGCCAGATCTTTCCACGTTGCCTGGAAGCGGGTTTTTTCCGTCGCCTGAAGCGGGATATCCAGCGCCAGAGAATCAATCTTTCCGCTCGGCTGCGTAGCCAGCCAGATCTCGCCCAGGTCCGGAGAGAGCTTTGCCGCCATCGAGCGAAGGCCTTCAATGGCTGCCAAATCCAGGTTGCTGGCGCGGATGCGCAGCTCGTCGCTGCGTTTACTGGCCGTGCCGCCAACGTCCTGCTCCGGCATCCAGGCCAGCGTCAGCGCACCGCGCGGCCAGGGCTTGCCGTCCATGGTGATGCGCGTATCCGGAATGGCAAACTGCCAGCCCTCTTTCTCCTGCGTCACGTGCGCGGTGAGGTTATCGACGGAAAGCTGATGCTGCTGTTTTTCGCCTTTCCAGCTTGCGCCACCCTGCTTCAGCCAGATATCGCCGCTGGCAAATTCGCCTTTGGTCAGGGTCAGCCAGCCTTCAAGGCTGAAGCGGGCCGTTTCCAGCTGCATATTTTGTTGGATCCAGTCGCCCAGCCACGGCTTGACGTCCACATCGTCGGCCTGCAGCCAGACTTTGCCGTTGTTTAACAGGCCGTCATCGTCGCGCAGATCCATACGCACCTGCATCACGCCGTGCTGGCCGTTCAGGCTTGAGAGATTGACCTGCCCCTCGGCGCGGTGCCGATCCTTGCCGTTGAGCCAGGTCAACTGCGGGATCGCCAGCTCGGCGCGCTGGCCGGAAAGGGTTATGAAGCTCACTTCGCTGTCGCGCAGATCGAAATGATCGAACTGGCGGAGGAAAAGATCGCTGAAGCGGTTGGCTTCAAGACCCTGACCGCTATCACCGCCAGACAGCGGTGTATTGGTCAGAAACTGGAGTTGATAAAAGGTGAGATCGCGAAACTGCCAGCGCAGATGCAGCAGGCTTTGCCAGACGTCCAGCGCCAGGGTCACGCGTTTGATTTTCAGGTAGCCGCCATCTTTCAGGCTGGCGTTGATATCCCGGACATCGAGCGTCGGGCCAAAATTCTGCCAGTTAGCGCTAATCTGGCTGACATTCACCGGCACGCCGGTGGTGGATTCGATTTTCGCCAGCAGCTGCGGACGCCAGCTGTCCAGATGCGGTAATACGAGACGTAGCCCGCTCACGAGCAACGCGACAATCACGACCAGCGTTGCCCCTGTAAGCAATAAAATCCCCGGCAATCGCCTCACGCATCTCTCCTTGTCAGCATTCGTCACGCAGCGTACTGCGTCTTACATCATCACGACGTCAAACTGCTCCTGGTTATAGAGCGGTTCAATTTGTACTTTTACCTGTTTGCCGACAAAGATTTCCACTTCCGCCAGCGCGTGTGACTCTTCGCCTTTCAGCGCTTCAGCCACCGCAGGGGAAGCATAGACCAGAAAACGATCGGAGTCGTAGGCATGATGAACACGGACGATTTCACGCATAATTTCGTAGCAGACGGTCTCAACCGTCTTTACCGTTCCGCGTCCATGGCAGGTTGGGCATTCATTACATAGCACATGCTCCACGCTCTCACGGGTACGCTTACGCGTCATTTCCACCAGCCCCAGCTGTGAGAAGCCGTTGATGCTGGTTTTCACGCGATCTTTACTCAGCGCCTGCTCAAGCGAGTGCAGCACGCGGCGACGATGGTCTTCATTACTCATATCGATAAAGTCGATGATGATAATGCCGCCCAGATTGCGCAGACGAAGCTGGCGCGCAATCGCCTGCGTGGCTTCGATGTTGGTGTTGAAGATGGTGTCATCCAGGTTGCGATGGCCGACGAACGCGCCGGTGTTAATATCGACGGTGGTCATCGCCTCGGTCTGATCGATGATCAGATAGCCGCCGGACTTCAGCTCAACCTTACGCTCCAGGGCACGCTGGATCTCGTTTTCGACATCATAGAGATCGAAGATCGGCTGACGTCCTGAATAATGCTCCAGCAGGCCAGGCATCTCCGGGATGTACTCAGCGGTAAATTCCAGCAGCGCTTCATAGGTCAGGCGCGAGTCCACGCGAATCCGGTCGAGCTGCGCGTCAGCAAAGTCACGCAGAACGCGCTGAGCAAGCGCCAGTTCACCGTAGAGCTGGTAGCGGGTCTGGTTGCGTTTTTTACGCTCCATCACTTTTGTCCAGACGCGCTTCAGGTATGCCGCATCCGATGCCAGGTCTTCTTCGCTGATCCCTTCCGCAGCGGTACGGATGATAAATCCGCCCTGTTCATCGCAGTAGGCGCTGACCACTTTTTTCAGACGTTCGCGCTCGGTTTCGCTCTCAATACGCTGTGAGACGCCCACGTGCGACGCGCCGGGCATAAAGACCAGATAGCGGGAAGGTAAGGTGATGTCGGTGGTTAGACGGGCGCCTTTGGTTCCGAGTGGATCTTTCACCACCTGCACCATCAGATCCTGTCCCTGACGCACAAGTTCAGAAATATCGCGCACGGCAAACTGCTTTTGCTCTTCGCCCGCGACGCACTCGGTGTGCGGCATGATATCGGAAGCATGTAAAAATGCCGCCTTATCCAGTCCAATATCTACAAAAGCCGCCTGCATACCCGGTAGTACACGACTGACACGACCTTTGTAGATATTGCCTACTATTCCGCGCCGCGCTTCACGCTCAATATGAATTTCCTGAAGAATGCCACCATCAATATAGGCCACACGGGTTTCCGATGGCGTTACGTTTACCAACAATTCAGCCGTCATAATTATCCCTTCCCTCACGCAGTGAGTTAAAATTGCTCAGCAACTCATACGTTTCCACCAGCGGTAAGCCGACTACGGCGTGATAGCTGCCATTAATCTTCCTGACAAAACAGCCACCCAGCCCCTGAATACCGTATGCACCTGCTTTATCCATCGGTTCACCGCTGGCAATATAAGCGGCGATGTCGTCGTCGGTAAGTACTCTGAAGGTCACTTCCGTCACCACCAGGCAGTCCAGCACGTGCTGGCGATCGGCCAGCGCGACGGCGGTCATCACCTGATGCGTTTGTCCGGACAGCTTGCGTAGCATGCGCGCCGCATGATCGGCGTCGCGCGGTTTTTCCAGCACTTCACCGTTCAGGATAACGATGGTATCTGCTCCCAGCACGGGTAGATCGCGTGGCACACTGGCCACGCCCGCCTGCGCTTTCTCCCTCGCCAGACGTGACACGTACTGTTGAGCGCTTTCGCCCTCAGCACGTTTTTCTTCAATGCCGGTCACGATGCGTTCAAAAGAGACCCCTAGCTGCGTCAGGAGTTCCTGACGGCGTGGGGAGCCGGAAGCGAGATACAAAGACGTCATAGAAACCTTTTATTGCACAGCAAACTGCTGGCGAATCTTACGCATCAGCAGGAACAGCCATGGCCAGAGCACACCGTTTACTACACTACTCCAGAACACTTCCGGTCGGAAAGAGACGTTGATCACTAAAAACTCTGCCCAGAAAACAACGATATCCGCAGCGAGCGACAACAACATCACAACCAGGGCCTGTTGCCAGAGCGCAAGGTTACGAAAGAGCTGGAATTTGAGTGCGACGAGGTACGCAATAATGCTCATGGACAAGGCGCGCACGCCAAGCGTAGAGCCGCTAATGAGATCCAGTATGGCACCCATCACGAAACCTGTGCCGACATTTACGCGATGCGGCAGGGCAAGGATCCAGTAGAGCAAAATGAGCAATACCCAGTTTGGCCGGAAAACGAGAATGTCATCCGGCCAGGGCATCACTTGCAGCAACAGTGCAATGAGAAACGAGAGCCAGATGACCCAGCGTCCCTGGCTACGATAGCTTGCCACTACTGCCCTCCCGAAGAGAGTTTAGGCGGTGGCGGCGCATCCGGAAGCGGCTGCGTTAACCCTGTTGCCGGCGCCGGAACAGGCGCAGGCGGCCCCATGGAATCCGCAGGCGGGAGAACCTGCGGCATCATCTGCATCAGGCGCTCGTTTGCTACTCGATGCACCTCTTCAGGCGTCATCGGATTAGCACCGTTACGATCGGCGCCCCACAGCAGCAGCAGATAGCGCAGACGCTGCAGACCGGCGGTTGGACGCGCCTGAATCACGGTATAGGCACGCTGGGTATCCAGCTTGACCGAAGAGACCACCGCAACCGGATAGCCTTCAGGGAAGCGGCCACCCAGGCCGGAGGTCACCAGCACGTCGCCCACGCGAATATCCGTGTTAGCAGGCAGATGTTCCAGCTGCAGGTCGTCCGTACAGCCGTTACCGGCCGCAATCACGCGGATATCGTTGCGCAGAACCTGGATCGGCAGGGCATGCGTGGCATCGCAAATCAGCAGCACGCGGCTGGTCAGTTTGGCCACGGCAACAACCTGGCCCACAACGCCTTTATCACTGATAACAGGCTGACCTTCATACACCCCGTTCACGCTCCCCTTGTCGATCACAACCTGATCGCTATAAGGGTCGTTCACCGTGGAGATCACCTGAGTGACCATTTTCTGCTCATCCTGACGCAGCGGCGAGCCGAGCAGTTCACGCAGACGCGCGTTCTCCTGCTTATATTGCCCCAGCATCAGCAGTTCGCTGTTTTTCAGCAACAGTTCCTGACGTAATGCCCGGTTTTCGAGTTCGAGTTGGTCACGTGAAGACAGCGTTTGAGAAACGGAGTCGAGCAGTTCACGGGGACCATTGGATATAAAGTAGAAAGGACTGACGGCGGTATCCATGTACGTTCGGATCTGGCTGAACGTACCGAGGCGGCTATCGGCAATAATGACCCCAAGCGCAACCAGAACCGCCAGAATGAGGCGAAACTGTAGCGATGGGCCACGGCTAAAAATTGGCTTCATAGGCTATGCGTATTCTCGCGTCAGAGAGAAAGGGTAGCAAATTGCTACCCTCTCAAACTCGACTACTCTTCGCTGAACAAATCGCCGCCGTGCATGTCGATCATTTCCAGCGCCTTGCCACCACCACGGGCGACGCAAGTCAGTGGATCTTCTGCAACTACGACAGGAATACCTGTCTCTTCCATTAACAGGCGGTCGAGGTTACGCAGCAGCGCACCACCACCGGTCAGAACCATACCGCGCTCGGAGATATCGGACGCCAGCTCTGGTGGGCACTGTTCCAGCGCAACCATTACCGCGCTCACGATGCCCGTCAGTGGTTCCTGCAGAGCTTCCAGAATTTCGTTGGAGTTCAGGGTGAAACCGCGTGGGACACCTTCAGCAAGGTTACGGCCACGTACTTCGATCTCACGCACTTCATCGCCCGGATACGCAGAGCCGATTTCATGTTTGATACGCTCTGCGGTGGCTTCACCGATCAGAGAGCCGTAGTTACGGCGCACATAATTAATGATGGCTTCGTCGAAGCGGTCACCACCGATACGTACGGAAGAGGAGTACACCACGCCGTTCAGAGAGATAACGGCCACTTCAGTGGTACCGCCACCGATATCCACCACCATGGAACCGGTCGCTTCAGACACAGGCAGACCTGCACCGATTGCCGCCGCCATTGGCTCTTCAATCAGGAACACTTCACGTGCACCTGCACCCTGGGCAGATTCACGGATTGCGCGACGTTCTACCTGGGTTGCGCCAACCGGCACACACACCAGAACACGCGGGCTTGGACGCATGAAGCTGTTGCTGTGAACCTGCTTGATGAAGTGCTGAAGCATTTTTTCAGTCACGAAGAAGTCGGCGATAACGCCGTCTTTCATTGGGCGAATAGCGGCGATGTTGCCAGGGGTACGACCCAGCATCTGCTTCGCGTCATGACCCACAGCGGCCACGCTTTTCGGCGAGCCTGCACGATCCTGACGAATGGCCACAACGGAAGGCTCATTCAATACGATGCCTTGTCCTTTTACATAAATAAGGGTATTCGCGGTACCCAGGTCAATGGACAGGTCATTGGAAAACATGCCACGAAATTTTTTCAACATACTAAGGGATAATCCTGAAAGCTGGGGCGGAAAACAAAATCCGCTTACTTTACCAACCACACGCAGCAGCGACAAGGCGCAAAAATCATCTGCAACGGTGAAAATTTGTGCAGTACGTTTCCTGATGTTACAAAATCATCCCCTGACTCCCTCAGGGCTGAGTAAACAGTAGCGTTCCCCACTGACGTTTGTAACCGTTAAAGGTCGTTCACTGGCTTTTTGCTCGACATACTCAAAGCTACAGGCGCGATATTCTACGTGAAAACAGCGTAAACGGCAGGTCAAACAGAGTATCTTTGCAAATATTTTTTCACGTTGGTGTCAAGCGGTTGAGAGGCAGCAAAAAAATCCCCCTGACCACCCATTACACCGCGCTCTGTTAACATCTGCCATTCGCCTCTGGAGCGCACGCCCGCAGCAAATACTTGCGTTCGCGTTCCCTTGCATGCTTCTACCAGACTCTGTACCAGCAGCTGGTTTTCCGTACGCTTCTCAATATTCCTTACCAGCCCTGGATGTAGCTTTAATAACTCCACATCCAGCGCCTTAATCCAGTCGGTACTGACCAGCGTTAAACCTGCCTGCGTCACCGCGACACGCGCACCGAGCGCATTGATCAAACGTACCACCGGACGTAACCGGCTGATGTGTTGACCTACATCGGCCTCAGCAAGTTCAAAAATAATGTGTTTGCGTTGCGATTTTTCGCATTGCATTAATGTATCACGTAGCCAGCGCTGAAAACGTGGACGTATTAACGACTCCACGGTGACCTGCAGCGCCAGGTTTTCTTCCGGCCAGAAAGATAAAAACGGAATTAACCGGGTTATTTGCTGGCGGTCATACTCTTCGGACAGACCAAATTGCAGGACCATCGGCAGATATTCCGCCGAGATAACTTCTTCCGAACCGTCAAAAATACGACACATCAGTTCACGGTGATGAACGTTACCGTTTTTCATGACCGCGGGTTTTTGATAAATACGCGGTCCGCCGCGGCTAAGCATTTGCTCAATCAGCGTCCGCCAGCGTACGTTGCCGCGCCCTTTTTCCGGCAGGGAGTCATCATAAACCGCCCATCCGTTCGCGCCCTGCAACACGGCGTTGCGGGTGGCCGCTTCCGCATGTTCCATTACCTGTTCTGTCGATTGCCCGCCACGCCAGGCGCAGATACCCATGTGGACCATATCGTCCCTGTCGAGCATTTTGCTCTGCGGCAGCGCATCCACCGCCTTCAGCAGCTGGCTGGCGATGCTTTCTGACTCTTTCAGCGTTCGGTGCGGCAGCAACACGGCAAAGTCGCTGCGGTGATAGCGGGCCAGCAGCGCCCCCGGGTAGCGCATAATAAAGGTGGAGAGCAGGTTAATCAGCGTAAAGAGATTTTCTTCCGCGGCCCGCTGTCCCCAGGTATCGCGCAGGAGATCAAAGTCAGGCAGGCGAATCATCATCACCACCCCGTGCGTTCCCACTTTTTCCGAATCGTCGAGCAGCGTAGCGAGCTGATTATCAAAGAAAAGGCGGTTATTCAGGCCGGTTTTATTATCCTGGGCGGCATAGGAACGGATCAGCGTATCCATACGGCTGCGCTGGTCGCTGGCAAACTGGATTTCCGAGAGCAGCGTATCCAGCGCGCTGCTGGTGCGTGACGGCCACTCATGGACTGAGCCACGCACCTGCGGACCGCGCTCACCGTTAAGGATACGCACGGAGCGCATCTCCAGCAGCTCCTGGCCGGAGAGCTGGCGGCGCAGCCAGCGGACCGCGAGAAAGATCAGCAGGACGATAAACGCCACCGCAACGGTGAGCGGCGCGGTGGTCATCATGGAACGGAAATAGCTCGCCATCGGATCGAGGTAGACCATGTGTATGGTCATCCCCGGGTTTTTCAGGGAATGCACCGTCACTTCACGATACTGGCTCACCACCCCCGCGGGCAGATAACTTCCCGGCCGTTCGTGGCTTAAAACACGGTGCTTTCCCTGCTGAATGTCGATCCGAACAATATCAACAGGTACCATCAACTCATCGAGCTCACGGGAGAGCTCCGGCAGCGGCGTCGTCAGCAGACGCGTATCAATCACCGATGCAACAGACTGTACCCGGTTAACCAGCTTGTCCTGAATGGCGGTGTAAAAGCTCAGGGAGCAGCCCATAAGCGTGACAAAAATGGTAAGCCCCGTCAGCAAGGTGATAAAAGCTGAGAACTTCGTCGTTAATCGCATCCTTGAGATTACTCCGTGGGTTGATGGGGTAGCGAGTAAGCACTAACTTGCATTTCGAATGCGGCATACTACCAAATCGAGTGTATCTGGCAATTTATTGCGTTAAATCGGCACCGCGTTTCCCTGAGCGAGTATAGTCTTCAGAAATTATTTTCCAATCATATGAGTCGAGAGGACCCCGTATGCAGGCTTTGATCTTAGAACAGCAGGACGGCAAAACGCTTGCCTCAGTGCAGGCGGTAGAAGAGAGTCGCCTGCCGGAAGGCGAAGTAACCGTCGACATCGACTGGTCTAGTTTAAATTATAAAGATGCGCTGGCGATTACCGGTAAGGGTAAAATCATCCGAAATTTCCCTATGGTGCCGGGTATTGATTTCGCGGGCCGGGTTCATACCAGCGAGGATCCGCGCTTCCACCCGGGGCAGCAGGTGCTGCTCACCGGCTGGGGCGTAGGTGAAAATCACTGGGGCGGGCTAGCCACGCAGGCGCGCGTGAAGGGCGACTGGCTGGTGCCGATGCCGAAAGGCATGGATGGCCGTAAGGCGATGATCGTCGGCACGGCAGGTTTTACCGCCATGCTGTGCGTAATGGCGCTGGAAGATGCGGGTATCCGCCCTGAATCTGGCGAAATTGTCGTCACCGGCGCCAGCGGCGGCGTGGGCAGCACGGCTGTGACGCTTCTGCACAAACTGGGCTATCAGGTCGCTGCGGTGTCGGGCCGCGAAAGCACCCATGATTACCTGCGCCAGCTCGGTGCAAACCGCATTCTCAGCCGTGACGAATTCGCCGAAACCCGTCCGCTGGAAAAACAGGTCTGGACAGGCGCGGTGGATACCGTCGGTGATAAGGTGCTGGCAAAAGTTCTGGCGCAGATGAACTACGGCGGCTGCGTGGCAGCCTGCGGACTGGCGGGCGGATTTGCCCTGCCCACCACCGTGATGCCATTTATTTTGCGTAACGTCCGCCTGCAGGGTGTGGATTCCGTGATGACTCCAGCGGCTCGCCGTACGCAGGCATGGGAACGTCTGGTACGCGACCTGCCGGAATCCTTCTACACTCAGAGCGCCACGGAGATCACGCTCAGCCAGGCACCGGAGTATGCCAGTAAGATCATGGACAACCAGTTCCACGGTCGCGCGCTGGTGAAAATCGCCTAATCTTCAAATTTTCGTGACATATTCGCGCGAATCCCTCTCCTCCGTCATGCTTAGGAAAACGCATGACGGAGGATGCCATGAAAAACCGAAAACTGACGGAAGCCGACGTAACGTCTGAGTCTGTCTTTATGTTACAGCGCCGCCAGATCCTGAAAATGCTCGGCATCAGCGCCACAGCCCTGACGCTCTCTCCGGCTGCACACGCCGACCTGCTCGACTGGTTTAAAGGCAACGATCGGCCGAAGGCCCCTTCCGGCGCCCCGCTCACCTTTACGAAACCCGCCCAATGGCAGAACAAACTCGCGCTTACGCCGGAAGATAAAGTCACCGGCTACAACAACTTCTACGAATTTGGTCTCGATAAGGCCGATCCTGCCGCCAACGCCGGTAGCCTCAAAACCGATCCGTGGACGCTAAAGATTGATGGCGAAGTGGCGAAACCCCTGACGCTGGACCACCACGATCTCACCACCCGTTTCCCGCTTGAAGAGCGTATCTACCGTATGCGCTGTGTGGAAGCCTGGTCGATGGTGGTGCCCTGGATCGGCTTCCCGCTGCATAAATTGCTGGCGATGGTTGAGCCCACCAGCAACGCAAAATATGTCGCTTTCCAGACGCGCTATGCGCCGGACGAGATGCCCGGGCAGAAAGATCGGTTTATCGGCGGCGGGCTTGAGTATCCGTATGTGGAAGGGTTACGTCTCGACGAGGCGATGCACCCGCTCACCCTGCTGACCGTCGGCGTTTATGGCAAAGCGCTTCCGCCGCAGAACGGTGCCCCCATTCGTTTAACCGTACCGTGGAAATATGGCTTCAAAGGGATTAAATCTATCGTCAGCATTAAGCTCACCCGCGAGCGGCCGCCAACCACCTGGAATCTGGCGGCCCCGGACGAATACGGTTTCTTCGCCAACGTGAACCCGCACGTGGATCATCCGCGCTGGTCGCAGGCAACCGAGCGGTTTATCGGTTCCGGCGGTGCGCTGGACGTGAAGCGCCAGCCGACGCTGCTGTTTAACGGCTATGCGGATGAAGTGGCCTCGCTGTACCGTGGCCTCAACTTACGGGAGAACTTCTGAGTGCGTTTAACGGCAAAACAGATTACCTGGCTGAAAGTGCTGCTGCACCTGGCCGGGCTGCTTCCTTTTATATGGCTGTTCTGGGCCGCCAGTCAGGGTCTTTTTAGCGCCGATCCGGCCAAGGATATCCAGCATTTTACCGGTCGGATGGCTCTGAAATTTTTGCTGGCCACCTTGCTCGTCTCGCCGCTGGCGCGCTACGCTAAACAGCCCTTATTGATACGCACCCGTCGGCTTTTAGGGCTATGGTGTTTTGCCTGGGCGACGCTGCATCTGACCAGCTACGCCCTGCTGGAGCTGGGAATTAACAATCTGGCGCTGCTTGGCCGCGAACTGGTGACACGTCCTTATCTGACGTTGGGTATCGTGAGCTGGGTGGTTTTACTGGCGTTAGCGCTGACCTCCACGCAATATGCGCAGCGAAAGCTGGGCAAGCGCTGGCAGTTGCTGCACAACTTCGTCTATCTTGTCGCGATCCTCGCCCCCATTCATTACCTGTGGTCGGTGAAGATCCTCTCGCCGCAGCCAATCCTTTATGCACTGGCCGCCGTGGCGCTTTTAGCATGGCGTTACAAGAAGTTCCGCCAGTGGTTGCGATAGTTCGCGAAACTGTGCGTTTTCCCGCATATTCCCCGTCAACCGCAAATCTTTTTCGGATAGCGGTTGATAATCTTCCCTGATAAGACCAGTATTTAGCTGCTAAATGCTACGAAATCGTTATAATGTGCGACCTTGGTTCACCTGACAGCGGTTTTAAGCCTCTGAAAAGGTGACATTTGCGTTTCGAAGGTATATTTTGTTTTTTACCCGAAAATCGCAGGAGATAGCGGCATAATGACAGATAAATTCCATATCTTAGTTTTGAACGGACCGAACCTGAACATGCTCGGAACCCGTGAGCCAGAGAAGTACGGCACGCTGACATTAAGTGAAATTGTTAACCGTCTGGGAACGGAAGCAGCGTCACTGAATGTGGATTTGGATCATTTTCAGTCGAATGCGGAGTACGCAATCATCGACCGTATTCATCAGGCTAAAGACAATGTGGACTATATCCTGATCAATCCGGCCGCGTTTACGCACACCAGTGTTGCTATCCGCGACGCACTGCTCGCGGTGAGTATCCCGTTTATCGAGATCCACCTGAGTAATGTGCACGCCCGAGAGCCGTTCCGCCACCATTCGTATCTGTCAGATATCGCTGCTGGCGTTATCTGTGGACTGGGCGCTGACGGCTATTCATACGCTTTACAGACAGCGGTAAAACGCTTGTCACAATCACACTAAACAAGAGTACGGAACCCACTCATGGATATTCGTAAGATTAAAAAACTGATCGAGCTGGTTGAAGAATCAGGCATCTCCGAACTGGAAATTTCTGAAGGCGAAGAGTCTGTACGCATCAGCCGTGCAGCCCCAGCCGCTAGCTTCCCGGTAATGCAGCAAGCTTATGCTGCGCCAGTGCAGCAGCCTGCGCTCTCCGCAGCCGTTGCGCCAGCAGCTGAAGCCGCACCTGCCGCTGCAGCAGAAATCAGTGGTCACATCGTACGTTCCCCAATGGTTGGTACTTTCTACCGCACCCCGAGCCCGGACGCGAAGGCGTTCATCGAAGTGGGTCAGAAAGTCAACGTAGGCGATACCCTGTGCATCGTTGAAGCGATGAAAATGATGAACCAGATCGAAGCAGACAAATCAGGTACTGTGAAAGCGATTCTGGTCGAAAGTGGTCAGCCGGTTGAATTTGACGAGCCGCTGGTCGTCATCGAGTAACGAGGCGTACATGCTGGATAAAATTGTTATCGCCAACCGCGGCGAGATCGCACTGCGTATTCTTCGTGCCTGTAAAGAACTGGGCATTAAGACCGTCGCTGTGCACTCAAGCGCGGATCGCGATTTAAAACACGTATTGCTGGCGGATGAGACGGTCTGTATTGGCCCGGCTCCGTCCGTAAAAAGCTATCTGAACATCCCGGCTATCATCAGCGCCGCTGAAATCACCGGCGCGGTGGCAATTCATCCGGGTTACGGCTTCCTCTCTGAGAACGCCAATTTTGCTGAGCAGGTTGAACGCTCTGGCTTCATCTTCATCGGCCCGAAAGCCGACACTATCCGCCTGATGGGCGACAAAGTGTCTGCAATCACCGCGATGAAAAAAGCCGGTGTTCCAACCGTACCAGGCTCTGACGGCCCTCTGACCGACGACATGGATGCTAACCGTGCTCATGCTAAACGCATTGGCTACCCGGTTATCATCAAAGCGTCCGGCGGCGGCGGTGGTCGCGGTATGCGCGTTGTGCGCAGCGATGCTGAACTGGCGCAGTCCATCTCCATGACCAAAGCAGAAGCGAAAGCCGCTTTCAGCAATGACATGGTGTACATGGAAAAATACCTGGAAAACCCACGCCACATCGAAATTCAGGTGCTGGCTGACGGTCAGGGTAACGCGATTTATCTGGCAGAACGTGACTGCTCCATGCAGCGTCGTCACCAGAAAGTGGTCGAAGAAGCACCAGCACCGGGCATTACTCCGGAACTGCGTCGCTACATCGGCGAGCGTTGCTCCAAAGCGTGTGTCGATATCGGCTATCGCGGTGCAGGTACATTTGAGTTCCTGTTCGAAAACGGCGAGTTCTATTTCATCGAAATGAACACCCGTATTCAGGTTGAACACCCGGTTACCGAAATGATCACCGGCGTTGACCTGATCAAAGAACAGCTGCGTATCGCTGCAGGCCAGCCGCTGTCCATCAAGCAGGAAGAAGTTGTGGTGAAAGGCCATGCGGTAGAGTGCCGTATCAACGCCGAAGACCCGAACACCTTCCTGCCAAGCCCGGGTAAAATCACGCGTTTCCACGCGCCGGGTGGCTTTGGCGTGCGTTGGGAGTCTCATATCTACGCCGGTTACACCGTACCGCCGTACTATGACTCAATGATCGGCAAGCTCATCTGCTACGGCGAAAACCGTGACGTGGCGATTGCCCGCATGAAGAACGCCCTGCAGGAGCTGATCATCGACGGTATCAAAACCAACGTTGATCTGCAGATGCGTATCATGAGCGACGAGCACTTCCAGAACGGTGGAACCAACATCCACTATCTCGAGAAGAAACTCGGTCTTAACGAAAAGTAAGACTGCGCGCACTAAAAGGCCGGATTATCCGGCCTTTTTTATTTCTGGGGTCTGGAAAGCCTCATCATGTACAATCCCCGCTTTCTTCATCCACAAGGGACAAAAAATGGACAAACGTTTTGTTCAGGCCCATAAAGAAGCGCGCTGGGCGCTGTGGCTGACCCTTCTCTATCTCGCCGCGTGGTTAGTAACTGCTTACTTACCCAATTCAGCCTCCGGTATAACCGGCCTGCCGCACTGGTTTGAAATGGCGTGTCTGCTGGTACCGTTGATTTTCATTTTGCTCAGCTGGCTGATGGTGCGCTTTATCTTCCGCGATTTCCCGCTGGAGGATAGTGATGCAAACTGAAATCATCACCGTACTGGTTGTCTATTTGATCGTGGTATTTGGCCTCTCTTTCTATGCCATGCGCAAACGTAGTAGCGGATCGTTTCTGAGCGAATATTTCCTCGGCAGCCGTTCCATGGGCGGTTTTGTGCTGGCGATGACCTTGACCGCCACGTACGTGAGCGCCAGTTCGTTCATTGGCGGGCCGGGAGCGGCATATAAATACGGGCTGGGCTGGGTACTACTGGCCATGATCCAGGTGCCCACGATTTGGCTGTCGCTGGGTATTCTTGGCAAAAAATTTGCCATACTCGCTCGCCGCTATAACGCCATTACGCTAAACGATATGCTGCAGGCGCGTTATCATAGCCGCGCGGTGGTCTGGATTGCCAGTATCAGCCTGATTGTCGCTTTCGTCGGCGCCATTGCCGTTCAGTTTATTGGCGGCGCGCGCCTGCTGGAAACGGCGGCGGGTATTAAGTACGAGACCGGGCTGCTCATCTTTGGGATCACGATTGCGCTGTACACCGCGTTTGGCGGTTTCCGCGCCAGCGTGCTGAACGACACCATGCAGGGCATGGTGATGCTGATAGGCACCCTTGTTCTGCTGGTCGGCGTCATCTACGCGGCCGGTGGGTTACACAATGCGGTGCAAACGCTGGAACAGATCAATCCTAAACTGGTCAGCCCTCATGGTGCTGACGATATCCTGACGCCCGCGTTTATGACCTCCTTCTGGGTGCTGGTCTGCTTCGGGGTTATCGGTCTACCGCACACCGCCGTGCGCTGTATCTCTTATAAAGACAGCAAAGCCGTTCACCGTGGGATTGTGATTGGTACCGTCGTTGTCGCCCTTCTGATGCTGGGCATGCATCTGGCGGGCGCGCTGGGGCGGGCCGTATTACCTCACCTGACCGTGCCAGATCAGGTTATCCCTACGCTGATGGTGCAGGTTCTGCCGCCGTGGGCCGCCGGGCTGTTCCTTGCTGCACCGATGGCGGCCATCATGTCCAACGTTAACGCGCACCTGCTTCAGGCTTCCGCCACTATCATCAAAGATCTGTGGCTTAGCGCGCGTCCGGCTAAAATGCATAATGAGCAAAAGCTGAAACGCATCTCGACCTGGACCACGCTGGTGCTCGGCATTCTGATGATGTTAGCCGCATGGCGCCCGCCGGAGATGATCATCTGGCTGAACCTGCTGGCATTTGGTGGGCTGGAAGCTGTATTCCTGTGGCCGCTGGTGTTAGGGCTCTACTGGGAACGCGCAAACGCGGCGGGCGCGCTGAGCGGCATGATCGTCGGCGGTGTGCTGTATGCCGTCCTTGCAACGTTTAAGATTCAGTACCTGGGCTTCCATCCGATTGTGCCTTCGCTACTGCTAAGTTTACTGGCGTTTGTGGTGGGGAACCGTTTCGGTCAGCCTGTCCCACAACCCGCTATGATTTCTACTGATAAATAAAGAGTTTTGCCATGCCGTGGATCCAACTAAAACTGAACACAACCGGCGCTAACGCCGAGGAACTGAGCGATGCGCTGATGGAGGCCGGCTCGGTCTCTATCACCTTCCAGGACACGCATGACACGCCGGTCTTTGAACCGCTGCCGGGCGAAACCCGCCTGTGGGGTGATACCGACGTTATTGGCCTGTTTGATGCCGAAACCGATATGAAAGAGGTTGTCGCGATTCTGGAGAATCATCCTCTGCTCGGCGCGGGCTTTGTGCACAAAATCGAACAGCTGGAAGACAAAGACTGGGAACGCGAGTGGATGGATAACTTCCACCCGATGCAGTTCGGCAAACGTCTGTGGATCTGCCCAAGCTGGCGCGACGTCCCGGACGAGAATGCAGTCAACGTGATGCTTGACCCGGGCCTGGCGTTTGGTACCGGCACTCACCCAACCACCTCGCTGTGCCTGCAGTGGCTTGATGGTCTGGATCTGGACGGTAAGACAGTGATCGACTTCGGCTGCGGATCCGGGATCCTCGCGATTGCGGCCCTGAAACTGGGCGCGGCAAAAGCCATCGGGATCGATATCGATCCGCAGGCGATTCAGGCCAGCCGCGATAACGCCGAGCGTAACGGCGTCTCCGATCGTCTGGAGCTGTATCTGCCTGACGCACAGCCAGACGCCATGAAAGCCGATGTGGTGGTCGCAAATATTCTGGCGGGCCCACTGCGCGAGCTGGCCCCGTTAATCAGCGTGCTGCCCGTTGAGGGCGGTCTGCTGGGGCTTTCCGGTATCCTGGCAAGCCAGGCGGACAGCGTGTGCGAAGCCTACGCCGATCTTTTCGCTCTCGACCCGGTGGTGGAGAAAGAAGAGTGGTGCCGTATTACCGGTCGTAAAAAATAAGCATTTGGCGTGGTCATCTGACCACGCCTTTCTCCCGCTGATAATCCTCTCTTCCTCTGCCATTCCTCGGTAAAATAACCCTACAAATCATGCTGATTTGTATTATAAAAATTCACCGGAAGAATATGATGAAACACATTACAGGCAAGGCAGCGCTGCTGGCGCTGAGCATGATCTCGGCTTCAGCATTTGCATCACACTGGAGCTACGAAGGGGAAGGTTCTCCGGAACACTGGGGCGAGCTGGACGAGGCATACAAGACCTGTCAAAGCGGAATGAACCAGTCTCCGATTAATATTGATTCGACCGCTCACGCCCATCTCCCTCCGCTTAAAACGCACTACATTGATGGCCCTGTGGGGCTGACAAACAATGGTCATACCATTCAGGCCAGCGAAAAAGCAGATACCCGCAACACGATAACCCTGGACAAACAAACCTGGACGCTACAGCAGTTCCACTTCCATGCGCCGAGCGAAAACACCGTGCATGGCAAGAAGTACGCGATGGAGATGCATCTGGTACATAAAAATAGCGCGGGTGAGCTGGCCGTGGTGGCCGTCATGTTTGATAAAGGTGCTGCGAATCCGGAGCTGGAAAAGCTGTGGAGCGTGATGCCGCAGCAGGCTGAACAGAACGTAACCATTGAGAAGGATCTCAACCTGAACAAACTGCTGCCAAAGGTGAAAACTTACTGGCGCTTTAGTGGCTCGTTGACCACGCCACCGTGTTCTGAGGGGGTCACCTGGATCGTGCTCAAACAGCCGTTAACCGTCTCAGCAGAACAGCTTGAGAAATTTACTCATACCATGCATCACGATAATAACCGTCCGGTACAGTCTCTGCATGGGCGTGTTGTGGTCGAATAACCGCCCATCCTGTGGCTTAAGATCATGTTCTAAAATGCGATGCAGATCGCAAAGAAGAGGGAAAATCTGCTGCTAAAAACAGCAGATTATCCCGCTCAGGTAAGCCATTTATTCAGAAATGATGAGAAGTTACGGGAAATTGTAAGCGCCCATAAAATAGTCATTCCGACATAACATAATGATTTAAATAGTGAATAATTCTTAACGGAAAGATTGAGCGGCTATTCCTTGATCTACAACAGTGGATTGTTCAAAGTTTGGCCTTTCATCTCGTGCAAAAAATGCGTAATATACGCCGCCTTGCAGTCACAGTATGGTCATTTCTTAACTCATGCGCATCGGACACCACCAGCTTAGAAATCGCCTGATCGCAGCCCCTATGGCAGGTATTACCGACCGGCCGTTCAGGACGCTGTGCTATGAGATGGGAGCCGGTTTAACCGTATCCGAGATGATGTCGTCTAACCCGCAGGTTTGGGAAAGCGATAAATCCCGCCTTCGGATGGTGCACATTGATGAACCTGGTATTCGCACCGTGCAAATTGCCGGAAGCGTGCCTGAAGAGATGGCAGATGCCGCGCGTATCAACGTGGAAAGTGGTGCCCAGATTATTGATATCAATATGGGGTGCCCGGCCAAAAAAGTGAATCGCAAGCTTGCAGGTTCAGCCCTTCTGCAATACCCCGACCAGGTGAAAGCTATCCTGACGGCGGTTGTCAGCGCAGTGGACGTTCCTGTTACGTTAAAGATTCGCACGGGTTGGTCGCCGGAACACCGTAACTGTGTAGAGATTGCCCAACTGGCCGAAGACTGTGGCATTCAGGCCCTGACCATTCATGGACGCACGCGTGCCTGTTTGTTCAACGGTGAAGCTGAATACGACAGCATTCGGGCAGTTAAGCAGAAAGTTTCCATTCCGATTATCGCGAATGGCGACATAACTGACCCGCTTAAAGCCAGAGCTGTGCTCGACTATACGGGAGCTGATGCTCTGATGATAGGACGTGCCGCTCAGGGAAGACCCTGGATCTTTCGGGAAATCCAGCATTATCTGGACACTGGAGAGCTGCTTGCTCCACTGCCTCTGGCAGAGGTTAAGCGCTTGCTTTGTTCGCATGTTCGGGAACTGCATGACCACTACGGTCAGGCGAAAGGGTACCGAATTGCGCGTAAACACGTTTCCTGGTATCTCCAGGAGCACGCTCCAGATGACCAGTTTCGGCGCACATTCAACGCCATAGAGGATGCCAGCGAACAGCTGGAGGCGTTGGAGGCATACTTCGAAAATCTTGCGTAATGAAATAAAGAGCTGACAGAACTATGTTCGAACAACGCGTAAATTCTGACGTACTGACCGTTTCTACCGTTAACTCTCAGGACCAGGTAACTCAAAAGCCCCTGCGTGACTCGGTTAAACAGGCACTGAAGAACTATTTTGCTCAACTGAACGGTCAGGATGTTAATGACCTGTATGAGCTGGTACTGGCTGAAGTTGAACAGCCACTGTTGGACATGGTGATGCAATACACCCGCGGTAACCAAACCCGCGCTGCGCTGATGATGGGTATCAACCGTGGTACTCTGCGTAAGAAACTGAAAAAATACGGCATGAACTGATACTAATCAGTTAAATGCTTGTTTAAAAAGGCGCTCTTCGGCATGGGGAAGCGCCTTTTTTATTTCCTGCTTCAGTCCGTCAACGCTTTGTAAACCTTCGCTTACCCCGCTTTAAAACCGCCGCTTTTGGTGTATATTTCCCCCACTCTACTGGCGCTCTTCTCGCGGAATGACACAATGATTCGTAAATACTGGTGGCTGGTTGTCTTTGCAATCTCCGTTTTGATTTTCGATGCACTCCTGATGCAGTGGATTGAATTGATGAGCACCGAAACCGATAAGTGTCGCAATATGAACTCCGTGAATCCCCTGAAACTCGTGAACTGCTCAGAGCTCGACTAACCGCCTGATTGCGCAAATCCCCCCGTGATTACCCACTAAAAACGGGGATTTAAATCCCTTTGAGCCATTACCCGACGGTGATAATGTCTCGCCCTTCTTAACCTCTCTAGCGTAACCTCACACTCGAGTAGAACCGTCCATGCTGGTCAGCCAATACAACCATATCCTTGTTGTCCTCTCCTTTGTTGTTGCCATCCTTGCCGCGTATAGCGCACTGAATATGGCTGCACGTGTCGCCGGGAGTGAGGGCGTCGCTGCCCGCGTCTGGCTGGCTGGCGGTGGTATTGCTATGGGCATAGGCGTGTGGGCCATGCATTTTATCGGCATGCTGGCGATGGACCTCTCCATGAGCATGAGCTACAACGCCACCCTGACGGTGTTATCCATGGTCATCGCCGTGGGTTCGTCACTGTTTGCGCTATGGCTCGTGAGCTGCGAGCAACTACGCCTGCGCCGACTGCTGCCCGGCGCGCTGGTAATGGGGAGCGGTATTGTTGCCATGCATTACACCGGTATGGCGGCGCTGGAAGTAATGCCCGGGATTATCTGGGACAAGGTCTGGGTGGCCATTTCGGTCGCCATTGCGCTTGTGGCTTCACTCGCGGCATTATGGCTGACCTTCCGCCTGCGCCGCGAAGCCGCACAGGTCGTGCTGATGCGCATGGGTGCCGCCATCACGATGGGAATTGCCATTGCCGGGATGCACTATTCCGGGATGAAAGCCGCACAGTTTCCGATGTCCACAATGGTTCACCATGAGGGTATTAACGGGAGCTGGCTGGCGGTGCTGGTGAGCGTCGTCGCGCTCTCTATTCTTGGGATCACCCTGCTGGTGTCGATGCTGGATGCCCGCCTTCAGGCACGCACCGCCCTTCTGGCCTCGTCGCTGGCAGAAGCTAACCGGGAACTCGCTCAACTGGCGCTACACGATACCCTGACGCGTCTGCCCAACCGTATCCTGCTGGAAGACAGACTCGATCAGGCCATCAGTAAAGCCGATCGTGAAGGTAATCACTTTGCTCTGATGTTCATGGATCTTGACGGCTTTAAAGCCATCAATGACGCCTACGGCCATGATGTCGGTGACAGGCTGCTGGTCGCCGTTACGCAGCGTCTGCTGCTTCTCCTGAAAGGCCAGTTCACCCTTGCACGTATCGGCGGTGATGAATTTGTTCTGCTGGCAGAGGGAGAAGGTCCGGACGACGCGGCATCGCTGGCGAATTCGCTGGTTCGCGCGATCGATAGCCCGTTCAATCTCAGCCCCTATGAACTGGTAGTGACCCTTAGCATCGGTATCGCGCTGTATCCTCACGACGGCAAAACCGAGCGTGAGCTGATGTTTAACGCCGACGCGGCGATGTATCACACGAAGCATATGGGCCGTAACGGTTACCACTTTTTCCAGCCCTCCATGAACACCCTGGCGCAGACCCATCTCCAGTTAATGAACGATCTGTGGATGGCGATCGATCGCAATGAGCTGCGCCTGCTGTATCAGCCAAAATTTCACGCCCCGGCGGGCCCAGTCCTCGGATTCGAGGCGTTATTGCGCTGGCAGCATCCTAAGCAGGGATTACTGACCCCGGACCTATTCCTGCCGCTGGCGGAAAAAACGGGGCTAATCGTTCCCATTGGCAACTGGGTGATTAATGAAGCCTGCCGCCAGCTGCGGGAATGGCATCTTCAGGGGCATCAAAGCTGGTCAATGGCGGTAAACCTGTCGACACTGCAGTTTGAACAACCTTCGCTGGTTAAAACGGTTCTCGACTGCCTGGCACTTCACCAGGTGCCACCGGAAATGTTGATCCTCGAAGTGACGGAAACCACGGCGATGAGCAACCCGGATGAGAGCGTACGGGTGCTGACAGAGCTGACGGATGCAGGGGTGAAGGCCTCCATTGATGATTTTGGCACCGGATATTCGAGCCTGCTGTATCTCAAGCGTTTACCGGCCTGCGAATTGAAAATCGACAGGGCGTTTGTGAAAGAGCTCAGCGGCGAGAGCGAGGATGCAACTATTGTCTCTGCGATTGTGGCCCTCGCCAAAACACTCAACCTGAAAGTTGTGGCTGAAGGTGTAGAAACCGAAGCACAGCAAGCCTTTTTGACCGAGCTGGGCTGCAATACCCTTCAGGGTTATCTGTTAGGTAAACCCGTCAGCGCGCAGACCATAGAAGCACTTTGTGTCAGCGGGGAAATGTTACCTGGCGCTGAGCAGTAAGCATCATCCGGCGACACGCGAATAACCGGGAGTGTCGCCAGTATGCTATCGACCAGAGCGGGAGCCTGCTGATAAAGATTAAAACTGTCGTTATTCATTAACCAGTTTTTAATTATTCCGCTAAAAAAACCGTGGAATACAATCAGGGTCAGATCAACATTTACCTTTGGCGAAATGATGTTCCGTGAAATACAGGCCTCCAGCGTGGCACGCAGCGTGTCGTAATTAAATCCAATCCGATTTCTGATCTCTCTCTCAGAAATCATATCACTGCTAAATTCACATTTATGATACAGAATTTGTAAAAGGGCACATTCCCGGGGTTCATGGGCAATATACTGAAGTGCAGTAATAAATTGCTCACGAAGTATTAACAATGGATCATCACCTTCGGAAAGGGAAAGCCGGTCGCGAATAACGTCGCGGAGCGGTAATTGCTGCTCCCAGATGGCGTTAAATATTTCGGCTTTACTGGTGAAGTGCCAGTAGATGGCGCCGCGCGTAACCTTTGCGGCATCCGCGATGTCCGTCAGCGTCGTGTTGGCTACGCCACGCGTCGCAAACTGCCCAATAGCCGCCTCAATCAGCTGCTGCCGGGTTTGTTGAGCTTCTTCTTTCTTTTTACGCGCCATAGACAACGACTCGCTACTCACAAGATTTATACGTAACACAGGGTCAGGAGAAAGAAAGTATTCACCAAATCCCGTTTTAATTTTGCACAAAAAAAGTCAATCTTCTTAATTTATAGCTTAGCTAAATACATATTTAATTTTAAATTCACAACATGAATAATTAAATCACGTTAAGCGTTATTTAACTGATTAATTTGCCGGAAGACAGCGGAGAAATAAACCGAGCCTGTTTCTGATTTTTCTGCTTAGACCTTGCCATTCGCACTTATAAATTAAAAAACATTAAATACCCTCATTATTATACGCAGCTACATTTTATTTTTATCCCGCTGCCCCTGCTACCGATTCACGCCAGATATCGGTTTCCGGGTATTTAAAGGACCAGTAATGACGAATCATTTCAGACGCTTACCCTTAGCCGGTTTCATTGTCTGCGCTGTACTGCTCTCAGGATGCGATGGCCAGGAAAACCAAGCGCAACATCCGCAGGCCCCCCAGGTCAGCGTGCATATTGTGAAAAGCGCACCGCTGGCTGTCACCACTGAACTCCCGGGCAGAACTGATGCGTTCCGCGTTGCAGAGGTTCGTCCGCAGGTTAGCGGTATCATCCTGCGCCGCAACTTCACGGAAGGCAGCGATGTAAAAGCCGGGGATTCGCTTTATCAGATCGATCCTGCAACCTATCAGGCGGCTTACGATAACGCGAAAGGCGAGCTGGCGAAGGCCCAGGCGGCGGCCAATATTGCGCACCTGACGGTGAAACGTTATCTCCCGCTGGTCGGCACACAGTATGTCAGCAAGCAAGAGTATGACCAGGCCGTCGCCACGGCCCAGCAGGCAGATGCCAGCGTCGTTGCCGTCAAAGCGGGCGTTGAAAGTGCACGAATCAATCTTGCTTATACCAAAGTGACGTCTCCCGTCGATGGCCGCATCGGCAAATCCAGCGTGACGGAAGGCGCGCTTGTGACGAACGGACAAACCGAGGCGCTGGCAACGGTCCAGCAGCTTGATCCGATTTACGTAGATGTTACCCAGTCCAGTAATGATTTTATGCGTCTGAAGCAGACGAGCCTGCAAAAAGGCGATACCGCCAGCAGCGTTGAGCTACTGATGGAGAACGGGCAGCCCTATCCTCTGAAAGGTACATTGCAGTTCTCTGACGTGACGGTGGATGAAAGTACCGGCTCGATTACCCTGCGCGCCATTTTCCCGAATCCTCAGCATCTGCTGTTACCCGGCATGTTTGTTCGCGCCCGCATCGATGAAGGTACGCAGCCGGATGCGATTCTGGTTCCCCAGCAAGGCGTGACCCGCACACCGCGAGGCGATGCCACCGTGATGGTGGTAAACGATAAAAACCAGGTTGAGTCTCGCACCGTCGTTGCGCCTCAGGCGATTGGCAACCGCTGGCTGGTAACGGAAGGGCTGAAAAACGGTGACCGCGTGATTGTCAGCGGACTCCAGAAGGTCAGTCCGGGCGTAACCGTCGTCGCTACGCCTGATACCACCACTGCTCCAGCCAGTTAAGGGACGACGACATGGCTAATTTCTTTATTCAGCGACCGGTTTTCGCCTGGGTACTTGCCATCATTTTGATGATTGCAGGCGGGCTGGCCATTCTAAAACTTCCCGTCGCACAGTATCCGACCATTGCACCTCCCGCCGTGGCGATATCCGCGACCTACCCGGGCGCTGACGCTCAAACGGTACAGGATACCGTGACCCAGGTTATCGAACAAAACATGAACGGCATCGATAACCTGATGTATATGTCTTCCACCAGCGATTCAGCGGGTAACGTCACCATCACCCTGACCTTCGAGTCAGGAACCGATCCGGACATCGCCCAGGTACAGGTGCAGAACAAGCTGCAGCTCGCCATGCCGCTGCTGCCGCAAGAGGTGCAGCAGCAAGGGATTGGCGTGGAGAAATCCAGCAGCAGCTTCCTGCTGGTCGCCGGCTTTGTTTCAGACAACAAAAACCTCACGCAGAATGACATCTCTGACTATGTCGCTTCGAACGTCAAAGATGCCATCAGCCGAACGTCTGGCGTCGGTGACGTTCAGCTGTTTGGCGCTCAGTATGCGATGCGCATCTGGCTCGACAGCAATGCGATGAACAAATACCAGCTGACGCCGCTGGATATTATCAATCAGCTGAAAACGCAGAACGATCAGATAGCGGCAGGCCAGCTGGGCGGAACACCGTCCATCCCGGGACAACAGCTGAATGCCTCGATCATCGCGCAAACCCGCCTGAAATCACCGGAAGAGTTCGGTCGCGTGACGCTCAAGGTGAACCAGGACGGCTCAATGGTGCATCTGAAGGATGTGGCTCGCATTGAGCTGGGTGGTGAAAATTACAACATGGTGACAAAAATCAACGGGCAGGCGGCAACCGGCCTGGGGATTAAGCTGGCAACCGGAGCCAATGCGCTGGATACGGCGGCAGCCATCAAGAGCAAGCTGGCACAACTGCAGCCGTTCTTCCCGCAGGGGCTCAAAGTCGTCTACCCCTATGACACCACGCCGTTTGTGAAGATCTCCATCCACGAAGTGGTGAAGACCCTGTTTGAGGCGATCGTTCTCGTCTTCCTGGTCATGTACCTGTTCCTGCAAAACCTGCGGGCAACGCTCATCCCGACGATCGCGGTTCCGGTCGTTCTGCTGGGTACCTTCGCGGTTCTGGCGGCGTTCGGTTTCTCCATCAATACCCTGACAATGTTTGGCATGGTGCTGGCGATAGGCCTGCTGGTCGATGACGCTATCGTGGTCGTTGAGAACGTTGAGCGCGTCATGGTCGAGGACAAGCTGCTGCCGAAAGAGGCCACGCAGAAGTCTATGGAGCAGATCCAGGGCGCACTGGTGGGGATCGCCATGGTGCTCTCGGCGGTCTTTATTCCGATGGCCTTTTTTGACGGCTCGACGGGGGCAATCTATCGCCAGTTTTCGCTGACTATCGTTTCCGCGATGGCGTTGTCCGTACTGGTTGCGCTAATCCTGACGCCCGCACTCTGTGCAACGCTGCTTAAGCCCGTATCCGGCGACCATCATGAGAAAAAAGGTGGCTTCTTCGGCTGGTTTAATGCGCTTTTTGATAAGAGCGTGGAGCACTACAGTAACAGCGTGAGCGGTATCTTGCGCAAAACCGGGCGCTATCTGGTGGTATACGTCATTATTGTCGGTGGGATGGCGGTGCTCTTCCTGCGCTTACCCACCTCCTTCCTCCCCGAAGAGGATCAGGGGGTGTTTATGACGATGGTTCAGCTTCCTGCGGGGGCAACCCAGACGCGTACTCAGCAGGTCCTCGACCAGGTTCAGGACTACTACCTGAATAAAGAGAAGGCGAATGTTGAATCCGTCTTTACCGTAAACGGCTTTAGCTTTAGCGGCCAGGGTCAAAACTCCGGCATTGCCTTTATCAGCCTGAAGCCCTGGGAGGAGCGACCGGGGTCGGAAAATGGCGTCGAAGCCATTGTAGGTCGCGCGACGAGAGCCTTCAGTCAGATTAAAGACGGACTTGTTTTCCCGTTTAACCTGCCTGCAATTATTGAGCTGGGTACCGCCACGGGCTTTGACTTTGAACTGATCGATCAGGCTAACCTGGGACATACCCAGCTGACGCAGGCGCGTAATCAGCTGCTCAGCATGGTGAAAGAGCACTCTGACCTGCTGGTTCGCGTGCGCCCTAACGGTCTGGAAGATACGCCTCAGTTCAAGCTGGATGTCGATCAGGAGAAAGCGCAGGCGCTGGGCATCAGTCTTTCTGACGTCAACCAGACGATTTCGACGGCCTTAGGCGGCACCTATGTAAATGACTTTATCGATCATGGGCGCGTGAAGAAGGTCTACGTCCAGGCAGACGCAAAATTCCGTATGTTGCCAGGGGATATTAACAACCTTTACGTGCGCAGTGCGAACGGGGAAATGGTGCCGTTCTCATCCTTCAGCAACGCCCACTGGGTCTATGGTTCACCTCGCCTGGAGCGCTATAACGGGATGCCCTCTATGGAGATCCTGGGTGAATCAGCCCCGGGTAAAAGTACCGGTGAGGCCATGGTTATGATGGAAAGTCTCGCGGCAAAACTGCCTTCCGGCATCGGTTATGACTGGACGGGGATGTCTTATCAGGAGCGGCTTTCGGGTAACCAGGCACCTGCACTGTACGCCATTTCACTGATCGTGGTGTTCCTGTGTCTGGCAGCGCTGTATGAAAGCTGGTCCATTCCGTTCTCCGTTATGCTGGTTGTACCGCTGGGGGTCATTGGGGCGCTTCTAGCAGCGTCGCTACGCGGGTTAAACAATGACGTCTATTTCCAGGTCGGCCTGCTGACCACGATTGGTCTGTCAGCGAAAAACGCCATTTTGATCGTCGAATTTGCTAAAGACCTGATGGATAAAGAAGGTAAAGGTATCATTGAGGCCACGCTGGAGGCGTCAAGGATGCGCCTTCGACCGATCCTGATGACGTCTCTGGCCTTTATACTGGGCGTCATGCCGCTGGTGATCAGCTCCGGGGCCGGAAGCGGCGCGCAAAACGCCGTCGGTACGGGCGTAATGGGGGGAATGCTTTCCGCAACGCTGCTGGCGATTTTCTTCGTGCCCGTCTTCTTTGTGGTTGTTCGGCGACGATTTACTCATCATAAAGATTAATGTTCCCCCGAAAAGGCACTTTTGGTGCCTTTTTTATTTTTAACATAAACAATGAATTAGGTTTTACATAAAGGTAGCGTTGAAAATATGATGATTTGCATTAAGTAAAAACAGTCTCTTGCCGCTTCATAATGTCTCCATTAATTCCTCCTGAAACCGACTTTTCTCCACGATTTTTACAAACTACATAATTTGAGATTATTCCTCGTGTAACGCGGACTTACCCCGGTGGTAAAATAACCTCCAGTTCGTTAATAGCCCTCCTGGCTTTATAACGGATGAGAAATAATATTGAGGTAACATCATGAAAAGATTCATTTCCGTTGCACTTCTCGCTGCGCTGCTTGCTGGTTGCGCGCACGACTCTCCATGTGTACCGGTTTACGACGACCAGGGCCGACTGGTTCATACCAATACCTGTATGAAAGGCACCACCCAGGATAACTGGGAAACTGCAGGTGCTATCGCCGGCGGTGCTGCCGCAGTGGCGGGTTTGACGCTGGGTATTGTTGCCCTGACGAAGTAACAGCTGTTAAGAAAGCGCGGCTCTGGCCGCGCTTTTGCTTTTAATGAGTGCAATATTTTCAAATAAGTAAAAAAATAGCCCCGTATTTATTCGCGCTGTTCATTTCAGGCTGAAGCCAGTCACATCTTTTCCGTATACTCATTTAAATTACCGGTTCTATTGTGATGATTTTCACACATTAATTTTATTGAATATCCTGCCAATATTCACGCTGGAAACTATCTCGTCTTTTTCCTGACGCGACTCAAAACTTTTGCTCCAATTTGTGGCACAGGTTGTAATTTCGCACCGTTTCAGGGCGCTCGTTTTATTTAAGCCTGTCTACACTCAGCATTAAGCGTTCACTCATCTCTTATTTTGTCGAACGCAAAACTGGCATTACGTTTGCTTTATAAACGTTGGCCAAAGCCACAGACAGGTAAAGCGTTTAAAAACGCCTCTATAACGATAAATTTCGCCACACAGGATGCATTATGAAAAAGACGATGATAGCCAGCCTGGCCGCTGCAGGCATGATGTTTGCCGTAGCCGGTCAAGCCCATGCGGGAACGACACTGGATGCCGTTAAAAAGAAAGGTTTTGTTCAATGCGGTATCAGTGACGGTTTGCCTGGCTTCTCTTATGCCGATGCGAACGGCAAATTTACCGGTATTGATGTGGACGTCTGCCGTGGCGTTGCAGCCGCCGTTTTTGGCGATGACAGCAAAGTAAAATATACCCCGCTGACGGCGAAAGAACGCTTTACGGCGCTGCAGTCCGGCGAGGTCGACATGCTCTCCCGTAATACCACCTGGACTTCCTCCCGTGATGCAGGCATGGGGATGTCATTTACGGGCGTGACCTATTATGACGGTATCGGTTTCCTGACCCACAATAAAGCCGGCCTGAAAAGCGCCAAAGAACTGGATGGTGCCACCGTTTGTATCCAGGCGGGCACCGATACCGAGCTGAACGTCGCGGATTATTTCAAAGCAAACAATATGAAATACACCCCGGTGACATTCGACCGCTCGGATGAGTCGGCCAAAGCGCTAGAATCCGGCCGTTGCGACACGCTGGCCTCTGACCAGTCACAGCTGTATGCCTTACGTATTAAGCTGAGCAATCCGGCAGAATGGATTGTTCTGCCTGAAGTGATCTCCAAAGAACCTCTCGGACCGGTGGTACGTCGTGGCGATGAAGACTGGTTCTCTATTGTTCGCTGGACGCTGTTCGCCATGCTGAACGCAGAAGAGATGGGTATTAACTCGAAAAACGTGGATGAGAAAGCCGCTAAGCCATCCAACCCGGATATGGCACACCTGCTGGGTACAGAAGGTGATTTCGGCAAGGATCTGAAGCTGGATAACAAGTGGGCCTACAACATCATCAAACAGGTGGGCAACTACTCTGAGATCTTTGAACGCAACGTGGGATCGGAAAGCCCGCTGAAGATCAAACGCGGCCAGAACAATCTCTGGAACAACGGCGGTATTCAGTACGCACCACCAGTACGTTAAGTCATAGCTGTAACGGGCACTGCTCCGGCAGTGCCCACTCCAGAGTCATGGTTACTGAGGTTTCTTTATGTCCCATCGCCGCTCAGCCGTAAAAGGATCGCTATCCTTTTCTCATCCCGCGGTCCGCGCCTGGCTATTCCAGATTATTGCTATTGTTGCGGTTGTTCTCATCGCCGTGTATCTCATCCATAACACCATCACCAACCTGAATAATCGCGGCATTACCTCCGGTTTCGCGTTTTTAGATCGCAGCGCGGGGTTTGGCATTGTTCAGCATCTTATTGATTACCAGGAAGGTGACACGTATGGACGCGTGTTCGTGGTCGGTTTACTGAATACGCTGCTGGTATCGGCGCTTTGTATCGTCTTCGCGTCGATACTGGGCTTCTTTATTGGCCTGGCGCGTCTTTCTGAAAACTGGCTACTGCGGAAGCTGTCGACTGTTTATATTGAAACGTTCCGCAATATCCCCCCGCTGCTGCAGATCTTCTTCTGGTATTTTGCCGTATTGCGTAACCTACCCGGTCCCCGTCAGGCCGTCGACGCGTTTGAGCTGTTTTTCCTGAGCAACCGTGGGCTGTCTATTCCTTCTCCTCTGCCCGGTGAAGGTCTGTACGCTTTTATCGGTGCGATTGCGATCGCGCTGGCTCTCACTGCTGGGGTATTCCGTTTTAACCGCGCGCATCAGATCAAAACCGGTCAGCTTCGCAGAACCTGGCCCACGGCAGTCGTCCTGATCGTTAGCCTGCCGCTAGTGGCTCACTGGCTGTTTGGGGCCGCGCTGCACTGGGACATTCCCCATCTTCGTGGCTTTAACTTTCAGGGCGGGATGGTATTAATTCCCGAGCTTGCAGCTCTGACATTGGCGCTGTCGATTTATACATCCGCGTTTATCGCGGAGATTATCCGTGCAGGCATACAGGCCGTACCTTATGGGCAGCACGAGGCGGCACGCTCGCTGGGATTACCCCATACGGTGACGCTTCGCCAGGTCATTATTCCGCAGGCGTTGCGGGTCATCATTCCGCCGCTGACCAGCCAGTATCTTAACATCGTCAAAAACTCGTCGCTGGCCGCCGCTATTGGTTATCCGGATATGGTGTCACTCTTCGCCGGAACCGTGCTTAACCAGACCGGACAAGCCATTGAAACCATCGCCATCACCATGTCTGTCTATCTGATCATCAGCCTGGTGATTTCGCTGCTGATGAACCTCTATAACCGTCGTATAGCACTGGTCGAGCGCTAAGGATCTATGATGACAAAAGCGATACTGTCGCACTCCTCGCGCCCTGCCAACTCGATAGGTGGACGTTTCATTGTCTGGGCGCGAAAGAATCTTTTCTCCAGCTGGAGTAACAGCCTGCTGACGATTGTCTGCCTGTGGCTCATGTGGGAATTGATTCCTCCCCTGCTGAACTGGGCGTTTTTACAGGCCAACTGGGTCGGTTCGACCCGGGCAGACTGTACAAAAGCCGGCGCCTGCTGGGTGTTTATCCATGAACGCTTCGGTCAGTTCATGTATGGGTTGTATCCGCATGAACAGCGCTGGCGGATTAATCTGGCGCTGGTTATCGGCCTGATCTCTGTCGCAGTCATGTTCTGGAAAAAGCTGCCTCACCGAGGACGCTATATCGCCGTCTGGGCGGTGGTTTATCCGATTATTGTCTGGGTGCTGTTGTATGGCGGTTTCCTGGGACTGGAACGCGTTGAAACACGCCAGTGGGGAGGGCTGACGCTGACGTTGATTATCGCTTCTGTGGGGATAGCCGGTGCTTTACCGTGGGGGATTTTACTGGCCCTGGGACGGCGTTCAAAAATGCCGATCGTACGCGTGCTCTCCGTTATCTTCATTGAGTTCTGGCGCGGCGTACCGCTTATCACCGTTCTGTTTATGTCGTCGGTCATGCTGCCGCTGTTTATGGCTGAAGGCACAACCATCGACAAGCTGATCCGTGCCCTGGTAGGGGTGATTCTCTTTCAGTCCGCCTATGTCGCTGAAGTTGTACGTGGTGGTCTGCAGGCGTTGCCTAAAGGCCAGTACGAAGCGGCGGAATCACTGGCTCTCGGTTACTGGAAAACGCAGGGACTGGTCATTCTTCCCCAGGCACTCAAGCTGGTCATTCCGGGCCTGGTCAACACGATCATTGCCCTCTTCAAGGATACCAGCCTGGTGATCATTATCGGATTGTTCGATCTCTTTAGCAGCGTGCAGCAGGCAACCGTTGACCCTGTCTGGCTGGGCATGTCCACCGAAGGATATGTTTTTGCTGCCCTGATCTACTGGATCTTTTGTTTTAGCATGTCGCGCTACAGCCAGCATCTGGAAAAGCGCTTTAACACCGGGCGTACACCGCACTGAGGAAATTATGAGCCAAATAACTATGACACCCGCCGACGCGATGATTACGCTGGAAAACGTGAACAAATGGTACGGACAATTTCATGTTCTGAAGGATATTAATCTTAAGGTCAAGCAGGGAGAGCGCATCGTCCTCTGCGGCCCTTCCGGATCCGGGAAATCCACGACCATTCGCTGTATTAATCATCTTGAAGAACACCAGCAAGGACGCATCGTGGTTGACGGTATCGAGCTGAATGAAGATATCCGCAATATCGAACGCGTGCGTCAGGAAGTGGGAATGGTATTTCAGCACTTTAATCTGTTTCCGCACCTGACCGTTCTGCAGAACTGTACGCTTGCGCCGATTTGGGTACGGAAGATGCCGAAAAAGGAAGCCGAGGCGTTGGCAATGCACTACCTGGAGCGCGTACGTATCGCAGAGCATGCGAATAAGTTCCCTGGCCAGATATCGGGCGGACAGCAGCAGCGTGTGGCTATCGCCCGTTCGCTGTGTATGAAACCGAAAATTATGCTGTTTGATGAACCGACATCTGCCCTGGATCCGGAAATGGTGAAGGAGGTTCTGGACACCATGATTGGGCTGGCACAATCCGGCATGACCATGCTGTGTGTGACGCATGAGATGGGGTTTGCGCGAACCGTGGCCGACCGGGTGATCTTTATGGATCGCGGGGAGATTGTTGAGCAGGCACCGCCGGATGAGTTCTTTGCGCATCCGAAGTCAGAACGCACGCGAGCCTTCCTGTCGCAGGTGATTCATTAGTCGTTTGCTCTGCCGGGTGGCGGCTTCGCCTTACCCGGCCTACCGTTTTTTCTGCGCATAAATGCAAAAAGGCCATCCTTTCGGATGGCCTTCTCACTTATTTTATGTCTGGCAGTTCCCTACTCTCACATGGGGAGACCCCACACTACCATCGGCGCTACGGCGTTTCACTTCTGAGTTCGGCATGGGGTCAGGTGGGACCACCGCGCTAAAGCCGCCAGACAAATTCTTTTACTTCTTGCCGAACTTTAACCTAAGTATAAAGTGGTGCTGATACCCAGAGTCGAACTGGGGACCTCACCCTTACCAAGGGTGCGCTCTACCAACTGAGCCATATCAGCACGCTAAATTTGATGCCTGGCAGTTCCCTACTCTCACATGGGGAGACCCCACACTACCATCGGCGCTACGGCGTTTCACTTCTGAGTTCGGCATGGGGTCAGGTGGGACCACCGCGCTAAAGCCGCCAGGCAAATTCTGTTAATCTGTATCAGGCTGAAATTGATTGTCTGTCTCTTCGCCGAAACACCTTCGGCGTTGTAAGGTTAAGCCTCACGGTTCATTAGTATCGGTTAGCTCAACGCATCGCTGCGCTTACACACCCGACCTATCAACGTCGTCGTCTTCAACGTTCCTTCAGGACCCTTAAAGGGTCAGGGAGAACTCATCTCGGGGCAAGTTTCGTGCTTAGATGCTTTCAGCACTTATCTTTTCCGCATTTAGCTACCGGGCAGTGCCATTGGCATGACAACCCGAACACCAGTGATGCGTCCACTCCGGTCCTCTCGTACTAGGAGCAGCCCCCCTCAATTCTCCAGCGCCCACGGCAGATAGGGACCGAACTGTCTCACGACGTTCTAAACCCAGCTCGCGTACCACTTTAAATGGCGAACAGCCATACCCTTGGGACCTACTTCAGCCCCAGGATGTGATGAGCCGACATCGAGGTGCCAAACACCGCCGTCGATATGAACTCTTGGGCGGTATCAGCCTGTTATCCCCGGAGTACCTTTTATCCGTTGAGCGATGGCCCTTCCATTCAGAACCACCGGATCACTATGACCTGCTTTCGCACCTGCTCGAGCCGTCACTCTCGCAGTCAAGCTAGCTTATGCCATTGCACTAACCTCCTGATGTCCGACCAGGATTAGCTAACCTTCGTGCTCCTCCGTTACTCTTTGGGAGGAGACCGCCCCAGTCAAACTACCCACCAGACACTGTCCGCAACCCGGATTACGGGTCTACGTTAGAACACCAGCCATTAAAGGGTGGTATTTCAAGGATGGCTCCACGCAGACTGGCGTCCACGCTTCAAAGCCTCCCACCTATCCTACACATCAAGGACCAGTGTTCAGTGTCAAGCTATAGTAAAGGTTCACGGGGTCTTTCCGTCTTGCCGCGGGTACACTGCATCTTCACAGCGAGTTCAATTTCACTGAGTCTCGGGTGGAGACAGCCTGGCCATCATTACGCCATTCGTGCAGGTCGGAACTTACCCGACAAGGAATTTCGCTACCTTAGGACCGTTATAGTTACGGCCGCCGTTTACCGGGGCTTCGATCAAGAGCTTCGCGTTGCCGCTAACCCCATCAATTAACCTTCCGGCACCGGGCAGGCGTCACACCGTATACGTCCACTTTCGTGTTTGCACAGTGCTGTGTTTTTAATAAACAGTTGCAGCCAGCTGGTATCTTCGACTGATTTCAGCTCCACCCGCAGGGGCTTCACCTACATATCAGCGTGCCTTCTCCCGAAGTTACGGCACCATTTTGCCTAGTTCCTTCACCCGAGTTCTCTCAAGCGCCTTGGTATTCTCTACCTGACCACCTGTGTCGGTTTGGGGTACGATTTGATGTTACCTGATGCTTAGAGGCTTTTCCTGGAAGCAGGGCATTTGTTACTTCAGCACCGTAGTGCCTCGTCATCACACCTCAGCGTTAAAAAGGTACCGGATTTACCTGGAACCTCCGCCTACATGCTTAAACCGGGACAACCGTCGCCCGGCTAACATAGCCTTCTCCGTCCCCCCTTCGCAGTAACACCAAGTACAGGAATATTAACCTGTTTCCCATCGACTACGCCTTTCGGCCTCGCCTTAGGGGTCGACTCACCCTGCCCCGATTAACGTTGGACAGGAACCCTTGGTCTTCCGGCGAGCGGGCTTTTCACCCGCTTTATCGTTACTTATGTCAGCATTCGCACTTCTGATACCTCCAGCATGCCTCACAGCACACCTTCAACGGCTTACAGAACGCTCCCCTACCCAACAACACATAGTGTCGCTGCCGCAGCTTCGGTGCATGGTTTAGCCCCGTTACATCTTCCGCGCAGGCCGACTCGACCAGTGAGCTATTACGCTTTCTTTAAATGATGGCTGCTTCTAAGCCAACATCCTGGCTGTCTGTGCCTTCCCACATCGTTTCCCACTTAACCATGACTTTGGGACCTTAGCTGGCGGTCTGGGTTGTTTCCCTCTTCACGACGGACGTTAGCACCCGCCGTGTGTCTCCCGTGATAACATTCTTCGGTATTCGTAGTTTGCATCGGGTTGGTAAGCCGGGATGGCCCCCTAGCCGAAACAGTGCTCTACCCCCGAAGATGAGTTCACGAGGCGCTACCTAAATAGCTTTCGGGGAGAACCAGCTATCTCCCGGTTTGATTGGCCTTTCACCCCCAGCCACAAGTCATCCGCTAATTTTTCAACATTAGTCGGTTCGGTCCTCCAGTTAGTGTTACCCAACCTTCAACCTGCCCATGGCTAGATCACCGGGTTTCGGGTCTATACCCTGCAACTTAACGCCCAGTTAAGACTCGGTTTCCCTTCGGCTCCCCTATACGGTTAACCTTGCTACAGAATATAAGTCGCTGACCCATTATACAAAAGGTACGCAGTCACACCACGAAGGTGCTCCCACTGCTTGTACGTACACGGTTTCAGGTTCTTTTTCACTCCCCTCGCCGGGGTTCTTTTCGCCTTTCCCTCACGGTACTGGTTCACTATCGGTCAGTCAGGAGTATTTAGCCTTGGAGGATGGTCCCCCCATATTCAGACAGGATACCACGTGTCCCGCCCTACTCTTCGAGTTCACAACCTGTGTGCTTTCGTGTACGGGACTGTCACCCTGTACCGTGCGACTTTCCAGACGCTTCCACTAACACACAAGCTGATTCAGACTCTGGGCTGCTCCCCGTTCGCTCGCCGCTACTGGGGGAATCTCGGTTGATTTCTTTTCCTCGGGGTACTTAGATGTTTCAGTTCCCCCGGTTCGCCTCGTTAACCTATGTATTCAGTTAACGATAGTGTGACGAATCACACTGGGTTTCCCCATTCGGACATCGCCGGGTCAAAGGTTCATATCACCTCGCCGGCGCTTTTCGCAGATTAGCACGTCCTTCATCGCCTCTGACTGCCAGGGCATCCACCGTGTACGCTTAGTCGCTTAACCTCACAACCCGAAGATGTTTCACTTCCGATTGCGAAAATTTGAGAGACTCGAACACACCATTAAAGATGTGTCGTTTCAATTTTCAGCTTGATCCAGATTTTTAAAGAGCAAATATCTCAAACTTGACTCGCAAGTCAGTTTTGAGATATGACGGCAGGTGACTTTCACTCACGAACCAGCAAGTGGCGTCCCCTAGGGGATTCGAACCCCTGTTACCGCCGTGAAAGGGCGGTGTCCTGGGCCTCTAGACGAAGGGGACACTGAAGTCTCAATCGCAAGACGCCTTGCTATTTACTTTTCATCAGACAATCTGTGTGAGCACTGCAAAGGCAGGTTCTTTAAGGTAAGGAGGTGATCCAACCGCAGGTTCCCCTACGGTTACCTTGTTACGACTTCACCCCAGTCATGAATCACAAAGTGGTAAGCGCCCTCCCGAAGGTTAAGCTACCTACTTCTTTTGCAACCCACTCCCATGGTGTGACGGGCGGTGTGTACAAGGCCCGGGAACGTATTCACCGTAGCATTCTGATCTACGATTACTAGCGATTCCGACTTCATGGAGTCGAGTTGCAGACTCCAATCCGGACTACGACGCACTTTATGAGGTCCGCTTGCTCTCGCGAGGTCGCTTCTCTTTGTATGCGCCATTGTAGCACGTGTGTAGCCCTACTCGTAAGGGCCATGATGACTTGACGTCATCCCCACCTTCCTCCAGTTTATCACTGGCAGTCTCCTTTGAGTTCCCGGCCGGACCGCTGGCAACAAAGGATAAGGGTTGCGCTCGTTGCGGGACTTAACCCAACATTTCACAACACGAGCTGACGACAGCCATGCAGCACCTGTCTCAGAGTTCCCGAAGGCACCAATCCATCTCTGGAAAGTTCTCTGGATGTCAAGAGTAGGTAAGGTTCTTCGCGTTGCATCGAATTAAACCACATGCTCCACCGCTTGTGCGGGCCCCCGTCAATTCATTTGAGTTTTAACCTTGCGGCCGTACTCCCCAGGCGGTCGACTTAACGCGTTAGCTCCGGAAGCCACGCCTCAAGGGCACAACCTCCAAGTCGACATCGTTTACGGCGTGGACTACCAGGGTATCTAATCCTGTTTGCTCCCCACGCTTTCGCACCTGAGCGTCAGTCTTTGTCCAGGGGGCCGCCTTCGCCACCGGTATTCCTCCAGATCTCTACGCATTTCACCGCTACACCTGGAATTCTACCCCCCTCTACAAGACTCTAGCCTGCCAGTTTCGAATGCAGTTCCCAGGTTGAGCCCGGGGATTTCACATCCGACTTGACAGACCGCCTGCGTGCGCTTTACGCCCAGTAATTCCGATTAACGCTTGCACCCTCCGTATTACCGCGGCTGCTGGCACGGAGTTAGCCGGTGCTTCTTCTGCGGGTAACGTCAATCGATGAGGTTATTAACCTTATCGCCTTCCTCCCCGCTGAAAGTACTTTACAACCCGAAGGCCTTCTTCATACACGCGGCATGGCTGCATCAGGCTTGCGCCCATTGTGCAATATTCCCCACTGCTGCCTCCCGTAGGAGTCTGGACCGTGTCTCAGTTCCAGTGTGGCTGGTCATCCTCTCAGACCAGCTAGGGATCGTCGCCTAGGTGAGCCGTTACCCCACCTACTAGCTAATCCCATCTGGGCACATCTGATGGCAAGAGGCCCGAAGGTCCCCCTCTTTGGTCTTGCGACATTATGCGGTATTAGCTACCGTTTCCAGTAGTTATCCCCCTCCATCAGGCAGTTTCCCAGACATTACTCACCCGTCCGCCGCTCGTCACCCAGAGAGCAAGCTCTCCTGTGCTACCGCTCGACTTGCATGTGTTAGGCCTGCCGCCAGCGTTCAATCTGAGCCATGATCAAACTCTTCAATTTAAGTTTGATGCTCGTGAATTAAACTTCGTAATGAATTACGCATGTTCACTCAGAGACTTGGTATTCATTTTTCGTCCGAGGACGTTAAGAATCCATGTCACTTTGAGTGCCCACACAGATTGTCTGATAAATTGTTAAAGAGCAGTGCAACGCGGCTTTCGCTCACCGTTGCGAGGTGGCGTATATTACGCTTTCCTCTTTCAGAGTCAACCCGTTATTTCAGGATTTTTTCTCTTCAACCGACCGGGTTGTTTGTGAAGTGATTCACATCCGCCGTGTCGATGGAGGCGCATTATAGGGATCCCATTTTTTAGCACAAGTATTTTTTAGATCTTTTTTTCCGACTGCTGATTTTCCGCGCTTTTCGCTGAAATCCCGCCCGATCTGCTTAAATATTGACGTATTTTGCCTTGCCTCGATCCATTAATATGATCAAAGTCTTCTGTATAGCGCTCATTGTTAGAGGTAGATATGCCCGCAGTATTACGTCCTTATAAAGATCTCTTCCCCCAAAAAGGCGATCGCGTGATGATCGATGCCAGCAGTGTGGTAATTGGCGATGTGCGAATGGCCGATGATGTCAGCATCTGGCCGCTCGTCGCCATCAGGGGAGATGTTAACTATGTGTCGATTGGTGCACGTACCAACATTCAGGACGGTAGCGTTCTGCATGTCACGCACAAATCCTCCTATAACCCCGAGGGTAATCCCCTCATCATTGGTGAAGAGGTTACCGTCGGTCATAAAGTGATGCTTCACGGCTGCACTATCGGTAATCGCGTCCTGGTTGGCATGGGGTCGATTTTGCTGGATGGCGTCATAGTAGAAGATGACGTAATGATTGGTGCCGGTAGCCTGGTCCCGCAGAACAAGCGGCTGGAGAGCGGCTATCTCTATCTGGGAAGCCCGGTAAAACAGATCCGCCCCCTGAAGGAGGCAGAGATCGAAGGATTGAAATACTCGGCGAACAACTACGTTAACTGGAAGAATGACTACCTGGATCAGGACAACCAAACCCAGCCCTGATCGTCTTCCTGCTGTTCGCGGATTAAATCGCTGGCTTCCTCTTCCAGATCCCAGCGATTTTCACAAAATACCGCTAGCGGGTCTGTGCCGCCAAAACGATGAAACAGTGTTTCTCCATGGATGGCACAGGTTAGTTGCATACCCTGCACCAGCACCGGGAAACAGACCGCTTGTTTATGCTCATCCCAGCTCTCTCTATCCGGGAAATGAATAGCCTGATTCACGCCGAAAGCTCCTGCTTTAGCTTTTCAATGACCGGCTCGACTGCAGGCAACACCCCGTGCCAGAGCAGCACCGCATGCGCGGCCTGCCCCGCCAGCATTCCCAGTCCATCGGCTAACTGTTTCGCGCCGTGTTGTTCACACCAGTTCAGGAAAGGCGTCTTCCCTTTCTGATAGAACATGTCATAGAAGTACATATGCGCACTGACCAGCGAAGTCGGGATCGCCGGGATCTCACCGTTGATGCCGCTGGATGTGGCATTAATGACAAGATCGAACTCACGTTCGGCAAGATCGTCAAGCGCTACCGCGCTCACGCTGCCGGTATGCGCAAACAACGCCGCCAGCGCTTCTGCCCGGGAAAAGGTTCTGTTCGTGATGGTCACCGAACAGCCCAGCGAAAGCAGAGGCAACAGAACGCCCCGCGATGCGCCACCCGCGCCAATCAGCAGGATTCGGAATCCGGGCTTGATAAAGGAGAGTCTTTCCAGATCGCTGAGTAAACCAATCCCGTCGGTGTTGTCACCCAGAAGGCGTCCATCTTCAAGCCGTTTTAGAGTATTGACTGCGCCTGCAAGTGAAGCGCGCTCGGTCAGCTCATCCGCGCGTTCGAAGGCTTCCTCTTTAAACGGGACCGTCACATTCGCGCCTTTGCCCCCCGCGGCAAAAAAGGCCTCCAGCGTTGGGATAAAAGCATCCACTGGCGCCAGTACGCGACCGTAGGGGTGATCTATCTGCAACTGCTCCGCGAACTGCTGATGGATCAACGGTGATTTGCTGTGTGCAATGGGATTACCAAAAACAGCATAGGTTTCCATGAGATTA
This sequence comes from Enterobacter sp. ECC-249, assembly GCF_043965265.1. Classification (NCBI taxonomy): domain Bacteria; kingdom Pseudomonadati; phylum Pseudomonadota; class Gammaproteobacteria; order Enterobacterales; family Enterobacteriaceae; genus Enterobacter; species Enterobacter sp. ECC-249. The sequence goes on from NZ_CP143660.1 coordinate 135,213, forward strand.
CCCCTGGCGAAAACGTTCGCCGGTCAGAGCGTCGCGGATTTCAGACGGATTCAGGCGCCCTCCCGTTTCACCGACAGCGACAGGGAAGTCATTCCCGAACTGCGCCAGAACTTCTTCGGTTGTCCGACAAGGTGGCAATCCGGTCAGGTTGGCGCTGGTTGAGACCAGCGGTTTACCAAATGCCAGACACAACTCAACCACCATGGGATGATCGGTTACGCGAACGGCGAGGGAATCAAAACGTCCGGTTAACCAGCGAGGCGTTGTCGGCTGCGCCGGGAAAACGAAGGTCACCGGGCCAGGCCACGCGGAGAAGATAGTCTCGCGCTGCGCCGGCGTCAGCATGGAGTCATCGATATAGGGTTTAAGCTGCTCATAATTCGCAGCGATCAAAATCAGCCCTTTCTCGACGGGTCTTTGTTTTAAGGTAAGCAGGCGGCTCACAGCCGTCTCGCTGTCAGGATCGCAACCGACCCCAAAAACAGCTTCAGTTGGATAGGCGATGACTTCTTCATTTTTCAGTACGTCCACTGCATGCGCAATGGAGCCTGATGGCAGGTTATTATTCACTATTTTGATCCGCCGTAACCGGCTTTCCACATTGTTTACTGGCGCAGAAGCGTTTCATGCCTTGCGCGGTTTTCTTCTCTAGAAGTAGCGGGTAATTGCATTGAGGGCAGGTTCCCGCTACCGGTTTAAAATTGATAACGAACTGGCATTCAGGATAGCGATCGCACGAATGGAAAGTCTTACCATAACGGGAGCGGCGCTGTACCAGCTGACCGCGCTTACACTGAGGGCACACAATTGCCGTTTCATCAGGCTTATCAATTTGTTCCGTATGTTCACATTCCGGGTAGCGGCTACATCCAATAAACATGCCAAAACGCCCCTGGCGTAGCGCGAGTTCGCCACCACAGAGAGGGCACAGCTGGCCCTCCAGAATCTTAACGATATGCCCATCCGCCTGGCTTTTCAGAGGACGGACATAATCACATTCCGGATAGTGAGAACAACCGAGAAACGGGCCGTGTTTCCCGGACCGAATAACAAGTTCAGCCCCGCACTGCGGGCAGGGCTCGTTTTTATGCACCGTGAACAGTGCTGATTTGGCCATAACAACTCTTGGTGCTGCACATTGAATTAGTGCAGCATACCTTCATTCACTTCAAAGAGTAATTCTTCCATTTGCTGATAGGCGTTTTCACAGCCCGGGATATTAAACAGAACCATCAGGATCACCCACTTGAGATCTTCCAGTTCAAATTCTGCAGTATCCAGCGCCATGACGCGCTCTATCACCATTTCTCTCGTTTCGAGGTTTAGCACCTGAATCTGCTCAAGGAATAAAATGAATCCCCGGCAGCTGGCGTCCAGCCGTTCACACTCTTCAGCGGTATAAATGCGTACAGACAATGGGTCAGAAGCAAGCTGCATCGGTTCGGCAAGGCCTTCCTGATAATCAGCCAGTTTTTCCAGCCACATCAACGCATTGTAGATATCTTCCCGCTCAAATCCCGCATCGGTAAGATCCTGTGTCAACTTGTCCTGATCCACTCGCATTTCTGCTTCGTTATGGATGTAAGTCTCAAACAAATACATCAGTACGTCGAACATGGCATGCCCTCCTTAATCGGACATAGCCGCCGGGTACAGCTGCGATCCACCCTGCTAACTCCAGTTCGAGTAGCTGTGCTACCGTTACTGGCACAGGTTGGCCGGCACGTTCAGCGACAACGTCAACAGGTGTTACCTCATCTCCTACGTTAGCCAGGAGCTTGGGAAATGGCAATGCCACCTTTCCCTGATCTGATGAATATTGTCGCTTTTCGGGATCTTCCTGCAGCCATTGCAGCCCATATTGCAAATTTTCAAGAATGTCCCCTACTTCCGTTACCGGTGTGGCCCCTTGTTTAATCAGCCAGTGGGGCCCCTCGCATCCGGGGTTACCTATCGGGCCAGGTAAGGCAAAGACTTCTCGCCCCTGTTCGAGCGCGCATCGCGCCGTGACCAGCGAACCGCTTCTCCGCGCCGCTTCAACCACCAGCACGCCTTTGCTAAGGCCGCTGATGATTCTATTACGACGCGGAAAGTTTGCTGGCCTGGGCTGCGCGGAAAGCGGGAACTCAGACACTATCGCGCCGTCAGACTCAATAAGCCGCATCGCCAATGCCTGATGCCGGCGTGGGTAAATGCTAAAAAGACCGTTCCCCAGCACCGCGACACTTCGTCCTTTGACTGACAACGCCGCGCTGTGGGCAACGCCGTCAATACCGCAGGCCAGCCCGCTGGTGATCGTGAAACCGCTTTGTGACAGTTGTTCGCACAGGATTTTCCCCCATCGCTCGCCGTACCATGACGGCGCACGACTGCCTACCACTGCCAGCTGAACGGTATTAAGCGTCTCAGGGTTACCTTTTATGAATAAAGCCCCGGGATAGTCAGGGATCGTGCGGAGTAGAGGGGGATAAAGGGAATGATTGGCCGTTAATAAATGATTTCCCGGCTGTTCAAGCCATATCAGGCTACGTTCCAGCTCACTCTCATTGAGTGTAAAGAACCGTTCAGCCTGCTTTACTGTCAGTCCAGCATTTCTTAAGACAAGCGTGTCGATGCCTTCCTGCCTCTGCAGTCTTGCAGCCGCTTCCATCATGACATCACCACACAGAGAACCCGTGTGCATGAGCCGTAGCCAAATCTCGGTAGACGTCATCCTTTCCCCTGCCATAAGCGCTCTCCGCAATCATTGCGATTGGTCACTGATGCTGTCAATCGATGGGGGATTTGTCTAGAATAGAGGGAGTATTCTTATCAACTCCTGAACACGACTCTGGAAATTTATGGCAGTTTTGCAAGTGTTACATATTCCGGACGAGCGCCTTCGCATCGTCGCTGAACCGGTCAAAGAAGTGAATGCAGAAATCCAGCGTATCGTTGATGATATGTTCGATACCATGTACGCCGAAGAGGGCATTGGCCTGGCGGCGACGCAGGTGGACATTCACAAGCGTATTATCGTGATTGATGTTTCGGAAAATCGCGATGGCCGCCTGGTGCTGATCAACCCTGAGCTACTCGAAAAGAGTGGCGAAACCGGTATTGAGGAAGGCTGTCTGTCTATTCCTGAACAGCGTGCGTTAGTGCCGCGTGCCGAAAAAGTGAAAATTCGCGCCCTGGATCGTGACGGTAATCCGTTCGAACTGGAGGCAGACGACCTGCTGGCAATTTGTATTCAGCATGAGATGGATCACCTGGTCGGTAAACTGTTTATCGATTATCTCTCGCCGCTGAAACAGCAGCGTATTCGTCAGAAAGTAGAGAAACTGGATCGTTTGCGTTCTCGCGCATAACGTCCCCCCGGATACAAGGATCATCGTGTCTAAAACACTACGTATTATCTTCGCGGGAACCCCTGATTTTGCAGCGCGTCATCTTGACGCGCTGTTATCGTCTGGTCACCAGGTTGTTGGCGTCTTTACCCAGCCGGACCGTCCTGCAGGTCGCGGCAAAAAACTGATGCCGAGCCCGGTCAAAGTGCTGGCAGAAGAGCATGGGCTTCCCGTTTTTCAGCCCGCATCGCTGCGCCCGCAGGAAAATCAGCAGCTGGTTGCTGACCTGAATGCCGACGTAATGGTGGTGGTGGCTTACGGCTTAATTCTGCCGAAAGCTGTGCTCGATATGCCTCGTCTGGGATGCATCAACGTGCATGGGTCTCTGCTCCCGCGCTGGCGCGGTGCTGCACCTATCCAGCGTTCGCTGTGGGCAGGTGATGCCGAAACGGGCGTGACCATTATGAAGATGGACGTAGGTTTAGACACCGGCGATATGCTGTATAAACTGGCCTGCCCCATTACGTCAGACGATACCAGCGCCACGCTGTATGACAAACTGGCAGACCTTGGTCCACAAGGGCTTATCGAGACGCTCCAGCAGCTCGCTGACAATACGGCGAAACCGGAAGTTCAGGATGACGCTCTGGTAACGTATGCTGAAAAACTGAGCAAAGAAGAAGCGCGGATCGACTGGTCTCTGTCGGCCGCTCAACTTGAACGCTGCATTCGCGCTTTTAATCCGTGGCCGATGAGCTGGCTGGAAATTGATGAGCAGCCAGTAAAAGTCTGGAAAGCCTCCGTCATTAGCGGTACTACCACGGCTGAACCCGGTACGATTGTTGACGCTAACAAAAACGGCATCCAGGTGGCGACTGCGAAAGGGATATTGAACCTTGAATCGCTCCAACCGGCCGGTAAGAAAGCCATGAGCGCTCAGGATCTGTTAAATTCCCGTCGCGAATGGTTTATCCCGGGCAATCGCCTTGCCTGAGCAAATTTATCCTTAAGGCCCGGTGTTTCCGGGCATTTTTATTTTTACGGTTATGAAAAAACAAAATTTACGCAGTATGGCGGCTCAGGCCATTGAGCAGGTTATCGAGCAGGGGCAGTCATTAAGTAACGTCCTGCCCCCTCTGCAACAAAAAGTCTCTGATAAAGATAAAGCCCTGCTTCAGGAGCTCTGCTTTGGCGTCCTGCGCACGCTCTCTCAGCTTGAGTGGCTCATTAACAAGCTGATGTCACGCCCAATGACGGGCAAGCAGCGCACCGTACACTATTTGATTATGGTGGGTTTTTATCAGCTTCTTCATACCCGCATCCCACCTCACGCCGCGCTGGCAGAGACGGTGGAAGGTGCCGTTGCGATTAAACGTCCTCAGCTGAAAGGGCTGATCAACGGCGTATTGCGTCAGTTCCAGCGACAGCAGGATGAGCTTCTGGCTGAATTTGCCCAAAACGAAGCGCGCTTCCTGCATCCGGACTGGCTGTTGAAGCGCCTGAAAAAAGCTTATCCACAGCAGTGGCAGGACATTGCCGATGCCAACAACCAGCGCCCGCCAATGTGGTTGCGCGTGAATCGTAATCATCACAGCCGTGACGCATGGCTGACCTTGCTCGAAGAAGCAGGAATGAGCGGCTTCACCCATGACGCATACCCTGATGCCGTGCGCTTAGCATCGCCTGCACCGGTACATGCATTACCCGGTTTTGATGAAGGCTGGGTAACCGTACAGGATGCCTCGGCTCAGGGTTGCATGACCTGGCTTGAACCCCAAAACGGTGAGCAGATCCTCGATCTCTGCGCCGCACCAGGGGGCAAAACGACGCATATTCTTGAAGTAGCTCCGCAAGCCAGCGTGATGGCGGTGGACGTTGATGAGCAGCGTCTTTCTCGCGTCTATGACAACCTCAAGCGTCTGGGCATGAAGGCACAGGTTAAGCAAGGCGATGGACGTAAACCCGCAGAATGGTGTGGTGATACCCAGTTCGATCGCATTTTGCTGGATGCCCCCTGCTCTGCAACCGGTGTTATTCGTCGTCATCCGGACATCAAGTGGCTACGCCGCGATCGTGATATTAAGGAACTTGCCCAACTGCAATCCGACATTCTCGACGCCATTTGGCCACATCTTAAACCTGGCGGAACGCTGGTCTATGCAACCTGCTCCGTACTGCCGGAAGAAAACAGCCTGCAAATCGCGGCCTTCCTTAAACGTACGCCGAACGCCGCGCTGCGCGATACGGGAACGCCTGAATCCCCGGGTCTGCAGAACCTGCCGGGTGCTGAAGAGGGTGATGGCTTCTTTTACGCTAAGCTAATCAAAGAGTGATGTTGAGAACAGGTCACGAGATATGAAGATTATCATTCTGGGCGCAGGACAGGTGGGCGGAACGCTGGCGGAAAACCTGGTTGGCGAAAACAACGACATCACCATCGTGGATACCAACGGCGATCGCCTGCGTGTGTTGCAGGACAAATTTGACCTGCGCGTTGTGCAGGGTCATGGTTCGCACCCACGTGTTCTTCGTGAGGCAGGCGCCGACGATGCCGACATGCTGGTTGCGGTAACCAGTTCTGATGAAACCAATATGGTGGCCTGTCAGGTGGCGTACTCGCTTTTCAACACGCCAAACCGAATTGCGCGTATTCGCTCTCCGGATTATGTTCGCGATGCTGAAAAACTGTTTAATTCCGAAGCGGTTCCCATTGACCACCTTATCGCGCCAGAACAGCTGGTTATCGATAATATCTACCGCCTGATCGAATATCCGGGCGCCCTGCAGGTGGTGAACTTTGCAGAGGGCAAAGTGAGTCTGGCGGTGGTTAAGGCCTATTACGGCGGACCATTGATCGGCAATGCGCTGTCCACTATGCGCGAGCACATGCCGCATATCGATACGCGCGTCGCAGCGATTTTCCGTCACGACAGGCCAATTCGCCCGCAGGGCTCCACGATTGTCGAAGCCGGTGATGAGGTCTTCTTTATTGCGGCCTCACAGCATATTCGTGCGGTGATGAGTGAACTACAGCGTCTCGAAAAACCCTATAAACGCATTATGCTGGTCGGCGGCGGCAATATCGGTGCCGGTCTGGCACATCGGCTGGAAAAAGATTACAGCGTGAAGTTGATCGAGCGCGATCAACAGCGTGCTGCTGAACTGGCGGAAAAACTGCAAAATACGATCGTATTTTATGGTGATGCGTCCGATCAGGAGCTACTGGCTGAAGAACATATTGATCAAGTTGATCTCTTTATTGCCGTCACCAACGATGACGAGGCAAATATAATGTCCGCCATGCTCGCGAAGCGCATGGGGGCAAAAAAAGTTATGGTGCTTATCCAGCGTAAGGCGTATGTCGATCTGGTTCAGGGCAGCGTTATTGATATTGCCATTTCCCCTCAGCAGGCGACCATTTCCGCGCTCCTGAGCCATGTGCGTAAAGCGGATATTGTCGGTGTGTCATCGCTCCGCCGCGGCGTAGCGGAAGCCATTGAAGCCGTGGCGCACGGAGATGAAACCACGTCACGCGTCGTGGGCCGTTCGATCGACGAAATTAAGCTGCCACCGGGCACGATTATCGGTGCCGTCGTGCGCGGTAATGACGTCATGATTGCCAATGACAATTTACGTATTGAGCAAGGCGATCACGTTATTATGTTCCTTACCGATAAAAAGTTTATTACCGACGTCGAACGTTTATTCCAGCCAAGTCCATTCTTCCTTTAAAAAATTGGGTGCTCGAGTAAGAGCACCCATACTTTATCCTTTTCATTTCTGTGCCTTTTATTTTTCCTAATGTTTAATTATCCCGAATGGCAATTGGCTAATCATTTGTTAAACTTAACTCGTCAGCTGGCACAAGGAGAGAACAATGAGTTTTATTAAAGAATTTCGCGAATTTGCGATGCGCGGAAACGTGGTGGATTTGGCAGTGGGTGTCATTATTGGTGCGGCATTCGGCAAGATTGTTTCATCATTAGTAGCCGACATTATCATGCCACCTTTAGGGTTGCTAATCGGGGGCATTGATTTCAAACAATTCGCTTTCACGCTGCGTGAAGCACAAGGTGATGTTCCGGCAGTCGTGATGCACTACGGCGTATTTATTCAGAACGTATTTGATTTTGTGATTGTCGCGTTTGCCATTTTTATGGCTATCAAGCTGATCAACAGGCTCAACCGTAAAAAAGAAGAGCCAGCTGCAGCACCTGCACCAACGAAAGAAGAAGTGTTGCTGAGTGAGATCCGCGATCTGTTAAAAGAGCAGAATAACCGCGTTTAATCAAAAGATTAAAGCAGGAAGGCCAGTGGTAAATAAGCGATTCGCTTGCTTGCCACTGGCCTCCCAGTTACCCCGTTTTTCATGTTTGTCTTTACGCAAATAACTTCCTTTCCCTTTTTTATTCTTCTCAACGCGCTGTCTGAATAGCGGGTCGTGAAGAAGTGCCTCAATGGCATTGTCTTTTATCTGTCCTTTGGTGTGCTGATAGCGGCTCATGATGTCTCCAGAGCAGGGTTTATGACGACGGGAGTCTAGACCCGGCAGAACTAAAAATCAACAGCCCTGTGTTTCTCCACTCGCTCCCTGTTCAAGGGCTTCGAGAATTGAACAGTAAATGCTGCTGTGGGCCGTACCGCAGCAGGCATCATTCAGCCTTTGCAGAGAGCGCTGCATGGTTTGCAGTTCCTGAATGCGTGCTTCCACTTCATCCAGCCGGGCCTTCACAATGCTTTTAGATTCCTGGCAGGTATGATGTTCCGGATCGATACGGATCGATAATAACTCGCGGATCGAATCCAGCGTGAAGCCGAGCTGACGTGCATAACGAATAAACCGCAGGCGCTGCAAATCGTTATCGGTATAAAGACGAAAGCCTCCTTCAGTCCGAACTTCATGATCGATCATCTGCTGCTTTTCGTAATATCGGATGGTATCCGGTGTGACGTTCGCAAGCTTCGCAAGCTCACCAATACGGTACATAGCTACTCCTCGTTTATTTTCCGCAACAAGCTTTCCCCGTATTCACCATGCAGAAAGTCAGTGTTCATTCCTGCCTGGCGCAGCTTGAGTTCAAGCAGGGTGAGGCGGCGGCTAAGTTCAGAATGTCGCGGATCGTCATGGCGGATCCCTTTGAGAAGATCGGCCAGTTCAACAGCCTCTCTGCGCTGTTCGAGCTCCGGAGGGAGACAGCCCGCGTTTTTCAGTAAACGGTATCCAGCCCGTAGTTCAGGCGCGATGTGCGAATCATCGTCAAGCACAAGAGGTTCGCCGCTACCCGGAAGATCGTCGAACTCGCCTTTTTTTTGGGCATCGCGAATATGGCGTTCTGCCCACTGGTCAAGCAACCACATTACCAGCTCCAGGGGATGAACAGAATTGATACAGACATTGTAGAGAAGTGGGGATATCGCGGATATAAAAAAACCCGCCGGAGCGGGTTTTTTTACGTTACTGCAGATTACTCTGCAGCAGCTTCTGCTTTCTCTGAACGATCAACCAGCTCGATGTAAGCCATCGGCGCGTTGTCGCCTGCACGGAAACCACACTTCAGAATGCGAGTGTAACCACCGGCACGGCTCGCGAAACGCGGGCCCAGTTCGTTAAACAGTTTTGCCACGATCTCGTTATCACGAGTACGGGCGAATGCCAGACGACGATTAGCAACGCTGTCAGTCTTGGCAAGAGTAATCAGCGGCTCAACTACGCGACGCAGCTCTTTCGCTTTAGGCAGGGTCGTCTTGATGATCTCATGACGAACCAGTGAACCTGCCATGTTGCGGAACATAGCCTGGCGATGGCTGCTGTTGCGGTTCAGTTGACGACCACTCTTACGATGGCGCATGACCTTATCCTTCTCAGTAAAACCTTAACCTGTGATCCGGTTACTCGTCAGCAATGCTTGCCGGTGGCCAGTTTTCCAGGCGCATGCCCAGAGACAGACCACGTGAAGCCAGCACGTCTTTAATCTCAGTAAGAGATTTTTTACCCAGGTTCGGCGTTTTCAGCAACTCAACCTCGGTACGCTGTACCAGATCACCGATATAGTGGATAGCTTCTGCCTTGAGGCAGTTAGCAGAGCGGACAGTCAATTCGAGATCGTCAACAGGGCGCAGCAGGATCGGATCGAATTCTGGTTTCTCTTCTTTCACTTCCGGCTGACGTACATCACGTAAGTCAACGAAAGCTTCCAGTTGTTCTGCCAGGATGGTCGCCGCACGACGAATCGCCTCTTCAGGATCGATTGTGCCATTGGTTTCCATTTCGATGACCAGCTTGTCCAGGTCGGTACGCTGTTCTACACGCGCTGCTTCAACATTGTAGGCAATACGCTCTACAGGGCTGTAGCATGCGTCGACCAGCAGACGGCCGATTGGGCGCTCATCTTCTTCCGAATGAATTCGGGCAGAAGCCGGCACATAACCACGACCGCGCTGAACTTTGATACGCATGCTAATAGCTGCGTTCTCATCGGTCAGGTGGCAGATCACGTGCTGCGGCTTGACGATTTCAACATCACCGTCGTGGGTGATGTCGGCTGCAGTCACAGGGCCAATGCCAGATTTATTCAGAGTAAGAATAACTTCATCTTTACCCTGAACTCTCACCGCCAGCCCTTTCAGGTTGAGCAGGATTTCAAGGATATCTTCCTGAACGCCTTCTTTGGTGCTGTACTCATGAAGTACACCATCAATCTCAACCTCGGTCACCGCGCAACCCGGCATCGATGAGAGCAGAATACGGCGCAGTGCGTTACCCAGAGTATGGCCAAAGCCACGCTCTAAAGGCTCAAGGGTCACCTTGGCGTGCGTCGAACTCACTTGCTCGATATCTACCAGGCGCGGTTTTAGAAACTCTGTCACAGAACCCTGCATTGTGTCCTCTCTTTGGTACTAAGCTTTACTTGGAGTAAAGCTCGACGATCAGGTGTTCGTTAATGTCCGCAGACAGATCAGAACGTTCTGGCTGACGCTTGAACGTACCTTCCATCTTGCCAGCATCAACTTCCAGCCAGGTTGGCTTTTCACGCTGCTCAGCCAGCTCCAGAGCGGCCTTCACGCGAGATTGCTTTTTCGCTTTCTCACGAATGCTAACAACGTCATTCGCTTTAACCTGATAAGAAGCGATGTTAACAACACGACCGTTTACCATGATTGCTTTGTGGCTAACCAGCTGACGTGATTCAGCACGAGTAGCGCCGAAGCCCATACGGTATACAACGTTGTCCAGACGACCTTCCAGCAGAGCCAGCAGGTTTTCACCTGTGTTGCCTTTCAGACGTGCTGCTTCTTTATAGTAGTTACGGAACTGACGCTCCAGCACACCGTACATACGGCGAACTTTTTGCTTTTCACGCAACTGCACACCATAGTCAGACAGACGCGGTTTACGCGCACCGTGCTGGCCAGGAGCTTGTTCAATTTTACACTTGGTATCGATCGCGCGAACGCCAGACTTAAGGAATAAGTCGGTGCCCTCACGACGGCTCAGCTTGAGCTTAGGACCCAAATATCTTGCCATTTTCTATCTCCAACTAACCTAAAAAACGGAGCGTTATACGCGACGTTTTTTCGGCGGACGACAACCGTTATGAGGGATCGGAGTCACATCAGTAATATTCGTGATGCGGAAACCAGCGGCGTTCAGAGCGCGAACAGTAGATTCACGACCCGGACCCGGACCTTTAACCATAACTTCCAGATTCTTGATGCCGTATTCTTTTACGGCTTCTGCGCAACGCTCTGCTGCAACCTGAGCTGCGAACGGAGTGGATTTGCGAGAACCACGGAAACCGGAACCACCGGCTGTTGCCCAACCCAATGCGTTACCCTGACGATCAGTAATAGTAACGATGGTGTTGTTGAAAGAAGCATGGATATGAGCCACGCCGTCAGAGACTTGTTTTCTTACACGTTTACGTGCACGAACTGGTGCCTTTGCCATTATTCAATCACCCCGATTATTTCTTGATCGGTTTGCGCGGACCCTTACGGGTACGTGCGTTGGTCTTAGTACGCTGACCGCGCACTGGCAGACCACGACGATGACGCAAACCGCGATAGCAACCAAGATCCATCAGGCGCTTGATGCTCATGCTGATTTCACGGCGCAGATCACCTTCAACGACAAATTTGGCAACTTCGTCACGCAGCGTGTCGATTTGTTCTTCAGACAGCTCACTGATCTTAACATCTTCAGCGATACCCGCTGCAGCCAGAATGGCTTTAGAACGGGTCTTGCCGACGCCGTAGATCGAAGTTAATGCGATCACAGCATGTTTCTGATCAGGAATGTTAATGCCTGCTATACGGGCCACTATGCACTCCTACTATTTAATATGTACGCACCATGCTGAAAAGCCCGTTTTCAGGATACTCAAATGGAAACGTACAGACATACAAAAGATTGGCTGGCTAATCTAGCCAGCTCAACCCAACTTTGCAAGAAAAATATGCGAAATAATCAGCCTTGGCGCTGTTTATGCTTCGGCTCGGCACTGCAAATCACACGGATGACACCATCACGCTTAACGATTTTGCAGTTACGGCATAATTTCTTGACGGAAGCACGAACTTTCATTTTTACTCTCCGTAACTTCTCAGGCGACCATTTAGCGGCCGTAGCCTTTCAGGTTCGCCTTCTTCAATGCAGACTCATACTGACTGGACATCATCAGAGTTTGCACTTGAGCCATAAAGTCCATAATCACGACAACAACGATAAGCAGTGAGGTCCCACCGAAGTAGAACGGTACTTTCATTGCATCACGCATGAACTCCGGGATCAGGCAGATAAAAGTAATATAAAGCGCACCAACCAAAGTCAGGCGAGTCATTACTTTATCGATATACTTCGCCGTTTGCTCTCCCGGACGAATTCCTGGTACAAATGCACCGGACTTCTTCAGGTTATCTGCTGTTTCACGCGGGTTGAAGACCAACGCCGTGTAGAAGAAACAGAAGAAGATGATCGCAGACGCATAGAGTAACACATAAAGTGGTTGCCCAGGCTGCAAATACAGCGAAATTGTTGTCAGCCAGTTCCAACCAGTACCGCCCCCGAACCATGACGCGATGGTTGCCGGGAACAGAATAATACTGGAAGCGAAGATAGCCGGGATAACCCCCGCCATGTTCACTTTCAGCGGTAAATGTGTGCTCTGTGCAGCATAGACACGACGACCCTGCTGACGTTTCGCGTAGTTCACCACAATGCGGCGTTGACCACGTTCAACGAAGACAACAAAGAACGTCACTGCAAATACTAATACTGCAACCAACAGCAACAGGAGGAAGTGCAGGTCGCCTTGACGCGCTTGCTCGATAGTATGGGCGATGGCTGGCGGGAGGCCCGCAACAATACCGGCAAAGATAATGATTGAGATACCGTTTCCGATACCACGCTCAGTAATCTGTTCGCCGAGCCACATCAGGAACATAGTCCCTGTGACCAGACTTACAACAGCGGTGAAGTAGAATGCAAAGCCCGGGTTTAACACCAGGCCCTGCATACCAGGCATATTCGGCAGACCGGTAGCAATACCGATCGACTGGAATATTGCCAGCACCAGAGTACCGTAACGGGTGTACTGACTAATCTTACGACGTCCAGACTCCCCTTCTTTCTTCAACTCTGCCAGGGCCGGATGAACGACCGTCAGCAGCTGGATAATAATAGATGCCGAAATGTACGGCATAATACCCAATGCAAAGATAGAAGCACGGCTGAGAGCACCACCAGAGAACATGTTGAACATTTCAATGATGGTGCCTCGCTGTTGCTCAAGCAGTTTGGCAAGTACAGCGGCATCGATACCAGGGATCGGAATAAAAGAGCCAATACGGAACACAATCAGCGCGCCGATAACAAACAGCAGTCTGCGTTTCAGCTCGCCAAATCCACCTTTGGCACTTTGAAAATCTAATCCCGGTTGCTTAGCCATCTGCTACTTATTCCTCAATTTTACCGCCAGCAGCTTCGATAGCAGCACGAGCACCTTTAGTAACACGCAGGCCACGAACAGTTACCGGAGTAGAAACTTCACCAGCCAGGATCACTTTCGCGAACTCGATCTGGATACCGATAATGTTTGCTGCTTTCAGCGTGTTCAGGTCTACAACGCCGCCTTCAACTTTCGCCAGGTCAGACAGACGGATTTCCGCTGTGATCGCTGCTTTGCGAGAGGTGAAGCCGAACTTCGGCAGACGACGGTACAGTGGCATCTGGCCACCCTCGAAACCGCGACGTACGCCACCGCCAGAACGAGAGTTCTGACCTTTGTGACCACGACCACCGGTTTTGCCGAGGCCAGAACCGATACCACGACCCAGGCGTTTACCCGCCTTTTTAGAGCCTTCGGCCGGAGACAGAGTATTTAAACGCATCTCTTACTCCTCAACTTTAACCATGAAGTAAACCGCGTTGACCATACCACGAACAGCAGGAGTATCCTCGCGCTCAACGGTATGACCAATACGACGCAGACCCAGGCCAAGCAGCGTTGCCTTGTGTTTCGGCAGACGACCGATTGCACTGCGGGTTTGAGTGATTTTAATAGTCTTTGCCATGGTCAATTACCCCAGAATTTCTTCAACGGATTTACCACGCTTGGCAGCGACCATTTCTGGAGAATTCATATTTTCCAGGCCATCAATAGTTGCACGAACCACGTTGATCGGGTTGGTGGAACCATATGCTTTGGCCAGAACGTTATGAACCCCAGCAACTTCCAGAACGGCGCGCATTGCACCACCGGCGATGATACCGGTACCTTCTGAAGCTGGCTGCATGAATACACGAGAACCCGTGTGAACACCTTTAACTGGGTGCTGCAGGGTGCCGTTGTTCAGCGCGACGTTAATCATATTGCGACGGGCTTTTTCCATCGCTTTCTGGATCGCTGCTGGAACTTCACGCGCTTTACCGTAACCAAAACCAACGCGACCGTTACCATCGCCTACTACAGTCAGAGCTGTGAAGGAGAAAATACGACCACCTTTAACGGTTTTAGATACGCGGTTTACCGCGATCAGCTTTTCCTGCAGTTCGCCAGCCTGTTTTTCGATGTGAGCCATCTTACACCTCTACCTTAGAACTGAAGGCCAGCTTCACGGGCAGCATCTGCCAGTGCCTGGACACGACCATGATATTGGAACCCGGAACGGTCAAAGGAAACATTGCTGATGCCTTTTTCCAGAGCGCGTTCAGCAACAGCTTTACCTACAGCTGCAGCGGCGTCTTTGTTACCGGTGTACTTCAATTGTTCTGAGATAGCTTTTTCTACAGTAGAAGCAGCTACCAGAACTTCAGAACCGTTCGGTGCAATTACCTGTGCGTAAATATGACGCGGGGTACGATGTACCACCAGGCGAGTTGCACCCAGCTCTTTGAGCTTGCGGCGTGCGCGGGTCGCACGACGGATACGAGCAGATTTCTTATCCATAGTGTTACCTTACTTCTTCTTAGCCTCTTTGGTACGCACGACTTCGTCGGCGTAACGAACACCCTTGCCTTTGTAAGGCTCAGGACGACGGTAGGCGCGCAGATCTGCTGCAACCTGACCGATCAGCTGTTTATCAGCGCCTTTCAGCACGATTTCAGTTTGAGTCGGGCATTCTGCAGTGATACCGGCCGGCAGCGGATGCTCAACAGGGTGTGAGAAGCCCAGTGACAGGCCTACTGCATTCCCTTTGATAGCTGCACGATAACCTACACCAACCAGCTGAAGCTTTTTAGTGAAGCCTTCGGTAACACCAACAACCATTGAGTTCAGCAGGGCACGCGCGGTACCAGCCTGAGCCCATCCATCCACGAAACCATCACGTGGACCGAAGGTCAGAGCGTTATCTGCATGTTTAACTTCAACAGCTTTGTTGAGGGTACGAGTCAGCTCGCCGTTTTTACCTTTGATCGTAATAACCTGACCGTCGATTTTTACATCAACGCCGGCAGGAATAACGACCGGTGCTTTAGCAACACGAGACATTCTTTCCTCCGATTAGGCTACGTAGCAGATAATTTCGCCACCAAGACCAGCCTGGCGCGCTGCACGATCAGTCATAACACCTTTAGAGGTAGAAACAACTGCGATACCAAGACCAGCCATAACTTTTGGCAGCTCATCTTTTTTCTTATAGATGCGCAGGCCTGGGCGGCTGACACGCTGAATGCTTTCTACAACAGCTTTACCCTGGAAATACTTGAGAGTAAGTTCCAGTTCCGGCTTGGTGTCGCCTTCAACTTTAAAATCTTCGATAAAACCTTCTTCCTTCAGCACGTTGGCAATTGCCACTTTCAGCTTGGCGGAAGGCATGGTGACCGCAACTTTGTTCGCGGCCTGACCGTTACGGATACGGGTCAGCATATCCGCGATCGGATCTTGCATGCTCATCTGTCTTTACTCCCGTGATTCAATTGGTAATTACCAGCTAGCCTTTTTCAAGCCTGGCACTTCACCGCGCATAGCGGCTTCACGCAGTTTGATACGGCTCAACCCAAACTTGCCCACATAACCATGTGGACGACCTGTTTGACGACAGCGGTTACGCTGACGAGACGGGCTGGAATCACGCGGCAGAGACTGCAGCTTGAGAACCGCATTCCAACGATCTTCGTCGGAAGCGTTCACATCAGAAATGATCGCTTTCAGTTCAGCGCGTTTAGCGAAGAATTTATCAGCTAAAGCTACGCGCTTTACTTCGCGTGCTTTCATTGATTGCTTAGCCATTCAGTAACCCTACCTTACTTGCGGAACGGGAAGTCAAAGGCAGCCAGCAGAGCACGGCCTTCTTCGTCAGATTTCGCAGTAGTGGTAATGGTAATATCCAAACCACGCACGCGGTCGACTTTATCGTAGTCGATTTCTGGGAAGATGATCTGCTCACGGACACCCATGCTGTAGTTACCACGACCGTCGAAAGACTTAGCGGACAAGCCACGGAAGTCACGGATACGTGGAACAGCAATAGTGATCAGGCGCTCAAAGAACTCCCACATGCGTTCGCCACGCAGAGTTACTTTACAGCCGATCGGATAGCCCTGACGGATTTTGAAGCCTGCAACAGATTTGCGTGCTTTGGTGATCAGCGGTTTTTGACCGGAGATTGCTGTCAGGTCAGCTGCTGCATTATCCAGCAGTTTCTTGTCAGCGATCGCTTCACCAACACCCATGTTCAGGGTGATCTTCTCGACCCGAGGGACTTGCATGACAGAATTGTAGTTAAACTCAGTCATGAGTTTGTTAACTACTTCGTCTTTGTAGTAATCATGCAGTTTCGCCATCGTACTACTCCAAATTACTTGATAGTTTCGCTGTTAGACTTGAAGAAACGGACTTTTTTGCCGTCTTCGAATCTAAAGCCTACACGGTCAGCCTTGCCGGTAGCCGCATTGAAGATTGCAACGTTAGAAACCTGAATAGCAGCTTCTTTTTCAACGATGCCACCTGGTTGGTTCAGGGCCGGAACCGGCTTCTGATGTTTCTTAACCAGGTTGATACCTTCAACGACAAGTTTGCCGGAAGACAGAACATTTTTTACTTTACCGCGTTTACCTTTATCTTTACCGGTTAACACGATAACTTCGTCATCACGACGGATTTTCGCTGCCATGATTCGCTCCTTAGAGTACTTCTGGTGCCAGAGAGATAATTTTCATGAACTTCTCAGTACGAAGTTCACGAGTTACCGGCCCAAAGATACGCGTGCCGATAGGCTGCTCGCTGTTATTGTTTAAAATAACGCATGCATTACCATCGAAGCGAATGACAGAACCGTCAGGGCGACGAACACCCTTCTTGGTGCGCACCACTACCGCCTTCAGCACATCACCTTTTTTGACCTTACCACGTGGAATTGCTTCCTTGATGGTGATCTTGATGATGTCGCCTACGCCTGCGTAGCGACGGTGCGAGCCACCCAGAACCTTGATACACATTACGCGACGTGCACCGGAGTTGTCGGCGACGTTCAGCATAGTCTGTTCTTGGATCATTTTAGTGCTCCGCTAATGTCAACTACTACCTGAGACTCTAAAATCAGAGCCGTTAAAAAGCCCCATATCGAGGGCGCGGCATTATAACACCGCTTCTGCAATATGGGTAGAAAAAATAAACGGCTCATCGCTGAGCCGTTTATTCGTATTGAGAAGGCGTACTGTATTACAGAACCGCTTTCTCTACAACGCGAACCAGCGTCCAGGACTTAGTCTTGGACAGTGGACGGCATTCACGGATTTCAACCTTGTCGCCGATACCACATTCGTTGTTCTCGTCATGTACGTGCAGTTTGGTCGTACGCTTGATGAATTTACCGTAGATCGGGTGTTTCACAATACGTTCGATAGCTACAACAATGGATTTCTCCATTTTGTCGCTAACAACACGACCTTGCAGAGTACGGATTTTATCGGTCATTACGCACCCGCCTTCTGAGTCAGTAAAGTCTTAACGCGTGCAACATTGCGACGCACTTGCTTCAGCAGGTGAGTCTGTTGCAGCTGGCCACTTGCAGCCTGCATACGCAGGTTGAACTGCTCACGCAGCAGGTTCAGCAGCTCAGCGTTCAGCTCTTCAACGCTTTTTTCACGCAGCTCTTTTGCTTTCATTACATCACCGTCTTAGTTACAAAGGTGGTTTTGATAGGCAGTTTCGCTGCTGCCAGGCCGAAGGCTTCACGGGCCAGCTCTTCCGGAACACCGTCCATTTCATACAGGACTTTGCCCGGTTGGATCAAGGCAACCCAGTACTCCACGTTACCTTTACCTTTACCCATACGAACTTCCAGCGGCTTCTCGGTGATCGGTTTGTCCGGGAATACACGGATCCAGATCTTACCTTGACGCTTAACTGCACGGGTCATTGCACGACGTGCTGCTTCGATCTGACGTGCAGTCAGACGACCACGGCCAACAGCTTTCAGACCGAAAGTGCCGAAGCTAACATCCGTACCCTGCGCCAGACCACGGTTGCGGCCTTTGTGCACTTTACGGAATTTTGTACGCTTTGGTTGTAACATCAGCGACGCTCCTTATTTACGGCCTTTACGCTGCTGCTTTTTAGGTTGAGCAGCCGGTTTTTCCGGTTGTTCAACAGCAGCCATACCACCCAGGATCTCACCTTTGAAGATCCATACCTTAACGCCGATTACACCGTAAGTGGTGTGCGCTTCAGAGGTGTTGTAGTCGATGTCAGCACGCAGAGTGTGCAGCGGTACGCGACCTTCACGGTACCATTCGGTACGTGCGATTTCCGCGCCGCCCAGACGGCCGCTAACTTCAACTTTGATACCTTTAGCGCCCAGACGCATTGCGTTCTGTACAGCACGCTTCATAGCACGACGGAACATAACACGACGTTCCAGCTGTGAAGTGATGCTGTCAGCAACCAATTTAGCGTCCAGTTCAGGCTTACGAACTTCAGCGATATTGATCTGTGCAGGAACGCCAGCGATATCCGCTACGACCTTGCGCAGTTTTTCTACGTCTTCGCCTTTCTTACCGATAACGATGCCAGGACGAGCAGTGTGAATAGTCACACGGATGCTCTTCGCTGGACGCTCGATAACGATACGAGATACAGACGCTTTAGCCAGTTCCTTAGTCAGGTACTGACGTACTTTAAAATCGCTGTCCAGGTTGTCAGCGAATTCTTTGGTGTTCGCAAACCAGGTAGAGTTCCATGGTTTTACAATACCCAGGCGAATACCATTAGGATGTACTTTCTGACCCATTGCTAGTCTCCAGAGTCTCAGCGATCGGACACAACCACAGTAATGTGGCTGGTGCGCTTCAGGATGCGATCTGCACGACCTTTCGCACGCGGCATAATGCGCTTCATGCTTGGGCCTTCATCTACGAAAATTTTCGCGACTTTCAGATCGTCGATGTCAGCGCCATCGTTGTGTTCAGCGTTAGCAATGGCAGATTCCAGTACTTTCTTGACCAATACCGCAGCTTTCTTGTTGGTATAGGTCAGGATGTCCAGGGCCTGCGACACTTTCTTACCGCGAATCAGGTCAGCAACAAGGCGAACCTTCTGAGCAGAAGAACGAGCATGGCGATGTTGAGCTAAAGTTTCCATCTCTTCCTCCTACCTTATTTCTTCTTCGCTTTTTTATCAGCAGCGTGGCCGCGATAAGTACGAGTCGGTGCGAATTCACCCAGTTTGTGACCAACCATTTCGTCGGTAACAAAGACTGGAACGTGCTGACGACCATTATGGACAGCGATGGTCAAACCGATCATGTTAGGAAAGATCGTTGAACGACGGGACCAAGTGCGCAGGGGCTTCTTGTCTCCGCTTTCCACCGCTTTCTCTACCTTCTTCAGCAAGTGCAGGTCAATAAAAGGACCTTTCTTGAGAGAACGTGGCATGGCTTATCCTCTAAAATTATTTGCTACGGCGACGTACGATAAATTTATCAGTACGCTTGTTGCTGCGGGTCTTCTTACCTTTGGTCTGAACGCCCCACGGAGTTACCGGGTGCTTACCAAAGTTACGACCTTCACCACCACCATGTGGGTGGTCGACTGGGTTCATCGCAGTACCGCGAACGGTAGGACGAACACCACGCCAGCGTGCAGCACCTGCTTTACCCAGAACGCGCAGCATATGCTCAGCATTGCCAACTTCGCCCAGAGTAGCGCGGCAGTCTGCTTCTACTTTACGCATTTCACCAGAACGCAGACGCAGGGTGACATAAGCACCATCACGAGCAACGATCTGAACGTAAGTACCAGCGGAACGTGCCAGCTGACCGCCTTTACCTGGTTTCATTTCTACGTTATGAACGGTAGAACCAACCGGGATATTGCGCATCGGCAGGGTGTTGCCTGCTTTGATTGCAGCATCAACGCCAGACTGAATCTGGTCGCCAGCTTTCAGGCCTTTAGGGGCCAGGATGTAACGGCGTTCGCCGTCTTTGTACAGAACCAGCGCGATGTTCGCGGAACGGTTCGGATCGTACTCAAGACGTTCAACAACTGCTGGGATACCGTCTTTGTTGCGTTTGAAGTCAACAATACGATAAGCCTGCTTGTGGCCACCACCGATGTGACGAGTGGTGATACGGCCATTGTTGTTACGACCACCGGATTTGCTGTTTTTTTCCAGCAACGGAGCAAAAGGTTTGCCCTTGTGCAGCTCAGGGTTAACCACTTTAACTACGTGGCGACGACCCGGAGATGTCGGTTTACATTTAACAACTGCCATTGTATTACTCCTCCGACTTACTCAGCGCCGCCAACGAAGTCCAGATTCTGGCCTTCTTTCAGGGTGACGTAAGCTTTTTTCCAGTCGCTACGACGACCGATACGCTGTCCGTGACGTTTAACTTTCCCTTTAACTACCAGGGTGTTAACGACTTCGACTTCGACTTCAAACAGTTTCTGCACAGCAGCTTTGATCTCTGCTTTGGTCGCGTCTTTAGCAACTTTGAGAACGATGGTGTTTGTTTTTTCCATCGCAGTAGACGCTTTTTCAGAAACGTGCGGTGCGCGAAGCACCTTCAGCAGACGTTCTTCACGAATCATGCCAGCATCTCCTCAACTTGCTTAACAGCATCAGCAGTCATTACGACTTTGTCGAAGGCGATCAGGCTAACCGGGTCGATACCAGTCGCATCGCGTACGTCAACCTTGTGCAGGTTACGTGCGGCCAGGAACAGGTTCTCGTCCAGCTCACCGGTGATGATCAGCACATCTTCCAGAGCCATGTCTTTCAGTTTCTGTGCCAGCAGCTTAGTTTTAGGCGCTTCTACAGAGAACTTCTCGACAACGATCAGACGATCCTGACGTACCAGTTCGGACAGGATGCTTTTCAGCGCGCCGCGGTACATCTTTTTGTTAACTTTTTGACTGTGGTCCTGTGGACGCGCAGCGAAGGTCACGCCACCTGAACGCCAGATCGGGCTCTTGATAGAACCTGAACGCGCACGGCCGGTACCTTTCTGGCGCCATGGCTTTTTGCCAGAACCAGTTACTTCAGCACGAGTCTTCTGAGCACGAGTACCCTGACGAGCACCAGCTGCATAAGCAACAACAACCTGGTGAACCAGCGCTTCGTTGAAATCACGACCGAAGGTAGTTTCGGAAACAGTCAGCGCGCTCTGCGCGTCTTTCAATACTAATTCCATTGCTATCCCCTTACGCCTTCACAGCTGGTTTAACGATCAGGTCGCTACCGGTTGCACCCGGAACTGCACCTTTAACCAGCAGCAGGTTGCGCTCAGCGTCAACACGTACTACGTCCAGGCTCTGAACGGTTACACGTTCGTTACCCAGCTGACCTGCCATTTTCTTGCCTTTGAACACTTTGCCCGGAGTCTGGTTCTGACCGATAGAACCCGGAACGCGGTGAGACAAGGAGTTACCGTGGGTAGCGTCCTGGGTACGGAAGTTCCAGCGCTTAACGGTACCAGCAAAACCTTTACCTTTAGAGGTACCGGTTACGTCAACTTTTTTAACGTCAGCAAACAGCTCAACGCTAATGTCCTGACCTACGGTGAACTCTTCGCCTTCAGCAAGACGGAATTCCCACAGACCACGGCCAGCTTCTACGCCAGCTTTAGCGAAGTGACCCGCTTCTGGTTTGGTTACACGGTTAGCTTTTTTAGCACCAGTGGTCACCTGAACAGCGCGGTAGCCATCGTTAGCCAGATCTTTAACCTGGGTAACGCGGTTTGCTTCAACTTCGATTACGGTTACTGGGATTGAAACGCCATCTTCAGTGAAGATGCGGGTCATGCCCACTTTTTTACCGACTAAACCAATCATTGTATCAACCTCTCAATCGCTCGATGACCTGATTAACCCAGGCTGATCTGCACGTCTACACCGGCAGCCAGATCCAGACGCATCAGAGCATCAACGGTTTTCTCAGTTGGCTCAACGATGTCAACCAGACGCTTGTGAGTGCGGATTTCGTACTGATCGCGCGCGTCTTTGTTGACGTGCGGAGAGATCAGAACGGTGAAGCGCTCTTTGCGGGTCGGCAGCGGGATCGGACCACGGACTTGCGCACCAGTGCGCTTAGCAGTCTCGACGATTTCCGCGGTTGATTGATCGATCAGACGATGATCAAACGCTTTAAGGCGGATACGGATTCTTTGGTTCTGCATGAGACCAGAGCTCCAATTATTTTATAAACGAAAATGATTACTCCTCAAACCCATTACGATTGATGGGAGAGTGTAACCGTTCTTACGTAGCTCCCCAATTGGGAGCATTGTTGAGTAACAAAATGAGCTACTCTGGTTCTGATTGAACCCGCCGTCAATTACGACAAGCCCCCGCATTATACGTAAATCTGGGCAAGACGCAAGTGCCGTTTAGAAATTAAGCGCCAGAGGCGCAGTTTGCGTAAGGCCACGCAACTTTTTACGTAATGTATCCCTTCCCAATGCTTTGTCTGGAGCCCCTACGCAATTGTCGTTTTTGTAGATTGCCGGTCAGGCCGATTATGACGAGTATGCGCTCAAACATTTTTGAGGCCTTATCCATGTTAACCACCCTTCCCTTTTTGCTGGTCTATGTTTCGCTGACTGCCTTTCTTGTCCGCGCAGATATTCGCTACGGACTGCTCCCCGATAAATTTCTCTGCCCGCTGTTATGGGCGGGACTGCTCTTTCAGGTCTGTATCCAACCTGATTTTCTGCCAAGTGCGGTGGTGGGTGCGATGGCTGGATATGTCGGTTTTGCCCTTATTTACTGGGGATATCGGTTTATCTGCCGGCGTGAAGGGATGGGGTATGGCGATGTAAAATACCTGGCGGCTCTTGGTGCCTGGCATGGCTGGTGCATGCTGCCTGCGCTGGCGTTACTCGCGGCGCTGATGGCGCTTCTTTGCATTCTTGTTTTTTCGTTCATCCGCCCTGATAAGGAGACAATAAAAAACCCGCTGCCTTTTGGGCCATTTCTGGCAGCAGCGGGTTTATGCATAGGCTGGAAGACGTTGCTTATTCTTCCACTTTAATCTGTGACTGAAGATAGTTTTGCAGGCCGATTTTGGCAATGAGATCCAGCTCTGTTTCCAGCCAGTCAATATGCCCTTCTTCATCGGCAAGGATCTGGATCATCATATCGCGGCTGACGTAGTCATGTACGCTGTCAGCATAGGCAATGGCTTCACGGAGATCTTTAGCGCCTTCAAGTTCCAGCCTGAGGTCGGAACGCAGCATCTCTTCGACATCTTCTCCGATGCCCAGCTTGCCGAGATCCTGCAGGTTTGGAATGCCTTCAAGAAATAAAATACGCTCGATATATTTATCAGCGTGTTTCATCTCATCTATAGATTCATGGTACTCAACGTCGTTTAAACGTTTGAGTCCCCAGTTTTTGAACATTCTCGCGTGAAGAAAATACTGGTTGATTGCGACAAGCTCATTTCCCAATAATTTATTGAGATAACTTATGATTTTAACATCACCTTTCATTATATAGTCCCTCCGCTTCCACTCATTGAAGCGTAGATCGGGCTACAGGGATGTCAAAAAAAAGATGGGCGCTTACGCGATCTCTTTGAATTCCGGGATCTGCATCAGTTCGTCCTGCATGATCTCTCGCGCAGCACGTACACATTTACCGCATTGATTTCCCACCGGAACAAATTTGCGAAGCTGCTGGAATGACTGGGGCTGAAACTGGCGAACGGCCTGACGTATTTTTTTGTCGCTTACACCATTACATAAACAAACGTACATAGAAACTCCCGTTCAAATTATGCGCAAAGTGTAAGTGAGAATGGTTATGATTACAATAGCACAATCGCCAGAATGCGGGGCGGGAGCAGGCAAAAAATGCGAAATTTTGTGACAACACCTGAGCATCAGAAAACAAAAAAGGACGCCGAAGCGTCCTTTTTTAATTCGGGGATAATTAATTAGCCCAGAACTTTAGCAACAACGCCCGCGCCAACGGTACGGCCGCCTTCACGGATTGCGAAACGCAGACCGTCGTCCATCGCGATTGGGTGGATCAGAGTCACAACCATCTTGATGTTGTCGCCTGGCATTACCATCTCAACGCCTTCTGGCAGTTCGATGGTACCGGTCACGTCAGTTGTACGGAAGTAGAACTGTGGACGGTAGCCTTTGAAGAACGGAGTATGACGGCCGCCTTCGTCTTTGGACAGGATGTACACTTCAGATTCGAACTTGGTGTGTGGCTTGATTGAGCCTGGCTTCGCCAGAACCTGACCACGTTCGATTTCTTCACGTTTGATACCACGCAGCAGAACACCAACGTTCTCACCAGCACGGCCTTCGTCCAGCAGTTTGCGGAACATTTCAACGCCAGTACAGGTAGACTTAGCAGTCTCTTTGATACCAACGATTTCAACTTCTTCGCCAACTTTGATGATACCGCGCTCTACACGACCGGTAACAACAGTACCACGACCGGAGATGGAGAATACGTCTTCGATTGGCAGCAGGAATGGCTTGTCAATCGCACGCTCTGGTTCTGGGATGTAAGAATCCAGGAAGCCAGCCAGTTCGATGATTTTCGCTTCCCACTCTGCGTCGCCTTCCAGCGCTTTCAGAGCAGAACCACGAACGATTGGGGTATCGTCGCCTGGGAAATCGTACTGAGACAGCAGTTCACGAACTTCCATCTCTACCAGTTCCAGCAGCTCTTCGTCATCAACCATGTCGCATTTGTTCAGGAACACGATGATGAAAGGAACGCCTACCTGACGACCCAGCAGGATGTGCTCACGAGTCTGAGGCATTGGGCCGTCAGTCGCAGCAACAACCAGGATCGCGCCGTCCATCTGCGCAGCACCGGTGATCATGTTTTTAACATAGTCGGCGTGGCCTGGGCAGTCTACGTGTGCGTAGTGACGAGTCGGGGTGTCATATTCAACGTGAGAAGTGTTGATGGTGATACCACGAGCTTTTTCTTCTGGTGCGTTATCGATCTGGTCGAATGCACGAGCAGAACCACCGTAGGTTTTAGCCAGAACGGTAGTGATTGCAGCAGTCAGGGTAGTTTTACCATGGTCAACGTGGCCGATAGTACCAACGTTGACGTGCGGTTTTGTACGTTCAAATTTTTCTTTAGACACGGCTATATTCCTTACTATAGTGCTCTCCCCTGTGGAGAGAGCACGGGACTTAGGTTTTAATCCTGTGGATTACTTACCACGGGCTTCAATAACGGCCTGAGCAACGTTGTTAGGCGCATCATCATACTTCAGGAATTCCATGGTGTATGATGCACGACCTTTGGTCAGAGAACGCAGCTGAGTTGCATATCCGAACATTTCAGACAGCGGAACTTCAGCGTGGATCTTAACGCCAGTTACTTCGGATTCCTGACCACGCAGCATACCGCGACGACGGCTCAAGTCACCGATAACGTCACCGGTGTTCTCTTCAGGAGTTTCTACTTCAACCTTCATGATTGGCTCAAGCAGAACTGGTTTTGCTTTCTTAAAGCCTTCTTTAAAGGCAATAGACGCAGCCAGTTTAAACGCCAGTTCAGAGGAGTCAACGTCGTGGTAAGAACCGAAGTGCAGACGAACACCCATGTCAACAACCGGATAGCCAGCCAGAGGGCCCGCTTTCAGCTGTTCCTGGATGCCTTTATCAACGGCTGGGATGTATTCGCCAGGAATTACACCACCTTTGATGTCGTTGATGAACTCGTAACCTTTCGGGTTAGAGCCCGGCTCCAGTGGGTACATGTCGATCACAACGTGACCGTACTGACCGCGACCACCAGACTGCTTAGCGTGTTTACCTTCAATGTCGGTAACTTTCGCGCGAATCGCTTCGCGGTAAGCAACCTGAGGTTTACCCACGTTCGCTTCAACGTTGAATTCACGCTTCATACGGTCAACGATGATGTCCAGGTGCAGTTCACCCATACCAGCGATGATGGTCTGGTTAGATTCTTCATCAGTCCATACGCGGAATGATGGGTCTTCTTTCGCCAGACGGCCCAGAGCCAGACCCATTTTTTCCTGGTCAGCTTTGGTTTTTGGTTCAACTGCGATGGAGATTACCGGCTCAGGGAATTCCATACGCTCCAGAATGATCGGGTGATCCGGGTCACACAGGGTGTCACCAGTGGTCACGTCTTTCAGACCGATAGCTGCAGCGATGTCGCCCGCACGAACTTCTTTGATCTCTTCACGTTTGTTAGCGTGCATCTGTACGATACGGCCAAAACGTTCACGCGCCGCTTTCACGGAGTTCAGGATGGTGTCACCGGAGTTAACCACACCAGAGTAAACGCGGAAGAAGGTCAGGTTACCCACGAATGGGTCGGTAGCAATTTTGAACGCCAGTGCAGAGAATGGCTCTTCGTCGCTTGCGTGACGCTCAGCCGGAGTATCTTTACCGTCGTCCAGGATGCCGTTGATCGCAGGAACGTCAACCGGGGATGGCAGGTAGTCAACTACCGCATCCAGCATCGCCTGAACACCTTTGTTCTTGAACGCAGAACCACAGGTTACCAGGATGATTTCGTTGTTCAGAACGCGCTGACGCAGAGCTTTTTTGATCTCTTCTTCAGTCAGTTCTTCACCACCCAGGTATTTCTCCATCAGCTCTTCAGAAGCTTCAGCAGCGGATTCGATCAGGTTCTGGTGCCATTCGTCAGCCAGGTCCTGCATTGCAGCTGGGATATCTTCGTATTCGAAGGTAACGCCCTGGTCTGCATCGTTCCAGTTGATGGCTTTCATTTTCACCAGGTCGATAACGCCGGTGAAGCCTTCTTCAGCACCAATTGCCAGCTGCAGCGGAACAGGGTTCGCGCCCAGACGGGTTTTGATCTGACCAACAACTTTCAGGAAGTTAGCACCCATACGGTCCATTTTGTTAACGAACGCGATGCGTGGAACTTTATATTTGTTCGCCTGACGCCATACGGTTTCAGACTGTGGCTGAACACCACCAACTGCGCAATAAACCATTACCGCGCCGTCAAGAACACGCATGGAACGTTCTACTTCGATGGTGAAGTCAACGTGCCCTGGGGTGTCGATGATGTTTACGCGATGCGGTTCGTACTGCTTAGCCATACCTGACCAGAATGCAGTAGTCGCTGCGGAGGTGATAGTGATACCACGCTCCTGCTCCTGTTCCATCCAGTCCATGGTGGCTGCGCCGTCATGAACTTCACCGATTTTATGGTTTACACCGGTGTAGAACAGAATACGTTCGGTAGTAGTGGTTTTACCGGCGTCGATGTGCGCACTGATACCGATGTTACGGTAGCGTGCGATGGGTGTTGTACGAGCCATTTGATTCCTCGTTTATATCTTTAGGCGTTCAGTTAAGTTACCCAGAGCGGGCGGCTTCTCTGAAGCGCCCGCCTGGTGACTAATACTCCGAAGGGATTACCAACGGTAGTGTGCGAACGCCTTGTTGGCTTCTGCCATACGGTGAACGTCTTCACGTTTCTTAACTGCAGTACCTTTGTTGTCTGCAGCATCAGAAAGTTCGTTCGCCAGACGCAGAGCCATGGATTTATCACCGCGTTTACGAGCAGCTTCAACGATCCAACGCATTGCCAGGGCATTACGACGAACCGGACGAACTTCAACTGGAACCTGATAAGTAGAACCACCAACGCGGCGGGACTTAACTTCTACAGTTGGGCGAACGTTGTCGAGAGCGACTTCGAAAGCTTCCAGTTCATTTTTACCAGAACGCTGAGCCAGGGTCTCAAGCGCGCTGTATACGATTGCTTCTGCAGTAGATTTTTTACCATCTACCATCAGGATATTTACAAATTTTGCCAGCAGTTCTGATCCGAATTTCGGATCTGGAAGAATTTTACGCTGACCAATGACGCGACGACGTGGCATGGGAATACTCCGTTGTTAATTCAGGATTGTCCAAAACTCAAAGAGTTTAGTGTGACATTAAGATAAATCAGTTTGGCCTTACTTAACGGAGAACCATTAAGCCTTAGGACGCTTCACGCCGTACTTGGAGCGAGCCTGCTTACGGTCTTTAACACCTGAGCAGTCCAGCGCACCACGAACGGTGTGGTAACGAACACCCGGAAGGTCTTTAACACGACCGCCACGGATCAGGATCACGGAGTGCTCCTGCAGGTTGTGACCTTCACCACCGATGTAGGAAGTCACTTCGAAACCGTTAGTCAAACGCACACGGCATACTTTACGCAGTGCGGAGTTTGGTTTTTTAGGAGTGGTGGTATATACACGAGTACATACGCCACGTTTCTGCGGGCAGGCTTCCAGCGCAGGCACGTTGCTTTTCGCAACTTTGCGTGCACGTGGTTTGCGTACCAGCTGGTTAACTGTTGCCATTAAATAGCTCCTGGTTTTAGCTTTTGCTTCGTAAACACGTAATAAAACGACCTCATACAATATGAGGACGCGAAATTTTAGGGCTACGTCGAAAAGGTGTCAAGAAATATACAGCGATCTCAAATCACCAGTTCATTTGACTGGCGTGCGTCACAGTAAGATTGACGAAATCAGTATAGCCAACCACGTCAATTTTGGCTGAAATTTGACCAGAAAGACCCCGCGCATCCAGATCGTCCTTCAGCGCAGAGACTGTTATGGGGGCATTCGTGAGAATTTCAACGAAACGACTGCCTTCCAGTGCAGCAAGCACGCCGTCCTGAATCAGCAGCAGGTCATCACCTTCGCGCAGCATACTCAGTAACGCGTCGATATCACATTGCCACGGTGAATGGCTCAGAGTATGGAGCATGTCAGCCTCAGAAAGTCAGAACGGTGTCGTAATGGGAAAGATGTTCGCGCAATGCAGCAGAAGACAGGACTGTCACATCCAGCACGAAAGGCGTCGCCTCGTTTAAACCGCGCGCAGCCAGGGAGTCAGCACAGACATAGAAGGTTTCGATATCATAAAACGGTAATACTTTGAACGTCGCGATGTAATCACGCGCCAGAATGGCCTGAGGCTGTTGCCCCGCCAGAAGCTGAAATACGCCGTCGCTCAAAAAGAAGACACCGATATCTTCGGTCAATGCTGAGGTCGCGAGCAGCGCATCCAGCCCTTCTCTGCCTGATGCATTGCCGTGCGGTGCGGAGGAAAAAACAAACGCGACACGTTTCATCAAAATTGCACCACTCTGTCGCAGGTTAACGCCGCCTGTGCCAGCGCGCCCAGGCCACTTAACGAAAAACCGGGCTGCAGATTAGAACCCGGTAAACCCAGACGCGCGGCTTCGGTTGCATCGGTCACCCCGCGGCGCAGTGCCGCCGCCACGCAGATGTGCAGTTCTACGCCCTGCTTTTCGTTTAATGCCTGCCAGGCGCGCACCAGATCGAACTCATCGCTCGCCGGCGACGTAAACTGGTTCGCGTTATACACCCCTTCCCGATAGAAGAAGACGCTCGCCAGCTCATGTCCGGCTGCCAGCAGCGCATGCGCAAACTGCAGCGCGCTGCTGGCCTGCTGAGTACCGTACGCCGGGCCTGTCACCATTAACGCAAAACGCATTACTTGTCTTGTCCCAGGAAATCACCGCTTTTGAACTGGCGAATATAGAGGTAGACCGTGTGCTTGGAGATGTTCAGACGATCGGCCACCTGGTTGATGGCGTCTTTAATATCAAAAATCCCTTTTTCGTAGAGATTGAGCACGATCTGACGATTCTTGGCGTTGTTCGAGACGTTGCGATCGGCATTCACCTCTTCAATCGTAAACTCAAGCGTCTGCGTCACCAGATCTTCAACTGAGGAAGCAAAGTTAACAGAAGAGCCAACATCCGGCGTTTCTGGCGGAATAAAGGTGCTCATGATCTGCGAGAAAGGCACATCAAGGTTCATGTTGATGCACAGCAGCCCAATCACGCGATGCTCGCGGTTTCGAATCGCGATGGTTTCTGACTTCATCAGCACGCCGCTTTTGGCGCGGGTGAAATAGCATTTGGAGACGCTGCTGTCCGCGCCGGTCATGTCATGCAACATACGCAATGCAAGGTCGGTAATTGGCGAACCAATTTTACGGCCAGTATGCTCACCATTCGCAATGCGGATGGCGGAACACTTTAGATCTTGCAGGGAGTGCAATACGATTTCGCAGTGGGAGCCAATGAGCATCGCTAACCCGTCCACTACCGCTTCATAGGATTTCAGAATATCGAAGTCGGTCTGATCGAAAGGACGTTGATCCAGTAAATCAAGTTCACTGGTTTCGTTGGTTAAAAGCGACCTGGACATGAAAAAAACACTCCTTTTCAGGAGCCTGTCGTTAGGTTTTCAGGGCAGGCTCATTATCTACACGGACAACTAAATTAATACAGCGTGCCTAACGCTTTCCAGTGTTAATTATATCTGCCCCACAATAAAAAACCGCCGCCTCAAAGGCGGCGGTTTTTTTTCAGCATTACTTCTTAGCAGCAGCGGCTTTATCGTCAGCCGGCGCGTCTGCTTTGGCATCCGCTTTCGGTGCTGGTTTGATGTCCAGCAGCTCTACGTCAAAGACCAGCGTAGAGTTGGCAGGGATACCCGGAACGCCGGTTTTGCCATAGGCCAGATCCGGTGGGATAACCATCTTGATCTTGCCGCCTTTCTTGATGTTTTTCAGGCCTTCAGTCCAGCCAGGGATCACACCATCCAGACGGAAGGAGAGCGGCTCACCGCGGGTGTAAGAGTTATCGAACTCTTTACCGTCGATCAGCGTACCTTTGTAGTTCACAACAACGGTGTCGCTGTCTTTAGGCGCATCGCCGGTGCCTTCTTTCTCAACTTTGTACACCAGGCCAGTAGAAGAGGTTTTCACACCCTTCTCTTTAGCAAAGGTATCGCGGTAGGCTTTGCCTTTCGCTTCGTTGTCTTTAGCGTCCGCGTCCATCTTAGTCTGCGCGGCACCCTTCACGCGCGCTTCGAACGCCTGCAGAGTCTGTTCAATTTCCTGGTCAGACAGCTTGCTCTTATCTGCAAATGCGTCCTGAACGCCCGCGATCAGCTGAGCTTTATCCAGTTTGATGCCCAGCTTCTCTTGTTCTTTCAGAGAGTTTTCCATGTAACGACCCAGAGATGCGCCCAGTGCATAGGCGGATTTCTGGTCGTCATTTTTGAACGCCGCTTTGCTGTCTGCAGTGGCAGCAGGCTTCGCAGCAGTATCAGCAGCGAATGACAGCGGCGCGTTCAGCGCAACAGCCATCGTCGTCGCCAGCAGCGTTACTTTAAACAGTGATTTCATCCATATCTCCAGGGCCTGGGGACTCTCACCCCAGCGTTAAACGTAAATGAGTTACGTACTATAAAACGTTGCGGAAGAAATCTACAGACAGACACTTCCAATTCTCGCCACTTTTCAGACTATTTTTGTTTAAATAAGTTTCCCGCCAGGGGGATGCGGACTGTACTTAAGGATAAACTCAGTTAAACTGCGCCGCCGCAGAGCCATTATGGCGAATCTGAAATAAACGAGGTGAATGATGAAGGATACGACGATAGAAGCGAGAATGGCTGAGCTGGAAAGCCGCCTGGCTTTTCAGGACATCACCATCGAAGAACTAAACCAGACCGTGACCGCACATGAGCTCGAAATGGCGAAACTGCGGGATCATATGCGCCTGCTGACGGAAAAGCTGAAGGCCACGCAGCCGTCAAACATTGCCTCTCAGTCAGAAGAGACGCCACCTCCTCATTATTGAGGCGTAAAAAAAGCGGGATTATCCCGCTTTTTTATTTTCCGCATGACGGAATTAGTGGCAACCGCAGCCGCCGTTACCGCAACCACCTTTACCGTGGTCGTGACCATGGTCGTGATCGTGGCCGTGACCACCGCAGCAGCCGTCGTGGCCGTGATCGTGGTCATGGTCGTGACCGTGCGCACCGTGAACGTGGCCATGGGCCAGCTCTTCTTCGGTCGCTTCACGGATCGCAACAACTTCTACGTTGAACTTCAGGTTCTGGCCAGCCAGCATGTGGTTACCGTCAACCACGACGTGGTCATCTTCCACTTCGGTGATTTCAACTGGGACCGGGCCCTGGTCGGTTTCCGCCAGGAAGCGCATGCCAACCTGCAGTTCGTCAACGCCCATAAACACGTCTTTAGGAACGCGCTGAACCAGGTTGTCGTCATACTGACCGTAAGCGTCGTTCGCGCCTACAGCAACGTCAAATTTGTCGCCAACTTCATGACCTTCCAGCGCGTTTTCCAGGCCGGAAATCAGGGAACCGTGACCATGCAGGTAGTCAAGCGGCGCACTCACCGGAGACTCATCAACCAACACACCGTCTTCTGTACGTACCTGATAGGCCAGGCTGACCACCAGGTCTTTTGCTACTTTCATGATATCTCCTGAGCGTGGGAAAATTGCTGGCGCAGATTGTAGCGGAAATCTGCACCCGTGTACCCTTTAGCTTAAAAAAACTCAGGGCATATCGCTAGTCCGGATGAAAAATCCCGATAACTTGCTCTTCTTTGCGAACGTGATCGCGGGCCTCTTTGTCGGCCTCACGCATCTGGTGACCGCACTTAACACACTCAACAACATCAATATTATTTTCCCGCCACATCGCCAGGGTATCTTGCGCCTGGCAGGTCGGGCATTTTGCACCCGCGATAAAGCGTTTACGTACAGCCATCTTTCGTTACCCTTTATTCAAATTCATCCCAGCCATCGAGCTGGCGTCGTTCCTGCTGCATCTCGCGCTGGAAGATCTCCTCCAGCTCGCGACGCGCTTCCCGCACGCGGGAGATCTGTGCCGTATCGGTATGTACCGGCATTAGCTCGCGCAACATTCGCATATCCAGCCGGCGGAAGTGCATCTGGGCGCGCTGCGCCTGATGCGGATGCATGCCAAGCGAGATCAACGCCTTGCGCCCCAGCTCCAGCGCACTGGAGAATGTCTCACGGGAGAAGTGTTTCACACCCGCCTGCAACAGTTCGTGAGCTTCAACACGTCCCCGCGCACGCGCCAGAATATGCAGATGCGGAAAATGCTGCTGACACAGATCCACCAGCTTCATCGTGTCTTCCGGGTCGTTACAGGTAATCACGATGGACTCTGCTGCTTCCGCCCCCGCCGAGCGCAGCAGCTCGAGCTGGGTCGCATCGCCGTAGTAAACCTTATAGCCATATTTGCGCATCAGGTTGACCGCGCTGATATCCCGCTCCAGCACCGTAATGCGCATTTTGTTCGCCATCAGCAAACGCCCGATCACCTGTCCGAAACGGCCAAAGCCCACCACGATCACCTGCGGCTTGTCGTCTTCCACCCACGGCGCTTCGTCTTCATCGTCTGCCGGGTTCAGGCGGCGCGACAGCAGTTTATCCACCAGCTTCATCAATAGCGGCGTGGTCATCATAGAAAGCGTGACCGTTACCAGCAAAAGCGCCATCTGATCGTCTTTAAACAGCTTCTGGGAAGATGCGGTGGAGAACAGCACAAACGCGAACTCGCCCCCCTGACTTAACACGCTGGCAAACTGCATGCGTTCCGAACTGCGCAAGCCGTAAATGCGTGCCATGACGTACAGCACCAGCGTTTTCACCGCCACCAGGATAGCGACGCTTACAATCACCCACAGCAGATGGGTATAGAGCACCCCAAGGTTGAGCGCCATCCCCACCGAAATAAAGAACAGGCCTAACAGCAGCCCTTTGAAGGGATCGATGGCAATTTCCAGCTCGTGCCGATACTCGCTCTCCGCCAGCAGCACCCCGGCGATAAAGGTCCCGAGCGCCATCGACAGCCCCAGCGCGTCCATAAATAAAGCCGATCCCAGCACCAGCAGCAGCGTCGCGGCGGTAAAGACCTCGCGCACGCCCGACGCGGCAATAAAGCGGAACACGGGACGTAACAGGAAACGTCCGCCAATCAGCATCCCCGCGAAGGCCAGCACCTTCATGGCGATTTTAGCCCAGTCGAAGTGATCGTCGCCGGAGCCCGCCAGCAGCGGCACCAGTGCCAGCGCCGGGATCACCGCCAAATCCTGAAACAGCAGCACCGAAAAACCC
This sequence comes from Enterobacter sp. ECC-249, assembly GCF_043965265.1. Taxonomy (NCBI): domain Bacteria; kingdom Pseudomonadati; phylum Pseudomonadota; class Gammaproteobacteria; order Enterobacterales; family Enterobacteriaceae; genus Enterobacter; species Enterobacter sp. ECC-249. Next base: position 169,470 of record NZ_CP143660.1, read on the forward strand.
AGCTGACCGGCTTCGTTGCGGTTCATCCCCTTGTCGCGCATCAGCTGCAGGGCCATCGCCGTTGACGACATCGCAAGGCCTATCCCGCCGATTACCGCCGCCTGCCATGAAAAGTTGGTCAGCATTAACAGGCCGCCCAGGATCGCGGCGCTGAACAACACCTGCGCGGCACCCACGCCAAAGATAGAGCGTCGGAGTTGCCACAATTTCGAAGGATTCAGCTCCAGGCCGATGATGAACATCAGGAACACCACGCCCAGTTCGGAGAAATGGAGAATCTCATCCACATCGCTGATGAATCCCAGTCCCCAGGGGCCAATCGCGATCCCCGCCAGCAGGTACCCCAGTACCGCACCGATGCCAATACGCGCAGCGAGCGGCACCGCGACGACGGCCGCAAATAAAAACAGCACCCCGGCGAGGAGCAAATTCGATCCTTCCATTAACGACCTCCTGCCGGAATCGGTGACGCCAGCCATTCACCGTAGGCTCTGGCGTGGCTTGCCAGTTCTTTCGGATCCTGGCGTCGGGCCCAGTAGACAATAATCGGGCTCATCCAGTGCATACGGCACATCGCCGCCGTCAGCTCAAAAGGCCGCAGGATGTCGCTCATCGGATAACGGTTCAGCCCGTCGTGGCGGTAAGCGCTTTCGGGTTCACCGGTCGTAATCACGCTACGCCAGTACTTTCCCGCCAGCTGGTTGCCCCCCACCCCGCTGGAGAAGCCCCGGCTCAGCACGCGGTCCAGCCACTCTTTGAGCAGGGCCGGACAGCTATAGGTATAAAGCGGATGCTGGAACACAATCACGTCATGCTGACGCAGCAGTTCCTGCTCGTAAGGAATATCAATAAAGAAATCAGGATAGTGCGCGTAGAGATCGTGCACCGTCACGTTACTGAGCTGTGTGGCCGGCTTAAGCAGCACCCGGTTTGCCACCGAGTCCTGAGATTCCGGATGGGCATACAGCAGCAGCACTTTTGCTGTCTGAGACATCATTCCCCTCCCGGTCTTGTTTCTGTTTTTGTGTATCGTCGTTGTTTTGGGCTACCATGACGGCCCGGTGCGGAAAATGACCCACACCTTACATTATCATAATGACAAATTAACATAGTCGGAACATACGGCGCTTCTATGATTGTTTTCTCCTCGTTACAAATTCGTCGCGGCGTGCGCGTCCTGCTGGATAACGCCACTGCTACCATCAACCCTGGCCAAAAAGTGGGCCTGGTCGGCAAAAACGGCTGCGGTAAATCCACCCTGCTGGCGTTGCTGAAAAACGAGATTAGCGCGGATGGCGGTAACTTCACCTTCCCGGGGAACTGGCAGCTCGCCTGGGTGAACCAGGAGACGCCAGCCCTGAGCGAACCGGCGCTCGACTATGTTATCGACGGCGACCGTGAATATCGCAAGCTCGAAGCGGAACTTCATTCTGCTAACGAGCGCAACGACGGTCACGCCATTGCCACCGTTCACGGCAAGCTGGACGCTATTGACGCCTGGACCATTCGCTCCCGCGCCTCCAGCCTGCTGCACGGCCTGGGCTTCAGCAATGAACAGCTGGAACGCCCGGTCAGCGACTTCTCCGGCGGCTGGCGCATGCGCCTCAACCTGGCGCAGGCGCTGATCTGCCGCTCTGACCTGCTGCTGCTCGATGAACCGACTAACCACCTCGATCTCGATGCGGTTATTTGGCTGGAGAAGTGGCTCAAGAGCTATCAGGGCACTCTGATTCTGATCTCCCACGACCGAGACTTCCTCGACCCGGTGGTGGATAAAATCATTCATATCGAACAGCAAACGATGTTCGAGTACACCGGCAACTACAGCTCCTTCGAGCGCCAGCGCGCGACGCGCCTTGCCCAGCAGCAGTCCATGTACGAAAGCCAGCAGCAGCGCGTGGCGCACCTGCAGAGCTTCGTGGATCGCTTCAAGGCCAAAGCGTCAAAAGCGAAGCAGGCCCAGAGCCGCATCAAGATGCTGGAACGCATGGAGATGATCGCCCCGGCGCACGTCGACAACCCGTTCCACTTCAGCTTCCGCGCCCCGGAAAGCCTGCCGAACCCGCTGCTGAAGATGGAAAAAGTCAGCGCGGGCTATGCCGACCGCATTATTCTCGACTCCATCAAGCTCAACCTGGTGCCGGGTTCACGTATTGGTCTGCTGGGACGCAACGGTGCCGGTAAATCGACGCTGATCAAACTGCTGGCGGGCGAGCTTAACCCGGTCAAGGGTGAAATCGGCCTGGCGAAGGGCATCAAGCTGGGTTACTTCGCCCAGCATCAGCTGGAATTTTTACGCGCGGATGAATCCCCGATTCAGCACCTCGCGCGTCTGGCGCCGCAGGAGATGGAGCAGAAGCTGCGCGACTATCTCGGCGGCTTCGGCTTCCAGGGCGATAAGGTGACTGAAAACACCGAGCGCTTCTCCGGCGGCGAAAAGGCCCGTCTGGTGCTGGCGCTGATCGTCTGGCAGCGCCCGAACCTGCTGCTGCTCGATGAACCAACCAACCACCTGGATCTCGACATGCGCCAGGCGCTGACCGAAGCGCTGATCGAGTTCGAAGGCGCGCTGGTGGTGGTTTCGCACGACCGTCACCTGATCCGCTCCACCACGGACGATCTCTACTTAGTGCACGATGGTAAAGTCGAACCGTTCGACGGCGATCTGGAAGACTACCAGCAGTGGCTGACGGACGTGCAGAAGCAGGAGAGCCAGCCGGAGGAGTCGGCGAAAGACAACGCCAACAGCGCGCAGGCGCGTAAAGACCAGAAGCGCCGTGAAGCGGAGCTGCGCACCCAGACGCAGCCGCTGCGTAAAGAGATTGCCCGTCTCGAAAAAGAGATGGAGAAGCTCAACGCCACGCTTGCCACTGTTGAAGATAAGCTCGGCGATAGCGGCCTGTATGACCAGAGCCGCAAGGCTGAGCTGACGGATTGCCTGCAAACCCAGGCGAAGACCAAATCCAGCCTTGAAGAGTGCGAGATGGCGTGGCTGGATGCGCAGGAGCAGCTGGAAGCGATGCTGCAGGCTGAATAACACGCCGGGAGGGTTATGAGTTTCGATAACACGAGCGAGATTACGTTCCGCAAGCTCAGCATCTTCATGACGTTTATGGAGAAGGGGAATATCGCGCGTACCGCCGAAACTCTGGGCCTGAGCGGCGTCAGCGTTCACCGCGCGCTGCACACGCTGGAAGAGAACGTGCGCTGTCCGCTCTTTACCCACAAGGGGCGCAACCTGATTGCCCTGCCTTCCGCCTGGACGCTGCTGGAGTATTGTCAGGAAGTGATGCAGGTGATGGAGCGCGGGCTGGAAGAGTCGCGCAAAATTGCCGGGATCGGCCAGGGGCGGCTGCGTGTCGGGACGCTCTACTCGCTCACTCTGGAAACCGTGCCGCGTCTGATCATGGGCATGAAGCTGCGCCGTCCGGATCTGGAGATGGATCTGACGATGGGCTCCAACGAAACCCTGCTGCACATGCTGGATGAAGGCTCGCTGGACGCTATTCTTATCTCCATCTCCGAAAGCGACATCGACCGCAACAGCCTCGAAGTGCTCCCCCTGTTCCACGACGATATTTTCCTTGCCGCACCAGCTTCCGCCACGCTGAATACCCGTGGGCCAGCGGATCTGCGTGATTACAAAGACCAGAAATTTGTCGCTCTCGCAGAAGGGTTCGCCACGTATGCAGGGTTTCAGGAGGCGTTTCATATCGCCGGATTCGAACCGGAGATTGTTACCCGGGTGAATGACATTTTCTCAATGCTGAGCCTGGTGCAGGCAGGAGTGGGCTTTACGCTGATGCCGGGCAGGATGAAGAAAGTGTATGAGAATTCCGTGCAGCTCCTGAGGCTGGCGGAGCCGTACCAGATGCAGCAGCTGATCGCTATTGTCTTTGCCCGTAACCGCGAGCAGGATCCGAGCCTGCGGGCGCTGGCCGCCGAAGGGCGGATGTATGCGCGCAGTTTGCAGGAAAGTGCCTGATATATTGCCCGGTGGCGCTACGCTTACCGGGCCTACAATCCGGGAGTAGGCCCGGTAAGGCGCAGCCGCCACCGGGCAAAATTCTCACCGCTGAAGCCGACGCGCCAGATGCACCGCCACGTCCACCCCGCTGCGCTCCAGTGAAATGGTCTCTCCTTCCCACGGCGCCTGACGCGTGAGGCAGGTCAGTACGCCGCCGGGCGGCATCTCGATCGCCAGCCGGGCTTCGCGTTCATTCGCTGAAATCATCGCCTCCTGCCAGCGCACCGTACGCGCCATGTTCATTGCCAGATCGTCGGCGATCCTTTCCGGCTGCCACAGCACGCGCCCGGTGCTGCCGCTCAGATAGGCGCAGCGTGGACGTGAAAGCGTGACCGATTCAAATGCCGTTGCCAGCTTTTGCGCCGGTTCCGCCAGCAGTTCGCAGTGGGACGGCACGCTGACCGCCAGCCGTTTGGCCTTGCTCGCCCCTTTCGCCAGCGCGCGCGATGCTGCCTGCGCCATCCCTTCATCGGTTCCGGCAATCACGATCTGCGTTTCGGCATTCAGGTTGGCAATGTAGGTTCCGGTGCCTTCAATCAGCGTTTCCACCTGCGGCAGGGTTAAGCCCATAATTGCCGTCAGGCCGTAGCCGTGCGGGTACGCCTGCTCCATCAAATCACCGCGCAGCGCCACCAGGCTCAGCGCGTCCGTAAAGCTCAGCGCGCCTGCGATGACCGCCGCCGGATAAGCGCCGATGGAGAGCCCGCTGACGATATCCGGCGATACGCCGCGCCGTTCCAGCTCGCGCGCCCAGGCCACGCCGGCAATCAGCAGCGAAAGCTGAACCGCGCGGGTATGGGTTAACGCGTCCGCGCTGTCCAGCGTATCCACTTCGGCGCCAAGCACCTCACGCGCCCGATCCAGCTCCGATCCCGGCAGGTTTTGCAGCATACCTTCATGCTGCGTGCCCTGCCCCGGAAAGGTAAACAGTATTTTCATCACTCCTCCCTGCGCCACGGATCCGCCACCAGGCGCGGTCCACGGCGGGTTTTCAGCAGCGTTTTGCCGTCGCGCAGCCACTCCGCCAGCGCAAATCCCCCTTCGGGCGTATCGACCTGCGTATCCGCCCGGCACAATGCGCGGCTCAGCTGCGACTGCCATGCGGTAAAAGCATCGGGGGAAATTGGCTGCGGAGCGCGGATGAGCAGATCAAGATCGCTTTCGGCATGAATAACCGGAATACCGGTCGCCAGCGCGTAGCCAGTGCTGCCGGTAATGCCCCACGTCCACGGCCACGCCTGCTGAGAAAGCTGAAGCGCCACCTGAACGGGTGGTTGGGTGACAAACGGCGAGCGCAGCAGATCGGCGGTTGCGCACAGGTCTTCCGGTGATACCACACGCCGCACTTTTTCGGGCTTCACCCATCCGGCCGCCCGCTGGTCGCGACGTAAACCGCGCACGCCAACGGGAATGCGGCCTTCGCTATCAACATCACGCCGCACCACCACCGGCAGGCCGGTATGCCAGGCCGCCTCCACCCAGGATTCGGTGATGCCTTCCAGCGCGTCGCGCGCGGTAAGCCAGATGAGGTCGTGCGGGCGTAATGTTGTGGTCATGATTACATTCCTGAAGTCAGCGAGATAAACAGCGGCAGCGACAGGATACACAGTACGGAGCTTAACAGCAGCACGGCTTCAGCGTCCGGCGACTGCACGCCAAAGCGGTTACCGAACACCACGCCGAAGAAGCCCGCAGACAGCGCAATCATCAGAATCGCGGTGATCGCCACGGAGCCGTGCAGACCGAAGATCAAGACGATACCCCAGGCGATGGCTGGCTGAATCAGCAGTTTGGCAATGGTCGAAGTAATCACCATGGTGTTGATCTGCAGCTTACGGGCAGAAAGGATCACCCCGGTCAGGAACAGCGCCGCAGCGGTCGCGGACAGTCCCAGCGGTTTGATCGCCGCCAGCACCAGCTCCGGCATTTTGATCCCGATGGCGGACAGAATCACACCCAGCAGCGGGCCCATCACGATCGGTTTTTTAATGGAGCGCCACATCAGCACCGGCAGCATGGAGAGCGTTGAGCCGGAGTTATTGCCCTCGGCGCGCGCTTTTTCACGCTCCAGAATGAGCAGGCAGAACGGGGTCATCAGCACTGAGCCGCAGGCAATAGAGACCGCGACGGAAAGCGACGTGGACGCTCCTTCACCCAGCACGCTGCCCAGAATCGGCAGGCCAAGCGCTGCATAGTTCGGTAAAGCTACCGTCAGGGTCAGCACGGCCGCGTCCTGCGGGGATTTCTTAAAGACTTTGGTGGCGAGGAAGTAGATGGCCGCATAGGTAATCCACATCGCCAGCGTCAGCACCAGAATCAGCGGTGACTGCGCCACGATGCCGGTCCACGGGGTTTGCACGGTGGCGCTGAACAGCGCGGCAGGCAGTGCAAAATCCATGACGAAGATATTGAGCAGGGAAACGTTTTTGTTATCGACCATCTTTGCCTTGCCGGCCCAGAATCCCAGCAGCATGATGACGAAAATCGGTGCAAGAGCATGAACAATTACGTAAGTCATAAATCACCTGTAGTAAAAAAAGTTTTAGCACTGGTGCGATGTTTATTATTTTTCAGGATGCAGGCTCCCACGCGGGCGCAGCGGGCGCGCCCACGGGGTTTGCATCTCTGGCAGGTCTTTTTTTTACTTACCAGCTGGCTCGCATACGTTCACGTACGAGCGCCGAGCTGCGGCGGTTGTCAGCACCCAGACGATTTTTAAGCGTCGCGTCCTGACGAGCGTCACTGATGGCCTGTTGCAGGGTGGTTTTCACCTGCTCCAGATCGTTATCGGACGGGGCATCCGGGTTGCTGATATCCAGCAGGTTAGAGAGCAGCCCCAGCGTGGCATAGTTGCTGATGTCGTACGCCATGGGCGGGATAGTTGCCGCCAGTTTTTCCAGCGCGTCGACGGTACGCAGCGTGATGCGCGCCGCAGACTCTTTGCCCATCGCGTGGATCAGCACGCCTTTGTCGTTAAAGGCGATCAGACGGTTGGCCTGATAGCCGTGCGCCAGGAACGCGCCGGACATCGCCTTGCCGACGATAAGCCCAATCACCGGGTGACCGGCCAGGCGTGCATTCGCATAGGCTGCTGCCGCACCGGCCAGCGCCTGATGAATCCCAAACGCCTCTTCGCGTCGGCCATAGGCCTGGCTTGGAACGTCGATCACCGCCACAATCGGGCGCTTCACGGCCTTATCGGCATCCGCTGCGACGGTTTCGCTGACCACTTTCGCCAGGGTCCAGCCCTCCAGCAGACCGACTTCCCCTTTCGCCGCGCGCGGGAAGTGGTTGTTGGCATCCGGGACAACGGCAACAAAACGTACCGCTTCGCCGTTCAGTTCACCGTCTGCCGCCTGTACGGACGGGCATAGCCCCTCGATACGTTTGGCGTTCGGGGCGAGGATTTCCAGCCAGCGTTCGCCACGGCTCATTGCGTTACTCATCATTTCACCTCCCGGGCAAAAAGCGCGTTAATTTGTTCGGCATCAGCCTGTTTGCGGGTGTCGAAATGGGTCAGACGGGTCAGGTAATCATCGTAGTTATCGGTGCGATGTTTCGCGGGAACGCCTTTAGCAATCGCGTCGTTCATCGCCTGCTTCACCGCGTTGATACCGTCGCCGACGAGCGCATCCACCAGCCCGCTTTGATAGCGCACTTCGCCGCCGGTCATGCTCCAGATAAATGGACGATCGCGGGAGTCATATTCCTCAATGCCCGCCTCCTGTTCGATAACCTGCGGACCGTTGAGGCCCAGACGCGCTTCGCGGGTCACGATCAGGTAGCTGCACAGCGCCGCCGCGATGGACATCCCACCGAAGCAGCCCACGGTTCCGGCCACAATGCCAATAACCGGCGTGTAGCGACGCAGGTCCACAATCGCCGCGTGAATATCGGCAATCGCCGCCAGGCCGAGGTTCGCCTCCTGCAGGCGCACGCCGCCGGTTTCGAGGCACAGCACCGCCTGAGTCGGAATGCCGTTACGGTTATCTTCCGCCGCCAGCTCCAGCGCCGCCGCCATTTTGGCGCCGGACACTTCGCCCATGCTGCCGCCCTGGAATGCGCCTTCAATCGCCACGACAACGGCTGGCTGACCGTTAATCGTACCTTTCGCCACCACCATGCCGTCGTCCGCCTGCGGCACAATGCCCTGTGGCCCAAGCCACGGAGAGATAATGCCTTCAAACGGATCCAGCAGTTCGCGGTAGCTGCCCTCGTCGAGCAGGGCCTGCGCGCGCTGGCGCGCTTTCAGTTCGATAAAGCTGCTGTCATCACGCATGGTTCACCCCCTCAAAAACCTGTTCGATACGAATGCGCGCCACGCCCGGCGTCGCGCCGAAGTCGTGGATGGTCAGCTTCCCTGCGGGCAGGCTGCTGACGGTTTGCAGACGGTTGAACAGCGCCTCCCAGCGCCCCCGGCTGTTGTCCACGGAGGTGGTGATATCAATGGTTAACGTCTGGCCCGGTTCGGCGGTGAAGAGCACCTCCATATCCCCTGAGCCGACTACCCCTGCCAGCGCCCTGCCGCTTAACGCGCGGCTGGCTGGCACGGTCAATGTGATTTTTTCCATAACATCCTCTTAATGCTTTGAATTTGGCGTTTCGACGCGGTCGAGAAACAGCGTGGCGGCAAGCAGGTCGGCAGCGCCGCCCGGTGAGGCGTTGAGCGCCAGCATCTGACGGTCTAACCTGGCCAGCGCCTGCTGGCCCGCAGGCGTTGCGCTGCCGCCGGCATTCAGCACCGCACGGGCGCCGTCCTGCATGGCGTCAAGCCCTTCCATTCCGGCACGTGACAGCACGCAGGTGTCGGTGAGTGAGGTCATGATGGCCATCAGCGCGTCGAGCCTGGCGTGCGTTTCGCTGCTGCCGTTGAGGCGGCTCAGACGAAGCTGCGGCAGCGCGCGCTGCATAACGTGCGGAAACGCCTGCTGCGCCTCTTCACGCGCGCCCGGCACGCGGTAACGGTGCGTGGCGCGCAGGCCTTTGCTGAACACCTTTGGCGCCGCCTCGTCCGGCAGTCTCGCCAGCTGGGCGGCGGTGCGGGCGACGTCTTGCGCCCTGGCATCACCGCCGAGCATCGCTACCGCGCTGACCAGCAGCCCCAGCGCCCAAATCGCGCCGCGATGGGTGTTTACGCCCCCGGTTGCGGCCATCATCTGCTGCTCGCCTTCGCGACCGAGTCGCCCGACAGTTTGCCGAAGTGCGATATCTGCCGGGCGCTGCCAGCTTTGCAGCGCCAGCGCCTGAAACGTGGAGGTCAGGCTGTGCGCGGAGCGCTCCATCAGCGCAAGAGATAAATCGTGGTGCGCGCCGTTCCCCCGACTGTCCACCAGACCGGGTTTCGGGCTTAAACGTGCTTCGTCAATCAGACACTGCGTGGCGGTTCGCGCCAGCCATTCGGCACCGCCTTCAACCTGGATCCGGGGAAGAAGTTTCATTACCAGCTCCGGAATTTCGCAGGTGGGTTATAGAGACCGCCGGACCATTCCACGAGGTCAGACACGCTGCCTGCGGCCAGCAGAGAGCGGGTGGCGTCAGTGCGGCGAATCCCCATATCTTCCGGATACACAACCTTGCCGCTCTGGCGCAGTTCCGCCACGCGTTTGGCGTCCACGCCCAGACCGATGTCGGTGATCCCCGCGACGGCGGCGACCATGGCACGACGCTCTTCCAGATCTTTCGCCCGATAGAGGTAGGCAATCCCCTCTTCCGTCAGCACGTGGGTGACGTCATCGCCGTAGATCATGACCGGCGCCAGCGGCATGCCGGAGGCTTTCGCCACGTCAACGGCATCGAGTTTTTCCACGAAGGTCGGCTTCACGCCCGCCTGGAAGGTTTCCACCATCTGCACGACAAGTTTTTTACCGCGCTGCATTGGGTCCGGCTCGGTGATCATATTCAGCCACGCTGGTGTCGCATGACGACGACCGTGCGGGTCGTGCCCCATGTTTGGCGCGCCGCCGAAGCCGGACAGGCGACCACGCGTTACGGTTGAGGAGTTGGCGTAACCGTCTACCTGCAGCGTAGAGCCGATAAACATATCCACCGCGTACTGGCCTGCCAGCTGGCAGAACGCGCGGTTGGAGCGCATGGAGCCGTCGGCACCGGTAAAGAACACGTCCGGACGGGCGCGGATATACTCTTCCATCCCCAGCTCGCCGCCGAAGCAGTGCACGCTCTCCACCCAGCCGCTTTCGATGGCGGGGATCAGCGTCGGATGCGGGTTCAGCGTCCAGTGTTTACAGATTTTGCCCTTCAGGCCGAGCTGTTCGCCGTAGGTAGGCAGCAGCAGCTCGATCGCCGCGGTGTTAAAGCCGATCCCGTGGTTCAGGGACTGCACCTGGTGCTCCGCGTAGATGCCTTTGATGGCCATCATCGCCATCAGGATATGTTCCTGCTTAATGAGGCGCGGGTCGCGGGTGAACAGCGGTTCGATAAAGAACGGCTTATCGGCAACCACCACGAAGTCGATCCACGAGCCCGGAATATCCACGCGCGGCAGGTCACACTCGTCGTCAACCAGCTCGTTCACCTGCGCGATGACGATGCCGTCATGGAACGCGGCGGCTTCCACCAGCGCCGGGGTATCTTCGGTGCTCGCCCCGGTATAGAGGTTGCCTTTGCGGTCGGCTTTAAAGCCGGCAATCAGCGCCACGTTGGGTGACAGGTCGACGTAGAGACGTGAGTAAAGCTCGATGTAGGTGTGAATCGCGCCGATTTCGAGCTGACCATCTTCCAGCAGCTGGGAGATGCGCAGGCTCTGCGTCCCGGAGAAGGAGAAGTCCAGCTTGCGGGCGATGCCTTTCTCAAAGATATCCAGATGTTCGCTGCGGCCAACGCTCGGCATGATCATATGCAGGTCGTGGACGATCTGCGGGTTCACTTCGGCCAGCGAGCGGGAAAGGAAATCGGCCTGCTTCTGGTTGTTACCTTCCAGCACGACCTTGTCGCCTGGCGCGATCAGTTTTTCCAGCATGGCGACGAGATCGCCGGTTGGCAGTACCTTGCCCTGCACCGGTACGGAGGCCAGACGACGCGCTTTCTCGCTACGTCGCGTGTTCCATTGCCGGGTGGGTGTTTGCCCAGATAACATTATTAACCTCCTGATTCAGCTAATCATTTTGATTTGCTTAACGTTGAGTAAAGTGTGCGCTCTGGTGAGAAAGGCATCAATTAAGCGTAGAGCTAAATCATTAGCCTGAGAGTAATAATCAAGGTAAATATTTGTGAGCGGGATCAGTTCATGTTTCGGAAAACCAGGCTAAACGGGGTACAATTCGGAAAGTATCGTTAATTTCCGACAAGAATCAGCATCGCGCTTATGACCCAAATCATTCCATCAGGCTTCGAGATTGCAGCCGAAGACAGCACTGAGTTCGTGCCCATGCGCGGCGTCGCCAATCGCCATTTGCAGACCATGCTGCCGCGACTGATCCGCCGCAAGGTTCAGTTCACCCCACACTGGCAGCGGCTTGACCTGCCGGACGGTGATTTTCTGGATCTCGCCTGGAGCGAAGAGCCTGAACAGGCTCGCCATAAGCCGCGGCTGGTGGTTTTTCACGGTCTGGAAGGCAGCCTGCACAGCCCGTATGCGCACGGGTTAATTGAGGCGGCCAAAGCGCGCGGCTGGCTCGGCGTGGTGATGCATTTTCGCGGCTGCAGCGGCGAACCGAATCGCCAGAAACGCATCTATCACTCGGGTGAAACCGAAGACGGCACGTGGTTTTTACACTGGCTGCGGGACAACTTCGGCACCGTGCCCACCGCGGCCGTAGGCTACTCGCTGGGCGGCAATATGCTGGCCTGCCTGCTGGCTAAAGAGGGGGAAAGCGTCCCGCTGGATGCCGCCGTCATCGTCTCCGCCCCGTTCATGCTGGAGCAGTGCAGCTACCACATGGATAAAGGCTTTTCCCGCGTCTATCAGCGCTACCTGCTCAACCTGCTGAAGGCCAACGCGGCGCGTAAGCTGAAGGCCTACCCGGACACCCTCCCGGTCAGCCTGCGCCAGCTGAAAAAAGTGCGCCGCATTCGCGAATTCGACGATCTGATCACCGCGAAAATTCACGGCTTCGCCGATGCGATTGACTATTATCGTCAGTGCAGCGCCATGCCGCTGCTCAGCAAGATCACGCAGCCAACGCTGATTATTCATGCCAAAGATGACCCGTTTATGGATCATCACTCGATTCCCGCTCAGGAATTCCTGCCCGACAACGTTCACTATCAGTTGACGGAGCACGGCGGCCACGTCGGGTTTATCGGCGGCACGCTGCGCCGCCCGAAAATGTGGCTTGAGGCGCGTATTCCTGACTGGCTAACCCCTTATCTGGACGGTGCAAAATGATTATTCCCTGGCAGGATCTGGCTCCCGAAACGCTCGATAATCTGATTGAAAGCTTTGTATTACGCGAAGGCACCGATTATGGTGAACAGGAACGCTCGCTTGAGCAAAAGGTCAACGATGTTAAGCGCCAGCTGAAAAGCGGCGACGTGCTGCTGGTGTGGTCAGAACTGCATGAGACGGTCAATATCATGCCCCGCAACGCGTTTCACGGCTGACCTTCCACCCTTTTCAGTCAGGGAGTTGCTATGTCTGCCAGACATCCGGTTATTGCCGTTACGGGGTCGAGTGGTGCGGGAACCACCACCACCAGCCTCGCATTTCGCAAGATTTTCGCCCAGCTGAACCTTCGTGCGGCGGAGGTCGAAGGCGACAGCTTTCACCGCTACACGCGTCCGGAGATGGACATGGCCATCCGCAAGGCGCGCGATCTGGGTAAACACATCAGCTACTTCGGCCCGGAGGCCAATGACTTCGGCCTGCTGGAACAAACCTTTATCGAGTACGGTCAGAGCGGCAAAGGGCAGTCCCGCAAGTATCTGCATACCTATGATGAAGCCGTTCCCTGGAATCAGGTGCCGGGAACCTTTACCCCCTGGCAGCCCCTGCCGGAACCCACCGACGTGCTGTTTTACGAAGGATTACACGGCGGCGTGGTCACCCCTCAACACGACGTGGCGCGCCACGTGGATCTGCTGGTCGGCGTGGTCCCTATCGTTAACCTGGAGTGGATCCAGAAGCTGACGCGTGACATGAGCGAGCGCGGCCATTCGCGAGAGGCGGTGATGGACTCCGTGGTGCGCTCCATGGAGGATTACATCAACTTCCTGACGCCGCAGTTCTCCCGCACCCATATCAACTTCCAGCGCGTGCCGACGGTGGACACCTCGAACCCGTTCGCGGCCAAAAGTATCCCGTCGCTGGATGAGAGCTTTGTGGTGATCCATTTCCGCAATCTCGAAGGCATTGATTACCCCTGGCTACTGGCGATGCTGCAGGGCTCGTTTATTTCGCACATGAATACGTTAGTCGTGCCGGGCGGAAAAATGGGGCTGGCGATGGAGCTCATCATGACGCCCCTGGTGGAGCGACTGATGGAAGGGAAGCAGATTGCGTGAGTTGTTTTGCCCGGTGGCGCTGCGCTTACCGGGCCTACGGTCATGCTTTTGTAGGGCGGGTCAGCGAAGCGCCACCCGCCAAAAGATTAAGCCTCGATCACTTCATACGAATGCGTGATTTTTACCGCTTTCTCCAGCATTAACGCCACAGAGCAGTACTTCTCCGCAGACAGGTCCACCGCACGCGAGACCGCCGCGTCTTTCAGTTCTTTACCGGTGACCACAAAGTGCAGGTTAATATGGGTAAACAGGCGTGGCGCCTCTTCGCGACGTTCTGACGTGAGTTTAACCTCACAATCCGTCACGTCATGACGACCTTTTTGCAGAATAGACACCACGTCAATGGCGCTGCATCCACCTGCCGCCATCAGCACCATTTCCATTGGGCTTGGCGCTTTATCGCCGGAGTTACCATCCATCAAAATCTGGTGTCCGGATGCGGACTCGCCCAGGAACGTTAAACCTTCAACCCATTTCACGCGCGCTTGCATATTCTTAAACTCCAACGTTGCATTTTTGGTGACAGATTACGCGTGCGTTACATTTCTCGCAATGGAAGGCGACCTGCATCATGCTGAAGCGAGACACCAGGAGACACGCGGCTAAAGCTATGCTAAAACACTCTGGATGCTACAGTAATACATTGACGTTACACATGTATGCAGAGGACATCAAACTTTACTGGCTGCGAAACGTTACGGTAGCCGACTTCCCAGGTATGGGTAAGAATTCGATTGCAACCCCAGAGTCCGGATGCATCTGATGACTCTGGTGACAGCTTATAACAGAGGATAACAGCGCATGGTGCTTGGCAAACCGCAAACAGACCCGACTCTCGAATGGTTCTTGTCTCATTGCCACATTCATAAGTACCCATCAAAGAGCACGCTGATTCACCAGGGTGAAAAAGCGGAAACGTTGTATTACATCGTTAAAGGCTCGGTGGCAGTGCTGATCAAAGATGAAGAAGGGAAAGAGATGATCCTTTCTTATCTGAACCAGGGCGATTTCATCGGTGAACTGGGCCTGTTTGAAGAGGGCCAGGAACGTAGCGCCTGGGTTCGTGCAAAGACAGCATGTGAAGTGGCTGAAATTTCTTACAAGAAGTTCCGTCAGCTGATTCAGGTTAACCCTGACATCCTGATGCGTCTTTCTTCCCAGATGGCGCGCCGTCTGCAGGTCACCTCAGAGAAAGTGGGTAACCTCGCCTTCCTGGACGTTACCGGCCGTATCGCACAGACCCTGCTGAACCTCGCGAAACAGCCAGACGCCATGACCCACCCGGACGGCATGCAAATTAAAATTACCCGTCAGGAAATTGGTCAGATCGTCGGTTGCTCCCGTGAGACTGTGGGCCGTATCCTGAAAATGCTGGAAGATCAAAACCTGATCTCCGCCCACGGTAAAACTATCGTGGTCTACGGAACGCGTTAATTCCGCTTAAACGGCGTGCCATCGCAAGGTGTCACGCCGTTTTTGTCTCTACTCCCCATGTGGCGCAGGCTGATCTATCACCCGGAAGTTAACTACGCACTGCGACAAACGCTGGTGTTGTGTCTTCCCGTGGCCATAGGCCTGATCCTCGGACATCTTCAGCAAGGTCTGCTGTTTTCCCTCGTGCCTGCCTGCTGCAACATCGCCGGTCTGGACACGCCGCATAAGCGCTTTTTCAAACGCCTGATTATCGGTGGCTGCCTGTTTGCGGGCTGTAGCCTCGCCGTACAGCTTTTACTGGCTCGTGATATCCCGCTGCCGCTGATTCTGACCGTGCTGGCAATGACGCTCGGCGTCACGGCGGAAATCAGTTCGCTGCACGCTCGCCTGCTTCCCGCGTCGCTGATTGCGGCCATCTTCACGCTAAGCCTCGCCGGGAATATGCCGGTGTGGGAGCCGCTGCTGATCTACGCCCTAGGGACATTATGGTACGGCCTGTTCAACTGGTTCTGGTTCTGGCTGTGGCGGGAGCAGCCGCTGCGTGAATCCCTGAGCCTGCTCTACGTGCAGCTTGCGGATTACTGCGAAGCCAAATACACCCTGCTGACCCAGCATACCGATCCGGAAAAATCCTTACCGCCCCTGCTGACGCGCCAGCAGAAGGTGGTGGATCTGATAAGCCAATGCTATCAGCAACTGCATATGCTCGCCGCCAACAAGAACCACGAGTACAAACGGCTGCTGCGCACCTTTCAGGTCGGGCTGGATCTGCAGGAGCATATCTCCGTGAGCCTGCACCACCCGCAAGAGGTGCAAAAGCTGGTCGAGCGCAGCCACGCCGAAGCGGTGATCCGCTGGAACGCGCAGACCGTCTCCGCACGCCTGCGGGTGCTGGCCGATGATATTCTCTATCACCGCTACCCCACGCGCTTTAACATGGACAAACAGCTCGGCGCACTGGAGAAAATCGCTCGTCAGCACCCGGATAACCCGGTCGGACAGTTTGCCGCCTGGCACTTCAGCCGCATCGCCCGCGTGCTGCGCACCCAGCGCCCGCTTTATCCGCGCGACCTGATGGCGGATAAGCAAAAACGGCTGCCGTTATTGCCCGCGCTCAAAAGCTATCTTTCTCTTAAATCGTCCGCCCTGCGCAACGCAGCAAGGATTAGCGTGATGCTCAGTACCGCCAGCCTGATGGGCATGGCGCTGCATCTGCCGAAACCGTACTGGATCTTAATGACCGTGCTGTTTGTCACCCAGAACGGCTACGGCGCCACGCGGGTGCGTATTCTGCATCGAGCTGGCGGAACGATGGC
Organism: Enterobacter sp. ECC-249; assembly: GCF_043965265.1. NCBI lineage: Bacteria > Pseudomonadati > Pseudomonadota > Gammaproteobacteria > Enterobacterales > Enterobacteriaceae > Enterobacter > Enterobacter sp. ECC-249. Next base: position 185,706 of record NZ_CP143660.1, read on the forward strand.
CGGGCTGATCATCGCGGGCGTGACGCTGCACTTCCACGTGCCGGAAGGCTATACCCTGGCAGGGATGCTGGCGATTACGCTGGTGAGCTACCTGATTATCCGCAAAAACTACGGCTGGGCGATGGTGGGCTTTACGGTGACGGCGGTATATACCCTGCAGCTGCTCACGCTCAATGGCGAACAGTTTATTATCGCCAGGCTGATTGATACCCTGATCGGCTGCCTGATTGCCTTTGGCGGCATGGTCTGGCTGTGGCCGCAGTGGCAGAGCGGGCTGCTGAGGCAGAACGCCCACGACGCGCTCGAAGCCGACCAGCAGGCTATTCGCCTGATCCTGAGCAATGACCCGCAGCCTTCCCCGCTGGCTTATCAGCGCATGAAGGTTAACCAGGCGCACAACGCCCTGTTTAACTCGCTCAACCAGGCGATGCAGGAGCCGGGCTTTAACTCGCACTATCTGGCAGACATGAAGCTATGGGTGACGCACAGCCAGTTTATCGTCGAGCATATTAACGCCATGACCACGCTGGCGCGCGAGCACACGATGCTGACGCCGGATCTGGCGCAGCGCTACCTGCAGTCGTGTGAAATTGCGTTGCAGAGGTGTCAGCAGCGTCTGGAATATGACTCGCCGGGTGAGTCGGGAGATTCGAACATTCTGGAAGCGCCGGAAACGTTAACCCACGGGCCAATGAGCACCCTGGAGCAGCATTTGCAGCGCGTTCTGGGACATCTGAACACCATGCACACCATTTCGTCGGTGGCATGGCGTCAGCGTCCGCATCACGGGATTTGGCTAACCCGCAGGTTGAAGCGGACGGCGTATTAACCTTTTACGATCTTCGCGACCGCGGCGGCAAACCGGGTTAACCCGTCTTCAATGTCTTTGTCTTCCACCACCAGCGACGGCGCAAAGCGCATCACGTCCGGCCCGGCGTTGAGCACCATCACCCCTTCGCGAGCAGCGGCGTGCAGGAAATCACGCGCGCGGCCCTTGTACTGCGGCTTCAGTTCAGCGCCAATCAGCAGTCCCATCCCGCGGATCTCGCTGAACACGTCGTACTGCTCATCAATCTGTTTCAGGTGTTTCACAAACAGCTCGCGCTTCGCGCTAACGCCGTTCAACACCTCTGGCGTGTTGATGATGTCGAACGCGGCACCCGCCACGGCGCTCGCCAGCGGGTTACCGCCGTAGGTTGAGCCGTGAGAGCCGACGTGGAACGCGGAGGCGATCTCCTGCGTCGTCAGGACCGCACTCACCGGGAATCCCCCGCCGAGCGCTTTCGCGCTGGTCAGAATATCCGGCGTCACGCCGTAGTGCATGTAAGCAAATAGATCCCCGGTACGCCCCATTCCGCACTGCACTTCATCAAATACCAGCAGCGCCTGATGTTCGTCGCACAGCGCGCGCAGCCCTTTCAGGAATTCCGGGGTTGCCGCGGTCACGCCGCCTTCACCCTGAATCGGCTCGACAACAACTGCGCAGGTGTGGTCGTCCATCACCGCTTTCACCGCGTGCAGATCGTTAAACGGCACGTGGACGATGTCGGCCGGTTTCGGGCCAAACCCGTCGGAATACTTCGGCTGGCCGCCAACGGAGACGGTAAAGAAGGAGCGTCCGTGGAAGGCGTTGTGGAAGGCGATGATTTTGGTTTTGTACGGGCTGTGGCGCGTTGTCGCGTAGTAGCGCGCCAGCTTAAAGGCGGTTTCGTTGGCTTCGGTGCCGGAGTTCATAAACAGCACGCGCTCGGCAAAAGTCGCATCAATGATCTTGCGGCCCAGGCGCAGCGCCGGTTCGTTGGTGAACACGTTGCTGGTGTGCCACAGGGTTTCACCCTGGGTTTTCAGCGCCTCCACAAGCGCGGGATGGCAATGACCCAGCGCCGTGACCGCAATACCGCCCGCGAAATCCACATACTCTTTACCCTGCTGATCCCAGACGCGGCTGCCTTTCCCCTTCACCGGGATAAACTCAGCCGGTGCATAAATCGGCAGGATCACTTCATCAAATGTCGCGCGGGTAATTGCTGGTTGTTCAGTTGCCATGTCATGCCCATCCATTTTATGTCACATTGATTGTGAAAATATAATCACAAAATATGCATAAAAAATCACAACAAGGCAACAGATATTCAGCGATGGAGGAAATTTGCCAGCAGCGCGTGCCCCTGCTCGCTGAGGATGCTTTCCGGATGGAACTGCACGCCTTCGAGATCCCATTCGCGGTGACGAATTCCCATGATCTCCTGCGTATCGCTCCAGGCAGTCACCTCAAAGCAGCCGGGCAGCGTCGGCGGGTCAATCACCAGCGAGTGGTAGCGCGTCACGGTTAACGGATTATTGAGCCCCGTGAACACCCCGGTGCCCGCGTGAGTGACCGGCGAGGTTTTACCGTGCATCACTTTGGCGGCCCGCACGATGGTGGCACCAAACGCCTGGGCAATCGCCTGATGACCCAGGCAGACGCCCAGGATCGGCAGCCTGCCGGCATAGTGCCGGATAACCTCCAGCGAAATACCCGACTCCGACGGGGTGCAGGGGCCGGGTGAAATCACGATTTTCTGCGGAGCCAGCGTCTCGATATCGGCGAGCTCGATCTCGTCGTTGCGACGAACAACCACCTCTGCACCCAGTTCGCAAAAATACTGGTAAAGGTTCCAGGTGAAGGAATCGTAGTTATCAATCAGCAGAATCATGGCGGCTCCCGAAAAAAATGCCGCCCTATTCTACTCAGATTCCCGCGCTTCGCTCACTACTTTGGCAAAGATAGCGTTTAGCGCGGTTAAATCACCCGTTGCGCCGCTGCGGTTTGCCGCCACCCACTGTTCGGGATCGATATCGCGCCAGTCCAGCGCGTAGCCCGCATGGAGCGCCAGCTGCTCGAAGAACACGCGCTGGGCAATACCGTTGCCGCGCATAAAAGGGTGCAGCATGTTGATTTCGCAGTAATAGTGGCTAACCCGGTCAACAAATGCCGCTTTCTCAAGACCCACGAGATACTTTTCGCTTTCCAGCGCCGCCATCAGCTCATTACCCATCTTTTCGATGTATTCGAAATGGCAGAAGGGAATATCACCCTTGAATATATCGTCGGTACGGAACTCGCCTGCCCGCTTCATCTCTCTGCGGTAGAGATGGCGGTGAATAAGGCACAGATGGGGTAACCCGGGCGCGGAAGGCCCAAGCTCCAGGGTCTCAATGTCGGGATCCGATGGACCATTACCTTTCTCAAGGAGACAACTGGCCTGAAAGTTGACGCTACGCTGCTGCTCCCAGAGACGGGATTTTTGCTTGTCGGTGAGTTTTTTCACTTAACGCCTCCCTGAATAGTCCGTTTGCCACAAGTATAAGCAGCAAAACGCGCTTTCGCAGGGAGGGCGACATAACGCGGGCATGAGAAGCCCGCGTTCAGAAGAATTACGGCAGAACTTTTGCGGAGAGGATCACGACAGGTTTTGACGGCACATTCTGATACGGACCGACGTCGTGAGTAGGCACCTGAGAAATCTTGTCGGCCACGTCCATCCCTTTCACGATTTTACCGAAGACCGCATAGCCGAAGTCACGCTGGCCGTGGTCGAGGAAGGCGTTATCCGCCACGTTGAGGAAGAACTGGCTGGTCGCGCTGTCTTTGTCTGCAGTACGCGCCATGGAGATCGTGCCGCGCTTGTTCAGCAGGCCGTTGTCAGCTTCGTTTTTGATCGGCGGGTTCGGCTGTTTCTGCTGCATCTGCTCGTTGAAGCCGCCGCCCTGAATCATGAAGCCCGGGATCACGCGGTGGAAGGTGGTGTTGTTATAGAAACCACTGTTCACGTAGTCGAGGAAGTTTTTCACAGAAACCGGGGCTTTCTGGCTATTCAGTTCCAGCTCAATATTCCCGGCGGAGGTGGTCAGCAGAACGTGAGGGTCCCCTTTGGCTGCCAGCGCAGCAGGGGAAACGGCAGAAAGAGCAAACACAGCTGCGACAGCCGCCAGTGTTGATTTGAGCATGAGAATTCCTTAACAAAGCGCAGTATAAAAAGCGAATGGCTTGATTCTAAAGAGCAGTATGAACGGAGACCAGCCTTTTACCTAATTTTACGAAATTGAAACAGTTGTAACCACGCAAACGGTTGGCTTTAGCGCCTTTTTGTGTGATCAAGATCACACAAAAACATGCAATGAACTTCTAATTTCTCTTAAAAGATATGAATAGATCACTTTAATGTCTAAAATCTGCCCGCTCTCAGCGCCCCCTGGGCGCTTTTCTTTTTCTGAACAGGCCAGACATGACTAACAGCAATCGCATCAAGCTCACATGGATCAGCTTCTTCTCCTACGCCCTGACCGGCGCGTTGGTGATCGTCACCGGGATGGTGATGGGGAATATCGCAGACTACTTCCAGCTGCCCGTTTCCAGCATGAGTAACACCTTTACCTTCCTCAACGCGGGGATCCTGATCTCTATCTTCCTGAATGCCTGGCTGATGGAAATCGTGCCGCTGAAAACCCAGCTGCGTTTTGGCTTTGTGCTGATGGTCGCCGCCGTGGCGGGGCTGATGCTGAGCCACAGCATCGCCCTGTTCTCTGCCGCCATGTTCGTGCTCGGCCTGGTCAGCGGGATCACCATGTCGATTGGTACGTTCCTGATTACCCATATGTATGAAGGCCGCCAGCGCGGCGCGCGCCTGCTGTTTACCGACTCCTTCTTCAGCATGGCCGGAATGATCTTCCCGATGGTCGCGGCCGTTCTGCTGGCGCGCAGCATTGAGTGGTACTGGGTCTATGCCTGCATTGGGCTGGTCTACGTGGCGATCTTTATTCTGACCTTCGGCTGCGAGTTCCCGGTACTGGGCAAGAAAGCGCAAACCACGGCAGAGCCTGTGGCGAAAGAGAAATGGGGTATCGGCGTGCTGTTCCTCTCCATCGCCGCCCTGTGCTACATCCTGGGCCAGCTGGGCTTTATCTCCTGGGTACCGGAATACGCCAAAGGTCTGGGCATGAGCCTGAACGACGCAGGCAAACTGGTGAGCGATTTCTGGATGTCTTATATGTTCGGCATGTGGGCGTTTAGCTTCATCCTGCGCTTCTTCGACCTGCAGCGCATTCTGACCGTGCTGGCAGGTCTGGCGACCGTGCTGATGTATCTGTTCATCAACGGCTCCCCGGAACATATGCCGTGGTTCATTCTGACCCTGGGCTTCTTCTCCAGCGCCATTTATACCTCGATCATCACCCTGGGCTCCCTGCAGACCAAAGTGGCCTCGCCGAAGCTGGTTAACTTCGTTCTGACCTGCGGCACCATCGGCACCATGCTGACCTTCGTGGTGACGGGCCCGATCGTTGCCCACAGCGGCCCGCTGGCCGCGCTGCACACCGCGAACGGTCTGTATGCCGTGGTGTTCATCATGTGCTTCATCCTTGGCTTCGTGACCCGCCACCGCCAGCACAACGCGGCAGCGGCATCGCACTAAACCCTGCGCCCCTTTGCTTTACGCAGAGGGGCTGTTTCTGGCGAAACTCACCTCTTCTCCTCCGGTATCCATCTGGATCCAGGTTTGCGCCAGCTGCGTGGTGGCGATAATCCGTCCCTGACGAATCGACCAGCGCACCGGCACCTGGCAGCGCACCGCTTCAAACCCGCTCTCCGCAGGCAGAATAATCAGGTTCGCCGGGTTTCCCGTTGCAATACCGTAATCGCTCAGGCCGAAGGTTCGGGCGCTGTTGTGGGTGATCAGGTTCAGGCCGCTGTCGATTTGCGGATAGCCCATCATCTGACAGACGTGCAGCCCCATATGCAGCACCTGTAGCATATTGCCGGTGCCGAGCGGGTACCACGGGTCGAAGACGTCGTCGTGACCAAAGCAGACGTTAATGCCCGCTTCCTGCAGCTCTTTCACCCGGGTGATACCGCGACGCTTCGGATAGTCATCAAAGCGCCCCTGCAGGTGGATATTGACCAACGGGTTAGCGACGAAGTTAATCCCCGACATTTTCAGCAGACGGAAAAGCCGCGAGGTGTAAGCGCCGTTGTAGGAGTGCATGGCGGTGGTGTGGCTGGCCGTCACGCGCGGCCCAATACCGGCCTCATACGCCAGCGCGGCCACCGTCTCGACAAACCGCGACTGTTCGTCGTCGATTTCGTCGCAGTGAATATCCAGCGGACGGTCATACTTCTTCGCCAGCTCGAAAGCGATGTGCAGCGACTGCACGCCATATTCCCGGGTAAATTCGAAGTGCGGGATCGCCCCCACCACGTCGGCCCCCAGCTTTAACGCCTCTTCCAGCAGCGCCGCGCCGTTCGGGTAAGAGAGAATACCTTCCTGCGGGAACGCGACGATTTGCAGCGTTACCCACGGCGCCACCTCCTGCTTCACCTCCAGCATCGCCTTCAGGGCGGTAAGCGTCGGGTCGGAGACATCCACATGGGTGCGAACAAACTGGATGCCGTTGGCAATTTGCCACTTCAGCGTTTTCCAGGCGCGCGCTTTCACATCCTCATGACTGAGCAACGCCTTGCGCTCCGCCCAGCGCTCGATGCCCTCGAACAGCGTGCCGGACTGATTCCAGTTTGGCTCACCCGCCGTCTGGGTGGTATCGAGGTGAATATGCGGCTCGATGAACGGGGGAATAGCCAGCCCGCCGCGCGCGTTCAATACTTCATAACTTTCGGCGTGGGTGTCGTCCATCGGGGTGATGTCACCAAATCGCCCGTTCTCAATGGCGAGCTGCCACAGCCCTTCCCGACCCGGTAAACGAACATTCTGAACAAGCCATAACGGTGTTGTAGACATACCCTTCCCCTAAAAAACGCCGCTGATATTCAGGCGTATCGATTTTGGCAAAACCGCCCCTGAGTTGTACACAAATTCAACGAACACGAAAAGCCTGCGATTTCCGCCACTTATAAAAATCCTGACAAATCAGTCATATACCACCTAAGGAGTAGGCGAAGACGTATTTGATTTGCATCAATAAGCGCCCCTGCTGAATCGTTAAGGTAGGCAATAATAGAAAAGAAATCGAGGCAATAATGAGCAAAGTCAGACTCGCTATCATCGGTAACGGCATGGTCGGCCACCGCTTTATCGAGGATCTTCTCGATAAGGCCGATGCTGAGCAGTTCGATATTACCGTGTTCTGTGAAGAACCCCGCAAGGCGTACGACCGTGTGCACCTGTCTTCCTACTTCTCCCATCATACCGCCGAAGAGCTCTCTCTGGTGCGCGAAGGTTTCTACGAGAAGCATGGCGTAAAAGTACTGGTGGGCGAACGCGCTATCACCATCAACCGTCAGGAAAAAGTGATCCACTCCAGCGCCGGGCGTACGGTTTTTTACGACAAGCTGATCATGGCGACGGGCTCGTACCCGTGGATCCCGCCGATTAAAGGCTCGGAAACGCAGGATTGCTTCGTTTACCGTACCATTGAAGATCTCAACGCCATCGAATCCTGTGCGCGTCGAAGCAAACGCGGCGCGGTTGTCGGCGGCGGCCTGCTGGGTCTGGAAGCGGCTGGCGCGCTGAAAAACCTCGGCGTTGAAACCCACGTCATCGAATTTGCCCCGATGCTGATGGCCGAACAGCTGGATCACATGGGCGGTGACCAGCTGCGTCGTAAAATCGAAAGCATGGGCGTGAAGGTTCACACCAGCAAGAATACCAAAGAGATCGTGCAGGAAGGGACTGAAGCACGCAAAACCATGCGCTTTGCCGACGGCAGCGAGCTGGAAGTGGACTTCATCGTCTTCTCCACCGGTATTCGTCCGCGCGACAAGCTGGCGACGCAGTGCGGTCTGGCCGTGGCGCAGCGCGGCGGGATCATGATTAACGACACCTGCCAGACCTCCGATCCGGATATCTACGCTATCGGCGAGTGTGCCAGCTGGAACAATCGCGTGTACGGTCTGGTGGCGCCGGGCTACAAAATGGCGCAGGTCGCCGTAGATCATATCCTCGGCAGCGAAAACGCCTTCACCGGCGCAGACATGAGCGCCAAGCTGAAGCTGCTGGGCGTGGACGTGGGCGGTATTGGCGATGCGCATGGCCGCACCCCGAACTCCCGCAGCTATGTCTATCTCGACGAAAGCAAAGAAGTCTACAAACGGCTCATCGTCAGCCAGGACAACAAAACCCTGCTCGGTGCGGTACTGGTGGGGGACACCAGCGACTTCGGCAACCTGCTCCAGCTGGTGCTGAACGCCATCGAGCTGCCGGAGAACCCGGACGCGCTGATCCTCCCGGCGCACGCCTCCAGCGGCAAGCCGTCTATCGGCGTAGATAAACTGCCGGACAGCGCGCAGATTTGCTCCTGCTTCGACGTCACCAAGGGCATGCTGATCTCCGCCATCAACAAAGGCTGTCACACCGTGGCGGCGCTGAAAGCGGAAACCAAAGCCGGTACCGGCTGCGGCGGCTGTATTCCGCTGGTGACGCAGGTGCTGAACGCCGAACTGGCGAAACAGGGCATCGAAGTGAACAACAACCTGTGCGAGCACTTCGCGTATTCTCGCCAGGAGCTGTACCACCTGATCCGCGTGGAAGGCATTAAATCCTTCGACGAACTGCTGGCGAAGCACGGCCAGGGCTACGGCTGTGAAGTATGTAAGCCGACCGTCGGCTCCCTGCTGGCCTCCTGCTGGAACGAGTACGTACTCAAGCCCGAGCATACGCCGCTGCAGGACACCAACGACAACTTCCTGGCGAACATCCAGAAAGACGGCACCTACTCCGTGATTCCACGTTCCGCCGGCGGCGAAATCACGCCGGAAGGGCTGGTGGCCGTGGGCCGTATCGCCCGTGAATTTAACCTTTACACCAAAATTACCGGCTCCCAGCGTATCGGCCTGTTCGGCGCGCAGAAGGACGATCTGCCGGAAATCTGGCGTCAGCTGATTGAAGCGGGCTTCGAAACCGGCCACGCGTACGCCAAAGCGCTGCGCATGGCGAAAACCTGCGTGGGTAGCACCTGGTGCCGCTACGGCGTGGGCGATAGCGTGGGCTTCGGCGTGGAGCTGGAAAACCGCTACAAAGGCATCCGCACCCCACACAAAATGAAGTTCGGCGTCTCCGGCTGTACCCGCGAATGTGCGGAAGCGCAGGGTAAAGACGTGGGGATCATCGCCACCGAGAAAGGCTGGAACCTGTACGTCTGCGGCAACGGCGGGATGAAACCGCGCCATGCGGACCTGCTGGCGGCGGATCTCGATCGCGACACGCTGATTCAGTATCTCGACCGCTTCATGATGTTCTACATCCGTACCGCCGATAAGCTGACCCGTACCGCCTCCTGGCTCGACAATCTGGAAGGCGGCATCGACTACCTGAAATCGGTCATCATCGACGACAAGCTGGGCCTGAACGAACATCTGGAAGCTGAGATGGCGCGCCTTCGCGAGGCGGTGATCTGCGAATGGACGGAAACCGTCAATACCCCGGCGGTGCAGACGCGCTTCAAACACTTTATCAACAGCACCCAGCGCGACCCGAACGTACAGGTTGTGCCGGAGCGTGAACAGCATCGTCCGGCGACGCCGTATGAACGTATTCCGGTCACGCTGGTGGAGGAAAACGCATGAGCCAGTGGATAAACATTTGCGATATTAACGACATTATCCCCGCCACCGGCGTGTGCGCGCTGCTGGGCAGCGAGCAGGTTGCGATTTTCCGCCCTCGCCACGATGAACAGGTTTTTGCCATCAGCAATATCGACCCGTTCTTCGAGGCCAGCGTGCTCTCCCGTGGACTGATTGCCGAACATCAGGGGGAACTGTGGGTTGCCAGTCCGTTGAAAAAGCAGCGTTTCCGCTTAAGCGACGGGTATTGCATGGAAGATGAGAGCCGCTCTGTGAAGCACTACGACGTTCGCGTGAAGGACGGCAAGGTGCAGCTGAAAGGCTAACCTCTGCCCCTTTAGGGATAACAGCAGGAAAATCGTATGTTCCGTACGATACCTGCTGTTATCCTGACGTCAATTCTTACCCCCTCCATGCATGCTGCGAGGTAACGTCGTGGATCACCTGCCGATTTTTTGTCAATTACGCAACCGCGACTGCCTGCTTGTGGGCGGCGGCGACGTGGCCGAGCGTAAAGCGCGCCTGCTGTTAGAGGCTGGCGCCCGCCTGACCGTTAATGCCCTTTCCTTCGCCCCCCAGTTTGAGGTTTGGGCCCAGGAAGGGATGCTCACGCTGGAACAGGGTGCGTTTAATGAATCCCTGCTGGATACCTGCTGGCTGACCATTGCCGCGACGGATGACGATGAAGTGAACCAGCGCGTGAGCGATGCCTGCGAAGCGCGCCGTATCTTCTGCAACGTGGTCGATGCGCCGAAAGAGGCCAGCTTTATCATGCCGTCGATTATCGACCGCTCGCCGCTGATGATTGCGGTGTCGTCCGGGGGACGTTCGCCGGTTCTCGCGCGTCTGCTGCGGGAAAAGCTGGAAGCCCTGTTGCCCCAGCATCTTGGTCAAATTGCGCATTATGCCGGGCAGCTGCGTTCACGCGTGAAGCAAACCTTCGCGACCGTGGGCGAGCGCCGTCGCTTCTGGGAAAAATTCTTTGTGAACGACAGGCTGGCGCAGTCGCTGGCGAATCAAGACACTAAAGCCGTTGAAGAGACGACCGAACGGCTGCTAAGCGAACCGCTGGACCATCGCGGCGAAGTGGTGCTGGTGGGCGCAGGTCCCGGCGATGCGGGCTTACTGACGCTGAAAGGGCTACAGCAGATCCAGCAGGCGGATATCGTGGTGTACGACCGTCTGGTGTCCGATGACATCATGAATCTGGTCCGTCGCGACGCCGACCGCGTCTTCGTGGGCAAACGGGCGGGCTACCACTGCGTGCCGCAGGAGGAGATTAATCAGATCCTGCTGCGCGAGGCGCAGAAAGGTAAGCGCGTGGTGCGCCTTAAGGGTGGCGATCCGTTTATCTTCGGTCGGGGCGGCGAGGAGCTGGAAACCCTGTGTGACGCAGGCATACCGTTCTCTGTCGTGCCCGGCATTACGGCGGCCTCCGGCTGCTCAGCGTACTCTGGCATTCCGCTGACCCACCGCGACTACGCTCAGAGCGTGCGTCTGGTGACGGGTCACCTGAAGACCGGCAGCGAGCTGGACTGGCATAACCTGGCCGCCGAAAAGCAGACGCTTGTGTTCTACATGGGACTCAATCAGGCCGCCACAATCCAGACGAAGCTGCTGGAGCACGGTATGAATGCGGATATGCCCGTCGCGCTGGTCGAAAACGGCACCGCCATTACGCAGCGCGTGGTGGATGGCGTGCTGACGCAGTTAGGCGAGCTGGCGCAGCAGGTCGAAAGCCCGGCGCTGATCGTGGTGGGCCGCGTGGTTGAACTACGCGACAAACTGAACTGGTTCTCCAGCCACTAACGCATATTCTCCCTTCCTGGAGTAGTCCTTAAGCGGACTACTCCCCTTTTACGGCCACCGATAACATACCGCCCCGAAGTGGAACTTTTCCCTTTATTCCCTTGAGTTACATCCAATTTTCGTTTTAAAGACAAGGAATGCGTATGTTCAAACTGGCAAAGGCCGCCGTTCTGGTTGGCCTGTTATCGACTCTGACGGCCTGCACCGGTCACGTACAGAACACCAAAAATAATTGCAGCTACGATTACCTGCTGCACCCGGCGATCTCCATTTCGAAGATCATCGGTGGTTGCGGCCCGGCGGCACAGCAGTAAGCGTTTTACAGGCGTAAAAAAACCGGGATGTCCCGGTTTTTTTGTTGGCGTAGAGCGTTTTTTTTTGTCGGGTGGCGGCTCCGCCTTACCCGACCTACACGATCCCGTAGGACGGGTAAGCGTTAGCGCCACCCGGCAAGCAGACTCAAGGCTTCGCCACAAACCCAATCGCTTCGTACACCGCCTTCAGGGTTTCGGAGGCGCGCGCGCTGGCTTTTTCCGCGCCCTCTTTCATCACTTTCTGCAGGAAGGCTTCGTCGTTACGGTAGCGGTTATAGCGCTCCTGCAGCTCGGTCAGCATGCCGGAAACGGCATCTGCCACTTCGCCTTTCAGGTGGCCGTACATCTTGCCTTCGAAGTGTTTTTCCAGCTCAGGGATGCTCTGGCCGGTGACGCCGGAGAGGATATCCAGCAGGTTGGAGACGCCCGCTTTGTTCTGTACGTCGTAGCGCACAACAGGCGGCTCGTCGGAATCGGTCACCGCGCGCTTGAGTTTTTTCACCACCGATTTTGGATCTTCCAGCAGGCCGATAACGTTGTTGCGGTTATCGTCAGACTTGGACATCTTCTTGGTCGGCTCCAGCAGCGACATCACGCGCGCGCCGGACTTCGGAATGAACGGCTCAGGCACTTTAAACACATCGCCGTAGATGGCGTTAAAGCGCTGGGCGATATCGCGGCTCAGCTCCAGGTGCTGCTTCTGATCTTCACCTACCGGTACCTGATTGGTTTGATACAGCAGGATATCCGCCGCCATCAGCACCGGATAGTCAAACAGACCGGCGTTGATGTTTTCAGAGTAGCGCGCGGATTTATCCTTGAACTGGGTCATGCGGCTCAGCTCGCCGAAATAGGTGTAGCAGTTCAGCGCCCAGCCCAGCTGCGCGTGCTCCGGCACGTGAGACTGAACGAAGATGGTGCTCTTCTCTGGATCAATACCGCAGGCCAGATACAGCGCCAGGGTGTCCAGCGTGGCTTTACGCAGCTTCTCAGGATCCTGACGCGCGGTAATCGCATGGAGATCGACGATGCAGTAAATGCAATGATAGTCATCCTGCATGCTGACCCACTGACGTAACGCACCCATGTAGTTACCAATGGTCAATTCACCTGAAGGCTGTGCGCCACTAAAAACGATGGGCTTAGTCATGATTCAATTCCTGATGTTCACTGTGCGAAAGCCCGAGTGCGGGCAACAAATCTTTAAAGTGGTCGAAAACGACGTCCGGCTCACTCAGCGTGATGGCTTCACCGTAGTTGTAGCCATAGGTTAACCCCACGGAAGGACACCCGGCCGCGCGGGCAGCCAGAATATCATTGCGGGAATCGCCGACAAAGAGCAGCTCCGCAGGCGTTAAGGATAATTTTCCTGCCACCAGCAGCAGCGGTTCCGGATGGGGCTTTTTGTTTTGCACATCGTCGCCGCCCACAATCACGGAGAAATACTTCGCGATATCGAGCGCGTCGAGCAGCGGTGCGACAAACGGCGTGGGTTTGTTGGTCACCAGACCCAGCGGGATGCCCTTTGCGTGCAGCGCACTCAGCGTTTCCTGAACGTCCGGGAACAGGAAGCTGCCCTCCTCGACGGTCTCTTCATAGAAACGATCGAACAGCTTGCGCAGAATGCGCAGCTGCTCTTCCTGCGGGATATCCGCGTGATCGACGCTCGGTTTCCCCTGGGCGGAACGCTGTGACGCACGTTCCTGACGCGCCCACGTCAACGCGCGCTCCATCAGAACATCGGCGCCGTTGCCAATCCACGTGACGACACGCTCTTCACCCGCAACGGGGAGTTCAAGCGCGTACAGCGCCTGGTCTACGGCGCTCGTTAAGCCCGGCGCGCTGTCGACCAGCGTGCCGTCGAGGTCAAATGCGATACCTCGAATTGCCTGCAATTTATCCATGACTTACCTTCGCCAGCTCACGGCGCATTTCATCAATGACTTTTTTGTAATCCGGTTGGTCGAAAATTGCCGAACCTGCAACGAACATATCCGCGCCGGCTGCCGCAATTTCACCAATGTTATTCACTTTCACACCGCCGTCCACTTCCAGACGAATGTCGTAGCCTGACTCATCAATACGACGGCGCACTTCACGCAGCTTATCCAGCGTGTGGGGGATAAACGACTGACCGCCAAAGCCCGGGTTAACGGACATCAGCAGAATCACGTCCAGCTTGTCCATGACATAGTCGAGATAGCTCAGCGGCGTGGCCGGGTTAAACACCAGGCCCGCCTTACAGCCGTTCTCTTTGATCAGCTGCAGCGTGCGGTCCACGTGCTCAGAAGCTTCCGGATGGAAAGTTATGATGCTGGCACCCGCTGCGGCGAAGTCAGGCACGATGCGATCAACAGGCTTCACCATCAGGTGAACGTCGATCGGGGCGGTAATGCCATAGTTACGTAATGCCTTGAGCACCATTGGGCCAATGGTCAGGTTAGGGACGTAGTGGTTGTCCATAACGTCGAAATGGACAACATCTGCACCAGCCGCGAGAGCTTTGGCGGTGTCTTCACCCAGACGGGCAAAATCGGCCGACAGAATTGAGGGAGCAATCAAAAACTGTTTCATCCGCTTCTCCTTGAAATGTGTTTACCGGCGGGCAAAACGGCTCAGGGGCGATAAAGAGCCAGAAGTTCGTCCACCTTTTTACGTGTGCCGCCGTTGCTGCTAATGCTACGCCGCACCTTAACCTGAAAATGCTTCGCGGCTTTGTACCATTCGCGCGTATCAGGCGTGTCGTGATTCGAAATTAACACCGGAATTCTTTTGCTGACCAGCTTTTCCGCCATCTCCGCCAGACGCGCCTGTTCGGCCGGGCTGAAGCTATTGGTGTGATAAGCGGTGAAATTCGCCGTAGCAGATAATGGTGCGTAAGGCGGGTCACAGTAAACCACCGAGTTTACGCCTGCCAGTTCCATACACTCTTCATAGGAGAGGCAATGAAACTCTGCGTTCTGCGCTTTTTCGGCAAAGTGATACAGCTCGTCCTGCGGAAAATACGGGCGTTTATAGCGACCAAACGGCACGTTAAATTCCCCACGCAGGTTATAGCGGCACAGGCCGTTGTAACCATGACGGTTGAGATAGAGGAACAGCAGCGCTCTGCGGAACGGATCCTGACTCTGATTAAACTCAGTGCGGAACTGGTAGTAAACGTCCGGATGATTATTCTCCGGCGTAAACAGTTTGCGCGCCTCGGCGACATACTCATCGGTACGCAGCTTAACAATGTTATAGAGGCTGATAAGGTCGCTGTTGATATCCGCCAGGATATAACGAGAAAAATCGGTGTTGAGGAACACCGATCCCGCACCCACGAAAGGTTCGATAAGGCACTCGCCTTTCGGCAGGTGCTTTTTAATATCATCGAGCAGGGGGTATTTCCCCCCTGCCCATTTCAGAAAAGCGCGATTTTTTTTCATGCTGACTAACTGATTACACCTTCTCCGGCTGTGGAGAAAGCTCCGACAGCATCCTGCGCTTTAAACATTACTTCAGATCGGCCTGAACCTGATGAATCGGCTTCGCCCAAGGGTTCTTCGCCTGAACGTCAGCTGGCAGCGCCGCAACGGCACGTTTTGCTTCATCTTTGGACGAATAAACACCACTCACCAGCACATACCACGGCTGACCGTTACGGGTCGTCTGATAAACAACGTAGTTTTTCAGATTTGACTTCTTCGCCCAGCTGTTGAGGTTGTCATAGTTAGACGAACTGCTCAGCTGCAGCGTGTAGTTGCTGGATGGCGCAGACTTCAGCGAGCCAACGTTACCTGCCGTTTTGCCTGCGGCACTGCTGGAGGCTGTTGCCGTGGCTGCTGGAGCCGTTGCTGCAGGCGCAGCTGTGGCAGCCGGTGCCGTTGTAGTCGCCGTTGCTTTCGGCGCAGTCTGCGTGACTGGCGCTTTCGCAGTCTCGCTCACCGCAGCCGTTTCGGTGTGTTTCGGCTGTGCCGGTACGGCTTTCACTTCAGGCGCTTTTACAACTGCCTGAGGTTTGGTTTCACGCTTAGGCTCAATCACCGCCTGCTTGCGTTCAGGACGCGTCGCAGTTTGCGTCTGGCGAGGTTTGGTTTCCGTTGCAGCCGCTTGTGGTTGAGCGTTACCACCGCGAATCGGGGCAACGGTTGCCGGCTCAGTTGGCAGCGTAGAGTTAACCACGACGTTATCAACCTGCTGCTGGTTCTGCGGCTGCGTCAGCGCATTGTTCAGATCTCCCTGAACTTCTACGCGCTGCTGGCCTTCAGGCGTAGCAGGTGCCTGACCCTGAGCAGGGGTTGAAGAAACGGGCGGCAGAGAAACATCCTGCGGCGCTGTGGTGTTACCTGCGGTCTGCTCAGCAGAAGTGGCACCCGGCGCAGGCTGTGCGCCATTCGCCTGATTGGAGGCATCGTTACCGGAAAGGTTGATGCTCTTCTCAGCGGAAGCAGTTTGCTCGGTTGTGTTCGTTGACGGTGCTTTAAGCGCGGAGCCAATGCCGACAATCAGCAGCACGAGCACCAGAACGCCAAGGCCCATCATAATATACTGGCGGGAAGCCGGTTTTGGCGCAGCGGCTTTTTTACGTTTACGCGGGCGACGCTCTACAGGCTGTTCGTCCATTGAATCTTCTTCGGACTCATAATCCTCTTCTGCTCGCTCTTCGTGCACGTTGCGGCTGCGCGAAGGACGACGATCGTCTGCATCCAGATCAACATCGTCAAAGTTGATCTGCGGCTCGTTATCACGTTCTGAAGATTGACGAGAACGACCAGTACGACGATCGCTGGGATCGGGTTTCAGCTCGTCTTCTGGTTTGAATTCATCCATTTAACACCCCACTCAAAGGCTTATGCCAACGACTTTGCATTTCACCTGAAGCTAAACGACCACCTGCGACAGTGGCCTGACCTTTCTAGTTGTTACGCCTGCTGACAATCAGCGATAGCGCCAAGAACGACATCGTGCGGCACTCCGCCGCGCACTTCACTCTTCCCTATTGCAAGCGGGAGTACAAGACGCATCTCACCTGCCAATACTTTTTTATCGCGCATCATGTGGGGTAAATACGCTTGCGCCGACATCTCCTGCGGCCCCGTCACCGGCAAACCTGCACGTTCGAGCAGCGCAATGATACGTGCCGTCTCTTCCGGTTTGAACTGTCCGAGACGTTCAGAGGTGCGGGCTGCCATGACCATTCCGGCCGCGACGGCTTCACCGTGCAGCCAGTTGCCGTAGCCCATTTCGGCTTCAATCGCGTGGCCAAACGTATGCCCAAGATTCAGTAAAGCACGTAAGCCCGTTTCACGCTCGTCTGCGGCAACAACTTCTGCTTTCAGCTCACAGCAACGACGAATGCAGTATGCCAGTTTCGCCTCATCCAGGCCCAGCAACGCATCCATATTCTCTTCAAGCCAGCTAAAGAACTCGCCATCCAGAATAATGCCGTATTTGATCACTTCCGCCAGACCAGAAGCCAGTTCGCGCTTCGGCAGGGTTTTCAGACAGTCGAGATCCACCACCACCGATGCGGGCTGATAGAACGCGCCAATCATGTTTTTGCCGAGCGGATGGTTGACTGCCGTTTTGCCACCCACAGAGGAGTCGACCTGGGACAGCAACGTGGTTGGGATTTGAATAAAACGGACGCCACGTTGATAGCTTGCGGCCGCAAAGCCGGTCAGATCGCCCACAACACCGCCGCCCAGGGCAAGCAGTGTTGTATCGCGACCATGCGGTTTTTGCAGCAATGCGGTAAAGACGGTATCCAGTACCGTCAGGCTTTTATACTGCTCGCCATCGGGGAGAATCACACTGTCGACTTTTACGCCCGCCTGCTCAAGCAGGTGGCGTACGCGGTCGAGATAAAGCGGAGCCAGCGTCTCATTGGTGACCAGCATCGCCTGATCACCCGCTTTCAGTGGTAAAAAGGAAGCTGGGTCGTTAAACAAACCAGCCGCGATGGTGATAGGGTAACTACGTTCCCCGAGAGTAACTGTAATCCTCTCCATGACGCGACATCCACCTTTAATGCTTTTACCCGCAGGCGAGTGTATATAAAGCCAGAATCAGTTGCTTTCCAGCATATGAATAATCTGGTTTGCAACCACTTTAGCGCTCTGGTCGTCAGTACGAATGGTCACATCAGCAATCTCTTCATACAGCGGATTGCGTTCATCGGCCAACGCTTCCAGAACTTCGCGTGGTGGCGTTTCAACCTGCAGCAGCGGGCGCTTTTTATCGCGCTGCGTACGTGCCAGCTGTTTCTCGATGGTCGTCTCAAGATAGACCACTACGCCACGGGCGGAGAGACGGTTGCGGGTTTCGCGAGATTTCACAGAACCGCCGCCTGTTGCCAGAACGATGCCCTGTTTTTCCGTGAGTTCGTTGATCACTTTTTCTTCTCGGTCACGGAAACCTTCTTCGCCTTCTACGTCGAAAACCCAGCCCACATCAGCTCCGGTTCGTTTCTCAATCTCTTGATCAGAATCGTAAAATTCCATATTGAGTTGTTGAGCTAACTGACGCCCAATAGTGCTTTTGCCGGCACCCATAGGCCCAACCAGAAAGATATTGCGTTTCTCTGCCATTTTATCGGTACTACTAAGACTATTCGTTAATGGTAATCCCCGCTTCGCAGACACCCGGCGTAGCAGGACATGAACTGAAACCTCATATGCAATAGAGCGAGAGTCAGACTAAAAATTATCTCAATACTCCGGCTTGTTTGGCAACTGATTAAATCACCGCGTCGGGCGCATAAGGTAATAAGACGTAAGTCCAACTCAAATCGGTACTCCTTGTATGCTAATTCATGCCCCACGTCAAACATCTGCAACAAACTGAATGCAAAATCATTGCGGGGATCGTTACCCGTCAGCGAATACCGACCAGACGTGGTGTAATAAACACCACTAACTCGCGCCGTTCATTATCCTTACCATCGTGGCGAAAAAGCTGCCCAAGCCAGGGGATTTTTCCCAGCCCCGGCACGCTGTCACTGCCGGTTTTGTTCTTCTGCGAAAAAATTCCGCCCAACGCCAGCGTTTCTCCACTTTTTACCTCCACCTGAGTTTCTATCTCCTGTTTGTCGATCGCCAGCGTTTCGCCGTCAGCCTGCTGCAGAACCTGTCCCGGCATATTTTCGCTGATGTGCAATTTCAGGCGCACGCGCCCTCCCGGCAAGACCATCGGCGTGACCTCCATCCCTAATACCGCCTCCTTAAACTCAACGGAGGTTGCGCCGCTTTCACCGCTTGAGACCTGATACGGAATTTCGCTGCCCTGCTTGATGCTGGCCGGCTGCCCGTGCGAGGCCAGCAGCCGCGGGCTGGCGATGATATCGACCTGCTGTTTTTGCTCCAGCGCTGAGAGCTCCAGATCCAGCAGCCGACCATTGATCCTCCCGATATTAAAACCCACGTGGGTGGTGGCGCTGGCGACGGAAAGATCGCTGCCCAGCGTCGTGAGCTGTCCAACTTTGCCCGCGTCGGTAGCGTCGGCGAGATTCCACTTCACTCCCAGCTCACGTAGGCTTTTTTCGTTAATGGTCACAATATGCGCCGCCAGCTCGACCTGCTCGATGGGAATATCCATCTGAGCGGCCCAGCGCTGCAGCGTTTCCACCACCGCCTGGTTATCCCGAATCAGCAGCCGGTTGGTGCGTTTGTCGAGAGACAAACTTCCCTTTGGGCTCAGGAGTTTTTCCGCCGCTTTTTGCAGCTCTTCGGCATCGGCATAGGAAAAAGGGATACTGTGAGACACCAGCGGCGCATCAAGCTGTCGGCGCATCCGCTCCTGTTCTGCGCGTTCCTGCTGTTCACGCTGCCAGGCCGCGGTATGCACATAAAAAATTCCACCCTCCTCTCGCAAAACGAGGCCAGCGCTGGTGACAACCGTCTGTAACGCCTGTCGCCAGGGGACGCGCGTCAGGTTGAGCGAAAGCGTGCCGCCGACATCAGGCGATATCACCAGATTTCGGTTCTCCTGTTCGACCAGGCTCTGCAGTATCTGGACTACAGGCACATCATCCACCACCAGCGTGACCGGTTTTGGCGCGGCGGCCCACAGCGGATGGCTGAACGCCAGCAGCCACAGCATTATCCATAAATTCATTCTTATTCGTTCCTTCTCGTTGCCACGTCCATTTTCCTGGTTCACATGTGTCACCCACATCTACAACCAGCTCTGTTTCATTGATGGCTGTTATCGTCCAGCCCGCAGGGAAGCGCTCATGCGTTTTCAGCCGGTACCAGCGCTTTTGCCCATCCTGTAAAATGCCGATAGCCTGCTGTTCTCCCACCATGCCGCGATATCGCCACTGCACCAGCTCGCCAATGGCGCAGGGATCGTCCGGCGGGCGAAACGGATCGCGCATGCCGGTCAATAGCAGCACAGAGCAAACCAGCAAATATCGCGCGCTATTTCGCATGTTCAAGCTCCAGCCGCAGGCGCAACGCCTTACCGTGTGGGGCAATCGCGAAAGCGGCGATCTGCACATCCCGCTGCGCCAGCCGGGAAAAAAGCGCCGGAAGCGCCTGCCACTCCACCTCCAGCATCAGTTCCCCGCCGCTCTGCAGCGGCTTCCAGTGAACCAGCGTCGTGTTATCGCCCTGAAAATCGAGCGGAGAAAACGGCGTCAGCGCCCGTACTTCCGCTGTTTTCGTAAGAAACGGCACCTTTCTGACGTCAGGCCATAACGCCGCGTTCGTCCTTACGTTCTGAATCAGCTGGCGTTGTCGTTCAGCACACTGCCTGTCTACCGGTCTGAGCAAGGTGCCCCAGGCGGCCAGTCCTGCCAGGAGGCTCACCAGACACCAGAAGAGCACCCGATACCAGGGGCGGCATTCGCACCAGCGTTCTAACAGGGTATCCATGGGTTACCCCTCGCTTTTAAGATGAAGGGTGAACATCCAGCGCCCCTGACTGTCCTGCCGAAGCTCACCCGCCGTCGCGGGCGTAAAACCCGCTATTTGGCTAAGCGCGTCGCGCAGAGCAGACAGGGCCGGTAGGGTTAGGGCATACCCGCTCAGCATCAGAGCAGGAGGCTGATAGCGCAGCTCTGTCAGCCAGGCCTGTGCCGGAATGGCGCTGGAAAGGGATTCCAGCACCGGTTGCCATGCGCGTCGCTGAAGGGTCTGCGCTGGCTTTTGCGCCTGTGAGGCGAGCTTCTGCCGGGAGGCAAGCGCGTGCTGCACGGTCTGAATTCCCGTCAGATCCGTTTGCAGCGCGTGCAGCCTCATAAGAGGGTTTATCCGCAGGCAGAAAATGACCACGAACATCAACAGCACGGTGCCGACACACATTGCGCCCCAGAAACGCAGGCATCGCGCGCGCCTCTGCTGCCGCCAGGGCAGAAAGTTCATGATGCTCATCCGGGCACCTCGCTCATGGCCAACGCCAGCGCAACGGTATAATCAGCGCCGCAGTCCGGCAGCGGGGCATGGCAGCGCTCGAGGATTTCCCACGGGTCACGTCGGCTATCAAACAGCGCGATGTCATCCGGACCAAGCGCCAGCAGCGCCGAAAGCTCGGCCACGCTTTCGGCTTCTGTGATAAAGCGGCGTCCCCACTGGTGACGCATCGCCCACAGCCACTGCCGGTCGTCCCGCCAGGCGATGCACGTCGCTGGCGCCACCGCAGGAAGAAGATTCACCAGCGCGCTGGCATCCGGAGTAATAGTCACCAGCCGCAAACGCAGCGTTTTCGCCAGCGCCAGTAGGGTATTAACCTCGTTGTTTTGCGCGGCTGTCACCTGAAAGGTATTGCTGAAGGTATCCTGCGCGTAATCGAAACAGAGCGTATCGGCAGACATCTCCAGTTCGCGGGCAAGCGCGGCGCCAAGCCATGAGAGCTGCTCGCTGTCGCGCAGCGCAACGGTCGGACGGGGGAGCGACCGTTGCAGAGTGCGTGCTGCCGGGAAAGAGAGGAACACCCGGTGGTAGTGCGGCAGCGTTTTCCGCCAGTCGCGTAACGCATCAACCAGCTGTTCTAACTGACAAATTTTGCCGTCACGAATGATGCCTTCGGCCAGAGGAATCGCCCACCAGCGGCGCAAACGCCAGCCGGACTTCTCCCGGGCCAACGCGACGATCCGCACCCTATCCTGTTGAATATGAACGCCCGTTTGCCATATTTTGAAAGCCATGCTTCACGATCTCCTTATCGCCCGTCGGGTTGACGGCTATATCAATGAATCAGGCTTGCCTTTATACTACCGCGCGATTGTTTAGAAACTGCCCAAGTGAAACCAAATGGGAAATCTCCGGTGAAGTTCGTAAAGTATTTATTCATCCTTGCAGTCTGTTGCATTCTGCTGGGAGCAGGCTCGATTTACGGTTTGTACAAATATATTGAGCCACAGCTACCTGATGTCGCCACGCTTCGCGATGTGCGCCTCCAGATCCCGATGCAAGTCTATAGCGCCGATGGCGAGCTCATGGCGCAGTATGGCGAGAAGCGTCGTATTCCGCTGACCTTAAACCAAATTCCCCCCGTGATGGTAAAAGCCTTTATCGCCACGGAGGACAGCCGTTTTTACGAACACCACGGTGTCGATCCGGTGGGGATTTTCCGTGCCGCGAGCATTGCGTTGTTCTCTGGTCATGCCTCTCAGGGGGCGAGTACCATTACGCAGCAGCTGGCGCGTAACTTCTTCCTCAGCCCTGAAAAGACGCTGACGCGTAAGATCAAAGAGGTGTTCCTTGCGATCCGCATTGAGCAGCTGCTGAGCAAAGACGAGATCCTTGAGCTTTACCTCAACAAAATTTACCTGGGCTACCGTGCCTATGGCGTGGGGGCGGCCGCGCAGGTGTACTTCGGTAAGCCTGTTGAGCAACTCACCTTAAGCGAAATGGCCACCATCGCCGGGTTGCCAAAAGCGCCGTCCACGTTTAACCCGCTCTACTCGCTCGATCGCGCCACCGCGCGTCGCAACGTCGTCCTGTCACGTATGCTGAGCGAAGGCTACATCAGCCAGAGCGAGTACGACCAGGCGCGTAACGATGTCATTGACGCTAACTACCACGCTCCGGAGATCGCCTTCTCTGCGCCTTACCTGACCGAGATGGTTCGCCAGGAGATGGTGAACCGTTATGGTGACAAGGCCTATGAAGATGGCTATCGCGTGTACACCACCGTCACCCGCAAGGTGCAGCAGGCGGCGCAGGAAGCGGTGCGCAACAACGTAATGGACTACGATATGCGTCACGGCTATCGCGGCCCGTCAAACGTGCTCTGGAAGGTAGGCGAAAGCGCGTGGGACAGCAAAAAAATCACCAGTACGCTGAGAGCGCTGCCGACCTATGGTCCGCTCCTTCCTGCGGTGGTGACTCAGGCCGATTCTCAGGAAGCCGTTGCGACGCTCGCGGACGGTACGTCCGTCTCCCTGCGCATGGATGGTATCCGCTGGGCGCGTCCGTACCGCTCAGATACGCTGCAGGGCGCCACGCCGCGTAAAGTGACCGATGCGGTACAGACCGGGCAGCAAATCTGGGTGCGCAAGGTCGGCGAATCCTGGTGGCTGGCGCAGGTGCCGGACGTCAACTCGGCCCTGGTTTCTATCAATCCGCAAAACGGCGCCGTGCTAGCTCTGGTCGGCGGGTTTGATTTCAACCAGAGCAAATTTAACCGCGCCACCCAGGCGCTGCGTCAGGTTGGCTCCAATATCAAACCGTTCCTCTACACGGCCGCGATGGATAAGGGCCTGACCCTCGCCAGCATCCTTAACGACGTGCCGATCTCCCGATGGGATGCGGGTGCCGGTTCCGACTGGCAGCCGAAGAACTCCCCTGCGGAGTATGCCGGCCCGATTCGTCTTCGTCAGGGTCTGGGACAGTCGAAAAACGTGGTGATGGTGCGTGCCATGCGCGCGATGGGCGTCGACTATGCCGCAGAGTATCTGCAGCGGTTCGGTTTCCCGGCGCAGAACATCGTTCGCACCGAGTCGCTGGCGTTAGGCTCAGCCTCCTTTACGCCGCTTCAGGTCGCCCGCGGTTACTCGGTGATGGCCAACGGCGGCTTCCTGATTGACCCGTACTTCATCAGCAAGATTGAGAACGATCAGGGCGGCGTGCTGTTCGAGGCGAAGCCGAAAATTGCCTGCCCTGACTGCGATATTCCGGTCATTTATGGCAATACGCCGAAATCTGAGGTGCTTGAGAATAAGGACATGGAAGACCCTGCCGTGTCGCAGGAGCAGCAGAACGGCGTAGTGCCGCAGCCGCAGCTCGAGCAGGCGAACCAGGCGCTGGTGGCGCAGACCGGCGCGCAGGAGTACGCCCCGCATGTGATCAACACGCCGCTGTCTTTCCTGATCAAGAGCGCGCTGAACACCAACATCTTCGGTGAACCGGGCTGGCAGGGTACCGGCTGGCGCGCAGGCCGCGATCTGCAGCGTCATGATATCGGCGGTAAAACGGGGACAACCAACAGCTCGAAAGACGCGTGGTTCTCCGGTTACGGTCCGGGCGTGGTGACCTCGGTCTGGATCGGCTTCGACGATCACCGCCGCGATTTAGGGCGTACAACGGCCTCCGGCGCGATTAAGGATCAGATTTCCGGCTACGAAGGCGGCGCGAAGAGCGCGCAGCCGGCCTGGGACGCCTACATGAAGTCCGTTCTTGAAGGCGTGCCGGAGCAGCCGCTGACGCCACCGCCAGGCGTGGTGACGGTCAATATTGACCGCAGCACGGGTCAGCTCGCCAACGGCGGTAACAGTCGCGAAGAGTATTTCATTGAGGGCACGCAGCCAACCACGCAGGCGGTGCATGAGGTGGGTACAGAGATCATCGATAACGGCGAAACGCACGAGCTGTTCTAAAAATAAAAATGCCCGGTAAAAACCGGGCAAAGCATCGTAGGCCGGGTAAGGCGAAGCCGCCACCCGGCTTTTTTTATGGCCTACAGTCGCCCCTGCCCCTTCAACCACTCCCGTACCAGGAACAGCGCGCTCACGTTGCGAGCCTCATTAAAGTCAGGGTCTTCCAGCAGGTCCATCAGGTGCGCCAGCGGCCAGCGAACCTGCGGCAGCGGCTCCGGCTCATCCCCTTCCAGCGATTCAGGATAGAGATCTTCAGCCACCACGATATTCATTTTGCTGGAAAAATAGGACGGCGCCATGCTCAGTTTTTTCAGGAATGAAAGCTCATTTGCCCCGAAGCCCACCTCTTCTTTCAGCTCGCGGTTGGCCGCTTCAAAGACGGTTTCACCCGGATCGATGAGCCCTTTCGAGAACCCAAGCTCGTAAGATTCCGTTCCCACAGCGTATTCGCGGATCAAAATCAGATGATCGTCGACAATCGGCACAATCATCACCGCTTCGCGCGACGAGGGGCGCATACGTTCATAAACGCGACGCACACCGTTGCTGAACTCCAGATCCACACTTTCAACATTAAACAGGCGCGATTTGGCGACTGTTTCAACATTCAGAATGGTGGGTTTTTGTAGTGGTTTGCTCATCTTGATGGGTCTTAGCAGTGAGAACTGGAGTTATTGTGCGATACGCCGCACGGTTTCGGCAATGTCAATTGTTCTTTATTTACATTTATGCAACGTAGTTGGGATCAATCCTCAATTCAAAACAAATGTCAAGAGGTTGAAATGTTTCCAGGAATTTGCTGATATCGCGCCATAACAGGCTTTGCTATCATCACCGGTCACTGGGATGCGCTTCAGAATGCTCAAGTTCGACTCCATACTTGCCGATAGCCAACCACAGACACTCATTCAATGTAAAGGTGCTACTGACTACACCTGTAAGATAAGTAAGATGGGGAAAGCATGAGCACCATTTTGATTGTTCTCGCTGCTATGCTGGCCAGCGCATTGGTTGCAGGGTGGTTGTACAGGCGCCGCGCACAGCGCCGTTATCGTCTGCCCTTTTTAAATGCATTTGCGGGTGCGAGCACGCGTAAACTCACGCAAGACGAGCGCGATGCGGTTGAAAACTACCTCGAAATTCTGAACCGTACTCAGTTAACGCCTGGGCCAACGGGAGCCACCGCTGCGCCCGTCGCGCTAAAGCTTAATGCGCAAAGTGATACCGTGCTCTGCGTGACGCGCTCCATCACGCGCTATGGCATCACTACTGATGACCCCAACAAATGGCGCTATTACCTTGATTCCGTCGAAGTGCATCTGCCCCCGTCCTGGGAGCAATACATTAATGACGAAAACAGCGTTGAGCTGATTCACACCGATTCGTTGCCCCTGGTTATCTCGCTTAACGGCCACACGCTGAATGAATATCTTCAGGAAGCCCCGCGTTTTGCGCTTGAGCGTGCGAGTTCAACGCAGGCATCCATTCGTGGCGAAGAGACTGAGCAGATCGAACTGCTGAACATTCGCCAGGAAACCCATGAAGAGTACGCCCTGAGCCGCCCGGACGGCATTCGTGAAGCTCTTCTGATCGTCTCTGCCTTCCTGCTCTTTTTTTTCTGCCTGCTGACGCCGGATGTGTTTGTCCCCTGGCTGGCGGGCGGTGCGGTGCTGCTGCTGGCGGGCGGGCTTTGGGGACTCTTTGCTCCACCGGCCAAAACCTCGTTGCGCGAGATCCACTGCCTGCGCGGTACGCCAAAGCGCTGGGGTCTGTTCGGTGAAAACGATCAGGAACATCTCAACAATATCTCGCTCGGAATTATTGACCTGATCTACCCGCGCCACTGGCAGCCGTGGATTGCGCAGGACTTAGGTCAGAAAACCGATATTGATATCTACCTTGACCGCCACGTTGTGCGTCAGGGGCGCTTCTTGTCCCTGCATGATGAAGTGAAAAATTTCCCGCTTCAGCACTGGCTTCGCAGCACGGTCATTGCCGGAGGCGCGGCGCTGGTCTTAGTGATGCTGCTGCTTTTCGTGCCGCTGGATATGCCCATCAAATTCACCCTGTCGTGGATCAAAGGGGCGCAAACCATTGAAGCGACCAGCGTCAGCAAGCTGGATGAAGCCGGTGTCCGCGTGGGTGACACGCTGCGCCTGAAGGGAACCGGGATGTGTAATATTCACACTCCGGGGGCGTGGAACACGCGCCAGAACTCACCGTTCATGCCGTTCGATTGTTCGCAAATTATCTGGAACGACGCGCCGCCGCTGCCGCTGCCGGAATCCGAAGTGGTGAATAAGGCTACTGCGCTTACCCAGACGGTGAACCGCCAGCTGCACCCGAAACCGGACGATGATTCACGCGTCAGCCCCGCGCTGCGCTCGGCCATTCAAAAATCAGGCATGGTTCTGCTGGATGATTTTGGTGATATCGTCCTGAAAACGCAGGATTTATGCTCCTCTCAGGATGAGTGCATTCGTCTTAAAAATGCCCTGGTCAACCTGGGGAACAGTAAAGACTGGGACTCGCTGGTGAAACGCGCCGAAGCGGGACGGCTGGATGGCGTCAACGTGCTGCTGCGTCCGGTGAGCGCTGAATCGCTGGATAACCTGGTCGCAACCTCCACGTCGCCGTTCATGATGCGTGAGACCACCCGAGCGGCTCAGGCGCTGAACAGCCCGGCACCGGGCGGCTTTGTGATTGCAAGCGATGAGGGCAGCGACCTGGTCGATCAGCCTTACCCGCAGGTTGCGCTTTATGACTACCCGGCGCAGGAGCAGTGGAGCCAATTCCAGCGCCTGGCGCAGATGCTGATGCAAACGCCGTTCAGCGCCGAAGGGATTGTCACGAGTATTTATACCGACGCCAACGGCACTCGCCATATCGGCCTGCACCGGATGCCGGATAGCGCAGGGCTATGGCGTTATATCGGCACCTCTCTGCTGATGACCGCAATGCTGATTGCCATTTTCTGGAACGGCTTTATGGCACTGCGCCGCTACCAGCGCTCGCGCACCCGGCTTGCCGAGATCCAGCAATATTACGAAAACTGCCTCAATCCTAAGCTGATCCCCTCCTCTGAGAGCCTGATCTGATAACGTCGTTGCGCGACAAGATGTGCTACCCTGTCGCGCACGTTTCTTCTGGCTGGAGTTCCCCTTATGCATCTTGATATCGCCTGGCAGGAGGTTGATACCGTTCTGCTGGATATGGACGGCACGCTGCTCGATCTCGCCTTTGATAATTATTTCTGGCAAACGCTGGTTCCAGAAACCTATGGCGAGCAGCAGGGGATTTCCCCGGCAGAAGCGCAGGCATTCATTCGTTCGCAATATAGCGCCGTGCAACATACGCTAAACTGGTACTGTCTTGACTACTGGAGCGAGCGCCTCGGTCTGGATATTTGTGCCATGACTACCGCCCAGGGCCCGCGCGCCGTTCTGCGCGAGGATACAGTGCCCTTCCTGGATGCGCTGAAAGCAAGCGGCAAGCGCCGTATTTTGCTGACCAACGCGCATCCCCATAACCTGGCGGTGAAGCTGGAGCATACGGGTCTGGCGTCGCACCTTGATTTATTACTTTCCACCCACACATTTGGTTATCCGAAAGAGGATCAGCGGTTGTGGCATGCGGTGAGGGAAGAGACGGGTTTACAGCCAGAACGTACGTTGTTCATTGATGACAGCGAGCCCATTCTGGATTCTGCCGCAAGGTTTGGCATTCGCTACTGTCTGGGCGTCACCAATCCTGACTCCGGCCTGGCTGAAAAAAGCTATCTTCGCCACCCGGGACTGAACGACTATCGCCAGATGATCCCCTCACTGACCGTGAAGGAGACGCCATGAAAGAAAAACCCTCTGACGGGGTAAGACTGGATAAATGGCTGTGGGCAGCGCGTTTTTATAAAACACGCGCCCTTGCCCGCGCGATGGTTGACGGCGGAAAGGTGCATTACAACGGCCAGCGCAGCAAACCGAGCAAGCTGGTTGAGCTAAATGCCACGTTAACGCTGCGCCAGGGCAACGATGAACGTACGGTGGTGATTAAAGCCATTACCGAACAGCGTCGACCCGCAACGGAAGCCGTACTGCTTTATGAAGAGACGGCGGAGAGCATTGAAAAGCGCGAGAAGACCGCGCTGGCGCGCAAAATGAACGCGCTGACGATGCCTCACCCGGACCGGCGGCCGGACAAAAAAGAGCGCCGCGACCTGATGAAATTTAAACACGGTGAGACTGAATAACCTCACCCGAACGAGAGATGAAAATGGCTCAACACGACCAATTACACCGCTATCTGTTTGAACAATTCGCCGTGCGCGGCGAGCTGGTCACCGTATCCGAAACCTGGAAACAGATTCTGGAAAACCACAACTACCCGCTGCCGGTGAAGACCCTGTTGGGCGAACTGCTGGTTGCCACCAGCCTGCTGACCGCAACGCTGAAGTTTGCCGGTGATATTACCGTGCAGCTGCAGGGCGACGGCCCGATGACGCTGGCGGTGATCAACGGAAATAACCAGCAGCAGATGCGCGGCGTGGCGCGCGTTCAGGGCGACGTGCCTGAAAATGCAGACCTCAAAACGCTGGTGGGTAATGGCTACCTGGTGATCACCATCTCCCCAGAGGAAGGTGAACGCTATCAGGGCGTGGTGGGTCTGGAAGGCGATACCCTGGCTGCCTGCCTGGAAGATTACTTTATGCGTTCTGAACAGCTGCCGACACGTCTGTTCATCCGCACCGGCGAAGTGGACGGCCAGCCTGCTGCGGGCGGGATGCTGCTGCAGGTTCTGCCTGCACAGGACGCGCAGACCAATGATTTTGAGCACCTGGCGACGCTGACCGAAACCATCAAAGCGGAAGAGCTGTTCAACCTCTCGGCGACCGACGTGCTGTGGCGTCTGTACCACGAAGAAGAAGTGACCGTCTACGACCCGCAGTCTGTGGAGTTTAAGTGCACCTGCTCACGCGAGCGCTGCGCTGGCGCACTGAAAACCCTGCCGGACGAAGAGATCGACAGCATCATGGCGGAAGACGGTGAAATTGATATGCACTGTGACTACTGCGGTACGCACTATGTGTTCAATTCGATGGATATCGCTGAGATCCGCAACAACGCCTCCCCGGCGGATCCACAGGTTCACTAAACCTCTATCCCCTCACCCTAACCCTCTCCCCAAAGGGGAGAGGGAACTTGAACCCCCTCTCCCCTTTGGGGAGAGGGCTGGGGTGAGGGGTAAAAACTCCACCCAAGCTGAATCGTTTTCCTAATGTAACTCTTACGTAATTTTCTTACGTGTATGCGATTACATTCACATTCTTTCCGATAAAATCAC
This sequence comes from Enterobacter sp. ECC-249, assembly GCF_043965265.1. Lineage (NCBI taxonomy): Bacteria > Pseudomonadati > Pseudomonadota > Gammaproteobacteria > Enterobacterales > Enterobacteriaceae > Enterobacter > Enterobacter sp. ECC-249. The sequence continues at coordinate 215,521 of NZ_CP143660.1, forward strand.
CAGCCATTAACCTTTTCGGAACATTTTCCCCAACCAAAAAGCGATTCCTGCGATAATCCGCCTGCGCTGTGACTGGAGTCGCAGCGTTTTCCGTTAGTAAGGGTTTTGTCCAGATGCGTGAATCTATGAGCCCCGTCGCGGTAAACAACCTCAGAAAAACCCTACAATTTCAGGCAGTACATATTGGCTAAGGAGCAGTGATATGCGTGTTACTGGTTTAACCCCGCAAGATCTCAAGGCTTATGGTATTCACGACGTCCAGGAAGTCGTCTACAACCCCGACTACGATACGCTGTATCAGGAAGAGCTCAATCCAGCACTGGAAGGATACGAGCGTGGTGTGTTGACGAATCTTGGTGCTATCGCCGTCGATACCGGTATCTTTACCGGTCGTTCGCCGAAAGATAAGTATATCGTCCGAGACGAAACCACCCGCGATACGCTGTGGTGGGCTGACAAGGGCAAAGGGAAGAACGACAACAAACCGCTCTCTCCGGAAACCTGGCAGCACCTGAAAGGGCTCGTCACCCATCAACTTTCCGGCAAGCGTTTGTTTATTGTCGACGCTTTCTGCGGCGCTAACGCCGACACCCGTCTCTCCGTACGTTTTATCACCGAAGTGGCCTGGCAGGCGCATTTCGTGAAAAACATGTTTATTCGTCCAACCGACGAAGAGCTGCAGGACTTCACCCCTGATTTCATCGTGATGAACGGCGCGAAATGCACCAACCCACAGTGGAAAGAGCAGGGTCTGAACTCCGAAAACTTTGTTGCCTTCAACCTGACCGAGCGTATCCAGCTGATCGGCGGTACCTGGTACGGCGGCGAAATGAAGAAAGGGATGTTCTCGGTCATGAACTACCTGCTGCCGCTGCGGGGCATCGCCTCTATGCACTGCTCGGCTAACGTCGGTGAAAAAGGCGACGTGGCGGTCTTCTTCGGCCTTTCCGGCACCGGGAAAACCACCCTGTCTACCGATCCAAAACGTCGTCTGATTGGTGATGACGAACACGGCTGGGATGACGACGGCGTATTCAACTTTGAAGGCGGCTGCTACGCGAAGACCATTCGCCTGTCTGAAGAGGCCGAGCCGGATATCTTCCACGCTATCCGTCGCGATGCGCTGCTGGAAAACGTCACCGTGCGTGCCGACGGCTCCATCGACTTCGACGATGCGTCGAAAACGGAAAACACCCGCGTCTCTTACCCGATCTACCACATCGACAATATCGTGAAGCCGGTGTCAAAAGCGGGTCATGCCACGAAGGTTATCTTCCTGACGGCGGATGCGTTCGGCGTGCTGCCTCCGGTGTCTCGCCTGACTGCCAGCCAGACGCAGTACCACTTCCTCTCCGGCTTCACCGCCAAGCTGGCGGGTACCGAGCGCGGCGTGACGGAGCCAACCCCAACCTTCTCCGCCTGCTTCGGCGCGGCATTCCTGTCGCTGCACCCGACGCAGTACGCTGAAGTGCTGGTGAAACGCATGCAGGCATCCGGCGCGCAGGCATACCTGGTGAACACCGGCTGGAACGGCACCGGCAAACGTATTTCCATCAAAGATACCCGCGCGATTATCGACGCTATTCTGGATGGTTCTCTGGACGACGCCGAAACCTTTACGCTGCCGATGTTTGACCTGGCGATCCCAACGTCGCTGCCGGGCGTGGATACGCATATCCTCGACCCGCGCAATACGTACGGTTCGCCGGAGCAGTGGCGTGAGAAAGCGGAATCGCTGGCGAAGCTGTTTATCGAGAACTTCGAGAAGTACACCGATACCCCGGCGGGTGCTGCGCTGGTGAGCGCGGGTCCGAAGCTATAGGTAAAAGCAAAAAGGCAACGAAAGTTGCCTTTTTTAATGTTTTCTCCCTCTCCCCGTGGGAGAGGGCCGGGGTGAGGGCATCAGACCGCACTACCCCTCTTTCACCTGCCCCCGCGTCACCGGTACCGGCAGCCAGGCGCGAATGCTCAACCCACCCCGCTCGCTGGTGCCAATCTCCAGCAGTCCGTTGTGGTTATCGATAATACGCTGAACAATCGCCAGGCCTAAGCCCGTGCCGCTGGTGCTGCGCGCGCTGTCGCCGCGCACAAATGGCTGGAACAGATGCTTACGCTGCTCGGGCTTGATGCCCGGACCGTCGTCTTCCACCTGGAACCAGGCGCGGTTGAGCTCAGACCCGCTGCTGACTTTAATCCAGCCGTTGCCGTAGCGCGCCGCGTTAACCACCATGTTGGCGACCGCACGTTTGATCGAGAGCGGGTGCATGCGTACCTGGATCTCGCCCGCCTGAAGGTCGGTATCAATTTCACGCTCGTAGCCGCTTTCCGCCGCCACCACTTCGCCCAGCACCGCGTTCAGATCGGCCATCTCCATCGGCATCTCCTGCCCGGTGCGCAGGTAGTCAATAAACTGCTCGATGATAGCGTTACACTCTTCGATGTCCTTGTTAATGGACTCGGCAAGGTAACCGTCCTCTTCTCCCATCATCTCCGTCGCCAGACGAATACGTGTTAGCGGCGTGCGCAGGTCGTGGCTGACGCCCGCCATCAGCAGCGTACGGTCATCCGCCAGTTGCTTCACGCCTGCCGCCATATGGTTAAACGCGCGCGTCACCGAACGAACCTCAGAGGCGCCATACTCGCGCAGCGGAGGAGGAATAATCCCTTTACCGACCTGCAGCGCAGCGTGCTCCAGGTCGACCAGCGGTCGGTTTTGTATACGGATAAACAGCCAGGCCCCGCCTATCGCCAGCAGCATGATCGCCAGGGTGTAGCGGAACAGCGGCGAGAAGTCGCCCTGATGGATTTCGGTCAGCGGGACGCGCACCCAGATATTGGGTGACAGCCAGGTTTTCAGCCAGACGACGGGCGAGCTTTTATTGACCTCAACGCGCACTTCCGTCGGGCCACCCAGCTGCTGCGCCATCTGCTGGCTGAGGAATTCATAGTGCTGCGCCCAGCGCAGGCCCGCGTCTTCCGCCGCTTCGTTGGAATAGAGCGAAATGCCCAGTTCACGGTAGATTTCACGGCGAAACGCCGGGGGAACAACCAGCTGCGTGCCGTCCTCCAGCTGCAGTTTGTCGGTCATCAGCATACGCACTTCGTAGGCCAGGACCTTATTAAACTGCTGGAGGCTCGGCAGGATCGCAAAGTTCAGCACCACCAGATAGGTCGTCACCAGGCTGACGAACAGCAGGGTGACGATCAGTAACAGGGTGCGGGCAAACGAGCTACGCGGCGAGAAGCGCATTCGCCTCATGCTTTAGAGCCGTCCGGGACGAACACGTAGCCCAGACCCCATACGGTCTGAATATAACGAGGATGCGCAGGATCTTCTTCCACCATGCGGCGCAGGCGGGAGATCTGCACGTCGATAGAGCGTTCCATTGCGGAGTATTCGCGACCGCGCGCCAGGTTCATCAGCTTGTCACGGGAAAGCGGTTCACGCGGGTGGCTGACCAGCGCTTTCAGTACCGCAAATTCGCCGCTGGTGAGCGGCATTGGCTCGTCTTCACGGAACATCTCGCGCGTGCCGAGGTTAAGCTTGAACTTGCCGAAGGCGATAACGGCTTCTTCCTGAGACGGTGCGCCAGGCAACTCATTAGCCTGACGACGCAGCACGGCGCGAATGCGCGCCAGCAGTTCACGCGGGTTAAACGGTTTTGGAATATAGTCGTCCGCGCCGATTTCGAGGCCCACGATACGGTCAACTTCTTCGCCCTTCGCCGTCACCATGATGATCGGCATCGGGTTGCTCTGGCTGCGCAGACGGCGGCAAATGGAAAGCCCGTCTTCGCCAGGCAGCATCAGGTCGAGAACCATCAGGTGGAAAGATTCACGGGTCAGCAGACGGTCCATCTGCTCAGCGTTCGCGACGCTACGAACCTGGAAGCCCTGCTCGGTCAGATAACGTTCCAGCAGCGCACGCAGGCGCATGTCGTCATCCACGACCAGAATTTTGTAGTTCTCTTGCATTGTGTGTACTCCCAAAGGTTCGGATAGTCTTTGTAACAGCGTATTCTAAAAAAGTGCACGTATTCGACCAGCTAATTCTGGTATAAATTCTAGTCGAAATTGTTACAAAGCATATTTAACAGCAGCTTATCTGCTCATTTCATCACATAAATCATTATTAATCCTGTCTGTTACACTGTGTGGTACGTATTGTGCGCAAGACAGAAAACCGGCAGCAAAGGCTTTACCATGAAAACGCCCCTGATCACCCGCGAAGGGTATGAGAAACTCAAAAAAGAGATGGATTACCTCTGGCGCGAAGAGCGTCCTGAAGTGACCAAAAAGGTGACCTGGGCGGCAAGCCTGGGCGATCGCAGCGAAAACGCTGACTACCAGTACAACAAAAAGCGGCTGCGCGAAATTGACCGCCGGGTTCGCTATCTGACGAAGTGCCTCGAAAATCTAAAAATTGTCGATTACTCCCCGCAGCAGGAGGGCAAAGTGTTCTTCGGCGCGTGGGTGGAGATTGAAAACGACGACGGTGACACCCTGCGTTTTCGAATAGTCGGCTACGATGAAATTTTTGGTCGTAAGGATTACATCTCCATCGACTCCCCGATGGCCCGCGCGCTGCTGAAAAAGGAAGTGGGCGATCTGGCCATCGTTCAGACTCCAGCCGGTGAAGCCAGCTGGTACGTCAATGAGATCGTCTACGTTAAATAGTCCGAGAGCGCCCTCCACGGCTGGCATTTTACCGTGTCAGCCCGTATAACTATCCCCTGATTTTTTCGACTCAACAGATGATAAAGCCATGATGAAAGATTCGCTCTGCCGCATTATTGCGGGTGATATTCAGGCCAGAGCCGAACAGGTAGAAGCTGCCGTTCGCCTGCTTGATGAAGGGAACACCGTGCCGTTTATTGCACGCTATCGTAAGGAAGTCACCGGCGGTCTGGATGACACGCAGCTGCGTAACCTGGAGACCCGTCTGGGTTATCTGCGCGAGCTGGAAGAACGTCGTCAGGCGATCCTCAAATCCATCGGCGAACAGGGCAAGCTGACCAGCGATCTGGAAAGCGCCATTAACGGCACCCTGAGCAAAACCGAACTCGAAGACCTCTATCTGCCGTACAAGCCGAAGCGCCGCACGCGCGGGCAGATTGCGATTGAAGCGGGCCTTGAGCCGCTGGCCGACCTGCTGTGGAACGAGCCGTCCCACGACCCGGAAACCGAAGCGGCGAAATTTATCGACGCTGACAAAGGCGTAGCGGACACCAAGGCCGCCCTCGACGGCGCGCGCTACATTCTGATGGAGCGCTTCGCCGAAGACGCCGCCCTGCTCGCGAAAGTGCGTGATTACCTTTGGAAGAATGCCCACATCGTCTCTACCGTCGTCACGGGTAAAGAGGAAGAAGGCGCGAAATTCCGCGACTACTTCGATCACCACGAACCGATCTCTACCGCCCCTTCCCACCGCGCGCTGGCGATGTTCCGCGGCCGCAACGAAGGCGTGCTGCAGCTCTCCCTGAACGCCGACCCGCAGTTTGACGAGCCGCCGAAAGAGAGCCACTGCGAGCAGATCATTATCGACCATCTTGGCCTGCGCCTGAACAACGCCCCGGCTGACAGCTGGCGTAAAGGCGTGGTGAGCTGGACCTGGCGCATCAAGGTGCTGATGCACCTCGAAACCGAGCTGATGGGCACCGTGCGCGAGCGTGCCGAAGATGAAGCGATTAACGTCTTCGCCCGTAACCTGCACGACCTGCTGATGGCCGCCCCTGCCGGCCTGCGCGCGACCATGGGTCTCGATCCGGGTCTGCGTACCGGCGTGAAGGTCGCTGTGGTTGACGGCACCGGCAAGCTGGTGGCGACTGATACCATCTATCCGCACACCGGCCAGGCAGCGAAAGCGGCGGTCGTGGTGGCGGCGCTGTGCGAAAAATACAACGTGGAGCTGGTTGCCATCGGCAACGGTACGGCGTCCCGCGAAACCGAGCGTTTCTATCTCGACGTGCAGAAGCAGTTCCCGAAAGTGACGGCACAGAAAGTGATCGTCAGCGAGGCCGGGGCGTCCGTCTATTCCGCGTCCGAGCTGGCGGCACAGGAGTTCCCGGACCTGGATGTTTCCCTGCGCGGCGCGGTCTCGATCGCTCGCCGTCTGCAGGATCCGCTGGCGGAACTGGTGAAGATCGATCCGAAATCGATCGGCGTGGGCCAGTATCAGCACGATGTGAGCCAGACTCAGCTGGCGCGCAAGCTGGATGCGGTCGTGGAAGACTGCGTAAACGCCGTTGGCGTTGACCTGAACACCGCCTCCGTTCCTCTGCTGACCCGCGTGGCGGGCTTAACCCGCATGATGGCGCAGAACATCGTCGCCTGGCGCGACGAGAACGGCCAGTTCCAGAACCGTCAGCAGCTGCTGAAGGTAAGCCGTCTGGGGCCAAAAGCGTTTGAGCAGTGCGCGGGCTTCCTGCGCATCAACCACGGCGATAACCCGCTCGATGCCTCCACCGTTCACCCGGAAGCGTATCCGGTGGTGGAACGCATCCTGGCCGCTACTCAGCAGGCGCTGAAAGATCTCATGGGCGACAGTAGCGCCCTGCGCAACCTGAAAGCCGTTGATTTCACCGATGACAAATTTGGCGTCCCAACCGTCACCGACATCATCAAAGAGCTGGAAAAACCGGGCCGCGACCCGCGTCCTGAGTTCAAAACGGCGACCTTCGCCGACGGCGTGGAAACCATGAACGACCTGCTGCCGGGCATGGTGCTGGAAGGTGCGGTGACCAACGTCACCAACTTTGGCGCGTTCGTGGATATCGGCGTGCATCAGGACGGTCTGGTCCATATCTCATCCCTTGCCGACAAGTTCGTTGAAGATCCGCACACCGTGGTTAAAGCGGGTGACATCGTGAAGGTCAAAGTGCTGGAAGTGGACCTGCAGCGCAAACGTATCGCCCTGACCATGCGTCTGGACGAGCAGCCGGGTGACGCCAACGCGCGCCGCGGCGGCAATGGCGGTGGCCGCGAGCAGCAGCGTCCGGCCGCGAAAGCCGCGAAGCCGCGCGGGCGGGATGCCCAGCCTGCAGGCAACAGCGCGATGATGGATGCGCTGGCGGCCGCGATGGGTAAAAAACGCTAAACCCTCACCCTAACCCTAACCCTCTCCCCACAGGGGAGAGGGAATAATATCGTGCCGTAATATATGAAACCGATTGCACATCCATATTTAAACCACGATTTATCACCCCGTTAACAAATACTCCGCTTTTCGTTTTCCCGCCATTTCAGCAAATATTGAGCAAGGTCAAAAAGGCCGTAAATTAATATCTCAAACAACATTCCGTCACAGTTTTAATATTGCTGATAAAAACTATTCTCATTATCATCGCATAGTAGATAATTTAACCTTTCGTGGAATCAGGCGTTATGCAATTCACTCCAGACAGTGCATGGAAGATTACCGGTTTTACCCGCGAAATTAGCCCGGCCTATCGGCAGAAGCTGCTGTCGCTGGGCATGCTGCCCGGCTCGTCATTCCAGGTCGTACGCGTGGCGCCGTTAGGCGATCCGGTTCATATCGAAACCCGACGCGTGAATCTGGTCCTGCGTAAAAAAGACCTCGCGTTAATAGAAGTCGAAGCCTTATCCCGATAACAAGCCAGCGGTTTCAGTGAGTCTAAAAAAATGAAAAAGTTAACTATTGGCTTAATTGGCAATCCTAATTCCGGCAAGACCACGCTTTTTAACCAGCTGACCGGGGCTCGCCAGCGCGTGGGCAACTGGGCGGGCGTGACGGTTGAGCGTAAAGAGGGCCAGTTCACGACGACAGACAACCAGGTGACGCTGGTTGACCTTCCCGGCACCTACTCCTTAACCACCATTTCGTCGCAAACCTCGCTCGATGAGCAAATCGCCTGTCACTATATTCTTGGCGGCGACGCGGATCTGCTGATCAACGTGGTCGACGCTTCCAATCTCGAGCGTAACCTTTATCTGACGCTGCAGCTGCTTGAGCTGGGTATTCCCTGCATCGTGGCGCTCAACATGCTCGATATCGCAGAGAAACAAAAGCTGCGCATCGACGTCGATGCCCTCTCCGCGCGCCTGGGGTGCCCGGTCGTTCCGCTGGTCTCGACGCGCGCTCGCGGTATTGATGCGCTGAAGCTGGCCATTGACCGTCACGCGGGAAATCGCGACGTTGAGCTTGTGCATTACGCGCAGCCTCTCCTGCGTGAAGCCAACGTGCTGGCGCAGGAGATGGACAACAGTATGCCTGCGAAACAGCGGCTGTGGCTTGGACTGCAGATGCTGGAAGGGGATATCTACAGCCGCGCCTACGCCGGCCATGCGGCCGATAAGCTGGACGCGACGGTAGCCCGTCTTAGCGACGAGCTGGACGACCCGGCGCTGCACATCGCCGACGCCCGTTATCAGGCCATCGCCTCGATTTGCGACGTTGTCAGCAACGCGCTGACGGCAGAACCCAGCCGCTTTACGGCGGCAGTGGATAAGATAGTGCTTAACCGCTTCCTCGGTTTGCCCATCTTCCTGCTGGTGATGTACGTGATGTTCCTGCTCGCCATTAACATCGGTGGCGCACTGCAGCCGATTTTTGACGCCGGTTCCGTCGCGGTCTTCGTCCACGGTATTCAGTGGGTGGGATACACCCTTCACTTCCCGGAATGGTTAACCATCTTCCTCGCGCAGGGGATCGGCGGCGGTATCAATACCGTTCTGCCTCTGGTGCCGCAGATCGGCATGATGTATCTGTTTCTCTCGTTCCTGGAAGATTCCGGCTACATGGCCCGCGCCGCGTTCGTGATGGATCGTCTGATGCAGGCGCTGGGCCTGCCGGGTAAATCCTTCGTCCCGCTGATTGTCGGCTTCGGCTGTAACGTGCCTTCGGTGATGGGCGCACGCACCCTGGATGCGCCGCGTGAGCGTCTGATGACCATTATGATGGCGCCGTTTATGTCCTGCGGTGCCCGACTGGCGATCTTCGCGGTCTTTGCGGCAGCCTTCTTTGGCCAGCAGGGCGCGCTGGCGGTCTTCTCGCTGTATGTGCTGGGCATCGTGATGGCGATCCTCACCGGCTTAATGCTGAAACACACCATCATGCGCGGTGAAGCGTCACCGTTCGTGATGGAGCTGCCGGTGTACCACGTCCCCCATCTGAAAAGCCTGGCGATCCAGACCTGGCAGCGCCTGAAAGGCTTCGTCCTGCGCGCCGGTAAGGTGATTGTCATCGTCAGCATTTTCCTGAGCGCGCTGAACAGCTTCACCCTCAGCGGACAGGCGGCGGATAACATTAATGACTCTGCCCTCGCCTCCGTCAGCCGCGTCATCACGCCGGTTTTCAAACCGATTGGCGTGCATGAGGATAACTGGCAGGCAACCGTCGGGCTGTTTACCGGCGCGATGGCAAAAGAGGTGGTTGTCGGTACCCTGAATACGCTCTACACCGCCGAGAACATTCAGGAGCAGGAATTTAATCCGGCTGAGTTTCATCTCGGTGATGAACTGCTGGGTGCCGTAGAGGAGACCTGGCAGAGCCTGAAGGACACCTTCAGCCTGAGCGTGCTTGCGAACCCAATTGAGGCGAGCAAAGGCGACGGCGAAATGGCGACGGGTGCCATGGGCGTGATGAGCGAGAAATTTGGCAGCGCGTCTGCGGCCTACAGCTATCTCATCTTCGTTCTGCTCTACATTCCGTGCATCTCGGTGATGGGGGCGATTGCCCGTGAATCCAGCCGCGGCTGGATGGGCTTCTCCATCCTGTGGGGGTTGAATATCGCTTACTCGCTGGCGACGCTGTTTTATCAAACCGTCAATTTCAGCCAGCACCCGCGCTACAGCCTGGTCTGCATTCTCGCGGTTGTGCTGTTTAACGTGGTCGTGCTCGGTCTGCTGCGGCGGGCGCGCAGCCGCGTCGACATCGACCTGCTGGCAAACCGTAAAACCGCCGCGACCTGCTGCAGCAGCCCGGCGGGCGAATGTCACTAAGGAGTACACCGCATGGCATCGTTGATTCAGGTTCGTGACCTGCTTGCTCTGCAGGGGCGAATGGAGGCGAAACAGCTGAGCCTCAGCCTGCATACGCCGCAGCCGATGATCGATGCCATGCTGGAAAGACTGGAAGCCATGGGGAAAGCCGTGCGGATTCAGGAAGACGCGGAAGGCTGTCTCTCCGGCAGTTGTAAAAGCTGTCCGGAAGGAAAGGCCTGCCTCAGGGAGTGGTGGGCACTGCGTTAATAAAGCCAGGCATCGCTGCCTGGCTTTATCGTATTACTTGTAGACGTCCGCCGTTGCACGTACGTTTTTGGTCTGCTTTTCAGCGCTGGTGACGACGTAGTACGTTCCGCCCAGCTCATCCGCTTTCTTCGACAGCTCTTTTCTCGCGTCCATCGGCGCGGTGGTGTCAGACGTGGAAATTTCACCAATTTTCGTCAGATTCATGCCGGCAACTTTATCTTTTTCCAGCTCTTTTGCCGCAAAGACGCCAAATGACAGTGACCCAATAACCAGAGAAGTGACAATACCTGTAACAAGTTTCATAACCTGACTCTCCATAGGATTGTTGTTTTGATTATCGTAGGCAGAACAACCGCAACGACATCTGGAGTATGGTTGCGGTGTGTTACTTTTTCCAGGCTGGATAGAAAATAATCAGTCTAAACGTTGACTTAACGCAATGAGCGCTGAACAAAACTCCGTCGGATGGGAGATAAACGGGGCATGTGCGGCTTTGGCGATGATCTGCGATTCGCTGTCTGGCCAGAGTGAATCCAGTAGCGGAACCACTTTGCGCGGCACAATTCCGTCGAGGTAACCATAAATACGCAGGTGCGGCAGCGTCAGGGCGGCCAGCGGCTCGCGCAGGTCAACCGTTTTCAGGAGTTCAAGACCGCCGTTAAGCACCTCAACTTCCGGCATCGGCAGCGAAAGCACGGTCTGCTTCAGCGTTCGGGCATCCTTACGCGCGGTTTCAGTGCCCATTGTCTGCAAGGCAAGGAACCGCTCTACGGTCCGCTGGAAATCTTCGCTCAGCTGCTGCTGGAAGCCCGCCAGCACGTCAGGTTTGATCCCTGGCCACGCCTCCTGCGCGCTAAAACAGGGCGACGACGCTACCGTCACCAGCGCTTTTACGCGATCAGGCCGCGACAGCGCAATCTGGCTCGCCACCAGCCCGCCCAGGCTCCAGCCCAGCCAGACCGCGTTTTGCGGCGCAGCGTCCAGAACCTGCTGTGCCATCTCATCAAGCGACATGGCCCCAAAACCGCGGCTGCGGCCAAAGCCGGGTAAATCCACCAGATGCAGCGTGAAATGCGAGGCAAGTTCCTCACGTATGCAATGCCATATCTCCGCATTCAGGCCCCATCCGTGCAGCAGCACAAGATGGCAATTTCCTGTCCCTACGGTCTGCCACCACAGCGTCTTCATCAGTTACTGTTCTCTTTTTTCACATGGAGGTTGCACATGCTAACAGTACCCGGCTTGTGCTGGCTATGCCAAATGCCGCTGGCGCTCAGCGGGTGGGGCGTCTGCTCCGTCTGTACGCGAGCGCTGCAACGGCGTATCGGGATCTGTCCACAATGTGGTTTACCGGCCACTAATCCCTCTTTGCCCTGTGGTCGTTGCCTGAAAAAGTCCCCGCCGTGGAGCGCTCTGGTGGCGGTGGATGATTATGTTCCGCCGCTGAACAGGCTGATTCACGCGCTGAAGTTTTCCGGGCAGAGCTCGCTGGCGCAGCCCCTTGCCCGCCTGCTGTTGCTGGCGGTTTTGCAGGCGCGACGTCACCGGGCACTGCCGAAAATCGACATGGTGGTGAATGTCCCCCTGTACCGACGTCGTCTCTGGCGGCGCGGCTATAACCAGAGTGACCTGATCTGCCGCCCCCTCGCCCGGTGGCTCGGCTGCCGATATGAGGCCCGCGCGCTCACACGTGTTCACGCCACCGCCATCCAGCATCAGCTCAGCGCCCGGCTGCGCAAAAGAAACCTCAAAAATGCCTTTCGCCTTGAATTGCCGGTCAACGGTCTCCATATCGCGATTGTGGATGATGTCGTCACCACGGGCAGTACCGTTGCTGAACTTTCCCGACTGCTTTTGCGAAGCGGCGCCGCGTCGGTTCAGGTATGGTGTCTGTGCCGTACCTTGTAGCCCTTCTTCAATGGGCGTATGATTATACCCAGGTAATTTAGTCAACTATTAGGCCAAAGCTATGATCCGTATTTCCGATTCTGCACAAGCGCACTTTGCCAAACTGCTGGCAAATCAGGAAGAAGGGACGCAGATCCGCGTGTTTGTGATTAATCCAGGCACTCCGAATGCAGAATGTGGTGTTTCTTATTGTCCTCCGGACGCTGTGGAAGCCACCGACACTGCCCTTAAATTTGAACAGCTCACCGCCTACGTTGATGAGCTGAGCGCACCGTATCTTGAAGATGCGGAGATCGACTTCGTCACTGACCAGTTGGGTTCTCAGCTGACCCTGAAAGCGCCGAACGCGAAAATGCGTAAAGTGTCTGACGATGCCCCGCTGATGGAGCGCGTTGAGTATCTGCTGCAATCCCAGATCAACCCGCAGCTGGCGGGCCACGGCGGCCGTGTTTCCCTGATGGAAATCACCGACGAAGGTTTTGCCATTCTGCAGTTTGGCGGCGGCTGTAACGGCTGCTCAATGGTTGATGTAACGCTGAAAGAAGGGATCGAGAAGCAGCTGCTGAATGAATTCCCGGAACTGAAAGGCGTGCGTGACCTGACCGAACACCAGCGCGGCGAGCACTCCTACTACTGATTCAGTGCCCGTCTGTATTGCCCGGTGGCGCTGCGCTTACCGGGCCTACTAAAACAGTCTGCACGAGTCGTAGGCCGGGTAAGGCGAAGCCGCCACCCGGCTTTTATTTTCCCACCGCTCCCCCTCTAGATGTTGACCTGCGTCTCATAATTCACATTTTGCCTCCCAGGGTGATTCTCAATCACGTCATGTTACCCGTATCATTCCCATGGGCACTAAGCACACTCATAACAGCCGACTAAACTTAATCGTTTAAAAGGCATCAGTATTAGTGCCGTTACTTCTCTGTTCCCAGTTGGGACAATCGGAATTTGTCGTTGAAACAATGACGTTACCCATAACAATTCAAAGGCCAGGTAAATCATGCCATTAGTCATCGTTGCTATCGGTGTTGTGTTATTACTGCTCTTGATGATCCGTTTCAAAATGAATGGATTTATCGCTCTGGTTCTGGTGGCACTTGCAGTCGGTCTGATGCAGGGGATGCCGCTGGTTAAGGTTATCAGCTCGATTAAAGCCGGTGTCGGCGGTACGCTCGGCAGCCTGGCGTTGATCATGGGCTTCGGCGCCATGCTCGGTAAAATGCTGGCGGACTGCGGTGGCGCCCAGCGTATTGCTACCACGCTTATCGACAAATTTGGTAAGAAGAACATTCAGTGGGCAGTGGTGTTAACCGGTTTTACCGTCGGTTTCGCGCTGTTCTATGAAGTAGGCTTCGTGCTGATGCTGCCGCTGGTGTTCACCATTGCGGCTGCAGCGAGCATCCCGCTGCTGTATGTCGGTGTGCCAATGGCTGCGGCGCTGTCCGTGACTCACGGCTTCCTGCCGCCGCACCCGGGTCCAACCGCTATCGCCACCATCTTCCACGCGGATATGGGTAAAACCCTGCTGTTCGGTACGATTCTGGCGATCCCGACGGTGATTCTGGCCGGCCCGGTTTATGCCCGCTTCCTGAAAGGTATTGATAAGCCTATCCCGGAAGGTCTCTACAGCGCCAAAACCTTCACCGAAGAAGAGATGCCTGGCTTTGGCGTCAGCGTCTGGACCTCTCTGGTACCGGTGATCCTGATGGCGATGCGCGCCGTGGCAGAGATGATCCTGCCGAAAGGTCATGCGTTTCTGTCCGTGGCGGAATTCCTTGGTGACCCGGTGATGGCAACGCTGATTGCCGTGCTGATCGCGATGTTCACCTTCGGTTTGAACCGCGGCCGCTCTATGGATCAGATCAACGACACGCTGACCTCGTCCATCAAAATCATTGCCATGATGCTCCTGATCATCGGCGGTGGCGGTGCATTCAAGCAGGTTCTGGTCGACAGCGGCGTGGACAAATACATCGCCGCCATGATGCATGAAACCAACGTGTCGCCGCTCCTGATGGCCTGGTCTATCGCCGCGGTTCTGCGTATTGCGCTGGGTTCTGCGACCGTTGCGGCGATCACCGCAGGCGGTATCGTTGCCCCGCTGATTGCCACCACGGGCGTGAGCCCTGAGCTGATGGTTATCGCCGTCGGTTCCGGTAGCGTGATTTTCTCTCACGTTAACGACCCTGGCTTCTGGCTGTTCAAGGAGTACTTCAACCTGACTATCGGTGAAACCATCAAGTCCTGGTCCGCGCTGGAAACCATTATTTCGGTGTGCGGTCTGGTCGGGGTGCTGCTGTTGAATATGGTGGTCTGATGCGATAAGTCGGGTGGTGGCTACGCCTTACCCGACCTACATGAGCACTACCGGATAATAAAAAACCCGCCACTGGCGGGTTTTTTATTACTTCTTACCGGCTGCTTTTCGCCGCTTGTCCAAATCCTTAATCAGCTTGTTCACCCCGTCATCGGCAAACATCTTCTCCAGCGTTGTAGACAGCTTGCGACGCCAGTTCTTGTACTGATAGCTGGTGCCCGGGATGTTCACCGGCTCCGCCATATCAATCCAGTCTTCCGGCTGCAGACCCAGCAGAGCGCTGTTGCTGTCGGCAATATAGCGCTGCAAACCACGGTTGAGGGTCGCGGTCATCGACATCAATGACGCTTTATGTCCCGCACGTTTCGGCAGACAGCCCTGCTTGTGCAGCGCATCCAGCAGCCCCTGTTTGGAGAGTTCGCGATCCTGATACAGGCCGCGTAACACCTCTTCATCAGGATACAGGCCCAGCGTTTTGCCGAGCGTCAGATCGCCACTTTCCCAATAGCCACGAAGCGTAGGAAGGTCATGCGTCGTCGCGACTGCCATTGACTGTTCAGGGTACGCTTGCGGCGCGCGGAAGGTTTTCTCATGGTCGTTTTCAAAATAGAGCACTTTATAGGAGTAGACGCCGCTGTCGCGGAGCTTGCTGACAATTTCCACCGGTACGGTACCGAGATCTTCACCGATCACCATGCACTGGTGGCGCTTGCTTTCCAGGGCCAGGATCGACAGCAGATCGTCAACCGGATACTGCACGTACGCCCCGTGATCGGCCGTTTCACCGTACGGGATCCACCACAGACGCAGCACGGACATCACGTGGTCGATACGCAGCGCGCCGCAGTTCTGCATGTTAGCGCGCAGCAGGTCGATGAACGGCTCGTAGGCGCGTGCGGCCATAACGTGCGGATCCATCGGCGGCAATCCCCAGTTCTGGCCGAGCGGACCAAGAATATCCGGTGGCGCGCCGACGGAGGCTTTCAGACAGTAAAGCTCACGGTCGCACCAGGTTTCCGCGCCGCCTTCCGCCACGCCCACGGCCAGATCGCGATACAGGCCGATCGGCATTTTATAGCCCTGGCTCACCTGCCAGCAGGCGGCAAACTGGCTGTACGCCAGCCACTGCAGCCACAGGTAGAAATCCACTTCATCGGCATATTTTTTACAAAACGCTTTCACTTCCGGCGTGTCGACGGATTGATACGCTTCAGGCCAGACCGGCCAGCCCCAGCGCATTTCGTCCTCTTTCACCTGATACGCGTGCAGCGCATCGAACGCCGCCTGCCAGTAGAGGCTCTCGCCCTCCTGCGTTACGAACTGGCGGAACGCCGCCATCTGCTCGTCATCACGCTGCGAAAAGCCTTTCCACGCCAGGCGCAGCGCGGCCATTTTCAGCGCCGTGACGGTGGAGTAATCCACCCAGTCGGCTTCGCGGGCCTGCTTCAGCGCCTGCTGCGTGGTAGTGAGTTTCCACCAGGCCTGCGCCTCCTGGCTGTTTTTGAAATCATCTAAGGCGTTAACGTCGATATAAATCACGTTCAGCCAGCGACGGGACGACGGGCTGTACGGGCTGGCGCTCTCCGGGTTGGCCGGGTAGAGGGCGTGGATCGGGTTGAGGCCGATAAACGCGCCGCCGCGCTCGCCCACGGATGCCAGCATCTTTTTCAGATCGCCAAAATCACCGATGCCCCAGTTGCTGTCGGAACGCAGCGTATAGAGCTGCACGCAGGCGCCCCACAGCTTTTTGCCTTCGAGCAGCGCCTGCGGCTCGTAGCAGCGTTTTGGCGCGACGATCACCCGGCAGTGAAAACGTCGATCGTCCTGAGTGAGCGTTAAGGTGTGATAGCCCTCCGGCAGCTTCGCCGGAAGGTTTAGCGTTTTGCCGCCGGTGGCGTGGCCTTTGTGCTGATGCCCCTCTTCGGTCGTGAGCAGCCAGCTAAACTCGCCGCGCCCCTCAACCGCGAGCGGCATCTTTTTGCCTGCGGTGAATACCTTCACGTTCGGCACCGGTGCAGCCGACGCTTTCGCGTCGGTTTTGTGCATAGCGTCCAGCAAACGTCTTTTGGTGTCGGCGCCAATAGACTGTGGTTTGCCGTGAGCATTAATGTAACTGAGGCTTATTCCCGCCGCCTGCGCGGCACTGTCCAGACGTTTACTCTCCATCGCGCTTCCTTAGCGTTTTGCCTGCCAGATACGGGCCTGATAATCACGGATTGAGCGGTCAGAGCTGAACATACCGCAGCGAGCGGTGTTCAGGATGCACGCGCGGGTCCACGCCTCCGGGTCGCGGTACAGCACGTCGACCTGCTTTTGCGCGTCGACATAGGCCGTGAAGTCCGCCATCACCAGATACGGGTCACCGCCGTGTTTGTCCATGCTGTGCAGCATCTGGTCAAACGCGTGCTTGTCGCCGTCGCTGTATTTGCCGCTCTCCAGCTCCTTCAGCACCGCATCGAGCACTTTGTCTTTCTTACGCCACTTCACCGGATCGTAGCCTTTGGCCTTGATGGCTTTCACCTCTTCCACGGTATGGCCGAAGATAAAGATATTCTCTTCGCCCACCTTCTCGGCGATTTCGACGTTAGCCCCGTCGAGCGTGCCGACGGTCAATGCGCCGTTCAGCGCCAGCTTCATGTTGCCGGTACCGGAGGCTTCTTTCCCTGCGGTTGAGATCTGCTCGGAGATATCTGCCGCCGGGATCAGCATTTCAGCCGCCGAGACGCAGTAATCCGGCAGGAACACTACCTTCAGCTTGTCGCCCACTTTCGGATCACTGTTGATCGCCGCCGCCACTTTATTGATGGCGAGGATAATATTTTTCGCCAGGTAGTAGCCCGGCGCCGCTTTCGCACCGAACAGGAACACGCGCGGGACACGGTCGGCCTGCGGATTCTCGCGGATCTCTTTGTACAGCGCCAGGATGTGCAGCAGGTTCAGGTGCTGGCGTTTGT
This sequence comes from Enterobacter sp. ECC-249, assembly GCF_043965265.1. Lineage (NCBI taxonomy): Bacteria > Pseudomonadati > Pseudomonadota > Gammaproteobacteria > Enterobacterales > Enterobacteriaceae > Enterobacter > Enterobacter sp. ECC-249. Next base: position 232,909 of record NZ_CP143660.1, read on the forward strand.
ACTCGTGCAGACGTTTGATCTGAATATCGAAAATCGCGTTCGGGTTGATCTCAATCCCGGTACGCACTTTCACGAACTCCGCCAGGCGAACCTTATTCTCCAGCTTGATCGCGCGGTACTGCTCGCGGAATTTTGCGTCGTCAGCGTATTTTTCCAGGTTGATGAGCTGGTCCAGATCGTTGGCCCACTCTTTCTTCAGGGTCTTATCCAGCAGGCCGGCCAGCAGCGGGTTGCACTGCTTGATCCAGCGACGCGGCGTGATGCCGTTGGTCACGTTGTGGAATTTGGTCGGCCACAGCTGGTGGTATTCCGGGAACAGATCTTTGACCACCAGATCCGAGTGTAGGGCCGCCACGCCGTTGACCGCAAAGCCGCTCACCACGCACATGTTCGCCATGCGTACCTGCTTATCGTGAACCACCGCCAGCTTCGCCCAGACCGCTTTGTTGCCCGGCCAGGTTTTATCCACGAGCTTTTTAAACTGGTCGTTAATCTTGTTGATGATCTGCATGTGGCGCGGCAGCAGCGCTTTCACCAGCTTCTCATCCCAGCACTCCAGCGCTTCTGGCATCAGGGTGTGGTTGGTGTAGGCAAAGGTACGGCTGGTAATGGCCCAGGCGTCGTCCCAGCTCAGCTGATGCTCATCGATCAGCACGCGCAGCAGTTCCGGGATGGCAATGGTCGGGTGCGTGTCGTTGAGCTGAATCACTTCGAAGTCCGGCAGCTGCGCCAGCTTGCGGCCCGCCAGGTGATGGCGACGCAGAATGTCCGCCACGGAGCAGGCGCACTGGAAGTACTGCTGCATCAGGCGCAGCTTTTTACCGGCCAGGTGATTGTCGTTCGGATAGAGGACTTTAGTCAGCTTCTCGGCGTCGATGCCCTGCTGCTCGGCACGCAGGAAATCGCCGTCGTTGAATTTGGTCAGGTTAAACGGATGGGCGTGTTTCGCCTGCCACAGACGCAGCGGCTGCGCCACGCCGTTACGGTAGCCAAGCACCGGCAGATCCCAGGCTTCGCCGGTGATGGTGAACGCCGGTTCCCAGAGACCTTGTTTCGTCACTTTCCCGCCAATGCCGACCTGCACATCCAGCTGCGCGTTGTGGCGGAACCACGGATAGGTATTGCGATGCCAGTCGTCCGGCGCTTCCATCTGGTGGCCGTCAGCAAACGACTGACGGAACAGGCCGTACTGGTAGTTCAGACCGTAGCCAATCGCCGACTGGCCGACGGTCGCCATAGAGTCAAGGAAGCAGGCCGCCAGGCGCCCCAGGCCGCCGTTGCCCAGCGCCGGATCAATCTCTTCTTCCAGCAGGTCGGTCAGGTTAATGTCGTGTTCTTTGAGAACGTCACCCACCTCCTGATACCAGCCGAGGTTCAACAGGTTGTTGCCCGTCAGGCGGCCAATCAGGAATTCCATTGAAATGTAGTTTACATGGCGCTGGCCTTTTACCGGTTTTGCCAGGGGTTGAGCATCCAGCTGCTCTGCGAGCGCACCGCTCACTGCCTGCCACCACTGGTGAGGCGTCATCTCGTTTGCAGCATGAAGGCCAAAACGCTGCCACTGACGCGTCAGGGCAGCCTGGAATTGAGCTTTGTTGAAGGTAGGCTGTGACATAGGGGATCGGCATCCTTTAGAAAGAAAACACAAGTTGGCGCTAGTGTGCCTGGCTCATTTCCCCTCTTCCTCCTCCCGAGGGGGATTAGACAGGGAGGAGTAGCGGGGATGAGCAGAAAAGTGTGATCAAGGCCACTCTCAGAGCATAGTTCGAGTGTGCCCGGAAGATAAAAAAGTAACCGAGGAGAATGTCAAAGAAATGAAATGCGGTTTCGGGTGAAATTAAAACCCGCCGAAATAATTACTTACGTAGAATAATATTTCTGCAATCGGGTAATCGCTAAGGAGGTTATTAATCTCCCTTAACTTTACCAGGAGTATATTAAATTTGACGACACTATCCCTTTCTGAAACCAGTTTCAGCGCAGCCGCAGCACAGCCATACAAGCCAGCATTGACGGGGCATCAAAGACCTTTTCGGAAAGTTCCCTCCTCTGCCTGAATGTTTTGTGACAGAGTGCAAATTCACAGCCACCAAATCCAGACATAACTTGCAATAGTTAACTTATTGGCCGACCTTATATCCATTAATTACGAAGCGCAAAAAAAATAAAATCTCTCGTTACCCACAGTGAAGTGAAACCTATGTTGATTCCGTCTAAATTAAGTCGCCCGGTTCGTCTTGACCATACAGTGGTCCGCGAGCGTCTGTTGGCTAAACTTTCCGGCGCGCATAATTTCCGACTGGCGCTGGTTACGAGCCCTGCAGGTTATGGAAAAACAACGCTCATTTCGCAATGGGCCGCAGGTAAGAGCGATCTTGGCTGGTACTCTCTTGATGAGGGCGATAACCAGCAGGAGCGCTTTGCCAGCTATCTGATTGCCGCAATACAGCAAGCCACCCATGGACACTGCGTCGCCAGTGAGGTGATGGTGCAAAAGCGCCAGTACGCCAGCCTGTCCTCCCTTTTCTCTCAGCTGTTTATTGAACTGGCTGAATGGCATCGCCCGCTTTACGTGGTGATTGATGATTACCATCTCATCACTAACCCGGTGATTCATGAATCAATGCGTTTCTTCCTGCGCCATCAGCCGGAAAACCTGACTTTAGTGGTGCTGTCACGCAACCTCCCGCAGCTGGGTATTGCCAATCTGCGCGTGCGCGATCAGCTTCTGGAAGTGGGCAGCCAGCAGCTGGCCTTTACTCACCAGGAAGCGAAACAGTTCTTTGACTGTCGCCTGACCTCACCCATTGAGGCCGCTGAAAGCAGCCGCCTGTGTGATGATGTCGCGGGCTGGGCCACGGCGCTGCAGCTCATCGCGCTCTCTGCCAGGCAAAATAACAGTCCGGCGCATCAGTCCGCGCGGCGTCTGGCGGGCATCAACGCCAGCCACCTTTCTGACTACCTGGTGGATGAGGTGCTGAACAGCGTCGATCCCTCGACGCGTAACTTCCTGCTGAAAAGCTCGCTGCTGCGCTCCATGAACGATGCGCTCATCGTGCGGGTGACGGGCTGTGAAAACGGTCAGCTGCAGCTCGAAGAGATTGAACGTCAGGGCCTTTTCCTGACGCGCATGGACGATCCCGGCGAGTGGTTTAGCTATCATCCGCTGTTTGGTAGCTTCCTGCGCCAGCGCTGCCAGTGGGAACTGGCGGTTGAACTGCCGGAGATCCACCGCGCCGCTGCCGAAAGCTGGATGGCACAGGGCTTCCCGAGCGAGGCCATCCACCACGCGCTCGCCGCCGGGGATGCCAGCATGCTGCGCGATATCCTCCTCAATCATGCGTGGGGCCTGTTTAACCACAGCGAGCTGACGCTGCTGGAAGAGTCCCTCAAAGCCCTGCCGTGGGAAAGCCTGCTGGAAAATCCGCGTCTGGTGCTGCTGCAGGCCTGGCTGATGCAGAGCCAGCATCGCTACAGCGAAGTGAACACCCTGCTGGCGCGCGCCGAGCAGGAGATGGAAAGCGAGATGGATACCACCCTGCACGGCGAGTTCAACGCGCTGCGCGCTCAGGTAGCCATTAACGACGGGGACCCGGATGAAGCAGAACGGCTGGCGATGGTCGCGCTGGATGAACTGCCGCTGGCCAACTTCTACAGCCGCATCGTGGCGACCTCCGTGCACGGCGAAGTGCTGCACTGCAAGGGCGACCTCACGCGTTCGCTTTCACTGATGCAACAAACCGAACAGATGGCGCGTCGTCATGATGTCTGGCATTACGCGCTGTGGAGCCTGATCCAGCAGAGCGAGATTTTATTCGCACAGGGGTTCCTGCAGGCCGCCTGGGAAAACCAGGAAAAAGCGTTCCAGCTGATTCGTGAACAGCATCTGGAACAGCTGCCGATGCACGAGTTCCTGTTGCGTATTCGCGCCCAGCTGCTGTGGGCATGGTCGCGTCTGGATGAAGCGGAAAGCTGCGCCCGCCAGGGTGTGGATGTTCTTTCCAGCTTCCAGCCTCAGCAGCAGCTGCAGTGCCTGGCGCTGCTGGTGCAGTGCTCGCTGGCGCGCGGCGATCTTGATAACGCCCGTAACCATCTTAACCGCCTGGAAAACCTGCTCGGCAACGGACAGTATCATAGCGACTGGGTCTCTAATGCCGATAAGGTCCGGGTGATTTACTGGCAGATGACCGGCGATAAAAAATCCGCCGCCAACTGGCTGCGTCAGACGCCAAAACCGGAATTTGCTAACAACCACTTCCTGCAGAGCCAGTGGCGGAACATTGCCCGCGCGCAGATCCTGCTGGGTGAATTAGAGCCCGCTGAGATTGTGCTGGAAGAGCTGAACGAGAACGCGCGCAGCCTGCGCCTGATGAGCGACCTGAACCGCAACCTGCTGCTGCAGAACCAGCTCTACTGGCAGGCGGGTCGTAAAAACGATGCCCAGCGCGTGCTGCTGGAAGCGCTGCAGCTGGCTAACCGCACCGGGTTTATCAGCCACTTTGTGATTGAGGGTGAGGTGATGGCGCAGCAGCTGCGCCAGCTTATTCAGCTCAACACGCTGCCTGAGCTGGATCAGCATCGCGCCCAGCGCATTCTGCGCGAGATTAACCAGCATCATCGCCACAAGTTCGCGCATTTCGATGAGAACTTCGTTGAACGTCTGCTGAACCACCCGGAAGTACCGGAGCTTATCCGCACCAGCCCGCTAACCCAACGCGAATGGCAGGTTCTGGGACTGATCTATTCAGGCTACAGCAACGAGCAGATTGCCGGTGAGCTTGCTGTGGCGGCGACTACGATTAAAACGCATATCCGCAACCTGTACCAGAAGCTGGGCGTGGCGCATCGTCAGGATGCGGTACAGCATGCACAGCAGCTGTTGAAGATGATGGGGTACGGAGTGTAATTCATTGCCCGGCGGCGCTACGCTTGCACGGGCCTACGGGTGTTGTAGGTCGGGTAAGCGCAGCGCCACCCGACACAACCGTTAGCACAATTCCAGCTGCAAATTATTATCTTTAATCACCTGCATGACGCCCGCCGGCGGCATCACGTCGGTATAGACCGCATCCACCATGCTGATGCTGCCCATGTTCACCATCGCGTTACGGCCAAACTTCGAATGGTCCACCACCAGCATCACGTGGCGTGAGTTTTCAATGATCGCGCGCTTGGTGCGCACCTCGTGGTAATCAAACTCCAGCAGCGAGCCGTCGCTGTCGATGCCGCTGATCCCCAAAATGCCGAAGTCGAGGCGGAACTGAGAGATAAAGTCGAGAGTGGCCTCACCGATAATTCCGCCGTCGCGGCTACGCAGTTCGCCGCCCGCGAGGATGATGCGGAAGTCGTCTTTCTGCATCAGGGTATTGGCCACGTTCAGGTTGTTGGTGACCACGCGCAGGTTCTCGTGATCCAGCAGAGCATGGGCGACCGCTTCCGGCGTGGTGCCGATATCAATAAACAGCGTCGCCCCGTTCGGGATCTGGCTGGCGACCTTGCGGGCAATGCGCTCTTTCTCCGCCGTCTGCGTGGCTTTACGGTCGTGCCATGATGTGTTAACCGAGCTGGACGGCAGCGCCGCGCCGCCGTGGTGGCGAAGAATACGGTTCTGATCGGCCAGATCGTTCAGGTCACGACGGATGGTTTGTGGGCTGACGGCAAACTGCTCCACCAGCTCTTCGGTGCTGACGTATCCCTGTTTTTTTACCAGTTCGATAATGGCGTCATGACGTTGTGTTTGTTTCATCAATTATCCCTGAGAATTATGTTCGTTTTCGCGCATGGAGCGTGTCGGCAAAGGCCATCGCCAGCCCCACGGCCAGCCCGGCGACGTGCGCACCGTTGGCGATAGACATACCAAACAGATCAAACCATCCGGCAATTAGCCATATTAACGCAAAGGTTATTAATCCGCGTTGCAGATAGATGCCGCTTTCCGGATCGCGCTCCCCGCGAAGCCAGACGTAGCCCATCAGGGCATACACGACACCCGACAGCCCGCCAAACCACGGCCCGCTGAACTTATGCTGCACGTAGCCGCTCAACAGGGCGCTGATAATGGTGATAACGATCAGCTTGCCGCTGCCCAGACGCTTTTCAACGGCACCGCCGAGATACCACCACCAGAGCAGGTTAAAGAGGATATGCATCACCGAGAAGTGCATCAGCGCGTGGCTAAAGTAGCGCCAGACGTCAAACTCAAGAGATGGGTCATAGGGCCACGCCAGGGCAATCATCACGCTCTGGTCGCCGACCACGTTCATGATAATGAAAACGACGATGCAGGCCGCCATCAGCAGCAGCGTAAACGGGCCCGCGCGCTCGCGAATGGTGGCGAGGAAGGGAAAGCGGCTGTAGTGCAATCCGCTGCCGGTCTGCCCGGATTGCCAGCTTGCCGCCAGATAGCGCGGGTCGCCAGGGTTCTCAAGAAAACGCGCCAGCTCCTCGTTTACCCGCCCGGCCTGGCTCTCATCGGCCAGCCAGACGTCGGTCTGCGTATGTTGCTGAATAGTCAGAATAACGCCCTGCGTCGCCATATAGTCGACAAACGCCTGGGCGACGCGCGGGTTGGTAAAAGAGGTGATCATCAACATGGGCAGCGGTCGCTTATTTCCACACAAAAGGGGACAGTATAGCGGGATCAGCGCTCAAAAGCGTATTCCACTTCCGCCGGGAAATGACGATGCCAGGCATCGAAGCCGCCGTCGACGCTGTAAACCGCGTCGTAACCCTGCTGAAGCAGATACTGCGCCGCGCCTTTGCTGCTGTTGCCGTGATAGCACATGACCATCACCGGCGTCTCGAAGTCGTTATCGCGCATAAACGCGCCCAGCGTGTCGTTGGTGAGATGGAACGCGCCCGGCGTGTGGCCCATCGCAAAACTCTGCGGATCGCGGATGTCCACCAGCACCGCTTTTCCCTGGTGCATCTTCTGGTGGGCTTCTTCTACGTTAATACATTCAAACTGATCCATGGTGTTCTCTTTCTGTTGTTCAGGTTGGGTGCGCTCTGATGCCCTCACCCCAGCCCTCTCCCACGGGGAGAGGGAGAAAAGTTAGTCGCACTATTTTACCCCGTAGTGTACGTCCTGGCGGCGGGTAAACGCCATTATGTTATCCATATCACTCTAAATTGTTTTTTTGATGTTACCAAAAGCGCGTTCCTTTGCTATTATGAGCGATATCGAACATTTCTGAGCTTTAACGAAAGTGCATGAGGGTGTTATGGAAACCAAAGATCTGATTGTGATAGGCGGTGGCATCAACGGTGCCGGTATTGCGGTCGATGCCGCAGGACGCGGTTTATCCGTACTGATGCTGGAAGCTAACGACCTCGCCTGCGCGACGTCGTCCGCCAGCTCCAAACTGATTCACGGTGGCCTGCGCTACCTGGAACACTACGAATTCCGCCTGGTCAGTGAAGCGCTGGCCGAACGTGAAGTGCTGCTGAAAATGGCCCCGCATCTGGCGATTCCGATGCGCTTCCGCCTGCCCCATCGCCCGCATCTGCGTCCGGCGTGGATGATCCGAATTGGTCTGTTTATGTACGATCATCTGGGTAAACGCACCAGCCTCCCGGGTTCGAAAGGTTTGCGTTTTGGCTCAGAATCGGTCCTTAAGCCTGAAATCGTGCGCGGATTCGAATATTCCGACTGCTGGGTGGACGATGCCCGCCTGGTGCTGGCGAATGCGCAGATGGTTGAGAAGAAAGGCGGCGAGGTGAAAACCCGCACCCGCGCGACCTCTGCCCGTCGTGAAAACGGCCTGTGGATTGTCGAGGCGGAAGATATCGATACCGGCGAGAAATTCAGCTGGAAAGCGCGCGGCCTGGTGAACGCCACCGGCCCGTGGGTGAAACAGTTCTTTGACGAGGGCATGCATCTGCCTTCCCCGTACGGCATCCGCCTGATCAAGGGCAGCCATATTGTGGTGCCGCGCGTGCATACCCAGAAGCAGGCCTACATTCTGCAGAACGAAGACAAGCGCATCGTGTTTGTGATCCCGTGGATGGACGAATTCTCGATCATCGGCACCACCGACGTGGAGTACAAAGGCGATCCGAAGAACGTCGAGATCGACGAGAGCGAAGTGAACTACCTGCTTAAAGTGTATAACGCGCACTTTAAGAAACAGCTGTCGCGCGATGACGTGGTCTGGACCTACTCCGGCGTGCGTCCGCTGTGCGATGACGAATCGGATTCTCCGCAGGCCATCACCCGCGACTATACGCTCGATATTCACGACGTTGACGGTCAGGCGCCGCTGCTGTCCGTGTTTGGCGGCAAGCTCACCACCTACCGCAAGCTGGCCGAGCACGCACTGGAAAAACTGGCGCCGTACTACAAAGGCATTGGCCCGGCATGGACTAAGGGCGCGGTACTGCCCGGCGGTGATATCGGCGATAACCGCGATGATTACGCCGCGAAGCTGCGCCGTCGCTTCCCGTTCATCACCGAAGGGATGGCGCGCCACTATGCCCGCACCTACGGCAGCAATACCGAGCTGTTCCTGGCCGATGCGAAGGACATTGCGGATCTGGGCGAGCATTTCGGCCACGAGCTGTACGAAGCCGAGCTGCGTTACCTGGTTGAGAACGAGTGGGTGCGTCGTCTGGACGATGCTATCTGGCGCCGTACCAAAGAAGGGATGTGGCTCAACGCCGAACAGCAGTCTCGCGTGGCGCAGTGGTTACTGCAACATGCGGGAAAGCGTGAGCTGTCGCTGGCGTCCTGATGCGATCGGTGCGGGCTGATGCCCTCACCCTGACCCTCTCCCACAGGGAGAGGGAACAAACACTAAAAACGGCAACCGAGGTTGCCGTTTTGCTTTTACAACCTCACCGGATCAATATGCCAGATCGTATCGGCATACTCCTTGATGGTCCTGTCTGACGAGAAATAGCCCATATTGGCGATGTTGTACATCGCGGCGCTGGTCCACTTCTCCGGCTGACGATACAGTTCGTCCACCCTATCCTGACAGTCCACGTAGCTGCGATAATCCGCAAGCACCTGGTAGTGATCGCCAAAGTTAATCAGCGAATCCACCAGATCGCGATAGCGGCTCGGTTCATCAGGACTAAACACGCCGGTCGCGATCTGCGTCAGCACCTGACGCAACTCTTCATCCTCTTCGTAATACTGACGCGGCGAGTAGCCTTTCCTGCGCAGCGCCTCCACCTCTTCCGTCGTATTACCGAAGATAAAGATATTGTCTTCGCCCACGTGCTCCAGCATCTCGACGTTCGCCCCGTCCAGCGTACCGATGGTCAGCGCGCCGTTGAGGGCAAACTTCATGTTACTGGTGCCGGATGCCTCCGTCCCCGCCGTAGAAATCTGTTCAGAGAGATCCGCCGCCGGGATGATCAGCTGCGCCAGGCTGACGCTGTAGTTCGGAATGAACACCACCTTCAGCTTGTCGCCAATGTCCGGATCCTGGTTAACCACCTTCGCCACGTCGTTGATGAGATGAATGATGTGCTTCGCCATGTAATAGGCCGACGCCGCCTTACCGGCGAAGATCTTCACGCGCGGCACCCATTCGGCCGTCGGATCGGCCTTGATGCGGTTGTAATGGGTGATCACGTGCAGCACGTTCATCAGCTGACGCTTGTATTCATGGATGCGTTTGATCTGAACGTCGAACAGCGCTTTCGGGTTTGCCACCACGTTGAGGTGCATCGCCAGCCAGACCGCCAGACGCTTTTTGTTCAGCAGCTTGGCTTCGCGCACGGCTTTGTTCACCGTCGGGAAATCAATATGCTGTTCCAGCTCGCTCAGCTGGCTCAAATCGGTACGCCAGGTGCGGCCAATATTCTCGTCCAGCACCTCAGAGAGCGGCTGGTTGGCCAGCGCCAGCCAGCGGCGCGGGGTGACGCCGTTGGTCACGTTGCAGAAGCGCGTCGGGAAGATCTTCGCGAAGTCCGCAAACAGCGACTGCACCATCAGGTTCGAGTGGAGCTCGGATACGCCGTTAACCTTGTGGCTGATGACGACCGCCAGCCAGGCCATGCGCACGCGGCGGCCGTTCGATTCATCAATGATGGACGCGCGGCTCAGCAGCCCGGTATCGTTCGGGTACTGCTCCTGCAGCGTCTTTAGGAAGTAGTCGTTAATCTCAAAGATTATCTGCAGATGGCGCGGCAGGATTTTGCCGAGCATGTCCACCGGCCACGTCTCCAGCGCTTCGCTCATCAGCGTGTGGTTGGTGTATGAGAACACCTGACAGGTCACCTCAAACGCGTCATCCCAGCTGAACTTATGCTCGTCGATCAGCAGACGCATCAGCTCAGGAATGGAGAGCACCGGGTGGGTGTCGTTAAGGTGGATCGCGGTTTTCTCCGCCAGGTTGGCGTAGGTTTTATGCAGCTGATGGTGGCGGCTGAGGATGTCCTGAATGGTCGCCGAAACGAGGAAATACTCCTGACGCAGGCGCAGCTCGCGGCCCGAGTAGGTCGAGTCATCCGGGTACAGCACGCGGGACACGTTCTCGGAGTGGTTTTTATCCTCCACCGCCGCAAAGTAGTCACCCTGGTTAAATTTACCGAGGTTAATTTCGCTACTGGCCTGGGCGCTCCACAGGCGCAGCGTGTTGGTGGCGTCGGTGTCGTAGCCGGGGATAATCTGGTCGTAAGCCACGGCCAGGATCTCTTCCGTTTCTACCCAGCGGGATTTTTTGCCTTCCTGCTGGATACGTCCGCCAAAGCGCACCTTGTAGCGCGTGTTGTGGCGCTTGAACTCCCACGGGTTGCCGTACTCCAGCCAGTAGTCCGGGGACTCTTTCTGGCGCCCGTCGACGATGTTCTGCTTGAACATGCCGTAATCGTAGCGAATACCATAGCCGCGGCCCGGCAGCGCCAGCGTCGCCAGCGAGTCGAGGAAGCAGGCGGCGAGACGTCCCAGACCGCCGTTACCGAGGCCCGGGTCGTTCTCTTCGTCGATCAGCTCTTCTAAATCTAACCCCATCTCTTCCAGTGCGGTTTTGACGTCGTCATAAATACCGAGCGACAACAGCGCATTGGACAGCGTGCGGCCAATCAAAAATTCCATCGACAGGTAGTAAACCTGACGCGTTTCCTGCGAGAGCTGGGCGCGGTTTGAGCGCAGCCAGCGTTCAACTAAGCGGTCACGCACGGCAAACAGGGTGGCGTTCAGCCACTCGTGCTTGTTGGCAATAACCGGATCTTTCCCGATGGTGAACATCAGCTTGTAGGCGATGGAGTGCTTTAACGCCTCAACGCTGAGCGTGGGTGAAGAGTAGCTAAATGGAGCGTTCATATCAGTAACTTCGCCTCGTTACATCAAGCGTTGATAGAGATCGCGGTATGACTGCGCCGCGACGTGCCAGCTAAAGTCCATGGACATCGCCTGACGTTGTACGTAACGCCACAGCGATGGACGGGACCACAAGACGAAAGCACGCCGAATCGCCCGAAGCAGCGACCAGGCATTACTGTCCTCAAAGACAAATCCGCTGGCGATACCGTCCGCCAGGTTTTCCAGAGAGCTGTCGGATACGGTATCCGCCAGTCCGCCCGTGCGGCGTACCAGCGGCAGCGTGCCGTATTTCAGGCCGTACAGCTGCGTCAGGCCGCAGGGTTCGAAACGGCTTGGCACCAGAATGACGTCCGCGCCGCCCATAATGCGGTGCGAAAACGCTTCGTGGTAGCCAATCTGCACGCCCACCTGCCCCGGGTGTTCCGCGGCGGCGGCAAGGAAACCTTCCTGCAGCACCGGGTCGCCCGCGCCGAGCAGCGCCAGCTGCCCGCCCTGCTCCAGTAAGCCGGGCAGCGCCTCCAGCACCAGATCCAGCCCTTTCTGGCTGGTCAGGCGGCTTACGACGGCGAACAGCGGCACTTTGTCGTTAACCTTCAGGCCCATCGCAATCTGCAGCTGGCGTTTGTTTTCCGCTTTGTCTTCCACGGAATCACGGCCGTAGCGCGCCGCCAGCAGGAGATCGGTTTCCGGGCTCCAGATCTGTTCATCAACGCCGTTCAGAATGCCCGACAGACGGCCTTCGCGATGGCGCTGCTGCAGCAACCCTTCCATGCCGTAGCCAAACGCCGGCTGGGTGATCTCACGCGCGTAGGTTGGGCTCACCGCCGTGATGTGATCGGCGTAGTACAGACCCGCCTTCAGGAACGAGATCTGCCCGTTAAACTCCAGACCGTGCATGTTAAAGAACGACCATGGCAGATCGATGTCATTCATGTGATGGGCATAGTACATCCCCTGATAGGCCAGGTTATGCACGGTAAAGACCGATTTCGCCGGGTGGCCGCGCGCGGCGAGATACGCCGGGGCAAGCCCGGCGTGCCAGTCGTGCGCGTGCACCACATCCGGACGCCAGAACGGATCCAGCCCCGTCGCCATTTCGGCGCCGACCCAGCCGAGCAGCGCAAAGCGCAGCACGTTGTCGGTGTAGGCGAACAGGTTCGTATCGTGATACGGGCTACCCGGGCGATCGTATAAGTGCGGCGCGTCGATCAGGTAAATCCCTACGCCATTGTAATGTCCAAACAGCAGAGTAATGCGTCCGGCAAACGTTTCACGGCGGGTCACCACTTTTGCATCGGGTATACCGCGCCGGATATCCGGAAAGGCGGGCAGCAGGACTCGGGTATCCACGCCTCCGGCGATTTGCGCCGCCGGTAATGCGCCAAGCACATCTGCCAGTCCGCCCGTTTTTAATAACGGGAACATCTCAGAACATACGTGTAAAACCTGCATCATCGCTCCTGTTTGATCTGCAGCTTCCGCAACATTTCCCGTGTGACTAACACGATCCCCTCTTCCGAACGGTAGAAACGACGCGCGTCTTCTTCCGCATTCTCCCCAATAACCATCCCTTCAGGGATGACGCAGGCACGGTCGATCACGCAACGACGTAGACGACACGAGCGCCCTACCCAGACATCCGGCAACAAGACTGCCGAATCGATATTACAGAATGAATTTATCCGCACGCGCGGGAACAGCACCGACTGCACCACGACCGAACCGGAGATAATGCACCCGCCGGACACCAGCGAGTTCAGCGTCATACCGTGGCTGCCGGAGCGGTCCTGCACGAACTTGGCCGGCGGCAGCGACTCCATATGGGTACGGATCGGCCAGTTCTGGTCGTACATATCCAGTTCAGGCGTGACCGATGCCAGATCGAGGTTCGCTTTCCAGTACGCTTCCAGCGTGCCTACGTCGCGCCAGTAGGGTTCCGCATTCGGGTCGGACTGCACGCAGGACAGCGGGAAAGGATGTGCATACGCCATGCCAGCTTTCGTGATTTTCGGAATGATGTCTTTACCGAAGTCGTGGCTGGAGTTTTCGTCTTTGTCGTCTTCTTCCAGCAGCTCATAAAGATAATCTGCGTCAAAGACATAGATCCCCATGCTGGCGAGCGATTTGGTGTCATCGCCCGGCATGGTTGGCGGGTTCGCCGGTTTTTCAACGAAGTCGATAATTTTGTCGTCGGCATCCACGTGCATGACGCCAAACGCCGTCGCTTCAGCAACGGGCACAGGCAGACACGCCACGGTGCAGCGCGCCCCTTTTTCGACGTGGTCGATCAGCATGTGGGAGTAATCTTGCTTGTAGATGTGGTCCCCGGCGAGGATCACGATGTATTCCGCGTTATAGCGGCGAATGATGTCCAGGTTTTGCGTCACCGCATCCGCCGTACCGCGGTACCAGTTCTCGCCGTGGACGCGTTGCTGAGCGGGAAGGAGATCGACAAACTCGTTCATCTCTTCGCTGAAAAAAGACCAGCCGCGCTGGATATGCTGAACCAGCGTGTGCGACTGATACTGCGTAATGACGCCGATGCGGCGAATGCCCGAGTTCAGGCAGTTGGAGAGCGCAAAGTCGATGATACGGAACTTACCACCAAAGTGAACAGCCGGTTTGGCGCGCTTGATGGTCAAATCTTTCAGACGGGTACCACGCCCGCCCGCAAGTATCAGGGCAACCGTTTTTAATGGTAGCTGGCGTGCCAACATTAAGGGATCGTTCTTCTCTAATCTAACCATGACTAACTCCTTTTTTATCATCTTTGGAATACGCACACTCCGTGCGCAGGCCCGTGCCAGACAGCCATTACTACCGGATTATCCGCTCCGGCAAAGGGGGGAACGGCTCGCCACTCCCCGTCAGGTAAAACAATCTCTGCGACGTCATCCGTCGCGTTCAGCGTGACCAGCCATTTATCCGACAGCAGGATTTGCAGGCGTGGTATGCCGTGTTGCCACTCTTGCGCGCTTAACGGTTGCGCGTCTTTATTCAGCCAGCGAACGTTGCCGTCACCCTCTTCCCACCAGCTGTTGGCGGTCAGCGCGGGGATCTGCTGGCGAAGATGGATCAGCGCAGCGGTGAAATGAATCAGCCCGCTGTTGGCCTCACCCCAGTCGAGCCAGGTTAATGTGTTGTCCTGGCAATAGGCGTTGTTGTTACCGTGCTGGCTGTGACCATGCTCGTCGCCTGCCAGCAGCATCGGCGTGCCCTGCGACAGTAAAAGCGTTGTCAGCAGCGCATGAACGCTGGCGCGTCGCCGCTCTATCACATCCAGACTTCCGCCTAACCCTTCTATACCATGATTGAAGCTATGGTTATTGTTAGTGCCATCGCGATTCTCTTCTCCGTTCGCCTCATTGTGTTTCTGATTGAAACAAACGCAGTCCCTGAGCGTAAAACCGTCGTGCGCCGTCAACAAATTGACGGTGGCCGAGGGGCGTTTACCGTCGCGCTTAAACAGATCGCTCGACGCGGCAAAGCGCCCGGCAAATTCCCCCAGAGACAGATTCCGCTCCAGCCAGAACCGGCGCGCGGCGTCGCGGTAGTGGTCGTTCCACTCGGCAAACAGCGGTGGGAAATTCCCGACCTGATAACCGCCTTCACCGATGTCCCACGGCTCGGCAATGAGCTTCACCTGCGAGAGCACCGGGCAGTTTTTTATCGCCTCAAACAGCGGCGCCTGCTGGCTGAACGCCGGCGTGCGTCCCATGACGGGCGCCAGATCGAAACGAAAACCGTCGACGTGGAACGTTTCCACCCAGTATTTCAGGCATTCATACGCAAAATGCGTGACCGCCGGATGGCTGAGGTTGAGCGTGTTTCCGCAGCCGGTCCAGTTCTCGTAATCGCCATCGTGCCTGATCCAATAATAGCTACGGTTATCAATTCCGCGCATGGAGAGCGTCGGGCCGTCGAGATCGCTTTCTGCGCTGTGGTTCAGCACCACGTCCAGAATGACCTCAATACCCGCCGCGTGGAGCGCCTTCACCGCATCGCGGAACTCGTCTCGCGCCTTTTCCTGATGAACGGCATAGCGCGGTTCGAGCGCGAACATCGCCAGCGGGTTGTAACCCCAGTAGTTGCTCAGCCCCAGCCGCTGCAGGCGCGGCTCGCTGGCAAAATGGGCAACAGGGAGCAGTTCCAGGGCGGTGATGCCGAGGTGTTTCAGGTAGGCGATCATGGTGGGATGCCCGAGCGCCTTATAGGTGCCGCGCATCTCTTTGGGGATCGACGGATGCAGGTACGTCAGCCCTTTGACGTGGGCTTCATAAATAACGGTATTGCCCCACGGCGTCTGCGGCGGGGCATCGTCTTCCCAGTCATAAAGATCGTTCACCACCACGCTTTTTGGCGCGACGGGCGCGCTGTCGCGGTGGTCGGGCTCGCCGTAGCCCACGTGGAAGAGCGGGTCATCTTTAAATTCACCGTCCACGCGGTGCGCGCACGGGTCAATCAACAGCTTTGCCGGGTTAAACCAGTGGCCCTGCGCCGGATCCCACGGACCGTGTACGCGAAAGCCATAGTGCATGCCTGGCCGTCCTCCGGCCAGGTAGCCGTGCCAGGTATCCCCCGTGCGCGCGGGTAAATCGTAACGGTGCTCGTTACCTTCCCCGTCAAACACGCACAGTTCTACCCGCTCAGCGTGAGCGGAAAAGAGGGTGAAATTGACCCCCTTTCCGTCAAAACGCGCCCCGAGCGGTTCGGGTTTACCTGCCGTAAGCTGCGTCATTCGCCCTCCCGCATCAGCCAGATGGTGCCAAGCGGCGGCAGCGTCAGGCTCAGGGAGTTGGGTCGCCCGTGGCTTTCGATGGCGTCGCTCTGTACCAGCCCGCCGTTACCGGCGTTGCTGCCGTGGTAGTGCATCGAGTCGGTATTCAGAATCTCGCGCCATTTACCCGGCTGGTTAATGCCGAAGCGGTAGTGTTCGCGCGGCACCGGCGTGAAGTTGCTGGCGACGATGATTTCGTTACCCGCCTTGTCACGACGCACAAAGACAAACACCGAGCGCTCGTGGTCGTCCACCACCAGCCACTCAAAGCCGTACGGATCGAAGTCGAGCTCGTGCAGCGCTTTGTGGTGACGATAGGTCAGGTTCAGATCGCGTACCAGGCGTTGCACCCCGTGGTGCCAGTTGTCACCGCCTTCCAGCAGATGCCAGTCGAGGCTGGCGTCGTGGTTCCACTCGCGCCCCTGGGCGAACTCATTGCCCATAAACAGCAGTTTCTTGCCCGGGAAGGCAAACATCCAGCCGTAGTAGGCGCGCAGGTTGGCGAACTTCTGCCACGCGTCGCCCGGCATGCGGTCGAGAATGGATTTTTTGCCGTGCACCACTTCATCGTGCGACAGCGGCAGCATGAAGTTTTCGGTGTAGTTGTAGAGCATCCCGAACGTCAGCTTGTCGTGATGATACTTGCGGTGGACCGGATCCAGCTTCATGTAGTCGAGCGTGTCGTGCATCCAGCCCAGGTTCCACTTATACCAGAACCCCAGGCCGCCTGATGACGGCGGACGGGAGACGCCCGCAAAGTCGGTCGACTCTTCCGCCATGGTCACAGCACCGTCCACCTGCTCGCCGATAATACGGTTGGTATTACGCAGGAATTCAATCGCTTCCAGGTTTTCGCGGCCGCCAAACTCGTTCGGGATCCACTCCCCCTCTTTGCGGCTGTAGTCGCGGTAGATCATCGACGCCACCGCATCCACGCGCAGGGCATCGATGCCAAACCGCTCGATCCAGTACAGGGCATTCCCGACCAGGTAGTTTGCGACTTCACGGCGGCCGTAGTTGTAGATCAGCGTGTTCCAGTCCTGGTGATAGCCTTCGCGCGGATCGCTGTGCTCATACAGCTTCGTACCGTCAAACTCTGCCAGCGCGAAATCATCCGCAGGGAAATGGCCCGGCACCCAGTCGAGGATGACGTTCAGCCCGGCGGCGTGCGCGGCATCAATGAAATAGCGGAAGTCGTCGCGCGTGCCGAATCGGCGGGTCGGCGCATACAACCCGGTGGGCTGATAGCCCCAACTGCCGTCGAACGGGTGCTCGTTGACCGGCAGCAGCTCAAGGTGGGTAAAGCCCATCCATTTGGCATACGGCACCAGCTGGTCGGCAAGCTCCCGGTAGCTTAGCCAGAAGTTGTTATCGGTGTGGCGACGCCAGGAGCCGAGATGGACTTCATAGACGGAGATCGGCGCATCAAAGCGGTTAGCCTGCTTACGCTCCTCCGTCTGGATAACCTTCTCCGGCAGGCCGCAAATCAGCGACGCGGTATCCGGGCGCATCTGCGCTTCGAAGGCATACGGGTCGGCTTTAATACGCAGCTTGCCGTGGGCGTCAATCATCTCGAATTTATAAAGCTGCCCGTGGTGCGCCCCGGGGATAAACAGCTCCCAGATACCGGTTTCCCGACGCAGGCGCATCGGGTGGCGGCGGCCGTCCCAGTAGTTGAACTGACCGACGACGGAGACGCGCTGAGCATTGGGCGCCCACACGGAGAACCGCGTGCCGGTAATGCCGTCCATGGTATCGGCATGGGCACCCAGCGTTTCATAAGGGCGAAGATGCGTCCCTTCGGAGAGCAGCCAGGCGTCCATCTCTTTAAGCAGAGGGCCAAAGCTGTAGGGATCGTCAATCAGGTTTTGCTGACCGTGCCAGAGAACGGCGAGCTGATAGCGAAAAGGGTTTTTACGACGGGGCATTACGCCCGAGAAGAAGCCACGGGAATCGAGGCATTCCAGGTTACCGACCTTGCGGCCAGTTTTGGGTTCAATCACCCAGACTTCTGTGGCATCCGGCAACAGTGCCCGAACTTCCAGGCCCGCCTCAGTACGGTGCATCCCAAGCACAGAAAAGGGGTCAGCGAAATGACCCGCAATAAGCGCATTAATCACGTCTCTATCCACACGATCGGACATGGTATTCATCCTGTTTTTTATGTCGTCCTTTTTAAGCGCTCCGGGACGACTTTTAATGTGACCTGAACGGGACAGCACAAAAATGTGCATCCATTCTGCTCCGTTCGAACCTCAGGTAAGAAATGACTCTTCCTTAAAGCATAGCCAACGCTCTAGATGACTCCTGATAAAAATAAGACATACGCGTGTTACTCCATGTAGTACGCAAAAAAAAGGGGTGAAAATCACCCCCGGTAGTTAACAAATTATTACGCGAGCTGGCGCAGCATGCGGCGCAGCGGCTCGGCGGCGCCCCACAGGAGCTGGTCGCCGACGGTGAACGCGGAGAGATACTCCGGCCCCATGTTCAGCTTGCGCAGACGGCCAACCGGCGTGGTCAGCGTGCCAGTAACAGCAGCCGGGGTCAGCTCGCGCATGGTGATATCGCGATCGTTTGGCACCACTTTCGCCCACGGGTTGTGCGCGGCCAGCAGCTCTTCCACGGTCGGAATAGACACATCTTTTTTCAGTTTAATGGTGAAGGCCTGGCTGTGGCAGCGCAGCGCGCCGATACGCACGCACAGACCGTCAACCGGAATGGTGTTCGCGGTGTTAAGGATTTTGTTGGTCTCGGCCTGGCCCTTCCACTCTTCGCGGGTCTGGCCGTTATCAAGCTGTTTGTCGATCCACGGGATCAGGCCGCCGGCCAGCGGTACGCCAAAGTTATCCACCGGCAGCTCGCCGCTGCGGGTCAGCTGAGTCACTTTACGTTCAATATCGAGGAT
Source organism: Enterobacter sp. ECC-249 (assembly GCF_043965265.1). NCBI lineage: Bacteria > Pseudomonadati > Pseudomonadota > Gammaproteobacteria > Enterobacterales > Enterobacteriaceae > Enterobacter > Enterobacter sp. ECC-249. The sequence continues at coordinate 251,869 of NZ_CP143660.1, forward strand.
CGCCGACGCCGGGTTTGCCAGCTCGGTCGCGACGCTCTGGTGCAGCTGGCCCATCTGGGTCAGCAGCTCGCGCATGTGGCGCGCACCGCCGCCGGACGCCGCCTGATAGGTCGCCACGGAGACCCACTCCACCAGATCCTGTGCGAACAGGCCGCCAAGAGACATCAGCATCAGGCTGACGGTGCAGTTGCCGCCAACAAAGGTTTTCACGCCGTTGTTCAGGCCGTCGGTGATCACGCCCTGGTTAACCGGGTCGAGAATGATGATGGCATCATCTTTCATGCGCAGCGAAGAAGCCGCGTCAATCCAGTAGCCCTGCCAGCCGCTTTCACGCAGCTTTGGATAGATTTCGTTGGTATAATCGCCGCCCTGGCACGTCACAATAATGTCGAGTGCCTTCAGCGCTTCCAGATCGTAAGCATCCTGCAACGTGCCTGTGGTACCACCAAAGGACGGAGCAGCCTGGCCGAGCTGGGAAGTGGAGAAGAAGACCGGGCGGATAGCGTCGAAATCGCGCTCTTCAACCATGCGTTGCATGAGTACAGAGCCGACCATACCGCGCCAGCCGATAAAACCAACGTTTTTCATAGCATTTTTTTCCTGCTGAAGGTGTGTGCTGATTGTGCAAGCCAGTATTGAACTGGGATATGCTTCACATTACAAAATGCTGCCAAAGTCGCAAGCGAAATTAATCGATGATTGCCCGGCAATCAGAAAAAGCGCTAATCATCGAAATAACACTACTAAGTATCAGGGATAATTTAAAGATGAGTGAAATCATTTCCGCGGCGGTTTTATTGATCCTAATTATGGATCCACTCGGAAACCTGCCTATCTTCATGTCGGTGCTGAAGCACACCGAGCCGAAGCGCCGCCGGGCGATCATGATCCGCGAGCTGCTCATCGCCCTGCTGGTGATGTTTATCTTCCTGTTTGCCGGGGAAAAAATCCTCGCATTCCTGAATCTGCGCGCCGAAACCGTGTCGATTTCCGGCGGGATTATTCTGTTCCTGATTGCCATTAAGATGATATTCCCGAGCTCAGAAGGCAGCAGCAGCGGCCTGCCTGCGGGTGAAGAGCCGTTTATTGTGCCGCTGGCGATCCCCCTCGTCGCCGGGCCGACCATTCTGGCCACGCTGATGCTGCTGTCGCATCAGTATCCGAATCAGATGAGCCATCTGGTGATTGCACTGCTGATTGCCTGGGGCGGGACGTTTATCATCCTGCTCCAGTCGTCCCTGTTCCTGCGCCTGCTGGGCGAAAAAGGGGTAAACGCACTCGAGCGCCTGATGGGGCTGATTCTGGTCATGATGGCAACGCAGATGTTCCTGGACGGGATCAGGGCGTGGATGAAGGGCTAGCAAGGTAAAAGCAAATTGGCCACTGCGTGGCCAATTTTAGTGTTTGCCCCCTCTCCCCGTGGGAGAGGGCCGGGGTGAGGGTATCAGGCCGCAGAGGCCTTTTTTGCCGGGTGGCGGCTTCGCCTTACCCGGCCTACAACTAACGCGCCGGATCCTTATTCAGGTGAAAGGCCGACTCTCTCCCTCTCCCTGTGAGAGTGCTGGGGTGAGGGCATCAGCCCGCAGAGGCCTTTTTTGCCGGGTGGCGGCTTCGCCTTACCCGGCCTACAACTAACGCGCCGGATCCTTATTCAGGTGAAAGGCCGACTCTCTCCCTCTCCCCGTGGGAGAGGGCCGGGGTGAGGGCATCAGGTCGCAGAGGCCTTTTTTGCCGGGTGGCGGCTTCGCCTTACCCGGCCTACAACTAACGTGCCGGAGCCTTATTCTGGTGAAAGGCTGACTTTCTCCCTCTCCCCGTGGGAGAGGGCCGGGGTGAGGGCATCAGGCCGCAGAGGCCTTTTTTTGCCGGGTGGCGGCTTCGCCTTACCCGGCCTACAAAACCTACCCCTTACGAATCAAATACCGGTACGGAAGCGCCTCGGTCTGCTGTGCTACCAGTTCATGTTCCATAAAGGTGCAAAAACCGGGAATATCGCGGGTCGTGGCCGGGTCGTCGGCAATAATCAGCAGCGTTTCACCGGTCTGCATATTGCGCACGGTTTTACGTACCATCATTACCGGTTCCGGGCAGCGAAGGCCCTGGGCATCAAGGGTTTGGTCTGGGCTGGAAAACAGGTCGGTCATGATCTTCTCGGTCAGGTAAAAACGGCTGTAGTTTACGCCCGGTTGCGATCAATGCAAACCAGGTTAACGATTGCGTAAAAAACAACCATTGCAATGTCCTGCCAAAGCAGTATCATGCTGCGGTTTTTATTGGGTTCCCTCACCCCAACGTATAAAAAGGTCACAATATGACGCAGTTTTCTGAATCACAGCGCGTAAAAGCGTTGTTCTGGCTTTCGCTTTTCCATTTGCTGGTGATCACCTCCAGCAACTATCTGGTGCAGCTCCCGATCTCCATCTTTGGTTTCCATACCACCTGGGGCGCGTTCAGTTTTCCGTTTATTTTCCTCGCAACCGATTTGACCGTGCGTATCTTTGGCGCACCGCTGGCTCGCCGCATTATTTTTGCGGTCATGCTCCCGGCCCTGTTCATCTCGTACGGGGTTTCGTCTCTGTTTTATATGGGAAGCTGGCAGGGCTTTGAGGCGTTAACCCACTTCAACCTGTTTGTTGCCCGTATCGCCGCGGCAAGCTTTATGGCCTACGCGCTGGGGCAGATCCTCGACGTGCACGTGTTTAACCGCCTGCGTCAGAATCATCGCTGGTGGATGGCACCCACCGCCTCCACGCTGTTCGGTAACGTGAGCGATACGCTGGCCTTCTTCTTCATCGCCTTCTGGCGTAGCCCGGATGCGTTTATGGCCGAACACTGGATGGAAATCGCGCTGGTAGACTACTGCTTTAAGGTTCTCATCAGCATTGTGTTCTTCCTGCCGATGTACGGCGTGCTGCTCAATATGCTGCTGAAAAGGCTGGCAGATAAATCTGAAATCACGGCATTGCAGGCTGGTTAAGGGTTCGCTTTATCAGTTGTGATAAGATGAGCGAATGAGCCGTTATGGCCGTTTATCGAAAGGGAGAAGTCAATGCGCAATCTGGTTAAATATGTCGGGATTGGCCTGCTGGTTGTGGGTCTTGCAGCCTGTGATAACAGCGACACGAAAACGCCTGCTCAGGGCGCATCCGCAGAAAGCAATGCGACCGGCCAGCCGGTGAATCTGATGGATGGCAAACTCAGCTTCTCTCTGCCAGCCGATATGACTGACCAGAGCGGCAAGCTGGGCACTCAGGCGAACAACATGCACGTTTACTCCGACGCAACCGGGCAGAAAGCGGTCATTGTGATTGTGGGCGACGACACCAACGAAGATCTGGCGGTCCTGTCCAAACGTCTGGAAGATCAGCAGCGTGGCCGCGACCCGCAGCTGCAGGTCGTGACCAATAAATCCATCGAACTGAAAGGTCATAAGCTGCAGCAGCTGGACAGCATCATCTCTGCAAAAGGCCAGACCGCCTGGTCTTCGGTTGTGCTGGGTAAGGTTGATAACAAACTGCTGACCCTGCAGATCACCCTGCCAGCGGAAGATCAGCAGAAAGCGCAGACGGCTGCTGAAAACATCATTAACACCATCGTGATCCAGTAACACTTCACGGCGATGACGTGGCCTCCGGTGCCTGCACCGGGGGCCATTTTTTTAGCCGCCACGTCAGCAGCAGCGCAATCACCACCAGACCCGCCGCGGCAAGATAGATCACCGGAACGCCTGCCCAGGCCATCACCAGCCCCGCCAGCGGGCCGGTAATGCCTAAAGACATATCCATAAACACCGTATAGGTCGCCAGCGCCGCCCCCTGATTCTGCTGCGGCACGGCTTTTACCGCCACCACGCCCAGCGCCGGGAAGACCAAAGAAAAGCCAGCCCCCGCGAGGAACACGCCCACTTTCGCGACCCAGGGCACCATCGCTATTCCGGTCAGCAGCAGCCCGACAATCTCTATCGCAAAGCAGATTAACGCCACATTCAGCCCACCCAGACGGTTGATGCCGTTAGGAAAAAGCAGGCGGGCGCCAACAAACGCGCAGCTGAACAGGGTTAACGCAAAGGCCGCGCCGTCCCAGCCTTTGGCGTCGTAAAACAGAGTAATGAAGGTCGCGATGACGCCGAAGCCGGTGGTCGCCAGCGCCAGGGCCATGCCGTACGGCCAGACGCGCCCCAGCACCGCCCGAAATGGCAGCGGCTTGCCTTTGCTGGCCTTCACTTTCGGGCGCGGCAGCGCAAAGAGGATCGCCAGCAGCGCGACCGCCATAATGGTGATAGCAAGCCCATGCAGCCCGCCCAGCGCATAGCAGGCCACGCCGAGCGGCGCACCGAGCGCCATCGCACCGTAGGTGACAATCCCGTTCCAGGAGATCACCCGGCCAATGTGCGGCGCGCCTACCACCCCCACGCCCCACAGCGTTGAGCCGGTTCCCGCCAGACTTTGCCCAATACCCAGAATGACGCGCCCCAGGCAAAGCAGCGCCAGGCTGACCAGCGGCCAGTGGCTGGTTGAGGCAGCCAGCAGATAGCTCAGGCCACTGAGGAAACAGCCACACAGTCCCACCACCACGATGCTTTTGGGACCGAACGTGTCTGCGTAGCGCCCGGCATGCGGGCGGCTGATGAGCGTGGCGAAATATTGCAGGCTAATCACCAGCCCCGCCCAGAAGGCGCTGAAGCCCATCACGTCATGGACATAGCCCGGCAGGACCGCCAGCGGCAGGCCAATGGTCAGATAGCTGGCAAAGTTGAAAATCACAACGGAAACGATGCGCAGATTGAGGCGCAGTCCGCTCAGCGCCGGTTCAGCGGCAGGTTCGGGCATGGGGTTCTACCTGGATTTTTTACAACAGTGTTTCACTATTACCACGGCGCAATAAGAAAATCAGCACCGACTTTCAGATTAACGGCTCCAGACGAAGCGGAGCCCGGGCACTACACTTACCGGGTCATCATATTAAGGAACACGCATGATCGCTAACCCGTCCGACAAAGCAGGACTCCACATCTTATTAAAACTCGCCTGTCTGGTAGTTATCCTTGCGGGTATCCATGCTGCCGCTGACATTATTGTTCAGCTCCTGCTGGCGCTCTTTTTTGCCATTGTGCTTAATCCTCTGGTCACCTGGTTTTTACGCCGGGGCGTCAGCCGTCCGGTAGCCATCACCATCGTCGTCATCGTGATGCTGATTGCCCTGACGGCGCTCTTCGGCGTGCTGGCGGCATCGCTGAGCGAATTCTCCACTATGCTGCCGCAGTACAACAAAGAGCTGACGCGTAAGATTGTGGCGCTGCAGGAGATGGTACCCTTCCTTAATCTGCATATCTCACCCGAACGGATGCTGCGCCGGATGGATTCAGAGAAAGTCATGACCTACGCCACCACCTTGATGACGGGGCTTTCCGGCGCGATGGCCAGCATTTTGCTGCTGGTCATGACGGTGGTGTTCATGCTGTTCGAAGTCCGCCACGTCCCCTATAAGCTGCGCTTTGCATTGAACAATCCACAAATTCACATTGCCGGATTACACCGGGCGCTGAAAGGCGTCTCCAAATATCTGGCGCTGAAAACACTCCTGAGCGTATGGACCGGGGTAATTGTCTGGCTGGGGTTGATGCTGATGGACGTGCAGTTCGCGCTGATGTGGGGCGTGTTGGCCTTTCTGCTGAACTACGTGCCCAATATTGGCGCGGTACTTTCCGCCGTGCCGCCGATGATTCAGGCGTTTCTGTTTAACGGCTTCTACGAATGCATGCTGGTCGGCGCGCTGTTCCTCGTCGTGCATATGGTGCTGGGCAATATTCTTGAACCGCGCATGATGGGACACCGTCTGGGCATGTCGACGCTGGTGGTATTTTTATCCTTGCTGATTTGGGGATGGCTGCTGGGCCCGGTTGGCATGCTGCTGTCGGTCCCTCTGACCAGCGTATGTAAAATCTGGATGGAGACCACCAAAGGCGGCAGCAAGCTGGCGATCCTGCTCGGGCCGGGGAGGCCGAAAAGCCGATTACCCGGGTAATGAACCTCCCTGTACAGGTAGGTTTAAACCGTCAGCAATACACCGTAAATTACCGCGTCCCTAATCCGGCGCGGTATTTTCATTTGCGTTAAGGCGATATTCATTCTGTTTTTAATTACGTCGCGCGCATTACGTTCAAGCGCAATTAATGATTTAACGCAAATTATAAAAAAATGAAATTCTCATTTATTTTCCATGTTATTATGCCCGCCTTCGCGTCAACGTAATGCAAACATTAATATTGATTAAAAACACATCTGGCGCTAACAAAAGCCGGATGAATATTATTTGTAAAAACCACTACCTTTAATTGTTATTATTGATATGGAGTTGTTGATGAAAAAGATCGTTAAATGGTGTGCTGCTGCCGTATTCGTTGGTGCACTGGCAGGCTGCGCGCGTACCGCCCCAATCGCTCAGGTTCACTCTATCGTAAGCGCGGGCCATACAGCCGATCAGGTAAAAACGGCAATTTTGAAAGCTGGCCAAAAACGTGACTGGATCATGACGGAAACTGGCCCGGGAATGATTAAGGGGCGTCTGCAGTCACGCGATCACTCGGTACAGGTGAGTATTCCGTACACGGCGACAAGCTTTTCAATCAACTATGAAAACAGCCTTAACCTGAAAGCGGCAGACGGTAAAATCCACAAAAATTATAACCGCTGGGTCAATAACCTCGACCACGATATTCAGCTGAACCTCTCCGCTGGCGCCGCGCTGTAAATTTTTCTAAAGTCGGGCCGCATATGGCCCGATAACCTCTCTTATTGCCCTCAAAGGTTACGTAGTAATGTACGAAAAGGACACACTCAGCGCACTGGATGCCATTACCGAAGCGCAACGCATCGCCTTTGCCCCGATGTTATTCCAGACAGCGCTTTGTCTGCGTAACTCAGGCGTTCTCGCCTGGCTCGATAAACAAGGTAAAGAGGGATCAAGCCTTGAGGAAATAACAGAACACAGCACGCTCGGCAGCTATGGCGTCAGCGTACTGCTGGATATGGGATTAAGCGGTCGAATCGTTACCCAACAGGATGGACGTTATTTCCTGGCAAAAGTGGGCCATTTTTTGCTGCACGACGAAATGACCCGCGTAAATATGAATTTCACCCAGGACGTTTGTTACCAGGGGCTATTTCATCTGGCGGACGCCCTGCAGGAGGAAAAACCTGCCGGATTAGCCGTGTTTGGCAACTGGCCAACCATCTACCCGGCGTTATCCCAATTACCCGCTCCGGCGAAAGAGAGCTGGTTCGCCTTTGATCATTACTATTCTGACGCCGCGTTTGACGCCGCTTTGCCATATATATTCGCAAGCTCGCCGACAAAATTGTACGATGTGGGCGGAAATACGGGTAAATGGTCGTTACGCTGCTGCCGCTATGACGAAAATGTTGCCGTGACGATCCTCGATCTGCCGCAGCAGATAGCGCTGGCGCAGGAAAACATCGCAAAAGCAGGTTTTTCTCATCGTATTGGATTCCATGCTGTCGATATGCTTAGCCCAGCAGCATTGCCGGGTGACGCCGACGTCTGGTGGATGAGCCAGTTCCTGGATTGTTTCTCTCCGGATCAGATTGTCGCCATGCTGACGCGCGTCGCACAGGCTATGAAGCCAGGCGCACGTTTGTGCATCATGGAGCTTTTCTGGGATGCTCAGAAATTTGAAGCAGCCTCTTTCAGCCTGAATGCCACCTCGCTCTATTTCACCTGTATGGCGAATGGCAATAGCCGTTTTTACAGCGTAGAGAAGTTTTATCGCTACCTGGAGAGCGCAGGTTTCAGCGTTGAACAGCGGCTGGACAACCTTGGGGTCGGTCATACCCTGCTGATATGCACCAAACGTGAACAATAGAGCAGCCTGGCTGCCCGGGTGGTCCAGTCTGCCCTTTGAATACGGTTTTTTTTCGCGGACGCGCGTAGATGAAATTTTCACTGAACATTATCGACTGGCAGGCGAGAGCGCCAGGACTCAGCGATGCCACAGAGTGGCAGGCGTGGTCGCGCCTGCAGCTGGCCGTTGACCCAGCGGCCCCGCTTCCCCGGCTGACCGCTTTACCCATGATGACCGCACGCCGCCTCAATTCAGGCAGCAAGCTGGCGGTGGACATTGGTCTTGCCATGCTGCAAAACCACGCCATTGATGCCGTCGTCTATGCCAGCCGTCACGGCGAGCTGGAGCGCAACTACCGTATTCTGCATGCTCTGGCGACCGGGCAGTCCGTTTCCCCCACCGACTTCGCGATGTCCGTGCACAATTCCGCGGTCGGCAATCTCACGATTACCGCACGCCAGGCCATCGTCTCGTCATCCATTTCTGCCGGGCTGGACACTTTCCAGCAGGCCCTATGTGAAGTGCTGAGCCTGCTGCATGCGGGCTATTCCCGCGTCCTGCTGGTCGATTTTGACGGCGCGCTGCCGGAATTTTACCATCCGGCGTTACCGCCGCAGATGCCCACCTGGCCGTACGCGCTGGCGCTGGTGATTGAATCCGGCAACGGGTTGCAGTGTGAAACCCGCAGCGGCAGTACGGGTGAAGAGCCTGCCCTGCCACAAAGCCTGATGTTCCTGCAACGCTATCTCAGCGAGGAACGTCAGTTTGTGGTGCCCGGCGAACGTTTGCTGTGGCAATGGACGCGCGCATGAACCGCCTGGCCGCCCGTATCAACTGGTTATGGCGTCTGGTGATGACCGGATTATGCTTCGCGCTGTTTGGCGTGGGCGGGCTGATGCTGTCTCTGGTCTGGTTCAACCTGCTGCTAATCGTCCAGCGCGACCGCGCCAACCGTCGTCGCCTGGCGCGTCGCAGCATTGCGGCCAGCTTCCGCTTCTTCCTGACCGTTGCGCGCGGCCTCGGAGTACTGGACTACCGCATTCACAATCTTGACGCGCTGCGCAGCGATCGGGGTTGTCTGGTGGTGGCTAACCACCCCACGTTAATTGACTACGTGATTCTGGCGTCGGTAATGCCCGAAACCGACTGTCTGGTGAAGAGCGCGCTGCTGCGCAATCCGTTTGTCAGCGGCGTCATCCGCGCGGCGGATTACCTGATTAACAGCGAAGCCGAGCCCCTGCTCGCGGCCAGCCAGCAGCGTCTGGCTCAGGGCGACACGCTTTTGATCTTCCCGGAAGGCACGCGCACCCGTTTTGGCGAGGCAATCTCCCTCCAGCGCGGCGCGGCTAATATCGCCGTGCGCTGTAACAGCGATCTGCGGGTGGTGCTGATCCACTGCAGTGAGCACCTGCTGGATAAAAAAAGTCACTGGTATGATGTACCGCCAGAAAAACCTGTTTTCACCGTGGATGTCCGCGACCGCGTGAACATCGACGAATTTTACGATGCAAATGAACAAGAACCGGCGCTGGCGGCAAGGCAGTTAAACCGGCATCTGGAGCATCGATTAACATCAGGCCTTCAATCTTTGTCAGGAATTAATGATGCAAGCGCTTTATCTTGAAATTAAGAATCTCATTATCACCACGCTGAATCTGGACGAGCTTACCGCAGAGGATATTGATACCGATGCCGCGCTGTTTGGCGATGGGCTGGGTCTCGACTCCATTGACGCGCTGGAACTGGGTCTGGCCGTGAAAAACCAGTATGGCGTGGTGCTTTCTGCCGAAAGCGAAGAGATGCGCCAGCACTTCTTTTCCGTCGCCACGCTGGCGTCCTTTATCAACGCTCAACGCGCCTGAGATGTGAACGATGACTGAACAAGAAACCATTTATCAGGAAGTTTGCGGCCTTCTGACCAAGCTCTTTGAAATCGACCCGCAGGACATTACGCCCGAAGCCCGTCTTTACGAAGACCTGGAGCTGGACAGCATTGACGCGGTGGACATGATTGTTCATCTGCAGAAGAAAACGGGCAAGAAAATCAAGCCGGAAACCTTCAAGTCGGTTCGTACCGTTCAGGATGTGGTAGACGCCGTCGAACAGCTTCTGCGCGAAGAGTAAGACGTCGTGCGTGGTGGACGGACGTTCCCGCTCATCCCACTGCTGACGGGGTTGATGCTGCTGGCGTGGCCCTTCCTGATTGGATTTGGGCTGACGCATAACAGCCTGCAGTGGCTGTTACCGGTGATGGCGCTGGTATTGCTGCTGCGGCTGCGTCAGGCGCAGCGGAACACCGGCCCGATGCGGTATGTGGTGCAGTGCGTGGCGCTGGCGGGCATCGCGCTCTGCGCGGCAAGCTACCTGCTGAAAACCCACCAGTGGCTGCTGTTCTACCCTGTGGTCGTCAACCTTGTGATGCTGGCCGTGTTCGGCGGTTCGCTGTGGACTGCGATGCCGCTGGTCGAGCGACTGGCGCGCCTGCGCGAGCCAGATTTGCCCCCGGAGGGCGTGCGCTATACCCGCAAGGTGACCCTCGTCTGGTGCGGTTTTTTCATCGGAAACGGCGCGATGGCGCTGTTCACCGTTCTCCACGGCGACATGCATCTATGGACGCTGTGGAACGGCATGGTGGCTTATATCCTGATGGGAACGCTGATGGCGACCGAGTGGCTGGTGCGCCAACGGGTGATAAAAAAAGAGATGCACAATGACTAACCCCCTTCCGCTGGGCCAGTGGTTAAACGCGCCGCGCCCTGACGATACGCCCGTAGCCTGGCTTGACGATCGTACCTGGACGCTGGGCCAGCTGCGCCACGACGTGACCTTACTGGTCAACACCCTGCATCAGCAGGAAGGCGAGCGCTGGGCGCTGTGCTTTGAAAACAGCTACCTGTTTATCGTTGCGCTGCTGGCCTCGCTGCATGCCGGTAAAACACCGGTCATTCCCGGCCATAGCCGCGTCTCGCAGCTTGAAGAACAGCAGTCGTTGTTTAGCGGCGTTCTGAGCGATCGGACTCTCGATCTCCATGGAAAGCTGATTGTGGTGGCCTCCAGCCATCAGACAGCCAGCGACTGGACGCCTCTGCCGGAGATTGACGAAAGCCGCTTCGTTGAACTGTTCACCTCCGGCTCCACGGGGGCGCCGCGCCGGGTGGTTAAGCACATCGTCAGCCTGGATCGCGAGGCCCGTCTGCTGGCTGACCGCTTCGGCGAGCGTCTGGCAGGATGCAGCGTTGTCGCCTCGGTGGTACCGCAACATCTGTACGGTCTGACCTTCCGCATCGTATTGCCGATGGCGCTGGGTCTGCCGCTGCATGCCGCGATGCTCTACTACGCTGAACAGCTGGCCGCCCTTCCTCATGACCGGCATTACCTGTTCATCAGCAGCCCGGCGTTTCTGAAGCGCCTGGATACCGAGCTGGCCGCGCCGCCCGTCAGGGCGCTGATTTCCGCAGGCGGAATGCTGCCCTGGTGTGACGTCGCCACCACCGCTGGCTGGCTTAACATCTGGCCGGACGAAATCTATGGCAGCACCGAAACCGGGATCCTCGCCTGGCGCCATCGCCAGCAGGATAACGTCCCGTGGCTGGCGTTCCCCGGCGTTATCTTCCATCAGGAAGATGAAGCCTGTCGCGTCACGTCGCCACTGATCCATGAGGCTGAAGGACTCCAGCTGGACGATATCCTCCACTTCGACAGCGAGGGGCTGTTCAGCATCGCCGGGCGTCGCGGGCGGGTGGTCAAAATTGAAGAAAAGCGCATCTCGCTTAACGAGATCGAACGTCGCCTGCTGGAGCTCGACGGCATTTGCGAGGCGGCTGTACTGCCGGTCACGCGCGGAGGCCGTCAGGGGATTGGCGCGCTGCTGGTGCTGGACGAAGCGGTTCGTCAGCGCGGGTATATGCAGGATAAAAAAGCGCAGGAATTCGCCTGGCGTCGCGCCCTGCTGCCGTGGCTTGAGCCGGTCGCCGTTCCACGCTACTGGCGTATTGTCGATGAAATGCCGGTAAACAGTATGAACAAGCGTGTCTATGCGCAGTTAGAGGAGTTATTTCATGAGAATTCATGAAATTGAGCGCCACCAGACACAGCCGGAGAAGCTGGAAATCATTTTGCATCTCGACGCGGCGCTGTTCTGGTTTCAGGGCCATTTTGCCGTACAACCGCTGCTGCCCGGCGTTGCGCAGCTTGACTGGGTGATGCACTACGCCACGACATTACTGGCTCCGGGCTACCGCTTTCACAGCATTCAAAACGTGAAGTTCCAGGCGCCTCTGCTGCCGGAAACCACGGTGACGCTGGCGCTTGAGTGGCATGCCGAACGTCAGATGCTGACCTTCAGCTACCAGCGTCACGCCGGGGCTGAGCGCCATACCGCCAGCAGCGGGAAAATTCGGCTATGTCAGTAATCTTTCGTCCCTGCGTGCTGATCCCGTGCTACAACCACGGCGCGATGATCGCCAGCGTGCTGTCGCGTCTCGCACCGTTCGGCCTGCCGTGCCTGGTGGTGGATGACGGCAGCGAAGCGATCACCCGTCAGGAGCTCGAACGCCTGGCGGCGGAGCAGCCGCAGATGACGCTGGTCCGTCTGGCGCAAAACGCCGGGAAAGGTGCCGCAGTCATCAGGGGGCTGGAGGAGTGCGCGCGCGCGGGCTTTACCCACGCCGTGCAGGTGGACGCGGACGGCCAACACGCCATCGAAGATATCCCCAAACTGCTGGCGCTGGCGGAGCGTCACCCGGACGCGCTGATTTCCGGTCAGCCCATTTACGATGATTCCATACCGCGCTCGCGACTCTACGGGCGCTGGGTAACCCACGTCTGGGTGTGGATTGAGACGTTATCCCTGCAGCTTAAAGACAGCATGTGCGGCTTTCGGGTCTACCCGGTCTCGCCCACGCTGCGGCTGGCGGCGCGTGAAACGCTCGGTAAACGGATGGACTTTGACACCGAAGTGATGGTCCGTCTCTACTGGCAGGGCAACACCAGCGTCTTTCTGCCCACGCGCGTGACCTACCCGCAGGACGGGTTGTCCCACTTCGATGCGTTAAAAGATAACGTGCGTATCTCCCTGATGCATACCCGACTGTTCTTCGGCATGCTGCCCCGCATGCCCGGCCTGCTTTTCCGTCGACGCCGCCAGCACTGGGCTCAGCAGGACGAGGTCAAGGGTCTGCGGGGGATGCGCCTGATGCTGCGCGTCTGGGAACTGCTGGGGCGGCGGGCCTTTACCGTACTGCTGTGGCCGGTGATCGGCGTGTACTGGCTTAGCGCGCGTACGGCGCGGCAGGCCTCGCGGCAGTGGACTGGAAGGGTCAAGCAAGAACTGCGTCAGCGGAACATGTCCGTCCCCCCGCGGCTCAACAGCTTTTTCCATTTCATGCGCTTCGGCAACGCGATGCTGGATAAAGTCGCCAGCTGGCGCGGTGAGCTGAAGTTTGATCGCGACGTGGTCTTTGCTCCCGGCGCGAGCGAAACGCTAGATATCGCGGCGCCGCAGGGCAAGCTGCTGCTCGCCTCGCACCTTGGCGACGTAGAAGCCTGCCGGGCGCTGGCCCAGCTGGACGGCAGCAAAATTATTACCGCCCTGGTCTTCAGCGAGAACGCCCGGCGCTTTAAGCAAATCATGAGCGAAATGGCACCTCAGGCCAGCGTGAATTTGATGTCGGTCACCGACATCGGCCCCGATACGGCCATTGCCATCAAAGAGAAGCTTGAGCGCGGAGAATGGGTCGCGATTGTGGGCGATCGCATCGCGGTGAATCCGCAGCGTGGCGGCGAGTGGCGCGTGATCTGGAGTCCGTTTATGGGCCAGCCAGCGCCGTTTCCTCAGGGGCCGTTTATCCTGGCCTCCATCCTGCGCTGCCCGGTGGTGCTGATTTTCGCCCTGCGCCAGCAGGATAAGCTCGTCCTGCACTGCGAACCGTTCGCCGACCCGCTGCGCCTGCCGCGCGGTGAACGCCAGCAGGCGCTGCAGGATGCCGTCGATCGCTACGCGCAGCGGCTGGAACATTACGCCCTCATGTCGCCGCTCGACTGGTTTAATTTTTTTGATTTCTGGCATCTGCCAGAGTCCAGAGAGAAGGAGTAAAGGGTGCTGACCGATCCCCGCTTTACGACTGAAGTCGAGATCACCGTTCCGTTCCACGACGTCGATATGATGGGCGTGGTCTGGCACGGTAACTATTTCCGCTACTTTGAGATCGCCCGCGAGGCGCTGCTCAATCAGTTTGACTATGGCTATCGCCAGATGAAGGCCTCCGGCTACGTCTGGCCCGTCGTCGATACCCGAGTGAAATACCGCGATGCGGTGACCTTTGAGCAGCGTATTCGCGTCCGCGCGCACATTGAAGAGTATGAAAACCGCCTGCGCATTGCCTATCAAATTTTCGATGCGCAGACCGGCAAACGCACGACCACCGGTTATACCATCCAGGTGGCGGTAGAAGAAGCCACCCGCGAAATGTGCTTTGTGAGTCCGGCAATACTGTTTGAACGAATGGGAGTGACGCCATGAAATGGTTGCCTTTGCTGGCGCTGATCGTCAGCCCGCTGGTCAGCGCCGTAACCCTGGATGAGCTGCAGCAGCGCTTCACCGAGCAGCCCGTCGTGCGCGCGCACTTCGAACAGGTTCGCACGATAAAAGATATGCCGCAGCCGCTGCGCTCGCAGGGGGAGATGCTGATCGCCCGCGACAGCGGCCTGCTGTGGGATCAAAAAGCGCCGTTTCCGATGACGCTCCTGCTCGATGACAAACGGATGGTTCAGGCGATCAACGGCCAGCCGCCGCAGACCATCACTGCCGACAATAATCCGCAGATGTTCCAGTTCAACCATCTTCTGCGCGCCCTGTTCCAGGCCGACCGCAAGGTGCTGGAAGAGAACTTCCGCATTGATTTTAAAGACCTGGGAGCGGGCCGCTGGTCGCTGGTGCTTACGCCCAAAACGACGCCGCTGGACAAGATTTTCGCCACCCTCGATCTGGGCGGCGCGACCTATCTGGAGACGATTCGTCTCAACGACAAGCAGGGCGACCGTACCGATATTGCCCTTTCACGCCACCAACTGACGCCCGCCAGCCTGACCGATGACGAACGCCAACGCTTTGCCGCACCGTAAATCCCTGCGCCCGGCGCTGCTGTGGGCCACGTTATGCCTGATTCTGCTGGGCGTGCTGCTGTCGTTGCTGCCCGGCGCGCGTCTGAACAGCAGCGTGCTGGCCATGCTGCCGAAACAGACGCTGGGGGCGATCCCGCCGGCGCTTAACGACGGATTTATGCAGCGTCTCGACCGCCAGCTGGTCTGGCTGGTCAGCCCCGGCAAAGAGCCGGATTCGCGCGTGGCGCAGCAGTGGCTGGCGATGCTGCAAAGCAGCGACGCGCTCAGCGAGGTCAAAGGCCCGATGGACGCCGCCGGGCAAAAGGCCTGGGGAGAGTTCTTCTGGCAGCACCGAAATGGCCTGATCGATCCCGCCACCCGCGCACGCCTGCAAAACGGCGGTGAAGCGCAGGCGCAGTGGATTTTATCTCAGCTCTACTCGGCCTTTTCCGGCGTCAGCGGCAAAGAGCTGCAAAACGATCCCCTGATGCTCATGCGCGGCTCGCAGCTCGCCCTGGCGCAAAACGGCCAGAAGCTGCGGCTGATGGACGGCTGGCTGGTCACAAAAGATGAGGCGGGAAACTACTGGTATCTGCTCCACGGCGAGCTGGCGGGCTCGTCATTTGATATGCAGCAGACCCACCGGCTCGTGACGACGCTTAACGCGCTGCAGGAGACGCTAAAAGCGCGTTACCCGCAGGCGCAGCTGCTTTCCCGCGGGACCGTGTTCTACAGCGATTACGCCAGTCAGCAGGCCAAACGCGACGTCTCGACGCTGGGTATCGCCACTCTGCTTGGCGTGTTCCTGCTCATCGTGGCGGTGTTCCGCTCTCTGCGCCCGCTGCTGCTGAGCGTGCTCTCGATTGCCATCGGCGCGCTGGCGGGCACGGTGGTGACGCTGCTGCTCTTTGGCGAACTGCACCTGATGACGCTGGTGATGAGCATGAGCATTATCGGTATTTCAGCCGACTATACGCTCTACTACCTGACCGAACGGATGGTACACGGCGCGGAGCACTCCCCCTGGCAAAGCCTGGCGAAAGTACGCAATGCGCTGCTGCTGGCGCTGCTGACGACCGTCGCCGCCTACCTGATTATGATGCTGGCTCCCTTCCCCGGGATCCGCCAGATGGCGGTGTTCGCCGCCGTGGGACTGAGCGCCTCCTGCCTGACGGTGATTTTCTGGCATCCGTGGCTGTGCCGGGGTTTACCGGTGCGCCCGGTTCCGCTGATGGTCCTGATGCTGCGCTGGCTGGCCGCCTGGCGACGCAATAAAAAATTGTCCGTTGGTCTCCCCGTCGCGCTGGCGCTGCTCTCCGCCGTGGGGATGAGCACCCTGAGGGTGGACGACGACATCGCCCAGCTTCAGGCGCTGCCGAAAGATATTCTGGCGCAGGAGAAGGCCATTACCGCCCTGACCGGACAGAGCGTCGATCAAAAATGGTTTGTGGTTCATGGCGCCTCGCCACAGCAAACGCTGGAACGGCTGGAAGCCTTTACCCCGGCGCTGGCGGAGGCGCAAAAAGCGGGAGAGATCGCCCGCTGGCGTACCCTGCCGCTGAACTCGCTGGCCCGCCAGAAAAGCGATCTTATGCTGCTACGCGACGCTGCCCCTGCGGTAACGAACGTGCTGAAAAGCGCCGGGCTCAACACCGTATCCCCGAATCTCGACGCCATGCCGGTCAGCGTGGACGCGTGGCTTGAAAGCCCGGCCAGCGAAGGCTGGCGTCTGCTCTGGCTGACCCTGCCCGACGGGGAAAGCGGCGTGCTCGTACCGGTTGACGGCGCGAAAAACAGCGCGTACCTCGGTGAACTGGCCGCGCGCCATGACGGCGTCGTCTGGGTCGATCGCAAAGCCAGCTTTGACAGCCTGTTTGCCCTCTACCGCACGCTGCTGACGGGGCTACTGTTTGCCGCGCTGGCAGTGATTGCCTGCGGGGCGATGCTGCGCCTCGGCTGGCGTAAAGGGCTGATAAGCCTGGTACCGTCCGTTCTGTCGCTGAGCTGCGGGCTGGCGGTCCTGGCCGCAACGGGCCACCCGGTGAATCTGTTCTCACTGCTGGCGCTGGTACTGGTGCTCGGCATTGGCATTAACTACACGCTGTTTTTCAGCAACCCGCGCGGTACGCCGCTGACCTCAATGCTGGCGATTACGCTGGCCATGATGACCACGCTGCTGACGCTGGGCATGCTCGTCTTCAGCGCCACCCAGGCCATCAGCAGCTTTGGTATCGTGCTGGTGAGCGGTATTTTTACCGCCTTCCTGCTGGCTCCGCTGGCGATGCCAGATAAGAAAGAGAGAAAACGTAAATGAACGCTTTTTACCGCGCGCTCGCGCTGGCCGCGGCGCTGCTGCTGGCAGGCTGCAGCCATTCGACCGATACCAAAGAGACGCGGCCTCAGGCCTGGCTCCAGCCGGGCACCCAAGTGACGCTGCCGCCGCCCGGCATCAGCCCGGCGGTCAACTCCCAACAGCTGCTGACCGGCAGCTTTAACGGACAAACGCAGTCCCTGCTGGTGATGCTCAACGCGGATGCGCATAAGGTGACGCTGGCCGGGCTCTCTTCCGTGGGCATTCGTCTGTTCCTCGCGACGTACGATGAGACCGGTATTCATACCGAGCAGTCGATCGTCGTGCCGAATCTGCCGCCCGCCAGCCAGGTGCTGGCTGACGTGATGCTCAGCCACTGGCCAATTAGCGCCTGGCAGCCGCAGTTGCCGAAGGGCTGGACGTTAACGGACAATGGCGATCGGCGCGAGCTGCGCAACGCCAGCGGCAAGCTGGTGACGGAGATTGTCTACCTCCTGCGCAAAGGCAAGCGTGAGCCGATCGGCATCGAGCAGCACGTGTTCAAATACCACATCACCATTCAATATCTGGGTGACTGAGATGATTTATATTTCCGCTGTTGGCATGGTCAACGCGCTGGGCAACTCGCCTGACGAGATAGCCGCGAACCTGACGGCAGGCGTGGCGCCGGGTATGCACGCCCGGACCGGCTGGTTGCAGGACTCGCCCGAAGCCGTTCTGGGCGGCGTGGAAGGCGAACTGCCGCCCATCCCGGACACCTTCTCCGCACACCGCACCCGCAATAACCAGCTGCTGCTGGCCGCACTGGCGCAGATGCAGCTCGCCGTCGACGAGGCTATCGCCCGCGTCGGTCGCGACCGCGTGGCCGTGGTGCTGGGAACCAGCACCTCCGGGCTGGATGAAGGCGATGAGCACGTACAGCGCATGACCCATGGCGAAGCGAGCACGCGCTGGCAGTATCCGCAGCAGGAGCTGGGCGATCCGTCCCGCTTCCTCGCCAACTGGCTTCAGCTCGAAGGCCCGGCCTATACGATCTCCACGGCCTGCTCTTCCAGCGCGCGGGCGATGATCGGTGGCAAACGTCTGATTGAAGCCGGGCTGGTGGATATCGCCATTGTCGGCGGGGCCGATACCCTGAGCCGAATGCCCGTCAACGGCTTTAACAGCCTTGAATCCTTCTCCCCTACGCTCTGCGAACCCTTTGGTCGCGACCGCCAGGGTATCACCATTGGTGAAGCCGCCGCGCTGATGGTATTGAGCCGGGAGCCCGCCGACGTGGCGCTGCTCGGAACGGGCGAATCCAGCGATGCGTACCATATTTCCGCTCCGCATCCTCAGGGTGAAGGGGCGATAAGGGCTATCAAACAGGCGCTTAACGAAGCGGGTATGCAGCCGGAGGATATCGGCTACATCAACCTGCACGGCACGGCCACGCCGCTTAACGATCAGATTGAATCACAGGTAGTACACGATCTCTTCGGGGAAAGCGTGCCGTGCAGCTCAACCAAACACCTTACCGGCCATACGCTGGGCGCTGCCGGTATTACCGAAGCGGCCCTGAGCTGGCTGATTCTGACGCGCGACCTGCCCTTACCGCCGCAGGACTTCGCCCGCTACGCGCCCGACGACACGCTGGCGCCGTGCGGCCTGCTGCGCCAGCGCACCGCCCTGAAAAAGCCGGTCATTCTGTCTAACTCGTTCGCGTTTGGCGGCAACAACGCCAGCATTCTGCTGGGGAGAGCCTCATGAGCTATTTATCACCCGAAGCCTATTTGCCGCACGAGGCGCCGATGATGCTGCTGGGGTCCGTTGAGAAAGTTACGGACGATACGGCGGTCTGCCGCGTGGCGGTCAACGGGAAAAGCGTGCTGGCGCCGTTTCTCAATGCCGATGGCGACCTGCCGGGCTGGTACGCGCTCGAGCTTATGGCGCAGACCGTTGGCGTCTGGTCAGGCTGGCATCGTCAGCAGCAGGGCCAGGAACATATCGCGCTGGGCATGGTGCTCGGCGCGCGCGAGCTGGTCTGCACCAGCGGGCATTTCGCCGCAGACCTGACGCTGGACATTACCGTTAAGCTGCTGATGCAGGACGAACGCTTCGGCAGTTTTGAATGCGCGATTTCCGCTAATGAAGAGACGCTGGCCACGGGCCGGGTCAACACCTTCCAGCCGAGCGCAGAAGAATTAACATCGCTTTTTAATCAGGGATCTAACGCATGAGTCGTTCCGTACTGGTCACCGGGGCCAGCAAAGGCATAGGGCGCGCCATCGCCCGCCAGCTTGCCGCCGACGGGTTTACCGTAGGCGTGCATTACCATCGTGATGCCGCAGGCGCTCAGGAGACGCTGGACGCCATCACGCAGGCGGGTGGCAACGGTCGTTTACTCACCTTTGATGTGGGCAACCGCGAACAGTGCCGCGAGGTGCTGGAGCAGGAGATTGAAACCCATGGCGCGTGGTATGGCGTGGTCAGCAACGCCGGAATTACCCGCGACGGCGCCTTTCCGGCGCTGAGCGAAGACGACTGGTACAGCGTGATCCACACCAATCTCGACAGTTTTTATAACGTCATTCACCCCTGCATTATGCCGATGATTGGCACCCGTAAAGGGGGGCGCATTATCACCTTATCGTCCGTGTCCGGCGTGATGGGCAACCGCGGGCAGGTGAACTACAGCGCGGCCAAAGCGGGCATTATCGGCGCCACCAAAGCGCTGGCGATCGAGCTGGCAAAACGCAAGATCACCGTGAACTGCATTGCCCCGGGGCTGATTGATACCGGCATGATTGAGATGGAAGAAGCCGCGCTGAAGGAAGCGATGTCCATCATCCCAATGAAACGTATGGGCCAGGCTGAGGAAGTCGCCGGGCTGGCAAGCTATCTGATGTCGGATATTGCGGGCTACGTCACCCGCCAGGTCATTTCCATTAACGGAGGAATGCTATGACGCGTCGCGTGGTGATTACGGGCATGGGCGGCGTGACCGCATTTGGCGAAAGCTGGCAATCCGTTTCCAGCAGGCTGCTGGCGTATGAAAACGCGGTGCGTAAAATGCCGGAATGGCAGGTGTATGATGGCCTGCATACCCTCCTGGGCGCGCCGATCGATGATTTCACGCTGCCGGAACACTATACCCGCAAGCGTATTCGCGCCATGGGCCGGGTGTCGCTGATGTCGACCCGCGCTACCGAGCTGGCGCTGGAGCAGGCGGGACTGATTGGCGAAGCGGTGCTCACCAACGGTCAAACCGGTATCGCCTACGGTTCTTCGACAGGCAGCACCGGCCCGGTCAGCGAATTTGCGACCATGCTCACCGAAAAGCACACCAATAACATCACCGGGACAACCTACGTCCAGATGATGCCGCACACGACCGCGGTGAATACCGGCCTGTTCTTTGGGTTACGTGGCCGCGTGATCCCGACGTCGAGCGCGTGTACCTCCGGCAGCCAGGCGATTGGCTACGCCTGGGAGGCGATTCGCCACGGGTATCAGACCGTGATGGTCGCGGGGGGCGCGGAAGAGCTTTGTCCGTCTGAAGCGGCGGTGTTTGACACGCTGTTTGCCACCAGCCAGCGTAACGACGAACCTAAAACCACCCCTTCACCGTTCGATACGCAGCGCGATGGTCTGGTCATTGGGGAAGGCGCTGGCACCCTGATTCTGGAAGAGCTGGAGCACGCCAAAGCGCGCGGCGCCACAATCTACGGCGAAATCGTAGGCTTTGCCACTAACTGTGACGCGGCACATATCACCCAGCCTCAGCGTGAAACCATGCAGATTTGCATGGAGCAGTCGCTGGCCATGGCGGGATTGAGCGCCCGAGATATGGGTTATATCTCCGCGCACGGTACCGCCACCGATCGCGGTGATATCGCCGAAAGCCTGGCCACCGCCGCCATCTACGGTGACAACGTGCCAGTTTCCTCGCTGAAAAGCTATTTTGGCCATACGTTGGGGGCCTGCGGCGCGCTGGAAGCATGGATGAGTTTGCAGATGATGCGTGAAGGCTGGTTTGCCCCGACGCTCAATTTAACGCAGCCGGATGAGCAATGCGGTGCTTTAGATTATATTATGGGAGAAGCCCGTCAGATTGACTGCGAGTATCTGCAGAGCAATAACTTCGCGTTTGGCGGCATCAACACCTCGATTATCATTAAACGCTGGGCGTAGCTATGTACCAGTTTGTACTGGGAAAAATCTCCACTCTTTGCGCTGACCCGCTGGCGTCAACGCTCGCGGACGGGGCACCTCAGGGTGCCCGACAGGCCTCCTGGCTGGCCGGGAGGACGCTGCTCGCCAGAACGCTATCCCCTCGCCCGCTCCCCGACATCATTTACGGCGAGCAGGGCAAACCAGCCTTTGCGAAGGGGGATCCGCTGTGGTTCAACCTGAGCCACAGCGGTGACGATATTGCCCTGCTGATGAGCGATGAAGGCGAAGTCGGCTGTGATATCGAAGTGATTCGCCCGAGGAAGAACTGGCAGGCGCTGGCTAATGCGGTATTCAGCATGACCGAGCATGACGAACTGGAGCGTGAAGCGCCGGAGGAACGGCTTTCCGCGTTCTGGCGTATCTGGACGCGGAAAGAAGCGATTGTGAAACAGCGTGGCGGCAGCGCCTGGCAGATTGTCAGCATTGACAGCACTGCGCAGACGCACGCGGTCAGTCAGCTACAGGTCGGCTCGCTGAGCCTTGCCGTCTGCACATCGACCCCTTATACCCTGACCCACGAGTCGATTATTCACGTCGGGACGCTCGGGGCAGAAAAATCACTAACACACCCAGAATAATAAACCCGACGCCCACCAGTCCGTGCCAGGAGAAGCGTTCCCCCCAGCCGGGCAGCAGGATCGCCGCGCCCCACACCAGAATATAGCTGAGGCTCAGCAGGGCATACGCTTTGCTGAGCGCCATGCGATGCAGCGCCAGATACCAGCAGCCCATGGAGGCCACATACCCCGTCAACCCCAGCAGCAGCGCACCCGTGCCGGACGAGAAGTGCCATAGCGCGGAAACAAACACCAGGATCTCACTGACCGGTGGCAATGCCTGCATGGCCTCGCGCAGCAACAACTGCGCCGCGCTGACTAACAGCACGCTGCATAAGGCCCAGAACGCTCCTTTCACAGGCTCCCTCCCAGCACAATAATCCCAATGATGATGAACCCCACCCCGAGCCAGTGATGCGGCGCGACGTTTTCACGCCAGAATGCCTTCGCCGCCAGCGTCACCCAGACAAAATTGAGGCTCAGCATTGGGTACGCGATACCGACAGGCAGGCGCTGCAGCACCACCAGCCAGACCAGCATCCCGCTACCCAGCGCCAGCAGTGCCAGACCCAGCCACAGCGCGATGTGCACGCCACGCCGCCCGGCTTTCGCCGGACGGGTAGCCTGTTTCTGGCACAGTTGCCCCGCGCAGCTGAGCAGGCTTGCCAGTATCAGCCAGATCCAGGTCATCACTTCGGCAGATACTGCAGGTAGGCCAGACGGCCCTGGATATACAGGCTGTCCGGTTCTGGCAGATTTGCGCGCGCGATATCGTCATGTTTTGACAGCAGCATCACCAGCGATACGCGTCCCTGCTGACGGTGCTCCGCCAGCCACTGCGCGAAGTCATCTTTGTCGACATAACGATCTTTCGCATCAGGATAATCCAGCCCGTAACGCAGTTCGCCGCTCTGATCGAACATCGTGATGTCATTGCGCTTCAGCTCCCACGCCAGGCCAGCGGCCACGCCCACGTTATTGACCAGTACATAACGGCTGTCCTGAAGCGGCTCGCGCACGGTGTCGACCAGCGACTGCGGCTGTTTGGAATCCACCACCAGGTTAGGAATGGCAAAACCAATCAGCAGCGCCAGCCCTGCAGGACACAGTGCCGCCAGCCACCAGCGCTGCTGGCTCTGCCTGAGCGTAAACCAGCCTACCGCCGCCCAGATGAGGAACGCGACAACCGCGCAGAACACTTTATACAGTTCGACCGACGTCCAGACCGGATGCTTAGATAGTCCCCACGGCGAGACCACCAGCGCCGCCACCACGCCGATAACGCCAAACGCCAGGTTAATCCCGCCGTTAATGCGTAACGCTCTGGCGCCTTTTTCCGCCGCGAGGCAGGCATAGCGCGCCATCAGGATCGCCAGCGGGGCAAAGCACGGCAGGATATAGGTCGGCAGCTTGCCTTTGGCGATGCTGAAGAACAGCAGCGGCATCACCACCCATCCCAGCAGATAGAACCCGCCACCCGCGTTTTGCCGGTCATTCCAGCCGAGACGAAACGCGCCGGGCAGCAGTGCCAGCCACGGAAGGCTGCCCGCAATCAGGAACGGTATGTAGTACCAGAACGGGGCTTTATGCTGCGCGTCGCTCTGGGCAAAACGCTGAATATGCTCAACCCAGAAGAAGTAACGCCAGAAGTCAGGCTCACGCTGCGCAATGGCCAGCCCCCACGGCAGAACAATCAGCACGCAGCTCAGGATCGCGAGCCAGCCAAAAATCAGCACCTCTTTCCAGCGCTTCTGGGCGATCACCCACGGCAGCACGCCAATCACCGGTACCGCCAGCGCCAGGAAGCCTTTGGTCATCACCCCCATCCCGCAGGCCAGTCCAAGCAGCACATATCCGCCCGCTTTTCCGGCAACGGTTTGGGCCTGTGACGCCAGCCAGAAGCTGCACATCGCCGCCACCAGCCACAGGGTGATGATAGGATCCAGCACCGCATACGTGCCGATGCCGTACACCAGGAACAAGGTAAGGAAGATCAGGCCGGAGAAAATGGCTGTCCGCTTATCCTGCCAGATACGCCAGGCCATCCAGATGACCAGCAGCGCGGCTAAACCGGTGGAGAAGATGGACCCGGCGCGTACCGCGAGGTTCGAGTGCCCGAACAGCATCTGCCCGATGCTGTTGATCCAGTAACCGGCAATCGGCTTTTCAAAGTAACGCAGCCCCAGAAAATGCGGGACAACCCAGTCTCCGGAGGCCAGCATTTCGCGGCTGATTTCCGCATAGCGCGTTTCATCAGGCTGCCAGAGCAGGCGGATATCGACCGGAATGAGGTAGTAAACGATAAACAGTGCGAGAAGCGCTAAGCCATAACGGGCTGTTTTCATGGGACCGGACTCACGGTTTGTTGATAGCCAAGCCAGCCTTCCCGGCCAGCCAGTTCATTACGTACGACTTTGCCCACGGGCAGGGTGCTGAGGTCGTCCGGCAGCAGCTCGCTCAACGGGCAGAATTCAATGCCCTCCTGAGCGGCCATCGTCAGCAGTTCGTCGAAATCATGCTGATACGCAATCCCTTCCACTTCGGCATGGATGGTGTACACCGGCGTGCCGGTATCACGATGGATGCGGTCCAGGATGTAGCGATTGAACTCATCCGCCTTGACCTCGCACCCGACTACTTCATCCCAGGTGGGAAGCGTGACCGGAATTTGCACCGTACCGTAGCGGTTTTCGCCTAACAGCGGCAAAAAGGGCCCGGTGCCGCGGCAATCGCTGTTGTAGCGAAACGCGAAGGCTTCTTTGGCCTTCACGACGCGCTGATCCGCACGCCATCCCGCCACGGCGGAGCAGCGCACGGGTTGACCGGTAATGGCCTCCAGCTCCAGCATCCCACGCTCGACCTCACGGGACAGGCGCGGGATATCCCAGACGCCTGCCCAGGCTTGCCAGGCATGGTGATCCCAGGCGTGCAGACCCACCTCATGATGCTGAGCCGCCTCGCGGATAACCGCTTCATTACCCGCGCCGATGCGTCTGCCGGGCCAGGCGGTGCCTGCCAGCAAAATATCCCAGCCGTAGAGGGATGCTGCGCGCGAGCGCAGCATTTTGTAGAGAAATGCCGGTTTAATCAGACGCCATAAATGGCGTCCCATGTTGTCAGGCCCCACGCTGAAGAAAATGCTGGAGCGCACACCGTGCTTGCTCAGCAGTTCCAGCAGTTTGGGTACGCCGTCACGCGTTCCCCTGAAGGTGTCGACATCAATACGTAAACCGACTTTTTTCATGAGACCTGTTCCGACAGCTCCACGGTGCGCAGGAAGAAATCAAGCGTTTCATCAATGGTCTGTTCCATCTTCACCGTCGGCGTCCAGTTCAGGCAGCGCTTCGCATTGCGAATGCTTGGCTTACGGTGCTCAACGTCCTGATACCCTTTACCGTAGTAGCTGCTGCTTTCCACTTCGCGGAAACCGGCAAACGGTGGGAATTTATCGCGCAGCGGATGACGCTCAAAGCTGGCCAGCAGCATCTCGGCCAGCTCGCGAATGCTCGCTTCGTTGTCCGGGTTACCGATGTTGATGATCTCACCGTTGCAGCGGTTATCTTTGTTTTCGATGATGCGGAACAGCGCTTCGATACCGTCGCTGATATCCGTAAAGCAGCGTTTCTGTTTCCCGCCTTCGATAAGCTTGATTGGCGAGCCTTCCACCAGGTTCAGGATCAGCTGGGTGATCGCACGTGAGCTGCCGATACGCGCCGCGTTCAGGTTATCCAGACGTGGCCCCATCCAGTTGAACGGACGGAACAGGGTAAAGCGCAGGCCCTCTTTCTCACCGTAGGCCCAAATCACGCGGTCCAGCAGCTGTTTGGAGACGGAGTAAATCCAGCGCTGTTTGTTGATCGGCCCGACCACCAGGTTGGAGGTGTCTTCGTCGAAGTTTTTATCGGTGCACATACCGTACACTTCAGAGGTGGACGGGAAGATGATGCGCTTGTCGTATTTCACACAGTCGCGGATGATCTTCAGGTTCTCTTCGAAGTCCAGTTCGAACACGCGAAGCGGGTTACGGGTGTACTCGATTGGCGTGGCAATGGCGACCAGCGGCAGCACCACGTCGCATTTTTTAATGTGATATTCGATCCACTCGGAATGGATGCTGATGTCCCCTTCCACGAAGTGGAAGCGCGGGTTGTCGAGGAAACGGCTGATCGCGTCCGCGCCAATATCCAGGCCGTAGATTTCGTAGTTATCGTCTTTAAGCAGACGTTCGGTCAGGTGGTTACCGATAAAGCCGTTCACGCCGAGGATCAGCACGCGGGTACGGCGTTTGATGGCAACAACCGGTGCGCTGGTGATCAGCGCCCCGGCCACCAGGCCCAGAGACTGTGCCAGCTGGGTGCCCTGAACGTACAGGCCGTTGTCGGTTTGTCCGGTAACGATCTCCAGCGCCTGCTCGCCGCAGCTCACAATCAGCGGGGAGACGGAGACGACGGTGCCCGGTTTCGCGGCAGGAATGTCGTCACGCACGCGGGATTTCCAGACGATGAACTTGCTTACGCCCGCAAAGCTGTACGCGCCCGGCCACGGGTCGGTCACGGCGCGCACCAGGTTGTGCAGCTGGCGGGCCGGTTTGTTCCAGTCCAGACGACCATCTTCCGGCGCGCGGCGGCCAAAGCTGCTTGCCTTGCTCTCATCCTGCGCGGTTTCGCTGAAGGTGCCGTTAAGGATGGCAGGAAGCGCATCACGCAGCAGCATCTGTGCCGTCGCGTTCAGCTTTTGATGCAGCTGCAGCGCGGTATCGTCCGCATCAATAGCGACCTTCTGCTGCGCCACGATAGCGCCCGCATCCGCACGGCGCACCATGCGGTGCAACGTCACGCCCGTTTCCGTTTCACCGTTCACCAGCACCCAGTTTAGCGGGGCGCGGCCACGGTAGGCAGGCAGCAGAGAACCGTGAAGATTAAAGGCGCCTTTCGCGGCCAGGCCTAAGATCTCATCGGAAAGCAGGTTGCGATAGTAGAACGAGAAGATCGCGTCAGGCGCGAGGGCGCGGATGCGATCCACCCAAAGCGGGTGGTTAACGTCGTCCGGCGCATAAACCGGGATACCGCGCTCGGCGGCGATACGCGCCACGGAGCCGAAAAAGTTGTTTTCTCCAGCCGTGTCCGGATGGGTAAAGATTGCCGCAATGTCATAGCCCGCTTCCAGCAGGGCCAGCGTGCCCGTGCACCCCATATCGTGATAGGCAAATACAACAGCTTTCATGGGTGAATTTCCTCTTGAGATGCTTTGTGTTCCTGACGGACAACACGTTGAATAAAGTAGCGCGGACGCGCGCGAACATCGTTATAGATACGGCCAATGTATTCACCGAGGAGACCCATCCCGACAAACTGGGCGCCGATGAACATAAACAGCACGGCAAAGAGCATGAAGACCCCTTCCGCCGCCCACTGCGGGCCAAAGACCAGGCGCAGTACCACCAGCAGGACAGAAATCGCAAAGCCCGCCAGCGCAATAATGCTGCCGAACACGCTCAGCAGACGCAGCGGCGTGGTGGTCAGGCAGGTGATGAGGTCATACATCAGGTTGATGAGACGCATAAAGCTGTACTTCGATTCCCCGTGCTCGCGCTCGGCGTGCAGGACCGGGATTTCCGTTGCCTTACGGGCGAAGGTATTCGCCAGAATCGGAATGAAGGTGCTGCGTTCATGGCAATGCAGCATGGCGTCGACAATATGGCGGCGGTAGGCGCGCAGCATGCAGCCGTAATCGCCCATCGCTTTACCGGTGGTGCGCTGGATCAGGCGGTTAATGGTGCGTGACGCCAGCTTACGGAACATGCTGTCCTGGCGGTTCTGACGTACCGTGCCCACCACGTCATAGCCCTCATCGGCTTTGGCGACCAGGCGCGGGATCTCTTCCGGCGGGTTTTGCAGGTCCGCGTCCAGGGTGATGATCAGATCGCCCGTGACGTGGCTAAACCCCGCCATAATCGCCGAGTGCTGGCCGTAGTTGCGGTTGAGCAGCACGGCCACAATGTGGCTGCCTTCAGCCTGCGCGGCTTCGGTCAGCATCAGCGCGGAATTATCGCTACTGCCATCATCCACTAGCAGAATTTCATAGGCCTTGCCCATCGTGTCGCAGGCGGCCGTTGTCCGGCGGATCAGTTCGGGCAGGCTCTCCTGCTCGTTATAAACCGGGATTACCACGGATACTTTTTGTACAGGTGGTGCACTGAACATATCAATGTCCTGCAAGCTGATGGAGTGCGGTAATGACGCGGGTTGTGTCGTCATGAGTCATGTCCGGGAAAAGAGGGAGAGAACAAATACGCGCGCTATTCCATTCAGAATTCGGGAGCGATACATCAGGAAAACGCTCGCGGTAGTATTTTTGGGTGTGCGCCGCGCGGAAGTGGAGGCCGGTACCGATGCCTTTCTCTTTCAGCGCCGCCATCAGGTTGTCGCGTGAGATCTCGCAGCGCGCTTCATCAACGCGAATAATAAACAGGTGCCAGGCGTGCACGTGCGGCCATGACGGAATAGTGAGCGGCTGGAACGGCGTATCGGCAAGCTCCCGCAGGTAGCGTTCAGCGATTTCCTGGCGGCGCCTGTTGGCCTCTTTCAGTTTGCCTAACTGCACCAGCGCCAGCGCGGCGTTGATGTCCGCCAGGTTGTATTTATAGCCCGGCTCGATCACTTCCGCCTGCGGCGCGCGGCCGTGCGTCTGGCGGTCATAGGCGTCTACGCCCAGGCCATGGAATTTCAGGCTGCGGATCCGCCGTGCCAGCTGGGCATTATCCGTGACGACTAAACCGCCTTCCGCGCAGGTCATATTTTTAATGGCGTGGAAGGAGAAAATTGCCGTTCCTTTCCAGCCTACATGACGGTTCTTGTAGTACGTTCCGGCGGCATGGGCCGCATCTTCAATTACCGGAATACCGTGACGTTCACCGATGGCATGGATAGCGTCGATTTCACACGGCGCGCCGGCATAGTGAACGGGAATAATGGCTTTAGTGCGCGGGGTAATGGCGGCTTCAACGGCTTCTGGCGTCACCATTAACGTGTCTTTATCCACATCAATCATGACCGGCGTGGCGCCCAGCAATACGATCATATTCAGCGTGGAGACCCAGGTCTGGGAAGGGGTAATGACTTCATCGCCCGGGCCAATATCCAGCGCCATCAGCGTGACGTGCATGCCCGCGGTGGCTGAACAGACGGCAATCGCATGCTGATTCCCGGTAAGTTGACAGAATGCCTCTTCAAGTTCCTGATTCTTAGGCCCCGTGGTGATCCAGCCCGACATCAAAACGTCCTGAAGCGCCGCAATTTCCTCAGCGCCCATCGACGGTCGCGAAAAAGGCAGAAAATCACTCATTATTAATTTCCTTGCTGTATTAAAGGCGTCATCTATTACTGCGCTGTCGTAATGGGCAGCTCAATGGAATCATGCAAGATGGTTATTAAATAAAGACCAAATAAAATTAAGTCGCTATAACAGTTATGTCAACAAACCATCAACTGAAGCAAAAGTAGCGTCGTTTTCTTAGGAAAAAATTAAGACAGGGGGAAAGCAGAAGAGGAACAGCATATAGAAAAGCACAAAAACTTGTTTTACAACAGCCATATAGCGATTATAGCAAATTTTTGTGTTTTTTGTGGGGCCACTCACAGCAGTAACTATAATATTTCATTTGTTTTACACTAAAAATTATAGGAAAAGTAAATGAATACTCAACCAAAATAAAAATCCCGAAGGTTTGGGCGGGAATTCCGACCTCCTCCGGGAACTTTTTATTAATTTGAATTGTCGCGAAATCAACTGTCGCGTTTAGTTAAGATTAGCAGGAAAATCATTCGGCAATTCACTGGCCGCGCAGGCAATAACGCTTTCATTATTTGCACCGCAGTCGCGCACAAAGGTGATCGTGGCAAATTCATCAATCACTTCCGTTGGATACGCCGGGCCCGCATCGCGGTAGCTGTTCATCAGTGGAATATGGTCGTTCTGGAAGCAGACGGTTTTTTCCGGATTGTTCATCACCCAGCGCGGGAAGAAGATGGTGCCGTGGAACAGTTTGTCGCCCAGGTTCACAATCAGGCTGACGTCAGTACCGGTTGGCTCGGCCCAGGAAATTTTATAGATGCTCTCCCCTACCCGCACGATGTAAGCCTGCTGATCTTTTACCCAACGGTTTGCCACCAGGCCGCTGTGAATACGGTAATCCAGGGTCGTCTCATTTTTGACGTAAATCTCGTAGTTCCAGCCGTTGTCGTAGGTATAAACAAGGTGTTTGCCAACGAAGCCGCTTAAGTCGTGTTTGTCGAAGGTGTTCATAAGATGTCTCCTTTGTTTTGATGAGACGATCGTACCCCTTCAAAAAATGAATGAATAACGCTATTTTTTAATCAAATTCATCCAAATTTTAGATAAATTATGCATAAGACGACGCTTGAACAATGGTCCTTACTGGAACGAGTGGTGGACGCGGGCAGCTTTGCCAAAGCCGCGGAAGAAACCCACCGCAGCCAGTCCTCGGTGAGCTATAACCTGTCGCTGCTGCAGGAGCGGCTCGGCGTGGCCCTCCTGGTGCCGGAAGGACGACGGGCGGTGTTAACGCCGGCAGGAGAACTGCTTCTCAGCCAGGTTAAACCGCTGCTGAAAGCCTTTTCGTATGTTGAGACGCGCGCAGCAACCCTTCGCAACGGGATGCGCACGCGGTTGGATCTGGTGGTGGACTCCATTTTCCCGCGCCGCCGCCTGTTCGCCATCCTGCGTCAGTTCCAGCAGCAGTATCCGCAGACCCAGGTCCGTCTCACCGAAGTGCTGGAAAATACCCGTGCCGACGCCATTAACGACGAAGCTGATGTGATGGTCCTCACCCGCCGCCAGGACATGACCGGGCTCGGCGAATGGCTGATGAATATCGACTTTGTTGCCGTGGCCCACCATCAGCATCCCCTCTTTCACCTCGACGCACCGCTTAACGACGACATGCTACGCCCGTGGCCACTTATTCAGATTGCGGACAGCCAGCCCGCCGCGCGTGCTGCCGGCGAGTCGTGGACCTTCTCCACCATCGATGCCGCCATCGAGGCCGTTGTCTCTCAGGTCGGCTACGGCTGGCTGCCAGAGGAACGTATCCAGAACCAGTTGGATCAGGGCGTACTGAAACGCCTGCCGTTGAGCCACGGCGCACGCAGGGCAACGCCGCTACATTTGATTGTAAAGCGCTCTCTCGCCCCGCTTGATGAACAGGTTGAGACGCTGCTGCGCCTTTTTAGCCAGGAACCGTCATCCTCACCTGCTACGCTTTAAGGTCCGAACGTTAAAACGATAAGGAGCAGATGATGAAAATCGACTTTGCGGGGAAAGTGGCGCTGGTGACCGCCTCAACCGGCGGGATCGGGTTCGCCATTGCCAGAGGTCTGGCAGAAAGCGGTGCGGAAGTGATCGTCAATGGCCGGAGCACGGAATCGGTAAATAAAGGCATTCAGCAGCTCCAGCAGGTGGTGCCGGGCGTACAGGTGCGCGCCGCGATTGCCGATCTCAGCACGGCGGAAGGGGTCGAGTCGCTGCTGAAGGTGGCGAATAACGTCGATATTCTGGTCAACAACGCCGGGATTTACGGCCCACAGGATTTCTATGCCACCGACGATGATACCTGGGAGCGCTACTGGCAAACCAACGTGATGTCCGGCGTACGCCTTTCCCGCGCCCTGCTGCCGGGCATGGTGCAGAAAGGCTGGGGACGCGTGGTGTTTATCTCGTCCGAGTCGGCCTGCAATATTCCGGCAGATATGATCCACTACGGCGTGACCAAAACGGCCCAGCTTTCGCTGGCGCGCGGGCTGGCGAAGTTCGTGGCGGGGAGCGGCGTGACGGTTAACAGCGTACTGCCGGGCCCGACGATGTCCGACGGTTTCGCTGAGATGATGAAAGATGAAATCGAAAAAACCGGCAAATCGCTGGAGCAACTGGCGAAAGAGTTTGTAATGGCCAACCGCCCCAGCTCGGTTATCCAGCGCGCGGCCACGGTTGAAGAGGTAGCTAATATGGTGATTTATGTCTGTTCGACCCAGGCCTCCGCCACCTCGGGCGCGGCGCTGCGCGTCGACGGTGGCGTCGTGGATGACATCATCTGATGCTGTCAGGCCGCGCTGCCTGCGATGCGACGGGCGGTAATGTAGTGTGCTTGCCAGTAATCATCCGTCAGGGTTGAAACCGTTACGCCCTGACTGGTTGAGGCGTGAATAAACTGGTTTTCGCCAATATAAACGCCAACGTGCTTGCGGTTCGGACCCGTCTGGAAGAACACCAGGTCTCCGGGCCTCAGGCGGTATTGTGCCACCTGCACGCCGCGATGGATTTGCTCGTGCGTCGTGCGGGGTAAATTCAGGTGTGCCGCATCGCTGAACAGATGCTGCATCAGAGCGGAACAATCCACCCCGCGATGCGTGGTTCCGCCCCACTGGTAGTGGGTACCTTTCCATTTCTGGTATTGATCGAGAATGCGCGAGCGCAGCGGGCCTGTTTCCTGATGCACCAGCGCAGATTTCGCCGGTGATACAGCCAGTTCACTGTTCATCGATAGCATCGACGCTGGAAGTTGAAAGCTGAACGCAGAAAACGAAGCAAAACTTAACGTGAGGATTGAAATAAGCGATCTAAGAGTCATATCAAGAAAGAAGTAGTGAGTGAGTTTTTCCTTACCTGTGGGGCCAAGTGGTTCCCCTAAATATCTTGCGATGTGGCGATAATATAGACAGTTCGTTTTTTCACCAATTGTTATCGAGACCAAAAATGGACTCACTTTGAGATCGCAAGATCGAGAAAAAAATGGTGGTGATGTAAGGACTGTCCTGGTAAAGCAGGTAAACTGATCCACAGAATGTGTATTTCAGCTAAGACGTATTTATGACCAATATGATTGCCGACGAGACGGTGGCGAAATCCAGCGTGCTCTCTGTCTTTGACTTTGACGGGACATTAACGCACCACGACAGCTTTATTCCTTTCCTGCGTTTTGCCTTCGGGAAACGTTACTTCGCGGGCCGCCTGGTGCGCATGGCGCTGCCCACGCTCCACTGCGTGCGTCGCAAGCTGACGCGCGATGAGCTAAAGGAAGTGCTGATTAAAACGTTCCTGACGGGCGTGGATGAACACTGGTTGCGCCAGCAGGCGGAAGCGTTTTGCGAAAAATACTGGAACAAGCTGATGCGCCCCGAAGGGGTTCTGGCGGTGGCGGCTGAGGTAAATTCCGGTGCCGAGGTGACCATCTGTTCCGCGTCCCCGGCGCTGGTGCTTCAGCCGTGGGCTGACAAACTGGGCATTAAGCTGATTGGCACGCAGCTGGAAGTGAAAGACGGCAAGCTGACGGGGCGCATTACGGGCAATAACTGCCGCTGCGCCCAGAAGGTGGCAAGGCTGGAAAAAGTGTATGGCGATCTGAACGCCTATCACCTGCGCGCCTGGGGAGACACCCGCGGCGACCACGAGCTGCTGGCGGCGGCGCAGGATCCGCACTGGCGGCACTTCCATCACCCGCGCAAGCGCCGGAATTCACCGATTAAGGGTTAGGTGCGGTCTGGTGCCCTCACCCCAGCCCTCTCCCACAGGGAGAGGGAGAAAACCAAACTGTAGGCCCGGTAAGCGAAGCGCCACCGGGCGGTACATCAGGCCTCACGTTTCCCCGGGAACATCACGCTCGCAATAATCCCCAGCGCCAGCACGCCTAATACCACAAACAGGCTGGCCGTCGCGCCAATGCTGTAACCGTGATGCCAGAAGTGATCGGTGGCATTTAACCCCAGCTTAAACGCCACGAAAAACAGCAGCAGCACCACGGCTTTCTCGAGGTGCACCAGATACTGCTTCAGCGCTTCCAGCACGAAGTAAAGCGTACGCAGACCGAGAATAGCGAACATCATGGCGCTGTAGATAATCAGCGGCTCGCGGCTCACGGCAATAATGGCCGGCACGGAGTCAAACGCGAACATCACGTCAGAGAGTTCGACCACGGCCACGCACAGCAGCAGCGGCGTCGCATAGCGCTTCGCCTTCTTCACGCGGCCAACCATCACGTCCTGGTTTTCCGGCTTTTCAAGCTCCGCATCCACCTCCTTCTGCGTCAGAATAAAGGCGTTGCTGCTGATTTTCGGCCAGACCGGATAGAAGCGTTTTACCAGGCGGTAGGCGAGATGACCCGAGTAATCTTCCACTTCGTCACTCTCTTCATTACGTCTGAGCATCATCACCGCCGTCCAGCCGACGACCAGCGCGAAGATCACCTCAACGTACGGCCCCAGGCTTAGCAGGCTGGTGCCGATAGCCACAAAGATGCCGCGGAAGACAATCGCCCCCAGCACGCCCCAGTAGAGCACGCGGTGACGGTACTTATCCGGCACGCCGAACCAGGCGAAGATCGCCATCATCACGAACAGGTTATCGACGGAGAGCACCTCTTCCAGCGCATAGCCCGTGAGGAACAGGCTCGCCATCTCGGCGCCGTGGTGAACATACAGGAACCCGGCGAAGGCCATCGCCATCATGACCCAAAAAAGGGACCACATCGCCGCGCTTTTCAGCGAGATCGGTTTATCGTGACGGTGCATAAAGAGGTCGATAAACATCGCCCCAACGGCCATCACCACAAAGACAACAACGGTTTCCGTCGGGAAACCGAGATGAGCAGCAGACATACAAAACCCTTTTGGCAGACAAAACACAGAACCATGCAAACTGGCGTAAACCAGGAACGAGACAGGGCGGGCCGTTAATCAGCCTCTTCACCCTCAAAGCCGCAGCCCAATCGGCTACGCAAGGAGGGGTACTTTACCTTACCAGGTGGGGATTGCGCATCTGCCGTTTAGGCGCTCATGCCGCGCAAACGCTGCAGCACCGCGACCAGAACCGCCACAGACCAGCCTACCATCAACGCGCCCACCAGCCCTTCCACCCCGCCAATGAGCCGCCAGTGCTGGGGTAACGTGACGTCGCCGTACCCTACCGTCGCATAGCTCACCAGCGAAAAGTAGAAGCTGGTGTTCCAGTCATTAAACGCGTCGATGACAAAATAAAACGCAGCAAACAGCCCGGCCTCAAGGAGATGGGCGAAGATCATGGAGATCACGATACCGACATTGCGTAAAACAATGCGTACCGCAGAATCGACTTCTAATTTGATGAATTTCAAAACGCCAAACATCCACAGCGAATGGATCACCACGGTAAGGGTAAGCAAAATAATAATACTGAGTAGCTGCATGATGCGTGCTCGACCAAAAGGAGTATGGCCCCGCTAACGCGGCGGGACATCTGGGCGAAGCTTAGTTGAACGGGGCAGAAAAGTTGGTGCAATAATTGCGTTGCGTGATTATTTCTCTGCCAGCCCGTCCTGCTTGCGGCTGGTCAGCAGCCGTAAGCGATATCCGCAGCGCACTATCTGTGAGTCACCTCTTATTTACATCATTTAAACCTTCCATTAACTGGATAAAAAGAACACGCCGTCGCTATAGTGGTTTTGTTTAATAAAACTAAGTTGTACCTAATAAAACAAAGAACACACCCTGCGAGGATACAATGACAGAACATTTACGTAACGGCGCTAGCGCCACCGAGGACATAGAAAGAGAGACGATGCGGAAGGTGATCTGGCGTATTCTCCCGTTTCTGATTGTCAGTTACCTGGTCTCCATTATCGATCGCGGGAATATCGGCATGGCTTCGCTGCAGATGAATGAGGACCTTGGCCTCAGCAAAGCGGCGTTTGGCTTCGCCAGCAGCCTGTACTTCGTGGCCTATTTCTTGTTTGAGGTCCCAAGTAACCTGGCCATGCAGAAAGTCGGCGCCCGGCTGTGGATACCACGCATTATGATCAGCTGGGGCATCGTCTCCATGGGCATGGCGCTGGTTCAAAATACCACGTCGCTCTATATCGTCCGTTTTCTCCTCGGGGCAGCGGAAGCAGGCTTCTTCCCGGGCGTCGTGCTGTATCTGACCTGGTGGATCCCGTCCCGCTACCGCGCGCGCATTATTGCGTCCTTTATGGTCGCCATCCCGCTCGCTAACTTCATCGGCTCCCCGCTTTCCGGGCTGATACTGTCGCTGGATGGCTGGCTGGGTCTTCGCGGCTGGCATCTGCTGTTCATTATTGAAGGCTTACCTGCGGTACTGCTGGGTATTGCGGCCTGGTTTATTCTCCGGGATCGCCCTCATCAGGCGAAATGGCTCAGTGATGAACAGAAAAAATGGCTGGAAACTACGCTTGAGACCGAGCGGAGCCAGCAAAAGAACATTGGACACCAGACGACGTGGCAGCTGCTGAAGCATCGTCAGATCTGGCTGATGGCGCTGATTTACGCGGGCGCATCCTCCGCGGGCACCACGATCAGCGTCTGGTCTCCTCAACTGCTGAAATCCTTCCATCTCGATAATCTTGAGACAGGTCTGTTTAACGCCATCCCTTACGGTCTGGCATCGATTCTGATGATTGTCTGGGGACGACACTCCGATCGCACCAACGAACGCCGCTGGCATACCGCGCTGACGCTGTTCATGATTGCCGCAGGCGTGTTCGCTGCCTTTGTAAGCGTCTCGCTCTTTGCCACTATCGTGATCCTGAGCATTATCCTGACGGGCGCGTATTCTATGAAAGGGCCTTTCTGGGCGCTGGCATCCGGCTGGATGAGCAGCTCCTCGGCGGCGGCGGGGCTGGCCGCGATTGGCGCCATCGCGAATCTGATTGGCGGGGCGGTAATGGTAAATGCCTACGGCATGATCAGCGAGCGGACGGGCAGCTACACGCTGGCAATGCTTCCGTTGGCCGTGCTGTGCCTGGCCGGGGGTATTGCGGTGCTCATTATGGGACGGCAGGCCCGCAACGCGGCGCTACATGAAAAACAGGCTACACATTAGTGATGACAGAAGCGGGACAAATGTCCCGCTTCTGCGTTTAAAGATTTTCTTCCGCCGCGTCGCTCGTTTCACCAAAGAACTGCTGACAGAAGGGCTTACTGGCTCCCATTTTCTGCGACAGACGGCTGGCCGCCGCCTTCATCAACGGCCCTATCTCCTTCTCACGACGATCTTCCGTCAGACGCGAGATGGGCCCGGTCAGGGCTAACGCCGCAACCAGCTTGTCGTGAACGCCGAAGACGGGCATTGCAAACGCAGCGGTGTGGGGATCGCGTGCGCCTGAGGTGTAGAAAGGGAGTTCAGCTTCTCCCTCCGGCAGGCTCTCATTGAGCCCCCAATGGCGCAATACTTTACTGATGGCCGAATTATCGAGCGGGAACTGGCTGCCGGGAAGATTGCTGTGTCGCAGGCCGTGCGACGCTTCAGCGCGAAACAGACAAAGGCGTTGCCCGCCCTCAAGCACATACCAGCTGGCACTCTCCTGAGACGCCAGAGATAGCGCCTGAAGCTCTGGCTGAACTACCCGGGAAAGATGGAAAGATTGTTCATACAGCTTGCCGAGGTAAAGCAGACGTGGGCCAAGCGCATAATTGCCGTCTTCATGCCTGACGACGTAATTCATCCGTTCAAGAGAATTCATCAAGCGGTAAACCGTGGTTTTGTGATAACCCGACAGCTGTGCCAGCGCGGTCAGCGTCAGGCTTTCATCCCCAGGACGGAAGCAATCCAGTAAAGCCAGCGCTTTTTCAACCGCTACAACGCCTTCATTCCCCATCATTATCTCCTTGTTAGCCCGGCAGTGAGTGTACCTCAAATTTTGTGAGTCACTTCGTGTTTACATCACAAACGCCGTCTCGGGTCTGGCTAAAAGGAAAGCAACACCGCTATAGTTGTTTTGTACTGTACACCTGCATTGTACTCAGTAAAACAATATGGAGGCATTCATGTCCGTTTCTGAAAGAAAACCGATTAATCGCCAGTTCGAACGCGTTTCTGCCGAGGACGTTCGCCGGGCTGCCGAGTATCAGGCAGCCATTCTGGCCGACGTGGCCGGGCGCCGCGGTACGCTTCATGGCCGCATCAAACCGCTGGCCCCACACATGTCCGTTGCGGGTCCAGCCATCACCGTGGAAGTCCGTCCGGGAGATAATCTGGCGATTCATGCCGCGATGGCGGTTGCACAGCCCGGCGATGTTCTGGTCGTCGATGGCAAAGGCGACCTGAGCTGCGCGCTGCTTGGCGAAATCATGGCTACTCAGGCTCAGGCGAGCGGCATTGCGGGCATCATTATCGACGGCGCTGTACGTGACGCCGATTCCCTGAACAAAGGTCACTATCCTGTCTTTTCTGCCGGTCTGAATCCCTGCGGCCCGACAAAGTTAATTTCTGGCCGGGTTAATCATCCCATTTCAGTCGCCGGGGCGACGGTTCAGGCCGGGGATCTGATTGTCGCGGATATCGACGGCGTGGTCGTTATCCCGCGCGATGAGGTTCAGGAAGTTATCGCGCTGGCAAAAGAAAAGCTGGAGATGGAGACCCGGCGTCTTGCCGCCATCCGTGAAGGCGATTTGCGTCCACACTGGCTTGATGACGCGCTTCGTAAGGCAGGTATGTTAGCTGACGGGGAGACGCTGTGATGGGGGGCAAAGACGTAGTTCTGGTTACCGGAAGCGACCTGGCGGAGCAGGCCATGGTGATGCTGCAGGGCTTTAAGGTGGTGTTTGCGGGCCGCCAGCCGACAGAAGATGACCTGATCGCGCTGTGTGAACGACACAATCCCGTGGCGATTCTGGTTCGTTACGGCCGGATCACCGCGAAAGTGATGGATGCAGCCCCGGCTCTGCAGGTTATTTCCAAGCACGGGAGCGGGATCGATGTGATAGACCAGACGGCAGCGGCCGAGCGCAATATCGCCGTCCGCGCTGCCCCCGGGGCAAACGCGGCGGCAGTGGCAGAACATACCTGGGCGCTAATCCTCGCCTGCGCAAAGTCCGTGGTGCCGCTGGACAAGCGGCTGCGGGACGGGCACTGGGATAAGGCGACGCATAAATCCATTGAACTGGAGGGCTTAACGCTGGGGCTAATCGGGTTGGGCGCTATCGGCTCGCGCGTTGCGAATATTGGTCACGCTTTCGGCATGAAGGTGCTGGCTTACGATCCCTATGCTAAGTCCATGCCTGCCCTGTGCGAACGCGCAGAGACGCTGACCGGACTTCTTTCCCGTTCCGATGTCATCTCTTTGCACTGTCCGCTGACCGATGAGAATCGGGGGATGATCAATAGCGAGACGCTCGCACACTGCAAGCGGAACGCCATTCTGGTTAATACGGCACGCGGCGGGCTGATCCACAGTGAATCGTTACTGGCGGCGCTCCGGGATGGCACGCTGCACAGCGCGGCGCTGGACAGCTTTCCCCACGAGCCGCTGACCGCGCCGCACCTCTGGCAGTCGGTAGAAAACGTGGTTATTTCACCGCATATTGGCGGCGTTACCGCAGCGTCATATATCAGGATGGGGACCGTGGCCGCGAGCAATATTCTGGCCGTGACGGACGTCACCACCGTCAGCCCGTAAAGCCAACCGCGACGAGTGGCAGCGCGCTTATGTCACTTGTCTTCTGCCAGCGCCTGAGCACACGCCCAGGCACTTGCCCATGCCCACTGGAAGTTGTACCCACCGAGCCAGCCGGTGACGTCCATCACTTCGCCAATAAAGTAGAGCCCCGGCACGTTACGCGCTTCCATGGTACGGGACGAGAGTTCATTCGTGTCGACCCCGCCCAGCGTCACTTCCGCGGTGCGGTAGCCTTCCGTGCCGTTTGGCTGAACGCGCCAGTTTGTCAGGGTCTCCACCAGCACTTCCTGCTCGCGGCTGTTAAGCTGCTTAAGCGACACGTCGGGGATCTGACCCAGCACCTGCAAACATTCCACCAGACGCTTCGGCAGCTGCATTGCCAGCGTGTTTTTCAGGCTCTGGTTCGGGTGCGCGGTACGCTGCTCGTTGAGGAACGCGTCGAGATCGCACTCCGGGAGCAGGTTAACCGTGACGAATTCCCCCGGCTGCCAGTAGCTGGAAATTTGCAGTACCGCCGGGCCGGAGAGGCCGCGATGGGTAAAGAGCAGGTTTTCGCGAAACACCGTGCCGTCTTCGGCGGTAATGACGGAGGGAACAGACACGCCAGAAAGCGTCTGAAGCTGTTCGAGAAGCGGTTTATGCAGCGTGAACGGCACCAGCCCGGCGCGCGTAGGCAAGACTTTCAGGCCAAACTGCTCGGCAATCTTATAGCCGAACGGGGAAGCGCCCAGCCCCGGCATAGACAGGCCGCCGCTGGCGATCACCAGATTATCGGCGCTGACGGTTTCACCGTTCAGCTGCAGCGTGTAGCCCTGGTCGTCGCGGGAAACCTCCAGCACCTCGGTGCGCAGGCGCATGACCACGCCGCCCTTCTCGCACTCGGCCACCAGCATATCGACAATCTGCTGCGCGGAGTCGTCACAGAACAGCTGGCCCAGCGTCTTCTCATGCCATGCGATACCGTGCTTACCCACCAGGTCGATAAAATCCCACTGGGTATAACGCGCCAGCGCAGATTTACAAAAATGACGGTTTTGGCTCAAATAGGCCGCGGGTTCAACATACAGATTAGTAAAGTTGCAGCGCCCGCCGCCGGACATCAGGATCTTACGGCCTGGCTTTTTACCGTTATCCAGCAGCAGCACGCGACGACCCGCCTGTCCGGCCATTGCCGCACAAAACATACCCGCCGCACCGGCGCCAATTACCACGGCATCAAACCTTTCCACGTCAAAACCCTCTTTGTTAACTGCCGCGGATTGTAAAGTTTCCTCTGTGGTCACACCAGCGCAAAAAGATATTACAAAGCCATTCCATTGAAATTTAAAGAATATCCTTGCTGGTGCTTTTCTCAAATCAGGTGGTATTTAAAAAAAAGTCTATATTTCACTTTGCCCGCCGCGCATTTGTCCTGGATAATGCGCCGCGTTCATGTCCTCAAAATGGCGTAACGTCCTATGCTACATTTGTTTGCCGGCCTGGATTTACATACCGGGCTTTTATTATTGCTTGCTCTGGTTTTTGTACTGTTTTACGAAGCGATCAACGGCTTCCACGACACTGCAAACGCAGTAGCAACGGTTATCTACACTCGCGCAATGCGATCGCAGCTTGCGGTTGTTATGGCGGCGGTATTTAACTTTTTTGGTGTTCTCCTGGGCGGGCTGAGCGTTGCGTATGCAATCGTGCATATGTTGCCAACGGATCTGCTGCTTAACGTTAGTTCTGGCCATGGCCTCGCTATGGTGTTCTCAATGCTGCTTGCTGCAATTATCTGGAACCTCGGTACCTGGTATTTCGGCCTGCCTGCATCCAGTTCTCACACCCTCATCGGCGCGATTATCGGTATCGGGTTAACCAACGCCCTTATGACCGGTACCTCGGTTGTTGATGCGTTGAATATCCCGAAAGTACTCGGGATCTTTGCCTCACTCATCGTCTCCCCTATCGTGGGTCTGGTGGTGGCGGGCGGGCTGATCTTCATCCTGCGTCGTTACTGGAGCAATACCAAAAAACGCTCCCGTATTCACCTGACGCCGGCAGAGCGTGAAAAGAAAGACGGTAAGAAAAAGCCGCCATTCTGGACGCGTATCGCCCTGATCATTTCCGCTATTGGTGTGGCTTTCTCACACGGCGCGAACGATGGTCAGAAAGGCATTGGTCTGGTGATGCTGGTACTGATTGGCGTTGCTCCGGCAGGCTTCGTGGTTAACATGAATGCCTCCGGCTACGAAATCACCCGTACCCGTGATGCGGTCAACAACGTTGAAACCTATTTCCAGCAGCACCCTGAGCTGCTGAAAAAAGCGACCGGCGTTGACCAGCTGATCCCGTCTCCGGAAGCCGGTGCAACCACCGCGCCTGGCGAATTCCACTGCCATCCGGCAAACGCGATTAACGCGCTGGAACGTGCGAAAGGCATGCTGGGCAATATCGAAAGTTATGACAAACTGACCGTTGAGCAGCGTGGTCAGCTGCGTCGCATTATGCTGTGCATCTCTGATGTGACGGATAAAGTGGCGAAGCTGCCTGACGTGAATGCTGACGACCAGCGTCTGCTGAAGAAACTGAAAGGCGATATGCTCAACACCATTGAGTACGCGCCAATCTGGATCATTATGGCCGTCGCGCTGGCGCTCGGTATCGGTACGATGATTGGCTGGCGTCGTGTGGCGACCACCATCGGCGAGAAGATCGGTAAGAAAGGCATGACCTATGCGCAGGGTATGTCCGCGCAGATGACGGCGGCAGTTTCTATCGGTCTGGCGAGCTACACCGGTATGCCGGTATCGACCACCCACGTACTCTCCTCGTCCGTGGCAGGTACCATGATTGTTGACGGTGGCGGCCTGCAGCGCAAAACCGTGACCAACATTCTGATGGCCTGGGTATTTACCCTCCCGGCCTCTATCCTGCTGTCTGGCGGTTTGTACTGGATTTCGCTGAAGCTGATTTAATCGGTTGAAGGCGACAAAAAAAGCGGGTCAGGAAACTGACCCGCTTTTTTTATGGCTGTTGTTATTACTCACCCCATTGCTGTAATCAGGACAATCT
Organism: Enterobacter sp. ECC-249; assembly: GCF_043965265.1. Taxonomy (NCBI): domain Bacteria; kingdom Pseudomonadati; phylum Pseudomonadota; class Gammaproteobacteria; order Enterobacterales; family Enterobacteriaceae; genus Enterobacter; species Enterobacter sp. ECC-249. Next base: position 294,426 of record NZ_CP143660.1, read on the forward strand.
GAACACTATCTGTTCAGATTTAAACTGCACAAATAACTATTATCCTCGCGAATGTTCTCAGCCCCCCCCATGACGGAATAGACTATGCCATTCAAAACGGCTACTAAATGGATTCATCGCCTTGTTACGGTTTCGCTTCTGGCCCTGGTCATTGGATTTGTGTGGCTAAACCACCAGCCTAATCAGCGAAATAACGATGCACTTCAGCGCGTTTATAAATTATCTGACAGCGTCTGGCTCTATATGACCGTGAACAATCAGGGTGGCGCCACCGTACCTACAATCTACCGTTACTATCTCTCGGAAAAGATAACAGGGAAAGACACCGACATTATCCATCAGTTGGCAATAAAACATCCTGTCATTGAAGGTACGGGTACAATCACTGCGGCCAGCATTGATACAAACGGAGACGTTAATATCGCCTATAGCGGGAAGGTTATTTCGATTGAGAGCGATATCTCCGATCTCCGGTTCACGGTTAAGCCCTGAGCCAGAGGAAAGAAGGCGGGGCTGACCCCGCCTGTTGAGATGCTCAGTGCCAAATCATCAATGCAATCATGCTGACCACGACCAGGCCACACAGGGCGCTGGTTAAAATGAACTGACGACGCAGGCGCTCGCAGCGACGAATAAACTCTTCATCGTGATGATCGCGGTAGCGCTGGTAGTAGATATATCCCACCAGACGCATCTGTTTGCTGGGCTGTCCATGCGAGGTGAAGAACCCTCCACCGTCCACATACTGATAAAGCAACGGATCGCAACCACGAAGTACCACTAACAGCGCACGTAACGATGAGAAATAGCGCGCCATATTCACTATGCAAACCACGCATAACGCCCAAAACAATGCGACGGTGCTAATCATACATCCTCCCCGGCGTCCGCCCATGAAGCAAGGCTTCTGAGCTACCGCACCCCAATGCCCTGACAGACAGTTCAGTGAAAGAATGACCAAAAGTCGATCCGGTTCGCGTTTTAATATCCGAACGGCTCATTTAATAGTGTAGGAGATCCGTTAATTTTTTTGCCACAAGGTTAATCGTTATCAACACCAAAGCTTGAAAAATATGTTTAACTGGGCCGTAATGAAAGCATCAGACGACGGCTTTCCTATTTAGTCATCGATAACTTAAGGAAGGAGTAACACTATGGCTTACAAACACATTCTCATCGCGGTAGACCTCTCCCCGGAGAGCAAAGTGCTGGTTGATAAAGCGGTATCCATGGCACGTCCCTACAACGCGAAAGTTTCGCTGATTCACGTTGATGTGAATTACTCCGACCTTTACACCGGTCTGATCGACGTCAATCTGGGCGATATGCAGAAGCGTATCTCCGAAGAGACGCACCACGCCCTGAGCGAACTGTCCACCAACGCGGGCTACCCGATTACCGAAACCCTGAGCGGCAGCGGCGACCTCGGTCAGGTATTGGTTGATGCGATCAAGAAATACGATATGGACCTGGTGGTTTGCGGTCACCATCAGGACTTCTGGAGCAAGCTGATGTCTTCAGCGCGCCAGCTGATTAACACCGTTCACGTGGATATGCTGATTGTCCCACTGCGTGACGAAGAAGACGAGTAAGTGCAAAAAAGCCCGGTGGCGCTAACGCTTACCGGGCCTACAAGGTAAAAGCAAAACGGCAACATAGTTGCCGTTTTTAATATTTGTTCCCTCTCCCACAGGGAGAGGGTTAGGGTGATGGCATCAGCCCGCACTATTCCGGCGTCCCCGGATAAATGTCAAACCGATGCCCTTTGGTGGTCACCGCGTTAGTCGTCGCCACGTCCGCCAGGGGAGGCGCGTAGTCAGGGCGTTTCACCACCACCCGCTTCGTCGCCAGCTGACGAGCCGGCTCAAGCAGGCCATCCGCGTCCAAATCAGGCCCCACCAGCGACTGAAACACCCGCATCTCTTTCTTCACCAGCGCGCTTTTCTGCTTGTGCGGGAACATCGGGTCGAGATAGACCACCTGCGGGCGCGGGGTGATATCGGTCAGCGCCGTCAGGCTCGAGGCGTGGATCAGCTGCAACCGTTCCTGCAACCACGCGCCGATTTCCGGGTCCGCGTAGCCACGAGTCAGACCGTCGTCGAGCAGGGCCGCCACCACCGGATTACGTTCAAGCATCCGCACCCGACAGCCAACAGACGCCAGCACAAAGGCATCGCGCCCCAGCCCCGCGGTGGCATCGACCACGTCCGGGAGGTAGCTCCCTTTGATGCCGACCGCTTTAGCTACCGCCTCGCCGCGACCGCCGCCGAACTTGCGCCGGTGCGCCATCGCCCCACCGACAAAATCGACGAAAATCCCGCCGAGCTTCGGTTCGTCGCGCTTGCGTAACTCCAGATGCGCTGTCGTCATCACCAGCGCCATCGGGTTTTCTTCATCGTGCTCCAGCCCCCAGCGGGCGGCCAGAACAGATAAGGCGCCGTCTCCGGCGCCCGTTTCATCTACTAAGCAGATCTTCACGTAACAATCAGCCTTTGATCCCGTAATGCTCAAGCATCGCATCCAGCTGCGGCTCGCGACCGCGGAAGCGTTTGAACAGCACCATTGGCTCCTCGGAACCGCCGCGGGTCAGGATGTTATCGAGGAACGACTGGCCAGTTTCGCGGTTGAAGATCCCCTCTTCTTCGAAACGAGAGAAGGCATCCGCCGCCAGCACGTCGGCCCACAGGTAGCTGTAGTAACCCGCCGCGTAGCCGCCTGCAAAAATGTGGCTGAACGCGTGCGGGAAGCGGCCCCAGGTTGGCCCAGGGATCACGGCGACCTGCTTTTTAATCTCGGCCAGGGTTTCAAGAATTTTCGCGCCCTGCTCCGGGCTGAACTCGGCGTGCAGGCGGAAATCGAACAGGCCGAACTCCAGCTGACGCAGGATAAACATCGCCGCCTGGTAGTTCTTCGCTGCCAGCATTTTATCCAGCAGCTCTTTCGGCAGCGGTTCGCCGGTCTCGTAGTGACCGGAGATAAACGCCAGCGCGTCCGGCTCCCAGCACCAGTTTTCCATAAACTGGCTCGGCAGTTCGACCGCATCCCACGGCACACCGCTGATGCCTGCCACGCCTGCGGTTTCGATGCGGGTCAGCATATGGTGCAGACCGTGTCCGAACTCGTGGAACAGGGTGATCACTTCATCGTGAGTAAAGAGCGCAGGTTTGCCGTTTACCGGACGGTTGAAGTTACAGGTCAGGTAGGCGACCGGCTTCTGCAGAGAACCGTCTGCTTTACGCATCTGGCCCACGCAGTCGTCCATCCACGCCCCGCCGCGCTTGTTCTCACGCGCGTAGAGATCGAGGTAGAAGCTGCCGCGCAGTTCGTTTTTCTCGTCATACAGTTCGAAGAAGCGCACGTCCGGATGCCAGACGTCGATATCGGTACGCTCTTTGGCGGTGATGCCGTAGATGCGCTTCACCACTTCGAACAGGCCGTTAACGGCTTTGTTTTCCGGGAAGTACGGGCGCAGCTGCTCGTCGCTGATGCTGTAGAGGTGCTGCTTCTGTTTTTCGCTGTAGTAAGCAATGTCCCACGGCTGCAGCTCGTCCACACCGAACTCCGCTTTCGCGAAGGCGCGCAGCTGGGCCAGCTCTTTTTCACCCTGCGGACGGGCGCGTTTCGCCAGATCGGTCAGGAAGTCGAGCACCTGCTGCGGATTTTCCGCCATTTTGGTGGCGAGGGATTTATCAGCATAGTTTTCAAAGCCCAGCAGCTGGGCCAGCTCGTGGCGCAGGGCGAGGATCTCCGCCATGACCGGGCTGTTGTCCCACTTACCGGCATTCGGCCCCTGATCGGAGGCGCGGGTGCTGTAGGCGCGGTACATCTCTTCGCGAAGCGCCTGGTTGTCGCAGTAGGTCATCACCGGCAGATAGCTCGGGATATCCAGCGTCAACAGGAAGCCTTCCTGCTCTTTCGCCTCGGCCTGCGCTTTTGCCGCCGCCAGAGCGCTTTCCGGCATGCCTGCCAGCTCCGCTTCGTTGGTAATCAGCTTCGTCCAGCCCATGGTGGCGTCCAGCACGTTGTTGCTGTACTGGTTGCCGAGCTCGGACAGGCGCGCGGCGATTTCACCGTAGCGGGTCTGTTTCTCTTTTGGCAGGCCAATCCCGGACAGCTCAAAATCACGCAGGGCGTTATCGACCGATTTTTTCTGCGCCGTGTTCAGTTCGGCATAATGGTCGCCGTCGCGCAGGTCGCGGTAGGCTTTGTAGAGCCCTTCGTGCTGGCCGACCCAGGTGCTGTACTCAGAGAGCAGCGGCAGGGTTTGCTCGTAGGCTTCACGCAGCTCCGGGCTGTTTTTTACCGAGTTCAGGTGGCTTACCGGGGAGAAGATGCGCCCCAGCACGTCGTCCACTTCGGCCAGCGGCTGACACAGATTTTCCCAGGTGTACGGCCCGCCCTGCGCTACCACGCTTTCTACCGCCGCGCGGCAGTTGTCCAGCGATTGCGTAACGGCTGGAACCACATGCTCGGGGAGGATTTTAGAAAACGGCGGCAACGAAAAAGGCGTCAGTAATGGATTGGTCATAAACGCTGTCCTGTTGAAATAGGTGAATGAAGCGCGCATCCGGCGCTGTGCATATGGGATCTAGAATGGGGTTAAGTGTAGAGGATTTCAATGCCGGACGTTGTCGAAAAGAGCCCGGTGGCGCTGCGCTTGCCGGGCCTACGGGTAATCTTTGCCGTTCTGCTGTAAACTGTGGCAAATCGTCAATTCAGCGGAATATCATTACCCATGCTCAGTTATCGCCACAGCTTCCACGCAGGCAACCACGCCGACGTCCTTAAACACACCGTTCAGAGCCTGATCATCGAGTCGCTCAAAGAGAAAGAGAAGCCGTTTCTCTATCTGGACACCCACGCGGGCGCGGGCCGTTATCAGCTGAGCGGCGAGCATGCCGAGCGTACCGGTGAATATCTGGAAGGGATTGCCCGCATCTGGCAGCAGGACGACCTGCCTGCGGAGCTGGAGCCGTATATCGGCGTGGTGAATCACTTCAACCGCAACGGCCAGCTGCGCTACTACCCGGGCTCGCCGCTGATTGCACGCCAGCTGCTGCGCGAGCAGGACAGCCTCCAGTTGACCGAATTGCATCCGAGCGACTTCCCGCTGCTGCGTTCTGAATTTCAGAAAGACAGCCGCGCCCGCGTGGAAAAAGCCGACGGCTACCAGCAGCTGAAAGCCAAGCTGCCGCCGGTTTCCCGTCGCGGTCTGGTGCTGATCGACCCGCCGTACGAAATCAAAACCGACTATCAGGCAGTGGTAACCGGCATCCACGAAGGCTACAAACGCTTTGCTACCGGCACCTATGCCCTGTGGTACCCGGTGGTGCTGCGCGCGCAAATCAAGCGCATGATCAAAGACCTGGAAGCCACGGGTATCCGCAAAATTCTGCAGATCGAGCTGGCGGTACGTCCGGACAGCGATCAGCGCGGCATGACAGCATCCGGCATGATTGTAATCAACCCGCCGTGGAAGCTCGAAGCGCAAATGAACAACGTGCTGCCGTGGCTGCACAAAACGCTGGTGCCTGCGGGTACAGGCCACGCCACCGTCAGTTGGATCGTGCCGGAGTAATCGCAGCCATCGGTGGAAACTATTGATTTCAGGTATACAATCGCGGCAATTCACGATTAAGGACAAAAGCTATGACTAAGCATTATGACTACATCGCAATCGGCGGCGGCAGCGGCGGCATCGCCTCCATCAACCGCGCGGCCATGTACGGCCAGAAGTGCGCGCTGATTGAAGCCAAAGCGCTGGGCGGCACCTGCGTGAACGTGGGTTGTGTACCGAAGAAGGTGATGTGGCATGCGGCGCAGATCCGTGAAGCTATCCATATGTATGGCCCGGACTACGGCTTTGACACCACCATCAATAACTTTGACTGGGACAAGCTGATCGCCAGCCGTACCGCCTACATCGACCGCATTCACACCTCGTACGACAACGTGCTGGGCAAAAATAACGTCGACGTTATCCACGGCTTCGCCCGCTTTGTGGACGCGAAAACGATCGAAGTGAACGGCGAGACGATCACCGCCGATCACATCCTGATCGCCACCGGCGGTCGTCCGAGCCACCCGAACATCCCGGGCGTGGAATACGGCATCGACTCCGACGGCTTCTTCGAGCTGCCAGCCCTGCCAAAACGCGTTGCCGTTGTTGGCGCGGGGTACATCGCGGTTGAGCTGGCCGGCGTGATTAACGGTTTGGGTGCAGAAGCACACCTGTTCGTGCGTAAACACGCGCCGCTGCGCAGCTTTGACCCGCTGATCGTCGATACGCTGGTTGAAGTGATGAACACCGAAGGCCCAACCCTGCACACCAACGCCGTGCCAAAAGCGGTCGTGAAAAATGCAGACGGCAGCCTGACCCTGGAACTGGAAGATGGCCGCAGCCAGACCGTCGACTGCCTGATCTGGGCGATTGGCCGTGAACCGGCTAACGATAACTTCAACCTGGGCGTGACGGGCGTGAAAACCGACGAAAAGGGCTACATCGTCGTCGATAAATTCCAGAATACCAGCGTACCGGGCATTTACGCTGTCGGTGATAATACCGGAGCGGTTGAGCTGACCCCTGTAGCCGTTGCGGCAGGTCGTCGTCTCTCCGAGCGCCTGTTTAACAACAAGCCGGACGAGCATCTGGACTACAGTAACATCCCGACCGTGGTCTTCAGCCACCCGCCAATCGGCACCGTCGGCTTAACGGAGCCGCAGGCGCGCGAGAAGTATGGCGACGACCAGGTGAAAGTGTATAAATCGGCCTTCACCGCGATGTATACCGCCGTCACCTCGCACCGTCAGCCGTGCCGCATGAAGCTGGTCTGCGTCGGTCCGGACGAGAAGATTGTCGGTATTCACGGCATCGGTTTCGGCATGGATGAGATCCTGCAGGGCTTCGCCGTGGCGCTGAAGATGGGCGCCACGAAGAAAGACTTTGATAATACCGTGGCAATCCACCCAACGGCGGCGGAAGAGTTTGTGACCATGCGTTAAGGGCTTTTCGCAGGAAAGCACGTCATAAAAACTGGCCTTCGCGGGCCAGTTTTTTTATATGGCTCGATAATTTAAAGACAAAGCTTCATCATCCCAGTGAATATAAAATCATCACCACGCTAAAAAGGAATTGAGATGAAAGCGCTTATTGGGTTGACCCTGCTTCTTTTTTGCTTTGCTGCCTCCTCATCTGATCAAATCACCTTCTGGGATACCCCTCAGCACGGTGGAAACAGCTTTAACCGCCTGCCGCCCACGCAGGAATACTATGACGCGCTGCGTGGCTATGGCGCGACGTGGGTTCGCCTCTCTTATGACAAATGGAAACCTGCCGGGAGAGATTTTCTTCTCGGCAACGCCGACGGCTACCGTGGGCTCGAGGCCACAGACCTCGCGACGCTCAAAGCTTCCATCAGGAAAGCACGCGCGGCCGGGCTACAGGTTGTCATTGCCCCACTCTCTTTACCCGGCATGCGCTGGGCGCAAAATAACAATAACCAGTTTGATGACCGCATCTGGCAGGACAAAAAATACTGGCAGGAAGCCGCTCGGTTCTGGCGTGATTTGGCCCTGGCCCTGAAGGACGAACCGGGCATTGCGGCCTGGAACCTGGTCAATGAACCCGCGCCTGAAAAAGGAGGCAACATTAGCGAGCAGGCGTCGCCAGAGGCGTTAAAAACCTGGTATCAGCAGCAGCAAAGCACGGCGCGTAACCTCCCCGCACTCTACAATCAGATTATTGCCGCCATCCGCGAGGTTGATGCCACCACACCGATTATGGTCGATGGAGGCTGGTACGCCTCCGCGCGCGGTTTTTCTGGCTGGCCATCCGCGCTTGAGGATAAGCGGGTGCTATACAGCTTCCACATGTACGAGCCCTATGATTTCACCAGCGCGCCAAATGCACGCCGTAAGGTGCCGTTCGACTATCCTGGCATGGTCACGTTCGGCGGTAAAAAGGTGAAATGGGACGCAACGGCCATAGCGAAATGGATGGACGCGCCCTTTGACTGGGCGAAACAGCACGGTATTCCGGCAAACCGGATTGTCGCGGGAGAGTTTGGCTGCGTTCGCACGCTGCAGGGCTGCAGGCAGTGGCTTAATGATGTCCTGACCGTCCTCGACAAACATCATGCACACTGGGCATTTTATGCTTTTCGTGAAGATGCCTGGGACGCCATGGACTATGAGCTGGGGAAAAAACCGGTGCCGTGGGCCTACTGGAAAGCCATCGAGGATAACGCACCCGATACGCTCAAGCGCCATTCTACCGAGGAATTTGAACCGATTGCTAAGCGGCTAAAACAAGGCCTTTGATCCGGGAAACTCGCCTCTTGTTCAGTAGCCTCTTTTGAAGAGGCTACTGTTAACATACATAAATCGTTGCAAAACGAATGCTCCGAAAATAGTGATCTACCGCACATATTCCTCCCCATCTACCGAAGCGAATGTCTACGCTTATAAGACGCCCGGATAAACCTGTCTTTTGAACACACAACCGGAGGTCCCTATCACCATGTTCAACCAGAAACTACAGGCTACCGAGAACATCGAGTTCGAGATTGCAGAAGAGCTGCGCTACGAGACCGATCCCTGCGAGTTGAAACTGGATGAAATGATTGAGGCGGAGCCGGAACCCGAAATGATCGAGGGGCTACCCGCCTCCGATGCATTGACGCCCGCAGACCGCTATCTTGAACTGTTCGAGCATGTTCAGTCGACGCGGCTGTTTGCGGACAGCAAAACCTTCCCCGACTGCGCGCCGAAGATGGATCCGCTGGATATCCTGATCCGCTACCGCAAGGTCAGACGCCACCGGGATTTCGACCTGCGCCAGTTTGTGGAGAATCACTTCTGGATGCCGGAAACGTACGGCACAGAATATGTCTCCGACCCGGGACTCTCCCTGAAAGAGCATATTGATAACCTGTGGCCGGTGCTGACGCGCGAGCCGCAGGATCATATTCCCTGGTCTTCCCTGCTGGCGCTGCCACAGGCCTATATCGTACCCGGCGGGCGATTCAGCGAGACTTACTACTGGGATTCTTATTTCTCCATGCTGGGGCTGGCGGAGAGCGGTCGTAACGATCTGCTCAAGTGTATGGCGGACAACTTCGCCTGGCTGATTGAACGCTACGGGCATATCCCCAACGGTAACCGCACCTATTATCTCAGCCGCTCCCAGCCGCCGGTCTTTGCCCTGATGGTGGAACTGTTCGAGGAGGACGGCGTGCGCGGTGCGAAACGCTATCTGGATCACCTCAAAATGGAATATGCCTTCTGGATGGACGGCGCGGAGTCGCTGCTGCTAAACCAGGCTTACCGCAGCGCCGTGCGTATGCCGGACGGTTCACTGCTCAACCGCTACTGGGATGACCGCGATACCCCGCGCGACGAATCGTGGATTGAGGACGTGGAAACCGCGCGCCACTCGGGCCGTCCGCCAAACGAGGTCTATCGCGACCTGCGCGCGGGTGCGGCGTCCGGCTGGGATTACTCGTCCCGCTGGCTGCGCGATCCGTCGCGGCTCGCCAGCATCCGCACGACGCAGTTTATCCCCATCGACCTGAACGCCTTCCTGTTCAAGCTGGAAAGCGCCATTGCCAACATCTCGGCGTCGAAAGGGGACAAAGAGACGGCCGACCTGTTCCGCCAGAAAGCCAGCGATCGCCGCGAGGCGGTGAACCGCTACCTGTGGGACGAGGAGAGCGGCTGTTACCGCGATTACGACTGGCGACGCGAAGAGCTGGCGCTGTTTTCTGCCGCCAGCATTGTGCCGCTGTACGTTGGCATGGCGACCCACGAGCAGGCCGAGCGCCTGTCGGATGCGGTCAAGGCGCGACTGCTCACGCCGGGCGGTATTCTGGCGACCGAGTACGAAACCAGCGAGCAGTGGGATAAACCCAACGGCTGGGCGCCGCTGCAGTGGATGGCGATTCAGGGGTTCAAGCAGTACGGCAACGATTCGCTGGGCGATGAGATCGCCTGGAGCTGGCTGCATACGGTGAACCATTTCTACAAGACGCACCACAAGCTGATTGAGAAATACCACATCGCCAGCAGCACGCCGCGAGAAGGTGGCGGGGGTGAGTATCCGCTGCAGGATGGTTTTGGCTGGACAAACGGCGTGGTGCGGCGGCTGATCGGGTTGTATGGGGAACCTTAAGTGGGGTGCGGTCTGGTGCCCTCACCCCTCACCCTGCCCTCTCCCCAAAGGGGCGAGGGGGAAAAGACCGCACCGCGCAGTCCCCTCTCCCCTTTGGGGAGAGGGTTAGGGTGAGGGGAAAATGTTAGCGGATCACCTCATAAATGGCGCTCTGAATGGACTGCCATTTTTTGGTGGCGGCATCCGGCTGAGACTGCGCGCGACGTGTAGCCATGTCGAGATCGTGCTGCTGGCGTTTCACCACCGCAGGCACGGTGCAGAAAGCTTTGAGATACTCTTTACGTACCGAGGTCAGAGACTCGCCGTTCGACATGGCGTGGCTGAGCGTGTTGATGAAGCGGCGACACGGCTTCTCTTCCACCATGTTCTGCCGGTAGCGTAACATCAGCTCCAGCACGTCGTCATAGCCTGCCGACATCGCCTCTTCGGTCCAGGACAGCTTCCAGTCCATACCGCCCTGCAAAAATAGCAGGGTCACGCGGGTATCGTTGCGGTTAATGGCCGAGCGGAAATTATTCTCGTCCCACGTGACCCCCATGCGCGTGAGCGTTTCGCGCGAAGAAGGGGTCTCGCGCATTTCCTGCGGAGGAGCCGCTTCAGCCGCGCTGGCAGTTGCAGGCTGCGGTTTGCTGCTGGTCACCAGCCAGAATCCCCCCGCTACGATGGCAATCACCATGACGCCAACCGCCCCCCATAGCGCACCGGAAATGAGCTGCTCGCGTTGTTCGGGGGTGCGCGGCGCGCGCTGGGTCGGCTTTTCAATGGTGTCACGGACTTCAAACAGATCCCCGCCGGTGACCCGATCCATTTTCTGCGCCTTTTCCCAGAAGGTATGCAGTTCGCTGGCATCTACCGCCATAAATCCCGCGGGATTGACGCGCGTTCTCCCCTCTTCAAACGCGCGCTGAACGGGCCGCGCGATCTGCGCATAGTAGTTATCAAGCAGCTGAATTTGCGCCGAGCTTAACGTTTTCTGAACGGTGATGCTGTTGCGGATTTGCCGAATGTCATCGAGAAAGGTTTGCAGCGTTTTGCGCGGTTCAACCAGCAGCGTCAGCATGGACGGGTCGCTGAACAGCGAAGCGTAATAGCGGCTGAACTCTTTTTTATCCACCAGCATCTGCGCCAGTTCACTGAACATCATGCCGCTCAGGACATCGTTGATTTCGCCAAGCTTCAGCCAGCGCCGAACGCGATCGGCGTTAAACAGGGTCTTAAGATGGTTGTTCAGCCGCACCTGATCGGGCCAGGCCTGCTGGATGAGCCCTTTAATCATCAGCTCGATCGCGCGCACCTGCTTGTGCGCCTGCTGCTGCTGGAGTTCGCTTCCCGGTGCCAGATCGGTGCTATAGGTCAACAGCGGCTGCTGCAGGCGAAGGTGTTCCAGCGCGGTCACAAACCGCATCGCCGCAATAAGCTGGTTTTCACTCACATCCTGTCCGCTTTCATACTGCGGAACGCGCTGCTGTAGCAGGCGCAGCTGGAGCGTAAATTCCGACATCTCGGCATCATTCAGGTTGAGTTTTTTCGCAACGGCTCCCCAGCCGCCCAGCGCTAATCGCGCGCTGTCGAGTTGTTCCAGGAACCAGCGTGGATCTTTGCCCTCAGAAGCATGTACATTCAGAAGGAGTAAAATTTCAACCGACGCATGGCGAATGACCGCCAGACAGTGTTCGAACTGTTCGCGAATATGATGTGATGTGCTGAGACTCATTGTTTTCCTTAAGCGACAACGAAGACATCCGGAATGGGCACGAGACGCCCTTTTTTCTTTTTATTTATACGCGGTTAACCATACCTGACTTTCTGTTGAAATAAAGTGACAACCCTAAAATGATTTAAAATGTTTCAGGAGAATCTGAATGCCGGTTTTAATTACCTCTCGCCTTACCTGTTCACCCCTGCAGGAGCAAGACTGGCCCTTTTTTCTGGCGCTCCAGCAGCACCCGGACGTTATGCGCTTTGTGGCGGAAGACCGCCCCGTCGCGGCAATCCGAGAGGCGTTTGATTCGCGCCTGACGCAATGGGCACCGGGCAGCGCGCACTGGCTTTGTCTCGTCGTACGTGACACCGCCTCGCAGGCCCCGCTGGGCGTTACCGGGTATATTCATCGGGAGGAGGACTGCGCCGAAGTGGGCTTCCTTTTCGCACCCGAGGCGCAGGGGAAAGGTTACGGTTTTGAATCTCTGAAAGCGCTTTGCGATTACGCTTTTCATGAGGGCGGTATACGGCGACTCACCGCCACCGTCACCGCGGGGAATGTCGCGTCAAAACGCCTGCTGGAAAAAGCCCGCTTTCGCCTGGAAGGTGAATTACGCGAGAGCTATTACCTTGCAGGGCGCTGGCAAAATGACTGGCTATTTGGTTTATTGCAGCAGGAATACCTGAATAATAATTCCTGACCAACGCCTTTTTAGCAGATATTTCCCGGACGTCGTTTCCTCTACAGTGTCGCTATTAAGAGGAAACGAATATCAAACGTCATTCGCGGAAAATATTTTCTGCGGCCATTGCGTTAATAAAAAAACATCAGGATCTTTCTCTGGAGAAATATCCTGATGAAAATGGGTTATCGGCTATGGCTGCATGCGTTCTTTAATCACTGTCGGTATGCAGACACATTCATAATAAGGGGTTCCTTCCCCTTACGCGCGTGCATTACAGGAACATTCCGCCAGACACTTCAATACGTTGCGCATTCATCCAGCCCAGCTTATCGCTGAGCAGTGCCGCAATGGCATCGCCAATATCGTCCGGCAGTCCCACCCGTCCCAGCGCCGTCTGCGATGCCAGCATCTGATTCAACTCCGCGTTGTCGCGCACGCGTCCACCGCCAAAGTCAGTTTCTATCGCGCCCGGCGCAATGATATTGACGGAAATTCCGCGCGCGCCCAGCTCTTTCGCCTGATAACGCGTCAGCACTTCCATCGCCCCCTTCATGGCCGCGTAGGTCCCTGAGCCCGGCTGGGTAAAGCGGGCCAGCCCGCTGGAGACGTTGAGGATACGTCCGCCGTCGTTAAGCAGCGGCAGCAGGCGCTGGGTCAGGAAGAAAGGTCCTTTGAAATGAATGTTCAGCGCTTCATCAAACTGGGCTTCCGTCGTGTCGGCATAGGGCGCATATAAACCCGTTCCGGCATTGTTCAATAAATAGTCAAAGGTTTCACGCTGCCAGACGGTACTAAGGGTTTCCTGAAGCTGTTGGGCAAAATGATCAAAACCCGAGATATCCCCGACGTTGAGCTGTAATGCCGCTGCGTTGACGCCTTTTTGCTGAATTTCATGCACAACATCCAGCGCTTCCTGCTGGCTACGGTTGTATGTCAGGATAATTCCCGTGCCGTCTGCCGCCAGCTTTAATGCAGCGTTTTTACCCAAGCCACGGCTACCACCCGTCACTAATGCGATACGTTCACTCATCATAAACCTCGTTTTGGCTGTTAAGGAGATTGAGAAAGAGCTTATTAGGTGATAGAAAATCAATAAAGATGGGTTAAAGCGCTTCACTGTTTCAACAGCGACAACAATGAGCTTTCGCTATGGATAAAATTCACGCAATGCAGTTATTCGTCCGCGTCGCGGAACTGGAGAGTTTTTCCCGCGCGGCCGAAACATTAACCCTGCCGAAAGGCAGCGTCTCGCGACAAATTCAGGCCCTGGAGAATCGGATTGGCACCCAGCTATTGCACCGCACCACGCGCCGCGTCAGCCTGACGCAGGACGGCATGGTCTATTACGAACGGGCGAAAGATCTGCTGGCAAACCTTGATGAACTCGACGGTATGTTTCAGCACGATCCCTCAAGCATCAGCGGCCGTCTCCGCGTGGATATGCCCGTCAGCGTTGCTCGAAATTTAGTCATCCCTAAACTGCCTGCTTTTCTGCAGCACTATCCGGGCATTGAACTGGAGCTCAGCAGCAGCGATCGCCTGGTGGATGTGATCCGCGAAGGGTTTGATTGCGTCGTTCGCGTCGGAACGCTGAAGGATTCAGGGCTGATTGCCCGTCCGCTGGGCAAGCTGTCGGTGATTAACTGCGCCAGTCCGGATTATCTGGCGCGATTTGGCTATCCGGAAACCCTGGACGATTTAGGCTCACATGCCGTCATCCACTACGCCGCAATGCTGGGAACCCGCCCGCAGGGCTTTGAGTTTTATAACGGCAGTGCGACGCAGTGGATAAAAACGGGCGGGGTGTTAACCGTCAACAGCACGGAAACTTACCAGGCTGCCTGTCTCGCCGGGCTGGGCATTATTCAGGTGCCGCGCGTTGGGGTGCGCGATTTACTGCGCGCGAAGAAACTGATTGAAATCCTCCCGCAATACCGGGCCGAACCGATGCCTGTCTCCCTGATTTATCCCCATCGCCGCAACCTCTCCCGCCGGGTCCATCTGTTCATGGAGTGGCTAACTGAACTCACAAAAGCTTACGTGGACTAGTCGCAAGCTATAATTCAAAAACATATCCAGCTCAACGAAAAGGAAAATGCGCGTGACGCCGGAAAACAACCCGCAACGACCCACCCAAGATTTAGAGTATGAGCCCGTCAAAAAGATGGAAACCGGGCCCGAAGAGGCCAAAACGCCAGGCACCGCCAGCAAAGCGCTGGGGACTGTCACCGGCATCGCCGCGAGAATTCAGCAGTTTCCCATGGTTGCGCATCTGATACGCGCGACCGAGCGTTTTAATGATCGCATGGGGAACCAGTTTGGTGCCGCCATCACCTATTTCTCCTTCCTGTCGATGATCCCAATCCTGATGGTCTCGTTTGCGGCGGCCGGTTTTGTGCTCGCCTCACACCCGACGCTGTTGCAGGATATCTTCAATAAGATCCTGAATAACGTCAGTGACCCGACCCTTGCCAGCACGCTCAAAAGCACCATCAATACCGCCGTTCAGCAGCGTACTACCGTCGGCATCGTCGGTTTGCTGATTGCCCTATACTCCGGCGTTAACTGGATGGGCAACCTTCGCGAGGCCATCCGCGCCCAGTCGCGCGACGTCTGGGAGCGTAAGCCGCAGGACCAGGAGAAAATCTGGGTTAAGTATCTCCGCGATTTTGTTTCGCTGATTGGCCTGCTCGTCGCGCTCATCGTGACGCTTTCCATTACCTCCGTGGCGGGCTCGGCGCAGCAGATGATTATCTCCGCGCTCTATCTTGATTACATCGAATGGCTGAAGCCCGCCTGGCGCGGCATTGGGCTGGCGATTTCCATCTTCGCCAACTACCTGCTGTTCTTCTGGATCTTCTGGCGCTTGCCCCGCCATCGTCCGCGCAAGAAGGCGCTGATCCGCGGCACGTTGATTGCGGCAATCGGCTTTGAAGTGATTAAAATCGTGATGACCTACACGCTGCCGTCACTGGTGAAATCCCCGTCCGGCGCGGCGTTTGGCTCGGTGCTGGGGCTGATGGCGTTTTTCTACTTCTTCGCGCGTTTAACCCTGTTCTGCGCGGCGTGGATTGCCACCGCCGAGTACAAAGACGACCCGCGAATGCCGGGAAAAACGCATCGGTAAAGTCACTCCCGGGCTGAAATTTCAGCCCGATTGTTCATTTCAGCATATAAATCCAGTCCGTAACTTTTATTTAACCGAAAACCAGTTTTATTGACTAATATTTAAAATCTGTGAAGCATTTCATAGACGTGTTTTGGCTGGCCTGAACATTATCCGCTTTTTGTTGATTTTATAACCAGCCAGCGGCTTTGTTACAGATTGAAATGTCGCTTTTGCTGTGCGTAATATGGCCTTTCGTTCGACAAAAATAAGAAAATATTATGCAAGCAACCGCCACCACACTCGACTCTGAAACGGAAAACGTTCCGGTAAATTCGCGCAATAAAGTCGTCGTCGCCTCGCTGATTGGCACCGCCATCGAGTTCTTCGACTTTTATATTTACGCCACCGCCGCGGTCATCGTCTTCCCGCACATTTTCTTCCCGCAGGGCGATCCGACGGCAGCCACGCTGCAGTCCCTGGCGACCTTCGCTATCGCGTTTGTTGCGCGTCCGATTGGCTCCGCGCTGTTTGGGCACTTTGGCGATCGCATCGGACGTAAAGTGACGCTTGTGGCCTCGCTGCTGACGATGGGGATCTCCACCGTGGCTATCGGCCTGCTGCCTACGTATGAGACCATCGGCATTCTGGCGCCGGTCCTGCTGGCGCTGGCGCGCTTTGGTCAGGGTCTGGGCCTGGGTGGTGAATGGGGTGGAGCTGCGCTGCTGGCCACCGAGAACGCCCCGGCGCGCAAGCGCGCTCTGTACGGGTCATTCCCGCAGCTTGGCGCACCGATTGGCTTCTTCTTTGCCAACGGAACGTTCCTGCTGCTCTCCTGGCTGCTGACGGATGAACAGTTCATGAGCTGGGGCTGGCGTATCCCGTTTATCTTCTCAGCCGTGCTGGTGCTGATTGGCCTGTACGTGCGCGTTTCTCTGCATGAGACCCCAGTTTTCGCGAAAGTGGCCGCAGCGAACAAACAGGTGAAAGTCCCGCTGGGCACGCTGCTGACCAAACACGTCCGCGTGACCGTGCTGGGCACGTTTATCATGCTAGCCACCTACACGCTGTTCTACATCATGACCGTTTACTCCATGACCTTCAGTACCGCCGCCGCGCCGGTTGGGCTGGGCATGCCGCGTAACGAAGTGCTGTGGATGCTGATGATGGCGGTGATCGGGTTTGGCGTGATGGTTCCGATTGCCGGCCTGCTGGCGGATAAGTTCGGTCGTCGTGCAAGCATGATTACCATCACCACGCTGATCATCCTGTTTGCCCTGTTCGTCTTCCCGCCGCTGCTGGGTTCCGGTAGCCCGGCGCTGGTGATGGCCTATCTGCTGATTGGCCTGAGCCTGATGGGGCTGACCTTCGGCCCGATGGGTGCGCTGCTGCCAGAGCTGTTCCCGACTGAAGTGCGTTATACCGGCGCGTCGTTCTCGTATAACGTCTCGTCTATTCTGGGTGCCTCCGTTGCGCCGTATATCGCTACCTGGCTGCAGGCAAACTATGGCCTGTTCTATGTGGGCGTCTATCTGGCAGCCATGGCGGCGCTGACGCTGATTGCGCTGCTGCTGACGCACGAGACGAAACATCAGGCTCTGTAAGCTAATGCCGGGTGGCGGCTACGCCTTACCCGGCCTACGATTCAAATGTAGGCCGGGTAAGCGCAGCGCCACCCGGCAATAACAGGCCGCACCTTACTTCTTCATCTGCGACAAAATAGTCCGGCACTGATTCGCCTCGCCTTCTGACGGCGAAATCAAGGCCAGCAGCGCTGCGGCTGGAGTGACCAGCGTCGCAAGCGCGGCTGCGACCGCGCCGCGCGCAATCAGCGGTCCCGGCTTCACGCCCGCCTGCGGATTTTTGAAGGTCCCGCGCACGTACAGCGGCGAGCGCAGCGTGATAATGCGGATCCCCTTACTTTCCGGATCAATCGTCAGATCAAGCTGCTCCGAGGCCATGCTGGCGGTACCGGTCACGTTAATCACCGCGTTTTCCGTATCGAAGGCAAAAATCTGCGGGCGCGCCACGCCGTTCACCAGATCCAGATTGGCCGCCGCGCAGTTCACCCGCACCTCGTCATCACCGAAGATTTGCCCGATGACGTAGTTACCGACGTTCAGCCCCAGGATCTCCATCAGGTTGCGACTCACCAGCCCGTCGTTCATCAGCAGCTTCAGGTTACCATTACCGCTGCCCAGCAGCGCCGCCACGGAGTTCCCCACGCCGCGAATGTCGGCATCACCGTTCATTTCACCGAGGGTTTTCTGCATCAGCTCTACGTTCGGCATTAGCTCTTTCAGCTTCAATCGACGCGCCTGGATCTCCGCCCGCCCCTGCATCGGCTTCTTATCGCCTTCCAGGTGAATATTTGAGGAAATCGTCCCGCCCGCCATGCCGAACTTAAGCGGCTGCAGGCGCAGGTCGGCGTTTTTGAGGAGGATATGGGTCGAAAGATTGCTGATCGGCAGCGTACTGCCATGTTCAATTTTCCCGCCTTTGAAGCGCACATCCGCATCCATCACGTTCCATTTATCGGTTTCGAAACGATCGTAAGGCAATACTTTACCCGCAGGCTGAACGTCTTTTTTGACCTCTTTGGACTTTGTGCCTTTGCCCGAATCCACGCCAATCAACGGACCAAGATCGGCCAGACGCAGCTGACGGGACTCAACGTCCCCTTCCAGCTTCGGACGCGGTTTTCCGGTGGTGTAGGTCAGCGTGCCGTGGATGTCGCTGTCGCCGATGCGGCCGTTGAAATCCCTGTAGTCAAAAACGGACGCTTTTTCGGTATCGATTTTGGCGACCAGATGCCCGTCCGTTTCGAACGGTGGGGTATCCGGCAGCAGCACGCCGGTCAGTTCATACAGCTCGCCCAGCGAATCGCCGGCAAATTTAAGCTGAAGGTCGACGCCGCCCATGTTCATCGGGTCGTTGACCGTGCCCACGAACGCCACGCGGGTGTTACCGGAACGGAAGTCCGCCTGCACCGGGAACGGCGTGCCTTCGCTCCGGAGCGCCAGCATGCCGCCGATTTTCCCTTTACCGCTGAGCGGCTGGTCGTTGTAGCGTCCTTTTGCCGTCAGGCCGAAGACATAGTCGCCCACGCTTGCCGCGTCGCCTTTCGCTTTCGTCCCGGTAACCTCGCTAAACGGCAGCGGCTTGCCCAGCGGATCGACCAGGATCTCCACGTCGGCCTTGCTGACTTTGTCGTCGATGGCGATCCGCCCGCGATCGAAGAGAATATTGTCGAGACGGAATGACCATGACGAAGGCTGGGCATTCGGATCCTTTTCGCCGTCGCTGGCAAGGTTAAACGTCCAGTTGTTATTTTTTTCTGAGAGGCGGATCAGGCGCGCGTCGGGCTGTTGAAGTTTGATCCACGGCAGATAGACCGTTTTGGTGAAGAGCGCGAGCGGAGCCAGCGTGGCTTCAACGCGCGGCAGGTGGATCATTGTGACGTCCGGGATATCCGGCGGGTTACCGAGAATGATGTCGTCAGCATGGACGTGTGGCCAGGGGATCCAGCTTCGCCAGCCGGGCTCCTCTTTCTGACGCTCCCATACCACACCTAAATCACCGCGTATGGCGAAGGGGCGATTCAGTTCGGTTGAGACTTTCTGGTTGATGGTCGGCTTGAGACGGTTCCAGTCAAACGTCGCAATAATGATGGCGACGACCACGATCAACAACAAGAAAATCCCTGCTGTCCAGGAGATTACCCTGGTTGTTCTCGTCATTTTTATCCCCTTTCCTGATGACCTGTCCTGTAAAACTATAGTCCAGACAAAGGGAAGCGGGCTTATCAGAGGGTAGTTATCACGCTATCGAGGCGATCCATGGGTACCGGACGGGAGAGGAAATAGCCTTGCGCCGCCGCTGCGGGAGAGCTTTGCACATCACGCCACTCTTCCAGCGTTTCCACACCTTCAACAATCACGCCCTGACAATAGCGGTTCATCAGCTGTAATAACAGCGTAAACAGGTTCCGCCCTTCCGGGGTCTGACGCAGCATAATGAACAGATCGCGGGCCACTTTAATGTAGTCGTAGCGCACTTCACTCAGGGCGGAGAAGTTCGCCATGCCGGTGCCAAAGTCATCGAGCCACAGCGGGCCGTATTCGCATATCGAAGCAAACGAGGAATCCTGCGGCAGACGGACATGCTCCACCAGCTCAAAGCGCATCCACGGCAGGGTGGCGATCAGCTCCTGCAATTTCGCGTTCTGGCGCAGCGCCAGCAGGGTTGGGCCATCGACGTTCACCGAGGCGAGGATATCGTGCTGTTCGAAAAAGGCGTGCTTCGTTGCCAGCATGCGAAGCTGCTCTTCCAGCACGTCCAGACGCTGGCGAACGGCAACTTCAGCAAAATAGCGATCCGGCGCGATGCGCTGAGTAGGGTTTGAGGGGTGCGTAACGACGGTCAAAATTTCGATGGCCATCAGTCGACCATCTGTTCGGTAGATCGGCTGATAGGTGTACGCACGCTCACATTGCAGCCAGTAGCGATGCTCCTGCAAGTTCTCAATACTTGCCTCAGGCGTAGTGCTCAGCCGCTGGATAACCTGCTCTGACTTCATTTCAGATGTCCTGTTGTTGGGATAGCCTTTCTGGACTCGTCACAGGATTATCGGCGCGACAATTGAGAACTTTATGTTCAATTCACCGGGAAAATGAAATTAAGATGACAGAAATGCGCAGGAACACGCGCTGGCTCAAATAAAATAATGGAACGTTGTTTTAATATAGTTGACCGGTTAATTCACTCAGCGCACACTGCTGTTAATTCTTCTGTTCAGGTTCACGATTATGTCTAAAAAAATTGCCGTGATTGGCGAATGCATGATTGAGCTGTCACAAAAAGGCGCGGAAGTCAGCCGCGGATTTGGTGGCGATACGTTAAACACGTCGGTTTATATTGCCCGTCAGGTCGCACCTGAGGCGCTCACCGTGAACTACGTTACCGCCCTGGGCACGGACAGCTTCAGCCAGCAAATGCTGGAGGCCTGGCAGAGTGAACATGTTGAAACGTCGCTGATTCAGCGTATGGAAAACCGCCTCCCGGGGCTTTATTACATCGAAACCGACAGTACAGGCGAACGCACGTTTTATTACTGGCGTAACGAAGCCGCGGCTAAATTCTGGCTGGAGAGCGACGCGGCCGCGGCCATCTGCGAAGAGCTGGCGACATTTGACTATCTCTATCTGAGCGGCATTAGCCTGGCGATTTTAAGCCCCGCCAGCCGAGACAAGCTGCTCTCACTGCTGCGCGAATGCCGTGCTAACGGCGGCAAAGTCATTTTCGATAACAACTACCGCCCGCGCCTGTGGGCCAGCCGCGAAGAGACGCAGCAGGTCTATCAGCAGATGCTGCAGTGCACCGACATCGCCTTCCTGACGCTCGACGATGAAGACGCCCTTTGGGGTGAGAAACCGGTAGAAGACGTGATTGCGCGCACGCAGGCGGCAGGCGTGAGCGAAGTGGTGATTAAGCGCGGTGCGGATTCGTGCCTGGTCTCGGTGGCGGGTGAAGCGCTGGTTGACGTTCCGGCGGTGAAGCTTGCCAAAGAGAAAGTGATTGATACCACGGCGGCGGGTGATTCATTTAGCGCGGGCTATCTGGCGGTACGCCTGACGGGTGGAACGCCGGAAGCGGCGGCACAGCGCGGGCACCTGACGGCCAGCACGGTGATTCAGTATCGCGGGGCGATTATTCCGCGCGAGGCGATGCCTGTTTAAGTAGGGTGCGGGCTGATGCCCTCACCCTAACCCTCTCCCACAGGGAGAGGGGACTATGAACACCCTCTCCCCTTTGGGGTGAGGGGATTACTGCCCTTGCGGAATATCCGTCGCGTCTTGATGTAAATCATCCGCCGAGACGGCCTGCGCTGGCTGCGGCGCGGTCGCCATAATGGAATCCCAGGTCGTCTGAAGTTCCTTCATGTCATACTCCGGCTCGCCCTTCGGTTGCAGGAGAATCAACGCCATCTCCTGCGACAGCTGCTGGCGGAGCTCCTGGTTGAGCATATCGACGGTCAGACCGCTCAGGAAGTCCTGACGAAGCTTCTGGTACTGTTCCGGTGCAATGTCCACCACCTGATTCTGCAGGGAACGAATACGCTGGCTGATCAGAATGTCGGTATCGGCGCGAGCGTAGGTTGCAAACAGCTTCTGCAGCTCGAGTTTTTTCTGCGCCACGAGCGCGTTGAATTCCTCTTCGGAAAGCCCCTCTTTACGCACTTTTGCCAGCTCTTTCGCCACCACACCCAGATTGGCATTCAGCTTATCGCCCGGCGATTCAACGTTGATGGCGCACTGCGCACGCTGGAACAGCACGCGGCAGTCAAAGCCAAGACCAATATTCTTCACGTTGTTCTTGCTCAGCGTCTGCTGAACGTGCCAGAACAGCGCCTCACGCGCCAGATCGGCACGCCAGTAGCGCAACATCGCCGCGGACTCACGGATGGGCTGCCAGGCGTTGTCCCACATAACGGAGAGGCGATCCTGACGCACGGTGTCCGTCATAATGCTGACAGGCTCTGCACGCAGCGGAGAGAGCGTCGGGACAGGGGCTGGCGTTTCACGCTTGCCTTTCAGATCGCCAAACGCTTTGTTGATCTGCTCCACTACCGCGCGGCTGTCCACGTTACCCACCACGATCAGCGTCATCGCGTCCGGGGTGTACCACTTCTGGTAGAACGATTTTACCTGTTCAGCGTCCACCGGCTGCTTCAGCGGTTCGGCCGGGTCATGTCCCAGTAACGTTGAGCCCTTCAGGCGGTAACGCCACCAGCCCTCTTTGGTATCCCCGGGCCAGGTCGCCACCATGTCGCTGTTGCTCAACGCATAGTTGACGGTGTCCGGCGTAATTGCCAGATTGCCAGAGGCATCAGAGAGATACGTAAGCGCTTCTTTAAGCAGGTCGTTACGGTTATTAGGCAGGCTCAGGTTAAACATGGTGTAGTCATACGAGACCACCGCCGGCGGGAGTGGGCGTTTTGGATCGATGGCCTGCTGCCAAAGCGAACGCACCTGAACCGCTTGCAGGCTGCCGCTCTGCGTGAGCGCCAGCCGGGGAATAAAATGGCTGAAACCGGTTTGCTGGGTGCTTTCCGTGAGGGAACCGGTATTAACAGACAGACGGATTTCAATACGGTCACTGGGACGTTGCGGCGTGGCTAAAACCTGCCACTGAAAACCGTTCGCTAATGTCCCTTGTTGCCAGGCCGGGTCTGGCTGGAGCGCATCTGCCTGCACATAACTGGCTGCTGCCATCATCAGCAAACCGCCGGTTAAGAGTCGAATTTTTGTGCCCTGCATGTGAACCCCTGATCAACATTCCTGGTTAAAAAAGAGTGCCTCGCGACGCGCTTCACTCTTAAAGATGACGATGAAAACACGTCGATTAGACCGCGCGTTCGGCAAAACGTCACGGTCCGAAGTGAAATATACCCAAAAAAAATCTTGTCGAATTATGACAGGTATGAACAGTTATTATGCGCAGGAGCCCGCATCCCCACAAGGGAATACGGGCATTTGTGACAAGATTAAGAGGATAAGCCAGGATTTTTGCTGTCAGTTGAACGATTATTCAGAGTATCGTCGAGCTTTTTGTGATCCAGCTCTTTCACCCATTTCGCCACCACTACCGTTGCCACGCCGTTACCCACCAGGTTGGTTAACGCACGGGCCTCAGACATGAAGCGGTCAATACCCAGAATCAACGCCAGACCCGCCACCGGTAGGTGACCCACGGCAGAAATGGTGGCTGCCAGCACGATAAAGCCGCTGCCCGTTACGCCTGCCGCGCCTTTAGAGGAGAGCAGGAGCACCACCAGCAGGGTAATCTGATGGAAAATATCCATATGGCTGTTGGTCGCCTGAGCGATAAATACGGCCGCCATCGTCAGGTATATCGAGGTGCCGTCCAGGTTGAAGGAGTAGCCCGTCGGGATCACCAGCCCGACCACCGATTTACGGCACCCCAGCTTTTCCATCTTGTCGAGCATACGCGGCAGCGCCGATTCTGACGAGGAGGTTCCCAGAACAATCAGCAGCTCTTCGCGGATGTAACGGATAAATTTGAAGATGCTGAAACCGGTCGCACGGGCGATGGAGCCCAACACCACCACCACGAAAAGAATACAGGTGATATAGAAGCAGATAATCAGCTGACCCAGCTGGACCAGCGTACCGACGCCATACTTACCGATGGTGAAGGCCATCGCACCGAAGGCACCGATGGGCGCCAGGCGCATGATCATATTGATGATGCCGAAGATGACCTGCGAGAAGCTTTCGATCACATTAAAGATAAGTTGGCCTTTGCTGCCCAGACGGTGCAGGGCAAAGCCAAACATCACGGCAAACAGCAGCACCTGGAGGATATTTCCGCTGGCGAACGCGCCAATGACGCTGCCAGGAATGACGTCCAGCAGGAAAGCGACCACGCCCTGATCCTTCGCCTGCTCGGCATAGACCGCAACCGCTTTGGCATCCAGCGTCGCCGGATCGACGTTCATCCCCGCGCCTGGCTGCACCACGTTGACGATGATCAGACCGATAATCAGCGCAAGGGTACTGACCACTTCAAAATAGAGAAGCGCCACTGCACCGGTACGACCTACCGCCTTCATGCTTTCCATGCCAGCGATGCCCGTGACTACCGTACAGAAGATCACCGGAGCGATGACCATTTTAATGAGCTTAACGAACGCGTCGCCAAGCGGTTTCATTTGCGCGCCCAGTTCAGGGTAATAGTGACCCAGCAGAATACCGATGGCGATGGCTGTCAGGACCTGGAAATAAAGACTTTTGAAGAGTGAGGTTTTCATAAGGTGTCCTTGGGAAGAAAAACCACAGGCTTTGTAAGGTTATGGTTAACCTGCGGCTTTAAAATAACACCCACATAACAGGACAGAAATAAACTCAGTTCAAATTTGAAACACAAATGTTAAGAACTTTGAGCTGGCTCGCACAAGCCAGCAACAAAATTACACTTTTGCGTGATGGTCAGCGCCAGAAAGGTATCGCTCTTCAAAGACATCCGAAGGGACCGCGGGGGCAAACAGGAAGCCTTGCCCGCTCTCCACGCCCGCCTCTGCCAGCCAGGCGCGTTGCGCTTCGGTTTCAATCCCCTCGGCAATAAGATGCAGGTTGAGGCTGCGTGCCATCTGGATAATCGCCTGTACCATGCTGCTGTCGCCCGGCAGACCGTCGACAAACGCTTTGTCAATTTTGAGCACATCCACCGGAAGGGTCTTCATGTGCTGAAGCTGACGCAGCCCGGCATACCCCATGCCGAAATCGTCCAGGGCAATGCGAATACCGGCATTACGCAGCGGCTTGAGAATCGCGACCGCCTCATTGGGGTCGTCGATGCGTCGGCTCTCCGTCACTTCCAGAGTTAACGTATCAGGCTTGATTCGGTAACGATGGATCAGCTCCAGCATCTCTGAAACCATAGTTGGGTGCATCAGCTGCACGGCAGACAAATTAACCGACAGCGGCAGCGCCACGCCGCGCTCCTGCCAGGCGGCAAGCTGACGGCAGGACTCCTCCAGCACCCAGTAGCCGACGGTAACCATCAGTCCACAGGACTCAATGCGCTCAATCAGCCCTTCCGGCAGCTCCCATGAACCATCCGGCTGCTGAACGCGTAGCAGCGCCTCGGCGCTTTTTACTTCTCCCGTCAGCAAATTCACCTGTGGCTGTAGCCAGAGGGCAAACTGGCGGTTATCCAGCGCGGTCAGGATGTCGCTCTCTTCCGTCAGGCGCTGCTGCGCCTTTTCCATCTGCTCCGGGTCGAAGAACTGGATCTGATTTTTCCCTTTGCGCCGGGCGGTGAACGCCGCCGAGAACGCGCGATGATAAAGCTGCTCTGCCGTTAAATCACCGTAGTACATGGCGATACCAATACTGGCGCTTGGACGAAGCTGGATACCCTGAATGGGCAACCGCTCATTAATGACAGTGAGTACTTGCTGACCTAAAGTGATCGCATGCCAGGGTTCTTTTACGCCGTTGGCAATCACCACCAGGTCGTAACCGCTGACCTGGGTCAACACCATACGCGGGGCAAGGACAGACTTCACTTTTTCCACCAGGGTCAGCAGCAGCATTTCGCGCTGGCTCTCCTTGAGCACGCCAGCCGTGTCCTGCAGGGTTTCACAGGCGATAACCATCAGCGCCGTGGTTTGCTGACGGGCAACGGTCTGCTCCAGCATCGCCATCAGGAAGGCTTTGTTGGGAAGCTCCGACACCGGGAAGTGCGTGGCGCTGCTGTTTAACTCATCCTGCTGACGCTGAATGCGCTGCTGGTTGAGGTTGTAGCTGCGCACCAGCATACCTATCTCATCGTCATGATGCAGGCGCGGCAGCTCAAGCTGATGCCCCATCTGATCCTGCGGCGCAAGCGCATTCAGCTCGCGGGCGATACGGCGCAGCGGATGAACAATCAGCCGGTTAATGCACCAGGTGAGCGCCACGCTGAGAATAAGCGTCATAAGTAAGCAAGTGGTCACTAACGTAACTACCCAGCTCATGACGAATTTATACATGCGGTAGGAGTCCGCCTGTAATACCAGGTAGGCCAGCGGCTGCGGATTGGCGGGGCGTTCGAGTGAATAAACGGGCAGCGAAATCTGCACCGGCATTTCAAACAGGCGCATTACCATCATTGGGACGGGACGCTCCGGGATAAAGCTCATCCGAAGCGCCTGAAACTGGTTGGGCAAGACGACATCGGCGCGGCTAACAACGCCGGCAGGCTGAATGCGTTTTAAAATGGTTTCCGCTTCAGGAATATCCCCTTTCAGGATAGAGGCAGAGAGCGGGCCGCGTACCGAACGGGCGATACTTTCTAACTGCGAAGCCGTGTTATAGCGATTCTGCTGTACGGAATGAAACAGCAAAATTACGCAGAAAAGCAGGACAAACAGCATGGTGACGGCAGAAACCATCGCCATCTGTTTGATTGTTAAGGAACGGCTGACACGCAAAATGACTCTCCACAAAACTCGAAGCGCAGGGCGCGCCAGGGTGTAAACCTGGCGCGCCTGAGTATACCCGATTGCCGCGCTATTAAGAGAGACTTACAAATGGATTAAGGAAAATCCGATTACCAGTCCGCGTAAGGTATGAGCGGCTGCGGCGGTAAGTCCATATCGCCCTGCCAGCCTGCAGCAGAGTAACGCACATAGATCAACGCATGGCTTGGGGTATAGTCTTTCGCTTCCTGAATATCCACGCCCATGCCCACAAACCAGTTGGACGTTACGCGGCGTTCGATAATGGCTCGCGCGGTATAACCCGTGCCTGAGGAACTGCTGCCGGTTTCCATCACGCCCCGGTCGGTATAGCGGTCTGGCTCATCGGTCGGGATCAGATTCTGGATCGGGTAACGCAGCTCGTCTTTGGTTTTGGAGTGGGACCAGGACACCGAGCCGCCCAGCTCCCAGGACCAGTTCTCCGTGCGTTTACGCCAGGTCACCGGCAACGCGAAGGAGACATACTCCTGCGGACTGTAGTAACCGCCCTGACCCAGGGTATAACCACTCAGGTCTTTGTCGTAGTGCCAGAGCATATTGGAGACGCCGACCGTCAGGCGCTCATTGTTTTTATTAATGAGCTTGTAGTAGTAACCCGTCATCCAGCGGACGCGCCAGTTATCTTCCACATTTTTACCCGTCAGCGTTTCCGCGTTCAGGCTTGACCAGACGCCGTTCGCTTCCCCTTTGTCATAGCTCATGCTTACCCCGCCACCGGTGGCACGTACGCCGCCCCAGGTGGTGCCGGTGTTGGTATCTTTTTGTCCCGCAAAGGCCAGAAGAGAGCTGGAGATTGGGCGGCGATGGGCGTTAACGGTATAGCCGATGGGACCCAGATCGCTGCTGTAGCTGATGCCGCCCACCACGTCGACGACGTCAAAGCCCATTGGCGTGGTGCCAATATCCATCGCCCAGGTTTTATTCTGCCAGCCGACGGCTACGCTTGCACCATTGTCGGACTGATGGGTGTTACCGCTACACGGCGTTTCGTAGCAGGTACCCCATTTTGGATCGTAAGTCCCGTTATTGTTATCAAATGAACCGGCGTCCATGTTGACCAGGTCGCTTCTGAAGAACATGCGCCCGTCTGAGAGCGGGGCATCCACCTGCAGCATGGTGGTGTGCGCTTTCAGGTCCGAATAACCGCCCGTGCCGCTGGAGCCCCAGTAGTCGTGCTGCAGCGTGACGTTAACATCCTGCTGACGGTACAAGTCACCGGCATCGCTGCGAACGCCGCGCTTCAGCCAGTCGTCTTTTTCATCGTTACGCGTCAGACGGGTGAAACTGTCGTTATCCACCGGACGCGTCGTGGTGATGCCGGACGACACCATCGCATCTTTATAGGTTTCCAACGCCTGTTGAGGCTGGCCATTCTGCGCCTGGAAACGCGCGGCGTCACGTAACACCAGCGAGTTTTCCATGGAGCCGGGCTGCGATTTAGCCTGCGGAATAATTTTATTGAAGGTCTGTTCTGCGGCGGCGGAATCGCCCAGACCCGCCTGTGCCATCGCGATCCGGCGCTGCATATTGAGCGAAAGCGGCTGGCCGTTTTGCGCGGCGGGCAGTTTCGCCAGCTCTGCACGCGCGGCATCTTTGTCACCCTGCGCGCTATAAATTTCGGTCAGGCCGAGGATCGCGTCTTCGTTCTGCGGTTCACGCTGTAGCACGGCGTTGTACGTCGTTTTCGCCGAGTCCAGATCGCCGCGCTGCTGTGCCCAGTCCGCCAGCGTCAGATCGATACGGGTGGAGGTTGGCTGCTGGCGAAGAAGATTCTCTGCGTCCTGCTCTTTGCCGCTGTCGCGCAGGCGGTTGGCGGTTTCCAGCACCTGGTTGCTTTGCAGGCGGTCGGCAAGCTCCTGAATATTGCCGTTCCACTGGCTGCGCGGCAGCGTCTCCAGATGCGCCAGCGCGGCCCGGTCCTGATCGTTGCCGGAAAGATAGAGCCCGTTGGCATACACCTGATCCGGGTCGGACGGTTTCTGGCTTGCAAGCTGACGCATCAGGGTATCCGCCTGGCTGCGCTGACCCGCGCTGTAGAGATCGCGCGCGAGACGATAGGTTATCCACACGTCGCCGGGAGAGAGCGCCAGACGACGGCGCTGAATATCTGCCGCCTGCGCGTATTTCCCCTGGCTCTCAAGCTGTTCGGCCTGGGAGGAAAGCTGCTCGTTGGTCAGACTACGCTCAATATCATCAATGCTTCGACGCTGGCTGGCTGAGAGAGACTGGATAAACTGCGAGGCCTTCTCAGGGGACTGCGCGCGGTAAATATTGGCCAGGCCGCGGACCGCATTGCTGTTGCCGCTGTCCATACGCAGCGCCTGGCGATAATAACGTTCCGCCGCGTCGTTATCTTTACGCACCGCGGCGGCATCGCCCAGCCCCAGCACGGCATAGCTGTCGGCATTGTCGATACCGCGTGCCTGCTGATAGTAACGCTCCGCCTGCGCCGGGTTATTCGCCTTAAGCGCCGCGTCGCCCTGCTGGATCAGCAGCCAGTAACGGTTAACCTTCAGCAAACTGTCCCATTTACCCCGGTTATCGCTCTGGGGATCGAGGGCAATTGCCTTTTCAAACTGCGCCACCGCGCGAGCGCGGTCACCCTTCTGGGAATAAGCCTGTCCAAGGGCACCCACCGCTTCACTGTCGGCATGGTTGGCGCTGACGGCTTTTTGCAGCTCAGCTACCGCCTTACTCCCCTGCCCGGCATCCACCGCCGCCAGCCCTTCCGCTTTCGCGCGGAACGCCGGGTCAGCGAGCTGTTTTTGCTGCGCTTCAAGCTGGGCACGCGCCGCCGCGACGCTATCACCGTCGCTGAAGACGCTCAGGTATTTTTGCAGCGCGCTGACGCTGGCGCTGCTGGCAGGCTGACCTTTGATTTGGTCATACCACATATCAGACGCCTGGTTACGCCCATTGGTAGATTTGGCCATCTCCTGCAATACCGCAAAGCCTTCATCACGGCGTCCGCTCTGGAACAAATGCTGGGACAACGTCGCCTGCAGCTGCGTATTTCCGGGACTGCTGCTGTTTATTTTCTTGAGCTGGTTAATGGCCGCATTCCGGCGAGCGGGGTCTTTCGCCACGACGTTCCAGTATTCCGTCGCCACGTCGCCACCCGGCGGGTTGCCGTCAAACAGCTTGTCATAGGCGGCAATCGCCTCCTGCGTATGCCCCGTAGTGGCGAGCAGTCGCGCCTGCTGGAGCTGCTGGCGGCCATCCGGAGTGGAAAGCAGCATCGTGTTGCGTGATGACTGGTACGCGCTTGAGCCCGGCGCGATCCCTTTCAGACGATCCAGCTCTTTTTGCGCGCCGGCGTTATCGCCCTGACGCAGCAGGTAGCGAAAGCGTGCGGCAATGACGTCAGGGTTGTTCGGGTCAATCAGCTCAAGGCGATAGAGCGACTGACGAACCAAATCCTCACGCTGTGTCGATTCGCCCAGCCTCACCTGCTCCAGCAGCTGTTTTTGCTGCGGAGAGTTGGCGGCCTGGGCCCACGGCATAAGCGCCAGGCCAAGCGATAAACTGAGTAGATTTACTGTGAACTTGCGCATTCCTGGCCCCAATCCGGTATTAATTCACCTTTTGCGGTGAAGCGAAAACGATGCTGATCCCATCCTTGCCCAAAAAGAGTCAGCACGTAGCTGTAATAGGCGTTGTTATCGGGAAAATGGTCCGCAACGCGCTGGCGCTGAACCGCCTGGGCATCACGTTGTTGTAAAAACGGCAGCATAGCGGCAGAGAACCCGACCGGGCCGTCGCCGATGCGTTTCCCCGTCGCCACATCCACTTTCTCCGGCGGTACACCCCGTTTCATGGTCTTTGCCGCCATCGGCTGGAAGCGCGTCAGTAGCTGGGCTTTCTGAGGATCTTTATCACTCATCATGCCCACCCAGAGATACACGCGAATGGCGTCGTAGCCGCCCACCAGCGCCTTATCCTGCTGTAACCGCCAGCCTCTGTTTTTCTGATACTGCACCCAGTCCGGCGAGAAGCCTTTCGGCGCACTCTCCAGCAGCAGGCGCAGATTGGTTTCACGAAGCTGGGTCCACGGGGTACCAAAACGCGTGAAATAACTCGCTAACTGCGGAGGAAGATAGCTGGGGTTAAAGCGCCAGGCGTGTTCATCGGCAAAGCCGACTTTACCGGGAAGCAGCATTGCGCCAAGCCCCGGGACTTTCACCACTTCCTCGCTGACAATGCGTTTCAGCAGCGCTTTACCCGTACGGGTATAGTCCGGATGTTTCCACAGCCGACCCGCTTCAAGCAGTGACCAGGCGATCCAGACATCGGCATCAGAGGCGGAGTTGGTATCAATCACCGCCCACGTCTCTTTATCTTTCTGACCCCATAGCCAGGCAGGCAGATGGTCGTTGAGATCGCCACCGGCAAGATTATCGCGCGTCCACGTCAGAAGCTGGTCAAAGGCTTTGCGATCGTTCGCCGCAAGGGCAAAGAACAAGGCGTAGCTTTGCCCTTCCGAGGTCGTAATTTTGCGCGTGTCGCTGGGATCAACGACACGCCCGCCCTCGCTGATGTAGTCCTTTTTAAACTGCTCCCAGGCAGGCCAGGTACAGGCCGCGCGAAGAGGAAGCGCCGCCAGCATTACCGCTGCTAATACACACCAGCGAAAGGCTTTCATCACATCTTACTCATCCGGGTTCAGACGACGACGGCTGATGATTCGCAGCAGACGCCACAGCACCCATGCCAGCAAGACCACGCTAACCGCAGCCAGGATTGCGAGCAGAACCGGATGGTTAGCCAGCGCATACCACAGGCGTTCAAACCACGGCAGATGGCCTACGTAGTACACATCGCCCACGCGCAGGCTATTGACGCCGGACTCACGGATCACCGACACGGAACCAAACATCGCGGCACGTTTACCGCTGTCGTTCATGGCCGTATTAAGCAGTTCATACCCGCGCGGGCTGTCCGCCAGGAGTGCCACCACGCTACGCTGTTCGTTGTAAGGTGACTGGAAGCCCACCACCGCGGCCATTGCCCCCTGAGACGTTACCGTCGTCTGCGCGCTGGCCTGACGGTCGTTCACATCCGGCATAATGCTCGGGAACTCGGTCTGGCGCAGCGGCGTGTTAACCCAGGACTGGGCCGCTTTCACCAGCAGATCGATACGCTTGTCATCCTTCAGCTTGTCCGGAATGGTACCGATCACCATGATGTCAGCGTCTTTATTCTGAATCTGGCTGCCATCGTCCGTCAACGTGACGTTAATCGCCGGTAATCCCGTCTGTCCCCCGACGGTCGCCATGGTGTCCAGCAGGGTCGTGACCTGCTCTTCGTTTGGCGCTTTTGGCATCACCACAATGGACTCAGAGAGATCGGCCATGCGGCTGAACGGGAAGCCCGCGTTAGCAAACGCGCGCAGGTCCGGCATCGCCAGGAAGTGATAGTACTTCGAGAAGTCGATGGTCGACTCATCGCCAATCACCACGTGGTTCTGAACCGGCTGGAAGGTGATGCAGTTTTCCGCCGAGCCGCCAGGCATCGGGTTCATGTACTGGAAGTCAAAGCGCAGCTGGTTTATCGCACCCAGCTTCAGAGCCGGGATGGAGACATCCGTTTTACCGTCCAGCAGCCCCTGCAAGACCGGCAGGCGAAGCATCAGGCGGTTAGTATCCTGCGTGCTTTGCAGGCTGAATGACTGCAGGAACTGGTTGTTCAGGCTGATATCCATGCGCGAGCTGTCTTTGGTCGCTGGCGCGGTATAGCGGTAGTTCAGATTGATATCAATACCGTTGGTACGCAGCAGATACAGATCCGGCGGCAGATTCAGCGACAGGCTAATCGGCGCTGGCTCAAGCCCCGTCGCCTGCAGCTGTTCTTCATAGGTTTTCAGCTCACCGAATGTCACCGCACGGTCGGTACGCACCCAGTTTGGCGCATCATAAGGTTTACGCGCCAGCAGCGGTTTGACCTCATCCACCACAACGCTGTTGCCACGGAAAAGGACGTTACCCTGGGCAATGGCTTTTGCTGCCTGCACCAGATCTTTATCATCACGACCAAAGACCACCAGCAGCTTCACGTACGGGTTTTCCGGGTGGCTAATCATCTCAATGGTCGGTGCTTTGACGTCCGGATGGTCGCGCAGGAAGGCCGGGCGTTTCGCGTTGGTCGCAAACACAATGGCATTTCTGTCCGGCAGTTTGTCATACATCGCCGGGAAGCTCTGACCACGCCAGCCCGCACGCGAACCAAACCAGGACGCCACAATGGTCGCCGCCAGCTGCTCAGTCACGTCCGGGGACGAGGCAAATACCATCGGCAGCGTGAGCGGGCGGTTATCCCGCG
Source organism: Enterobacter sp. ECC-249 (assembly GCF_043965265.1). Lineage (NCBI taxonomy): Bacteria > Pseudomonadati > Pseudomonadota > Gammaproteobacteria > Enterobacterales > Enterobacteriaceae > Enterobacter > Enterobacter sp. ECC-249. Next base: position 327,452 of record NZ_CP143660.1, read on the forward strand.
GATCGAAGAACGGAACCGGGAAGGCCGAGAGATCGTTTTTCAGCGCCAGCGACTGGTAGGTCATCTGCAGCGAGGAGTTACGCCCGACGTCCATCCACAGCGTGTTGCTGGCCGGGTTTTCGCAGACATCGCGGTAGTGACCGACAAACTCCAGGCGGATGCGGTTAAAGTCGGTGATGAACAGCGGGTTAATCGGCACCTGAGCCTGGGTTTTCTTGCCCAGCTGCTCTTTGGTGACCGGCAGAACGTCCATCAGCTCATCATTCAGATAGACCTTCAGCTGAGACTGAGTCGGCAGCAGCGACGGTGACGGCGTGTATTCAAGGTTCAGCACTGCATTAGAGACAACCTCATCGCTGCGCATGCCAAACTCAATGCCGCCGTTAGGGTTGATGCCGCGCAGCACCATGCTGCCCGGAGGCGGCGCGATTTGCGCGAAGGTCAGCTTCACGTCCCGCGACGGCGCATTGTCCGCGACGACGGGCGCATTCGCCCCCGGGACGCCCGGCATTACCTGCCCGATGACCTGGCCGTCTGCCGGCAGGGTGTTCCCCTCCGTTGGCTGGTTCGGCGTGATATTTTCTGTTTGACCAGGTGCCGCGGTGACAACCGGATCGGTTGCTTGCGCGACGACAGGTACCGTTGGCGCAGGCGTTGCCGCTGCGTTACCAGGAGCTGCGTTAGCCATTGTTGCGGGGATAACATTCATCCCCATTGCCACTGCACATAACCAGGAAAGTTTTGTTTTCATCGCGTTATCATCATTGTTGAGCCATAACCGGGTCCGCCTGCTTCGCCTCATCCCGCTCAGGACGACGAGGAATGAACGACACGACCCAGGAAACCAGCGAAGTAAGTGACCGGAATATTAATTTCACCGACGACGGGGCAAATTCTGCAAGGTGACGATAGCCACGGAACCCCAGCTTCAGAATATCCAGCAGGCTTTCCAGAGGTTTATCTTCCGGGAAGCTGTCCTGCCAGAGAGCCCACGTATCCGCGCGGGCAAACGTACATTGCACAAAATCGATATGTTGCTTTTTGGTCAACGGCATCAGCTGCAGGCCGACTTCATTGCCCACCACGCGAACGACCTGCGTGGGGAAGACATACTCCTGCTGACCGCGCTTGAGCAGCAGGTTAACTTTCTGTCCTTCCAGCACCTTCGCCTGACCGTTGATTTTGATCCCCAGACCGCCGTCAGAGAAGTCGTGCACGGTACAGGAAAAGAGATGACCATCTTCACGGGCGATCGCCGCAGGCATGCAGATTTCAACGCGATGCGCGCGACGAACCTGTTTGCTCTCCACCGACACAGCCACCGCGCCGCCGAGGATAATCAGGTTGTAGAAGACCCAGGCCATACTGACGAAGACGGTCAGGATTTCGTTTTCCGGGCCGTAGAAGTAACGCCAGATACCGGCGATGACGCCCACGATATTCAGCAGCACCAGGAAGATATACGGCCGGGAGATCACCCAGTCGACGTACTCCTCTTCCACCAGACCGCCCTTCGCGGTGACGTTGAATTTCCCTTTATGCGGGTTAATCAGCGCCACCATCGTCGGCGGCGCAATGTACCAGGCCAGCACCGTTTCGTAGATTTCACTCCAGAAGGAGTGGCGGTATTTACCCTGTATCTTCGAGTTCGTCAGGCTCGCGTGGATCATGTGCGGCAGAACAAACAGCGCAATCATCAGCGCCGGGGCGTAGATGATATAAGCGTGAAGGAGCAGGAACGCCAGCGGCGCGGTCAGGAAGATCAGCCGCGGGATACCGGATAAGAAGTGGAACATGGCGTTGACGTAGCAAAGACGCTGCGCCAGCTTGAGCCCTTTCCCGATCAGGGGGTTATCGAGACGGAAAATCTGCACCATCCCGCGCGCCCAGCGAATACGCTGACCAATGTGCGCCGACAGTGACTCCGTTGCCAGACCGGCAGCCTGCGGAATACGCATATAGGCTGAGGTGTAGCCACGACGGTGCAGGCGCAGCGAGGTGTGCGCATCTTCAGTGACCGTTTCGACGGCGATGCCGCCAATTTCATCCAGCGGTTTACGGCGGATAACCGCGCATGAGCCGCAGAAGAAGGTGGCATCCCACATGTCGTTTCCGTCCTGTACCAGGCCATAGAACAGCGTGCCTTCGTTCGGGGTCTTACGGAAACGGCCAAGGTTACGTTCAAACGGGTCCGGCGAGAAGAAGTGGTGCGGCGTCTGCATCATGGCCAGCTCTTTCTCCTTCAGGAACCAGCCCATGGTCATCTGCAGGAACGAGCGCGTCGGCACGTGGTCGCAGTCAAAAATCGAAACAAACTCCCCGGTGGCATACTTCAACGCGTTGTTGATGTTGCCGGCCTTAGCATGTTCGTGCGTCGGACGGGCGATGTATTCGACGCCGACCTCCTCCGCGAACTGGCGGAACGCCGGACGGTTGCCGTCATCCAGAATCCAGACCTTAAGCTTATCTTTCGGCCAGTCGATGCCCAGCGCGGCGTAGATGGTGTTCTTCACCACGCTCAGGTCTTCGTTGTAGGTCGGCACGAAGAGATCGACGGTTGGCCACTGGGTCGTATCTTTTGGCAGCGGAACCGGCTGGCGGTTGAGCGGCCAAATCACCTGGAAATAGCCCAGCACCAGCACGATCCAGGCGTAGGTTTCAGCAAACAGCAGCACCAGGCCGCACACCAGACTCACCGGGTCGTCCCAGTTCAGCGTCGAGGTATAACGCCACCAGATGTAGCGACAGGAGACGGTCAGCGACAATACGATCAGCATCAGCGCCGAGAAGCGGCCCGGAATTCGGCGCACCAGCAGCGCCACGCCCCACAGCAGGATCAGGAAGGTGAACTGCGCCAGAGGGTTGAAAGGCTGCGTAATACAGACCAGCGCCAGAATGAGCGAGAACACGACGATCACGCCGAGAATAAAACGCCGCAAGCCCGGGTGGAGATGCCCGAGCTCTTTATGGTTATCCAGATGGCTGGTCTTATCGCTGACGCTGTTGGGCAATCTGTCGAGCCACTGATGGTAGCGTTCACGTAACTGCTGCACGCGGGAGAAGCTTCGCCAGTGCGGCGTTATTTTCTCTGAGCGGGATGACGTGACCACCAGCCAGATAGCCTGAATGAGATAACGTGCTGGATCCAGAGGACGCGGCCGGTTGGGATTAATGTGCGGATATAGCTCACTGTGCCGGGCACGTATGCGCTGCCAGCGCGGGTGTTCGAGTGGAATAAACATCCAGGCCAGAATCATCCAGAAACAGCCGAGCGCGGCGCTAAATGCCGACGCGCCGTGACGGCGAAAATGCCGGTAATGTTCGCTCAAACGCGAACTGACCGGTGGGATGAGTAACCAGCTGGCGAGACGACTCATACATCACTCCCTGCATGCTCCGCCCTGTTGGCGAAGTTCAGCAGACACCAGTTAGCCAGCGTCAGGATCTCTTCTGCCGCCAGTGAATCGCTGCGGTATTCGCCGAGCGGTTGCTTCGACGCAAGGCATTCCGCCATCCCCTCATCACGATGGATGACAATAGGGAGCAGACGGCGCTGGCTTTGCAGCCAGACCTGATACAGATCGTCCTGGATCTGGCTGCCAATGCGCAAATCGTTAATCAGGATATGGCCATTTTGAGGCAGCCCCTGCTGATGCAGGCGGATATGGCAGTTCGCATCGACGTTGACGATCGAGAGGACGTGATCGCACTGGGCGATAAGCTGTCGGGTCAGCGTGCCGGCACCGTGCGGCAGATCCAGCAGGATCCACTTGTAGTGCCCCTTTTCTTTCAGGGTTTGCAGCGCCAGTGTGAACTGCGAAAACAGGCGCTGATACGCGGCTTCATTCTCGCGTTCCGTGGTGGTCAGCTGACCAAACGGCAGCAGATCGAGCTGGGAGGTATAGCGCATCCCTGCATCCTGCCAGTCTTTATCATCAAGCAGCGCGCGGGCCCAGCCCTCTTCGCGAGTAAAGTCGACGTTAAACGACATACGCAACAAATTATCGGCGCAGGCGTCAATAACCAGCACCGATTCACCTAAAAGCTGTAATGACCACGCCAGCGCCGCGGTAACAGATGTGGTACCCACACCCCCACGGACACCCTGTAATCCGAGTATGGCCATCAATGGCTCCCTTATTGTTGATGGGCGAATTCAGCTAATAACGGCCAGCGTTTAATAGCCGCGGCCAACTGTTCCCGCTGGGAAATATCGGTGTAATCTATTTCAGGTAAAGAAAAGGCCTGCGTCAGCGCCAGAAAATCGTTTTGGAATGTGTAACCCAGGGTCGAGTCGACTGGGGTACCAGATTCATTATTATCCATTCTTTTTCCATCCCTTTGAGGAAAATCGCACGCTAAAGAAGTTGCGGGGCTTCCTGCCCTGACAAATTTCATTTACATGCTAAATCTGATGTTCTTTAATTTCAATGTTAGGTTTATTTCTACGCTTTCGCTAGTAAACTGAGATACAGATAAATTAGACGAAAAGAGGGACACCGTGGACTCCATATTTTCTATTGGCATCCAGTCATTATGGGACGAATTGAGCCACATGCCAGTCGGAGGAGTCTGGTGGATTAATACGGACCGAAATGAAGATGCTATCAGTCTGGTAAACCAGACAATTGCTGCCCAGGATGAGGATTCCCGCGTGGCAGTCATTAGCATGGGCGAAGATCCGAAGAAAATTATCACGCTGGAAAACGATCGCGGGCCTCAGACGGTGCGATTATTTTCCATGACACCGGATGCCGATAGTCTATACTTTCTGTCCCGCGATGTTCAGTGCACTATTGATCCGGATCACTATTTAGTGATCCTTAAATGCGCAAATAACGTCCTGCAAAATATCCCTGCTGAAAAACTGCTGCCGTGGCTGGAAAAAATCAATAAATGGGCAAAATTTCAAAATTGCACGCTATTGATAGTCAATCCCGGCAGTAATAATGACAAGCTGTTTTCACTTTTAATGGGTGAATATCGTTCCCTGTTCGGTCTGGCAAGCGTTCGTGACCAGGTGGGAAGCTATCTCTACGATATTGCTTTCTGGTGTAATGAAAAAGGCGTGAGCGCCAGACAACAACTTACGCTGAAACAAATCGAGGGTAAGTGGCACCTGGCACAGCAGGAAGAAACCGTGGTGCAGCCGCGCAGTGATGAAAAACGCATTCTGAGCCATATCGCGGTTTTAGAGGGGGCGCCCGCCCTGTCGGAAAACTGGTCGCTGTTTGAATCTAACGAAGACCTTTTTCATGAAGCCCGCACAACCCAGGCGGCAACCCTTATTTTCTCATTGATGCAGAATAACCAGATTGAGACGCTGGCAAGGCAGATCCACACCTTGCGCCGCCAGCGCGGAAGCGCGTTAAAAATCATCGTGCGCGAAAACAATACCAGCCTGCGCGCTACTGATGAACGTCTGCTCCTGGGCTGTGGTGCAAATATGGTCATTCCCTGGAACGCGCCGCTGTCACGCTGCCTGACGCTTATCGAAAGCGTTCAGGGCCAGCAGTTTAGCCGCCATGTGCCGGAAGACATTTCTACGCTGCTCTCTATGACGCAGCCGATGAAGCTGCGTGGATACCAAAAATGGGATACCTTCTGCGACGCCGTGGGCAACATGATGAACAACACGCTTCTTCCTGCTGACGGAAAAGGGGTTATGGTTGCCCTGCGCCCTGTTCCGGGTATCCGCGTTGAACAGGCGCTTACCTTATGCCGTCCGAACCGTACAGGGGACATCATGACGATTGGCGACAATCGCCTGGTGCTATTTTTGTCCTTCTGCCGGGTAAACGATCTCGATACGGCGCTTAACCACATCTTCCCCCTGCCTACGGGGGATATTTTCTCGAACCGTATGATTTGGTTCGAAGATAATACGATTAGCGCGGAGCTGGTGCAGATGCGTGCGCTCCAGCCGGAACAATGGGCTAAACCGCTCGCTATCAAGAGCGATGCCAAACCGATCGTCAATGCCAGACATGATGGACACGTCTGGCGTCGGGTTCCGGAACCCCTTCGCTTATTAACAGACAACGCGGAGAACGCATCATCATGAATATCAGCGATATCATTCAACTGGTTATATTCTGTGCGCTGATCTTTTTCCCGCTTGGCTACTATGCGCGCCATTCCATACGCCGTATCCGTGATACGGCCAGAGTGCTGTTTATTAAACCTCGCTATGTAAAACCAGCCGGAACACTGACACGGGCATCACACGTCAAGGCAGACCGAAAACATGACTAATTCTACCTATACCGCTTCGTCACCCTCGCCGCTCTGGCAATACTGGCGCGGCCTTTCCGGCTGGAACTTCTACTTTCTGGTGAAGTTTGGCCTGCTGTGGGCAGGCTATCTGAATTTCCATCCCCTTCTCAACCTCGTGTTTATGGCCTTCCTGCTAATGCCGCTGCCGAATATCAGGCTGCACCGCTTACGCCACTGGGTCGCTATACCTGTCGGCTTTGCGCTGTTCTGGCATGATACCTGGCTACCGGGGCCGGACAGCATTATGAGCCAGGGGTCGCAGGTGGCGGGCTTTAGCGCCAGCTATGTCCTCGATCTGACCGAGCGCTTTATTAACTGGCAGATGATCGGCGCGGTATTTGTGCTGCTGGTTGCCTGGCTGTTCCTGTCACAGTGGATCCGCGTCACGGTGTTTGTCGTCGCGATTATGATCTGGCTTAACGTGCTGACGCTGGCTGGGCCAAACTTTTCGCTGTGGCCTGCCGGTCAACCGACCACCACGGTGACCACCACCGGAGGAAGCGCAGCGGCCACCGTCACCACAGCAGGCGATACGCCTGTAGTGGGTGATATCCCAACCCAGACCGCACCGCCGACCTCGACAAACCTGAACGCCTGGCTTTCCAGTTTCTACACCGCGGAAGACAAGCGACAGACTAAATTCCCGGATGCGCTGCCAGCGGATGCTCAGCCGTTTGAACTGCTGGTGATCAACATCTGCTCTCTCTCCTGGGCCGACGTGGACGCCGCCGGACTGATGTCTCATCCGCTGTGGTCACACTTCGATATTCAGTTTAAAGATTTCAACTCTGCCACCTCGTACAGCGGCCCGGCGGCGATACGTCTGCTGCGTGCAAGCTGCGGTCAGGCATCGCATAAAAACCTGTATCAACCCGCTGGCAACCAGTGTTATCTGTTCGATAACCTCGCAAAGCTGGGCTTTACGCAGCATTTGATGCTGGGACATAACGGCCAGTTCGGTAACTTCCTGAAAGAGGTGCGCGAAGAGGGTGGCATGCAGTCACCGCTGATGGACCAAACCGGTCTTCCTGTCTCTCTGCTGGGCTTTGACGGCTCGCCTGTCTATGACGATTCCGCTGTCCTGCAACGCTGGCTGCAGACCATCGAAAAAGACAGTAATCCGCGCAGTGCGACATTCTTTAACACCCTGCCGCTTCACGACGGCAACCATTTCCCGGGCGTGAGCAAAACGGCTGATTATAAAGTGCGTGCGCAGAAGTTCTTTGACGAGCTGGACGCGTTCTTCACGGAGCTGGAAAAATCAGGTCGTAAAGTGATGGTGGTTGTGGTGCCTGAGCACGGTGGCGCGCTGAAAGGCGACAGAATGCAGGTGTCAGGCCTGCGTGATATCCCAAGCCCGTCGATTACCAACGTACCTGCAGGCATTAAATTCTTTGGTATGAAGGTACCGCATCAGGGCGCACCGATTGAAATCACCCAGCCGACAAGCTATCTGGCAATCTCAGAACTGGTTGCCCGTGCCGTTGACGGGAAGCTGTTTGTGGAAGATAGCGTGAACTGGGATCAGCTCACCAGCAAACTGCCGCAAACGGCAGAAGTCTCCGAGAACGCCAACGCGGTGGTGATTCAGTATCAGAACAAACCGTACGTTCGCCTGAACGGCGGGGATTGGGTACCGTATCCGCAGTAACTGATTTCCCCCTCACCCTAACCCTCTCCCCATCGGGGAGAGGGGATAGCCAGTGCGTTATTATTGCGCTGAAATCCACACCAGCATTTTCAGACTTGCCGAATAGTAGTCGTCTTTAGAGGTGATTTCGGGTTCTCCGGAAGGCTGCCCCATCGTTAAATCGCGTACAGCCAACAGGCCGCCTTCCATCATGTAAGGCGCATATTCGTTAGTGGTGACGTTAACCCAGGCGGGCGTTTGCTCCCGGGGGAATTGACCAAACCACGCTTTCCACGGCGTCAGGAGCGGGCTTTGTTTATCAGACCAGGCAACGTACAGCGGAATACGAATCGCGTCATAGCTCATTCGCGGCGGCCAGCCTTTAGCGGGCACCAGCTTGCCATCTGATGCCAGTGAAACCCAGTCAGCGGGCAGATCCGCTTTACCCGAGCCCATTTTTCCCAGCAGGCGTTTCCCGTCCTTAATCAAATCGCGCCAGACCGGCAAATGACTGCGTCCGGCGAAGGCCTGCCAGGCCGGAAACACGAAATAGGAAGGATTAAGGACCACTTCACCGTCAAGCTTAAATCCCTGGACGCCGGGCAGCATCACGCGGTAACCCGCATAGCGGATGACGCTATGGGCAACCAGCGCTTTTGTAATGGCATCCGATGCGGCGCTGTAGCGTTTGTCATGCCAGCGGGCATAGGCTTTAAGCAGCGCCCAGGCAATCAGCACATCGCCATCGGCGGCGTTGTTTTTGTCAGCGACCGGGTTGGACTCTGCGGGGTTATAGCGCCAGTAAAACAGACCGTTCTCTTTGTTCTTCAGCTCACGGTTTGTCCATTGCCAGAGCTTATCGAACGTGGCTTTATCGTCGTTGGCGACTGCCATCAGCATGGCAAAGCCCTGACCTTCCGTATGCGACACGCCGCCATTGCCGGTATCGACAATGCGGCCTTCCGGTTTGAAAAAGCGTGCCTTGTAACTCTCCCAGGCCTGTCCCGCCTGAGAGAGGGGTGAGAACAACAAGCTCATCATGACGGCCAGCGTCGCGCAGACGGGTTTTCGCATCATTCACTCCATCCGGTTATTCGGCACTCCGCAGGGAAATCTCACCGCCCATCCAGGGTTTGATCGCGCCATCCTGCTCCAGGAGCAGCGCGCCCTGAGCGTCAATACCGCGGGAAGTGCCGTAGATCTCTTTATCACCAATCAGCAATTTCACCGGGCGGTTGATGAAGTTATCCAGCTTTTCCCAACGCGACATGAACGGTGCCAGCCCTTCCTGCTCAAAAAGCGTGAGCGAGCTGCGCAGCTCTTTAATCATACGTACGGCAAGGGTGTTACGATCGATGACGATCCCCGCCTCCTGGAGGTTAGTCCAGGCCTGATTCACCACATCATTTTGGACATTACGCATCACCATATTGAGGCCTGCGCCAATGACAATTTGTGCCGCATCACCCGTTTTTCCCGTCAGTTCGACCAGAATGCCGGCAAGTTTACGATCGTTGAGATACAGATCGTTAGGCCATTTAACTCGCACCTGATCCGCCCCCAGATCGTGCAGCACTTCCGCCATGACGATACCGATGACCAGACTAAGGCCAATGGCAGCGGCCGGGCCCTGATCCAGTCGCCAGTACATGGACAGATAGAGGTTAGCGCCAAAAGGCGAAAACCACTTGCGGCCGCGGCGGCCACGACCGGCCTGTTGATATTCAGCAACGCAGGCATCACCGGATTTCAGCTCAGGCAGACGATCCAGAAGATACTGGTTCGTCGAATCAATCACCGGCAGCACCGCCACGTTGCCGTGTCCAATCTGGCTGCGGATCGCTTCTTCATTCAGCAATTGAATCGGCTCCGGCAGGCTATAGCCTTTTCCGGGAACCGTGAACACATCAACACCCCAGTCACGGAGCGTCTGGATATGTTTATTGATAGCAGCACGGCTCATGCCAAGCCGTTCACCCAGCTGTTCGCCGGAATGAAACTCACCGTCGGCAAGGATGCTAATCAGGGTTAAGGGGATAGTATTATCCTTCACGCGATAGTCTCCACGGCATTGACTTCACCTGTGCGGCCAATGAAGCGAACTTCTGGCTCCAGCCAAACGTTGAATTTTTCGCCCACACGCTGGCGAACGTAGTGAGCCAGCTGTACGACATCATCGCTGGTCGCATCGTGTTGGTTAATCAGCACCAGAGCCTGCTGTCGGTGAACGGCTGCACCGCCAACTGAAGTGCCTTTTAGCTGGCATTGATCGATAAGCCACCCCGCGGCCAGCTTCACGCTGCCATCCGCCTGGGGGTAATGTGGTGCGGTTGGCCATCCTTCAAGAAAGACTTTTGCATTTTCGCCGCTGATAACCGGGTTTTTGAAGAAGCTTCCTGCATTCCCGTTAACTTTGGGATCGGGAAGCTTGGTCATCCGCATATGGCAAACCGAGTCAAAAACGTCGCGGGCGGTAACGGTAGCCGGATCGAGACGCGTTAAATCTCCGTAGGTCAGCACTGGCTGCCAGTTCTTCGACAGGCGCAGACCCACTGCGACAATCACGTAGCGGTCCTGATATTCATGCTTGAAGATACTGTCACGATAGCCAAATCGGCACTGTTCTGCGCTTAAACGCTTAGCCGTTCCGGTCGCCAGCTCGATGCAGTCGACATATTCACAGACATGTTTCAGTTCGATACCGTAGGCGCCGATGTTTTGAATAGGTGACGATCCGGCGCAGCCTGGAATAAGCGCAAGGTTTTCCAGACCCGGCATCCCTTTCTCGAGGGTAAATTGCACCAACTGATGCCAGTTTTCCCCGGCACCCACGTGCACGTGCCAGCTGTCGGCACGCTCTTCCACATCAATGCCCATGATGCGGTTAACGATCACCGTTCCCGCAAAATCGTCGAGAAACAGGACATTACTTCCTTCGCCCAGAATCAGTACGGGTTCGTTTTTTTCTGTTGCGCTTTGCCATGCATCCAGCAACTGCTGTGCAGTATCGGCACGTACAATTTGATTAGCATTGCGTTGAATGCCAAAGGTATTCCAGGGCTTAAGGGAGTGGTTCATAGACGCTATCCTGATGCAAAAACGCAGGTAGTTTACCGTATAAGCAGGGTGATGGGGGATCAGTTTGTGCAGCGTATAAACGCAAAAAGGCCATCCTTTCGGATGGCCTCTTCACTTATTTGATGCCTGGCAGTTCCCTACTCTCACATGGGGAGACCCCACACTACCATCGGCGCTACGGCGTTTCACTTCTGAGTTCGGCATGGGGTCAGGTGGGACCACCGCGCTAAAGCCGCCAGGCAAATTCTGTTAAATCTGTATCAGGCTGAAATTTGATTGTCTGTCTCTTCGCCAAAACACCTTCGGCGTTGTAAGGTTAAGCCTCACGGTTCATTAGTATCGGTTAGCTCAACGCATCGCTGCGCTTACACACCCGACCTATCAACGTCGTAGTCTTCAACGTTCCTTCAGGACCCTTAAAGGGTCAGGGAGAACTCATCTCGGGGCAAGTTTCGTGCTTAGATGCTTTCAGCACTTATCTTTTCCGCATTTAGCTACCGGGCAGTGCCATTGGCATGACAACCCGAACACCAGTGATGCGTCCACTCCGGTCCTCTCGTACTAGGAGCAGCCCCCCTCAATTCTCCAGCGCCCACGGCAGATAGGGACCGAACTGTCTCACGACGTTCTAAACCCAGCTCGCGTACCACTTTAAATGGCGAACAGCCATACCCTTGGGACCTACTTCAGCCCCAGGATGTGATGAGCCGACATCGAGGTGCCAAACACCGCCGTCGATATGAACTCTTGGGCGGTATCAGCCTGTTATCCCCGGAGTACCTTTTATCCGTTGAGCGATGGCCCTTCCATTCAGAACCACCGGATCACTATGACCTGCTTTCGCACCTGCTCGAGCCGTCACTCTCGCAGTCAAGCTAGCTTATGCCATTGCACTAACCTCCTGATGTCCGACCAGGATTAGCTAACCTTCGTGCTCCTCCGTTACTCTTTGGGAGGAGACCGCCCCAGTCAAACTACCCACCAGACACTGTCCGCAACCCGGATTACGGGTCTACGTTAGAACACCAGCCATTAAAGGGTGGTATTTCAAGGATGGCTCCACGCAGACTGGCGTCCACGCTTCAAAGCCTCCCACCTATCCTACACATCAAGGACCAGTGTTCAGTGTCAAGCTATAGTAAAGGTTCACGGGGTCTTTCCGTCTTGCCGCGGGTACACTGCATCTTCACAGCGAGTTCAATTTCACTGAGTCTCGGGTGGAGACAGCCTGGCCATCATTACGCCATTCGTGCAGGTCGGAACTTACCCGACAAGGAATTTCGCTACCTTAGGACCGTTATAGTTACGGCCGCCGTTTACCGGGGCTTCGATCAAGAGCTTCGCGTTGCCGCTAACCCCATCAATTAACCTTCCGGCACCGGGCAGGCGTCACACCGTATACGTCCACTTTCGTGTTTGCACAGTGCTGTGTTTTTAATAAACAGTTGCAGCCAGCTGGTATCTTCGACTGATTTCAGCTCCACCCGCAGGGGCTTCACCTACATATCAGCGTGCCTTCTCCCGAAGTTACGGCACCATTTTGCCTAGTTCCTTCACCCGAGTTCTCTCAAGCGCCTTGGTATTCTCTACCTGACCACCTGTGTCGGTTTGGGGTACGATTTGATGTTACCTGATGCTTAGAGGCTTTTCCTGGAAGCAGGGCATTTGTTACTTCAGCACCGTAGTGCCTCGTCATCACACCTCAGCGTTAAAAAGGTACCGGATTTACCTGGAACCTCCGCCTACATGCTTAAACCGGGACAACCGTCGCCCGGCTAACATAGCCTTCTCCGTCCCCCCTTCGCAGTAACACCAAGTACAGGAATATTAACCTGTTTCCCATCGACTACGCCTTTCGGCCTCGCCTTAGGGGTCGACTCACCCTGCCCCGATTAACGTTGGACAGGAACCCTTGGTCTTCCGGCGAGCGGGCTTTTCACCCGCTTTATCGTTACTTATGTCAGCATTCGCACTTCTGATACCTCCAGCATGCCTCACAGCACACCTTCAACGGCTTACAGAACGCTCCCCTACCCAACAACACATAGTGTCGCTGCCGCAGCTTCGGTGCATGGTTTAGCCCCGTTACATCTTCCGCGCAGGCCGACTCGACCAGTGAGCTATTACGCTTTCTTTAAATGATGGCTGCTTCTAAGCCAACATCCTGGCTGTCTGTGCCTTCCCACATCGTTTCCCACTTAACCATGACTTTGGGACCTTAGCTGGCGGTCTGGGTTGTTTCCCTCTTCACGACGGACGTTAGCACCCGCCGTGTGTCTCCCGTGATAACATTCTTCGGTATTCGTAGTTTGCATCGGGTTGGTAAGCCGGGATGGCCCCCTAGCCGAAACAGTGCTCTACCCCCGAAGATGAGTTCACGAGGCGCTACCTAAATAGCTTTCGGGGAGAACCAGCTATCTCCCGGTTTGATTGGCCTTTCACCCCCAGCCACAAGTCATCCGCTAATTTTTCAACATTAGTCGGTTCGGTCCTCCAGTTAGTGTTACCCAACCTTCAACCTGCCCATGGCTAGATCACCGGGTTTCGGGTCTATACCCTGCAACTTAACGCCCAGTTAAGACTCGGTTTCCCTTCGGCTCCCCTATACGGTTAACCTTGCTACAGAATATAAGTCGCTGACCCATTATACAAAAGGTACGCAGTCACACCACGAAGGTGCTCCCACTGCTTGTACGTACACGGTTTCAGGTTCTTTTTCACTCCCCTCGCCGGGGTTCTTTTCGCCTTTCCCTCACGGTACTGGTTCACTATCGGTCAGTCAGGAGTATTTAGCCTTGGAGGATGGTCCCCCCATATTCAGACAGGATACCACGTGTCCCGCCCTACTCTTCGAGTTCACAACCTGTGTGCTTTCGTGTACGGGACTGTCACCCTGTACCGTGCGACTTTCCAGACGCTTCCACTAACACACAAGCTGATTCAGACTCTGGGCTGCTCCCCGTTCGCTCGCCGCTACTGGGGGAATCTCGGTTGATTTCTTTTCCTCGGGGTACTTAGATGTTTCAGTTCCCCCGGTTCGCCTCGTTAACCTATGTATTCAGTTAACGATAGTGTGACGAATCACACTGGGTTTCCCCATTCGGACATCGCCGGGTCAAAGGTTCATATCACCTCGCCGGCGCTTTTCGCAGATTAGCACGTCCTTCATCGCCTCTGACTGCCAGGGCATCCACCGTGTACGCTTAGTCGCTTAACCTCACAACCCGAAGATGTTTCACTTCTGATTGCGAAAATTTGAGAGACTCGAACACACCATTAAAGATGTGTCGTTTCAATTTTCAGCTTGATCCAGATTTTTAAAGAGCAAAACTTCGCAGTGCACCTTTTCAGGTTCACTCTGAAGTTTTCTTGTGTTCGCAGTAAAAGATGGTGGAGCTATGCGGGATCGAACCGCAGACCTCCTGCGTGCAAAGCAGGCGCTCTCCCAGCTGAGCTATAGCCCCATCGTTTTGCAATCTCTGTACCGCTCATCCTTTAAAAGGAGTTTGGTAGGCCTGAGTGGACTTGAACCACCGACCTCACCCTTATCAGGGGTGCGCTCTAACCACCTGAGCTACAAGCCTGCAGAGATTTTTACTGCTGTTTTTCATCAGACAATCTGTGTGAGCACTACAAAGGCAGGTTCTTTAAGGTAAGGAGGTGATCCAACCGCAGGTTCCCCTACGGTTACCTTGTTACGACTTCACCCCAGTCATGAATCACAAAGTGGTAAGCGCCCTCCCGAAGGTTAAGCTACCTACTTCTTTTGCAACCCACTCCCATGGTGTGACGGGCGGTGTGTACAAGGCCCGGGAACGTATTCACCGTAGCATTCTGATCTACGATTACTAGCGATTCCGACTTCATGGAGTCGAGTTGCAGACTCCAATCCGGACTACGACGCACTTTATGAGGTCCGCTTGCTCTCGCGAGGTCGCTTCTCTTTGTATGCGCCATTGTAGCACGTGTGTAGCCCTACTCGTAAGGGCCATGATGACTTGACGTCATCCCCACCTTCCTCCAGTTTATCACTGGCAGTCTCCTTTGAGTTCCCGGCCGGACCGCTGGCAACAAAGGATAAGGGTTGCGCTCGTTGCGGGACTTAACCCAACATTTCACAACACGAGCTGACGACAGCCATGCAGCACCTGTCTCAGAGTTCCCGAAGGCACCAATCCATCTCTGGAAAGTTCTCTGGATGTCAAGAGTAGGTAAGGTTCTTCGCGTTGCATCGAATTAAACCACATGCTCCACCGCTTGTGCGGGCCCCCGTCAATTCATTTGAGTTTTAACCTTGCGGCCGTACTCCCCAGGCGGTCGACTTAACGCGTTAGCTCCGGAAGCCACGCCTCAAGGGCACAACCTCCAAGTCGACATCGTTTACGGCGTGGACTACCAGGGTATCTAATCCTGTTTGCTCCCCACGCTTTCGCACCTGAGCGTCAGTCTTTGTCCAGGGGGCCGCCTTCGCCACCGGTATTCCTCCAGATCTCTACGCATTTCACCGCTACACCTGGAATTCTACCCCCCTCTACAAGACTCTAGCCTGCCAGTTTCGAATGCAGTTCCCAGGTTGAGCCCGGGGATTTCACATCCGACTTGACAGACCGCCTGCGTGCGCTTTACGCCCAGTAATTCCGATTAACGCTTGCACCCTCCGTATTACCGCGGCTGCTGGCACGGAGTTAGCCGGTGCTTCTTCTGCGGGTAACGTCAATTGCTGAGGTTATTAACCTCAACACCTTCCTCCCCGCTGAAAGTACTTTACAACCCGAAGGCCTTCTTCATACACGCGGCATGGCTGCATCAGGCTTGCGCCCATTGTGCAATATTCCCCACTGCTGCCTCCCGTAGGAGTCTGGACCGTGTCTCAGTTCCAGTGTGGCTGGTCATCCTCTCAGACCAGCTAGGGATCGTCGCCTAGGTGAGCCGTTACCCCACCTACTAGCTAATCCCATCTGGGCACATCTGATGGCAAGAGGCCCGAAGGTCCCCCTCTTTGGTCTTGCGACGTTATGCGGTATTAGCTACCGTTTCCAGTAGTTATCCCCCTCCATCAGGCAGTTTCCCAGACATTACTCACCCGTCCGCCGCTCGTCACCCAGGAGCAAGCTCCCTGTGTTACCGCTCGACTTGCATGTGTTAGGCCTGCCGCCAGCGTTCAATCTGAGCCATGATCAAACTCTTCAATTTAAGTTTGATGCTCGTGAATTAAACTTCGTAATGAATTACGTATGTTCACTCAGAGACTTGGTATTCATTTTTCGTCCGAGGACGTTAAGAATCCATGTCACTTTGAGTGCCCACACAGATTGTCTGATAAATTGTTAAAGAGCAGTGCCGCTTCGTTTTCGCTGCGGCGCGGGGTGTGCATATTACGCTTTCCCGCTTCAGAGTCAAGCGTTTATTTTCGCTATTCTCTGCTGACCCGGCGGCGTGTGTGCCGTTGTTCCGTGTCAGTGGAGGCGCATTATAGGGAGTTATTCTGAAGTGACAAGCACAAAATACAAAAAACTTTTCGTTCGCTCACTTTTCAAACTTAACGCTTATTTAAGTCGCGAATCGCCCGTTAAATGTGCGATTTCCCGCGCAAAACTGGCTACCTGCGACCAGTCGGTATAAACCACTTCTTTACGCGTGTCGGTTTCACCACCCGTCATCTTCATAATAAGACGGATCATAAAGCGGTCATACCAGCGGTAGCGAGGATAGCGCAGCGCGCCGGCAAAGACGGCGCACAGTTCTGGCTGCCACGGCGAGCTGAGTAAAAACTTGCGCGTGTAGCTGTTGGTCTGCGGCGTGCGCTTCTCGGCTTTACGTGCGACAAGATTGACCGAGTAAAACGCACCGGGCAGTTTATTGAGCACCGCCGTGTGCTTTTTCACAAAGCGATCCAGCGCCGGATGGAAATGTCCGTAACGAATAGATGCACCAATCACCACGCGATCGTAATCCTGCCAGGTAATCTGATCCGCACGGTTCAGGTTTACCACATCCGAGTAAATCCCCTGCTCTTTGAGTTCAGATGCCAGATAGGCGGCAATCTCACGCGTTTGCCCGTCTCGCGTAGAGAAAAGAATCAGTGTTTTCATCAACGGCTCCTTACTCGCGCCAGAATGTAGGGGTGAACAGCACCAGCAGCGTAAAGACCTCAAGACGACCAAACAGCATATTGGCGATGAGGATCCATTTCGCGACCGGGTTCATACTGGCAAAGTTATCCGCCACAACGCCCAGGCCTGGCCCGAGGTTATTCAATGTTGCGACGACGGACGCAAAAGCGGAGAAATCATCCACTCCCGTCGCGATAATCGCCAGCATACTGACGATAAAGACCAGCGCATACGCCGAGAAGAATCCCCATACCGCTTCGAGGATACGTTCCGGCAGCGCGCGGTTCCCCAGCTTGATGCTGTAGACCGCGTTCGGGTGAACCAGACGCTTCAGCTCACGGTTGCCCTGCTTGAACAGCAGCAGAATACGGATCACCTTCAGGCCGCCGCCCGTCGACCCCGCACAGCCGCCGATAAACGCGGAACAGAGCAGAAGCACCGGCAGGAACAGCGGCCAACGGGCGATGCTGTCGGTGGTAAACCCGGCGGTCGTCGCCATCGATACCACCTGGAAAAAGGCCTGGTTTAGCGTGGTCAACGCGGAGTTGTAGACATCATGGAACCAGAGCACCAGTGTGCAGATGATCACCAGCGTCAGCTGGACGCCGATGAACATGCGGAACTCAGGGTCACGCCAGTACACCTTCAGGCTGCGCCCGCTCAGTAAAGAGAAGTGCAGACCGTAGTTACAGCCAGAGATCAGCAGGAAAATTGCAATGATAGTGTTAATCGTTGGGCTGTCGAAGTAGCCCACGCTGGCATCGTGGGTAGAAAACCCGCCAATCGCAATCGTCGCAAAGCTGTGCCCGATAGCATCGAACGCGGGCATCCCGGCAAACCATAGCGCCAGCGCACAGGCTACCGTCAGCAGAACATAAATCAGCCAGAGGGTTTTTGCCGTCTCGGCAATACGCGGCCGCATCTTATTGTCTTTCAGCGGGCCGGGCATTTCAGCGCGGTAAAGCTGCATCCCACCAACGCCCAGAATAGGGAGAATAGCCACTGCCAGGACGATGATCCCCATACCGCCGAACCACTGCAGCATCTGGCGATAAAAGAGAATGGCGTGCGGGAGTGAATCCAGCCCCACCAGCGTCGTCGCCCCGGTGGTTGTTAAACCGGAGAACGATTCAAAAAAGGCATCCGTGATGCTCAGGTTAGGCTGTTCAGAGAAGATAAAGGGCAGCGAACCGACGCTCCCCAGCACCGTCCAGAACAGCACCACAATCAGAAAGCCTTCGCGAGATTTCAGTTCACCTTTCTGACGACGGTTTGGCCACCACAGCAGCGAACCGATCGCCAGCGCGACAAAGAAGGTCTGGGTAAATGCCCGCCCCGCGCCGTCCCGGTAGATAAGCGCCACCAGTCCAGGGAGAATCATCGTCCCGGAAAAGAGTATGACCAGCAGTCCAACGATTCGGGTTATGGCACGAAAATGCATCTCTGCCGCTTCCTTTGGTATTCAAAAGTGAGGTGGGGATTATTCTTCAATCGGCAGCAATTGCAACGAACCACGACTAAAATCAGCCAGTTTTGCTGAAAAAGCAGCCAGTTCCGCCTGAGGAAGCGCCACGCGTAATTGCACCATTGCCTGGTAATCACTGTGCGCAATCACGCCGTTAAATTGTTTGAGCAGCGTTTCAATGCCCGATAGCTGAGCGTAATCGCACAATAAAGTATATTCGGTAAGCGGCGTTTTGCGGATAGTGACCAGCATATTAAGCGCCTGCTGCACGCCCCCGCCATAAGCTTTAACCAGCCCACCGGTACCTAACAAAATGCCGCCGTAGTAGCGCACCACCACGGCGGTTATTTCGCCCACGCCGCAGCCCATTAGCTGGGAGAGCATGGGTTTACCGGCCGTGCCCGCCGGTTCACCGTCATCGGAAAACCCCAACTGCTGTGAATCGTCCGGCGGCCCTGCTACCCACGCCACGCAGTGGTGACGGGCGTCAGGATGCTCAGCCCGGACGGACTCGACAAACGCTTTTGCCGCCTCTACGCCGTCGGTATGCGCCAGCAGCGTAATAAAGCGGCTTTTCTTGATTTCCTCAACAAAGGTGACCGGTTCAGCCGGTATCAGCCAGCTTTCCATCAGGCCAGCTTCAGGTCTCGCGTCATATTCTCGATACCGTTTTCGTGAATCACCACGTTATCTTCAATACGAATACCGCCAAACGGCTTCAGCGCCTCAATTTTTTCCCAGTTGAAGTGCTTGCTGAACTGGCCTTCACGCCATGGTGCCAGCAGGGATTCGATAAAGTAGATCCCCGGTTCAATCGTCAGCACCATGCGCGGCTCCAGAATACGGGTGCAGCGCAGGTAAGGATATTTAGACGGTGCCGCCAGATGTGTACCGGTATCATCCTGCATAAAGCCCGCAACGTCGTGCACCTGCAGGCCCAGCGGGTGACCAATGCCGTGCGGCATGAAGGGCCCGGTCAGATCGTTCTCAACCATCGCCTCTTCGCTCATGTCTTTCACAATCTGGTGCTTACGCAGCAGTTTGGCGATGCGCTGATGGAACTGGATGTGGTAATCCACATAGCTGGTGCCCGCCTTCATGGTGGCAATCAGCGCCAGCTGTTCATCGTTCACGTCTTTGATCAGCTGCGCGAAATCGGTGTCCGCATTCGCCGCCCAGGTACGGGTCAGATCGGCCGCGTAGCCGTTGTACTCGGCGCCAGCGTCCAGCAGGAAGCTGCGCATCTCAGATGGTGCATGGTGGTCAAGTTTAGTGTAATGCAGTACGGAAGCATGCTCGTTCAGCGCGACAATATTGCTGTACGGCACGTCGGTATCGCGATGACCGGTGGCGGTCAGGTACGCCTGGTTGATGTCGAACTCGCTCATGCCGGACTGGAAGGCTTCATGCGCCGCACGGTGACCGTTCACCGCCGTTTTTTGCGCTTCACGCATGCAGTAAAGTTCGTAGTCGGTTTTATAGGCGCGATAGTAGTGGAGGTAATCCAGCACCCCTTTCGGGTTGAGTTTGTCTGCCGCAATATCCAGACCTAATGCACGCTCCGGAATAGGGCCAATATAGGCGATGTTGCCACGCGCCGCAGGCAGCTGACCGCCAATGCCGTCCGCTTTTGGCAGCGCAATAACCTCAATCTCTTCCGTCCAAAAAGAGGTCGGCAGCGGCTCAACGTTGTGCCAGTAATCGACCGGCAGGTAGAACCACAGTTTCGGCTTGTTCACGCCATCCACCAGCAGCCAGCAGTTTGGCACCTGCGTCACCGGTACCCACGCCTTAAACTGCGGGTTCACCTTAAACGGATAAGCGTGGTCATCCAGAAAGGTATTCATCAGCTCGCCGGAGTGGATCAGCAGCGCATCCAGCTTAAAGCGGGCCAGTACATCGCGGGTACGTTCCTGTAGGGTAACGATATGATTTTTATAAAGCGAAGCCAGTGAGTCCATCATTATTCCTTTCGTTTTTTGACCTCAAGTCATCGCATCTTAGCACACCTCACTCCAGCTGCGTGATTTCCACCGACCGTGATCAATGCAGCAATTTCTTAATGAGTAATTTGCATTTTATTAACATAAATCCCACACTCCGATTCATCTGGTATGACCAGATCCAATTGCTGGATTCAGGAGACTGACATGCTCTACAAAGGCGACACCCTGTACCTCAACTGGCTGGAAGATGGCATTGCCGAACTGGTGTTCGATGCCCCCGGCTCAGTGAACAAGCTTGATACCGCGACGGTGGCCAGTCTTGGCCAGGCGCTGGATGTTCTTGAAAAACAACCTGAATTAAAAGGGCTGCTGCTGCGTTCGAACAAAGCGGCCTTTATCGTCGGTGCCGATATCACCGAATTCCTTTCGCTGTTCCTGGTGCCGGAAGAACAGCTGAGCCAGTGGCTGCACTTCGCCAACAGCGTCTTTAATCGTCTGGAAGATCTGCCTGTCCCGACCATTTCCGCCGTTAACGGCTATGCGCTGGGCGGTGGCTGCGAGTGCGTGCTGGCGACCGACTACCGTCTGGCGACGCCGGACCTGCGCATCGGCCTGCCGGAAACCAAGCTGGGCATTATGCCGGGCTTTGGCGGCTCCGTCCGTATGCCGCGCATGCTGGGTGCCGACAGCGCGCTGGAGATCATTGCTGCAGGAAAAGACGTCGGCGCAGAACAGGCGCAGAAAATTGGCCTGGTCGACGGCGTCGTGAAGCCTGAGAAGCTGGTTGAAGGTGCACTCGCCATTCTGCGTCAGGCGATTAACGGCGATCTAGACTGGAAAGCCAAACGCCAGCCGAAGCTGGAACCATTAAAACTCAGCAAGATTGAAGCCACCATGAGCTTCACCATCGCCAAAGGCATGGTGATGCAGACGGCGGGTAAACACTACCCGGCGCCAATCACGGCGGTGAAAACCATTGAAGCGGCTGCCCGTCTCGGACGCGATGAAGCGCTGAAGCTCGAAAATCAGAGCTTTGTCCCGCTGGCGCACACCAATGAGGCTCGTGCGCTGGTCGGTATCTTCCTTAACGATCAGTTCGTGAAAGGCAAAGCCAAACAGCTGACCAAAAACGTTGAGACGCCAAAACATGCGGCGGTACTCGGCGCGGGGATTATGGGTGGCGGCATCGCTTACCAGTCAGCCTGGAAAGGCGTACCGGTTGTGATGAAAGACATCAACGAGAAATCCCTGACGCTGGGCATGACCGAAGCGGCCAAGCTGCTGAATAAACAGCTTGAGCGCGGCAAAATTGACGGTCTGAAGCTTGCAGGTGTGATTTCCACCATTCAGCCCGTGCTGGAATACAGCGGTTTTGATCGTGTCGACGTGGTGGTCGAAGCCGTCGTCGAGAACCCGAAGGTTAAAAAAGCGGTGCTGGCGGAAACGGAAGACAAGGTTCGCCCGGATACCGTGCTGGCCTCTAACACCTCCACCATTCCAATCAGCGAACTGGCGAGCGTGCTGAAGCGCCCGGAAAACTTCTGCGGGATGCACTTCTTCAACCCGGTACACCGTATGCCGCTGGTCGAAGTGATCCGTGGGGAAAAAACCTCTGACGAAACCATCGCCAAAGTGGTGGCGTGGGCCAGCAAGATGGGCAAAACGCCGATCGTCGTTAACGATTGCCCGGGCTTCTTCGTCAACCGCGTGCTGTTCCCTTACTTCGCCGGTTTTAGCCAGCTGCTGCGCGACGGCGCGGACTTCCGCAAAATCGACAAAGTGATGGAAAAACAGTTCGGCTGGCCGATGGGTCCGGCGTATCTGCTGGACGTAGTCGGCATTGATACCGCCCACCACGCTCAGGCGGTGATGGCGGCAGGCTTCCCGCAGCGCATGCAGAAAGACTATCGCGACGCGATTGACGCGCTGTTCGACGCTAACCGCTTCGGTCAGAAAAACGGCCTGGGCTTCTGGCGCTATAAAGAAGACAGCAAGGGCAAACCGAAGAAAGAAGAAGATGCCGCGGTGGATGGCCTGCTGGTCGACGTTAGCCAGCCAAAACGCGACTTCACCGACGATGAGATCATCGCCCGCATGATGATCCCGATGATAAACGAAGTGGTGCGTTGTCTCGAAGAAGGCATTATCGCCAGCCCGGCGGAAGCGGATATGGCGCTGGTATACGGCCTGGGCTTCCCTCCGTTCCACGGCGGCGCGTTCCGCTGGCTGGACACGCTCGGCAGCGCCCGCTATCTCGATATGGCTCAGCAGTATCAGCACCTCGGCCCGCTGTATGAGGTGCCGGAAGGACTGCGTAACAAAGCGCGCCATAACGAACCCTACTATCCTGCAGTTGAGCCAGCCCGTCCGGTTGGCGAGCTGAAAACGGCTTAAGGAGTCACAATGGAAAAGGTTGTCATTGTTGATGCGATTCGCACCCCGATGGGCCGTTCAAAAGGCGGTGCGTTCCGTAACGTGCGTGCGGAAGACCTCTCCGCGCACCTGATGCGTAGCCTGCTGGCGCGTAACCCGGCGCTGGATCCGGCTGCGCTCGACGATATCTACTGGGGCTGCGTGCAGCAGACCCTGGAGCAGGGCTTCAACATCGCCCGCAACGCGTCGCTGCTGGCAGAAATTCCGCATTCGGTTCCGGCCGTCACCGTTAACCGCCTGTGCGGTTCGTCAATGCAGGCTCTGCACGACGCGGCCCGCATGATCATGACCGGCGATGCGCAGGCCTGCCTGGTGGGCGGCGTTGAGCACATGGGTCACGTGCCGATGAGCCACGGGGTAGATTTCCACCCGGGCATGAGCCGTAACGTGGCGAAAGCTGCGGGGATGATGGGTCTGACCGCCGAGATGCTCTCTCGTCTGCACGGCATCAGCAGAGAAATGCAGGATGCCTTTGCCGCGCGCTCTCACGCCCGCGCATGGGCCGCCACGCAGTCTGGTGCCTTTAAGAACGAGATCATCCCTACCGGCGGCCACGATGCAGACGGCGTTCTGAAGCAGTTCAGCTACGACGAAGTCATCCGCCCGGAAACCACTGTAGAAGCGCTGTCAACCCTGCGCCCAGCGTTTGATCCGGTCACCGGTACGGTAACGGCAGGCACTTCATCGGCGCTGTCCGACGGTGCCGCCGCGATGCTGGTGATGAGCGAAAGCCGCGCCCGCGAGCTGGGCTTAACCCCTCGCGCTCGGGTACGCTCGATGGCGGTCGTGGGCTGCGATCCTTCAATCATGGGCTACGGCCCGGTTCCGGCCTCGAAGCTGGCGCTGAAAAAAGCGGGATTAACCGCCAGCGACATTGACCTGTTCGAAATGAACGAAGCTTTCGCCGCGCAGATCCTGCCGTGCATTAAAGATCTGGGGCTGATGGAGCAGATCGACGAGAAGATTAACCTCAACGGCGGCGCGATTGCCCTCGGTCACCCGCTGGGCTGTTCCGGGGCGCGTATCAGCACGACGCTGATCAACCTGATGGAACGCAAAGATGCCCAGTTTGGTCTGGCAACGATGTGTATCGGGCTGGGTCAGGGTATCGCGACGGTATTTGAGAGAGTGTAAGGCTATAACGTAGGCCCGATAAGCATCGCGCCATCGGGCTTTTGCCGGGAGGCGCTGCGCTTTCCCGGCCTACGAGAGGCATCTCACCGCCACTGGCTTCACTGGCGAAGAGAAAGAGTTTAGTTGCCGTTCTTCCCGCCTGTCAGGGGCGGGTTTTTTATTTAAATGAAGGCAAACGCATCGCCAAACAGCCGGTCTTCACGCGCGTCACGTTCGTTACAGAACAGATCGCGGGCGATTTTCGCCATCTCGAAGCGCCCTGCAATGTAGATATCATGCCCCGCCAGCGTACCGTGATCCTGCAGCACTGCCGTCAGCACCGTACCGCTACGCCCGCGCCAGCCCTCTTCCGGCTGCTCAACCACCGGCTCAATGCGCAGGTTGGGGTGCGTGACGCTCAGCGCTTCCAGTTCAGACAGGTCGTACAGGTGTTTCTCTTCGCGGCCACCCCAGTAGATCGTGATATCACGGTCCGGGTTACGCGCCAGCGCGGTCAGCAGAATGGAGCGCACGTAGGAGAAGCCTGTACCACCGGCAATCAGGATCAGCGGACGGTCTTCGTCATCGCGCAGCCACGCATCACCGTGCGGAATATCCACTACGATCTCGCGCTCTTTCAGAATGCGGTCCATGACGGCCATCGCATACAGGTTAAGCTCTGACGCACCAATATGAAGCTCAATAAATTCCTGCTCCGCTGGCGTGGAGGCCATAGAGAAAGGACGCTTATCACGCTCATCCATCACAACCATCAGGTACTGACCCGCGCGGAAAGAGAATGGCGCTTCTGGCACTAAACGGACGCGATATACGGTGTCGGTGATGGCATCTACCGAGGTCACTTTACAGCTTAAGGTTGTCATTCGCTCTCTCTGTCGGGAAGTCTATAGGGCTTAACGGTCAGCTCAGGGTTTACCGTTATTCATTATGGCCAGCTCGTCCCAGATCGCGTCAATGCGCGCGGTCACAGCAGGATCTTTTTTGATCGGGCGACCCCATTCACGGTCGGTTTCGCCAGGCCATTTATTTGTGGCATCCAGTCCCATCTTTGAGCCAAGACCGGAAACCGGCGAGGCAAAATCCAGGTAATCAATCGGCGTGTTTTCGACTAACACCGTATCGCGCGCCGGGTCCATTCGCGTGGTAATGGCCCAGATTACGTCATTCCAGTCGCGGGCGTTAACGTCATCATCGCAGACAATAACAAATTTGGTATACATAAACTGGCGCAGGAAAGACCACACGCCCATCATCACGCGTTTAGCATGACCAGGATACTGCTTCTTCATCGTGACTACCGCCATACGATACGAGCATCCTTCAGGCGGCAGATAAAAATCAACAATTTCCGGGAACTGCTTTTGCAGGATCGGCACAAACACTTCGTTCAGCGCCACGCCCAGCACCGCCGGTTCATCCGGTGGACGTCCGGTATACGTGGAGTGATAAATCGCATCTTCACGCTGCGTAATGTGCGTCACGGTAAACACCGGGAAATTATCCACTTCGTTGTAATAGCCGGTGTGGTCGCCGTAAGGGCCTTCTGGCGCCATTTCACCCTGCTCAATGTAACCTTCCAGCACAATTTCTGCACTGGCCGGGACTTCGAGATCGTTAGAGATACACTTCACAACTTCCGTTTTCGTCCCGCGCAGCAGGCCTGCAAAGGCATATTCCGAGAGCGTATCCGGTACGGGGGTGACGGCTCCCAGAATGGTGGCCGGATCGGCGCCCAGCGCAACAGATACCGGGAAACGTTCCCCCGGATGCGCAGCGCACCACTCCTGAAAATCCAGCGCGCCGCCGCGATGCGACAGCCAGCGCATGATAAGCTTATTCTTGCCAATCAACTGCTGGCGGTAAATACCGAGATTCTGGCGCTCTTTGTGCGGGCCGCGCGTGACGGTCAGTCCCCAGGTGATCAGCGGCGCGGCATCTTCCGGCCAGCACTGCATGATAGGGATTTTAGTCAAATCAACCGCATCGCCTTCCAGCACCTTCTGCTGGCACGGCGCACCGCGCAGGCGTTTAGTGGGCATGTTCAGCACCTGCTTAAACTGCGGCAGTTTGTCGAACAGATCGCGGAAGCCTTTCGGCGGTTCCGGCTCTTTCAGGAAGGCCAGCAACTTACCGACCTCACGCAGGGCCGTGACGTCTTCCTGCCCCATCCCCAGCGCGACGCGACGCGGTGTACCAAACAGGTTGCACAGCACCGGCATTGAGTACCCTTTAGGATTTTCAAACAGTAAAGCGGGGCCACCGGCACGCAGGGTGCGGTCAGCAATTTCTGTCATCTCCAGATAAGGATCAACAGGAAGTGTAATACGTTTGAGTTCACCCTGCTTTTCCAGCAGCGTCAGGAAGTCGCGGAGATCGTGGTATTTCATGCAGTTAATCATGGCCTCTCTGTAAGCGCTTCATTATACGGCGTAAGCCTGCTTGATGCTGTAATTTTGTTAAATAAGCGTGAACTTATGCGCTCTGTTCCATTTTCCCCCATTATAATCAACTTAGCGATCCCGCCAGGGTTTTGATATGCTTGCGCCCCGAACTAAGGGAAAGAGTGATTATGCAGGCCTGGTATTTACTGTATTGCAAACGCGGGCAACTTCAGCGCGCGCAGGAACATCTTGAACGTCAGTCTGTCAATTGCCTGACGCCCGTGATCACGCTTGAAAAAATGCAGCGCGGGAAGCGCACAACCGTCAGTGAGCCGTTGTTCCCGAACTACCTGTTCGTGGAGTTCGACCCGGAAGTCATCCACACCACCACCATCAGCGCAACGCGCGGCGTCAGCCACTTCGTTCGTTTCGGCGCCCACCCGGCAACGGTTCCGACAACGGTCATTCATCAGCTGTCCGTTTATCAACAGCCTGAAGGGATCACCGACCCCGAAACCCCTTACACGGGCGATAGCGTCGTGATTACCGAAGGCGCTTTCGAAGGCCTGCAGGCAATTTTTGCCGAGCCGGACGGGGAAGCGCGCTCGATGCTGTTGCTTAATCTGCTGAACAAGCAGGTGCTGCAGAGCGTTAAAAACACCGACTTCCGCAAACTTTAAACGTTTATTCCGAACAGATTACGCACGTTGTCATCCGTCTGCGCCGAAAGCCAGCGCGGATCCTCTCCGCGCCACTTCGCAACGCTCTCAACAATGTGCCCCAGATACGCGGGCTCATTTCGCCGCGATGCCGGTTTGGGTTTCATATCGCGCGGCAGCAGATAAGGTGCATCGGTTTCAAGGAGCAACCGGTCTGCCGGGATCGCTGGCAACAGCTCCCGAAGTTCAAGCCCGCGACGCTCATCGCAAACCCAGCCGGTAATACCCAGATAAAGCCCTCGCTTCAGGCAGTCCAGCGCTTCGTGCCGTGAACCGGTGAAGCAGTGCAGTACCGCGCCGGGCAGTTTCTCCAGCCACGGATCCAGAAGTGCAAGGAAACGCTCATGCGCGTCGCGGCAGTGCATAAATACGGGCATTCCAAGCTCTGCGGCCAGCGCAAGCTGGGCAGTGAACGCCTTTTCCTGCTCTGCAGGCGTGGAAAAGTTTCGGTTGAAATCGAGGCCGCATTCGCCAATCGCCACAACTTCTGGTGTCTTTGCCAGCCTGCGTAAGGTTTCTCCACTTTCAGGGGTCCACTGGCTGCTGTCATGTGGATGCACGCCAGCGGTAGACCAGCAGCGGTCGTAGCGTTGCGCCAGCTGCTGCGCGTGTTCGCTCTCATGCAGGTTGGTGCCCGTCAGCAATAGTCCTTTCACCCCGGCGGCTAAAGCGCGCGCAACCACCTCATCACGATCTTTCGCAAACTGCGAGCTGGTCAGATTGAGTCCGATATCAAACATGCAAATCCCCATATAACAACCGCCCTGACGGGCGGCTGGTTTTACTCTTGAGTGGTCTTGTCGGACGTATCGTCTTCGTCATCCGCTCGACGCCCTTTACCCACGTAGAAACGCGAGAAGAATACGCCGACCTCAAACAAGCAGTACATCGGTATGGCCAGCAGCGTCTGCGAGAATACATCCGGCGGCGTCAGCAGCATGCCGACCACGAAGGCGCCGACCAGGATATACGGACGCTTCTTACGCAGGTCATCCGGGGTTGTTACCCCTACCCAGCAAAGCAGCACAATGGCCACCGGCACTTCGAATGCCACGCCAAACGCCATAAACAGCGCCATCACAAAGCTGAGATAGCTGGCGATATCCGTCGACACCTGTACCCCTTCCGGCGCGGTATGCGTCAGGAAGCCGAAGGCCAGCGGGAAGACAACGAAATAGGCAAACGCCATGCCGATGTAGAACAGCAGCGAGCTCGAGACCAGCAGCGGGATCACCAGCTTGCGTTCGTGCTTATACAGTGCTGGCGCCACAAACGCCCACACCTGGTAAAGAATGACCGGTGCAGAGGCAATCAACGACACCCAGAAGGTCAGCTTGATGGGGGTAAAGAACGGAGAAGCCACATCCGTCGCAATCATCGTTGCACCCAGCGGCATCTGCTTAATTAAGGGTGCAGAGACAACCTGGTAGATATCGTTGGCGAAATAAACCAGGCATAGAAAAATAACGAAAACTGCAATAATGCAGTTTAACAGGCGCTTACGCAGCTCAATGAGGTGCGTAATGAGTGGTTGAGTATCATCTACTGCCATGTTTACGCTTTATCACTCGACGAGGGGGATGATTCGGAAACAGGTGCGACGGGCTTCGCTTCAGCCATTTTTACCGCGTGGTCTTCCGGCTGCGCCTGTTTTTTCACTTCAGTTTCCTGCGGCGTCTGTTCTGGCGCGGCAGCCTGATGTTCAGCGCTGGCTGGCGTTACGCCCTCGCGCTGCTCCTCGCTGCCCTTCACCACCGGGTTATGGATGGTGTTCGCTTCGTCGCTCGCTTTTTCAGGATCGTTGACGCTGTAAGAGCGCTTCATGGATTCCGCCGCTTCACGCAGTTCATCCATTGAGGCTTTCAGTTCCGGCGTCAGATTATCCATGCTCGCCTTCTCGACCTTTTTCAGGCTTTCCTGAAATTCCTGCAGCTTAAGCTCCTGCGCCAGTTCATTCTGAACGGTCGATGCCAGCGATCTCAGCGCACGAACCCAGCCCGCAACGGTTTTCACTGCCACCGGCAGACGCTGCGGCCCCAGCACAATCAGGCCAATCACAAAGACCAGCAGGAGCTCACCAAAACCAATGTCGAACACGACTTACACCTGCTCTTTATCGTGGCGTTTAGCGTCTTCCTTTTTGGCTTCTTCTTGCTTATCGGCGATGGATTTAGCAGTAAAATCAGCGTCCTGGCTGGTTTTATCCTGCTTGCTCTCATCATCGCTCATCGCTTTCTTGAAGCCTTTGATAGACGCGCCCAGATCGGAACCAATAGAACCGAGCTTTTTGGTGCCAAACAGCAGCACGACGATGACGGCAATGATCAACAATTGCCAGATACTGATACCACCCATACATGTTCCTCAGGGATAGATGATTAAAGAGTCAGGTCGCATTATACGTATGCGACCCGTCGATAGCGACGCATGCTTAGCGCGTTTTTCGCCACCCTGCCAGCCAGACTACCACTCCGCCAGCCATCAGCCAGGCGGGCATCATCTGCCAGTCCGGACGGTTGATCAGCAGCAGCGTACCGCTCAGCAGCAGCGTTGCGCCAATCCCAAAGAGATAGCGTGACTGTCCCTGGCGAACACGGCTTGACTGAAGCTCGCGGGCGATTTTATCCATGCTGTGCTGAAGATTCTTGCTCTGACGCAAACTGTCATAAACCAGTTCAGGAATTTCAGGCATTTTCTCTATCCAGAACGGGCCTTTCTCTTTCAGCGAGCGCACCAGCGCCGGAATGCCCACCTGATCCTTAATCCAGGATTCAAGGAAAGGTTTCGCGGTCTTCCACAAGTCTAACTGAGGATAGAGCTGTCGGCCTACACCCTCAACGTAAAGTAATGTTTTCTGAAGTAAAACTAGCTGTGGCTGAACTTCCATATTAAAGCGGCGTGCCGTGTTGAACAGGTTTAACAGCACGTGCCCGAAGGAGATTTCCGCCAGCGGTTTTTCAAAAATCGGTTCACAAACGGTCCGGATCGCGAACTCGAACTCTTCGACGTTGGTATCCGGCGGCACCCAGCCGGAATCGACGTGCAGCTCGGCCACCTTACGGTAGTCGCGGTTGAAGAACGCGATGAAGTTCTCAGCCAGATACCGTTTATCTTCTTTGTTCAGCGACCCCACAATCCCGCAGTCAATACCGATATACTTCGGATCCTCAGGATGTTCGTAGCTCACGAAGATATTGCCCGGGTGCATGTCCGCATGGAAAAAGCTGTCGCGGAACACCTGGGTAAAGAAGACCTGGACGCCACGTTCGGCCAGGAGCTTCATGTTCGTTCCCTGTTTCTCCAGGGCCACCACATCCGAAACAGGAATACCGTAGATACGCTCCATCACCATCATGTTCTGGCTGCAGTAGTCAGAATAGACTTCAGGGACATAGAGCATCGGGCTGTTTTCAAAGTTGCGACGCAGCTGAATGGCATTCGCCGATTCGCGCAGCAGGTTTAGCTCATCAATCAGCGTTTTTTCATATTCCCGCACCACTTCCAGTGGACGAAGGCGACGTCCGTCCGGCAGCAAGCGTGGCACCCAGCGCGCCAGCCGATAAATCAGCTTCATATCCGCTTTGATGATTGGCAGGATGTCCGGACGAATGACCTTAATAACGACTTCTTTGCCGTTTTCTTTCAGACGCGCGGTGTGCACCTGTGCGATAGAGGCCGATGCCAGTGGCTTAATGTCGAAATCGTCAAACCAGGTCTCGACGGGTACATTTCCCATCGCCTCTTCGATTTGCTTTTTCGCGCGCGCGCCGTCAAACGGTGCGACACGATCCTGCAGCATCGCGAGCTCATCGGCAATCAGAGGCGGGAAGAGATCGCGGCGTGTCGACAGCATCTGTCCGAATTTAATCCAAACCGGACCGAGCTCCTGCAGCGCCAGGCGCAGACGCTCACCCAGCGGCTGACCTTTATGGCGATTAGGCATCCAGAAGAGCATCCGCCGCCAGATGCGAAGCGGCAGCGTAATACGCATTTTGGGGATAAGCTCGTCGAGCCCGTAGCTCAAAAAGGTGCGAATAATAAAATAGAGGCGCCGAATTTCACCAGGCGTCATTTGCCCTCCAGTTTTTCCAGCCGTTTGGTTAACGCATCAACCGCGCGTTCAACAGCAGCGGTCTCTTCCGCAAACCACGCAACTTCCAGTGGCCCGGGCGCCATTCGCCACTCCTCAGTCAGCACTTCCGCTGTATAGCGTTGCTGGCGTTGGAGGCTTTTACGCGCAAAGGAGGCGCCACCATGAAGGACTTTCCCGATGCCTTCAGCGGCGATGTCGCCGATAAAAGGCGCGAGCAGCTCTGCCGGATCGAACTCCGCCAGATCGGTGAGCGCAACGAAGTTCTGCACGACCTGAATGTCGCCTTCTACTTCAAGCTCACCGCTGCGGATAAGCGCCGTTAATTGCTGACGATCGCGCAGTTTTGGCAGCACGCTCATGTGCGTGATGACCGAGCAGTCGGCTTCACCTTCCCACTCCCCCAGTACGTCAAGCTGGCGTTCGCTGAATACCAGTACTAGCGGCGTCGAGAACTCTTTTAAAACAATGCGCAATACCTTCCCGTTTAGCCGCTGACGCGCAGCTTTCAGCGCCGGAGCGCGATACAGGAAAGCGTTCAGTACATTCTCGATGCCTGCGGAGACTAAGGGTTTAAAGGGCACGGGACACCTCCACTCAGAATTTGTAACCGCGATGCAGCGCGACGACACCCGCCGTCAGGTTGAAATATTCAACATTTTCAAATTCTGCATCCTGCATCATGGCTTTTAATGTGTCCTGATCCGGGTGCATACGGATAGATTCAGCCAGATAGCGGTAGCTTTCAGCGTCGTTAGCCACCAGCTCACCGATGCGCGGCAGCACGTGGAAGGAGTAGGCGTCGTAAGCTTTGCTCAGCGGCTCAATGATCGGTTTGGAGAACTCGAGAACCAGCAGACGTCCACCCGGTTTCAGCACGCGGTACATGGAGCGCAGCGCTTTTTCTTTGTCGGTCACGTTACGCAGACCGAAGGAAATCGTGATGCAGTCAAAGGTATTGTCCGGGAACGGCAGCGCTTCGGCATTTGCCTGCACATATTCTACATTACCCACCACGCCGATGTTACGCAGCTTTTCGCGTCCCATTTTCAGCATGGAGTCATTAATATCGGCAAGAACAACGCGACCGGTTTCGCCCACCAGACGGGAGAATTTCGCGGTTAAATCGCCCGTACCGCCGGCTAAATCCAGCACCGTTTGTCCACGACGTACGCCACTACAGTCAATGGTGAAGCGCTTCCACAAGCGATGAATGCCGAACGACATCAGGTCATTCATCACATCGTACTTCGCCGCCACGGAATGAAATACGTGGGCCACCATGTCAGCTTTCTGCGCTTTGGCGACAGTCTGAAAGCCAAAGTGCGTTGTGTCTTGTGATTCGTCAGCCATCTTAGAGCCTGCTTATCAGTAAAATGTTCGTGAAGTGTAACAGATTGGGCGCGTTTGCCCTACGTTTCAACCACCGCGAAAGAAACGCGCCGGAGTCTCGTCTGGTGATAAATCCGCCGCTAACGTGTTGTCTTCACTGTTTGTCTTTTGTTCGTCAGCACCTTCACGCAGGCGAAACTCGTCGTCCTGAGCGGTGGCCTGTTCAACCAATTCCGGATTAATCTCGCGTTTAACTTCTACTCCCAGGCTGCGGAATGATTCAGCCTGCGCCAGCAGATTGCCACGTCCCGAGGCGAGTTTTTTCATCGCCTGACGGTAGTTATCCTGCGCGCGGTCCAGGCTCTGCCCGACTGAGGACATGTCGTCCACGAAAAGGCGCATTTTGTCGTACAGCTTGCTGGCGCGATCGGCAATCTGCTGCGCGTTGCGGCTCTGGTGCTCATAGCGCCACAGGTTCGCAATGGTGCGTAAGGCCACCAGCAGCGTGGTGGGGCTGACCAGCATAATGTTATTTTTGAGCGCTTCGGTGATAAGCTCAGGCTGCCTGTCGAGGGCCAGCAGAAATGCGGGCTCTACCGGGATAAACATCAGGACATAGTCCAGCGAGCGCAGACCCGGCAGCTGCTGGTAGTCTTTTCTGCCGAGCAGGCGAATATGATTGCGCACGGAGGCAATGTGCTCCTGCAGCGCCGATTCGCGGGTGTAGTCATCCTCCGCGTTGAAGTAACGTTCATACGCCACTAGGGTCATCTTGGCGTCAATCACCACATCTTTACCCTGTGGCAGCCGCACAATCACATCCGGCTGCATGCGGGAGCGGGCATCGTTTTCGATACTTACCTGCGTTTCGTATTCATACCCTTCCCGCAGACCAGAGGCTTCCAGTACGCGGGTCAGCACTACTTCTCCCCAGTTGCCCTGGGTTTTGTTATCCCCTTTAAGCGCGCGGGTCAGGTTGACCGCTTCCTGCGCCATCTGGGCATTCAGCTGCTGAAGATTGCGAATCTCATGCGCCAGGGTGTGCCGCTCACGAGCTTCCTGACCAAAACTGTCCTGCACCTGACGACGAAAACCGTCCAGCTGCTCGCGCAGCGGCGTCAGCAGGCTGTTCAGGCTCTGGCGGTTTTGTTCGTCAACGCGTCGGTTGCTGTGCTCAAAAATGCGGTTCGCGAGGTTTTCAAACTGTTCGCTGAGGCGCTGCTCGCTGTTGATCATCTGGCGGATTTTATCTTCCGCATGCAGCTGAGTGGATTCCAGGCGGGTGGTCACTTCACGGAGATCGGCCTCCAGCGAGGTGTTGATATCGCGGAGATTGCGCAGCTCGTTGTTGAGCAGTTCACACTCGTCGCGCCAGTGTTCACTCAGGGCAAGCTGCTGCCTGGCCGCGCTTAAATCGGCGACGATCTCTTCGCGTTCAGCCAGCTGATCGGCCTTCTGCTGCGCATGCTGATAGCTGGACATCAGCCAGCCTATCGCCACGCCCGCCAGCGCAATCACCGCATAAATCAGGATTGAGATATCCACAATGCCCCCTGCATCAACGTATTACCCGCACAAAATAGAATTGTGCTGTATAAACGTCCAGTTTGAAAGGGTTTTCCTGCGAGGCGCTACGCAAAAAATAAAGGCCGAACGTGTCGGCCTTTGATTTCGAAAGGAGGGGACTAGATCAGGCGACGCGCGGCTTCAACCACGATTTTCACCGCATGGCTTTCGGTCTGCTTCATGGTTTCAGCGTTCGGGATCTCCTGCTGGGTACGGTTGACGATTACGCCCGCAACCATACCGGCACGCAGACCCTGGCTTGCGCACATGGTCAGCAGCGTGGCGGATTCCATTTCGTAGTTCATTACGCCCATCGACTGCCACTCTTCCATTGAGCCTTTGAAGCGGCTAACTACGCGGCCAGAGAAGGTGTCGTAACGCTCCTGGCCCGGGTAGAAGGTATCGGAAGAAGCAGTTACGCCCACGTGAGTGGTAGCACCCACGGACTTCGCGGCTTCAACCAGCGCGGTGGTGCATTCGAAATCAGCCACTGCCGGAAATTCCATCGGTGCAAAGTGCAGGCTTGCACCGTCCAGACGTACAGATGCGGTCGTAACCAGCACGTCGCCGACGTTAATGTGCGGCTGAATAGCGCCGGTGGTGCCGATACGCAGGAAAGTACGAATGCCCAGCTGTGCCAGCTCTTCAACAGCAATAGACGTAGACGGACCACCGATACCGGTAGAGCACACGATCACCGCTTTGCCATCCAGCTCAGCGCGCCAGGTGGTGAACTCACGATGGGCAGCCAGCTTGACCGGCTTATCCATCAGCGCGGCGATCTTTTCCACACGCTCAGGATCGCCAGGGACGATAGCGAGCGTAGCCCCTTGTAAATCGTTTTTAGTGAGGCCGAGATGAAAAACATCAGACTTAGACATAGGTGACTCCTCTGTGGGTCGGTTAGTCAGAAGAAGTAAAACGGTACTTTACAGAAGCGGTAAGCATAATTTCGTGACGCATCTCACCATGAATGAAAATTATTGCATTGATTTTCCATCAAAAAGTGATTTACATCACATTAACAAGTTATATCGTCAGGTGCTGCACAAAAGATAGACCGTTTAAGGCACTGTGAGTTGTTAACCTGGTGTCTATATTTACCTTTGCGCTAACTGATTGGTACGGAGAATGCCATGACTGAAAAAACCGGTTTTGCACCTGCTGCGGCCCCACATGCTTCAACCATCGTGTCGACGCCAGAAGCGGCAATTACCGCGGGCGAGGCCTCCATTCCCTCGCAGGGGGAGAATATGCCTGCTTATCACGCACGGCCAAAATCGGCAGACGGCCCGCTGCCCATAGTGATTGTGATTCAGGAGATATTTGGTGTTCACGAACACATTCGCGACCTCTGCCGCCGACTGGCGCTGGAAGGGTATCTGGCCGTTGCGCCAGAGCTCTACTTCCGTCAGGGCGATCCGAACGACTACAGCGATATTCCCACCTTGCTCAGCAACCTGGTCAGCAAAGTCCCGGACGCGCAGGTGCTGGCCGATCTGGACCACGTCGCCAGCTGGGCGGCGCGCAACGGCGGGGATCCGCATCGTCTGCTGGTCACCGGTTTCTGCTGGGGCGGACGCATTAGCTGGCTGTATGCGGCGCATAACCCGCAGCTCAAAGCCGCTGTCGCCTGGTACGGAAAACTGGTAGGTGAAAAAACGCTGAATTCACCGAAACATCCGGTCGATATCGCCACTGAGTTAAACGCCCCCGTGTTAGGGCTTTACGGCGGTCAGGACACCGGTATTTCTCTGGATTCGGTAGAGACCATGCGCCATGCGCTCCGTGCGGCAAATGCGAAGGCGGAGATTGTGGTCTACCCGGATGCCGGGCATGCTTTTAACGCCGACTATCGTCCGAGCTATCACGCGGAATCGGCCAAAGATGGCTGGCAGAGGATGCTGGGGTGGTTTAGCCAGTACGGCGGAAAGAAAGCGTAACAACAAAAAAGCCCGGTGGCGGCTACGCCTTACCGGGCAATCCAGCACCTACGCCTGACGCAAGTTCTGCGCCGCTTTTACCATGTTGGCGAGCGCGGCGCGCGTCTCCGGCCAGCCGCGGGTTTTCAGTCCGCAGTCCGGGTTCACCCACAGGCGCTCTGCCGGAATGCGCTGGGCCGCTTTTTTTAGCAGGGCTTCAATCCACTCCACGCTCGGCACGTTCGGGGAGTGAATGTCGTACACCCCCGGCCCGATTTCATTCGGGTAGTCGAACTCTTCGAACGACTCCAGCAGCTCCATGTCTGAGCGCGATGTCTCGATGGTGATTACGTCGGCGTCCAGCGCGGCAATCGAATCCATGATGTCGTTAAATTCGCAGTAACACATGTGGGTGTGGATCTGGGTGTCGTCCTTCGCCACCGCGGCGTTGATGCGGAATGCCTCCACGCCCCATTGCAGGTAGGCATCCCAGTCGCTACGGCGCAGCGGCAAGCCTTCGCGCAGAGCCGGTTCGTCAATCTGAATAATGCCAATACCTGCCGCTTCCAAATCCGCCACTTCATCACGCAGCGCCAGCGCGATTTGTTTCGCAATAGTTTCACGGGTCACGTCTTCGCGCGGGAAGGACCAGCAAAGAATCGTCACCGGACCGGTGAGCATGCCTTTCACCGGCTTGTCGGTCAGAGACTGCGCGTATTTTGCCCACTCCACGGTGATTGCTTCCGGACGGCTGACGTCGCCGATCACGACCGGCGGCTTCACGCAGCGGGAGCCGTAGCTCTGCACCCAGCCGTTCTGTGTAAAGACGAAGCCGTCGAGATGCTCACCAAAGTATTCCACCATGTCGTTACGCTCGGCCTCACCGTGCACCAGCACGTCCAGCCCCAGCCGCTCCTGCTCGATGATCGCCTGCTTGATGTGTTCGGCGATACCGGTGCGGTAGTAATTCGCATCCAGATTACCCTTTTTGAAGTCCAGACGCAGGCCGCGGATTTCGGTGGTTTGTGGGAAGGAACCGATCGTGGTGGTCGGCCATGCAGGCAGGTTGAAGCGGGCACGCTGCGCTTCGGCGCGCACCTCATACGTACTCTTACGCTGGCTGTCCTGGGCGGTGATGGCCGCCAGGCGTTTTTCCACCGCCGGATTGTGCACGCGTGCCGAATGGCGACGCGCCTGGATCGGGGCGCTCCATTCGGTAATCGCCGCCGTGTCGCCGCTGTTCAGCGCGTCGCGCAGAAGCGTCAGCTCTTCGCATTTTTGCAGGGCGAAGGCAAACCAGCTTTTCACCTCGGCATCCAGGCGGGTCTCCACGCTCAGATCGATCGGGCTGTGCAGCAGGGAACAGGAAGAGGCCACCCATAGCTCACGTTTGCCGACGATGTCTTTTATTTGTGCGTATTTCTCGGTGAGATCGGCACGCCAGACGTTTCGACCGTTAATCAGGCCAGCGGAGAGCAGCCAGTCCGAAGGCAGACGCTTATGCAGCTCCGCCACATCGTCTTTGCCGTGAACCAGGTCAACGTGCAGGCCCTGAACCGGCAGCGCGGTAATTGTGTTCAGGTTCGGCGTCACGCCTTCAAAATAGGTCGTCAGCAAGAGTTTTACCTGACCGGTGAGCGCGTCATACGCCGGTTTGAAGGCATCGAGCCATGCCTGCGGCAGTTCGAGCACCAGCGCGGGTTCGTCGATTTGCACCCACTGAATGCCGCGTTTGCCCAGCTCAATCAGCACCTGTTTGTAGACCGGCAGAATATCCTTCAGCAGGCTGAGTCGGTCAAACGACTCGCCTTTTACTTTGCCCAGCCACAGGTACGTCACCGGCCCGAGCAGCACCGGTTTCACCTGATGGCCCAACGCCAGCGCTTCGTCCACTTCATCCAGAAGCTGCGTCCAGGTCAGTTTGAACTGCTGGCCTTTTACGAACTCCGGCACCATATAGTGATAGTTAGTGTTAAACCACTTAGTCATTTCCGCCGCTGCCGCTGGCTCACCCGTTGGCGCACGGCCACGGCCGATGCGGAACAGGGTATCGATATCTACCGATCCATCGTTGTTCTGATGACGAGCCGGCACGTTGCCAAGCAGCAGGCTGGTCGTCAGAACATGGTCGTACCAGGCGAAATCGCCCACCGGCAGCAGGTCAATGCCCGCCTGTTTTTGCTGCTCCCAGTGACGGGCGCGCAGCTCGCGTCCCACCGCAAGCAGTTCTTCGCGGGTTGCGTTCCCAGCCCAGTAGCTTTCTTGCGCTTTTTTCAGCTCGCGACGCAGGCCAACGCGAGGGAAACCGAGAGTGTGATTGCGGATTGTCATGGTGTACCCCTTGTGAAATTCGTTATTTAGACGTCCAGATGTTTACACTTCTATAATTGGCAGGTACTGTATATTCCTCAAGCGCAAAATGTTCATGGCGAAGTGAAGGACTTTCATGATCGAGATAAAACACCTGAAAACGCTACAAGCGTTGCGGAACTGCGGCTCGCTCGCGGCGGCGGCGGCCACGCTGCACCAGACCCAGTCCGCCCTTTCTCACCAGTTCAGCGATCTGGAACAACGCCTCGGCTTCCGTCTTTTTGTGCGTAAGAGCCAGCCGCTGCGCTTTACGCCCCAGGGCGAGATCCTGTTGCAGCTGGCGAATCAGGTCCTGCCGCAGATCGCCAGCGCGCTGCAGGCGTGTAACGAACCGCAGCAGACAACGCTACGTATCGCCATTGAGTGCCATAGCTGTATTCAGTGGCTGACCCCCGCGCTTGAGAACTTCCGCCAGAAGTGGCCGCAGGTGGAGATGGACTTTAAATCCGGCGTGACCTTTGACCCGCAGCCCTCGCTGCAGCAGGGCGAGCTGGATCTGGTGATGACGTCCGATATTCTGCCGCGCAGTGGCCTGCATTATTCGCCAATGTTTGATTATGAAGTGCGCCTGGTACTGGCGCCGGACCACCCGCTGGCGGCCAAAACGCGCATCACGCCGGAAGACCTGGCGACGGAAACGCTGCTGATTTATCCGGTCCAGCGCAGTCGTCTGGATATCTGGCGCCACTTCCTGCAGCCCGCGGGCATTAGCCCACAGCTAAAAAGCGTGGATAACACCCTGCTGTTGATTCAGATGGTGGCGGCCAGAATGGGTATCGCGGCGCTGCCGCACTGGGTGGTAGAAAGCTTTGAGCGCCAGGGTCTGGTGGTGACCAAAACCCTGGGTGAAGGACTGTGGAGCCGGCTGTACGCCGCCGTGCGCGATGGCGAGCAGCGTCAGCCGATTACGGAGGCGTTTATTCGCTCAGCGCGGAACCACGCGTGCGACCATCTTCCGTTTGTGCGGAGCGCGGAGCGACCCAGCGGCGATGGACCCACAGCGAAGCCAGGATCACCGCTCCCCCAATAAGGAAGCTCGGCCAGTGAGGCTGTTGCTGCCAGATGGCGAGGTTGACCAACAGCCCAGCCGGGACATGCACGTTGTTCATGATCCCCAGCGTACCGGCGTCGACCTGCGTCGCGCCGTAGTTCCACATGAAGTACCCCAGCCCTGACGCTACCACGCCCAGCCAGACCAGAACGCCCCACTGCACGGTGGTGGTCGGTAGTTTTTGCGGGTTACCGAGCATAAACCACGCCGCCACCGCGACAATCGCCGCTCCCATGTAGAACCAGGCGAACGCGTTATGCTGCGGCATCGGACGGGTTTCCATCAGGCGTTTGTAGCCCACCATGCCGATGGCGAAACTGATGTTGGCGAGCTGGACGAACATCAGCCCGGTCCAGAAGTGATCGCTCACTTTGTCGTAGCGAATAATCGCCGCGCCGATCACCGCCAGCGCCGCGCTCAGCAGGTATCCCCAGCGAAGACGGCGTTTACTCAGCAGATCGTATATCAGCGTGATGTAGAGCGGCGTCAGCACGGTAAAGAGCAGGAATTCCGAGACGGACAGATAGACGTAAGCCCGAAAGCTGAACAGATACATGATGCCGAGCTGCATCGCCCCCACCAGCATGTACAGCACGATCGTTTTCAGCGACTGTCCGCGCGTGCGCAGAAACGGCAGGAACACCAGCGCCGCCAGCCCCACGCGCATCAGCACCGAGAAATAGCTGTCGACTGAACCGGCAAGGTATTCGCCAATCAGGCTAAAGGAGAAGGCCCACAGGATAGTGGTGATAATGAGTAGCGCCACAATGCTTGTCTCTCAGAAAGAAGGACAGGCATTGTAGCGAACTCTTTAGTTGACATCTGAGTAATAAACAATCAAATGAAGATTATTCAAGGAACAGTTTGCGCAGGTATTTCGGTACCGCGTTGTCAGCGTTAGAACCAATCACCTCCAGCTCCGGGTGCAAATCTTTCAGACGCTGATGTGCGTTCTGCATGATGCAGCCCTTGCCCGCCATCGACAGCATTTCGGCATCGTTCATGCCGTCACCAAAGGCGATACAGTCTTTCAGCTCGAAGCCCAGACGTTTCGCGACCGCTTCCAGGGCGTGGCCTTTGGAGACGCCACCCGCCATCACTTCCAGACAGGTCAGGGTTGAGAAGCTCACGTTGACGCGATCGCCCCAGCGGGCGTTAATCGCCTGTTCCAGCGGGAGCAGCTCTTCATGGCTATCACAGGTGAAGAACACCTTGCTGATCCCCTCCGGCTCAAGCAGACCCGGCTCGTACAGGGAGTAATTGAATACCGCTTCCTTGAAGAAACGCATTTCATCCGGGCGGTGGCGGTTCATAAACCAGTCGTCGTCACGGTAAACGTTCGTGACGATAGCCGGATTATTGTGCACCACGCCAAACAGATCGGCGGCAATATCGCGATCCAGATTGTGAGTAAAGATCAGGTTGCCGTCGGTATCATGCACGCGAGCACCGTTGGAGGTGATCATGTACGATTTGATCTCAAGATTATCGCGGATCTGCCCCACGTCCACGTGGTGGCGGCCGGTGGCGAACACAAAGTTCACGCCTCGGGCAGTCAGGAGTTTTAACGTCTCTTTCGCGTACGGCGACAGGGTGTGGTCGGGGGAAAGCAGCGTGCCATCTAAATCAGATGCAACAACCTGGTACATAGGAATTTCAGCCTCTGGTGAAAAACAAGAATCAATTATGCCTGTTGAAAAATTCAACAATGGCGTTGAGCGCGACTGAGCGCATAGCGTCCTTTTCAAAAAGGATCTCATGGAACGCGCCGTGAATGACCAGCGGTTTACCCCCTTCACAAGGGTGACCGGCTGCAGCGCGCAGTTCACAATACCGGTCATGCATGCGGTTATCCACCACACGCTCTTCTTCCGCCTGAATCAGAAGCGTCGGCGTGTCATCATCGCCTACGCCCGCCAGCACCTGCTCACCGGCCAGAATACCCTCCCGCACCCAGTGCCAGGTCGGGCCGCCGACGCGTAAGCGTGGTTCATCGGCATAAAAGCGCAGGTTGCGGCGATAACGCTGCCGGCTGTGGGTTAAGACGTTGATGGCGAACGGCAGCGCGCGCCAGCGTCCTGTGCCTATGGCGTAACCTTCACGAATGCGCTGATGGCCCTCAGCCCAGTCAAGAAGATGACGCACCATCCAGTCGGGGAATCGGATGACGATACCGTACATCGGCGCGGTGAGCGCAATGGCGTCGCACTGGTGCGCGTAACGCTGCAAAAACAGCGTTGATATCGCGCCCCCCATGGAGTGCGCAAGGATGTACCGTTTACGCCAGGGACCGGGCTGAACGTCCTGCTGCCAGAACGCGGCAAAATCGTCGACGTAATCGCTAAAGCGATCGACGTGGCCACGGTGCGTGTCCGGAAGCATGCGCCCGGACAGCCCCTGCCCACGATGGTCGATGATCAGTA
The DNA here is from genome assembly GCF_043965265.1 of Enterobacter sp. ECC-249. Taxonomy (NCBI): domain Bacteria; kingdom Pseudomonadati; phylum Pseudomonadota; class Gammaproteobacteria; order Enterobacterales; family Enterobacteriaceae; genus Enterobacter; species Enterobacter sp. ECC-249. Next base: position 369,381 of record NZ_CP143660.1, read on the forward strand.
CATCGAACCCCATATGGACCAGGTCATAGGCCAGCTCGGCATATTTAACGTAGCTTTCAATACGCCCGGGGCAGACCACAATCACCCGGTCATTTTTTTCATTTCGGAAACGAACGAAACGCACCGGGATGCCCCCGACGCCCGTAAACTCATCTTCCTCACGTTGCCGCCAGAAATCGGTCAGCGGCCCCATAGAGAAAGCAGCAAAAGCGTTTTCTCGTGTTTCCCAGTCCTTTTTCTGCTGAAACATTGGGTATCCACTCACGTAATCCAGGGAATATCGTTTTTTTCGTCACCGGTCACAAAATGACTCAATAATAGCGTATTGTGGCATAAAAATAGACGGTTCGGGAGTTTCAAATGACCTTCGAGTGGTGGTTCGCCTACCTGCTGACATCCATTATCCTCAGCCTTTCTCCGGGGTCGGGTGCTATTAACACCATGACGACCTCCATCAACCACGGTTACCGCGGTGCGGTGGCGTCGATTGCCGGTTTGCAGGCCGGGCTGGGCATCCATATCGTGCTGGTCGGGATTGGTCTGGGTACCCTGTTCTCCCGCTCGGTGCTGGCGTTTGAAGTACTGAAATGGGCCGGGGCGGCGTATCTGATTTGGCTCGGCATCCAGCAGTGGCGCGCGGCAGGCTCCATCAACCTGAATACGCTCGCGCAGACGCAAAACCGCGGCCATCTGTTTAAGCGTGCGGTGTTCGTCAATCTGACCAACCCGAAGAGCATTGTGTTCCTCGCCGCGCTGTTCCCGCAGTTTATCGTTCCGCATCAGCCCCAGGTGATGCAGTACGTGGTGCTGGGCGCGACCACCATTATCGTCGATATCATCGTGATGATTGGTTACGCGACGCTGGCACAGCGAATTGCGGCGTGGATTAAAGGGCCTAAGCAGATGAAGGCCCTGAATAAAGTCTTTGGCTCGCTGTTTATGCTGGTTGGCGCGCTGCTTGCGTCAGCGCGTCATGCTTAGCGAGAAATGATGAGATGAATGCCGAAGCCGGCGAACAGCGCGCCGGCGAAGCCATCAATCCACTTCGCGATACGCTGGTAGCCGCGGCGCATCGCCGGTAAGGCGAACAGGCTGGCCACGATGGTAAACCAGGCAAAGGTTTCAACGACGATCAGCAGGAAGATGCCCCAGCGTGCGCCCGCACCGACGCTATCGCCGACAAACAGCGAAAACACCGATCCGAAATAGATAATCGCTTTTGGGTTTGCCAGATTGGTCAGCAGCCCTTTTACAAAGCTGCGGCCGCCCGTTGCCAGCTCCACCTTTGGCTCTTGCGGTTTTTTCTCTTCTTTTTTCAGCGCCCCGCGCAGCATCTGGTAGCCCATCCAGCACAGGTACAGACCGCCGCCGACCATAATGATGTTATGCAGCCAGGCCATCTTCGCCAGGATCAGGTTCAGACCGAGCAGCGCAACGGCCGCCCAGACCATAACGCCCATGGTGATACCGAGCACGCCCATCATCGCCTCTTTGCGGGAGCGGCTTACAGCCGTTTGCGACACGAAGAAAAAGTCAGGTCCCGGGCTCATCAGCGCAACGATGTGCACTAATGCCACGGTGAGAAATAGCATTAACATAATTAGCTCGCGGGGAAATAATTTAGTGAGTCATCATCCTGGCACTTTTTCGCCCGGCTGACTACTCCTCATCGTCACCGTCGGCGTGAGAGCGGATGAGCGCCATGAACTCTTTACCGAAGCGCTCCAGCTTGCGCGTGCCAACCCCGTTGACGCTGAGCATTTCGCTGGCGCTGAGCGGCATCTGCTCGGCCATCTCAATCAGCGTCGCGTCGTTGAACACCACGTAAGGAGGGATGTTCTCTTCGTCGGCGATGGCTTTACGCAGCTTGCGCAGTTTGGCGAAAAGCTTGCGGTCATAGTTGCCGCCGTAGGATTTCTGCATCACGCGGGGCTTCAGAGCGATGACGCGCGGCACGGCGAGCTTCAGTTCAACGTCACCGCGCAGCACCGGACGCGCCGCTTCGGTCAGCTGCAGGGCGGAGTGCTGGGCAATATTCTGCGTGGCGAAGCCGAGGTGAATCAGCTGGCGAATAATGCTGACCCAGTGCTCGTGGCTCTGCTCCTTGCCAATCCCATAAACCGGCAGCTTGTCGTGGCCCATGTCGCGGATACGCTGGTTGTTGGCACCGCGCAGCACCTCCACCACGTAGCCCATCCCGAAGCGCTGGTTCACGCGGTAAATGGTCGAGAGCGCCTTACGCGCGTCCATCAGACCATCGTACTGTTTCGGCGGATCCAGGCAGATATCGCAGTTGCCGCACGGCTCCTGTCGCCCTTCACCAAAGTAGTTGAGCAGCACCAGACGACGGCACGTTTGCGCTTCGGCAAACGCGCCCATCGCGTTGAGCTTGTGGCGTTCGATATCCTGCAGCTGCCCCTGCGGCTTTTCTTCCAGACAGCGGCGCAGCCACGCCATATCGGCCGGATCGTAAAACAGCATCGCTTCCGCAGGCAGGCCGTCACGCCCGGCGCGGCCGGTTTCCTGATAGTAGGATTCGATGTTGCGCGGGATGTCGAAGTGCACCACAAAGCGCACGTTGGGCTTGTTGATGCCCATGCCGAACGCCACCGTCGCGACCACAATTTGCAGGTCATCGCGCTGGAATTTCTCCTGCACGTCGGCGCGGATGTGGTTCTCTAACCCGGCATGATACGCGGCGGCGCTAAAGCCGCGGTTTTGCAGCCGCGCGGCGGTGTCTTCCACCTTCGCGCGGCTGTTGCAGTAGATGATGCCGGACTTGCCGCGCTGCTCCTGGACATAGCGCAGGAGCTGATCCAGCGGCTTGAACTTTTCCATCAGCATGTAGCGGATGTTCGGGCGGTCGAAGCTGCTGACCTGAATATAGGGGTCGTTCAGCCCCAGCAGACGAACGATATCCAGACGCGTGGTGTCATCCGCCGTGGCGGTTAGCGCCATAAACGGCAGCTCGGGGAAGCGCTGACGCAGCTGGCCGAGCGCAGCGTATTCCGGGCGGAAATCGTGTCCCCACTGGGAAATACAGTGCGCTTCATCCACCGCCAGCAGCACCGGGTTCCAGTGCGCCAGATGATCGAGGAAGTTATCCAGCATCAGGCGTTCCGGGGCGATATACAGCAGGCGGATCTGCCCGGTGCGGCACCCGGCCATCACCTCTTGCTGCTGCTCCCGGGTTTGCGTGGAGTTAAGACAGGCTGCCGCGACGCCGTTGGCGAGCAGCTGGTCAACCTGGTCTTTCATCAGAGAAATGAGCGGGGATACCACGACCGTCAGGCCGTTAAGCACCAGCGCGGGCACCTGATAACAGAGGGATTTACCGCCGCCGGTCGGCATCACCACCAGGCAGTCACGGCCTTCCAGCACCGTTTCAATGATGGTTTCCTGGCCAGGGCGGAACTGCTGGTAGCCAAAGGTTTCATGCAAAACCTGTTTAGCCAGCGACTCCTGATTCAATACTTCCGCCTGCGCCACGTTAACCCCATATGCCTGAAATGAAACAGGCGCTATTTTCAGCGCCTGAGAGAGAAACTTCAACGTTTAACGCAAAAACATTCGAGCAACCTAGAGAATATCGTTCAGCATCACGCCCACGCCGACGCGGGTCTGGTTGAAGTTGTAATCGATAAGCGACTCGCCGTAACCGCTGTAGACTTGCGTATAAAGGCGAACATGCTTGCTTACCGGATAGCTTAAGCCTACTTCCGCACCGCCGTAGCCGGTGTTCCAGTTGTACTGACCTTTCGCACTCAGCACGGCATCACCCAGCTGGTAGCCGACTTTAAGCTGGTAGTAGCCCATATATTTGGTGATGTCCGGGTTGTCATCCGTGCTGCCGACCACATACCACGGCTTCACTTCCACCATCCAGTTACCGTTCTGCGCCATCAGGCGCGTATAGGCGCGGTTCCAGCTACGGGATGTCGGATCGGAACGTCCGTTAGAATCATGGTTAAAGCCCACTTCGACATCACGCAGCGTCCAGCCCGCAAACTCATAATCCGTTGCAAAACCGAGGAACAGCTGCGGCTCATAGTTGGTTTCGCGGAACGGCGAGGATTCCCCGCTGTTAGAGAGCTGCCACCAGGACTTCTGCGTATAAGAGGCACCAAACACCGAGTTCGGTCCCAGAATGCCGCGCCAGAACGGGAAGGCGAGGCTGAGCTGGAACTTCACCTCATCTTTACGCGCATTATCAGACCAGTTATAGGAGCTTATCGCCTCTTTGTTGAGATCGCTGGTCTGAGTATAAATCACGTAGTTGGTGTCATACGGATAGAGCGTGAACGGATTGTCATGCTCCTGAAGAAGGTTTGCGATAATGCTACCGTGAACGGCAGGCTTATCGTGCACCTCTTTGATTGTCGCTTCCTGCGCATATGCTGTGAGGGGCAGCGCAACCGCCGCCAGTAACCAGGCCAGATACGTCCGCATCGGTGGTGTTCTCCTGCAAAAGAGTAAAATTGATTGAATAGTTATGTGGCGGACATTCTACAGACTTCTGCGACAACTGCTGCATCCTCGTTTCTGAAAGTGGCATTCCTTGTTGCTGCGGCATAAAATCAACATTTCGTTAACAATAAGGATGTGATGCCTCATGTCAGCCATGCTTACCGCCGAAGAAGTATTAAAACTCGTGGGCGAGATTTTTGTTTACCATATGCCGTTTAACCGCGCGCTGGGACTGGAGCTGGAGCGTTACGAGAAGGACTTTGCTCAGCTGAGCTTCAACAACCAGCCGATGATGGTGGGTAACTGGGCGCAAAGTATTTTGCACGGCGGCGTGATTGCCTCCGCGCTGGACGTGGCGGCAGGCCTGGTCTGCGTGGGCAGTACGCTGACCCGCCATGACACCATAAATGAAGACGAACTCCGTCAGCGTCTGGCGCGCATGGGCACCATTGATTTACGCGTCGACTATCTTCGTCCGGGGCGCGGAAATCGCTTTACCTGTACCAGCAGCCTGCTGCGCGCGGGGAATAAAGTTGCCGTGGCGCGCGTTGAGTTACACAACGAAGAACAGGTTTATATCGCCAGCGCAACCGCCACTTATATGGTGGGTTGAGGCGGCAAAATCGGGTAAAATTGATTCACTTTTTTGTAACGGATTTTCCCGATGGATGCTAAACAGACGCGGCAGGGCGTTTTACTCGCCCTTGCCGCTTATTTTATTTGGGGTATCGCCCCGGCGTACTTCAAGCTTATCGCCTACGTTCCGGCTGACGAGATCCTCACTCACCGCGTCATCTGGTCGTTCTTCTTTATGATTGCGCTGATGAGCCTCAGCCGCCAGTGGTCGGGCGTCAAAACGCTGCTGCAGACCCCGAAGAAGATCTTCCTGCTGGCACTTTCTGCCGTGCTGATTGGCGGCAACTGGCTGCTGTTTATCTGGGCGGTGAATAACCATCACATGCTCGAGGCGAGCCTGGGGTACTTTATTAACCCGCTGGTGAATATTGTGCTGGGGATGATTTTCCTCGGCGAACGCTTCCGCCGTATGCAGTGGTTAGCGGTGATTCTGGCCTTCTGCGGCGTGCTGGTGCAGCTGTGGACATTCGGCTCGCTGCCGATCATCGCCCTCGGTCTGGCGTTCAGCTTTGCCTTCTACGGCCTGGTACGCAAGAAGATTGCGGTGGAAGCGCAGACGGGGATGCTGTTTGAAACCCTCTGGCTGCTGCCGGTGGCGGCGATTTATCTCTTCGGCATCGCCGACAGCCCAACCAGCCACATGGGCAGCAACCCGTGGTCGCTGAACCTGATGCTGATGGCGGCGGGCGTGGTAACCACTATTCCACTGCTGTGCTTCACCGGTGCAGCGACGCGCCTGCGTCTCTCAACTCTGGGCTTCTTCCAGTACATTGGCCCGACGCTGATGTTCCTGCTGGCAGTGGTGTTCTACGGCGAAGTGCCGGGGGCTGATAAGATGGTGACGTTCGCCTTTATCTGGGTAGCGCTGGCGATTTTCGTTGCGGATGCGATTTATACCCAACGCAGAGTGCGTAAAGGGCTGTAGTGCCTTTTTGCCGGATGGCGGCTGCGCCTTATCCGGCCTACAAGATCTGTAGGGCGGGTAAGCGTAGCGCCACCCGCCAGATTTTTACAGCCAGTTCCGGCGCTTGAAATAGAGATACGGTGCCAGGCCCGCGAGGATCATAAAGATAATCGCCCCCGGGTAACCAAAGCTCCACTTCAGCTCCGGCATAAACTCGAAGTTCATCCCGTAGCTGGATGCCACCAGCGTCGGCGGCAGGAACACCACGGACACCACCGAGAAGATCTTGATGATGCGGTTCTGCTCGATGTTGATAAAGCCCATCGCCGCCTGCATCAGGAAGTTGACCTTCTGGAAAAGGGATTCGTTGTGGGGCAACAGGGATTCGATATCTCGTAAGATCTCACGCGCCTGCTCCAGCTGACCGCCCGGCAGACGCGCCTTGCGCACCAGGAAGTTCAGCGCGCGCTGGGTATCCATCAGACACAAGCGCACCTTCCAGCCGATATCTTCCAGCTCCGCCAGCGTCGAAAGCGCTTCGTCGTACTCATCGCCCTGATGGCCTTCCATGATCACGCGGCTCAGCTTTTCCAGGTCGCTGTAGATGTTTTCAATTTCATCCGCCAGCTGTTCAATTTTGGTCTCGAACAGATCGAGCAGCAGCTCGTACGCGTTGCCATCTATCATCGCCTGGCTGCGGGCACGCATGCGGTAGAGGCGGAATGCCGGTAGCTCACGCTCGCGCAGGGTAAACAGACGACCGTCACGAATGGTAAACGCCACGGTGGAGTTGCCCGCGTGGTCTTCGGCATCTTCAAAGAAGAAGAAGGAGTGAATATGCAGACCGTCTTCGTCTTCAAAAAAACGCGCAGAGGCTTCGATGTCTTCCAGTTCAGGGCGCGTTGCCAGGCTTTGCCCCAGCTCAGATTGTACGCGAAGGCGCTCATCGTCGTCCGGCTCGACCAAATCCACCCATACGGCATCAATGAGGGGCTGTGACTCTTCGGCTTCAAGCCGAGTCAGTCGGTTATTTTCGAGTTGAAATGCGCTCAACATGACCGGGACTCCCAATGCAAAAAAATATCGGACAGTTCGGTGGGCACACAGAAACAAATTGGGTTTCAGACCATTAAACAGCCTGACTCAGCGCGACGGGAATAGAGCAGTCGCTGACAACCACTAAGGCCATCAGCAAGAGGAGATAGCCTTAGGAGTTGTTCCTGGATGACAGGGAATTGAGCCAGTATCTACTGGGTGTGTCCAAGGCGAATGTCCTCTTAGCGTAATCGTGCGCGCATGTTACGCCAGCTATAACTGTGGCGTCAACACGCAACGGAACGCTGAAGGGCATTAATTGACCTTCACTGTATAAGGCTAGCAGATTATTGCAAAATAATGATATTTTTCTGAATGTTACACTGTTTCCAGCTTCGCGTAGGCCGCCACCAGCCATTTGATCCCCTGCCCCTGGAACGCCACCTGCAGGCGACTGTGCTCGCCGCTGCCTTCCAGATTCACAATGGTACCTTCGCCAAACTTCGAATGGCGCACGCGCTGGCCCAGCTTGTAGCCGGTGTCGGTTTCCGCAATCGGCGAGCCCATGCGCTGATGGCTGACCGGACGGCTGATGCTCGCCCGCAGACGCACCTCTTCCACGCACTCTTCCGGCAGTTCACCGATAAAGCGCGACGGACGGTGATAGACCTCTTTACCGTACAGGCGGCGGGTTTCAGCGTAGGTTAGCGTCAGCTTTTGCATCGCGCGCGTCACGCCCACGTAGGCCAGTCGACGCTCCTCTTCCAGACGCCCGCCCTCATCCAGCGACATCTGGCTCGGGAACATCCCCTCTTCCATGCCAACGATGAACACCTGCGGGAACTCCAGGCCTTTGGCGGAGTGCAGGGTCATGAGCTGAACCGCATCCTGCCAGGTGTCCGCCTGCCCTTCACCCGCTTCCAGCGCGGCGTGGGAGAGGAACGCCTGCAGCGGCATCAGGTCTTCGTCTTCTTCGTTGTAGCTGAACTGGCGCGTTGCCGTCACCAGTTCCTCTAAGTTCTCAATACGGGTCTGGCCCTTTTCACCTTTCTCCTGCTCGTACATGGTGCGCAGGCCGGAGTCTTTAATCACCCGGTCGGTCTGCACGTGCAGCGGCATGTCGGCGGTTTCCTGCGCCAGGGCGTCAATCAGCTCAAGGAAGCGCTGTAATGCGCTGGCGGCACGTCCGGCGAGGGCTTTTTCCTGCAGCAGCTCGCGGCACGCCTGCCAAAGCGTCAGCTGGCGATCGCGCGATGCCTGTCGCACCACGTCCAGCGTGCGGTCGCCAATCCCGCGGGTTGGGGTGTTCACCACGCGTTCAAACGCCGCGTCGTCGTTACGGTTGGCAATCAGACGCAGATACGAGAGCGCATCTTTGATTTCCTGACGTTCGAAGAAGCGCATGCCGCCGTAAATGCGGTACGGCATGCTCACCTGCAGCAGCGCCTCTTCCAGCACGCGCGACTGGGCGTTGCTGCGATAGAGAATGGCACACTGCTCCAGCGCGCCGCCGTTGTCCTGCCAGGTTTTAATGCGGTTGACCACGAAGCGGGCTTCGTCGAGCTCGTTGAACGCACAGTAAATCGAAATCGGTTCGCCATCGACGCCGTCGGTCCACAGCTTTTTACCCAGACGCCCGTTGTTGTTCTCAATCAGGGCGTTGGCCGCGCTCAGAATGTTGCTGGTTGAACGATAGTTCTGCTCCAGACGGATGGTTTCCGCGCCGGGGAAATCGTTGAGGAAGCGCTGGATGTTTTCTACCTGCGCCCCGCGCCAGCCGTAGATAGACTGGTCATCATCGCCAACGATCATCACCTTGCCGGTATCACCGGCCAGCAGGCGGATCCATGCGTACTGGATGTTGTTGGTATCCTGGAATTCGTCCACCAGGATATTGGTGAAGCGTTCACGGTAGTGCTGCAGGATGTGCGGCTTGTTGAGCCACAGCTCGTGGGCGCGCAGCAGCAGCTCAGCGAAATCCACCAGACCGGCGCGATCGCACGCTTCCTGATAGGCCTTGTAGACGTTCTGCCAGGTCTGCTCGACCGGGTTGCCGAAGCTCTGAATATGGTGCGGGCGCAGCCCCTCGTCTTTCTGACCGTTGATGTACCACATCGCCTGACGCGGCGGCCACTGCTTCTCGTCGAGGTTCATCGCCTTGATCAGGCGCTTCAGCAGACGGAGCTGGTCTTCGCTGTCAAGGATCTGGAAATCCTGCGGCAGGTTGGCGTCCATATGGTGCGCGCGCAGCAGGCGGTGCGCCAGACCGTGGAAGGTACCGACCCACATGCCGCCCTGGCTGGTGCCCATCAGTTGGGCGATGCGGTGGCGCATTTCCGCCGCCGCCTTGTTGGTAAACGTGACCGCCATGATGGAGTACGGGGAGCAGTTTTCCACGCTCTGCAGCCAGGCAATACGGTGAACCAGCACGCGCGTCTTACCACTGCCCGCTCCAGCCAGCACCAGCAGGTTGGTGCGCGAGGCGGCAACCGCGTCACGCTGTTTGTCATTAAGGCTGTCGAGCAGGTAAGAAACGTCCATTGGCACCGTCACGTCATGTCGGGCAGGCGAAGAGCATTCGCCAAAACCCTGTTAATTTATACAGAACAATTGATGATTATATCAGCGTCGTGAGGGATGCCAACCGCGAAATTTCCACGTGCGGCAGAAGACGGCTATCGGAGGCGATCATCAGGTCAGCGTTTTCCGGCTTGATCCAGCAGGCCTGCATGCCGCAGCGGATAGCGCCCGCCACGTCCGTGGTCAGGTCATCCCCCACGTGCAGGATCTCACCCAGCGGCAGGTTAAGCTTATCTGCCGCCAGATGGTACATGTCGCTGAACGGCTTCGCGCGCCCGTGAGGACCCGCACGCAGCACAAATTCAAAGTAATCGCTCAGGCCAAACAGCTCCGGCTGGGCATTGCCGTTGGTGATGGCCACCAGCGGCCACTTTTCGGCAAGCTTCGCCAGCGTGTCGTGGGTTTCCTGCGGCACGTCGATACGGCTGCGCCATTTAGCGAAGTTTTCCATGGCCGCTTCCGCCCCAATGGCGGCATCCTGCGCGCTCAGACCCGCGTTCAGCATCGCCTGCTCAACCGCGCGACGACGCCATTCGGTCACGTCGTGGTAAATGTCCGGCTCGGTCTCCCGCAGGGACTGGCGCAGCTTCTGGAAGTCCTTGTTCTGTATCGCCTTCAGCGCGGGATGGTAGTTCTGCACAAACGCCAGCGACTCCTGCTCGGTACGCAGGATCACCTCGCGGTTGTCATAAAGAGTGTCATCAAGGTCAAACGTCAGGGCTGAGATCTGACCGAGTGGGCGGTAAAAACGCATTATTTCCCCCGTTTGGCGCGTGGATGCGCCGCGTCATACACCGAGGCAAGGTGTTGGAAGTCTAAGTGGGTATAAATTTGTGTGGTCGACAGGTTCGCGTGGCCAAGCAGTTCCTGCACGCCGCGCAGATCGCCGCTCGATTCCAGCATATGTGTTGCAAAGGAGTGGCGCAGCTTGTGCGGATGCACGTGGCTGTTCAGCCCCTGCTTAATGCCCCACTCCGCAAAGCGCTTCTGCACGTTACGCGCCGAGATCCGCTTGCCGAGTTTCGACAGGAACAGCGCATCCTCTTCGGTGCCAAACAGCCCGCGCAGGTCAAGCCAGTGCTCAATCCAGGAGATCGCGTTGCGGCCAATCGGCAGGCGGCGCTCTTTGCTGCCCTTACCCATCACCCACACTTCACCCGATTCCAGATCGAGATGCTTGAGGTCAAGGTTGACGAGTTCAGAAAGACGCAGGCCTGCGCCGTACATCACCTCCAGCATCGCGCGGTCGCGCACGGCCAGCGGATCGTTAAGGTCGATATCCAGCAGGCGGTTTACGTCGTCAACGTCGATATTTTTAGGCAGATGGCGCGGCGCTTTCGGCGTGGCGATCCCTTTTGCCGGGTTGGCTTTTAAGCCCCCCTGGCTGACCAGCCAGTCGAAGAAGCTGCGCAGCGCTGAGAGCCTGAGCGCCAGGCTCGCCGGGCTGAGATTTTTTTTACGGCTACGCACGACGAACCCGCGTACCGTCGCAGCGTCACATTGTTGCCAGCTTTTCAGGCCGATTTCGTCGGCAATCTGCATGATGGCATCAAGCTGACGCTGGTAGTTGAGCAGAGTAATGGGGCTAAGCTGACGCTCCACGCCCAGATAGCGCAGAAAGCGCGAGACGTCAGTGGCGAGCAGTCCGTCCGTCATACGCGCTCAATCCAGCGCTCCAGCAGCTCGGGCAGCATCAGGGCGATCTCCTGCAGCAGGTGCGTGGCTTGCCCCTGCTCATAGTGATGCGCGTCGCGGCTGGTAAATAAGATGACGCCCAGATCGCCATCGCGCCCCATCAGCGACATCGCCACCGAGCCAATCGCTTTGGCCTCCGGCAACACCACCAGCAGCTCAGGTCCATTAAGCGGCCCCAGATAGTGGTGTTCATGGCCCAGACGCTGTATGCGCAGCGGTTCAAACGCCTGACGGCTCAGTGCCAGATGGGTAAATCCCGACGGCGCGCCGATGCGCCAGCGGTCAGGGAAAAGACGAATCGTTGCGCCCGCCAGCCCCAGCTCGCGCGCCCAGCGGTGGAAGCGGCTGAGGAACTCGTCAAGGCTGTGCGCCGACGCCAGACGCGCCTGCAGATGCAGCAGACGATAGAACAGGCTTTCGTTGGTGCTGGCCTGCTCCATCAGCAGCGTCATATTCTCTTCAAGCTGATTGATATGGTTGCGCGCGCGCGCCATGTGCCATTCCACCAGCGACACGGTCCCGCGAACCGGATGCGGCACGCGCATCTCTTCGACGACGCGTGCATTGCGAATAAAAAACTCAGGATTGCGCAGCAGATAATCAACAACAGCTCTGTCGTCCAGTTCCGTCACTGTTTCCTGCAGTTCTTCCCCTGGTTGTTTCATAGATGGATAAACCCGTCATAGACATGTGCCGCCGGGCCAGTCATATACAGTGGATGACCCGGTCCTTTCCAGGCGATATCAAGCCGACCGCCCGGTAATTCCACGCGAACCTCTTCTGCCAGTAACCCCTGAGAGATGCCCACGGCCACCGCCGCACAGGCACCGCTTCCGCAGGCCTGAGTCTCGCCCGCGCCGCGCTCGTAAACCCGCAGGCGAATGTGCTCGCGCTTTACCACCTGCATAAAGCCGATGTTCGCGCGCTCCGGGAAACGTTCGTGGCTTTCCAGCACCGGGCCGAGCGTTTCGACCGCGGCGGTTTCCACATCATCTACCTGAATCACGCAGTGTGGGTTACCCATTGAGACGACGCCGCACAATACTGTCTGCTCGGCCGCACGCATAATATAGGTCTTTTCCGCTTTGTTTGCGCGAAACGGCACGGCGGAGGGCTCGAAGTTAGGCTCGCCCATATTCACGCGCACCAGCTCATCATCGGTGACGCTGAGCACCATGCGACCATTGGCCGTGCTGACGCGAATATCACGTTTGTTGGTCAGCCCTTTCAGGCGGACAAAGCGGGCAAAACAGCGCGCGCCGTTGCCGCACTGGTTAACTTCGCTGCCGTCCGCGTTAAAAATACGGTAGTGGAAATCGAGGTCGGGATCGTACGGCGGCTCAACCACCAGCAGCTGATCGAACCCCACGCCCAGATGCCGATCCGCAAGGCGACGGATCAGTTCCGGGGAGAAAAACACATTCTGCGTTACCGCGTCGACGACCATAAAATCGTTGCCAAGGCCATGCATTTTAGAGAACTGCATCATTTGCTCCATTGCGCGGGTACAGAACGTTGTCGTCAGAGATTAACCTGAGTCGGGCCACCGTTGTCGCCACGGTCGTTAGTATTTGGCGTGGTAGACTCAATGCCGCTGTTAACCGGTTTCGTCGGCGGCGGTGCTGTTTTATCCGCAGGTGGGAAGTACAGTGGTCCCTTCAGTCCGCAGCCAGTCAGGCTAAACAGCGTGATGAGAACGGCAAGCGTTCGGAAAGCGTTTTTCATTATAAAGTTGCCCGTAAGTTCAAATCTGTTTCTATCATCGCAGGAGAAGACACAAAAGCAAGAGTTTGCCGCTTTCCTGCAACGGGAATTATTTAGGGTTATACTGCCGGCATCACGAAAAACAGGAACAAAACCATGAACGACAGTGAATTCCATCGCCTTGCCGACAACCTGTGGATGACCATCGAAGAGCGTATTGACGACTGGGACGGCGACAGCGATATCGATTGTGAAATCAACGGCGGTATTCTGACCCTGAGCTTCGAAAATGGCAGCAAAATTATTATTAACCGCCAGGAGCCGCTTCACCAGGTCTGGCTGGCTGCGAAACAGGGCGGCTATCATTTCGATCTGAAAGACGGGGAATGGGTTTGCGACCGCAGCGGCGTAACATTCTGGGATCTGCTGGAACAGGCGGCGACCGCGCAGGCGGGTGAGGCGGTGAGTTTCAGGTAGTTTTGTCGCCCGGTGGCGGCTACGCCTTACCGGGCCTACAACGGCTCGAACCGTGAGCCGGGTAAGCATTAGCCACCAGGCAACAGCGACACTGACCGTAGGCCGGGTAAGCGTTAGCGCCACCCGGCGAAAAGACTCAGGAGAAATACTGCTGCAACAGCGGCGCGGTGTCCTGATTGGCAGGCGCGGCAGGCGTGACGGCCTGTGTACGGAACGGGATCACCTGCGTACGACCGTCGACGTTCACAATCTGGTAGAACTGCGGCAGGTTAAAGTTGATAAAGCTTGAGCCGTAGGTGAAACGGTCATGCGAAGAGGAGTAGAAGCGGCTGACGTCGCGCACCAGCTCCTCTTTACTGCCTTCACAATGGTGATACACCTCGGCGCGGTTGGTCTCATCCAGAATGTAGATGTTGAACCCGGCATCGTCGCCCGACTCTTCAAAGAAGAACTGAATAATCCCTTCGCTGGCAAAGCCGTCCACCACCTGCGGGAGCTTAACGTGGTTGGTTTCCACCTGCACCGACAGGCCATGCAGCTTGTTGTGTGAAATCGCGCCGTAGAATTCGATGGCGTTTTCCAGCTTCTGTACCGACACGTTCAGGCGTTCGAAGAACAGGCCCCAGGTCTGGCCGGAGACGCGCAGCGCTTTAAAGCGCCCGGTTTCCTGACGGGTACTGGAGAGACGCAGCTCGATACATTCCGAGACCAGCTGCTGCACGCGGGTACGAATCAACCCACGCAGATGCTGGCTGTAGCAGAACACTTCCACGCTGTCCGGCGGCGCGGCATCCTGGTGCATCTTGCCGAGAATGGTTTTCAGCGCCTCGATCATCGCCTGCTCGCCGTTGAAGTGCAGGGTACGCACTTCGTTCCACGAGTTGCGGTAGAGCAGGTCCACGCTGCCGACCAGGCAGTTTTGCTGCTCGCCAAAGCTGAAGACGTCCAGCTTGCGGAAGTCAAAATGGACCACCTGATTGCGGAAGGCCGCCGTCGGGTCGTATTCCAGGTTGACGATGATCGCCAGATGGCGAATCTCGCACGGGCTGTAGAGCGCTTTCGGCGTTGGGGCAGGCAGACGCAGCGGGAAGTGGTGCGACACATCCGCAACCATCTCCTGCAGCTTAGCGAGATCGACCACCTCGTTGCCTTTGATAAACAGGCGCGTGCGCGAGGTCAGCAGGCCGTTAAACCAGGCCCAGGCCACCAGCTTGTTCAGATAGCGGTTATATTCCAGCGGCTGATGGCTGATGATTGAATCCATGCTTGGCGCACGGTTGTACAGATACCACCCGGTGCGGTTCGCGCGGCCCGGCGGTACGTAGATAAAGGTCAGGTTCGGTTCTGACAGGTCGGGCGAAATCTGCGGGTTAACCAGGGTGACTTTACCCGGCAGCGCTTCAAACGCGGCGTACAGCTTACGGGTCAATACCCCGATGTCCTGCGGGCTGGCGGAAACGCTGAGGTTGTTACGGCGCGCAAAGCGGATCAGGTTACGGTAGCTTTGCATCATCGCATCGAGCAGTTCGTTGTGCGCTTCACGCACCTGATCGATTTTCCAGTTGGCCCGGTTGTCGAGCATAGACAGGCGCGCTTCGTCCCATCCCCACTCTTTAACTAACTGACTGACCACTTCACGACGCCAGCCAACGCAGGCGCGCTCGCGGCTCAATTTCTCACAGACTTTGAGATAGAAACATCGACGCACCAGGTCAAGACGCGTGGTGTCATCAATGGCTTTCAAGTATTCGGTCACGCGCTCCAGCATCATGCAGTAGGCGTCCAGCCCGAAGGAGACGATTTCCCCGTCGTGCAGGCGCTGCTTGATATCTTTCGCCAGCAGGCGCGGCGTCGGGTATTCCCAGGAATAGGCTTCCAGCAGCAGCGTTTTCAGCACCGCTTTGTACGGCGAGTCGATACTCTTATAGAGCTGCCAGAGGCTTGCGCCGAAGTACTCTTCCGCAGATAGAGAGCTGAGACCGCCGAGGTCCAACCATTCGTTTGGCGTCAGTACGCCCTGCGCGTAAAGCGACATGACGTAGTCATCGTAGTGCTCTTCTTCTTCGCACGGGACCATATTCCACAGAATACGCTTCCCGGCCAGACGCACAGCAGTACGGTAAAATTCATCCAGTAACAGGATGTGCTGGGTCGAGCCGCAGTCCTCACCACCCAGACTGCCGCTTTCGTTATGGCGGAAACGGTTTTCATCAATCAGGAAGAAGCTCACTTCCACGCCGAGCGATGCCGCCCAGCTCTCCAGCAGGCTGCATTTACGCTGCAGCAGCTGACGCTCTTCGTTATCGAGCCAGGACTGATGGCAGACCCAGATGTCCAGGTCCGAAGAACAGCTTTGCCCTACCGATGAGGTGCTCCCCATTGAATAAACGCCGGTAATCGGCAGTTCACCTTTTGGGGACTCCTGTGGCGGCATGCCGCGGTAGAGTTCCAGCTCGTTCAGATAATGCTGTTGGGTTTCATCAGGCGTGAAAAGGCAAATGCCCTGGGGAACGTTACCATCAAGGTAGCCAGGCATCAGCGGGTGGTGATAGTGCAATAATGTCGGCAGCAGACTGTATACCTGCTGGAAAGCAGGGCCCATGGCAGCAAGCGCGCGATCCACACGCAGTTGATTTATGGCATCCAGTCTCTGTTTCAGAGTCTCAATATAGAGGTACAAGACGTATCGCCTGATGTTTCCGGGTGTCGCAAGCTATTCAAAACACGAATGACAGCGGACCCGCAGTATTTCAAAAAGATAACCGTTACCCTTTTTCGCCCTTATCATTTTTGGTGGTACCGACGAAAAAATGGTCTAAAACGTGATCAATTTAACACCTTGCCGGTTGACCGTAAAGAAAGATGCACTACATACAAGTGTAGCACCGTTCTGTACGTGTAAATTCCTGAATACGGCTATGGCTGACGAATACGCCGCCTTGTCCCTCTCACGCTTCATCAACCGTAAAACTGCCATCCCAGAGTCAACAATGTTAGGATGGTTAGCGATTGATAATGACGGTAACAAGCATGTTAGACAATGTTTTGAGAATTGCCACACGCCAAAGCCCTCTCGCGCTCTGGCAGGCACATTATGTGAAGCAGCGCCTTGAAGCCTGCCACAGTGGATTGCGCGTCGAGCTGGTGCCGATGGTCACCCGCGGTGACGTGATCCTCGATACGCCCCTGGCGAAAGTGGGCGGCAAAGGCCTGTTTGTCAAAGAACTGGAACTGGCATTGCTTGAGAACCGCGCCGATATCGCCGTACATTCGATGAAAGACGTGCCCGTTGAGTTCCCGGAAGGGCTGGGGCTGGTGACCATCTGCGAGCGCGAAGATCCGCGCGATGCATTTGTCTCTAACCACTATGACTCCCTCGACGCGCTGCCAGAAGGTAGCGTGGTTGGCACGTCCAGTTTACGCCGTCAGTGTCAGCTGGCGGAACGTCGCCCTGACCTGATCATTCGCTCGCTGCGCGGTAACGTCGGCACGCGTCTGGGCAAGCTGGATAACGGCGATTACGATGCCATTATCCTCGCCGTTGCCGGCCTTAAGCGTCTGGGGCTTGAGTCGCGCATTCGCGAGGCGTTGCCGCCAGAGCTGTCGCTCCCGGCCGTGGGACAGGGTGCCGTCGGCATCGAGTGCCGCCTGGACGATGCGCGTACCCGCGAACTGCTCGCACCGCTAAACCATGACGAGACCGCTATCCGCGTAAAAGCCGAGCGTGCGATGAATACCCGCCTCGAAGGAGGATGTCAGGTTCCGATTGGCAGCTATGCTGAATTAACAGAAGGTGAACTGTGGCTGCGCGCGCTGGTGGGCGCCCCGGACGGTTCGCAGATGGTGCGCGGCGAACGTCGCGGTAAAGCGCAAGATGCCGAGCAGCTTGGCGTGTCGCTGGCTGAAGAGCTGCTGGATAACGGCGCCCGCGAGATTCTGGCTGACGTTTACAACGGAGAACCCCCTGCATGAGTATTCTCGTCACCCGCCCTTCTCCCGCAGGAGAGCAATTAGTGAGCCGTCTGCGCGCACTGGGGCAGGTGGCCTGGAGTTTTCCGCTCATTGAATTCTCCCCCGGTCGGGAGCTCTCTGCGCTCGCCGACCAGATGAATACCCTTCAGGACGGCGACCTGCTGTTTGCGCTGTCGCAACATGCCGTGGAATTTGCCAACGCGCAGCTGCAACAGCAGGGTTTGGCCTGGCCAGTTGTCCCCGGCTATTTCGCGATTGGCCGCACAACGGCACTGGCGCTGCATACCGTAAGCAGCGCGGACGTTCGTTACCCGTTAGATCGGGAAATCAGTGAAGTCTTGCTACAATTACCTGAATTACAAACCATTGCCGGAAAGCGTGCGCTCATTTTGCGCGGTAACGGTGGTCGCGAGCTGCTGGGTGAAACGCTGCGTGAACGTGGTGCAGACGTGACGTTCATTGAGTGCTATCAGCGTTGTGCAAAACACTACGATGGCGCGGAAGAGGCGATGCGCTGGCACGCGCGCGGCATTAATACGCTGGTGGTCACCAGCGGTGAAATGTTACAACAGCTTTGGTCGCTGATACCGCTTTGGTATCGCGAAAACTGGTTACTCCGCTGTCGGCTTCTGGTCGTCAGTGAGCGTCTGGCGAACCAGGCCCGGGAACTGGGCTGGCAGGATATTCGGATCGCTGATAACGCCGACAACGATGCGCTGCTGCGCGCATTACAATAACTCTCAAATGGGAAGCCATAATGACGGAACACGACAAATCCTCCGCCGTGGTTGAAGAGACCAGGGAGACTGTGGAGACGACGCCACAGCCAGAGACGACAGAGAAAACCGCTGAGAAGAAAAACGGCAGCAACAAAACGAGCCTCGCGCTGAGTGCGATTGCCATCGCCATTGCGCTGGCTGCGGGGGTTGGCCTGTACGGGCTGGTGAAGCAACAGGGCGCTAACCAGACGTCCACCAGCGATGCGCTGGTGAATCAGCTCACTGCCCTGCAAAAAGCGCAGGAGACGCAGAAAACCGAGCTGGAAGCCGTGGTTAAGCAGCAGGCCGCCGCGCTTGCCGAAGCGAACAGCAAACAGGAAGAGCTGACCAAACAGCTGGGCGAAGTTCAGCAGAAAGTCGCTACCATTTCCGGCACCGATGCCAAAACCTGGCTGCTCTCGCAGGCTGACTTTCTGGTGAAGCTCGCCGGACGTAAGCTCTGGAGCGATCAGGACGTCACCACCGCCGCCGCGCTGCTGAAAAGCGCCGATGCGAGTCTGGCAGACATGAACGATCCAAGCCTTATCACCGCCCGTCGCGCGATTACCGAAGATATCGCCAGCCTCTCTGCCGTTTCGCAGGTGGATTACGACGGCATTATCCTCAAGGTGAACCAGCTTTCGAATCAGATTGATAACCTGCAGCTGGCGGATAATAACGACGACGACTCCCCGATGGATTCCGACGGTACCGAGCTTTCCAGCTCCCTGAGCGAATGGCGCATAAACCTGCAGAAAAGCTGGCAGAACTTTATGGACAGCTTTATCACTGTCCGCCGTCGCGACGAAACTGCCGTACCGCTGCTCGCACCGAACCAGGACATCTATCTGCGTGAGAACATTCGTTCCCGCCTGCTGGTCGCTGCTCAGGCCGTGCCGCGTCATCAGGAAGAGACCTACAAACAGGCGCTGGATAACGTCTCAACGTGGGTACGCGCCTACTACAACACCGACGATGCGACGACCACCGCCTTCCTCGAAGACATTGATAAGCTGAGCCAGCAGAACATCACCATGAACGTGCCGGATAAGCTGGCCAGCCAGCCGATTCTGGAGAAACTGATGCAGACGCGCGTACGTAACCTTCTGGCGCAGCCGGGCGTACCGGCAGAGCAGACGAGCGGAGCGGCTCCGGCTCCTGCGCCTGAAAGCGCACCGCAGGGAGAGTAATGATGCTAAAAGTCCTCTTACTCTTCATCCTGCTGATCGCTGGGATCGTGCTGGGACCCATGCTTGCGGGCCATCAGGGTTACGTCCTGATCCAGACCGATAACTACAACATTGAAACCAGCGTAACGGGCCTGACGATCATTCTGATCCTCGGCGTGGTGGTGCTGTTTGCGATCGAGTGGATCCTGCGCCGTATTTTCCGTACCGGTGCCCACACCCGCGGCTGGTTCGTTGGCCGTAAGCGCCGCCGCGCCCGTAAGCAGACCGAGCAGGCGCTGCTTAAGCTTGCCGAGGGTGACTATCAGCAGGTTGAAAAGCTGATGTCGAAAAACGCCGACCACGCCGAACAGCCGGTGGTGAACTATCTGCTCGCTGCCGAAGCGGCGCAGCAGCGCGGTGACGAAGCCCGCGCCAATCAGCATCTGGAGCGGGCGGCAGAGCTGGCTCATGGCGACCCGATTCCGGTAGAAATTACGCGCGTTCGTCTGCAGCTGGCACGTAATGAGAATCACGCGGCTCGCCACGGTATCGACCGTCTGCTGGAAGTCGCGCCACGTCATCCGGAAGTGCTGCGTCTTGCCGAGCAGGCGTATATTCGTACCGGTGCCTGGGGTTCACTGCTGGACATCATTCCGTCAATGGCGAAAGCCGAGGTAGGCGACGATGAACATCGTGACGAGCTTCAGCGTCTGGCATGGATTGGCCTGATGGATCAGGCGCGCGCCGACCTGGGCAGCGACGGTCTGAAAACGTGGTGGAAGAATCAGAGCCGTAAAACGCGCCAGCAGGTTCCTCTGCAGGTAGCGATGGCGGAACACCTGATTGAATGCGACGATCACGATACCGCACAGGAGATCCTCCTCGACGGTCTGAAGCGCCAGTACGACGATCGTCTGGTGATGGTGATCCCGCGCCTGAAAACCAATAATCCTGAGCAAATCGAAAAAGTGCTGCGTCAGCAGATTAAAACCGTCGGTGACCGCCCGCTGCTGTGGAGCACGCTCGGTCAATCGCTGATGAAGCACGGCGAATGGCAGGAGGCGAGCCTCGCCTTCCGCGCGGCGCTGAAGCAGCGTCCGGACGCGTTTGACTACGCATGGCTTGCCGATACGCTGGACAAGCAGCATAAGCCGGAAGAGGCGGCCGCCATGCGGCGTGATGGGCTGTTGCTGACGCTGCAAAATAACGGTACGCAGCAGTAATTAATCAGGAGGCCGAATGGCCTCCTTTTTTTATCGCCTTTCTCCTGCTACATTCTTTACACCCGCATCTGCAAACGAACCCGCCAATGTAACGATGTCTTTTCATTAACTTTTTTCACACACGCGCATTTTCTGCAGCGTGGACTAAATCGTTTTTGAAAGGAAATCGTCATGAACTCTCTTTTATATGCGCTTATTGAAGCGCTGCGCTGCCACCGCTGGCTACGCCTGCTTGCCTGTGCTTTTATCTTTTCTTCGCTGGGGAATGGCTTAACCCAGGTTGTGGTCTTCGGCTTGCTGTTAGCATGGTCAGCTCCGCCCGCCCTGCTAACCCTTGCTTTTCTTTTCGCTACGGTACCTGGATTTATCGGCAGTACGATCGGCGAAAAGCTGTGCTCACGCTGTTCTCCAATATCCCTGCTGATACTGACCGAAGGGCTGGGCCTGCTTGCCCTGCTCTTTCCCCTGCTTGGCGTGGGTTACCACAGCGTTACCGCGTTACTCGCCGTACAATCCACCGAGGCGCTGCTCAGCGGGATGAGCTGGCCCGCGTTGACGTTGCTCTTTAAGCGCGGACTGAGCGAAGCAGAGCTGCCCGCTGCAACCTGTCTGGAAAATGTGATTTTTGCTTCTCAGGTGTTGTTAGGGACCGGCCTGGGCGTGGTGCTGTTTCAAAAGGCATCCGTGTTTACCCTGCTGGCTATTGATGCCGCCAGCTTTCTCTCGTCACTGCTTATGCTATGGCTGGCTGGACGCCGCTTTTCTCCGGCACCAGGCTCCACCACTATGGAAAAGGGAATTTCTGCAACATTACGCTGGCAGGCGTTGACCGTTCGGCAGAAACGCAGCCTGCTCATCCTGCCGGCGCTGGCTGCCGTCGGCTCACCGGCCATGGCGCTGCTTCCGGCGCTTGCCCAGCAGCTCCGTCCTCAGGATGCGGCGGGTCTTGCTCTGCCGCTGCTTTTCGCGAGGAGCATGGGACAGCTTTGCGGCCCCCTGCTGCTAAAAAAAGAGAGCCTGACGCGCGTTGCGGCTCATACGCCGCAAATAATCATTTGCCTCAGCATCTTTCTGACCGCTTATGGCATGCTGCCATTTTTGTCCGGGTGGACGGCATGTGCGCTGGGGACGATCTTTATCGCGCATCTGGCCTCGAATATTCTCTTCGCAGCCGGGACGTTTGGGGTACTCAGTAGCTTTCATCTCACGCAAACCGCTTCAGCCAGTGGGAAAGCCTGGCGCTGGCAAACGCTCAGCGCCTCTCTTTTCACCGGCATTGCAGCGGCGGTGGCTTCAGGGTTTGGCTCAGTACAGGCGCTCTATGCTGTCTCTGCATCAGCCCTGCTAATGGTTGCCCTGATCATGCGCCTGTATCGGGAATAAGACATAAAAAAACGCCTGCTATAAAAGCAGGCGTTAAAACAGGTCTGTAAGACAACATATTTGGTGCTTCACTCAACGTTGTGTCCATGGTGTCTGATGAGGCCGAAGCGACATCTGTCAGTGGACGATAAGCACCGTAAATGGCTCTGCGTCATTCCTGAGTTTATGAGGCACTAAGGCGAACATAAGAGATGGAATGAGCATCTACACGCATATTATTGCACGTAACGTGCCAACATAACACCCAGAAGTTTTACATGACGCAACATTTTAAGATAAAAGGAAAATATGCTGTTAAGCGCCGTCTTAAGCTCTACAACGTATCGGGAAAAGGCAGGAATATGTCGCCAGATGGAGACAGCAAAACCCATAAATTGTTATTTATTTAATTTTCAATGAGTTGTGTGTCGTTGGATTGCGACAAAGAAAAAGGACGCTGTCGGAGAATGGCTACAGAGATGAGGAACAACAGAAAACAAAAAACCCCGCCGAAGCGGGGTTCAAAATTGGTCGGCGAGAGAGGATTCGAACCTCCGACCCACTGGTCCCAAACCAGTTGCGCTACCAAGCTGCGCTACTCGCCGATGTACTGCTTTTTGAATTTTTAGTTCAATTCATTTAAAAAGTCGTGGTGCGAGGGGGGGGACTCGAACCCCCACATCCAAAGGACACTAACACCTGAAGCTAGCGCGTCTACCAATTCCGCCACCTTCGCAATTCACAACTCTTTCAAATAATGGGGTGGCTAATGGGATTCGAACCCACGACAACTGGAATCACAATCCAGGGCTCTACCAACTGAGCTATAGCCACCACTGTATTCTTTCACGCGGTACTGACTACTTCTCAGACCACCGCAGCTCTAGCGCCGGGACTAAAATGGCGCGCCCGACAGGATTCGAACCTGAGACCTCTGCCTCCGGAGGGCAGCGCTCTATCCAGCTGAGCTACGGGCGCTTAGCGCCGTTGCGGGGCTGGATATTACGTACCTCCGTCCCCGCTGTCTAGTGCTTTTTTGAAAAAAATGCGCGTTTGGTTATGGTTTGCACATTTTGCCGCTTATTCCTCCACTTTCTGCGTGGTGGCACGGCGGCCCAGGCCAAAAAGCTTATATGCAGCCGTTACAGCCGCAAGGAAGATCACCCCGACAAACAGCGACATGCGGGTATCTTCATTAAAGTACATGCCGATTAATACGCAAATCAGAAACGCCATCGTCAAATAGTTCGCATAGGGGAACAGAATTGATCGGAACGGATGGCTTTCAATCGCCTTTTTATGCGCATGACGGAAACGCAGCTGGCTGATGAGGATAACGAACCACGGCACCATGCCCGGCAGGACGCTGGCACTGTAGACGTAAACGAACACCCGCTGCGGGTTAGGAATGATGTAATTCAGGCAAGAGCCAATCAGCAGGATCACAATGGAGACCGCCACACCCGACACCGGCACGCCGGCACGTGAGACTTTGCTCATCGCCGCAGGCAGCTGGTTGTTCTTCGAGAGCGCATAGAGCATACGTCCGCAGCTGTACATCCCGCTGTTACAGCCTGACAACGCTGCAGTCAGGACCACAAAGTTGATGATACCCGCCGCCGCCGTGATACCAATTTTGGCGAAGGTTAAGACAAACGGGCTACCGGTCGAGCCAATTTCGTTCCACGGGAAGATGGTCACGATGACGAAGATCGCGCCCACATAGAAAATCAGGATACGCCACAGCACTTTGCCTACCGCGCTACGCAGCGTGACCTGCGGGTTTTTCGCTTCACCGGCGGTAATACCGATCAGCTCCACGCCCTGATACGAGGCCACAACGATACACAGCGCCGTCAGGAAGCCCTTCCAGCCGCCGGCGAAGAAGCCGCCGTTTTCGGTCAGATTGCCGAAGCCAATCGCGTGTCCGCCGTTGCCAAAGCCGAAGAAAATTACGCCCAGGCCGACGACAATCATTACGATAATCGTGGTGACTTTAATCATTGCGAACCAGAACTCTATTTCACCGTACAGGCGCACGGCAGCCAGGTTTGCCAGCGCCACCAGCCCCACGGCAATGAGCGCGGGTATCCACTGGGCCATGTCCGGGAACCAGAACTGGACGTAGACCCCTATCGCGGTGATCTCTGAGATACCCACCGCCATCCACATAAACCAGTATGACCAGGCCGTCAGGTAGCCGAAGAACGGGCTCATATAACGGTGCGCGTAAACGGCGAAAGAGCCGGTTACCGGCTCCAGGAAGAGCATTTCGCCCATGGAACGCATAATGAAGAAAACAAACAGCCCGGCGATAATATACGCCAGTAATACGGAAGGGCCTGCCCACTTGAGCGTGCTTGCGGAGCCCATAAACAGGCCCACGCCGATAGTGCCGCCCAGCGCTATCAGTTCAATATGACGAGCTTCCAGCCCACGCTGTAGCTCCGGTTTTTTCTCTGCCATAGATCCTCGATTGTGTTTGCTGTTTCCCGGCTTAAGACCGGGTATTGTTTTTTAGGGGTACTAAAATACGGAGCGAATGGTTTCTTAAAATCTGCCAAATGGCAAACGATGCATTAAAAAAATGAATGCATTGCACAGATTATCAGCAGTTTTGCAGGCGAGTTGCAGCGCGAATAGCATATCGCGCTACATTTTGATTACATTTTCCCGGTGTAATGCCAGGCGAGGTAGCGAAGCAGACGGATCTGTCGTTTAATGCGCGTCGGTTGCGATAGCAGGCGGTACAGCCACTCCAGCCCCAGATTTTGCCAGACCCTGGGCGCACGCTTAACGTGGCCGGTAAAGACGTCGTACGTGCCGCCGACGCCCATGTAGAGGGCATCCGGACAGACCAGACGGCAGTCACGCATCAGGATCTCCTGGCGCGGGGACCCCATCGCCACGGTGACAATTTTCGCCCCGCTGTCACGAACGCGCTCAAACAGAGCCTGCCGATCTTCCGGTTTAAAGTAACCATCCTGGCTGCCGACGATATTAACATTCCATTGACGACGCAGTTTCTCCTTCGTCTGGGCCAGTATCTCCGGCTTTCCGCCAATCAGGAACACGGGCGTGCCCTGCGCACCTGCGCGGGCCATAAGCTGCTCCCAGAGATCGGCCCCCGCCACGCGGGATACATTAGCGTCAGGATACTTTTTACGGATCGAGCGGACCACGCTGATCCCGTCCGCGTATTTAAATTCAGCCGCTTCAATCAGGCTTTTGACTTCCGCATTGTCCTGAACCGCCAGCATTTTTTCCGCGTTGATAGCCACCAGCGTACCGGATTTCATCTGGCCGTCGGCGAACAGAAAGTCCAGCGCGTGCTGCATGTCGCGCCAGCCAATAAGCTGCAGGCCACGTAGCGCATAGCGCGGTGCAGAAATTTTATCAGTCATTACTATCCTTACTCAGACTTGTGACAGCGTTGTGCTGCCTTGCCGCTCGCGCTTGTGCACAAGCCCTGCGCTGTCAAACAGCCAGTACAGCAGTTTGGCCAGTAACAGGCAGAGGCCGAAAACAACCATGAAGAACACCACGCGCGAAACGAACGAATCCAGCCCTTCGCGCGCCAGCACGATCATATTGAAAATGGCACCAAAGCAGAAACTGTGCAAAATGGCGGCTTTATAGCGGTTTGTCTCTTCATTGCCGCGCAGGTAAAGCCAGTCGAACCACTTGATAATCAGCCCCACGGCAACCGCACCGGGCAAAATGAACCACGCCCCCCCCATCACCACCAGGGAACCGATCAGCGTTGGGGAGATTGCCAGGCCTGAATGATTGTTCAGCACTTCCCAGGTAAAGTAATTCGCCGTGTTAAGCACCACGCCGGGCCGGTCCGGCCATAGCCAGGAAGGGATAAAGACGTAGAAGTCGCGAACAATCGGCGCCAGACCCTGGAAATCAATCTTGTCGTAGTTTTGCAGCAGTAACGCCAGGTTTTCCCACGGCGAGAAGGTATCGCGCGTCAGGTAGAGGAACGTGTAAAACGCCTCATCACCCGCCACGTTCATCCCGTAGCGCTTCAGCGCCAGCCAGAACATCCCCACGATGCCAAACACGCCTGCTGCAACCAGCATCCACAGCGAGATCCAGCCGCGGATGATGCCGATAAACAGAAAGATGGCGAAGGCGATGATAATGTTCGCGCGCGTCCCGCCCACAATCATGTAGGTCAGGATGCCAAACGCGACGGTACTGACCAGGAAGAACAGCCACGCTTTGCTGTCCTGGCGCAGGAAGAAGATCACCAGCATCGCCGGAATGAAAAAGTAGAAGAAACGCTTAAGCGCCACGCCCGAGACTTCGGCCGAAAAAATCTGGCTATAGGAATGGAGCTTAAACAGCAGAAAGCCGTTATGCATGAAGAAGATACTGACGCTGACCAGGGCGATGGTCATCAGCATCACCCATGTCAGGTGGGTTTCCACCCGATTCATGGTAAAGAGCGCCCGACGCGGGGCTGCGGCCTGCGCTGAACGCAGACGCGTTTTATAGGTGACGTAGTAAACCGCGTAGAAGCAGGTCGCCGCCAGAAGCGCCTGGAGCAGAATTTCCGGCGGCGCGACGCTCACGTCAAAACGGAAGACCAGAATGCTGGTGAGCGGGAAGCCGAAAAAGAACGTCAGCAGAAACAATAACGAGAAGAAGACGTTAAAGTTGAAGCGCACGCGGCGGAATTCAAACCAGGTGAGCGTGGCGATAAACAGGGTGCTCAGAAGCCAGACAACCAGTAAGCCGCTGAATTGCAACTGACTCATGCTTTGTCTCCTGAAGCGATACGCAGCGCGCGGTGCCACGGCGTGAGGTAATTCGGGCTGAAAAAATCGATGCTGTTTTTATCCACCAGCGTGAGCTGGCGCTGAGCTTCACGTACCACCTCGACGTTCAGGGTGTCTGAGGTAAACAGCACCGGAATATTCTGTTCGGCCATGTCCTGCCAGAACGGGTTGTCGCGGTTGAGCACGCACGGTATCCCCGCCTGAATCAGCAGACACAGCGTGCCAATTCCCTGCTGTCGGGCAAAAATGAAATAGCCGAGATCGCATTTTCTCAGCAGCGCAAGATATTCATCAAATTCCAGCTTATCGCTGAGGATGTGCAAATTTTCAGCGCTAAACAGCGCAAGCCCCTGTTGGCGAACTTCAGCAATATAGGCGTCGTTGTTGGCAGGATAGCCCATCGGCACTACCACGTTCACCGTGTCGCCAAACTGCTGATGCACCGTCCTGAGCGCCGTGACGTGTTCGTTACTGCGATCGCCAGAATTCCCCACCAGGATCGTCAGCTTGCCTTCACGCACCGTATCATTCGCCATGGCGTTCAGCGCCGGATCCATGCGTGTTGGGAAATAGAGGAGTTCTCCGCGCACGTTCGGGTGCTGTTTAGCAAAGTAGTTGAGATCGCCGCGGGTGGCAAACACACAGCCCACGCGCCCCTGCGCCATGCGGCGCAGCGGATAGAAAAGACGGAATTTCCAGCCGCGGGAGACTTCATAGAGATCGGCTCCCCAGATATGCCAGCTGCACTGGGAGGGTTTAATCCCCCCGCTGAGCAGTGCCAGCCACAGGCCGGTATTGAACTGTCCGTGGAAAAAGAAACGTTGCTTACGATCCGCTTTGGCTTCGGCAACGACCGCCTTCGCCAGCGCGGCCTTATCCGGCCAGAAGCGAATCGTCAGCGCCGGAAACGCCTCGCTCAGGCCCTTATCCTGACCTGCAACCATAAACTCACGCGCATCAGGATTACCCGATGCCAGCTCGTCGTTGAAGAACCGCAAAACGGTCTGGTTATGGTGTGGGATATCCGATCCCAGGATGTGAATCAGTGCAGTCATGCGCGTTTACGCCACAATAAAAATACGCCGCAACAGGCGGCGAAATAAACGATATAGGTTGCCATGTAGGCCTGAGCCGCCCCCAGCGCACCGTGTGCGGGTATCAGCCAGTGTGAAAATGCTGTCAGCAACGCAAACTGGCTTATTTCCGCCAGGATATACAGCCGCAGGGACGCTTTTGCTATCACCAGATAGCCGAAAACGTAAGCACCCACTTTCAGCACATCACCCACCAACTGCCAGGCAAAGAGATCGCGCATGGCGGTGAACTTCGCCGAAAACAACAGCCAGATGGCGACATCGCGCAATAACCAGACGGTAAAACTGGCCGCCGCGACGGCTGGCAACACAAAGCGCAGCGATCGGAAAATCTCGCGGGTAATATCCTGCCTGGACGTCAGACGCGATAATGTTGGCAGCAAATAAACGCTAAAGGAAGCCGTAATAAACTGGAGGTAGGCGTCGGAAATGCTGCTTACGCCCTGCCAGATCCCGACTTCATCCCAGCTATAATGCGCCGCCAGCAGGTTTCGCATCATCACGTAGGCCACCGGCAGCGTGACGGAGGTGATGAGCGCCATCAGGGTAAATTTACCCAACTGGCTGGCAAGCACTTTATCCCATTGCGGCTTCAGGTAGCTCAGCGGGATGACGCCCCGACGCATCAGCATAAGCGCCGCAGGCACAACAACCAGCGCCGGGACCAGCGCCAGCCCCAGCAGTGCGCCTTCATAGCCACCCAGGCGATAGCAGAAATAATAGGCAATCACGCCGATAACGCTGCCCAGGATTAAGGCAAGCGCATTCCCGGCAGCATCACGAAACCCTTTCATCAGCGCCAGCAGCAGGTTAGCCCAGGCAATACCCATCTGAACCAACGCGACCAGACGCACCAGCCCCTGATAATGGGTGTGCCCGAACAATCCCTGGCTGATGGGCACCGCCGCCAGCAGAAAGATAATCGCCATCAGGGTCGAAAAACCCGTGACCATCGCCGAGGAGGTACCCACTACCCTGCGCAGCTGAGCTGCATCATCGTGATGCTGCGCAACGTATTTGGTCACGCCGTTGAAGATACCGGCACCTGCCAGCACCCCAAGGACGGTGACAAGCTGGCGGAAATTCCCCGCCAGCCCCACGCCAGAGGGGCCAAATGAGACGGCCAGCAGCTTGACGACCAGCAGCCCGGCGCCAATTTTTACAAGCGTGGACGCGGCGGTCCACACCGATGCTTTTGCCAGAGACATATCAGCCGAAATAACTCAGAAGGGTATTAATCACCGTACGCTGGTTAACTGGCGCGAGGTTGTAGAACAGTGGCAGACGCAGCAAACGCTCACTTTCTTTTGTGGTGTAACGGTCTTCACCCGCGAACACCCCAAACGCTTCGCCCGCCGGGCTGGAGTGCAGCGGGATATAGTGGAACACCGCCATAATTTCGGCTTCTTTCAGCCAGGCGATGAGCTCGCTGCGGTCGTCGTTGTCACGCAGCTTGATGTAGAACATGTGCGCGTTGTGGACGCAATCTGCCGGAATGGTTGGCAGCTCAATACGCCCGGCTTTGGCCAGAGGCTCAAGCGCATCGTAATAGGTTTGCCACAGGGAGAGACGCTGCAGGTTGATACGCTCCGCGGCTTCCAGCTGCGCCCACAGGTACGCGGCCTGGAGATCCGCCATCAGATAGCTGGAGCCGATATCGCGCCAGGTGTATTTATCTACCTGGCCCCGGAAGAACTGGCTGCGGTTGGTGCCTTTTTCGCGGATCACTTCCGCACGCTCCACGAGCGCCCGGTCGTTAATCAGCGTCGCGCCACCTTCTCCACCCGCCGTGTAGTTTTTAGTTTCGTGGAAGCTAAAGCAGCCGATATGGCCGATGGTGCCCAGCGCGCGTCCCTTGTAGGTGGACATCACGCCCTGCGCGGCATCTTCCACCACGAACAGATTATATTTTTTGGCGATGGCCATGATGGTGTCCATTTCACAGGCCACGCCCGCATAGTGAACCGGCACGATCGCGCGTGTTTTATCGGTGATCGCCGCTTCAATCAGCGTCTCATCGATGTTCATGGTATCCGGGCGGATATCCACAAAGACGATTTTCGCCCCGCGCAGAACAAACGCGTTCGCGGTGGAAACGAAGGTGTAGCTTGGCATGATCACTTCATCGCCGGGCTGGATATCCAGCAGCAGGGCCGCCATTTCCAGCGATGCAGTACAGGACGGGGTCAGCAGCACTTTGGCGCTGCGAAAACGCTGTTCCATCCACTGCTGACAGCGGCGGGTATAACCGCCGTCACCGCAGAGTTTGCCGCTGCCCATGGCAGACTGCATATAGTCGAGTTCAGTTCCGACAACGGGTGGTGCGTTAAATGGAATCATCTTGTCACCTGTATAACCAGTAGGCGGTGGCGTCGATGTTGGCACCACTCGCAATATAACGTTTAAGCGCGGCGGTGTTGCCCAGTTGGGTCGCTACCCGCAGCGTCACAAGCTGTTGCTGTTGCGCCCAGTGCAGCGCCGCCTGCATGAGTTTCTCACCCATGCCGCGCCCGGCTAATAAGCCAATACGCGCCTCGCGCTCGTTGAGCTTACGCAGCGAGACGAACCCCTGGACTTGACCGTCCCCTGCACGGAAAACCAGGCAGACGTGGTCAAAAGTGCCTTTGACCGCGTTCTCTATCCACTGGGCATAGAAACGTCCGCTGTCGTCAGGTGCATACCAGGGCGCACGAAAGCGGCTCTGCGCAAATGCCTGGGCCGCCATCTTACGCAGCACGGGGATGTCCTGATCCGTTGCAATTTCCGCGCCGGACGCATCGTGTCGGGTAAGGGTAATGGAAAGGTCTACCTCACCTTCAACCAGCTGAAAGCCATGTTGCTGGAGCGCGTCAAGCAGATCGGCACGCTCAGCCGGGATCTTAGCCTGCACCCGTTGCCAGGCGATAAAATCCGATTCAGCCAGCACCGGCGCGTTATCGCGCAGACGCACGATGGCCGACGGCAGGCCGAAAAAGGTACTCTCCCACTGCAGGGACTCAAGCACCCCATTCAGGCTATTCAACGCCAGACACCTTTGGTATCCACAATATACTGCTGACGAACAGCATCACCGGACGTTGCTATAAACTCTTTATGATCTACCAGCAGCACCAGCACGTCCGCCGTCGCCAGCGCGTCGTCCAGCGCCGTCAACGTGCAGTGTCCCGCCAGTTTTGCCGGCAATTCATGGATATTCGGCTCAACCACCAGCGTTTCACCCTTGTGCCATTCGGCAATCATCTCAGCAATTTCCATCGCCGGGCTTTCACGCAGATCGTCAATATTGGGTTTAAATGCCAGACCAAAGCAGGCAATTTTCAGCTCGCTGGCGCGCTTTCCGCTCTCTGCCAGGCAATCTGCTACCGTCGCTTTAACCTGGTTGAGCACCCAGTGAGGCTTGCTGTCGTTCACCTCACGCGCGGTGCGAATCAGACGCGCCTGCGCCGGATTTTGCGCCACGATAAACCACGGATCGACGGCGATACAGTGACCTCCCACGCCCGGGCCAGGCTGGAGTATGTTGACGCGCGGATGGCGATTCGCCAGGCTAATCAGCTCCCAGACGTTAATCCCCTGATCGGCACAGATCAGCGACAGTTCGTTCGCAAAAGCGATATTAACGTCGCGGAAGCTGTTCTCCGTCAGCTTGCACATCTCGGCGGTGCGGGAGTTGGTCACCACGCACTCACCTTCCAGGAAAATCTTGTACAGCGCGCTGGCGCGTTCGGAACAGACGGGCGTCATACCGCCAATGACGCGGTCGTTTTTAATCAGTTCGACCATAACCTGGCCCGGTAGCACGCGCTCCGGGCAGTAGGCGATATTGATATCCGCCTGCTCACCCGCCTGCTGCGGGAAGCTTAAATCAGGGCGCGCGTCGGCCAGCCACTGTGCCATCTGCTCGGTAGCACCGACGGGAGAGGTCGATTCCAGAATCACCAGCGCCCCTTTCTTCAGCACAGGGGCAATGGATTTCGCCGCCGCCTCGACGTAGACCATGTCGGGCTCATGGTCGCCTTTAAACG
The DNA here is from genome assembly GCF_043965265.1 of Enterobacter sp. ECC-249. NCBI lineage: Bacteria > Pseudomonadati > Pseudomonadota > Gammaproteobacteria > Enterobacterales > Enterobacteriaceae > Enterobacter > Enterobacter sp. ECC-249. The sequence goes on from NZ_CP143660.1 coordinate 401,272, forward strand.
GGGTGGGGACGGCAATCAGGTAGGCATCTGCTTCAATTGGCTTCGTGCTGGCACGCAGGAAGCCTCCTTCTACCGCCTCTTTCACCACGCGGTCAAGATCGGGCTCAACAATATGAATCTCGCCACGGTTAATGGTTTCTACCGCCCGTGCGTTGATATCCACACCGACAACCTGTTTCTGACGAGAGGCAAACGCGGCTGCAGTAGGCAAGCCAATGTAGCCAAGACCAATGACAGAGATGGTAGTAAAACTCATAGCGATACCCGATTGTGTTTAAGTGCATGCAAAATACGACCACAAGCCTGCCCGTCTCCATACGGATTATGGGCCCGGCTCATCGCCTGATACGCTTCATCGTCATGCAGAAGGCGCGTGACCTCTTCGACGATGAGCTGCGCGTTGGTGCCGACCAGACGCACCGTACCGGCCTTGACGGCTTCCGGACGTTCGGTCGTTTCACGCATCACCAGCACCGGTTTGCCGAGAGATGGCGCTTCTTCCTGAATTCCGCCGGAATCGGTGAGGATCAGCCAGGCGTGGTTCATCAGCCAGACAAATGGCATGTAGTCCTGAGGTTCAATCAGAAGGACATTCTCGACATGGCCCAGGATCCGGTTAACCGGCTCGCTGACGTTAGGGTTAAGGTGTACTGGATAGACAATTTGCACATCGTCGTTCTGCGCGGCGATTTCAGCCAGCGCGTGGCATATTTGCTCAAAACCCCGGCCAAAGCTTTCGCGACGGTGGCCAGTAACCAGAATGGTTTTTTTGCCGTTGTGAAGGAACGGATAACGGGCGGCGAGCTCTTTCTGCAGATCGCTGTTTGCCAGGACGCGGTCACGTACCCAAATTAATGCGTCAATGACCGTATTGCCGGTCACAAAGATTTTGTTATCGGCGATATTTTCACGCAGCAGGTTCTGACGAGAGTTTTCCGTTGGCGCAAAGTGGTACATCGCCAGATGGCCCGTTAACGTGCGGTTGGCCTCTTCCGGCCACGGCGAATAAAGATTGCCGGTACGCAGACCCGCCTCAATATGCCCCACGGGAATTCGCTGGTAAAACGCGGCCAGGCTTGTCGCCACGGTAGTGGTGGTGTCACCGTGTACCAGCACGACGTCGGGCTTAAATGACTCCAGGATCGGCTTGAGATCTTGCAGTATGCGGCAGGTTATTTCCGTCAACCCTTGCCCCGGTTTCATTATATTGAGGTCGTAATCCGGGAGAATGGAAAAGAGCGTTAAAACCTGGTCGAGCATCTCACGGTGCTGGGCCGTGACGCAGACTTTCGCTTCAATATCAGGATCGCTGGCCAGCGCATGAACCAGAGGCGCCATCTTAATGGCCTCCGGCCTGGTGCCAAATACGGTAAGTACTTTCACATCGATTCTCTTCGATTAGGCGATGAAGGCCGCAGCCTTCATCGTAAAAGGCATTCTTAGTTTGTACGACGACGCGTTAACGCCACGCCAGCACCAACGAGTGCGCCTACAATCCCCCACATGATCATCAGGAATGCGCGGCGCGGACTGTCGCGTTTTACAGGTTCTTCAGGCGTTCGCAAATAACGATAGGTCTGAAAACGCGGGTCCAGGGATGGGCCAACATTAAGCGTATTTAGCATCGCGCGATTTTGATCGTAATCGAGGTCAAAATCAGGCCCAACGGCCTTCAGGTTTTCCAGACGCGCCTGCAGCATGGGGCGGCCAAGAAGGAACATCTCTGAATCAGGCAGCTCATCGGCTGGCACGTCCGTCTCAGTGCGGGAAATATTGTGCTGTTCCGCAATTTTCAGCGCCTGCTCAATGTTATGCACGCGACGACCGAAAATGGTATTCGCCACCTCTTCCTGACGTTTCACCTGTGCTTTCATCTGGATGGTACGAGCCGCCCAGGCACCTTTAAGCTCTTCGTTAAGATGGCTTGCGGCACGCTGGCTGGCAAACGCGACATACTGACGCAGCAGGTTGTTGGCATCCGGCGCAGTTTCTGCAATTAACTTGACGCTGTCATTCACGTTACGCAGCGCGTCGCCCGGCATAAACTGAATATTATTAATCAGATCGTCCAGCAGGGCGGCATCGGCTTTAGTATTATCAACCCGGCGCTGCTTGTAGTAATCCGTCTGGGACCAGAAGTCGCGGCGGGTATCCCACGAAGCCAGCTGCATCACAAACTCTTTATAGGCTTCATCCATAACGGAGGCCTGGTCAGGTGTGGCAAGACTGGCTTTGATATCCAGGTTTCGCAGGAATTGCTGCTGGGAATAGTATCCCCCGAGCATGTTAACCGTTGGTTTGTCCGTGATTGCCGTGGCGCTCCACTCTTGTTTTGCAAAGAACGTATAGGCCAGCGCTAACAGTGCAAACCCCAGCGCGATCCCCGCAATCCAAAGTTTGCCTGTCCATAACACGCGAAACAAACCCCGAATATCCAGCTCATTCTCTGTTACCACTGATTTCGCTCCCGCCAACGGTTGAGTCATCATAGTCCCGGTTTTACTTAGTTAATGTTGTATGTTTGCCACTGTTACGACGCATCCTGCGTTTAATTCGTTTAATAAAGCGTGCTACCTTCCATGCGCGCTTGATGCAGTAGCCGTAGAGAGAAAAAGCTAGCAAGAACAATACCAACATAGCCCATTCAGGCACAAAATGTGTATATTCTGCCGTTACGCCAATCCCCGCTAGAATAGCAGCAGCCAGCGTAATAAGCACAAATGCCTGCCGGGAAGTGAATCCGGCTCGCATGATCAAATGATGAATGTGCTGACGGTCAGCAGAGAAAGGACTCATCCCTTTACGCAGGCGGCGATACATGATCGCAACCATATCCATTAACGGGATAGCGATAATCCATAATGCCGTTACCGGGCTAATGGGGTGTACATCACCCTGAGTGGTTTCCAGCAAGATCCAAATGATAGTAAAGCCGATAAGCGTGCTACCCGCATCACCCATGAATACTTTATAGCGTCGGCCCAATGCGCCGAGATTTAACAGGATATAAGGCAGGATGGCCGCAATCATGGCAAAACACCACATAGCAAGGCTATATTGCCCATCGAACCATAAAATGAAACCAATTGCGGCAAATGAGACGCAGGACAGGCCACCCAGCAAACCATCAATACCGTCAACCATGTTGAATGCGTTAATCGCCACCCACACGGCAAAAAGTGTCAGGAAATAGCCGAACGGACCGAGTTCCATCTCCCACGAGCCAAAAATATAGCCCAGGCTACTCAAATGCAGCTTAGCGAATACCATCATAGCGATAGCCACTGCAGCCTGAACGAAGGCGCGGATTTTGACGCTAATGTCATAACGGTCGTCAAGAGCGCCAACCACCACAAGCACCGTCGCACAGGTCAGGTACAGCCTGGCATGTGGAATATAGTAATCCGCGATGGCAAACGTGAAGCAGATCCCCGCGAAAACAGAGATACCCCCGACCAAAGGAATCATACCTTGATGACGCTTACGGAAGTTGGGTTTATCCACTAACCCCAGATATTTCGCCACCTTACGTGCCAGAAACAAAAAGCAGGTGGTAAACAAGAAAATACTGGTTAGTTCAGTAAACGTATCAAGTAGGTTCACAATGGATGTTCTCAACAAATGTTAGTCAAGGAAGTATAACCATCAAGGCGCCGAGCCTGAAGTTATAAAGCAAACCTCTTACAATTCCATTTGTTTATTATTCAAGCTATTAATGTTTTTACTGTGCGAATTATCTTATTGTCGCACTGACCAGTCAAAATTGAGAGTTGGTGGTACTAGCGTATAGTCCATAAAAGGAAAACGCCACGTAAAAACGTGGCGTTCGCTGGCTTTATTTGCGTTACGAGCGTTTCATCATGTCGAAGAAATCGTCGTTGGTTTTGGTCATTGCCAGTTTATTAATGAGGAACTCCATCGCGTCAATTTCACCCATTGGATGGATGATTTTGCGCAGGATCCACATTTTCTGCAGCTCTTCCTGCGTGGTGAGCAGCTCTTCTTTACGGGTACCGGAACGGTTGTAATCGATAGCCGGGAAGACGCGTTTTTCAGCGATTTTACGGGAAAGGTGCAGTTCCATGTTACCTGTACCTTTAAATTCTTCGTAAATCACTTCGTCCATTTTAGAACCGGTATCGATCAGCGCCGTTGCGATGATGGTCAGGCTGCCGCCCTCTTCCACGTTACGTGCAGCACCGAAGAAGCGTTTCGGACGATGCAGGGCGTTAGCATCCACACCACCGGTCAGCACTTTACCAGACGCCGGAACCACGGTGTTGTAGGCACGCGCCAGACGGGTGATGGAGTCAAGCAGGATGATCACGTCTTTCTTGTGCTCTACCAGGCGCTTCGCCTTCTCGATAACCATTTCCGCAACCTGAACGTGGCGAGATGCTGGCTCGTCGAAGGTAGAAGCAACCACTTCACCTTTAACCAGACGCTGCATCTCGGTCACTTCTTCCGGACGTTCGTCAATCAGCAGCACCATCAGCACGCAGTCTGGGTGGTTATAGGCGATGCTCTGCGCGATGTTCTGCAGCAGCATGGTTTTACCCGCTTTTGGCGGTGCCACAATCAGACCACGCTGGCCGCGACCAATTGGTGATGCCAGATCCAGAACACGCGCGGTTAAGTCTTCAGTAGAACCGTTACCACGCTCCATACGCAGGCGAGAGTTCGCGTGCAGCGGCGTTAAGTTCTCAAAGAGGATCTTATTACGCGAGTTTTCCGGTTTGTCGAAGTTAACTTCATTGACTTTCAACAGCGCAAAGTAGCGTTCACCCTCTTTAGGAGGACGAATCTTACCTGAAATGGTGTCACCAGTGCGGAGGTTGAAACGGCGGATTTGGCTGGGGGATACGTAGATGTCGTCAGGGCCGGCGAGGTAGGAGCTGTCTGCAGAGCGGAGGAAACCAAATCCGTCTTGCAATATCTCCAGCACACCGTCGCCAAAGATATCTTCGCCACTCTTAGCGTGCTGCTTCAGGATGGCGAAAATGATGTCCTGCTTGCGCATACGAGCCTGGTTTTCCAGCCCCATATTTTCGCCGAGAGTGATCAGCTCAGAAACCGGCGTATTCTTTAATTCGGTAAGATTCATAATGGTGTGGGTTCTTAAACTCGGGGTGATTCTCGAACTTAATGTTGTGAATGGTATGGCAGGGTCATCCATGCCTGTTTAGCGGCCATCAACTCATGTCTGTTCGCTGTCTGGTCACAGGGAAAGAACGCAGAACTGAAACGACAAGACGGATTGAGTGACAAGCCCGGAATTTAGCCACTTCACGCACTGTTCATGTTAACAACGGGAAGTATCGGGTAAAACAAGATTCAAACAACAAGATATGTTTAAAACGAAGTCATAGCTAACTTAGCACGACTTAAGCCGGGCGTCCAGAGTTCCACATCATTTAGCCGGGAGCTCTGAACGCACAGCGGAGAAACCTTACGCCAGGTTAGCGTCCAGGAACTCTTTCAGTTGACCTTTGGACAGCGCGCCCACTTTGGTCGCCGCCACTTCGCCGTTTTTGAACAGCAGCAGGGTCGGAATGCCACGGATACCGTATTTTGGTGCGGTGCCCGGGTTCTGGTCGATGTTCAGCTTGGCAACGGTCAGTTTGCCCTGATATTCGTCGGCGATCTCATCCAGAATCGGGGCGATCATTTTGCAAGGACCACACCATTCAGCCCAGAAATCGACGAGGATCAGCCCGTCAGCCTTAAGTACGTCCGTGTCAAAACTGTCGTCAGTCAGGTGAATAATTTTATCGCTCATATATAACTCCACAGGAATAAGCCTGGTACGTTGGTTTTGTCTCCACCAACGACGTGTTGATGTCGCATTAACCAACTAAAGGTTGACTTTATTTCACCGGATACGCTTTCGTAAAGCAATAGTAAGCTGATATTCTACCACACTATGAGCAAAACACATTTAACAGAACAGAAGTTTTCCGACTTCGCGCTGCACCCGAAGGTGATTGAAGCCCTTGAAAATAAAGGGTTTCATAACTGCACGCCCATTCAGGCCCTCGCGCTGCCGCTAACGCTGGCCGGTCGCGATGTTGCCGGGCAGGCGCAAACCGGTACCGGCAAAACGATGGCGTTTTTAACGTCAACGTTTCATTATTTACTTTCTCACCCAGCGATTGCAGACCGCAAAGTTAACCAGCCGCGCGCGCTAATTATGGCCCCGACGCGAGAACTGGCGGTACAGATCCACGCAGACGCTGAACCCCTGGCGCAGGCTACCGGCCTGAAGCTGGGCCTGGCCTATGGCGGCGACGGCTACGATAAACAGCTGAAAGTGCTGGAAAGCGGTGTGGATATCCTGATCGGTACCACCGGCCGTCTTATCGATTACGCCAAACAGAACCACATTAACCTCGGCGCAATCCAGGTTGTGGTACTCGATGAAGCTGATCGCATGTACGATTTGGGCTTCATTAAAGACATCCGCTGGCTGTTCCGCCGTATGCCTCCGGCTAACCAGCGCCTGAATATGCTGTTCTCTGCAACCCTCTCCTACCGCGTGCGCGAACTGGCGTTCGAACAGATGAACAACGCTGAGTACGTGGAAGTGGAACCGGAGCAGAAAACGGGTCACCGCATTAAAGAAGAGCTCTTCTATCCTTCCAATGAAGAGAAGATGCGTCTGCTGCAAACGCTGATTGAAGAAGAGTGGCCAGATCGCGCCATTATCTTCGCGAACACTAAACACCGTTGTGAAGACATCTGGGGCCATCTGGCTGCAGACGGTCACCGTGTTGGCCTGTTGACCGGCGACGTGGCGCAGAAAAAACGCCTGCGCATTCTTGAAGAATTTACCCGTGGCGATCTCGATATTCTGGTCGCAACCGACGTGGCGGCTCGTGGTTTACACATTCCGGCCGTGACGCACGTCTTTAACTACGATCTGCCAGACGACTGCGAAGACTACGTACACCGTATCGGTCGTACCGGTCGTGCGGGCGCAAGCGGTCACTCGATTAGCCTTGCGTGTGAAGAGTATGCGCTGAATCTTCCAGCCATTGAGACTTATATCGGTCACTCTATTCCGCAGAGCAAATACAATCCGGAAGCGCTGTTAAGCGAACTGCCGCCGCCTAAGCGTCTAACACGCCCACGCTCCGGCAATGGACCGCGTCGTTCAGGCGGCGCACCGCGTAATCGTCGTCGTTCAGGTTAAGAAAATATGCTCAGCTCCACCTCGCTTTATGCGGCAATTGATCTCGGTTCGAATAGTTTTCATATGCTGGTTGTGCGCGAGGTGGCGGGAAGCATACAAACGCTGACGCGCATTAAGCGCAAGGTCCGCCTCGCGGCGGGCCTGAGCAGCGACAATCACCTCTCACCTGAAGCCATGGAACGTGGCTGGCAGTGTCTGCGACTCTTTGCCGAGCGTCTGCAGGATATCCCGCATGCCCAAATCACCGTCGTCGCCACTGCGACACTTCGCCTGGCGGTTAACGCCGTGGATTTTATTGCCAGAGCGCAGGAAATTCTCGGTTGTCCGGTTCAGGTTATCAGCGGTGAAGAAGAAGCTCGCCTGATTTATCAGGGAGTTGCACACACCACAGGGGGTGACGATCGCCGCCTGGTGGTGGATATCGGCGGTGCCAGTACCGAACTGGTGACCGGCACCGGCGCGCAGGCAACGTCGCTGTTCAGCCTGTCGATGGGCTGCGTGACCTGGCTTGAGCGCTACTTTACCGATCGTAATCTGGGGAAAGAGAACTTCGACGAGGCAGAAAACGCCGCGCGCGAGGTGTTACGCCCGGTGATGGACGAGCTGCGCTATCACGGCTGGAAAGTCTGCGTGGGAGCGTCCGGGACCGTGCAGGCCCTGCAGGAAATCATGATGGCGCAGGGAATGGACGAGCGGATTACGCTTGCCAAGCTTCAGCAGCTAAAACAGCGCGCCATTCAGTGCGGACGCCTGGAAGAGCTGGAAATTGAAGGCCTGACGCTGGAACGTGCGCTGGTCTTCCCGAGCGGGCTGGCCATTCTGATCGCCATTTTCACCGAGCTGAATATTCAATGTATGACCCTGGCCGGCGGCGCGCTGCGCGAAGGTCTGGTCTACGGGATGCTGCATCTGTCGGTCGATCAGGACATCCGCAGCCGTACCCTGCGCAACGTGCAGCGTCGTTTTCTGGTTGATATCGATCAGGCAGGACGCGTCTCGCAGCTGGCGTCACGCTTCGCCGATCGGGTCGCTAACGTCTGGGATCTTGAACCACTGAGCCGCGATTTACTGCTGAGCGCCTGTGCGCTACATGAAGTGGGGCTGAGCATTGATTTCAAGCAGGCTCCTGCTCATGCAGCGTATCTGGTGCGCAACCTGGATTTACCGGGCTATACGCCCGCGCAGAAAAAATTGCTGGCCACGCTGCTGCTGAACCAGACCAATGCCGTCGATCTCTCGTCTTTGCATCAGCAAAACGCCGTACCGCCGCGCGTGGCCGAGCATCTGTGCCGCCTGCTGCGTCTTGCGATCCTGTTTGCCAGCCGCCGTCGCGATGATTTGCTGCCTGCGATCGGCCTGGTGGCCGATGACGAAAAACTGTCGCTGACGCTGCCGGAAAACTGGATTGAACGTCACCCGCTTGGGGCTGAGATGATCGAGCAGGAGTGCCAGTGGCAGAGCTATGTGCACTGGGTGCTGGAAGTAAAATAACATTGTGAAAAAATGCCGGGTGGCGCTGTGCTTACCCGGCCTACAAGCCCTTCGGACTTATCCTTTCTCTTTGGCTTTTGCCAGCATGGCGCGAATGTTCGCCACGTTAGCCTGCCCCTTGTGCATCCGCTCTTCTGCAGTAATCACTTTGCGCTCCTGTTCCCAGATCAGGTCATCCTGCGGCAGCTCCAGCAGGAAACGACTCGGCTCCGGGCGGACCAGTTCGCCATACTGACGGCGCTCTTTACACAGCGTGAACGTCAGCTCTTTCTGCGCGCGGGTGATCCCCACGTAGGCCAGACGGCGCTCCTCGTCGACGTTGTCTTCATCAATGCTGCTCTGATGCGGTAACAACCCCTCTTCCATACCGACCAGATAGACATACGGGAACTCCAGACCTTTTGACGCGTGCAGCGTCATCAGCTGTACCTGATCGGCCTCTTCTTCGCTCTCGCCGCGCTCCATCATGTCGCGCAGGGTAAAGCGAGTAACCACCTGCGTCAGGGTCATCGGCTCGTCGATTTCAGAGCCCTCAAGCATTTCGGTCATCCAGCTGAAGAGCTGGTTAACGTTTTTCATGCGCATCTCAGCCGCTTTCGGGCTGGCCGAAGTTTCGTACAGCCAGGACTCATAATCGATGCCGTGAATGAGATCGCGCACTGCCGCCACCGGCTCGCGCTCCGCGAGACGCTGCACTTCGCCGAGCCAGTGGGTGAATCGCGTTAGCGAATCATAGCCGCGACCGGTTAACGTCTGGCTTAGCCCCATGTCGAAGCTGGCGGTAAACATACTTTTGTTGCGCGTCATCGCCCACTCGCCGAGCTTTTGCAGCGTCGCCGGGCCAATCTCGCGTTTAGGCGTATTCACGATGCGCAGAAACGCGCTGTCGTCATCCGGGTTGGTGAGCACGCGCAGATAGGCCAGCAGATCTTTGATTTCTGGCCGTGAGAAGAACGACGTGCCGCCCGAGATTTTGTACGGAATGCGGTTTTGCATCAGCATCTTTTCAAAGACGCGCGACTGGTGATTGCCGCGATAGAGGATCGCATAATCCTTATATGCGGTTTTGTTGACGAAGTGGTGAGCGATGAGTTCGCCCGTCACGCGCTCCGCTTCATGATCCTCATTGTTGGCGCTGAGCACTTTCAGCTCCGTGCCGTAGCCCAGTTCGGAGAAGAGACGCTTCTCAAATACGTGCGGGTTATTGGCAATCAGGATATTTGCCGCCTTCAGGATACGCCCGGAGGAGCGATAGTTCTGCTCCAGCTTTATCACCTGCAGGGCGGGGAAATCTTTGCTCAGCAGCACCAGGTTTTGTGGACGCGCACCGCGCCAGGAGTAAATTGACTGGTCGTCATCACCTACCACGGTGAAACGCGCGCGCTGCCCCACCAGCAGCTTCACCAGCTCGTACTGGCTGGTGTTGGTGTCCTGATATTCATCCACCAGCAGGTAGCGGATTTTGTTCTGCCAGCGCTCGCGCACCTCTTCATTGCGCTGCAGCAGCAGCGTGGGCAGCAGGATCAGGTCATCAAAGTCCAGCACGTTACACGCTTTCATATGTGCATCGTACAGACCGTAGCAGTGGGCGAAGATCCGATCCCGTTCGCCTTTGGCGATCGCCGCGGCCTGGGCCGGCGTCATCAGATCGTTTTTCCAGTTCGAGATCGTCGAGATCAGCTGCTGCAACAGCACCTTGTCATCTTCGATCAACCCCTCGGTGAGCTCTTTGAGCAGCGCCACCTGATCGGTGTCATCGAAGAGCGAGAAGTTAGACTTCATTCCCAGCGCCGCATACTCGCGCTTGATGATATCCAGCCCCAGCGTGTGGAAGGTGGAGATCATCAGGCCGCGCGCTTCTTTTCGCCCCAGCGTCTGACCGACGCGCTCTTTCATCTCGCGCGCCGCTTTATTGGTAAAGGTGACCGCCGCAATATGACGCGCCTGATACCCGCAGTTGTGGATCAGATGGGCGATTTTGTTGGTGATCACGCGGGTTTTACCCGAACCGGCCCCTGCCAGCACCAGGCATGGTCCAGTAACGAATTCGACCGCTTGTTGTTGTCCAGGGTTTAAACGCATGGGAGTGTTGCTCAATCTTCGAACGGGGTGTGGATTGTAGCAGAAAGCCGGGCGCAGATTTACCGGCTAATGATAAAGTGGAGAAATCGCGTTTAACCCGTAGAGCAGAACCATGAAAAAGACCGCAGCAGCCCTGCATATTCTGGTAAAAGAAGAGAAACTGGCCCAGGAGATCCTGGCCAAGCTGGAGCGCGGCATCAGCTTTGATCATCTGGCAAAGCGCTACTCTAAATGCCCATCCGGTCGCAATGGCGGGGATCTCGGCGAGTTTCAACAAGGTGCGATGGTCGGCCCGTTCGATCAGGCGGTCTTTAGCTGCCCGCTTCTGAAGCCCTGCGGCCCGGTAAAAACCAAATTTGGCTACCATATCATTAAGGTGCTTTATCGCCGCTGACGCGTGGTATATTGCGCCCCGATTTATCTCAACCTATTCAAGGCACGATCATGGCAAAAACAGCAGCAGCACTGCATATTCTTGTTAAAGAAGAGAAACTGGCTCTGGACCTTCTGGAGCAGATCAAAAACGGCGCCGACTTCGGCAAACTGGCGAAGAAGCACTCCATCTGTCCGTCAGGCAAACGCGGCGGCGATCTGGGTGAATTCCGCCAGGGTCAGATGGTACCGGCGTTCGATAAAGTGGTCTTCTCCTGCCCGGTGCTGGAGCCAACCGGCCCGCTGCACACGCAGTTCGGCTACCACGTGATTAAAGTGCTGTATCGGAAATAAACAGCAAGGCCTTCTCTAAGAGAAGGCCTTTAATGTTTGCACCCTCTCCCCGTGGGAGAGGGTCGGGGTGAGGGCATCAGCCCGCACCTGGTGTTAGCCCGCTACCGCGATACGCTTCATATCGGTCATGTAGCCACGCAGTTTATGGCCCACTTTCTCGATCTGGTGGCTGCGAATCGCTTCGTTCACATCGCGCAGCTGCGCGTTATCCACGGCACCTTCGGCAATCGCTTTACCCAGATCGCCCGTCTGCAGAGTAGTCATAAACTCTTTCAGCAGCGGTACGCAGGCGTAAGAGAACAGGTAGTTACCGTATTCTGCGGTATCAGAGATAACTACGTTCATTTCGTACAGACGCTTACGGGCGATGGTGTTCGCAATCAGCGGCAGCTCGTGCAGTGATTCGTAGTACGCAGACTCTTCGATGATGCCGGAATCCACCATGGTTTCGAACGCCAGCTCAACGCCTGCTTTCACCATCGCGATCATCAGGACGCCTTTATCGAAGTACTCCTGCTCGCCGATTTTACCTTCATACTGCGGCGCGGTTTCGAATGCGGTTTTACCGGTCTCTTCACGCCAGGTCAGCAGTTTCTTATCGTCGTTCGCCCAGTCCGCCATCATGCCGGAAGAGAACTCGCCGGAGATGATGTCGTCCATGTGTTTCTGGAACAGCGGTGCCATGATGGTTTTCAGCTGTTCAGACAGCGCGTAAGCACGCAGTTTTGCCGGGTTGGACAGACGGTCCATCATCAGCGTAATACCGCCCTGCTTCAGCGCTTCGGTGATGGTTTCCCAGCCGAACTGAATCAGTTTTTCCGCGTATGCCGGGTCGGTACCCTCTTCCACCAGCTTGTCGAAGCACAGCAGAGAACCGGCCTGCAGCATGCCGCACAGGATGGTCTGCTCACCCATCAGGTCAGATTTCACTTCCGCAACGAAGGACGATTCCAGAACGCCCGCACGGTGGCCGCCGGTCGCCGCTGCCCATGCTTTGGCAATCGCCATACCTTCGCCTTTCGGATCGTTTTCCGGGTGAACCGCAATCAGGGTCGGCACGCCGAAACCACGCTTGTACTCTTCACGAACTTCGGTACCCGGGCACTTCGGCGCCACCATCACCACGGTGATGTCTTTACGGATCTGCTCGCCCACTTCAACGATGTTAAAGCCGTGGGAGTAACCCAGCGCGGCACCGTCTTTCATCAGCGGCTGTACGGAACGCACAACGTCTGAGTGCTGCTTGTCTGGCGTCAGGTTAACCACCAGATCCGCCTGCGGGATCAGCTCTTCGTAGGTACCCACTTTGAAGCCGTTTTCGGTCGCTTTACGCCAGGAAGCACGCTTCTCGGCAATCGCTTCTTTGCGCAGAGCGTAGGAGATATCCAGACCGGAGTCACGCATGTTCAGGCCCTGGTTCAGACCCTGTGCGCCACAGCCGACGATGACCACTTTTTTACCCTGAAGGTAGCTCGCGCCATCGGCAAATTCGTCGCGCGCCATGAAGCGGCATTTGCCCAGCTGCGCCAGCTGCTGGCGCAAGTTCAGTGTATTAAAGTAGTTAGCCATGGGTGATACCTCGTGATGTTGTGTGTCTTATTGTTCGGTTCGCGTTTCAGCGAGAATGAACCCACATTACAACAGGAAATTTATTGCGGAAATTGATATATTCACAACGTCACATTGCAATTTTTGCAATATAAAACGAGGGAGTGGAATCGGTGGATTTACGCGATCTGAAAATGTTTCTTCACCTGGCGGAAAGCCGTCATTTTGGCCGCAGCGCGCGGGCGATGCACGTTAGCCCTTCCACGCTGTCGCGCCAAATCCAGCGCCTTGAGGAAGACCTCGGCCAGCCGCTGTTCGTGCGCGATAACCGCACCGTCACCCTCACGGAAGCGGGCGAAGAGCTGCGCATTTTTGCCCAGCAGACGCTGTTGCAGTACCAGCAGCTGCGGCACTCTATCGATCAGCAGGGGCCGTCACTCTCCGGCGAGCTGCATATTTTCTGCTCCGTGACCGCCGCCTACAGCCATCTGCCGCCCATCCTTGACCGCTTCCGCGCGGCGCATCCGTCGGTTGAAATTAAGCTCACTACCGGCGACGCCGCCGACGCAATGGAAAAAGTGGTGACGGGCGAAGCGGATCTCGCCATTGCCGGGAAGCCCGAAACTCTGCCTGGCGCGGTGGCGTTCTCGATGCTGGAGAATCTAGCGGTGGTGCTGATTGCCCCAGCGCTGCCCTGCCCGGTGCGTAATCAGGTGTCGGTGGAAAAACCGGACTGGTCAACGGTACCGTTTATCATGGCCGATCAGGGGCCGGTGCGACGTCGCATTGAGCTGTGGTTCCGTCGACAGAAAATCAGCAACCCGTCGATTTACGCCACCGTCAGCGGCCATGAGGCGATGGTGTCGATGGTGGCGCTCGGCTGCGGCGTGGCGCTACTGCCGGAAGTGGTGCTGGAAAATAGCCCGGAACCGGTGCGCAATCGCGTGATGATACTGGAGCGCAGCGACGAGAAAACGCCGTTTGAGCTTGGCGTATGCGCACAAAAAAAGCGGCTTCATGAGCCGCTTATTGATGCGTTCTGGACGATATTGCCGAACCACTGAAGCCGGGTGGCGCTGCGCTTACCCGGCCTACACGCAGTTCAACCCTTAGCCCGCGAGGAAGAAACGGAACGCCGGGTTATGGGTTTCGTCGTGACACTCATAGCCCAGCTCGTTCAGCCGCGTTTCGAAATCTGGCTCATGTTCACCCAGTTCAAACGCCGCCAGCACGCGTCCGTAGTCGGTGCCGTGGCTGCGGTAGTGGAACAGAGAGATGTTCCAGTGCGTGCCCAGCGTATGCAGGAACTTGAGCAGCGCGCCTGGCGATTCCGGGAACTCGAAGCTGAACAGGCGTTCCCTGAGCGGCTTCGATGGACGCCCGCCGACCATGTAGCGCACGTGCAGCTTCGCCATCTCATCGTCAGAGAGATCGACCACGCTGTAGCCGCCCTCATGCAGCAGGCTGAGGATCTCTTTGCGCTCCTCCACGCCACGGCTCAGACGCACGCCGACAAAAATGCAGGCGTCTTTGGCATCGGCAAAACGGTAGTTAAACTCCGTCACCGAACGGCCGCCCAGCAGCTGACAGAACTTCAGGAAGCTGCCCTTCTCTTCCGGAATGGTCACCGCCAATAGCGCTTCCCGCTGTTCGCCCAGCTCGCAGCGCTCGGACACGTAGCGCAGACCGTGGAAGTTCACGTTGGCACCGGAAAGCACGTGCGCCAGACGCTCGCCGCGAATGTTGTGCTGCGCGATGTATTTTTTCATCCCCGCCAGCGCCAGCGCGCCGGACGGTTCCGCCACCGCACGAACGTCTTCGAACAGATCTTTCATCGCCGCGCAGATAGCATCGCTGTCCACGGTGACGATATCGTCGAGATATTCCCGGCACAGGCGGAAGGTCTCATCACCAATGCGCTTCACCGCCACGCCCTCGGCAAACAGCCCGACGCGCGGCAGGTCGACCGGATGACCGGCATCCAGCGCCGCTTTCAGACAGGCCGAATCTTCCGCCTCCACGGCAATGACTTTGATCTGCGGCATCAGCTGTTTGATCAGCACCGCCACGCCTGCGGCTAAGCCACCGCCGCCCACCGGGACGAAGACGCGGTCGAGATGGGCATCCTGCTGCAGCAATTCCAGCGCCAGCGTGCCCTGCCCGGCAATCACCATCGGATGGTCGAACGGCGGCACCCAGGTGAAACCCTGCTGCTGCGCCAGCTCGATCGCTTTGGCTTTCGCTTCGTCAAAATTGGCGCCGTGAAGCAGTACTTCGCCGCCGAACCCGCGCACCGCGTCGACTTTAATATCCGCGGTAGCAACCGGCATCACGATCAGCGCTTTCAGACCCAGGCGAGCAGACGAGAACGCCACGCCCTGCGCGTGGTTGCCCGCCGAGGCGGTAATCACGCCGCGCGCTTTTTGCTCGTCGGTCAGGCCAGCCATCATCGCGTAGGCGCCGCGCAGCTTAAAGCTGTGCACCGGCTGCCTGTCTTCACGCTTCACCAGGATAACGTTGTCGAGGCGCGAAGAGAGTTTTTCCATTTTCTGCAGGGGTGTGACCTGCACGGCTTCATAGACCGGCGCGCGCAGCACCGCCCGGAGATATTCCGCCCCCTCGGGGGCGGCGGATAAGGGTTGCGACTCGGCCATCGTTAGCCCCCAAGTTTCGATTTATCGCGCACCGCGCCTTTATCTGCACTGGTGGCAAGGCTCGCGTAGGCGCGCAGGGCGAAGGAGACTTCACGCTGACGATCTTTCGGCGTCCAGGCTTTGTCGCCGCGCGCTTCCTGCGCTTCACGACGGGCCGCGATCTCCTGGTCGCTCAGCTTGAGCTGAATGCCGCGATTCGGAATGTCGATTTCGATCAGGTCGCCGTCTTCGATGATGGCAATGTTGCCGCCGCTTGCCGCTTCCGGCGAAACGTGACCGATGGAGAGACCGGAAGTCCCGCCGGAGAAACGCCCGTCGGTGATCAGCGCGCAGGCTTTACCGAGGCCCATCGATTTCAGGAAGGTGGTTGGGTAGAGCATCTCCTGCATGCCCGGGCCGCCTTTTGGCCCTTCATAACGGATGACCACCACGTCGCCTTCCACCACTTTACCGCCCAGGATAGCGTCTACCGCTTCATCCTGGCTTTCGTACACTTTCGCCGGGCCGGTGAATTTCAGGATGCTGTCGTCCACGCCAGCGGTCTTCACGATGCAGCCGTTTTCCGCAAAGTTTCCGTACAGCACGGCCAGACCGCCGTCTTTGCTATAGGCGTGTTCCAGCGAGCGGATGCAGCCTTCGGCGCGGTCATCGTCCAGGGTATCCCAGCGGCAATCCTGCGAGAACGCCTGGGTGGTACGAATACCGGCAGGGCCAGCGCGGAACATCTTTTTCACCGCGTCGTTTTTGGTCAGCATTACGTCGTACTGGTCCAGCGACTCAGGCAGCGTCAGGCCAAGCACGTTTTTCACGTCACGGTTCAGCAGCCCGGCGCGGTCCAGCTCGCCCAGAATACCGATTACGCCACCGGCACGGTGCACGTCTTCCATATGGTACTTCTGGGTACTCGGCGCGACCTTACACAGCTGCGGCACTTTACGGGAAAGCTTGTCGATGTCGCTCATGGTGAAGTCGATTTCGGCTTCCTGCGCGGCTGCCAGCAGGTGCAGAACGGTGTTGGTGGAACCGCCCATAGCAATATCCAGGGTCATGGCGTTCTCGAACGCCGCTTTGCTGGCGATGCTGCGCGGCAGCGCGCTGGCGTCGTCCTGCTCGTAGTAGCGTTTGGTCAGCTCAACGATGCGCTTACCGGCGTTGAGGAACAGCTGCTTACGGTCGGCGTGGGTCGCCAGCAGCGAGCCGTTGCCCGGCTGGGACAGGCCCAGCGCTTCGGTCAGGCAGTTCATGGAGTTCGCCGTGAACATCCCGGAACAGGAGCCACAGGTCGGGCACGCGGAGCGTTCCACCTGGTCGCTCTGCTCGTCAGAAACCTTCGGGTCCGCGCCCTGAATCATCGCATCGACCAGGTCGAGCTTGATGATTTTGTCGGAGAGCTTGGTTTTCCCCGCTTCCATTGGGCCACCGGAGACGAAGATCACCGGAATATTCAGGCGCAGGGAGGCCATCAGCATCCCCGGGGTGATTTTGTCGCAGTTGGA
Source organism: Enterobacter sp. ECC-249 (assembly GCF_043965265.1). NCBI lineage: Bacteria > Pseudomonadati > Pseudomonadota > Gammaproteobacteria > Enterobacterales > Enterobacteriaceae > Enterobacter > Enterobacter sp. ECC-249. Next base: position 418,461 of record NZ_CP143660.1, read on the forward strand.
GATGCAGACCATCGCATCGGCGCAGTGGGCGTTAACCATGTACTCCACCGAATCGGCGATCAGCTCGCGCGACGGCAGTGAATAGAGCATGCCCCCGTGGCCCATCGCGATACCGTCATCCACCGCAATGGTGTTGAACTCTTTCGCCACGCCGCCAGAGGCTTCGATTTGCTCGGCAACCAGCTTACCGAGATCGCGCAGGTGCACGTGGCCTGGTACGAACTGGGTGAAGGAGTTCACCACGGCGATAATCGGCTTGCCAAAATCGGCGTCGGTCATTCCGGTGGCGCGCCACAGTGCGCGGGCACCCGCCATATTACGGCCGTGGGTGGTGGTGGCTGAACGATACTTAGGCATGCTTTATTTACTCCCGTCTGACTATTTAATGGGACGGTGCGTGCCGTCCCAAATTTATGCTTAGTGATTAACCTGATCCAACCAGCCGTATTTATCTTCTGTTTCGCCGGTGAAGAGGCCAAAGAACGCTTGCTGAATACGTTTGGTGACCGGGCCACAGCGGCCTTCGCCCACCTGGATACCGTCTACGCTGCGCACCGGCGTGATTTCAGCCGCCGTACCGGACATAAACACTTCATCCGCCAGATACAGGGATTCGCGGGACAGCACCTGCTCGCGCACTTCGATACCCAGATCTTTCGCCAGCTTGATGATGGCGTCGCGGGTGATGCCCGGCAGCGCGGAAGAGGTGAACGGCGGCGTGAACAGGATACCGTCTTTCACTTCAAACAGGTTTTCGCCCGCACCTTCAGAGATGTAGCCGTTCACGTCCAGGGCGATACCTTCCTGATAGCCGTGACGGCGCGCTTCGCTACCCACCAGCAGTGAAGAGAGGTAGTTACCACCTGCTTTAGCGGCGGTCGGGATGGTGTTTGGCGCCACGCGGTTCCAGGAAGAGACCATTGCGTCGATCCCCTGCTCCAGGGCTTCTGCACCCAGGTAGGCACCCCACGGGAACGCGGCAATGATCACATCTGTGGTATAGCCAGCGGGCGGGTTAACGCCCATACCGACGTCGCCCACGAAGACCAGCGGACGGATATAAGCGCTGGTCAGGTTGTTCTTGCGAATCACGTCGCGGCAGGCTTCCATCAGCTCGTCGACGCTCTGGGAAACCGGAAAACGATAAATTTTGGCTGAGTCATGCAGACGCTGCATGTGTTCGCGATGGCGGAACACCACTGGCCCTTTGTGAGAATCGTAGCAGCGGATGCCTTCAAATACGGAGGTACCGTAGTGCAGCGCGTGGGACATCACGTGGACCTTCGCGTCCTCCCAGCGAACCATCTCACCGTTGAACCAAATGTAATCAGCTTTTTTTGTCGTCATTTTTTCGTCCTGTCGCGCTTAAGCGCGGATTTGTTGTGATGTGGTTGTGCTCTGGCAGATGGCAACATGGGCAACGTCTACCAGCTTTGATAACTGACTAAACAGTAAGTCGACCGACCGCGGGCTGGCAACGGTTAATTCGATACTGATGTTTTGGGCGTCAGTGGCCGTCTCCATATTCATAGAGCAAATCTGAAAGCCACGATGACGCACCACACGCAAAACGCGCTCTAAGGTTTCCGGGTTGAAGCGAGCCTGTACGGCGACCTGATGCTGCATCATGATAATTTCTCCATCATTTGTGAGTTACTGGCACCAGGCGGCACCAGCGGCCAGACGTTCTCGAGTTCATCGATTGAGACATGAAGCAGGTAAGGCCCATCGCTGTTCAGCATGGTGTCGAGTGCCGCTTCAACCTGATCTTTACGGGTGATGTGCTGGCCAGGGATACCGAAGGCGCTGGCCAGCGTGAGGAAATCGGGGTTATCGGTGAGCGTCGTTTCGCTATAGCGCTCCTGGAAGAACAGCTGTTGCCACTGGCGAACCATCCCTAAACGCTGGTTGTCGAGCAATACGATTTTCAGCGGTAACTGCTTGCGCTTAACGGTGCCGAGCTCCTGAACGTTCATCATGAAGGAGCCGTCACCGGAGATACAGATAACGGTATCGTTCGGGCGGGCAACCTGCGCGCCAACGGCGGCAGGCAGACCGAAGCCCATCGTCCCTAACCCGCTGGAGGTGATGAAGTTTTCCGGGCGCGTGTAGGTCATGTGCTGCGCGGACCACATCTGGTGTTGACCGACGTCGGTGGTGACGACGCTGTCAGCCGGTTTACGGTCTGACAACTGCTTCAACAGCAGCGGCGCGTAGATGGCCTCGCCGGGATGGTCGTAACGCCAGGCGTGCTCGGCGCGCATATCTGCGGTGTGCTGACGCCATGCGTTGATATCCAGCGGCTGCTGCAATGCCGGTAACAGCGCGTTGAGATCGCCCTGCAAGGCGACATGCGCCTGGCGCAGCTTGTTCATCTCCGCCGGGTCGATATCCATATGGATGACTTTGGCGTTCGGCGCAAAGGTATTCAGCTTGCCGGTGACGCGGTCGTCAAAACGGGCCCCTACGGCGATGAGCAAGTCGCACTCCTGCACCGCCAGGTTTGCCGCTTTGGTGCCGTGCATCCCCAGCATGCCCAGATAATATGGGTAATCCGCGTCGACAGCACCGAGACCTTTCAGCGTGCAGGTCGCTGGCATTTGCGTTGTTGCGATAAATTCACGCAGGGCTGGAACGGCCTGTGCCATGCCTACGCCACCGCCGACATACAGCATCGGCTGTTTCGCCTGCGCCATCATCTGACGGGCCTCTTCAACTTCCGCATCCGGAAACGCATCGTCGCTTTCAACGGTAGAGAAGTGCGGTTCCAGATCGCCAACTGCCACCTGGATATCTTTCGGGATGTCTACCAGAACCGGACCAGGACGGCCGGAGCTTGCCACTTCGAATGCTTCTGCCATTACGCGCGGCAGCTCTTCCAGAGACTGGACGAGGAAGCTGTGTTTGGTGCAGGCCAGCGATAAACCGAGGACGTCCACTTCCTGGAAAGCATCGGTTCCGATGAACGGAGACGCCACCTGCCCGGTGATGGCGACAACGGGAACGGAATCCAGCAGCGCGTCAGCCAGGCCGGTGATGAGATTAGTTGCGCCCGGGCCTGAAGTCGCCATACACACGCCGGTTTTACCCGTCGCTCGGGCATAGCCGATGGCTGCCATCGCTGCGCCCTGCTCGTGTCGGCACAAGAGATGTTCCACGCCGCCGTCATACAGTGCATCGTAAATCGGCATAATTGCGCCACCCGGATAACCGAATACTGTTTCGACTCCCTGCGCGCGCAACGCATGTACTACCCACTGTGCCCCATTCATAGTTAGTTCCCCGTCATAAATCGGGAGAAACAGAATTTTGTGCTAGTCGTCATTCTCTGCTCCTCATTTACGTTTTTTAGTCATAAAAAAACCCCCGGACCTTTCGGTGCGGGGGTCTTAGTTCGTTAAGGCTTGATTTCTAAGCCTTTCCTCGTCCAAGTGCAGCCCCGCACGGTGGGATAATAATCACCACCACGCTAATCACGACCAGGCTAATCACTCGTAGAAGGGCTGTCATTTTCAGTTCTTTTTGCATCTTGTTCGAAGGAATACCTAAAGAGTTATCACAGTTTTTAAATCAAACACAAGATTTATTTATGACGGATTTGATTAGGCAGCGAATCATATTTCTTAAAACCGTTGTTTTATATACGGAAATTAGAAAATGAATATTTTTCATTTTTTTACAGCAGTTCTTATCGTCAAAACGGGGGCTTTTTACGTTCTGCGAGGAGGCTTCCACGGTTATGCAAGGGTTTCAGTGTGCGCTTAAAATCTCTGAACAGGCGGCGTAAATCCGCAAAAAGACGCTAAACAGAAAAAACAGGCGCTGGCATAGTCACACCAGGAGGTAGTGTAAATGTCACTGTCAGTTGTTTATACGCGTGCGGCTCTCGGGGTAAAGGCACCGCTTATTTCCGTCGAGGTTCATTTGAGTAACGGGCTACCCGGACTCACGCTTGTCGGGTTACCTGAAACGACGGTTAAAGAAGCCAGGGACCGCGTTCGCAGCGCAATAATAAATAGCGGTTATACCTTCCCCGCGAAGAAGATCACTATCAACCTTGCGCCCGCCGATCTGCCTAAAGAGGGGGGACGATACGATTTGCCTATCGCAATTGCCCTTCTGGCGGCTTCTGAGCAGCTTAATACGACACGGCTAGGCTCATATGAGTTCGTGGGTGAACTCGCGCTCACAGGCGCGTTAAGAGGCGTTCCCGGTGCGATATCGGGAGCGCTGGAAGCCATACGTGCAGGGCGGCAAATCATTGTGGCCAATGAAAACGCATCAGAAGTGAGTCTTATCGCCGAAAAGGGGTGTCTCATCGCCGGGCATTTACAGGAAGTTTGTGCCTGGCTGGAAGGACGACATGAACTGTCCGAACCTGAGGAGTGTGACGAGGTTTTAGCCGACGTTCCGGAGGATCTCAGCGAGATTATGGGGCAGGAGCAAGGGAAGCGGGCGCTGGAGATTACGGCCGCAGGTGGACACAATCTTCTGTTGATTGGTCCGCCAGGTACGGGGAAAACGATGCTGGCGAGCAGGCTGAGTGGGTTGCTTCCACCGCTCAATAACCATGAAGCGCTGGAAAGCGCCGCCATATATAGCCTCATCAGTTCTGCATCGTTGCAAAAACAGTGGCGCCGCCGTCCTTTTCGTTCCCCACATCATAGCGCTTCACTGACGGCAATGGTCGGCGGCGGGTCTATCCCCGGGCCGGGTGAGATCTCACTGGCACACAATGGCATTCTGTTTCTTGATGAGCTGCCCGAGTTTGAGCGCCGCGTGTTGGATGCGCTGAGAGAACCTGTTGAATCCGGTGAGATACATATCTCACGCGCGCGGGCCAAAATAAGCTATCCCGCGCAGTTTCAGCTGGTCGCTGCGATGAACCCCAGCCCGACGGGTCACTACCAGGGAAACCATAACCGCTGTACGCCAGAGCAGACGTTGCGCTATCTGGGTAAGTTATCCGGCCCGTTCCTCGACCGTTTCGATTTATCTCTCGAAATCCCGCTTCCTCCTCCGGGTCTGCTCAGGCAAACGGGCATAACGGGTGAAAGCTCAGCGGAGGTACGCAAGCGGGTGATTGCGGCCCAGACGAGGCAGTACGCTCGTCAGAACAGGCTGAATGCACGGCTGGATAATGCCGGGATCCGGCAGTTTTGTTCTCTTAACGTTGAGGATGCGGGATGGCTGGAGGAGACGTTGACGCGGTTCGGGCTGTCCATACGTGCGTGGCAGCGTTTGTTGAAAGTGGCCAGAACCATTGCTGACGTGGAGGGGTGCACTGACATTGAGAGGAAACATTTGCAGGAGGCGCTGAGCTACCGCGCTATCGATCGTTTACTGCTGCATTTGCAGAAATTGCTGGCATAAAAAAAGGGGCCGTAGCCCCTTCTTTTCATTTTAGTCATCAGACTCGGTGTAGTCTTCTGCACCTTCCATCTGCGGCTTGCCGCCAGACAGCGTATGGAAGCGCTTTGGACGCTTAATGCGCGCCATGTACTTGATCCATACACGTTCCGCTTCAGACTCCGGCTCACGCTCACCACGGCAAACAGAAACAAACTGTTTTTCGTCTTCGGTTGCAGGTTCACGCTTACCCAGATCCAGCTCGTTAAAGGCATAACCATGGCGCTCAAGCAGTTGAGCTTCTTTGATGGTGAAATCGCCGTGACGAGAGAACCCGCGCGGATAATGTTTATTGTCGAAAAAACGATTAGTCGTCGTAAAGCTTTCCGCCATCCTACACGCTCCTAATTCTTTGGCCGAGCTATTTATGGCGCGGAGTATTAGTTACGCTTGACAGAGTGTAAAACAAAACATTTAAATCATAACGACAAATAATTTTGCGGAGAAAGATGTGGATACGGAATTGCTTAAAACTTTCCTTGAAGTGAGCAGAACACGCCACTTTGGGCGAGCAGCTGAAGCCCTTTACCTGACGCAGTCAGCCGTCAGTTTTCGTATTCGACAGCTGGAAAATCAATTGGGTGTGAATCTTTTTACCCGCCATCGTAACAATATTCGCTTAACGCCTGCCGGCGAGAAACTGCTGCCGTACGCAGAAACGCTGATGAATACCTGGCAGGCGGCACGTAAAGAGGTGGCACATACTTCGAGGCATAATGAGTTCTCGATAGGGGCCAGCGCTTCTCTGTGGGAATGCATGCTAAGTCAGTGGCTTACCCGGCTATATCATTCACATGGGCACCTGCAATTTGAGGCCAGAATTGCACAACGGCAGTCGCTGGTTAAGCAGCTTCATGAGCGTCAGCTTGATCTTCTGATCACAACCGAAGCCCCCAAGATGGACGAATTTAGCAGCCAGATAGTGGGACAGTTTGGTCTGGCACTTTATGCGTCTGAACCTTCGATGATGAAGGCAGACCTGACCTATTTACGCCTTGAGTGGGGGCCGGATTTTCAGCAGCATGAGACGGGGTTGATTGCCCCTGATGATGTTCCGCAGTTAACGACCAGCTCGGCAGAGATCGCCTGTCAGCAGCTGTCCCTGCTGAAAGGTTGTACCTGGTTACCTGTTCGCTGGGCAGACGCTAAAGCGGGGCTACACACCGTGATGGATTCCACCACGCTTACCAGGCCGCTGTATGCGATTTGGCTGCAAAACAGTGATAAGCAATCGCAGATAAAAGATCTTCTAAAAATCAATGTAATGGATTAATACACCAGCCAGCAGGGATGCTGGCTGAAAATTAAGAAGAGCGTTTCTGCCGTGTTTCAGGCAAAAAAAAATCCTTTGCCGAAGCAAAGGATTCTATATGGCAGGGGCGGAGAGACTCGAACTCGCGACACCCGGTTTTGGAGACCGGTGCTCTACCAACTGAGCTACGCCCCTAAAGTTTTTGCCATTAAGCCTGCCAATAAGGCAGGCTTAATGTCTTAATAAGTGGCGGAACGGACGGGACTCGAACCCGCGACCCCCTGCGTGACAGGCAGGTATTCTAACCGACTGAACTACCGCTCCACCGAAGACTGCTTGTAACCACCGGATTAATGCACCGGCTTACTACTTAATTTGATGCCTGGCAGTTCCCTACTCTCACATGGGGAGACCCCACACTACCATCGGCGCTACGGCGTTTCACTTCTGAGTTCGGCATGGGGTCAGGTGGGACCACCGCGCTAAAGCCGCCAGGCAAATTCTGTTAATCTGTATCAGGCTGAAATTGATTGTCTGTCTCTTCGCCGAAACACCTTCGGCGTTGTAAGGTTAAGCCTCACGGTTCATTAGTATCGGTTAGCTCAACGCATCGCTGCGCTTACACACCCGACCTATCAACGTCGTCGTCTTCAACGTTCCTTCAGGACCCTTAAAGGGTCAGGGAGAACTCATCTCGGGGCAAGTTTCGTGCTTAGATGCTTTCAGCACTTATCTTTTCCGCATTTAGCTACCGGGCAGTGCCATTGGCATGACAACCCGAACACCAGTGATGCGTCCACTCCGGTCCTCTCGTACTAGGAGCAGCCCCCCTCAATTCTCCAGCGCCCACGGCAGATAGGGACCGAACTGTCTCACGACGTTCTAAACCCAGCTCGCGTACCACTTTAAATGGCGAACAGCCATACCCTTGGGACCTACTTCAGCCCCAGGATGTGATGAGCCGACATCGAGGTGCCAAACACCGCCGTCGATATGAACTCTTGGGCGGTATCAGCCTGTTATCCCCGGAGTACCTTTTATCCGTTGAGCGATGGCCCTTCCATTCAGAACCACCGGATCACTATGACCTGCTTTCGCACCTGCTCGAGCCGTCACTCTCGCAGTCAAGCTAGCTTATGCCATTGCACTAACCTCCTGATGTCCGACCAGGATTAGCTAACCTTCGTGCTCCTCCGTTACTCTTTGGGAGGAGACCGCCCCAGTCAAACTACCCACCAGACACTGTCCGCAACCCGGATTACGGGTCTACGTTAGAACACCAGCCATTAAAGGGTGGTATTTCAAGGATGGCTCCACGCAGACTGGCGTCCACGCTTCAAAGCCTCCCACCTATCCTACACATCAAGGACCAGTGTTCAGTGTCAAGCTATAGTAAAGGTTCACGGGGTCTTTCCGTCTTGCCGCGGGTACACTGCATCTTCACAGCGAGTTCAATTTCACTGAGTCTCGGGTGGAGACAGCCTGGCCATCATTACGCCATTCGTGCAGGTCGGAACTTACCCGACAAGGAATTTCGCTACCTTAGGACCGTTATAGTTACGGCCGCCGTTTACCGGGGCTTCGATCAAGAGCTTCGCGTTGCCGCTAACCCCATCAATTAACCTTCCGGCACCGGGCAGGCGTCACACCGTATACGTCCACTTTCGTGTTTGCACAGTGCTGTGTTTTTAATAAACAGTTGCAGCCAGCTGGTATCTTCGACTGATTTCAGCTCCACCCGCAGGGGCTTCACCTACATATCAGCGTGCCTTCTCCCGAAGTTACGGCACCATTTTGCCTAGTTCCTTCACCCGAGTTCTCTCAAGCGCCTTGGTATTCTCTACCTGACCACCTGTGTCGGTTTGGGGTACGATTTGATGTTACCTGATGCTTAGAGGCTTTTCCTGGAAGCAGGGCATTTGTTACTTCAGCACCGTAGTGCCTCGTCATCACACCTCAGCGTTAAAAAGGTACCGGATTTACCTGGAACCTCCGCCTACATGCTTAAACCGGGACAACCGTCGCCCGGCTAACATAGCCTTCTCCGTCCCCCCTTCGCAGTAACACCAAGTACAGGAATATTAACCTGTTTCCCATCGACTACGCCTTTCGGCCTCGCCTTAGGGGTCGACTCACCCTGCCCCGATTAACGTTGGACAGGAACCCTTGGTCTTCCGGCGAGCGGGCTTTTCACCCGCTTTATCGTTACTTATGTCAGCATTCGCACTTCTGATACCTCCAGCAACCCTCACAGGCCACCTTCAACGGCTTACAGAACGCTCCCCTACCCAACAACACATAGTGTCGCTGCCGCAGCTTCGGTGCATGGTTTAGCCCCGTTACATCTTCCGCGCAGGCCGACTCGACCAGTGAGCTATTACGCTTTCTTTAAATGATGGCTGCTTCTAAGCCAACATCCTGGCTGTCTGTGCCTTCCCACATCGTTTCCCACTTAACCATGACTTTGGGACCTTAGCTGGCGGTCTGGGTTGTTTCCCTCTTCACGACGGACGTTAGCACCCGCCGTGTGTCTCCCGTGATAACATTCTTCGGTATTCGTAGTTTGCATCGGGTTGGTAAGCCGGGATGGCCCCCTAGCCGAAACAGTGCTCTACCCCCGAAGATGAGTTCACGAGGCGCTACCTAAATAGCTTTCGGGGAGAACCAGCTATCTCCCGGTTTGATTGGCCTTTCACCCCCAGCCACAAGTCATCCGCTAATTTTTCAACATTAGTCGGTTCGGTCCTCCAGTTAGTGTTACCCAACCTTCAACCTGCCCATGGCTAGATCACCGGGTTTCGGGTCTATACCCTGCAACTTAACGCCCAGTTAAGACTCGGTTTCCCTTCGGCTCCCCTATACGGTTAACCTTGCTACAGAATATAAGTCGCTGACCCATTATACAAAAGGTACGCAGTCACACCACGAAGGTGCTCCCACTGCTTGTACGTACACGGTTTCAGGTTCTTTTTCACTCCCCTCGCCGGGGTTCTTTTCGCCTTTCCCTCACGGTACTGGTTCACTATCGGTCAGTCAGGAGTATTTAGCCTTGGAGGATGGTCCCCCCATATTCAGACAGGATACCACGTGTCCCGCCCTACTCTTCGAGTTCACAACCTGTGTGCTTTCGTGTACGGGACTGTCACCCTGTACCGTGCGACTTTCCAGACGCTTCCACTAACACACAAGCTGATTCAGACTCTGGGCTGCTCCCCGTTCGCTCGCCGCTACTGGGGGAATCTCGGTTGATTTCTTTTCCTCGGGGTACTTAGATGTTTCAGTTCCCCCGGTTCGCCTCGTTAACCTATGTATTCAGTTAACGATAGTGTGACGAATCACACTGGGTTTCCCCATTCGGACATCGCCGGGTCAAAGGTTCATATCACCTCGCCGGCGCTTTTCGCAGATTAGCACGTCCTTCATCGCCTCTGACTGCCAGGGCATCCACCGTGTACGCTTAGTCGCTTAACCTCACAACCCGAAGATGTTTCACTTCATGATTGCGAAAATTTGAGAGACTCGAACACACCTTAAAGATGTGTCGTTTCAATTTTCAGCTTGATCCAGATTTTTAAAGAGCAAAACTTCGCAGTGCACCTTTTCAGGTTCACTCTGAAGTTTTCTTGTGTTCGCAGTAAAAGATGGTGGAGCTATGCGGGATCGAACCGCAGACCTCCTGCGTGCAAAGCAGGCGCTCTCCCAGCTGAGCTATAGCCCCATCGTTTTGCAATCTCTGTACCGCTCATCCTTTAAAAGGAGTTTGGTAGGCCTGAGTGGACTTGAACCACCGACCTCACCCTTATCAGGGGTGCGCTCTAACCACCTGAGCTACAAGCCTGCAGAGATTTTTACTGCTGTTTTTCATCAGACAATCTGTGTGAGCACTGCAAAGGCAGGTTCTTTAAGGTAAGGAGGTGATCCAACCGCAGGTTCCCCTACGGTTACCTTGTTACGACTTCACCCCAGTCATGAATCACAAAGTGGTAAGCGCCCTCCCGAAGGTTAAGCTACCTACTTCTTTTGCAACCCACTCCCATGGTGTGACGGGCGGTGTGTACAAGGCCCGGGAACGTATTCACCGTAGCATTCTGATCTACGATTACTAGCGATTCCGACTTCATGGAGTCGAGTTGCAGACTCCAATCCGGACTACGACGCACTTTATGAGGTCCGCTTGCTCTCGCGAGGTCGCTTCTCTTTGTATGCGCCATTGTAGCACGTGTGTAGCCCTACTCGTAAGGGCCATGATGACTTGACGTCATCCCCACCTTCCTCCAGTTTATCACTGGCAGTCTCCTTTGAGTTCCCGGCCGGACCGCTGGCAACAAAGGATAAGGGTTGCGCTCGTTGCGGGACTTAACCCAACATTTCACAACACGAGCTGACGACAGCCATGCAGCACCTGTCTCAGAGTTCCCGAAGGCACCAATCCATCTCTGGAAAGTTCTCTGGATGTCAAGAGTAGGTAAGGTTCTTCGCGTTGCATCGAATTAAACCACATGCTCCACCGCTTGTGCGGGCCCCCGTCAATTCATTTGAGTTTTAACCTTGCGGCCGTACTCCCCAGGCGGTCGACTTAACGCGTTAGCTCCGGAAGCCACGCCTCAAGGGCACAACCTCCAAGTCGACATCGTTTACGGCGTGGACTACCAGGGTATCTAATCCTGTTTGCTCCCCACGCTTTCGCACCTGAGCGTCAGTCTTTGTCCAGGGGGCCGCCTTCGCCACCGGTATTCCTCCAGATCTCTACGCATTTCACCGCTACACCTGGAATTCTACCCCCCTCTACAAGACTCTAGCCTGCCAGTTTCGAATGCAGTTCCCAGGTTGAGCCCGGGGATTTCACATCCGACTTGACAGACCGCCTGCGTGCGCTTTACGCCCAGTAATTCCGATTAACGCTTGCACCCTCCGTATTACCGCGGCTGCTGGCACGGAGTTAGCCGGTGCTTCTTCTGCGGGTAACGTCAATTGCTGAGGTTATTAACCTCAACACCTTCCTCCCCGCTGAAAGTACTTTACAACCCGAAGGCCTTCTTCATACACGCGGCATGGCTGCATCAGGCTTGCGCCCATTGTGCAATATTCCCCACTGCTGCCTCCCGTAGGAGTCTGGACCGTGTCTCAGTTCCAGTGTGGCTGGTCATCCTCTCAGACCAGCTAGGGATCGTCGCCTAGGTGAGCCGTTACCCCACCTACTAGCTAATCCCATCTGGGCACATCTGATGGCAAGAGGCCCGAAGGTCCCCCTCTTTGGTCTTGCGACGTTATGCGGTATTAGCTACCGTTTCCAGTAGTTATCCCCCTCCATCAGGCAGTTTCCCAGACATTACTCACCCGTCCGCCGCTCGTCACCCGAGAGCAAGCTCTCTGTGCTACCGCTCGACTTGCATGTGTTAGGCCTGCCGCCAGCGTTCAATCTGAGCCATGATCAAACTCTTCAATTTAAGTTTGATGCTCGTGAATTAAACTTCGTAATGAATTACGTATGTTCACTCAGAGACTTGGTATTCATTTATTGTCCGAAGACATTAAGAATCCATGTCACTTTGAGTGCCCACACAGATTGTCTGATAAATTGTTAAAGAGCAGTTGCAACGCGGCGTTAAGCTCACCGTTGCGAGGTCACGTATATTACGTTTTCCTCATTCAGAGTCAAGTGATTATTTTCGCTTTTCTCTGCTGGCGTTCATCTCTGAACCCCGCTAACCCGGCGGCCTGTAAGCCGTTGTTCCGTGTCAGTGGAGGCGCATTATAGGGAGTTCTCAGACGTTGACAACCCCTCTTTTAAAAAAAACTTTCAACCGTCTCTTTTTTGCTCAAAACCGTGCTACAGCGCCAGTTTTTCGAGCGTTTCAAAGCCATAACGGTGTAAAACGGGTAAAAGTTGCTCAGTCTCTTTCGTGATAGCCATACAAAACGCGATATTCGCATCGGTAGATTTCGCATCCGGGGCTTCATGCTCCAGCAACCATGCCGTACGACGGGCAATAGCCGCTCCGGAATCCACCAGACGCGTCCCCTCCGGCAGTACCTCTAATAGCTCTTCCTGGAGTAGCGGGAAGTGGGTACAGCCCAGCACAACGGTATCCGGGGGTTCGGGCATCCGCAGCCACGGACGAAGAATACGACGCAGCTCGTCGAGTGATACCGCCTTGCCATGCAGCTTCGCTTCCGCCATCTCCACCAGCTCAGCCGAACCCAGCATCGCAATCTGGCATTCGTTGGCAAAGCGGTCGATCAGCTCGCGGGTATAAGGACGCTTTACCGTGCCTCGCGTGGCCAGCAAGCCCACAATGCCGTTCGCTGTCAGACGCGCGGCAGGCTTTATTGCAGGGACGACGCCCACAACCGGGAACTGGAATTTTTCACGCAGGGCGGGAAGAGAAACGGTGCTCGCCGTGTTACAGGCGATGACGGCTAGCGCAAGGGGATAGCGCTTTTGTACCGCGGTGACGATTTCCACCACGCGCTCAACAATAAAATCTTCGCTCTTTTCCCCATACGGGAAAGCGACGTTATCGAAGGCGTAGATGTAATGGAGATCCGGCAGGAGATGCCGAATCTCATCATAGACCGAAAGCCCACCGACGCCGGAATCAAACACCAGCACGGTGGGACGCGGATTAGAAGGTGTAGCTGCCAGACAAGGTGTATTCCCGTCCTGCAGTTTGGTAGCCATAAACTGTCTCGTAATCTTTATCGAACAGGTTGGCTATTTTACCACGAACTGTAAGGTGTGAGGTGACAGGATACGAAACTGCGACATCCCACAGGCTTACACCACCCATTTTTACTTTCTCAGACGGATAAGTGCCAAAGTCGGTGTCGTAACGCGTACCGAGATAGTGATAAGTCAGGCTCCAGTCGAAATCATAGATCTGCGTATCGAGCTGATATTTCACCTGCTGTTTAGCACGACGGTCCAGAAGTTCGTTGGTTGCGGCATTGCGGGCATCCACATAGTCGTAGCCAACGGTATGCGTCAACGGGCCCGTATCAAATGATGCTGTCGCTTCCACACCTTTAATGCGTGCTTTACCGACGTTGTAATATTGCTGGAGGTTATTATCGAAGTCGATGAGATTATCAACGTCATTACGGTAGCCGGATACGCGCCAGCTCACGCCAGCCGTCAGGCCTTCAAACGCACCTTCCCACTGCTTGCTCTCTTCTGGATCAAGATGGTCATTGCCATAGAAACCATAGAGCTGACCCAAATTCGGTGCTTTATAGGCCGTACCATAAGACGCAACGAAGCGGTAACCCTCCACGAACTCCCAGGCCGCACTACTTTGCCAGGTGCCATGGCGACCGAACTGAGAGTTGTCATCGCTGCGAACCGCCCCTTCCAGGGTGAAGTCACCAAACTGCTGCAGCCCGGTCAGGTAGACGCCGGTGTTACGCAGGTCGTAGCCGTTAGTCACGTAGTTTGTACCCGGTTCGGTGCTCTGCTTCTGCCAGTCAACGCCCGCGCCAATGTTCCCATGGCCAACATCAACGGAGTTAAGCCACTGGACGTTGTACTGTTTGATTTCATCCAGCGTGGCTGTCGAATCGTAGCGCCCCAAATTTGGATCGTAGTTATAGTCCTTGCTGTGGCTATAGCTGGTGAGCAGTTGTGAATGGAAGATGTCATCGTTGAAGCGCAATCCTGCATCCCAGGTCTGACTATAGAGCTGGCGGGTATCGACCAGTACGTCAGGGGTAAATGAGCTGTAGTAACCGTCGTAGGCCGTACGGTTGCTGTAGCCAAAGCCGCGAACAAAACCGCTCCACTGCTCCGAGAATGCGTGTTCCAGTGCACCGTAGAGCGTTTTATTCATAAAGCCGTCGCGATCGGTCTGGGCAAGGCCACCATTATTGCCGTCCGCAACCACATCAAACCCTTTGGTATAGGTGTAATCACCCGCAAGCGTGACGCGCGTGCTGTCGCCCAATGTTTGCTGGCTACTGCCGCCATAATTCTGGTAACCGTGCGACCCGACACCTGCATTCAGCGTGGTACCGTCCTTTGCGCGAGTGGTAATAATGTTTACGACTCCGCCGATAGCGTCCGAGCCATATACCGCCGAACGCGGTCCACGAACATATTCGATACGCTGCACCAGAGAGATTGGGAACTGGCTGAGATCGGACGACCCCGTAACGCCCGCCTGGTTAAGGCGGATCCCATCAACAAGGATCAGGACGTGGCTGGAGTTGGTGCCACGGATAAAGAGAGAAGAGAGTTGCCCCATCCCGCCATTTTGCGCCGTATCCACACCGGGCAGGCGACGCATAACATCCAGGACCGAGGTTGATTGCCAACGGTCAATATCGGCACGCGTAACAACCGTGTTTGCAGCCAGGATAGTTTTTTCAGGTTGTTCAAAACGATTTGCCGTCACCACCAACGAGTCTGCGCTATCTTGCGCCCAGCCCGAAAATGCCGTGACGGACAACGCCGTCAACAGCGATACTTTTTTAATCATTGTTAAAGCATCCACAATATAAGAAGGATGCCGCAGGCCTCATCGATAGCACGCGATGATGAAACCAAATGCGACGTGATCCCGGCAGGTCTTCGGGCTAGGTGGCTATATAAGGATGAAGACTTCCCATTTTCACAGTGTCTACAACGCTCATCCCGCCAGTCTTTACCGCTGCGCGTCAGCTCCAGATTTACACTGGATTCCCTTTTCACTCTCAGGAGACCGGAAACAGAATGCTACAATTAGACACGTATGGATGTCCAGACAGCTATTGCCCATTAAATCTGGACATCCCCTGAACAATGCCTACAATCCCCGCGTAATTCTTTATCACTCAGGACGCATCATGACCCCAGAACACCTCCCTACAGAACAGTACGACGCGCAGCTGGCAGAGAAAGTCGTCCGCCTGCAAAGTATGATGACGCCTTTCAACGCGCCCGTTCCCGAGGTGTTCCGCTCCCCTGTCAGTCACTACCGCATGCGCGCCGAGTTCCGCATCTGGCACGACGGCGACGACCTGTATCACATCATTTTCGATCAGCAGACGAAGTCCCGTATTCGCGTGGACAGCTTCCCGGCAGCGAGTGAGCTTATCAACCAGTTGATGACGCTGATAATGGACGGCGTGCGCAACAATCCGGTGCTGCGTAACAAGCTGTTCCAGGTTGACTACCTGACCACGCAAAGCAATCAGGCGATTGTCTCTCTGCTGTACCACAAAGCCCTGAACGACGAGTGGCGCGAGCAGGCAGAAGCGCTGCGCGATGCGCTGCGCGCGCAGAACATCAACGTTCATCTGATTGGCCGCGCGACAAAAACCAAAATCATGCTGGATCAGGACTACATCGACGAGCGTCTGCCGGTAGCGGGCAAAGAGATGGTTTATCGTCAGGTCGAGAACAGCTTTACCCAGCCGAATGCTGCGATGAACGTGCAGATGCTGGAGTGGGCGCTGAACGCGACGGAAGGATCAACGGGCGATCTGCTCGAGCTCTACTGCGGTAACGGCAACTTCTCGCTGGCGCTGGCGCGTAACTTCGACCGCGTTCTGGCAACGGAAATCGCCAAACCGTCGGTTGCCGCCGCGCAGTACAATATTGCCGCTAACCATATCGACAACGTGCAGATCATTCGTATGGCCGCAGAAGAGTTCACGCAGGCCATGAATGGCGTACGCCAGTTTAACCGCCTGGAAGGGATCGATCTCAAGAGCTACCAGTGCGAGACAATTTTTGTCGACCCGCCGCGCAGTGGCCTGGACAGCGAAACCGAGAAGATGGTGCAGGCGTACCCGCGTATTTTGTACATCTCCTGTAACCCGGAGACGCTGTGCAAGAACCTCGAAACATTAGGCCAGACGCACAAGGTTGAACGTCTGGCGCTGTTCGATCAGTTCCCGTATACGCACCATATGGAGTGCGGCGTACTGCTCACGGCGAAGTAATGTGGCCTTGTAGGGCAGGAAAGCGAAGCGCCACCTGCCAAAAAAAGCCGGATGGCGCTTCGCTTATCCGGCCTACAATGACAAAACTCTTTACTCTGGCAACTGGCTTTTACGACTACGCATGCGCGAGCCAATCCAGAACACCAGCGCCACAGACAGTACCGCAGGGAAGAAGTTAGAGCCGATATCCGGATATTCCGCGCGAACCACCGTGCTATAAAGCAATACGCCCAGAATAAAGCAGGCAGCGGCCAGCCCCGGTAACCCCACCGGCATGGTGCGGTTCAGGTAGCGTTGATGCAGGCAGTAAACCGTCAGCACCAGCGCAATAAGCGGGAAAATCGAAAACGGCACGATGGAGCTAAAAATAGCGGCGAACGTACCATTAATGGATAAGCCAGCGATCAATGCCAGCAACAGCGTCCCTTTATCCTGACCTGACTGTTTCATTACTCACCTTCACTCTTCGGTTTGATGTGCCAGTTTCTCTTGTTCACGGCGATACCAGTAGTACGCGCCTTTGGAGATCATCCTGAGCTGCAATACCAGTCGCTCTTCAAGCTGCTTGCGTTGTTCAATGCTGACATCCAGCGCTTCGGCACCCGCGCTGAACACTATCGTCACCATCGCCTCAGCCTGTGCTTCAGTAAAGGCACGCGGCATATGGTTTTCGAGTTCAAGATAGTCGGCAAGTTCCGCGATGAAGTGCTGAATTTCACGCGCGACGGCGGCACGGAACGCTGCCGATGTGCCCGAACGTTCGCGCAGAAGCAGACGAAACGCGTTAGGGTTATTGCCGATAAACTCCATAAATGTCGACACGGAGGTGCGGATCACGCTGCCCCCCTTGGCGATACGCTGACGCGCCTGGCGCATCAGCTGACGCAGCATCAGACCGCTCTCGTCCACCATAGTCAGTCCCAGTTCATCCACATCACGGAAATGACGATAGAAGGACGTTGGCGCAATCCCGGCCTCGCGTGCGACTTCGCGCAGGCTCAAACTGGCAAAACTCCGCTCAGCACTCAGTTGACTGAATGCGGCTTCCACCAGCGAACGCCGGGTTTTCTCTTTTTGTTGTGCTCTTACGCCCATCACGATAGTTGAATCCTTCCAAAGGCCTGATGGCACTATACCAGAGAATAAAATTAATCTGTTTGCCTGGCTTTGTGAATGATTGTTTACGTGCGGTTTGTGCTCCACTGCCGGAAAAAAGCACAACGATAATTGGGTTACCCTGGCAATGATGTTATGATTCTGTTGCTTTTATGTATAAGAACAGGTAAGCCTTGCCATGCCACATTCCTACGATTACGACGCAATAGTTATTGGTTCCGGCCCCGGCGGCGAAGGTGCTGCTATGGGTCTGGTGAAACAGGGAGCCAGAGTAGCGGTCATCGAGCGCTACCATAATGTCGGCGGCGGTTGCACCCACTGGGGCACCATCCCTTCGAAAGCCCTCCGCCACGCCGTTAGCCGCATTATCGAATTTAACCAGAACCCTCTTTACAGCGACCACTCCCGACTTCTTCGTTCATCCTTTGCCGACATCCTGAATCACGCGGATACCGTTATTAACCAGCAGACACGCATGCGTCAGGGATTTTATGAGCGTAACCACTGTGAAATTTTGCAGGGCAACGCGCATTTTGTGGATGAACACACCCTGGCACTCGAATGCCACGACGGTTCGGTTGAAACCATCACGGCTGAAAAATTTGTGATCGCCTGCGGCTCACGTCCGTACCATCCGGCAGACGTGGACTTCTCGCACCCGCGCGTCTACGACAGCGACTCGATTCTGAGCCTGCACCATGAACCCCGCCACGTCATTATCTATGGCGCGGGGGTCATTGGTTGCGAATATGCGTCAATCTTCCGCGGAATGGACGTCAAAGTTGACCTGATCAACACTCGTGACCGCCTGCTGGCGTTCCTCGATCAGGAGATGTCGGACTCCCTCTCCTACCACTTCTGGAACAGCGGCGTGGTGATTCGCCACAACGAAGAGTACGAAAAAATCGAAGGCTGTGACGACGGGGTGATCATGCACCTGAAGTCCGGCAAGAAGCTGAAAGCAGACTGCCTGCTCTACGCCAACGGCCGTACCGGCAACACCGATTCCCTGCAGCTGGAAAATATCGGGCTTGAAACCGACAGCCGCGGCCAGCTGAAGGTCAACAGCATGTATCAGACCGCCCTGCCGCACGTTTACGCGGTCGGCGACGTGATTGGCTACCCAAGCCTGGCCTCAGCCGCTTACGATCAGGGACGCATAGCCGCACAGGCGCTGGTAAAAGGCGAAGCGACGGCGCACCTGATCGAAGATATTCCGACGGGCATCTATACCATCCCGGAAATCAGTTCAGTCGGCAAAACCGAGCAGCAGCTGACGTCAATGAAAGTGCCTTACGAGGTGGGTCGTGCGCAGTTTAAACATCTGGCGCGGGCGCAAATCGTGGGGATGAGCGTGGGAACGCTGAAAATCCTGTTCCATCGCGAGACGAAAGAGATCCTCGGAATTCACTGCTTTGGTGAACGCGCGGCGGAAATCATTCATATCGGCCAGGCGATAATGGAGCAGAAAGGCGGTGGTAACACCATTGAGTACTTCGTTAACACCACCTTTAACTACCCGACCATGGCGGAAGCCTATCGGGTAGCTGCGCTGAACGGCTTAAACCGCCTGTTTTAACGCGCTGTCGAAATGGCCATCCATCGAACCACGGATGGCCTCTGCCAGCTGCTCATAGCGGCTGCGCAGCGGTGAACCCGGGCGATACACCAGGCCGATAGTGCGACGCGGCTCTGGCTTAATGCACGGCAAATAGACCACGCCATCACGTTTACGCTCGTGCGGCACCGCCAGCGCAGGCAGCAGCGTGATACCGCTTCCCGCCGCCACCATATTACGCAGCGTTTCCAGGCTGGTTGCGCGGAAATGGGTATCCTCATCCGCACCCGCTTCAAAGCAGAAGCCCATCGCCTGATCGCGCAGGCAATGGCCATCTTCCAGCATCAGCAGCTTTTCACCGGCCAAATCGGCCATCGGCACGCGATCGCGGTTCGCCCAAGGGTGATCTTCGTAGATCGCCAGCATCATTGGCTCATCGAACAGCGGCACTTCAATAAAAGCTTCACTCTCTTTTACCAGTGCCAGAATAGCGCAGTCGAGCTTGCCGCTGTCCAGCTGCGCCAGCAGCTGATGGGTTTGCGCTTCGTGCAGGTACATTTCGAGTTTCGGGAACGTCTGGTGCAGCATCGGAATGATGTGCGGCAACAGGTACGGGCCAACGGTTGGGATCAGGCCAATATGCAGCGGGCCGGACATGGCCTCCCCCTGCTGGCTTGCCATTTCCTTAAGCACTTTGACCTCGCGCAGCACGGTACGCGCCTGATCCACCAGCAGAAGACCTGCCTGTGTGAACAGAACCTTACGGCTGGTGCGCTCCAGCAGCATCACGCCCAGTTCGTCTTCCAGCTTGCGGATCTGGCCGCTCAGCGTGGGCTGGCTGACGTGGCAGGAATCTGCCGCGCGGCGAAAGTGACGATGCTCGGCTAACGCTACCAGGTATTCAAGATCACGAATATTCATTATTCATCCTCCGTCGCCACGATAGTTCATGGCGATAGATAGCATAGCAACGAACGATTATCCCTATCAAGCATTCTGTTGAATAATACACCACATAGACGAGGCGGCACGTGTTTGACCCTTGACGTCCCCGCACCGTCAACGAGTTTCTCTCAAAACTCGAACAACTAAAGCCAACGTGAACTTTTGCGGACCCCGTGGTCCGCTTTTTTTTTGCGTATAAAACCGGAGATAAAAGCAAAATGGCAAACGCAGTTGCCATTTTTAGTGATTAATCTCTTTCCCCTGAAGATTTTCATAAGCATCTCTTATCTGGCGCAATGCGAATTAAATTTCGTAAATTGCCCTCATTTATTCGTTTGCTGAACCGTTTTCGCAGCAATTGACGACGGGGGTTTTACGTGGCTTTATAAAGGGAGATGACAAAATAATGTCCAGAAAATTTTCGCCTGGGCATAAACAAAAATGATGGGGTGACTGGGTTTTTATGAACGAACAATATTCCGCGTTGCGTAGTAATGTCAGTATGCTCGGCAAAGTGCTTGGAGATACCATCAAAGATGCGTTGGGGGAGAACATCCTCGACCGCGTTGAAACCATCCGCAAGCTGTCCAAATCGTCTCGTGCCGGAAACGAGGCCAGTCGTCAGGAGCTGCTCACCACCTTGCAGAACCTCTCTAACGATGAGCTGCTGCCCGTTGCACGCGCATTCAGTCAGTTCCTGAATCTGGCTAATACCGCAGAGCAATACCACAGCATTTCGCCAAATGGCGAAGCGGCCAGCAACCCGGAAGTCATTGCCCGCACCCTTCGTAAACTGAAAGACCAGCCGGACCTCAACGAAGCCACCATCAAAAAAGCGGTGGAATCGCTTTCGCTGGAGCTGGTGCTGACCGCACACCCCACCGAAATTACCCGTCGCACCCTGATCCACAAAATGGTGGAAGTGAACAACTGTCTGAAGCAGTTGGATAACAAAGACATTGCCGACTACGAACGCAACCAGCTGATGCGCCGTCTGCGCCAGCTGATTGCCCAGTCCTGGCACACCGATGAAATTCGTAAGCATCGTCCAAGCCCGGTCGACGAAGCCAAATGGGGCTTTGCGGTGGTGGAAAACAGCCTGTGGGAAGGGGTGCCGAACTACCTGCGCGAGCTGAACGAACAGCTGGAAGAGAACCTCGGCTACCGTCTGCCGGTCGACTTTGTTCCGGTTCGCTTCACCTCCTGGATGGGCGGAGACCGCGACGGTAACCCGAACGTGACCGCGGAAATTACCCGTCACGTCCTGCTGCTGAGCCGCTGGAAAGCGACCGACCTGTTCCTGAAAGACATTCAGGTGCTGATCTCAGAGCTGTCGATGGTTGAAGCGACGCCGGAACTGCGCGCGCTGGCCGGCGAAGAAGGCGCCAGCGAGCCGTACCGTTTCCTGATGAAGAAACTGCGTGGTCAGCTGATGGCCACTCAGGCCTGGCTGGAAGCGCGCCTGAAAGGCCAGCGCCTGCCAAAACCAGAAGGCCTGCTCAGCCAGAACGAACAGCTCTGGGAGCCGCTATACGCCTGTTATAAATCACTCCAGGCCTGCGGGATGGGCATCATCGCCAACGGCGAACTGCTCGACACCCTGCGCCGCGTGAAATGCTTCGGCGTGCCGCTGGTGCGTATCGACGTACGTCAGGAAAGTACCCGTCATACCGAAGCCCTGGGCGAGCTGACCCGCTATCTCGGCATTGGCGATTATGAAAGCTGGTCCGAAGCCGACAAACAGGCCTTCCTGATCCGCGAGCTGAACTCAAAGCGCCCTCTGCTGCCACGCAACTGGGAGCCAAGCAACGAAACCCGCGAAGTGCTCAACACCTGTAAAGCGATCGTGGACGCACCGAAAGGATCGGTCGCCGCCTATGTGATCTCTATGGCGAAGACCCCGTCCGACGTACTGGGCGTTCACCTTCTGCTAAAAGAAGCGGGAATCGACTACGCTCTGCCGGTCGCCCCGCTGTTTGAGACCCTCGACGACCTGAACAACGCCAACGACGTCATGACCCAGCTGCTGAATATCGACTGGTACCGCGGCTTTATTCAGGGCAAGCAGATGGTGATGATTGGCTATTCCGACTCCGCGAAAGATGCAGGCGTGATGGCGGCGTCCTGGGCGCAGTATCAGGCGCAGGACGCACTGATCAAAACCTGTGAAAAAGCCGGTATTGAGCTTACCCTGTTCCACGGACGCGGTGGCTCGATTGGTCGTGGCGGCGCACCTGCTCACGCAGCGCTGCTGTCACAGCCGCCGGGAAGCCTGAAAGGCGGCCTGCGCGTCACCGAGCAGGGCGAAATGATCCGCTTCAAGTACGGCCTGCCGGAAGTGACCATCAGCAGCCTGTCGCTCTATACCAGCGCGATCCTGGAAGCAAACCTGTTGCCACCGCCGGAGCCGAAAGCATCCTGGTGCCATATCATGGACGAATTGTCTGATATCTCCTGCGATCTATACCGCGGCTACGTGCGTGAAAACAAAGACTTCGTTCCTTACTTCCGCTCGGCCACGCCTGAGCAGGAGCTGGGTAAACTGCCGCTGGGCTCACGACCTGCGAAGCGTCGCCCAACCGGTGGCGTAGAGTCTCTGCGCGCGATTCCGTGGATCTTCGCCTGGACTCAGAACCGTTTGATGCTGCCCGCCTGGCTGGGTGCCGGTGCCGCGCTGCAAAAAGTGGTGGAAGACGGTAAACAGAGCGAACTGGAAACCATGTGCCGCGACTGGCCGTTCTTCTCTACCCGTCTGGGCATGCTGGAGATGGTCTTCTCGAAAGCTGACCTGTGGCTGGCGGAATACTACGACCAGCGTCTGGTGAAACCAGAGCTGTGGGCGCTGGGTAAAGAGCTGCGCGAACTGCTGGAAGGCGACATCAAAGTGGTACTGGACATCGCCAACGACTCACATCTGATGGCGGACCTGCCGTGGATTGCCGAGTCTATTCAGCTGCGTAACATCTACACCGACCCGCTGAACGTCCTGCAGGCAGAGCTGCTGCACCGTTCGCGTCAGGCGGAAGAAGAAGGTAAAGAGCCGGATCCGCGGGTTGAACAGGCGTTGATGGTAACGATTGCAGGCGTTGCGGCGGGTATGCGTAACACCGGCTAATCGGTTTTTGCCGGGTGGCGCTTACGCTTACCCGGCCTACAATATGCTTTTCGTAGGCCCGGCAAGCGCCAGCGCCGCCGGGCAATACCTCGGTATTCACACCATGCAATACGACATCACCCGCATCCTGACTGACCTGATCAACGGTACAACGCCGCTGCGTCAGGTGTATTTTGTCGCGCCTGCCGGGAAGAATACCGGAACGTCACCTTGTCTCTCGGTTATCCTGGAAACCCGCTGCGAGGCATTCTTTTCCACATCCGGGCACGTCCCGCTTCATTCTTCGCACTCTCTCAGAATAAGCTTCGGCAAACAGCAACTGACGCTTCAGCGCCATCGGAATAACGTCCTTTTACAACAGCAGCAGGTCGCCAGGCGAGGCCCCCGGACGGGCGCGTTTCTCCTACAAACGCTCAACGAACTGCACATGCAGCCGACCGAGCAGGATACCGCCAGACTGGTGGTATTAAGCCTGCTCAGCCACTGCCAGGATCTTCTTGGCAGCGAGATCCACACTGATAGCCGCAGTCGCGCTCTCTTCGAAGCCGTTCGTCGCTTTATTGATGAACATCATGTCTCAGCGCTGACCCGGGATTCCGTTGCCGAGGCGTTTTACATTTCCCCTAACTATCTCTCTCACCTTTTTCAGAAGACCGGAAATGTTGGGTTCAATGAATACCTGACACAGACGCGTCTGGAACACGCGCGCCAGCTGCTCAAGGGGTACGATTTAAAAATTAAGGATATTTCGGCACGCTGCGGATTTACGGACAGCAACTACTTCTGCCGCCTTTTTCGCAAGCACACCGAACGTTCCCCCTCCGAATATCGTCGCCAGTATCACAGCGAACTGATCGCCAAAAAATAGCATTGTGATCGCTCTCGCACTTCGCTAAGGACATTACATTTATCCAGTATTTGGCAAAATTGGCCTGTATCCGCCCTGCCTGCCCGCGTCTTATCCTTTATTCAACCTTTCTGACTTAAGGAAAAATAATGGAACTGTATCTGGATACCGCCAACGTGGCGGAAGTTGAACGTCTGGCCCGCATCTTTCCTGTTGCGGGCGTCACCACCAACCCGAGCATCATCGCCGCCAGCCGTGAATCCATCTGGGACGTGCTGCCGCGTCTGCAAAAAGCCATCGGACCGGAAGGCACGCTGTTTGCTCAAACCATGAGCCGCGATGCAGAAGGCATGGTGGCGGAAGCCAAACGTCTGAGTAACGCCATCCCGGACATTGTGGTGAAAATCCCGGTGACGGCTCAAGGGCTCATCGCGATTAAAGCATTGAAAAAAGAGGGGATAACCACGCTGGGAACCGCCGTTTACAGCGCGGCGCAGGGCTTGCTCGCCGCACTCGCAGGGGCGAAATATGTCGCGCCGTATGTAAACCGCGTTGACGCTCAGGGCGGGGACGGCATTCGCATGGTCCAGGAGCTGCAATCCCTGCTGGAACTGCACGCGCCGGAAAGCAGGGTTCTGGCCGCCAGCTTCAAAACGCCGCGTCAGGCGCTGGACTGCCTGTTGGCGGGATGCGAGGCAATCACGCTTCCCTTAGACGTAGCGCAACAAATGCTCGGCACGCCAGCGGTAGAGTCAGCCATAGAGAGGTTCGAGCAGGACTGGAAAAACGCGTTTGGTAACCTCAACCTCTAAGGGAGAACTGTTATGGACCGTATCATTCAATCGCCGGGAAAATATATCCAGGGCGCTGATGTGCTTACCCGTCTCGGCGACTATCTGAAACCCCTGGCCAATCGCTGGCTGGTTGTTGGCGATAAATTTGTGCTGGGTTTTGCCGAAGAGACCCTGCGTCAGAGTTTTAAAAAAGCCGAACTGCATGCCGAAATCGCGCCGTTTGGTGGCGAATGTTCACAAAATGAAATCGATAGACTGAAAAAACTGGCCGACAGCGCCGACTGTATGGCGGTGCTGGGCATTGGCGGCGGTAAAACGCTGGATACCGCCAAAGCGCTGGCCCATTTTATGGACGTCCCCGTCGCTATTGCCCCAACCATTGCCTCCACCGATGCGCCGTGCAGCGCCCTTTCCGTCATTTATACCGACAGCGGTGAGTTCGATCGCTACCTGATGCTGCCGCACAACCCGAACATGGTTATCGTCGATACAAAAGTGGTTGCGGGTGCGCCGGCACGCCTGCTGGCTGCCGGGATTGGCGATGCGCTGGCGACGTGGTTTGAAGCACGCGCCTGCTCGCGCAGCGGCGCGACCACCATGGCGGGCGGCAAATGTACGCAGGCTGCACTCGCGCTGGCCGAGCTGTGCTACAACACGCTGGTTGAAGAGGGTGAAAAAGCCATGCTGGCCGCGGAACAGCATGTGGTTACCCCGGCGCTGGAACGCATTATCGAAGCCAATACCTATCTCAGCGGCGTAGGCTTTGAAAGCGGTGGTCTGGCGGCGGCACACGCTATTCATAACGGTATGACGGCGGTACCGGATGCGCATCACTTCTATCACGGTGAAAAAGTGGCGTTTGGCACGCTGACGCAGCTGGTGCTGGAAAACGCGCCGGTTGAAGAAATAGAGACCGTCGCCGCGCTTTGCCACAGCGTAGGGCTGCCGATCACGCTGGCACAGCTGAACATAAAAGAGGATATCCCGGCGAAAATACGTCTGATCGCCGAAGCGTCCTGTGCGGAAGGAGAAACCATCCACAACATGCCCGGCGGCGTCACGCCCGATCAGGTCTATGCGGCGCTGCTGGTGGCCGACCAGTATGGACAGCGATTCCTGCAGGAGTGGGAGTAATAAAAAAGCCGGGTGGCGCTGCGCTTACCCGGCCTGCATGGCACTTTGATTTGTAGGCCGGGTAAGGCGTAGCCGCCACCCGGCACAACGGTTACTGCAGGTCAAACCGGTCCAGATCCATCACCTTCGCCCATGCGGCAACGAAGTCGCGGACAAACTTCTCGTGCGCATCATCGCTGGCATAAACCTCTGCCAGCGCGCGGAGGACGGCGTTAGAACCGAAGACCAGATCGGCGCGGGTGGCGGTATATTTCACTTCACCGCTGGCACGATCGCTTCCGGCAAACAGCTCATTAGATTCGTCGGTTGCCTTCCACTGCGTGTTCATATCCAGCAGATTCACGAAGAAATCATTGCTCAGCACGCCTTCGCGGTTGGTGAACACGCCGTTCTTGCTGCCATCAAAGTTTGCACCCAGCACGCGCAGGCCACCAATCAGCACCGTCAGCTCCGGCGCGGTCAGCGTCAGCTGCTGGGCTTTATCAACCAGCAGTGACTCCGTGGTGGACACATCCACCTGCGCACGGTAGTTGCGGAAGCCATCGGCAATCGGTTCGAGCAGATTAAACATCTCGATATCCGTCTGATCCTGACGCGCATCCACACGCCCTGGCGTAAACGGAACGTTAACGTAAACGCCTGCCGCTTTCGCCGCCTGCTCAACGCCCACGACACCCGCCAGCACGATGATATCGGCCAGAGAGGCTTTGTTGGTAGTGCGCTGGATAGCTTCCAGAGCCGGTAACGCGCGAACCGCCGCGGCGTTCACATCCCAGTCGCGCTGAGGCGCCAGCGCCAGACGCGCGCCGTTGGCGCCGCCGCGCTTATCGCCACCGCGGAAGGTTGAAGCCGACGCCCAGGCAACGGAAACCAGTTCGCTCACGGTGAGGCCAGATGCAGCAATCTCCGCCTTCAGGCTTTCAATGTCTTCTTTCGACGGATTGAACACCGCCTGCGGCAGCGGGTCCTGCCAGATCAGATCTTCTTTCGGCACTTCAGGGCCGATGTACCGCGCTTTTGGCCCCATATCACGATGGGTCAGCTTGAACCAGGCACGGGCGAAGGCCTCGTTGAAGGCCTGCGGATCGTTCAGGAAGCGGCGGGAAATTTTCTCGAATTCCGGGTCAAAACGCAGCGTCAGGTCGGTGACCAGCATGGTAGGTTTGCGTTTTTTCGACGGATCGAACGGATCGGGCATGATTTCCGGCGCATCCACGGCTTCAAACTGAATCGCACCCGCCGGGCTGCGGGTCTGCACCCATTCATATTTGAACAGGTTCTCGAAGAAGTAGTTGCTCCACTGGGTCGGGGTTTGCGACCAGATGACTTCCAGACCGGAGGTAATGGCATCTGCACCAACCCCTGTGCCGTGCGTGCTCGCCCAGCCCAGGCCCTGCGCTTCAATCGGTGAGGCTTCCGGGTCGGTGCCGACATGCGTGGCTTCACCTGCGCCATGGGTTTTGCCGAGGGTGTGGCCGCCCGCGATCAGCGCAACGGTCTCTTCGTCGTTCATCCCCATGTTGCCGAAGGTCGCGCGAATTGCCGCCGCAGCAGAAAGAGGTTCACCGCTGGCGTTTGGCCCTTCGGGGTTGACGTAGATCAGGCCCATTTCGGTGGCGGCCAGCGGACGCTTCGCCAGCGCCTCCGGGTCACGGTGGGTCAGCCAGGCTTTTTCATCACCCCAGTTCACGTCCAGGTCTGGTTCCCAGACGTCTTCACGCCCGGCGCCAAAACCAAAGGTACGGAAGCCGGAGTTCTCCAGCGCCACGTTACCCGCGAGGATAAACAGATCGGCCCAGGAAATTTTTTGTCCGTATTTTTGCTTGATTGGCCACAGCAGACGGCGCGCCTTATCCAGGCTCACGTTATCCGGCCAGGAGTTCAGCGGCGCAAAGCGCTGTTGACCGCGTCCAGCCCCACCGCGTCCGTCAACGGAGCGATAGGTACCCGCGCCGTGCCAGGCCATACGAATAAACAGGCCCGCATAGCTGCCCCAGTCGGCAGGCCACCACGGTTGGGAGTCGGTTAAAAGTGCTTTGAGATCGCCTTTCAGCGCGGCGTAATCAAGCTTGCTAAATTCTTTGCGGTAGTCAAAGTCTTCACCCAGTGGGTTCGAACGATTGGAATGTTGGTTAAGAAGATCGATGCGGAGTTGTTTTGGCCACCAGTCGCGGCTGCCTGTACCTGCGCCCGCGCTGTGATCGACGCCGCCCTGATGGAACGGGCATTTGCCGACTGATGCCGCTTTATTGGTCTCGTCTGACGTGCTCATCGCTATGCTCCCTTTTACAGTGTTACCGTTACGATATACGCCCTTGTTGATAAGGTATAGTTGAGATAACCCACAGATTCGATAGTTAAATCCGTTTAATTTCCCATGGAAAATACATGAGTTTTGTACGTCAAAGGCAGCATTGCTGATATGGCAGGAAAATAAAACCCTTATAAATCAAAAAACCCTCCGAAGAGGGCTCTTTTTGTTACACGCCTGGTCTAACGCCGAGCGTATGGCATATGGCGTAACTCATCTCTGCACGGTTCAGCGTGTAGAAGTGGAAATCCTTCACCCCTTCACGACTTAAGATCTTCACCATGTCCATCGCGATATTTGCGCCCACCAGCTTGCGTGTTTCCGGGTCATCGTCCAGCCCCTCGTACATTTTAGACATCCACAGAGGAATACGCACATTGGTCATATCGGCAAATTTCTTCGCCTGTTTGAAGTTAGAGACCGGCAGAATACCCGGGATAATTTCAACGTCGATGCCCGCGGAGACGCAGCGGTCGCGAAAGCGCAGGTAGCTTTCCACATCAAAGAAGAACTGGGTAATGGCGCGGTTCGCGCCGGCGTCCACTTTACGCTTGAGGTTAAGCAGATCCGCCTGGGCGCTTTTCGCTTCCGGATGCACCTCTGGATAAGCGGCAACGGAGATATCAAAATCCGCCACGTCTTTCAGCAGCGCGACCAGATCGGCGGCATACATGTCCGGCTTACCGCTGCCCGGCGGCAGGTCACCGCGCAGTGCGACGATATGACGGATGCCGTTATTCCAGTAATCCTGGGCGATAGCCCGCAGCTCGTCGCGTGTCGCGTCGATACAGGTGAGATGAGGCGCAGCTTCCAGACCGGTACGATCTTTAATGCCTTTAATGATGCTGTGCGTACGGTCACGCTCACCCGAGTTAGCACCATAAGTCACGGAGACGAACTTCGGTTTCAGGCTGCTGAGACGATCGATAGAGCTCCACAGGGTTTGCTCCATTTCACTGGTGCGCGGCGGGAAAAATTCAAAAGAGACGTTAATCTGGCCGTTTACTTCGGCCAGGCTCTGATTCAGTGCTTCCCGCTGGTTGGCGTGAAAAAAGCTCATACCTTACCTCTATCAATCGCATGTCGTTATCTGTTGTGTTGTGAACTTCTATACGTTTAGACGTCCAGATGTAAAAATGACGGAAAAGCGGAGGGACGTCAACATAAATAATCAACAATAACGGTGAGGTTTGCTCAGGAAAGATGAAGAAAGTTCATGATGGGGAGTGAGACATCCCCTCCCCCAGGACCGAACACCCGATTGGGTAAAGGGGAAAAAACCGCATCGCGCAGTCCTCTCCCCTATGGGATGTACGGTGCGGGTTTAATGCCAGCAGAAGTGATGCACAACCTGTGTAATCAGTTCGCGGGTTGGCTTGATGAAGCGGGTTTCCAGATATTCATCCGGCTGGTGCGCCTGGTTGATGGAGCCAGGGCCAAGGACCAGCGTCGGACACAGGGTCTGGATAAACGGCGCTTCGGTGCAGTAGTTCACCACGTCGGTTTTCTCACCCAGCAGCTTTTCCACCACTTCAACCAGCTGATGGTCCGGTGGGCATTCGTAACCCGGAATCGGCGGATGCAGTTCAGAGACCGTCAGGCGACCCGGCCAGCGCTCGCTCACCGGGGCCAGAGCTTCATTCAGCAGGCCATCGAGATCGCTTAGGGTCATGCCCGGCAGCGGGCGGATGTCCATATGCAGTTCGCAGCAGGCGCAGATGCGGTTGGAGGCATCACCGCCGTGCAGGCTGCCGAGGTTTAGCGTTGGATACGGCACGGTGAACGCGTCGTAGTGATAGCGCTCTTTCAGATCGTCGCGCAAGGTCATAATGCGGCCGATGGCGTCATGCATCAGCTCAATGGCGTTCACCCCGCGCGCGGGATCGCTGGAGTGGCCGGACTGCCCCAGCACGCGCACGGCGGTAGAGATATGGCCTTTGTGCGCGCGAATCGGCTGTAGAGACGTCGGCTCGCCGATGATCGCGCAATCCGGGCGAATCGACGTGTTTTCAGAGAAGTAGCGCGCGCCCGCCATGCTGGTCTCTTCATCGGCGGTCGCCAGAATGTAGAGCGGTTTTTTCAGTTTCGTCACGTCCACGTCACGCAGCGCGTCGAGGATAAAGGCGAAGAAGCCTTTCATGTCGGCGGTGCCCAGACCGTAGAGCTTGTTGTCGTGCTCGGTCAGGGTGAACGGATCGCGCGTCCAGCGGCCATCGTCAAACGGCACGGTATCGGTATGACCGGCCAGCAGCAGGCCGCCCGCACCGGTTCCGGTACTGGCAAGCAGGTTAAATTTGTGACGTGTTCCGGGGACGGGCTGAACCTCAACGTTGAACCCAAGATCGCTGAACCAGCCCGCCAGCAGATTGATTAAAGACTCATTGCTCTGATCCAGCGCTTCTTCCGTTGCGCTGATGGACGGTGTGGCAATCAGGGCGCGGTAGATCTCGATAAATGGCGGTAAGTTCATTTTCATTGTTGACACACCTTAGGTCGTGATAGTATCAATATTCATGCAATAAATGTGAATAAAAATACACTAACGTTGAGCATAAAGGAACCCGATGTTGAATACGCTGATTGTAGGCGCTAGCGGTTATGCGGGCGCAGAGCTTGTAAGCTACGTGAATCGCCATCCACATATGACCATAACCGCTTTGACCGTGTCAGCGCAAAGCAATGATGCAGGAAAGTTAATTTCCGATTTGCATCCGCAGCTTAAGGGCATGGTCGATCTGCCGCTGCAGCCCATGTCTGACATCAGCGAGTTTACCGACGGCGTTGACGTGGTGTTTTTAGCCACCGCGCACGAGGTTAGCCACGACCTGGCGCCGCAGTTCCTGGCGGCTGGCTGCGTGGTCTTCGACCTTTCCGGCGCGTTCCGCGTGAACGACGGCGCGTTTTACGAAAAATATTACGGTTTCACCCATCAGCATCCGGAGCTGCTGGAAAAAGCAGTGTACGGCCTGGCGGAGTGGAGCGCAGACAAACTAAAAGAAGCGGACCTGATTGCCGTTCCGGGCTGCTACCCGACGGCGGCGCAGCTTGCCCTGAAGCCGCTGATCGACGCAGGCCTGCTGGATCTGAGCCAGTGGCCGGTGATCAACGCCACCAGCGGCGTGAGCGGTGCAGGTCGCAAGGCCGCTATCTCCAACAGCTTCTGCGAAGTGAGCCTTCAGCCGTATGGCGTGTTTAATCATCGTCATCACCCTGAAATCACAACGCATCTGGGCGCCGAGGTGATTTTCACCCCGCACCTGGGCAGCTTCCCGCGTGGGATCCTCGAAACCATTACCTGCCGCCTGAAACCGGGCGTGACCAAAGAGCAGGTGAAAGAGGTCTTCACCCAGGCGTATGCGGATAAACCGCTGGTGCGCCTGTACGACAAAGGCGTGCCGGCGCTGAAAAACGTGGTTGGTCTGCCGTTCTGCGACATCGGTTTTGCCGTTCAGGGTGAGCATCTCATCGTGGTGGCCGCAGAAGATAACTTACTGAAAGGCGCTGCCGCACAGGCAATGCAGTGTGCAAATATTCGTTTCGGCTTCCCTGAAACGCAGGCTCTTATTTAAGGTGTGATGATGAACCCATTAATTATCAAACTCGGTGGTGTACTGCTGGACAGCGAAGAAGCGCTGGAGCGTCTGTTTACCGCGCTGGTGAACTATCGCGAATCACATCAACGTCCGCTGGTGATTGTGCACGGCGGTGGCTGCGTGGTGGATGAGCTGATGAAAGGGCTCAACCTGCCGGTGAAAAAGAAGAACGGCCTGCGCGTGACGCCTGCTGACCAGATTGACATCATTACCGGCGCGCTTGCGGGTACGGCGAACAAAACGCTGCTGGCGTGGGCGAAAAAACACCACATTGCGTCCGTTGGCCTCTATCTGGGCGATGGCGACAGCGTAAAAGTGACCCAGCTCGACGAAGAGCTCGGCCACGTTGGACTGGCGCAGCCAGGTTCGCCTAAGCTGATTAATACGCTGCTGGAAGGAGGATTCCTGCCGGTGGTGAGCTCTATCGGGGTGACCGAAGAGGGCGAGCTGATGAACGTCAACGCTGACCAGGCGGCAACCGCGCTGGCGGCAACGCTGGGCGCGGACCTGATCCTGCTCTCCGACGTGAGCGGCATTCTGGACGGCAAAGGCCAACGCATTGCGGAAATGACGGCTGAGAAAGCCGAGCAGCTGATTGCGCAGGGCATCATCACCGACGGCATGATCGTCAAAGTAAACGCCGCGCTGGATGCCGCACGCACGCTGGGCCGCCCGGTGGATATCGCCTCCTGGCGTCACGCGGAGCAACTGCCGGCGCTGTTTAACGGCACGCCGATTGGCACGCGTATTCTGGCTTAAGATTCTGTGCCGGATGGCGCTTCGCTTATCCGGCCTACGTGAATTTTGTAGGCCCGGTGGCGCTACGCTTACCGGGCAAAAATATCATCATTAAGGAAATTCGTTATGGCACTTTGGGGTGGGCGTTTTACACAGGCAGCGGATCAGCGGTTCAAACAGTTCAACGACTCTTTGCGCTTCGACTACCGCCTGGCCGAACAGGATATTGTCGGCTCTGTGGCCTGGTCCAAAGCGCTGGTGACGGTGGGCGTATTGACCCCAGAGGAACAGCTGCAGCTGGAAGAGGCGCTGAACAATCTGCTGGAAGAAGTGCGTCTGGATCCGCAGCAAATTCTGCAGAGCGATGCCGAAGATATTCACAGCTGGGTGGAAGGCAAACTTATCGACAAAGTCGGCCAGTTGGGTAAAAAGCTGCACACCGGGCGCAGCCGTAACGACCAGGTCGCCACCGACCTGAAGCTGTGGTGTAAAGATACCGTCGGCGAACTGCTGGCGGCCAACCGTCAGCTGCAGACCGCGCTGGTGGAAACCGCGCAGAACAACCAGGACGCGGTGATGCCGGGTTATACCCACCTGCAGCGCGCCCAGCCGGTGACCTTCGCGCACTGGTGTCTGGCCTACGTTGAGATGCTGGCGCGTGACGAAAGCCGTCTGCAGGATACCCTGAAGCGTCTGGACGTCAGCCCGCTGGGCAGCGGCGCGCTGGCCGGCACGGCGTATGAAATCGACCGCGAACAGCTGGCAGGCTGGCTGGGCTTTGCCTCCGCCACCCGTAACAGCCTGGACAGCGTCTCTGACCGCGACCACGTGCTGGAGCTGCTCTCTAATGCTTCTATCGGGATGGTGCACCTGTCGCGCTTTGCGGAAGACCTGATCTTCTTTAACTCTGGCGAAGCGGGCTTCGTCGAGCTGTCCGACCGCGTGACCTCAGGCTCATCCCTGATGCCGCAGAAGAAAAACCCGGACGCCCTGGAGCTGATCCGCGGCAAATGTGGCCGCGTGCAGGGCGCGCTGACCGGCATGATGATGACCCTGAAAGGGCTGCCGCTGGCGTATAACAAAGACATGCAGGAAGACAAAGAGGGGCTGTTCGACGCGCTCGACACCTGGCTGGACTGTCTGCATATGGGCGCGCTGGTGCTGGACGGCATTCAGGTGAAGCGCCCGCGCTGTCAGGAAGCGGCGCAGCAGGGCTATGCGAACTCTACCGAACTGGCGGATTATCTTGTGGCGAAAGGCGTACCTTTCCGCGAAGCGCACCACATTGTGGGTGAAGCGGTGGTGGAAGCTATTCGTCATGGTAAACCGCTGGAAGATCTGGCGCTGGCCGACCTGCAGAAGTTTAGCGCGGTTATCGGAGATGATGTGTATCCGATTCTTGCGCTGCAGTCCTGCCTGGATAAACGTGCCGCGAAAGGCGGCGTGTCGCCGAAGCAGGTGGCGCAGGCGATTGCGGATGCGAAAAACCGTTTGGTTTAATCTGTCCTGACTGGTGCCCTCTCCCACTGTGCGGGGAGAGGGTTAGTGTGAGAGATTACAGCAGCTTAGCCAGACGGTTGATGTCGGACTGAATGGCTCCAGCGGTGACATCGCGGCCCGCGCCAGGACCGCGGATCACCAGCGGGTTATCGCGATACCAGCGGCTTTCGATGGCGAAGACGTTATCACACGGCAGCAGTGCCGCCAGTGGATGTTCAGGACGCACCGCCTCGACGCCGACTCGCGCTTTTCCGTTAGCCTCGAAACGCGCCACATAGCGCAGTACCAGCCCCATCTCGTTCGCCGCCTCCAGACGCTGTACCATCTGCTCGTTCAGCTCTTCACCATTTTCAAAGAAATGGTCCACAGAACCTTCTTCACAGCCGGCAGGCACCAGCGATTCTACGCGTACGGAATCCGGTTCAATGTCGTAACCGGCTTCACGCGCCAGGATCACCAGCTTGCGCATCACGTCTTTACCGGAGAGGTCAACGCGCGGGTCGGGCTCGGTTAAGCCCTGCTGCCAAGCCTGATCCACCAGTTCGGTGAACGGTACGGTGCCGTCAAACTGCAGGAACAGCCAGGAGAGCGTACCGGAGAAGATACCGCTCAGCGCCAGAATGCTGTCGCCGCTTTCAATCAGGTCGCGCACGGTGTGGTTTACCGGCAGGCCTGCACCCACGGTGGCGTTATAGAGCCAGTGGCGCCCCGTTTTTTCGAACGCGTCGTGGATTTGACGATATTTGTCGGTGCTGCTTGCTCCCGCCAGCTTGTTGGCGCTGATGACGTGGAAACCGTGGCTGGCGAAATCAAGGTACTGATCGGCAAGCTGTTCGCTGGCGGTCACGTCCAGCACCACCAGGTCATCGTAAGGGTGCGCGCGCATCCACAGGAACAGCGACTCTTCATCCTGCTCGACGGCTTCATCATTAAAGAAGGCAAGCGCGCGGCTGGCGTCCAGCCCTTCGTAGTTCAGCAGGCTGCGGCGGCTGTCCACCACGCCAGCGAGAATGAATTCAAACCCGGTGCGCGCCGAGAGCGTCACCTGTTCGCGGGCAAACAGCTCCAGCCAGCGGGAACCGATGTTGCCTTTCCCGAACAACACCAGGCCGATGCGTTTTTCCGCGCGGAACAGGGAGGTGTGCAGACCCTGAATCAGGCTCTCGGTTGGTCCTTTGCGCAGGACGGCGACCAGGCTGATACCCTCTTCCGACTGCCAGGTGAATTCCACCGGCTGGCCTTTCAGCTGCTGCCAGAAGCGGTGGCAGTGCAGCGGGTTTCGGGTGACGCCCGCGCCCACCATCGCCACCAGCGCCAGCCCCTGACGCAGTCGAAGCTCGCCCGGCAGGCCCGCTTCATCCAGAATTTTCAGCGCGCTGTCAGCCACTTCAGCGGTATAGCAGAACTGCAGCAGCTGACGATCGTTATGCACGCCAACGGCCAGCGGACGCACCTGGGCGCGTTTCAGGATCGTGTCGATATCTTTATGCGCCAGCTTGAAGTCCTGGCCCGCAGGCACCTGGAATTCAATCAGGCAGATATCGTCGTGGCTGGTGACAATACGCGCCCCGGTACCGGACGCCAGCACGCGCTCAATGCGAGTGGAGCCTTGATCCGGGGTATAGCTGCAGCGCAGCTGGAGGTCGATATCGCTGCCGGAAACCGGCTGCAGCGTGCGCGCATGAAGTACCGGCGCGGCCAGACGCGCCAGCTCGCTGGCTTCGTCGAGACGCAGCAGCGGCAGCAGACAGGCATCTTTCACTTTACGCGGGTCCGCGCTGTAAACACCGGCCACGTCGCTCCAGATGGTGACGCGGGACACGCCCGCCAGGGCACCGATTTGCGTTGCCGAGTAGTCCGAACCGTTACGGCCCAGCAGCACGGTTTCACCCGCGTTGCTGCGGCTGATAAAGCCAGTCACCACAATGCGCTTGCCCGGATGCTGCACCAGCAGTTGTTGCAGCAGCGGGTAGGACAGGCCTTCATCCACCTGCGGCTGCGCGGCGCGTTCGGCGCGCAGGAAATCACGCGCATCGAGCCAGGCCGCTTCCACGCCCAGGTGTTGCAGAACCGCAGCCATCAGGCGCGCGGACCACACTTCACCGTGGCCCACCACTTCGGCATACACCGCGTCGGTAATCCCGCTATCCAGCAGGGCGGCCAGACGCTCAAGGTCATGCGTGAAGGCGCTAATCAGCCCGTCCGCCACGTCCGCAGGCAGCAGGCCGGCAATCAGCTCGCTCTGGTAACGGCGTAAGGACTGTTGCACCTGATGCGCAGAAAGGCGATCGGTCTGGCTCAGTTTCAGCCAGCTAATCAACTGGTTGGTGGTGCTGCCCGCCGCCGAGACAACCATCATGTCACCCGGCTGTGAATATTCCGTCATGATCCCTGCGACACGCAGGTAACATTTCACATCAGCAAGACTACTACCACCAAACTTGTGCAGCTGACGACCCTTCGCCCCTGCCTGCGCTATCACACTCATGATTACCCCTTGGCTGCGATCCGGAAGGCATTTTCCAGATCGGCAATTAAATCTTCAGAATCTTCAATGCCGGTTGAGATACGCAGCAGCGTCTCAGAAATTCCGGCGGCGGCACGTGCTTCCGGTGCCATACCTGCGTGCGTCATGGTCGCGGCGTGGGAGATCAAGCTTTCAACCCCACCTAATGATTCCGCCAGCGTAAACAATGACAGCCCGCTCAGGAAGCGACGCAGCGTTTGCTCGTCACCGTCCAGTTCAAAACTTAACATCGCGCCAAAGCCTTTCTGCTGACGCGCGGCAATCTCGTGCCCCTGATTTTCCGGCAGCGACGGGTGATAAAGCTTTTTCACCAGCGGCTGGGTTTGCAGAAAATCGACAATCGCCTGGGCATTGCGCTGCGCCACGTCCATGCGCGGCGACAGCGTGCGGATGCCGCGCAACAGCAGATAGCTGTCGAAGGCCCCCGCGGTGACGCCAATATTATTGGCCCACCATGCCAGTTCGGTGACAACTTCAGGATCTTTGGCAATCACCACGCCCGCCACCACATCAGAATGGCCGTTCAGATATTTAGTGCATGAATGCAATACCAGATCGGCACCCAGTGCGAGTGGATTCTGAAGGGCCGGACTGAGGAACGTATTATCCACTACACTTATCGCTCCCGCATCCCTTGCGAGCTGACAAATTTTCGCAATATCGACAACGCGCAGCAATGGATTGCTTGGACTTTCCACCAGAACCAGCTTCGGTTTCTCGGCCAGGGCCTGTTTCAACGCCTGTTCGTCGTTTTGATCGACAAACAGCACGCGATAGCAGCCGCGTTTCGCCAGGCTATCAAACAGGCGATAGCTGCCGCCGTAGCAATCGTGTGGCGCAACCAGCAGGTCACCAGGCTTCAGGAACACGGTGGTCACCAGGTGAATGGCGGACATCCCCGTGTTGGTTAATACGGCGCCTGCGCCACCTTCCAGCTCGGCCAGCGCTCGCTGGGTCACGTCACGCGTAGGGTTGCCGCGGCGCGAGTAATCATGCGCGCGGGGTTCATTAAATCCGGTGAAATTGTAGGTACTGGAAAGATGAATAGGCGGGACAACGCAGCCGTACTGCTCGTCATCATTTAATCCGCTACGCACTGCGATAGTGGCCTGTTTACGCGTCATGGTGAGGGCTTCCTGGCGAATGAGGTGAAAAGTCAGGCACCAGAGTAAACATTGAAAGTATGGACGTCAATACATCTGGACATCTAAACTTCTTTGCGTATAGATTGAGCAATGCGCAAATAGCCGTTAAAATTATATGCTTTAGTGCACGCTGCAGCGGCAATATCCGTGCCACGGTATCGTCTCTACGGTAAACTAGACAAGATTGCGGTTCAAAACGGGTGGTTACAGGTTTTGCACCTTTAAATAAATGACTGAGAGGATTAAAGGTATCTCATGGCTGAATGGAGCGGCGAATATATCAGCCCATACGCTGAGCACGGTAAGAAGAGTGAGCAAGTAAAGAAAATTACGGTTTCCATTCCTCTGAAGGTGTTGAAGATCCTCACCGATGAACGCACGCGTCGTCAGGTGAACAACCTGCGCCACGCGACCAATAGCGAACTGCTGTGCGAAGCGTTTCTGCATGCGTTTACCGGTCAACCGTTGCCGAACGATGAAGATCTGCGCAAAGAGCGCAGTGATGAAATCCCGGAGGAGGCGAAGGTGATCATGCGTGAACTGGGTATTGACCCGGAGACGTGGGAATACTGAGAAGCGGATACAAAAAAGGCACCTTGCGGTGCCTTTTTTTCGGGAAACTTATTTAGCGCCCGGGATGCTGAAACGCTTGTTGAAGCGGTCAACACGGCCACCGGTTGCAACATCACGCTGCTTACCAGTGTAGAACGGGTGGCATTTGCCGCACACGTCCAGGTTCAGATCGTGACCCACGGTAGAGCGGATCTGGATAGTGTTACCGCAAGAACAGTTTGCAGTAATCATTTCGTATTTCGGGTGAATATCTTTTTTCATGGGAGAACCTCAGTTAAGGCCGCGTCGCTCTTCCAGCCCTAACGCCAGACACCACGCGATGTTGATTGTAAGTTCTTTGGCGTAAAGTACACCAAAGGCGGAGAATCATACAGAATTTGACCAACGTATGCAAACTGATCCGCACGCCGCTTTTACTAATGTGTATACTAACGCGCCACTTTTCAAGTCAGGAAGATTCGATGCCCGTCGCTCACGTTGCCCTGCCCGTTCCGCTTCCCCGCACCTTTGACTATCTGCTGCCAGACAGTATGAGCGCCAAAGCGGGCTGCCGCGTAACCGTGCCGTTTGGCAAACAGCAGCGCGTGGGGATCGTTGTCTCCGTCAGCGATAAAAGCGAGCTGCCGCTTAACGAACTGAAATCGGTCGTTGAGGTGCTGGACAGCGAGCCTGTTTACTCCACCAGCACCTGGCGACTGCTGCTGTGGGCGGCAGATTATTATCATCATCCGATTGGCGACGTCCTTTTCCACGCCCTGCCAATGATGCTGCGTCAGGGCAAAAGCGCCAGCCACGCGCCGATGTGGTACTGGTTTGCCACGGAGGAAGGCCAGGCCGTCGACATCAACAGCCTGAAGCGCTCGCAGAAACAGCAGCAGGCGCTGGCGGCGCTGCGTCAGGGGAAAATCTGGCGGCATCAGGTCGACGAGCTTGAGGTCAGCGAAACGGCGCTACAGGCATTGAGAAAGAAAGGGCTGAGCGAACTGGCCAGCGAAGCGCCCGCTCTTTACGACTGGCGGAAGAGTTTCTCCGTTTCAGGGGATCGCCTGCGTCTGAATACCGAGCAGGCCACCGCCGTGGGTGCGATTCATAGCGCCTCCGATCATTTCTCTGCCTGGCTGCTGGCAGGGGTGACGGGTTCCGGCAAAACTGAGGTCTACCTGAGCGTGCTGGAAAACGTGCTCGCGCAGGGCAAACAGGCGCTGGTGATGGTGCCGGAAATTGGCCTGACGCCGCAAACCATCGCC
Organism: Enterobacter sp. ECC-249; assembly: GCF_043965265.1. Classification (NCBI taxonomy): domain Bacteria; kingdom Pseudomonadati; phylum Pseudomonadota; class Gammaproteobacteria; order Enterobacterales; family Enterobacteriaceae; genus Enterobacter; species Enterobacter sp. ECC-249. Next base: position 458,186 of record NZ_CP143660.1, read on the forward strand.
CGATTTCGCGAGCGCTTTAACGCGCCGGTTGAGGTGCTGCACTCCGGCCTGAACGACAGCGAGCGCCTCAGCGCCTGGCTGAAAGCGAAAAACGGCGAAGCGGCGATTGTGATTGGCACCCGTTCGTCGCTGTTCACGCCGTTTAAAAATCTTGGCGTAATCGTGATCGACGAAGAGCACGACAGCTCCTATAAACAGCAGGAAGGCTGGCGCTATCACGCCCGCGATCTGGCCGTCTACCGCGCGCACAGCGAGCAAATTCCCATTATTCTCGGCTCCGCCACGCCGGCGCTCGAAACCCTGCACAACGTTCGCCAGCGTAAATACCACATGCTGCGCCTGACGCGCCGCGCGGGGAACGCCCGTCCGGCCATTCAGCACGTGCTGGATCTGAAAGGTCAGCAGGTCCAGGCGGGGCTGGCGCCCGCGCTTATCACCCGCATGCGCCAGCATTTGCAGGCGGGGAATCAGGTCATTCTCTTCCTCAACCGTCGCGGATTTGCCCCCGCTCTGCTGTGCCACGACTGCGGCTGGATTGCCGAGTGCCCGCGCTGCGATCACTACTATACCTTCCACCAGGCCCAGCGGCATTTGCGCTGCCACCACTGCGACAGCCAGCGTCCGGTGCCGCGCCAGTGCCCGTCATGTGGTTCAACGCATATTGTGCCGGTGGGTCTGGGAACGGAACAGCTGGAACAGGCACTTGGGCCCTTCTTCCCGGACGTGCCTATTTCGCGTATTGACCGGGACACCACCAGCCGCAAAGGCGCGCTTGAACAGCAGCTGGCGGAAGTGCATCGCGGTGGCGCGCGCATCCTGATTGGCACCCAGATGCTTGCCAAAGGCCACCACTTCCCGGACGTGACGCTGGTCGCCCTGCTGGACGTGGACGGCGCGCTGTTCTCGGCAGATTTTCGCTCAGCCGAACGTTTCGCTCAGCTTTATACCCAGGTGGCAGGACGCGCCGGGCGCGCCGGTAAACAGGGCGAAGTGGTGCTGCAAACGCACCACCCGGAGCACCCGCTGCTGCAAACCCTTCTGCACAAAGGCTATGACGCCTTTGCCGAGCAGGCGCTGGCGGAACGCCAGACCATGCAGCTACCGCCGTGGACCAGCCACGTCATCATCCGCGCGGAGGATCACAACAACCAGCAGGCGCCTCTTTTCCTGCAGCAGCTGAGAAACCTCCTGCAGGCCAGCCCGCTGGTGGATAATCAGCTGTGGATTCTGGGCCCGGTGCCGGCTCTCGCGCCAAAGCGCGGCGGACGTTTCCGCTGGCAGATTTTGCTCCAGCACCCCTCACGTGTTCGCCTGCAGCATATCGTCAGCGGCACGCTGGCGCTCATCAACACGCTGCCGGAAGCGCGAAAAGTGAAGTGGGTACTGGACGTCGATCCCATCGAAGGCTGAAGACGGATCGAAAAATTTAACGCTCCTCACACTTTTTATGAAAATTCTGTAACCGATTCCATTAACTATCTGTAAAAATGGTGATGTCAGAAGTTCGGTGTTCAGGCGAGGAGAAGACGTTGAAGTCCAGGAAAGAGGTCGCACCGGCGACCATGAAAGACGTTGCCCAGAAAGCACAAGTCTCTACGGCAACGGTATCCCGCGCATTAATGAACCCGGATAAAGTCTCCCAGGCGACCCGTAACCGGGTGGAGCAGGCTGCGCTTGAAGTGGGCTATTTCCCACAGGCGATGGGGCGTAACGTCAAACGCAACGAGTCGCGCACCATCCTGGTGATTGTGCCGGACATCTGTGACCCTTTCTTCAGCGAGATTATCCGCGGTATTGAAGTCACCGCGGCGGAACAGGGTTACCTGGTGCTGATCGGCGACTGCGCTCACCAGAACCAGCAGGAAAAAACCTTCATCGATCTCATTATCACCAAGCAGATCGACGGCATGCTGCTGCTTGGCTCTCGTCTGCCGTTTGATGCCAGCATTGAAGAGCAGCGTAATTTACCGCCGATGGTCATGGCCAACGAATTTGCGCCTGAGCTGGAGCTGCCGACTGTCCACATTGATAACCTCACCGCCGCGTTCAACGCCGTAAACTATCTCCAGGAACTGGGGCACAAGCGCATCGGCTGTATTGCCGGGCCGGAAGAGATGCCGCTGTGTCACTACCGTTTGCAGGGCTACGTTCAGGCGCTGCGCCGTACCGGCGTCACCGTCGATCCACACTACATTGCACGCGGTGATTTTACCTTCGCAGCGGGCGGACAGGCGCTGGAGAAACTTCTGGACCTGCCTGAGCCACCAACCGCCGTATTTTGTCACAGCGACGTGATGGCGCTGGGCGCATTATCGTATGCCAAACGCCGCGGTCTTCGCATACCGAAAGATTTATCGATCATCGGTTTCGACAATATTTCGCTTTCGGAATTTTGCGATCCGCCGCTCTCAACGGTCGCTCAGCCGCGCTACCAAATCGGCCGCGAAGCGATGCTGCTTCTGCTGGATCAGCTTCACGGTCAAACAGTTAGCAGCGGCTCAAGGTTGCTGGACTGCGAACTGATCGTCCGCGGCACTACCCAGGCATTGACTTAAAGTAAACGTCTTTCGGATACCCTTATCTGGTCAAAGCCCCGCCGCTTAAGTAACATGGCGGACTGACGAACGAATAAATACAGCGAAACGATAGTGGCACAACGAGATTATGTACGTCGCGGCCAGCCGGCACCTTCGCGACGCAAAAAGAGTAGCTCAAGGAAAAAGCAACGTAACCTGCCTGCTGTCTCGCCAGCAATGGTCGCTATTGCTGCGGCTGTAGTCGTCGCCTTTATTGGTGGCCTGTACTTTATCACGCACCATAAAAAAGAAGAGTCTGAGGCTCTTCAGGCCAGTAAAGTTGCCGGAAATGGTCTTCCTCCGAAGCCTGAAGAGCGCTGGCGCTATATCAAAGAGCTGGAAAGCCGTCAGCCTGGGGTGCGTGCGCCAACCGAACCTTCTGCGGGTGGTGAAGTACAGAATGCGAATCAGTTGACGGATGAACAGCGTCAGTTGCTGGCCCAAATGCAGGCCGATATGCGCCAGCAGCCTACGCAGCTGAACGAAGTGCCGTGGAATGAACAGACGCCGGCGCAGCGTCAGCAAACGCTGCAGCGACGTCAGGCGCAACAGCAGATCCAGCAGCAACAACAGCAGCAGCAATGGGCGCAAACCCAGCCGGTGCAGCAGCCGAAAGCACAGCCGCGGGTAACTGAACAGCCATATCAACAGCAGACGCGTACGGTGCAGTCTCAGCCTGTCCAGCAGCAGCCAAAAACTCAGCCGCAGAAACAGGCGGCTCAGCCGTATCAGGATCTGCTCCAGACGCCAGCGCATACCACCGCGCAGCAGCCGAAAACGCAGCAGGCCGCGCCGGTAACGAAAGAGACCGAAGCGCCGAAGCAGACGGCTGAGAAAAAAGACGAGCGCCGCTGGATGGTACAGTGCGGTTCGTTCAAAGGTGCCGAGCAGGCGGAAACGGTACGTGCTCAGCTGGCCTTTGAAGGGTTTGATTCGCGTATTACCACCAACAACGGCTGGAATCGCGTGGTGATTGGTCCGGTCAAAGGCAAAGAAAATGCCGATGGCACCATTTCGCGTTTGAAAATCGCCGGTCACACAAACTGCATTCGACTCGCCTCCGGGGGTTGAAACCCCCAAAATCCCCCCCATCTATCATTTAATTCAGCCCTGGGCACAGGCTCAGGGCTTCTGTTTCCCGATTCTGTAACCAGGGGGTCTGCTCGTGACAACAATAGTAAGTGTACGCCGTAACGGCCATGTGGTAATCGCCGGTGATGGCCAGGCCACGCTGGGTAATACCGTCATGAAAGGCAACGTGAAGAAAGTGCGCCGTCTCTACAACGACAAAGTGATCGCCGGTTTTGCAGGCGGCACGGCGGATGCCTTCACGCTGTTTGAACTGTTTGAACGCAAACTGGAAATGCACCAGGGTCATCTGGTGAAAGCTGCCGTGGAGCTGGCAAAAGACTGGCGTACCGACCGCATGCTGCGCAAGCTCGAAGCGCTGCTGGCCGTGGCCGATGAAACCGCTTCGCTTATCATCACCGGTAACGGTGACGTGATTCAGCCGGAAAATGACCTGATTGCTATCGGCTCTGGCGGCCCTTATGCCCAGGCTGCTGCCCGCGCGCTGTTGGAAAATACCGACATGAACGCGCGTGATATCGCGGTGAAGGCGTTGGATATTGCAGGTGATATCTGCATCTATACCAACCACAACCACACCATCGAAGAATTGACCTCCAAAGCGTAAGGATCTCCCATGTCTGAAATGACCCCACGCGAAATTGTCAGCGAACTGAACAAACACATTATTGGCCAGGATAACGCCAAGCGCTCCGTGGCTATCGCCCTGCGTAACCGCTGGCGTCGTATGCAGCTTGATGAAGAGCTGCGCCACGAAGTCACGCCGAAAAACATTCTGATGATCGGCCCGACCGGCGTCGGTAAAACCGAAATCGCCCGTCGTCTGGCGAAACTGGCTAACGCGCCGTTCATCAAAGTTGAAGCCACCAAGTTCACCGAAGTGGGCTACGTGGGTAAAGAAGTGGACTCCATCATCCGCGATCTGACCGACTCGGCGATCAAAATGGTGCGCGTCCAGGCGATTGAGAAAAACCGCTATCGCGCGGAAGAGATGGCCGAAGAGCGCATTCTCGACGTGCTGATCCCACCGGCAAAAAACAACTGGGGCCAGGCAGAACAGCAGGCAGAACCGTCTGCTGCACGTCAGGCGTTCCGCAAAAAACTGCGTGAAGGCCAGCTGGATGACAAAGAGATTGAGATCGATCTCGCTGCCGCGCCAATGGGTGTGGAAATCATGGCGCCTCCGGGCATGGAAGAGATGACCAGCCAGCTGCAGTCCATGTTCCAGAACCTGGGCGGCCAGAAGCAGAAAGCGCGTAAGCTGAAAATCAAAGACGCGATGAAGCTGCTGATTGAAGAAGAAGCGGCGAAGCTGGTGAACCCGGAAGAGCTGAAGCAGGACGCTATCGACGCGGTTGAGCAGCACGGCATCGTGTTTATCGACGAAATCGACAAAATTTGTAAGCGCGGCGGCAACAGCTCCGGCCCGGACGTGTCACGCGAAGGCGTTCAGCGCGACCTGCTGCCGCTGGTTGAAGGCTGCACCGTCTCCACCAAGCACGGCATGGTGAAAACGGACCACATCCTGTTTATCGCTTCAGGTGCTTTCCAGGTAGCCAGCCCGTCGGATCTGATCCCAGAACTGCAGGGGCGTCTGCCTATCCGCGTTGAGCTGCAGGCGCTGACCACCGAAGATTTCGAACGTATCCTGACTGAGCCAAACGCCTCTGCTACCGTACAGTACAAAGCGCTGATGGCGACCGAAGGCGTGAACCTCGAGTTCACCGAAGATGGTATCAAACGTATTGCCCAGGCTGCATGGCAGGTGAACGAAACCACCGAAAACATCGGTGCGCGTCGTCTGCATACCGTGCTGGAACGCCTGGTGGAAGATATCTCTTACGACGCGAGCGATCTGAACGGTCAAACCGTTACCATTGACGCAGAATATGTGAGTAAACATCTGGATGCGTTAGTGGCAGATGAAGATCTGAGCCGTTTTATCCTATAATCGCGGTTACTGGATTCTCATCACGTTTAATGGGGGCTAATGCCCCCATTTTTATTGGCTAAATACTTATGACTGACATCAGCCGTACGCAGGCGTGGCTCGAAAGTCTGCGCCCTAAAACACTCCCTCTGGCCTTTGCCGCGATTATCGTTGGCACGGCGCTTGCCTGGTGGCAGGGTTATTTCGATCCGCTGGTCGCCGCGCTGGCATTGATTACCGCCGGCCTGCTGCAAATTCTCTCCAACCTCGCCAACGACTACGGCGACGCGGTGAAAGGCAGCGACAAACCTGACCGTATCGGGCCGCTGCGTGGAATGCAAAAAGGGGTGATTACCCAGGCGCAGATGAAGCGCGCGCTGATTATCACCGTGGTGCTGATCTGTTTATCCGGCCTGGCGCTGGTAACGGTGGCGTCTAAGACTACCAGTGATTTCATTGGCTTCCTGGTGCTGGGTTTACTGGCCATTATCGCGGCAATCACCTACACCGTCGGCACACGACCTTACGGTTATATTGGGCTCGGGGATATCTCCGTACTGGTGTTCTTCGGCTGGCTGAGCGTGATGGGAAGCTGGTACCTGCAAGCGCATACGGTGATCCCTGCCCTGTTCCTGCCCGCGACCGCCTGCGGTCTGCTGGCGACGGCGGTGCTCAACATCAACAACCTGCGCGACATCGACAGCGATCGCGAGAACGGCAAAAATACCCTGGCGGTCCGTCTGGGGCCGGTCAATGCCCGCCGCTATCATGCCTGCCTGCTCATTGGCGCGCTGGTTTGTCTGGCGCTGTTTAACCTGATTTCCTTGCAGAGCGTGTGGGGCTGGCTGTTTGTGCTTGCCGCGCCGCTGCTGATTAAGCAGGCCCGCTTTGTGATGCGTGAACTCAGCCCGTCCGCCATGCCGCCAATGCTGGAGCGCACGGTAAAAGGCGCGCTGCTGACTAACCTGTTGTTCGTCATCGGGATTGTCTTAAGCCAGACGCTGCGTTAGCTGACAAATATCAATTAACAATTGATGATTTTGCCAACAACGCATTTCGCACGATATACTGAACACATTCGCAGCAACTGAGCGTTAAACCTATGAAATACGATACCTCCGAGCTTTGTGACATCTACCAGGAAGATGTCAACGTCGTTGAACCGCTGTTCTCCAACTTTGGTGGGCGGTCGTCGTTTGGCGGACAGATCGTCACGGTGAAATGTTTCGAGGACAACGGGTTGCTGTATGATCTGCTCGAACAGAACGGCCGTGGCCGCGTTCTTGTGGTCGATGGCGGTGGTTCCGTGCGTCGCGCATTGATTGATGCTGAGCTGGCCGGCATTGCCGTGCAGAACGAGTGGGAAGGCCTTGTAGTGTACGGTTCCGTGCGCCAGGTGGACGATCTGGAAGACCTGGATATCGGGATTCAGGCCATCGCGGCCATACCGGTAGGGGCGGCGGGTGACGGCATCGGCGAAAGCGACGTGCGCGTGAATTTCGGCGGCGTGACCTTCTTTTCCGGCGACCACCTCTACGCAGATAATACCGGCATTATCCTTTCCGAAGATCCGCTGGATATCGAGTAGTAAAAACGTAAGCGTGGACCATAAAAAAACCGCCAACAGCAATGTGGCGGTTTTTTTGTCCCTCGGGATTCGCGGTCCGTTGGGAAGTTTTGCAGCCTTTAACCAGGATTTTTATCTTACCCTGGTTCAAATCTCAGGTAACCCCATCGACCCTTTATAAATTCCTAATTATCTATGAAAACCTTAACTACGCTGCTGTTGCTCATTATGATGCTGCGTCCCTTTCCGCCATTTCGCAAATGGGCATCGGTCCAGGGAAAGGTGTACTCACAACCGTAAAGCAGCCTTTAACCAGGCTTGTGTCCACCGACTTATCACCGGTGGTGAACGGTGGAGCGGTTAGCCGCAGGGACCGCATAATGAAACGCTATTTATGTATCGCGTTCATTGTCGCCAGCGTGCTCGTTGTAAAGAGTGATGAACCGAATGTGTTCGTTGCTTTTGCTATGACAGCGCAGGACAAGTAGCGTTAAGGCCGCCTCTGGCGGCCTTTTTTATAACTGGCATAAAAAAAGCCGGGTAGCGGCTTCGCCTTACCCGGCCCGATCAGTTCATCCCAACGGGAATCAGACTTCTTCCATACGTCCCAGCAGCGCCTGCAGCCGATCCTGCCAACCGTTCTGCTGCTCGCGCAGCTGGTTGTTTTCGCGCTCCAGTTCTTCGCGACCGTGCTGCGCGTTCTGTACTTCCTGCGCCAGGCTGTTGTTCTTTTCTTTCAGCTCTTCAATTTCCATCTGCAGCAGGGTGATGGTGTCAATCGCCTGCTGTACTTTCGATTCCAGTTTCTCAAACACTTCTAAAGACATGATGCTACCTCTCCTGAATTGCAAGGCGACGCTTTAACATAAACGCGCACGACATATACCGTCGATTGTATGGAGCGCGGCGCTCTGTGTCCAGCGACACACCGCGCAGATCGCGGTTTGCAACACTTTTAGGTCTGGTCCTGGTGCGTTCGCGTCATATACCCCTAAATTGTTAACTGATTCGTTAATGAAATGATTCAGCTCACATTCTTGTACCCATCCTGTACTGTTGGAAAAATGTGCTTTATGGCGCGAAAACGCTCATTTTATTGACACAGACCACACATTTTGATTTCGATATTTCTCGTTTTTGCTCGTTAACGATAAATTAACACTATGTCTACAGGGCATCGTGGCTGTCACGGGCGGCCATGCTAACAATAAACATCAATTTCTTCAGGATTCCGATTATGAGTCAGACATCAACCTTAAAAGGCCAGTGCATTGCCGAGTTCCTTGGTACCGGGTTGTTGATATTCTTCGGAGTGGGCTGTGTCGCTGCACTGAAAGTGGCGGGTGCCAGTTTTGGGCAGTGGGAAATCAGTATCATCTGGGGTCTGGGCGTGGCGATGGCCATCTACCTGACCGCAGGAGTGTCTGGTGCACATCTTAACCCGGCGGTGACAATCGCACTGTGGCTGTTCGCGTGCTTCGACGGACGCAAAGTTGTTCCTTTCATTCTTTCTCAGTTTGCCGGCGCGTTTTGCGCAGCGGCGTTAGTTTACGGGCTTTATTACAATCTTTTCATCGACTTCGAACAGACGCATCATATGGTACGCGGCAGCGTCGAAAGTCTGGATCTGGCAGGCATCTTCTCAACCTACCCTAACCCGCATATCAATTTTGTGCAGGCGTTCGCAGTTGAAATGGTGATTACCGCTATTCTGATGGGCGTTATCCTGGCGCTGACCGACGACGGAAACGGCATTCCGCGCGGCCCGCTGGCCCCTCTGCTGATTGGCCTGCTGATTGCGGTGATTGGCGCTTCCATGGGCCCGCTGACCGGCTTCGCGATGAACCCGGCACGTGATATCGGACCTAAAGCGTTCGCCTTTATTGCAGGCTGGGGCGACGTGGCCTTCACCGGTGGCAAAGACATTCCTTACTTCCTGGTACCGCTGTTTGCGCCGGTTGTCGGGGCTGCGCTGGGTGCGTTCAGCTACCGCAAATTAATTGGTCGCCACTTACCGTGCGACACCTGTGTGGAAGAGGAGAAGGAAACGACTTCTACCGCACAACAAAAAGCTTCGCTGTAATCTGACTACGGGACACATACCATGACCGAAAAAAAATATATCGTTGCGCTCGACCAGGGCACTACCAGCTCCCGCGCTGTCGTAATGGATCATGACGCGAACATCGTCAGCGTGTCACAGCGCGAATTTGAGCAAATTTACCCTCGTCCAGGCTGGGTAGAGCACGACCCGATGGAGATTTGGGCGTCACAAAGCTCCACGCTGGTCGAAGTGCTGGCGAAAGCCGATATCAGTTCCGACGAGATTGCCGCGATTGGTATTACCAACCAGCGTGAAACTACCGTGGTCTGGGAACGCGAAACCGGTAAGCCTATTTATAACGCCATCGTCTGGCAGTGCCGCCGCACCTCAGAAATTTGCGAAAAACTGAAGCGCGAGGGCATGGAAGATTACATCCGTAGCGCAACAGGCCTGGTGATTGACCCGTATTTCTCCGGCACCAAAGTGAAGTGGATCCTCGACCACGTGGAAGGTTCACGCGAACGTGCTAAACGCGGCGAGCTGCTGTTCGGCACCGTCGATACCTGGCTTATCTGGAAGATGACTCAGGGACGCGTTCACGTCACCGACTATACCAACGCCTCGCGTACCATGCTGTTCAACATCAACACCCTGGAGTGGGATGACAAGATGCTGGACGCGCTGGACATTCCACGCGCGATGCTGCCTGAAGTGCGTAAGTCTTCAGAAGTGTACGGCCAGACCAACATCGGCGGTAAAGGCGGCACCCGTATTCCTATCGCCGGTATTGCCGGTGACCAGCAGGCGGCGCTGTTCGGCCAGCTGTGCGTCAAGGAAGGGATGGCGAAGAACACCTACGGCACCGGCTGCTTTATGCTGATGAACACCGGCGAGAAAGCGGTGAAATCAGAAAACGGCCTGCTGACCACCATCGCCTGCGGACCGCGCGGCGAAGTGAACTATGCCCTGGAAGGTGCGGTGTTCATGGCCGGTGCGTCTATCCAGTGGCTGCGTGACGAGATGAAGCTGATCAGCGATGCGTTCGACTCCGAGTACTTCGCGACCAAGGTGAAAGACACCAACGGCGTGTACGTGGTGCCAGCGTTCACCGGTCTGGGCGCGCCGTACTGGGATCCGTATGCACGCGGTGCGATTTTCGGTCTGACGCGCGGCGTGAATTCTAACCACATTATTCGCGCCACCCTGGAATCCATCGCCTACCAGACGCGCGACGTGCTGGAAGCGATGCAGGCGGACTCCGGCATTCGTCTGCACGCCCTGCGCGTCGACGGCGGTGCGGTAGCGAATAACTTCCTGATGCAGTTCCAGTCCGACATTCTGGGCACCCGCGTTGAGCGCCCTGAAGTGCGTGAAGTGACGGCGCTGGGTGCGGCGTACCTTGCCGGTCTGGCGGTAGGCTTCTGGCAGAACCTGGACGAGCTGCAGGAGAAAGCGGTTATCGAACGCGAATTCCGCCCTGGCATCGAAACCACCGAGCGTAACTTCCGCTACAGCGGCTGGAAGAAAGCGGTGAAACGCGCCATGGCGTGGGAAGAGCACGAAGAGTAAGACAGACTCACCCCTCACCCTAACCCTCTCCCCAAAGGGGCGAGGGGACTTAAAACACCCTCTCCCCTTTGGGGAGAGGGCCGGGGTGAGGGGCTCAGACCGCACCACCCCTCCCCCTTCCCCACTCTGTGATAAACTTCGTGCAATTCCTTTTGATTGCACGAGTACCTCATGAAACGTGAACTTGCTATCGAGTTTTCCCGCGTCACCGAAGCAGCCGCCCTTGCAGGTTATAAATGGCTGGGTCGTGGCGACAAAAATACCGCCGACGGCGCAGCCGTCCATGCCATGCGCATTGTGCTTAACCAGGTCAACATCGACGGCACCATTGTGATCGGCGAAGGCGAGATCGACGAAGCGCCGATGCTCTATATCGGTGAAAAAGTCGGTACCGGTAAAGGCGATGCCGTGGATATCGCGGTTGACCCGATCGAAGGTACGCGCATGACGGCAATGGGTCAGGCCAACGCCCTGGCGGTGCTGGCCGTGGGCGATAAGGGCTGTTTCCTTAACGCGCCGGATATGTACATGGAAAAGCTGATTGTCGGTCCTGGCGCGAAAGGCGCAATCGACCTTAGCCTGCCGCTGGAAGAGAACCTGTACAACATCGCCAACGCCCTGGGCAAACCCCTTAGCGAACTCACCGTGACGATTCTGGCGAAACCGCGCCACGACGCCACCATCGCGCAGATGCAAAAGCTCGGCGTGCGGGTATTTGCCATTCCGGACGGTGACGTTGCCGCCTCGATCCTGACCTGCATGCCGGACAGCGAAGTGGACGTGCTGTACGGCATCGGCGGCGCACCGGAAGGCGTAGTCTCTGCGGCCGTGATCCGCGCGCTGGACGGCGATATGCAGGCCCGTCTGCTGCCGCGCCACGAGGTGAAAGGCGACAGCGAAGAGAACCGCCGCATCGGGGAAAACGAGCTGGCGCGCTGCGAAGCGATGGGCATCGAGGCCAATAAAGTGCTCGCGCTGGACGAGATGGCGCGTAGCGATAACGTCGTCTTCTCGGCGACCGGCATCACCAAAGGCGATCTGCTGGACGGCATCACCCGCAAGGGTAATATGGCCACCACCGAAACGCTGCTGATCCGCGGTAAATCACGCACCATTCGCCGCATCCAGTCTATCCACTATCTCGACCGCAAAGACCCGGACGTACAGACGCACATTCTGTAAAACCGTTTGATCGATAGAGCTTTCCGGCCCTGACGGGCTGGAAATTGTCACCACAAGTACGGAAGATAGAACAGAGAAACAGCACAGGAGAAGATCATGGCGGACTGGGTAACAGGTAAAGTCACAAAGGTACAGTTCTGGACCGATGCGCTATTTAGTCTCACCGTCCATGCTCCCGTTCACCCGTTTAAAGCCGGGCAATTTGCGAAGCTGGGGCTGGACGTCGACGGCGAGCGCGTGCAGCGCGCCTACTCTTACGTTAACGCGCCTGATAACCCGGATCTTGAGTTCTATCTGGTCACCGTTCCTGACGGTAAGCTCAGCCCGCGCCTTGCCGCCCTTAAGCCCGGCGACGACGTGCAAATTGTGAGTGAAGCGGCAGGCTTCTTTGTGCTCGAAGAGATCCCGGATTGTGAGACGCTCTGGATGCTGGCAACCGGTACGGCCATCGGCCCTTATCTCTCTATTTTGCAGTACGGCAAAGACCTCGAGCGTTTTAAAAATATCGTGCTAGTGCACGCCGCGCGCTACGCCGCAGACCTGAGCTACCTGCCGCAGATGCAGGCGCTGGAACAGCAGTACAGCGGAAAGTTAAAGATTCAGACGGTTGTCAGCCGTGAAACCGTAGCAGGAACGCTGACCGGTCGCGTGCCGGCGCTTATTGAGAGTGGTGCCCTGGAAGAGGCGGTCGGTTTGCCGCTGAACGCTGAAACCAGCCACGTCATGCTGTGCGGCAACCCGCAGATGGTACGTGACACGCAGCAGCTTCTGAAGGATACCCGGCAGATGACGAAACATCTTCGCCGCCGACCGGGCCATATGACCGCCGAACACTACTGGTAATCAGCGGTATTTCACCTCAACGGTGTCTTTACCGTATTTGTTTTCGCTCTGGGTGCCAATAAACGCGCCCAGATCGACAATCATCATTACGAAGATGACCGAAGGCAGCAGCCTGCCCACAACCCACGGCAGGATGGACGGAAGCATCGCCCAGTTTCCCGCCACCAGCATCCACGCCAGAATAATCAGAAATGCCCACGCGCCGGAACGTCCGCGATCGTGCAGCCGTTTTACGACTACGGCCGCCGTTGGCCAGAGCAGGCAGACCAGCGCGAAGGCCGCCGTTTGCGTGCTCAGCCATGCGTTGTAAGCGACGAAAAACAGAAGCAGCATGGCGACAACCCACGTCACCATCCAGATCCAAAAATCACGGCGTCCAATACGCCCTTTGAATGAAAACAGCCACTGCTGTATGGTCATGTAAGGTTCCTTATTATCGTATAGCGCGCATTTTACCCTGGAGTTGTGACCTTTTGACAAGCCGACCAGATATCGTTTTAATCATGAGCACTTACGGCCAGGGGCAATGTTGATGAAAAGTTCGGCACGTTCTCTCTTCCTGTGTTTAGCGCTGCTCAGCGTGGGTTTTCACCTGCACGCCGCCGAAACCACTGCCCCGACCACAGCGCCGTATCTGCTGGCGGGCGCGCCGTCGTTCGATCAGTCCATCAGCGAGTTTCGTGAAACCTTCAACCAGGCCAATCCAACGCTCCCGCTGGATGAGTTTCGCGCCATTGATGGCCCTCGCGACACGCCTACCCTGACCCGTGCGGCAAGCAAGATTAACGAGAATTTGTATGCCTCAACGGCGCTTGAGCGCGGGACGTTAAAAATTAAAAGCATGCAAATCACCTGGCTGCCGATACAGGGGCCAGAGCAGAAAGCCGCTAAGGCGAAAGCGCTGGAGTACATGAGCGCGGTACTGCAGGCCTTTACCCCTGCGCTGACGAAAAAGCAAAGCCAGCAAAAGCTGCAAAAACTCCTTACCGCCGGGAAAAACAAGCGTTACTACGCCGATACCGAAGGCGCGATCCGCTATGTTGTGGCGGACAACGGCGAAAAAGGACTGACCTTCGCTGTTGAACCGATTAAGCTGGCACTATCTGACACTCTCGGCGGGGCGAATTAATGACAAAAAGCAAAGCCTTTCGAGGGAAAATCTCTATACTGATTCACAGACCATGCTGCCCGACAGGGTGGCCATATTCCTTAATTCGCTTATTTAGCGTGGAGAATTGAAATGCGACATCCTTTAGTGATGGGTAACTGGAAACTGAACGGCAGCCGCCACATGGTAAACGAGCTGGTTGCGAACCTGCGTAAAGAGCTGGCTGGCGTGACGGGCTGCGCGGTTGCTATCGCTCCGCCGGATATGTACCTGGATCTGGCTAAACACGCCGCTGACGGCAGCCACATCATTCTGGGCGCGCAGAACGTTGACGTTAACCTGTCTGGCGCGTTCACCGGTGAAACCTCCGCTGAAATGCTGAAAGATATCGGCGCGAAATACATCATCATCGGCCACTCCGAGCGTCGCACCTATCACAAAGAATCCGACGAGTTCATCGCGAAGAAATTCGCCGTGCTGAAAGAGCAGGGTCTGATCCCGGTTCTGTGCATCGGTGAAACCGAAGCGGAAAACGAAGCGGGCAAAACCGAAGAAGTGTGCGCACGTCAGATCGACGCAGTGCTGAAAACCCAGGGCGCGGCAGCGTTCGAAGGCGCGGTAATCGCATACGAGCCAGTCTGGGCGATCGGTACCGGCAAATCTGCAACCCCTGCGCAGGCTCAGGCGGTTCACAAATTCATTCGTGACCACATTGCGAAAGCCGACGCGAAAGTCGCTGAGCAAGTGATCATCCAGTACGGCGGTTCCGTAAACGCCTCCAACGCTGCTGAGCTGTTCACCCAGCCGGACATCGATGGCGCGCTGGTTGGCGGTGCATCCCTGAAAGCGGACGCTTTCGCGGTGATCGTTAAAGCGGCAGAAGCGGCTAAACAGGCGTAATTGCCTTTGTGGCGGGTGGCGCTTCGCTAACCCGCCCTACGGTTCTGTAGGCCCGGTAAGCGTCAGCGCCACCGGGCTTTTTTACAGCCGTCCCAGCAGGCTAAACCACAGATAATCCAGCGGCAGCAGCACCAGATACGTTGCAATAGCCAGCGCCAGACAAAGCACCATCCCCGCCCTGGCAGGCACCTTTCCTAGCCCCATCGCCACCACGATCGGCGACGCCTGATACGGCAGCAGCGGCGTGGAATAGCCCAGCACCTGAATCATGATCACCGACAGCAGCGGGAAACCGGTCGCGTCCGAGAAGCTTTGCGCCAGGGTGGTATACAGCGCCGGAACGCCGTTGGCGGTCATAATGAAGTTGAGTGCGGTGGTAATACCGGTCAGCGCCAGGAAACTGGTGAACGGTCGGTCTGCATCCAGCGGCATAATGCGGAGCAACGCCTCGCCCACCGCCGTTCCGATGCCGGTTTGCGTCACCACGATCGCCAGCCCAAGAATGCCCGCAACGTAAATGCAGGTGCGCATATTCACCCCCGCTGAAAATTCTTCCCCGGTGATAAAGCCAACGCGCGGCAGCATAACGATGATCGACGCCGCCAGCCCCGTCCAGGCGGGTCCCACGCCGTGCCAGCTCTCCGTCACCCACATCCCCAGCACCACCGCCAGCAGCCAGGCAAGACGCTTTTCGTCCCGCCCCATAGGCTCAGACGGCGCCTGTTCCTTCGGCGGTTTTGGGCTGCCGGGAAAAAGCCAGCAGATCAGGCCAATCAGAATCAGGCCTTTGAGAATGCCCAGCACCGGCGTGTGAAGCAGCAGATACGGGACATAGTTCAGATGGATGCCGTACGAGCCTTCCGCCGCACCGCTCATCACCAGGTTAGGCACGTTAGCGGGCAGAATCGTCGCCGAAAGCTGGAACGTCCCGAACCCTACCGCCAGCGCCAGACCAAACCAGGCGCGGGAGCCGTCGGCGATACCGGCGCGTTTCGCCATTGCGGCGACAATCGGCATCAGCAGCGCAATTCGTCCCATATTCGACGGCATCACAAACGCCAGCGCATAGCTCAGCAGCACCACGCTTGCCACCATCAACACCCAGGAGTCGGTGAGCTTTGCCGACAGCGCCCGGGCGGCCCTGTCCGCCAGTCCGGTTTTACGGATCGCCACGCCGAGCACGAATCCGCTGAAGACCAGCCAGAAGGCCGACGAAGCAAAACCGCCGAAAATCACCTCCGGCGGGGCAATCTTCGCGGTCATTGCCGCCGTAAAGAACAGCAGCGCGGTGATGAATTCCGGCAACAGCGACGTCGCCCATAGCACGATAGTGACGCCAACGATCAGTGAAGGCAGCAGCAGAGGATACGTTGACCAGAGCGACATACCTGTCTCCTGTAGAATTTTTCAGCAAGTCTACGGCGACAGGCAGGGCGAGTAAACGCTATTTATGGTGGGGTCAATTCAGGATAGCGCATTGATGATCCTGCAGTTCCTCAGCTGACGCGCGGTTAAGCATCAGCAAGTTACGTTCGGTTGCCAGCAACACAAACGAACCATCCGACTGCTGCGCCATCGCCAGTGCGAAACGCCCCATATGGTCGCGCGCTTCCGGAAGCTCTTCAGCCAGCATTATGAACGGGCTGCGCTGCACCAGCTCATTCTCCGTCACCCGGCGAGCAAGATACTCATGCCCTTCAAGCCCGCCAGGAAGCGGCAGCCACTGGGTGCTGATTTCTCCCTGTGCCGCATTGAGCTTCTCGCGCACGTCCGGGCGCAGGCAGGAGATATGAATATGAAAATGGTTCTGCGTGCGGCCAGTCGGCGAGTTAATCGTCAGCGAAATGGCGCTGTCAGGTACCTCGGATCCGCGCTTCATGGTCATAAAGCTGCGCGACTGCCAGGCCAGCCAGAAAAAGTTCGGCGTATGCGCTTCGGTCAATAGCGGGCTCTCGGTGCCGTTGATGCGATATGTCGGCATCAGCAGGTATTGCAGCGGCCCGTTGCGGTCTTTAAATACCACGTAGCCTGCATCCGTTTTCACCTGGGCACAGGGGGCCGGGTTGCGGTTCTGGATCTGATTCGGCACGCACTGGTCGAGAACGATATGTCGCAAAGCATTCGGATTACCCGCTTTCATCCAGTACACGCCGCCAGCGGCAAGGGCGATGACAATGAGGATCAATAAGATAATTTTTTTCACAACGCGTTCCCTGTTTTCAATAGAGGCAAAAGAGTAACGCAAAATGATGACCAAATAAAAAACCCGGCGGATTTCTCACGCCGGGTCACCGTGTCATTGGCTAATGGTTAGCGCTGGCTGATCTGATCGAACGTGCCGCCGTTAGAGAAGTGCTCTTTCTGCGCTTTCGTCCAGCCGCCGAACTCGTCATCAATGGTGAAGAGTTTCAGTTTAGGGAAGACGCTTTCGTATTTCTTCGCAACGGCCGGATCGCGTGGACGATAGAAGTTTTTCGCGGCAATTTCCTGGCCTTCTGGCGAGTACAGATACTTCAGGTAGGCTTCCGCCACCGCTTTGGTATCTTTCTTCTCAACCACTTTATCGACAACAGAGACGGTTGGCTCAGCCAGAATCGATTCGCTTGGGGTCACGATCTCGAACTTGTCTTTACCCAGTTCATTGGTAGCCAGCAGGGCTTCGTTTTCCCATGCGATCAGCACGTCGCCAATCCCGCGCTCGACGAAGGTGTTGGTGGCGCCACGCGCGCCGGAGTCCAGCACCTCAACGTTTTTATACAGCGCTTTCACAAATTCCTGCGCTTTGGCCTGGTCGCCGTTGTTGTGATGCAGCGCGTAGCCCCATGCGCCCAGGTAGTTCCAGCGAGCGCCACCAGAGCTTTTCGGGTTAGGGGTGATGACTGACACGCCCGGCTTAATCAGGTCATTCCAGTCATGGATCTGTTTCGGGTTGCCTTTACGGACCAGGAAAACGATGGTCGAGGTGTATGGCGCGGAGTTATCCGGCAGGCGTTTGATCCAGTTTTTGTCGATACGGCCACGCTCGGCGATCGCGTCAACGTCGTAGGCCAGCGCCAGGGTCACCACGTCGGCTTCAATACCGTTGATGACGGAAGTCGCCTGCTTGCCAGAACCACCGTGAGACTGGCGAACCACGACGTTGTCGCCGGTTTCCTGTTTCCAGTGTGCCGCAAACGCTTTGTTGTATTGCTCGTACAGTTCACGCGTCGGGTCGTATGACACGTTCAGTAACTGGATGTCCTTAGCCAGAACGCTGGTCGATGCCAGCAATAATGTTAAACCCACGCCCCATTTATTCATCGCCCAGCTCTCTTGTGTAGTGTTTTGATGAATGCAGCGTGCCAGAAAGCGAATCGAGGATTAAAGAATAAAAAAAGATTGGCTATAACGTAGTGGAATAAAAGAGGGTTATGAGCGGCCTGATGCCCTCACCCCAACCCTCTCCCACGGGAGAGGGAGCAAACATAAAAAAAACGGTAACCCAAGGGTTACCGTTTTGCATTTACCTTGCCGCCACCCGGCACAAACCAAACGCCGATCAGTACAGTTTTTTCGCGCAGTCCAGCCAGTCACCTTTGAACGGACGCTTCATGTTTTCAATCGCGTCGATGATGTCGTGGTGAACCAGTTTTTCGTTCTGAATACCGACGCAGCGGCCGCCGTGACCCTGCAGCAGCAGATCGATAGCGTATGCGCCCATACGGGACGCCAGAATACGGTCGTAAGGTCCTGGGGAACCGCCACGCTGGATGTGACCCAGTACGGTAGCGCGGGTTTCGCGTTTGGTTTCGGCTTCAATGTACTTCGCCAGCTCGTCAACGTCACAGATGTGCTCGGTGATAGCGACGATCGCGTGTTTTTTACCTTTCGCGATGCCCGCTTTGATTTCAGCCACCAGATCTTCACGGCTAAATTCGACTTCTGGCACGACGATAAATTCGCAACCGCCCGCAATCGCTGCCGCCAGCGTGAGGTCGCCACAGTAACGGCCCATCACTTCAACGATAGAGATACGCTGGTGAGAAGACGAGGTGTCACGCAGACGGTCAATCGCTTCAACAACGGTACCCAGTGCGGTAAAGAAGCCGATAGTGTAGTCAGTACCTTTGATGTCGTTGTCGATGGTGCCCGGCAGACCGATGCACGGGAAACCCATTTCGGTCAGACGTTTTGCACCCATGTACGAGCCGTCACCACCGATAACCACCAGGGCGTCCAGACCGCGTTTCTTCATGTTTTCGATAGCCACTTCACGAACGTGTTCATCGCGGAATTCCGGGAAGCGCGCAGAACCGAGGAAAGTACCGCCACGGTTGATCATGTCAGACACGCTGTAACGGTCGAGCTGAACCATACGATCTTCATACAGGCCCAGATAACCGTCATAAACGCCAAAAACTTCCAGGCCTTCCGTCAGCGCTGCACGGACAACACCACGAATTGCCGCGTTCATGCCCGGCGCATCACCGCCGCTTGTCAACACACCGATTTTCTTAATCATGACTACCTCTGAACTTAGGAATGCAAAATTGAAATCTGTTGCCGGAAGAAACTTATCGACCAACGAATACTGCAAATAGTATATCAATCCCTTCCAGCTGAATTGATTCAGGTCAGACCAAATGGCGGTAATTTATACACAAAATGCTGGCCTGGCTCACTTTTTTACAACGAATTACGAAAGCCCAACATGACCGGGTACAACCGAGCAGGGATCCTGGTGAATGATGACGTCTGAACCAGGAAAACGCTGCAAAATCGCCTGCTCGACCTGCTCAGCTATGACGTGAGCCTGAACCAGTGGCAGGTTGTCTTCCATTTCAATGTGAATCTGAATAAAGCGGGTCGGCCCTGACTGCCGCGTTCGAAGATCGTGTGCACCGCTGACGCCGGGCCAGGAGGTCACAATAGAAAAAATTTCATTACGTTCTGAGTCCGGGAGGGCACGGTCAAGCAGTGATTGCACCGCTTCATACCCCATCCGCAGGGCGCTATATAAAATATAGATACCAATCCCTAACGCAAACAACGCATCGGCGCGATGCCAGCCATACCAGGCCAGACCGAGCGCAATAAGAATAGCCCCATTCATCATAACATCAGATTGATAATGAAGCATATCCGCCCGTACAGCCTGGCTTTGCGTTTTGCGAACAACCCAGCGCTGGAACGTTACCAGAACAAGTGTGCATATAAGCGCAACGACCGTCACAATCACGCCCACGCCGGGATCGTTCATCGGTGTCGGCGAAACGAGATGCTGAATGCCGGTTAAAAACAGGAACAGCGCAGAGCCGGAAATGAACATACTTTGCGCCAGCGCGGCCAGCGACTCCGCTTTGCCATGCCCAAACGTATGCTCTTCATCCGCTGGCTGCAGCGAGTAACGCACCACCAGCAGATTGGTCAGCGAGGCGGCAATATCCACCAGCGAGTCCACCAGCGCCGCCAGAATACTGACCGAACCGGTATACCACCACGCGAAAACCTTGATGACCAGCAAGCACGACGCCATTACCGTCGCGGCCATTGCGGCCCGGCTTACCAGTCTTCCATAGGATTGATTCATAAACGCTCCTGTCATGTCATGCCGCTATTATAACGGAAGCATGCGGAGTCGAAGGATGAATAAACGGTTAACAAAAGAGAATGACAGGCAAAAAAAACCCCCACATCATGTGGGGGAAGACAGGGATGGTGTCTATGGCAAGGAAAACAGGGTTTACTGGTTACTACGGGTACTGCTATTGCTACTGAAAAACGTCGTTTCTGAGCTTCGCTGCATCCGTGCAACCTCACGCAGCTGGTCCATTCGCTGCTGATGTCTGGCATTCAAAACCGCTTGCTGCTCGGGCGTTAGCAGATGGAACATCTGGTTGCGGACCTTCGCCATCTCTACCTGGCGGGCAACCTGTGCCTGTGCCATTTTTTCGGCCTGAGCGCGTACAGCGCTTTCGTCAAAATTTTCTGCGGTGACAAGGCGGTGCATTGTCTCCATTTCGCTAACATTAACAGGGGGCTGGTCGTGTCGTGCCCTCTGCATCAGATCTCGCATCTGTTGACGCTGATGTTCGGTTAAACTTATGCCGTCAAACATATGGCTTTGGCTGCTGTTCTGCGTTGCGCCCTCTTGTAAGGGACTGTTATCGCTGATGATAGCTTCAGCAGCCTGGCTAAACGCACTGAACGCCAGCGTTGAGGCCATGACGGCAGCGGTAACTTTGCGCATCACTTGCTCCCAAAATCTTTCGTGTCGCGATTCAACGAGAGACAGTCTACGATTCAGGCTGCAAACATGCGTCAGGGGGTGTAAAACAACGTAAAGTCATGGATTAGACAGCCTTGATGTCGTAATTTCTGCCTCGGAGGTATTTAAACAATGAATAAAATCCTGTTAGTTGATGATGACCGAGAGCTCACATCCCTTTTAAAGGAGTTGCTCGACATGGAAGGTTTCAACGTCCTGGTTGCCCATGATGGCGAGCAGGCGCTGAGTCTCCTTGACGACAGCATCGATTTACTTTTGCTCGACGTGATGATGCCGAAGAAAAACGGTATTGATACGTTGAAAGAACTTCGCCAGACACACCAGACTCCCGTTATCATGCTGACCGCGCGCGGCAGCGAACTCGATCGCGTACTCGGCCTTGAGCTGGGCGCGGATGACTATTTACCGAAGCCGTTTAACGACCGTGAGCTGGTTGCCCGTATTCGCGCTATCCTGCGTCGTTCCCACTGGAGCGAGCAGCAGCAAAATACCGACAACAGCTCACCTACCCTTGAAGTCGACTCCCTGAGCCTGAACCCGGGCCGTCAGGAAGCGAGCTTTGATGGCCAGACGCTGGAACTCACCGGCACGGAGTTCACCCTGCTGTATCTGCTGGCGCAGCACCTCGGCCAGGTGGTATCGCGTGAACATTTAAGTCAGGAAGTGCTGGGCAAACGTCTGACCCCGTTTGACCGCGCCATCGACATGCACATCTCTAACCTGCGCCGTAAGCTGCCGGAGCGTAAAGACGGTCATCCATGGTTTAAAACCCTGCGTGGTCGCGGTTATCTGATGGTTTCCGCTTCATGATAGGAAGCTTAACCGCCCGCATCTTCGCCATCTTCTGGCTGACGCTGGCACTGGTTTTAATGCTCGTACTGATGTTGCCAAAACTCGACTCACGCCAGATGACGGAGCTTCTCGACAGCGAGCAACGTCAGGGCGTGATGATCGAGCAGCACGTGGAAGCCGAGCTGGCAAACGATCCGCCGAACGATTTAATGTGGTGGCGCAGGCTGTTTCGCGCTATCGACAAGTGGGCGCCGCCCGGACAACGCCTGCTGCTGGTGACCAGCGAAGGCCGCGTCATTGGCGCCGATCGCAATGAAATGCAGATTATCCGCAACTTCATTGGCCAGGCGGATAACGCCGATCATCCCCAGAAAAAGAAATATGGCCGCGTAGAGATGGTGGGGCCTTTCTCCGTCAGAGACGGAGAGGATAATTATCAGCTCTACCTGATCCGTCCGGCGAGTAACTCCCAGTCTGATTTTATCAACCTGCTGTTTGACCGCCCTCTCCTGCTGTTGATTGTCACCATGCTGGTCAGCTCGCCGCTGCTGTTATGGCTGGCGTGGAGCCTGGCAAAACCGGCGCGTAAGCTTAAGAATGCCGCCGATGAGGTGGCGCAGGGTAACCTGCGACAACACCCTGAACTGGAAGCCGGACCGCAGGAGTTCCTTGCCGCCGGGACCAGTTTTAACCAGATGGTGAGCGCTCTCGATCGCATGATGACCGCACAGCAGCGTCTGCTGTCGGATATCTCGCACGAGCTGCGTACCCCGCTTACGCGCCTGCAGCTTGGCACCGCGCTGCTGCGCCGCCGCAGCGGTGAGAGCAAAGAGCTGGAGCGTATTGAGACGGAAGCTCACCGCCTGGACAGCATGATCAACGACCTGCTGGTGATGTCGCGCAATCAGCAGAAAAACGCTCTGGTCAGCGAAACGGTGAAAGCCAATCACCTGTGGCACGAGGTGCTGGACAACGCGGCGTTCGAAGCTGAACAGATGGGTAAATCCTTCACCGTCAACTTCCCGCCGGGCCCGTGGCCGCTGTACGGTAACCCCAACACGCTGGAAAGCGCGCTGGAGAACATCGTGCGTAACGCCCTGCGCTACTCGCATACGAAGATTGAGGTGGCGTTCTCGGTGGATAAAGACGGCATCACCGTCATTGTCGACGACGATGGTCCTGGCGTCAGCCCGGAAGACCGCGAGCAGATTTTCCGTCCGTTCTACCGTACCGACGAAGCGCGCGACCGGGAATCGGGCGGTACGGGACTGGGTCTGGCGATTGTTGAAACCGCCATGCAGCAGCACCGCGGCTGGGTGAAAGCCGATGACAGCCCGCTGGGTGGGCTGCGGTTAACGCTGTGGCTACCGTTGTATAAGCGTTCGTAATCCCCTCACCCTAACCCTCTCCCCATAGGGGAGAGGGGACGGCTCGGTGCGGTCTTTTCACCCTCGCCCCTTTGGGGAGAGGGCCGGGGTGAGGGGCAGCTACTTCCCCCACAACCTCCGCGAATTGTCCTCGATCTTGCTGCTTAAACGCCGCTTCTGCATCGTTCTCGTCCAGCTGGTCGATAGCCCCGCCGCCGACAGCAGGCGGTGATACTGCTCGTCGTCAAACGGCATATGCCAGGCAATGGCGCAGGCGTCATACACAGACACATCGCTCAGGCGCGACGCCAGCTCAAGCGGTGCGTCCGCAGAAACCTGCCCAGCCAGCACCACGCGGTACAGCCAACCGGTTTTACCTGCTGTTTGCAGCTGGGCAGACATATCCTGAATACCGAAGTGGAAATTGAGCTTAAAGCACGGCGAGCGCGGCTGCGTCACCTGAATCAGGGCATCACCCCAGCGGTAGATATCACCGATAAACACGTTCTTTTCGGTGAGCCCTTCGGTGGAGAGATTCTCGCCAAACGCGGGGGCGACGAAGAGATCCGCCTGCTCGGGGAACTCGGTTTTCCAGTGCTGATAGTGTTCCCGCGGATAGTGGCACAGCGCGCGCTCGGGCCCGCCGTGGATTTTCTTTTCGGCCTGCTCGTCGCCCGCAAGCCCGAGGTCGGTTAACGTCAGCTCACCGTCGACCTGAATTTTGGCGATGGCACTCGGGCGGCTGCCGTCGTACTCCCTTACCTTGCCTGTAAATACATTCACCGGATAGTGCATCGCTGCTCCTTTCTGCAGATACAAAAAAAGCGAGTCATAAGACTCGCTTCTCACAGGCGTCAATGCAACCTTATTTTTTAGCGGCGAAACGTGCTGCTGCTTCGTCCCAGTTCACCACGTCCCAGAAGGCTTTGATGTAGTCCGGGCGACGGTTCTGGAACTTCAGGTAGTAAGCGTGTTCCCACACGTCCAGGCCCAGGATTGGGAAGCCGGATGCGCCAGAGATAGCTTCACCCATCAGCGGGGAGTCCTGGTTAGCAGTAGACACTACCGCCAGCTTGTCGCCTTTCAGAACCAGCCACGCCCAGCCGGAGCCGAAGCGGGTTGCAGCGGCTTTTTCGAATTCCGCTTTGAAGTTGTCAACGGAACCGAAGTCGCGCTCGATAGCCGCTTTCAGGTCGCCCTGCAGGGTGGTACCGGTCTTCAGGCCTTTCCAGAACAGACTGTGGTTAGCGTGGCCGCCAGCGTTGTTACGCAGAACGGTTTTCTTGTCCGCTGGCAGCTGGTCCAGCTTGGTGATCAGCTCTTCAACAGGCAGGTTAGCGAACTCTGGCAGGCTTTCCAGCGCGGCGTTCGCGTTATTCACGTAGGTCTGGTGGTGTTTAGTGTGATGGATTTCCATCGTCTGCTTGTCGAAATGCGGTTCCAGTGCGTCGTAGGCATACGGCAGGGATGGCAGTGTATAACTCATAATCCTCTCCATTATTGTCGGGCGGCACAGCTGTTAATGCCGCGTAAGCAGTTGGTTCATTATAGTTAATTAAATGATATTGAAAATGATTATCAATGCCGTAGTTTTTATAAGGTTATTCATTTTTTGACCAACGCCGGAATAGTGAGTGGGTTCAGGGCGTTAATGGACTTCTAGCGCCTTATTGCCTGCCGCAATCTCCTCCCTGCTGCTGAGCGTAAACGCCGACACCACCGTAATCGCCAGCACGAAACAGCCCAGCATCAGGTACGTCTCCTGGAAACCGATCCGGTCATACATATTACCGGCAAACGCGGAGAGGAAGATCGCCGCCGACTGTTTGGCAAACTGGAAGCCAATCAAATAGATAGTCGCCGAAAGGCGCGTATCAAACACCCCGGTGATGTACTTGAAGGCCCCCACCAGCAGGAACGGCACTTCCAGCGCGTGCAGCATCTTCAGGGCGATCACTTCTACGGCGGTGGTGGCAAACGACGAGCCGATAATGCGCGTCGCCATGATCACCCCGGCGATCAGCAGCGTGTTTTTCGCGCCGATGCGGTTAATGATCCACGGTGAACAAAACATGATGATCGCGTTGCAGATTTCCCCGGCAGTGGTCGCAAAACCAAAGGCGCGAGTCCCCTCCTGCGGCGTGGCGAAGAACGTTTTGAAGAAGGTAGCAAACTGCTGGTCGAAGACGTCATAGACGCAGGCCACGCCAATTACATACAGAATAAACATCCACATTCTGCGCTGGCGGAACAGGCTAAAGACCGTTTTCGCGGTGATCTGCGGCTGGTTGGCACCCAGCGCATTCATCACCTGCGCCGTCTGGTTGGGTTTTGGCTTCGCAACCACCAGCAGCAGCATCAACAGCAGCGCCGCCGCCGAGCCCATCCAGAAAACATACGACGGATCGATGCCGAACAGGATCCCGCCCGTGGAGGCGCACAGCCCCCAGCCGAGGCAGCCAAACATGCGCGCCTTGCCGTACTCAAAGTAGCTGTTACGGCTCACGCGTTCAATGTAGGCCTCAATAGCCCCTGAGCCCGCCGAAAAGACAAAGCCGATATAAATGCCGCCACTCAGCGCGCCCAGCCAGATGTTGGCTTTCAGTAACGGCGCAAAGACGTAAAGGAAGAAAGGGGCAAACAGGAACAGCAGCACGGAGATGATCCACAGCAGGTGTTTTTTCAGCCCCAGTTTGTCCGAGATCACCCCAAGCACCGGCTGGAAGGCAATGGCAGAGAGTGAGATGCAGGAGAAGACAATGCCGGTATGGGTTTTGTTGAGGCCGATGATATCCGACAGCCAGATCGGCAGGAACGGAAAGCAGGTGGCCATGATGAAGAAATAGAGAAAGAAGAACAGCCCGAAAATCCAGAAATTGGGGTTGTCTTTGTGGGTACAGGTTGTTGTGTTCATTATTTTTATCCTCAACGGAGGGCCAGTTTCCCGGCCCGTCACCTTTACACGCGTTCCACGCCAATCAGGATGGCGCTTTCCGGATCGAGAATCGGCAGCGTTATGCCCGCCTGCATCAGCCACTCACCGCTCACCGTTTGCGGTGTCTCCATCCATGCCGGCAATTTACGCATGGTATGGCCTCCCTCACCGGTGATGTGAATATCAGGGTGATCGAGCAGCGAAATACGATACTGCGCGCTGGCCTCAAGCCCCGGCATGCGCAGCGGCATCATCAACGTGTAGTCCGGCATGGCGAGCTGGCTGACGATAAACAGCCCCTGCGTTTTATCTTCGCTCACAATACCCTGTGCCAGCGTAGTGGCATCCGGCATATCCACGCGCCATTGGGTTCCCTGATGGATAACCTCGCGCCACTGCTTATACAGCGCGGCGTAACGGCGATAGCCTTCACGCTCCTGCTCATCGACGGTGAGGGGATCCAGTTCCAGACCCATATGACCAAACAGCGCCGTCAGACCGCGAAATTCAATGCTGTGCTGGCGGAAGGTGGCGTGACATTTATGATGACCGATATGCGCCCCCATCACCTCCGGCGGGAAGAAATAGCTCATGCCGCGCTGGATAGCGTTTCGTTCCAGCGCATCGTTGTTGTCCGAGGCCCAGAAGCGGTGGCAGCGCGTCAGCACCTCATAATCAATTCGTCCCCCGCCGGAGGAGCAGGATTCAAATTCGACGTGAGGAAAACGCTCGCCCAGCACGTCCAGCAGGCGATAAAACTGGCGGGTTTGCGCGTCGGCGGCGGCCTTTCCGACGTGACCCGGCTGCACCAGCTCACGGTTCATGTCCCACTTCACGTAGTCGACCTCATGTTCACCCAGCAGCCAGCTCATGCGCTCCACCAGGTAATCAAACGCCTGCGGTATGTTCAGGTTAAGCACCAGCTGGTGCCGCCCGGTATGTTGCCTGTAGCCGGGCAATGCCAGCACCCAGTCGGGATGCGCACGATAAAGATCGGAATCCGGGTTAATCATCTCCGGCTCAACCCAGATGCCAAACTCCATGCCGAGCTGTTTCACATGGCTGATGACCGGCGTGAGGCCGTTTGGGTACTTCTTCTCGTCCAGATACCAGTCACCCAGCGCGGCGTAGTCGTCGTTACGACCTTTGAACCAGCCGTCGTCGATGATAAAGCGCTCCACGCCCAGCGCGGCCGCCTCGTCGGCCATGCGCATGATGTAATCCGGGTCGTGGTTAAAGTAGATGCCTTCCCAGGTATTGAGGTGGACCGGACGCGGTTTGTTTTCGGGGAAGCGGATAACGTTGTCGCGGAGGTAATGGTGAAACTGCTGGCTCATGCCGTTCAGGCCCTGCGCGGAGTAGCTTGCATACAGGCGCGGAGTCCAGAGCGTGTCGCCCTCCTCAATCGCCATTTCGCCCGGCAGGTAGAGGGCTTCAGCCTGCAGATAGCGGCGGCCGTCGGTTTTGGCTTCCGCACGTAGGCGGTGGTTGCCGCTCCAGCCCAGATGCACGCCCCAGACATCGCCGTGCATTTCGCTGAACGACGGCGTACCCGAAATCAGCGCCGGGAAGTGTTCATGGGAGGTTTTACCCCGGCGGTTTTCAATCACAAAGCTGTCGTGCTCAAGCGTCACGCGGTGCGGCTGAAATTCCCGAATCCAGCGCCCATGGAAGGCCAGGACCTCCCGCGCGCGTTCGGCCACGGGTAGCGTTATGGCAAAACGGTCCACCTGCCACGCCTGCGCTTTCAGGTTGGTTAAGCCGTGACGCACCGCCAGCACGCCGCTGGCATCCAGCGTCAGCTCGCTGGTTAGCCGCAGGCCCGCATGTTCATCTTCTGCCGTAATCGTCAGGGTTTGCCCTTGCTGCTGGACGTCTGTGGTGCAAAAGACAGGCGAACCGTCCAGGCCCAGACGATGGCCTTCAATACCGGGCGACCCAAACAGACCGTGCCCCAGCTCGGCCATTAGCGTGACCGGAGAATCAACATCCAGCCTGCCGTTGGCAACTGGCCGGGAAAGGGTTTCAGCATTTTGCGGCGAAAAGTGCTGAAGATGCGGCCCCCAGTAAATAATTTCGGCGAACAGGTGCGTTTTTATCACCACATCCACCGCCGCGCTTTCGAGTCGTAAAATGGAATCTTGCATCAGACATCTCCTGTCATGGGATGCCTTGAGTTTTGATCCGAAACGTTTCGGATACAAACCAAAACGTTTCGGATTTGTGATCGGGTTTAGAAAATGGAGAGATTCAGGCCGTCTGGCCGGGGGAGAATTCGGGCTGCCAGAGCACCTGGAGCTGCTCGATCGCCTCGCCGTTGATCAGCTGGCGAACCATATCGGCAATCTGTTTCCCGACGCCCTGGCGGGTGGACTGGATCACTGCCGCCACGTCAGCATCGACGATGCTGTCCTGCGGAAGCCCGTCATAAACCACCAGCGCAACGGCGTTCTCGCCGTTCAGGCGGCCCAGCTCCGCCAGCGCCATCGCCGCGCCGTCGCCGTGAGTGTTGCAGTCGGTAATGATGGCCGTGGGCGGCTGCGACAGCGAGAGAAGCTCTTTCGTGGTGGCATACCCCACGCGGCGCGAAGGGGGCATGACGCGCAGCCATTCGCTGGAAAGCCCGGCTTCACGTAACGCGTCCAGATAGCCCTGACGACGTTGGGTGATGAAGGCCTGATTGTTGCTTTCGCCCAGCAGGGCAATGCGCTGATGGCCTTTTCCGATCAGCCAGTGGGTAGCATTGTACGTACCGGCATAGTTATCGAAGTCGAACCACGCGTACGGCTGCGGTAGCTGGCTGCGACCAAGCGCCAGAAAGGGGAATCCGGCGGCCTGCAGTTGCTCAAGTCGCGGATCGCGATCCAACGTGTGGGCCACAATCAGCGCATCCACGCGGCGGCTCTGCACCATCCGCATGTAGCTGTGTTTGTCCGCCAGATCGTCGTCTGCGATGAGCAGCAGGTCGATTTCATGTCGTGCCAGCTCGTGGCTAATCTCACCCACCATGTCCATAAAAACGCTGTTATTGAGCGGAACAGGATGGACCGGGAACACCAGCCCCACGGCGTCGATTTTGCCCATCTTCAGACGACGGGCGAAGGTGTTAGGCCGATAGCCGCGTCGCTGGGCTTCCGCTTCTACGCGAGCGCGCGTCTCGTCAGAAACGTCGTCATATCCGTTAAGGGCGCGGCTGACGGTAGTAACAGAGAGCCCCAGTTCTTTGGCGATGGCTTTGAGCGACATGATTTTCCCTATCTTCGTTAGTTTTGTTCCGCCACCAGCAGCGCGTAAGTGTCTGGCTCCAGGGCCTTGAATATATGCGGCTGGTCGGCGGGATAACAAATGTAATCCCCTGCGCCGAGCTCTTCCGCCGCGTCAAGCAGGCCAACCAGCGCTCGTCCCTGCGTCACAATAATATGTTCAACCGAGCCCGGCGGATGCGGCTGTGAAATACGGTCTGCACCCGGCTGGGTCATCAGAAGATAGACATCTCGGCGCGCGCCGGGGGGGCATGCCGCCAGTAAAATGGCTTCATAGTTAGCCTGTCCGGCGACCACTTTCGTCCCTTCACCGCGGCGGATCACCTGCGTGGTCGGCAACTGCGGCTCAAGCAGGCGGGCGAAAGGAATATCCAGCGCCACGCAGAGCGACCACAGCGTTTCCAGGCTAGGGTTACCGTTGCCGGACTCCAGCTGGGAAAGGGTGGATTTTGCGATCCCGGCTCGGCGGGCAATTTCCGCCAGTGAAAGCCCGGTTCGCAGGCGTTCCCGCACCAGACTTTTAGCGATCAGGCTGATCGGCTGCGTCATATAACGGCCCTTTTTGTTCTGTAAATCGAACGAATCGTTCATCTTGAAAAACAGTTCTGTTGCGTTCATTATAATGGATACACGTTCGATATGGCTAAAAATGTATGAAGCATCATCTCTCTTGCCTGAAAGGCGACACCATAAAAGCAATCATCCTGGTCTGCCTCGCGGTGGGTGTGGTCGGGATGTCCTACGGCTCCCTGGCGATGGCCTACGGTTTCCCGGTCTGGGTACCGTTTGTGCTCTCCATTACCGTGCTGGCGGGCGCGTCTGAGTTTATGTTTATCGGCATCGTAGCGAGCGGCGGCAATCCGCTGGCGGCTGCGGCTGCTGGCTTGCTGGTCAACGCGCGGCATGTGCCGTTTGGCGTGACGGTGCGTGAGCTGGTGGGCAAGCGTGGCCTGAGCCTTTTAGGCTGCCACATCATGAACGATGAAAGCGTGGTGTTTGGCCTGTCGCAAAAAACCGCCGAGCAGCGTAAAGCCGCCTACTGGCTGTGCGGCTTAGGCGTTGCCATCATCTGGCCGCTCGGCGCGCTGCTGGGTGCCATGGTGGGCAAACTGTTGCCCGACCCGGAAACCATCGGGCTGGACGCGGTATTTCCGGCCATTCTGCTGGCATTAGTGGTTCCCGCATTTAAAAACCGAACCACGCTGATCCGCGCCTGCAGCGGTGCCGCTCTGTCGCTGGCCGCCGTGCCGTTTGCCCCGGTGGGATTACCGGTTCTGCTCTCTTTACTGGGTCTCGCTGCGAGGAAAAAATAATGGGAAATATGACGGTCTTTATTCTCGGCATCGCCATTCTTTCTGCCGGAACCTATTTAATGCGCCTTGGCGGCGCCAAACTCGGCAACCGGCTGGCGCTATCGGAGCGTTCTCAGGCGCTGCTGTCAGATGCGGCAACGGTATTGCTGTTCTCCGTGGCGCTGGCGACCACATTTTATGAAGGTGACCACTTCGCGGGCATGGCGCGCGTGCTGGGCGTGGCGTTTGCGGTGTTTTTGGCCTGGCGGAAAATGCCGTTAATCGTGGTGATCGTGGCGGCGGCAGTAGTCACCGCGCTGCTGCGCGTGGCGGGCATAAACTAAAAAAGCGCCCCGGGGGCGCTCTTTCGACGGTGTGACAGCTTATTTAGTCAGTTCAGCAGTCATGTGTACGCGGTTACCTGAGAACGCCTGGGTAATTTTGTAAGATGATGCGCCGGCTTCCTGAGCCTGAGCCGCGATTTTCGCTTCTGCGCCGTCAATAGTTGACGCGGTTGCGGTCACGGTCTGAGCAGCGAAAGAACCGAAAGAAGTAGCCAGAGCGATTACAGCGACAAAAGTTTTGATGCTTCTCATGATATAAACCCTTTCATTAAGTTTTTTAGGTAAGGCGCCGTGCCTTGATGAGATAAATACTAGACCTCATCACGAACAACTAAAAGCGGAAGGATTTGCTAATATCATTCAAAATTATTGATCAACCATTAATCGTTGAGGATGGGTATAAATCGTCGCCCTTCCCGGCTTGCAGAAGCCCACCAGCGTCAGGTTGCAGCGCTCCGCCACCTCCACCGCCAGCGTGGTCGCCGCCGACACCGCGAACAAAATTTCCACACCGCACATGGCGGACTTTTGCACCATCTCGTAGCTGGCCCGGCTGGAAACGAGCGCCGCGCCCTGATGCCAGACCTGACTTTCACGCGCACGACGGCCGAGCAGCTTATCCAGCGCCACGTGGCGGCCCACGTCTTCATGCCCACCGGCAATCTCTCCCGACGGCAATACCCACGCCGCGGCGTGCGTGCAGCCGCTAAGCTGGCCGATGGGCTGTACGTCGTTCAGGTGCCTGAGCGCATGGTCGAGGTGCGCCAGATTGAAAGTCTGAGTAAACAGCAGTGGGGCAACGGGTTTACCAATATCGTTGAGCTGCTCAACGCCGCAGACGCCGCAGCCGGTACGCCCGGCCAGCGCGCGGCGGCGCTCTTTTAGCCCCATGAAGCGGCGGCTGGAGAGTTCGATTTGCACTTCAAGACCGTTGCAGGCCTGGACCACGTCCATGCCGTAGATCTCTTGCGGATGCTCGATGATGCCTTCCGAGAGGGAAAAACCGATGGCGAACAGCTCAAGATCTTTCGGAGATGCCATCATCACCACATGCGAGATGCCGTTGTAAACGAGCGCAACGGGCACTTCTTCCGCCAGAAAATCCGGCGTGGCATGGGTGATGTGCGGCGGTCTGTGTACCGACAATTCCACAATACCCGCAGGCAGTGGTGACGAGTGGGGAGCACGGTTTTGTTTAGACACAGCGGTATTCCTGAACAACCACGGAAGCGAGCGTGCTATTGCAGCATAAACCACAGGCTGTACGCATAGTATGGATCAACTTTTCGACAACCATTCTCCTACTCATTTAGCAGGGGTGCAACCCGCCACCCGCTACACCCCTTTAACAAGCGGAGCTGTAAATGTGATCGATATCACACTTTATAATCAACATGGTGATAATACGTTCACTTTGTATTAACGCCATTAGAACAGCGGTACCGACAATGTGGTATTCTGATGATATCCCTCGTGGAATTGAGGGATTAACGCAAATTTTTCTCCTTTGCGGTCATTCTTCAGCCGCGAAGTCAAAACTACATATGTAAGCAATGTCGAAACAAGGAGTGACCCATGCAGGTCAGCAGAAGGCAGTTCTTTAAGATCTGCGCTGGCGGTATGGCAGGCACCACGGCAGCGGCACTGGGCTTTGCGCCCGGCGTAGCGCTGGCGGAAACGCGGCAGTATAAACTGCTGCGCACCCGTGAAACCCGTAATACCTGTACGTACTGCTCTGTCGGTTGCGGGCTGTTGATGTATAGCCTCGGCGACGGTGCTAAAAACGCCAAAGCGTCTATTTTCCATATCGAAGGCGACCCGGATCACCCGGTTAACCGCGGCGCATTGTGCCCGAAAGGGGCCGGTCTGGTGGACTTTATCCACTCCGAAAGCCGCCTTAAATTCCCTGAATATCGCGCGCCAGGCTCAGACAAATGGCAGCAAATCAGTTGGGAAGAGGCGTTCGACCGCATCGCAAAACACATTAAAGAAGACCGCGATGCCAACTTTGTTGAGAAGAACGCCGACGGCGTCACGGTCAACCGCTGGCTCTCCACCGGGATGCTGTGTGCCTCTGCTTCCAGCAACGAAACCGGTTATTTAACCCAAAAATTTACGCGCGCACTCGGTATGCTCGCGGTCGACAACCAGGCGCGTGTCTGACACGGACCAACGGTAGCAAGTCTTGCTCCAACATTTGGTCGCGGTGCGATGACCAACCACTGGGTCGACATCAAGAACGCCAACCTCATTGTGGTGATGGGCGGTAACGCCGCTGAAGCGCACCCTGTCGGGTTCCGCTGGGCGATGGAAGCCAAAATCCACAACGGTGCGAAACTGATTGTGATCGATCCCCGCTTTACGCGTACCGCGTCAGTGGCGGATTTCTACACCCCTATTCGTTCAGGTACTGACATCACTTTCCTGTCAGGCGTACTGCTGTACCTGATGACCAACGAAAAATATAACCGCGAATACACCGAAGCCTATACCAACGCCAGCCTGATAGTGCGTGAGGATTATCACTTCGAAGATGGCCTGTTCAGCGGTTACGACGCTGAAAAACGCAAGTACGACAAAACCAGCTGGAACTACGAGCTGGATGAAAAAGGCTTTGCGAAGCGCGACACCACCCTGCAACACCCGCGCTGCGTGTGGAACCTGCTGAAAGAGCACGTCTCCCGCTACACGCCGGAGGTTGTCGAAAACATCTGCGGTACGCCGAAGGCGGACTTCCTGAAGGTGTGCGAGCTTATTGCCGAAACCAGCGCGAAAGACAAAACCGCGTCGTTCCTGTACGCCCTCGGCTGGACGCAGCACTCCATCGGCGCGCAGAACATCCGCACCATGGCGATGGTTCAGCTCCTGCTCGGCAACATGGGTATGGCTGGCGGCGGCGTGAACGCCCTGCGCGGTCACTCCAACATTCAGGGTCTGACCGACCTCGGCCTGCTGTCTCAAAGCCTGCCGGGTTACATGAACCTGCCAAGCGAGAAACAGACCGACCTGCAAACCTACCTGACGGCCAGCACGCCTAAACCGCTGCTTGAAGGCCAGGTGAACTACTGGGGCAACTATCCGAAGTTCTTCGTCTCGATGATGAAAGCGTTCTTCGGTGATAAAGCGACGGCGGAAAACAGCTGGGGCTTTGACTGGCTGCCGAAGTGGGACAAAGGTTACGACGTTCTGCAGTATTTCGAGATGATGCACCAGGGCAAAGTAAACGGCTATCTGTGCCAGGGCTTTAACCCGGTGGCCTCGTTCCCGAACAAGAACAAGGTTGTTGAGTCGCTGTCGAAACTGAAGTTCCTGGTGACGATTGACCCGCTCAATACCGAGACCTCAACTTTCTGGCAGAACCACGGTGAATCGAACGATGTCGATCCATCGAAGATTCAGACCGAAGTATTCCGTCTGCCGTCTACCTGCTTCGCGGAAGAGAACGGTTCTATCGTCAACTCAGGACGCTGGCTGCAGTGGCACTGGAAAGGCGCGGACGCCCCGGGCATCGCCATGAACGACGGCGAGATCCTGGCCGGCATCTTCTTACGCCTGCGTAAGATGTATGCGGAAGAAGGCGGCGCGAACCCGGAACCGGTCCTGAACATGACCTGGAACTACTCGACGCCGGAAAATCCTGCGCCAGAAGAAGTGGCGATGGAGAGCAACGGTAAGGCGCTGGCGGACGTTATCGACCCGGCCACCGGCACCGTGCTGGCGAAGAAAGGCGATCAGCTCAGCACCTTCGCGCACCTGCGCGATGACGGTACTACCTCCAGCGGCTGCTGGATCTTTGCCGGTAGCTGGACGCCGAAGGGCAACCAGATGGCCAACCGCGATAACGCCGACCCGTCAGGCCTTGGCAATACGCTGGGCTGGGCATGGGCGTGGCCGCTCAACCGCCGCATCCTCTATAACCGCGCGTCCGCTGACCCGCAGGGCAACCCGTGGGATCCGAAGCGTCAGCTGCTGAAGTGGGACGGCGCGAAATGGGGCGGCGTGGATATTCCGGACTACAGCACTGCCGCACCGGGCAGCGACGTCGGGCCGTTTATCATGCAGCCTGAAGGGATGGGGCGCCTGTTTGCTATCGATAAGATGGCGGAAGGTCCGTTCCCGGAACACTACGAGCCGTTTGAGACGCCGCTGGGCACCAACCCGCTGCACCCGAACGTGGTCTCTAACCCGGCAGCCCGTATCTTCAAGGGCGATTTCGAAGCGCTGGGTAAAAAGGACAAGTTCCCGTACGTGGGCACCACCTACCGTCTGACCGAGCACTTCCACTACTGGACCAAGCACGCGCTGCTTAACGCCATCGCGCAGCCGGAACAGTTTGTGGAGATCGGCGAGAAGCTGGCGGGCAAGCTCGGCATCGCCCATGGCGATACCGTGAAGGTCTCCTCTAACCGCGGCTATATTAAAGCCAAGGCGGTGGTGACCAAGCGTATCCGCACGCTGAACGTTCACGGTCAGCAGGTGGACACCATTGGTATTCCGATCCACTGGGGTTATGAGGGCGTGGCGAAGAAAGGGTTCATTGCGAACACCCTGACGCCGTTCGTCGGTGATGCGAACACGCAGACGCCGGAGTTTAAGGCCTTCCTCGTGAACGTGGAAAAGGTGTAACGGAGACGACTTATGGCTTATCAATCTCAAGACATTATCCGTCGTTCCGCGACTAACGGTTTCACGCCCGCGCCTCAGGCGCGGGACCACCAGCAGGAAGTGGCGAAGCTTATCGACGTAACCACCTGTATCGGCTGTAAAGCCTGTCAGGTGGCCTGCTCTGAGTGGAACGATCTGCGTGACGAAGTGGGTCACAACGTCGGGGTGTACGACAACCCGGCGGACCTGACCGCCAAGTCCTGGACGGTGATGCGTTTCTCGGAAGTGGAGCAGAACGACAAACTGGAATGGCTTATCCGCAAAGACGGCTGTATGCACTGTGCGGATCCGGGCTGCCTGAAGGCATGTCCGTCAGAAGGGGCTATCATTCAGTATGCCAACGGCATCGTCGACTTCCAGTCCGAACAGTGCATCGGCTGCGGCTACTGCATCGCGGGCTGTCCGTTCGACGTACCGCGCCTGAACCCGGAAGACAACCGCGTCTACAAATGCACGCTGTGCATTGACCGCGTCACCGTCGGCCAGGAGCCAGCGTGCGTGAAGACCTGCCCAACCGGCGCTATCCACTTTGGCTCCAAAGAGGATATGAAAACGCTGGCAGCAGAGCGCGTGGGCGAGCTGAAAACCCGTGGTTACGACAACGCGGGCCTGTACGATCCGGCCGGGGTTGGCGGTACGCACGTGATGTACGTGCTGCACCACGCCGACAAGCCGAATCTGTACCACGGCCTGCCGGAGAACCCGGAAATCAGCGCCACCGTGAAGTTCTGGAAAGGCATCTGGAAACCGCTGGCAGCGGTCGGTTTTGCTGCCACCTTCGCAGCGAGCATCTTCCACTACGTCGGCGTTGGTCCGAACCGCGCGGAAGAGGAAGACGACAACCTGCATGAAGAGAAAGACGAGGTGCGCAAATGAGAAAACGTGACACCATCGTGCGCTACACCGCGCCGGAACGCATCAACCACTGGGTCACCGCCTTCTGCTTCATGCTGGCGGCGATAAGCGGGCTGGGGTTCTTCTTCCCATCCTTCAACTGGCTGATGCAGATCATGGGGACACCACAGCTGGCGCGCATCCTGCACCCGTTTGTGGGCGTCATCATGTTCGCGTCGTTCATCATCATGTTTTTCCGCTACTGGCACCATAACCTAATCAATCGGGATGATATCTTTTGGGCGAAGAATATTCGTAAGATCGTCGTCAACGAGGAAGTAGGTGACACCGGGCGTTATAACTTCGGCCAGAAATGCGTATTCTGGGCGGCGATTATCTTCCTGGTCCTGTTGCTGGTGAGCGGCGTGATCATCTGGCGTCCGTACTTTGCGCCTGCTTTCTCAATCCCGGTGATCCGATTCGCGCTGATGCTGCATTCATTTGCCGCAGTGGCGTTAATTGTGGTTATCATGGTGCATATCTACGCCGCCCTTTGGGTGAAAGGCACCATTACCGCGATGGTGGAAGGATGGGTAACCAGTACGTGGGCGAAGAAACATCACCCGCGCTGGTACCGTGAAGTCCGCCAGAAACAGGAAAAGTCATCTGAATGAGTATTCGCATAATCCCGCAAGATGAGCTGGGGTCGAGCGAGAAACGCACGGCGGATTATATTCCGCCGTTGTTATTCCCCAGACTCAAGAACCTCTACAACCGCCGCGCAGAGCGTCTGCGCGAGCTGGCAGAGAACAACCCGCTGGGCGATTTTCTGCGTTTTGCCGCGCTGGTTGCCCACGCGCAGGAAGTGGTGCTGTATGACCACCCCCTGCAAATGGACCTGACCGCGCGCATCAAAGAAGCCAACGCGCAGGGCAAGCCGCCGCTGGACATTCACGTCCTGCCGCGCGACAAGCACTGGCAAAAGCTGCTGCATTCGCTGATTGCCGAGCTGAAGCCGGAGATGAGCGGCACCGCGCTAGCGGTCATTGAGAATCTGGAAAAAGCCTCTGACCTGGAGCTGGAAGAGATGGCGAGCGCGCTGTTTGCCTCTGACTTCTCTCTGGTCAGCAGCGATAAAGCGCCGTTTATCTGGGCTGCGCTTTCGCTCTACTGGGCGCAAATGGCAAGCCTGATTCCCGGTAAAGCGCGCGCCGAATACGGCGAGGCGCGCCAGTTCTGCCCGGTCTGCGGCTCCATGCCGGTATCGAGCATGGTGCAAATCGGCACCACGCAGGGGTTGCGCTACCTGCACTGCAACCTGTGTGAAACCGAGTGGCACGTGGTGCGCATCAAGTGCAGCAACTGCGAACAAACCCGCGATCTGAACTACTGGTCGCTGGAAAATGAAGAAGCGGCAGTGAAAGCCGAAAGCTGCGGCGACTGCGGCACTTACCTGAAGATTCTGTATCAGGAAAAAGACCCGAAAGTCGAAGCGGTGGCCGACGATCTCGCCTCGCTGATTCTGGACGCGAAGATGGAGCAGGAGGGCTTTGCCCGTAGCTCGATTAACCCGTTCCTGTTCCCGGGTGAAGGGGAGTAATTCCCTGTAACAGTGCCGGGCGGTGCTTGCTTGCCCGGCCTACAGCTGGTACGGTGAAACTACCCCAGGAATGCCCTGAAAGTCTTTGGTGTTGCGGGTTATTAACGGGCAATTTCTGCTTTGGGCAGTCGCTAAAATAATGGCATCCGGCAGTTTCATGCCATGCTTCTCACGGAGCACGACGCTTCTTTCAGCGATCTCTCTGGTTACATCGATAACCTCAAATGCGCCCATTACCGCCGCTGTTTTCGCTTCGTGGCCATGTTTGCGTGCCCCCACCATGACTTCCATCCATGTAATCAGACTGATAGACCGGTGCGATACTGTGTTTTCGATCGTATTTGCTGCCTCGACGCGATTGTTAAAAAGGTCGATCAGGATATTGGTATCAAAAACCGCCATGTGTTCCATAGCTACCACTCCTCACGCAGCTTGCGTTCATACTCTAATCCGTCTTCCTGCTGGTTCCCCCACAGACCAAGCGCATCACGGATAACGGATGAGCTTTGCCGATCGAGATACTGCTCAATTGCTTCACGCAGTAATTCGGCACGAGGTTGGTTACGCAGCTGTTTGAGGTTATCGAGACGTTGAAGAACATCATCCGACAAATCGATCAGAATTCTGCCCATGTTAAGCTCCGCCAGTACACTCATATATCACCTCAGTATATCATTATTGTGTATTTTCAAGGCAACATACACTTTCTCTCTGTAGGGTTAAAGTCCCAGCCAATAGTTTGCCTTCCATTTGCGAGGCGCTTTCAAGATTATTGCCCTCAACATTATTCTTGTTTTCTTTTGAATCAAACCAGGCTATAAAACTGTTCATCCATACAGTAAAAGGGAATTTTCATGGCGCTGGAACAGGGTATTGCACAGCTGGTTCAGGGGTTTATCGCTGCAGGTCGGCCCTCGTCACGTCGCCAGAGCATTGAGGTGCGACGAGCAGGCTATATTGCCAGCACGGGGCTTGCCGGGGAGACCGAAACGCGCGTACAGGTGGAGACGCTTGTTCTTGAGGGTCTAACCATTCGGGTATATTCACCTCTCAATGCGCCTGAACTATTACCTGCAGCCATCTACTACCACGGCGGATGCTTTATCAGCGGCGGCTTTGATACCCATGACAATCAACTTCGTCAGTTAGCCTGCTACGGCAATTGTCGGGTGATTGCCATTCAGTACAGGCTGGCGCCGGAGAACACCTTCCCCGCCGCGCATGACGATGCGGAAAGAGGTGCAGATCTGGTCTGGCAATATGCGGACAAACTGGGCGTGGATAAAAACCGGATCACCCTTTGCGGAGACAGCGCGGGGGGAAATCTTGCGCTGGTAACGGCGCTACGGCTTAAGGTGAAAGGGCTGTGGCAACCTGCACAGCTTATTCTTATCTACCCCATGCTCGACGCCACCGCCAGTTTTGAAAGCTATGCCCTCAATGGCACAGATTACATTATCACCCGCGATACCCTGCTCAGCGGGTATGAAATGTACCTCGCCGACACCGACCGCCAGCACCCCGAAGCAAGTCCGCTGTGGCGCGAAGATTTTTACGGTCTTCCGCCTGTGCACATTATTACCGCAGAGTACGATCCGCTCTGCGATGAGGACGAAATGTTGTTCCAGCATCTGACGGAGCAGGGTGTGAAGTGTACCGCGCAGCGCTGGCTGGGCGTCATCCATGGCTTCTTTCAGCTTGGCGGCGTTAGCCAGTCAGCGCGAGACGTTGTGCGGGATGTCGCCGGGCGGATTCAGCACGCCCGGGGAGCGTGAACAGGAGATTATTCCTCCTCGTTCCCACCCTCTTCATACGCGCCAAAAGGCTTCGCCGGAAGAACGATATAGGTGCCTTCAAACACCGCGCCCGGTGTTTTATCGCCAAACAGTTCAACCTGCATTTGTACGCGGGCCTTGCGACCACGTGCCAGACGGTCCAGATCGCCGCCCAGAGACCCCAGATCGGCCACCGCGCTCGGCTTGCCGCTGATCGGTGCGCTATAGCGGATGTGAGCATCGGCAAGAATGATGGTGCCGCCCAGATGGCGCTCGCGCAGCATCAGCCAGATCAGTCCCCAGCCGGTGAGCGTGGCCAGTGA
Organism: Enterobacter sp. ECC-249; assembly: GCF_043965265.1. Classification (NCBI taxonomy): domain Bacteria; kingdom Pseudomonadati; phylum Pseudomonadota; class Gammaproteobacteria; order Enterobacterales; family Enterobacteriaceae; genus Enterobacter; species Enterobacter sp. ECC-249. The sequence goes on from NZ_CP143660.1 coordinate 498,452, forward strand.
GAACAGGCTGCCGGCAAACAGCGTGTGGTGCGGGTTCTGATTGCCGGTTTCCGGCATGGTGGTAATAAATTTTTGTCCGGTGTACTGCTGAATGCGCACGCCCATTTTTTCACTGAGCGGAATGTGCTGATACCAGGCCTGCTGCAGCTGTCCACACCAGTCGGCGCGATGAAGAATATCGTCCAGGGTGGCGATGGGTTTGATCATCAAAAAATGACGAATCGGCGTGGTCTGCGGGGTCGTAATTTCCCCCTGATTCACAAAACCTAGCTTGGCGAAAAATTCTACGGCATCTTCGCGGGCGCTACAGGTGACGCGCTTAACGCCTTCCTGACGGGCGACGGACTCAAGGGTCATCGCCATGAGTGTCCCCAGGCCTTTGTCCTGCACGGAGGGATGAACCGCCATAAAGCGAATAGACGCTTCGTTATCGGCGTTGATATACAAACGCCCGACGGCGACGAGGTTGCCCTCTTCGTCCATCACCATCTGATGGTGGGCCATTGCGTCCCAGGCGTCGCGCTCAGATCCTTTTGGCTGATGCAGTGGCTTGCGCAGCATTTCCCAGCGAAACTGGTAATAAGCGTCTAACTCTTCTTCCGTTTGCGGTACTCGAAGGTGATACATAGCTGTACTCTCTCTTGTTACCCGCGGCCACGCCGCCAGTTGGCTCATACCTGGAGCCAGAATGTGACGGGGCCATCGTTCACCAGCGATACCTGCATATCTGCAGCGAATCGTCCGGTTTGCGTATTCATTTCCTGCTGGCGACAACGCTCAACAAAGTACTCGTAAAGTGCTTCTGCACGGTCCGGCGCGGCGCCTTTAGAGAAGCTCGGGCGCATGCCGCGCTCGGTATCCGCTGCCAGCGTAAACTGGGAAACCACCAGCACGCTGCCGCCCGCCTGCTGGACGTTAAGGTTCATCTTGCCTTCCGCATCGCTGAAAATACGGTAGCCCAGCACGCGCTCGCACAAGCGGTTGGCCTTTTGTTCGTCATCATCCTTTTCGACACCTAACAACACCAAAAGTCCTGGGCCAATTTCACCCGTCACCTCTCCCTCCACGGTGACGCTGGCACGGGTTACGCGCTGTATCAATGCAATCATGGTTGTTCTGCTTCTTGTTGTTTTTCAGCTTCTGCTGCTTTTTTAAGTTCGCGGTACACACCGAGAGTGACAGTTATTTCGGCACCAAGCAAGACGATACACCAGGTCCAGTAGACCCAGACAAACAAAATGGGGATCACCGCCAGCACGCCGTAAATCAGCTGATAGGAAGGAAACATGGTGATGTAGAGGGCAAAGCCTTTCTTACCGAGCTCAAAGAGCAACGCCGCCACCAGCGCCCCCACGACCGCATCGCGGTTAGGCACGCGCGTGGTCGGCACCACGCTATAGAGCAGCCAGAACGAGAGCCACGACAGGATCAACGGAAAGATGCGAAGCACATTATCAATAGCGCCGTTTAAATCACTCGCCCAGCGCAGGGAGAGCAGATAAGAACTGATTGCCAGGCTCGCCCCGGCCAGCAGCGGCCCCAGCGTGAGGATCATCCAGTACACGGCAAAGGAATAGACCTTTGGCCGCGCTTTTTTACTCCGCCAGATCGTGTTTAGCGCGTTATCGATGGCGTACATCAACAGCAGCGCGGTGACGATAAGACCGCACGCCCCCACTGCCGTCATCTTGCTGGAATTGGCAACAAACTGCTCAATGTAGTTCTGGATGACATCCCCGGTTGCCGGAATGAAATTCGCGAAGACAAAATGACGAAGCTGCACGCTGACGTCCGCAAACATCGGAAAGGCTGAAAACAGGGCAAAGATGACTGCCACCAGAGGCACTAATGAGAGCAACGACACGTAGGCGAGGTTACCCGCCAGCGTGGTCATATTGTCCTCATCAATCCGGTGCCAGAGCAGTTTCAGCCAGGCCCGCAGCGGGCGAGTATGGTGCGTGGCTTTTTGATGAACGGTTTTTAGCATAGCTGCTTCGCAAAGTAGTCTGGTATCGTCTCTTTTCCGGTCACCAGAATTGACGTAATACCCAACTGGTTAGCTCCCTCTATATTATCGGCGTTGTCGTCGAAAAAGACCGCATCGGCCGCGGTGAATCCTTCTGACTGCAGAACAGCCTGATAAATTCGCGCTTCAGGCTTACGCATCCCCATCTCCTGCGAGAGATAGATCTTATCCGCCGCCGCCTTAACTTCAGGGTATTCCTCGGGCCAGAACGTCGTGTGCAGACGGTTGGTATTTGACAGTACAACGACCCGATGACCCTGCTCGCGAAGCTTATGCATGATGTCGATCACCTCAGGCCGAATGGCGACAAATACCGCCTGCCATCCGTGCGAAAACTGCTCGTAGCTTAACGGTAAATCCATCTCCTGACAGAAACGTTCAGCGAATTCTTCATCGCTGATCTCGCCGCGTTCATGCTGATGGAAGGTCTCACCCATCGCGAAATTCTGCTTTAAGGTCGCCAGTGGCACGCGGCTAAAATCGCTCCATGCGCCCAACACGCGATTAAAATCGATATCGACGATGACGTTTCCTAAATCAAAGATATAAAGCATGTTTTATCTCCTGCTCGCCGTGGAGAGGTAACTGTAGCGGGAAAGATAAAGTTTGGCTATGCACGAGATTCAGCTTAGAGGGAGCAGTATGAAGAACAAAAATTTAGCCAGGAAGATGATATTGGCTTTCGGGCGAAAGGCAGGGATGAGTTTTATTTAAGTTCGATTTTGCGAAGATATACGTTTTAGTTCATTCTGCAAAAAATTATAGAAAAACGCTTCCGTAATATTTTTTCTCATCACCATATTCCCCCATTTCTGCCATGGCAATCCCATTTCGCGCGGCTTTGCTCGAAATCGCAACGAGTTCACTTTACTTAAATTTACATTTAGATACAAATACTCTATTTATCTTCTTTTTTATAATGATAAGTTTACATTACTTTACACATGGAGCTGCACTTTCGTGAAGATTAAAAAGGGATACGTCCTCAGTGCCGTTTTAATAGCTTTACTCTGCGCTTTCGCTATTTATTCATACAATGCCTACCGATTTAAAAAAGCCAGCAGAGATATTTTATATCAACTCTCTAGCCAACTGATTGTGAAGCAAGGGCTTGAACCAAAACTTTCAACCCACCTCGTTTTTGATACGTTATATATCGACGGGAACATATCCAAAGATGATGACAAAATCATTGTGGGGCTTATCAGAAAAAACCTTATCCCTGTTAGAACGATATCCATAAACAGTGGTGGCGGCGATGTCGAAACTGCAATAAAAATAGCACAAGTTATTCATGATAAAGAAATTAACATTGAGGTCAGGCGATTATGCCTTTCTTCCTGTGCTAACTATCTTTTCCCAGCGGCAAAAAACAAAATCATCAACTATGGTTCCATTATTGGTTTCCATGGGTCGCCTAATTCTGATGACAATAAGTTAACAACTACGGTTAACGGAGAAATCAATACAGACACAACGATAACAGATCGCATTTTCTCAGAAATAAGAAAAACGGATAAAGCATTCTACAAAGATATAAATGTGTCATGGATGATGCCACTTTGCGGGCAAAAAGAAAATATTGGTGATCCAGACACAGGTCTGTCGACGTACAGCGAAAAGGATTTTACGCGTTTTGGCGTAAAAAACATTTCATTCACGGATGGTGAAATGGTATGGAAAAAGTCTATGGATATTATGGGTATACCTTTTGCTCACTATTGCAAGGAAAATTAATAATGCGTGAACTCAATGAAAGTGAATTAAGTAACATCAGCGGTGCAGGAATGTGGGGTTCTATCGGTAGTGCGATTGGTGGGATGTTCGGTGGTGGTAGCGCTGGTTGTAATGGCAGCTATTCTCACACCAGCACCACTAACAAAGATGGTTCTCACTCTGAAAGCACATCCTTTAGCGGTGGTTGCTCGGTTAACGTTGGTGGTAAAAGCGGTGGTTCATCAAAAGGTAATGGTGGTTCGAAAAGTGGCGGTGGCCGCCAGGGTAATGATCACGGTAGACATTAATTCCTGAACCATTATAACTCATAGCCGCTGATATTTTGCGGCTATTTCCACCCCGCAAGAGGCCAGATATGTTTCGCAAGGAAGCTATTGAATATCAGAGTACACGGTGGGAAGGGAAAGCTGTTCTTCTGCCGGGCATCCCTTTTGCTCTTATCATATTGCTCAGCATTTTTTTTATTGCTTCCATTTCTATTTTTATTACCAAAGGTTCCTACACCCGTCGCGTCATCGTTCACGGTGAAATAACCACTTTCCCTAGCTCAGTGAATATCTCTGCATCAATGCAGGGTACAGTCGTGCAGAGTTTTGTTAATGAAGGCGATCGCGTAAAAAAAGGTGATGCTCTCTTTCTCATTCATTCGGGTGTATCGACGCAATCAGGCCTGGTTGATGAGAATAAAAAAAAGGAGATCGCGCTACAGATAAAGAGTATCAGCGTAATGATGGCAAATTTGAACTCTTCGAAAAACCGTACACTCAACGCGCTGACGACTCAAAAAGATCATTATCAGTCCAGTTTTAATACCTCATCTGGGCTACTGGTGCAGGCTGAGCGGGAACTGCATCAGATTGAGAAGAACGTTAACGATTACCGTGGTTATCAGGAAAAAGGTCTGGTCACCAAAGACCAGATGAGTAGCCAAAACGCACTACTCTACCAACAGCAGAGCAATGTTTCTGACCTGGTCGCCAGAAAATCACAGGACCAGGTTCAGATCGATGCGCTCAATCAGCAAATCCAGTCCCAGAGCGCTGATTATGACCAACAGATTTACCAGCTTGAGCAACAAATATACGAACTGCAAAAAGAAAAGTTAAATACAGAAGCGGAAGGTAATTATGTCATCGTGGCAACAGCCGATGGCTTAATCGACTCCATCAATACGGCGCAAGGTAAGATGATCGGCGCAGGCGATGTACTGGCGCGAGTTCAGCAGAATATCCATTCACCATGCTATCTCGAAACCTGGGTTCCGGATGAAGTTCTTCCTTATCTGGCGATTGGCCAGCGCGTTAATGTTAGTTACGACGCCTTTCCTTATGAAAAATTTGGTCAGTTCAGGGCATCAATATCAGCAATATCCAGGCTTCCGGCATCGAAGCCAGAACTCCTGTCAAAGCAGACCATCGCACATGAATTCTATGACGATAAAAAGTCCTGGTACAAAATCATGATCAAACCTGACCTACAGTCTGTGCAAGTTCATGGAAAACAACTCTCACTGAGCCAGGGAGCCAAAGCGCAGATTTCTCTTTTCCTTGAAAAGAGACATATCTATGAGTGGTTATTATCGCCATTTTACGAAATGAAAATGAGCGTAACGGACGCAGGTAATGAATAATCTTTATACACTTGAGACGCTGCTGCGCAAGTTGGATCTGAGGATATTTAAACGCATCCCAGTTGTCTTTCAAACCGAAGCGTCCGAATGTGGCCTGGCCTGTCTTTCAATGATATGCAGTTTTTATGGCAAGCAGGTCGATCTACTGCAACTCCGGCAACAATTCAATTTGTCATCACGTGGGGTCAACCTCAATGCGATAAAAGCAATTGCCAGTGAACTGGAGATGTCGTCACGCGCATTGTCCGTGGACCTTCAGGAGTTACATGACGTGCGTAAGCCCTGCATATTGCATTGGGATTTTAACCATTTTGTCGTACTGATTAAGGTCGATAAGAACAGCGCGGTGATCCACGACCCTGCGTTTGGACGACGGGTGATTAGCATGCCCGAATTGTCCCAACATTTTACTGGTGTTGTGCTTGAGGTATGGCCGGGAACCACTTTCTCAGTTCAAAAGAAGCAAAACAGGTTAAAAGCGACCACGTTATTAAAGAATATCAATGGACTGATAACTTCACTGACGAAGGTATTTTTCTTATCGCTGGTGATTGAGTTGATCAGCCTGCTAATGCCAGTGGGTACACAATTAGTCACGGATAATGTGATTGCATCCGGAGATTACGGTTTACTTAATATCATCTGTCTTGGGTTGTTTATTCTGATTCTGTTACGTTTGACGGTCAGTGTCATACGCTCCTGGACCACGCTGGTACTGGGAACACTCATCGACGTCCAGTGGAGTTTTAGCCTCTTTTCTCACCTTATTAAGCTACCGACCACCTATTTTGAAAGACGCAAACTGGGGGACATTCAGTCTCGTTTCCACTCGCTTGATGTTATACGGGCCACTTTTACCACGGGTTTAACTGGTAGCATTATTGATACGCTAATGCTCATGGGTTTGCTGGTAATGATGTTTTTATACAACCTGCAGCTCAGCATGATAGTGGTCTCTTTTACCGCAATATACACCTTCATTCGGTTTGCTACCTATCGATACTATCGCCAGTTATCCGAAGAAGAGTTAATCAAGGAAGCACGCCTTAATTCTTATTTTATGGAATCCCTGTACGGTATCGCGACGATTAAGATTCAGGGGATGACTGACCTGAGAATCAATAACTGGTTTAATCTTTTTTCAGATAAGGTCAATACAGGAATTCGTTTAACGCGGATGGATCTCTTCTTTGGTGGCGTCGTCTCTTTTATCGCCGCCTGCGACCAAATTGTTATCCTGTGGGTTAGCGGCAGGCTGATGATGGATAGTCATTTAACCATCGGTATGTTTATCGCATTTAACACCTTCAGGAGTCAGTTCTATGACCGAATAAATGCCCTGATCAACTTTATCATTCAGCTGAAGATCATCAATTTACACAATGAACGCGTTGCCGATATTGCGCTGCACGAAGCATCTTCTACAACGCCCACCAGCCCGCTGCGTTTACCACACGGAGCCTTAACGCTCGAAACTCAGGATCTGACTTACCGTTATGATAACCATGCGGACCCTATCTTCAGCAAACTGAATCTGACCATTCATGCCGGAGAGAGTATTGCTATTACGGGCGTATCGGGTTCAGGTAAAAGCACCTTGATGAAAGTGTTGTGCGGTTTATTCGAACCGTCGAACGGCTGCGTCCGAATTAATGGTATTGATATTAAGCAACTTGGTTTCGAGCATTATGCTGAACGCATTGCCTGTATCATGCAGGAAGATAAGCTGTTTTCAGGCTCAATCAAAGAGAATATCGCCGGTTTTCGGCCTGACATTGACGAGCAGTGGATGGTGCAATGCGCTATCGCAAGCCATATTCATAATGACATTTTAAAGCTACCAATGGGTTACGAGACACTGATTGGTGAACTTGGGGAAGGGTTGTCCGGCGGTCAAAAACAGCGGATTTATATTGCCCGAGCATTATACCGTAAACCGGGTATTTTATTCATGGACGAGGCGACCAGCCACCTTGATAAAACCAGTGAAAGTCAGGTCAATGAGTCTATACAGGCGATGAACATTACCAGGATTATTATCGCGCATCGCGAAACCACGATTTCATCGGCAGATCGGGTGTTCGTGATAAATGGAGCAGAGTTACCCTAATCCGTGAATTTCGCAGGAAAAAGATAGCGTTGGGACATAACGCTCCCGGGTAATGAAGAATTCTGGCGATCATCGAATAAAAAAGCCGCTGATCGCTCAGCGGCTTTTTCGTTGCCGGGTGGCGCATGCGCTTACCCGGCCTATAGATTGACCGTATTACTCTTCTTTCGCACCGCGCATTGCACGTTTACGATCGTTCTCGGTCAGGTGACGTTTACGGATACGGATAGACAGCGGAGTCACTTCTACCAGTTCGTCGTCATCGATGAATTCCAGAGCCTGCTCAAGGGTCATCTTGATCGGTGGAACCAGAACCGTTGCTTCGTCAGTACCGGACGCACGCATGTTGGTCAGTTTCTTACCGGTCAGGCAGTTTACGGTCAGGTCGTTAGAACGACTGTGAATACCGATGATCTGGCCTTCGTAAACTTCAGCACCGTGACCCAGGAACAGCTTACCGCGATCCTGCAGACCGAACAGCGCAAACGCAACCGCTTTACCCTGACCGTTGGAGATCAGCACGCCGTTGTTACGCTGGCCAACTTCGCCCGGACGCACGTCGTCGTAGTGGCTGAAGGTGGAGTACAGCAGACCGGTACCGGAAGTCATGGTCATGAACTCAGAACGGAAGCCGATCAGGCCACGGCTTGGGATCACGTAGTCGAGACGTACGCGGCCTTTGCCATCTGGATTCATGTTTTTCAGGTCGCCTTTACGCTCACCCAGCGCCTGCATCACAGAACCCTGATGCTGCTCTTCAACGTCCAGCGTCACGTTTTCGAACGGCTCTTGTTTACGGCCGTCGATTTCGCGGAAGATAACTTTCGGACGGGAAACCGCCATTTCGAAACCTTCACGACGCATGTTTTCGATCAGAACAGACAGGTGCAGCTCACCACGACCAGAAACGCGGAATGCATCAGCATCTTCGGTTTCTTCAACGCGCAGCGCAACGTTGTGCACCAGCTCTTTGTTCAGGCGGTCAAGGATCTGACGGGAGGTAACGAACTTACCTTCTTTACCACAGAACGGAGAGGTGTTGACGTTGAAGAACATGGTAACGGTTGGTTCATCAACGGACAGAGCTGGCAGCGCTTCCACGTTCTGCGGATCGCAGATGGTGTCAGAGATGTTCAGCTCGCCCAGACCGGTGATAGCGATGATGTCGCCCGCTTCAGCCAGATCGCTGTCGATACGCTCAAGACCCAGGTGAGTCAGCACTTTGCCAACTTTACCGTTACGGGTTTTGCCTTCGCTATCGATGATAGTAACCTGCTGGTTTGGCTTCACTTTACCGCGTTTGATACGGCCGATACCGATGACGCCAACGTAGTTGTTGTAGTCCAGCTGGGAGATCTGCATCTGCAGTGGACCATCCAGATCAACATCCGGTGCCGGTACGTGATCGACAATCGCCTGATACAGCGGGGTCATGTCTTCCGCCATATCTTCGTGATCCAGACCCGCGATACCATTCAGCGCCGAAGCGTAAATGATAGGGAAGTCCAGCTGTTCGTCGGTCGCGTCGAGGTTAACGAACAGGTCGAATACCTGATCAACAACCCAGTCAGGACGTGCGCCAGGACGGTCAACCTTGTTGATAACAACAATGGGTTTCAGGCCATGGGCAAATGCTTTTTTGGTCACGAAGCGCGTTTGCGGCATTGGGCCGTCAAATGCGTCAACCACCAGCAGCACGGAATCCACCATGGACATCACGCGCTCAACTTCACCACCGAAGTCGGCGTGCCCTGGGGTATCAACGATGTTGATACGGTAGTCATTCCATTTAATCGCGGTGTTTTTCGCGAGGATGGTAATCCCACGCTCTTTCTCCAAATCGTTGGAGTCCATCACGCGTTCTTGGGTTTCGGCACGCGCATCAAACGTACCGGATTGCTGCAGCAGCTTATCAACCAGGGTAGTTTTACCATGGTCAACGTGCGCGATGATGGCGATGTTACGCAAATTTTCGATCACAACTTTGCCTCAGGCATTAGAAATAGCGCGTTATTGTACACGGATTAATCGCACTACAAAACAGGATCACAAACATCCTCCGCAAACAAGTATTGCAGAGATGCTTTGTGATCGCTTTCACGGAGCGAAAAAGGGCACTTTAACGTAAATTGCACCAATATGGTGCTCAATGTTCACATTGAAGCACTATACTGGTGCAACAAATCCATCGTGGTGCAGCCCTTTTGCACTATGGTGCGCATGATAACGCCTTTTTGGGGTGATTTAAAAGTTGGCACAGATTTCGCTTTATAAAAAATACATGGCAACAGCCAGTACAAACAGAAACTGAAGACCTCGTTACCACGACGACAATGACCAATCTGGAGAGTTAAGTATGTCCGCTGAACACGTTTTGACGATGCTGAACGAACATGAAGTGAAGTTTGTTGATCTGCGCTTCACCGATACCAAAGGTAAAGAACAGCACGTCACAATCCCTGCTCATCAGGTGAACGCCGAATTCTTTGAAGAAGGCAAAATGTTTGACGGCTCCTCCATTGGTGGCTGGAAAGGCATTAACGAATCCGACATGGTTCTGATGCCAGATGCAACCACTGCGGTCATTGATCCGTTCTTCGAAGAACCAACCCTGATCATCCGTTGCGACATCCTCGAGCCAGGCACGCTGCAGGGCTACGACCGCGACCCACGTTCTATCGCTAAACGCGCTGAAGAGTACCTGCGTTCTACCGGCATCGCAGACACCGTTCTGTTCGGGCCAGAGCCAGAATTCTTCCTGTTCGATGACATCCGTTTCGGTGCTTCTATTTCTGGCTCCCACGTTGCTATCGACGACATCGAAGGTGCATGGAACTCCTCCACCAAATATGAAGGTGGTAACAAAGGTCACCGTCCTGGTGTTAAAGGTGGTTACTTCCCGGTTCCTCCGGTCGATTCTGCACAGGACATTCGTTCCACCATGTGTCTGGTGATGGAAGAGATGGGCCTGGTTGTTGAAGCTCACCACCACGAAGTGGCGACGGCGGGTCAGAACGAAGTGGCAACCCGCTTCAACACCATGACCAAAAAAGCGGACGAAATTCAGATCTACAAATACGTTGTGCACAACGTTGCGCACCGTTTCGGTAAAACCGCGACCTTCATGCCAAAACCAATGTTTGGCGATAACGGTTCCGGTATGCACTGCCACATGTCTCTGTCCAAGAACGGCACCAACCTGTTCTCTGGCGACAAATATGCCGGTCTGTCCGAACAGGCGCTGTATTACATTGGCGGCGTAATCAAACACGCTAAAGCGATCAACGCCCTGGCGAACCCAACCACCAACTCCTACAAGCGTCTGGTCCCGGGCTACGAAGCGCCAGTGATGCTGGCCTACTCTGCGCGTAACCGTTCTGCTTCTATCCGTATTCCGGTGGTGGCATCTCCTAAAGCGCGTCGTATCGAAGTGCGCTTCCCGGATCCAGCGGCTAACCCATACCTGTGCTTCGCAGCACTGCTGATGGCCGGTCTGGACGGTATCAAGAACAAGATCCACCCGGGCGAAGCAATGGACAAAAACCTGTACGACCTGCCGCCAGAAGAAGCGAAAGAGATCCCACAGGTTGCTGGCTCTCTGGAAGAAGCCCTGCAGGCGCTGGACGCAGACCGCGAGTTCCTGACCGCAGGTGGTGTATTCACTGACGACGCTATCGATGCATACATCGCGCTGCGTACTGAAGAGAACGACCGCGTACGTATGACTCCGCATCCGGTTGAGTTCGAACTGTACTACAGCGTTTAATTAAGTTGTTTTACCCGGCGTGACAAGCGCCGGGAGTAGTTGCCGTGGAAACTTTTAGCCCATCTCCGGATGGGCTTTTTTCTCCACCAACAATCTGATCTCACGCGCTTTTTACGCCGAAAACGCTATACTGCACTAAATTAGTGCAAACGACTCCAGGAGACTGCTGAATGGCAACTGGCACGCTGCCCGATGCTGGGCAGATCCTCAATTCTTTGATTAACAGCATATTGCTGGTCGATGACGAGCTGGCCGTTCATTACGCCAACCCGGCGGCACAGCAGCTGCTCGCCCAAAGCGCACGCAAACTGTTCGGCACCCCGCTTCCGGAACTCCTGAGCTATTTTTCGCTGAATATTGGACTGATGCAGGAAAGTTTACAGGCAGGCCAGGGTTTCACCGATAACGAAGTGACGCTGGTGATCGACGGGCGTTCGCACATTCTGTCGCTGACCGCGCAACGTCTTCCTGAAGGCCTGATCCTGCTGGAAATGGCGCCGATGGATAATCAGCGTCGACTGAGCCAGGAACAGCTTCAGCATGCACAGCAAATTGCCGCCCGTGACCTGGTGCGCGGTCTGGCGCATGAAATCAAAAACCCGCTGGGTGGATTACGCGGTGCGGCGCAGCTTCTGACCAAGGCGCTGCCCGACCCTGCGCTGGCGGAGTACACCAACGTCATCATCGAGCAGGCGGACCGCCTGCGGAATCTGGTTGACCGTCTTCTCGGGCCACAGCAGCCGGGAATGCACGTCACAGAAAGCATCCATAAAGTGGCTGAACGGGTGGTGAAGCTCGTCTCGATGGAGCTGCCGGAGAACGTCACGCTGGTACGCGATTACGACCCAAGCCTGCCGGAACTGGCTCATGACCCGGATCAGATTGAGCAGGTCCTGTTGAACATTGTGCGCAATGCCCTGCAGGCGCTGGGGCCTGAAGGGGGCGAGATTATTTTACGCACCCGTACCGCCTTCCAGCTCACGTTACACGGCGTGCGCTATCGGCTTGCGGCACGAATCGACATCGAGGATAACGGGCCCGGCATTCCATCGCATCTGCAGGACACCCTGTTCTATCCGATGGTAAGCGGTCGCGAAGGCGGAACCGGCCTGGGCTTATCCATTGCCCGCAGTTTGATCGATCAACACTCTGGAAAAATTGAATTTACCAGTTGGCCGGGACATACCGAGTTTTCGGTTTTCCTGCCGATTAAAAAATAAAGGTGACGTTTATGCAACGAGGGATAGTCTGGGTAGTCGATGACGATAGCTCCATCCGTTGGGTGCTTGAACGCGCGCTCACAGGGGCGGGATTAAGCTGCACGACGTTTGAGAGCGGCAGCGAAGTGCTCGACGCACTCACCACCAAAACGCCCGATGTTCTGCTTTCGGATATTCGCATGCCGGGCATGGACGGGCTGGCGCTGTTAAAGCAGATCAAACAACGCCACCCTATGCTTCCGGTCATCATAATGACCGCGCACTCCGATCTGGATGCCGCAGTTAGCGCCTATCAGCAAGGGGCGTTCGATTACCTGCCCAAACCGTTTGATATCGACGAAGCGGTGGCGCTGGTTGAGCGCGCGATTAGCCATTATCAGGAACAGCAGCAGCCGCGCCACGCGCCCGATTTTGGCCCAACCACCGACATCATCGGCGAAGCGCCGGCGATGCAGGACGTGTTTCGCATTATTGGCCGTCTGTCCCGCTCGTCCATCAGCGTATTGATTAACGGTGAATCGGGAACAGGTAAAGAGCTTGTGGCGCATGCCCTGCATCGCCACAGCCCGCGGGCAAAAGCGCCGTTCATCGCCCTGAATATGGCAGCAATCCCGAAGGATTTGATTGAGTCCGAACTGTTCGGCCATGAAAAAGGGGCATTTACCGGCGCAAATACCATTCGCCAGGGGCGCTTCGAACAGGCAGACGGCGGCACGCTGTTTCTGGATGAAATCGGCGATATGCCGCTGGATGTCCAGACCCGCCTGCTGCGCGTGCTGGCCGACGGGCAGTTTTATCGCGTGGGCGGCTATGCGCCGGTGAAGGTGGACGTGCGCATTATCGCCGCGACCCACCAGAACCTGGAGCAACGCGTGCAGGAAGGCAAATTCCGCGAGGATTTATTCCATCGTCTGAACGTCATTCGCGTTCATCTGCCGCCGCTGCGTGAACGCCGGGAAGATATTCCCCGCCTGGCGCGTCATTTCCTGCAGGTGGCCGCCCGCGAGCTGGGCGTGGAGGCCAAGCAGCTTCATCCCGAAACCGATGCCGCCCTGACGCGTCTGGCGTGGCCGGGCAACGTGCGTCAGCTGGAAAACACCTGCCGCTGGTTAACCGTGATGGCCGCCGGGCAGGAAGTGCTGATTCAGGATTTACCGGCCGAGCTGTTTGAAGCGACCGCGCCTGAAAGCACCACCGGTCACGCGCTGCCGGACAGCTGGGCGACGCTGCTGGCGCAGTGGGCCGACCGTGCCCTGCGTTCCGGTCATCAAAACCTGCTGTCTGAAGCGCAGCCTGAGATGGAGCGTACGCTGTTAACTACCGCGCTTCGTCATACGCAGGGCCACAAGCAGGAAGCCGCTCGCCTGTTGGGATGGGGACGTAATACCCTGACGCGCAAGCTGAAAGAGCTGGGAATGGAGTAATATCAGCCCTTGTGTAAAGGTTATTAATTGAGCGCAAATTGCCGTTATTTTGCGCTTTACTGTTCCGATGAGTTTTGTATGATCGTGCCCGGAAATTGGGGGTGAACATCATGCTGGAAACATTCGTGAATATGCTCTCTAGCGGAGCCGCTGAAAGCCACACGCCACAAACCGCCGTTGCGGCGGTGCTGTGTGCGGCGCTGGTTGGGCTGTTTAGCTAGCGAGCTGTCAATGAAAAGCCGGGTGGCGCTTCGCTTACCCGGCCTACATTTCACGCTTTTGTAGGCCGGATAAGGCGAAGCCGCCACCCGGCATTGCCGCTTAAATCACCCGCGAGAACTGCTGCATACGCGCTTTCTGACGCAGATACGCGTCAAAGCACATGCAGATATTACGGATCAACAGACGTCCTTTCGGGGTGACCTCTATCGCGCTCTCCGAGACATCCACCAGCCCGTCCTTCGCCAGCGGCGCCAGAAGCTTCAGGTCTTCCGCAAAATACTCGCTGAAGTTCAGCGCCCACTGCGCTTCCACCTCGCTGACATCGAGACGGAAGTTGCAGATAAGCGCCTTAATCACATCACGACGGATGCAGTCGTCACGCGTTAACGCGATGCCGCGCCACAGCGCGTTGCCGGTCTCATCAACCTGCTGGTAATACAGCTTCAGCTCTTTCTGGTTCTGCGCGTAGCAGTCGCCAATCATGCTAATGGCGGAGACGCCCATTCCCAGCAAATCGGTATCGCCCTGGGTCGTGTAGCCCTGGAAGTTGCGGTGAAGAACGCCTTCCCGCTGAGCAATCGCCAGCTCGTCATCCGGACGGGCGAAGTGATCCATCCCGATAAACTGATAGCCGGTGTCGGTCAGCGAGGTGATGGTTTCCTGCAGGATATCCAGCTTCTGCTGGGCAGAAGGCAGATCGGCATCTTTGATTTTGCGCTGGGCGGCAAACAGCGTCGGCAGGTGCGCGTAGTTAAAGACGCTCAGGCGATCCGGGTTGAGTTCGGCCACGCGCTTCAGGGTGAAGGCGAAGCTCTCCGGCGTCTGCTTTGGCAGGCCGTAAATCAGGTCGATATTGGTCGAGGTGAAACCAATCTCACGCGCGTGATTGAGTAAGGCGAAGATAAATTCTTCGTCCTGCTCGCGGTTCACCAGACGCTGAACCTCTTTATTGAAATCCTGCACGCCCATGCTCAGACGATTGAAGCCTTCGGCGCGTAAGTGATCCAGTACATCCAGCTCAATTTCACGCGGATCAACTTCGATCGAGATTTCAGCGTCGGCGTTAAAACTGAAATTGCCGCGCAGAAGCGTCATCAGGCGACTTATCTGCGCTTTATTCAGATAGGTTGGCGTACCGCCGCCCCAGTGAAGCTGGCTGACGTGACGGCCTTTAAACAGCGGCGCGCGATGCACAATTTCTTGTTCGAGCGCATCAAGGTACTGGTCGGCTTTATGCTGCTGACGGGTCACGATTTTATTGCAGCCGCAGAAGTAACACAGCTTATGGCAGAACGGAATATGGACGTAGAGCGACAACGGACGCTCAGGATAGCGTGCAACAGCCTGCTGAAAATCCCTCTCGCCGAAGGCATCGGAGAACTCCAGCGCGGTGGGGTATGACGTATAACGCGGCCCGGAATAGTTATATTTCTGGATTAGGGCCAAATCCCAGTCGATAGTTGGTGCTGACATGCTCACTCCTTCCGTTGGTGTCGCGTTCGTATACGGCGGCCCGTTCTGACCCCATTGCGGGCCTTCATTCGGGTGCGCAGCCACTTCTGTCGCCGCGACAACCGCCGTAGTTTAACGAATAACCACACCAGATAACATATAACCGGAAGGGTTATAAGCAGGACTATCGTGCCTGCCGGGTGCAAATGTTAGTTTCCACCCTTCAGAAGACGCATCATATCTTCCTGCTTTTCGTCTTCTTCTTCATCGTCTTCGTCATCGTAAGACAGACCCAGCTTCTGCATCAGCTCGTCGATGCGATCCAGTTTGGCATCCACCCATGACTGCTCTTCGGCGGTCAGGGTTTCACCGTCTTCAAGACGTTCCAGCAGCGCGTCCAGGCGCTCATCGTTCTCCAGCAAATCCAGCTCAGCCTGCGGTGAAAGCATAGGTTTCTCGCTCTTTGGTTTGTGCTGCTTAGTGACCGGGGTGTCTGTCACGCCCAGTGGAATGGGAGTTTTACTGCCGATACGAGGATCTTTCTGCTGTTTGCCTTTTGCAGAAGCGCCCGCTGCACCACCACCGTTGGCACGGCTACCCGCAGCATGACCGCGATGTTTTTTGTCGCGTTTGCGGTCGCGCGCTTCCTGGTTCAGTTCTTCGCGCGTTTTGCGGCGTGCTTTTGCAGGGCGTTTCGCGCCCGCAGCGGAGGTTGGTTTTTTCATGATGTTTTATCTTTAAGTCGTTTTCTTCAGTATAGAATTGCGGCGAAATCTAGCAGAAAGCAAGCAAAGAAAAAAGGCGACAGAGCAATCTGTCGCCTTTTTTCCTGACTCACAACCCTTAGCGGGTCAGACATTCCATGTTTGCCAACAACAAACCCTGTTTATCCCTTGGCTAATACCGTCCATGATACGGTTCCCTTTCCTGTTAAAACGCCTCCAGGCGCTGGTCATCCTGACAATCCTGCGTCTTCGCCTCCTGGCGCTCCTGACCCTAATCCTTAAGTCGATTTCCTGATGGCTTCCTCGCCCTGACGCACACTTTACATTGTTCGCATAAACTAACAAGCAACGAAACGGTACAAAAAGAGATTTTCAGACAATTACCCGGAAATAAGATTATGATTTAAAACAGTTTGCCTTTTTTAACACCTGCGAATTCTCTGAAATCTCCCATAGCATCTCTGGCCGATCTCTCACACCGGTTGGGGCATTCGCCTACAGGGCATAGCAATCAGAAAAGCCTTTTGCCTGCATTCGGGTATAATCCCCCTCAGATTACGATTTTGGAGACGACCACGTGACTACCTGGAACTACCAACAGACGCATTTTGTCACCAGTGCGCCCGATATACGCCACCTTCCTTCTGATACCGGTATTGAAGTGGCATTTGCTGGCCGCTCCAATGCGGGGAAATCCAGCGCCCTGAATACGCTGACTAATCAGAAGAGCCTGGCGCGTACCTCAAAAACACCTGGCCGTACCCAGCTGATCAACCTGTTTGAAGTCGCAGAGGGCAAACGCCTGGTCGACTTACCGGGCTACGGTTACGCGCAGGTTCCGGAAGAGATGAAAATCAAGTGGCAGCGTGCGCTGGGTGAATACCTGGAAAAACGTCTGTGCCTGAAAGGTCTGGTGGTGCTGATGGATATTCGCCATCCCCTGAAAGATCTGGATCAGCAGATGATCGACTGGGCTGTAGCAAGCGATATCGCCGTGCTGGTGCTACTGACGAAAGCCGATAAGCTGGCAAGCGGCGCGCGCAAAGCGCAGGTGAATATGGTTCGCGAAGCGGTGCTGGCGTTCAATGGTGATGTGCAGGTTGAACCGTTCTCCTCGCTGAAAAAGCAGGGCGTGGACAAGCTGCGTCAGAAGCTCGACACCTGGTTTAGCGAGCTGGAACCCGCGACGGAAGCGGAAGAAGAGTAATACCGGGCGCGGCGATGGCCGCGCTTTTTTTTGCCCGAAGGTTTCTTTGCCGCAATAAAAAACGCCCCAGTCATTACTGACTGGGGCGGCTAAAATATTCAGCCAAATCCGATTACGTGAAGTAAAAGGTCTGAAAGATAGAACATCTTACCTCTGTACCCTACGCCGATAACTCTACCCCTTTTTGTGCTGCAGAAAAAGCACTTTTTGTAGTTTTTTTTCATTCTTTACATAGGGAATTCTAATGATTGTCACAAAACGCGCGTTCATATGTTGCAAACTTACATAAATAGCGCGTTATGCGAAAAACCGTTAGTGAGCCTGATCCCAGTTTTCACCACTTCCTACTTCCACCAGCAACGGCACGTCCAGCGTCATGCTGCTTTCCATCAGTTCGTGGATCTTCTTCGACACGGCGTCCAGGTCGTCCTTGTGCACTTCAAATACCAGTTCATCGTGTACCTGCATGATCATTTTCACGCGGGGCTTCTCTGCTTCAAGCCAGGCATCAACGGCGATCATTGCACGCTTAATAATGTCCGCCGCGGTACCCTGCATCGGGGCGTTGATCGCCGCACGCTCAGCGCCAGCGCGACGCGCGGCATTGCTGGATTTGATGTCCGGTAAGTAGAGACGGCGGCCATCCAGGGTTTCGACGTAACCTTTTTCCTTCGCCTGCGCGCGGGTGCGTTCCATATATTCCAGCACGCCCGGATAACGCTCGAAGTAGAGATCCATATACTTCTGCGACTCTTTACGCGGAATGTTGAGCTGGCGCGAAAGCCCAAATGCACTCATGCCGTAAATCAGGCCGAAGTTGATCGCCTTAGCGCTGCGGCGCTGCTCGTTTGTCACGCTGTCCAGCGGCAAGCCGAAGACTTCCGCCGCGGTTGCCCGGTGGATATCCTTCCCTTCGGCAAACGCGGTCAGAAGGCCTTTGTCACGGGACAGGTGCGCCATAATGCGCAGTTCGATTTGCGAGTAGTCTGCCGAGACAATCAGATAATCCTCTGGGGCGATGAAAGCCTGGCGAATACGGCGGCCCTCTTCGTTACGTACCGGGATGTTCTGCAGGTTGGGATCGGTTGATGAGAGACGACCGGTCGCCGCGACGGCCTGATGATACGACGTATGCACACGCCCCGTTTTCGGGTTGATCATCAGCGGGAGCTTGTCGGTGTAGGTAGACTTCAGCTTCGCGAGACCACGGTACTGCAGAATCACTTTTGGCAGCGGGTAATCCAGCGCCAGCTCTTCCAGCACCTCTTCAGAGGTTGAAGGCGCACCGCCAGGGGTTTTCTTCAGCGGCTTGATGCCCTGCTTTTCAAACAGAATGGTTTGCAGCTGCTTCGGTGAAGAGAGGTTGAACGGCTCGCCTGCAAGCTCATGCGCTTTTTGCTCAAGCTCGGTCAAACGCTGCGCCAGCTCCCCGGAGTGGTTATGCAGCACCGTTGGGTCGATTTTTACGCCGTTACGTTCAATGCGTGACAGCACGGGCACCAGCGGCATCTCGATATGCTGGAACACGTTCAGCGGACCTTCGTGCTTCTGCAGTTTTGGCCACATCTTCAGGTGCAGCTGCAGCGTGACGTCAGCGTCTTCCGCCGCGTAGCGCCCAGCTTCTTCGAGAGCTATCTGGTTAAAGGTGAGCTGATTTTTCCCTTTACCGGCAATCTCTTCGAAGGTGATGGTTTTGTGCTTGAGCCAGCGGTCAGATAAGGAATCCATATCATGACGGCCCGCGACGCTGTCCAGAATGTAGGATTCAAGCATGGTGTCGAAGGCAATCCCGCGCAGTTCAATGCCGTAGTTTTGCAGAATACCGCGGTCGTACTTGAGGTTTTGCCCAACCTTAAGCGCCTTTTCATCTTCCAGGATCGGCTTCAGCAGCTCAAGCACGCGTTCACGGGAGATCTGCTCCGGCGCGTCCAGGTAATCGTGCGCCACGGGAACATAGGCCGCATGACCAGGCTCTGTCGCAAATGACAGGCCTACCATATTGGCTGAGATGTTATCGAGACTGTCAGTTTCGGTATCAAAGGCAAAGACCGGTGCCTTTTTCAGTTTGTCGATCCAGGCGATCAGCTGCGACTCTTCAAGAATGGTTTCGTAGTTGTCGAAGGAAAGCGCCACGGCTTCTTCTTCCGCCTGTTCTTCTGCGTCAACGACAATCGTCTCCTTCGGCTTTGCAGCAGGTTTCGCCCCTTTTGCCTGCAGCCATTTACCGGCTTCCACGTCAGCGATCCAGCGCTTGAATTCGTATTTCTTAAACAGGCTCAGCAGATCGTCAGCGGAAGGCTGTTGCACTTCCAGCTGCTCACAGCCCAGCTCCAGTTCGACATCAGTTTTGATGGTTGCCAGCTTATAGGAGAGATAAGCCACCTCTTTGTTCTCTTCCAGTTTTCCGGCCATGGTTTTTGCACCACGGAAGGTGAGCCCGGCGATTTTGTCTGATTCGGCGTAGAGCGTATCCAGCCCGCCCAGCCCCTGAAGCAGCGCCTGCGCGGTTTTCTCGCCGACGCCAGGGACACCCGGGATGTTATCCGAGGAGTCGCCCATCAATGCGAGGAAATCGATAATCAGCTCTGGCGGCACGCCATACTTCGTGACCACTTCTTCTGGCCCCAGAATGGTGTTAGTCATGGTGTTAATCAGGGTAATACCTGGCGTCACCAGCTGCGCCATATCTTTATCACCGGTGCTGATCAGCACAGGACGGCCCATTTTTTCAGCTTCACGCGCCAGCGTGCCGATGACGTCATCGGCTTCAACGCCAGAGACCGCCAGCAGCGGCAGCCCCATCGCTTTTACCATGGCGTGCAGCGGCTCAATCTGCGCACGCAGATCGTCAGGCATTGGCGGACGGTGGGATTTGTAATGCTCAAACAGCTCATCGCGGAAGGTTTTACCTTTCGCATCAAAGACGACAGCCGCATGGGTTGGCTGATACTGAAGGATCAGGCTGCGCAGCATGTTCAGCACGCCGTACATTGCGCCGGTCGGTTCCCCTGCGCTATTGGTCAGAGGAGGAAACGCATGGTATGCCCGATACAGGTAAGAAGAGCCATCGACGAGAATAAGAGGGTTTTCTGGGATCTGAACCATAATGTCCGTGCCTTTAATCAATTTATGGGTAAAGGATGCCACAGAAGGATGAAAACATCAGTTATTAGCGCCAGATACAGGAAAAGATTTTGCGATCGTGAGGATCGCTCGCAAAAATCAAACTGTGGATAAGTTTGTGTATATTTTCACTTCATATGAATAACAGACGCAAAAAATACATATGAGATAATTTTTAGATCTTAATTATCATGCTGTTATGGCATTAGATCTTATCTTTATGGCCAACTGATGGCTATTTAGTCTATGTGGATATAAGACTTGATAAGCGCGGAATGACAGAGAAATCTTCTGCGACAGGGTAAAAGCGGCCAAATCATCACGTGAAAGCGCCATTAAATTGTCTGTTTTCTGGTAAAATCAGCGCCCAGCGTCGACTAGCCGGTCGCTCACTTACAGCTAACTACCTGAAAAAGCTCATCATGTCGAGATTGCTCGCTGCAATAACATTACTGTTAAGCATTATTTTAACTATTCTGGTGACGGTCATCTGCTCTGTGCCGATCATTCTCGCCGGGATTATTAAACTGCTGCTGCCTGTCCCCGTGGTGTGGCGAGCCGTATCCGCATTTTGTAATTTCATGATGTACTGCTGGTGCGAAGGACTGGCGATCCTGCTGTGCCTGAACCCGCATCTGAAGTGGGATATAAAAGGGCTGGAGAGTCTTAACAAGAAGAACTGGTACCTGCTGATCTGCAATCACCACAGCTGGGCGGACATCGTGGTGTTATGCGTGCTTTTTCGCAAACACATCCCGATGAACAAATACTTTCTGAAACAGCAGCTCGCCTGGGTGCCTTTTATCGGGCTGGCCTGCTGGGCGCTCGATATGCCGTTTATGAAACGCTATTCGCGCAGCTATTTGATTCGTCATCCGGAACGTCGCGGTAAGGATGTGGAGACCACGCGCCGGTCCTGCGAAAAGTTTCGCGCGCATCCAACGACCATCGTGAACTTTGTGGAAGGCTCCCGGTTTACGGAAGAGAAGCACCAGCAAACTCGCTCTCCTTACCAGCACCTGCTGCCGCCAAAGGCGGCGGGGATTGCGATGGCGCTTAACGTGCTGGGAGCACAGTTCGATAAACTCCTTAACGTCACGCTCTGCTATCCGGAAAACGACAAAACGCCATTCTTCGATATGCTCAGCGGCAAACTGACGCGTATTGTTGTGCGTGTCGACCTGGTGCCTATTGATTCCGGGCTGCATGGTGATTACGTGAATGATAAGAACTTTAAACGTCGTTTCCAGCAGTGGCTTAATACGCTCTGGAAAGAGAAAGACGAACAGATAGACACTATTAAATCTTCATACAAAAACGCCGGTCAGTGACCGGCGTTTTTACATCAACGAAATTACTTCTTCTCAACCAGGTATTTCACGGTATCAGCATACTGCTGTACGAAGATATCCATGCTGCTGGTGTCCATGCCCTGCATGTTCAGCTGGTATTTGCCGTTAACAAACATCGCCGGAACGCCCTGAAGCTGGAGGTCAGCAGCCGCTTTTTCCTGCTGAGCTACCAGAGATTTCACCACAAAGCTGTTCCATGCTGCGTCATACTCTTCACCTTTCACGCCGGCATCAACGAACACTTTACGAATATCCGCAGTGGTTTGAACGGTCTGGGTTTTCTGTACGGCTTCAAACATTGGCGCAGTGATCTTATCTTCCACGCCCAGCGCCATCGCAACCGCCCACGCCTGAGTCAGGTCTTTACCCAATGGGCCCAGGAACTCGACGTGGTACTTGGTCATTTTGGTGCCTTCTGGCAGCTTTTTCTTCACGTTGTCAGACACATGCAGCACCTGCTCGAACTGATAGCAGTGTGGGCAATAGAACGAGAAGAACTCCAGAACCTGTGGCTCGCCAGCGACCGGCTTTTCCAGCGTGGTGTACTGTTTGCCGTCGGTAAACTGCGCAGCAGAAGCGCTAAATGCCAGAATCATACCTGCCAGCGCCAGCCAAATTTTTTTCATGATTAACTCTCTCCTGGGTGTGTCCAATTAATACATCGGCGTTAATTGCAGTGGAGGTTCCTGAAGAACCTTGACCTGCTCAGTAAATGTAGATATCTGGCTACGCCAGTAATCCTCTCCGGTAAGCCACGGGAAATTCCGGGGAAATGCGGGATCGTCCCAACGCCTGATCAACCATGCGAGATAATAAACAAAACGCATCGCGCGTAAAGGCTCAATCAGGGCAATTTCGTCTGAATTAAATGGGCTAAATTCTTCATAAGCTTCAATAATGGTTTCAAGCTGCATACGTTGCTCGGCTTTGTCGCCATTGAGCAGCATCCACAGATCCTGAACCGCTGGCCCCATACGCGCATCATCGAGATCGACAAAGAGCGGGCCATCACGCCAGAGGATATTTCCTGCATGACAATCGCCATGCAGGCGCAGGACGGAAATATCGTCGCGCCAGCAGGTTTTAACAGCAGCAATGAGCTTATCGGTGGCGTTGAGGAAATCATTCTTTAACGCAGCGGGGATCATTGCAGACGTTTCAAATATTTCGCGCGGCTCAAGAAGGTATTCCTGAATCCCGATAGTCGGGCGGGCAATAAAGGCTTTTTTGCGTCCCGTCTGGTGTATGCGCCCAAGATAACGGGCAACCCACTCCATCTGATCGATATTATCCGCTTCAAATTGACGTCCTCCCAGGCTTGGGAATACCGCGTAATAAAACCCTTCGTGCGTGAGGAGCGTTTGGTTATTGAATTTCAGGGGCGCGGCAACGGGGACATCGTCATCCAGCAGATCGTGAGCAAACTGATGCTCTTCCTGAATTTGTTCAGCGGACCAGCGTTCAGGACGATAGAACTTTACGACGAAGCGCTGACGATCCTCGTCCTGAAATTGATAGACGCGGTTTTCGTAGCTGTTTAACGGTGTTAGCCCGGAATCCACCCGAATACCCTGTTCAAACAGGGCATCCATAATGGTGTCCGGGTGTAATGTCTGGAAAGTAAAAGCCTGGTCGTTCATCCGATCATCCGGAAATTATACGAATGATTCAGGATATCATCTTGTGGCGATTTCGGTGCCGCCGCTTACAAGCTTTTACTCTTTAATTACGCCTCGGGCGCGCAGCAATGCGGTCTTAAAATCTTCCTCATAATCTTTCTGAATACCAGGAATAACAGCATCTTTTGCGGAGTCGCGCATTTTAAGGTGGTAGATCAGGATGTCGTCAGAAAGGTCTGCCAGATCGCCGTCAAAACCTGACTCTTTCGCCAGTTTCTGTAAAAATTGCATCAGATTTAGCTCTGGCTCTTTTTGCCAGGCGGGCTGGAGGAGTTCAATAACTTCATTCAGACGTTTACATTTCATGGTGGTGCTCCTTTCATTTAGAGTGACACGTTAGCAGGGTCAATCCCACAATAAAAGAGGCGATATTCGTGAATCTTAGCCAGGAAATCATCGGGGTCGTTCTGGCAGGCGGCAAAGCAACGCGAATGGGTGGAAAAGATAAGGGGCTTCAGCTTCTTAATGGCAAACCCTTGTGGCAGCATGTCGCTGATACGCTCGCAGACCAGGTGTCGACAATGGCCATCAGTGCTAACCGGCATATCGACACTTACCAGCGCAGCGGGTACGCCGTTTACCAGGATATCCTTGAGGATTTCCCGGGACCGCTGGCCGGTATGCTTTCTGTCATTCAACAGTCTCAAGGAGAGTGGTTTATCTTCTGTCCCTGCGATACCCCGTTTATTCCGTCCTGTCTTGTCGAACGTTTGTTACAGCTTCGCGGTACGGCTCCTGTGGTTTGGGTACATGATGGCGAGCGTGACCATCCTGCTATCGCATTGATGCATCGATCGCTAGCGCCTGCTCTGCAGAGCTATCTGGCTGCGGGAGAGCGCAGGGTGATGGTCTTCATGCGTGAGTCTGGCGGCCATTCCGTTGATTTTAGCGATGTGAAATCAGCGTTTGTGAACGTGAATACGCATGAAGATTTGCAGATGATGCAGGAGAAAAAATGATACCTCTTTTAGCCATTTCAGCATGGAGTGGGACCGGGAAAACTACGCTGCTGAAAAAGCTGATACCAGCGCTGTGTGCCAGAGGCCTTCGTCCTGGATTGATTAAGCATAGTCATCACAACATGGATATCGATACGCCAGGAAAAGACAGCTATGAGCTGCGTAAGGCTGGAGCAGCACAAACGATGGTAGCAAGTCCTCAGCGCTGGGCGTTAATGACAGAAACGCCGGATGAGGCGCCGCTGGATCTCGCTTATCTGGTCAGCCGGATGGATCATGCCACGCTGGATCTGGTGCTGGTTGAAGGATTTAAGCATGAGGCCGTGCCTAAGATCCTGCTGTTCAGAAGTGATGCCGGGCATGACATCAGCGAGTTAACGCTTGATGAGCATGTCATTGCGGTGGCCAGTGATGTGGTATTGCCGCTTGAGGTTCCGGTGCTGGACTTAAATGATGTGGATGGGATCGCGGGGTTTATTGTGGCGTGGGGTGCGGTCTGACTTGCCGGGTGGCGGCTTTGCCTTACCTGGCCTACAAAATTCGTTGGTTCAGAAACGCAAAAAGGCCATCCTTTCGGATGGCCTCTTCACTTATTTGATGCCTGGCAGTTCCCTACTCTCACATGGGGAGACCCCACACTACCATCGGCGCTACGGCGTTTCACTTCTGAGTTCGGCATGGGGTCAGGTGGGACCACCGCGCTAAAGCCGCCAGGCAAATTCTGTTAATCTGTATCAGGCTGAAATTGATTGTCTGTCTCTTCGCCGAAACACCTTCGGCGTTGTAAGGTTAAGCCTCACGGTTCATTAGTATCGGTTAGCTCAACGCATCGCTGCGCTTACACACCCGACCTATCAACGTCGTCGTCTTCAACGTTCCTTCAGGACCCTTAAAGGGTCAGGGAGAACTCATCTCGGGGCAAGTTTCGTGCTTAGATGCTTTCAGCACTTATCTTTTCCGCATTTAGCTACCGGGCAGTGCCATTGGCATGACAACCCGAACACCAGTGATGCGTCCACTCCGGTCCTCTCGTACTAGGAGCAGCCCCCCTCAATTCTCCAGCGCCCACGGCAGATAGGGACCGAACTGTCTCACGACGTTCTAAACCCAGCTCGCGTACCACTTTAAATGGCGAACAGCCATACCCTTGGGACCTACTTCAGCCCCAGGATGTGATGAGCCGACATCGAGGTGCCAAACACCGCCGTCGATATGAACTCTTGGGCGGTATCAGCCTGTTATCCCCGGAGTACCTTTTATCCGTTGAGCGATGGCCCTTCCATTCAGAACCACCGGATCACTATGACCTGCTTTCGCACCTGCTCGAGCCGTCACTCTCGCAGTCAAGCTAGCTTATGCCATTGCACTAACCTCCTGATGTCCGACCAGGATTAGCTAACCTTCGTGCTCCTCCGTTACTCTTTGGGAGGAGACCGCCCCAGTCAAACTACCCACCAGACACTGTCCGCAACCCGGATTACGGGTCTACGTTAGAACACCAGCCATTAAAGGGTGGTATTTCAAGGATGGCTCCACGCAGACTGGCGTCCACGCTTCAAAGCCTCCCACCTATCCTACACATCAAGGACCAGTGTTCAGTGTCAAGCTATAGTAAAGGTTCACGGGGTCTTTCCGTCTTGCCGCGGGTACACTGCATCTTCACAGCGAGTTCAATTTCACTGAGTCTCGGGTGGAGACAGCCTGGCCATCATTACGCCATTCGTGCAGGTCGGAACTTACCCGACAAGGAATTTCGCTACCTTAGGACCGTTATAGTTACGGCCGCCGTTTACCGGGGCTTCGATCAAGAGCTTCGCGTTGCCGCTAACCCCATCAATTAACCTTCCGGCACCGGGCAGGCGTCACACCGTATACGTCCACTTTCGTGTTTGCACAGTGCTGTGTTTTTAATAAACAGTTGCAGCCAGCTGGTATCTTCGACTGATTTCAGCTCCACCCGCAGGGGCTTCACCTACATATCAGCGTGCCTTCTCCCGAAGTTACGGCACCATTTTGCCTAGTTCCTTCACCCGAGTTCTCTCAAGCGCCTTGGTATTCTCTACCTGACCACCTGTGTCGGTTTGGGGTACGATTTGATGTTACCTGATGCTTAGAGGCTTTTCCTGGAAGCAGGGCATTTGTTACTTCAGCACCGTAGTGCCTCGTCATCACACCTCAGCGTTAAAAAGGTACCGGATTTACCTGGAACCTCCGCCTACATGCTTAAACCGGGACAACCGTCGCCCGGCTAACATAGCCTTCTCCGTCCCCCCTTCGCAGTAACACCAAGTACAGGAATATTAACCTGTTTCCCATCGACTACGCCTTTCGGCCTCGCCTTAGGGGTCGACTCACCCTGCCCCGATTAACGTTGGACAGGAACCCTTGGTCTTCCGGCGAGCGGGCTTTTCACCCGCTTTATCGTTACTTATGTCAGCATTCGCACTTCTGATACCTCCAGCATGCCTCACAGCACACCTTCAACGGCTTACAGAACGCTCCCCTACCCAACAACGCATAAGCGTCGCTGCCGCAGCTTCGGTGCATGGTTTAGCCCCGTTACATCTTCCGCGCAGGCCGACTCGACCAGTGAGCTATTACGCTTTCTTTAAATGATGGCTGCTTCTAAGCCAACATCCTGGCTGTCTGTGCCTTCCCACATCGTTTCCCACTTAACCATGACTTTGGGACCTTAGCTGGCGGTCTGGGTTGTTTCCCTCTTCACGACGGACGTTAGCACCCGCCGTGTGTCTCCCGTGATAACATTCTTCGGTATTCGTAGTTTGCATCGGGTTGGTAAGCCGGGATGGCCCCCTAGCCGAAACAGTGCTCTACCCCCGAAGATGAGTTCACGAGGCGCTACCTAAATAGCTTTCGGGGAGAACCAGCTATCTCCCGGTTTGATTGGCCTTTCACCCCCAGCCACAAGTCATCCGCTAATTTTTCAACATTAGTCGGTTCGGTCCTCCAGTTAGTGTTACCCAACCTTCAACCTGCCCATGGCTAGATCACCGGGTTTCGGGTCTATACCCTGCAACTTAACGCCCAGTTAAGACTCGGTTTCCCTTCGGCTCCCCTATACGGTTAACCTTGCTACAGAATATAAGTCGCTGACCCATTATACAAAAGGTACGCAGTCACACCACGAAGGTGCTCCCACTGCTTGTACGTACACGGTTTCAGGTTCTTTTTCACTCCCCTCGCCGGGGTTCTTTTCGCCTTTCCCTCACGGTACTGGTTCACTATCGGTCAGTCAGGAGTATTTAGCCTTGGAGGATGGTCCCCCCATATTCAGACAGGATACCACGTGTCCCGCCCTACTCTTCGAGTTCACAACCTGTGTGCTTTCGTGTACGGGACTGTCACCCTGTACCGTGCGACTTTCCAGACGCTTCCACTAACACACAAGCTGATTCAGACTCTGGGCTGCTCCCCGTTCGCTCGCCGCTACTGGGGGAATCTCGGTTGATTTCTTTTCCTCGGGGTACTTAGATGTTTCAGTTCCCCCGGTTCGCCTCGTTAACCTATGTATTCAGTTAACGATAGTGTGACGAATCACACTGGGTTTCCCCATTCGGACATCGCCGGGTCAAAGGTTCATATCACCTCGCCGGCGCTTTTCGCAGATTAGCACGTCCTTCATCGCCTCTGACTGCCAGGGCATCCACCGTGTACGCTTAGTCGCTTAACCTCACAACCCGAAGATGTTTCACTTCCGATTGCGAAAATTTGAGAGACTCGAACACACCATTAAAGATGTGTCGTTTCAATTTTCAGCTTGATCCAGATTTTTAAAGAGCAAATATCTCAAACTTGACTCGCAAGTCAGTTTTGAGATATGACGGCAGGTGACTTTCACTCACGAACCAGCAAGTGGCGTCCCCTAGGGGATTCGAACCCCTGTTACCGCCGTGAAAGGGCGGTGTCCTGGGCCTCTAGACGAAGGGGACACTGAAGTCTCAATCGCAAGACGCCTTGCTATTTACTTTTCATCAGACAATCTGTGTGAGCACTACAAAGGCAGGTTCTTTAAGGTAAGGAGGTGATCCAACCGCAGGTTCCCCTACGGTTACCTTGTTACGACTTCACCCCAGTCATGAATCACAAAGTGGTAAGCGCCCTCCCGAAGGTTAAGCTACCTACTTCTTTTGCAACCCACTCCCATGGTGTGACGGGCGGTGTGTACAAGGCCCGGGAACGTATTCACCGTAGCATTCTGATCTACGATTACTAGCGATTCCGACTTCATGGAGTCGAGTTGCAGACTCCAATCCGGACTACGACGCACTTTATGAGGTCCGCTTGCTCTCGCGAGGTCGCTTCTCTTTGTATGCGCCATTGTAGCACGTGTGTAGCCCTACTCGTAAGGGCCATGATGACTTGACGTCATCCCCACCTTCCTCCAGTTTATCACTGGCAGTCTCCTTTGAGTTCCCGGCCGGACCGCTGGCAACAAAGGATAAGGGTTGCGCTCGTTGCGGGACTTAACCCAACATTTCACAACACGAGCTGACGACAGCCATGCAGCACCTGTCTCAGAGTTCCCGAAGGCACCAATCCATCTCTGGAAAGTTCTCTGGATGTCAAGAGTAGGTAAGGTTCTTCGCGTTGCATCGAATTAAACCACATGCTCCACCGCTTGTGCGGGCCCCCGTCAATTCATTTGAGTTTTAACCTTGCGGCCGTACTCCCCAGGCGGTCGACTTAACGCGTTAGCTCCGGAAGCCACGCCTCAAGGGCACAACCTCCAAGTCGACATCGTTTACGGCGTGGACTACCAGGGTATCTAATCCTGTTTGCTCCCCACGCTTTCGCACCTGAGCGTCAGTCTTTGTCCAGGGGGCCGCCTTCGCCACCGGTATTCCTCCAGATCTCTACGCATTTCACCGCTACACCTGGAATTCTACCCCCCTCTACAAGACTCTAGCCTGCCAGTTTCGAATGCAGTTCCCAGGTTGAGCCCGGGGATTTCACATCCGACTTGACAGACCGCCTGCGTGCGCTTTACGCCCAGTAATTCCGATTAACGCTTGCACCCTCCGTATTACCGCGGCTGCTGGCACGGAGTTAGCCGGTGCTTCTTCTGCGGGTAACGTCAATTGCTGAGGTTATTAACCTCAACACCTTCCTCCCCGCTGAAAGTACTTTACAACCCGAAGGCCTTCTTCATACACGCGGCATGGCTGCATCAGGCTTGCGCCCATTGTGCAATATTCCCCACTGCTGCCTCCCGTAGGAGTCTGGACCGTGTCTCAGTTCCAGTGTGGCTGGTCATCCTCTCAGACCAGCTAGGGATCGTCGCCTAGGTGAGCCGTTACCCCACCTACTAGCTAATCCCATCTGGGCACATCTGATGGCAAGAGGCCCGAAGGTCCCCCTCTTTGGTCTTGCGACGTTATGCGGTATTAGCTACCGTTTCCAGTAGTTATCCCCCTCCATCAGGCAGTTTCCCAGACATTACTCACCCGTCCGCCGCTCGTCACCCAGGAGCAAGCTCCCTGTGTTACCGCTCGACTTGCATGTGTTAGGCCTGCCGCCAGCGTTCAATCTGAGCCATGATCAAACTCTTCAATTTAAGTTTGATGCTCGTGAATTAAACTTCGTAATGAATTACGTATGTTCACTCAGAGACTTGGTATTCATTTTTCGTCCGAGGACGTTAAGAATCCATGTCACTTTGAGTGCCCACACAGATTGTCTGATAAATTGTTAAAGAGCAGTGCCGCTTCGCTTTTCGCAGCGGCGCGGGGTGTGCATATTACGCTTTCCCGCTTCAGAGTCAAGCGTTTATTTACGCTATTCTCTGCTGACCCGGCGGCGTGTGTGCCGTTGTTCCGTGTCAGTGGAGGCGCATTATAGGGAGTTATTCCGACGTGACAAGAGGAAATTTAAAAAAAGTTTTCACCCGCCTTTTTTTTCACCAACAGAGGTGAAATCAAGCTACAAATTGTTCTATTTGATGTATCTGCAACCATAATCACATTCGAGGTGGCATAATTATCAGCATGAATCTTTAAGGAATAAAAGCGATGCCATTAAGCGCACAACAGCTGGCCGCCCAAAAAAACCTGTCGTACGTGCTGGCAGAAAAGCTCGCTCAGCGGATTTTAGCGGGTAAATATGCCCCGGGTAGCATCCTGCCGGGTGAAATGGAGCTGGGTGAGCAGTTTGGGGTAAGTCGTACCGCGGTTCGCGAGGCGGTGAAAACCCTGACGGCAAAAGGTATGGTGCTTCCACGCCCGCGTATAGGCACACGCGTGATGCCACAGAGTAACTGGAATTTTCTCGATCAGGAGCTGCTCTCCTGGTGGATGACGGAAGATAACTTTCATCAGGTCGTCGATCACTTTCTGGTGATGCGCAGCAGCCTTGAACCTCAGGCATGTCTGCTTGCCGCCACGCTAGGAACAGCAGAGCAAAAAGCGCAGCTTAACGCGTTGATGGAAGAGATGGTGTTCCTGAAAAAGCACTTCAACCGCGAACGCTGGGTTGAGGTCGATATGGCCTGGCATGAACACATCTATATGATGAGCGCCAATCCGTTCCTCACCTCTTTTGCCTCTTTATTTCATTCGGTGTATCACACCTACTTTACCTCTATTACACAAAACGAAGTGGTAAAACTGGATTTGCATCAGGCGATAGTGGATGCCATCCAGGAAAGCGACGGGCAGCGAGCCCTGAGTGCGTGCCAGGCATTGCTGGCCGCGCCAACCCACCAGCAGGTAAATAAATGACAAAGAAAAAAGCGCGCAGCATGGCCGGATTGCCGTGGATTGCAGCCATGGCGTTTTTTATGCAGGCACTGGATGCCACCATCCTCAACACTGCGCTTCCCGCTATTGCGCAAAGCCTTAACCGCTCCCCGCTGGCGATGCAGTCCGCCATCATCAGCTACACGCTGACGGTCGCAATGTTAATTCCGGTTAGCGGCTGGCTGGCCGACCGCTTTGGCACCCGCAGAGTTTTCATGCTGGCCGTAACGCTCTTTACGCTCGGTTCGCTGGCCTGTGCGCTCTCCTCGTCCTTAACGGAGCTGGTTATCTTCCGCGTATTACAGGGCATCGGCGGCGCGATGATGATGCCCGTGGCGCGCCTTGCCTTACTACGAGCCTATCCTCGAAGCGAACTGCTTCCCGTGCTCAACTTCGTCACCATGCCGGGACTGGTCGGCCCGATACTTGGCCCGGTACTCGGTGGCGTGTTTGTCACCTGGGCAAGCTGGCACTGGATTTTCCTGATTAATATTCCGATTGGCGTTGCGGGGCTGCTGTATGCCCGCAAATATATGCCGAACTTCACCACACCAAGGCGCAGCTTTGACATGGGCGGCTTTTTCCTGTTTGGCCTGAGCCTGGTACTCTTCTCCAGCGGGATGGAGCTGTTTGGCGAGAAGATCGTCGCGACGTGGATGGCGCTCTCCGTTATCCTCGGCGGTATTCTGTTATTCCTTCTTTATATACGTCACGCGCGCCGTCACCCGACGCCGTTAATCTCTCTGGGGCTCTTTAACACCCGAACGTTTTCCGTAGGGATTGCAGGGAACATTGCGTCTCGTCTGGGGACGGGTTGTGTACCGTTCCTTATGCCATTGATGCTGCAGGTGGGTTTCGGCTACCCGGCCCTGATTGCCGGGTGCATGATGGCGCCCACGGCAATGGGCTCAATTCTGGCAAAATCAACCGTTACACAGGTGCTGCGCTGGTTTGGCTATCGTAAGACGCTGGTTGGCGTGACGGTCTTTATTGGTCTGATGATTGCGCAGTTCTCACTGCAGTCCGCCGCGTTACCCGTCTGGATGCTGATCCTGCCGCTGTTTGTGTTGGGCATGGCGATGTCGACGCAGTTCACGTCGATGAACACCATCACCCTTGCCGATCTGACTGACGAGAACGCCAGCAGCGGCAACAGCGTGCTGGCGGTAACGCAACAGCTGTCGATCAGTTTAGGGGTTGCCGTGAGTGCAGCGGTGCTGAGGTTTTATGAAGGTTTTGACAACGCAAATACCGTTGAGCAGTTCCACTATACCTTTATCACCATGGGCGCACTTACCGTCATTTCAGCGCTGGTCTTTATGCTGTTAAAACCGAAAGACGGCCGAAACCTGATTAAAGAGCGTCACAAAGAGAAAGCTAAACCGAACCGCGTTCCATCAGAACAGGAGTAAGCTGCAGGCGTTGCTGCTGCAGCGTGGGCTGAGCCATTCGGTGGATTAACACATCGATGGCCAGCTCGCCCAGCTCATCTTTTGGCTGATGGATGGTGGTGAGCGGCGGCGTCATATAGCTGGCCAGCTCGATATCATCGTAGCCGATTACCGCCATATCGTGGGGAACACGCAAACCGGCCTGATATAAAGCCTGATAGGCGCCAAACGCCATGGCGTCGTTGCCGATAAACACCGCCTGCGGACGCTGAG
The DNA here is from genome assembly GCF_043965265.1 of Enterobacter sp. ECC-249. Lineage (NCBI taxonomy): Bacteria > Pseudomonadati > Pseudomonadota > Gammaproteobacteria > Enterobacterales > Enterobacteriaceae > Enterobacter > Enterobacter sp. ECC-249. Next base: position 531,503 of record NZ_CP143660.1, read on the forward strand.
GCTGCGCCAGCAGCGTCTGCATCGCTTCAAAACCACCGTGAAACTCAAAATCACCGGTAATACGGTAACCTTCCGGCACGGAAAGGCCCGCCCGCGCCATTGCGGCGAGATATCCTTCCAGACGCAAACGCGCCGGGGTTTTGTCCAGCGGGCCGGTAATACAGGCGATGCGGTTATAGCCTTTATCGATCAGATACTGAGTGGCCATATCGCCCCCCAGCAGAGAGTTATCCTGAATAAGGTCGCTGGTGCCGTCGAACGGTGCCCAGTCCATCATCACCGTGGGAATGGAGGGATAGCGCTGGATAATCTCTTTCGAGGGCTGGTGCGTTTCAGTACAAAGCAGCAGTAGCCCGTCGACGCGTTTTTGCATCAGCGTTTCCAGGTTACGGTTCATGCGCTGCTCGTCCCCTTCGGTATTGCACAGCACCAGGCTGTAGCCACGCTCGAAGCAGCTGCGCTCCACGCCGCGAACCAGCTCAGAATAAAAGGGGTTGGTACTGGCGGTGATCAGCATACCGATGGTACGCGTCTGGTTGAGCTTAAGGCTGCGCGCCAGCGCAGACGGCGCATAGTTGAGATCTTTTACTGCCGCTTCGACTTTTTCCCGAATCGCCTCGCTGACGAAGCGATCGTTGTTTATAACGTGAGAGACCGTCGAGGTAGAAACGCCCGCCAGGCGGGCGACATCTTTCATTGTGGCCAAGCGTTACCCCTGCTGACTTAAGAATTCATCTATCTCTTTACGCCACGGAACGGAAGGCTGGGCGCCCTTGCGCGTCACTGCAATCGCGGCGGCAGCGTGTGCGAAGCGGATAGCGTCATCCATTCTCTTGCCTTCCAGCAGCGCGGTCACCAGTGCACCATTGAAGGTGTCTCCCGCTGCGATGGTATCAATCGCTTTGACCTTAAAGCCCGGCACGCGACGGCCTTCGCCATTGACGCTTGCCCACACCCCACGGCTGCCCAGGGTGATGATCACCGTTCCGATGCCTTTGTCGTGAAGCGCACGCGCCGCTCGGGCGGCATCGTCATCATTTTCTACGCGAATGCCCGTCAGCTTTTCGGCTTCGGTTTCGTTCGGCGTAATAATGTCCACCAGCGCCAGCAGCTCGTCTGATAATACACGGGCTGGGGCTGGGTTAAGTACGACAGTGGTATGATTTTCATGCGCGATTTTGGCGGCGGCCAGCACGCTTTCAACCGGTGATTCCAGCTGCATCAGCAGGGCTTCGGCTTCGCCGATGATTGTACGTTGCGCCTCTACGCGTTCCGTCGTCAGCGCAGCGTTAGCGCCAGCATGAATACCGATAACATTCTCACCTTCCGCGTTGACGAAAATCAGCGCCACGCCGGTCGATTCCCCTGCAACAACGCTGACCGGTGCGATATCGATATTATCGCTCGCCAGCTGCTTGCGTACGCGTTCGCCGGTATCGTCATCGCCCGTGCAGGCGATAAACGCAATGTTTGCCCCGCTGCGGCCGGCGGCGACGGCCTGGTTTGCACCTTTACCGCCGAAGGCCACCTGATACTGGTTACCCGTGACGGTTTCGCCCGGTGCAGGGAACGATTCAAGGTTAAGAATGTGATCGGCATTGATACTGCCAAGGACGACGAGGTTGCCTGCGGTTTTCATGGTTGGGTTGTCCATCTGAGAGCGCCACCGGTGTTACCCGGTGGCGTATGCCACACTTTTCTTTATTGGTGTCCCTCAGGCCGCCAGTGACGACCTGATTCGCCTTTTACTGCTTGATGACCAGCTTCAGGTCAACAGGGTATTTAGCCTGAACTTTTTCGCCCTTCAGCACTTTGTCGGCAGTTTCAACGCCAGTGACGCCAATCTGCTCTGGTAGCTGAGCGATGGTCGCAGCCAGTTTGCCATCGTTTACTGCTTTTTCACCATCCGGCGTGCCGTCAAATCCGACAACCATCACATCAGATTTACCAGCGGTCTGCAGGGCACGCAGCGCGCCCAGCGCCATTTCGTCGTTCTGCGCGAATACCGCCTGCACGTCAGGATGCGCAGTCAGCAGGTTCTGCATAACGTTCAGACCTTTAGTACGGTCGAAGTCCGCAGGCTGGCTCGCCAGCACGTTGAATTTGTGCGCTGCAACCGCCTGCTGGAAGCCTTCGCCACGCTCGCGGGCTGCAGACGTACCGGCAATCCCCTGCAGTTCGATAACTTTCGCGCCTTCGCCTGCTTTCTTCGCAATGTAGTCACCCGCGATTTTGCCGCCCAGCACGTTGTCAGACGCGATATGGCTCACCACGTCGCCTTTGGTTGCCTGACGGTCCAGGGTGATTACCGGGATCTTCGCCTGGTTTGCCATTTTCACGGCGTTACCTACGGCATCGGAATCGGTTGGGTTGATCAGCAGGATTTTAGTGCCGCGAACGGTTAAGTCCTGAACGTTAGCCAGCTCTTTCGCCGGGTTGTTCTGTGAATCCAGTACCACCAGGTTGTAGCCCAGTTTGTCCGCTTCTTTCTGCGCACCGTCCTTCAGAGAGACGAAGAACGGGTTGTTCAGGGTAGAGACAACCAGCGCGATGGTATCTTTCGCCATGGCGTTAGCACTTACGGTTGCGCTCAGCGCGACAGCAGAAACCAGGGTAGCCAGTTTTTTCATGTTCATATCTAAGATGTCCTGTAGTGTCGTCAGTTACTGTTTTTTGTTGTCTACCAGTACCGCCAGCAAAATCACCACTGCCTTAACGATCATCTGGTAATAGGAGGAAACACCTAACAAATTCAAACCATTATTCAGGAAACCGAGAATTAGTGCGCCGATCAATGTCCCAACAATGCGACCTTTACCGCCCGCAAGACTCGTACCGCCCAGAACCACCGCCGCGATAGCATCCAGCTCATATCCCGTACCCGCCGTCGGCTGCGCGGAGGAGAGGCGCGCCACTTCGATGATACCCGCCAGTGACGCCAGCAGACCGCACAGGGAGTACACGATGACTTTAACTTTATTAACGCTAATCCCGGACAGGCGCGTTGCCGCTTCGTTACCGCCCAGCGCATAGATGTAACGGCCCAGACGGGTGTGGTGCAGCATGTACCACGCCGCCAGGAAGACGAAAGCCATGATCCAGACCGGGGTCGGAACACCCAGCGGGCGACCGATACCGAACCAGCCAAACAGATCGGCGTTATCGGTGAAGCCGGTGTTGACCGGGCTGCCGTTGGTATAAACCATGGTCACCCCGCGCAGCAGCAGCATCATTACCAGCGTCGCGATGAACGCCTGAACGCGGCCTTTTGCTACAATCACGCCGGTTACGGCACCAATCGCCGCACCTGCAGCCAGCGCGGCGGCCACGGCCACCAGCGCGTTAACTTCAATCCCGACAATCGAAGCGGCGATCGCGCCGGTGAGTGCCAGCAGGGAACCGACGGACAGATCGATACCTGAGGTCAAAATCACCAGCGTCATGCCGACCGCCATAATGGCGTTCACCGACGTCTGCTGCAGAATGTTGAAGAGGTTATTTACGGTGAAGAAATTCGGGCTCATGGTCGACACAATCGCGATCAGCACCAGCAGGGCAATCAGCGATTTTTGCTCCATCAGCCACGCCTTTGTGAAATAGCGGCGACCAGAAACAGCCTGGGTTGTCATCTTCTTACTCCTGATTCACGCGATTAAGCTTGCCCACAGCGGCAGCCATCAGAACTTCCTGGGTGGCCTGCTCGCGAGTGAATTCACCGCCGAGATGCCCTTCATGCATGACGATAATGCGATCGCTCATGCCTAATACTTCTGGCATCTCGGAAGAGACCAGAATGATGCTCAGACCGTCGGCCTTAAACTGGTTAATCAGCTGATAGATCTCTTTCTTCGCGCCCACGTCCACGCCGCGGGTTGGCTCGTCGAGGATCAACACTTTCGGGCGCGTCATCAGCCCGCGCGCAATCGCCACTTTTTGCTGATTACCGCCGGATAACAGGCCAATCGCCTGCTCCATCGACGGGGTTTTAACGTTAAAGAGACGGATGAAATCGCTGACCGCCTGCTGCTCGTCTTTATGCTTCAGGCTGCCGCCGCTGTGGCTGAAATAGCGCAGCGCGGTCAGGGACATGTTCTCTTTTACCGACATACCCAGCACCAGGCCGTCGCGTTTGCGGTCTTCGGAGATATAGACGATGCCGTTCGCCAGACCATCCTGCGGAGAGCGGGTGACCACTTCATGACCGTCAAGGGTGACATAACCGCTGGTGCGCGGCAGTGCGCCGTAGAGCACTTTCATCAGCTCAGTACGTCCCGCGCCCATCAGGCCCGCCACGCCCAGGATCTCGCCCTGGCGCAGGGTAAAGGTGACGTCGTTCACACCCGGACCGCAGAGATTGTCCACCTTCAGGCGGATCTCTCCCGGCGCTTTATCCAGATGCGGATACTGATCTTCCAGCTTACGTCCCACCATCATTTCGATAAGCGTATCTTCAGTCAGCGTCGCCACTTCGCGTTCGGCAATAAACTGCCCGTCGCGGAAGACGGTGACGTCGTCGCAGATCTCGAAGATCTCTTTCATGCGGTGAGATATATAGACAATCCCGCGCCCCTGCGACTTCAGCTCGCGGATAACGCGGAACAGGGATTCGGTTTCGGTATCGGTCAGGGCGTCGGTCGGTTCATCCATGATGATGACCTTCGACTCAAAGCTCAGCACCTTCGCGATTTCCACCATCTGCTGATCGCCGATGGAGAGATCGCCCACCAGGCGGTCGCTCTTAAAGCGCAGATTCAGCTTCGCCAGCAGCTTGTCCGCTTCGGCATACATAGTTTTCCAGTCGATTTTGCCGAACCGGTTAACAAACTCGCGGCCGAGGAAGATGTTTTCCGCAATCGTGAGCTGAGGGATGAGGTTCAGCTCCTGGTGAATAATGCCGATACCCGCTTCCTGAGAAGATTTCGGGCCAGAGAAGGTGGTTTCTTTACCCAGCCAGACGAGTGAACCGGCATCGCGCTGGTAGATACCGGTCAGCACTTTCATCATGGTGGATTTGCCGGCACCGTTCTCGCCCACCAGCGCCATCACGCGCCCGGGGTAGACGTTCAGCGCCGCGCCGGAGAGGGCTTTCACGCCCGGGAACGACTTATCGATCCCTTTGAGTTGCAGTAATGCGTCCATGATGGCCTCAGAAGGTGACGCCAGCACAGAGAATAATATTCGCATACGGGGAACACTCCCCGCTGCGAATCACCGCCTGACTGTCTGCGGTTTGTTGTTTGAACTGTTCGTGCGTCGTGTAACGAATTTCTATGGTGTTTCCCTGGTGTTGTTGCAGCTGCTCAATATGGCTGAGCAACGTTTCGTGGAGTTGCGGATTATGTTGTTTGATTTCCGCCGCGAGAATGGCCGCCTCAACCTGCATCTCCGCGGTCACCACGTCCAGTACCTGCATAAACGAGGGTACGCCCTGCGTTAACGCCATATCGATACGGGTTGTGCTGCGCGGAACCGGTAAGCCTGCATCGCAAACCACCAGCGTATCGGTATGCCCAAGACGGGAAATAACCGATGAGATTTCTGAGTTGAGTACAGTGCCTTTCTTCATTTTCTTGCTCCACTAGCGAAACGTTTCGCTAAAAGGAGTGTAGCGCCAGAAATGTTCAGAAAACCATCATGACGTAACAGATTTGTGATCGACGTCGAAACGTTTCGCTAAGTGAAATAGAGTGGAGGTAAATGCAAAACGGTAACCCCCAGGTTACCGTTTTTTATGTTTGCGCCCTCTCCCTGTGGGAGAGGGTCGGGGTGAGGGCATCAGGGCGCACAAAGACTTAAATCTCGACCTGCGTACCCAGCTCTATCACGCGGTTAGGCGGGATCTCAAACTGGTCAGGCGCACGCAGGGCGTTACGCTGCAGGATCAGGTACAGCTTGCCGCGCAGGCGCAAATACCACGGGCGCTTGCCGATGATCAGCGACTCGTGAGACATAAAGAACGACGTCTCCATCATCCGGCAGCTCAGCCCTTCCAGACCGCAGCGGTGGAACACCTCTTCCACGTTTGGCGTTTCACGCCAGCCGTAGCTCGCCACCACGCGCCAGAAGGTCGGCGACAGCTGCTCAATCTGCACGCGACGCACGTTGTGAACGTAAGGCGCATCTTCGGTACGCAGCGTCAGCAGGATCACGCGCTCGTGCAGCACTTTGTTGTGCTTGAGGTTATGCATCAGCGCGAACGGAATGACGTTCAGCGCACGAGACATATATACCGCGGTCCCCGGCACGCGAACCGGCGGGGATTTCTCCAGAGAGGCGATCATCGCCTCCAGAGAATTGCCGTGCTCATGCATGCGCCGCAGCAGGCGGAAACGCTCGCTTTTCCAGGTGGTCATGACGATGAACATCACCAGACCCAGCGTCAGCGGCAGCCAGCCGCCGGAAACAATTTTGTCGAGGTTCGCAGAGAACAGCGGCACGTCAATACACAGGAAGCCCACCAGAATCATCGCCACGAGGAATTTATTCCAGTGCCAGTTTCGGTACGCCACCGTAGTGGAGAGAAGCGATGTCAGCACCATCGTACCGGTTACCGCAATACCGTACGCCGCCGCCAGGTTACTGGAGTGCTCAAAGCTGACGATGACAATCACAACCGCGAAATAGAGCAGCCAGTTAATGAACGGGATATAAATCTGACCTGACTCCATCTCTGAGGTATGGATGATGCGCATCGGCGAGAGATACCCCAGACGCACGGCCTGACGCGTCAGAGAAAAGACGCCTGAAATCACCGCCTGAGAGGCAATGACGGTCGCCAGCGTCGCCAGGATCAGCATCGGCACCAGCGCCCAGTCAGGCGCCAGCAGGAAGAACGGGTTCTTTATCGCTTCCGGATTTTTGAGCAACAGCGCGCCCTGGCCGAAGTAGTTCAGCACCAGCGACGGCAGTACCACAATAAACCAGGCCACGCGGATAGGCAGTTTCCCGAAGTGACCCATGTCAGCATACAGCGCTTCAACGCCGGTGATGGAGAGCACGACCGCCCCCAGCGCAACGAAGGAAACCACTTTGTATTCGAGGAAGAAATGCACGGCCCAGTAAGGGTTCAGCGCCTGCAGCACTTCCGGGTTCGCGATAATACTGCGCAAACCAAGCGCCGCCAGGATCAGGAACCAGGCCAGCATAATCGGCGCAAACAGTTTACCCACCAGCCCGGTACCGTGCTTCTGGATCACAAACAGCAGCGTCAATACGATTATCGCCAGTGGGACCACCCACGTATCAAGCTGCGGTGCGATGATCTCCAGCCCCTCTATCGCCGAGAGGACCGAAATCGCGGGCGTGATAACCACCTCTCCATAGAAGAAGCTGCCGCCAATCAGGCCGATAATCACCAGCACGGAGGTCATTCTGGCGGAGGTGTTGCGCCCTGCAAGGGACATCAGGGTCAGGATCCCGCCTTCGCCCGCGTTGTCAGCGCGCATAACGAAGGAGAGATATTTCACAGAAACCACCAGGATCAGCAGCCAGAAGATGAGGGACAGGAAGCCAAATACGGCATCGCGCTCAACACCAAAGCCAAACTGGCCGGACAGACATTCACGAAGCGTATAAAGCGGGCTGGTGCCGATATCACCGTAGACAACCCCGATCGCCGCAAGCGTTATTGCGGGTAATGATTGCTTATTATCAGTGCTCATAGACTAGTCTTTTCGTTTGAATAACAAATGTGTTCCTGGTCCCTTGGCCCACAAAAAGCGCACAGTATGCACGATTCAATGCAAAATCGTACCCCTAAATGCAACCGCATTAATGTAGCGCAAAGAAAATTGCGCCGCACTTCAGTCTATTACCAGCCCTGACTGAAACGTCTATACTCGCTTCAATTAGCCGCCACGACGGCGAAAGGATGCAAAACTATTATGGCTCACTCACATTTATTAGCAGAAAGAATTTCCCGCCTCAGCAGCGCGCTGGAGAAAGGCCTTTTCGAGCGTAGCCACGCCATTCGCCTCTGTTTACTGGCGGCGTTGAGCGGTGAAAGCGTGTTTCTGCTTGGGCCACCGGGCATCGCCAAAAGCCTCATTGCCCGCAGGCTTAAGTTCGCTTTTCAGAATGCCCGCGCGTTTGAATATCTGATGACCCGCTTCTCCACTCCCGAAGAGGTTTTCGGCCCCCTTTCCATTCAGGCGCTAAAAGATGAAGGGCGCTACGAGCGTCTGACGGCGGGGTATCTGCCTGAGGCTGAAATTGTCTTTCTCGATGAGATCTGGAAAGCGGGACCGGCCATTCTGAACACCCTGCTCACGGCGATAAACGAACGTCGGTTCCGCAACGGGGCCAGCGAAGAAAAAATCCCGATGCGCCTGCTGGTGGCCGCCTCTAACGAACTGCCCGAAGCCGACAGCAGCCTGGAAGCGCTGTATGACCGTATGCTCATCCGCCTGTGGCTGGACAAAGTACAGGATAAGTCTAACTTCCGCTCTATGCTGATCAGCCAGCAGGATGAAAATGAAAATCCGGTGGCGGCTTCATTGCAGGTGACCGACGAGGAGTATCATCAGTGGCAGGAAGAGATCGGCAAAATTAAACTGCCCGATGCCGTTTTTGAACTGATTTTCATGCTGCGCCAGCAGCTCGACCTGCTGCCTTCAGCGCCGTACGTCTCTGACCGCCGCTGGAAAAAAGCGATCCGCCTGCTGCAGGCCAGCGCCCTGTTCAGCGGGCGTGATGCCGTTGCGCCCATCGATCTCATCCTGCTGAAAGACTGCCTGTGGCACGACGCAGAAGGCATGAACCTGATGCAGCAGCAGCTTGACGTTTTGATGACCGGACACGCCTGGGGGCAGCAGGCAATGCTCAACCAGCTGGGGGCGATTGCCCAGCGGCGCATCCAGCTTCAGCAGCAGCAAAGTGATAAAACCGCCCTGAAAGTGAATCGCCTGGGGGGGATGTTCGCCCGCAAACCGCACTATGAATTACCCGCCGAACTCACCAGCCCGACGCTGACCCTGCTGCTCCAGCAGCCGCTCAAGCTGCATGATATGCAGGTGGTGCACGTGACGATTGAACGCGAGGCGCTAGCGCAGTGGCTGGATAAGGGCGGAGAGATCCGCGGAAAGCTCAACGGCATCGGTTTCGCGCAGCCGCTGAATATGGAAGTGGACAGCAGCCAGCACCTGGTGATCCGCGACGTCAGCCTGCAGGGCTCGCGTCTCGCGCTACCGGGAACCGCTTCGGACAGCGTGCCGGAAGAGATTAAGCAGCCGCTGGACGCGCTGGATACCGAATGGCACCAGCAGCACACCCGCTTTAGCGAGCAGCAAAAATGCCTCTTTATTCATAGCGACTGGTTAGGTCGCATCGAAGCCAGCCTGCAGGACGTCAGCGCGCAGATTAAACAGGCGCGTCAATGCTAACCCTGGATACGCTAAACGTCATGCTGGCCGTCAGCGAAGAAGGATTGATCGAAGAAGTGGTCATAACCCTTCTGGCATCGCCGCAGCTGGCGGCGTTTTTTGAAAAATTTCCGAAGCTTAAAAAAGCGATGACCGACGATCTCCCGCGCTGGCGCGATAACCTTCGCCAGCGGTTTAAGGAGACGGAAGTCCCGCCTGAATTGACGGAAGAGGTGGCCTGTTATCAGCAGTGCCAGCGGCTCTCCACGCCGCAGTTTATCGTCCAGCTTCCGCAAACCCTGACGTTGCTCGACAAGGTCCACTCGCCGTTTGCCAGCCAGGCCCGGGGGCTGGTCACGGATAACGCCACCTTTACTCCGGCGCTGCACACCCTCTTCTTACAGCGCTGGCGGCTGAGCCTGGTGGTTCAGGCTACAACCCTTAACCAGCAGCTGCTGGACGAAGAGCGCGAACAGCTGCTCAGTGAAGTTCAGGAACGCATGACCTTAAGCGGCCAGCTTGAGCAGGTGCTGGTGGAGAATGAAAACGCCGCCGGGCGTCTCTGGGATATGAGCGCCGGTCAGCTCCGGCGCGGGGACTATCAGCTGATCGTCAAATACGGCGATTTTCTGACGCAGCAGCCCGAGTTGATGAAGCTTGCAGAACAGCTGGGACGCTCGAGGGAGGCAAAGTCGGTCCCAAAGAAAGATGCCCCGATGGAAACCTTCCGCACCCTGGTGCGCGAACCGGCCACCGTGCCGGAGCAGGTCGACGGGCTCCAGGAGAGCGATGACATTTTACGCCTGCTGCCCACGGAGCTGAGCACGCTGGGGATGACCGAGCTGGAGTATGAGTTTTACCGTCGGCTGGTGGAAAAACAGCTCCTCACCTACCGGCTGCACGGCGAAGCCTGGCGCGAGAAAATCAGCCAGCGGCCGATCGTTCATCAGGATTTTGATGAACAGCCGCGCGGGCCCTTCATCGTTTGCGTGGATACGTCCGGATCGATGGGCGGCTTTAACGAGCAGTGTGCAAAAGCGTTTTGTCTGGCGCTGATGCGCGTGGCGCTCGCCGATCGTCGTCGCTGCTTCATCATGCTGTTCTCCAGCGAAGTCGTGGGCTATGAGCTGACGAACCAGCAGGGGATCGAGCAGGCAATCCGCTTCCTGAGCCAGCGTTTTCGCGGCGGCACCGATTTGGCCAGCTGTTTTCGCAGCATCGTTGAGCGGATGCAGGGCGGCGACTGGTACGACGCTGACGCGGTGGTGATTTCCGATTTTATTGCCCAGCGGCTGCCGGATGACGTGATAAATAAAGTGAAGGAATTACAGCGGGTGCATCAGCACCGTTTTCATGCGGTGGCGATGTCCGCCCATGGAAAACCCGGCATCATGCGCATCTTCGATCATATCTGGCGCTTTGATACCGGGTTGCGTAGCCGCCTGCTCAGACGCTGGCAGCGTTAATTACAGAAGAGAACCGACGCTTTCACGTATCTGCTGCGGCCAGACGCCACACTGAACCTGACCAATATGGGGCAGCTGAAGCAGCAGCATGGTCAGACGGGACTGGCCGATACCGCCGCCAATCGTCTGCGGCATTTCGCCGCGCAGCAGCGCCTGGTGCCACTCGAGTTTGAGGCGATCTTCATCACCGGTCACCGCCAGCTGGCGCTTCAGCGCCTCAGCATCCACGCGGATCCCCATAGAAGAAATCTCGAATGCGTCTTCCAGTACCGGGTTCCAGACCAGAATATCGCCGTTCAGACCGGCGAATTCCCCCTCACCGGCGGTGCTCCAGTCATCATAATCCGGCGCACGAACGTCATGGCGTTTACCGTCAGACAGCTTGCCGCCGATCCCAATCAGGAACACCGCCCCCAGCTCTTTGGCGATCGCGCGCTCGCGGCCTTTGGCATCCAGATCCGGGAAACGGGTCAGCAATTCCTGGCTGTGCACAAAGTGGATCGATTCCGGCAGGAACGGTGCCAGACCAAACTCTTTGCTTACGGCCGCTTCGGTTGCTTTGATCCCGGCGTAGATCGCCTCAACGGTGGATTTCAGCGTGCCGACGTGGCGCTCGCCATCACCCATCACGCGCTCCCAGTCCCACTGGTCAACGTAAACGGAATGAATCGGAGAAAGGCGGTCTTCATCGGGGCGAAGGGCCTTCATGTGCGTGTAGAGCCCTTCGCCCGCGCTGAAGTCGTGTTGTCCAAGGGTTTGACGCTTCCACTTCGCCAGGGAATGAACCACTTCGAACTGGGCGTCTGGCAGCGTTTTCACTATCACCTGTACCGCTTTTTCGCATCCAGACAGGTTATCCTGCGTCCCGTCGCCCACGCGGCTAAGGATCGGAGCCTGGACTTCAATCAGCCCTAGCTTCTCTTCCAGCTGGCGGGAAAAATGGGATTTTACGAAACTGATCTGGCGTTGTTTTGCGATGTAAGCGGTTTTCATTATTTATACTCCTGCGTCCTGTTGATATTGATTAAGCAACAGAAATGGCATCACATTCAATAACTCATCAACAAAAAGCCACCTTCACTTTTGATTCGATAAAATTAAACGCTAGAATAGAATGATTCATTAATCTTCATAAGAAAAAGCTATGGAAAATTATCAGATCGACAATCTCGACCGCGGCATCCTGGAGGCGTTAATGGCCAATGCCCGTACCGCCTACGCCGAACTGGCAAAACAGTTTGGCGTCAGCCCGGGAACCATTCACGTTCGCGTAGAGAAGATGAAGCAGGCGGGGATCATTACCGGCGCACGCATTGACGTCAGCCCTAAACATCTGGGTTACGACGTCTGCTGCTTCATCGGCATCATTCTTAAAAGCGCCAAAGACTATCCTTCCGCCCTGGCGAAGCTGAACGCGCTGGATGAAGTCACCGAGGCGTATTACACCACCGGGCACTACAGCATCTTTATTAAAGTCATGTGCCGATCTATCGACGCCCTCCAGCAGGTACTTATCAACAAGATCCAAACAATCGATGAAATTCAATCCACCGAGACCCTGATCTCCCTGCAAAACCCGATCATGCGTACCATCCGCCCGTGATCGGGCAAATCCATTCCCACATTTTCCACAGGTAGATCCCAGCTCGTTCACAGCGTACAATGGCCGTCTCTTTATCTGGGCGAGCGATCAATGGCGGACATTACCCTTATCAGCGGCAGCACCCTTGGTGGTGCGGAATACGTAGCGGAACACCTGGCTGAGAAGCTGGAAGATGCGGGCTTTTCCACAGAAACCCTGCACGGCCCGTTGCTGGAAGATCTTCCGACTGACGGGGTCTGGCTGCTGATCACCTCCACGCACGGCGCGGGCGATCTGCCGGATAACCTGCAACCTTTATATGACGAACTGCTGGAACAGCAGCCCGATCTGTCAAACGTCCGTTTTGGCGCAGTAGGGATCGGCAGTCGTGAATATGACACCTTTTGCGGGGCAATAGAGAAAGTTGAAGCCGCTGTGACCTCCTGCGGAGCAAAACAGCTGGGTGAAACGCTCAAGATCAACATCCTCGATCATGACATTCCGGAGGATCCAGCCGAGATCTGGCTCGCGGAATGGAAAAATTTACTCAAAAACGATTAAAGATCGCGCGAACAGATGTGGATAACTCTGGTTAAAAGCTCGTATTAACCCGTAGTTATCCAAATAACAACTATTGTATCGTTTTTGACCTGTGTATAAAGTCGCGTTCTGATCCCAGCTTATACTGTCCAGGATCACCGATCATTCACAGCAAACGATCCTTTCTAACTGCATGATCTTCTTTGCGAGATCGGACTTATCCACACAGGTTCGCGATCCTAATAAGAGATCACAATAGAACAGATCTCTAAATAAAAAGATCTTCTTTTTAATAGCCCAGGATCCCAATGCTTTCTCGAAAGACTAAAGTTGAGTAGAATCCACGGCCCGGGCTTCAATCCATTTTCATACCGCTTTACGCGAGGCAGACCACCATGTTTTATCAGGATCCTTTTGACGTCATCATCATTGGCGGGGGTCACGCAGGCACTGAGGCCGCAATGGCCGCAGCGCGTATGGGTCAGCAGACCCTGCTTTTGACACACAATATCGACACGCTGGGACAAATGTCCTGTAATCCGGCGATTGGCGGCATTGGGAAAGGACACCTGGTAAAAGAAGTGGATGCACTTGGCGGCCTGATGGCGAAAGCGATCGATCAGGCTGGCATCCAGTTTAGGATACTAAACGCGAGTAAAGGTCCCGCTGTGCGTGCGACCCGAGCTCAGGCAGACCGCGTGCTTTACCGTCAGGCAGTGCGTACCGCTCTGGAGAATCAGCCGAACCTGATGATCTTCCAGCAGGCGGTTGAAGATCTTATCGTTGAGAACGATCGCGTCGTGGGTGCCGTGACCCAGATGGGCCTCAAATTCCGCGCGAAAGCCGTGGTGCTGACCGTGGGCACATTCCTGGACGGTAAAATTCATATCGGTCTGGATAACTACAGCGGTGGCCGTGCCGGCGATCCGCCGTCTATTCCACTGTCTCGCCGTCTGCGTGAACTGCCGCTACGCGTAAGCCGTCTGAAAACCGGTACGCCGCCTCGTATTGATGCGCGCACCATTGATTTCAGCGTGCTGGCGCAACAGCACGGTGATAACCCTATGCCGGTCTTCTCGTTCATGGGCAATGCGGCACAGCATCCGCAGCAGGTGCCGTGCTATATCACGCATACCAACGAGAAAACTCACGATGTGATCCGCAATAACCTCGATCGCAGCCCGATGTACGCCGGCGTGATCGAAGGGATCGGTCCGCGCTACTGCCCGTCGATCGAAGACAAAGTGATGCGCTTTGCCGATCGTAACCAGCACCAGATCTTCCTGGAGCCGGAAGGGCTGACCTCAAACGAAATTTACCCGAACGGCATCTCCACCAGCCTGCCGTTCGATGTGCAGATGCAAATTGTTCGCTCAATGCAGGGGATGGAGAATGCGAAAATCGTTCGCCCTGGCTACGCTATTGAGTACGATTTCTTCGATCCGCGTGACCTGAAGCCAACCCTGGAGAGCAAATTCATCCACGGTCTGTTCTTCGCGGGGCAAATTAACGGCACCACCGGCTACGAAGAAGCGGCTGCACAGGGTCTGCTTGCCGGTCTGAACGCCGCGCGCTTCTCTGCTGAGAAAGAGGGCTGGGCACCAGGCCGTTCTCAGGCGTATCTGGGCGTGCTGGTTGACGATCTCTGCACGCTGGGTACCAAAGAACCGTACCGTATGTTTACCTCTCGCGCAGAATATCGCCTGATGCTGCGTGAAGATAACGCCGACCTTCGTCTGACCGAAATGGGCCGCGAGCTCGGCCTGGTCGATGACGAACGCTGGGCGCGCTTCAACGAGAAGCTGGAGCGCATTGAACAGGAACGTCAGCGTCTGAAAACCACCTGGGTTAATCCGCAGGCGGAAACCGCTGCTGAAGTAAACGCTCACTTAACAGCGCCGCTGTCGCGCGAGGCCAGCGGTGAAGATTTGCTGCGCCGTCCTGAAGTCACCTACGAGAACCTGGTCAAACTGACCGCGTTCGCGCCGGGCCTGGAAGATGCTGAAGCTGCAGAGCAGGTTGAGATCCAGGTGAAGTACGAAGGTTACATCGCGCGTCAGCAGGATGAGATCGAAAAGCAGCAGCGCAACGAAAACACGCTCCTGCCGGAAATGCTGGACTACCGCCAGGTGACTGGCCTTTCCAACGAAGTGATCGCTAAGCTGAACGATCACAAACCGGTGTCGATCGGCCAGGCATCGCGAATCTCGGGCGTGACCCCAGCGGCGATTTCGATCCTGCTGGTGTGGCTGAAAAAGCAAGGCATGCTGCGCCGCAGCGCGTAATTGACATTGCTTTTGGCGGGTGGCGCTTCGCTGACCCGCCCTACTTATTCGTAGGCCCGGTAAGCGGCAGCGCCACCGGGCAAAAAAACTCTCAACAGGTATTCACCGTGCTCAACAAACTCTCTCGTCTGCTGGATCAGGCAGGTATTTCGCTCACCGATCACCAGAAAAATCAGCTGGTGGCGTATGTCGATATGCTGAACAAATGGAACAAAGCGTACAACCTGACGTCTGTTCGCGACCCCAACGAGATGCTCGTTCGCCACATTCTCGACAGCATCGTGGTTGCCCCCTGGCTGAAAGGTGAACGCTTTATCGACGTGGGTACAGGACCAGGTTTACCGGGCGTTCCGCTGTCGATTGTTCGCCCTGAGAGCCACTTCACGCTGCTGGACAGCCTTGGCAAACGCGTGCGCTTTTTACGTCAGGTACAGCATGAGCTGAAGCTTGAGAACATCACGCCCGTGCAGAGCAGGGTAGAGGAATTCCCGGCAGAGCCGCCGTTTGACGGGGTTATCAGCCGCGCGTTTGCGTCGCTCAATGACATGGTGAGCTGGTGCAAACACTTGCCTGCAGAGAATGGCCGCTTTTATGCGCTGAAAGGGCAGTTGCCAGGCGATGAGATTGAACAGCTTCCGGACGGTTTTGCCGTCGAGTCTATTGAGAAATTAGAGATTCCTCAGCTCGAAGGTGAACGTCACCTGGTGATAATTAAGCCAAACAATTTTTAAAAAATTAATAAAAAATGTGGAATTCGTGCTGTTCTTATCATGTTAAAAAACAGCACAACTAGCGGGGATTTATCGGGCGACTTTTAACCTCTGCTTCACTAAGGTTTTTCTTCCGGTTAACGAAGTAACTATTATTCACCGAGAAGATAGTCATCTGTGAAAATATAAGTCTGCTAAAAGTGGAAGGCAGTAACCAGAACGCAATGTTAATTATTTATTAAGAATGTCAATAAAAGGTTTTTATTGTGTACTGGGCTGTTTTGAAAATAGTTACGACGTTTTGCGTTTAATTTCATAAAGATAAATTTCCGCGATTTGCGCCTTTGATAAATACAACCTTATCGCAAATGTGTGTTTTGTGATCTCGTGCACGCTTTATCGTCAACGTTTTCGCGCTGTTTGCAGTTTTGGTCGAAGGTTGACGCTTTCAGCGAAAGTTAAAAAATAGCGGTGGGGAAAAATATTTAAACATTTATTCACCTTTTCGCTACTTAATGTTTGAAATCACGGGTGCGCACCGTATAATTTGACCGCTTTTTGATGCTTGACTCTGAGCCTTAAAGGACGTTTTATACGACACGCGACATACCTCGAAGGGAGCAGGAGTAAAAACGTGATGTCTGTGTCGCTCTTGAGTAGAAACGTTGCTCGTAAGCTTCTGTTCATTCAGTTTCTGGCTGTGATAGCAAGTGGACTGCTGTTTAGCCTCAAAGACCCCTTCTGGGGCATCTCCGCCGTGTGCGGGGGTTTGGCGGTTGTGCTGCCAAACGTGTTGTTTATGATTTTTGCCTGGCGTCATCAGGCGCATACACCCGCCAAAGGCCGCGTGGCCTGGTCCTTCGCCATCGGCGAAGTGTGTAAGGTGTTGCTGACCTTTGCTCTACTGGTGATGGCGCTGGCGGTTTTGAAAGTGGTCTTCATGCCGCTGATAGCAACGTGGGTTTTGGTGCTGGTGGTACAAGTTCTGGCTCCAGCTGTAATCAATAACAAAGGGTAAAAGGCATCATGGCTTCAGAAAATATGACGCCGCAGGATTACATAGGTCACCATCTGAATAACCTTCAGCTGGACCTGCGTACATTCTCGCTGGTGGATCCACATAACCCCCCGGCCACCTTCTGGACGATCAACATCGACTCCATGTTCTTCTCGGTGGTTTTGGGTCTTCTGTTCCTGGCCATGTTCCGCGGTGTTGCTAAACGGGCGACCAGCGGTGTACCAGGGAAATTCCAGACCTTCATCGAAATGATCATCGGCTTCGTCCATGGCAGCGTCAAAGACATGTACCATGGCAAGAGCAAGCTGATTGCTCCGCTGGCGCTGACCGTGTTCGTTTGGGTCTTCCTGATGAACCTGATGGACCTGCTGCCAATCGATCTGCTGCCGTTTATCGGCGAGCACATCTTCGGCCTGCCTGCACTGCGTGTTGTACCGTCTGCGGACGTGAACATCACCCTGTCGATGGCGCTGGGCGTGTTTATCCTGATTCTTTTCTACAGCATCAAAATGAAAGGCGTAAGCGGCTTTGTGAAAGAGCTTACCTTGCAGCCGTTCAACCACTGGGCGTTTATTCCGGTCAACCTGATCCTGGAAGGCGTTAGCCTGCTGTCCAAACCTGTTTCACTGGGTCTGCGACTGTTCGGCAACATGTATGCGGGTGAGCTGATTTTCATTCTGATCGCGGGTCTTCTGCCGTGGTGGTCACAGTGGGTTCTGAATGTGCCGTGGGCCATTTTCCACATCCTGATCATTACGCTGCAAGCCTTTATCTTCATGGTTCTGACGATCGTCTATCTGTCGATGGCGTCTGAAGAGCACTGATTTTTTACCAACACTACTACGTTTTAATTGAAACAAACTGGAGACTGTCATGGAAAACCTGAATATGGATCTGCTGTACATGGCTGCCGCTGTGATGATGGGTCTGGCGGCTATCGGTGCTGCGATCGGTATCGGCATCCTCGGGGGCAAATTCCTGGAAGGCGCAGCGCGTCAACCTGATCTGATTCCTCTGCTGCGTACTCAGTTCTTTATCGTTATGGGTCTGGTGGATGCTATCCCAATGATCGCTGTAGGTCTGGGTCTGTACGTGATGTTTGCTGTCGCGTAGTAGTAGTTTTAAAACCCTAAGCCACAGAAATTAAAGAGGTATTGTGCTGTGAACATGAACGCAACAATCCTCGGCCAGGCCATCGCGTTTATTCTCTTTGTCTGGTTCTGCATGAAGTATGTATGGCCGCCTTTAATGGCTGCCATCGAAAAACGTCAGAAAGAAATTGCTGACGGTCTGGCTTCTGCAGAACGCGCTAAGAAAGATTTGGACCTTGCACAGGCCAACGCGACAGACCAGCTGAAAAAAGCGAAAGCGGAAGCTCAGGTTATCATCGAACAGGCTAACAAACGCCGTTCGCAGATCCTGGACGAAGCCAAAGCTGAAGCAGAACAGGAACGTACTAAGATCGTGACACAGGCTCAGGCAGAAATTGATGCTGAGCGTAAACGTGCTCGTGAAGAACTGCGTAAGCAGGTTGCGATTCTGGCTGTTGCTGGCGCCGAGAAGATCATCGAACGTTCCGTGGATGAAGCTGCTAACAGCGACATCGTGGACAAACTTGTCGCTGAACTGTAAGGAGGGAGGGGCTGATGTCTGAATTTGTTACGGTAGCTCGCCCCTACGCCAAAGCAGCTTTTGACTTTGCTGTCGAACACCAAAATGTCGATCGCTGGCAGGATATGCTGGCGTTTGCCGCTGAGGTGACGAAAAACGAACAAATGGCTGAGTTGCTTTCCGGTGCGTTAGCACCTGAAACTCTCGCCGCGTCGTTTATCGCCGTGTGCGGAGAGCAACTGGATGCCAACGGCCAGAACCTGATTAAGGTGATGGCAGAAAATGGTCGTCTCCGTGTGCTCCCGGATGTTCTCGAGCAGTTTGAGCACTTACGTGCCCTCAGTGAAGCAACCGCTGAAGTTGAAGTAACTTCTGCGACTGAACTGAGTAACGAACAGCTTGCGAAAATCACCGCCGCGATGGAAAAACGTCTGTCACGCAAAGTTAAGCTGAATTGCAAAATCGATAAGTCTGTAATGGCAGGCGTAATCATCCGTTCGGGTGATATGGTCATTGATGGCAGCGTACGCGGCCGTCTTGAACGCCTTGCAGACGTCTTGCAGTCTTAAGGGGACTGGAGCATGCAACTGAATTCCACCGAAATCAGCGAACTGATCAAGCAGCGCATTGCTCAGTTCAGTGTTGTGAGTGAAGCTCACAACGAAGGTACTATTGTTTCTGTAAGTGACGGTGTTATCCGCATCCACGGCCTGGCCGATTGTATGCAGGGTGAGATGATTTCCCTGCCGGGTAACCGTTACGCTATCGCACTGAACCTGGAGCGCGACTCCGTTGGTGCAGTTGTGATGGGTCCATACGCTGACCTCGCCGAAGGCATGAAGGTTAAGTGTACTGGCCGTATTCTGGAAGTGCCGGTTGGCCGTGGCCTGCTGGGTCGCGTTGTTAACACCCTGGGTGCGCCAATCGACGGTAAAGGTCCGGTTGAGCACGATGGCTTCTCCCCAATCGAAGTTATCGCACCGGGCGTTATCGACCGTCAGTCCGTAGATCAGCCTGTTCAGACAGGTTATAAGTCCGTTGATGCCATGATCCCAATCGGTCGTGGTCAGCGTGAACTGATCATCGGTGACCGTCAGACCGGTAAAACCGCGATGGCAATCGACGCCATCATCAACCAGCGTGACTCCGGCATCAAATGTGTGTACGTGGCCATCGGCCAGAAAGCGTCCACCATTTCTAACGTGGTTCGTAAACTGGAAGAGCACGGCGCACTGTCTAACACCATCGTTGTGGTAGCAACTGCGTCTGAATCTGCTGCACTGCAATACCTGGCGCCATACGCCGGTTGCGCAATGGGCGAATACTTCCGTGACCGCGGTGAAGATGCGCTGATCGTATACGATGACCTGTCTAAACAGGCTGTTGCTTATCGTCAGGTTTCCCTGCTGCTCCGTCGTCCACCTGGACGTGAAGCGTTCCCTGGCGACGTATTCTACCTCCACTCTCGTCTGCTGGAGCGTGCTTCCCGCGTTAACGCGGAATACGTCGAGAACTTCACCAAAGGTGAAGTGAAGGGTAAAACGGGCTCTCTGACCGCTCTGCCGATCATTGAAACTCAGGCGGGTGACGTTTCTGCGTTCGTTCCGACCAACGTAATCTCTATTACCGATGGTCAGATCTTCCTGGAAACTAACCTGTTTAACTCCGGTATTCGTCCGGCGGTTAACCCGGGTATCTCCGTATCCCGTGTTGGTGGTGCTGCTCAGACCAAGATCATCAAGAAACTGTCCGGTGGTATCCGTACCGCGCTGGCACAGTATCGTGAACTGGCTGCGTTCTCTCAGTTCGCATCCGATCTGGACGAAGCAACCCGTAAACAGCTGAGCCACGGTCAGAAAGTGACCGAGCTGCTGAAGCAGAAACAGTATGCACCAATGTCTGTTGCTCAGCAGGGCCTGGTACTGTTCGCGGCTGAACGCGGTTACCTCGAAGATGTGGAACTGGCGAAAATCGGTAGCTTCGAAGCAGCTCTGCTGGCTTACGTCGACCGTGATCACGCTCCGCTGATGCAAGAGATCAACCAGACCGGTGGCTATAACGACGAAATCGAAGGCAAGCTGAAAGCTATCCTCGATTCCTTCAAAGCAACCCAATCCTGGTAATCGTCCGGCGGCTTGTCTCAGGACAAGCCGCCTGGCATTGAGGAGAAGCTCATGGCCGGCGCAAAAGAGATACGTAGTAAGATCGCAAGCGTCCAGAACACGCAAAAGATCACTAAAGCGATGGAGATGGTCGCCGCTTCCAAAATGCGTAAATCGCAGGATCGCATGGCGGCCAGCCGTCCTTATGCAGAAACCATGCGCAAAGTGATTGGTCACCTTGCAAACGGTAATCTGGAATATAAGCACCCTTACCTGGAAGAACGCGACGTTAAGCGCGTGGGCTACCTGGTGGTGTCGACCGACCGTGGTCTGTGTGGCGGCTTGAACATTAACCTGTTCAAAAAACTGCTGGCGGATATGAAAGCATGGTCTGAAAAAGGCGTTCAGTGCGATATCGCAATGATCGGCTCTAAAGGCGTCTCTTTCTTTAACTCCGTTGGTGGCAACATTGTCGCTCAGGTGACCGGTATGGGTGATAACCCGTCCCTGTCCGAACTGATCGGCCCGGTTAAAGTGATGTTGCAGGCTTATGATGAAGGCCGTCTGGACAGACTGTACGTTGTCAGCAACAAATTCATTAACACCATGTCTCAGGTTCCAACGCTCACTCAGATGCTGCCGTTACCGGCATCAGAAGATGGCGAGCTGAAACAAAAAACCTGGGATTACCTGTATGAACCCGATCCGAAACCGCTGCTGGATACCCTGCTGCGTCGTTACGTTGAATCTCAGGTTTATCAGGGCGTTGTAGAAAACCTGGCCAGCGAGCAGGCCGCACGAATGGTGGCGATGAAAGCCGCGACCGATAATGGCGGCAGCCTGATTAAAGAGCTGCAGTTGGTTTACAACAAAGCTCGTCAGGCCAGCATTACTCAGGAACTCACCGAGATCGTCTCGGGGGCCGCCGCGGTTTAACCAGGTTTACGAATTACGTAGAGGATTCAAGATGGCTACTGGAAAGATTGTCCAGGTAATCGGCGCCGTGGTGGACGTCGAGTTCCCTCAGGACGCCGTACCACGCGTGTACGACGCGCTTGAGGTACAGAATGGTAACGAGAGCCTGGTGCTGGAAGTTCAGCAGCAGCTCGGCGGCGGTATCGTGCGTACCATCGCGATGGGTTCTTCCGACGGTCTGCGTCGTGGTCTGGAAGTAAAAGACCTTGAGCACCCGATCGAAGTCCCGGTAGGTAAAGCAACACTGGGTCGTATCATGAACGTATTGGGTCAGCCAATCGACATGAAAGGCGACATCGGTGAAGAAGAGCGTTGGGCTATCCACCGCGCGGCACCTTCCTACGAAGAGCTGTCCAGCTCTCAGGAACTGCTGGAAACCGGTATCAAAGTTATCGACCTGATGTGTCCGTTCGCGAAGGGCGGTAAAGTCGGTCTGTTCGGTGGTGCGGGTGTTGGTAAAACCGTAAACATGATGGAGCTGATCCGTAACATCGCGATTGAGCACTCCGGTTACTCTGTGTTTGCGGGCGTAGGTGAACGTACTCGTGAGGGTAACGACTTCTACCACGAAATGACCGACTCCAACGTTCTGGACAAAGTATCCCTGGTTTACGGCCAGATGAACGAGCCACCAGGAAACCGTCTGCGCGTTGCGCTGACCGGTCTGACTATGGCTGAGAAGTTCCGTGACGAAGGCCGTGACGTTCTGCTGTTCGTTGATAACATCTATCGTTATACCCTGGCCGGTACGGAAGTATCTGCACTGCTGGGTCGTATGCCTTCAGCGGTAGGTTATCAGCCTACGCTGGCGGAAGAGATGGGTGTTCTTCAGGAACGTATCACCTCTACCAAAACCGGTTCTATCACCTCCGTTCAGGCGGTATACGTACCTGCGGATGACTTGACTGACCCATCTCCAGCAACCACCTTTGCTCACTTAGATGCAACCGTGGTACTGAGCCGTCAGATCGCGTCTCTGGGTATCTACCCGGCCGTTGATCCGCTGGACTCCACCAGCCGTCAGCTGGATCCACTGGTTGTTGGTCAGGAACACTACGACACCGCGCGTGGCGTACAGTCCCTGCTGCAGCGTTACCAGGAACTGAAAGACATCATCGCCATCCTCGGTATGGATGAACTGTCTGAAGAAGACAAACTGGTGGTAGCACGTGCGCGTAAGATCCAGCGCTTCCTGTCCCAGCCGTTCTTCGTTGCGGAAGTATTCACCGGTTCTCCAGGTAAATACGTTTCCCTGAAAGACACCATCCGTGGCTTTAAAGGCATTATGGAAGGCGAATACGATCACCTGCCGGAGCAGGCGTTCTACATGGTTGGTTCCATCGACGAAGCCGTGGAAAAAGCCAAAAAACTTTAACGCCTTAATCGGAGGGTGATATGGCAATGACTTACCACCTGGACGTCGTCAGCGCAGAGCAACAAATGTTCTCTGGTCTGGTCGAGAAAATCCAGGTAACGGGTAGTGAAGGTGAACTGGGTATTTTCCCGGGTCACGCACCGCTGCTCACCGCCATTAAGCCTGGTATGATCCGCATCGTTAAACAGTTCGGTCACGAAGAGTTTATCTATCTTTCCGGCGGCATTCTTGAAGTGCAGCCTGGCAGTGTGACCGTTCTGGCCGATACCGCTATCCGTGGACAGGATCTCGACGAAGCGCGAGCCCTGGAATCGAAGCGTAAGGCTGAAGAGCACATTAACAGCTCTCATGGTGACGTGGATTACGCTCAGGCGTCTGCGGAGCTGGCCAAAGCGATCGCGAAACTGCGCGTTATCGAGTTGACCAAAAAAGCGATGTAACACCGGCTTGAAAAGCACAAAAGCCAGTCTGGATACCAGGCTGGCTTTTTTTTTCGGCCTTAATTCATGATGAAAAAGATGTAGAATTTTAAGCATCAAACGTTTTTACTTCACACTCAAACAACCGTCAGGATGCGTATGTCAAACAGTGCGATGAGCGTGGTGATCCTTGCCGCTGGCAAAGGGACCCGCATGTATTCCGATCTGCCTAAGGTGCTCCACACGCTTGCAGGAAAGCCAATGGTGCAGCATGTCATTGATGCAGCGAATGAACTGGGTGCCGGTCAGGTTCACCTGGTCTATGGCCACGGCGGCGATCTGCTTAAAAAGACGCTGAGCGACGACAAGCTCAACTGGGTGCTTCAGGCCGAACAGCTGGGCACAGGCCATGCGATGCAGCAGGCAGCCCCGTTCTTTGCGGATGACGAAGACATTTTGATGCTCTACGGCGATGTCCCGCTGATTTCCGTTGAAACTCTCACTCGCCTGCGTGAAGCCAAACCGCAGGGCGGCATTGGTTTATTAACCGTCGTGCTGGACGATCCAACCGGTTATGGCCGTATCACCCGTGAAAACGGCAACGTCACGGGTATTGTTGAGCATAAAGATGCCAGCGACGAACAGCGCCAGATTCAGGAGATCAACACCGGTATCCTGATTGCCAATGGCGCGGATATGAAGCGCTGGCTGTCCAGACTCGATAACAACAACGCGCAGGGTGAATACTACATCACCGACATCATTGCGATGGCGTACCACGAAGGGTGTGAAATTGCCGCCGTTCATCCGGCGCGCATCAGCGAAACGGACGGCGTGAACAACCGCCTGCAGCTTTCCCGTCTTGAGCGTATTTATCAGTCCGAGCAGGCCGAAAAACTGCTGCTGGCGGGGGTGATGCTGCGCGATCCGGCGCGTTTCGATCTGCGTGGCTCATTAACTCACGGGCGTGACGTTGAGATTGATACTAACGTTATCCTCGAGGGTCACGTTACGCTGGGCAATCGCGTCAAAATTGGCGCCGGCTGCGTGATTAAAAACAGCGTCATCGGCGACGACTGCGAAATCAGCCCGTACAGCGTGGTGGAAGATGCCCGTCTGGATGCCGCCTGTACCATCGGCCCGTTTGCGCGTCTGCGCCCGGGCTCTGAGCTGCTGGAAGGCGCTCACGTGGGTAACTTCGTGGAAATGAAAAAAGCGCGTCTGGGTAAAGGCTCGAAAGCTGGTCATCTGACCTATCTGGGCGACGCGGAAATTGGCAATAACGTGAATATTGGTGCAGGGACGATTACCTGTAACTATGACGGCGCGAATAAGTTTAAAACCATCATCGGTGATGACGTGTTCGTTGGTTCTGATACGCAGCTGGTGGCGCCTGTTACCGTGGGTAACGGGGTGACTATTGCCGCTGGAACAACCGTAACGCGCGATGTGGCCGAGAACGAGCTGGTACTAAGCCGCGTTCCGCAGGTCAGCAAGCAGGGCTGGAAACGCCCGGTGAAGAAGAAGTAACGGATTTACCCCTCACCCTAACCCTCTCCCCAAAGGGGAGAGGGGATCGTTCGGTGCGGTGTTTTTCTCCCTCGCCCCTTTGGGGAGAGGGCTGGGGTGAGGGGATAACATAATCCTCCCCCCACAGGCAGTACCCATAAAAATAACCCCACTCTCTACAAGGCTCGGGGTGCCCGGAAAGGGCAAATACAGGTCAGCGACAACGCAGGCATAATGCCTAAATTCGGAATCTAAAATTATGTGTGGAATTGTTGGCGCAGTTGCGCAGCGTGATATTGCTGAAATCCTTCTCGAAGGTTTACGTCGTCTGGAATACCGTGGTTACGACTCTGCCGGTCTGGCTGTCGTCGATGCAGAAGGTCATATGACCCGTCTGCGTCGTCTCGGTAAAGTGCAGATGCTGGCCCAGGCTGCGGAAGAGCATCCGCTGCACGGTGGTACCGGTATTGCGCACACCCGCTGGGCGACGCACGGTGAACCGTCTGAAGGTAACGCGCACCCGCATGTGTCTGAACACATCGTGGTTGTGCACAACGGCATTATCGAAAACCACGAACCGCTGCGTGAAGCACTGAAAGCGCGCGGCTATACTTTCGTCTCTGAAACTGACACCGAAGTGATTGCTCACCTGGTGCACTGGGAGCTGGAGCAGGGCGGCACGCTGCGTGATGCGGTGCTGCGTGCTATCCCTCAGCTGCGCGGTGCGTACGGTACGGTGATCATGGATTCTCGCGACCCGTCCACGCTGCTGGCCGCGCGTTCCGGTAGCCCGATGGTTATCGGCCTGGGCATGGGCGAAAACTTTATCGCTTCTGACCAGCTGGCGCTCCTGCCGGTCACCCGTCGCTTTATCTTCCTCGAAGAGGGGGATATCGCCGAAGTGACTCGCCGCAGCGTGACCGTGTTCGATACCAAAGGCGAGCAGGTGAAGCGCCAGGAGATCGAATCTAACCTGCAGTACGACGCGGGCGACAAAGGCGCTTACCGTCACTACATGCAGAAAGAGATTTACGAGCAGCCAAACGCCATCAAAAACACCCTGACCGGGCGCATCAGCCACGGTGAAGTGGATCTGAGCGAGCTGGGTGCAAACGCGAACGAACTGCTCAGCAAGGTCGAGCACATTCAGATCGTGGCCTGCGGCACCTCCTACAACTCCGGTATGGTCTCTCGCTACTGGTTTGAATCCCTGGCGGGCGTGCCGTGCGATGTGGAAATTGCGTCTGAATTCCGCTATCGCAAATCCGCGGTGCGTCGTAACAGCCTGATGATCACCCTTTCCCAGTCTGGCGAAACGGCGGATACCCTGGCCGCGCTGCGTCTCTCTAAAGAGCTGGGCTACCTGGGCTCTCTGGCCATCTGTAACGTTCCGGGCTCCTCGCTGGTGCGTGAATCCGATCTGGCGCTGATGACCAAAGCGGGTACCGAAATCGGCGTCGCCTCCACTAAAGCGTTTACCACTCAGCTGACCGTTCTGCTGATGCTGGTGGCGAAGCTGGCGCGTCTGAAAGGCGAAGATGCTTCCGTTGAACACGACATTGTTCACGGTCTGCAGGCGCTGCCGAGCCGTATTGAGCAGATGCTGTCTCAGGACAAACGCATTGAAGCGCTGGCGGAAGATTTCTCTGACAAACATCACGCCCTGTTCCTGGGTCGTGGCGATCAGTATCCGATTGCGCTGGAAGGCGCGCTGAAGCTGAAAGAGATCTCCTACATTCACGCTGAAGCCTATGCGGCAGGCGAGCTGAAACACGGCCCGCTGGCGCTGATTGACGCGGATATGCCGGTCATCGTTGTGGCACCAAACAACGAACTGCTGGAAAAACTGAAATCTAACATCGAAGAAGTGCGCGCCCGCGGTGGTGTCCTGTACGTCTTCGCCGATAAAGATGCCGGTTTTGTCAGCAATGACAACATGCACATCATCGAGATGCCGCATGTGGAAGAGGTGATTGCACCTATCTTCTACACCGTTCCGCTGCAGCTGCTGGCCTATCACGTTGCGCTGATCAAAGGCACCGACGTTGACCAGCCGCGTAACCTGGCGAAGTCTGTCACCGTAGAATAATCCCTTCAGGCTCCACCTTCGGGTGGAGCTTTTTTATCCCACCCGGTTTGTTTTTCATCAATCCTTTCTCGTTTTTAATAATGACAATTTGTCATCTTCAGCTACTTTTTTCAGTGTCACATAAAGAAAATATTTCTGAAAACGTCTTGTCACAAAAGTGGCTAACCAGATGAAAATTAAGCTTTCTTTTGCTAATTTTTAAGTGAAATTTCCATTGTCATAAAACTGTCATAATTCGTACATTTATCTGTCACCTGTTTGTCCTATTTTGCTCATCGTAGCCACTAAACAACGATTTACGAAAATCTTGCAGGAGACATTATGAAAGTTATGCGTACCACTGTCGCAACTGTTGTCGCCGCGACCTTATCTCTGAGCGCGTTCTCTGTATTTGCAGAAGCAAGCCTGACTGGCGCTGGTGCAACCTTCCCTGCGCCGGTGTATGCCAAATGGGCGGATACCTACCAGAAAGAAACCGGTAACAAGGTTAACTATCAGGGTATCGGCTCCTCCGGTGGCGTGAAACAAATTACCGCGAACACGGTTGATTTCGGCGCATCTGATGCTCCGCTGTCTGATGACAAACTGGCTCAGGAAGGCCTGTTCCAGTTCCCTACCGTGATCGGTGGCGTGGTTCTGGCCATCAACCTGCCGGGCGTGAAGTCGGGCGAGCTGGTGCTGGATGGTAAGACGCTGGGTGACATCTACCTGGGCAAAATCAAAAAATGGGATGACGAAGCGATCGCTAAACTCAACCCAGGCCTGAAATTGCCTTCTCAGAACATCGCCGTGGTTCGCCGCGCGGATGGTTCCGGTACCTCTTTCGTGTTCACCAGCTACCTGGCAAAAGTGAACGAAGAGTGGAAATCTAAAGTCGGTTCCGGCTCTACCGTTAACTGGCCAACCGGTCTGGGCGGTAAAGGTAACGACGGTATCGCCGCGTTCGTACAGCGTCTGCCTGGCTCCATCGGCTACGTAGAGTATGCGTACGCGAAGCAGAACAACCTGTCCTACACCAAACTGGTTTCAGCCGACGGCAAACCGGTTAGCCCAACCGAAGAGAACTTTGCTAACGCCGCGAAAGGCGCTGACTGGAGCAAATCCTTCGCGCAGGATCTGACTAACCAGAAAGGCGAAGGTGCATGGCCAATCACCTCTACCACCTTCATCCTGGTGCACAAAGAGCAGAAGAAACCTGAGCAGGGCGCTGAAGTGCTGAAGTTCTTCGACTGGGCATACAAAAACGGCGGCAAACAGGCTAACGCTCTGGATTACGCCACCCTGCCAGACAACGTGGTTGAGCAGATTCGCGCTGCATGGAAAACCAACGTAAAAGACAGCAGCGGTAAAGCGCTGTACTAACAGGATATATTTAACGAAGATGGCGGGTGGCGCTGCGCTTACCCGCCCTACGGTTTAAGCTGTAGGCCCGGTAAGCGTTAGCGCCACCGGGCATATTCGTAAAAACGTCTCAAACAGAAGAGTAATTTATGGCTGCAACCAAGCCTGCATTTAACCCTCCGGGTAAAAAAGGTGACATGATTTTCAGCGCGCTGGTAAAACTGGCTGCGCTGATTGTGCTATTGCTGCTGGGCGGCATTATCGTGTCTCTGATTTTCTCCTCATGGCCGAGCATCCAGAAATTCGGTTTCTCCTTCCTGTGGACCAAAGAGTGGGACGCACCGAACGACATCTACGGTGCTCTGGTGCCGATCTACGGCACGCTGGTGACCTCGTTCATCGCCCTGCTGATTGCGGTTCCGGTGAGCTTTGGTATTGCCCTGTTCCTGACGGAGCTGGCGCCGGGCTGGCTGCGACGCCCGCTGGGTATTGCCATCGAACTGCTGGCAGCTATTCCGAGTATCGTCTACGGCATGTGGGGCCTGTTCATCTTTGCGCCGCTGTTCGCCACGTACTTTCAGGAACCGGTGGGTAATGTCCTCTCAGCCATTCCGTTTGTGGGGGCCCTGTTCTCAGGCCCGGCTTTCGGTATCGGCATTCTGGCGGCAGGTGTGATCCTCGCCATCATGATTATTCCGTACATTGCGGCGGTCATGCGCGATGTCTTCGAACAAACGCCGGTGATGATGAAAGAGTCTGCCTACGGTATCGGCTGCACCACCTGGGAAGTTATCTGGCGCATTGTCCTTCCGTTCACCAAAAATGGGGTGATCGGGGGCGTGATGCTGGGCTTAGGTCGCGCGCTGGGTGAAACCATGGCGGTCACCTTTATCATCGGTAACACCTACCAGCTCGACAGCGTGTCGCTCTATATGCCGGGCAACAGTATTACCTCTGCGCTGGCGAATGAATTTGCGGAAGCGGAATCGGGTCTGCACGTGGCGGCGCTGATGGAGCTGGGTCTGATTCTGTTCGTTATCACCTTCATTGTTCTGGCGATTTCCAAGCTGATGATTATGCGCCTCGCTAAAAATGAGGGAGCACGCTAATGGCCACTCTCGAAATGCAAGCTACCGCTGAACTGGCGGAATCCCGCCGCAAAATGCAGGCCAGACGCCGCATGAAAAACCGCATTGCCCTGACGCTCTCGATGGCGACGATGGCATTCGGCCTGTTCTGGCTTGTCTGGATCCTCTTCTCGACGGTCGTTCGCGGGATTGACGGAATGTCACTGTCGCTGTTCACCGAAATGACGCCGCCGCCGAATACGGCGGGTGGTGGTCTGGCGAATGCCCTGGCGGGCAGCGGATTGCTGATCCTCTGGGCGACGGTCTTCGGCACGCCGCTGGGCATTATGGCGGGGATCTACCTGGCAGAATACGGCCGTAAATCCTGGCTGGCGGAAGTGATTCGCTTCATCAACGACATTCTGCTGTCTGCACCTTCAATCGTCGTGGGTCTGTTTGTTTACACCGTGGTGGTGGCGCAGATGGAACACTTCTCCGGCTGGGCGGGCGTCATTGCGCTGGCGCTGCTGCAGGTGCCGATTGTGATTCGTACTACCGAGAACATGCTGAAACTGGTGCCGGACAGCCTGCGTGAAGCGGCTTACGCGCTGGGTACGCCGAAATGGAAGATGATTTCTGCGATTACGCTGAAGGCGTCGGTCTCCGGGATCATGACCGGTATCCTGCTGGCGGTAGCGCGTATCGCTGGCGAAACGGCGCCGCTGCTGTTTACGTCCCTCTCCAACCAGTTCTGGAGCACGGACATGATGCAGCCGATCGCCAACCTGCCGGTGACGATCTTTAAATTTGCGATGAGCCCATTCGCGGAATGGCAGCAGCTGGCCTGGGCCGGGGTGCTGATCATTACCCTTTGCGTACTGTTGCTGAACATTCTGGCGCGCGTCATTTTCGCGAAGAAGAAACACGGTTAATTTTTTACGGCGCGGCAGCTCGCGGCGCCGAATGAGGAAATGAGTCAATGAGTATGGTCGATACTGCCCCGGGTAAGATTCAGGTTCGTGATTTGAACTTCTACTACGGCAAATTCCATGCCCTGAAGAACATCAACCTGGATATCGCGAAGAACCAGGTCACGGCATTTATCGGTCCGTCCGGCTGTGGAAAATCCACGCTGCTGCGTACCTTTAACAAAATGTATTCGCTCTATCCGGAGCAGCGCGCTGAAGGTGAAATCATCCTCGACGGCGAAAACATTCTGACCCAGGCGCAGGATATCGCCCTGCTGCGCGCCAAAGTGGGGATGGTGTTCCAGAAACCAACGCCGTTCCCGATGTCCATTTACGACAACATCGCCTTTGGCGTTCGCCTGTTTGAAAAACTCTCCCGTGCCGATATGGACGAGCGCGTGCAGTGGGCTTTGACCAAGGCCGCATTATGGAACGAAACCAAAGATAAGTTGCACCAGAGCGGTTACTCTCTCTCCGGTGGTCAGCAGCAGCGTCTGTGCATTGCGCGCGGTATTGCGATTCGCCCGGAAGTGTTGCTGCTGGATGAGCCGTGTTCAGCGCTGGACCCGATCTCAACCGGCCGTATTGAAGAGCTGATCACCGAGCTGAAGCAGGATTACACCGTGGTAATCGTGACCCATAACATGCAGCAGGCTGCACGTTGTTCCGATCACACGGCGTTTATGTACCTGGGCGAGTTGATTGAGTTCAGCGATACGGACGCGCTGTTCACCAGGCCCGCGAAGAAACAAACCGAAGATTATATTACTGGCCGCTACGGTTGATTTGCCTTAGTGCATGTGGAGAAACCATGGACAACCTCAATCTTAATAAACACATTTCAGGCCAGTTCAACGCAGAGCTGGAAAGCATTCGCACGCAGGTGATGACCATGGGTGGCATGGTTGAGCAGCAGCTTTCTGATGCGATTACGGCAATGCATAACCAGGACAGCGAGCTGGCGAAGCGCGTTATTGAAGGCGACAAAAACGTCAACATGATGGAAGTCGCTATCGACGAGGCCTGCGTGCGCATTATCGCGAAACGTCAGCCGACGGCGAGCGACCTGCGTCTGGTGATGGCGATCATCAAAACCATCGCCGAGCTGGAGCGTATTGGTGACGTTGCGGATAAAATCTGCCGCACCGCGCTGGAGAAGTTCTCTCAGCAGCACCAGCCGCTGCTGGTGAGCCTGGAGTCGCTGGGCCGCCACACCGTGCAGATGCTGCACGACGTGCTGGATGCCTTTGCGCGTATGGATCTGGACGAAGCGGTGCGTATCTACCGTGAAGACAAGAAGGTCGACCAGGAGTATGAAGGCATCGTGCGTCAGCTGATGACCTACATGATGGAAGATTCTCGTACGATCCCAAGCGTACTGACGGCCCTGTTCTGCGCGCGCTCCATCGAGCGTATCGGCGACCGCTGCCAGAACATTTGCGAATACATCTTCTACTTCGTGAAAGGTCAGGACTTCCGTCACGTCGGCGGCGACGAGCTGGACAAGCTGCTGGCGGGTAAAGATCCGAAAGAGTAATCCTGTCATCTGATAACAACGCCGGTACTCACCGGCGTTGTTATTTCTATTGTAATCACAATTTTCCCCTTCATCCGTTGCCTGACGTTCGAAACGCGCTAACGTGAGACGAAAAAACAGCAAAGGATGGTATATGAAAAATTCATTAGCGTGTCTGGCGATGGCCATCAGCATCGGGATCGGTACTGGAACAGACGTTATTGCCGCACCGTTGCCGGTCACACCTGATCAGCCTACCCCGGTCAGCCACTATGTAACCCAGGTTAATGCGGATAAAAGCATTACGTTTCGCCTGTTTGCACCCGGCGCAACGCGAGTCTCCGTGGTGACGGGGTCAATGCCTGAAAGCCAGGTTTCCCATGATATGACGAAAGAGAAAAATGGCGTCTGGTCATGGAAAAGCGAGCCGATGGCCCCGAATCTCTACGAATATTATTTCGACATCGATGGTTTCCGTTCAGTCGACACGGGAAGCCGCTATCAAAAACCTCAGCGGCAGGTGAACACCAGCCTGATTCTGGTTCCGGGCAGTATTCTCGACGATCGTCCTGTACCGCATGGCGATCTGACGACCTTGACCTGGCACTCGCCGTCGCTCAAGTCAGAGCGCCGCGTCTATGTATGGACTCCCCCTGGCTACAACGGCACAGGGGAACCCTTACCGGTGCTCTACTTCTACCATGGTTTTGGGGATACCGGGCTCTCGGCCATCGACCAGGGCCGTCTGCCTCAAATCATGGATAACCTGATGGCCGAGGGGAAAATCAAACCGATGCTGGTGGTCGTACCCGACACCGAGACGGAGAGCGCTGAGGCCATCCCCGAAAACTTCCCACCGGCAGAACGACGAAAGTCTTTCTATCCGCTCAATGCGAAAGCCGCAGACCGTGAACTGATGAGCGAGATTATTCCGCTGGTGGATACGCGCTTCAACGTGCGTAAAGATGCGGCCGGCCGGGCACTGGCGGGATTGTCACAGGGCGGTTATCAGGCGCTGGTCTCCGGGATGAATCATCTGGAGAGCTTCGGCTGGCTGGGAACGTTCAGCGGCGTTACCACGACAACCGTTCCTGACGAAGGCGTAGCCGCACGCTTTAAGCAGCCTGAGGCCATTAATCGGCAGCTGCATAACTTCACCGTCGTTGTGGGAGAGCGCGATTCGGTGACCGGCAAAGATATCGCCGGTCTGAAAGCGGAGCTGGAAAAACAGGGCATCAAATTCGACTATAAAATGTACCCCGGTCTGAATCACGAAATGGACGTCTGGCGTCCGGCCTATGCAGAGTTTGTTCAAAAGCTCTTCAGATAAGCCTGTCGCCCTCCCTGCAGGGAGGGCGGCTTAACGCGTAATATCCCACCCGCGCGCCTTCCACAATTCAGGCAACTGCGCCAGATCGGTGAATGTCGTGACTTTTGGATGATCGATCGGCTTGTTGTGCGGATCGGCGCAGAAGTAAAACACCTCCATTCCCGCATCAATCCCCGACTGAGCGCCCGCAGACGAGTCATCCACCAGAATGCAGTTCTCTACGTTAACGTTCATCGCCTTTGCCGCATGGAACATCAGTGCCGGGTCCGGCTTCCAGCGCTGGATATCGTAGCCGCTGAACAGTTTTTCCGGGAAGTGGTGCAACATCTCAAGCTTGCCCAGCGAGTGCTGCATTTTGCTGACCGGACCGTTGGAGACGACGCAGACTGGCACCGTCATGGCATCCAGCAGCGCGTTTGCGCCTGGAATCACCTCCAGCTCGGAATCGAACAGGCGTGCAACCTCGGCGCGGTACACCGGTTCCAGATCCGCTTTCGCCAGATCCACGCCGTGTTCTTCGTTAATGATGTCGATGATCTCGTAGAGCTTCACGCCCTTAAAGCGTTTAAACACCTCTTCGAGTTCCAGCGTAATGCCAAATTCCTGGAACATAGTGACATACGCGCGGGAACAAATGACCTCACTGTCGACCAGCGTACCGTCGCAGTCGAAAAATACCGCTTCAATTCCGGACATGCCTTTCCCTTTTAACAAGTTTAACGTTTACGTACGGCAGTTCACCGGGACGCAATCGTTGCCGTATAAGCAAAATCAATGAAAAAAGTATCACGTAACCGCCACTATTGTCGCATTTTGGTATAGGATAGCGACGAATTTTCCCTCCTTGTTCGGAAATTGATGATGAGTCAACAACACACTACCCAGACATCTGGTCAGGGTCTGCTTGAGCGCGTGTTTAAACTGCGCGAGCACGGCACAACGGCACGCACCGAAGTGATCGCTGGTTTCACCACCTTCCTGACGATGGTCTATATCGTTTTTGTGAACCCTCAAATTCTGGGCGTCGCTGGCATGGATACCAGCGCCGTCTTCGTAACAACCTGTCTGATCGCGGCCCTTGGCAGCATTCTGATGGGTGTGTTCGCTAATCTGCCGGTTGCGCTGGCACCGGCGATGGGCCTGAATGCGTTCTTCGCTTTCGTGGTAGTTCAGGCGATGGGGCTGCCGTGGCAGGTTGGCATGGGCGCCATCTTCTGGGGTGCCGTTGGCCTGCTGCTGCTGACCATTTTCCGCGTGCGTTACTGGATGATTGCGAACATTCCCGTGAGCCTGCGCGTGGGCATCACCAGCGGTATTGGTCTGTTCATCGGTATGATGGGGCTGAAAAACGCCGGCGTTATCGTGGCTAACCCGGATACGCTGGTGAGCATCGGTCACCTGACCTCCCATAACGTGCTGCTGGGCGTGCTGGGCTTCTTTATCATCGCGATCCTGGCTTCCCGCAATATTCACGCGGCGGTACTGGTGTCCATCGTGGTCACCACGCTGCTGGGCTGGATGCTGGGCGACGTTCACTATAACGGCATCGTTTCCGCGCCACCGAGCGTCTCTACCGTTGTTGGTCATGTCGATCTGGCGGGTTCCCTGAACCTGGGTCTGGCGGGCGTGATTTTCTCCTTCATGCTGGTGAACCTGTTCGACTCCTCCGGTACGCTGATTGGCGTGACCGACAAAGCGGGTCTGGCGGATGAGAAAGGGAAATTCCCGCGCATGAAGCAGGCGCTGTTTGTGGACAGCGTCTCCTCTGTGACCGGTGCGTTTATCGGAACTTCGTCCGTTACCGCGTATATTGAATCTTCTTCCGGCGTATCCGTGGGCGGCCGTACAGGCCTGACGGCGGTTGTGGTGGGTATTCTGTTCCTGCTGGTGATCTTCCTCTCTCCGCTGGCGGGTATGGTTCCTCCTTATGCGGCGGCGGGTGCGCTGATCTACGTGGGTGTGCTGATGACCTCCAGCCTGTCGCGCGTGAAGTGGGATGATTTAACCGAAGCGGTGCCGGCGTTTATTACCGCCGTGATGATGCCGTTCAGCTTCTCGATTACCGAAGGTATCGCGCTGGGCTTTATCTCTTACTGCGTAATGAAGATCGGGACCGGTCGTTTCCGCGACCTCAGCCCGTGCGTGATTGTTGTGGCGCTGCTGTTTGTACTGAAGATTGTGTTTATCGACGCCAAATAAACAGCAAGCCCTTTTCTTCGAAAAGGGCTTTAGTGTTTGTTCCCTCTCCCCGTGGGAGAGGGCCAGGGTGAGGGCATCAGGCCGCAATGATCTTACGCCTTCACCCGCTTAATATAATCCCCGAACGCCGTCAGCTGGCCAGACAGATGATCGCGCGTGCTCTGATCCACCACTTCACCCGTTTGCGGGTCGACCTTGTTCTGAATCACTCCGCCCATAAATTCCGGCTTGTTCATCACCATCGCATCCAGGAAGACCAGGATCTGGCGCAGATGATACTGGCAGCGCGCGCCGCCAATCGTGCCCATGGAACTGGTCTGGATCAGCACCGGTTTACCTGACAGCGGCTGCTCAGGTAAACGGGACAGCCAGTCGATGGCATTCTTCAGGCCACCGGGTACAGAGTAGTTGTACTCCGGCGTGACGATGACCACGCCGTCGGCCTGGCGGATCTGTTCGGCCAGCGCCTCGACGCTCTGCGGGAACCCTTCTTCCTGCTGTACGTCAGCATCATAAAGCGGAATATCGCCAATAGACGGCAGGGCGCTAATCTCCATACCTGCAGGCGCCAGCTGTGGCAGCGTGCGTGCCACCATCCCGTTAAATGAACCTTTGCGCAGGCTTCCCAGTAACGTAACTACTTTCAACGTATCAGACATGATTACTCCTGTTTCATCATGATGACCCTGATTGGATCAGCTAAGGGTGAATGCTTTTTCTGCCGGTAAACTGGTTAAACGCATCAGGCGTGCGGCGGGCTCGTTGGCGCGCTCGGGCACATCAGGAAGGCTACGCCATCCCTGTTGCCTGTCAAATTCCCAGATTTTCATGCGTTCGATGGCGGGGGTAACCGCAATGGACCAAATGAGCACATCCTCTGCGTCACTGAGCGCCTCTACCAGCGTGGCCTGGGTGGCGCGCAGACGTCCGGAGCCTGGCAGCAGCTGCAGCAGGCTGGCGTCGTCTGAGGCGCATCCACAGAGCTTGCGAATACTCTGGCGCAGGGTAATGAGCTGGGCTCTGGCTTCGACAGGATCGTTCTGGTTGCGTACCCACAGCTTCTCATTGCTGGAGAGCGGATAGTCTTCATGCGCATTAGCGCCATGGAAGCTGCGCGTCGCACGCTGAAGTTCCATATCGAGCCCGCAATCCCCTTCGGTGGTCAGCGCGACGCCAATGATGTTGCCCGTGTAGGCAATGGAAAAACGAGGGAGATCCGGGTCGGCAAAGACCGGGCGGCCTTCGGGTTGGGTAATGATGTCCGGCAGCTCGCTGGTGCCGTACAGCATAAACATCAGTTCTGCGAGAAGCGCTCTGGACGCTAAAAACCGCGTTCTGCGGTGTTCCGGAAGAGTGAGTGCTTCACGGTGACAGGCTGAAGAAATTCTTGCCGATACGAGACGTCCTTCTGTCAGTATCCCTCTTGCAAAGTGCGTAGCCATTTTTCGCTCCTTGATAATGGTCGTAATCGGTTAAACGGTTACATGATTATCGCTTAACTTGCTTCCTGTTTTAATCAGTAAATGGGAGTAAGAGAAGCCTTAGGACCGAACTTTACATTTTCTTAGGCAAAAATTGGATCGCTCGCACCGTACAGCGCCTTGATGGTCTCCCGCAGCCAGAGGATTTTTGGATTGTGGCTGTTCCGTTTATGCCAGATCAGCGTGAAGGGCACGGTCAATTTTTCCGCCTGCTCCTCATCAATCGGAATGGGAAGGGCGATCAGCTTCCGCTGGTGGAGTTCATTGTAGTGGTGACAGTAGTGCGGCGCGGTGGCGATATAGTTATGGCCGGGCTGCGCCGCCATAAACATCGCCTGTTCGAAGCCCGGCAGGCTCATGGCGATCGTGCGCTCGCGTCCCATCTCCTTTAGCACCTCATCCAGCGCCCAGGTGTCGCTGCGCTCCCAGAAGATGCTGATGTGGGGATAGCGCAGGAAAGTCTCCAGATTCCACTCTTGCTGAAGCGCCGGATGATCCTCGCGCAGATAGACGCAGGGGCGATCGCTGAACAGAATTTCGTAGTCGATAAACCACGGCATCAGCTTAAGCAGCTCGCGGGATCGCGGATGCGTTTCACGCCCGGTGAAGCCCAAATCCACCTCGCCACGCGTAATCGCGTCCAGCGAGTCGTAATCCCACTGGCGCATTTTCACCGTCGCCTGCGGATAGCGCTGGTTCACCTGCTCCAGCAGAGTATTGAAGCGGATCAGCATCAGCGGCGTTTCCGCGGCCAGCACGAACGTCAGCCCGCCCGGAGAATCATGGTGGAATTTATCGAGGATCTGGTTGCCGATTTGCATCCAGTCAGCCAGATCCTGCTCAAGACTTACCGTCAGCGGCGTCGGCAGCAGCCCTAACGGCGTTTTGACAAACAGCGGGTCGTCAAACCAGTCGCGCAGCTTGGCCAGCGATTTACTCACCGCCGACGGCGTCACGTTCATCCGCTTCGCCGCTTTGGTAACGCTGCGCTCCTGCAGCAAAAGCTGCAGGCACAGCAACAGGTTAAGATCGAGACTGCTGATGGGCTTCTTCATAGTGCGCCGCGGGCTGGATGACCATAAGTAAGGTGATGCACAGTATGCTACAGCCAATCAGAACCCCGATCAGCATATTCAGCGCGTTAAGCCCGATGACCGCCGCCAGCCAAATCCACAGCGACGAGCCGCAGACCTGCGCGATCCCCAGCACCGAGCTCGCCACGCCTGCCCGCAGCGAGAAGGGACCAAGCGCCTGGCTCATCGCCACGCCAAAGCCAACCGAGAACCCGGCACAAATGAGCGTAATGCCCACCAGCATCACCGCATGTGAGCTGGTGGTCGCCAGAAGCGCGCCTGCGGCGAGGAATAAAACCTGTGAGGTCAGCATCAGCGTGCGCTGGCGGAAGATATTCAGCGCAAACGGGGTGGAGAACGACACAGCCATACTGACCAGAGCGGTTAATGCCATCACCGTGGAATACTGACCGCGATCGAAGCCCATGGTCTCCATCAGCAACACCGGGGAAACGTTTACATACGTCAGAATCACCGCCACGCTTAACGTGGTCACGGCCAGACGGCTGAGGAAAAAGCGGTTGAGAAGCTTCTCTGCCGGGTGAATGGTTGCGGTATGGCCGGTATTCTGCGAGCCCGGGTGGGTCTCTTTCAGCACGGCGATCGACAGGATAAACACCAGCGCGCCCATCGCTGCCATGGTCCAGAACAGGCTCTGCCACGGGAATTTCAGCATGATCAGATATCCCACAACCGGGGCCAGCACCGGGATGATGCAGGTAATGCCGTTCAGCATCGACAGCACCTTAGCGCGACGCTGGGCGCTTAAGGTATCGCGCAAAATCGCAAACGCGACGACGTAGCAGCCACCGGCACCAATGCCCTGGATAAACCGTCCGGTCAGGAACAGGGTGCTGTTCTGCGCCTGCGAGCAGAGAAGGGACGCCAGGGCAAAAACGATGGCTCCGGCGACAGCGACAGGCTGACGGCCTGCTTTATCAGCAATCTTCCCGGCAAAGACCATCGACGACGCCATCCCCGCGAGGTAGGCCGAAAACGCAATATGCAGCTGCGCCTCGCTGGCGCCCAGATCGCGGGCGATATGCGGTAATCCCACCAGATACATATCAATACCGGATGGATAAAGCAGAACTAATGCGAAACTACAAAACAGAAAACGCGCCATAAACCCCCCATAGATGCAGGCATGCAGGATAGGGGGTGAGAAGGGATTAGGCGAGTTGCCATTTGGACAATGGTGATTTCCCTGGAGGAAATCACCATTGATTAGCGGGAATTACTTACCAATACAGAAGCTCGAGAAGATCCTTCCCAGCAGATCGTCCGACGTAAACTCTCCGGTGATCTCGCTCAGATTCTGCTGCGCCAGACGCAGCTCTTCAGCCAGCAGTTCACCCGCCCACGCGCCGATCAGCTGCGCTTTACCCTGAACGAGGTGGTTCGCCGCCTCTTCCAGCGCCTGCAGGTGACGACGACGCGCCAGGAAGCCGCCTTCCATGCTGGTATCGAAGCCCATGCTCTGCTTGAGATGGTTACGCAGGTCGTCCACGCCTTCACCGGTCCGCGCCGACAGGCGAATCAGTGAGTGACCATTCACATCGCTGATACCGAGCGTTTCGCCGGTCACGTCTGCCTTGTTACGCACCACGGTGATCGGCAGTTTAGCCGGCAGACGGGCGATAAAGTCCGGCCAGATCTCCGCCGGGTCAACGGCGTCGGTCGTGGTGCCGTCCACCATAAACAACACGCGGTCGGCCTGCTCGATCTCCTGCCAGGCGCGTTCGATACCGATGCGCTCAACTTCGTCGCTGGCATCGCGCAGACCGGCGGTATCAATGATGTGCAGCGGCATGCCGTCGATGTGGATATGCTCGCGCAGTACGTCGCGAGTGGTGCCGGCAATGTCGGTCACGATCGCTGCTTCACGGCCCGCCAGGGCGTTCAGCAGGCTCGATTTTCCGGCGTTAGGACGTCCGGCGATGACCACCTTCATCCCTTCACGCAGCAGGCTGCCCTGACGCGCTTCGGCACGAACGGCGTCGAGATCGCTCATTACCTGGTTAAGCTGGGCTTCGATTTTGCCGTCAGAGAGGAAGTCGATCTCCTCGTCCGGGAAGTCGATAGCCGCTTCCACGTAGATGCGCAGGTGAGTAAGTGCTTCCACAAGGTGATTCACACGCGCGGAGAATGCCCCCTGCAGTGAGTTCAGAGCGGAGCGGGCCGCCTGTTCAGAACTGGCGTCGATCAGGTCAGCAATGGCCTCAGCCTGCGCCAGGTCGAGCTTGTCGTTGAGGAAGGCTCGTTCGGAGAACTCGCCCGGCTTCGCAATGCGCAGGCCAGGCAGGGTCAAAATACGTTTTAACAGCAGGTCGAGGATAACCGGCCCGCCGTGGCCCTGAAGCTCCAGCACGTCTTCACCGGTAAAGGAGTTCGGGCCGGGGAACCACAGCGCAATGCCCTGGTCCAGCGGCGTGCCGTCGGTATCTTTAAACGGCAGGTAATCAGCGTAGCGCGGCTTTGGCAGTTTACCCAGCACCGCTTCGGCCACCTCGCGCGCCTTCAGGCCGGAGATACGCAGAATGCCTACACCACCGCGTCCCGGTGGGGTTGCCTGGGCGACGATAGTGTCGTTATGGCTCATGGTTGCTCTCGTTCAATACAAATAAAAAAGGCGGTCAATCGACCGCCCTTATTTTAGCGTTAACTTATCGGATCAGGACTTTTTCTTTTCGCGGCTATGCAGGCCACGTTTTTCCAGACCACGATAAATCAGCTGCTGCTGGATGATGGTCACCAGGTTGCTGACGATATAGTACAGCACCAGACCTGACGGGAACCACAGGAAGAACACGGTGAAGATGACCGGCATAAAGGTCATGATCTTCTGCTGCATCGGGTCGGTCACGGTGGTCGGCGACATCTTCTGGATGAAGAACATCGTCACGCCCATCAGGATCGGCAGGATGTAGTACGGGTCCTGTGCGGACAGGTCATGGATCCACAGTGCGAACGGCGCATGGCGCAGCTCAACGGAACCCATCAGCATATAGTACAGCGCAAGGAAGATTGGCATCTGAATCAGCAGCGGGAAGCAACCACCCAGCGGATTCACTTTCTCTGCTTTGTACAGGGCCATCATTTCCTGACTCTGACGCTGTTTGTCATCGCCCAGACGCTCACGCATTGCCTGAATCTTCGGCTGCAGCATGCGCATCTTCGCCATGGAGGTGTACTGCGCTTTGGTCAGCGGGTACATGATGCCACGAACGATGAAGGTGATAACGATGATGGAGAAGCCCCAGTTACCCAGGAAGCTGTGGATGAACTTCAGCAGCTTAAACAGCGGCTGAGAGATGAACCACAACCAACCGTAATCCACGGTCAGATCCAGGTGCGGCGCAACAGCAGCCATTTTGTCCTGAATTTCCGGGCCGACCCACAGGGTACTTGCCAGCTTACCGGTTTGACCCGGCTGAACCAGAACCGGCTGAGATTTGTAGCCGATGGCTGCAAGACCGTTACCCAGGTTCGCGGTATAGAAGTTATTCGTACCGTCGTTGTTTGGGATCCAGGCCGTTGCGAAATACTGTTGCAGCATCGCAACCCAACCGCCTTTGGAACTAACGTTCAGGTTTTCGTTATCGGCAATGGTGTCGAATTTGTATTTCTCATACTTCGCGTCTGGCGTGGAGTACGCCGCGCCACGGAAGGTATGCAGCGCAAAGTTGCTGCTTCCGGTGTCACGGTGAGACGGCAGATTGATGGACTGCTTCAGCTGGCCAAAGGTCGACAGCTCCAGCGGTTTCGCACTGGCGTTCTGTACGCTGTAGCCCACGTTCACCGCATATTCACCGCGTTTCAGGGTGAAGGTTTTGGTGAAGGTGTTGCCTGCGGCGTCGGTGTACGTCATCGGGATTGCGAGTTCGTTCTGACCATCAGCCAGCACAAAGGTGTCGCTCTCGACGGTATACAGTGGACGCGCACCGTTAGCCGGGTTATCCGGGCCGTCACGACCGGTCAGGCCGCTCTGCGCCTGGTAGATAAACTCAGGCGTGGTTTCCAGTAACTGGAACGGTTCGTTAGACTTCAGCTCTTTCGGGTAGGTCAACAGCAGCGCCTGCTCAACATCACCACCACGGGTGTTGATTGTCAGCTCAAGCACATCGGTCTTAACCGTAATCTGTTTCCCCTGGCCACTGGCCGGTACGCCCTGGTCGGCGGCGCTACCCGCTGCGGTGGTCGTAGTCTGCGTGGTCTGCTGCTGGGGTTGAGGATTTTTATCCTGCTCCCATGCCTGCCAGATCATGAAAGACACGAACAACAAAGCGATGATAAGAAGATTGCGTTGCGAATCCATCGTTAGTGTTCTCTGGTATCAAAGGGTCCTGGGGGGACGGGGTCGTCTCCACCGGGGTGTAAAGGGTGGCATTTTAATACGCGTTTCACCGTCAACCAACTGCCTTTTATCACTCCAAACCTGCGCAATGCCTCAATTCCGTAGCTTGAGCATGTTGGTGTGAAACGGCAGTGCGGCCCGAGTAGCGGACTAATCAGGC
This sequence comes from Enterobacter sp. ECC-249, assembly GCF_043965265.1. Lineage (NCBI taxonomy): Bacteria > Pseudomonadati > Pseudomonadota > Gammaproteobacteria > Enterobacterales > Enterobacteriaceae > Enterobacter > Enterobacter sp. ECC-249. The sequence continues at coordinate 574,035 of NZ_CP143660.1, forward strand.
GTTGATAGACCCGAATGAGGGCTATCAGGACCCGTGAGCCAGGCGACAGTGGCGGCGCCATAATTTTTCCAACGCTTCCGAGAGAGCACGGTTATCGAGGTCGGCAACCCCTTTTTTAGCCACCACCACGAAATCCATTGAAGGCAGTTCGTGCTGACGTAAACGGAAGCTTTCACGCGTCAGACGTTTAATCCGATTGCGTTCATGCGCACGCTTAACATTTTTCTTGGCGACTGTGAGACCGATGCGGGGATGCCCCAGCGAATTTTGGCGGCCGAGGATGGTGATTTGCGGCGTGCCAGCCCGTAGTGGCTGCTGGAAGACGAAAGTGAAATGAGCGGGAGTTAACAAACGTAACTCCCTGGGAAATGCTAGCTTAACCACTCAGGGGTTAGCTTTATTACTTGGAAACGGTCAGACGAGCGCGGCCTTTAGCACGACGACGTGCCAGAACCTGACGACCATTTTTAGTAGCCATACGAGCACGGAAGCCGTGAGAACGGTTGCGCTTCAGTACAGACGGTTGAAAAGTGCGTTTCATGGCGATTTCTACCTAAACTTGAATAAATTCACTGACTTTTGCGTATACCCGAACGAGTTTCGAACGACTAACGCCTCAGCGTGGGTGATTAAAGAGGCCGGATTGTAATAATTGTACACTCCGGAGTCAATTCTCTTTCCTTATTTCCCGCGTATTTCCGCACGTTTTCGCGTGGAAAATGAGCAACGGACGACGCAGGAAGATGAGCATCACGCGCCGGGTCGAGGATTATACGGGCTCGACGATAAAGCGCAAGGATCGTCCCGGATCTTCGTTAGATCATTTAAGCAATAAATTGTCTGTGCTCATTAATTTTTCCAATATGCGGACTAAATCGTGGGGTACTGGCGCCAGGATCGTTTACACTTATCCGGTTCCGGATCTTCCTGTGGATAAATCGGGAAGAATCTGTGAGAAACAGAAGATCTCTGGCTCAGTTTAGGCTATGATCCGCGGTCCCGATCGGGATCCCAGGATCCTGGTCAGGATAAATTGCAGATAGCAATTCGCACGTCCCCCTTTACACAGGGTCATGCCGATGTGCGCCAACAATCATGAATATTCAATAGTTTTCTTTTATTGTTCGAGTGGAGTCCGCCGTGTCACTTTCGCTTTGGCAGCAGTGTCTTGCCCGATTGCAGGATGAGTTACCAGCCACAGAATTCAGTATGTGGATCCGCCCGTTGCAGGCGGAACTGAGCGATAACACGCTGGCTTTGTACGCGCCAAACCGTTTTGTGCTCGATTGGGTAAGGGACAAGTACCTTAATAACATCAATGGACTGCTGAACGATTTCTGCGGGTCAGATGCCCCACAGCTGCGCTTTGAAGTGGGCACAAAGCCGGTCACCCAAACCGTTCGTGAAACCGTGAACGTAGCTGTGCCTGCTCAGGCCGCTCCTGCTCCCGCCCCTCGCGTCGCACCCGCTCGTCAGGGCTGGGATAATGTTCCCGCACCGGCTGAGCCAACCTACCGCTCTAACGTTAACGTGAAACACACGTTCGATAACTTCGTTGAAGGTAAGTCGAACCAGCTGGCGCGCGCGGCAGCTCGTCAGGTTGCTGATAACCCTGGTGGGGCCTACAACCCGCTGTTCCTTTATGGCGGCACGGGTCTGGGTAAAACGCACCTGCTGCATGCGGTGGGCAACGGCATCATGGCGCGCAAGCCCAATGCCAAAGTGGTGTATATGCACTCCGAGCGCTTCGTTCAGGACATGGTAAAAGCCCTGCAAAACAATGCGATCGAAGAGTTTAAACGCTACTATCGTTCCGTTGACGCGCTGCTGATCGATGACATCCAGTTCTTTGCGAATAAAGAACGATCGCAGGAAGAATTTTTCCACACCTTCAACGCCCTGCTGGAAGGTAATCAGCAGATCATTTTGACCTCGGATCGTTATCCAAAAGAGATCAACGGCGTTGAAGATCGTTTGAAATCCCGCTTCGGCTGGGGCCTGACCGTGGCGATCGAGCCGCCGGAGCTGGAAACCCGCGTCGCGATCCTGATGAAGAAAGCCGATGAAAACGACATCCGCCTGCCGGGTGAAGTGGCGTTCTTCATTGCCAAGCGTCTGCGCTCCAACGTGCGTGAGCTCGAAGGGGCACTGAACCGCGTTATCGCCAATGCCAACTTCACCGGTCGTGCGATCACCATCGATTTTGTGCGTGAAGCGCTGCGAGATTTGCTGGCATTGCAGGAAAAACTGGTCACTATCGATAATATTCAAAAGACGGTGGCTGAGTACTACAAGATCAAAGTGGCAGATTTACTGTCTAAACGTCGTTCCCGCTCGGTGGCGCGTCCGCGTCAGATGGCGATGGCGCTGGCAAAGGAGTTAACCAACCACAGTCTGCCGGAAATCGGGGATGCGTTTGGTGGTCGTGACCATACGACCGTGCTGCACGCTTGTCGCAAGATAGAGCAGTTACGCGAAGAAAGCCACGACATAAAAGAAGATTTTTCCAATCTAATCAGAACATTATCATCGTGACGCTATGAAATTTACCGTTGAACGTGAACATTTATTAAAACCGCTGCAACAGGTGAGTGGCCCATTAGGTGGCCGCCCAACGCTGCCTATTCTCGGAAACCTGCTGCTTCAGGTCGCGGACGGTACGCTGTCGCTGACCGGTACAGATCTGGAAATGGAAATGATCGCGCGCGTTACGCTGACGCAGCCGCACGACGCGGGCGCGACCACGGTTCCGGCACGTAAATTCTTTGATATCTGCCGCGGGCTGCCGGAAGGCGCTGAAATCGCCGTGCAGCTGGAAGGCGACCGTATGCTGGTACGCTCCGGGCGCAGCCGTTTCTCACTCTCTACGCTGCCTGCTGCGGACTTCCCGAACCTGGACGACTGGCAGAGCGAAGTGGAATTTACCCTGCCGCAGGCGACGATGAAGCGTCTGATTGAAGCCACGCAGTTCTCCATGGCGCATCAGGACGTTCGTTACTACTTAAACGGCATGCTGTTCGAAACCGAAGGTGAAGAGCTGCGTACCGTGGCCACCGACGGCCACCGTCTGGCGGTCTGTTCTATGCCGATTGGCAGCGAGCTGCCAAACCATTCGGTGATCGTGCCGCGTAAAGGGGTGATTGAGCTGATGCGTATGCTCGACGGTGGCGACACGCCGCTGCGCGTGCAGATCGGCAGCAATAACATTCGCGCGCATGTGGGCGATTTTGTCTTCACATCGAAGCTGGTTGACGGCCGTTTCCCGGATTATCGACGCGTATTGCCGAAGAACCCGGACAAAACGCTGGAAGCCGGTTGCGATAGCCTCAAGCAGGCGTTTGCACGTGCAGCCATTCTCTCTAACGAGAAATTCCGCGGCGTGCGTCTGTACGTGAGTGAAAACCAGATCAAAATCACCGCCAATAACCCGGAGCAGGAAGAGGCAGAAGAGATTCTGGACGTCACCTACGCCGGCGCTGAGATGGAAATCGGCTTTAACGTCAGCTACGTGCTGGATGTGCTGAACGCGCTGAAATGCGAAAACGTGCGCATCCTGCTGACCGACTCCGTTTCGAGCGTACAGATTGAAGATGCCGCATCACAGTCGGCTGCCTATGTTGTCATGCCAATGAGACTGTAATGTCGCTCACCCGTCTGTTGATCCGCGACTTTCGCAACATCGAGAGCGCGGATCTCGCTTTATCCCCTGGCTTTAACTTCCTGGTAGGCGCGAACGGCAGCGGCAAAACCAGCGTGCTGGAAGCCATCTATACGCTCGGCCACGGCCGGGCGTTTCGCAGTTTGCAGATTGGTCGCGTCATTCGCCACGAGCAGGAATCCTTTGTTCTGCACGGGCGTTTACAGGGCGAGGAGCGGGAGACCGCCATCGGCCTGACCAAAGACAAGCAGGGCGACAGCAAGGTGCGCATCGACGGCACCGACGGTCACAAGGTGGCCGAGCTGGCGCTGCTGATGCCGATGCAGCTGATAACGCCGGAGGGGTTTACTTTACTCAACGGCGGCCCCAAATACAGAAGAGCGTTCCTCGACTGGGGATGCTTTCACAACGAAGCAGGATTCTTTAACGCCTGGAGCAACCTGAAGCGTCTGCTCAAGCAGCGTAACGCCGCGCTGCGCCAGGTGACGCGCTACGCCCAGCTGCGTCCGTGGGATATGGAGTTAATCCCTCTCGCGGAACAGATCAGCCGCTGGCGTGCCGAATACAGCGCAGGTATTGCCGAAGACATGGCCGACACCTGCAAACAGTTTTTACCTGAATTCTCTCTTACCTTCTCCTTCCAGCGCGGCTGGGAGAAAGAGACGGACTATGCCGAGGTGTTAGAGAGAAGCTTCGAGCGCGACCGCATGTTGACCTACACCGCGCATGGCCCGCACAAGGCGGATTTCCGCATTCGTGCTGACGGGGCGCCGGTGGAAGACACGCTCTCGCGCGGGCAGCTTAAGCTCCTGATGTGTGCGCTGCGCCTGGCACAGGGAGAGTTTCTCACCCGCGAGAGCGGAAGACGCTGCCTGTACCTGATAGATGATTTTGCCTCGGAACTTGACGACGCGCGGCGCGGGCTGCTTGCCAGCCGCTTAAAAGCCACGCAGTCGCAGGTTTTCGTCAGCGCGATAAGCGCTGAACACGTTATAGACATGTCGGACGAAAATTCGAAGATGTTTACCGTGGAAAAGGGTAAAATAACGGATTAACCCAAGTTGAAATGAGCGAGAAACGTTGATGTCGAATTCTTATGACTCCTCCAGTATCAAAGTCCTGAAAGGGCTGGATGCGGTGCGTAAGCGCCCGGGTATGTATATCGGCGACACGGATGACGGCACCGGTCTGCACCACATGGTATTCGAGGTGGTAGATAACGCTATCGACGAAGCGCTCGCGGGTCACTGTAAAGACATCGTGGTCACCATCCATGCGGACAACTCCGTCTCCGTCACCGATGACGGTCGTGGCATCCCAACCGGTATTCACCCGGAAGAGGGCGTCTCTGCTGCGGAAGTGATCATGACCGTCCTGCACGCAGGCGGTAAGTTCGACGATAACTCCTATAAAGTTTCCGGCGGCCTGCACGGCGTAGGTGTTTCGGTAGTAAACGCCCTGTCGCAAAAGCTGGAGCTGGTTATCCAGCGCGAAGGCAAAATCCACCGTCAGCTTTATACGCACGGCGTGCCGCAGGCACCGCTGGCCGTTACGGGCGACACCGACAAAACCGGTACCATGGTGCGTTTCTGGCCGAGCCTCGAAACCTTCACCAACGTCACCGAGTTCGAGTACGACATCCTGGCGAAACGCCTGCGCGAACTGTCGTTCCTGAACTCCGGCGTCTCGATTCGCCTGCGCGACAAGCGTGACAACAAAGAAGACCACTTCCACTACGAAGGCGGTATCAAGGCGTTCGTTGAGTATCTGAACAAGAACAAAACGCCTATTCACCCGAATATCTTCTACTTCTCCACCGAAAAAGACGGTATCGGCGTGGAAGTGGCGCTGCAGTGGAACGATGGTTTCCAGGAAAACATCTACTGCTTTACCAACAACATTCCACAGCGCGACGGCGGTACTCACCTTGCGGGCTTCCGTGCGGCGATGACCCGTACCCTGAACGCCTACATGGACAAAGAAGGCTACAGCAAGAAAGCGAAAGTCAGCGCCACCGGTGACGATGCCCGTGAAGGCCTGATTGCCGTTGTCTCCGTGAAGGTGCCAGATCCGAAGTTCTCCTCACAGACCAAAGACAAGCTGGTCTCTTCTGAGGTGAAATCGGCGGTTGAGCAGCAGATGAACGAACTGCTGAGCGAATACCTGCTGGAAAACCCGTCCGACGCGAAAATCGTGGTGGGCAAAATTATCGATGCGGCGCGTGCCCGTGAAGCGGCGCGTAAAGCCCGTGAAATGACCCGTCGTAAAGGCGCGCTGGACTTAGCAGGCCTGCCGGGCAAACTGGCTGACTGCCAGGAACGCGACCCGGCGCTGTCCGAACTGTACCTCGTGGAAGGGGACTCCGCGGGCGGTTCTGCGAAGCAGGGCCGTAACCGTAAGAACCAGGCTATCCTGCCGCTGAAGGGTAAAATCCTCAACGTTGAGAAGGCGCGCTTCGACAAGATGCTCTCTTCTCAGGAAGTGGCGACGCTCATCACCGCGCTGGGCTGCGGCATCGGCCGTGACGAGTACAACCCGGACAAACTGCGCTACCACAGCATCATCATCATGACCGATGCGGACGTCGACGGCTCGCACATTCGTACGCTGCTGTTGACCTTCTTCTATCGTCAAATGCCTGAAATCGTTGAACGTGGCCACGTCTACATTGCCCAGCCGCCACTGTACAAAGTGAAGAAAGGCAAGCAGGAACAGTACATCAAAGATGACGAAGCGATGGATCAGTACCAAATCGCGATCGCACTTGATGGCGCGACCCTGCACGCGAACTCGCACGCCCCTGCACTGGCCGGTGAGCCGCTGGAGCGTCTGGTGTCCGAGTTCAACGCCACGCAGAAAATGATTACGCGTATGGAACGCCGTTATCCGAAAACGCTGCTGAAGGAGCTGGTTTATCAGCCAACCCTGACCGAAGCCGATCTGAGCGACGAGCAGACCGTCACCCGCTGGGTGAATGCCCTGGTGACCGATCTGAACGAGAAAGAGCAGCACGGCAGCCAGTGGAAATGCGATGTTCAGCAGAACGCCGATCATCAGTTCGAGCCGATCGTTCGCGTGCGTACCCACGGCGTCGACACCGACTACCCGCTGGAGCACGAATTTGTGACCGGTCCGGAATACCGCCGTATCTGCACGCTCGGCGAGAAGCTGCGCGGCCTGATCGAAGACGATGCGTTCATCGAACGTGGCGAACGTCGTCAGCCGGTAGCCAGCTTCGAGCAGGCGCTGGACTGGCTGGTGAAAGAGTCCCGTCGCGGCCTCGCGATCCAGCGCTATAAAGGTCTGGGCGAAATGAACCCGGAGCAGCTTTGGGAAACCACCATGGATCCGGAAAGCCGCCGCATGCTGCGCGTTACCGTTAAGGACGCGATTGCTGCAGACCAGCTGTTCACGACCCTGATGGGCGATGCGGTTGAACCACGTCGTGCCTTCATCGAAGAGAACGCCCTGAAAGCGGCAAATATCGATATTTAATCGACGTTATACCGCACGATAACTGGCCGCGCTTTTAGCGCGGCTTTTTTATGGGCGCAGGCATATCCAGCGACATCACGGACGGTAAACGGCTCGCCAGCGTATCTATCGCAATTCTTACCCTCAGCGGCAGATGCGGTGTCTGCTGCCAGACCGCGTGGACGTCAAAATGGACATCCGGCGCCTGCTTCAGGAGCGGGACGAGTTTGCCCTGGTGAATATCTTTGACGACCATCCAGCAGGGCAGCCATGCAATGCCGTGTCCGGCCAGCACAGCGTCGCAGATCGCCTGCAAATCATCCATATTGAGTGATGACCGGGGAGTAAAGGTGTGAGACGTTCCTTCGTTATCCATCAGCTGCCAGGACAATACTCTGCCTGCGCGCAGATAGTTAATCGCCGTATGCTGGGGTAAATCAGCCACGCTTTGCGGCTGGCCTTTCTTCTGCAGATAATCCGGCGCGGCGCACAATACCATGCGGTGTTCCCCTAGCCTTCTGGCGACCAGAACGCTGCTGTCCTGCAGCGTGCCGTTACGCACCGCCATATCAAACCCTTCCTCTACCAGATCCACCACGCGGTCGCTGAACGACATTTCAAGCTCAAGCCCGGGGTGTTCCTGCGCCAGTTCAATCAACAGCGGCGCGACGCACTGGCGACCAAACAGCACCGGCATGGCAACGCGCAGGCGGCCACTGACCTGCTGTTTCCCCGTTTCAAGCAGCGACTCTGCGCCACGGATCTCCTCCAGCGCGCGCAGGCAGCGTTCATAAAAAAGGGCGCCGTTATCGGTCAGCCGCTGGCTGCGAGTGGTGCGGTGAAAAAGACGTACCCCCAGCCGCTCTTCAAGGCGAGCGATGCTTTTCCCTACCGCCGAGCGCGACAGGTGCAGGCGAACTGCGGCCTGTGCAAAGCTTTCCGCCTCCACGGCAGCCACAAAAACAGGAATATCCTTCAGCGTATCGGTCATGGATTGTATCCATTCAGGCATCAATAAAGAGAAAAACTATCGCCACTGGCGACGCTAAGTCAACGGTAGACTGTCAGGACTAAAGCTCATCTGATGGCAGGAGAAATAAAATGACAGAGACAATGCAACGCTGGTCCATGGACGCCCTCGGGCGCGAGAACCTCAAGCTGACTCAGGCACCCGTTCCACAGCCAGGCCCGGGTGAAGTGCGCGTACGGGTGAATGCCGTTGCGCTCAACTATCGCGATAAAATGGTTGTTGAAGGCACAATGCCGATCCCGCTTTCCTTCCCGTTTACCCCGGCGTCTGACATGGCGGGCGTCGTAGACAGCGTGGGTGAAGGCGTCACGCGTTTCCAGCCCGGCGCTCGCGTCATCTCAACCTTCTTCCCGGAGTGGATCGACGGTAAACCGCAGGCGGATGCGCGCAATTTGCCCTATAAAACGTCCGGCGGATACTTCCAGGGGATGCTGGCCGAGTATGTGATTGTGAAGGAAGACGCGCTGGCGGCATCGCCGGAAACCCTGGATGACGCAGAGGCCAGCACGCTGCCCTGCGCAGGGCTTACCGCCTGGTTCGCGCTGGTGGAGCGCGGCCAGCTGCGCGCCGGGCAATCGGTGCTGGTGCAGGGCACGGGCGGCGTGGCGATTTTCGCCCTGCAAATTGCAAAAGCGCACGGCGCAGAGGTCATTGTCACCTCGGGGAGCGATGAAAAGCTGGCGCTCGCCAAAAAACTGGGGGCCAGCCACGGCATCAACCGTCTGAAAGGCGACTGGGCTGAAAATACGCTGGCGCTGACGCAGGATCGCGGCATTGACCATATTATCGAAACCGTGGGCGGGGAGAACCTGAAGCACTCCCTGCGCGCCGTTGCCGTTCACGGGCGTATATCTGTGATTGGCGTGCTGGCAGGCACGGAGATTACGCTCTCAGCTGACGAACTGCTGCTGAAATCCCCTGTCATTCAGGGGATTGGCGTGGGGCACCGCCGGGCGCTGGAGGATTTTGTCCGCGCTGTTGACGTCACGGGACTGAAGCCGGTGATTGAGCATCGCTACCGTTTTAACGAGCTTGAACAGGCCTTTGAACATGTCGATCGCGGCGCGTTCGGTAAAATCGTTCTCATCCGCGAGTAAGCCTTTGTTCCCCGAAATAAACGTAAAAGGGGTGTTCCTGTTGCGCAATGTAGCTCTATTTTTGTGTGCTTAATCGCGTTAGCATGAGGCAGCACTCATTTATTCCGGGGAACTCATGGCTATCAAACTCATTGCAATCGACATGGACGGCACGCTGCTGCTGCCAGACCACACCATCTCTCCAGCCGTTAAAAACGCGATCGCCGCGGCACGCGCAAAGGGCGTGAATGTGGTCCTGACCACGGGGCGTCCGTATGCGGGCGTGCACAGCTACCTGAAAGAGCTGCACATGAATCAGCCTGGCGACTACTGCATCACCTATAACGGCGCGCTGGTGCAGAAAGCCGCAGATGGCAGTACGGTTGCGCAAACCGCGCTGAGCTACGATGACTATCTGTTCCTGGAAAAACTGTCCCGTGAAGTGGGTTCCCACTTCCACGCGCTCGATCGCAATACGCTCTATACCGCCAACCGCGATATCAGCTACTACACGGTGCATGAATCCTACGTTGCGACCATTCCGCTGGTGTTCTGTGAAGCGGAGAAAATGGACCCGGCGACGCAGTTCCTGAAAGTGATGATGATCGACGAGCCGGAGATCCTGGATAAAGCGATTGCGCGCATTCCGGCGGAGGTAAAAGAGAAGTATACCGTGCTGAAAAGTGCGCCGTACTTCCTCGAAATTCTTGATAAACGCGTCAATAAAGGTACCGGCGTGAAATCGCTTGCTGATGCGCTGGGGATTAAACAGGAAGAGATCATGGCGCTGGGCGACCAGGAAAACGACATCGCGATGATTGAGTTTGCGGGCATGGGCGTGGCGATGGATAACGCTATCCCGTCCGTTAAAGAAGTGGCCAACTTCGTGACCAAATCCAACCTGGAAGACGGCGTTGCCTACGCGATTGAGAAGTTTGTGCTGCAGTAACGCTTATTTTTAATCATCAGCCTCGGTTATCAACCGGGGCATTTTTTTGCGCTCAATTTATTGAATTGTTCTTTTTGTGATCTTGATTGTAGTACAACATTAAATGATTGTACTACATTACAGCCACGGTAAAGACGAGAACTCTCACGTTTGTACTGCAAAAGTGATGTGAAATTCAGCGGTCGCGGTAAAGTAGGGATGGACATACAGAGCACAAGGACTCTCCATGACTCTCAATAAAACCGATCGCATTGTCATCACGCTGGGCACCCAGATTGTGGCTGGCAAATATGTTCCCGGTTCGCCGCTTCCGGCGGAGGCCGAACTGTGTGAGGAGTTTGAAACCTCGCGCAACATCATCCGGGAAGTGTTCCGTTCGCTGATGGCGAAGCGGCTGATTGAAATGAAGCGCTATCGCGGCGCGTTTGTTGCCCCGCGTAACCAGTGGAACTACCTCGATACCGACGTGCTGCAGTGGGTGCTGGAAAACGACTACGACCCGCGGCTTATCGGCGCGATGAGTGAAGTACGAAACCTGGTCGAACCGGCCATCGCCCGCTGGGCGGCGGAACGCGCAACTTCCGGCGATTTGGCTCAGATTGAGTCGGCTTTAAACGACATGATCGCTAACAACCAGAACCGGGAGGCGTTTAACGAGGCGGACATTCGCTACCACGAAGCGGTGCTGCAGTCGGTTCATAACCCGGTATTGCAGCAGCTTAGCGTAGCGATCAGCTCGCTACAGCGAGCAGTATTTGAACGTACCTGGATGGGGGATGAGGCCAACATGCCGAAAACGCTCCAGGAACATAAAGCGCTGTTCGATGCGATACGGCATCAGGACGGCGATGCGGCAGAGCAGGCGGCACTTACCATGATTGCCAGCTCGACACGAAGGCTGAAGGAAATCACATGACATCTCGCTACATCGCAATTGACTGGGGATCGACCAATCTGCGCGCCTGGCTGTACCAGGGCGAGCAGTGCCTGGAGAGCAGGCAATCAGAAGCAGGCGTGACGCGCCTGAACGGTAAATCCCCCGAGGCGGTGTTAGCAGAGGTCACACAAAACTGGCGCGATAGCGCCACGCCTGTAGTGATGGCGGGTATGGTCGGCAGTAACGTAGGCTGGAAGGTCGCGCCTTACCTGCCGGTTCCCGCCCATTTCTCCGCTATTGGCGAGCAGTTAACGTCCGTTGGCGACAATATCTGGATTATTCCCGGTTTGTGCGTCTCTCGCAACGATAACCACAACGTGATGCGCGGCGAAGAGACGCAGCTGCTTGGCGCGCGCACGCTTTCTCCTTCTTCCGTCTACGTTATGCCCGGAACGCACTGCAAGTGGGTTCTGGCCGACGCTGAGCAAATCCACGATTTTCGCACCGTGATGACCGGCGAGCTGCACCATTTGCTGCTCAACCATTCACTGGTGGGAGCCGGTTTACCGGAGCAGGAAGCCTCGTCAGAGGCGTTTGCTGCCGGGCTTGAACGTGGGATCGCTTCCCCTGCCGTTTTGCCGCAGCTTTTTGAGGTTCGCGCCTCGCACGTGCTGGGAAATCTCCCGCGCGAGCAGGTCAGCGAATTTCTCTCCGGCCTGCTGATTGGCGCAGAGGTCGCCAGCATGCGTGATTTCGTCGCGCACGAGCAGGCCATCACCCTTGTCGCTGGCGCATCGCTGACGTCGCGCTACGAGCAGGCGTTCCGCGCCGTTGGGCGCGATGTTGCAACGGTATCCGGCGACACGGCATTTCAGGCAGGAATAAGGAGCATCGCTCATGCAGTGGCAAACTGATCTTCCCCTTATCGCGATTTTGCGCGGCATCACGCCCGATGAGGCGTTAGCCCACGTCGGCGCGGTTATTGACGCCGGGTTCGACGCGGTGGAAATCCCGCTTAACTCGCCCGAGTGGGAAAAAAGCATTCCGGCCGTGGTGGAGGCCTTCGGCGATAGGGCGCTGATTGGCGCAGGCACCGTGTTGCAGCCTGAGCAGGTAGATCGGCTGGCGAAGATGGGCTGCAGGCTTATCGTCACGCCCAATATTCAGCCTGAGGTGATCCGCCGCGCGGTGGGTTATGGCATGACCGTCTGCCCGGGCTGCGCCACCGCCACGGAAGCCTTTACTGCCCTGGATGCGGGCGCACAGTCGCTCAAAATTTTCCCGTCATCGGCTTTTGGTCCGGACTACATCAAAGCGCTGAAAGCGGTATTGCCCGCCAGCGTGCCGGTCTTTGCCGTGGGCGGCGTAACGCCAGAAAACCTGGGCCAGTGGATGAGCGCTGGCTGCGTGGGTGCGGGGCTGGGTAGCGATCTTTACCGTGCCGGGCAGTCCGTGGAACGAACCGCACAGCAGGCGGCAGCATTTGTGAAAGCGTATCGAGAGGCAGTGAAATGAAAATAACCAAACTCACCACGTACCGTTTACCCCCGCGCTGGATGTTCCTGAAAATCGAAACCGATGAAGGGATTGTGGGCTGGGGCGAACCGGTGATTGAAGGGCGTGCGCGCACCGTAGAAGCGGCGGTGCACGAGCTGGGTGAATACCTGATTGGTCAGGATCCAGCGCGCATTAACGACCTGTGGCAGGTGATGTACCGCGCGGGCTTCTACCGCGGGGGGCCGATCCTGATGAGCGCTATCGCCGGCATCGACCAGGCGCTGTGGGATATCAAAGGCAAAGTGCTGAACGCGCCGGTCTGGCAGCTGATGGGCGGCCTGGTGCGCGACAAAATCAAAGCCTACAGCTGGGTCGGCGGCGACCGTCCTGCGGAAGTCATCGACGGCATCACGCAGTTGCGCAACATTGGCTTTGATACCTTTAAGCTCAACGGCTGCGAAGAGATGGGCATTATCGACAACTCGCGTGCGGTGGATCGCGCGGTCAATACCGTGGCGCAAATCCGTGAAGCCTTCGGCAACGAGATCGAGTTTGGTCTGGATTTCCACGGCCGCGTCAGCGCGCCGATGGCAAAAGTGCTGATCAAAGAGCTGGAGCCGTATCGTCCGCTGTTTATCGAAGAGCCGGTGCTGGCCGAGCAGGCCGAGTACTATCCGAAACTGGCTGAACAGACCCACATTCCTATCGCGGCGGGTGAACGCATGTTCTCGCGCTTTGAGTTTAAACGCGTGCTCGAAGCGGGCGGCATTGCCATACTGCAGCCGGACCTCTCTCACGCGGGCGGCATCACCGAATGCTACAAAATTGCCGGGATGGCCGAAGCTTACGATGTCGCGCTGGCGCCGCACTGCCCGCTCGGACCGATTGCGCTGGCTGCCTGTCTGCACGTCGACTTTGTCTCCCGCAACGCGGTGTTCCAGGAACAGAGCATGGGGATTCACTATAACAAGGGCGCGGAACTGCTCGATTTTGTGAAAAATAAAGAAGACTTCAGCATGGAAGGCGGTTTCTTTAAACCGTTAACGAAGCCGGGCCTTGGCGTAGAGATTGACGAAGCCAAAGTCATTGAGCTGAGTAAAAACGCGCCGGACTGGCGTAACCCGCTGTGGCGTCATGAAGATGGCAGTGTAGCGGAATGGTAATCGCCATCCCGTAGACCCGGTAAGCCTCCGGGCAAAAATCATACATACAAAAATATAACCCTCTGTAAATTACAGGGCATGGTGAGCGGCTTCGCTATGCCCAAAATCTGGAGACAGATTGCGATGGATATTCCAGTTACCGCTACAAAAACCGGGCGTCGCCGCTACCTGACGCTGATTATGATCTTTATTACCGTGGTCATTTGTTATGTCGACCGCGCCAACCTTGCCGTGGCATCGGCCCATATTCAGGAAGAGTTTGGCATCACCAAAGCGGAAATGGGTTATGTCTTCTCGGCGTTTGCCTGGCTGTATACGCTATGCCAGATCCCGGGCGGCTGGTTCCTTGACCGCGTGGGGTCACGTCTGACCTACTTTATCGCCATTTTCGGCTGGTCCGTGGCGACCCTTTTCCAGGGCTTCGCGACCGGGCTGATGTCGCTGATTGGCCTGCGTGCCATTACCGGGGTTTTCGAAGCGCCCGCGTTTCCCACCAACAACCGCATGGTGACCAGCTGGTTCCCGGAACACGAGCGCGCTTCCGCCGTTGGCTTTTACACCTCCGGGCAGTTTGTCGGCCTGGCGTTCCTGACGCCGCTGCTGATCTGGATCCAGGAGCTGCTGAGCTGGCACTGGGTATTCATCGTCACGGGTGGGATTGGTATTATCTGGTCGCTGATCTGGTTCAAGGTTTACCAGCCGCCGCGTCTGACTAAAAGCATCACCAAAGCCGAGCTGGACTACATCCGCGACGGCGGTGGCCTGGTGGACGGTGATGCACCGGTGAAAAAAGAGGCGCGCCAGCCGCTGACCAAAGCGGACTGGAAGCTGGTCTTCCACCGTAAGCTGGTGGGCGTTTATCTGGGCCAGTTCGCGGTGACCTCCACGCTGTGGTTCTTCCTGACCTGGTTCCCGAACTATCTGACCCAGGAAAAGGGGATCACGGCGCTGAAGGCGGGCTTTATGACCACCGTGCCGTTCCTCGCGGCGTTTTTCGGCGTGCTGCTCTCCGGATGGCTGGCCGATAAGCTGGTGAAAAAAGGCTACTCGCTGGGCATGGCGCGTAAAACGCCGATTATCTGCGGTCTGCTGATCTCAACCTGCATCATGGGCGCCAACTACACCAACGATCCGGTGTGGATTATGACCCTGATGGCGGTGGCGTTCTTCGGTAACGGTTTCGCCTCTATCACCTGGTCGCTTGTGTCGTCCCTCGCGCCGATGCGGCTGATTGGCCTGACCGGCGGCGTGTTCAACTTTGTCGGCGGGCTCGGCGGGATCACCGTACCGCTGGTCATCGGCTACCTGGCGCAGGACTACGGCTTCGGCCCGGCGCTGGTGTACATCTCCGCCGTGGCGCTGATTGGCGCGCTCTCCTACATCCTGCTGGTGGGTGATGTGAAACGAGTAGGCTAATCTCTGCGGATGTTTTACCCTGATGCACTCACCGTGCATCAGGGTATCCTCATGAAACAAATCACCTTCGCTTCCCGCAACCACCAGCTGACCAATATCAATACCTGGACGCCGGACAGCCAGTGGCTGGTCTACGACGTGCGCCCGTCCGGTGCGTCATTTACCGGCGAAACCATTGAGCGGGTCAATGTCGCTACGGGTGAGGTGGAGGTGATCTATCGTGCCACTGACGGCGCGCACGTCGGCGTGGTGACCGTTCATCCGGCACAGGACAAATACGTCTTTATCCACGGCCCGAAAAAACCGGACGCAGACTGGCACTACGATTTTCATCATCGCCAGGGAGTCATTGCCTGCAGCGGACAGGTGAGCAATCTTGACGCGATGGATATCACTGCACCCTACACCGCAGGCGCGCTGCGCGGCGGCAGCCATGTGCACGTCTTCAGCCCGAACGGGCAGCTCGTCAGCTTCACCTATAACGACCACGTGCTGCACGAGCGCGATCCGAAGCTCGATTTACGCAACGTCGGCGTGGCTGCGCCTTACGGCCCGGTGAACCCGCAGGGGAACCATCCCCGTGAATATTCTGGAACTTTCTGGAGCGTGCTGGTTAGCCGCACGACGCCCAACCCGCTGCCGGGCAGCGATGAAATCAACCGCGCTTACGAAGAGGGTTGGGTGGGCAACGACAGGCTGGCGTTTATTGGCGATACCCTTTCTTCGCGGGGCGAAAAAGTACCCGAACTGTTTATCGTCGACCTGCCGGGAGACGAGCAGGGCTGGAAGCGTGCGGGCGATGCGCCGCTACAGGGCACGACGGATACCCTGCCAGCGCCGCCTGCGGGTGTGGAGCAGCGTCGTTTGACCTTTACGCACCAGAGGACGTTCCCGGGCCTGGTGAACGTGCCTCGTCACTGGATTCGCAGCAACCCGCAGGGGACGCAGATTGCGTTTCTGATGCGGGATGATAACGGCATCGTGCAGCTGTGGCTGATCTCCCCTGAGGGCGGCGAGCCGCGCCAGTTAACCCATACGGAGAGCGGTATTCAGTCTGCATTCAACTGGCACCCTTCCGGGAAAATGCTGGGATGTGTTCTTGAAAACCGGATTGCCTGCTGCGACGCGCAGACCGGAGAGGTGACGTTTTTGACGTCCGATCATGGCAACCCGCCGTCTGCTGATGCCGTTGTGTTTTCCCCGGACGGGCGCTTTATTGCGTGGATGGAAGAGACAGGGGGTTTCCGTCAGCTTTGGTTAACGGAAACCGCACAGAACTAGCGTGGAGGCATGTCAGCGGGCGGGATAACGGCGTTTGTTGCCAGATTCTCCTGCTCGCTTTTTTCTACCCGTGAGCGCACGGAGTTGTCCTTACGAAATATATCCCACGGCAGCAAAAGCGTATCCGCCACAGCCGTAAACGGCATATCCAGGATAACCAGGGATTTGGTGCCCCAGTTTGTATCGTCATCGGAGATCATCGCCGCGCTGGCGCGCGTCCCCGGATATGTTCCTTCTTTACCGCCGGTGTGAGACATCACGCTCGAACACCCGCAAAGTAAAACAACCCCGCTGAACGTCGTCAGCTTTATCAGAACATTTTTCATCATCACTCAGTCATCGTTAATGGCACTGCATAGACCTGCAACTCAGGGTTATAGCGAGCCTTATCCAAAATGGATAGCCCGATAACCCCGCACTGTGGCAGCCATCGCAATTTAACCCTTTGTGCTGTTGTCCCAGTCTAAGCGAGATGCAGGAAAGTGCAAAAAAAAGTGCAGTCGTCGTGCTTGAAAAGCTCGCCTGCAGACCCATTTTAAGAATACGACCCGATAACGAACTCGCCTGATGGGTGTTCGGGGGGCGTAAAGGCCTGTCCATGGTGGAAGGCTTAATTTTCTCGCTGATTTCAGGAGTTTTATTTATGCGTAACTTCGATCTTTCTCCGCTATACCGTTCTGCAATTGGTTTTGACCGCCTGTTTAACCATTTAGAAAATAACCAAAGCCAGAGCAACGGCTACCCTCCATACAATGTTGAGCTGGTTGACGAAAACCACTACCGCATCGCCATTGCCGTCGCCGGTTTTGCAGAAAACGAACTGGAGATCACCGCGCAGGACAACCTGCTTGTGGTGAAAGGTTCCCATACGGCCGAGCAGAAAGAACGTACCTACCTTTATCAGGGCATCGCCGAGCGCAACTTTGAACGCAAGTTCCAGTTAGCCGAGAACATTCACGTGAAAGGCGCGAACCTGGTCAACGGCCTGCTGTTTATCGAACTGGAACGTGTGATTCCGGAAGAGAAAAAACCGCGTCGTATCGAAATTAACTAATTATGCGGGTCGCGCGAGCGGCCCACCCAGACTTGCTTGCCGTAACGGGAGCATATGCGAATCCATCCGGATTTGCAGGAACAACTGCGCACAAAATTAAACTGTGCCGAACTCGCTTCTCAGAAGGAGATTTAGTATGCGTAACTACGATTTATCCCCCTTACTTCGTCAGTGGATTGGTTTTGACAAACTGGCTAATGCCCTGCAAAACACCGCTGAGCAACAGACGTTTCCGCCGTACAACATCGAAAAAAGCGACGATAACCACTATCGCATCACCCTGGCGCTGGCCGGCTTCCGTCAGGAGGATCTGGATATTCAGCTCGAAGGCACGCGTCTGACCGTGAAAGGTACGCCGGAGAAACAAGAGACCGAAACCAAATGGCTACATCAGGGGTTGGTTAATCAGCCGTTTAGCCTGAGCTTTACCCTGGCAGACCATATGGACGTCTCCGGCGCAACGTTTACCAACGGGCTGCTGCATATTGACCTGACCCGCAACGTGCCGGAAGCCATCGCGCCGCAGCGTATCGCCATTAGCGATCGGCCGGCGTTAAACAGTTAATAGTGTTGGGGCTGATGCCCTCACCCCGGCCCTCTCCCTCAGGGAGAAGGTGAAAAGCTAAAGCCCTGCCCCGGCAGGGCTTTTTTGTGCGCCATCGCCCATACAACCGTCCACGGCTCTGAGAGAATCCTTGAAATAACTAAGGTTATGCCAAGGAAGTGGATCATGAGTGATATCGCGTTAACCGTCAGCGTGTTGGCCCTGGTCGCTGTTGTTGGCCTGTGGATAGGGAATATCAAAATCCGCGGCGTCGGGTTTGGGATAGGCGGGGTGCTGTTTGGCGGCATTTTTGTCGGCCACTTTGCCGACCAGCTCGGGCTGGTGCTGAGCGCCGAAATGCTTCACTTTACCCAGGAGTTCGGCCTGATCCTGTTCGTCTATACCATCGGGATTCAGGTAGGGCCGGGTTTTTTCGCCTCTCTTCGTGTCTCCGGATTACGGCTCAACCTGTTTGCCCTCGGCATTGTGGTGATGGGCGGGCTGGTCACCGCCATTCTGCATAAAATCTTTGCTATCCCTCTGCCCGTGGTGCTGGGTATTTTCTCCGGGGCGGTCACCAACACGCCCGCGCTCGGCGCGGGCCAGCAAATCCTGCGTGATTTGGGCATCGAATCCGGCATCGTCGACCAGATGGGGATGAGCTACGCCATGGCCTATCCGTTTGGCATTTGCGGCATTCTGCTCTCCATGTGGCTGGTCCGCGTCCTGTTTCGCATTAATGTCGATAAAGAGGCGAAGGACCACGAAACCACGCTCACCAACGGCCATATGCCGATCAAAACCATCAACATTCGGGTTGATAACCCCAACCTTAACAATATGGCGATTCAGGACGTGCCGATCCTGAACAGCGCCAATATTATCTGCTCCCGCCTTAAGCGCGACGATATGCTGATGGTCCCCGCGCCCGGCACCGTCATTCAGCAAGGCGATCTGCTGCATCTGGTCGGCCAGCCCGGCGATTTAAACAACGCGCGGCTGGTGATTGGTCAGGAAGTGGATACCTCGCTCTCAACGCGCGGCACCGATATGCGGGTGGAACGCGTTGTGGTGACTAACGAGCAGGTACTGGGCAAAAAAATACGCGATCTGCAGGTAAAAGAACGCTACGACGTAGTGATCTCACGTCTCAACCGTGCGGGTGTCGAGCTGGTCGCCAGCCCGGAAGCCAGCCTGCAATTCGGGGATATCCTCAACCTGGTGGGTCGTCCATCGTCCATCGACGCCGTGGCGGATATGGTGGGTAACGCCCAGCAGAAACTGCAGCAGGTGCAGATGCTGCCGGTGTTTATCGGGATCGGGCTCGGCGTGCTGCTCGGCTCTATTCCGCTGTACGTGCCGGGTTTCCCGGTTGCTCTCAAGCTGGGCCTGGCAGGCGGGCCGCTGATTATGGCGCTGATCCTCGGGCGTATCGGCTGCATCGGTAAGCTCTACTGGTTTATGCCGCCGAGCGCCAACCTGGCGCTGCGCGAGCTGGGCATCGTCCTGTTCCTGGCGGTGGTCGGGCTGAAGTCTGGCGGGGATTTCGTCGATACGCTGGTCAAGGGCGAAGGGATGAGCTGGGTCGGCTACGGCATATTTATCACGGCGATCCCGCTGCTGACGGTGGGCATACTGGCGCGGATGTTCGCCAAAATGAACTACCTGACTCTATGCGGCATGCTGGCGGGCTCCATGACCGATCCGCCAGCGCTGGCCTTTGCCAACAACCTGCACGCCACCAGCGGCGCGGCCGCTCTCTCCTATGCTACCGTCTATCCGCTGGTGATGTTCCTGCGCATCATCACCCCGCAGCTACTGGCGGTGCTGTTCTGGGGAATGGGCTAGCAGGTCGTCCGGGTGGATGCGCCGCAGATGGTAGTCCACCTGGTAATCACTGGTATTTCGGAACATCACGGAATAATTGAGGAATTCGCCGCTGTCGCTGTAGGAAAGGGAGGTGATACGCAGCAGCGGCGTCTGTTCCGGCAGGTTCATATAACCCGCCAGCATTTTATCTGCCAGCACCGGCGTAAGGCTCTCGTAGTTGCCGCTGATGGTGATCCCGCACTCCTTCTCGATGTAATCAAACTTAGACCCTTCAAGATGCGCCAGCGACAGGTTGCGAAACAGCTTCACCGGCATAAAGCTGTCCTCCAGCATCAGCGGCTTTCCGTCCACGTAGCGCACCCGCCGGGAAAAGTAGATCCGCTCATCCACCTGAATTCGCAGCTGGCTGGCGATGGCGGGCGGGGCGGGCATCACTTCAAACTGTAAGACCTTACTCTGCACCTCTTTGCCCTGCTGACGCAGCACCTCCACCAGCCCGGTCAGGTTGGTGGTTTCGTGATGAACGTCTTTGCGCGACACAAACGTGCCGCTGCCGTGCCGCCGTTCAACCAGCCCCCAGCTCACCAGCAGATCCAGCGCCTTGCGGATG
The DNA here is from genome assembly GCF_043965265.1 of Enterobacter sp. ECC-249. Taxonomy (NCBI): domain Bacteria; kingdom Pseudomonadati; phylum Pseudomonadota; class Gammaproteobacteria; order Enterobacterales; family Enterobacteriaceae; genus Enterobacter; species Enterobacter sp. ECC-249. The sequence goes on from NZ_CP143660.1 coordinate 594,494, forward strand.
GTCATTCGCGCCACGCCGAACTCCTGCGCCAGCGCTTTCTCGCCCGGCAGCGGACTGCCGATGTTGTAGTCCGACGAATTCAGCCGCAGCCGCAATCTGTCGGCGATAGATTTGTAGATCACCAGTAGACCTCTCTGCCCTTATCAGGGCGTGGATGGCGTCCTGACATGTCCATATTTACCGCAAAAAGTAGACCTGATTGGTCAAAATAAAACCATGAATGCGATCACGAATCGCAGCGGCACGCCATGTTCGCGCATCAGTAAGTTCTTATGCTCACCTCAGGCCAGCAAAAAAACATAAAGGCCTCTACCCCTACAGGTTGTTTCATGAGGATTTAAAAATGCTCAGTCAAATACAACGTTTTGGCGGTGCCATGTTTACCCCGGTGTTGCTGTTTCCGTTCGCCGGGATCGTGGTGGGAATCGCCATCATGCTTCGCAACCCGCTGTTTGTCGGCGAAGCCTTAACGGCCCCCGATCATCTTTTCGCGCAGATTGTTCATATCATTGAAGAGGGCGGCTGGGCGGTGTTCCGCAATATGCCGCTGATTTTTGCCGTCGGCCTGCCGATTGGCCTGGCGAAGCAGGCGCAGGGCCGCGCCTGTCTGGCGGTGCTGATTAGTTTCCTGACCTGGAACTACTTTATCAACGCGATGGGGATGACCTGGGGCCCCTTCTTTGGCGTCGATTTCTCCGCCGAACCGACGGCAGGTAGCGGGCTGGCGATGATTGCCGGGATCAAAACGCTCGATACCAGCATCATCGGGGCCATCGTGATTTCAGGCATCGTCACCGCCATCCACAACCGCTATTTTGACAAGCCGCTGCCGGTGTTTCTGGGGATTTTCCAGGGCAGCTCGTTTGTCGTTATCCTCGCGTTCTTCGTCATGATCCCCTGCGCCTGGCTGACGCTGCTGGGCTGGCCGAAAGTGCAGATGGGCATTGAGTCTCTGCAGGCGTTCCTGCGCTCTGCCGGGGCGCTGGGCGTGTGGGTTTATACCTTCCTGGAACGCATTCTGATCCCAACCGGATTGCACCACTTCGTCTACGGTCCGTTCATCTTCGGCCCGGCGGCGGTGGAGGGTGGGATTCAGGTCTACTGGGCGCAGCACCTGCAGGAATTCAGCCAGAGCACCCTGCCGCTGAAAACCCTCTTCCCGGAAGGCGGGTTCGCGCTGCACGGCAACTCAAAAGTGTTCGGTTCGGTCGGGATTGCGCTGGCGATCTGGTATACCGCGTCGCCGGAAAACCGCGTCAAGGTCGCGGGGCTGCTGGTTCCGGCCACGCTTACCGCGGTGCTGGTGGGCATTACTGAACCGCTCGAATTCACCTTCCTGTTTATCTCGCCGCTGCTGTTTGCCGTCCACGCCGTGCTGGCGGCCACCATGGCGACGGTGATGTACATCTTCGGCGTGGTCGGGAACATGGGCGGCGGCCTGCTGGACCAGTTCCTGCCGCAAAACTGGATCCCGATGTTCCATAACCACGCCGCGACGGTATTCACCCAGATCGGCATTGGCGTCTGCTTCACCGGAATTTACTTCGTGGTATTCAAAACGCTGATTGCGCGTCTGAACCTGAAAACTCCGGGCCGGGAAGAGAGCGAAATAAAGCTCTACAGCAAGGCCGACTATAAGGCGGCGCGCGGGCAAACCACCGTCCCGGCCGCGGCCAGCCAGCAGGTCGGGCAAGCCGCCGGATTCCTGCAGGCGCTCGGCGGTGCGGCCAATATCGAAAGCATCAACAACTGCGCCACCCGCCTGCGTATCGCCCTGGTCGATATGGCGAAAACGCAAAGCGATGACGTCTTCAAAGCCCTCGGCGCCCACGGCGTGGTGCGACGCGGCAACGGCATTCAGGTGATTGTCGGTCTGCACGTTCCTCAGGTGCGCGACCAGCTGGAATCGCTGATGAAAACCCCCTTAACGAATGAACAAACCACCCTGACAGAGGCTATATCATGAAAAAATTCTCAGTTGTTATTGCAGGCGGCGGCAGCACCTTTACGCCTGGTATCGTCCTGATGCTGTTAGCCAACCGTGACCGTTTCCCGCTGCGCGCCCTGAAGTTCTATGACAACGACGGCGCGCGTCAGGAGACCATCGCCGAAGCGTGCAAAATCATCCTTAAGGAGCAGGCCCCGGAGATTGAATTCAGCTACACCACCGATCCGAAAGCGGCCTTTAGCGATGTCGATTTCGTGATGGCGCATATCCGCGTGGGCAAATACCCGATGCGCGAAAAAGATGAAAAAATCCCGCTGCGCCACGGCGTGCTGGGCCAGGAAACCTGCGGACCGGGTGGCATCTCCTACGGCATGCGTTCTATCGGCGGCGTGCTGGAGCTGGTGGATTATATGGAGCAATACTCTCCGAACGCGTGGATGCTGAACTACTCCAACCCGGCGGCGATTGTCGCGGAAGCCACGCGCCGCCTGCGTCCGAACGCCAAAATCCTCAATATCTGCGATATGCCGATCGGCATTGAAGGGCGAATGGCGCAGATTGTCGGCCTGAAAGACCGCAAAGAGATGCGCGTGCGCTACTACGGCCTGAACCATTTCGGCTGGTGGACGTCAATTGAAGACCAGAACGGCAACGATCTGATGCCGAAGCTGCGCGAATATGTCGCGAAAAACGGCTATGTGCCGCCTTCAGAAGATGCGCATACCGAAGCGAGCTGGAACGATACGTTCGCTAAAGCAAAAGACGTGCAGGCGCTGGATCCGGACACCATGCCGAACACCTACCTGAAGTATTATCTGTTCCCGGACTACGTGGTCGCGCATTCCAACCCGGAACGCACCCGCGCCAATGAGGTCATGGATCACCGTGAGAAGAACGTGTTCAGTTCCTGCCGGGCGATTATCGAGGCGGGAAAATCCTCCGCCGGCGATCTGGAAATCGATGAACACGCGTCGTACATCGTCGATCTGGCGACCGCCATTGCCTTTAACACCCAGGAGCGGATGCTGCTGATTGTGCCAAACAACGGGGCCATTCATAACTTTGATGCCGACGCGATGGTGGAGATCCCATGCCTGGTGGGCCATAACGGACCGGAGCCGCTCACGGTGGGCGATATTCCGCACTTCCAGAAAGGGCTGATGAGCCAGCAGGTGGCGGTGGAAAAACTGGTGGTGGATGCCTGGGAGCAGCGCTCGTACCAGAAACTCTGGCAGGCGATCACCCTGTCGAAAACCGTGCCGAGCGCGTCCGTCGCGAAGGCGATTCTGGATGACCTGATCGAGGCTAACAAAGAGTACTGGCCAGAGCTGCATTAACGGTCCTGACCGGCATCCCCCGATGCCGGTCTCCTTGTCCTGGTCGATTTACGCTATGCTGAAGCCTGCCCGTAGCACGACAAGGAACCTTCATGAAAATTTCCCGCCTCGGCGAAGCGCCGGATTACCGCTTCTCGCTGGCTAATGAACGCACGTTTTTAGCGTGGATCCGCACCGCGCTGGGATTCCTTGCCGCCGGGGTGGGGCTCGACCAGCTCGCGCCTGATTTCGCCACGCCGCTGATCCGCGAAGTGCTGGCGCTGCTGCTGTGCCTGTTCGCGGGCGTGCTGGCGATTTACGGCTACCTGCGCTGGCTGCGCAATGAGAAGGCGATGCGTCTGAAGCAGGATCTGCCCTATACGCGTGGATTACTTATCATCAGCGTGATTTTGCTGACAGTGGCGAGCGTGGTGATGGTGCTGGTGTTCTATGGCGGATAGCCGCAAAGCGCGACGCGAAGCGGACCCCGGTTTGCAGCCGGAGCGGACGTCACTCGCCTGGCTGCGCACGCTGCTGGGGTATGGCGCGCTGATTGCCCTCGCGATTAAGCACAACTGGCACCGCACCGGGATGCCGTTCTGGATCTCGCTTGTTGTGCTGGCGCTGGTGGCGATCGTTTTATGGCGCTATACCCGCAGCCGTAACCTGATGGACGTGGCGCAGAGCGATTTTGTACAGCCGAAAGCGGTGCGGGATAAGTTCCTGATCGCCCTGGCCGTGCTGTCTCTGTCTTTACTCTTTGCAGTTACTCACATTCAGCAAATTGTGAGCTTTTAAAGCCCGGTGGCGGCTACGCCTTACCGGGCCTACAACTGCCGCGAACCGTAGGCCGGGTAAGGCGTAGCCGCCACCCGGCATAATTACTTCCCTTTCGCCAGATACTTCGCCATCTCGTCTTCCGGCACCATCCCGCCGCCGGTCGCCCACACCAGGTGGGTAACGTTGGTATGCGAATGAACGCGCACCGGCCCGGCCATGCCCGCCAGCGCGGACGGTTCCAGCCGAATGCCTTCCTCCTGCGCCAGCCAACCGAGCATGTCGTACATGCTTTGGTCGGAAAGGGTGTAGAACCCGTCAAGCAGGCGCTCCATCGCGCGGCCCACGAAGCCGGAGGCGCGTCCTACCGCCAGCCCGTCCGCCGCCGTCACGTTATCAATGCCCAGGTCCTGCACGGCAATCTCGTCGTGCAGCCCGGTGTAAACGCCCAGCAGCATGCACGGGGAGTGCGTGGGCTCCGCGAAGAAGCAGTGGACGTTATCGCCAAAGGCCAGCTTCAGGCCAAACGCCACGCCGCCAGGGCCGCCGCCGACGCCGCACGGCAGGTAGACGTACAGCGGATGATCGGCATCCACCACGCGGCCCTGTTCGGCAAACTGCGCCTTCAGCCGCTCGCCTGCCACCGCGTAGCCCAGGAACAGGGTGCGGGAGTTTTCATCGTCAATGAAGAAACAGTTCGGATCGCTTTCTGCCGCCTTGCGTCCCTGCTCCACCGCCACGCCGTAATCCTGCTCATATTCCACGACGATGACGCCGTGGCTGCGCAGTTTGGCTTTCTTCCACTCGCGGGCGTCGGCAGACATATGCACCGTCACCTTAAAGCCGATGCGGGCGCTCATAATGCCGATGGACATCCCGAGGTTGCCGGTTGAGCCGACCGCAATGCTGTACTGGCTGAAGAAGTCCTTAAAGCGCGGCTCCAGCAGAACGCTGTAGTCGTCTTCAACGCTCAGCATTCCGGCTTCCAGCGCCAGTTTTTCCGCGTGGGTCAGCACCTCATAGATGCCGCCGCGCGCTTTAATCGAGCCGGAGATCGGCAGATGGCTGTCTTTTTTCAGCAGCAGGGTGCCGGGAATGGTCTTCCCGGACTCGTTCTCCAGCCGCGCCTGCATTGCCGGAATGGCGACCAGCTCGGATTCAATAATCCCGCCCGTTGCTGCCGTCTCCGGGAAGGCTTTCGCCAGATACGGCGCGAAGCGTTTCAGGCGAGCGTGTGCGTCGTCCACGTCGGCTTTGGTCAGCCCAACGTACGGCAACCCTTCCGCAAGCGTTGTGGTGCGCGGGTTAAGCCAGGTGGTTTCTTTCAGGGCAATCAGATCCTCAACCAGAGGAAACTGTGCGGTTAAAGTAGTGATAGTTGCGTTTTCCATAATAGGTCTCTTCGCGCTCAGATAATGAAAGAAAGCAGGAATGTGCCGCCAAGTGCAAGCACAGAGGCGATAAACGTCGCCGTCGTATAGTATTTGAAGGTCTCATTCAGGGTCGCGCCGCAGTACTGCTTCACCAGCCAGAAGAGGGAATCGGTGACGATCGTGCAGCCAATTGCGCCGGAACCGATGGCAATGGTGATGATCTCCGGGCTGACGTTCGGGTAGAGCGGCAGCATCGGCGCGACGATGGCCGTCGCCCCCATCATCGCGACCGTGGCGGAACCGACGGCGGCATGCAGCACCAGCGCCACCAGCCAGGCGAGCAGAATAGGGTGCATGTGCAGGTTCGAGAGAATATGCGCCAGTGAGTCCGCCAGCCCGCTGGTTTTCAGGATGGCGTTAAACGCGCCGCCTGCGCCGATAATCAGCAAAATGTTGGCGATAGAGCCAAAGCCGTGCTCGGTGTGCGTCAGCATCGTGCCCATGCCCATATGCTGGCGGATCCCCAGCAGGTAGTAGGCGACAAACACGGCGATAAACATCGCGGTGATCGGGTTGCCGATAAACTCCAGCAGCGTATACAGCGTGCCTTCTTTTGCCATATTCAGCTCGGCGATGGTTTTCACCAGCATCAGGGCAATCGGCAGCAGCACCGTGAACAGCGTAGCGCCCAGCGACGGCAGGGTATGCTCTTCACGCACCTTCAGGTCTGAAAATTCCGCCGGAACCGGTTTAAACGGCAGGCGATTGCCGAGCAGTTTCAGGAACAGCGGGCCACCGATCAGAGAGGCCATCAGGCCCACCAATAGGCCGTAGACGATCACCGTTCCAACGTCCGCCCCTAATTTATTGGTCACAAACAGCGCAGCAGGATGCGGCGGCACCACGCAGTGCACCGCCATCAGCGCGGTGCAGAGCGGAATGGCCAGCTTGAGCAGCGACGTGTTGGTCTTTTTGGCGATGGAAAACGCCAGCGGGATCAGCAGGACCACGCCCACTTCCACGAACAGCGTAATGCCGCAGATCAGGCCCACCAGCACCATAATCACGTCTGCTGACAGCCAGCGGCAGCGCTGAAGGGCGATCCCGATGCGCTCTGCCGCGCCGGAAACCTCCATCATCTTGCCGAGAATGGTGCCAAGACCAATCACCGCCGCCAGGAAGCCCAGCGTGCCGCCGATCCCGCTCTCGATGGCGTTTATCATATCCAGCGGGCTCATTCCCATCATTGCGCCGACGAAAAAGCTCGCCAGCAGCAGCGCGAGGAACGGGTGAAACTTCAGTTTTACGATGGTTAAAACAATCAACACAATGCTGACCAGCAGCGTTGCCACAACCCAGACCTGAGATCCCATATCTCACCTCACCCTTATGTCATCTGGGGGTATTGGACGAAAAAGCGGTGTGGGCTGACAAACGATATAAATTGGCGTTCAGATGAGCCAGATTGGATCAACTGAGTGACTACGCTCTAAAAAGCACACTTAATCCGCATTAGGTTCACATAAATTCACCCTTAAACGGTATGCTGAGCGCAGAAACCACGCGTGAGAATTGTGATGACCGATACAAATGAAGCCAGAAACCGGCTGTTAAACGGCTGGCAGCTGTCGAAAATGTATACCTTTGAAGTGGCGGCCCGGCATGAATCCTTCGCGCTGGCGGCGGAGGAACTGTCGCTTAGCCCCAGCGCGGTAAGCCACCGCATCAACCTGCTGGAAGAGGAGCTGGGCATTCAGCTGTTTGTCCGCTCGCATCGTAAAGTCGAGCTGACGCAGGAGGGAAAGCGCGTTTACTGGACGCTAAAATCGTCCCTCGACACCCTGAATCAGGAGATCCTGGATATCAAAAACCAGGCGCTGTCCGGTACGCTGACGGTCTACTCCCGGCCGTCGATCGCACAGTGCTGGCTGGTACCGATGCTGGGAGACTTTACCCGCCGTTACCCGTCAATTTCGCTCACCATCCTGACCGGTAATGATTACGTCAATATGCAGCGAACGGGTGTCGATCTGGCGCTCTATTTCGACGATACGCCGCCAAACCACCTTTCTCATCACTTCCTGATGGATGAGGAGATTTTGCCCGTCTGCTCACCGCAGTATGCCCGCGAGCATGAATTGCTGAAAAACTCCGATAACCTCAGCCACTGCACGCTGCTGCATGACCGTCAGGCCTGGAGTAACGATTCCGGTACGGATGAATGGCTGAGCTGGGCGCAGCACTTTGCGGTGAACATGCCGTCATCGTCGGGTATCGGTTTCGATCGTTCGGATTTGGCGATTATTGCGGCCATCAACCACGTTGGCGTCGCGATGGGCAGAAAGCGGCTGGTGCAAAAACGGCTTGAACGGGGCGAGCTGATCGCCCCGTTTGGCGAAAAGACCCTGAAATGTCATCAGCACTACTATATTTCGACGCTTTCTGGCCGACAGTGGCCGAAAATAGATGCCTTTATCGGCTGGCTGAGAGAACTGGCAGGTTGAAGAATTATTACGCTTTCGCTCTACACCAAATATGAAAAAGCGTGCTAAATACAGGTAATGCTTTCGATTTATCCAGGGTAAACCGTGTTAAAGCCTTTCATTGTCTCTGCATTACTGTTCTCTTCCGGCTGGGCGATTGGCGCCGAGCCGCCGCTGACGGCTGCCCATTATGCGCAGCAGCTTGGCGTCGGGATGGATGTGGACTGGGCGCGAACCGAGCGCGGCATACGCGAATTCGACCCGCTGGTGGTCCGCGATTTCCGTGCAAAAGGCATTACCCACGTGCGCATCCGCGTGGCCGATGAGCCGACGGAAGCGCGGCTGATCCACCTGCGCAAGCTGGTAGAAGCCTGCGAGCAGTATGGCGTGATCCCGATAGTCGCGTATCAGGCTGATGAATATAAAAACGACCCGAAAGCCGATAACGAGAAAGAGACGATCAACTGGTGGATTGCCGTGGCGCACTATTTCGGTCAGAGCTACCCGCTGCTGGGTTTTGACCTCATCTATGAGCCGGCCGACAAGCTCAACCACAACCTGGCGTCTCTAAACCGCGTCTATGAAAAGTCCATTAAAGCGATCCACGACATTGACCCGCAGCGCATGATCTTCATTGCGCCGCGCCTGCGTGCCGCGCCGGAGGATCTATCCAGCCTGAAGTTGCCCGCGCACAGCCAAAACTACCTGCTGGCGGAGTGGCATATTTTCCCGTGGGGGCCGTTGAAGAATGGCGGCAAATACCCGTGGACGTCCGGCACGGCGGTGGAGAAAGCGGCTATCCATAACCGCATCAACGCCGCGCTGCACTGGCAGCAAAAAACCGGGCACGTTAGCTGGGTCGGGGGCTGGGGCGTGGGGGAGTCAAGCCACCTCACGCCAACCGCCTCGCAAATAGCGTTCGCCACCTTTATGGCCTGCGAGCTGCAAAAGGCGAAAATCCCGTATGCGCTTAACGCGGATTTCCAGTTTTACGACGGGGAAGAGGGCGCCTGGCGGCCTGCGCCGGAGCCGTTATTGCAGGCGATGATTGCGCCCGTCTGTGAAAAGCCCGGCGAGAAGCCGGGCCATCATGCGGTTAAACCGGCTGCTCGTGATGCGGGACACGCGACGCCAGCGGCAGCCAGCACAGTAAAATCAGCAGCCCCATCAGCGTCATCAGCAGGCCCAAACTAGCCTGCCCGGTCTGGGGCATCATCGCCGAGAGCCAGGCCAGCGCGCCGGAGCCGATATTCTGTAAGCCGCCCACCAGCGCGCCCGCCGTACCTGCGAGGAACGGGAACGGCTCCATCGCACCGCTGGTGGCGAGCGGGAACAGCATCCCCGCGCCGAAGAAGAACAGCGCTGCCGGGATGAGCAGCGTCCAGACCGACATCACGTCAAACAGCCCCGGGATCCACATCATCAGACCCGCCAGCAGACAGCTGATCACCGACTGCCACATCAGGGTTGAGAAGCGTTTGTTCGGGCGTCCGGCAAACCACGCGCCGAAGAACGCCGCCGGGATCGGCAGAATAAACAGAATACTCACGACCATGCTGCTCAGGCCAAGCCCCGCGCCCAACAGCACGCCGGAACAGGCTTCGAACACCGCAATGCCCGCCAGGCCGCCGATCAGCATCAGCAGGTAGCAGGTAAACGATCCGTTGCCGAACAACGTCTTATAGCTGGCAATGAGCTTCGTGCGCGGCGCGTCCTGCGGGCGCGTTTCGGGCATCCAGCGCGCCATGCTGAAGGTGACAATCACGCAGAGCACCAGCAGGAAGGCGTAACAGGCGCGCCAGGACCACATCGTGTCCAGCAGGCCGCCAATCAACGGGGCCAGCAGCGGGCTGACCAGAATACCCATGTTCAACAGGCTGTTGGCATGACGGAGCTGGGTGCCCTGATACATATCGCGCGGTAAGGTTCGTGCCATTACCCCGCCGACGCCGGTCCCGACGCCCTGCAGGGCGCTGGCGGCAATCAATACGGTCAGGTTATGGGTGGTCATCGCAATGACGGTCGCCACCATGAAAATACTCATGCCCACCAGGATCACCGGGCGACGCCCGACGCGGTCGGAGAGCGGGCCGTAGAAGAGTTGCGAGACGCCATAGGTCAGCAGATAGGCTGCCATTACGCTCTGTACTGCGCCCTCGCGGACGTTTAATTCCTTTGCCATGTCGGCAATCGCCGGAATGTAGATGGTTTGCGCCATCTGACCGACGGCCACCAGTAACACCAGCATCAACAATAAGTTAACGTTCCTTTGTTTTTTCATGTCGCTGAATACTTTTGCCAAAAGAGAAAAATGAAGAATAAGTGACTGCGCATTCCCATAAATGCGCGAGGAATCTACCACAGAGAGATGACAATTTAAGCATTGTTGTGGTGAATGAAAAAATCGATAAAGGCAGGATTTGTAAACAAGAACGGCAACTAATGTTGCCAGTGCTTTACGCCAGGCGCAGCAGAATGGCGCCGCCGGCAATGCCCAGTGCCGCCGCGATGCGCAGGCCCGCAACCTTCTCTTTTAAAAGCAAAAAAGCGATCAGCGCGCCAAAGAGTATGGAGGTTTCACGCAGCGCCGCGACCACCGCCAGCGGTGCCTGCGTCATTGCCCACAGCGCCAGACCGTAAGAGCCCATCGTGCCAACGCCGCCGAGCAGCCCCTTTTTCCAGTGCAGACGCAGGTAGCCGGACGCCTCGCGTCGGCGCGCGACCATCGCCCAGCCCAGCAGGCAGAAGCCGTTCATAAAGAAGGTCCACAGCGTATAGCCCAGCGCGGTATCCGACAACCGCACGCCGGTGCCGTCCACCAGGGTATACCCGGCGATAAAACAGGCATTTAGCAGCGCCAGCCAGATCCCTTTTCGCGACTGCATGCGCCCGTGCATCGCCATCGCCAGAATCGACAGGCAAATTACCCCGATGCCGGACCAGGCGAGCCAGGAGAGACGATCGCCAAGCGCCAGCACGCTGATCAGGGCCACCAGCAGCGGTGCGGTGCCGCGCATCAGCGGATAGGTCTGGCTCATATCGGAAACCTGATAGGTCTTCGCTACAAGCACGGTGTAGACCACCTGTAAGGCGCATGAGACTAACAAAAACGGCCAGCTTGCGGCAGAGGGCTGTGGAGAGAAGGGGAGCAGCACCAGGGCAATCAGCGTGGCGGAGCCGCTGACGCTAATCGCGGAATAGAGCTTATCCGTTCCGGCTTTAACTATGGCATTCCAGCTGGCATGCAGCAGTGCGGCAAACAGTAAAATGCAGAATACGGTGATGGTCATGGCGTATCGGGTGATGAATTGTCACTCAACTGTAACATTCACGTCCTGAAGCTGCCAGCCGGTTACACCGCACAAAAAAGGCGGTGCGTCACCCGCGGTTCGTCCGAGACCAGCGTAAAACCGGCCCGGCGATAAAACCCGTAGGCAGCGTCCGGCGCATGGGTATTGAGGAAATCAAACCAGATGCTGGCATCGGCCATCACGACGGTTAAAAGCTGCTTGCCAATCCCCAGCCCGCGGCACTTCTCGCTGACGTAGAGATGGCGAATACGTCCGGCGCGCGGCTGCTGGCTGAACGGATCGCGGTTGAGACCACACACGCCCACCAGCTTGCCGTTGAGAAACGCACCCAGCAGCTTTTCGCCCGGTGCGTTAAAGCGGTTCTCACCACGCTGCCAGTTCTCTTCCAGCCTGCGCAGCATGTTGAAATTCAATGCGATACTTTCCGCCTTCAGGGCGATATACCCCGGCTCATCCGGTGTGACAGGCTCAATTAACAGACGCGACATAGCATTCCCTCGTTATTAAAGAGGGGCGGTTGCCCGCCCCTCTCAGGTGCGACTTGAACCTGAATTACCGAAGGAATTTCAGGACAGCATCAAGCAGTTGCAGTACAGCAACAATGAGTTTGAGGATAAGTATCACCATATCCACTACGCTCATACGCGTCTCCTTTTGGTTAAAAGGAGCACGATGCTGGCGTACCTTTCCGCCGCCTGTTGCCAGCACCTGGATTGACGTAACACAGTGTGCTCACTTCAGGGGTTAAGGCACTGACGGCACCACCCGTTTCAGCCAGGACTTTGTTGCGCCGGTAGAACTGCGGCCCCCTCGCTCACTGCGAACACCCTCAGTATAGATAAATACTGTACGTATGAACAGTATTTTGTGGACAAAATCTGGAAGGCGATCCATACTCAAAAACGTCAAAATCCGTGCCTGAATTGCGCGTTCGTCTTCGATCGCGTATACTTTTCGCGTTGACGTAACACAGTGTGTTCTGCGGCGACCAACCGCAAAACCCTGATAAAAACCTCGCTCCGGCGGGGTTTTTTGTTTTCTGGTCTGCCTACAAAAAAATACCGGGATAAGCAGTGACCTGGTCAGGCTTCTTAAGAAATCAATTTTATGCAGGGGAAGCAGTATTGTTTTACAAGATGCAGCACCAAATAAGCCATTTCATATAAACAACAGACTTACCAGGATATTAAAATCGCATCGCATATAGACGTAAAAAATAATATTTAATCGAATTATTTTTTTCGTGAATGTATTTTGAGGCAATTTCACTGGTTTGAATTACACTGCTTTTCAATGTATATTCTTATAACCACAGGCATGATATGGATATGTTATGCAAGCATCGGATTATTTGAAGATGAAGTTCCAGAGCGACAGGCAGTTGGCTATTTATGGACAGCAAGGCGTTGCCGGGACATGGAAAGCATTAAAGGGAATCGGCTCTGATATCTATTCAGGAATGGAGCGTGTAAGCTGGTACTCATCATGCTTAATCCCCAGCTATCACGATGTATGTGATGAGCTTCTCTCAGAAGAAAAGAGGATGTACCTCTCAATTGTGTCTCTTTACCGTTATCGCGATGTAATAGCACAGATGCTCTATCTTTATTTTAAAAGTGTTCTAAATGACTCTGAAAATGGAAATGAACAAAATCGCGCCCGCAAGACGGGTTCACAAGTAACCGGACTTGTTAAAAACATCCCGACAAGCAAAGCAGCGCGCTTAGCAATAGCATGGGGACTGGCAATATATCTCTCCAAATCTGGCCTGCTCTCAGAAATCGTCGTCGAGCGGCTTGCACGCCGCGTACCTAACGTTGTCATGGCGTTTCAACTGATTGGAACGGAGCAGAAGTGCGCGCTTGCTGCTCGTCACCTGAAAACGTTGGACCCAAAGTATTACGCCACCCTCTATGCCGCACAACTGGAGATGCTCTATTACTTTATTGAACCATTCCTGTCTGAAGTGATTAAGAAGGTTCAAATGGGATTCTACAGGGATTTTGAAGCGATTTATGACGACTTAAGGCACAAATAGCATGTTTAAGAGTCTATTATCCATTCTCTTTACGGATATTTTATTCCCCGTTTATGTTTTTGTATGCGCCTCTTTGTTTCTGTGGTTGGTACCTGACCACTGGGTAGTACTCACATTTATTTCTATCGGTGTATTTATCATTGTTCATCCAATAATTTTTGGTCGTTTTGATAAGTTCGATTGATTTTTTAAAAAAAAGGTATTCTTTATGTCAAATCCGGTTTATTTATTTCTTACAGATGAAAAAGGTTCCCCCATGGTTGGCCCCTGCCTTGTGACAGGGCGTGAAGGTTCAATTGAACTCAAATCGTTCACTCATAATGTCAACATCCCAGTCGACGGGAATACCGGGAAATTGACGGGCACGCGCATCCACATGCCCATTATGTTTCAGAAAGAATTTGATCGTGTAACCCCGCTTCTCTTTCGCGCGCTGAGTACGGGAAGAACACTCCAGTCAGCCACCATTAAGATGTATCAGATTAATGAGGCGGGTTTAGAACAGGAATATTTTAATATCCTCCTGGAGAATGTGAAAATAACCTCAATCACACCTGACCTGTATCCCGGCGCGAACACGGGAACACACCTTGAAACGGTTCTCATACGCTATGAGAAAATCACCTGGAAGCATTGCGACGGCAATGTCATCTATAGTGACGCCTGGAATGAGCGGGCAACGTACTGAAACGTGATCCCTGACGCATTTTTGCGCAGATGAAAATATTTCCATTGTCACGCCCGAAAACCTGTGTTTGTATAAATTCAATCAATGAATCCAAACACAGGTCCCCAATGACTTCATCCATCTTCACTTCGACCCTACTAAAAACTGCGCAACCAGCCGCAGTGGTCGTCGTGCGTGTGGTGGTGGTCGTCGGCAATGCGCCGTAGGGACTGGATCAACACACGAATCCAAAACCCCGCCGGCGCAAACCGGGCGGGGTTTTTCGTTTAGGACCCTCCCCGGAAGGCTGGCTCAGAAGAAAAGGACTGGAGCATGGCAAGTTCGGGCACAACATCCACCAAGACGCGTTTTACCGGCGCGCAGCTGATCGTTCATCTGCTGGAGCGACAGGGCATCACCACTGTTGCGGGCATCCCCGGCGGCACGGTGCTGCCGCTGTACGATGCGTTAAGCCAAAGCACGCAGATCCGCCACGTGCTGGCGCGCCACGAGCAGGGGGCAGGCTTTATCGCTCAGGGCATGGCGCGTACCCAGGGTAAACCGGCGGTCTGTATGGCCTGTAGCGGGCCGGGCGCAACCAACCTGGTCACCGCCATCGCCGACGCGCGCCTCGACTCCATTCCGCTGATCTGCATTACCGGCCAGGTGCCTTCCTCGATGATCGGTACCGATGCGTTCCAGGAAGTGGATACCTACGGCATCTCTATCCCCATCACCAAACATAACTATTTAGTTCGCGATATCAGCGAGCTTCCTCAGGTTATCAGCGATGCGTTCCGCATTGCGCAGTCTGGCCGCCCGGGCCCGGTGTGGATAGACATTCCTAAGGATGTCCAGACCGCAGAGATCGAGATCGACATACTGCCCGAGCCGGGCGAGCGTGCCCCCGCGCCGGAGTTCAGCGCGGAGAGCGTGCGCGACGCCGCTGCCATGATTAACGCGGCGAAACGCCCTGTGCTCTATGTGGGCGGCGGGGCGATCAACGCTGCGGATGAAATCCGCCAGTTTGCGGAAAAAGCTAACCTGCCGACCACCATGACCCTGATGGCGCTGGGCATGCTGCCGAAAGCGCACCCGTTGTCATTAGGCATGCTGGGCATGCATGGAGCGCGCAGCACCAACTACATCCTGCAAGAGGCGGATTTGCTGATTGTTATGGGCGCGCGTTTTGATGACCGGGCGATTGGCAAAACAGAGCAGTTCTGCCCGAATGCCAAAATCATTCACGTAGATATTGACCGCGCCGAGCTGGGAAAAATCAAGCAGCCGCACGTGGCGATTCAGGGCGACGTAGCCGAAGTGCTGGCGCAGCTGATCCCGCAAACCGACGCGACCGACCGCGCCGACTGGCGCCAGCTGGTGGCCGATCTGCAGCGCGAGTTCCCGGGCGCGATCCCAACTGAAGGCGATCCGCTGAGCCATTACGGCCTGATCAACGCCGTGGCCGCCTGCGTCGACGACAGCGCGATTATCACCACCGACGTGGGACAGCACCAGATGTGGACCGCGCAGGCTTACCCGCTGAACCGTCCTCGCCAGTGGCTCACCTCCGGCGGCCTCGGCACCATGGGCTTTGGCCTGCCCGCAGCCGTGGGCGCGGCGCTGGCGAATCCGGACCGCAAGGTCATCTGCTTCTCCGGCGACGGCAGCCTGATGATGAATATTCAGGAGATGGCCACCGCGGCCGAAAACCAGTTAGACGTGAAAATCATCCTGATGAACAACGAGGCGCTGGGGCTGGTGCATCAGCAGCAGAGCCTGTTCTACAAGCAGGGCGTGTTTGCCGCGACCTATCCGGGGATGATTAACTTTATGCAGATTGCCGCCGGCTTTGGCCTGCACACCTGCGATCTGAACGCGGAAGAGGATGCCCACGCGGCGCTGCAGGCGGCGATCTCACGTCCTGGCCCGGCGCTGATCCACGTCCGTATCGACCCTGAACAAAAAGTGTATCCGATGGTGCCGCCGGGTGCGGCAAATACTGAGATGGTGGGAGAATAAGCCATGCAGAAACAACATGATAACGTCATTCTGGAACTCACCGTCCGCAACCACCCTGGCGTCATGACCCACGTTTGCGGGCTGTTTGCCCGCCGGGCGTTTAACGTGGAAGGCATTCTCTGTCTGCCGATTCAGGGCAGCGAGCACAGCCGCATCTGGCTACTGGTTAACGATGACCAGCGTCTGGAGCAGATGATGGCGCAGATCGACAAGCTGGAAGATGTCACTAAAGTGGCGCGCAACCAGTCCGATCCCACCATGTTTAACAAAATTGCGGTGTTCTTCGAATAGATCGCTTAAGGTAGGCGGTTTTTGCCGGATGGCGCTGGGCTTATCCGGCCTACAAGGACTTTTCACGTAGGCCGGATAAGGCGTTTACGCCGCCATCCGGCGCGTTAACGCATCAGGATCAAACCATGACCACCATCGCCCTTATCGACGACCACCTTATCGTCCGCTCTGGCTTTGCCCAGCTTCTCAACCTCGAACCGGATTTCCAGGTCGTGGCCGAGTTTGGCTCCGGTCGTGAAGCGCTGGCCGGCCTCCCGGGGCGCGGGGTGCAGGTCTGTATCTGCGACATTTCGATGCCGGATCTCTCCGGGCTGGAGCTGTTAAGCCAGCTGCCGAAAGGGATGGCGACGATCATGCTGTCGGTCCACGACAGCCCGGCGCTGGTCGAGCAGGCGCTCAACGCGGGCGCGCGCGGGTTCCTCTCCAAACGCTGTAGCCCGGACGAGCTGATTGCCGCCGTGCGCACCGTTTCCACCGGCGGCTGCTACCTGACGCCGGATATCGCCATCAAGCTGGCGGCCGGACGACAGGATCCGCTCACCAGACGCGAGCGTCAGGTGGCTGAGAAGCTCGCGCAGGGGATGTCGGTAAAAGAGATTGCCGCCGAACTGGATCTGTCGCCGAAGACCGTGCACGTCCATCGCGCCAACCTGATGGAAAAACTCAACGTCAGCAACGACGTCGAGCTGGCGCGCCGCATGTTCGACAGCTGGCAATGAGTCCCGTGTTTTCGCGGCTGATCGCCGTCGTTGCCAGCTTTTTTATCTTCTCCGCCGCGTGGTTCTGCCTGTGGAGCATCAGCCTGCATCTGGTGGAGCGTCCTGAGCTGGCGGTGCTGCTGTTTCCCTTCGGCCTGCGACTGGGGTTAATGCTCCAGTGCCCGCGCGGCTACTGGCCCGTTTTGCTGGGTGCAGAGTGGCTGATGCTGGTCTGGCTGGCGCAGGAAGTCGCCCTCGCGCACCTGCCCTTATTGATGACCGGAAGCCTGCTTACGCTTCTCCCGGTTGCGCTCATTTCCCGCTACCGTCACCAGCGCGACTGGCGCACGCTGTTGCGACAGGGGGCGGCGCTAATTGCCGCCGCGCTGCTGCAGTCCCTGCCGTGGGTTGGCGACAAGGAGATGCTCAACGCGCTGCTGCTCACCCTCACCGGCGGCCTGACGCTCGCGCCGACCTGCCTCGTTATCTGGCACTACCTCTCCAGCACCGTCTGGCAACCGCTTGGTCCGGGGCTGGTGTCCCAGCCGGTGAACTGGCGCGCCCGGCATCTCATCTGGTATCTGCTGCTTTTCGTGGTGAGCCTCTGGCTTCAGCTGGGTTTACCTGCCGAGCTTTCACGCTTCACGCCGTTTTGCCTGGCGCTGCCGATTATCGCCCTGGCCTGGCACTACGGCTGGCAGGGGGCGCTGATCGCGACCCTGATGAACGCCATCGCGCTGATTGCCAGCCAGACCTGGCACGACCATCCGGTAGATCTGCTGCTCTCGCTGCTGGCCCAGAGCCTGACCGGGTTGCTGCTCGGGGCGGGCATTCAGCGCCTGCGCGAGCTGAACCAGTCCCTGCAAACCGAACTGGCGCGCAACCGGCGTCTGGCTGAACGCCTGCTGGAGACCGAAGAGAGCGTGCGGCAGGAGGTCGCCCGCGAGCTGCACGATGATATCGGCCAGACGATCACCGCCATCCGCACCCAGGCGGGCATTGTTCAGCGTCTGGCGGCGGAAAACGCGGGCGTGAAGCAGGGGGGGGCGCATATCGAGCAGCTTTCGCTGGGCGTGTATGACTCGGTGCGACGCCTGCTCGGCAGGCTGCGTCCGCGCCAGCTTGACGACCTGTCGCTGGAGCAGGCGGTGCGTTCCCTGATGCGCGAGATGGAGCTGGAAAGCCGCGGCATTGTCAGCCATCTCGACTGGAGAATTAACGAATCTGCGCTGAGCGAAGGCCAGCGCGTGACCCTTTTCCGCGTCTGTCAGGAAGGGCTGAACAATATTGTTAAACACGCCAATGCCAGCGCGGTCACGATCCAGGGCTGGCAGCAGGACGAACGCCTGATGCTGGTGATTGAAGACGATGGCTGCGGCCTGCCGCCGGGCTCCGGCCACCAGGGCTTTGGCCTGGCGGGCATGCGCGAGCGCGTCAAGGCGCTGGGCGGCACGCTGAACCTCTCCTGCACCCACGGGACGCGCGTCAGCGTCAGCCTGCCGCTACGGAGTTATCATGTTTAAAACCCCTGCCAGCGTCGCGCCGATTGGCGACAAAGCGGAAATCGACGCCCGCTACCGCTACTGGCGTCGCCATATTCTGATCGCCATCTGGCTCGGCTACGCGCTGTTCTACTTCACCCGCAAAAGCTTCAACGCCGCCGCGCCGGAAATTCTCGCCAGCGGCGTGATGACGCGCACCGACATCGGCCTGCTGGCGACGCTGTTTTACATCACCTACGGCCTGTCGAAGTTCTTCTCCGGCATCGTCAGCGACCGCTCTAACGCCCGCTATTTCATGGGCGTTGGGCTGATTGCGACGGGGTTGGTGAACATCCTGTTTGGCTTCTCCACCTCGCTTTGGGCCTTCGCCCTGCTGTGGGCGCTGAACGCCTTTTTCCAGGGCTGGGGCGCGCCGGTCTGCGCCCGCCTGCTCACGGCGTGGTACTCGCGCAACGAGCGCGGCGGCTGGTGGGCCGTCTGGAACACCGCGCATAACGTCGGCGGGGCGCTGATCCCGATGGTGGTCGGCGCCGCGGCGCTGCACTACGGCTGGCGCGCGGGGATGATGATTGCCGGTGGCCTGGCCATTCTCGCCGGGCTGTTCCTCTGCTGGCGCCTGCGCGACAGGCCGCAAACCGTTGGCCTGCCTGCGGTGGGCGACTGGCGGCACGACGAAATGGAGATTGCCCAGCAGCAGGAGGGGGCGGGGCTGACCCGTAAGGAGATCCTCACCAAATACGTGCTGAAAAACCCGTACATCTGGCTGCTGTCGCTCTGCTACGTGCTGGTCTACGTGGTGCGCGCGGCCATCAACGACTGGGGCAATCTGTACATGTCCGAGACGCTCGGCGTGGATCTGGTCACCGCCAACTCGGCGGTCACGATGTTCGAACTGGGCGGGTTTATCGGCGCGCTGGTAGCGGGCTGGGGTTCGGATAAGCTGTTCAACGGCAACCGCGGCCCGATGAACCTGATTTTTGCCGCCGGGATTTTGCTCTCCGTCGGCTCGCTGTGGCTGATGCCGTTCGCCAGCTACGTGATGCAGGCGGCGTGCTTCTTTACTACCGGCTTCTTCGTCTTTGGCCCGCAGATGCTGATCGGCATGGCGGCGGCGGAGTGTTCCCACAAAGAGGCGGCAGGCGCGGCGACGGGCTTTGTGGGGCTGTTTGCCTATCTTGGCGCATCGCTCTCCGGCTGGCCGCTGGCGCGGGTGATCGATATCTGGCACTGGAGCGGTTTCTTCGCTGTGATCGCCATCGCGGCGGGAATTTCCGCCCTGCTGCTGCTGCCTTTCCTGCACGCGCAGGCCCCGCGCGAGATGGGTGAAGCGTGATGCGCCTCACCTTTCTGGCCCGAGTGGCGTAAAACTAAGAAATTTTCCCGGTTTTACCTGGACGCTGTCTCAGGCATCTCTTCCGGCTGATTTTTACAATGCCTGCCATTCGCAGGTAAAAATCAGCTCAGGAGCAAACCATGCTGGCCTTCCTCAACCAGGTGCGCAAGCCGACCCTGGATCTGCCGCTCGACGTGCGGCGCAAAATGTGGTTCAAACCGTTCATGCAGTCCTATCTGGTGGTCTTTATCGGCTACCTGACCATGTACCTGATCCGCAAAAACTTTAACATCGCGCAGAACGACATGATCTCCACCTACGGGCTGAGCATGACGCAGCTGGGGATGATTGGCCTGGGCTTCTCCATCACCTACGGCGTGGGGAAAACGGTTGTGTCCTACTACGCGGACGGCAAAAACACCAAGCAGTTCCTGCCGTTTATGCTGATCCTCTCCGCCATCTGTATGCTCGGCTTCAGCGCCAGCATGGGCGCGGGGTCCGTTAGCCTGTTCCTGATGATCGCCTTCTACGCCCTGAGCGGTTTCTTTCAGAGTACCGGCGGGTCGTGCAGCTACTCCACCATCACCAAATGGACGCCGCGCCGCAAGCGGGGGTCGTACCTCGGCATGTGGAACATCTCCCACAACCTCGGTGGGGCGGGTGCGGCAGGCGTGGCGCTGTTTGGCGCAAACTACCTGTTCGACGGCCACGTGATCGGTATGTTTATCTTCCCGTCGATTATCGCCCTGATTGTCGGTTTTATCGGTCTGCGCTTCGGCAGCGACTCCCCCGAATCCTACGGCCTCGGCAAAGCCGAAGAGCTGTTCGGCGAGGAGATCAGCGAAGAGGACAAAGAGACCGAAGAGAACGAGATGACCAAATGGCAGATCTTTGTCGAGTACGTGCTGAAAAACAAAGTGATCTGGCTGCTCTGCTTCTCAAACATCTTCCTCTACGTGGTGCGCATCGGCATCGACCAGTGGTCCACCGTGTACGCCTTCCAGGAGCTGAAGCTCTCTAAAGAGGTGGCGATTCAGGGCTTCACCCTGTTCGAAGTGGGTGCGCTGGTCGGCACGCTGCTGTGGGGCTGGCTCTCTGACCTCGCCAACGGTCGTCGCGCGCTGGTGGCCTGCGTCGCGCTGGCGCTGATTATCGCCACGCTCGGCGTCTACCAGCACGCCAGCAATCAGTACGTTTACCTCGCATCCCTGTTTGCACTCGGCTTCCTGGTGTTTGGTCCGCAACTGCTGATCGGCGTGGCGGCAGTGGGCTTCGTTCCGAAAAAAGCGATCGGCGCCGCCGATGGGATTAAAGGCACCTTCGCCTACCTGATCGGCGACAGCTTCGCCAAGCTGGGTCTGGGGATGATTGCCGACGGCACGCCGATTTTCGGCCTCACCGGCTGGGCGGGCACCTTCGCGGCGCTGGATGCGGCAGCGATCGGCTGTATCGTCCTGATGGCGATGGTCGCGGTGCTGGAAGAACGTAAAATTCGCCGTGAGAATCGTGCGCAGAAATTAAAAACAGCCTGAGTGTGCAGGTAACTTCTTTGCCCGGTGTGTGATGCCGGGCTTTTTTATTTCCGCCGACGGCATTAATACCTTATCCCCCGTTCTGCAACGTCTTTTCAATGCACTATTCTGGTTATGCCCGCTGTTGACGCCGTGCGTTTCCCGCTATGATGAGCGGCTAGTCTAAGGAGAACGCATGGTCTGGATAATGCTGGCAACGCTTGCCGTGGTGTTTGTGGTGGGATTTCGCGTCCTGACCTCAGATTCCCGCCGCGCCATCAAACGTTTAAGCGAGCGTCTGGGCGTCACCCCGATGCCTGTCGAGTCGATGATCGATCAGTTCGGTAAAACGCCGGGCAATGAGTTTATCCGCTACCTTGAGCGCCCGGACGAGGCGCATCTGCAAAACGCGGCACAGGTGCTGCTGATCTGGCAGGTCTGCATTGTCGACGGCAGTGAAGAGAACCTGCACACGTGGCACCGTCTGCTGCGTAAAGCCCGCCTGGCCGCGCCGATCACCGATGCGCAAATTCGTCTGGCGCTCGGCTTTATGCGCGAGATGGAGCCCGATCCGCAGGAGCTTAACGCCTTCCAGCTGCGCTACAACCAGCTCTTCCTGCCGGAAGAGGGCGTGTTTTACCTCCACTGATCCCCGCTAAAAACCACAAAAGTTGTCTAAACGTTAAATTCGTCACACTTTTGATGATAAACTGCGCGACTTTTCCGCACGTTTTCATCTTCAGGTGACGCCATGACAGAACATATCCAGCCCTCGACCAGACCGCAGACCAGCGAGGTTTCACGCCCCAACTGGTCGGCCGTTTTCTCCGTGGCATTCTGCGTCGCCTGCCTGATTACCGTTGAGTTTCTGCCGGTGAGCCTCCTGACGCCGATGGCTCAGGATCTGGGCATTTCCGAAGGCGTGGCGGGGCAGTCCGTTACCGTCACCGCCTTCGTGGCGATGTTCGCCAGCCTGTTTATCACCCAGGTGATTGGCACTATCGACCGCCGCAAGGTGGTCATTCTGTTCAGCGTGCTGCTGACGCTCTCCTGCCTGCTGGTCTCCTTCGCGGAAAGCTTTACCCTGCTGCTGCTGGGGCGCGCCTGTCTGGGACTGGGGCTCGGCGGCTTCTGGGCGATGTCGGCCTCGCTGACCATGCGCCTGGTGCCTGCGCGCACCGTGCCAAAAGCGCTTTCCGTCATCTTCGGTGCGGTCTCTATCGCGCTGGTGATTGCCGCGCCGCTCGGTAGCTTCCTCGGCGGGATTATCGGCTGGCGTAACGTCTTCAACGCCGCGGCGGTGATGGGTGTGCTCTGCGTTATCTGGGTTTGGAAAGCGCTGCCGTCGCTGCCGGGCGAAGCGGCGCACCATAAACAGAACATGTTCGCGCTGCTGAAGCGCCCCGGCGTGCTGGCGGGAATGACCGCGATCTTTATGTCCTTTGCCGGGCAGTTTGCCTTCTTTACCTATATCCGCCCGGTGTATATGACCATGGCGGGGTTTGACGTCGACGGCCTGACGCTGGTGCTCCTGAGCTTCGGTATTGCCAGCTTTGTCGGCACGTCGCTGTCGTCGCAGTTCCTGAAGCGCTCCCTGAAGGTGGCGCTGGCGGGGGCGCCGCTGGTGCTGGCAGTGAGCGCCACGGTGCTGGTGCTGTGGGGCAGCGATAAGTGGGTCGCATCTGCCATTGCGATTATCTGGGGCTTAGCCTTTGCGCTGGTGCCGGTGGGCTGGTCGACGTGGATCACCCGCTCGCTTGCCGATCAGGCTGAAAAAGCCGGGTCGATTCAGGTAGCGGTGATCCAGCTGGCGAATACCTGCGGCGCGGCCATTGGCGGCGTGGCGCTCGACCACCTGGGGCTGACGTCGCCGCTGGCGATCTCCGGCACGCTGATGCTGCTGACCGCGCTGCTGGTGGCGGTGAAGGTAAAGGCACGTTGATTGATAAATAGTCACTTCATCGATATACTTGTACCGTAACTTGTACAGGAGGAAATATGCAGGTTGTGACGTTTACCGAAGCACGAAGCCGACTCAAAGATGTATTGGACGACGTGAATGACAACGTGGAGACAACCATCATCAGCCGCCGAAACGGGGGTGACGCGGTGGTTATGTCTCTGCAGCACTACAATTCGATGATGGAAACCATCCATCTGATGAGTTCGCCTGCTAACGCCAGCCGACTGATGGAGTCAATCTCACAGGCAAATACCGGAAAAACCACGCAGAGGGATCTGATAGATGACCAGGCTACTGATTTGGACTGATAACGGCTGGGATGATTACCTGTGGTGGCAGGAGCAGGACAAGAAAACGCTTCGCAGAATCAATAAATTGATTGAAGATGCGAAGCGTCAACCCTTCGATGGCCTGGGTAAGCCGGAACCCCTTAAAGGTAACCTTTCCGGATACTGGTCCCGTCGAATCAATGATACCGATCGTCTGGTTTACGGGGTATCAGATAGCGCTCTTACTATTTTAATGTGCCGCTATCACTATTATTCGTAGATCACGCCGATGTCCTCACCCGTCTTCTTGAATCCATCGAAATCAGCACCACCGACGACACAATCAGCAGCGTCCCCAGCCAGTCCGGCAGGGTGAACGCCACGCCCAGCAACATCACCGACAGCAACGCGCTGCTCAGCGGCTCGGCGCAGCTCAGAATGCTCGCCTTCGGCCCGCCGATCATCTGCGCGCCTTTCAGATACAGGCTGAACGTCAGCGCCGTGCCGATCACCACCAGATAGAAAAACGCCAGCAGCAGGCTGCCGTCAATGACGAAGGTCGTCCCGCGCCCGGCGTAGAACGGCGTCAGCATTAACCCGGCAATCAACATGCTCCAGCCGACAATCGGCAATGTGCCGTAGCGGGCAATCAGCGTTGACGGATAGGTTGTGTAAAACGCCGCGGCAAACGCCGAGGCGATGCCAAAGAACAGCGCAGCTGGCGAGATGGAGAGCGAGGTTGGGTCGCCGTGGGTCACCAGCAGGAACGTCCCGACAAGCGAGGTCACAATCGCGGACAGGACAAACACGCCGGGACGCGTTTTCCGCGCCAGCGCAAACCACGCCACGATAATGGTTGGCGACAGAAACTGCAGCACGGTGGCCGTTGCCGCATTAGATTTTTCAATCGTCAGCAGGAAGGTGAGCTGCACGGTGAGCGCGCCGACCAGCGAGAAAAACAGCAGGCTGAGGGCGTCTTTGCGATGTTTGATGACCGAGAAAATCTTGTCGCCGTGAACGAAGGAGAGCGTCAGGAGGATAACGCCGGTAAACAGCAGGCGAACCATGGTCAGGTAAGGCGAAGAAATGTGGCTTTTCTCCATGATGTACTGCGCGCAAACGCCGGAACTGCCCCATAAAACGGCGGCGATCAGGACGTTCAGCATCCCTTTACGTGTGGAACCCATTTTCTCCCCTGCTATGTTGATTTTTTTCTAGCATAACATGGGATCTTGCCGGGTGGCGCTACGCTTACCCGGCCTACAAAACCTTGTAGGGTGCGGCCTGATGCCCTTACCCCGGCCCTTTCCCATGGGGAGAGGGAGCAAACACTAAAAACGGCAACTCTCGTTGCCGTTTTGCTTCTATCTTGCTTAGAACCACGCCTCCCACATCGCGCCGACGTTGAAGTCGTCGAGCGTCTCGTCTTTGGTGTTGTTCACGCGCGCGGTGCGTGCGTTATCCACTTTGCCGCCGGTCACGTAGAAGCGCAGCATCGGACGGAACTCCGGCCCCATGGCGATAGACATGTTCTGCGACAGGGTCAGCTTCCAGCCCTTGTTGTCGCCGCCGTTGTCGTAGTCAACGTGCTGCCAGCCTGCTTCCAGCCAGGTGGAGTGAACGTCGTTCCACCAGTGCATCGGGCGCACGATGGCGTTGTAGTTCTTACGGTTGTCGGTCTTATCGCGGCTGTTGTCGTAGTCGTGGAAGGCGAGGATGTACTCCACCTGCGTGGCTTGGGTGAATTTATACAGCCCTTCGAAGCTGGCGTAGACCGTGGTCAGATCCTCGGTTTTGTTGAACACGCTGTTGTCCGAGTTATCGGAGTAGCGTGCAATCACCTTGTTCACGCCGCTGTCGTTGGTGTGGCTCAGCACCACGCCACCCTGCCAGGCGTTCAGACGCTCGTCGCTTTCCACCGCTTTAGAGTCAAAGCCGTAGTTGGCGTACAGCTCCAGATCCAGCGGACCGAGCTTCATGCCGTGGATTTTAGACGTCGCGGCGTAGTTGCCTTTGTCGCCCGTACCGGAACCGCCGGTGCAGGTTATGCGCGACGGGTTCGCTTCGTCTTCCATCACTTCCGGGCTACAGGATTCCACCGCCGCCACGGCGGCGACGTCAAACTGCACGCCGCCAATGTCGAAGTTCTTCACCCCGGCGCCCTGGCCGTCGTGGTTCATCCAGAAGTAATCGTTGATGCCCTGCTGCGGACGCTGGTGGAAGTCACGACCGGCCCAGAAGTAGGCGTTCGGGTTGGAGGCCATAATGTTGGTCACCCCGGCGTAGGCCTTTTTCAGGTTAACTTCGTCGCCCCAGTGGTCGATCATCACGTTGATGTCCCAGATGGCGCCGTTTTCGCCCTTGAAGGCTTTAGAGAGCTGGAACTCGCCGCCGTTGCCTTCGTTACCCAGACGACCGATCGCGGACGCGCCGTTGTAGGAGCCATCGACAGCCACGTATTTCTGATCGGCGGCCTGGAAGTGCGCGCCGTAGCGGGCATAGCCGGTAAATTTAATCCCGAACGGGATCGCCATGTCCGGGGATTGCGCCGCGCTTTGCGGCTCGGTCACCACGTCCGCTTTTTTCGCGACGGCGGCATCCATTTTGGCCTGACGCTCGGCCAGGGCTTTATCCACCGCTTTGGCTACAATGGCGTCAATTTGCTCCTGCGTAAATTCTTGTGCGAGCACGGAAATTGGGCAAAGCGCGGCGATAACCGCCATAGTTAATGGAAGTTTTTTAATCGTATTCATGGTTATCTCAATATAGTTTAATTTTATTCAGACAATAACCATCCCGCTCCGATCTGACAGAATATGTCGCTATCATCAGAACAAGTGGATTTCTAGTTTTAGGTACAGAGGTATTACATTAAGTTATTTCGCCATAGGCTATCTCTGATATAAATGAATAATTTCTTCAGACAATTCACGCGCTAATAGCGAATTCATTAAATGATCCTGCGCGTGCACCATAATTAAGGTCATCGGCTGGCGGGCTTCGCCCGCGTCCTGCTCGATCAGTTTGGTCTGCATCTTGTGCGCCTGGCGCGCGTAGCCGTCGGCTTCGCGCAGCAGGCTTTTGGCTTCGTCGATGTTGCCCTGGCGCGCCGCGTGCAGCGCCTCAAAGCACAGGCTGCGGGACTGGCCGGCATTGACGATAATTTCCATTACGGCTTCTTCTAATACGATCATCACAATGACTCTCTTTCAAAGCTATTATTCAGCGCGGTAGCGGCAAACCACTCTCCGCTTTTTTTAATGGTGCGCTGCTGCGTCTTTAAATCGAGCTGGATAAATCCGTAGCGATTTTTATAGGCATTGCACCACGACCAGTTATCTATAAACGTCCACATATGGTAGCCAAGACAATTACACCCTTCGCTAATGCCTTTATGCAGCCAGGTTAAATGCTCAGAAATAAACTCAATGCGGTATTGATCGTTAATCTGGCCATTTTCAATAAAGCGCTGCTCGTCTTCGACGCCCATTCCGTTTTCAGAAATAAAGCAGCGGGGGTTGCCGTAATTGTCGCGCAGGTTAATCAGAATATCGTAGATACCTGGCGCGTAGATTTCCCAGCCGCGGTAGGGGTTCATCTTGCGGCCCGGCATCTCGTAGCTATCAAAGAACCATTCCGGCATAAACGGCGCCTGCGGGTTCACCGCGCTGTCGCGGCACTTCACGCGACGCGGCTGATAGTAGTTAATGCCGAGCAGGTCGATTTTCCCTTCCGCAATCAGGAATCCGTCTTCCGGTTTACAGGCGGGCAACTGATCGCAGGATTTCAGCAGCGCCACCAGGTCGGCCGGATACTCCCCGCGCAGGACCGGGTCAAGGAAGCTGCGGTTAAACATCAGGTCCGCAACGTGCGCCGCCTTCACGTCAGCCGGGTTCTGCGAGCGCGGATACGACGGCGTCAGGTTGAGCACGATGCCGATCTCCCCCGCGTAATGCCCGGCGCGGTAGGACTGAACCGCCTTCGCATGCGCCAGCACCGTGTGATACGCCACGGTGGCCGCCCGGCGGAAATCCACCACGTTCGGATAGTGGAAGTCGTACAGATAACCGCCTTCCACCGGCACGATCGGCTCGTTGAAGGTAAACCAGTGCAGCACGCGGTCGCCGAACAGCTCGAAGCAAATCTGCGCATAGCGGGCGTACGCGTCCACCACGTCACGGTTTTCCCAGCCGCCTATCTCCTGCATCGCCATCGGCATGTCGAAATGGAACAGGGTGATGAACGGCGTGATGCCCTGTTCATTCAGTTCATCAATGACCTGATTATAAAAATCGACCGCGTCCGGGTTCACTTCACCGATACCGTCGGGGATCAGGCGCGCCCAGCTAATCGAGGTGCGAAAGCTGTTGTGGTTCAGCTGTTTCAACAGCTGAATGTCCGTTTTCCAGTGCTGATAAAACGTGGAGGTCTGCTGCGGCCCTACCCCGTTGTGAAAACGGTTCGGCTCGCGGGCAAACCAGTAATCCCACGTGGTTTCACCCTCTCTTGCCCCTTCCGTCTGGAGAGCGGAGCTTGCGCTGCCCCACCAGAAGTTATCGGGAAATGCGTATTTCATGACCCTTCCTCTTTGACTTAATTGCTTGTGGCTTCAGCGGCACCCACGGTTGCAGCCTGGGCTTTCTGCTCTTCGTTTTTAATCAACGTACGCTCATAGGCGCGCAGGAACGGCAGGTACATCAGCGCGGACATCACCATGCAGACCAGGCACATCACCACCGGGCTCAGCGCCCAGTTCGCCGCCCACGAGGCGCCAATCGGTGCAGGGGTAGTCCACGGAGTTAACGAGACGACCTGCGCCAGCCAGCCGAGCTTCGTGGCGCCGTACGCCAGGCAGGCGTTGATCAGCGGAACGCACACGAACGGGATAAACAGCATCGGGTTCATGATGATCGGCGCGCCGAACAGAATCGGCTCGTTGATGTTAAAGAAGCTTGGCACCACGCCCATTTTGCCGATGGTGCGCAGGTGGGTAACGCGGCTGCGTAGCAGCAGGAACGCCAGCGGCAGGGTGGAACCGACGCCGCCAATCAGCAGATAGTGATCCCAGAAGCCCTGCAGGTAAACGTGCGGCAGCGCAGCGCCGGCCGCCAGTGCCGCCTGGTTTGCCGAGAGGTTGGCCATCCAGAACGGGTTCATGATGCCGGTAACAATCAGCGAGCCGTGGATACCCGCGAACCAGAAGATCTGGCACAGCAGCACGGAGAGCAGAATGGCGGGCAGGGAGTCAGACGCGGACACCAGCGGCTCCAGCAGGTGCATGATCGCCTGCGGGATAATCATCCCGGTTTGCGCTTCAATGAACAGGTTCAGCGGGTGCAGGGTACCGATGACCACCATCACCGGGATCAGGATCTCGAACGAACGCGCCACGCCGGTGGGCACTTCTTTCGGCAGGCGAATGGTCACGTTGTTCTGCTTCAGCCACGCGTAAACGCGGGTGGCGTAGATCGCGGTAATCAGAGCGGTGAAGATACCCTGACCGGAGAGATACTGGGTCGAGATTTTGCCGTCGGCATACGGCGCGGCGACCAGCAGGAAGGCCATAAAGGCCAGCAGGCCGGACATCACCGGGTCGAGGTTAAACTG
Organism: Enterobacter sp. ECC-249; assembly: GCF_043965265.1. NCBI lineage: Bacteria > Pseudomonadati > Pseudomonadota > Gammaproteobacteria > Enterobacterales > Enterobacteriaceae > Enterobacter > Enterobacter sp. ECC-249. Next base: position 623,603 of record NZ_CP143660.1, read on the forward strand.
ACGCCCCAGGCTCGCCCCAATCCCTACCGAGATGAAAAAGGTCATCACGCCCATGCTGAGGTTAAACGGCAGCATCAGCTGTTCGCGGTAGGTCTGGGAGAAATCCAGCCAGCCGCGGGCGAAGCTGTTGGTGGTATCCGCCGAGAACGGCGGGAAGATGAACACCAGCATAAACGAGCCGATGATCATAAACGGCAGCGCGGCGGTAAAGCCGTCGCGGATGGCAATCACATACTTTTGCTGACCGAGCTTCGCGGCCAGCGGGGTAATTGACTGCTCAATCACCGCGACCATGGATTGATATAACGAACTCATGTGAACACCTTTTAGTGTGCCGCTTCGATGAGCGACAGAGCATAGTCCAGTACTTTATCGCCACGCTGCATGCCGTAGTCCATCATGTCGATGGGCTGCACCGGAATGCCATGCGTCGCCGCCTTGTCTGAGAGTGTCTGTAACATGTATTTCACTTGCGGTCCGAGAAGGACAACCTGGTATTGCGGAAACTGCGTATCAAATTCGGAAACGCCGTACGCATCAATCTTCACCGGCAAACCACGTTCTTTCGCGACATCGACCATTTTGCTGACCAGCAGGCTGGTGGACATCCCGGCAGAGCAGCACAGCATAATCTTGAACATCGACAACCATCCTCTAAATGTAAAAAGTTATTGCGAGGATGATTGGACATGATACGGAAACCGGTTTCCATTTATAAAAAGCAGAACTGTGATACCCATCAAGATCCAATACTTATGAGGCTAATTAACCGGATGTGTGTCACATAATTTGACTGTTTTGACATCATTTTGAGTGGAAACGGAAAATCGGTTTCCATGGAAAACGGAAACGGATATACTCCGTTCTGGCTATAATGTGAGCCGAAGCGGTCATGGAATTTGCAGGCGCGAGGTAAGCCTGCCAGGGGAAAAAGATGTCGACAATCAATGATGTATCACGTCTTGCCGGGGTGTCTAAAGCCACGGTATCGCGAGTGTTGAGCGGGTCGCGTGGCGTAAAGGAAGCCAGCCGTCAGGCCGTACTGAAAGCGGTGGATGAGCTGAACTACCGGCCTAACGTGATTGCCCAGTCGCTGCTGAGCCAGTCGACGGGCTGTATCGGGGTCATTTGCGCGCAGGAAAACATTAACCAGACCACCGGCTATCTCTACGCGCTGGAAAAACAGCTCAGCCAGCATCAAAAACACCTCCTGCTGCGCTTCGCGCACAGCAAAGCGGAAGTGATGCACGCCCTTGAAGAACTCTCCTGCGGGCTTTGCGATGATATCCTGGTGATTGGCGCCCGTTTCCCGCTGGACGTGGATATGGAAAACGTCATTCTGGTGGACTGTATGGAGTCTGATAATTCCAACAGCATCCAGTTCGATCACGCCTTTGCCGCCGAAACCGCCTGCAACTACCTCACCAGCCAGGGGCGTCGACAGATTGCGCTGATCTACCCCCACGGCAGCGGTTTTGCCGACCAGGTGCTGCTCGGCTACAAGCACGCGCTGGAGAAAAATTTCCTGCCCTTTAATCGCAACCTGGTCTTTATGGACGCGACCTCCTCCTCCGTTGCGCTCCAGGAGCTGCTTAATAACGCCAGCACGCTGAACTTCAACGCGCTGCTGGTGGCGGACGAGCAGGAAGCCCAGCGGGTGATCCCGCAGCTGCAGGCGTTTAATAAATCCGTGCCTGAGGACATTATGGTCTTCAGCCTTGCCGGTTCGCTGCACCTGCCGGGTATTCCGGTGATCCCGGCGATTGAATATTCCATGGACGCCATGGCGGCACGCATTGTGGGCTGGCTGACGGAGAAAACGCAGATGCTCGGGTCCTATGTTCTGCGCGGGGATTTGATTATTCCGGATGTGCGTAAGCGTTAAAAATATTTTGTAGGCCGGGTAAGCGCAGCGCCACCCGGCAAGCAGCATTCAATAATCTTCCAGACAATCAACCTGACCAACAGCCGCCCAGTAGGCGTCCAGGTTGTCGCGCTTCACGGCGGTAATGGCATTTTTGATCAGCAGCTGATTGGCCTCAGACGACAAAATCAACTCCTGCCAGGCCTTATCGCTCTGCTTTTTCTGTGGCGTACAGGTTTTCTTTATATCTTTCAGAACCTGCTGCTTAATCTGCGCTTCTTTCGCCGGATCCTCCTTTTCCTGAGCATGGACAAACGCGGCGAAGAGCAGACAAACCAGCAGGCAGACCAGGTGCGCAGCTTTCATCAACAACCCCCATTAGAAGTCACAGGCTTCCCATGAAATATATCGTTACATTCAGTGTAGCGACGCCAGCCGAAAGTATGAATTTTCTCCGTAAAGTATCTGTGAGATAGTCAAATAGCACACAAAAACAGGGAGAACGCCATGCAACTGAGCATTACCAATACGGTTACGCAGCAGGAAAAAGAAGAGTTATTCGTGGGGCTGCGTGCCTTCAACGCGCAATTTTTGGATATGGCGACCTTTAGCGGCGATATTGGCGTTTATGTGCGTGACGAAAATGGCGTGATGCTAGGCGGGTTAATCGGCGTGCGTAAAGGCGACTGGCTAAATATCGACTATCTCTGGGTGAGCGACACCGTACGGGGAACTGGCGTCGGCAACCAGATCATCAAAACGGCTGAAGATGAAGCCAGGCGCAAAGGCTGCAAGCACGCGCTGGTCGATACCGCCAGCTTCCAGGCGCGTCCCTTCTATGAAAAGCAGGGGTATCAGCTGCAGATGTCTTTGCAGGATTATCCGTACCCGGGCATGCAGCGACATTACCTGGCGAAAGCCCTTTAAGCTCTGAATCCGCAGGCCGGGTAAGCGCAGCGTCACCCGGCCATACCCGCATATAACCGATCCTTCTTATTGATTCTTTTTCGGTTTTTATTTCCCCGTCTCGTTGTCGATATAGTCACTACAACATTCAGCAAAAGGAACTGTCTTGTGAAACGTCGATTGGGTGCTCTGGTACTGGCTGGCCTGCTGCTGGCAGGGTGCGATCAAAGTGGCAGCGATGCCAAACATATTAAAGTCGGCGTCATCAACGGCGCCGAACAGGACGTAGCGGAAGTCGCCAAAAAGGTGGCAAAAGAGAAATATGGCCTGGACGTGGAGCTGGTGGGCTTCAGCGGCTCGCTGTTACCCAACGATGCCACCAACCAGGGGGAACTGGATGCCAACGTCTTCCAGCATCGCCCGTTCCTCGCTGAGGATAACAAGGCGCATAACTACAAGCTGGTGGCCGTGGCGAACACCTTTGTTTTCCCGATGGCCGGCTATTCCCGCAAAATCAAATCCGTGTCTGACCTGAAGGACGGCGCAACCATTGCCATTCCAAACGATCCGACCAACCTGGGACGCGCGCTGCTTCTGTTGCAAAAAGAGAAGCTCATCACCCTGAAGCCAGATACCGGGCTGCTGCCGACGGCGCTGGATATTACCGCCAACCCTAAGCAGCTGAAAATTATGGAGCTGGAAGGGGCGCAGCTGCCGCGCGTGCTGGACGACCCGAAAGTAGATGTCGCCATCATCAGCACCACCTATATTCAGCAAACCGGGCTGTCGCCGGTGCATGACAGCGTCTTTATCGAAGACAAAAACTCGCCGTACGTGAACATCGTGGTGACGCGCGAAGACAACAAAGACGCGGAGAACGTGAAGGAGTTTATCCAGTCGTATCAGTCCCCTGAAGTAGCGAAAGCGGCGGAGACGATATTTAACGGCGGGGCGGTGCCTGGCTGGTAAATGACCTGACGGAAAACGGGGTTGCTTAAAATGGCCCGATTCCATCGGTAATCGCCCTTTAACCCACAGCGCCAATTGCGACGGCTGGCTATCCTCCTTATCACACCAACCGGAGGATAGCCCATGAACATTACCCACATTCGCAACGCCACCCAGCTGATTTCCTACGCCGGAAAACGTCTTTTAATCGACCCGATGCTTGCCCCGAAGGGGGCTTACCCGGGCTTTCCCGGCACGGCGTATGCCGAACGCCGTAACCCGACGGTCGAGCTTCCCGTTGACGTCAACACGCTGCTGGACGCCGACGCGGTGATCGTCACCCATACCCATGACGATCACTGGGATCGCGCCGCGGCAGAGCTGATCGCTAAAGACAAACCGATCTACGTGCAAAACGATCGTGACGCCGCGCTGCTGCGCAGCCAGGGGTTTAGCAACCTGACGATCATGACCGACGCGACCTTCTTCGGCGATATTCAGATTACGAAAACCCACGGCGGGCAGCACGGGACCGATCGCGCTTACGCCGTGCCGGAGCTGGCGGAGCGGCTGGGCGAGGCCTGTGGCGTGGTGCTGCGTCATCCTGATGAGAAGACGCTTTATCTTGCCGGGGATACCGTCTGGCGTGACGAGGTGGCGGCCGATCTGCAAAAGCACCAGCCGGATGTGGTGGTGCTGAACGCCGGGTATGCCCACGTCATTGGTTTTGGGCCCATTATTATGGGGCAGGAGGATGTGCTCAACGTCCATTTCCTGCTGCCGCAGGCTAAAATTGTGGCGAGCCATATGGAGGCGATTAACCACTGCCTGTTGACCCGCAGCGCGCTGCGTGAATACGTTGAAGCCAATCAGGTGAGTGACGCAGTGAGCATTCCCCAGGATGGCGAAACCGTTATATTCTGAGTGCGTTAAAGGGAAAGGAGAGACAGATGTCGCTAATCAACGTCGCGATTGTCGCGGTAGACGGGTTCAGCCCGTTCCACTACTCCGTTCCCTGCATTCTGTTTGGTGATTCGGTCTGCGGCGAAAAGCGCTTTAACGTGACGATCTGCGCCGAAAAGCCGGGTTTTCTCACCTCAAAAGACGGATTTTCCCTCAACGCCACGCAGGACTTTACCGCCATTGGTCAGGCCGATATTGTCGTCGTTCCCTACTGGCAGCACGTCCTTGAACGCCCGCCTCAGACGCTGCTCGACAGCCTGCTGCAGGCGAGAGACTACGGCGCGGAAATCGTAGGGCTATGTCTGGGGTCGTTTGTGCTGGCTTATGCTGGGCTCCTCGACGGCAAACGTGCTGCCACCCACTGGGAGTTCGAACATCAATTCCAGTCGCTCTTCCCGAACGTTCAGCTGGATATTAATGCCCTTTACGTGGATGACGGCCATATCATCACTTCAGCCGGAACCGCCGCTGCGCTGGACTGCTGCCTGTATATCATTCGCCAGCGCTTTGGCAGCGTGGTCGCCAACCAGATTGCCCGTCGGATGATTGTTCCGCCCCACCGTGAGGGCGGTCAGGCGCAGTTCATCGCCCAGCCGGTACCCAAAGATACCCGCGACGGACGCATTAACTGCCTGATCGACTATCTTCAGCAGCACATCACCGAACCGCATAGTCTGGACTCGCTGGCAGAGGTCGTTTCGATGAGCCGCCGCACCCTGACCCGCCATTTTGTTAACGCTACGGGGATGAGCGTCGCCGACTGGCTGACCGCCGAACGCCTGCGGCGCAGCCAGATCCTGCTTGAAGCCGGAAGTATGCCGATTGAGCGCGTGGCCGAGCTGGTGGGATTTAATTCCGCCGTCACCTGGCGACAGCAGTTTAAGGCGCGATTTGGGGTGAGCCCTGCGGAATGGCGAAAGACGTTTCGTCTGCAGAACTAGCGTGAAGGTTCTGTAATAACGACAGGTGAAGAAATTTGAGCATTCAGGAACCTACAGTAGCTACTGGTTACAGTTCTTCACCGGTTTGCCGCATGCAGACAGAGGAAAAATAATGATTACTACAAGGGTAAAATTATTGTTGTTACTGGCCGCTGTTTGGATAGCAGGAATATTTGCCACGCTTTTATTTGGACGTTTGTTGATTGCCATGGTCTGCTTCTTTTTCATCGGACAATTTGATTTTCCAATGAGCGATCTAGTTGAAGCGACTACCCTTGCCATTAGTGGTGGGATCCTTATTGGAGGAATACAGTGCATTATGGCGAAGGAAAAGGGCCGATCCGAAGACCCTCCCCGGTAAGTTGGGTATGAAAAGATTGGCTACCCCAGCCTCTACACTCTCGGTTGCAGGCAACAATACCGGTGAGGTGATGAATGATGCCAACCAGACGATAGCGTGAGCCCAGGAGAATAAGGAAGAGCATATAGCGGAAGAAGAAAATGTCTAATGTACTAAGTCTCAACCAAACAAACCTGATGCCGATAATATACTTTCTTATCTGTCGAAGAATAGATAGGTATATTGGATGAGGCGGCAAAAGGACTCATGACATGATTTATGTGTTATTAGGAATTGCACTTTTCGCTTTTGTAGTTGGAACGGTGGTGTTTTTTCGCTTTAGCAAAGTGACGGGAAGAAGCGTCCAGTCACCTTTTACCTCGATGTTTTTCTTTGATGCGCTCTTTTTTGGGCTGGGCAGTAAGCGAGACATGAATATCGCAGCATGTTCATTTATAGTTTTTTTACTAAGTGTATGGGGATTAACTTATATAAAATTAAACGCACATTTTTGGGGCAGTCGCGAAAGTTATTTTGGTTTTGGGATCGCCGGGATTTTATTTCTGATTATGCATTGTCGCTATTGCGCAAAAAATGTTGTTATCAAAAATGATGGGCTTGCACCTATGAGAGAATTGACCAGTATCCGGTTGTCCGGCCTTACTAGCCCCTTTTTATGGTTAAGTCGGGCCGGTTATCTGGGTTTCTTTATCGGAATGATACGTTGAAGCGAAATGTTGAGAATGTGGATAAAGAGAGAGCCTGAATCTGTACGATGGTCTGAACGCCGCTGTCAGGTTGGTTGGTGCCGTCGCTGGCCTGGTCCGGAAGGCGTATCTGTTGGGGGTATGAGAGGTTCACTGTGGGAATAGTTTTTCGGCAATGACGATAAAGATGAGATAAAAAAATGACAAAAAATAAACCTACTATCGGCAGGCTATTGTTCAGCATTGCTTACTTGTTTGTTTGCTGCATGGTATTTTTCTCTTTGGCCCTGATTTTCGTTAAATTCATCATCAGCCATGAAGTGGTTTTTGACAGGTTAGATATGATACAGGTCGCTACTGTAAGTGCTGTGGCAGGAACCGCAGCAGCCGTCAGATCGTGGTTATATGCAATACTCGACGAGCGAAAGATGCGTAGAAAATCTTCCGAGTAGTTGTCAAAATGGTGACAATTTTTATGGTGAGACTAAGGCATTTGGTTCAGAGGCATGGACAGCAACGGGTACGTACAGGAGTCTCTAATGGGTTAATGCCAATAAGCGCTCAAGAGAAAGCCAAAGCATCTCGACGTACTGCCAAACGAATATCAATATTACGAAAAGGATTGTGGTAGTTATAGAAATGATGATTAATCCGCGACTAAAACTTTTCTTATTACTGGTATTACTCTGGATGTCAGGCCTCTTTATTACTATGGCTACAGGACGTCTGCTAATTGCAGCGGCCTCGTATCTCTTCCTTAATGATTTTGATTTCAAGTGGAGCGACTTGATTACTGCGCTCAAAATCTCTGTAGGCGCAGGGGTCATCATTGGAGGGGGGCAGTCCCTGCAGGTGAAAGAGATAAAATGAAAATTTCATTTTACTGGGCTTTAAAGGAAGAGAATGCGGCCTACCCCAGCCTCTCCACCCGCGTCTCCCCCTCAACCATCGACAGCTGGTACAGCGAAAACGATCTCTGCTTTTCAATCAGCTTCGCCAGCTCCGGCGAGTGGCTGGTGAGCCAGATCTGCGAGTAGCGGCTGGCCTCGGCGATTAAGCTCGCCAGCGCGGGCAGCATCTGCGGGTGCAGGCTGTTTTCCGGTTCGTTCAACGCGATAAACGCCGGTGGGCGCGGGCTTAGCAGCGCCACAGCCAGGCACAGAAAGCGCAGGGTGCCGTCGGAGAACTCCGCGGGTTCCAGCGGTCTGCTCAGCCCCTCGCGCTGCATCATCATGCGAAAACGTCCGCCGGTGTTGTCGCTGTAAAACACGCAGCCGGGGAAGGCCTGGTCGAGGATGCGCATCAGCAGCAGCTCGTCGCCAATCTCCACGATAGTCTGAAACGCGGCCGCCAGGTTGGCGCCGTCGCTGGCCAGCACCGGGGAGCGGAAACCGACCTGCGGAGCCCGCATCGCCGAGCCGATTGATACAGAAAATTCATGATAAAAGCGCCAGTTACGCAGGGACTCGCGCATCTGCGACACTTCCGGGTAAAGATGCGGCTCGCCGAGCTGCCCGAATACCGATTCGTTCTCATACAGCGTACCGCTGTGGGTCACTTTCTCGTGATGCACGTTGTTCAGAAACACCGCCTGGTTCTTACGCTTCATCAGCTGTGACGAAGGACGACGGTGCTGGCCGCTCAGCCAGATGGACTCCTCTTTGATCACCGGGTCGAGCTGAAACTGCGAGGGATAGGGCAGCTTCTCCACAAACCCGACCTGCAGCTCGTATTCGTAGGTCTCTGTTTCTACCGCGAGGTTCATCCGCCGCAGCTGGTCGCTGCGGGTTTTACCTGCCCAGAACACCTTCAGAATGCCGCCCTCGTTCGCCAGCGCCTGGGAAAACTGCCCCTGGGCGGCGCTGTGCATCAGGTGTATCGCCTTGTAGATATTCGATTTCCCGGTACCGTTCGGCCCGAAGACGATGTTTAGCTGCTCCAGCTCCAGCGACATATCGCGGATGGAGCGGTAGTTTTGAATGTGCAGGGTGTTAATCACAGGCAGGCCCCTTTATGCAGAATGAGCCTGTATATAATCACAGTATTTTAGATAAAATGCAAAAAAGAGACGACAGTGAGGATGTCGTCTAAACGGGGTACTGCTTTGGGCCTCTATGGGTCAATGGGGCCTTCGCATTTTTATGATCACTTGACTGCCAGACGCAGACCCAAATCATCAGGATAGGGATCAAAGTAGTTTTGCGTCATCAGATACCGGTCGGGGTATTCGGCCAGGTAGTGCTTCAGCAGCGTGATTGGAGCCAGGATAGGCAACTGTCCGTTGCGATAGTGCAGGATCACGTCGCGCAGCTCACCGCGCTGGCGGGTGTTCAGCTGGTTACGGAAATACCCCTGAATATGCATCAGCACGTTGGTGTGATTCTTCCGCGAGGCGGGTTTTTTCAGGATGGTCATCAGCTTTTCCCGGTATGCCACGAAGAAGGCGTCCAGGTCTTCCCACTCGTGCAGCGAGGCAACGAACGGGCCGATTTCACGGTAACCCGCCTGATGGTGCGCCAGCAGCTGAAGTTTGTAACGGCTGTGGTAGTCCAGCAGCGCGCGGCGCGTGAGGCCGTTTTTACGCAGCGTGTTCAGTTCGTGCAGCGCAAAGACACGTTCGACGAAGTTTTCCCGAAGCACAGGGTCGTGCAGGCGTCCGTCCTCTTCCACCGGCAGCCACGGCCAGGTTTCAAGGAGGGCGGCGGTGAACAGCCCGACCCCCTCCTTGCGGCCCCGGTTGCCGTTTTCATCGTACAGCCGCACGCGCTCCATGCCGCAGCTTGGGGATTTAGCACAGACGATAAAACCAGCGAGATCGCCGATTTTCGGCAAAAAATCTGCCGTAAAGTCTGCCATTTTCTGCGTAACGTCTTCGTGAGGCGCATGGCTGAAGCGCATCTGCGTTTCACCATGTTCCGTCACGATCAGGCGCAGCGCCGGGCGAGGGGTCGGCAGGCCGATGGCCATTTCCGGGCAAACGGGCCTGAAATTCACCCACTGGGCCAGCTCATCCATGACGAACCCCATACGCTTGTGTCCGCCGTCAAAGCGAACGGCGGATCCGGTCAAACATCCGCTAATACCGAGCACTGGTTTCGTCGTCATGGTGTAGTCCTCCCGTTCATATAATTAAAACTTACACAACATGACTAATTTGTCCAAGTATTCGCGGAACTATTTTTTTTATTCCTTTAGAATCAATGCGTCTTAACTGCCCTTGTAGGTCGAGTAACCGTACTGGCTCAGCAGAAGCGGGATGTGCAGCTTCTCGTTGGTGCGGGTCACGGTAAACAACACCGGGATCTCCGGGAAGAAGGAGTCGAGCTTTTTGCCGTGGAAGTACTCTGCGGTTTTGAAGGTCACTTTGTACACGCCGGGCTGCATGTCCTGATCCTGCGGATAGAGTGATTTGATGCGTCCGTCCTGGTCGGTTTTACCGCTGGCGATCGGGGTCCATTTGTCCTGCTGCTGCTTTTCCAGCGTGACGGTGACGCCCGGTGGAGGCGTGCCGGTTTGCTGGTCGAGGATGTGTACGCTCAGGGTGCCAGCCGGAGCGGCGCTAAAGGCGGCAGGGGTAAAGGCCATCGCGGCCAGGATCAGCAGAGGGGTAGTTTTTTTCATGGTGTTTTCCTGTGGAGTTATTCATCACAGGAAAACGTTAGCATCTGCGGCGCGGGAAAATATTCAACTTTTCGTGAAGATTCCCGCAGGAGAAAATGATCAGAGGATAATCACTTCAAGCGATAGCTGCTGCTGCCACTGCGCCACCTGCTTTTTCCGCGCGGCGGTGAGCTTGCCGCTGGTCACCAGAAGCCATTTACGCTCCGGGAAAATTTCCGGAGCCAGCGCGTCAGGGGGAACCGGCAGGATGTCGATGCGGTGTCCCTGCCCGGTGCGCGTTAAGGCTTCGAGCCAGATCTCGCACGGGTCGTTCAGGTGCCAGCCGCTGAGCAGAATGTTGTCGCCCGGGGCTTTTTTATCGCCTTCGAGGCAAAACGAGGTATAGGCCATGATGATGCCGTCGAGGATCGCGCGCAGGGTCATGGCGGCGGCGACGTTGGCCGAGACCTGGCTGCGCAGCGGGCGCAGCACGTTCGCGACCAGCTCCGGCCTTGGGTATTCGCGTCCGGCGTCGTAAATCATCTGGCGCAGGGATTCGACTTTGCCGTCCTGCAGGCGTTGCAGCATGTTCTGCTGCAGGGTTTGCCAGTTGTTAGTCCGTCCCGGCGTCGGGCGTTCCAGCAGCGGTTTGACCTGGCCGATCGGGACGCCTTTTTTTACCCAGTCGAGGATTTTGAGCGCCTGCTGGACGTCCTCATCGCTGTACTGGCGGTGGCCGCCTTCCGTGCGCTGTGGCTTGAGTAAACCATAGCGACGCTGCCACGCCCGCAGGGTGGTGGCGGTGATGCCGCTGAGTCGGGCGAATTCGCCGATGGAGTAAGCCATGTCCGTGTCCAGAGTGGAGGAATACTCTCAATATACTACGAATTTTCCCGAACGGGATGAAGCGCCGAAACGGTGCACTACACTTAACATCCAACCGTGCAAATGAAAGGAATTCTCATGAAGCTATGGCCTGTTGTGACCGGCGTTGCCATTGCGCTGACGCTGGTCGCCTGTAAATCCCCTACGCCGCCGAAAGGCGTGCAGCCGATTTCCGGTTTTGACGCCAGCCGCTATCTCGGCAAATGGTACGAAGTCGCCCGTCTGGAAAACCGCTTTGAGCGCGGGCTGGAGCAGGTAACCGCCACCTACGGCAAGCGCAGCGACGGCGGCATCAGCGTCCTCAACCGGGGTTACGATCCGGTGAAGAACAAGTGGAACGAGAGCGAGGGGAAAGCGTACTTTACCGGCGAACCGACCACGGCCGCGCTGAAGGTCTCCTTCTTCGGCCCGTTCTACGGCGGCTATAACGTGATCAGGCTGGACGATAAGTACCAGTACGCGCTGGTCAGCGGGCCGAACCGCGACTACCTGTGGATCCTGTCGCGCACGCCGACGATCCCGGATGCGGTGAAGCAGGATTACCTGAACACCGCGCACAGCCTGGGCTTCCGGGTTGACCAGCTGGTTTGGGTGAAGCAATAAAAATCGTGCTTTCTTCCTGGGGCATTACTGGCTCGCCTGGATAGACTTCCGTTAAAAGCCTAACGGAGGGAAGACGACATGAACTGGCAGCCTTTTCGCGGCGATGCGCCGGAAAATATGACGATTTTTAGCGCGTCATTTCCCGACGTCAGCGACCAGTGGCCGATGAAAGACGATGCTGCCCGTGAGATCGCCTCCCTTGACCGTGCGCTGAAAGCCGAGCCAGCGCTCCGGCCTCCGAGGGTGGAATACGACGAAGGCGGGCAGGCCGTGCTTGTCCCACAGAACCGCTATTCCGAACAGGCCTTCCGCAACCGTCCGGCGCTTACCGCGTGGCGAACCCGGCTGGTGCCCTCCGCTTTGGCGCTGTTTGTGGTGCAAAACCCGCTGGAAGACCGCCTGCCCGACGGAACAAAAATGGACAGCGACAGCCGCCAGTGGTTTATCCACGCGAACGATGCGGTTGGCGTGCGTTCCCGCGCCAGGGTGCTGGCCGCGCTGGTGGATAAATACATTCACAATGAGAGCGAGAACAACTGGATCAGCCTCGCGAGCGGTGCCGCCATCCCGGTGCTGGAGGCGCTGCGCGAAGCAAAGCTTGATGGCCAGCAGGTCTATCTCACGCTGGTGGACAAAGACCCCGTAGCATTGAGCTGGGCGGAAACCATGGCGGCGCAGGAAGGCATTGTGGTGGGCGAACAGCTAACGCTGCTCAGACGCAACCTGCTCCATACGCTTGTGCGTAACGAGGACCTGCTGCTGGAGCTGGGCGAGCATCAGGCCGAACTGGTCGACGCGCTGGGGATTTTTGAATACTTCAACGACACCGATGCGGTGACTCTCCTCCAGCGCGCGCTGCGGCTGGTCAAGCCCGGCGGGGCGGTGATTGTGTCGAACATGCTCACCAGCAGCCCGCAAATTGACTTTGTGCTGCGGGGGATTGGCTGGGAGGATATTCACCCGAGGACGCTGCAGCAGCTGCAGGACATCCACCTCGCGGCAGGCGTGCCGGTGGAAAACGTCACCGTGGTCGTGCCGAAGGACGGGGTGTATGCGGTGATGGAGATCAGGGTAGGGGATGAAAAACCGCACGGTCAGTTCCCTCTACCTGAGGGAGAGGGCTAGGGTGAGGGGGAACAGAGCGCAAGGAGTGACTTGAATTAACGTCCTAAACCGCACATGATCCACCTATGAAAATAGAAACCGCACTCCCCACACACTTCGAACGTCTGGTCGCGATCTGGGAATCCTCCGTCCGCGCTACCCATCACTTTTTGCAGGAAAGCGATATTGCGGCGCTGCGCCCGCTACTGCTTAACGCCTATCTGCCTAACCTCAAGGTCGTGATCGCTCGCGATGACGCAGGCGTCATTCACGGCTTTTTAGGCGTGGATGAAAATCGCATTGAAATGCTGTTTGTTGATGACGCGAGCCGGGGGAAGGGCGTCGGGAAATTGCTGCTGCAACACGCCATCGCAGCGTTCGGCGCGAACGAGGTGGATGTGAATGAGCAGAACCCGCAGGGCGTCGCGTTTTATCGCCATATGGGGTTTGAGCAGGTCGGACGCTCGGAAGTGGACGGGCAGGGGAATCCGTTTCCGTTGCTGCATATGCGGTTGGTTAAGTGAATATTCACTTAACGCAGGAATCACGCTTGTTAGATATGAAATGCAACGCGTTTTCCTGTAGGAAGTTCAACGTCGATACAGAGTTTCCCACCCATTGCCTCGATGTAGCGCTTAAGCGTGGCAATTTTTAGTTCATTTCCACGTTGCTCAAGCTGCGTTACTGCGGGTTGGCTCACCCCCATCAGATCGGCAACATTTTTTTGCGAAAGCCTTAGCTCTTCACGTAAAAGTTGCAGACCCGTCTCGAGGATCATTTCATCTGCCATCTCTTGAATACGTTGTTGGCTTTCCGGTGAACGTGACGCAATCACTTCATTTAAGGTTTTCACTTGGTTGCCTCCAGGCTTGTCAGATGAAAGGAAAATTCGGCATCTGCGATGCGAATCATTTTTTCATAAAAGGCTTTGTCATTACTCTTATCGCCCGCGCAAAGCACAATGGCTTGACGGACAGGATCAAATGCGAAGAAAGCACGTATCGGACGACCAACATATTGAATACGTAATTCCTTCATATGGTTATACCGTGAGCCTTTAACCGTATCTGCATAGGGGCGAGGAAGACGTGGCCCATAGTTCTGCAGATTTAACAGGTCTGCCAGTACCTTATCCTGTAATCCTTCTTCCTGCTCAAGCAGCCATTGCTCGAATACCTTTCCGAACAGAACCGTCCACATGCATTCGTCCATGATAAGCTGTAGCTTATAAAAAGACTATAAGCTGTAGTTAATAAATGCAATGGCTGTCAGCGACAGCCAGGCTGTTAGTGGCAGGAGTATGACAAAGAGGGGATTTCAAACGGTTCGTGCAATTAAGAAATTGCGAGGCGCTTTCCAGCGTTTTTTCATTCACGCTGGAGAGTGAGGCTGGCGTTCCTTCGTGACGAACCCTTTGATCTGGTATTACTGGGGCATTTGAGGGTTCCTGGTGGAACTGGGCGCCTCGGGAGAGCGGTACCCGTTATGGTTAACTATCTTTCTGGAAACCTGATGTTTCTCTTCAGACGAACTATCCGGGATTTCCGGATAGAAGAATGTTAATCATTTGCTCCTGCCGGATAATGGATGACATCATTATCAGTAATGCTGCCTCCATATTCTCAACGTTAAGCTCGGTGGTTTGTACTCACGTTTGCGAGCCGCTTTCCAGGACGCGGAGTTTGAATCGCTGCAAGCGCATTCTCAATCTCAATGAGCTTTGCCTTCGTCCGTTTATAATCATCCTGCAAACGCTGCTCCTGCTCGTTGTATGCCACCAAAACGATGCATCCTTTCATGACCTTTACCGTGACCTGCTGTCCGGTATCAAAACCCGCCGCGCGCAGCCACTTGCCGGAAAGGATAATTTTCGGCGTGGATTTGTCGAAAACATTCGGGCGATATCCCACAATTAACGAACGCTCGGTTCCGGATTGGTCGGTGTCTGGGGTAGAATGCGAATCAGCCATAATCAACTCCTTGATAGTTGGTGAGGTTAGACGCTCCGGCTGTGTTCCTGCACATCGGAGCGTTGCAAATACAGGAGGTTTAGGTGGCCTCCTATGTATGTCAGAGTAGATGGATAGGTGGCCCCATGTCAATCATATCGCGCGAAAAAAAACCAAAAGGCGGCGGGCAGTCTCCACAGTTTAAGATGCGTATTGATCCGGCATTGAAGGAGCAGTTGGACGCAGTGGCGGCTGAGGAAGGGGTGAGCCTCGCCAGTTGGTTGAAGGATCTTGCGAGGGAGGAGTTGAGAAAAAAAGGATTGAAGCCAAAAGGATAAGTAACCTGATTAGTCATAGTGAATTTTCGCGTTGCATTAGTTAAGTGAAGAAAAGGAATTTTTTATGACACGCACAGTTAACCAATTAAATTTATTAGAGTCACTAAGAAGAAACGAGAAAAACACTAATATATTTACACCATTAGATTTAGCTAATGAAACAGGTTATACAGAAAATAGCATAAGAAAATATATAAACGAAAAACTAAATGGAAAGTACGTACATAGTTCAGATGGAAAATCTTGGAGATGTAAGGGAATTTTAAAACTATCCAATGATGAATTTATTTCGTTAATGTCTCAATCTTTAAAAGCTAAATCATTGACTCCTGATATAAAAGTTTATAGGTCGCTTTTAAAAAGAAGCCTAGATGCGTTTATATTATCTTTGGAAATTTATAACAGACCTAGCTTGGATAATAGGATAGAAGCATTTTGTATATTATCTGTTAATGCTTGGGAGCTTCTATTAAAAGCTGAAATAATAAAATCTTGTGGTTTAACGACAGTTTTTAATAAAAACGGATATTCGATCAGTATTTCTGAAGCAATAAATAAAAGATTACATCAAACTGATCCAGTTAAGAAAAATTTAGATGTGCTAATTGAACTTAGGGATGATGCTATACATCTTCTTCTTCCAGAGCTGCAACCAGAGTTATCTCGTCTTTTTCAGGCGAATGTTTTGAATTTTCAACAGAGATATTTAAATGAAACAGGGGTTTCTCCATTAGCAGGACAAAGCGTAGGAATGCTTAGCTTAGTTATTGATGGACCAAAAAGTGATTTGGCAACTATTAAAGAAAATTATGGAGAGATGACAGCAAATGTAGCAAAGGATTTTCTGACTCGGTTTCATAAGAGTGTTGATGAACAAAATTCAAATGAGTTCAGCATATCAATTGATTATAAACTTACTCTAACAAAATCAGAAAAAGACAGTGATCTCTCTTTAGGTGTAGGAAGTGATGGGAGTAATGCTATTATTATTAGGGAGACCCGTGATCCAGATATTACACATCCTTACTATCAAAGCTCCGCAATTGGGCGTATCAATGAATTGTTAAAAAATAGAGCAATAACAAGATATTCTTTTAATGCTATAATTCAAAAACATAATATCCAAAAAGCAAAACGCTCTGAAATGCACTATACAATTGATGAACGTCATCGTTACTCTGAGAGTTTTATTCAATGGGTAATTAAGAATATGGAAAACCCAAAATGGCTAGATGAGTCAATTGCATTTTATAAAGCAAACAGGAAGAAAAAATAGTAAGAACTTGGCGGAAGATCACAGGAGTCGAACCTGCCCGGGAACGCTGGCGTCCCCAACTGGATTTGAAGTCCAGCCACCTCACCGGAGATGACGATCTTCCGCGCCTCGATTGCTACATGGAGGCGGGGCGCATTATAGCTACTTTCAGACATTTACCACATACCCCACACCACTTTTTTCACCTCTCTTTTGACCTGCACACCCCTGTTTCAGTTAATTCCTAACAAAATCCTCATGTTAGCCTTTCGTGTTTCCCAACGTTTACCGCGATCACAAAAAACAAGAAACGTAATCTGCTAACCAGAAAACGCAATACACGCTCCTGAAACAATGGTTTAAAACGTTGTAACCGGTCTCAGCGCCCCCTACAGCGTGAAGGATAAAAAGATGAGCGAAGTATTGTCAGTTAAAGAGAAGATTGGCTACGGCATGGGAGACGCCGCCAGCCACATCATTTTTGATAACGTCATGTTGTACATGATGTTTTTCTACACCGATATTTTCGGCATTCCCGCCGGGTTTGTCGGCACCATGTTCCTGCTGGCGCGCGCGCTGGATGCGATCTCCGACCCGTGCATGGGGCTGATTGCCGACCGCACCCGCAGCCGCTGGGGCAAGTTCCGACCGTGGATTTTGTTCGGCGCGATCCCGTTCGGCATCGTCTGCGTGCTGGCCTACACCACGCCGGACCTCAGCCTCAACGGCAAAATGGTTTACGCCGCCGTTACCTACACGCTGCTGACCCTGCTCTATACCGTGGTCAACATTCCCTACTGCGCGCTTGGCGGCGTGATCACTAATGAGCCGACGCAGCGTATCTCCCTTCAGTCCTGGCGCTTTGTGCTGGCGACCGCGGGCGGCATGCTCTCCACGGTGCTGATGATGCCGCTGGTGAAGCTGATTGGCGGCGACGATAAGGCATTCGGCTTCCAGGGCGGCATTGCCGTGCTGTCGGTGGTCGCGTTCCTGATGCTGGCGTTCTGCTTCTTCACCACCAAAGAGCGCATCCAGGTGCCGCCGAGCACCACCTCCATGCGGGAAGACCTCCGCGACATCTGGCACAACGACCAGTGGCGCGTCGTCGGCGTGCTCACCATCCTCAACATCCTCGCCGTCTGCGTGCGCGGCGGCGCGATGATGTACTACTGCACCTGGATCATGGGTTCGCCGGAGGTGTTCGTCGCGTTCCTCACCACCTACTGCGTCGGCAACCTGATCGGCTCCGCGCTGGCGAAACCGCTCACCGACTGGAAGTGCAAGGTCAGCATCTTCTGGTGGACCAACGCTGCGCTGGCGGTGGTCAGCGTGGCGATGTTCTTCGTGCCGATGCACGCCACCGTGCTGATGTTCGCCTTTATCTTCGTCATTGGCGTGTTGCACCAGCTGGTGACGCCGATTCAGTGGGTGATGATGTCCGATACCGTTGACTACGGCGAATGGACCAACGGCAAGCGCCTGACCGGCATCAGCTTTGCAGGCACGCTGTTCGTGCTGAAGCTGGGTCTGGCGCTGGGTGGGGCGATGATCGGCTGGATGCTGGCAGGCGGCGGCTACGACGCGGCCGCCAAAACCCAGAACAGCGCGACCATCAGCATCATTATCGGCCTGTTTACCCTGGCTCCGGCGGTCTGCTACGTGCTGAGTGCCATCATCGCCAAACGCTACTACACGCTGAAAACCCCCTTCCTGACCAAAATACTGGGCGAACTGGCGCAGGGCGCGCACCGCAATCAGCAGGAATTTGAAACCCTGCCGGTCAGCAAAGAATTGCAGAACTAAGAGGACGAAAGCATGAAAATCAGTGATGGAAACTGGCTTATTCAACCGGGCCTGAACGTGACCTATCCGGTTCAGGTGTTCGACGTGGAGCAGCAGGGCAATGACCTGGTGGTGTTTGTTGCGCCTCGCGACGTGCGCGAACGCACCTGGCAGCTCGATACGTTGATGTTCACAGTGCGCCTGTTTGCTCCACAGGAAGGGATTGTCGGGGTGCGCATAGAGCACTTCCAGGGCGCGCTGAACAACGGCCCGCACTATCCGCTGAACGTTCTGAAAGACGTGAAGGTTGAGATTGAAAACAACGCCGGGTTTGCCGAGCTGAAAAGCGGCAGCGTCAGCGTGCGCGTCACCAAAGGCGAGTTCTGGGCGCTGGACTTCCTGCGCAACGGCCAGCGCATTACCGGCAGCCAGCTGAAAAACAACGGCTACGTGCAGGACAGCAATACCCACCGCAATTACGTTTTTGAACGTCTGGATCTGGGCGTGGGGGAAACGGTCTACGGTCTGGGCGAGCGCTTTACCGCGCTGGTGCGCAACGGCCAGACGGTCGAGACCTGGAACCGCGACGGCGGCACCAGCACCGAGCAGTCCTATAAAAATATCCCGTTCTACCTGACCAACCGCGGCTACGGCGTGCTGGTGAATCACCCGGAAAACGTCTCGTTTGAAGTCGGCTCCGAGAAGGTCTCCAAAGTGCAGTTCAGCGTGGAAGGGGAATATCTTGAGTACTTCGTGATCGACGGCCCGTCGCCAAAAGAGGTGCTGAACCGCTATACCCGCTTCACCGGGCGTCCGGCGCTGCCGCCTGCCTGGTCGTTCGGCCTGTGGCTCACCACCTCGTTCACCACCAACTACGACGAAGCCACGGTAAACAGCTTTATCGACGGCATGGCCGAGCGCGACCTGCCGCTGCACGTGTTCCACTTCGACTGCTTCTGGATGAAGGCCTTCCAGTGGTGCGACTTCGAGTGGGACCCGGTGACCTTCCCGGATCCGGAAGGGATGATCCGCCGCCTGAAGGAGAAAGGGCTGAAGGTCTGCGTGTGGATTAACCCGTACATCGGCCAGAAATCCCCGATCTTCCGGGAGCTGAAAGAGAAGGGCTATCTGCTCAAGCGCCCGGACGGCTCCCTGTGGCAGTGGGACAAATGGCAGCCGGGGCTGGCGATTTACGACTTCACCAATCCGGAAGCGTGCCGGTGGTATGCCGACAGGCTGAAAGGCCTGGTGGACATTGGCGTCGACTGCTTCAAGACCGACTTCGGCGAGCGTATCCCGACCGACGTGCAGTGGTTCGACGGTTCCGATCCGCAGAAGATGCACAACCACTACGCCTACATCTATAACGAGCTGGTGTGGAACGTGCTGAAAGAGACGGTGGGAGAGGAAGAGGCGGTGCTGTTTGCCCGTTCGGCGTCCGTCGGGGCGCAACAGTTCCCGGTACACTGGGGCGGCGACTGCTACGCCAACTATGAATCGATGGCGGAAAGCCTGCGCGGCGGGCTGTCGATTGGCCTGTCCGGCTTCGGGTTCTGGAGCCACGATATCGGCGGGTTCGAAAACACCGCCCCGGCGCACGTCTACAAGCGCTGGTGCGCATTCGGGCTTTTCTCCAGCCACAGCCGCCTGCATGGCAGCAAATCCTACCGCGTGCCGTGGGAGTACGATGACGAGTCCTGCGACGTGGTGCGCCACTTCACGCAGCTGAAGTGCCAGCTGATGCCGTACCTGTACCGTCAGGCGGCGCTGGCCCGCGAGTTCGGCACGCCGATGCTGCGCGCGATGATGCTGGAGTTCCCGGACGATCCGGCGTGCGATTACCTCGACCGTCAGTACATGCTGGGGGATTCGTTGATGGTGGCGCCGGTGTTCTCCGAGGTGGGGGACGTGCAGTTCTACCTGCCGGAAGGGCGCTGGACGCACCTGTGGCACAACGATGAAATTCAGGGCAGCCGCTGGCATAAGCAGCAGCACGATTTCATGAGCCTGCCGGTCTACGTGCGCGACAACACGCTGCTGGCGCTGGGCAGCAACAACCAGAAGCCGGACTACGCGTGGAATGAGGGTACGGCCTTCCAGCTGTTTAACCTGAACGACGGTGCAACGGCGGAGAGCGAAGTGCCTGCGGCGGACGGCTCCGTGGCGTTTACGCTGAAGGCGTCACGTCAGGGCGACATCGTGACCTTTACCGGCACGGGAGATGCGCAAAACTGGTCGGTGTGCTTGCGCAACGTGCAGAAGATGAGCGGCGTTAAGGGCGGCTCACATGCGGGCAGCGAGTGGGGTGTGGTGGTGAAAGCTGAGGGGAATGAGGTGGTGGTTCACCTTTAATTCCCCTCACCCTAACCCTCTCCCCAAAGGGGCGAGGGAATGGTTTGCTCCCTCTCCCTTTCAGGGAGAGGGCTGGGGTGAGGGTGGTGTTGAAACCACCCCGCCCGACATGGTCTGCTGCACCTGCTGTTTATCCATATTCACCGCGCTCAGCTTACCATTCACCGTTGGCTTCAGCGGGGCATTCGCCTGCACGCTGCCGCTGGCGGTGAGCTGAATATTGCCGTCGCCCGCAATCGGCAGCGCAGGCCAGCCCCACTGCTGCAGCACGTTGAGCGGCACGCCGCGCCCGTTCAGGCTCACCGTAGTCTGCCGCTGCGGAAGCTGTGAAACCGTCGCCGTGGCTTCCAGAATGCCTTTCTCGGTAAACGCGCTCAGGTCGGTAATGTTCACCGTAGCGGCGTTGGCATTCAGCGCCAGCGACGGACGGCGCACGTCCACGCGGTTAAAGGTCGCCGCCGCGCCGTTCAGGGTTGCGTTACCGCCCCAGACGCCCCACTGGCGATCTTTCGCCAGCTGCAGGTTTGCGCCATAGCCGTCCAGAGAGGTGATTTGCCACGGGAAGGCGGGATCGATATCGATCACCAGGTTGCGGCTCAGGCCAAATTTCTGCAGCGTGACGCTGTTCAGCCATTCCGGTAGAGGCTCCATCCACAGCGTTTTCCAGTTCTGCGGCAGGGTGTACTCCAGCCCGGCAATCGCGACATCGTCCAGCACCAGCGCTTTGCCGTCGCGTAGCCAGTTGCCGGAGGTGCGCACCATGCCGCCTTCCCAGCGGGAGGTGAACTGACGCAGCGCCATACCCTGCGGGGAAAACTCCGCATTCAGGATCGGGTCAAACAGATGCAGGGAGCCGTAGATAAACTCGCTGGCATTCATCGACAGACGACCCTCCTGGCTCTGCCAGTCGCCTTTGCTGAGAGTCAGATTGCGCAGGCTTAAATCGAGATCGGTAACCGCCCAGTCCGGACCCTGAAGCCGGGCGTCGGTCACGTCCAGACGACCAATCTGCAGAGAAGGGATGGTGGCCAGCGGCGCGAAGAACGCGGTCAGCGTTTTATCGCTCTGCAGGCGGATTTCGTTCAGGCGCATCGTGTCGATAATCCAGCTCCCGTCGGCGTTGCGCAGGGCGGAGCCGGTGAGTGAGCCCCGGGCCATATCGGCGCCAATCGTTTTCAGCACCACCTCCTTGCCGTTAAGCTGGCCCTCGATCAGCACATTGGTGGCCGGTACGCCGTTCAGGGTCAGCGAGCCTGCGCTCATCTGAATCTGCGCGTTGTTCCCCAGCACGTTGCCCGCTTCCGGCTGCCATGGGCTGACGCCGCCGGTGACTTTCTGCGCGCTCAGGTCCCATTCGGTATTCGGGCTGTTAAACGCCATGTTGTTCAGCTGCAGGCGATCCGCCTGGAAAGGCAGCGGCGCGGTCTGGGGCGAGAGATTAAGCGTGCCGTCGAACAGGGTGATAGTGTCCATATGCAGCGGATCGGTTATCTGGCGGCTGCTCAGGCCAATATCGACTTTTTTGGCTACCAGCGTGGCGGGTTTTCCGTCCCGACCGAAGGTGACGTTTTCCAGAATGATGTGGGAAGGCGACGAAAAGCGGTGATTCATCTTGTCGAAACTGAGTTCGTAGTCGGTATTCACCGTCACCCAGCTGCTGACCTGAGACGCGCCCCAGCGGGTCTGGAGCAGAATGTAGAACGCCAGCAGCACAATGAGCAGGGCTACCAGAAGATAGATGAGGAGCTTTCCAATAAATTTCATGGTCTTCCATCCCGCAAAACGCACATAAGGGAGTTATGCACGATTTATGCGCAATCCTCAAGGCGGGAATGGTGTAATTAGATGTCACGGCAGGCATTGACTGCCTGCCGTGAGAGAAATCAATTTTTCTCAGGCGGGAAAACGAGGTTCAGCACGATAGCGGTGATACCGCCCGCGGCAATGCCGGAAGAGAGCAGGTTTTTCACCCAGTCAGGGGCAAACTGCAGGATCAGCGGCTGCTGAGAAACGCCCAGACCCACGGCCAGCGATAGCGCGATAATCATGATCGCGCGGCGGTTCAGCGGCTCGCGGGAGACGATACGCACGCCGGAAGCCGCGATAGTGCCGAACATGACCAGCGTTGCGCCGCCCAGCACCGGCTCAGGAATGTGCTGCACAAAGCCGCTTACCGCCGGGAACAGGCCGAGGACGATCAGCATCAGCGCCACCACAAAACCGACGTAGCGGCTGGCAACGCCGGTCAGCTGGATCACGCCGTTGTTCTGACCGAAGCAGGAGTTCGGGAAGGTGTTGAATACCGCAGAGACAAACGAGTTCAGACCGTTCGCCAGCACGCCGCCTTTCAGGCGCTTCATGTACAGCGGTCCGGAAACGGGCTGCTCGGAGACGTCGGAGGTGGCGGTGATATCGCCGATGGTCTCCAGAGAAGTGATCATAAAGACCAGCATCAGCGGCAGGAGCAGACCCCAGTCAATGCCCAGTCCGTAGTACAGCGGCGTAGGAACGACGATCAGCGCGCTGTTGGTCGGCGCGGTGTTCTCCGACAGCATGCCCAGCGCCCAGGCCAGCAGGTAACCCGCCGCCATGGCGATCACCAGCGAGGCGACGCGCAGGTAAGGGTTACGCTGACGGTTAAGCAGAATAATGATGGCCAGCACGACGCCTGCCAGCAGCAGGTTTTTCGGCGCGCCGAAGGTGTGGTCGCTCATGGCGGCATAGCCGCCGCCGATGGAGGTCAGGCCCACCTGGATCAGCGACAGGCCGATAATCATCACGACGACGCCGGAAACCAGCGGGGTGATAACGCGGCGAGCCAGATGCAGAACGCGGGAGATCACCATCTCCGTACAGCTGGCCAGCATCAGCGTGCCGAACAGCGCCGCCATCATGGTCGGGACATCCGCCCCGCCGGTTTTCAGGGCCGTACCGCCCATGATCAGGGGAGCCACGAAGTTAAAGCTGGTGCCCTGAATCGACAACAATCCTGACCCCACCGGACCCCACGCTTTAATTTGAATTATCGAGGCCACGCCGGAGGCGAAGAGAGACATGCTGATAATGTGCTGCGTGTCCTGCGCCGGTAAGCCGAGCGCCTGGCAAATCAGCAGCGCCGGGGTGATCACCGCAACAAACATCGCCAGAAGATGCTGGCAGGCGGCGAAAAGCGTCTGCGGCAGCGGCGGGCGGTCTTCAAGGCGGTAAATCAGTTCGCTATTTTGCTTCTGCGCAATCGGTTGCGCATCAGGCGACTCTATGGTGTTAACGGACATCGGCGGCAATCCCACGGTGGAAAAGCGGGCATTTTATCTGACCACCTGGTAAAAGCAAACGATTGCCAGCAAAAAAAGGCAAGAAAATCTGCCGCTGTGTGCAGGTTTTCTACAACGCATCGGGAAAAAAAATTACACTTTTTGCGCCGGGGGCTCATGAAGAGCGCAAACCGGCCCAGGATAACGCCGCGTGTGTAGGGAACACGCGCAAAAAAGGAGCCTTCTATGATTCATCTCGATACGCTGTCAACACTCGTTGCCGCAACGCTGGTTTTACTGCTTGGTCGTAAGCTGGTACATAGCGTTTCCCTTCTGAAGAAATACACTATTCCTGAGCCTGTCGCCGGTGGTCTGCTGGTGGCGCTGGCCCTGCTGGTGCTGAAAAAAAGCCTGGGCTGGGAAATCGATTTTGATATGTCCCTGAAAGACCCGCTGATGCTGGCCTTCTTTGCCACCATCGGCCTGAATGCCAACCTGGCGAGCCTGCGGGCGGGCGGTAAGGTGCTCGGCGTATTTTTGATTGTGGTGGTGGGGCTGCTGCTGATGCAAAACGCCATTGGTATCGGGATGGCGTCGCTGCTGGGACTGGATCCGCTGATGGGGCTGCTGGCGGGGTCGATTACCCTGTCAGGCGGTCACGGTACCGGAGCCGCGTGGAGCAAGTTGTTTATCGAGCGCTACGGGTTTGAAAATGCGACGGAAGTGGCGATGGCCTGCGCGACCTTTGGTCTGGTGCTGGGTGGCCTGATTGGCGGCCCGGTGGCACGCTATCTGGTGAAGCACTCCACCACGCCGGACGGCAGGCCGGACGATGAGCTGGTGCCGACGGCATTCGAAAAGCCGGACGTCGGGCGCAGCATTACCTCGCTGGTGCTGATTGAAACCATCGCGACGATCGCCATCTGCCTGACCGTAGGCAAAGTGGTTGCGCAATGGCTGGCGGGCTCAGCGTTTGAGCTGCCAACGTTTGTCTGCGTGCTGTTTATCGGGGTGATCCTGAGCAACGGTCTGGCGCTGATGGGCTTCTACCGCGTGTTTGAACGGGCGGTGTCGGTGCTCGGTAACGTCTGCCTGTCGCTGTTCCTCGCGATGGCGCTGATGAGCCTCAAGCTGTGGGAGCTGGCCTCGCTGGCGCTGCCGATGGTGGCGATTCTGGCGGTACAGACCCTGTTTATGGCGCTGTACGCCATGTTTGTCACCTGGCGGATGATGGGCAAAAACTACGATGCGGCGGTGCTGGCGGCAGGTCACTGCGGGTTTGGTCTGGGAGCCACCCCAACGGCGATCGCCAACATGCAGGCGATCACCGAACGCTTTGGACCATCGCACATGGCGTTTCTGGTGGTCCCGATGGTCGGGGCGTTCTTTATTGATATCGTCAACGCGCTGGTGATTAAGCTGTACCTGATGCTGCCGATGTTTGCCTGAATCAGGCGTTGGAATAGCGTTCGGTTTCCGGCATCCAGCGCTCAATTAACGCTGCCGCCTGTTCGGGGTAGCGCTCGTGAATGTGGCGGGCGAGGCGCTGAACTTCGGGGATCATGGCCTGATCGCGCAGCAAATCCGCCACTTTGAATTCCGCGTTCCCGGTTTGACGCGTGCCCAGTAGTTCACCGGGGCCTCGGATCTCCAGGTCTTTTTGCGCAATCACAAAACCGTCGTTGCTGTCGCGCAGTACCTGCAAACGCATCTGGGCGGTTTTCGAGAGCGGGGCTTTGTAGAGCAGGACGCAGTGGGACGCTACCGCGCCACGGCCAACGCGTCCGCGCAGCTGGTGGAGCTGGGCAAGGCCCAGACGTTCCGGGTTTTCGATAATCATCAGGCTGGAGTTCGGGACGTCCACGCCGACTTCGATTACCGTGGTGGCGATCAGCAGATGCAAATCACCCTGTTTGAACGACTGCATCACCGCCTGCTTTTCGGCAGGCTTCATGCGTCCGTGGACCAGGCCCACGTTCAGTTCCGGCAGCGCCAGCTTAAGCTCTTCCCACGTGGCTTCGGCAGCCTGCGCTTCCAGCAGTTCCGACTCTTCAATCAGCGTGCAAACCCAGTAGGCCTGACGCCCTTCGTGGGTGCAGGCGTTGCGCACGCGGTCGATGATATCGCTGCGACGCGTGTCAGGAATGGCAACCGTCGTCACCGGCGTTCGGCCCGGGGGGAGTTCGTCGATAGTGGAAGTATCCAGATCGGCGTAAGCCGTCATCGCCAGGGTGCGCGGGATCGGCGTGGCGGTCATGATCAGCTGATGCGGGTGGAAGCCCTGCTGCAGGCCTTTCTCCCACAGCGCCAGACGCTGATGCACGCCGAAGCGGTGCTGTTCATCGATAATCACCAGCGCAAGGCCGTTGAACTGCACCTGCTCCTGGAAGATAGCGTGCGTGCCGACAATCATCTGTACCTGCCCGCTAGCGATGGCCTCCTGTTGCGCAAGGCGCGCTTTGCCTTTTTGCTTCCCGGCAAGCCAGCCCACTTCAATACCGAGCGGTGCAAACCAGGCGCGGAAATTGTTGGCGTGCTGTTCTGCCAGCAGCTCGGTCGGCGCCATTAGCGCCACCTGTTTACCGTTAGCAATCGCGCGCAGGGCCGCCAGGGCGGCAACCAGCGTTTTACCGGAACCCACGTCGCCCTGCACAAGGCGCATCATCGGCACGTCGAGCGCCATATCGCGTTCAATCTCGGCGGTGACGCGCGCCTGCGCGCCGGTAGGTTTAAACGGCAGCGAGGCCAGCAGCTTATCTTTGAGCGCATCATTCTGGCTTAACGGCTGAGCGTGGAAACGCTGCGCGCCCGCGCGAAGCGCCAGCATGCTCAGATTATGTGCCAGTAATTCCTCAAGGATAAGACGCTGTTGAGCGGGGTGTTTACCGCTTTCTAAATCGCTGAGCTGCAGCGTTGGCGGCGGGCGGTGCAGGGTTCGCAGCGCCTCGGGCAGGCTCATCATGCCCTGCGCTAGCTCGGGCGGCAGCAGCTCGGTAATGGCGCAGGTATCAAGCAGCTCCAGCGCCTGATCGGTGAGCTTGCGCAGCGTCGCCTGCTTGATGCCTTCGGTCGTCGGGTAAACCGGGGTGAGCGTCTCCTGCATCTCTGGCGTGCTGAGATCGCCCTGCACGCGGTACTCCGGGTGGATCATCTCTGCGCCATATTTTCCGCGTTTGGCTTCGCCATAGGCCAGCACCCTGCGGCCCGTTGCCAGGCTGTTTTTCATCGCCGCGCTGAAGTTGAAAAAACGCATGGTGAGAATGCCGGTGCCGTCGCTGATCTGACAGGTCATCATCCGGCGTCCGCCGAAGGTGATGTTGCAGTTCAGAACTTCGCCTTCAACGGTGGCGTAAATGGCGGGAAGGAGATCGCCGATCTTGTAAAGCTGGGTGCGGTCTTCGTAACGCAGGGGGAGGTGAAGCAGGAGATCCTGCACTGTGTGCAGGCCAATTTTAGCCAGCTTATTGCTTTGCGCCGCGCCCACGCCCGTCAGGCTGTTGAGCGGGATAGCATCCAGCAGGCGGCCTTTCATCGGTTACCCGGCGTACTGCATGGTGGCCCACCACTCGGCATCGGCTTCAATTTCGCCCTGCGCGTTGACGTGGGGGTAAGGCAATTTTTTCTGCTTCGCAACGCGAGCCAGCACCGGATAGCCACCTTCAAACAGCAGGCGCTGCTGTTCATCTTCCGGCAGCATGCTGTTGCTGCGCTCGTACATCCCTGCATTCTGACGCTGGCGCTGCGCTTCATACAGAATAAGCGCGGAGGCCACAGAGACGTTGAGTGACTGGACCATGCCGATCATCGGAATGATGATGTCACGATCCGCCAGCTCCAGCGCTTCCCGGGTGATCCCGGTTTTCTCCTGACCCATCAAAATACAGGTCGGGCGGGTGTAGTCGATCTCGCGGAAATCTACGGCTTTAGCGGACAGGTTAGTGGCAAGGATTTGCATCCCGCGCCCTTTCAGGTGCGATACGGCTTCGCCAATGGTGTGATGATTTTTGACAGAGACCCAGCTGTTGCTGCCGGCCGCCGCGGAGACCGTATTGCGCATACGGCCGTCCGGCCAGACGGCGTGCACTTCATGCACGCCGACAGCATCTGCGGTACGCACGATAGCAGAGACATTATGCGGTTTATGGACCTGCTCCATGCAGACCGTCAGGTCAGGCTGACGCCTGGCGAGCATTTCGCATATCCGCGCATAACGTTTTGAATTCATAAACCTAGTTTCGGTTTCGGGTGACTTTAATCACGTCCGGCATGACGCGGATCTTGCGCATAATATTCGCCAGATGCACGCGGTCGCGGGCGGTCAGACGAATAAAGGCGCTATACACGCGGCCATCTTTTTCTTCTGTATTCAGGCTCTGAATGTTGGAAGAAGCCGTGTTGATCGCTGCCGTCAGGTTCGCCAGGGCACCCTGGTGATTGAACATATCCACCTTAATTTCGGTGATAAATTCCTGCGCGGTCTCTTTATCCCACTCCACCGCCATAAACTTCTCGGCTTCTTTCTGGTAGCCGCGAATGTTACGACATGATTCGTGGTGGATAACCAGCCCTTTACCCGGGCTGACGTGCGCAATAATCGGGTCGCCAGGAATTGGGCGGCAACATTTTGCGAAGGTGATCAGCACCCCGTCTGCGCCTTTAATCGGCAGGTGTCCGTGGCTTTGCGTGGTTGCAGGGACCGCTGTCGTGTCGCCTTGCTGCAGGTTCTTCGCCACCACCACGCTCATGGCGTTGCCGAGGCCAATCTCTGCCAGCAGGTCGTCAAGCGACGCGAGCTTCATGCGCTCCAGCTCACGCTGCACGTTCTCCTGCGGAATTTCAGCCAGCTTACGGCTGCCGCCCAACGCGTGGTTGAGCAGACGACGCCCCAGGCTGACCGAATCATCGCGCTTGAGGTTTTTCAGCAACTGGCGAATTTTGGCGCGTGCTTTGGAGCTCACAACAAAGTTCAGCCAGGCCGCGTTCGGACGTGCACCCGGCGCGGTAATGATTTCCACCGTCTGGCCGCTGGAGAGCGGCTGAGACAGCGGGTAAGGCTGTCTGTCGACGCGCGCGCCCACGCAGGCATGGCCGATATCGGTATGCACGGCGTAAGCGAAGTCGACCGGCGTTGCGCCCGCAGGCAGTTCGACAATTCGGCCTTCTGGGGTGAAAACGTAAATCTCATCCGGGAAGAGATCGGATTTAACGCTCTCGATAAATTCAAACGAGCTACCCGCACTCTGCTGAAGCTCCAGCAGGCTCTGCATCCAGCGCTGAGCGCGGATTTGTGCGGTCGTGCTGCTTTCGCCACCGTGCTCTTTATACGCCCAGTGTGCTGCAACACCCATCTCTGCCATCTGGTCCATGTCTTCGGTGCGAATTTGCACCTCAACAGGCACGCCGTGTGGCCCGATCATCGAGGTATGCAAAGATTGATAGCCGTTCGCTTTTGGAATGGCGATGTAATCTTTCATGCGCCCCGGACGCGGTTTGTAGAGGCTGTGCATCTGCCCCAGCACGCGATAACAGGTGTCTGAGTCATGGACAATCACGCGGAAAGCGTAAATATCCATGATCGAGTGAAAACGCTGCTCCTTGAGCACCATTTTGCAGTAGATGGAGTACAGGTGTTTTTCGCGACCGCTGACGCGGCACGGGATTCCCGCTTCCTGTAAGCGCCCTTCGATTTCAGAGAGGATCTTTTGAATCATCTCTTTACGGTTGCCGCGTGCGGCTTTCACCACCTCTTTAATCACGCGATAGCGGTTCGGGTACAACGCTTCAAAACCCAGCTCTTCCAGCTCGGTTTTAATGTGGTGTATACCTAAACGGTGCGCCAGCGGGCTGTATATTTCGAGGGTTTCACGGGCAATGCGGCGACGTTTATCCGGGCGAAGTGAGCCCAGCGTGCGCATGTTGTGGGTGCGGTCAGCGAGTTTGATGAGAATGACGCGAATATCCTGCACCATCGCCATAATCATCTTGCGGAAGTTTTCGGCTTGCGCCTCTTTCTTGTCGCGGAAATTCAGCTTATCAAGCTTAGAGACCCCTTCCACCAGTTCGGCAACGCTTTTGCCAAACAGCTGTTCCATGTCCTGATAAGTGGCAGGGGTATCTTCGATCACGTCGTGCAGCAGAGCGGCCATCAGCGTTTCGTAGTCGAGTTTCATCTCGGCCAGAATACAGGCCACCGCTACCGGGTGCGTGATATAGGGTTCACCGCTTGAACGTGTCTGGCCCTCGTGAGCGTCACGTGCAACGAGATACGCCTGCTGAAGACGCTTAATCTGGTCTTCAGGCAGGTAGGTTTGAATCAGTTGATTCAGGCTTTCAAACAGATACAAGGGCGACCCGCAGGTTTAATTAACGACGACCTTCAGCAATAGCGGTTACGGCCTGCAGTTCTGCGGCTTCCTGCTCTTGCTGCTCCTGGCGCTCACGCACGTCGAGGATCTGGTTGTTGATCAGACCTTCTTCGATTTCGCGAAGTGCAATAACGGTGGTTTTATCGTTTTCTTCCGGTACCAGCGGATCTTTACCGCCTACCTGCATCTGACGAGCGCGACGCGCGGCGACCAGTACCAGGTCAAAACGGTTACCAATTTTCTCTACAGCGTCCTGAACAGTTACGCGTGCCATACTTAAAATGCTCCACAGGTGAAGAAATGACTGGGCATGATACTGAAAGTGGGTTCAGTCTGCCAACAGTTTGGTGATTAATGCGTCATGTCGCTGCTTCTGGCGGCTCATACGCAGACGTTCTGCACGAAGAATGGTTTTGAGATCGCTCAGCGCGGCATCAAAATCATCATTCACAATAAGGTAATCATATTCCGCGTAATGGCTCATTTCTGCAACAGCCTGTTCCATACGCTTTGCGATGACTTCTTCGCTGTCCTGACCGCGGCCACGCAGGCGGCGATCCAGCTCATCTTTCGATGGCGGTAAAATAAAGATACTGCGCGAGTCAGGCATTTTCTTGCGAATTTGCTGTGCGCCCTGCCAGTCGATATCCAGGAACACATTCACGCCAGTGGCCAGAACCTGCTCAATAGTTTCACGCGAGGTACCGTAGTAATTACCGAATACTTCAGCGTGTTCAAGAAACGCGTCTCTGCCGATCATCGCTCTGAATTCGTCGTGATCCACAAAGAAATAGTGTTCACCGTGCACTTCACCCGGACGCGGCGCTCGCGTGGTGTGAGAAACAGAAACCTGTGTGTCGTACAACGGTTGGGTTTTTAACAGTGCCTGAATAAGGCTGGATTTACCCGCGCCACTAGGGGCAGAAACAATATAAAGCGTGCCTTGAGCCATGAGAGTCTTTTGTATGTGTTAACGAAGAAGTCCTACATACGGGCTTATTATACACGTCACCGCCGTGTGACGTAGCCTTTGTCACACTTTTTCCCCTCGATTATTGAATTTTGCGTGCCGTTTTCAGGTTTTATCTGTGGTTTTCAGTAACCAAAAGAAATACCGGATAGCGTCTCGCATTACGAAACGTTGCCGTTAGAGTTGTTTCAGGCATCGGGGTATACCTCCTGCAACGCAAAGGAGGGGTAGCGATGTGGCGATGGATAAGCGGGTTAATGCTGTTGTGGTGTGGCTATGGCGCGGCGGTATGTCCGGTCTGGTCGCAGGCAAAAGCAGAGAAAGAGATGGCGTCGTTAAGCGCGCAAATCAAACGCTGGGATGAGGTTTACTGGAAGCAGGGCGTGAGCGAGGTTAACGACGAGGTTTACGATCAGCTTCACGGGCGTTTAACGCAGTGGCAGCGCTGTTTTGGCAGTGAGCCTTCAGAAGAGAAACTCCCCGCGCTGACGGGGAGCATAAAACATCCCGTTGCCCATACGGGCGTACATAAGTTGGCCAGCAAAGAGGAACTGAGCAAGTGGATGCGTGCGCGGCAACAGCTGTGGATGCAGCCCAAAGTTGACGGTGTGGCGGTAACGCTGGTCTATCGTGAAGGAAAGTTAACCCAGGCCATCAGTCGCGGTGATGGCCTGAAAGGGGAAGACTGGACCGGGAAGGTGCGTTTAATCCCGTCTGTTCCGCAAAAGCTCACCGGCAAGCTGGCGAACAGCATCTTACAGGGCGAGCTTTTCTGGTTAAGCGAAAATCACATACAGCGGCAGATGGGTGGGATGAACGCTCGCGCAAAGGTTGCGGGTGCGATGATGCGCCAAAAGGATAACGCGCTATTGAATAAGCTCGGCGTATTCATCTGGGCCTGGCCGGATGGGCCGAAAAATATGCAGACATCTTTAGCTGAACTGTCTCAGGCCGGTTTTACGCTGTCGGCACGGTATACGCTTCCCGCCGAATCTGTTGATGCCGTCGAGAAACAGCGCGCGGCCTGGCAGGTAACAGCATTACCCTTTGCCACGGATGGCATTGTGGTGCGTTCGGCGGATGAACCCGAGGGAGAAGATTGGTTACCGGGAGAAGGCAACTGGGTCGTTGCGTGGAAATATCCTCCTGCAGCCCAGGTCGCTGAGGTGAGCCATATTCATTTTTCCGTAGGGAGAACGGGGAAAATTTCCGTTGTAGCAGCGCTGGAACCCGTGCAGCTAGATGATAAACAGGTGCAGCGGGTGAGTCTGGGCTCGGTTGAGCGCTGGCAGCGGCTGGATATTGCCGCGGGGGATCAGATCCAGATCAGCCTGGCCGGACAGGGTATTCCCCGGTTTGATAAGGTGGTCTGGCGCGGTACGGACAGACATAAACCTGAGCCTCCCGCCTCGCGTTATCATGCGCTTAGCTGTTTCTATGCTTCGCCGGAGTGTATGGAGCAGTTCTTTGCCCGGCTGACGTGGCTCAGCTCAAAGCAGGTGTTTGATATTGAAGGATTAGGCGAGTCAGGCTGGCGAACCCTTTGGCAGGCGCATCATTTTGAACATCTCTTTTCATGGCTGTTATTAACGCAGGCGCAGCTGCAGGCTACACCGGGGTTTTCCTCAGCACGCGGGCTGGCGCTCTGGCACCGATTTAATCTGGTGCGTGAGAAGCCGTTTATCCGTTGGCTCATGGCAATGGGTGTGCCATTGACCCAGGCTTCGCTGAAGGCAATGGGAGACATATCGTGGCTGAAGATGAGCGGGCGCAACGCAAAGGACTGGCAGACCCTGCCGGGAACGGGAGAGGAGAAAGCGCGGCAAATCGTTAACTGGATGCACGCGCCTCAGATTGATGTGATGGCGAAATGGCTCGCTGAACAACACATCAACGGGTTTTGAAGCTAGTGGGCGCTGTGTTTGTAATGAAAAACGGGCAGCCCGAGCTTCAGACGCAGCGCCAGCATGCGGGCCGTAAAGCCAAACAGCAGCGTCGAGATGACCACCACGTCATGGTTAGAAACGTAATGCTGTAGGGCGATATAAAGCACCGCTGCCGCAAAGGAGATGCCGGCATACAGTTCTTTTTGAAAGACCAGGGGAATGCGCTTGCAGAACATATCGCGCAGCACACCGCCGAAAACGCCCGTGACCACGGCGGCAATGGTAGCGATAACCGGTCCTTCCCCCATATCGAGCGCGATTTGCGCACCGATGATCGAAAAGACAATCAGCCCCAGCGCATCAAGCACCAGGAACAGGCGGCGAAGATGGGGCATAACGGGCGCCACTATGGTGGTTAATACAGCGGCCGTCGCCACGATAATCACATACTCAGGGTGTTTAACCCAGCCGAGCGGGTAATGGCCAAGCAGAATATCGCGCACGGAACCGCCGCCCAGCGCGGTCGCGGTAGCAATAATGATTACGCCGAAGGTATCCATACGGCGACGTCCGGCGGCAAGCGCGCCGGTCATGGCTTCTGCGGTGATGCCAATGAGATAAAGGATGTGAAGCAGCATATACCCTCCGGTGTGAACGCGGAGGAGATTAGCGATTTGTGCGCAAGATCACGATTGAGATTTTCTAAGGCGAGTCATTTTGCCCTATAAAATCTTATTAATCTATCCTGAGCAGGCTTGATGATAGGCGGTAATGCGTAAAAAATGACGTTGATATGGATTAGAAATAATAATGGGTGGTGCGGTCGACACCACCCGAAAGGCATTACTCGATATTCTGAATCTGCTCGCGCATCTGCTCAATCAGCACTTTAAGCTCAATCGCTGAATTCGTCACTTCTGCATTGATCGACTTAGACGCCAGGGTGTTCGACTCGCGGTTAAACTCCTGCATCATAAAGTCCAGACGGCGGCCCACAGCTTCTTTCTTCTTCAGAATGTTGTAGGTTTCTTTAACGTGCGCTTCCAGACGGTCCAGCTCTTCAGCGACGTCGATACGCTGTGCCATCAGCACCAGCTCTTGTTCCAGACGGGTGTTTTCCAGCTGAACTTCCGCTTCTTCCAGTTTGGCGACAAGGCGCTCGCGCTGCCATTGCAGGACTTCCGGCATATGGGTGCGGACTTTGGCTACTTCGGTGCTCACGCCTTCAAGGCGCTGCTCAATCATCGCTTTCAGCGCCTGTCCTTCGGTTTCGCGGGCAACGATAAAGTCGTCCAGCGTTCCGTCGAGGGCTGCCAGGATTTCAGCGGCAATGGCATCCAGATCCTGCTCACCGGCCGCCATGACGCCAGGCCAGCGCAGAATATCAACCGGGTTGATTTCGCCTTCATCGCTCTGCATTTTGACCCAGTTCGCAGCATTCACGAGCTGTTTCGCCAGTTTTTCGTTGAGGATGAGTTCGCCCTGGGCGCTGGCATCAGGCTCAAAGCGCAGATTACATTCCACTTTCCCGCGCGTCAGTCGCGTACGGATGCGTTCACGTACGACAGGCTCAAGGCTGCGGAACTGCTCCGGCATACGGAAATACGTTTCCAGGTAACGCTGGTTTACCGAGCGCATTTCCCATGTGGCGCTACCCCAGCTACCCTTGATTTCACGCCGGGCGTAGGCGGTCATACTGCGGATCATAGACATTCCCGTTTTTAAAGGAGAGATGGGGGGATTATAGCTTTCGGGGGCTTCTCAGGATAGGAATAAGCGCCCTTTATCCGTATAATGCGCAGCCACATTCGTTTCAAGCCGGAGAATCCATCATGCGTCCATCAGGTCGTAGCGCCAATCAGGTGCGTCCCGTCACCCTGACCCGTAACTATACAAAACACGCTGAAGGCTCCGTGCTGGTTGAGTTTGGTGACACAAAGGTTCTGTGCACCGCGTCCATCGAAGAAGGCGTTCCGCGCTTCCTTAAAGGCCAGGGCCAGGGCTGGATCACCGCAGAGTACGGCATGCTGCCGCGTGCGACCCATACCCGTAATGCCCGTGAAGCGGCAAAGGGTAAGCAGGGCGGTCGTACCATGGAGATTCAGCGTCTGATCGCGCGTGCGCTGCGCGCCGCCGTTGATCTGAAAATCCTCGGCGAATTCACCATCACGCTGGACTGCGATGTGATTCAGGCAGACGGCGGTACGCGTACGGCCTCCATTACTGGCGCATGCGTGGCGCTGGCGGATGCTCTGAATAAGCTGGTTGCGGCCGGTAAGCTGAAAACCAACCCAATGAAAGGCATGGTCGCGGCGGTTTCCGTGGGTATCGTTAACGGTGAAGCGCTTTGCGATCTGGAATACGTTGAAGATTCCGCAGCCGAAACCGACATGAACGTGGTGATGACCGAAGACGGTCGCATCATTGAAGTACAGGGCACGGCGGAAGGCGAGCCGTTCACCCACGAAGAGCTTCTCTCCCTGCTGGCGTTGGCCCGAGGGGGAATCGAATCCATTGTAACGACGCAGAAAGCGGCGTTAGAAAATTGATTTTAAAGGCGACCAATGAGTCGCCTTTTTTTTGCCTGTAAGACAGAAAACCAAAGGAGCAAATCCATGAAATCGTATCAGCGCCAGTTTATTGAGTTTGCGCTTAACAAGCAGGTACTTAAGTTTGGCGAATTTACGCTGAAATCCGGGCGTAAGAGTCCCTATTTCTTCAACGCCGGGCTGTTTAATACCGGGCGCGATCTGGCATTGTTAGGCCGTTTCTATGCCGAAGCGCTGGTAGATTCAGGGATTGATTTTGACCTGCTGTTTGGCCCGGCCTATAAAGGCATTCCAATTGCGACCACCACCGCGGTGGCGCTGGCGGAACACCATGACCGCGACGTGCCGTACTGCTTTAACCGCAAAGAGGCCAAAACCCACGGTGAAGGCGGGAATCTGGTCGGCAGCGCGCTGCAGGGCCGCGTCATGCTGGTCGATGACGTGATCACCGCGGGCACGGCGATCCGCGAATCGATGGAGATTATTCAGGCCAACGGTGCGACGCTTGCTGGCGTGCTGATTTCTCTGGATCGACAGGAGCGTGGTCGTGGTGAAATTTCCGCTATTCAGGAAGTTGAGCGCGATTACAGCTGTAAAGTTACGTCGATTATCACCCTGAAAGAGCTGATTGCGTATCTGGAAGAGAAGCCTGAGATGGCGGACCATCTTGCAGCGGTACGTGCGTACCGGGAAGAGTTCGGGGTGTAATTAAATTGCCCGGTGGTGCTACGCTTACCGGGCCTACCCGTTCGTAGGCCGGTTAAGGCGAAGCCGCCATCCGGCGTTGGCGTTACTGTAATTGTGCCGCCACTAACGGCCAGCGGGCGTCAAAATCGTCCGTTGGACGGTATTTGAATTCGCTACGCACAAAGCGGGAGAGCATCCCTTCACAAAACGCCAGAATCTGGCTAGCCAGCAGCGTTTCATCAATGCTGTATCCTTCGCCTTCACGCATTTTCTTCTCGCGCAGTACCTGGCGCAGCTGCGCTTCAATGCGTTCGAAAAGCTGGTTAATGCGGCCCTGCAGTCTGTCCTGCTCAAACATCAGCGCGTGGCCGGTGAGGATACGGGTTAAGCCCGGATTCCGTTCACCGAAGCCCAGAATTAACAGCACAATCAGACGCAGACGCGCGGTGGTGTCTTTTTCGTCTTTCAGAATCAGGTTGATGCGCGTGATCAGGCTGTCTTCAATAAACTCGATCAGGCTATCGAACATCCGGGTCTTGCTCGGAAAATGACGGTAAAGCGCCGCCTCAGACACGCCTACGGAGGCGGCCAGTTTAGCGGTGGTGATGCGTTGACTGCCATCGCTGGATTCAAGCATCAGAGCCAGAGATTGAAGTATTTCTTCGCGACGATTCCTTTTCGCGGTTTGTTTTTCTGCCATGTTACAAAATACCCCTGAAAATAAGCACTTGCCAGGCTGGCATCCACACAGCGACCGCAAACTGACGTTTGCGGTTTGTTATTGCATTATGACGCTGTGAGATACGTGTCTTTCGGGCCGTTATTTACGCCCGGAATGGCCGAAGCCGCCTTCGCCACGGTCGGTGGCGTCAAAGTCTGCCACCAGGTTAAATTCTGCCTGTACCACCGGTACAAAGACCATCTGTGCGATACGCTCGCCCGGTTCAATGGTGAAGCTGTCCTGACCACGGTTCCAGACGGAGACCATCAGCTGGCCCTGGTAGTCGGAGTCGATCAGGCCCACCAGATTACCCAGCACAACGCCGTGCTTATGGCCCAGACCAGAACGCGGCAGGATCACCGCTGCCAGAGACGGGTCAGCAATGTGAATCGCCAGGCCCGTTGGAACCAGGGTAGTGGCACCCGGAGCCAGTTCTACGGCGTCATCGAGACAGGCGCGCAGGTCAAGACCGGCAGAGCCGGAGGTGGCATAGGTTGGCAGCGGGAATTGCTCGCCAACACGCGGGTCCAGAATCTTAACGTCGATTTTTTTCATCATAACGGGTAACGATCTCGTCCAGTAATTGTTGGCCCAGGAGTTCCTTGCGCTCAAGCGGTAAGACTTTATCTCCATCCTGCCAGAAAAGGTGCAGTGCATTGCTGTCGCTGTTAAATCCTTGTGTGGCCAGCGATACGTCGTTCGCGCAAATCAAATCGAGGTTTTTGCGGGTACGTTTTTGCCGGGCATATTCTTCCACATTATTCGTTTCTGCGGCAAACCCAACAACGTATGGACGATGGCTTTTTAGTGCGGCGACTCCGGCAACAATGTCCGGGTTTTTAACCATTTTTAATGTTAATTCATCGCCTTGCTTTTTAATTTTAGCCTCGGCGATCGTCTCGGCACGATAGTCTGCAACGGCCGCACAGCCGATAAAAATCTGCTGGCTTTGCGCATGTGCCTGCACGGCGGCTTCCATCTCCAGAGCAGTGGTCACGTCAATTCGCTTCACAAACGCAGGGGTAGGCAGCGATACCGGGCCGCTCACCAGCGTGACGTTCGCGCCACGCCTTGCGGCGGCGGCGGCAATCGCAAAGCCCATTTTGCCGGAGCTGTGGTTAGTGATGTAGCGCACCGGATCCAGCGGCTCGCGCGTGGGACCCGCGGTAATCATGATGTTGAGATGTTGCAGATCGTTGACAGGCGAAAAATGGGCTGCGGCCATATCAACAATCGTCAGCGGATCAAGCATGCGACCCGGGCCAACGTCGCCGCAGGCCTGGCTGCCGCTGTCCGGACCCCAGATAAGCAGGCCGCGTGAGGCCAGCGTCTCCAGATTGTGCTGGGTGGCCGCATTACGGTACATCTGCTGGTTCATGGCAGGAACGACGGCAACAGGCGCAGGCGTGGCCAGACAAATGGTAGAGACCAGATCGTTTGCCATACCGGCCGCCACCCGAGCGATTAAATCAGCCGTGGCGGGGGCGAGGATAACGAGGTCTGCCCATTTACCCAGCTCAATATGGCCCATCGCGGCTTCGGCGGCCGGATCGAGCAGGCTGTCAGATACCGGGTATCCTGAAACGGCCTGCAGGCTCAGGGGAGTGATAAAGGCTTTACCGCCTTCGGTTATCGCGACCCGCACTTCAGCCCCGCGCTCGCGCAGACGACGCACCAGCTCCGGCGCTTTATAAGCAGCAATGCCGCCGCTCACGCCAAGAACGATTTTTTTACCGGCCAGGCTCATCATGATTCTTTCCTGTTGGGTTTCACCAGAGAGCGGGCATTTTATCACAATCCCCAAATCGGGGTGATTTTGTCCTTCGACCAGTTTGCGAGGCGCTACGCAAGAACGCAATCTGGCCGTCGAGCGACGGATTGGCCTGTGGCAGCATGAGGATAAAAAAGGGAGAAAGAGCATGGAAGAAGAGGATGAGGAGCTGCTGCCGCGCGAAAAACTGCTGCGCTATGGCGTCACTCTGTTAAAAGACGATGAACTATTGGCGCTCTTTTTACGTACCGGAACGCCAGGAAAAACGGTATTTACGCTGGCAAAAGAGCTGATAGCACATTTCGGTTCGCTTTACGGTTTACTGACTGCCGATCTGGCTCAGTTTAAGCACGTTGAGGGGATCGGTGTGGCGAAATATGCCCAGCTGAGGGGCATTGCTGAACTTGCCCGCCGTTTTTACAATGTCCGTATGGAGAAGGAAGATCCGATCCTGACACCAGAAATGACGCGTGAATTCCTGCAAAGTCAGTTAACCGATATTGAACGCGAGATCTTTATGGTGATCTTTGTCGATAACAGAAATCGAGTGCTTAAACATAGCTGTCTCTTTGCGGGCACATTGAGCCACGTTGAGGTGCATCCGCGTGAAATTGTGCGGGAAGCGATAAAAGTGAATGCAGCGGGCGTGATCCTCGCGCATAATCACCCCTCTGGCTGTGCAGAACCGAGCAGAGCTGACAAAGAAATCACCGAACGCATTATCAAATGCTGTCAATTCATGGACATTCGTGTGCTGGACCATCTGATAATTGGCCGCGGTGAGTACATTTCTTTCGCAGAACATGGCTGGATTTAGGCTATTTCTCGCGATCCATCGGGATCTTTGTCTGTTCGGGACTTGAGCACACCGCCGAGTCAGCGTATACTACGCCACCTTTGAGAATCTCGGGTTTGGCATTTGGGCCTGGCAATCGAGAGTTCACTTAGAACTATGCGATGACCGGGCTGTAAAGCCTGACGAGGCGCCGATACCCCATACGAAGCTCGAGCTAATTTGATTTTTGGAGAATAGACATGTCCCGAGTCTGCCAAGTTACTGGCAAGCGTCCGGTGACCGGTAACAACCGTTCCCACGCACTGAACGCGACTAAACGCCGTTTCCTGCCGAACCTGCACTCTCACCGTTTCTGGGTTGAGAGCGAGAAGCGTTTTGTCACCCTGCGCGTATCTGCTAAAGGTATGCGTGTAATCGATAAGAAAGGCATCGATACAGTTCTGTCCGAACTGCGTGCCCGTGGCGAAAAGTACTAAGTACTTAAAGAGGAAATAAATCATGGCTAAAGGTATTCGCGAGAAAATCAAGCTGGTTTCTTCTGCTGGTACAGGTCACTTCTACACCACCACGAAGAACAAACGTACTAAGCCGGAAAAACTGGAACTGAAAAAGTTCGATCCAGTTGTACGCCAGCACGTACTGTACAAAGAAGCTAAAATCAAATAATTTTAGCCTCCTTGTATCGAAAAACCCCGCAACTGCGGGGTTTTTTGCATTCTGTATCTCAACGGAGGAACTATGCCTGAATTACCTGAGGTAGAAACCAGCCGTCGCGGCATTGAGCCCCATCTGGTCGGCGCAACAATTCTTCACGCGGTGGTCCGCAATGGACGTCTGCGCTGGCCGGTGTCCGATGAGATCCACGCGTTAAGCGATAAACCCGTCCTTAGCGTACAGCGTCGCGCGAAATACCTGCTGCTGGAGCTGCCCGACGGCTGGATTATTATCCACCTGGGGATGTCCGGGAGCCTGCGCATTCTTACCGAAGAACTGCCTGCGGAAAAGCACGACCACGTCGATCTGGTGATGAGCAACGGCAAAGTGCTCCGTTACACCGACCCACGGCGCTTTGGCGCGTGGCTGTGGACGAAGGAGCTGGAAGGACATAACGTGCTGGCGCATCTGGGGCCAGAGCCGCTCTCGGACGCGTTTAACGCGGAATACCTCAAGGCGAAGTGTGCGAAGAAGAAAAGCCCAATTAAGCCCTGGCTGATGGATAACAAGCTGGTGGTCGGCGTGGGGAATATCTATGCCAGCGAATCGCTGTTTGCGGCCGGGATCCATCCCGATCGGCTGGCCTCTTCGCTGTCGGCGCAGGAGTGTGAGCTGCTGGTCCGGGTGATTAAAGCCGTATTACTTCGCTCGATTGAACAGGGCGGGACAACGTTGAAGGACTTCCTGCAAAGTGACGGCAAGCCGGGCTATTTTGCTCAGGAGCTGCAGGTATATGGCCGTAAAGGCGAACCGTGCAGAGTCTGCGGCACGCCAGTGATTGCCACGAAGCACGCCCAGCGCGCCACGTTTTACTGCCGTCAGTGCCAGAAATAAGGTTACTTTAGCTTTTCCATCAATGCCTGGTGGGCGTTAACCGGCAGGAAATGGGTAACGTCCCCGTGATGACGCGCCACCTCTTTTACCAGCGTGGACGAGATAAACGACCACTCTTTGGAGGGCATCAGGAACACGCTCTCCAGCTCCGGCATCAGGTGACGGTTCATGTGTGCCAGCTGCATCTCATACTCGAAGTCTGCCACCGCGCGTAAACCACGGATCAGAATGTTTGCCTGCTGAGCGCGGGCGAAGTTAGCCATCAGGTCGCTAAACCCGACCACCTCAACATTCGGCAGGTGCGAAATGGCATCGGTGGCGAGCTGTACGCGCTCGTTGAGATCAAACATCGGCTTTTTGCTGGGGCTGGCGGCAATGGCCAGGATCACCTTGTCGAACATGCACGCCGCACGGGTGATGATATCAAGATGACCGTTGGTGATCGGATCGAAGGTACCCGGATAAATCGCTTTTGTGCTCATGGCTCACGTTTTCTCTGAGTAGCCGCGGCAGAGCGCCCACAGCTCGGTGTATTTGTTGAAAGTATACTGGGCATTCACTACCGCGAGTAACCAGCCCTGCTTGCCGTCCAGGACGCCACCACGCAGCAGCAGCGTTTTCAGGAACGCGCCCAGCGTGTGGGTGAAGATACCCGTCAGCGAGGCCTTCTTGCCGCGCTGGTGACGCTCCTGCGCCCATGCGGTTGCATAGTTGAGCTGTTTACGCTGAAAGCTTGCGAAATCACGGCAGGTCAGGTGCAGCAAATCGCCCGTCAGGGGAATCACCTGGGCGCTATCGCAGTTCAGGGATTCATGCACCAGATTGTCGTTGTACTGATACTGCTCGCGCTCGTAGAGGCGCATCACGCGGTCAGGATACCAGCCGCTGTGGCGCATAAAACGGCCAAGGAAGTAATTGCGGCGGGCAATGCTGTATACGGCACCAGGCTGGGGCGAAGAAAGCACCGCCTGAATGGCCTGCTGAAGCTCCGGTGTAATGCGCTCGTCGGTGTCGAGCATCAGGACATAATCACCTGTGGCATACCCCTGCGCGCGCTGGCGTTGAATACCATAGCCTTGCCAGTCAGCGTCGATAAAGACTTTTGCGCCCGCTGCCCGGGCAACGTCCACCGTGTGGTCCGTACTTCCGGAGTCAAGAATGACTATCTCGTCAGCCCAGGCAACCGACGCCAGGCAATCCGGAAGCAGATCGGCGGCGTTTTTGGCGATCATTACGACCGACAGACGCGTTGACATCAGTGACTCCGCTGAGGCAGATAAGGTTGCAGAAGCTGCAGCAGTCGGGTCAGTGCGCCCTGGTTCTGGTGCAGCACTTCGACGGCATGACGTCCGTACCACAGGCGATAATCTTCGTCAGTCAGAAGGGTCGATACCTCTTTAACCACCGAATCCGCATCGGTCACGGTAATTAAACCATCGGCCTGCTGTAATTTTGCGCAGATATCTTTGAAGTTAAACGTGTGCGGCCCCATCAGCACCGGAATGGCGTGGGCTGCCGGCTCCAGCGGGTTATGACCGCCGCGCTCGACCAGGCTGCCGCCGACAAACGCGAGGTCAGCAATGCCGTACAGCAGCATCAGCTCGCCCATCGTATCGCCAATCACCACCTGGGTGCTGCCGGAAGGGATTTCACCGCTGCTGCGCAGCGTGAAGCTGAAGCCGCCTTTCTGGACCATTTCACGGGCATCTTTAAAACGCTCCGGATGGCGAGGCACGAGGATCAGCAGTAAATCAGGGAATTTTTCCAGCAGCTTGCGGTGAGCCTGCAGGATGATCTCTTCTTCGCCATCATGAGTACTGGTTGCAATCCAGACCTGACGACGTGGGGCCCACTGGCGACGCAGAGTGATCGCTCGAGCGGCGAGTTCAGGGGTAACGGAAATATCAAATTTCAGGCTGCCCGTTACCGCAAGCTGGTTGCGTTTGAGGCCCAGAGAGATAAAGCGTGCTGCATCTTCTTCATTCTGCGCGGCAATCAGCGTGATCTTGCTGAGCAGGCGGCGCATAAATTTACCCAGCTTGCCGTAACCTTTCGCCGAACGCTCTGACAGGCGGGCATTAGCAATTACCAGCGGGATTTTACGGGCATGCAGAGCGGAAATCATGTTCGGCCACAGTTCGGTTTCCATCACGATCACCAGCTTCGGACGCACGGTGTTGAGGAAACGATTCATAGCGCAGGGCAGGTCATAAGGCAGATAGACGTGCTGCACGTCTTTACCGAAAGCGGATAACGCGCGCTCAGAGCCGGTCGGCGTCATCGTCGTGACGGTGATTGGCAGCGAAGGGTAGCGGTGACGCAGGGCGCGAACCAGCGGAATCGCCGCCAGCGTTTCACCGACAGAAACGGAATGCAGCAAAATACCGTCCGGTACGACTTTATTGCGGCAGAAGCCATAGCGTTCAGCCCAGCGTTTACGATACGCAGGCGCTTTCCGGCTACGAAGCAACAGTCTCAGCCACACCAGTGGCTGAATGATGTAGAGCAGAGCGGTATACAACAATTCCAAGCGATTATCCGTTTTTTTAGTTTCGGCGGGCAAATTCTAAGCATTTAGGCCAGGTAAAGCTATCTCTTATGCCAGATACCGTTTCAAACGGAAATAACGTCGACCCAGCCGCCAGCGCAGACGCGGACTTTTTGCACTTTTCCAGATGAGTTTCCAGATGCCTGTTTCGAAGAACTCTTTAATAATCATTGATTTCTTCTTCTCATCCTTCATGTTGTCGAAGGTGTGAATAATTCCCAGCCCCTCTTTGGCAATTTGCCAGTGGCAGGCAGGGATCCCTTTTACTTTATCCGGATAGCGCTGATTGATCGCATCGAGCATCTGCAGGATTTTCATGTAGTGACGCGCGGAACGAATCAGCGTGTCGTCATTGTCCGGCATATGGGACACCGACGCAGAGTGAATGTAGTAGTCGTAATAACGTTCACTGGTGTACTGAACCCGCTCTGCCGCGAGCAGCACTTCGGTGGTCCACGGAATATCCTGATGGCGTAGGCCGGGTTCGAAATGGAAACCGTGTTTACGGATAAAGTCGTGGCGATAGATGTTCAGCCAGGTGACGTGAAGGAATTTACGAGAATCCAGCGCCATTTTTAACCACGCAGGGCCAGCCATGACCCCTGTCGAAGCCAGTTTGTCTTCAGGGAAGATCGGGCGCGAAGGTTTCTTGTTATTCTCCCAGACGTAGTTTCCGTTGCAGGTGGCAACGTCCAGATCCTGCGTGACGGCCATATCCAGCAGGCGCTGGTACATGCCCGGTTTAAAGACATCATCAATATCCGGGAAAGAGAGATATTGACCCGTCGCAACGGCCAGACCGGTGTTACGCGCGATGGATACGCCCTGGTTTTGCTGTTCTATAACCTGCATCTGCGGCAGTTTTTCTCGCCAGTTTTCGACGATTTCCATCGAGCGGTCAGTAGAGCCGTCATTGACAATAATGACTTCCATGCTGTCGATGCGTTGATTCACAAGGCAGGTAAAGAACTGATCCAGGAAAACTTCACCGTTGTAAACGGCAACCACCACGCTTAACAATGGGGCTGAATTTTGCATAAGAAACCTGATTATTTTTGATTATCGACCAGAGCAATATATTGCTGGCAAATGGCATTGATACCGAACGGCGCGATGGTGGCTTCGCCAACGACCGGCGGGGCGGTATAAATATCCGCCAGCGTTTTTGCCAGTGACTCGTCATTTAACTCTGCCAGCCCGCGCGCCAAGGCTCCGGTAAGGATTTCGGCGGGACCACCTGGGCAATTTGTACTGACCGGTGGCGTCTGGCAGATAAGTGCTTCAACCAGCACATTACCAAAACCTTCGCAGTCAGAACTTAACACTA
Organism: Enterobacter sp. ECC-249; assembly: GCF_043965265.1. Lineage (NCBI taxonomy): Bacteria > Pseudomonadati > Pseudomonadota > Gammaproteobacteria > Enterobacterales > Enterobacteriaceae > Enterobacter > Enterobacter sp. ECC-249. The sequence continues at coordinate 668,562 of NZ_CP143660.1, forward strand.
AAAGGCGTGCCCCTTTAATCCAGGGATAGGGGTTGGAATCGAACGAGCGGAAAACCGTTTTGTTTTCAATACCCAACTCGGCAGCAAGCTGCTTGAGTTTTTGAATTTGAGCTTCAGATCCATTGCCCATCATGACCAGCGTTGTGTCAATTTTACTCAGAGCGAACGCACGTAAAAGACGATCATGGCGTTTGTGCTCATGAAAGCGGCCAACATGAATGATGTAATCCTTTCCCTGCATCTCGAAGGGCGCATCCGCCAGACGCTGTATTTCAGGAATATCGAAAGGATTATGGATAACCGCTTTGCGTCGAAGATTGAGCGCCAGCGTCTCGGAAAGATCTTTCAACACGGCGTCTGAGACGGCAACAACGTTGCGGTTTTCGTAGGTATGACGAATTTTAAGATGTTTAAACCAGCGCGAAAGACCGCTGCGATGACGAAGATAGGAAAACGAGAACATGCCGTGCACGCAGAACCAGACTTTGTCAGGTTCCAGCGCGCGGCAGTGCGCCACAATGCGGTCTGTTTTGTGCAGGTGAGAGAACACCACATCAAATTTGCCGCTGCGCTCAGCGCGCTCAATCGCGTGATCCAGCAGGTGGGCGCGGCGTGGGATTTCCGTCAGCTTTCGCCACGGTTTTTTACATGTGTCCTGAACAACCTGATAATCGATGCCTTCCGGGATGGCGTAGTCGCACACTTTCCGCAGAGAGAATAGAGAGACCTGATGCCCCATTTCTATTAATCCGCGGGAGAGTGTGAGAACCGTTTTTTCGGCTCCTCCACCGGGTAAACCATCAATAATCATTAGGATGCGCATTTTTAATCCAGTAATTTTTGATAAAGCGTAATAAGCTGACTTGATAGTTTTTCGGGAGTGGCGTCTTTTACACGTTCACGTGCTGCTCGTCCCATATTGTTATTTTTTTCCAGCGAAGGGATGGCGGCTACCGCTTCCTTCAATGTACTGATATCAAGTGCGTCACAATAAAATCCGCTCTGGCCTTGTTGAATAAACTCTGCACCACCGCAACTCTCTGAAGTAATGACGGGCAAGCCGCAGGCCATCGCTTCAAGAATGACGTTAGGAAAGGGATCATACAGCGTTGGCAACAGTAAACCATCGGATAGCTGATAAAAAGGCAGAGTTTCTTTTTGCATCCCCAGAAAACGGATTTGCCCCTCACAGCCTAACGAACGGGCGAGGTCGCGATAACGACCTTCTGCTTTATCTTGCCCAACCACAATCAGCCAGGCTGATGTTCCAGCAATAGCGCGTATGGCGCTGGCTAATCCTTTTCGTTCAAACCCTGAGCCTACGAAACAGAACACAACGGCATCGGCTGGCAAACCAAATTGTTGGCGCAGCATCGCACGCTGTACATCCTGGGCTGGAACGAAACGGCTGGAATCAATAGAATTATAAATCACATGAATTTTATTTGCGTCAATATCAAAGTCTTCAACGATTTCGCGTTTGATCATCTCCGCATTGCAGATTACGGCTTTTAACTCAGGCGCCTGATACATTTCCCGTTCCGCACGCATCACGTAGCGGTGATAGCGGTCATACATCAGCATTTGCGCACGCCAGGCAGGTAAAATGCGCGCGCGCTGAAGCAGCCAGCGACGATGCACCCCATCACCCGCGCGATAGATATCACAACCCGGGATGCGCTCATGGCTTTGAACAATATCAAACTGCTGTTGCTGCCACAGCGCGCGAGCGGCCTGTGCAAATCCGCGCTCTCGACTGATGCGGCCCCATTTTTGAGGATTGCAAATGTGGATATGCCAGTCGTCTTGCTTCTCTCCCTGCCACTCACGCGTGATGACGTTGAGTTCAAGGTTCTGATTGCTCAGCGCGGTGAGAGCACGCGAAACGAAGCGTTCCGCTCCGCCATCAGGGCGATACTTTTGGCGAACAATGGCCAGACGATGGTGTTTCATGACAGATATCTCCTTGCGGCGGAGACGACAGCATCAACGGGAATGGCGTCGAGATAGCGTTCTTTCGTTTTGGTATCAATGGCATCCGGATCGGGCAACGGGCCGTAATCGCCGGCCCAGATCACTTCCCCTTTAACCTGCCACGGTGACCAGAAGGTCAGTTTTGATGGACCAAACAATGCCACGCAGGGCGTTTGCAGCGCGGCGGCCATATGCATTGGAACGGAGTCAACGCCAATAAAAAGACGCGTATGATCGATAAGCGATGCCAGTTGACGCAGCGTCAACTGGCCTGCCAGCGAAACGACGCCGGTTTTCGGTGCGGCAGCGAGAATGCGATCGATCATCGCCAGCTCTTTTTTATCCGGCCCCGCGGTGAGCACAACCGTATGACCATCCTGCTGCAGCGCAGTAATGGTTTGCGCCATTTTGTCTTCGCTCCAGCATTTAAAGAACCAGCGGGACGTCGGCTGGATCACGATGTAGCTGTCGCCCACACCTGCCTGAGCCAGTCTATAACGCGCATAATCCCAGTCTTCTGCGGTGTAAGCCATGGTGACGGCAGGCTGCGGCACGACCGGTAATGGTGCCAAAATAGAGAGATTCTGTTCGACCGTATGCAGGGATTTGTGGCCGTCGACAGAGACCAGATCGGTGTGACAAAAACGCCAGAATGCACTGTTGCGTTTGTTAAACGCGAATCCGAGGCGAACGGGGGCACCGGTGAAGCGGGTGACGATCGCGCTACGCCATTGATCGGCAAGATTAATCACCAGATGATAATGCTGATTTCTTAACGCACACAGCAACTGCCACTCTTTTTGAAGATGCTTCAACGTGCCCAACTGCTTCCATTTGCGATCGATTCCATAAATTGTACCGATCGCCGGATGCGCGGCGAGCATATCGCGCGTTTCTTCGTACAGCAGGACATCAATCTGCGCCTGCGGCCATTTTTGACGTAACGAATTAATGACGGGAGTGGTCAGCAACATGTCGCCATGATGGCGGAGTTTGATAAGTAAAATGCGCAAATCAGGTGTGTCAGGTAAGTTATTCATCATCATCTTATCGGCGTTGTACTAAGGGCAATTCTAATAGACCTGATAGCGACTTGCACTCTTTCTCCATAATCTTAGTAATTTCCCAGCAAGGGTTTACTCATGCTTTGGAGAGTGCGTAACATAGCGCTAACTTTCCTGTCTTGCGGACTCATTATGAACAAACCAGCGTTTATCATCACAATTGATACTGAGGGCGATAATCTCTGGCAAAATCACCGCGTCATCAAAACGGAAAACGCGCGCTATCTGGCGCGTTTTCAGACGCTTTGTGAGCGTTTCGGCTTTAAGCCCGTGTGGCTGACCAATTACGAGATGGCGATCGAGCCTGTTTTCATCGAATTCGCCAGGGACGCGATCGCCCGCGGTCAGGGGGAAGTGGGGATGCACCTTCACGCATGGAATAGCCCGCCGGAACACGATCTCACGGGTGATGACTGGCGCTGGCAGCCTTATCTGATTGAATTTTCGGATGAGGTGATGCGCGAAAAGGTGCTGTTCATGACCCGCCTGCTGGAAGAGACCTTCCAGACCAAAATGTTAAGCCACCGTGCCGGACGTTGGGCGTTTGACAGTCGCTATGCAAAATTACTCGTTGAACTGGGCTACCAGGTTGATTGCTCCGTAACGCCACGCGTGAACTGGCGCAATGCGAAAGGCGCCCCGCAGGGTAATGGCGGAACGGATTATCAGCATTTCCCCGACCACGCCTATTTCATGGATTTAGACAATATTTCCCAGGCGGGCAATAGCCCATTACTCGAAGTGCCGATGAGCATTCAGTATAAACACCCGGCCTGGTTGAACACAATCAAACAGGGTTACGATAGGCTTCGCGGTAAATACCGCTCACCCTCAGTCAACTGGCTAAGACCATCCGGTGAGAATGCGGCGCAAATGATTCAGGTCGCACAACAATGCCTGTCGCAAGGAAGTGAGTACGTGGAGTTTATGCTTCATTCGTCGGAATTTATGCCTGGCGGAAGCCCTACGTTTAAAGATGAGGCGGCGATCGAAGGGTTGTATCAGGATTTAGAAACGCTCTTTAGCTGGTTATCCGATAAGACGGTGGGGATGACGCTGGCGGAGTTTTATCAATACAAGAAAAAATAATGCCCGCCAGGCGGGCATTATCATTAACGTTGCCGGGTTTGCGAAAAAGGTGTACTCAGCGCAAACACGGTGACAAAGAAGATTAAGGCTTCTGAGCTCAATAGTATAACGTCCGTCAGACCATAGAGTAATAAAAGAAGCATGGTCGTCAGCAGCAGGCCATTCCTGTTTTTAAGTGCATAACCGATCATCGATATATAGAAAAAGAATAATATCGCCAGGCCGGGGATCCCCTGCAGAGAATATTTTTCGATAAATTCGTTGTGCAGATGTACTTTTAAATAGCCGAGTGCAGTGATTAAATTAGGGTGCCCTTCATTAATATAACGCTGCGTCCAGTCATACCGATTTTCCAGTGATTGTCCGAGCGGATGGGTAAGCCCATTCTGAATACCGACGTTCCACATGGTAAAACGAGAGCCTAGAGAAGTGCCGTCAACGCCACTTTGATATTTCTCAACTTCGACCTGTGCTTGCGTTATCTTGGGAGAGATTAACGGCTTATAGCTCACGATGGCAATACCCGCCACAATGCACAAGAATATTAGTGTCGATTTAAGGTGAATTCTTCTGAAGTGGTAGAGTGTCAGCACTATCGCCAGAAGCAAATACAAACCCATTGCAGCACGTGTGCCTGTCAAGAGAATGATATACCAGGAGGTTAAAATAGTGAGGCCCGCGACGATATACAGTTTAGTATTTTTTTGAAGAAAAAGGCTGTATATGAAAGCCAGTGATAAGACAGAGTAAACATAAGCCGATACGGTCGCGCGATTAATGGCCATCTCAATACGTGTCATACCCTGTGATGCCTGCCATAAACCATAGGCAGTGGCTAGTACGAACCCGATGCCCGCAAAATATAAGAACAGCTTCTGAAACGAATATTTATTGATGTAAAATTTAAAGCGGTCAAGATAGAAGACGAGGATACTCGCTAAAATTAACTTCTTGCTTGCACTAAGATAATCGTTGTAAGCGTTAAGACCTTCACTATGATACTCATACACCATGTACCAAATAAGGTTAGTAACGCCTATTAGCAAAACCGGTAGCGCGATAGAAAAAGGACGCACTGTGATTTTTTTATATTCGCACGCTAAGCCGATAATGCTGGTATAAATCGCAATATAGAAAAACTCTCGCTGCTTACCTGAACTCAGCAGCGCCAGCGCAAGCGATATAAGGCTCAAAATCAGCGTAAGCTGATAAAGCCGCAGTTTTACTTTTTCCATAATGCCTCAATGACCCTTTTTTTGTAGCTGAAACGTACATCTCTGGTGAAGAAGAAAGAGAGAGAATAAAGTGCATTTACCCGCTGTTTAACCAGTTTGAGCTGTAGGTCAGTCAGATGCTGCCGATGGTTACTGTAAATATCAAACCAGTGACAATTAACTAGATGCTTAAAAGAACGAGGGAATGTTTTTTCCATTTGCAATGTGCAATCAACCAGTGTGGCGATTTTACTGGCGTCGAGACGGCTCGACAAACTGTCGTTACGTTTGATGTAATAATAGTGTCCCTGACGCTGATAGACTATTTTACTCGACTGCATCAACATGCCGGGAAATACGGCGAAATCTTCATAGCAGACCATCGAAGGGATCGGGTTACTTGCATACAATTTTCGATGAATGAATTGCCCGATGAGATGTGCCTGGAAATCTTTGTGCTGCAGGAATCGCTTTATTGCCTCATGTTGTGACAACGCAACTGGGGAGAACCCCTGCCAGTCGGCTGTAATTTTTTTTGTGTCACGAATTTCCAGCAGGCGCGTCAGGAGCATATCAGGGTGCTCTGTTTTGAGAAACGCCACGGCGTCCCTAATGCTGCCCGGTTTCATCCGGTCATCGCTATCCAGCATGGTAATATATTCACCTGAGGCCAGCGAGAGGGCACTGTTTCGAACCTGACCTACGTTACGGTATTCAACGTATCGGGATTGCGCATTCGGAAGCGTTGGTAGCCACGCCTCAATAATATCCTGCGTTGAGTCGTTTGAACTGTCGTTAAAGATAATGATCTCCACATCATCGCCCGCACCTTCAATCGCGTTTTGCAGGCTTTCTAACGTGGAGTTAAGCGTATCTTTGGCATTATGCGCGGCAATAATGATGCTTAGAAAAGCCATAATAATTAGTTTCCTGGAGCATCAAAGGAGCTTGCGGTTGCGTTAATGGTTGATAACTCACAAATAAAGTGTTTGAGGTCACGTAACGCTTCGTCTGTTACAGCGAAGAGTTCTTCCCGGCTCTGTGAGAAGTAATATCGTGTTTCAAAAACATAGGAGCAAATGTTGTCATCATTACCAATCAGCAATACGTTGCCCAGCGGGCGCTGTTCATAGTGGCAGCAAGGCCCGAACAGTAAGATTACCGGTACTCCGACCGCATCGGCAATGTAGACATTCCCCGAGTCAGACGCGATATAGCAATCCATTTTTGAGATGGCCCACGGCAGCTCTTCAAGCGAGATTTTGCCAATCAAATTAATAAAGTTGGGCAGTTCACCGTAAGCGCGGGTGATATCATCCATCCACGATTGTTCATTCGGGGCGCCAAAAACATAAAATTCGCAGGGCAGGTCTGCGAGACGATCGGCAATTTGCTTCCAGATGACCGGCGGAACGGTTTTCGCTTTATTTCCGGCTGCTACGCTGATGCCAATGCGGATCACGCCGGGTTTATCGAGGATTGCCGGATAGGTCGCAGGTTTGAAAAGTGGCTTTGTGGCGTGCTTTGGCGAGTCTTGCCAGGTTAAGGTGCGATCGGCCAGTTTGAGATAGTTCGTGACCGATAGCGTCTTTCTACCGTGTTCAACAGTACCGTCTGCCGTTGCATAGAAAATACCGTGATACCACCTGCGCGTGTAAATACTTAAAAATTGTTTATTTTTAGCGTTACACACGGAGGCGAAAAAGAGGTTCACGCTATTGGGTTGCAGGAGATAGACATTGTCATAGCGGTTCATGATCCGACAGGCAAAGACCAGCTTTCGCCAGAGGTTACGCTTATGCTGCTCGATAAAAAAAATCTCGTCGATCGTCTCATCATGCTTTGCCAATGCACTCACGCTACGACTGATGAGCACGTCGCTTTTTTGCAGGTATGCCAGAAGGGGCGTTGCATTAACAAAATCGCCGATTTTTGCTGTCTGAATGACCAGGTTTTTACCTGTCTCTTTGCGGAGCAGCTTCCGGATAAGCTTTACCGGAAAGAGTAAAATCAGCAGAAATACGTAACTCATGCGTTAGATATCCCTGTTGGAAAGCCAACGGCTGCCCTGTAAAAATGAAAAAATAGCATCTGCGCTGATATCCTTTGTTTGCTGGGTCGGGCTGACCATTTGATGCTGGTTTTTACCGTAACCCCCGATCAATCCAGGATCGGTCGGACCAAAAATCGTAATATTCGGACGATCCAGCGCCGCGGTTAAATGGCTTAAACCTGTATCAACGGAAACAACAGCATTCGCTCCCGCCAGCTGCGCTGCAACCTGCGCCAGCGTGAGTTTCGGCAATACCTCGACGTGTGAAAAGCCTGCTGCCAGACGCTCTGCACGCTGTCGCTCATGTTCAGCGCCCCAGGGCAGTTTAATATGGATGCCGATCGGTTGCATTAGTTCAATCAGGCTTCGCCAGTGCGATTCCGGCCAGTGTTTATCGTCGCGCGTTGTGGCATGCAGGAAGACAAGATAAGGCTGAGCACTGGGATCTGTATTGCGCAAAAAGTGCTGTGCAATGGCGTAGTCGCCCTGGGTTTCCGGTTTCGCATAGCCGAGGCTTTTTGCAAACAGCTCGCGGGTACGTTCGACGGCATGCTGTTGCTTTGCGATGTGGTGGCGGCGGTTATAGAACAGGCTCGCCAGCGGTTCGCGGGCGGTGTGCCAGTCCATTCCGTGCTTTACGCCTCGTGCCAGACGCGTCACTAGCGCAGCGCTTTTCACCAGCCCCTGTGCGTCGATGATTGCGTCGTAATGCTGTGCCTGCACCGCCTCGCGGAAGGCTTTGCGTTCGGCTTTAATCGGAGCGGAGAACCACGCTTTGCGCCAGCGGCGAATCGCCACCGGGATCACGCGGTCAACCGCTTCATGCCAGGTGGGGATCTGCGCGAAGCCTTCTTCAACAACCCAGTCAAAACGAATGCCGGGAATGGCCCGCATGGCGTCCGTCAGCGACGGCAGCGTATGCAGAACATCGCCCATCGAAGAGGTTTTAACGATTAATACCCGCATTCGTTATCCTTCTTCGCTCAACAGCAGTTCGTTAAGCTCTCCGAGAACGCGCTCTGGCGTAATGTCGATCAGGCTCTGATGGTAGCCATCTGCGGCATCGCCTTTGCGCACTTTGTGGTAGCCAGCGATCAGGCGAATGACGCGCGCTTTATGAGAAAGCGGGGGCGTGAAGTCCGGGCTGCTTGGGCCATACAGCGCCACCAGCGGGCGGTTGAGGGCGGCAGCGACGTGCATCAGGCCAGAGTCGTTGCTGACCACAGCCTTACAGGCGGCAATCAGAATAACCGCCTGCTCGAGCTGCGTTTCGCCTGCCAGATTGCGGCACCAGGCCTGCTGTTCATTACTGAGGGTCGCGAGAATTTCGTTGCCTGCCTCGTGGTCCTTTGCCGAACCGAACAGGACAATCTGGTAGCCTTCGTCAATCAGCTGTTTCGCCAGTTCCGCATAGTGATAGTGCGGCCAGCGTTTTGCCGGGCCGAACTCGGCGCCGGGGCAGAAGCCAATCATCGGGCGTTCAGACGAAAGGCCAAACGCGCTACAGGCCTGGGATTTTTCACCGTCATTAACCTGAAGCTGTGGCCAGAGCAGCGGCTGCGGCAGATCTTTCGCACTGCGCATCACGCCTTTGTCGTAGGCCAGCGCCACATAGCGCTCCACCATCAGCGGCCAGGCCTCTTTATCCAGCACTCGCGCGTCGTTCAGCAGGCCGTAGCGCATTTCACCTCGCCAGCCGGTGCGATGAGGGATGCCCGCAAAAAAGGGCACCAGCGCGGATTTAAAGGAGTTTGGCAGGACATACGCGCGATCGTAGCGCTTCTCGCGCAGGCTATGACCGAGCTTACGACGCTCGCCAATCTCCAGCGCCCCGTGGCCGAGCGGCATCGGGATGGCTTCATTCACTTCAGGCATACGCGACAACAGCGGACGGCACCATGCGGGTGCCATCACGTCGATTATCGCCTGGGGATAACGCGCCTTGAGCGTGCGATAGAGACTTTGCGACATCATCATGTCGCCCACCCATGACGGGCCGATCACCAGAATCTTCATACTTACGCGTCGCGGTTCAGCCAGGCCATATATTCCGTTACGCCTTCGGCAACGGTCTTGAACGGCTTGTCGTAGCCTGCGGCGCGCAGGTTAGTCAGGTCAGCCTGGGTGAACGCCTGATAACGGCCTTTCAGCTTGTCAGGGAACGGAATGTACTCGATGCTGCCTTTTTTGTGATACGCCAGCGTTGCGTCAGCCACTGCCTGGAAGGACTCCGCGCGACCGGTGCCCAGGTTGAAGATGCCGGATACGCCGTTTTCCCAGAACCACAGGTTCACTGCGGCCACGTCACCCACGTAGACGAAGTCACGCTTAAAGCCGTCGCTGCCTTCGAACAGTTTCGGGCTTTCGCCGTTGTTCAGCTGGGTGTTCAGATGGAACGCCACGCTCGCCATGCTGCCTTTGTGGCCTTCGCGCGGTCCGTAGACGTTGAAGTAGCGGAAACCGACGATCTGCGAGTTCGCTTCTGGTAGAACCTGACGCACGTACTCGTCGAACAGGAATTTAGAGTAACCGTAGACGTTCAGCGGCTGCTCATACTCGCGGGATTCGATGAAGTCCGAGGTGCGGCCGCCGTAGGTTGCCGCGGAGGAGGCGTACAGGAACGGAATTTCACGCTCCAGGCAGTAGTGCAGGAGCTCTTTAGAGTACTGATAGTTGTTGTCCATCATGTACTTACCGTCCCACTCGGTGGTGGAAGAACACGCACCTTCGTGGAAGATAGCTTCGATCTCGCCGAACTCTTCGCCTGCCATAATCTGGATAAGGAAGTCTTCTTTATCCATGTAGTCAGCGATGTTCAGATCCACCAGGTTGACGAACTTGGTGCCGTCTTTCAGGTTGTCAACCACCAGGATGTCGGTGATGCCTTTGTCATTGAGAGCCTTAACAATATTGCTGCCGATAAAGCCCGCGCCGCCGGTAACGATGATCATAACTGTAACCTTTGAAGTGTGGAGCCCGGGGACAATCCCGGACGCTAATGTCTCTATCATATCATTAGTATGGCTGCCCTTCAGCCATTCACCGACATAGCGCAGGGGTACGCGTGATTTATGCTGCAAAAACGACAAGAGATGACGTGTCATCTCGTCATGAACTATAGGTTTGGGTAATATGTCCCGAAATTTGCCGAGTCTGGAGAATTGCAATGCGTGGTGATTTTTACAAACAGTTAAACAGCGACCTCGACACCGCACGTGCGGAAGGGTTGTTCAAGGAAGAGCGTATTATCACGTCTGCCCAGCAGGCGGACATCACCGTTGCCGACGGCAGCCATGTGATCAACTTTTGTGCGAACAACTACTTAGGTCTCGCAAATCACCCTGAGCTGATTGCCGCTGCAAAAAACGGCATGGACACCCACGGTTTCGGCATGGCCTCCGTACGCTTTATCTGCGGTACGCAGGACAGCCACAAGCAGCTTGAGCAAAAGCTGGCGAGCTTCCTCGGAATGGAAGACGCGATTCTGTACTCCTCCTGCTTTGACGCCAACGGCGGTCTGTTTGAGACCCTGCTCGGCGCAGAAGATGCGATCATCTCCGACGCTCTGAACCACGCTTCCATCATCGACGGCGTACGCCTGTGTAAAGCGAAGCGTTTCCGCTACGCCAACAACGATATGGTTGAGCTGGAAGCGCGCCTGAAAGAGGCTCGTGAAGCGGGTGCTCGCCACGTGCTGATCGCCACCGACGGCGTGTTCTCCATGGACGGCGTGATCGCCAACCTGAAGGGCGTGTGCGACCTGGCGGATAAATACGACGCGCTGGTGATGGTCGATGACTCTCACGCGGTCGGTTTTGTCGGTGAAAATGGCCGCGGTTCGCACGAATACTGTGACGTGATGGGCCGCGTGGATATCATCACCGGTACGCTGGGCAAAGCGCTCGGCGGCGCGTCCGGCGGCTATACCGCCGCGCGTAAAGAGGTGGTTGAGTGGCTGCGTCAGCGCTCCCGTCCGTATCTGTTCTCCAACTCCCTGGCGCCGGCGATTGTTGCCGCTTCTATCAAAGTGCTGGAGATGGTGGAGTCCGGTGCCGCGCTGCGCGACCGTCTGTGGTCTAACGCCCGTCTGTTCCGTGAAAAAATGAGCGCAGCAGGGTTCACCCTCGCCGGTGCCGACCATGCGATCATTCCGGTGATGCTGGGCGATGCGGTCGTCGCGCAGCAATTTGCCCGCGAACTGCAGAAAGAAGGGATTTACGTCACCGGGTTCTTCTTCCCGGTGGTGCCAAAAGGTCAGGCGCGTATCCGCACCCAGATGTCTGCGGCGCATACGCCTGAACAAATTGAACGTGCGGTGGAAGCCTTTACCCGCATCGGTAAACAGCTGGGCGTCATTGCCTGAGGACGTGTGATGAAAGCGTTATCCAAACTGAAAGCGGAAGAAGGGATTTGGATGACCGACGTGCCGGAGCCGGAAGTCGGTCATAACGATCTGCTGATCAAAATTCGTAAAACCGCCATCTGCGGTACTGACGTTCACATCTACAACTGGGACCAGTGGGCGCAGAAAACCATTCCGGTACCGATGGTTGTCGGTCACGAATATGTCGGTGAAGTGGTGGGTATCGGCCAGGAAGTGAAAGGCTTCAAAATCGGTGACCGCGTTTCCGGTGAAGGCCACATTACCTGCGGCCACTGCCGTAACTGCCGCGGCGGGCGTACTCACCTGTGCCGTAATACCATTGGCGTGGGCGTAAACCGTCCGGGCTGCTTCGCGGAATACCTGGTGATCCCGGCGTTTAACGCGTTCAAAATCCCGGATAATATTTCTGACGATCTGGCCTCCATTTTCGACCCGTTCGGCAACGCGGTGCACACGGCGCTCTCCTTCGACCTGGTCGGTGAAGACGTGCTGGTCTCCGGCGCGGGCCCAATCGGCATTATGGCGGCAGCCGTGGCGAAGCACGTGGGTGCGCGCAACGTTGTGATCACCGACGTGAACGAATACCGTCTGTCGCTGGCGCGCAAAATGGGCGTCACCCGCGCGGTGGATGTCTCGAAAGAGAGCCTGACCGACGTGATGGAAGAGCTGGGCATGACTGAAGGTTTTGACGTGGGTCTTGAGATGTCCGGTGCGCCACCGGCGTTCCGCACCATGCTCGACACCATGAACCACGGTGGCCGTATCGCGATGTTGGGGATCCCGCCGTCAGATATGTCTATCGACTGGAACAAAGTCATCTTCAAGGGGCTGTTCATCAAGGGCATCTATGGCCGCGAGATGTTCGAGACCTGGTACAAGATGGCGGCGCTGATCCAGTCCGGCCTGGATCTGTCCCCGATTATTACCCACCGTTTCTCCATCGATGAGTTCCAGCAGGGCTTCGACGCGATGCGTTCCGGCCAGTCAGGGAAAGTGATCCTGAGCTGGGATAAGTAATCAAAAAGGGGCCTGAGGCCCCTTTTTTTATTGGTTCTTCTTCTCTTCGTCCGTCAGGTAACGCACCTTGCGGGTGTAGTCCTGGCCTTTGAACAGCAGTTTGTTATCCGGCGATTCAAGATACTTCTGCCATTCGGAGAGAGGGAAACCACCGTGTGCGCCAATCACCTCTTTTGGTACAACGGCTTCCTGACCGCCGATCTTCTTGGAAACCGGCCAGTTCATCCAGTCGCCCAGGTTAACCGTTTTTAGATCCAGCATGTCCAGCAGCGCGGCGAGCGGCAGCTGATCGGTCGGCGGCTGCGTGTCGTCCATCAGCTCCCAGGTATCCTGGAACAGCGTCAGCCACAGCGGGCAGATACGGCGCCAGGTCTTTTTAGTGGCCGCAAGAAACGCGCCGTTAACGTGATCGACCAGATACGGGCGCACCGTCTCCTTGTAATACGCCGGCACTTTCTCCGCTGGCGCGCCGTCCAGCTTCGCAATCATTTTGCCCTGACGGAAGCTGGAGTAAATGTGCATATCGGCCATGTTGATCTCTGGCATTTTCAGCAGATTGAGATCGGAATCGATCATCAATACGCCTTCACCGCGCGCCTGCAGCGGGGCGTTAAGCTTCACCAGACGGCTGAGGTAGATCTGCTTATAGCGGTAACCTTCCTCACGAACCGGAAGGTTAAGCGTCACTACGCGGGTTTTAGGCGGCAGTACCCCAAAGGCGGATTCAGGCTGATCGCTGACGATGACGATTTCGCTCACCCCGGTGGCATAACGTTCCGCGAAGGTGGCAGAGAGTAATGCTTCTTCGACGAAATCTGCGCCGGTACACGGAATCACAATAGAATCCACCGCAGCAACTGCGCCCGTCACTGGCAGAGAGCTATAAGGAATATTGTGTCGCCCGGTGATATGACGATAGCGAGCATTAAGAAATTTAAACATAGTTATCTCGTTTGGTTAGTGCGCGCCAAGCACGGCTTCGACACCGCTGACATAGTTTTCGATGGCATAGGTATGACAGACGTTCTGGTATGCTGCCGCAGCCAGTCGAGCCCGCAGTTCCGCATCTGCCCAGATATTGTCCAGATGCTGTGCAAGCTGTGAAACATCGCTCCAGGGGAAGAGCAGCCCTGTCGAATCATGATCTATCAACTCCGCCGTGCCGGTCACCTGAGAGCCAATCACGGGGATATTGAGAAGCATCGCTTCCAGCACCACGCGCGGCAGCCCTTCGCTTTTTGAGGCGAGAATAAAGGCGTCAAACGTAGCGAGGTAATCAAACGGGGTATTCTGAAAGCCGGTGAAGATGACGTGGGATTCAATTCCCAGCACTCGGGCCTGTTCCGCTAAAGCGCTGCGTTCGGCGCCTTCGCCGACCAGCACCATTTTCCATTTCGCATGCGGATGCTTCTGACTGAACTGTGCCAGTGCCTCCAGCGTGTGGTGATTGGCTTTGCGAGGGATTAACGACCCGATACTGCCGAACACAAACGTGTCGTCATCGATATTCAGGCGCTGGCGCATCGCGCGTCGGTCAGGTAAAGGCTGGTGGATGTCGATGGCATTATTGACCGTCGTACACAGTTCGGGCCGGACGCCATGCTGAAGCAACACGCGTTCAACGCCGTGCGAGACGGCGATGATTTTTGTAGCATAGGCATTAACCAGCTTCACCAGTGGTGGAGTCAAAACAGGTTCAATGCGGCAGTGCTGAATCAACCGTGCCTGCAGTTTTGCCGCAGCGAGATAGCCTTCCTCATTTGAACCCGGCTGGTTATTCATATAGAGCGTATCGAAACCGCCCTGCGCGAAACGTGTTTCGATTTCGCTGACGTTAGGCCTGATGCGCCACATGATATCCACATGACGTGTCCATGCCTTGCGGGCGCTGCGTGAGAAAAACAGCAGGCTACGTCCCGCTTCCTTCAACAATTTGGCCCAGACCGGCTGCGGACGTTGAGGGATCACGATGAGCGGGATCCCGATGCCCTTGAGCACCTGGCCAATCGTCTCACCTTCAGCACGACTATAATCACTGTAAAAACAACAGGTAATATCGAATTTATCGCGATTGATTCGCTTCAGGAGCTCAAGCATACTGTTGGTGCCTCCCCCCCATTCTTTACCCGTATCCAGGAGGAGAATTTTACTTTTGTGCGGCATGTCTGAATCCGTGTGCTATCCTTCATCTGACTGCATTATAAAGAATCTGTTGAAATAAAATAGATTTTTCTATTTTATTGCGTCTCAGGATTAGACGAAACTTCAAGCGTGCTTATTTGAAAAGTGTGATTCAGGACTTTAATCATCTCTACTCATTTATATAGTATTAATAATATTAATTTAGGCTGCTATTGAGAGTGGAAAAATGTTTAAAATAACGGTCTGCTTATTAACGTTTAATTCTGAAAGATTATTGCACGATGTTATTCCGCCTCTTTTAAAAATAGCGGATGAAGTTGTCGTCGTCGATTCAGGCAGTACGGACAAAACACGATATATTTGTGAGAGCTTTGGACTGCTACCCGTTTATAAAAAATTTGGCTGGCATGGCGAGCAGATGAACTATGCCATATCCTTAGCCAGCCATGACTGGGTACTGTGCATCGACAGCGACGAAATTCTTGACCTGGAAACGGTTAATGCCATTTTAACGTTAAAAGCAGGCGATGAGCCAGACCCTGGTATGGCATGGAAAATATGCCGCCACTGGTTTGTTCTGGGTGAAGAAGTCCGGACAATTTATCCTGTTTCATCCCCTGATTATCCTGTGCGTCTTTTTAACCGTAAACAGTCCCGGTTTAATAACAGACCGGTAGACGATCAGGTCGAAGGTTTTCTCCGTTGTGAACGTATTCCGGGTTATGTAAAACATGATACGTTTCCTACGCTGCATGAGCTTTTTAACAAATTAAATTGTTATACAACCCGCCTGGTTCAACATCAAAAAATACGGCCCTCTATTGGGCGCGGCGTAATCAGCGCCATAGGGGCTTTTTTCAAATGGTATCTGTTTAGCGGCGCCTGGCGAAAGGGCAAAGTGGGTGTGGCGACGGGACTGTATGCCACAGCCTATAGTTTTTTAAAGTATTTCAAATCCTGGTATCAGCATCAGGAGAAAAAAGAGCCCGTTGCTAACGAGCAGACGGACTCTCAGATTGCGAAATAAGCGTCAGGCTTTCTTACCCCATCCCTGCCACTGCTGCTGGACGTATTTCACCAGCGTACTGTTACTGATGCTGTCTCCGATGACGGAGAAGAAGCGGGTCGCGTAGACCGGTTCAGGCGGTTGCTTAGGTACACAACGCTTCACGCCGCGGAACGGATTTCTCGGCGCTGTCGGGACGGGCTGCGCAGAATTTGGTGTAGAGGTATCTACCTGCGGCTCGTTCAGCAGATCGCTCGGACGCACCAGCGTGATATCAGCAGGCAAGGTCGGCAGCATTTGCTGCAGGACGCGAACGGTAGACGGGTGCGGGTGACCGATGGCAATGGCTGAGCCATTGCGGCGGGCCAGCTGTACCGCGCGATTGAACTGTACGCGAATATCGGCTTCGTTCTGGGTATCATCCAGGAACACCTTGCGCTTAATCACCTTTACGCCCGTTCCCTGAGCGGCACGCATCGCCTGGCTGTTGCCGATGGTCATGCTGTCGAGGAAGTAGAGGTTATAACGCTCCAGCGCCTGCATCACTTTGAGCATCCCGTACAGGCTGGAGGTCATCGCGCTGCCCATATGGTTGTTCAACCCTACGGCATACGGCACTTTGTTGTAGGCGTCGCGGATGATGCGCTCGATCTCCTCGCTGCTCATATCCGGGCGCAGGGTATCTTTTTCCAGCGGCTGCTTGCTGAGCGGGGCCATGGGCAGGTGGATCAGTACCTGATGACCGCTGCTGTGGGCTTTGGTCGCCATCTCACGCGCGTGGGGAGCATTCGGAAGGACGGCTACGGAGATAGCCGACGGCATCGCCAGCACCTGATTTTCATAGTGTGGACGATAACCGAAGTCATCAATCACGATAGCGAGTTTACCTGCGTATACCGGCGCAGCCAGCGCCAGCGCGCTGACGACGGAGAAAACGATTCGACGAAATTGAAGCAAAACTTATCTTCCCAACCACGGCTGTGGATTGACCGCCTGACCCTGACGACGAATTTCGAAATAGAGTGACGGGCGGCCCTGACCGCCACTGCTGCCCACAAGGGCGATGGGTTGGCCGGCGCGCACCTGCGTACCGACGCTGACCAGCGCGCTCTGGTTGTAGCCGTAAAGGCTCATGTCACCTTTACCGTGTTCGACCACCACCACCAGTCCGTAACCCTGCAGCCAGTCGGCCAGAATCACGCGGCCATCGGCGATGGCTTTCACTTCGCTACCTTCAGACGCACCGATAACAATCCCTTTCCAACGTAGCTCACCCTGCAGCTGTTCGCCATAGCGATGCAGAATCGAACCGCGAACGGGCCAGAAAGCCTGACCGCGAGGAGAGCCCAAACCGCCGGTACGCGACATCAGAGAACGTTCGCTCTCGCTTGGCTTGTAGGTAGTGCCTTTGCGGGACGCTTCCTGCTGCTTGTCGCGAACGGCCTGCGCCTCGCGAGCCTCTTTTTCGGCGCGCGCTTTCGCCGCGGCTTCTGCACGGGCGATGCTGTTACGCAGTTTGGATTCGTTGGCGCGCATTTCGCTCAGCTGGCTCTGACCTTCCTGAATGGAGGATTCAAGGCCGGAAAGGGTTTTCTTACGCTCGTTGCGCGCCTGCTCAAGCTTCGCCTGCTGGGCCTGCTGATCGTAAAGCAGCGTCTGCTGCTGGCTCTGCTTCTCTTCCAGCTCGGCTTTTTGCGTGGAGACCTCTTCGCGCGTCTGCTTCAGCTGCGCGATCGTCTCCTGACGCGCCTGGTTCAGATAGCCAAAGTAGGCCTGCAGGCGCTGGCCGCGCTGGCTCTCTTCGCCGCTGAGGATCAGCTGGAGTCCGGTATGTTCACCCTGGCGGAATGCGGCATCAAGCTGTGCGGCAAGATTGCGCTCCTGCGCATCGCGCTGGCGCTCCAGTTTGGCAATCGACGCGTTCATCTCGTCGATCTGCTTATTCAACTGGGCGAGGGTGTTTTGCGTTTCACGAAGTTTACGCGTGGCGGCGGAGATCGCCTCTTCCTGCTGCTTAAGCTGGGCGAGCAGGGCGGAGCGCTGCTGCTGCTGCTGGCGTACCGCACGCTCTTTGGCGGCGATATCGGCCTGAATGGATTTCAGCTGATCGCGGTCATCCGCGTGGGCGGATGCGGCGCACAGCAATACGCCAGCGCTGAGTGCGCTGGCGCAAAGCAGAGGTCTGACTGATAGCCTAAGCGGCTTCACGACCCATGTGATTGAAAAAATCGCCTTTCCCCTCATGGGGAGCGATTATTCCACGATGAACAGCGGCTTACCAGTCATCTCTTCAGGGATCGGCATCCCCATCAGCGACAGCATGGTTGGCGCGATGTCAGAAAGCTTGCCGCCTTCCACTGCTTTCAGAGATTTATCGCCAACATAAATCAGCGGAACCGGCAGGTTGGTGTGGGCGGTGTGCGCCTGTCCGGTCGCCGGGTCGCGCATCTGTTCAGCGTTACCGTGGTCCGCGGTGATCAGCAGCTGGCCGCCAACGGATTCAACCGCTTTCGCAACCTGCTCAACGCAGTGGTCCAGCGCTTCAACCGCTTTCACTGCCGCTTCCATCACACCGGTATGACCCACCATGTCGCCGTTCGGGTAGTTACAGATGATGGTGTCGTACTTACCGCTCTTGATGGCCGCAACCAGTTTTTCAGTCAATTCTGCAGAACTCATTTCTGGCTGCAGATCGTAAGTGGCGACTTTTGGCGAGTTAATCAGAATGCGGTCTTCGCCTTTGAACGGCTCTTCAACGCCGCCGTTAAAGAAGAAGGTCACGTGCGCATATTTCTCGGTTTCAGAGATGCGCAGCTGCGTCTTGTCGTTCTTCGCCATCCACTCACCGAAGGTGTTTGCCAGCGAGGCCGGTGGGTAAGCGCATGGTGCTTTGATGTCGGCCGCGTATTCGGTCAACTGGATGAAGTCGAGTTTCACCACTTTCTTACGAGCAAAACCGTCGAAGTCGCGGTTGACGAACGCACGGGTGATTTCGCGCGCGCGGTCGGCGCGGAAGTTCATGAAGATTAGCGCATCGCCGTCTTCCATCGCGGCATCGGCCTGGCCTTCAGCACGAATCACGGACGCTTTCACGAATTCGTCGTTTTCATCACGAGCATAAGCCGCTTCCAGCGCTTCAACGGCGGTCGCGAACTGGAACTCACCTTTTGCCAGAGTCATCAGGTCATAGGCCTGTTCAACGCGATCCCAGCGGTTGTCGCGGTCCATGGCGTAGTAACGGCCAATGATGGACGCTACGCGGCCTTTGCCCAGCGCGGCGAATTTCTCTTCGAAGGCCTGCAGAGAGCCTTTTGCGCTGCGTGGTGGCGTATCGCGACCGTCCAGGAAGGCGTGCAGATAGATTTTTTCCGCACCGCGTTCTGCGGCAAGTTCAACCATCGCCATGATGTGATCTTCGTGGCTGTGAACGCCGCCGGCAGAGAGCAGGCCCATGATGTGCACGGCGTTGCCAGCGGCAACGGCTTTATCGACCGCGCCAGACAGCGTTGGGTTGGAGAAGAAGGTGCGTTCTTTGATTTCAACGTCCAGACGCGTCAGATCCTGATACACAATACGTCCGGCGCCCAGGTTTACGTGACCGACTTCGGAGTTGCCCATCTGGCGGTCCGGCAGGCCCACTTCCAGGCCAGACGCGTCAATCAGCGTATGCGGACGTTTCGCCCACAGGGCATCCATGACCGGGGTTTTGGCGTTGAAAATAGCGTTATCCTGGCTATCTTCACGGTAGCCATAACCATCCAGAATCACCAGTACCATAGGTTTTTTAGAAACCGACATTGCGACAACCTCATGCTCAAGAGTCAAAATTTGCGTAATTTTACTACAGCTGAATCGATCAAATAGCCGCAGAAGATCAAAGAAAGCGCAGGGGCAAGATGCTCACCAGACCATTTTGAGTCATTTTTTTAGGTGGCATGCCGCAGAAAATGGATTAGGTTAGGGTCGCTGGCTGTATTTGCCAGAACGCACAGGTATACTCCTGTCCTGGTTTTTTTTATCACTTAGTCGGGAGTAGTTACCCTCCATGCAAGAAATTATGCAATTCGTTAGCCGCCATCCGGTTCTGAGCATCGCGTGGATTGGCCTGCTGGCTGCTGTGCTGTTCACCACATTTAAGAGCCTGACGTCTAAGATTAAGGTTATCACCCGTGGTGAAGCGACGCGTCTGATTAACAAAGAAGATGCCGTCGTGGTCGATCTGCGTCAGCGTGACGATTTCCGCAAGGGTCACATTGCGGGCGCAATCAACCTGCTGCCAGCTGAAATCAAAGCGAACAACGTCGGTGAGCTTGAGAAACACAAAGCCCAGCCGATTATCGTTGTGGATGCGACCGGTATGCAGGCACAGGAATCTGCCAGCGCGCTTCATAAAGCAGGCTTCGAAAACGTAACGGTGCTGAAAGAAGGTATTTCCGGCTGGAGCGGGGAAAATCTTCCTTTGGTGCGCGGTAAATAAGGAGTTCAGTCATGGCCCATATTGAGATCTATACCAAAGCGACGTGCCCGTTCTGTCATCGTGCGAAAGCGCTGCTGAACAGCAAAGGCGTCACGTTCCAGGAACTGCCGATCGACGGTGACGCGATTAAACGCGAAGAGATGATCCAACGTAGTGGTCGTACGACGGTTCCACAGATTTTTATTGATGCGCAGCACATTGGCGGCTGTGATGACTTGTATGCGCTCGACGCCCGTGGTGGACTCGATCCGCTGCTGAGCTAAGAGACTTTAGGACAATTAAAAAGGGTATTTCCATGTCAGAACAAAACAACACCGAGATGACTTTCCAGATCCAGCGTATCTACACCAAAGATGTCTCTTTCGAAGCGCCAAATGCACCACACGTTTTCCAGAAAGATTGGCAGCCAGAGGTTAAACTTGATCTGGATACCGCATCTACCCAGCTGGCAGATGACGTGTATGAAGTCGTGCTGCGTGTGACCGTTACCGCCTCTCTGGGCGAAGAAACTGCATTCCTGTGTGAAGTACAGCAGGGCGGCATCTTCTCTATCGGCGGCATCGAAGGCAACCAGATGGCGCATTGCCTGGGTGCATACTGCCCGAACATTCTGTTCCCGTATGCGCGTGAATGCATCACCAGCCTGGTTTCTCGCGGTACATTCCCGCAACTGAACCTTGCGCCAGTTAACTTTGATGCGCTGTTCATGAACTATCTGCAGCAGCAGGCTGGCGAAGGTGCTGAACAACATCAGGATGCCTGATGAGCACTGTTAATGCGTCAATGACTGTGATCGGTGCCGGCTCATACGGCACCGCTCTTGCCATCACACTGGCAAGAAATGGTCACGAGGTGGTCCTGTGGGGCCACGACCCAAAACATATCGCCACGCTGCAGCGCGATCGTTGCAACGTCGCGTTTCTCCCGGACGTTCCGTTCCCTGACTCCCTGCACCTTGAAAGCGACCTTGCGAGCGCGCTGGCGGCCAGCCGCAACATTCTGATTGTGGTTCCGAGCCATGTATTTGGCGACGTGCTGCGTCAGATTAAGCCGCTGATGCGCCCGGATGCGCGCATTGTCTGGGCGACAAAAGGACTGGAAGCCGAAACCGGACGCCTGCTGCAGGACGTTGCCCGCGAAGCGCTGGGTGATGAGATCCCGCTGGCGGTCATCTCCGGCCCGACCTTTGCCAAAGAACTGGCCGCTGGCCTGCCGACGGCGATTTCGCTGGCCTCAACCGATCAAGCCTTCTCCGACGATCTCCAGCAATTGCTGCACTGCGGCAAGAGCTTCCGCGTCTACAGCAACCCCGATTTTATCGGCGTGCAGCTGGGCGGGGCGGTGAAGAACGTGATTGCGATTGGTGCCGGGATGTCCGACGGCATTGGTTTTGGTGCCAACGCCCGTACGGCGCTGATCACCCGAGGGCTGACCGAAATGTCCCGCCTGGGCGAAGCGCTGGGCGCCGATCCGGCCACCTTTATGGGGATGGCTGGCCTGGGCGACCTGGTGCTGACCTGTACCGACAACCAGTCTCGTAACCGCCGCTTTGGCATGATGCTCGGACAGGGCAGCGATGTTAAAGGCGCGCAGGAGAAGATTGGTCAGGTGGTTGAAGGCTACCGCAATACCAAAGAAGTCCGCGAGTTGGCGCACCGTTTCGGTGTCGAAATGCCAATAACCGAGGAAATTTATCAGGTATTGTATTGCGGAAAAAATGCGCGCGAGGCAGCATTGACCTTATTAGGTCGTGCGCGCAAGGACGAGCGCAGCAGTAACTAGTCGGAACCGTTGTCACCTGAATGACCCAGCCAGCGCAGAACTGGCTGGTCATTAACTATCGTCTGGAGTAAGCAATGCCGTGTGAAGAACTGGATATCGTCTGGAACAATATTAAAGCCGAAGCCCGGGCGCTGGCCGACTGTGAGCCTATGCTGGCCAGTTTTTACCACGCGACGCTACTCAAGCACGAAAACCTCGGCAGTGCGCTGAGCTATATGCTCGCCAACAAGCTGGCGTCCTCGATCATGCCCGCGATTGCCATTCGTGAGGTGGTGGAGGAGGCCTACGCCGCAGACCCGGAAATGATCGCCTCTGCCGCCTGCGATATCCAGGCCGTGCGCACGCGTGACCCGGCGGTCGATAAATATTCTACGCCGCTGCTGTACCTTAAAGGCTTCCACGCCCTGCAGGCTTACCGCATCGGCCACTGGTTGTGGAATGAAGGCCGCCGCGCGCTGGCGATCTTCCTGCAAAACCAGGTTTCCGTGACGTTCCAGGTCGATATTCACCCGGCGGCAAAGATTGGCCGCGGGATCATGCTCGACCACGCTACCGGGATTGTCGTGGGTGAAACGGCGGTGATTGAAGATGACGTCTCGATCCTGCAGTCGGTTACCCTGGGCGGTACCGGTAAAACCAGCGGCGATCGCCATCCGAAAATTCGTGAAGGGGTGATGATTGGCGCGGGCGCCAAGATCCTCGGCAATATCGAAGTCGGGCGCGGCGCGAAGATCGGCGCAGGCTCCGTGGTGCTCCAGCCGGTGCCGCCGCACACCACCGCCGCTGGCGTACCGGCGCGCATCGTCGGTAAGCCAGACAGCGATAAGCCGTCGATGGACATGGATCAGCACTTCAACGGTATTCACCATACGTTTGAGTATGGTGACGGCATTTAACTTCTGAGAATGGCGCCCGGATAACCCAGCTGGCGCCAGGCTTCATACACCACCACCGACACCGCGTTCGACAGGTTCATGCTGCGGCTGTCCGGCATCATCGGAATACGGATTTTCTGCTCAGCGGGCAGGGCATCCAGAATCGTGGCCGGCAGGCCGCGGGTTTCCGGACCAAACATCAGATAGTCACCTTCCTGATAGCTCACGGCGCTGTGCGCTGGCGTACCTTTGGTGGTCAGGGCGAACATGCGCTGCGGCTGCTCGGCTTCCAGAAACGCGGCGTAATCGTGGTGGCGAACGACGGCTGTAAATTCATGATAATCCAGCCCTGCGCGACGCAGGCGTTTGTCGTCCCACGTAAAGCCCATCGGCTCAATAATGTGCAGACGAAAACCGGTGTTGGCACACAGGCGGATGATATTGCCGGTGTTCGGCGGAATTTCTGGTTCGAATAAAACGATGTTAAGCATGCTGCCCCCTTAATTGCGGGGGCAGAATAGCAGAAAAGAGAGGAACTACGCGACGCCGGGTTCCTGCGAGCGGCTGTACAGCATTTTGTAGACGGTTGCCGCTGCGGCCACAAGAGCGGGTACGCTGAGGATCATTAAAATACTGTCTGCCTGCCACTGCATCGAAAGAAGCTGGGCGCTGGTCATGGTGCCCGCCACGCCGCCAAAGCGGCCAATCCCCTGCATCCAGGCGATGCCCGTCGCGCGGCACTCGGTGGGATAAAAGGTGGCGGCCAGGGTCTGCATGCCCGACTGCGCGCCGTTCATCGCGATCCCCATCAGGAAAATCAACCCGCCAAACAGGGCGATATGGTTATGCTCAATGCCCAGCAGCAGGATAAGGCCCATCGTCAGCACGAAACCACACGCAACCACCTTGTGCGCTTCCCAGCGGTCCATCATCCAGCCCGCGAGCAGAATGCCTGCGGTGCCGCCGAAGGTGAACAGCGAGGTGAGCCAGGCGGATTCAGCCAGAGCATAACCCATCCCCTGCATCAGCGTCGGCATCCAGCTCAGCAGGACGTAGTAGATGACCAGCCCCATAAAATAGGTCACCCACAGCATCAGGGTGCCGGGCAGCCAGGGCATGGAAAACAGCTGCGACACGCTCCCTTTTTTAGACGCGATTTTCTCCTCCGCCAGGAAAAAGCCCGTGACGCTCTCCAGCGTACCGCGGGCGAACCGGCTGGCGATACGGCGGATCTGCATGACGTCTCTCCCGCGCTGCACCAGAAACTTCACCGACTCCGGCAACAGCAGCGCCAGCAGCAGCGTTAAAATCAGCGGAGCAATTGCACCGGTCAACAGCACGCTTCGCCAGCCGTGGTGGGGGATAAGCCAGGAAGAGATCGCGCCGCCGCCCGCCGCACCCAGAGGGAAGCCGCAGTACATGGTATTAATCGCCATGGCGCGGCAGCGCTGGGGGGCAAACTCGGAGATAAGCGTAATGGCGTTCGGCATGGCGGCACCTAGCCCCAGGCCGGTCAGAAAGCGCCACAGCGTCAGGGTATTCAGACTTTGCGCCCAGGCCGTCCCCAGGCTCGCGAGGCCGAAGAACAGGCAGGAGAAGACCAGCACGCGCTTGCGTCCCACCCGGTCCGACACCGGACCTGCAATCAGCGCGCCCAGCGACAGCCCCAGCAGCGCCGCGCTTAGCACCGGCCCCAGATCCTGTTTGTGTATCCCCCATTCTGCCGACAGCGTGGGCGCGATGTAGCCCATCGCTGCCGTATCAAAACCATCGATCGCCAGAACCAGAAAGCCCAGCACAATGAGCAGCCAGTGAAATCCTGAAAAGCGACTTTCATCGATCACCTGCTGAATATCCACCTTACCTGAATACGCCATACGCTCCACTCCGATCTGATGTTGTTTTTGTGTTCTTGTATTTGCTTGTCTATACAATTGCGGACGGCGGGTGGATGTCAAATTTTCTTATCTAATATGTTATCTGGATGTTATTTTTCGCATAAAAAAGCGCCCGAGGGGGAAATCGGGCGCATGAGAAAGGGGGGTTAACCGGAGAAGGTCAGGCCGCGTTTCCCTGAGCAAGGGGAGCCAGCGCCGCCGGTAATTTGCTGAGCTCCTGCACCAGGGAATCGTTGCTGATTTCGCTAATGGTTTTCGCACCGGTCAGCGTCATCGCCACCTTCATCTCTTTTTCGATCAGGTTAAGCAGATTCGCCACGCCTGCCTGGCCCGCCGTCGCCAGGGCGTACAAATATGCGCGTCCCAGCAGCACGCTGTCGGCACCCAGCGCAATCATGCGCACCACGTCCAGCCCGTTGCGGATGCCGCTGTCGGCCAGGATGGCGATATCGCCTTTCACCGCATCGGCTATCGCCGGCAGGGCGCGGGCGGAGGAGAGCACCCCGTCAAGCTGCCGTCCGCCGTGGTTTGAGACCACAATCCCGTCTGCGCCAAAGCGTACCGCATCGCGGGCATCTTCCGGGTCGAGGATCCCCTTGATCACCATCGGGCCGTCCCAGAACTCGCGGATCCATTCCAGGTCTTTCCAGGAGATGGACGGATCGAAGTTGTTCGCCAGCCAGCCGATGTAATCTTCCAGCCCGGTGGGTTTACCCAGATACGCCGAGATGTTCCCCAGATCGTGTGGACGACCGTTCAGGCCAACGTCCCACGCCCACTGTGGATGCGTTACCGCCTGCCAGTAACGACGGAGCGCCGCATTTGGGCCGCTCATGCCGGAGTGCGCATCGCGGTAGCGCGCGCCGGGGGTCGGCATATCAACGGTAAAGACCAGCGTGGAGCAGCCCGCCGCTTTGGCGCGCTCGAGCGCGTTACGCATAAAGCCGCGATCGCGAAGGACGTACAGCTGGAACCACATCGGACGCTTGATGGTTGGGGCAACCTCTTCAATCGGGCAGACGGACACGGTAGAGAGGGTAAACGGAATGCCTTTGGCATCCGCCGCCGCGGCCGCCTGCACTTCGCCACGGCGGGCATACATACCGCACAGGCCCACAGGCGCGAGCGCCACCGGCATGGAAAGCGTTTCGTTAAACAGCTTCGTCTCAAGGCTCAGGTCAGACATATTCTTCAGCACGCGCTGGCGAAGAGCCACCTCCGACAGATCCTCCACGTTGCGGCGCAGGGTGTATTCGGCATACGCTCCGCCGTCGATATAGTGGAACAGGAACGGGGGCAAAATGCGCTGCGCCGCGGCGCGATAGTCACTTGCTGCTGAAATAATCATGCTTTGTTCTCCCTGGAAATATCACTGTCGCCAGGCAGACGGGTAATACGCGCCTGTCGGGCCTGGTCTTCATCGAATCGTTTGATGGTGGTATGCACGAAACCGAGATGCGCCATCATCGCTTTGCGCGCGGCCTCGGCATCACCGGCAAGAATGGCGTTGAGCACCGCCTCGTGTTGTTCGGTCAGCTGGGCAAACACCGGCGGAACCAGATACATGCGCTGGCGGCTCTGCTTCACGGAGGATTGCAGCAGGTCGAAGAACCCGCGCATGGTCTGCAGCAGTACCACGTTGTGCGACGCCTCGGCAATCGCCAGGTGAAAACGCACGTCCGCCTGGGAGGCGATGTCCGGGTCGCTGCTTTGCGTGGCCTCAAAGCAGGCGATGAGTTTCTCTTTGTCGGCGTCGGTTGCCCGCATGGCCGCGTGCCAGGCGGTACTGGTTTCGATGGCGTGACGCGCTTCAAGGATGTCGAAGCTGTAGTCCGGGTCGTTCTCCATCAGCGTCTTCAGCGGCTGAACGATGTTTTGCTCGGACCAGTCGTCATGCTGCCAGCGTACAAAGGTGCCGCCGCCGCGACGGCTCACCAGCACTCCTTCGCTGACCAGCGTCGCCAGCGCCTCGCGCAGTGAATTGCGCGACACGCCAAGCTGGGCGGCGAGCTGGCGTTCGGCGGGCAACTTCATGCCCGCTTCCAGCTGTTGTTCTTCAATCAGCGCCCGCACGCGAGAGGCAATCTCGTCGGACAGGCGTCTGGGCATCACTATCATGGGATCATCCAGGTTAAGACATAGGCCTGCAGGGTGGTGATCACCCCGACCATGCAGGTGAATATCAGGCTGTGTTTCACGGTAAAGCGGAACAGATCCGACTCTTTACCGACCAGTCCCACCGCCGCACAGGCAATGGCGATGGATTGTGGGGAGATCATTTTCCCGGTCACGCCGCCGGTGGTATTTGCGGCCACCAGCAGAACATCCGACACGCCAATCTGCTGGGCCGCCGTGGCCTGCAGCGCGGCAAACAGGGCGTTAGACGAGGTATCGGAACCGGTCAGGAACACTCCCAGCCAGCCGAGGAACGGCGAGAAGAAGGTGAAGGCGTGGCTGGTGTGCGCCAGCGCCAGTGCCAGCGTCGATGACAGGCCGGAGTAGTTCGAGATAAACGCGAACGCCAGCACCATGCCGATGGAGTAAATCGGCAGCATCAGCTCTTTAACGGTCGCGGCAAAGGTCTGCACCGCGGCCGCAGGCTTCATGCGCAGCCACACCACGGAAAGAATAGCGGCAAACAGGATGGCGGTCCCGGTGGCGGAGAACCAGTCGAATTTATAGACCGCGGCATACGGCGTGGCGGCGTGCACGACCGGCGGCATACGGGCGACCATCTTGTCGAGGAACGGTACGGAGATGTTAATCACCATGTCGTACAGCGCGCCGCCCGGGGCGAACAGGGCTTTAAACGGCGGGATGCTCCACAGCGTGACCGTGGCGGTCAGGAACAGGAACGGCGACCAGGCGCGGATTACCTGTCCTGCGGTGTAGCCGGTGCGGGCCAGCGTTTGATCGACCTGCGAGGCACCCATGTCGGCGAAGCGGAAAATACGGACCGGCTGCCAGCGTTTCAGGAACAACGTCAGGCAGACCAGAGAAACCAGCGAAGAGATGATATCCGGCAGTTCCGGGCCAAGGAAATTCGAGCTGAGGTACTGGGCAATCGCGAACGAACCGCCCGCCACCATCACCGCAGGCCAGGTCTCCTTCACGCCGCGCCAGCCGTCCATAATCGCCATGATCCAGAACAGGACGATAATGGTCAGGAACGGCAGCTGACGACCGACCATCTGGCCAATCTCAAAGCTGTCCAGCCCGGTGACCTGCCCGGCCACCAGAATCGGAATACCCATCGCGCCAAACGCCACCGGCGCGGTGTTCACAATCAGGCACAGGCCCGCGGCATAGAGCGGGTTAAAGCCCAGACCCACCAGCAGCGCGGCGGTGATCGCCACAGGTGCGCCAAAGCCTGCCGCACCTTCCAGAAACGCCCCGAAGGAGAAGCCGACAATCAGCATCTGCAGGCGCTGGTCCGGCGTA
The DNA here is from genome assembly GCF_043965265.1 of Enterobacter sp. ECC-249. NCBI lineage: Bacteria > Pseudomonadati > Pseudomonadota > Gammaproteobacteria > Enterobacterales > Enterobacteriaceae > Enterobacter > Enterobacter sp. ECC-249. Next base: position 696,978 of record NZ_CP143660.1, read on the forward strand.
ATGGAGAGAATCGACGAGCGAATGATGTCGAACTGCCCGGTTTTCACCGAGATTTTATAGACAAAGACCGCGGCGATGATGATCCACGCAATCGGCCACAGGCCGTAGAAGAAACCGTAGACGACGGAGGCCAGCGCGCGATCGACCGGCATTTTGTAGAAGAACAGCGCCACCATCAGGGCGATAGCAACGGTATACGTCGCGGCGAGGTAGCCCTTCAGCTTGAGCTTAATCAGCGCATAGAAGAAGAACAGGATCGGAAGCGATGCGATCAGGCTCGACAGCCAGATATTTCCGGCCGGGTCGTAGTTTTGTTGCCAGAGGCTCATGCAGGTCTCCTGGGGACCAGACAGCCTGCGCTGCGGGTGAGTCTCCGCTCATCTCTGCGTCACAGTCTGTGTAAAAGTGGTCCTGCCAATGTTGTGTTGTAGGGTTAACGACAATGAATGGTTAACCAGATGTTATGAGCTAGCAATGGTTTTGTGAGTGGAAATAATGGAATTGTGAACCGGGGAAGAAAGAAAAGGGGGATTGGTTGGGCCAATTTTTTTATGGGGCTCCACTATATGATGGTGGGCCCCATAAAAGGGTTAATAGAAGAACAGGAATTAAACAGCGTTCTGAACGGAGGCGGTGTCTCCGATAACAATCAAACCATCTTGTTGCTTAAGACGGTTATCTTTAATTTCCTGCTCAATGACATCGGAGATCACTTTTCGAAGAACACTACTGGTCGATTTAAAACCAAGCATCCTTGAGATGGATGTAATGATCTCATCTTCAGTTGCACCCAGACTTGCGCTAACGATATCAAACACACCTGAAGCGATTTCTACAGGTGCGATCAATTCTGGTTTACGGACGCCTGCAGATAAGACGTTCTGTCTGTTGCGGAGTCGAATTGATACTTCTTTGTGTATGAAAAATTCATGCTCCTTATAAATCTTACCTCGTTTACAGGCAATTTGAGCTGCCTGGCTAACAACGCTTTCTATCCGTGCACCGGCTCGCTGCAATCCCCATGCTGAGCGAAGACGAGTGATTACTTCGTTCAAATGGATAGGTGATTCTGTGAAGACTATTTTTTCAACCATATCAGCAAGTATGCTGATTGGTGTTTCATGTAAAGCATATGAAAGATTGGCTTCGGGTTGTGCTTCTTCATAAATGACAGACTGATCATTAGCGGAATCAGCTCTATCAAAACCAACCTCAATAACGTCTTCTCGTTCAACGGTGACGATATCTACAGGAACGGCTCGGGAACGACCGTATGTATGTTCTGCTCTACTATTCAGTTCTCTTTTTGCATTTTCAATAGCATTAATAACTTTTTGCAATTGTTCCTCAGGTCTTTGGAACCAATCTGTACTCCAGATTCGGTGTATGATCCATCCATGATCTTCCAGAACGGCCTGACGTAAACGATCACGCTCTCTTGCAGAACGAGAGGAATGATAAGCGCTGCCATCACATTCAATCCCGAGAAGATACCGCCCCGGTAACTCAGGATCCGCAATTGCCAGATCAATAAAGAAGCCAGCGATTCCAACTTGTGGGTGCACCTGATAACCTCGGTTCTGAAGTGCTGAGGCGACCTGTTCTTCAAATACGCTGTCCATCGGACGTCCAGAAACGGTGGACATTGATAAACGCCCTGTGCGGGCATATTGAAGGAAGAGTTTGAACGCCAATACGCCAGCACCTTTTGCACGCTCGAGATCAATATCTTCATCGGTGATCGATGCAAAAACCTCACATCGGCGTTTCGCTCGACTAATCAGTACATTCAGCCGTCGCTCACCACCTTGTGAACCCAGAGGACCGAATCGCATTGCCAGATAACCTTGTTTATTACGCGCATATCCGACCGAGATCATGATGACATCACGCTCGTCACCTTGAATGTTTTCCAGGTTCTTAATGAAGAATGGTTCGCCAGGATGAGAATTAAAGAAATCTTCATATTGAGGATTTAAACGGCGGAGAATCTCTAATTCATCCTGAATAGCCTTACGTTGTGAAACAGAGAATGTTGCGACTCCCAGTGACAATTCAGGATTCTGCTGTATATGTTCAAGAATTGCGGTAGCAATTCTTTTGGCCTCAATAGGATTGGCATTACCTGCACCTGATTCGAAAACACCGTTTTCAACATAATGGAATCGCAAACCCATACCAGCCTCTTCGGTATATGGGCTTGGGACAATAAACAATTTATTTTCGTAGAACTGACTATTTGAAACCGCGATAAGCGACTGGTGTCGACTGCGGTAATGCCAGCGAAGCATGCGCTGTGGCAAGCCTCTGGCAACAAACAATCCGAGTATGCTTTCGATATCTGCTACTTGCGTTGAATCCTCATCCCCATCATCGTTACTGGCTTCAGTCATACGAGAGAAGAAACTGGTTGGTGGTAATTGTCTTTCGTCGCCGACAACAACAACTTGCTGACACCGTGCAATTGCACCTATGGCATCGACAGGTTGAATCTGGCTGGCTTCATCCATCACAAGCAAATCAAATTTTTGCTTACCTGGGATCAAGAATTGTGCGACAGAGAGTGGACTCATCATCATTACTGGTTTGATTGCCTGAATTGCCGGGCCAGCTTTAAGCATCAATTGACGAATAGGCATATGGCCTCTTTTCCTCGCCATTTCAGCGCGCAGAACGCCAACCGGGCCTGCCGCTCCGGTTTTTGAAGGAATACGGCGATGATGTGCCCGAGCGACCTCAATACTTGAGCTCTTTATGCGGCGTAAATCCATTTCGGCAAAATACTGAACTTTTCGGTTATGAAGATCACCGTCGAAGCGGGAAAGGGATGGTGTCTCTTTAGCCATTAAACTGAACAGCGATTCATAATAGGCATATTCGACCGAGCTATAACAAGTGGATAATGGTAAGCGCCCATCCTCAAGCTGTTCTACTACTTCTGAGAGTCCCAGATTATTCGCCTGGTTGCGTCGGTGTTGCCAGGCAACCCATTTAGACAATTGCTCGGTATTTTCAATCCAGGAGGTTAGTTTGCTTAGGACGCTATCGATACGTAAATGCTGATTATCCAAATGGAATAATTCTTTGGTGGACGATTCGAGTTCGTTGGTCAGGTTTTCAAGTTCGTCAATAATAGAGACACGCGTCGCTGAAAGTTGATTCGCGGAATTCAGTAACTCATTACGATCATTTACGGTCGCGCAGACGAAGCGTAAGTCACCGTGATTTTCCATCCATGTATAACCTTTAACGAGATTGTGCCAGTTAGACCGTGTCTCTAGCCACGCACTACCAAATGCTGAACTTCCCAATTCGGATTGGGACTCAATGTCCTTCTTCTGATACTGCAATGCGATAATCTTCTTAACCAGGGTCAGGCGTTCACCGGGCCTATCTGCTGGATCTTTAAACACCTGATGTGATGCAGAGTCTATACGACTGAGTTTTTGAGCCAGAGCTTCAACATAGCTTAATGGAACTCGCTTAATAGAATAATGATTTTCAAAACAGGATTCTGCAGTTGTGCCAAACGCTTTCCAAAGTTGTTTCAGTTCGATGCCAGCTTGATTAAGAAGCAGCTCCAGTTTCTGGCTAAGGTGCCTCAATGTTTCACGATCAGACAATTGGCTCGCAAGTAAACGTGCTTCTGAGCCTACATCTTTAAGTGTCGCCATCCATTCTACTAATGCTTTCAAAGCACCGCTGTCACTGCTTTCACCACGCCAGTGTGAGCCAAAAGCACTGCTGCCAAACTCGCTAGCGTTGGCGATATTTTTTCGCAGTACTTGTGCCTGAATCACGTTATCCAAAAGCTCGATTTGCTGCTGAACAGGCAGATTTATATCGCGAATAAGAGAGCGGGAAAGCGCACGTGAACGGCGCCATTCACTATTCAATATTTTGAACATCCCTGTATGAATCGCGAGGTTATGACGAATTTGTGTAAGTTCGGTATCCCAAATGGTCTCCGAAACAAGAGGATCGATTTTCTGACGCAAAGCATGTAAATCAGCGATCGAATTTACCAACTCCCTGGCTTGCTCGACACCATGTTCCCATACAGAAGCGACAAAGGCTTGTGGGCTTGCATCAGGGGCCTCTGCTACACGTATGCTGAGTTCAATCAGATTTTTGATTTCCTGAGATGAACGATACAGAGATTCAGTTCCTAGCTCTTTAGTCAGATGGTCCACTGTTGATTGAATTTGGGGTATTAGTGGTAGTAAGGCTCTGGCGGTCGAGAAGGCATGTGGTAAAAGGTCCTCCGGGATCGTTTGCAGCTCATCTCGAAATTCAAGAAGAGGGGTGTCAACCTGTTCATCATTAATCAGGTGTTTGATTTCATTTAAATCATTCTGATACGTTACACCCTGTTCAATGAGACTTTTTATTTCATAAAGAGAATTAGACCAGACAGGATTTATTAGTGCAGCTTCCTCAAACTTGGGGGCCTGAGTTATGAGGTTAGCAATCTGAACTATTTTCTCCGCCTCGTTGAAATTTACGGGTTCAGGCGTTATCCCAACTCGTCCAGCCAGAGGTACGATAGTGCTTTGAAAATTATTTACTTTGTCCAACAACGTAGTGATTTTTGGCATCAGGCGATCAAGCTCACCCGGTAAAATGGATTCTCTTTTTACGCCATTCCAGGGGTGATTACGAGGTAGTCCAATATCTTCAATTCGTTCAATAAGCTCTTTAACGAGATCCAGTCGTTTTATCAGATCGTTATTGTTCCATTCATCGAAGCCATGAAGAATAAAGTCTTTAGGTGTTTGTCCATTTTGACGCAATCTTACCAATTGGCCAATCACCTGATAAGGGCTCAAACCCGAAGGTGTATAGACTTTGTGGAGGCGTGCTGGGTGCGCATTCAGGGAGTCACGGGCCTCGGTTAAGTTCTCTATCAATTCATCAGGAAATTCACCACGAGGTGAGCCTAAATCCCACACTCGCTTCAACTCTTCAAGTAAAATCCGTTTATTGGCCTTATTACTGTGGAGTTCTAAACAAGCATCACCTACCCCTGTTTGATCTAAGCGCCGTTTGACCACTTCAAGAGCTGCCATTTTTTCTGCAACAAAGAGTACCGTTTTTCCATCCGCGATGGCTGAGGCAATGATATTGGCTATCGTCTGCGACTTACCCGTCCCCGGTGGCCCTTGTATAACAAGGTTTCTCCCTCTTCTTACTTCATGAATCGCGAGCGTCTGAGAGCTATCACTATCCATAATATGAAGCATATCTTTTGGCGTAATAATAGGGTCTATAGGACTCTCTTCTGACAGAAGTCCATCGCTTTCATCGAACCCTTCCTCCATGAGCGCACGAATAAGGTATTGTGATGTGATCGCATCATCCTCAGGCCAGTTGGCAGGGTCAAGATCGCGATACATCAAAAACTTAGAAAAAGAGAATAAACCAAGAATTATGTCATTGGCCTTAACTTCCCAATCTGTTTTTATTGCTATAGCTTGCTGTACAGCCTCAAAGTAACCGCTTACGTTAATTTCATCATCATTAGATGGCAGTACAGGTAATGTGATCTGGTGTACGCGTTCAAGGAAGGCTTCCAGAGAGAGGTTAGGGATGATGTCTTCTGAGCGCGCTTTTAGCTTAAATCTTTCTCCTGCACTACCGCGCTCCAGGCTGACTGGTACCAGTATCAATGGGGCGTAACGGACATTCTCTTTATTGGCGGGATCTACCCACTTCAATGTGCCCAGTGCTAAGAAAAGGATGTTTGCGCCTTGCTCCTCTTCAAGCGTTTTGGAGTCGTGGTACAAATCGAGTAATCGCGTCTGCAATCCTTTAGGTGTTAAACGAGTCTGTAGTTTAGTATCAAGATGTTGCGATTTTATTTCTGTGTCAGATTCATCGAATTGATAAATAAAAGCTTTTTCTTCAGAAGGGCTATCTTCAGTCTCCAGATCGTCTTCTTTTCCTGATTTACCATGCAAAAAAGTGAACGTCTTTTTTTCATTAAAAAGAAGGTTATAGACCTGTTCAGAACGCTCATCAATAACTTCCAGGAAGCGTGTATTCTTTGATCGCGGAATGTTGAGTAAGCGGTTCCTTGCCCCTAAATCCAGAAGTTCAGCCCTGGCTTTTTCAAGTTTTTGTTCTAAAGAAAGGGCGCTGTTTTGAAAGGTTGAGCTCTCAGTAGAATTCATAAAATTTATAACCTAATGCAATGACATACCATCACGCCAAGGAAGATATATTATATTTCAATGGCGTGCCGTGTGTATTAGTTAGATCGAAAGAAATGAATATCTACTTTACTCTTAAGGAAGGGAATTGTGAACCGGCAGATTTTACTGTTACATATTTACACTTGTGAGCAGTCATCTGCTATTTAAGGCAAATACCCAATATATTCGTTTGGTGAATATATTGGGTCGGTTTGTGTTTAACTTAAATTAAATATCAGAATGCGGTCTTACAAAAACCCGTCATCTCTTTCAGGCCCATTTCGCGGCCAAGTTCGGTCATCGGGTGCACGACCACCAGACCACGGACGCTTTTCTTCAGCTTGCCCATATCGGCCTGCTCTTTTTTGGTGATCGCACGGCGGTGCGGCATGTTCATCAGCTTCTGCGCTTCTTTGCTCAGCTTCTGGCTTTTGACTTCGCGCAGGCGCTCGATTTCTGTTTCCAGCGTGGCGACTTCTTTTTCCAGCTCGGCGTACTTCTCGGCGGAATCGACCAGTGACAGGCCCGCCATCTGGTGGCGGATGAGATCCAGGCGGTCGCTCAGGCGTTTAATTTCGTTCTTTTCGACTTCTTTCATGACAAATAACTCTGAAAACGGGGAATTTACAGGGAAGGATACACCAATGTGAGCAGGCTTACTTCTGAAACGCTTTTTTTAAGCTGATTCGGGAAATCAGCTCAGTCAGGGAGAGAACCATCGTGGAACGGACAACCTGTTGATAACGCAGCTTTTGCATCGCGTAGAGCTCTGGGTCGCTGTTATCAAACTGCGGTGCCGGAGGGAGCGCGGTGACGCAGTGCAGCTCGCCGAACGGCCCCAGGATCTCATCGTCGGTAAAGGTGTATTCATTACCGTCATGATTGAGTTCCTCACGCAGCGCCATTAGCAGCTCCGCATCTTCATACTCTTGTCGGTTCAGCACGCCAAGACCATAAATCAGCTTCAGACGCACGGATAAATCGCCCAGCGGTCCGTCTCCGTCCAGTAACGGTTCTACAGCATATTTTACCGCGTAGTCGTCTTTGCGAAACACCTGAAGCACCAGGATATTCACCGCCTCGGTTAACAGCTCGACGGCGGCAATCAGGAAACTTCGTACGGTTTTGCCAGCATTCAGACGCTCAAGCACACGATTTTCAAAGGCCTGGGTTTGTTCCATTATTGCCTGCATATCTGACAATCTGTTATCCGGGCGCAGGTTAACCTGCGCCTCACTGTGCATCATTTGGTTGCGTTGTATGCGTTAACCGCCTCCACAACCACGTCGCTGTTGGCGTCCAGACCGGAAATCTGCGCCAGCGCAGCCTGTGCGCCTTTATCATCAATCAGCTGAGCCAGCTCAATCGCCTGCGGGTCCTGCTCGCTGCGGTAGTGCATCGCAGCGGCAATCCCTTTCACCAGGTTGGCGTGCGGCAGGCCGTATTCCAGCGTACCCAGCAGCGGTTTAATCAGGCGGTCGCCCGCGCTCAGTTTGCGCAGAGGCTGACGGCCCACGCGCTCAACGTCATCTTTCAGATACGGGTTTTCAAAGCGACCGAGGATTTTCTGAATGTATGCTGCATGTTTATCAGCATCAAAACCGTAGCGTTTGATCAGCACCGCGCCGCTCTCTTCCATTGCCCCTTTTACCACCGCGTGGATCTTCTCATCGAGAATCGCGTCACGAATGGTCTGATGACCGGCCAATTTTCCGAGGTACGCGGTTATAGCATGCCCGGTGTTCAGCGTGAAGAGTTTGCGTTCGACAAACGCCATCAGGTTATCGGTTAATTCCATTCCCGGAATGGTCGGCAGCGCGCCTTTAAACTGGGTTTTATCGACGATCCACTCGCTGAAGGTTTCTACGGTAACTTCCAGCGGGTCGTTGGTGGCGGATTCAGACGGCGGAACGATGCGGTCCACGGCGGAGTCCACAAACCCGACGTGCGCTTCAACCCAGGCTTTATCTTCGTCTGCTACAGCGTTGAGCACGTGGCCTTTCAGCTGCGTGGTGCCGCGAACCATGTTTTCACAGGCGATGATGTTCAGCGGGGTGTCGATGCCCTGCGCTTTACGTTTTGCCAGGCCTTTCGCGACCGCAGGGGCGATTCGCTCAAGGACAACCGGGCCTACCGCTGTGGTAACCAGATCGACGCTGGCGATAAGGTCAATAACGTCTTCGCCGATGCTGCTGACCGCGTTGACGCCGGATACCGTCTCGACCTGCTCGTTTTCACCGACCACGTGTACCTGATAGCTATGACGCGCATTCAGGGCATCCAGGACAACCTGATTCACATCGGCGAATGTCAGCGTAATGCCCGCGTCTGCCAGCAGTTTACCGATAAAACCACGCCCGATATTACCTGCGCCAAAATGTAATGCTTTCATAGTGTTAACCTTCATCAATGTTTTTACCCGAGAGGGCTGGGGTGAGGAACGTTTTCCCCTCACCCAAGCCCTCTCCCCGGAGGGGAGAGGGAAGAGAACTTATTTGTTCAGCAGAGCCAGCACTTCTTCCACGCTGGTGGTATTGGCCAGACGCTCAATAACGGACTCATCATCCAGCGCGTTGGTCAGGCTGGTAATCACCTGAATGTGCTCGTTGTTGCGAGCGGCGATACCAATCACCAGACGGGCGATGTCGTCTTCTTCTTCACCGAAGCGCACGCCCTGCGGATACTGACAGAATACGACGCCGGTTTTCAGGACGCGATCTTTCGCTTCAACCGTACCGTGCGGCACCGCGATGGATTCGCCCAGGTAGGTTGGCGTCAGTTTTTCGCGTTCCAGCATCGCGTCAACATATTCAGGCTGAACGTAGCCGCCTTTTACAAGCTGCTCACCGGCAAAGCGAATTGCTTCTTCTTTGGTTGCCGCTGTACGACCGAGGAAGATGTTTTCCGCACCCAGCTTAAACAGGTGGGCGTTGCTCTCGTCAAAGCTGTCCTGCAGGCTGGAGCGCACTTTCACTTCGTTGTCTTCATGACGCTGCGCGGCCACCAGACGTTCGGTCAGGCTGGTGTACAGGCCGCTGTCGAGGAAGTTGGTCAGCGAAATGTGCTGTGCCTGCGGCACCTGGCGCATGGCGCGTTCGGTCAGGTCGCGGTGCGTGATGACCAGGTCAACATCCGGCGGTAGGCTGTTAATGGCGCTGTTGGTCACGGAGATGTTGGTCAGGCCCGCATCCTGCACTTTCTTACGCAGCACGCCTGCACCCATTGCGCTGGAACCCATACCGGCATCACAGGCAACGATGATTTTACGCACGTGGCTCAGGTCGTTAGAGACATCACCTGCTGCCAGTGGCGTCGCGCCTTTGGATTCGGCTTTCATGTCGTGCATACGACGGGTTGCGGCTTCGATGTCATCATCTTCTTTCACTTTGCTGGTTTTCAGCAGGATAGAAGAGACCACGAAGGAGACGGCCATTGCCGCAAAGATAGCCGCGAGGTTCGCGAAGTAAGCGCCTTTTGGCGTCATCGCCAGTACCGCCAGGATAGAACCCGGAGAGGCCGGAGAAACCAGACCACCGCCCAGCACGCTCAGGGTGAACACACCGGTCATACCGCCGAGGATAACGGCCAGGATCAGACGTGGGTTCATCAGCACGTAAGGGAAGTAAATTTCGTGGATACCGCCCAGGAAGTGGATGATCGCCGCACCGCCAGCAGACTGTTTTGCGCTGCCGCGGCCAAAGAAGATGTACGCCAGCAGAACGCCCATACCTGGGCCCGGGTTGGCCTCAATCAGGAAGAAGATAGACTTGCCGAGGTCGTGAGACTGCTGGATACCCAGCGGCGAGAAGATACCGTGGTTGATGGCGTTGTTAAGGAACAGGATTTTCGCCGGTTCAACGAAGATAGACGCCAGCGGCAGCATCTCGTGCGCCACCATGAAGTTAACGCCTGCTGCCAGAATTTTAGACAGCACTTCAACCGCAGGGCCAATGCCGAGGAATGCCAGAATGGCGAGGATCATCCCGATGATGCCCGCAGAGAAGTTGTTCACCAGCATTTCGAAGCCGGATTTGATCTTACCATCAACCCAGACGTCGAATTTCTTAATCGCCCAGCCGCCCAGAGGACCGGCAATCATCGCACCGAGGAACATCGGCATATCTGCACCGACGATAACGCCCATGGTTGTGATGGCACCCACGACGCCACCACGGTCACCGCCTACCAGACGACCACCGGTGAAACCGATGAGCAGCGGCAGGAGATAGGTAATCATTGGGCCAACAAGTTTCGCCAGCGTTTCGTTAGGCAACCACCCTGTCGGAATGAACAATGCGGTGATGATACCCCACGCGATAAACGCGCCGATATTTGGCATCACCATGTTGCTGAGGAAACGACCAAAGCTTTGAACTTTGATCTTGAAATCGGATGACATAAAACACCCCTTCTTCTGTTTACGCTTAGGCTTGTGGCCCGAGGTTTATTGTTAATGAGGCGGCAGAGGTAGCCGGACCCTGTTCTGATGCTGTGAAATCTGGCACTGAATCGTTCAACTGTCCAGACAGGGAAAATTTGTGTGATGCATATCACGTAAAGGTAGGGGGTATGGATATCAATGGGGTGATCTCAATCACAAAATTTGCGGACAAAAAAAATACAATGGCGACAAAAAAAGCAAAATCCACCCTTTTGTGTGACTGCCGTCACGTTTTGTTCCGGCGTGTTTGTTTCTGGATTGTGACTGATTTCACAAAATATTTTTATGCGGATTTCTCCGGCTGTGATCGACGGCAAACTCTGCTTCGCATTTCAGCGCCAGGATGATATTGCACGACACGATAAGCTAAAAAACCACTTTTGATGTGTGGTATGGCGAAAAGTTAAAAGGTGGATTACGCTCATATTGTAAGGATAAGTCTATTATTATTCAGGATATATTTTGACACGCTTATAAACTTGCATGGAGATATTATAAAAACCGATACTCCCCGGCTCGGAAATAGTAAGCACAACCCCGTGTTTATAAAAAATTAATTAGGTTGCGTACCGTTTTATTAATTTAATGAGTTGACGTTGTTTAAGTGAGGAGAATATGTTTCTCAACTATTTTGCGCTGGGCGTATTGATTTTTGTATTTCTGGTTCTCTTTTACGGAATCATCGCCATCCATGATATTCCTTATAATATGGCCAAAAAGCGTAACCATCCGCATGCCGATGCCATTCATACGGCTGGCTGGATTAGCCTGTTTACGCTCCATGCCATCTGGCCATTCCTGTGGATTTGGGCCACGTTGTACCGCGAAGATCGCGGCTGGGGCATGCAAAACCACATCACAAAGCCTGATGAGGTCCCGGGCATGGATGCGCTCGCCAAACGCGTGGCGGAACTCGAACAAAAGCTGGCCGCGGTAAAGCCTGCTGCTGATAAGAACACGCTGGAGCGCTAATCATGGATCTGTTGATTATTTTGACCTACGTGGCATTTGCCTGGGCCATCTTTAAAATATTCCGAATTCCGGTCAACCAGTGGACGCTTGCCACCGCAACATTAGGCGGCGTATTTATTGTTGCCGGACTTATTCTGTTAATGAACTATAACCACCCGTATACCTTTACGGCGCAAAAAGCGGTTATTTCTATTCCAATCACGCCGCAGGTGACCGGTGTGGTCAGCGAAGTGACCGATAAAAATAACCAGCTTATTAAAAAAGGCGAAGTGTTATTTAAACTGGATCCAGGCCGCTACCAGGCGCGCGTCGACAGACTTCAGGCCGACCTGGTGACCGCAACGCACAATATCGATAATCTGAAAGCCCAGCTGGCGGAAGCCGTTGCCAATACCACGCGCGTCTCCGCTGAGCGCGATCGCCTGTACAAAGATTATCAGCGCTACCTGAAAGGCAGCCAGGCGAAGGTGAATCCGTTCTCTGAAAGCGATATCGACAACGCGCGGCAGAACTATCTGGCGCAGGATGCGCTGGTGAAAGGCTCCGTGGCTGAACAGGTGCAGATCCAAAGCCAGTTAGACAGCATGGTGAACGGTGAACAGTCGCAGATTGCGTCCTTACGCGCCCAGCTTGCCGAAGCCAAATACAATCTGGACCAGACCGTGGTGCGCGCGCCGAGCAATGGTTATATCACCCAGGTGCTGATTCGTCCGGGAACCTATGCCGCCGCGCTGCCTTTGCGTCCGGTGATGGTATTCATTCCAGAACAGAAGCGTCAGATTGTGGCCCAGTTCCGCCAGAACTCGCTGCTGCGTCTGAAGCCGGGCGATGAGGCGGAAGTGGTGTTTAACGCGCTGCCCGGCCAGGTGTTCTCCGGGAAGCTCACCAGTATTCTGCCGGTGGTGCCGGGGGGAACCTATCAGGCGCAGGGCGCGCTGCAGTCGCTGACGGTGGTGCCGGGAACGGACGGCGTTCAGGCACTTATTGAGCTGGAACCCAACGCCGAAGTCGATGCCCTGCCGGACGGTATCTATGCCCAGGTGGCGGTCTATTCGGACCACTTCGCTCACGTCTCTGTGATGCGTAAAGTACTGCTGCGTATGACCAGCTGGATGCACTACCTCTACCTCGATCACTAATCCTTCCAGGGCAGGAATGCGACATGCAGACCTGCCCTTTTTTCATCGCTTGATCCATACTGACTTTTTTCCGGCATCAAGGATCAGGCAATGAAACTCATCGGTAGCTACACCAGTCCCTTCGTGCGAAAGATCTCGATTCTCCTGCTGGAGAAAGGGATTGAATTTGAATTCGTGAATGAACAGCCCTACAACGCGGAAAACGGCGTTGCGCAGTACAACCCGCTGGGGAAAGTCCCGGCGCTGGTCACGGATGAGGGCGAATACTGGTTCGATTCCCCGATTATTGCGGAGTATATCGAGCTGCTGGGCGTTGCCCCGGCAATGCTGCCAGCAGACCCAAAAGCGGCGCTGGCGGTGAAGCAGGTTGAAGCCCTGGCCGATGGCATTATGGATGCGGCGTTAACCTCCGTACGGGAACAGGCAAGGCCCGCTGCCCAGCAGTCGGAAACGGAACTGTTACGCCAGCGGGAAAAAATCAGCCGCAGCCTGGACAGGTGCGAGCAGCTTATTCAGGAGGGAAAGATCGACACCGACAGCCTGAACCTGGGGACCATCGCCATCGCCTGCGCGATTGGTTATCTCAACTTCCGCCGGGTCTCCCCGGGCTGGTGCGTCGACCGACCGCTGCTGGTGAAGCTTGCAGACACGCTGTTTAGCCGCGAGAGCTTTGCCCGTACCGAACCGCCAAAGGCTTGACGCGGGTTATAACACTTCGCCGTCGGAGGCGGTACAATCCCCCCACATGTTAACTCCCTCTCCCGTCGGGAGGGGGGAAGATATTTACTCGCCAGGCGCTTTCATGACTACTCATCATTCGCTGTACAGCCAGATCCCCGCTACCGACCGTCTTCTTCGCGAACCCCGCATTCATGCTGTTGTTGAGCGTTTCGGCCATACCGCGACGGTGGAAATGTTACGCCTGCTTCAGGGCGAAGCCCGATACGCGATTCAGGCAGAAAACGCCTTGCCCGACTGGTGTACTGACTGGGAGCAGGAAGTTGAACGCCGGCTGGTTGAGAAGGCGCAAAGCGCGTTACGCCCGGTGATAAACCTGTCGGGAACCGTGCTGCATACCAACCTTGGGCGCGCGCAGCAGGCGGAAGAGGCCGTTGCCGCGGTCGTGCAGGCCATGCGAGCGCCCGTGACGCTGGAGTACGATCTGAACGGTGCCGGACGCGGGCACCGCGACCGCGCGCTGGCGGAGCTGCTGTGCCAGCTGACCGGCGCGGAAGATGCCTGCATTGTGAATAACAACGCCGCCGCGGTGCTGCTGATGCTGGCGGCCACCGCCAGCGGCAAAGAGGTGGTGGTGTCCCGCGGCGAGCTGGTGGAGATTGGCGGAGCGTTTCGTATTCCGGACGTGATGCGCCAGGCAGGCTGCACGCTACATGAAGTGGGCACGACAAACCGTACCCATGCGAAAGATTATCGCGTGGCGGTGAATGAAAATACCGCCCTGTTGATGAAGGTTCACACCAGCAATTACCATATTGAAGGCTTCACCAAAACGGTTGACGAGGCGGAGCTGGCGGCGATCGGGCGCGAACTGAATATACCGGTGATTGCCGATCTCGGCAGCGGCTCGCTGGTGGACCTGAGCCTGTACGGTCTGCCGAAAGAGCCGATGCCGCAGGAAATGATTGCGGCGGGCGTTAGCCTGGTCAGTTTTTCCGGCGACAAACTGCTGGGCGGGCCGCAGGCCGGGATTATCGTCGGCAAGCGCGAGCTGATTGCTCAGCTACAGCAGCATCCGCTTAAGCGCGCCCTGCGCGCCGATAAAATGACGCTTGCCGCGCTGGAGGCGACGCTGCGGCTCTATCTCCATCCGGAAAAATTGGCCGAACGCCTGCCCACGCTGCGCCTGTTAACCCGCGATGCCGCCTCGATTCGCGCCCAGGCCGAGTTACTGCTGCCGCGCGTCGCCGCGCACTACCCCGATTTTGACGTTCGCATTGAGCCCTGCCAGTCGCAGATTGGCAGCGGGTCGCTGCCGGTGGACAGGCTGCCGAGTGAGGCGCTGACGTTCACGCCGCGTGACGGGCGCGGCAGCCAGCTTGAGGCGCTGTCGTCGCGCTGGCGCGTTCTCTCGATGCCGGTTATCGGCCGGATTTACGACGGCCGAATGTGGCTGGATCTGCGCTGCCTTGAAGATGAAGAGCGATTTCTGGAGATGCTGTTGAAATGATTATTGCCACCGCCGGTCACGTCGACCACGGAAAAACCACGTTACTGCAGGCTATTACCGGCGTAAACGCCGATCGCCTGCCGGAAGAGAAAAAGCGCGGCATGACCATCGATCTGGGCTATGCCTACTGGCCCCAGCCTGATGGCCGCGTGCTGGGTTTTATTGATGTGCCGGGGCATGAAAAGTTTCTGTCCAACATGCTGGCGGGCGTGGGCGGCATCGATCATGTCCTGCTGGTGGTGGCCTGCGATGACGGCGTGATGGCGCAAACCCGCGAGCACCTGGCGATCCTGCAGCTAACCGGCAACCCGCAGCTGACCGTGGCGCTGACTAAAGCCGATCGCGTGGATGATGCGCGCATCAGTGAGGTGCGCGAAACGGTCCAGGCGACCCTGCGGGAGTATGGTTTTGCTGATGCATCTCTTTTTGTCACCGTAGCGACAGAAGGGCGTGGTATCGACGAACTTCGCCACCATTTGCAGCACCTTTCATCACGCGACCACGCCAGCCATCATCGTTTCCGTCTGGCGATCGATCGGGCGTTTACCGTAAAAGGTGCGGGGCTGGTCGTGACCGGCACCGCGCTGAGTGGTGAAGTCAGCGTGGGAGATACGCTCTGGCTGACGGGCGTGAACAAACCGATGCGCGTGCGCGGGCTGCACGCACAAAACCAGCCCGCTGACCGTGCCCACGCCGGTCAGCGGATCGCGCTGAACATTGCCGGGGATGCGGAAAAAGAGCAGCTTAACCGCGGCGACTGGCTGCTGTCCGATGCCCCGCCGGAACCGTCTGAACGGGTGATTGTCTCCCTGCAGACACACATGCCGCTGACCCAGTGGCAGCCGCTGCATATTCACCACGCGGCCAGCCATATCACCGGGCGCGTGTCGCTGCTGGAAAACGATCTCGCCGAGCTGGTATTCGATTCGCCGCTCTGGCTGGCAGACAACGATCGTCTGGTACTGCGTGACATCTCTGCAAGGGAAACGCTGGCGGGAGCGCGCGTGGTGGCGCTTAACCCACCCCGACGCGGCAAGCGTAAGCCGGAATATTTGCAGTGGCTTGCCGCGCTGGCAGAGGCCAGAGAGGATAACGCCGCGCTGCGGGTGCACCTCGATCGCGGAGCGGTGACTCTGCGTGATTTTGCATGGGCACGCCAGCTGAGCGGGGAAGGCTTACGGCAGCTGACACAAGAGCCGGGCTTTATTCAGGCCGGCAACAGCCTGCTCAATGCCCCGGTTGCTGCGCACTGGCAGCGTAAGATACTGAACACGCTCGCGACGTACCATGAACAGCATCAGGACGAGCCTGGCCCGGGCCGCGAGCGTCTGCGACGCATGGCGCTGCCGATGGAAGACGATGCGCTGGTGCTGCTGCTGATCGAAAACATGCGCGAAAGCGGAGTGATTAAAAGCCACCACGGCTGGCTGCACCTGCCGGATCACAAGGCCGGGTTCACCGACGAGCAGGAGGCGATATGGCAAAAAGCGGCCCCCCTGTTTGGCGATGAGCCGTGGTGGGTTCGCGATCTGGCAAGGGAAACCAACACCGACGAGCAGGTGATGCGCCAGGTATTGCGCCATGCGGCGCAGCAGGGGCTGATAGTTGCGATCGTGAAAGATCGTTATTACCGTAACGATCGCATTGTGGCGTTTGCTAACCTGATCCGCGAGCTGGATCAGGCACGCGGTTCTACCTGCGCAGCGGATTTCCGCGACCGGCTGAACGTGGGCCGCAAGCTGGCGATCCAGATCCTGGAGTATTTCAACCGCATCGGCTTTACCCGCCGTCGTGGTAACGATCATTTATTGCGAGATTCGTTATTATTTCCTGAAACTCCGTGACCCCCGTCGTAAAGCCGTTACCGGCTGGCGAGAAAATCGCCAGCCGGAACTAACCTTGTTGTACACCAACAGCAAGGAGACGGACATGACAAACAATCCTCCCTCATCGCGTATCCAGCCCGGCGAGTATGGTTTTCCCCTCAAGCTGAAGCCCCGTTATGACAACTTTATCGGCGGCGACTGGGTCGCCCCCGTCGACGGCGAATACTATTCCAACCTGACCCCGGTTACCGGCCAGCCGCTGTGCGAGATTGCCAGCTCCGGCAAGCGCGATATCGACCTGGCGCTGGATGCGGCGCACAAAGCGAAAGAGAAATGGGCGCACACCTCCGTGCAGGACCGCGCGGCGATCCTGTTCAAAATCGCCGACCGGATGGAGCAGAATCTGGAGCTGCTGGCGACGGCGGAAACCTGGGATAACGGCAAGCCGATCCGGGAAACGATGGCGGCTGACGTGCCGCTGGCTATTGACCACTTCCGCTATTTTGCCTCCTGTATTCGCGCTCAGGAGGGCGGGATCAGCGAAGTCGACAGCGACACCGTGGCGTATCACTTCCACGAACCGCTGGGGGTAGTAGGCCAAATCATTCCGTGGAACTTCCCGCTGCTAATGGCGAGCTGGAAAATGGCGCCCGCGCTGGCGGCCGGGAACTGCATTGTGCTGAAACCGGCGCGTCTGACCCCGCTCTCGGTCCTGCTGCTGATGGAAATCGTTGGCGATCTTCTGCCGCCGGGCGTGATTAACGTAGTGAACGGCGCGGGCGGGGAGATAGGCGAATATCTGGCTACCTCAAAACGTATCGCCAAAGTGGCGTTTACCGGGTCGACGGAGGTGGGCCAGCAGATCATGCAGTACGCCACGCAGAACATCATTCCGGTGACCCTGGAGCTGGGCGGGAAATCCCCGAACATCTTCTTCGCGGACGTGATGGAGGAAGAGGATGCCTTCTTCGATAAAGCCCTGGAAGGGTTTGCGCTGTTTGCGTTTAACCAGGGCGAAGTCTGCACCTGCCCAAGCCGCGCGCTGGTGCAGGAGTCCATCTATGAGCGCTTTATGGAGCGCGCTATTCGCCGCGTTGAGTCTATTCGCAGCGGTAACCCGCTCGATAACGTCACGCAGATGGGGGCGCAGGTCTCGCACGGACAGCTGGAAACCATCCTCAACTACATCGACATCGGCAAGAAAGAGGGGGCGGATATTCTCACCGGCGGGCGTCGTAAGGTGCTTGGCGGAGATCTGCAAGACGGCTATTACCTTGAGCCGACGATCCTGTTCGGCCAGAACAACATGCGCGTTTTCCAGGAGGAGATTTTCGGACCGGTGCTGGCCGTGACCACCTTTAAAACGATGGAGGAGGCGCTGGAGATTGCCAACGACACGCCTTATGGTCTGGGGGCAGGCGTCTGGAGCCGCAACGGTAATCTGGCCTATAAAATGGGCCGCGGCATTCAGGCCGGGCGCGTCTGGACCAACTGCTACCACGCCTATCCGGCGCACGCGGCATTTGGCGGTTATAAGCAGTCGGGCATCGGACGTGAAACCCACAAGATGATGCTGGAGCATTACCAACAGACTAAATGTCTGCTGGTCAGCTATTCCGATAAGCCGCTGGGGCTGTTCTAGTCGCCCAGCTCAGGCCGTCCGTGGGCGGCCTGAGCAATTTGCTGGCGCAGGCAGTTAAGGACGCCATCCAGAACGTATTGCACGCGCCAGGGCTGATATTCGCGTTTGCGGAAGATGGCCGTCAGATCGAGCCACCACTCTTCCTGATGCGGGAAACAGGGGACCAGCATGCCTTTCGTTAATTCTTTTTTCAGACTCTCTTTTGGTGCAAAAACAATCCCAAGATTATTTCTGGCCAGCTCAAGGGCCGTCTGCGTATTGTCGCAAATATAATTACCGGTCACCCGGTAGTCATGCACGTCATCGCTGCCGTGCACGCGGAAACGCCAGATGTTGGCATCATCGACCAGCATGGAGTCAATGAGAATACAGGAGTGATTAATTAAATCTTCAGGTCCGGTTAAGGGATGTTTATTAAGATATTCTACGGTTGCGAAGGCCGTAACGGAATATTGTGTCAGAACGCTGGCAACCAGACTTTCGTCTTTTGGCTGAGCATAGGTAATTAAAATGTCGCAGTCATCCGGAAAGGTAACGCCTTCTGAAAATTCATTCCGGTCCAGATTGTAGGTTTTCAGGGAGATGCGGATGTCGCCGATGTCTTCTATCTGATGGATCACGTGTCGCGCGAGGTAGGTCACGATACCTGTTGGGGCATAGATCGTCACTTTTCCGCGCTTTTCATGCTTATAATCAGCAATGAAATTAACAAGCTGGCTGTTCTTATCCAGCGTGGCGTTCACGTAGGGGAGTAACGCTTCACCAAACTGGGTCAGGGCCAGCTGGCGCGTGGTGCGCTCAAAAACCTTGAGCCCAACCCGCGTTTCAAAATCAGACAGATATTTACTGACGTTGGCCTGCGCCATACCCAGCAGGGCGGCGGCGTCACCAATGCTGTGGGTGGCTGCGATGACGGAGATAATTTTTAATTCGCGTGGTTTTAGCTGTAATTTACTCATCATGCACACCCATCTATATGATTTTATATATAATATTATATAAACCGCAGCGTTGCATTGGCAATTTTGTAACCATTATTATGCGCCTCGCTTGTTTGGCATTTAAATGGATTACATAGAATGACTATTAAATACAATTTACTCATCGCTGCCACGTTATTTGCATCAACGTCTGCCATGGCCGGTGAATTTTCACTTGGAGCGGGGGCTGTATTTAATGAGTCTCCATACAAAGGCTATAACGAAAATACGACTGCGGTACCGTTAATTAGCTACGAAGGCGATCGCTTTTATGTTCGTCAGACCACGGGCGGATGGATCCTGTGGAAAGACGCAAAAAATGAACTCAGCCTGACCGCAACGTGGATGCCGCTGCATTTCGACCCTGACGTTAACGACGACCATCAGATGAAGCAGCTGGATGAGCGTAAAGCCTCTGCCTTCCTCGGCGGCGCGTACTACCGCCACGAAAGCTGGGGCTCTCTGAAAGTGGCCGTTTCTGGCGATGCGATGGATGAAAGCGGCGGCGTAGTGGGCGAGGTATCATACTTCCGTCCAATCAAAATGGAGCGCCTGACCCTGACGCCTTCTGTGGGGGTGTTCTACAGCGACGAAAGCTATAACGACTACTACTACGGCGTATCCGGCAGCGAGTCTCGCCGCTCCGGACTGGATCAATACACCGCCGGTGACAGCTGGACGCCATACGTTGGTCTGGCGGCTAAATATCAGTTAACCCAGAAGCTGTACCTCAACGCCAGCGCCGTCTACACCGTGTTGCCTGACGACGTGAAGAACAGCCCGATGATCGACCGCGACGACAGCTTCGCGCTGATGACCGGCCTGACCTGGCGTTTCTGATGCGGTAAAGCCGGGTGGCGGCTTCGCCTTACCCGGCCTACGATCGTGCCTGCATTTTTATCTGCAATACAACGTATTCCTTTTTCATTTCTCGATGCTTCTTCCTGTTCCGCCAAAACACGGCTGCACTGATGTTCCTTATGCGCTAATGTGATTCGACCCGGTAGCAATGGTGTGTATCATGTGTATAATCATGGAAGGATTGGGATGTGAAAAGTGCGGATGTCATTACTGTTCTGATCGGCCATGGCTGGAAATGTGTCAGAACGAAAGGAAGCCATCATCAGTTTCGCCATCCCGAACAGAAAGGGCTGGTTACTGTCCCACATCCCAAGAAGGATATTAAACCGGGCACTCTCGCCCAGATCTGGCGACAGGCGGGAATTAAACACTGATATCAGGAGTAGTTATGTTCTATCCGGCTTACATTCATTCTGACTCCGACGGTAGCGCCAGCGGCTTTTTCCCTGACGTTCCAGGCTGTTTTTTTGCAGGTGATTCCCTGGACGACGCTTTTCAGGATGCGCGTGATGCGCTCACAGCACACTTCGAAGCGCTATTTGAAATGGATAATGCACTGCCTCTTCCGGGTAATGTGGAAGCGCATCTGGAAAGTCGTCCTGAGGATTTCACAGGCGGACAATGGCTGTTGGTAGATATTAATATGAAGCAGTTCGACGGCAGGGCCGAGCGTATCAACATCACGATGCCTCGACGTTTGCTGATAAAAATTGATTCCTTTGTCAGCGAGCATCCTCAGTTCGGTAATCGAAGCGCATTTCTGGCTGAGGCAGCACGTCGCGTGCTGCCTGGGTAAAGATTAACTATAGAGAGCTGCGGTTGCTTTCAGAATATCGGCAAAGGAATAAATATCATCTACAGTCGCTATGGGGTGGCGCGTTTCGTTTTTTTCTATATCGAAAAGACCGATGTATTTTTGTGTGCGATTAAAATGCAATCGGCAAAGAGGTTTGCGGTTGTTGTCATCTACGAGAACACCAAAGTAACTTTTGGTATCTCGGTGAGTTATACGGGGTGCTTCCAGTACCGCTCTGGTGATTGCTTTAACAATATGATATCCCTCGAGCTCCTCTAGCGTTGTAACCACATCGCTTTCATCTTTATGTTCATCTTCCTCAATATTTGATGACTCATTTGGAGTTTCGATGATCGCTGGGGTTATGCCCGTAATAGCTGACTTAAGGCGCTCATTAACCTGATCATTTATGTACTGACTCGCAGCTTTTTTGGTCAGATTTAAAAAAGACTCTCTGACTTTTTGGGTCAGAATTCCATCGTAAACTCGGGATGCAAAAAATTTCACAAAGTCATCTTCAGGATTATTTAGCTGAGAATGCAGGATTTTCTTGATTTGGCTGACATATTTTAATTCACCAGCAGCATTGATAATTGATTCCAAATCAAATGAAGACTTAGTTAATTTTTTTAACTCAGGTATGATATTTTCGTCAATATCAAGAAGATCTACTTCCAAAAAAGGTTTTTCATCCATTTTATTAGGAGCGTCTAGATCTGTAAAAAATTTATAATTTTGTCCATTGGTGAGGATTGAAATTCTGGCGTTTGTTACATGAAAATATCTGAATAATTGCGAGGCATGGTTTATATTTAATGGTTCGCCAATTTTCTTACATTCAATAAGTATCTGCACGTCATTGTTTTTCATTATGGCATAATCGATTTTCTCGCCTTTTTTTGTACCAACATCACAGACAAACTCAGGTGTCACCTCTGAAGGATCAAAAACATCATAACCCAGAACGTTATGAATGAATGGCATTACAAAGGCAGTTTTTGTTGCTTCTTCAGTATTAATTGCATCAAGCTGTTGTCTTATTTTATTTGATAAGGCATTTAATCTTTCTGTAAATTCCATGGGATATCCTTATTTTTAGCTGTGTGTCTTTATGGAATAACACTAAAATGCATGTCAGACAACGGTATGTCTGAGCTGAACGGCTGCAAAAAAACAATATCGAGGGTTAGATCACATTGTCTTTCAATCGATGATAATCAGTGAGCTCGGCATCACCGAGCTCCATAAAAATAGTATATATTCGTTAAAGTAATATTATTCTTGTTTATGTTCCATCCACCCAGATACGCATTTCTCCTTCTCGCCGATTTGCCCAACTGAACCAGGGAATAAGAGTCAGCGTGCAATGCTGGCTCTGGAGATGATTTTATTATTGATTTTAAAGCAGATATCGCTCTCTTAAGAGTATGAAAACAGCGCGGATCAGGCCGGTGCGGCGATTGCGTGGAAGGCGAAGCAGCTCATTCGCACGCAGTTTCATTTACTGCCTTAGACGTCGCAGCCAGCCAAAGCGTTACACTGCAATGTCGATTACTTCGGGCGCGTATTTCGCCGGATTTTTTATTTAACTCTGACGGAGGCGATACATCGCCAGCGCGTCAGGGTAGCGGAAAAACTGTTGCTGGATGGCTCTGCCTCGCTCGCCGAAGTGGCAAACCGCTGCGGTTTTAATGTAGTGGGCTATTTTTCGGCAGAAATTTTCAAAGCATACGGGCTTAACACCCGCCGTCTGGAAACGGCGGTACCGTAAAGGGCATATCAATTCCGGCTGAGCGCATCCTCTTTGATTCATAACACCTTCGCTGAATCGAGCGATATGTATGATGTGTACAGTACTGGCTTTTAACGTGCGCGAGGCGTAACAGATGAACCGATTTATCATGGCGGATGCGGAAAAATGCATTGGGTGCCGCACCTGCGAAGTGGCCTGCGTGGTGTCGCATCAGGGCGCCGTCTCCGCTAATGCCTTTTCGCCTCGCCTTCGGGTGGTTAAGGGAAGTTCATACACTACGGCTGTGGGTTGCCATCAGTGCGAGGACGCGGCCTGTGCTAACGTCTGTCCAACCCGGGCCATCAGCCGTACGGCGGGAACCTGGCTCGTTGAGCAGACGCGCTGCATTGGGTGCAAAAGCTGTGTGGTGGCGTGTCCGTTTGGGGCGATGCAGGTTCGTCTGGAGGGAAATAAGCCGCAGGCGCTGAAATGTGATTTATGCGTGCATCGCGAAGGCGGACCGGCCTGCGTGGAGGCCTGCCCAACCCACGCGCTGCGCTGCGTTGACCCTGTCAGTATTCGGGCGGAAAAGCTTACTGCATTTTATTGAAATTCCACGTGAACGTCAGACTGTAGCGCCAGTCCCTGTTGCGACTGTCTGTCGGTACATCCCCTACGGGTCTTGCCGCCTCAACCGTGACGCTATAGTGGCGCGTATCGCCTATCATCACGCCGGTCGCTACTGACCCGAGCCGCTGATGAGGTAAACCGGACGTGTTAAACCAGGTTTGCGCGGTATCGGCCAGGATATAGGGCTGGATGGTGGCAAGCCAGGTGCTCTCTTTCCGCATCTTGATATAGCGCAGTTCTACCTGCCCGCCATAGCCGTAATCACCGCTTGCTTCGCTGTCCTGGTATCCACGGCCAAAGCGCTGGGCACCGAAGCTAACGCGTTCGGGCTCTGGCAACGTGTTATTTGACCAGTCTCCCTCCCAGGATGTTGATAACCGCCATTTGTCGGCAAACAGCCAGGCAGCGTCCAGATAGCTTTTTGTGAGCGTGAAATTTATATCGGGTTTAGGGGCTGAGACGATATCTGCCCCCATCGCATCAATACCCTGACGGACGTTGAGTCGGCCGCTGATGCTGGCGGCTGTGAATTGATGCGCACCGTTGATACCCACTTCCAGCGCAGGATAACGCGCGTGTTGGTTGACGGAGTCCAGACTATAGGTTTTGCCCTGCAGTCTGGCCTGTAGAGCATAATCATCCTGGCGGTCGGTATAATCAAAACCGCCGGTCAGATTAATTTGTGATTTTTGCGTCAGCAGCAATGGATAGCCAAACGTCACGCCGCCGTTGTATTGCGTTGTTTTTTGCTTCGAATCGACCTGAATATTATTGGGCAAAGAGATAAGGGGAGAAAAGTCTCGCGGATCTTCACGGTAATAGCTGCCTTTGAGCTGCATGGACAGCCCTTCATCGTTTAAAAACTGCTGCCAGTTCAGGCCAACATAGTTTTTTCGCGTGTTGCTATCTAACGGCACAAGCGTGGCCACGCCAAGCTGATCGCCATAGCTTGTCATGTTGCTGAGCGTTCCGTTCAGCATCATTAAATCTTGCCCTTTACGGGTGTCGATCGTGGAGGCGATATTCCAGCTCCGCTCTTGATTACCGGTTATCTGCATTGCCGCCGCGCCATAGATATTGGTTGGCAGCTGCGCGTTGGCCGTGACCGGAACGTTCGGGGTGCGCGTCATCAGCTGGCTGTAGCGATCGAACGTATCCTGAGACAGCGGTTTTTCCGCCATGATTTTTTCTGACAATCGTTTAAGCCGCTCGGCGACGTGAGGGTTATTACTGATGATGTCGCTGTGAGCGACATACCCTTCGACCAGAACAATTTTAATATTTCCCTGCTGGAAATTATCATCAGGTAGCCAGGCATAGGAGAGCGGAAAACCGTCAGCCTTATAGCGCGCCGTAATATCATTTACCAGCCCCGTGAGCGTTTTTAGCGGCACGGTTTTTCCGGCGTACGGCCTGAAGGGCTGAAGTAATTCCTGCAACGGATAACGCGTGCCGCCAATAAACTGAATGTGATGAATGGTTATGGGCGTTTCAGGCGTCAGCGTTGACTGCGGTTTTTCTATTTTGACTTTCGGCTGTGGGACGGTCTCAGGCTGTTCTGGGGCAACGTTACGAGAAACTTGCGCCGGGTTATCAGGGTTAATAATAGAGGGCAGTGTATCGGCGCGGGCCATGCTCAGCACAACCAGCCCCGTCAGCGAAAAAAGGAAGTGGTGTTTCATCGCGCTATCCCTGTTCATCATTCCCGGTTAGGGGGAGTATCGCTGTATAAAGCGCCCCTGAACCAGGGGCGCAGAATGACAATAAGCAGGTTACTGTTTTGGCGTCAGCAGACCGGTGGTTAACGTGTTGAGACCGTTGACCGGATTAGTTGTCGACGTGTTTTGACTTGATGTTGTTGCTGCGTTGGCCGTAACGCCCGCAGTCAGGGTATTGAGGGTCGTATTGACCGTTGCACCCAGGCTGTTGTTCGTGGCCGCCACATTTGCATTAGCTGTGAGAGAGCCTGAACTTCCTCCGGTTGTCGAAGAGGCGGGTTTGACCAGCGTACCGCTATCCGTAACCGTCTGGCCGACATTTTGAACGACCTGACCGGCACCGCTAAGCCCGCTATTGCTGTTGCTGACGTTGGTCCCCACGCCGCTCACGGTGTTACCCACCTGGGTCAGCAGGCCGTTGACCGGTGTGCCGAGACCCGTCGTGGTGCCCACGCTTTGCGTGACGCCCTGTACTCCGCCCAGCGTTTTGTTGGCAACGGTCGTGGTATCGGTTGTTACCTGAGTGACCGCAGGGCTGCTTACCGTGTTGGTAAGACCCGTGCCGGTGTTACTGACCAGTTGCCCGGTACTGTTGACCACGCTGCCCGTCAGGCCGGTTACGCCGCTAACCGGTGTTCCGGAAGTGGAGCTCGCCAGGCCCGTGCCTACCGTTGAAACGGTATTGCCCAGGGAGGTAACCGACGTGGTCACGCCTTTAACCGTTGTGCCCACACCGTTCGCGTTGTTTGGATCGCCAACGCCAGTCGTGACGCCTGTACCCACGGTGGACACGGCGCTGCCAACACCGCTGACGGTGGTTGAAACGGTTGACGTGACGGGATTATTTGTTGGAAGCTGGCTTCCAAGGCCATCCACCGTAGAGCCAACGCTGGTCACCGTTTTGCCGGCATCACCCAGTATCGTATTTACGCCTGCGGTAGTGGTTCCGCCACCGCCCGTGTTGCCTGTTCCGGTTCCTCCGCTGCCATTGCCTCCTGAGCCTGAACCTGAACCTGAACCTGAACCTGAACCAGAACCTGAGCCTGAACCAGAACCAGAACCCGTACCGCCACCAGCGCCTGTCCCGGTACCTGAACCCGTCCCGGTACCTGAGCCGTTGCTGCCCGAACCGCCATTGCTCGCGGTCGTGCCACTTCCATCACCTGAGCCGCTGCTGCTTCCCGTCGCAGGGTTATTTTTGGCAGTTGAATGATGAGAGCCGCCACCGCTTCCACTGCAGGCAGAAAGAGAGAACGCGAGCAGTACCGCAACAGCAATAGCGCTGATGCGACTAACATTATTAGGTAGCATATGAATACTCCACGCAAAAGAACGCCGAGCGGCGTATTAGTGAGTATATGCACTATTTTTAAATATGCATGAAAGTGACTCGGGATGGTATTTTCCTGCGTTGCAGGTGGTTATTTCAAAATAACAATAAGTTAAGATCTTTAATTGATGCTTAATTATTGATGGGGAAGTTAGCGAGCGTAAATTAAAGGAATATTCCTAAGGAAACTCAAGGGGGATGATAAATAAAACGCTACAGGATATATCCTTAATATAAGATTCAGATCACGGAAAAATAAGGCTCTTCATTTGAAGAGCCTTATTATTTAACAATTGCCTTCGCGCCAGGCTTTTTCGATCTCTTCGGCGAGAATTTTGACACCCGCTTCGATTTTTTCCGGATCGGGCACATAGTTCATGCGCATGCACTGGTGGGTATGCGGCCACGGCTTATCCAGACCCGGGAAGAAATAATCGCCCGGCACCATCAGTACGCCGCGCTTTTTCAGGCGCTGGTAGAGCAGCTCGGTGGTGATGGGTAAATCCTTAAACCAGAGCCACAGGAAAATCGCCCCTTCCGGCTTGTGGATCAGACAGCGTTCTTCCGGCAAATAGCGGCGAATTGTTGCAATCGTCTCCTGAACGCGCTGGTAATAGAAAGGCTTGATAACCTCATTCGACAGACGCAGCAGGTCCTTGCGTTTGATCATTTCGCACATCATCGCCGGGCCAATGCCGCCCGGAGAAAGGCTGATAATCCCATTCATATTGGTGATGGCGGTGATGATTTTTTCGTTGGCGATGATGATGCCGCAGCGGCTGCCCGGCAGACCCAGCTTAGAGAGGCTCATGCACAGGACAATGTTCGGGTTCCACAGCGGGCGTGCTTCGCTGAAGATAATGCCCGGGAACGGTACGCCGTAGGCGTTATCGATCACCAGCGGAATGCCGTGCTGATTCGCCAGCGCATCCAGCTTCATCAGTTCGTCATCGGTGATCACGTTGCCCGTTGGGTTAGTCGGACGCGATACGCAGATCATGCCCGTCTCTTCGCCAATATGCAGGTGTTCAAAATCGACGTGATATTTGAACTGGCCTTCCGGCAGCAGCTCAATGTTCGGACGCGCGGAGACGAACAGATCCTCTTCCAGGCCGGAATCAGCGTAGCCAATATATTCCGGTGCCAGCGGGAACAGCACTTTTTTGGTGGTGCCGTCGGCGCGACGTCCTGCGAACAGATTAAACAAGTAGAAAAACGCGCTCTGGCTGCCGTTTGTTAGTGCAATATTCTGTGGTTCGATATCCCAGCCCAGCTCGTCACGCAGCATTTCCGCGAGGAGTGTCAGCAGTTCGGTTTTACCCTGCGGGCCGTCGTAATTGCAAAGCGCATCGGTTGCTTTGCCGCTTTCCAGCATCTGAGCGAGCAGCGTCTGGAAATAGGTATTCATCTCCGGGATTTGAGCCGGGTTTCCGCCGCCGAGCATGATTGCGCCCGGTGTGCGCAGCCCGTCGTTGAGGTCCTCCATCAGGCGAGTAATGCCTGAATGGCGGGTAAATTTGTCGCCGAAAAGTGAAAACGTCATAGCAGGTGATCTGTCGAGCTTATTTTGAAAGTGGGTAACCATAACGCTAGCACCGTGTTGGTGCAAATCGGGTGGTGTGGTCGGATTTGTTGTTTTATAGGGCGGAAGTTGATTTGTGTAGTGAATAGTTCTGGTGCTTTTCCCCTCACCCCGGCCTTCTCCCCAAAGGGGCTAGGGTGAAAGACCGCACCGTGCAATCCCCTCTCCCCTTGGAGAGAGGGTTAGGGTGAGGGGGGGCTATTGATTACCCGCCCATACCACCATCACCTTATCGCCATTGTGCTCGCGCACGAAGCCGTACCCCTCTTTCAGCGACAGCGTGGTTTGTTTGCCTTCGCCAATCGCCGGGTGACGGGCGCGGAACTGACCCAGCGTTTGCCAGTGGGCGACGGTTAAGGCCTGCTTGCCCGTGACGTCCTGCCAGTTCATATCTGACCGGGTGCCCTGCAATGGGTCGGAACCTGTCGGCCCGAATGGACGCTCGGACTCATCCCCGTAATAGATTTGCACGCTGCCCGGCGCCAGCAGAAGCAGCTCCGCCGCGCGCTGGCCCCCTTCGCGGAACAGGCGCGTATCGTGGGAGGAGAGGTAGCTCAGCACGTTGAAGCTTTGCAGCTTCTCCGCCATCTGCTGCCAGGTGAGATCCATATCGGCCAGGCAATCCACCGCCTTTGCCGCCTGCTCCTGATAGTCAAAGTTAATCATCGCGTCAAAACCGTGACGGTAATAATCGCTCTGCATCACCCCGTGGCCCCAGGATTCACCGGTCATCCAAAACGGTGCGTTGTCGAGCTTTTTGTCCGGATTAGCCCCTTTCCAGGCGGCCAGCGCCTGGCTTGCCTGGTCTTTCAGCTGTTGCCAGGCCGCAAGCTCAACGTGTTTAGCCGTATCCACCCGGAAACCGTCGATGCCGTAGTCGCGTACCCACTGGCTGAGCCAGTGGGTCAGATAATCGCGCGGGGTATATCCCGGGATGGCCTTCGCGTGGGTGTCGGGCTTGTGTTGATAAAAGTTTGGCAATCCGGAAGGCGTCGTGGATTCCGTTTTCAGATCGGGCAGAAATGCCAGCGACATGGTCAAATCGTCGAAGCCAGGGTTGTCGTAATCGCCGATATCGGTGCGGATCCACTTTTTACCCCACCATTTTTCCCATGCGGCTTTGTCGCTAAAGTTGATGTAGTCGTTAAAGCTGTGCCAGGTCTGGCCCGCGCCCGGCTTCCAGTCCGTCCAGCGTTCTCCCAGCGTCTTTTTCAGCTCATCACCCTGCAGATACAGGGCACCAAACTGATATTCCTGCATGTCTGCCAGCGTGGCATAACCAACGTGGTTCATGACGATATCGAACAGAACGCGGATCCCGCGCTTGTGCGCTTCGTCGACAAGCTGGCGCAGGTCATCCTCAGTTCCCATGTTGGCGTCGAGCTTTGTCCAGTCCTGGGTGTAGTAGCCGTGATAGGCGTAATGCGGGAAATCACCTTTGGTACCACCGCCTACCCAGCCGTGGATCTGCTCAAGCGGGGAGCTTAACCAGAGTGCGTTTACGCCCAGCTGCTGCAGGTAGTCGAGCTTGCTGGTCAGCCCCTTGAGATCGCCGCCGTGGAATGTGCCAATCTCCTGCATGCCGTCTTTATGGCGACCGTAGCTGTTGTCGTTGCCCGGGTCACCATTCACGTAACGGTCGGTCAGCACAAAATAGACGGTGGCGTTTTGCCAGCTAAACGGCGCAGGCTTGTCGGTTTCGGCGCGCTCAAGCAGCAGCAGGCCATTACTGTTGGCGGCTGGCTGCAGGGTGATTTTTCCATTCTGCACCGTCGCCGTCTGTTTACTGTAGTAGTCGCGCACGACGGAGCCCTCAGGGAAGGTACTGCCGACGTCCAGCGTCAGCGGTTTACCGTCCCACTTAGGGCACTGGCGGATGACGTTTGCAACCGGCTGTTCTGCGGCACTCTGAATCGTCAGCAGCAGGGTGGGCGTGCCGGAGCGGGTATCAATCCGCATCTGGTAGTCACCGTCGCGGAAAAGGCGCCACTGCGGCGGCGTGCCGTCACAGGGCTTGAGCGACAGCATCTCATTGAGTTTTATCGCATCTGCAGGCTGCCAGCACGTCTTGTCAAAACTCAGCGTCAGAGGACGCGTACCCTTCGCAAGCTTTGCCTGGCTGGTGAAGACTCCGGTGCCTTCGGCGCTAAATGCGCTAAACCCCGGCGATGACCAGTCGGCATGTGCCATTGCGGGTAACATCAGAAAGGCTAATGCGGTACGTTTCATTCCTTTTTCCTGTCGCGGCATTTTTGACCAGTGTGCCATCAGGCGGGGGGCAAAAACTCATCCCCTGTCGCTTTCTGCCGGGAGGAAGCGTGAGGATGAGTGATCTCGCGCAAAATTAGGCAGTTATCTGCGATAGCGCACACAGTTTTTGTGGAATGATGTTTTTATGAGCAAGTTTCAGGTGACATAGTTTCGGAATTGGACTATTTCTATACGTGCTCTTGAAGTCTATTTTTGATATGATTTGAGATTCCGCTCTCAAATTTGTGAAAAAAATAAGGTGTTAGGATGATTACATCCGACCAGGAGACCTAATGATATCGACTCCCATTCGACGATATGGGGCTGCGATACTCATGTTACTCACCACGGCATTTTCGGGTGAGGTGCTTGCGAAGACGCACACGGATACAACGAGTAAGAAAGCCCACGTAATAAAGACGACAAGTAGTAAGGTTAGCAGTAAACAAGAGTATTCTCGCAATAGTGCAAAGAGTAGTTCACTTCCTGATTTGCGAAAATACCCTTCCGGAACACCAAGGAAAAAAGCGTTTCTCCGGACGGTAATGCCTTACATCACGAGTCAAAATGCCGCGATTACTGCGGATCGTAACTGGCTGATTTCCAAACAGTACGATAGCCGCTGGTCGCCGTCAGAGCGCGCGCGTCTGAAAGATATCACGAAGCGCTACAAGCTGAGCTGGAACGGTAACACGCGTCGTGTGCCGTGGAATGCTCTCCTTGAGCGTGTGGATATCATCCCGGGCAGCATGGTTGCGACCATGGCCGCAGCCGAAAGCGGCTGGGGTACGTCTAAGCTTGCGCGTAGCAACAACAACCTTTTCGGCATGAAGTGTGTGAAAGGTCGTTGTAATAATGCCCCTGGCAAGGTGAAAGGTTATTCGCAATTTGAATCTGTGAAGGATTCCGTCAGCGCCTACGTGGTGAATCTTAATACGCACCCGGCCTACTCATCGTTCCGTAAATCACGCGCTCAGCTGCGTAAGGCGGACCAGGAAGTGACGGCCAGTACGATGATCCACAAGCTGAAAGGTTATTCGACAAAGGGACAGAGCTATAACAACTATCTGTTCGCCATGTACCAGGATAACCAGCGCTTAATCGCCGCCCATATGTAATCTCAAAAAAACGCCTTCCACTGGAAGGCGTTTTCTTTTCTAGATCAGCACCTCGCTGTGGCGATCCCGATACTCTTTCGGCGTGGTGTCATACTCTTTGCGAAACACCGAATAAAAATATTGCAGCGACGGGTAACCGCACATCTGCGAGATTTCGTTGATCGATAGCGACGTGGAAATGAGCAGGCTGCGTGCTTTCTCCAGCTTTTCAGCATGGATGACGGCATGAATGGTTTCGCCCACCTCTTCTTTAAAACGCTTCTCCAGATTCGAACGCGAAATGCCCACCGAATCCAGCACCTGATCGACTTTAATCCCTTTGCAGGCGTGGTTGCGAATATAGTGCATGGCCTGAATGACGGCCGGGTCGCTTAAGGAGCGATAATCGGTTGAGCGACGTTCCACGACGCGAACAGGAGGCACCAGCAGGCGCTGAAGCGGCAGAGATTCTTTATCGAGCAGACGATGCAGCAGCTTTGCCGCCTGATAGCCCATCTGACGCGTGCCCTGGGCAACGGAGGAGAGTGCCACGCGAGACAGATAGCGGGTCAGTTCTTCGTTATCAATACCAATCACGCACAGCTTTTCGGGCACCGGAATGTGTAAGTGTTCGCAGACCTGCAGCACGTGCCGCGCGCGCGCATCCGTCACGGCAATAATGCCGGTTTGCGGCGGAAGCGTTTGCAGCCAGTCAGCGAGACGGTTTTGCGCGTGCTGCCAGTTTTCCGGGGCGGTTTCCAGCCCCTGATAGACCACGCCGCGATACTTCTCCTGCACGACCAGCTGGCAAAACGCGTGCTCACGCTCAACGGCCCAGCGCTTGCCGCTGGTGGCGGGTAGACCATAAAACGCAAAGCGATGGACGCCTTTCTCTTTTAAATGGAGAAACGCGGCCTCGACCAGGGCATGGTTATCGGTGGCAATATAGTGAACCGGCGGATAGTGTTCGGGCGAATGATAGGAGCCGCCGACGCCAACGATCGGAACGTCGACGTCGGTCAGCAGTTGTTCAATAACGGGGTCGTCATAGTCGGCGATAACGCCATCGCCCAGCCAGTCTTTGATGTTCTCCAGACGGGTGCGAAAATCTTCCTCAATAAAAATATCCCACTCGGATTGCGACGCCTGCAAATATTCACCCACGCCTTCCACCACCTGACGGTCATAGGCTTTATTGGCATTGAATAACAACGTAATGCGGTGACGCTTTTCAAACATGGCTCACTTCCCAATTAAGTCACAATACGGTTATCAGGCCCGTCGCTTGGTGGCCGAGTCCATCCAGACTGCCAGTAAAAGAATGGCCCCCTTGACGATATACTGCCAAAACGTCGGGACGTCCATCATACTCATCCCGTTATCCAACGACGCCATGATAAATGCCCCCATGACCGCGCCCGCCACGCTACCGATACCCCCTGCGAGGCTGGTGCCGCCAATGACGCACGCGGCGATAGCATCCAGCTCGGCGATGTTACCGGCGGAGGGTGAACCGGCGCCCAGACGCGAGCTGAGGATCAGCCCGGCGATGGCGACCATCAGGCCGTTAATGGCGAAGACCGCCAGCTTGGTGCGCTCGACATTGATACCCGAGAGGCGGGCAGCTTCAAGGTTTCCGCCGATGGCATAAATACGGCGGCCAAACGCGGTGCGCGTGGCCATAAACATGCCGCCCAGCAGTAAAAGCGCCAGCAGCAGGACGGGTGTCGGAACACCGCGATAGTCGTTTAAAAGCCAGATGGCGCCCAGCACAATGACCGCCGTGAGCGCCTGACGCCCCACTACCGACGTGGATGCTGGCGACGCCAGCCCCAGCGCCTGACGGCGCATACGTCCACGCCACTGCCATGCAACAAACGCCAGCAGCCCCACCACGCCGATGGTAAAGCCCACGCTATCTGAGAGGTAACTCTGGCCAATCTGCGACATGGCTGCACTGGTCGGGGAGACGGTAGTGCCGTTGGTGATGCCGATTAAGATCCCGCGGAAGGCCAGCATCCCTGCCAGGGTGACGATGAACGACGGCACTTTACGGTAGGCTACCCACCAGCCGTTCCAGGCTCCCAGAACCAGACCCAGCACCAGCGTGACCGCCACGGTTAGCGGCAGCGGCCAGCCAAGCCAGACGTCAAAAATCGCCGCCACGCCGCCGAGGAGCCCCATCATCGAACCGACCGAAAGATCGATTTCCGCGGAGATAATCACGAACACCATGCCGACGGCCAGAATGCCGGTGATAGCGGTCTGGCGGAGCAGGTTAGAGACGTTACGCGCGCTGAGGTACGAGCCATCGGTCATCCAGGTAAAGAACAGCATGATGACGATAATCGCCGCGATCATCACGAAAACCTGCAGGTTAAGCGCTTTTAGCCCCGCGAACGCTCCGGGCGTCGGAACGGCGACTTTGATATCAGACGGATTGCTTTTCGACATGACGTTCGCTCCTTAAAGCGGCTTCCATCACCTGCTCCTGCGTCAGGTTCTGGTTAATCAGGTTGGCTTTCAGTTTTCCCTCGTGCATGACCAGCACGCGGTCGCTCAGGCCGAGCACTTCGGGTAACTCAGACGAAATGACAATGACGGCAATCCCTTGCTGTACAAGCTGATTAATCAGTTTGTAGATTTCATATTTGGCACCGATATCAATCCCGCGCGTGGGCTCATCAAGGATTAGAATGCGTGGATTGAGAAGCAGGCAGCGCGCCAGAATCGCCTTCTGCTGGTTTCCCCCGCTCAGGCGGCCAATCGCCAGTTCCGGTGAGGAGGTTTTGACCTTTAGCCGGGCGAGTGACTGAAGGATGCACTGCTGCTCGGCGGCATCGTCCAGGCTGCTCAGCGCGCCGGAGAAGCGATCGAGCGCCGCAAGCGTAATGTTTTTCCCCACCGCCATAACCGGCACGATGCCGTCTTTTTTGCGGTCTTCCGGCACCATGGCAATGCCTCGTGCGATCGCCTGCTGGCAGTTGTCGATTTTCACCGGCTGGCCGTCGATATAAATGGTGCCCTCCCAGCGCCCCGGCCACACGCCAAACAGACACTGTACGGCCTCCGTGCGCCCGGCACCGACTAACCCGGCAATACCGAGAATTTCGCCGCTGTGCAGAGAAAACGAGACGTTATTCACACGCTTGATGTGGCGGTTAACGGGATGCCACGCGGTCAGGTTTTCCACGCGCAGCACTTCATCACCTTTGGTGTGAGGCTCATTCGGATAGAGCGCCGTTAGCTCGCGTCCCACCATCATGGTGATGATGTCATCTTCACTCATGCCCGCGGCTTCACGCGTGCCGATGTGTTGCCCGTCGCGGATCACGCAGATGGTGTCCGAAATGGCTTTAACCTCGTTCAGCTTGTGCGAAATGTAGATGCAGGCGATGCCGTGATTTTGCAGATCGCGAATGATATTGAGCAGTACCGCAGTTTCCTGTTCGGTGAGCGAGGCCGTTGGCTCATCAAGGATCAGCAGCCTGACCTGTTTATTGAGCGCTTTCGCTATTTCCACCAGCTGCTGTTGCCCGAGGCCCAAATCCCCCACGCGGGTATCCGGTGAAATGCTGAGGCTCACCTGCGCCAGCAGCTTTTCACAGCGTAGCGTCATGGTGTCGTAATCCAGCACGCCGTGGCGGGAAATTTCGGCCCCAAGGAAAATGTTCTCCAGCACGGTGAGATGCTTCACCAGCGCCAGCTCCTGGTGGATGATGGCGATGCCTTTACGTTCGGTATCGCGGATGTGTGTCGCCTGGATAACTTCGCCGGCAAAGACGATTTCGCCTTCATAGCTGCCGTGTGGGTAGATCCCGCACAACACTTTCATCAGCGTCGACTTGCCCGAACCGTTCTCACCGCACAGCGAAACCACTTCGCCGGGGTTCAACCGCAGGCTGACGTTGTCGACGGCTTTCACCGTGCCGAAGCGTTTGGTGATGCTTTTCATTTCAAGTAAATAAGGCATAACCGCTCCACATAACCCGAGGGAAGAACAGTACAACGTGATTCGCCCCCGCAAAGCAGGGGCGCGCCGGATTACAGTTCGCTCTTCTTGTGGAAGCCGTCTTTAATGACGGTGGCGTCAATGTTCTCTTTGTTGACTTCAATCGGTGTGAGCAGGCGAGCCGGAACGTCTTTCAGCCCGTTATTCAGCGTTGCGTCTGCTTTAGGCTGCTTGCCATTGCCCAGCTCTACGGCGATTTCCGCCGCCGTATTGGCAAGCTCGGTAATCGGTTTGTAGACCGTCATGGTTTGGGTGCCTGCGATAATGCGTTTTACGCCAGCCAGATCGGCGTCCTGTCCAGAAATAGCGACTTTACCCGCCAGCCCCTGTGCGCTTAATGCCTGAATCGCACCGCCTGCGGTGGCATCGTTGGAGGCTACAACCGCATCAATTTTGTTGTTGTTTGCCGTCAGCGCGTTTTCCATAATCTTCAGCGCGTTTTCTGGCAGCCAGCCGTCGGCCCACTGATCGCCAACCACTTTAATTTTCCCGTTGTCGATGTACGGCTTAAGGACTTTCATTTGCCCTTCGCGGAACAGTTTGGCGTTGTTATCCACCGGAGAGCCGCCCATCAGGAAATAATTGCCCTGAGGCACTTTGTCGATCAGGCTTTGCGCCTGTAATTCGCCGACTTTTTCATTGTCGAAAGAAATATAATAATCAATATCCGCATTATTAATCATGCGGTCATAGGCCAGAACTTTTATGCCTTCCTGTTTGGCTTCTTTCACCACGTTACTTAATACCTGGCCGTTATAGGGGATAATGACCAGCACATCGACGCCACGGTTAATCATATTCTCGATCTGCGACATTTGTGTTTCTTCATTGCCGTTAGCCGACTGCACAAACACGCTGGCGCCAAGGGATTCAGCTTTTTTAACAAAAATATCGCGATCTTTTTGCCAGCGCTCCAGACGCAGGTCGTCAATCGCCATGCCAATTTTGACCTCTTTGGCATGTCCTGCAAAGCTTGCAAGGAGAAGCGTAGCGCAGAGCGTTAGAGTCAGGTTCTTTATCTTCATAATTATTAGGCCTTTTTGTAGGGGTATGTGTTGCTGAGATAAAAGAAACATTCACTGCTGAGACGCAGCAAATTTTTAACGCGGAAAGGCGGGCTGGCAATTACAGATTTTTATCTTCTCATTATGATATTTGGTTTATTTCTGAATTTATGACCGCGATCGGATTTTAAAATGCGTAACGTCTTAATTACATTTGATTCTGGAATAAGCGCCGAAAAATAGTTTGTCTGCGCATTATTTTGCGAGCCAGCGCACAGTTGTGCATTCTCTCAATAGCAGTGTGAAATAACGTAATTGAGCAACCCAAAATGTCTATTCACTATTACTCCTGTATCAACGACTCGCCGCATACCCTGATTATGGAGCTCAATATGCAAGCTTATTTCGACCAACTCGATCGTGTTCGTTACGAAGGTCCAAAAACGACCAATCCTTTAGCATTTCGTCACTACAACCCGGATGAGCTGGTGCTGGGTAAGCGCATGGAAGATCATCTGCGCTTTGCCGCCTGTTACTGGCATACCTTCTGCTGGAACGGTGCCGATATG
Source organism: Enterobacter sp. ECC-249 (assembly GCF_043965265.1). Taxonomy (NCBI): domain Bacteria; kingdom Pseudomonadati; phylum Pseudomonadota; class Gammaproteobacteria; order Enterobacterales; family Enterobacteriaceae; genus Enterobacter; species Enterobacter sp. ECC-249. Next base: position 733,941 of record NZ_CP143660.1, read on the forward strand.
TTCGGCGTGGGTTCCTTTGACCGTCCCTGGCAGCAGCCGGGTGAGGCCATCGAGCTGGCGAAACGCAAAGCCGATGTGGCGTTCGAGTTCTTCCACAAGCTGAACGTGCCGTACTACTGCTTCCATGACGTGGACGTGTCGCCGGAAGGCGCGTCGCTGAAAGAGTATCTGAACAACTTCGCGCAGATGGTGGATGTGCTGGCGGCGAAACAGCAGCAAAGCGGCGTGAAGCTGCTCTGGGGCACGGCGAACTGCTTTACCAACCCTCGCTACGGCGCGGGTGCGGCAACCAACCCGGATCCAGACGTGTTTAGCTGGGCGGCCACGCAGGTGGTGACGGCAATGAACGCCACGCATCAGCTGGGCGGTGAAAACTATGTCCTGTGGGGCGGACGTGAAGGCTATGAAACCCTGCTCAACACCGATCTGCGCCAGGAGCGCGAGCAGATTGGCCGCTTTATGCAGATGGTTGTCGACCACAAGCACAAAATTGGCTTCCGCGGCACGCTGCTGATCGAGCCGAAACCGCAGGAGCCAACCAAGCACCAGTACGACTACGACGTGGCGACGGTGTATGGCTTCCTGAAGCAGTTCGGTCTGGAAAAAGAGATTAAAGTGAACATTGAGGCCAACCACGCCACGCTGGCGGGCCACTCTTTCCACCACGAGATCGCGTCTGCGATTGCGCTGGGCATCTTCGGCTCGGTCGATGCGAACCGCGGCGACCCGCAGCTGGGCTGGGACACAGACCAGTTCCCGAACAGTGTGGAAGAGAATGCGCTGGTGATGTACGAAATCATCAAAGCGGGTGGTTTTACCACCGGCGGCCTGAACTTTGACGCCAAAGTGCGTCGCCAGAGCACCGACAAATACGATCTGTTCTACGGCCACATTGGCGCGATGGACACCATGGCGCTGGCGCTGAAAGTGGCGGCTCGTATGATTGAAGACGGCGAGCTGGATAAACGCGTAGCGAAGCGTTACAGCGGCTGGAACAGTGAGCTGGGCCAGCAAATTTTGAAGGGGCAGTTATCGCTTGCGGAGATCGCGAAGTACGCTGAACAACATCAGCTGGCACCGCAGCACCAGAGCGGGCACCAGGAGCTGCTGGAAAATCTCGTAAACCACTATCTGTTTGATAAGTGAATTAGCAGAAGATGCACGTAGGCCCGGTAAGCGTTAGCGCCACCGGGCATTTCTGTAAAAGGAGTCACCGTAATGTATATCGGGATCGATCTTGGCACATCGGGTGTGAAAGCCATCCTGTTAAGCGAGCAGGGCGAGGTGTTAGCAACGCAGACGGAAACGCTGCAGGTTTCTCGTCCGCATCCGCTGTGGTCGGAACAGGATCCGGAACAGTGGTGGCAGGCGACGGATCGCGCAATCAAAGCCTTAGGCGAGCAGCATAGCCTGCGCGACGTTAAAGCGCTGGGGATTGCCGGGCAAATGCACGGCGCTACGTTACTGGACAGCGAGCATCGCGTGTTGCGACCCGCCATTCTCTGGAACGATGGCCGCTGCGCGGAAGAGTGCGCGCTTCTTGAGGCGCGTGTACCCACGTCTCGTGAGATTACCGGCAACCTGATGATGCCCGGCTTTACCGCACCCAAATTGCTGTGGGTGCAGCGCCACGAGCCGGAGATTTTCCGTCAGGTGGCGAAAGTCCTGCTGCCGAAAGATTATCTGCGTTTTCGCATGACGGGCGATTTTGCCAGCGACATGTCCGATGCCGCCGGCACCATGTGGCTCGACGTGGCGAAGCGCGACTGGAGCGAGGTGATGCTGGATGCCTGCCATCTGACCCGGGAACATATGCCCGCGCTGTACGAAGGCTGTGAGGTGACAGGCGCGCTGCTGCCAGCCGTTGCTGAACGCTGGAATATGCCTGCCGTACCGGTGGTTGCCGGAGGCGGTGATAATGCCGCGGGCGCTGTCGGCGTCGGCATGGTTGAGGCGGGGCAGGCGATGCTGTCTCTGGGAACCTCTGGCGTCTATTTTGCCGTCAGCGACGGCTATCGCAGTAATCCAGAAAGCGCAGTGCACAGTTTCTGTCATGCCCTTCCAGGGAAATGGCATTTGATGTCGGTGATGCTCAGCGCGGCGTCCTGCCTGGACTGGGCGGCAAAACTCACCGGCATGGCCGACGTTCCGGCGCTCATTGCTGCGGCGCAGCAGGCCGATGATGCTGCAGGTGCCGTCTGGTTTTTACCGTATCTTTCCGGCGAGCGTACGCCGCACAACAACCCGGAAGCGAAAGGAGTGTTCTTTGGCTTAACCCATCAGCATGGCCCGGCAGAGCTGGCGCGTGCGGTTCTCGAAGGCGTGGGCTATGCGCTGGCCGACGGGATGGACGTGGTGCACGACTGCGGCCTGGAACCGACGAGCGTCACCCTGATTGGCGGCGGTGCGCGAAGCCCTTACTGGCGACAGATGCTGTCGGATATCAGTGGGTTGCAGCTGGATTTCCGCACCGGTGGCGATGTCGGCCCCGCGCTCGGCGCCGCGCGTCTGGCGCAGATTGCTATGAACCCGGAAAAACCACTTTCACAACTATTGCCTCAGCTTACTCTTGAGCAGGCGCATTTCCCTGACGCGGCAAACCATGCGCGGTACGCGGAAAGGCGCGCGGTATTCCGTAAAATCTACCAGCAGCTGCTGCCCCTGATGTCGTAAATACGCTTGTCCGGGAGAGGCACGAGGATGTCCTTTTTTGGTCTGTGCGTGCCTTCCTTTCCTTGCCAGTATGGTGCCACACCCACTGGCGAGGAGATCCACCATGTCACGCACTGCACTAATCAACATCGATACTCAGCAGTCCTTCCATCACCGCAATTACTGGCAGGAAAGCGAGGTCCCTGCCTTTCAGCAGGCGATGCTAGGGCTGATTGAAGGCTGCCAGGCGCGCGGTATTCCGGTTGTTGATATTTTCCATGTGGATGAAGACGGCCCTTTCACCCTGCAAAGCGGTTTTGTCAAACCGATGGCCTTTTTGCGTCATCAGCCGGATGTGGTTTTCCAGAAACACGTCCATAATGCCTTCACGGATACCGGGCTCGATCGCTGGCTGCGTGAACGTGATATCAACCAGCTGATTATCTGCGGCATTCGCACTGAGCAATGCTGCGAAACCACCGCCCGGGTGGCATCCGATCTGGGCTATGCTGTGACCTTTGTTAGCGAGGCCACGCTGACGTTCCCCATGACGTACAGGGGCATTACCCTTAGCGCAGCGGAAATTCGCCACCGTACCGAAACGGTACTGTCCGGGCGTTTTGCCGAAATTAAAACGGTAGCGGAGACGCTGGAGTCCCTGTAATGAGCATCGACGTCTGGTTCGTGATGTTGCCCGGTGTGCTGTCATTAGACATGACCGGCCCGGCAGAAACCTTTGTACTGGCAGGCGACGCGTTTCGTCTGCATTACATCGGCCCGCAATCTGATGTTCAGACGTCGATTGGCCTGACGATGAGCGGCATTCAGCCGTTACCGGAAAGGCTTCCTGAGGGGAGCCTGCTGGTATTGCCCGGCGTGAGCGACTCCCGCACTCAGTTTTCGACACCACAGGCGTTGCGGATACAGCACTGGCTGATGCGCCTGCAGCCGGTCATTCAGGGCCGGGGTATCACGGTGATGTGCGTCTGTTCAGGTGCGCTGCTGGCGGCGAAATCGGGCCTGCTGAACAACCGGCAGTGTACAACCCACCATGACGTTATCAGTCGTTTACGCACCGCAGCCCCCACGGCGACGATTAAAGAAAACCGCATCTTTGTGCAGGATGAGAACATCTGGACCAGCGCGGGGATTACGTCGGGCATCGATCTGGCGCTGCACATGATTAACCGCCTGTGCGGTCCCGAAAAGGCGCTGGCCGTGGCGCGCGAGATGGTGGTCTGGTTTCGCCGTTCCGGTGACGATCCCCAGCTCTCCCCGTGGCTGCGCTACCGCAATCATCTTCATCCGGCGATTCATCGGGCGCAGGATGCGCTCACCGCCGAGCCGCAAAAAACGTGGAGCTTGCCTGATATCGCCGCGCTGGCGCACGTCAGCCCGCGCCATCTCACCCGGCTTTTCCAGTCACATTTAGGGATTAGCGTTCGCGATTACCTGGAGCAGCTGCGTCTGGCGGTGGCGGAGCAGTGGCTATTGCAGGGGCGCGGCGTGGAGCAGGCTTCACTGGCGGCAGGGTTTTCCTCCCCTCGCCAGTATCATCGCGCCCGGCAGCGAAGCATTAGCTGACGAATCGGCGAGCGTCTATTTTTTGCAGCAGCATCGACAGCAGCAGGCTGATCGCCAGCGTGGCGGCAAAAATCCAGACGATATCCAGCACCGGCCAGCTTTTTAGCTCAATGCCTCTCGTGCGCAGCGCGTGGATCACCAGCGCGTGAAAACCGTAAATCCCGAGAGAGTGCCGAGAGATAAGGCTCAGCACGGGCAGGGGACGCGCATTCAGGGTGTTTTTGGCGAGCGTGAGCAGCGAAACCGCACAGATAAAGACCATCGGCCCGCAATAGAGATACCAGGTATCGGCAAAATTGCCGCGCCACTGCAGTTCATGCAACGTCCCGCGTGAAATCACCGCCACACCAGCAATAAACAGCGCCCCGCAGAGCCAGTTCAGCCCGCGTTTTTGCGTGTCCATCATCCCGATGGCACGCCCCAGCATGCCGTAAAGCACGTAGTAAAAAGTATCGCCGTTGATATAGAGATTGACCGGAAGCCACTCAAATCCGTCGATTTTCTGCGAAACCGTATTCGGGTTAGCGATAATGCCAATCACCACCATCAGGGCCAGAAGCATTTTACCGCTGACGTTTTTCACCTGAATGAGCGGGGAGACCAGATAGATAACGATAATCGCGAAGAAGAACCACAGGTGGTAGAACACCGGTTTTTGCAGCACGTATTTCAGCGACAGCCCGGCGTTAATGGAGGTGAACAGCGTGATATAGAGCAGGGCAACGGCGCTGTAGAACCCCAGGCAGGCCGCGATGCGCACGAAGTGCCGCGGCTGCGCGCTACGCTCGCCAAAAAAGAGAAAGCCGGAAATCATAAAGAACAGCGGCACGCTGACGCGTGACGCAGAGTTGAGAATATTGGCGATATCCCAGTTAACGGGGCTGATGCTGTGGGCATTTGTGACGTACCAGGTCGTCGTGTGGATCATGACCACCATCAGACACGCTATTCCTCGCAGGTTATCAATCCAGTTAATTTTTGACTGCATCAGTTCCTCGTATTCCCTGTAAATTGAGTGTGACTGCCGTTGTCCAAAAGTCTTCGTTTGGAAAATTCTGAGTTTTATTCATCAGGCTTGTAGGGAGGCCGCGAGATTCGCAGAATGCCGGACCGTAATCTATAAAAGCTTTGATACTAAAAATAACAGCCACTGACCGGGGCGGTAATAAAAATGATGATGAAGCGTGTGGCGTCACTCTTTCTGCTGTTGATCCTGGCGGGATGCAGTGCGCCGCAAGAAGCACCTGTGCAAAAAGCGCAGCAGGGTAAAATGAGCCCGGAACGTTCACTGAATATGGAAGCGCTCTGTAAGGATCGGGCCGCTCGCCGCTATAACTCGGACGTGCAGAAAATTGATGTCACCGGGTTTGAGCGTTTTCAGGGAAGCTACGAGCTGCGGGGCCATACGTCGCGCAAAGAGGGCTTTGTCTGCTCGTTTGATGCGGACGGTCAGTTTTTACACCTCTCCATGCGCTAGCCTGCTCGCATAATCAACAGCCAGACGCCGTCAGCGCTCTGGCAGCAAGGCTTATTTCCCAATTTTCCCTAAACAACCCCGTTTCGTACTGTATATCTTGCAGCCAGCGGGTATACTGGTCCCTTCCATTTAAAACCACACGTATCCAGCACGAAATACTATGCAAAAGTTTGATACCAAGACCTTCCAGGGCCTGATCCTGACCTTACAGGATTACTGGGCTCGTCAGGGCTGTACCATTGTTCAACCTTTGGACATGGAAGTCGGCGCCGGCACTTCACACCCGATGACCAGCCTGCGCGCGTTGGGGCCAGAGCCAATGGCGACCGCGTATGTGCAGCCTTCCCGTCGTCCGACCGATGGTCGTTACGGTGAAAACCCGAACCGTCTGCAGCATTACTATCAGTTCCAGGTGGTGATTAAGCCATCACCCGACAACATTCAGGAACTGTACCTCGGGTCGCTGAAAGAGCTGGGTATGGATCCAACCATCCACGACATCCGTTTCGTGGAAGATAACTGGGAAAACCCAACGCTGGGTGCCTGGGGTCTGGGTTGGGAAGTGTGGCTGAACGGCATGGAAGTGACCCAGTTCACTTACTTCCAGCAGGTGGGTGGTCTGGAATGTAAGCCGATCACCGGTGAAATCACCTACGGTCTGGAACGTCTGGCAATGTACATTCAGGGCGTAGACAGCGTTTACGACCTGGTCTGGAGCGACGGCCCGCTGGGTAAAACCACCTACGGTGACGTGTTCCATCAGAACGAAGTGGAGCAATCCACCTATAACTTCGAATACGCGGACGTGGACTTTCTGTTCACCTGCTTCGAGCAGTACGAGAAAGAAGCGCAGCAGCTGCTGGCGCTGGAGACTCCGCTGCCGCTGCCTGCCTACGAGCGTATTCTGAAGGCCGCCCACAGCTTCAACCTGCTGGACGCCCGCAAAGCCATCTCCGTGACTGAACGTCAGCGCTACATTCTGCGTATTCGTACCCTGACCAAAGCCGTTGCAGAAGCTTACTACGCGTCCCGTGAAGCCCTTGGCTTCCCGATGTGCAACCGAAACAAATAAGAGGCGGCCATGTCTGAGAAAACTTTCCTGGTGGAAATCGGCACCGAAGAGCTGCCACCAAAAGCCCTGCGCAGCCTGGCTGAATCTTTCGCTGCGAACGTGACTGCCGAGCTGGATAACGCTGGCCTGGCGCACGGTAAAATTGAGTGGTTTGCCGCTCCGCGCCGTCTGGCGCTGAAAGTGGCAAATCTGGCGGCGTCTCAGCCGGATCGCGAAGTCGAGAAACGTGGCCCTGCGATTGCCCAGGCGTTTGACGCGGAAGGCAAACCGAGCAAAGCGGCTGAAGGCTGGGCGCGCGGCTGCGGCATCACCGTCGATCAGGCCGAGCGTCTGACCACGGATAAAGGCGAGTGGCTGCTGTACCGTGCGCACGTGAAAGGAGAAAGCGCGGAAGCGCTGCTGCCGGACATGATTGCCACGTCTCTGGCGAAGCTGCCGATTCCTAAGCTGATGCGCTGGGGCGCGTCTGACGTGCACTTCGTGCGTCCGGTTCACACCGTGACCCTGCTGCTGGGCGATACCGTCATCCCTGCGACCATTCTGGGCGTGGCGTCCGATCGCGTGATCCGCGGGCACCGCTTCATGGGCGAGCCTGAGTTCACCATCGACAATGCCGACCAGTATCCGCAGATCCTGCTGGAGCGCGGTAAAGTTATTGCCGACTACGAGCAGCGTAAAGCTAAAATCAAAGCGGACGCCGAAGAAGCGGCGCGCCAGATTGGCGGTAACGCCGACCTGAGCGAAAGCCTGCTGGAAGAAGTGACCTCTCTGGTTGAATGGCCGGTTGTGCTGACCGCGAAGTTCGAAGAGAAATTCCTGGCCGTTCCGGCTGAAGCGCTGGTGTACACCATGAAGGGTGACCAGAAGTATTTCCCGGTCTACGCCAACGACGGCAAGCTGCTGCCGAACTTCATCTTCGTGGCGAACATCGAATCGAAAGATCCGAGCCAGATTATCTCCGGTAACGAAAAAGTGGTGCGTCCGCGTCTGGCGGATGCCGAGTTCTTCTTCAATACCGACCGTAAAAAGCGTCTGGAAGATAACCTGCCGCGTCTGCAGACCGTGCTGTTCCAGCAGCAGCTGGGCACGCTGCGCGACAAGACTGACCGCATTGCGGAGCTGTCCGGCTGGATTGCCCGTGAAATCGGTGCGGACGTCAACCACGCGACGCGTGCTGGCCTGCTGTCTAAATGCGACCTGATGACCAACATGGTGTTCGAGTTTACGGACACCCAGGGCGTTATGGGCATGCACTACGCACGTCACGATGGCGAAGCGGAAGACGTGGCCGTTGCCCTGAACGAGCAGTATCAGCCGCGCTTTGCGGGTGACGAACTGCCGTCTAATCCGGTTGCCTGCGCCGTGGCGATCGCCGATAAGATGGACACCCTGGCGGGTATCTTCGGTATCGGTCAGCATCCGAAAGGCGACAAAGACCCGTTTGCGCTGCGTCGTGCTGCGCTCGGCGTGCTGCGCATCATCGTTGAGAAGAACCTGAACCTTGATCTGCAGACCCTGACCGAAGAAGCGGTGCGTCTGTACGGTGATAAGCTGACCAACGCGAATGTTGTGGATGACGTGATCGACTTTATGCTCGGTCGTTTCCGTGCGTGGTATCAGGATGAAGGCTACACCGTCGACACCATTCAGGCGGTGCTTGCGCGTCGTCCGACCCGTCCGGCTGATTTCGATGCGCGTATGAAGGCGGTTTCCCACTTCCGTACGCTGGAAGCGGCTTCTGCTCTGGCGGCGGCCAACAAGCGTGTATCCAACATTCTGGCGAAATCCGACGAGACGCTGAACGAGCGCGTAAACGCCGCGACGCTGAAAGAGCCGGAAGAGATCGCCCTGGCGATGCAGGTTGTGGTGCTGCGCGACAAGCTCGAGCCGTACTTCGCGGAAGGTCGCTACCAGGAAGCGCTGGTGGAGCTGGCTGAGCTGCGTGACGTCATCGACGCCTTCTTCGAGAAAGTGATGGTGAACGTCGAAGATAAAGAGCTGCGTATTAACCGTCTCTCTATGCTCGAGAAACTGCGTGAGCTGTTCCTGCGCGTGGCGGATATTTCGCTGCTGCAGTAATGTGCCCGTTGTGACACATGCTAAAAACCCGCTTCGGCGGGTTTTTTTATGGGTCTTTTGTAGACCGGATAAGCGCAGCGCCATTCGGCAGGTTTAGCCGATCGCGATTGTGCCTTCGTCTGTCAGCAGCCAGCGCGGTGCCTTCAGCGTATCAGCAAAGTAGCTGACCAGCTCGCACAGCAAATCTTCCATCACGATTTCAGATTGTCGCGGCAGTGAGCCGTTCATCAGCATCTGCGTAAGCTCCTGACAGTAGCGCCCCAGCTGATCGCATTCGGGTTCGAAAGCCGGAACGCGTGACGGGAGTTCCTTCACGGTCGGGCTGGCTTTTAAAGCGTCCGGAACAGGTTCCAGAAGCGTGGGTTGCAGAAGATTCAGACAGGCATAAAGTCTGCCGTAAAGCGCCATTTTTGGGGCGGGTTCTTCGCAATCTACCAGTGCGTCGGTAAAACGTTCGCAGTTATCCGCCAGTTCGGTGAAGTCGGTGGCGTGGTTGAAGGGCAGGGTGAATAAAGAATGAGCTTGGGTTGGGGTAGTAGCCATATTGGCAGCCTCCGATAAGTGATAAAGCTTCCACCACCGGAAATGCTAACTTCGCTGGTGGTGGACTGAACAGAGTTAGCATTACCGGCCTTATCGGATACCGGCGCATCTTTCGATGCCCCTGCTCAGCCCACCATTGAGATGTAGCAAAGCATGCTGCACATAATGTGCCGCCGATAAGATAAGCAGGATGCTAAACCCGGCACCTGATTTTGCAGGTGCAAAGAGAACTTACTGCTCATCAAAACAGGCGGCAATAGATTTGAGCTATGCCACTGAGGATATTACCATTTCTGGAAAGAGACTCGCAAAATTACCGCAATGAAAAGCATACTGCGGGCAGAGGTCTTGCAGCGACGCTATGGTCCGGCTGTAAATCGCTGAGGCGTTTGCCTTCCGGCCGGGGCGAGGCGCATGGATGAGCCGAGAGGGCGGGCTTTACAGGGATGTTACCTCCGCCCGTCCCCGATAAGCCGGAAGGAATAAGCCGAAGGTACCGCGTAGCGGCGATTTACCGCCGGGAGCCCGGGTAGCCAGGGTGGTGGCGACTGAGCCACCCTGGCACGTTCACGGGTATTGTCGTTACAGAGTAGCAAGGAACATAAAGTGAACGGAATGACCACCAGAGCCGTATGCTCCCCCTCACCCTAACCCTCTCCCCAAAGGGGCGAGGGGATTGTTCACTGCTCGCATTAATTTGTGGGGATCCCTCAGCCCAAAGGGAGAGGGAGTATAAGTCGTCCAAAATTTAACCTTGAAACCGTCAACACATTACCGCTATCCTTATCGCGTTAACTTTCTCGCGCTGGAGCGCCCCCCAAAAATGAACAAACACGACTGATGAATTTCGATCCTTGCTAAACGCTACCGCGTCGGCAGGGGATGTTTTGATTTCATTCAGGAGTGCTTATGGCTCATTTTGCGCAGTCCCCTTCTTTTATTTTGCATCAGGTCACCTGTCAGTTTCCGACGGGCGATACCCTCTTTGGTCCGCTGAATCTTTCACTGGAACCCGCCCTGTGCGCGCTGGTTGGCCGCAACGGCAGCGGAAAAACGCGTCTGCTGCGTATGCTGGCGGGGCTGGACGAACCCGCTACCGGCCACATTGAACGCTTTGGCTCGCATGCCTGGGTGGCGCAGCAGCACGTTATTGCTCCGCATACGACGCTGGCTGAACTGCTCGGGTATGGCGCGATTTTTGCGGCGCGTAAGCGCATCGACAGCGGCGATTACCAGCCTGACGATCTGGAGCTGCTCGACGGCCACTGGGACGTGGCCGAGCGCCTGAGCGAGGCGTTTATCAATGCGAAGCTTCCACCGTTTGATGCGGATAAGCCCGCCGGTGAACTCAGCGGCGGCGAACGCATTCGCGCCCTGCTGTGCGGGGCATTTACGGCTGAAGCGGATTTCATGCTGCTGGACGAGCCCACGAACCATCTGGATCGACAAGGCCGGGCGTGGTTCTACGACCAGTTGAGTCGGTATCAGGGCGGCGTGCTGGTGGCCTCTCATGACCGCGAACTTCTGAAGCAGGGGCCGCGTATTCTTGAGCTGAGCGCCTCGGGTCTGCGCAGCTACGGCGGGAATTATGCGGATTATCAAACCCTGCGCGATGCCGAACAGCAGGCGGCGCGCGCGGCGCTGGAACATGCGGCAACCGAGCGCAAACGTACACGGGCACGGATGCAAAAAGAGCATGACGACAGCCAGCGGCGTTCAGCAAAGACATTGCGCACCGTCGATACCCTGAATATCGCGTCGTTCGAGCGGGTCAAATATAAAGGCGCGGCAAAGGAGCGGATCGGCTCCTGGAAAAAACAGCACAGCGAGCAGAATGAAGCCCTGAACGCCGCGGTAAATAAGGCGCGTGGACGCGTTGAAGAAGATAACCCGGTCATGCTCACCCTGCCGGGGAGTCAGATCCCGGAGGGGAAGCAGGTACTGGTGCTGGAGGATCTGGTGCTGCCGCATGTGCCTGTTCCTCCGCTCAACTTGCGGATGGACGGACCGATGCGCGTGGCGTTAAAGGGGCCGAACGGCTGCGGAAAATCGACGCTGTTAAAAACCATCCTCGGCGAGATTGCACCCCGTTCGGGGACCTGTAAGGTTTCAGTCAGCTGCGCCTATCTCGACCAGCATCTGTCCAGGCTCGATCTTTCGCAGTCGGTCATGACGCATCTCAACCTGAGTCATACGCCTCTGGAAGAGGGGGTATTGCGAACCCGTCTGGCGCAGCTTCAACTGGGTGCCGACAAAGTTACGCTTCCGCTGGCGGAGCTCAGCGGCGGCGAGCGTCTTAAAGCCGCCCTGGCCTGCGTGCTGTGGCGCGCGGAGGCCACGCAGCTTCTGCTGCTGGATGAACCGACCAACCATCTGGATCTGGCCTCGGTCCAGGCCATTGAAGCGGCGCTGGCCGCTTTCCCCGGCGCTCTGCTGGTGGTATCACACGATGAGGCTTTTCTAAGAGGCTTAACGTTAACGCATGAATGGGTGTGGGAAGAGGCGAGCTGGCGTTGTGAGAGCCTTTAAAACACAAGCCCCCGCAAAGGCGGGGGCATTCAATCTTCACTACGCTATCTGTTTGCTGAGTGCAGGGTTGGCCTGAATCAGGCGCATCAGCCTTAACTCGGTTGGAGTGGGTTTCTCACGTTTTGACTCCCACTCCTGCACCATAGCCACGCTGACACCCATCGCTCTGGCGAATTCTTCCGTTTTCAGTCCTGTCCCTTTGCGCAATTGCTCATATTCTGTAAAGGGATTGGATTTTTGTTGCAGGGTAATCGTCTGCGGTACATCTTTAAAAATGATCTGTTCCAGGCTGCTCAGCAGCTCAAACTCAGGATCTTTATATTCCATTGAGGACTCCTCTTAAATCTCACATCGTGATCAAGAACATCAGAGAGCCAGTTAAGAATAGTCCCTAATACGAACCCAGGATCGTCACGGGTGTGATTAATCGTGCGGTAACGATCGCTTTATCCGATTCAGCAATATGGACAGTTATGCTAATTCCCTGATTAGTCATACGTCGCCTTCGCCAGGTATTTTTTTGTAAATGGTAAGAAGTAAATCAGCAATAGCCGTTTTGTATGAAAAGAGTATCTTGCAAGGCTGACCTGGACTATCCTTGTCAGCGTCGGGCACGCGTGTGCCGGTGTGCGCTTTTTTGGGTGAAAGGAGTAATAAAATGGCGACAGGAAAGTCCTGCTCTCGCTGGTTTGCGCCTATTGCGGCGTTGTTGATGGTTGTTAGCCTGAGTGGGTGTTTTGATAAAGAAGGCGATCAGCGCAAAGCGTTTATCGATTTTCTGCAGAATACAGTGATGCGCAGCGGCGAGCGGTTGCCGACGCTGACTGCGGATCAGAAAAAACAGTTTGGCCCCTTCGTGTCCGATTACGCCATTCTTTATGGCTATTCACAGCAGGTGAGCCAGGCGATGGATTCCGGAATTCGTCCCGTGGTGGATAGCGTGAACGCCATCCGCGTTCCGCAGGATTATATGACGCAGCGCGAACCGCTTCGCCAGTCCAACGGTGCGCTTGGCGTGCTGAGCCAGCAGTTGCAGAATGCGAAAATGCAGGCTGACGCGTCACGTTCTGCGCTGAAGCAGGGCGACGATCTCAAACCAGTCTTCGACAAAGTGTATGAGAAAGTGGTGACCAAGCCTTCTGAAGCGTTGCAACCGCTGATTCCGGCCGCGCAAATCTTTACGCAGCAGCTGGTTCAGGTGGGTGACTTTATCGCCCAGCAGGAGGCTCAGGTGAGCTTTGTTGCCAACGGCATTCAGTTCCCGACCTCGCAGCAGGCAAGCCAGTACAATACGCTGATTGGGCCGCTGGCCTCCCAGCATCAGGCCTTTAGTCAGGCCTGGAGTGCCGCCGTCACGGCCACAGAATAAACCGAAAAAACCCCGCTTCCGGCGGGGTTTTTTATGCATATCGAAAATAACGCTTGTCATTCCTCTACCACATCGGTATAACTATCCCCGTCGGTTTGTTACACAGACCTAAAGCAGTTTAGTAAAGCAGTCCAGATTGTTATCCATAGATACCCTTCGTAGTGACCCTTCCTTCATCGCTTAAAAATCTGTAACGCAATCCATCAAGCCGGAAGGCACAATATATTTGTTAATAAGGTAATTACTATGTCTGCTAAAATGACTGGTCTGGTAAAATGGTTCAACGCTGATAAAGGTTTCGGCTTCATCACTCCTGACGATGGCTCTAAAGACGTGTTCGTACACTTCTCTGCTATCCAGAACGATGGCTACAAATCTCTGGACGAAGGTCAGAAAGTATCCTTCACCATCGAAAGCGGCGCTAAAGGCCCAGCAGCTGGTAACGTTGTAAGCCTGTAAGCTTCCAACCCAGTAGCACAAAATTCAAAAACCCGCCTTCTGGCGGGTTTTTTCGTTTCTATCGTTGCACCTGCGGGTTTACGCAGTTTATCTCTACCTTTCCGCTAAGAGCGGCGATGAGATTATCGACCGCAGTGGCCGCCATGTTGTAGCGCGTCTCATGGGTTGCTGAGCCGATGTGCGGCAGCGCAACCACGTTAGGTAGCGAGAGCAGCGGGGAATCCACCGGCAGCGGCTCCTGTTCAAAGACATCCAGACCTGCGGCGTGGATCTCACCGTTCTGCAGAGCCTCAATCAGCGCCTTCTCATCCACCACCGGGCCGCGACCCGCGTTGATGAAAATGGCTGACTGCTTCATTTTCTTAAACGCCTCTTTGCCAATCAGATGACGCGTTTCGTCCGTCAGCGGCAGAACCAGGCAAACAAAATCGGCTTCCTGCAGCAGGGTATCCAGCTCGCAGTAGCGGGCGTTGAAGCGTTCTTCGGCTTCACTGTGGTGGCGACGTGCGTTATACAGAATCGGCATGTTAAAACCAAAATGCGCGCGCTGCGCCAGCGCCAGCCCGATACGCCCCATGCCAACAATGCCCAGCGTTTTGCCGTGAACGTCCACACCGAACCAGTCCGGACCAATGCTTTTTGTCCATTCGCCCGCTTTGACGCGCTCGGCGACTTCCACCACGCGACGGGCCGTGGTGAGCATCAGCGCCATCAGCGTGTCGGCCACGGTTTCCGTCAGGGCATGCGGCGTATGCATCAGCAGGATCTGACGGGCGTTAAGGGCATCCACGTCAAAGTTGTCGTAACCCACGGAAACGGTTGAGGTAGCACGAAGCTTCGGCATTTTCTCCAGCAGGGCGACATCCACTTTTTCGCTTGAACCCAGCAGGCCTTCGGCGCTGGCAAACGCGTCGGCGTGCTGTGCCACGGTTTCCGGGCGCAGGTTCTTGACCTGCGTGACGGTGAAGTGCTCTTCAAGACGTTTCTGCAGATCTTCCGGCAGGGCTTTATACAAAATGACGGACGGCTTCATGCTAATCTCCGTTGATTTTTTAAGGATTCAGGCGTGGCGAGCGCCGACAGGGTGTTGTTGATTATTAGCAGGCTTAACAATCAGAGTAAGCCACACCGAGGCGAAAAGCGCCACCCCCATAAAGATGTACGATGCGGACGGACTGCCGGTGGCACCGTTCAGGTAACCCACGAACCAGGAGCCGCAGAACGAACCCAGCGCACCCATACTGTTAATCAGCGCCATCGCGCCACCCGCAACGTTACGTGGCAGCATCTCAGGGATGATGGCGAAGAACGGTCCGTACGGGGCGTACATGGCGGCACCGGCAATTACCAGCAGCGTATAAGAGACCCAGAAGTGGTTTGCGCCCACGGCCCAGGAGCCAATAAAGGCGAAGGCAGCAATCAGCAGCAGCGGCCAGACAAACAGCTTGCGGTTCTGCAGCTTGTCCGACGCCCAGGAGACAACGATCATCGCGATGGTCGCCGCCAGATACGGTACGGAAGAGAGCCAGCCCACTTCTACCATGCCGAGGTTCTCACCGCCGCTGCGGATAATGGACGGCAGCCACAGCACAAAGCCGTACACGCCAATGCTCCAGGTAAAATACTGTGCGCAGAGCAGGATCACGTTACGCGAGCGGAAGGCTTCACCATAGTTACGTACCGCCTTCAGCCCTTGCTGTTCTTTATCCAGCTGCGCCTGCAGCGCCGCTTTTTCATCTTCGGAAAGCCATTTCGCCTGGGCAGGTTTATCTTTTACCAGCACCCACCAGCAGAAGGCCCAGATAATCGCCGGCACACCTTCAATGATAAACATCTCGCGCCAGCCGAAGGACTGGATCAGGTAGCCCGACACCACCGACATCCACAGTACCGTGACCGGGTTACCGAGGATCAGGAAGGTATTCGCGCGCGAGCGCTCAGATTTGGTGAACCAGTTGCTGATGTAGATCAGCATTGCGGGCATAACCGCCGCCTCAACGACGCCGAGGATAAAGCGAATGGCGGCCAGGGCAGGAATATTGTTCACCATGCCGGTCAGCGACGCGCAGGCGCCCCACAGGATCAGACAGATGAAGATCAGCTTACGCACGCTGCGGCGTTCCGCATAAATAGCGCCGGGGATCTGGAAGAAGAAGTAGCCCAGGAAGAAAAGGGCACCCAGCAGGGAGGAGATACCTTTGGTGATGCCGAGGTCCTCGGTGATCCCCGCTGCGGACGCGAAGCTAAAGTTGGCACGGTCAAGGTACGCCAGGCTGTACGTGATAAACACGATTGGCATGATGTACCACCAGCGTTTTACTGCGTTGGTCGAACTGTTCATAGGCTTGCCTCTGTTGTTGAGGTTGTTACCGCCGTTGTCTGTAGGGTACACGGTGGCTTAATTATTTGGTGCGGCCTGTTGCCCTCACCCTGGCCCTCTCCCACGGGGAGAGGGAATTTAAACGCCGAGCTGTGCTCGCGTTGGTAATCCTTCGCTGTCGCCCTGCACCTGAATGGCCAGCGAGCCAATCTTGTTGCCTCGCGCGACGGCCTGCGGCAGCGTTTTGCCTTCCAGCAGGGCGCTAATCACGCCCACGGCAAAGCCATCGCCCGCGCCGACGGTGTCGACAACGTTCTCAACCTTCACCGCTGCGACCGCACCCTGTTCGCCGTTGGCCGTCTTGAACCATGCGCCATCGGCACCGGTCTTCAGCACCACCGCTTTTACCCCTTTATTCAGGTAGAAATCAGCAATGCCTTCCGGCGTGCTTTCGCCGGTCAGGATCATCCCTTCTTTCAGACCCGGCAGAACCCAGTCCGCCCTGAACGCCAGACGGTTCAGTTTCTCCACCATTTCCGCTTCGCTTTTCCACAGCACCGGGCGCAGGTTAGGGTCGAACGATATGGTCTTTCCTTGGGCTTTCATTGTGGTCGCTGCATGATCGAGCAGCTCATACGAGCTGGCAGACAGCGCGGCCGCCACGCCGCTCAGATGAAGATGGCGCGCGGAGGCAAAGTAATCGGCGTGGTAATCCGCGACAGAAAGATGGCTTGCAGCCGAGCCTTTGCGGAAATACTCCACGATGGGATCGGTTCCATTTTCGACCTTAGATTTAAGCTGAAAGCCGGTAGGGAAGCGTCCGTCGAGGGTGACGCCTGAGGCATCAATCCCCTCTTTTTTCAGCGAATCGAGAACGAAATGGCCAAAGCTATCGTCCCCCACGCGGCTGACCCAGCCGACGTTCAGGCCGAGACGCGCCAGGCCGGTCGCGACGTTCAGCTCTGCGCCTGCGACGCGTTTGATAAAGTGCTCAACCGCGCTCAGTTCGCCCGTTTCAGTGGCGACAAACATCGCCATGGCTTCCCCGATCGTGATGACATCCAGCGTCTTGTGCATGGTTTATTCCTCGCGCAGCAGGTTGACGTAATGGCGGGTAACGGCGGTTAAATCCGCCCCTTCCAGCGGGAATTCGATGCCGCGTGGAGCATCGTCAGGCAGCTGGCCGAGCAGATCCAGCCAGCGCGCGTCAGCGTGGTCCGGCGCCACGGCGCGGAAGTTATCTTTATGCGGCACGGCGGCTTTAACGTGGATATAGCTCACCGCAGGGGCCAGATGACGGGCGGCCTCTTCGGGCGAATCGCCAACCCACAGCCAGTTGCCCATGTCGAAGGTCAGCGTGACGGGCAATGCCATTTCCCGACAGGCGGCCTGGAAGCGCTGCATAGGCGCGAGCTGTCCGCAGTCGGTCTGATCGTTCTCCACGACCAGCGCCATGCCGCTTGCGTTCAGCAGGGTACGCAGGGCGTTGAGATGCTGCGCGTCGCTGAAATGGCCGAGGGAAACCTTAAGCCACAGGGCGTTCAGGGTGCTAGCCTCAGAAAGATAGCGGGTCAGGTCCGGATTGAGGGTGCCGTCTGGCATAAACAGGGCGGCGGGGGCGGAGTAGCACGCCAGCAGGCCGAGCAGCTCAATGGATTCTCCCAGCGCAGGCAGCGCCAGCAGCTCTTCGCTGTTGAACAGTTCCCGGCGGATCTCCACGCCGTCTGCCCCTGCGCCTGCAATAACGGGCAGCATCGCCCGCTGACCGCCTGCCTGTCGCACCTGTTCCGCACCATACGCGGCGGTGACCACCATAATTTTCCTGCCCATCTTCGGACTCCATCGCAACATATCAATACTATTACGCTAGATGGAACCGGTTCCAAAGAAAAGGTCAGGATGTCGAATTTATGATCGGTATCACAAGGGAAAATTAACGCGCCGTGGAGCCGCGAACGATCAGCTCGCCGGAGAAGACCTGCTCGCGAACGGCATCGCTGGTGCCTTCAATACGACGAACCACTTGTTCAACAGCAGCATAGCCAATCTGCCAGGTGGGTTGTTTGAGGGTGGTAATGCCGACGCCAGCCAGCTCCGCCCACTCCAGTTCATCAAATCCCAGCAGACCGATATCGCTGCCCCAGTGCAGGCCAATGCGCTTGAGCGAGCGTGCAACCTGCAGGGTTAACGCCCCGTTGGCAGAGATAACGGCTTTTCGCATCCCGCGATGGCGCATGTGGAACTGACGCAGGGTGTTGTCGAGCTGCGCGGCTTCGTGCAGCGGCGTTTCGGCATTTTCGGCGATCACGCCGGGATATCGCTCCAGCGTGGCTCGAAATGCGCTCAGGCGCTCACGACGGGTGTTGACCATCCCCAGCGGTTCACTCAGAAACAGAATGGCCTCGAAACCCTGTTCGATGAGATGTTCGGTGGCGGTCGTCGCGGCCTGGGTGTTGTCCAGCCCGACCACATCGCAGGCAAATTCCGGGATTTTACGGTCGATGAGCACCATGGGAAGGGAGGACTGCTGCAGGCGGTTTAAACCCTCTTCCCGCATGCCCACGGCGTTAACCACGATCCCTTCCACCTGGTAACTGCGCAGCAGATCGAGGTAATGCAGCTCCTGGTCGACTTCATTGTTGGTATTACAGACCAGCGGCGTGAACCCCTTCTCGCGACAGGCGGCTTCAATACCGCTGAGCACGTTAACGGAATAGGGGTTAGTGATATCGGCGATGATCAGCCCGATAAGGCGGGTGCGGCCGCGTTTGAGCCCGCGCGCCATGAGGCTGGGACGGTAGTCGAGATCGGCGATTGCCTGTTCAATTCGCGCCAGCAATGCGTCGGACAACAGGTGTTTCTCGCCGTTAAGGTAGCGCGAAATACTTGTTTTACCGGTTTTGGCGGCTTTCGCCACGTCGCTGATGGTGGCCCGGGCTGGTTTGCTCATCGCTGATTTCCCTGAATTTAGTGAGAATACCTTAGCGGGAAAATCTGGCGAATCAAGCATTTTGCCGGGTAGCGCTGCGCTTACCGGAGGTTGCGGTCTTATGCCCACACCCCAACCCTCTCCCACGGGGCTGAGGGATCCCCAGTAATTTTTTCACCTGAAGCGATGAATGTTGCATCAGCAAAGTTAATGACTTACAGCGACGCCCTGGTCCGGCTGTAAATCGCTGAGGCGTTTGCCTTCCGGCCGGGGCGAGGCGCAGGGATGCGCCGAGAGGGCGGGCTTTACAGGGACGTTACCTCCGCCCGTACCCGATAAGCCGGAAGGAATAAGCCGAGGGCACCGCGAAGCGGCGATTTACCGCCGGGAGCCCGGGTCGCCAGGGTGGTGGCGACTGAGCCACCCTGGCACGTTCACCGGTCATGCCGTTACAGAGTAGCAAGGAACATAAAGTGAACGGAATGACCACCAGAGCTGTATGTTCCCCCTCACCCCAGCCCTCTCCCTCAAGGGAGAGGGGGGCGTCCGTGCTGGCATTATTTTGTGGGGAACCCTCAGCCCACGGGGAGAGGGGGAAATGCGATTATTGAATTGGGCTTAACGTAATCTCTACGCGGCGATTCTGCGCTTTGCCTTCCGCCGTGCTGTTGCTGGCGATAGGGTTGGCAGGGCCCATGCCGCTGGTGCGGATGCGGTTCGCTTCAACGCCCTGCGTAATCAGCGAGCTGGCCACGGCGTCGGCGCGCTGCTGGGACAGGCGCATGTTCAGATCCTGGCTGCCGGTGCTGTCGGTATAGCCCATCACGTTCACGGCGGTCTTGTTGTACTCTTTCAGCACCATCGCCACGCCGGTCAGGGTATTCGCGCCCGCAGGTTTCAGCGTCGCGCTGCTGCTGTCGAAGGTCACGTTGTTCGGCATGTTCAGGATGATGTTATCGCCGCTGCGCGTCACGCTCACGCCGGTTCCCTTCATTTTGTCGCGCAGCTTCGCTTCCTGCACGTCCATGTAATAGCCTACGCCGCCGCCCAATGCCGCGCCCGCCGCTGCGCCAATCAGCGCGCCTTTACCACGGTCTTTCTTGGAGGAGGAGAGCGCCCCAACGCCTGCGCCGACCAGCGAGCCGATACCCGCGCCAATGCCGGATTTACCTGCTTCGCGTTCACCGGTGTAAGGGTTGGTTGTGCAGCCAGAAACAGCCAGAGCACCGCTCACCAGAGCGGCAATAACGAGTACGCGTTTTTTCATCTTCTTTCCTTAATCCTTTTTATTCTTTGCCACGGCGAGCGTGGCAGTTGATTATGACGTCCAGATACGGAGAAAATTCCGGGTATAACTCTGAAATTTGTGACAAACCATAAACTGCCTCAACAAGAAGGCCGTAAACCTGCACGCAACCAGGAGCGCACGCTTGAGCACCTCAACGAAAACCATTCTGACCGCCGCCCACTGGGGGCCGATGCTGGTCGAAACCGATGGCGAAAATGTCCTGTCGTCCCGCGGGGCACTGCCAACCCAACATCCCAACTCGTTACAGACCGTCGTTCGCGATCAGGTGCATAGCAAAACGCGCGTGCGCTGGCCGATGGTGCGTAAAGGTTTTCTGGCCTCGCCGGACAAGCCGCAGGGTATTCGCGGTCAGGATGAGTTTGTACGCGTGAGCTGGGATGACGCGCTGGCGCTGATCCACACCCAGCACAAGCGCATTCGCGACAGTTACGGTCCGTCGTCCATTTTCGCCGGGTCCTACGGCTGGCGTTCGAACGGCGTGCTGCACAAGGCCTCGACGCTGCTGCAGCGCTATATGAGCCTGGCGGGAGGCTATACCGGTCATCTGGGGGATTACTCCACCGGTGCGGCGCAGGCGATCATGCCGTACGTCGTGGGAGGGAACGAAGTGTACCAGCAGCAGACCAGCTGGCCGCTGGTGCTGGAGCATACCGACGTGGTGGTGCTATGGAGCGCTAACCCCCTTAACACGTTGAAAATTGCCTGGAATGCCAGCGACGAGCAGGGCATTGGGTATTTCGACGCGCTGCGCAAAAGCGGCAAACGCATCATCTGCATTGACCCGATGCGTTCGGAAACCATGGATTTCTTCGGCGACAGCGCAGAGTGGATTGCCCCCCATATGGGCACCGACGTGGCGATGATGCTGGGGATCGCCCATACGCTGGTCGAAAACGGCTGGCACGATGTCGAATTCCTGACGCGCTGTACCACCGGCTTCGATAAATTCGCCGACTACCTGACGGGCCAAACCGACGGGGTTGCTAAAACGGCAGAGTGGGCGACCGGGATTTGCGGCGTTCCGGCGGAAAAGCTCCGCGAACTGGCGGCGTTGTTCTATAAAAATACCACGATGTTAATGTCCGGCTGGGGAATGCAGCGTCAGCAGTTTGGCGAGCAAAAACACTGGATGCTGGTAACGCTTGCCGCGATGCTTGGGCAGATCGGCACGCCGGGCGGCGGTTTTGGTCTCTCCTATCACTTTGCTAACGGCGGTAACCCGACGCGTAAAGCGGCGGTGCTGGCGTCTTTGCAAGGCTCGGTGCAGGGCGGCGTGGACGCCGTAGATAAAATCCCGGTGGCGCGTATTGTTGAAGCCCTGGAAAACCCCGGCGGTTTTTATCAGCACAACGGTCTGGACCGCCACTTCCCGGATATTAAATTTGTCTGGTGGGCGGGCGGGTCGAACTTCACGCACCATCAGGATACCAATCGCCTGATCCGCGCCTGGCAAAAGCCGGAGCTGGTGGTTATTTCCGAGTGCTTCTGGACCGGTTCGGCTAAGCACGCAGATATTGTGCTGCCAGCGACTACCTCGTTTGAGCGTAACGATCTCACCATGACCGGTGACTACAGCAACCAGCATATGGTCCCGATGAAGCGCGTAGTGGCCCCGCGAGATGAAGCACGTGATGATTTTGACGTGTTTGCTGAACTGAGCGAACTGTGGGAAACGGGCGGTCGCGAGCGTTTTACCGAAGGGAAAAGCGATCTGCAATGGCTGGAGACCTTCTACCAGATTGCCGGGCAGCGCGGTGCGGCGCAGGGTGTGACGCTTCCGCCATTCGCTGAGTTTTGGGAGGCGAACCAGATTGTTGAAATGCCGGAGAGCGAGCAGAACGCGCAGTTTGTCCGTTTCGCTGATTTTCGACGCGATCCGGAGAGCCATCCGCTGAAAACCGAGAGCGGAAAGATCGTGATCTACAGCGAGCGCATCGCCAGCTTTGGCTATGCTGACTGCCCGCCGCATCCTATGTGGCTCGAGCCGGACGAATGGCATGGCAACGCCCGGCCGGATCAGCTGCAGGTGTTGTCTGCGCATCCCGCGCATCGTCTGCACAGCCAGCTTAACTACACCTCCCTGCGCGAGCAGTATGCGGTCGCCGGGCGAGAGCCGATCACGCTGAATACCCTCGATGCGAAAGCCCGTGGGATTGCGGACGGCGACGTGGTGCGCGTCTGGAATTCGCGTGGACAGGTGCTGGCAGGGGCGGTGGTGAGCGACGGGATTAAACCGGGCGTGATCTGCATTCATCAGGGCGCATGGCCTGACCTTGAGCTCGCCGAAGGCGGTATCTGTAAAAACGGGGCGGTTAACGTGCTGACAAAAGATCTCCCCAGCTCGAAGCTGGGGAATGGCTGCGCAGGAAACACGGCGCTGGCCTGGGTCGAGAAATATACGGGTCCCGAGCTTACCTTAACGGCGTTTGATCCGCCTGCCAGCTCATGATCCACGTCGGGTGCTGAGTGTCATCCTGCCAGGCGCTGTCTTCAATGCGAAAGCCCTGAGCATGGTAGAAATTCACCGCCCGGACATTTTTCTGATACACCTCCAGGGTTAAGTGCGGGAAGCGCTGTTGAACATGGTTCAGCAGCGCGCGCCCGATGCCTTTCCCGATGCATGACGGCGCCACAAACAGGGCACCGACAAACTGAGACTGCATCACGCTGATAAATCCGTATGGCTCGCCATCCTGTTCCCAGACCCAGGTTTCAGCGGACGGCAGGTAAACATCCCGCACCATGGCCTCATTCTCTTTCCAGTAATTCGGCGCGATAAACGGATGCGCTTCCGTGGTGCTTTCGAGCCACAGGCTCAGAAGCGGCGCGGTATTTTCACTTTGCCATTTGCGGATCATGATGGCCTCCGGGATGACAGAAGCAGCCGGTAACGTGGTCGTTGACCAGGCCACAGGCCTGCATAAAGGCGTAGCAGATGGTGGAGCCGACAAACTTAAAGCCGCGTTTTTTCAGGGCCTTCGAGAGCGCATCCGAGGCCGGGGTGGAAGCCGGGATTTCCGCGAGCGTGGCGGCCTGCGTCACTTGCGGATTGTTGTTCACAAACGTCCAGACAAAATCTGAAAATGATTCGCCGTTTTGCTCCATCGCCAGATAAGCGCGTGCGTTACCGATGATGGCCTGGATCTTACCGCGATGACGAATGATGCCGGCGTCCTGCACCAGTCGTTCCACGTCCTCATCGGTCATCGCAGCGACGGCGACAGGATCGAACTGGTGGAAAGCGTTGCGGTAATTTTCGCGTTTCTTCAGCACCGTAATCCATGATAAACCCGCCTGCTGGCCCTCCAGGCAGATCATCTCAAAGAGTTTTTTGCCATCCGTTTCCGGCACGCCCCATTCCCGATCGTGATAGTCGATATAAAGCTGATCCTGGCTCACCCAACCGCAACGTTCCATCCGTCATCTCCCTTATTGATACTGATTTCGCAAATATTTCGTTCTGACTGGCTTGACGTGTTTACTATAAAGACAATAGTTAATACAAGGGCTATAAGCTCTTCCTGAATAACGACAAATATCGCCGAATTCGGCTCTCTCTGGGGTCGCGTTGATGATTATAAAAAAAATCAGTGGTCGCCATGCTGCTTCTGGCCTGGTGGGAATTTCAGCCTGCCTGTTCTTTTGTAATACAGCGTCTGCCTGGCAACAGGAATATATCGTTTCAGACGCCCAAAATAATACGGCGGAACGCTATACATGGGACGCGGATCACCAACCGCGTTATGAGGATATTCTGGCTGAGCGTATTCAGTCTTCGCAGAACGCGCCGGGTCTTGCCCTGAATGTACCGTCTGGCAGCACGACGGAGGGGGCGATGAGCGTGGGCTGGAATTTTCCGGTTTCAGCGCGCATCACCACCGGCCCAGTGGTGGCATGGCGGTACGACGGCACAACTCCCATGATGATCAACGAGTTTGGTGATAGCGCGTCGACGCAGGCAATCACCGACCCGCTCTGGCATGCCAGCGTCAGCACGCTGGGGTGGCGCGTGAATACCCAGTACGGCGATCTCCGACCCTGGGCGCAGATCAGCTATAACCAGCAGTTTGGTGAAAACCAGTGGAAATCGCAGTTTGGTATGCCACAAACGCCCGCCCCTGCTCAAAACGGTAGCTGGATGGATGTCACCGTGGGAACGGATATTCCCTTTAATACACATATGGCGGCCTATGCGTCGCTGGCTCAGGGGGAGCATACCACTACCGGTGAGGAGTTTTTATACACCCTCGGCGTCAGCGCGAACTTCTAGAGTTGTTACTTTTTTAAACGTTAAGATAACATCTCGAATACAACAACCACGGTCTTTACAGCGATAGCAGACACTAACATGCTATCGCTTTATTCCCGTGCCAGGTCATTCATTCCCGATTCCAGGCATTTCATTCCGTTCCGCCTGCATTTCATGCCGTTTTACCCCAGGCATATTGAGGTTTTGTTTATCGTTGTCCTCAGCGAATTCCCTCAATTTCTCTTGCAGGACAACTGCCATGAACACATCAACCTACAACCGCACGCGCTGGCTCACGCTCTTTGGCACCATCGTCACTCAGTTTGCGCTGGGGTCGGTCTATACCTGGAGCCTGTTTAACAGCGCGCTTTCCGACAAACTCGGCGCGCCGGTCAGCCAGGTCGCGTTCTCCTTTGGTCTGCTGAGCCTGGGTCTGGCGATTTCGTCTTCCGTCGCGGGCAAGCTGCAGGAGCGTTTTGGCGTGAAGCGTGTGACTATGGCGTCCGGCATACTGCTGGGTCTGGGCTTTTTCCTCACGGCGCATTCCAGCAACCTGATGATGCTGTGGCTGAGCGCCGGCGTGCTGGTGGGTCTGGCCGATGGCGCAGGTTATCTCCTGACCCTGTCGAACTGCGTGAAGTGGTTCCCGGAGCGTAAAGGCTTAATCTCCGCGTTTGCCATTGGTTCTTACGGTTTAGGCAGCCTTGGGTTCAAATTTATCGACGCCCACCTGCTGGCGTCAGTCGGCCTCGAAAAAACCTTTATGATCTGGGGCGCAATTGTTCTGGTGATGATTTTGTTCGGCTCCACGCTGATGAAAGATGCGCCTCAGCAGGAAGTTAAATCCGTGAACGGCGTGGTGGAGAACGACTTCACCCTGGCGCAGTCTATGCGTAAGCCACAGTACTGGATGCTGGCGGTGATGTTCCTGACGGCCTGCATGAGCGGTCTGTATGTCATCGGCGTGGCGAAAGATATCGCGCAGGGGATGGTAAAACTGGATGCGGCCACGGCGGCGAATGCGGTGACGGTCATCTCCATTGCCAACCTCTCCGGTCGTCTGGTGCTCGGTATTCTGTCTGACAAAATTGCCCGCATCCGCGTGATTACGATTGGGCAGGTGGTCTCGCTGGTCGGTATGGCGGCGCTGCTGTTCGCTCCGCTGAATGAAGCCACCTTCTTCGCGGCGATTGCCTGCGTGGCCTTTAACTTCGGCGGCACCATTACCGTCTTCCCGTCACTGGTGAGCGAGTTCTTTGGCCTGAACAATCTGGCGAAAAACTATGGGGTTATCTATCTTGGCTTCGGGATCGGCAGTATCTGCGGCTCGCTGATTGCCTCCCTGTTCGGCGGGTTCTACGTGACCTTCTGCGTGATATTTGCCTTGCTGATTATCTCGCTGGCGCTCTCGACCACGATTCGCCAGCCGCAGCGTGAAGTCTTCAAAGAAGCGCATGCGTAAGCTGTATGAAAGAGGCCTCTGTGGCCTCTTTTTTCTTTATGCGAGACGCTTCCCGTCTCGATATTTTGTAAAAATTTACACCGATCACACTCTCTGCTGCCACTTTTCTCTCCCGCTGTGGTCTACTTACCGCGCTTGTAGACGTTTCTCATAACGCTTCCTTACGCATTTACTTACTCTGTCCGTTTTCTCTTTGAGATTCGACGGGTCTTTATACCCCTTCCCCCAGGGTTGTTTGCATGAAATACATTAGGTCTCTTACCCAGCAACGTTTGTGTCTGATGCTGGCTGTCTATATCGGTTTGTTTCTGAATGGCGCGGTGCTGTTCAGAAGAGTGGAAGGTTATTTTGAGCACCTCACCGTAAGAAATGGAATTTTTGCCGCGATTGAAGTGTTCGGCTCGATCCTCGCCACATTCTTCCTGTTACGCCTGCTCTCTCTTTTTGGCCGACGTACCTGGCAAATTTTGGCCTCGCTGGTGGTGATTATCTCCGCCGCCGCAAGCTATTACATGACATTTATGAACGTGGTCATTGGGTACGGTATCGTTGCCTCAGTGATGACCACGGATATCGACCTCTCGAAAGAGGTGGTGGGGAAAGGCTTTATTGTCTGGACGATTTTGACCTGTCTGATCCCGCTCTTCTTTATCTGGAACAATACCTGCCGCTATACCTTGTTACGTCAGCTGCGCACGCGCGGGCAGCGGGTTCGCAATATCCTTGTCGTTCTGCTGGCCGGTCTGCTGGTGTGGGCACCTATTCGCCTGATGGAACAACAGCAAAAACGGATTGAAAAAGCGACGGGCGTGGATATGCCAAGCTATGGCGGCGTGGTGGCAAACTCGTATTTGCCGTCTAACTGGCTGTCGGCGTTAGGTCTTTATGCCTGGGCTCAGGCGGATGAATCCAGCGATGTGAAGTCTCTGATCAATCCACTGAAAAAATTCACCTACCAGCCGCCAGCCGACGGGATTGATGATACGTACGTCGTCTTTGTTATTGGTGAAACGACGCGCTGGGATCATATGGGCATTCTCGGTTATGGCCGGGATACCACGCCAAAGCTGGCGCAGGAGAAGAACCTGGTGGCCTACCGTGGCTACTCCTGCGATACCGCGACCAAGCTCTCGCTGCGCTGTATGTTTGTACGTGAAGGCGGTGCAAGCGATAACCCGCAACGTACGCTGAAAGAACAAAACGTCTTTGCCGTGCTGAAGCAGCTTGGCTTTAGCTCTGACCTGTTCGCTATGCAAAGTGAGATGTGGTTCTACACCAATACCCTGGCAGATAACATCGCGTACCGTGAGCAGATTGGCGCCGAACCGCGTAACCGCGGGAAAAACGTGGACGACATGCTGCTGCTTGAGGAGATGTCCCAGTCTCTGAATAATCACCCGCAGGGCAAACATCTCGTCATTCTGCATACCAAAGGGTCGCATTACAGTTATTACCAGCGTTACACGCGCGATTTCGCGAAATGGCAGCCTGAGTGCGTAGGTATTAATAAAGACTGCAGCAAGCAGGAGCTGATTAACGCCTACGATAACTCGGTGCTGTATGTGGATACCTTCCTGAGCCGGGTGATTGACCAGCTGCGCGATAAAAAAGCGATTGTGATTTACGCGGCAGACCACGGTGAATCCATCAACGAGAAAGAGCACCTGCACGGTACGCCGCGCAAGCTGGCACCGCCAGAACAGTTCCGCGTGCCGATGATCATGTGGATGTCGGATAAGTATCTTGAAAATCCGGAGAAAGCGAAGATGTTTGCTCAGCTGAAGAAAGAAGCGGAGATGAAGGTGCCGCGTCGTCACGTTGAGCTGTATGACACCATTATGGGTTGTCTCGGCTATACCTCACCGAACGGTGGGATTAACGAAAACAACAACTGGTGTAAACTCCCTGCTAACAGCGTAAAAGCCGCGCAGTAGCTGCTCTGGCGAGAATATCGCCAGTTGAATGGCTTTTTGAAAATAAGGGATTGACGGGGGCGCACCTCAGCAGTAAGATGCGCTCCGCATTCGGCGAGTAGCGCAGCTTGGTAGCGCAACTGGTTTGGGACCAGTGGGTCGGAGGTTCGAATCCTCTCTCGCCGACCACATTCTGAAAAGGGCTAACCGTAAGGTTAGCCCTTTTTGCATTATGATCTTATCCCGTCAGAGTATCCAAAACGCCCCTTAGGCCTGCTTCTCCCTGCCTGTTAACGATTTTGTGACATAATCCATTGTATTTTTTTATATATAGATTGATCTTTTTTCGCGTTGCTTATGGATAACCTCAGCATTTTTCGCTGTGCGTTTTAACGTTCGCGGTATTTAGTGCTCAGATAATCACCATTCTGCAAGAAAATTTACCCATTCTGAATAAAAGTTAATCACTGATTGTTGCGAAATATGAAGATAGTTGTGCTGCAACATGGCGAGTAGCATAAATTTCCCTGCTGAAAACTGGCGCTCATGGTTTTTTTAATCTTTGTTTGCGGTTTCTCACACTCAGCGTAAATCCCCGTCACCTGTATTGACGTTTTCACATTCTGTTGACAGATTGTAGGGCATGAGGGGCATTTCAGGGACGATCTGCGCTGCAACTCAAACGCTCTTCTGAAAGGATTCTCCATCCCTTTAACGCCTTCGGGCACCTCCGACCGGACCGGGTAAAAAATAAATAAAGGTCTGGCGGCGTAACACAACAAAGCAAAACATCACATTGGAGCAGAATAATGAGTATTTCCTTGAAGAAGTCAGGGATGCTGAAGCTTGGTCTGAGCCTGGTGGCTATGACCGTGGCAGCAAGCGTACAGGCAAAAACCCTGGTTTACTGTTCTGAAGGCTCGCCGGAAGGCTTTAACCCACAGCTCTTTACCTCTGGTACGACGTACGACGCAAGCTCTGTACCGATCTATAACCGTCTGGTTGAATTCAAAACTGGTACCACGGAAGTGATTCCGGGTCTGGCTGAGAAGTGGGACGTCAGCGAAGACGGTAAAACCTATACCTTCCACCTGCGCCAGGGCGTGAAGTGGCAGGACAGCAAAGATTTCAAACCAACGCGCGACTTTAACGCCGACGACGTTGTGTTCTCCTTCGACCGTCAGAAAAACGCTCAGAACCCGTACCACAAAGTGTCTGGCGGCAGCTATGAATACTTCGAAGGGATGGGTCTGCCAGACCTGATCGCTGAAGTGAAAAAAGTGGATGATAAAACGGTTCAGTTCGTACTGACTCGTCCGGAAGCGCCATTCCTGGCTGACCTGGCTATGGACTTCGCTTCAATTCTGTCCAAAGAGTACGCGGACAACATGCTGAAAGCCGGTACGCCGGAAAAAGTCGACCTGAACCCAATCGGTACTGGTCCATTCCAGCTGCTGCAGTACCAGAAAGACTCCCGCATTCTGTATAAAGCATTCGAAGGCTTCTGGGGCACCAAGCCGCAGATCGACCGTCTGGTCTTCTCCATCACGCCTGATGCGTCAGTGCGTTATGCAAAACTGCAGAAAAACGAATGCCAGGTCATGCCGTATCCGAACCCGGCTGATATTGCCCGCATGAAGCAGGACAAGAACATCAACCTGCTGGAACAGGCTGGCCTGAACGTTGGCTATCTCTCCTTCAACACCGAGAAGAAACCGTTTGATGACGTGAAAGTGCGTCAGGCGCTGACCTACGCGGTGAACAAAGAAGCGATTATCAAGGCGGTTTACCAGGGCGCTGGCGTTGCTGCCAAAAACCTGATCCCACCAACCATGTGGGGCTATAACGACGACGTTAAAGACTACAGCTACGATCCTGAGAAAGCGAAAGCGCTGCTGAAAGAAGCGGGCCAGGATAAAGGCTTCACCGTTGAGCTGTGGGCGATGCCGGTACAGCGTCCGTACAACCCGAACGCACGCCGTATGGCAGAAATGGTTCAGGCTGACTGGGCTAAGATTGGCGTTCAGGCCAAGATTGTGACCTACGAGTGGGGCGAGTACCTGAAGCGCGCCAAAGCGGGTGAGCACCAGGCGGTAATGATGGGCTGGACCGGTGATAACGGGGATCCGGACAACTTCTTCGCCACCCTGTTCAGCTGCGCAGCGGCGAAAGACGGTTCTAACTACTCTCGCTGGTGCTACAAGCCGTTTGAAGACCTGATCCAGCCGGCGCGTGCGACCGACGATCACAACAAACGTATTGAACTGTACAAGCAGGCTCAGGTTGTTATGCACGATCAGGCTCCGGCGCTGATTGTTGCTCACTCCACCGTGTACGAGCCAGTGCGTAAAGAAGTGAAGGGCTACGTGGTTGATCCACTGGGCAAACACCACTTCGAAAACGTATCTGTTGAATAATAAGTAGGGTGTTCTCCCTCTCCCTCTGGGAGAGGGCAGGGGTGAGGGGCGTGCATGCATCCCCTCACCCTAACCCTCTCCCGAAGAGAGAGGGAATTTACATTTGTGAGCAATACAGACGTCACGCCACTGGTCGTGCGTCATCAGAGAGAATCCGGGTTATGTTGCAGTTCATCCTCCGACGTCTGGGACTTGTTATCCCCACGTTTATCGGTATCACCCTTCTCACTTTTGCCTTCGTCCATATGATCCCCGGCGACCCGGTAATGATTATGGCGGGCGAGCGTGGTATTTCCCCTGAGCGCCATGCACAGCTGCTGGCGGAACTCGGTCTCGATAAGCCGATGTGGCAGCAGTACCTCCACTATATCTGGGGCGTGCTGCACGGTGACTTAGGGATTTCGCTGAAAAGCCGTCTTCCGGTGTGGGACGAGTTCGTGCCGCGTTTTAAAGCGACGCTGGAACTTGGCGTCTGCGCCATGATTTTCGCCACCGCGGTAGGTATTCCTGTCGGGGTTCTGGCTGCCGTCAAGCGTGGCTCTATTTTTGACCACACCGCAGTGGGCCTGGCGCTGACCGGCTACTCCATGCCTATTTTCTGGTGGGGCATGATGCTGATCATGCTGGTATCGGTGCAGCTTAACCTGACACCGGTCTCCGGGCGCGTTAGCGATATGGTCTTCCTTGATGATACCAACCCGCTCACCGGCTTTATGCTGATTGATACGGCTATCTGGGGAGAAGAGGGCAACTTCATGGATGCCGTCGCGCACATGATCCTGCCTGCGATGGTGCTGGGCACCATTCCTCTGGCGGTGATCGTGCGTATGACCCGTTCCTCCATGCTGGAAGTGCTGGGTGAGGATTATATCCGCACCGCGCGCGCCAAGGGCCTGACGCGTATGCGCGTCATTATCGTTCACGCGCTGCGTAACGCCATGCTGCCGGTAGTGACCGTTATCGGTCTCCAGGTGGGGACGTTGCTGGCGGGGGCGATTCTGACCGAAACCATTTTCTCCTGGCCGGGTCTTGGACGCTGGCTGATTGACGCGCTGCAACGCCGTGACTATCCGGTTGTGCAGGGCGGTGTACTGCTGGTCGCGACGATGATTATTCTCGTCAACCTGCTGGTCGATTTGCTGTACGGCGTGGTGAACCCGCGTATTCGTCATAAGAAGTAAGGGACCATCATGTCACAAGTCACTCAAAATAAAGTGGTCGCTGCACCGGTTCCTATGACGCCGCTGCAGGAATTCTGGCACTACTTCAAGCGCAATAAAGGCGCGGTGGTAGGGCTGGTGTATGTCGCAATCATGATCCTGATTGCGGTGTTTGCGAACTTCCTCGCACCGTATAACCCGGCGGACCAGTTCCGCGATGCGCTTCTCGCGCCACCTGCGTGGCAGGATGGCGGTAGCCTGGCCCACCTGCTGGGTACCGATGACGTGGGCCGCGACGTGCTGTCGCGTCTGATGTACGGCGCGCGCCTGTCGCTGCTGGTCGGCTGCCTGGTGGTGGTGTTATCCCTGATTATGGGGATCGTGCTGGGTCTGGTTGCCGGTTACTTCGGCGGTATCGTTGATAACATCATTATGCGTATCGTCGACATCATGCTGGCGCTGCCAAGCCTGCTGCTGGCGCTGGTGCTGGTGGCGATCTTCGGTCCGTCAATCGGCAACGCCGCGCTGGCATTGACCTTCGTGGCACTTCCTCACTATGTGCGATTAACCCGTGCGGCGGTGCTGGTAGAAGTGAACCGCGACTACGTCACGGCCTCTCGCGTGGCGGGTGCCGGTGCGATGCGCCAGATGTTTGTCAATATCTTCCCGAACTGCCTTGCGCCGCTGATTGTTCAGGCGTCGCTCGGCTTCTCTAACGCCATTCTTGATATGGCCGCTCTTGGCTTCCTGGGCATGGGTGCGCAGCCGCCAACACCGGAGTGGGGCACGATGCTCTCCGACGTGTTGCAGTTCGCACAAAGCGCCTGGTGGGTTGTCACCTTCCCGGGTCTGGCAATCCTGCTGACGGTGCTGGCATTTAACCTGATGGGTGATGGCCTGCGTGATGCGCTTGATCCCAAACTGAAGCAGTAAGAGGCACGAGATGGCGTTATTAAATGTAGATAAATTATCGGTGCACTTTGGCGACGAAGGCACCCCGTTTCGCGCCGTGGACCGCATCAGCTACAGCGTAAATCAGGGCGAAGTGGTTGGTATCGTCGGGGAGTCCGGTTCCGGTAAGTCAGTGAGCTCGCTGGCGATCATGGGGCTGATTGATTACCCGGGCCGCGTGATGGCGGAAAACCTGCAGTTTAACGGTCAGGATCTGAAACGCATTTCTGAAAAACAGCGCCGCCAGCTGGTGGGCGCCGAAGTGGCGATGATTTTCCAGGATCCCATGACCAGCCTGAACCCCTGCTACACCGTTGGTTTCCAGATCATGGAAGCGATTAAGGTGCATCAGGGCGGGAATAAGAAAACCCGTCGCCAGCGCGCGATCGATCTGCTGAACCAGGTAGGTATTCCTGACCCGGCATCGCGCCTGGACGTTTATCCGCATCAGCTCTCCGGTGGGATGAGCCAGCGCGTGATGATCGCCATGGCAATAGCCTGTCGGCCAAAGCTGCTGATTGCGGATGAGCCGACGACGGCGCTGGATGTGACCATTCAGGCGCAAATCATCGAACTGCTGCTGGAGCTGCAGCAGAAAGAGAATATGGCGCTGGTGCTGATTACGCACGATCTGGCGCTGGTGGCCGAAGCCGCGCACAAAATCATCGTGATGTATGCCGGCCAGGTGGTCGAGACCGGAAACTCACACGATATTTTCCGCGCGCCGCGTCACCCGTATACCCAGGCGCTTTTACGCGCGCTGCCGGAGTTTGCCCAGGACAAAGCGCGTCTGGCGTCGCTGCCGGGTGTGGTGCCGGGTAAATATGACCGTCCGCAGGGCTGTCTGCTCAATCCGCGCTGTCCGTATGCGACGGACAAATGCCGGGCAGAAGAGCCAGAGCTGAACCAGCTGGCTGACGGTCGTCAGTCGAAATGCCACTACCCACTCGATGATGCCGGGAGGCCAACACTATGAGTACGCAACAGGCCACCACGCAACAGCCGCTGTTGCAGGCCATCGATCTGAAAAAATACTACCCGGTGAAGAAGGGATTGTTTGCCCCTGAACGCCTGGTGAAAGCGCTGGACGGCGTCTCTTTTAACCTCGAACGCGGTAAAACGCTGGCGGTGGTGGGGGAGTCAGGCTGCGGTAAATCCACGCTGGGCCGGCTGCTGACGATGATTGAGGTACCGACCGGCGGTGAGCTCTATTATCAGGGTCAGGATCTGCTCAAGCACGATCCGCAGGCGCAGAAGCTGCGCCGCCAGAAAATCCAGATTGTGTTCCAGAACCCGTATGGTTCTTTGAACCCGCGTAAAAAAGTCGGGCAGATTCTGGAAGAGCCGCTGCTGATTAATAGCAATCTGAGCAAAGAGCAGCGCCGTGAAAAAGCGCTGGCGATGATGGCGAAGGTCGGCCTCAAAACCGAGCATTACGACCGCTATCCGCACATGTTCTCCGGCGGCCAGCGTCAGCGTATTGCCATCGCGCGCGGGCTGATGCTCGATCCGGACGTGGTGATTGCCGATGAGCCGGTCTCCGCGCTCGACGTATCCGTGCGTGCGCAGGTTCTGAACCTGATGATGGATCTCCAGCAGGAGCTGGGGCTGTCTTACGTTTTCATCTCCCACGACCTGTCGGTGGTGGAGCATATTGCTGATGAGGTGATGGTGATGTACCTGGGACGCTGCGTGGAGAAGGGGACCAAAGACCAGATCTTTAATAACCCTCGTCATCCGTATACCCAGGCGCTGCTGTCTGCGACGCCGCGTTTGAACCCGGACGATCGTCGTGAGCGTATTAAGCTGACGGGTGAACTGCCAAGTCCGCTGAATCCGCCTCCGGGATGTGCATTCAACGCCCGCTGCAGCCGTCGCTTTGGCCCGTGCACCCAGCTCCAGCCGCAGCTGAAGGATTATGGCGGTCAGCTGGTTGCCTGCTTCGCGGTCGATCAGGATGAAAATGGCGAGAAGCCACATGCATAATAAAAAAAACCGGCGCTAAGCCGGTTTTTTTATGCCTGCTTGATTATTTCCGCAGGCGAATCTGGTCGACGGCGTGCTTCTCGCTCTTGGTGAGGATCAGGCTGGCGCGTTCGCGCGTCGGCAGGATGTTCTCTTTGAGGTTCACGTAGTTGATCTCGTTCCACAGTCCCGTGGCCACGCCGATCGCTTCTTCTTCAGAAAGCTGAGCATAGTGGTGGAAATAGGAATCCGGGTCAGTGAACGCCCCTTCGCGGAACTTCAGGAAACGGTTGATGTACCAGTTCTGCAGCAGGTCTTCCGGGGCATCGACATAGATAGAGAAATCAACGAAATCCGAGACGAATACGTGATGCGGGTCGTGTGGATAGTCCATCCCGCTTTGCAGCACGTTCAGACCTTCCAGAATCAGGATGTCCGGCTGGACCACCGTTTTATCCCCACCCGGGATGCGATCGTAGATCAGATGCGAATAGACTGGTGCAGTCACGTGAGGCACGCCGGATTTCAGGTCAGAGACAAATTTCACCAGACGGTGCATATCATAAGAGAGCGGGAAGCCTTTCTTCTTCATCAGGCCGCGTTCTTTTAACACCTCATTCGGGTGCAGGAAGCCGTCGGTGGTGATCAGCTCCACGCTGCGGTGTTCCGGCCAGCGACTCAACAGGGCCTGCAGGACACGCGCGGTGGTACTTTTACCCACGGCCACGCTGCCTGCGATACTAATGATATAAGGAATGCGTTGACCGTTCGTCCCGAGAAACTGCTCCAGCACGGCCTGACGGCGCAAGTTCGAGCTGATATAGAAGTTAAGCAAGCGAGAGAGGGGGAGATAAATTTCTGCCACCTCTTCAAGGGACAGATCTTCGTTTATCCCTTTTAACCGTGCGATTTCACCTTCCGTCAGCGTCATAGGGACGGAATCACGCAGGGCAGCCCACTGGCTGCGGTTAAAGTGAAGATAAGGCGTCATTAACGTTTGCTCTTTTTTGCTCATAAGCATGCTTCAGTGAGCCAGCATCACACTGCCGGATCATGGCTCATCACACAGTTAATTTTGGACAATGGGCAGGAGGTTAACACCAGATGACAGGAATAATAAGAAAAAAGATGGAAAGCGCTGCGTAACGCGGAAGCCGTCACGCTACGGTGAATACGGTGCAAATCACGATGATATGTTGAATATTTGACCTCAAATGACTACTTTTACAGCGTCCGATACGTTGTTCGCATAAAATGTGAGCGAAAGAACGTTTTATGCAAATTTTTAGTTGCATGACCGCGCAGGTATCCATAGAATGCGCGCTACTTGATGCCGACTTAGCTCAGTAGGTAGAGCAACTGACTTGTAATCAGTAGGTCACCAGTTCGATTCCGGTAGTCGGCACCATCAAGTCCGGTGGGGTTCCCGAGCGGCCAAAGGGAGCAGACTGTAAATCTGCCGTCACAGACTTCGAAGGTTCGAATCCTTCCCCCACCACCACTTTCTGGCAGCGTAAATGCCGCCGGAGCTGGTTGGAAAAATTAGCCAGCTCAAACTGAAAAAGAGAGAAATCTCTTTTTTTGTTACAGAAAGAACTGGGTAGCCGAGTTTCAGGATGCGGGCATCGTATAATGGCTATTACCTCAGCCTTCCAAGCTGATGATGCGGGTTCGATTCCCGCTGCCCGCTCCAATACGTGCTGATATGGCTCAGTTGGTAGAGCGCACCCTTGGTAAGGGTGAGGTCCCCAGTTCGACTCTGGGTATCAGCACCACTTCACTTCTCCTTCCCGTTTCTCTCTGTTTCAATTTTACTGTATTCAACAATTCAGGCATTTCGCCTGGTTGATGTGGTGATATCACCGATTTATCCGTGTCTTAGAGGGACAATCGATGTCTAAAGAAAAGTTTGAACGTACAAAACCGCACGTTAACGTCGGTACTATCGGCCACGTTGACCATGGTAAAACAACGCTGACCGCTGCAATCACTACCGTTCTGGCAAAAACCTACGGTGGTTCTGCTCGTGCATTCGACCAGATCGATAACGCACCAGAAGAAAAAGCTCGTGGTATCACCATCAACACTTCCCACGTTGAGTACGACACCCCGACTCGCCACTACGCACACGTAGACTGCCCAGGCCACGCCGACTATGTTAAAAACATGATCACCGGTGCTGCGCAGATGGACGGCGCGATCCTGGTTGTTGCTGCGACTGACGGCCCAATGCCTCAGACTCGTGAGCACATCCTGCTGGGTCGTCAGGTAGGCGTTCCTTTCATCATCGTGTTCCTGAACAAATGCGACATGGTTGATGACGAAGAGCTGCTGGAACTGGTAGAGATGGAAGTTCGTGAACTGCTGTCTCAGTACGATTTCCCAGGCGACGATACCCCAATCGTTCGTGGTTCTGCTCTGAAAGCGCTGGAAGGCGACGCAGAGTGGGAAGCGAAAATCATCGAACTGGCTGGCTTCCTGGATTCTTACATCCCAGAACCAGAGCGTGCGATTGACAAGCCATTCCTGCTGCCAATCGAAGACGTATTCTCCATCTCCGGTCGTGGTACTGTTGTTACCGGTCGTGTAGAGCGCGGTATCATCAAAGTTGGCGAAGAAGTTGAAATCGTTGGTATCAAAGAGACTGCTAAGTCTACCTGTACTGGCGTTGAAATGTTCCGCAAACTGCTGGACGAAGGCCGTGCTGGTGAGAACGTTGGTGTTCTGCTGCGTGGTATCAAACGTGAAGAAATCGAACGTGGTCAGGTTCTGGCGAAGCCAGGCTCAATCAAGCCACACACCAAGTTCGAATCTGAAGTGTACATCCTGTCCAAAGACGAAGGCGGCCGTCATACTCCGTTCTTCAAAGGCTACCGTCCACAGTTCTACTTCCGTACAACTGACGTGACCGGTACCATCGAACTGCCAGAAGGCGTTGAGATGGTAATGCCAGGCGACAACATCAAGATGGTTGTGACTCTGATCCACCCAATCGCGATGGACGACGGTCTGCGTTTCGCAATCCGTGAAGGTGGCCGTACCGTTGGCGCGGGCGTGGTTGCTAAAGTTCTCGGCTAATCGCTGATAACATTTGACGCAATGCGCATGAAAAGGGCATCATTTGATGCCCTTTTTGCACGCTTTCACATCAGAACCTGGCTCATCAGTGATTATTTTTGTCATAATCATTGCTGAGACAGGCTCTGCAGAGAGCGTATAATCCATAAAGGGATTATTTCGATTTGGCTCGCCTCGCAATCGCGGGGTGAAATTATTTGTAGAATTCTTCTGACAGGTTGGTTTATGAGTGCGAATACCGAAGCTCAAGGGAGCGGGCGCGGCCTGGAAGCGATGAAGTGGGTCGCTGTTGCCGTGCTGCTGATTGTGGCAATCGTTGGCAACTATCTTTATCGTGACATGATGCTGCCGCTCCGCGCGCTGGCAGTGGTGATTCTGATTGCTGCAGCGGGCGGTGTCGCGCTGTTGACGACTAAAGGTAAAGCAACCGTTGCTTTTGCACGTGAAGCGCGTACCGAAGTCCGCAAGGTCATTTGGCCGACTCGCCAGGAAACGCTGCACACCACGCTGATCGTGGCAGCAGTAACTGCGGTAATGTCACTGATCCTGTGGGGACTGGATGGTATTCTGGTTCGCCTGGTTTCCTTTATTACTGGCCTGAGGTTCTAAGATGTCTGAAGCCCCTAAAAAGCGTTGGTACGTCGTTCAGGCGTTTTCCGGTTTTGAAGGCCGCGTAGCAACGTCGCTGCGTGAGCATATCAAATTACACAACATGGAAGAGTTATTTGGCGAAGTTATGGTTCCGACCGAAGAAGTGGTTGAGATCCGTGGCGGCCAACGTCGCAAAAGCGAGCGTAAATTCTTCCCGGGTTACGTGCTGGTTCAGATGGTGATGAACGACGCGAGCTGGCACCTGGTGCGCAGTGTACCGCGCGTGATGGGCTTTATCGGCGGCACCTCTGACCGTCCGGCGCCAATCAGCGACAAAGAAGTTGATGCGATTATGAACCGCCTGCAGCAGGTGGGTGATAAGCCGCGTCCTAAAACGCTGTTTGAACCGGGTGAAATGGTTCGTGTTAGCGACGGTCCGTTTGCTGACTTTAATGGCGTCGTTGAAGAAGTGGACTACGAGAAGTCCCGCCTGAAAGTTTCTGTTTCTATCTTCGGTCGTGCGACCCCGGTAGAACTGGACTTTGCGCAGGTCGAAAAAGCCTAAGCAGCGATCAAAAAAGCGGCGATTTAATCGTTGCACAGGGCGCGAGATTGGAATACAATTTCGCGCCTTTTGTTTTTATGGGCCCGGCCCGTAAAACGAATTTTATTCACGGGGAGCCTCCCTGAGGCGCTATTACCCAATCAGAGGATTTTAGAATGGCTAAGAAAGTACAAGCCTACGTCAAGCTGCAGGTTGCAGCTGGTATGGCGAACCCAAGTCCACCAGTTGGTCCAGCTCTGGGTCAGCAGGGTGTGAACATCATGGAATTCTGTAAAGCGTTCAACGCCAAAACCGAATCCCTGGAAAAAGGTCTGCCAATCCCAGTTGTAATCACTGTTTACGCTGACCGTTCTTTCACTTTCGTTACCAAAACCCCTCCAGCAGCTGTTCTGCTGAAGAAAGCGGCTGGTATCAAGTCTGGTTCCGGTAAACCGAACAAAGACAAAGTGGGTAAAATTTCCCGCGCTCAGCTGCAGGAAATCGCGCAGACCAAAGCTGCCGACATGACTGGTGCCGACATTGAAGCGATGACTCGCTCAATCGAAGGTACTGCACGTTCCATGGGCCTGGTAGTGGAGGACTAAGAAATGGCTAAACTGACCAAGCGCATGTCCGTGATCCGTGACAAAGTTGATGCGACCAAACAGTACGACATCAACGAAGCTATCGCTCTGCTGAAAGAACTGGCAACTGCTAAGTTCGTTGAAAGCGTTGACGTTGCCGTTAACCTCGGCATCGACGCGCGTAAATCCGATCAGAACGTTCGTGGCGCAACTGTACTGCCACACGGTACTGGCCGTTCCGTTCGCGTAGCTGTATTTGCTCAGGGTGCAAACGCTGAAGCTGCTAAAGCTGCCGGCGCTGAACTGGTAGGTATGGAAGATCTGGCTGATCAGATCAAGAAAGGCGAAATGAACTTTGACGTTGTTATTGCTTCTCCAGATGCAATGCGCGTTGTTGGCCAGCTGGGCCAGGTTCTGGGTCCACGCGGCCTGATGCCAAACCCGAAAGTGGGTACTGTAACCCCTAACGTTGCTGAAGCTGTTAAGAACGCTAAAGCAGGTCAGGTTCGTTATCGTAACGACAAAAACGGCATCATCCACACCACCATCGGTAAAGTGGACTTTGACGCTGACAAACTGAAAGAAAACCTGGAAGCTCTGCTGGTTGCGCTGAAAAAAGCAAAACCAACTCAGGCTAAAGGCGTGTACATCAAGAAAGTTAGCATCTCCACCACCATGGGTGCAGGTGTTGCAGTTGACCAGGCTGGCCTGAGCGCTGCTGCAAACTAATGCCTTTACGTGGGCGGTGATTTTGTCTACAATCTTACCCCCACGTTTGCTAACGAAAGTTAGCGGCTAAAAGATTTGTTCGTTGGAGCCTGGCCTAATCCAGGCCTCCGTCGAAGACCGCAGGTGTTTCGCAAGAGACTTAATCCCCTGCGTAGACGGTGACAGAACGCTAAGATTATTTTTGGATACTCTGGCTTGTTTCTGCTCACCGTATTAAGACGCTCTTTCCGTTGGGGAGAGTGAAGTGAGTTCCGGAACATGAGTTCCGGCAAACATCCAGGAGCAAAGCTAATGGCTTTAAATCTTCAAGACAAACAAGCGATTGTTGCTGAAGTCAGCGAAGTAGCCAAAGGCGCGCTGTCTGCAGTAGTTGCGGATTCCCGTGGCGTTACTGTAGACAAAATGACTGAACTGCGTAAAGCAGGTCGTGAAGCTGGCGTATACATGCGTGTTGTTCGTAACACCCTGCTGCGTCGCGTAGTTGAAGGTACTCAGTTCGAGTGCCTGAAAGACACGTTTGTTGGTCCGACCCTGATTGCATACTCTATGGAACACCCGGGCGCTGCTGCTCGTCTGTTCAAAGAGTTCGCGAAAGCGAATGCAAAATTTGAGGTCAAAGCTGCAGCCTTTGAAGGTGAGTTGATCCCGGCATCGCAAATCGATCGCCTGGCAACCCTGCCGACCTACGAAGAAGCAATTGCACGCCTGATGGCAACCATGAAAGAAGCTTCGGCTGGCAAACTGGTTCGCACTCTGGCTGCTGTTCGCGATGCGAAAGAAGCTGCTTAATAGCAGTTATCTTTATAAAGCATTCGCTTACGTATAAACTTATTCTGATTTTCAGGAACAATTTAAATGTCTATCACTAAAGATCAAATCATTGAAGCAGTTGCAGCTATGTCCGTAATGGACGTTGTAGAACTGATTTCTGCAATGGAAGAAAAATTCGGTGTTTCTGCTGCTGCTGCTGTAGCTGTAGCTGCGGGCCCGGCTGAAGCTGCTGAAGAAAAAACTGAATTCGACGTAATTCTGAAAGCTGCTGGCGCTAACAAAGTTGCTGTTATCAAAGCAGTACGTGGCGCAACTGGCCTGGGTCTGAAAGAAGCTAAAGACCTGGTAGAATCTGCTCCAGCTGCGCTGAAAGAAGGCGTGAGCAAAGACGACGCAGAAGCACTGAAAAAATCTCTGGAAGAAGCTGGCGCTGAAGTTGAAGTTAAATAAGCCAACTTTTCTGGTTGCAGCCTAAGTAATTAGGCTGATGGCTGGTGACTTTTTAGTCACCAGCCTTTTTGCGCTGTAAGGCATCAGTAGCATTTCACACTGTTTGACTGCTGATTGTCCTGACAATGCATGTTTCTATCGACGACTTAATATATTGCGACAGGGTGCTCGCTCTGTGTAAATCGCGACGAAATGATTTAAGCGTGATAGCAACAGGTATTGCGGAAAGTATTCAATTTTCCGGTCCACAAAATGGTGTTGCACAAACTGTCCCTTCGTCGGACAGATGGGTCGACTTGTCAGCGAGCTGAGGAACCCTATGGTTTACTCCTATACCGAGAAAAAACGTATTCGTAAGGATTTTGGTAAACGTCCACAAGTTCTGGACATTCCATATCTCCTTTCTATCCAGCTTGACTCGTTCCAGAAGTTTATCGAGCAAGATCCTGAAGGGCAGTACGGTCTGGAAGCAGCCTTCCGTTCCGTGTTCCCGATTCAGAGCTACAGCGGTAACTCCGAGCTGCAGTACGTCAGCTACCGCCTTGGCGAACCGGTGTTTGACGTTCAGGAATGTCAGATCCGTGGCGTGACCTATTCCGCACCGCTGCGCGTAAAACTGCGTCTGGTGATTTACGAGCGCGAAGCGCCGGAAGGCACCGTTAAAGACATTAAAGAACAAGAAGTCTACATGGGTGAAATTCCACTCATGACAGACAACGGTACTTTCGTTATCAACGGTACTGAGCGTGTTATCGTTTCCCAGCTGCATCGTAGCCCGGGCGTCTTCTTCGACAGCGATAAAGGTAAAACACACTCTTCCGGTAAAGTACTGTATAACGCACGCATCATTCCTTACCGTGGTTCATGGCTGGACTTTGAGTTCGATCCGAAAGACAACCTGTTTGTCCGTATCGACCGTCGTCGTAAGCTGCCTGCAACCATCATTCTGCGTGCGCTGCAATACACCACTGAACAGATCCTGGACCTGTTCTTTGAGAAAGTGATCTTTGAAATCCGCGACAACAAGCTGCAGATGGAGCTGGTGCCGGAACGTCTGCGTGGTGAGACCGCGTCGTTCGACATCGAAGCCGACGGCAAAGTGTATGTGGAAAAAGGTCGCCGTATCACCGCGCGCCACATCCGCCAGCTGGAAAAAGATGATATCAAACTCATCGAAGTTCCGGTTGAGTACATTGCTGGAAAAGTAGCCGCGAAAGATTACGTTGATGAATCAACTGGCGAGCTGATCTGCCCAGCGAACATGGAGCTGAGCCTGGATCTGCTGGCTAAGCTGAGCCAGTCTGGCCACAAACGTATCGAAACGCTGTTCACCAACGATCTGGACCACGGTGCGTATATCTCTGAGACTATTCGCGTCGACCCAACCACCGATCGTCTGAGCGCGCTGGTAGAAATTTACCGCATGATGCGTCCTGGTGAGCCACCAACTCGCGAAGCGGCGGAAAGCCTGTTCGAGAACCTGTTCTTCTCCGAAGACCGCTACGATCTGTCCGCGGTTGGTCGTATGAAGTTCAACCGTTCTCTGCTGCGCGACGAAATCGAAGGTTCCGGTATCCTGAGCAAAGACGACATCATCGAAGTGATGAAGAAGCTCATCGATATCCGTAACGGTAAAGGCGAAGTGGACGATATCGACCACCTCGGCAACCGTCGTATCCGTTCCGTAGGCGAAATGGCGGAAAACCAATTCCGCGTTGGCCTGGTACGTGTAGAGCGTGCGGTGAAAGAGCGTCTGTCTCTGGGCGATCTGGATACCCTGATGCCTCAGGATATGATCAACGCCAAGCCGATTTCTGCAGCAGTGAAAGAGTTCTTCGGTTCAAGCCAGCTGTCTCAGTTCATGGACCAGAACAACCCGCTGTCTGAGATCACGCACAAACGTCGTATCTCTGCACTCGGCCCAGGCGGTCTGACCCGTGAACGTGCAGGCTTTGAAGTTCGAGACGTACACCCGACGCACTACGGTCGCGTATG
Organism: Enterobacter sp. ECC-249; assembly: GCF_043965265.1. Classification (NCBI taxonomy): domain Bacteria; kingdom Pseudomonadati; phylum Pseudomonadota; class Gammaproteobacteria; order Enterobacterales; family Enterobacteriaceae; genus Enterobacter; species Enterobacter sp. ECC-249. Next base: position 777,122 of record NZ_CP143660.1, read on the forward strand.
TCCAATCGAAACGCCTGAAGGTCCAAACATCGGTCTGATCAACTCCCTGTCCGTGTACGCACAGACGAACGAATACGGTTTCCTCGAGACCCCGTACCGTAAAGTGACCGACGGTGTTGTAACCGACGAAATTCACTACCTGTCTGCTATCGAAGAAGGCAACTACGTTATCGCTCAGGCGAACTCCAACCTGGATGACGAAGGCCACTTTGTAGAAGATCTGGTTACCTGCCGTAGCAAAGGCGAATCAAGCCTGTTCAGCCGCGACCAGGTTGACTACATGGACGTATCCACCCAGCAGGTGGTATCCGTCGGTGCGTCCCTGATCCCGTTCCTGGAACACGATGACGCCAACCGTGCATTGATGGGTGCGAACATGCAACGTCAGGCCGTTCCAACTCTGCGCGCTGATAAGCCGCTGGTTGGTACCGGTATGGAACGTGCTGTTGCCGTTGACTCCGGTGTTACTGCGGTTGCTAAACGTGGCGGTACTGTTCAGTACGTCGACGCATCCCGTATCGTTATCAAAGTTAACGAAGACGAGATGTATCCGGGCGAAGCAGGTATCGACATTTATAACCTGACCAAATACACCCGTTCTAACCAGAACACCTGTATCAACCAGATGCCTTGCGTATCTCTGGGTGAGCCAGTTGAGCGCGGCGACGTGCTGGCAGACGGTCCGTCCACCGACCTCGGTGAACTGGCGCTCGGTCAGAACATGCGCGTAGCGTTCATGCCGTGGAACGGTTACAACTTCGAAGACTCCATCCTCGTCTCCGAGCGTGTGGTTCAGGAAGATCGTTTCACCACCATCCACATTCAGGAACTGGCGTGTGTGTCCCGTGACACCAAGCTGGGGCCAGAAGAGATCACCGCTGACATCCCTAACGTGGGTGAAGCTGCGCTCTCCAAACTGGATGAATCCGGTATCGTTTACATCGGTGCGGAAGTGACCGGCGGCGACATTCTGGTTGGTAAGGTTACACCTAAAGGTGAAACTCAGCTGACGCCAGAAGAGAAACTGCTGCGTGCAATCTTCGGTGAGAAAGCGTCTGACGTTAAAGACTCTTCTCTGCGCGTACCAAACGGTGTTTCCGGTACTGTTATTGACGTTCAGGTCTTCACCCGTGACGGCGTTGAGAAAGATAAGCGTGCGCTGGAAATCGAAGAGATGCAGCTCAAACAGGCTAAGAAAGACCTGTCTGAAGAACTGCAGATCCTCGAAGCGGGTCTGTTCAGCCGTATCTATGCGGTGCTGGTTGCCGGTGGCGTTGAAGCTGAGAAGCTCGACAAACTGCCACGCGATCGCTGGCTGGAACTGGGCCTGACCGACGAAGAGAAACAAAATCAGCTGGAACAGCTGGCTGAGCAGTATGACGAACTGAAACACGAGTTCGAGAAAAAACTCGAAGCGAAACGCCGTAAAATCACTCAGGGCGACGATCTGGCACCAGGCGTGCTGAAGATTGTTAAGGTGTATCTGGCTGTTAAACGTCAGATCCAGCCTGGTGATAAGATGGCAGGTCGTCACGGTAACAAGGGTGTTATCTCTAAGATCAACCCGATCGAAGATATGCCGCACGATGCTAACGGTACGCCGGTTGATATCGTACTGAACCCACTGGGCGTACCGTCTCGTATGAACATCGGTCAGATTCTGGAAACCCACCTGGGTATGGCTGCGAAAGGTATCGGCGACAAGATTAACGCCATGCTGAAGCAGCAGGAAGAAGTCGCGAAACTGCGCGAATTCATCCAGCGTGCCTACGATCTGGGTACCGACGTGCGTCAGAAAGTCGACCTGAATACCTTCAGCGATGAAGAAGTGCTGCGCCTGGCTGAGAACCTGAAAAAAGGTATGCCAATCGCAACGCCAGTCTTCGACGGTGCGAAAGAAGCTGAAATTAAAGAGCTGCTGCAACTGGGTGGTCTGCCAACGTCTGGTCAGATTACGCTGTTTGACGGCCGTACTGGTGAACAGTTCGAGCGTCCGGTAACCGTAGGTTACATGTACATGCTGAAACTGAACCACCTGGTCGACGACAAGATGCACGCTCGTTCTACCGGTTCTTACAGCCTGGTTACTCAGCAGCCGCTGGGTGGTAAGGCACAGTTCGGTGGTCAGCGCTTCGGGGAGATGGAAGTGTGGGCGCTGGAAGCATACGGCGCGGCATACACCCTGCAGGAAATGCTCACTGTTAAGTCTGATGACGTGAACGGTCGTACCAAGATGTATAAAAACATCGTGGACGGCAACCATCAGATGGAACCAGGCATGCCAGAATCCTTCAACGTACTGTTGAAAGAGATTCGTTCGCTGGGTATCAACATCGAACTGGAAGACGAGTAATTCTCGCTCAAACAGGTCACTGGTGCCGGGTTAACCCCCGGCACCGGATTGTGCTAACTCCGACGGGAGCAAATCCGTGAAAGATTTATTAAAGTTTCTGAAAGCGCAGACTAAAACCGAAGAGTTTGATGCGATCAAAATTGCTCTGGCTTCGCCAGACATGATCCGTTCATGGTCTTTCGGTGAAGTTAAAAAGCCGGAAACCATCAACTACCGTACGTTCAAACCTGAGCGTGACGGCCTTTTCTGTGCGCGTATTTTCGGGCCAGTAAAAGATTACGAGTGCCTGTGCGGTAAGTACAAGCGCCTGAAACACCGTGGTGTGATCTGTGAGAAGTGCGGCGTTGAAGTGACCCAGACCAAAGTGCGTCGTGAGCGCATGGGGCACATCGAGCTGGCGTCTCCGACCGCTCACATCTGGTTCCTGAAATCTCTGCCGTCCCGTATCGGTCTGCTGCTGGATATGCCGCTGCGCGATATCGAACGCGTTCTGTACTTCGAATCTTATGTGGTTATCGAAGGCGGGATGACGAACCTGGAACGTCATCAGATCCTGACTGAAGAGCAGTATCTGGACGCGCTGGAAGAGTTCGGTGACGAATTCGACGCGAAGATGGGTGCGGAAGCTATTCAGGCCCTGCTGAAGAGCATGGATCTGGAGCAAGAGTGCGAGCAGCTGCGTGAAGAGCTGAACGAAACCAACTCCGAAACCAAACGTAAAAAGCTGACCAAGCGTATCAAACTGCTGGAAGCGTTCGTTCAGTCTGGTAACAAACCAGAGTGGATGATCCTGACCGTTCTGCCGGTTCTGCCGCCAGATCTGCGTCCACTGGTTCCGCTGGATGGTGGTCGTTTCGCAACGTCCGATCTTAACGATCTGTATCGTCGCGTTATCAACCGTAACAACCGTCTGAAACGTCTGCTGGATCTGGCTGCGCCGGACATCATCGTACGCAACGAAAAACGTATGCTGCAGGAAGCGGTAGATGCCCTGCTGGATAACGGTCGTCGCGGTCGTGCGATCACCGGTTCTAACAAACGTCCTCTGAAATCTTTGGCCGACATGATCAAAGGTAAACAGGGTCGTTTCCGTCAGAACCTGCTCGGTAAGCGTGTTGACTACTCCGGTCGTTCTGTAATCACCGTAGGTCCATACCTGCGTCTGCATCAGTGCGGTCTGCCGAAGAAAATGGCACTGGAGCTGTTCAAACCGTTCATCTACGGCAAGCTGGAACTGCGTGGCCTGGCCACCACCATCAAAGCCGCTAAGAAAATGGTTGAGCGTGAAGAAGCTGTCGTTTGGGATATCCTGGACGAAGTTATCCGCGAACACCCGGTACTGCTGAACCGTGCACCAACCCTGCACCGTTTGGGTATCCAGGCATTTGAGCCAGTCCTGATCGAAGGTAAAGCTATCCAGCTGCACCCGCTGGTATGTGCGGCATATAACGCCGACTTCGATGGTGACCAGATGGCTGTTCACGTACCGCTGACGCTGGAAGCCCAGCTCGAAGCGCGTGCGCTGATGATGTCTACCAACAACATCCTGTCCCCTGCGAACGGTGAACCAATTATCGTTCCTTCTCAGGACGTTGTATTGGGTCTGTACTACATGACCCGTGACTGTGTTAACGCCAAAGGCGAAGGCATGGTGCTGACTGGCCCGAAAGAAGCTGAGCGTATTTATCGCGCTGGCCTGGCCTCTCTGCATGCGCGCGTTAAAGTGCGTATCACTGAATACGAAAAAGATGAAAACGGCGAATTCGTTGCGAAAACCAGCCTGAAAGACACGACCGTTGGCCGTGCCATTCTGTGGATGATCGTACCGAAAGGTCTGCCTTTCTCCATCGTCAACCAGGCGCTGGGCAAGAAAGCGATCTCCAAAATGCTGAACACCTGTTACCGCATTCTGGGTCTGAAGCCGACCGTTATCTTCGCTGACCAGACAATGTATACCGGCTTTGCTTATGCAGCGCGTTCAGGTGCATCTGTTGGTATTGATGACATGGTCATCCCAGAGAAGAAACACGAGATCATCTCTGAAGCGGAAGCCGAAGTTGCTGAGATCCAGGAGCAGTTCCAGTCTGGTCTGGTTACCGCGGGCGAACGCTATAACAAAGTTATCGATATCTGGGCAGCGGCGAACGATCGTGTATCCAAAGCGATGATGGATAACCTGCAGACCGAAACCGTGATTAACCGTGACGGCGTAGAAGAGCAGCAAGTTTCCTTCAACAGCATCTACATGATGGCCGACTCCGGTGCGCGTGGTTCCGCAGCACAGATTCGTCAGCTGGCAGGTATGCGTGGTCTGATGGCGAAGCCAGATGGCTCCATCATCGAAACGCCAATCACCGCGAACTTCCGTGAGGGTCTGAACGTACTCCAGTACTTCATCTCCACGCACGGTGCTCGTAAAGGTCTGGCGGATACCGCACTGAAAACAGCGAACTCCGGTTATCTGACGCGTCGTCTGGTTGACGTTGCGCAGGATCTGGTTGTGACCGAAGACGATTGTGGCACCCTCGAAGGTATCACCATGACCCCGGTTATCGAGGGTGGTGATGTTAAAGAGCCACTGCGCGATCGCGTTCTGGGTCGTGTTACCGCGGAAGACATTCTGAAGCCGGGTACTGCAGACATTCTGGTTCCACGCAACACGCTGCTGCACGAGCACTGGTGTGACCTGCTGGAAGCGAACTCTGTTGACTCCGTGAAAGTACGTTCCGTTGTATCTTGTGACACCGACTTTGGTGTATGTGCGCACTGCTATGGTCGTGACCTGGCGCGTGGCCACATCATCAACAAAGGTGAAGCAATCGGCGTTATCGCGGCACAGTCCATCGGTGAGCCGGGTACACAGCTGACGATGCGTACGTTCCACATCGGTGGTGCGGCATCTCGTGCGGCTGCTGAATCCAGCATCCAGGTGAAAAATAAAGGTAGCATCAAGCTCAGCAACGCGAAGTCTGTTGTTAACTCCGCAGGCAAGCTGGTTGTGACCTCTCGTAACACCGAGCTGAAGCTGATCGACGAATTCGGTCGTACCAAAGAGAGCTATAAAGTGCCTTACGGTGCGGTTATGGCGAAAGGTGATGGCGAGCAGGTTGCCGGCGGTGAAACCGTTGCAAACTGGGATCCACACACCATGCCGGTCATCACCGAAGTAAGTGGTTTCATCCGCTTCACTGACATGATCGATGGCCAGACCATTACTCGTCAGACGGACGAGCTGACCGGTCTGTCTTCTCTGGTGGTTCTGGATTCTGCTGAACGTACTACCGGTGGTAAAGATCTGCGTCCTGCACTGAAAATCGTTGATGCTCAGGGTAACGACGTTCTGATCCCGGGCACCGACATGCCTGCGCAGTACTTCCTGCCGGGTAAAGCGATCGTACAGCTGGAAGATGGTATCCAGATTGGTGCGGGTGATGCTCTGGCGCGTATTCCACAGGAATCCAGCGGTACCAAGGACATCACCGGTGGTCTGCCACGCGTTGCGGATCTGTTCGAAGCACGTCGTCCGAAAGAGCCTGCAATCCTGGCTGAAATCAGCGGTATCATCTCCTTCGGTAAAGAGACCAAAGGGAAACGCCGTCTGGTTATCACTCCAGTAGATGGCAGCGAACCGTACGAAGAGATGATTCCTAAGTGGCGTCAGCTCAACGTGTTCGAAGGTGAACGTGTAGAACGTGGTGACGTGGTTTCCGATGGTCCAGAAGCTCCGCACGACATTCTGCGCCTTCGTGGCGTACACGCGGTAACGCGTTACATCACCAACGAAGTGCAGGACGTTTACCGTCTGCAGGGCGTTAAGATTAACGATAAGCACATTGAAGTTATCGTTCGTCAGATGCTGCGTAAAGCAACCATCGAAAACGCAGGCAGCTCCGAGTTCCTGGAAGGCGAGCAGGTTGAATACTCACGCGTCAAGATCGCTAACCGCGAACTTGAAGCGAACGGCAAAATCGGTGCGACCTTCTCGCGCGATCTGCTGGGTATCACCAAAGCGTCTCTGGCAACCGAGTCCTTCATCTCTGCAGCATCGTTCCAGGAAACGACTCGTGTCCTGACCGAAGCCGCTGTTGCAGGTAAACGTGATGAACTGCGCGGTCTGAAAGAGAACGTCATCGTGGGTCGTCTGATCCCGGCCGGTACCGGTTATGCGTACCACCAGGATCGTATGCGTCGTCGTGCTGCGGGCGAACTGCCAGCTGCACCGCAGGTGACTGCTGAAGATGCATCCGCGAGCCTGGCAGAACTGCTGAACGCAGGTCTGGGTGGTTCCGACAACGAGTAATCGTTGATGCGCTAATAAAAAACCCGCCTCGGCGGGTTTTTTTACATCTGCATGTTTTCAATTTACCAACGGGATCCGGCGATAAAGCTCAATCATATCGCCCGCCAGGTCCTGAATGACCATCGCGTTCATCAGATGATCCTGCGAGTGGACGGTTATCAGGTTAACCGGAAGCTTCCCGGTCCCCTCATCAAGACCGATAAGCTGCGTCTGTATGGTGTGCGCATGCTTCACATATTCACGCGACTCTTCCATCGCTTTTTCAGCTTCGTCAAACTCACCTTTACGCGCCATCTGCAACGCCGTCAGGGCTGCACTACGCGCCGCGCCTGCGTTAACAAGCAGTTCCATAATCGTGGTTTCTAAGTCTTCCATTATGACTCCAGAAGTTTGAGTGCTTTTTCCAGTACGGCATCACCTTTCATCATGCCGTAATCCATCATGTCGATCACCGCGACCTTTTTACCCAACGGGTCGGCCTGCGCCTGGAGTTTAGCCTGCTCGTATTTAACCTGTGGCCCCAGCAATACGATGTCGGCCGTCGCGATGTTGTCTTTAAACTCCGCAACCGGAACGGCTTTAATGGTAACTTCAACCCCTTTTTTCTGCGCGGCGTCTTTCATACGTTGAACCAGCATGCTGGTTGACATTCCCGCTGCACAGCATAAAACGATGTTCTTCATAATCAGCCTCGATCTACATGTGTTTATTGATAATTATCCCGTGCAGACCGCTTCAACAACCGCTTTACCGCGATTGTGTGTCAGGCATCACAAAGAAACCGGCGATTTTCTGAAACCGGTTACAATTTTTCATTGTCGGGTACCCGGCCCGTCGAAACGGGCAGGGTGAAAGAGAGAGGATTAGCTGATGGACGTTCGGTTGATGCGGTTTTTGCCCTGCTGTTTAGCGCTATAGAGGGCGTTATCAACGCTCCCGATAAATTGATCCAGCGGTTCAAAATGCCACTCCCCAAGACCGCCGCTGAACGTAACCCGCAGGTTTTCTTCCCGCCAGACGCGATTTTCAACAGCGGTACGCCACGCTTCCAGTAATGACAGCGCAGACGTCATCTGCTCAGCCTGGAAAATTACCGCGAACTCTTCTCCACCATAACGGTAAAGCGAGACGTGATGTGGCTGCATGATCTGGATCCCTTCGCGGGCCACGTTGCGCAGAACAATATCACCGGTCAGATGGCCAAGCGTGTCGTTAATCGATTTGAAGTTATCAATGTCCACCAGCGCCATCGCGAAAGGCTGCTGTGCATTCAGCAGCTCCGCAATATCGCTGTCGAACGCGCGGCGGTTTTTACAGCCCGTCAGCGCATCGTGGGTGGCCTGGCGCACATAGGCCATCTCACGCTCTTTATTGGACTGAATCGTATGGCTCAGCATCGCTTCCAGGCGCGGCGCCTCGCTGACGTCGCCGGTTTTGATAGCATTGATAATGTGCATCAGCACGCTACGGGAGGCGTGGCGGAGGTATAAACCGAAGAGAATGATGATGATGGCCGCCAGCGCAAACCCCCAGCCAACAATCGTTGTTTCGTGACGGGTGATATCGGTGAGCGTCTCGCCAGAGACCCGGTATATGACAAACCAGTCCGGGTTGGTAAACGAGTAGTAGTAATACCAGGCGTTGCTTTTCTTGTCGTAAAGATGGCCTTCGCCGCTGGTCATTTTATCCATCAGCGCTTCGCTAACGTACTGTTTGAACAGCGCGCCTGTATCCGGATGAAGCACAACGGCGCCGTCGCGTTCGACGACGAAGAATTCCCCCTGAACGGGCGCTACCATCTGACGCAGGGTGTAGCCCATTGACGTCAAATCGAGATGAAACGCGATCGTTCCCTTCAGTCTTCCTTCCGGTGAAATCAATGGCTTATAGAGCGTGACCGTCGGATGGCCGGTGAAGTAGTCCATGTAGGGGCGAGTATAGTGGCTGAAGATACTGGCTTCGGCCTGAGCGACAAACCACGGACGCGTCCGGGGATCGAAGGTTTTACTCTTCTCCGTGGGGAGCACTTCCGGCGCGCGGAGATAATGCCCCTGCGTGTCCGCCAGCGAGATGGAGGAGACGGTTGGCATCAGGTTCTGCAGATGCATCACCATCTGCAGCCCTTGCGTCGGGTTGACGTTGAGCGTCTCGTTTAGCCGGTCGTTACGCGAAAAGTACATCGCGGCACGGCCCAGGATATAGTCGTTTTCACGCAGGATCGACTCGGTGTAGTTCACCGCCAGGTTGTGCGTGAAGTTGCTATTGATCTTATGATAATCCTCAAGAAAATCCTTCCGTTGCGAAAGCGTCACCGCTATTGCGATCACCGCAAAACTGCAGAGGATCCCCGCGAAGCTGAGCATAATGGGCCGGGTAAAAGAGAGCTTTTTGCTGTGAAGTGCCATGAGCTGTACATCGTTCCTGATGGTGAATACTGTTCGTCTGCCGATATCCTCTCAGCATAGTCGCTGTCCTGCGGTTAGCGGTGAATTATACGGCACACGATTTCTGACGGGATGATTTATCTTAAGAACCATTAAGAAAATACTTATTAAGCTGGCAGGGGCCGTTTGTGCAATGAGCCAGAGGCAGGGCGAAACGAGGAAGAAGCTTTTCGCCCTGATCAGCATCCGTTGCTGACCGTGTGACAATAAAAAACCGGACGATAGCTGACAATCCTCCGGTTTTGCCTTTTCGTCGCGCCTCGACATTTTTTTATGATGTTGCAGTGCGTTTCAACGTCATTTCGAGGCTCTTCCCAGCCAGCTGTCCCAGTCTTTCCAGACAGGCTGAAGACCCTGCGCCGTCAGGGCTGCGGCGACCGCTTCCGGACGTCGCCCGTCATGCGGCACAAACTGCTCCAGCTCCGGACGATCGTCGGCGTAGCCGCCAGGCTGCGTTTTGGAAAACGCGCTGACGTTGTTAATCGCAAGCGGGATAACGCGATCGCGAAATGCCGGGGACTCACGGGTCGAGAGCGATAATTCAACTTCCGGGGCGAGCAGGCGAAACGCGCAGATGGTCTGCACCAGCTGGCGTTCATCCATCAGAGAAGCCGGTTCAATTCCTCCCGCGCAGGGACGCAGGCGCGGGAAGGAGATGGAATAACGGCTTTGCCAGTAGCGCTGCTGAAGCCACAGCAGATGTTCCGCCACCATGTAACAATCCACCCGCCAGCTGTCGGAGAGCCCAATCAGCGCACCGAGACCGATTTTGTCGATGCCGGCGCGACCCAGCCTGTCCGGCGTTTCCAGGCGGAAAAAGAAATCCTGTTTCTTGCCTTTCAGGTGGTGCCGGGCATACGTCGCCTCGTGGTAGGTTTCCTGATAGACCATAACGCCGTCCAGCCCGAGCGTTTTGAGCTCCGCGTACTCCTCCTGCGACAGAGGCTGCACTTCCATCTGCAACGACGCAAACTGACGACGAATGGCGGGAAGGTGCTGACGGAAATAGTCCATTCCCACTTTCCCCTGATGCTCGCCCGTGACCAGCAGAAGGTGTTCAAAACCCATTTCACGAATGGCAGCACACTCACGGGCAATCTCACCTTCATCGAGCGTTTTACGCCTGATGCGGTTGCTCATGGAAAAGCCGCAGTAGGTGCAGTCATTGGCGCACAGGTTGGAGAGATAGAGCGGCACGTAGAAACTCACCGTGTTGCCAAAACGCTGGCGGGTGAGCCGCTGCGCTCGCTGGGCCATCGGTTCGAGGTACGCGCTGGCCGCCGGGGAGAGCAGGGCCATCAGATCCTCGCGGGTCAGCTGACGGGCATGCAGGGCGCGCTCCACGTCAGCCGCCGTTTTGCTGTTGATGCGCAGGGCAATGTCGTCCCAGTTAAGCTGCCGCCAGCGCTCGGTAAACGTGCTCATGAGATCGCCTCCAGAAAACCGGTCAGCGGGCTGGTGGCCTGCGCCTGGAAACTGCGCGAGCCGGGGCCGGAGCCCCTTGCCAGCAGGCCAGCCTCCACAGCCAGGCGGAATGCCCGCGCCATCATGACCGGATCGTCGGCAACCGCGATAGCCGTATTCACCAGCACCGCGTCAGCCCCCATTTCCAGCGCCTGCGCGGCATGGCTGGGCACGCCAATGCCCGCATCAACCACCACCGGCACGGTGGCCTGCTCAATAATGATTTCCAGCATCGCGCGGGTTTCAAGCCCCTGGTTGGAGCCAATGGGGGCCCCCAGCGGCATGACGGCGGCGCAGCCGACCTCTTCGAGACGTTTGCACAGCACCGGGTCGGCCCCACAGTAAGGCAGGACGGTAAACCCTTGCTGAACCAGCTTTTCAGCCGCTTTCAGCGTTTCAATCGGGTCGGGCAGCAGCCAGCGGGCATCCGGATGAATTTCCAGCTTCAGCCAGCGGGTGCCGAGCGCTTCACGCGCCAGCTGTGCGGCAAAAATCGCCTCTTCGGCGGTTTTCGCTCCGGAGGTGTTGGGCAACAGCGTCACGCCTGCTTCCAGCAACGGAGCCAGAATGGCATCGCTGTGATGGCGCAGATCCACGCGCTTGAGCGCCAGCGTCACCAGCTGGCTGCCGCTTTCGCGAATGGCATCCACCATCAGCTGCGGCGAGGCGAATTTTCCGGTACCGGTAAACAGATGCGAATCAAAAACCTTATCGGCAATACGTAACATCTCAGCCCCCTGCGATAACCTGAAACAGCAGGATCTGGTCGCCTTCATTGACCTGCTGATGTTCCCACTGCTCGCGCGGCAGGATCTGTTGATTGAGCGCCAGCGCCGTTCCCGGCTTGAGCTGACGCAGCTTGTCGAGCAGTGCGGCAACGGTAAGCCCGTCGTCGCATCTCATCGGCTCATCGTTAAACAGAATGCGCATCGCGGCCTCCACATACCGGGCAGCGGCTGGCGCGGCGTAACGCCAGCTGGCGCCAGCCGCTGGAGCGGGCATCAAATAGCCGTAGCGTATTGCGTTCCGCCTCCATGCCGCTGAGCAGCTTGATGGCCTCCAGCGCCTGCATGGTGCCCATCACGCCGACCACCGGACCAAGAATGCCCGCGGTACGGCAGTTGCGCGTCGGCTCGGCATCGTCCGGCCACAGGCAGCGATAGCAGCCCTGCGTCCACGGTGGCGTCAGAACCATCATTTGCCCGCCGAACCCCACCGCGCTGGCGGTGATAAGCGGCGTATGATTTGCCACGCAGGCGGCGTTGATCGCCTGGCGTGTCGCCATGTTGTCGGTACAGTCCAGCACCACGTCGGCAAGGGCAACCTCACGGCGCAGGCTTTCACCGCCAAGACGCTCCTGTAAGGCAATCAGCTCGATATCCGGGTTAAGCTGGTTAAGCCGCTGCCGGGTGATATGCGCTTTCGGCTGGTTGATATCGTCGGTAGTAAAGAGGATTTGCCGCTGCAGGTTGCTGAGGTGAACCTCATCGTCGTCGGCCAGCACCAGCGTGCCGACGCCCGCGCCTGCCAGATAGAGCGCGGCGGGTGCGCCTAATCCCCCGAGTCCAACAATCAGCACCCGGCTGGCGAGCAATTTTTGCTGGCCGTCAATGGCGATATCCTCCAGCAGGATCTGACGGCTGTAGCGCATAAAGTCACGATCGTTCATCGCCTGCTCCTGCCAGCTGTAACAGCTGTTCGGTGGCGGACCGCCAGTCTGCGGCCTGGGTGATGGCGCTGACGACGGCGATGCTGCCGACGCCGGTCTCCAGCACCGCCTGGGCACGTTCAAGGCTGATTCCGCCGATGGCGACGGTGGGGTAATCGGCAAGGCGTTTAACGTGACTCGCCAGCTGCGTCAGGCCCTGCGGTGCGGAGGGCATCTGCTTGGTTTGCGTCGGGAAGACGTGACCGAGCGCGATGTAAGAGGGACGAGCCGCCAGGGCCACGTCGATCTCCATGTCATCGTGCGTTGACACGCCAAGACGCAGCCCGGCTTCACGGATTGCGCTCAGATCCGTGGTTTCCAGGTCCTCCTGGCCAAGATGCACGCCGTACGCCCGGTGCTTAACGGCCAGCCGCCAGTAGTCGTTGATAAACAGGCGGGCGTTATACCGGCGCCCCAGCGCGATGGCAGCAACCACATCGGCTTCCACCTCGTCATCGTGCTTATCCTTGATGCGCAGCTGGATCGTGCGAACTCCTGCCTCCAGCAGGCGTTCGATCCACGCCACGCTGTCCACCACCGGATAGAGCCCTAAACGGTAGGGGACGGGAGGGAAATCGGGCTGGTACATTACGCCTCCTCTTTTTTGAGGTAGATTTCGCCGCCTCTGGCGCGGAAGGTTTCAGACATGTCCGCCATACCGACTTCAATGGTTTGCGCGGCGGCGTAGTCGCGCACCTCCTGGCTGATTTTCATTGAGCAGAATTTTGGCCCGCACATGGAGCAGAAGTGGGCGACTTTGCCCGATTCCTGCGGCAGGGTCTCGTCGTGATAGGCGCGGGCGGTGAACGGATCCAGCGCCAGGTTGAACTGGTCTTCCCAGCGGAATTCAAAGCGCGCCTTCGACATGGCGTTATCGCGGATTTGCGCCCCCGGGTGGCCCTTGGCCAGATCCGCCGCGTGGGCGGCAATTTTGTAGGTGATCAGCCCTTGCTTCACGTCCTCTTTGTTTGGCAGGCCGAGGTGCTCTTTCGGCGTCACGTAGCAGAGCATGGCGCAGCCGAACCAGCCGATCATCGCCGCGCCAATGCCTGACGTGAAGTGGTCATAGCCCGGTGCAATATCGGTGGTCAATGGCCCCAGGGTATAGAACGGCGCTTCGTGGCAGTGCTCCAGCTCCTCGGTCATATTGCGGCGGATCATCTGCATCGGCACGTGTCCCGGCCCTTCAATCATCACCTGCACGTCATACTCCCAGGCGATTTTGGTCAGTTCGCCCAGCGTGTGCAGTTCGGCAAACTGCGCTTCGTCATTCGCGTCATGAATAGAGCCCGGACGCAGACCGTCGCCCAGCGACAGGGAGACGTCATAGGCGGCGCAGATTTCGCAAATCTCGCGGAAGTGTTCGTAGAGGAAGTTTTCCTGGTGATGGGAGAGGCACCACTTCGCCATGATGGAGCCGCCGCGCGAGACGATGCCGGTCAGACGCTTCGCGGTCATCGGCACGTAGCGCAGCAGCACGCCCGCGTGAATGGTGAAGTAGTCCACGCCCTGCTCGGCCTGCTCCAGCAACGTGTCGCGGAACGCTTCCCAGGTGAGGTCTTCGGCAATGCCGTTGACCTTCTCCAGCGCCTGATAAATCGGGACGGTGCCAATCGGTACCGGGCTGTTACGCAGGATCCATTCGCGGGTTTCGTGAATATAGCGGCCAGTGGAGAGGTCCATTACCGTGTCCGCGCCCCAGCGCGTGGACCAGACCAGCTTTTCCACCTCTTCTTCGATGGAGGAGGTCACGGCCGAGTTACCGATGTTCGCGTTGACCTTCACCAGGAAGTTGCGGCCGATAATCATCGGCTCGGATTCCGGGTGGTTAATGTTGGCGGGGATAATCGCGCGGCCGGCGGCCACTTCGTCGCGCACAAACTCCGGCGTGATGTTCTCCGGCAGGCGAGCGCCAAAGCCTTCACCCGGATGCTGATAGCGCAGCACTTCGCTACGAATGCGCTCGCGGCCCATATTTTCGCGGATGGCGATGAACTCCATTTCCGGCGTGACGATACCCTGACGGGCGTAATGCAGCTGGGTCACGCATTTGCCCGCTTTAGCGCGTTTTGGCGTCAGCAGGCCGGTAAAGCGCAGCTCGTCCAGGCCGTCGTCGGCCAGTCGCTCTTTGGTGTACGCAGAGCTGCGCACGCTCAGCTCTTCGCAGTCGTTACGCGCGTCAATCCACGGCTGGCGCAGTTTTGCCAGACCCTGCTGGACGTTGATAGTAACAGACGGGTCGCCATACGGGCCGGAGGTGTCATACACCGGTACGGCTTCGTTGTCTTCATACTGCGGATTCTCTTTGCTGCCTCCAATAAGCGTCGGGCTGAGCTGGATTTCGCGCATCGGGACGCGGATATCGGCCTGCGAGCCGGAAATGTAGATGCGTTTCGAGTTTGGGAAAGCGGTGCCTTCCAGGGTGTCGATGAAGTGTTGGGCCTGTGCGCGCTGTTCGCGGCGGGTCAGTTTTGCAGTAGACATAGCTCATTCCAAAAGTGAAGGACATGGCTTGTCAGACGACGGATGAAGCAAGAGAGGATCGCCCGGGGGGCGATACAACAGCAGTGTGACTCTTGTTCCCTTCGCAGGTATTAACCTGATCAGGTTCCGCGGATCCCGAATTAACGGTCTCAGCCCGGCTTTCGCTCTGGGCACTCCGACAAGAAAAATCCCCCTCGTGAGAGGGGCGAATGGTTGTAAATTACTCGTTAACGATTAAGAACTCAAGCGGGGCGCGCGACGTTCTCTTCGTTACTGATGTTCAAATCATTGTCCAGCACGAGGGCAATCAGCTTATCTTCCAGCGTGAATCGCTCTTCCAGCGCTTCACCGAGGTCGGATAGCGCACGCTGGAACTCAAGATAGTTATCGTGATCGATGGCGTTCTCGAGTGCGGAATCATAATAATCCATGATCTGCTGGGTGTTGGCTTCCAGCAGCGGATAGAGCTTGCTGGCCGCTAAATACGGTGTTGTCCCTTCCATTTCGCGGATAATACGTTCATAAATATTGAAATGGCCGTCGGACAGATAGTCGACCAGGCCCTGACAAAAATCATCCAGCGCTTTTTCGTTCAGCCGCATAAACGATTCTTTGCCGGGCTTAATGCCGACCAGATTGTAATAAGCCACGAGGAGATGCTTGCGCACATGTAGCCAGCGATCTACCAGTTTATTACTTCCTCTAACGCGCTCAGTCAGGCTTTCCAGCTGGTTTAACATGGTCGACTCCGCAAAGTGTAGGATTGAATCTGCTTATCCAGAATGTAACCACAATGCTAACAACATGTCAGTGAAGCGAAGGTAGTGCAATAGATATGGATCGTATTATTGAAAAATCAGATCTGGGTTGGTGGATCGTCAGCCACGAACAAAAATTATGGTTGCCCGGTGGAGAGCTGCCCTACGGTGCGGCGGAAACGTTCGATCTCGTTGGCCAGCCAGCGCTACAGATCGGCGAGTGGCAGGGTGAGCCCGTGTGGTTGATCCAACAGCCTCGCCGCCAGGATATGGGATCTGTGCGCCAGGTGCTGGATCTGGACGTGGGCCTGTTCCAGCTGGCGGGGCGAGGCGTGCAGCTGGCGGAGTTTTATCGCTCGCACAAATACTGCGGCTACTGCGGTCATACCATGCGCCCGAGCAAAACCGAGTGGGCGATGCTCTGCAGCCACTGCCGCGAACGCTATTATCCGCAGATTGCGCCGTGCATTATCGTCGCAATCCGCCGGGAGGATTCCATCCTGCTGGCGCAGCATACCCGTCATCGCAACGGCATTCACACCGTGCTGGCCGGCTTCGTCGAAGTGGGCGAAACGCTGGAGCAGGCGGTGGCGCGCGAGGTGATGGAGGAGAGCGGAATCAAAGTGAAGAACCTGCGCTACGTCACGTCCCAGCCGTGGCCGTTCCCGCAGTCGCTGATGACGGCATTTATGGCCGAATACGACAGCGGTGAGATCGTTATTGACCAGAAAGAGCTGCTGGAAGCGAACTGGTATCGCTACGACGATTTACCGCTGTTGCCTCCGCCAGGCACCGTGGCGCGTCGGCTGATAGAAGATACCGTGGCAATGTGTCGGGCCGAGTATGAGTAGTGTTACACTGAGGCCATGACGCTTAAGGAACTGCAAAAATGACCGAACTGAAGAACGATCGTTATCTGCGTGCGCTGCTGCGCCAGCCCGTTGATGTCACCCCGGTGTGGATGATGCGCCAGGCGGGACGCTATCTGCCAGAGTACAAAGCCACGCGCGCGCAGGCGGGCGATTTTATGTCGCTGTGCAAAAACGCCGAGCTGGCCTGCGAAGTGACGCTCCAGCCGCTGCGCCGCTTCCCGCTGGATGCGGCGATCCTCTTCTCGGATATTCTGACCATTCCGGATGCAATGGGCCTTGGTCTGTACTTCGAAACCGGTGAAGGTCCGCGTTTCACCTCCCCAATCAAAAGCAAAGCCGACGTGGACAAGCTGCCGATCCCCGATCCGGAATGCGAGCTGGGCTACGTGATGAATGCCGTGCGCACCATTCGCCGCGAGCTGAAAGGCGAAGTGCCGCTGATTGGTTTCTCCGGCAGCCCCTGGACGCTGGCGACCTACATGGTGGAAGGGGGTAGCAGCAAAGCCTTCACCCTGATTAAAAAGATGATGTACGCCGAGCCGCTGGCCCTGCATGCGCTGCTCGACAAGCTGGCGAAGAGCGTCACGCTCTACCTCAACGCGCAGATTAAGGCGGGTGCGCAGTCGGTGATGATTTTCGACACCTGGGGCGGCGTGCTGACCGGCCGCGATTATCAGCAGTTCTCCCTGTACTACATGCATAAAATCGTTGACGGCCTGCTGCGTGAAAACGAAGGCCGTCGCGTGCCGGTGACGCTGTTCACCAAAGGTGGCGGCCAGTGGCTGGAAGCGATGGCGGCAACCGGCTGCGACGCGCTGGGTCTCGACTGGACCACCGATATCGCCGATGCGCGCCGTCGCGTGGGCGACAAAGTGGCGCTGCAGGGCAATATGGACCCGTCCATGCTCTATGCGCCGCCAGCCCGCATTGAAGAAGAAGTCTCGACTATACTGTCTGGTTTCGGCCAGGGGGAAGGCCACGTCTTTAACCTTGGCCACGGCATTCATCAGGATGTGCCGCCAGAACACGCAGGCGTATTTGTGGAGGCGGTGCATCGGCTTTCTGCCCAGTATCACAAGTAAGGAGTGGTTATGGATCTCGCGTCGCTACGCGCTCAGCAAATCGAACTAGCCTCATCGGTGATCCGCGAGGATCGTCTGGATAAGGATCCTCCGCAGTACATTGGCGGAGCAGATGTCGGATTTGAGCAGGGTGGTGAGGTGACGCGAGCGGCGATGGTGGTACTGAAATACCCTTCGCTTGAGCTGGTGGAGTACAAGGTAGCGCGTATCGCGACCACCATGCCGTACATTCCGGGCTTTCTCTCCTTTCGCGAATATCCCGCGCTGCTGGCAGCGTGGGAGCAACTCTCGCAAAAACCTGACCTGCTGTTTGTCGATGGACACGGTATTTCACACCCGCGCCGTTTAGGCGTTGCCAGCCACTTTGGGCTGCTGGTGGATGTGCCGACCATTGGCGTTGCCAAGAAACGCCTGTGCGGCGCGTTTGAACCTCTTTCTGCCGAGCCGGGCGCGCTGGCGCCGCTTATCCATAAAGGTGAGCAGCTGGCGTGGGTCTGGCGCAGCAAGGCGCGCTGTAACCCGCTCTTTATCGCCACCGGGCACCGGGTGAGCATGGACAGTGCCCTGGCGTGGGTGCAGCGCTGCATGAAGGGCTACCGCTTGCCGGAGCCGACGCGCTGGGCAGACGCCGTGGCGTCTTCGCGTCCGGCTTTTGTTCGTTGGCAGGAAATTCAGCGATGATTCAGGTAAACTGCGCCTAATTATCGATTCGAGAGATCATCATGCTACAAAACCCGATTCACCTGCGCCTTGAAAAGCTGGAAAGCTGGCAGCACGTCACCTTTATGGCTTGCCTGTGCGAGCGTATGTATCCCAACTATGCCGCGTTCTGCAAGCAGACGGGCTTTGGTGATGGCCATATCTATCGCCGCATTCTGGATCTGATCTGGGAAACGCTGACGGTGAAAGACGCGAAGGTGAATTTCGACTCTCAGCTCGAAAAGCTTGAAGAGGCGATTCCGGTTGCGGATGATTTTGACCTGTACGGCGTCTACCCGGCGATTGATGCCTGCGTGGCGTTAAGCGAACTGCTCCACTCCCGTCTGAGCGGTGAAACGCTGGAGCACGCTATTGAAGTCAGTAAGGCATCTATTACGACCGTCGCGATGCTGGAAATGACCCAGGAAGGTCGCGAGATGACCGACGAAGAGCTGCGCGCGAACCCGGCAGTTGAGCAAGAATGGGACATTCAGTGGGAAATTTTCCGCCTGCTGGCAGAGTGTGAAGAACGCGATATTGAGCTGATAAAAGGGCTGCGCGCGGACTTACGAGAGGCTGGTGAGAGCAATATTGGTATAATTTTTAACCAATGAGACAATAAAACTTGAGATAACGCCCGTTTTGTCGCTCCTCGACTCTTCCCTTTCGCCCCTTGTCTGGTCTACATTTGGGGGGCGAAAAAAAGTGGCTATCGGTGCGTGTATGCAGGAGAGTGCTTTTTTGGCATTTTCGTCGCACTCGATGCTTAGCAAGCGATAAACACATTGAAAGGATAACTTATGAACAAGACTCAACTGATTGATGTAATTGCGGACAAGGCTGATCTGTCTAAAGTGCAGGCTAAAGCTGCTCTGGAATCTACCCTGGCTGCTATTACTGAGTCTCTGAAAGAAGGTGATGCTGTACAACTGGTTGGTTTCGGTACCTTCAAAGTGAACCACCGCGCTGAGCGTACTGGCCGCAACCCGCAGACCGGTAAAGAAATCAAAATCGCCGCAGCTAACGTGCCGGCATTTGTTTCTGGTAAAGCACTGAAAGACGCTGTTAAGTAAGACGCGTGGCAGTGAACAGTTTTAGCGAAGGGGCGGCAACGCCCCTTTTGTCTTTCTGGCGTGGAACGCTCGCGCTGGCAGGCATGCTGCTGCTGTCCGCCTGCAGCCACGACACCTCCCTGCCGCCGTTTACCGCCAGCGGCTACGCGGACAACCAGGGCGCGGTCAGGATCTGGCGCAAAGATTCCGGCGGCGAAGTGCATCTGCTTTCTGCCTTCAGCCCGTGGCATAACGGCAATACGTCGACGGCGGAGTATCGCTGGCAGGGAGATGACCTGTCGCTGATTGAGCTGAACGTTTACAGCAAGACCCCAGAACACGTGAAAGTGCGTTTTGACGACCATGGCGAGCTGAGCTTTATGCAGCGCGAAGTCAGCGGTCAAAAACAGCAGCTTTCCAGCGATCAAATCGCCCTCTACCGTTACCGTGCCGAACAAATCCGCCAGACCAGCGATGCGCTTCGTCTTGGACGCGTCGTGCTGCGCCAGGGGCGCTGGCATAACGACGGGACGGTGACGACCTGCGAAGGGCAAACGGTCAAGCCTGAGCTTGAATCCTGGGCGACAGAACACATTCAACGCCGTCAGCGTCATTCATCAATGGAAGTGAGTGTGGCGTGGCTTGAGGCGCCGGAAGGTTCTCAATTGCTATTGGTGGCGAACGAAGACTTCTGCACCTGGCAGCCAACAGAGAAGAGTTTCTGAGTTCTGTGGATTAAGCCGGATGGCGCTGACGCATATCCGGCCTACGAACGATCCCCTCTCCCCATGGGAGAGGGTTAGGGTGAGGGCGAGGAGGAATTACTCCCCCTGCTCGCGCGCAATCGCGCGATAGCCGATATCCTGACGGCTAAAGCTACCATTCCAGTGAATATCCGCCATCAGCGCATAGGCGCGCTTCTGCGCTTCTGCCACGGTATGGCCCAGCGCGGTTGCACACAGCACGCGGCCGCCGTTGGTCAGAACGCGATCGTCCTCAGCCAGCTTCGTACCGGCGTGGAACACCTTCGCACCTTCCCTCTCTTCCAGCGGCAGACCGTGGATTTCATCTCCGGTGCTGTAGTTGCCCGGATAACCACCCGCAGCAATCACCACGCCGAGAGACGCACGCTCGTCCCACTCGGAGGTTTTCTCGTCCAGCTTGCCATCGCAGGCTGCCAGGCACAGATCCACCAGATCGGATTTCATGCGCAGCATGATTGGCTGCGTTTCCGGATCGCCAAAGCGGCAGTTGAATTCGATGACCTTAGGGTTACCCTGCTTGTCGATCATCAGACCTGCGTAAAGGAAACCGGTGTAGGTATTCCCCTCTGCTGCCATTCCCTTCACGGTAGGCCAGATGATGCGATCCATGGTGCGCTGGTGGACTTCGTCAGTCACGACCGGAGCAGGGGAGTAAGCGCCCATCCCGCCGGTGTTAGGACCCGTGTCGCCATTGCCCACACGCTTGTGGTCCTGGCTGGTGGCCATCGGCAGAACGTGCTCGCCGTCGACCATCACGATAAAGCTCGCCTCTTCACCGTCGAGGAACTCTTCAATCACGATGCGGTGGCCCGCATCGCCAAAGGCGTTACCTGCCAGCATGTCCTGAACCGCGGCTTCGGCTTCGTCGAGCGTCATCGCGACGATCACGCCTTTACCGGCGGCCAGACCGTCGGCCTTGATAACAATCGGCGCGCCCTTCTCACGTAACCAGGCCAGAGCAGGCTCCACTTCAGTGAAATTCTGATATTCCGCCGTCGGGATGTTATGACGCGCGAGGAAATCTTTGGTGAAGGCTTTGGAGCCTTCCAGCTGCGCGGCGCCTTCCGTTGGGCCGAAGATTTTCAGGCCCGCTGCGCGGAACGCATTCACCACGCCAATCACCAGCGGCGCTTCCGGGCCGACGATCGTTAGATCGATTTTCTCGCTCTGGGCAAAGCTCAGCAGCGCCGGAATGTCGGTCACGCAGATAGCCACGTTCTGCAGCGCGGGTTCCAGTGCGGTACCGGCGTTACCCGGCGCCACGAAGACCGTTTTCACCAGCGGAGACTGCGCCGCTTTCCACGCCAGCGCGTGCTCGCGTCCGCCGTTACCAATCACTAATACTTTCATTTTCAGCTCCGGGAATTAATGGCGGAAGTGGCGCATGTCGGTGAAGATCATCGCAATGCCGTGTTCGTCGGCAGCGGCAATCACTTCGTCATCGCGGATTGAACCGCCAGGCTGGATCACGCAGGTGATGCCGACAGCGGCTGCGGCGTCGATGCCGTCACGGAACGGGAAGAAGGCGTCAGAAGCCATGGCGGAGCCTTTGACTTCCAGACCTTCGTCACCTGCTTTAATACCCGCGATTTTCGCAGAGTAAACGCGGCTCATCTGGCCTGCGCCTATCCCGATGGTCATGTTCTCTTTGGCGTAGACGATGGCGTTGGATTTAACGAACTTCGCGACTTTCCAGCAGAACAGCGCGTCACGCAGTTCCTGTTCGGTCGGCTGACGTTTGGTCACTACGCGCAGGTCGGCTTCTGTGACCATACCCAGATCGCGGTCCTGAACCAGCAGGCCGCCGTTCACGCGCTTGAAGTCCAGGCCCGGCACGCGTTCTGCCCACTGGCCGCAAATCAGCACGCGCACGTTCTGTTTTGCCGCGGTGATTTTCAGCGCTTCTTCGGAGGCCGATGGTGCGATGATCACTTCAACGAACTGGCGGGAGATGATGGCCTGAGCCGTTTCAGCATCCAGCTCGCGGTTGAAGGCGATAATGCCGCCGAACGCGGAGGTCGGGTCGGTTTTGTAGGCGCGATCGTAGGCATCCAGAATAGAGGTGCTCACGGCAACGCCGCATGGGTTTGCGTGCTTGACGATAACGCAGGCAGGCTCGCTGAACTCTTTCACGCATTCCAGCGCGGCGTCGGTGTCAGCAATGTTGTTATAGGAGAGCGCTTTGCCCTGAACCTGCTGAGCGGTCGCAACAGAGGCTTCTTTTACCTCTTCTTCTATGTAGAAGGCTGCCTGCTGGTGGCTGTTCTCGCCGTAGCGCATATCCTGCTTCTTAATGAAGTTCAGATTCAGGGTACGCGGGAAGCGGCCAGAAGGATCTTTGCTTTCACCGTGGTACGCTGGCACCAGGCTACCGAAGTAGTTGGCGATCATGCTGTCATACGCCGCGGTGTGCTCGAAGGCTTTAATGGCGAGGTCGAAACGGGTATCCAGAGTCAGTGACCCTTCGTTGGCATCCATCTCATTAATAATGGTCTCGTAATCGCTGCTCTTCACCACGATAGCCACATCTTTATGGTTCTTGGCTGCTGAGCGCACCATGGTTGGGCCGCCGATATCAATATTCTCTACAGCATCTTCCAGAGAACAGCCTTCGCGGGCAACGGTCTGGGCGAACGGGTAGAGGTTAACGACAACCATGTCGATCGGAGCGATATCATGCTGTTCCATAATAGCGTCGTCCTGACCGCGACGGCCAAGAATACCGCCGTGCACTTTCGGGTGCAGGGTTTTGACGCGTCCATCCATCATTTCCGGGAAACCGGTGTAATCGGACACTTCGGTTACCGGCAGACCTTTATCTGCTAACAGGCGAGCGGTACCGCCTGTAGAAAGCAGCTCCACACCGCGTGCAGAAAGTGCCTGAGCGAATTCGACGATACCGGCTTTATCAGAAACACTGAGCAGAGCGCGGCGGACTGGACGACGTTGTTGCATGGTAAATCCCCTGGATTTCACGATTACAGAGAGCGTTAGATGAATTTTCCTGCGAAAAACTCATCTAACACACCTGACGAGGCATCCTTGTTAAGCGCGAGCATTTTAACGAAAACGTTTGCGCAACGCTCGCACATTTTCACTTTTTCGTATCATTGTGGATAAGTCTGTGTGTAAAAAGGTATAAGGCGGGGTTTTGCTGTGGAATGCAGCAGTCAGTCATTTTTCTGTCATTTAGCGGTTGCGGCCTGCGAAGAACTCCCTATAATGCGCCTCCATCGACACGGCGGATGTGAATCACTTCACAAACAACCCGGTCGGTTGAAGAGAAAAAATCCTGAAATAACGGGTTGACTCTGAAAGAGGAAAGCGTAATATACGCCACCTCGCAACGGTGAGCGAAAGCCGCGTTGCACTGCTCTTTAACAATTTATCAGACAATCTGTGTGGGCACTCAAAGTGACATGGATTCTTAATGTCTTCGGACAATAAATGAATACCAAGTCTCTGAGTGAACATACGTAATTCATTACGAAGTTTAATTCACGAGCATCAAACTTAAATTGAAGAGTTTGATCATGGCTCAGATTGAACGCTGGCGGCAGGCCTAACACATGCAAGTCGAGCGGTAGCACAGAGAGCTTGCTCTCGGGTGACGAGCGGCGGACGGGTGAGTAATGTCTGGGAAACTGCCTGATGGAGGGGGATAACTACTGGAAACGGTAGCTAATACCGCATAACGTCGCAAGACCAAAGAGGGGGACCTTCGGGCCTCTTGCCATCAGATGTGCCCAGATGGGATTAGCTAGTAGGTGGGGTAACGGCTCACCTAGGCGACGATCCCTAGCTGGTCTGAGAGGATGACCAGCCACACTGGAACTGAGACACGGTCCAGACTCCTACGGGAGGCAGCAGTGGGGAATATTGCACAATGGGCGCAAGCCTGATGCAGCCATGCCGCGTGTATGAAGAAGGCCTTCGGGTTGTAAAGTACTTTCAGCGGGGAGGAAGGTGTTGAGGTTAATAACCTCAGCAATTGACGTTACCCGCAGAAGAAGCACCGGCTAACTCCGTGCCAGCAGCCGCGGTAATACGGAGGGTGCAAGCGTTAATCGGAATTACTGGGCGTAAAGCGCACGCAGGCGGTCTGTCAAGTCGGATGTGAAATCCCCGGGCTCAACCTGGGAACTGCATTCGAAACTGGCAGGCTAGAGTCTTGTAGAGGGGGGTAGAATTCCAGGTGTAGCGGTGAAATGCGTAGAGATCTGGAGGAATACCGGTGGCGAAGGCGGCCCCCTGGACAAAGACTGACGCTCAGGTGCGAAAGCGTGGGGAGCAAACAGGATTAGATACCCTGGTAGTCCACGCCGTAAACGATGTCGACTTGGAGGTTGTGCCCTTGAGGCGTGGCTTCCGGAGCTAACGCGTTAAGTCGACCGCCTGGGGAGTACGGCCGCAAGGTTAAAACTCAAATGAATTGACGGGGGCCCGCACAAGCGGTGGAGCATGTGGTTTAATTCGATGCAACGCGAAGAACCTTACCTACTCTTGACATCCAGAGAACTTTCCAGAGATGGATTGGTGCCTTCGGGAACTCTGAGACAGGTGCTGCATGGCTGTCGTCAGCTCGTGTTGTGAAATGTTGGGTTAAGTCCCGCAACGAGCGCAACCCTTATCCTTTGTTGCCAGCGGTCCGGCCGGGAACTCAAAGGAGACTGCCAGTGATAAACTGGAGGAAGGTGGGGATGACGTCAAGTCATCATGGCCCTTACGAGTAGGGCTACACACGTGCTACAATGGCGCATACAAAGAGAAGCGACCTCGCGAGAGCAAGCGGACCTCATAAAGTGCGTCGTAGTCCGGATTGGAGTCTGCAACTCGACTCCATGAAGTCGGAATCGCTAGTAATCGTAGATCAGAATGCTACGGTGAATACGTTCCCGGGCCTTGTACACACCGCCCGTCACACCATGGGAGTGGGTTGCAAAAGAAGTAGGTAGCTTAACCTTCGGGAGGGCGCTTACCACTTTGTGATTCATGACTGGGGTGAAGTCGTAACAAGGTAACCGTAGGGGAACCTGCGGTTGGATCACCTCCTTACCTTAAAGAACCTGCCTTTGTAGTGCTCACACAGATTGTCTGATGAAAAGTAAATAGCAAGGCGTCTTGCGATTGAGACTTCAGTGTCCCCTTCGTCTAGAGGCCCAGGACACCGCCCTTTCACGGCGGTAACAGGGGTTCGAATCCCCTAGGGGACGCCACTTGCTGGTTCGTGAGTGAAAGTCACCTGCCGTCATATCTCAAAACTGACTTGCGAGTCAAGTTTGAGATATTTGCTCTTTAAAAATCTGGATCAAGCTGAAAATTGAAACGACACATCTTTAATGGTGTGTTCGAGTCTCTCAAATTTTCGCAATCGGAAGTGAAACATCTTCGGGTTGTGAGGTTAAGCGACTAAGCGTACACGGTGGATGCCCTGGCAGTCAGAGGCGATGAAGGACGTGCTAATCTGCGAAAAGCGCCGGCGAGGTGATATGAACCTTTGACCCGGCGATGTCCGAATGGGGAAACCCAGTGTGATTCGTCACACTATCGTTAACTGAATACATAGGTTAACGAGGCGAACCGGGGGAACTGAAACATCTAAGTACCCCGAGGAAAAGAAATCAACCGAGATTCCCCCAGTAGCGGCGAGCGAACGGGGAGCAGCCCAGAGTCTGAATCAGCTTGTGTGTTAGTGGAAGCGTCTGGAAAGTCGCACGGTACAGGGTGACAGTCCCGTACACGAAAGCACACAGGTTGTGAACTCGAAGAGTAGGGCGGGACACGTGGTATCCTGTCTGAATATGGGGGGACCATCCTCCAAGGCTAAATACTCCTGACTGACCGATAGTGAACCAGTACCGTGAGGGAAAGGCGAAAAGAACCCCGGCGAGGGGAGTGAAAAAGAACCTGAAACCGTGTACGTACAAGCAGTGGGAGCACCTTCGTGGTGTGACTGCGTACCTTTTGTATAATGGGTCAGCGACTTATATTCTGTAGCAAGGTTAACCGTATAGGGGAGCCGAAGGGAAACCGAGTCTTAACTGGGCGTTAAGTTGCAGGGTATAGACCCGAAACCCGGTGATCTAGCCATGGGCAGGTTGAAGGTTGGGTAACACTAACTGGAGGACCGAACCGACTAATGTTGAAAAATTAGCGGATGACTTGTGGCTGGGGGTGAAAGGCCAATCAAACCGGGAGATAGCTGGTTCTCCCCGAAAGCTATTTAGGTAGCGCCTCGTGAACTCATCTTCGGGGGTAGAGCACTGTTTCGGCTAGGGGGCCATCCCGGCTTACCAACCCGATGCAAACTACGAATACCGAAGAATGTTATCACGGGAGACACACGGCGGGTGCTAACGTCCGTCGTGAAGAGGGAAACAACCCAGACCGCCAGCTAAGGTCCCAAAGTCATGGTTAAGTGGGAAACGATGTGGGAAGGCACAGACAGCCAGGATGTTGGCTTAGAAGCAGCCATCATTTAAAGAAAGCGTAATAGCTCACTGGTCGAGTCGGCCTGCGCGGAAGATGTAACGGGGCTAAACCATGCACCGAAGCTGCGGCAGCGACACTATGTGTTGTTGGGTAGGGGAGCGTTCTGTAAGCCGTTGAAGGTGGCCTGTGAGGGTTGCTGGAGGTATCAGAAGTGCGAATGCTGACATAAGTAACGATAAAGCGGGTGAAAAGCCCGCTCGCCGGAAGACCAAGGGTTCCTGTCCAACGTTAATCGGGGCAGGGTGAGTCGACCCCTAAGGCGAGGCCGAAAGGCGTAGTCGATGGGAAACAGGTTAATATTCCTGTACTTGGTGTTACTGCGAAGGGGGGACGGAGAAGGCTATGTTAGCCGGGCGACGGTTGTCCCGGTTTAAGCATGTAGGCGGAGGTTCCAGGTAAATCCGGTACCTTTTTAACGCTGAGGTGTGATGACGAGGCACTACGGTGCTGAAGTAACAAATGCCCTGCTTCCAGGAAAAGCCTCTAAGCATCAGGTAACATCAAATCGTACCCCAAACCGACACAGGTGGTCAGGTAGAGAATACCAAGGCGCTTGAGAGAACTCGGGTGAAGGAACTAGGCAAAATGGTGCCGTAACTTCGGGAGAAGGCACGCTGATATGTAGGTGAAGCCCCTGCGGGTGGAGCTGAAATCAGTCGAAGATACCAGCTGGCTGCAACTGTTTATTAAAAACACAGCACTGTGCAAACACGAAAGTGGACGTATACGGTGTGACGCCTGCCCGGTGCCGGAAGGTTAATTGATGGGGTTAGCGGCAACGCGAAGCTCTTGATCGAAGCCCCGGTAAACGGCGGCCGTAACTATAACGGTCCTAAGGTAGCGAAATTCCTTGTCGGGTAAGTTCCGACCTGCACGAATGGCGTAATGATGGCCAGGCTGTCTCCACCCGAGACTCAGTGAAATTGAACTCGCTGTGAAGATGCAGTGTACCCGCGGCAAGACGGAAAGACCCCGTGAACCTTTACTATAGCTTGACACTGAACACTGGTCCTTGATGTGTAGGATAGGTGGGAGGCTTTGAAGCGTGGACGCCAGTCTGCGTGGAGCCATCCTTGAAATACCACCCTTTAATGGCTGGTGTTCTAACGTAGACCCGTAATCCGGGTTGCGGACAGTGTCTGGTGGGTAGTTTGACTGGGGCGGTCTCCTCCCAAAGAGTAACGGAGGAGCACGAAGGTTAGCTAATCCTGGTCGGACATCAGGAGGTTAGTGCAATGGCATAAGCTAGCTTGACTGCGAGAGTGACGGCTCGAGCAGGTGCGAAAGCAGGTCATAGTGATCCGGTGGTTCTGAATGGAAGGGCCATCGCTCAACGGATAAAAGGTACTCCGGGGATAACAGGCTGATACCGCCCAAGAGTTCATATCGACGGCGGTGTTTGGCACCTCGATGTCGGCTCATCACATCCTGGGGCTGAAGTAGGTCCCAAGGGTATGGCTGTTCGCCATTTAAAGTGGTACGCGAGCTGGGTTTAGAACGTCGTGAGACAGTTCGGTCCCTATCTGCCGTGGGCGCTGGAGAATTGAGGGGGGCTGCTCCTAGTACGAGAGGACCGGAGTGGACGCATCACTGGTGTTCGGGTTGTCATGCCAATGGCACTGCCCGGTAGCTAAATGCGGAAAAGATAAGTGCTGAAAGCATCTAAGCACGAAACTTGCCCCGAGATGAGTTCTCCCTGACCCTTTAAGGGTCCTGAAGGAACGTTGAAGACGACGACGTTGATAGGTCGGGTGTGTAAGCGCAGCGATGCGTTGAGCTAACCGATACTAATGAACCGTGAGGCTTAACCTTACAACGCCGAAGCTGTTTCGGCGGATGAGAAACAGACAATCAAATTTCAGCTTTGATACAGATTTAACAGAATTTGCCTGGCGGCTTTAGCGCGGTGGTCCCACCTGACCCCATGCCGAACTCAGAAGTGAAACGCCGTAGCGCCGATGGTAGTGTGGGGTCTCCCCATGTGAGAGTAGGGAACTGCCAGGCATCAAATAAGAAGAACCCCGTACCGAAAGGTGCGGGGTTTTTTGCTATGTGCGTCAGAAATCATGCCGGATGGTTTTGTAGGCCCGGTAAGCGCAGCGTCACCGGGCGAATCAGACCGCACTATCCTCTCCTTGAAACTTTCTCACCTTCTGCTTGCAGACTCGACATTCATACCATTTCTGGGTATCGTTAGCTGTCTGGATGTCTAAACGTTTATACGTATGCTGTGAGGATATAAAGCTATGCCGATTCGGGTGCAGGACGAGCTACCAGCCGTCAATTTCTTGCGTGAAGAAAACGTCTTTGTCATGACGACTTCACGTGCGACAGGTCAGGAAATTCGCCCGCTGAAGGTGCTTATTCTCAATCTGATGCCAAAAAAGATCGAAACAGAAAACCAGTTCCTGCGTCTTCTGTCGAACTCCCCGCTGCAGGTCGATATTCAGCTGCTGCGAATCGATGCCCGTGAGTCACGCAATACGCCTTCTGAGCATCTGAACAACTTCTACTGCAACTTCGATGACATTCAGGGTGAAAACTTCGACGGTCTGATTGTGACCGGCGCGCCGCTCGGTCTGGTGGAATTTAACGATGTCGCTTACTGGCCGCAGATCAAACAGGTTCTGGAGTGGGCAAAAGATCACGTCACGTCCACGCTGTTTGTCTGTTGGGCGGTACAAGCCGCACTGAATATTCTTTATGGCATCCCCAAGCAAACCCGCACTGAAAAGCTCTCCGGCGTATACGAACACCATATTCTCCATCCCCATGCGTTGCTGACGCGCGGGTTTGATGATTCTTTCCTGGCCCCACATTCTCGCTACGCTGACTTCCCGGCCCAGCTGATTCGTGATTACACCGATCTGGAAATTCTGGCCGAAACGGAAGATGGGGACGCTTACCTGTTTGCCAGTAAAGATAAGCGCATTGCCTTTGTGACCGGGCATCCTGAGTACGATCCGCACACACTTGCGTCAGAGTATTTCCGTGATGTCGAAGCGGGTCTTAATCCGGATGTACCGTACAACTATTTCCCGAAAGACGATCCGCAAAACAAACCGAGAGCGACCTGGCGCAGCCACGGGAATTTGCTTTTTACTAACTGGCTCAACTATTACGTCTACCAGATAACACCATACGATCTGCGTCACATGAATCCAACGCTGGAGTAATCGTCTGCACTAAACGATCCTAAAGCGTTTCAGCTATTCAAATCAGGCACCTTCGGGTGCCTTTTTTATTTCCGAAATGTCACTCACCGTTCGATCCAACTTTAATATCAATTAAATCAATCAATTAATCGCAATTAATAATTAAAATGGAAATTGTTTTTGATTTTAGAAAAAATATAGATAGTCTTAATTCTGCTGAGCGAAAACTACCCAACGATCTTTCGTTCGCATTGGGAGCGTGATTTTGGATCTTTGATGAGGAGCAGAGTAATGACTCAACAGGCAACGACGGTCGATGAACTGGCCTTTACCCAGCCGTATGGCGAGCAAGAACAGCAAGTTTTGACGGCGGAAGCGGTAGAATTTCTGACTGAACTTGTGACTCGCTTTACGCCGCAGCGAAATAAGCTGCTGGCGGCACGTATTCATCAGCAGCAGGAAATTGACGATGGCAAGTTGCCTGGCTTTATTTCGGAAACCGCTTCCATTCGACGCGGCGAGTGGAAAATCCGCGGAATTCCTGAAGATTTACAGGATCGTCGCGTTGAGATCACCGGTCCGGTAGAGCGCAAAATGGTGATCAACGCCATGAACGCCAACGTTAAGGTCTTCATGGCCGATTTTGAAGACTCGCTGGCGCCGGACTGGCGTAAGGTCATCGAGGGGCAGATCAACCTGCGCGACGCCGTGAACGGCACCATCAGCTATACCAACGAAGCCGGAAAAATATACCAGCTCAAGCCGAACCCGGCGGTACTGATCTGTCGCGTACGCGGCCTGCACCTGCCTGAAAAACACGTCACCTGGCGTGGAGAAGCCATTCCGGGCAGCCTGTTTGATTTCGCACTCTATTTCTTCCACAACTACAAAGCCCTGCTGGCGAAGGGCAGCGGCCCGTATTTCTATCTGCCTAAAACGCAGGCCTGGCAGGAAGCCGCCTGGTGGAGCGAGGTCTTCAGCTACGCGGAAGATCGTTTCAACCTGCCGCGCGGTACTATCAAAGCCACGCTGCTGATTGAAACGCTGCCCGCCGTGTTCCAGATGAATGAAATTCTGCACGCCCTGCGCGACCACATCGTCGGCCTGAACTGCGGACGCTGGGACTATATTTTCAGCTACATCAAAACCCTGAAAAACTATCCCGATCGCGTACTGCCGGATCGCCAGGTCGTGACCATGGATAAACCGTTCCTGAGCGCCTACTCGCGTCTGCTGATCAAAACCTGCCACAAGCGCGGTGCCTTTGCGATGGGCGGCATGGCGGCTTTTATCCCGAGCAAAGACGCAGAGCGCAACAATCAGGTGCTCAACAAGGTGAAAGCCGATAAAGAGCTTGAAGCACGCAACGGCCATGACGGGACGTGGATTGCCCATCCGGGCCTGGCCGATACGGCGATGGAGGTCTTCAACCGCGTACTCGGTGACAATAAAAACCAGCTGTTTGTCACGCGCGAAGACGATGCCCCAACGGCTGAAGAACAGCTGCTGGCACCGTGCGCGGGTGAGCGTACGGAAGAGGGCATGCGGGCCAATATTCGCGTCGCGGTCCAGTACATCGAAGCGTGGATCTCCGGTAACGGCTGCGTGCCGATCTACGGCCTGATGGAAGATGCTGCGACGGCGGAGATCTCACGTACCTCTATCTGGCAGTGGATCCACCATCAAAAAACGCTCAGTAACGGCAAGCCGGTGACCAAATCCCTGTTCCGCCAGATGCTGGCCGAAGAGATGCGGGTGATCCAGGACGAGCTGGGCGAACACCGCTTCAGCAGCGGACGTTTTGACGACGCTGCGCGCCTGATGGAGCAAATCACCACATCAGATGACTTAATCGACTTCCTGACCCTGCCGGGCTACCGCTTCCTGGCGTAACTCATCACATAACAATATGGAGCATCTGCACATGAAAACCCGTACCCAACAAATCGAAGAGTTGAAGAAAGAGTGGACACAGCCTCGCTGGGAAGGCATCCGCCGTCCTTACAGCGCGGAAGAAGTGGTGAAATTACGCGGCTCGGTCAATCCGGAATGCACGCTGGCTCAGAACGGTGCGGCGAAAATGTGGAAACTGCTGCACGGTGGCTCTAAAAAGGGCTACATCAACAGCCTCGGCGCGCTGACCGGCGGTCAGGCGCTGCAGCAGGCGAAGGCCGGTATTGAGGCGATTTACCTCTCCGGCTGGCAGGTCGCGGCGGACGCCAACCTGGCCTCCAGCATGTACCCGGATCAGTCGCTCTATCCGGCTAACTCCGTGCCGTCGGTCGTGGATCGGATCAACAACACCTTCCGTCGAGCGGATCAGATCCAGTGGGCGGCGGGCATCGAACCTAACGATCCGCGCTTTATTGACTATTTCCTGCCGATCGTCGCGGATGCGGAAGCGGGCTTCGGCGGCGTGTTGAACGCCTTCGAGCTGATGAAATCGATGATTGAGGCCGGTGCAGCGGCCGTTCACTTCGAAGACCAGCTGGCGTCAGTGAAGAAGTGCGGACACATGGGCGGTAAGGTGCTGGTACCTACGCAGGAAGCCGTGCAGAAGCTGGTTGCCGCGCGTCTGGCTGCTGACGTGCTCGGCGTGCCGACGCTGGTCATTGCCCGTACCGATGCGGACGCGGCGGATCTGATCACCTCTGACTGCGACCCGTACGACAGCGAGTTCATCACCGGCGAGCGTACCAGTGAAGGCTTCTACCGCACCCATGCCGGCATTGAACAGGCGATCAGCCGCGGCCTGGCGTATGCGCCTTACGCGGACCTGGTCTGGTGTGAAACCTCCACGCCGGATCTGGCGCTGGCAAAACGCTTTGCCGATGCCATTCATGCGAAGTATCCGGGGAAACTGCTGGCCTACAACTGCTCGCCGTCCTTCAACTGGCAGAAAAAGCTGGATGATAAAACGATCGCCAGCTTCCAGCAGCAGCTGTCCGACATGGGCTACAAATACCAGTTCATTACTCTGGCTGGCATCCACAGCATGTGGTTCAACATGTTCGACCTGGCGCACGCCTATGCGCAGGGTGAGGGCATGAAGCACTACGTTGAGAAGGTGCAGCAGCCGGAATTTGCGGCGGGCAAAGATGGTTATACCTTCGTCTCTCACCAGCAGGAGGTGGGAACCGGCTACTTCGATAACGTGACTACGATCATTCAGGGCGGCACCTCCTCCGTCACTGCCTTAACGGGTTCAACGGAAGAAGCACAGTTCTAATCTTTTCCCCCTCTCCCCTATGGGGAGAGGGTTGGGTAAGGGGAATATATGTCGCGTGGCCTGGAATTATTGATTGCCCAAACTATTTTGCAGGGCTTCGATGCCCAGTATGGTCGTTTTCTTGAAGTGACATCCGGCGCGCAGCAGCGCTTCGAACATGCAGACTGGCATGCGGTTCAGCAGGCCATGAAGCAGCGCATCCATCTCTACGACCACCACGTGGGTCTGGTGGTGGAGCAGCTGCGCTGTATTACCGACGGTAAAAGTCCGGACGCGGAATTTTTACTGCGCGTCAAAGAGCATTACACCCATTTGTTACCCGACTACCCGCGCTTCGAGATTGCGGAGAGCTTTTTCAACTCCGTCTATTGCCGGTTATTTGACCACCGCTCATTATCTCCTGAGCGGTTATTTATCTTCAGCTCCCAGCCCGAACGGCGCTTTCGTACCATTCCCCGTCCGCTGGCGAAAGATTTCTTTCCCGAGCGGGGATGGGATAAGCTCCTGCACCGCGTCTTAACGGATCTGCCGCTGCGCCTGCCCTGGGAGAATAAAACCCGGGATATCGGGTATATCCACGCCCATCTTAACGAAACCTTTGGCGCGGAGGTGCTCAGCCACAGCCATTTGCAGGTGGCCAACGAGCTTTTCTACCGCAATAAAGCCGCCTGGCTGGTGGGGAAACTGGTTACCCCGACGGCCATTGTGCCGTTTCTGCTGCCCATTCACCGCACTGACGGCGGGGAACTGTTTGTCGATACCTGCCTGACAACCGGCGCCGAGGCCAGCATCGTGTTTGGCTTCGCCCGCTCCTATTTTATGGTCTATGCACCGTTACCTGCCGCGCTGGTGGAGTGGCTGCGCGAGATCCTGCCGGGTAAAACCACCGCCGAGCTGTATATGGCCATTGGCTGCCAGAAGCACGCTAAAACGGAAAGTTACCGGGAATACCTGCGTTATGTCACTACCGCCGATGAGCAGTTTATCGAAGCGCCCGGCATTCGCGGCATGGTTATGCTGGTGTTTACGCTGCCGGGCTTTGACCGGGTCTTTAAGGTGATTAAGGACAGATTCGCGCCGCAGAAAGAGATGACCGCCGCGCACGTCCGCGCCTGCTACCAGCTGGTTAAGGAGCACGACCGCGTCGGGCGCATGGCAGATACCCAGGAATTCGAAAACTTTGTGCTGGATAAACAGCAGATCGACCCGGCACTCATGGCGCTTCTACTGCAGGAAGCGCCCGCCAAAATCACCGATCTTGGCGACAAAATCGTCATTAGCCATCTCTACATTGAACGACGCATGGTGCCGCTGAATATCTGGCTGGAGCAGTCCGAAGGTCAGGCTTTAAGAGATGCGATTGAAGAGTACGGCAACGCGATTCGCCAGCTTGCCGCCGCCAATATCTTCCCGGGCGATATGCTGTTTAAAAACTTCGGCGTCACCCGTCACGGGCGGGTGGTGTTCTACGATTACGACGAAATTTGCTACATGACCGAGGTGAACTTCCGCGATATACCACCGCCCCGCTACCCGGAGGATGAGCTTTCCGGTGAGCCGTGGTACAGCGTCTCGCCGGGCGATGTGTTTCCGGAGGAGTTTCGCCACTGGCTTTGTGCCGATCCGCGCATCGGGCCGCTATTTGAAGAGATGCATGAGGATCTGTTCCGTGCCAGCTACTGGCGCGGACTGCAAACGCGGATCAAAAATGGGCACGTGGAAGATGTGTACGCATACCGCCGCAAGCAGCGATTTTGCATCCGGTTTTCTCCCACGCTCGCAGGGTAAGGGCATCCTATTTTCTCCTTCTCCCTGTGGGAGAGGGCCGGGGTGAGGGCATCAGGCCGCAGTGCAACCTCATCGCCCGGTGGCGCTGCGCTTACCGGGCCTACGATCAGAATGTTCGCAGGAACCCAACTTAACGAATCCCACCGTACGCCAGCGTCACCTCTTTCGCCGCCTTAATCACCAGCGCACCCAGCTCGGTCACGCGGTCGTCGGTCATCCGCGAAATCGGGCCGGAGATGGAGATGGCGGCAAACGGCTCCCGGTGCTCGTCAAAAATACAGGCCGCGAGGCAACGCAGGCCCAGGGCATGTTCTTCATCATCAAACGAATAGCCGCGCTTGCGGGTCAGGGCTAGGTCTTCTTTCAGATGCACGGGCGACACCAGCGTGGCGTGGGTATAGGCGTGCAGACCTTTACGGTGCAGCAGGCCCGTCACCTGCTCTTCGCTCAGCTGCGAGAGAAACGCTTTCCCCGCCCCGGAGGCATGCATCGGCAGCTTGCCGCCAATCGGCGCGGACATGCGCATCAGCTGCGTGCACTGCACCTGGTCGATGATAATCGCCTGGTGGTCGCTCTGGTCCAGCACCGCCAGGTTCACCGTCTCGCCGGACTCCTCCATCAGCTTGCGCAGAATCGGGTGCACAATCGCCAGCAGGTTGCGGCTCTGCAGAAAGCTGCTGCCAACGATAAACGCATGCGCGCCCACCGCCCAATGCCCCAGCTCGCCGACCTGGCGGACAAAACCCAGCTGCTGCATGGTGGTCAGCAGGCGGTGTGTTGTGGAGTTCGGCAGGCCAGCCTGCTGGGCCAGCTCCGTCAGGGCCACGCTGCTGTGCGACTCGGCTATCCACTCCAGCAGCTTCAAACCGCGCGTGAGCGATTGAACCTGTCCGCCCTGTTGTACGGCGGTGGTGGCAGCAGGTTTTCTGCCGCGTTTAGCGGGAACGGTCGCGACCATGACGATCTCCTTTTTCTGTATCGTGGAAATCATTTTCGTTTTATTTGGTGAATTTGCAACCGTTATCCTGACTGATCGGAGGAGTGATGGTGAACATGTCTCATGTTACCGCTGAGCGACTTTTCCACCCTGCGAGATTGTGCCAGTATGGAACGCAGCCTTTTGGCCTTGTTGAGCGTTGTCGGGAGCAAGTGTGAGCAGCAAAGTAGAGCAACTGCGTGCGCAGTTAAAAGAACGAATTCTGGTGCTGGACGGCGGCATGGGCACCATGATCCAGGGCTATCGCCTGAGTGAAGACGATTTCCGCGGCGAACGCTTCGCTGACTGGCCATGCGACCTGAAAGGGAACAACGACCTGCTGGTGCTCAGCAAGCCGTCCGTGATTAAAGATATCCACAACGCCTACTTCGAAGCGGGTGCGGATATCGTTGAAACCAACACCTTCAACTCGACAACCATCGCCATGGCGGATTACCAGATGGAATCCCTGTCGGCGGAAATCAACTTTGAAGCTGCGAAGCTGGCGCGCGCCTGCGCCGACGAGTGGACGGCCCGCACGCCGGATAAGCCGCGCTACGTTGCCGGGGTGCTTGGCCCGACGAACCGCACCGCGTCTATTTCACCGGACGTCAACGACCCGGCGTTTCGTAATATCACCTTCGATCAGCTGGTCGCGGCCTACCGTGAATCGACCAAAGCGCTGGTGGAAGGCGGTTCCGATCTGATCCTGATTGAAACCGTATTCGACACCCTCAATGCCAAAGCCGCGATTTACGCGGTGAAAGAGGAGTTCGAGGCGCTCGGCGTTGACCTGCCGATCATGATTTCCGGCACCATCACCGACGCCTCCGGCCGTACCCTGTCCGGCCAGACAACCGAAGCGTTTTATAACTCTCTGCGCCACGCCGAAGCGCTCTCCTTTGGCCTGAACTGCGCGCTGGGTCCAGATGAACTGCGCCAGTACGTGCAGGAGCTATCGCGCATCGCGGAATGCTATGTCACCGCGCACCCGAACGCCGGTCTGCCGAACGCCTTTGGTGAATACGATCTCGATGCCGACACCATGGCGGCGCAAATCCGCGAGTGGGCCGAATCTGGCTTCCTGAACATCGTCGGCGGCTGCTGCGGCACCACGCCGGAGCACATCGCCGCCATGAGCAACGCCGTGGCCGGTCTGCCGCCGCGCAGGCTGCCCGAGCTTCCGGTTGCCTGTCGTCTGTCCGGCCTTGAGCCGTTGACCATCGGCGAAGACAGCCTGTTTGTGAACGTGGGTGAGCGTACGAACGTCACCGGTTCCGCGAAGTTCAAGCGCCTGATCAAAGAAGAGAAGTACAGCGAAGCGCTGGACGTCGCCCGTCAGCAGGTTGAGAACGGCGCGCAGATTATCGATATCAACATGGATGAGGGGATGCTCGACGCCGAAGCGGCGATGGTGCGTTTCCTCAACCTGATCGCCGGTGAGCCGGACATCGCCCGCGTGCCGATCATGATTGACTCCTCCAAATGGGAAGTCATCGAAAAAGGGCTGAAGTGCATCCAGGGTAAAGGCATCGTTAACTCAATCTCGATGAAAGAGGGCGTTGATACCTTTATCCACCACGCAAAAATGGTCCGCCGTTACGGTGCCGCCGTGGTGGTTATGGCCTTTGACGAAGTGGGCCAGGCGGATACCCGCGAGCGCAAAATCGAGATTTGCCGCCGTGCGTACAAGATTTTGACCGAAGAGGTGGGCTTCCCGCCGGAAGACATTATCTTCGACCCGAACATTTTCGCCGTCGCGACCGGCATTGAAGAGCACAATAACTACGCCCAGGACTTTATCGGGGCGTGCGAGGACATCAAGCGCGAGCTGCCGCATGCGCTGATCTCCGGCGGCGTATCGAACGTGTCGTTCTCGTTCCGCGGTAACGACCCGGTGCGTGAAGCGATCCACGCTGTGTTCCTCTACTACGCCATCCGCAACGGCATGGACATGGGGATCGTCAACGCCGGCCAGCTGGCGATTTACGACGACCTGCCCGCAGAGCTGCGTGACGCGGTGGAAGACGTAATCCTTAACCGCCGCGACGACGCCACCGAGCGCATGCTGGACCTGGCGGAAAAATACCGCGGCAGCAAATCGGATGAGGCAGCAAACGTTCAGCAGGCCGAGTGGCGTTCCTGGGACGTGAAAAAGCGTCTGGAATACTCGCTGGTCAAAGGCATTACCGAATTTATCGAGCTCGATACCGAAGAGGCGCGCCAGCAGGCAGCCCGTCCTATTGAGGTGATTGAAGGCCCGCTGATGGACGGCATGAACGTGGTCGGCGATCTGTTCGGCGAAGGCAAGATGTTCCTGCCGCAGGTGGTGAAATCCGCCCGCGTGATGAAGCAAGCGGTGGCGTATCTTGAGCCCTATATCGAAGCCAGCAAAGAGAAAGGCTCCAGCAACGGCAAGATGGTTATCGCCACCGTGAAGGGCGACGTGCACGACATCGGCAAGAACATCGTCGGCGTGGTGCTGCAGTGTAATAACTACGAGATTATCGACCTTGGCGTGATGGTCCCGGCGGACAAAATCCTCAAGACCGCGCGCGAAGTGAACGCTGACCTGATTGGCCTCTCCGGGCTGATCACCCCTTCGCTGGACGAAATGGTCAACGTGGCGAAAGAGATGGAGCGACAGGGCTTCACGATTCCGTTATTGATTGGCGGGGCGACTACCTCAAAAGCGCACACGGCGGTGAAAATCGAGCAGAACTACAGCGGCCCGACGGTGTACGTGCAGAACGCCTCGCGCACGGTGGGCGTGGTCTCCGCGCTGCTCTCCGACACCCAGCGCGACGAGTTTGTCGAGCGCACCCGCAAAGAGTACGAAACCGTTCGCATCCAGCACGGGCGCAAGAAACCGCGCACGCCGCCAGTTTCACTCCAGGCGGCGCGGGATAACGATCTGGCGTTTGACTGGTCGAGCTATACGCCGCCGGTCGCGCACCGTCTGGGCGTTCAGGAGGTTAGCGCCAGCATCGAAACGCTGCGCAACTACATCGACTGGACGCCGTTCTTTATGACCTGGTCGCTGGCGGGCAAATATCCGCGCATCCTGGAAGATGAGGTGGTTGGCGAGGAGGCGAAGCGCCTGTTTAAAGATGCCAACGACATGCTCGACACGCTGAGCGCGGAGAAAACACTTAACCCGCGCGGCGTCGTGGGCCTGTTCCCGGCCAACCGCGTGGGTGACGACATTGAAATTTATCGCGATGAAACCCGCACCCACGTGCTGGCGGTCAGCCGTCATCTGCGTCAGCAAACCGAGAAAGTGGGCTTTGCTAACTACTGCCTGGCCGATTTCGTCGCGCCGAAGCTGAGTGGTAAAGCCGACTATATCGGCGCCTTTGCCGTGACCGGCGGTCTGGAGGAAGATGCGCTGGCGGACGCGTTCGAAGCGCAGCACGATGATTACAATAAAATCATGGTGAAAGCGATTGCTGACCGCCTGGCGGAAGCCTTCGCCGAGTACCTGCACGAGCGCGTGCGCAAGGTGCACTGGGGGTACGCGGCGAATGAAAACCTCAGCAACGAAGAGCTTATTCGCGAGAACTACCAGGGGATTCGTCCGGCACCGGGCTATCCGGCCTGCCCGGAACATACCGAAAAGGGCACTATCTGGCAGCTGCTGGACGTCGAAGCGCATACCGGGATGAAGCTCACCGAGTCGTTCGCCATGTGGCCGGGCGCCTCAGTTTCAGGCTGGTACTTCAGTCATCCGGACAGCAAGTACTTTGCCGTGGCGCAGCTGCAGCGCGATCAGATTGAAGATTACGCCCTGCGTAAAGGGATGAGCGTATCAGAAGTGGAGCGCTGGCTGGCCCCGAATTTAGGCTACGACGCCGACTAAAATCACTTTTCCTTACAACAAACAGGGCACCTCAAGGGTGCCTTGTCTCTTTCTTACGCTTAAACCCTTATACTGGAATAAGGTTCTTTCCCTGGAGCCCGGTGGCGCTGCGCTTACCGGGCCTACGCGTAGGTCGGTTAAGGCGTAGCCATCATCCGGCAAGACAATGCGCAGGGAACCTCAGGAAAACACATAACGATAAGGAGGAAAAACTTCCGTGCTGACGTTGTTACACCTGCTCTCTGCAGTCGCACTGCTCGTATGGGGCACCCATATCGTCCGTACCGGCGTAATGCGCGTATTTGGCGCGCGCTTACGTACCGTTCTCAGCAGCAGCGTTGAGAAGAAGCCGCTCGCCTTCTGCGCGGGAATTGGCGTAACGGCACTGGTTCAGAGCAGTAACGCCACAACCCTGCTTGTCACCTCCTTTGTGGCGCAGGATCTGGTGGCGCTTGCTCCGGCGCTGGTCATTGTGCTGGGGGCGGATGTAGGTACCGCGCTGATGGCGCGTATATTGACGTTCGATCTCTCCTGGCTGTCACCGCTGCTGATTTTTATCGGCGTTATCTTTTTCCTCGGTCGCAAACAGACGCGGGCCGGCCAGCTTGGACGCGTGGGTATTGGTCTGGGGCTGATCCTACTGGCGCTGGAGCTGATTGTGCAGGCGGTCACGCCGATCACCGAGGCCAACGGCGTTCAGGTCATCTTCGCCTCCCTGACCGGGGACATCATGCTGGACGCGCTCATTGGTGCGGTGTTTGCCATCGTCAGCTACTCCAGCCTGGCGGCGGTCCTGCTGACGGCCACACTTACCGCCGC
Organism: Enterobacter sp. ECC-249; assembly: GCF_043965265.1. Classification (NCBI taxonomy): domain Bacteria; kingdom Pseudomonadati; phylum Pseudomonadota; class Gammaproteobacteria; order Enterobacterales; family Enterobacteriaceae; genus Enterobacter; species Enterobacter sp. ECC-249. Next base: position 817,420 of record NZ_CP143660.1, read on the forward strand.
AGGGGCGATCTCCTTCCCGGTGGCGCTGTGTCTGGTGATCGGGGCTAACCTCGGCTCGGGCCTGCTGGCGATGCTTAACAACAGCGCGGCCAATGCCGCCGCCCGCCGCGTGGCGCTCGGCAGCCTGCTGTTTAAGCTGGTGGGCAGCCTGATTATTCTGCCCTTTATCCACCCGCTGGCGAACCTGATGGACAACCTCTCGCTGCCGAAGGCGGAGCTGGTGATCTACTTCCACGTGTTCTACAACCTGGTGCGCTGCCTGGCGATGGTACCTTTTGCCGGGCCGATGGCCCGCTTCTGCGAACGTCTCATTCAGGACGAACCGGAGCTGGACGCGCGCCTGAAGCCGAAGCACCTGGATACGTCCGCGCTGGATACCCCGGCGCTGGCGCTGGCAAATGCCGCGCGCGAGACGCTGCGCATGGGTGATGCGATGGAAACCATGCTCGAAGGCCTGCAAAAGGTGATGCACGGCGAGCCGCGTGAAGAGAAAGAGCTGCGCAGACTGGCGGACGATATCAACGTGCTTTATACCGCCATCAAGCTCTACCTGGCGCGCATGCCGCAGGACGAGCTGGCAGAAGAGGAGTCCCGCCGCTGGGCGGAAATTATCGAGATGTCGCTTAACCTTGAGCAGGCCTCGGATATCGTTGAGCGCATGGGCAGCGAGATCGCCGACAAATCCCTTGCCGCTCGTCGTGCGTTTTCAGGTGAAGGCCTGAAGGAGCTGGAAGCGCTGCACGAACAGCTGGTCAGCAACCTCAAGCTGGCGATGCTGGTCTTCTTTTCCAGCGACGTGCCGAGCGCGCGCCGCCTGCGCCGCAACAAGCATCGTTTCCGCATTCTGAACCGCCGCTACTCGCACGCCCACGTTGAACGGCTGCACCAGCAGAACGTGCAGAGTATCGAGACCAGCTCCCTGCATCTGGGACTGCTGGGGGATATGAAGCGCCTCAACTCGCTGTTCTGCGCGGTGGCCTACAGCGTGATGGAACAGCCGGATGAAGATGATCAGCGGGATGAGTATTAATCCCCGGCGTGTTTGAGTGTTAGCCCAAAACCCAATGCTTTCATGACCGCGAGCGTGGTTTTGAGCGTTGGGTTTCCTTTATCACTGAATGACCGATAAAGCTGCTCACGTGATAAACCGGTTTGCTGTGAAATGTTCGACATGCCTTTGGCTCGCGCGACAACACCGAGGGCTTTAGCGATATATGTCGAGTCGCCTGTTTCTAGTGCATCAGCGATAAACACGGCGATTTCCTCGTCATCCACCAACGCGTTGGCGGGATCGTAAGGTGTTAATTTATGCATGCTCATTCACTCCTGCCATTGGGATACATTGCTCAGCATTTTTGCCATCAGTATGTCTCTGGCCTGGCTGCTTTTGTCACCACCACATAACAGCACGATGATGTAATTGCCCTGGTCTTTAAAATAGATTCTGTAGCCCGGACCAAAGTGGATCCTTAACTCACTTATACCTTCTCCCACGGGTTTAACGTCGCCCGCTAAGCCATTTGCCAACCGAAAGAGGCGGGAAGCGATAACGGTCTTCGCTCGTCGATCTTTTAAGTTTTGCTCCCAGCGTCGGAAGGATTCTGTCTGAACAATCTCCTTCATATTACTCCCTGTGATTTATAAACTACAAACACTTCTCCATGGAGAGTAAAACTAAAAGGCTTGAACACATGGGTAAATGACAGGACGCAAAATCCTGAAAGCGTCTCGCAAACTTAAAAACCCGTCTCAGTTACCGTCGGCTAATCTTTTTTTCCAGTCCATACCTAAGGTATATTTCGCCCTTCACAGGAGAAACTATGCTGCCAACTCAATCAACCCGATTAAACAAATACATTAGCGAGAGCGGGATCTGCTCACGTCGCGAGGCGGATCGTTACATTGAACAAGGTAATGTGTTCCTCAACGGCAAACGCGCCACCATCGGCGACCAGGTGGTGCCTGGCGATGTGGTTAAAGTGAATGGTCAGGTCATCGAACCGCGTGATGCTGAAGACCTGGTGTTTATCGCGTTGAACAAACCGGTTGGGATTGTCAGCACCACGGAAGACGGTGAGCGGGACAACATCGTTGATTTCGTGAACCACAGCAGCCGTATCTTCCCGATTGGCCGTCTGGATAAAGACTCTCAGGGGCTGATTTTCCTCACCAACCACGGCGATCTGGTCAACAAAATTCTGCGGGCCGGTAACGATCACGAGAAAGAGTACATTGTGACGGTGAATAAGCCGGTTACGGACGACTTTATTCGCGGCATGGGCGCCGGTGTGCCAATTCTCGGTACCGTCACGAAAAAGTGTAAGGTGAAGAAAGAAGCGCCGTTCGCGTTCCGCATTACTCTGGTGCAGGGCTTAAACCGCCAGATCCGCCGCATGTGCGAGTACTTCGGTTATGAAGTGACGAAGCTGGAGCGCACGCGCATCATGAACGTCAGCCTGACTGGCATTCCGCTGGGCGAATGGCGCGACTTAACGGACGACGAACTGATCGAGCTGTTCAAGCTTATCGAGAACTCCTCGTCCGAAGCGAAGCCGAAGGCCAAAGCAAAACCGAAAACCCAGGCGATTAAACGTCCGGTCGTGAAGGCACCGCAGGCGGAAGAGAAAGGACGCGGCAAACCGGGCAACGGGAAGCGATTTACCCAGCCTGGCCGTAAAAAGAAAGGGCGCTAGCTAGCGCCTTCCACGGGTAGAGGTATTGGCCGACCAGGAAAAGGTCGTTTCAGTATCCGGCTTGTAAGCCTGCTGCTTTTTCAGTTTGCGGGCTTTTTTCGCCTCGTCGTCACGCTGCGCCATCAGTTTGTCGATGTACTCTTTTTTCACCTGATTGGTTTCGGCGTTGGTCAGCGTACGGCCATGCGCGATGCGGGCGCGGTCGAGAAGCGTTTTAAGTTCGCGCTGCTCGGCTTCCGTCATGTCTTTCTGGGTCAAACGTGGTGTCGCCATTGCTGAAGCCTCCTGAGAGAGAGGCTTCAGTGTAAAGCAAGCTGAGTCAATTAACCCTGCTTCACCGCATCTTTTTTCGTTTGTTCCTCAATCGGTTTGCCGGACCAGTAGCCCGCCAGCAGCGAGCCGGAGAGGTTGTGCCAGACGGAGAACAGCGCACCCGGCAGGGCCGCCAGCGGCGAGAAGTAGATTTTACCGAGCGCCGCCGCCAGGCCGGAGTTCTGCATCCCTACCTCGATTGCCAGCGTGCGGCAGGTCGATTCGTCGAAGCCAAACAGTTTCCCGCCCCAGTAGCCGCCCAGCAGGCCAATGGTGTTATGCAGCACCACCGCGACGATCACCACAAAGCCTACGGAAGCAATGTGCGAGGCGGAGCCCGCCACCACGGCGCTGATGATGGCCAGAATACAGACCATCGAAAATGCGGGCAGGTATGGCTCAACGGCCTTCACCACGCGCGGTAAAAGATGGTGAATGACCAGCCCCAGCGCAATCGGGATCACCACGATTTGCAGAATGCTCAGCAGCATGCCCATCACGTCCACCTGAATATGCGCATCTACGTACAGGCGGGTTAACAGCGGCGTGGCAATCACGCCCACCAGCGTAGAGACGGACGAGATAGTGACGGAGAGCGCCACGTCGCCTTTCGCCAGATAGATCATGACGTTGGACGCCGTGCCGCTGGCCACGCTGCCCACCAGCACCATCCCGGCGGAGAGGTCGGGCGGCATCTTAAAGGCCATCGCCAGCAGCCATGCTGCGAGAGGCATCACCAGGTAGTGCAGAAATATTCCTGCCGCGACGGGCGCAGGGCGAGACAGCACGCGTTTGAAGTCGTCGATTTTCAGATGCACGCCCATACCGAACATGATCAGCATCAGCAGCGTGGTGACCCACGGACCAATTCCGGTGAACGTGGTGGGCGTGTAATACGCGAGTACAGAGAGCAGCAGCGCCCATAGCGGGAACAGCCGCGTGATGGCGGATAACATAGTGGATTCCTTGCAGTATTGTCGTGTTGTTTAGTTATAAAAAAGCCGGGTCTGTGCCCGGCTTATAGGTATTGTTTATCGTGCTAACGAATTTTATTCAAACAAATTCTGATGAAGTTTCTGCACGACCTGCTCGGCCTGATCGGCAGGCACCAGGAAGCAGAGGTTGTAGCTGGATGCCCCGTAGCAGATCATGCGGATACTGAACGGGTCGAGTACGCCGAAGACCTCTTTACCCACGCCGCAGGCGCGCGACAGCTTGTTGCCGATGATGGCAACCAGCGCCAGATCTTCTTCCACTTCCACGCGGCACAGCTCAGACAGCTCAATTAGCAGAGACTGCGTCAGCAGCGTGTCGCCGGTGGAGGTCGAGCCGGTGGTGTCCAGCGTCAGCGCAATGCTCACTTCAGAGGTGGTGATCAGATCCACCGAGATATTGTGGCGCGCCAGAATGCCAAACACTTCCGCCAGGAAACCGCGGGAGTGCAGCATATTGTGGCTGTGGAGCGTCACCAGCGTCTGGCGACGGCGCAGGGCCAGGGCGCGGAACAGCGGCGGGTTTTCCGTTTTCTTGCAGACCAGCGTTCCGCCGGCTTTTGGATCTTTACTGGAGCCGACGAAGACCGGAATATCGCTGCGTACGGCAGGCAGCAGCGTGGCCGGGTGCAGCACTTTCGCGCCGAAGGTGGCCATTTCAGCCGCTTCTTCAAACGCGATCACATCAATACGTTTCGCCGCGGAAACGACGCGCGGGTCGGTGGTGTAAATGCCCGGAACGTCAGTCCAGATATCCACGCGCGTGGCATGCAGGGCTTCGCCCAGCAGCGCGGCGGTGTAGTCGCTGCCGCCACGGCCAAGCGTGGTAGTGCGGCCCTTCGCTTCGCTGCCGATAAAGCCCTGGGTGATCACGATACCATCTGCCAGGCGCGGGGCAAGCTGCTGATTGGTCAGCTCGGCCAGTGCTTCAACGTCCGGCTCGGCGCGGCCAAAGCGGTCGCTGGTGCGCATCACTTTACGCACGTCAAACCACTGCGCCTGAATGTTACGCTCGCGCATGATTTCAACAAACAGCAGGGTGGACATCAGCTCGCCGTGGCTGACCAGTTCGTCGGTCAGGGCGGTGGAGGTGGCCAGAGACGCCGCTTCAGCCAGGGTGGTGATGTTTTCCAGCAGACGTTCCACTTCTTCGCGGATGACGTTCGGGTTCTGCAGACGTTCAAGGATGTCGAACTGAATTTTGCGCAGTGCATCCAGCTTCACGAAACGTTCTGTCGCTTCCAGTCCTTCAGACAGAGAAACCAGCAGGTTCGTCACGCCGGCAGATGCAGACAGCACCACCAGGCGGGTATTCGGATCGGCCAGCACCACATCGGCGCTGCGGTTCATGGCATCGTAATCGGCCACACTGGTGCCGCCAAACTTGGCGACCACAAAACTCGTCATAACAACCTCGTGTCAGGGAATGAATAAGCGACCTTGGCACAAGAGTGAAACGAAAACAGGTGCAGGCGCAAAATACGGCCCTATAAATAAAATGCGGGGGAGGTCCTGTCAATGCTGGGATTATGCGGATTTTTTATGGGGGGGTACCCCTGAGAAACAGGACTTATAACAGCGCCATATTTTATGCTCCGTTTTAGGCTTTTTTGACCGACATTTCGCCGCCCCGGGAGGGCTCTTCAGCAGCTATACTTTTCGGGTCTTTTCACCTGTGTTTGATGCAGGCCAGGGCAATGGCATAAAAACCATCACAATTTTTATTTGCAGGCGCTACAATCGACCGCAGTCACAATTCTCAAATCAGAAGAGTATTGCTAATGAAAAACATCAACCCAACGCAGACCGCTGCCTGGCAGGCACTCCAGAAACATTTTGATGAAATGAAAGATGTCACCATCGCAGATCTGTTCGCGAAAGATGGCGATCGTTTCTCTAAGTTCTCCGCGACCTTCGACGACCTGATGCTGGTGGATTTCTCCAAAAACCGCATTACCGAAGAGACGCTGGCAAAACTGCAGGATCTGGCGAAAGAGACTCAGCTTGCCGACGCCATCAAATCCATGTTCTCCGGCGAGAAGATCAACCGTACCGAAGACCGTGCCGTGCTGCACGTGGCCCTGCGTAACCGTAGCAATACGCCAATCATCGTTGACGGCAAAGACGTCATGCCGGAAGTGAACGCGGTGCTGGAAAAGATGAAAACCTTCTCCGAAGCGATCATCTCCGGTAGCTGGAAAGGCTACACCGGCAAAGCGATCACCGACGTGGTTAACATCGGTATCGGCGGCTCTGACCTCGGTCCGTTCATGGTGACCGAAGCGCTGCGCCCGTATAAAAACCACCTCAATATGCACTTTGTGTCTAACGTCGATGGTACCCACATCGCCGAAGTGCTGAAGAACGTGAACCCGGAAACTACCCTGTTCCTGGTTGCGTCCAAAACCTTCACCACTCAGGAAACCATGACCAACGCCCACAGCGCGCGCGACTGGTTCCTGAAAACCGCGGGCGACAACAAGCACGTGGCGAAACACTTCGCGGCGCTGTCTACCAACGGTAAAGCGGTCAGCGAGTTCGGTATTGATACCGCGAACATGTTCGAGTTCTGGGACTGGGTCGGCGGCCGCTACTCTCTGTGGTCTGCGATCGGCCTGTCCATCATCCTGTCCGTGGGCTTCGACAACTTCGTCGAGTTGCTCTCGGGCGCGCACGCGATGGACAAACACTTCTCCACCACCGCACCAGAGAAAAACCTGCCGGTACTGCTGGCGCTGATCGGGATCTGGTACAACAACTTCTTCGGCGCTGAAACCGAAGCCATCCTGCCATACGATCAGTACATGCACCGCTTTGCGGCGTACTTCCAGCAGGGCAACATGGAATCCAACGGTAAATACGTTGACCGTAACGGCAACGCGGTGGATTACCAGACTGGCCCAATCATCTGGGGCGAGCCGGGCACCAACGGTCAGCATGCCTTCTACCAGCTGATTCACCAGGGCACCAAAATGGTACCGTGCGATTTCATCGCTCCGGCTATCACCCATAACCCGCTGTCCGATCACCATCCGAAACTGCTGTCTAACTTCTTCGCTCAGACCGAAGCGCTGGCGTTTGGTAAATCCCGCGAGGTGGTAGAGCAGGAATACCGTGATCAGGGTAAAGACCCGGCCACGCTGGACCACGTTGTCCCGTTCAAAGTGTTCGAAGGCAACCGTCCAACAAACTCCATCCTGCTGCGCGAAATCACGCCGTTCAGCCTGGGTGCGCTGATTGCCCTGTACGAGCACAAAATCTTCACGCAGGGCGCGATCCTGAACATCTTCACCTTTGACCAGTGGGGCGTTGAGCTGGGCAAACAGCTGGCAAACCGTATTCTGCCAGAGCTGGGTGATGATAAAGCGATTACCAGCCATGACAGCTCAACAAATGGTTTGATCAATCGTTATAAATCCTGGCGTGCGTAATTAAAACGTCATGAAAACGTGCCGGCTTAATGCCGGCATTTTTTTATCGGATAATTCCTGCTGTCTGTTAGTCCACTCAAATTCTGAATCTGAGTTTAATCCGAAAAAGACGCTTAACCCGTTAATTGCTGCGGTTTATTTTAAGAAAATACGTAGAAGCCAGTTAATATCTTCATATTATAACTCATTGATTATTATTGTTTATATATTTCTGTAATTTGCTTTTCATTTCGATTTTATCCATTAGTCCGAAAACTCTCTCCCTATTTCCCCTTACGGCAAACCCGCGGCAGTAGTTGTGTATACTCGATTCCGCCTGAAATTCTTTTCGGGCAAATCTCCATTCATTCATTGAAGGGAAATTGTTATGAAGAAAGTACTGTATGGCATTTTTGCCATATCTGCGCTTGCGGCGACATCTGTTTATGCGGCTCCGGTTCAGGTCGGAGAAGCGGCAGGTTCGGCTGCGACGTCTGCGTCTGCGGGAAGTTCTACCGCAGCCAGCGCCAGCACCGTAAGTTCAGCCGTGGGTGTCGCGCTGGCGGCAACCGGTGGCGGTGATGGCTCCAATACCGGAACCACGACCACCACGACAACCAGCACCCAGTAATAGCGGGTGTTTTAATCATAACCACACTTCGGTGTGGTTATTTCGCCCCTTCGGAGAAGAGTCGTGAAGCGACCTGCAATCATTCTGATTTGCCTGCTTCTGCAGGCGTGCTCGGCCACTACTAAAGGGCTGGGAAACTCACTGTGGGAAAGCATGTTTGGTACACCGGGCGTACATTTGACCGATGACGAACTTCAAAACATGCCCTATGCCAGTCAGTACATGCAGCTTAACGATGGCCCGCAGCTGTTTGTGGTGCTCGCTTTCGATGAAAACGGGCAGCAGAAATGGGTGACGCAGGATCAGGCTACCATCGTGACGCAGCATGGCCGTATTGTGAAAACCCTGTTGGGCGGCGACAACCTGCTGGAAGTGAATAATATCGCTGCCGATCCGCTGATCGCGCCGAACCAGATCGTCGACGGCGCAGGCTGGACGCGCACGATGGGCTGGACCGAGCATAAGCAGGTGCGTTATGCCACGGCACGCTCGACCTTCCGCTGGGACGACACCGACAGCGTGAAAGTCGGCAGCGACGAAACCCATGTTCGCGTGCTGGATGAAGAGGTCACCACCGACCAGGCCACCTGGCACAACCGCTTCTGGATCGACGAGGAAGGGCAGATCCGCCAGTCCTTACAGTATCTCGGTGCCGGCTTCTTCCCGGTGAAAACCACCCTGATCAAGGCGGCGAAATCATGAAAACGCTCATTCACGTTGCGCTTATCGCCAGCTTTGCCGCGCCGCTGGCATGGTCCGCAGGGACTGTGAAAGTCTACACGCCGGACAGTGAAAAACCCAAAACCTTAACCCACGCCGAGCATCTGCTCGATCTCGTCGGACAGCCAAGGCTCGCCAACAGCTGGTGGCCGGGGGCCGTGATCGCTGAACGGCAGAAGACCGTTGAAGCGGAACAGCAGCACAAGGCGCTTCTTGCCAGGCTAACGGGATTAGCGGAGCAGGAAGACGGCGACGACGCGGCGGCCATTAACAGCGTCCGTCAGCAGCTGCAGGCGCTGAAGGTAACGGGCCGTCAGAACGTGAACCTTGATCCCGATGAAGTGCGCGTCACGGAAAACGGCAACCCGACGCTGGAAGGGGAGTATACGCTCTGGCTGCCGGTGAAGCCGACGACGGTGATCGTGACGGGGCTTATCAGCAGCCCGGGTAACAAGCCCTTTACGCCCGGCCGTGACGTGGCGAGCTACCTCGACGAGCAGAGCCTGCTGAGCGGCGCGGATAACAGCTACGCCTGGGTGGTTTACCCTGACGGCCACACGCAAAAAGCCCCCGTCGCTTACTGGAATAAACGTCATATCGAACCCATGCCGGGCAGCATCATTTTTGTCGGTTTTGCCGACCATTTCTGGACGAAGGCGTATGACGGGCTTAACGCCGATATCCTTCACTCCCTGATTCAGCGGATACCGGAATAATGAAAAGAACCTATCTCTACAGCATGCTGGCGCTCTGCGTGAGTGCCGCCTGCCATGCAGAAACGTATCCGGCACCCATTGGCCCGTCTCAGTCAGACTTCGGCGGCGTCGGTTTACTGCAAACCCCCACCGCGCGTATGGCGCGCGAAGGGGAAATTAGCCTTAACTACCGTGATAACGACCAGTATCGCTACTACTCGGCGTCGGTGCAGCTGTTCCCGTGGCTTGAAACCACGCTGCGCTATACCGACGTGCGGACGAAACAATACAGCAGCGTCGAGGCGTTCTCCGGCGATCAGACCTACAAAGATAAAGCCTTCGACGTCAAGCTGCGCCTGTGGGAAGAGAGCTACTGGATGCCGCAGGTCTCCGTGGGCGCCAAAGATATCGGCGGTACCGGTCTGTTTGACGCGGAATACATCGTGGCCAGCAAGGCCTGGGGGCCGTTCGACTTCTCGCTCGGCCTGGGATGGGGCTATCTGGGCACCAGCGGTAACGTGAAAAACCCGTTTTGCTCCTACAGCGATAAATACTGCTACCGCGATAACAGCTATAAGAAAGCGGGCTCCATCAACGGGGACCAGATGTTCCACGGTCCGGCGTCGCTGTTTGGCGGTGTAGAGTATCAAACGCCCTGGCAGCCATTACGCCTGAAGCTGGAGTATGAAGGTAATGACTACTCGCAGGACTTCGCCGGGAAGATTGAGCAGAAGAGCAAGTTTAACGTCGGCGCCATTTACCGCGTCACCGATTGGGCCGACGTTAACCTCAGCTACGAGCGCGGCAATACGGTGATGTTTGGCTTCACGCTGCGCACCAACTTTAACGACATGCGGCCTCACTACAATGATAACGCGCGGCCTGCATACCAGCCGGAGCCGCAGGATGCGATTCTGCAGCACTCCGTGGTGGCAAACCAGCTGACGCTGCTGAAATACAATGCCGGTCTGGCGGATCCGAAGATTCAGACCAAGGGCGATACGCTTTATGTCACCGGCGAGCAGGTGAAATACCGCGACTCGCGCGAAGGGATCGAACGCGCCAACCGGATCGTTATGAACGATCTGCCTGAGGGGATCCGCACGATCCGCGTGACGGAGAATCGTCTCAACCTGCCGCAGGTCACAACCGAAACGGACGTTGCCAGCCTTAAGCGCCACCTGGAAGGCGAACCGCTCGGGCATGAAACCGAGCTGGTGCAAAAACGCGTTGAGCCGATCGTCCCGGAGACCACCGAGCAGGGCTGGTATATCGACAGGTCGCGCTTCGATTTCCATATCGATCCGGTGCTGAACCAGTCCGTCGGCGGGCCAGAAAACTTCTACATGTATCAGCTGGGCGTCATGGCGACGGCGGATCTGTGGCTTACCGACCACCTGCTGACCACCGGTAGCCTGTTCGGCAACATCGCTAACAACTACGACAAGTTCAACTACACCAACCCGCCAAAAGACTCACAGCTGCCGCGCGTGCGTACTCGCGTGCGTGAATACGTGCAGAACGATGCTTACGTGAATAACCTGCAGGCCAACTACTTCCAGTACTTCGGTAACGGCTTCTACGGCCAGGTGTACGGCGGGTATCTGGAAACCATGTACGGCGGTGCGGGGGCAGAAGTGCTCTATCGTCCTGTCGACAGCAACTGGGCGTTCGGGGTTGATGCCAACTACGTCAAGCAGCGTGACTGGCGCAGCGCGCAGGACATGATGAAGTTCACCGACTACAGCGTCAAAACCGGCCACCTGACCGCCTACTGGACGCCGTCGTTCGCGCCTGACGTGCTGGTGAAAGCCAGCGTCGGCCAGTACCTGGCGGGCGATAAGGGCGGCACGCTGGATATCTCCAAACACTTCGACAGCGGCGTCGTGGTGGGCGGCTACGCCACCATCACCAACGTTTCGCCGGACGAGTACGGGGAAGGGGACTTCACCAAAGGGGTCTACGTGTCGATTCCGCTGGATCTGTTCTCGTCAGGCCCAACCCGCAGCCGCGCGGCAGTGGGCTGGACGCCGCTGACGCGTGACGGGGGTCAGCAGCTTGGACGTAAGTTCCAGCTGTATGACATGACCAGCGATAAGAACATTAACTTCCGCTGATGCCCCTCACCCTAACCCTCTCCCCAAAGAGGAGAGGGGATCGCTCGGTGCTGTCTTTTCCCCCTCGCCCCTTTGGGGAGAGGGCCGGGGTGAGGGGAATCCTCTCCGGTGCGCTAAACATAAACAAAAAATATAGATCTCCGTCACATTTTTGCGTTATACAGAAACCTCGCCCTGGAGAATGAGGTGCTGTATGACATCCCTGACTCGCCCGCGCGTTGAGTTTATCTCAACTATCCTCCAGACCGTGCTAAATCTCGGTCTGTTGAGCCTTGGCCTGATACTGGTCGTCTTTTTGGGTAAAGAGACGGTGCATCTGGCGGATGTACTGTTCGCCCCTGAACAAACCAGCAAATATGCGCTGGTGGAAGGCCTGGTGGTCTACTTTCTCTACTTTGAATTTATCGCCCTGATTGTGAAGTACTTTCAGTCCGGCTTTCACTTCCCGCTACGCTATTTTGTCTACATCGGGATCACCGCGATTGTGCGGCTGATCATCGTCGATCATAAATCCCCGCTCGACGTGCTGATCTACTCGGCGGCGATCCTGCTGCTGGTGATCACCCTCTGGCTGTGTAACTCGAAGCGGCTGAAACGCGAATAAAAAAATGGCGCTCCGAAGAGCGCCTAACAACAGTCACAAGTTGGGTCAATACAATACGTCTAAAGTTGAGGGTTGCAGTGGCATAACAAAATGAAACTTAACCTTTCACACCGCCCGCCGTCAGGCCGTTCACCAGCCAGCGCTGCGCCAGCAGGAACACCACGGTAATCGGGATGGCGGAGAGTACGGCCGCCGCGGCAAAGTCGCCCCACAGGTAGTTTTGCGGGTTGAGGTATTGCTGCATACCTACGGCCAGGGTGTAGCTGTTCACATCACGCAGTAACAGTGAGGCAACCGGTACTTCGGTGATCGCAGCGATAAACGACAGGATAAACACCACCGCCAGAATCGGCACCGACAGCGGCAGCAGCACCAGGCGGAACGCCTGCCACGGGGTAGCCCCATCCAGCGCGGCCGCTTCTTCCAGCGAACCGTCGATGGTTTCGAAATAGCCCTTAATGGTCCACACATGCAGTGCGATACCGCCAAGGTAGGCGAAAATCACGCCGCCGTGGGTGTTCAGACCGATAAACGGAATGTACTGGCCCAGGCGGTCAAACAGGGCATACAACGCCACCAGCGACAGCACCGCCGGGAACATCTGGAAAATCAGCATCCCTTTCAGCAGCGTCGCTTTTCCCGGGAAACGCATACGGGCAAAGGCGTAAGCGCAGGTGGTGGACAGCGCCACGATACCGATCGCGGTAATGCCTGCGATTTTCACCGAGTTCCACAGCCACAGCAGCACCGGGAACGGCGGCGGCGTGACGCGGCCATCCGCGTGTTCCACGCTGAAGCCCAGCGCGAGCTTCCAGTGCTCCCAGGAGATTTCGTCCGGGATCAGGCTCCCGGTGGCGAAGTTACCCGAACGCAGGGAGATGGCGATAACCATCAGCAGCGGGAACATGATCGCCGCGATGAAAATCAGCAGGCCTAAGTGCGTCGCCAGGAGGCGCAGTTTCTGAGATTTGGGTTGTACCATAGCCATGTTCAGTGCCCTCCTTAGTCAAATTTCATACGTGTGGCTTTCAGGTTCACTATCGCCAGAGCGCCCACCAGCAGGAAGATCAGGGTGGCAATCGCTGCCGCCAGACCGAAGTCCTGGCCGCCGCCGCCTTCGAAGGCGATACGGTAGGTGTAGCTCACGAGCAGGTCGGTATAGCCTGCGGGCGTCGTGGTGCCGAGGCGGTCCGGGCCACCGTTGGTCAACAGCTGAATCAGCACGAAGTTATTAAAGTTAAAGGCGAAGCTGGCAATCATCAGCGGGGTAAGCGGCTTGATGAGCAGCGGCAGCGTAATCTTAAAGAAGTTCTGGAACGGACCCGCACCGTCCATCGCTGAAGCTTCGTACAGGTCATCCGGGATGGCCTTCAGCAGCCCCATGCACAGGATCATCATGTACGGATAGCCCAGCCAGGTGTTGACGATGATGATCATCGAGCGGGCGGTGGTCGGGTCGCTGAACCAGGCCGGTTTGATGCCAAACAGGGCGCTCAGCATCATGTTGATTTCACCGAAGCTCTGGTTAAACAGCCCTTTGAAAATCAGAATCGAGATAAACGACGGCACGGCATACGGCAGAATCAGCAGCACGCGGTAGATCGCTTTGCCCTTCAGGGATTCCCACTGGACCAGACAGGCCAGCACCATACCCACGGCCACGGTGAGGATCACGGTCAGTACGGAGAAGACCACAGTCCAGACGAAGATGGCGAAGAACGGTTTCTGAATGCCTTCGTCGGTAAACACGCGGGTAAAGTTGTCCCAGCCGATGGTGACGGTATAGCCCGGGCTGAGTTTGTCATCACCCCATTTGCCGTCGGCAGTAATGGACTGATAGAAACCAATGTCGTTATTCGGACGATATTTCACGCCGCTCTGGTTGTTGGTCAGCGTGCCGTCATCCGCAAGGGTATAGAGCGGTTGGGTGCCTGAGAACTGGCGCAGCGAGCTCATGATCACTTTGCTTTCGTCTGGCAGCACGGCGGTGAGCTGGGTCAGCGCCTGACGGTTCTGAGTAATGACGCGCAGGTTGGCACGTTCACCTTCCGGCAGGGCTTGCGCCTCTTTTAAGGCCAGCTTCTGCTCGCCGCCAAATTTGAAGGCGTCAGAGATATAGTATTTCCCGCTTGCTTCATCAGTGAGCGCTAACTTCCACTCATTACCTGCAGGATACAGGCCGAAGTTAAAGGTCTTGCCTGCCTGGTATGAGCGGTCCAGCAGAACCTGCTGCGCGCGTTCCTGCGCAAGCTGGTTGGTGCTGCTGTAGTTGGTAAACGCAATGGCGACGGTACAAATCAACGGGAACAGGACAAACAGCCCCATCCCGGCCACGCCAGGGTAGACATAGCGCCAGGCGTAGGCTTTACGGTTGGCGAAAATATACAGGCCAGCAGAGCTTAAAATCAGCGTCATGATGGCGAACAGATATTCCCCTTGTACGTACATTAAAACAACAAGGTAACCCACCAGCAGGCACAGCAGACCGATCGCTGACCACTTCAGCGCGTCGCTTTGCCACCAGCGTTTCTTTTTAATGACATCCATGGGGTTCTTCCTCTACAACGGTGGAATCTTATCGTCAGGTGGCGCTGCGCTTACCTGACCTACGGATCGTGCCGTAGTCGTAGGGCGGGTAAGCGCACGCGCCACCCGCCGTTTTTCTGCTTACTTAGTAATACGACCCTGAGCATCTTTCAGCGCGGCATCGACAGTCTGGCGACCGCTTGCAGCGTTGATAACCGCGGTACGCGTGGCGTACCAGAAAGCGGCCATCTGTGGGATGTTCGGCATGATTTCGCCTTTCTGGGCGTTATCCATGGTTGCCGCGATACGTGGGTCTTTCGCCAGCTGATCCTGGAAGGATTTCAGCGCAACGGCGCCCAGCGGTTTGTCCTTGTTCACTTCATCCAGACCCTGATCGGTCAGCAGGTAGTTTTCCAGGAACTCTTTCGCCAGCTCTTTGTTCGGGCTGGCGGCGTTGATGCCTGCGCTCAGCACGCCAACGAACGGTTTAGACGGCTTGCCTTTGAAGGTTGGCAGCAGCGTCACGCCGTAGTTGACTTTGCTCTTGTCGATGTTGGTCCAGGCCCACGGACCGTTGATGGTCATCGCGGTTTCGCCTTTGTTGAACGCCGCTTCCGCGATGGAGTAATCGGTATCCGCGTTCATGTGTTTGTTCTTGATAAGGTCAACCAGGAAGGTCAGGCCCGCTTTCGCGCCAGCGTTATCCACGCCCACGTCTTTCACGTCATACTTGCCGTTTTCAAACTTGAACGCGTAACCGCCGTCGGCAGCAATCAGCGGCCAGGTGAAGTACGGCTCTTGCAGGTTGAACATCAGGGCGGATTTACCTTTCGCCTTCAGCTCTTTATCCAGTTTCGGGATCTCTTCCCAGGTTTTCGGCGGGTTAGGGACCAGGTCTTTGTTGTAAATCAGAGACAGGGCTTCAACCGCGATTGGGTAAGCGATCAGCTTGCCGTTATAGCGAACGGCATCCCAGGTGAATGGGAAGAGTTTGTCCTGGAACGCTTTATCCGGTGTGACTTCAGCCAGCAGGCCAGACTGTGCGTAACCCCCGAAACGGTCATGCGCCCAGAAGATGATGTCCGGGCCGTCGCCGGTTGCTGCAACCTGCGGGAATTTCTCTTCCAGCTTATCCGGGTGTTCTACGGTAACTTTGATACCGGTGTCTTTCTCGAATTTTTTGCCCACTTCGGCCAGGCCGTTATAGCCCTTGTCGCCGTTAATCCAGATAACCAGCTTGCCTTCTTCAATTTTGGCGAGCGCTGGTGCGGAAATCATCATTGCTGCGAGGGCGGACAATGCGAAAACGCGTGCGCCAGTCTTGATATTCATATCTGCCATCCTTTTTGGTGATGTGCTCGTGGATACATAAGGTGGTTCAACGTGACTCAGTCTCCTTATTTGACATCCTCTTTCCATCCTCCCAACCCCTACGCCCCACCCCCCGTTTGTGTGATCTCCGTTGCATAAATTTAAGTTATGAGTGCTGGCGCACATAAAAACCCACCGAATTTTGCAGGCGGCTTCACGAATTTTGCCTCAGCCCTCCCACGCCGGTCGCAGAGCCTGCTCCCTCATCCTCCCGCCTCCTCCCCCATAAAAAAGCCGGGGGGTGGAGGATTCGGGAAAGTAATGGATACCCCATAGTGAACTTATCTTGAATGTTTCTGTCGGTGACAGGTTGTAACGAAGGGAGAAGGGCATGGCGAGCGTACAGCTGCGTAATGTAACGAAAGCCTGGGGTGACGTTGTGGTGTCGAAAGACATCAATCTGGACATCCACGAAGGTGAATTCGTGGTATTTGTCGGCCCATCAGGCTGCGGTAAATCAACTCTGCTGCGTATGATTGCCGGTCTTGAAACCATCACCAGCGGCGACCTGCTGATCGGTGATACCCGAATGAACGACATCCCGCCTGCCGAACGTGGCGTAGGCATGGTGTTCCAGTCTTATGCTCTCTATCCCCATCTTTCCGTCGCCGAGAACATGTCCTTTGGCCTGAAGCTGGCCGGTGCGAAGAAAGAGGTCATTAACCAGCGCGTGACGCAGGTGGCGGAAGTGTTACAGCTGGCGCACCTGCTGGAGCGTAAGCCGAAAGCGCTTTCCGGCGGTCAGCGCCAGCGCGTGGCGATTGGCCGTACTCTGGTCGCCGAGCCGCGCGTGTTCCTGCTCGATGAACCGCTTTCTAACCTGGATGCCGCCCTGCGCGTCCAGATGCGTATCGAAATCTCCCGTCTGCACAAGCGTCTTGGCCGCACGATGATTTACGTCACCCACGATCAGGTGGAAGCGATGACCCTCGCCGACAAAATCGTGGTGCTGGATGCCGGTCGCGTGGCGCAGGTGGGTAAACCGCTGGAGCTGTATCACTACCCGGCAGACCGCTTTGTTGCGGGCTTCATTGGCTCGCCAAAGATGAACTTCCTGCCCGTCAAAGTGACCGCGACAGCGATTGAACAGGTACAGGTGGAGCTGCCAAACCGCCAGCAGGTCTGGCTCCCGGTCGACAGCGCCAACGTACAGGTGGGGGCAAACATGTCCCTCGGTATTCGTCCTGAGCATTTACTGCCGAGCCACATCGCCGATGTGACGCTGGAAGGTGACGTTCAGGTCGTCGAACAGCTTGGTCACGAAACACAGATTCATATCCAGATCCCCGCCATCCGTCAGAACCTGGTCTACCGCCAGAACGACGTGGTGTTGGTAGAAGAGGGTGCCAGATTCGCTATCGGCTTGCCGCCAGAGCGTTGCCATCTGTTCCGTGAGGATGGCACTGCATGTCGTCGGTTGCACAAAGAGCCAGGCGTTTAAGCAATCCCAAAAGAAGACACGAAACCGACAGGTGAAGTGTTCAAAGAAAAGCAATGATCTCAGGAGATAGAATAATGATTACTCTGCGCAAACAAGTCCCTCTGGCAATTGCCGTTGCGGCAGGCATCCTGTCTGCCCAGGCAGGCGCCGTGGACTTTAAAGGTTATGCTCGTTCCGGCATTGGCTGGACCGGGAGTGGCGGTGAACAGCAGTGTTTCCAGGCAACAGGTGCTCAAAGTAAATACCGTCTGGGTAACGAATGTGAGACCTACGCTGAACTGAAACTGGGCCAGGAAGTGTGGAAAGAAGGCGATAAGAGCTTCTACTTCGACACCAACGTTGCCTATTCCGTCTCTCAGCAGAACGACTGGGAATCCACCAGCCCAGCCTTCCGTGAAGCTAACGTGCAGGGTAAAAACCTCATTGAAGCATTGCCAGGTTCCACCATCTGGGCCGGTAAGCGCTTCTATCAGCGTCATGACGTTCACATGATCGACTTCTACTACTGGGATATTTCAGGTCCTGGTGCGGGTATCGAAAACATCGACCTGGGCTTTGGTAAGCTCTCTCTGGCCGCAACCCGTTCTTCTGAAGCGGGCGGCTCAGCGACCTTCGCCGATCGTGATGCGCAGGGTAACCGTATTTATGACAACCTGGTACCGAACGATGTCTTCGACGTCCGTTTAGCACAGATGCAGGTCAACGAAGGCGGTACGCTGGAGTTCGGTGTTGATTATGGCCACACCAATATTCCGGATGACTACTACCTGCAGCCTGGCGCGTCTAAAGACGGCTGGATGTTCACTGCTGAACACACCCAGAGCATGCTGAAGGGCTTTAACAAGTTTGTGCTTCAGTACGCAACGGACTCTATGACCTCCAACGGCAAGGGCCGTGCGGAAGGTGGTAGCATCAACAACAACGGCGACATGTGGCGCGTGCTGGACCACGGTGCGATCTCTCTGGGCGACTCCTGGGACCTGATGTACGTGGGTATGTACCAGGACATCAACCTGGATAACAACAACGGCACCAAATGGTGGACCGTCGGTGTTCGTCCTATGTACAAATGGACGCCAATCATGAGCACCTTGCTGGAAGTTGGCTACGACAACGTCAAATCTCAGAAAACTGACGATACCAACAGCCAGTACAAAATCACCCTGGCACAACAATGGCAGGCAGGCGACAGCATCTGGTCCCGTCCGGCTATCCGTGTCTTCGCAACCTACGCGAAATGGGATGAGAAATGGGGCTACGCGAACGGCGACTCCGGTGCAGGCTATGACTCTGGTATTGCGTACAGCGACACTTCCGCAAAAACCTTCAGCCGTGGCGACTCTGATGAGTGGACCTTCGGTGCCCAGATGGAAATCTGGTGGTAATTCGTTAGACCTGACGTAATGACCTAAAAGAGGGGCGTGAGCCCCTCTATCCTTAGGGTGCTGCGCGCTATTGCCTGGCCACCGCAGTGCTCACGCTATCAGAGGTAATAACAATGAAAATGAAGAAAAGTCTCGTCGCGCTGTGCCTCTCTGCGGGGCTGATGGCCTGTGTTCCGGCGGTCTCCCTGGCAGACGTGAATTTCGTGCCACAAAATACCAGCGCTGCGCCAGCTATCCCGGCAGCGGCGCTCCAGCAGCTGACCTGGACACCGGTTGATCAATCTAAAACGCAATCTACTCAGCTTTCTACGGGCGGACAGCAGCTGAACGTGCCGGGGATCACCGGGCCGGTTGCCGCCTACAGCGTGCCGGCTAACATTGGTGAGTTAACTCTGACGCTGACCAGCGAAGTGAGCAAGCAAACCAGCGTCTTTGCGCCGAACGTGTTGATTCTGGATCAGAATCTGACGCCATCTGCTTTCTTCCCAAGCGAGTACTTTGGCTATCAGGAACCTGGCGTCATGAGCGCGGACCGTCTGGAAGGTAAAATGCGCCTGACGCCAGCTCTGGGACAGCAGAAGATTTATGTTCTGGTTTTCACGACTGAAAAAGATCTACAGCAGACCACTAAGCTTATCGATCCGGCAAAAGCCTACGCCAAAGGTACAGGTAACTCTGTTCCGGATATCCCGGATCCGTTAGCGCGGCACGTCACCGACGGCCTGCTCAAGCTGAAAGTCTCAACGAACAATGCGTCCAGCGTCCTGGTCGGCCCGCTGTTTGGCTCCTCCGGTACCGGACCTGTCACCGTAGGCAACACCGCTGCACCTGCCTATACCGCGCCAGCTGCCACGGCGGCCGCACCGGTAGCAACCGCAGCGCCAGCCCCGGCGAAGAAAGCGGAGCCGGTACTGAACGACACCGAAGCATACTTCAACAACGCCATTAAGCAGGCGGTGAAGCGCGGCGATGTCGATAAAGCGCTGAAACTGCTTGATGAAGCCGAACGTTTAGGTTCAACCACTGCCCGTTCCACCTTTATCAGCAGTGTAAAAGGCAAGGGGTAACCGTTTCCCCGCAGTGCTGATTTGTTAGTCGTTTGGTGCGCCTGAGTGGGCGCACTTTTTTTTGCCGCTGCTCATGGGCAATCTGTTCAGAAGGCATTTTCCCTGACGCGGAAAGAACGAATGATGCGATCCCAGATTTCCACCAGTTCAGCGTCGCTGTAGGCCGATGGGGATGAGACATCACTTCCTTCAGGCAAGATCTCATTGCTTAATGTCAGATCAAGGCTGGGGTGGGCAAAATCAGCGTTGGTTTCATTGACTACGGCGGTAAACATGAGTTGTTTTGACGGATTATCGGATGATTTTTCTGGCGGGGCGGTGATTAGCCATTCACTGGCATTAAAACCGGCAATTCGTGCTTCTCCTTTTCGCAGCGTACTTCCGTCTATACTATTGATATACGATTGAATTTCACCACTGCGCTCCAGCATGGTTGTGCTTTCCTTAAGGGCATTATTGCTCCAGACCGAAAAAGAAAACACCGAACTATACGGGTAAACAAAGGTAATATCTTCCTTAGGCTTGCCGTTTCCGTCGCGGATAAATCCTTGCGGAATGCAGGTGCCGGGCGCGGAAGGAATATCCTCGTTATGCCGTCCGCTGAGCCGGGACATGAGGTCCTGTAATTCTGCCAGTTTCTGGGGTTTAGTATTGAGAGAACCGGCACTGGCAACGGCTTTTAAAAGGTCCTGTTTATCTTTTTGATACTTTGGGTCAGACAAATCGGTAATCTCCTGCGTCAGGATGAATGCCACACCGTCAACGTACAGATGACCTTCCAGAATGCGCCCAAATCCCGCCACACTCTCATTTCTGTTGCGGTCAAAAATCACCGCATTATCACTCAGCCTGTATACCTGCTTGAGAAAAGGCTGATCTACAGGGTCAACGGTAGCGCTGTTTTTCAGTTTCTGTTCCCGGAGCCGGATACGCTGCTCAAAAGCCGGACGGTAGAGCCGCTTGCTGCTGATGCGGATCTCATTAATCTGCACCCGGTCAGTCAGGGTGTTTTCGAATGAGGCCGGAATCTCGAACACATAGCGCCCCACGCACTGGGATTTGGTGGTGGCAAAAAGAGTATTAACCATACGTTTTTCCTTGTCCGTTAACGCCGGGGGCGCATGCACGAATATCACATAGTTATGGATGTAATATCCTGCCGCCAGCAGCAGAAGCGTAAGGGTGACAATCAGGGGGAATGTGTCTTTTTTCATGGGGCGGGAACCTGCTGCACAATCTTTATCACTTCATTTTCCTTTTGTTGTGATACCCGTTTCAGAAGGCATTATCCCTGACGCGAAAAGAACGAATGATGCGATCCCAGATTTCCACCAGTTCAGCGTCGCTGTAGGCCGATGGGGATGAGACATCACTTCCTTCAGGCAAGATCTCATTGCTTAATGTCAGATCAAGGCTGGGGTGGGCAAAATCAGCGTTGGTTTCATTGACTACGGCGGTAAACATGAGTTGTTTTGACGGATTATCGGATGATTTTTCTGGCGGGGCGGTGATTAGCCATTCACTGGCATTAAAACCGGCAATTCGTGCTTCTCCTTTTCGCAGCGTACTTCCGTCTATGCTATTGATATACGATTGAATTTCACCGCTGCGCTCCAGCATGGTTGTGCTTTCCTTAAGGGCATTATTGCTCCAGACCGAAAAAGAAAACACCGAACTATACGGGTAAACAAAGGTAATATCTTCCTTAGGCTTGCCGTTTCCGTCGCGGATAAATCCTTGCGGAATGCAGGTGCCGGGCGCGGAAGGAATATCCTCGTTATGCCGTCCGCTGAGCCGGGACATGAGGTCCTGTAATTCTGCCAGTTTCTGGAGTTTAGTGTTAAGAGAACCGGCACTGGCAACGGCTTTTAAAAGGTCCTGTTTATCTTTTTGATACTTTGGGTCAGACAAATCGGTAATCTCCTGCGTGAGGATAAACGCCACTCCGTCAACGTAGAGATGACCTTCCAGAACGCGCCCAAACCCCGCCACACTCTCATTTCTGTTGCGGTCAAAAATCACCGCATTATCACTCAGCCTGTATACCTGCTTGAGAAAAGGCTGATCTACAGGGTCAACGGTAGCGCTGTTTTTCAGTTTCTGTTCCCGCAACCGGATACGTTGCTCAAAAGCCGGACGGTAGAGCCGCTTGCTGCTGATGCGGATCTCATTAACCTGCACCCGGTCGGTCAGGGTGTTTTCGAATGAGGCCGGAACCTCAAACACATAGCGCCCCACGCACTGGGATTTGGTGGTGGCAAAAAGAGTATTAACCATACGTTTTTCCTTGTCCGTTAACGCCGGGGGCGCATGCACGAATGTCACATAGTTATGGATGTAATATCCTGCCGCCAGCAGCAGGAGCGTAAGGGTGACAATCAGGGGGGATGTGTCTTTTTTCATGGGGCGGGAACCTGCTGCACAATCTTTATCACTTCATTTTCCTTTTGTTGTGATACCCGTTTCAGAAGGCATTATCCCTGACGCGAAAAGAACGAATGATGCGATCCCAGATTTCCACCAGTTCAGCGTCGCTGTAGGCCGATGGGGATGAGACATCACTTCCTTCAGGCAAGATCTCATTGCTTAATGTCAGATCAAGGCTGGGGTGGGTAAAATCAGCGTTGGTTTCATTGACTACGGCGGTAAACATGAGTTGTTTTGACGGATTATCGGATGATTTTTCTGGCGGGGCGGTGATTAGCCATTCACTGGCATTAAAACCGGCAATTCGTGCTTCTCCTTTTCGCAGCGTACTTCCGTCTATACTATTGATATACGATTGAATTTCACCGCTGCGCTCCAGCATGGTTGTGCTTTCCTTAAGGGCGTTATTGCTCCAGACCGAAAAAGAAAACACCGAACTATACGGGTAAACAAAGGTAATATCTTCCTTAGACTTGCCGTTTCCGTCGCGGATAAACCCTTGCGGAATGCAGGTGCCGGGCACGGAAGGAATATCCTCGTTATGCCGTCCGCTGAGCCGGGACATGAAGTCCTGTAATTCTGCCAGCTTCTGGGGTTTATCATTCGCCATCCAGTCAGGTCTTCCTGCCTCCTTGCGCAGATAAAACGCTCGCTCTTTTGCGAAGCGCGGATCAGAATAATCGGTAATCTCCTGCGTGAGGATAAACGCCACTCCGTCAACGTAGAGATGACCTTCCAGAACACGCCCAAACCCCGCCACACTCTCATTTTCATTGCGGTCAAAAATCACCGCATTATCACTCAGCCTGTATACCTGCTTGAGAAAAGGCTGATCTACAGGGTCAACGGTAGCGCTGTTTTTCAGTTTCTGTTCCCGGAGCCGGATACGCTGCTCAAAAGCCGGACGGTAGAGCCGCTTGCTGCTGATGCGGATCTCATTAATCTGCACCCGGTCAGTCAGGGTGTTTTCGAATGAGGCCGGAATCTCGAACACATAGCGCCCCACGCACTGGGATTTGGTGGTGGCAAAAAGAGTATTAACCATACGTTTTTCCTTGTCCGTTAACGCCGGGGGCGCATGCACGAATGTCACATAGTTATGGATGTAATATCCTGCCGCCAGCAGCAGAAGCGTAAGGGTGACAATCAGGGGGAATGTGTCTTTTTTCATGGGGCGGGAACCTGCTGCACAATCTTTACCACCGAGCGAACCGTGAACACCAGGGCGTCGGAGAGATCGCTGTATACCGAGCGGGAGCGATCGACAGGATCGACAGCATAAGCTCCTTCATGATCCACATCTGTTGCCAGGACACCCTGAATACGTGAAGAGGAGGTGCGGACGGAGGTGATCGGCACGGTTCCATCACCGGGGCTTGCCGATGAAATTAGTTGATGAGTTCTTAACGGGGACAGTTCAATAGGGTTAGCTGCATTTTCCCTGCACCTCTGCGCTTCCTTAACGCTCTGGGGGATCCGCTCTTCCCATGTCAGGAATCCATCTGACGGGTTGCTTTTGCTGGCTCCGTAAAACAGCCTGGTCTGGGGGTGGTATTTGCCGTTTAACTTCTCAATAAATTTTTTAACGACATTACTTATTGTTTTCTCATATTTATTCCATTCGGCCCTGGTATCATCCAGCAGCAAATCCTGCTCACATAGCCGCCACCACGCTGTTTTGTTTAGATAAATTTCCTCATATGGATTGGCCACCGGGAGGGAAAGTTGAGTCTCCTTACTGTTGATTTTCAGCCATCCCGGACCATAAGCCATGCCCGGCAGCAGTTGTAACGGACCGGGAGACTGTGCCAGAACCGGCATCAGCTTTTCTGCACTGTCCCCGATAATCATTCCAGTGACGCCACGCTCACCGATCTTCATGCGGCGATAAGCTGCCGGTGATCCGAGATCCGGCATGACGCCGTGTACGATGCCCAGGATTGAGGCCTGCCCGCCCATATTTTCCGAGTAATGGCGGGCGACCAGTCCGCCCATCGAATGGGTGATCAGGATGACCTTGTTGACTGCCAGGCGTCCGTGGTACGTACTCAGCACCTTACGGATATATTCGCCCAGCAACGCCGCAGAGTCCGCATTCGATTGCAGCCAGTTGTAACCAAAAACGTGCAGAGGGAATAAGAACTTGTGCCCGTGAGCCACTTCTTCTTCGCTTAGCATCTGCTCCTGAGGCTCGTCACCGATTCTGACGCCGATAAAACGCTGCCGTGCCGTTTGCAACTGTATTTCCCGAAAGTAATTATCCATCAGGATATCGTCGTCGCTGAGCAGATATTGCAGCCGGTCAAGCGACTCACCGTAGCTCATATAAAACGCACTTCCCCATCCGCGGGCGCGACGGGACGGGAATTTTTTGCCATCCGCACCGTCGTTTAAAATTTCTCCGGAGTCATCGACGATAGTGGTCTTTGGATCAAGCAGTTGTTTTCTTTTTTGGGGGCCAGCAAGTGGCCATTTTTTAAGCGAAGAAAAGCTGAACTGCCAGACTTTTTTATCCCCGCTCTTTAAGTTTGACCCCATCACCCCAGGAATAAAAATCACCGGGATCACTTTTGAAGGCGGCACGAGACAAACAGAAAGATGGTTTTTGCCTTTTGGCTGAGGAACAAGCTTATAATGAAACGTGCCATCGTCATCCCAGATAGGACGATGATAAGACTTATTAGGGGGATTATTTTTATTGTCATCCATGTATTAATTGCCTGATATTCCTTCTCAAGAGCTGCATTAGCTCACAGTTTAGCCATGTGATACTTAACTAAAATCAATTTCTGCTATTGCTGCCACGAACATATCTCCCGCGCTGTTGCGCTCTTGTTGCAACAGTGATCGTTAAATAACGTTTGGCCCCCCTCAATCCGCGTTTCTGCGATACAATGCCATTACGTTATGTATCGGAGAGTCTGGCATGTCACACCCTGCGCTAACGCAACTGCGTGCGCTGCGCTATTTCGACCAAATACCTGCGCTTGATCCGCAGCAACTGGACTGGTTGCTGCTGGAAGATTCCATGACGAAACGTTTTGAGCAGCAGGGAAAAACGGTTACGGTGACCCTGATTCAGGAAGGGTTTGTCTCTGGCGATGAGATCGCCAGCGAGCTGCCGCTGCTGCCGCAAGAGCCACGCTACTGGCTGCGCGAAATTTTACTCTGTGCCGATGGTGAGCCTTGGCTTGCCGGGCGGACGGTGGTGCCCGAGTCCACCCTTTCCGGGCCAGAGCTGGCGCTGCAACGTCTGGGTAAAACGCCGCTGGGGCGTTACCTTTTTACCTCGTCTGAGCTTACCCGGGATTTTATTGAGATTGGTCGTGATGCCGAACTGTGGGGGCGTCGTTCCCGCCTTCGCCTGAGCGGTAAGCCGTTAATTCTGACGGAGCTTTTTTTACCGGCATCACCGTTGTACTAAGAGGAAGAAAAAATGGAGTGGAGCCTGACGCAGAATAAGCTGTTGGCGTATCACCGCTTAATGCGTACCGATAAACCGATTGGCGCGTTGCTGCTGCTGTGGCCGACCCTGTGGGCGCTATGGCTCGCCACGCCGGGCGTGCCGCCGCTGTGGATCCTTGGCGTGTTCATTGCTGGCGTCTGGCTAATGCGCGCGGCGGGATGCGTGGTCAATGATTATGCCGATCGTAAATTCGACGGCCATGTAAAGCGTACTGCCGGTCGTCCGTTACCCAGCGGGCAGGTCACCGGGAAAGAAGCCCGCGTGCTGTTCATCGTTCTGGTGCTGCTCTCTTTCCTGCTGGTGTTAACCCTCAACACCATGACCATTTTGCTTTCCGTTGCGGCGCTGGCCCTGGCCTGGGTGTATCCGTTTATGAAGCGCTACACCCACCTGCCTCAGGTGGTGCTTGGCGCGGCGTTTGGCTGGTCGATTCCGATGGCGTTTGCGGCGGTTAGTGAGTCCTTACCGCTCAGCTGCTGGCTGATGTTCCTGGCGAACATTCTCTGGGCCGTGGCTTACGACACGCAATACGCGATGGTAGACCGCGACGATGACCTGAAAATTGGCATCAAATCAACCGCCATCCTCTTTGGCCGTCAGGACAAGCTGATTATCGGTATCCTGCAGGTCGCGGTGCTGGCTCTGATGGTGGCGATCGGTCGCCTGAACGGGCTGAACTGGGAGTTTTACTGGTCGGTGCTGGTGGCGGGGCTGCTGTTTGCGTACCAGCAAAAGCTGATTGCGAAGCGCGAACGCGACGCCTGCTTCAAGGCGTTTATGAATAATAACTACGTCGGTCTGGTGCTGTTTTTAGGCCTGGCGATGAGCTACTTCTTATAAAAAAAGCCGGGTGGCGGCTTCGCCTTACCCGGCCTACGTTTTAGCAGGATATGTAGGCCCGGTAAGCGTCAGCGCCACCGGGCGTTTTTTACCGGCGACGCAGCAGCCGAAGCGCGTTCGCCGTCACCAGCACCGTCGCGCCGGTATCCGCCAGCACCGCCAGCCACAGCCCGGTCATGCCCAGCAGCGTGGTCACCAGGAAAATCCCCTTCAGCCCCAGCGCGATGCCGATGTTCTGACGGATATTGGCCCGCGTCGCCCGCGCCAGGCTAATCATCTGCGCCAGCCCGGTCAGGCGGTTGTGGGTCAGCGCCGCGTCAGCCGTTTCCAGCGCCACGTCGGTACCGCTGCCCATTGCAATACCTATGGTGGAGGCTTTCATCGCCGGAGCATCGTTAATCCCGTCACCGACCATCGCCAGAGGGGCCTTAGCGTTCAGCTCCGTTACCGCGCTGACCTTATCCGCAGGCAATAATCCAGCTTTAAACTCCAGCCCCAGCTCGCCGGCAATCGCTGCCGCCGCGCGAGGGTTATCACCGGTGAGAATAACGCCCTGCACGCCAAGCTGATGCAGCGCCGTCACGGCCTCTTTAGCGTCATCGCGCAGAGTGTCGCGCAGCGCCAGCATCCCTTTCGCGACGCCGTCCTGCATAACGGTCACGATGGTTTGTCCGGTCTGTTCTAACGCCTCAACCTCTGGAGTAGAAGACTTGCCCGCCGCGACAATCAGTACCTTTTTACCGTCAACGACGGCCTCAATCCCTGACCCTACCAGCGCCCGCTGTGCGCTTGCCGGAGGGAGGTTCAGCCCGCGCGACTGCGCTTCACGTACAATCGCCTGCGCCAGCGGGTGCGTGGAGCCCTGCTCAACGGCAGCGGCCAGGGTCAGCAGTTCATCTTCACTGATGTCCTGCGGATATACGCCGGTCACCTGAGGCTTGCCGACGGTTAACGTTCCGGTTTTATCGAAGGCGATATGCTGGACCTGGCTCAGCTGCTCCAGCGCCGCGCCGCCCTTAATCAGCGCCCCGCGACGTGCCGCCGCTGCCAGCCCGGAGGTAATCGCCGCCGGGGTGGAAATCACCAGCGCGCACGGACAGCCGATCAGCAGCAGCGTCAGCCCTTTATAAATCCAGCCCTCCCACGGCGCGCCAAAAAGCAGCGGTGGGACGACGGTGACCAGCAGGGCAACTAGCATAATGGCGGGCGTGTAAACCCGGCTGAAGCGGTCGATAAAGCGTTCGACCGGCGCGCGGCGCTCTTCGGCCTCTTCAATCAGCTTCAGGATACGGTCGATGGCGCTGTCGCCCGGCTCGGAAAGCACGGTGAGCTGTACCAGACGGTCGACGCTGGTGGCGCCTGCAGGCACTTTTTCACCTGCCGCGCGCTCTACCGGAATGGATTCCCCGGTCAGGGCGCTCTCGTCGAAGCTGGCGGTGGCGGTAACAAGCGCACCATCGGCGGGTAAACGACCACCTGCCGCGACTTCAATCATGTCGCCCGGACGAAGGGTCGTGATGGCGACCGTTTCACGCGTGCCGTTTACCACGCGAGTGGCGGTTTCCGGCTTCAGCGCCATCAGCGCGCTGACCCCTTTACGCGCCCGGCTGGCCGCCCAGCCCTCAAGACGTTCACCGATTAAGAACAGCAGCAGCACCATCGCCGCTTCTGCCGTTGCGCCAATAAACAGCGCCCCAATCGCCGCCACGCTCATCAGCGTTTCAATGGCGAACCAGCTGCCGCTTTTCATCAGGCGCAGCGCCTGACGGGCAATCGGGAACAGCCCGACCAGCGTGGTGGCGATAAACGCCAGGTTGCCGAACGGGTGGTTAATCTGTTCCAGCCCCCAGCTCAGGGCCATCATGATGATGAGCGTAATGAGCGGCAGGTTTTCCTTCAGGGAAGAGGCTTTTTCAGCGGGCGCCGTTTCGCTGCGCAGGGTATAGCCCGCCTTGCTGACCGCGGATTCAACCTGTTTGCTGACGTCGTTATCGGCGCTAACCAGCAGCTTTTCGGTGGCGAACAGCACCTGAACGTGACTTACGCCCGGCACTTGTTTGACGGCGTTTTCCACTTTGCGCGCGCAGGCGGCGCAGTCCATGCCGTTAACGACCCAGCTGTAGCGATTTCCGCTTTCCGGAAGGGGTTGAGTTGGCGTTTCGC
The DNA here is from genome assembly GCF_043965265.1 of Enterobacter sp. ECC-249. Classification (NCBI taxonomy): domain Bacteria; kingdom Pseudomonadati; phylum Pseudomonadota; class Gammaproteobacteria; order Enterobacterales; family Enterobacteriaceae; genus Enterobacter; species Enterobacter sp. ECC-249. Next base: position 846,280 of record NZ_CP143660.1, read on the forward strand.
ACGCGCCTTCGCAGCAGCACTCGTCTTTCGACGGAGCCGGGCTGAGCTTAAGTGCCGAAAATTGAGGAACTTTTTTAGGTATTTCTGGAGTCGACATGGCAGTCTCCGGTAATGATAATTTTCTCATTAACCGCAGCATACACTCTGGAGTCGACTCCAGAGTCAAGCGCTATTTAGATATACAGCGAACGCACAATCAGGAAATGCCCGGCAAAGTAGCAGGCGGCGGCAATCGCGTTATCCGCCCGGAAGCGGCGGCGATAGTGGCTGCCCAGCCAGACGACATTCCCGATCAGCAGCAGCGCGGCGCCGAAGAAGGCGGACATTGCCGGAGCGGTCGGACGGAAGAACCACAGCTCGCCTGCCAGCCACACCATCACCAGCGTCATGGCGATAAACGTGCAGACCGGTAAACGCATCTCTTCCAGACGCGACCAGATCACCGCGATCAGCAGGGCGCCAATCACCAGCAGGACCAGCGGCAGCGGCCAGAAGAAAGAGAGTGTCATCTGGCTGGCAAAGTAGATGGTATACAGCAGATGGGAGAGGAAGAACGCCCCAACGGCATACAGCAGGCGCTGGCGCGGCAGCAGGGTTAAGGCATCGCCAATCAGGGATGCACACAGCCCCGCTAGCACCAGATAGCTGACGACGTTGAACATCGGCGCTTGCCAGGCCAGCAGCAGCAGGAGCAACAGCGTGACCGGTTTAAACAGCCAGCGCTGCCAGGTGGGACCACGGTACGACGCATCGACATAAAGCCATGCGGAAAAACAGACAGCGATAAATGACCAAAGCATATTAACTCCCTGTATCTGTTAAGCCTGAATAATCAGTTTCTGATCCAGTGTAGTGATGCGGGCGGGCGTTTGGCAATGGCGGGGAAGGCAGGGTATCCTGAATTCCGCATAATCTGATGGGATTTTTCAATGAGCAAGATGCCGCTTTTTTTCATTATCGTGGTGGCGATTATCGTTATTGCCGCCTCGTTCCGCTTCGTGCAGCAGCGCCGCGAGAAGGCGGATAACGATGCCGCACCGCTGATGCAAAAGCGCGTGGTGGTGACGAACAAACGCGAAAAACCGCTCAATGACCGCCGCTCGCGCCAGCAGCAGGTGACGCCTGCGGGCACAACAATGCGCTATGAAGCGAGCTTTAAGCCGGAAACGGGCGGCCTGGAGATGACCTTCCGCCTGGAGGCGCAGCAGTACCATCAGCTGACGGTGGGGGAGAAAGGGACGCTGAGCTACAAAGGGTCGCGGTTTGAAGATTTTAGAGCTGAATAACGCTCGATCGGTTCCCTCTCCCTGTGGGAGAGGGTTAGGGTGAGGGCATCAGCCCGCACCTTACTTCTTCACCTGCGCCTTAAACTTCTTCATCCACACCAGCAGCTCAAACACACCGAAAATAAACACGCGCAGCTGCTGCCAGCCCGTCATCTGCGGGCCGTCTTTCGGCAGGCCGTTTTTCAGCATCACCATCTGCAGGGCGTGCATGAACGAGGTGAAAATCAGCGCCACGTTAACGAAAATGTTCATCGGGCGCGGGAACGGGTGCACCAGATTCAGAATCAAGAACGCCCAGACGCCCAGCATCAGTAAACGTCCCAGGTTAATCAGTACTGGCATCGGATCCTCCTTGTGCCTGACGGTGATACAGACGATAAGCAACCTGACCCGCGACTTTTTCACGGTGCAGATCCCAGTGGGCGGGAACCGGCGGTAAACCGTTTTCCACTTCGCTTTCCACGTAAATCAATGCGTCATCCGCCAGCCAGCCGTTTTGCTCCAGCAGGGATAACGTCTCCTCCAGCAGCCCCTTGCGGAACGGCGGGTCGACAAACACCACGGTGTGCGGTGTGCCTTTCTGCGCAAGAAAACTCAGCGTATTGGTATTCACCACTTTGGCGTTGCTCGCCTTCAGCGTCGCCAGATTTTGCTGCAGCGTCTGTGCCACGCCGCGCTCCATCTCCAGCAGCGTGGCGCTGGCAGCATAGCGCGACAGCGCTTCCAGCCCGAGCGCGCCGCTTCCGGCGAAGCAATCCAGGCAACGGGCGTCTACCATTGACGGGGCCAGCCAGTTAAACAGCGTTTCGCGCACGCGGTCGGTAGTAGGGCGTAAACCGGGGCTGTCCGGTACCGGTAATTTCCGGCCTCGCCACTGACCGCCGATAATACGAATTTGACCGGCCGGGGCGCGGTTGGGTTTCTTCATCTCAGGAAAGCTCTGTTAACAATTGGCCTGCGATTGCGGGCGGTGATGTCAATTAAGTAAAGTGTTAGACTATTTCATCATTTTTTTAGCTTCCATGTATATAGCGCCGCGAGGAGTGTAGTCGCAGATGGCAAAACAAAAAAAACGTGGCTTCTTTTCCTGGCTGGGCTTCGGTGAAAAAGAGCAAGAAACAGAACAGAAAACCGAAGAGCAACAAGCCGTTGAAGAGCAGTCTCAGCCTGAAACGCCTGTAGAAACCGCCGCGGTTGTCGAAGCGGAAGAGACGGCGCACAGCAAAGAAGAGATTGAAACCTTTGCACAAGAGGTGGTTGAGGTCACGGAACAGGTTCAGGAGAGCGAGAAGCCAGAACCGATTATCGTTGAGGATATTACCGAAACGCCACAGGCCGTTATCGAGCACGAAGAGCTGCCGCTGCCGGAAGAGGTGAAAGCCGAAGAGGTTTCTGCCGAAGAGTGGCAGGCCGAAGCGGAAACCGTTGAAATTGTTGAAGCGGTGGAAGAAGAAGCGGCGCTTGAGCCAGAGCTGACCGACGAAGAACTGGAAGCTCAGGCGCTGGCGGCGGAGGCCGCTGAAGAAGCGGTCATCGTTGTGCCCGTAGAAGAGCAGGCCGAAGACGAGATCGTTCAGGAGCAGGAAAAACCGACCAAAGAAGGTTTCTTCGCGCGCCTGAAGCGCAGCCTGCTCAAAACCAAAGAAAACTTAGGTTCCGGATTTATCAGTCTGTTCCGCGGCAAGAAGATCGACGACGATCTCTTTGAAGAACTGGAAGAACAGCTGCTGATTGCGGACGTCGGCGTGGAAACCACCCGTAAGATCATCGCCAACCTGACCGAAGGGGCGAGCCGCAAACAGCTGCGCGACGCCGAAGCGCTGTACGGCCTGCTGAAAGACGAGATGGGTGAAATTCTCGCAAAAGTTGACGAACCGCTTAATATTGAAGGCAAAACGCCATTTGTTATTCTGATGGTCGGCGTGAACGGCGTGGGTAAAACCACCACCATCGGCAAGCTGGCGCGCCAGTTCGAGCAGCAGGGCAAATCGGTGATGCTGGCGGCGGGCGACACCTTCCGTGCGGCGGCGGTTGAGCAGCTGCAGGTCTGGGGCCAGCGCAACAATATCCCGGTGATTGCCCAGCATACCGGCGCGGATTCCGCGTCCGTTATCTTCGACGCCATCCAGGCGGCGAAGGCGCGCAACGTGGACGTGCTGATTGCCGATACCGCAGGGCGTTTGCAGAATAAATCGCACCTGATGGAAGAGCTGAAGAAAATCGTTCGCGTCATGAAGAAGCTGGACGAAGACGCACCGCATGAAATTATGCTGACCATTGATGCCAGCACCGGACAGAACGCCATCAGCCAGGCAAAACTGTTCCATGAAGCGGTAGGACTGACGGGGATCACGCTGACGAAACTGGACGGCACCGCGAAAGGCGGGGTGATCTTCTCCGTGGCCGACCAGTTCGGCATTCCTATCCGTTACATCGGTGTGGGCGAGCGTATTGAGGATTTACGTCCGTTTAAGGCGGACGACTTTATTGAGGCATTATTTGCCCGAGAGGACTAACAATGATTCGCTTTGAACACGTCAGCAAGGCCTATCTCGGTGGGAGACAAGCGCTGCAGGGGGTCACATTCCACCTGCAGCCGGGCGAGATGGCATTCCTGACCGGCCATTCCGGCGCGGGGAAAAGTACCCTGCTCAAGCTTATCTGTGGGATCGAGCGGCCAAGCGCCGGGAAAATCTTTTTCGGCGGGCATGAGATCAGCCGCCTGAAAAACCGCGAAGTGCCGTTCTTGCGTCGTCAGATCGGCATGATTTTCCAGGATCACCACCTGCTGATGGATCGCACCGTTTTCGATAACGTGGCCATTCCGCTGATTATTGCCGGCGCCAGCTATGACGATATCCGCCGTCGCGTTTCCGCGGCGCTGGATAAGGTCGGGCTGCTGGACAAAGCGAAGAACTTCCCGATCCAGCTCTCCGGCGGTGAACAGCAGCGCGTGGGTATCGCCCGCGCGGTGGTGAACAAGCCGGCGGTGCTGCTGGCGGATGAACCGACCGGTAACCTGGACGATGCCCTGTCAGAAGGGATTTTGCGTCTGTTTGAGGAGTTTAACCGCGTGGGGGTTACCGTATTGATGGCGACGCACGACATCGGGCTGATTTCCCGTCGTTCGTACCGCATGCTGACCCTGAGCGACGGGCATTTGCACGGAGGCCACGGTGAATAAGCGTGATGCAATAAACCAGATTCGGCAGTTCGGGAACCGGTTTGACCGTTTTCGTAAGCCGCAGGGCGGGGGTGACGGCAATCGTAATGCGCCGAAGCGCCAGAAGGCCGCGCCAAAACCGGCTTCCCGCAAAACCAACGTGTTTAACGAGCAGGTGCGCTACGCGTTCCACGGCGCGCTGCAGGACCTGAAAAGCAAACCGCTGGCGACGTTCCTGACGGTGATGGTAATCGCCATCTCCCTGACGCTGCCAAGCGTCTGTTATATGGTCTATAAAAACGTTAACCAGGCGGCCTCACAGTATTACCCATCTCCGCAGATCACGGTCTATCTGGATAAAGCGCTCGACGATAACGCGGCCGCGCAGGTGGTTGGGCAAATTCAGGCCGAGCAGGGCGTGGAGAAGGTCAACTATCTCTCACGTGAAGACGCCCTGGGCGAGTTCCGTAACTGGTCTGGTTTTGGCGGCGCGCTGGATATGCTCGAAGAGAACCCGTTGCCTGCCGTGGCGGTGGTGATCCCGAAGCTGGATTTCCAGGGGACCGATTCGCTTAATACCCTGCGCGATCGCATCACGCGGATTAAGGGCATTGATGAAGTGCGCATGGATGACAGCTGGTTTGCGCGTCTCTCTGCTCTGACCGGGCTGGTAGGCCGCGTCGCGGCGATGATTGGCGTGCTGATGGTGGCGGCGGTCTTCCTCGTTATCGGCAACAGCGTTCGCCTGAGCATCTTCGCCCGTCGCGATACCATTAACGTGCAGAAACTGATTGGTGCGACGGATGGCTTCATCCTCCGACCGTTCCTTTACGGTGGCGCACTGCTCGGTTTTTCCGGAGCATTTCTTTCACTGATATTATCAGAAATTTTGGTGATGCGGCTTTCCTCTGCCGTGACTGAAGTGGCGCAGGTTTTCGGAACGAAGTTTGATATCAGCGGCTTAGGGTTCGATGAGTGCCTGTTACTGCTGCTGGTGTGTTCGATGATTGGGTGGGTGGCAGCATGGCTGGCAACCGTTCAACATTTACGTCACTTTACTCCCGACTAATAAAAGCGTGATATAATCTTTCCCTGCACCGAGATGTTCGCTCTGCAGGGAAAGCGTCCCTGTTGTCGCTTCCCCTGTTATCATTTCCATGTCACATTTTGTGCGTAATTTATTCACCGTTGCACCTGGAACTTGTGGATAAAATCACTGTCTGATAAAAGAGTGAATGCTAATCTCGTTGCTCAAACGCTTTGGCATGGTTGTTGCCTGACGGGGACAGCCTGGACCAGAAGAAACATTGAGAGGAATGAATGACCAAAGAAATGCAAACTTTAGCTTTAGCCCCTGTTGGTAACCTGGAATCTTATATCCGGGCTGCGAACACCTGGCCGATGTTAACGGCCGAGGAAGAAAAGGAGCTTGCTGAAAAGCTGCATTACCAGGGCGATCTGGAAGCAGCGAAAAAGCTGATCCTGTCTCACCTGCGCTTTGTTGTTCACATTGCTCGTAATTATGCGGGCTATGGCCTGCCGCAGGCGGACTTGATTCAGGAAGGTAACATCGGCCTGATGAAGGCTGTGCGTCGCTTTAACCCGGAAGTGGGTGTGCGACTCGTCTCCTTCGCCGTACACTGGATCAAAGCAGAAATTCATGAATACGTGCTGCGCAACTGGCGTATCGTGAAAGTCGCCACGACAAAAGCGCAACGCAAACTGTTCTTCAACCTGCGTAAAGCCAAGCAGCGTCTGGGCTGGTTCAATCAGGATGAAGTTGAAATGGTGGCGCGCGAGCTGGGCGTATCCAGCAAAGACGTGCGTGAGATGGAATCCCGTATGGCCGCGCAGGACATGACCTTTGATATGTCCTCCGACGACGATGCATCTGACAGCCAGCCGATGGCGCCGGTTCTGTATCTGCAGGATAAAACCTCTAACTTTGCCGATGGCATCGAAGAGGATAACTGGGAAGATCAGGCCGCGAACAAGCTGACCCATGCGATGGAAGGCCTCGACGAGCGTAGCCAGGATATTATCCGCGCCCGCTGGCTGGACGAAGACAACAAGTCCACGCTGCAGGAGCTGGCCGACCGCTACGGCGTTTCTGCGGAACGTGTCCGTCAGCTTGAAAAGAACGCCATGAAAAAACTTCGCGCCGCTATCGAAGCGTAATTTCCGCGAAGTACACCGAGAACCCTCGAATGCAAATTCGGGGGTTTTGTTTTTTTAGCGCCCGCTCTGGCGAATTCCCTCCCCCTGGCAAACACTTACTGATGCGCTAAGCAGGCGACTTTCTCAGGGGGACAGGGTGAAAAATAACGAACTGAACGACCGGCGTTTACAGGCGACGCCGCGCGGCATCGGCGTGATGTGTAACTTCTATGCCGATAAAGCTGAAAACGCCACGGTGTGGGACGTGGAAGGCAATGAGTACATCGACTTCGCCGCCGGGATCGCGGTGCTGAATACCGGCCATCGCCATCCCAAAGTCATTTCAGCCATTGAAAAACAACTCCACGCGTTTACCCATACGGCGTACCAGATCGTGCCGTACGAGGGCTATGTCGCGCTTGCCGAGCGTATCAACCAGCGCGTGCCCGTTGACGGTCCGGCTAAAACGGCGTTCTTCTCCACGGGGGCTGAGGCGGTCGAAAACGCGGTCAAAATTGCTCGGGCGTACACTAAACGTCCTGGCCTGATCACCTTCGGCGGCGCGTTCCATGGCCGCACCTTTATGACCATGGCGCTGACCGGCAAAGTTGCGCCGTACAAGCTCGGCTTTGGCCCGTTCCCCGGTTCGGTTTATCACGCGCAGTATCCGAATGAACTGCACGGCATCAGCACGGCGGAAGCGTTAAAAAGCCTGGAACGCATCTTTAAGGCGGATATCGCACCCGACCAGGTTGCGGCCATTATTCTCGAACCGGTTCAGGGGGAGGGGGGCTTCAACATTGCTCCTGCTGATTTTATGCAGGCGCTGCGCACCCTGTGCGATACCCACGGCATTTTGCTGATTGCCGACGAGGTGCAAAGCGGTTTCGCCCGTACCGGCAAGCTGTTCTCGATGGAACACCACTGCGTGAAGCCCGATCTGATCACCATGGCGAAAAGCCTGGCGGGCGGAATGCCGCTCTCAGCGGTGTCGGGCCGTGCTGAGGTGATGGATGCGCCCGCGCCGGGCGGGCTGGGCGGTACCTACGCGGGTAACCCACTGGCGATTGCGGCGGCGCATGCCGTGCTCGACGTGATTGATGAGGAAGATCTCTGCACGCGCTCGGCGCATCTGGGCCATCACCTGGTGGAAGTGCTGAACAAGGCGAAGGAACACTGCTCGTATATCGCGGATATTCGCGCGCAAGGCTCGATGGTGGCGGTGGAGTTTAACGACCCGCAAACGGGCCAGCCTTCGCCGGAATTTACCCGCCAGGTCCAGGAGCGCGCGTTGCAGGAAGGACTGCTTCTTCTGAGCTGCGGCGTCTACGGCAACGTCATTCGTTTCCTCTATCCGCTGACTATCCCTGAAGTCCAGTTCCGTAAAGCGCTGGACATTATCTCCGCGTCGCTGACACGTTAAAGCCACACGCCCGGCGAAAATCCCTGCCGGGCCTGGCATATATTCATTTCAAATTAGCTATTCCAAAATCATAAAAATCGGGTATGTTTTAGCAGAGTATGCTGAAAAAGCGCGAACAGCACACCTATAACTGACATAAAGCGCTGCACAACAACATCACAACAATCGTAATAACCATAATAATGGGGAATCTCAGGATGAACATGAAGGGTAAAGCGTTACTGGCAGGATGTATCGCGTTGGCATTCAGCACCATGGCGCAGGCAGATATTAAAGTGGCTGTGGTTGGCGCGATGTCCGGTCCGGTAGCACAGTACGGCGACCAGGAGTTTACTGGCGCAGAACAGGCGGTTGCAGACATTAATGCCAAAGGCGGTATTAAGGGCGAAAAACTGCAGATCGTAAAATATGATGATGCCTGTGACCCGAAACAAGCGGTCGCGGTTGCGAACAAAGTGGTGAACGACGGGATCAAATACGTTATCGGTCACCTGTGCTCTTCCTCTACTCAGCCTGCGTCTGACATCTACGAGGACGAAGGTATTCTGATGATCACCCCGGCTGCGACCGCACCGGAGCTGACCGCGCGTGGCTACAAGCTGACCCTGCGCACCACCGGCCTGGACTCTGACCAGGGCCCAACCGCGGCGAAATATATCGTTGAAAAAGTGAAGCCGAAGCGCATTGCTATCGTTCATGACAAACAGCAGTACGGTGAAGGTCTGGCGCGTTCCGTCCAGGATAACCTCAAAAAAGCCAATGCTGACGTGGTGTTCTTCGACGGGATCACCGCCGGTGAGAAAGACTTCTCCACCCTGGTGGCGCGTCTGAAGAAAGAGAATATCGACTTCGTATACTACGGTGGCTACCACCCGGAAATGGGCCAGATCCTGCGCCAGGCGCGCGCGGCGGGTCTGAAAACCCAGTTTATGGGCCCGGAAGGCGTGGCGAACGTTTCTCTGTCTAACATCGCGGGTGAATCTGCTGAAGGCCTGCTGGTGACCAAACCGAAGAACTACGATCAGGTCCCTGCGAACAAGCCTATCGTAGATGCCATCAAGGCGAAGAAACAGGATCCAAGCGGCGCGTTCGTCTGGACCACCTATGCGGCGCTGCAGTCTCTGCAGGCAGGCCTGAACCAGTCAGCCGATCCGGCTGAAATTGCCACCTGGCTGAAAGCGAACACGGTTGAGACCGTTATGGGGCCACTTTCCTGGGACGCGAAGGGCGACCTGAAGGGCTTCGAGTTCGGCGTGTTTGACTGGCATGCTAACGGCACGGCGACAGACGCCAAATAAACGCAAATGGCAACCGTAAGGTTGCCATTTTAGTGTTTGCACCCTCTCCCCGTGGGAGAGGGCCGGGGTGAGGGCATCAGACCGCACAAATCAGGCCGCACTGCCCCCTCTTTTGCCCGGTGGCGCTTCGCTTACCGGGCCTACAATGAGCACCTCGTAGGCCGGGTAAGGCGCAGCCGCCACCCGGCTTTCTTTTAGCGTTTCTCCCACCCGCTTTCCTGCGCCGTAAACCCTAACGCCTGCATAAACGCCGCCATCACGCCGCGGTCTTCTACGCCCACGTCGGCCATCCACCATGAGGTCACGCTCGGGTTTTCGCGAATCACTTCTTCAATTAAATACTGGCCCACGCCGCGACGACGGGTAACGTCACGCACGCGCAGCGAGTCCAGCGCCCCTTCTGTACCGCTCAGGGTGACGCGAACCGCTGCCAGCAGGCGCTCGTTAAAACGCGCGGCATAAATGCGGTGGGTCTCATCCACGCGCAGCGACGAAGGGGAATATTCCGGCCAGATCTTGCCCAGGTCGATATGATCCTGGTCGCTAAAGGTCACCAGACGCACGATAGTCAGTTTCATTAGCTACTTGTCCAAATCAAATTGAGTAGAGGCAGTGTACTCAATTTATTCACTCAGCGGCTTCCTCTTTTTATTCTCATTAACCAGGTGATTAGTTTTTTGGCAACGCAATGGGCAGTTTGAAAACACATGGATCGAAAAATAAGCAGAATTTTAACCTGAATGGTAGTGATTTATTCGGCGCTTTGTACCGTTATTTTATGCTGCAAACTGTACTTTTATTTGTTTATCTCCGCTTGATTTCAGAATATTATCTTTGCTTAATCGCCTGAAAAATAGAGATTTTAGTCTGGTTTTTGACAAAAACCTGCGCTAAACCATTAAAGGCACTGGTAAAAATAGCGTTGTTCATTAAAAGTACAGAATGCTTTTTAACCATAATAAAACAAAATATAAACACGACATCACGAATGGGGATTCAGAGATGAGAAGGAACGCGAAGACGTTAATCGCGGGGATGGTCGCACTGTCGATCTCGCATGCCGCCATGGCGGAGGACATCAAAGTTGCGGTAGTGGGAGCGATGTCCGGCCCTGTTGCCCAGTGGGGTGACATGGAGTTCAACGGCGCGCGCCAGGCCATCAAAGACATCAACGCTAAGGGCGGCATCAAAGGCGACAAGCTGGTGGGCGTGGAATATGACGACGCCTGCGATCCGAAACAGGCCGTCGCGGTCGCCAACAAAATCGTCAACGACGGCATCCAGTATGTGATCGGCCACCTGTGCTCGTCGTCCACCCAGCCCGCGTCTGATATCTACGAAGACGAAGGCATTCTGATGATCAGTCCTGGCGCCACTAACCCTGAGCTGACCCAGCGCGGCTATCAGCACATTATGCGTACCGCGGGGCTGGACTCCTCTCAGGGGCCTACCGCCGCCAAATACATCCTTGAGACCGTCAAGCCGCAGCGTATAGCCATTATTCATGACAAGCAGCAGTACGGCGAAGGCCTGGCGCGCTCCGTTCAGGACGGCCTGAAAAAAGGCGGCGCAAACATCGTCTTCTTTGACGGTATTACCGCCGGTGAGAAAGACTTCTCCGCGCTGATCGCCCGCCTGCAAAAAGAGAATATCGACTTTGTTTACTACGGCGGCTACTACCCGGAGATGGGCCAGATGCTGCGCCAGGCGCGCGCCACCGGCCTGAAAACCCAGTTTATGGGGCCAGAGGGCGTGGGCAATGCCTCCCTGTCAAACATCGCCGGGGAGTCTGCCGAAGGCATGCTGGTGACGATGCCAAAACGTTATGACCAGGATCCGGCCAACAAGGCTATCGTGGATGCGCTCAAGGCGCAGAAGAAAGATCCGAGTGGTCCGTACGTCTGGATCACCTACGCCGCCGTGCAGTCTCTGGCCACCGCGCTGGAGCGTACCGGCAGCAAAGAACCGCTGGATCTGGTGAAAGATTTAAAAGCACACGGGGCGAACACCGTGATTGGGCCGCTGAACTGGGATGAGAAAGGCGATCTGAAGGGATTTGAGTTTGGTGTCTTTAAGTGGCACGCCGACGGGTCATCCTCGGCCGCCAAATAATTATCCCACCGCCCGGCATGACGGGCGGGTATAAAAAGGTTTGCATATGTCCGAGCAGTTTCTCTATTTCCTGCAGCAGATGTTTAACGGCGTCACGCTGGGAAGCACCTACGCGCTGATTGCCATCGGCTATACGATGGTTTACGGCATTATCGGCATGATTAACTTCGCCCACGGCGAGGTCTACATGATCGGTAGCTACGTCTCCTTTATGATCATCGCCGCCCTGATGATGATGGGCATCGACAGCAGCTGGCTGCTGGTTGCCGCCGGGTTTGTCGGCGCGATTGTGATTGCCAGCGCCTACGGCTGGAGCATCGAGCGCGTGGCCTATCGGCCGGTGCGCAGCTCCAAGCGTCTGATTGCGCTGATTTCCGCCATCGGGATGTCGATCTTCCTGCAAAACTACGTCAGCCTGACCGAAGGCTCGCGCGACGTGGCGCTACCAAGCCTGTTTAACGGCCAGTGGATTGTGGGGGCCAGTGAAAACTTCGCGGCGTCTATCACCACCATGCAGCTGGTTATCTGGGTCGTGACCTTTATTGCGATGCTTGCTCTGACGCTGTTCATCCGCTACTCGCGGATGGGACGCGCCTGCCGCGCGTGCGCAGAAGACCTGAAGATGGCGAGCCTGCTCGGCATCAACACCGACCGCGTGATTGCCCTGACCTTCGTGATTGGCGCCGCGATGGCGGCAGTAGCGGGCGTGCTGCTCGGCCAGTTCTACGGCGTGATAAATCCGTACATCGGCTTTATGGCCGGGATGAAAGCCTTTACCGCGGCGGTGCTGGGCGGTATCGGCAGTATTCCGGGCGCGATGATTGGCGGCCTGATTCTGGGCGTGGCGGAAGCGCTCTCCTCGGCGTATCTGAGCACGGAATATAAAGATGTGGTGTCGTTTGCCCTGCTGATTCTGGTTCTGCTGGTTATGCCTACCGGTATTCTGGGCCGTCCGGAGGTAGAGAAAGTATGAAACCGATGCATTTTGCAATGGCGCTGCTCTCTGCGGCCATGTTCTTCGTGCTGGCAGGCGTCTTTATGGGCGTCCAGTTAGGTCTGGACGGGACGAAGCTGGTGGTGGATTCCGCCCCCGACATCCGCTGGCAGTGGGTGTTTATCGGCACTGCCGTCGTGTTCCTGTTCCAGCTGCTGCGTCCGCTGTTCCAGAAGTCGCTGAAAAACGTCTCCGGGCCGAAGTTCGTTCTGCCGGCCATCGACGGGTCTACCGTTAAGCAGAAGCTGTTCCTCGTGGCGCTGCTGGTGGCCGCCGTGGCGTGGCCGTTCGTGGTGTCTCGTGGAACCGTGGATATCGCTACCCTGACCATGATCTACGTGATCCTCGGTCTCGGTCTGAACGTGGTGGTGGGGCTCTCTGGCCTGCTGGTGCTGGGCTACGGCGGCTTCTACGCCATCGGCGCCTACACCTTCGCGCTGCTGAACCACTATTACGGCCTCGGCTTCTGGACCTGCCTGCCGCTGGCGGGGCTGGTCTCTGCCGCCGCGGGCTTCCTGCTCGGCTTCCCGGTACTGCGCCTGCGCGGTGACTATCTGGCGATTGTGACCTTAGGCTTTGGTGAAATCGTCCGTATCCTGCTGCTGAACAACACCGAAGTGACCGGCGGCCCGAACGGCATCAGCCAGATCCCGAAGCCAACCTTCTTCGGCCTGGAGTTCAGCCGTACCGCCCGTGAAGGCGGCTGGGATACCTTCAGTAACTTCTTCGGCGTGAAGTATGACCCGTCCGACCGCGTAATCTGGCTCTATCTGGTGGCGCTGCTGCTGGTGGTGATCACACTGTTCGTGATTAACCGTCTGCTGCGCATGCCGCTGGGCCGAGCGTGGGAAGCGCTGCGTGAAGATGAGATTGCCTGCCGCTCCCTGGGCCTGAACCCGACCCGCATCAAGCTGACCGCGTTCACCATCAGCGCCGCGTTTGCCGGTTTCGCCGGTACGCTGTTTGCCGCCCGTCAGGGCTTCGTTAGCCCGGAGTCGTTCACCTTTGCCGAATCCGCCTTTGTGCTGGCCATTGTGGTGCTCGGCGGGATGGGCTCGCAGTTCGCCGTTATCCTAGCGGCCATCCTGCTGGTGGTCTCGCGCGAGCTGATGCGCGACTTTAACGAATACAGCATGCTGATGCTGGGTGGTTTGATGGTGCTGATGATGATCTGGCGTCCGCAGGGCTTGCTGCCGATGACTCGTCCACAGCTGAAGCTGAAACGCACTCAGGCGAAAGGAGAGCAGGCATGAGTCAGCCATTATTATCCGTTAACGGTCTGATGATGCGTTTTGGCGGCCTGCTGGCGGTCAACAATGTGTCACTGGATCTGCACAAGAAAGAGATTGTCTCCCTGATTGGCCCGAACGGCGCGGGGAAAACCACGGTCTTTAACTGCCTGACCGGTTTTTACAAGCCGACGGGCGGCACCATCATGCTGCGCGACAAGCATCTTGAAGGGCTGCCGGGCCAGCAGATTGCCCGCATGGGCGTGGTGCGTACCTTCCAGCACGTGCGCCTGTTCCGCGAGATGACGGTGATTGAGAACCTGCTGGTCGCGCAGCATCAGCAGCTGAAAACCGGGCTGTTCTCCGGTCTGCTGAAAACCCCGGCCTTCCGCCGTGCCCAGGATGAAGCGCTCGATCGCGCCGCCACCTGGCTCGATCGAATTGGCCTGCTGCAGCACGCCAACCGTCAGGCGAGCAATCTGGCCTACGGCGACCAGCGTCGTCTGGAGATTGTGCGCTGCATGGTGACCCAGCCGGAAATCCTCATGCTCGACGAACCGGCGGCAGGCCTCAACCCAAAAGAGACCAAAGAGCTGGACGAGCTGATTGCCGAACTGCGCGATCACCACGACACCACCATCCTGCTGATTGAGCACGACATGAAGCTGGTGATGGGTATTTCGGACCGTATCTACGTGGTCAACCAGGGCACGCCGCTGGCAAACGGCACGCCGGAAGAGATCCGCAACAACCCGGACGTGATCCGCGCATACCTGGGTGAGGCATAAGATGGAAAAAGCGATGTTAACGTTCGACAAGGTCAACGCGCACTACGGCAAGATCCAGGCGTTGCACGACGTCAGCCTGCATATCAATCAGGGTGAAATCGTCACCCTGATTGGTGCCAACGGCGCGGGTAAAACTACGCTGCTCGGCACCCTGTGCGGCGACCCGCGCGCTACCAGCGGGCGGATTGTGTTCGATGGGAAAGACATTACCGACTGGCAGACCGCCAGAATCATGCGTGAGGCGGTGGCGATTGTCCCGGAAGGGCGTCGCGTATTCTCGCGCATGACGGTGGAAGAGAACCTGGCGATGGGCGGTTTCTTCGCCCACCGCGATGAATACCAGACCCGCATCAAGTGGGTGTACGAACTCTTCCCGCGCCTGTGGGAGCGTCGCATTCAGCGTGCGGGCACCATGTCCGGCGGTGAACAGCAGATGCTGGCAATTGGCCGCGCGCTGATGAGCCAGCCGCGTCTCCTGCTGCTGGACGAGCCGTCGCTTGGTCTTGCGCCGATCATCATCCAGCAGATATTCGACACCATCGAGCAGCTGCGTAAAGAGGGGATGACCATCTTCCTCGTCGAGCAGAACGCCAACCAGGCGCTGAAGCTCGCTGACCGTGGCTACGTGCTGGAGAACGGCCGCGTGGTGCTGGAAGATACCGGCGATGCGCTGCTGGCGAACGAAGCGGTGCGGAGCGCGTATCTGGGCGGATAGGTAAAAGCAAAAAGGCAACGCAAGTTGCCTTTTTTAGTGTTTTCTCCCTCTCCCCGTGGGAGAGGGCCGGGGTGAGGGCACCAGACCCCATCCAACCATCCAACCCCTTCACACAACCATCATCCCCCTGACGCCTGGCTGTCACTCATCTGTAAACAAACAGTTATTTTTCTGTCATTCGAGCATGTCATGTTACCTCGCGAGCATAAAACGCGTGATATCGCGCATCCGGCACAATAAGAGAGATGACAATGACATCGTTACGACACACAGCTTTGGGTCTGGCACTGGGTCTGGCTTTTGCGACGAACGCAATGGCTGTGACGACCATTCCGTTCTGGCATTCCATGGAAGGGGAGTTAGGTAAAGAAGTTGACTCCCTGGCGCAGCGTTTCAACGACACCCATCCGGATTACAAAATTGTGCCGGTGTACAAAGGTAACTACGAGCAGAGCCTGAGCGCGGGCATTGCCGCCTTCCGTACCGGTAACGCACCTGCGCTGTTACAGGTTTATGAAGTGGGTACCGCCACCATGATGGCTTCCAAAGCCATCAAGCCGGTCTATGAAGTGTTCAAAGAAGCGGGCATCAACTTCGACGAGTCGCAGTTTGTGCCGACCGTAGCGGGTTACTACACCGACTCCAAAACCGGACATCTGCTGTCTCAGCCGTTTAACAGCTCCACGCCGGTGCTGTACTACAACAAAGACGCCTTCAAAAAAGCCGGTTTAGACCCGGAGCAGCCGCCAAAAACCTGGCAGGACCTGGCGGAGTACACCGCGAAGCTGAAAGCGGCAGGGATGAAGTGCGGCTACGCCAGCGGCTGGCAGGGCTGGATCCAGATTGAAAACTTCAGCGCCTGGCACGGCCTGCCTGTGGCGACCAAAAACAACGGCTTCGACGGCACCGATGCGGTACTGGAGTTCAACAAGCCGGAGCAGGTGAAACACATTGCGCTGCTGGAAGAACTCAACAAGAAGGGCGACTTCAGCTACTTCGGGCGTAAAGACGAATCCACCGAGAAGTTCTACAACGGTGATTGCGCCATTACCACCGCCTCGTCCGGTTCGCTGGCGGATATCCGTCACTACGCCAAATTCAACTACGGCGTGGGCATGATGCCGTACGACGCTGACGTGAAGGGCGCGCCGCAGAACGCCATCATCGGCGGGGCGAGTCTGTGGGTGATGCAGGGTAAAGACAAGGGCACCTATAAAGGCGTGGCCGAGTTCCTCGATTTCCTGGCGAAGCCTGAAAACGCCGCCGAATGGCACCAGAAGACCGGCTACCTGCCGATCACCAAAGCGGCTTATGACCTGACCCGCGAGCAGGGCTTCTACAGCAAGAACCCGGGCGCGGACATCGCAACGCGTCAGATGCTGAACAAGCCGCCGTTGCCGTTCACTAAAGGCCTGCGCCTGGGCAATATGCCGCAGATCCGCACCATTGTGGATGAAGAGCTGGAAAGCGTGTGGACCGGGAAGAAAACGCCACAGCAGGCGCTGGACTCTGCGGTAGAGCGCGGGAATCAGCTGCTGCGCCGCTTTGAGCAGTCGACTAAATCGTAATCAAACCTGCCCCTCACCCTAACCCTCTCCCCATAGGGGAGAGGGGACTGCGCGGAGCCGTCTTTTCTCCCTCGCCCCTTTGGGGAGAGGGCCGGGGTGAGGGGGATGTTTTGTAGGCCGGGTAAGGCGTAGCCGCCACCCGGCATTGTTCAGGAACCCAATCTCAATGTCATCATCCCGTCCGGTGTTTCGCTCCCGCTGGCTGCCGTACCTGTTGGTCGCACCCCAGTTGGTCATCACCGTTATCTTCTTTATCTGGCCTGCGGGCGAAGCGCTGTGGTACTCGGTACAAAGCGTCGATCCGTTTGGGCTCTCCAGCCAGTTTGTCGGGCTGGACAACTTTACCGCGCTGTTCCATGACAGCTACTACCTGGACTCCTTCTGGACGACCATGAAGTTCAGCGCGCTGGTCACCGTCAGCGGCCTTGTTGCCTCGCTGTTTTTCGCCGCGCTGGTGGATTACGTGGTGCGCGGCAGTCGTATTTATCAGACCCTGATGCTGCTGCCGTACGCCGTGGCGCCCGCCGTTGCCGCCGTACTGTGGATTTTCCTGTTTAACCCCGGTCGCGGATTGATTACCCATTTCCTGGCAGAGTTCGGCTACGACTGGAACCACGCCCAGAACAGCGGTCAGGCCATGTTCCTGGTGGTGTTTGCCTCGGTGTGGAAGCAGATCAGCTATAACTTCCTGTTCTTCTTTGCCGCGCTGCAGTCCATCCCGCGCTCGCTGGTGGAAGCCGCCGCGATTGACGGCGCAGGGCCGATTCGTCGTTTCTTCAGGCTGTCGCTGCCGCTGATCGCCCCGGTGAGCTTCTTCCTGCTGGTGGTTAACCTCGTGTACGCCTTCTTCGACACCTTCCCGGTGATCGATGCGGCGACCGCAGGCGGTCCGGTACAGGCGACGACCACGCTTATCTATAAGATCTACCGCGAAGGCTTCGCCGGGCTGGATCTCTCGGCCTCCGCCGCGCAGTCGGTGGTGCTGATGTTCCTCGTCATCATCCTCACGGTGGTGCAGTTCCGCTATGTTGAAAGTAAGGTGCGCTACCAATGATTGAGAACCGTCGCGGGCTGACGATTTTCAGCCACACCATGCTGATTTTAGGGATTATCGTCATTCTGTTCCCGCTGTACGTGGCCTTTGTCGCCGCCACGCTGGACACCAAAGCGGTGTTCGATACGCCGATGACGCTGATCCCAGGCGGACATCTTTTCGAGAACATGAAGACCATCTGGACCCAGGGCGTAGGCGCCAACAGCGCGCCGTTCTGGCTGATGATGTTCAACAGCTTCATCATGGCGTTCGGCATTACCGTCGGCAAAATTACGGTGTCGATGCTCTCGGCCTTCGCCATCGTCTGGTTTCGTTTTCCGCTGCGTAACCTGTTTTTCTGGATGATTTTTATCACCCTGATGCTGCCGGTAGAGGTGCGTATCTTCCCGACGGTGGAGGTGATCGCCAACCTGAAGCTGCTCGACAGCTACGCGGGCTTAACCCTGCCGCTGATGGCCTCGGCGACCGCCACCTTCCTGTTCCGCCAGTTCTTTATGACCCTGCCGGACGAGCTGATTGAAGCGGCGCGCATCGACGGCGCCTCGCCGATGCGCTTCTTCCGCGACATCGTGCTGCCGCTGTCGAAAACCAACCTTGCGGCGCTGTTTGTGATCACCTTTATCTACGGCTGGAACCAGTACCTGTGGCCGCTGCTGATTATTCAGGACGTCAATCTCGGCACCGCCGTGGCGGGCATCAAAGGCATGATCGCCACTGGCGAAGGCACCACCCTCTGGAACCAGGTGATGGCGGCGATGCTGCTGACCCTTATCCCACCCGTAGTCATTGTTTTAGCCATGCAGCGCGCGTTTGTCCGCGGCCTGGTCGATAGCGAGAAATAAGATGGCAGGTTTAAAACTTCAGGCAGTAACCAAAAGCTGGGACGGCAAAACCCAGGTTATCCAGCCGCTCACGCTCGACGTGGCGGACGGGGAGTTTATCGTGATGGTTGGCCCGTCCGGCTGTGGCAAATCCACCCTGCTGCGCATGGTGGCGGGGCTGGAGCGCGTGACCTCCGGGGATATCTGGATTGATCGCCAGCGCGTCACCGAGATGGAGCCGAAAGACAGGGGCATCGCGATGGTCTTCCAGAACTACGCTCTCTATCCGCACATGAGCGTGGAGGAGAACATGGCCTGGGGGCTGAAAATCCGCGGCATGGGCAAAGGCCATATCGAGGAGCGCGTGAAAGAAGCCGCCCGCATTCTGGAGCTGGACGGCCTGCTGAAGCGCCGCCCGCGCGAGCTTTCCGGCGGCCAGCGCCAGCGCGTGGCGATGGGGCGCGCCATCGTGCGCGATCCGGCAGTATTCCTTTTCGACGAGCCGCTTTCTAACCTCGACGCCAAGCTGCGCGTGCAGATGCGGCTCGAGCTGCAGCAACTGCACCGCCGTCTGAAAACCACGTCACTGTACGTTACCCACGATCAGGTCGAAGCCATGACCCTCGCCCAGCGCGTGATGGTGATGAACAAAGGCGTGGCCGAGCAGATTGGTACCCCGGTGGAGGTCTATGAGAAACCGGCCACCCGCTTTGTGGCGAGCTTTATCGGCAGCCCGGCGATGAACCTGCTTGAAGGGCGCATCAGCAGCGCGGGCTCGCACTTTGAGCTGGAAAGCGGGATGGCATTGCCAATCAACTGGTACTATCGTGGCTACGCCGGGCGTAAGATGACGCTCGGTATCCGCCCGGAACATATCGGTTTAACCTCTCAGGCGGAAGGCGGCGTGCCGCTGGTGATGGACACGCTGGAGATGTTGGGTGCAGATAACCTGGCGCACGGGCGCTGGGGCGAGCAAAAAATGGTGGTGCGCCTGGCGCATCAGGAGCGCCCGCAAGCAGGCAGCACGCTGTGGCTGCACCTGCCGGAAAACCATCTGCACCTGTTTGACGGTGAAACAGGACAACGAGTATGAGCAACTGGCCTTATCCCCACGTCGTCGCCCACCGGGGCGGCGGTAAGCTGGCGCCGGAAAACACGCTGGCGGCGATTGACGTTGGCGCGCGCTACGGTCACACGATGATCGAGTTCGACGCCAAGCTGTCGAAAGACGGCGAAATTTTCCTGCTGCATGACGATAATCTCGAACGCACCAGCAACGGCTGGGGCGTGGCGGGCGAGCTGCCGTGGCGCGATCTGCTGAAGGTAGACGCCGGAAGCTGGTACAGCGGCGAATTCAAAGGCGAACCGCTGCCGCTGCTGGCGGAAGTGGCCGATCGCTGT
Organism: Enterobacter sp. ECC-249; assembly: GCF_043965265.1. NCBI lineage: Bacteria > Pseudomonadati > Pseudomonadota > Gammaproteobacteria > Enterobacterales > Enterobacteriaceae > Enterobacter > Enterobacter sp. ECC-249. The sequence continues at coordinate 866,289 of NZ_CP143660.1, forward strand.
CGCCAGCACGGCATGATGGCCAATATCGAAATCAAACCGACCACCGGCACCGGGCCGCTGACCGGCAAAGTCATTGCCCTGGCCGCACGCGAGCTGTGGGAAGGGATGACCGCGCCGCTGCTGTCATCATTTGAAATCGATGCGCTGGAGGCTGCGCAGGCGGCCGTGCCGGAACTGCCGCGCGGGCTTCTGCTTGACGAGTGGCGCGAGGACTGGCACGAGCTAACGACGCGCCTGGCGTGTGTCTCTATCCATCTCAATCACAGGCTGCTGGATGAGGCGCGGGTGAAGATGCTGAAAGACGCGGGTCTGCATATTCTGGTCTACACAGTTAATAAACCCCAGCGTGCGGCCGAACTGCTGCGCTGGGGCGTGGACAGCATCTGTACCGATGCGATTGACCTGATCGGCCCGGACTTTAATTCTGCGGATTAAGCATAGTGCCATTCGACTGCGGCGGCAGCATATGCTGCTGTCCGCTGCCTGACGACGTCATTCCACCTAACATTCCGCCGTTTTTATTCGGTAGCGGCTGCTCGCGCACCTGACCCTGCTGTACGCGCTGGGTGTTGGCGTTCATCTGATTTTGCAGGCTTTGCTGCTGCATCTGGGTCTGCGTTTTAAGCTGCTGATTAAGCATCCCTTTCTGCTGCTGTTGCTGGCTCATCATCTCGGTCTGCATACGCTGCTGGCTCGGGATGACATAACCCTGCTGGTTCGGGTTGTTCATGGTGTTGAGTGGCTGTGCGAGCGCGGCAAACGGGATCAGCGCCGTAAGAATCATCAAGCGTTTCATTGTCATTTCCTCCTTTTGAGGTCTCTCTTAAGTTTACCCTGATTTCACCATGACGATGATTTTTTAGGAGTTGTGAACCAGGCTTAAGCGGGGAATATGGATCCCTTCACCTGGAGAACAATAATCATGAAACCAACGTTTTTGCGCTGGGTCGCCCTCGTCGCGCTGATGGCAGGCGGTACATTTAGCGTGGCGGCCAACCCGCCCGCGGCGCCTCCGGTCTCTTACGGCGTGGAGGAAGATGTTTTTCATCCCGTGCGGGCAACCCACGGCATGGTGGCATCCGTGGATGCGCTGGCGACCCGCGTGGGCGTCGATATTCTCAGGCAGGGCGGTAACGCGGTGGATGCCGCGGTCGCCGTCGGCTACGCGCTGGCGGTGACGCACCCGCAGGCGGGGAACCTGGGCGGCGGCGGCTTTATGATGCTGCGCACCAAAGACGGGAAAACCACCGCCATCGACTTCCGTGAAATGGCGCCTGCTCAGGCGTCACGGGACATGTTCCTCGACGACCAGGGGAACCCGGACAGTAAAAAATCTCTGACCTCGCATCTCGCGTCCGGCACGCCGGGCACCGTTGCGGGCTTCTCGCTGGCGCTGGAGAAATACGGCACGATGCCGCTGAACAAGGTGGTACAGCCTGCTATCAAGCTGGCGCGGGAGGGCTTTGTGGTGAATGACGCGCTGGCAGACGACCTCAAAACCTACGGTAGCGAAGTCATTCCGAATCACGAAAACAGCAAGGCTATCTTCTGGAAAGACGGTGAACCGCTGAAGAAGGGCGATAAGCTGGTGCAGAAGAACCTCGCTAAAAGCCTGGAGCTGATTGCGGAGCACGGTCCGGACGCCTTCTACAAAGGGGCGATTGCCGACCAGATTGCAGAAGAGATGCAAAAGAACGGGGGGCTCATCACCAAAGCGGATCTGGCTGACTACAAGGCGGTGGAGCGCGAGCCGATTAGCGGCACCTATCGCGGTTACGAGGTCTTCTCCATGCCGCCGCCGTCTTCCGGGGGCATTCACATCGTGCAGATCCTCAACATTCTTGAAAACTTCGATATGCACAAGTTCGGCTTCGGCAGCGCGGATGCCATGCAGGTGATGGCGGAAGCGGAAAAACGCGCCTACGCGGACCGCTCGGAATATCTCGGCGATCCGGACTTCGTGAAGGTACCGTGGCAGGCGCTGACTAACAAAGCCTATGCCAAATCTATTGCCGATCAGATCGATATCAACAAGGCTAAGCCGTCGAGCGAGATCCGTCCCGGCAAGCTGGCGCCGTATGAAAGCAACCAGACCACCCACTTCTCGGTGGTAGATAAAGACGGTAACGCGGTGGCGGTGACCTATACGCTCAACACGACCTTTGGCACCGGGATTGTGGCGGGCAACAGCGGCATTCTGCTGAATAACGAGATGGATGACTTCTCCGCCAAGCCGGGCGTGCCGAACGTCTACGGGCTGGTTGGCGGCGATGCGAATGCGGTAGGGCCGAAGAAACGTCCGCTGTCGTCCATGTCGCCTACCATCGTGGTGAAAGACGGGAAAACCTGGCTGGTAACCGGTAGCCCCGGCGGCAGCCGGATTATCACCACCGTATTGCAGATGGTGGTGAACAGCATCGATTTTGGGATGAACGTCGCTGAAGCCACCAACGCCCCGCGTTTCCACCATCAGTGGCTGCCGGACGAGCTGCGCGTCGAGAAGGGCTTTAGCCCGGACACCATCAAGCTGCTTGAGCAGCGTGGGCAGAAGGTGGCGGTGAAAGAGGCGATGGGCAGTACGCAGAGCATTATGGTCGGGCCAGACGGGGCGCTGTTTGGCGCGTCAGATCCGCGTTCGGTGGATGATTTGACGGCGGGGTATTAATTATTCCCCTCACCCTAACCCTCTCCCCATAGGGGAGAGGGGATTGCACGGTGCGGTCTTTTCTCCCTCGCTCCTATGGGGAGAGGGCCGGGGTGAGGGGAGTGTGTCACTTCATTCTCGCCATGTAGTACGCGTCCACATACTCGCCGTTGCGCAGGGCATAGCGCTTGCCGGTGCCTTCAATTTCGAACCCGTATTTTTTGTACACCGTAATCGCCGGCTCGTTATCGACAAACACCGTCAGCTCAATGCGGTCAACGCGCAGCCAGTTGTCGCACATATCAATCATGGTGCGCATCAGCGCGCTGGCTACGCCCCGGTTTTGCCACTGTGCGCCTACGCAAATCCCAAAATCAGCCACATGGCTGCGGCGTGGGCGTTGCGCGATGGCGATGCACAGATGTCCGACGACATGACCATCTATGCAGGCGACGAGCTGCTTGATGCCGGGCTGGTCGGATAGCCGTTCTTGCCACATGTGTTCAGAGGGGTGAGGAACCTGTAGCGTGTTGTGGTACACCTCCGGCTGGGCGTGGATCTGACGAATGGCGTCATAATCTTTCGGTTCCGCATGGCGTATCACTATCTCACTCATTCCTTGTTCCTCAGTCAGTTAAACGTCCCTTCCAACATCAATGACTTTAAAATTTGAGTCAACCGCTATTTTTTGCAAAAAGTATTGGACAAGTGCGAATGAGAATGATTATTATTGCTCTGCATTCAGGAAGACCCCTACGGGAACCTGAAAGCACGACATTGCTCACATTGCTTCCAGTATTACTTTAGCCAGCTTTTAGCTGGCTTTTTTTTTGTTATGGTTAGACTCAGTAACCTTCCAAAAGGACTGAGCTATGACACTACATTGCGCATTTATTGGATTTGGTAAAAGTACGACCCGCTACCACCTGCCGTATGTTCTCAACCGCAAAGACAGCTGGCATGTGGCCCATATCTATCGCCGCCGCGCGAAGCCGGAAGAGCAATCTCCGCAGTATTCTCATATCCATTTCACCAGCGATCTCGATGAGGTGCTTAACGACCCGCAGGTGAAGCTGGTGGTTGTCTGCACCCACGCCGACAGCCATTTTGACTATGCCAAACGCGCGCTCGCAGCGGGCAAAAACGTGCTGGTAGAAAAACCGTTCACCCCGACTATCGCCGAAGCAAAAGAGCTGTTCGCGCTGGCGAAAAGCAAAGGCCTGACCGTTACGCCGTATCAGAACCGTCGCTTTGACAGCTGCTTCCTGACGGCGAAAAAAGCGATTGAAAGCGGCAATCTCGGCGATATCGTGGAAATCGAAAGTCATTTCGATTACTACCGTCCGGTGGCGGAAACGCAACCCGGACTGCCGCAGGACGGTTCGTTCTATGGTCTGGGTGTGCATACCATGGACCAGATCATCTCCCTGTTTGGCCGCCCGGACCACGTGGCGTATGACATCCGCAGCCTGCGTAACAAAGCCAACCCGGACGATACTTTTGAAGCGCAGCTGTTCTACGGCGACATGAAGGCCATCGTCAAAACCAGCCATCTGGTAAAAATCGACTATCCGAAATTTATCGTTCACGGCACCCGAGGCTCGTTTATCAAATACGGTATTGACCAGCAGGAGACCAGCCTGAAGGCCAACATTATGCCCGGTGAACCGGGCTTTGCGGCGGATGATTCCGTGGGTGTGCTGGAGTATGTGAACGATGAGGGCGTCACGGTCAGGGAAGAGCTGAAACCGGAAATTGGCGACTATGGCCGCGTCTACGATGCGCTGTTTGAGACCCTCACAACCGGCGCGCCGAATTACGTCAAGGAATCTGACGTTCTGACCAACCTCGAAATCCTTGAGCGGGCCTTCGAGCAGGCTTCTCCTGCCACGATAACCCTCGCGAAATAAGCAAAAAAGGCTCCTCTGCGCTTGTTCACAATTTTTGAACAGAGGAGTCAATTTTCACCCTCTATGATCCCAGGCGGTTTGCGTCCACACTTACTCCATCGAAACGAACTGAGGGTGAAACAATGATCTACTTACGCAAAGCAAACGAACGTGGTCACGCGAATCATGGCTGGCTGGACTCATGGCATTCATTCTCGTTTGCCGACTACTACGACCCGAACTTCATGGGCTTCTCCGCACTGCGCGTGATTAACGACGACGTGATTGATGCAGGCCAGGGCTTCGGTACCCACCCGCACAAAGACATGGAAATCCTGACCTATGTGCTGGAAGGCGCGGTTGAGCACCAGGACAGCATGGGTAACAAAGAGCAGGTTCCGGCGGGCGAGTTCCAGATTATGAGCGCGGGTACCGGGGTGCGTCACTCCGAGTACAACCCGAGCAAAACGGAAAAACTGCACCTGTATCAAATCTGGATCATTCCAGAAGAGACCGGCATCACGCCGCGCTACGAGCAGCGCCGCTTCGACGCGAAACAGGGCAAACAGCTGGTGCTCTCCCCGGATGCGCGTGAAGGTTCCCTGAAAGTGCATCAGGATATGGAGCTGTACCGCTGGGCGCTGGCGAAAGACGAACAGTCTGTTCATCAGATTGCCGCCAACCGCCGCGTCTGGATCCAGGTGGTGAAAGGTGAAGTGTCCATCAACGGCACCAAAGCAACCACCGCCGATGGTCTGGCCATCTGGGATGAGCAGGCGCTCTCCGTGCATGCCGACAGCGAAAGTGAAATCCTGCTGTTTGACCTGCCGCCGGTATAAATAATTACTCAACCTTCCCTTTAAACGGGGAAGGTTGAGCTTTGTACGTGATAAACTGAGCAAATCTCTCACTTCAAGATTTCTCAGGACGATGAAAAAGAAACGCCCCGTACTTCAGGATGTCGCCGATCGCGTCGGTGTGACCAAAATGACGGTCAGCCGTTTTTTACGTAACCCGGAACAGGTTTCCGTGGCGTTACGTGGCAAGATTGCCGCTGCCCTTGATGAACTGGGTTATATCCCCAACCGCGCGCCCGATATTCTCTCCAATGCGACCAGCCGTGCGGTGGGCGTTCTGCTTCCTTCCCTGACCAACCAGGTTTTCGCCGAAGTATTACGTGGAATCGAAAGCGTCACCGATGCTTTTGGCTATCAGACCATGCTCGCCCACTACGGGTACAAGCCGGAACTCGAAGAGGAACGTCTTGAGTCGATGCTTTCCTGGAACATTGACGGCCTGATTTTAACCGAACGTACCCACACTGCCCGCACGCTCAAAATGATTGAAGTGGCCGGTATTCCGGTGGTGGAGCTGATGGACAGCCAGTCGCCGTGCCTCGATATCGCCGTTGGGTTCGATAACTTCGAAGCGGCGCGCCAGATGACGGCGGCCATCATCGCCCGTGGTCATCGTCATATCGCCTATCTGGGTGCGCGTCTTGATGAACGTACTATCATCAAACAGAAGGGATACGAGCAGGCGATGCTCGACGCGAACTTAACCCCGTACAGCGTGATGGTGGAGCAGTCCTCTTCCTATACGTCGGGTATTGAGCTGATGCGTCAGGCGCGACGCGAGTATCCGCAACTGGACGGTATTTTCTGTACCAACGATGACCTTGCGGTCGGCGCGGCGTTTGAATGCCAGCGTCTGGGGCTGAAGATCCCTGATGATATGGCGATCGCCGGTTTCCACGGCCACGATATTGGCCAGGTGATGGAGCCACGTCTGGCGAGCGTCCTGACGCCGCGTGAACGTATGGGCCGCATTGGCGCAGAACGCCTGCTGGCGCGCATTCGTGGCGAGACGGTGACCCCGAAAATGTTAGATTTAGGTTTCACCTTGTCACCGGGTGGATCTATTTGAACTGACAAATTTGAAGTAGCTCACATTTATTCACTTCGCGCACGTTTGGATATTGCTTCTCTTTTGCCCCGGCAGGACAATGTTACCGATAACTGTTACCCGTAACAATTGACTGAGGGACACCCTTTGAGCACGACTAATCACGATCACCACGTCTACGTCCTGATGGGCGTTTCCGGTAGCGGGAAATCAGCCGTAGCCAGCGAAGTGGCGCATCAACTCCAGGCTGCGTTCCTTGATGGCGACTTCCTCCATCCGCGCAGCAACATCATGAAAATGGCCTCCGGCGAGCCGCTGAACGATGACGACCGTAAACCGTGGTTGCAGGCGCTGAACGATGCCGCGTTCGCTATGCAGCGCACCAACAAAGTTTCCCTGATCGTCTGTTCCGCGCTGAAAAAAACCTACCGCGACCTGCTGCGCGACGGCAACCCGAACCTCTCTTTCATCTACCTGAAAGGGGATTTCGAGGTGATTGAAAGCCGCCTGAAGGCGCGTAAAGGTCACTTCTTCAAAACCCAGATGCTGGTAACGCAGTTCGAAGCGCTGCAGGAGCCGGGTGAAGACGAGAAAGACGTCTTAGTGGTTGATATCGATCAGTCACTGGAGGGTGTTGTTGCCAGCACCATCGAGGTCATCAATAAAAGGCAGTAAGTTTTGAGTACATTAACGCTAGTTTTGACGGCAGTGGGTTCTGTATTGCTGCTGCTGTTTTTAGTGATGAAGGCGCGTATGCACGCCTTTGTTGCTTTGATGGTGGTTTCTATTGGTGCTGGTCTCTTTTCCGGTATGCCGCTCGACAAGATCGCCGCGACAATGGAAAAAGGGATGGGCGGTACGCTGGGCTTCCTGGCGATTGTGGTCGCGCTGGGCGCGATGTTTGGCAAGATTTTGCACGAGACGGGCGCGGTCGACCAGATTGCTGTCAAGATGCTGAAATCCTTTGGCCACAGCCGCGCGCACTACGCGATTGGTCTGGCCGGTCTGATTTGCGCGCTGCCGCTGTTCTTCGAAGTGGCCGTTGTGCTGCTGATAAGCGTCGCATTCTCCATGGCGCGCCATACCGGTACTAACCTCGTTAAGCTGGTTATTCCGCTGTTTGCGGGCGTGGCGGCGGCCGCAGCGTTTCTGCTGCCGGGGCCTGCGCCGATGCTGCTCGCATCCCAGATGCACGCTGACTTTGGCTGGATGATCCTGATCGGCCTGTGCGCGGCAATTCCGGGGATGATTATTGCCGGCCCGCTGTGGGGCAACTTCATCAGCCGTTACGTTGAGCTGCATATTCCGGATGACATCACCGAGCCGCACCTGGGCGAGGGCAAAATGCCGTCCTTCGGCTTCAGCCTGTCGCTGATCCTGCTGCCGCTGGTGCTGGTGGGCCTGAAAACCATCGCAGCGCGCTTTGTGCCGGTCGGTTCTACCGCCTACGAGTGGTTTGAGTTCATCGGTCACCCGTTCACGGCGATCCTGGTGGCCTGTCTGGTGGCGATTTACGGCCTGGCGATGCGTCAGGGGATGCCAAAAGACCGGGTGATGGAGATCTGCGGTGCCGCGCTGCAGCCTGCGGGCATTATCCTGCTGGTGATCGGTGCCGGCGGCGTGTTCAAGCAGGTTCTGGTGGATTCCGGCGTGGGCCCGGCTCTTGGCGAAGCGCTTACCGGGATGGGCCTGCCGATTGCGGTCACCTGCTTCGTGCTGGCTGCGGCGGTGCGTATCATCCAGGGTTCCGCAACCGTGGCGTGTTTAACCGCCGTGGGTCTGGTGATGCCGGTGATTGAACAGCTGAACTACTCCGGTGCGCAGATGGCAGCGCTGTCTATCTGTATCGCGGGCGGTTCGATTGTGGTCTCTCACGTTAACGACGCGGGCTTCTGGCTGTTCGGTAAATTTACCGGTGCCACCGAAGCGCAAACCCTGAAAACCTGGACACTGATGGAAACCATCCTCGGCACGACGGGTGCGATTGTCGGGATGATTGCCTTTACGCTGCTCAGCTAAATGCGGTGATTTAACAAGGCTAAAAATAAGGCCCGGTAGCGTAAGCGCTTACCGGGCCTTTTTATTATCCAGGGCGTCAGGCCGGGCAATAACCCGGCATTGTGTTACTCGCCCTGCGTCGCGCTCTCAATCGTCAAGCGTACATCCGACGTAATCAGTTCAGCCAGCATCTGGTAAACCTTCAGCGTCTCTTCCGGCTCGGCATCGCCCGTATCGCTGATGTAGCCTTCGTCACGCAGCGTAAGGACCAGAGAACTGAAGACCGCTTTGTCGAAGAATTCAGGGGCGTTAATGCCGTGCAGAACGGACAGGCGCTGTGCCAGCGTCCGGCTCTCTTTCTCCAGCGTACCGCGGTTGATAGACGGGTTCGCACTCAGCAGCCAGAACGTAATGGCGTAGCGCTGCAGCGTTTCGCGCGCACCGGCCGCCAGCAGCTGCAGGGTGCGGGAGCGTGACGGATTGATGTGCAGCTCGTCGTTGTTCAGGGTAATCAGCCCCTGGCGACGCATCTCTTCCGTCATCTTATCCAGTTCTGTCGCCAGCTCATCCTTACTCCAGCGCAGGAACAGCTCCGCTTTCAGCATCGGATAGATGGTCTCAAGATGGCGCAATAGCTCCTGACGGGAGATATGACGATGCTGGGTAATAATGGCGGCCATGAGCGACGGCAGCATCAGCATATGGGTGATGTTGTTGCGGTAGTAGGTCATCAGGACTGCCTGCTCGCGCGGCAGAATGATGATGTCGCCGATCGTGTCCTTTTCGACTTCAAACTTGTTCATCTGCAGCGCGTGATCGATAAGCTCACTGGCGGTAGCAGAAGGCACGGTTGAATCAACGGAATACGGCACGTTGCGCATCATATCCAGATAGCAATCCAGCTGCTCCGTGAGCTGTTCACGGGTCAGCGAGCGCTGACGCGAAGCCAGAAGCGCCGTACAGCACAGGTTCATGGCGTTAGCCGCACCGGCGTTGTTAATGCGCACCATCAGCTCTGACGCGATGCCGTTGACCGTTGGCGTCAGCCAGGCCGGGCGAATCGCTTCGATAGGATCGATGGATTCGCGCCACTCGGGAACGTGATGGTTCAGGTACGTCATCAACGGCATTGGTTCACCGAAGTTCACGTAGCCCTGACCGAGATTGCGTAGCTTGCTCAGGCCGCGCAGCATCTGCGGCAGGCTCTCTTTTTCTTTGGTCGCACCGCGCAGCTCTTTAGCATACGTGCCCACTTCCATCACGTGCTCATAGCCAATGTAGATTGGCACCAGCGTGATGGGACGGGTTCCTCCGCGCAGCATCGCCTGGATGGTCATCGACAGCGTGCCGGTCTTCGGATCGAGCAGACGTCCGGTACGGGAACGACCGCCCTCCACGAAGTACTCCACGGAATAGCCGCGGCTAAACAGCTCGCCCAGATACTCGCGGAACACGGTGGAGTAGAGCTTGTTGCCCTTGAAGGTACGACGAATAAAGAAGGCGCCCAGGCGGCGGAAAATCGGACCTGCTGGCCAGAAATTCAGGTTGATGCCGGCAGCGATGTGCGGCGGTACCAGCCCCTGGTGATAGAGCACGTAGGAAAGAAGCAGGTAGTCCATGTGGCTGCGGTGGCAGGGAACATAGACAATCTCATGACCATCATGCGCCAGTTGGCGTACACGCTCGGCGTTATGAACGTTGATGCCCTGATACAGGCGGTTCCAGGTAAAGCCGAGAATACGATCGGACAGGCGAATCATCTCGTAAGAGAAGTTCGCTGCAATCTCTTCCATCAGCGCAATGGCGTTCTGCTGGGCTTTCTCATGCGAAATTTTCTTGCTGCGCGCTTCGTCTTCAACGGCGCGGGCAATCGCTTTGGAGGCCAACAGCTTGTTGAACAGATCCTGACGTGCCGGGAGACGCGGCCCTACGGCAGCCAGGCGCTGACGGGCGAAGTGCATACGCGCCACGCGCGCCAGTTTTTGCGCGATAATCTTATCGGTACCGTGCTCGTCCGCCATTCGACGCAGCGAAACGGAAGGAGAGAAACGCACAAAGCTGTCGCGTCCCAGCCAGGAGACCGCGAAGAACTTCTGGATGCCGTTAAGCATGCGCAGCGGCGGGTTCTCTTCACCTTTTTCACGGCCCGGACGACGACCAAACATCACCGATACCGGCACCATCTGCACATCCAGATCGGGATTGCTGCGGTGCAGGTCGAGATAGTCGTGGAACAGCTTGATGGACTCTTCTTTTGGCGTGTAATAGGTAAACACGCGAGGTCCACCGTGAATGAACACGTAGCGCGGCAGCAACGTACCGTCAACTTCCAGCGGTTCAAGCGGGTCGGGTAAATCATGCGCCAGACACTGGGCGCGAAGCGTCAGTAAGTCAGCCTTCGAGTTATAAGGCAAAACGTACATAATGGGACGTGACGTATCGAGCCCCAACTCCAGCGCGGGTTCTGCTGGGATAGACTTGCTTTTTACCAGGATGCTTAATGGTAAATTAAGTAATTTGTAGTAAATTCGTGGCCAGCCGGACATAAACGATGTAAAGCCTCTGGTTAATAATGCAATTGCGGCGCAAGGATAACAGAAAGCGCGCAAAATTTCTGTTGTTACCCGTCATACTTCAGGCTGTAGCGAAACGCGCTACAGCTATAGTTACTGACGCTATTTCCAATAAAAGGTTCTTTTAATGGCCAATAATACCACTGGGTTAACGCGTATCATCAAAGCCGCCGGCTATTCATGGAAAGGTTTCCGTGCCGCGTGGATCAACGAAGCCGCTTTTCGCCAGGAGGGCGTCGCCGCTATCATCGCGGTGATCGTCGCCTGTTTCCTTGATGTTGATGCTATTACCCGCGTACTTCTTATCGGTTCCGTGCTTCTGGTGATGATAGTGGAAATTCTTAATAGCGCTATTGAAGCCGTTGTTGATCGCATTGGTTCAGATTTCCACGAGCTTTCTGGCCGCGCAAAAGACATGGGCTCTGCTGCCGTGTTGCTGGCGATTATCACTGCCGTTATCACCTGGGTCACGCTGCTTTGGTCACATTTCCGATGAGCCTCGAGGAATAATTAAGTGCCTGGTTTTTTGTGCAGTTTTTGGTTCCAAAATCGCCTTTGACTGTATATACTCACAGCATAACTGTATATACACCCAGGGGGCGGAATGAAAGCGTTAACGACCAGGCAACAAGAGGTGTTTGATCTCATCCGGGATCATATCGGCCAGACGGGTATGCCACCTACGCGTGCGGAAATCGCGCAGCGTCTGGGCTTCCGTTCTCCGAATGCTGCTGAAGAACACCTGAAAGCGCTGGCGCGTAAAGGCGTGATTGAGATTGTTTCAGGTGCGTCACGCGGTATCCGCCTGCTGGTGGAAGAAGAGACGGGCATTCCGCTGATAGGCCGTGTTGCTGCCGGTGAGCCTTTACTGGCTCAGCAGCATATTGAAGGCCATTACCAGGTCGATCCTGGCATGTTCAAACCGAGCGCTGATTTCCTGCTGCGCGTTAGCGGTATGTCGATGAAAGACATCGGCATTCTTGACGGCGATCTGCTTGCGGTACACAAAACGCAGGATGTGCGTAATGGCCAGGTGGTTGTGGCGCGCATTGATGACGAAGTGACCGTTAAGCGTCTGAAAAAACAGGGTAACAGCGTACAGTTGCTGCCTGAAAACAGCGAGTTTTCACCCATTGTGGTCGATCTCCGCGAACAGAACTTCTCTATCGAAGGGCTGGCGGTTGGGGTGATCCGCAACGGTGAATGGCTGTAACCTCTTCCTGACAGGCTATGGCACCGCTGTAGCCTGATTCATTCCCCACTCCCGGTATCTTTCATGTCACTGCTGACGGCATCCGATAAGGCATTGTGGCGTCTTGCTCTGCCGATGATCTTCTCCAATATTACGGTTCCCTTGCTGGGTCTGGTCGATACTGCCGTTATTGGTCATCTTGATTCGCCTGTTTATCTTGGCGGCGTGGCGATTGGCGCGACGGCAACCAGCTTCCTGTTTATGCTGCTGCTCTTTTTGCGCATGAGTACCACCGGCCTTACCGCACAGGCTTATGGTGCGAAAGATCCGCTGCGTCTGGCGCGCGCGCTGGTGCAGCCGCTTATCCTCGCGCTTGGCGCGGGGGCGTTAATCGTTTTATTACGTACGCCCCTGATCGACCTTGCGCTCCATGTTGTTGGCGGCAGCGAGGCGGTATTAGAGCAGGCGCGACGTTTCCTTGAAATCCGCTGGCTCAGCGCACCCGCCTCGCTGGCTAACCTGGTTCTGCTCGGGTGGCTACTGGGCGTGCAGTACGCCCGTGCACCAGTGATTTTGCTGGTGGTAGGCAACCTTCTCAACATTGTGCTGGATGTCTGGCTGGTAATGGGCCTGCATATGAACGTGCGGGGCGCGGCGCTGGCGACGGCAATTGCCGAATACGGAACCTTTATCATTGGTCTGTGGATGGTCTGGCGCGTGCTGGCGATGCGCGGGATCTCCCTTGCGCTGCTCAAAACCGCATGGCGCGGCAATATCCGTAAGCTGCTGGCGCTCAATCGTGACATCATGCTGCGCTCGCTGCTGCTTCAGCTCTGCTTCGGCGCGCTGACGGTTTTCGGGGCTCGACTGGGGCCAGAAATCGTTGCGGTCAATGCGGTATTGATGACGCTTCTGACCTTTACCGCCTACGCGCTGGACGGTTTTGCCTATGCGGTTGAAGCGCATTCCGGACAGGCGTACGGCGCGCGCGAAAGCGGGCAGCTTTGGGACGTCTGGCGGGCAGCCTGCCGTCAGTCTGGGCTGGTGGCGCTGGCGTTTGGCCTGGTTTACGCGTGCTTTGGTGAGCAGATCGTTGCATTGCTTACGTCTCTTCCTGCGCTGCGCGAGCTGGCGAGCCACTATCTCATCTGGCAAGTCATCTTACCGGTGGTCGGCGTCTGGTGTTATCTGCTGGACGGCATGTTTATTGGTGCGACGCGCGGAGCGGAAATGCGCAACAGCATGGCTGTCGCGGCGGCCGGGTTTGGCCTGACGCTGCTGACGCTCCCCTGGCTGGGTAATCACGGTTTGTGGCTTGCCCTGGCCGTCTTCCTCTTGCTGCGGGGGTTGTCGCTGGCGTTTATCTGGCACCGCCACTGGCAAAACGATACCTGGTTCTCTTCACGTCACGATATATCGTGACGGTTAAAGATTCCGAATATGAAATCAACCGCCGAATCCTTAACTACAATAATTATCACGTCCAGCAGAAAAGAACGTAACGGACGTTACGACCCGACGCTTAACTAAGAGGACACGATGATGAATAAAGACGAAATCGGCGGCAACTGGAAGCAGTTCAAAGGTAAAGCGAAAGAAAAGTGGGGCAAGCTGACCGATGACGATATGACCGTCATTGAAGGTAAACGCGATCAGCTTGTCGGTAAAATTCAGGAACGTTACGGCTACGCGAAAGATCAGGCGGAAAACGAAGTCAAAGACTGGGAAACCCGTAACGACTACCGCTGGTAACGCTGAATAACCCACAGGGCGGCTCCATGCCGCCTTTTCTTTTGCCGTTAACGCGGCTTTTTCTTCACCAGAATAGAGTGGTCGTGCTGACAGGCGTCCTGATGACGGCAGGCTTCCACTTCCACACACGCGGAACAGAGCCCGTGCGCCTCAATCACGTTATGACGCAGGGCAAAACCCATTTTCGCCGCCAGCGTATGCATAATATCTTCCACGCCTTCCGCAGCCTCTTCTTTCACCACGCCGCAACGGTCACAGATAAACATCGCCGACGTGTGGGTGGGCTGATCGAACAGATGGCACAATACATAGCTGTTTGTGGACTCAACTTTATGCACGAATCCTTGTTCCAGCAGGAAATCCAGTGCGCGATAGACGGTCGGTGGTTTCGCCTGCGGCTCGCTTTCGCGGAGCAGGTCGAGCAGATCGTAGGCGCTGATAGCACCCTGCTGCAGGCTCATCAGACGTAAGACTTCAAGGCGCTGCGGAGTCAGGCGCACATTGCGTTGCGCACACAGCTTTTCGGCCTGCGCTAACAGCTCTTTTGTGGACTTATCCATTTAGCACCCCGGATGTTATAGGACGGAAAACCCCCACTTTATCATGTTCTGCTAAAAACGCCGAGATCCGCCAGTCTGTGCTATACCTGACCCATCGCAAACCGGGAGATGCTTAATGAAAAGACCTGACTGTATTCGGCACTGGCGCGACGTGGAAGGCGCGGATGATTCGACCTATCCAGATAGCGATGAGCTTTTTTCTATCGGCGCCCCGTTGGCGCGCAAGCTTGGGCTCGGGCGCATTGGTATCCATCATGAGCGTTTACCGCCCGGGCGCAGGACGTCCTATCCGCATGCGGAAAGCGATGAAGAAGAGTTTATTTATGTGCTCGAAGGTTATCCAGAGGCGTGGATTAATGGCTATTTATGGAAGCTTGAACCGGGTGACAGCGTGGGGTTTCCTGCCGGAACCGGTATCTGCCACACCTTTATTAATAACACTGAGGAAGAGGTGCGGTTGCTGGTCGTAGGCGAGGCCAACAAGAAGCACAATCGCATCTACTATCCCCTCAACCCGGTGTATGCCGCCACGCGGGAAGATCGCTGGGTAGACCATCCCCCACAGTTTTTTGGGCCGCATGATGGAAAACCTGGGAAAAAATAATTTCCTCTTCTATAAATATTGAGGGCCGTCACAAAATATAACAGGCCGTAAGGGAGTTTTACTTAGGGAAAGAAATAGCGGGTCTTTTACTACTTATTCACAGCAATAGTTCGTTCCTGTTTGGGTGATAACAGACAGGGGTTATTTCATAACAGACTATAACGGGCATACTGTGAAAAAAAATTTTAAATTTTCGGTGGTTAGCATTGCTGTTTCCTTGTTTATGGCAAATCAGGCGGGAGCAGCCAATACCTGGACAGAATCACGCAGCGACGCCATGGGTGGCACCGGCGTGGCGTCGGGAAGCTATGGCAGTGGGGCGTTAATCAACCCGGCGCTGCTGGCAAAGGCAAAACCGGACGATGATGTGACTGTCATCTTGCCAGCCGTTGGGGTGCAGGTGACGGATGAAGACAATCTTCAGGATGAGATTGATACCATCAACGACAAAATTAATCACTACAAGGATGTGGTTGATAATCTTACGCCACGAGAAATTATTACCAATCCGTTAGGTTCCATTAATCAATTCCAGGGCGCGGCCAAAGATCTGGCCGATGAGCTGGACTATCTCAAAGGCAAAACCGCACGCGCAACGGCTGGTGCAGGGCTTGCGGTGAGTATCCCTAACGATGTCCTTTCCGTCGCCTTCATGGCGAAAGGTTATGCACATGGCCGGGTGAGCTCGTCTATCGATCAGCAAGACATTGATTATCTGCGTGGTATTCAACGAAGTAATGTGGTGGCGGCCGGTGTTGCGCTGGATGCTGCGCTGAACGGTACGGATCAGATCACCAAGAACCTCAACTCAACGGCGTCCGGCCGGGCGGCGATTGTCTCCGACTACGGTGTTGCCGTTGCCCGTCAGTTTGATCTCGGCGGCGTCCCGGTTTCCGTGGGCGTAACACCAAAACTGCAAAAAACCTGGGTCTATAACTACACCACCTCAATCTACGATTACGACAGTAACAAGTGGAACGACAGCCGCTACCGTACTGACGATACGGGCTTCAACGTGGATGCCGGTATTGCGGCCGATTTCGGCGAACACTGGACCGTTGGCGTAAGCGGACAAAACCTGATGTCGCGTGATATCGACACCAAAGATATCCGTATCCGCAATGGCCGTACGGGAGAAGTGGTGAGCTATAAAGACACCTATCAGATCCGTCCGCTGGTGACCGCCGGTGCCGCCTGGCACAACGATCTGGTGACGCTGACCGCCGATGGCGATCTGACGGAAACCAAAGGCTTCAAGAGCGAAGATACGTCGCAGTATGTTGGCGTCGGTGCCGAGGTGACGCCGCTCAGCTGGCTGGCGGTGCGTGCGGGTTATCGCGCGGACGTAAAGGGTAACGACAGTAATGTATTTACCGGCGGTGTCGGTTTCGCGCCGTTTAGCACCGTGCATGTTGACCTTATGGGCCTGTACGGTGAAGACGAAACCTGGGGCGCAGGAGCTCAGCTGAGCATGACGTTCTAAAGTCCACCGGAGGCGCTGCGCCTCCGGCTTTTCTTTGTGCTATAGTAGCGCCCCTTTCCACCAGATGCTTAAAACTTCGCCATGTCGTCAGAATCACAGACCACTTTCCCCGCACACCGTTTCTCCATTGCGCCGATGCTCGACTGGACGGACAGACACTGCCGCTATTTCCTGCGCCTGCTCTCCCGCCACACGTTGCTGTACACCGAAATGGTGACCACGGGCGCAATCATTCACGGGAAGGGCGACTATCTGGCCTTTAGCGAAGAAGAGCATCCGGTTGCCCTGCAGCTGGGCGGCAGCGATCCGGCCGCGCTGGCGCAGTGCGCGAAGCTGGCGGAAGAACGCGGCTACGACGAGATCAACCTTAACGTTGGCTGCCCGTCAGATCGCGTGCAAAACGGCATGTTTGGCGCCTGTCTGATGGGGAATGCCCAGCTGGTAGCGGACTGTATCAAGGCGATGCGCGATGTGGTTTCCATTCCGGTAACGGTCAAAACCCGTATCGGCATTGACGACCAGGACAGCTACGAGTTCCTGTGCGATTTCATCAATACGGTCTCCGGAAAGGGCGAATGTGAGATGTTCATCATCCATGCGC
Source organism: Enterobacter sp. ECC-249 (assembly GCF_043965265.1). NCBI lineage: Bacteria > Pseudomonadati > Pseudomonadota > Gammaproteobacteria > Enterobacterales > Enterobacteriaceae > Enterobacter > Enterobacter sp. ECC-249. The sequence goes on from NZ_CP143660.1 coordinate 883,490, forward strand.
GAAAAGCCTGGCTCTCCGGCCTTAGCCCGAAAGAGAACCGTGAAATCCCGCCGCTGGACTACCCGCGCGTTTATCAGCTGAAGCGTGACTTCCCGCACCTGACGATGTCCATTAACGGCGGCATCAAGTCGCTGGAAGAGGCCAAAGCGCACCTTGAACATATGGATGGGGTGATGGTTGGGCGCGAGGCGTATCAGAATCCGGGCATTCTGGCGACGGTCGATCGCGAAATCTTTGGCATCGAAGGCGCAGACACCGATCCGGTTGCCGTCGTGCGGGCGATGTATCCTTACATTGAGCGCGAGCTGAGCAACGGTACGTATCTCGGCCATATCACCCGCCATATGCTTGGGCTGTTCCAGGGCATTCCGGGCGCGCGTCAGTGGCGTCGCTACCTGAGCGAAAACGCACATAAAGCCGGTGCAGATATTGAGGTGCTGGAACATGCGTTGCGACTAGTGGCAGACAAGCGATAACTTTCGCTAAAAGTTCGTCAAATTCACCACGCCCTGCGAATTCTCGCGGGGCGTTTTGCTTTAAGAACAACAGGTTATGTCTGGCATGATTCTTGTAATGTTTGCAGCATCATTCGGGAACTCGTGGGAGAGCACCATGCTGGAACTACTTTTTGTGATTGGCTTTTTTGTCATGCTGTTAGCAACGGGCATCTCGCTGCTCGGCATTCTGGCGGCTATCGCTGTGGCGACGGTCTTCATGTTTATTGGCGGACTGTTTGCCCTGACGATCAAACTGCTGCCGTGGTTACTGCTGGCCGTGGCGGTGGTGTGGGTGATACGGGCGATTAAAGCGCCAAAAGTGCCCGGTTATCAGCGCAATAACCGCTTTCGTTACTAAGGTATTGAGGGGTTCGTCACATAGTTGTAACTTTTCCGGCAGCATGGCTTAGAACAGAATAGGATTTACTTATCGAATCTGTCACTATGACTGCCGTTAAAGAATTCATCGAGCTGTACCCTACATACAGCCGAACTAAAAAAAGAAAGGGCTTCCCACGGGAAGCCCAATTTCTTTTTGGGACTCAGGGAATCAACAAACTCGACCCCTGCGTTGCCCGGCTCTCCAGCACCTCATGCGCGCGCTGCGCATCGGTTAGCGGATATTTCTGCGTCTCTGCCACATCAACCTTAATGACGCCGCTGGCGATCAGCGAGAACAGCTCGTTGCTGGCTTCCTCAAGTTCTTCCCGGTTGGTGATGTATCCTTGCAGGGAAGGGCGAGTTACATACAGCGAGCCTTTCTGGTTCAGAATGCCGAGATTCACGCCGGTGACTGCACCTGACGCATTCCCGAAGCTCACCATCAGCCCACGACGCTGCAGGCAGTCCAGCGACGCTTCCCAGGTGTCTTTTCCAACCGAGTCATACACCACGCGCACCTTATTGCCGTTAGTGATCTCCTTCAGCCGTTCGACAATGCTCTCTTCACGGTAGTTAATCACCTGCCAGGCGCCCGCCTGCAGCGCGCGCTGCGCTTTTTGCGCATTTCCAACGGTGCCGATCAGCTTCGCGCCCAGTGCTTTTGCCCACTGACAGGCGATGAGCCCGACGCCACCCGCTGCGGCATGAAACAGGAACTGCTCGTCGGGTTTGATTTCATAGGTTTTGCGCAGCAGGTAGTAAACCGTCAAACCTTTCAGGAACGAGGCTGCCGCCTGCTCAAAGGAGATGGCGTTAGGCAGCAGGGCGGCTTTATCCGCCGGAACGTTGTGGACGGAGCTGTAAGCGCCCAGCGCAGACTGCGCATACACCACGCGGTCGCCCTCTTTAATATGTTTGACCGCGCTGCCCACTTTAACGACGACACCGGCTGCCTCGGTGCCCAGGCCGCTCGGCATTGACGGAGGCGGGTAGAGACCGCCGCGAATATAGGTGTCGATGTAGTTTATGCCTATGGCTTTGTTTTCAACCTGTACTTCGTTTTCGCCAGGCGCGGCAGGGGTGAACTCTACCGCTTTCAGTACGTCTGGCCCACCGTGTTTCTGGAATTCAATGCGCGTTGCCATGCTCCCTCCGTAAGAAAAATATGGTAATCTTTCGACCCACTCTTTATCTCGGTAACTCCATTCACTATGGCAGGAAACAAACCCTTCAACAAACAGACTGAACCTCGCGAGCGTGATTTCCAGGTCGCAGGGTTAAAAGTCCCGCCGCACTCGATTGAAGCGGAACAGTCGGTGTTGGGCGGTTTAATGCTGGATAACGAACGCTGGGACGACGTCGCCGAGCGCGTCGTGGCGGAAGATTTCTACACCCGCCCGCACCGCCATATCTTTACCGAAATGGCGCGTCTGCAGGAGTCGGGCAGCCCGATCGACCTGATTACGCTCGCGGAATCGCTGGAGCGTCTTGGGCAACTCGACAGCTGCGGCGGTTTTGCCTATCTGGCGGAACTGTCAAAAAACACGCCAAGTGCGGCGAACATCAGCGCTTATGCCGATATCGTGCGCGAACGTGCCGTCGTCCGCGAGATGATCTCGGTGGCGAACGAGATCGCAGAAGCCGGTTTTGATCCGCAGGGTCGCACCAGCGAAGACCTGCTCGACCTTGCCGAGTCCCGCGTCTTTAAAATCGCGGAAAGCCGCGCCAATAAAGACGAAGGCCCAAAAAACATCGCCGATGTGCTCGATGCCACCGTCGCCCGTATCGAACAGCTGTTCCAGCAGCCGCACGACGGTGTGACCGGGGTAAACACCGGCTATGACGATCTCAACAAGAAAACCGCCGGCCTGCAGCCGTCGGATTTGATTATCGTCGCGGCGCGTCCGTCGATGGGTAAAACGACATTTGCGATGAACCTCGTCGAAAACGCGGCGATGTTGCAGGATAAGCCGGTACTCATTTTCAGTCTTGAGATGCCCTCCGAGCAGATTATGATGCGTTCTCTGGCGTCGCTCTCGCGCGTGGATCAGACCCGCATTCGTACCGGTCAGCTCGATGATGAAGACTGGGCGCGCATCTCCGGCACAATGGGCATTCTGCTGGAAAAACGTAACATCTATATCGATGACTCCTCCGGCCTGACGCCGACGGAAGTCCGTTCCCGCGCGCGTCGTATCGCCCGTGAACACGGCGGTATCGGCCTTATCATGATCGACTACCTTCAGCTGATGCGCGTCCCATCGCTCTCCGACAACCGTACGCTTGAGATCGCCGAGATTTCCCGCTCGCTCAAGGCGCTAGCCAAAGAGCTGCACGTGCCGGTCGTTGCGCTGTCGCAGCTTAACCGTTCACTGGAACAACGCGCCGACAAGCGCCCGGTCAACTCCGACCTGCGTGAATCCGGCTCCATCGAGCAGGATGCCGACTTAATCATGTTCATCTACCGTGATGAGGTTTATCACGAGAACAGCGACCTGAAAGGGATCGCCGAAATTATTATTGGTAAACAACGTAACGGCCCGATCGGGACGGTGCGCCTGACCTTTAACGGACAGTGGTCGCGTTTCGACAACTATGCCGGTCCTCAATATGATGATGAGTAATTTCTAAGGAATTCAAATGCAAGCGGCAACTGTTGTGATTAACCGCCGCGCTCTGCGACACAACCTGCAACGTCTGCGTGAACTGGCGCCCGCCAGCAAGCTCGTTGCAGTCGTGAAAGCGAACGCTTACGGACACGGTCTTCTTGAGACCGCGCGAACGCTCCCCGATGCCGACGCCTTTGGCGTCGCCCGTCTTGAAGAAGCCCTTCGCCTGCGCGCGGGGGGGATTACTCAACCGATTTTGCTGCTGGAAGGCTTTTTCGAAGCCACAGATTTGCCGACCATTGCTGACCAGCATCTTCACACGGCAGTGCATAATGAAGAACAGCTCGCCGCACTCGAAACCGCTGAACTGAGCGAGCCGGTGACCGTGTGGATGAAGCTTGATACGGGCATGCACCGTCTGGGCGTGCGTCCGGAAAGTGCGGAAGCGTTTTATCAGCGCTTATGCCGGTGTAAAAACGTGCGCCAGCCGGTGAATATTGTCAGCCACTTCGCCCGCGCCGATGAGCCCGAGTGCGGTGCGACCGAGCGCCAGCTGGATATCTTTAATACCTTCTGCGAAGGCAAGCCGGGGATGCGATCGATCGCCGCATCCGGCGGGATCCTGCTGTGGCCGCAGTCGCATTTCGACTGGGCGCGACCGGGCATCATTCTCTACGGCGTGTCGCCGCTGGAGAACAAACCCTGGGGGCCGGACTTTGGCTTCCAGCCGGTTATGTCGCTGGTCTCTAACCTGATTGCCGTGCGTGATCATAAAGCGGGCGAGCCGGTGGGCTACGGCGGTACCTGGACCAGCGAGCGTGATACCCGTCTCGGCGTGGTGGCGATGGGATATGGTGACGGCTATCCGCGCGCCGCACCGTCGGGCACGCCGGTTCTGGTCAACGGTCGCGAGGTGAAGATCGTCGGCCGCGTGGCGATGGACATGATTTGTGTCGATCTTGGGCCTGAAGCCCAGGATAAGCCTGGCGACGATGTGGTGATGTGGGGCGAAGGTTTGCCTGTTGAACGTATTGCTGAAATCACAAAAGTAAGTGCTTACGAACTTATCACGCGTCTGACCTCGCGGGTGGCGATGAAATACATCGACTAACATTTCATTCCAGGGAAGGATAATGTCCCCTTCAGAAATCGCTGCATGTCTGGCCTATGCTCTCTCCGTCTGGCTGGCCGCCAGAAATAATATCCATACGTGGTGGATTGGCATCATCGGTAGCGGGCTTTATGCCTGGGTCTTCTATTCTGTGCAGCTTTATGCTGACGTTACCCTGCAGTTCTTTTTCATCATAACGAGCATAACCGGCTGGCTGCATTGGCTTAAAGGCAATCATGGAGAGGTCTTGCCTGTTCGTCGTACCAGACCGGGACATTTTTTTATGCTTTTAGCCTGCGCCGTAAGCGTAGCAGCGGCGTACGGGTGGATATTGCATCTCTATACCAATGCATGGGCCCCCTGGCTGGACTCCATCATTTTGACATTCAGCATTCTTGCTCAGTTTATGTTGATGGGACGGCGTCTGGAAAACTGGTACATCTGGCTTGCTGTTAACACGCTGGCAGTACCGCTGTACGCGACGAGAGAACTGTATCTGACCGCCGGTTTATATCTGGTGTTTTGGTTTAATGCGTGGCACGGACTGTATCAGTGGCGCAAGGAGATCCGTGCGCAATGACGCTGTATACCAACGGCCTGGTGGTAGGCAAATTCGCACCATTACATGCAGGCCATGAAGCGCTTATCAATACGGCACTTGAGCAGTGCGAGACGGTCTGTATCATCAGCTATTCGTCGCCGGAAATACGCGGTTACGAACCTGAAAAGCGGCTTAACTGGTTAACAACGCGCTTCCCACAATGTCGCCATCTCGTGCTTTCGCCGCATGTGTTGGCTGCAAATGGCCTTGCGCCACCGCCACCGAATGACGCTGATGACGATCTTCACCGGCATTATGTTGCAACGCTGTGTGAGGACATTTTGCATTGTCAGCCAGAGGCGGTATTTACTGCCGAAGACTATGGAGACGGGTTTGCCACTGTCCTGAGCCAGCGTTTCGGACGACCGGTTGCGCACGTGCGTCTCCAGCGTCAACAGGGACCAGAGGCCCCTTCGGGAACGCTCATCCGTTCTGATGTTCATCGTTATCGTAAGATGATGTCCCCAGAGGTGTACCGAAGCTTTGTTTTTCGTATCTGCTTATTAGGTGGAGAATCGACGGGCAAAAGCACGCTAGCAAAGGCACTGGCGCAGACGCTTAACGTTCCGTACGTTGCAGAGTATGGTCGTGAACACTGGGAAGCGAAGAACGGCATCCTGGAGCTGGAGGATTTGCTGCATATTGCCCGCGAGCAAGTGCGCAGGGAAGCATTAGCCTGCACGGCGCCTTATCTGGTCTGTGATACGTCACCTTTAACGACCCTGTTTTACGCACTCGATCAGTTTGGCAGCGCGCCGCAGGCGTTAAAGGAGTTAGCTGAACGAGACTATGCACTGGTCGTACTTTGCGGAGATGAATTTCCGTTTGTACAGGATGGCACCCGGCAGGGCGAGGCGTTTCGCCACAGACAGCAGGTATGGTATGAAGCAGAGCTATCGGCACGAAATATTCCTTTTCTGCGCGTGCAGGGCTCACTGCCTGAGCGAATCGATCACATTTGCCGATATATCCAGGAACTGATCTGATATCGCTCTCGACCTTCATCTGCTTCCGGTTTATTGTTGAAATCCCTGCCTCATCGAATTCCGGAGAACCATCGCGTGTTTCAGAAAGTTGACGCCTATGCCGGCGACCCTATCCTCTCCTTAATGGAGCGTTTCAAAGAAGATCCTCGCAGCGACAAAGTGAACCTCAGCATCGGTCTGTATTACAACGAGGATGGCATTATCCCTCAATTAAAAGCCGTAGCTGAAGCCGAAGCGCGTCTGAACGCTGTTCCACACGGCGCTTCTCTGTATCTGCCGATGGAAGGGCTAAACGCTTATCGCAACACCATCGCGCCGCTGCTGTTCGGCGCCGATCACGCGGTGCTCGCGCAAAAACGCGTGGCGACCATCCAGACGCTGGGCGGCTCGGGCGCGCTGAAAGTGGGCGCAGACTTCCTGAAAAAATATTTCCCGGATTCAGGCGTGTGGGTCAGCGACCCGACGTGGGAAAACCACGTTGCGATCTTCGAGGGCGCGGGCTTTAAGGTGGCGACCTATCCGTGGTTCGACAGCGAAACGAACGGCGTGCGCGTTGATGCGCTGCTGGAAAAACTGAACACACTGCCGGAGCGCAGTATTGTGCTGTTGCATCCGTGCTGCCATAACCCGACCGGTGCCGATCTCACCAATGCCCAGTGGGATGCGGTGATTGAGGTGCTGAAGGCCCGTAACCTGATCCCATTCCTCGATATCGCCTATCAGGGCTTTGGCGCAGGTATGGAAGAAGACGCCTATGCCATCCGCGCCGCTGCCAGCGCCGGGCTGCCTGTTCTGGTGAGTAACTCCTTCTCTAAAATCTTCTCCCTGTACGGTGAACGCGTTGGTGGTCTTTCCGTGGTATGTGAAGACGCCGAAGCAGCCAGCCGCGTGCTGGGTCAGCTGAAAGCGACGGTGCGCCGTATCTACTCCAGCCCGCCAAACTTTGGTGCGCAGGTGGTGGCAACGGTTCTCGGTGACGAAACGCTGAAAGCGTCCTGGCTTGGCGAAGTGGAGGCGATGCGTAAGCGCATCCTGTCGATGCGTCAGGAGTTGGTTAATGTCCTGAAAGAAGCTGTGCCAGGGCATAACTTTGATTATCTGCTCAAGCAGCGCGGGATGTTCAGCTATACCGGACTGAGCACGGCGCAGGTCGATCGCCTGCGCGAAGAGTTCGGCGTCTACCTGATCGCCAGCGGCCGTATGTGCGTGGCGGGCCTGAATGCCGGCAACGTTCACCGCGTGGCACAGGCGTTTGCAGCTGTGATGTAAGTACTCACTACTTATTATCCCCCTCTCCCTGTGGGAGAGGGCTGGGGTGAGGGCATCAGGCCGCAGAAAATCTTGCCCGGTGGCGGCTGCGCCTTACCGGGCCTACATCATTCATCCACTCTTTGTGATCGTCTTCTTTTTATTCCGCTTCATAAGCAAAAACTCCTTCCCTTCACCTCCCGCTGGGGTTATGGTCGGATAGTTTTTTGACCATTCACTCAAAATAAAACGATAACAAGCTGAATATTCAGGGGAAAATATGCGCAAAATCACACTGGCGCTCAGCGCCGCCTGCTTATTGTTCTCACTTAACAGCGCCGTCGTCGCGCGAGCTTCCGCCCCGACGCCGCTTTACACCGGCACTACCGCCGCCATTCTCGCCGAGCAGGCGCCCATTCACTGGGTCTCTGTGGCCCAAATCGAAAACAGCCTGATGGGGCGCCCACCAATGGCCGTGGGCTTCGATATTGACGATACCGTCTTGTTCTCAAGCCCAGGATTCTGGCGCGGCAAAAAAATGTATTCTCCCGACAGCGAAGCGTATCTGAAGAACCCGGAGTTCTGGGAAAAGATGAATAACGGCTGGGACGAGTACAGCATTCCGAAAGAGGTCGCCCGGGCGGTAATTGCTATGCATGTTAAGCGTGGCGACAGTATTTATTTCGTCACCGGTCGTAGCCAGACCAAAACGGAAACCGTCTCCAGAACACTGCAGGACGATTTCCAGATCCCGGCAGCCAACATGAACCCGGTCATTTTTGCCGGTGACAAAGAGGGGCAAAACACCAAAATCCAGTGGCTGGAAAAGAAAAACATCAAAGTGTTTTATGGCGATTCGGATAACGACATTACCGCCGCGCAGGATGCAGGAGCCAGAGGGATCAGGGTGTTACGCGCGTCTAACTCAACCTATCGACCGCTGCCGATGGCCGGAAAGTTTGGCGAAGAGGTGATCGTCAACTCGGAGTACTGAGTCCCTGGCAGCGAGTTTGACTCTTTTTTAATCAAATCTCGCTGCTGCGGGTTTTACCTTTCGTCTTCTTGCTGCACACTTAGAAAGATTCATCTTTCATCATGGAGCAGCCTATGTGGTACCAACAGACCCTGACCTTAAGCGCGAAGCCACGCGGATTTCACCTGGTGACGGATGAAGTCATCGGGCAACTCCGCGACCTGTCGCGCGTCAGAACGGGTTTGCTGCATCTGCTGCTTCAGCATACGTCTGCCTCTCTGACGCTGAATGAAAATTGCGATCCCACCGTCCGGTCTGACATGGAGCGGCATTTTCTGAAGAGCGTCCCGGACAACGCCCCTTACGAGCATGACTATGAGGGAGCAGACGATATGCCTTCGCATATTAAATCCTCTTTGCTGGGCGTATCGTTGATGCTGCCGGTCCACAACGGGCGGCTGTTGCTGGGCACGTGGCAGGGGATCTGGCTGGGAGAGCATCGCATTCACGGTGGTTCGCGTAAAATTATCGCCACGCTACAAGGGGAATAAAGATGACAATTTCGGAGATACTTCAGTACTGCATGAGCAAGCCCGGCGCGGAGCAGAGCGTCCACAGCGACTGGAAGGCCACGCAGGTTAAGGTGGGGGATGTGCTGTTTGCGATGGTGAAAGAGGTGGAAGGCCGTCCGGCGGCGTCGCTGAAAACCAGCCCTGAACTGGCCGATTTACTCCGTCAGCAGCATGATGACGTGAGGCCGAGCAAGCACCTCAATAAGGCGCACTGGAGCACCGTCTATCTGGACGGAACGATTCCAGGCTCGCAAATTTACTATCTGGTGGACGCGTCCTATCAGCAGGCGGTTGAGCTGCTGCCGGAAACCACCCGACAGCAGCTCTCCGTGTGACAATTACAGCAACGGTTTGAGGAAGCGCGCGGTGTGCGAGGCTTCGCACTCTGCAACGGTCTCTGGCGTACCGGAGACGAGAATTTCACCGCCGCCGCTGCCGCCTTCCGGGCCGAGATCGACAATCCAGTCCGCGGTTTTAATCACGTCCAGGTTATGTTCGATGACCACGATAGTGTTGCCCTGATCGCGCAGCTGATGCAGCACGTCGAGCAGCTGCTGGATATCGGCAAAGTGCAGGCCGGTGGTCGGCTCATCCAGAATGTAGAGCGTCTGACCGGTGCCGCGTTTTGACAGCTCGCGCGCCAGCTTCACGCGCTGCGCTTCACCGCCGGACAGCGTGGTTGCCGACTGCCCCAGACGAATGTAGGTCAGGCCCACGTCCATCAGCGTCTGCAGCTTACGCGCCAGCGCAGGAACGGCATCAAAGAACTCACGCGCCTCTTCGATGGTCATGTCCAGCACTTCGTGGATGGTCTTGCCCTTGTACTTAATCTCCAGCGTTTCGCGGTTATAGCGCTTGCCTTTGCACTGGTCGCACGGCACGTAGATATCCGGCAGGAAGTGCATCTCAACCTTGATCACGCCGTCGCCCTGGCACGCTTCGCAGCGGCCACCGCGCACGTTAAAGCTGAAACGTCCTGGCGTATAGCCGCGGGAGCGCGCTTCCGGCACACCGGCAAACAGTTCACGTACGGGCGTGAAGACGCCGGTATAGGTTGCCGGGTTAGAGCGCGGCGTACGGCCAATCGGGCTCTGGTCAATGTCGATAACTTTATCGAAATGCTCCAGACCCTGGATGTCGCGGTACGGCGCAGGTTCGGCCAGCGTCGCGCCGTTCAGCGCCGTCTGCGCAATCGGGAACAGCGTATCGTTGATCAGCGTCGATTTACCGGAGCCGGACACGCCGGTGATACAGGTAAACAGGCCAACCGGCAGCGTCAGGGTGACGTCTTTCAGGTTGTTGCCACGCGCGCCGGTCAGCTTCAGCACTTTTTCCGGATCTGCCGCTACGCGCTGTTTTGGCACCTCAATCTTACGCTTGCCGCTCATGTACTGGCCGGTCAGCGATTCGGGCACCGCCATGATGTCTTTCAGCGTCCCTTCTGCAACGACCTGGCCGCCGTGTACGCCAGCGCCAGGGCCAATGTCGATGACGTGGTCAGCCGCGCGGATCGCATCTTCATCGTGCTCGACCACGATTACCGTGTTGCCGAGGTTACGCAGGTGGACCAGCGTGCCGAGCAGGCGCTCGTTGTCCCGCTGGTGCAGGCCGATGGACGGCTCATCCAGCACGTACATCACGCCTACCAGACCCGCGCCAATCTGGCTCGCCAGACGGATACGCTGAGCCTCACCGCCGGAGAGCGTTTCCGCCGAGCGGGAAAGCGTCAGGTAGTTCAGGCCAACGTTCACCAGGAACTTCAGGCGATCGCCAATCTCTTTCAGCACTTTTTCGGCAATTTTCGCGCGTTGACCAGAGAGCTTCAGGTTGTTGAAGAAGTCCATCGCGTGGCCGATGCTCATGTCTGAGATGGTCGGCAGCGCCGTGTTTTCCACAAACACGTGGCGCGCTTCGCGACGCAGGCGCGTACCCTCGCAGGTGGCGCAGGAGCGGTTGCTGATGAACTTTGCCAGCTCTTCGCGCACCGCGCTGGATTCGGTCTCTTTGTAGCGGCGCTCCATATTGTGCAGCACCCCTTCGAACGGGTGGCGACGCACGGAGGTATCACCGCGATCGTTCATGTATTTGAACTCGATGTTCTCTTTACCGGAACCGAATAGGATCACTTTGTGTACGTTCGGGCTCAGGCTGGCCCAAGGCGCTTCAACGTCGAACTTGTAGTGCTCTGCCAGCGACTTCAGCATCTGGAAGTAATAGAAGTTACGCTTGTCCCAGCCGCGAATGGCGCCGCCTGCCAGCGACAGCTCCGGATTCTGGATCACGCGGTCCGGGTCGAAATACTGCTGGACGCCCAGGCCGTCACACGTCGGGCACGCGCCCGCCGGGTTGTTAAAGGAGAACAGGCGCGGTTCCAGCTCGCGCATGCTGTAGCCGCAAATCGGGCAGGCAAAGTTGGCGGAGAAGAGCAGCTCTTCCGCTTTTGGGTCGTCCATGTCGGAGACCACGGCCGTGCCGCCAGAGAGCTCCAGCGCCGTTTCAAACGATTCCGCCAGACGCGTGGCGAGATCGTCGCGCACCTTAAAGCGGTCAATCACCACTTCGATGGTGTGCTTTTTCTGCAGCTCCAGCTTGGGCGGATCGGACAGGTCGCACACTTCGCCGTCGATACGGGCGCGGATATAGCCCTGGCTTGCCAGGTTTTCCAGCGTTTTGGTGTGCTCACCCTTACGCTCTTTGATGATCGGCGCCAGCAGCATCAGGCGCTTGCCTTCCGGCTGCGACAGGACGTTGTCCACCATCTGGCTTACGGTCTGGGCCGCCAACGGGACGTCGTGGTCCGGGCAGCGCGGCTCACCCACGCGGGCATACAGCAGACGCAGGTAGTCATGAATTTCGGTAATGGTACCGACCGTTGAGCGCGGGTTATGCGAGGTAGATTTCTGCTCAATAGAGATAGCAGGGGACAACCCTTCAATGTGGTCGACATCCGGTTTTTCCATCAGCGACAAGAACTGACGCGCGTACGCAGAGAGTGATTCAACGTAACGACGCTGTCCTTCGGCATACAGGGTGTCGAAAGCCAGTGAGGATTTGCCAGACCCCGAAAGCCCGGTCACGACAATGAGTTTGTCGCGAGGGATTATCAGGTTGATATTCTTGAGATTGTGGGTGCGGGCGCCCCGAACTTCGATCTTATCCATTCACCTTTCCCGGTTGGAACACGGATTGCCTGGTTTGTTTGAAGGACAAACGGCTGTCAGAAACGGCTAATTATGACACAATTTGACCTGTTTGAATATACAGTATTGGAATGCATTTTCTGATTGGCTGTGTAACAATGTCGAGTCCGCGAGAGATTTCTGAACCGACTACGCAACTATGCAAATTGCCGCGTGGAAATGGTACACTCGCGCGTTTACACTATTAAGAAACGTATTCAGGAGACACGAACATGGCCAGCAGAGGCGTAAACAAGGTGATTCTCGTCGGTAATCTGGGCCAGGACCCGGAAGTACGCTACATGCCGAGTGGTGGCGCAGTTGCCAACATTACGCTGGCTACTTCCGAATCCTGGCGTGATAAAGCGACCGGTGAGATGAAAGAGCAGACCGAATGGCACCGCGTTGTGCTGTTTGGCAAACTGGCAGAAGTGGCCGGTGAGTATCTGCGTAAAGGTTCTCAGGTGTATATCGAAGGCCAGCTGCGTACCCGCAAATGGACCGATCAGTCCGGTGCTGAGAAGTACACGACTGAAGTAGTAGTTAACGTCGGCGGCACCATGCAGATGCTGGGTGGCCGTCAGGGCGGTGGCGCACCAGCGGGTGGCGGTCAGAGCCAGCAGCAGGGCGGTTGGGGTCAGCCTCAGCAGCCGCAGGGCGGCAACCAGTTCAGCGGCGGCGCACAGTCTCGTCCGCAGCAGCAGTCTGCTCCGGCGCCGTCTAACGAACCGCCAATGGATTTCGACGACGACATTCCGTTCTGATTTCCGAGTACTTAAAACAAAAAACCCAGACCATCGTCTGGGTTTTTTTATTCCGTAAGGGATCAGGTAATCACCATCGGCCAGTCTGGTGGCGTGTGGCTCATCGCCTCAACCATCACCACTTTAATATTTTCCCAGACGGCGGCGATATCCAGCAGGGTGATACCAAGCAGACCCGTTGCAAACCAGCAGGCCGCACCCAGCCCCAGCAGGGTGCTGATGACAGCAAGACCCGCATAGTCAGATTTACGAAACTGAATGTTCAGCGTGCTGGCCAAAAACATCAGTACCGCACTTAACAACGGCCAGCGCAGGAGAACCATGCTGGTAGTAATGGTTGCCATAAAACCCATCCTCTACAAAACAGACGAACTGAATGAAACGGTGTTTCTCGTTACAAAATATGTGTGAACTATATCACATTTGTTGATTTATTCGCCAGTGCCTGTGCGATCAAAAAAGAGGATTTTATTCCTCAGGAAAAGCGATTCTGTAGGCAGGACCGGCCTCGGCGCATGAGGAGGTGAACCCGCAACGCGCCGAAAACGCCCATCGGGCAAGTGGGAATACCGCAAATTCGGTTTTTATAAGAGGGGCGTTATTCTCCGCCAATACTCAAAATACTGTGGTGAAGACTGATTATTTATAAATCAACGAACACAGTACCCCAGAGCAAATAGCATAAAGCGTCATGATGAAGTTGTACTTTTTTCATGCTGTCAGACATTTAGCTTAATGAACGATCGTCTGTTGTGTTATCTTCCCGCCCGCCCCGGCGGGCTGGATAATTATTTTCCTTAATTGAAACGGAACGAATACTTACAGTTTAACTTACGGGAAAATATTATCGTCATAACGGAATTTAAGATTTTTAATACTAAAAGTCAGTTGCTAACTTCGCATGATTCATGCAACGTAATCACCTGTTTAACAAAGCATCCGGCCTTCATTACTACAGGCGTACAACATGCAGGGATATAGGGCGGGAAATGAATCGTAGCGCGCGGCGCAAAATGCTCAGGGTGGTAGGGATCATCATGGTAGTTATGCTGCCTGTGATGCTTGCGCTATGGTTTGCCCAGCTACGCGCCGTGTCTGAAACAAGCGCCCAGCTACGCACATTTGCTGAGCTGGCTTTAGACAAAACAGAGCTGGTTATTCAACAGGTTGACCTGGCCCGGGACGAGGCTGAAAAATATCAGGGTGGGCTTTGTACGCCAGGACACCGTCAATATATGCTGAACGTTGTTCGTGGCCGCCTGTTTGTCGCCGATTTAATTTACGCTGAAGGTCAGAATTTTCTTTGTTCGACTGTTTTTACACCGGATCAGCCCTACGCCATTCCTGCCGCTAATTACACGCGTAAACCTGACGTCGCTATCTATTATTATCGCGATACCCCATTTTATACTGGCTATAAAATGACATATATGCAGCGTGGAAATTATGTGGTGGTCGTCAATCCACTTTCATACAGCGAAGTCATGTCCGCGGATCATTCTCTGTCGTGGGGAGTGTACGACACGGTAACCAACGCTTTCTTTTCCGTCAGCCAGAAAGCCAATGTTTCTTTATTAAATTCGATGATTCGAGATAAGGAATCGGTATTTCAAAAAGATAACCGCTTTTATACGATCGTAACATCTCCCAAAAGACCGATTGCGGCCATTGTGTCGACATCGAATAAACGCTTTTATGAAACGCTTTATCACCAGACGACGTTGACGCTACCGCTGGGCATGATCTGCAGCATTATTATTTTGCTGGTATGGTCCCGTACCCATCGTGAGCTTAATTCGCCGGGGCGCTTACTGCACCGGGCGCTGAACAAACGACAGCTTTGCGTGCACTATCAGCCGATTATTGATATCAAAAAAAACCGTTGTGTCGGCGCGGAGGCGTTGTTACGCTGGCCAGGCTTTAACGGGCAGGTAATGAGCCCGGCTGAATTTATTCCGCTGGCGGAAAATGAGGGGATGAGCGAGCGGATTACGGACTATGTCGTTGAGGAGGTGTTCAACGATCTGGGCCATTTCCTGGCCGAGCATCCGCATCTCTATATTTCGATTAACCTGTCTGCCACGGATTTCCACTCCTCGCGGCTGATCGCCATGATTTCCGAGAAGGCTCACCACTACGCCGTCCGTGCGCAGCAAATCAAAATAGAAGTGACGGAACGCGGTTTTATCGATGTGCCGAAAACCACGCCGGTGATTCAGGCTTTCCGCCAGGCGGGTTATGAAGTCGCGATCGATGATTTCGGTACCGGTTACTCGAACCTGCATAACCTCTATTCGCTGAACGTGGATATTCTGAAAATCGATAAATCGTTTATCGATACCTTAACGACCAACAGCACCAGCCACCTGATCGCTGAGCATATTATCGAGATGGCGCAAAGCCTGCGGCTGAAAACCATTGCGGAAGGGGTTGAGACGGCAGAGCAGGTGAGCTGGCTGTTGAAGCGCGGCGTCCAGTTTTGTCAGGGATGGCACTTCGCGAAAGCGATGCCGCCCCAGGAATTTATGACCTGGCAGCAGCAACCTTTGCACTGAGTTTCATTAATTCAACTGGTGGCGATAGTCGCTCGGCGTGCGGTCAAACTCGCGGCGAAACACGCGGGAAAAGGTTTGTTGCGACACATAGCCAAGATCCATTGCGATATCAAAAATGGGCCGCTGCGTTGAGCGTAGCGCCTGCGCCGCCAGCAGCAGTCTGCGCTGGCGAATGTACTCACCCAGGGTCTGATGCATGACCGTGCGGAACATTCTCTGTAAATACCATTTCGAATAGCCCGACTTCTTAGCGACCACATCAATGTTCAACGGTTGGTCGATATGGTCATCAATCCATTCAATAAGCGTCTGAATAATCTGCTGATGCGACATAAGGTTGCCCCTCTGTAGATACAACTATCTCGGTTAATTCGTCGTTTTCTCTGCGGGGGAGTATAATTCCTCAAGTTAACTTGAGGTAAAGAGGTTTTATGGAAAAGAGATTGCCGCGAATTAAAGCGCTTTTAACCCCCGGCGAAGTGGCAAAGCGAAGCGGCGTTGCGGTATCGGCGCTCCACTTCTATGAAAGCAAAGGGTTAATTAAAAGCATCCGTAACGGCGGCAACCAGCGTCGCTATACCCGCGACGTGCTCCGCTACGTGGCGATTATCAAAATTGCGCAACGAATCGGAATTCCCCTGGCCACGATCGGCGAGGCTTTTGGGGTGCTGCCGGAAGGGCACACGCTGAGCCCGAAAGAGTGGAAAGAGCTGTCATCCCAGTGGCGTGAAGAGCTGGACAGGCGTATTCATACGCTGGTCGCGCTGCGCGATGAGCTGGATGGTTGTATCGGCTGCGGCTGCCTGTCGCGCAGCGATTGTCCGCTGCGTAACCCAGGGGACAAACTGGGCGAGCAGGGGACGGGGGCGCGGTTGCTGGAAGAAGATTGAGCGTGGGTGTAGCCCGTTCGCCGGGTGGCGGCTGCGCCTTACCCGGCCTAGCAAACCGAGAACGTAGGCCGGGTAAGCGAAGCACCACCCGCAAAAAGCACATAAAGAACTAAAGCGCCACAAAGGGCGCTTTAGTTTTTCCCGGTCTTTGTCTTTCTCTCTATCCCGCTGGTTCACGGGAGGGTTTCCCCCGACATCAGCACCCCTCGTGTCGAGCTGGTTGGGGAGGTTCCGGATTGTGCTGACACTTTAATTCTATGCAAGGCCCATTTTTTCGCCAGCGTCGCTGACCGGTTTTTAGCCGAATTTTTTTCGCGGTGTTGTTCAATTTTCTATAGTTAAAAAGTATGAATAACAGGAGAAAGCCATGCTCACGGTACACCACCTAAACCAGTCGCGTTCGCACCGCGTAATCTGGGCGCTGGAAGAACTCGGTCTGCCTTATGAGATCGTTCACTATCAGCGTGAAAAGAACATGCTGGCACCTGAGGCTCTCAAAAAGGTGCACCCGTTGGGCAAATCACCGGTCATCGAAGATCACGGACTGATCCTCGCAGAGTCAGGCGCCATTCTGGAGTACCTGCAGGAGACGTACGATCCCGAGTCGCGGCTTAAGCCTTTAGATCCGGCGCATAAGGTGCAGTACCGCTTCTGGCTGCACTATGCGGAAGGGTCGCTGATGCCGCTGCTGTTAATGAAGCTGGTCTTCAACAACCTCGGCAAGCCACCCGTGCCGTTTGGTATCAGAACCCTGGGCAAAGCGCTGGGGCAGGGGGTGCAGAAAGCGTACCTCAACCGGCAGCTTGAAACCCATGCGCGCTTTATTGAGTCACATCTTGCCAAAAACAGCTGGTTTGCCGGGAATTCGCTCAGCATGGCCGACATTCAGATGAGCTTCCCGATCTTTGCCCTGCTGGCACGCGGCGGTATCGCTAATCTGCCGCATATTCAGGCGTGGAAGACAAAAGTTGAGAACAGCCCTGGCTGGCAAAGAACGCTGGAACAAGGGGGGCCGTTATCTATCCCGGGCGAGGACTGAAATGTAAACAAATTGCGCATAGACGATAACGTTTGCGCATCCTCTGTTTATTTCTTCAGCATCATAAGTGAATTTTAGCGAAAAACGATAAAGTTCAGTTGAAAAGGGCGGGGATTACGCTAGATAATCGTTTGCCTTAATTTGACCACCCGTTTGTAAGCGCGGAGCTAAACGTTTGCTTTTTTTGTGACGCCCTTTCGTCGCAAACGCAACACAAGGATTTGACGTTTAGCTGGCAGCGGCGTCTCCACCTCGCTTACGGACTTCCTAAAAAACTCTCAGGGGATGTTTTCTATGTCTACGCCATCTGCGCGTACCGGCGGTTCACTTGACGCCATGTTTAAAATTTCGGCCCGCGGCAGCACCGTGCGCCAGGAGATCGTTGCCGGTTTGACAACGTTTCTGGCGATGGTTTATTCCGTCATCGTTGTGCCGGGCATGCTGGGCAAAGCGGGCTTCCCGCCAGCGGCTGTCTTTGTAGCGACCTGTCTTGTGGCCGGCGTGGGCTCTATCGTGATGGGCCTGTGGGCGAACCTGCCGCTGGCAATTGGCTGCGCCATCTCCCTGACCGCGTTTACCGCGTTCAGCCTGGTGCTGGGCCAGCACATCAGCGTACCGGTTGCGCTTGGCGCGGTGTTCCTGATGGGTGTGCTGTTTACCGTTATTTCAGCGACCGGCATTCGTAGCTGGATCTTGCGCAACCTGCCGCAGGGCGTGGCGCACGGTACCGGCATCGGCATCGGCCTGTTCCTGCTGTTGATCGCCGCCAACGGCGTCGGTCTGGTCATCAAGAACCCGCTGGACGGTCTGCCGGTGGCGCTGGGCCACTTCGCCAGCTTCCCGGTGATTATGTCGCTGATCGGCCTGGCGGTGATTATCGGTCTGGAAAAACTGAAAGTTCCGGGTGGCATTTTGCTGACCATTATCGGCGTTTCTATTGTCGGCCTGATTTTCGATCCAACCGTACACTTCTCCGGTATCTTCGCCATGCCGTCGCTGAGCGATGACAAAGGCAACTCCCTGATTGGCAGCCTGGATATTGTCGGCGCGCTGAACCCGGTGATCCTGCCAAGCGTGCTGGCGCTGGTGATGACCGCCGTGTTTGACGCGACCGGGACCATTCGTGCGGTGGCCGGTCAGGCGAACCTGCTGGATAAAGACGGTCAGATTATTGACGGTGGCAAAGCGCTGACAACTGACTCCCTGAGCAGCGTCTTCTCAGGCCTGGTGGGTGCAGCGCCTGCGGCTGTGTACATCGAGTCCGCAGCGGGTACGGCGGCAGGCGGTAAAACCGGCCTGACGGCGATCACCGTGGGCGTGTTGTTCATGCTGATCCTGTTCCTCTCTCCACTCTCCTACCTGGTTCCGGCGTACGCGACCGCGCCAGCGCTGATGTACGTTGGCCTGCTGATGCTGAGCAACGTGGCGAAAATCGACTTTGCGGATTTCGTGGACGCGATGTCTGGCCTGATTACCGCGGTCTTTATCGTGCTGACCTGTAACATCGTGACCGGCATTATGATCGGCTTCGCGTCGCTGGTGATTGGTCGTCTGGTCTCCGGTGAGTGGCGCAAGCTGAACGTTGGCACCGTTGTGATTGCCGTTGCGCTGGTGGCGTTTTACGCGGGCGGCTGGGCAATCTAAATTGGCCTTTGATGCGAAAACGGGTGGCTCAGGCCGCCCGTTTTTATTTTCAGGACTCATCCTGTTGCCTTTTGCGTTACTCTGGGGAAGATAGAATAAAAGGCACGACGCCTTCCGGAGTACATAAGCAACACAGCAAACAGGGAACGCATGGAAATCTTCTTCACAATACTCATCATGACCCTTGTGGTCTCGCTATCCGGGGTGGTTACACGCGTACTGCCCTTTCAGGTCCCCCTGCCATTAATGCAAATTGCCATCGGCGCGCTGCTGGCGTGGCCGACGTTTGGCCTGCACGTGGAATTTGACCCCGAACTGTTCCTCGTGCTGTTTATCCCGCCGCTGCTGTTTGCCGATGGCTGGAAAACGCCCACGCGCGAATTCCTTGAGCACGGGCGAGAGATCTTCGGCCTGGCGCTGGCGCTGGTGGTGGTCACCGTCGTCGGGATTGGTTTTCTGATCTACTGGACGGTACCCGGCATTCCGTTAATACCGGCTTTTGCGCTGGCCGCCGTGCTGTCGCCAACCGATGCCGTGGCGCTGTCCGGCATTGTGGGTGAAGGCCGTATTCCGAAGAAAATTATGGGGATTTTACAGGGGGAGGCGCTGATGAACGACGCCTCCGGCCTGGTTGCCCTGAAGTTTGCCGTGGCCGTTGCGATGGGCACGATGGTCTTTACCGTCGGCGGCGCGACGCTGGAGTTCTTCAAGGTGGCGATTGGCGGTATTCTCGCGGGCTTCGTGGTGAGCTGGCTGTACGGCCGCTCGCTGCGCTTCCTCAGCCGCTGGGGCGGCGATGAACCCGCTACGCAGATCGTACTGCTGTTCCTGCTGCCGTTCGCCTCTTATCTGATTGCCGAACATATCGGCGTGTCGGGCATTCTGGCGGCAGTGGCGGCAGGGATGACTATCACCCGCTCCGGCGTGATGCGCCGCGCGCCGCTGGCCATGCGTCTGCGTGCAAACAGCACCTGGGCCATGCTGGAGTTTGTCTTTAACGGCATGGTGTTCTTGCTGTTGGGCCTGCAGCTGCCGGGCATTATGGAATCCTCGCTGGTGGCGGCCGAAGCCGATCCGAACGTTGAGGTCTGGATGCTGTTTACCGACATCGTGCTGATCTACCTGGCGCTGATGCTGGTGCGTTTCGGCTGGCTGTGGACGATGAAAAACTTCAGCGTCCGCTTCCTGAAGAAAAAGCCGATGGAGTTTGGCTCGTGGACAACGCGTGAACTGCTGATCGCCTCTTTTGCGGGCGTACGCGGGGCGATCACCCTTGCCGGTGTGCTCTCTATTCCGCTGCTGCTGCCCACGGGCGACGTCTTCCCGGCGCGCTACGAGCTGGTGTTCCTGGCGGCGGGCGTCATTCTGTTCTCACTGTTTGTCGGCGTGATTATGCTGCCGATTTTACTCCAGCATATTGATGTCGGTGATTCGACCCAGCAGCACAAGGAAGAGCGCATTGCGCGTGCGGCTACCGCCGAAGTGGCGATTGTCGCCATCCAGAAAATGGAAGAGCGTCTGGCCGCGGATGCGGAAGAGAACATCGATAATCAGCTGCTGACGGAAGTGAGTTCCCGCGTAATTGGTAACCTTCGCCGCCGCGCGGACGGGCGTAACGATGTGGAAAGCTCGCTGCAGGAGGAGAACCTGGAGCGCCGGTTCCGTCTGGCAGCGCTGCGCTCAGAGCGTGCCGAGCTGTACCATCTGCGCGCCACGCGCCAGATCAGCAACGAGACGCTGCAAAAGCTGCTGCACGATCTGGACCTGCTGGAAGCGCTGTTGATAGAGAATCAGTAGCGCGATTTTGCTCGGTGGCGCTGCGCTTACCGGGCCTACGTTTGAACCGTAGGCCGGGTAAGGCGAAGCCGCCACCCGGCACTATTCAGACCGCACCCAAAACCCCTCACAACACTGCAGCCACGCCTGCGCGCTCTGCGACAAATAGACCCCTTCACGCCAGATCATCCCTAACTGCCAGTGCAGATCGCTCTCCAGCGGGATCCAGCGCAGCGTGTTTTTATCCAGACGCTCGCAAATCGGCTGCGGCAGAATGGCAATCCCCACGCCTGCCTGCACCATCGCCGCCAGGAAATCCCACTGTCCGCTGCGCACCGCAATGCGTGGCTTGACGTTATGCTGGTTAAACAGCGTCATCAGCTGGCGGCTGAGGGCGAAGTCTTCGTTGTAGATCAGCAGAGGATGCTCGCCGAGCAGTTCAGGCTTCACCGACTCCCTCTTCAGCCAGTCGCCGGAGCGGGGCACCAGCACGCACAGCGGGTGGCTAAAGAGCGGAAGCGTCGCCAGGCCGCTCTCTTCCTCAACGGGGAGAGCGGTCATTGCCACGTCGAGCTCGCCGTTGGTGACGGCCTGCTGGACGGTTAACCCACCAAACTCCGAAATCTTCAGCTCAACGCCGGGATAACGCTGGCGAAACAGGCTAATCGGCCCGGCCATCATCATGCCGACCATCGGTGGAATGCCGAGGCGAAGCACCCCTTTGGTCAGATGATTAATATCGTCCAGCTCGGCTTCCAGCTGGCGGAACTCCGCCAGAATCGCCAGCCCGCGTTCGAACACCACGCGTCCGGTGTCGGTCAGCAGCAGCTTGCGCCCGTCGCGGATCAGCAGGGTACAGTTCAGTTCATCTTCGAGGTTTTTCAGCATTTTGCTGATGGTGGGCTGGGTAACAAACAACTTCTCCGCTGCGCGGGTAAAACTTTGCTGACGAACCACTTCGACAAAATAGCGCAGCGTTCTTATGTCCATGATTATTCCTCGAAACTATACCTGTGATGATTTTAATTCATTTCAGTCCACACCGTGCGCTCACTATACTGGCGCCTCGTCTCATTTTTGAGGAAAACCCCCATGGCCGTGGCGTTAAGCCGTGTTACGCCTGCCGTTGTGCAACGACTCCAGGTCCCTGTTCAGGTACTGCTCTATGCGGGACTTTTTGTTTTCGCGGAATATCTTGTCGGCTGGCTCCATCTGCCGCTGCCTGCCAACCTGGTGGGAATGCTGCTGATGCTGACGCTTATTCTGTGTCGCGTGATCCCCCTCAACTGGGTGCGCGCCGGGGCGCGCTGGCTGCTGGCGGAGATGCTGCTGTTCTTTGTTCCGGCGGTGGTGGCGGTGGTGAACTATGCGCAACTGCTGATGGTGGACGGCTGGCGAATCTTTGCGGTGATCGCGCTGAGTACGCTGATGGTGCTGGGGGCGACCGCCTGGGTCGTGGATAAAGTCTACCGGTTTGAAATCAGCAGGCACAAACATGACTAACTTTCAGATCAGCGTCCTGTGCCTGATTGCGACGCTCGTGATCTACTTTGCCAACAAGCGACTGTATCGCCGGTTTCATGCGCTGCCGCTGATGCCGCTGGTCTTCACGCCGATCCTGCTGGTGCTGATGTTGGTCTTCGGCCACATCTCCTGGCAGAACTACATTGGTGAATCCCAATGGCTGCTGTGGCTGCTCGGCCCGGCGACCATCGCCTTTGCGGTACCCGTTTACGACAACCTGGCGATTATCAAACGCCACTGGATGTCGCTCAGCGCAGGCGTGATCACCGCCACGGTGGTCGCGGTGTGCAGCTCCGTCTGGCTGGCGAGACTGTTTACGCTGCCCGACGAAATTCAGCGCAGCCTGGCCGTGCGCTCGGTAACTACGCCGTTTGCGCTGGCCGCCGCTAAACCGCTCGGCGGGCAGCCGGATCTGGTGGCGCTATTTGTAGTGGTGACGGGCGTCTTTGGGATGGCGGTGGGGGATATGCTCTTTCTGCGGCTTTCTATCCGGGAAGGAATGGCGAAAGGCGCGGGGTTTGGCGCGGCGTCGCACGGGGCGGGAACGGCGCGTTCGTATGAGCTGGGACAGCAGGAGGGCGTTGTCGCGAGCCTGGTGATGATGCTCTCAGGCGTGGTGATGGTGCTGATTGCCCCGCTGGTGGCGTGGGTGATGTTTTAAGCTCCCCGGCCAGAATGGCCGGGGAGAAACGTTTAGTGCGCGCGGCCCTGCTCAACGCCGAGACCGGTTTGTGAGCGGATAAACTGGGCGCGGAATTTCTCGCGCTCCAGGTTACCTTCCGGCGAATTGTCGGTAGCCGAGAAGACCCAGATACCGATAAACGCCACGGCGATAGAGAACAGCGCCGGGTATTCATACGGGAAGATGGCGCTGACGTGACCGAGGATCTGCACCCAGATCGTCGGGCCCAGAATCATCAGGATCACCGCCGTCAGCAGCCCCAGCCAGCCGCCAATCATCGCGCCACGGGTGGTCAGTTTCGACCAGTACATGGAGAGCAGGATGATCGGGAAGTTACAGCTTGCCGCAATCGAGAAGGCCAGCCCCACCATGAAGGCGATGTTCTGCTTCTCGAACAGAATGCCTAACAGTATCGCCACAACGCCCAGCACCAGCACGGTGATTTTGGAGACCTTCAGCTCATCGCGCTCGCTCGCGCCTTTGCGGAAGACGTTGGCGTAGAGGTCATGCGAAACCGCCGACGCGCCGGCCAGCGTCAGACCTGCAACCACCGCAAGAATGGTGGCGAAGGCCACGGCGGAGATAAAGCCGAGGAACAGGTTACCGCCCACCGCGTCGGCCAGATGCACCGCCGCCATGTTATTGCCGCCAATCAGCGCGCCCGCGGCATCTTTAAACGCCGGGTTTGCCCCCACCAGCATGATCGCGCCAAAGCCGATGATAAAGGTCAGGATATAGAAGTAGCCCATGAAGCCGGTGGCGTAGAAGACGCTCTTGCGCGCTTCACGCGCATCGCTCACGGTGAAGAAGCGCATCAGAATGTGCGGTAAACCTGCGGTACCAAACATCAGGCCCAGACCGAGCGACAGGGCAGAAATCGGGTCTTTCACCAGCCCGCCCGGGCTCATAATGGCTTCCCCTTTCGGATGGACCGCCATGGCTTCGGTAAACAGGTTATTGAAGCTGAACCCGACGTGCTTCATCACCATAAAGGCCATAAAGCTGGCGCCGAACAGCAGCAATACCGCTTTGATGATCTGCACCCAGGTGGTCGCCAACATGCCGCCGAACAGGACGTACATCACCATCAGCACGCCCACCAGCACCACCGCGATGTGGTAGTTCAGGCCGAACAGCAGTTCGATCAATTTACCCGCGCCCACCATCTGCGCGATCAGATACAGCGCCACTACCACCAGCGAACCGCAGGCGGAGAGGGTGCGAATTGGCCCCTGCTTCAGGCGATACGAGGCCACGTCGGCGAAGGTATAGCGGCCCAGGTTACGCAGGCGCTCGGCAATCAGGAACAGAATGATCGGCCAGCCGACGAGGAAGCCGAGAGAGTAAATCAGGCCGTCATAGCCGGAGGTGTAGACCAGCGCGGAGATCCCGAGGAACGAGGCGGCGGACATAAAGTCACCCGCAATCGCCAGTCCGTTCTGGAAGCCGGTAATGTTGCCGCCAGCGGTATAGTAATCGTTACGGGAGCGCACGCGTTTCGAGGCCCAGTAAGTGATGTACAACGTCAGCAGGACGAAAATCAGGAACATCACAATGGCCTGCCAGTTGGTTGGCTGGCGCTGGACCTCGCCGGTAATGGCATCCGCCGCGTGGGCGGCAAAGGGAAGCGTGGCGGCGAGCGCCGTCAGAACTCTCTTCATGATGCTTTTACCTCTTGCAGTACCGCTTTATTAAGTCGATCGAATTCACCGTTCGCGCGCCAGACGTAGATGCCGGTCAGCAAGAATGAAATCACAATCACGCCAATGCCAATGGGAATACCGCGCGTCACGCTGGTACCCTCGTGTAACGGGGTGCCCAGCCAGTGCGGCGCAAAGGCGATCAGCAGAATAAAGCCGACATAGATAATCAGCATGATGATGGAAAGGGTGAAGGCAAACCGTTGCCGCTTATCGACGAGCTCCCTGTAGTGCGCACTATTCTCTATCTGCTGACAAATATCGTTATTCATCACAGAAGTCTCCAGAGGTAAGGTTGGTTTGTTTTATCCCCTCTCCCCTTTGGGGAGAGGATTAGGGTGAGGGGAGGAAGGTGCGGTCTGATGCCCTCACCCCGGCCCTCTCCCACGGGGAGAGGGAGAAAAGATTACGATGGCATTGCGATGGCCTGCTTCTCTTCGAGCAGTTTTTCCACCACGCCAGGATCCGCGAGCGTTGAGGTATCACCGAGGTTGCTGGTGTCCCCTGCCGCGATTTTGCGCAAGATACGACGCATAATTTTGCCGGAACGGGTTTTCGGCAGCGAGTCGGTCCAGTGCAGCACGTCCGGCGTCGCCAGCGGGCCAATCTCTTTACGCACCCAGTTGCGCACTTCGGTATAGAGCTCTGGCGACGGTTCTTCACCGTGGTTCAGAGTGACATAGGCGTAAATCGCCTGGCCTTTAATGTTGTGCGGAATACCGACAACGGCGGCTTCGGCAATCTTCGGATGCGACACCAGCGCCGATTCAATCTCAGCGGTGCCCAGACGGTGGCCTGAGACGTTCAGCACGTCGTCCACGCGTCCGGTTATCCAGTAATAGCCGTCTTCGTCACGACGCGCGCCGTCGCCGCTGAAGTACATGTTTTTAAAGGTCGAGAAGTAGGTCTGCTCGAAGCGATCGTGATCGCCGAACAGGGTACGCGCCTGACCCGGCCACGAGTCCGTGATCACCAGGTTGCCTTCGGTGGCCCCTTCCAGCGGGTTGCCTTCGTTATCCACCAGCGCAGGCTGCACGCCGAAGAACGGACGAGTCGCGGAACCGGCCTTCAGCTGCGTGGCGCCCGGCATTGGGGTGATCATGAAGCCGCCGGTTTCGGTCTGCCACCAGGTGTCCATCACCGGGCATTTCTCGTTGCCGATTTTCTTCCAGTACCACTCCCAGGCTTCCGGGTTGATGGGCTCGCCCACGGAACCGAGGATGCGCAATGAAGAACGGTCCGTACCTTCGATGGCTTTATCGCCTTCCGCCATTAATGCGCGGATCGCCGTTGGCGCGGTGTAGAGAATGTTGACCTGGTGCTTGTCGACCACCTGACACATACGCGCCGGGGTCGGCCAGTTGGGTACGCCCTCAAACATCAGCGTTGTTGCGCCACAGGCCAGCGGGCCGTACAGCAGGTAGCTGTGTCCGGTAACCCAGCCGACGTCGGCGGTACACCAGTAAATGTCGCCTGGATGGTAGTCGAAGACGTATTTGAAGGTGGTGGCCGCATAGACCAGATAGCCGCCGGTGGTGTGCAGGACGCCTTTCGGCTTACCGGTGGAGCCGGAGGTATAAAGGATGAACAGCGGATCTTCTGCGTTCATCTCTTCCGGTTGATGCTGGTCGCTCGCTTTTTCAATCAGGTCGCTCCACCACAGGTCGCGCCCCTCGTTCCAGTCGATCTTGCCGCCGGTACGCTTAAGGACGATGACGTTACTGACCGTGTTGACGTTCGGGTTTTTCAGCGCTTCGTCGACGTTTTTCTTCAGTGGGATACCGCGCCCGGCGCGCACGCCTTCATCGGCGGTGATCACCAGTTTTGAACTGGAATCGACAATACGACCCGCAACCGCCTCTGGCGAGAACCCGCCAAAAATCACCGAGTGAATCGCGCCGATACGCGCGCAGGCCAGCATGGCCACCGCCGCTTCCGGCACCATCGGCATATAGATAGCGACCACATCGCCTTTTTTAATGCCCTTTTCCAGCAGGACGTTGGCGAAGCGGCACACGTCGCGGTGCAGCTCTTTGTACGTAATATGTTTGCTTTGCGAGGCGTCATCGCCTTCCCAGATGATGGCCGTCTCATTCCCGCGCTCGGCAAGGTGGCGATCAAGGCAGTTCGCCGCCAGGTTCAGGGTGCCATCTTCATACCATTTAATGGAGACATTGCCGGGTGCAAAGGAGGTGTTCTTCACCTTCTGATAAGGTTTGATCCAGTCAAGGATATGGCCCTGCTCACCCCAGAAGATGTCCGGGGCGGTGATAGATTGCTGATATTTCTCGTGGTACTGCTCCGGGGTGATCAGGCAACGGTCCGCAATATTTGCGGGAATGTCATGTTTGTGGATTTGGCTCATGGCTTTTTTTCTCCTTGTAAGATGTTAATAATATGTCGCAAAAACGTTAATTGTAGGGGCTTTACAAGCTTTGTTTAGTATTTGGGCTACAGATCACGCATTGTTTGAAGAGTATGAAAAATGAGCGAATGAAACTTTGAAGGAAAATAATTTATGCTGACGATTATTCACATTTATGTTTAAAAAAGCGTTTTTATAACAAAAGGTTATTTATCAGAAACAGGAGAAACTCCCGTCACGAACGCTTTTACGAGTGAAATGCGTCGTTCTTTAAGGCTTGCGCAACAGGCCGCGCAAATGATACTCATACGCCGCGTTAAAAAATCCCATAAATCGACGCAACACAATTCATACCCTATCAGTATGTCCCCATATTCATGCAGTTTGAGTGAATAAGGCGCTTCATTGAGGAAGTCAGTTTCTATGAAAAACGTTAAAGTCAGCCTGGCCTGGCAGATCTTAATTGCCCTTGTGCTGGGCATCTTGCTGGGCAGTTACCTTCACTATCACAGCGACAGCCGCGACTGGCTGATTGCGAACCTGCTTTCACCGGCAGGGGATATCTTTATTCATCTGATCAAGATGATTGTGGTACCGATTGTAATCTCGACGCTGGTGGTCGGTATTGCGGGCGTCGGCGATGCGAAGCAGTTAGGTCGTATTGGTGCGAAAACCATTATCTATTTCGAAGTGATCACTACGGTTGCGATCATTCTTGGTATTACCCTGGCGAACGTGTTCCAGCCGGGTTCCGGGATTGATATGTCGCAGCTGGCTACGGTGGATATTTCGAAATACCAAAGTACGACCGCTGACGTGCAGAGCCACGCGCATGGCCTGATGGGCACTATCCTGTCGCTGGTGCCGACCAACATCGTGGCATCGATGGCGAAGGGCGAGATGTTGCCTATTATCTTCTTCTCGGTACTGTTTGGTCTGGGGCTCTCTTCTCTGCCAGCGACGCACCGCGAACCGCTGGTGACCGTGTTCCGCTCTATCTCCGAGACCATGTTTAAAGTGACCCACATGGTGATGCGTTACGCGCCGGTAGGTGTGTTTGCGCTTATCGCCGTCACCGTGGCGAACTTCGGTTTTGCCTCCCTCTGGCCGCTTGCGAAGCTGGTGATTCT
The DNA here is from genome assembly GCF_043965265.1 of Enterobacter sp. ECC-249. Taxonomy (NCBI): domain Bacteria; kingdom Pseudomonadati; phylum Pseudomonadota; class Gammaproteobacteria; order Enterobacterales; family Enterobacteriaceae; genus Enterobacter; species Enterobacter sp. ECC-249. Next base: position 911,716 of record NZ_CP143660.1, read on the forward strand.
GGTGCACTTCGCGATCCTGTTCTTTGCGCTGGTGGTGCTGGGCATCGTGGCGCGTCTGTGCGGGCTGAGCATCTGGATCCTGATTCGTATCCTGAAAGATGAGCTGATTCTGGCCTACTCCACTGCAAGCTCTGAGAGCGTGCTGCCGCGCATCATTGAGAAGATGGAAGCCTACGGCGCGCCAGCGTCGATCACCAGCTTCGTGGTGCCGACCGGCTACTCCTTTAACCTGGATGGTTCGACGCTGTACCAGAGTATCGCCGCTATCTTTATTGCCCAGCTGTACGGCATTGACCTGTCTCTGTGGCAGGAGATCGTACTGGTACTGACGCTGATGGTGACGTCCAAAGGTATTGCAGGCGTTCCGGGCGTCTCCTTCGTGGTGCTGCTGGCTACGCTCGGTAGCGTCGGTATTCCGCTGGAAGGTCTGGCATTTATCGCCGGTGTAGACCGTATTCTCGACATGGCGCGTACGGCGCTGAACGTGGTGGGGAATGCCCTGGCGGTGCTGGTTATCGCCAAGTGGGAACACAAATTCGATCGTAAAAAAGCGCTGGCATATGAACGCGAGGTGCTTGGTCGTTTTGATAAGACTGCCGATCGGTAACCTCTTAAGCCCGGTGGCGCTGCGCTTACCGGGCCTACGGGTCTTGTAGGCCGGGTGAGGCGAAGCCGCCACCCGGCACTTTACTCCCCGCTCAACGCATCAAACTCTTCGCATCCCGTATCGAACCCTTCCGTACAGCTCAGGTTCAACCAGTACAATGCTTTCTGTTTATTTGGCGTAATAAAGCCTTTCTCACCCTGCCTGAACAACATTCCTGCCCAGTACTCGGCATAGCCCGTTCGCGAAAGGGCTGAACTGCGCTTGAACCACGAGGCGGCCTGCACGTCATCCTGCGCCACCTCTACGCCGTTGGCATAAATCAGCCCCAGCAGCAGCTGCGCATCGACCGCAGAGTCGCTGTCGATATCTTCGGTTGCCGTTTGCAGCAGTCTGATGGCCTGGGGATAGTCAGTTTTCCCCGCCTGAGTATTCACCAGAATGCGCGCCAGCATGATCGCGCCGCGTTTGCTGCCAGCAATGTTTGCCTGTTGGGCCAGGGCTTTGGCCTGTGCGTAATCGCCCTGTGTAAAGAGGATTTGCGAAAGCAGCCCCATGGCGTCGACATCGCCGCCTTTCGCCGCTTTCTCGGCCCACAGCGCGGCCTGCTTGCTGTCGCCGGAGCTGAAGTACGTATCGGCAAGATAATACTGGGCACGCGCATCACCGGCTTCCGCCTGTTTCCGATACTGGCTGCCTATCTCTTCCGCGCGGGCGAAAGACGTTAAAAACACTAACAACAGAAAAATGGCTTTCATGGATTCTTATCATCTGGGTACACGCCGCGCAGTATAATCGCGGGCGCAAAAGAAAAAAATGGGTGCATTAAGACCTCAGCATCCTACAAGCCGGGCGGAACCGTTGTTCCGCCCGTAGAGGTTAGCCTGGGTTGCAGGCTAATTTAGCCGCCACCTCCTGATGTTCACTCTTTATTGAAAACTCGCAAAGTCTGCCGCGAGTAATAAAGGTAAAGATCACTATCGTCAGGCAAACAATAAAGACGATGCCTAACGCAGTTTTTAATGGCGTCATGCCTTTTACTCCTTGTCAAAAAAAGAATAAGAGGCTACTCTCAACTTGTTGGAGTTGAGGGAGTAGCCTCGGGTAAATGAAAATTTCCCGGGGCTTTCTACTTTCTGTCCCTCAACAATGCTCAAGACAGAAAGTCTTAAGCACCCGCCGAATATCTTATCTCTCTGAATTAAAATGCAAAGATGTAATTCTTTTTCGCGAAAATTACATTATTTCTGCGAGCCGCTTTCCAGAATATTAATTGATATTATTGATGTGTTAATCGGAAATAAAAAGGGAGTGAATATTTCACTCCCTTTATTCATCGATGAATTAACGGCTTCAACCCATTGCGCTTTCGCGCAGTCGGGCTTTTAGCTTGTTATATTCGTCGATCACATACTGTTCCGCGGCGTGCTGATCCGCAATCGGCTCAACGTTGACGGCGCAGTATTTATACTCCGGCGTTTTGGTTATCGGACTTAAGTTCTCGGTCACCAGCTCGTTACAGGCACCAATCCACCACTGGTAGGTCATATAGACCGCCCCTTTGTTTGGACGATCGCTGACCTGCGCACGGGTGATGATCCGCCCTTTTCGCGAATTCACCCACACCAGCGCCTCGTCCTCAATACCAAGGCGCTGCGCATCGGCGGTGTTGATTTGCGCGTAGCCCGGTTCGTCCGCCAGCGCGGCCAGCGCGGCGCAGTTGCCGGTCATTGAACGGCAGGAGTAGTGGCCCACTTCACGCACGGTGGAAAGCACCATCGGATACTCATCGGTGAGTTTATCAATGGGCGCGACCCAGTCGCAGGTGAAGAATTGCGCCAGCCCGTTCGGGGTGTCGAATTTCTCCTTAAAGAGATAGGACGTCCCTTGATCGGCCTCCGACTCATCCCGGCACGGCCACTGGATGTATCCCAGCTCACCCATTTTTTCATAGGTGGCGCCGTAGAAGTCCGGACACAGGCTGCGCAACTCATCCCAGATCTCCTGGGTGTTGTTGTAGTGCATCGGGTAGCCCATACGGGTGGCGATTTCACTGATGATCTGCCAGTCCGTTTTCAGATCCCACTTCGGCTCGACCGCCTTGAAGAAGCGCTGGAAGCCGCGGTCCGCCGCCGTGTAGACGCCTTCATGCTCGCCCCAGGAGGTCGACGGTAAAATCACATCCGCCGCCGCCGCGGTTTTGGTCATGAAGATATCCTGGACAATTACCAGCTCCAGATCCTCAAACCCTTTACGCACCGCAGAGAGCTCGGCATCGGTCTGGAGCGGATCTTCACCCATGATGTAGGCCGCACGCACTTCGCCATGCGCCGCGCGGTGCGGCAGCTCGCTGATGCGGTACCCGGTGTGTTCCGGCAGGCTTTCCACGCCCCAGGCCTTCGCGAATTTGGCGCGATTTTCCGGGAACTTCACGTACTGGTAGCCCGGATAGGTATCCGGCAGCGCGCCCATATCGCAGGCGCCCTGGACGTTATTCTGACCGCGCACCGGGTTCACACCAACGTGGGCTTTACCCAGATTACCGGTCAGCATGGCGAGGCTGGTCAGGGAGCGCACGGTTTCCACGCCCTGGTAGAACTGGGTCACGCCCATACCCCAGAGGATCGCAGCGGTTTTTGCCCCGGCATACATCCGTGCCGCCAGGCGGATCTCCTGCGCGCTGACGCCGGTTATCGCTTCTACCGACTCCGGCGTATAGCCTTCGACTATTTTCTTGTACTCTTCAAAGCCTTCCGTACGGGTCGCGACAAACGCCTGGTCGTACAGGTTCTCCTCAATAATGACGTGCCCCATTGCGTTCAACAGCGCGATGTTCGAGCCGTTTTTCAATGCAATGTGCATATCCGCAATGCGCGCGGTTTCAATTTTGCGCGGATCGCAGACGATGATTTTCGCCCCGTTCTGTTTAGCGCGAATAACATGGTTCGCGACGATAGGGTGAGAATCCGCCGGGTTATAACCAAAGATGAAGACGAGATCGGTGTTATCTATCTCGTTGATGGCATTACTCATTGCGCCGTTACCGACCGACTGGTGCAGACCTGCAACCGATGGGCCGTGTCAGACGCGAGCGCAGCAGTCGACGTTATTGGTACCAATAACGGCGCGCGCGAATTTTTGCATCACATAGTTGGTTTCATTTCCCGTCCCGCGGGAAGAGCCGGTGGTCTGGATGGCATCCGGGCCATACTTGTCCTTGATGGCGCTCAGGCGCGTGGCGACGTAATCCAGCGCCTCGTTCCAGGAGACGGCTTCCAGCTTGCCGCCGCGCTCGCGGCGGATCATAGGGGTTTTCAGGCGCGGGGTGAGGATTTGGGTATCGTTAATAAAATCCCAGCCGTAGTAACCTTTCAGGCATAGCGTGCCCTGGTTGGTTTTCCCCTGTGCGGCCTCCGCCCGGACGATTTTGCCGTTATCGACCACCAGGTGGATCTTGCAACCTGAGGCACAATAAGGGCAAACCGTGACGACTTTTTTCATCAGTCTGCTCCAGTTAATCGAATCATTCGCACTCACTATGCAGCTTCTATGCCATGTTTTTTGTATGGGTATACCCTGACTTTACGGTCCCTTCGCGGTGAAAACCCTGACAAAAAGCAGTCAATCGTCAAAATTGACGTGTCGACAGGGCAGCGGATGTGACATGGGTTGAATTTCCGTCACTGAAAAAACCTTTTGACTGGAGCCGACGGCAGAATGGTTCAGACTTAACATAATCCCCTGACGGAAGCATACGATGAAACCGGCGATCCTGGTGGTAGATGACGATACGGCAGTCTGCGAACTGCTTCAGGACGTGCTGAGCGAGCACGTCTTTAGCGTGCTTGTCTGCCATAACGGCCAGGATGCACTGCGCCGGGTACAACAGGAGCCGGATATCGCGCTGGTGCTGCTGGATATGATGCTGCCGGATATCAACGGCCTGCAGGTTCTGCTGCAGCTGCAAAAGCAGCGCCCGGCGCTACCGGTTGTGATGTTAACCGGGCTGGGGAGTGAGTCAGACGTGGTGGTGGGGCTGGAGATGGGGGCCGACGATTATATTGGCAAACCGTTCAACCCGCGCGTGGTGGTTGCCCGAGTGAAAGCGGTGCTGCGCCGTACGGGCGTGCTGGCGGCGGAAGCTCCCGCAGCACCCGTCGCGGGCATTGCGTTTAACGGATGGACGCTAGATACCACCCGCTGCGAGCTGAGCGATCCGCAGCGTAATCCCGTGCCCTTAACTCAGGGCGAGTACGGCCTGCTCCTGGCGCTCACGCAAAATGCCCGTCGGGTGCTGAGCCGTGACCGGCTGCTCGAGCTGACCCACAGCGAAAGCGCAGACGTGTTCGACCGCACGATTGACGTGCTGATCATGCGCCTGCGCAGGAAAATCGAGGCTAACCCGCATCAGCCTGCACTCATTAAAACGATCCGCGGGCTGGGTTACGTGTTTGCCACCGACGTGAGCCGGCCCGAGCAGGCGGCATAAGGCTTACGTTATTGCCGGAGCAATGATGGCGGCAAAGATTGCAGCGATGCACAAATACTTAAGGGCGTAATAGGCCTTACGGTTTCTTTTTTTCAGACGCTGCCCCCGCTCGCGACCTGCATGAACGTATTTAAAGATGCGGTTTATGCCGCCGGTGCTGTCATTCTCGTCATTCGGTGAGCTGGCTGCAGACATTAGCGTGGTCCCCACCCAATGGTTAACCGCCTGCGCCCAGCGCCATTTCATCGGACGCTCAATATCGCAGAAGAGAATAATGCGCGTTTGATCCGTTTTATTCTCTGCCCAGTGGACGTAGGTCTCATCAAAAATAACGGCTTCACCATCCCGCCAGCTGTGGCGCTGCCTGTCGACTTCAATAAAGCAGCGATCGTCATTTGGGGTGAATAAGCCCAGATGGTAACGAACCGAGCCCGCGTACGGGTCCCGGTGCTTGCCAAGCTTCGCTCCCGCCGGCAGCTCGGCAAACATGGCCGCCTTCACCGAGGGGATTTCACTTACCAGCCGGGTCGTCACCGGGCATAAAGACTGCGCGGAGGGATGGGCATCGGCATACCACTTCAGATAAAAACGTTTCCAGCCGCGTTTAAAAAAGGTGTTAAAGCCAGCGTCGTTATTATTTTCCGCCGCCTTAATATGATGCTGCAAACGCAGGGCCTCTTCGCGAATAACCAGCCAGTTTTCCGTCAGCTTATTTAATTCCGGGAAGCGTTCTGTTTCAAAGAAAGGCTGCCTGGCGGGCAGGGAAGAAAACGCTGTCATAAACATATTGATGGGCGCCATGAACGTCGAATGGTCGAAGAGCTGACGAGAAAGCGTCTGTTTTTCTTTGCCGCGTGAATGCGCATAAATAACGCTGATAATGAAAATACCGATGATGATGGCTGCGAACATTTTTCCCTTGTCCTCTTTCTATCTCATTTCGGAAAAGCGTGCGGACAGTGTGCTGCCCACGCCGAATATGCCAGATGGAGAGAGTGTAGTTCGGGGATGTAAAATTCATAGAACTGTAATGAAATATCGCAATTATTGTTAAATTAAACGCTCTCGCGAATAAACGCCTGCAGCTCGGCCAGCGTTTTTGCGCCGTCAATCGCATTGGCGGCCAGCAGGCTTGCCCGCGCGCAGGCGTGCGCCAGATAAATGCTCTCCGTGAGCGGGAGCGATTCATGGCAGCCGTATAAAAAGCCTGCGCAAAAGGCATCGCCCGCGCCGACGCTGCCGATAATCTCTTCCTGCTCCAGCATCCATGACGGGATCCAACGACCTTGCTCACCCGGCGCTTCTCCCCATGCGCCTTCGGGGCAGTGGATAACCACCCGCTGGCGAACGCCGGCCGCCAGCAGCTGCGCCGCGGCGTCGGCGATATGGGCAACGTGCGGGGCGTCGTTTTCGTCACGCATTGTCAGGCCGCTAAACTCACCGGCCTCCAGCTCGTTAATCACCAAATAGTCGAGATGGCGAAGGGCAGGGAGCACCAGCGGCTGGTAGCGCGGGTCGCCCTTGCGGGATACCAGATCGAGCGACGTTTCATACCCCTGGTCGCGCATTTGCGCCAGCAGCCGCGCGCTGCGGGTGCCGAACTCGTCATCGGGCATATCCAGGCTGTCGAGCAGCAGGAGATAGCCGAGATGGAAGATCTTCATCGATCCGTCTAAGCGATCGAAAGCGGGAAGATCCAGCAGGCGGTTGGCCCCCGGCGAGTGGAAAAAGGTGCGCTGTCCGCTGGGATCGGTCATCACCTGAGACATGGAGGTTGGCGCAAAGGTGGTGCGCTGTACGCGCTGGCGGTTGACGTGGTACTGGTCGAGCATCGCCAGAATGTAGTCCCCGTCAGCATCTTCGCCAATCAGCCCCACCGCCTGCAGCGGCAGGCCAACGTGCATTTTTGCCAGCGTCAGCAGGACGTTGAGCGGCGCGCCGCCGGTTGAGCGTTCGCTGTGGGTGATTTCCGCCAGCCAGCCGCGCTCCGGCCACTGCACGATCTGGTGGACGTGATCCACCAGCATGTTGCCTGCGGCAATGATCCCTTTACGTTCCATTATGCCTGCCCCGCGCTGCCGAAGATGCGCATCTGTTCAGCGACCGTATCCGTAATCGCCTCTTCTATCCCCAGCAGCAGCTCGGCAAACTCGTCGTAGAGCGGCTGGCGTTTTGCCATACGCTGCTCCACGGCGGCGAGCGCGGCCTGCGACATCCCGGTATAGAAATTGATTTTATGAATGCCCAGCTCGATGGCACGGCGGAAGTCGGCATCGCTAATCCCGGAGCCGCCGTGTAAAACCAGCGGCAGCCCGGTCTGCTGGCGAATGGCGTCCAGGCGCGGGAAATCGAGCTTCGGCTCGCCTTTATACTTGCCGTGTGCGTTGCCGATGGCGACGGCCAGCGCGTCGATGCCGGTTGAATCAACAAATTCACGCGCCAGTTGCGGATCGGTGAAGAAGGCTTCATCCGCATGTCCGTAAAGCGCGCCGCCTTCATCACCCCCGACTGCACCCAGCTCCGCCTCCACCGAGACGCCCACCGCGTGGCACATCTTCACCACTTCCCGCGTCTGGCGAATGTTCTCCTCGTAGCTCAGCGTAGAGCCGTCGAACATCACCGAGCTGAACCCTAAGCGCAGGGCGCGCACCACCGCCTCGAAATGCAGGCCGTGGTCGAGATTGAGCACCACGGGAATGTCGTGACGGGCGGCTTCGAACTTCACCGCTTCGACAAGGGAATCCAGCGACACGTACTTAAAATGCACTTCGGCGATATTGATGATAAACGGCGAGCGCTCCTGCTTTGCGGCGGCGAACAGCGCGCGCAGGAAGTGGGAGTCGAGCACGTTAAACGCGCCCAGCGCATAGCGGTGTTGTCTGGCGTGCGCAAGACCGTCGGCAAGAGAAATCAATGGCATCATTCACCCCTTATATCCGAAACAGGTTGTACTCGTTGCACAGCACCAGCAGCGCCGGCTCGTCTTCTTCTATGTTGTTATAGCGGGCAACGGGCTGCAAAAAGTGGTTATCGTGCTCGTCGTCATTGACCGAGGACACTTCCCCGACCAGCACGTCGCCGAAGCCGCGTTCGCCCCAGAAGCTGTGGTAAAGACCGGGCGTCAGGCAGATGCTTTCCCCTGGCGTGAGGCGCAGCTGGCTGCCGGGCGCGTGGGTTTGACGGCAGCCGTCGACGGTGACCGTCACGTCGGTGTTTTCCGTCTCTTCATGCGCCCCGGCATTCCATAACTCAATAATCAGATTCCCGCCGCCCCGGTTGATAATGTCTTCCCGCTTGCGCCAGTGAAAATGCATCGGCGTCACCTGGCCGTCGCGCACGTGCATGATTTTTTCGGCATAGCCTTTTTCATAAGGCACGCCGTTGGGCGAGCCGTTGCGTAGCGTAAACAGCGTCAGGCCCTCAGCGGCAAAGCTGTTGCCGCCGAACGCCGTCACGTCCCAGCCGAGCCTGAGGTCGAACACCTCCTGCCATGCGGCCTGGTCAAGCTGCTGCCATTTCGTTGGCGGAAAGCTGGCAAACGGCGGGAGATGCACGTCATGCATGGAAAAGAACTGTCGCGTGTGGCCGAGAATTTCATTGATGTCGGAGCGTTTCATGGGGACTCCTTGAGTTACGTGCAAAACCTTCCCCCTCACCCTAACCCTCTCCCCAAAGGGGAGAGGGAACTTGACCACCCTCTCCCCTTTGGGGAGAGGGCCGGGGTGAGGGGTTACTTAACCGTCCAACCCTTATAGGTACCGACGTTCTTTTTATCGATCATCGTCACCGGGATCAGCACAGGCGCTTTCGGCGCAGGTTTGCCCTGTAGAATGTCATAGCCGATCTCCACCGCTTTTGCCGCCATAACCTGCGGATCCTGCGCCGGGGTTGCGACAAACAGGGAGTTTTCGCGCTTCAGCGCTTCCTCACCGTCCGGTGAACCATCCACGCCGACGATAAAGAACTCATTGCGCTGCGCCTGCTTCGCGGCCAGATCGGCGCCGATCGCCGTCGGATCGTTAATCGCAAACACGCCGTCGATCTTCGGATTGGCCGCCAGCAGGGAGGTCATGACTTCCAGACCGCCTTCACGACTGCCCTTGGCGTTTTGGTTATCCGAAAGCACCTTGATATCCGGATGTTTTTTGAATTCCGTCTGGCAACCTTCCACGCGGTTTTGCACCGCTGAGACCGGCGGTCCGTTGATGATCACCACGTTGCCTTTGCCTTTCAGGCGATCGGTAATGTACTTACAGGCCATCTCACCCGCCTGGGTGTTATCGGAGGTGATGGTGGCATCAGCCCCTTCCGCCGCGACGTCAACCGCCACGACCACGATCCCGGCGTCCTTCGCGCGCTTCACCGCCGGACCGATCCCTTTGGAATCTGCGGCGTTGAGGATGATCATGTCCACCTTCGCGGCGATGAAGTTGTCGATCTGCGCCACCTGCTGGCCCAGATCGTAACCGCTGGAGACCAGCGTCACCTTGACGTTATCCCCCGCCAGCTTGCGCGCTTCCAGCTCGGCACCTTTGGTGATCTGCACGAAGAACGGGTTGGCCAGGTCGCCCACCGTCACGCCGATGGACTTCAGATCTTTTGCCTGCGCAAACGGCGTTGCGGCAAGCAGTGCGCCAGCACAGAGCGCAGTTACTAACGGTTTCAAACGCATATGGTTTTCCTCGAAGCTGTAGGGTGTTGTTGTTATGCACTTTGATGGTGTCGGGTACGGTATTTGTCGATCAGCACCGCTATGATGATCACCGCCCCTTTGATCACCAGCTGCCAGAAGTAGGAGACGCCCATCAGCGTCATGCCGTTGTTGAGGGTGGCGATGATCAGCGCGCCGACCAGCGTGCCGGTGATCGTGCCGATCCCGCCGACGAAGCTGGTGCCGCCGAGGATCACCGCCGCAATCGCATCCAGCTCGTAACCCGTGCCGAGGTTGCCGTTGGCGCTGTAGAGGCGCGAGGCGCTCATGACGCCGCCAAGGCCGGAGAGCAGGCCGCTCATGCCGTAGACAAACAGCAGCACCAGCCAGACCTTGATGCCGGTCAGTCGCGCCGCCTGCATGTTGCCGCCCACGGCGTAGATGTGAACGCCGAGCGTGGTACGGCGCAGGATGAACCAGCACACCACGATGACCGCCAGGGCGATCACCACCAGCCAGGGAATTGGGCCGAGATAGTTATTGCCGATCCACTCGAAGTTGATGTTCGAGTTAATGACCGTCGTGCCGTCGGCCAGCAGGTACGCCGCGCCGCGCAGCGCCGTGTAGGTGCCGAGCGTGACGATAAAGGGCGGCAGCCCGGCAAAGGCCACCAGCGCGCCGTTAAACAGGCCCAGCACCATGCCGAGCATCAGCGCGGCGGGAATGGACAGCCCGGCGAATTCGGGAATGAGCGATACCACCATCGCGGCCACCGCCGTGGTGCCCAGAATAGAGCCCACGGAGAGGTCAATCCCGCCGGTTAAAATGATGAAGGTCATTCCCGCCGCCAGCACGATGTTGATCGACGCCTGGCGGGTAATGTTGAGCAGGTTGCTCTCGGTGAAAAAGTTAGGGGCGATAAAGCCAAATACCGCCACAATCAGGATCAGAATCGGCAGGATACCGACCGTTTGCATCAGATCGCTCATCAGCATTTTTTTTGCGGAGGCGGATTTCGCCACCTGCTGCGGACTGGTTGAATGTGTCATGGTTACACCGCCTGATGATGAGTGTCGTTCACGCCGGTTGCCAGCGTCATGATGTTTTCCTGAGAGATGTCGCGCCCGTGGAGCTCTCCCGCAATGCTGCCTTCGCGCATCACGTACACCCGGTCGCTCATCCCCACCACTTCCGGCAGCTCGCTGGAGATCATTAAAATCGCCACCCCTTTGCGCGCCATCTGGTTCATGATGCGGTAGATCTCGCTTTTCGCGCCGACGTCCACGCCGCGCGTGGGTTCGTCCAGAATCAGAATGCGCGGGCCGATGGCGACCCAGCGGGAGATCAGCAGCTTCTGCTGGTTGCCGCCCGAGAGCCCGCCCGCGCGCACCTGAGCGTGCGGCACGCGGATGTTAAGCAGGGCAATGGCGTCATCGGAGATGGCCTGCGCTTTTTTGCGGTTTAACATGCCGAAGGTGGCGTCGCGCTCCAGCGTCGCCATTGTGATGTTCTCCTGCGCCGCCAGCTCCAGAAACAGCCCCTGCTCCTTGCGGTTCTCGGTGAGAAAACCGATCCCGTTTTCGATGGCCGCGCGCGGGGAGTGGATCACCACCGGCTCGCCGTCGACCTCAATCATGCCGCCGGTGGCTTTACGCACGCCGAAAATCAGCTGCGCCAGCTCGGAGCGTCCGGCCCCGACCAGCCCCGCCAGCCCGACGATTTCACCGGAACGCACCTGCAGGCTGCAGGGCTGTACTTTTTTACCGTCGGTGAGGTGGTGGACGTTGAGACGCGGGCTGCCGAGGGGAATATCACGCTCTTTGTTGAACAGGTCGCTTAACGGGCGGCCCACCATCATGCGCACCAGCTCGGAGGCGTTGAGCTTGTCGCGCGTCAGGCTGCCGACGTACTGCCCGTCGCGCAGGACGCTGACGCGGTCAGAGAGTTCATACACTTCCGCCATGCGGTGGCTGATATAGATGATTGCCATCCCTTCATCGCGCAGGCGCAAAATCAGTTCAAACAGGCGATGCGTTTCCCGCGAGGAGAGGGCGGCGGTGGGTTCATCCATCACCAGAATGCGGCTGTTGCGGTGCAGCGCGCGGGCAATTTCCACCTGCTGCTGTTCGGCTATGGTCAGCTTCATCACCAGATCGGTGGCGCTGAACTGTGCGCCGAGGCGGTCAATCACCGCCTGCGCCTGGGCAGCCATCTCTTTGCGCTGCACCATCCCGCCGCGCGACAGCTCGCTGCCGAGGAAGATATTTTCGGCTACGGTCAGATTGGGCGCGAGCTGCATCTCCTGATAAATCAGGGTAATGCCTGCGGCCAGCGCATCTTTCGGCCCTTTAATGTGAAACGGCTGACCGTCGATCAGGATCTCGCCGCTGGTCGCGGTATAGGCCCCCGCGAGGATTTTCATCAGCGTGCTTTTTCCCGCGCCGTTTTCGCCCATCAGCGCGTGGATCTCACCGGGAAAAACCGTCAAATCCACACCCTTGAGCGCGTGGAAACTGCCAAACGTTTTGGCAATGCTGCGCATCTCTAATACCGGGGTTCTGCTCATGGCGGATCTCCTGTGAATGCCGATTTCTGCACTTCATCACAGGTGCGTAAATGCAAAATGTCAGAAGCTGTTCATATTTGTCATAGTTATGAATAGCTAATGTGGATCACAGTTATTGAATTACCCTCACCCCGGCCCTCTCCCTGAAAGGGAGAGGGAGCAAATCATTCCCTCGCCCCTTTGGGGAGAGGGTTAGGGTGAGGGGACACCAAACCGCAAAGGAGCCTCAATCCATGCCATCACGCCCCCCGTTCTTCGCCAGCGCCCGAGGCCGCCTGCTGATTTTCAATCTGCTGGTGGTCGCCGTGACGCTGATGGTGAGCGGCGTGGCGGTGCTTGGCTTTCGTCACGCCAGTCAAATCCAGGAGCAGGTGCAGCAGCAAACGCTGGACGACATGACCGGCAGCATGAACCTGGCCCGCGATACCGCCAACGTGGCGACGGCGGCGGTGCGGCTCTCGCAGGTGGTGGGGGCGCTCGAGTATAAAGGGGAAGCCGAGCGCCTGAAGCAGACGCAAATGGCCCTGCGCCATTCGCTGGAGCAGCTTGCGGAGGCGCCGCTGGCGCAGCAGGAGCCGGCCCTGGTGGCGCGTATTATTCAAAGAAGCAATGAATTACAGCAGAGCGTGACGGAGATGCTGGAGCGCGGACAGCGACGCCATCTTGAACGTAACGCGCTGCTGAGTTCGCTGTATCAAAGCCAGAGCTACCTGCACCATCTGCAGGACATCAACCGCCGTTCTGACAGCAACGTACCGGATGCGCAGCAGCTGATGGAGATGGACCGGCTGATCGCCGCTGCCATCGACACCCCCTCGCCGCGCGCGACCGTTCAGCAACTGGACGCCGTAGCCGCGATGCTGCCCCGGGATGCCGCACAGCCGGTAGTGAAGGCGGTTTTGCCAGATTTTAACGCCGAGCTAGGTAAGCTCGCCCCGCTGTCGAAGCAGCTGGAGGAGAGCGATCTGGCGATAAGCTGGTATATGTTCCACATCAAGGCGCTGGTGGCGATCCTCAACGGCGACATCAATCAGTACGTGGAGCAGGTGGCGCAGGCCTCCCGGCTTCGCACCGCCCAGAGCCATCACGAACTGCAATCCATCAGCGTATTTATCACCATTTTCGCCGTGCTGGCGCTGATCATCACCGGGTGTGCCTGCTGGTATATTTATCGCAATCTGGCCTCCAACCTGACGGCGATTTCCCGGGCGATGTCGCGCCTTGCTCACGGCGAGCAGGATGTGTCCGTTCCCGCCCTCCAGCGGCGCGATGAGCTGGGCGAGCTGGCGCGCGCGTTTAACGTTTTTGCCCGCAACACCGCCTCGCTTGAGCACACCACGCGCCTGCTGAAAGAAAAAACTACGCAGATGGAGATCGACCGTATTGAGCGTCAGGGGCTGGAAGAGGCGCTGCTGCACAGCCAGAAAATGAAAGCCGTAGGGCAGCTGACGGGCGGGCTGGCGCATGATTTTAACAACCTGCTGGCGGTGATCATCGGCAGTCTTGAGCTCACCGACCCTGAATCAAAAGACGCGCCGCGCATCAGCCGGGCGCTGAAGGCGGCCGAGCGTGGTGCCTTACTGACGCAGCGCCTGCTGGCATTTTCCCGCAAGCAATCCCTGACGCCGCATGCGGTAGAGATGCTGCCGCTGCTGGAGAACCTCCGGGAACTCCTGCGTCACTCCTTGCCCGCCACCCTGACCCTGGAAATTGAAGCGCAATCCCCGGCATGGCCCGCGTGGATTGACGTCAGCCAGCTGGAAAACGCCATCATCAACCTGGTGATGAACGCGCGCGATGCGATGGAAGGGCAAAGCGGGGTGATTAAAATTCGCACCTGGAATCAGCGCGTCACCCGCAGCGACGGGCGCAGGCAGGATATGGTGGCGCTGGAGGTCATTGACCGCGGCAGCGGCATGTCGCAGGAGGTCAAATCCCGGGTCTTTGAACCGTTCTTCACCACCAAACAGACCGGAAGCGGAAGCGGGTTAGGCCTGTCGATGGTCTACGGCTTTGTGCGCCAGTCCGGCGGTCGCGTGGAGATTGAAAGCGCGACGGGACAGGGAACGACCGTGCGGCTTCACCTCCCGCGCTCGGTGCTGCCCGCCGCTGCAGTGGATGAAGCGCTGTCAGCCACCGCTTCCGTCGAGAGCGAGCGTCTGGTGCTGGTGCTGGAGGATGAAGCGGATGTCCGTCAAACCCTGTGCGAGCAGCTTCATCAGCTTGGCTATCTGACGCTGGAAGCGGACAACGGCGAGCAGGCACTGAGCATGCTGGCGGCGTCGCCGGATATTGGCATGTTTATCAGCGACCTGATGTTGCCCGGAAGCCTGAGCGGGGCCGAGGTGATTAGCCATGTACGCAGTCACTATCCGCAGCTTCCGGTGCTGCTGATCAGCGGCCAGGATTTACGACCCACGCATAATCCTCAGCTGCCGGACGTTCCGTTATTGCGCAAGCCGTTTACGCGGGCGCAGCTGGCGCAGGCCCTGCGGAAGGTCATGGTAATTTGAGATTCCTCCGCTACCCCCGTTTTCTGCCGTTGATTATCGTAAAGCCAGTTCACCTGCGAGTCTGGCCTTATGAAACGTTACTCAACTGCTCTGTTATTTGGTCTGCTGTCACTCACCAGCCAACTGGCTCATGCTGACATTGTTGATGATGCTATTGGCAACATTCAGCAGGCGATCAACGATGCCTACAACCCCAGCAGCAGCCGCAGCAATGACGACGACGATCGTTATGACCGCAGCCGTCAGATTGACAGTCGACAGTACGACGATCGTCGTCGGCAGCTCGAAGACCGCCGCCGCCGTTTAGACGAGCGCCAGCGCCAGCTGGATGACGACAGGCGTCGGTTAGAAGAGGATGAGCGCAGGTTAGAAGACGATTACGATCGAGGTTAAGTGCGGCCTGTTGCCCTCACCCCAACCCTCTCCCACGGGAGAGGGAGAAAACCTAGTCCAGCACCAACACCATCCCGTCATACCCCGCTTCAATGCCGTCGGGCAGCGGGTTATCCATCATCCACACGTCAAACTGATGGCTGATGTGCGTCAGGATCACCTGCGGGCAGCCAATCACCTCGTTTAGCGCCATCACGGTATTTAAATCGCAATGGTTTCGCGGCGTCTCGTCGCGCGGTTCGTGGCTGCAGTCGATAATCATCGCCTGCGGCTGATTGTTGAGCAGGAACTTCACCGTTTTTTCCGGCAGCCCGGCGGTGTCGGACAGCCAGGCCACGCGGCTGTGGGCCGACTCCAGCAAATACCCGAAGGTCAGTTTCGAATGGTTGAGCGGCAGCGGCGTGACCCGCATACCCTGAAGCTCAAACATGACAAAGGGGTCGACCGTGTAGCTGAAATCCAGGATCCCCGGATGTTTAAACAGGTCGTCGCATCCTGCTTCGTCCGGCGGACCGTAAACAGGAATCGTCGCGCCCACGCCCCAGCGCAGGGGGAAGAGCCCCTGAACGTGATCCATATGGTAATGGGTCAGCAAAAACTGCTGAAAGCTGCCTGCGGGCCAGTCGTCCATCAGGTGCGGAATGCCCGCGTCCAGCAGGGTCACCGCATCGTTGAATTTGACCACCGCGCTACAGGGACGACGGCGATAGTTATCCTGCAGGCGCGCCCGGCGACACGCCGCGCAGTCGCAGCCAAAGACCGGCACGAGTTGCGCGCTTCCGGTTCCTGTTAACGTGATTGTCAGACTCATAACGCACCTCTACAGCGGTTTGGTGAATCGGAAATGGCTCTGCGTATATCCTTCACGGACGTAAAAACGATGGGCGTCCACGCGCTTCACGCTGGTGGAAAGTTCGGTCAGCTCCGCGCCGGCCTCTCGTGCCACCCCTTCCGCCCAGGCCAGCAGCTGACTTCCTACCTTTAACCCACGCGCCTGCGGCATCACCACCAGCTCCTGAATCTCGCCGATCCAGCGCGCGTGATGGAGGTGAAACTGCAGGTGCAGGCCGATCATGCCGATGACCTGCCCGTCCAGTACGGCAAGCTGATAGCGCACATTGCGATCCTGCAGATTGGCAAGATAGCCCGAGTGAAACGCCTGGCGATCGAACTCGGCCTGCTTTAACTCGCAGATTAACGCGTAAACGATTTGCGCATCGTCGGCGGTAGCGGGGCGAAGCCTGGAGTCAGGCATGCTGTTTCTCCTTCTGACGGATAAGCGATAAAAAGGTCTCGACTGACTGTAGCAAACTTCCGTCGTTATTGAGGACGTGGCAGTCGGACGGGGTATAGCGGGCTGCACGTTCAAGCCGCTGGTCGATCTCACGGGCGGATTCACGCCCCCGGCTCTGCAACCGGCTGCGCAGGACCTCCGGCGAAACCTGCAGACAGACCGGCTGCAGGGCTGCTCCATAGCGTGCGCGCGCCTGCGGAAGATGCGCCCGCGAGCCGTTAACCAGCACGTCGAACCCCGCATGCAGCCACAGATCGGTCTCAATGCCGATCCCGTAGTAGTAGCCGTTAGCGTGCCAGCTCAGCGCCAGCAGGTTTTGCCCGGCACGGGTAAAAAACTCCTGCTCGCTCAGAGCGATATGGTTTTCACTTCCCGCATTGGCCGCCCGGGTAATGTAGCGGTGCGCCACCAGCAGCTGCGGATGCTCCTGCTGCCGTAAGGCGGACAGCAGGCTGTCCTTACCGGAGCCGGAGGGCCCCATTAACCAGATAAGTCTTCCCATCAGAACACCCTCTTTCCCTGACGCCAGACGTGGTCGATATGAACATGCTCGCCCCTGCGGTGGGCGAGTACCAGATCCGCCCGTTTCCCTTCGGCAATTTCTCCGCGATCGTGAAGGTTAAGCGCCGAGGCCGGGTTTTTCGTCACCAGGCGAATCGCCTGCGGCAGCGTAAAGCTGTTGCTCTCGTCGTCGGCAACCCTGAACGCCGCATCCAGCAGGCTGGCGGGGTAGTAGTCGGACGAGAGGATATCCAGCAGGCCAAGAGAGGCAAGCTTGCTTGCCGCGACGTTGCCGGAGTGCGAGCCGCCGCGCACGATATTCGGTGCGCCCATCAGCACGTTCATGCCGTGCCTGCGGGAGGCTTCAGCCGCCTCGAACGTGGTTGGAAATTCGGCGATCACGCTGCCAAGCTGGTGGGATTCGAGAACGTGATCGTGTGTAGCGTCGTCATGGCTGGCCAGCGCGATATTACGGTCCCGACACATCGCGGCAATCCTGAGACGGTTAGGCTGCGACCACTGTGCCGCAAGCGCCAGCTGCTCTTCCTCGTAACGGGCCATCTCTGCGTCGTTGAGCGAGTATTTGCCCTGATAGTATTCGCGATACTTCTCAATATTGGCGAACTGGCGCTGCCCCGGCGAGTGGTCCATCAGGGAGACCAGCGAGACCGGCTCGCGGCCTACCAGCTTTTCAAACAGCGGCAGTGTAGTGTGATGCGGCAGCTCGCAGCGCAGGTGCAGACGATGTTCGGCGCGGTTAAGGCCGCGTTTTTGCGTCTCCTCCACGGCGTTGATCATCTTCTCCAGGTTTTCCAGACGATCGCCGCCGTCGCGCACGTCACCGATGGCCACCGCGTCCAGTACGGTTGTGATGCCGCTGGCGACCATCAGCGCGTCGTGGCTGCTCATCGCTGAATGGGCGGGCCAGTCCACCTTCGGACGTGGCGTGAAGAACTTGTCCAGATTATCGGTATGCAGTTCGATCAGCCCCGGCAGCAGCCAGCCGCCGTCGCCGTCCATCGCTTCAGGGGTACGGCTTTGGGTTTCCGCAAAGGCGCGAATAACGCCTTCATGGACTTCAACCGAGCCATCAACGACTTCATTTTCCAGCACTAGCTTGACGTTATTGATAATCATACTGGAGTCCCCATCGGGTGCAGTCTGTCCGCGACGCGGGTGCGAACGGTCTCGTCGTGGAAGATCCCGACGATCGCCGCCCCGCGCGCTTTGGCCTGTTCGATCAGCGCCACTACGGCCGCGCTGTTTTTATCGTCGAGCGAGGCGGTGGGCTCATCAAGCAGCAGTATCGGGTAGTCGACGATAAAGCCGCGGGCGATATTGACGCGCTGCTGTTCGCCGCCGGAAAAGGTCGACGGGGCAAGGTGCCAGAGGCGCTCGGGCACATTGAGGCGCGTCAGCAGGCTGGCGGCTTTGGCGGCGCAGGTTTCGCGCGGCACGCCGAGATCCAGCAGCGGCTGCATGACCACGTCCAGGGCGGAGATCCGCGGGATCACCCGCAGAAACTGGCTCACCCAGCCGATCGTGGTGCGGCGCACGTCCAGCACCTTCCGCGCGGGAGCCTGTACCAGGTCGACCCATTCATCGCCGTGGCGAATATGAATATGGCCTTCGTCGGGTAAATAGTTGGCGTAGAGGGAGCGCAGCAGGGTCGATTTTCCGCTGCCGGAGTGGCCATGCAGCACCACGCATTCGCCGCGATTAACCTCCAGAGAGGCATTTTGCAGCACCGGCAGACGCACGCCGTTTTGCTGGTGGAGCACAAAGGTTTTACTTACGTTTTGTACGTGGATCATGTTGGCCTCGTGATTTGTTTTGCCGGGTGGCGGCTTCGCCTTACCCGGCCTACAAGGTGCGGTGTTCGTGTTGCCGGGTGGCGGCTTCGCCTTACCCGGCCTACAAGGTGCGGTGTTCGTGTTGCCGGGTGGCGGCTTTGCCTTACCCGGCCTACAAGGTGCGCTATTCGTAGGCCGGGTAAGCGCAGCGCCACCCGGCAGCAGTAACCTCAGTTCTGCAACACGGACGACACCAGCAACTGGGTGTACGGATGGTGGGGATCGTCGAGCACGCGGTCGGTTAACCCACTTTCCACCACCTGACCCTGCTTCATCACCAGCAGGCGGTCCGCCAGCAGGCGCGCAACGCCCAGATCGTGGGTGACAATCACCACCGCCAGGTTCAGCTCTACCACCAGACCGCGCAGCAGGTCGAGCAGGCGCGCCTGCACGGAGACGTCCAGCCCGCCGGTGGGTTCATCCATAAACACCAGCTTCGGATGGGTCACCAGGTTGCGGGCGATCTGCAGGCGCTGCTGCATCCCACCGGAGAAGGTCGTCGGCAGGTCATCGATACGCGAGGCGGGGATTTCAACTTCCTCCAGCCAGCGCTGCGCCGTGGCGCGGATGTTGCCGTAGTGGCGCGCGCCGGTAGCCATCAGGCGTTCGCCGATATTGCCCCCCGCAGAGACCTGACGGCGCAGGCCGTCCATCGGGTGCTGATGCACCACGCCCCACTCGGTGCGCAGCAGGCGGCGGCGCTCGGCCTCGCTCATGCCGTAGAGGGAGTGTCCCTGATAGAGTATCTCGCCGTGTTGCGGCGTCAGGCGCGCGGAGATGGACTTCAGCAGGGTGGTTTTGCCTGAGCCGGACTCGCCGACAATCCCCAGCACTTCTCCCGGCCACAGCTTGAACGACACGTCGCTAAAGCCTTTGCCCGGCGCATACAGGTGGGTCAGGTTGTTAACCGAAAGCAGCGGTTTCATTGGCCGTTCGCCTCGCTCTGTTGGCGGCAGAAATCGGTGTCGGAGCAGACAAACATCCGTTTGCCCGTGTCATCCAGCACCACTTCATCCAGATAGCTGTGTTTGGAGCCGCAGATGGCGCACGGCTCGTCCCACTCCTGCACCGTAAACGGGTGATCGTCGAAATCCAGGTTTTCGACACGCGTGTAAGGCGGGACGGCGTAGATACGCTTTTCGCGTCCGGCGCCGAACAGCTGCAGGGCGGGCATCATGTCCATCTTCGGGTTATCGAATTTTGGGATCGGCGACGGGTCCATGACGTAGCGCCCGTTGACCTTCACCGGGTAGGCATAGGTGGTGGCGATATGGCCGAAGCGGGCGATATCCTCATACAGCTTCACCTGCATGACCCCGTACTCTTCCAGGGCGTGCATGGTGCGGGTTTCGGTTTCACGCGGCTCGATAAAGCGCAGCGGCTCCGGGATCGGCACCTGGAAAATCAAAATCTGATCTTCAGCCAGCGGGGTTTCCGGAATGCGGTGGCGGGTCTGAATCAGCGTCGCGTCTTCGGTTTTTTCCGTGGTCGCGACGCCCGTTACCCGCTGAAAGAAGTTGCGGATCGACACGGCGTTGGTGGTGTCGTCGGCGCCCTGGTCGATCACCTTCAGCACGTCCGCCTCACCGATCACGCTGGCGGTGATCTGAATACCGCCCGTGCCCCAGCCGTAGGGCATTGGCATTTCGCGGCCGCCGAACGGTACCTGATAGCCCGGGATCGCCACCGCTTTCAGAATGGCGCGGCGGATCATGCGTTTGGTTTGCTCATCCAGATAGGCAAAGTTGTAGCCGCTTAAGTTAGCCATTTTTGCGCTCCCGTTGCAGGCGTTTCAGCAGTTCCAGTTCGGCCTGGAAATCGACGTAGTGCGGCAGCTTGAGGTGCGAGACGAAGCCCGCGGCCTCGACGTTATCCGCGTGGGCCAGCACGAACTCTTCGTCCTGCGCCGGGCCAGCGATGTGTTCGCCGTAGTCAGGCGCCTGCAGGGCGCGGTCGACCAGCGCCATGGCCATCGCCTTGCGTTCGCCGAGGCCAAACACCAGCCCGTAGCCGCGGGTAAAGTGCGGGTCTTCATTTTCGGGGGCGACAAAACCGTTCACCATTTCGCATTCGGTCATCAGCAGTTCGCCGACGTTCACCGCAAAACCCAGCTCTTCCGGCACGATTTCAACGTCGATGTAGCCGCTGCGAATTTCGGCGGCAAACGGGTGGTTGCGCCCGTAGCCGCGCTGGGTGGAGTAGGCCAGCGCCAGCAGATAGCCTTCGTCGCCGCGCATCAGCTGCTGCAGGCGGGACGAACGCGAGCACGGGTAAACCGGCGGCGTGCGGGTGATATCGTCCGGCTGCGCGCCGGAATCCTCTTCCGTTTTCGCCAGGCCCTGTTTCGCCAGCAGGCTGAAGACGTGCGGAGACGGTTCTTGTTCGGCGTCAGAGGTGCTGAGCTGCGGCGCTTCGCCGTTCGCCAGCAGGGTAAAATCCAGCAGGCGATGGGTGTAGTCATAGGTAGGACCCAGCCGCTGGCCGCCGGGGATATCTTTATAAACGGCAGAAATGCGGCGCTCCAGGCGCATCTCCGCCGTATTCACCGGCTCGCTGACCGCCAGTTTGGCAAGCGTGGTGCGGTAGGCACGCAGCAGGAAGATCGCTTCCACGTTATCGCCGCTGGCCTGCTTCAGGGCCAGCGCCGCGAGCTCGCGGTCGGCAATGCCACCTTCGGTCATCACCCGGTCGACCGCGAGGTTTAACTGCTGTTCAATCTGGGCGACGCTCAGCTCGGGCAGCTGTTCATCACCCCGTCGTCTGTGCGCCTGCAGCGCATGGGCGGCGGCGATGGCCTTCTCGCCCCCTTTGACGGCAACGTACATCAGCACACCTCCACGTGGGTGGTCCGCGGGATTGCCAGCAGGCGCTCGCCGCAGGTCAGGATCAGGTCAATGCCCAGCGGGAACGGGTGCGGGCGCTCGGTCAGCTCGTGAATGATGCACTCCGGCAGCTGCGGCGCGACCATGCGCTCGTCGGCGATTCCTGCTCCCGTCAGGCGCAGCATACGGCCGCCGCTGAGGCTTGAGACCTGCAAAATCAGCGTGGCGCTGGTCTCCGGCGCGACGGCGGTGCCTTCGCTCAGGGCATTCAGCTGTTCATGGCTGATTTGTTCGTCGGCCACGGCAAAGATTGCCTGCTGCGGCTGTTCAACCAGCGGGGCGCTGGTGTGAAAACGCAGGTTCTGGCTGGCGATGTCGTTCGAGAGGGTGCCCGAAAGCCATACCGGAGTATCGTTGTCGGCCAGGGTCAGCAGCACACTGGTGGTGGCCAGATTCAGGGGCAGCCAGCCCTGGGAGAGCTGGTGCAGCGAGACAATCACGCCCGGCTCGCTCATCGCTTTCAGCAGACGACGAAAACTGTGTTGGGCATCCTGGACGGCCAGGGTAAAAGCAGGTTGAAGCGTCATGCGTTGTCTCCGCGAACGAGCGTAAAGAAGTCGACCCGGCTGGTGTTCACTTCGGCCTGACGTGCGGCAATACGTGCGGCGCGGTCGGCTTCCAGCGGGGCAATAAGGGTTTCCATTAACGTCTGGAAATGGGGTTGTTCCTGTAATAGCGCGTCGATGACCGCGCAGCGCTCGGCGTGGGCTTTATCACGCCCCAGCACGTAGCTGTAGCCCAGCGTGCCGCTGTGCAGGCGGATCGCTGCGCGGGTGAGGGTGGCATCCCCGGCGAAAAAGCGCTCGCCGGTACCGCCCATACGCGCCTGAATCTGCACAAGGCCGATCTCCGGCGCGCGGAGGATGTCGTACCCGGGTGCCAGGCTAAGGGCGTTCATGCGGGCAGACAGCGCAGCAGGCTGGCTGTGGGCCAGCACGCACATCCAGCGCTGTCGGGTGGCGGTGTCGAAGTGCATTCAGTGCTCCATGGTGAATTCGATCATGTCGGCGCGGGTCAGGCTGACGGAGTATTCCGTCGCGTCGATCTCGCCGTCACGGTGGTTGAGGGTGCGCACGCAGAGCAGCGGGGCCATATTGGGGATTTCGAGCACTTTGCTCTCTTTCGCCTGCGCGCGGCGGGCGCTGATGCGCGTCTGGGTGCGCTTGAGCGCAATGCCTGTCGCATCCTGAAGAAAATCATGCAGCGAGCCGCTGGAGAAATTCTGCAGCACGGGCCAGAGGGCGAGATCCGCGAAGTAGTGGTCTATCTGGCACACCGCCACGCCGTTGACGCGGCGCAGCGTGCGCAGGTGAATGACGTCGTCGCCTTCCTGAATCCCCAGCGCGTCCGCCACGTGGCTGGAGGCCGGGCGCAATACCGAGAGCAGCTTTTCGCTGGTCGGGTGGCTGCCCTGATCCAGCAGGTTCTGGCTAAAGCGCGCCTGGGCGTTAAGCGGGTAGTCGAACGGGCGCATCAGCACCAGCACGCCCACGCCCTGACGGCGCTGGACCCAGCCGCGCTCGACCAGCTGGTCAATGGCGCGGCGCAGGGTGTGTCGGTTCACTTCATAGCGATCGGCAAGCTGCTGCTCGGCGGGCAGGTAGTCCCCGCAGCGGTAGTGCGTGCGCAGCTCCACTTCGAGCTTTGCCGCAATCTCTTGCCAGCGTGTGGGGTAACTGGTCGGATGTCTGGATAAGTGCATAGAAAACAAAGCCTCGCTTCTCAGATGAAGTGCTTACGCAAACGTTGAGAGAGGAAATCCAGCAGGCTGACGGTAACGATGATGAGCACCATCAGGGCGCAGGTTTGCTGGAACTGGAAACCGCGAATCGCTTCCCACAGGGTGACGCCAATCCCGCCAGCGCCGACCATGCCAACGACGGTGGCGGAGCGGACGTTGGACTCAAAGCGGTACAGGGAGTAGGAGATCAGGAGCGGCATCACCTGAGGCAGAACGCCGTAGAGGATCTCCTCGATTTTGTTGGCGCCGGTCGCACGAATACCTTCCACCGGACCAGGCTCGATGGCTTCGACCGCCTCGGAAAGCAGCTTGGAGAGCACGCCGGTGGTGTGGATGAACAGCGCCATGACGCCCGCGAACGGACCCAGGCCGACGGCGACCACGAACAGCATTGCAAAGACCATTTCGTTGATGGCGCGGCAGGCGTCCATCAGGCGGCGCATGGGCTGGTATACCCACCACGGCACGATGTTTTCGGCGCTCATCAGGCCAAACGGAATAGAGAGAACGACGGCCAGCGCGGTGCCCCAGACGGCGATTTGCAGGGTGACCGCCATTTCGCTGAGGTAATCCTGCCACTGGCTGAAGTCCGGCGGGAAGAAGTCGGCGGCGAAGGTCGCCATGTTGCCAGCGTCTTTGAAGAGCAGCAGCGGATCCATTTCCGCGCCCTTCCAGGAGATAACCAGCACCGCCAGCAGGATGGCCCAGCTTATGAGCGAGAACCAGCTGCGCTTTGGCGGTGGGAGGGTGATGGTTTGCATGTTGGCTCCTTTGATTTATGTCCCCTCACCCCGACCCTCTCCCCAAAGGGGCGAGGGGGAAAAGACCGCACCGTGCAGTCTCCTCTCCCCTATGGGGAGAGGGTTAGGGTGAGGGGGAGAAAGGCACTACTGCACCGCTTTATTCACGCTGGTCATCGCGCCGAGCGCGGCGGTCAGGCGGTCAAGGTCTTCAAGCTGGGCCTGAATCGCGGCCACTTTGCTGGTCTTTTCCTCGTCCTTCAGCCCTTTGTTGTCCTTCACGCCCTGCATCTCTTTAAACAGCGCCAGCTGGCGAATCGGGACCAGCTGCAGGTCGCTTGACGGGCGGAACGGTGCCCAGCCAAGACGCTCCAGGACCGCTTTCTCTTCCGGCGTTTTGCCATAGGTCATAAAGAAGTCGTACACCTTGTCCTTGGTGCTTTCGGACAGGTTTTTACGCCACACGATCGGGTCGCCGGGGATCAGCGGGGATTTCCAGATAACCTTGATCTCTTTCAGCTTGTCCGGTGCGGAGGTCTTCAGCTTGTCGAGGTTCTCGGTGTTGTTGGTGGCGACATCCACCTGCTTGTTGGCCACGGCCAGGGCGTTGGTTTCGTGGCTGGCGTTCACCGTGCGCTTGAAGTCGCTGGCGGAGGCGTTGTTTTTGGCGAAGACGTAGTAGCCAGGGACAAGGTAACCCGAGGTGGAGTTCGGGTCGCCGTTGCCGAAGGTCAGCTCTTTGCGTTTAGCGAGCATGTCGTTGAGGTTGTTGATCGGGCTGTCTTTGTTGACGATCAGCACGCTCCAGTAGCCCGGGGAGCCATCTGCCGCGACGGTCTGGGCAAAGACCTGGCCGTTCGCGCGGTCCACCGCTTCCATGGCGGAGAGGTTGCCGTACCAGGCGATGTCCACTTTATTAAAGCGCATCCCCTGGATGATGCCCGCATAGTCCGGGGCGAAGAAGGCGTTCACTTTGATCCCCAGCTTGGTTTCCATATCTTTCAGGAACGGTTCCCACTGAGGCTTCAGGTTTTGCTGTGATTCCGTCGAAATAATGCCGAAGTTCAGCGCTTTTTCCTGCTCTTCCGCATACGCTGGGCTTAACAGGGTGCTGATGCTGAACATGCTGGTAAAGGCCAGCGCGGCAACGGCTTTGTAGCTCATGTACTTTCCTCGGATCGGGTTTAATTAAGCAGCCTGCGCGTTCTCTTCGACGCGGTTAATGCTGCGGTAGAGATGGTCAAAACGTTCGTTATCAAACTGATGGCTCGCGCCATCAAAGAACACGTGTCCCTGACGCAGGGCGACGATGCGTTCGCAATAGCGCAGGGCGTAATCCACCTGATGCAGCGTGACCACCACGGTAATGCCGTCGTTCTGGTTAATGTCGCGCAGAGTTTCCATCACGATGCGGGCGGACTCCGGGTCCAGCGAGGCGATGGGTTCGTCAGCAAGAATGATTTGCGCTTTTTGCATCAGGGCGCGGGCAATGGCGACGCGCTGCTGTTGTCCACCGGACAGGGTGGAGACGCGCTGGTGGGCAAAATGCGCCATGCCGACGCGGGTCAACGCCTGTAAGGCTTCCTGCTTCTGCGAAGGGGAGAACCAGCGCAGACAGGTGCGCCAGAACGGGGTGCTGCCGAGCGCGCCAATCAGCACGTTCTCCAGTACAGTCAGGCGGTTCACCAGGTTGAACTGCTGGAAGATGTAGCCCGTCTGGGCGCGGCTCTTGCGGATATCGCTCGCG
The DNA here is from genome assembly GCF_043965265.1 of Enterobacter sp. ECC-249. Classification (NCBI taxonomy): domain Bacteria; kingdom Pseudomonadati; phylum Pseudomonadota; class Gammaproteobacteria; order Enterobacterales; family Enterobacteriaceae; genus Enterobacter; species Enterobacter sp. ECC-249. Next base: position 937,690 of record NZ_CP143660.1, read on the forward strand.
AGACGCCCCGCGCGCTGCACGGTATTACCCAGCAGCTCGACGCGACTTTCCGGCGTTTTATCGCAGGTGATAAGACCGCTTAAATGACGCAGAAGGGTAGATTTACCTGAGCCGGATGGCCCCAGCAGCGCCACCATTTCGCCCTGCTGGACGGTCAGATCAACGGCATGCAGAGCCTTATTGTGATTGAAGGTCTTGCTCAGTTTCTCGACGCGGATGACGGTTTGCATGTGCTGGGCCTCACGATAAATGTGGCCTCATGCTGGCGCATCAATGTGACATTTGGGTTAAGTGCAGGTTGCGGGAGTTTGAAGAGTTGAGCGGAGTTTGATGACAATCACCGTAGGCCCGGTCAGCGCAGCGCCACCGGGTGCGATTGCCAGATGCGCTGCGCTTATCCGGCCTACGATTTAACGACGTTAATCATCCACGGCACGCCGTATTTGTCGGTGACTCTGCCGAAACCGTGCGCCCAGAAGGTCTCCTGCCACGCCATTTCGATATTCCCGCCCGCGGCGAGGTTGTCGAACCAGCGTTTGCCTTCATTGACGTCCTGGGTATCGAGAACCAGCGTGAAGCCCGCGTACTGCACATTGCTGCCGGGCGGCATCCCGTCGCTCATCATAATATCGCTGCCCGCAATGCGGACGTTGGAGTGGGCGATAGCCGAATCCGGAAACTGCATACCGGACGGACAGCCTTCATCGCTGTTATCGCTTTTTGGCATTTCGCCGAAGGTGATTTTATAGAGAAGTTCTGCGCCGACGGCTTGCTGATAGAAGGCGGTGGCCTCTGCGCAGTTGCCGGCGAAAGATATGTAGGGACTTAACGGCATAATCTTTACCTCACGTAAGAAAAGCCCATTAAGTTTAGTTCTTTTTTTGTAGGCCGGATAAGCGTAGCGCATTCGGCAAAAGCGCCCGGCAGCGCTGCGCTTACCGGGCCTGCAGGTGAAAAATCAGTTCTTTTTCACGAATTCAGATTTCAGTTTCATTGGACCGAAACCGTCAATTTTGCAGTCGATATTATGATCGCCTTCAACCAGACGGATATTCTTCACTTTGGTGCCGATTTTCAGCATGGAAGAACTGCCTTTCACCTTCAGGTCCTTAACGACGGTAACGCTGTCACCGTCCGCCAGCAGATTGCCGTTCGCATCTTTTACGACAAGTGCATCAGCGTCGTGTGATGGTTCGGCATCATTCCATTCGTGAGCGCATTCCGGGCAGATGAACATGCCATTGTCTTCATAGGTGTATTCAGAATTGCATTTTGGGCAGTGTGGAAGTGACATATCGGTATCCTCAAAAAGTGTAAACGCGCCGGAAAGTGCCAGCTAAATGACGGCAGGGTGCCGAAAAAGGCGGCAAGTATAGCGCAAATCCACACGTTTGTCGGTGACATTGTTAATTAAAAAAATGCAAAAAGCGTATCGGGAGTGACACTTCCTGTCAGTCAGTTAAGCGATGCTTACCTCATTAACACGGTGGGAAGAAATGACGATAAATATATCGAATATTTTATTGCAGCAAATTGCTACGTTCCTTCATTTCGGATAAGGTGAAGCGACACATTGTTATTTATCTCCGGACTTCGCTGCTCTACATATCTTATGGCAGTGGGGTATTACCTCTCTTTTTAGGGGGGAAATAATGATGATATATCCTGAAGTTTCTTAAAATTGGGCTACGCTTTTTTCCTTTGGCCGTCAGGCCAGGAGGGGAGCTATACACGCCATGCAAGGATGGCGAATTATTTCTGATTATCATCAATCAGTTATATTTCGGCGAACATGTTTTCCACACGTGATCATATAAGCCTGAACAACATAATTAATACCAGTGGCTTAATAAAAGTAATAAATTTGCGTTAAGGAAAGGCTTTTATCATGCACACACAGACCATTTTTGAATTAAGCCAGGAAGCTGAACGTTTGCTACAGCTCGCCCAGCAAAACCTCGATACCTTGAAATCAATGCCGACCGCGATGCTGGAGAGCACCGCGGCTGCTATTACGGGTGAAAAGAACAACGTTTTACCTTTGCATTTTAGTGTGCGCGGTGTCGAAGCGCAGCAGGCGATGCTGAATAATGAATTACGTAAAATAACCCGGCTGGAAATGGTTCTGGCTATTGTTGGCACTATGAAAGCGGGGAAATCGACCACCATTAATGCGATTGTGGGTACCGAAGTGTTACCGAACCGCAATCGTCCAATGACGGCGCTTCCTACCCTGATTCGCCACACGCCGGGTCAGAAGGAGCCGGTGCTGCATTTCTCACATGCTTCGCCCATTGATGAATTGATCCAACTGCTCCAGAAAAAGCTATGCGATTACGATCGCGGGAAGCTGGCCCAGCATCTGGAAATTGATAAAGACATGAATACGCTGCTGGAGCGCATTGAAAAAGGAGAGGCTTTTGAGAAGCATCACCTGGGCGCGCAGCCGATATTTCATTGTCTGAAAAGCCTCAACGACCTGGTAAGGCTTTCCCAGGCGTTAGGTGTGGAGTTTCCGTTCTCTGAATATGCGGCTATCGAACATATCCCGGTAATTGAAGTGGAGTTCGTGCATCTTGCAGGTCTGGATGCTCACCTCGGACAGCTGACGCTGCTCGACACGCCCGGGCCGAACGAGGCCGGACAGCCGCATCTGCAAAAAATGCTCAGCGAGCAGCTCTCCCGCGCATCGGCGGTGCTGGCCGTGATGGATTATACCCAGCTTAAATCCATCTCTGATGAAGAAGTCCGCCAGGCCATTTCCGCAGCGGGAAAATCGGTCCCGCTGTATGCGCTGGTTAATAAATTCGATCAGAAAGATCGCAATAGCGACGATGAAGAACAGATCCGGGCGATGATCTCCGGCACTTTAATGAAAGGCAATATTTCGCCCGGCCAGATTTATCCCGTTTCGTCCATGTGGGCGTATCTGGCGAACCGCGCGCGCTACGAGCTGAGTACTTCCGGACAACTGCCGGATCATCAGGAGCAACCCTGGGTGCAGGATTTTGCCGAAGCGGCACTCGGACGTCGCTGGCGTACGGCGGACCTGGACGATATCGACCATATCCGACATTCTGCCGATTTGCTCTGGGAAGATTCGCTCTTCGAGCAACCGATACGCAAACTGATTCACGCCGCCTATGCTAACGCCTCGCTATACGCGCTGCGTTCGGCCTCGCATAAGCTGCTCAACTACGCGCAAAATGCCCGCGAGTATCTCGATTTCCGCTATCAGGGGCTAACGGTGGCCTTTGAGGCGCTGGAGCTGAATATCGCTCGTCTGGAAGAGGACATGGCGCTTTTGCAGACGCGTCAGTGCGTGGTGAGCGATGAGGTGAAACATGAAGTTGAGGAGGCGCTGAACGCCACGGCAGACTTTATGGGATCCCAAAAAACCGCGCTTCACCAGGCCATTGACCAGGTATTCAGCACGCACCCGATTCTTGATTTGCCAGGCACCGAACGGCAGAACCTTCGCGGTGACGTGCTGAAGCAGCTGGTTCTGGACGATGAAGGGCAGGCGCAGATTGCGCTAAGTAAATTACGCTCCTCCTGCGAGCAGGTGATGCTGGATGCACAGACGAAAATCTGCCGGGAGCTGGCGTTACGCTTCGACCAGCTTGAGTCTACGCTGGCGCGTTCCCTGAACGAAGCCATGCGACCTATCGAAGCACGTATTAAAGAGCATCTGAGCCATGCGGGTTTTCGGGCGCGAATCAGTTTCCCGGCGTTTCAGGCTCACCAGCTTAACTTTAATACGCGGGCGCTGTTTAATGATGCGATAGCGCAGGATGACAGCCAGGCAGGGCCGTCATCTGGCGGGAGCAGCATGCGAGAAACGGTCTCTCGATGGCTCAATAATCCGGGCTGGGGCTGGGATGAGTATGTGGAAACGCGCACGCGCTATGTTATCGATATTGCGCAGCTACATGACAAATTTAAGCAACATATTGAGCTGTTTTGTGAACAAATACGTAAAGCTTTGTCCGCGCAGGTCGATGTCTCTGTTACGGCAGGAATGGCAACGTTCTTTGCAGAATTTTCGTTGTGCCTGACCGGGTTACAGGAAAGCTTGCGTGATAGCCTCGCAGTGCGTCAACAGAATGAGCATTCAACCCGAGCGCTCTGCCAGCTGTTGAAGCAAAGCATCACTACTGCGACGTGGATACAGGAAGATACCCGACTGTTACGCGATGATATTCAAACTCTATTCGCGGCAGAGCAACCATGACAACACCACTACTGGACGGCCCCGGGCGAACGCTGGAGTGTATTAATCCAAAATTTATGGTCGATCTGGTGCAGGGAGTGGACGCGGCGCGTCTTCCTCACCTGGGACCACAACAGCTTCAGTTTCGTGAGCGTTTGACTCAGGAAATCATGACGCATACCCGGCTACGCCCCTGGGCGATGGCGGGTATGCTCAATGAAAATGCGGCGCTGCGCCTGGGGCTGGCGGAAAAACTGGCAGGCATGCTTGACCCGGGTCATCTCGCGCTGACGCTGATGGCAGAGAAACTGATTGCTTTGCGCCAGCTGGCTCACCCGCGCGCCCAGCAGTCCCCCGGGCTGATGCAGCAGTACGCTGAACTCGCTTCTCATTTTACCCAACGCGCAGCATATAAAGAGAAGGCGCTAACCCAGCGCGGGCTGACGGTGCAGGCGGGTGAGCATAGCGAGCAGATTTTTACCCGCTGGCGGGCCGGGCATTATGATGGCTGGTCCCTGGCCGGGCGCTGTTTTATCGTCCTGGAAGAGCTGCGCTGGGGGGCATTTGGTGACGCATGCCGCCTCGCGAATGAAGATGTGGCGGCAATGCTTAAGGATAACCTGCGCAGCATGGCGGCTAACTATCTGGCACGGGGTATCAACGCGTCCCCCACGACCCGCCATTTCTATCACCAGTGGCTGACAACGCCAGCCTCGCCGGGTTTAATCGATCATAAAGACATGCTGGGCTGGCTGGGGGACTGGTGTCAGGCGGATCAACATCCGGTGAGCTGGTCAGTGACGCAAAACTGGCAGACCGTCGCGCTGGGCATGCCGAGGCTCTGTTCGGCAAAACGGCTGGTGGACGGGATGGTGGAAGAGATTTTTGGGTAAATCCCTTACCCCTCACCCTAACCCTCTCCCCGCAGGGGAGAGGGGATGGTTTGGTGCGGTGTGTTAATGGCGGAGTTCTACCGCTTTTCTTTCGATATCCTGCTCGGGGGCACTTGCGTAGCGTTTCGCATACAGCGCCGTGATGATGGGGACCAGAATCGCGGTGACAATTACGCTCGCGGCAACCAGTGCCGTCGCTGAAGCGGCGACCGGTTCGAAGGCCGGGTTAATCTGGGCAATAATCACCGGGTTTGCGACGGCAGCCCCTGCGGCTGAAGAGGCGGCGACGCCGGCCGTACCGTTTCCTCCTCCGATTACGCGGTCAGCAATAATCAGCGGAATACCGGTAATGATAATTACGGAGACACCCAGCACAATACCCAGCAGGCCGGTATCGAGGATGACCTTCAGATTGATGGTGTTGCCCAGCGCGAAGCCGAAGAACGGGATCAGCACCGGCGTGGCTTTGCTGAAGAAATCACGCAGATCGCGATCGAGATTGCCAAGGGCGAAACCGACCAGGAAGGGCAGGATCGCGCCGACAAAGTGGTGGGGTTCAAACGAGGCCAGGCCAGCAGACCCCAGGATCAGCATCGTCATTAATGGGCCGGACTCCAGAGACATCAACACAAATGCGCCGGACTCCTCTTTCGTCCCGTACTGGTTCATCAGGCTGGCGTACAATCCACCGTTAGTCATATCCATCGCCGAGACAATCGCCAGGACCGATAATCCCGCGAAGAACCCGGTCTGAATTCCATTCTCCGGGATGAACATCGCGCATATCATTGCTACCGCCCAGGCTACCGCTATTTTGGTTATCACCAGCGTGCCGGATTTCCGTAATACGGTACCCGTCGCCCGCAAATTAATGGATGCGCCGATACAAAAAAACCAGACGGCAAGAATGGGAACCGTGCCCGTTATCATGCCTTTTGTGAAACCGCCAAAATAAGCCCCGGTATCAGGGGCAAGGGTATTCAGGATGGCGCCCAGTACCAGCGGAACCAGCATCATGCCGCCGGGTATACGTTCTATCGTGGCTTTAATTTTCATAGACAAACCTCACATCGGATCCCGCAGGGCGGGTGACAGGTGTTAGAAAATGGTCAATAATTTCAATGAATTGATCTTTTTTGCTGGCGGTCTTTTTTCGATAATCCTGTAACATAATTAAATGTGTGCTTCCGATTAACTTCATTCAGAAACACCTAAAACGCTGAATTCGGATTTATCATGCGATCATTGGAATAACGATTCAATGAAAATAAAACATCGTTTTAGTTATCTTTGTCACATATTCAATGTAAATTTTTAGGCCGGTTCCTGTAGGTGAAAATTTATGTAAAGCCGATGTGAATTAACGTGGTTTGTTTTTCTGTCAGGAAAGAAATAATGACGCGCGTCAGGACGATCGTTAGGTTGGTTAAGGAAGTGCTTATTGGCGCTTCTTGACAAAAATTTGACTGAGTTGACCAGACGCGAAAATATGTGTGAAGTTGATCACAAATATAAACGCTGGTAGGGTAAAAAGGTCATTAACTGCCCAGGCAGGCGTCAACAGGTTCGGTTGTATCGACGTAAAACGTCAATGTAAGTAAACCTGCTACGCTTGAATAAGGCGATTCGCATGGAGCGGATCCCATGGTTCACAGAACGCAAACTGGACTGTGAAACAGACAGGGCCGAGTCAACGAGGATAGCTATGCTGAGAAGGAAAAAGATTAAACCCATCACGCTTCGCGACGTCACCATTATTGATGACGCAAAGCTGCGTAAAGCGATTACCGCAGCCTCGCTCGGTAATGCGATGGAATGGTTCGATTTTGGTGTCTACGGCTTTGTGGCCTATGCGTTAGGTAAAGTGTTCTTCCCCGGGGCCGATCCCAGCCTGCAGATGATTGCCGCACTGGGTACGTTCTCCGTTCCCTTCCTGATTCGCCCGCTGGGCGGTCTGTTCTTCGGTATGCTCGGCGATAAATATGGTCGTCAGAAGATCCTTGCCATCACCATCGTCATTATGTCGATCAGTACATTCTGTATCGGCCTTATACCGTCTTACGCCACCATCGGCATTTGGGCACCGATTCTGCTGCTGATTTGTAAGATGGCTCAGGGCTTCTCCGTGGGCGGTGAATATACCGGCGCCTCGATCTTTGTTGCCGAGTATTCTCCTGACCGTAAGCGCGGCTTTATGGGAAGCTGGCTGGACTTCGGCTCCATTGCCGGGTTTGTTCTGGGCGCGGGCGTGGTGGTGCTGATTTCAACCGTAGTGGGGGAAGAGAACTTCCTCGACTGGGGCTGGCGTATCCCATTCTTCCTGGCACTGCCGCTGGGGATTATTGGTCTCTACCTGCGTCATGCTCTTGAAGAGACGCCTGCGTTCCAGCAGCACGTCGATAAGCTGGAGCAGGGTGACCGCGAAGGGCTGCAGGATGGTCCAAAGGTATCGTTCAAAGAGATTGCCACTAAGCACTGGCGCAGCTTGCTGACCTGTATTGGTCTGGTGATTTCGACCAACGTGACCTACTACATGTTGTTGACCTACATGCCGAGCTATCTGTCGCATAACCTGCACTACTCGGAAGATCACGGTGTGCTGATTATTATCGCCATCATGGTCGGTATGCTGTTTGTGCAGCCGATTATGGGCCTGTTGAGTGACCGTTTTGGCCGTCGACCGTTCATTATCCTGGGAAGCGTCGCGCTGTTTGCTCTGGCAATCCCGGCATTTATTCTGATTAACAGCGATGTGCTGGGGCTGATTTTTGCCGGTCTGCTGATGCTGGCGGTGATCCTTAACTGCTTTATCGGGGTGATGGCCTCAACGCTGCCCGCGATGTTCCCAACCCACATTCGCTACAGCGCGTTGGCCGCGGCCTTTAACATCTCGGTGCTGATTGCCGGTCTGACCCCGACGCTTGCCGCTTCGCTGGTAGAGAGCACGCAGAACCTGATGATGCCGGCTTATTACCTGATGGTGATCGCGGTGATTGGCTTGATTACCGGTATTACCATGAAGGAGACGGCGAATCGTCCTCTGAAAGGCGCAACGCCTGCGGCATCGGATATCCAGGAAGCGAAAGAGATCCTGCGTGAGCACTACGACAACGTAGAGCAGAAGATTGAGGATATTGACGCAGAGATTGAAGAGCTGCAGAAAAAACGCTCCCGACTGGTGGATCAGCATCCACGCATCAACGAGTAATAAAGAAACCCGCCAACGGCGGGTTTTCTTTTATTAGCATCCGGCTGCGATGTAGTCGCCATTGGCACTGATGGGGATCACCGTCAGGAACAGCACCGTCGCGAACAGGATCAGGACTATCCCTCCGGCTATTTTGACTGCCGGCACCAGCCATCTTAATGAGGCGCTTTCTCCGAACCAGCTCACCGTGCGTTCGCGGGCGTACCGTACAGCCAGGGAAAGTCCCACGATAGAAAGCGCGGTGCCCAAAGACATGGTCATGACTGCGGCCACCCCCCAGGTGACAATACCCAGCGCGTTCGAAAACATCAGAATCATGATCGCCCCGCTGCACGGGCGTGCCCCAATCGCCAGAATCACGCCCAGACGGGTTTTCCAGTCGCCCTGCGTCAGGTCTGTGCCTACGCCGTGATGGCCGCAGCCACAGTGTTCATCGTGCTGATGAATTGGCTTGATGGCAGATACAGACATCCTGCGCGGGCGCAGACTCTTCAGCGCCTGGTAAATGACAAATGCGCCGAATGCGCCAATAAGCACTGCGCTTATCTTTTCCACATACCAGCGGCTGGTACTGATATCCCCTGAGGCGAGGTTAAACCCAACCGCCAGAATAAAGACAAACAGAATGGCGCTCACGCCCTGCATCAGGCTGCCCAGGAAGGGGACGACCCGGGCGGCCAGCTCGCTTTCCTTATTGGTAGTCAGATAAGTCGTAACAATGAATTTTCCATGCCCGGGTCCGATGGCGTGAAGGACACCATAAAGGAAAGCCCCCGTTAACAGCCATAATCCGCCGCTGTACTGATGGTTATTCAGCTGCAGCAGATACATCACCAGATAACGGTGCAGCGTAATTTGCGTGGCGAGACACCACTGGATAAAAGCGTTCCAGTGCGCATGCAGGGTAAAACTGGCAAAGAGAATTGCCAGCAGCATCAACCCAGCGGTAGGGAGACGCCAGTCACGGGGGAGGCGTTGTGTGGTCATGAGGGTGGGCCTGCACAGAGGAAAGTATTTGCCGCTAGTATAGTTGATCTTGCCGCTCAATTCGTGGGAGCGCGTCAGGATCCGTGCATGATTGTGGATAACTTTGTGCATAAAAGGGTATAAGGCGGGGTTTTGCTGGGGAATGCAGCAGTCAGTCATTTTTTTGCAACTTTTCGGTTGCGGTCGTTCGGGAACTCCCTATAATGCGCCTCCATCGACACGGCGGATGTGAATCACTTCACAAACAGCCCAGTCGGTTGAAGAGAAAAAATCCTGAAATAACGGGTTGACTCTGAAAGAGGAAAGCGTAATATACGCCACCTCGCAACGGTGAGCGAAAGCCGCGTTGCACTGCTCTTTAACAATTTATCAGACAATCTGTGTGGGCACTCAAAGTGACATGGATTCTTAATGTCTTCGGACAATAAATGAATACCAAGTCTCTGAGTGAACATACGTAATTCATTACGAAGTTTAATTCACGAGCATCAAACTTAAATTGAAGAGTTTGATCATGGCTCAGATTGAACGCTGGCGGCAGGCCTAACACATGCAAGTCGAGCGGTAGCACAGAGAGCTTGCTCTCGGGTGACGAGCGGCGGACGGGTGAGTAATGTCTGGGAAACTGCCTGATGGAGGGGGATAACTACTGGAAACGGTAGCTAATACCGCATAACGTCGCAAGACCAAAGAGGGGGACCTTCGGGCCTCTTGCCATCAGATGTGCCCAGATGGGATTAGCTAGTAGGTGGGGTAACGGCTCACCTAGGCGACGATCCCTAGCTGGTCTGAGAGGATGACCAGCCACACTGGAACTGAGACACGGTCCAGACTCCTACGGGAGGCAGCAGTGGGGAATATTGCACAATGGGCGCAAGCCTGATGCAGCCATGCCGCGTGTATGAAGAAGGCCTTCGGGTTGTAAAGTACTTTCAGCGGGGAGGAAGGTGTTGAGGTTAATAACCTCAGCAATTGACGTTACCCGCAGAAGAAGCACCGGCTAACTCCGTGCCAGCAGCCGCGGTAATACGGAGGGTGCAAGCGTTAATCGGAATTACTGGGCGTAAAGCGCACGCAGGCGGTCTGTCAAGTCGGATGTGAAATCCCCGGGCTCAACCTGGGAACTGCATTCGAAACTGGCAGGCTAGAGTCTTGTAGAGGGGGGTAGAATTCCAGGTGTAGCGGTGAAATGCGTAGAGATCTGGAGGAATACCGGTGGCGAAGGCGGCCCCCTGGACAAAGACTGACGCTCAGGTGCGAAAGCGTGGGGAGCAAACAGGATTAGATACCCTGGTAGTCCACGCCGTAAACGATGTCGACTTGGAGGTTGTGCCCTTGAGGCGTGGCTTCCGGAGCTAACGCGTTAAGTCGACCGCCTGGGGAGTACGGCCGCAAGGTTAAAACTCAAATGAATTGACGGGGGCCCGCACAAGCGGTGGAGCATGTGGTTTAATTCGATGCAACGCGAAGAACCTTACCTACTCTTGACATCCAGAGAACTTTCCAGAGATGGATTGGTGCCTTCGGGAACTCTGAGACAGGTGCTGCATGGCTGTCGTCAGCTCGTGTTGTGAAATGTTGGGTTAAGTCCCGCAACGAGCGCAACCCTTATCCTTTGTTGCCAGCGGTCCGGCCGGGAACTCAAAGGAGACTGCCAGTGATAAACTGGAGGAAGGTGGGGATGACGTCAAGTCATCATGGCCCTTACGAGTAGGGCTACACACGTGCTACAATGGCGCATACAAAGAGAAGCGACCTCGCGAGAGCAAGCGGACCTCATAAAGTGCGTCGTAGTCCGGATTGGAGTCTGCAACTCGACTCCATGAAGTCGGAATCGCTAGTAATCGTAGATCAGAATGCTACGGTGAATACGTTCCCGGGCCTTGTACACACCGCCCGTCACACCATGGGAGTGGGTTGCAAAAGAAGTAGGTAGCTTAACCTTCGGGAGGGCGCTTACCACTTTGTGATTCATGACTGGGGTGAAGTCGTAACAAGGTAACCGTAGGGGAACCTGCGGTTGGATCACCTCCTTACCTTAAAGAACCTGCCTTTGCAGTGCTCACACAGATTGTCTGATGAATGATGAACTTCTGAATGTACTTTTGAGTGCATTAAGAAGTTTTGCTCTTTAAAAATCTGGATCAAGCTGAAAATTGAAACGACACATCTTTAAGGTGTGTTCGAGTCTCTCAAATTTTCGCAATCATGAAGTGAAACATCTTCGGGTTGTGAGGTTAAGCGACTAAGCGTACACGGTGGATGCCCTGGCAGTCAGAGGCGATGAAGGACGTGCTAATCTGCGAAAAGCGCCGGCGAGGTGATATGAACCTTTGACCCGGCGATGTCCGAATGGGGAAACCCAGTGTGATTCGTCACACTATCGTTAACTGAATACATAGGTTAACGAGGCGAACCGGGGGAACTGAAACATCTAAGTACCCCGAGGAAAAGAAATCAACCGAGATTCCCCCAGTAGCGGCGAGCGAACGGGGAGCAGCCCAGAGTCTGAATCAGCTTGTGTGTTAGTGGAAGCGTCTGGAAAGTCGCACGGTACAGGGTGACAGTCCCGTACACGAAAGCACACAGGTTGTGAACTCGAAGAGTAGGGCGGGACACGTGGTATCCTGTCTGAATATGGGGGGACCATCCTCCAAGGCTAAATACTCCTGACTGACCGATAGTGAACCAGTACCGTGAGGGAAAGGCGAAAAGAACCCCGGCGAGGGGAGTGAAAAAGAACCTGAAACCGTGTACGTACAAGCAGTGGGAGCACCTTCGTGGTGTGACTGCGTACCTTTTGTATAATGGGTCAGCGACTTATATTCTGTAGCAAGGTTAACCGTATAGGGGAGCCGAAGGGAAACCGAGTCTTAACTGGGCGTTAAGTTGCAGGGTATAGACCCGAAACCCGGTGATCTAGCCATGGGCAGGTTGAAGGTTGGGTAACACTAACTGGAGGACCGAACCGACTAATGTTGAAAAATTAGCGGATGACTTGTGGCTGGGGGTGAAAGGCCAATCAAACCGGGAGATAGCTGGTTCTCCCCGAAAGCTATTTAGGTAGCGCCTCGTGAACTCATCTTCGGGGGTAGAGCACTGTTTCGGCTAGGGGGCCATCCCGGCTTACCAACCCGATGCAAACTACGAATACCGAAGAATGTTATCACGGGAGACACACGGCGGGTGCTAACGTCCGTCGTGAAGAGGGAAACAACCCAGACCGCCAGCTAAGGTCCCAAAGTCATGGTTAAGTGGGAAACGATGTGGGAAGGCACAGACAGCCAGGATGTTGGCTTAGAAGCAGCCATCATTTAAAGAAAGCGTAATAGCTCACTGGTCGAGTCGGCCTGCGCGGAAGATGTAACGGGGCTAAACCATGCACCGAAGCTGCGGCAGCGACACTATGTGTTGTTGGGTAGGGGAGCGTTCTGTAAGCCGTTGAAGGTGTGCTGTGAGGCATGCTGGAGGTATCAGAAGTGCGAATGCTGACATAAGTAACGATAAAGCGGGTGAAAAGCCCGCTCGCCGGAAGACCAAGGGTTCCTGTCCAACGTTAATCGGGGCAGGGTGAGTCGACCCCTAAGGCGAGGCCGAAAGGCGTAGTCGATGGGAAACAGGTTAATATTCCTGTACTTGGTGTTACTGCGAAGGGGGGACGGAGAAGGCTATGTTAGCCGGGCGACGGTTGTCCCGGTTTAAGCATGTAGGCGGAGGTTCCAGGTAAATCCGGTACCTTTTTAACGCTGAGGTGTGATGACGAGGCACTACGGTGCTGAAGTAACAAATGCCCTGCTTCCAGGAAAAGCCTCTAAGCATCAGGTAACATCAAATCGTACCCCAAACCGACACAGGTGGTCAGGTAGAGAATACCAAGGCGCTTGAGAGAACTCGGGTGAAGGAACTAGGCAAAATGGTGCCGTAACTTCGGGAGAAGGCACGCTGATATGTAGGTGAAGCCCCTGCGGGTGGAGCTGAAATCAGTCGAAGATACCAGCTGGCTGCAACTGTTTATTAAAAACACAGCACTGTGCAAACACGAAAGTGGACGTATACGGTGTGACGCCTGCCCGGTGCCGGAAGGTTAATTGATGGGGTTAGCGGCAACGCGAAGCTCTTGATCGAAGCCCCGGTAAACGGCGGCCGTAACTATAACGGTCCTAAGGTAGCGAAATTCCTTGTCGGGTAAGTTCCGACCTGCACGAATGGCGTAATGATGGCCAGGCTGTCTCCACCCGAGACTCAGTGAAATTGAACTCGCTGTGAAGATGCAGTGTACCCGCGGCAAGACGGAAAGACCCCGTGAACCTTTACTATAGCTTGACACTGAACACTGGTCCTTGATGTGTAGGATAGGTGGGAGGCTTTGAAGCGTGGACGCCAGTCTGCGTGGAGCCATCCTTGAAATACCACCCTTTAATGGCTGGTGTTCTAACGTAGACCCGTAATCCGGGTTGCGGACAGTGTCTGGTGGGTAGTTTGACTGGGGCGGTCTCCTCCCAAAGAGTAACGGAGGAGCACGAAGGTTAGCTAATCCTGGTCGGACATCAGGAGGTTAGTGCAATGGCATAAGCTAGCTTGACTGCGAGAGTGACGGCTCGAGCAGGTGCGAAAGCAGGTCATAGTGATCCGGTGGTTCTGAATGGAAGGGCCATCGCTCAACGGATAAAAGGTACTCCGGGGATAACAGGCTGATACCGCCCAAGAGTTCATATCGACGGCGGTGTTTGGCACCTCGATGTCGGCTCATCACATCCTGGGGCTGAAGTAGGTCCCAAGGGTATGGCTGTTCGCCATTTAAAGTGGTACGCGAGCTGGGTTTAGAACGTCGTGAGACAGTTCGGTCCCTATCTGCCGTGGGCGCTGGAGAATTGAGGGGGGCTGCTCCTAGTACGAGAGGACCGGAGTGGACGCATCACTGGTGTTCGGGTTGTCATGCCAATGGCACTGCCCGGTAGCTAAATGCGGAAAAGATAAGTGCTGAAAGCATCTAAGCACGAAACTTGCCCCGAGATGAGTTCTCCCTGACCCTTTAAGGGTCCTGAAGGAACGTTGAAGACTACGACGTTGATAGGTCGGGTGTGTAAGCGCAGCGATGCGTTGAGCTAACCGATACTAATGAACCGTGAGGCTTAACCTTACAACGCCGAAGCTGTTTCGGCGGATGAGAAACAGACAATCAAATTTCAGCTTTGATACAGATTTAACAGAATTTGCCTGGCGGCTTTAGCGCGGTGGTCCCACCTGACCCCATGCCGAACTCAGAAGTGAAACGCCGTAGCGCCGATGGTAGTGTGGGGTCTCCCCATGTGAGAGTAGGGAACTGCCAGGCATCAAATAAGAAGAACCCCGTACCGAAAGGTGCGGGGTTTTTTGCTTTGTGCGTCAGAAAACATGCCGGATGGCGGCTTCGCCTTATCTGTCCTGGAAATCCACAGGCCCGGTAAGCGGGATCCAACGGCAAAGAGAAACAAGATTACTAAAGAAGGGATTTATAAACGCAGAAAAGCAAAAACCCAGCCATAGGCTGGGTTTTCTAAATAGTGGTGCCCGGACTCGGAATCGAACCAAGGACACGGGGATTTTCAATCCCCTGCTCTACCGACTGAGCTATCCGGGCAACGGAGCGCATTAAACCGCAATCACGCTCGATCGTCAACATTATTTCGGGAAAAGCTGTTCAACTGCTTAAGTTTGCGGCAATCTGTCCGCTTTCGCCGTGAAAATGCACAAATCTTCCAGACAGTACCTGTGTGATACGGCAATGCTGAGAGTAAGAGGAGGGCAGTATGACGAATGACTGGCTCGAACTGCGTCAGCATGCAGATACGGGTATTGAGACGATTAAAGCGCATTTCGAAGGGCATGCCTTTGATCCGCACTGGCACGATAGCTATCTGGTAGGGATAACCCTCTCCGGCACGCAGCAGTTTCACTGTCGCCGTGAGCGTCATTGTAGCCAGCCGGGCGACGCATTTCTCCTCGAGCCTGGAGAAATTCACGACGGAGATGCGCCTGTAGAGGGCGGTTTTACCTATCTGACCTTCTATCTTGATGAGCACTGGCTTACCGGTGCGCTACAGGGGCTTTACGAATCGACTCCCGGGAGTTATTCACTCCACTTTGCTCAAACGCTGACGCGGGAGCCGCAGCTGGTGCGTGCTATCGGTGAGACATTCTCTAGCCTGCATAATGACGAGATGAAAATCGTTCAGCAGAGCACAATGGACAATCTGCTCTCCCGGATCACCGCCCATTGTCACTGGCGTAAGAAACTGCCGTCGCAGTTACAAAGCGCTGCCGTGGCGCATCGTGCGCGGGACTATCTCTATGCCCATATCGGCGAGAATGTGGGGCTGTCAGACCTTGCGCGCGAGACGGGCACGGATCGCTTTACCCTGACGCGCTGTTTCAAGCGCGAGTTCAACCTGGCGCCCCACGCATGGCTTATTCAGCTGCGTCTGGCAAAGGCCCGACAACTGCTGGCGCGCGGTGACCAGCCCGTTGATGTGGCTGCCGCAGTGGGTTTTGCCGATCAAAGCCATCTGGGGCGATGGTTTCAGCGTGCTTACCGTATCTCTCCTGCACACTACCGCCGGTTGTGCACAAACCTTCCAGACGTTTCCAAAAAATAACGGCACATTCATGGCTCTAATAAAAAGGAGCTACCTGTGAGTTTGATACCCTTTCTGTTGTTCGCATTTGTCGCCTCCATTACGCCGGGGCCAACCAATATTCTGGTGCTGACGAACAGCCAGCACTTTGGCGTAAAAAATACCGTACCTGCGATTCTGGGCGGGTGTATAGCGGCCAGTGCGATCGTGCTGCTATCAGGCGCGGGCGCAGGAGAAGTGCTGCGTCAGTATCCTCTGATACGTCAGATAATGAGCTGGGCAGGCGTGCTGTGGCTAAGCTGGATGAGCTGGCAGCTGTTTCGCGCCCCGGCCACCCGTCTTTCCGCCGAGAACCGTATCCGATTCACCGCTCAGGCGGCGGCGCTGCTGCAGATCGTGAATCCCAAAACCTGGATGATGGCGCTGGCAGTCGTCAGTCTGTTTACCCCTGCTGGCGACCATGCATTGCGGGATATTGCGTTAATGGCGCTATGGTTTCTGCTTATCTCAATAGCCTGTTTGATGTGCTGGGCGTGGCTGGGTAAAGCGGTGAACCGAATTTTTCGCACCACCGTGGCGATGGTGCGGTTTCAGCGCCTGATGGCGCTGTGTCTGCTCGTCTCCGCCTGGGCGGGCATGCTGGCTTAGGTCAGTGCTCCGCCCATACGGCACTGGGCAAAGCGCAGAATATCTTCCGCCAGGCGGTGCGCCGTATCCACATCGGCCTGGCTACGGTTCACCAGCATGCGGCTGAGGCAACCTTCCAGCACCAGCTCCATTTGTTTAGCCACCATCGCAGGGTCATCGACTTCCAGCGTGGTCAGCAGTTCGTGGGTAAAGTCATGCGCGGCCCGTTTTTGCTGATCCGCTAGCTGATGGATAGGATGCCCAGGGTCAGGAAAATAAGTGCAGGCGGCGATGAACAAACAACCCGGATAGCGGTTGTTGCTGACACATTCCGTCAGGGCGGTATAGCGCGCCAGCAGCTTTTGCTCCGCAGTCAGTTCTTCATTCAGCATCAGCTGTCTGCGCCAGACATCAACCTGCTGGCTGAGATAGCGCAGGGCATCATAGAGTAGCGCTTCTTTATCTGGCCAGAAGCGCTTAAGTTCATCCAGGGGGTAATCGATACGGTCGGCTACCATCTCAAGCGTGGTGCTGGCGATCCCTTGAATCTCAAGTAATTGCAGGGCTTGTCCCAGTACGTCTTCACGTTGCACGGTTATCTCCTCCGCTATTCCCAACGGTTTGTCCCGTTTAAAGTGTTGTTTACGGTTGGCGATTGCGCAAATGCGCGCTAAATGCCGCTGCATCCATAAACCCGGTTACACGCTGCCCTGGCTGCTCCTGGCCCTGCTTATCGAAGAACAGAATGGTGGGAAGCCCGAGCACGTTAAGCTGCTTCAGCAGGGCCTTATCCTGCGCATTATTGGCTGTCACGTTCGCCTGGAGCAGAACAGTCTCTTTCAGGGCGTTTTGCACCTCTGGATCGCTAAAGGTGTATTTCTCAAATTCTTTGCAGGCGACGCACCAGTCAGCATAAAGATCGAGCATCACCGGTTTGCCTTTTGCCTGTGCGAGCGCGCTGTTGAGCCCATCAACGTTCTTAATCTGGATGAAGTTCAAATGCGCCTGCGTCTGGCCTACCGGCGAGCCGAACGCCCAGTCCTGAAGAGGACGCACGCTCACCAGCGCGGCGGCGAGCAGGAGGATTTGCACCAGGCGCATCCACGCTTTTTTTGCCCCCAGACTGACAATAAACGCCCAGGAGAAGAATGCTACGCCGAGCATCGCCCAGAGGCGAGTGCCCCACACGTCACCCGTAATGCGTTCCAGCAGGAATACAGGCAGCGCGAGAATCACAAAGCCAAACGCGGTTTTCACCGTCTCCATCCAAGGGCCGCTCTTCGGAAGAAGTCGATTACCGAAAACTGTGACCAGAATCAGCGGCAGGCCCATGCCCAGCGCGTAGAGGTACAGCGTACCCCCGCCGAGCCACATATTGCCGCTCTGGGCGATATAGAGCAGGATGGCGCTCAGCGGTGCGGTGGTGCAAGGGGAGCAAATCAAACCGGCGATGGCACCCATTACAAACACGCCGCCTGCCGAGCCTCCCTGCTGACGGTTACTCATCAGCGTTAAGCGTGTCTGCAAAGCCGAGGGTAACTGCAGGGTAAACAGGCCGAACATCGACAGTGCCAGCAGGATGAAGACCACCGACAAGCCAATAAGGACGTAAGGATGCTGCAGTGCGGCCTGGAACTGTAACCCGGCAGCGGCAACCACAAGGCCGAGTGCCGTGTAGGTCAGGGCCATACCCTGCACGTAAATAAAGGCCAACAGCAGAGCGCGTGCGGTGGAAAGCCGTTGCTTACCGCCCAGCACGATGCCAGAGATGAGCGGATACATCGGCAGCACGCAGGGGGTAAAGGCAATGCCAATACCAATCAGTAAGGCCCACAGCGCGGAGAACGGAAGGTCAGCGGGAGCTTCACGCTTCTCGCCCGAAGGAAGAGGAAGAACCGTGGCTGACGCTTTCACTTCACTAAGCGGAACCACCTTTGTTTCAGGTGGATAGCAGAATCCGGCATCCGCGCACCCTTGATAGGTGACGGTCAGCGTCGCACCTTTATCCGCCTGATTCACCGTGACGGGGATGCTTAAGCGCTGGCGGTAGATTTCACTCTTGCCGTAGAACTCGTCCTCGTGCCATTCGCCAGCGGGCAACCGTAATGCGTCCACGCTGGCCTGAGCAGGCGTAATGCTCACCTGCTTGCGATAGAGGTAATAGCCCTCTTTCACCTGCCAGGTAAGATTAAGATCGTGCTGGTTTTGCTGAAAGTCGAAAACGAACGCCTGGTCGGCAGGAATAAAGTTCGAGCGGCCGGGCGCGTCAAACAACCCGGCAAAAGCTGACGTGCTGCACAGCAGCAGGATCAGCGTAAAGAAGCGTTGAGCCATGAGAGATAGTCGTTATCGCCATGAACTACTGGCAGGACCAGCAGCTCCGGGGTTTGGTATGGATGATGAGATTTGAGGCAGTCCAGGAGAGCCTGCTGATTCGCCAGATTAGTTTTGAGCAACATCTGAACTTCGTACTCTTGCTCCAGCTTGCCTTCCCAATAGTAAAGAGAGGTAGCGCCGGGGAGGAGCGTCACGCAGGCAGCCAGCTTTTCGGCCAACACTTTGGCGGCGAGGTCCTGGGCAGAGGCTTCATCAGGGGCGGTACACAGTACGACAACAGCATCAGGCGTGTTCACAAGTCGACCTCCTCATCACGAAAGTCTTCACTATATCACGCAAGGCGATTGGTCATTAATGAAACGGGCCGCAGAGCGGCCCGATTTTAACTATTTTTACAACCACTCACCGTTTACAGCACCACGCCGCCGATGATAAAGCCAAGTATCACGCAAAGCGAAATGGCGACCACGCCCGGGATCAGGAACGCGTGGTTAAACACATACTTGCCGATACGGGTTGAGCCGGTGTCGTCCATCTCCACCGCCGCCAGCAGCGTTGGGTAGGTTGGCAGAACGAACAGGGCAGAAACCGCCGCGAAAGAGGCAATCGCCGTCAGCGGGGTAACGCCCAGCATCAGTGCCGCAGGCATCAGCGCTTTGGTGGTCGCCGCCTGGGAATAAAGTAGGGTAGCGGCAAAGAACAGCACCACCGCCAGCAGCCACGGATAGTTGTGCAGCAGGTCGCCTGCTACGGTCTGAATGTCGCTGATGTGCGCTTTCACGAAGGTATCACCGAGCCACGCCACGCCCAGCACGCACACGCAGGCGCTCATACCGGATTTGAAGGTGCTGGCGTTCAGCACTTCGCTGGTATCAATTTTACAGGTGATGCTAATCAGCGTCGCGATGGTCAGCATGAACACCACAATCGCTTCGTTACGCGGCAGGACCGGGTTTTGGATCAGGCCCACGGTATCGCTGATGGCGGTCGCATAGAACATGACGGCGACGATACCGATCAGGAACAGCAGCACGGAGCGCTTCGCATGTGGCTTCAGTTCGAAGACCTGGCTGCCGCGCAGGCTCACTTCACCTTTTGCCAGACGCTCCTGATAAACCGGATCGTCCTTCAGTTCAGCGCCGAGGAAGTTGCACAGAACGGCGGTAATCATCACCGCAATCAGCGTCACCGGGATACAGATCGCCAGCAGCGTCAGGTAGCTCACGCCCATCGGCTCCAGAATACCGGCGAAGAAGACCACCGCAGCGGAAATCGGCGAGGCGGTAATGGCGATCTGGGACGCGACGACGGCAATGGAGAGCGGACGCGACGGACGGATACCCTGTTCTTTTGCCACTTCGGTAATCACCGGTAACGTGGAGAAAGCGGTGTGGCCAGTACCGGCGAGAATGGTCATAAACCAGGTCACCAGCGGAGCAAGGAAGGTAATGTATTTAGGGTGGCGGCGCAGCATGCGCTCCGCCAGGCTCACCAGGTAGTCCATACCGCCTGCCACCTGCATGGCGGCGATAGCGGCAATAACTGCCATGATGATTTCGATAACGTCGAACGGGATTGCGCCGGGTTTAATCTGAAAGATAAGGGTAAGAACGAGCACCCCGAGACCACCAGCAAAACCGATGCCGATACCCCCGAGCCTTGCTCCCAAATAAATCGCCAACAAGACGATGACGAGTTCTGCTCCAAACATAAGGACCTTCCTTGCTTATTAACAAGTTGATATTGAATTGTTGTATTTTGGTAACACCTAAAAAGAAAAAAGGCACGTCACAAGTGACGTGCCTTAAGAAGCCTAGCCTGAACGGTTACTGTTCGCTTTCATCGGTATATCGTTTTGCTTTATATGCCGGGTGCATCAGGTTCTGGGCCGAGAAGATATCGTCCAGCTCCGCTTCGGTCAACAGCCCGCGCTCCAGCACTACTTCACGTACGCTCTTACCGGTTTCGGCGCAAATCTTACCGACGATATCACCGTTGTGGTGACCGATGAACGGGTTGAGGTAGGTGACGATCCCGATGGAGTTATAGACATAACCCTCACAGACTTCTTTATTCGCTGTGATGCCGTTAATGCATTTTTCCAGCAGGTTGTAGCAGGCGTTGGTCAGGATGTGGATAGATTCAAACATCGCCTGGCCAATCACTGGCTCCATCACGTTCAGCTGCAGCTGACCCGCTTCAGAGGCCATGGTAACGGTTGTATCGTTACCGATGACTTTGAAGCAAACCTGATTCACCACTTCTGGCACAACCGGGTTAACCTTGGCCGGCATGATGGATGAACCCGCCTGCAGTTCTGGCAGGTTGATTTCGTTCAGGCCAGCGCGCGGACCGGAAGAGAGCAGGCGCAGGTCGTTACAGATTTTGGACAGTTTCACTGCCAGACGTTTCAGAGCGCTGTGTACCATGACGTAAGCGCCGCAGTCTGATGTCGCTTCAATCAGATCTTCTGCAGGCACAACCGGCAGGTTGGACACTTCAGCCAGCTTCTGTACCGCCAGCTGCTGATAGCCATCCGGGGTGTTCAGACGCGTACCGATGGCGGTGGCGCCCAGGTTCACTTCCAGCAGCAGCTCGGAGGTGCGCAGCAGGTTTTTGGTCTCTTCGTTCAGCAGTACGTTAAACGCGTGGAATTCCTGTCCGAGTGTCATCGGCACCGCATCCTGCAGCTGGGTACGACCCATTTTCAGGATGTCCTGGAACTCAACCGCTTTACGCTGGAAGCCATCGCCCAGTTGGTTGATCGCATCCACCAGTTTCACCACGGAAGCATACACCGCGATACGGAAGCCGGTTGGGTAGGCGTCGTTGGTGGACTGGCATTTGTTAACGTGGTCGTTCGGGTTCAGGTACTGGTATTCACCTTTCTGGTGACCCATCAGCTCCAGGCCAATGTTTGCCAGTACTTCGTTAGTATTCATGTTGACGGAGGTGCCCGCGCCGCCCTGATAGACGTCAACCGGGAACTGGTCCATGCATTTGCCGTTGTTCAGCACTTCATCGCAGGCTGCGATAATCGCATTTGCCGCGCTTTTAGGAATGGTTTGCAGCTCTTTGTTGGCCAGTGCTGCGGCTTTCTTCACCATCACCATGCCACGAACAAACTCAGGGATGTCGCTGATTTTGCTGTTGCTGATGTAGAAGTTTTCAATCGCTCTCAGAGTGTGAACACCGTAGTAGGCATCCGCTGGAACTTCCCTGGTACCCAACAAGTCTTCTTCGATACGAATGTTGTTTAACATGTGAACCTTCTTTTCAAGCTGCCGATGGATTGTACTAAACACACAGTATATATGTGGTTTTGAATATTTTCTGGCCGACGATTATTCCCTCAATCAGCCAGATGCTCGAGATCATATGCTGATGATAGCGAATTGCCGTAAGCTGGATCACTTATTATCGAGCCGATTCCATGATAATTATTAATCTGTGAAATGGGTCACCGCTTTAATATTTCCAAAAAAAATATCCGTGCAAACTGATTGAATTTTCGCTAACCGTCACCATCTCATACAAACGCGCGTCGCGAACACATTCAGACAGGGGCCCGATGGCCTCTGCCACACAGGAGATGCCAGTGCGCTGGATACCGTTTATTGCTTTCTTTCTCTATGTTTACATTGAGATTTCCATTTTCATCCAGGTTGCCCATGTGCTGGGCGTCCTGCTGACGCTGATTCTGGTGATTTTCACCTCCGTCATCGGCATGTCGCTGGTGCGTAATCAGGGTTTCAAAAATTTCCTGATAATGCAGCAGAAGATGGCCGCAGGCGAAAGCCCGGCGGCGGAGATGATCAAAAGCGTATCGTTGATTATTGCGGGGCTGCTGCTGATTCTGCCGGGGTTCTTCACCGATTTCCTCGGCCTTCTGCTGCTTCTGCCGCCGGTGCAAAAGCACCTGACCATGAAGCTGCTGCCGCATCTGCGCTTTAGCCGTATGCCCGGCGGTGGGTTCAGCACCGGGCCAGGCGACACGTTTGAAGGGGAGTATCAGCGCAAGGATGAACAGCACGACCGTTTAGACCATAAAGACGATCGGTGATTGATTTGCCCGGTGGCGCTTCGCTTACCGGGCTCTACAGGCGCGTATCGCGCTTCGGTAAAAATACCCACAACACCGCCAGCATGACGATGGCGTACAAACTCTTCCATCCCACCATCGCCAGCAACAGCAGGCACAGCAGTCCCCCAACAACCGCCAGTGCTTTATAACGGCCTTTCAGCAAACGGCATCCCGCCAGCATGCACAGCAGGTAGATCATAATAAAAATGCCGTTGGCGTAAACCAGCAGCGTATCCAGATTGATCTTCAGGGCGTAAATGCACAGCGTACTCAGCACGCAGCAGCCCAGTACGGCATTCAGGGCATTCAGCGGCAGCTGGCGTTTAGACAGGCGCGCGAGGCGGTTATCAGGTTTATCCAGCGCCTGCGACCACACCAGACGGGCAAAGCTCTGGATATAAATGTTGAGGCTGGCAAAACAGGCCAGATAGCCGATGACGCAGGCAATCCACAGCGCCTTCACGCCAAACAGTTCAACCACGATCCCCGGCAGCGATGCCGCGGCGGCGAGATCCGCGCCGAACGCGTGGAAGTGCAATACCAGCACGGTACACGCCCAGTAGACCGTACCCGCCAGCAGCAGGCCGATCATCAGCGCACGGGGGAAATCACGTTCAGGCTGCTTAAATTCCGACGCCAGATGGGCAAAGGCTTCCAGACCGACAAAACACCAGAACATGACGGAGAGGGCGGCAAAAAGCTGCGAGCGGTCGACGTCTGTTACCGCCGGGAAGGGTATCTCCTTTACGGTGATATCGCCCGCCCACCAGATAGCGGCCACAAGCGCGACAATCAGCACCGCAACCAGCGTCTGCAGGTTGGCGCTGGAGCTGGCGCCGCGTGAACCCACCCACCAGACGATAGCCAGCGTCCCCAGCTCGGCCAGCAACAGCTGCTCGTGATGCCAGCCAAACAGCGCCTGCCCAAAACCTGTCGCAATATGCAGCGCCGCCGGGAGGCCAACCGGAATGACGGAGAGAAACAGCCAGCCGGTCACACGCTCCAGCCGTGCGCCAAAGGCCAGACCGACAAAGTGCGCCACGCCGCCCGCGCTGGGGAAATGCCGCCCCAGAATGGCAAACACAATGGCTATCGGGAAAACCAGCACAATCAATACCGGCCACGCCCACAGGCTGTTATTTCCTGCCGCCAGCGCCGCCAGTGCGGGTACGGCAAACACGCCCGTACCTAACAAGGAGGTTGAGAGCAGGCCAACGCCCTGCGCCAGCCCCAACTCCTGCTTGAGTCCACTCATTGACATCGCCCTGCCAGTACCAAAAGAGAGGCGATGGTAACACTTTCGCAAATTTTTTTTTCAACTCCCCCTTGAAGGGGTAAAAAGCTATCCCCATCTCTCAGGGCACTAGTCGGAAAACCGCATGCGGGCCGGCGTCATCCATAACTGATAATGACTTTCTCAAAGGAGAGCTATCAATGAGTATTCGTCCGTTACATGATCGTGTGATCGTCAAACGTAAAGAAGTTGAAACCAAGTCTGCTGGCGGCATCGTTCTGACCGGTTCTGCAGCAGCCAAATCAACGCGTGGCGAAATCATCGCTGTCGGTAAGGGCCGCATCCTGGAAAACGGAACTGTGCAGCCGCTGGACGTTAAAGTTGGTGACATCGTAATTTTCAACGATGGCTACGGCGTGAAATCCGAGAAGATCGACAATGAAGAAGTGTTGATCATGTCCGAGAGCGACATTCTGGCAATTGTTGAAGCGTAATTTACGCACGAGAATTTGAGGAAATAAGAACATGGCAGCTAAAGACGTAAAATTCGGTAACGACGCTCGTGTAAAAATGCTCCGCGGCGTAAACGTACTGGCAGATGCAGTTAAAGTGACCCTGGGCCCGAAAGGCCGTAACGTAGTGCTGGATAAATCCTTCGGCGCGCCAACCATCACCAAAGATGGTGTTTCTGTAGCTCGTGAAATCGAGCTGGAAGACAAGTTCGAAAACATGGGCGCGCAGATGGTGAAAGAAGTTGCCTCTAAAGCGAACGACGCTGCAGGCGACGGTACCACCACCGCGACCGTTCTGGCGCAGGCAATCATCACCGAAGGTCTGAAAGCCGTTGCTGCGGGCATGAACCCAATGGATCTAAAACGTGGTATCGACAAAGCTGTCGCCTCCGCTGTTGAAGAACTGAAAGCGCTGTCCGTACCTTGCTCTGACTCTAAAGCCATTGCTCAGGTTGGTACTATCTCCGCTAACTCCGACGAAACCGTAGGTAAACTGATCGCTGAAGCGATGGACAAAGTCGGTAAAGAAGGCGTGATCACCGTTGAAGACGGTACCGGTCTGGAAGACGAACTGGACGTGGTTGAAGGTATGCAGTTCGACCGCGGTTACCTGTCCCCATACTTCATCAACAAGCCAGAAACTGGTGCTGTTGAGCTGGAAAGCCCGTTCATTCTGCTGGCTGACAAGAAAATCTCCAACATCCGCGAAATGCTGCCGGTACTGGAAGCCGTTGCGAAAGCAGGCAAACCGCTGGTTATCATCGCTGAAGACGTTGAAGGCGAAGCGCTGGCAACGCTGGTGGTTAACACCATGCGCGGCATCGTGAAAGTGGCTGCGGTTAAAGCACCTGGCTTCGGCGATCGCCGTAAAGCGATGCTGCAGGATATCGCTACCCTGACCGGCGGTACCGTCATCTCCGAAGAGATCGGTATGGAGCTGGAAAAAGCGACCCTGGAAGACCTGGGCCAGGCGAAACGCGTTGTGATCAACAAAGACACCACCACCATCATCGATGGCGTGGGTGAAGAAGCCGCTATTCAGGGCCGCGTAGGTCAGATCCGTAAGCAGATCGAAGAAGCGACTTCCGATTACGACCGTGAAAAACTGCAGGAGCGCGTAGCGAAACTGGCAGGCGGCGTTGCGGTAATCAAAGTCGGTGCTGCGACCGAAGTTGAAATGAAAGAGAAAAAAGCTCGCGTTGACGATGCCCTGCACGCGACCCGTGCTGCGGTAGAAGAAGGCGTGGTTGCTGGTGGTGGTGTCGCGCTGGTGCGTGTTGCCGCTAAACTGGCTGGCCTGACCGCTCAGAACGAAGACCAGAACGTAGGTATCAAAGTTGCGCTGCGCGCAATGGAAGCCCCTCTGCGTCAGATCGTTTCTAACGCCGGTGAAGAGCCATCTGTAGTTGCGAACAACGTGAAAGCGGGCGAAGGTAACTACGGTTACAACGCAGCAACTGAAGAATACGGTAACATGATCGACTTCGGTATCCTGGATCCAACGAAAGTAACCCGTTCTGCTCTGCAGTACGCGGCCTCTGTTGCTGGTCTGATGATCACCACCGAGTGCATGGTGACCGACCTGCCTAAAGGCGATGCGCCTGACTTAGGTGCTGCTGGCATGGGCGGCATGGGCGGTATGGGCGGCATGATGTAATCATGCGTTCTACGTCGTAGAATGTGAAAAACCCCCGGGCAGAGATGCTCGGGGGTTTTTCTTTTGGTCATCTTTTAGGTATAAGATTTACACACGGACAACTACTGTCCAGCTTATTGAAAACGAGGAATAACATGCGCGTAAAAGTCTGTGCAGGGATTGTAGGGGCAGCATTGCTGCTGGCGGGTTGTAGCTCCAGCAATGAGCTGTCGGCAGCGGGCCAGGGCGTTCGCTTTGTGGAAGATAAGCCTGGCAGTGAATGCCAGCTGTTAGGCACGGCAACCGGTGAGCAAAGCAACTGGATGTCAGGTCAGCATGGCGAAGAAGGTGGCTCGATGCGCGGTGCGGCGAATGCCCTGCGTAACCAGGCTGCGGCAATGGGCGGGAACGTGATTTACGGCGTGAGCAGCCCAACGCAGAGTATGCTGTCCAGCTTCGTGCCGACCGCCAGCCAGATGAACGGCCAGGTCTACAAGTGCCCAAACTGAGTTAACTTGCTGATGGCGCTGCGCCCGGACCCCGTAGGGCAGGTAAGCGTAGCGCCACCTGCCTTTTAGTGTTGCCGCAGCTGCAAATCCAGCGGCGTCTTGCTCGGCTCTCCGCCAATCTCGCGTGCCAGCTTCGGCACCATATAGCCTGAAACCAGCGTTAACAGTTCGCGCATAATCTGCCGGGCTTCTTCATCCGTCACCATGAAATGGGCCGCGCCCTGAACGCGATCCAGCACGTGCAGGTAATAGGGCATCACTCCGGCATCAAACAGGGCATTGCTCAGGTCAGCCAGCACGCGGGCGCTGTCATTGACGCCTCGCAGCAGCACGCTCTGGTTCAGCAACGTTACGCCCGCTTTACGCAGACGCGCCATCGCCGCGCGAAAATCATCGTCAATTTCGTTCGCGTGGTTGATATGGTTCACCAGCAGCACCTGCAATCTTGACTGCTCCAGGCGTGACACCAGCCCATCGGTGATCCGTGCCGGAATGACAATCGGTAAACGACTGTGAATGCGCAGGCGCTTGATGTGCGGGATGGCTTCAAGCTGTGTCAGCAGCCAGTCCAGCTCGTGATCTTTTGCCATCAGCGGGTCGCCGCCGGAAAAAATAATCTCATCCAGCTCCGGATGGTCGGCAATATAGTCCAGCGCGACCTGCCAGTTGCGTTTATTGCCCTGATTTTCGGCGTAAGGGAAGTGCCGACGGAAGCAATAACGACAATTTACCGCACAGCCGCCCTTTACCAGCAGCAGGGCACGGTTGAGATATTTGTGCAGTAAACCAGGCACCACGCTGTTCTGCTCTTCCAGCGGATCGGTGCTGTATCCCGGCGCGGTGATAAACTCATCCTGCGAAGTAAGCGTTTGTTTTAAAAGTGGATCGTCGGGGTTGCCTTTCTCCATTCGTGCCACAAACGCACGGGGAACGCGCAGGGCGAAAAGGCGCTTTGCCTCGCGGCCTGCAAGCAACTCTGGGTGCTGATCGAGGTCTAAAAGACGCAGCAATTCATCAGGACTGGTGATTACATCGGCAAGTTGCGATAACCAATCTTCTCTGGACGGGGTGTTTAGGGTTACAATATGCGCCATTTTGTGGCTTAGCTACCAGTTAACAAATTTAGAGGGCCTTATGGCAACGTACTATAGCAACGATTTTCGTGCTGGTCTTAAAATCATGATGGACGGCGAACCGTACGCGGTTGAAGCCAGCGAATTCGTTAAACCAGGTAAAGGCCAGGCATTCGCACGCGTTAAGCTGCGCCGTCTGCTGACCGGTACCCGTGTTGAGAAAACCTTCAAGTCTACTGACTCCGCTGAAGGCGCTGATGTTGTTGATATGAACCTGACCTACCTGTACAACGACGGTGAGTTCTATCATTTCATGAACAACTCCACTTTCGAACAGCTGTCTGCTGATGAGAAAGCGGTAGGTGACAGCGCTAAATGGCTGCTGGATCAGGCTGAGTGCATCGTGACCCTGTGGAACGGCCAGCCTATCGCTGTGACCCCACCAAACTTCGTAGAACTGGAAATCGTTGAAACCGATCCAGGTCTGAAAGGTGATACCGCAGGTACCGGCGGTAAACCAGCCAAACTGTCTACCGGCGCCGTGGTTAAAGTGCCACTGTTCGTACAGACTGGCGAAGTGATCAAAGTGGATACCCGCTCCGGCGAATACGTATCCCGCGTGAAGTAATTTACGTCATGATTGAAGGCGCAGCGCCCGCTGCGCCTGATTTTTGCAGGCAGGGATGATGAAACGTACTGTTAAAATTCTGCTTCTGTTAGCGCTTTCCAGTGCATTGCTTTCCGGCTGTAACACCACGCGTGGAATGGGACAAGATATCCAGGATCTCGGTCATATCATTTCTCACGCCGCCAGTTAAGTTCTTCTAATTTTCCTAAAAACGCTTCCTTTTCCGTCAATCGGCGGGATTTTGTCTATTCTTAAGTTGCTATACACAAAACAACTTTGGCTATAAAAGGAAGATATTATGGTTAAGAAGACAATTGCAGCGATCTTTTCAGTTCTGGTACTTTCTTCAGTATTAACGGCCTGTAATACCACGCGTGGCGTCGGTCAGGATATTTCTGAAGGTGGTAGCGCAATCTCTGGTGCGGCCACAAAAGCTCAGCAGTAATTAACATACGGTACGAGACCTGCCGGGTTTCGTACCGTCAGCTTTCTGATTCCTGCAGGGATAAGAACGGAGAAAAACGTGTATCCATATGCAGTTTCATGCGGATATTGCGTTTGTAGGTATAGACCGTTTTTCCGTTGATACTCAGGTGAGCGGCAATTTTTTGATTGCTTGCACCGTCCATCCACAATGTCAGGACCTTCTCTTCCTGCCGGGTCAGCAAGGGGGCAGCCGCCGTTGGCCTGTCAGCGCTGGCGCGCGAGATTAATGCGTCGTTGATAGTCGTCGCCACTTCTTCGAGACTGGCGTTTTTCAACAGCGACGACCACACCGGGAACTGTCCGAGCCAGTCGGTCATGCCGCGCTCCTCTCCCGATTGCAGCAAAATAAACGGTAAACGTTCACTGGCGTTCAGCAACGATGAGAGCTGCTGAAAATGGTGAATATCCTGCCTGAAGCCGTAAAGATCGGCGATAACCAGCGTAGGTTTCCATTGCAGAATGTGTTCCCTGGCAAGGAACAGATTATTTAGCCCGGTCACAACGTAGTGTCCCGGGAACAAACCGGAATGATTGAGCCATGCTTCAAACCCCGTGCGGGTGAAGTGACAACGGTCAATCAAGAGAATTTTGAACATATTTTATTCGCAGTCGGCTAGTGGTTTGGCTTCCTGCCATCAGAAAGCACATCATCATAGAGAAGTCGGATGAGTGCTAAATGCCGGAACTACGCGCCATACTGCGGCTATTTCTTGCCTTAACGTGTTCAGCAAAAAATGATTGAAAAAAAATAGCACGCTAACCACAATATGGGGCGTAATCTCTGCCTTACGGGACGACCCGTAAGCGTTTCTTTCACCGGGGACGGCCCCAACTTGAATTAAGTTAAGGAGCCTGAAATGTCCTGGATCATTCTTTTTATTGCTGGCCTGCTCGAAGTGGTATGGGCGATTGGTCTCAAATACACCCACGGATTTACCCGTCTGACGCCCAGCGTCATTACCGTCACCGCCATGATCGTGAGTATTATGCTGTTATCCTGGGCGATGCGCTCGCTGCCTGTGGGAACGGCTTATGCCGTCTGGACGGGCATTGGTGCGGTGGGGGCCGCCATCACCGGCATTCTGCTGCTGGGAGAGTCAGCGAGTCTGGCGCGTATCGCCAGCCTCGCCTTGATTGTGGCCGGGATTATTGGGCTGAAGCTCAGCACCCATTAATGGGGTTGTTTTACCCAGATGAGTTTTGACACATCAAACCCTTGCCGGGTCGCGACGTCCAGCATCTGCTGTTTCATTTCTGACGAAATAGCTGGCGTGCGGGAAAGTATCCACAGATAGTCGCGATCCGGCCCGCAGACCAGCGCGTGACGGTACTCTCTGTCGAGCGCGATCACGTTATAGCCGCCATAAAACGGGCCAAAGAAAGAGACTTTGAGCGCGGCCCGTCGCGGGTCGCCCGTGAAGTACGCTTTCCCAATCGACTGCTGCCACATCTCCCGATCGGGATTATAGCCCCGGTTGATCACCTGAATACCGCCATCATCCATCGGGCTGTAATTCGCAGTGACCTTCTCTAAGCCCTGCTCAAACCGATGGTCGAGGCGCGCGATTTCATACCATGTTCCAAGGAAGCGTTGTGCATCGAAAGGCGTGACGACGGTAACGCCAGGCGGAGGGGTAGGGGAACTACAGGCAACCACTAAAAACGCGGCTGTCACCGCGGCGATAACAGGCAGAATGCGCATAGGAGTTTCCTTACTGTTTTTTGTTAAGTGTAGATGACGGCAAGGAAAATGTGGTTTTTATGCGGTGTGTTTCGCCGGGCGTCCACCCCTGGGATTTTGTAGGCCGGGTAAGCGTTAGCGCCACCCGGCAATGTTTACTACAGCGCGCTCAAAATACGGTATGCCGCATCAACGCGTGCCGGGTTCGGATAGCTTTTATTCGCCAGCATTACAATGCCGAGCTGTTTTTCAGGAATAAATGCCACGTAGCTGCCAAACCCACCGGTAGAGCCTGTTTTATGGACCCAGGACGCGTTGACCGGGGGCGCCGGTGGATTCACTTCTCTCGCAGGCAACGGTGCCAGCGCCACCTTATTGTCGCTGCCTTCAACCACGGTTTTGGCATCGACCGGCCAGTTAAGCATTTCCCAGCCTAACCCCTGATACATGGCCCCCACGCGCCAGTAGCGAGACTGCGCCAGGGCAATGCCTTTCCTGAGTGAACTATCCTGAAGCGAGTCCGGCTTCATGTTGACCATCACCCAGCTTGCCATATCCTGCACGTTGGTTTTCACGCCATAGGCTTCCGCATCCAGCATTCCTGGCGAAACGTGGACCGCTTTACCGTCGCTGTATCCCCAGGCGTAATGCGCCTCTTCCGTTTTCGGAACGTTAATCCAGGTATGGTCCAGCTTGAGTGGCTTAAAGACCCGCGTCGTTATGGCCTGCTCATAGCTCATGCCGGAAGGTTTGACCGCCAGCGCGCCAAAAAGACCGATGCTGGCATTGGCGTAAAGACGCGTGGTGCCCGGCTTCCACTGCGGCTGCCAGTTTTGATAAAAGCGCAGCAGAGCGGCGTTATCCGTGACTTCATCCGGTACCTGTAACGGCAGACCGCCTGCGGTATAGGTTGCCAGATCCAGCATGCGAATGCCCTGCCACTGTTTGCCCGTCAGCTCAGGCCAGTATTTTGTCACCGGATCGCCGAGCGATATTTCACCGCGAGCAATGGCATCGCCACCCAATACGCCGGTGAAGGTTTTACTTATAGAGCCCAGCTCGAACAAGGTTTGTGGGGTAACGGGTTTGTTTGCCGCAACATCGGCTTTACCGAAGGTAAAGTAGTGCGGCTGACCCTGATAAATCACCGCCACCGCCATACCCGGGATGGCCTGCGCATTCATCAACGGCGTAACGGTACGTTCCACCACCTCAGCCAGCTGTTTTTCGGACATCGGTGCGGCGAATGCAGAGCTGGCAACGCTGAGCAGCAGGGCACAGCTTAGGGATTTTGTCATCATCAGTTATCTTCCGTAATAGCAGTTCAAGGGAGTGTCCGGGCCCGTCAGACCGCTGTAGTCTGTTGGATTTGACTATGGCTGACAAACGGTTAAATTTAGCATTAGCTGTTAATTTTTCTAACGGACGAGACCATGACGCGCAGCTATCTTCCTCTTAATTCACTGCGGGCGTTCGAAGCTGCTGCCAGGCACCTCAGTTTTACTCATGCCGCTATCGAGCTGAATGTCACCCATTCCGCGATTAGCCAGCACGTAAAGGCGCTTGAGCAGCACCTTAACTGCCAGCTGTTTGTCCGCGTTTCGCGAGGGCTGATGTTGACTACCGAAGGCGAAAATTTGCTGCCGGTGCTGAATGACTCGTTCGATCGTATCGCCGGAATGCTGGATCGCTTTGCCAGCCAGCGCGCTCAGGAGAAGCTCAAAATAGGTGTGGTAGGGACTTTTGCCACGGGTGTTTTATTCTCGCTGCTCGCGGACTTTCGCCGCTGCTATCCGCATATAGATCTTCAGCTTTCCACCCATAACAATCGCGTCGATCCTGCGGCTGAAGGGCTTGATTACGCCATTCGCTACGGTGGTGGGGCGTGGCATGGAACCGATGCTGAGTTCCTTTGCCCTGCGCCGCTGTCTCCCCTCTGTACACCTGACATAGCCTCAGTTCTTAAAAGCCCGGCAGATATCCTGAAGTTTACCCTGCTGCGTTCTTACCGGCGCGACGAGTGGGCGGCGTGGATGCAGGCAGCGGGTGAACATCCTCCCTCGCCGACGCACCGGGTGATGGTGTTTGATTCGTCCGTGACCATGCTGGAAGCCGCGCAGGCAGGCGCAGGGATTGCCATTGCGCCTGTCGACATGTTTACCCATTTACTCAGCAGCGAGCGCATCGTGCAGCCGTTTGTAACGCAGATTGACCTCGGCAGCTACTGGCTGACAAGACTACAGTCACGGACAGAAACCCCCGCAATGCGCGAGTTTGCCCAGTGGCTGGTGGGGAAGATGCAGAAATAAAAGGCCCGCCGGATGGCGGGCCTGAAGCGTCAGATGGTGACCACGGCAATCAGCGTCACCACGGTCAGGATGGTCGCCAGACCGTAGAACACCCATTTACCGCTCGGGACATGGATTTTCAGGTCATGCATCGCATGGTGAATACGGTGCAGGCCACACCACAGCGGCAGGACGATCATCAGGAAGATGAACACGCGGCCGATAAAGCTGCTCGCGAACGCCAGTACGCGCTCGTAGCTCAGCGCATCGCCCGGGAACAGCCCCAGCGGCAGCATAATGCCGACCAGCAGAATGATGACGGGGGCAATGATGGCACTCCACATGCCGCCTGCGCCAAAGAGGCCCCAGAAGACCGGCTCGTCAGAACGTTTTGGATTTGGATTGATCACTTTAGTCTCCTTACCAGAACAGTGCGACAAACAGAATGACCACAGTGACCAGAATCGTCACTGCCCAGAGCCCTTTAATCACCGGCTCAGGCCCCATTTTCTCGTCTTTTACGATGATGTTCGCCGCTTTTGGCGCCAGTTCAAACCAGGTTTTGGTATGCAGCAGCGCCGCCGCGAGTACGATCAGGTTCAGAATGACAATGATCGGGTTTTGCAGGAAACCGACAAAGCTGGCCCAGGTTTCCGGACCGTGCTTGAGGGCAAAAACGCCGTACATCAGCTCAAGGCTGAACCAGACCGCCGGTACCGCCGTGCCTTCACGCAGCATATAGAAGCGATAAAACGGCAGGTTTTTCCACCAGGTGGACGGCATTGGCCGCACATAGGCTTTGCGTTTAGTCGTCATCATGCACTCCTTAGCGTGGTTTCAGGGTAGCGATAAGAAAGTCTTTCGAGCTTTCCACTTTACCCTGCTGAATAGCGGCGGCCGGGTCGACGTGCTTCGGACAGACTTCGGAGCAGTAGCCCACAAAGGTACAGCTCCAGACGCCGTTCTGGCTGTTTAGCTGCGCCATACGTTCTTTTTTGCCGTGGTCGCGGCTGTCCTCGTTATAGCGGTGCGCCAGGGTAATGGCGGCCGGGCCGATGAACTCCTTGTTCAGGCCAAACTGTGGACAGGCGGCGTAGCAAAGACCGCAGTTGATGCAGCCTGAGAACTGATGGTATTTCGCCATCTGCGCCGGCGTCTGGGTGTTTGGCCCCTGATCCGGCGTGCGTGGGTTACCAATGATGTACGGCTTAATCGCTTCCAGGCTTTCGATAAAGTGGGTCATATCGACCACCAGATCGCGTTCAATCGGGAAGTTGCCCAACGCTTCGACCTTAATGCCCTTGGTGTATTCGCGCAGGAAGGTCTTACAGGCCAGCTTCGGCACTTTGTTGACCATCATGCCGCAGGATCCGCAGATTGCCATGCGGCAGGACCAGCGGTAGCTTAGGTCTGGCGCCAGGTTGTCTTTGATATAGCCGAGCGCATCCAGCAGGGAGGTTTGCTCGTCGTAAGGGACTTCATAGAACGCGCTGTGGGGTGCGGCGTCCACTTCCGGGTTGTAGCGCACCACTTCAACCTTCATTTTTTGCATCTCAGCCATTCGCCTTCTCCTTCTTCTCGGCGGCTTCTGCTTCTGCACCGTACACGCGCTTAGCCGGCGGCAGCGTAGTGATTTTCACGTCGCTGTAGTCCAGACGTGTGGTGCCATCCGCATCGCGCCAGGCGAGAGTGTGTTTCAGGAAATTGACGTCGTCACGTTCGGTACAGCCTTCGTCCAGACGCTGGTGGGCTCCACGCGACTCTTTACGCGCCAGCGCAGAGTGCGCCATACATTCCGCGACGTTCAAACCGTGGCCCAGCTCGATGGTGTAGAGCAGGTCGGTGTTGAATACGCTGGAGGTATCGGTGATGCGCACGCGCTTGAAGCGCTCCTGCAGCTCAGCCAGCTTGTCGACGGTTTTTTGCATCAGCTCTGGCGTACGGTAAATACCGCAGCCTTCTTCCATCGACAGGCCCATCTCGTCGCGGATCTTAGACCAGTTCTCGTTACCCTCCTGGTTCACCAGATCTTTCAGGCGTTTTTCAACGTCTGCGACCTGCGCATCCAGCGCTGCACCGTTGGCTTCGCCTGCTGTAGCCGCCCGCTCCATCGCGCGCTCGCCCGCCATGCGGCCAAAGACCACCAGCTCTGCCAGCGAGTTAGACCCGAGACGGTTGGCGCCGTGCAGACCCACGGAGGAACACTCGCCGACGGCGAACAGGCCTTTAATGCGGGTTTCGCACTGCTGGTCGGTTTCGATCCCGCCCATGGTGTAGTGCGCCGTTGGGCGTACGGGAATCGGCTCTTTCACCGGGTCGACGCCAACGTAGGCTTTTGCCAGCTCGCAGATGAACGGCAGACGCTCCAGCAGTTTCTTCTCGCCCAGGTGACGCAGGTCGAGATAGACCACATCGCCGCGCGGCGTGGAGATGGTGTTGCCTTTGCGCCACTCGTGCCAGAAGGCCTGAGAGACTTTGTCGCGCGGGCCGAGTTCCATGTATTTGTTCTTCGGCTCGCCGAGCGGGGTTTCCGGGCCCATGCCGTAATCCTGCAGATAGCGGTAGCCGTTTTTATTGACCAGAATACCGCCTTCACCGCGGCAGCCTTCCGTCATCAGAATGCCGGAGCCCGGCAGACCGGTTGGGTGATACTGTACGAACTCCATATCGCGCAGCGGTACGCCGTGGCTCAGCGCCATGCCCATGCCGTCACCGGTGACGATGCCGCCGTTGGTGTTATAACGATAAACGCGACCCGCACCGCCCGTTGCCATTACCACCGCATTGGCGCGGATCTGGACGAGCGTGCCTTCCATCATGTTCATCGCCACCAGGCCGCGCGCGTGTCCATCATCGACCAGAATGTCGAGGACGAAATGTTCATCGAAGCGCTGAATTTGTGGGAACTGAAGGGAGGTCTGGAACAGGGTATGGAGCATGTGGAAGCCGGTTTTATCGGCGGCGAACCAGGTGCGTTCAATCTTCATTCCGCCAAAGCGGCGAACGTTGACGCTGCCGTCCGGACGGCGGCTCCACGGACATCCCCACTGTTCAAGCTGGGTCATTTCTGTTGGACAATGATGAACAAAGTAGTCAACGACATCCTGTTCGCAAAGCCAGTCGCCCCCTGCAACCGTGTCGTGGAAATGGTATTCAAAGCTGTCATGATCCTGCGCAACGGCGGCGGATCCTCCTTCTGCGGCCACCGTGTGGCTGCGCATTGGATAGACTTTTGAAATCAATGCGATTTTAGCGTTGGGATTAGCTTGCGCTGCAGCAATCGCAGCACGTAATCCAGCCCCGCCAGCGCCTATTACGGCAAGATCGGCCTGAAAAGTTTGCACGACATTCCTCCAGATTTTTGTTATTTCGCAACGCGACAAACTAAAGGTAGTTCACCCGTCCAAAAGGACGATTGCGAAAGCGTTTCCACTGCTCCTTTATGGGTAAAACAGTATAACCGCGTAGAAGTCAGGGAAATTTGACGTGTTCGATTTTTTTGCTGTTCTGTCCGGCGATTTATCATTGAGATTGATGAAATGCGTCACGCAATTGTTCACCTAAGTGAAATGCGCTTTTTTACTGCGCAAAATTTGTCTCTGTCCCTGCTAACGAGTAGACTTCGTGCCCTTGTCTGAAATCGGAGAACAACTCATGAGCGAAACGGCCACCTGGCAGCCGAGCGCATCCATCCCTAATCTGTTAAAACGCGCTGCAATTATGACGGAGATCCGCCGTTTCTTTGCCGACCGAGGCGTCCTGGAGGTGGAAACCCCGTGCATGAGTCAGGCAACGGTAACGGATATTCATCTGGTCCCGTTTGAAACCCGTTTTGTTGGCCCCGGCCACTCTCAGGGCATGAATTTGTATCTGATGACCAGCCCGGAATACCACATGAAACGCCTGCTGGCGGCGGGGTGTGGTCCGGTCTATCAGCTGTGCCGTAGTTTCCGTAATGAAGAGATGGGTCGTCACCACAACCCGGAATTCACCATGCTGGAGTGGTACCGCCCGCATTATGATATGTACCGCCTGATGAACGAGGTGGACGATCTGCTGCAGCAGGTCCTGGAGTGCTCAGAAGCTGAAACGCTCTCTTATCAGCAGGCCTTCCAGCGCTATCTGGAAATCGATCCGCTGTCGGCGGACAAAACCCAGCTGCGCGAAGTGGCGGCAAAACTGGATCTGAGCAACGTGGCGGATACC
Organism: Enterobacter sp. ECC-249; assembly: GCF_043965265.1. Lineage (NCBI taxonomy): Bacteria > Pseudomonadati > Pseudomonadota > Gammaproteobacteria > Enterobacterales > Enterobacteriaceae > Enterobacter > Enterobacter sp. ECC-249. The sequence goes on from NZ_CP143660.1 coordinate 974,906, forward strand.
GAAGAAGATCGCGACACGCTGCTGCAGCTGCTGTTCACTTTCGGCGTTGAACCGCAGATTGGCAAAGACCGTCCGACGTTTGTCTATCACTTCCCGGCAAGCCAGGCCTCACTGGCGCAGATCAGTACCGAAGATCATCGTGTCGCAGAGCGTTTTGAGGTCTATTACAAAGGCATCGAGCTGGCGAACGGCTTCCATGAACTGACTGACGCCCGCGAGCAGCAGCAGCGCTTCGAGCAGGATAACCGCAAGCGCGGCGCGCGCGGTCTGCCGCAGCAGCCTATTGATGTTAATCTGCTTGAAGCATTAAAAGCAGGTCTGCCGGATTGCTCCGGCGTGGCGCTGGGTGTTGACCGTCTGGTGATGCTGGCCTTGGGCGCAGAGCAGCTTGGCGATGTGATTGCGTTTACCGTGGATCGAGCCTGACGCCAGTTAACCCTCTCCCGTGGGAGAGGGTAGCCCCGCTTATCTTACAAACTCCCCGCCGGGCGCGTACGCGCCGCTGATGTCAGCGTTCTTCCCGTTTTACGCCCGTCCAGGCTTTCCAGACGCATCTGGAACGGTGGGAACGGCATATCAATACCGTGCGCGCGGAAGCCCGCAAGAATCAGCTGGTGGATCTCATGGCGTAGCGGCATACGGTGTCCCATTTCAGCGGCGTAGATACGCAGCTCGAAAATCTGGATCCCCTGCTGTAAATCCACAAGGAAGACTTCAGGTGCCGGGTTGTCGATCACCAGCGAGCAGCGCTCAGCGGCGGTGTAGAGGATCTGGGTGACCTCTTCGCTGTTAGCGTCCGACGGTGCCGATACCGTCAGCACCACACGGGTAACGGAGTCTGACAGCGACCAGTTGATGAACTGCTCGGTAATAAACGCCTTGTTTGGCACGATGATCTCTTTCCGATCCCAGTCGCTGATCGTCGTCGCACGGGTGTTGATCTTGGTGATGCTGCCGGTCAGATCGCGGATCGTGACGGTATCGCCTATACGGATCGGTTTTTCGAACAGAATGATCAGGCCAGAGATGAAGTTGGCGAAGATCTCCTGTAAACCAAAACCTAACCCGACGCCGAGCGCTGCAACGAGCCACTGGAGCTTCGACCACTCAATGCCGATCATCGAGAAGCCAACCAGCCCGCCAAACAGCATGATCAGATACTTGGTAATGGTCGTGATCGCATATCCCGTACCCGGCGTCAAATCCAGATGCTGCAGCAGCGCCAGCTCCAGCAGCGCCGGGAAGTTGCGCACCAGCTGGGTGGTGATGATCAGCACCAGAATGGCAATCAGCACCGCCCCTAAGGTAATCGGCTCCAGGCTTTCAACACCCTGCACCGTGGAGGTCACGTCCCACAGCGAGATGTTCTCCAGGAAGCCAAATGCGGAGTGGATCTCTGACCACAGGAAGATCACCGACAGGAGGGCAATCAGCATCAGGATAGAACGAACCAGACGCAGGGACTGGGTACTGATGGCATCCAGATCCAGTTCGACTTCGTCCGCCTCCGTCGTGCCTTCCGTACTGTTGACGTGGTTTGGTTCTTCTTCACCCCGCGCACGCTGGGCGAGGATCTCCGCCCGACGATGCTTGGCTCGGTCAAAGGCCAGACGGCGGCGCTGGATCAGCATCCAGCGGCGGATCACGTGGTACACCACCAGCAGCAGGAACCAGATGGCCACCGAGGTTTCCAGCCTCGCCAGCAGCGCCTGCGCGGTTGCCAGATAGCCCACCGCGGCTGCCAGCATCGCAAACAGCGGCGCGCTAAGCAGCAGGTTCCAGAGCAGCCGGTTGAACATATTGTCGCCGCTGCCGGTTTTATCCAGATAGAGCGGTATCCCGGCGCGTTTCAGGCTGAGCGTGACGATGGCCAGCGCTCCGCATATCAGCATAAAGCAGAGGCGGCCCAGCGAGCCTGAGAATTCGCGGTCGTTGAGATTATCGAACATGATCAGCGCCATAATCAGCGGCACAATCAGCCCGATGCTCATCAGATAGTAACGCATGGCGCGCGCCACGCGATTACGCGGCCAGCCAAAGTGGGCGATGAACAGACCATTGGGTCGCGCAAAGGTGGCGCAAATCATGACCACCCACAGCAGCGGCACCGTGGCGGTGACGCCATCGCCAATCGCAACCGCGAGCGGATAGGGCCAGGCTTCACGCAGTCCGTAGCCCAGCGTCATCCACAGCACCGGCAGAGGTGAGGCGACGAGAATCGACCAGAATACGGTGCGCAGCGTCAGCCAGAAGTGATCCTGAGTAACCTTCCCCACCCGGGAGCTGGAACGCTCGAGGAAGCGGGTGAAATGTCTGCGCGAGTAAATGCTGAAGCCCACCAGAATCAACGCCCCCAGCAGCGGGAAAATGGTCTCTTTGCTGGTGAGCATCATCACGCTGGCCTGTCCCAGCTGGCTGAAGGTATCCAGCGAAATCAGACGGCGCAGATCCTGGACAATCTCAATTGGCCACGAGAAGGTCATCGGACGCACGTCTGACGTCCAGAAGAGATAACGGTGCGTCGCTTCGTTTACCTCTTTCAGCGCATCTTCCAGCTGGCTGTTGGAAACTTTTAGCTTGGTCAGCTCAAGAATCAGCGTATCCCCGCCCTGAAGCAGAGAGTTCAGCAGTTCACGCTGGGTACGCATCTGGGCTTCAAGAATGCGGTTTTGCTCGCTGGTCAGGGGCTGTCCGTCAGCCTGACGGATCTGGCGGATTTGCGGCTGCTTATTGAGAAGATCTTCAAAGTGCAGCCGCTGAACGCGCAACTGGGCCATTTCGGTATCCAGCTGCTGCGGCTTAGGCATTTCAGGCAGCCGCGCGACCTGGGCGCGCAGCGCCTCGCCCAGCAGGTTTGACGATCCGAGCCACTGGGACTGCTCGCGCAGGGTGTTAAGCGCCTGACGAACCTGAAGGGTTTGATTGGTGGCCTGACGCTGCTGCGAGGCCACCAGATCCATACGCTGCGCCTGTTGATTCAGCGCGGCCGAAAGCTCACGGTTGACCTTAAACTGCTCAACGATGCCGGCAGGCAGGTTATCGCTATTTTCTGCCAGCAGCTCGGTACTTTCCAGCGCGCGCTCCGCTTCACGCTGGCGCTGGCTGTTGAGCTGGTTGCGCAGGGCCTGAAGGTACGCGTCCAGCTGCTCGCTCTGCTTCTGAGCGAGTTCTGAGCGCATCCGCGACAGCTCCTGGCGGTTATTGGCGGAAAGTTGCGCCAGCTCCAGCTCATCGACAAGAGCCTTCAGGCGAGCCGATTCTGCCTGCAGGCCCAGATTTTGGGCCTGAGCCTGTGGCGTATTGCCGCTTTGCGTACCCACGCGGCGCTCAACTTCATTAAGCTGGCGACGGGCGTCGGTTTGCTGCTGCGGAAGCTGGCTGAGGGAGTCGGCAATTTCGCGCGCTCGCTCCTGCTCCTGCTGAGCAAGGCGGCTCTTTTCCAGAAGCTGGCTGCTGACCTGCAGGATCTCCTGATTCAGCGCGTCGGAGGTCATGCCTGCGGGCACATCGCGTGGTTCGTCACGCAAATTATTGAGCTGCGCGCGCAGCGTCTGCGAGAGTTTGGGGAAGTTGTCGATAACCTGCTGATACTGCTGAGCGCGCTCAAGCGAGCCTTTCCGCTCCTCAAGCGCGTTCAGGGCAGCCTGGAGCGACTCGACGGTCTCTGGCTGAGCGGGTTTGGCCGCTTTGGCCTGCTCCAGTTCCTGGGTTATCTGTTTGGCGTCGGGGGCTGTCGCTGCGTACGCCCCCATGCTGAGGCACCAGGCCATCAGTAGAACGATAATCGGGCGCACGTCAGCGATCCTTCTGTTGTTAGCCTTCGTCTTTTTTGTCATCAACCAGCGGGCTGGCGTCATGCTCGGCATTGATCTCTTCCTGTGACAGCGGCGCTGGTTCTGCATCCGGCGTCACGAAGGTTTCGGTAGAGATTGCCAGAGGCTGGCCCAGTTTGGTGACCGACAGGCTTTCGAGCTGTTCAGCCAGCTTCACTTTGCCCGGCGCAAACAGGTTGATGACGGTAGAGCCCAGCTTGAAGCGACCCATCTCCTGACCTTTCAGCAGGGCCACCGAGCCTTCCGCTTCACCGGCAGGCCAGGTCCAGCGTTTGATCACGCCTTCGCGCGGTGGGGTGATGGTGCCGGCCCAGACGGTTTCGATGCTGCCAACGATGGTCGCACCCACCAGAATCTGTGCCATAGGGCCAAATTCAGTATCGAACAGACAGATGACGCGCTCGTTACGGGCAAACAGGTTCGGCACGTTCTGCGCGGTCAGGTGGTTCACGGAGAACAGATCGCCCGGGACGTAAATCATTTCACGCAGGATGCCGTTACACGGCATATGCACGCGGTGGTAGTCGCGCGGTGACAGATAGGTGGTGGCAAAGGTACCGTTGCGGAACAGATCCGCCATCAGGTAGTTACCCGCCAGCAGCGCTTCCAGGCTGTAGTTATGGCCCTTCGCCTGCAGAATTTTGTCGCCTTCGATGTTACCCAACTGGCTGATCACGCCGTCTGCCGGCATCACCAGGACGTTAGGGTCGGTGTTCAGCGGGCGCACGTCGTCACGCAGCGGGCGCACGAAGAATTCGTTGAAGGTGCGGTAGCTGGCGGTGTCCGGTTTTTGCGCCTCTTTCATATCGACTTTGTAATATTTTACGAAAAGGTCGATGACCAGTTTGGTCAGCCAGCCCGCGCGTTTGCTTGCGCCCCAGCCCGCCAGGCGAGTGAGCCACAGTTTTGGCAGAATGTATTGAAGCGAAAGTTTAAATGCGTTTAACAAGGTAGCCTCCAGGCCATTGTTTTGTCGTTCCTGATCCGGCGTTAAGCCGCCGGAACCTGAAAAAAGGGGACGATTTTAGCGATGCTTAGCTTAGTTGTCAGTTATCAGAATCAGAAAAGTTTTTACGCGTTTTTACGTCTTCCATGCTCTCAAGAATGCGGTGGTAATTCTCGAAGCGGGTTTCCGCGATTTCGCCTTTCTCAACCGCTTCACGGATAGCGCAGCCTGGGTCGTTATCGTGTTTACAGTCGCGGTATTTACAAGCGCCTAAATAATCATGGAATTCGACAAATCCGTTAAAGATTTGTTCCGGCTCAAGATGCCATAAACCGAATTCACGGACCCCTGGGGAGTCAATCACGTCGCCGCCATGCGGGAAATGATACAGACGCGAGGCGGTGGTGGTGTGCTGGCCCAGACCCGAGACGTTGGACACATCGTTAGTCAGGATCTCTTGCTGGAGGCCAAGCAGGTTGTTCAGCAGGCTCGATTTGCCCACGCCGGACTGACCCGCAAAGATGCTGATACGGTCGGTCAGCGCCTCTTCTAACGGTTTAAGGCCATCTTTTGTGTGGCTGGAGACCATCAGCACGCGATAACCGATCTTACGGTAGATATCCATCTGCTCATTGACGAAAGCCATCCCGTCTTCATCCAGCAGATCGATTTTGTTCAGCACGATAATCGGTTCAACCTGCAGCGTTTCGCAGGCGACGAGGTAACGGTCGATAATATTGAGCGAAAGTTCGGGCAAAATCGCCGAAACAATGACGATTTGGTTAATATTGGCGGCAATCGGTTTGACCCCGTCGTAGAAATCGGGACGGGTTAACACTGACGTGCGCTCATGAACCGCTTCAACGATACCTTTTACCGTAACGCCTTCCGCTGCCTCTTTACCTGGTCGCCACACCACGCGATCGCCGGTGACCAGTGAACGGATGGTGCGACGGATATTGCAACGGTGAATATCCCCGTCGGCGGATTCGACATCGGCATGCATACCGAAACGGCTGATGACTACGCCTTCTGTCGCTTCGCCAAACAGGTTGTCGTCATAATCCGGCTTCTCCGAAGTGGTTTTAAGACGGCGCTGGTGATTGGCGTTTACGCGGCGCTGCTGCCCTTTGGAGAGTTTATTTTTACTCAATCGCGCTGGCTCCTGGTCGCCCATGATGGGCAAAACCTCTATGATACACTCTAATTAATACTAGTTAACCTGCTACTGCTGGTTATGCGAGAAGGGTGGAAAATAACATGAGCGCGGATGAAAACAACCTGATTTGGATCGATCTTGAAATGACCGGGCTGGATCCCGAGCGCGATCGCATTATTGAAATTGCAACGCTGGTCACTGATGCCAACCTGAATATTCTGGCTGAAGGACCGACCATTGCGGTGCATCAGTCAGACGAGCAACTTGCCCTGATGGATGAGTGGAACGTGCGCACCCACACCGGCAGTGGCCTGGTGGAGCGCGTGAAGGCAAGCACGATGGGTGACCGCGAGGCGGAGCTGGCAACGCTTGAGTTCCTGAAACAATGGGTTCCGGCAGGCAAATCACCTATCTGCGGCAATAGCATCGGCCAGGATCGCCGTTTCCTGTTTAAGTATATGCCGGAGCTGGAGTCTTACTTCCATTACCGTTATCTGGATGTCAGCACCCTGAAAGAGCTGGCGCGTCGCTGGAAACCTGAAATCCTCGACGGCTTTAAAAAGCAGGGGACGCACCAGGCGATGGACGATATCCGAGAGTCCGTGGCGGAGCTTTCTTACTACCGCGAAAACTTTATTAAGCTGTGATTTTGCGATCCGGCGCCTTGCGTGGCCGGGTTTTTGTCGTTAAATTGTTCAGCTTGCCGATTAATTAAGCATTTGAACTTAATTTCGAAAAAATCGCTTTGAGGGGGGTTGCAGCTAAAAGGATTTCTCGTATAATGCGCCTCCCGTAACGACAGAGAATTACACGTTACGACAGCAACAAAAGCAGTGCAGATTTGCGGGAATAGCTCAGTTGGTAGAGCACGACCTTGCCAAGGTCGGGGTCGCGAGTTCGAGTCTCGTTTCCCGCTCCAAAATTTGAAAAGTGCTTCCAAAGCACGGACCACCCAAGCGGGAATAGCTCAGTTGGTAGAGCACGACCTTGCCAAGGTCGGGGTCGCGAGTTCGAGTCTCGTTTCCCGCTCCAAAATTTGAAAGTGCTTCCACAGCACGGACCACCCAAGCGGGAATAGCTCAGTTGGTAGAGCACGACCTTGCCAAGGTCGGGGTCGCGAGTTCGAGTCTCGTTTCCCGCTCCAAATTCTTCTTAATTTCTACAATATCCACAGCGAAAAGACTCGTTGGGGACGTTTTCTATTGTCTCTGAAATACTCTTGTGAACAGAGTTATCCACAGAAACTACGCTTAACCGTAACAGGGTTAAAACTTAGCAGGGTGAATAATATCCTTGCAACACACTGTATTTTTTGAATAAATTTTGATTTCAAAATGTTATTGAGATCACTTGACCTCTTCTCCAGACCAGATGGCGCTTGAGTTTGTAATTTTATTCACAGGCTGTGAATAGTTCAGGCATCCCGCGTAAGCCCTTTTTCAATCACCCTCACCAGACGCTGCTTCTTCGGTAGCTGCACCTCGATCGCGCAGGCATTACGCTTCTCTATTTGCTGCGCAATCGCCCATTCTATGTGTTCATCAAGAAGTGGGTGCTCACCTTTACGGCTTTCAAGCGCGCGAATATTGGCTTCATCCCACGGGGCATTACCCAGCGCGACGGCAACATTACGCAGCCAGCGCAGATGTCCGATACGGCGAATGGCCGAACCTTCCGTCACTTTCAGGAACCAGGCTTCGGTCCAGGCGAACAGCTCAATGAGCTGCGGCGCATGCAGCGCCTTACGCGGGCTGAAATCCTCTTCGTCCGTGAGCTGCGAATAGCGGTTCCACGGGCAGATTAGTTGGCAGTCGTCGCAGCCGTAGATGCGGTTGCCGATAAGCGGTCGAAATTCCTCTGGAATGGCCCCTTCCAGTTCGATAGTGAGGTAGGAGATGCAGCGGCGTGCATCAACGGTGTAAGGCTCGACGATAGCACTCGTCGGGCAGATGGTCATGCAGGCCACGCAGCGCCCGCAGCCTTCCTCTACCGGGCCGTCTACCGGCAGCGGTAAATCAATCAGCAGTTCGCCCAGGAAGAAGAACGATCCGGCGTCGCGGCTAAGAATAAGTGAGTGCTTACCTGTCCAGCCAAGCCCGGCTTTTTCGGCGATCGGGCGTTCAAGAATAGGCGCAGAATCGACAAAGGGTCTAAAATTCAGCGAAACACAGTGCTGCTGAATAGTTTCCCCGAGTTTTTTTAAACGGTTACGCAGAAGCTTATGGTAATCACGTCCCAGGGCGTACCGGCTGACGTAACCCAAAGAGGGATTTTTTAGCGTGCGCGCAAAGGCCGCGTTGGCGGGCAGATAGTTCATGCGCACGCTGATGACGCGTAATGTGCCCGGCAAAAGCTCGTGAGGGCGGGCGCGCATCATGCCATGACGCGCCATCCATTCCATTTCGCCGTGGTATTGTTTGTCCAGCCAGGCCTGCAGTTTTGGCTCGCTGGCGGAAAGGTCGGTATCGGTAATGCCCACCTTCTGGAAGCCAAGCTCAGCACCCCACTGTTTTATTTTTTGCGCTAATTCATTGAGATCGAGGGGCTGTGACATGACGGACCATACGGTGAAGAAAAACCCCGCAAGTATACCACATTCCATCTGGCATGCGGATGACCTCCGGCGCGCCGAAAAAGAGGCCGCAGACGGCCTCGGAATTACCCTTTATGAACTGATGCTGCGCGCGGGCGAGGCGGCGTTTAACGTTGCCCGCAGCGCTTACCCGCAGGCCACCCGCTGGCTGATTCTGTGCGGTCACGGTAATAACGGCGGCGACGGCTACGTCGTCGCCCGTTTGGCGGTTGCGGCAGGTATCCGCGTCACGTTGCTGGCCCTGGAAAGTGATAAACCTCTGCCGGAAGAGGCCGACGCGGCGCGGGAGGCGTGGCTTAACGCAGGCGGTGTGATTCATGCGCCTGATATCGTCTGGCCGGAAGAGGTAGATCTGATTGTTGATGGTCTGCTGGGTACCGGTCTACGCAGCGCGCCTCGTGAGAACATTGCCGCGCTTATTGAACACGCTAACAGACATTCCGCGCCGGTAGTCGCCCTGGATATTCCCTCTGGCCTGATTGCTCAAACCGGCGCGACGCCGGGGGCGGTGATTCAGGCTGCACATACGGTGACCTTCATCGCCCTCAAGCCGGGGTTATTGACCGGTAAAGCACGAGACGTCGTTGGCGTGCTGCACCACCGTGCGCTGGGGCTGGAGAGCTGGCTGGGTGGGCAGGAAACGCACCTCGCGCGCTTTGATTCCTCGCAGCTTGCATCGTGGCTCCCGCCGCGCCGACCAACGTCCCATAAGGGCGATCACGGCAGGCTGGTGATTGTGGGTGGAGACCACGGTACGGCAGGTGCGATTCGCATGACCGGCGAAGCGGCTTTGCGCTGCGGCGCCGGATTAGTGCGAGTACTCACTCGCATTGAGAATATTGCGCCAATCGTTACAGCCCGACCGGAGCTGATGGTCCATGAGCTTACGCCCCAGGCGCTTGAAGAAAGCCTGGAATGGGCGGATGTGGTGGTGATTGGCCCCGGGCTTGGGCAGCAGGCGTGGGGTAAACAGGCCCTGCAAAAGGTCGAAAATTTTCGTAAGCCGATGCTGTGGGATGCCGACGCGCTTAACCTTCTGGCAATAAACCCGGATAAGCGTCACAATCGCATTCTGACGCCACACCCCGGCGAAGCCGCGCGGCTGCTTAACTGCAGCGTGGCAGAAATTGAAAGCGATCGCTTACTTTCTGCTCAGCGTCTGGTAAAACGTTACGGAGGTGTTGCTGTTTTGAAAGGGGCAGGAACCGTTGTCGCCAGTGACGAGACGCAGGGCATTATTGATGCTGGAAATGCGGGCATGGCAAGCGGCGGCATGGGCGATGTGCTTTCCGGCATCATCGGCGCATTGCTTGGACAGAAACTTCCCCTTTATGATGCAGCCTGCGCGGGCTGCGTGGCCCACGGTGTCGCGGCAGATAAACTGGCCGCGCGTTACGGTACACGCGGTATGCTGGCCACCGATCTTTTTTGCACGCTGCGGCGTGTTGTTAACCCGGATGTGATTGACGTAGAAAATGACTAATCGAGCGATTCCTTTACCTGATGAACAAGCCACTTTAGAACTCGGCAAGCGCGTGGCGCAGGCCTGTCAGGGGGCAACCGTCATTTATCTGTATGGTGATTTAGGTGCGGGTAAAACCACCTTTAGCCGGGGTTTTTTGCAGGCGTTAGGGCATAACGGGAACGTGAAAAGCCCAACCTACACGCTGGTAGAACCGTACACCCTTGAAAATCTCATGGTGTACCACTTCGATTTATACCGCCTTGCGGATCCTGAGGAGCTGGAATTTATGGGGATCCGTGATTATTTTGCCAACGACGCCATTTGCCTGGTGGAGTGGCCGCAACAAGGTGCGGGTGTGCTGCCTGACCCGGATGTCGAAATTCACTTAGATTACCAGGCACAAGGGCGTGAGGCACGCATTAGTGCTGTTTCCTCATCAGGCAGTTCCTTACTGGCGCGACTGGCCGGTTAAGCGTAGGGATGACGGGATGATAAATCGCGTTAAAGGTTGGTTGTTGGCTGCCACCGTGCTGCTGTGCGCGCAGGCCGGGGCGGCAAACCTCTCAGATATTCAGGTATCTAACGGCGAAAGCCAGGCCCGGATCACGTTCAGCTTTATGGGCGACCCTGAATATGCGTTTTCACAGCCAGACAGCCACAGCGTGGCGCTGGATATCAAACAGACTGGCGTTATCCAGGGGCTACCGCTGCGGTTCAGCGGTAACAACCTGGTGAAAAGTATCCGTTCGGGTACGCCGCAGGATAGCCAGTCGTTACGCCTGGTTGTCGATCTGACCGAAAAGGGCAAAACGAAGGCGGTGAAGCAGCAAAACGGGGCGAATTATACGGTGGTGTTTACCATTAACGCCGACGCACCGCCACCGCCTCCACCGCCGCCGGTCGTAGCGAAGCGCGTGGAAGAACCGGTGTATACGCCGCGTCCTTCTGAACCTGCGCGTAATCCGTTTAAATCGCAGAACGATCGCATTACTGCGGCAACCAGCAGCAATACGGTGACGCGTCCGGCGGCCAGCGCGCGACGCGCGACGGTCAGCGGTGACAAAGTGATTATTGCCATCGATGCGGGTCACGGTGGACAGGACCCTGGTGCGATTGGCCCGGGTGGAACGCAAGAGAAAAATGTCACCATCGCCATTGCCCGTAAGCTGCGTGCGCTGCTTAACGACGACCCTATGTTCAAAGGCGTGTTGACCCGCGACGGGGATTACTTTATCTCCGTAATGGGGCGCTCGGATGTGGCGCGTAAGCAAAACGCGAACTTCCTGGTCTCCATTCATGCGGACGCCGCACCGAATCGTAGCGCGACCGGCGCCTCGGTTTGGGTGCTGTCGAACCGTCGCGCCAACAGCGAAATGGCCAACTGGCTGGAAGAGCACGAGAAGCAGTCTGAACTGTTAGGCGGCGCGGGCGATGTGCTGGCAAACAGCCAGTCAGACCCGTACCTCAGCCAGGCGGTGCTGGATTTACAATTCGGTCATTCTCAGCGCGTCGGGTATGATGTGGCTACTAACGTATTAAACCAGCTGCAAAGCATTGGCGTGCTGCATAAGCGTCGTCCTGAACATGCCAGCCTCGGCGTTCTGCGCTCGCCAGATATCCCGTCCATCCTTGTAGAGACGGGCTTTATCAGTAACAACGGTGAAGAGCGTCTGCTGGGAAGCGACAGCTATCAGCAGCAAATTGCCGAAGCGATTTATAACGGTCTGCGTAAATACTTTGATGCCCATCCGCTGCAGTCTGCGCCACAGAGTGGCACAGGCCAGACGGCCAGCGCAGCGCTGCCGGGTGAGATGACCGCGACCAACTAAGGAGAATTCATGCCGATTCAGGTTCTGCCGCCGCAGCTTGCGAACCAAATCGCCGCCGGTGAGGTGGTGGAACGCCCTGCGTCGGTAGTGAAGGAGCTGGTGGAAAACAGCCTCGATGCGGGCGCGACCCGTATTGATATTGATATCGAGCGCGGTGGCGCGAAGCTTATCCGCATTCGCGATAACGGCTGTGGCATAAAAAAAGAGGAGCTGGCGCTGGCGCTGGCTCGTCACGCCACCAGTAAAATTGCCTCGCTGGACGACCTGGAAGCGATTATTAGCCTCGGCTTTCGCGGTGAGGCGCTGGCGAGTATCAGCTCGGTTTCGCGCTTAACGCTGACCTCCCGTACCGCCGAACAGCAGGAAGCCTGGCAGGCCTACGCCGAAGGGCGCGATATGGATGTCACGGTCAAACCCGCGGCGCATCCTGTCGGCACGACGCTTGAAGTATTAGATCTCTTCTACAACACCCCCGCCCGACGCAAGTTCATGCGTACCGAGAAGACCGAATTCGGACACATCGACGAGATCATCCGCCGTATCGCGCTGGCGCGTTTCGATGTCACCATTAACCTCAGCCACAACGGCAAGGTGATGCGACAGTACCGCGCGGTGGCGGAAGGTGGACAGAAAGAGCGTCGGCTGGGCGCCATTTGCGGGACCCCGTTTCTGGAACAGGCGCTGGCCATTGAGTGGCAGCACGGCGATCTGGCGCTGCGCGGCTGGGTTGCCGATCCGAACGCGAGCAGCGCTGCGTTTGCGGAGATCCAGTATTGCTACGTCAACGGCCGCATGATGCGCGACCGTCTCATCAATCACGCCATTCGGCAGGCCTGCGAAGACAAACTCGGGGCCGATCAGCAGCCCGCGTTTGTGCTTTATCTGGAAATCGACCCCCATCAGGTGGATGTGAACGTCCATCCCGCCAAGCATGAGGTGCGGTTCCATCAGTCGCGACTTGTGCATGATTTTATCTATCAGGGCGTGCTGAGCGTGCTGCAGCAGCAGGTTGAAACGCCGTTGCCGCTGGAACATGCAGAACCAACGCCACGCCCGATCCCGGAAAACCGCGTCGCTGCGGGCCGCAACCATTTTGCGGAGCCCGCCGTCGCGCGTGAACCGGAAGCGCCGCGCTTTTCTTCCGCCGGGGGCGCACCGCGTCCAACGGGTGCCAACTACCCGAATGCCCAGCCTGGCTATCAAAAGCAGCAGGGCGCGTTGTACCGCAAACTGCTGGAAACGCCGGCCGTGGAGCGTAAAGAGCACATCCCGACCGCTCAGCCTTCTCTGGACGGCCATAGCCAGAGTTTTGGCCGAGTGCTGACGATTATCGCGCCCGATATGGCGCTGCTTGAGCGTGACGGCAAATTGATGCTTCTGTCACTGCCGGTCGCCGAACGCTGGCTCAGGCAGGTGCAGCTCACGCCAGGCGAAAATGCAGCCTGCGCGCAGCCGCTCTTAATTCCTGTTCGCCTGAAAATATCCCCTGAAGAAACAAGGGTGTTGCAGCGTGCAGAGCCGCAGCTGGCGCAAATGGGTATTGAAACTGTGCTCGAACCACAACATGTGACAATTCGTGCAGTGCCTTTACCCTTACGCCAACAAAATTTACAAAACTTGATTCCTGAACTGATAGGCTACCTGGCGCAGCAAACATCGTTTGATGCCGCCAACACCGCGCAGTGGATCGCCCGCCATCTGGCAAGCGAACACGCGCCGTGGAGTATGGCACAGGCCATTAGCGTGCTGGCGGAGGTGGAACGCCTCTGTCCGCATCTGGTGAAAACGCCGCCGGGTGGATTAATACAACCTGTTGATTTAAAAACGGCGATGAACGCCCTGAAACATGATTGACGTAAGTAAGGCGAGCCTGCCTAAGGCAATTTTTTTAATGGGCCCAACGGCCTCCGGCAAAACGGCGCTAGCCATTGAGTTGCGTAAAGTTTTGCCTGTAGAGTTGATTAGCGTCGACTCCGCCCTCATCTACCGAGGGATGGACATCGGCACGGCGAAGCCTGACGCAGAAGAGCTGCGTGCGGCACCGCACCGTTTGCTGGATATTCTCGACCCGGCTCAGGCGTACTCCGCAGCGGATTTTCGCCGGGATGCCTTAGCCGAGATGGCCGAGATAACGGCGGCGGGACGTATACCGCTGTTGGTTGGCGGAACCATGCTTTATTTCAAGGCGTTGCTGGAGGGGTTATCACCTCTGCCATCCGCGGATCCGGAAATAAGAGCGAAAATTGAGCAGCAGGCGGCAGAGCAGGGTTGGGAGGTTTTGCATCAGCAACTGGCGGAGATTGACCCGGTTGCTGCAGCACGGATCCATCCAAATGATCCGCAAAGGCTTTCCCGGGCACTGGAAGTTTTTTTCATTTCGGGTAAAACTTTAACGGAACTGACGCAAACGTCAGGAGACGCTCTGCCGTATCAGGTGCATCAGTTCGCCATCGCCCCGGCGAGCCGTGAACTGCTCCATCAGCGAATTGAGCAGCGTTTTCATCAGATGTTAGCTTCAGATTTTGAAGCAGAAGTGCGGGCGCTTTTTGCCCGTGGAGATTTGCATACGGACATGCCTTCCATTCGTTGTGTGGGATACCGCCAGATGTGGTCGTATCTTGAAGGTGAAATTTCATACGATGAAATGGTTTATAGAGGTGTTTGCGCCACGAGACAGTTAGCGAAGCGCCAGATCACCTGGTTGCGCGGTTGGGAGGGTGTTCACTGGTTAGACAGTGAAAAACCGCAACAGGCGTTAAACGAAGTGATTGAGGTTGTTGGTGATATCGCTCACTGAATGTGTACAATTGAGACGTATCGTGCGCAATTTTTCAGAATCGCAAGGTTCTAAGTACAAAACAAGCATATAAGGAAAAGATAGAATGGCTAAGGGGCAATCTTTACAAGATCCGTTCCTGAACGCATTGCGTCGGGAACGTGTTCCAGTTTCTATTTATTTGGTGAATGGTATTAAGCTGCAAGGTCAGATTGAGTCTTTCGATCAGTTTGTGATTCTGTTGAAAAACACGGTCAGTCAGATGGTCTACAAGCACGCTATTTCTACTGTTGTTCCGTCCCGTCCGGTATCTCATCACAGCAATAACGCTGGCGGCGGCACAGGTAGTAACTACCATCATGGCAGCAACGCGCAGGGTTCTTCAACGCCAGCGCAGGACAGCGACGAAACCGAATAAGGTTTCGCACTGTTATCCACACGGGGAGCCAGGGATCCTGCGTTCCCCGCTGATCTTTTTAGAGAGGTTTACGCTTGTTTGACCGTTATGATGCCGGTGAGCAGGCGGTGCTGGTACACATCTATTTTTCGCAAGACAAAGATATGGAAGACCTCCAGGAGTTTGAATCTCTGGTCTCTTCCGCCGGTGTCGAAGCAATGCAGGTGATTACCGGTAGCCGTAAAGCGCCGCACCCAAAGTATTTTGTTGGTGAAGGTAAAGCAGTCGAAATTGCGGATGCCGTAAAAGCAACCGGCGCGTCAGTCGTGTTGTTTGATCATGCGCTGTCTCCAGCCCAGGAGCGCAACCTGGAAGCTCTTTGCGAATGCCGTGTTATCGATCGCACGGGTTTGATTTTAGATATTTTTGCTCAGCGTGCACGTACCCACGAAGGGAAACTGCAGGTTGAGCTGGCGCAGTTGCGCCATCTGGCAACGCGTCTGGTGCGTGGCTGGACACACCTTGAAAGACAAAAAGGCGGGATTGGTTTGCGCGGCCCGGGTGAAACCCAGCTCGAAACCGACCGTCGTTTGCTGCGTGGCCGAATTACCCAGATCCTTTCACGTCTGGAACGTGTAGAGAAACAGCGTGAACAGGGACGTCGGGCGCGAACCAAAGCCGACATCCCGACGGTGTCGCTGGTGGGCTATACCAACGCCGGTAAATCCACCCTGTTTAACCAGATAACCGAGGCCCAGGTTTATGCCGCAGACCAGTTGTTTGCGACCCTGGACCCTACGCTGCGCCGTATTGACGTTGCAGACGTCGGTGAAACGGTGCTGGCGGATACCGTAGGGTTTATCCGCCACCTGCCGCATGACCTGGTGGCGGCGTTTAAAGCCACCCTGCAGGAGACGCGACAGGCGACTCTGCTGCTGCACGTGATTGATGCAGCAGACGTGCGCGTGCAGGAGAACATCGACGCGGTAAATGTGGTGCTCGAAGAGATCGACGCCCATGAGATCCCAACGCTGTTGGTCATGAATAAGATCGATATGCTGGACGATTTCGAACCGCGTATCGACAGAGATGAAGAAAACAAACCGATTCGGGTCTGGCTTTCTGCCCAGACCGGTATTGGTGTGCCACTGCTTTTCCAGGCTTTGACAGAACGTCTTTCCGGTGAGGTAGCTCAGCACACGCTGCGACTGCCGCCACAGGAAGGCAGGCTGCGCAGCCGGTTTTATCAGCTTCAGGCGATAGAAAAAGAGTGGATGGAGGATGACGGCAGCGTGGGGATGCAGGTGCGTATGCCGATCGTTGACTGGCGTCGCCTCTGTAAACAAGAACCTGCGCTGGTCGACTATATCGTCTGATCAGAAAGGGGATGCCTGAATAATTCGCCCTTGCATAACAAATATGGAGCATATACATGGCGTGGAATCAGCCCGGTAATAACGGACAAGACCGCGACCCGTGGGGAAGCAGCAAACCTGGCGGCAACTCTGAGGGAAATGGCAACAAAGGTGGTCGCGAGCAGGGGCCGCCTGATCTGGATGATATTTTCCGCAAACTGAGCAAGAAGCTTGGTGGCCTTGGCGGAGGAAAAGGTTCTGGCTCGGGTGGCAATTCCACTCAGAGCTCGCGTCCGCCAATGGGTGGCCGCGTAGTGGGCATCGTGGCCGCTGCGGTGGTCATCATCTGGGCAGCCAGCGGATTCTACACCATTAAAGAAGCGGAACGCGGCGTAGTTACCCGTTTCGGTAAGTTCAGCCATCTGGTTGAGCCGGGTCTGAACTGGAAGCCGACCTTCATTGACGACGTGACCGCGGTTAACGTGGAATCCGTCCGTGAACTGGCCGCTTCAGGCGTGATGCTGACCTCTGACGAAAACGTGGTGCGCGTTGAGATGAACGTGCAGTACCGCGTGACCGATCCTGAGCGTTATCTGTTTAGCGTGACCAGCGCCGATGACAGCCTGCGTCAGGCAACCGACAGCGCCCTGCGTGGCGTGATCGGTAAATACACCATGGACCGTATCCTGACCGAGGGTCGTACCGTTATTCGTAGCGATACCCAGCGCGAGCTGGAAGAGACCATTCGTCCGTACAACATGGGTATCACCCTGCTGGACGTCAACTTCCAGGCTGCGCGTCCGCCGGAAGAGGTGAAAGCCGCATTTGACGATGCGATTGCTGCCCGTGAAAACGAACAGCAGTACATCCGTGAAGCTGAAGCGTACACCAACGAAGTTCAGCCACGCGCTAACGGTCAGGCGCAGCGTATTCTGGAAGAAGCGCGTGCGTATAAGACCCAGACCATCCTGGAAGCTCAGGGTGAAGTGGCTCGCTTTGCGAAGATCCTGCCGGAATATAAAGCGGCACCGGAAATTACCCGTGAGCGTCTCTATATCGAGACCATGGAAAAAGTGCTGAGCCACACCCGCAAAGTGTTGGTTAACGACAGTAAAGGCGGAAACCTGATGGTCCTGCCGCTGGACCAGATGCTGAAAGGCGGTTCTGCACCAGCAGCGAAAGGCGACACCAGCGGAGCGAATAACCTGCTGCGTCTGCCGCCAGCCGCAACAGGCAGCGCCAGCACGAACACAACGCCTTCTTCGAACGATGGTGACATTATGGACCAACGCCGTGCCAACGCGCAGCGTAACGACTACCAGCGTCAGGGGGAATAAGGATGCGTAAGTCAGTTATTGCGATCATCGTCATCGTACTGGTCGCGCTTTATACCTCGATCTTTGTGGTGAAAGAAGGCGAGCGTGGGATTAAGTTCCAGTTCAGCAGCGTCGTGCGTGACGGCGACAAACGCCCGGTAATTTACGAGCCGGGCCTGCACTTCAAGGTGCCTTTCATTCAGTCAGTGAAAACGCTTGATGCACGTATCCAGACCATGGATAACCAGGCCGACCGTTTCGTGACCAAAGAGAAGAAAGACCTGATCGTTGATTCCTATATCAAATGGCGCATCAGCGATTTCAGCCGTTACTTCCTGGCAACGGGCGGTGGTGACGTTTCTCAGGCAGAAGTGCTGCTGAAACGTAAGTTCTCTGACCGTCTGCGTTCCGAGATTGGTCGTCTGGATGTAAAAGACATCGTGACCGACTCCCGTGGTCGTCTGACCCTGGAAGTTCGCGATGCGCTGAACTCCGGTACAGCGGGCACTGAAGATGAAGTTTCAACCCCGGCAGCGGATGATGCAATTGCTAAAGCGGCTGAACGCGTTCAGGCGGAGACCAACGGTAAAGTGCCGGTGATCAACCCGAACAGTATGGCTGCGCTGGGTATCGAAGTGGTTGACGTGCGTATCAAGCAGATCAACCTGCCAGTAGAAGTGTCCGAGGCGATTTACAACCGTATGCGCGCCGAGCGTGAAGCGGTAGCTCGTCGTCACCGTTCACAGGGCCAGGAAGAGGCTGAGAAGCTGCGTGCAGCAGCGGACTATGAAGTCACCAAGACGCTGGCGGAATCTGAACGTCAGGGCCGTATCCTGCGCGGTGAAGGTGATGCCGAAGCGGCGAAGCTGTTCGCTGATGCCTTCAGCCAGGATCCTGACTTCTATGCCTTTATCCGTAGCCTGCGTGCTTACGAGAATAGCTTCCAGAGCAACCAGGATGTGATGGTGCTCAGCCCGGACAGCGATTTCTTCCGTTATATGAAGACGCCGACTAACGCAACGCGATAAACTCAGGCTCGTTTGAGTATTCAAACCACCGCTCTCAACGGAGCGGTGGTTTTCTTTTATAAGGAACAAAAATGAATTCAACGATCTGGCTCGCACTTGCTCTGGTCCTGGTGCTGGAAGGTCTTGGACCGATGCTTTATCCGCGCGCCTGGCGTCGAATGATCGCCACCATGAGCCAACTGCCGGATAATATTTTGCGTCGTTTTGGCGGTGGTCTTGTGGTTGCGGGCATCGTGATCTACTACATGTTGAGGAAAACGATTGGCTGATCAAAAAGTATGCGCAATCGGCGTATTTTGAGGTCAAAAAGTGCTGTATATCTGAAAAAGCGATGGTAGAATCCATTTTTAAGCAAACGGTGATTTTGAAAAAAATGGGTAACAACGTCGTCGTACTGGGCACCCAATGGGGTGACGAAGGTAAAGGGAAGATTGTTGATCTTCTGACTGAACGGGCTAAATATGTTGTACGCTACCAGGGCGGTCACAACGCAGGCCATACTCTCGTAATCAACGGTGAAAAAACCGTCCTCCATCTTATTCCATCAGGCATTCTCCGCGAAAACGTCACCAGCATCATCGGTAACGGCGTTGTGCTGTCTCCAGCGGCTCTGATGAAAGAGATGAAAGGTCTGGAAGACCGTGGTATCCCTGTTCGTGAGCGTCTGCTGCTCTCCGAAGCCTGCCCGCTGATCCTGGATTATCACGTGGCGCTGGACGTAGCGCGTGAGAAAGCGCGCGGCGCGAAAGCGATCGGCACCACCGGTCGTGGTATCGGCCCGGCTTACGAAGATAAAGTTGCACGTCGCGGTCTGCGCGTGGGCGACCTCTTCGACAAAGCAACCTTCGCTGAAAAACTGAAAGAAGTGATGGAATATCACAACTTCCAGCTGGTGAACTTCTACAAAGCTGACGCTGTTGACTACCAGAAAGTGCTGGATGACGTCATGGCGATCGCTGACATTCTGACCGGTATGGTTGTTGATGTGTCCGATCTGCTGGACCAGGCGCGCAAGCGTGGCGATTTCGTCATGTTCGAAGGTGCGCAGGGTACGCTGCTGGACATCGACCATGGTACCTATCCGTACGTCACCTCCTCTAACACCACCGCGGGTGGCGTGGCGACCGGCTCTGGCCTGGGTCCACGTTATGTGGATTACGTTCTGGGCATCATCAAAGCGTACTCCACTCGCGTGGGTGCGGGTCCATTCCCGACCGAACTGTTTGATGAAACCGGCGAGTTCCTGTGCAAGCAGGGTAACGAGTTTGGCGCGACCACCGGTCGTCGTCGTCGTACCGGCTGGCTGGATGCGGTTGCAGTGCGTCGTGCAGTGCAGATCAACTCCCTGTCTGGCTTCTGCCTGACCAAGCTGGACGTACTGGACGGCCTGAAAGAAGTGAAAATCTGCGTAGGCTACCGTATGCCAGATGGCCGCGAAGTGACCACCACGCCGCTGGCTGCTGACGACTGGGAAGGCATTGAGCCAATCTACGAAACCATGCCGGGCTGGTCTGAGACCACTTTCGGTGTGAAAGAGCGTAGCGGCCTGCCGCAGGCGGCGCTGGATTACATCAAGCGCATTGAAGAACTGACCGAAGTGCCGATCGATATTATTTCTACCGGCCCGGATCGTACTGAAACGATGATCCTGCGCGACCCGTTCGACGCATAATCTTCGTGACTGCTGGCCTGCGGGGTGACCCGCAGGCCGGATAAGCGTAGCGCCATCCGGCGACCGCTCCTGGATCTCCGCTTTTTCGCCCCGTCTGTCAAATAAATTAGCCGCTAACTATCTGGCTGGTTTATCATCATTAATGAATATCTCTGCGGTTTGTCCGCGATTTCCCTTTTTCCTGAGGTTGATGTGCAGTTAACAAGTTTCACCGATTACGGCTTACGTGCGCTGATCTATATGGCGTCGTTACCCGATGGGAAGATGACCAGTATCTCTGAAGTTACAGAGGTCTACGGCGTATCCCGTAATCATATGGTCAAAATAATCAATCAACTTAGTCGTGCCGGGTACGTTGCTGCCGTCCGCGGGAAGAATGGTGGGATCCGTCTCGGTAAACCGGCGCAGAGTATTCGTGTTGGCGATGTGGTACGTGAACTGGAACCGCTGTCTCTGGTGAACTGCAGCAGTGAGTTCTGCCACATTACGCCCGCTTGCCGCCTGAAACAGGCGCTTTCTAAGGCCGTGCAAAGTTTTCTCAAGGAACTGGATAACTACACGCTGGCCGATTTGGTTGAAGAGAATCAACCGCTTTATAAATTATTGCTGGTGGAATGAAGAAAATTTCCACCGGAGCTGACAACGGAGGAACCGACATGTCACATGATCCTTTCCAGGAACGCGAAGCCGAAAAATACGCGAATCCTATTCCCAGCCGCGAGTTCATCATTGAACACTTAACAAAACGCGAAAAACCCGCCAATCGTGAAGAACTTGCCGTTGAATTAAACATTGAAGGTGAAGAGCAAATTGAAGCCCTTCGCCGCCGCCTGCGTGCGATGGAGCGCGACGGGCAACTGGTCTTTACCCGCCGCCAGTGCTACGCGCTGCCAGAACGCCTCGATCTGCTGAAAGGGACCGTCATTGGTCACCGCGATGGCTTCGGCTTCCTGCGCGTGGAAGGCCGCAAAGATGATCTGTACCTCTCATCTGAACAGATGAAAATGTGCATCCACGGCGATCAGATCCTGGCGCAGCCGCTGGGCGCTGACCGTAAAGGTCGCCGCGAAGCGCGCGTCGTGCGCGTTCTGGTGCCTAAAACCAGCCAGATTGTTGGCCGCTACTTTACCGACGCGGGCGTGGGCTTTGTGGTGCCGGACGACAGCCGTCTGAGCTTCGACATTCTGATCCCACCTGAAGAGGTGATGGGCGCCCGCATGGGCTTTGTGGTGGTGGTGGAACTCACCCAGCGCCCAACCCGCCGCACCAAAGCGGTAGGTAAAATCGTTGAAGTGCTGGGCGATAACATGGGCACCACGATGGCCGTTGATATGGCGCTGCGCACCCATGAAATTCCGTACATCTGGCCGAAAGCGGTTGAAGAGCAGATCGAAAGCCTGCGTGAAGAAGTTCCGGAAGAGTCCAAAGTGGGCCGCGTGGATCTCCGTTCCCTGCCGCTGGTCACGATCGACGGTGAAGACGCCCGCGACTTCGATGACGCCGTCTACTGCGAGAAAAAACGCGGCGGCGGATGGCGTCTGTGGGTAGCGATTGCAGACGTAAGCTACTATGTCCGTCCGCATACTCCGCTGGATAACGAAGCGCGCAGCCGCGGTACCTCGGTTTACTTCCCGTCTCAGGTTGTACCGATGTTGCCGGAAGTGCTGTCTAACGGCCTGTGCTCCCTGAACCCACAGGTTGACCGCCTCTGTATGGTGTGCGAGATGACCATCTCCACCAAAGGGCGTTTAACCGGCTACAAGTTCTACGAAGCGGTGATGAGCTCGCACGCGCGTCTGACCTATACCAAGGTCTGGCATATGCTGCAGGGCGACCAGGACTTGCGCGAGCAGTACGCGCCGCTGGTCAAACACATCGAAGAGCTGCATAACCTCTACAAAACGCTGGATCAGGCGCGCGAAGAGCGCGGCGGGATCTCGTTTGAGAGTGAAGAAGCGAAATTCATTTTCAACGCCGAGCGCCGCATTGAGCGTATCGAACAGACCCAGCGTAACGATGCGCACAAGCTGATCGAAGAGTGTATGATTCTGGCGAATATCTCGGCGGCACGCTTCGTCGAAAAAGCCAAAGAACCGGCACTGTTCCGTATTCACGATAAGCCGACCACGGAAGCTATTACGTCGTTCCGCTCCGTGCTGGCCGAACTTGGTCTGGAGCTGCCGGGCGGCAATAAGCCAGAGCCGCGCGATTACGCCGAGCTGCTGGAATCCATTAGCGATCGTCCTGATGCCGAAATGCTGCAGACGATGCTGCTGCGCTCAATGAAGCAGGCGATTTACGATCCGGAAAACCGCGGGCACTTCGGCCTGGCGCTGCAGTCTTACGCCCACTTTACGTCGCCGATCCGTCGTTATCCTGACCTCTCTCTGCACCGTGCGATCAAGTATCTGCTGGCGCAAGAGCAGGGCCATAAAGGGAACACCACCGAAACCGGTGGCTACCACTATTCGATGGAAGAGATGCTGCAGTTGGGTCAGCACTGCTCCATGGCCGAACGTCGTGCCGATGAAGCCACTCGTGACGTGGCGGACTGGCTGAAGTGTGACTTTATGCTCGATCAGGTGGGCAACGTCTTTAAAGGCGTGATTGCCAGCGTGACCGGCTTTGGTTTCTTCGTTCGTCTGGACGAGCTGTTCATCGACGGTCTGGTGCACGTCTCCAGCCTGGATAACGACTACTACCGCTTCGACCAGGTCGGCCAGCGTCTGATCGGCGAATCTGGCGGTCAGACCTATCGTCTGGGCGACCGTGTGGAAGTGAAGGTCGAAGCCGTGAATATGGACGACCGTAAGATCGACTTCAGCCTGATCTCCAGCGAGCGCGCGCCGCGTAACGTGGGTAAAACCGAGCGTGAAAGGGCGAAAAAAACCGGTAACGGTAAACCGGGCGGCGGTAAACGTCGTCAGGCGGGCAAGAAAGTAAACTTCGAGCCGGACAGCGCGTTCCGCGGCGAGAAGAAGCAGAAGCCGAAGGCGGCGAAGAAAGAGGCCCGTTCAGCGAAGAAACCTTCTGCGAAGACACAGAAAATAGCGGCCGCCACCAAAGCGAAGCGCGCGGCCAAGAAAAAGCAGGCGGAGTAAAATCTCCCCTCATCCTGACCCTCTTCCCAGCGGGGGAGGGGAAATACTTATTACGAGAACCATCAATGAGTGAAATGATTTACGGCATCCACGCGGTGCAGGCCCTTCTCGAGCGCGCACCGGAGCGTTTTCAGGAAGTGTTTATTCTGAAAGGGCGTGAAGATAAGCGTCTGATGCCGCTGATCCACGCCCTGGAAGCACAGGGCGTGGTGATCCAACTGGCGAACCGCCAGTTCCTGGATGAAAAAAGTGACGGGGCGGTGCACCAGGGCATTATTGCCCGCGTGAAGCCGGGTCGTCAGTATCAGGAAAACGATCTGCCGGATCTGATCGCTGAGCTGGACAATCCGTTCTTCCTGATCCTCGATGGTGTTACCGATCCGCACAACCTCGGCGCGTGTCTGCGCAGCGCGGATGCGGCGGGCGTGCATGCGGTGATCGTGCCAAAAGATCGCTCCGCGCAGCTGAACGCGACGGCGAAGAAAGTGGCCTGCGGCGCGGCGGAAAACGTGCCGCTGATCCGCGTGACCAACCTGGCGCGCACCATGCGTCTGCTGCAGGAAGAGAACATCTGGATCGTCGGTACCGCCGGTGAAGCGGATCATACTCTGTACCAGAGCAAAATGACCGGCCGTCTGGCGCTGGTAATGGGCGCGGAGGGCGAAGGCATGCGTCGTCTGACCCGCGAGCACTGCGACGAGCTGATCAGCATCCCGATGGCGGGCAGCGTGTCGTCCCTGAACGTGTCCGTTGCGACGGGCATCTGTCTGTTTGAAGCGGTGCGTCAGCGCGGAGAATAAACAGCAAGGCCGTCCAAAGGACGGCCTTTAGTGTTTTCTCCCTCTCCCCGTGGGAGAGGGCCGGGGTGAGGGCACCAGACGGTGACAACCTCACTCCTCTAACGACCGCAGATGGTCATCCTTCCTCAGCGTCATCAGCGCGAAAATACTCACGACCGCCGTTGCCATCACGTAGTAGGCCGGAATATCCAGGTTACCCGTCTCTTTAATTAAGCCCGTAATGATCAGCCCCGCACAGCCCGAGAAAATCGCGTTCGACAACGAGTAGGCCAGCCCCAGGCCCGTATAGCGCACGCGCGTCGGGAACATCTCAGAGAGCATCGCCGGGCCCGGCCCCGCCAGCATCCCCACCAGACCGCCCGCAATCAGTACCACTATCGCTTTCACCGCCAGCGTGCTGGATTCCGCCTGCAGAAGTTTCAGCAGCGGCAGGGCGAGGATCAGCAGCAGCGCGGTGGCGATAATCATCACCATGCGACGCCCGATCCGATCGCTGAGGATCCCCGATGGAATGATGGTCAGCGCAAACCCAACGTTCGAAATTACCGCGATCAGCAGCGCCTGGTTAAACCCGGTGTGCAGCGCCGACTGCAGATAGGTCGGCATAATCACCAGGTAGGTATACCCCGCCGCTGACCAGACCATCACGCGGCCAATCCCCATCACGATGGCCCGGAGCGTGGCGGCAATATCCGCCTGCGCGACGGCCGGTTTGTCCTGCTGCTGCACAAAGCTGGGTGTCTCTTCCATACTGACACGAAGCCACAGCGCCACAGCGCCCATGGGCAGCGCCAGGAAGAAAGGAATGCGCCAGCCCCAGTCGTGCAGGGCCTCAGGTGTGAGGAGGGCGGAGAGCAGCGCCACGATGCCTGCACCCGCTAACAGCCCCAGCGCCACGGTAAAAGACTGCCAGGCGCCATAGAGCCCACGCTTGCCGCGCGGGGCGAACTCCGTCATCAGCGAGACCGCACCGCCGTATTCGCCGCCCGCGAACAGCCCCTGCAGGATGCGCAGCAGCGTAACGATCAGCGGTGCGGCAATCCCGATGCTGGCGTAGACCGGCACAATGCCGATGGCGGCGGTAGCGAGCGTCATCAGCACCAGCACAATAATGAGCGTCGGCTTACGGCCAATTCGGTCGCCGATGCGTCCAAACACCACCGCACCCAGCGGACGGAAGAAGAAGGCGATGGCGAATGAGGCGTAGGTGAGGATCAGGCTGGTAAGCCCCGCTTCCCCTTCAAGCTGGAAGAAGTTCTTCGCAATGACGGTCGCCAGAAAACCGTAGACCGCAAACTCATACCACTCGATAAAGTTACCAATGGAGCCTGCAATTAATGCTCGCTTGTGCGCATCCGGTTGCATAACGATCCTCACTGAAAAGGGTAAGAATAAATTATTCAACAAAAGCGAAGTCATGAAATAGTTTATTCTTATGTTCTGTGAGCTATTTCACGAATGATATCAGCGGGATCGTGAACGTGTGACTCCCCTCCCATGCAGCGCGAGCGCGGTCTGTCCATACTTATCGTCATTGCCACTGAAGGAGGGAGACAGCATGCACTGGCAGACCCATACCGTTTTCAATCAACCTGCACCGCTTTCCAACAGCAACCTTTTCCTCTCGGACTGCGCGCTGCGTGACGCAGTTTCGCGCGAGGGTGCCGAGTGGGATATCGAGCTGCTCGCCAGCATCGGACAGCAGTTAGGTACCGCAGAGTCGCTTGAGCTGGGCAGGCTGGCAAACGTTAATCCGCCGGAGTTGCTTCGCTATGACGCCACCGGAGAGCGACTGGATGACGTCCGCTTTCACCCGGCATGGCACCTGCTGATGCAGGGGCTGTGTGCCAATCGGGTACATAACCTGGCATGGGAAGAGGAGGCGCGTAAAGGGTCGTTTGTCGCGCGGGCCGCACGCTTTGTGCTTCATGCTCAGGTAGAAGCGGGCACGCTGTGCCCGGCCACCATGACGTTTGCCGCGACACCGCTGCTGCAGCAGGCGCTCCCCAAAATATTTCACGACTGGCTGACGCCGCTGCTCAGCGATCGCTACGATCCTCATCTTGCTCCCGGCGCGCAAAAGCGCGGCCTGCTGATCGGCATGGGGATGACGGAAAAGCAGGGCGGCTCGGACGTGCTCAGCAACACCACCAAAGCGGAAAAATGCGGCGACGGCAGCTACCGGCTGGTGGGGCATAAATGGTTTTTCTCCGTCCCGCAAAGCGATGCGCATCTGGTGTTGGCGCAGGCGAAGGGCGGGTTGTCCTGCTTTTTTGTGCCGCGCTTTTTGCCTGACGGACAGCGCAACGCCGTCCGGCTGGAGCGCCTTAAGGACAAGCTCGGGAACCGCTCCAACGCCAGCAGCGAGGTGGAATTCCTTGATGCCTCCGGCTGGCTGCTGGGGGAAGAGGGCGAAGGGGTACGGCAGATCCTCAAAATGGGCGGTCTGACGCGCTTTGACTGCGCGCTGGGCAGCCACGGACTGATGCGTCGGGCACTGTCCGTGGCGCTGTACCATGCGCATCAGCGCCAGACCTTCGGCAAAAATCTTATCGATCAGCCGCTCATGCGCGAAGTGCTAAGCCGGATGGCGCTGGTGCTGGAGGGGCAAACTGCGCTGCTGTTCCGCCTGGCCCGGGCGTGGGATAAACGCGCGGATCCGCAGGAGGCGGCATGGGCACGGCTTTTTACTCCGGCCGCGAAATTTAGCGTCTGTAAAGCGGGCATCCCGTTTGTGGCTGAAGCGATGGAGGTGCTGGGTGGGATCGGATATTGCGAAGAGAGCGAACTTCCCCGCCTGTACCGCGAAATGCCGGTGAACAGCATCTGGGAAGGGTCAGGAAATATTATGTGCCTGGACGTGCTGCGCGTGCTGGCGAAGCAGCCGGGTATTCACGACCTGCTTGCCGAAGAGTTTGCGCAGGTGAAAGGGCAGGACAGACACTTCGACCGCAGCTGGCGACAGCTTCAGCAAAAGCTGCGTAAGCCTCAGGAAGCGCAGGGGCGGGAGATCGCGCAGCAGCTTTTCCTGCTGGGTGCCGGAAGCCAGATGCTGCGGCACGCATCGCCCCCGGTGGCGCAGGCGTGGTGCCGCATGATGCTGGATACCCGTGGCGGCACGCTGATGAGCGAGCAGGTGCAAAATGACCTGCTGCTGCGTGCGACGGGCAGAGTCGGTTAGCCTTTCAGCTGGAACAGACTCACCAGCTGAGCCAGGTGTGAACCCTTCTCGCGCAGCGCTTGAGCGGTTTGTTCGCTGCGTGAGATGCGATCGGCATTGATATGCGACGCTTCGCCAATATGAGTCATGGCGAGGTTAACTTGGCCGATACCTGCGGACTGCTCGCGTGAGGCATGGTTAATCTCGGTGACCAGCTGGCTGATGTTATCGATATGAATGATGATGTCATCCATCGCCAGGCGCGTCTGTTCAGACAGCGCATGACCTTCACTGACTTTTCTGAGCGTATCGCCAATCAGCTGTTCAATCTCCTTCACCGCGTTAGCGCTGCGTCCCGCCAGGGCGCGAACTTCCTGCGCGACTACCGCAAACCCTTTTCCGTGCTCGCCTGCGCGGGCCGCTTCCACTGCCGCATTCAGTGCCAGAATATTGGTCTGGAAAGCGATAGATTCGATCACGCGCGTGATGTCTTCGATGCGTTTTGACGCTTCGCGAATGTCGTCCATGGTCGACACCGCGTGGGTGACCGTCTCACCGCCCTGATGGACCGCGAGCGAGGTTTCACCCACCAGCTGCTGCGTTTGCTCCATATTGGCGGCATTTTGCTGTACGGTCGCGGCCAGCTGCTCCATGCTGGCAGACGTCTCTTCCACGCTGCTGGCCTGCTTGTTGATCTGCTCTGAAATCTCGCCGGTATCGGCGGCCAGCGCGTTGGTGCCCAAATGGATCTCGCCTGCGGCCTCGCGGACCTGCAGGACAATTTTTTGCAGGCCGCCGCCGATACCGTTGATAGCATCGATCAGCTGACCGACTTCGTCCTGACGCGTCACGGGCAGGCTGGAACGGAGATCCCCTGCGGCATATTGACGGGCAAGGTGGATCACATTGCGCAGCGGTCGGGTCAGCACGCGGCGAATAAGGACCACGAACAGACCAGCAAACAGGATAGATACGACCACGCCGGCCAGCAGGAAACGATCGCGCATGGCGGTAACGCTTGAGAGCAGCACTGATTTATCCACTTCGCCGACAATAGTCCAGTTCCAGCCTGGCAGCGGGGTATAGGCCATTTTCAGCGTGCGACCGTCGTCGCTTACGCGTTCCAGCGTGCCGGGTTTGTCACTAAGAAGCTGCTGCTGCGTCGCGTCGTCCCACTTCGGCAGTTTTCCCTCTCCGCTGGCGTGGAACAGGTATTGCCCGCGCGTTTTGCCATTGCTGCGATCCAGCACGAAGAAGTGACCGCTCTCACCCAGGCGGCGGTTAAGGATTTTCTCGCGCATGACGTTCCAGGAGTGGGTGATGTCCACCCCGACAAAGACGATCGCAATGACCTGTCCTTCGGCGTTTTTAACCGGCTGGTACTGGGTGATGTAGCGTTTGCCAAACAGCAGCGCCAGGCCGCGGTAGACTTCACCTTTGTTAATGGCGGCAAAGGCCGGGCTGGCGTTATCCAGAACGGTACCCATTGCCCGCTCTCCGTTCTCTTTGCGCAGAGAGGTCGCTACGCGAACAAAGTCGTTTCCGCTGCGTACAAACAGCGTCGAAATGGCTCCCGTACGATTCAGGAACTCGTCCGAAAGCGTGTTGTTTTCATGCAGCCCGGTGTCTCCGCCTTTCAGAAGCGGAACGCTAAGTCCGTTAATCGTCTGGGGTTGGGAAGTATCAATGTTCAGGGGCTGCGGTAAAAAGGTGGTAAACAGCCGGGTATAGCTCTCCACCTCTTCACTCAGGCTGGTGTTAAACATCTGCACCATGTCGACCATGCCGGTGGACTGATTATGCAGGTCTTCGACCGCAAGGGCTTCAAGCTGCTGGCTCGCTTTTTGGCTGAGCAGAAAGGTGAAAAGCAGAAACAGCGTGGCGACACTGACGCCAGTCAGCAGCGAGAGTTTCGATCCCAGGCCCGCACGGCGGAAAAAGTTGATCATAAATTGCTCATCATTGAAAAGTTATGGTTCTTCAACGGCAGAGCGGGGATTACGTTTACTGTTTTAATGTAACAAAATGTTATTTAATTGTTCTTTATTGGTTTTATATAAGATAAAAAATTTGCAAACACGAAAAGCCACTAAAAGTAAGTGGCTTTTATCGGGAGGGAGATTACACGTAGAGAATGGCCTGTACCCGCCAGTGGTCGATATGGTTATCTTCCTGCATCTGGATGATGCGATACCATGAAGCACCCTGCTCATCGGCCTTTAATGCTACGACACGTTCAACGTCTTGCGGGCTCCCCGAGATATTATTCACGGAGATCTGGCCAATTTCATTCAGGCCAGTCACACAATCAGCACTGGCGAATTCTGCTGACTGCGCGGTGGTGCTCACCAGGCCTGCTGAGAGCAACAGTGAGGTCAAAGCAAGAGTTCGTTTCATCGTCAGCTCCATTTCACATATATCCGGTATCCGCCGGGCAATCCTTCGCAAATAAACTCCCTTCCATTAACGCGGGCATGGAGTTTATTGTGGACAGGAAAATGTCTATGGACGCAAAGCAGTGTAAATCTCGTTCAAAGGAAAACCATTATTTACGGTACAAAATGGCCTGTGAATACCACTGTCCCGTTATGATGGTTTCGTCGATCATAATGATGACGTAATAATCTGCTTTGGCGGCGACGGCCTGTGCTTTTATTGCCGCTTCTGCGTCATCCGGAGAGCCGCGAACCAGCGCGGAGATGGTGCCCATTCGTTGTAATCCTTCCGTCTGATTACGACGAATCTCCTGTGGATGATCGGCGACCGGTGGAGCGGGTTGCGGCGTTCCCTGCAGCGCGCTACAGCCACCCAGCAGAAACACCAGCAATAAAGCAGCAAACCTGCGCATAACCATATCTCGTTTCCTGATAGCCATAGTGTAGTTGTCTGTGTATTTAGTTTTGGGGGAATGTTCCCGAAGTGTTATCTGGGACGTATATTTCGAATGAAAATGACGTGAAAGCGTAACCCAGTTCTCAACATTATGAATCATACATTCGCACAGGGTCGACAATGATTGAAATTGAAATACGCCATCTCGGCGACCATGAAATTTTACACGCAATGCCAGCGGGTAAACGTGATAAACCGCTGCCTGTTGTGGTTTTTTATCATGGGTTTACCTCATCGAAGCTGGTTTACAGTTATTTTGCGGTCGCGCTGGCGCAGGCAGGTTTTCGCGTGGTGATGCCGGATGCACCCGACCACGGCGCGCGCTTTACGGGTAATGAACAGGCGCGGCTGGGGCAGTTCTGGCAGATTCTGCACGGGAGTCTGACCGAATTTGCCGGGCTGCGCGATGCGCTTTATGAGGCAGGGCTGGTGGCCGACCGTCGTCTGGCTGTCGCCGGGGCATCGATGGGCGGTATGACGGCGCTGGGGATTATGACGCATCATTCTGAAGTGAAGTCTGTCGCCTGTCTGATGGGCTCGGGCTATTTTACGTTGCTGGCGAAGACCCTTTTTCCTCCTCAGGATTTAGCGGAAATCACCGCGACGCTGGCAGAGTGGGAAGTGACCCGGGCTTTGCCGCGGGTGGCCGATCGCCCGCTGCTGCTGTGGCACGGTGATGCGGATGATGTGGTCCCGCCCGAGGGCACCTTCCGTCTGCAGCAGGCGTTAATGAATGAAGGGCTGGACGGTAATCTGACCTGTCTGTGGGAATCGGGCGTCCGCCACCGCATCACGCCCACCGCGCTGGACGCCACGGTAGCGTTTTTCCGCCAGCATCTTTAGACGCCCAGGACTTTGATGCCTTTATCTTCCCGCTTCTGGAGGATCTCAGGGTTGGCGCCTTTGCCGGCGATCGCTACTACAAGCGGCTGTAACCGCGGGGCTTTTGGAGCAATTCACAAAAAAAGCCCCCGGGCAGGGGGCAACGTCAACTATGGCTATGTTCTCGTTGTTGGCTTTCCTGGTGCTAGCGTTAACGCGTTATCGGTAAATATCTGCACTGGCGTGCATATTGCCGTTGCTGCCGGGCTCACGGATTAACATCACGTGGTAATAGGTTGCGCCCTGCGCATCGGTTTCTTCATTTAATGCCTGATCTGCTTCACTTTCCGTGGCGAAATTATGATTGATGTAAATTACGCCCAAGCTTTGCACATCATCCATGTTTCTGGCCTGTCGGCTGTCTATCTTGATGGCTGCCATCGCGTTTGCACTGAGCAAAAGCGCCGCCATTATGGCTAATGCGATTTTTTTCATGATATGCGCTCCACGACTACGTGCTGCGAGAGAGGGGATGCTCCTTCTTAATTCAGGCGATCTCTGATTAAAGTGTAATCACTCATCCGGCGGGGATGCGTGACCATTTCTGATGCAGTTGTTCAAAAAAACAGCGATTCCGGGTGTGACCAATTTTAAATCACCCACTTAGAGCCGCTTCGCGCTTTGTGCGAATTATTTGTGCAATCAGCTTGAGTTTCCAGGGGCGCGCAAGTATTATGACGCGTCAATTTTTCAGCCGACCTTTAACACGTTCCTTGCCTCCCCGGGCCTCGGCTGACCCAGACAGGAGGCTGAATAATCCGTAAGGAGCAATTCGATGCGTCATTACGAAATCGTTTTTATGGTCCATCCTGACCAGAGCGAACAGGTTCCGGGTATGATCGAGCGTTACTCTGCTGCCATCACTGGTGCAGAAGGCAAGATCCACCGTCTGGAAGACTGGGGCCGCCGTCAGCTGGCTTACCCGATCAACAAACTGCACAAAGCACACTACGTTCTGATGAACGTTGAAGCGCCGCAGGAAGTGATCGATGAGCTGGAAACTACCTTCCGCTTCAACGATGCCGTTATCCGCAGCATGGTTATGCGTACCAAAAACGCAGTTACCGAAGCATCTCCGATGGTTAAAGCGAAAGACGAGCGCCGTGAGCGTCGCGATGATTTCGCAAACGAAACCGCAGATGATTCTGATGCTGGGGATTCTGAAGAGTAATTTCTGATGACCAACCGTCTGGCGTTGTCCGGCATCGTATGCAGGGCTCCCCTTCGAAAGGTCAGTCCATCAGGAATTCCGCATTGCCAGTTCGTGCTTGAGCATCGTTCTGTGCAAGAGGAAGCCGGATTTCACCGGCAGGCGTGGTGCCAAATGCCCGTTATTATTAGCGGACACGAAAACCAGGCCATTACTCACAGTTTAACGGTCGGTAGCGCAGTAATCGTTCAGGGGTTCATCTCTTGCCACAAGGCAAAGAACGGCCTGAGCAAAATGGTTCTGCATGCCGAGCAGATTGATTTGATAGATTCTGGAGACTAGCCATATGGCACGTTATTTCCGTCGTCGCAAGTTCTGCCGTTTCACCGCGGAAGGCGTTCAAGAGATCGACTATAAAGATATCGCAACGCTGAAAAACTACATCACCGAAAGCGGTAAGATTGTCCCAAGCCGTATCACCGGTACTCGTGCAAAATACCAGCGTCAGCTGGCTCGCGCTATCAAACGCGCTCGCTACCTGTCCCTGCTGCCGTACACTGATCGTCATCAGTAATCGGGCACGGTCCATTAATACGACTTTAAGAGGATAAGGTAATGCAAGTTATTCTGCTTGATAAAGTAGCAAACCTGGGCAGCCTGGGTGATCAGGTTAACGTTAAAGCGGGTTACGCACGTAACTTCCTGGTTCCACAGGGTAAAGCTGTTCCAGCTACCAAGAAAAACGTAGAGTTTTTCGAAGCACGTCGCGCTGAACTGGAAGCCAAACTGGCTGACGTTCTGGCGGCTGCTAACGCTCGCGCTGAAGCAATCAACGCACTGGGCACCGTTACCATCGCGTCCAAAGCTGGCGACGAAGGTAAACTGTTCGGTTCCATCGGTACCCGCGATATCGCTGATGCAGTTTCTGCAGCAGGCGTTAAAGTGGCTAAGAGCGAAGTTCGTCTGCCGAACGGCGTTCTGCGTACCACTGGTGAGCACGAAGTTGACTTCCAGGTTCACAGCGAAGTGTTCGCTAAACTGGTTGTTAACGTTGTAGCTGAGTAATTTTTTACTCTGCTCACGTTGAAACGCCGGCCTTGTGCCGGCGTTTTGCTTTTTACAGACTCCAGTCCTTAACGCGCCCTGATAAAACTGCCGTCTGGCTGGCGGGTAAACAGTACCTGTTGTCCACTTCCCGTATCAATCGTTAACCCTGTCACTACCCCGCTGGCATTCTGGCGAATCTGTACCATCTGACCATTCTGCAGGTTACTGAGCGGTTTACCCGCACCTTCTACCTTTGCCATGGCATACACGTCAGTTGGCGGCAGGTTGTGGTCGCGGAAAAGCTGTGCCAGGGTTTTGCCCGGCTCGACGCGATAGGAACGCCACTGTTGCTCAATGCCGGTGGGCTGCTGCGTCTGAGGCTGAGACGGGGCCGCGGCTTGATCCTGCGGCTGTTCATCCTGAATGGGTTCTGGTTCAACCGGCGCGACCTGACCCGGATCGTTAGACGGGGTGACGAGCTGCGTCTGCATCGGCTGTGCGTCAGGCTGCGGCCGCGTCTGCGACTGAATATCCAGCTGAGCATTGTGGGTGACGGGGGCGGTATCAACATCATCGCCACCGGAAGGAAGCAGGAAGCCCACAATCACCATCAGCGCACCAATGATGATCCCTCTGCGATGCAGAGGAGGCAGCGGGTCCATGATGCGAAAATTGTCCGGCGCCTGCCAGATTTTCGCCAGGGTAGGTTTCAGTTCAAATCGCCCGGGCATGGCACTCCTCCTGCTCCGCGTATTTTTTATCCTGTGCCCCGAAGTATAGTTTGCTAACTGCCTGAACGGCGTAGTAAACCCGACATCCGTGACATCAGTTCGGGATTAATCCTGGTTCTCTCTATTGTTTCTGTTTCGTCGCGGTTTGTCACCTTAACTTCAGACAAAGTTTTACCCATAAGGGCATGGCTGATATGCTGCCCGCTACTTTAAATGTGATGGAAGGAAAACCCATGACCACCCCGACTTTTGACACTATCGAAGCGCAGGCAAGTTACGGTATCGGCTTGCAGGTAGGACAGCAGCTGAGCGAATCCGGCCTGGAAGGTCTGTTACCTGAAGCGCTGGTGGCGGGTATTGCTGACGCGCTGGAAGGCAAACAGCCAGCCGTTCCGGTTGACGTTGTGCACCGTGCGCTGCGTGAAATCCACGAACGTGCTGACGCCGTGCGTCGTGCGCGCTTCGAAGAGATGGCGGCCGAAGGTGTGAAATATCTGGAAGAGAACCGCGAGCGTGAAGGCGTGAACAGCACCGAATCCGGTCTGCAGTTCCGCGTGATCAATCAGGGCGACGGCGCAATCCCGGCGCGTACCGACCACGTTCGCGTACACTACACCGGTAAGCTGATCGACGGTACCGTCTTCGACAGCTCCGTGGCGCGCGGCGAACCGGCTGAGTTCCCGGTTAACGGCGTTATCGCAGGCTGGATCGAAGCACTGACCCTGATGCCGGTCGGTTCTAAATGGGAACTGACTATTCCGCACAACCTGGCCTACGGCGAGCGCGGCGCTGGCGCGTCCATCCCGCCATTCAGCACCCTGGTCTTTGAAGTTGAGCTGCTGGAAATTCTGTAATCGAATTTTCTTATTTCCTCTCCCCGGTTGGGGAGAGGAAAATAGTGTAAAAACCTATAGTTACGTTGCTATCAATATTTTATCTTGCAAACGAAACTGTTGCGTGTATTTTTGTGAGCTGTTTCGCGCTGTATGAGTGATATGACACTCACTTTCAACATATTATTAACATAATATCTAAATCATAGTATTCATCCCGCCGATTCTTACCTAATATCGATTAGCCCTTACAAGGGAACGTCATTTTTTTGACGTATTTAAAGGCCAGAAGAGCCTTAACAACACAGACAGGCATAAACAGGAAAATATCACATGGTAGATCAGGTCAAAGTCGTCGCCGACGAAGAGGCGTCGTCTGAACAGTCGCTACGGCGCAATCTCACAAACCGTCATATTCAGCTCATCGCGATTGGGGGTGCCATCGGTACCGGGCTGTTTATGGGGTCAGGCAAAACCATCAGTCTCGCCGGACCGTCAATCATATTCGTCTATATGATTATCGGTTTTATGCTGTTCTTCGTGATGCGTGCAATGGGTGAACTGCTGCTCTCGAACCTTGAATACAAATCCTTCAGCGACTTCGCATCAGACCTGCTCGGGCCGTGGGCGGGCTATTTTACCGGCTGGACCTACTGGTTCTGCTGGGTCGTCACCGGTATGGCGGACGTCGTGGCGATTACCGCCTATGCGCAGTTCTGGTTCCCGGGGCTGTCGGACTGGGTCGCCTCGCTGGCGGTCATCGTTCTTCTGCTGAGCCTGAACCTCGCCACCGTTAAAATGTTCGGTGAGATGGAGTTCTGGTTCGCGATGATCAAAATCGTGGCAATTGTCGGGCTCATCGTGGTGGGTCTGGTGATGGTGCTCACCCACTTCCAGTCACCAACCGGCGTTCAGGCGTCGTTTACCCATCTGTGGAATGACGGCGGCTGGTTCCCGAAAGGCATTAGCGGCTTCTTTGCCGGCTTCCAGATTGCGGTGTTCGCGTTTGTGGGAATTGAGCTGGTCGGAACGACCGCTGCGGAAACCAAAGATCCGGAGAAGTCCCTGCCGCGCGCCATCAACTCCATTCCGGTGCGTATCATCATGTTCTACGTCTTCGCGCTGATTATCATTATGTCCGTGACGCCGTGGAGCTCGGTGGTGCCGAGCAAGAGCCCGTTCGTTGAGCTGTTCGTGCTGGTAGGTCTGCCTGCGGCAGCGAGCCTGATTAACTTCGTGGTGCTGACCTCTGCGGCTTCTTCCGCAAACAGCGGCGTGTTCTCAACCAGCCGTATGCTGTTTGGTCTGGCGCAGGAAGGCGTGGCGCCGAGCGCGTTCGCCAAGCTCTCTAAGCGTGCCGTACCGGCAAAAGGGCTGACCTTCTCCTGCATGTGTCTGCTGGGTGGTGTGGTGATGCTCTACGTGAACCCAAGCGTGATTGGCGCGTTCACCATGATCACCACGGTCTCTGCGATCTTGTTTATGTTCGTCTGGACCATCATCCTCTGCTCCTATCTGGTGTACCGCAAACAGCGCCCACACCTGCATGAAAAATCGATCTACAAGATGCCGCTGGGCAAGCTGATGTGCTGGGTGTGCATGGCGTTCTTCGTCTTCGTGCTGGTTCTGCTGACGCTGGAAGATGATACCCGTCAGGCGCTGATCGTCACGCCGCTGTGGTTTATTGCGCTGGGGCTGGGCTGGATGTTTATCGGTAAGAAACGGATGGCTGGCGTAAGGTAAAAGCAAAACGGCAACTTCGGTTGCCGTTTTTAGTTTTGCACCCTCTCCCCGTGGGAGAGGGCCGGGGTGAGGGCATCAGGCCGCAGCGGCCTTTTTTATTCCCCCGCTAATGCCCGCGGGAACAGAACGTTGTTCTCAAGACTGATGTGTTCCATCAGGTCGTCAATCATCTCGTTAATGCCGTTGTACATCGCTTTCCACGTTGTGCACGCTTCTGGCGGCGGCGTGACGTTGTGGGTGGTATGTTTGATCACCTCCAGCAGTTCGCCTGCGTCATCATGCTCGCTTTCCATCACGCTGATGGGCCCCATCGCCTGGCTTCCCATTCCCTGTTTAATCATCGGGAAGAGGATCTGCTCTTCTTTCATCATATGGCTGGAAAGCTCTTTGTGCAGCAGGGTCAGGTACTTCGCCAGACCGCGCGGTACGGAAGGTTTGTCGGCATGCACGCGCTCGACTTTGGTCGCCTGGAGGATCAGCTCCGGTAGCTGTTCACGGTGACGGTCATGATAACGCACGATGATATGGTCGATGATTTCCGCGAGCGGAGCGGTTCGCCAGTCTTTGTCGATGGGCTGCGCGGCCAGCTGCGTCAGCTCGGCTTCAATCGCCTCAACGTCCAGCTCTTTGCGTAACGCCGCACGTGCCAGGGTTTGCTTACCGCCGCAGCAGTAGTCCATATCATATTTACGAAACAGCGCAGAAGCGCGAGGAATGGAGAGCGCCAGCTCGCCGAGGGGTTGGTCGCGAAAGGCCATAGCAGTTACCTCGTCGTCAATAATATAAGATGCATATTAAATGCATCTTTAAGCAGGCGCTATAACCCTTTAGAGGGATGGGTAAAAATGAGAGACAGATCACAAAAAAATATCTGATTTAACTCTCTGAATGGCCTTAGGAAAGTGGTTTCGAAACTTTTTAAAGGTGGAGAAACAGTAAACAACCCGCGGCGCCTGCCGATATATCCACGTCAGACAAACCTGCATATAACAAAGGCAACGCATGTTTAAACGTATAAAAGTCATTACCCTTCTGATTTCGGTGCTGCTTGTGCTCGGCATCATGCAAGTGATTTCCGCCGGTATCTTTATCAACGCCCTTAACAACGATAAAGACAACTTCACCGTGGCGCAGCTCTCCAGCAAGAACGTGGCGGAGTTTACCGATGCGTGGATCAGTCTGAACCAGGCGCGTGTCACCCTGAACCGCGGGATGCTGCGCCTGCAAAGCAGCATGGCCTCGCAAATTAACGGCGGTCAGCTGAATGAGCTGGTGACCACGGCGAAAAATCTGCTGACTGAAGCGCAGGTTCATTATGATAAATACTATGCCTTGCCGAATACGCCAGGCATGGATGAGAACCTGACCAACCAACTCGAAGAGCAGTATCGCATTTACTCTGCAACGCTCACGCAAATGAACGTTCTGCTGAGTCAGGGCAATCTGGAAGATATGTTCAAGCAGAATGCCGAACAAAAACAGAACGCGATGCAGAAGGTTTATCGTGAATGGCGTGAAGCGCAGGCCGCGCTCACGGATAAAGGCATTCAGGATAACGAAAGTGATTACAAACGCATTCTGTGGATCCTCTCTGCGGTCATGCTGCTGGTGATTGTGGTGATTATCTCCAGCTGGATTGCTATGCGCCGCGTGCTGCTGCTGCCGCTGGAAGAGGTGATTAACCATATTCGCGCCATTGCGGCAGGCGATCTCACCCAGCCGATTCAGGCCGACGGTAAAAATGAAATGGCTATCCTGGCGCGCAACGTGCAGGAGATGCAAACCTCGCTGGCAAACACCGTGGGCGTAGTGCGTGAAGGCGCAGATACCATTTACACCGGTGCAGGCGAAATCTCTGTAGGCAGTAACGATCTCTCTTCCCGCACCGAGCAGCAGGCCGCGTCTCTGGAAGAGACGGCAGCCAGCATGGAGCAGCTTACGGCAACCGTGAAGCAGAACGCCGATAACGCGCGTCAGGCTTCCCGTCTGGCGCTGGACGCCTCCTCAACGGCGAAGAAGGGCGGTAACGTGGTTGAAGGCGTGGTGCGTACAATGGACGAAATCGCCACCAGTTCCAGCAAAATCGCGCAAATTACTAACGTGATCGACGGCATTGCCTTCCAGACGAACATTCTGGCGCTGAACGCGGCGGTGGAAGCGGCGCGTGCGGGCGAGCAGGGCCGCGGTTTTGCGGTGGTGGCTGGGGAAGTACGTACCCTCGCCCAGCGCAGCGCCCAGGCGGCGAAAGAGATCAAAGCACTGATCGATGATTCCGGCGAGCGCGTGAACGCGGGCTCGCAGTTGGTTAACGAAGCCGGGGAGACGATGGCCGAGATCGTTAATGCGGTTACCCGCGTCACGGACATCATGGGCGAAATTGCCTCGGCTTCTGACGAGCAGAGCCGCGGTATTGACCAGGTGGGCCAGGCGGTAGCCGAGATGGACCGCGTGACCCAGCAGAACGCCTCGCTGGTGGAGGAATCTGCGGCCGCGGCGGCGGCGCTGGAAGATCAGGCTGCACGTCTGAACGAAGCGGTAGCGGTGTTCAAAATCACCCGCAACCAGGCGGTTAAAGCGGCGCCGGTGAAAACCTATGTGCCAAAAGCGCAGCCCGTAGCCGCGGCGTCAGAAGGGAACTGGGAAACGTTTTAAGGGCTTGCCCGGTGGCGGCTACGCCTTACCGGGCCTACGGTTTTGTAGACCCTGCAAGCGCAGCGCCGCTGGGCAAAAATCACATCTCCGACGCCGGAACAACACTTGGTTTTTCCGGCTTCGCTCTCACCGCCATCACTACCCCTACGACCAACAGCACGATCCCGCAGGCCGTGAACAACGGCGGTACGCTCTGGCGCATCAGGAAGGTATAAAGCAGCCCGGCCAGGGTTTCAAAGACTATCAGCGGTCCTAAGATCACCGTCGGCAGCTTCTGGCTGGCAATGTTCCAGCACAGCGCGCCCACCCACGAGCACAGCACCGCAATCGCCACCATCAGGCCGATAAACACCCACGGTCTTGGCCCGAAAGGCTGGGCGAAGTCCGGCTGCTGATGGCCCAGCCAGAGGCATGCGCCGAGATACCCTACGACGGATACGGGCAGCGTGACCAGCGCCTGCGCTGTCGCCCACATCATCGGGTGCTTGTCCGGGTTCTCCCGCAGCCAGCGCGCGTTGCGCAGGGCATACCATGCCCAGCACGCCACGGAAATGAACGCCAGCAGAATGCCAGAACCGTAACGCCACAGGTCAACATCCGCCTGGCCATGACGCAGCTCGGCAATATTGACGCATATCAGCCCCAGGACAGTGCAGACCAGCGCCGGTGCCATTTTTGACCACGCCAGTTTGCCATCGCGGTGGCTGTAGAGCAGGTTAGCAAAGACGGGGATGACGACCGGCAGCGTACCGATAATCATGGTCGACACCGGCGCACCGGTACGCTGAATGGCGCTCGCCAGGCAAACGTAATAGATAAGATTGCCCATCATGGTCAGCGCCAGCGCGGTCCCCCAGTCCTGACGGCTGAGCTGACGCAAGCGCGCGCGCCCCAGCCACGCCAGGGGCAGGGCAATCAGCCCCAGCGCCAGATATCGTCCGGTCGACTGCAATATTGCCGGATACTCGGGCACGATCAGCGGGCCGACAAAAATCAGCCCCCACATCATCCCGGCCAGAAGGGCATACAACACTCCACTAATCATTTTTCCATCCACAGGTATTTACGCTGTAGCCAGTGTAGGAGGGGCAAGTGCGCGCGTATTGTATGAGATTGCGCATTAGCGCCGGGTGACCTGCTTCTGGTAGCGCACGGGAGTAATGCCATAGCGGTGGGTAAACGCGCGTGTGAGATGCGACTGATCGGTCAGTCCGGTTGCGGCGGCGACCTCTGCGGCGGGCATGCCGTGGGTGAGGAACGCTTTGGCGCGCCAGAGGCGAATGGCCATCAGCATCTGATGCGGCGTCACGTGAAAATGGGCTTTGAACTGGCGCTGGAAATGATACGGGCTGAGTGAAACGACGCTGGCCAGCTCGTCCAGCGTCAGGGCGCGCATATAGTTGTCGTGCAGGTACTCGCGTACCCGTTCGAAGCGGTGCGCGCCTTCCTGGACCTGCGGCGCGTGATGGGCAAACGGCTGGAAGGTCTCAATCAGATCCAGCAGCAATCCTTTTTGCGCAAGCGGATCGTCCGTGTGCCACAGGCCGTAAATAAGCCTGCCGATTTGCTGCGAGCGCAACGGGTCATGACGGGTCACGTCGCTGAACCACCAGTGCCGCAGACCGGTCATCTCTTCCAGCAGATTGGGTTCGATATAGACCATCCGGTAGCGCCAGCCGCCTTCGGTGGCGGATTCGCCGGTATGGATCTCGTCCGGGTTCATGGTGACGACGGATTTTTCCGCCGCGAGATGCTGGGTGCCGCGATAGCGAAAGCGTTCGGCACCGGTTTCAATTGTGCCGATCCCGAAGGCTTCATGGGTGTGAGGCTCAAAGGCGTAGTCAGAAATATGGGCATGATAAAGCTCCAGGCCCGGCAGC
This sequence comes from Enterobacter sp. ECC-249, assembly GCF_043965265.1. NCBI lineage: Bacteria > Pseudomonadati > Pseudomonadota > Gammaproteobacteria > Enterobacterales > Enterobacteriaceae > Enterobacter > Enterobacter sp. ECC-249. The sequence continues at coordinate 1,016,146 of NZ_CP143660.1, forward strand.
TGCGCCAGATGGCGAAAGCGCGCGCTGTCTCTTTCATCATTAAACTGTTCCGGTACGCCTTGCACGGTGAGCCTCCTCGCGGTCATCTTTTCATTATCAGAGATGACCGGAGTTTATGCACTAAACATCTTTGCCCGCACCGTCTTACGATAATCCCCCGGTGACACCGTGGTTTTATGCTTAAACTGGCGGTTAAAATGCGCAATATCCTGATATCCCACCGCATTGGCGATCTCCTGAATGCTCAGATTGGTGGATTGCAACATCGTCATGGCGGATTCAATTCTGGCGGTTAATAAATACTGCAGGGGGGACATGTCGGTGGCATTTTTAAAGCGACGGTTGAAGTTGCGCAAACTCATGCCAGCCATATCGGCAAGATCCTGCATGGATATATCCGAGGCGCAGTTGGCTTTTATCCAGATCTGAATTTGAACAATATCTTCATCCGGATGCGGTTTGTTTTCTTCACTGTAACACTGGCGATCGAACTGACTCCGAATTTCATGGAAAAAGGTCCGTTGGGTATGCGTGGCTACACATTTCCCGTATATCGTTTCGATGAAATGGATGGTCAAATCTGAGAGGGCTTTAACGCTGGCGGCACAGTAAATATTATCGGCCTGCGTGAGAAAATGTTTGGTTTGTAATTTTACGTTGGGGTAGTCACGCGAGAACTGTTTGAAGTAGTGCCAGTGGGTGGTGGCGGGTTTTCCGTTGAGCAATCCTGATTCCGCCAGAAAACAGCAGCCCGTTCCAACGGCCGCGATGCGTGTTCCTTGCGCAGCCTTTTCGGTCAACCATGCCAGGAGTTCAGGCTGTTGTCTGACCACTGCGCGAGGATTGCGCCACAGGGCAGGAAGATAGATAACGTCGTAGTGCCTGTCTGCGGCAAGGGTGGTATCGGCGGTAATGCTAAAGCCACTGTGCGTCAGGATGGGCTCGTTATTTATGCCAATAGTATGAACTTTCAGTATATTCTCCGGACGACAGAGCCTGAATGAAGACGTCTCCGGTTTGTGCGTGTCTGCGTGGGATGTTGTTTTTTGCTCGGCTAAATAGCTACTGGCTGCGGCTTTCCACATTTCAATCGGCAGACTGAGACCGGAACTTAGCATGCGTTCGCATAACACAAATCCTATTTGTGTATTTGTCATTTTTTGATTAATACCTGTTTTGACTATTATTTTTGGTGGCTCATCGTTACCCTGGCCAAAAAAGTCAGTATTTTGGCTGGATTTTCATATTAGCTTTTGTCGGTAATTTGTAAACTAATATCTGAAATGATCGTACTTGCTTAACAAAATAAATCCACGACCACTACAGGATGAATTATGGCGAAATTACCCGTAATAACGGCTTTTGGTGGCTATAGTCCAGCTGGTCGTAGTTCTTATCATCATGCATTTCGCCGAATGATTATTGAATCATTGTCGGAAGAGGAAAGGCAGCAGGCTTTATTATCGTTAGCCATCCTGATGGGCGTGCTTAAATATGACAAAGGTGGGTATTGCGACAGTTCCGGTAAAAGATTTACCCCTGCTCAGGCTGCCGCAAATATAAAAGACGAGGCGCTGGAAGGAACCCTTATCAGAAAAATTACGCGCGACTATTTTGATGTCGATGCTATCGCCAGCCATGCAAAATTGAATATGGTTTCTGGCGAAGAAGGATTCAGTTTTAATATCTCTGCCAGACAGTTACCTCATCCCTTACCGGCGGGATGGCAGGCCGAGGAATTACCGGATCAGCGCGTGCGCATTACCGTTCAGGGAGAGATGGACTGTAAAATTGAGGCGTTGTTGCGCACCGAGGTTCAGGCTGCAGGCTTGCTGCCGCAGGGATTCCGCCCGGGTGACCATTACCATTCGCAGTTCCATCCGCGGGCGTTACAAATGGCGATTGTCGGGGCATCGGATGCCATCAACGCTCTGGGGATCCCGTGGCGCGAGATACAGGCAGCTATCGCGCCGGATCAGCTCGGGGTCTATTCTGGCAATATCATGGGACAGCTCGACGATTATGGCTTTGGCGGTATGCTCCAGTCGCGCCTGAAAGGCCAGCGCGTCAGCGCCAAACAGTGTCCGCTGGGCCTGAACAGCATGTGCGCTGATTTCCTCAATGCGTATGTGCTGGGTAGCGTCGGTCATACCAGCGCCACGCTGGGGGCGTGCGCCACGTTTCTGTATAACCTCAATGCGGCAGTTGAAGATATCAAAGCGGGGCGCATTCGCGTGGCCGTTGTGGGCAGCGCCGAAGCGCCGGTCACCTCCGAAGCGATCGAAGGATTCGACGCCATGGGCGCCCTGGCAACGGAGAGCAAGCTTAAGCATATTGATGAAACGGAAACGGCCGACTGGAGCAACAGCAGCCGCCCGTTTGGCAACAGCTGCGGTTTTGTGATCGCAGAATCCAGCCAGTATGTCGTGTTAATGGACGATGAGCTGGCGCTGCAGCTTGGGGCAGAGATCCACGGTTCGGTGGGGAATGTCTTCATCAACGCTGACGGCTTTAAGCGTTCTATTACATCACCGGGGCCGGGGAACTACATCACCATGGCGAAAGCCGTGGCTTCGGCGGTGTCGATGGTCGGAATGGAGGCGGTGCAGAAGGGATCGTTTATTCAGGCGCACGGTTCAAGCACGCCGAAGAATTGCGTCTCCGAAGCGGATATTTTTGACCGCGTTGCGCAAGCCTTTGCGATCCGCGACTGGCCGGTGACGGCGGTAAAATCGTATCTCGGTCACTCCCTGGGATCCGCCAGCGGCGACCAGCTCATCAGCTGCCTTGGCGTCTTCCGCTATGGCATTTTACCGGGAATTAAAAGCGTGACGCACATCGCGCCGCAGGTGAATAACGCACGCTTAACCATTCCTCTTCAGGACTGCAAATTAGAGGAAGGCCAGGGACAAATCGCCTTTATTAATTCAAAAGGCTTTGGCGGGAATAACGCCACGGGGGTGGTTTACTCGCCAAAGCTGACCCATCAATGGTTGCGCAAACGCTACGGGGACGCGGTGTATGCGGATTATCAGCAGCGTAACCGCCAGGTGCGGCGTCAGGCGAACGCCTACGACGAGGCGGCTTCGCAGGGTGAACTCAACGTCATTTATCTGTTCGGCCAGCAGGGGATAAATGAGGAAGATATTAAGATTGATATGAACGGCATCACCCTTCCCGGATTTGAAAAACCGATAACGTACGCGACGGAAAAAGAATACCCGGATTTTTAATTGTTATATCTGATTTTATTATTAATAAATTTGAGCGGGCCGGGTAAGGGGAATCACCCGGCCGCGGGAGATAACGGTCAGGCCGTTACAGAATGGCTTTAATGCTCTGCGCCAGCGGCGTGGTGGCGCGTCCGATCAGTTTGCTCAGCGTATGGCTGTCGTCAAAGAGTCCGCCTTTGGAGGCCCCGACATCGGAATCCGCCAGCATATCGGCCAGACCGGCAGGCAGGCCGACGCTCTTCAGCGCGGCGGCAAAATCCGCTTCACTGAGATTCTGGTAGCTGACCGGCTTTCCGCTCTGTTTGCTGAGTTCAGCCGCCAGTTCGCTCAGCGTCCAGCCGTGGTCGCCCGCCAGTTCATACACCTTGCCCGCATGGCCCTCTTCAGCAATCACTTTAGCTGCCGCTGCGGCATAGTCTGCGCGGGTGGCAGAGGCAATTTTGCCTTCGCCTGCCGCACCAATAAACACGCCGTGTTCCAGTGCTGGCGGCGCGCTCGCCAGGTAGTTTTCGGTATACCAGCCGTTGCGCAGCAGGGCATAAGGAATCCCGGACGCCGCCAGCGCTTTTTCAGTGGCAACGTGTTCTACGTGCAGGCCGAGCGGCGATGTATCCGCATGCAGCAGGCTGGTGTAGGCAATAAATTTCACGCCTGCCGTTTTGGCGGCGTTAATCACGTTCTGGTGCTGGGTTGCGCGCTGGCCGACTTCGCTGGACGAGATCAGCAGCAGTTTATCCACGCCGCTCAGCGCGGCGGCGAAGGCGGCTTCATCCGTGTAGTCTGCCTGACGCACCACAATCCCCTGCTGGCTTAAGGCTTGCGCTTTCGCCGGGTTACGCACGATGGCCACAATCTGGCTGGCCGGTACTGTTTTCAACAGCTGTTCGATAACGAGATGGCCAAGCTGGCCGGTGGCGCCGGTAATCGCGATCATGATGAATCTCCTTCGTGTTTGTCTGGTGTTGTGGCACACTAGCACCATAGCTAACTTTTAGTAAGTACGTACAAAAAGGTAAGTATGAAAACAACGATACCGACGCTCAGCGAACAAATGCGCGATGGCAATCTTTTCGCGGAACAGTGCCCTTCGCGCGAGGTGCTCAAACACGTGACCAGCCGCTGGGGAGTCCTGATTCTGCTGGCCCTGCGCCAGGGAACGCATCGCTTTAGCGATCTGCGCCGTAAAATGGGCGGGGTGAGTGAAAAGATGCTGTCCCAGTCGCTTCAGGCGCTGGAGCAGGACGGGTTTGTCGATCGCGTGTCGTATCCAGTGGTGCCGCCGCACGTAGAGTATAGCCTGACGCCGCTGGGTATTGAGGTGAGCGAGAAGGTCGCCGCGCTGGCGGACTGGATTGAGGTGAATACGCCGAAGGTGATGGCGAATCGGGACGATCGTGCGGCGTAAAAGCCGGGTGGCGGCTTCGCCTTACCCGGCCTACCCGTAATCTTCCATCCCGTAGGCCGGGTAAGCGAAGCGCCACCCGGCACAATCGCCGCTACCTGCTCAAATCCACCTGATAAATCGCGAACCCAATATCATCCGTCGCAACCTGTTTCATCGGATACTGCGCCTTCTCCTTAATAAACGCGGCAGCCTTGTCGGACGGTGACGTTTCAAAGCGGATATCCAGCGGCGTATCGCTGTGGATCGGCGCGAGACGCCAGTTGTTGTCCACTGCCGGATGAATTTCTCCCGCCTTTTTCGACTCCGCGCTGATCCACGCCGCCAGCACCGAGCGGTTCTCATCTGGAGAAGCAAAGGCGATGTGGCTATCCCCCGTACCGGCAAATTTACCGCCGTAGGCACGGTAGTTATTGGTCACGACCAGGAAGGTGGCATTCGGGTCAATTGCCTTGCCGTTGAAGGTCAGGTTTTTAATGCGCTCCGCCTGCGGGTTGATTGTCTGACACTCACCGTCATATTTCGCCGGCTGGGTGACGTCAATCTGGTAGTTCACGCCGTCGATCACGTCGAAGTTGTAGGTGCGGAAGCCGTCCCAGTTAATCAGCGACTGCGGCTTGCTGCTGTGCGGGTCAATCTGGTTAAACTGTCCGGCTGAGCACTCCAGCCACTCTTTTACCTCTTTCCCGGTGGCTTTAACCACCACCAGCGTATTCGGATAGAGATAGAGGTCGGCGGCATTACGGAAGGTGAGCTGGCCCTTTTCGACCTCTACATAGCTTGCCGGGTCATTCTTACGCCCGCCCACCTTGAATGGCGCAGCGGCTGACAGGACCGGCAGTTTTGCCAGATCTGGATCGCCCTGCACAAAGTGTTCGGCATAGGCTTTCTGCGCCATGTTGACGACCTGAACGGTCGGGTCGTCCTGAACCAGCGCCAGGAAGCTGTACATGTTGTCGGCGGATTTGCCGATCGGCTTGCTGACGAATTCGCGCGTGGCGTCGTGATCGTGCTTCAGCACGTCGACCAGTTTTTTATCTTCAGCCGCCAGAGATTTTTTAGCCGCAGCGTCGTAGATCGGGCGCGCTTCGGCTTTTGACTGCGTCACCTTCCAGCGGTCGCCGTCGTTATTCAGCACCAGATCCACCACGCCAAGATGGTCGCCCCACATGCCCGGCATTACCGACGGCACGCCGTTGAGCGTTCCTTTCTCAATATCTGCCCCTTTGATGCTGGCGAAATCTTTGCCCGGGAAGACCGCGTGGGCGTGGCCGAACAGGATCGCGTCGACGCCGGGAACTTCACTCAGGTAGTAAACGGAGTTTTCTGCCATGGCCTGGTACGGATCGGCGGAGAGACCCGAGTGGGCGACAACGACCACCAGATCGGCGCCTTTTTTACGCATTTCCGGCACGTATTTGCGCGCGGTTTCGGTGATGTCGTTAACGGTCACTTTACCGTCCAGGTTGGCTTTATCCCACGTCATGATCTGCGGCGGGACAAAACCGATATAGCCGATTTTTAGCGTCTGTTTTTTACCGTCCCGATCGACGACGCTTGTCTCTTTAATCAGGTAAGGGGTAAAGAGCGGCTTTTGGGTCTTAACGTCGATGATATTGGCGTTAACGTACGGGAATTTCGCACCGGCCAGGGCGTCATGCAGGTATTTCAGACCGTAGTTGAATTCGTGGTTGCCGAGGTTGCCGACGGTGTAGTCCAGGGTGTTCATCGCTTTATAAACAGGATGGATCTCGCCTTTTTTCAGCCCCTTGGTCGCCATGTAATCTCCGAGCGGACTGCCCTGAATGAGATCGCCATTGTCGACCAGCACGCTGTTTTTCACTTCGCCACGCGCCGCATTGATCAAACTTGCCGTGCGTACCAGTCCGAATTTTTCCGTTGGGGTATCTTTGTAGTAATCGAAGTCCATCATGTTGCTGTGCAGATCGGTCGTTTCCAGAATACGCAGATCTACCGTCGCCGCCTGCACGCTTGCTGCAATCAGCGTCGCCAGAAGCGTTGCACTAAACTTAATCATCAGAGGAGTCCTTTTTTCGATGCAGACCACAAAAGAGTATGTATCTATAGCTTGTTGCTTACAGAAATGTGAATCCTGACAGAAAAAAGTAACCTGAAACCGGAATTGCTTCACAGATAGCGGAATTGTTCACATTACGATATAACTAAAACAAAGAGTTAACCTCACTGCGTTAACAAAGAGGTGGAAAATGCTAGATAAAATTTGTCAGCTCGCACGGGATGCGGGAGACGCCATCATGCAGGTGTATGACGGTATTAAGCCTATGGAGGTCGTCAGCAAAGCGGACGACTCTCCGGTCACGGCGGCGGATATCGCGGCGCATAAGGTGATCCTGAAAGGGTTACAGTCCTTGACGCCGGACATCCCCGTTCTGTCAGAAGAAGCGCCGCAAAGCTGGGACGAGCGCCAGCACTGGCAGCGCTACTGGCTGGTCGATCCGCTGGACGGGACAAAAGAGTTCATCAAGCGTAACGGTGAATTCACCGTCAATATCGCCCTGGTTGAGAAGGGTAAAGCGGTGCTGGGCGTGGTCTACGCGCCGGTCATGAAGGTGATGTACAGCGCCGCAGAAGGGAAGGCGTGGAAGGAAGAGTGCGGCGTGCGCAAGCAGATCCAGGTGCGCGATGCGCGTCCGCCGCTGGTGGTGATTAGCCGCTCGCACAGCGACAGCGAGCTGCAGGAGTACCTGCAGCAGCTGGGTGAACACCAGACCACCTCGATTGGCTCATCGCTGAAATTCTGCCTGGTGGCAGAAGGCCATGCGCAGCTCTACCCCCGCTTTGGGCCAACCAACGTCTGGGATACCGCGGCAGGTCATGCCGTTGCCGCGGCCGCCGGGGCGCACGTTCATGACTGGCAAGGCAAGCCGCTGGACTATACCCCGCGCGAATCCTTCCTCAACCCCGGCTTCCGCGTCTCGATTTATTGAGCCAGAAGCTTGTGCAGCAGGTCGACAACCTGCTGCACCTCTTCCTGGGTTAAGGCGCCGTCTTTCACCCACTGTACGCGGCCCTCTTTATCCAGCACGATAATCGCGGAGCTCTCTTCCTCCAGCTGCCAGGCCTTACGGGTTACGCCGTTGCTGTCGACGATAAACTGCGACCACGGGTAGAGCTTTTTATTGCTCTCAAGGCTTGAGCGCACAAACATCCCGGAGCCCGGAATGGCGTCATCGGTGTTAACAATGGTGGTCGTCTGGTAGCGGTCATGAGGGAATTTTGCGGCCTTGATCGCTTCCACCAGGTTGGCATTTTTCTCTTTTGCGGATGTACGACCGGCAATATGTTGTACAACTCTCACTTTGCCCGCAAGCTGCGCGCTATTCCAGGCTTTGTAGCTAAACTTATCATTGTCGAGAATCAATTCTCCCCGGTCAGCAATGCCGACTGGCGGTACACGTTGTCCTTTTTCAATGCTGTGAGCGGAAGCCCACAGGGGCAGCAGCAGGCAGGCTGCTGTAAGGATATTACGTAGGGTCATGGCGTTTCCTTATTGTTTGCAGGTGATCCGACCACTTGGTCTTGCGCTTTTAATCATAAGTGCGATCAATGTGGTTTTCCCGCAATCCCGATGCCAGTTTGCGGGCGAACGCACATATCCATGAAAAAACGACGGCTTATACTGCGCTCAGTCACGCTTTGCAAAGATTATTCTGAATAATTGTAATCAAACGGTAAATAAACTTATGCACACTGGGTAACACCGTAGTTCTGGTCTATAGTCATTGGGCATTAAAATTTGCGCTCAGGACAGTCGGGCCGATTGTGGCACCGCAAGAGCGTATGATTCGCAGGAGATACAAGAATGAAAATTTTCCAACGCTACAACCCGCTTCAGGTGGCGAAGTACGTGAAGATCCTGTTCCGTGGACGGTTGTACATCAAGGATGTTGGCGCTTTTGAGTTTGATAAGGGCAAAATCCTTGTCCCAAAAGTGAAGGACAAACAGCACCTGTCTGTGATGTCCGAAGTCAACCGTCAGGTTATGCGTCTGCAAACTGAGATGGCTTAACCAACGTGCTATGCAGTAGTAGTAGATAAAAAGACGGCTCCCGATGGGAGCCGTTGATGTTTGTGGGGGCAGGAACCTTACGCCGACACCTTCTCTTCCGCATCCGGCAGCTTTGGCACCAGTACGGTCGGTTTGTTGTCGATACGCGTCACCAGCAGCTGGTCGATGCGGTAGTTATCAATATCCACCACCTCAAACTTGTAGCCGGAGAACTTCACCGAGTCGGTGCGTTTCGGGATTTTACGCAGCATAAACATCATAAAGCCCCCGATGGTCTCGTAGTTTCCGGACTGCGGGAACTCGTCGATATCCAGCACGCGCATCACGTCTTCAATCGGCGTGCCGCCATCAATCAGCCATGAATTATCGTCACGCTGAACAATCTGCTCTTCCAGCCCCTGGCCTACCAGGTCGCCCATCAGCGTGGTCATGACGTCGTTGAGGGTGATAATACCCACCACCAGCGCGTATTCGTTCATGATCACCGCGAAGTCTTCCCCGGCGGTTTTGAAACTTTCCAGCGCTTCTGAGAGCGTCAGAGTGTCCGGCACAATCAGGGTATTGCGGATCTGCACGCCGCTGTTGAGCGCCAGGCTCTGGTTTGCCAGCACGCGGTTCAGCAGGTCTTTGGAGTCGACGTAACCGATAATGTGGTCAATATCTTCATTACAGACCAGGAACTTGGAGTGTGGATGCTGCGCCACTTTGTTCTTCAGGCTCTGCTCATCTTCATGTAAATCGAACCAGATAATGTTCTCGCGGCCGGTCATGGAAGAGGGCACGGTACGGGATTCCAGTTCGAATACGTTCTCAATCAGCTCATGTTCCTGCTTGCGCAGCACCCCGGCCAGCGCGCCGGCTTCCACGACCGCATAAATATCGTCAGAGGTGATGTCGTCTTTACGCACCATCGGCAGCTTAAAGATGCGGAAAATCACGTTCGCCAGGCCGTTGAAGAACCACACCAGCGGACGAAACACGTACAGACAGAAGCGCATCGGGTTGATGATACGCAAAGCCACAGCTTCTGGCGCAATCATACCGATGCGTTTCGGGGTCAGGTCTGCAAAGAGAATGAACAGGCCGGTTACCAGCGAGAAGGAGAGAATAAAGCTCAGCTGTTCGGCCAGCTCAACGGACATGTACTTAACAAAGAGGCTATAAAACGCAGGGGAAAACGCCGCATCACCCACGATACCGCCGAGAATGGCGACCGCGTTGAGGCCAATTTGCACCACGGTGAAGAACATGCCGGGGTTTTCCTGCATTTTCAGGATGCGGGTGGCATTGATGTTGCCTTCATCGGCAAGCAGCTTCAGTTTGATTTTACGGGACGCGGCCAGCGAGATCTCAGATATCGAGAAAAATGCACTGACGGCAATCAGACAAAGTATTACTAAAATACTGTTTAACATAGTTTATCCGGCTTCTCGCCAGATCCTCAGAAGGGGAGTTGATACCATTTGTGTGAAAACACATTGAACGTCAGCTCGTAGCGTTGAGCCGATTATTTCAGCGGGTAGTATAGCGTAAAGAGATGTAAATCTGCCAGAGGTCACATTTTTGGCGAAAGTGCCTGAGGGGAGCGTCCGGGGAGTGGTTGTTACGTTATGAGACAACGCTGTCGCCTCTTTGAGCGCCACGCGGCTCGCGTGGCGCTGGATCGGTGATCAGGCCAGCTGTGGCGGCAGGCAAACGCCGATGCCCCCAATGCCGCAGTAGCCGTACGGGTTTTTATGCAGATACTGCTGGTGGTCGTCCTCGGCATAGTAGAACGGTTTCGCGGTGGTGATTTCCGTCGTTACCTCGCGCGTATCGCCCGCTTCACGCATGGCCTGCTGGAAACGCTCAAGGCTGGCGCGCGCGGCGGCATCCTGCTCAGGCGTGAGCGGATAAATAGCCGAGCGGTACTGGGTGCCGTGGTCATTGCCCTGACGCATGCCCTGCGCCGGGTCGTGGTTCTCCCAGAAGACCTGCAGGAGCTGTTCGTAGCTGATTACCGCAGGGTCATAGACCACGCGTACCGCTTCCGCATGCCCGGTTTCGCCGGAGCAGACTTCGCGATAGGTAGGATTCGGCGTATAACCGCCCGTGTAGCCGGCCGCCGTACTATAAACGCCGGGCAACTGCCAGAAGAGGCGCTCAACGCCCCAGAAACAGCCCATAGCGAACAGGGCGATTTCCATGCCATCCGGCACGTTGGTCATGGAATGGCCATTGACTGCGTGTAAGGTCGCCACAGGCATAGGGGTGTTGCGTCCCGGTAATGCATCAGCTTGTGAAACCAGATGCTTTTTGTCGAATAAACTCACGATGGGGCCTCCCGGGGTGCGATGTTTCAGTTAAGGTTGTCACGAAGCGTTTAATTGAACACAATAAATGCGCTGAATGAGACTAGATTTAATCATAAGAAATATTTGGGTGTTACACCCATTTTCAACCCGCGATTCGGGTTTTTGGCCAACAGGCCGTATTTTGCCGCGGAGCGGCACTTCATTTGCTTCCAGGGTGGAAACAGGGATATTCAGGAGAAAACGTGACAAAAATCCGCCAGTTATGTTTGGTCAGTGTGTTGCTGACAAGCGGGATTGCCAGCGCGGCGAATGTCCGTTTGCAGGTTGAGGGGTTATCCGGGGCGCTGGAAAAAAACGTGCGTGCGCAGCTATCGACCATCCAGAGTGATGAGGTGACGCCGGACCGGCGTTTTCGCGCGCGCGTCGATGACGCCATCCGTGAAGGTCTAAAAGCGCTTGGGTATTACGAACCCACCATTGATTTCGATCTCCGTCCGCCGCCAAAGAAGGGGCGCCAGGTTCTTATTGCCCGCGTTTCGCCGGGCGAACCGGTACTGATTGGCGGTACGAACGTCATCCTGCGCGGCGGGGCGCGTACCGACCGGGATTACCTGGATCTGCTCAGCACGCGGCCGAAAGTCGGCACCGTGCTTAATCACGGCGACTACGACCATTTCAAAAAAGAGCTGACCAGCGTTTCCCTGCGTAAGGGCTACTTCGACAGCCAGTTCAATAAAAGCCAGCTGGGCATTGCGCTGGATCGACGTCAGGCCTTCTGGGATATCGACTACGACAGCGGGGAACGCTACCGCTTTGGCGATGTGACATTTGAAGGTTCGCAAATTCGCGAAGAGTACCTGCAAAACCTCGTGCCGTTCAAAAAAGGGGATTACTACCAGTCGAGGGACCTGGCGGAACTGAACCGTCGTCTTTCCGCTACCGGCTGGTTTAACTCCGTGGTTGTCGCGCCGGAATTTGATAAGTCTCGCAAAACCAAGGTGTTGCCGCTGCATGGCGTTGTCTCGCCGCGCACCGAGAACACCATTGAGACCGGTGTTGGCTACTCGACGGATGTCGGACCACGCGTGAAAACCTCGTGGAAAAAACCGTGGATGAACTCGTACGGCCACAGCCTGACCACCAGCCTGAGCCTCTCTGCGCCCGAACAGCAGCTGGATTTCAGCTACAAAATGCCGCTGCTGAAAAATCCGCTTGAGCAATATTACCTTCTGCAGGGCGGTTTTAAGCGCACCGATTTGAACGACACCAAGCAGGACTCTACGACGCTTGCCGTCTCCCGCTTCTGGGATCTCTCCAGCGGCTGGCAGCGCGCCATTAACCTGCGCTGGAGCCTGGACCACTTTACCCAGGCCAACGTCACCAATACCACCATGCTGCTTTATCCGGGAGTGATGATCAGCCGCACCCGCTCGCGTGGGGGCCTGATGCCGACATGGGGCGACTCGCAGCGCTACTCCATCGATTATTCCAACTCCGCCTGGGGCTCCGACGTAGATTTCTCCGTCATTCAGGCGCAAAACGTCTGGATCCGCACGCTGTATGACAAACACCGCTTTGTGATGCGCGGCAATCTCGGCTGGATTGAAACGGGAGACTTCGAGCGCGTTCCGCCGGATCTGCGCTTCTTTGCCGGGGGCGACCGCAGCATTCGTGGGTATAAGTACAAATCGATCTCACCTGAGAACGAAAAGGGCCAGCTAACCGGTGCGTCCAAACTGGCAACGGGATCGCTGGAGTACCAGTACAACGTCAGCGGAAAGTGGTGGGGCGCCATGTTTGTTGACGGCGGTGAAGCGGTGAACGATATCCGCCGCAGCGACTTCAAAACGGGCGCGGGCGTGGGCGTACGCTGGCAGTCACCCGTCGGGCCCATCAAGCTCGACTTCGCCGTGCCTGTCGGCGACAAAGATGAACACGGATTACAGTTTTACATCGGTCTGGGGCCTGAATTATGAGTTTATGGAAGAAAATAAGCCTCGGGGTGCTGATTTTTATCGTGCTGCTGCTCGGTACGGTGGCGTTTCTGGTGGGAACGACGACCGGGCTGCATCTGCTGTTTAACGCCGCGAACCGCTGGGTGCCGGGGCTGGAGATTGGTCAGGTAACGGGCGGCTGGCGCGATCTGCGTCTGAAGAACATCCGCTACGAGCAGCCGGGCGTGGCGGTGAACGCCGGGGAGTTTCATCTCGCGGTGAAGCTGGGCTGTCTGCGTGACAGCAAGCTCTGCGTCAACGATCTGTCGCTTAAAGACGTTAACGTGGCGATAGATTCGAAAAAAATGCCGAAGTCTGCGCCGGTCGAGGAAGAGGACAGCGGCCCGCTGAATCTCTCCACGCCGTACCCGATCGCGCTCTATCGGGTGGCGCTCGATAACGTCAATATCAAAATCGACGACACCACCGTGTCCGTGATGGATTTCACCTCCGGCCTGCGCTGGCAGGAGAAAAACCTCACCCTGACGCCAACGTCCCTGCAGGGCTTGCTGATCGCGCTGCCGAAAGTGGCCGACGTAGCGCAGGAAGAGATCGTCGAGCCGAAGATTCAGAACCCGCAGCCGGAAGAAAAGCCGCTGGGCGAAACGCTGAAAGATCTCTTCTCGAAGCCTGTGCTGCCGGAAATGACCGACGTTCATCTGCCGCTGAACCTTAACATTGAGGAGTTCAAAGGCGAGCAGCTGCGCCTGACCGGCGATACCGATCTGACGGTCTACACTATGCTGCTGAAAGTCAGCAGCATTGACGGCAACATGAAGCTCGACGCGCTGGATATCGACACCAATCAGGGCTCGGTGAATGCGTCGGGTAATGCGCTGCTGCGCGATAACTGGCCGGTGGATATCACCCTCAACAGCGCGCTTAACATCGATCCGCTGAAAGGCGAAAAGGTGAAGGTCAAAGTAGGCGGGGCGCTGCGCGATAAGCTGGATGTCGGCGTGAATCTCTCCGGCCCGGTGGATATGGCCCTGCGTGCGCAAACCCAGCTGGCGGAAGCCGGGCTGCCGATCAATCTTGAGGTTGTCAGCAAGCAGCTTTCCTGGCCGTTCACCGGCGAAAAGCAGTTCCAGGCCGATGACCTGAAGCTAAAGCTGAGCGGCAAGATGACCGACTATACGCTCTCGTTCCGCACCGCGGTGAAGGGGCAGGGCGTACCGCCCGCGAACATCACCCTGGATGCGAAGGGCAACGAACAGCAGGTCAATCTCGACAAGCTGACCGTCGCGGCGCTGGAGGGCAAAACCGAGCTGACCGCGCTGCTCGACTGGCAGCAGGCGATCAGCTGGCGCGGCGAGCTGAAGCTGAAGGGCATTAACACCGCCAAAGAAGTGCCGGACTGGCCGTCGAAGCTGGATGGCCTGATCAAAACGCGCGGTAGCCTGTACGGCGGTACGTGGCAGATGGACGTGCCGGAAATTAAGCTCACCGGGAACGTGAAGCAGAACAAGGTTAATGTTGAAGGCTCAGTGAAAGGCAACAGCTATCTGCAGTGGGTTATCCCCGGCCTGCACGTGGCGCTGGGCCGCAACACGGCGGATATCAAAGGCGAGCTGGGGGTGAAAGATCTCAATCTGGATGCCACCATCGACGCGCCGAATCTCGACAACGCCCTGCCGGGGCTTGGCGGTACGGCGAAAGGACTCGTGAAGGTGCGCGGCACGGTAGACGCGCCGCAGCTGCTGGCGGATATCACCGCCAATAACCTGCGCTGGCAGGAACTGAGCGTTGCCCGCGTTCGCGTGGAAGGGGATGTGAAATCCACCGACCAGATCGGCGGTAACCTGAACCTGCGCGTGGAGCGCATTTCTCAGCCGGACGTGAACATCAGCCTGGTCACCCTGGACGCGAAAGGGAACGAGAAGCAGCACGACCTGCAGCTACGGGTGCAGGGCGAGCCGGTCTCCGGCCAGCTGCACCTGACCGGCAGCTTCGACCGCAAAGAGGAGCGCTGGAAAGGGACGCTGGATAACACCCGCTTCAATACGCCTGTCGGGCCGCTGGCGCTGTCGCGCTCCATCGCACTGGATTACCGCAACGCCGAGCAGAAGATCAGCATTGGGCCGCACTGCTGGACCAACCCGAATGCGGAACTGTGCGTGCCGCAAACCATCGATGCGGGCGCGGAAGGGCGCGCGCAGATCAACCTCAACCGCTTCGATCTGGCGATGCTGAAGCCGTTTATGCCGGATACCACCCAGGCCAGCGGCGTCTTCAGCGGGAAAGCTGATGTCGCCTGGGACACCACCAAAGAGGGGCTGCCGCAGGGCAGCGTCACGCTGTCCGGGCGTAACGTGAAGGTGACGCAGGAGGTGAATGACGCGCCGCTGCCGGTGGCCTTCGACACTCTGAACCTGAGCGCGGATCTGCATAACAACCGTGCGGAGTTGGGGTGGCTGATTCGCCTCACCAATAACGGTCAGCTGGACGGGCAGGTACAGATTACCGATCCGCAGGGACGGCGTAATCTGGGCGGCAACGTCAACATCCGTAACTTCAACCTGGCGATGGTGAACCCGATTTTCGCACGCGGGGAAAAAGCCGAGGGCATGGTGAATGCCAACCTGCGCCTGGCCGGCAACGCGCAAAGCCCTCAGCTGTTCGGCCAGCTGCGCCTCAGCGGCGTGGATATTGACGGCAACTTCATGCCGTTTGACATGCAGCCCAGCCAGATCGCCATGAACTTCAACGGCATGAGCTCAACGCTAAGTGGCTCGGTGCTGACGCAGCAAGGGCAAATCAACCTGAGCGGCGACGCGGACTGGAGCCAGCTCGACAACTGGCGCGCCCGTATTGCCGCGAAGGGCAGTAAGGTGCGCATCACCGTACCGCCGATGGTGCGTCTGGACGTCTCGCCTGATGTGGTCTTTGAGGCCACGCCAAGCCTCTTTACGCTTGATGGTCGCGTCGACGTGCCGTGGGCGCGCATCGTGGTTCACGATGTGCCGGAAAGTGCGGTCGGCGTCTCAAGTGATGAAGTTATGCTCAATGAAAATCTGAAACCTGTTGAACAGAAGAGCGCTGGCATACCGATTAATAGTAACCTTACCGTGCACGTGGGGAATAACGTGCGGTTGGATGCGTTTGGGCTGAAGGCGAGGCTTACGGGCGACCTGAAGGTGGCGCAGGATAAACAAGGTCTTGGCCTGAACGGGCAAATTAATATTCCTGAAGGACGTTTCCACGCCTATGGTCAGGATCTGATTGTCCGTAAAGGCGAGCTGCTGTTCTCCGGTCCACCCGATCAACCCCTGTTGAACATCGAAGCGATTCGTAACCCGGAAGCGACGGAAGACAACGTCATAGCTGGCGTTCGCGTCACTGGTTCTGCTGACGAACCTAAGGCGGAGATCTTCTCTGACCCGGCGATGTCGCAGCAGGAAGCCCTCTCTTATCTGCTGCGTGGACAAGGTCTGAGCAGCGGTCAGAGTGACAGCGCGGCGATGACCTCCATGTTAGTGGGTCTGGGGGTTGCACAAAGTGGGCAGGTTGTGGGTAAAATCGGCGAGACGTTCGGCGTAAGCAATCTGGCGCTGGACACCGAGGGCGTGGGTGACTCCTCGCAGGTGGTGGTCAGCGGTTATGTACTGCCGGGTCTGCAGGTAAAATATGGTGTGGGGATCTTTGACTCACTGGCAACACTCACGTTACGCTATCGCCTGATGCCTAAGCTATATCTGGAAGCAGTGTCCGGCATAGACCAGGCACTTGATCTGCTCTATCAGTTTGAGTTTTAGCAATGCGAATATTTGTCTACGGCAGTTTACGAACCAAGCAAGGCAACAGTCACTGGATGACCAACGCCCTGCTGCTGGGGAATTACAATATCGAGAACTACCAGTTGTACAGCCTGGGCCACTATCCAGGCGCGGTTCCCGGCGAAGGAACAGTACAGGGTGAAGTCTATCGTATTGATAACGCGACACTTGCCGAACTTGATGCCTTGCGCACCAGGGGCGGTGAATACGCACGCCAGTTGATCCAGACGCCGTACGGAAGCGCGTGGATGTATGTCTACCAGCGTCCGGTCGAAGGGTTAACGCGGATTGTAAGCGGTAACTGGTTAGACAGAGACCAGTACTGAAAAAAAACAACGCCACCGTGAGGTGGCGTTGTTTTTTTACGCCTCTTGCCGGGTGGTGCTGCGCTTACCCGGCCTACATGTTCCAGCCACAAAAAAGCCCCGACATGCGGGGCTTTTTTTAATCAGCAGTAAGAATTACTTCTTAGCAGCGCGTTCGAAAGAGGCGATGATTTCTGCTTTCGCCGCTTCTGCGTTGTCCCAGCCGTCAACTTTAACCCACTTGCCTTTTTCGAGGTCTTTGTAGTGCTCGAAGAAGTGAGTAATCTGCGCTTTCAGCAGCTCTGGCAGGTCGTTCACATCTTTGATGTGATCGTACTCTTTGCTCAGCTTGGTGTGCGGTACCGCAACCAGCTTCGCATCTTCACCGGATTCGTCGGTCATTTTCAGCACGCCAACTGGACGGCAGCGAATGACGGAGCCTGGCTCCAGCGGGTATGGCGTTGGGACCAGCACGTCAACCGGGTCACCGTCCAGAGACAGGGTGTGGTTGATGTAACCGTAGTTGCACGGGTAGAACATCGCGGTAGACATGAAACGGTCTACGAACAGGGCGCCGCTCTCTTTGTCCACTTCGTATTTGATCGGATCTGCGTTAGCCGGGATTTCGATAACTACGTAGATGTCTTCTGGCAGTTCTTTACCCGCTGGGACGTTGAGTAAGCTCATGTCGGTGTCCTTTAAAATGGATGGTAAACAAGTGGCAGGTATTATAGCCAACTCGCGCTGAATGTCTCCGCCTGTTTTCGCCTTCTCTCCACGTTCTTCCCACTTTTCAGACCGTTTCCATGACAGAAAAATCCATAAACTCAGCCGCATTTTTCATGGAGAAATGAAAGCGATTACAAACTTGTGATTAACGTTTTATTCACTTTTCTGAAGTGTGATGTAACGCAATTCGTTACATATTTCATGGGCTATAGTCATTCCGCAGAACATCTTTTAACCAACAATAACTCACCCTACGAGGACGTTCATATGTGGAAGCGCTTACTCCTGGTCACAGCAGTTTCGGCAGCCATGTCGTCTATGGCGATGGCCGCTCCCTTAACCGTAGGTTTTTCGCAGGTCGGCTCTGAATCTGGCTGGCGAGCGGCAGAAACCAACGTAGCGAAAAGCGAAGCTCAGAAACGCGGCATTACCCTGAAAATCGCCGATGGTCAGCAAAAACAAGAGAATCAGATCAAAGCCGTGCGCTCCTTTATCGCCCAGGGCGTGGATGCCATCTTTATTGCCCCCGTCGTGGCGACCGGCTGGGAACCCGTCCTGAAGGAAGCGAAAGACGCTGAGATTCCGGTCTTCCTGCTCGATCGTTCCATCGACGTCAAAGACAAATCTCTCTATATGACCACCGTGACGGCCAACAACGTGCTGGAAGGGCAATTGATTGGCGACTGGCTGGTGAAACAGGTCGACGGCAAGCCGTGTAACGTTGTTGAGCTGCAGGGTACCGTTGGGGCGAGCGTGGCCATCGACCGTAAAAAAGGCTTTGCTGAAGCCATCGCTAAAGCGCCAAACATCAAGATTATCCGCTCTCAGTCCGGCGACTTTACCCGCAGCAAAGGTAAAGAGGTCATGGAGAGCTTCATTAAGGCTGAAAACAACGGCAAGAACATCTGCATGGTTTACGCCCACAACGATGACATGGTGATCGGTGCGATTCAGGCCATTAAAGAAGCGGGCCTGAAGCCGGGCAAAGATATCCTCACCGGCTCTATCGACGGCGTGCCTGACATCTACAAAGCGATGATCGACGGAGAAGCCAACGCCAGCGTGGAGCTGACGCCAAACATGGCGGGTCCGGCATTCGACGCGCTGGAGAAATTCAAGAAAGACGGCACGATGCCGGAGAAAGTGACGGTCACCAAATCCACGCTCTACCTGCCTGACACGGCGAAAGAAGAGTTAGAGAAGAAGAAAAATATGGGCTATTAAGCACGCCCCTCACCCCAGCCCTCTCCCCGGAGGGGAGAGGGAGAAAGGCAGGGCGGAGTTGGATATTTACAATTGGCACGATCAATCCCCTCTCCCCTCCGGGGAGAGGGCCAGGGTGAGGGGGAAACCATGACCACTGAACAACACCAGGAAATCCTCCGCACAGAGGGCTTGAGTAAATTCTTTCCCGGCGTAAAGGCGCTGGATAACGTTGATTTCAGCCTGCGGCGCGGGGAGATCATGGCGCTGCTGGGGGAGAACGGCGCGGGAAAATCGACGCTGATTAAGACCCTGACCGGCGTGTATCACGCCGATCGCGGCACTATCTGGCTGGAAGGCAACGCAATTTCGCCAAAAAACACCGCCCATGCCCAGCAGCTGGGGATCGGGACGGTCTATCAGGAAGTGAACCTGCTGCCGAATATGTCGGTGGCGGATAACCTGTTTATTGGCCGTGAGCCACGCCGTTTTGGCCTGCTGCGCCGCAAAGAGATGGAGGCGCGGGCGACAAAGCTGATGGAATCCTACGGCTTCTCCCTCGACGTCCGCGAGCCGCTGAACCGCTTTTCCGTGGCGATGCAGCAGATCGTCGCCATTTGTCGCGCGATCGATCTCTCCGCGAAGGTACTCATCCTCGACGAACCCACCGCCAGCCTCGATACCCAGGAGGTGGAAATGCTCTTTACCCTGATGCGCCAGCTGCGCGATCAGGGCGTCAGCCTGATCTTTGTTACCCACTTCCTCGATCAGGTATATGAGGTAAGCGATCGCATTACGGTGCTGCGCAACGGCAGCTTTGTCGGCTGCCGTGAAACCCGCGAGCTGCCGCAGATCGAGCTGGTCAAAATGATGCTGGGCCGCGAGCTGGAAACTAACGCCCTCCAGCGCGCGGGCCGCACGCTGCTGAGCGAGAAGCCGGTCGCCGCGTTCAGCGATTACGGCAAGAAAGGGGTGATCTCGCCGTTTAACCTTGAGGTGCGCCCGGGCGAAATTGTCGGGCTGGCAGGCCTGCTGGGATCGGGTCGAACCGAGACCGCCGAGGTGATATTCGGGATCAAGCCGGCCGACAGCGGCAGCGCGCTGATCAAGGGCAAACCGCAAACCCTGCGATCGCCGCATCAGGCCTCCTGTCTTGGCGTCGGCTTCTGCCCGGAAGACCGGAAAACGGACGGTATTATTGCCGCCGCCTCGGTGCGCGAAAATATCATTCTGGCGCTACAGGCCCAGCGCGGCTGGCTGCGGCCGATCCCCCGTAAAGAGCAAAACGCCATCGCCGAGCGCTTTATCCGCCAGCTCGGCATCCGCACCCCGAGCGCGGAACAGCCCATTGAATTTCTCTCCGGAGGTAACCAGCAAAAAGTGCTGCTGTCGCGCTGGCTGCTGACCAAACCCCAGTTCCTGATCCTCGACGAACCGACCCGCGGCATTGACGTGGGGGCGCACGCCGAAATTATCCGGCTTATCGAAACCCTGTGTGCGGACGGCCTGGCGCTGCTGGTGATTTCGTCCGAGCTGGAAGAGCTGGTGGGCTATGCCGATCGCGTCATCATCATGCGCGATCGCAAGCAGGTGGCAGAGATCCCGCTGGATAAGCTGTCCGTTCCGGCGATCATGAATGCCATCGCGGCATAAGGAGTGAATCGTGATGCCCCGTTCGCTTTCGCAAACCGGTGAGTCAAAGCGCCGCTTCAGCTGGCCAACCGGCACGCCGCAAATCGCGGCGCTGCTGGTGGTTCTGCTGGTGGATAGCCTGGTCGCGCCGCATTTCTTCCAGATCATCGTGCAGGATGGCCGCCTGTTTGGCAGCCCGATAGACATTTTAAACCGTGCCGCGCCCGTGGCGCTGCTGGCCATCGGGATGACGCTGGTCATCGCAACCGGTGGGATTGACCTCTCCGTCGGCGCGGTGATGGCTATCGCCGGGGCTACGGCCGCCTCCATGACCGTGGCCGGACATAGCCTGCCGGTGATCCTGCTGGCAGCCTTAGGCACCGGCGTGCTGGCCGGATTATGGAACGGTATTCTGGTGGCGGTGCTGAAAATTCAGCCCTTTGTCGCCACCCTTATCTTAATGGTGGCCGGGCGCGGCGTGGCGCAGCTGATTACCTCCGGCCAGATTGTTACCTTCAACTCACCGAGCCTGGCGTGGCTCGGTAGCGGCAACCTTCTGTTCTTCCCGACGCCGGTGATTATTGCCCTGGTCACGCTCGTTGTCTTCTGGCTCTTCACCCGCAAAACGGCGCTCGGCATGTTTATTGAAGCGGTGGGGATCAACATCCGCGCCGCGCGCAACGCCGGGGTCAACACGCGGCTGATGGTGATGCTGACCTACGTGCTGAGCGGCGTTTGCGCCGCCATTGCCGGGGTCATCGTTGCGGCGGATATTCGCGGAGCCGACGCCAATAACGCCGGGCTCTGGCTGGAGCTGGACGCCATCCTGGCGGTGGTCATCGGCGGTGGATCGCTAATGGGCGGGCGCTTTAACCTGCTGCTCTCGGTGATCGGCGCACTGATCATTCAGGGCATGAACACCGGGATCCTGCTTTCGGGATTCCAGCCGGAACTCAACCAGGTGGTGAAAGCGGTGGTCGTGCTCTGCGTGCTGATCGTCCAGTCGCCGCGCTTTGTCAGCATCATTAAGGGGATCCGTGGCCATGATAAAACGTAATTTGCCGTTGATGATCACGCTGGGCGTGTTTGTGCTGGGGTATCTCTACTGTCTGACGCAGTTTCCGGGGTTTGCCTCGACGCGCGTGATTTGCAATATTCTGACCGATAACGCCTTTTTAGGCATCATCGCCGTCGGGATGACCTTTGTGATCCTCTCCGGCGGGATCGACCTCTCCGTCGGCTCGGTGATCGCGTTTACGGGCGTGTTCCTCGCGAAGGCGATCGGCTTCTGGGGCATCTCACCGCTGGTGGCGTTTCCGCTGGTGCTGGCGATGGGCTGCGCGTTTGGCGCCTTTATGGGACTGCTGATCGACGCGTTAAAAATTCCGGCGTTTATTATTACCCTCGCGGGAATGTTCTTCCTCCGTGGGGTGAGCTATCTGGTTTCGGAAGAGTCGATCCCGATTAACCATCCGGTGTACGACACGCTCTCCAGCCTGGCGTGGAAAATTCCCGGCGGCGGTCGTCTGAGCGCGATGGGGCTGCTGATGCTGGGGGTGGTAGTGATTGGCATTTTTCTCGCCCATCGTACCCGGTTTGGCAATCAGGTTTACGCCATCGGCGGTAACGCCACGTCGGCAAACCTGATGGGGATCTCCACCCGCAGCACCACCATCCGCATCTATATGCTCTCGACAGGCCTGGCGACGCTGGCGGGTATCGTCTTCTCGGTATACACCCAGGCGGGCTATGCCCTTGCAGGCGTGGGCGTTGAGCTGGATGCGATTGCTTCTGTGGTTATCGGCGGTACGCTGCTCAGCGGCGGGGTGGGTACGGTGCTGGGGACGCTGTTCGGCGTAGCGATCCAGGGGCTGATACAAACCTATATCAACTTTGACGGCACGCTCAGCTCCTGGTGGACAAAGATCGCCATCGGCATTCTGCTGTTTATTTTTATTGCCCTGCAGCGTGGTCTGACGGTGCTGTGGGAGAACCGTCAAAGCTCGCCTGTTACCCGCGTAAACACATCGGTAACAGAGCGATAACACGCTGAATTTGCTTAAAGTCTAAACATTTTCCGGTAGCGGCCGATACTCTTTTTTTATGCCCAGAAATATCTCGCTACCGGAAATAATATCATGCTTAAAACGCTATCGATTCGTACCGGCTTGCTCTCTTTACTGGCCGTTATGACCCTTCTGCTGCTGATTGTCAGCGGCATTGGCATTTATGCCCTCACACAGAGTTCTTCTTCGCTGCAGCGGATTAATCACCTTCAGGGTGAGCAGATGGTGCAGCTTAATTCAGGCTATACGCTGATCCTGCGCGCGCGCAATGAGGCAGGCCAGGCCGTCCGCATGATGGAAATCGGCATGCTGGACGATGCGGCCAGGGCGGTAAAAAACATCAATCAGGAAGTTGCCCTGGCTCAGAAAACGCTGAAAGGCGTGATCGACGGCGGCGTGGCTGACGAGCAGGGGCAACAGCTGCTCGACAAAGTGTCAGCCAGCCTGGCGACATATAACCAGCAGGGGATCAACCCGATGCTGAAAACCCTCAATGACCAGAGCGCCGACGGGTATTACGATCTGCTGGAGAAGACGCTGATCCCGGTGGCGAAGCAGTTTGATAACGATATGCAGGCGTTTCAGAAGTGGAGCGAAGCGCGTGGTCAGGCGGAAGTGAGCGCCGTGCAGGCGAGCAAAACCCGCGTCCTGATCCTGATTATCGTCGCCGCGCTGCTGACGGCGGGCATTATCGTACTCGCCTGGCTGGTGCTGCGCCATATGCTGCTCAAGCCGCTCTCGGCCTCCATTGCTCAACTGGAGAACGTGGCGGCCGGGGATTTAACCCACACGCCTAATGCTCCCGCGAGCCAGGAGTTTAACCGCCTTAACGCGGTGATAGAGGAGATGCGACAGTCGCTGATGAACTCGGTTGTGCGGGTACGCGATGCCAGCGCGCAAATTGACACCGGTAGCCGCGAGCTGACGCTGGGAAACCGCGATCTTGCCGAGCGTACGGAATCCACCGCCACGTCGCTTGAGCAGACGGCGGCCAGCATGGAACAGATCACCGCGACGGTGAAGCTCAATGCCGATAATGCCGAGCAGGCGCACCAGCTGGCGAAGTCGGTGTCCGACACGGCCGATCACGGCAGCGAAATGGTCTGCTACGTGATTGAAAAAATGCGCGATATCTCCGGCAGCTCGGCGCGTATCGCCGACATCCTGAGCGTGATCGACGGCATTGCCTTCCAGACCAATATTCTGGCGCTAAACGCCTCCGTGGAAGCGGCGCGCGCGGGCGAGCAGGGGCGCGGGTTTGCCGTCGTTGCGGGCGAGGTGCGAAACCTTGCCAGCCGCAGCGCCGACGCGGCGAAAGAGATCCGCTCGCTTATCAGTGATTCGCAAACCCACGTTAACGAGGGCAGCGAGCTGGCCCAGCAGGCTGGCGAAACGATGGATGAGATCGCAACAGAAGTGCTGCGCATGACCAAACTGATGCGAGAGATTGCCACCGCGTCTCAGGAGCAGAGCCGCGGCATTGAGCAGGTGAATATTGCGGTGAATCAGATGGACGAAACCGCCCAGCAGAATGCGGCACTGGTGCAGCAATCCTCCGCCGCGACCCGCTCCCTTGAGGAGCAGTCGCGTCAGCTGATGGAAGCTATGTCATCATTCAAAGTGACGACTCAGACCGCTGCATAATATTAACCAGCCCCGGTACGTTCTGTGCCGGGGTATTATTTCTCCCGGAATTAACTGCCGCAATATTATCGTGAATTTCGCCCATTAATATTTCCAGTGAGCTGGTTAAGGCTAACGCTTTTTCCGTCGGTTCAAGATATAAACCTTTACGGAAAAATAACGGCTCATCAAACAGTTGGTTAAAACGCTTTAAGGCCAGACTCACCGCCGGACGTGACATATCAAGACGCAAAGAGGCTTTTGCCATGCTGCCGCAGCGGACGATTTCAATAAATACAGGGATAAGATTTAAATCAATGCCGGTATTAGCACGGGAATAATTTTTCATTGCGATTCTGCTCCACGAAATATCTGTCAAACTGTTATGGAAATAATGCAGGAGCAGTGGTGAATATTAAAGCATGTTTTTTATAAACACTTATACGGTAAAATATATAAATGACCAGGGGAGCCAGAACGGCCCCCCTGTAGAGAGGTATTACGCGTCCGGATACTCACGGATAAAACGTTCAACGTCTTCAACCATGTGGTTGTTGCCGACGAAGAATGAACGGCGCTGGTGAAGGCTTTCCGGCACGATCTCCAGAATACGCTCTTTACCGTCGCTCGCCTTGCCGCCCGCCTGTTCGGCCAGGAACGCCATCGGGTTGCATTCGTACAGCAGACGCAGTTTCCCGTCCGGGTGGCTGGCGGTGCTTGGGTAGAGGTAGATACCGCCTTTCAGCAGGTTGCGGTGGAAATCCGCTACCAGAGAGCCAATATAGCGGGACGTGTACGGGCGCTGGGTCGCTTTATCTTCTTCCTGGCAGAATTTAATGTACTTCTTCACGCCGTTCGGGAATCGGATGTAGTTGCCTTCGTTGATGGAATAAGTGTTGCCCTTCTCCGGGAAGCGCATGCGCTCCTGGCTCAGACAGAAAACGCCCAGTGAAGGATCGTACGTAAAGGCGTGAACCCCGCATCCGGTGGTATACACCAGCATGGTGGAGGAACCATAAACGACGTAACCGGCAGCAACCTGGTTAATGCCCGGCTGCAGGAAATCTTCTTCGGTTACCGGCGTGCCAACAGGCGTGACGCGGCGGTAGATGGAGAAAATGGTACCAACAGAAACGTTAACGTCGATGTTGGAGGAGCCGTCGAGCGGATCCATCAGAACAACGTATTTAGCGTGTTCACACCCTTCGAAAACAACAATTTCATCTTCTTCTTCAGAGGCGATACCCGCAACGATGTCGCGCGCGCGCAGTGCAGCTTTCAGTTTCTCATTTGCGAACAGATCGAGCTTCTGTTGAACCTCGCCCTGAACGTTCTCGGCACCGCTGGCACCCAGGATATCGACCAGACCGGCCTTGTTGATATCGCGGTGGATGATCTTAGCGCCCAGCTTTATTGCCGACAGCAAAGCAGTGAGTTCACCGGTAGCATGAGAGAACTCGTGCTGCTTTTCGACAATAAATTCACCTAACGTTTTCATAACACTTTCCCTGCATCTTTGTGAGTAGAGCGATTGTATGTTCACTAAAACGACTAAAGCCCAACAATCTTAACAAATATTCAAATAGTAGCGCAGAGGTGAATCGCGCCAGCAGGATACGGATTTTCCTGAAATGCGTTTCACACCCGCTGACATGTGAGTAAAATGTGCGCCACATTGAAGAAGGATAGTGACGTATGCGCATTCATATATTGGGGATTTGTGGCACTTTCATGGGCGGACTGGCAATGCTGGCGCGCTCGCTGGGCCATGAGGTGACAGGTTCGGACGCCAATGTGTATCCGCCAATGAGCACACTTCTGGAGAAACAGGGCATCGCTTTAATTCAGGGCTACGATGCCAGCCAGCTGGATCCCGAGCCGGACCTGGTGATCATTGGTAACGCCATGACCCGCGGCAATCCGTGCGTCGAGGCGGTACTGGAACGCAATATTCCGTTCATGTCCGGCCCGCAGTGGCTGCATGACTTCGTCCTGCGCGACCGCTGGGTGGTTGCCGTTGCCGGTACCCATGGCAAAACCACCACCGCCGGAATGGCGACCTGGATCCTCGAAGCCTGCGGCTACAAGCCGGGCTTCGTGATTGGCGGCGTTCCGGGCAACTTCGACGTCTCTGCGCGTCTGGGTGACAGCCCGTTCTTTGTGATCGAAGCCGACGAATACGACTGTGCGTTCTTCGACAAGCGTTCTAAGTTCGTGCATTACTGCCCGCGCACGCTGATTCTCAACAACCTTGAGTTCGACCACGCGGATATCTTTGACGACCTGAAAGCGATCCAGAAACAGTTCCACCACCTGGTGCGCATTGTTCCGGGCCAGGGCCGCATCATCCTGCCGGAAAACGACATCAACCTGAAGCAGACGATGGCGATGGGATGCTGGAGCGAGCAGGAGCTGGTAGGCGAGCAGGGCCACTGGCAGGCGAAGAAACTCAACGCCGATGCCTCCGAGTGGGAAGTGCTGCTCGACGGTGAAAAAGTGGGTGAGGTGAAGTGGGGCCTGGTGGGCGAGCACAACATGCACAACGGGCTGATGGCTATTGCTGCGGCGCGTCACGTGGGCGTTCTGCCTGCGGATGCGGCCAATGCGCTGGGCTCGTTTATCAATGCCCGTCGCCGTCTGGAACTGCGCGGTGAAGCCCACGGCGTTACCGTGTATGACGATTTCGCGCACCACCCAACGGCCATTCTGGCCACGCTTGCCGCCCTGCGTGGCAAGGTCGGCGGTACCGCGCGCATTCTGGCGGTGCTGGAACCGCGTTCGAATACCATGAAGATGGGCATCTGCAAAGACGATCTGGCGCCGTCGTTAGGACGTGCTGATGAAGTCTTCCTGCTGCAGCCGCAGCATATTCCGTGGCAGGTGGCGGAAGTGGCCGATGCCTGCATTCAGCCGGCACACTGGAGTGCAGATGTGGATGCGCTCGCGGATATGGTGGTGAAAGCGGCTCAGCCTGGCGACCACATTCTGGTGATGAGCAACGGCGGGTTCGGTGGGATCCATCAGAAGCTGCTGGACGGGCTGGCGAAAAAAGCGGAAGCGGCTGCCGACGCGTAAAAAAAAAGCCCGGTGGCGCTAGCGCTTACCGGGCCTACGTTCTTTTCTCCCTCGCCCCTCCGGGGTGAGGGAAGCGGATTACTCGTCGTTCTCAGACAGCTCGCGCAGATACTGGAAAATCAGGCGCGCAGACTTCGGCGGCTTATTCCCTTCTTTCTCTTTCTTCGCGTTGCGGATCAAGGAACGCAGCTGCTGGCGGTCGGCATCCGGCCACAGGTTCAGCACTTCCGGTACGGCATCATCACCCTGTTCAATCAGGCGATCGCGGATATGCTCAAGCTTATGGAAAAACGCAACCTGCTGGTTGTGGCGGTTTTTCAGCTTGTCCAGCGCCTGGCGGATCGGATCGACATCGCGCTGACGCAGCATTTTCCCGATAAGCTGAAGCTGGCGACGACGGCCTTCTTTTTTGATTTTCTGTGCCAGTTCAATGGCATCACGCAGATCCTGGTCGAGCGGGATCTTGTCCAGCGCGTTTTTACCCAGTTCTACCATTTCCGCGCCAAGCTGTTTTAACTCTTCGGCGTCACGTTTAATTTCACTTTTACTGACCCAGATGATCTCATCATCTTCGTCTTCGATGTCATCACCGGGAACGTCGTCGAGCCAGTCTTCGGGCTGCTTAGTCATGTCAGGCTCCTTAAAAAAAGAGGCTAATGTTACCAGTTAAGACGCGCACTGAAAAACGGTTCTCTGTTAGACTTCAGTTAACTCTCTCTTACAGTATGGCATTTGCGATGAAAGTAACCTCACAAGTTGAAGCGCAGCGTAAGATTCTTGAAGAAGCCGTCTCCACCGCGCTGATGCTTGCTTCAGAAAAATCAGATGGCGCCGAAGTGGCGGTCAGCAAAACCACCGGCATCAGCGTGAGTACCCGCTATGGCGAAGTGGAGAATGTCGAATTCAACAGCGATGGCGCGCTTGGGATCACGGTGTATCACCAGAATCGCAAAGGCAGCGCGTCATCCACCGATCTCAGCCCGGATGCCATTGCCCGTACGGTGCAGGCGGCGCTGGATATCGCCCGTTATACCTCTCCGGATCCTTACGCAGGCGTGGCGGATAAAGACCTGCTGGCGTTTGATGCGCCGGATCTCGATCTTTTCCACCCGGCGGAAGTGAGCCCGGACGAAGCGATCGAGCTGGCCGCGCGCGCCGAGCAGGCTTCCCTGCAGGCCGATAAGCGCATCACCAATACCGAAGGCGGCAGCTTCAACAGCCATTATGGCATCAAAGTTTTCGGCAACAGCCACGGCATGCTGCAGGGCTACTGCTCTACCCGTCATTCGCTCTCCAGCTGCGTGATCGCCGAAGAGAACGGTGACATGGAGCGCGACTACGCCTACACCATTGGCCGCGCGCTGGGGGATTTGCAGTCTCCTGAGTGGGTGGGTAAAGAGTGTGCCGAACGCACGCTGTCTCGCCTGTCGCCGCGTAAACTCTCCACCATGAAGGCCCCGGTCATTTTTGCCAACGAAGTGGCGACCGGCCTGTTTGGCCATCTGGTGGGCGCTATCGCGGGCGGCTCCGTTTACCGTAAGTCGACCTTCCTGCTCGACTCGCTGGGCAAGCAGATCCTGCCGGAATGGCTCACCATTGAAGAACATCCGCACCTGCTGAAAGGGCTGGCCTCCACGCCGTTCGACAGCGAAGGCGTGCGCACCGAACGTCGCGATATCATCAAAGACGGTATTCTGACCCAGTGGCTGCTGACCAACTACTCCGCGCGCAAGCTGGGGCTGAAAAGCACCGGGCACGCGGGCGGTATCCACAACTGGCGCATTGCCGGGCAGGGCCTGAACTTTGAGCAGATGCTGAAAGAGATGGGCACCGGCCTGGTCGTAACGGAGCTGATGGGGCAGGGCGTAAGCGGCATCACCGGAGACTACTCTCGCGGCGCCGCGGGCTTCTGGGTGGAAAACGGCGAAATCCAGTATCCGGTAAGCGAGATTACGATTGCCGGCAACCTGAAGGACATGTGGCGCAATATTGTTACGGTCGGTAACGATATTGAAACACGTAGCAATATACAGTGTGGTTCTGTACTTCTGCCGGAAATGAAAATCGCCGGCCAGTAATACCCGTAAAGGCGTTTTAATAATAAAAAAGGAAGTGAGCAATGCGTAAACACCTGTTAGCGATCGTCGCAGCTTCAACGCTGGTTCTTGGATCTTCTGCGTTTGCTGCCGATCTTGAAGACGACATGGGCATCCTCGGTCAAAACATGAAGGTGGTGCAGAAGACGGACAATGCGGCTGAAATGAAAGACGCGCTGACCAAAATGCGTGAAGCGGCGCTGGACGCACAAAAAGCGACGCCGCCGAAGCTGGAAAGCAAAGCGGCAGACAGCGCAGAGATGAAAGACTATCGTCACGGTTTTGACGTGCTGGTCGGCCAGATCGACGGCGCGCTGAAGCTGGCAAACGAAGGCAAAGTGAAGGAAGCCCAGGCGGCGGCCGAGCAGTTTGTGACGACGCGTAACACGTATCACAAAAAGTATCGTTAATTGGGTGCCTGAGCTGTACGTCCTTCCCCGTATGCGGAGGCGCATGACGCGCCTCCGCATCCTTGCTCCCTACTTGCCGGAGCGACAATCCATCCGCGCTGTCACTTCAAGCGAGCCGTTTCGAAAACGGATCTCGCACAGTGTTTTCCTCGTCACCAGCGTTAAGATGATAATTGTCAAAGCAACAATCATCAAAACCCGGATAATTGGGGATTGGCGTTTCATGGATGCCTCCTTGCTTTAAAGCGGGCGAGGTAGCAAACATCACGTGGCTAGACGTGTCGTTTACAGCCCCGTCCTGATTTAAATTCAGGTAGGGGCTTTCCACTCTCCGTCCCAGGCCTGAGACGGTCAGTCTCAAGCACCCGCCGCCACTCTACCCAATCCCCATAAGAAAACCTTATCCACGTCACATTTCTACGAGCCTGCTCGGAATCTTTTCCACTCTGCTTACCCGTTCGTTGCCGCTTAATAGCGTGATATTCATCACGCGAATACATCGATTTATCCAGATTCGGCGCATTTATGTGGCACAGATCACTGCTGCGGCTCGCCTTTCCACTTCGAAGTGGAAAACAACTCGCTACAAACAATTTCCCCCCAACGTTAGTTTTATTCCAGAGCCATTAACGGGGTAAGACCAGTGATTAACGGAGCGGTAATGAACGACGTTGGGGAACAGGCGGAGCAAACAGAACAGCTCGCGAACACCATGCTGCAGCAGGTTTATGCCCTGCTGTCCCGGAACAACATCATCCCCAATGCGGTACAGGAGCAGATGCTCACCTCCCACGTGCGCGCCATGGCGCACCGGTCCGTGACCGGCGAGCCGCTGCCGGAGGTTGAAGCAGAGCTGTTTGACGAAATTTCACCGGATTCAATGCGGCTCGCCCGTGAAGTGGTCGCGCAGTTTGGCAACCTTCCTGATGAAGAAGCCTGGCTGCTCTCCGTTCACTTTGAAGTCGCAAAAGACAACCTTTAAGGAGCAACACATGGAACAGATTACAGTCGTGATTGGCGATCGCCTGGGTAAAGGTCAGAAAGTGGCTGCCGGTGTGGAAAAAGCAGGTGGACGCGCGGTTGTCGTACCGGGTATGGCGGCAGACATGAAGCTCGGCGACGTAATGAAAGCGGAAAACGCCACCTTCGGCATCTCCTTCTGCGGCAGCGGCGGCGCGGGTGCCATCACCGCCCAGACCAAATATGGCTACAAGGCCAAATACGGCATGCGTTCCGTGGAAGAGGGCGTGACCGCCATCAACGAAGGCTGCAACGTGCTGGGCTTTGGCTTTATGGATAAAGAAGAGCTGGGCGAGCGTCTGGTACAGGCGTGGCAGAAGAAATACGGCGCATAAGCATGAAAGAAC
This sequence comes from Enterobacter sp. ECC-249, assembly GCF_043965265.1. Classification (NCBI taxonomy): domain Bacteria; kingdom Pseudomonadati; phylum Pseudomonadota; class Gammaproteobacteria; order Enterobacterales; family Enterobacteriaceae; genus Enterobacter; species Enterobacter sp. ECC-249. The sequence goes on from NZ_CP143660.1 coordinate 1,047,402, forward strand.
AGTTCACAACCACGGTGAGAGTGAAGGGGAAGGGCGACGCCAAAGCGCGCGCCTTTGCCGACGCGCTCAACCACGTTCAGGCCGCGGTGATGAAAGCCTCACCGCATATCTTACTGCGTATTGAGCCACAGGATGTGCAGGTCGTTCAGGCGCAAGAAGCGGTGCGTAAAGAAGCATTTCTGTTCTTCTTTCTGCGCCGGGAAAGACGCACCTACAGCGTGGAGCTGGATGTAACCGTCAACGTGACCGCTATCAATCTTGACCAGGTGGATTTCGTCACGCAACGCTGATTATTCATAAAAGGGCAGACTGATGTTCTTAATTATATTAATAAAATCGCTCATCATTGGCGGCCTGGTTGGCGTCGGTGTCGGAGCCGGGGCTGCACGCATGTTTCATGCGCCTACCACTCAGGGTATGGGCGCGTTTCGTACGTTGGGGGAACTGAACTCCTGTGAAGGGGATCCGGCGTCCCACTTCTCCTTTGGGTTAGGTTTCTTCTTTAACGCCTGGGCCTCTTCCGTGGCCGCAGGTGCCTTCACACAGGACGTTGACCACCGCATCATCCCGAACTGGGGTGCCGCTGCACTGATGATCAAAAACCGTAACGTCGGCGAAACGCTGCATGACCCGCGCAAAATGGCGATTGCCTGCGGCCTGATCGGCATGATTGTCGTCACCTTCCTTAACCTGACCGCCTCCTCCGTTCCGGCTGCGCTTCAGGTCACCGCCGTGAAGGTGCTGGTGCCTGCGGCGAACCTGCTGGTGAACACCGTGATGCCGGTAATCTTCTGGCTGGCGGCCATCGACGCGGGTAAAAAATCAGGCTTCTGGGCCACCATTTTTGGCGGCGCGGCGCAGCTGATCATGGGCAACGCCGTACCGGGCCTGGTGCTGGGGATCCTGATCGGTAAAGGCGTGGAAGAGAGCGGCTGGAACCACGTCACCAAAGTGATGATGGCGGCTATCGTCCTGCTCTTCGTGCTGAGCGGCTTCTTCCGCGGCTTCGACATGAAGATGATCGAATCCTTCCATCTGACCGTGCCGAACTGGCTCGACATGATCCACAACTCGCTCAGCGGTAAATAACAGGAGCCTCTAAATGGAACAGAATAAAGGTTTTTGGTATGCCGACTGGTCGTTCCCGATCTTCGTTGGCCTGCTCTCCTCCGGCGTCTTCGCCGGGACGCACATGTACTACCTCTACGGCATCGGCGCGTTTAACGAAGTAGCCTTCGTGGCGATGCTGAAGGCGGGGATCGATACCGGCGTTTACGGCGCGGTCGCGGCGTTCGGCGCGAGCTTCCTGTTCGCCCGTATTATCGAAGGGTCGCTGGTCGGTATTCTCGATATCGGCGGTGCGATCCAGACCGGCGTGGGCCTCGGCGTTCCGGCGCTGCTGCTGGGCGCGGGCATCATGTTCCCGGTGACCAACTTCATTGCCGCGCTGATTACCGGCCTGGTGATTGGCCTGGCAATTGGCTACGTCATCATCCTGGCGCGTAAGTTCACCATCAACCAGAGCAACTCCACCTACGGTGCAGACGTGATGATGGGGGCGGGCAATGCCTCAGGCCGCTTCCTCGGGCCGTTGATTATCCTCAGCGCCATGACCGCATCCATCCCAATCGGCGTCGGTTCCCTGCTGGGTGCGCTGGTGTTCTACATCTGGCAGAAGCCGATCACCGGTGGCGCCATTCTCGGCGCAATGCTGTTGGGCTGGCTGTTCCCGGTCGCCCTTTAATACCCGCGGGCGCTCAGGCGCCCGCCTTATCAGGAGATCCTCATGTTTGATTTACTCCTGCGCCGTGCGCGCCTTGCCGACGATACCCTGACCGATATCGCCATTCAGGACGGGAAGATCGCGGCGCTGGGCGACATTGACGCCCCCGCGCATAAAACGGTTGAGCTGAACGGCGACGTGTTCGTCAGCGCAGGCTGGATTGACTCCCACGTTCACTGCTACCCGAATTCCCCGATTTACCACGACGAGCCGGACAGCGTGGGCATTGCCACCGGCGTCACCTCCGTGGTGGACGCGGGCAGCACCGGCGCCGACGACGTGGACGATTTCTACGAAATCACCCGCAGGGCCTCCACTGAGGTCTTTGCCCTGCTGAACATCTCCCGCGTGGGGCTGATCGCCCAAAACGAACTAGCCAATATGGCGAATATTGACGCCGACGCGGTGAAGCAGGCGGTGAAGCGCCACCCTGATTTTATCGTCGGCCTGAAGGCGCGCATGAGCAGCAGCGTGGTCGGTGAAAACGGCATCACGCCGCTGGAGCGCGCCAAGGCCATTCAGAAAGAGAACGGCGACCTGCCGCTGATGGTGCACATTGGCAACAACCCGCCGAACCTCGACGAAATTGCCGAGCTGCTGAGCTCCGGCGACATTATCACCCACTGCTACAACGGCAAGCCCAACCGGATTCTGACGCCCTCGGGCGAGCTGCGCGCCTCCATTTCCTCCGCCCTGAAGCGCGGCGTGCGCCTGGACGTGGGGCACGGCACGGCGAGCTTTAGCTTTGAGGTGGCAAAACGCGCCATCGCGATGGGCATCCTGCCGCACACCATCAGCTCTGACATCTACTGCCGCAATCGCATCAACGGCCCGGTGGGCTCGCTGGCGAGCGTGATGTCGAAATTCCTCGCCATCGGCATGTCGCTGCCGCAGGTGATTGACTGCGTGACCGCGAACGCCGCCGACGGCCTGCGCCTGGCGCGCAAAGGCCGCATCCAGCCGGGTCTCGACGCCGATCTGACGCTATTCACGATTAAACGTCAGCCGACGGTGCTGACGGATGCCGAAAACGACAGCCTGCAGGCTGAACACATTCTGGTGCCGCTTGCCGCGATCCGCGCGGGCAAGGGCTACATGACCGAACAAGGGAGCACGGAACATGCCTTCGATTTATGAGAAGTACAACTTAAAGCAGGTTATCAACACCTCTGGCCGCATGACGGCGCTGGGCGTCTCCACCCCGCGCCCGGAGGTGGTGCAGGCGGCGATGGACGGCATGAATCACTATTTCGAGATGAAGGATCTGGTCAATAAAACCGGGGAATACATCGCGAAGCTGCTGGACGTGGAAGGGGCGACGGTTGTCTCCTGCGCGTCGGCGGGCATCGCCCAGTCCGTGGCGGCGGTGCTGGTTAAAGACAGCGACTGGCTGCTGGAAAACCTGCACGTGACCCCGATTGAGAACAACGAAATCGTCCTGCCGAAAGGCCACAACGTGAACTTTGGCGCACCGGTGGGCACGATGGTGGCGCTGGGCGGCGGCAGGCTGGTGGAGGCGGGCTACGCCAACGAATGTTCCGCCGATCAGCTGGCGGCGGCGATCACCCCGCGCACGGCGGCGATCCTCTATATCAAATCGCACCACTGCGTGCAGAAAAGCATGCTCAGCGTCGAGCAGGCGGCGGTTGTTGCGCGTAAACACGACTTGCCGCTCATCGTTGATGCCGCGGCGGAAGAAGATCTGCATGTTTACTACCGCTCCGGCGCGGACCTGGTGATCTACAGCGGCGCGAAGGCGATCGAAGGCCCAACCAGCGGGCTGGTGATCGGCAAAACCCAGTACGTTGAGTGGGTCAAACGCCAGACGGCGGGCATTGGCCGTGCCATGAAGGTGGGTAAAGAGGGCATTCTTGGCCTGACCTGCGCCATCGAACACTATCTGACGGCCACCAAAGAGAGTGGCGCCGAGATGGTGGCGAAAATGACGCCGTTTATCGAGGCGCTCAACACCCTGAACGGTGTGACCGCGCGCGTGGTCTGGGACAGCGCCGGACGCGACATCGCCCGCACCGAGATTAAATTTGACGAAGCCACCACCGGCGTCGGCACGGGTGACCTGGTGGCGAAGCTGAAGCAGGGCGAATACGCCATTTACTTCCGTGGCTACAAGGCCAACGAAGGGATTATCGAGGCGGACGTGCGCAGCGTGAATGCTGACCAGCTAAACATCGTGTACCGCCGCATTAGCGAAGTATTAGGACAGGAGAAAAATGCATGAAACTGACCCCCAACTTTTACCGTGACCGCGTCTGTCTGAACGTGCTGGCAGGGTCGAAGGCCAACGCCAGCGCCATCTACGAGGCGGCGGAAGGTCACGTGCTGGTGGGCGTGCTCTCCAAAAATTACCCTGACGTGGCGAGCGCCGTTGCCGATATGCGCGAGTACGCGGCGCTGATTGATAACGCGCTCTCCGTAGGCCTCGGCGCGGGGGATCCGAACCAGTCGGCGATGGTGAGCGAGATCTCCCGTCAGGTGCAGCCGCAGCACGTTAACCAGGTCTTTACCGGCGTCGCCACCAGCCGCGCGCTGCTGGGGCAGAACGACTCTGTGGTCAACGGTCTGGTCTCCCCGACCGGCACCGTCGGGATGGTCAAAATCTCCACCGGCCCGCTGAGCAGCAACGCGCCTGACGGCATCGTACCGGTTGAAACCGCGATTGCTCTGCTGAAAGATTTCGGCGGCAGCTCTATCAAATACTTCCCGATGGGCGGCCTGAAGTGCCGTGACGAGTACAAAGCGGTGGCGGAAGCCTGCGCCCGTCACGACTTCTGGCTGGAGCCGACCGGAGGTATCGATCTGGAAAACTATGAGGAGATCCTGCAGATCGCCCTCGACGCGGGCGTGAGCAAAATCATCCCGCATATCTACAGCTCGATTATCGACAAAGCCAGCGGTGATACGCGTCCGGAAGATGTGCGTACCCTGCTGGCGATGACGAAGAAGCTGGTGAAGTAGCAAAAACAATACCCCTCATCCTAACCCTCTCCCCATAGGGGAGAGGGAACGATTACACCCTCGCCCCTTTGGGGAGAGGACCGGGGTGAGGGGAAACAAACCGCACACACCTGAAGGAGCCACCATGCACACTCGTACCCTGCTTGTTGCTTCACTCTCAATGCTCGCCACCGCCGCCATCGCCCAGACGCAATACGCCTGGGTGGGCACCTACAATCCGAACGGTGAAGGGCTGTACCGCTTTACCGTTGACCCGCAAACCGGCACGCTTAACGATAAAACGCTGGTGAGCAAACTGCCGAACGCGGCGCAGTTGACCCTTTCACAGGACGGCAAAACGCTGTATCTGGCAAGCGAAGTGGAGCAGGGCGTGGTGCAGGCGCTTCGCGTCGGTGATAACGGTGAGCTGAGCGAGCTCAATCAGGTGGCCTCCGGCGGTGCCGGACCGGTGTATCTCTCACTGACGCCGAACGGCAAGCATTTGCTGGTGGCGAACTACGTCAGCGGCTCAATTGCCGTTTTACCCGTCAACGCAGACGGCAGCCTGGGTGAAGCCACGGACAAACATCAGGATCAAGGCGAACCGGGCGCGGCGAAGCCGGCAGCCGCTGCGGAGGGCAGTTTCGCGATCAGCGATCATAACGGCCCGCATGCGCACATGATCGCCGCCGATCCGAGCGGAAAATACGTGTTTTCCACCGATCTTGGGCTGGATCGCATCTATCAGTACCGTTTTAACGATCGAACAGGGAAGCTGACGCCGAACGATCCGCCGTTTATCAGCGCCTCCTCGAAAGGCGCCGGGCCGCGCCACTTTGTCTTTACGCCAAAAGGCGATGCCCTGTGGCTGATTAACGAAGAGGCGTCTACGCTCACCCATTATACCGTGAGCGCCAACGGCACCCTGAAAGAGGGTAAAACCCTTTCTGCCCTGCCGGAAGGTTACAAAGGCACCAGCTTTGCTGCCGGGCTCGCATTAAGCGCCGATGGTAAAAAGCTGTATGTGGCTAACCGTTTGCATAACAGCATCGGGCACTTTACCGTAACAGCGGAGGGCACGCTGACGCATCAGGATGACGTGTGGACGCGTGGTGATTATCCCCGCACCCTGACGCTCGATAAGCAGGGACGCTGGCTGTATGTCATGAACCAGCGCAGCGACAACATTACCCGCTTCCGCGTGGCGCAGGACGGGAAATTGAGCTTCGAGCCAGATTATACCCCGGTCGGCAGCCCATCCCAGATGGTCATTTCACCTTAAGCTGTTAGAGGACAACGACGTGCGATTTCCGAACCAACGTTTAGCGCAACTTTTCGATCTGTTGCAAAACGAGACGCTGCCGCAGGACGAGCTGGCGCAGCGGCTGTCGGTCTCCACGCGAACCGTCCGTGCGGATATCACCGCCCTGAACGCGCTGCTGGCAAGCCACGGCGCGCAGTTTATATTGAGCCGGGGCAACGGCTACCAGCTCAAAATTGATGATGCCCAGCGCTACCAGCAGCTTCAGGCATCCCACCCGCGCGCGCTGCGTATTCCCCGGACCGGGCCGGAGCGCGTGCATTATCTGGTGGTGCGTTTTCTGACCTCGGCATTTTCTCTCAAGCTCGAGGATCTGGCGGACGAGTGGTTCGTCAGCCGCGCCACGCTGCAAAGCGACATGGCGGAGGTGCGCGAGTGGTTCCATCGTTACAACCTGACGCTGGAAACCCGTCCGCGCCACGGGATGAAGCTGTTTGGCAGCGAGATGTCGACCCGCGCGTGCCTGACCGATCTGCTCTGGGAGCTGGCGCAGCAGGACAGCCTGAACCCGCTGGTGACAGACGTGGCGCTAAATGCGGGCGTGGCGGAGCAGATGGTACCCGTGCTGCACGACGCCCTGACGCGTCACCACATTCGCCTGACCGATGAAGGCGAGCTTTTCCTGCGCCTGTACTGCGCGGTGTCGGTACGTCGCATCAGCGAAGGTTATCCGCTGCCGGAATTCCATGCCGAAGACGTGGAAGAGAACGTGCGCGAGGCGGCGAAGGATATCGCGGTGACCATCCAGCAGCTGGCGGGCAAAACGCTTTCGCCGTCGGAGGAGAGCTGGCTGTGCGTGCACATTGCGGCACGGCAGATCCAGGAGATCGCCCCGAGCGCGATTAACGCCGACGACGACGAAGCGCTGGTCAACTACATCCTGCGCTACATCAACACCCACTATAACTACAACCTGCTCAGCGACGAGCAGCTGCACGCGGATCTGCTTACGCATATTAAAACCATGATCACCCGCGTGCGGTATCAAATCATGATCCCCAATCCGCTGCTGGATAACATCAAGCAGCACTACCCGATGGCGTGGGACATGACGCTGGCCGCGGTGTCGAGCTGGGGCAAATACACGCCGTATGTGATCAGCGAAAACGAGATTGGTTTCCTGGTGCTGCATATCGGCGTCGGGCTGGAGCGCCACTACAACATCGGCTACCAGCGTCAGCCGCGCGTGCTGCTGGTATGCGATGCCGGTAATGCCATGGTTCGCATGATTGAGGCGGTGCTGCAGCGTAAATACCCGCAGATTGAGGTGACGCGCACGCTCACCCTGCGCGAGTACGAGCTGGCGGAAACGATTGGCGAAGACTTTGTGATCGCCACCGCCCGCGTCAGCGAAAAGTCAAAACCGGTGGTGACGATCGCCCCGTTCCCGACCGACTATCAGTTAGAACAGATTGGCAAACTGGTGCTGGTGGACCGCACCCGCCCGTGGATGCTGGATAAATACTTCGACGCGGCCCATTTCCGCATTATCGACAAGCCGATCGATCAGCAGACGCTGTTCCGCGAGCTGTGCGTACAGCTTGAAGAGGAAGGTTTTGTCGGCGCGGAGTTCCTAGATTCGGTCGTCGAACGTGAAGCTATCGTCAGCACCATGCTCGGTGACGGCATCGCGCTGCCGCACTCCCTCGGCCTTTTAGCGCAGAAAACGGTGGTCTATACCGTGCTCGCCCCGCACGGCGTCCAGTGGGGAGACGAAACCGCTCACGTCATCTTCCTGCTCGCCATCAGCAAAAGCGAATACGAAGAGGCGATGGCGATTTACGACATCTTCGTCACTTTCCTGCGTGAACGAGCGATGTCGCGGCTCTGTAGCAGCAGGGATTTTGCCGGGTTTAAGGCGGTGGCGATGGAGAGTTTGAGTCGGTTTTGAGAGGCGTTATCCAGAATTCGATGTAATGCGAATGTAATGCTAAACTGCATTACATATTCGATTTTACTGGAGGCATAATGGCCACGCTAAACGTCCGTCTGGATGACAAACTCAAAAACGAGGCTTATGCCGTGCTGGAAAAACTCAATATTACCCCAACGGAAGCGGTGCGATTGCTGTTTCAGTACGTTGCTGAAACGGGGCGCATGCCGGTGAAAACGGTCACCATTAGCGACAGCGAAGATGAACTGATACAGACAGCCCGGGAGCGACTGGCTAATCCGCAAAAGGGAATTAAGGTTAGTCTGGATGACTTATGAACTGGCATTTGACCCGAGGGCGTTCAAGGAGTGGCATAAGCTGGGCGATACGGTGAAAGCCCAGTTTAAGAAAAAACTTGCCGACATACTGCTTCATCCCAGGGTCGAATCCGCCCGCCTGCATGGACTGCCGGATTGCTACAAAATCAACCTCAAGACGTCCGGCTATCGCCTGGTTTATCAAGTTCAGGACAGCGTTCTAACGGTATTTGTTATCGCTATCGGTAAGAGAGAGAAATCAGCCGTTTATCATGATGCAAACAAACGTCTCTAACGCTCACCGCAAATGATGCACAACCTGGTTGCTGCTGCCGCGCCAGATGAGCGCCGGGTCTTTTAAATCCTGCACGAACTTGCCGTCGACCAGGACGTTAATCAGATCCACCACTTCCATCTGCTGCGTATTCAGCTCATCCAGCCTGTAGCCCGTCCAGACCCAGATATCTTTTCCCGGACACTCTGCCCGAATGCGCTTCACCAGCTTCAGGATATCCGGCACGTTTTGCGGATGCAGCGGATCGCCGCCGGAGAGCGAAATCCCCTGGCGCTTGATGCGCGTGTCGTTGAGGTCGTTGACGATCCGGTCTTCCATCTCCGCGGTAAACGGCATGCCGGAATTGAGGCGCCAGGTGCTTTTATTGTAGCAGCCGGGGCATTCGTGCACGCACCCGGAGACGAACAGGGTGCAGCGGGTGCCGGGACCGTTGACGATGTCGACGGGGTAGTACTGGTGATAGTTCATCGCGAATAACCACGCCGGGTGGCGCTGCGCTTACCCGGCCTACAAAGAGAGCGGTCCGTAGGCCCGGTAAGCGCAGCGCCACCGGGCATTAACGCGGCAGTGGATTACCCGATCTGCCCATTCCCCAGATGCTTCACGCGGCGCTTCACCTCTTCCTGCTTGCCGGCGTTAAACGGACGCGCGTCCGGGCTGCCGAGATAGCCGCAAACACGACGAGTCACGGAGACGCGGGCCGCATCGTGGTTGCCGCATTTCGGGCATGTAAAGCCTTTGCTGGTGCACTCAAACTCACCGGTAAAGCCGCACTCGTAGCACTCGTCGATAGGCGTGTTGGTCCCGTAATACGGCACGTGCTGGTAGCTGTAATCCCATACGTCCTCCAGCGCCTTAAGGTTGTGCTGAATGTTCGGGTACTCGCCGTAGCAGATGAATCCGCCGCTGGCGATCGGCGGATACGCCGCTTCGAAGTCGATCTTGTCGTACGGGTTCACCTTTTTCTCCACGTCGAGGTGGAAGCTGTTGGTGTAGTACCCTTTATCGGTCACGCCTTCCACAATCCCGAACTCGGCGGTGTCCAGACGGCAGAAGCGATCGCACAGGTTCTCGCTCGGCGTGCTGTACAGGCTAAAGCCGTAGCCGGTTTCCTCTTTCCACTGGTCTACCGCGTCGCGCAGGCGCTGAACGATGGCGATGCCTTTCTCACGCAGGGCTTCGCTGTCGTACATGTGCGTGTCGCCAAACAGCGCGTTGATGGTTTCGTGAATGCCGATATAGCCCAGCGAAATCGACGCGCGACCGTTTTTGAAGATCTCAGACACGTCATCGTCCGCCTTCAGGCGCACGCCGCAGGCCCCTTCCATATAGAGGATCGGCGCCACGCGGGCTTTGACCCCTTCAAGACGCGCAATGCGGGTCATCAGCGCTTTGCGCGCCAGCTGCAGACGTTCATCCAGCAGCTTCCAGAATTCAGCTTCATTGCCTTTCGCCTCCAGCGCGATGCGCGGCAGGTTGAGGCTGATGACGCCCAGGTTGTTGCGCCCGTCGTGGATCTGCTCGCCGTTTTCATCTTCGTAGACGCCGAGGAAGCTGCGGCAGCCCATAGGCGTTTTAAACGAGCCGGTCACTTTCACAACCTGGTCGTAGTTCAGGATGTCCGGGTACATGCGCTTGCTCGCGCACTCCAGCGCCAGCTGTTTGATGTCGTAGTTCGGATCGCCAAACTTGTGGTTCAGGCCGTCGCGAATCGCGAACACCAGTTTTGGGAACACCGCCGTTTTGCGGTTTTTACCGAGGCCGGAAATGCGGTTGCGCAGGATGGACTGCTGAATCAGGCGCGATTCCCAGCTGGTGCCCAGGCCAAAACCGAAGGTCACAAACGGCGTCTGGCCGTTGGCGGTGTGCAGCGTGTTCACCTCATATTCCAGCGACTGGAAGGCGTCGTAGCACTCTTTCTCGGTGCGGGAATGGGCGTAACCGTCAGCGTCCGGGATCTGCCACTCTTCGGCCGTTTTACGGTGCTTGTTGAAGCTTGCCGTGACGAACGGAGCCAGCACTTCATCAATACGGTTAATGGTGGTGCCGCCATAAATGTGGCTGGCGACCTGGGCGATAATCTGCGCCGTGACCGCAGTGGCCGTGGAGATCGACTTAGGCGGTTCAATCTCGGCGTTGCCCATTTTAAAACCGTGGGTCAGCATGCCTTTCAGGTCGATCAGCATGCAGTTGAACATCGGGAAGAACGGCGAATAGTCGAGATCGTGGTAGTGAATTTCGCCGCGCTCGTGCGCCGATACCACGTCGCGCGGCAGCAGGTGCTGGCGGGCATAGTGTTTGGCGACGATACCGGCCAGCAGATCGCGCTGGGTAGGGATCACTTTACTGTCTTTGTTGGCGTTTTCATTGAGCAGGGCGGAGTTGGTCTGCTCTACCAGACCACGGATCTCCTGGTTCAGACGACCGCGCTTCTCACGCTGCACGTCACGATCGTGACGGTACTCAATGTAGGCGCGCGCCAGCTGCTTGTAAGGCCCCGCCATCAGCTGGTTCTCAACCGCGGTCTGGATCTCATTGATATCGACCTGGCTGCGTTCGTTCATCTGGCTGCTAACGACTTCTGCGACGGTGGCGCAGTAATCTGCGTCATCGACTCCCGCTGCTTTAGCTGCACGCAGAATGGCTTCCTGGATGCGCTCTGATTTAAACGGCACTTTACAGCCATCACGTTTCATCACATGCGGTGTCATGATCACTCCATTTTTGAAAACAGGTTATCCACAGAGGTGGAGAAGTCTTCTCCGGGCGTATTCCCCGCCAGGCCAAAGACTTCCCGCGTTCCCAGCTCGTGTTATCCACAATTCCGGCCAGCGTAAGCGCCGTCTTGTTGTTGGAATAGTAGACGATAAATACAAGATGTTGGGTTGGCGTGCATTTTAAGTGCTACATATAGTGATTTGCATCAAACATGTTTGCGATTTATTTGATGCAGAACAAAGTAAAAAAACGAGAGTACAAACGACGGGCACTTCAGCGATTGTAAAGGCGGGAGAGAAAAATCTGATTAATTATTCAACCAAAACAGTAAAGTATGCCGGGTGCAGAGCTGCACCCGGCAGGACGATTACTGTTGCAACCACCAGACGGCTTCAAACGGACGCAGCGACGTCGTTTGTGGTGTCGGGTAGTTACTCATCAACACCTGCAATTTACCGCTGAGAAGGTCTGTCTGCCATTCCTGAGGCGAATTGCTCAGGTTTGCCGCAACAATCAGCGTCTGCCCCTGCCAGTGACGGCGGTAGCACCAAAGAGAAGGGTGTTCCGGCAGGAGATCCTCATAATCCCCCCACGTCAGCACCGGCAGGGTTTTACGCAGGCTAATCAGCGACTGATAGGTGTAAAAAACGGAATCCGCATCGTCGAGCGCCGAGCGGGCGTTCACGGTTTCGTAGTTATCGCAGACGCCAATCCACGGCTCGCCCTCGCTAAAGCCCGCATTATGCGACGCGTCCCACTGCATTGGCGTGCGGCCATTATCGCGAGATTTACTCGCCAGAATCGCCAGTAATTCATCCGGATCGCGGCCGTTGGCGCGCAGTTCGGCGAACATGTTCAGGCTTTCCACGTCGCGATAGTCGGTGATGCGGCTGAAGTGCGGGTTGGTCATCCCCAGCTCTTCACCCTGATAAATATACGGCGTGCCCTGCATGCCGTGCAGCACCATGCCGAGCATCTTCGCGGCGTGAACCCGGTATTCTCCTTCGTCACCGAAGCGCGACACGATGCGCGGCTGGTCGTGGTTACACCAGAACAGCGCGTTCCAGGCTTTGTTGTGCATCCCCTGCTGCCAGTGGCGGAAGAGGGTTTTCAGCGCCACGAAGTCCGGCTTCGCCTTCGTCCACTTTTCGCCGCCGGGGTAGTCCACCTTCAGGTGGTGGAAGTTAAAGGTCATCGACAGCTCGCTTCCGTCAAGCGACGCGTACTGCTGGCAGTTCTCCAGCGAGGTCGAGGACATCTCGCCCACCGTCATTAGATTGCGCGGGGTGAAGACGTCGCGGCTCATCTCCTGCAGATATTCGTGTACGCGCGGCCCGTCCGTGTAGAAGCGGCGGCCGTCGCCAATGTTGTCGTCCGGGAACTCCTGATCTTTTGAAATCAGGTTAATGACGTCAAGGCGCAAGCCGTCGACGCCGCGATCGGCCCAGAACTCACACACCTTTTTCAGCTCGGCGCGCACCGCCGGGTTTTCCCAGTTGAGATCCGCCTGCTCCGGGGCGAACAGGTGCAGGTAATACTGCTCGCTCTCCGCGTGCCAGCGCCAGGCGTTGCCGCCAAACTTGGAGCGCCAGTTGTTGGGCAACTGCTCCGGCGTGCCGTCGCGCCAGATGTAGAACTGGCGGTACGGGCTCTCTTTGTTCAGCGATTCCCGGAACCAGGGATGCTGGGTTGAGGTGTGGTTGAACACCATATCCAGCACGATGCGAATGCCGCGCTGGTGCGCCTCGGCGACCAGCTCGTCGAAATCATCCAGCGTGCCGTACGCCGGGTCGATGGCGGTGTAATTCGCCACGTCGTAGCCGTTATCCACCTGCGGGGAGATATAGAACGGCGTCAGCCAGATGGCGTCGATGCCGAGGGTTCTCAGGTAGTCCAGACGCTGCGTCACGCCGCGTAAATCGCCGGTGCCGCTACCGGTGGTGTCCTGGAAACTCTTGGGGTAAATCTGGTAGATAACGCCGTTTTGCCACCAGTGAGGAAGGGTATTCATAGTGTGTTCCTGCAAATGCGAAGGGGCGCAACTGCGCCCCGAAAGAAGAAGTTAAACAATCTGCAGCGAGCCCTGACGGAACTTACGCTGGTAAACCACGGTGGTGAGCGCCATTGGGACGATAATCGCGATGGCCATCGCCAGGGCAAACACCTGCCAGTAAGCGGGCTGGATGGAGAGGATGCCCGGCAGGCCGCCGACGCCAATCCCGTTTGCCATTACGCCGTTCAGTCCGCACACCAGGCCTGCCAGACCGGAACCGATCATCGCGCAGAGCATCGGGAAGCGGTATTTCAGGTTGATACCGTACATCGCCGGTTCGGTGACGCCGAGGTAGGCGGAGATGGCCGCCGGAACGGAGATCTCGCGTTCGTTGTGCTTGCGGCTGACGATGATGATGCCGGTGACCGCAGACGCCTGTGCAATGTTAGACAGGGCGATAATCGGCCAGACCGGCGTGCCGCCGAGGCTCTGGATCATCTGCATATCAATGGCCAGCGTGGTCTGGTGCACGCCGGTGATCACCAGCGGGGCGTACAGGAAGCCAAACAGCGCGGCGCCAATCGGGGCGAAGCTGCCGGTCATCAGGTGGCGCACCGCGAAGGCCACGCCGTCGCCAATCATGCGGCCAAACGGACCGATAAAGGCATGCGCCAGGAAGACCGCCAGAATCAGCGAGCACACCGGTACCACCACCAGATAGAGGTAATCCGGCACGATGCGCTTCAGGCGCGTTTCAATAAAGCCCAGCGCCAGACCCGCCAGCAGGGCTGGAATGACCTGCGCCTGGTAGCCCACTTTGGCGATGGTAAACAGGCCGAAGTTCCATACCTCAGGCACCTGCTGACCAAGTAAGTAAGCGTTCATTAACTGCGGAGAGACCAGCGTGACGCCGAGTACGATACCGAGGATCGGCGTACCGCCCATTTTGCGCACCGCGGACCAGCAGATCCCGACCGGCAGATAGAAGAAGATCGCCTCGCCAATCAGCCACAGGAAGTCGTAGATGCTTTGCAGCGCCGGGTACATCTGCGCCAGCGTTTTGCCGTCGCTCATCGGCACATCACCGATGACGTTACGGAAGCCTAAAATCAAGCCTCCGCTGATCAGCGCCGGCAGCAGTGGGAAGAAAATTTCTGCGAAGTGGGAAATCAGCTGCTCGTGCCACTTCATATTCTGGCGCGCGGCCTTCTTCGCCTGCTCTTTATCGGCGGAGGAGTGCCCGGTCGTTGCCAGCAGAGCCTGATAGTAATCGCCCACTTCGGTACCAATCACGACCTGGAACTGCCCGGCATTGGTGAAGCAGCCTTTAACCATGGAAAGTTCTTCAATGGCCTTCGGGTTGGCTTTGGCCGGATCGTTCAGCACGAAGCGCAGGCGGGTAATACAATGGCTGACGGTAGCGATGTTTTCGCGTCCGCCGACCAGGACGATCAGCCGATCGATATCTGCTTGTTTGACTTTACTCATCATGAAACCTCATGACAGATGGTGAGGGGTGTAATGACCTGAGCGCAAGCCTACTCCTTCAGCGTGACGGCGAAAATGGGAACGTTCCCGAAATCGGGCGAAGATCACAATAAACCGTTGAGCGGGGGTTAAGAAAGGTGGGCCGGAATAACGATCTGACGCGGCTCTGCGCGCCCGTTGATCTGCTCGATCAGCTGCGCGGCGGCCTGTCTACCGGACTCGGCGTAGCCCGGATCGACGGTGATGATCTCCGGGTGCAGGAACTTCATCAGCGGCGTGCTGCCGACGCTCGCCACCTGCAGGTTATCGATACGCTGCTCCTGCAGATATTTACTCGCGCCCAGCGCCAGGGTATCCGTGGCGCACACCAGCGCGGTGGTCTGCGGCGTCAGGACGCTGGCGACCTGCTCGTAGCCCTGCTTCATGCCCAGCCCCGGCAGAGAGGCCACGGCGGAGAGGTTGTGCTTTTTGCAAAAGGCCAGATAGGCCTCATGGCGGCGCTTGCCGGTGGTGACGTCCGCGTGCGGTACGCCGAGGAAGCTGATGTGGCGATGGCCTTGCTCAAACAGGCGCTGCATCAGGGTGATAATCGCGCCCTCGTCGTCATAGCAGACGGAGGCGAAACCGTGGGCATCGCGCGCCAGCAGCACCAGCGACGGCTGCCAGGGTTTTAGCATCTCGTCTTTGATGCCGGTAAAGCCGAACAGCACCACGCCGTCAATGTTGCGCCGCTGGAGCATACCCAGATGTTCTTCCACCAGCTGTGGCGAGAACTGGCTCTCCATCATGATCGGGTCATATCCCTGCTCGTAGAAGGCGGGCAGCATGGTCTGCACGGCGAGGTTTTCAGACAGAGAATCCAGACGCGAGACAATGATTGCGACCACTTTGTCACTCTGCCCGCGCATGGCGCGCGCGGAGCGGGAAGGGGAAAAGCCGTGCTGATTCATGACCGCCTCAACGCGCTCGCGGGTGCGTTCGCTGACGCCGCTTTCGTTGTTCAGCACGCGTGAGACGGTTGATTTCCCCACGCCGCTTAAACGCGCGATGTCTTTAATCGTAAGGCGGTTCTGCATGCTGTATTCCCTGTAACAACAACAAAATGGTCAATTGAGCCTAATGCTATAGCGCGATTTCGCTATGGGCAAAGTCTGGTTTACGTTCGGTTTATTTGCAGGGGGGTATAATACCGTCCGAATCGTCACAAAGGGTACGCTTAAATCCTTATACTGCGCGGCGACACCCTACTTTTTACTTACCGGAGGCTTCATGGATCCCGATCCCACACCTCTCCTGAACGGGAGAATGCGTTCTTTCCGGTAAGCCAGCCTGTTGCTGACTCACCGGTGATGTGAGGCAGCAACGTCCCAAACGTTCCTGCTTGAAAAATTGAGTGCCTCTCAGGTACGGCTTTGCCACGCCTGAAGGAAAAGCTGCGTCCGCGATCGTGGATGCGGAGGAATGACTATGTTTAAAAATATCACCCGGCAGCTGCAGGCCCTGCTGAGCCGCCACCTGCCACACCGTCTTGTTCAGCGCGACCCGCTGCCAAACGCCAAAAACATGGCGGGGGCCGCGATCCCCGCTTCCCTGACCGAACGCTGCCTGAACGTGGCGGCGATGGATGAAAATGAAGTCTGGCGCGCCTTTGGCGGGCACCCGGAAGGCCTGAACGCGTCCGAAGTGGAAAAAATCCGCGCCGTGCATGGCGATAACCAGATCCCGGCGCAAAAGCCGTCTCCGTGGTGGGTGCACCTGTGGCTCTGCTACCGCAACCCGTTCAACCTGCTGCTGACCGTGCTCGGCCTCATCTCCTACGCGACGGAAGATCTGTTTGCCGCAGGGGTGATTGCCCTGATGGTGGGCATCTCCACGCTGCTGAACTTTATTCAGGAGGCGCGCTCCACCAAAGCGGCGGACGCCCTGAAGGCGATGGTCAGTAACACCGCGACCGTTTCGCGCGTGATCAACGATCTCGGCGAAAACGCCTGGGTGGAATTGCCTATCGACCAGCTGGTGCCGGGGGATCTGGTGAAGCTGGCCGCAGGGGACATGATCCCGGCGGATTTACGCATCATCCAGGCACGCGATCTCTTCGTCGCGCAGGCTTCCCTGACCGGGGAATCCCTGCCCGTTGAAAAGGTGGCGCGCAGCCGCGACCCGCAGCAGATGAACCCGCTCGAGTGCGACACCCTGTGCTTTATGGGCACCACGGTCGTCAGCGGCACCGCGCAGGCGATTGTCACCGCTACCGGGGGCAACACCTGGTTTGGTCAGCTTGCCGGGCGCGTCAGCGAGCAGGAGAGCGAGCCGAATGCCTTCCAGAAGGGAATTGGCCGCGTCAGCATGCTGCTGATCCGCTTTATGATGGTGATGACGCCGATCGTGCTGCTGATCAACGGCTACACCAAGGGCGACTGGTGGGAAGCGGCGCTGTTTGCGCTCTCCGTGGCCGTCGGCTTAACGCCGGAAATGCTGCCGATGATTGTCACCTCTACGCTGGCGCGCGGTGCGGTGAAGCTCTCTAAACAGAAGGTGATCGTCAAACACCTCGACGCCATTCAAAACTTTGGTGCGATGGACATTCTCTGCACCGATAAAACCGGCACCCTGACGCAGGACAAAATCGTGCTGGAGAACCACACCGATATCTCCGGCAAAACCAGCGAGCGCGTGCTGCACAGCGCGTGGCTGAACAGCCATTATCAGACCGGGCTGAAAAACCTGCTCGACGTCGCCGTGCTGGAAGGGGTGGATGAAGAGTCCGCCCGCACGCTCTCCGGCCGCTGGCAGAAGGTGGATGAGATCCCGTTCGACTTCGAGCGCCGCCGCATGTCGGTGGTGGTGAGCGAGCAGACGGACGTGCATCAGCTGATCTGCAAAGGGGCGCTGCAGGAGATCCTCAACGTGTCCACGCAGGTGCGCTATAACGGCGACATCGTGCCGCTGGACGACACCATGCTGCGCCGCATCAAGCGCGTCACCGACAACCTGAACCGTCAGGGGCTGCGCGTGGTGGCGGTAGCGAGCAAGTTCCTGCCCGCGCGGGAGGGGGATTACCAGCGTATCGACGAGTCCGATCTGATCCTCGAGGGCTACATCGCCTTCCTCGATCCGCCGAAAGAGACCACCGCACCGGCGCTAAAAGCGCTGAAGGCGAGCGGTATTACCGTGAAAATCCTCACCGGCGACAGCGAGCTGGTGGCGGCCAAAGTGTGCCACGAGGTGGGGCTGGACGCGGGCGACGTGGTGGTGGGGAGCGATATTGAACATCTCTCTGATGACGAACTGGCGAAGCTTGCCCAGCGTACCACGCTGTTTGCCCGGCTGACGCCGATGCACAAAGAGCGCATCGTCACCCTGCTTAAGCGCGAAGGGCACGTGGTGGGCTTTATGGGCGACGGCATCAACGATGCGCCCGCCCTGCGTGCGGCGGATATCGGTATCTCCGTTGACGGTGCGGTGGATATCGCCCGCGAAGCGGCGGATATTATTCTGCTGGAAAAGAGCCTGATGGTGCTGGAAGAGGGCGTAATCGAAGGACGCCGTACCTTTGCCAATATGCTCAAGTACATCAAGATGACCGCCAGCTCCAACTTCGGTAACGTCTTCAGCGTGCTGGTGGCGAGCGCGTTTCTGCCGTTCCTGCCGATGCTGCCGCTGCACCTGCTGATCCAGAACCTGATGTACGACGTGTCTCAGGTGGCTATCCCGTTTGATAACGTGGACGACGAGCAGATCCAGAAGCCGCAGCACTGGAACCCGGCAGATCTCGGGCGTTTCATGCTGTTCTTTGGCCCGATCAGCTCCATCTTCGACATTCTGACCTTCTGCCTGATGTGGTTTGTGTTCCATGCCAACACCCCGGAACACCAGACGCTGTTCCAGTCCGGCTGGTTCGTGGTCGGGCTGCTGTCGCAGACGCTGATTGTGCATATGATCCGCACGCGCCGCATTCCGTTCATCCAGAGCCGCGCCGCATGGCCGCTGATTGTGATGACGGGGATTGTGATGGCGCTCGGCATTGCGCTGCCGTTCTCACCGCTGGCGAGCTACCTGCAGCTGCAGGCGCTGCCGCTGAGCTACTTCCCGTGGCTGGTGGCGATCCTCGCAGGCTATATGGTGCTGACCCAGATGGTGAAAGGGTTCTATGCGCGTCGGTATGGCTGGCAGTAAAAACATACCCTCACCCTCTCCCTGAAAGGGAGAGGGGACCGCTCGGTGCCGCCTTTCACCCTCTCCCTTTTGGGGAGAGGGCCGGGGTGAGGGGACTGGCTTTCCTCCCAAATTCAACAACCTGTGATCTCCGTCGGCGCATTCGCTTGACGACAAATTGAGCGCATGTTAACAGAATGTTTTGCCTTTATTTGGCCCGTCAGATAAGGAACATTCATGTTACGGTACAGTCTCTTAACCGCCGGGCTGATGCTCGGCGCCTCTGCCTTTGCCGCCCCGGCAGGGGATCTCCCTTTGATGCCCTGGCCTGCAAAGGTCGAACGCCCGACGACCCAGGGCGCACTGGTGCTCAGCAACAACGTATCCATTAGCGTCAGCGGGGACGATCTCGGTGACGCCGTCAACCGCCTGCGCCAGCGCATCGCCCTGCAAACCGGCTGGACGCTGCAGCCTCAGGCTGAAAAGCCAGACAAACCGACTATCCGCATCGCCATCGCTAAAAAGGTGAAGCCGCAGCCGCTGCCGGACAGCGATGAAAGCTATAAGCTCACGGTGGATGCCAACGGCGTCGATATCTCCGCCAATACCCGCTTCGGCGCGCTGCGCGCCATGGAAACCCTGCTCCAGCTGATGCAGAACGGCGCGGAAAACACCTCTCTGCCGTGGGTTACCATTGAAGATTCGCCGCGCTTCCCGTGGCGCGGGCTGCTGCTCGATTCGGCACGTCACTTTATCCCGCTGCCGGATATCAAACGTCAGATCGACGGCATGGCCGCGGCGAAGCTCAACGTTCTGCACTGGCACCTGACCGACGACCAGGGCTGGCGCTTCAGCTCGAAGCGCTATCCTAAGCTGACGCAGCTTGCCAGCGACGGGCTGTTCTACACGCCTGAACAGATGCGTGAGGTGGTGCGCTACGCCGCCGAGCGCGGCATTCGCGTGGTGCCGGAGATCGACATGCCTGGCCACGCCTCGGCGATTGCCGTGGCTTACCCGGAGCTGATGAGCGCGCCGGGGCCATACGCCATGGAGCGCCACTGGGGCGTGCTGAAGCCGGTTCTCGATCCCTCTAAAGACGCAACCTACGCGTTTGCCGACGCGATGGTCAGCGAACTGGCGGCGATCTTCCCCGATCCGTATCTGCACATCGGCGGAGATGAGGTGGACGACAGCCAGTGGAAAGCGAACCCGGCCATCCAGCAGTTTATGCGCGACAACAGGCTGGCGGACAGCCACGCGCTGCAGGCGTACTTCAACCGCAGGCTGGAAACGATCCTCGAGAAGCATCACCGCCAGATGGTCGGCTGGGACGAGATCTACCATCCTGACTTACCGAAAAGCATTTTGATCCAGTCCTGGCAGGGGCAGGACGCGCTGGGGCAGGTGGCACAGAACGGCTACAAGGGCATTCTCTCCACCGGGTTCTATCTTGACCAGCCCCAGTCCACCGCCTATCACTACCGCAACGAGATCGTCCCGCAGGGGTTAAACGGCGTTGATGTGATAGCGGATACCGACAGCGCCCAGAGCTGGGCCTTCTCCATGCCGCGCCTGAAGGGCAAGCCGGTGGAGGGGAGCTTCACGCTGGTGAAAGGGGATGCCGGCTGGCGCGGGTTTATTGATTTTGCCGGGAAATCCCGCCGGGCGGTGCAGAACATCGAATGGCGAGATGACAGCCAGGTCACGTTTACTGTCGATACGTGGATGGGCGAAACGCGCCCGGTCGTCACCGTTGATAACGATAAACTCTCCGGTTATTTCCTTGTCGGAAATACGCGCTACCCGATTAGCGGCGCGCGTCTGGACGACGTGCCGAAAGGTGTTCCGCCCGTCGTGCCGGACGTGGCGAACCAGGCCAACCTGCTCGGCGGCGAAGCGGCGCTGTGGGCGGAAAACGTGGTGGCGCCGGTGCTGGATATCCGCCTGTGGCCGCGCACCTTTGCGGTGGCGGAGCGGCTGTGGTCCGCGCAGGACGTCAACGACGTCGACAACATGTACACCCGACTGCAGGCGATGGACAGCTGGTCGACGGTGTCGGTCGGGCTGCAGCAGCATACCCAGCAGCAGGTTCAGTTCACGCGCCTTGCCGGTAATGCCGACACCCTGCCGCTGCAGATCCTCGCTCAGGCGATTGAACCGGCTCAGTATTACACCCGCCAGCACCTGAAGTTCCAGGCCGGAAACTATCATCAGTTCGAGCCGCTCAACCGCTTCGCCGATGCGCTAAACGCCGAAAGCGCCACCGTGCGCCAGATGCACAAATGGGCGGACCGTCTGGTGAGCGATGCGGAAGACACGGAAAGCGCCGACGCCCTGCGCCACGTCTTTAACCGCTGGCAGAGCAATACCAGCGACGCGCTGGCCTTAAGCGAAAACAGCTATCAGTTCAAGGCGATGAAGCCGGTGATCCAGGAGGTGGATAAGCTCGCCTCCATTGGCCTTCGGCTGACGGATCTGGTGGCGCGTCAGGGCACGCTGGATGACAAAGAGATCGCCTCGATTCAGAGCGAGCTGGATAACGCGGCGAAGGTGCAGGACGAAGTGGTGATTGCGGCGGTCTATCCGCTGGAGACGCTGCTTCGCGCCACGCGGAATCAGTAGCGGGCCATAAAAAAGGCAGCCCCAGGCTGCCTTATTGTCGACAAAGCGAATTAGCGACGAACGGCAATCGCTTCGATTTCAATTTTCACGTCTTTTGGCAGACGCGCCACTTCCACGCAGGAGCGCGCCGGGAAGGTGGCGTTGTGCTCGGTGAAGAAGGCTTCGTAGGTGGCGTTAACGGTCGCGAAGTCGTTCAGATCTTTCACGAAAACGGTGGTTTTCACGATATCGCCCACTTTCAGACCCGCAGATTCAACGATCGCCTGCACGTTTTCCAGCGACTGACGCGCCTGCGCCGCGACATCTTCCGGCACCGCGCCGGTTTTTGGGTTTACGGGGATCTGACCTGAAGTGATGATCATGCTGCCCAGATCAACGCCCTGAACGTAAGGGCCGATAGCGGCTGGTGCATTTTCCGTCGCGAGTACTTTGCTCATGTTTTCTCCAGAATTACAGCGTTAAGAATGTTCCCGGCCATTATAACAGCCGGGATTTCATTACCAACCTCAATTAGTTGGCCAGCACCACATAATGAGAAAACTCTTTTTCACAGTATTTGCATTTGAGCGCGATGTCATTGGCGCGTTTTTTCACTGCAAAGCTGGAGGAAACCGGCTCAGCATGACTGATGCAGTTGCTGTTCGGGCAGACCAGCACGTTTTCGATGCGATCCGGCAGGCTCGGGCGGGATTTACCGACCACTTCATACTCGTCGATGCGGTTGACGGTGGCGTCCGGCGCGTACAGCGACAGCTGGTTAACCTGCTCGTCGGTCAGGAAGGTGTTCTCGATTTTAATCAGATCTTTGCGGCCCATCTCGCCCGACGGCAGGTTCAGGCCGATGGTGATGCGCTGGTCGGTTTCGGTCAGTTTGAACAGCGTCAGCAGCTTAAAGCCCACCTGCGCAGGGATGTGGTCAATCACGGTGCCACGCTTGATGGCTTCAACCTGGAGTTTGTTATCGTGTGTCATGGTCGTCTCCCCTTACAGAGCTAATTCGCGATTCAGAACCAGTGCCAGTAACGCCTGGCGGGCGAAGATGCCGTTTCCTGCCTGCTGGAAGTACCAGGCGTGCGGCGTTTTGTCCACGTCTGTGGTGATCTCATCGATGCGCGGCAGCGGATGCAGGACCTTCATGTTGTCGCGTGCGCCTTCCAGGTCGCTGGCGCGCAGCACGAACTGCGCCTTCACGTTGGCGTATTCGGACGGGTCCAGGCGCTCTTTTTGCACGCGGGTCATGTACAGAATATCCACGTGGCTCATCACCTCTTCGATGCTGGCATGCAGGCTCCACGCAATGCCTTTCTCGTCCAGCATGTCGAGAATGTACTGCGGCATCGCCAGCGCGTCCGGGGCGATGAAGTAGAAGCGGTTGCCGTTAAATTTCGCCAGCGCCTGGGTCAGGGAGTGAACGGTGCGGCCGTATTTCAGGTCGCCAACCATGGCAATGTTCAGGTTCTCAAGCTTGCCCTGGGTCTCCTGAATGGTGAACAGATCCAGCAGCGTCTGCGTTGGGTGCTGGTTGGCACCGTCACCGGCGTTGAGTACCGGAATGCCGCCGGAAAACTCGGTCGCCAGGCGCGCCGCGCCCTCCTGCGGATGACGCATCACAATCGCGTCGACGTAGGTGCTGATGACTGAAATGGTGTCCGCGAGGGTCTCGCCTTTTTTACCCAGCGACGTGTTGCTGCTGTCCGAGAAGCCCACCACGCTCGCGCCCAGGCGGTGCATGGAGGTCTCAAAGGAGAGGCGGGTGCGGGTCGAGGCTTCAAAGAAGCAGCTCGCAATCACCTTGTGCTTCAGCAGCTCCGGTTGCGGATTGGCCTTCAGTTTTGCCGCGGTTTCCAGAACCAGTTCCAGCTCTTCGCGGCTGAGGTCGTTTATGGAAATGATGTGTTTTTGATAAAGCGGATTCATGTTTATCTCCTGACGCCGGGCAAAAAAAAGCCCCTCAAATGAGGGGCTCTGGGAATAGGTTTAGCAACGGGAAGAAAAACGGCAGGCCAGCGTCTGATTTCAGACGCGGTAAGACGTTATGTCGTACACGCTTGACCATGCTTCCTCCCGGCAAATTGTCGGGCATTATACGCAGCTCGCTTTTCGGATCAAGCGATTTAATGCACGCTTTACTCAATGCAAACGGTTCTTTATGAATATTAATTCGTTCTGAGTAAATAATTAATTTGCTTATGCACCAGCGCGGTGCGCTTCACCACCCGCGGAGCGACCCAGACGATACTGCTGCCGGCCACCACGCCTAATATTTCCGGAAGCTGGTGATAATCCAGAATACGCGCCACCGCGCGGCCATATCCGGCGACGGTATGGACAAGGATAAACTCGCTATTATGCTCGACGCTCACCACCATTTCCGAAACGGTACGTGCAGCATCGGGGGCAGGGCGCAGCTGGGGATTCAACGAATAAATCTTTAGCCCTTTGGCATTTCGAATTTTTATGACTCCGAGCAACTTCAGCAATCGCGAAACGGTCGACTGGCTGATGCTGTCAAACCCTCTCTCCTGCAGGTCGCGGCGAATCTCTTCCTGCGAAAGATAACTCTTTTCGGCGATCAAACGCTGGCACACCGTGAGCTGCAGTTGTTCTTTGGGAGAGTACTCTTCGTAATCCATCATGTTTCCCATATCAGTTCCCGAAATAACCGGTGACACCGCACCGATCCGTAGGCCGGATAAGCGCAGCGCCATCCGGCAAATTACAACAACGCCCCCAGACTTAACGCCACCATAATCACCACCGTCAGGATCGCCAGCAGCGGCGCCACCCATTTCAGATAGCGCACGTAGGGCACCCGGGCGATAGCCAGCCCGCCCATCACGACGGCAGAGGTGGGCGTGACGAGGTTTACGATGCCGGAGGCCGACTGGTAAGCCGTGACCACCAGGTCGCGGTTGACGTTAGCGAAATCAGCAAGCGGTGCCATGATCGGCATCGTCAGAACGGCCAGGCCGGATGAAGAAGGCACAAGAAACGACAGCACGACCTCCAGCCAGTACATCACGTTGATAAACGCCACCGTGGACAACCCGCTGACCAGCCCTTCCGCGCTGTGCAAAATGGTGTGGGTAATCATGCCCTTATCCATGATGACTACGATACCGCGCGCGATGCCGATAATCAGCGCGACGCCCAGCAAATCTCGCGCGCCGTTGATAAACGTCGACGTCAGCTCCTCTTCGCTCATGCGGGCAATCAGGCCAACGATAATCGCGCTGGCGAGAAATACTGCGGAGATCTCCGCCATCCACCAGCCCAGCACCGCCACGCCGTAAATCATCACCGCGAAGGCGAGGGCAAAAATCACCAGGATGATTTTGCGCACCGGGGTGAATTCCAGCGACTGTTCGCCTTTGTTGCCGAGGAAATGGGCGAGGTTCTCTTCCTGCTTGTCTGCAACGATAGACTGCGAGGGATCCTTGCGCACCTTGCGGGCGTAGCGCATCACCCACGCCACGCAGATGATCCAGCCGATGACCAGCAGCGCCACGCGCAGTGCGATGCCGTTGGTAAAGGGGATCCCGGCGGCGTTGGCGGCGATGACCGTGGCAAACGGGTTAATGGTGGAACCCAGCGTGCCGATCCCCGCCCCGAGCAGCACGGTGGAGGCGGCGACAACCGGATCGAACCTGGCGGCCAGCATCACCGGCACCAGCAGGGTGTAGAACGGCAGCGACTCTTCGGCCATGCCGTAAATGGTGCCGCCCGCGGCAAACAGCGCCATCAGGATCGGGATCATCCACTCCTCGCGTCCGCGCAGTCGGGTGGTGACGCGCTCGATCCCGGCGTCAATCGCCCCGGTTTTGGTGACGATCCCGAGAAATCCCCCGATGATCAGAATAAACAGCGCCACGTCGATCGCTCCGGCCTGGCCGGAAACCGGATCGTACAGCCCGGCGATGGGCGCCATCAGGACGGAAACCAGCCCCTGCGGATGTGCGGCCACGTGCGAGTAGGTTCCGGCAATCGGGACTTCTTTACCGAGGGTGTCGTTCATCGCCATCTGATACTGACCGGCGGGAACGACCCAGCTCAGCGCCGCCACAACGGCAATCAGAAAAAAGAGAATGGTGTAAGCGGAGGGAAACTTAAACTTGCCCATGATGTTCTCCTTAAACCCGGCGCACCCGCGGCGCGCCGGGCGGTGATTAGTCGCCGAGTGTCGCCACCATGACCGCTTTAATGGTGTGCATGCGGTTCTCTGCTTCGTCGAAGACGATGGAGTTTGGTGATTCGAAGACCTCTTCCGTCACCTCCAGCCCCTTCAGCCCGTACGCCATCTCGATCTCGCGACCCACTTTGGTGTGCTCGTTGTGGAACGCCGGCAGGCAGTGCATGAACTTGACGTTCGGGTTGCCGGTGGCCTTCATCACCTGGGCGTTAATCTGATACGGCTTCATCAGGCTGACGCGCTCGGCCCAGGCTTCCTTCGGCTCGCCCATGGAGACCCACACGTCGGTGTAGAGGAAGTCGGTCCCCTGCACGCCTTCTTCCACGTCGTCGGTGAGGGTAATGCGCGCGCCCGTCTCTTTTGCGATGGCGCGGCACTGCTCAACCAGCCCCGCTTCCGGCCAGAAGGATTTCGGCGCGACGAGGCGGATATCCATCCCCATCTTGGCCGCGCCAACCATCAGCGAGTTGCCCATGTTGTTGCGCGCGTCCCCGAGGTAGGCAAAGCTCAGCTCCGGCAGGGTTTTGCCCGGGGAGTGCTCCAGCATGGTCATCAGGTCGGCGAGGATTTGGGTTGGGTGGAACTCGTCGGTCAGGCCGTTCCACACCGGCACGCCCGCGTACTCGCCCAGCTCTTCAACGATGGCCTGGCCGTAGCCGCGGTATTCGATGCCGTCGTACATGCGGCCCAGCACGCGGGCGGTGTCTTTCATCGACTCTTTATGGCCAATCTGCGATCCGCTTGGGCCGAGATAGGACACCTGCGCGCCCTGATCGAACGCGCCCACTTCGAAGGCGCAGCGGGTGCGGGTGGAGGTTTTTTCAAAGATCAGGGCGATGTTTTTCCCGACCAGGGTTTGCTTCTCGCGCCCGGCTTTTTTGGCGGCCTTGAGCTCAATGGCGAGGTCGATCAGGTACTGGATCTCCGCCGGGGTGTAGTCCAGCAGTTTCAGGAAGTTGCGGTTTTTCAGGTTGATGGTCATGGCTAAATCCTTTTTAAAATGAGTGTTCAGTTACGAATCAACGTGCCTTTCTCGCCCGCGAGGATCTCCGCGCCGTCGGCCAGCGCGCCGATCCCGGCAATGCCGTTACAGGCTTCAACGAACTCGCGGCAGGCGGCCACTTTCGGCCCCATCGATCCGGCGTCGAACTGCATGCCCCTGAGCAGTTCCGGCGTCACCTGCGCCAGCGGACGCTGGGTCGGTTTGCCCCAGTCGAGGTACACCGCGTCGGCATCGGTGAGGATCAGCAGGGCATCGGCTTCGATCTGGCGCGCCAGCAGGGCGGCGGAGAGGTCTTTGTCGATTACCGCCTCAATGCCGCGATAGCCGTTAGCGTGTTCCACCACCGGTACGCCGCCGCCGCCGTTGCAGATCACCAGGTGGTCGCGCTGGATCAGCGCCGTGATGGCGTCGCTCTCGACGATGCGCTTCGGCTGCGGTGACGGCACCACGCGGCGGACGTAGCTGCCGTCGGCCTTAAACACCCAGCCTTTCTCCGCCGCCAGCGTTTTTGCCTGGGCTTCGCTGTAGACCGGGCCGATGTACTTGGTCGGGTTGCTGAAGGCCGGGTCGGCGGCGTCCACTTCCACCTGCGTGAGCAGAACGCTCACCTCCCGCTGCGGCAGGCTGTTTTTCAGCGCCTGCTGGAGCATGTAGCCGATCATTCCCTGGCTTTCCGCGCCGAGAACGTCCAGCGGGTAGGGCGTGACTTTGTCGTAGGCGCTGTTCTGCAGCGCCAGCAGCCCGACCTGCGGCCCGTTGCCGTGTACCAGCACCACGCGCCACTGCGCCGTCAGCCCGGCGATGGTGCGGGCGGCCTGCTCGATGTTCTGGCGCTGGATCTCCGCTTCAAGCGGCTCGCCGCGCTTGAGCAGCGCGTTGCCGCCCAGGGCCACAACCAGAGTGGGTTTTCGTTCCATGATGGCTCCTTTAAATTCCGTCGCGTTCCAGTGGGCAGCTCATGCAGCGCGCGCCGCCGCGGCCGCGTCCGAGCTCGTCGCCAGGGATGGGCAGCACGGTGATGCCCGCTTTGTCGTACTTCTCGTTGGTCCAGACGTTGCGCTCGTAGCCGATCACCACGCCGGGGCGGATGGTGAGGACGTTATTGGCGTCGTTCCACTGCTCGCGTTCGGCCTCAAAGGCGTCGCCACCGGTGGTGATCAGACGCACCTGGTTAATGCCGAGCGCCTTCTCGATGGCGTGCAGCAGGTCGGTTTCCTGGGTGCGCTGCAGGCCGCCGCGACCGTCCGGGGTGAGCGTCCAGCACTGGGCGTCTTTGCGCACCACTTCCGGGTAGACGGAGAAGGTATCCACGTCGATGTGGGTCATGACGGTGTCGAGGTGCATGCAGGAGCGGTGTTTTGGCAGCTCAACGGCGATCACTCGCTCGGCCTGGCGGTGTTTGAACAGGCTGTTGGCGAGGAACTCCACGCCCTGCGGCGTCGTGCGCTCGGACATGCCGATCAATACCGCGCCGCGGCCAATCACTAATACGTCACCGCCTTCTAAGGTGGCGTGGTCGTAATTAATATTCTCGTCGCCGAAATACTTAATAAAATCGCCGTCGGCAAACGCCGGGTGCCAGCGATATATTGCCCGCAGGTTATTGGTTTCACGCTGACGGGCCGGTTTGGCCATTGGGTTAATAGAGACGCCGTTATAAATCCAGCACGAGGTATCGCGGGTAAATAAATGGTTCGGCAGCGGTTTCATAATAAAATCATTCGCCGTGTGGGTATCCACCACCATATTTTTAATGGCCGCCGGTATTTCACCGTAGGTTAATCCGCCGCTCAGCCTGCGCGCCAGTTCACGGTGCGGCATATCCGCCAGCCAGCCGCGCACGTCGCCGGCAAAGGTTGGGCCGAGGCGATAGTCGGAGATTTGCGTATCCAGCAGCCAGGCTTTCGCTTCTGCAATATCAAGGGTTTGTGTAAGAAGGTCGGTCAATAGCAGGACTTCCACACCCTGCTCGCGCAGCGTATTTGCGAAGATGTCATGCTCCTCACCCGCCCTCTCAACCGAGAGCACGTCATCGAAAAGCAGCTCCTGACAATTCGATGGCGTTAAGCGTTTCAGACTTAAATTTGGGCGGTGCAGCATAACGCTACGCAATTGACCAATTTCAGAACCGACGTAATGCTTTTCCATAATTATTCCTTTAACTGTTTTTCAGAATAAAAAGGGCATGCGCCATGTGATGTGTTTAATTGCATGGCGGCTAAGCTCAATTGATTTCGTGATTCATACTAGGCAGTTAAATAATCCGTATTGTGATATTGCTCACGCGAAAACGGATATTAAGGGGGTTGTTTTCATTTGCATGATTCGCATCAGATAATGATTAATTGGTTATTCTGGCGAGGTGAATAGCTAAGCAATATCCGTTGTCATTATTTGCAGTTGTTAGTGTTTTGTAGAATTTCATGCTTTGAAATATTTTGTTAAGCCATTGATTTTAATTGTGTTTGAAGGCGACAGGGAATGGCTATGCAATATTGCTAATTAACTATTTTTGGCTTAAGGAAAATCAATAAATATTTATTGAATTTAATAGCAAATTATCAAAGTGATAAAATGTGAAGCTGTAGCGAGTTTTGTTGTTAAGGCATGACGATCAGTAAGTTAGCGCAAGGCCGTGATAACGAAGAACTGAAGATATGCATAATGATTGCATAAATGCCTGCGAGGGCTTAACAGCAAATTAACACCTTTCCCGATAAACATGCGCTCGCGCAAGCCTCGTCCAAAAAGGGCTGGTATGGCAGCCTGGATTCTCGTATAAAAGATAAAAATGAAACATTGTTTTATATTGAGGGTTTTCTAATGATTATTGGCAACATCCACCATCTGCAGTCCTGGCTGCCTGACGATCTGCGCCAGGCGATTGAGCACGTAAAAGCCCACGTCACCGACGCCACACCGCTCGGCAAGCACGACATCAACGGCAGCCGCCTGTTTTATCTTGTCTCTGAAGACATGACCCTGCCGTTCGCCGAGCGCCGCGCCGAGTACCACGCGCGCTATCTGGATATCCAGATCGTGATGAAGGGTCAGGAAGGGATGACCTTCAGCACCCTGCCGCCCGGCATGCCGGACACCGACTGGCTGGCGGACAAAGACATCGCGTTCCTGCCGGAAGGCGAACAGGAGAAAACCGTGGTGCTGAGCGAAGGGGATTTTGTGGTGTTCTGGCCGGGTGAGGTGCATAAGCCGCTGTGCGCGGTGGGGGCACCGGCGCAGGTGCGTAAAGTAGTGGTTAAGATGCTTGTTGCCTGAAACGGGTGTTTGAAAGGGCCAGGATGAGGGCGTCAGGCCGCATCACCGCCTGATTCGCCCGGCGGCGCTACGCTTGCACGGGCCTACGGGCCGGGTTTTCTCCCTCTCCCCGTGGGAGAGGACCGGGGTGAGGGCATCAGGCCGCATCGTCGCCTGATTCGCCCGGCGGCGCTACGCTTGCACGGGCCTACGGGCCGGGTTTTCTCCCTCTCCCCGTGGGAGAGGACCGAGGTGAGGGCATCAGGCCGCATCGTCGCCTGATTCGCCCGGCGGCGCTACGCTTGCACGGGCCTACGGGCCGGGTGTTCTCCCTCTCCCCGTGGGAGAGGGCCGGGGTGAGGGTATCAGGCCGCATCGTCGCCTGATTCGCCCGGTGGCGCTACGCTTGCACGGGCCTGTGGGCCGGGTGTTCTCCCTCTCCCCGTGGGAGAGGGCCGGGGTGAGGGCACCAGACCGCATCACCGCCTGATTCGCCCGGTGGCGCTACGCTTGCACGGGCCTACGGGCCGGGTGTTCTCCCTCTCCCCGTGGGAGAGGGCCGGGGTGAGGGCACCAGGCCGCATCGTCGCCTGATTCACCCGGCGGCGCTTCGCTTGCACGGGCCTACGGGCCGGGTTTTCTCCCTCTCCCCGTGGGAGAGGACCGATGTGAGGGCATCAGGCCGCATCGTCGCCTGATTCGCCCGGCGGCGCTACGCTTGCACGGGCCTACGGGCTGGGTGTTCTCCCTCTCCCCGTGGGAGAGGGCCGGGATGAGGGCGTCAGGCCGCATCGTCGCCTGATTCGCCCGGCGGCGCTACGCTTGCACGGGCCTGTGGGCCGGGTGTTCTCCCTCTCCCCGTGGGAGAGGGCCGGGGTGAGGGCGTCAGGCCGCATCGTCGCCTGATTCGCCCGGCGGCGCTTCGCTTGCACGGGCCTGTGGGCCGGGTGTTCTCCCTCTCCCAGTGGGAGAGGGCCGGGGTGAGGGCGTCAGGCCGCAGAGGATTAAATCACTCCCCAAGCGTCGCCACCATCACCGCTTTAATCGTATGCATCCGGTTTTCCGCCTGGTCGAACACGATGCTCGCCGCCGACTCAAACACCTCGTCCGTCACCTCCATCCCGCCGTGCAGATCGAACTCCTTCGCCATCTGCTTGCCGAGCGTGGTCTGGTCGTCATGGAACGCCGGCAGACAGTGCAGAAACTTCACGTCCGGATTCCCGGTCAGCGCCATCATCTGCGCGTTTACCTGATACCCGCGCAGCAGCGCGATACGCTCCGCCCACTTCTCTTTGGCTTCGCCCATCGACACCCACACGTCGGTATAGATAAAGTCCGCGCCCTTCACGCCCGCCGCCACGTCTTCCGTCAGGGTGATTTTCCCGCCGTGCTTCTCCGCCAGCGCGCTGCACTCCGCCACCAGGCTCTCTTCCGGCCAGCAGGCCTTCGGAGCCACCAGGCGCAGATCCAGCCCGGTCAGTGCCGCTGCTTCCAGCATTGAGTTGCCCATGTTGTTGCGCGCGTCGCCCGCGTAGACCAGCGTCATCTCGTTAAACGCCTTGCCCGGCAGGTGCTCCTGCATGGTCAGCAGGTCCGCCAGCAGCTGGGTCGGGTGGAACTCGTTGGTCAGCCCGTTCCACACCGGCACGCCCGCGTACTGCGCCAGCGTTTCGACCACTTCCTGGCCGTGGCCGCGATACTGAATGCCGTCGTACATCCGCCCGAGCACTCGCGCGGTGTCCTTAATTGACTCTTTATGCCCAATCTGGCT
Organism: Enterobacter sp. ECC-249; assembly: GCF_043965265.1. Taxonomy (NCBI): domain Bacteria; kingdom Pseudomonadati; phylum Pseudomonadota; class Gammaproteobacteria; order Enterobacterales; family Enterobacteriaceae; genus Enterobacter; species Enterobacter sp. ECC-249. The sequence goes on from NZ_CP143660.1 coordinate 1,079,140, forward strand.
GCCGCTCGGCCCTAAATAGGTGACGCGCGCGCCCTGGTCAAATGCGGCAACTTCGAAAGAGCAACGTGTACGGGTCGAGTCTTTTTCGAAGATGAGCGCGATGTTTTTACCGGTAAGCTTCTGTACTTCCTTGCCATTTTTTTTATCGGCTTTGAGCTGTGCGGCAAGGGTCAGCAGAGAAGTGAACTGTGCAGGGGTAAAGTCGAGCAATTTCAGAAAGTGTTTCTTGTACAGATCAGACATTTTATCCTCACATGGCGAACGCCACTTATTGAATTAAAATTCACTTTATATGTGTAATTATTCATTTGCAACCCCGTTTCACAAATCTTTCCAACAAAGGTGGAGGCAAACCCGCCCGTGTGTGAAAATAGAAGTATCTGCCGCACTTTAAAGAGGATTGAGCCATGGCAAACCCGGAACACCTGGAAGAGCAACGCGAAGAGACGCGTCTGATTATTGAAGAGCTGCTGGAAGACGGTAGCGATCCGGACGCGCTGTACACCATCGAGCACCATTTCTCTGCGGATGATTTCGACGCGCTGGAAAAAATGGCCGTGGAAGCCTTCAAGCTGGGCTACGAAGTGACCGAGCCGGAAGAGCTGGAAGTGGAAGAGGGCGACACCGTCATCTGCTGCGACATCCTGAGCGAAGGCGCGCTGAAGGCGGAGCTGATCGACGCGCAGGTCGAACAGCTGATGAACCTGGCCGAGAAGTTTGAAGTGGAATACGACGGCTGGGGAACCTACTTCGAAGATCCGAACGGTGAAGACGGCGAAGAGGGCGACGACGAAGATTACGTCGACGAAGACGACGACGGCGTGCGTCACTAAGTGATTCAGGCGGTGGCACGCGCCACCGCTTTTTCAAGGCAGAACCATGGATTACCCGCAGATACTCGCCCCCGTACTCAACTTCCTCCAGTGCCCGACCCCGCAAGCATGGATTGATAAAGCCCGCGACCCGGCGAACCTGCCGCTGCTGCTCACCGACCACATGGTGTGCGAGCTCAAGGCCGCCCAGACCGCGCTGCTGCTGGTGCGTAAATACGTCGCCGACGAAAGCGGTGCCGACGCGCTGCTCGACTGGCTCAAACCCTACGAACAGTTCACCTTCCGCGACGGCCCAGAGCCGGACTTCATCGCCCTGCACAGGCAGATTGGCAAAAGCGTGATGCCCAAAACCGACGACCCGTGGGGCCAGGCGCTCATCGACAGCATGGTGCTGCTGATTAAAGAGGAGCTGCACCACTTCTGGCAGGTGCGCGAGGCGATGCTGGCTCGCGACATTCCGTACGTCAAAATCACCGCCAGCCGCTACGCCAAAGGGATGCTGAAGGAAGTGCGCACCCACGAGCCGCTGACGCTGATCGACAAGCTCATCTGCGGCGCCTACATCGAAGCCCGCTCCTGCGAACGCTTCGCCGCGCTGGCCCCGTCCCTCGACGACGACCTGCAGAGGTTTTATCTCTCGCTGCTGCGCTCGGAAGCGCGCCACTATCAGGACTACCTGACGCTGGCCCAGCAGGTGAGTGACGACGATATCTCACCGCGCATACAGCTTTTTGGCGAAATTGAAGCCACACTTATCTCGACACCGGACAACGAGTTTCGCTTCCACAGCGGCGTGCCGGTGTAAACCGGCATAGCGAAAGGATAAGGATGCGAGATGAATAAAACGTGGACCCGTATTGTGATTGTCGTCATTGCGGCTGCCGCCGTGGCGTTCTGGGTGTTTTTCGACAGGCAGCGCGCCCCGGAACGAGAGATGGATAACACCCTCAACGCGATGCCCGCCTGGCAGGTGATTAAGGAGCAGGAGCCCGCGCTGCATCAGCGCATCCTCGACCAGATGTCCGCCCTGCAAAAGGCGGGCGAGCCGGAGCAGCAGATTATCGACACCATCCAGCCGCAGATCCTGCATTTGCAGATGTCGCGCCTGCAAAACGCCCCGGACGCCAACGTGGTGAACTACATGACTATCAACATGGAGCAGACCGCCGCCATCCAGAAGGTGAGCGACGACGCCTGCTTCCGCTTCCTCTACCCGATGGTGAAGGGCGGCGTGAACCCGATGCGCATGCTGGATAAAGACCTGATGACGCGGCGCATGCAGGCCGATGCCGACATGATGCGCGCGGCTTACGGCAAAAACCGCCACACCGTGACCCCGGCCGAACGCGAGGCGGCTGTCGAGGATGTGCGACCGATAATGAAGGCACTTGCCGATAAGTACGGCGAGGACATCCAGCTGCTGCAGATGCCGGAGAAGGCGGCGGGCAAAGAGAAGCTCTCCTGCGATATGGTGCAGGAGATGTGGGCCAAGGTGCTGGCGCTGCCGGAGCAGAAGGCGGCGAGGGTGATACGGCTGGCGGTGTCTGAGCTGGAGTGACGAAGGACGCTGGTTTTTTGGGCACTTAGCGCGGGTTTCGCGCGTCGTCGCTTGCATGGCGGCGCGCGACAGGTATAATCCACAACGTTTCCGCATCCCCTTCAGTGCCGAAGTGGCGAAATCGGTAGACGCAGTTGATTCAAAATCAACCGTAGAAATACGTGCCGGTTCGAGTCCGGCCTTCGGCACCATTAGTACTTCCAAGATCATCCGAAAAAGTCCAACTATTCACTTAAAATCAATTTTCGCAGCGATTTTTACGGCCTGAGTCGTCCGAGGTTGTCCGTTGAAATCCGGAAGTCATTGGGGGCATAATTGGGGGCATCTTAACTTCGATTAGAAATGTGCCCCCAAATGAAGGTCAACACCAGACAGGTCGAGACAGCTAAGCCAAAAGACAAACGCTACAAAATCGCCGATGGCGGCGGTTTGTATCTTGAGGTTTTGGCCACGGGCTCTAAAAACTGGCGCATGAAATACCGACGCTCCTCTGACAGGAAAGAGGAGCGCCTCGCTTTAGGTGTTTGGCCTACTGAGACTCTTGCTCAGACAATAGCAAAACTCGACGAAGCTAAAAAGCTGTTAGTGCAGAGCATTGATCCAAAAGCCGAGCAGAAAGAAGCTCAGGCCGAGAATTCGGGGGCATATACTTTCGAAACTGTCGCTCGTGAATGGCCTGCCAGTAACAAGCGCTGGAGTGAAGACCATAGATCGCGCGTTCTACGCTACCTTGAGCTTTATATCTTCCCTCAAATCGGTTCGTCTGACATTCGCCAGTTCAAAACCAGCCACCTATTAGCCCCGATTAAAAAAGTTATTGCCAGTGCTAAGAATAACGTCGCGCAGCGTCTTCAACAGCGTGTCACGACTATTATGCATTATGCAGTACAGAATGATTACATCAACTCAAATCCAGCCAGTGATATGGCCGGTGCGCTATCGACAACCAAACCGCGACATTATCCCGCGTTATCCTCTAGCCGCTTCCCTGAGTTTCTTCCTCGTCTTGCTGCATATCGTGGCCGTGTAATGACACGGATCGCGGTCGAGCTTTCTTTACTAACTTTTTTACCTTCTAGTGAGTTACGCTTTACGCGTTGGGATGAGTTTGACTTCGATGAATCTCTTTGGCGTGTACCTGCAAAACGAGATGAAATTAAATATGTGCGTTACTCGTACCGTGGTATGAAGATGAAAGCGGAGCATAACGTTCCGCTTATTTGGCAGGCGATGGGTTATGACACGAAAACTGAAGTTTGTGGAAACGGATTCAAAACAATGGCGCGTGTTGCTTTGGAAGAGTCAAGGTTATGGAGCAAAGATGCTATAGAATGGCGGTTGAGCCATTCCGAACGTAGCAATGTGCGTGCGGCCTACATGCATATTTCTGAACATTTTGATGAGCGTCGTCTAATGGTTCAATGGGGGGCCGAATTTCTTTCCGGAAATACCCATACATTAATTTCTCCATATGAGTTTGCAAAAAGTTAAACACTTAAATATATATCAATAATATTGATGATGCTTGCTTGATTTAAACTAAATCGCCCTTAAGTAAAGGAATAATAATTAATGATTACTAACAATGTCGTTATAAGCGCTTATAATTGCCTTAAGTCATATGCTTACTATGAAAATCTTAATTTCTTTCTAAAAGCTGAAGTGGCTCGTTTTGAAAGTTTTAATTTTCAATCAAAAATTGATCGAATAGTTGAGTTCTTCGAAAATGATAATGAAGATTTCACAAAATGGCTGAATAAAATCGAAGTTGAGCTTTTGCCAAAGAAAATTGATAGTCATTTAGACTTTGAACAAAAAAGTGGAGCCCTCTTCTTAAGTAATAATAAAACAGCGGATAATTATAAAGTTTGTGCAGTGAATTATTTAATAACTGCCCCTACAGAAATATATATTATTGAAACCCTTTGGTCTATTTTTGTTGGGTCCTTACTTGATGATAATTTTTCAGACTCAGTTTTCGGAAATAGAATTTCTAAGTCAATCAAGAAATACTCTAAGAAAAATGATGATAGCAGAAAAATAAATGCTAAAAATATTTTCGAAAGATATATTGATAACTATAATCGATGGCGAGATGGTGGGATAAATAAAGCAATTGAGGTTATAGAAAAAGAACGTAATGATGTTGCTATATTATCACTTGATCTGAAAGGTTATTATTACAATATTGACATTGATTTTGATGTCATTGACGATTTTATTAGAGAATATCAACTTGAAGAAATTAAAGAACTATCATTATTTCTGAATGAAAAGTTAAAGCTGATGCATGAAACTTATAGGAATAAGATATCTCCTTTTATTGAGGAAACTCACCCGGAATCTATTTTAAAGGGGATTCCAATTGGTTTTACGTCATCAGCTATATTGGCAAACTGGTATCTCGGTGATTTTGACCGGGATATTAAATCCAAGATTAATCCATCTTATTATGGTCGTTATGTAGATGATATTTTATTTGTCTTTTCTTCGCCTAAAATTGGAATTGAAGATAGAGGTGATGAAGTAGTTAATTTCATTAACAGAAAGTTAAACGACTTTATAATACCTACTGACGATCAAAAGGGGTTCAAATTGACGTCAGCGTATCATGAGTTACCCATTCAAAAAGATAAGCTTATCTTTCATTATTTTAATAAAGATCATAGTCTTGCTGGTTTGCAGGTTTTCAAACAAGAAATTGAAAACAGAAGTAGTGCTTTTCGTTTTTTGCCAGAAGAGCATATTTCAAGTGACCTAGATAAGTTTGCATATGATATTTTATTTGATGGCTCTGCCAATAAATTTAGGAGTATAGTGGGTTTGGCGGAAAATGAAACAGAGCTTTCTAAGTATATATCCTCTCATATTTTAGCTCACAGATTATGTAATTTGCCTTCTAATGAAAACACCTTGAAGCAAATAACATTATTCTTTAAAGGTGAAAACGGGCTAAGGTTTTGCCGATTGTGGGAAAAGGTTCTTTCATACACCTTAATTACAAGGAGATATGGCTTTTCAATAATGTTTTATAAGCAAGTTATTGAATTAATACACAAGGTTAAATGGTATAGTAAAAATGATGATAATGTAATCGATAGAAATAACGAAATTAGTGAACTAGTGGCCGATAAGTTAAAGCTAGGAATCCAGCGATATATAGATATCTCAATGTGTTTAAATCTCGCATTGCTAGATTTAGATACTTTGTTAGGGGGTGAAAAACCACGAAATAGAAGTTTGGAAGGATTGTGGGATTTAATAAATCAGCATGATGAAATGCCCTTGATGATAAAAAGATTTAGGATGAGCAACATGATTCGTCATAATCTAGTTTCTTGGCCTTTAGCTAATTACACAAGTTATAATGGTGATCTTACAGAAGAAAATTTATATAGTAAATTGCATGGTGTTTCACTGTTAAAAAGAAAGATCAATAAAACTCCAAGATATATCCATGCCGATGAAGAACAACTGTTTGAATTAATTGATGCTTTGCACAAAAATACTTTAAATGACTTTACAGAGGAAAATAAATATCATAGAAAAAGTTGTTCTGTAGAACGTATAAAAGACAATAAAGCGCTGGAAATAACGATCGATGTAGACGATACTAAACATAATGATACAATAAAAATTGCTCTTGCAAATATGAAGGTCGAATACAAAGATATTGAGAGTGCATGTAGAAAAGATCAGTTGCCAAATTTAAGCTATGAGCGACAGAAAAATCTTTATCGTATTCTTAATTCCGCGACCGATGAGAAGGTTCAGATATTACTGCTTCCTGAGTTATCGATACCTGTTTCTTGGTTGCCATTTATGGCTGCACATTCAAGAAGAAAGCAAGTTGCTCTAATATTTGGTCTTGAGCACTGGGTGGTGAATGATCGTGCGAATAATATTTTGGTTGAAATGTTACCTTATTCTTCCCATTTTAAGCATAAGTCCAGTATGTTGACATTCAGAGTTAAAAATCACTATGCACCAAGTGAAATTAAAATGTTGACCTCATTAAGGCTGGATATTTCGTCACCTATTCCGGAACATCAAAAATATCATTTAATAAAATGGAAAAACATATCGTTTTCAACATACAACTGCTTTGAGTTGGCAAATATTGAACATCGGGCACTTTTCCGCTCTAAGCTTGATATATTATTTGCTAGTGTATGGAACAAGGATATAAATTATTATCAACACATCACTGAATCAGCCGCCAGAGATTTACACTGCTATGTTGCGCAATCAAATACATCTCATTATGGTGGTTCATGTGTTCTTCAACCTACTAGCAGTACAATTTCTAATAAAATATATGTTAAAGGTGGAGAGAATCATTGTATTTTAACAGCTACCCTGAATATTTATGCGTTACGTGAGGCTCAATATCGGTCATTTAGAATAGATTCGGATTTTATTAAACACAATCCTCCTGGATTTGATTATGACGAACTTTTAGCTCGGAGTGGAAAATGAGTGCGTTTTGGGAAGGGCTTCTGTCATCTAGTATTTCTTTAGCCGTTATTGGTTTTGTTTGTAAAACATTTTTAAAACATATTGATAAAAGAGAATTAGAATCCTTTAAAAATAAACTTAAATATGAAAGTGATATAAAGGCAAAGGAAGAAGATCGTAATTACGATATTCGGAAGGCAAGGGACCTTGAGGTTGGCCGTTGGGGACTAACTTTACTGAGCGCTGCAAATGGCTTTTTAGGCCGATTGTATTATATCAAAGAACACAAAAATCTTTCATCGAACCAGTATATTGTTGATAGCACAAGGTTCTATTTGTGTCAGTATCTTTTCTGGGCTCAACTTTTTAGGAAAAATAGAGACTCTTCTGTGTTCTCACCAACAAATGATGAGATGCTTATTACCGAGCTAATTAAAAACATTTCAATCACTTTACGAGGAAATGAATTCGGTTTGCCGTGTATTCGATCTCTTGAACAGCAGTACATTGGTGATAGTTTAAATATTAAAAGTGAGTGCATTACTTACAAGGAATTTATAGATTCCAAGGTGTTGAGTCAATATTCAGCATTAAATGATTTTGTTGATTCAATTCTGAATGATGACAATAAAGAGTTTATCAATATAATTATTGTATCGTTTCAAGATTTGAAATCCCATTTTGAGACTACACTGCTAAAAAAATAATTTTACTTCTGGTGCGTAATGCTCTTCCCGCCACGCCTGCTCACTTAAGGGGCCGCTTTTTATGCAGGTGCAAGAGCAGCTTCAGATGGTGCCAGAGCTGGCGTCATCGAGGGCAGCGAGGCGGGTAAAACGCATGCAAAACCATGCGCATGCATGGCTTAATTTACGGGGATTTTTTGACGGGCTACTGCGCGGCCAGTTCTGAGCGTTTATTCACGTAATTCTGGTTTTGCGCGGGTGTGTTTTTTTACGATTACCAGCCCGCGAAGCCGCGTCAGGCCTGAATAGCCGGTATTTTTTATACCTGATGATCATACTGGGTGAACAATCGACTGTTCACCCCTTCATTGTCTATCACCTTATTAACCTTATGAAAATTTTATATAAAAATCAAAGATGAACAGTAAAAGCTAAAATTCCCCTTCCCTCCCCTCGTCGCCTGAACCGGCCCAACCTGAGCGCGCAAAAATTACAAAGGTGAAGAGTCGACTGTTTACACTTCACTAACTCCTCATCATTTAACTACATGATATAAAATGAGAAATAATCGAGGCGAACTATTAAATGCAAAAAAATTCTTTTTGGGGATTGAGTTTCGGTAAGGATCCGGATTTCGGATCCTTACCGAATAGGGCGTAATCTTTAATTTGCTTGCAATATCAAATGGCTAAGCTTGAAGTGGTTGTAAAAGGGTTTGGGCTTAAAAGGGTAGCATATTAGTTATAATTAAATTAATAATTATTTAATTTCAGTGAGTTACATCGAGATTCGAGTCCGGCCTTCGCACCAAATGATGCAAAAATGAGCTGCCTGAAGGTGGTTTTTTTGCTTAGAATGCTAAAATTAGCACTTGTCCATTAGATTTCTCCGGTTTATGGTGTTATCTTGAATAAAATTGTATTAAATGGACAGTATATGCATAAGAAAATCATATTATTTTTTTTATTCGTATCATTGAATGCGCATGGAAGCATTAAATTTGAATCTTTAAGTTTAACGCAGCCGCAGTCTGATCCTGCTTTTGAATTAATTAAACCGAATTATTCATTTGAAAATTATAGTAAGAAAAATGATGATTTTCTTATAGAGCAGTACGGTAATGTCAAAGATACTCAAAATGAATTTCTTCAAGCACTTGATGATTTGAAAGAAAATACCAGCTTTAATTATGCTTTGTGGGCTAGTATCCTTCTAGGATGTGTGACGATAATAATCACACTTATAAGTGTGTTATTGGCATTAATGTCTATCGTTGGATATCGAAACTTCAAAAAGAGTATTGAATTAAAAGTTAAGAATATTTCATCATTAGTTGCAAAAGAAGAAACAACAAAACAAATTGATTATGTTGCCAAGAAAGAACTTGTTAGATTAATAGACGAAGGGGCATTAACACAGCACCTTGAAAGTGCAGTTGATATGGTATATCTACGACTGAGAGGCCGCCCAGATGATTCAAAGGATGGTTTTAACAAATATCCAGAATTAGATGATGAGGAACTAGAGAAATGAACCACTCACATGAATGGCAACTATTATCTCAAAAAAATAAGCAACTTATTCAAAAATATCAGGAAGAATGCCCAATTAAATTAGGCTTGCTTGCGAGTGAGCTCGGTTTGCAGGTTAAATTAGCAACTTTACCTGCAAATATCTCGGGTGAAATTAAGGAAGTAGAGGGTGTTGTAACGATCAGGATAAACAGGCATGATGTTAAAGCCAGGCAACGTTACACTTTAGCACACGAAATTGCACATTTTCTTTTGCACCGCCATTTATTGCGAGAAGGTATAAGCGACGATGTTTTATATCGTTCTTCACAATCCGGTGATATTGAAGCAGAGGCTAACAGGCTGGCTGCAGATATAATTATGCCATCATCTCACATCGATAAGATATATCAAATTCATTATAAAGGGAAAAAAGATGCTATACTTTATGAGTTAATGGCTGAAAGTCTTGCTGTTTCCGTAATAGCCTTGAAATATCGTTTGGGAGTTAATTGAAAAGGGATGTCTATGCTGCTGACAAAATTTTCTTACATACCAATTCTTGCACTCAAGCCGGCAGAGATGGCAGCCTTGGAAGAATTACCTTCAAAGGATAAGTCTCTTTTATTGCCTTTAATCTCTCTTAAGAAGTGGGCAAACTCGAAAACTTTTATAAAGTCATTAGAACGGATAAAAAAAGCCATTGGTGATAATTATTTTATTGCTGATTTAGATAAAGACTTTCTGGTTAACTTGGCAGAAGGTAAAGTTACTTGTTCAGATGAGTTTACTAAGGAAATTTTGAATTTATCTTCACCAGATGACGGGTATAGTAATTGGTCGGATTTCATTGCTCAGCATAATAATTTTATACCTGCGCTTCAATTTGGTAAAGTTAATGAATTGAGTGCTCAATTAGAAAAGCTCATATTATTAAATAAACCTATTGTTGCTCGTTTTGAGTTTTTTGGGTCTCATGCAATATCACTGTCAGATTTCACTGCTGCAATTAAGATTTTATCAAAAAAAAATTACGATCATGGTTTGCTTGTAATATTTGATTATGGCGATGTGAATCGGTTTGATCTTTTAGAGTATCAAAAATATTCTAATCTCATAAAAAACATTAATACCTTACTCCCTTCAGCTGTGTTTAGTGTTTCTGGAACTTCATTTCCATACTCTTTTGCTGGCTCCTATCGTGGGGAGATACCAATCTATGAAAGACAAATTTTTAATAAAATTTTTAAAGATTGTAAAAAAATTAAGACTATTTATTCTGATCGAGCAAGTACAAGAGCATTAAACAATGATGGTGGTGCCGGTACTCCCCCACCAAGAATAGATTATCCTCTCAAAAATGAGTGGCGTTTTATAAGAAAAGAATTTTCATCTGGGACGATCGAGAAGGAGGAATTATACAAACTTGCTGCATGTGAAATGTTAGATTCTGAATATTGGGATCATAATTTACATCTTTGGGGCACTCAAATGATTGAAAAGACATGCCTTGGAGATCCTTTTGGGATTACTTCAGCTAACAGGGCAACGGCAGTACGTATAAACCTGCATTTGTATCAGCAACTACATTATCATGACTCTTTAGATGATTTAGATACTGAGGAGGAATGGGTTGATTAATACATTAATAACGATATTATAATTATAATATCGTTATTAAATACCATCTTTGATTGCTTTTATTGCTTGAAGAAAACTGTCTAATTTTTTTTCATAAGAGATTGCTGGTATATTTTTCTTTTTACTCTCAGTTTTAATTATCGCCTTTGTCTGTAATTCTGAGTAATTATAAAAATTACCTCCTCTTTTTCTATACCTATTCTTAATATTTTCTATGGCTGCCCCTCTTAGAAGATAAATAGGTAGTTTTGACACTAAAACTTCGATGTCTATTCTTTTTCTGCTCGTTATATTTAAATGTTGTTTTTTTGATAAATTAATCAGTTCTACCAGAGTCATCATTCGAACAAATGTTAATTTGTCTTTTACTCGCGATATGCGTCCTTGCCTAATGATTTTAAATGTTGTATCTTTGATTTCCCATATGCCAACATTGCTTGGTGTTTTAAGTAGTATATTAGGAATGAATTTTGACGCAGCTACTATAGTAACTTTGTCAAAATGATTCAAGTATTCAGAGATTTGGCCCTCTAATCTATTAAGTGAATCGAATTCACTTTTAATTTCAAAAGCATGAAGAGTATCATCTTTCACAAAGAAAACATCTACTCTTCTCGTGAAATTAGCGATGCTAAATTCTGTTATAGCATAACTGTTAGAATCATCTTCGCATTTCAATAAATGCGTTAAAAGTATTTTTTTAATAGCGAACTCTTTTATTTTTTCGTTTTCTTTCATTCTGCTGTTCCAATTAAAGCAATGGGGTATTATAAACTATATGTACTAGATTTTGTAGTAGATGATAATTTTAATATTAAAGCCCATAAAAATGGACGTCATTGCTTAAAAAATAACTACTTTAGATTGGTTTTAACCTATTTTAAACACCTCCCTACGATGCCACTCCACAAACCCCTCCCTTGGATAATTCCTTTTCACCATTGGCAGCGCAATTTGCTTCCCTGCAAAATCCCAGAACAGCCGCCCAACAATCCCTCCCCCATTCACCGCCTCGGACACCAGCACCCGCATACTCTCATCAAGCCCAATAGAGCCCTTATCAAACGCCTTATGATGAATCGCACACAGTGCCAGTCCGTTCGGGATCTCACACGGTCCGCCAAACTGCTTCCACTTGATATGCGCGGCTTCAAGTCCAACAGAGGCGTTATCATGCCGCATGTTGAATCCGCAGATTGCGCACTCATAGTTATAAGCACGTAGCACCTGCTGCCGGAACAGCGGATCGCGAACCTTACGAATCTGCTGGATATCAAAACCCATCTCATCCGCGATCTCTTCCTGAATGCTTTCAGGAAAGTGCGCTTCAAGGATCTGCTGCGCCAGCGAGCCGATCAGTTTTTGGTTCTTAATCAGAAGCGCAAAGTGCTCTTCATCAAACCCGCCTGCGACGTTATGTTCCACAAGTTCTTTAACAGGCGGTTGCTTACTGCCAGTGGTCGAACAGAACTCAGTGTTCTTCAGATCCCAAAATCCGTCCCTCTTGAGCCGCCAGAAGGGCATATTTGGGTAATGCGCCTTCCGCTGTGGGCCAAAGCGTTCTAACAGGCTAAGCAGCTGCTCGTGGACCTCAGTTCCGTAATCAAACAGTCGCGCATGCCCCTGCTGATACTTCGCCAGCACGTACAGAAGCAATAAAGGCTTATGCGGCGCACGCTGTTCGCCTTTGCGCCAGATAGTGATGTCGGCAATTGCCTGTTCAAGAGTTTTGCTGGAAGCCATCGCGTTACGGAAGAAGGTAAATAATTGCGATGATGCTCGCAAAACTCAGGACAGGCAACCCACAATCAACAAAAACATGACCTTACCGCACACTACGCTATTTCCTGAATCCCCCTCGCAAATTCCAAATTTACCCAACACCAAACCGCTGTATTTATATTCAGCCCTGTATAATGAGCACCAGAAATTACGCCAACCGGCAAAAGGAAGTATCAAAGAATATTAAAGAAGAATTCGCGATATGAAGGTGCTGCAACACCCCCATACCGCTAACCACCAACAACTGAAAAGGAGTTGAAAATGGCTGCGACGAATTTTAAGCAAGAGTTTACTGTTTGCAAAACAGAATCAGACGCTTTCACCGGCATGATTGAAAACCGCGAGCTGGTACGCAAAAACAGCGCCCGCCGTCTTCACGGCAACCCGCCCAACGCGGCCCCCGTCCATCCTCGCGCGGAAACGCCGCAGGACAGTGCAGTTTGCTGCGAACTGTATGCTCGCATAGACATGAAATATCTTATTCTGGGTGGTGAGTGGTTAACCCGTGCGGGCTTTATCGACGGCATGCCCGTAAAAATCCGCGCCATGAAAGACTGCATTGTGATTACGCCGCAGCATACAAGAGAATTATGGGGATGCCTGGAAGGTATGAGTGTGGTGAATATAAATAAACAGAAAGTCGCGCAGTGGTTAAAAACGTTTCCGGGTGCGTTAAATGACACCGGCGATATTCCGGTCATTAAGCGTAACGCCTGATAAATATCCCGGCCCTGCGCCGGGATTATTATTTAAGCTGTGTTTTAAAACACCGGCACCCCCAGCCCAACCTTCACCTCCCTCAACGTCCCTTGCGTCACCCCCTGCGCCCGTTCGGTCCCGCGCTTCAGCATCGCCATCAGCTCGCCCCTGTCACGCATATACATCGCCCTCCGCTCCCGCATCGGTGCAATCAGTTCCTGCAAACACGCCTCCAGCTCGTTCTTACACGCCCGGTCGCCCAGCCCGCCTGCCTGATAGTGCGACTTCATCGCCGCCACTTTCTCCTTGTCCGGATGAAACGCGTCGAGGTACGTAAACACCACGTTCCCCTCAATCTGCCCCGGGTCGCTCACCTTCAGGTGGTTCGGGTCGGTGTACATGGCGCTGACCGCACGGTGAATCGTCTCTTCGCTGGCCGAAAGGTGCAGCGTGTTGCCCAGCGATTTCGACATCTTGGCGCTGCCGTCAATGCCGGGCAGGCGGCTAGTGTCGCTCAGCATCGCCTTACAGTGGCGCAGCACCGGAACGGGCAGCAGGCTGTTCATCTTGTGCACAATCTCGTTAGTCTGCTCAATCATCGGCAGCTGGTCGTCGCCGACGGGCACGCACTCGGCCTTGAACGCGGTGATGTCCGCCGCCTGGCTGATGGGGTAGGCCATAAACCCGACCGGCAGCGAGCGGGCAAAGCCTTTCTGCGCAATCTCGTTTTTCACCGTCGGGTTACGCTCCACGCGGGCGACGGTGACGATGTTCATATACAGCATCGTCAGCTCGGCGAGGGCGGGCAGGGCGGACTGCAGGCAGATCGTGGTCAGGTTCGGGTCGATGCCGGCGGCGAGGTAGTCGGCCAGCACTTCGGGGATGTTATCGCGGATCTTCTGCGGGTTACTGCCGTTGTCGGTCAGCCCCTGCAGGTCGGCGATCAGCACAAACTGGCTGTGCGTCTGCTGGAGCGCCACGCGCTGGCGCAGCGAGCCGACGAAGTGGCCGAGGTGCAGCGGGCCGGTTGGGCGGTCGCCGGTGAGGATGGTTTGCGTGTTCATAAAGACTCCTTAATGGGCAGTTGCCGAAAGGAGTCTTAGAAATGTGAAAGCCGCCTTTCGGCGGCTATCTAAAAATGGGGGAAAACTACTCCGTGCCGCCTTTAAGAAGGCAGCCACCAGCGGTTTACGGTGAGCACGGCGTGGTTTATGTTCATCTCTTTACCGTATCACGTCCGGCGCGAAAAACAAAAGGGCACGTCATGCTGCAATCACTCAACCACCTGACTCTCGCGGTCAGCGACCTGCAAAAAAGCGTCACCTTCTGGCACGAACTGCTGGGGCTGACCCTGCACGCCCGCTGGAATACCGGGGCCTATCTCACCTGCGGCGATCTGTGGGTCTGCCTGTCGTACGACGAGGCGCGCCGGTACGTGCCGCCGCAGGAGAGCGACTATACCCACTACGCGTTTACCGTCGCGGAAGCGGATTTTGAACCGTTCTCGCAAAGGCTGGAGCAGGCGGGCGTCACCGTCTGGAAGCAGAACAAAAGCGAGGGGGCGTCGTTCTATTTTCTCGACCCGGACGGGCACAAGCTGGAGCTGCACGTGGGCAGCCTCGCCGCGCGGCTGGCGGCGTGTCGCGAGAAGCCCTATGCGGGGATGGTGTTTGCCTCAGACGAGGCTTGAGGCGCGCACCTTCAGCCTGCCCGCCAGCGTCACGTGCGTGGCGGCATCTTCCTGATTGCACAGGTACTCCACCGCCAGCCGTCCCAGCTCGCTGTAAGGCAGCTGGATACTGGTCAGCGGTGGGGTGAGCTGCTCGGAGATCTTCTGGTCGTCGTAGCCCGCCAGCAGCATGTCCTGCGGGATGCGCACGCCGTTCACCGCCAGCGCCTGATAGCAGCCAATCGCCAGCCAGTCGCTGGCGCAGAAGATGGCGTCCGGGCGCTCGGCCAGTTCCAGCAGGGAGGTGGTGGCGGTAAAGGACTCGCTGAACTGCCAGTTGGTCTGGCGCACCAGGCCGTCGTCGCACGCCAGTCCGGCCTGCTGCAGCGCGGCCTGGTAGCCCGCCAGACGCTGGCGTGAGGCCTCCATCCAGCTTTCGCCGGTGATGTGGGCGATGCGCGTGGCCCCGCAGGCGATGAGGTGTTTAGTCACCTGGAAGGCGTTGGCGTAGTCGTCCGGGATAAACGACGGCAGCAGCGGCGAGCCGGGGTCGCGCTGGTTGAGCAGCACCAGCGGGATGCGGGTGCAGTCCTGGAAGGCCGTCATGTCCACCAGCGTGGTGACCGGAGACGCGAGAATAATCCCGATGCAGTTGCGCTTCTCCAGCTGGCGGATGATGTTCAGCGCCAGCTCGATGTCGTCGCCGTAGTCGTAGACGGTGAGCAGGGTCTCGTTGCGCCACGCCGCTTCCCGCGCCTGGCTGATGGCGTCGATAAACGGGTCAAAGCTCTGCAGCGAGCTGACCAGCAGGGCGATTTCTTCCTGGTTGCGCGGGGCGTGAACGGCGGGGAGGCGGTCGTAGCCGAGCTCGGTGGCGACGCCAATCACCCGCTGGCGGGTGTCGTCGCTGAGCTTGATGTTGCGGGACTGGTTGAGCACCAGCGATACCGTCGCCTGCGACACGCCCGCCGCCCGCGCAATATCGTTCATCGTCACTTTCGTTTTTCGCTTCATCCGTCCTCTCCCTTTCGCGATTTCGCATCATACCCTAACCGCACGCTTTAGCGCCGTCGATCACGTTTCTCATTCATCGAAGCGTGAACTTTGTGAGGGGCATCGCTTTTCTTCGTGCGAGAAATTGCGCATTTATCCCGCAACTAATATTTATTAGCTAAATATTATCAGTAAGAGGACGCGTAATGAAAGAGCAGTGGAGCAGGGAGCAGGCACAGGCGTGGTATGAGCAAAAGGGCTGGCTGTGCGGGTTTAACTATCTGCCGTCGACGGCGGTGAACTGGACCGATATCTGGCAGGCAGAGACCTTCGACGCCGTGACGATTGACCGCGAGCTGGGCTGGGCGGCGGAGGCGGGCTACAACACCCTGCGCATCAACCTGCCGTTTATCGTCTGGGAGCACGACCGCGACGGGCTGATGGCGCGCATCGACCGCTTTTTAACGATTGCCGACGGCCACGGGTTCAGCACCATGCTGACCCTGATGGACGACTGCGGCTTCTCCGGCGACGAGCCGTACCTCGGCCCGCAAAAGCCGCCCGTGCCGGGCAAGCACAACAGCCAGGCGGCGGCGAGCCCGGGGCGCGACAAGGTGTGCGATCCGGACTGCTGGGCAGACATTGAGCGCTATATCCGCGACGTTGTCCGCCAATTCCGCGAGGATAAGCGCGTGCTGCTGTGGGATCTCTACAACGAGCCGGGCAACCGCGGCATTTTCGCGACCGGCACGCAGGAGGTGCAGTACGACGCGAAGCTGGAGACCTGCGCCCACGCGCTGATGAAGCTGGCGTTCCAGTGGGTGCGTGAAGAAGATCCGACCCAGCCGCTCACCGTCTGCGCCTGGCGTCTGCCGCCGGAAGAGGAGGGCGAGACGTTCTTCCAGCATCCGCTGGACCAGACCGCGCTGGCGCTCTCGGACGTGGTGAGCTTCCACGCCTACACCCACACCGGGCGCATGACGGCGATTATCCAGCAGCTGCAAAAGCTCGGTCGGCCGCTGTTCTGCACCGAATGGCTGGCGCGCCACGTGGGCAGCACCATCGAAGAGCAGCTCCCGCTGATGTACGCGGCGAAGGTCGCACCGTACCAGTGGGGGCTGGTGCGCGGCAAAACCCAGACGTGGCTGCCGTGGCCGGTGGTGATGAAAGAGTCCACGGACTACTGCCGCCTCTGGTTCCACGACGTGTTTGAGGAGAACGGCATTCCGTTCTCGCGCCGTGAAATCGCCCTGATGCAGCAACTGCGCAAGATCGCCCCGCAGGCGCAGGACTAATAATATCGACCCGGCGGTCCACCGCCGGGCAACCAGGCAGGCATATAACAATGGCAATGACAATGACAATGAAAATCCCGTCTCGCGAGCTGTGGTCTTATTTTGGTTATGGTTTAGGTCAGTGTTTTAGCTTTGGTTTAGTGGGTTCGTTTATTAACTATTTTTACACCGACGTGCTGGGGATTTCGGCGCTGGCGGCGAGCACCATCTTCCTGATTGCCCGCGCGTGGGACGCGGTTCACGATCCGCTGTTTGCCAGCATCATGGATACCATTAACAGCCGGTTCGGCAAGTTTCGCCACTTTTTGCTGATCGCCCCGCTGCTGATCACCGGCGTCACGCTGCTGTCGTTCTATAAAATCGAAGCGGACATGACCACCAAAATCCTCTATGCCGGGGTGACGTATATCCTGTGGGGGACGCTGTACGCCATCTCCGATATCCCATTCTGGTCGATGTCGTCGGTGATGACCAACGACTCCGGGCAGCGCACCCGCGCGGTGACGGCGGCGATGCTCGGGGTGAACGCCGGGATTGCCTGCGCCAACATCTTCTTCCCGAAGCTGGCGGCCTACTTCGCCCAGTACAGTAATGATAAAGGCTACTTTATGGCGGCGCTGGTGATGATGCTGGTGGGCCTGCCGCTGATGCTTAACGGCTTCATGCAGATCAATGAGCGCGTGCCGCCGAGCCCGGAAAAGGTGACCATCCGCGACACCTTCCACAACCTGCGCCAGAACAAGCCGCTGTTTATCGTCCTGCTGTCGTTCTTTTTCTGCGTGTTTCACAACGTGGCGGGCGGGCTCTATATCTACTTCTTTATCAACAACCTGGGCGACGGCAGCCTGCAGATGGCGATTGGCGTGATGGGGATAGTCGCGGCGGTGCTGTGCCTGGTCGCCCCGATGCTGACGCGCCGGATGCAGAAGCGGAAGCTGTTTATGATCCTCTGCGGGCTGGACGTGGCGGTGCGCGTGGTGATGTGGTTTGTCGGCTATCAGCAGGTGACGATGCTGTTTATTCTGCTCGGCCTGAGCACGCTGTTCGTGATGATGACCAACATCCTCACCTCGTCGATGATTGCCGACACCATCGAGTACGCGGAGTACCACACCCACAAGCGCTGCGCGGCGATCACTTTCTCCGGGCAGACCTTCACCGGCAAGATGTCGGTGGCGGTAGGCGGCGGGTTAATCGGCGTGTTTCTGACGATGATCGGCTACGTGCCGCAGGCGCAAATTCAGAGCGAAGGCGTGCTGTCGGGGCTGTTCTTCGGGATCTGCCTGCTGCCTGCGATAGGGTCGCTGATCCGCATGGGCTTTATGTCGCGCTTTACCTTTACCGAGGAGAAGCACGCGGAGATTTGTCGGCTGCTGGCGGAGCGCAACGCGTCTGCGAAAGCGCCGGGTGGCGGCTGCGCCTTACCCGGCCTACAGGACCAGCCCTTGTAGGCCTGATAAGCGAAGCGCCATCAGGCTTCGCTTAATGACTTACAGCGACTTCACAAACGCCAGCAGATCTTCGTTGAGCTGGTCCTGGTGGGTCAGCGCGAAGCCGTGCGGTGCGTTGTCGTACACCTTCAGCGTGGCGTTTTTGATCATCTCTGCCGCCAGCTTGCCGGTGCTTTCAAACGGCACGATCTGGTCGTTGCTGCCGTGAATTACCAGCGTCGGCACGTCGATTTTCGCCATATCCGGGCGGAAGTCGGTTTCGCCGAACGCGGTCACGCAGTCGATAGTGCCCTTCAGGGACGCCAGCAGGGCGATGTTCAGCGTCTGGGTCAGGGCACCGGCGGAAACGGTCTGCCCGGCGTTGGTGCCGTAGAACGGGGTGGCGAAGTCGCTGATGAACTGGGCGCGATCTTTACGCAGTCCGTCGCGAATGCCGTCGAACACGCTCTGATCCACACCCTGCGGGAAGGAGGCTGATTTACCGAAGATCGGCGTGACCGCGCCCAGCAGCGCCAGACCGGCCACGCGCGCGCTGCCGTAGTTGTTGATGTAGCGGGTCACGTCGCCGCCGCCCATGGAGAAGCCCACCAGCGTCACGTCCTGGAGGTCCAGGGTGGTGATCAGGTCGTTAATGTCGGACGCAAAGGTGTCGTAGTCGTAACCGTTCCACGGCTGATCCGAGCGGCCAAACCCGCGGCGGTCAAAGGCGATGGCGCGGAAGCCGCGCTCGGCCAGGTAGTTCAGCTGGCTGTCCCACATGTCGCCGTCCAGCGGCCAGCCGTGGCTGAAGAGAACCGGTTTGCCCGCGCCGCCTTCTTTGTAGTAAATCTGCGTGCCGTCTTTTGCCTTAAACGTTGCCATAGTGTGTTCCTGTGCAGGTGATGGTTAGGGTTATACCGGCGCGACCAGATAACGAATTGCCGGTGATGTTGTGCCCTGATGAAAAGCCAGAACGCGGCTCTGCAGCAGGAGGTCATTCATAGTGTGGCGCTCCTGCTGGCGCAGATGCTCAATCCACGAGCCCATCAGGAAGGTCTCGATAAACAGACCGGGGCGCTCAATATCCTCGTACACCGCCCAGCTCATCGCCCCGGCGCGGCGTCGCACCCGACGCAGCTCGTGTACCGCCTCCAGGAAGGCTTTTGCGTTGTGCGGGTCGATGATGTACTCGTGCGAGACCAGCACCGGGCCGCGCTCGTTCGGCAGGTCGATCTCCACGCCGTCCAGCGGCTGGCCGCTCAGGTCGAGGTTTAATTCCGGGTCTTTCTCCAGCTTCCAGCGGAACACGGTGGCGCTTGCCAGCACCATCCCCAGCGTGGCGACAACCAGCGCGGTCGGGGTGCCGAACCGGGAGGCAATCTGCCCCCAGATGGCGCTGCCCGTGGTCATCGAGCCGAAGAATACCGTCAGGTAGACCGCCAGCGCCCGGGCCTTCACCCAGCGGGCGGCGCTGCGCTGGGCGCCGAGGTTCAGCGTCGAGAGCACCGCAATCCACGCGAAGCCGGTGAAGAACTCAAACAGGTTGAGCAGCCAGACGTGGCGCACAAACGCCAGCGCCAGCATGGTGAGGGCAAAAACCAGGCTCGCGGCCACCATCAGCCGGTCGGCGTTCAGCCGCTGGCGCAGGCGCGGCAGCAGAATGGCCCCGGCAATCGCCCCCAGGCCAATGCACGCCAGCATCACGCCGTAGCCCGCCGGGCCTAAGCCCAGCTCGCGGCGCGCCACCAGCGGCAGCAGCGCCCAGCCCGCGCTGCCGAAAACAAAGAACGCCACGGTACGCACCAGCACGTTGCGCAGCACCGGGGCGGCGTGGACGTAGCGGATGCCGGTGCGCACCGCAGAGAAGAAGTGCTCCGGCGGCAGACGCTGAATGGACGGGGCCGGACGCCAGCGCCACAGCACCCACGCCACGCCAACCACGGACAGCGCGTTCAGGGCAAACACCATCCACGGCCCGGCGAGCGACAGCAGGAAACCGCCCAGCGCGGGGCCAATCGCCCGGCTGATGTTCACCCCGAGCGAGTTCAGCGCCACGGCGGCACCAAGCTCCGGCTTGCTCACCAGATCGGGCACCACGGCCTGGAACGGCGGCGAGCTCATCGCCGCCCCCACGCTCAGCAGAAACGTCGCCACCAGCAGCACGGTGGGGGTAACGTGTCCGGTGAAGGAGAGCACCGTCAGCCCGGCGGCGGCGATGAACACCCACAGCTGGGAGAAGAGCAGGTATTTACGTCGGTCGACGATGTCCGCCATCACCCCGGACGGCAGGGCGAAGAGGAACATCGGCAGACTGCTGGCCGCCTGCACCAGCGCGATATCCAGCGGGTCGGCGCTCAGGGTCAGCATGCTCCAGTTGATGCCGACGTCGCTCATCCATGAGCCGACGTTAGAGACCACCGTGGCGATCCACAGCATGCGGAACACCGGCTGGCTCAGCGGCTGCCAGGGTGAAACCGTCGGTGCGGGCGTCGTCTCGACGTGTGCGTCGCGAACGTCGTTAACCTGGGTCATGCGAACCTCTCCGTTGCCTTACGCTGCAGCCGCCACTGGCCCGGCCCGGTGAGGGCGAGAGTGGTGAAGATAATCAGCAGCAGCCAGCCAAACTGCCCTTCTGCAATCGACCAGTTCGGATGAACCGCCAGCATCGCCACCAGCAGCACGGCGATAATCGGCAGGCACGCCAGGCGGGTGTAAACGCCCGCAATGATCAACAGCGGGCAGATCACCTCGGCGACAATCGCCGGGATCAGGCTAGCGTAAGGCCCGAAGCCGAACGGATCTTCAATGCGCGTCAGCTCTTCGCTGAAGTGCAGCACCTTCGGCAGGCCGTGCACGTACAGCAGCAGCAGGCTGCCGGTCAGGCGCAGGAAGAACAGCCCCAGGTCGATCCGGGGCGGCATAGTGGTGTTTTTCATCAGAATGCAAAGCAGCTGCAGCCCAGCGCCCCCCAGAAAGCGTTATCCTCGGACACCGGCATCGCTGACGTGCGGGCGAAATCGTGCTGGTGGCTGTGAACCCCGCACGGGCCGCTGCAGTGGTGAGCCACACTCATACCCACGCGTGTGGCCTGCGGCGGCGCGCTACGGTAGTGGCCCGGCACCTTCACCACCGGGGACCACTCGGGCAGAACCGGGATGGCCGGCGGCGCGAGCGGGCCAAAGCTGCCCGCGGCGTAGACGATATCGCCGTTGACCACCGTGAGAACGGACTCGATGCCCTTGATCTCCTCTTCCGGCACGCGGAAGTAGTCTTTGCTCAGCACCGCCAGGTCGGCGAGCTGGCCGACCTTGATCTGCCCCTTTTGGTTCTGCTCGCTGGAGAACCACGCGCTGCCCTGGGTCCAGAGCATCAGGGCGGTATCACGATCCAGACGGGCGCTGTGATCGTACATCTGCATCCCGCCGACGGTGCGGCCGGAGACCAGCCAGTAGAGCGCGGTCCAAGGGTTGTAGCTTGCCACGCGGGTGGCGTCCGTCCCTAAGCCCACCGGCACGCCGGTCTCGAGCATTTTCGCCACCGGCGGCGTGTGGCGGGTGGCTTCGATGCCGTAACGCTCGGCAAAGTACTCCCCCTGGAAGGCCATGCGGTGCTGGACGGCAATGCCGCCGCCGAGCGCTTTGATGCGGTCGATGTTGGCCTGGGTGACGGTTTCCGCGTGATCGAAGAACCAGTGCAGACCGTTGAACGGAATGTCGCGGTTCACCTTCTCGAACACGTCCAGCATGCGGCTGATGGATTCGTTATAGGTGGCGTGCAGGCGGAACGGCCAGCGGTGCTCCACCAGATGGCGCACCACGCGCTCCAGCTCGTCCTCCATGCCCGGCGCGAGGTCCGGGCGCGGTTCGAGGAAGTCTTCAAAATCGGCGGCGGAGAAGACCAGCATTTCGCCCGCGCCGTTGTGGCGGAAGAAGTCGCTGCCCTGGCCCGGCGTGAGCATGTCGGTCCATTTTTCAAAGTCTTCCAGCTCGTGGCCCGGGCGCTGGGTAAAGAGGTTGTAGGCGATGCGGATGGTCATCTGCTTTTTCGCGTGCAGCTCAGCAATCACCTCGTAATCTTCCGGGTAGTTCTGGAAGCCGCCGCCCGCGTCGATGGCGCTGGTCAGCCCCAGGCGGTTGAGCTCGCGCATGAACTGGCGGGTGGAGTTGACCTGCTGCTCCAGCGGCAGCTTCGGCCCTTTGGCCAGCGTGGCGTAGAGAATCATGGCGTTCGGACGAGCAATCAGCATTCCTGTCGGGTTGCCGTTGGCGTCGCGCTGGATCTCCCCGCCCGGCGGGTTTGGCGTGTCTTTGGTGTAGCCGACCACCTTTAGCGCGGCGCGGTTGAGCAGGGCGCGGTCGTACAGGTGCAGGATGAAGACCGGGGTGTCCGGCGCGGCGTCGTTAATTTCGTCCAGGGTCGGCATGCGGCGCTCGGCAAACTGGAACTCGGTCCAGCCGCCGACTACGCGCACCCACTGGGGCGACGGGGTGCGCAGGGCCTGCTCTTTCAGCATCCGCAGGGCGTCGGCCAGGGAAGGTACGCCTTCCCAGCGCAGCTCGAGGTTGTAGTTCAGCCCGCCGCGAATCAGGTGCAGGTGCGAGTCGTTCAGGCCGGGGATGGCGGTGTGGCCTTTCAAATCCACTACTTTGGTGGCGTCGCCGTGGTGCTGCATCACCTCGGCGACGGTACCCACTTCCAGAAATTTTCCGTCGCGCACGGCAACGGCTTCCGCGACGGGGTTTTCGCGATCGACGGTGTGAAACTGGCCATTAACCAGAATGAGATCGGCTTTACCTGGGGTAACCATAAACTGCTCCTGACTGAGAGGGGAATGGTCAGGATTATGGGAACCGGTTTCGGCAAAGATCCAGTTATACAATAGGATAGGTATACCAAAGTATAACTATACCTAAGGTTAACTATACGAAGAGATAATTACGCGCGGAGAGGGAAAACCGCAGGATGAGGGTGACTTTATCGCCGCGGCGCTCGCGGTGATTTCTACCCTTAACCACTGGAAAATGCTATGACCTCTTCAAAGCTCGAAGTGTTAACCCCTGCGAACTGTCAGATCATCTTTATCGATCACCAGCCACAGATGGCGTTTGGCGTGCAGTCGATTGACCGCCAGGTGCTGAAAAACAACACCGTGGCGCTGGCGAAAGCGGCTAAGGTGTTCAACATCCCGACCATCATCACCACCGTTGAGACCGAAAGCTTCTCCGGTAATACCTATCCGGAGCTGCTGGACGTGTTCCCGGGCCAGGACATTCTGGAGCGTACCTCCATGAACTCCTGGGACGACCAGAAGGTGCGCGACGCGCTGAAGGCCAACGGCAAGAAGAAGGTCGTGGTTGCCGGTCTGTGGACCGAAGTGTGCAACAACAGCTTTGCCCTGTGCGCCATGCTGGAAGGCGACTACGAAATTTATATGGTGGCGGACGCGTCCGGCGGCACCTCCAAAGAAGCCCACGACTACGCGATGCAGCGCATGATCCAGGCGGGCGTGATCCCGGTGACCTGGCAGCAGGTGATGCTGGAGTGGCAGCGCGACTGGGCGCGTAAAGAGACCTATACCGCGGTGATGGACATCGTGCGCGAGCACTCCGGCGCGTACGGCATGGGCGTGGATTACGCCTACACCATGGTGCACAAAGCACCGTCTCGCCAGAAGAGCGAGCACCGCACCTTAGCGCCGGTCCCGGCTCGCTAAGTCCCGTCGGCGGGCTGGTCCCTCATCCGGCTCGCCGCTGCCTCTTTCTCTGGAGTTCACGATGAGTACTGGGCTGATATCCCTTGCGGCAGGCGTGTTGATTGGCCTGATGTATGCCGTGCTGAAGGTGCGCTCCCCCGCGCCGCCCGCGCTGGCGCTGATTGGTCTGCTGGGGATGCTGGCGGGTGAACAGGCGACGCGCCATCTCTTATCCCGCGACGGCGTCCCACCTCCTCAGGTGACCGTTCCGCAGGCCGCATCGCAGACGGGAGCGTCATCATGAAAGCATGGATAATTTCGCTGGTGTGCGGCGTGGTTGCTGGGGTAATTTACGCTCTGCTCGACGTCCATTCCCCGGCACCGCCGGTTGTCGCCCTGCTTGGCCTGTTCGGCATGCTGGTTGGCGAACAGCTTATCCCGGTGGGACGACGTTTACTGAGTCGCGAACCGCTCACCCTCGCCTGGTTTCGTCACGAATGCGTACCGAAAATCAGCGGCACGGCGCCCCCTGCGCCCGCGAAGGACCCTCGCGACGTTAAATGACTGGTTAGAGGAATAACAGCATGACGCTGCCGTGGCGCATTGCCATCATTGATGACGAACGTTCCGTCCGCAGCGGGTTGAGTAATCTCCTGGAGTCGGAAGGCTATTCAACCGACACGTTTGATTCGGCAGAGGTATTTCTGAGCCATCCGCTTGCCCTGTCCGGCGCGGCGCTGGTGATCACCGATATCAAGCTGCGGGGCATGAGCGGCCTTGAACTGTTTGACAAGCTGCGGCTGCTGGCCGTACCGCCTCCGCCTGTGCTTTTTATCTCCGGTCATGCTGATGAAAATATGCAGCGGTACGCTATCGGTCTGGGCGCCGCTGCTTTTTTGCGTAAGCCGATTAACATCGATATTCTGCTGGATCATATTCAGCGGGAGCTGGCCCGCCGACAATAAGGATCGCGGATGAACGAACACGAGCAGCCTGCATTCTGGCCCGCCCAGGGGAATCTTCACCAGGGGCGGGTTTTTGTCCTTAAAGAGGATGTGATTTTTACCGTGCTGGCGCAGGAGGGCGGAATCGCCTGGATGCATGCGCGACATCCTCATTCCGGCGGCTCGTTCATTATCGCCACCGCGGTCAGCGACGAAGAGGAAGAGCGGGCCACCCGGCTGCTGAAAAACGAGTTTGCGCTGCGGGACGCGCTGCAGGACAGCTGGGCCATTCGTGCCGTCGCGTCCACCCAGTACCGGGGGCGCTTCGCGCTGGTGTACGCCCCGTTTTCGTTTGAGCTGCTGGCGCGGCGCGCGGGCAGGGCGATCTCGGGGATCGCGCGCTTTATCGAGCTGGCGATCCAGATCTGCGTTCCGCTGCGCCAGATGCATCTGCAAAACCTGATCCACGGCGATATCAAGCCCGGCAATATTTTTGTTCATCACGATGCCACCTGCCGTCTGGGCAGCTTTGGCCTTTCATGCAGCCTCTCCGGCGCCTTCGCGCAGACCCGGCTTGCCGTTTCAGGCGGCACGCCAGCGTATATGTCTCCGGAGCACACCACCCGCACCCAGCGCCCCGTCGATGGCCGCAGCGATCTCTACAGCCTCGGCGTGGTGCTGTATGAACTGCTGACCGGACGCCTGCCGTTTGAACTGGGGGAGGACGATCGGACCAACTGGGCGCACTACCATATTGCCTCGGCGCCGCTGGCCCCGGATGCGATACGCCCGGACGTGCCGGGAATGCTGTCGACCATCATCCTGAAGCTGCTGGAAAAGCATCCCGATAATCGCTACCAGACGGTTGACGGGCTGATTGCCGACCTCCGACGCTGCCAGGCGACGTTGACCGGTGAGGGCGAGATCGTCGCCTTTACCCCCGGCCAGCAGGACCGCACACCGGCGATTCTTCTGGCGGACTCGCTGTTCGCGACGCATCCGCAGGCGAATGACGTCATTGCCGCGTTTGAGCGGGTGGGGCAGAACCGCGTGCCGGAGCTGGTGACCATCGGCGGGCCGTCGGGGATCGGCAAATCCTCCATCATTGCGACGGCGTTAAAAACGCTCCAGCAGCGTACGGTGCTGCTGGC
This sequence comes from Enterobacter sp. ECC-249, assembly GCF_043965265.1. Lineage (NCBI taxonomy): Bacteria > Pseudomonadati > Pseudomonadota > Gammaproteobacteria > Enterobacterales > Enterobacteriaceae > Enterobacter > Enterobacter sp. ECC-249. The sequence goes on from NZ_CP143660.1 coordinate 1,105,482, forward strand.
GGTGGGCAAAGTGGATCAGTTTTCACCGTCATTGCCCTACGGCGTATTAAGCTCCGCATTCCGCCCCCTGACGCTGCACCTGCTGGGCCTGCCGGCAGACGAGGTGGCGAAATGGAAAATCCGTCTTTCTCGCGCCCTGGAAGGACACGAGGCGCTGGCCGTCAGCCTCGTGCCCGAGCTGGGCCTGCTGCTTGAGCGCAAGCCGCGCTTCCCGGCAGATACGTTTTCCATTGATGCCCGGGCGCGCTTCAGCCATATGGTGCTGGCGCTGGTGAAAACTTTTGCCTCGCAGGGCTGCCCGCTGGTGCTGGTGCTCGACGATCTCCAGTGGAGCGACGCCGCCAGCCTGCATACGCTCAACTATCTGCTGGTGAACTGCGGCGCGATCCCGCTGCTGGTGGTGGTCGCTCACCGCGACATCGGTTCGTTGTCCGAACCCACACTGCAACAGCAGCTGGCGAGCCTGCCGGAGGCGGCGCAGCACGCGAGCGAAATTGTCCCGCAGGCGCTGTCTGTCAAAGCCGTGTCCCGCTGGCTGGGGACGGTATTTCGCACCCGCAGCACGGCGACGACCGACCTCGCCACGCTGATCCATGAAAAGACCCGGGGAAACCCGCTCTTTGTACACGAGTTTTTCCGCCGCATCGTCGATGACGGGCTGGTGGTGCACAACAAATATCAGGACAAGTGGCACTACGATCTGCAGGCGATCCGCGCCCGGCATTACACCGAAAACGTCGTCACCCTGGTGCTGGAGAAGCTGGAAGAGTTGCCCGACGAGACGCGTCGCCTGCTGGGCAGCCTTGCCTGCCTCGGCGGCACGGGCGAAATGGAGATGATCTGCCGCGTGGTTGGTATATCGATGGCGGAAATGCGCTACGCGCTGCATCCGGCGGTCATGGCGCAGCTGATCGTGCTGACGGAAAAAGCGTACTCCTTCACCCACGACAGGGTGCAGGAGGCCGCCTTTGCGCTGCTGGATCAGCATGAGAAAAGCCATCTTCACCTGACCACTGCCAGCCTGCTGGCCGACGCCGCGCGCCAGGCGGCGGGGAACGAGCTGCTGTTCCGCGCCGTACATCACGTTACTGCCGCGCTGGACAGCATCCAGCCCGCCCCGCAGCGCCAGATGTTCCGCGAGCTAAGCCTGCTGGCCGCGCGACGCGCGAAACGCTCGGGGGATTATATTTCGGCGCTGAGCTATATCCAGACAGCCCGAGCGCTGGGTAACGCCGGGACGGTGTCAGACTTTATGCTCGATATCGAAGAGGCGGGCTGCGAGTTTGCGCTGGGGCATCTGGAGCGCACCCGCGAGCTGTGTGACGCGATCCTCGGGTGCCCCGGCGGGCTGACCGAAAAGGCGCTGGCGGCCAACCTGCTGGTGGAGGTGTACATTCGCCAGTCGGACAGCCGTCTGGCGCTGGAGGCGGCGCTCTGCTGGCTGGGGGTATTTGGTATTCAGATCGGCCGCTATCCGGAAGATGCCGACTGTGACGAGGCCTGGGAACACTTCTGTAACCGCGCGGGCGACGCGCCGCAAACCCTGTTTGCCCCGCTCTCGCGGATGGATAACCCGGAAACCGAAGCGGTGATGAACCTGCTTTACAGCGCCAGTATTTGCGCCAGCTTCATCTGTCCGCGCCTGCACTTTTTGCTGCTTTGCCGCATGATGCACCTGACCCTCGACCACGGCATTACCGGCGCCTCCACTACGGCGATGGCCTGGTTTGGCGTGCTGATGGGCCACCGCTACGCCGAGTATCGCCTCGGGTTCCGGTACGGCACCCTGGCCCGCGAGCTGGTCAATCGCCACGGCTACGACGCGTTCGAAGCCAAAACCCTGCTGCCGCTCGACCAGCTCAGCGTCTGGACCCAGCCTTTATCGTTTACCATCGAGTGCGCAAAGGCCTGCTTTACCTCGGCGGTGACCCACGGCGATATGACGATGGCCTGCTTTGCGGCCTGCCACCAGGTCATTAATTTTCTCTCCCGGGGCGATCACCTGGACGGGGTGCTGACCAGCATCGATCGCGGCCTGGCGTTCGTGCGTAAAACCCACTTCCAGGACGTGGAGACCATTTTGATGGTCCAGCGCGGCTACATTGAGTTCCTGCGCACGCCGACGATCGGTACCTGGACCGCGTCGCAGGTGCTGCCGGAGGCGCTACTGCCCGCGTCACCGGAGCAGGCACCGGAGCAGACCTCCACCATGCTGTTCTGGTACTGGCTCTACCGCGGCATGGCCCACTTTACCTGCGGCGAGTATGCCGACGCGCAGGCGGATCTGGAGATGGCGGGGTGGTACGCGTGGTCTGCGCCGGGGCACATCCATCTGCTGGATTACCATCTTTACAGCGCGCTGGCGCTTTCGCGGCAGCTGACCCCGGAGACCTTCTCGGCGAACCACCGCCGCAGCATTCACGCCCACTACGACAAAATCGCCCTCTGGGCGCGCATTAATCCCGGCACGTTCGCGGATAAAGAGGCGCTGATCTACGCCGAAATCGTGCGTCTGGACGGGATGAACAGCATCGCGCTTGAGCAGTATGAGAAGGCGGTCCGGCTCTCCCGCGAGGGCGGGTTTAATCCGATTAACGCCCTGGCCCACGAGCTGGCGGGCCGCTTTGCGCTGGCCTGCGGCTATCCAACCGCCTCGGACGCACACTTCCGCGGCGCAATTGCCGCCTGGGGCCGGGCGGGTGCGCAGGCCAAGGTGTGCCAGCTGGAGCAGGATTTCCCGCATCTGCTGGCCTCCGGGCAGGCCAGCGCCTATGACACGGTGGCTTTCGCCCAGAACGAGACCATCCGCGATCTGCAGAGCGTCATCAAAGCCTCCCGCGCGCTGTCGGAAGAGATCAATCTCGAGCGCTTAATCGAAAACCTGATGACGATCCTCCTCGAACGCGCCGGGGCGCAGCGCGGCCTGCTGCTTCGCGTCAGCGATAACCTGATCCCGGAGATCGAGGCCAGCGCCTGGACCAGTACCGAAGGCGTGCGGGTGCGGATCCTGAAAGACGTGCCGACGGCGACCGACATGCCCCTGTCGGTGCTGGCGGCGGTGATCCGCACCGGGCAGGAGATCCGCACCGGTAAGCCGGAGGAGTTTCACCCCTTCAGCCAGGATCCCTATCTGGTGACCTCGGGGGCGGCCGTCATGTGCGTCCCGATGTTCAAACAGGCGCGGCTGGTGGGCGTGCTTTACCTCGAAAACCGCCTGATGCCGGAGGTTTTCACCGCCGAGCATTCTCGCGTGGTGAGCCTGCTGGGTGCGCAGGCGGCGGTCTCTCTGGAAACGGCGCGACTGTACGCCGAGCTGCTGGAGGAGAACATCCAGCGCCGTCGGGTGGAAAAAGAGCTGCGCGCCAGCCAGACCTCGCTGATGCTGGGCGAGCAGATCAGCCACACCGGCAGCTGGCGCTGGGAGCTGGAGCAGGATCTGATGTTCGTCTCGGAGGAGTACGCCCGCATCCTCGGCCTGTCCGAACAGCAAAAGACGATCTCAATGGCGGAGTTTTTAACCTTCGTTCACGAAGACGACTACGCCCGCATCAGCACCATCGTCACGCAAAGCGTGCGCGAAGGGCTCTCCATGCGCGCGGAGTTTCGGGTTAAGCGTACCGACGGTTCAACGCGCTATATCCTCGGGATTGGCGATCCGGTGGGCGTGGGCAGCGAGGTGAACGAGTATTACGGCATCATTACCGACATCACCAGCCAGCGCGCCGCGGAAGATGCCACGCGGGTCGCGCAGGCGGATCTGGCGAGGGTGTCCCGCGCCACCACCGTCGGGCAGCTGACCTCCTCCATCGCCCATGAGATCAACCAGCCGCTGATGTCTATCGTCTCGAACGCCGGAGCGAGCCTGCGCTGGCTCAGCCGGGAGCCGGCGCGGCTGGATAAAGTGCGGGAAGGGTTGGAAGAGATCGCTGCGGAAGGCGCGCGGGCGGGGGAGATCATTCGCAGCATCCAGTCCCTGACGCGCAAGCAGGATCCCACCTTCTCGCGCATTGATCTGCACTATCTGATCCACCATATCATCGCGCTTTCCCGCAGCGAGCTGGAGCAGCGACACATTAGCGTTGATTACCTGTTGAAGGCGCAGGACAGCTTTATCACCGGCGATAGCGTGCAGATCCAGCAGGTGCTGCTTAACCTGGTAATGAACGCCGTCGAGGCAATGGCCGAGGTGAAGGATCGCGCCTGCACCATCACCCTGAGCACCAGCAACGCGGACGGGAAAGCGATCGTTGAGATCGCCGATACCGGAAGCGGCATTGAGCCCGAGCGGCTGGAGCAGATTTTTGACTCGTTCTACTCCACCAAGCCACAGGGGATGGGGATGGGACTGACCATCAGCGCCAGCATCATTGAGCGCCACTGCGGAAAGCTGAGCGCGCGCCGCCGGGAGCCTTACGGCACGGTGTTTGCCTTTGCGCTGCCGCTGGCGGCGCAGGAAGGGTAAACGTTACTCCGCAGGCTGGCTTTTGGTCAGGCGTTCAACGGCCCTGACCAGCTCTGCCACGGAGCGCACCTGCATTTTCTCCATTACGCGGCGGCGATGTACTTTCACCGTGATCTCGCTGACGCCCAGCTCGGCGGCAATTTGCTTGTTCAGCATGCCGCTTATCGCCAGCGTGAGCACCTCGTGTTCGCGCGGGGTAAGGGAGAGATGACGCTGCTTCAGGGCGTAGTGCTCTTTATTACGCTCGGCGTTGTTTTCCGCCAGCTGCAGCGCGGACTCAATGGCGTCGATAAGCGCGGTGGATTCGACAGGCTTGGTGAGAAATTCGTAAGCGCCGCCTTTTATGGCGCGCACCGACATCGGGATGGTGCCGTGGCCGGTGAGAAAGATAATCGGGATTTCGCGCCCGCAGTCCTTGAGGGCATCTGCCACCTCAAAACCCGAGATGGTGGGCATCTGCATATCGAGGACGACGCACGAGGGGAGCTCTTCAAAGCGGTGCTGAAGAAACGCTTCTGCCGATGAAAAGCCGATGGCGTTTAAGTCTGCCGATTCCAGCAGCCCGATCACGGACTGTCTGACTGCGTCATCGTCATCTACCACATACACAATGTGTTCCATTCACCGCCCCGGTGCTGATTGACATGTCGAGGATGCAAACAGCCCCAGGAGTGACGTAAGGGACTGTTTATGCTGACTTTCATCTTAACACATTAATTATAATTATCATTTAACAATATGATAATCATATGAAGTATAGCGATCCGGGCGGGGGCGGTGAAAGAACGAAACTCGTGCAACATGGGCAATGTGCATGAGCTCCCTCGTGATTTGCCGGTGAGGACTTTGATCGGTAAAACAGGCTACACTCTGGTTTTGAGCGCGACAAGCTGAGGAAATAACAATGCACTACACACTGAAAGAAAGCGACAAGGAAAAGGCGGAAGGGTCAAACGGCGCGGGCGCTCTGCAGCAAAAACTGCTGGAGTCTCGTTCGATTGTGATCTCCGGTGAGATCAACCAGGAGCTGGCGCAGAAAGTGATCACCCAGATGATCCTGCTGCAAAGCGTCAGCAACGATCCGATCAAGCTGTACATCAACAGCCAGGGCGGCCACGTGGAAGCGGGCGACACCATCCACGACTTCATCAAATTCATTCGCCCTGAAGTGCACGTGATCGGCACCGGCTGGGTGGCGAGCGCCGGGATCACCATCTTCCTGGCCGCGAAAAAAGAGCACCGCTACTCGCTGCCAAACACCCGCTTTATGATCCACCAGCCGCTGGGCGGTGTGCGCGGTCAGGCGACGGATATTGAGATCGAAGCGCGCGAGATCATCCGCATGCTGGATCGCGTGAACAAGCTGATCGCCGACGCCACCGGTCAGCCGCTGGAGAAAGTGAAAAAAGACACCGACCGCAACTTCTGGATGTCACCGGCGGAAGCGCTGGACTACGGTATCGTGGGTAAACTGATTACCCACTATGACGAGCTGAAGCTGGATTAAGTTTTCGCGGCGTGTTTGTGTCGGGTGGCGGCTTCGCCTTACCCGACCTACGCGCCCTCGTTTGACCCATGACAAGTTCCCCCTCTGCCTTCTTGCCTATAATCGCGCCTGTTTCCCTTCTCACTGGTGCTACCCATGGCGTATCAACTGAACCTGAACTGGCCGGAATTTCTTGAGAAATACTGGCAAAAGCAACCCGTTGTGCTGAAAAATGCCTTCCCGAATTTTGTCGACCCGATCACCCCGGACGAGCTGGCGGGGCTGGCGATGGAGCCGGAAGTCGATAGCCGCCTGGTAAGCCATTTCAACGGCAAATGGCAGGCCAGCAATGGTCCGTTCGAGCACTTTGACGATCTGGGCGAAACCGGCTGGTCGCTGCTGGCGCAGGCGGTGAACCACTGGCATATGCCCGCGGCGGAGCTGGTGCGTCCGTTCCGCGTTCTGCCGGACTGGCGTCTGGACGATCTGATGATCTCCTTCTCCGTGCCGGGCGGCGGCGTGGGCCCGCATATCGATCAGTACGACGTGTTTATCATTCAGGGGATGGGCAGCCGCCGCTGGCGCGTGGGTGACAAGCTGCCGATGCGTCAGTTCTGCCCGCATCCGGCGCTGCTGCATGTGGATCCGTTCGAACCGATCATCGACGAAGATCTGGCTCCGGGCGATATTCTCTACATTCCGCCTGGATTCCCGCACGACGGTTTTACCCATGAAACGGCGCTCAACTACTCCGTCGGCTTCCGCGGGCCGAACGGTCGCGATCTGATCAGCAGCTTCGCCGATTATGCGCTGGAAAACGATCTGGGCGGCGAGCACTACAGCGATCCGGATCTGACATGCCGCGAACACCCGGGCCGCGTCGAGCAGTACGAGCTCGATCGCATTCGTCAGATGATGATCGACATGATCGGCAAACCTGATGATTTCACAAAATGGTTCGGCAGCTTTGTCTCCACGCCGCGCCACGAGCTGGATATCGCCGCCGCCGAGCCGCCGTACGCGCCGGAAGAGGTGCTGGACGCGCTGCAGGGCGGCGAAACGCTGTCTCGCCTGAGCGGCCTGCGCGTGCTGAACGTTAACGGCAGCTTCTTCATCAACAGCGAACAGCTGGAGACGGTAGACGCGAAGGCGGCGGATGCGCTGTGCCGCTACACCGAACTCGGTCAGGCCGAGCTGGGCGATGCGCTGAAAAACCCGGCGTTTGTTGAAGAGCTCACCGGGCTGATTAACCAGGGATACTGGTACTTCGACGAGTAGTGCTGCCTGTTGCCCGGTGGCGCTGCGCTTACCGGGCCTACAACGGCAAGAACGTAGGCCGGGTAAGGCGAAGCCGCCACCCGGCAAAACACTACTCCTCCATCGCAATCACAATCGCTTCACCCAGCTTCTTCAACGCCTCGCGATGTTTCTCCGTCGGCGGCAGCGCCACGTTGATCCGCAGGCAGTTACGGTACTTCCCTGATGCGGAAAACAGCGACCCGGCCGCGGCCTGGATCTTCAGCCGGCACAGCTGCTTGCTGACGCACACCATGTCCACCTTCTCCGGCAGCTCAATCCATAGCAGGAAGCTGCCCTGCGGGCGCGTGACGCAAATCTCTGCCGGAAAATACTGCCGCACCCAGCAGGTGTAGGTTTCCATATTTTGCTGATAAATCTGGCGCATACGGCGCACGTGGCGATGGTAATGGCCGTCGCGAATAAACGCCGCCACCGCCATCTGCGTGCCCGGCACGTTAAACCCGCCCGCGGCGTATTTCATGTGCATCACCCGGTCGTAGTAGCGTCCCGGCACAATCCAGCCGACGCGCAGGCCCGGCGCCACGGTTTTGGTAAACGAGCTGCAGAGGATCACGCGGCCGTCGATATCCATTGAATGAATGGTGCGCGGGCGCGGGTACTCCGCCGCCAGCTCGCCGTAAATATCATCCTCAACAATCACGATATCGTGCCGCTGGGCGAGGGCCAGCACCTGCTTTTTCCGCGCCTCCGGCATGATAAACCCGAGCGGGTTATTGCAGTTGGGCACCAGGATCACCGCCTTGATTGGCCACTGCTCCATTGCCAGCTCTAGCGCTTCGATGCTGATCCCGGTTTCAGAGTCGGTGGGAATTTCAATCGCCTTGATGTCAAACCCGCGCAGCATCTGCATGGTGCCGTGAAACGACGGCGACTCTACCGCCACGATATCCCCCGGTTTACACACCGACAGCAGGGCGATAGAGAGCGCGCCGTGGCAGCCGTTGGTGATCACAATGTCGCTTGCCGAGACGGTAGAGCCGCCGTCGAGCATCAGGCGCGCGATCTGCTCGCGCAGCTCCAGGCGCCCGTCAAGCACGTCATAGCTCAGCATCTCGCCGGGGTTATGCTGCGCGATGCGGCTCATCTCGCGCCACAGGGGCTTCAGGCTCGGCTGGTTAATGTCCGGCGAACCGCCGCCAAAGGAGATCATCTCTTTGTCGGCGCGGGCGTCCAGCAGCATCATCACCTCATCCCACTGGGTGACGTCCACGGGGCGCTGCACCGGGCGCGTCATCGCCGGGACGGGCGGCTGGGCTTTGCGCGGTGAGACAAAATAGCCGGAGCGCGGCTGAGGCGTGATCAGCTGGAGGTTTTCGAGGATCTGGTAGGCCTGCTGTATGGTGCTGATGCTCACGCCGTGCTCCTGACTCAGCGTGCGCACCGACGGCAGACGTTCGCCGCTGCGATACAGCCCTTGCTCAATGCGTTCAGCCAGAAGATTGGCCAGATGTTGGTAGCGTGTCATGCTGTATCCTTTGTTTTCACCATACAGATTATAAAACCAGTACAGATTGCTGCGAAAATTGCCATGCAGTTACTGTTTTAGCGGATCTGTATGTTAAACAAAAGTTGTTTTTGCATCTGTATTGCACGGGTGGATTTCCGGGATGATAACCCCACTGACACAGTGAGGAGAGCATCATGGAATTCTACGAGAATCGTTCAAAACGTCCGTTTATTGTGTTTGTCTGGATCGCGAAAACGCTGCGTAACTGGTATCGCATCAACCGCACACGCCGCATCCTGAGCCAGATGAGCGACGCGCAGCTCAAGGACGTTGGGTTATCGCGTTATGATGTGTGAGGCGTATCATCGCCCGGTGGCGCTACGCTTACCGGGCCTAAAGGAGAGCGTGGGCCGGGTAAGGCGTAGCCGCCACCCGGCATATAACAAGCGGGTTATTCGGCAGATTTTACCGACGTGTTTTCAGCGATACGGCGCAAATATTCGTTGTTCTTGAACGCAACCATAATCAGTTCGAACATCACGCGGCATCCGACCAGGCTGCATACCGTACCGATAAAGCCGGTGATGAGATGGTCGCTGAACATGGTATACACACCGCCTGCAAAAATAAGCAGCATGGCGATCCAGTAAAATAAGACCAGCACGCGTGGTGTTAATAAATAATCAAATCCCAAAATTGATTTCATTTTCTTTTCCTTAGAAATGTAAAAACCCATCAGATTATATCGATATTTTAAATCGGTGCTAATTGGGCAGATATCTGGATTCAGAGTAATATCTCCAGCGTCTGCCGCTTCGGCCTTTCCAGCAACTCCACCGCCTCTTCATACGACCGCACGTTGTTATAGCCCATCACCAGCCCGTAGCGTTTGCCCGACCCGCGATACCACTCTGAGAGCGCATTGACCTGCAGCTGCTGTTCCTGCCAGCAGCGCGCCACTTCCCGGTCACGGCTTCCTTTTGTCAGGAACGCCACGATATGCATCCCACCGTCGTTTTGCTCGGTGAAAAACAGATTGCCATACACTTCGCGCAGGGCGGCAATCATCCAGTCGCGGCGGGTCTGATACAGCGCACGCATCTTTTTCAGGTGACGGAAAAAATGCCCTTCGTTGAGAAACGCGGTGAGGATCTTTTGCGTCAGCACCGGCTGGCCGCTGGTGGTAATGTCCGCGCAGTCGGTAAAGGCTCCGACGGTGCTGGCGGGCATCACCACGTAGCCCATGCGCAGCGACGGCATGATGGTTTTGCTGAAGGTGCCCATAAAAATCACCCGGTCGTGATGGTCGAGGCTTTTCAGCGACGGCAGCACCTTGCGGGTGTAGTGAAACTCTCCGTCGTAATCGTCTTCGATGATCCACGCCTCGTTCTGGCTGGCCCAGTCGAGCAGCTGCTGCTTGCGCGGAAGGGAGAGGGTGACCGCCAGCGGGCTCTGGTGCGATGGGGTGACGATGGCAAAACGGGCGTCGCGATGGTAACGAAGCAGGTAGTCCGTATCGATGCCGCAGCGATCGACCGGCACCGTGTGCAGGCGCGGCACGATCCGCTTGAGCAGCTGCTGGCCCATAAAATAGCCCGGATCTTCAAACACCACCTTGTCGCTGCGGCTGGCGAGGGTGTCGAGGATCAGCCGCAGGCTGCCGCTGTAGCCGCTGGTGATCAGCACCTGCCCGGCGCTGCAGGACAGCCCGCGCGAGATGTTGAGGTAGCTGGCGATGGCCTGGCGCAGCGGATACCAGCCCAGAACGGGCGGGTTGAGCATCTCCTCCTGACGCATGGCCCGCGTCGCCTGTCCCGCCAGCAGCAGCCACTTTTTATACGGGAAGCTATCGAGAGCGGGGATACCGGGGCGCAGAAACCCCGCCCGCTCGCGCTGGCTGATGAGAGATGCCGGAAGCGCGCCGGTGGGCTGCTCCGCGGGGGCATTCTTATCGGGCAACAGTAAGTCCGGGTTGACCCGCGTGCCGCGCGCGCCCTGGCTCACCAGATACCCTTCACCCGTCAGAATGGCGTATGCCGTTTCGACGGTTTTACGCGCCACCTTCAGCTCTTCCGCCAGCACGCGGATGGCAGGCACCCTGTCGCCCGGCTTCAGCACGCCGCGCGTAATGTTGTCGCGATAGCGGGAATAAATCTCGTGATAGCCCGGCTTCATGTCCTACCTCATTTCACGCTTTTTGTATCTTTTTACTATGTCATAAACGGCGTAGATTTGCCTCATCGCATGGCACATGCCGCACAAAAAGAGGAAAGACAATGAGCACTCGCGTTAACCACCATAAAGTTACACCTGCCCTGGCAAACGCGCTGTCTGCCCTGAGCATGGAGGTGGCAAAAACCTCCATCGACCCGGCGCTGAAGCACCTGATCGACATTCGCGTGTCGCAGCTGAACGGCTGCACCTTCTGCCTGGATATGCACTCGAAAGAGGCCAAAATCGCCGGCGAGCGCGAGCTGCGCCTGTACCATCTGGCGGCCTGGCGCGAGTCCCCGCTGTTCAGCGCCCGCGAGAAAGCCGCGCTGGCGTTCACCGAAGCGCTGACCCAGATTGGCGTTCACGGCGTCAGCGATGCGCTGTACCGCAGCGTGGCGGAGCACTTCTCGGACGTGGAGATTTCAGAGCTGAACTTCGCCATCGTGGCGATCAACGCCTGGAACCGTCTGGGGATCACCTCCCGCATGGCGCCCGGCGCGCTGGACGCGGCTTACGGGCTGAATAAGGCTAACCTGGAATAATTCCGCGCTCGCGGATCATCGCCACCAGCGCCCGCAGTCCCGGCGGGACGTGGCGATGGCCGGGATAGTACAGGCGCAGCCCGGCAAACGGCTGCGTCCAGTCGTTTAAAACGCTCACCAGTTCTCCATTCTTAAGTTCTTCCCGAATATAGAGTTCCGGTAAAAATCCCACCCCTAATCCCGCTTTTACGGCGCGGATCGAGGCAAAGAGATCGGACGTTGCAAAGCGCGGCGGCACGGCAAGCGCGTACGTTTCACCCCGACGCGCCAGTTCCCAGCGGTAGATCCCACCGTGGGCCATGCGCATGCCGATCCCCTGATGCGAAAGCAGATCGTCCGGCGTCTGCGGAATGCCGTGACGGGCGAAATAGTCCGGGGTGGCGGTGACGAGCTGGCGGATCTCACCGGTCAGCGGCACGGCGATCATGTCCTGCGGAACGGACTCTTCGAGGCGGATCCCCGCGTCATAGCCTTCGGCAACGATGTCGATCATCCTTGCTTCACTCACCGTTTCCACGCGCATTTTCGGGTAGCGGATCATGAAGTCGATCAGCAGCTGGTCCAGAAACAGCGTGCCGATATGATTCGGCACATTCAGCCGTAGCGTGCCGGCAGGTTCCCCGGTATCACTGTGGATCTCTTCCCCGGCGAGACGGATCTCCTGCAGGGCGGGGCCGATACGCGCCACGTAGCGCTGTCCGGCGTCGGTAAGCGCCACGCTGCGGGTGGTGCGGTTGAAAAGTCGCGTTTCAAGGCGGCTCTCCAGCCCGGCGATGGCGTTGCTGACCGCCGTGGCGGACATCCCCAGCTCCTGCGCTGCGCCGCGAAAGCTGCCGCGTCGCACCACCGCCATCACCACTTCCAGCTCTGTCAGACCTGAACGATGCATAGATTATCCTGAAAATCGAAACAACCCTTGCAGCATAGCGTGGATTATCGCAACGGAGAAGCCGTGACAGACTGGTCTCACACAGCCTGAGGAGGGTGATATGCACACTATCGAACAGATCTTTATTAACGGCGAGTTTGTTACCCCGCACGGGACCGAACGTTTTGATTTGTACAATCCGGCGACGGCGCAGGTCATCGGCCAGGTTCGTCTGGCGGATGAGGTTGACGCTGAACGCGCTATCGCGGCGGCGAAAGCGGCGTTTCCGGCGTGGTCGCAGACCACAAAGCAGGAACGCATCGCCGCGCTGAAGCGCATGCACGCCGCCGTGGCCGCCCGTCACGATGCGCTGCTGGACGCCATTGTCGAGGAGTACGGCGCGCCCGCCTCGCGCTCGGCATGGATGGCAAGCTATCCGGCAGAGGTGATTGCTCAGGCCATCGAGGCGCTGGAGGCGTTTGAGTTTGTCACCCCCGCAGGTGCCGCAACGGTGCAGATGACGCCGCTTGGCGTGGCCGGGCTGATTACGCCGTGGAACAGCGATGCCGGGTTTATCTGCGGCAAACTGGCGGCCGCGCTCGCCGCGGGCTGCACGGCGGTGATCAAGCCGAGCGAAATGAGCGCCCTGCAAACGCAGATTGTCACCGAAGCGTTGCGCGATGCTGAATTACCGCCAGGGGTATTTAATATCGTCACCGGACGCGGCGAGACGGTGGGCGAAACGATTAGCCGTCATCCGGACGTGGCAAAAATCTCGTTCACCGGTTCCACGAATACCGGCAAGGCGATCCTGCGCAACGCGGCGGAAAGCTTTAAGCGCGTGACGCTGGAGTTGGGCGGTAAATCGCCGACGATCCTGCTGGATGATGTGGATCTCGCGCAGGCGATCCCGCTGGTGATCCAGGCCGGGTTTATGAACAGCGGACAGGCGTGCGTGGCCGGGACGCGCATTCTGGTGCCTTACTCGCGCAAGGCGGAGATCGAAACCGCGCTGGCGCAGGCCGTAGCGGCGGTGAAATCCGGCGACCCGCGCGATAGCGCGACGGACGTCGGCCCGATGGTCAGCGAGAAGCAGTGGCTGCGGGTGCAGGGCTATATCCGTAAAGGCCTCGAAGAGGGGGCACGCCTGCTGGCGGGCGGTGAAGGACGACCGGACGGCACGCAGGACGGCTGGTTTGTGCGTCCGACGCTGTTTGCCGACGTGAACAACCGGATGACCATTGCCCGCGACGAGATTTTCGGCCCGGTGCTGTGCGCGATCCCCTATCGTGACGAGGCGGAGGCGATTGCCATTGCCAACGACACCGACTACGGACTGAGCGCGATGGTGCTGGGCAGCGATGTGGACCGCGCGCGACGCGTGGCGCAGCAAATTGTTTCCGGTCGCGTGCTGGTGAACACCCTCGCCCATGAACCGAAAGCGCCGTTCGGCGGCTTCAGGCACTCCGGTTTGGGGCGCGAGATGGGCGAGTGGGGAATTCGGGCGTTTATGGAGCCGAGGTCGATTGTGGGCTAAAACCCGCCCGGTGGCGCTACGCTTACCGGGCCTACGTGAGCTCGTAGGCCGGTTAAGCGCAGCGCCATCCGGCGCAACACTTCGCTCCTTGCCGAAGCATTGTGCTTTTCCCTCCTGCATTCTCTCCCCAACATCACAACGGAGAGAAAACCATGATCGCAGTCCTTTTCGAAGCCAAAGCCGAGCCCGCTCATCAGGCGCGCTACCTTCAGCTTGCCGCAGAGCTTAAGCCGCTGCTGGCGGACATCGACGGCTTTATTGATATCGAACGGTTCCAGAGCCTGACCACCGACGGCAAAATTCTGTCGCTTTCCTGGTGGCGGGATGAAGAGGCCGTCCGTAGCTGGAAGCAGAACGTCTTCCATCAGGCGGCGCAGGCCGAAGGGCGGGAGTCGATTTTTGCGTACTACCGCATTCGGGTGGCGCAGGTCGTGCGGGAATATACTTCTGAAACCGGAGGGCATGCCGATGTATGACGTTCATGTGATTTTTAGAGACAGGCCCGGCGAGCTGGCGCGCTTTGGACAGCTGCTGGGCCGCAATGGTGTGGGGCTGGAGGGCGGTGGCGTATTTGGTACAGATGCCCATTTCCTGGTGGAAGACGGCGAAAAAGCGCGACGCGTGCTGCTCGACGCCGGGTTTACCGTGCAGGCGGTGCGAAAGCCGGTGATCAGAAAGCTTAAGCAGGAACGCCCTGGCGAGCTGGGCGAGATCGCAGCGGCGCTGGCGGCACGCGGTGTGTCTATCCTGACTCAGTACAGCGACCATGCGAATCACCTTATTCTGCTGACGGATGATGATAAGCTGGCCGCAGAGATCACCGAACCCTGGGCGGCCCATGCTTAAGACGAGTTTACCCCCTGACAACAGCGCGATGCTGGAAAAGGCGATTGCCGCGGTGGCGGCAGCAATGGCCGATCCGTCGCGCGTGAAGATGCTCTGTGCGCTAATGGACGGACGGGCGTGGACGGCCACCGAACTGAGCGCGGCGGCTGATGTCGCACCGTCGACCGCCAGCGGGCATCTCGCCCGGCTGCTTGAAGGGCAACTGATAACCTGCCTGTCGCAAGGGCGGCATCGCTATTATCGTCTTGCCGGGCACGACGTGGCGGCGCTGGTGGAGCAGATGATGGGGCTCTCCTGGAGCCGCATTACCCCGCCGGAAACCACCGCGCCGAAAGCCATGCGTGAAGCCCGGACCTGCTACGACCATCTCGCAGGCGCGGTGGCGGTGCAGATCTATGATTTCATGCAGGCGGAAGGCTGGCTGGAGGCTGACGGTTCAGCGTTGACACTCTATGGCCGGGAGCAGTTCCTGACGCTCGGCATTTCGTTAAGCGCGCATCCGCGCCGGAAGGCCTGCTGCGCCTGCCTGGACTGGAGCGAGCGGCGGTTTCACCTGGGCGGAGAAGCCGGCGCGTTGCTGCTGGACCATCTGGAAAATAAAGGCTGGATCCAGCGGGTGGCGGGGTATCGGGAGGTGGTGGTGACGGCGTCGGGGAAAAGTGCCGTCAGGAAGCATTTTAGCCGCTAAACGCCACTGCGGGCTGGTGCCCTCACCCCGACCCTCTCCCACAGGGAGAGGGAGAACACCCTTTTCGCAATTCCTGCGCTTTTACCTCTCGTTTCTTGATAGTTACCCTGATAACTATTATCTTGGCCGCGTGTGACGAGAGGTTTCCCCATGAGTGAAGAAGAACTGTTCTGCCGCAGGCCGATGGGTATGCGGATGGCGATGATCGTGCGCCAGTGGCGTGCCGTCATCGACGATGCCATTCTCGATACCGGGTTAACCCAGTCGAGCTGGACGGTGATGATGCAGCTTCATCAGCTCGGGGATAACGTCTCAATGAGTGAGCTGGCGGAGGTGCAGGGCATTGAACTGCCGCCGCTGATGCGCACCCTGACACAGCTGGAAAAACAGGGATACCTGCTGCGCGCCGTATCGCCTTATGACAAGCGCATCCGGCTTCTGACGCTGACGTCTGAGGGAAAAGCCCTGTTACAAAGGCTCACTCAGGTCATTGAGACGTATCAGGCGCGCGTATCGCAAAACATCGCGCCGGAACATCTCGACATTTTCAGCGCCACGTTGAATCAAATCGCCTGCAATTTGCGGACAATCCGCGAAGAAGATAACAAGACCGAAAAATAATGACCCCTGAACAAAAGTTTGCCCGCTGGGTAAGGGTGAGTATTGCCTCTTTCCTGCTGATGTTTGTCTACTTTATCGTCGCGGATATCTGGATCCCGCTGACGCCGGACTCCACCGTGATGCGCGTGGTGACGCCGGTGTCTCCGCGCGTCTCCGGCTACGTGGCGGCGGTACATGTTCATAACAACAGCCAGGTGAAGAGAGGCGATCTGCTGTTTGAGCTCGATGACACGCCGTTTCGCAATAAGGTGGAAGCGGCGCAAATCGCGCTCGAGCAGGCACGCCTTTCTAACGAACAGCTGGATGCGCAGATCGCCGCCGCGCAGGCCAGCCTGAAAACCGCCGTGCTGACCGCGCGTAACGACAAAGTGACTTTTGATCGCTACCAGAAGCTGAGCACCCTGCAGAACGTCTCGCAGGCGGATCTGGATAAAGTCCGCACGACCTGGCAGAGCAGCGAACAGTCCGTCAGCTCCATCCAGGCCAACATCCATAACCTGCGCATTCAGCGCGGCGAGCGGGACGAGCACCGCAACGTGACGCTGCAAAAATACCGTAACGCGCTGGATGAAGCGGAGCTGAACCTCGGCTGGACGAAGGTCTACGCCCAGGCGGACGGCACGATCAGTAACCTGCAGTTGAGCCCCGGATTCTACGCTTCATCCGGTTCCGCCGCGCTGGCGCTGGTGAACAACCAGACTGATATCGTGGCTGATTTTCGCGAAAAAAGCCTGCGCCATACCCATCAGGGCACCGATGCAGCCGTGGTGTTTGACGCCTTCCCGGGACACGTTTTCCGCGCCCACGTCACCAGCAGCGACGCGGGCATCCTTGCAGGCCAGGAGGCCGTTAACGGCCAGCTCTCCGAGCCGGAAACCTCTAACCGCTGGGTGCGTGACGCCCAGCGCATGCGCATTCACGTGACGCTGGACGAGCCGCTGCCGAAGCATCTGCCTACCGGCGCCCGCGCGACCGTGCAGCTTTACAACAGCGAAGGGCCGTTTGCGCGCTTCTTCTCCGGGATGCAGATCCACCTGGTGAGCCTGCTGCACTATGTTTATTAGTTCGATGTCTATTACCACCCTGGCGCGGGTATTCACCCCGCACGGCAACATCGTCTATACGGCAAACGACTTTCGCCAGACCCTGCGCATCGTCTTTGCTGGCATGATTGCGCTCAGCATCTCCAGCTTCTACAACACCAGCTACGGCGTCTTTTTCGTGGTCTATCCGATCATGCTGCTGTCGCTGGTGCCCGTGTTTAACCGCCACGTGGCGAAGCAGTTTATCTTCAGCGCATCGCTCAACTGCGTTGAAATGGTAATTATCATCGGCTATCTGTCGCAATGGCCGATCATCATGACGCTGGTGGTCTTTGCCCTTTACGTGATGCGCTTTCGCTTTATGAGTAAAGGCCCGCTGTTTCTGTTCGGTTCGATGGGCGTGGTGTGCCAGAGCGTGATGCTCAACTTTATGAGCTACCCCACCACCAGCTGGCACACGCTTTTGTTCTCCAACATTGAAGCGAGTGTGATGGCGGTGTGCCTGAGCGCGCTGATGAACTATCTCCTGCCGGACGTGGAGCCCCGCAAGCCGCCGCCGCTGATTGAGAAAGACGACGCCCGCGTGCGCCATGAGTCGCTGCTCTCCGGCACCGTCGCGACGCTGATTTTCGTGGTTTTCCAGATTAGCGACTTAAGCGATTCGCTTTCGGCGCTGATGGCGGGGATTTTGATCCTGTTCCCGATGCACTATCGCGGCGCGGTGATGAGCTCCATCTGGCGCGTGGTCGGCGTGGTGCTGGGCTGTCTCTATATTCTGGTAGTGCAGCTGATCCTCTACGATCACAGCAGCCATATGCTGCTGATGATGCCGCTGATCGGCCTTGGACTGGCGTTTGGCGCGCGACTCCACGTGATGGAGAAGGTGGGGGCGGGCGTGGGCTTTTCCAGCATCACCACCATCGGCATTATGTTCGGGCAGAACATGCACCCGGACACTGACCTGGTGTTCAGCGATCTGTACCGCATCACCTCAGTCACCTTTTCGCTGGTGGTGACGCTGACGATGGTCTTTCTGATGCACCTGATCCTGAACCGCTTCGAGGCGACGCGCTACGTCATCGCGCCGCCCAAAGCGGATTAATGTCCCAGCACGCCAGGCAGCTGCGAGAGTAAAAACAGGATCAGTCCAATCGTCCCGCCGACCAGGGTGCCGTTGACGCGGATAAACTGCAGATCCTTGCCAATGTTCAACTCAATCTGGCGGGACATGTCTTTGGCATCCCAGCTTTTCACCGTGTCGCTGATGTGGCGTGTCAGGAACGCGGCAAAATCCGGCGCGAGGCGGTGTGCGGCCTGCTCCAGATGCTCGTTCAGCGAGGCCTGCAGGTTTGCGTCGTTCGTCAGCGTTTCGCCAAACCACAGCCCGGCGTTGGCGATGCGCTGCTTCACGCGCGAGTCCTCGCTTTGCATATCCGCCTTCAGCCACTGGCGCAGGTCGGCCCACATCTCGCCCAGATAGCGGTTAAACGCCTCATCGTTTTTCAGATAGTGCTTGATGTTGTCGGCTTTCGCGGCCATGTCCGGATCGTTTTTCAGGTTGTCGATAAGCTTCAGCGTGGCGCGGTCGAACGCCTGGCGGATCTGGTGCGTGCGGTCGTGGCTGATGTCGTCCAGCAGCGTGTTCACCGCGTTCGATACCATCTCTGCACTCTGATCCCCCAGCCACTCGGTGGGCAGCACCATCGCCTTGCGCGGATGCTCGGTCTTCAGCCAGTGGACAATCTGGTCGGCAATAAAGTCCCGCGTGCTTTCCCGCTGAATTAAAGTAATCATGCGATTGATGATGGCGTCCAGCAGCACCTGGTGGCGATTGTTTTTGGTCATGCTCTCCAGCATCACGGCGCTGGTTTCGGTGAAATCGACCTTGTCGATGGCCTTATGCACCGCGCGTTTGAGCAGGCGCTGAATGCGCCCGTCGTCGGTCAGCTCGAGAAAACCGCTCATCACCTGCATCAGATGCAGCCCGACGCGCTGGGCGTTGTCAGCCTTGTTGAACCAGGCACCAATCATCTGTGCGGGCTCATAGCGGCGGATCAACGCCACCAGCGACTGGGTATCCAGAAACTTCTCCTGCACGAACTGACCAAGATTGTCGCCGATCCGGTCTTTATTGCGCGGGATGATCGCCGTATGGCGGGAGATAAAGGGAATCGGCACCCGGCGGAACAGCGCGACCACCGCAAACCAGTCCGCCAGCGCGCCGACCATTGCCGCCTCGGCAATGGCCTTGACGCCGCGCACCCAGAAGGTCTGCGGCAGGAACAGGGTGGTGATAAAGGCCGCGGCGGCAATCAGCAGCAGCGACAGCGCCAGCAGCTTGGCGCGTTTGAGTTCAGCTATTTTTTCCATGGGTTAAGGATAGAGTGAAGCGGGGGGAATGTGCAAAAACCGCCACAGCACCCACCCGCCAAACCCCATCAGCACCACCCCCGCCGTGCGCTCTATCAGCCACAGCGCACGGCTGAGCTTCTGTTGCACCGCCGATAGCCCCATCAGCGACACCAGCGCCAGATCCCACGCCAGTACCACCATCACCATCCAGACGCCGCACGTCGCCTGCTGAAGCAGCGTGACGTCCGGCCCCAGTAGCGCCGTCATCAGCGCCAGATAGAACAGCGCGTTCTTCGGATTTAACAGCGCCGAACCAAGCCCCAGCAGGATCTGCTTGCGCAGCGAGGGGCAGCGCTGATGGGTTTCATTCAGCGCCAGCGCCTGCGGTCGGCTGCGCACCAGATGCGAGCCGATCCACAGCAGGTACAGTGCGCCGGATAACTCGATGAGCGTAAACAGCCACGCAAACTGGCGCAGCGCACTCCAGCCGATAATCACCAGTAAGATATACAGCCCGTTGCCCGCGGCGATGCCGAAGCACAATCCGGCGCTGCCGCGCAGCCGGTAGCGCGCGGCGTAGCCCACCAGCAGGAAGAAGTCCGGGCCAGGGCTTAGCAGGGCAACAAAGTGCGCCAGCGCCAGGGCGAGAAAAGCGGAAGGGAAGAACAGTTCCATAGCAACCTCGGTTAACAATCCGAGGTCAGACTACGGTGAAGCAAACGCTATTTATTGTCAGATATTGATCGGCCCGTGGCGTACTGGCGCGGCGTGGCGGCGGTATAGCTGACGAAGGTCTTATGAAAATGGCTCTGATCGGCAAAACCGCTCTGGTAGCCGACGTCGGCGATGTCATCCCCTGCACGTAGCCGCGCTTTGGCGTATTCCACGCGGGAGATGTTGAGGAAGCTGCCCGGCGTAAGGCCGGTGTCCTGCCGAAAGGTGCGGATCAGCGTCTCCTTGCGCAGCGAGAATCGTTGGGCAAGCTCGTCAAGCGAAGGCGGTGCGGCCAGGTCGGCAAGAAACGCCTGCCGCACGTGCTGACTGGTTGAGCGAAGCGCGTCTGCGTTATCCGCGCAGCGGGGAAGGGCAGAAAGCAGCGTGTCCACGGAGGCAGGCGACATCGTCTCAACAATCTCAAGGTAGCGCTTAAAGAGCGTTGGGTCGCGAATCACCTGCAGCGCCAGCGGAAGCTCGGTGTCGATATAGAGCATATGATAGCTGCGCGGATTCCCGGCGACGGGATTGCAGCTGTGCGGCGCACAGGCCGGGATCACGATGAGGTCACCGGGGTTAAGGATGTACTCTCTGTCATGACAAACGCAGCAGGTCTGGCCCTCCACAATCGCGCCGATGGAAAGCTGAGGGTGACTGTGGCGTTTGTACGCCTGCGTGCTCTGCCACGTGCTGCGCAGCTCAAGGCCTGAGGCGCGGTGAAAAGTCTGGCGGACGTGTCGGGTAGCGGTCATATGAACTCCTTCTGGACGTTTTTTATACCACGTCAGCGAACCGACTGGCAGCGCTTCATTAAGAACCTTCCGGATATACCCAACTTTACGTCCATAGCCAGTCACGTTGACTACCCTTAATACCCTAAGCGGTAAAACAAGGAGATTCGACATGGCTTATCAGACAGTAAATCCTGCCACTAACCAGCTCATCAAAGAATACCCCTCACATACCGACGCGGATATCGAAGCGGCGCTGAAGGCGGCCGATGCGCTTTACCATTCGGACTGGGCGAAAGGCGACATCAGTCAGCGTCTGCCGGTGCTGCATAAGCTTGCCGATCTGATCGACGAGCGCGTGGAGGATCTGGCGAAAATCGCCAGCCAGGAGATGGGTAAGCTCATCGAACAGAGCCGCGGCGAGGTGAAGCTGTGCGCGCAGATCGCCCGCTATTACGCCGACAACGCAAAGCAGTTCCTGGCCCCGGTGAAGTATCAATCCGAACTCGGGGAAGCGTGGGTGGAGCATCATCCCATCGGCGTGCTGATGGCCGTTGAGCCGTGGAACTTCCCGTATTACCAGCTGATGCGCGTTCTGGCACCAAACCTGGCGGCGGGCAACCCGGTGATCGCCAAGCATGCCAGCATCGTGCCGCACTGCGCCGAGACATTTGCCCACCTGGTCCGCGAGGCGGGCGCGCCGGAGGGGGCGTGGACCAACCTGTTTATTTCGTCCGATCAGGTGGCGAAGATTATCGCTGACGATCGCGTGCAGGGCGCCGCATTAACCGGCTCCGAGAAGGCGGGCAGCGTGGTGGCCGCGCAGGCGGCGAAGCACATCAAGAAATCTACCCTGGAGCTGGGCGGTAACGACGTCTTCGTGGTGCTGGATGATGCAGACCTTGAGAAGGCCGTGAAAATTGGCGTAAATGCGCGCCTTAACAACGCCGGGCAGGTCTGCACCGCGGCGAAGCGCTTTATCCTGCATGAAAAGATCGCTGATACCTTCCTGAGCAAATTCACCGAGGCGTTTAAGCAGGTGAAGATTGGCGATCCGCTGGACGAAAGCACCACGCTGGGGCCGCTGTCGTCGAAAGATGCGCTTGAAACGTTGACCAAACAGGTTAACGAGGCGGTGAAAAACGGTGCCACGCTGCACTATGGCGGCAAGCCGGTGCAGCGCGACGGGAACTTCTTTGAACCGACGATCCTGACGAACATCTCGCGCGACAACCCGGCGTACTTCGAAGAGTTCTTCGGCCCGGTAGCGCAGATATACGTGGTGAAAAACGACGACGAGGCGGTCGCACTGGCGAACGACTCCCACTACGGCCTGGGTGGAGCGGTATTCAGCCAGGATATCGAGCGCGCGAAGAAAATGGCGTCCCGGATCGAGACCGGGATGGTGTATATCAACTGGCTTACCGATACCGCGCCAGAGCTGCCGTTCGGCGGCGTGAAGCGCTCCGGTTACGGACGCGAGCTGTCGGATCTGGGGATCAAAGAGTTTGTGAACCAGAAGCTGGTGGTGGTGCGTCAGTAAGAGGAAAAAAAACCTGCCAGATGGCAGGTTTGCTACGAATAACGTCATCGCCTTTCTTGCCGGGTGGCGCTGCGCTTACCCGGCCTACAATGTGTATGAATATCAATATATTGCATAATTCATTGTAGGCCCGTGCAAGCGTAGCGCCGCCGGGCGAAACGCACAAACAGGCTTAGAAGGACACTCCACCGCCTACATATGCGCCGTCAATCAGCGTGTGGTTCGGACGACCGTCTTTGCCATCAACGCTTACGTGACGATAACCCACCTTCAGCGTCACCGGCTTCACTGGAGTCCAGCTTACGCCGCCGTTCGCTTCAACGTAGTTTTTCACGCTGTTGTTCAGGCCGTCTGGGGCAACATAGCCTTCACCGAATACCCTGATGCTGTCGGTCAGGG
This sequence comes from Enterobacter sp. ECC-249, assembly GCF_043965265.1. NCBI lineage: Bacteria > Pseudomonadati > Pseudomonadota > Gammaproteobacteria > Enterobacterales > Enterobacteriaceae > Enterobacter > Enterobacter sp. ECC-249. The sequence goes on from NZ_CP143660.1 coordinate 1,128,295, forward strand.
CAACGTTCACACCGCCACCGATTGGGAACGCCACGCCGTTATCGCCTTTCTTCGGGCCAACGTAGAGGGCCTTAGCGCCTGCGTTCAGCATCACCGGGCCGACTTCGAAGTTGTAGCCTGCACCCACGCCACCGGTCGTGGTGCCGTCGTCGGTATTTTTCAGCCAGCTACCTTCGGTGTACAGACCGGAGGTTGATTTACCCATTTCCACGTTCAGGTTAGTGAAGTTCTTACCCTGCTCAATGCTGCCACCCATGGCCAGTGCGGAGCCTGATACGGCGGTCAGAGCGGAAAGAAGGAGAACGTTGAGCTTTTTCATGAGTTTTTCCTCGTCATCAAATTAATCTGAGGGCACCTTAACAATAGCTGTTTATCTCTGCAAATGTGATTCTTGTCGCGTTTTTATGCTGATTTTGTTGGGTTTTTGAATTTTAAATGTTGGTTTAATGTTGACTCAGCAAGGAGTCAATACGTAATGCATTCGTGTTTAGGGATGGTTCAGGATTTTAATTAAACGTACGCTGAACGAGCCGGGGAATTTAGTTCCTGATGAATTAATTGAGTTTCTAATAATTTCCAAAAGTGTTTCAGTTGTCACAGATAAAGACACAGGTTTACATTTCTGGAGGCGGTTATACGTTCTGCAACGCCGAGTCGCTTTCCGCCATGTCATTTTTCTGACACGTTTATTCTTTACGTTGTTGGCTTCACTTACTGGATGCTAACAATATGAAAAGAAAAATTATTCCTGTGCTTATCGGTTGTGCGCTCTCTTTCTCTGGCCTGGCGGCACAGCCTACCGCTGAGCGCTATGTCGTCAGCTTCCCTGACGGCTCCCATGTGAAATACAGCGGCGCGTTTGCCGATGCGTTCCCGAACGGGCTCCCGGTGGGGATTGGTTCTGGCCTGCTGTTTACGGGCAAGCAGGGCGATGCCCTGACGTTTGCGACCGTTACCGATCGCGGTCCCAACGCCGATGCGCCAAAAATGGGTAAAAACGAAGCCAAAATATTTGTCACGCCAGATTTCGCGCCGCTGCTGATGACCATCCGCGTCCAGAACGGCAAAGCGGAGGCAACGGATGCCCGTCCGCTGCATGACGATAAAGGTGAGATTAACGGTCTGCCGCTGCAAAGCGGCGTGATTGGTTCCACCAATGAAGTGGCCTTCAGCGATACCTTAAAGACGCTCAAGGGTGACAACCGCGGACTGGATACGGAAGGCATCACGCCGGACGGCAAAGGCGGCTACTGGCTGTGCGACGAGTACGGCCCGTTCCTGATTAACGTCGACAGTAAAGGCAAGATCCTTGCGATCCACGGACCGCAGGCCGCGGAAGGCGAAAAATCCATCGCGGGCGGTTTGCCAAACATCATCAAATGGCGCCAGCCCAACCGGGGTTTTGAAGGCCTGACCCGGATGCCGGACGGACGGATTATCGCCGCCGTGCAAAGCACGCTGGACATCGACGGTAAGAGCAAAAAGCAGGCGCTGTTTACCCGTCTGGTGAGCTTCGACCCGGCGACCGGCAAAACCGCGATGTACGGTTACCCTATCGACAGCGCGGCCTATGAAAAAAACAGCGACGCCAAAATCGGCGACATCGTGGCGCTTGATAACCAGCACATCCTGCTGATTGAGCAGGGAAGCGATAAAAACGACGGCATGCGTAACCTGATTTACAAGGTGGACCTCAGCAAGGCGAGCGATCTTTCCGCCTTTGACAAGCCGGGCGAGTACCCGGAGTTTGATGATGAGAAAACCCTGGCGAAGCGCGGCATTACGCTTGCAGCAAAAACGCAGGTGGTCGATCTCCGCGCGCTGGGCTGGCAGCAGGAGAAGGCTGAAGGGCTGGCGCTGATCGACAGCAAAACGCTTGCGGTGGCGAACGATAACGACTTTGGCGTGAAGGTGGCAATGCAAAACCCGGTCGAGGGCAAGAAGCTCAAGGATTATCGGGTGAACGCGGAAGGCAAGCTGACGCTGGATGATAAACCGGTGGAAACCACGCTCAGCGTGAAGCCGCTGAAGAAGCCGGAGTCGGACAGCGAGCTGTGGATTGTGACGCTGCCGGAGGCGGTGAAATAAGTATCCCCACAAAATAATGCCTGCACAGACGGCCCCCTCTCCCTTGAGGGAGAGGGCTGGGGTGAGGGGGAACATACGGCTGTTGTGGTCATTCCGTTCACTTTATGTTCCTGGCTACTCTGTAACGGCATGACCTGTGAACGTGCCAGGGTTGCTCAATCGCCACCACCCTGGCGACCCGGGCTCCCGGCGGTAAATCGCCGCTTCGCGGATTGCTCGCCCCATCCCTGGGGCTCACCCTTTCAGGGCCAGCGCATGCGCTGTCCAAAATTGCTCCCGGCAATTTTGTCCTCAGCTTATTCCTTCGGGCTATCGGGTCGGGCATGAGCCTGCATCCCTGCAGGCCACGCCCTCTCGGCGCATCCCTGCGCCTCGCCCCGGCCCTACGGAAACGCTTCGGCGATTTACAGCCGGACCAGAACATCGCTGTAATTTATTCATTTTCCTGATACAAAATTTATCGCTTCAGGTTAATAAATTACAGGGGAGAGAGGATGCATGGCGGTTACTTTTTCAGCCCCGCAAACGCCGCCCGAATCTCCTCTTCCGGCAGCTGTATACCAATAAACACCATCACGCTGTGCGGCGCTTCATCGCCCCATGGTCGGTCCCAGTCGGCGCTGTACAGGCGCTGCACGCCCTGGAACAGCAGGCGGTTGGGTTCGCCGTCAATCCACAGCATCCCCTTGTAGCGCAGCAGCTTGTCGGCAAACGACAGCAGCAGGTTCTCCATTACGCGGGAGACTTCGCTGATATCCATCGGATAATCCAGCTCCACCACAATCGACGCCACGTCGTTTTGCTTGTCTCCCATAAAGTGGAAGCGCGGTTTCGCGGTGACGTTCTCCTCCAGCATAAAGCCGTTGGTGTTGAACAGCTGAGACAGGTCGATATCGCCGTGCGTTACCGTGTAAATTGGCGCACGGGAGTTGATGCGCGTCAGGCGCTCGCGAAGCTTAACGCTGTCGCCCGCCACGTCGGTTTTGGTCAGCAGGATGCGGTCGGCGTAGCCCACCTGAGACTGGGCGATGGTGAACTGGTTCATCTGTTCGTCTGCGTGGACCGCATCAACCAGGGCAATCACGCCGTCCAGCAGGTAGCGCTGGCAGAGGATCTCGTGAGAGAAAAAGGTCTGAATAATTGGGCCGGGGTCGGCCATGCCGGTGCACTCGATTACCAGACGGTCAAAGTCGATTTCACCGCGATCGCGGCTGTCGAGCAGGTCCAGCAGGGCGTCTTCCAGCTCGTTAGAGCGGGTGCAGCAGATGCAGCCGTTGGTCAGGGTTTTGATCTGCGTGGCGCGATCGCCAATCAGCTGGTCGTCTACCGAGACTTCGCCAAATTCGTTTTCGATGACGGCGATTTTGAAGCCGTGCTGCTCGTTCAGAATATGGCGCAGCAGGGTGGTTTTACCGGCGCCGAGGAAACCGGTCAGCAGGGTAACGGCAATCGGGGTCATGGTCTCTCCTTTAGCAGCAGCGGACGCCGCCTTCTCCACTTCCGCCGTAGCGCGCTTCCTGACGCTCGCGGAAGAATTCGGTGTAGGTCATGTACGGTTTATCCGGATGGTTGGTCTTCATATGCTCAACGTAGTTGTCATAGTCCGGAATGCCAATCAGCATTTTCGCCGCCTGACCGAGGTATTTTTTTGCTTCGCCTAAGTTACCAAACATAACGTGTCCTGATAAGAAAAAGCCCGGTGGCGCGCAGCGTTCCGGGCCTACAGTACCGTTGCAGGGCGGGTCAGCGCAGCGCCACCCGCCATTGTTTTAGTGATGTGAAGAGGTCTTCACGCCGCCTTCCGGCACCGGCACGTACGGGGTTTCTTTGTCCGTACGGCCTTCAGCGTTACGCACTTTCAACCAGGTTTTGATGCCGTAGAAGATAATGCTATACACCACCACCAGGAACAGAATGCTCAGACCCGCGTTGGTGTAGTTGTTCACCACGATATGGTTCATGTTGGCAATCTGCTGGGCAGTCAGGTCTGCGCCGCCTGCGGCAATTTTCTCTTTGTACTGGTTAGCCATGAAGAAGAAGCCTTCCAGCTGCGGGTTGGCGCTGAACAGCTTCAGGCCAAGCGCCCAGGTGGTGCAGAGCAGCAGCCACAGCGCAGGGACAACCGTTACCCAGATGTATTTGGTGCGCTTCATCTTCACCAGTACTACGGTGCCGAGCACCAGCGCCACGGCAGCCAGCATCTGGTTAGAGATACCGAACAGCGGCCACAGGCTCTTCACGCCGCCGAGCGGGTCAACAACGCCCTGATACAGCAGGTAGCCCCACAGGCCGACGCAGCCGGCCGTACCCAGAATACCCGCCACCAGAGAGTCGGTTTTCTTCAGGAACGGCACGAAGTTACCGAGCAGGTCCTGCAGCATGAAGCGACCCGCACGGGTACCGGCATCCAGCGCGGTGAGGATGAACAGCGCTTCGAACAGAATACCGAAGTGGTACCAGAAGCCCATGTCCGCCCACGGCAGCACTTTGTGGAACACGTGTGCGATACCGACAGCCAGCGTCGGTGCGCCACCGGCGCGGTTCAGCACGGACGGTTCGCCGATGTCTTTCGCGGTCTGCATGATCTGCTCAGGCGAAATCACGAAGCCCCAGGAGCTGACGGTCGCCGCCGCGTGTGCGCTGGCGTCTTTCAGCTGTGCCATAATCAGCGCCGCGTTGTCGCCGCCCATCTCGTGCAGGTTAGGCATGGTAATGCCGAGACCCGCCGGTGGGGTGTTCATCGCAAAGTACAGACCCGGTTCGATGATGGACGCGGCAACCAGCGCCATGATCGCCACGAAGGACTCCATCAGCATCGCGCCGTAGCCGATCAGACGTGCGTCTTTCTCGTTCGCCAGCAGCTTAGGCGTGGTACCGGAGGAGATCAGGGCGTGGAAGCCTGAGACCGCACCGCAGGCGATGGTGATGAACAGGAACGGGAACAGGGCGCCTTTCCACAGCGGACCGGTACCGTCGATGTACTGGGTCACAGCAGGCATTTTCAGTTCAGGGTTGATGATCACAATCCCGATTGCCAGCCCGACGATCACGCCGATTTTCAGGAAGGTCGCCAGGTAGTCACGCGGGGCCAGAATCAGCCACACCGGCAGCAGCGCGGATACGAATGCGTAACCAATCAGCGCAAAGGTGATAGTGGTGTCCTTGAAGGTCAGCGCCGGGCCCCAGTACGGGTCGTGCGCAATCACGCCGCCAAAGTAGATAGAGGCCACCAGCAGCACGATACCAATCACCGACACTTCACCCACGCGTCCCGGACGCAGGAATCGCATGTAGATCCCCATGAACAGCGCAATCGGCACGGTAGAGCAGACGGTGAAGACACCCCACGGGCTTTCGGCCAGCGCTTTCACCACGATCAGGGCCAGCACCGCGAGGATGATGATCATAATCAGGAAGCAGCCGAACAGGGCGATAGTCCCCGGCACGCGGCCCATCTCTTCTTTGACCATCTCACCCAGAGAGGCGCCGTTACGGCGAGAAGAGATAAACAGCACCATAAAGTCCTGCACCGCACCCGCCAGCACCACGCCCGCTAGCAGCCAGAGCGTACCCGGCAGGTAGCCCATCTGCGCGGCCAGTACCGGGCCGACCAGCGGGCCAGCACCGGCAATAGCGGCAAAGTGGTGACCAAACAGCACGTAGCGGTTGGTTGGCACGTAGTTCAGGCCGTCATTGTTAATGACCGCCGGAGTGGCGCGTGTCGGGTCGAGCTTCATGACCTTCTGCGCGATGTACAAGCTGTAGTAGCGATAAGCAACAAGATAGACGGAAACGGACGCGACCACGATCCACAGGGCGCTTACGTGTTCGCCCCGGCGTAATGCGACAACCGCCAGACAAAAAGCGCCGAGGATCCCGAGTAAGGCCCAGGGCACGTGCTTCAGTAGTTTTTTAGTATCCATAGTAAGACCTGGTTTTTTATGTAAAGAAAAAAGGGTCAGGGTTCGTTGTGAGGAGGTATTGATTAATGCTGGAGCGATCGTGCCAGATCCTCGCGCGCGTAAAGGACGGTAAATGAATGAGTGGTTGAAAGTGCCGGGTGAGCGGTCAAAGGCGGCGACGAGCGGTTTCGGCTCGCCGCCATCAGGCGAAATTATGTGATTGAGATCACTTGATTATTCGGGTTGCGCTCCACGGCCAGATAGCTTTCCAGCGTCCTGATGAGCTTCTCCTTCAGCCAGCTCGGCTCCAGTATCTGAATATGGGGCAGCCAGTAGAACAGCAGCGGCAGGATCTGGTTCTCGTGGGCCGCCTGGCAGCGCAGCGTGACGCCGTCCTGTTGCTCCTCCAGCAGCTCCTGTTCCGGCAGAAGATCGCGACGCAGGAAGTAGTGTGAAATATTATCTTTGATGAATATTTTTACCGCGAAAGTATCTTCTGACACCCAGGGGTCGAGGCTTTTTTCCAGCAGCGCAAGGACATTTTCTTCCGGGGTGAAGGTCGTTTTCTGAATATCAAACCAGCTAATCTGGCTCAATGAGAAGGATTTCAGGCGGCTATTTTCGGTGGCTTGTAAATACCATATATTTTTTTTGTTAATGAGTTTATAGGGATTAATCAGACGGGTTTTCCCCTTATAAACAATCTGACAAACATTATGGTTTTTAATCGATCGCTCAATTTTCGTTAAATGACGGCGAATATCGCGTTCTACCGTGTGTTCGGCTTCATTCGCAAGAATAAGAATATGGTTTTCGTCAACGCGCGTTTCAAGATTCTGCCAGAATTCCGTATTTCTTTCAGGGAAAAAGCTGTCGGCATTCAGAAAGTTAGCCAGAGTATGGTGCAATCCTTGTCCGCCTGGCGATTGTGCAGAATGAATCAGCCGATATAGCCCGTTACCGGTATGTTCAACAATGGGAGAGAGTGCATTTAAATCCCGGTAGACGGTGCGCTCGGTAATTTTAAATTTCTCCATTAGCGCACTGCGGTTTACCACACCGTTTAAATGTAGCTCAAGAAGAATATCGACCAGACGTTCAGCCGAGCGGCTCCGCGTCGTTTTAGCCATAAGGTCATCCTGTATATATAGGCATGCGCTGAATGATGCGGGTGCACTGACAAGCGGCGTCAGTATTCAGTCACAGAAAATTTCTCTTATGGGTATATAACGGCGTGATTTAGCGGAAACCTTAGGAGTTTTTGTAGAAAGCGGCGCTGGCCGGAAAAAAAGGCCAGCGCGAGGGGGATTACAAGGCGGCTTCCGCCTCCAGCATGACCGGGTGGAAACGGCGCCGGAAGTAGATCAGACCGTGTCCCGCGTCACTCAGGATGATATTTTTAATTTCAACAAGATAAACCAGATGTGTGCCGATGGTTTGCACCTGGCTTATTTCACCTTCAAGGCTGGCCAGCGCACCCTTCAGCACCGGCTGCGCCAGCGGCCCTTTCTGCCAGCAGGAGAGGGCAAAGCGCTCCTCCATCGTCATACCGGTCATCCCGGCGAAATGGCGAGCCATGATCTCCTGCTCGTGGTTCAGCACGTTAACGCACAGCCTGCCGTTGCCCTGAAATACCGGGTTCATGGCGCTATTGGCGTTGATGCACACCATCACTGACGGCGGCGTGTCCGTGACCGAACAGACCGCGGTGGCGGTAATGCCGCAGCGGCCCGCCTCGCCCTCGGTGGTGACAACATTAACCGCGGCCGACAGGCTGGCCATCGCATCGCGAAAACGCAGGCGTTGTTCTGATTGCATGAAAACCTCCCGCTGCGCTATTTCAGCAGCTTATCCAGCATGTTGATATCGCTGTTATTGTGCAGGTGCGGCACCGTCCAGCCGTGTTGGTCGTATTCGGACATGCAGCGGTCGACCATCGCCATCATCTTGTCCATGTTGCCGGAGCTCTGCGCCTGGCGCAGACACTGCAGGCGGATCTCATCCTGGCTGCCGGAGTAGTTAATTTCGTACAGCTCGTGACGACCGCCAAACTCGCTGCCGATGGCATCCCACATCAGTTTCAAAATCTTGATGCGTTCGACGTGATCCATGCCGTTGGAGCCGCGCACGTATTTCGCCAGATACTGGTCGATCTGCGGGTTGTTCAGATCCCGGGCGCTGGACGGCAGGTAGATCAGCCCGGAGGTGACGTTACGCTCGATGATGTTCTTGATCTTGGCGTAGGCCATCGGGGCCATCACGCGGTAGGTCTGCAGCGCCGCGTGGTCAGGAAGATACGCGCCGTTGACCCACGGCGTGGCTTCGGAACACATGGAGTCGCTCAGCGCCCAGAACATGTTGCGCCAGGCCACCACTTCGCCGAGATCCGCCTGCACGCCGCGGAACTCCAGAGTGCCGGTGCACTCCAGGGATTTCTTCAGCAGGGCGGTGATGAAGTCGAGCTTCACCGCCAGACGCACGCAGGCCTGCAGCGGGTACATGCGGGCGAAACCGCCCTCCATCGTCCAGCGGCGGCAGCGGTCGAAATCGCGGTAGATCAGCACGTTTTCCCACGGGATCAGCACGTGATCCATCACCAGGATGGCATCGTTCTCGTCGAAGCGGCTGGAGAGCGGATAGTCGTACGGGGATCCGGTTGCGCCTGCCACCATCTCGTAGGAGGCGCGGGAGATCAGCTTCACGCCCTCGGCATCCATCGGCGCGACGAACATCAGCGCGAAGTCCGGGTTTTCGCCCATCACCTGCGCGGAGCCGAAGCCGATCATGTTGTAGTGGGTCAGGGCGGAGTTGGTTGCCACCACTTTCGCGCCGCTGACGATAATCCCGGCGTCGGTCTCTTTCTCCAGCTTGATGTAGACGTCTTTTACCTCGTCCGCCGGCTTGTGGCGGTCGATCGGCGGGTTAACGATAGCGTGGTTGAAGTACAGGCCGGTTTCCTGAATGCGGGTGTACCAGTTGCGGGCGTTCTGCTCGAACTGGCCGTAGAAGGCCGGGTTGGCGCCCAGCGCACAGCCGAACGCGGCTTTGTAGTCCGGCGTGCGGCCCATCCAGCCGTAGCTCAGGCGAGACCACTCGGCGATGGCATCGCGCTGCTGGCGCAGGTCGTCGGCGCTTTTCGCCACGCGGAAGAACTTGTGGGTATAGCCGCCGCTGCCGGTGTCGGTGCCCCAGCACAGCGTGTCTTGCATATCCGGCTTGTGCAGCGCGTCGTACATCTGCGCGATGGAGGCCGCCGCATTGCGAAACGCCGGATGGGTGGTGACGTCTTTGACGCGCTCGCCGTAGATATAAATCTCACGACCGTCCTGCAGGCTTTTTAAATACTCTTCACCGGTTAACGGGCGTTTGGCGTCAGCGCGGAACTCTTCAGGCTTCATAGGGGACCTCGTATCGGAATAGGGTTGTTAAATTTATGTTTTGTTTTTGTTGTTTAATTGAAGCCTGAGAGGGGCGGGACGTGAAGGGACGATTGGGACAACGACGGGTACTTTTCGGGTGGTGAGGGGATTTGTGATCGTTGTCCCCTCACCCTAACCCTCTCCCCAAAGGGGAGAGGGAACAATTACACCCTCTCCCCTTTGGGGAGAGGGCCGGGGTGAGGGGAAACCGGTACTTTCTGCGCCCGATACGCACTCGGCGAGCATCCCACTAAGCGGTTAAAAAAGCGGGCAAAATAGGCCGGATCTTTGAACCCCAGCTGCCAGGCAATCTCGCTGACGGTGCTGTCGGAGAAGAGCAGCAAGCGTCTGGCCTCCCGCAGCTGGCGGTCGAAGATCAGGCGTTTTGGCGGGCGGTTGGCGAAGCGGCGGCAGATATCGGTCAGGCGGGATTCGGTCAGGTGCAGCTCGCTGGCGTATTCCGGCACCGTCCAGTGCTGGTGGTAGTGGGTGTCGATCAGCTGGGTAAAGCGCTGGAACAGCTTCAGCTCGCCGCGCATGCCGCCTGAGGCGTGGTCGTCGAGCTTCGCGTTGCGCAGCAGCAGGGTAAACACCGCCTGCGCCAGCAGGACCAGGGTATGCTCGCGCCCGGGCAACTGCTCCGTGGATTCCCGGGCAATCAGCTGCCAGTAGTGCTTCAGCGCCGCCAGCTCGTCCGGCCTGTCGGCAAGCGAGAGGCAGATCCCAGGCAGGCCAAACGCCTCCCGCGTGCCGGGGTAGAGCACCTCCAGCAGCGGCCAGATCAGGTCTTCGCGCACCGTCAGCACGTGACCGTCGCTGTCAGATTCGGTGATAAACGCGTGCGGCACCGACGGCGGGGTGAGGACAAACAGCGGCGCCTGCACCGAATAGCGGTGATCGTCGAGCTGGAGCTCAATTTGCCCGGTATCGAGAAAGTGCATCTGAAAATACTGGTCGTGACGATGCGCCTGCATGTCGCGGCCAAAAAAGGCCGCCATGCGGGCGAACGACTGGTAGTGCACGTCGTCGGTGCCCAGACTTTCGTCGTACTCCTTGCTGATATCAATGTTGGTAATTGGGCTCTGGCACATACCCGCTCCCTAGTGGATCTTCTGCGCCGCGATGCCCGGCTCGCGTTCAAGGCTTTCGCGCTGCGTCATCGGAATGCGCGTCAGCACCAGCGCGCCGATCACCAGCAGCCCGGCCACAAACCACAGCCCCGAGCTGAAGCTGCCGGTCGCGTCGCGCAGGATCCCAATCAGCAGCGGGCTGACGGCGGATCCGACGTTGCCGATAGCGTTGATCACCGCCAGCGCCACCGCGCGGGACTGCAGACTAATAACCCGATCCGGTGTGGTCCAGAATATCGCCATGGCGGTGAACGATCCGGTTGAGGCCATGATGATGCCAAGCAGCTGGATCAGGCTGTGATCGGTCGCGGAGGCCAGCATCCATCCCGCCGCGGCGAACAGGTACGGCAGGATGGTGTGCTTTTTTCGCTCTTTCAGCCTGTCGGAACGGCGGCTCCACCAGATCATCCCGAGGATGGTGCAGAACTGCGGGATCGCCGCCAGCAGGCCGATGACGATATTGCTGCTTCCCGTGTTGAAGCTTTGCAGGATCTGCGGCGTCCAGATGTTGATCGCGCTCAGCGTGTTGGTCAGGCAGAAGTAGGCCAGCGTGTAGAGCAGCACCGCCGGGGTAAGTACCTCGCGCAGCGTCGAACGCGGCGTGACGGATTGGGCAATGGCAACTTCCTGCTCGCGGGCGATCATGGTTTTCAGCGCCTGCTTCTCGTCATCGTCCAGCCAGGTGGCCTGATCCGGCGTGTCGTTGAGGTAAAACCAGGTCACCACGCCAAGCACCACCGACGGCAGCCCTTCCAGCAGGAACAGCCACTGCCATCCTTTGAGGTTCCACAGTCCGTCCATCGCCAGAATGTACCCGGAGAGGATCGAGCCGAGCATCATGGTCACCGGCATGGCGATCATAAACAGCGCGTTGGCGCGGGCGCGGTGATAGGCCGGGAACCACCAGGTGAGATAGACCAGAATACCCGGCAGGAAACCGGCTTCGGCAATGCCCACCAGCATGCGAAGGACGTAAAGGGTTTCGGGGCTGGTGGCGAACATGGTGCAGGTAGAGGCAATACCCCACACCACCATGATCCCGGCGATCCAGCGGCGCGCGCCGATCTTCGCCAGCATGATGTTGCTCGGGATCCCGCACAGCACGTAGGTGACGTAAAACAGCGTCGCGGCCAGGCCAAACATGGTTGACGTGAGGCCCAGATCTTTACCCATCGTCAGCCCGGCGAAGCCGATGTTGATGCGATCGAGGAACGAGAAGACAAACAGGATAAAGAGAAAAACGATCAGGCGTCGGAACAGCTTATGAATGACGCGATGTTCAACAGCTTTATTATCATGGGTTTGCAGGGTAGAGGTCGTCATGGTGCGCTCCAGATCTTACGTTTAGTAGACGGATTTATTGTTATGAACTGACGTAACCGGTGTTTCGATAAAGCGTGCCGCCAGCGCTTCCGCGCCGCGGGCAAGCAGGGTAGTGTCGACCCCGACGGCAACAAACAGCGCGCCGAGTTCAAGGTAGCGTTTTGCCAGCGTTTCATTCGCCATCAGGATGCCGGGGGCTTTACCGGCAGCGCGTATCTGCGCGATCGCCTGCTCAATGGCGGCCTGCACCTCAGGGTGCTGCGGATTGCCGGCAAAGCCCATGTCGGCGCTCAGATCCGCCGGGCCGATAAACACGCCGTCGACGCCTTCTACGTCCAGAATCTGCGGCAGGTTTTTCAATGCCTCGCGAGTTTCAATCTGCACCAGCACGCACATGGCGTCGTTGGCCTGCTGCAGGTAGTCGGGAACGCGGTTCCAGCGCGACGCGCGCGCCAGGGCGCTGCCGACGCCGCGAATGCCCGCAGGCGGGTAGCGGGTGGCGCGTACCGCCAGCCGCGCTTCGTCGGCGTTTTGCACCATCGGCACCAGCAGGGTTTGCGCGCCCACGTCCAGCAGTTGTTTGATCTGCACCGGGTCGTTCCACGACGGGCGCACCACCGGCTGGCTCGGATAAGGGGCGATGGCCTGCAGCTGGGTTAAGACGGTCTGCACGCTGTTCGGCGCGTGCTCGCCGTCGATCAGCAGCCAGTCAAAGCCTGCTCCGGCCAGCAGCTCGGCGCTGTAGCTGCTGGTCAGCCCCAGCCATAGCCCAATTTGCGGACGGCCTGCTTCCAGCGCCGCTTTAAATGCGTTTTGCATCGTGCTCTCCTAAACAAAGCGGCAGCTGATGGAGCCCATGTTGCCGTAGTCGACGTGGAAGGTGTCGCCTCTGCTGGCGGGCACCGGGCGGGTAAACGAGCCGCCGAGAACGATCTGGCCAGGCTCAAGCTGCACGTCGTATGGCGCAAGCTTGTTCGCCAGCCACGCCACGCCGTTGGCCGGGTGGTTAAGCACGCCTGCGGCCACGCCGGTCTCTTCGATCACGCCGTTGCGGTAGAGCAGGGCGGAGATCCAGCGCAGATCCAGCTCGTCGGGTTTGATAGGACGGCCGCCGAGGATCACGCCCGCGTTGGCGGCGTTATCGGAGATGGTGTCGAAGACCTTGCGCGGACGCTGGGTCTCCGGGTCAACGTTGTGGCAGCGGGCGTCGATCAGCTCCAGCGCGGGGATGACGTAATCCGTGGCGTTATAGACGTCGAAGATCGTGCAGTTTGGGCCGCGCAGCGGTTTTGCAAGCACGAAGGCCAGCTCCACTTCAATGCGCGGAACGATGAAGCGATCGACGGGAATGTCGCTGCCGTCATGGAAGAACATGTCGTCCAGCAGCGCACCGTAGTCCGGCTCGCTGATTTGCGAGCTGGCCTGCATCGCTTTGGAGGTGAGGCCGATCTTGTGGCCTTTCAGCACGCGGCCTTCGGCAATTTTCAGGCTGACCCATTCGCGCTGGACGGCGTAGGCGTCTTCAATGGTGATCTCCGGATAGTCCAGCGAGATCGCGCGGATCTGCTCCCGGGACTGTTCCGCCTGATGCAGACGATGGGCGATCAGGGTATGGGTGTGTTTATCGAGCATGGCGATATCCTGTTGTATTGTTTTCTCCCTCTCCCCATAGGGGCGAGGGGACTGGCCGTGCTGTTGTCGCCGGGTGGCGCTGCGCTTACCCGGCCTACGGTTCGGTTTTTTCTCCCTCTCCCCGTGGGAGAGGGCCGGGGTGAGGGCATCAGGCCGCAGCGATTTCCCCTCACCCTAACCCTCTCCCCATAGGGGTGAGGGGACTGGTCGTGCTGTTGTCGCCGGGTGGCGCTGCGCTTACCCGGCCTACGGTTCGGTTTTTTCTCCCTCTCCCTGTGGGAGAGGGTCGGGGTGAGGGCATCAGGCCGCAGCGATTTCCCCTCACCCTAACCCTCTCCCCATAGGGGCGAGGGGACTGGCCGTGCTGTTGTCGCCGGGTGGCGCTGCGCTTACCCGGCCTACGGTTCGGTTTTTTTCTCCCTCTCCCTGTGGGAGAGGGTCGGGGTGAGGGCATCAGGCCGCAGCGATTTCCCCTCACCCTAACCCTCTCCCCATAGGGGCGAGGGGACTGGTCGTGCTGTTGTCGCCGGGTGGCGCTGCGCTTACCCGGCCTACGTTCGGGGCCGTTGTAGGCCCGGTAAGCGCAGCGCCACCGGGCAAGCAGACGGCTACTTAAACAATGCGTGCACGTTGTTCTGTTTGTAATTGAGCGTCGGGTGCAGCTCGTCGAGCTCAAACGACAGCGCCAGGTAGCGGCTCGCCATCAGCTCCGCGAAGTGCGTTTTGATTAGCCCAAACAGCATCTCCCCCACGGCTTCCCGGCTCTCGAGGCTGCGCCCCGCGCCAATCTTCAGCGTCATATGGACAAAGGCGTAATCGTGCTTGCCGTCGGCCATCTGCCAGGTGTCCAGCCAGTGGGCGCGGCTGCGGATACCGCCGAGCGGGAAGATGCCCGTGGCGGCGAGCGCCTCGTTCACTTTGGCGAATAGCCCCGGCAGGTCGGCCTGCTGGCGGATGTTGTCGGTACATTCAGCAATAAAGTGCGGCATGGTGGCTCCTTAGGCGGGCAGCGGGAAAACGGCGTTGACCTGGCCGGTGCCGGAGCTGGCGAACAGCTCGGTGAGAAACTCCACCTTGCCGTCGTATTTGTCCCAGCCGAGCATGCCCAGCAGCATCACCGTGTCGTGCATGTTGCCCTCGCCGTAGCAGTAGTTGGCGTACTCCGGCAGCATGCTGCAGAATTCTTTGAACTGGCCCTCGCGCCACAGCTTCACCACGCGCTCGTCCATCTGGCGGTCGAACTCGCGGGTGTAGCTGTTCATCCCTTCCTCGGCGCGCTGATCGTCGATAAAGCGGTGCGACAGCGAGCCGCTAGCGAGCACCGCCACGGTGCCGTCGTATTTCTCAATGGCGCTGACGATGGCCTCGCCCAGCCTGCGGCTGTCGGCGAAGTCGTGAACCGTGCAGAACGCCGAGATGGAGACCACTTTGAAGTGCTTATCCGCGTTCATGTAGCGCATCGGCACCAGCGTGCCGTACTCGAGCTTCAGGCTCGGAATGTTGTGCGCTTTGGCGCGCACACCAAGCTTCACCGCCTCGTCGGCAATCAGCTGGCCGAGTTCCGGGTTGCCGTCGTAGTCGTAGGTCATGTCGCGGATAAAGTGCGGCAGCTCGTTGCTGGTGTAGACGCCCGCAAAATGGTCCGCACAGTTGATGTGGTACGCGCTGTTCACCAGCCAGTGGGTATCGAAGACGATAATGGTATCGACGCCCAGCTCGCGGCAGCGCTTGCTGATCTCTTTGTGTCCGTCGATGGCGCCCTGGCGGCAGCCGTGGTTTTTGCCCGGCAGCTCGGAGAGGTACATCGACGGCACGTGGGTGATTTTTGCCGCTAACGCTAATTTACCCATTTTTAGATCCCCCACTTTGGAATCGGATGGTCGCCCATGGAGATGCAGACGTTCTTCATCTCCGCGAACACCTCGAAGCTGTACTCGCCGCCCTCGCGGCCGGTGCCGGAGGCCTTCACGCCGCCAAACGGCTGGCGCAGATCGCGCACGTTCTGGGTGTTCACGAACACCATGCCCGCTTCGATATTGCGCGCCAGACGGAGCACTTTGCTGACGTCCTGGGTCCAGATGTACGACGCCAGGCCGTACTCCACGTCGTTGGCCAGGCGCAGCCCTTCCGCTTCGTCCTTGAACGGCAGCAGGCAGGCCACTGGCCCGAAGATCTCCTCCTGCGCCACGCGCATGCGGTTATCAACATCCGCCAGCACGGTCGGGCGCAGGAAGTTGCCGCCTTTCAGGTGGGCAGGCAGGTCGGTCGGTTTGTCCGGGCCGCCTGCCAGCAGGGTTGCCCCCTCTTCAATGCCGAGGCGGATGTAGCCGGAGACTTTTTCCCAGTGCTGCTTGCTGATGAGTGCGCCAATCTGGGTGTTCGGATCGGTCGGGTCGCCCACGCGCAGGCGGTTGGCGCGTTCGGCAAAACGCTTGACGAATTCCGGGTAGATGCTCTGCTGGATAAAGATGCGCGAGCCCGCGGTGCAGCGCTCGCCGTTGATGGAGAAGATGGTGAACAGGGCGGCGTCCAGCGCGCGCTCGATGTCGGCATCCTCAAAAATCAGTACCGGGGATTTGCCGCCCAGCTCCATGGAGTACTTCTTCAGCCCGGCGTTTTTCATGATGTTGCGCCCGGTGGCGGTGCCGCCGGTGAAGGAGACGGCGCGCACGTCGTGATGGCGCACCAGCGCGTCGCCTGCCGTCGCGCCGTAGCCCTGCACCACATTGAGTACGCCCGCCGGAATGCCCGCCTCCAGCGCCAGTTCGCCCAGACGGTCAGCGGTCAGCGGGGAGAGCTCGGACATCTTCAGTACTGCGGTATTACCTAACGCCAGACAGGGCGCGACCTTCCAGGTGGCGGTCATAAACGGCACGTTCCACGGCGACACCAGCGCGCAGACGCCCACCGGCTGCACCAGGGTGTAGTTGAGCATCTTGTCGTCGACCGGGTAGGTTTTGCCGTTCATCTGTTGGCACACTTCGGCGAAAAATTCGAAGTTGTGCGAGGCGCGCGGGATCAGCACGTTTTTGGTCTGGTGGATTGGCAGCCCGGTATCGGCGGTTTCCATGGCGGCGATCTCCGGCACGTTCTGGTCGATCAGATCGCCCAGACGACGCATCAGGCGCGCGCGCTCCTTCATCGGCAGGTTGGCCCACTTCGGGAACGCCTCTTTGGCGGCGGCGACGGCCTGGTGAATTTCAGCTTCGCCGCCGGAGGCGACTTCCGCTAATACCTCGCCGGAGGCCGGGTTGGTGGTGTGGAAGTACTCGCTTCCCGCGACGTTTTTACCGTTGATCCAGTGGTTAATCTTTTTCATTTTGCCGTCTCCTCACTCACAATTCGGTTCACCAGGCGTCCAACGCCTTCGACTTCCACCACCACTTCATCGCCCGGCACCACGTCGGACAGCCCCTTCGGCGTGCCGGTGGCAATCATGTCGCCCGGCTGCAGGGTCATAAAATCACTCAGGTACGCAATCAGGAACGGGATGCTGAAGATCAGATCCGCCGTGGTGCCTTCCTGGCGCAGCTCGCCGTTGACGAAGGTGCGCAGGGCGAGGTTGTGCGGGTCGGGAATGGCCTCTTTTGGCACGACGTTTGGGGAAATGGGGGTCAGCCCGTCGCGGCTTTTCACCCGCAGGTTCGGGCGGTAGTAGTTTTCCAGGTAGTCGCGGATGGCGTAGTCGTTGCAGACCGTATAGCCCGCAACATAGTCCATCGCCTCGGCTTCGCTCACCTTACGGGCTGTTTTGCCGATGACCACCACCAGCTCCGCTTCATAGTGCATGTACTCGACGTTGTTCGGGCGCACCGATGTCTGGTTGTCGCCGTTGAAGGTGTTCGGCGCTTTGATAAAGACCAGCGGCTCGGTGGGCGGCTTGAAGTCCAGCTCGCTGGCGTGATCGGCATAGTTCAGACCGAGGGCAAACAGCGTGGCGTGCGGCGGCGTGCGGTGCGTGCTAGCGACGTCGCGCTCATCCACCACCGGGTTTTCCAGCGGCGGGAAGCCTTCCGCCAGGATACGCACCCGATCGCCCGGACGGATCTCAACGCGGCTGTGCGGGGTACCGAGCAATATCGCGTCGCCGGGATTAAGGGTGGCGAACTCGCTCAGGGCGCTCAGCAGTTCGGCGGCGCTGCGCTGCAGATCGGCGGTGTTCCAGTGGTCCGCTTCGCGGCCGTTAATCTCGGTGATGATCGTCAGGTTATCCACGTTATCAACGGCGGCAAGTTCGCCCAGCGGGCAAAATCCGTCCCGGCATTTGGCCTTGATGGCCGGGCGGTAGAAGCTCTCTTCCGGCAGGCTCACCTCGTTGGCGAGCGCGTATCCCGCAATGTACGCGGCGGCGTCCTCGACGCGCACTTTGCTCGCGGTTTTGCCCACCACCAGCGCCACCGTGGCGCCGCTCAGCACCGTTTCCCCCTGCGGGAACGGAATGGGGTCGCCTGCACGGATCACCGTATTATGCGGTTTGATAAACCACACCGCCGTTTTCGGTGGCGTGTTGTAGGGGGCTTTTTCAAACGCCTCGCGCCAGGCTTCGCGCTGGCTTCGATGGTTGAGAGCGACGGCAAAAACGGTACCTTTCATTCATATACTCCTCATCCCGTTAGTACGGGTTATGATTTCGTTAATATGTTAATGATCTGGTTTTATGCTTTTGCTGTTTATTTCGCAATCAGAAGTGAAAAATTTGTGATATGAATAACAATAAATTTACATATTGGTTTTTATTTATATTTAAATCAGTTGGTTAATAAAAATGAATGGTTTCTGTTAGACTTTTTGACGGAAAACATGTTGTTTATAAAAGCATCTTTTGGTGATTGTTTACTTGTTAATGACTAGCGGGGAGAAGCTATGCATGATTCATTAACCATCGCGCTGCTGCAGGCGCGGGAAGCGGCAATGTCGTACTTCCGCCCGATCGTGAAGCGCCATAACCTGACCGAGCAGCAGTGGCGCATCGTGCGCGTGCTGGCTGAACATCCGTCGATGGATTTTCACGATCTGGCGTTTCGCACCTGCATCCTGCGCCCGAGCCTGACGGGCATTTTGACGCGCATGGAGCGTGACGGCCTGGTGCTGCGCTTAAAGCCGGTGAACGACCAGCGCAAGCTGTACGTGTCGCTGACCAAAGAGGGGAATGCGCTGTATGAACACGCCCAGGCGCAGGTCGAAGAGGCGTATCAGCAAATTGAGGCGGAGTACACGCCGGAGAAGATGAAACAGCTAACGGCGCTGCTGGAAGAGTTTATTGAACTCGGAAACCGGCATAACGCAGCGCGGGAAGAAGAGTAAAAACCACAAATTCCAGGATGAATTTCGTAAAGTTTTCCCTTTCCAGGCCGAAAATTCTGTATCTGTCTGAGGAAAGAGAAAACATGTTAAACCGTATCAAGATTGTCACCAGCTTAATGCTGGTTTTAGCGATATTTGGCCTTTTACAACTCACATCCGGTGGTCTTTTCTTTAATGCCCTTAAGAATGACAAAGAGAATTTCACCGTCCTGCAAACCATTCGCCAGCAACAATCCACGCTGAACGCCAGCTGGGTAGCGTTGCTGCAAACCCGTAATACCCTGAACCGCGCGGGTATCCGCTACATGATGGATCAGAGCAATATCGGCAGCGGCGCGACCGTGAACGATTTGATGCAAATTGCCTCTGCGTCTCTGAAACAGGCGGAAAAAAACTGGGCTGCCTACGAAGCCCTGCCGCGCGATCCGCGTCAAAGCGATGCGGATGCCATGGAGATCAAGCGTAACTATGATATTTACCACGGTGCGCTGGCGGAGCTGATTCAGCTGCTGGGCGCGGGCAAAATCAACGCCTTCTTCGACCAGCCGACCCAGAGCTATCAGGACGGTTTTGAGAAGCAGTACGTGAGCTACCTGCAGCAGAACGACAAGCTTTATCAAACGGCGGTTGAAGACAGCAACAGCTCCTTCAGCCAGGCTATCTGGGTGCTGATCAGCGTCCTGATTGCCGTGCTGGTGGTGATCGTGGCCGTCTGGCTGAACATCAAGCAGACGCTGATTTCTCCGCTGAATCGTCTGATCGACAACATTCGCCATATCGCCAGCGGCGACCTGGTGAAGCGCATTGAGGTTCAGGGCACCAACGAGATGGGTGAACTGGCCGACTCGCTGCGCCATATGCAGGGCGAGCTGGTGCGTACCGTTGGCGACGTGCGTAACGGCGCGAACGCTATCTACAGCGGCGCGAGCGAAATTGCGATGGGCAATAACGACCTCTCCTCCCGTACTGAACAGCAGGCCGCTTCCCTGGAAGAGACAGCTGCCAGCATGGAGCAGCTGACGGCGACCGTTAAGCAGAACGCCGAAAACGCCCGTCAGGCGAGCCATCTTGCCCTGAGCGCCTCCGAAACCGCGCAGAAAGGCGGCAAAGTGGTGGATAACGTGGTGCAGACCATGCGCGATATCGCGGGCAGTTCGCAGAAAATTGCCGACATTATCAGCGTGATCGACGGCATTGCTTTCCAGACCAACATCCTGGCACTGAACGCGGCGGTAGAAGCGGCGCGTGCGGGCGAGCAGGGCCGCGGTTTTGCGGTGGTAGCAGGTGAAGTGCGTAACCTGGCCCAGCGCAGCGCCCAGGCGGCACGCGAGATCAAGAGCCTGATTGAAGACTCCGTGGGTCGCGTGGAAGTGGGTTCAACGCTGGTCGAAAGCGCCGGTGAAACCATGGGTGAGATCGTGAATGCGGTTACCCGCGTCACGGACATCATGGGTGAAATCGCCTCTGCGTCTGACGAGCAGAGCCGCGGTATCGACCAGGTTGGTCTGGCGGTGGCAGAGATGGATCGCGTGACCCAGCAGAACGCCTCGCTGGTAGAGGAATCTGCCGCAGCGGCAGCCGCACTGGAAGAGCAGGCAAGCCGTCTGACTCAGGCCGTGGCGGTGTTCCGCATTCAGCAGGAGCAGATGAAAGCCCGCGAATTCGCTTCTGCGAAAACCGTTGCAGCACCGGCGTTGGCGCGTAAAACGGTTACCGCTGATGCAGGTGATAACTGGGAAACCTTTTAACGCCGTGTGTTGTGCCGGGTGACGGCTACGCCTTACCCGGCCTACGGTTCGTGGTTTTGCCGGGTGACGGCTACGCCTTACCCGACCTACGGTTCGTGGTTTTGCCGGGTGACGGCTACGCCTTACCCGGCCTACGGTTCGTGGTTTTGCCGGGTGACGGCTACGCCTTACCCGACCTACGGTTCGTGGTTTTGCCGGGTGACGGCTACGCCTTACCCGGCCTACGGTTCGTGGTTTTGCCGGGTGACGGCTACGCCTTACCCGGCCTACGGTTCGTGGTTTTGCCGGGTGACGGCTGCGCCTTACCCGGCCTACGGTTCGTGGTTGTGCCGGGTGGCGGCTGCGCCTTACCCGGCCTACGGTTCAGGGTTTTGTAGGCCCGGTAAGCGCAGCGCCACCGGGCGATATTACAGAGGCAGGCGCATGGCGCAGCGCGTTTCATACGCGAAACCGTGCGCTGTCTCTTCTTCCCTTTTCTGACGCAGTTCAGGCGTCAGCGTCGTCATTTTTTCAAACCCCAGCCGCGCATAGAACGGCGCATTCCACGGGACGTCCCTGAACGTCGTCAACGTCAGCGCTGTCAGCCCCCTGTTACGCGCATGGTCTGCCACGCGGGCGATGAGCTGCCTGCCGATCCCTTTTCCCTGCCAGTTCAGATCAACCGAGAGTTCGACAATAAACAGCGATGACGGATGGGTTTCAGCAAGGATAAACCCGACGGGCTGGTCGTTCGCCAGCGCCAGCCAGCTTAGCCCGCGTTCGACATAGCCGAGGTGTTGCTCAGCGGAAATGACCTCGCCATCGGCAAGCCAGGCGAGTTCCGGGACGTCACGGAAGCGCCCGGCCGCCGCGCGTTCAATGGCGGACAGGGCGGCAACGTCTTTGAGGGTGGTGGGGCGAATGCGAATATTCATGGCGGCAAGTATAGCCTGACCCGTCGACATTATTCCGAGCAGATCAGCACCGGCGAATAGAAATTGCTGATCACCAGCGCGTCTTCCGGCGTGCGTTCGATCGTCAGAAGCCTTTTATTGCCCAGCGTCAGGCCGGCAACGTATTTTTCAAAGACCCCGGGCGGCATGGCGTCATGGCTAAAACGCTCCACTTTTTGAATAACGATCTCATACAGTTCGCCTTCCACGTGACGCCATTTAAACATCTCCTGGCGGGAAACCTCCCAGCTTCGCGGGGCATTCACTACATTGCCGTTAACCGTGATGTACCCCGTTTTGTCGGGATGAAAACGCATAATGATCTCACCGTCAAAGGTGAAATCGTGGCTGTCGCGCCGGTCGGAGAAGGTCAGGTTTCCGTCGCAGGCCACCGACAGCGGGGGCGTGTGAAAGTACCATGCCAGCACGGTGCCGAGCAGCAGCAGGTTGAGGATCAGAATTAGCCAAATTTTTTTGTGTCTCATATCACCACTCGTAATAGTAAAGCGTACGACAGGCGCTGGCTTTACCCTGCGTGAGGGAGCATTGGGAGAGCACCAGCCGCCCTTCGTGGCCGTAGAACAGCGTTCTCTGAATGTGCATGTAGAAAATCGAGTTTTTCAGGCACGGAAGATGGCCGTCCTTCTGAAGCGTTTGCGCCAGCGTAATCGCCTTCCCGTGAAACACGTCCGCCAGCGGCGTAAAGGTGTAGACCGGACAGGTGCCGATATGCGTCAGCAGATGGATCTCCCTCTGTGAATTTTCTGGCTTGATCAGCGCGATCCAGAGGCATAGCGCAACGACGAACAGCGTGAGCGCGCCGCAGAACAGCCATTCCGGACGAACGCGCCATGCAGGTTTTGCCGTTTCGGCGGTCGGCGGGGCCTCCTCCAGCGGAGTGACCGTGACGTCCGCGCTGAGCATAAAGCCCGTTTTCGGTACGGTAACGATAAAGAGCTCGTCGGGAAGCAGGGTCGCCAGCATCTTGCGCAGAATGCTGATGTACTGGTTTAAGGAGTTGTTAGACCCCTGGAGCCCTCGGCGATCCCAAACTTCCTGGAGAAAGGTTTCCCGTTCAACCACGTTCCCATGATGCTGAACCAGCAGCCTCATGATGGTATTGGCCGTACAGGTGAGGAGCTGCGCATCCTCATCCGGCGCATTGATAAGAGAAACAGATCCGTCCTCGTCGTTATAGACGATGGCGTCAGCAAGCAGGTATTTCATAAGTTCTTGTAATAAAAACAGAGATAACGAATAAAAAGAGAAGGTTTACACCTTCCGGGCAGCACTGCTGGCTATTTTAACGCCACTGTTACCGATAACATTGATCCAGACAGGATTTTGGGTGGTTTAATAAGTCAGCGTGATAATCACGTCATCAATAAATTCCCCGGTACCGGTTAGCGGCTGCGCCGGAACCTCGCCGTATACGGTGTAGTTCTGGGTGCCGCCTTCGGGATTCGTGACCTGCAGCGCATCGCCGCTGCTTTGATCTCCCCAGCGTTGCGTGGCCGCCTCATCCTGCCAGAGCCCGTAGCGCAGGCACTGGCCCTCGCTGTTGCAGAGCTGCCGCTGGTTACCGCTGGCATGGTTGCCTTTGCCCATGGCAAGGGTGAACGCGGTTCCGGCCGGACAGCGTGTGGTAAGGGTGGCGGTAGATCGCGTCGGGCGCAGGGTAGCGGTGCTGGTCAGGGTGCCGAAGTTAAGGGGCGTCACGCGCTCGATGTAGCATCCCTGGCTGATTTCGGCCTGCGCGCTGGTGCCGCCCTGCACCTGCTCCCCCTCTGCCGAACCGTCCGAGCAGTTTTGCAGGGCATCCTGACGCAGGGCGCTGTGCCAGGCGATGCGCAGATTCATGTTGTAGTTGTAATAGTGGTAGGCCGGAAGCTGGCTTTGCCCTGCCGGAATGGTGGCGATAAGCGGAAAGGTACCGCTGACGTTGGCATTGCTTTCCGCGGCCAGGGTTTGCTGAATCAAGTTCCCGCTGCTGGCAGGCCCCAGCTCCTGAGATCGCGCTGCGCCGTTAAGCAGGCGGAAGAGGAGGGTGTACTGTTTCCCCTCCTGATCCCCCGGCGAGATCATCTCAAAGGGCGGGGCGTCTACGCTGCTCAGACAGACGTTGAGATATTCCGTCCTGCCCTCGTTGTCGGCCTGGCAGCTAAATTTGACCTCGGTGTTGACGGAGGTGGTATTGCCCGCCACGACGTTGCCAAAGTTAATGGCGGGCATGGAGGTTATCCAGCAGGCTGCCGCCATCGCCTTCACGGACAGGACGAGCAGCAATAATAACGGCGCTCTTAATGACACAATTGTTCTCCGATATTCTGTATAGATGACGCGGTACGGGGCGCCGGAAGCGTGACCCGGCACTCTCCCTCACCAGTTTTCACCACCAGTTCACCCGGCAGAGGCGGATCTTCAAGCCAGATAAAGCCGTCGCGTCCAACGATGGTGGCGCCCTGCGGCGTTGACACGACGCTGCCCAGCGGGAGCGGCCTGCGGCGGCTGTCGACCAGCCGGGCCTGAACCGTGACGGCGTGATGGACGTTGAAATCGACCTTCACCGCGCTGCTGTTGCCCGGCCTGGCATGCATGTCGGTGACGGGGGCGATCACATCGGCAGGCAGGTCGAGCGGGTTAATGCTGACTTTGCTGTTGTGGTAACGCGGCAGGTCGGTCAGCAGGAGATAACCGTCCTCATCCGTTTCACCGGCCGGGCGGTTTTCCAGCATCACCGGTACGTGCCCAACGCCGTGCGTGGACACCAGCGCCATGCCCTGCTGGATGTAGCGCAGCGCGTGCAGGCTGCCGTCCAGCAGCGTCAGGCTGCCTTCGGCGGAGGCGTACTGGTTGCCCTGGCTGGCACCTTGCTGCAGCCCAACGTGCCATTCGCCCGCTCGGCCCAGATAGCCTACGTCCGCATATCTTTCACGTCGTTCGCCAAAGCCCTGGCCCAGCTCCCATGACCAGCCGCCGGTCTCGTCGTCCGGCTGGTGACGGTAATCCATGCGCGGCGTATCCCGGCTGGCCTGAACGGAGAGCGTGTCCTCGCGACCCAATGGGACGGAAAGCAGCAGCTGAACGTGACTCGACGCATCCGTAAACGAGCGGGTATAGCTTAGCGTGGAGGAGATGTGTGCCGGCAGCGACACCGACCATGAGGCGTTGAGATAGCGCTCTGTACTGCCCTGAATGTTCTGCTGTACCCAGCCCGCGCCCACGGTGCCGAAGTGGGGGACGGACTGGCTTACCCACACGCTGTCGCTGCGTCTGACGGGCGCGGCACCGCTCATGCGGGCGTTGTCGGCGAAATCCGCCTCGGCACGGACGGTGCTGGCTGAAATGCCCGTTCCTCTGCCGTTCCACTGCCAGCCGAGCCCCCACTGAACGCCCCGACCGTAAGGGCTGTCGCTCACGGCAACGTGCTGACTGACCACCCCTACGGCAGGAGAGACCAGCCAGTCAGCGCCCGTGCCCACGTTGCGCAGCCTGCGCTGCTGTTCCGTATGCAGCGCCAGCGTCAGGTGATTATTCACCCCATAGCGCCAGCCCGCGTCCAGCAGCGGCGAGGCGGCATAGTCGTCGGAGTGCAGGGCGTAGTTTTCCCGCATCCAGCCAATGTCCAGCGAGCCGCTGCTGAGCCCTTCCGCCAGCATGCCCGGCGCGCCGTAGAGATCGAGCTGTACGGTGCGACGCTGGCCGTTGATATCGGTAATGACGACCTGCGCCTGCCCGCTTCCGGTGAAGGAGGGCAGGGTATCCAGCAGAAAGTCCCCCGGCGTGACGCGCTGGCTGCTCTGCTTAAGGCCGTCGATATACAAATCGACCGTGGAAGGCAGCACGGCCGTGTCGCTGTAGCGGCTACGCGGTTCGGTATTGAGCTGGGGATTGAGCTCAAAGTTACGTGCCCAGTGGAGCCCGCCAAAGCGCACCTGTCGGCTCCAGCGGGTGCCGGTGGTGACGCTGTCGCCCAGCGCCAGCGTGGTCAGCGAGTCGGTATTGTCCCACTGCCAGCGGGTTTCGAGACGGGTGTGGGTCGGTCGACCGGCGCTGTTTTCCTCCCCGGCATGGCTTGAAAAACTGCTGCTGAACGTTCCGGGCAGCCCTCCGGAGGCGGTCAGCATGGTCTGGGCGTTAAGCTGGCGCTTCCCCTGCGCGTCGCTGGCGTAGAGCGCGTATCCGAGCGTATACGCGCTGACGGGCTGCGCATCAGGATAGCGGTACATCGGCGTGGGCCTTGAGACGGTCAGATGCTGCTGGCCCTCGAGCGCCTCTGCCTCTGCGGTAATCGACACCTGCTGGGAAAGCACGTCGAGATTGACCTTCAGGCCTGGCAGGGAGTTCAGCTCAACCCACTCGGTTCGATCGTCCGGGGCGTGAAGCCCCAGCTTTTTCATGTCGCTGCGGCTTATCCATAGCGCATTATCCACCACCCGGCAGGCCCAGAGCTCGCCTCGCGGGGCGTGGTTCACGGTAATGGCCAGCCATTGTACGGTGTCGGCGGGTTCAGTCCGGGCTGACAGCATGAGCGGTAGCCAAAACAGGAGCGCGAGAAGCGAGCGGGCGCAAGGGTATCTGGCTGGCATGGTGGTCATCATTGAGATAGACGCGCAGCGTGCTGAGCGCGTGTCGTGAGGGCTGCTTGAGCGATAAAAGGGCGGTGTGTCCCGGGAGCACATAGCCCGCCAGGCCTTTAATCGACCCTACAACCTGCCCATCGGCCGTCAGGGCCTCAAGGTGGCTCAGGCGGATGTGGCGGTTTCCAGCGTTAAAGCAGCGGAGGGTGGCCGGTATGTCTGCCTGCTCACAGCTCAGGGCATCGTGGCTGACGGGCGCGTTCTGGTTCCCGGCAATAAACACCGGAATCGAGTAGCGCAGCAGGAAGTGCACCGCGGAGGGGTTGGCGGCACGGGACGCGGCGTCCGGCAGTTCGTCAATAACCAGCCGGTAACTTTGTTCCTGTGCACGGATGCCGGGCTGCATGACGATAATGCGCACCAGCTGCTGCTGGCCCGGCGCCAGTGATGTCATCGCCGGGCTGCTGACCACCTCCCCGGTGGCCACCAGAACATCTTTATCGTTTTTTTGCGTCCATTCGTAAACCCGAATCTGCGCATGGATGGCCGCTTTCCCACTGTTAGTGAGATAGACCGCCGCTGCCCGCTGATCGCTCTGCAGGTCGAGCGTTACCGGGGCCACCTGAAGCGTGGCGGCCAGCGCGTAGCGCGACAGCAGCGCCAGCATCATGAGCCACAGAATGAAGCAGGGAAGGTAGCGACGCACGATCAGTACTCCAGTTTTAACGTGATATCGTCGCTGTAGGCACCGGCCTGGGCGGTTGTCAGGGCCCCGGCGTCAATGACGCCATACAGCGTTTCCTCCTGTTCCGCACCGTTGCCGGTATCGTCCAGGCCATTCGTGCCGGTGATTTGCGTCTGCTTGCCTTCGTCGGCAAAGAGTTTCCACGCAATCTTCTGCGCGCCCGTTTCGCCGTTTTCCGGCTTCAGCCAGAAGGTACCGTTTTCGCCGTCGTTGCTGGTGGCGGTGAGGGTGAAAGGCGTGCCGTTGGTACAGACGATGTCGACCTGCGTTTTGGCCTGGATTTCGCTCGACTCATCGGAGCCGTGACGCGAGAAGTTGAGGTCGTTGGCTTTGAGGGTGCATGACTTCACGACCTCAAGTGATACGTGCATCGTCGCGCTTGCTGTACTGTCTGCGGCAATCGCGGCAGCAGGAAGCAGGAGGGCGGAACAGCATACGGCAGTGGTGATAATTTTCATGATCTTATTTCCTGACGTGAGTAACAGTGCAATTACAAAGAGAATGACTGAGCGTCGAGCAGGCAGAGTTTTCGATAAAATTCCGCCAGGCTGTGGCAGCAAAATTTGTTCATCGCGTTACGCTTGTGGGTGTAGATCGTTTTAGGGGACTTATTCATAATTTTTGCGATGCGAACCGGACTGAACCCTTTATGGAGCAACATGCAAACCCGCTTCTCCTGATACGAGAGCGTGGCGGCGTTTTCGAAGGCGAATGTCGTGTCGCTAAAACAGTGGCTTAGCTGTGCAAAAGAGAGGTTGTCCGCGACGACTCGAACCTGCTCGTTGCGCAGACAGGCGTGAACGTCGCAGACTCGCCCGGCATCCGTAAATACCAGCCAGTTCTCTCCGACGTGCGTATTGAGCAGCCGTTCCTGCAGGCGCAAAAGCCCTTCCGGATTAACGTCATTGATCCAATACATCTCCGGGCGAGGGGTAACAGACATCGAGATTATCGACGTGAGGCCAAGCCATAAAAAAGTATTCCCGCTCAGAACGATAACCTGATAGCCAGCATTCGGAATGAAGGGGGTCATTTTCTCCCCCACAGATAGCCCTGGCCGTAATCGGCCGCGCTGGCGCGGGCCAGCGCGAAATCACCCGCGGTTTCGATGCCTTCGATCAGCACCTTGCTGGCGACGCGCTTGCACTGACGGGTGAGATGCAGAAACTTCGCCTGCTCGGTCCGTCCGTTCCAGAAGGTATGTTTGTCAATTTTGATGCCGCAGAAGCGGATCTGGCTGGTCAGAAGGTCGGGAAGAAGGTCTTCGCAGACATCGTCTGCCCACACTTCTATCCCCCACTGATGGAGCGTCGCGATGCATTTTTGCAGCACCCGGCTTTGCGTATCGTCGAGTTGGACCATCGTATGGAGATCGGTGATCTCGATAGCCAGCCTCTCCGGGCACGGGGTTTCTTCTTTTAGCCTGTCGAGGAAGTCCGTTTCCAGCAGTAAATCCGATGTCGCATTGAGATAATACTTGTCGCCATCCTTGCAAAACATGGCGTGACGAAGCTGCGCAAAGAAGTGCGCTTTACGCTGCGTCGCGGGCATTGAGCCAAAGTAATCTTCAAGATTGACGTTGGGCTTTGCTGTGGACAATACCTCCCAGGCAATCACATTTTCACTGCGCAGTGCCCGGATGGATTCGAACTTATAGCCGGTTAGCATGATAAAAGTGCGTAACGCTCCGTGGTGACTTCAGGAGCTGCACATTTTATGGATTTGGTTTTTGGCGGGATATTTATAGATAAAAATGGCTTATATAAAGTGTTTTTATCTAATTTATAAGCGATATATAGGATTATTTATTTTCATAAGCGCCCGGCAGAACGCCGGGCGCGACGCGTATTAGCCCGCTTTGCTGACGATTTTGATTTCAACCATGCCGATCCCGAGCTCACGCGGTGAGTGCCCAAGGATGTTCCCCTCGTTCGTGGACTGCGGGTCCGGCGGCACGATCACCAGGGTATTGCTGCGCGAAGGATTCTCAAAATGCAGCGTGTGCGTGCTCACGTCCTTTCCAAGCGTTAACGTCTGCTCCCGATCCCCCACGCGCACGGGGACGGGCTTGTTAGCATTCGGCCCATAGGCCCTGGCGGTGATTACCAGGTCGAACTGTTCCGGCAGGGGATGGGTGTACTCAATTTTCACCTCATTGCCCAACTGCGCGTTGGACCAGCGCCCCCAGGACTCCGGCCGCGAGATGCCGCTAAACTGCTTCACTTCTTCCGGCGCGCCGGCCACGTTAAAGATAAAGCTGTCCGCTTTGTAGCGAATATCGTTGTCGACGATCTTCAGCATGTCGACGTTACGCTGATAGCGCGCGGTATCAATCACCGTATCGTTAAACGCGGTTTTGCCTTTCCAATTTGCCTTATCCACGTGCTGGACGGTTTGCTCCCCGCCGAGCTGGCCCTGAGAAACGCACCAGTCGGTAGAGAGCGCCAGCGGCTGCGACCAGAGCTGGCCCATTTTGTAGCACCGATCAATCCAGACGAAGTTATCGCGTGGTGCGAAATCGGCCAGCTGATAGCGCAGCGGCGCGGAATATTCGCTTTCTGGCAGCGGCTCAACGCGACCCTCCGATACGCGTACCAGCAGCGGCAGGCGGAAGTTGCTGCCCGAGAAGGCAATGGTGTTTTTATCCCGATCGATTGTGAAGTCCTTCATCTCTTTCGGGAAGTTCCACAGGCGGATAATGTCTGGCTTCCAGGCGAGGATTTTATCCTTCATGTTGAGGAACACTTCCGACAGGGACTGCCCCGACAGCGTGCTGCGGCCAAGGCCAATAAAGTTGTCGCCGCCCAGAATGTCCAGCACGGTGGCGCCGTTATCCATGGAGTTGCGTTTGGTGGCGATCTCCTCCTGCTGCGGCTGGTCGCCGCGCAGGACGAAGAACAGATTGCTGCGATCCTGCTTGTTGAGCTGCTCCCAGGCGCTGTTTTTCATCGCCAGATGGTCAGACGAAACGACGATGACGGTGTTTTTAAAATATGGCGAGGCTTTGATTTTCTCGACCAGCGCGGCAATGTGCTCCTGGCTGCAGGTGACGGCGCTGAACGATTTGTTGTTTTTGCCATCAACGTCATAGCTTTTGCGCTTGCAGGTGCGCGAGACAAATCCGTCCGGATGATGGGTGTCCACCGTCAGCGCAAAGAGGGAGAAACGCTTGCCCGCGCGGGAAAGTTCCTCGAATTTCTTCCAGGTTTCGTCGAGTACCGTATCGTCATAGAAGCCCCAGTCATTGCGGTAGCTCGGATCGGCAACCGTCGTTTTTAACTCTTCTGAGCCATACAGGTGATCAAAACCGTGGGATTTCAGGAACACATCTTTTCCGGCGAAGCGCAGGTTTGCCCCCTGCACAAAATAGTTTTCGTAGCCGGAGTTTTTCAGGATATCGCCGAGGCAAATATTCTGCGGGAAGAAGGTGGACATCGAGGCTGAGGCGTTACCTTCAAAAGGCGCGAACAGCGGGATACCACACTGGGAGGCAACCATCCCGGCAATCGTGTAATCCGTACCGGGCAGCTGCATGGTGTGGCTGAAATCGAGACCTTCATTTTTCAGCGCACCCAGGTCCGGCGTCAGGTTCGGGAACGCATCGTTATCAAAGTACGTCCGTTCCAGGCTTTCACCATATATGTAGACCAGATTGAGCTTCGGGTTGGCGATCGTTTTCGACGGTTCTTTGTAGTAAGCCGCGAAATCAGGATCGCCGTCGCGCGACTGGGACTTCACCAGCTCGGTGATCTGATGGAACGCCGGGCTGGCATCGACGGAGGCCAGCGCCAGGAATAACGCCAGCAGGCTGTAGCCATGATGATGCGGATGATGGCGACGTCGACGCAGCACCCAGGCCAGTGCGCCAAAAATCGTCACCAGCGCGACGATAAGGCCGAGCCCCGGCAGAATGTACTTGCCCACACCCGCGCCCGTCAGGCTGTTCGTCAGCGTGTAGAGTACCGCATCGTTAATACCGTCACCGGTAAAGTAATCGCTGGCGTATAAGGTAATGTTTAAAATAATAAAAATGCCGAGCACCACCAGCGTGGCGATAAACCACCAGGTGTGACGGCCGGCTTTTAGGGCGTAAACGCCGACAGAAGCCAGAAAAAGGATAAGAGACATGATTTCAGACAACAGCATATCCTCGTGACGCCAGATGCTTCGCTGGCTAACTGTTTATTTTTTGGGTCATACAATGTAATTGCGATGTCGTTAAGCTGCAATTTTAGTGTCACGAAAGTGTGCTGTTGTTAGGATTTGGTTTAGAAAATCGTTTTTATGAAGACGGACACATCCTGACAAACGGACGCTGAGACGGTGGCAGGTGGGAAAAAGGCTCGTTTAGCGCCGCGCTGCAAGACTATCGCATTAAACGCGGCGTGTTGTGGCAGAAAATGGGGTGGATCAGGAGATGAAATTAACGCCTTGTTTCAGCACCAGATCGCAGGCTTTGGTTTTCACCTGTTTTGCCAGAGAAGAGTTGCCAAGGGTGCTCAGGTTAAGCTGCTGGCCGTTTTGCGCATTAAGCAGGCCCTGAATGCCGTCCATATAGTTGGTGTCCGCTTTCTGCTCCTGAGTATCCAGACCCAGTTTACCCAGCACCTGGTTTTTCACGTTTTGCGCGTCGGTCACCGAGGCCAGCTTTTGCTTCGCGCAATATTCCAGAATCCCCGCCGCGTTGTTCATCGTGCCCGCGCTAAGGCTCTGGCCGCTGTTGCCCAGCAGGCTGGTGAGG
The DNA here is from genome assembly GCF_043965265.1 of Enterobacter sp. ECC-249. Taxonomy (NCBI): domain Bacteria; kingdom Pseudomonadati; phylum Pseudomonadota; class Gammaproteobacteria; order Enterobacterales; family Enterobacteriaceae; genus Enterobacter; species Enterobacter sp. ECC-249. Next base: position 1,159,839 of record NZ_CP143660.1, read on the forward strand.
GAAGAGGCGGAGAGTCCACCCTGAGAGCTGCTGCTCTCTTTGGTCAGCTCATTCGCTGCGCTTGACAGGGACTCCTGCCAGGACGCGGCTTGCGCTGCGCCGGTCATCAGCAGCGCGCCTAAAAAGGTGCTGATTAGAATCTGTTTTTTCATCATGGCTCTCTCAAAAAGGTCCGTTTTGGGCCGAAGGGGTTCCAGTATATACCTATGCCCTGGCGGCGATTCCTGGAACTGTCTTAATACTCTTTGCCGGTAACGCGGCTGCGGTAACTTTCCCAGTCGAAGATGACATAAAGACTGTTACCCAGCTTCATGCGGTCCATGACGCGTTCCCCCAGCAGGCGGGTCATCTCGTCGATGTTGTGGTTCGTCAGCATGCCGGTAGGGCGTTTGGACGAGGAGCGGCGATCGACAATCTGGTTGATGATCACCTTTTCATAGCGGGATTCCGTCTGAACGCCAATCTCGTCGATAACCAGTAAATCGACATTGCTCAGATCGTTCAGCAGCTGTTCTTCGCTGGTTTCGCGGTTGCTGAAGGTGTCTTTCATCGCGGACATGATATCGGCCACGGTGATGATAAGAACCGATTTACCCCGCAGAAGCAGCTCGTTGCAGATGGCGGCAGCAAGGTGGTTTTTGCCGGTGCCCGGCTTGCCGCTAAAAATGAAGCTGGCGATATTGCCGTCGAATTCATCCACATACTGACGGGCGGCGGCAAGGGCGTTCATCTGCCCGTTGGTCTCGATTTTATAGTTATCGAACGAGCAGTTCTGGTGCAGGGGACGAATACCGGAACGGTTAAAGGTGCGCTGCATTTTCATCGCCCGGTTTTCCCTGGCGAGCGCGGCGGCGCGAATCTCACCTTGCTCTTTTTGCCACGCCAGCAGCTCTTCACCCGTGGTGAACGCGGGCTTCACGTTGGCAGGCATCATTTTTTGCAGACGTTTCATCAGGTCGCCGACGTTCTTCATTTCGCACCTCGAAATCCGCTGGGGATTTGTTTATCCGGTTCTGAAAACGCGTTGATATCGCGTTTTGGCTGCCCATTGTTGCCAGCGCGGGTAATCTGGAGATGACGCGCGAGCTTTTGCTGCCACTGAATGTGGGTGAACACTTTCCCTTCCGCCTGCCACCAGGCGGTAAACGCGGCGAGCTCTTCCGCCGTGGCCGGTTGGGTTAACGCTATGCCCCACAGCGCGGCCTGCCGCTGGAAATCCGCATCCGGTTGCCAGCCCGCATAGAGGGCAAATTTGCCCATCGGGACGGTCACGGGGACGTTAACCGGTTCATCAAAGAACTGGCTGTCCAGCGTGACATCGCTCGCCGGGCGTGACAGTTGCGCTTCAATCTCCAGAAGCTGCGCCAGGCGTTCCGGCGTGATTGCGTAAAACGCCGGAGCGTTGTCGGCAAAAACCGCAACCGTGCCGCCTTCGGCGTGGGTCAACACACCGCGTGGGTCGCGCATAAAGGCATCGATGCCAGCAATGCTGGTAGTCAGAATTCTGGAGGACATAACGCTTACTCTACTGATTACTACGGGCGTGATATGGGCTTATGGTAGCACAGAGAGGGAAAGGGAAGGAGGGGATTTCCCCGGTGGCGCTGCGCTTACCGGGACTACAGTCATAGGCCGATTAAGCGCAGCGCCATCAGGCAGTTATCACGCGATGATATTCAGGGTCACGTCGATGTTGCCGCGGGTTGCGTTAGAGTACGGGCAAACAATGTGCGCCGCATCGACCAGCTTTTTGGCTTCCGCAGGATCCATACCCTCAACGTGGATGTTCAGTTTTGCTTCGATACCAAAACCGGTTGGCAGTGGGCCAATACCCACTTCGCCTTCAATAAAGGCATCTTTTGGCAGGGTAAATTTGTCGCGTGCGGCCACGAACTTCATCGCGCCCAGGAAGCAGGCAGAGTAGCCCGCGGCAAACAGCTGCTCAGGGTTCGTCACGTCTCCGCCCATGCCGCCCATCTCTTTTGGCACGCCCAGTTTTACGTCCAGTACGCCATCGGAAGATGTCGCGCGGCCGTCACGGCCACCGGTTGCTTTTGCTTTGGCGGTATAAACAACTTTTTCTAAAGACATGGCAGGTTCCTCATCTTGCTTTAATGTGCGCTATTAAATAGCGTGCGATATATATGGGTAATAATCACGCGTTAGAGTGCAGCTTTACGCGCGGTGTAGCTGTTGTCGCAAAAGTTCGAGCTGTTGTTTGAGTGCCAGCAAAGTATCGGTATCACACTGTGCTGCGCAACCCACCGCATGGGGAATACCCAATGCCTGCTGCTGAAGTTCACGTCCTGCTTCACTCAGGGTGACGGCGACCTGACGTTCGTCCTTGCGTGAACGGTGACGGTTGATGAGTCCGCCACTTTCCAGCCGTTTTAACAGCGGCGTCAGCGTCGCAGAGTCCAAAAACAGGCGTTCGCCGATATCCGACACCGTGACGTCATCCTGCTCCCACAGCACCAGCATCACCAGATATTGCGGGTAAGTCAGGTTCAGCGGTGCCAGCAGTTGCCGGTACAGCTTATTAAGCGCCAGATTTGCCGAATAAAGAGCAAAACAGAGCTGGTTATCCAGCTTGAGCGCAGCGGTTACGTCGTTCGTTTTCGCGTTCATGAGATGAATATAGATAGTGTGCGATTTAATTGCAAGCAATTTTATGGGCAGGTGTAGCGGAGAGCCACCTGAACGGCCATTTTGCGGTAGTGCTGGCGCTGAGCCTGTTCGTTTGCGCCTTCTTCAAACAGCAGCGTAAAGGTGTAGCTGTTGGCAACGTAGTGAAAGCTGAAGCTGCTTATCAGTCGATGAAGATCGCGGGCGTCTACCGTCTCACTGAAGAGCTGTTTTTCTTTCCCCCGGCGCAGGATCTCCTCCAGCAGATCGAGCGCGCTGCGGTTGACCTGGCGAAGATAGCTCGACTGCTGCATAAAGCGGCCGCGCTGCATGTTTTCCATGCAGATAATTCGGATGTAGTCAGGGTGGTCGGCATGATAGTCAAAGGTGGCTTCAACCAGGTTGACCATCGCTTCGACGGGGGGCATTCCCGCCAGGCTTAGTGCTTTTTCACTGGCGCGAATCTGGGTGTAAACATGTTCCAGAACCAGAAGATAGAGATTCTCTTTATTCTTAAAATGGTAAACCACCATGCGTTTGGTGGTACCCGCTTTCTCCGCAATCTGCTCCATGCGGGCACCGTTCAATCCATACTCGGCAAACAGCGCGATGGCGCTCTGAAAGATTTTCTCTTTCAGGCTGGATTCTTCACTGTGCTCGGGGTGTTCGCTGCCAGGGTTAGCCACATCCTTTCCTTATTTTTCACCAAACGGACCAGAAGGATTATCTCCACGGCAGCGAAATAACACAAATATCAAACGCGTGGGCGTTTGCGGTACAGCCACAGCCCGGGGATCGACAGCCCGACGGAGAGCGCGCCGACGATGGACGACGCCTTGAGAAAGTTGCTCAGGAGTAGGATCATCTGAGGCTCTGTGTAGCCAAAATGACTGATTTTCACCGCGGAAATCATCGCCGTATACGCCGATATGCCCGGGAACATCGGGATCACGGCGGCGACGGTGAACACTTTGGGATGCGCCAGGTACCAGCGCGACCACTGGATGCCGATACTGCCAACCAGCATGGAGGCCATAAATGTTGACCATTCGATGTTAAAACCCGCGGTCATCATCACCATGCGAGAGCCATGACCAATCGCGCCCAGCAGCGCACACCACCGCAGAGCACGTTGCGGAACGTTAAATACCATCGCAAAGCCAACGGCAGGAATAGCGGCCAGGAGCATGTCCTGTGCCAGCGCCAGCAGAAAATCTATCACGCCCATCCGCGTAACCCCCAGAGTGTCATGGCCATCACTACGCCGATGCAGGTCGCCAGCGTCAGCAGGCTGGCAATTGCCCAGCGTGCCAGACCGGTATTGATGTGCCCTTTAAACATGTCGGCGACGGCGTTAATCAACGGAAAGCCCGGGACCAGCAGAAGCACGCTCGCGGCCATGGCAATCGTCGGGGTAGCGGCAAACTGCGGCAGGCGCAGCAGCAGGCCGGAAACCGTGGTGGCGACAAACGCGGTAATGCAGAAGTTAATTTGCGGATGCAGCTGCCGGTGCGTCAGCATCTGGCGAACATACATGGCGATACTGCTGGCAAAAAAGGTGACGATAGCGCCGTCCCAGCCGCCTTTATTGAGCTTACAGAAGCAGGCGCACGACAGCCCTACCATCAACACCACAAGCCAGCGCGGATAACGTAATGGCTTAATTTGGTTGAACCGTTTTTCAATTTCATGGAGATCGAGAAGCTTATGTTCAGCAAGGATGACGATGTGCTGCACTTCGGTCACGACGTGCATGTTAATGCCGCGGTCGTGATTCTTGCGGGTGGAAGTCAGGCACTGACCGTCTTTGATTGTGGTCAGCACGATGGCGTTGGATGAAATAGCGCTTTCAACGCTATCCATACCCAGCGCCAGCCCCAGCCTGGTGGAAAGCTCTTCAACCAGCGCGCTTTCCGCGCCGTGCTGGAGCAGAAAAAGACCGCACTGAATACATAGCCGCGTGATAGCACGCTGCGTTGACCGATCTGCCTGCATGTATTGTCCTGAAGAAAATGGAAAGTTGCCGGTTGGCCCATAGCGACTACTTTTAGCACAAAATGCAGAGCCTCTTGCTGTGGGCCAGATCAAGGTTTATGCAAACAGTTGCTGTCCCCCTAATCGCGGAAGGGAGTTATTCATCATTTTGGTGAATTAATTTTATTAAAAGATAAGTTATATATATTTAGTTATTCTAATTTTATATTGTAGTTATTTTAATGAAACTGCAATTAAATTTAATTTCGCTTTGTGAGATATTACTGCTGTTTAGGCATTTCTTAAACTACGAATACATCTCATCTTCTGCTTGTATTAACCTGCTTTACATTCAGGGACGAAAATACTCATACGTTGATGCGTTTTAATGTTACTCATCAAATGAAGAATGGACACGGAGGGTCTATGTTGTCTTTGCACGGTAAGCATAGCGTTATCATTAGCCGGATACCGGTGATGCAAAACGGGTTAGGAGGCGTAATGACTCGCCATTTCCCCGAATTTGAATTGACCTTTTGCGGCTCATTGCAGGAGTTAACTCTGCTCCAGTTACGCAGCGCTGACGTCATCATTGCCGATATCTCAGGCGAATACTGGAATCCTCGGGGCGCGCTCGAAGAGTATTTCAGTTTATTGAATCAATACCGGAACATTCACTGGATCTTTTTAGTTTCGCGTCCGCTTAACCCTATTGCCGTTGAGTTACTTGTGCGCCCGGAAAGTACGTTGCTTTCTGATATGGAACCCATTGAAGGCTTAGTTAACGCTATTCGGGCAGGTAGGGAACGCGCAGAGCGGGTGAGCCAGACGTTGTTAGCCCCTGAAAATAAAAGTGCGGAGGATGAAGACGAACACGTTATTACGCTAACGTACTCCGAACGCAAAGTATTGCGACTGTTAGGTAAAGGATGGGGGATTAACCAAATCGCCGCGTTGCTCAAGAAAAGTAATAAAACTATCAGTGCGCAGAAAAACAGTGCGATGCGACGCCTGTCATTACGCAGTAATGCCGATATGTACGCCTGGATAAACAGCACACAGGGAATGCGAGAGCTGAGTTTGATGTCAGCCTATGGAGAGTTCGAGGAATGGAAAAAACCGATTCAACAAGACATATCGCCATCGTCGAAAATTGCACGATGAGTGCTGTTGGGCTACAGCATCTTTTTGCGATGCCCGGCCTGAATCATTATCAGCTGCATCTGTTTAGTGAATTTGACAGCTTTAAGAAAGCACTTCAGCACGTCAATTTTTTCTCGCTGATCTATTCATATTCCGATGCGCGAGAAGAGCGTCGTAGCTGCCTGGCGCACCTGCGGGATTTTGCGTTTACGCATAGCCATATCCAGCGCATTATCCTGGTCGCTGACGAGATGGAAGCAAGATTAATTAGTCATCTTTCCCCGTCACGCCTTCACGGTGTGGTGAGTAAATCGCTGACGCTTGAGCACCTGCAGAAGGAATTCATGATGTTGTTGAGTGAAACCCTGCGCATAAATGACAATATGATGAATCACTGGTACCGGAGTCAAAGCAGAATGTTAAGCCCAACGGAAAGGGCCATATTGCGGTATATGTCTTGCGGCTATTCCATACCTCAAATCGCGGCACAGCTTGAACGCAATATTAAGACCATACGGGCGCATAAGTTTAATGCGATGGTGAAACTGGGGGTGAACTCTGACGTAGGGCTGCTCGATGCGGCGGATATTATTACCCACCTTCCGCTAAGAGAACCGCAAAGTTCGGTACTTAACAAGCCGACCTTTTTATAACCTGCCTGTTGCGCGCCAGACAGGCTCTGGCGCATCAATCAGATGCAAACATCAACCCATTTTGCAGAAGTCAGCTCTGCCATTCTGTCAGGTGAAATACGCACGGCACTATGAATTGCGCCTGCGGCGGGCAGGACTTCGGCGTACTGCTTTAATGAGATATCGCAGTAAACCGCGAGCGGATTTTCCAGGCCGAACGGGCACACGCCGCCAACGGGATGACCGGTGATGGTCACTACTTCATCACTGCTGAGCATGCGCGCTTTCGCACCAAACGTGTCTTTCAGCTTTTTGTTATCCAGGCGCGCATCGCCTTTCGCCACTACCAGTATCACCTCATTTTTCACCTTTAATGACAAGGTCTTGGCGATTTGTCCCGGTTCAACACGATGGGCGGCAGCAGCCAACGCAACGGTAGCGGTACTCTGGCTAAGTTCTATTACATCTATATCCGGCGCGTTGTCGGCAAAAAACTGCTGTACAGACTGCAAACTCATTGTTTCCTCCTGACAAATATCCTGCGTAATCTGTCATAAGAATTTATGCTCTGTAAATATCTCTTCAGTAACAAATATTCCAGACGGCTGATTTCTGGATCCTCTTCACATTCACAGAAACCGGTTACAGTAACCGGTTGCAGAGCGTGATGCGTCGATTAATACTGAGTACGTAACGTCCCCTGTATCCAATAATAAGAGCAAACTATGAAACCATTTCGTCTGAGCAGTACCACTGGTACACAAGCCAGCAAGGTTGTGAAGCTGATTTATGGAACAACGTGCGGCGCGAAAGTGCCCGTAACAAACGTCTGACAGGAGATCTGCCATGTCTGCCAACCATGCTGCGTTTAACCTGATATTCCGTTTCGTTGAAAATTACGTTAGCCCGATTGCCGGGCGGATCTCTTCCCAGCGTCATGTTATGGCTATTCGAGATGGATTCATCTCCGCGATGCCATTTATGATTGTGGGTTCATTCTTGCTAGTGTTCGCTTACCCACCTTTTTCGCCTGATACCACGTGGGGTTTCGCCCGCGCCTGGCTGGATATGGCGAAGCAGTTTGAAGGCCAGATCCTGACGCCGTTTGATATGACGATGGGCATTATGTCCATTTATATCTGTGCGGCCATCGCCTATAACCTTGGCAAACACTACGTCAAATCTCATCAGCTGGACCCGTTTATGTGCGCCATGCTGTCGCTGATGGCGTTTCTGCTGGTCGCGGCACCGAAAACTAAAGGCACGCTGCCAGTCGATAGCCTGGGTGGGACGGGCATTTTTACCGCGATTCTGGTCGCGATCTACTGCGTTGAGATGATGCGTTTCCTCAAGGCGCACAACATCGGTATTCGCCTGCCAGACCAGGTACCTCCGATGATCAAAAACTCTTTTGATCTGCTCATTCCTGTGCTGGTAGTGGTATTGACGCTCTATCCTATGAGCCTGGTTATTCAGTCTCAGTTCGGCATGCTGATCCCGCAGGCTATTATGTCGGTCTTTAAACCTCTGGTTTCCGCCGCGGATTCCCTGCCTGCGATCCTGCTGGCCGTGTTGATTGGCCATTTGCTGTGGTTCGCCGGGATCCACGGCGCCGCCATTGTCTCCGGGATGCTGCAGATGTTCTGGCTCACTAACCTGGGCGCGAACCAGACCGCTCTGGCCGCCAGCCAGCCTCTACCGCATATTTTTATGGAGGCGTTCTGGACGTTCTTTATCGTGATTGGCGGGTCGGGAGCGACGATGGGGCTGGTGATTTGCTATCTGCGTAGCCGTTCAGCGCATTTACGCTCTATCGGACGTTTAAGCGTGGTACCCAGCTTCTTTAACATCAATGAACCTGTCATTTTCGGTACGCCGATTGTGATGAACCCGGTGTTCTTTATTCCGTTCCTGCTGGCACCGATGGTTAACGCCGTGCTGGCGTGGGCGGCGATGACGTTTGATTTGATTGGGCGCGTCATCTCAGTAGTTCCCTGGACGGCACCGGCGCCAATAGGCGCAGCATGGGCTCTGGGCTGGGATTTCCGCGCAGCTATTCTGGTTGTGGTTCTGGCCTGCGTATCGGCAATCATCTACTTCCCGTTCTTCAAAGTGTATGAGAAGCAGCTGCTGGAGCAGGAAGCGGAAGAAGCGCAGCGTAGCGCGGAAGAGGACAATCAGCAGGTGGCATAGGTAAAAACAAAACGGCAACGCAGGTTGCCGTTTTTAGTGTTTGTTCCCTCTCCTTGTGTGAGAGGGTTTACGCCGGGTCCGGTTTTGTAGGCCCGGTAAGCGAAGCGCCACCGGGCAATTCACTGCTCTACTTCAGCGTGCAATCCCCACACTGCTTAACGTCCGGCAGGCGATAGCGCTGGCAGCAGGTGCGGCGAACCAGAAGCCCATCACGGAGTACAACGGTGCGGAATAGCGGGTTGTCACGGCCATCGGAAAGCTGCTTGGCAAAGAAACAGGACTGACGCAGGGCCTCAACGTTCTCATCACCGAGCAGCGGCTTCATTTCTGTTAAATACCAGTGGATTAAATATCCCGTATTGCTCCAGATAAGTTTCCCGTTAATCTCTCCCGTCGCTTCAAGCGCTTCCACCACCGGTACCAGGGCCTGAGTGATAAGCTTCTCCATGCGTTCCTGAGCCGTCAGGCGTTCCGCGTTCTGGTCTTCGTGCAGATCAATCCAGAAGCAGGCCGCACGCCCGGTTTCGTGAAACTCGACGTGGAAGTTATCCGGCGAGAGCTCCAGCATGCTCTTCTGTGTTAACAGCGCCAGCATGAGGGGAGGCACCATCAGCCCGATATACCACTGCGCCCAGAGAGAGAGCAGGGGTTTATTTTCCCGCGTAAGGGTGGGCTGATTGCGATAGATATGGTCGGAATAGGTGGCCAGCAGAGACTGCAGTTTTGCCGGTTGGCGCCACTCTGAGAGCGTCATGGCGTGGTTCGGGTGCGCTTCATCAAGCCGGATAAAGTCCAGCAGGTGGGCGCGCGTTTCCGCAATCTTATCCCGTATGGCATCCGCAAGCGAAGCATTCCCGCTGGTGAGGGGCGCTCGCCAGAGGATGGGTTCGACGATGTGTGCGGTTTGCGTGGCCATAGTATAGATAGAAATCTAAATGATAATGATTGCCAATCCTAACTATTGCTCATACCAATGGCAAGACTTTTGTCCGGGTGACATCGCAGTGATGTTTACGCCGTCTGCAGCTCTTCACTCAACAGAATGTTATTACGCCCCATATGCTTTGCTTCGTAGAGGGCTTTGTCCGCTTTTTCCAGCGCGCCTTCCACGTCATCATCCCCGAAAATGGCAATACCAATGCTGATGGTGACGTTTGTCGCGACGCTTTCGTTAAACAGATGCGGGATTTTCAAATCGTAGACTTTCTGACGGATCCGCTCGGCCGTCTGGCGGGCATGCTCAAGTGAAATGTTGGTCAGCAGCACCATAAACTCTTCCCCGCCAAAACGCGCCACAATATCGCGAGAACGCACGGCGTCGCGGATTGCCGCAGAGACGCGCTTCAGCGCCTGGTCGCCCATCATATGGCCATAATGATCGTTATAGGCTTTGAAGTGGTCGATATCCATCAGCAGGACAAAGTGCTCGCCATTTTCTACCGTCGGCAGATTCTCCAGACGGCTTTGCAGACCGCGACGATTATAAAGCCCGGTAAGCGGGTCCATCATGCTGAGATCGGTAAGGGTTTCTCGCTCTTCCAGCAGGCGAGAGAGCAACTCCTGAGCGAAACGATCGTTACGTGTTTGCAAAATGTTATGAATAGCAATTGCCACCACAGGAAGTGCGAAAGAATAGGTCATTCTCAGCCATATATCGTGATCGCTTAGCCACATGCAGACAATAAAGGTGGGTAATGAGTGCAGCGTAAATGCTTTGATATTACTGGCGAATGCCAGCGTTCCGATAAAAAGTACCGTTAATAGGGCGATCAACAAATACGTCGCGTGGTCGTGGGTAATTAAGGCGAATTTAGACACAATTTGCCAGGCCCACAAAATACCGAAGATCCCTGAAACAACGGGAATATTTATCTTCCGCGCGCGCTTTCTCCAGTGCCAGACGAACAGGCCGGTGCTGATAGAGAAAATAGCAATAAGTGGCGCAGATAACAGGCGTACAGAATTGAGCGGATTTGTTACCGAGAACACCGCTGAGATTGCGTTAAGAAATAAAAATAAACGTAACGACAATTGATATTTTCTGTGAACCAAAGACCGCCAGGATTGTGATGTCATAGTCGTGCGTTTTTATTAAAATTTAATTAAAACAAATAAGTAGGTGCCGTTTCGCAATAAAACATGCAAAAAACTCAAAGAGTAATTATCAGAAAATCTTTAGAGGTTGTTAACAGGTGTGCAATTTATCACCTTAGGCAATTCCTGTCATTACGGGAAAGGTAAAGGTCGATGGATTTTGATTCATTCAGCTGACAAATGATAATGTATTTCATATGATATTGATTATCATTATTGTTGTGAGAGGGCATAGCATGTTGAACAGGGCGCTTGGCAGTGGTTGGGGGGTATTGCTACCGGGAGCCATTCTCGGCGGGTTGATGTTTGCCGATCTCTCCCTTGATACCTGGAAAGCCATCATTGTGTCAGGCCTGTTAGTCACGTCAGGCATGATCTGGCATAAGCAGCTGCGCCACTTTGTTTTACTGCCATCATGCGTAGCACTGGTCAGCGGAATTCTGGTGATACTGATGAGTTTGAAATAACAGGGAAAAAAAGAGGCACTTCAGGAGGGATGTAAGATAATTGGTGCGAGGGGGGGGACTCGAACCCCCACATCCTAAGGACACTAACACCTGAAGCTAGCGCGTCTACCAATTCCGCCACCTTCGCACAGTCATCTTACTATTTTTTGATATCGCCTCGTTGGTGCGAGGGGGGGGACTCGAACCCCCACATCCGTAAGGACACTAACACCTGAAGCTAGCGCGTCTACCAATTCCGCCACCTTCGCCCAGTGCGAGCAATATCATCGTGATTTATGGTGCGAGGGGGGGGACTCGAACCCCCACATCCGTAAGGACACTAACACCTGAAGCTAGCGCGTCTACCAATTCCGCCACCTTCGCATACCATCGATACTGTAAAAGTATCGTAACCACGGAGGCGCATTCTAGATGTTTTCAGCTTTACGTCAACAGAAAAGTGCGCGCGACACCTTGATTGCTGCAAAAATGGCCGATGAAGGCGCCATGCGGAGCCGGATGGTGCTTGCACTTATCCGGCCAGCATGAGTGGAGATTACTTTTTGGCCTGACGCGTCATCACGGTACGGTAGACCTTAAAGCGGCCGGTCTGGGCGATCACTTCGTGGAAACCGAAGGTTTCATCCAGCACTTTCGGGTACGCCAGGAAGGCGTTCGCGACAATACGCAGCTCACCGCCGCTGTTGAGGTGACGGACTGCGCCACGGATCAGCGTTTGCGCAGCTTCCAGGCTGGTCTCCATGCCGTCGTGGAACGGCGGGTTAGAGATGATCATGTCGAAGCGACCGGTGATGTCGGAGAAGACGTTGCTGGCAATCACCTCGCCTTCAATGCCGTTTGCGGCAAGCGTTGCGCGGCTGGCTTCAACCGCCGCGGCGCTCACGTCACACAGGGTTAAGCGCACCTTTGGTGAATGGCTGGCGAGCACGGTAGAAAGTACGCCCGCGCCGCAGCCCACGTCCAGCACTTTGCCTTTGGTGTGCGGCGTCAGGGTGGAAAGCAGCAGCTTGCTGCCCGTATCCAGCGCGTCACGGCTGAACACGCCCGGCAGCGTTTTGATGGTCAGGCCGTCAAGTTGGTACTCGTCCCAGTACGCCTGCGCATCAAACGTTGTCTGTTTTTCCAGACGGCCATGGTACAGACCACAGCGGCGAGCGCTGTCGACTTTATTCAGCGGCGCGTAGCCTTCAAGCATCTGTTCAGCGCTGCGCACGCCGCTGCGGTTCTCTCCCACCACGAAAATATCGCAGCCGACCGGCAGCAGGGAGAGCAGGTTCATCAGCTGGAACTGGGCTTCCGGTTTATTCTTCGGCCAGTAGTAAATCAGCGTATCGCAGTCGGCGATATCGCTCTGCTCCGCCACCAGGCTAAAGCGCGCGCGCTCGCCCATCTGGCGGCTCAGCACCTGCCAGTGGTGGTAATATTGGGTGTGGGCACGGCTTTCAGCACAGTCGAAACGCGCAGGCAGGTCGTCCTGCATATCTCCGGCAAACAGAATACGGCTTTCTTCGAAATCATCACTGTGACGCAGCAAGACTTCACTTGCCGGGGTAAATGCAGACATGAATTGTTCCTCAATAAACTCAGGCGGGGATTATAGTAGGTAGATGGCGCACTTTCGACACATTTGCTATATTTGCGCGCCTGAGAGACAGGAGTTTTCCCTATGACATCCCGACGAGACTGGCAGTTGCAGCAACTGGGCATCACCCAGTGGGCTTTGCGTCGCCCGACGGCGTTGCAGGGCGAAATTGCCATTTCCATCCCTGCGCACGTACGGCTGGTGATGGTGGCGGAAGAACTGCCTGCCCTGAATGAACCCCTGATCGATGATGTCCTTCGCAGCCTGAAGATGACGGCCGACCAGGTTTTACAGCTGACGCCAGAGCGTGTCGCGATGCTGCCTCCTGATAGCCGCTGTAACAGCTGGCGTATCGGAGAGACAAACGAAATCCCCCTCCAGGGGAGCCAGATCTGCTCGCCAGCGCTGGACGAACTGAAAGCCAACCCAAAAGCGCGCAGCGCGCTATGGCAACAAATCTGCGAATATGAACACGATTTCTTCCCTCACGACGCCTGATCTGTCCACAGCGTTCGCGATTGAAACACGCGCCCACGCGTTTCCGTGGAGCGAAAAAACCTTCGCCAGCAATCAGGGCGAACGGTACCTGAACTACCGCCTGGACGTTGACGGCACCATGGCCGCTTTCGCGATCACGCAGGTTGTTCTTGATGAGGCGACGCTGTTTAATATCGCGGTTGATCCCGCGTTTCAGCGCCGTGGGCTGGGAAGAGAACTGCTTAAGCACCTCATCCGTGAGCTCGAAACCCGTGACGTTTTCACCCTGTGGCTGGAGGTGCGCGCGTCGAATGTCGCCGCCATCGCGCTCTATGAAAGCTTAGGCTTTAACGAGGCGACAATCCGCCGTAACTACTACCCCACCGCAGAGGGACGTGAAGACGCCATCATAATGGCTCTGCCGATTGGATAATAAAAAATAAGGTTGTAACGATGAAATGGGACTGGATTTTCTTTGATGCCGACGAAACGCTGTTTACGTTCGACTCGTTCGGCGGCCTGCAGCGGATGTTTCTCGACTATAGCGTAACCTTCACCGCTGAAGATTTTCAGGACTATCAGGCGGTCAACAAACCGCTGTGGGTGGATTACCAGAACGGTGCCATCACCGCGTTACAGCTTCAGCACCAGCGCTTTGACGTCTGGGCGGAACGCCTAAAGGTCAGCCCGGGCACGCTGAACGAGGCTTTCCTTAACGCCATGGCCGATATCTGTGCGCCGCTGCCGGGTGCGGTTTCCCTGCTGAATGCGTTGAAAGGCAAGGTGAAACTGGGGATCATTACTAACGGTTTTACCGCCCTGCAGCAGATCCGCCTTGAGCGCACCGGCCTGCGCGATCATTTTGACGCGCTGGTGATCTCGGAAGAGGTTGGCGTGCCGAAGCCGGATCCGCGAATTTTCGACTACGCGCTGGCGCAGGCCGGAAATCCCGATCGCGATCGTGTCCTGATGGTAGGGGATACGGCAGAGTCAGATATTCTGGGCGGCATGAAGGCCGGTCTGTCGACCGTGTGGCTCAATGCGCATGGCCGCGTGAAGCCTGAAGGCATCGAGCCGACCTGGACCGTGACGTCGTTGAACGAACTGGAGCAACTCCTGTGTAAACAATGATTGCCTGCCCCCCGTTGATGGGTAAAATAGCCGCAATTTTGTATTCCATGATGCGTGGCGTGCTGCCGCGCTTATAAAAGAAGATTTAATTATGACGTTGTCTCCTTACCTGCAAGAGGTGGCCAAGCGCCGCACTTTTGCCATTATCTCGCACCCGGATGCCGGTAAAACGACCATCACCGAGAAGGTGTTGCTGTTCGGACAGGCGATCCAGACTGCGGGTACCGTTAAAGGCCGTGGCTCCAGCCAGCATGCAAAATCTGACTGGATGGAGATGGAAAAGCAGCGTGGTATTTCGATTACCACCTCCGTGATGCAGTTCCCGTATCACGACTGCCTGGTGAACCTGCTGGACACCCCGGGTCACGAAGACTTCTCTGAAGATACCTACCGTACCCTGACGGCGGTGGACTGCTGTCTGATGGTGATCGACGCCGCGAAAGGTGTAGAAGACAGGACGCGTAAGCTGATGGAAGTTACCCGTCTGCGCGATACGCCGATCCTCACCTTTATGAACAAACTCGACCGTGACATCCGCGATCCTATGGAGCTGATGGATGAAGTGGAAAACGAGCTGAAGATCGCCTGTGCGCCAATCACCTGGCCGATTGGCTGCGGTAAGCTGTTCAAAGGCGTTTACCACCTCTATAAAGACGAAACTTACCTGTATCAGACCGGTAAAGGCCACACCATTCAGGAAGTGCGCATTGTTAAAGGTCTGGACAACCCGGATCTGGACGCGGCGGTCGGGGAAGAGCTGGCCGCGCAGCTGCGCGACGAGCTGGAGCTGGTCAAGGGAGCGTCTCATGAATTCGACAAAGAGCTGTTCCTGAGCGGCGAAATTACCCCGGTCTTCTTCGGTACCGCACTGGGTAACTTCGGCGTTGACCACATGCTCGACGGTCTGGTGGAGTGGGCGCCGCAGCCGATGCCGCGCAAAACCGACACCCGTGAAGTGGAAGCAAAAGAAGAGAAGTTCACCGGCTTCGTGTTTAAGATTCAGGCCAACATGGACCCGAAACACCGTGACCGCGTGGCCTTTATGCGCGTGGTGTCCGGTAAGTATGAAAAGGGCATGAAGCTGCGCCAGGTGCGTATCGGGAAAGACGTTGTCATCTCCGACGCGCTGACCTTTATGGCGGGTGACCGTTCGCACGTTGAAGAAGCCTATCCGGGCGACATCATCGGTCTGCACAACCACGGCACCATCCAGATCGGCGACACCTTCACCCAGGGTGAAATGATGAAGTTCACCGGTATTCCGAACTTCGCGCCGGAACTGTTCCGCCGCATTCGTCTGCGCGATCCGCTTAAGCAGAAACAGTTGCTGAAAGGCCTGGTTCAGCTCTCTGAAGAGGGCGCCGTGCAGGTCTTCCGCCCGATTGCGAACAACGATCTGATTGTTGGCGCGGTCGGCGTGCTGCAGTTTGACGTGGTCGTTGCGCGTCTGAAGAGCGAATACAACGTAGAAGCGATTTACGAATCGGTGAACGTCGCGACCGCGCGCTGGGTCGAATGTTCTGACGTGAAGAAATTCGAAGAGTTTAAGCGTAAGAACGAAATTCAGCTGGCGCTGGACGGTGGCGACAACCTGACCTATATCGCGCCAACAATGGTGAACCTGAACCTGACTCAGGAACGTTACCCTGACGTTCAGTTCCGTAAAACCCGCGAGCACTAATCCCCTCTCAGAGCACGGCTGCCGCCGTGCTCTTCTTTAATTCCTGTCTTATTAATCCCTTGCGGAATGTTCTTAATTCAACGCAATTTCGCGCTATTCGCGCGTTTTTTACCCAATTCTGAAAGCGGCTCTGTGAGAGTGATCTATATTTAACTCAGTGTTTAACACCGGGCGTGGATAAATTAACTGTTCAATGCATGACTTTAGGTTATCCATTTTGCCCGTGTGTTTATTCGCAATATATATAACTACTAAGGAAGTACGTAGCCCGAATAACGGGTCAACACAGGAATAGATCGATGAATATGACAAGACTGAAGATTTCTAAAACTCTGCTGGCTGTAACCCTGGGTAGCATTCTGGTGAGCGGCTCCGCTCTGGCGGAAAGCAGCACCATGGATAAAGCACAGTCCACGGCCGACAGCGCAGGGCAAAAAATCGATAGCTCTATGAATAAAGTCGGCAATTTCATGGATGACAGCTCAATCACAGCAAAAGTGAAAGCCGCACTGGTGGATGATGAAGCCATTAAGAGCACCGATATTTCCGTTAAGACCGACAAGAAAGTGGTCACGCTGAGCGGCTTTGTTGAAAGCCAGGCTCAGGCTGAACAGGCGGTGAAAGTGGCGAAAGGCGTCGAAGGCGTTGCCTCCGTCAGCGATAAGCTGCACGTACGTGACGGCAAAAACGCGTCGGTGAAAGGTTATGCCGGTGATGCAGCCACCACCAGCGAAATCAAAGCTAAACTTTTAGCAGATGACATCGTGCCGTCCCGTAAGGTGGAAGTGGAAACCACCGATGGTGTGGTTCAGCTTTCCGGTACGGTAGATTCGCAGGCGCAAAGTGAACGTGCCGAGTCCATCGCGAAAGCGATTGATGGTGTGAAAAGCGTTAAAAACGATCTGAAAACGAAGTAAATCTGGACCATTCGCCCGTCTGGCTAACACCTGCGGGCGATATAAGAACGACTCTGGAAAAACGCCGGTGGGTGACCTGAGCGCTCACGTTTAGCGGCCGACATTAACTATGGTAAAGGAGAAGCTTATGTTTCGTTGGGGCATTATATTTCTGGTTATCGCGTTAATTGCCGCCGCATTGGGCTTTGGTGGACTGGCAGGTACAGCGGCATGGGCAGCTAAAATTGTCTTCGTTGTGGGTATTATTCTGTTCCTGGTCAGCCTGTTTACGGGGCGTCGACGTCCGTAGCAAACGCAATATTCCTTCAACAAAATAAAGCCAGTCACTGCGACTGGCTTTTTCTTATTTGCGGAACAGGTCGGGTGCGTTACTGTGGTGTTATAAAATAATCAAAACAGGAAAGCAGAGGTGGGGCAACGAATTCCCGTTACGCTCGGCAATATTGCGCCGCTGACGTTAAAACCGTTTCGCGCAGGTCAACTCGCGCTGGTCTGCGAGGGTGGCGGGCAGCGCGGCATTTTCACCGCTGGCGTGCTGGACGAATTTATGCGCGCGCAGTTCAACCCGTTTGACCTTTACTTCGGCACGTCTGCCGGGGCGCAGAACCTCTCTGCCTATGTCTGTAACCAGCCCGGCTACGCGCGAAAGGTCATCATGCGCTACACCACGGCGAAAGAATTTTTTAATCCGGTGCGCTTTGTGCGCGGCGGTAACCTGATCGACCTCGACTGGCTGCTGGAATCAACTTCCAGCCAGATGCCGCTGGCCATGGACACCGCGGCCCGCCTGTTTGATAGCGGTAAAGAATTCTGGATGTGCGCCAGCCGGGGCGATGACTATTCGCCGGGCTATTTTTCGCCTCAGAAAGAGAACTGGCTGGACATCATCCGTGCCTCCAGCGCGATCCCCGGTTTTTATCGTACCGGTGCCCTGCTGGACGGCATTAGCTATCTGGACGGCGGGATCAGTGACGCGGTGCCGGTGCAGGAAGCCGCCCGTCGCGGGGCGAAAACCATTGTGGTGATCCGTACCGTACCGTCGCAAATGTATTACACCCCGCAGTGGTTTAAGCGGATGGAGCGCTGGCTGGGCGACAGCAGCCTGCAGCCGCTGGTGAACATCGCGAAGCAGCATGAAACCACCTACGGCGCGATGCAGCGTTTTATTGAAAAGCCGCCGGGTAAGCTGCGTATTTTTGAAATCTATCCCCCTAAGCCGCTGCTGAGCATGGCGCTGGGGAGCCGCGTCCCTGCGCTGCGTATGGATTATAAAACGGGGCGGCTGTGCGGGCGCTACTTCCTGGCGACGGTAGGGAAAATGCTGGCGGAGCAACCGCCGCTTCATCGCCATAAACGCATTATTACGCCGCCGGCGATTGTCGCCAACGATCCCCTGACGATGCCGCTGGTGGATATTCCGCAGGCGAACGATGCTTTACTGGATAACGAGGATCTGGCGTGACGCACCGCTTTATCGATACCCACTGCCACTTTGATTTCCCGCCGTTTACGGGGGATGAAGCGCAAAGCATTGCGAAAGCGGCTGACGCAGGCGTTCAGGCCATTATTGTGCCGTCAGTGGAAGCGGCGTACTTTTCCCGCGTGCTGGATCTTTCTGCACGGCACCCAGCGCTCTATGCGGCGCTCGGCCTGCATCCGATCGTGATTGAACGGCATCGTGATGAGCACATTGAGAGACTTGATGAGATCCTGCAGACCGCAGGCGACAAGCTTGTCGCCATCGGGGAGATCGGCCTCGATCTTTATCGCGAGGACCCGCATTTTGAGCGCCAGCAGACGATCCTCGACGCGCAGCTCAGGCTGGCGAAGCGTCACGATCTGCCGGTGATCCTACACTCCAGACGCACGCACGATAAGCTGGCAATGCACCTGAAGCGCATCGATTTGCCGCGCAGGGGCGTCGTGCACGGTTTCTCCGGCAGCCTGCAGCAGGCGCAGCGTTTTATCAAACTGGGCTACAAAATTGGTGTGGGTGGCACCATTACCTATCCGCGCGCCAGTAAAACCCGCGACGTGATGGCACAGCTGCCGCTGTCGTCGCTTCTGCTGGAAACCGACGCGCCGGATATGCCGCTGAATGGTTTTCAGGGCCAGCCGAATCGCCCGGAACAGGCGGCGCGCGTGTTCACCGCCCTGTGTGAACTGCGAAAAGAGCCTGAAGAGGTGATTGCCGACGCGCTGCTTGAGAATACCCGTTCGGTATTTGGCATTACGCTATAGGTAAAGCGCCGGGCGAATCACCATTATCTTCTGTTTTTCCAGCGCCAGTGCCAGCGGCTCAACGTCCTCGGGCGTGGCGCTGCGCCATGATGCCGCCTCACCGTAAACGCCATGCGCATGAAATGCGTTGAGGCGCACCGGCACATTCCCCAGCCCGTGGATAAACGTCGTCAGCGGCTTGAGATGTTCCAGATAATCACACTGCCCCGGAATCACCAGCAGGCGGAGCTCCGTCAAACGGTGACGATCTGCCAGCCAGCGGATGCTCTGCTTGATCTGCGGATTGTCGCGCCCGGTCAGAAAGCGGTGATGCGCATTCCCCCACGCCTTGAGATCCAGCATCGCGCCATCCAGTACCGGCAGCAGCTTTTGCCAGCCGGTTTCGCTTAACAAACCGTTGCTGTCTACCAGGCAGGTCAGATGATGCAGGGCGGGATCGGCCTTGATTGCGGTGAACAGCGTCACTAAAAACGGTAATTGCGTTGTGGCTTCACCGCCGCTTACGGTGATCCCTTCGATAAACGGTGCGGATTTGCGGACCTGAGCGAGGATCTCCTCCACGCTCAGGCGGTGCGCCATAGGCGTTGCCTGCTGCTGGCACAGGTGCAGGCAGGTGTCGCACTGCTGGCAGTCGCTCTCCTGCCACCAGACGCGTCCAGCCTGAATGGTCAGCGCGTCGTGCGGGCAGTGGAGTACGCAGTCCCCGCAGTCGTTGCAGCGGCCTATCGTCCACGGGTTGTGGCATGTTTTACAGCGTAGGTTGCAGCCCTGCAGGAACAGGGCCAGGCGGCTGCCCGGCCCGTCCACGCAGGAAAAAGGAATGACCTGACTAACTAAAGCGCATCTGCTGTTCATGGCTAATCACGCGCGGCTGACGTTCCAGAATTCGGGTATTGCGTGCGGCTTCTTCCCCCAGCCACGTGGTGTTCGTTCTCGACCCTGCGTCCCGGTATTTATCCAGATCCGACAAGCGAACCATATAGCCGGTGACGCGCACCAGATCGTTACCCGCTACGTTGGCGGTAAACTCGCGCATACCCGCCCTGAACGCGCCCAGGCACAGCTGAACCACCGCCTGCGGGTTGCGTTTTACCGTTTCATCCAGCGTCAGGATATCGCTTATCCCGGAAGCGTAGTGCTTGTGATGGGGAGCCACCGCCAGCAGGTGGCTGATGGGATCCGGCTCGTCGCCATAGGGCAGGCGTGCGCCCGGCGTGGTGCCCGAATCGGAGCTGATCCCCGACTGCGCATGAAGCATCGCGCGCTGCTTCCAGCCGTGTTTCACCGGCGTGTTTTCCACGAACACCGCAAGCTGTTCGCTGATGCGATAGCCCAGCGCGTTGGCCTGCTCATCTTTGCCGTAACGTCCCGCGATGCCTGCTTTCTCACAGAGCGCGTTTACCGCTTCTGCCAGACCGTACATGCCAAACATCGGCACAAACCGATCGGCATCAATCAGCCCCTCTTTCACCAGGAAGCTATTCTCAAAGAAGCCGGATTGTTGATACAGGAAATCGCAGCGGGCATCAATGATGGCCATTTGCTGCTGGCAGTAGTGCGGGAGCGTGCGGGTGAAGAAGTCTTCAATGGACGTACTACGGTCAGCAATGGCTTTGAGGTTAAGGCGCACCAGGGTGCTGCCACCGCCTGCCAGAGGCAGGGAGTTGTAACAGCTCACCACGCCATAACGGCCTTTTGTGAAAATTTTATCATTCACCGGGCCATTAGAAATGTGCGGTTTGCTGCATTCACATATGTTTTTTGCCACCTCAAGCAGTAAATCATCCGGGGTGATCTCTGGATCATAAATAAAGGTCAGGTTCGGCGCGACCTGCTTCAGCTCTGCATCGGCACGCAGAATGGCTCGGGTAATGGGGCCGTCAGCAGGCCCGATGTTTGCGTGCATAAACGCATCCGGCAGCGTACGGTCAAGATAGCGCCAGAAACGTTTTATTCGGCTATTGATTTCTTCTTGTGTTAGAATTCTAACATATGGTTGCAGCAACTCATCAAGCTGGCCGAGATAGACCGGCATCGATGTGACGGACGGAACATGATGGTAGAGGATGGTTAACAGCGAGAGAGCATCGTCGAGATCTTTCGCGCCTTCCAGCTCCAGCCATTCTGAACCGTTAGCCAGGAATTTTGCGTAGTCCGGCAGAACGTAACGGGGTTTGTAAGGCGCATGGCCTTCGAACATGTCGCAGATAAAACCTTCGTCCAGAGCGGCTCGTGCGGCCTCAGGAAGTGCCGGATACGGCAGGTTGTTTTCCGCTTCCAGCGCCAGAAAATGACGTTTTTGTTCCGGGGTTAACACCGGGCTTGTCACAATGTTCTGGCAACGTTGCTGCAGGGCGTCGGGGCTGGAGTGGGGCATATTCGCTTCCTTGAATGTTCTGCGGATGATGAACGGATTGTAGAAAGCCTGCCTGTTGGCGCTTTTGATCCCACAGGGGGTATTGCTGCTTTAGTCGGCAATTTGCGCACTAAAGTTTGAAGAAGATCTCATTACAGAAATGCAAATTTGTACGCAGTTTTCATTAACTGTGATGAATGTCGAAGTGTGGATGCGGGTGAATGTTAGAATACTCACAGACCCGCAAGGTAAAATTTATACGGCACTGCCGTTGGAGAATGTTATGACCGATTTAACTGCAAGCAGCCTGCGCGCGTTGAAACTGATGGACCTGACCACCCTGAACGATGACGACACCAATGAAAAAGTCATCGCCCTGTGCCATCAGGCGAAAACGCCGGTGGGTAACACCGCCGCCATCTGTATCTACCCGCGCTTTATCCCGATTGCCCGTAAGACGCTGAAAGAGCAGGGCACGCCGGATGTGCGCATTGCAACCGTAACTAACTTCCCGCATGGCAACGATGATATCGAGATTGCGCTGGCAGAAACCCGCGCGGCGATTGCCTACGGCGCAGACGAAGTTGACGTGGTGTTCCCGTACCGCGCGCTGATCGCCGGCAACGAGCAGGTCGGTTTTGATCTGGTGAAAGCCTGTAAAGACGCGTGTGCGGCGGCAAACGTGCTGCTGAAAGTGATCATCGAAACCGGTGAGCTGAAAGAAGAGGCTCTGATTCGTAAGGCGTCTGAAATCTCCATCAAAGCCGGTGCGGATTTCATTAAAACCTCTACCGGTAAAGTGCCGGTGAATGCGACCCCGGAAAGCGCGCGCATCATGATGGAAGTGATCCGCGACATGGGCGTATCCAAAACCGTCGGTTTCAAACCCGCGGGCGGCGTGCGTACCGCAGAAGACGCGCAGCAGTTCCTGGCGATTGCCGACGAGCTGTTCGGCGCCGACTGGGCCGATTCCCGTCACTACCGCTTCGGTGCGTCCAGCCTGCTGGCCAGCCTGCTGAAGGCGCTGGGTCACGGCGACGGTAAGAGCGCAAGCAGCTACTGATTGCCAACAATGCCGGATGACGCTTCGCTTATCCGGCCTACAGGATCGTAGGGCGGGTAAGCGTAGCGCCACCCGCCACAACTCCCCCGATTCCGCATGGAGGTTACCGTGTTTCTCGCACAAGAAATTATTCGTAAAAAACGTGATGGTCATGCATTAAGCGACGAAGAGATCCGCTTCTTCATCAACGGCATTCGTGATAACACCGTCTCAGAAGGGCAGATTGCGGCCCTGGCGATGACCATTTTCTTCCACGATATGTCGATGCCTGAGCGCGTGTCGCTGACCATGGCGATGCGAGATTCAGGAACCGTTCTGGACTGGAAAAGCCTCAACCTTAACGGCCCGATTGTGGATAAACACTCCACCGGCGGCGTGGGCGACGTGACGTCTCTGATGCTCGGCCCAATGGTGGCAGCCTGCGGCGGTTACATCCCGATGATCTCCGGGCGCGGCCTGGGCCACACCGGCGGTACGCTCGACAAACTGGAAGCCATTCCGGGCTTCGATATCTTCCCGGATGACAACCGCTTCCGCGACATTATTAAAGACGTTGGTGTGGCGATTATCGGCCAGACCAGCTCTCTTGCTCCGGCAGACAAGCGTTTCTACGCGACCCGCGATATCACCGCGACCGTTGACTCTATCCCGCTGATCACCGCCTCTATCCTGGCGAAGAAACTGGCAGAAGGGCTGGACGCGCTGGTGATGGACGTCAAGGTGGGCAGCGGCGCGTTTATGCCAACCTATGAACTCTCAGAGGCGCTGGCCGAAGCGATCGTTGGCGTCTCCAACGGCGCGGGCGTGCGCACTACCGCACTGCTCACCGACATGAACCAGGTGCTGGCTTCCAGCGCCGGTAACGCAGTCGAAGTGCGTGAAGCCGTCCAGTTCCTCACCGGCGAATACCGTAACCCGCGCCTGTTCGACGTCACCATGGCGCTGTGCGTTGAGATGTTAATCTCCGGCAAGCTCGCCAAAGACGACGCAGACGCCCGCGTGAAGCTGCAGGCGGTGCTGGACAACGGCAAAGCGGCGGAGATCTTTGGCCGCATGGTCGCGGCGCAAAAAGGCCCGACCGACTTCGTTGAAAATTACGCTAAGTACCTGCCAACCGCGACGCTCAGCAAAGCGGTGTATGCCGATAGCGAAGGGTTTGTCTCCGCCATGGACACCCGTGCGCTGGGTATGGCGGTGGTCTCGATGGGCGGCGGTCGCCGTCAGGCGTCAGACACCATTGATTACAGCGTCGGCTTTACCGATATGGCGCGTCTGGGCGACAGCGTTGACGGTCAACGTCCGCTGGCGGTAATCCACGCCAAAGACGAAGCCAGCTGGCAGGAAGCGGCAAAAGCGGTGAAAGCGGCAATCAAGCTTGACGATAAAGCGCCGGAAACCACACCGACTGTCTATCGCCGTATCACCGAATAGCGGTATACTGATCTGATCGATAATTTTTGAAGCACTACGTACGGAGAACAATTATGAAACGTGCATTTATTATGGTGCTGGACTCATTCGGCATCGGCGCAACCGAAGATGCAGAACGTTTTGGTGACGTGGGTTCCGATACCATGGGTCACATCGCGGAAGCCTGTGCGAAAGGCGAAGCGGACAACGGTCGTAAAGGCCCTCTGACTCTACCTAACCTGACCCGTCTTGGGCTGGTGAAAGCGCATGAAGGCTCTACCGGTAAAATTGCAGCCGGTATGGACGGCAACGCGGAAGTCGTGGGCGCCTATGCCTGGGCGCACGAGCTCTCCTCCGGTAAAGACACCCCGTCTGGCCACTGGGAAATCGCCGGTGTGCCGGTGCTGTTCGACTGGGGCTATTTCTCCGATCACGAGAACAGCTTCCCGCAGGAGCTGCTCGATAAGCTGGTGAAGCGTGCCAACCTGCCGGGTTACCTGGGCAACTGCCACTCTTCCGGTACCGTGATTTTGGATCAGCTCGGCGAAGAGCACATGAAAACCGGCAAGCCGATTTTCTACACCTCTGCTGACTCCGTGTTCCAGATTGCGTGCCATGAAGAGACGTTTGGCCTGGATAAACTCTACGAGCTGTGCGAAATCGCTCGTGAAGAGCTGACCGAAGGCGGCTACAACATTGGCCGCGTGATCGCGCGTCCGTTTATCGGTGACAAAGCGGGTAACTTCCAGCGTACCGGTAACCGTCACGATCTGGCCGTTGAGCCACCTGCACCAACCGTGCTGCAGAAGCTGGTTGAAGAGAAAGACGGTCACGTGGTGTCCGTGGGTAAAATTGCGGATATCTACGCCAACTGCGGCATCACTAAGAAAGTGAAAGCCACCGGTCTGGATGCGCTGTTCGATGCCACCATCAAAGAGATGAAAGAAGCGGGCGACAAGACAATCGTCTTCACCAACTTCGTGGACTTCGACTCCTCCTGGGGCCACCGTCGCGACGTAGCGGGCTATGCAGCGGGTCTTGAGCTGTTTGACCGCCGTCTGCCGGAGCTGATGGAGCTGGTGGGTGAAGATGACATTCTGATCCTGACCGCGGACCACGGCTGTGACCCGACCTGGACCGGTACCGACCACACCCGTGAGCACATTCCGGTGCTGGTGTACGGCCCGAAAGTGAAGCCGGGCTCGCTCGGTCACCGTGAAACCTTCGCGGACATCGGCCAGACCCTGGCGAAATATTTTGGTACGTCAGACATGGAATATGGCAAGGCCATGTTCTAAATCATGTAGGGTGCGGTCTGATGCCCTCACCCCAGCCCTCTCCCACAGGGAGAGGGTGAAAAGAATAAACAATGTAAAAGGAACTGAAGATGGCAACTCCTCACATTAATGCAGAAATGGGTGATTTCGCTGACGTCGTATTGATGCCGGGCGACCCGCTGCGCGCGAAGCACATCGCAGAAACTTTCCTCGAAGACGTGCGTGAAGTGAACAACGTTCGCGGCATGCTGGGCTTCACCGGTACCTATAAAGGCCGCAAGATCTCCGTTATGGGTCACGGCATGGGTATCCCATCCTGCTCTATCTACACTAAAGAGCTGATCACCGATTTCGGCGTGAAGAAAATCATCCGCGTTGGCTCCTGCGGCGCGGTGCGCATGGACGTTAAGCTGCGCGATATTGTTATCGGTATGGGTGCCTGCACCGATTCCAAAGTTAACCGTATGCGTTTCAAAGACCATGACTTCGCGGCAATTGCCGACTTTGGCATGGTGCGTGACGCGGTTGACGCGGCAAAAGCGCTGGGCGTTGAAGCGCGCGTGGGTAACATCTTCTCTGCTGACCTGTTCTATGCACCGGACGGCGGCGAGATGTTTGACGTGATGGAGAAATACGGCATTCTGGGCGTGGAAATGGAAGCGGCCGGTATCTACGGCGTGGCGGCTGAGTTTGGTGCGAAAGCGCTGACCATCTGCACCGTGTCTGACCACATCCGTACTCACGAGCAGACCACCGCTGCCGAGCGTCAGACCACCTTCAACGACATGATCAAAATCGCGCTGGAATCCGTTCTGCTGGGCGATAAAGAGTAATTCTGTCTCTTCCCTCCCTCTCCCTGTGGGAGAGGGCTGGGGTGAGGGCACCAGACCGCACCTAGCGCACGGCCTGCGCAATCCACGCTGACAAATCCCTTAACTCTTTTTCCTGCTCCGGGAAATCCCCAATCAACGCGTCGCATTCCTGCTGCAGCATATCCGCCCGGTACAAACAGCCCTGTAAACGTGCCGCCAGCGCCTCTAACGGTGCGGGATTAAGGCTATCGGTAAACACCTGCGTACGGGTGATATGGCCTTTCTCCACGTCAAAATGCAGCTCCACGCCGCCCCAGGTAAAACGCTCGTCCAGCAGATGGGAAAACGCAGGAGCCTGGCCGAAGTTCCACTCCCAGCTGCTCTGGCGGGCGAAGGTTTCGGCGAAGTTGGGCAGGTCCGGGGTTTTATCTGGTGAGATCACTTCTGCTTCCACGCGCTCGCCGTAATGTTCAAAGAACGCGTCACGGATCGCATCGCAAATCTGCTGGTGAGTAATTCCCGGCAGCAGTTCCACCAGATTTGCCACGCGTCCGCGCACGGAGGTAATCCCCTTAGCCTGCAGCTTTTTCTTGTCCGGATTCAGGTAGTTCGCCAGACGGCTCAGATCAGCGCTCAGCAGCAGGGTGCCGTGGTGGAACCCGCGATCCATCGTTTCGCGGTAGGCGGAGCCGGACATTTTGCGATCCCCGTCGGGCGTTTTGACCACCAGATCGTTACGTCCGGAGGCTTCAGCCGTCACGCCGAGTGAATTCAGCGCATTGAGGACAATGGAAGTAGAGATGGTTTTGTCATACTCCGGTTTGCCCGCCATAAAGGTAAAGCAGGTATTGCCCAGATCGTGAAACACCGCGCCGCCGCCGCTGCTCCGGCGCGCCAGGCGGACGTTGTCCTCTTCCATACGCCGGGTGTTGCACTCTTTCCACGGGTTTTGCGCGCGGCCGATAACCACCGTATCGGCGTTACGCCAGAGAAAGAGGACGCGCTGGGTGGCGGGCATCTGGCGGAAGATGCACTCTTCCACCGCGAGATTAAACCAGGGATCGTAAGAGTCAGAGATAAGCAGGCGTAACGTCGTCATGGCAAAGTTCCTTTTCTGAATCGTTCGCCTACTTTATCACTATTCTTTCTTCTCGCTCTCTTCGTCTTCGGGGACTGACCGGCTGGCGGTCAGCAGGAACGGAGATTGCTGCCAGCGCGTGCGTTTGCCGCGAAGCAGGGTGCGCGCCAGAACAACGCCAATGGCGAGCGAAAGCAGCAGCATCAGGCGCAGAATGTTGGTGGTATTATCGACCTGTTTGGCTTCAGTGGGCAGAGTATGGGTGTCGAGCGTCAGGCGCAGATAACCCAGAGGACCATTCTTGCCCTGAATAGGTTCAACAAGCTGTTGGTTGAAGTAGCCGCCGGCTTTTTTGCCGTCCAGCGCCAGCCTGTCGCGAACGTCGACATGCTCACCCGCGCGGGCAATCAGGTTGCCTTGCTCATCATAGACGCCCGCATCAAGAATGCGGCTGTTCTCCGTGAGCAGGCGTAAAACCTGTCCTATTCGCTTATCGTCCGGCGTTTCGGTTCGCATGGACGGCGCGACGTTGAGCGTCACCTGGCGTGCCAGCGTGCGGGCCAGCTCTTCAAACTGCGGATTACGTTGCCGTTGATGGTTCTGGCTAAACCACGATGCCCCCTGCATCAGCACCACTAAGAGTGCGAGACAGGAAAGGACAATCACGGCGCGATGGAGCCGGAATTTCAGTTTTGCGCGAGCCATATTCCACCTGCTGAAAATTTACGGCTTAATGTTGCCAGAAGTGATGGTTACAGGGTAGCCTCATGCGTTATTTTCCCTCTGCAACCTTCCGGCGCGAACGAAATTACAGGAGCTTTAATGCCGAACATTACCTGGTGTGACCTGCCAACGGATGTCTCTTTATGGCCAGGATTGCCGCTCTCTCTAAGTGGCGATGAGGTGATGCCTCTGGATTACCACGCCGGTCGTAGCGGCTGGCTCCTCTACGGACGCGGTCTGGATAAGCAGCGCCTGACCCAGTATCAAAGCAAGCTGGGTGCGGCAATGGTCATCGTCGCCGCCTGGTGCGTGGAAGACTACCAGGTTATTCGCCTGGCGGGTTCCCTGACGCAGCGCGCAACGCGTCTGGCGCACGACGCCGGGCTGGACGTCGCGCCGCTGGGTAAAATTCCGCATCTGAAAACGCCGGGCCTGCTGGTCATGGATATGGACTCTACCGCCATTCAGATCGAGTGCATTGACGAGATTGCGAAGCTGGCGGGCAGCGGCGAGCTGGTGGCGGAAGTCACCGAGCGTGCGATGCGCGGCGAGCTGGATTTCACCGCCAGCCTGAGACAGCGCGTGGCGACCCTGAAAGGGGCCGATGCCAACATCCTGCGCCAGGTGCGCGACGTGCTGCCGCTGATGCCAGGGCTGACGCAGCTGGTGCTGAAGCTGCAGTCCCTCGGCTGGAAGGTGGCGATCGCCTCCGGTGGCTTTACCTTCTTCGCGGATTATCTGCGGGAAAAACTGCATCTGACCACCGTGGTGGCCAACGAGCTGGAGATCATGGACGGCAAGCTGACCGGCCAGGTGATCGGCGATATCGTGGATGCCCAGTACAAAGCCAACACCCTGACGCGTCTGGCGGAAAAATATGAAATTCCGGTTGTCCAGACCGTCGCTATCGGGGACGGCGCTAACGACCTGCCGATGATCAAAGCGGCCGGGCTGGGCATTGCCTACCATGCCAAGCCAAAAGTGAATGAAAAGACGGAAGTGACTATCCGTCACGCTGACCTGATGGGGGTGTTCTGCATTCTCTCCGGCAGCCTTAATCAGAAATAACGGCCTGCTTTGTAGGCCGGGTAAGCGTAAGCGCCACCCGGCACGCAGGCCACACAGAAATAATGAGGTAAACCGTGGCGAAAGCTCCAAAACGCGCATTTGTCTGTAATGAATGTGGTGCGGATTATCCGCGCTGGCAGGGGCAATGCAGCGCCTGCCATGCCTGGAACACCATCACCGAAGTGCGTGGTGTGGCGGCTTCGCCGAGCGTGGCCCGCAATGAACGCCTGAGCGGCTATGCCGGTAACGCGGGCGTGGCGAAGGTCCAAAAGCTCTCGGACATTAGCCTCGAAGAGCTGCCGCGCTTCTCTACCGGGTTCAAAGAGTTTGATCGCGTGCTCGGCGGAGGGGTGGTACCGGGCAGCGCCATTCTGATCGGCGGTAACCCGGGCGCGGGTAAATCGACCCTGCTGCTGCAAACGCTCTGCAAGCTCGCCGAACAGATGAAAACCCTGTACGTCACGGGCGAAGAATCACTGCAGCAGGTGGCGATGCGCGCGCACCGCCTGGGCCTGCCGACCGGCAACCTGAACATGCTCTCTGAAACCAGCATCGAGCAGATCTGCATGATCGCCGAAGAAGAGCAGCCGAAGCTGATGGTGATCGACTCCATTCAGGTGATGCATATGGCGGACATCCAGTCCTCGCCGGGCAGCGTTGCGCAGGTGCGTGAAACCGCGGCCTACCTGACGCGCTTTGCCAAAACGCGCGGCGTGGCGATTGTGATGGTCGGCCACGTAACCAAAGACGGCTCGCTGGCCGGACCGAAGGTGCTTGAACACTGTATCGACTGCTCGGTGATGCTCGACGGCGACGCGGACTCCCGCTTCCGTACCCTGCGCAGCCATAAAAACCGCTTTGGGGCGGTGAACGAACTTGGCGTGTTTGCCATGACCGAACAGGGGCTGCGTGAAGTCAGCAACCCGTCGGCCATCTTCCTGAGCCGTGGCGATGAGATCACCTCCGGCAGCTCGGTGATGGTGCTGTGGGAAGGGACGCGCCCGCTGCTCGTTGAAATTCAGGCGCTGGTGGACGTGTCGATGATGGGCAACCCGCGGCGCGTGGCGGTCGGTCTGGAACAGAACCGTCTGGCAATCCTGCTGGCGGTGCTGCACCGTCACGGCGGGCTGCAGATGGCGGATCAGGACGTCTTCGTTAACGTGGTCGGCGGCGTCAAAGTCACGGAGACCAGCGCAGACCTGGCGCTGCTGCTGGCGATGGTCTCCAGCCTGCGTGACAGGCCGCTGCCGCAGGATCTGGTGGTCTTTGGCGAAGTGGGCCTTGCCGGGGAAATCCGTCCGGTTCCCAGCGGCCAGGAGCGTATCTCCGAGGCAGCAAAACACGGTTTCCGTCGGGCAATCGTTCCCGCCGCCAACGTGCCGAAAAAAATCCCGGAAGGGATGCAGGTGTTTGGCGTGAAGAAACTCGCAGATGCGTTAAATGTCTTTGACGACTTATAATTACGTAAATTTGATTTTGCAGGAGGCACCGTAATTTATGTCATCATTTGACTACATCAAGACCGCAATCCGCCAGAAGGGCTGCACGCTGCAGCAGGTGGCGGACGCCAGCGGCATGACCAAAGGCTACCTGAGCCAGCTGCTGAACGCCAAAATCAAAAGCCCCAGCGCGCAGAAGCTCGAAGCGCTGCACCGCTTTCTGGGGCTGGAATTCCCGCGTATGCAAAAGAACATCGGCGTGGTGTTCGGCAAGTTTTACCCGCTGCATACCGGACATATCTATCTGATCCAGCGCGCCTGCAGCCAGGTTGACGAGCTGCACATCATCATGGGCTACGACGAAACCCGCGATCGCCAGCTGTTTGAAGACAGCGCCATGTCGCAGCAGCCGACCGTGCCGGACCGTCTGCGCTGGCTGCTTCAGACCTTTAAGTACCAAAAAAACATTCGCATTCATGCCTTCAACGAAGAGGGTATGGAGCCCTATCCGCACGGCTGGGACGTGTGGAGCAATGGCATTAAAGCGTTTATGGAAGAGAAGGGCATTGCGCCTAACTGGATCTACACCTCTGAAGAGTCCGACGCGCCGCAGTTCCGCGAGCATCTGGGCATTGAGACGGTGCTGATCGATCCGAAACGCACCTTCATGAACATTAGCGGGGCGCAGATCCGCGAAAACCCGTTCCGCTACTGGGACTACATCCCAACCGAGGTGAAGCCGTTCTTCGTTCGTACCGTCGCGATATTGGGCGGCGAGTCGAGCGGGAAATCTACGCTGGTCAACAAGCTGGCGAATATCTTCAATACCACCAGCGCGTGGGAGTACGGGCGCGACTATGTCTTTTCCCATCTGGGCGGCGACGAGATGGCGCTGCAGTATTCCGACTACGACAAAATCGCGCTCGGTCATGCCCAGTACATTGATTTCGCGGTGAAATACGCCAACAAGGTGGCGTTTATCGATACCGATTTTGTCACCACCCAGGCGTTCTGCAAAAAGTACGAAGGGCGTGAACATCCGTTCGTGCAGGCGCTGATTGACGAATATCGCTTTGACCTGGTGATCCTGCTGGAAAACAACACCCCGTGGGTGGCCGACGGCATGCGTAGCCTCGGCAGCTCCGTCGACAGGCGTGAATTCCAGACCATGCTGGTGGAGATGCTCAACGAAAACAACGTTGAGTTTGTGCATGTGGAAGAGTCGGACTACGACTCCCGTTTCCTGCGCTGCGTCGAGCTGGTGAAGGAGATGATGGGGGAGCAGGGGTAAAAAACTTACCCCTCACCCTGCCCTCTCCCCATAGGGGAGAGGGTAAAGACAGCGCCGAGCGATCCCCTCGCCCCTATGGGGAGAGGGCTAGGGTGAGGGGAATCAGACCACTCAGAACTCAACCACCACTTTCCCGCGCATATGCCCGTCCAGCACCTTACGGTGCGCTTCGGTAATGCTCTCCACGCTCAGCCCGTGCAGCGTTTCGCTGAGCGAACTTTCCACCACGCCGTTATCCACCAGCTTCGCCACCTCATTGAGGATCTCACCCTGACGCGCCATATCCGCCGTCTGGTACATGCTGCGGGTGTACATAAACTCCCAGTGCAGGGCGGCGGATTTGGACTTCAGCTTGTCCTGGTTCAGCGGACGTTCATTCTCAACGATGGAACAGATATGCCCCTGCGGCGCAATCAGTTCACTGACCGCATCCCAGTGCCCGTCGGTGTCGTTGAGGATGAAAATGTAATCCACAAAGGTGAGCCCGTGTTTCGCCAGCTCGCCTTTCAGGTCGCGGTAGTTGACGACCACGTCAGCCCCGCGCTCGCGGCACCACCGGGCGGAATCTTCTCGTGAAGCGGTTGCGACGATCTTCACCTTGCTGTTGTGCTTCGCAAACGGGATCGCCAGCGATCCCACCCCGCCCGCGCCGCCGATGATCAGTAGCGTTTTGTCCGCCCCGGCATCCTGAATATTCAGCCGTTCAAACAGACCTTCCCATGCGGTGAGCGCGGTTAAGGGCAGTGCAGCGGCTGCCGCCCAGCCGAGGCTGGCAGGCTTGCGCCCGACAATGCGTGCATCGATCAGCTGATGCGTGGTGTTGCTGCCCGGTCGGGTGATGTCGCCCGCGTACCAGACCTCGTCACCCGGCTTGAACCCGGTGACGCCAGCCCCAACGGCTTTGACGATCCCGCTGGCGTCCCACCCGAGAATGCGCGGCTCGTTCAGCCCGTTCTTAGCAATGCCCGCGTGGACTTTGGTATCAACCGGATTAACGGAAACGGCCTTCACTTCCACCAGCAGGTCGTGCTCGTCGGGCTGCGGCATCGGCGGGATGATTTCAATGAAGGTGGACGGATTTTCTGGGTTAACGGCGATGGCTTTCACTGACATGGTGTGCTCCTCAATGGCATGCGTTTTGTTGAGGCTAGTCTATTAAGTGGTCAGCTGCATGATAAGATGGACAATCGAGAACTCAGCGTTCGTACAGGATGAACAATCATGTTTAAACAGCTGCAGGATATGGCGCTTTTCGCGCTGGTGGCGGAGATGGGCAGCTTTACCGCGGCAGCCCAGAAAGCCGAACTGCCGAAATCCAGCGTGAGCCAGCGAATTAGCCAGCTGGAGCAGCAGGTGGGTATCCGCCTGCTTAACCGCACCACCCGCAGGCTAAACCTGACGTTTGCGGGCGAGCACTATCTGGTGCACTGCCGCGAAATGCTGGCGGCCAGCGAGCGGGCGGAGTACGCCATTCAGCGCCTGCGCGAAAACCCGAGCGGGCGGCTGCGGATCACCTGTCCGGCGGGGATTGGGGCGACGCTGCTGGCGCATATGAATGCCGAGTTCCAGCTTCGCTATCCTGACGTTTCGCTGGACGTGTCGATCTCTGATGACGTGGTGGATCTGGTCGAGGCAGGTTTTGACGTGGCGCTGCGTACCGGCAAGCCGCAGGACTCCTCTCTGATTGGCCGGATGATCGGGCATTGTCCGCGCTTTATGCTGGCCTCGCCGGACTATCTGGCGCGTCGGGAGCCGTTAATTCATCCCCGTCAGCTGGTGGAGCATCGATGCATTACGCACCGGGCGTGGTCGGAGTGGCTTCTGCGAAGCGAGAGCGAGGATTATCGCTACCTGCCGGATAACGCCCACATGACCGATAATCTGGTATACGCCCGCGAGTGTGCGATTGCCGGGGCGGGGATCACGCTCTTACCCGCGTTTCTGCTGGAAGATAAGATCGAAAAGGGTGCGCTGGTACAGGTACTGCCGGAGTGGAATGTTGAAGGTAACGATCTGTGGCTGGCCTATCCGAGCCGCAAGCTGAATTCGCCCGCGCTAATGAGCTATATCGACTATGCAATGCAGTTTGATGAGGTGAAGCGGTATTACGTGGGCAAATAAAAAAAAGCCGGGTGGCGGCTTCGCCTTACCCGGCCTACAAAGTGCGCAGCCTGATGCCCTCACCCTGACCCTCTCCCGCGGGGAGAGGGAACAAACATAAAAAACGGCAACCGAAGTTGCCGTTTTGCTTTTATTTCGCAATACGCTTGTACTTAATACGCTTCGGCTCCAGCGCGTCGGCGCCCAGCGTGCGTTTCTTGTACTCTTCGTATTCGGTGAAGTTACCTTCGAAGAACTCCACTTTACCTTCGTCCTGGTAGTCCAGGATGTGGGTCGCGATACGGTCGAGGAACCAGCGGTCGTGCGAGATAACCATCGCGCAGCCCGGGAACTCCAGCAGGGCGTTTTCCAGCGCGCGCAGGGTTTCGATATCCAGGTCGTTTGTTGGTTCATCGAGCAGCAGAACGTTGCCGCCCACCTGCAGCAGCTTCGCCAGGTGCAGACGACCGCGTTCACCGCCGGACAGCTCGCCTACACGTTTGCCCTGATCGGTGCCTTTAAAGTTAAAGCGACCAACGTAGGCGCGGCTTGGCATCTCGGTGTTGCCGATACGCATGATATCCAGGCCGCCGGAGACTTCTTCCCACACGGTTTTGCTGTTATCCATCGCGTCACGGAACTGGTCAACGGAGGCCAGCTTCACGGTCTCACCCAGGGTGATAGAGCCGCTGTCAGGCTGTTCCTGACCGGACATCATGCGGAACAGGGTCGATTTACCCGCGCCGTTCGGACCGATGATGCCGACGATAGCGCCTTTCGGTACGGAGAAGGTCAGGTCGTCGATCAGCACACGGTCGCCGTAAGACTTACGCAGGTTGGTCACTTCAACCACTTTATCCCCCAGACGTGCTCCAGGTGGAATAAACAGTTCGTTGGTTTCGTTACGTTTCTGGTATTCGGTGTTGTTCAGCTCTTCGAAGCGTGCCAGACGGGCTTTGCCCTTAGACTGACGGCCTTTCGCGCCCTGACGCACCCACTCCAGCTCTTTCTCAATAGACTTACGACGCGCCGCTTCCTGAGACGCTTCCTGAGCCAGACGCTGATCTTTCTGCTCCAGCCAGGAGGAGTAGTTGCCTTCCCACGGAATACCTTCGCCGCGGTCCAGCTCAAGGATCCAGCCAGCGACGTTGTCGAGGAAGTAACGGTCGTGGGTAATCGCCACAACGGTACCTTCGAAGTCGTGCAGGAAGCGCTCCAGCCACGCCACGGATTCCGCATCCAGGTGGTTAGTTGGTTCGTCGAGCAGCAGCATATCTGGTTTTTCCAGCAGCAGGCGGCACAGCGCCACGCGGCGACGTTCACCAC
Source organism: Enterobacter sp. ECC-249 (assembly GCF_043965265.1). NCBI lineage: Bacteria > Pseudomonadati > Pseudomonadota > Gammaproteobacteria > Enterobacterales > Enterobacteriaceae > Enterobacter > Enterobacter sp. ECC-249. Next base: position 1,194,939 of record NZ_CP143660.1, read on the forward strand.
CGGAGAGGTTCGCGATTTTAGCATCCCAGTCCGGCAGACGCAGGGCATCCGCCGCGCGCTCCAGCTGCACGTTCAGGTTGTGACCGTCGTGCGCCTGGATGATCTCTTCATACTTGCCCTGCTGTGCGGCCAGCTTGTCGAAGTCCGCATCCGGCTCGGCGTATTTGGCATACACTTCATCCAGACCTTTCAGGGCGTTAACCACTTCGGATACCGCTTCTTCAACGGATTCGCGAACGGTGTGTTCCGGGTTCAGCTGAGGTTCCTGCGGCAGGTAGCCAATTTTGATGCCAGGCTGCGGACGGGCTTCACCTTCGATGTCTGTATCAATGCCGGCCATGATGCGCAGCAGGGTGGACTTACCGGCACCGTTGAGACCCAGAACACCGATTTTTGCGCCCGGGAAGAAGCTCAGCGAGATATTTTTAAGAATATGACGTTTCGGCGGGACAACTTTGCCGACACGATGCATGGTATAAACGAATTGAGCCACGTTGGACTTCGCCTCTTTTATCGTAATGAGAAGGAATTTCAGCCTCGAAGTGTAGCCTTTTTCACGCCCTAATCCCAGCCAGGAACGTCGGGAGTGTTAAAACGCGCAAGAAAGGTAAAAAAGTGTCCATGACGTGGCGCGTTGAAGGATGCCTGGTTAGCATAAGTTAATTAGACTTTGACGTGGCAAGACGCTGCAATTGACGAAAAAACAATGAGGAAGAGCTTGTGGAAAAAGCCAAACGGGTGGTCTGGCGTCTGCTGGCTGCCAGCGTATGCGTAATGGCGGTAAGCCAGGCGGTGCATGCCGATTCACTGGATGAACAACGCAGTCGATACGCTCAGATTAAACAGGCGTGGGACAACAAGCAGATGGATACCGTGCAGGCTCTGATGCCGACGCTAAAGGATTATCCGCTGTATCCGTATCTCGAGTATCGCCAGATCGCGGACGATCTCATGAATCAGCCCACGGTCACCGTGAATAACTTCATTCAGGCGAACCCAACCCTGCCGCCAGCCCGAAATCTCCAGTCTCGTTTTGTGAATGAGCTGGCGCGTCGCGAAGACTGGCGCGGACTGCTGGCGTTTAGCCCTGAAAAGCCGAATACCACTGAAGCCCAGTGTAACTATTACTACGCTAAATGGGCGACCGGCCAGCAGGAAGAGGCCTGGGCCGGGGCGAAAGAGCTCTGGCTGACCGGGAAAAACCAGCCGAACGCCTGTGATTCCCTGTTTGGCGCGTGGCGTGCTTCCGGCAAGCAGGACCCGCTGTCCTACCTTGAGCGCATCCGCCTGGCGATGAAGGCCGGCAACACGCGGCTGGTGACCACGCTGGCGGGGCAGATGCCGTCCGATTACCAGACGATCTCCACCGCGGTTATCTCGCTGGCAAACGATCCCAACAGCGTGCTGACCTTTGCCCGCAGCACGGGCGCGACCGATTTTACCCGCCAGATGGCGGCGGTGGCCTTTGCCAGCGTGGCGCGTGACGATGTGGAAAACGCGCGGCTGATGATCCCGCAGCTGGTGCAGGCGCAGCAGCTTAATGAGGAGCAAACCCAGGAGCTGCGCGACATTGTGGCGTGGCGACTGATGGGCACCGATTTGACCGATGAGCAGGCGCGCTGGCGTGACGATGCCATTATGCGTTCGAATTCCACGTCGCTGGTGGAACGCCGCGTGCGCATGGCGCTGGGCACGGGCGATCGCCGTGGGCTCAATACCTGGCTCGCGCGCTTGCCGATGGAGGCCAAAGAGAAAGACGAATGGCGCTACTGGCAGGCCGACCTGCTGATGGAGCGCGGTCGAGATGATGAGGCCAAAGAGATCCTCCATACGCTGATGCAGCAGCGCGGGTTTTACCCGATGGCAGCCGCACAGCGCCTGGGCGAGGAGTACACCTTCCGCATTGATAAGGCGCCCGCTAACGCGAACCCGGCGCTGACGCAGGGGCCAGAAATGGCGCGCGTTCGCGAGCTGATGTACTGGAATATGGATAACACCGCGCGCAGCGAATGGGCGAATCTGGTGACCAGCCGCACCACCGACGAAAAAGCCCAGCTTGCCCGCTATGCGTTTGATAATCACTGGTGGGATCTCAGCGTGCAGGCGACGATCGCCGGCAAGCTCTGGGATCATCTGGAAGAGCGTTTCCCGCTGGCGTACAAAGATCTGTTCGATCGCTATACCAGCGGCAAAGATATTTCGCAGAGCTACGCGATGGCGATTGCCCGTCAGGAGAGCGCATGGAACCCGAAAGTCCGTTCCCCGGTGGGCGCCAGCGGCCTGATGCAGATTATGCCGGGCACGGCGACGCACACGGTGAAGATGTTTAATATCCCTGGATACAGCAGCCCGTCACAGCTTCTCGATCCGGATACCAATATCAACATCGGTACCAGCTACCTCCAGTACGTGTATCAGCAGTTCGGCAATAACCGCATCTTCTCGTCGGCGGCATATAACGCGGGACCGGGTCGCGTGCGTACCTGGCTCGGCAACAGCGCCGGACGCATCGACGCCGTGGCGTTTGTCGAGAGCATTCCGTTCTCGGAAACGCGTGGATACGTGAAGAACGTGCTGGCCTATGATGCCTATTATCGCTACTTCATGGGGCAGAAAGATACCCTGATGAGCGATGCCGAGTGGCAGAGACGTTACTGATTGGCGTGGGTTGTGTTATGCTGTACTCGCTAAAGAGTACAAGAGGCAGCATAACATGACCCAGCATTCCCCGTATTCCTCGGCAATGGCCGAACAACGTCATCAGGAGTGGCTTCGTTTTGTGGAGCTGCTTCGCCAGTCTTACGAGCAGGATTTGCATTTACCCCTGATGCAGCTGATGCTCACGCCGGACGAGCGTGAGGCGCTGGGCACGCGCGTGCGCATCATTGAAGAGCTGCTGCGCGGCGAGATGAGCCAGCGCGAGCTGAAGAATGAGCTCGGCGCGGGCATCGCAACGATTACCCGCGGATCGAACAGCCTGAAGTCGGCGCCCGTCGAGCTGCGCCAGTGGCTGGAAGCGGTATTGTTGAAAAATACCTAACGATAAATCGCGTTATGGAACGGGCTTAACGCCAGGATCACGGCCTGGTGATAAACGCCTGAACGCGTCAGCGCGCCTGCGGTAAAGACGCCAATCGCCCCTTCTTTACGGCCAATCTCATCGATGCCGGTGTACTGTGACATCACCGGCCCGAGCGCTTCACCCGCACGGACTTTTTCCAGAATGATCTCCGGCAGCGGCAGGGTGGCCGAGCGCGCTTCACCGCGCTGCTCGCGGCTTTCAATCACCACCCAGCTAAAGGTTGCGCCTTCGTCGATACCGGCTTCAATCGCTACCCAAAAGTCAGCATCCGGTGCCGCGGCCTTAGCGTTTGCCACGCGATTTCGTGCGCCAGCGCGCGTTTCCTCGCTGCCAAACGGCTGTTCAGGTACGCCACTCTCGACGCCGATGGCCTCAATATGGCAGGATCCTGCGCCGAAGATCTCGTCAAATGCCCTTAGAATTGCCTGAATTTTGGCAGGATTAGTGGTAGCAGAGACAACATGGTGCATAATTAAGCTCGATTCAAAAAAAACTCATCGCAGTATAACGGAAAAAAAGCATGTTACAGGTATACCTTGTTCGCCACGGTGAAACGCAGTGGAACGCCGAGCGACGTATTCAAGGCCAGTCAGACAGTCCTCTCACCGAGAAGGGCGTGCAGCAAGCGTGGCAGGTGGCGGAACGCGCCAGAACGCTGGGCATTACCCACGTCATTACCAGCGATTTAGGTCGCACACAGCAGACGGCGCGCATCATCGCAGATGCCTGCGGCTGTGACGTCATGCTGGAGCCGCGCCTGCGCGAGCTGGATATGGGCGTGCTGGAAAAACGCCATATCGATACGCTGACGGAAACGGAAGAGGGCTGGCGCCGCACGCTGGTGAACGGTACCGAAGATGGCCGTATTCCTGAGGGCGAATCGATGCAGGAGCTCAGCGTACGCATGCATGCCGCTCTGGCGGAATGCCTGAAGCTTCCGGCGGGAAGCCGTCCGCTGCTGGTGAGTCATGGGATTGCGTTGGGATGCCTGGTGAGCACCATTCTTGGATTACCGGCTTACGCCGAGCGCCGCCTGCGTCTGCGCAATTGCTCCATTTCCCGGATTGATTATCAGGAAAGCGCGTGGCTGGCGTCAGGTTGGGTCGTGGAGATGGCAGGGGACATTTCGCACCTCGATGCCCCTGCGCTTGACGAACTGCAGCGTTAACGACGTATCGGAATCAAGAATTCCATACGCAGATTGATTGGGCCTTCTTCCGGTTTGGCATCCTGCGCCGGGTAGTAGCGCTCAATGTCCTGACCTTTACGGCGATTCAGATTCAGCATCGGCATGCAGGTCCCGTAAACGGTCAGGATGAACTCCTGAACTCCCGTTCCCAGCCCTTCATACGCGAACATCACGTATTCACCACCTTCCAGCACGACAGGCTTTGAACCCTGAATGTAGCCATTGGCCATATCTGGCGTCAGCGCGGTGGTGTAGAACACCTCCTGCTCGTCGTCTTTTTCCTGGCTTGGGTGCGTTTCGTTGAGACCATACAGGATCGGCGGTATCGCCGGCGCGTGGCTCAGGAAGTCGCGCCAGAACTGGACGCGCATCTGATGACGGAACTCAGAAATCTGCTCCAGTGAACAGGAGTAGCTCTGCGTCGTGCCGATCAGATGGGTTTCCGGCAGTGTAATGATGTCGTACTTCGGCATCGCGAATTCGCCCAGACGCAGCGGCGGACGCATGCCAAAGGAGCTCCAGTCAGGCGAGCGACGATAAAGCGCTGGCGTCAACGAGAACTGTTTTTTAAATGCGCGGGTGAAGGTCTGCTGTGAATCGAAACGATATTGCAGGGCAATATCCAGAATCGGCCGCGCGGTCAGGCGCAGTGCCACAGCAGATTTTGATAAACGACGTGCGCGAATATAGGCGCCGATAGCATGACCGGTGACATCCTTGAACATCCTTTGCAGATGCCACTTGGAATAGCCTGCTTTAGCCGCCACATTATCCAGTGACAAAGGCTGGTCGAGATGACCTTCCAGCCAGGTGAGCAGGTCGCGAATAATTCCAGCCTGATCCATATACTATCCTCATCCTTAAAACAGCATGTGCCTGATAACAGGTTAGCGGATAATAGCATTTTTTGATGTTTTAGCATTCAGTGTTTTTTTTGCGCATTCATGCTTTTTAGAGCACATTACAGGCAGATATATTCTAATCCTGTGATCTTGCTACATTTTTGTCTAAAGTGTTGAATAATCGCCCAGTGTAATTTTAAAGAATGGTAACAATATGAAATACAAGACTTTGATCTTCACCGCGTTGATGCTGATGGTCGGGCGCGCGGCGCAGGCAGAACAGATTGGCTCCGTCGATACCGTATTCAAAATGTTCGGCCCGGACCACAAAATCGTGGTGGAGGCGTTTGACGATCCGGACGTGAAAAACGTCACCTGCTACGTCAGCCGTGCGAAAACGGGCGGTATTAAAGGCGGGCTGGGACTGGCGGAAGATACCTCCGACGCGGCCATTTCCTGTCAGCAGGTGGGGCCGGTTGAGTTGAGCGATAAAATTAAAAACGGCAAAGCGCAGGGCGACGTGGTATTCCAGAAACGGACCTCGCTGGTGTTTAAAAAACTGCAGGTGGTGCGTTTCTATGATGCCAAACGCAACACCCTGGCGTACCTTGCCTACTCTGACAAAGTGGTGGAAGGCTCGCCGAAAAACGCGATCAGCGCGGTGCCGATTATGCCGTGGCGGGAATAAAAAAACGGCGCAAATGCGCCGTTTTTTAATGCGTTAACTGCGGGATTACTCCTGCAGGTCACCGCAGAAACGGTACCCTTCGCCGTGGATCGTGGCGATGATTTCCGGCGTATCTGGCGTAGATTCGAAGTGCTTACGAATACGACGGATGGTGACGTCTACGGTACGGTCGTGCGGCTTCAGCTCACGGCCGGTCATTTTTTTCAGCAGCTCTGCACGGGACTGGATCTTGCCCGGATTTTCGCAGAAGTGCAGCATCGCGCGGAATTCACTGCGCGGCAGTTTATACTGCTCACCGTTCGGGCTAATCAGCGAACGGCTATTGATATCAAGTTCCCAGCCGTTGAATTTGTAGCTGTCTACGCTACGACGCTCTTCGCTGACCGTGCCCAGATTCATGGTACGGGACAGCAGGTTGCGTGCACGAATGGTTAACTCGCGAGGATTGAACGGCTTAGTGATGTAATCATCCGCACCGATTTCCAGGCCAAGAATTTTATCAACTTCGTTATCGCGGCCCGTCAGGAACATTAACGCGACGTTCGCCTGCTCGCGCAGTTCGCGCGCCAGAAGAAGACCGTTTTTGCCCGGCAGGTTAATATCCATGATCACCAGGTTGATATCATTTTCAGAAAGGATCTGATGCATCTCTGCGCCATCGGTCGCTTCAAAGACATCGTAGCCTTCTGCTTCGAAAATGCTCTTTAACGTGTTGCGTGTTACCAACTCGTCTTCAACGATAAGAATGTGCGGGGTCTGCATGTTTGCTACCTAAATTGCCAACTAAATCGAAACAGGAAGTACAAAAGTCCCTGACCTGCCTGATGCATGTCGCAAATTAACATGATCGGCTTAACGTGACTAAAGTACGTAATTGCGTTCTTGATGCACTTTCCATCAACGTCAACAACATCATTAGCTTGGTCTTGGGTACTTTCCCTTTGGACCCGACAGTGTCAAAAACGGCTGTCATCCTAACCATTTTAACAGCAACATAACAGGCTAAGTGACACCAGACACCCAATAAAACTACGCTTCGTTGACATATATCAAGTTCAATTGTAGCACGTTAACAGTTTGATGAAATCATCGTAGCGGAATGCTAGCCTTTGTCACAATTTTTCAATAAACCAACTAGTTGCGGACATTGATTTATAAACGAAGCGAATCCAATCAGAATAGGGTATTCATATCGCCATTATCATTATAAAACATAGGGATAATAGTGTTCTGTTAACATTCTAACTGATTGTTCAGACAAGGAATAGTTTAGCGTTTTTAATTTATTATGAAACGCTATTTCGGTGATTTGTGTTGCAATTTTGTAAATTCGCGCTGCGTAATATGTTGAAGTGCATCACATTTTTACCGGCTAACTGATTATAAAGAGAGCATAAATGCATCTGTCGATTGTACTGGTTGCCCCAGCCAGAGCAGAAAATATAGGCGCAGCGGCGCGCGCCATGAAGACCATGGGTTTTACCGATTTGCGTATCGTGGACAGCACTGCGCACCTTGAGCCTGCTGCCCGTTGGGTGGCGCACGGATCGGGCGATATCCTCGATAATATAACCACTTACGCTACGCTTGCTGATGCGCTGCATGACATTTCGTTTACCGTTGCAACCACCGCGCGCAGCCGGGCGAAGTTCCATTACTATGCCACGCCAGCGGAGCTGGTGCCGATGCTGAGTGAGAAAAGCCAGTGGCTGGAGAAAGCGGCGCTGGTGTTTGGTCGCGAGGATTCCGGATTAACCAATGAAGAGCTGGAACTGGCGGACGTGCTGACGGGGGCACCGATGGTCGCGGATTATCCGTCCCTCAATTTAGGCCAGGCGGTCATGGTTTATTGCTATCAATTAGCATCCTTAATACAAATTCCCCCGTCGCAAAATACAGGAACCGATGAAAATCAGCTTGCCGCACTTCGCGCGCGCGTAGAAAACCTGCTCGTGCATCTGGGGGTGGCGGACGATCAAAAAATGGCTGACTGGCTGCAGCAGCGTTTAGGGCGTCTTGAGCAGCGGGACACCGCCATGCTGCATCGTTTGCTGCACGATATTGAAAAAAAATTGGCCGAGTAAAACACTGCCATAAGTTTTTACTATGGCGAATAAGTCTGTGCGGAAGGGTTGCATCTGGGCGAATCGGATGAAAATAAATCTGCACGCAGCGGGACGTGAGAGTCTTCCGAATTGTGATCAAATTAAAAATTCGTTGACTTAAGGTGCCCGATCCTTTAACCCTAAAAGAATACAGCACAGACAGATAATAATGACAGAGTACACAACATCCATGAAACGCATCAGCATCACCACCATTACTACAACCATCATCATTACCACAGGTAACGATGCGGGCTGACGCGTACAGGAAAAACAAAAAAAAGCCCGCACCTAGACAGTGCGGGCTTTTTTTTCGGCTAAAGGAAACGAGGTAGAACCATGCGAGTGTTGAAGTTCGGCGGTACATCAGTGGCAAATGCAGAACGTTTTCTGCGTGTTGCCGATATCCTGGAAAGCAACGCCAGGCAGGGGCAGGTTGCGACCGTGCTCTCTGCCCCGGCAAAAATCACGAACCATCTGGTGGCGATGATTGAAAAAACCATCGGTGGCCAGGATGCACTCCCGAACATCAGCGACGCAGAGCGCATCTTTGCTGACTTACTGCAAGGGCTGGCAGAGGCACTGCCTGGCTTCCCGCATGCCCAGCTGAAGTCCTTTGTTGAGCAGGAATTCGCACAAATTAAACACGTCCTGCACGGCATCAGCCTCCTCGGCCAGTGCCCTGACAGCATCAACGCGGCGCTGATTTGTCGCGGTGAAAAACTTTCTATCGCCATCATGGCAGGTGTGCTGGAAGCGCGCGGCCATAGCGTGACCGTGATCGATCCTGTTGAAAAACTGCTGGCGGTGGGCCACTACCTCGAATCCACCGTTGATATTGCCGAATCAACCCGCCGTATCGCCGCCAGCAAAATTCCGTCTGACCACATGATCCTGATGGCAGGCTTCACCGCCGGTAACGAGAAGGGCGAGCTGGTGGTGCTGGGCCGTAACGGTTCCGACTACTCCGCCGCCGTGCTGGCTGCCTGCTTACGCGCGGACTGTTGTGAGATCTGGACTGACGTCGATGGCGTCTATACCTGCGACCCGCGCCAGGTACCGGACGCCAGGCTGCTGAAGTCGATGTCGTACCAGGAAGCAATGGAGCTTTCCTACTTCGGCGCCAAAGTACTTCACCCGCGTACCATCTCCCCGATTGCCCAGTTCCAGATCCCTTGCCTGATTAAAAATACCGGTAACCCGCAGGTGCCGGGTACGCTGATTGGCTCGAGTACCGATGAGGACGGTCTGCCGGTGAAAGGCATCTCCAACCTCAACAACATGGCGATGTTCAGCGTCTCTGGTCCGGGGATGAAAGGGATGGTTGGCATGGCGGCGCGCGTCTTTGCTGCTATGTCCCGCAACGGTATCTCGGTGGTGCTGATTACCCAGTCTTCCTCCGAATACAGCATCAGCTTCTGCGTACCGCAGGCTGACTGCCTGCGCGCTCGCCGCGCGCTGGAGGAAGAGTTCTATCTGGAGCTGAAAGAAGAGCTGCTGGAGCCGCTCGCGATTCAGGAGCGTCTGGCGATCATCTCCGTGGTGGGTGACGGTATGCGCACCCTGCGCGGTATATCCGCCAAATTCTTTGCCGCGCTGGCGCGCGCCAATATCAATATCGTGGCGATTGCCCAGGGCTCGTCAGAGCGCTCTATCTCCGTGGTGGTGGATAACGACGATGCCACCACTGGCGTTCGCGTGGTTCACCAGATGCTGTTCAACACCGATCAGGTCATCGAGCTGTTCCTGATCGGCGTGGGCGGCGTGGGCGGTGCGCTTCTGGAGCAGGTGAAGCGCCAGCAGGCATGGCTGAAGAAGAAACACATCGACCTGCGCGTCTGCGGGATCGCGAATTCCAAAGCGCTGCTGACCAACGTCCACGGCCTGAACCTGGAAAACTGGGAGGCTGAGTTGAAAGAGGCAAAAGAGCCGTTCAATCTGGGCCGCCTGATCCGTCTGGTGAAAGAGTATCATCTGCTTAACCCGGTCATCGTCGACTGTACCTCGAATCAGGCGGTGGCCGACCAGTACGCCGATTTCCTGCGCGAAGGCTTCCACGTGGTGACGCCGAACAAAAAGGCCAACACCTCGTCGATGGATTACTATCACCAGCTGCGTCTGGCGGCGAGCAAGTCGCGCCGCAAGTTCCTGTACGACACCAACGTGGGGGCGGGTCTGCCGGTTATCGAAAACCTGCAGAACCTGCTTAACGCGGGTGACGAACTGCAGCGTTTCTCCGGCATTCTCTCCGGCTCGCTGTCGTTCATCTTCGGCAAGCTGGATGAGGGGATGAGCCTCTCTGAAGCCACCCGCGCCGCGCGCGAGCTGGGCTATACCGAGCCGGATCCACGTGACGACCTTTCCGGTATGGACGTGGCGCGCAAGCTGCTGATCCTCGCGCGCGAAACGGGCCGTGAGCTTGAGCTTTCCGATATCGTGATTGAACCGGTCCTGCCGGCAGAATTTGACAGCAGCGGTGATGTCGCTGCCTTTATGGCCCGTTTGCCGCAGCTTGACGACGCTTTTGCCGCGCGCGTTGCGAAAGCCCGTGATGAAGGTAAGGTATTGCGCTATGTTGGCAACATTGAAGAAGATGGCGTGTGCCGGGTGAAGATTGCCGAAGTGGACGGCAACGACCCGCTGTACAAAGTCAAAAACGGCGAAAACGCCCTCGCGTTTTACAGCCACTATTATCAGCCACTGCCGCTGGTGCTTCGCGGCTATGGCGCAGGGAACGATGTTACGGCGGCGGGTGTGTTTGCCGATCTGCTGCGTACCCTGTCATGGAAGTTAGGAGTTTAACATGGTCAAAGTCTATGCCCCGGCTTCCAGCGCCAATATGAGCGTCGGATTTGACGTGCTGGGTGCGGCGGTGACGCCGGTGGATGGTTCGCTGCTGGGCGATACGGTTACGGTGGAAGCGGCAGACAGCTTCAGCCTGAATAACGTGGGCCGCTTCGCCAGCAAGCTGCCGTCCGAGCCGCGCGAGAACATCGTCTATCAGTGCTGGGAACGCTTCTGTCAGGAGATCGGCAAAAACGTGCCGGTTGCCATGACGCTGGAAAAAAGTATGCCGATCGGCTCGGGTCTGGGTTCCAGCGCCTGCTCGGTGGTCGCCGCGCTGGTAGCGATGAACGAGCACTGCGGCAAGCCACTGAACAATAACCGCCTGCTGGGGTTAATGGGCGAGCTGGAAGGGCGCATCTCCGGCAGTATTCACTATGACAACGTGGCACCGTGCTTCCTCGGCGGCATGCAGCTGATGATCGAAGAAAATGGCATCATCAGCCAGCAGGTGCCAGGGTTTGATGAGTGGCTGTGGGTGCTGGCCTATCCGGGTATCAAGGTTTCAACCGCGGAAGCGCGTGCGATCCTGCCCGCGCAGTATCGTCGTCAGGACTGTATTGCCCACGGGCGTCATCTGGCGGGCTTTATCCACGCCTGCTACACCCGTCAGCCGCAGCTGGCGGCCAAACTGATGAAGGACGTCATTGCCGAGCCGTACCGCACGAAGCTGCTGCCCGGCTTTAACGAGGCGCGACAGGCATCGATGGATATCGGCGCGCAGGCGTGCGGCATTTCCGGCTCCGGCCCGACGCTGTTCGCCCTGTGCGACAAGCCTGACACCGCGCAGCGCGTGGCGGACTGGCTCTCTAAACTCTACCTGCAAAATCAGGAAGGCTTTGTTCATATTTGCCGTCTGGACACGGCTGGCGCACGAGTACTGGGATAATTAATGAAACTCTACAACCTTAAAGATCATAACGAGCAGGTCAGCTTCGCGCAGGCGGTGACTCAGGGACTGGGCAAAAATCAGGGGCTGTTTTTCCCTCATGACCTGCCGGAATTCCAGCTGACCGAGATTGATGACCTGCTGAAGCAGGATTTTGTCACCCGCAGCACCAAAATTCTGTCCGCGTTTATCGGCGATGAAATTCCGCAGGAGCTGCTGGAAGAGCGCGTACGCGCGGCATTCGCCTTCCCGGCGCCGGTTCAGCAGGTTGAGCCTGACGTCGGCTGTCTGGAGCTGTTCCACGGCCCGACCCTGGCGTTCAAAGACTTCGGCGGCCGCTTTATGGCGCAGATGCTGACCCACATCAGCGGCGACAAGCCGGTGACCATCCTGACCGCAACCTCCGGCGATACAGGCGCGGCGGTAGCCCACGCGTTCTACGGCCTGAAAAATGTCCGCGTGGTGATCCTCTATCCGAAAGGCAAAATCAGCCCGTTGCAGGAGAAACTGTTCTGCACCCTCGGCGGCAACATTGAAACCGTGGCAATTGACGGCGATTTCGATGCCTGCCAGGCGCTGGTGAAGCAGGCCTTCGACGACGAAGAGCTGAAGGTGGCGCTGGGTCTGAACTCCGCCAACTCCATCAACATCAGCCGTCTGCTGGCGCAGATCTGCTACTACTTCGAAGCGGTAGCGCAGCTGCCGCAGGAAGCGCGCAACCAGCTGGTGATCTCCGTGCCGAGCGGTAACTTCGGTGACCTGACGGCGGGCCTGTTGGCAAAATCTCTGGGTCTGCCGGTGAAACGCTTTATCGCGGCGACCAACGCCAACGACACCGTGCCGCGCTTCCTGAAAGACGGGAAGTGGGCGCCGAACGCCACGCAGGCGACGCTTTCTAACGCAATGGATGTATCCCAGCCGAACAACTGGCCGCGCGTGGAAGAGCTGTTCCGCCGTAAGATCTGGCGTCTGGGTGACCTGGGCTACGCCGCGGTGACGGATGAAACCACCAAAGCGACCATGCGCGAGCTGAAGGCGGTGGGGTATACCTCTGAACCGCACGCGGCGATTGCCTACCGCGCGCTGCGCGACCAGCTTAACCCGGGCGAATATGGCCTGTTCCTGGGAACCGCACATCCGGCGAAGTTTAAAGAGAGCGTTGAAGCGATCCTGGGCGAAACACTGCCGCTGCCGAAAGAGCTGGCCGAGCGCGCCGACCTGCCGCTGCTGTCCCATGAGCTGCCGGCGGACTTTGCCGCGCTGCGTAAGCTGATGATGACCCGCGCGTGATTTTTTGTCGGGTGGCGGCTACGCCTTACCCGACCTACAACGACGACAACGGCTCAGAACGTAGGCCGGGTAAGCGAAGCGCAACCCGGCTTTTTTTATGGAGAAATTAAGGAGAGAAATAGCAGGGAAAAAGCAGAAATTCCCAATAAATGCGGTCACTTAGCGTTTAGGATTGCAGAGAATAACATCCCCCGTTCCCCTCGCGTAATCTCCTTACATCGGCCCACGTTGGGCAAGAAGAATAAGGAGTCACCGATGTCTACACTGAAACCTGCACTCATCGCGCTTTCACTGGTGCTGGTCGCCCCCATGGCGGTTCAGGCATCTGAAATTACCCTCGTACCTGCAGTAAAACTGCAGATCGGCGACCAGGATAACAACGGGCATTACTGGGACGGCGGCCGCTGGCGCGACCATGACTGGTGGAAGGCGCACTATGACTGGCGTGATAACCACTGGCGTCCACATGATGAGCATCGTAAACATGACGATCGCCATGACGACCATCACCACGATGACCGCCGCGACGAACGCGGCCCGGACTGGAAACACCATTAATGCAAAACCCCGCCAGCTGGCGGGGTTTGTTTTTACTGCTCGTGGCGCTTAAACACCAGCTCGCCTTTCCCTGACGACGCTTCGTCAAAGAAATAGCCTTCGCTGTTGAAGGCGGTTAGTTGCTCCGGCTTCGTCAGGCGGTTCTGGATAATGTAGCGGCTCATCAGGCCGCGCGCTTTCTTGGCATAGAAGCTGATTACTTTGAACTTACCGTTCTTCTCGTCGAGAAAGACCGGCTTGATGATGTCGGCATCCAGCTTTTTCGGCTTCACCGACTTGTAGTATTCATCGGACGCCAGGTTAATCACTACCTTATCGCCCTGGGCGTGCAGCGCCGCATTCAGCTTATCTGTGATGATATCGCCCCAGAAATGGTACAGGTCTTTGCCTTTGGCATTTTCCAGGCGAATACCCATCTCCAGACGATACGGCTGCATCAGATCCAGCGGGCGCAGCACGCCGTACAGACCCGACAGCATGCGCAGATGCTGCTGGGCAAAATCGAAATCGGCTTCGCTAAAATCTTCCGCCTGCAGGCCGGTGTAGACATCACCTTTGAATGCGAGAATCGCCTGGCGAGCGTTAGCCGGGGTGAAATCCGGGTGCCACTCGTGAAAGCGGGTCGCGTTAAGATCGGCCAGCTTGTCGCTAATGCTCATCAGCGAGGCGATTTGCGGCGCAGAGAGCTTACGCGCTTCGCGGATCAGCTGTTGCGAGTAGTCCAGCAGTTCAGGCTGGGTATAGCGCTCGGTGGCGAGTGGGCTCTGGTAGTCGAGCGTTTTTGCAGGTGAAATCAGAATCAGCATATCCAGTCCTTGCAGGAAATTTAGAGCGACTTTAGCAAAAAATCGCCCTGAATTGATCGATAGCTGTTATTGCCGCGGCAAATCATCCCACGTGCCGGGGGCAAGCTGCGCCTTAATATCGGGATAGCGGGCGGGATCAAATACCGGCGGAACGCCGAGTTTGCGCTGACGCAAATAGTCTCTGGCAATCAGGGTCACAACCGGCGAGAGCAGCAGGATCGCCGTGAGGTTAGTGATCGCCATCAGCGCCATAATGATATCGGCCAGCTGCCAGACCAGCGGCATACTGAGCAGGGAGCCTGCTATCACCATCAGGATGACACCCAGTCGCAGGGTTCCGATTGCGGCGCGGGAGTCGAGCTTCAGGAAAATAAGGTTATTCTCGGCGTAAAGGTAATTCACCACTATCGAGCTGAAGGCAAACAAGATCAGGATGAGCGAGACAAATCCGGCTCCCCAGCCGCCGGTCAGCTTGACCAGCGCCTGCTGGAGAAGCTCTATCCCGACGGTGCCCGACGCGTGCGGTACGGGGCCTGCCAGCAGCAAAATCATGGCGCTGGCGGAACAGATAATAATGGTATCGGTAAAGACGCCAATCATCTGCACAATGCCTTGCGCGGCCGGGTGCGGCGGCCAGGAAGAGGCGGCGGCTGCCGCGTTGGGGGTTGACCCCATACCGGCTTCATTGGAGAACATTCCCCGCTGAAAACCCGCCATCAGCGCCTGGCTGAAGGTGTAGCCCAGCGCTCCTGAGGCCACCTCGCGCCAGCCAAAGGCGCTTTTGACGATGGTGGCAATCACGCCCGGCACCTGGTCGAGGTGCAGTGCGGCAACGAACAGGCTCGCGGCAACCCAGAGTAGCGCCATAATGGGCACCAGCCACTGCATCAGACGGGCGATGCCCTTGAGACCGACCGAGATGGTAAGCAGAACGACGACGGCTAAAGCGAGACCCGCGAGCCACTCGGGGCAGGAGAAGGCGTAGCGCAGGGCGTTGGCGACCGAGTTTGCCTGGACGGTATTAAAAATAAGACCGTACGCGAGCAGTAAAAAAAGCGAGAACAGGACACCCATCCAGCGCATCCCAAGGCCACGCGCCATATACCACGCTGGTCCACCGCGAAACTGGCCGTTTTTATCTTTCTCTTTATAAAGCTGGGCGAGCGAACTTTCAGCAAAGGAGGTGGCCATCCCGAGTAGCGCCGTCACCCACATCCAGAAGACCGCACCTGGCCCACCGGCGCTGATGGCCAGCGCAACGCCTGCCAGATTGCCGCTGCCGAGGCGTGCCGCCAGGCTGGTACAGAGTGCCTGAAACGACGTTAATCCGCCCGGCTGAGGCGTGACGCTGTTTTTCAGACTTCTGCCAAACTTGCGTATATAACGAAACTGGATGAACCCACTGCGTAGCGTAAACCAAATACCTGCTCCCAGAAGCAGGTATATCATTATCGAACCCCACAGGACTTCGTTAATAAAGAAAAAGAAATCAGGCATTAACGTCCCTCTTGTTGATGCCAAAGTGAATATGTAAGCGCTACCACTGATTGTGCATGCTGTTGCTTAGCAGCCTGTTAATATTCCGAGTTTATCATACTCTGCCTAAGCGCACTGTCTGCGGTTGCGCTACCCCTCCGTCGTGTTATCATCAGGGCAGACCGGTTACATCCCCCTAACAAGTAAACCTGTCATTTTTCCGCTGCAGGCATGCTGTCGGTAGCGTGAATTATCCAGGGCACGTTAAAAGAGAAACACTATCATGACGGATAAATTGACCTCCCTTCGTCAGTTCACCACTGTCGTAGCTGACACCGGAGATATCGCGGCAATGAAGCTGTACCAGCCGCAGGATGCCACAACCAACCCTTCTCTGATCCTTAACGCCGCACAGATCCCTGAGTATCGCAAACTGATTGACGACGCAGTGACCTGGGCGAAAGCGCAGAGCAACGACCGCGCGCAGCAGGTTGTGGATGCCACCGACAAACTGGCAGTGAACATCGGTCTGGAAATCCTGAAACTGGTTCCTGGCCGTATCTCTACCGAAGTGGATGCGCGTCTCTCCTACGACACCGAAGCGTCTATCGCAAAAGCGAAACGTCTGATCAAAATGTACAACGACGCGGGCATCAGCAACGACCGTATCCTGATCAAACTGGCTTCTACCTGGCAGGGTATCCGCGCGGCAGAGCAGCTGGAAAAAGACGGTATCAACTGTAACCTGACCCTGCTGTTCTCCTTCGCGCAGGCGCGTGCATGTGCAGAAGCGGGCGTATACCTGATTTCTCCGTTCGTGGGCCGTATTCTGGACTGGTACAAAGCCAACACCGACAAGAAAGAGTACGCACCGGCTGAAGATCCAGGCGTGATTTCTGTGACTGAAATCTACGAATACTACAAACAGCACGGCTACGAGACTGTGGTTATGGGCGCAAGCTTCCGTAACGTCGGTGAAATCATCGAGCTGGCTGGCTGTGACCGCCTGACAATCGCGCCTGCGCTGCTGAAAGAGCTGGCAGAAAGCGAAGGTACCCTGGAGCGTAAACTGTCCTACACCGGTGAAGTGAAAGCACGCCCAGAGCGCATCACTGAATCCGAGTTCCTGTGGCAGCACAACCAGGATCCAATGGCGGTAGACAAACTGGCGGACGGTATCCGTAAGTTTGCTGTTGACCAGGGCAAACTGGAAAAAATGATCGGCGACCTGCTGTAATCATTCTGCGTGACCGGGCTCCCGGTCACGCGACTTCTTTCGTCCCCTGTCTGAATCTCCTCTCTGCGTGTATCATTCCCTTTAATCAGTACTCTTTGAATGGAATGAATATGAATACCTTACGCATCGGCCTGGTGTCGATTTCTGACCGCGCCTCCAGCGGTGTTTACCAGGATAAAGGCATCCCCGCTCTGGAAGAGTGGTTGGGCAGCGCGCTGACCACCCCCTTTGACATTCAGACCCGCCTGATCCCTGACGAACAGCCGATCATTGAGCAGACGCTCTGCGAGCTGGTGGATGAGATGAGCTGCCACCTTGTTCTGACGACGGGCGGAACCGGCCCCGCGCGCCGCGACGTGACGCCGGACGCAACGCTGGCGATTGCCGATCGTGAAATGCCGGGCTTCGGCGAACAGATGCGCCAGATCGGTCTACACTTTGTTCCGACGGCCATTCTTTCCCGCCAGGTGGGGGTGATCCGCAAGCAGGCGTTGATTCTGAACCTGCCGGGCCAGCCGAAGTCGATTAAAGAGACCCTGGAAGGGCTTAAAGCGGAAGACGGCAGCGTCATCGTTCACGGCATCTTTGCAAGTGTACCGTATTGTATACAGCTGCTTGACGGCCCGTATGTCGAAACCGATGAGAAAGTGGTAGCAGCTTTTCGTCCTAAAAACGCGCGTCGCGAAACAATCTCCTGAAATTAATCAATATGTGACATAAGCTGAAGCGGCGATAGCGTGGTTAAGGTTTTACGGTATAGTAATTTTTTCTTTACGATAGCTGTAAAAATAAATCCACAATACACGCATAATGGTTCGCTATGTCACACAACACCCGACCTCTGAATCGACAGGATTACAAAACCCTCACGCTCGCGGCCTTAGGCGGCGCGCTGGAGTTTTACGATTTTATCATCTTCGTCTTCTTCGCCGCCGTGGTGGGAGAGCTCTTCTTCCCGGCGGATATCCCGGAGTGGCTGCGTCAGGTGCAAACCTTCGGCATTTTTGCCGCCGGGTATCTGGCGCGTCCGCTGGGCGGCATTATCATGGCCCACTTTGGCGATCTGGTCGGCCGTAAGAAGATGTTTACCCTTAGCATCCTGCTGATGGCCGTGCCGACGCTGGCCATTGGCCTGCTGCCCACCTATGCCTCAATGGGCATTCTCGCACCGTTGCTGCTGTTGCTGATGCGCGTTCTTCAGGGCGCGGCGATTGGCGGTGAAGTGCCGGGCGCGTGGGTGTTTGTCGCGGAGCATGTTCCGGCGCGCCGGATTGGTATCGCCTGCGGAACCTTAACGGCGGGGCTGACGGTCGGGATCCTGCTCGGATCGGTGGTCGCAACCATTGTGAATACCAGCATGACGCAGCAGGCCGTACACGACTGGGGCTGGCGTATTCCGTTCCTGCTGGGCGGGGCGTTTGGTCTGGTCGCGATGTACCTGCGCCGCTGGCTGCAGGAGACGCCGATTTTTCTGGAGATGCAGCAGCGCAAGGCGCTGGCGCAGGAGCTGCCGGTGAAGGCGGTCGTGGTACGCCATAAAAAAGCGGTGGTGGTGTCGATGCTGCTCACCTGGCTGCTCTCGGCGGGGATTGTGGTGGTGATATTGATGTCCCCGGTGTGGCTGCAAAAGCAGTACGGCTTCGCCCCTGCCGTGACGCTACAGGCGAACAGCATCGCGACAATCATGCTCTGCTTTGGCTGTCTTGCCGCCGGGCTCGCGGCGGATCGTTTCGGTGCCAGCGTTACCTTTATTCTCGGCAGCCTGTTACTGGCCGCATCAAGCTGGGCGTTTTACCATCTGGCGGGCAGCCATCCTGAACAGCTGTTCCTGCTGTACGGTGTGGTAGGCCTGTGCGTGGGCGTTGTCGGGGCGGTACCGTACGTGATGGTGCGCGCGTTCCCGCCAGAGGTTCGCTTTACCGGGATCTCGTTTTCTTACAACGTGTCGTATGCCATTTTCGGCGGGCTGACGCCGATCGCGGTCACCGTGCTGATGGGCGTATCTCCCATGGCTCCGGCCTGGTACGTGCTGGCGCTGTCGGTGATGGGGCTGGGATTAGGGATTTGGCTGGGGCAGAAGAAGGGATGTCGTGCCCGCGAGGCGGACACGACAGAGGGATCAGTGTTTTTCACCAATCGGTAGAACGGTGCGGTCAAACTGCTCGTTCAGCACTTCACCCATTGCCAGGTAGATAGCGCTTGCACCGCAAACCAGACCGATCCAGCCTGCAACATGAACGATGCCTTCGTTATCCACCAGGTGACCAATCGCCAGCAGGGCGAACAGGACGGTCAGGCTCAGGAAGACGAACTGCAGCATGCGGTTGCCTTTCAGGGTACCGAAGAACATGAACAGGGTGAAGACGCCCCACAGGCCCAGGTAAACGCCCAGGAAGTGAGCGTTTGCCGCGTCTGCCATGCCCATTTTAGGCAGCAGCAGAATGGCAACCAGGGTCAGCCAGAAAGAACCGTAAGAGGTGAAGGCGGTTAAGCCAAAGGTATTGCCTTTCTTATATTCCAGCAGGCCCGCGAAGATTTGCGCGATACCGCCGTAAAAAATGCCCATCGCCAGGATGATGCCATCCATCGGGAACATCCCGATATTGTGCAGGTTCAGCAGAATAGTGGTCATGCCAAAACCCATCAGGCCCAGCGGAGCCGGATTAGCCAACTTAGTGTTGCCCATAAGTCCTCAAAAAAATCATCATTGATATGGTGAAATGGTTAAACCCGCGTCAGTTCTCCCTGACTGGGCGCGGCATCATAATGGGCGCAATCGATGCCGTCTATGATCTCATCAGGGTGAAATTAAAATTTTTTTTATGCCTGCCCCTTGATGGATGACGTCGCGACCCCATCTTGTAGTCAACCGCAGTGTGTGGACCTGAAAAAAATCAAATCTGGGCAGTTGAAAAAGCACGTTCTGCCCTTATTACAGGTACACAACCACATGTTGACTGAATTTTTAGTGGAGACGTTTAGATGGGTAAAATTATTGGTATCGACCTGGGTACTACCAACTCTTGTGTAGCGATTATGGATGGCACTACTGCACGCGTGCTGGAGAACGCCGAGGGCGATCGCACCACGCCTTCTATCATTGCTTATACCCAGGATGGTGAAACTCTGGTTGGTCAGCCGGCTAAACGTCAGGCAGTGACAAACCCGCAAAACACCCTGTTTGCGATTAAACGCCTGATCGGCCGCCGCTTCCAGGACGAAGAAGTTCAGCGTGACGTTTCCATCATGCCTTACAAAATCATCGCGGCAGATAACGGCGATGCATGGCTTGATGTGAAAGGCACCAAAACTGCACCACCGCAGATTTCTGCTGAAGTGCTGAAAAAAATGAAGAAAACCGCTGAAGATTACCTGGGTGAGCCGGTAACTGAAGCTGTTATCACCGTTCCTGCGTACTTCAACGATGCTCAGCGTCAGGCAACCAAAGATGCTGGCCGTATCGCAGGTCTGGAAGTAAAACGTATCATCAACGAACCAACCGCTGCTGCACTGGCTTACGGTCTGGATAAAGAAGTTGGCAACCGTACTATCGCGGTTTACGACCTGGGTGGTGGTACCTTCGATATCTCTATTATCGAAATCGACGAAGTTGACGGCGAAAAAACCTTCGAAGTTCTGGCGACCAACGGTGATACCCACCTGGGTGGTGAAGACTTCGATACCCGTCTGATCAACTACCTCGTTGACGAGTTTAAGAAAGATCAGGGCATTGACCTGCGTAACGACCCGCTGGCTATGCAGCGCCTGAAAGAAGCCGCTGAGAAAGCGAAGATCGAACTGTCTTCCGCTCAGCAGACCGACGTGAACCTGCCGTACATCACTGCAGACGCGACCGGTCCTAAACACATGAATATCAAAGTGACCCGTGCGAAACTGGAAAGCCTGGTAGAAGACCTGGTGAACCGTTCTATCGAGCCGCTGAAAGTTGCCCTGCAGGACGCTGGTCTGTCCGTCTCTGACATCCAGGACGTTATCCTGGTTGGTGGTCAGACGCGTATGCCAATGGTTCAGAAGAAAGTGGCTGAGTTCTTCGGTAAAGAGCCACGTAAAGACGTTAACCCGGACGAAGCGGTAGCAATCGGTGCTGCGGTTCAGGGTGGCGTACTGACCGGTGAAGTAAAAGACGTACTGCTGCTGGACGTTACCCCGCTGTCGCTGGGTATCGAAACCATGGGCGGTGTGATGACTGCGCTCATCAACAAAAACACCACTATCCCAACGAAACACAGCCAGGTGTTCTCTACCGCTGAAGACAACCAGTCTGCGGTAACCATCCATGTGATTCAGGGTGAGCGTAAGCGTGCGGCGGATAACAAATCTCTGGGTCAGTTCAACCTGGACGGTATTAACCCGGCACCGCGCGGCATGCCGCAGATCGAAGTCACCTTCGACATCGATGCTGACGGTATCCTGCACGTGTCTGCGAAAGACAAAAACAGCGGTAAAGAGCAGAAGATCACCATCAAGGCATCTTCTGGCCTGAACGAAGCGGAAATCGAAAAAATGGTTCGCGATGCCGAAGCTAACGCGGAATCCGACCGTAAGTTCGAAGAGCTGGTTCAGACCCGTAACCAGGGTGACCATCTGCTGCACAGCACCCGTAAGCAGGTTGAAGAAGCAGGCGATAAACTGCCAGCAGAAGACAAGACTGCTATCGAAGCTGCACTGACTGCGCTGGAATCCTCACTGAAAGGTGAAGACAAAGCGGACATCGAAGCGAAGATGCAGGAGCTGGCGCAGGCTTCCCAGAAGCTGATGGAAATCGCTCAGCAGCAGCACGCTCAACAGCAGGCGGGCGCTGACGCTTCAGCGAACAACGCGAAAGACGACGACGTTGTCGACGCTGAGTTCGAAGAAGTTAAAGATAAAAAATAATCGCCCTGATGCAGGGTAATTGGCACGGGCGTAGGAGAATTCTCCACGCCCGTGCTCGCATGTTAAGGGGCTTAAAAAAACCAATGGCAAAGCAAGACTATTACGAGATTTTAGGCGTTCCGAAAACTGCGGAAGAGCGTGAAATCAAAAAGGCGTACAAGCGCCTGGCCATGAAATTCCACCCGGACCGTAACCAGGGTGACAAAGAGGCTGAAGCCAAATTTAAAGAGATCAAAGAAGCCTACGAAGTCCTGACCGATGCACAAAAACGTGCGGCCTATGACCAGTACGGTCACGCAGCCTTTGAACAGGGCGGCATGGGCGGCGGTGGATTCGGTGGCGGCGGCTTTGGCGGCGGCGCTGACTTCAGCGATATCTTTGGCGATGTATTTGGCGACATCTTCGGCGGCGGTCGTGGTCGTCAGCGCGCGGCGCGCGGCGCGGACCTGCGTTACAACATGGAGCTGACGCTGGAAGAGGCCGTTCGCGGCGTAACCAAAGAGATCCGCATTCCGACGCTGGAAGAGTGTGACGTTTGCCACGGCAGCGGCGCGAAAGCGGGTACGCAGCCTCAGACCTGTCCAACTTGCCACGGCTCCGGCCAGGTGCAAATGCGTCAGGGCTTCTTCGCGGTACAGCAGGCTTGTCCGCACTGTCACGGTCGCGGCACGCTGATTAAAGATCCGTGCACCAAATGCCACGGGCATGGTCGCGTTGAGAAAACCAAGACCCTGTCCGTTAAGATCCCGGCTGGCGTCGATACGGGCGACCGCATCCGTCTGGCGGGCGAGGGCGAAGCTGGCGAGCACGGCGCACCGGCAGGCGATCTGTACGTTCAGGTTCAGGTCAAGCAGCACGCTATCTTTGAGCGTGAAGGTAATAACCTGTACTGCGAAGTGCCTATCAACTTCGCGATGGCGGCACTCGGTGGCGAAATCGAAGTGCCTACGCTGGACGGTCGTGTGAACCTGAAAGTGCCTGGGGAAACCCAGACCGGCAAGCTGTTCCGCATGCGCGGAAAAGGCGTTAAATCCGTTCGCGGTGGTGCGCAGGGCGACCTGCTGTGCCGCGTGGTCGTGGAAACGCCGGTTGGCCTGAACGACAAGCAGAAACAGCTGCTGAAAGAGTTGCAGGAGAGCTTTGGTGGCCCGACGGGTGAGAAAAACAGCCCGCGTTCCAAAAGCTTCTTCGACGGCGTCAAAAAATTCTTCGATGATTTGACCCGATAATCTGTTCGCAGGTTTCATCCGCAAAGGCCCGGAAGCGATTCCGGGCTTTTTCTATTTGTGGGGATTGTTCGGTAAAACTGAATCTATACTCAATATTAATCTGTTTTTGCCGAGCTATCTGGCTTGGTATTATGGTTTTATCGAGGTATTGTTGTAACAGAGAGAATTAAAGTGAAATTACTACACCGTTTTTTTAGCAGTGAGGCGTCCGGCGGCGTGATCCTGATTATTGCCGCTGCGGCCGCGATGGTGCTGGCTAACCTTGGCATCACGCAGGAACTCTACCATGCATTTCTGGAAACGCCCGTTGAGCTGAAGGTCGGGGCGCTGGAAATTAACAAGAACATGCTGCTGTGGATCAACGATGCGCTGATGGCGGTGTTCTTCCTGCTCGTCGGGCTTGAGGTTAAGCGTGAGCTGGTACTCGGCTCGCTTGCCAGCCGCCAGCGCGCGGCGTTTCCGGTGATTGCCGCACTCGGTGGAATGGTGGTGCCGGCGCTGCTCTTCCTGGCGTTCACCTGGCAGGATCCGATTGCACGTCACGGCTGGGCGATCCCGGCTGCGACGGATATCGCCTTTGCCCTCGGGGTGCTGGCATTGCTGGGAAGCCGCGTGCCGGTGGCCCTGAAAATCTTCCTGATGGCGCTGGCGATCATCGATGACCTGGGCGCCATTGTGATTATCGCGCTGTTCTACACCAGCGATCTGTCGATCCTGTCCCTGAGCGTGGCCGCTGGGGCGATTGCAGTGCTGGCGCTGCTGAACATCTTCAATGTTCGCCGTATTGGTATCTATATCCTGGTGGGGATGGTGCTGTGGACGGCGGTGCTGAAATCGGGCGTGCACGCGACGCTGGCAGGTGTGATCGTCGGCTTCCTCGTGCCGCTTAAGCCGCAGGACGGCAAGTCGCCTGCCAAACAGCTGGAGCATGTGCTGCACCCGTGGGTCGCCTTTATGATCCTGCCGCTGTTTGCGTTTGCCAACGCAGGCGTTTCCCTCAGCGGCGTGACGCTGGACGGGCTGACGTCCGTGCTGCCGCTGGGGATTATTGCCGGGCTGTTTATCGGCAAGCCGCTGGGTATTAGCCTCTTCTGCTGGCTGGCGACGAAGCTGAAGCTGGCGTCATTGCCGCACGGCACCACCTTTAAGCAGATTATGGCCGTCGGCGTGCTGTGTGGCATCGGGTTTACGATGTCGATCTTTATCTCGACGCTGGCGTTTGGTGCGCATGCGCCTGAGCTTATCGTCTGGGCTAAACTCGGCATCCTCATCGGGTCATTACTGGCCGCGGTAATCGGTTATACCTTGTTGAAGGTGAAATTGTCCGGACAAGCCGTCCAGGCATAACGGAACACCGGGAGGAGGCGATCCTTCTCCCGATACACACTCAGGGAGAGAAGACGCGATGTCTCATTTAAATTACAACCATCTGTACTACTTCTGGCACGTCTATAAACAGGGCTCGGTGGTAGGGGCGGCAGAGGCGCTCTACCTCACGCCGCAAACCATCACCGGGCAAATCAAGGCGCTGGAAGAGCGTCTGCAGGGCAAGCTGTTCAAGCGTAAGGGGCGTGGGATTGAACCCAGCGAACTGGGCGAGCTGGTATTCCGCTATGCGGACAAAATGTTTACCCTGAGCCAGGAGATGCTGGATATCGTCAACTACCGCAAAGAGTCGAACCTGCTCTTTGATGTGGGCGTGGCGGATGCGCTGTCCAAACGGCTGGTGAGCGGCGTGCTGGATGCGGCGGTGGTGGAAGATGAGCAAATCCATCTGCGCTGCTTTGAATCCACCCATGAGATGCTGCTGGAACAGCTCAGCCAGCACAAGCTGGACATGATTATCTCGGACTGCCCGATTGACTCCACCCAGCAGGAAGGGCTGTTCTCGGTGAAGATTGGTGAATGCGGCGTGAGCTTCTGGTGTAGTAATCCGCCGCCGGAAAAACCGTTCCCTGCGTGCCTTGAGGAGCGTCGCCTGCTGGTGCCGGGAAGACGTTCCATGCTCGGACGCAAGCTGCTGAACTGGTTTAACTCGCAGGGGCTAAAGGTAGAAATCCTCGGTGAGTTCGACGATGCGGCGCTGATGAAAGCCTTTGGCGAAGCGCATAACGCGATCTTCGTTGCGCCGACGCTGTACGCGCACGATCTCTATTCGGATGACAAGATTACGGAGATAGGCAGAGTGGATAACGTGATGGAGGAGTATCACGCCATATTTGCCGAAAGGATGATTCAGCACCCGGCGGTACAGCGAATCTGTAACCGTGACTACTCGGCGCTGTTTACGCCACCGGCAATCTGAAGGCATAAAAAAACCCGCGTTAAGCGGGTTCTTTAAACAAGCAACAACAAGCAGCGATTAAGCCAGTTTGTTGATCTGCGCGGTCAGGTTTGCTTTATGACGCGCTGCTTTGTTTTTGTGGATCAGACCTTTAGCAGCCTGACGATCCACGATTGGTTGCATTTCGTTAAATGCGTTCTGCGCTGCAGCTTTGTCGCCTGCTTCGATTGCTGCGTATACTTTCTTGATGAAAGTACGCATCATAGAGCGACGGCTTGCGTTGTGCTTACGAGCCTTTTCAGACTGAACGGCACGTTTCTTAGCTGATTTGATATTAGCCAAGTCCAACTCCCAAATATGATCTATGTGGACAATTCAAAGGCCGAGGAATATGCCCTCTTTGCCTTCTTTTGTCAATGGATTTGTGCAAATAAGCGCCGTTAATAAGCGACGCTACGTTACGTAGTGATGGCGCAGGATTCTACCAGCTTGTCTTCCCTGAATACAGCCTTTCGGCATAAAAATCGCAGTTCACGAGCAGATTTTTTCGCTGCGAAAGGTCAGCCTGATGAAATCATTACGGCTTTCTGTTTTGCACGAACAATCGCCGGTTAACCTTAACCGCTGTACAAGGTATACTTTGGCGATTTTCACTGTTTTGAGCCAGACATGAAGCTGATACGCGGCATACATAATCTCAGCAGCGCACCGCACGGTTGCGTGCTGACTATTGGTAATTTCGACGGCGTGCATCGTGGTCATCAGGCGCTGTTGCAGGGATTGCGTAAAGAAGGGGAGGCCCGTGGCCTGCCCGTTGTGGTGATGATTTTCGAGCCGCAGCCGCTCGAGCTGTTCGCGGGCGATAAATCTCCCGCCCGACTCACTCGCCTGCGCGAGAAGTTGCGCTATCTGGCGGAGTCCGGCGTGGACTATGTATTGTGTGTACGTTTCGATCGCCGCTTCGCCGCGCTGACAGCACAAAATTTCGTTAGTGACCTGCTGGTTAAGCGTCTTGGCGTACAGTTTCTTGCCGTGGGCGATGATTTCCGCTTTGGCGCTGGTCGTCAGGGCGATTTCTTGCTATTACAGAAGGCTGGTCTGGAGTACGGGTTTGACGTCACCAGCGCGATGACCTTCTGCGAAGGCGGCGTGCGCGTCAGCAGCACGGCGGTTCGCCGGGCACTGGCCGATGACGAGCTGGATACGGCGGAAACCCTGCTGGGGCATCCGTTCACTATCTCTGGCCGCGTGGTCCATGGCGATGCGCTGGGCCGCACGATAGGCTTCCCGACGGCGAATATACCGCTGCGTCGTCTGGTTTCCCCGGTTAAAGGGGTGTATGCGGTGGAAGTGGCAGGACTGGGCGATAAGCCGTTTTACGGCGTCGCCAACATTGGCACACGTCCAACCGTCGCCGGTGTGCGCCAACAGCTGGAAGTGCACCTGCTGGACGTTGTAATGGACCTGTATGGTCGCCATATAGATGTGATACTGCGTAAAAAAATACGCAACGAGCAGCGATTTGGTTCGCTGGATGAACTAAAAGCGCAAATTGCGCGAGATGAATTGACGGCCCGCGAGTTTTTTGGGCTTTGAACCCGGCTTAACTGCCTACGTGATAAATACGGAACCGAGAATCTGATGAGTGACTATAAATCAACCCTGAATTTGCCGGAAACAGGGTTCCCGATGCGCGGCGATCTCGCCAAGCGCGAACCGGGAATGCTGGCGCGTTGGACCGATGATGATCTGTACGGCATCATTCGTGCAGCCAAAAAAGGCAAAAAATCCTTCATTCTGCATGATGGCCCTCCATATGCGAATGGCAGCATTCATATTGGTCACTCGGTTAACAAGATTCTGAAAGACATTATCGTGAAGTCCAAAGGCCTCACGGGATATGACTCGCCTTACGTTCCGGGCTGGGACTGCCACGGTCTGCCAATCGAGCTGAAAGTAGAGCAAGAGTTTGGCAAGCCGGGTGAGAAGTTCACCGCTGCCGAGTTCCGTGCGAAGTGCCGCGAATACGCCGCTACGCAGGTTGACGGTCAGCGCGCTGACTTCATCCGTCTGGGCGTGCTGGGCGACTGGTCGCACCCGTACCTGACCATGGACTTCAAAACTGAAGCCAACATCATCCGTGCGCTGGGTAAAATCATCGGTAACGGCCACCTGCACAAAGGCGCTAAGCCGGTGCACTGGTGCGTGGACTGCCGTTCTGCGCTGGCAGAAGCGGAAGTGGAGTATTACGACAAAACTTCCCCATCTATCGACGTGGCGTTCCACGCGGTGGATCAGGATGCGGTGAAGGCCAAATTTGGCGTCACCTCGGTAAACGGCCCGATCTCGCTGGTTATCTGGACCACCACCCCGTGGACTCTGCCTGCCAACCGTGCGATCTCCCTGTCCGGTGAGTTCGAATACGCGCTGGTGCAGATTGACGGTCAGGCGGTTATCCTGGCGAAAGATCTGGTTGAGAGCGTCCTGAAGCGCGCGCATATCACTGACTACACCGTGCTGGGCACCGTGAAAGGTGATGCGCTGGAGCTGATGCGCTTCAAACACCCGTTCCTGGACTTCGACGTTCCGGCGATTCTCGGCGACCACGTGACGCTGGAAGCGGGTACCGGTGCGGTGCATACCGCAGGTGGCCACGGTCCTGACGACTACAACATCAGCCTGAAGTACGGTCTGGAAATCGCTAACCCGGTCGGCCCTGACGGCTCTTACCTGCCTGGCACCTACCCGGCGCTGGACGGTATCAACGTCTTCAAAGCGAACGACATCATCGTCGACATGCTGCGCACCAGCGGCGCGCTGCTGCACGTTGAAAAAATGCAGCACAGCTATCCGTGCTGCTGGCGTCACAAGACCCCGATCATCTTCCGTGCGACCCCGCAATGGTTCATCAGCATGGATCAGAAAGGCCTGCGCGAGCAGTCTCTGAAAGAGATCAAAGGCGTGCAGTGGATCCCTGACTGGGGCCAGGCGCGTATCGAATCGATGGTGGCTAACCGTCCTGACTGGTGTATTTCCCGTCAGCGTACCTGGGGCGTGCCGATGTCTCTGTTCGTGCATAAAGAGACGCAGGAGCTGCACCCGAACACGCTGGAACTTATGGAAGAAGTGGCGAAGCGCGTCGAAGTTGACGGCATTCAGGCGTGGTGGGATCTCGACGCCCGCGACATCCTGGGCGCTGATGCGGATAACTACGAGAAAGTGCCGGATACCCTGGACGTGTGGTTCGATTCCGGGTCTACCCACTCCTCCGTGGTTGACGTGCGTCCGGAGTTTGCCGGTCACGCTGCCGATATGTATCTGGAAGGGTCTGACCAACACCGCGGCTGGTTCATGTCATCTCTGATGATCTCTACCGCCATGAAGGGTAAAGCACCTTACCGTCAGGTTCTGACTCACGGCTTCACCGTGGATGGTCAGGGCCGTAAGATGTCCAAGTCCATCGGTAACACCGTTTCTCCGCAGGATGTGATGAACAAGCTGGGCGCGGACATTCTGCGTCTGTGGGTGGCCTCTACCGATTACACCGGCGAAATGGCGGTGTCTGACGAGATCCTGAAACGTGCTGCCGACAGCTATCGTCGTATCCGTAACACCGCGCGCTTCCTGCTGGCGAACCTGAACGGGTTCGATCCGGCAAAAGACATGGTGAAACCGGAAGAGATGGTCGTGCTGGACCGCTGGGCGGTAGGCTGCGCGAAAGCGGCGCAGGACGATATCCTGAAAGCCTATGAGTCTTACGACTTCCACGAAGTGGTGCAGCGCCTGATGCGCTTCTGCTCCATTGAGATGGGCTCGTTCTATCTCGACATCATCAAAGACCGCCAGTACACCGCGAAAGCAGACAGCGTGGCGCGTCGTAGCTGCCAGACCGCGCTGTTCCATATCGCAGAAGCGCTGGTACGCTGGATGGCGCCGATCATGTCCTTCACCGCGGATGAAATCTGGGGCTACCTGCCGGGCGATCGTGAGAAGTATGTCTTCACTGGCGAGTGGTACGAAGGTCTGTTCGATCTCTCCAGCACCGAAGCGATGAACGATGCCTTCTGGGACGAACTGCTGAAAGTGCGTGGCGAAGTGAACAAGGTAATCGAGCAGGCGCGTGCAGACAAGAAAGTCGGCGGCTCTCTGGAAGCGGCAGTCACGCTGTACGCGGAACCGGAGCTGGCGGCGAAGCTGATCGCGCTGGGCGATGAATTACGATTTGTCCTGTTGACCTCCGGTGCGAAAGTTGCGGATTATGCCGATGCTTCTGCTGATGCTCAGCAGAGCGAACTGCTCAAAGGACTGAAAGTCGCGCTGAGCAAAGCCGACGGTGAGAAATGCCCGCGTTGCTGGCATTACACCACCGATGTTGGCCAGGTGGCGGAACACGCAGACATCTGCGGACGCTGTGTAAGCAACGTCGCCGGTGACGGCGAAAAACGTAAGTTTGCCTGATGAGTAAAACTCTCTGTTCAACAGGACTGCGCTGGCTGTGGCTGGTTGTGGTGGTGCTGATTATCGATCTGGGCAGCAAGTTCCTGATCCTCCAGAATTTCGCTCTGGGGGAGACGGTCCCGCTGTTCCCGTCGCTCAACCTGCACTATGCACGTAACTACGGCGCAGCGTTTAGTTTCCTTGCCGACAGCGGTGGCTGGCAGCGCTGGTTCTTTGCGGGTATCGCTCTCGGTATCTGCGTGATCCTGGCGGTGCTGATGTACCGCTCGAAAGCCACGCAAAAGCTGAATAACATCGCCTACGCGCTGATTATTGGCGGCGCGCTGGGCAACCTGTTTGACCGCCTGTGGCACGGCTTTGTGGTCGATATGATCGACTTCTACGTCGGCGACTGGCACTTCGCGACCTTTAACCTGGCCGATACGGCAATTTGTATCGGTGCGGCGTTAATCGTGCTGGAAGGCTTCTTGCCTAAACCGGCTGCGAAAGAGCAGGCGTAAGCATCAATGCCGGGTGGCGCTACGCTTACCCGGCCTACAGAATTTGTGGCTTCCCGTAGGCCCGGTAAGCGTAGCGCCACCGGGCAACAGGTGACCCAAAACAAGCGAGCAATTTGCATGTCTAAATCCGTACAGAGCAACAGCGCGGTTCTCGTTCACTTCACGCTGAAGCTGGATGACGGCTCCACGGCCGAATCCACCCGCAACAACGGCAAACCAGCCCTGTTTCGACTTGGCGATACCTCCCTGTCTGAAGGTCTTGAGCAGCAGCTTCTCGGTCTGAAAGAGGGTGAGAAAAAAGCCTTTTCGCTGGAGCCGGATGCCGCGTTTGGCGTGCCAAGTCCGGACCTTATCCAGTATTTCTCGCGCCGCGAGTTTATGGACGCGGGTGAACCGGAAATCGGGGCGATTATGCTCTTTACCGCTATGGACGGCAGCGAAATGCCTGGCGTGATCCGCGAAATCAACGGCGACTCGATTACCGTTGACTTCAACCATCCGCTTGCCGGGCGTACCGTTCATTTTGATGTTGAAGTGCTGGAAATCGATCCTGCACTGGAGGCCTGAAATGCAGATCCTGTTGGCTAACCCGCGCGGCTTTTGCGCCGGTGTAGACCGCGCTATCAGCATTGTTGAAAACGCGCTGGAGATTTACGGCGCGCCGATTTATGTGCGTCACGAAGTGGTGCATAACCGCTACGTGGTCGACAGCCTGCGCGAGCGCGGCGCAATCTTTATCGAGCAGATCAGCGAAGTGCCGGACGGTGCGATCCTGATCTTCTCCGCGCACGGCGTCTCGCAGGCGGTACGTAACGAAGCGAAAAGCCGCGATTTGACCGTATTCGATGCCACTTGTCCGCTGGTGACAAAAGTGCATATGGAAGTGGCGCGCGCCAGCCGCCGTGGTGAAGAGTCGATCCTGATTGGCCATGCCGGCCATCCGGAAGTCGAAGGCACCATGGGCCAGTACAGCAACCCTGAAGGGGGAATGTACCTGGTTGAGTCGCCGGAAGATGTCTTTACGCTGAACGTGAAAAATGAAGCTCGTCTGTCGTTTATGACCCAGACGACGCTCTCCGTAGACGATACTTCAGACGTGATTGACGCCCTGCGTCAGCGCTTCCCGAAAATCGTCGGTCCGCGTAAGGATGATATCTGCTACGCGACCACTAACCGTCAGGAAGCGGTGCGCGCACTGGCTGAACAGGCGGATGTGGTGCTGGTGGTCGGCTCCAAAAACTCATCTAACTCCAACCGTCTGGCCGAACTGGCGCAACGCATGGGGAAAATGGCTTTCCTGATTGATGACGCGTCGGATATTCAGGAAGCATGGGTTAAAGACGCGGCCTGTGTCGGCGTGACGGCCGGGGCGTCTGCGCCAGATATTCTGGTACAGAACGTCATTTCCCGTCTGCAGGAGCTGGGCGGTGGCGAAGCGGTGCCGCTGGAAGGACGTGAAGAGAACATCGTTTTCGAAGTCCCGAAAGAACTGAGAATCGACGCCCGCGAAGTCGAATAGTCCCTTTTCTGATGAAAGGCCAGCACCTCCTGTGCTGGCCTTTTTTTTACCCGTTACTTTATCGTGACGACAAAATCATGTCTTTTACTGATATTTAAGTCGGTTTCACGTTAAATTCTTATTATCGGTGTTTTCAGTTGGCAGTGCTTCTCAAGGCTGGTTAATCTGAAAACGGTTTACATCATTTTAACGTAAGAGAATAACTATGCATGATGCACAGATCCGTGTCGCCATTGCGGGCGCGGGTGGACGTATGGGCCGTCAGCTTATTCAGGCGGCACTTCAGATGGATGGCGTCGCGCTTGGCGCGGCCCTGGAGCGTGAAGGTTCTTCACTTCTGGGGACAGACGCCGGTGAGCTGGCGGGCGCAGGCCACACGGGCGTTACCGTGCAAAGCAGCCTGGAGGCGGTAAAAGAGGACTTCGATGTATTCATCGATTTTACCCGCCCGGAAGGAACGCTCTCGCATCTGGCGTTTTGTCGTCAGTACGGCAAAGGGATGGTGATCGGCACCACCGGTTTTGACGATGCAGGTAAGCAGGCTATCCAGGATGCATCAAAAGAGATTGCGATTGTCTTCGCCGCAAATTTCAGCGTGGGCGTTAACGTCATGCTGAAGCTGCTGGAGAAAGCCGCGAAGGTGATGGGCAACTATACCGATATCGAGATCGTAGAAGCTCACCACCGTTACAAAGTTGATGCACCATCAGGTACGGCGCTGGCGATGGGCGAAGCGATTGCTCATGCACTCGATAAAGATTTAAAAGACTGCGCGGTCTATACGCGCGAAGGTTACACCGGCGAACGCGTGCCTGGCACCATCGGTTTCGCAACCGTGCGAGCGGGCGACATCGTCGGCGAACACACGGCGATGTTCGCCGATATTGGCGAACGTGTAGAAATTACGCATAAAGCCTCAAGCCGAATGACGTTCGCCAACGGCGCCGTACGTTCCGCTTTGTGGCTTAAAAGCAAGAAAGATGGCCTTTTTGATATGAGAGATGTGCTCGATCTCAACAATTTGTAAGCATTATTACCCATCGTGATGTGGTTATTGCAGTCGTAATTGTTTGATTGCATAGGGCAATATTTTATTGCCCTTTTATTTTAACTGTTTCAATGTTAATGATTATATAAACCTCTAAAAACCTATCTAATGTTGAGTTTTGTCGTTACTGAAATGTAAATTTTGACCATTTGGTCCACTTTATTGTCCTCTGTCGCGTTATTTTTTATTAAACCCGGCGCGCAAGCGTTTTCTGAAGTGATTTACCTGATCTTTTTGTCGCTTAAGCTTCACTCGCCTCGCCAGATACGCAAAAGACTAAACAAAATATCCGTTTTAAGTTGACTTTTACCCACCAAATCTCCAGAATGCCGCCGTTTGCCAAAAATCCGCTGGCAACACATTTGCATTGATCCATGACACGGTTATGAATTAATATGCAAATAAAGTGAGTGAATATTCTCTGGAGGGTGTTTTGATTAAGTCAGCGCTATTGGTTCTGGAAGACGGAACCCAGTTTATCGGTCGGGCCATAGGGGCAACGGGTTCGGCGGTTGGGGAAGTCGTTTTCAATACTTCAATGACCGGTTATCAAGAAATCCTCACTGATCCTTCCTATTCTCGCCAAATCGTTACTCTTACTTATCCTCATATCGGCAATGTCGGCACCAATGCTGCTGACGAAGAATCCTCTCAGGTACATGCGCAAGGCCTGGTCATCCGCGACCTGCCGCTGATTGCCAGCAACTTCCGCAATACCGAAGACCTCTCTTCTTACCTGAAGCGCCATAACATCGTGGCGATTGCCGATATCGATACCCGTAAGTTAACGCGTCTGCTGCGCGAGAAGGGTGCACAGAACGGCTGCATCATCGCGGGTGATAACCTCGATGCGACGCTGGCGCTGGAAAAAGCGAAAGCCTTCCCGGGTCTGAACGGCATGGACCTGGCGAAAGAAGTGACTACTGCTGAAGCCTACAGCTGGACTCAGGGTAGCTGGACGCTGGAAGGCGACCTGCCGGAAGCGAAAAAAGAGAGCGAGCTGCCGTTCCACGTGGTGGCCTACGATTTCGGCGCCAAGCGCAACATCCTGCGCATGCTGGTTGACCGCGGCTGCCGCCTGACGGTGGTTCCGGCACAGACGTCTGCCGAAGACGTGCTGAAGATGAATCCGGACGGTATTTTCCTGTCCAACGGCCCTGGTGACCCGGCGCCGTGCGATTATGCCATCGCTGCCATCAAGTCCTTCCTGGAAACCGACATCCCGGTATTCGGCATCTGTCTCGGCCATCAGCTGCTGGCCCTGGCGAGCGGTGCGAACACCGTCAAGATGAAGTTCGGCCACCACGGTGGTAACCACCCGGTCAAAGACATTGATAACAACACGGTGATGATCACCGCGCAGAACCACGGCTTTGCCGTCGATGAAGCCTCAATGCCGGCTAACCTGCGCGTGACCCATAAGTCGCTATTCGATGGCACCCTGCAGGGTATCCACCGTACCGATAAGCCAGCGTTCAGCTTCCAGGGCCACCCGGAAGCAAGCCCGGGCCCACACGACGCCGCGCCGCTGTTCGATCACTTCATCGAACTTATCGAGCAATACCGTAAGACCGCTAAATAATCAGGAGCCGAGAAGACAATGCCAAAACGTACAGACATAAAAAGCATCCTGATCCTTGGCGCTGGCCCGATCGTGATCGGCCAGGCCTGCGAATTCGACTACTCCGGCGCGCAGGCGTGTAAAGCCCTGCGCGAAGAGGGTTACCGCGTTATCCTGGTGAACTCCAACCCGGCAACCATCATGACCGACCCTGAAATGGCCGATGCAACCTACATCGAGCCGATTCACTGGGAAGTGGTGCGTAAAATCATCGAGAAAGAGCGTCCGGACGCGGTGCTGCCAACCATGGGCGGCCAGACGGCGCTGAACTGTGCGCTGGAACTTGAGCGTCAGGGCGTGCTGGAAGAGTTCGGCGTAACTATGATCGGTGCGACCGCCGACGCGATTGATAAAGCAGAAGACCGTCGCCGCTTTGACGTGGCGATGAAGAAAATCGGCCTCGACACCGCGCGCTCGGGTATCGCACACAATATGGAAGAAGCGCTGGCCGTCGCGGCTGACGTGGGCTATCCGTGCATCATCCGTCCGTCCTTTACCATGGGCGGTACCGGCGGCGGTATCGCGTACAACCGCGAAGAGTTCGAAGAGATTTGCGAACGCGGTCTGGATCTCTCCCCAACCAAAGAGCTGCTGATTGACGAGTCTCTCATTGGCTGGAAAGAGTACGAGATGGAAGTGGTGCGTGATAAAAACGACAACTGCATCATCGTCTGCTCCATTGAAAACTTCGATGCGATGGGTATCCACACCGGCGACTCCATCACCGTTGCGCCAGCCCAGACGCTGACCGATAAAGAGTATCAAATCATGCGTAACGCCTCGATGGCGGTACTGCGTGAAATCGGCGTGGAAACCGGCGGTTCAAACGTGCAGTTCTCGGTGAACCCGAAAACTGGCCGTCTGATTGTTATTGAAATGAACCCGCGCGTGTCCCGTTCCTCCGCGCTGGCCTCTAAGGCGACCGGCTTCCCGATTGCGAAAGTGGCGGCGAAGCTGGCGGTGGGCTACACCCTCGACGAGCTGATGAACGACATCACCGGCGGCCGCACCCCTGCGTCCTTCGAGCCGTCCATCGACTACGTTGTCACCAAAATTCCACGCTTTAACTTCGAGAAGTTCGCGGGCGCGAACGACCGTCTGACCACCCAGATGAAATCTGTCGGTGAAGTGATGGCTATTGGCCGCACGCAGCAGGAATCCCTGCAGAAAGCGCTGCGCGGCCTCGAAGTGGGCGCGACCGGCTTCGACCCGAAAGTAAGCCTGGACGACCCGGAAGCGCTGACCAAAATCCGTCGCGAGCTGAAAGACGCGGGCGCAGAGCGTATCTGGTACATCGCCGATGCCTTCCGTGCGGGCCTGTCCGTCGACGGCGTGTTCAACCTGACCAACATCGACCGCTGGTTCCTGGTGCAGATTGAAGAGCTGGTGCGTCTGGAAGAGCAGGTTGCTGAGCTGGGCATTACCGGCCTGGACGCTGACTTCCTGCGCGTGCTGAAGCGTAAAGGCTTCGCCGATGCGCGTCTGGCTAAGCTGGCTGGCGTACGTGAAGCGGAAATCCGCAAGCTGCGCGACCAGTACGACCTGCATCCGGTCTACAAGCGCGTGGACACCTGTGCGGCTGAATTCGCCACCGACACCGCCTACATGTACTCCACCTATGAAGACGAGTGCGAAGCGAACCCGTCCGTCGACCGCGACAAGATTATGGTGCTGGGCGGCGGTCCAAACCGTATCGGCCAGGGCATTGAGTTCGACTACTGCTGCGTACACGCCTCGCTGGCGCTGCGCGAAGACGGTTACGAAACCATCATGGTTAACTGTAACCCTGAAACGGTTTCTACCGACTACGACACCTCTGACCGCCTCTACTTCGAGCCGGTTACCCTGGAAGACGTGCTGGAAATCGTGCGCATCGAGAAGCCAAAAGGCGTTATCGTGCAGTACGGCGGCCAGACCCCGCTGAAGCTGGCGCGCGCGCTGGAAGCAGCAGGCGTGCCGGTTATCGGCACCAGCCCGGACGCGATTGACCGTGCGGAAGACCGCGAGCGTTTCCAGCAGGCGGTTGACCGTCTGAAGCTGAAACAGCCGGCGAACGCCACCGTGACCGCCATTGAACAGGCCGTTGAGAAGGCGAAAGAGATTGGCTATCCGCTGGTGGTGCGTCCTTCCTACGTGCTGGGCGGCCGCGCGATGGAAATCGTTTACGACGAAGCCGACCTGCGCCGCTACTTCCAGACCGCGGTGAGCGTCTCCAACGATGCGCCAGTGCTGCTCGACCGCTTCCTCGACGATGCGGTGGAAGTGGACGTTGACGCCATCTGCGACGGCGAAATGGTGCTGATTGGCGGCATCATGGAGCACATCGAGCAGGCAGGCGTTCACTCCGGCGACTCCGCCTGTTCTCTGCCAGCCTACACGCTGAGCCAGGAAATTCAGGACGTGATGCGCCAGCAGGTGCAGAAGCTGGCCTTCGAGCTGCAGGTTCGCGGTCTGATGAACGTCCAGTTCGCAGTGAAAGACAACGAAGTCTACCTGATTGAAGTCAACCCGCGTGCGGCACGTACCGTACCGTTCGTCTCCAAAGCCACCGGTGTTCCGCTGGCGAAAGTGGCGGCGCGCGTGATGGCGGGCCAGACCCTGGCGCAGCAGGGCGTGACCAAAGAGATCATCCCACCGTACTACTCGGTGAAAGAAGTGGTGCTGCCGTTCAACAAATTCCCGGGCGTTGACCCGCTGTTAGGGCCAGAAATGCGCTCTACCGGGGAAGTGATGGGCGTAGGCCGCACCTTCGCAGAAGCGTTCGCGAAGGCGCAGCTGGGCAGTAGCTCCACCATGAAAAAATCAGGCCGTGCGCTGCTCTCCGTTCGTGAAGGCGACAAAGAGCGCGTGGTTGACCTGGCCGCCAAGCTGCTGAAACAGGGCTTCGAGCTGGATGCGACCCACGGTACGGCGATTGTGCTGGGTGAAGCCGGCATCAACCCGCGTCTGGTGAACAAGGTGCATGAAGGTCGTCCACACATTCAGGATCGTATCAAGAATGGCGAATACACCTACATCATCAACACCACCGCGGGCCGTCAGGCGATTGAAGACTCCAAGCTGATTCGCCGCAGCGCGCTGCAGTACAAAGTGCACTACGACACCACTCTGAACGGCGGCTTCGCGACGGCCATGGCGCTGAACGCGGATGCCACCGAGAAGGTGATTTCAGTCCAGGAAATGCACGCGCAGATTAGCAAGTAAGTAAAAATGCCCGGTGCCGTTCGGTTGCCGGGCATTATCCCCATCTTCAGAACCTTCTGGTTTTTCATCCGCTTTCAGTCAGTTAGCCTAAAATGGTTAGGTCGATAACGAAATTCAACTGAGAGCAGGGGAAAACACCATGCAAAATAAATTACTGATCGCTTCCGTTCTGGCTGCCACGACAATGTTTACCGTTGCGGGCTGTTCGTCTAATCAGGCCGTAAAAACCACCGATGGCAAAACCATCGTCACCGACGGCAAACCGCAGGTGGATGACGATACCGGCCTGGTGTCGTACAAAAACGCCGAAACCGGTCAAACCGAACAGATCAACCGTGACCAGGTGAAATCCATGGGCGAGCTGGATAACTAATTCAGAATTCTGACGTAAGCCCGTCAATAATATTCACTATTAGCCTGTTGAATTACTGACTACACTCTTTTGTTAAAAGAAAGCAGTAACAACAGGCTAATCAATGATTCTGATAATTTATGCCCATCCTTATCCGCAGCACTCGCATGCGAATAAGCGGATGCTTGAGCAGGTAAGGACGCTTGATAACGTAGAGATACGTTCCCTCTATCAACTCTATCCCGACTTTAATATCGATATCGCCGCCGAACAGGAGGCGCTTTCCCGTGCCGATCTGATTATCTGGCAGCATCCCATGCAGTGGTACAGCACGCCCCCGCTCCTGAAATTGTGGATTGATAAAGTCTTCTCCCATGGCTGGGCATACGGCCACAACGGCAATGCGCTAAAAGGGAAAAGCCTGATGTGGGCGGTCACCACGGGCGGAGGGGAAAGCCACTTTGATATTGGTTCCTTCCCCGGTTTTGAGGTTCTGGCACAGCCGCTGCAGGCGACCGCGCTCTACTGCGGTCTGAACTGGCTCCCGCCTTTTGCGATGCACTGCACCTTTGTCTGTGATGATGAAACGCTGCAGGCGCAGGCTCGCCATTATAAACAACGCTTACTTGAGTGGCAGGAGGCGCACCATGGATAGCCATACGCTGATACAGGCGCTGATTTACCTCGGCGCGGCGGCGCTGATTGTGCCCGTGGCGGTACGCCTGGGGCTGGGCTCCGTGCTCGGCTACCTGATTGCGGGCTGCGTCATTGGACCGTGGGGCTTTCGACTGGTCACGGATGCCGAGGCGATTCTCCATTTTGCTGAAATCGGCGTAGTGCTGATGCTGTTTGTGATTGGCCTGGAGCTCGACCCGCAGCGGTTGTGGAAGCTTCGTGCCTCGGTATTTGGCGGCGGGGCGCTGCAGATGGTGGCCTGCGGACTGCTGCTGGGTGGGTTCTGCATCCTGCTGGGCATGGACTGGAAAGTGGCAGAGCTTATCGGCATGACGCTGGCGCTCTCCTCAACGGCCATTGCCATGCAGGCGATGAACGAACGAAATCTGACGGTATCCCAGATGGGACGCAGCGCGTTCTCGGTGCTGCTGTTCCAGGATATTGCCGCTATCCCGCTGGTGGCGATGATCCCGCTGCTGGCGGCCAGCGGTTCCTCTACCACGCTGGGCGCTTTCGCGCTGTCGGCGCTGAAGGTGGCGGGCGCGCTGGCGCTGGTGGTGCTGCTTGGTCGCTACGTCACCCGCCCGCTGTTGCGGTTCGTTGCCCGCTCGGGCCTGCGCGAAGTGTTCAGCGCCGTGGCGCTGTTCCTGGTGTTTGGCTTTGGTCTGCTGCTGGAAGAGGCCGGGCTGTCGATGGCGATGGGGGCGTTTCTCGCAGGCGTCCTGCTGGCGAGCTCTGAATACCGTCACGCGCTGGAAAGCGATATCGAGCCGTTCAAAGGGCTGCTGCTGGGGCTGTTTTTCATCGGCGTCGGGATGTCCGTCGACTTCGGCACGCTGGTAACGCACCCGCTGCGGATCGTCATCCTGCTGGTCGGCTTCCTGGTTATTAAAATGGCGATGCTGTGGCTGATTGCGCGTCCGCTGAAGGTGCCGAACAAGCAGCGCAGCTGGTTTGCGGTTCTGCTGGGGCAGGGAAGCGAATTTGCGTTCGTGGTCTTTGGCGCGGCGCAGATGGCAAACGTCCTCGATCCCGAGTGGGCGAAGGCGCTGACGCTGGCGGTCGCACTGTCGATGGCCGCGACGCCCGTTCTGCTGGTGGTACTGACGCGTCTGGAAAAATCGGGTAGCGAGCAGGAGCGTGAAGCCGATGAAATTGACGAAGAGCAGCCGCGCGTCATCATTGCCGGATTTGGCCGCTACGGGCAGATCGTAGGCCGTCTGCTGCTGTCCAGCGGGGTGAAGATGGTTATCCTCGATCACGATCCCGACCATGTCGACACCCTGCGAAAATTTGATATGAAGGTATTTTACGGAGATGCAACGCGCGTCGATCTGCTGGAATCCGCCGGGGCGGCAAAAGCCGAAGTATTGATCAACGCGATTGACGATCCGGAGACCAGCCTGCAGATGGTGGAAATGGCGAAAGAACATTTCCCGGCTCTGACCATTATTTCCCGCGCGCGCGATGTGGATCATTATATCCGACTCAGGCAGGCAGGCGTTGAAGCCCCCGAACGTGAAACCTTCGAAGGCGCGCTGAAATCTGGCCGTATGGCGCTGGAAAATCTGGGGCTCGGCGCGTATGAAGCGCGCGAGCGTGCGGACCTGTTCCGCCGCTTTAACACCGAGATGGTCGAAGAGATGGCGGCGATGGCCGGGAGTACGGCCACGGAGCGTGCGGCGGTGTTTAAACGCACCAGCGCCATGCTGACGGAAATCATTAATGAGGACCGCAATCACCTGTCGCTGATCCAGCGTCACGGCTGGCAGGGCACGGAAGAGGGCAAGCATACCGGCGATCCGTCTGACGAACCGGAGAGTAAACCTTCCGCGTGAAGTGGAGTTGCCAGCAATATTAAAAAATTTCTTTATCTTTACTCTGCCGCCAGTCGACGAAAGATTAAGCTTTCCGTATAGTGGCGGCAATTTTTTGCATCCGGGAAATTTTCAATGATCAGTCTGATTGCAGCGCTGGCGGTGGACCGCGTTATCGGTATGGAAAATGCCATGCCGTGGAACCTGCCTGCCGATCTCGCATGGTTTAAACGTACTACGTTAAACAAGCCGGTAGTGATGGGCCGCCTGACCTGGGAGTCGATTGGTCGTCCATTGCCGGGCCGTAAAAATATCGTTATCAGTAGCCAGCCGGGTACTGACGATCGCGTCGAATGGGTAAAATCAGTCGACGAGGCGATTGCTGCATGCGGCAATGCCGAAGAGATCATGGTGATTGGCGGCGGGCGCGTTTACGAGCAGTTCCTGCCTAAAGCGCAGAAGCTGTATCTGACCCACATTGATGCAGAAGTGGAAGGGGATACCCATTTCCCGGACTACGATCCGGACGAGTGGGAATCGGTATTCAGCGAATTCCACGACGCGGATGCACAGAACTCCCACAGCTACTGCTTCGAGATTCTGGAACGTCGTTAAGTGATTTTCCTACCCCTCACCCTAACCCTCTCCCCAAAGGGGAGAGGGGACTGTTCGGTGCGGTCTTTTGGGGAGGGGGGCACTAGTCAGGAGGCGACGGCCTCGCCTTCTCCTAAGTCCAGCTGTCGGTTGGACGGCTGCACAAAGTAAGCTTTATCTTCCCAGCGTAAACAGGTTAACTCTCCGCCCCAGCAGCATCCGGTATCCAGACCGTAAATCCCTTCCGGCGTCCCTTTTCCTTCCAGTGCAGCCCAGTGACCAAATACCACGCTGTATTCGCTTGTCACCGGTCCCGGTATGGCAAACCACGGTTTCAGCGGAGCGGGCGCGCTTTCCGGCGTCTCTTTGGAATACATATCCAGCTGTCCGTTCGGGAAGCAGAAACGCATGCGTGTGAAGGCGTTGGTGATAAAGCGCAGACGGGCCAGACCGCTGAGATCCTCGCTCCAGTGGTTCGGCATATCGCCGTACATGGCATCGAGGAAGAAAGGATACGAGTCGCTCGCCAGCACCGCCTCAACGTCACGCGCGCAGGTTTTCGCCGTCTCAAGATCCCATTGCGGGGTGATCCCGGCATGCGCCATAACCAGCTTTTTCTCTTCGTCGACCTGCAGCAGGGGCTGACGGCGCAGCCAGTTAATCAGATCGTCCGCGTCCGGCGCATCCAGCAGTGGGCTCAGGCGATCTTTAGGTTTGTTACGGCTGATCCCAGCGAAAACCGCCAGCAGATGCAGATCGTGATTGCCCAGCACCATGCGCACGCTGTCGCCCAGTGATTTGACGAAACGTAACACCTCAAGCGAGCCGGGGCCACGCGCGACTAAATCGCCCGTCAGCCAGAGCGTGTCCTGTTCTGGCGTAAAGTCGACCTGTTTTAATAATGCGATCAGTTCATCGTAGCAACCGTGAACGTCGCCAATCAGATATGTAGACATTAGATTAATGAATAAGTGTGGTTACGGCGAGACGGAACACGGGAATGGCAACGCGGAAGCCATTGCCATCGACGTCGACCATTTCATAATGGCCTTGCATGGTACCCATCGGCGTTTCAATCACCGCGCCGCTGGTATACTGGTACTCTTCGCCAGGGGCGATGTGGGGCTGTTCACCGACCACACCTTCACCCTGAACTTCGATTTCGCGGCCATTGCCGTTAGTGATAAGCCAGTAGCGTCCGCGCAGCTGCACGGGCGTCCGCCCCAGGTTGCGAATGGTCACGGTGTAAGCGAAAACAAAACGTTCTTCGTCCGGTGAGGACTGAGATTCAACATAGACGCTTTGTACATGGACACATACGCGGGGCGAATCAATCATGGCTTAACTCTCCTTCGGCGGCGCATTATCGCTGATGTAATTAGCCAGCTTGCAGTACTGCTCTACGGAAATGTTCTCCGCACGCATTGCCGGGTCGATCCCCAGCTCGGCTAACACCTCAACGGTAAACGAATTGCTCAGGCTGTTACGGATCGTTTTACGGCGCTGGTTAAAGGCTTCAGTGGTAATGCGGCTCAGAACTCGCAGATCTTTAACCGGATACGGTTTCGTTTTGTGCGGCACAAGGCGCACAACCGCTGAATCCACTTTCGGTGGTGGTGTGAACGCTGACGGCGGTACTTCGAGTACCGGGATCACGTTGCA
The DNA here is from genome assembly GCF_043965265.1 of Enterobacter sp. ECC-249. Classification (NCBI taxonomy): domain Bacteria; kingdom Pseudomonadati; phylum Pseudomonadota; class Gammaproteobacteria; order Enterobacterales; family Enterobacteriaceae; genus Enterobacter; species Enterobacter sp. ECC-249. Next base: position 1,237,804 of record NZ_CP143660.1, read on the forward strand.
GTAATATTGCGCCATCACGCTTAAACGACCATACGCTTTACTGTTCGGGCCTGCAACCAGACGGTTAACAACCTCTTTTTGCAACATGAAGTGCATGTCGGCAATGGCATCAGTATAGCTAAAGAGGTGGAACATGAGCGGCGTGGAGATGTTGTACGGCAGGTTGCCGAAAACGCGCAGCGGCTGGCCCATTTTTTCCGAAAGTTCGCCAAAGTTCATGGTCATGGCGTCCTGCTGATAGATGGTCAGCTTCGGCCCGAGGAACGGGTGCGTTTGCAGGCGTGCGGCCAGATCGCGGTCCAGTTCGATGACGGTCAGCTCGTCTAGGCGTTCGCCTACCGGCTCGGTCAGCGCGGCAAGGCCCGGGCCGATTTCGACCATCGCCTGACCTTTTTGCGGATTAATAGCCGAGACAATGCTTTCGATCACGAACTGATCGTTAAGGAAGTTTTGCCCGAAACGTTTACGGGCTAAATGGCCCTGATGGACTCGATTAGTCATTGAGTATTAACAATCATTTTGATGGCGAGATTAAGCGCCGTAATAAAACTGCCGACATCCGCTTTTCCCTGGCCTGCCAGATCCAGCGCAGTACCGTGGTCAACGGACGTTCGAATAAAGGGTAAACCGAGGGTGATATTCACCCCGCGGCCAAAGCCCTGGTATTTTAGCACGGGCAGGCCCTGATCGTGGTACATCGCGAGCACGGCGTCGGCATTATCCAGGTATTTGGGCTGGAAAAGGGTATCTGCAGGCAGCGGCCCGCTGAGGTTCATCCCCTTCGCCCGCATTTCGTTGAGCACCGGAATGATGGTGTCTATCTCTTCGGTGCCCATGTGTCCGCCTTCACCGGCGTGCGGATTGAGACCGCAAACCAGCACGTGCGGCTGCGGGATCCCAAATTTTGTCTGCAGATCGTGATGCAAAATCCCGATGATCTCGCGCAGGAGATCGGGGGTGATCGCATCCGGAATAGCTTTGATCGGCAGATGGGTGGTCACCAGCGCAACGCGCATTTCCTCCGTCGCCAGCATCATCACCACTTTCGGGCTGTGCGAGCGCTCTTCGAAGAACTCCGTATGCCCGGTAAACGGTATACCCGCTTCGTTGATGACGCCTTTGTGGACAGGGCCGGTGATCAGGGCGGCAAATTCGCCCTTCAGGCAACCGTCGCAGGCGCGCGCAAGGGTTTCAACAACATAGTGGCCGTTTTCCGTGCTGAGCTGTCCCGGGATGACCGGCGTACGAAGGGGAACAGAAAGAAGGGTGAGCGTACCGGCTTGCTGCGGTGCAGGCTGCTGGCCTTCAACGTAAGGGATGAGCGTTAAAGGCAGACCGAGCAGCGTTGCCCGGTCTTGTAACAGTGTTGCATCGGCGCAGACAACCAGTTCTACCGGCCAGCTGCGCTGGGCGAGCTGGACAACGAGGTCAGGCCCAATCCCGGCGGGTTCGCCGGGCGTGATAACAACACGATGCTGTTTCATCAGTTGCTCAGAACTTTCACATAAGCGCTGGCGCGTTGTTCCTGCATCCAGGTTGCTGCTTCTTCAGAGAACTTACGGTTAAACAGCATACGGTAGGCTCTGTCTTTCTGTGCCGCATCCGTTTTATCAACGTTACGGGTGTCCATCAGCTCGATCAGATGCCAGCCAAATGAAGAGTGTACCGGCGTGCTGATCTGGCCTTTGTTCAGCTTCATCAACGCATCGCGGAAGGCAGGATCGTAAATATCCGCAGCTGCCCAGCCCAGATCGCCACCCTGGTTAGCAGAGCCTGGATCCTGAGAGAACTCTTTTGCTGCCTTCGCAAATGAGGTTTTACCGCTCTTAATGTCCGCTGCGATCTGTTCCAGCTTCGCACGCGCCTGATCGTCAGTCATGATCGGTGACGGTTTCAGAAGAATATGGCGAGCGTGAACTTCGGTAACGGAGATATTTTGGCTCTGGCCGCGCAGATCGTTCACCTTCAGAATGTGGAAGCCCACGCCTGAACGGATAGGACCAACGATATCCCCTTTCTTCGCCGTACTCAGCGCCTGGGCAAAGATGGATGGCAGCTCCTGAATACGTCCCCAGCCCATCTGGCCGCCTTTCAGCGCCTGTTGGTCTGCGGAGTAGGTGATTGCCAGCTTGCCAAAGTCGCCGCCGTTACGCGCCTGTTCAACAATAGAACGCGCCTGGCTTTCTGCTTCCGCAGCCTGATCGGACGTTGGGTTCTCTGGCAGCGGGATCAGAATGTGGCTCAGGTTCAGCTCTGTGCTCGCATCGTTCTGGTTACCCACCTGTTTTGCCAGCGCGTCCACTTCCTGAGGAAGGATTGTGACGCGGCGACGCACTTCGTTGTTACGCACTTCCGAAATCAGCATCTCTTTACGGATCTGATTACGGTAGGTGGCGTAGCTGATGCCGTCATAGGCCAGACGGCTGCGCATCTGATCTAAAGACATATTGTTTTGCTTCGCGATGTTAGCGATCGCCTGATCGAGCTGCTCGTCAGTGACCTTCACACCCATTTTCTGCCCCATCTGCAGAACGATCTGATCCATGATCAGACGCTCCAGGATCTGGTGGCGCAGCGTGGCGTCATCCGGAAGCTGTTGACCGGCTTCACCCGAATTGAGCTTCACCGATTTCATCAGACCGTCAACGTCACTTTCAAGCACGACGCCGTTGTTAACCACAGCAGCGACTTTATCAACAACCTGGGGGGCCGCGAAGCTGGTATTCGCAACCATAGCGACACCGAGCAGCAGCGTTTTCCAGTTCTTCATACTTTTTCCATTTCAATTAACCGCAAAGCGGATTACGTTGCAAATCAAGCACATTACAAGGCGCTACTGTACGGCAGAATATTCGAGCGCAGCATTTTCTGCGTACCCAGACCGTAGTTGGAACTCAGGCCGCGTAACTCGAAGTTAAAGCCAATCACGTTATCGTATTTGCTCTGATTGTTTTCACTGTTCCAGCCGTTAAGCTTACGTTCGTAGCCGACACGCAGCGCGTAACAGCAGGAGTTATATTGCAGACCCACCATCTGGTCAGCAGGTTTATTGGCGTTAGTGTCAAAGTAGTAAGCGCCTACGATTGACCAGCGGTCGGCGATTGGCCAACTCGCTGCGCCACCCACCTGCGAAATACCGTCTTTATACTGCTCAGCAGTACCATAGTTTGGTAACGTCGCCTGAATATATTCCGGGCTGGCATAACGATAGGTCAACTGCACCATACGATCTTCATCCCGGCGATACTCAATGGCCGCCGTACTGTTGGCGATATTGTCGAGACGGGTGTCATATTGCACACCACCGCGCAGACCCCAACGATCGGTCATACGCCAGTAGGTGTCACCGGCCCAAATCAGCGAACCTGTCTTGTTATCTTTCTCCCACTTTATATTGTCATCGCCCGTGCGAGACTCGGTGAAATAGTAGATTTGACCAACAGAAACGTTAAAACGTTCAACGGCAGCATCATCATAAACGCGTGTTGTGACCCCGGTCGTTAACTGGTTCGCTGAGGCGATACGGTCAAGGCCACCGTAGGTACGGTCACGGAACAGGCCGCTGTAGTCAGATTGCAGTAAAGAGGAGTCATAGTTATTGATGTTGCTCTGGTCGCGATAAGGCACGTACAGGTACTGCATACGTGGCTCCAGCGTCTGGGTATAGCCATCCGCCAGAAGTCCCATATTGCGTTCAAAGATCAGCTTACCGTCCATTTTGAACTGCGGAAGCGTGCGGTTTACGCTTTCCTCGAGATGGGCGTTGTTGCTGGTATTGTAATCATCAATATTTTTTTGCTGATAGTGTGTCGCCATCAGCTTGGCTTCCGTGTTCAGGCTTGCCCAGTCATTTGACCATGGCAAGTTGATGACGGGCTCCAGGTGAACTCGGGTGGCTTCCGGCATATTGGAATTGGTGTTTACAAAATGCACTGCCTGACCATAAATACGGGTGTCGAACGGACCCACGTCATTCTGGTACCAGTTAACGTCCAGCTGCGGCTCGGCGCCATAGGTACTCGCCGTCTGGCTGGAGAACACCTGGAACTGCTTGTTGGTTACCGTCGCATCGAAGTTCTGCACCGCATAGCCAACGCTGAAGATCTGTGTGGCGTAACCGTCGGTACTTGAACCGTATTTTGACGAGAAATCGTTGAAGTAGTTAGGATCACTGACCTTGGTATAGTTGACGTTGAAACGCCACACCTGGTCCATTACCCCGGAATGCTGCCAGAAATACATCCAGCGGTGCTTATTACCTTCGGTCGGATGCTCGTCCTGGAAGACTTTATCCGACGGCAGATAATCCAGCTCCATCAGCCCCGCACCGGCGTGGGTCAGATAGCGGAACTCGTTCTCCCACATGATGTTGCCGCGCTTGTGGATATAGTGCGGCGTGATCGTCGCATCCATGTTTGGCGCGATGTTCCAGTAATACGGCAGATAGAACTCAAAGTAGTTCGACGTGCTGTATTTGGCATTCGGGATCAGGAAACCGGAGCGACGTTTGTCACCCACGGGAAGCTGCAAATAAGGGCTGTAGAATATCGGCACCGGACCCAGCTTGAAGCGGGCGTTCCAGATCTCTGCGACCTGTTCTTCGCGGTCATGGATAACCTCGCTCCCGACCACGCTCCAGGTATTTGAACCCGGCAGACATGACGTGAACGTACCGTTTTCCAGGATCGTATAGCGGTTTTCACCGCGCTGTTTCATCAGGTCCGCGTCACCGCGCCCCTGGCGACCCACCATCTGGTAATCACCTTTCCAGACGTTAGTATCTTTAGTATTCAGGTTTGACCAGGCTTTCGGACCTTTCAGGATGACCTGATTGTCGTCATAGTGCACATTACCCAGTGCATCCACCGTTCGCACCGGCTCGGCCGCACCTTCCGGTTGCTTCTGGTGCAGCTGCACTTCATCGGCCTGCAGGCGGCTGTTGCCCTGGTTAATATCTACATTGCCCGTAAACGTGGCATTGTCAGGGTAAGTCCCTTTCGAACTGTCGGCAGTAATGGTTACCGGCAAGCTATTTGTATCGCCACTCACCAGTGGGCGATTATAACTTGGGACGCCAAGCATACACTGCGAGGCGAGATCGGCCGCCAGCCCCTGTTGACTATACAGGGCGGAGCCAATCATTGTGGCCAGGAGGGTGGGGATACGTTTTTTCATACGTTGTATTTTATTGTTCCGTCATCAGTGGCTACGGCTTACAAACGCTCAGAGACTATCTTACTCATCTGCGCAGTACCAGCGTTAATCCTGCCCGTTTGCGTGCCAGAGTGTTAGGCTCGCTATCGAATGACGAGTATGATAAAGCAAATTATAGGCGATGTCCTTCAATTGACCGTGACTTGAACACAGTGATGATGACGTTGCGTCGGCCAGGAATATGACTATCCGGGGAGTATATGCAGTATTGGGGTAAAATAATCGGCGTTGCGTTCGCCATCATCATGGGTGCCGGGTTCTGGGGGATTGTGCTTGGGCTTATTATCGGCCATATGTTTGATAAGGCGCGCAGCCGCAAAATGGCCTGGTTTGCCAATCAGCGCGAGCGTCAGTCACTCTTTTTCTCCACCACTTTTGAGGTGATGGGGCACTTAACCAAATCCAAAGGGCGCGTCACAGAAGCCGATATTCAGATTGCCAGCGTCTTTATGGATCGCATGAACCTGCACGGCGACTCCCGTCTGGAAGCGCAAAATGCGTTTCGCATCGGGAAATCCGATAACTATCCGCTTCGTGAAAAAATGCGTCAGTTCCGCAGCATCTGCTTCGGACGTTTTGATTTAATTCGGATGTTTCTGGAAATTCAAATCCAGGCGGCCTTCGCGGACGGTTCACTACACCCTAATGAACGTGATGTTCTATACGTTATTGCGGAAGAGCTGGGCATTTCCCGTATGCAGTTCGACCAGTTCCTGCGCATGATGCAGGGCGGGGCGCAGTTTGGCGGCGGCTATCACCAGCAGTCGTCCGGCGGTGCCTGGCAGCAGGCGCAGCGTGGCCCGACGCTGGAAGATGCCTGTAACGTTCTTGGCGTAAAGCCTTCTGACGATCAGACCACGATCAAACGCGCCTATCGTAAGCTTATGAGCGAGCACCATCCGGACAAGCTGGTCGCGAAAGGCTTACCGCCGGAAATGATGGAGATGGCGAAGCAAAAGGCGCAGGAAATCCAGAAAGCGTACGAGCTCATTAAAGAGAAGAAAGGTTTCAAATAAGAAAAAGCCCGACGGTGTCGGGCTTTTTTTTAGAAGTCCACCGGGGCTTTAAAGGTCATCGCGTTACCAAAGGCCGGATGGGTGATGGTGAGCGTCTGCGCGTGCAGCTGCAGACGTGGCGCTAAGGCCAGCGCTTCAGGCGGCGCGTAGAAGCGGTCACCCAGAATTGGATGACCCAGGGCAAGCATATGCACGCGCAGCTGGTGCGATCGTCCGGTAATCGGCTTAAGCAGGACGCGCGCGGTATTATCCGGCGCGTACTCCAGCACTTCATACTCGGTCTGCGCGGCCTTTCCGGTTTCATAGCACACTTTCTGCTTAGGCCGGTTCGGCCAGTCGCAGATCAGCGGTAAATCCACCAGCCCTTCCGCCTGCGCGGGGTGGCCCCAGACGCGGGCGACATACTGCTTTTTCGGCTCGCGCTCGCGGAACTGGCGCTTCAGCTCGCGTTCCGCCGCCTTATTCAGCGCCACCACAATCACGCCGCTGGTGGCCATATCAAGGCGATGGACGGACTCCGCCTGCGGATAATCGCGCTGAATGCGCGTCATCACGCTGTCTTTGTGCTCGTCCAGACGCCCCGGCACGGACAACAGCCCGCTGGGCTTGTTGACCACCATAATGTGTTCATCCTGATACAGAATGACCAGCCAGGGATCCTGCGGCGGATTGTAAGGCTCCATCACCATCTTGGGCTCCGTTTACTGATGCGTCACAACGATAAGACGCAGGGCATCCAGACGCCAGCTCGCCTGATTCAGGCTTTCCAGCACCTGCTGACGGTTGCTTTCAATTGCCGCCAGCTCGTCGTCACGGATGTTCGGGTTGACTGCTTTTAACGCTTCCAGACGGGACAGCTCCGCGGAGAGTTTCTCATCGGCTTCGCTGCGCGCGGCGTCAATCAGCGTTCTGGCCGCTTTTTCAATCTGGGTTTCGCCCAGCTGCAGAATAGCGTGCACGTCCTGCTGGACCGCGTTCACCAGCTTGCTGCCCGTATGGCGGTTTACCGCGCTCAGCTGTCGGTTGAAACTCTCGAATTCAACCTGTCCCGCCAGGTTCGTGCCGTTTTTGTCCAGCAGCAGGCGGACCGGCGTTGGCGGCAGGAAGCGGGTGAGCTGCAGCTGTTTCGGCGCCTGCGCTTCCACAACGTAGATCAGCTCCACCAGCAGAGTCCCCACCGGCAGCGCCTTGTTTTTCAACAGGGAGATGGTGCTGCTGCCGGTATCGCCGGAGAGGATCAGGTCCAGCCCGTTGCGGATCAGCGGGTGTTCCCAGGTGATAAACTGGGCGTCTTCGCGGGACAGTGCCACATCACGCTCAAAGGTGATGGTACAGCCATCTTCCGGCAGGCCCGGGAAATCCGGAACCAGCATGTGATCGGACGGCGTCAGGACAATCAGGTTCTCGCCACGGTCATCCTGGTTGATGCCGACGATGTCGAACAGGTTCATCGAGAAGCTAATAAGGCTGGTGTCGTCATCCTGCTCTTCAATGCTCTCCGCCAGCGCCTGCGCTTTTTCACCGCCGTTGGAGTGGATCTCCAGCAGGCGGTCGCGGCCCTGTTCCAGCTGCGCTTTCAGCGCGTCGTGCTTCTCGCGGCAGGACTTGATCAGCTCATCAAACCCTTCCGTGTTTTCCGGCGCGGCCAGGTAGCCGATCAGATCGGCATGCACCTGATCGTAAATCGTGCGGCCCGTCGGGCAGGTATGTTCAAACGCGTCCAGACCTTCGTGGAACCAGCGTACCAGCACGGACTGCGCGGTTTTTTCCAGATACGGCACGTGGATCTGAATATCATGCGCCTGACCGATACGATCCAGACGACCGATACGCTGTTCCAGCAGATCCGGGTTGAACGGCAGATCGAACATCACCAGGTTGCTGGCAAACTGGAAATTACGGCCTTCAGAACCGATTTCGGAACACAGCAGAACCTGCGCGCCGCTGTCCTCTTCCCCGAACCACGCCGCGGCGCGGTCGCGTTCAACGATGGACATGCCTTCGTGGAACACGGCGGCGCGAATACCTTCACGCTCGCGCAGGACCTGCTCCAGCTGCAGCGCGGTAGCCGCCTTGGCGCAGATCACCAGCACTTTCTGGGAGCGGTGCGCGGTCAGGTAGCCCATCAGCCACTCCACGCGCGGATCGAAGTTCCACCAGGTGCCGGTATCGCCTTCGAACTCCTGGTAGATTTGTTCCGGATAAAGCATGTCGCGGGCGCGCTCTTCCTGCGTTTTGCGCGCACCCATAATGCCGGAGACTTTAATCGCCGTCTGATACTGCGTCGGCAGCGGCAGTTTAATGGTGTGCAGCTCGCGTTTCGGGAAGCCTTTAACGCCGTTACGGGTGTTACGGAACAGCACGCGGCTGGTGCCGTGGCGATCCATCAGCATGTCGATCAGCTCTTTACGCGCGGATTCCGCGTTGTCGTTCTCGCTGTTCGCAGCCTGCAAAAGCGGCTCGATATCCTGCTCGCCAATCAGATCGCTCAGGGTGTTGAGTTCGTCATTAGAAAGACGCTTGCCCGCCAGCAGCAGAGCGACGGCATCCGCCACCGGACGGTAGTTATTCTGTTCTTCCACAAACTGCTCAAAATCGTGGAAACGGTTTGGGTCGAGCAGGCGCAGACGGGCGAAGTGGCTTTCGAGACCCAGCTGTTCCGGCGTTGCGGTCAGCAGCAGGACGCCAGGCACGCGCTCGGCAAGCTGCTCGATAGCCATATATTCGCGGCTCGGCGCATCTTCGCTCCAGACCAGGTGGTGCGCTTCGTCGACCACCATCAGGTCCCATTCGGCATCGCACAGATGCTCAAGGCGCTGCTTGCTGCGGCGCACGAAGTCCAGAGAGCAAATCACTAGCTGTTCGGTTTCAAACGGGTTGTCCGCATCGTGCTGCGCTTCGGCGTAGCGTTCGTCGTCGAACAGAGAGAAACGCAGGTTGAAGCGGCGCAGCATCTCAACCAGCCACTGGTGCTGCAGGGTTTCCGGGACCACAATCAGCACGCGCTCGGCTGCGCCGGAAAGCAGCTGTTGATGCAGGATCATACCCGCTTCAATGGTTTTACCCAGGCCTACTTCATCTGCCAGCAGCACGCGCGGCGCGTGGCGACGGCCCACGTCATGGGCGATGTTCAGCTGGTGGGGGATCAGGCTGGTGCGCTGGCCGCGCAGGCCGCTCCACGGCATGCGGTACTGTTCACTCTGGAACTTACGCGCGCGATAGCGCAGCGAAAAGCGATCCATACGGTCGATTTGCCCGGCAAACAGGCGGTCCTGCGGCTTGCTGAACACCAGCTTGCTGTCGAGCAGCACTTCGCGCAGGATGACATTGGTCTCGTCGGTGTCCAGGCGAGTCCCGATATAGGCGAGCAGTCCATTCTCTTCTTTTACGTCTTCAATCTTGAGCTGCCAGCCGTCATGGCTGGTCACGGTGTCACCCGGATTAAACATCACGCGGGTTACAGGGGAGTCATTGCGAGCGTACAGGCGGTTTTCACCGGTGGCAGGGAAGAGGAGGGTAACCATGCGTGCATCAACGGCAACGACGGTTCCTAATCCAAGTTCGCTTTCTGTATCGCTGATCCAGCGTTGACCAAGTGTAAAAGGCATAGTTGTTCGGCTCTAATCTTTAATTGCAGGCAATAGTTCGACCACCGTCAAAAAAGACGGTCATCGAAAAATGGGTCCGGGAATGGAAAGGGCGCTATGGTACTGGATGGCAGCCATTTCGTCACGCGTCAAAATAGGCCAAGTTGCCCTGTAACCAGTGTAGCAAAGTCGTCGTCGATGAAGGGCAAAATTCCGTCAGCAACCGGCTGAAGCTGGCGCGTCAGATAGTGTTCGTAATCCAGAGGCGAGTGCTGATAATCCACCGGTTCCGGACCGTTTATCGTCCAGACGTATTTGATGGTGCCCCGGTTCTGATACTGCGGCGCGCGGCCACGGCGGACGTTTTCTTCGTCCGCGAGGCGCGCGGCGCGCACGTGCGGAGGAACGTTGCGCTGGTACTCCGCGAGCGGGCGGCGCAGGCGTTTGCGATACACCAGCTGCGCGTCAAGTTCGCCCGCCATCAGGCTGGCTATCGTCTCGCGCACGTAGTCCTGATACGGCTCATTGCGAAACACCCGCAGATAGAGCGTTTGCTGGAACTGCTGCGCCAGCGGCGTCCAGTCGGTACGTACCGTCTCGAGCCCTTTAAAAACCATCCGCTGCGCGTCGCCGTCCTGAATCAGCCCGGCGTAGCGCTTCTTGCTGCCCTGATCGGTACCGCGAATGGTGGGCATTAAAAAGCGGGCGAAATGGGTTTCAAATTCCAGCTCCAGCGCGCTGGTTAACCGCTCTTTCCGCAAATATTCCTGCCACCAGTCGTTCACGAAGGCGACCAGATCTTTGCCGATGCGGGCGGCGTCGTCTTCTGAATGCGTACCCTTGAGCCACACAAAGGTGGAATCGGTGTCGCCGTAGATGACGTCATAGCCCCGGGACTCAATCAGCGCTTTGGTCTGGCGCATGATCTCGTGCCCGCGCATGGTGATCGACGACGCCAGCCGCGGGTCGAAGAAGCGACAGGCGCTGGTACCCAGCACGCCGTAGAAGGCGTTCATGATAATTTTCAGCGCCTGTGATAGCGGCTTGTTGCCGTGGCGCTTGGCCTCATCGCGGCCGTGCCAGATACTTCCCACGATTTCAGGCAGGCAGTGTTTTTCCCGCGAGAAACGTGCGCCGAGGAAGCCTTCGGTGCTGTGTTCATTATCCGGCTGGGCCATGCCCTCAACCAGCCCGACGGGATCGATCAGGAAGGTGCGGATAATCGACGGGTAGAGGCTTTTGTAGTCCAGCACCAGAACGGAGTCATACAATCCTGGCCGGGAGTCCATGACGTAGCCGCCGGGGCTGGCCTGCGGCGGTACGTCCCCGAGGTTAGGGGCGACGTATCCTGCCCGGTGCATCCGCGGAAAATAGAGGTGGCTAAAGGCGGCAACCGATCCACCATGCCTGTCGACCGCAAGGCCGTTCACCGTCGCGCGCTCCAGCAGGAACGGCATGATCTCGGTTTTGTGGAATATCTGCGTGACCAGCTCGCAGTCTTTCAGGTTATAGGTGGCGAGCGCCGGTTTGTCTTCGTTAAAGCGCCGGTCGATCTCGTCCATTCTGTCCCAGGGGTTGTCGATGGATTTGCCTTCGCCAAGCAGCTCCTGCGCCACCGCTTCGAGGGCGAATGATGAGAAGTTCCAGAAGGCGGACTTGAGCGCCTCGATGCCGTCGATAATCAGGCGACCGTTCGCCTGTGCGAAGAAAACGCCGTTCTTAAAACCGTGCTCGCGCCATTCCAGCTCGCTGTTGCCGCGCCCCAGCATCAGCGGAATGCGGTAGCGCTCGGCGTGTTTTTGCAGCACGCGCAGGTCGAACTGCACCACGTTCCAGCCGATCAGGACGTCGGGATCGTAGTCGGCAAACCACTGGTTAAGCTTCTCAAGCAGCTGCGGGCGGCTGCTGACGTACTCAAGCCGGAAATCCAGCGCGGACGCATCGCCATTCGGCGGCCCGAGCATATAGACAACCCGATCGCCGCAGCCTTCCAGGCCAATGCAGTACAGTTCGCCGTGGCGGGTGGTTTCGATATCCAGAGAGACCCACTTCAGCGGAGGGCGGTAATGTGGGTTCGGCTTTAGCCGAGCGTTAACGAGGCTGCCGCTATGCGCGGTGCCGTCGACCCAGACGGGCGCGGTAATAAACCGTTCCATGAGAAAGCGCTCCGGTGGGCGGATGTCGGCTTCGTAGAGCGTCACGCCCGCCTCGCGGAGCAGTTTTTCATAGCGCATCAGCTGTCGATGGGCGCGACAGTAGAGGCCGTAAACCGGTTGACGGTGGAAATCTTTTAGTTCAAGCGGGGTTATGCGCCAGCCGTTTTCGCCGCGCAGCAGCTGCTTCACTTTTTCGACGTGGGCTTCAGGAATAAAGGCCACGGATTCCTGCGGCGGCAGCGTAACGTGCAGCGGACCGTTGTCGGTTGCCAGCCAGAACGCGACCTCGGTGCCCTGAGGGGTATCCCGCCAGTGTCGGGTCAGTAAAAAACCTTCTTGCGCCTGCGCCACGCCGTTATCCCAGAAAACAAAACCAGGCCTGATTATAGCCTGGTTGAGGTGGGTTTGCTGGGGTTTTATACAGTAATATTTTAACGGTGGCCCCTCACCCCGCCCTCTCCCCGGAGGGGAGAGGGAGAAAACCCAGTCCTGCGCTAACGTTGATTACCGCACCGGCCAGTCCCCTCTCCCCTCGGGGGAGAGGGTCAGGGTGAGGGGGTTTACTGCCCATAGTAGGCCTTCGCACCGTGCTTGCGCAGGTAATGCTTATCCAGCAGGGTTTGCTGCATATCCGGCAGCTGCGGTGCCAGCTGGCGACAAAAGATCCCCATATAGGCGATCTCTTCGAGCACGATGGCGTTATGCACCGCGTCCTCCGCGTTTTTCCCCCAGGCAAACGGGCCGTGAGAGTGCACCAGCACGCCGGGCATTTGCGCCGCGTCGATCCCCTGTTTTTCGAAGGTTTCGACAATCACGTTGCCGGTTTCCCACTCATACTCGCCGTTGATTTCCGCATCGGTCATCAAACGCGTGCAGGGAATGGTGCCGTAAAAGTAGTCCGCGTGGGTGGTGCCGGTCGCCGGGATGGACTGGCCCGCCTGCGCCCAGATGGTCGCATGGCGCGAATGGGTATGCACAATGCCGCCGATGGTCGGGAATGATCGGTAGAGCAGGCGGTGAGTCGGCGTATCGGACGACGGCTTTTTGTTCCCTTCCACCACTTCACCCGTTTCGATGCTGACAACGACCATATCGTCCGCGGTCATCACCGCGTAATCGACGCCGGAAGGCTTGATCACGAACACGCCTTTATCGCGGTCAACGGCGCTCACGTTGCCCCAGGTCAGGGTGACCAGATTATGTTTCGGCAGCGCCAGGTTGGCTTCAAGTACCTGCCGTTTGAGCTCATCTAACATTGTTGTCTCCAGTGCCGGATGGCGCTTCGCTTACCCGGCCTACAGGATCGTAGGCCCGGTAAACGCGGCGCCACCGGGCATTCCGTGCTTTAGCGTTTTGAACCGTAATAGACTTCGTTCCAGCGCAGCGCGTCCTTGAAGGCGGGCAGGCGGGTATCGTTATCAATGACGGTCAGTTCGATATCGTGCAGCTCGGCGAACTGACGCATGTCGTTCAGATCCAGCGCGTGGCTGAAGACGGTATGGTGCGCGCCACCGGCCAGGATCCAGGCTTCTGACGCGGTCGGCAGGTCCGGCTGTGCTTTCCACAGGGCGTTGGCGACCGGCAGTTTCGGCAGAGAATGTGGCGTTTCAACCGCATCGACGCAGTTCACCAGCAGGCGGAAACGATCGCCCAGATCGATCAGGCTGGCGTTGATGGCCGGGCCAGTGCGGGTGTTGAAGATCAGACGCGCCGGATCGGCTTTGCCGCCGATGCCGAGGTACTGCACGTCGAGGATCGGTTTTTCCTCTACCGCGATGGAAGGACACACTTCCAGCATGTGCGAGCCGAGCACCAGGTCATTGCCGTTCTCGAAGTGATAGGTGTAGTCCTCCATAAAGGAGGTGCCGCCCTGCAGACCGGTCGACATCACCTTCATGATGCGAAGCAGAGCGGCAGTTTTCCAGTCGCCTTCGCCGGCAAAGCCGTAGCCCTGCTGCATCAGACGTTGTACCGCCAGGCCCGGCAGCTGTTTCAGACCGTGGAGGTCTTCAAAAGTGGTGGTAAAGGCGTGGAAACCGCCCTGTTGCAGGAAGCGCTTCATGCCCAGTTCGATGCGCGCCGCATCCAGCACGTTCTGACGCTTGTCGCCGTTGATCTGTGCCGCAGGCGTCAGGCGGTAGCTGCTTTCGTACTCGTCCACCAGCGCGCTTACGTCGCCATCGCTGATTTCATTCACCACCTGCACCAGGTCGCCCACGGCCCAGGTATTCACGGAGAAGCCGAACTTGATCTGCGCGGCCACTTTGTCGCCGTCGGTGACCGCCACTTCACGCATGTTGTCGCCGAAACGCACCACTTTCAGTTGGCGGGTATCCTGCTTCGAAACCGCCTGGCGCATCCAGGAGCCGATACGCTGTTGCGCCTTGCCATCCTGCCAGTGGCCAGTGACCACCGCGTGCTGCTGACGCATACGCGCGCCGATGAAGCCGAACTCGCGGCCGCCGTGTGCGGTCTGGTTCAGGTTCATAAAGTCCATGTCGATGCTGTCCCACGGCAGGGAGGCGTTGAACTGGGTATGGAACTGCAGCAGCGGTTTGTTGAGGATAGACAGGCCGTTGATCCACATTTTTGCCGGTGAGAAGGTGTGCAGCCACACCACCAGACCGGCGCATTTATCGTCGTAGTTCGCGTCGCGGCAGATATGGGTAATTTCGTCCGGCGTGGTGCCCAGCGGTTTCAGCACCAGCTTGCACGGCAGTTTGGCTTCCGCGTTCAGCGCGTTAACGACGTGCTCCGCGTGTTTCGTTACCTGCTGCAGCGCTTCCGGTCCGTACAGATGCTGGCTGCCAATCACAAACCACACTTCATAGTTATTAAAAATGGTCATCATCGTGTCCTTAATGGGTCAGGGTTGCCGTAGTGTCCGCGGTACTTTTGGCCGGGGCGGCGACAGGGAGATAGTGAAGTTCGGCGCTTTTTGCCCACTGCTGGTAGCGCTGATAAAGCTGTTCAAAGCGTTGTGCCTGCTGGACGCGCGGCTGGAGCGTGTTTTCGACGGCGCTCGCCATATGCTGCTGCGCGGTCGGAATGTCGGCGTGAACGCCCGCGGCGACGGCGGCGAAAATCGCCGCGCCCAGCGCGCAGCACTGATCGGAGGCCACAATCTGCAGCGGACGGTTCAGCACGTCGCAGCAGGCCTGCATGATCACCGGGTTTTTACGGGCGATGCCGCCCAGCGCCATCACGTTATTCACGTCGATGCCCTGGTCGGTGAAGCACTCCATAATGGCGCGGGCACCGAAGGCCGTTGCGGCAATCAGGCCGCCGAACAGCGCAGGAGCGTCGGTCGCCAGGTTGAGATCCGCGATCACCCCTTTCAGGCGCTGGTTGGCAAACGGCGTGCGGCGACCGTTAAACCAGTCCAGCACCACCGGGAGGTGATCGAGAGACGGATTTTTGGCCCAGGCTTCGGTGAGCTGCGGCAGAAGCTGCTTTTTGCTGTCAGCTATCTGGGTTTTCAGTTCAGGATGCGCCGCCGCCAGCTGGTCCAGCGGCCAGCCGAGCACGCGACCAAACCAGGCGTAGATATCGCCAAACGCGGACTGACCTGCCTCCAGACCGATGAAGTCCGGTACCACGCTGCCGTCAACCTGGCCGCAGATGCCTTTCACCGCGCGGTCGCCGACGGTGGCTTTATCCGCCGTCAGGATGTCGCAGGTGGAGGTCCCGATGACTTTGACCAGCGTGTTTGGCTGTGCGCCCGCGCCTACGGCGCCCATATGGCAGTCAAACGCGCCGCCGGAGATGGCCACGTTCTGCGGCAGACCGAGGCGCGTTGCCCACTCTTCACAGAGGGTACCGACGGGAACATCGGCGGTGAAGGTGTCGGTAAACAGCGGGTATGTCAGGCTTTTGTTGATAATCGGGTCAAGCTCATCGAAGAACGCGGCCGGAGGCAGGCCGCCCCAGCTTTCATGCCACAGGGATTTATGCCCTGCGCTGCAGCGGCCGCGGCGGATATCCTGCGGGCGGGTGGTGCCGGAGAGCAGGGCAGGCACCCAGTCGCACAGCTCAACCCATGACGCCGCTGCCTGTGCGACGGAGGCGTCGGCACGGGTGACGTGGAGGATCTTGGCCCAGAACCATTCGCTGGAATAAATCCCGCCGATGTAGCGCGAGTAGTCTGTCTTGCCGGGCTGATGGCACAGGCGGGTGATGGCTTCGGCCTCTTCCACTGCGGTGTGGTCTTTCCACAGCACGAACATGGCGTTCGGGTTGTCGGCGAACTCCGGGCGCAGCGCCAGCACGCGGCCTTCGAAATCCACAGGGGCAGGCGTGGAGCCAGTGCTGTCGACGCCAATCCCAACAATATCCGCCCGCTGGGCGTCGGTCAGTTCGGCCAGGACGGTTTTGATCGCCGCTTCCATCGACTCGATATAGTCACGCGGGTGGTGACGAAACTGGTTGTTCGGCGCATCACAGTAGCGCCCCTCTTGCCAGCGCGGATACCACTCAACGCTGGTTGCTATCTCCTGGCCGGACGTACAGTCCACTGCCAGCGCGCGAACCGAATCGCTGCCAAAATCGAGGCCAATCGCAATTGCCATGGTGTTGCTCCATCGAAAAAACAGGTATGGAAGAACATTAGAGACTGGGGACAAAAGCCGTCAGGCAGGATCCGCTAATCTTATGGACTAAATTGCTGTTACAACGGAAAGTGTGACGCCGTGCAAATATTCAATGTGGACATTTCTGCCGCACTTATAGACACTTTTGTTACTGCTTATCTGCCTGTTCTGGCGGAGAAATCAGGGGGAAAGGCTGAAACATGGCGGACGTAAAAGCGGCGTGATGCTTTTTGGATCTTTTCGCGGGCCATTTTTAACCTGCTTATAGTGATATGGACAATTGGTTTCCTTCAGGACCCTTGGGAGAACTGAATCTATGGCCGAAACGCAAAACGATCCCCTGCTGCCGGGATACTCGTTTAACGCGCACCTTGTGGCGGGACTGACCCCTATCGAGGCTGAGGGATATCTCGACTTTTACGTCGACCGACCGCTCGGGATGAAAGGATATATCCTCAACCTGACCGTGCGAGGGGAAGGGATCATAAAGAACGGCGACCAGCAGTTCGTCTGCCGCCCGGGAGATATCCTGCTCTTCCCGCCTGGGGAGATCCACCACTATGGCCGTCATCCGGATGCCAAAGAGTGGTATCACCAGTGGGTCTATTTCCGTCCACGCGCCTACTGGCAGGAGTGGCTTTCCTGGCCGGCGATTTTTGCGCACACCGGTTTTTATCGCCCGGATGAGGTTCATCTGGCGCAGTTTCGCGAGCTTTTTGCGCAGATTATTGAGGCGGGACAGGCCGGAGGTCGCTACGCTGAACTGCTGGCGATTAACCTGCTTGAACAGCTGCTGCTGCGACGGATGGAGGCGATTAACGAGTCGCTTAACCCGCCGCTGGATAACCGCGTGCGCGACGCCTGCCAGTACATCAGCGACCACCTGGCCGATAGCCAGTTTGATATCGCCAGCGTTGCCCAGCACGTCTGCCTGTCGCCGTCGCGGCTGTCGCATCTGTTCCGCCAGCAGCTGGGCGTCAGCGTATTAAGCTGGCGCGAGGATCAGCGGATCAGCCAGGCGAAGCTGCTGCTCAGCACCACCAGGATGCCGATCGCCACCGTGGGGCGCAACGTGGGCTTTGAGGATCAGCTCTATTTCTCCCGCGTATTTAAAAAATGTACCGGTGCCAGCCCGAGTGAATTCCGCGCGGGATGTGAATAAACGGTAAAAAAAGATAAACAAACAGGTGAATGCGGGAAGCAACCTGTAAACTATTCAGACAATTGTTGCCTTGACGCGGTGCGGGGCGCTAAGCAGAATCGCTGATTCGTTTTCTGACCGGAATAGTTATGCAGGCATTGCTGGAACACTTTATTACCCAGTCCGTTATGTACTCGCTCATCGCCGTGGCGCTGGTGGCGTTTCTGGAATCGCTGGCGCTCGTCGGGTTAATCCTGCCCGGTACCGTGATGATGGCGGGGCTTGGGGCCCTGATTGGCAGCGGTGAGGTCAATTTCTGGCAGGCGTGGCTGGCGGGAATTATCGGCTGCCTGCTCGGCGACTGGATCTCCTTCTGGCTGGGCTGGCGCTTTAAGAAGCCGCTGCACCGCTGGTCGTTCATGAAAAAGAACAAAGCTTTGCTGGATAAGACCGAGCATGCGCTGCACCAGCACAGCATGTTTACTATCCTCGTCGGCCGCTTCGTAGGGCCAACGCGTCCGCTGGTGCCGATGGTGGCCGGGATGCTGGATCTGCCCGTTGCGAAATTCGTGGTGCCAAACATTATCGGCTGCGTCTTCTGGCCGCCGTTCTACTTCCTGCCGGGGATCCTCGCGGGTGCTGCCATTGATATTCCTGACGGTATGCAAAGCGGTGAGTTTAAGTGGCTGCTGCTGGGCACGGCGCTGCTGCTGTGGCTGGCGGCATGGCTCTGCTGGCGGCTATGGCGCAGCGCGAAAGCCAGTGTCGATCGCCTGACGCGCTATCTCCCGCGCACTCGCCTGCTCTGGCTGGCCCCGCTGACGCTCGGCGTGGCGGTGGTTGCTCTGGTCGCGCTGATTCGTCACCCGCTGATGCCGGTGTACGGTGAGATCCTGTTGAAGGTGGTAAGTCGTTAAGGTGTTTTCCCTCTCCCTGTGGGCTGAGAAATCCCCAGTAATTTTTTAACCGGAAGCGATAAATGTGGTATCAGGAAAATGAATGGCTTACAGCGATGCCCTGGTCCGGCTGTAAATCGCCGAAGCGTTTCCGTAAGGCCGGGGCGAGGCGCAGGGATGCGCCGAGAGGGCGTGGCCTGCAGGGATGCAGGCTCATGCCCGACCCGATAGCCTGAAGGAATAAGCTGAGGACAAAATTGCCGGGAGCAATTTTGGACAGCGCATGCGCTGGACCTTAAAGGGTGAGCCCCAGGGATGGGGCGAGCAATCCGCGAAGCGGCGATTTACCGCCGGGAGCCAGGGTCGCCAGGGCGGCGGCGATTGAGCCGCACTGGCACGTTCACCGGTACAGGAATCACAGAGTAGCAAGGAACATAAAGTGAACGGAATGACCTCCACAGCCGTATGTTCCCCCTCACCCCAGCCCTCTCCCTCAAGGGAGAGGGGGTCGTCCGTGCAGG
The DNA here is from genome assembly GCF_043965265.1 of Enterobacter sp. ECC-249. NCBI lineage: Bacteria > Pseudomonadati > Pseudomonadota > Gammaproteobacteria > Enterobacterales > Enterobacteriaceae > Enterobacter > Enterobacter sp. ECC-249. The sequence goes on from NZ_CP143660.1 coordinate 1,256,924, forward strand.
CATTATTTTGTGGGAAACCCTCTCCCTGTGGGAGAGGGCCAGGGTGAGGGCATCAGACCGCACGAATCCCCAACAAAGAAGACGCCCCCGCTTGACCACTGAGCAGCTCTTCCGTCTTCCCATCCCACGCAATTCGCCCTTCGGCAACGACTACCGATCGCGGCGCAATCCGTGCAGCATCCTCAATACTGTGCGAAACCATCAGCATCGTCAGCTGCTGGCGCTGACAGACCTCCTGCACCAGGGCCAGCATCTCCTGACGCAGCGCGGGATCGAGCGCCGAGAACGGCTCATCCAGCAGCAGTATCGGCTGTTCGCGCACCAGACAACGCGCCAGCGCCACGCGCTGACGCTGGCCGCCGGAAAGCTCGCCCGGCAGCCTGTCGATAAACCCGGTGATCCCCATCTGCGCGGCAATGACCTCCAGCTTATGGCGCTGGTCATCGTTCAGCCTGAGTCCCGGGTGCATTCCCAGCGCGATGTTTTGCCGCACCGTCAGGTGGGTAAACAGGTTGTTTTCCTGAAACAGCATTGAAACCGGACGTTTTGCGGGCGGCGTGTGGGTATGATCCCGGTTATCTATGACGATCGATCCGCTTGCCGGTTGCAGAAAACCCGCAACCAGATTAAGCAGCGTGCTTTTTCCCGCACCGCTTGGGCCAAGCACGGCGAGCATCTCTCCCTGGCGCACGGAGAGCGTGAAGCGCATCGGCAGATGCTGATAAAGCCAGGTTACATCAGTCAGTTTTAACATCACGCCCCGGAAGTTTCTCGATAACGGTAAATAAGGCAAAGCACAGCAGCAGCAGTAACAGCGCGGTGACCGCACCGTCCTGACTGCGGTAAGAGCCGATTTGCTGATAGAGCCAGTATGGCAGCGTGCGGAAATCGTCATTGCCGAACAGCGCCACGACGCCAAAGTCTCCAATAGAGAGCACGCAGGCAAACGCCAGCGCCTGAGCCAGGGGACGCTTTAGCGCGCGCAGTTCGACCACCTTCAGCCGCTGCCAGCCCTGCATGCCCAGCGACTGGCACAGCAAACCGTAGCGGCTGTTGACGTCGCGCATCGGGTTTTCCAGCACCTTGAGCGCATAAGGGATGGCCATTAAGGCGTTGGTAAAGATCACAATGCCGTCGGCGCTTTCCGGCAGGCCGATGGTGCTGTTAAACAGTAAAAAGAAGCCCGTTGCCAGCACGATCCCCGGCATTGCCAGAATCAGCATGCCCGTCAGCTCCAGCATTTGTCCGGCTTTTTGCGCCCGGCGGGCGAAAAGCTCACGGCTGCTCCACAGCAGCATCATGGTCAGGATGACACACAGTAATCCTGCCGCCAGCGCGATACGCAGCGAGGTCCAGGTGGCCTGCCAGAGGACGGGCTGTTGCAGGACTGACATGAGATTGAGGTTCAGTCCGTCAACGATAACGGCCATCAGCGGCGGCAGCAGTAGCAGAAGCGCCAGCGCGATCAGGATAAAATCGCTGACGCGGCTGTGCAGGCTGTCCTGCGGATCGCGCCAGCCGGTTATTTGATGACTGCCAGCGGGAATGGCTTTACTCAGCCGCTGGCTCAACAGCACCAGCGCAAGACAGCACGCCATCTGGACTATCGCCAGCAGCGCGGCGCGGCCGGGATCGTAGTCGTAACTCAGCGCCTGGTAAATCGCCAGCTCAATGGTAGTGGCCTGCGGCCCGCCGCCGAGCGACAGCACGGTGGCAAAGCTGGCAAAGCAGAGCATGAAGATTAATGCCGCCACGGGCGGGAGCTGGCGGCGCAGCCACGGCCATTCGACAAAGCGGAAGAACGACGCGCCGCGCATGCCGAGCTGGGCGGCAACCTGACGCTGTTCGCCGGGAATGTTCTCCAGCGCCTGCAAAAAGAGGCGCGTTGCCATCGGCATATTGAAAAAGACGTGCGCCAGCAGGATGCCCTGCAGTCCGTAAGGCGAGAATGACCATTCCAGACCAAGCTGGCCGAACAGCGATGCCAGCCAGCCCTGGCGACCGTAAACGCTCAGAATGCCAAATACCGCTACCAGCACGGGCAGGATCAGCGTCATGGCGCACAGGCGCAGCAGGGCCTGCCTGCCGGGGAAACGCCGCCGATACAGCGCGCGTGCAAGAAAAATAGCCGGGAGCACCGACATCAGGGCAGAGAGAAACGCCTGCCAGAAAGAGAAGCGAATGACGTGCCATAGGTAGCTATCGTACCAGAGGGCGAGCAGGTCGCTCTCTGGCGCGTTAAACCACAATGCAAGAAAAGCCCCCAGGCTGACTACCACCATCAGTACGGCGGCGAGCAGCCCGGGCAATAACCAGCCGGGAATTAACGGCTGACGGCGCGTTGCCATTCACTTACCCATGCGGCACGCTGCGCGGCGACCTGTTGCGGCGTAAACTCCAGCGAGGTTTTCGGTTTGGTCAACTGTTCAAAACCTGCAGGCAGCGCAACGTTAGTGACCGGATACATCCAGTTGCCTGCGGGAATCGCGTTCTGGAATGCCGGTGAAACCATAAATTTAAGGAACTTCTCGGCCAGCTCGGGCTGTTTGCTGGCAGCGGTACGCGCGGCCACTTCCACCTGCAGATAGTGCCCTTCCGCAAAATCTGCGGCAGCATAGTTATCTTTCTTCTCGGCGATAATGTGGTAGGCCGGGGAGGTGGTGTAGCTCAGCACCAGGTCGCTTTCGCCTTTGAGGAACAGGCCATAGGCTTCGCTCCAGCCTTTGGTCACGGTGACGGTTTTGGCGGCCAGCTTCTGCCACGCTTCCGGCGCTTTATCCCCGTAGACCTTTTGCATCCACAGCAGCAGACCCAGGCCCGGCGTGCTGGTCCGCGGATCTTCATAAATCACGCGCCACTTCTGGTCGCTTTCCACCAGCTCTTTCAGGCTCTTCGGCGGGTTTTTCAGCTTGTTTTTGTCGTAAACAAAAGCAAAGTAGCCATAGTCGAACGGCACAAAAGTGTCGTTTTTCCAGCCGCCCGGCACGTTAACGGCATCTGCCGCTACGCCGCTTTTGGCAAAGAGTTTGGTTTGCGAGGCGGCTTCCAGCAGGTTGTTATCCAGTCCGAGCACCACGTCGGCTTTGCTGTTTTTTCCCTCCATGCGCAGGCGGTTGAGCAGCGAAACGCCATCTTCCAGCGCCACGAACTTCAGCTCGCAGTTGCAGTCAGCTTCAAAGGCTTTTTTGACCACCGGGCCAGGGCCCCAGTCGGCGGAGAACGAATCGTAGGTGTAGACCGTCAGGACGGGTTTGGCAAAAGCAGGCAGCGCGAACAGCGCCAGCAGGGGGAGAACTTTTTTTAACACTTTGCACCTCAGGGTTGAGTGGCAAAGGATTTTGAGCGACAGCCTCAAATCCCTTCGCCGGCGTTATCCGGATCAGGTTCGACGGGTATTATCTCAGCGCACATCTGTGATGCAGCACCCCGTTGAGAACGGCGCTATTGTAATGATTTGGTGAATATTACGAAAGCGTTATGGCTCCGGCGGCGCAAACCAGGCGGATTTAAAATCAAACCAGCCCAGGGTGTTCATCCGCAAGCCGCGCATGCTGCGCTGGCCCTGGATCATCAGCCAGTGGTGGATCAGCGGGACGATTGCCTGCTCGGCCAGCAGCTGCTGGCACCAAACGGCAAGATTCATCTCGCCCGCACGCCACAGGGCGGCATCCTGCTGCCAGTCCCGGTCGATGCAGTGCTGGATCAGCGGGACTTCATACAGGTGTGAGAATAATGAAAAATCGAGCGGCAGGGTGAAGTTGGCGCTGTTCAGCCAGATATCGCTGGTAAGCTCACCCTGATGCCATTCGTCATAGTCCACTTCCCTGACCTCTAACTTGACCCCCTCGGCTGCCAGCAGTCGGGTCATGATCCGCGCGATAAAACGATGCTCAACATGCTCGCGGTAGTAGGTCAGGGTGATGGACTCCAGCCCCGCGGGTTTGTCGCAGCGCGTTGGGCGGGCGTGGTGCCAGCGCGGAAGCAGGCCGTACGCCGGGAACCAGTATGTCTGGTATTGCTCTTCCGCATGGTAGATAAGATTGGAAGGAGACAGCACGTGGCTGATCCACTTGCGGACGGCCGGGTTTGCCCCACGGTGGGGGCGGCGGTCAAAGAGGAGATAGTAGCAGCCCTCCTCCAGGCGGCTCTCCACGGCCTTTTCTCCGGTGGTAGGGCCTTCAAGCGTCAGTCCGCAGCTCAGGTCTTCATTGAGATCCGGCAATACCCACACGTTCACTTCGTCGATCAGCGCCCGATAGCCAAAGTAGTCATCGAACGCGCGGATTTTCAGCTGGTTGCTGTTATTGCGGGAGACGGAGTAGGGCCCGGTGCCAATCGGCAGGCTGGCAAAATTGTTCATCGATTCCCAGTCGCCGGGCAAAATCATCGACGGCACATAGCCCAGCAGCCAGGGAAGCCACTTGTCCTGCTGCGACAGTTCAATATCCAGCGTCCAGGCCGTGGGGGAGTGGACGCGGGAGATATGGGAGTAGAGCGGGAGCTTGCGGGCGCGTTCCAGAGAGGCGATGACGTCGTGCATTTCCAGCTCGCGACCGTGGTGAAAGTGGATGCCGGGGCGTAAGAAAAAGCGCCAGTGGCGCGGGGAAAGCTGCTGCCAGTGGTGCGCGATATCCGCTTCCAGTTCCCCGTTTTCCTCATTTATCCGCGTCAGGCCGCTGAAGATTTGTCGGGCCATATGGGTTTCTGAGCGGCGTAAAGCTGTGCCGGGTAACAGATTTTTCATCGGACGATAGTAGAGCACCCGCAGGATGTGTCGGCCCTGACGAAAACTGCGTCCGAGATGGGAAACCAGCATCTGGCGCACGGCGGCCTTGTCGCCCACCAGCTGGACCAGCTGATCGATGCGGTCCTGCTCCAGCAGATCTTCTGCGCGCTGCTGCTGTAGCGCCAGCCCGGTATAGAGAAAGGTCAGTCGCGAGCGTTTGCCGCGTCCCGCCTCTGCTTCCCAGCTTAACCAACCCTGCTGCTGCATGGTGTTCAGCAACGTGCGCATATGGCGGCGGGAACAGCTAAGCAAGTCAGCCAGCTCGTTGAGCGTGGTCTCCTGCGATTGCCCCTCGCAGCACTGCCAGAGGCGGATAAACTGTTGTTGCAGACGGCCGGAAGGCATAAAAGGGGAACTCCTGACAAAAAACCAGCAATTTATTTATCCCTATATTAGGCCAATAATTCTCCTCGATGAAGTGAGGAGGTAAATTATGAAGAGGTCTACCGCACGTCAGTTTTATCAGCAGTACTTTTCAGCGACAAAGGGATCGTCCTGGCTGGCCCGCCGGTGTGCAGAGCAACGGCTGAAAACGTTAGAAGAATTGATGCAGTGGGACGTTACGAAACCGACCTCTTCCCGCTAACTCGCCTCGATCATGTGTGACTGAGTATTGGTGCTTATCACCCGCCAGCAAAATGTTTTTGCTGGCTTTTTTCGTTTACTATTCACCCAATTTTGATTCGCTTTCACAAGGACTTGCGCATGCTGTGGTTGATGACGATGGGGCGACGCCTGAACGGCGTGTATGCCGCTTTTATGCTGGTGGCCTTTATGATGGGCGTGGCGGGGGCGCTGCAGGCGCCGACGCTGAGCCTGTTTCTCAGCCGCGAGGTGGGGGCGCAGCCGTTTTGGGTCGGCCTGTTTTATACCGTCAACGCCATCGCCGGGATTCTGGTCAGCCTCGCGCTGGCGAAACGATCGGACAGCCAGGGCGATCGCCGCAGGCTGATCCTCTTTTGCTGCGCCATGGCCGTGGGCAACGCGCTGCTCTTTGCCTTTAACCGCCACTACCTGACGCTCATTACCTGTGGCGTGCTGCTGGCGTCGCTGGCGAACACCGCTATGCCGCAGCTGTTCGCGCTGGCCCGGGAATATGCGGATAGCTCGGCGCGGGAAGTGGTGATGTTCAGCTCGGTGATGCGTGCCCAGCTCTCGCTGGCGTGGGTCATTGGCCCGCCGCTGGCCTTTATGCTGGCGTTGAACTACGGCTTTACCACTATGTTCTCCATTGCCGCCGGGATATTTGTCATCAGCCTGGTATTGATTGCCTTCGCGCTGCCGTCCGTGGCGCGCGTCGAACAGACACCGGATAAACCTCTCACCCAGGTGAGCGGCTGGCAGGACAAAAACGTCCGCATGCTGTTTATTGCCTCCACGCTGATGTGGACCTGCAACACCATGTACATCATCGATATGCCGCTGTGGATCAGCAGCGATCTGGGCTTACCGGACAAGCTCGCCGGGATCTTAATGGGAACCGCTGCCGGGCTGGAAATTCCGGCGATGATTCTGGCGGGATATTACGTAAAGCGTTTCGGTAAACGCAAAATGATGGTGGTTGCGGTTGCTGCCGGGGTGTTGTTTTATCTTGGGCTGATCTTATTCCACTCGCGCGAAGCGCTACTGGCGCTGCAGCTGTTCAATGCCGTGTTCATTGGGATCGTCGCCGGAATCGGCATGCTCTGGTTTCAGGATCTGATGCCCGGACGCGCGGGATCGGCTACGACGCTCTTTACGAACAGTATTTCAACCGGCGTGATTCTTGCCGGTGTGATCCAGGGCGCGCTGGCGCAAAGCTATGGGCATGCTTCTGTTTACTGGGTGATTGCGGCGATATCCGTTGTGACGCTCCTGCTGACCTGCCGGGTAAAAGACGTCTGATTCTGGAAGACGGCTTCACAAAATGGAACGACATTCTGACAGAGCTCGCGAAGGGGAATAGAGTGCGTGGCGGGTGCTTGAGGCTGTTTGCCTCAGGCTTTCGCAAGAGGCAAACAGTGGAGAGTCCCACATCAAAAGATTGATGGGGAGATCAACTTCACAACCCACATTGCGAGGTTAGTCTCTTCATTGCCGAAAAGCAATAAGGAGGCTGGAATGCCAAAACGTACTCTGCTGTTAGGTTTGTTTCTGATCTGTACGACGTTGTTGATCTTCACCTGGATGGTCCGTGATTCGTTATGTGAATTGCATTTCAGACAGGAGAAAACAGAAATGGCGGCAGTGTTGGCTTACGAAGCGAAACGTTAGCGGTATGGGCGGGGAAAATTCCCCGCCTCTCCAGAGTGGTTGAGCCTCAACGCACCCTTATCAATGGCCCGCGCTTCGCGGGCCATTGCCTTTAGCCCATAAACGCAGGCTGTTTGTTCTCGTACGCTGAGATGGCGTCTTCGTGCTGCAGCGTCAGGCCAATGCTGTCCAGACCGTTCAGCATGCAGTGGCGGCGGAACGCATCAATGCTGAAGCTGTAGGTCTTATCCCCGGCTTTCACCACTTCCGCTTCCAGATCCACTTCAAACGACATGCCCGGATTCGCCTTAACCAGCGCGAACAATTCGTCGACCTGCTCATCGCTCAGCGTTACCGGCAGAAGCTGGTTGTTGAAGCTGTTGCCGTAGAAGATATCCGCGAAACTCGGGGCAATGACCACCTTAAAGCCGTAGTCGGTCAACGCCCATGGCGCATGCTCACGCGACGAGCCGCAGCCAAAGTTTTCCCGCGCCAGCAAAATGGAGGCACCTTTGTATTCCGGGAAGTTCAGAACGAATTCCGGATTAGGCACTTCACCCTTATCGTCCAGGAATCGCCAGTCGTTGAACAGATGAGCGCCGAAACCGGTACGCGTCACCTTCTGCAGAAACTGTTTCGGAATAATAGCGTCAGTATCGACGTTAGCGGCGTCCAGCGGGACAACCCGGCCCGTATGTTGGGTAAATTTCTCTGCCATGATTGTCTCCTTATTTCAGGCTGCGAATGTCGGCGAAATGGCCGGTGACTGCCGCAGCGGCGGCCATTGCCGGGCTGACCAGATGGGTGCGCCCACCGCGGCCCTGACGGCCTTCAAAGTTACGGTTGCTGGTGGAGGCACAGCGCTCACCCGGATTCAGGCGATCGTTGTTCATGGCCAGACACATGGAACAGCCCGGCAGACGCCACTCGAAGCCTGCTTCTATAAAGATCTTATCCAGACCTTCGGCTTCCGCTTGGGCTTTCACCGGACCGGAGCCTGGAACCACCAGCGCCTGTACGCCCGGCGCGACTTTACGGCCTTTGGCGATCTCAGCCGCCGCCCGCAAATCTTCGATACGGGAGTTGGTGCAGGAGCCGATAAACACTTTATCAATGGTCACGTCGGTCAACGGCACGCCGGGCTTCAGCCCCATATAGGCCAGCGCTTTTTCCGCACTGGCGCGCTCGACCGGATCGGCGAAGGAGGCAGGATCGGGAATGGCGTCATTGACGGAAATCACCTGCCCCGGGTTGGTGCCCCAGGTCACCTGAGGGGCAATATCTTCTGCCTGCAGCGTGACAACGGTATCAAACGTTGCCCCGTCGTCGGTTTTCAGGGTTTTCCAGTAGGCTACCGCGTCGTCAAAATCCTGCCCTTTCGGCGCGTGCAGACGGCCCTTCACATAGTTAAAGGTCGTTTCATCTGGCGCGACCAGCCCGGCTTTGGCACCCATCTCAATGGCCATGTTGCACAGGGTCATGCGACCCTCCATGCTCAGCGCCTGGATGGCTTCACCGCAGAATTCAACAACGTGGCCGGTACCGCCTGCGCTGCCGGTTTTACCGATAATCGCCAGCACGATATCTTTCGCGGTAATGCCAGGTGCAGCTTTGCCCTTCACTTCAATCTTCATCGTTTTGGCGCGGCCCTGCTTCAGGGTCTGCGTCGCCAGAACGTGTTCAACTTCAGAGGTGCCAATCCCGAACGCCAGGGCGCCAAACGCGCCGTGTGTTGCGGTATGGGAGTCGCCGCAGACGATGGTCATGCCCGGCAGGGTAATCCCTTGCTCAGGCCCCATCACGTGGACGATGCCCTGATAAGGGTGGTTCAGGTCGTACAGCTCAACGCCAAATTCATTGCAGTTCTTAATCAGCTCCTGCATCTGGATGCGCGCCATCTCACCCGAGGCGTTAATGTCTTTGGTCTGGGTGGAAACGTTGTGATCCATCGTCGCGAAGGTTTTACCCGGCTGACGTACCGGACGCTTGTGCGCGCGCAGGCCGTCAAATGCCTGAGGTGAGGTCACTTCGTGTACCAGATGACGATCGATGTACAGCAGCGGGGTTTCGTTTGGTGCCTCGTAAACAACGTGCGCATCAAACAACTTTTCATATAACGTCTTGGCCATGATTACACCCCTTCAGCGACATAGCGGGCAATAATGTCGCCCATTTCATCGGTACTGACTGCCGCCGTGCCGCGTGCTAAATCGCCGGTACGGACGCCTTCTTCTAACGCCCGGTTAATGGCGTTCTCAATTGCGGTTGCCGCATCGCCTGCATCCAGGCTGTAGCGCAGCAGCAGGGCCAGGGAGAGGATCTGCGCAATCGGGTTGGCAATGTTCTTGCCGGCGATATCCGGCGCGGAGCCGCCCGCAGGCTCGTACAGGCCAAAGCCTTCTTCATTCAGGCTTGCGGATGGCAGCATCCCCATGGAGCCGGTGATCATCGCACACTCGTCAGAGAGAATATCGCCGAACAGGTTGGAGCACAGCAGGACGTCAAACTGGGACGGATCCTTAATCAGCTGCATGGTCGCGTTGTCGATGTACATGTGCGACAGCTCAACGTCCGGGTACTGTTTAGCGACTTCGCTGACGATCTCGCGCCACAAAATAGAAGACTGCAGCACGTTCGCTTTATCAATAGAGGTCACCTTATGGCGACGTTTGCGCGCCGACTCAAACGCAATATGGGCGATACGTTCGATTTCGAAACGGTGATATACCTCGGTGTCGAACGCTTTCTCGTGTTGACCGCTGCCTTCGCGCCCCTTTGGCTGACCGAAATAGATTCCTCCGGTCAGTTCACGCACGCACAGAATGTCGAAACCGTTGGCGGCGATATCCGCGCGCAGCGGGCAGAACTCTTCCAGACCCTGATACAGCTTCGCCGGACGCAGGTTGCTGAACAGTTTGAAATGTTTACGCAGCGGCAGCAGCGCACCGCGCTCTGGCTGCTCTGCTGGCGGCAGGTGTTCCCATTTTGGACCACCGACGGAACCGAACAGCACGGCATCGGCATTTTCACAGCCTTCCACGGTCGCTTTTGGCAGTGGCGTACCGTGGTTATCAATCGCAATACCGCCCACATCGTAGTGGCTGGTGGTGATTTTCATCGCAAAACGCGCGCGAACGGCTTCCAGTACTTTCAGCGCCTGTGCCATCACTTCCGGACCAATACCGTCGCCCGGTAACACAGCAATATGGTAATTCTTCGACATTACACGGTTTCCTTGTTGTTCTCTTTATTCTGAGCTTTGCGTTGCAACTCTTTTTCGACTTCGGCGGCGCGCCAGATGTTGTTCAGCACATGCACCATCGCTTTTGCGGAGGATTCAACGATATCGGTCGCCAGGCCCACGCCATGGAAGCGGCGGCCATTGTGGGTAACAACAATGTCAACCTGACCCAGTGCGTCTTTGCCGTGGCCTTTGGCCGTCAGGTCATACTTCACCAGCTCAACGTCGTACTCTGTGACGCGGTTAATCGCCTGGTAGATGGCATCGACAGGGCCGTTACCGTTCGCGGCCTCTGCTTTAATTTCATCACCGCAGGCCAGTTTGACCGAGGCAGTGGCGATGTTGCTGGAGCCGGACTGCACGTTGAAGTAATCCAGACGGAAGTGCTCTGGCTCTTCCTGCTGCTTGTTAATAAAGGCCAGCGCTTCCAGGTCATAGTCGAACACCTGACCTTTTTTGTCGGCCAGTTTCAGGAACGCGTCATACAGCTGATCCATGTTGTAATCACTGTCCTTGTAACCCATCTCTTCCATACGGTGCTTAACCGCCGCGCGGCCGGAACGGGAGGTCAGGTTCAGCTGCACCTGATTCAGGCCGATGGATTCCGGGGTCATGATTTCGTAGTTTTCACGGTTCTTCAGGACACCATCCTGGTGAATACCGGAGGAGTGTGCGAAAGCGCCAGTCCCGACAATCGCTTTGTTAGCCGGAATGGGCATGTTGCAAATCTGGCTGACGGTCTGGCTGGTGCGCCAGATTTCGTTGTGATTAATGCGTGTGTGTACGTCCATGATGTCTTTGCGCACTTTGATCGCCATGATCACTTCTTCCAGCGAACAGTTGCCCGCGCGTTCGCCGATACCGTTCATCGCGCCTTCTACCTGGCGCGCCCCGGCGTGGACGGCGGCGATTGCGTTGCCCACGGCCAGACCCAAATCATCGTGGGTGTGGACGGAAATAATTGCCTTATCAATATTCGGTACGCGGTCATACAGGCCGGTGATGATGTTGGAAAACTCAAACGGCATGGTGTAGCCAACGGTGTCCGGGATATTGATGGTTTTCGCGCCCGCGTTGATGGCGGCTTCCACAACGCGCGCCAGGTCTTCGATTGGCGTACGACCCGCATCTTCACAGGAGAATTCGACGTCATCGGTATAGTTGCGTGCACGCTTAACCATGTAGACCGCGCGCTCAATCACCTCATCCAGCGTGCTGCGCAGCTTGGTTGCGATGTGCATGGGCGAGGTTGCAATAAAGGTGTGGATACGGAACGCTTCGGCGACTTTCAATGACTCGGCGGCAACGTCGATGTCTTTCTCTACGCAGCGCGCCAGGGCACACACGCGGCTGTTTTTGATCGTGCGAGCGATAGTCTGGACGGATTCGAAATCACCCGGAGAAGAGACCGGGAAACCGACCTCCATCACGTCGACACCCATACGTTCGAGAGCCAGCGCGATCTGCAGTTTCTCTTTTACACTCAGGCTTGCCTGTAATGCCTGTTCACCGTCACGTAAAGTAGTATCGAAAATAATGACTTGCTGGCTCATGGGTTAGGTCCTTGTCAGTCTTAGGGCGCCTTGCTACGAGCATAAAAAAACCCGCGCAGTGGCGCGGGTTTTTAGTCTTACTGGTGACGATTCAACGCTGAATTTCGCCCGCCAGTCTACCGCGCACAGTGAATGCGTTTAGTAGTAGTAGACCGGTGAAACGAATGGTGCGAATCATGAATCGTGCTCCGTTAAATTCAATATGCTTTTAGTGGTACTGGATACGGCTGTTCATGTCAACCCCTGAGGATGAAAACGGGCCCGAATGACGGAATTTACAGTATATTCGCTTTAGCTAATTGTGCTGGTTTTAGCTTACGTAGCCCGATAAATTGTCTAATTTCGGACTTAATAAAAGAATTGCAGAAACAAATAAATATAATTGTTTAAAATGAGTAAAATGTGTTGAAGAAGATGCTTTGTGCTTAAAGAGTTTGGATATCATTAAGTTATAAATACAGTGAATCTATTCCAGTACGCTGAAAAACGAAAGGAGATATCAGGTTGTTAACTAACTGTAGGTCGATAGCACTAATAGTTTAATAATGCTTAAGTCAACATTAACCTGATGGTAATTGTATATTTGTTTGGTTTATGGTTTCATTCAGAGCCTAAAGTCAAACATATCATTTGCGCTCATTAGTTTTCGTTTATATAGAGTCTTTATATATTCTGAATTTTAAATAATTCTCTTTCGCCGATCGTATTTGCATGATAAATCATATTTTTCGAGATTATTACCGTATGATGGCAAAGGGAGTGTAGCGTGACAGTGGAGTCAGAAGTGCCAGAAAATAATATTAAACAACCTCAAGCTACTGATGGGATTAAACCGCAGTTACGCACGGTGGATCTTAATCTTCTGACGGTGTTTGATGCTGTCATGCAGGAACAGAATATCACCCGAGCGGCCCAAACGTTGGGGATGTCACAACCTGCCGTGAGTAATGCCGTTTCCAGACTTAAAGTCATGTTTAACGACGAATTATTTGTTCGATACGGGAGAGGGATCCAGCCGACGGCGCGCGCATTTCAGCTGTTTGGCTCCATTCGCCAGGCGTTGCAACTGGTTCAAAATGAGCTGCCGGGTTCGGGCTTTGAACCCTTAAGCAGTGAGCGCGTATTCCATCTTTGTGTCTGTAGCCCATTAGATAATTATCTAACGTCGATTATATATAATAAAGTTGAAGAGATCGCACCAAATATCAATCTTATTTTTAAATCATCTCTGAATCAAAACACAGAACATCAGTTGCGCTATCAGGAGATCGAATTTGTTCTGGGATATGAAGAGTTCCGTCGTCCGGAATTTTCCTGCGTGCCGCTGTTTAAAGATGAAATGGTTCTGGTCGCCAGTAAAAAGCATCCACGCATGAATTCTCCGCTGCGAGAAAACGATGTTTATAACGAGCAGCACGCCGTTGTGGCACTCGACAGATATGCGTCCTTTAGCCTGCCGTGGTATGACACTGCGGATAAGCAGGCGAGCGTGGCTTATCAGGGCATGGCCATGGTCAGCGTATTAAACGTGGTATCCCAGACGCAGCTGGTGGCGATTGCGCCGCGCTGGCTGGCAGAAGAGTTTTCTGACCCTTTAAATCTGCAAGTTTTGCCTCTGCCGCTCAAGCTAAATAGCCGTACCTGTTATCTTTCCTGGCATGAAGCAGCGGGCCGGGATAAAGGACATCAGTGGATGGAAGAGTTGCTGGTTGGTATCTGCCGCCGGTAAACGCATCAGGATAAATCGCATGGGTTTATGTGATTTATCCTGATTTTTTTTAGATAATTGCTATTTTGTTCTGCGATGCTTTTTTTCGGGCTGCTCTGCGGCACGCAAAAATAGATGATTTCCTGCATTGTCGCGCTTTCCAGCGATGATTTATCACACCGTCCTCTATTCCCAGAGGAATTAACTATATCTTCAGTTAACGGCTGCTTTTTCTGCTTTACGCACCGTTTATCTCCCCGGGTTTGCTAATTGCCTGCCTCATAACGAGCGGTTAAGGTAAAGAACACTCTGCAAAATATAAGATTGGTTTATCCCAATCGTAAGACGGTGCGGAAATGAATTCGGCAGTCCGTCTATAACAAAATGCCTGGAGGCAAAGCATGGAGATGTTGTCTGGCGCGGAAATGGTCGTTCGGTCACTGATCGATCAGGGCGTAAAGCAAGTGTTCGGCTACCCTGGCGGTGCGGTCCTCGATATTTATGATGCGCTGCATACGGTTGGGGGCATTGACCATGTTCTTGTACGTCACGAGCAGGCGGCGGTACACATGGCTGACGGCCTGGCACGCGCGACGGGTGAAGTAGGCGTGGTGTTAGTCACGTCAGGCCCCGGTGCGACAAACGCCATTACCGGCATTGCGACAGCCTATATGGACTCCATCCCGCTGGTGATCCTCTCCGGGCAGGTGGCAACCTCACTGATTGGCTACGATGCGTTTCAGGAGTGCGACATGGTTGGGATTTCACGTCCCGTTGTGAAGCACAGCTTCCTGGTCAAGCAAACAGAAGACATTCCCGCCGTACTGAAAAAAGCCTTCTGGCTGGCAGCAAGCGGGCGCCCGGGACCGGTGGTGGTCGATCTGCCTAAAGATATCCTCAACCCGGCAAACAAGCTGCCGTACGTCTGGCCGGACTCGGTGAGCATGCGTTCTTACAATCCGACAACGCAGGGGCATAAAGGACAGATCAAGCGGGCATTGCAAACGCTTCTGGCAGCCAAAAAACCGGTGGTCTATGTCGGTGGTGGGGCGATTAACTCTGCCTGTGAAGCCCAGCTTTGCGAGCTGGTTGAAAAACTCAACCTTCCCGTTGCGTCGTCGCTGATGGGTCTGGGGGCGTTTCCTGCCAGCCATCGTCAGGCGCTGGGGATGCTGGGCATGCACGGTACCTATGAAGCTAACATGACGATGCACCATTCCGATGTGATCTTTGCCGTCGGCGTGCGGTTTGACGATCGCACCACCAACAACCTGGCGAAGTATTGCCCGAACGCCACCGTGCTGCACATTGATATCGATCCGACATCCATTTCAAAAACGGTGTCGGCTGATGTGCCTATCGTCGGCGATGCCCGTCAGGTTCTGGAGCAAATGCTGGATCTGCTGGCCCAGGAGAGCGCCACCCAGCCGCTGGATGAGATCCGCGACTGGTGGCAGCAGATTGAACATTGGCGGGCGCGTCAGTGCCTGAAATATGACACGCAAAGTGAAAACATTAAGCCGCAGGCGGTCATTGAAGCGGTGTGGCGACTGACGAAAGGTGAGGCTTACGTGACCTCAGACGTGGGGCAGCACCAGATGTTTGCCGCCCTGTATTACCCGTTTGATAAACCGCGACACTGGATCAACTCCGGTGGTTTAGGAACCATGGGCTTTGGTCTGCCTGCCGCGCTGGGCGTGAAGCTGGCGCTGCCGAATGAAACCGTCGTCTGCGTGACGGGGGACGGCAGTATTCAGATGAACATTCAGGAGCTGTCTACCGCGCTGCAGTATGAGCTGCCGGTTCTCGTGCTGAACCTGAATAACGGCTACCTCGGTATGGTGAAGCAGTGGCAGGATATGATCTACTCTGGCCGTCATTCGCAGTCATATATGCAATCGCTGCCGGATTTTGTTCGTCTTGCTGAAGCTTATGGCCATGTTGGGATGCGAGTGACCGATCCGGCCGAGCTGGAGACGAAGCTTGCACAAGCGCTTGAGCACGTTAAAAACAACCGCCTCGTCTTTATGGATGTGATTGTTGATGGAACCGAGCACGTTTATCCGATGCATATTCGTGGTGGTGGTATGGATGAAATGTGGTTAAGCAAAACGGAGAGAACCTGATATGCGCCGGATATTATCTGTTTTACTGGAAAACGAGTCTGGCGCACTGTCGCGCGTCATTGGCCTTTTTGCGCAGCGCGGCTATAACATTGAAAGCCTGACCGTTGCCCCGACGGAAGACCCGACGCTGTCGCGCATGACGATCCAAACCGTCGGCGATGCCAAAGTGCTTGAGCAAATTGAAAAACAGCTGCACAAGCTGGTCGACGTACTTCGCGTGAGCGAGCTGGGGCAGGGGGCCTACGTTGAACGTGAGGTCATGCTGGTGAAAATCCAGGCCAGTGGCTACGGGCGTGATGAAGTCAAACGCAATGCGGATATTTTCCGCGGACAGATTATCGACGTCACGCCTTCTCTTTATACGGTTCAGCTGGTCGGGACAAGCGACAAGCTGGATGCTTTCCTGGCGTCCGTGCGGGACGTCGCAAAAATTGTCGAGGTGGCGAGATCGGGTGTAGTGGGTCTGTCACGCGGCGAGAAGATCATGCGTTAGTTGTCAAAAAGGTTCGCCTCTTTCTGCCCGGTCACCAAAGCCGGGCTTTTTTTTGCGTAATCAGCCGACAACGCAGATAAAAGCGGTTGCCGCGAAGGCTTTTCTGCGTTTAGATGTTAAAAGATTTAACCATAACCTTGACAGGGCCATGGACTCTTTTCTTTTTTTAAGGGGCAATTGTGAAACTGGATGAAATCGCCCGGCTAGCCGGCGTGTCACGAACAACGGCCAGCTATGTGATTAACGGTAAAGCAAAGCAGTACCGTGTCAGCGACAAGACCGTTGAAAAAGTTATGGCGGTGGTTCGTGAGCATAACTACCATCCGAATGCTGTCGCAGCCGGTCTGCGTGCCGGGCGTACCCGCTCTATTGGTCTGGTTATCCCTGACCTGGAAAACACCAGCTATACCCGTATCGCCAACTATCTTGAACGTCAGGCGCGCCAGCGCGGCTATCAATTGCTGATTGCGTGCTCGGAAGATCAGCCTGACAACGAGATGCGCTGCATTGAGCACCTTCTCCAGCGCCAGGTGGATGCCATCATCGTGTCGACCTCCTTGCCGCCAGAGCATCCGTTCTACCAGCGCTGGGCGAACGACCCGTTCCCAATCGTTGCGCTGGATCGCGCGCTCGATCGCGAACATTTCACCAGCGTCGTCGGTGCGGATCAGGATGATGCCGAAATGCTGGCCGCAGAGCTGAGAACATTCCCCGCTGAAACGGTGCTGTATCTTGGCGCGTTGCCCGAGCTTTCCGTGAGCTTTCTGCGTGAGCAGGGGTTCAGAACTGCCTGGAAGGACGATCCGCGCGAGGTTCACTACCTTTATGCCAACAGCTACGAGCGTGAAGCCGCCGCGCAGCTGTTCGAGAAATGGCTGGAAACGCATCCGATGCCTCAGGCGTTGTTCACCACGTCGTTCGCACTGTTGCAGGGGGTCATGGATGTGACCTTACGCCGTGAAGGTAAGCTGCCCTCCGACCTGGCGATAGCCACGTTCGGGGATAACGAGCTGCTCGACTTCCTCCAGTGCCCGGTGCTGGCGGTAGCACAGCGTCACCGCGATGTGGCTGAACGCGTGCTTGAGATTGTGCTTGCAAGCCTGGATGAGCCGCGCAAGCCGAAGCCGGGCCTGACGCGTATCAAACGTAATCTCTACCATCGCGGAATTTTAAGCCGCCAAAAATGAAATGACTGGGGTGGAGAAATCTGCCCCATTTTGTTGCGATAATTCGTGCAGATAATTCCCGGAGAGAAATTAGGATAATTCTTGAGGGATCCTTATCACCTATTTTCTTAATTCATTCTACCTTTTAAATTGTCCTTTTAAAGAAAGCCCTGGCGATTTTAAACGGCATTCTTTGTATTATTTTGTTACAAACCCTCGTCGGCCGATGAATATTCAGACGTTTTTCCTCCTCCTTTGCCAGCTAACGTGGCAACCGCCGCGGTTACCGGGGGCCTGGGTGCATCTGGCGCTGTTATCCCCTGAGAATCTGTCATAAAATGCTGCCCGCGTCGCAAACTGACACTTTATATTTATCTGCGATGATATTGAGTGAGCTTTAACGCTAGTGTGCATATTCGGTTTTTTTCTTACAAATATTCATAACGTTAATTTTGCCTCGCCAGTTGTGCAGTTATTAACCAGGACTGTTTATCTCTGTAAATAGAGGGCTTTCGAGTCCTTATAGGGAGAGTCCCGGCTTGACAAGCTTTTCCCTCGCTCCGTAAACTCCTTTAGGTGGGAATTTGTGGGTTAAAGTGGTGAGGAGGGGTGAGACTGGCATGTTCCGTGGAGCTACGTTAGTCAATCTCGACAGCAAAGGGCGTTTATCGGTTCCAACCCGATACCGCGACCAGCTGATTGAGAACGCTGCGGGTCAAATGGTTTGCACCATTGACATTAACTCCCCCTGCCTGCTGCTTTACCCCTTGCCTGAATGGGAAATTATTGAGCAAAAGCTGTCGCGACTGTCGAGCATGAACCCGCAGGAACGTCGCGTACAGCGGCTTTTATTGGGACATGCCAGTGAATGTCAGATGGATAACGCAGGGCGATTACTGATTGCCCCTGTGTTGCGGCAACATGCCGGTCTGACCAAAGAAGTGATGCTGGTCGGTCAGTTCAACAAGTTTGAACTGTGGGATGAAACGACCTGGTATCAACAGGTCAAGGAAGATATCGACGCTGAGCAGTCTGATTCCGCGACATTATCGGAACGGCTGCAGGACTTGTCTCTATAAATATGATGGAAAATTATAAACATAAAACGGTGTTACTGGACGAGGCCGTTAACGGCCTGAATATTCGTCCGGATGGCATCTACATTGATGGCACGTTTGGTCGCGGTGGTCACTCGCGTTTGATTCTCTCCCAGCTTGGAGAGGAAGGACGTCTGTTGGCAATCGATCGCGATCCGCAGGCTATTGCCGTTGCACAGACCATCAATGACCCACGCTTTTCCATCGTGCATGGACCTTTCTCTGCGCTCGCGGATTATGTCGCTGAGCGCGGCCTGACGGGCAAGATCGACGGGATTCTTCTCGATCTTGGCGTCTCTTCACCCCAACTTGATGACGCTGAACGTGGTTTCTCCTTTATGCGTGATGGTCCGCTGGATATGCGAATGGACCCGACGCGTGGTCAGTCTGCCGCTGAGTGGTTACAGACCGCTGACGAAGCCGATATTGCATGGGTCATCAAAACGTTCGGCGAGGAGCGCTTTGGCAAACGTATTGCGCGCGCCATCGTTGAGCGCAATCGCATTGAGCCCATGACCCGCACTAAAGAGTTGGCCGAAGTTATCGCGGCGGCGACACCGGTGAAAGATAAGCACAAACATCCCGCGACCCGTACCTTCCAGGCGGTTCGCATCTGGGTAAACAGTGAACTGGAGGAAATAGAGCTGGCGCTAAAAAGCTCGCTAGACGTGCTGGCCCCGGGTGGGCGGTTATCCATCATCAGCTTCCATTCGCTGGAAGACCGTATTGTGAAACGCTTTATGCGTGAACAAAGCCGCGGTCCTCAGGTGCCAGCGGGGCTGCCGATGACGGAAGAACAACTCAGGAAGCTGGGTGGCCGTCAGTTGCGAGCATTAGGCAAGTTGATGCCGGGCGAAGAAGAAGTGGCAGAGAATCCACGCGCCCGTAGTTCAGTGCTGCGTGTTGCAGAGAGGACGAACGCATGATCGGCAGAGTGACAGAGACCCTAAGCAAAGTTAAGGATTCGTTAGGAAGCAACGAGCGCCATGCCTTGCCTGGCGTGATCGGCGACGATCTTTTGCGGTTTGGGAAACTGCCACTCTGTCTGTTCATTTGCATCATTGTCACGGCAGTTACGGTGGTGACCACCGCCCACCATACACGTTTATTGACTGCGCAACGCGAGCAGATGGTACTGGAACGCGATGCGCTGGATATTGAATGGCGAAATCTGATCCTTGAAGAAAACGCGCTCGGCGATCACAGCCGGGTTGAACGGATCGCAACGGAAAAGCTGCAGCTGCAGCATGTTGATCCTTCGCAGGAAAATATCGTAGTACAAAAATAAGGGAAAACGCGACGCATGAAAGCAGCGGCAAAAACGCTAAAACCAAAACGTCAGGAAGAACAGGCCAACTTTATCAGTTGGCGTTTTGCGTTGCTTTGCGGCTGCATTTTACTCGCTCTGGGTTTTCTGCTGGGACGCGTGGCCTGGCTGCAAATCGTCGCCCCTGACATGCTGGTACGCCAGGGCGATATGCGCTCTCTGCGAGTCCAGGAGGTGTCGACCTCCCGCGGGATGATCACCGACCGCTCGGGTCGTCCGCTGGCGGTGAGCGTGCCGGTGAAAGCGATCTGGGCCGATCCGAAAGAACTGCATGATGCTGGCGGGATCACGCTTGATAACCGCTGGAAGGCCCTTGCAGACGCCCTGAAGATGCCTCTGGACCAGTTAGCTTCACGCGTGAATACCAACCCGAGAGGGCGGTTTATTTATCTGGCGCGTCAGGTGAACCCTGACATGGCTGACTACATCAAAAAACTGAAGCTGCCGGGGATCCATCTGCGTGAAGAGTCCCGTCGTTACTATCCATCCGGCGAAGTAACTGCTCACCTCATTGGCTTTACTAACGTTGATAGCCAGGGGATTGAAGGCGTTGAAAAAAGCTTTGATAAATGGCTCACCGGTCAGCCGGGCGAGCGCATTGTGCGTAAAGACCGCTATGGTCGCGTAATTGAAGATATTTCCTCAACGGACAGCCAGGCCGCACACAACCTTGCGCTGAGTATCGATGAGCGGCTACAGGCGCTGGTTTACCGCGAGCTGAACAATGCCGTGGCCTTTAACAAAGCGGAATCGGGCAGTGCCGTGTTAGTTGATGTCAACACGGGTGAAGTGCTGGCGATGGCCAATAGCCCGTCCTACAACCCTAACAATCTCACCGGTACGCAAAAGGATGTTATGCGTAACCGTACCATCACCGACGTGTTCGAGCCGGGCTCGACCGTTAAGCCGATGGTGGTCATGACTGCACTTCAGCGCGGTATCGTCAATGAAAACACCGTACTGAATACCATTCCATATCGAATTAACGGCCACGAAATCAAAGACGTGGCGCGCTACAGCGAATTGACCCTGACCGGGGTGTTACAGAAGTCGAGTAACGTCGGTGTTTCAAAGCTGGCGTTAGCGATGCCGTCCTCAGCGTTAGTAGAGACTTACTCACGTTTTGGGCTTGGAAAGGCGACCAATTTGGGGTTGGTCGGAGAACGCAGTGGCTTATATCCTCAAAAACAACGGTGGTCTGACATAGAGAGGGCCACCTTCTCTTTCGGCTACGGGCTAATGGTGACACCGTTACAGTTAGCGCGAGTCTACGCAACGATCGGCAGCTATGGCGTTTATCGTCCGCTGTCGATTACCAAAGTTGATCCACCGGTTCCCGGCGAGCGTATCTTCCCGGAATCAACCGTCCGTACTGTTGTTCATATGATGGAAAGCGTGGCGCTGCCGGGCGGCGGCGGCGTGAAGGCGGCGATTAAAGGCTATCGTATCGCCATTAAAACCGGTACAGCGAAAAAAGTAGGGCCGGACGGCCGCTATATCAACAAATACATTGCCTATACCGCAGGCGTTGCGCCTGCAAGCAATCCGCGTTTTGCGCTGGTGGTCGTGATAAACGATCCACAGGCGGGTAAATACTACGGCGGCGCCGTCTCCGCGCCTGTGTTCGGGGCCATCATGGGCGGCGTGTTACGCACCATGAACATTGAACCGGATGCGCTGGCGACGGGCGAAAAAAGTGAATTTGTAATTAATCAAGGCGAGGGTACAGGTGGCAGATCGTAATTTGCGCGACCTTCTCGCTCCGTGGGTGCCAAATGCACCGGAGCGAGCACTGCGAGAGATGGTACTGGACAGCCGCGTGGCTGCTTCTGGCGATCTTTTTGTGGCGGTGGTCGGTCATCAGGCGGACGGGCGTCGTTATATCCCGCAGGCGATTGCGCAAGGTGTGGCTGCCATTATTGCTGAGGCTAAAGATGAGGCAACCGACGGTGAGATCCGTGAAATGCACGGGGTGCCGGTTATCTATCTCAGCCAGTTAAACGAGCGTCTTTCCGCGCTGGCGGGACGTTTTTATCACGAACCTTCCGATCGGCTGCGTCTGGTTGGCGTAACGGGTACCAACGGAAAAACTACCACCACGCAGCTGATGGCGCAGTGGGCTCAGCTACTGGGTGAAACCGGCGCGGTGATGGGGACCGTGGGTAACGGTCTGCTGGGCAAAGTGAGCCCGACGGAAAACACCACCGGCTCCGCGGTTGACGTACAGCACGTGCTTGCCGGTCTGGCAGGGCAGGGCGCAACCTTTGCGGCGATGGAAGTCTCTTCGCACGGTCTGGTACAGCACCGCGTCGCGGCGCTGAAATTTGCCGCTTCAGTGTTTACCAATTTGAGCCGCGATCATCTTGATTATCATGGTGATATGGAGCACTACGAAGCTGCGAAATGGCTGCTCTATTCCACTCACCACTGTGGTCAGGCGATCATCAATGCCGACGATGAAGTTGGCCGCCGCTGGCTGGCGAAGCTGCCGGATGCGGTTGCCGTATCGATGGAAGACCATATCAATCCGAACTGCCACGGCCGCTGGCTGAAGGCGGTTGAGGTGAAATATCACGACAGCGGGGCGACCATCCGCTTTGCCTCTTCCTGGGGTGAAGGCGAAATTGAAAGCCGCCTGATGGGCGCGTTTAACGTCAGCAACCTGCTGCTGGCGCTGGCAACGCTGCTGGCGCTGGGTTACCCGATGGCTGAACTGCTGAAAACCGCCGCGCGTCTGCAGCCGGTTTGTGGCCGTATGGAAGTGTTTAGCGCGCCCGGTAAACCGACCGTAGTGGTTGATTATGCCCACACGCCAGACGCGCTGGAAAAAGCGCTGGAAGCGGCGCGCCTGCATTGTACCGGTAAGCTCTGGTGCGTGTTTGGCTGCGGCGGCGATCGTGACAAAGGCAAACGTCCGCTGATGGGCGCTATTGCGGAACAGTTCGCAGATATTCCGGTTGTCACCGATGACAACCCGCGTACGGAAGAGCCGCGCGCCATCATTAATGACATTCTGGCGGGCATGCTGGATGCGGGTCGCGCGCGCGTCGTGGAAGGCCGCGCGGAAGCCGTAACGAACACCATCATGCAGGCACAGGAGAATGATGTTGTTCTGCTGGCGGGTAAAGGCCATGAAGATTATCAGATCGTTGGCAACCGCCGTCTGGATTACTCGGATCGCGTAACGGCAGCTCGCCTGCTGGGAGTCGTCGCATGATTAGCCTCTCGTTAAGCAAGGCCGCTTCGGTACTGCACGGTGAACTTCACGGGCAAGACCTGACCATTGATGCCGTAACGACGGACACCCGCAAAATCACTGCAGGCTGTCTGTTCGTGGCGCTGAAAGGCGAGCGTTTTGACGCGCATGATTTTGCCGGGCAGGCCAAAGAGAACGGCGCCGGTGCGCTGCTGGTCAGCCGCAAGCTTGATATCGATCTGCCGCAGGTTGTGGTGAAAGATACGCGTCTCGCGTTCGGTGAGTTGGCTGCCTGGGTTCGTCAGCAGGTGCCGGCTCGCGTCGTCGCGCTGACCGGATCATCAGGCAAAACGTCAGTGAAAGAGATGACGGCGGCGATCCTCAGCCAGTGCGGCAACACGCTTTATACCGCGGGCAACCTCAATAATGACATCGGCGTGCCGATGACATTACTTCGCCTGACCAAAGAGCACGATTATGCGGTGATCGAGTTAGGTGCAAATCACCAGGGTGAAATCGCCTGGACCGTGAGCCTGACTCGTCCGGAAGCGGCGCTGGTGAATAACCTCGCGGCTGCGCACCTGGAAGGCTTTGGATCGCTGGAAGGCGTGGCGAAAGCGAAAGGCGAGATTTATACCGGCCTGCCGGAAAACGGTATCGCTATTCTGAACGCCGATAACAACGACTGGCTAAACTGGCAGAGCATCATTGGGGCGCGTAAAACCTGGCGCTTCTCGCCAAATGCGGCCAACAGTGATTTTACGGCGACCAATATCCATGTGACGTCGCACGGCACCGAGTTCACCCTCACGACCCCAACGGGTGGCGTGGAGGTGCTGCTGCCGCTGCCGGGTCGCCATAACATCGCCAATGTCCTTGCGGCGGCGGCGCTGTCAACGGCGGTGGGCGCTTCACATGAGGCGATCAAAGCCGGGCTGGCGAACCTGAAAGCCGTGCCGGGTCGTCTGTTCCCAATCCAGCTGGCGGAAAACAAACTGCTGCTGGATGACTCCTATAACGCGAACGTTGGCTCGATGACGGCGGCGGTGCAGGTGTTATCTGAAATGCCGGGCTACCGCATCATGGTGGTTGGCGATATGGCAGAGCTTGGCGACGAAAGCGAAGCCTGTCATACCCAGGTCGGTGAAGCGGCGAAAGCGGCGGGGCTGGACTGCGTGCTGAGCGCAGGAAAACTGAGCCAGGCGATTAGCCAGGCCAGCGGCGTTGGCGAGCATTTTGCTGAAAAAACCGCGTTGATTGAGCGCCTTAAGGCGTTGATTGCAGAAAAACAAATTGTGACTGTGTTAGTTAAAGGTTCACGTAGTGCCGCCATGGAAGAGGTTGTGCACGCATTACAGGAGAACGGGACATGTTAGTTTGGCTGGCCGAACATTTGGTCAAATATTACTCAGGCTTTAACGTCTTTTCATATCTGACGTTTCGCGCCATCGTCAGCCTGCTGACTGCGTTGTTCATCTCTTTGTGGATGGGCCCGCGCATGATTGCCCGTCTGCAAAAACTCTCTTTCGGCCAGGTTGTGCGTAACGACGGTCCGGAATCGCACTTCAGCAAGCGCGGTACCCCGACCATGGGCGGGATCATGATCCTGACTGCCATCGTTGTTTCCGTACTGCTGTGGGCGTACCCGTCCAACCCGTATGTCTGGTGTGTGCTGACGGTACTGGTGGGTTACGGGATCATCGGTTTTGTTGATGATTATCGCAAAGTCGTCCGCAAAGATACTAAGGGCCTGATCGCGCGCTGGAAATATTTCTGGATGTCGGTGATCGCGCTGGGCGTAGCCTTCGCGCTGTATCTGGCCGGAAAAGACACGCCTGCCACCGAGCTGGTCGTGCCGTTCTTTAAGGACGTGATGCCGCAGCTGGGGCTGTTCTACATCCTGTTGGCCTACTTTGTGATTGTCGGTACCGGCAACGCCGTTAACCTGACCGACGGTCTGGATGGCCTGGCCATTATGCCAACCGTCTTTGTGGCCGCCGGTTTTGCGCTGGTGGCGTGGGCGACCGGTAACATGAACTTTGCGAACTACCTGCACATCCCTTATCTGCGCCACGCGGGCGAACTGGTGATCGTCTGTACGGCGATTGTCGGCGCGGGGCTGGGCTTCCTGTGGTTCAACACCTATCCGGCGCAGGTCTTTATGGGTGACGTCGGTTCTCTGGCTTTGGGCGGTGCGCTCGGCATTATCGCCGTACTGCTGCGTCAGGAGTTCCTGCTGGTGATCATGGGCGGCGTTTTTGTGGTTGAAACTCTGTCGGTGATTTTGCAAGTCGGTTCCTTCAAGCTGCGCGGTCAGCGCATCTTCCGTATGGCGCCGATTCACCACCACTATGAACTGAAAGGCTGGCCGGAGCCGCGCGTGATTGTGCGCTTCTGGATTATTTCGCTGATGCTGGTGCTGATTGGCCTGGCAACGCTGAAGGTACGTTAATCATGGCAGATTACCAGGGCAAAAAAGTCGTTATCATCGGGTTGGGCCTAACGGGGCTCTCCTGCGTGGACTTTTTCCTCGCACGCGGCGTGACGCCACGCGTGATGGATACGCGTGTCTCTCCGCCGGGTCTGGACAAACTGCCGGAACAGGTTGAACGCCACCTTGGTGGTCTGAATGATGACTGGCTGCTGGCAGCCGATCTGATTGTCGCCAGCCCGGGTATGGCGCTGGCGCACCCTTCTCTGAGCGCTGCCGCGGATGCGGGCGTTGAGATTGTCGGCGATATCGAGCTGTTCTGCCGCGAAGCGCAGGCGCCCGTTATCGCTATTACCGGTTCTAACGGTAAAAGCACCGTCACCACCCTGGTGGGGGAAATGGCGAAAGCGGCGGGCATGAACGTCGGCGTTGGCGGTAACATTGGTTTACCCGCTCTGATGCTGCTGGGCAAAGACTGCGAGCTGTATGTTCTCGAGCTTTCCAGCTTCCAGCTGGAAACTACCTCCAGCCTGCATGCTGCGGCTGCGACGATCCTCAACGTGACAGAAGATCATATGGACAGGTATCCATTTGGTCTGCAGCAGTATCGTGCCGCCAAGCTCCGCGTTTATGAAAATGCCAAAGTCTGCGTTGTTAACGCCGATGATGCGCTGACCATGCCGGTGCGTGGCGCAGACGATCGCTGTATTAGCTTCGGTATTACGATGGGTGATTACCACCTGAACCGCCAGCTGGGCGAAACATGGCTGCGCGTTAAGGGTGAGAAAGTGCTGAACGTGAAAGAGATGAAGCTCTCTGGTCAGCACAACTATACCAATGCCCTGGCGGCGCTGGCGCTGGCGGATGCAGTAGGGCTGCCGCGCTCCTCCAGCCTGAAAGCATTAACCACGTTTTCTGGTCTGGCACACCGTTTCCAGCTGGCGCTGGAGCACAACGGGGTACGCTGGATCAACGACTCCAAAGCCACCAACGTGGGAAGCACGGAGGCCGCGCTTAACGGCCTGCACGTTGACGGCACCCTGCATTTACTGCTGGGCGGCGACGGTAAATCAGCTGATTTCTCCTCCCTGAAGCCGTATCTCGGCGGAGATAACATTCGCTTGTACTGCTTCGGCCGTGACGGCAGCGAGCTGGCTGAACTGCGCCCTGAAGTTGCTGAGCAAACCGAAACGATGGAACAGGCAATGCGGCTCATTGCCCCTCGCGTGAAGCCAGGCGATATGGTGCTGCTCTCTCCGGCCTGTGCCAGCCTCGATCAATTCAAGAATTTCGAACAGCGTGGTGATGTCTTTACCCGCCTGGCGAAGGAGTTAGGCTGATGCGTTTATCTCTCCCTCGCCTGAAAATGCCGCGCCTGCCAGGATTTGGGATCCTGGCATGGCTGTTTGCGGCGCTCAAAGGCTGGGTGATGGGCTCTCGTCAAAAAGATAACGACAGCCTGATCATGTACGACCGCACGCTGTTCTGGCTCACGATGGGGCTGGCGGCGGTAGGCTTTATTATGGTCACGTCAGCTTCAATGCCCGTCGGGCAGCGTCTGGCGAACGATCCTTTCCTGTTTGCCAAACGCGATGGTCTGTACATTATCCTGGCGTTCTGTCTGTCGCTGGTGACCTTGCGTCTGCCGATGGAGTTCTGGCAGCGGCACAGCACGGCGATGCTGATCGCCTCAATTATTATGCTGCTGATCGTACTGGTGGTGGGGAGCTCTGTTAACGGGGCATCGCGCTGGATCGCCTTTGGCCCGCTGCGCATTCAGCCTGCGGAATTTACCAAGCTCTCCCTGTTCTGCTACCTGGCAAACTACCTGGTGCGTAAGGTAGATGAAGTGCGTAACAACCTGCGCGGCTTCTTAAAACCGATGGGCGTGATTCTGGTGCTGGCGGTATTACTGCTGGCGCAGCCTGACCTTGGTACCGTGGTGGTACTGTTTGTAACCACGCTGGCGATGCTGTTCCTGGCGGGCGCGAAGCTGTGGCAGTTCATCGCTATCATCGGGATGGGGATTTCGGCGGTTGTGCTGCTGATCCTCGCCGAGCCTTACCGTATTCGCCGCGTGACCTCGTTCTGGAACCCGTGGGAAGATCCGTTCGGCAGCGGTTATCAGCTGACGCAGTCGCTGATGGCCTTTGGTCGCGGTGAAGTCTGGGGACAGGGGCTGGGTAACTCGGTACAGAAACTTGAGTATTTACCGGAAGCGCATACTGACTTCATCTTCTCCATTATTGCGGAAGAACTGGGTTATATCGGTGTGGTGTTAGCGCTATTAATGGTATTCTTCGTCGCTTTCCGTGCTATGTCCATCGGCAGGAAAGCGCTGGAGATCGATCACCGCTTCTCAGGCTTCTTGGCCTGTTCAATTGGTATTTGGTTTAGCTTCCAGGCATTGGTTAACGTCGGGGCCGCAGCGGGTATGCTGCCGACCAAAGGTCTGACGTTGCCGTTGATCAGTTATGGTGGTTCCAGTCTGTTGATTATGTCGACGGCCATCATGCTGTTGTTGCGCATAGATTATGAAACGCGTCTGGAAAAAGCCCAGGCGTTTACACGAGGTTCACGATGAATCAACCGAAGCGGTTAATGGTGATGGCAGGCGGTACCGGCGGACACGTGTTCCCGGGACTGGCGGTTGCACACCATTTAATGGATCAGGGCTGGCAGGTACGCTGGCTGGGAACCGCAGACCGCATGGAGGCCGACCTGGTACCGAAACACGGTATTGAGATCGACTTTATTCGTATTTCCGGCCTTCGGGGTAAAGGCCTCAAGGCAATGCTGCTGGCACCGGTGCGCATTTTTAACGCCTGGCGTCAGGCGCGCACCATCATGAAGCGCTTTAAGCCAGATGTGGTGCTGGGCATGGGCGGCTATGTTTCTGGTCCTGGTGGGCTGGCGGCGTGGTCGTTAGGCATTCCCGTTGTGCTGCATGAACAGAACGGTATTGCCGGTCTGACCAACAAGTGGCTGGCGAAAATCGCCACCAAAGTCATGCAGGCGTTTCCTGGCGCGTTCCCGAAAGCGGACGTGGTAGGTAACCCGGTTCGTGTCGACGTGCTGGCGCTCCCGCTGCCGGACGCTCGTCTGGCGGGCCGTGAAGGGCCGGTTCGTGTACTTGTCGTCGGTGGCTCTCAGGGCGCGCGCATTTTAAACCAGACGATGCCGCAGGTTGCCGCAAAGCTGGGGGATACCGTGACGATCTGGCACCAAAGCGGAAAAGGCGCTCAGCAGACCGTTGAGCAAGCTTATGCAGATGAAGGCCAGCCGCAGCATAAAGTCACAGAGTTTATCGACGACATGGCGGCAGCGTATGCCTGGGCCGATGTCGTGGTCTGTCGTTCAGGCGCGCTGACGGTGAGCGAGATCGCCGCCGCCGGTCTGCCGGCCCTGTTTGTGCCGTTCCAGCACAAAGACCGACAGCAGTACTGGAATGCGCTGCCGCTTGAGAAAGCAGGTGCCGCGAAGATATTTGAGCAGCCACAATTTACCGCCGACGCGGTCGCCACCACCCTGGCGGGCTGGAACAGAGACGCACTGCTGGAGATGGCGCAACGCGCGCGCGCGGCCGCCATCCCTGATGCGACGGAACGGGTGGCAAAAGAAGTGAGCCTGGCAGCCCAGGCTTAACCCTCGCAGCGCGTGTTGCGCTGCACGAATTTTAAGTAGTCGATGGCGTTTAGAGAATGAATACACAACAACTGGCAAAACTGCGTTCAATCGTGCCCGAGATGCGTCGCGTCCGGCACATTCACTTTGTTGGCATCGGTGGTGCTGGCATGGGCGGTATTGCCGAAGTGTTAGCTAACGAAGGCTATCAGATCAGCGGGTCTGACCTGGCGCCAAACCCTGTTACGCAGCAGCTGGCGTCGCTTGGGGCGACTATCTATTTCAACCATCGTCCGGAAAACGTGCGCGATGCGAGCGTGGTGGTAGTCTCAAGCGCCATCTCCTCTGACAACCCGGAGATCGTTGCCGCGCATGAAGCGCGCATTCCTGTGATCCGCCGTGCAGAAATGCTGGCGGAACTGATGCGTTTCCGTCACGGCATCGCCATTGCCGGGACCCACGGTAAAACAACAACCACGGCGATGGTTTCCAGTATTTATGCGGAAGCGGGCCTCGACCCGACGTTCGTCAACGGTGGTCTGGTTAAAGCCGCAGGCGTACATGCGCGTCTGGGCCACAGTCGTTATCTGATTGCCGAAGCGGATGAGAGCGACGCGTCGTTCCTGCACCTGCAGCCGATGGTGGCGATCGTCACTAACATCGAAGCTGACCATATGGATACCTACCATGGTGACTTCGAGAACTTAAAGCAGACCTTCATCAACTTCCTGCACAACCTGCCGTTCTATGGACGCGCGGTGATGTGCGTAGACGATCCGGTTATCCGCGAGCTGCTGCCTCGCGTGGGTCGTCAAATCACTACTTACGGCTTCAGCGAAGACGCTGACGTTCGCGTGGAAGAGTACAAACAGATTGGTGCGCAGGGGCATTTCACGCTGGCGCGTCAGGACAAAGAACTGCTGCACGTCACGCTGAATGCGCCAGGGCGCCATAACGCCCTCAATGCCGCAGCGGCAGTGGCCGTCGCGACGGAAGAAGGCATTGATGATGATGCGATCCTGCGCGCGCTGGAAAGCTTCCAGGGCACCGGCCGTCGCTTCGATTTCCTCGGTGAATTCCCACTGGACGCCGTGAACGGTAAAGCCGGAACAGCTATGCTGGTGGACGACTATGGCCACCATCCGACCGAAGTGGACGCCACTATTAAAGCCGCACGTGCAGGCTGGCCTGACAAAAATCTGGTGATGGTCTTCCAGCCGCACCGTTTCACGCGTACGCGCGATCTGTACGACGATTTCGCCAGCGTCCTGTCACAGGTCGATACTCTGTTAATGCTGGATGTTTATTCAGCGGGCGAAACTCCGATTCCGGGCGCAGACAGTCGTTCTCTGTGTCGTACCATCCGTGGACGCGGTAAAGTTGACCCTATTCTGGTTTCTGACCCTGCACAGGTAGCGGAAATTCTGGCTCCGGTCCTGACAGGTAACGATTTGATTCTGATTCAGGGCGCGGGAAATATCGGCAAAATCGCCCGTACCTTAGCTGAAATCAAACTGAAGCCGCAAACTCAGGAGGATGAGCATCATGGCTGATAAGATTGCTGTCCTGTCTGGCGGCACTTCCGCCGAGCGCGAGGTTTCCCTCAATTCCGGCGCGGCTGTGCTGGCGGGCCTGCGTGAAGGGGGCGTCAATGCGCACCTGGTTGACCCAAAAGAGGTCGACGTGACGCAATTAAAAGCCATGGGCTTCGATAAAGTCTTTATCGCTTTGCATGGTCGCGGCGGTGAAGATGGTACCCTGCAGGGGCTTCTGGATCTGATCGGCCTGCCGTACACCGGCAGCGGCGTGATGGCTTCCGCTATCTCTATGGATAAACTGCGCAGCAAGCTGCTGTGGCAGGGCGCAGGGTTACCCGTTGCGCCATGGGTTGCGCTGACGCGACGCGAATTTGAATTGGGCCTGTCGGATAGCGTTAATGCACGCATTGCTGAACTGGGCTTACCGGTTATTGTAAAGCCCAGCCGGGAGGGCTCCAGCGTGGGAATGTCCAAAGTCGACAAAGCTGACGATTTAGCGTCCGCTTTAGCGCTGGCATTTCAACATGATGATGAAGTTCTGGTAGAAAAATGGCTTAGCGGGCCGGAATTTACCGTCGCGATGCTTGGCGAAGAAATTTTACCGTCAATCCGCATCCAACCCGCTGGAGTCTTCTATGATTATGAGGCGAAGTATCTCTCTGATGAGACGCAATATTTCTGCCCAAGTGGTCTTGAAGCTGAGCGTGAAGCCGATTTACAGTCTCTGGTGCTTAAAGCCTGGCATATTCTGGGTTGCCAGGGCTGGGGACGCATCGACGTGATGCAGGACCGAGATGGACAATTTTATCTGCTGGAAGCCAATACCTCTCCGGGAATGACCAGCCACAGCCTTGTGCCGATGGCCGCGCGTCAGGCGGGGATGAGCTTCTCGCAGTTAGTCGTACGCATTCTGGACCAGGCGGGCTGATATGTCTCAGGCTGCATTGAACACGCGCAACCGCGATGACGAGGAAGAATACACCTCTTCACGCCGCAGTAATGGAACGCGTCTTGCAGGCATCATTTTCCTGCTCGGGGTGCTGTGCACCGTGTTTATCAGCGGCTGGATGGTCCTGGGCTGGATGGAAGATGCGCAGCGGTTGCCACTTTCTAAGCTGGTGGTCACCGGTGAGCGTCACTACACGCGTAACGACGATATTCGCCAGTCAATACTGGCACTGGGCTCGCCTGGCACCTTTATGACTCAGGACGTCAATATTATCCAGAGCCAGATTGAACGTCTGCCATGGATAAAACAGGCGAGCGTAAGAAAGCAATGGCCTGATGAATTGAAGATTCATCTGGTTGAATATGTGCCCATTGCGCGTTGGAATGATCAGCACATGGTTGACGTCGACGGAAATTCCTTCAGCGTCCCGGCCGATCGTGTCAACAAGCAAAATTTACCAATGTTGTATGGCCCTGAAGGCAGCGAAAACGAAGTGTTACAGGGTTTTCGTGAAATGGGTCAGGTTCTGGCGAAGGACAGGTTTACGTTAAAAGATGCTGCCATGACGGCGCGCCGTTCCTGGCAGCTTACGTTAACGAACGGCATTAAGCTCAACCTGGGGCGCGGGGACACCATGAAGCGTCTGGCGCGTTTTGTCGAACTTTACCCGGTTTTACAGCAGCAGGCACAGACTGACGGCAAACGGATAAGCTACGTTGATTTGCGCTATGACTCAGGCGCAGCAGTCGGTTGGGTACCGGCTCCGGTCGAGGAACCTAATCAGCAACAGAATCAGGCACAGGTACAGGCAGAACAACAATGATCAAGGCGACGGACAGAAAACTGGTAGTTGGACTGGAGATTGGCACCGCGAAGGTTGCCGCTTTAGTAGGGGAAGTTCTGCCCGACGGTATGGTCAATATCATTGGCGTGGGCAGTTGCCCGTCCCGTGGTATGGATAAAGGTGGGGTAAACGATCTTGAATCGGTGGTGAAATGCGTTCAGCGCGCCATCGATCAGGCTGAATTGATGGCAGATTGCCAGATTTCTTCTGTCTATCTGGCCCTTTCTGGTAAGCACATTAGCTGCCAGAACGAAATTGGTATGGTTCCGATTTCCGAAGAGGAAGTGACGCAGGAAGACGTTGAAAACGTTGTGCATACGGCGAAATCTGTGCGTGTCCGCGATGAGCATCGCGTGTTGCACGTGATCCCGCAGGAATATGCGATTGACTATCAGGAAGGGATCAAGAACCCGGTCGGTCTTTCTGGCGTACGTATGCAGGCAAAAGTGCACCTGATCACATGTCACAACGATATGGCGAAGAACATTGTAAAAGCCGTTGAACGTTGTGGCCTGAAAGTTGACCAACTTATTTTCGCGGGTCTGGCGGCAAGTTATTCCGTGCTGACCGAAGATGAACGTGAACTGGGTGTCTGTGTGGTCGATATTGGTGGTGGTACAATGGATATCGCCGTATATACCGGCGGTGCGTTGCGCCACACCAAAGTGATTCCGTACGCAGGGAACGTTGTGACCAGCGATATTGCTTACGCTTTTGGTACGCCGCCGAGCGATGCAGAAGCGATTAAAGTGCGCCACGGCTGTGCGCTGGGGTCTATCGTTGGCAAAGATGAGAGCGTTGAAGTGCCGAGCGTTGGTGGTCGTCCACCGCGTAGCCTGCAGCGCCAGACGTTGGCAGAGGTGATTGAGCCGCGCTATACCGAGCTGCTCAACCTGGTCAACGAAGAGATTTTACAGTTACAGGAACAGCTTCGTCAGCAGGGCGTTAAGCATCATCTTGCGGCGGGGATTGTATTAACCGGCGGTGCAGCGCAAATTGAAGGTCTTGCGGCCTGTGCACAGCGCGTTTTCCATACGCAGGTGCGTATTGGGGCGCCGCTGAATATCACCGGTTTAACGGATTATGCTCAGGAGCCGTATTATTCAACGGCTGTGGGCCTGCTCCACTACGGGAAGGAGTCTCATCTCAGTGGTGAAGCGGAAGTGGAAAAACGCGTGTCAGTGGGGTCGTGGGTCAAACGACTGAACAACTGGTTGCGAAAAGAGTTTTAATTTTTTTAAGAGACCGGAGAGAATTAGCGGTCTCGGGCGACAGGCACAACGGAGAGAGAAATTATGTTTGAACCTATGGAACTGACCAACGACGCGGTGATTAAAGTCATCGGCGTCGGTGGCGGCGGCGGTAACGCCGTAGAGCATATGGTGCGCGAACGCATTGAAGGTGTTGAATTCTTTGCAGTTAACACCGATGCACAGGCACTGCGTAAGACGGCTGTAGGCCAGACTATCCAGATCGGCGGTGGTATCACCAAAGGGCTGGGAGCAGGGGCTAACCCGGAAGTCGGTCGCAATGCGGCTGAAGAAGATCGTGAAGCCCTGCGCGCTGCACTGGAAGGTGCAGACATGGTCTTCATCGCAGCAGGTATGGGTGGCGGTACCGGTACTGGCGCAGCACCTGTTGTGGCTGAAGTGGCAAAAGATTTAGGTATCCTGACCGTTGCTGTCGTGACCAAGCCTTTCAACTTTGAAGGCAAGAAGCGTATGGCTTTCGCTGAGCAGGGTATCACCGAACTGTCCAAGCATGTGGACTCGCTGATCACCATCCCGAACGACAAGCTGTTGAAAGTTCTGGGCCGCGGTATCTCCCTGCTGGACGCATTCGGTGCAGCAAACGACGTGCTGAAAGGCGCGGTTCAGGGTATCGCTGAACTGATTACCCGTCCTGGCCTGATGAACGTTGACTTTGCAGACGTTCGCACCGTGATGTCCGAAATGGGCTACGCGATGATGGGCTCTGGCGTGGCGAGCGGTGAAGACCGTGCAGAAGAAGCGGCTGAAATGGCTATCTCTTCTCCACTGCTGGAAGATATCGATCTGTCTGGTGCGCGCGGCGTGCTGGTCAACATTACCGCTGGCTTTGACCTGCGTCTGGATGAGTTTGAAACCGTGGGTAACACTATCCGTGCGTTCGCCTCTGACAACGCTACCGTGGTAATCGGTACTTCACTTGACCCAGAAATGAACGACGAGCTGCGTGTTACCGTTGTTGCGACCGGTATCGGTATGGACAAGCGTCCTGAGATCACCTTAGTGACCAACAAGCAGACTCAGCAACCGGTAATGGATCGTTACCAGCAGCACGGTATGTCTCCTCTGACTCAGGAGCAGAAACCGGCCGCGAAAGTGGTAAACGACCCAACGCCGCAAACGGCGAAAGAGCCAGATTATCTGGATATCCCGGCGTTCCTGCGTAAGCAAGCTGACTAAGAATTGGCTGGAATTAGGGGATTTGCGCTCTTTGTGCTAAACTGGCCCACCGTTAGTGATATACACTCTCGGTTGGATAGTTAATTTGGCGAGATTATACGATGATCAAACAAAGGACACTTAAACGTATCGTTCAGGCGACAGGTGTCGGTTTACATACCGGCAAGAAAGTCACGCTGACGTTACGCCCTGCGCCGGCCAATACCGGGGTCATCTATCGTCGCACCGACTTGAATCCACCGGTAGATTTTCCGGCCGATGCAAAATCTGTGCGTGATACTATGCTCTGTACTTGTCTGGTGAACGAGCATGACGTGCGGATTTCTACCGTAGAGCACCTTAACGCCGCCCTGGCGGGTCTGGGTATCGACAACATTATTGTTGAAGTCGATGCGCCAGAAATCCCGATTATGGATGGCAGTGCTGCACCGTTCGTCTATCTGTTGCTGGATGCCGGCATCGAAGAACTGAACTGCGCGAAGAAATTTGTTCGCATCAAAGAGACCGTTCGCGTCGAAGATGGTGACAAGTGGGCTGAATTCAAACCGTACAATGGTTTCTCGTTGGACTTTACCATCGACTTTAACCATCCGGCGATTGATTCCAGCACCCAACGCTATGCGATGAACTTCTCTGCCGATGCGTTTATGCGCCAGATCAGCCGAGCCCGTACATTTGGCTTCATGCGTGATATCGAATATCTGCAGTCCCGCGGCCTGTGCCTGGGCGGCAGCTTCGATTGTGCCATCGTTGTTGACGATTATCGCGTACTGAACGAAGACGGCCTGCGTTTCGAAGATGAATTCGTTCGTCACAAAATGCTGGATGCTATCGGCGACCTGTTCATGTGTGGTCACAACATCATTGGTGCATTTACCGCGTTCAAATCCGGTCATGCGCTGAACAACAAACTGTTGCAGGCCGTCCTGGCAAAACAGGAAGCCTGGGAATATGTGACCTTCGAAGACGAAGCTGAACTGCCGCTGGCTTTCAAAGCACCAAGTATGGTTCTGGCGTAACGGTTCATCCCGTTTCGTAAAAAAATCGACTGGTTAACCTGGTACTCTCTCCGACCAGGAAGACCAGTCGTTTTTATTTTACCCTTCTTCGTTTACCCCAGCGTTATCTCTAGTTTGTCTTACGCAGAAAATGTGCGCGTTAGCTGCATTCTTGACCATTTTTCCCCGCGGTGGCACCTCATTCCTGCTGATGTATATTGGCTTTAGTGGTACTATCTGGGCGCTATAACGAATAACTGAATTCAGCCTCTGCAAGGCTGGCTTATTGGGTGGAGCAGGTGAGCGGAATACTGACGCGCTGGCGACAATTTGGCAGACGTTACTTCTGGCCGCATCTCTTATTAGGGATGGTCGCGGCGAGTTTCGGCTTGCCTGCGCTCAGCAACAGTGCCGAAGCGGCGACGCCCGCGAAAACTTCGACTACCAAACACGATCTCAACACGCGGGTTAATTTTACTAACCTTGCGTGGCTTGAAGCCGGTCGCCGCCCAAATTTCTCCGTCGATTACTGGCACCAGCACGCTATCCGTACGGTTATCCGCCATCTCTCCTTTGCGATGGCGCCGCAGGCCATGCCTGTTGCGGAAGAGACGCTGCCGGTGCAGGCACAGCATCTTGCCCTGCTGGACACGCTCAACGCGCTGCTAACGCAGGACAGCCAGCCGCCGGTCATGGTTCGCCAGACGGCGCAACGCGCGCTCGTGCCTCCTGTCTCATTCTCTGTTTCAACCTGGATTAGCCAGGTCCACGGCATTCGCGCCGGGCCGCAACGCCTCAGTTAAATTAACTTTTTCAATACCTTAATTTATCTGCCCATGATGGGGCGTTTGAGAATTTATTATGCTAATCAAATTGTTAACTAAAGTTTTTGGTAGTCGTAACGATCGTACCCTGCGCCGTATGCGCAAAGCTGTGGCCGTCATCAACGGTATGGAACCGGCGATGGAGAAGCTCTCTGATGATGAGCTGAAAGCGAAAACGGCGGAATTCCGTGCGCGTCTGGAAAAAGGTGAAACCTTAGAAAGCCTGATCCCGGAAGCGTTTGCTGTCGTGCGCGAAGCGAGTAAGCGCGTATTCGGCATGCGTCACTTCGACGTTCAGCTGCTGGGTGGTATGGTGCTCAACGAGCGCTGCATCGCGGAAATGCGTACCGGTGAAGGTAAAACTCTGACCGCAACGCTGCCGGCTTACCTGAACGCGCTGACCGGTAAAGGCGTTCACGTCGTTACCGTCAACGACTATCTGGCGCAGCGTGACGCCGAAAACAACCGCCCACTGTTCGAATTCCTCGGTATGACCGTCGGCATCAACATGTCCGGCCTGCCTGCGCCAGCCAAACGCGAAGCGTATAACGCGGACATCACCTACGGCACCAACAACGAATACGGCTTCGACTACCTGCGTGACAACATGGCGTTCAGCCCGGAAGAGCGCGTACAGCGTAAGCTGCACTATGCGCTGGTGGATGAGGTTGACTCCATCCTGATCGATGAAGCGCGTACTCCGCTTATCATCTCCGGCCCGGCTGAAGACAGCTCCGAGATGTACCGTAAGGTCGACAAAATCATTCCACACCTGCTGCGCCAGGAGAAAGAGGACTCTGATACCTTCCAGGGTGAAGGCCACTTCTCCGTAGATGAAAAAGCGCGCCAGGTGAACCTGACCGAACGTGGTCTGGTGAAAATTGAAGAGCTGCTGGTCGCTGAAGGCATTATGGAAGAGGGCGAGTCTCTGTACTCCCCGAGCAACATTATGCTGATGCACCACGTGACCGCTGCTCTGCGCGCCCACGCGCTGTTCACCCGCGACGTCGATTACATCGTAAAAGACGGCGAAGTGATCATCGTCGATGAACACACCGGCCGTACCATGCAGGGACGTCGCTGGTCTGACGGTCTGCACCAGGCTGTGGAAGCCAAAGAAGGTGTGGATATTCAGAATGAAAACCAGACGCTGGCGTCTATCACCTTCCAGAACTACTTCCGTCTGTACGAGAAGCTGGCGGGGATGACCGGTACTGCTGATACCGAAGCGTTTGAATTCAGCTCAATCTACAAGCTGGATACCGTGGTCGTTCCAACCAACCGTCCGATGATCCGTAAGGATATGCCGGACCTGGTGTACATGACCGAAGCGGAAAAAATTCAGGCGATCATCGAAGATATTCGCGACCGTACAGCCAATGGCCAGCCGGTTCTGGTGGGGACCATCTCCATCGAGAAATCCGAAGTGGTTTCGCACGAGCTGACGAAAGCGGGTATCAAACACAACGTTCTTAACGCCAAATTCCACGCCAAAGAAGCGGACATTGTTGCGCAGGCGGGTTATCCGGCTGCCGTAACCATCGCTACCAACATGGCGGGTCGTGGTACCGACATTATGCTGGGCGGTAGCTGGCAGGCTGAAGTGGCGGAGCTGGAAAACCCAACGCCAGAACAGATTGCCCAGATCAAAGCCGACTGGCAGGTTCGTCATGACGCGGTTCTGGCTTCCGGCGGTCTGCACATCATCGGTACCGAGCGTCATGAATCCCGTCGTATCGATAACCAGCTGCGTGGCCGTGCGGGTCGTCAGGGTGATGCCGGTTCATCCCGCTTCTACCTGTCCATGGAAGATGCGCTGATGCGTATTTTTGCCTCCGACCGCGTGTCCGGCATGATGCGTAAGCTGGGGATGAAACCTGGCGAAGCCATTGAGCACCCGTGGGTGACTAAAGCGATTGCTAACGCACAGCGTAAAGTGGAAAGCCGCAACTTTGATATTCGTAAGCAGCTGCTGGAATATGACGATGTGGCTAACGATCAGCGTCGTGCAATCTACACCCAGCGTAACGAACTGCTGGACGTGTCCGACGTGAGTGAAACCATCAACAGCATTCGTGAAGATGTCTTTAAAGCCACCATCGACGCGCATATTCCACCGCAGTCTCTGGAAGAGATGTGGGATATCGAAGGTCTGCAGGAACGTCTGAAAAATGACTTTGACCTCGAACTGCCTATCAAAGAGTGGCTGGACAAAGAGCCTGAGCTGCACGAAGAGACGCTGCGTGAACGTATCTTTGAAACCGCGCTGGACGTCTACAAGCGTAAGGAAGAGGTTGTTGGCGCTGAGATGATGCGTCACTTCGAGAAAGGCGTGATGCTGCAGACGCTGGACTCCCTGTGGAAAGAGCACCTGGCGGCGATGGACTACCTGCGTCAGGGTATCCACCTGCGTGGCTATGCGCAAAAAGATCCGAAGCAGGAATACAAGCGTGAATCCTTCTCCATGTTTGCGTCTATGCTGGAGTCACTGAAGTACGAAGTGATCAGCACCCTGAGCAAGGTTCAGGTGCGTATGCCGGAAGAAGTGGAAGCGATGGAGCAGCAGCGTCGTGAAGAAGCCGAGCGTCTGGCACAAATGCAACAGCTGAGCCACCAGACCGACGACAGCGAAGCCGCAGCGGCGATCGCCGCGCAGACCGGCGATCGTAAAGTGGGTCGTAACGATCCGTGCCCGTGTGGCTCCGGTAAAAAGTACAAGGCGTGCCACGGGCGTCTGAGCTAAGTTCATAAAAAACCAAAAAGGCGCAGACATCTGCGCCTTTTTTATGGAAGTGACAATATGAAAATACTGCAAATTGCCGTCGGGATTATTCGCAACCCGCAAAACCAAATCTTTATCACCCAGCGTGCTGCCGACGCCCATATGGCGAACAAATGGGAATTCCCTGGCGGTAAAATTGAGGCTGGTGAAACGCCGGAAGCGGCGCTGGTTCGGGAACTTCAGGAAGAAGTCGGAATTACACCGCTTGGCGCAACGCTGTTTGATAAGCTCGAATATCAGTTCCCGGACAGGCACATTACGCTGTGGTTCTGGCTGGTGGAAAACTGGGAAGGTGAACCCTGGGGTAAAGAGGGGCAGCCGGGTAACTGGGTGAAGCTTCAGGATAGTGATGCCGACAAATTCCCCCCGGCCAACGAGCCTGTGATCCTGCGGCTCGTTGCACAACAGTAGGCCTGCTAAGCGACGCGCCAGCAGGCTTTACAGATTACTGCTGGTTTTCACTCCAGTCGTCGCTGTCCGAGAGATCGCCTTTGCTCGGAATGCGTTTCTCTTCCGCCGCCCATTCTCCCAGGTCAATAAGCTGACAGCGTTTGCAGCAGAATGGGCGGAACGGACTCACTTCGCCCCAGACAACAGTTTTGCCGCAGGTAGGACAGTTTACGGTG
Source organism: Enterobacter sp. ECC-249 (assembly GCF_043965265.1). NCBI lineage: Bacteria > Pseudomonadati > Pseudomonadota > Gammaproteobacteria > Enterobacterales > Enterobacteriaceae > Enterobacter > Enterobacter sp. ECC-249. The sequence continues at coordinate 1,296,912 of NZ_CP143660.1, forward strand.
GTGACATCAGACATCGGCACTCCTTAACAACAGGCCAGTTCAAAATCGAGGCGTTCCGGCACGGTACCATTTTCGCTGTCCAGCGGCATAAAGCGAATCGCAAAGCGGCTCTTATGCCCGGAAATTTGCGGATAAAGCTGTTCGCCAAGCGATAAATTCAGGCGCAGAAGATCGGCATCATCTCCGTTGTCCTGGTAGAAACCGTTCAGGCTGGTTTGCTTGCGAAACGGCGCTGAGTTACGGATCAGATCGAGGATCAGTGACAGCGTCTGGTGCATTGGCTCCAGGCTTGCCAGCCAGCTATTCACCTGCGCGTCACGCTGCGCCTGTGGCATATGTAGCCACATATGTAGCGTCGGCAGGTCGAAGCTACAGCAGCCGCCAGGAATGCTCAGACGCTGGCGCACCAGACCAATCAGGCGGTCTTCACGCAAAAACTGCCCGACGCGCGGCGCGGCCATCAGGACGGCGCTACTGCTCTTTAACTGCTGGCGGAGCGCGTCGATACGGCTCTGATCGACGCCGGGGACCTCTGTCCATGCCTGTAATTTACGCTGCTGGCGCTCCAGCTCTTTGAGTAATTCTGTGCGGACATCGCCGCGTTCAATCACATCCAGCAGATCGCCTACGTTGCGGAAAAAGTGCAACGCCGTGGCATGATCGTTTACAGGCAGATGTTGTGAAAGTTGTTGAATAAGGAATTCGATGCGCAGCCAGGTGCGCATTTTTTCGTTGAGCGGATGCTCAAAAAGGATGTGTGTCGACATTATGGTTTTTCCTGTGCAACGGCCTGCGCGGCGAACGTCAGATACTGCGCGTGCAGACGGGCAACATCCGATGCAATGGCATCTGGTGCGCCGTTATTATCAATAACATCATCCGCCACGGCAAGGCGCTGAGCGCGCGTAGCCTGAGCGGCAAGAATTCGTTCAGCATGCTCCCGCGAGACGCGATCGCGCGTCATGGTTCTCTGAATTTGCGTTTCGGGTGCGACATCAATCACCAGCACCCGATCGGCTTTCTTCTGCAGCTGATTTTCAACCAGTAGCGGAACCACCCACAGGACATAGGGCGAGCGAGCTGCGGCTATCTGACGCTGAGTTTCCTGGTGGATGATGGGGTGGAGCAGGGCATTAAGCCAGGCTTTTTCCGCAGAATCAGAAAAAATACATTCGCGAAGCTGACGGCGATTCAGTGTGCCATCGGGATTGATGATTGCCTGGCCAAAATGTTCTGCGATGGCCTTTAGTGTGGGTGTATTGGGCTCTACCACCTGGCGGGCAATAATATCGGCATCGATAATCGTGATGCCCAAATGAGAAAACGCGTCCGCAACGGTACTTTTGCCACTACCGATGCCGCCGGTTAATGCGACGATATACCCCATTAAATTAAATCCTGGGAATTATTCATTATTAAAATCAGTTGATTAAAAATCACAGATGCGCCAGTCACTGTTTAGCCCTGTTTACCGGCTTTTTACCAGGTAAATTTATAGGATTGTAGCGTAAAAAAAGAGAATTTCGCAGTCTTGCGGAGCAGGTATTAGTGCGTATGATAGCGTCACTGGAGTTGTGCTTTTAACATATTTGCCTCTAACCCCAGGAATCCGCACATGCGTATCGAAGAAGATCTGAAGTTAGGTTTCAAAGACGTTCTTATCCGCCCTAAACGCTCTACACTGAAAAGTCGCTCAGACGTTGAACTCGAACGTCAATTCACCTTTAAGCATTCCGGTCAGACCTGGTCTGGCGTGCCGATCATCGCTGCCAACATGGATACTGTGGGAACCTTTGAGATGGCAACCGCGCTGGCACAGTTCGACATTCTTACCGCCGTTCACAAACATTACAGTCCTGAAGAGTGGGATGCGTTTGTTGCGTCCGCCTCTGCTGATGTGCTGAAGCACGTGATGGTCTCCACCGGCACCTCTGATGCGGATTTCGAGAAGACCAAACAGATCCTGAAGGCTAACCCGGCACTCAACTTCGTTTGTATTGATGTGGCGAACGGTTACTCCGAGCACTTCGTGCAGTTCGTCAGCAAGGCGCGTGAGGCCTGGCCGACGAAAACCATCATTGCGGGCAACGTGGTAACCGGTGAAATGTGTGAAGAGCTGATCCTCTCCGGCGCCGATATTGTGAAAGTGGGCATTGGTCCGGGCTCCGTATGCACCACGCGCGTTAAAACCGGCGTCGGTTATCCGCAGCTCTCTGCCGTCATTGAATGTGCCGACGCGGCGCACGGGCTGGGCGGCCAGATCATCAGCGACGGCGGTTGTACCATGCCGGGTGATGTCGCAAAGGCCTTCGGCGGCGGCGCAGACTTTGTGATGCTCGGCGGTATGCTGGCAGGCCACGAAGAGAGCGGTGGTACCGTTGTAGAAGAGAACGGCGGGAAATTTATGCTGTTCTACGGCATGAGTTCTGAATCCGCGATGACCCGTCACGTCGGTGGCGTGGCAAAATACCGTGCTGCGGAAGGTAAAACCGTGAAGCTGCCTCTGCGCGGCCCGGTTGAATACACCGCGCGCGATATCCTCGGTGGCTTGCGCTCGGCCTGCACCTACGTTGGGGCATCCCGCCTGAAAGAACTGACGAAACGTACGACGTTTATTCGCGTTCAGGAACAGGAAAACCGCGTATTCAACAGCCTGTAATGGCTTATGCTGGCGCATGCTCGTGCGCCAGCACTGTTCAGCACTAACCCGCACTCATTGCATCCCCCAGATGGAAAATCGGCAGGTACATTGCCACCACCAGCGTGCCGATGATGATCCCTGTCACAATCAGAAGCACTGGCTCGAGAAGTGCCGCCAGATTATCTGCCCGTTGAAAGGTCTGTTCCGTGTGATGTCGGGCGAGGTTTGCAAGCATGATGTCCAGCGCACCTGACATTTCACCGGTTCGTAAAAGCTGAATACACAGCGGGGTAAAGATGGCCACTTTCTGAAAGGATGACCAGACGGGGAGACCTTTTTCAATATCCTCCCGAACGCTGCGAAGTATTCCCCGCCAGTAACAACTTTCCACTGTCTCCTCTGCGCTCTCCAGACCCTGTAAAAAGGGGATGCCGGCCTGCTGCGTGAGTGACAGTACTGTAAAGATGTGTCCCAGCTTTTGGCCTTTTGCCAGCGCGCCCATAACGGGCGTATGGATCAGCATGCGCTGCCAGCGAGGGTTCTGCCGCAGAGCCCAGGCTGCGCCTAAGGGCCCTAATAATGCGGCAAACAACGCGAGACCATAGCATTGGATAAATGCGGCCATCCCCATGACCATTTGCGTCAGCATCGGGAGCGGCGTGTTAAACGTTTTGTAGATCGCGGCAAACTCGGGCAAGACCAGAATGACCATCGCCAGAACAACGAGCATGGCCAGGGTCAGGACGATAGCCGGGTAGCGAAAGGCCTTTTTCACCTTCTCTCTGAGCTGCTGCTGCGCTTTTTGCTGCTGCGCGAGCTGGCTGCAGCACTCCTCCAGTTTCCCTGTGAGCTCACCGGTTTTCACCATCGAGACATGCAGTGGGCTAAACACCGCTGGCCACTTTTTTAGCGACTCAGAAAAGGGAGAGCCCTCACTGAGCTCATCGGCAATGCTTTGCAGCAGAGCCTGCCACGGTTTTAACGGATGTTGCTCTGCCAGCATCTGCAGGCTGTGGGACAATGTCAGCCCCGCCTGCAGAAGCGTTGCGAGCTGGCGAAACATCTCATAGCAGTGATGTGGCTGCCAGCGGTGTCGCTGAGCGCATCGGGTCAACGCCAGAGGATGGAGATCGCTACGCATCAGCCTGGTGAAGGCTGCATTCCGGTCTGTGGCCCAGAGAGTCCCGCTTCGGGACTCTCCTTCCTGGGTGAGCGCCCGCCAGCGCCAGAGCTGATTAGCAGCCATCCGGCATTCCCAGCACTCGCACCAGCTCTTCGATCGAGGTCAGCCCTTGTTCGACGGCCATGCAGCCGTGCTCAAAAAGAGAAATCATTCCCGCCTGCCGGGCGCTCGCCTCTATCACTTCGATTCCCGCCCCGCTGGCAATGGCCTGACGCAGAGCATTGTCGATCGCCAGTACTTCAAAAATGGCCACGCGACCATAAAAACCGTGATAACACCGCTCGCAGCCGGTGGGCTGCCAGCGTGGAAGCGGTCTGGGCCATACGGCGCGCGGTAATTCAGCATTGTCGCTGGCTTCCCGGCGACAATGCGGGCACAAACGCCGGACCAGTCGCTGGGCAATCACCATCGACAGCGCGGAAGATATCATCCAGCGCGCGACGCCCATCTGCTCCAGGCGAATCAGGGTTTCCGTCGTCGAGTTGGTGTGCAGCGTTGACAGCACCAGATGGCCGGTCTGGGCGGCATTAATGGCAATTTCTGCCGTTTCACCGTCACGGATTTCACCGACCATAATGATGTCTGGATCCTGACGTAGCAGTGCCCTCAGCACGCTTTGAAATGTTAAACCCGCCCGGGGATTAATCTGCGTCTGGTTTAATCCCGAAAGGGGGATCTCAATGGGATCCTCCACGCTACAGATGTTGACGTCAGGGGTGTTACGCGCCTGCAGCGCGCTGTACAGCGTCACGGTTTTGCCGCTGCCGGTAGGGCCGGTGACCAGAATCAGCCCCTGCGGCTGGTGGAGAACCTCATTGAAACAGGCCAATTGTTCTAGGCTCATACCAAGCGCTTTCGGCTCAAGAGCCTGCTGAACCTGATGCAGCAGACGCAGCACAATTTTCTCGCCACCGTTGCAGGGAAGCGTCGCGATCCGAAACGAGACCGGCTCGTTTGCCAGCTCAATCGTAAACTGACCGTCCTGAGGTAAACGACGTTCTGCAATATCCAGGTTACCCAGCACCTTTAAACGCGCGCTGAACAGGCTTGCCAGCGAGGCGGAAAGCGGAGGCTGGGGGCAAAGAACCCCGTCGATGCGTAAACGGATCTGGCATGCGTGCTCCATCGGTTCGATATGAATGTCGGAGGCGCGTTGGTTGATTGCCTGCTGCAAAGTGTGGTTGAGAATATCCACCGACGAGTGTGTTTGCGAAACAACGGGCAGATGCGATTGTGACGTTAGCTGCCGGTGTTTTTCCATGCGCTCAGCGCTCCAGCACTCAATATCAATCCGTTTCTGGGTCGCGAAGCGCAGCGCCTCCATGAGTTCAGCCGCGGGGCTACCCACGACGGCGATGCTGACCATGTCACTGTCGCTGTTCAGCAGCAGAGCGTGATGGCGTTGACAAAGCGCCACGAGTTGATCGGTATTCATTATCCGCTCCTCAGTTATTGTCGAAGCGGAAAACGTCTTCGCAGGCCTGTTTCAGGGCGCTGTCAGCACTGATGTTGCAGTCGCGCGTCCAGCCCGTCATCCCGTTGCCATCGTTCCACCGTGGCGTCATGGTTATCGTCAGCCCGTTAAGACTCTCCTGTCCTGTTAAGGTCACGGTTCCTTTCGCCACGCTCATCCCTGACACGTAGCGTGTTGTGGTGGGGGAAGGGATACCGTTACTGCCAGCGTCACAGCTCTCCACGCCACCGTGATCCAGTGCGCAAAGCTCAATGGCCGTACGGTAGGGAACAAAGGTTTGCAGCATATCGGTCAGCGCCGCCTTGCGCAGGTAGTTCTGATAGGCGGGAACGCCGATAGCGCTGAGAATTGCAATAATGCCAATGACCACCATCAGCTCAATGAGTGTGAATCCTTGTTGTCTGTCCATATCTTCTCCTTATGCAAAGTGACGCTACTTTGTCTGCAGGAAAGAGCAGAAACGAGAGGCAAAAAACGGAACGGGAAGGAGGCTTCAGAGAATTTATTTAGTGTTGCAGGGAAGAACAGCGGATCTGCGAGCGGGGCTGAAATTCCCCTCTCCGGGTGGAGAGGGGAGAATGCGTTATTTGAAGCGCATCGAGAGGTCGAGGGCGCGAACGTGTTTGGTCAGCGCGCCGACGGAGATGTAATCCACGCCGGTTTCGGCGAATTCACGGATCGTTTCGAAAGTGACGTTCCCGGACACTTCAAGCTGGGCCCGGCCGTTAGTCAGTTTTACCGCCTCGCGCATCTGCTCTGTTTCGAAGTTATCAAGCATGATGATATCGGCCCCGGCCTTAATCGCCTGCTCCAGCTCTTCCAGGCTTTCGACCTCTACCTCAACAGGCACATCCGGGTGCAGCCAGAAGGCCTTTTCTACCGCCTGACGCACGGAGCCAGAGGCAATAATATGGTTTTCTTTAATCAGGAAGGCGTCGGACAGGCCCAGACGATGGTTTGCGCCACCGCCGCACAGCACCGCATACTTCAGCGCCGTGCGCAGGCCCGGCAGCGTTTTGCGGGTATCCAGCAGCTGGGTGCGGGTACCGGCCAGCAGGTCAACGTAGCGACGCACTTCACTGGCTACGCCTGAGAGCGTTTGTACAAAATTGAGCGCGGTACGTTCGCCGGTCAGCAAGACGCGGGAAGGACCGTCCAGTTCGAACAGCGGCTGGTTGGCCGTAACTGCATCGCCGTCTTCAACGTGCCAGGTCACCTGCACATCATCGCCCGCCAGTTGAGTAAAGACCTCTTCAACCCAACGCTTGCCGCAAAAGACGCCGTCTTCACGGGTGATAATGACCGCGTGCGAGCGTGTCTCTTTTGGCAACAATTGTGCGGTAATATCCTTATCAGCGTTAACGTCACCGCCCAGATCTTCTTTCAAAGCATGGGAGACGCTTGCCGGAATATCCATATTAATACGTTCCAGAAGCGCTTCACGTCGGTGGTCGGGGTTGTAGCGGCGAGGCGGCATGATAAAACTCCAAATTGGTAACGAATCATAATATTGAAACATGCTACTCTGAACCGAGTCATTGCACCATACAGAAGGAGTTCCAGCATGTTGTTAGAAAACGGATGGCTGGTGGATACGCGGCGTGTGCCCTCGCCGCACCACGATTGCCGCCCGGAGGATGAAAAACCCACACTGCTGGTGGTTCATAATATTAGTCTCCCGCCGGGTGAATTTGGCGGCCCGTGGATCGATGCGTTATTCACGGGAACGATTGATCCCGATGCTCATCCCTTCTTTGCTGAAATTGCACATCTGCGCGTATCGGCTCACTGCCTGATTCGTCGCGATGGTGAAGTGGTTCAGTATGTTCCCTTTGATAAGCGCGCCTGGCATGCCGGCGTGTCGATGTATCACGGGCGCGAACGGTGCAACGATTTTTCTATCGGGATCGAACTGGAAGGCACGGATACGACGCCCTACACCGATGCACAGTATCAACAGCTAGCTGCAGTGACCCGCACGCTTATTGGACTCTACCCGGCTATCGCCGAAAATATCACGGGACACAGTGATATAGCCCCGGAGAGAAAAACCGACCCCGGCCCGGCCTTTGACTGGCCCCGGTTTCGCGCCATGCTCACCGCGTCGTCAGAATAAGGAGATACCATGACGTTGTTTACCATGCTGCTGGTTATCATCGCTGAACGCCTGTTCAAGCTCGGCGAGCACTGGCATCTGGATCACCGGCTGGAGGTGTTATTCCGCCGTATCAAACATTTTTCCATGCTGCGCACGCTGCTGATGATGGCAGGAGTGATGGTCATTACGTTCCTGCTTCTGCGCTCGCTGTACGGACTCTTTTTCAACGTGCCGCTGCTGGTGGTGTGGATCCTGCTTGGGGTGCTGTGCATTGGTGCGGGCAAGGTGCGTTTACACTATCACGCCTACCTTAAAGCCGCCTCCCGCGACGATGCGCATGCGCGCGGTGCCATGGCGAGCGAGCTGACGATGATCCACGGCGTGCCGCCGGACTGCGACGAGCGCGAATTCCTGCGAGAGCTGCAAAACGCGCTGCTGTGGATTAACTTCCGTTACTACCTGGCGCCGCTGTTCTGGTTTGTGGTGGGCGGCCCGTGGGGACCGGTCTTGCTGATGGGGTATGCGTTCCTGCGCGCCTGGCAGACCTGGCTTGCCCGCTATCTGACGCCGCATGAACGTTTGCTGTCTGGCATCGATGCCATCCTGCACGTGCTCGACTGGCTCCCGGTGCGTCTGGTAGGCGTGGTGTACGCGTTAATTGGTCATGGTGAAAAGGCGCTGCCAGCTTGGTTCGCTTCTCTTGCCGATCGTCATACGTCACAGTACCAGGTGCTAACGCGTCTGGCGCAGTTCTCGCTGGCGCGTGAGCCGCATACCGACAAGATTGAGACGCCGAAAGCCGCTGTCTCCATGGCGAAGAAAACGTCGTTTGTGGTGGTGGTTATCGTGGCGCTGCTGACTATCTACGGCACGCTGGTGTAAGCCAGCGCGCCGCAAAGGCTACAGCGTATCCGCGGGCGGGATGCCGAAATCAGGCATCCCGTTTTCATTCCAGCGGACAAGCTTCAGGCGGGTGTGACGATTCGGATCGTAAAGCGGGTCGCCCTCAATTTCGGTGTAATTCCGCGCGTGATACACCAGCACATCTTCCCCTTCCGGCGTTTGCGTAAAGCTGTTGTGGCCCGGGCCGAACTGGCGGTTTTCGTAGCTGGTCACGAATACGGGACGCGGGGATTTGTGCCAGTTTGCAGGATTTTGCGGATCGGCATTCAGGTCTATCCACAGCAGCCCCATGCAGTAGTTCTCGTCGGTGGCGCTGGCGGAATAGCTGATAAACAGCTTATCACCGTGAACCAACACCGCCGGGCCTTCGTTAACCCAAAATCCGCGACACTCCCAGTCATACTCCGGTTTACTGAGCATCACCGGCTCGCCTTTTAGCGTCCACGGGTTCGCCATTTCGCACAGATAAAGGTTGGAGTTCCCGGTGATATCCGGCGCCTTTTGCGCCCACAGATACCAGCGTTTCCCCTGATGCAAAAAGGTGGTAGCGTCCAGGGCGAAGGTATCGAACGGGGTTTGGATTTGCCCTTTTTCCACCCACGCGCCGGTAAGCGGATCGCTGTCGGTACATTCAATGGCAAACATGCGGTGCTGGAACATCCCGAGCGCGTCGAGCGCCTGGGTGTGCGTCGCGGCAAAGTAGATGTACCACTTCCCGTCAATGTGGTGCAGTTCCGGTGCCCAAATCAGCTGGCTCATCGGGCCGGTCTCTGGTTTACGCCAGACCACCACTTCTTCGGCATGACGTAAGCCTTCCAGCGACGCTGCGCGGCGGATCGCCAGCCTGTCGTACTGCGGCACGGAGGCGATAAAATAGTACTGCCCCTCGTGGCGTAAAATATACGGATCGGCGCGTTGTTCAATAAACGGGTTTGGCCAGGTTTGCATTCTGCTTTCCTTATTTAGTCTCAGCGGCGTTGAGTTCCCGATAATCGTTTAGCTCGCGGTAGTTGGTGCGACGCTTCTCCAGATCGGCCTGGATCTGCTTCATGGTTTCGCGATCCACCTTCAGCAGACGCACCACGCCAGCGGTAATCAAGTACCCAATGCCGGGAATGACGGTAAAGAGCAGTACAATCCCGTTAATGGCGTCCGCGCTCTGCGCTTTTGCTCCCGCGTCGTAGCCGTACCAGGAGAGCAGGAACCCGACCATCGCCCCGGCAATCGCCAGCCCCAGCTTCAGGAAGAAGATGTTGCCGGAGAAGCTGATCCCGGTGATGCGCTTACCGGTCTTCCACTCGCCGTAGTCGTCCACGTCGGCCATCAGCGACCAGTGCAGCGGAGACGGGATCTGGTGCAGGATGTTCAGCAGGACGTAGAGCACCACGATGGTGACGATAGCTTTCGGGTCGAAGAAATAAAAGGCGCAGGAGAAAATCGCCAGCACGATATTGGTCCAGAAGAAGACCTTCAGCTTACACCAGCGGTCGGTCAGCACTTTTGCCAGCACGCTGCCGAACATCATGCCGACAACGCCCAGGCTGATAAACAGCGTGGCGAAGTGGGTGCTCTGGCCCATTACCCAGGTAACGTAATACATGGTTGCCGCCATGCGGATAAAGCCCGGGCAGACGTTGCACAGCGTCAGGAGCAGAATGCGCACCCACTGGTCGTTCTTCCACACGTCTTTGAGATCGTTTTTCAGCTCGTCGTTGGTCTGTACCGCCGGACGCACGCGTTCGCGCACGGTGGCGAAGCAGAACAGGAACATACATGTGCCAATCAGCGCCAGCACGGTCATCGCCATCTGGTAGCCTTTGGCTTTGTTATCCCCGCCAAACCAGTCGGCCATCGGCAGCAGCGTTAATGAGAGCAGCAGCGTGGCGATACCGACCAGCACGAAGCGATACGACTGGCAGGCCACTCGTTCTTTTGGATCGTTGGTGATCACCCCGCCGAGCGAGCAGTAGGGGATGTTGATGGCGGTATAGGTCAGCGACAGCAGGAAATAAGTGACAAAGGCATAGATAACTTTGCTGTTATAGCTCCACTCTGGCGTAGTGAACATCAGGATGCTGAACAGCGCGTAGGGGAAAGCGATCCACAGCAGCCATGGACGAAACCGGCCATATTTGCTGCGGGTACGGTCGGCAATCGCGCCCATGATCGGGTCCGTTACGGCGTCAATCACGCGAACGGACAGCAGCAGCACGCCGACCAGCGCAGGGGCGAGGCCAAAAATATCCGTATAAAAATAGTTAACAAACAGCATGATGGCGCCAAAAATAATGTTGCATCCGGCGTCGCCCATCCCATAGCCGATCTTTTCTTTTACTGACAGTGTGTTGTTATCCATCGACAGCTCTCCGGTTTACGGTATGGAGAGAATTATTTGCTGGCAAAGGAATATATGCGTTGCAGTATCAGGGCGGTGATATGGATAAATGCGCTGTGGGCGTGAAAGTGTGAGGAAGATAACAACGCGCGGCACCCGCAAAAGCAGGCGCCGCGGAGAGAGGCTTAGTGTGCTTTCATAGCATTACGGCTTTTCTGACTGAAGAGATAGCCCACGCCAAGAATCGCAATCCAGACCGGGATCAGATAGACGGAAATCGCCATACCCGGCGTGATCAGCATGATCACCAGCACGGCTGCCATGAACAGCAGGCAGATCCAGTTACCCAGCGGATAGAGCAGGGCAGGGAAGCGCGTGGTGACGCCCTGCTGCTGTTTCGCGCGGCGGAACTTGATGTGCGCCAGGCTGATCATCGCCCAGTTGATGACCAGGGCAGAGACCACCAGCGCCATCAGCAGGCCAAACGCCGATTCCGGTGCCATGTAGTTAATGAGTACGCACAGCGCGGTCACGACCGCCGAAACCAGAATTGTGTTTACCGGCACGCCGCGTTTATCGACGTTGAGCAGCGCTTTTGGCGCGTTACCCTGCTGGGCGAGGCCGAACAGCATGCGGCTGTTGCAGTATACGCAGCTGTTGTAAACGGAGAGCGCTGCGGTCAACACCACGATGTTCAGGGCGTTGGCGACAAAAGTGTCGCCCAGCTCGTGGAAGATCAGCACAAACGGGCTGGTGTCGGCGGTGACGCGCGTCCACGGCAGCAGAGAGAGCAGCACGGCCAGCGAGCCCACATAGAAGATCAGAATACGGTAGATAACCTGGTTAGTGGCTTTTGGAATGCTCTGCTCCGGGTTGTCGGCTTCTGCAGCGGTGATGCCCACCAGCTCCAGACCGCCGAAGGAGAACATGATAATGGCCATCATCATCACCAGACCGGTCATGCCGTGAGGCAGGAAGCCACCCTGTTCCCAGAGGTTGCGCACGGTGGCCTGCGGGCCGCCGTTTCCGCTGAACAGCAGCCAGCCGCCAAAGATAATCATCGCCACCACGGCAATGACCTTGATGATAGCGAACCAGAACTCCATCTCCCCGAACACTTTAACGTTGGTCAGGTTAATGGCGTTAATAATGACGAAGAAAGCCGCTGCGGAGGCCCAGGTTGGGATCTCGGGATACCAGAACTGAATGTATTTCCCGACGGCGGTCAGCTCGGCCATGGCAACCAGAACGTACAGCACCCAGTAGTTCCAGCCCGAGGCGAAACCGGCAAAGCTGCCCCAGTATTTATAGGCAAAGTGGCTGAAGGAGCCTGCGACCGGCTCTTCCACAACCATTTCGCCCAGCTGGCGCATGATCAGAAAAGCAATGAAACCCGCAATCGCGTAACCCAAAATAATGCCCGGACCGGCAGACTGGATAACGGATGCGCTGCCCAGAAACAGGCCGGTACCAATCGCACCGCCCAGTGCGATGAGCTGAATATGGCGGTTTTTAAGCCCGCGCTTTAGCTGATCGCCGTGCTGTTGAGCTTCCATTTGAAACCTCGTGTGTGGTTGTTATGTTCACGCTGAGCGTGTGTAATTATGAAAATCCATATTCTGTATTTATTTCTTTACGGTTAACGAGACCGAAAAAAGCGGAGATGACTTCCGTAAGCGCCAGAATAGTGGTAAGTGCCTGCGAATGCACCTGCTTTATGAAGGGGTGATGACGACTTGAATAAAAAGAAAGCATTTGTAAATCGGCCCGCTCGTTGTTCCTCTCCCAACCTATAGAATAGAAATGCGCCATAAGTGGGCGAATTTTCATTATTTGCCTTGTTGAATCGCTTCAGATTGCAAAAGCCCTCGTTTCATTAAGGTTAAAGCTCCCTCTTTGGGAGTAATCAACTCATTTGTGCAAAGTTACATTTCTGAAACGTTATTTCTGTAAGGTTGTTAAAATGTGCAGGGTTTACTGATTTCAATCAAAACCAATATGGACAGAAGGTGAATACTTTGTTACTTTAGCGATACGAAATAGAAATTGGTAAGACCAATTGACTCCGGGCAAAAAGGCGTAAGACAGGGAATATGGCCTACAGCAAAATTCGCCAACCAAAACTATCTGATGTGATTGAGCAGCAGCTGGAGTTTTTAATCCTCGAAGGGACTCTGCGCCCGGGTGAGAAACTTCCGCCAGAACGCGAGCTGGCAAAACAGTTCGACGTTTCACGTCCCTCTCTGCGTGAGGCGATTCAACGTCTCGAAGCAAAGGGCTTGCTGCTTCGTCGCCAGGGCGGCGGAACCTTTGTGCAAAACAGCCTGTGGCAGAGCTTCAGCGATCCGCTGGTAGAACTTCTCTCTGACCACCCAGAATCCCAGTTTGACCTGCTTGAGACCCGTCACGCGCTGGAAGGTATTGCGGCTTATTACGCTGCCCTTCGCAGCACTGATGAAGATCGCGTGCGTATCCGCGAACTGCATCAGGCCATTGAACGGGCACAGCAGTCCGGCGATTTAGACGCCGAGTCCAGCGCCGTCGTCCAGTATCAAATCGCCGTAACCGAAGCGGCCCACAACGTGGTGCTCCTCCATCTGCTACGCTGCATGGAGCCCATGCTGGCCCAGAACGTTCGTCAGAATTTTGAATTGTTGTATGCCCGTCGGGACATGCTCCCACTGGTAAGCAACCATCGCACCCGAGTATTCGAGGCGATAATGGCCGGGGAACCGGAGCAGGCGCGCGAAGCGTCGCACCGTCATCTGGCTTTCATTGAGGAAATCTTGCTGGACCGCAGCCGTGAACAATCGCGTCGCGAACGTTCATTACGCCGCATACAGCAACGAAAGGATTAAGCGCCAGGTACTTTTAGAGCGCGGCAACTAAACGCAGAACCTGTCTTATTGTGTTCTTGCCCAAGAGCACAATGGGACAGGTTCCAGACAAATCAACGTATTAGATAGATAAGGAATACCCCCATGTCAGAACGTCTCCAAAATGACGTGGATCCGATCGAAACTCGCGACTGGCTACAGGCGATCGAATCGGTCATCCGTGAAGAAGGTGTTGAGCGCGCTCAGTATCTGATTGATCAGCTGCTTTCTGAAGCCCGCAAAGGCGGTGTGAAGGTGGCTTCAGGTGCAGGGGCTAGCAACTACGTAAACACGATTGCCGTCGAAGACGAACCGGAATACCCGGGCAATCTGGATCTGGAACGTCGTATCCGTTCTGCAATCCGCTGGAACGCCATCATGACCGTTCTGCGCGCATCCAAGAAAGACCTGGAACTGGGTGGCCACATGGCGTCCTTCCAGTCTTCTGCGACCGTTTACGAAGTGTGCTTCAACCACTTCTTCCGTGCAGCGAACGAGAAAGACGGCGGCGATCTGGTGTACTTCCAGGGCCACATCTCTCCGGGCATCTATGCACGTGCCTTCCTGGAAGGTCGTCTGACTGAAGAGCAGATGAACAACTTCCGTCAGGAAGTTCACGGTAAAGGTCTGTCTTCTTACCCTCACCCTAAACTGATGCCTGAATTCTGGCAGTTCCCGACCGTATCTATGGGTCTGGGCCCAATCGGCGCGATCTACCAGGCTAAATTCCTGAAGTATCTGGAACACCGTGGCCTGAAAGACACTTCTGAGCAGACCGTTTACGCCTTCCTGGGCGACGGCGAAATGGATGAGCCAGAATCGAAAGGCGCGATCACCATCGCGACCCGTGAGAAGCTGGACAACCTGTGCTTCATCATCAACTGTAACCTGCAGCGTCTGGATGGTCCGGTAACCGGTAACGGCAAGATCATCAACGAACTGGAAGGCATCTTCGCGGGTGCTGGCTGGAACGTGATCAAAGTCATGTGGGGCGGTCGTTGGGATGAGCTGCTGCGTAAAGACACCAGCGGTAAGCTGATCCAGCTGATGAACGAAACCGTTGACGGTGACTACCAGACCTTCAAATCCAAAGACGGTGCCTACGTGCGTGAGCACTTCTTCGGCAAATATCCAGAAACCGCAGCCCTGGTTGCAGACTGGACTGATGAGCAGATCTGGGCCCTGAACCGCGGTGGTCACGATCCGAAGAAAGTCTACGCTGCACTGAAAAAAGCGCGCGAAACCAAAGGTAAAGCGACTGTAATCCTGGCCCACACCATCAAAGGTTACGGCATGGGTGATACCGCAGAAGGTAAAAACATCGCTCACCAGGTTAAGAAAATGAACATGGACGGCGTGCGTTATATCCGCGACCGTTTCAACGTTCCAGTGACCGATGAGCAGGTAGAAAACCTGTCTTACATCACCTTCCCTGAAGGTTCTGAAGAGCACAAGTACCTGCACGAACGTCGTCAGGCGCTGAAAGGCTACCTGCCAGCTCGTCAGCCTAACTTCACCGAGAAGCTGGAACTGCCAGCGCTGGAAGACTTCTCTCAGCTGCTGGAAGAGCAGAACAAAGAGATCTCTACCACTATCGCTTTCGTTCGTGCCCTGAACGTGATGCTGAAGAACAAGTCGATCAAAGATCGTCTGGTTCCAATCATCGCCGACGAAGCGCGTACTTTCGGTATGGAAGGTCTGTTCCGTCAGATCGGTATCTACAGCCCGAACGGCCAGCAGTACACCCCGCAGGACCGTGAGCAGGTTGCATACTACAAAGAAGACGAGAAAGGTCAGATCCTGCAGGAAGGTATCAACGAGCTGGGCGCAGGCGCATCCTGGCTGGCTGCTGCGACCTCTTACAGCACCAACAACCTGCCGATGATCCCGTTCTACATTTACTACTCCATGTTCGGGTTCCAGCGTATCGGTGACCTGTGCTGGCAGGCAGGCGACCAGCAGGCTCGCGGCTTCCTGATCGGTGGTACTTCTGGTCGTACGACCCTGAACGGTGAAGGTCTGCAGCACGAAGATGGCCACAGCCACATTCAGTCTCTGACTATCCCTAACTGTATCTCTTACGACCCGTCTTACGCGTACGAAGTGGCAGTCATCATGCATGACGGTCTGCAGCGCATGTACGGTGAAGCGCAGGAGAACATTTACTACTACATCACCACCCTGAACGAAAACTACCACATGCCGGCAATGCCAGCAGGTGCCGAGGAAGGTATCCGTAAAGGTATCTACAAACTCGAAACCATCGAAGGTAGCAAAGGTAAAGTTCAGCTGCTGGGCTCCGGCTCTATCCTGCGTCACGTTCGTGAAGCAGCTCAGATCCTGGCGAAAGACTACGGCGTGGGCTCCGATGTGTACTCTGTGACTTCCTTCACTGAGCTGGCGCGTGATGGCCAGGATTGTGAGCGCTGGAACATGCTGCACCCACTCGAAACTCCACGCGTTCCGTACATCGCTCAGGTGATGAACGACGCACCGGCGGTGGCGTCTACTGACTATATGAAACTGTTCGCTGAGCAGGTTCGTACTTACGTTCCAGCTGATGATTATCGCGTTCTGGGTACTGACGGCTTCGGTCGTTCTGACAGCCGCGAAAACCTGCGTCACCACTTCGAAGTTGATGCTTCTTACGTGGTTGTAGCAGCACTGGGCGAACTGGCTAAACGTGGCGAAATCGATAAGAAAGTGGTTGCGGACGCAATCACCAAATTCAACATCGATGCAGAAAAAGTTAACCCGCGTCTGGCGTAAGAGGTAAAAGAATAATGGCTATCGAAATCAATGTACCGGACATCGGGGCTGATGAAGTTGAAATCACCGAGATCCTGGTCAAAGTTGGCGACAAAGTTGAAGCTGAACAGTCGCTGATCACCGTAGAAGGCGACAAAGCCTCTATGGAAGTCCCGTCTCCTCAGGCTGGCATCGTTAAAGAGATCAAAGTCTCTGTTGGCGATAAAACCGAGACTGGCAAACTGATCATGATTTTCGATTCCGCCGATGGTGCAGCAGCTGCTGCACCTGCGCAGGAAGAGAAGAAAGAAGCCGCTCCGGCCGCCGCTGCTCCAGCAGCTGCCGCGAGCGCGAAAGAAGTGAACGTGCCTGACATCGGCGGTGATGAAGTTGAAGTCACTGAGATCCTGGTGAAAGTGGGCGATACCGTTGCGGCCGAGCAGTCACTGATCACCGTAGAAGGCGACAAAGCCTCTATGGAAGTGCCAGCACCGTTTGCGGGTACCGTTAAAGAGATCAAGATCAACACCGGTGACAAAGTGTCTACTGGCTCCCTGATCATGGTCTTCGAAGTGGCGGGTGCAGAAGGCGCTGCCGCGCCTGCACAGGCCGCTGCTCCGGCTCCGGCCGCAGCACCAGCCGCTGCTGGCGGCGCGAAAGACGTTAACGTACCAGACATCGGCGGTGACGAAGTTGAAGTCACCGAAGTGATGGTGAAAGTGGGCGACAAAGTTGCCGCTGAACAGTCACTGATCACCGTTGAAGGCGACAAGGCTTCTATGGAAGTGCCAGCGCCATTCGCGGGTACCGTTAAAGAGATCAAAATCAGCACCGGCGACAAAGTGTCTACCGGCTCTCTGATCATGGTCTTCGAAGTGGAAGGCGCTGCGCCTGCCGCAGCTCCGGCTGCCGCGGCTGCTCCAGCACCGGCTGCTGCACCGGCTCAGGCTGCTAAACCAGCCGCTGCCCCTGCTGCAAAAGCAGAAAAATCAGAGTTCGCTGAAAACGACGCTTACGTCCACGCGACGCCGCTGATTCGTCGCCTGGCGCGCGAATTCGGTGTGAACCTGGCGAAAGTGAAAGGGACCGGCCGTAAGGGTCGTATCCTGCGCGAAGACGTTCAGACCTACGTGAAAGACGCGGTGAAACGCGCCGAAGCTGCACCAGCTGCAGCCGCTGGCGGCGGTATCCCGGGCATGCTGCCATGGCCGAAAGTGGACTTCAGCAAGTTCGGCGAAATCGAAGAAGTGGAGCTGGGCCGTATCCAGAAAATCTCTGGTGCGAACCTGAGCCGTAACTGGGTGATGATCCCGCACGTTACGCACTTCGACAAAACCGATATCACCGATCTGGAAGCGTTCCGTAAACAGCAGAACGCCGAAGCTGAGAAGCGTAAACTGGACGTGAAATTCACTCCAGTGGTCTTCATCATGAAAGCGGTTGCTGCGGCTCTGGAACAGATGCCACGCTTCAACAGCTCCCTGTCCGAAGACGGCCAGAAGCTGACGCTGAAGAAATACATCAACATCGGTGTTGCGGTTGATACGCCAAATGGTCTGGTTGTTCCGGTATTCAAAGACGTGAACAAGAAGAGCATCACTGAGCTGTCCCGTGAACTGACCACCATCTCCAAGAAAGCGCGTGATGGTAAGCTGACTGCCGGCGAAATGCAGGGCGGCTGCTTCACTATCTCCAGCATCGGCGGCCTGGGTACTACCCACTTCGCGCCGATTGTGAACGCGCCGGAAGTGGCTATCCTCGGTGTGTCCAAGTCCGCGATGGAGCCGGTGTGGAATGGCAAAGAGTTCGTGCCGCGTCTGATGATGCCAATCTCTCTGTCCTTCGACCACCGCGTGATCGACGGTGCTGATGGTGCGCGTTTCATCACCATCATCAACAACATGCTGAGCGACATTCGCCGCCTGGTGATGTAATCGAAAAGCCGGCCAGTCGGCCGGCTTTTTTCTGATAATCTCATGGGGTTTGTGAGGTTATTGGCGAAAGCGACAATTCGTGAGCCGTTTGTTGTTTCAAAATTGTTAACAATTTTGTAAACTGCGGGCGGATAGAACGACCCGGTGGACGACGGGTATAAATTAAGAGGTCATGATGAGCACAGAAATCAAAACTCAGGTCGTAGTACTTGGGGCAGGCCCGGCAGGTTACTCCGCAGCATTCCGCGCCGCGGATTTAGGTCTGGAAACCGTCATCGTAGAGCGTTACAGCACCCTCGGCGGTGTTTGTCTGAACGTCGGCTGTATCCCTTCTAAAGCGCTGCTGCACGTAGCGAAAGTTATCGAAGAAGCCAAAGCGCTGGCTGAACACGGTATCGTCTTCGGCGAGCCGAAAACCGATATCGACAAAATTCGTACCTGGAAAGAGAAAGTTATCACTCAGCTGACCGGCGGTCTGGCGGGTATGGCCAAAGGCCGTAAAGTGAAAGTGGTAAACGGTCTGGGTAAATTCACCGGTGCGAACACCCTGGAAGTGGAAGGCGAAAACGGCAAAACCGTAATCAACTTCGACAACGCGATCATCGCGGCAGGCTCTCGCCCAATCGAACTGCCATTCATTCCGCATGAAGATCCACGCGTGTGGGATTCCACCGATGCGCTGGAGCTGAAAACCGTTCCTAAGCGTCTGCTGGTTATGGGCGGCGGTATTATCGGTCTGGAAATGGGTACCGTGTACCATGCGCTGGGTTCAGAGATCGACGTGGTTGAAATGTTCGACCAGGTTATCCCGGCAGCCGACAAAGACATCGTTAAAGTCTTCACCAAGCGCATCAGCAAGAAATTCAACCTGATGCTGGAAACCAAAGTGACTGCCGTTGAAGCGAAAGAAGACGGTATTTACGTTTCCATGGAAGGCAAAAAAGCCCCATCCGAACCACAGCGTTACGACGCCGTGCTGGTGGCTATCGGTCGTGTACCGAACGGTAAAAACCTCGACGCGGGCAAAGCTGGCGTGGAAGTGGACGACCGTGGCTTCATCCGCGTTGACAAACAGCTGCGTACCAACGTGCCTCACATCTTTGCTATCGGCGATATCGTCGGTCAGCCAATGCTGGCACACAAAGGTGTTCACGAAGGTCACGTTGCCGCTGAAGTTATCGCCGGCATGAAGCACTACTTCGATCCGAAAGTGATCCCATCTATCGCGTACACCGAGCCAGAAGTGGCGTGGGTAGGTCTGACCGAGAAAGAAGCGAAAGAGAAAGGCATCAGCTACGAAACCGCCACCTTCCCGTGGGCTGCTTCTGGCCGTGCTATCGCTTCCGACTGCGCAGACGGTATGACCAAACTGATCTTCGACAAAGAGACTCACCGTGTGATCGGTGGTGCGATTGTCGGTACCAACGGCGGCGAGCTGCTGGGTGAAATCGGTCTGGCGATCGAAATGGGCTGTGACGCTGAAGACATCGCGCTGACTATCCACGCACACCCGACTCTGCACGAGTCCGTGGGCCTGGCGGCAGAAGTGTTCGAAGGCAGCATCACCGACCTGCCAAACGCGAAAGCGAAGAAGAAATAAGTTTCTTCAGATGAAAAAAGCGGCCTTAGGCCGCTTTTTTTATGGGCTGCGTTCAGGGGGCCACAGGCTGCCAGGTTTTATCAGGGCTATAGGCGGCTAGCGCCCGGGCTCTCTGCTCAGAATCGCTGCCGAGATCGGACTGGTAGACCTTGTCGTCCTGGTTTATCACAAAGCTCATGACGCCCGTCTGACCATAGCTGACCGGCCAGGCCACCATCGCGAAACCGTTATTATCCGGCAGGATCCGGAAGCGATAGCCGTGATAGCCGGTACCCGGCTCTTTTGGGCTAAATGCCGGTCCGAGCGGACTGGGCGCTTCGCCCGGTGAGGCGGGCCAGTACAAACCGTCTTTCTTCCCTTCCGAGCTGACAATCTTCTGCGCGTATTTCTGGTTCATCGCAAAATAGCTTTGCTGCGCATCAACATAGGCGTGTAAGGCTTCAATGGCGGCAAGTTCGTTACGCCCGATTTCGCGGGTCAGGATCTCTTCCGCCCCTTCTTTGATATCGAATTGCCAGCCGGCGGCGGTTTTGATCACCGGAATGGGAAGCTGCCAGCTGTTATCGCCGACAACAAGATGCGCCGTATCCCCTTCGACAACGGTGTTATGACTGACTTTCCAGTCGCGCAGGAAACGATCGACGGCATCAGGATCAACGCCTTCAGGGGGCAGAAAGTCGCGCCAGTTTTCTCCGAGCAGGTTACTCATCGCGCTCTCATTATGCTCACTAATGGCTTCGGCCAGCGCATCGGTTGCCTGATCGGGCGTGCTGAAGGACTGCTGCGCCATCGCCGAGGCCGAAAGCATGAACAACACCATTCCACTGAGTAGTTTACTTTTCATGTCGGTTCCCTTAGCGATGTCGAATTTCACGGCGTTCAGCGCGTCCACCAGACGCCTGACGCGGCTGCTGCTGGCGAGCCGCAAGCTGCCTGCTTTGCGCACCGCGCTGCTGCTGCGCCTGCCAGTTCGCCGAGCGGCTGTCGTTGCCGCTCAGAGCATTGGCCCGGGGCTGGCTGTTTCGCTGCTGGAGAGAGCGTTGCTGCGCGGGCTGCGAAACCCGTTTCTCTTGCCTCTGAGCGGTGGTCTGGCGATTTTCTCGCTGCTGCGTGGTGGTGCGCTTCGTCGTCTGCGGTTTGGTGTCGTAGCCACGATAGTTATTGCGCTGGGAAATCTGCTTCAGCTGTTCACTTGAGGCCTGACGCTGCACATCTTTCGTGCCGGGACGTGCCGTTTGGGGGAAGGTTTTACCTGTGGACTTCTCCATCTGGCTCAGGGCAGCCTGACGCTGGCTATCGCGGTTAACCGGTTTTTGCTGCGTTGAGCTTAGCCCGTTAGCCGTGCTGGTGGAGTGGAAACGGTTGTTGAGCTGGTTAGTCGGATAGGGCACGCCTTCCCGATAGGCCGGATTATGCTGCCAGGTACGGTTGGCATCCGTCAGGCGCTGTCCGCTGATTTTATTGAAGTTCTCAACGTTGATATTGATATTGTTATCACCGTTGCGGTTATAGCCGCCATGATTATCCCAGTCGCCGTCATGATGGTGGTCCCAGTCATCGTCGTCATCCCAGTCGATGTTGCTGAAAATAGCATAGGTTGTGGCGACACCCAGGCTGAAGCCTAAGCCGTTGACGAAGCTGTTGCCAAACTGCTCCCCGGGTGTAGGTGGGAGATAGGTGGGCGGATAGGCGGTGTTGGGCCATGTCCCGTAAACCGTATTGGGGTTATAGGTGGGGACGTACACAACCTGCGGATCGGCAGATTCAATTTTGATTACCGTTGGCGCGGGCGCGGGCGCAGACGTAGTTGTGGTTGTCGTCGTTGCCTCGGTGGTGCTGGTTTTGGCTGGTGCCGGTTTTGTCACGGTAGTGACCGTCTGCTGAGGCGTGGATTGTAAAGCGCCGGTCTTCTGTGCCAGCGCGCGCAGGCGCTGAACGGAATCCATTACGTCCTTCGGCTGTGCGAGAAACGCATCGCCCAGATTTTGTACCCACGGCGGGTTTTCACCCATCAGCGACATGAGCTGAGGAAACGCGACCAGCGATTTTACGCTCGGGTCCCACGGCTGGCTGGCAACTGCCTGAATGGCGGCGTCCCCTTCCATTTTAGGGTTGTCTTTTGACCACTGCGCCGCCTGAATCACGTTGGCGGGGTAAGTCGCGGCCATCAGGATTTGCGACAGCAGAGCGTCCGGGTAGAGAGCGATAGGGGCAACCCACTGATCGATTTGCGCGGCAGTATAGGCTGGCGCGACGACAGGGGCGGGCGTTGCTGCTACCGGTGCTGCGGGTGCCGCCGGTTGTTGAGCGACGGGGGCGGGCGCAACGGGTTCTGTTGCGCGGCTTTTGACAAACATGACGCCTGAGGCGGCAAGCAGCCCGGCACTGCACAGAAGGACGAGCAGATGTGGCTTAAAGGGCAACTTCATAAAATGACTCCAACGAGACAAGCGCTGTGCCGTGAGGCGTTACGGTTGGCGTGAGTATTATTCACCCGTCTTTTACTGTTTTGACTTTTATTGGGAAGCGTCCGGTACGTCCGGATAAAGAGTGTGAGTATTTATTACACAATTATATGCGATGCGGGAAAAACCGAAGGGAATTCAGAAGGCCGCTCTTGCGAGCGGCCAGCAGCTAATTGCCGAGGTTGACGACAAACAGCACCGTGATGTCGGATATGTTCCAGCCACCGTGCAGCGCGGTTAGCAGTAAACCAGTCACAACGATCAGCGCAGTGATTCGCATCTCCATTGCGTGCGTTCCTGTACAGGCTACGCGGGTTCATTCTCCACCGGGAAAGGTAGAACCTGGCAAATGAGTACATTGCCGCCTAGGTTACGGAACTGCTTCCGGGCCCGGTGACTGGTTGCTACACCAGCGAAGCAGGCCGGGGGCAATAGTTTTACAGCCGAAATGGACTGAAAAGAGGTGAAATGCAGTTTCATCCTTTTTCATTCGAAACTGGATGGCGGCTCGTAAACACAAAATATGTGCTTGCGGATCCGCATACTCAGGAGCATTATTTATGCCGAGTGCATTGCCGCAAATCTGCCAACACGGTGTGCTACCACCGCAAGGCAACAAATAAACCGCTATCAGGCGGTTTTTTTGTCCCCAAAATTCACCTCCTCACCCCGCTACACCATGCTTAACGATTCAGCAAATTTTTTAATGTTGCTTTTTTGTAAACGGATTAACACTGTGCAGAAATCCTGCTATGCTGCCCGACGCGGTATCGGGCATTTACCCTACAAACTGCTGTCTCACAGGAGCGTGAAGAGAACGCCCGCCGCATATGACAATGAGAGCGAGGAGAACCGTCGTGCTAGAAGAATACCGTAAGCACGTAGCAGAACGTGCCGCCGAGGGAATTGTACCCAAACCTTTAGATGCAACCCAAATGGCCGCGCTCGTCGAGCTGCTGAAGAACCCGCCTAAGGGCGAAGAAGAATTCCTGTTAGATCTGCTGATCAACCGCGTACCGCCTGGCGTAGATGAAGCTGCCTACGTAAAAGCCGGATTCCTTGCTGCTATCGCCAAAGGCGAAGCCACCTCCCCACTGGTTACTCCTGAAAAAGCCATTGAACTGCTCGGCACCATGCAGGGTGGTTACAACATTCATCCGCTGATTGACGCGCTGGATAACGACAAGCTGGCACCGATTGCCGCTAAAGCGCTCTCTTCCACGCTGCTGATGTTCGATAACTTCTACGACGTAGAAGAAAAAGCCAAAGCGGGCAACGTCTATGCGAAGCAGGTGATGCAGTCCTGGGCCGATGCCGAATGGTTCCTGAATCGTCCTGCGCTGGCTGAAAAAATCACCGTTACCGTCTTTAAAGTGACGGGTGAAACCAACACCGATGACCTCTCTCCGGCACCGGACGCGTGGTCTCGCCCGGATATTCCTCTGCACGCCCTGGCGATGCTGAAAAACGCCCGTGAAGGCATTGAGCCGGATCAGCCAGGCACTGTTGGCCCGATCAAACAGATCGAAGCGCTTCAGAAGAAAGGTTTCCCGCTGGCCTACGTCGGTGACGTTGTGGGTACCGGTTCTTCCCGTAAGTCCGCCACCAACTCCGTGCTGTGGTTCATGGGTGACGACATTCCGCACGTGCCGAACAAGCGCGGCGGCGGCCTGTGCCTCGGCGGTAAAATTGCACCGATCTTCTTCAACACCATGGAAGATGCGGGCGCGCTGCCGATCGAAGTGGATGTTTCTAACCTGAACATGGGCGACGTGATTGACGTTTACCCGTACAAAGGTGAAGTGCGTAACCACGAAACCAACGAGCTGCTGGCGAGCTTTGAGCTGAAAACCGACGTGCTGATCGACGAAGTGCGCGCCGGGGGCCGTATTCCGCTGATCATCGGCCGTGGCCTGACCACCAAAGCGCGTGAAGCGCTGGGTCTGCCGCACAGTGACGTGTTCCGTCAGGCGAAAGACGTGGCGGAAAGCAATCGCGGTTACTCTCTGGCACAGAAAATGGTCGGTCGCGCCTGTGGCGTCGCCGGCGTTCGTCCTGGCGCATACTGCGAGCCGAAGATGACCTCCGTAGGTTCTCAGGACACCACTGGCCCAATGACCCGTGACGAACTGAAAGACCTGGCGTGCCTGGGCTTCTCTTCCGATCTGGTGATGCAGTCCTTCTGCCACACGGCGGCCTATCCGAAGCCGGTTGACGTGACCACGCACCACACGCTGCCAGACTTCATCATGAACCGCGGCGGCGTTTCCCTGCGTCCGGGCGACGGCGTAATCCACTCCTGGCTGAACCGCATGCTGCTGCCTGATACCGTCGGTACCGGCGGTGACTCCCATACCCGTTTCCCAATCGGTATCTCCTTCCCGGCGGGTTCCGGTCTGGTGGCGTTTGCTGCTGCGACCGGCGTGATGCCTCTGGATATGCCGGAATCGGTGCTGGTGCGCTTCAAAGGTAAAATGCAGCCGGGTATCACCCTGCGCGATCTGGTTCACGCGATCCCGCTGTATGCCATCAAACAGGGCCTGCTGACCGTTGAGAAGAAAGGCAAGAAAAACATCTTCTCTGGCCGTATCCTGGAAATCGAAGGCCTGCCGGATCTGAAGGTTGAGCAGGCGTTCGAGCTGACCGATGCCTCCGCCGAACGTTCAGCTGCGGGCTGTACCATCAAGCTGAACAAAGAGCCGATTATTGAGTATCTGAACTCGAACATCGTGCTGCTGAAGTGGATGATTGCAGAAGGCTACGGCGACCGTCGTACGCTGGAGCGTCGTATCCAGGGCATGGAAAAATGGCTGGCCGATCCACAGCTGCTGGAAGCCGATGCTGACGCAGAGTACGCGGCGGTGATCGACATCGATCTGGCGGATATCAAAGAGCCAATCCTGTGTGCACCGAACGATCCGGACGACGCGCGTCCGCTGTCTGAGGTTCAGGGCGAGAAGATCGACGAGGTGTTCATCGGATCCTGTATGACCAACATCGGTCACTTCCGTGCTGCCGGTAAGCTG
The DNA here is from genome assembly GCF_043965265.1 of Enterobacter sp. ECC-249. Classification (NCBI taxonomy): domain Bacteria; kingdom Pseudomonadati; phylum Pseudomonadota; class Gammaproteobacteria; order Enterobacterales; family Enterobacteriaceae; genus Enterobacter; species Enterobacter sp. ECC-249. The sequence continues at coordinate 1,322,195 of NZ_CP143660.1, forward strand.
CTGGATACCCACAAAGGCCAGCTGCCAACCCGTCTGTGGGTGGCGCCGCCAACCCGTATGGACGCGGCACAGCTGACCGAAGAGGGCTACTACAGCGTGTTTGGTAAGAGCGGGGCGCGTATTGAAATTCCTGGCTGTTCCCTGTGTATGGGCAACCAGGCGCGCGTAGCCGACGGTGCGACGGTGGTTTCCACCTCGACCCGTAACTTCCCGAACCGTTTAGGTACCGGTGCGAACGTCTTCCTGGCTTCTGCGGAGCTGGCGGCGGTTGCGGCGCTGATTGGCAAACTGCCAACGCCGGAAGAGTACCAGACCTTCGTGGCTCAGGTGGATAAGACCGCGGTGGATACCTATCGCTATCTGAACTTCGACCAGCTCTCTCAGTACACCGAGAAGGCCGACGGGGTTATCTTCCAGACGGCAGTATAAAAACTAACCCCTCACCCCCAGCCCCTCTCCCCAAAGGGGCGAGGGGAGTCCAGTTCCCTCTCCCCTTTGGGGAGAGGGTTAGGGTGAGGGGCTTTTTTATTTTCATTCCTCCCACCTCTCACGCTTTTTTTCTTCCTCTCTGCTGCGATAATTACCCTAATGGCTTTGCAGAGGAAAACACTATGGATTACGAATTTCTGCGCGACATCACCGGAGTGGTGAAAGTGCGTATGTCGATGGGCCACGAAGCCGTTGGACACTGGTTTAACGAAGAGGTGAAAGAAAATCTCGCCCTTCTTGATGAGGTTGAACAGGCGGCAAATACGGTGAAAGGCAGTGAACGCTCCTGGCAACGCGCCGGGCACGAATACACGCTGTGGATGGACGGTGAAGAGGTCATGGTGCGTGCCAACCAGCTCGAGTTTTCAGGTGACGAGATGGAAGAGGGGATGAGCTACTATGACGAAGAAAGCCTGTCGCTGTGCGGCGTAGAGGATTTCCTACAGGTGGTGAACGCATACCGCGACTTCATGAAACAGAAATAACAGACCGGAGCATCCCTGCTCCGGTTTACTTTTACACGGTCGGAATATTACGGCCGTAGTAGATCTCGCGCATCTCTTTCCAGAGCAGGTCAGTAATCGCCTTACGCTCTTCTTCGCTCAAATCTTCCGGCTTCGTGTGGAACATATAGTGCTTAAGGTCGAATTCCTTAAGTAACATCTTGGTATGGAAGATGTTTTCCTGATACACGTTCACGTCCATCATGTCGTACAGCGACTTCATGTCCTCGGACATAAAGTTCTGAATAGAGTTGATCTCGTGGTCGATGAAGTGCTTCATGCCATTGACGTCACGGGTAAAACCGCGCACGCGGTAATCAATGGTGACGATGTCCGATTCCAGCTGGTGAATTAAATAGTTCAGCGCGTTCAGCGGGGAAATCACGCCGCAGGTCGACACTTCGATATCGGCGCGGAACGTACACAGCCCACCTTCCGGGTGACTCTCCGGGTAGGTATGGACGCAGATATGGCTCTTATCCAGGTGGGCAACCACCACTTCCGGCAGCGGGCCCGGATGTTCCGTTTTGTCGATAAGCTTTGGGTCGACCGGCTCTTCGCTGACCAGAATGGTCACGCTGGCGCCCTGGGGTTCATAATCCTGTCGGGCGATGTTCAGGATGTTGGCGCCGATAATGGAACAGGTTTCTGACAGGATCTCGGTCAGACGGTTGGCGTTGTAGAGTTCGTCGATATAGGCGATGTAACCATCGCGTTCTTCCGCTGTTTTGGCATAGCAGATATCGTAAATACAAAAACTCAGGCTTTTGGTCAGGTTGTTAAAGCCATGCAGTTTAAGCTTTTTCAATTAGCTCACCCCCTTAGTGGATAATGCGTCTTGCAGGTACTGCGGCAGAGCAAACGCTGCGGTATGAATAGCCGGATTGTAGTATCGGCACTGAAGACCGGCCTGATGGAAGCGGGCCTGAATAATTTCGGTGGAGAGATGACGTAATACGTCGTTATCCGTTGCCCAGGCAAAGGTCATGATCCCGCCGTAATACGTCGGAATGGCCGCCTGATAGAAGCTCACATCCTTGAAATAGGTGCTGAGCTTACGATGGCTATCGAGCGCTTCATCCTGCTGCAGGAAGCAGACGCCATTCTGTGCGACGAAGATCCCGCCCGGGTTCAGGCAGCGCTTGCAGCCTTCGTAGAACGAGGAGGTAAACAGCGACGCGCCGGGGCCGATAGGGTCGGTGCAGTCGGAGATAATCACGTCAAAAGTCTGTGAGGTCTGATTAACGAAGTTAACGCCGTCGTCAATCACCAGGCTAAAGCGCGGATCGTCATAGCTGCCGGCATTGTGGTTAGGCAGATACTGGCGACAGAAAGAGACGACGCCCGCATCGATTTCCACCATGGTGATGGTTTCAATGGAACGATGGCGGGAAACTTCACGCAGCATTGCGCCGTCGCCACCGCCGATAATCAGGACATGCTTCGCGTGGCCGTGCGCCAGCAGCGGGACGTGGGTCATCATCTCATGATAGATAAACTCATCTCGCTCGGTCGTCTGCACTACGCCGTCCAGCGCCATGACGCGGCCAAAGGCGGCATTCTCGAAGATGATCAGATCTTGGTGATCGGTTTTCTCATGATAGAGAACGTTATCAACGGCAAAGTACTGACCAAACTGGTCATGCAGTGTTTCATGCCACAACGTGTGGTCGGCCATAGCGAACTCCTCCTGTGTAAACATCCATTACGCTCACAAAAATGAGCGAAACATGATAGCTAACTCTAACCGTGGTTGCACGGCCAGAGGTTCAACAGGGGGCGTCGGGAAGGTTATTTGACGTAGGCGAGCAGGCTGAGCGAGTCGCGAGCCAGCGCTTTGCATTTTTTAGAAGTGGGAATGCCAATACCGCTTAGGTCACGGTAGCTGTCTTCGCCGAGCGCCTTCATGTCGAAGCTGTCGTAGTTGCTGAGATCCCACTGGTTCTGCTGGGCAAAAAAGACCAGAGCGCGGCGAATTTGCCCGTTGGGTAAATTCTGGTAGCCACAATCATTTTTCAGGAATACAAAAACCGCCGTTAAATCGGCCATATCTTCCGCTTCATTTTCACTTAGCGCATAGCTGTTCGCACACATTGCCATCAGGCTACCGAACAAAATTGTCCTGAAAAACGTCTTCATTGCTTCTACCACTTCTTCACGGAAAATTAACGTTAGCATACTTGATGCCAGTGCGACGATCTTTATTATTGCCGCTTTACTTGACCTTCCGGTAAGGGGAGGGTTTATGCTCAAAAGATCGCCTGCTGGAAATAAGGAAATGAACATGCAACGTCGTGATTTTTTAAAATATTCCGTGGCGCTGGGTGCTGCCAGCGCATTGCCCCTCTGGAGCCGCGCGGTTTTTGCGGCTGACAGGCCTGCCTTACCCATCCCTGACTTGCTGACCGCGGATGCCCGTAGCCGTATCAAGCTTGTTGTTCAGTCCGGCAGCACGCTTTTCGGTGCGCACAACGCGACAACCTGGGGCTATAACGGCAATCTGCTCGGCCCGGCGCTGCAGCTGCGCAAAGGGAAGGCGGTGACGGTGGATATCCACAATACGCTTGCTGAAGAGACGACGGTGCACTGGCACGGACTGGAAGTGCCGGGCGAGGTAGACGGCGGGCCGCAGGGCATCATCAAAGCTGGCGGCTCGCGCAGCGTCACCTTTACGCCCGACCAGCGCGCGGCAACCTGCTGGTTCCATCCGCATCAGCATGGCAAAACGGGCCATCAGGTGGCGATGGGGCTGGCGGGACTGGTGCTGATTGAAGACGACGAAAGCCGCCTGCTGCGCCTGCCGAAACAGTGGGGCATAGACGATGTGCCGGTGATTGTGCAGGACAAAAAATTTACCGCTGACGGGCAAATTGACTACCAGCTGGACGTGATGAGCGCGGCGGTAGGCTGGTTTGGCGACACGCTGCTGACCAACGGCGCTATTTACCCTCAGCATGCCGCGCCGAAGGGCTGGCTGCGCCTGCGCCTGCTCAACGGCTGTAACGCGCGCTCGCTCAATTTCGCCACCAGCGATAAGCGTCCGCTGTACGTGGTCGCCAGCGACGGCGGCCTGCTGCCGGAGCCGGTGAAGGTGAGCGAGCTGCCGATGCTCATGGGCGAACGCTTTGAGGTGCTGGTGGATATCAGCGACGGCAAGCCGTTTGATCTCGTGACCCTGCCGGTGAGCCAGATGGGGATGGCGGTCGCACCGTTTGACAAGCCGCATCCGGTGCTACGTATCCAGCCGTTGCTGGTGACCGCTTCCGGCACTCTGCCTGATACGTTAACCACGCTGCCAGCCCTCCCGTCGCTGGAGGGGCTTACGCAGCGCAGGCTGCAGCTCTCCATGAACCCGATGCTCGATATGATGGGGATGCAGGCGCTGATGGCGAAATATGGCGATAAGGCGATGGCGGGGATGCATCACGGGCAGATGATGGGCCATATGAATATGGACCACGGCAAAATGGGCGGAATGGGGAACATGAATCATGGCGACCATGGCTTTGATTTCCACAACGCCAATATGATCAACGGTAAAGCGTTCGACATGAACACGCCGATGTTTGCTGCGACAAAAGGGCAGCTTGAGCGCTGGGTGATTTCGGGTGAAGGGGACATGATGCTGCATCCGTTCCATATCCACGGTACCCAGTTCCGCATTCTTTCTGAGAACGGCAAATCGCCGGATGCGCATCGCGCGGGCTGGAAAGATACGGTGAGAGTGGAAGGCGGCGTCAGCGAGGTGGTGGTGAAGTTTGACCACGACGCGCCGAAGGAGTTTGCCTATATGGCGCACTGCCACCTGCTGGAGCATGAAGATACGGGGATGATGCTGGGCTTTACCGTATAAAAAAAGCCGGGTGGCGGCTTCGCCTTACCCGGCCTACATTTCGCGGGTGCGGCCTGATGCCCTCACCCTGACCCTCTCCCACAGGGAGAGGGAACAAACACAAAAACGGCAACCGAAGTTGCCGTTTTGCATTTATTTTGCGTCGTCAGGCAGTGCATACGCGACAATATAGTCGCCCATCTTCGTGCCAAACGAACCGTGACCGCCCGCTGAGATGACAACGTACTGCTTGCCATTCACTTCATAGGTCATCGGCGTGGCTTGTCCACCTGCCGGCAGACGGCCTTGCCACAGTTTCTCACCGTTGGTCATGTTGTACGCGCGCAGGTAGTTATCTGCGGTTGCCGCGATGAACAGCACGTTACCGGCGGTGGAGATTGGGCCACCAAGCATTGGCATACCCATATTGAACGGCACCGGAACCGGCATCGGGAACGGCATGCTGTCCTGTGGCGTACCAATACGTTTTTTCCACACAATCTGGTTAGTTTTCAGGTCCAGACCGGAGATATAACCCCAGGCAGGCTGTTTACACGGCAGACCAAACGGTGACAGGAACGGGTTCAGCGTTACGCCGAACGGTACGCCGTACTGCGGCTGAATGCCGGCTTCGGTACCGCTGCCTTTCGCGTCTTTCGGCTGCTCCATTGGATTGCCCGGACCGCGTGGGATCAGACGGGAAACGAACGGCAGCGCCATTGGGTTGGCGATCGCCACCTGACGGTTCGGGTCGACGGAAATACCGCCCCACTCGAACATCCCCAGGTTACCCGGGAAGACCAGCGTGCCCTGCTCCGAAGGCGGCGTGAAGATGCCTTCATAGCGCAGCTGATGGAACATCACGCGGCACACCAGCTGGTCAAACATCGTGGCGCCCCACATGTCTGCCCCGCTGAGGTCTTTCTTCGGACGGAAGCTCAGCTCGGAGAACGGCTGGGTTTTGCTGACGTAATCGCCTTTCGCCGCGCCCTGCGGAACCGGTTTTTCCGGTGCCGGCACAACCAGCTTGCCGTTGCTGCGATCCAGAACGAAGATGTTGCCGGTTTTCGCCGGAGCGTAAATCACCGGTACGGTTTTGCCATCAACGGTAATGTCCGCCAGCGTCGGCTGGGAAGGCATATCCATATCCCACAGATCGTGGTGAACGGTCTGGTAGCTCCATGCCAGCTTGCCGGTGGTCGCGTTCAGCGCCACGATAGCGCTCGCGTAACGCTCCTGCTCCGGCGTGCGGTTACCGCCCCAGATATCTGGCGTGGTTACGCCCATTGGCAGGTAGACCAGGTCCAGCTTCGCGTCATACGCGGCTGGTGCCCAGGAGTTTGGCGAGTTAAAGGTAAAGGTGTGTTCATCCGACGGGATCGCGTTTGGATCTTTCGCGCCCGGGTCGAAGGCCCACAGCAGCTTACCGGTATTCACGTCGAAACCGCGGATAACGCCGGAGGTTTCACGCGTGGAGAAGTTATCCGTTACCGAACCGGCAATCACGATCGTTTTATCGGTGATGATTGGCGGCGAGGTTGGCTCATACAGACCCGGCGTGGTGTCCGGCATGTTGGTCTGCAGGTTCAGGATACCTTTGTTGGCAAAGGTTTCGCACAGCTTACCCGTTTCGGCATTGATGGCGAACAGACGGCCATCGTTGACCGGCAGCATGATGCGGCGAGGGCAGTCGGCAACCACTTCCGGGCTCGCATTATCGGCGCGCGCTTCGTGGTAAGAGACGCCACGGCAGGTCACGTGCTGGAAGGACGGGTTGGAATTCAGCTGCGGATCGAAGTGCCATTTCTCTTTACCGGTGGCCGCGTCGAGCGCGAACAGACGCTGGTGCGCCGTACACAGATAGAGCATATTGCCGACTTTAATCGGCGTGACTTCGTTGGTCAGTTCACCCGGATCGTTCGGCATCTTCAGGTCGCCGGTACGGAATACCCAGGCTTCTTTCAGGTTCTTAACGTTATCCGAGTTAATCTGCTTCAGCGGTGAGTAGCGTTGACCTTCCTGGTTACGACCATATGCAGGCCAGTCACCGTCCGCCACCTGCGAGATAGCCGCAGTAGGCGTGGATTCCGCGTTCAGCGTACCGTTGATCTCCTGTGGGTCGTTAAAGCCGGCCCAGGTCAGAATACCGCCGGTAATCAGCAGGGCAACAACCAGGCCCGCCACCGCACCGCTGGAAGGCACAATCAGGCGACGCCACACGAACGGCAGGATCAGCCAGATGCCAAAGAAGACCAGGATGTCGCTGCGCGGGGTCAGTGCCCAGAAGTCAAAGCCGACTTCCCAGACGCCCCAGATCATGGTGGCAAGAAGGAGTGCGGCATACAGCCACAGTGCAGATTGTTTTCTACGCAACAGCAGGACGGTTACGGCAACCATAACCAGACCCGCAATCGGGTAGTACCAGGAGCCGCCTAAAGCGACCAGCCAGACGCCACCGATTAACAGATACAGCGCGCAGAAGGCTGCGAACGCTGCTGTTAATGTCACCAGTAGACGCGGCTGTTTAGAGTTTGTTTCAGCCATAGAAAGTGTACTCGTCAGTTTTTGTTAATAATTTGCTAGCAACTAATTATAGGTATTAACAAGTGTGATCGGAATCACAATATTTGCTTTTTATAACTCATACGCCAGGGTTATCCATTTGCTGATATAATGGCTGGCTTGCGTATCAGTGCTGGATATTAACTCATCCGTATTGAGAGATTTTCATTAAAATCATTTGGTTAGTAATATGAAACATACTGTTGAAGTGATGATCCCGGAAGCCGAGATCAAAGCGCGTATCGCCGAACTGGGTCGTCAAATCACCGAACATTACAAGGACAGCGGCAGCGAAATGGTGCTGGTCGGTCTGTTGCGCGGCTCTTTCATGTTCATGGCAGACCTGTGCCGTGAAGTGCATGTGCCCCATGAGGTCGATTTTATGACCGCTTCCAGCTACGGCAGCGGCATGTCCACCACCCGTGATGTGAAAATCCTGAAAGATCTGGATGAAGATATTCGTGGTAAAGATGTGTTGATCGTTGAGGACATTATTGACTCCGGCAACACGCTGTCGAAAGTGCGCGAGATCCTGAGCCTGCGTGAGCCAAAATCGCTGGCAATTTGCACCCTGCTGGATAAGCCTGACCGCCGTGAAGTGCATGTGCCGGTAGAGTTTGTCGGTTTCTCTATCTCGGACGAGTTCGTCGTTGGTTACGGCATTGACTACGCACAGCGCTATCGTCATCTGCCGTATGTTGGGAAAGTGGTATTGCTGGACGAGTAATTGCGGCCTGATGCCCTCACCCCGGCCCTCTCCCACAGGGAGAGGGAGAACATCCCCGGCTTTATTTATGGTTTACGTGCTTAAGCTGAAGGTTGGCAATTCCCGAACGGTAACGCTGCTCCAGCGTTTCGCGGTTGGTGGCGGTCACTTCCAGATTGCGCAGCAGGCCATCGTGAATACCGTAGGCCCAGCCGTGGATAGAGACCTTCTGCCCGCGTTTCCACGCCGATTGCATGATCGTTGAGTGGCCCAGGTTATATACCTGCTCCATCACGTTGAGTTCACACAGGGTATCCATGCGACGCTCCTGCGGCATTTCGCCCAGCAGTGAGCTATGTTTGAACCAGATATCGCGGATGTGCAGCAGCCAGTTATCAATGAGCCCCAGCTCCGTATTTTCAACCGCCGCCTGCACGCCGCCGCAGCCGTAGTGGCCGCAAATGATGATGTGCTCGACTTGCAGAACGTCAACGGCATACTGAACAACAGAAAGACAGTTGAGATCGGTGTGAATCACCAGGTTGGCAACGTTGCGGTGAACAAACAGTTCGCCGGGCTCAAGGCCGGTCAGACGCTCCGCCGGTACGCGGCTGTCGGAGCATCCAATCCAGAGAAAGCGTGGGTTTTGCGCCTGCGCGAGTTTTCCAAAAAATCCGGGGTCTTCCTCCACCAGCATTTTTGACCATAGTGCATTGTTGCTGATGAGTGTATCTATGTTGTTCATGGAGGTTAGCGACCTGTAACCGAGTAATTGCGTTGCGCTACTATAGGGTAACCCGACTTTTAATGAAACCACACAACGTGTGTCAGAACTGAAGGTAAGTTAATTTCATGGCAATTGCACTGGAGCTTGAGCAGCTTAAAAAAACCTATCCGGGCGGCGTTCAGGCGCTGCGCGGAATAGATCTAAAAGTAGAGGCCGGTGATTTTTACGCGCTTCTGGGGCCGAACGGCGCGGGGAAATCGACCACCATTGGGATTATCAGTTCGCTGGTCAATAAAACGTCCGGCCGGGTGAGCGTCTTTGGTTACGACCTGCAAAAAGATGTGGTGAACGCCAAGCGTCAGCTGGGACTGGTGCCGCAGGAATTCAACTTCAACCCGTTCGAGACGGTGCAGCAGATCGTCGTTAACCAGGCGGGTTATTACGGCGTTGAGCGTAAAGAGGCCCTGGAGCGGAGCGAAAAATACCTCAAGCAGCTCGATCTGTGGGAAAAGCGTAACGAACGTGCGCGCATGTTGTCCGGCGGGATGAAGCGCCGTCTGATGATTGCCCGCGCGCTGATGCACGAGCCAAAGCTGCTGATCCTCGATGAGCCGACTGCGGGTGTCGATATCGAACTTCGTCGTTCCATGTGGGGCTTTCTGAAAGACCTCAACGACAAAGGCACCACCATTATTCTGACCACCCACTACCTGGAAGAGGCTGAAATGCTGTGCCGCAACATCGGCATTATTCAGCACGGCGAGCTGGTGGAAAACACCTCGATGAAGAATCTGCTCTCCAAGCTGAAATCAGAAACCTTCATTCTCGATCTGGCGGCGAAAAGCGCGCTGCCAAAACTTGAAGGTTACAACTATCGTCTGGTGGATACCTCGACGCTGGAAGTGGAAGTGCTGCGCGAGCAGGGGATTAACAGCGTGTTCTCGCAGCTGAGCGCGCAGGGGATTCAGGTCTTAAGTATGCGTAACAAAGCGAACCGACTGGAAGAGCTGTTTGTCTCTCTGGTTCATGAGAAATAAGGAGACAAGGCATGACGCATCTTTACTGGGTCGCGCTGAAAAGCATCTGGGCGAAAGAGATTAACCGCTTTATGCGCATTTGGGTGCAAACCCTGGTGCCGCCGGTCATCACGATGACGCTCTATTTCATCATCTTCGGTAACCTGATTGGTTCCCGGATTGGTGAGATGCACGGCTTTACCTATATGCAGTTTATCGTGCCGGGCCTGATTATGATGGCGGTGATCACTAACGCCTATGCCAACGTAGCGTCGTCATTCTTCAGCGCCAAGTTCCAGCGCAATATTGAAGAGCTGCTGGTTGCGCCTGTGCCGACGCACGTCATTATCGCGGGCTATGTTGGCGGCGGCGTAGCGCGCGGGCTGTGCGTGGGGATCCTGGTCACGGCGATTTCTCTGTTCTTTGTCCCGTTCCAGGTACACTCGTGGCTGTTCGTCGCGCTGACGCTGCTCCTGACGGCGATCCTGTTCTCGCTGGCCGGTCTGCTGAACGCCGTGTTCGCCAAAACGTTTGACGACATCAGCCTGATCCCGACCTTCGTGCTGACGCCGCTGACCTATCTCGGCGGGGTGTTCTACTCCCTGACGCTGCTGCCACCGTTCTGGCAGGCACTCTCGCACCTGAACCCGATTGTCTACATGATCAGCGGCTTCCGCTTTGGCTTCCTCGGTATCACCGATGTGCCGCTGTTTACCACGGTGGCGGTGCTGGTGGTGTTTATCATCGCCTTCTACCTGCTGTGCTGGTCGCTGATCCAGCGCGGACGCGGTCTGCGCAGCTAATCTTTTGCCCGGCGACGTTCTGTTTGCCGGGCATTTTCTTTGACAGTTATCACCGAAAGCTAACCTTCACTCCGCTAAACTACTTGCCTGCTAAGGAGAGAGTTATGCTGGGATGGGTTATCACCTGCCACGATGAACAGGCGCAGGAAATGCTGGATAAGCTTGAAGCCAGGTTTGGCACGCTGGTGCAATGCCGGGCGGTAAACTACTGGCGCGGGTTGAGCACCAACATGCTGAGCCGCATGATGTGCGATGCCCTGCATGAAACGGACACCGGTGATGGCGTCATTTTCCTTACCGATAAATCGGGCGCGGCGCCTTACCGCGCAGCCGCTTTGCTGAGCCATAAGCACGCGTGCTGTGAAGTGATCTCGGGTATTAACCTCTCCCTGCTGACGTTAATGTATCCGCAGCGTGGATCCTTAAGCAGCGCTGAGTTTCGCCAGGCCATCGTGGCGCAGGGCGTTCCGGGCGTCAGCAGCTTGTGGCATCAGCAGCAAAAAAATCCTCCTTTCGTCCTGCTCCACGATTTGTATAAGAATTAAACGTTGGTATTGATGTCTCATTTGTTACAATAGCGGCAGTTTTCCGCACTGAATAAGACACCATGCTACCGCGCATTCTTTTCTTGCTGTTGATGCTCATTTCCGGCGTCAGCTCGGCCAGTTTACTCAGCCAGCAAACGCTGCCTGCCCAGTACATGCAAACCACCGAAGATGCGGCGATCTGGGCGCAGGTGGGGAACAGCGTGATCAACGTCGGTAACGTGCGCGCCGGGCAGATCCTGGCCGTTGTGCCTGCGGCGGCGGACTACTATGAATTTCGCTTCGGTTTTGGCACGGGTTTTATCGATAAAGGGCACCTGGAGCCGGTTCAGGGGAAACAGCGCGTCGAGGACAGCCTCGGGGATCTCAATAAGCCCCTGAGCAATCAGAACCTCATTACCTGGAAAGACACGCCGGTGTATAACGCGCCGTCGAGCGGCAGCGCGCCGTTCGGCACCTTAAGCGCCAATCTGCGCTATCCGATACTAAACAAACTGAAAGACCGTCTGAATCAGACCTGGTTCCAGATCCGCATCGGCAATCGTCTGGCGTGGATCAGCAGCCTGGATGCGCAGGAAGATAACGGACTTCCGGTTCTGACCTACCATCATATTTTGCGTGATGAAGAAAATACGCGCTTTCGACATACGTCCACAACGACCAGCGTACGTGCGTTTAACAACCAGATGGCCTGGTTACGCGATCAAGGCTATACCACCCTGACGATGTACCAGCTGGAAGGGTACGTGCGTAACAAAATGAACCTGCCTGCAAAATCGGTGGTGATTACCTTTGACGATGGCCTGAAATCGGTCAGCCGCTATGCCTATCCTGTGCTGAAAGAGTACGGCTTCAAGGCTACCGCGTTTATTATCTCTTCCCGCATAAAAGGCCATCCGCAGAAGTGGGATCCAAAATCGCTGCAGTTTATGAGCGTGCAGGAGATTAAGGGGATCCAGGATGTGTTTGATATTCAGTCTCATACCCACTTCCTGCACCGCGTGGATGGTAATAAGCATCCGATTTTACTGAGCCGCACCTATCACGTGATTTTGTTTGATTTTGAACGCTCGCGTCGCGCGCTGGCGCAGTTTAATCCACGCGTGCTCTATCTTTCCTATCCGTTTGGCGGCTACGACAATAAAGCGATAAAGGCGGCGAATGATGCCGGTTTCCATCTGGCGGTGACGACGGTGAAAGGGAAGGTGAAGCCGGGGGATAATCCGTTCTTGCTGAAACGCCTGTACATCTTAAGAACGGATTCTCTGGAGACAATGTCGCGGCTGATCAGCAATCAGCCGCAGGGATAGTGCTTATGCAACCTGAACCGGAATCGCCTTCGCGGTACGTTTCATGTCGTTGTCGCCTTCAAAGTAGGCGACTTTCGGCTGCCAGCGGCGTGCTTCTTCATCAGACATCATCACGAAGCTTGCGATAATCACAATATCGCCCACGTCCGCGCAGTGCGCTGCCGCGCCGTTAACGGAGATGATTTTAGACCCACGTTCGGCGGCGATGGCGTAGGTTGAGAAACGTTTGCCGTTGTTAACGTTCCAGATATCAATCGCTTCGTTTTCAAGGATGCCCGCAGCATCAAGGAAATCCTGGTCGATGGCGCAGGAACCTTCATAGTGCAGGTCGGCCTGGGTGACTTTCACACGGTGAAGCTTGCCTTGCAGCATTTTGCGAATCATTACGTTTACCTTTCATCTTCCGGGTAGAAAAATCTACGCCAGTTCAACCACTTTGTTGTCGATTAGGCGGGCTTGACCAAGCCATGCCGCCACCAGAATGACCGCACGTTTGCTGGTCTGTGTAAGCTCCAGAAGCGTGTCGGCATCGCGAATTTGAATATCATCAGCGCGGAAGCCTTTATCATTCAGCGCCTGCTCAGCCAGAGCAATAATCTCTTCGGCAGTTAACTCTTTCGCCAGCAGCTGTTCTGCCATGGCGTTCATGACCTTGCTTAAGCCCGGCGCGATTTTACGCTGGTCGGCGGTCAGGTAGCCATTGCGCGAGCTGAGCGCCAGACCGTCTTTAGCGCGTACGATCGGTACGCCGACAATCTCGATATCGTAACCCATATCCGCAACCATCTTGCGGATCAGCGCCAGTTGCTGGAAATCTTTCTCACCGAAGCACGCAACGTCCGGCTGCACGAGGTTGAACAGCTTGCTGACGATGGTCGATACGCCGCGGAAATGACCCGGGCGGCTTGCGCCTTCCAGCATGGTGGAAATGCCCGGTACGTCAACGTAAGTGGCCTCATCGGTACCCTGAGGATAGACATCCGCAGGTGCCGGAGAGAAGACGATATCCGCATGGCGTTTTTTGAGCTTCTCGCAATCTTCCTGCAGGGTACGCGGGTAGCGTGCCAGATCGTCGGCGCGGTCAAACTGCATGGGGTTAACGAAGATACTGACCACCACGATATCTGCACGGGCTCTTGCTTCGTCAACCAGCTTCATATGACCGTCATGCAGGTTGCCCATGGTCGGGACCAGTGCGATACGTTTACCTTCCTGACGCGCACGACGGATGTGCTGGCGCAGCAGCGGCAGGGTTTCAATGATTAGCACAACGAGACTCCTTAATGGAAACTGTGTTCTTCACCCGGGTAAACACCGGATTCAACGTCGGCAATATACTGCCTGACCGCAGCGCGCATGTCGCCCGCTTCGGTGAGGAAATTTTTGGCAAACTTCGGGATATGTCCGCCGGTGATGCCAAAGGCGTCGTGCATCACCAGAATCTGACCGTCGGTCACGTTGCCTGCGCCAATACCAATCACCGGAATCGACAGTGCCTCAGTAATACGCTTTGCCAGCTCAACCGGCACGCACTCCAGCACCAGCAGCTGCGCGCCTGCGGCTTCCAGCGCCAGGGCATCATCAACCAGCGTCTGGGCGGCGTCACCGCGGCCCTGCACTTTATATCCACCAAAGATGTTGACGGACTGCGGCGTCAAACCCAAATGGCCACAGACCGGCACGGCGCGCTCGGTCAGCATTTTCACCGTATCCACCAGCCAGGCGCCGCCTTCAATTTTGACCATATTGGCTCCGGCGCGCATGACGGCTGCCGCATTTTCGAATGCCTGCTCCGGCGTGGCGTAGGCCATAAACGGCAGATCGGAAAGCAGCAGACAGGCTGGAGCGCCGCGGCGTACCGCACGCGTGTGGTAAGCGATATCCTCAACCGTGACCGGCAGGGTGGAATCATGTCCTTGTACCGTCATCCCTAACGAATCTCCGACCAGCATGACGTTGATACCCTCTTCGGCAAAGAGTTTGGCGAAGCTGTAGTCATACGCGGTGATGGTGGCGAAGCGTTTTTTTTCCTTTTTGCATTTCTGCAGTAAGGAGATGGTGGTTGGTTTCATACTGTTTCCTGATAGCCCAAAAGCGAATCTTTGCGCATTCTAACAGTAACATTCGAGGGAACAATGATTTTAGGTAACCGATTAGCCACAATTATTTTGAGGCTAATCGGCAGGGGAATCAGATCACCAGCGAGCGGGTCTTTCCGCGTTGAGGTTGTCCAGAATGGACTTAAGTGGGGCGCCATCCGGGAAGATGAGATCGGGGGCGACTTCATAGAGCGGCCAGAGCATAAACCCGCGATTTTTCATATCGTAATGCGGAACGGTGAGACGTTCAGTGTTAATGGTCTCGTGACCAAACAGCATAATGTCGAGATCCAGCGTGCGCGGTCCCCAGCGCTCGGCTTTACGTACGCGGCCCTGCTGCAGTTCGATGCGCTGGGTATTGTCCAGCAGCGTTTCAGCATCAAGGGCAGTTTCAAGCACCACGGCGGCGTTCAGATAATCAGGCTGATCCTGTGGGCCCAGCGGCGGAGTGCGGTAGAAAGCGGAGACCGCCACGATCCTGCTTTGCGGGATCTCCCCCAGCGCCTGTACGGCAGCGTTCACCTGCTCCAGCGGAGAGGCTAAATTACTGCCGATGGCGATATACGCGAGGGTCATGCTGTCCCTTCACGACGCGGCGCGCGTTTGCGCGGACGACGATGGCGGCGACGCGGTTCCGGCTCTTCATCCAGCCCGGTGAGCATATCTTTTTGCTCCGGCGGGGCGGAAACCTGGAATTCGGCCCACCACTGCGCCAGGCGCTGCAGCTCCTGATTACGTTCAATTTCAGCACGCAGCGACAGCAGATCGAAAGCGGCGCGGAATTTAGGATGCTCCATCAGCTTCCAGGCGCGTTTGCCCTGACGACGAGACATGCGCAGCTGAAGCTGCCAGATATCGCGCACCAGAGTGGTAATACGTTTCGGAATAGCGAGCGTACGGCACCCTTCGTCCAGCACGTCGTTGGCGGCCAGCGCGAAGGCATCATAATAGGCAAGCCCGCTCTCCTGGGTAATACGCTGGGCCGTTTCCAGCAGCGGATACCAGAACATCGCGGCAAAGAGGAACGCCGGGTTCACGCGCATGTCGTTGCGAATTCGGGTATCGGTATTTTTCAGCACCTGCGCAATCATCCGCTCCATTGGGCTGTCACCGCTTTCGGTGAAGTAGCGGGTAATGGTCGGGAACAGCGGCTGGAACAGGTTATATTCGCGCAGCAGATTGTAGGTTTCAAAGCCGTGGCCAGCCTGCAGCAGCTTCAGCGCCTCTTCGAACAGGCGTGCCGGCGGCACGTCGTTAATCAGCGTCGCCAGACGCGGGATTGGCTCTGCCGTTTCCGGGCTGATGCGCATATTGAGCTTGGCGGCGAAACGCACGGCGCGCAGCATTCGCACGGGATCTTCACGATAGCGCGTTTCCGGCGTGCCAATCAGGCGAATCAGACCTTCTTTAAGGTCCTGCATGCCGCCGACGTAATCGCGCACGGTGAAATCCGCCACGCTGTAATAAAGGCTGTTGATGGTGAAGTCGCGACGCTGAGCATCTTCTTCGATAGAGCCGAAGATATTGTCACGCAGCAGCATACCGTTCTGGCCGCGCTGTGACGTAGTGCGATCGGATGCGCCCGCTTCGTGGTGGCCGCGGAAGGTCGCCACTTCGATAATTTCCGGCCCAAACATCACGTGAGCCAGACGGAAACGGCGGCCAACGAGACGGCAGTTACGGAATAATTTGCGCACCTGCTCAGGCGTGGCGCTGGTCGTCACGTCGAAATCTTTTGGTTTTTTGCCCAGAAGTAAATCACGCACCCCACCGCCCACGAGATAAGCCTCGTAGCCCGCTTTGTTCAGACGATAGAGCACCTTGAGGGCATTTTCACTGATATCTTTGCGGGAAATAGTGTGCTGCTCACGCGGAATAACCGACATGTGTGGCTGTGCAATAGCATCGTTCGCCATGCTCTCTTCGCGGCTTAGCACTTTACGGCAAAAATTAGCGACTCGGGTAAAAATGGTACACCTCGTAGTGTGTTTTGTTATGAAAAAAGCGGCTAATCATAGCTCAGCGCAACGCATTTGAGAATGCTGGATTTTTGGCACTGCCGCGAGCGTCCAGGTGGCAACGGCCATTTTCAGCAGTTCGTCAATACGCAGATCCTGCCATTCGTTGGTTACATTCTGGTTGAGAAATCGCAGCGCGTCGATCAAAACAGGACGCGGATCGCCGTCTGGCAGGGCCGGGGCGTGGTTCTGCTTTGACAATTTAAAGCCCTGCGCATTGACCGCCAGCGGCAGATGAATGTAGTCCGGAGCCGTCCAGCCAAACTGGTGATACAGCGAGATTTGTCGCACGGTCGGCTCGACCAGATCCGCTCCGCGCACAATTTCCGTCACGCCCTGAAAATGATCGTCCACCACCACGGCCAGGTTATAGGCGAAAAGGCCATCGCGACGGTGAATAATAAAATCCTCACGCGCCAGACGTTCATCGGCATGAATCTCACCGGAGAGGAGATCGTTAAAGCGCGTCACCGGGGAGCGCTGCTTGATGCGCACGGCGGCATTTTCCGGGGGATGGTTGAGCGTGCGGCAGTGGCCGTCATAGACGCCACCCACGCTCTGGATACGCGCGCGGGTGCAGGTGCAGTTATAGGAAAGTCCCTGAGCGCGAAGCCAGGCCAGACGTTCCCGATAGGCCTCGTGACGTTTTGACTGCCACAGAACCTCGTCATCCCAGTGAAGACCGTAATGTTCCAGCTGACGCAGAATCGTCTCTGCTGCACCGGGAACTTCACGCGGAGGGTCAATATCTTCAATGCGGACGAGCCATTTTCCCCGGCGGGCGCGAGCCTGCAGGTAACTGCCGAGCGCGGCAATTAATGAGCCGAAGTGTAATTCACCGGAAGGAGATGGCGCGAAGCGCCCAATATAGTGTGATTCAGACATATCAACAGTAACAAGGCGGGAGAGACTCCCGCCTTTGGAGTGTGTAAACAGCGCTGGTGTTAACCGGCCATCTGTTTTTCGCGGATTTCGGCCAGCGTTTTACAGTCGATGCACAGATCGGCGGTTGGACGCGCTTCCAGGCGACGAATACCGATTTCAACACCGCAGGATTCGCAGTAGCCAAAATCTTCGTCTTCGACTTTTTTCAGCGTTTTCTCGATCTTTTTGATCAGTTTGCGTTCGCGGTCACGGTTACGCAGTTCGAGGCTGAACTCTTCTTCCTGAGCGGCACGGTCTACCGGGTCCGGGAAGTTAGCAGCTTCATCCTGCATATGAGTAACGGTGCGATCGACTTCATCCCTGAGTTGATTACGCCATGCTTCAAGAATACGCTTGAAGTGCGACAGCTGGGCTTCGTTCATATACTCTTCGCCCGGCTTCTCTTGATACGGCTCCACCCCAGCGATGGCGAGAATACTCAGGGACGATGTTTTACGGTTTTGCCCTTCTTGCATGTTGCTTCTCCTTAACACGCACTATCGATCCCCGTGTTGGGGGAAAAATCAGGTCGCTATAAATAGCAGATGCTTTTCCGTAAGGCAATTATCTAAACGTAACACTTGACAAGCCTGTGAGGAAAAGCGTATTTGCGCACGCGGCCAGAACACTTATTCGACAATCGTCTAATCCCTTATAAGACAATGGGAAGAGAGGATCTCAGAGTCATATTATCGGCAGAAAGTTCCGCTTTATAAGCGAAAACCTCTACCCCCTGCTTTTGTGCCTCATTCAACAATTGCGCGTATTTAGGATCAATATGGCGGGCAGGGGAGAAACGTTCAATGGCTGAATGCAACACCGCAAACAGCAATACGGCGCGTTTGCCCGCCGCCGCAACACTCATTAGCTCTCGCAGATGCTTCTGGCCACGTAGCGTTACCGCATCCGGGAAGTAGCCATTTTCCTGTTCCGCTAACGTCACTGATTTTACTTCAATATAGCACTCAGGCCTGTCTTCCGCCTGTAACATGAAGTCAATTCTGCTGCCTTCATCGCCATATTTCACTTCACTTTTATGCGTGCCGTATCCTACCAGTTCAGGAATTGTGCCAAGGGTCAGCGCTTCCTTAACCAGCTGATTGGCGCGCAGGGTGTTAACGCAAATAAATGCCCCATTTTGGGTTTCGGTCATTTCCCAGGTATGGGCATATTTGCGTTTAATATTTTCTGATGTGGAAAACCAGACCCTGTCACCTGGCGTCGCACATCCCGTCATGGCGCCGGTATTGGGGCAGTGCAGGGTGAGCTGAATCCCTTCGGGGGTGATCACGTCGGCGAGGAAGCGTTTGTAGCGTTGGATAAGCGTGGCGTGCTGCAGGGGAGGACTAAACTTCATCAGAATTCCTTTCGGTGTTGCCCAGCGTCCAGCGCTGTAGCGGCGTATAGCGGGTGCGTCCCTGTGCAAAGACGGATTCGTAAAGCGCGAATGCGTTGACCGGAAAGGCCCAGTGAAAACCCGGCGGCGGGATGGCAACGGCCTGACCGGCATCGCGCAGCAGCGTGATATGTGGATGAAACGGCTGTGGGCTCTGATAACAGCCGCTGCGCGCCGCCTGGGCGCGCAGCATGTTCGCCAGCTGCAATAATCCGCGCGGCGGCTGACGCGTACCCAGCCAGACCACGCGCGAACGCAGCCACTGGCCCGCGTCGTCGAGGTGTAGCGTAAATTCCGGCTGGGCAATACGCCCGGCCATTGCGGCCAATGCCCGCTGTTTTTCGGCGCTGACGTCGCCCAAAAAGGCCAGCGTCAGGTGCAGGTTGGCCGCCGCAACAGAGCGGCCTGCTTCCGGCGGGAAGTTGTCAGCACGCCAGCGAACAATTTGACGCTGTATCGCGGTGGGCAATTCAATGGCAAAAAACAGCCGTTTCGACTCAGGCATACGGAGGACTCGGTAATGATATGCGCCGATGCTACAATGTACGCCGACTAATGTTAACCCTCTGGAGCTGTTAGTGTCCTCATTGCCGGTCGCCGTCGTTCTTCCTGAGCTTCTCGCTGCCTTACGCCATGCCCCGCAGGTTTTGCTGAATGCCCCTACGGGCGCGGGCAAGTCCACCTGGCTGCCGCTGCAGATTCTGAAAGACGGAAACATCAGCGGGAAGATTATCCTGCTGGAGCCGCGCAGGCTGGCCGCGCGCAACGTGGCGCAGCGTCTGGCGGAATTGTTGAATGAAAAACCGGGCGAAACGGTAGGTTACAGGATGCGTGCCGAGACCTGCGTTGGCCCGAACACGCGTCTTGAAGTGGTCACCGAGGGTATTCTCACCCGCATGCTGCAAAACGATCCGGAGCTGACCGGCGTTGGGCTGGTGATCCTGGATGAATTCCACGAGCGCAGCCTGCAGGCGGATCTGGCCCTCGCGCTGTTGCTGGACGTGCAGCAGGGGCTGCGCGACGATCTCCGGCTGCTGATTATGTCGGCCACGCTGGACAATGTGCGGCTACGGCAGGCGCTACCCGATGCGCCGGTCATCAGCTCTGAAGGGCGGGCGTTTCCTGTTGAACGCCGCTATCAACCGCTTCCTTCCCACCAGCGTTTTGACGAGGCGGTCGCCATTGCCACCGCTGAGTTGCTGCGCCAGGAACCCGGTTCCTTGCTGCTGTTTTTGCCCGGCGTGGGCGAAATTCAGCGCGTGCAGGAGCAGCTTTCTACCCGCGTAGGCGGCGATGTGCTGCTTTGCCCGCTCTACGGCGCGTTGTCGCTACAGGATCAGCGTAAAGCGATTCTTCCTGCACCAGCAGGGCAGCGCAAGGTGGTGCTGGCAACCAACATCGCTGAAACCAGTTTAACCATCGAAGGGATTCGCCTGGTGGTGGATAGCGCGCAGGAGAGAGTGGCAAGCTTTGATCCGCGCACCGGGTTGACTAAACTCCTGACGCAGCGCATCAGCCAGGCATCAATGGTGCAGCGCGCGGGTCGCGCCGGGCGTCTCGAGCCGGGTATTTGCCTGCATTTGACCAGCGCGGAGCAGGCGGAACGCGCTGCGCAGCAAAGCACGCCGGAAATTTTACAAAGTGATTTGTCGGGCCTGGTGATGGATCTGCTGCAGTGGGGCTGTCCGGATCCTGGACAGCTTACCTGGCTTGATTCTCCCCCTGTCGTTAACCTCGCCGCTGCGCGCAATCTGTTGACTGAGCTTGGCGCGCTGGAAGGGGAACGTCTGACGGTACGCGGCCAGAAAATGGCGGCGCTGGGCAACGATCCGCGTCTGGCCGCGATGCTGGTGGCCGCGCAGGGGGAAGATGAGATTGCCACGGCGGCCAAACTGGCGGCTATCCTTGAGGAGCCGCCGCGCGGAGGTTCCAGCGATCTGGGGCAGGCGTTTTCGCGCAATCAGGGGAACTGGCAGCAGCGGGCGCAGCAGCTGTGCAAACGGCTTAACAGCCGCGGAGGCGTGCCGGACAGCGAAAGTATTTCCCGGCTGTTAGCGCAGGCGTTTGCGGATCGAATTGCGCGTCGGCGCGGGCTGGACGGGCGCTATCAGCTGGCAAACGGCATGGGGGCGATGCTGGACAGCGATGACGCTCTGACGCGTCATGAGTGGCTGATTGCGCCGCTCCTGCTGCAGGGGAGCCACTCCCCGGATGCGCGTATCCTGCAGGCGATTGCCGTCGATATTGATGCCCTGACCCGCACCTGTCCGCAGCTGCTTAAGCAATCGGACATCGTCGAGTGGGATGACGCACAAGGCACGCTGAAGGCGTTTCGTCGCAGCCAGATTGGAAAACTGACGCTCGGGACGAAGCCGCTGGCGAAGCCGTCGGAAGAAGAGCTTCATCAGGCTATGCTGAACGGCATTCGGGAAAAAGGGCTGAGCGTGCTGAACTGGACGCCGGAAGCCGAACAGTACCGCATTCGCCTGCACTGCGCCGCGAAGTGGCTACCGGAACATGGCTGGCCAGCGGTGGATGACGAGACGCTGCTGGCTACGCTTGAGCGCTGGCTACTGCCGCAAATGAGCGGCGCGCACTCTCTGCGCGCCCTTAAGGCGCTTGATGTTAAGACTGCGTTACAGAATTTACTGGACTGGTCATTACGTCAACGTCTGGATAGTGAACTGCCTGGGCATTACACTGTGCCGACCGGAAGCCGGATTGCCATCCGTTATCATGAGGATAATCCGCCGGCGCTGGCGGTTCGGATGCAGGAGATGTTTGGTGAAGCAACCACGCCGTCCATTGCTGAAGGGCGCGTGCCGCTCGTGCTTGAGCTGCTGTCGCCTGCGCATCGTCCATTACAAATCACCCGAGATTTGGGGGCGTTCTGGGCGGGAAGCTACCGTGACGTGCAGAAAGAGATGAAGGGACGATACCCCAAACATGTCTGGCCGGACGATCCGGCGAATACGGCGCCGACGCGGCGAACGAAGAAATATTCCTGAAAGGGGAGTGCGGCCTGGAGAGTGCGGCCTGATGCCCTCACCCCAGCCCTCTCCCACGGGGAGAGGGAGAAAACACTAAAGACTTTCCTGACAGGAAAGTCTTGCTGTTTATTTTGAGAGATTTCTTCTTTCACAGGCCTGTGAAAGAAAAGAAAATCTGGCCTTTGCGCCTGAAAGTTGCGGAGAAAAAGCATGGCGGGGAATGACCGCGAGCCAATAGGACGTAAGGGAAAACCAACGCGTCCGGCGAAAGAAAAGGTAAGCCGTCGTCGCCTCAGAGATGAGGATTATGACGATGACTATGAAGACGATTATGAGGATGAAGAACCGATGCCGCGTAATGGAAAAGGCAAAGGGCGTAAGCCTCGGGGCAAGCGCGGCTGGTTCTGGCTGCTGCTGAAGCTGTTTATTGTTTTTGTTGTCCTGATCGCGATTTACGGCGTGTATCTGGATCAGAAGATCCGCAGCCGTATCGACGGGAAAGTTTGGCAATTGCCTGCGGCAGTGTATGGCCGCATGGTGAACCTTGAGCCGGACATGTCCATCAGCAAGAACGAGATGGTGAAGCTGCTGCAAGCCACGCAGTATCGTCAGGTCACAAAAATGACCCGTCCGGGCGAATTTACCGTCCAGGCGAAAAGCATTGAGATGATCCGTCGTCCGTTCGACTTCCCGGACAGCAAAGAGGGGCAGGTGCGCGCGCGTCTGACCTTTGACGGCGATCGCCTGGAAACCATTGAGAACATGGATAACGACCGCCAGTTCGGTTTCTTCCGTCTCGATCCGCGTCTGATCACCATGCTTTCGTCAGCAAACGGCGAGCAGCGCCTGTTCGTGGCGCGTAACGGCTTCCCGGATCTGCTGGTTGATACTCTATTGGCGACCGAAGACCGCCACTTCTACGAGCACGACGGCATTAGCCTCTACTCGATTGGTCGTGCGGTGCTGGCTAACCTGACTGCCGGTCGTACCGTGCAGGGGGCGAGTACGCTGACCCAGCAGCTGGTGAAGAACCTGTTCCTCTCCAGCGAGCGTTCTTACTGGCGCAAAGCGAACGAAGCCTACATGGCCGTGCTGATGGATGCGCGCTACAGCAAGGATCGTATCCTTGAGCTGTATATGAACGAGGTCTATCTCGGTCAGAGCGGCGATAACGAAATCCGCGGCTTCCCGCTGGCGAGCCTGTACTACTTTGGTCGCCCGGTGGAAGAGCTGAGCCTCGATCAGCAGGCGCTGCTGGTGGGCATGGTGAAAGGGGCGTCCATTTATAACCCGTGGCGTAACCCGAAACTGGCGCTTGAGCGTCGTAACCTGGTGCTGCGTCTGCTGCAACAGCAGCAGGTGATTGACCAGGAGCTGTACGACATGCTGAGCGCACGTCCGCTTGGCGTTCAGCCGCGCGGTGGGGTGATCTCACCTCAGCCTGCTTTTATGCAGATGGTGCGTCAGGAGCTGCAAAGTAAGCTTGGCGATAAGGTGAAAGATCTCTCCGGCGTGAAGATCTTTACGACCTTTGACTCGGTGGCCCAGGACGCGGCAGAAAAAGCGGCGGTGGAAGGCATTCCGGCGCTGAAGAAGCAGCGCAAGCTCTCCGATCTTGAAACCGCGATGGTGGTGGTTGATCGCAACACCGGCGAAGTTCGCGCCATGGTGGGCGGCGCCGAGCCGCAGTTTGCAGGCTACAACCGTGCCATGCAGGCGCGTCGTTCGATCGGTTCTCTGGCAAAACCGGCGACCTATCTCACTGCCCTGAGCCAGCCAAACCAGTACCGCCTGAACACATGGATTGCCGATGCGCCGATCTCCCTGCGCCAGCCTAACGGCCAGGTCTGGTCACCGCAGAACGACGACAAGCAGTTCAGCGGTCAGGTGATGCTGGTGGATGCGTTAACTCGCTCCATGAACGTGCCGACGGTGAACCTGGGCATGTCGCTGGGACTGCCAGCGATTGTCGATACCTGGCAAAAACTGGGCGTGGCGAAAGATCAGCTGCACCCGGTGCCGGCGATGATCCTCGGGGCGCTTAACCTGACGCCGATCGAAGTCGCCCAGGCGTTCCAGACCATTGCCAGCGGCGGTAACCGTGCACCGCTGTCAGCCCTGCGTTCGGTGATTGCCGAAGATGGCTCCGTGCTGTATCAGAGCTTCCCGCAGGCGGAGCGTGCCGTTCCTGCTCAGGCCGCCTACATGACGCTGTGGACAATGCAGCAGGTTGTGCAGCGTGGTACCGGGCGTCAGCTGGGTGCGAAGTATCCGGGTCTGCATCTGGCTGGTAAAACCGGGACCACCAACAACAACGTCGATACCTGGTTTGCCGGTATCGATGGCCGTGAAGTGGTGATCACCTGGGTAGGCCGCGATAACAACCAGCCGACCAAGCTGTATGGTGCGAGCGGAGCGATGTCGATTTACCAGCGCTATCTGGCAAATCAGTCTCCGGTTCCGCTGAATCTGGTTGCGCCGGAAGATATCGTCGATATGGGCGTGGACAGTGCCGGAAACTTCGTCTGCGGCGGCGGGATGCGTACGCTTCCTGTCTGGACCGCAAACCCGGACTCGCTGTGCCAGCAAAGCCAGCCAGAACAGCCAACGGGTAACCCGTTCGACCAGTCCTCTCAGCCACAGCAGCCGCAGCAGCAACAGCCGCAGCAGCAGAATGAGAAGAAAGACAGCGACGGTGTCGCAGGCTGGATTAAAGACATGTTCGGCGGTAACTAACCTTTTAAAGCCCTCTTCTCCGGAAGGGGGCTTTTTTTACCCGTAAACTTTATTTCGTTAACCTTCGCTTTAACTCTGATTAACCCTTCGTTTTCTCTTGATGATTTCTTAAACCCTTAATTCTCATAGGGGCGCTTACTGCTTGCTATGCAACCAGCGTTTCGCATATTATTCTGGCGCTCATAATAATAATTCTCGTTTACGTTATCATTCACTTTCACATCAGAGATTCAACATGGCGCTTTCCAATACTGCTCAGCCAATGAACACGTCGCTGCGTAAACTCGCGGTCGTCGTCGCCACAGCGGTTGCCGGCATGTCTGCTTATACTCACGCGGCCGAAACCCCGAAAAAAGAAGAAACCATTACGGTAACCGCAGCACCTGCGGCACAGGAAAGTGCCTGGGGACCGGCACCCACGATTGCGGCCAAACGCACCGCCACGGCGACCAAGACCGATACCCCGATTGAGAAAACCCCGCAGTCTATTTCTGTCGTCACCCGTGAAGAGATGGACATGAAGCAGCCGGGTACGGTTAAACAGGCGCTGGCCTATACGCCGAGCGTGTTCGCAACGCGCGGCGCGTCAACAACGTATGATGTTGTTTCTATCCGTGGTTTCACCACCTCCAGTACCGTGAATACCAACCAGTATCTGGACGGGATGAAGCTGCAGGGTGATAACTATTCTGAAGCGTCCATGGATCCGTATTTCCTTGAGCGCGTCGAGCTGCTGCGCGGCCCTACGTCCGTTCTGTACGGTAAAAGTCACCCGGGCGGCGTGGTCAGCATGGTCAGCAAGCGTCCAACCACAGAGCCACTGAAAGAAATTCAGTTCAAAATGGGTACCGATAACCTGTGGCAGACCGGGTTTGATTTCAGCGATGCGATTGATGATGACGGCGTGTGGTCATACCGTCTGACCGGTCTGGGGCGCAGCGAAAATGCGCAGCAGGAGATGGTGAAATCTTCGCGCTACGCTATTGCACCTGCTTTCAGCTGGCGTCCTGACGATAAAACCGATTTTACTTTCCTGAGCAACTTCCAGAGCGATCCGGATGCAGGCTATTACGGCTGGCTGCCGCGGGAAGGTACCGTTGTGCCTTACTACGACGCCAACGGCAACGCGCATAAGCTGCCGACCGATTTCAACGAAGGTGACGAAGACAACAAGATCTCCCGCCGCCAGAAAATGGTGGGCTACAGCTTCTCGCATCAGTTTGATGACACCTTTACCGTGCGTCAAAACCTGCGCTACACCAAAATCAATACGCTTTACCGTTCCGTTTACGGTAACGGCTATATTGCACCGGCTCAGATCAGCCGCGCGTACGTGCGCTCTGATGAGGACCTCAACTCGTTCACGGTCGATACCCAGCTGCAGTCTAAATTTGCCACCGGTGCAGTGGATCATACCCTGTTAACGGGCGTCGATTACCTGCGCATGCGTAACGATATTGATGCTGATTACGGCAGCGCTGACCCTATCAGCATGACGAATCCGCAGCACAACAATGCCAATATCAACGTGAACTTCCCGTATGCCGTTCTCAATCGTCAGGAGCAAACGGGCCTGTACGCGCAGGATCAGGCTGAGTGGGATAAGTGGGTACTGACCCTTGGCGGACGCTATGATTTCGCTAAAACGTCCACGCTGACGCGTTCCTCCGACACGACGGCTGAAATCAACGATCGGGCATTCACCTGGCGCGGCGGGATCAACTACCTGTTTGATAACGGTATTACGCCGTACTTCAGCTATAGCGAATCCTTCGAGCCTATTTCAGGCGCAACCCAGGGCGGCAAACCGTTCGATCCGGCTCGCGGCAAGCAGTATGAAGCGGGCGTGAAGTATGTACCGAAAGATCTGCCTGTGGTTGTGACTGCAGCGGTGTATCAGCTGACCAAAAATAACAACCTGACGGCCGATCCGGCGAATCCGACAAGCGGCTTTAGCGTACAGGGCGGTGAAATTCGCTCTCGCGGTTTCGAACTTGAAGCGAAAGCGGCAGTGTCTGCCAACGTGAACGTGACGGCATCCTATAGCTTTACTGATGCGGAATACACGCACGATACCTGGTATGAAGGCCGTCGTCCGGCGGAAGTGCCGCGTAACATGGCGTCTCTGTGGGCAGATTACACCTTCCACGAGACGGCGTTGAGCGGTCTGACGGTAGGGGCAGGCACCCGTTACATCGGTAACACCGTGTCCTACTACTCTGCCTCGTCGCCAAAAGCCTACCAGTCGTTCAACGTTGCGGGCTACGCACTGGCTGACGCGACCGTGAAATACGACCTGGCACGCTTTGGGCTGCCGGGCTCGTCTGTCGGCGTCAACGTGAACAACATCTTCGATCGTGAATACGTCTCCAGCTGCTACAGCGAATATGCATGCTACTGGGGCGCAGGACGTCAGGTTGTTGCTACCGCGACCTTCCGCTTCTAATCTCTGTCCGGGCACGGTTCGCCGTGCCCTTTTTATTTAAGTTGGCTGATATGCAGGATAATCAAACGCAACCCGACACCACCTTTACGCTCAATCATCTCTCTTTTCGCGTACCCGGGCGCACGCTGCTGCATCCGCTCTCTCTGACGTTTCCGGCCGGTAAAGTGACGGGCCTGATTGGTCACAACGGTTCAGGTAAATCCACGCTGCTCAAGATGCTGGGGCGCCATCAGCCGCCTTCAGAAGGCGATATTCTGCTGGATGACCAACCGCTGGAGAGCTGGAGCAGTAAAGCCTTTGCCCGCAAAGTGGCCTATCTGCCGCAGCAGCTGCCGCAGGCGGAAGGGATGACGGTGCGTGAGCTGGTGGCGATTGGGCGTTATCCGTGGCACGGGGCGCTTGGCCGCTTCGGCGTCGCCGACAGAGAGAAAGTGGAAGAGGCGATTGCGCTGGTCGGGCTAAAGCCGCTGGCGCACCGTCTGGTGGATAGCCTGTCCGGCGGTGAACGCCAGCGTGCGTGGATTGCGATGCTGGTGGCGCAGGACAGCCGCTGCCTGCTCCTTGATGAACCCACCTCCGCGCTCGATATTGCCCATCAGGTCGATGTCCTGGCGCTGGTACACCACTTAAGC
Source organism: Enterobacter sp. ECC-249 (assembly GCF_043965265.1). Taxonomy (NCBI): domain Bacteria; kingdom Pseudomonadati; phylum Pseudomonadota; class Gammaproteobacteria; order Enterobacterales; family Enterobacteriaceae; genus Enterobacter; species Enterobacter sp. ECC-249. The sequence continues at coordinate 1,349,929 of NZ_CP143660.1, forward strand.
CAGCAGCGCGGTCTGACAGTGATTGCGGTGCTGCATGACATCAACATGGCGGCGCGCTATTGCGACTACCTTGTTGCACTGCGCGGGGGCGAGATGATTGCCGAGGGTACACCGGCAGAGTTGATGCGCAGCGAAACGCTGGAACATATTTACGGTATTCCGATGGGTATTCTGCCTCACCCGGCCGGGGCTGCACCGGTGAGCTTCGTCTACTGATGCTCGACAACATGCGCATTAGCCGCCGTCGCCTGCTGACGGCGATGGCCCTCTCACCGCTGCTGTTAAAAATGAACACGGCGCGAGCCGCCGCCGTCGATCCGCACCGCATAGTCGCTCTGGAATGGCTGCCGGTCGAGCTGATGATGGCGCTCGGCGTCACGCCCTACGGCGTGGCGGACATTCCTAACTATAACCTCTGGGTGAACGAGCCGAAGCTGCCGGACTCGGTTATCGACGTCGGACTGCGGACGGAGCCAAACCTTGAACTGCTCACCCAGATGAAACCGTCATTCCTGTTCTGGTCCGCGGGCTACGGCCCGTCAGAGGAGACCATGGCGCGTATTGCGCCCGGACGTGGATTCGCTTTCAGCGACGGTAAAAAACCGCTGGCGATGGCGAAAAAGTCGGTTAACGAGATGGCGAATTTCCTCAACCGCGAAGCGGAGGCCAAAAAACATCTCGACGAATTTGATGCCCTAATCGACTCCCTGAAGCCGCGCTTTGCTCACCGGGGCGACCGTCCGCTGCTGATGGTGACGCTGCTGGATGCCCGCCATATGCTGGTCTTCGGTAAAAACTGTCTGTTCCAGGAGGTGCTGGACAGCTTCGGCATTCGCAATGCCTGGGAAGGGGAGATGACGTTCTGGGGCAGTACCGCCGTGGGTATCGACCGCCTGGCGGCGTTTCGCGATGTGGATGTGCTGTGTTTCGACCACGGCAACGAACGCGATATGCAAACCCTGATGGCGACCCCGCTCTGGCAGGCGATGCCGTTTGTGCGCGAGAAGCGCTTCCTGCGCGCCCCGGCGGTCTGGTTCTACGGCGCGACGCTGTCGGCCATGCATTTTGCCCGCGTGCTGGATAACGCCCTGGGAGGTAAAGCATGAGTACGGGTATCGCCCGTTTCCCGGCGCTTCTGCTGGTGCTGATTTTTCTTGCCGCGCTGGCGTTAACCGGCTTCAACCTCTCGGCCGCGTTACCGCGCGCGCAGTGGGGGGCCGCTTTGGCCTCGCCGGATATCGACAATATTCAACAGATGCTGTTCCACTACAGCCTACTGCCGCGTCTGGCGATCTCCCTTTTGGTAGGAGCCGGCTTAGGGCTGGTGGGCGTGCTGTTCCAGCAGGTTTTACGTAACCCGCTGGCAGAGCCTACCACGCTCGGCGTCGCGACCGGCGCACAGCTTGGGATCACCATCACCACGCTGTGGGCGCTGCCGGGAGCGTTAACCTCGCAGTTTGCGGCGCTCGCGGGGGCGTGCGTGGTCGGCGCGCTGGTCTTTGGCGTGGCCTGGGGCAAGCGCCTTTCTCCTGTGACGCTTATTCTGGCCGGGCTGGTGGTGAGCCTGTACTGCGGTGCGATTAACCAGCTGCTGGTGCTGTTCCATCACGATCGGCTGCAAAGCATGTTCCTGTGGAGTACCGGCACGCTCACCCAGACCGACTGGAGCGTTGTCCTGCGCCTGTGGCCACAGCTGGCTGGCGGCGTTGTGTTGACGCTGCTGCTCCTGCGTCCTCTGACGCTGATGGGACTGGATGATGGCGTGGCGCGTAACCTGGGGCTGGCGCTGTCGCTGGCTCGTCTGGCGGCGCTGACGCTGGCGATTGTATTGAGTGCCCTGCTGGTAAACGCGGTCGGCATCATTGGGTTTATCGGCCTGTTTGCGCCGCTGCTGGCGAAAATGCTTGGGGCGCGTCGCTTGCTGGCGCGTCTGATGCTGGCGCCGCTGATTGGGGCACTGATCCTCTGGCTTTCCGATCAGCTCATTCTCTGGCTGGCGCAGGTCTGGAGGGAAGTGTCCACCGGCTCTGTGACTGCGCTTATCGGGGCGCCGCTGCTGCTGTGGCTGCTCCCGCGCCTGCGCAGCATGAGCGCACCGGCGATGGACGCGGGCGATAAAGTCTACGCTGAACGTCGGTCGGTGCTGTGGTTTAGCCTAGCCGGTCTGGCGGTGCTGATTATCGCCTCGTTCGCGGCGCTCTCGTTCGGACGCGATGCCGCGGGCTGGCACTGGGCAACGGGTGATTTACTCAATGAACTGCTGCAGTGGCGCTGGCCGCGTATCCTCGCTGCGCTGATCGCAGGGGTGATGCTGGCGGTAGCAGGGTGCATTATTCAGCGTCTGACCGGCAACCCGATGGCGAGCCCGGAAGTGCTCGGGATCAGCTCAGGCGCCGCCTTTGGCGTGGTGCTGATGCTGTTCTTCGTGCCGGGCAATGCGTTTGGCTGGCTGATGCCTGCCGGCAGTATCGGCGCGGCGGTTACGCTGATGATTATCCTGATCGCCGCCGGTCGAGGCGGGTTTTCGCCGCACCGCATGCTGCTGGCGGGGATGGCGCTCAGCACAGCGTTTACGATGCTGCTGATGATGCTGCAGGCAAGCGGCGATCCGCGTATGGCGAAGATCCTGACCTGGATATCCGGCTCAACGTACGGCGCGACCGGCAGCCAGGCGATCTGGTCCGGGATCGTGATGATCGTGCTGCTGGCGACGGTGCCGCTGTGCCGTCGCTGGATGACCATTCTGCCGCTCGGCGGGGAAACCGCGCGCGCGGTGGGAATGGCGCTGACGCCAGCGCGTGTAGCGTTGCTGCTGCTCGCTGCGTGCCTGACGGCGACGGCGACCATGACGATAGGACCGCTGAGTTTTGTCGGATTAATGGCGCCGCACATTGCCAGAATGATGGGGTTCCGCCGGACGATGCCGCATATCGTGATGTCGGCCCTGACGGGCGGGGTGATGCTGGTGTTTGCGGACTGGTGCGGAAGAATGGTGCTGTTCCCGTATCAGATCCCGGCGGGTCTGCTGTCGACCTTTATCGGTGCGCCGTACTTTATTTATCTGTTGAGAAAACAGAGTAGGTAGTCAGGTGCGGGCTTGATGCCCTCACCCCGACCCTCTCCCACAGGGAGAGGGAGAACACCCAGCCCGTAGGCCCGGTAAGCGTAGCGCCACCGGGCGATTTGCAGGCGACTTAGAGCTTCGTAAACACCTTACGCGCCGCGTCAATGGTGTTATTGATATCTTCTTCGGTGTGCGCCACGGACATAAAGCCCGCTTCGAACGCGGACGGTGCCAGGTACACGCCTTCTTCCAGCATCAGGTGGAAGAAGCGCTTGAAGCGTTCAACGTCGCACTTCACCACGTCCTGATAGCAGGTCACGGTTTTCGCCTCGGTGAAGAAGATCCCGAACATGCCGCCCACGTGGTTAACCACCAGCGGAATACCGGCTTCCTCTGCCGCTTCCAGCAGGCCGTTTGCCAGCTGCGTGGTCAGGTCGGTCAGGGTTTCGTGAATGCCTGGCTGAGCCACTTCGGTCAGGCAGGCAAAGCCCGCCGCCATGGCGATAGGGTTACCGGAGAGCGTGCCCGCCTGGTAAACCGGGCCGGTGGGTGCCAGCGCTTCCATGACGTCCTTACGACCACCGAATGCGCCGACCGGCATGCCGCCGCCGATGATTTTACCGAGGCAGGTCAGATCCGGCTCAACGCCGTAGTACGACTGGGCGCCCGCCAGAGCCACGCGGAAGCCGGTCATCACTTCATCAATGATCAGCAGCGCACCGAACTCATCGCACAGGGCACGCAGGCCCGGCAGGAAATCAGGCTGCGGTGGAATGCAGTTCATGTTGCCCGCAACCGGCTCAACGATGATGCAGGCGATCTCCTGCGGATACTGCTCGAACGCCGCGCGAACGGTAGCAAGATCGTTGTAGGTGCAGGTCAGGGTGTGCTTCGCGAAGTCAGCCGGTACGCCAGGTGAGTTTGGCTGGCCGAGCGTTAGCGCGCCGGAACCGGCTTTCACCAGCAGGCAGTCCGCATGACCGTGGTAGCAACCCTCAAACTTGATAATCTTGTCGCGGCCGGTAAAGCCGCGCGCCAGGCGGATGGCGCTCATGGTCGCTTCGGTACCGGAGTTCACCATGCGCACCATGTCCATGGTAGGCACCAGCTCGGTGACCAGCGCCGCCATTTTCACTTCCATTTCGGTTGGCGCACCGAAGCTCAGGCCGCGCTGAGCGGCTTCAATCACCGCGTTACGAATGGCCGGGTGGTTGTGTCCCAGCACCATCGGGCCCCAGGAGCCGACATAATCGATATAGGCTTTGCCATCGACATCGTACAGATACGCGCCGTCAGCACGTTCGATAAACAGCGGCGTGCCGCCCACGCCGGTAAAGGCGCGAACAGGTGAGTTCACACCACCTGGAATAAGCTCGCGGGCTGCACTGTAGAGGTTTTCAGACTTGCTCATGGCGTCGTTCCTGGTTCGTATAAAATGATTAAGCCCACTATTCTAAGTGATTCAGGGAAGGTTATGAAATTTTTAGCCGGGTAATGCTTTAAGATTTGTTAAGTAATTTTCAGGAGACGGCGGGGCAGTCTCTGGTAAAATCCTCGCGGCTTTTTGTATGACGAATAAGAACAGGACATGAAATCAAATTCTCCGTCTTTTGAAGAACAACAGTTTACGCGGGCTCAGCATCGAATCAGTATTCGGCGGCTGCTCAATCGCGATAAAACGCCGCTGGCGATCCTGCTGGCCGCTGCCGTGGTGGGAACTCTCGCGGGGCTTATTGGCGTGGCGTTTGAAAAAGCGGTTAATGCTGTGCTCAACTGGCGAGTGGGCACCGTGGCCGGTTTCGCCGACAGCGAATGGCTGGTCTGGGTGTGGGCATTTGGGCTGTCGGCGCTGTTTGCTATGGTGGGGTATTTTCTGGTGCGTAAATTCGCGCCGGAGGCGGGAGGTTCGGGCATTCCGGAAATTGAAGGCGCGCTGGAAGAGCTGCGTCCGGTGCGCTGGTGGCGTGTCATTCCGGTGAAATTTATCGGCGGCATGGGTACCCTGGGCGCGGGGATGGTGCTTGGCCGGGAAGGGCCCACGGTACAGCTGGGGGGGAACGTCGGCCGCATGGTGGGCGATCTGTTTCGGATGCGAAGCGCCGAAGCGCGCCATACGCTCCTGGCAACCGGCGCGGCGGCGGGGCTTTCCGCCGCGTTTAACGCGCCGCTGGCGGGCATTTTGTTCATTATCGAAGAGATGCGCGCGCAGTTCCGCTACAACCTAATCTCGATTAAAGCGGTGTTTACCGGCGTCATTATGTCGAGCATCGTCTTTCGCATTTTTAATGGCGAAGGGGCGGTTATTGAGGTGGGGAAACTGACCAACGCGCCGGTCAATACCCTGTGGCTTTATCTTATCCTCGGCATGATTTTTGGCGTGGTGGGGCCGCTGTTTAACACCTTTATCCTTCGCGCTCAGGATATGTTCCAGCGCATTCACGGCGGGAACACCACGAAATGGGTGCTGATGGGCGGCCTGCTGGGCGGAATGTGTGGAGTGCTCGGGTTTATCGAGCCGAATGCCGCTGGCGGCGGGTTCGGGCTGATCCCCATTGCGGCGGCGGGGAACTTTAGCGTGGGTCTGCTGCTGTTTATGTTTATCTCCCGCGTCATCACGACGGTGCTCTGTTTTTCCTCCGGCGCGCCCGGAGGGATATTCGCCCCGATGCTGGCGCTGGGGACGTTGCTGGGCACCGCGTTTGGTATGGCGGCTGAAGCGGGCTTTCCCGCCTATCACCTTGACGCCGGGACCTTTGCGGTGGCCGGAATGGGGGCGCTGCTGGCCGCCTCCCTGCGCGCGCCATTGACCGGGATCGTGCTGGTGCTGGAGATGACGGATAATTACCAGCTCATTTTGCCAATGATCATTACCTGTCTCGGCGCGACACTATTAGCCCAGTTCCTGGGTGGAAAACCGCTATACTCCACCATTCTTGCGCGTACTCTGGCAAAACAAGAGGCGGAGCGGGCTGCAACGCAGAATACTTGAATGAATTACCAGGGTATTAGATAATGACACAAAGAATTGGGTGAATTTTACCCAATAGCAGTAGCAGTATTCATGGGAGCATAAGATGAGTGATGATGTAGCGTTGCCGCTGGAGTTTACCGAAGCAGCAGCCAACAAAGTGAAAACCCTGATTGCCGACGAAGACAATCCGGATCTGAAACTGCGTGTCTATATTACCGGCGGCGGCTGCAGCGGCTTCCAGTACGGTTTTACCTTTGACGATCAGGTTAACGATGGCGATATGACCATCGAGAAACAGGGCGTCGCGCTGGTGGTTGACCCGATGAGCCTGCAATATCTGGTGGGCGGTTCGGTGGATTACACCGAGGGTCTGGAAGGTTCGCGCTTTGTGGTCACCAACCCGAACGCAACAAGCACCTGCGGGTGTGGTTCTTCGTTCAGCATTTAAGAAGGTGCGGGCTGTTGCCCTCACCCCGGCCCTCTCCCACAGGGAGAGGGAGAAAAGACTAAAAACGGTAACCGTCAGGTTACCGTTTTGCTTTTACCGATCATCCAGCGCAAACGTCGGCAGCTTCAGGTGCCAGCGTATCGCCGCTAAACGTATCACCAGCGTCACGACCATCCCCAGCATCGCGGCGTTTTCCAGCGGAAGTGCAAACGTGTAGTACGCGGTCGCGTGGACAATGCCGCCCGCAATACAGGCCGTCGCGTAAATTTCAGTTCGCAGGATCATCGGTACCTCACGCGCCAGAATGTCGCGAATGATCCCGCCGCCCACGCCGGTTAATACGCCCATGCAGATCGCCACCATCGGACCGGTGCCCGCATTAAACGCCTTATTGACGCCAATACCGACAAACACGGCCAGACCCACGGCATCCAGCACCGGCAACATCCATTTGGGTAATCTGCGGGGCTGACGAACCAGCACAATGGTTAACAGGCAGGTGACCATCGCGACCACCAGATCGGTCGGATCTTTCACCCAAAACACCGGGCCATTCGCCAGCGCCATATCGCGGATAGTCCCGCCGCCCACGGCGGTCACTACGCCCAGCACCAGCACGCCGAACGGATCCATGCGTAGTTTTCCGGCGAGCAGGACGCCGGAGATAGCAAAAACGGCTGTGCCAAGAATATCCAGCCAATAAACGAGCATCGTTAAATCCTCGAAAAGGGTCTTATGTTAGTGACTCTCTGCCAGCGCGGCACAGAGCTGTTTTGCGGCGAGGATAATACGCGGGCTGGCGCGTTCAAACCAGTCGCTGTTGAGGGGTATTACCGGTATTTTTAGCTGCTTTTGCCAGAATTGCTCAATTTTGGGAATTTCGCTCGCATTTCCGACCACGACGATGGCCTGCGGCTGGCGCGCCAGGACCTGTTCACGGCTAACCTGAGGCCACGGCACCCGGCTGGCAGCAAAGATATTTTCACCGCCACAAACTTCCAGCACCTGGTTTTGAATCGACCCTTTTCCGGTGGTGAACAGCGGCTGGCTGCCAAACTGCAGGAAGATGCGCTTTTTAACAGGAGTATCGTATCGGGATTTCAGCGCGGCATAGTCGCTCAGCATCTGTTTCGCCGCGGCCTCGGCTTTTTTTGGCACAGGGCTATAGGGTGCCAGGGCGCGTAGCGCCTGAGCGACTTGCTCAATGCTAACGGCATCAATCCACATGACCTTTATGCCAAGGGAGGTAAGCTGGTTGACCTGCCGCTCGGCGTTGCCGCCACGCCAGGCCAGCACGAGATCCGGTTTCAGCGCCACGATGCGCTCAAGGTTCATCCCCTGCCAGGTTGCCACTTGTTCAATATCCGCGGCCTGCGGTGGGTAATCCGAAAAGCTACTCACGCCAACGGGCGTGATCCCGGCGGCAAATGCCAGTTCCGTATTGGCGGGAGAGAGCGTAATCACGCGCGGTACAGCGTAGAGCCACAGCGGTGCGAGAAGAAGCAGGGCGGCCAGCGCCCTGAGGGTATCTTTAGCCACGTGCCAGATTCTGCACCAGGCGTTCCACCATCACGGTGGACTGTTTTGCCGCAACGGTCAGGAACTCGTCGAAGCTGATGTGGGACTGCTGGTCTGCCACGTCAGAGATGGCGCGAACCACCACGAACGGTACGCTGAAGTTATGGCAAACGTGCGCAATCGCGGTCGCTTCCATCTCAACGGCCACCGCCTGAGGGAAGTTATGACGGATTTTCGCCAGGCCAACGGAGCCGTTGATGAACGCATCACCGCTGACAATCAGACCGCGTACCGCGTTGAGGTTAAGTTCTGCGATGCAGGTTTCCGCCGCCGCAATCAGTTTGTCGTCAGCTTTAAACCCGGCAGGGCAGCCCGGGAGCTGACCGTACTCGTAACCGAACGCGGTGACGTCGGCATCGTGGTAACGCGCTTCGTCGGAGACAACGATATCACCCACTTTCAGCGTCGGCGCCAGGCCGCCCGCAGAGCCGGTATTCACGATCACATCCGGCTTGCAGCGCTCCAGCAGCAGGGTCGCACCCAGCGCAGCAGCCACTTTACCGATGCCAGATTTCAGCAGAGCCACGTCAACACCGTTCAGCTGGCCGGTGTAGATCTCACAACCACCAAGAGAGAGGGTCTGACGGTTCTCAATTTTGTCACGCAGCAGCGTAACTTCTTCTTCCATTGCACCAATAATGCCGATTTTCATAGATTTACTCGCGATGTGCCTTGTTAAGATGCATAGTCTATCATGCGGTTAAGGGGAAACGCATTCTCACGCGGGGGAGCACATGGCACCAATCGATTTTCGCACCAAAATTAACTGGCACCGACGTTTCCGTTCGCCGCAGGGCGACAAGAGCGAACATGAGATCCTGCGTATCTTCGAAAGCGATCGCGGGAGGATCATTAACTCGCCCGCCATCCGCCGTCTGCAGCAAAAGACCCAGGTTTTTCCGCTTGAGCGTAACGCCGCGGTGCGCACGCGCTTAACCCACTCCATGGAGGTGCAGCAGGTCGGGCGCTACATTGCCAAAGAGATTTTGAGCCGTCTCAAAGAGCAGCGCTTACTGGAAACCTATGGTCTGGACGAGCTGACGGGGCCTTTCGAGAGCATCGTTGAGATGGCCTGCCTGATGCATGACATCGGCAACCCGCCTTTCGGCCACTTTGGTGAGGCGGCAATCAATGACTGGTTTAAACAACGGCTTTACCCTTCGGATGCGGTAAGCCAGCCGCTGAGCGACGACCGCTGCATCGTACGAGATTTACGCCTGCGTGAAGGCGAAGAGGGGCTGAACGATCTGCGCCGTAAGGTGCGCCAGGATCTCTGTCACTTTGAGGGCAACGCGCAGGGGATCCGGCTGGTCCATTCCCTGATGCGCATGAACCTGACCTGGGCACAGGTCGGCTGCATTCTGAAATATACGCGCCCCGCGTGGTGGATGGGGGATACGCCCGCGTCCCACAGTTATTTAATGAAAAAACCAGGCTATTACCTTTCCGAAGAGGCCTATATTGAGCGGCTACGTAAAGAACTTTCATTGACGCCAAACGGCCGCTTTCCATTGACCTGGATTATGGAAGCCGCCGATGATATCTCCTATTGCGTGGCCGATCTGGAAGATGCCGTGGAGAAAAGAATCTTCAGCGTCGAGGAGCTTTATCAGCATCTTTATGCGGCCTGGGGTACCCATGAAAAAGGCTCGCTGTTTGCGCAGGTTGTCGAAAATGCCTGGGAAAAATCGCGCTCAAATACATTAAGCCGCAGTACGGAAGATCAGTTCTTTATGTATTTGCGGGTCAATACATTAAATAAACTGGTGCCGTATGCGGCGTCGCGCTTTATTGATAATCTGCCGCTTATTTTCAGCGGGGAATTCAACCACGCGCTGCTGGAAGATGACAGCAGTTTCAGTCAACTCCTTGAGCTTTATAAACATGTGGCGATGCGGCATGTATTCAGCCATCCGGATGTCGAGCAGCTTGAGCTGCAGGGCTACCGGGTAATTAGTGGGTTACTGGAAATTTATTCCCCGTTGCTCCAGCTGTCGGTCGATGAATTCAGCGAGCTGGTGGAACACGAGCGGGTGCGCAGAATACCTATCGAATCGCGGCTTTATCAGAAACTCTCGACCCGGCATCGTCTGGCGTATGTGGAAGCGATTGGCAAGCTGGATCGCCATTCTCTCCAATGGCCGGTGATGGAATATTATTATCGCTGCCGTCTCATCCAGGACTATATCAGCGGCATGACGGATTTGTATGCCTGGGATGAATATCGCAAGCTGATGGCGGTGGAATAACTCCGGAGTTTTGTAAAGACGGCCAATAAATTTTTACCTTTTCCATAAACTTATCGCCGGAACTAAGCGGTATAAAACGAATCTGAGTTACACAGCAATTTTGCGTTACCTGTAAATCGAGATTGAGAAACATGAAAAAAACCACATTAGCAATGAGTGCACTGGCTCTGAGTTTAGGTTTAGCGCTGTCTCCTCTGACTGCTACTGCAGCCGAGACCGCGTCGTCGGCAGCAACCGCGCAGCAGATGCCAAGCCTGGCACCGATGCTCGAAAAAGTGATGCCATCGGTGGTGAGTATTAACGTTGAGGGCAGCACGACCGTCAATACGCCGCGTATGCCGCGTAACTTCCAGCAGTTCTTCGGCGACAACTCGCCGTTCTGCCAGGACGGTTCGCCATTCCAGAGCTCTCCGTTCTGTCAGGGCGGCGGTGCCGGGGATGACAGCCAGGGCGGCGGCCAGCAGCAGAAATTCATGGCGCTTGGCTCGGGGGTAATTATTGATGCGGCGAAAGGCTATGTCGTCACTAACAACCACGTTGTCGATAACGCTAACAGCATTAAGGTTCAGCTGAGCGATGGCCGTAAGTTCGACGCCAAAGTGGTGGGTAAAGACCCGCGCTCCGACATCGCGCTGATCCAGATCCAGGATCCGAAAAACCTGACGGCGATTAAAATTGCCGACTCCGACGCGCTGCGCGTGGGCGACTATACCGTGGCGATCGGTAACCCGTTCGGTCTGGGTGAAACCGTGACTTCGGGTATCGTCTCTGCGCTGGGCCGTAGCGGCCTCAACGCTGAGAACTATGAAAACTTCATCCAGACGGATGCGGCGATCAACCGCGGTAACTCTGGCGGTGCGCTGGTCAACCTGAACGGTGAGCTGATCGGTATCAACACCGCGATCCTGGCACCGGACGGCGGCAACATCGGTATCGGTTTTGCTATCCCGAGTAACATGGTGAAAAACCTGACCGCGCAGATGGTGCAGTATGGCCAGGTGAAACGCGGCGAGCTGGGTATCCTCGGTACGGAGCTGAACTCCGAACTGGCTAAGGCGATGAAAGTTGACGCCCAGCGCGGGGCATTCGTCAGCCAGGTGATGCCGAATTCCTCTGCGGCGAAAGCGGGCATTAAAGCAGGGGATGTGATCACCTCCCTGAACGGTAAGCCGATCAGCAGCTTTGCCGCCCTGCGTGCCGAAGTGGGCTCGATGCCGATTGGCAGCAAAGTGACCCTCGGCCTGCTGCGCGACGGTAAGCCGGTTAACGTGAGCCTGGAGCTGCAGCAGAGCAGCCAGAATCAGGTGGATTCCAGCACCATCTTCAGCGGTATTGAAGGTGCCGAGATGAGCAATAAAGGCGCAGACAAAGGCGTGGTGGTGAATAACGTGAAAGCGAATTCACCGGCAGCCCGCATCGGCCTGAAAAAAGGCGATGTGATCATGGGCGCTAACCAGCAGCCGGTGAAAAATATCGCTGAACTGCGCAAAATTCTCGACAGCAAGCCTTCCGTGCTGGCGCTGAATATCCAGCGTGGTGATACCTCTCTTTATCTGCTGATGCAGTAATCCTCAGAAGCCCCTGTTCGCAGGGGCTTTCTCGTTTCTGTGATACTTGCCACAACTCCATACTTCTCCCTCTCTCTTTGTGCATCTGCACAATGCGGCCGTCGCTGAACTTCCCTATGCTTGAGCTCTGCTCACGGGAGGGTTCTATGGCTGGCTGGCATCTTGATACCAAAATGGCGCAGGACATCGTGGCGCGCACCATGCGCATCATCGATACCAATATCAACGTGATGGATGCCCGCGGGCGCATTATTGGCAGCGGCGATCGCGAGCGTATTGGGGAATTGCACGAAGGCGCGCTACTGGTGCTTTCCCAGGGGCGTGTCGTGGATATCGACGATGCGGTAGCGAAACACCTGCACGGCGTACGCCAGGGAATCAATTTACCGCTGCGCCTTGAAGGCGAGATTGTTGGGGTCATCGGGCTCACCGGTGAGCCCGAGTCACTGCGAAAATACGGTGAGCTGGTCTGCATGACGGCGGAGATGATGCTGGAGCAGTCGCGCCTGATGCACCTGCTCGCTCAGGACAGCCGCCTGCGTGAAGAGCTGGTGATGAACCTTATTCAGGCGGAGGAGCATACGCCTGCGCTCAGTGAATGGGCGCAGCGTCTGGGGATCGATCTCAACCAGCCGCGCGTGGTGGCGGTGATTGAGGTTGATAGCGGCCAGCTTGGCGTAGACAGCGCGATGGCCGAACTGCAGCAGCTGCAAAATGCGCTGGCGACGCCGGAGCGCGATAACCTGGTGGCGATTGTTTCTCTGACGGAAATGGTGGTGCTCAAACCTGCGCTTAATGCGTTTGGCCGCTGGGATGCGGAAGATCATCGTCGTCGCGTAGAGCAGCTGATCTCCCGAATGAAGGAGAATGGTCAGCTGCGTTTTCGCGTTGCGCTGGGCAACTACTTTACCGGGCCGGGCAGTATCGCCCGTTCCTGGCGTACCGCGCGCACCACCATGATGGTGGGCAAGCAGCGGATGCCGGAGAGCCGCAGTTATTTCTATCAGGATCTGATGCTGCCGGTGCTGCTCGACAGCCTGCGCGGGGGCTGGCAGGCCAATGAGCTGGCGCGGCCATTAGCGCGCCTGAAAGCGATGGACAACAACGGCCTGCTGCGCCGGACGCTACAGGCGTGGTTCCGCCATAACGTACAGCCGCTGGCGACGTCGAAGGCGCTGTTTATTCACCGCAATACCCTGGAGTATCGGTTAAACCGGATTTCAGAGCTGACGGGGCTGGATCTGGGGAATTTCGATGACAGGTTGCTGCTGTATGTGGCGCTGCAGCTGGACGAGCAGAGATGATGCTGTTTGCCGGGTGGCGGCTTCGCCTTACCCGGCCTACATGCTGAGTGCGGTCTGGTGCCCTGATCCCATCCCTCTCCCACGGGGAGAGGGCGCAAACATTAAAAACGGCAATCAAGGATTGCCGTTTTGCTTTTATTTCCGCGTTAATTTCTCAAGATCCGCTTCAATTTCGCTGATCTTGTTAGTTACAACGCTTTCAAGGTGACGCAGGTCGTCAAGTATTTTACGCTTGAGATCGACTTCGGTGCGGTCGCGCTGGCAGATCTGATCGAGTTCATCGATCACATAGCGCAGGTTAGGGCTGATTTCCTGTACTTCTTTGTATCCCTGTCCTACACCGTCAGCAACAACGGTCTTACGCTGGCGTGGGTATTTAAACTTCACGCTTTTGGCGAAAAACTCTCCTTTGTCCTTGTGAAAATAGATTTTCAAAATATCGTTGTTGGCTTCCTGGCGGAGGCTGTAACGATCAATTTCATCAGGATTGGTAATGCCCAGACTTTTCAGATTATCGTACATAGCGGTACCCTTGATCTCAACATAACCTTTGAATAATTAACGAAAAAATCTATTTTCGCCACCCTCAGATATAAAAAAAGCGGGGTTGCCCCCGCTTTTTGTTATACCCGATTAATCGATGGTGCGCAGCAACTCGTTGATGCCCACCTTACCGCGCGTTTTCGCATCCACTTTCTTCACGATGACTGCACAGTAGAGGCTGTATTTGCCATCTTTTGACGGCAGGTTGCCGGAAACTACCACGGAGCCCGCCGGAACGCGACCGTAGTGCACTTCGCCGGTTTCACGGTCGTAAATACGGGTGCTCTGACCGATGTAAACGCCCATGGAGATCACGGAGCCTTCTTCAACGATCACGCCTTCAACCACTTCAGAGCGTGCGCCGATGAAGCAGTTGTCTTCGATGATGGTCGGGTTAGCCTGCAGTGGCTCCAGAACGCCACCGATGCCCACGCCGCCGGACAGGTGAACGTTTTTACCGATCTGCGCGCAGGAACCGACGGTCGCCCAGGTGTCAACCATGGTGCCTTCGTCAACGTAGGCACCGATGTTCACGTAGGATGGCATCAGCACGGTATTGCGTGCGATGAAGGCGCCCTGACGCACTGCCGCAGGCGGCACCACGCGGAAACCTTCTTTCTGGAAACGCGCTTCGTCGTAGTCAGCGAATTTCATTGGCACTTTATCGAAGTAGCGGCTTTCTGCTCCGTCGATAACCTGGTTATCGTTGATGCGGAAAGAGAGCAGCACGGCTTTCTTCAGCCATTGATGAGTGACCCACTGACCGTCGATTTTTTCTGCCACGCGCAGCGCGCCGGAATCCAGAAGGGAAATCACCTGGTTTACCGCTTCACGGGTCACGGTATCCACATTTGCCGGGGTAATCTCGGCGCGACGCTCAAAAGCGGACTCAATAACGTTCTGTAACTGCTGCATTGTTTACTCTTTCCATTTCACTAAAAAACATATCACCCTTTATCGTTTGGATTGAGGGCTGCTGTCAACCGTTGTTGCACTTCAAGCTGCAGGTCATTATTAAGGGCACGCCGGTCGGCGGTGGCGATTATAAATAAATCTTCTACTCGCTCGCCAATCGTTGTAATTCGGGCCCCGTGGAGCGAAATTCCCAGATCGGCAAAAACCTGGCCGACGCGGGCGAGCAGCCCTGGCTGGTCGAGCGCGATCAGCTCCAGGAACGATTTACGGTCGGTGTGGGTCGGCAGGAAATTGACCTCGGTATCCACGGTGAAGTGGCGCAATTTCGCCGGCTGGCGACGCGGCTGCGGGGGTTGCCAGCTGCGCTGGGTGATCGCCTGCTCCAGACCAAAACGTATCCCTTCATGCCTGTCCGACGAGAGCGGGCTGCCGTCCGGCTCAAGCACGATAAAGGTGTCCATCGCCATGCCGTCGCGGGTAGTGAAAATCTGCGCGTCGTGCACGCTCAGGTTACGCCTGTCCAGCTCGGCGCAGACCGCAGCAAACAGATAAGGGCGGTCCGGGCTCCAGATGAAAATCTCCGTCCCGCCGCGGGTAGCCTGCGGGCTTAGCAGGATCATCGGCTGGGACAGATCGTGCTTCAGCAGATGCCGCGCGTGCCAGGCAAGCTGGTTTGGGCTGTGGCGGACAAAATAGTTGGCACGGCAGCGGGCCCAAATCTGATGCAGTGCCTCTTCATCAATGTTATCCATCCGCAGCAGCGCCAGCGCCTGCAGCTGGTGATGGCGCACGCGTTCGCGCATGTCCGGGGTGTTTTGCATCCCGCGACGCAGCTGTTTTTCGGTAGCGAAGTACAGCTCGCGCAGCAGGCTCTGCTTCCAGCTGTTCCACAGGGTTTCGTTGGTGGCGCAGATATCGGCCACCGTCAGGCAGACCAGATAGCGCAGACGGTTTTCCGTCTGAACCTCTTCGGCGAACTGCTTAATGACTTCCGGGTCCTGAATGTCACGACGCTGCGCGGTAACCGACATCAGCAGGTGATGGCGCACCAGCCAGGCCACCAGCTGCGTTTCACGCGAGTTCAGGCCGTGCAGTTCGGCAAATTTCAGCACGTCCTGCGCGCCCAGCACCGAGTGGTCGCCGCCGCGGCCTTTGGCAATGTCGTGGAACAGGGCGGCGATCAGGATCAGTTCCGGATGGGTCAGGCGCGGCCACAGCTCGACGCACAGCGGGTGGCGGGACCGCGTCTCTTCTTTCGCAAAGCTTTCCAGCTTGAGCATCACGCGGATCGTGTGTTCATCCACCGTGTAGGCGTGGAACAGATCGAACTGCATTTGCCCGACAATGTGCGACCACTGCGGCATATAGGCCCACAGCACGCTGTGACGGTGCATCGGCAGCAGGCCGCGGCTGACGGCACCCGGGTGGCGGAGCATGCTCAGGAACAGCGAACGCGCTTCCGGGATATAGCACAGCGGCTGCGTCAGATGGCGGCGCGCGTGGCGCAGATGGCGCAGGGTGGTGGAATAGATGCCGGTGATGGTGCTGTTGCGCACCATGGTATAGAACATCCGCAGAATTGCTTCCGGCTCGCGGATGAACAGCGTTTCGTCGCGCAGATCGATAAGCGTGCCGCGCAGCTGGAATTCGTCATCAATCGGGCGCGGCTTTTCGTCGGCCGTCAGGGCCAGAATGGCCTCGTCGAACAGCTGCAGCAGCATCTGGTTCAGCTCGGTCACCCGGCGGGTGACGCGGAAGAAATCCTTCATCATCTGCTCAACCGGCTCGTTGCCTTCGCCCTGGTAATTCAGGCGCTGAGCCACGCTGAGCTGGCGGTCAAACAGCAGACGGTTATCGTAGCGCGTAACTTCCAGATGCAGGGCGAATCGGATGCGCCACAGCAGGTGCAGGCACTCGTTGAGCTCGTTACGCTCCGCCTCGGTTAAGAAGCCGAAGCCAACCATCTCGTCCAGCGAGGTGGCGCCAAAATGGCGTCGGGCGACCCACTGTAGCGTGTGGATGTCGCGCAGGCCGCCGGGGCTGCTTTTAATATCGGGTTCAAGGTTATAGCTGGTGCCGTGGTAGCGCTGGTGGCGCTGGTTTTGCTCCTCGACCTTCGCGGCGAAGAACTTTTCTGACGGCCAGAAGCCGTCGCTGAAGATGTGTTTTTGCAGTTCGAGGAACAGCGCGACGTCGCCAATCAGCAGGCGGGTTTCAATCAGGTTGGTGGCGACGGTCAGGTCCGATAGCCCTTCCAGCAGACACTCTTCCAGGGTGCGCACGCTGTGGCCGACCTCCAGCTTTACGTCCCAGAGCAGCGTCAGCAGTTCGCCAATTTTTTGCGCCTGTTCGTCCGGCAGCTTTTTGCGGCTTAAGATCAGCAGATCGATATCGGAAAGCGGATGCAGCTCGCCGCGGCCATAGCCCCCGACGGCAACCAGCGCAACATCGCTGATTTGCCCAAACCCGTAATCGATCCACAGACGCTGCAGCAGCTGGTCAATAAATTCGGTGCGCGCTTCAATGAGCTGCTCGGCCGACACGCCTGCGTCGAACGCGCTGCCCAGCCAGCGATGGAAAACATCCATATGGGCTTTAATATTCGCGCAGGTCAGCTCGTGCGACGGCCAGACGCCCGGGTTATCGGGCTGGTCGGGGAGGGTGGGAAGTGCTGTGTTAGCATACTGTTCGGGTAAAAGATTACTCATCGTGCGCCACCCATAAGAAAAAGCTATAGCCATTAAAAAAGCCGGCATTTGCCGGCTTTTTTATCATTCATCGTGCGTCAGTATCGCCGGGATGGTGTCATCCTTGCGCAACGTCATAATTTCGCAGCCGTTGTCTGTTACCACAATAGTATGCTCGTACTGCGCAGACAAGCTTCTGTCTTTGGTTTTCACGGTCCAGCCGTCTTTCATGGTACGGATGCGGTAGTCACCCGCGTTGACCATCGGCTCAATGGTAAAGGTCATGCCTTTTTGCAGCACTACGCCGCCGTCATCTGCATCATAGTGCAGGACCTGCGGTTCTTCATGGAAGACGCGACCAATGCCGTGACCGCAGTACTCGCGCACCACGGAGAAACCTTCTGCTTCCACAAACTTCTGGATTGCCGCACCGATGGTACGCAGGCGAATACCCGGTTTAACCATTTTCAGCGCCAGGTAGAGGCTCTCTTGCGTCACTTTGCACAGACGCTCGCCAAGAATAGTCGGCTTGCCAACGATGAACATTTTTGAGGTGTCACCGTGGTATTCGTCTTTAATGACGGTCACGTCGATGTTAACGATGTCGCCATCTTTCAGCAGTTTTTCATCGTCCGGGATGCCGTGGCACACCACTTCATTAATAGAGATGCAGACGGATTTCGGGAAACCGTGATAGCCGAGACAGGCGGAAACCGCGTGCTGCTCGTTCACGATATAGTCGTTACAGATGCGGTCCAGTTCACCGGTGCTGACGCCCGGCTTCACGAACGGTTCGATCATTTCCAGCACTTCCGCGGCCAGACGACCGGCGACGCGCATCTTTTCAATTTCTTCAGGTGTCTTAATAGAGATAGCCATGTAATCTGTCCATCGGTGTCGATTTTTTCGACAATACTAGTCTAAGTGTCGTCAATGGTATCAGTCAGGCACGCTCCGTGCCAAATTGAGAATCATTAACAGCACACTCCGCCAACAACTGTTGGTTTCTGGTCGTGTTTTGTGGTATAAAGCGCGCCGGACTTCCGATCCATCTCAGATACACAGGCTGGACGGAAGCGACAAATCTCACTTTGTGTAACAACACACACGTATCGGCACATATTCCGGGGTGCCCTTCGGGGTCGGTAATATGGGATACGTGGAGGCATAACCCCAACTTTCAATATAGAGGTTTTAAACATGGCAACTGTTTCCATGCGCGACATGCTCAAGGCTGGTGTTCACTTTGGTCACCAGACCCGTTACTGGAACCCGAAAATGAAGCCTTTCATCTTCGGCGCGCGTAACAAAGTTCACATCATCAACCTTGAGAAAACTGTACCAATGTTCAACGAAGCCCTGGCTGAGCTGAACAAGATCTCTTCCCGTAAAGGTAAGATTCTGTTCGTTGGTACTAAGCGCGCTGCAAGCGAAGCTGTGAAAGATGCTGCTAACAGCTGCGACCAGTTCTTCGTGAACCATCGCTGGTTGGGCGGCATGCTGACCAACTGGAAAACTGTTCGTCAGTCCATCAAACGCCTGAAAGATCTGGAAACCCAGTCTCAGGACGGTACTTTCGACAAGCTGACTAAGAAAGAAGCGCTGATGCGCACTCGTGAACTGGACAAGCTGGAAAACAGCCTGGGCGGTATCAAAGATATGGGCGGCCTGCCAGACGCGCTGTTCGTAATCGATGCAGACCACGAGCACATCGCAATCAAAGAAGCTAACAACCTGGGTATCCCGGTATTCGCTATCGTTGATACCAACTCCGATCCGGACGGTGTTGACTTCGTTATCCCGGGTAACGACGACGCAATCCGTGCTGTTAGCCTGTACCTGAGCGCTGTAGCTGCTACCGTTCGTGAAGGCCGTTCCCAGGATCTGGCTTCTCAGGCGGAAGAAAGCTTCGTAGAAGCTGAATAATAAGGTTTTACCCCTTATTAGTACCGTGTATGAATAGGGGCCCATTACCGGCCCCTTTTTTCAATTTACACTGTTTGGCCCCCGGCCGGGCAGTTCACATCTCCCGAGGATTTAAGAATGGCTGAAATTACCGCATCCCTGGTAAAAGAGCTGCGCGAGCGTACTGGCGCAGGCATGATGGATTGCAAAAAAGCGCTGACTGAAGCGAACGGCGACATCGAGCTGGCAATCGAAAACATGCGTAAATCCGGTGCGATCAAAGCAGCTAAAAAAGCAGGCAACGTTGCTGCTGACGGCGTGATCATCACTAAGATCGACGGCAACTACGGCATCATTCTGGAAGTTAACTGCCAGACTGACTTCGTTGCTAAAGATGGTGGTTTCCAGGCATTTGCTAACAAAGTTCTGGACGCAGCTGTTGCTGGTAAAATCACTGACGTTGAAGTTCTGAAAGCACAGTTCGAAGAAGAACGTGTTGCGCTGGTTGCTAAAATCGGTGAGAACATCAACATCCGTCGCGTATCTTCTCTGGAAGGCGACGTTCTGGGCTCTTACCAGCACGGTGCACGTATTGGTGTTCTGGTTGCGGCTAAAGGCGCTGACGAAGAGCTGGTTAAACAGCTGGCTATGCACATCGCTGCAAGCAAACCAGAATTCGTTAAGCCAGAAGACGTGTCTGCTGAAGTGGTAGAGAAAGAGTACCAGGTTCAGCTGGACATCGCGATGCAGTCTGGTAAGCCAAAAGAAATCGCAGAGAAAATGGTTGAAGGCCGCATGAAGAAATTCACCGGCGAAGTTTCTCTGACTGGCCAGCCATTCGTTATGGATCCAAGCAAGTCTGTTGCTCAGCTGCTGAAAGAGCACAACGCTGACGTAACTGGCTTCATCCGCTTCGAAGTGGGCGAAGGCATCGAGAAAGTTGAGACTGACTTCGCAGCAGAAGTTGCTGCAATGTCCAAGCAGTCTTAATGATTGAAAAGGAGCCGCCTGAGGGCGGCTTCTTTTTGTCACCCGTCACAGGAAATCAGACAGGCTCCAGTATCGCTGTACTGATTTGCGGCATATCATGTCGCCAGAATTAACCCCCATCTTAATCGTTGACAGTCTCAGGAAAGAAACATGGCTACCAATGCAAAACCCGTGTACAAACGCATTCTGCTTAAGCTGAGTGGCGAAGCGCTGCAGGGATCGGAAGGCTTCGGTATTGACGCAAGCATCCTTGATCGCATGGCACAGGAAATCAAAGAACTGGTCGAACTGGGTATCCAGGTTGGCGTGGTCATTGGCGGTGGCAACCTTTTCCGTGGTGCTGGTCTGGCGAAAGCGGGGATGAACCGCGTTGTGGGCGACCACATGGGTATGCTGGCAACCGTCATGAATGGCCTGGCGATGCGTGATGCGCTCCATCGCGCCTATGTGAACGCTCGCCTGATGTCCGCAATCCCTCTGAATGGCGTATGCGATAATTACAGCTGGGCAGAAGCCATCAGCCTGCTGCGCAATAACCGCGTGGTGATCCTCTCCGCCGGTACGGGTAACCCGTTCTTTACAACCGATTCCGCTGCCTGCCTGCGCGGTATCGAGATCGAAGCTGATGTGGTGCTAAAAGCGACTAAAGTCGATGGCGTGTTTACTGCCGACCCGGCAAAAGATCCTTCTGCGACCATGTACGATCAGCTGAGCTATAGCGAAGTGCTGGATAAAGAGCTGAAAGTGATGGATCTTGCCGCCTTTACGCTGGCTCGCGACCACAAACTGCCGATCCGCGTCTTCAACATGAACAAGCCAGGCGCACTGCGTCGCGTGGTCATGGGCGAAAAAGAAGGCACTTTGATCACGGAATAATTTCCGTTGACGATAAATACAGGTAAGATTCCGCTTTATTTTGTAGTGGTATCTTACCCGGGCGCGCCTTTGGCGTTGTCATGAATTAAACGCGACTATACTTAGCACACCTGTAGCGCTGTGCTGGCGGATAGTCTGCCTGAGACAAGTTTTCAAGGATTCGTAACGTGATTAACGACATCAGAAAAGATGCTGAAGTACGCATGGAAAAATGCGTAGAAGCGTTCAAAACCCAAATCAGCAAAATCCGTACTGGCCGTGCTTCCCCAAGCCTGCTGGATGGCATCATCGTAGAATACTACGGTACGCCAACCCCTCTGCGTCAGCTGGCGAGCGTCACGGTAGAAGATACCCGTACGCTGAAAATCAACGTGTTCGATCGTTCTATGAGCCCGGCCGTTGAGAAAGCGATCATGGCCTCTGACCTCGGACTGAACCCAAGCTCTGCGGGTTCTGACATCCGCGTTCCACTGCCTCCACTGACGGAAGAGCGTCGTAAAGATCTGATCAAAGTCGTTCGTGGCGAAGCTGAGCAGGGTCGTGTATCCGTGCGTAACGTCCGTCGCGACGCGAACGATAAAGTAAAAGCGCTGCTTAAAGAAAAAGAGATCAGTGAAGATGACGATCGTCGTTCTCAGGACGACATTCAGAAAATGACCGACGCTGCCATCAAGAAAATTGATGCGGCGCTGGCAGATAAAGAAGCGGAACTGATGCAGTTCTGATTTCTGTCGTACACTGATAAACGCCGTTCAGAGGGACTTCGGGTCTTGCTGGCGGCGTTTTGCTTTTATCTGGTCTAACTTTTTTCGGGCATCTCATGAAGCATTTAACACTCCTTGGCTCAACCGGCTCTATCGGTTGCAGCACTCTCGACGTCGTTCGCCATAATCCTGAACTCTACACCGTGACAGCGCTGGTGGCCGGTAAGAATGTGCAGCGAATGGTCGAGCAGTGCCTGGAGTTTGCGCCCCGCTATGCGGTGATGGATGACGAAGAGAGCGCACGCTTGCTGAAAGTACAGCTGCGTGAACAGGGCAGCCGAACCGAGGTGTTGAGTGGCCAACAGGCGGCCTGCGAGATGGCGGCGCTGGATGAGGTGGATCAGGTGATGGCGGCTATCGTCGGGGCGGCAGGGTTATTGCCCACGCTTGCCGCGATTGATGCCGGTAAGGATGTTCTGCTGGCCAATAAAGAGTCGCTGGTCACCTGTGGACGCCTGTTTATGGATGCGGTGAAGCAGCGCGGTGCGCGTCTTTTACCGGTCGACAGCGAGCACAACGCGATTTTTCAGAGTTTACCGCAACCTTTTCAACAGAACCTGGGGTACGCTGACCTGGAGCAGAATGGCGTGGTGTCTATTTTGCTTACCGGGTCTGGTGGCCCGTTCCGTGAAACGCCACTGTCTGAACTGCGCGCCATGACGCCGGATCAGGCGTGCCGTCATCCGAACTGGTCGATGGGGCGTAAAATCTCCGTTGACTCTGCCACCATGATGAACAAAGGTCTGGAATACATTGAAGCGCGCTGGCTGTTTAATGCGTCAGCGAAACAGATGGAAGTACTGATTCACCCGCAATCGGTGATTCACTCGATGGTGCGTTATCAGGATGGCAGCGTGCTGGCACAGCTGGGCGAGCCGGACATGCGTACGCCGATTGCCCATTCCATGGCGTGGCCAAATCGAGTGAAGTCCGGCGTGAAGCCGCTTGATTTCTGCAAGCTAAGTTCCCTGACGTTCAGTGAACCAGACTATGACCGCTATCCTTGTCTGAAGCTTGCGATGAAGGCCTTTGACCAGGGGCAGGCGGCGACGACGGCACTTAATGCAGCCAATGAAATTACCGTTGAGGCATTTCTGAATCAGCAAATTCGTTTTACCGATATCGCGTCGTTAAATTTATCGGTACTGGAGATGATGGATTTGCGTGAACCACAAAGCGTGGAAGAGGTGCTGGCGGTGGATGCAGCTGCGCGTAATATTGCGCGCCAACAGGTGACACGTCTCGCAAGCTGGTGATAAAGCAAGCACTAGTCGTCGTGCTATTTGTTAGCGTTGGGCTTCAGTGATATAGTCTGCGCCACCTGATCGCAGGTATTTGACTTAATGTGGTCAGGTGAGCCGTGGTTTGACACGGCTTTTTTATGTATAGGCTTCAGTATTCCTGAGTACCGTTAAATCCTTTTCAGGGACAAAAAACGCGTTATGTTGTCTGCGAATCAACCAATAAGCGAAAATTTGCCAGCTCATGGCTGCCGTCATGTAGCAATCATTATGGATGGCAATGGCCGCTGGGCGAAAAGACAAGGGAAGATACGAGCCTTTGGGCATAAAGCGGGGGCGAAATCCGTCCGTCGCGCCGTTTCTTTTGCCGCCAACAACGGCATTGATGCGTTAACGCTCTATGCTTTTAGCAGTGAAAACTGGAATCGACCTCTGCAGGAAGTGACTGCGTTGATGGAATTGTTTGTGTGGGCGCTAGACAGCGAAGTAAAAAGCCTGCACCGCCACAACGTCCGCCTGCGTATCATTGGCGATACCAGTCGTTTTAACTCACGTTTGCAGGAACGGATTCGCAAAGCAGAAGCGCTGACGGAAAATAATACCGGTCTGACGCTGAATATTGCGGCGAATTACGGCGGGCGCTGGGATATTATCCAGGGCGTTCGGCATCTGGCCGAACAGGTTCAGGAAGGGCTGTTGAGACCCGACCAAATTGATGAAGAGGCGCTGAGCAAGCAAATCTGCATGAATGAACAGGCACCTGTGGATTTGGTAATTAGGACAGGGGGGGAACATCGCATAAGTAACTTTTTGATATGGCAAATTGCCTATGCCGAACTTTACTTTACGGATGTTCTTTGGCCCGATTTTGATGAACAAGACTTTGAAGGTGCGCTGCATGCCTTTGCCAATCGAGAGCGTCGTTTCGGCGGCACCGAGCCTGGTGGCGACAAAGCCTGATGGGGGTAGCTTTTGCTGAAGTATCGCCTGATTTCCGCTTTTGTATTAATACCCATTGTCATTGCGGCGCTGTTTTTACTGCCCCCGGTGGGATTCGCTATTGTCACGCTGGTGGTGTGCATGCTCGCCGCGTGGGAATGGGGACAGTTTAGCGGCTTTACCTCGCGCACTCAGCGAGTATGGCTTGCGGTACTTTGTGGCTTTATCCTGGCCATAATGCTGTTTACGTTGCCTGAATATCACCATGATATTCATCAGCCCCTGGTTGCCGGTTCCTTGTGGATATCGTTGGCCTGGTGGGTTGCCGCGCTGTTGCTGGTTCTTTTTTATCCAGGCTCCGCGGCATTATGGCGTAATTCAAAAGTGCTGCGACTGATTTTTGGCTTGCTCACAATTATTCCTTTTTTCTGGGGTATGGTTGCGCTGCGGGCCTGGCACTATGACGAAAACCACTACAGCGGTGCGATCTGGCTGCTTTATGTGATGATTCTGGTCTGGGGAGCTGACTCCGGAGCCTATATGTTTGGTAAACTGTTTGGCAAACATAAGCTGGCACCGAAGGTTTCTCCGGGCAAAACCTGGCAAGGATTCATCGGCGGCCTGTTTACGGCAGCGATCATCTCCTGGGGCTACGGCGTCTGGGCGAATCTTGAAGTGGCACCGTCAATACTGCTGGTGTGCTCGATTTTTGCTGCGCTTGCCTCCGTGCTCGGTGATTTAACCGAAAGTATGTTTAAGCGTGAAGCAGGGATTAAGGACAGCGGACACCTGATTCCAGGGCATGGCGGTATACTGGATCGCATTGATAGCCTGACAGCGGCTGTTCCCGTGTTTGCGTGTTTGCTTTTACTGGTATTCGGGACGATTTAACGGAAGGTTTTATGCTGAGCATTCTCTGGAATCTGGCGGCGTTCATTGTTGCACTGGGTGTACTGATTACCGTGCATGAATTTGGCCATTTCTGGGTTGCTCGCCGCTGTGGCGTGCGCGTAGAGCGATTTTCCATCGGTTTTGGCAAATCACTCTGGACGCGCACCGATCGCCACGGTACGGAATTTGTCATCGCCCTTATCCCGCTGGGCGGCTACGTCAAAATGCTCGACGAACGCGTCGAGCCTGTCGCGCCTGAGCTGCGACACAGTGCATTCAACAATAAAACCGTTGGACAACGCGCCGCCATCATTGCTGCCGGACCGGTAGCCAACTTCATCTTTGCGATTTTCGCTTACTGGCTGGTGTTCATCATCGGCGTTCCTGGCGTGCGTCCGGTGGTGGGAGAAATTGCTCCCAACTCCATCGCGGCGAGTGCACAAATTACATCCGGGATGGAACTTAAAGCGATTGATGGCATCGAAACCCCTGATTGGGATGCCGTGCGACTGCAGCTGGTCGCCAAAATTGGCGATCCGCAGACCACCATCAGCGTATCGCCGTTTGGTTCAGATACGCGTCAGGACAAAGTCCTCGATTTACGTCACTGGCGTTTCGAGCCGGACAAAGAGGATCCCGTCGCTGCGCTGGGCATTCGTCCACGCGGCGCGCAGATCGAGCCGGTATTAGCCGAAGTCCAGGCCAACTCGGCGGCGAGCAAAGCGGGTTTGCAAGCGGGCGACAGGATCGTTAAAGTCGATGGTCAACCATTAACAGAGTGGATGACCTTTGTTACTCTGGTGCGCGATAATCCGGGAACGTCTCTCGCGCTGGAAGTTGAAAGGCAAGGCAGTCCGCTTTCGCTGACGCTGATCCCGGATACGAAGTCGGTCGGCAAGAAGGCAGAAGGGTTTGCAGGCGTTGTGCCAAAAGTGATCCCGCTGCCAGATGAGTACAAGACAATACGCCAGTATGGGCCGTTCAGCGCCATCCTTGAAGCCACGGATAAAACATGGCAACTGATGAAGCTGACGGTCAACATGTTGGGGAAATTGATAACCGGTGATGTGAAACTGAACAACCTCAGTGGGCCAATTTCGATTGCTCAGGGGGCTGGGATGTCAGCGGAATTCGGGGTGATTTACTATCTCATGTTCCTCGCGCTCATTAGCGTGAACCTTGGGATAATCAACCTGTTCCCGCTTCCCGTTTTAGACGGGGGTCATCTGCTGTTTTTAGCGATTGAAAAGCTAAAAGGCGGACCGGTATCCGAGCGAGTTCAAGACTTTAGTTATCGCATTGGCTCGATTTTGCTGGTGCTGTTAATGGGGCTTGCACTTTTCAATGATTTCTCTCGGTTGTAAGAGAGTGTTAGGAAGAACGCATAATAACGATGGCGATGAAAAAGTTGCTCATAGCGTCGCTGCTGTTTAGCAGCGCCACCGTATACGGTGCTGACGGGTTCGTAGTGAAAGACATTCATTTCGAAGGCCTCCAGCGTGTCGCCGTTGGTGCGGCCCTCCTCAGTATGCCTGTACGCCCCGGCGATACGGTTAATGATGATGATATCAGTAACACCATCCGTGCTCTGTTTGCCACCGGCAACTTTGAGGACGTTCGCGTCCTGCGCGATGGTGATACGCTGCTGGTACAGGTAAAAGAACGTCCAACGATTGCCAGTATCACTTTCTCCGGTAACAAATCGGTGAAAGATGACATGCTCAAGCAGAACCTTGAAGCATCGGGTGTTCGTGTGGGTGAATCTCTGGACCGCACAACCCTTTCAGACATTGAAAAAGGTCTGGAAGACTTCTACTACAGCGTCGGTAAATACAGCGCCAGCGTGAAAGCGGTTGTCACTCCGCTGCCACGTAACCGTGTTGACCTGAAGCTGGTCTTCCAGGAAGGTGTTTCTGCGAAGATCCAGCAGATCAACATTGTCGGCAACCATGCGTTCAGCACCGACGAACTGATCTCCACCTTCCAGCTGCGCGATGAAGTGCCGTGGTGGAACGTGGTGGGCGATCGCAAATACCAGAAACAGAAACTGGCGGGTGACCTTGAAACCCTGCGCAGCTACTATCTCGATCGTGGCTATGCGCGTTTCAACATCGACTCGACTCAGGTCAGTCTGACTCCGGACAAGAAAGGCATCTACATTACGGTTAACATCACTGAAGGCGAGCAGTACAAGCTTTCGGGTGTTGAAGTGAGTGGTAACCTGGCGGGGCATTCTGCTGAAATCGAATCGCTGACCAAAATTCAGCCGGGTGACCTGTATAGCGGTTCCAAGGTAACCAAAATGGAAGACAGCATTAAGAAGCTGCTCGGCCGCTACGGTTATGCCTATCCGCGCGTACAGACTCAGCCGGAAATCAACGATGCGGATAAAACCGTTAAGCTGCACGTGAATGTTGATGCGGGCAACCGTTTCTACGTGCGTAAGATCCGCTTCGTCGGTAACGACACCTCCAAAGATTCCGTTCTGCGTCGCGAAATGCGTCAGATGGAAGGCGCATGGTTGGGTAGCGACCTTGTTGATCAGGGTAAAGAGCGTCTGAACCGTCTGGGCTATTTTGAAACGGTGGATACCGATACGCAGCGCGTACCGGGCAGCCCGGATCAGGTTGATGTTGTTTATAAAGTGAAAGAGCGCAACACCGGTAGCTTCAACTTCGGTGTGGGCTACGGTACTGAAAGCGGCGTTAGCTTCCAGGTCGGCGTGCAGCAGGATAACTGGCTGGGTACGGGTTACTCTGTCGGTATTAACGGCACCAAAAACGACTACCAGACCTACTCTGAGTTCTCTGTGACTAACCCATACTTCACCGTAGACGGTGTAAGCCTGGGCGGTCGTATCTTCTATAACGACTTTAAAGCAGACGACGCGGACCTGTCTTCTTACACCAACAAGAGTTACGGTGTGGACGGTACGCTTGGCTTCCCGGTTAACGAATACAACACCCTGCGTGCGGGCTTAGGTTACGTGCATAACGACCTGTCCAACATGCAACCGCAGGTGGCGATGTGGCGTTATCTGGACTCTATTGGCCAGTCAACCAGCAAAAATGGCCATGATAATGGCTTCGCGGCGGATGACTTCACCTTCAACTACGGCTGGACCTATAACCGTCTCGACCGTGGTTACTTCCCAACGGAAGGTTCTCGCGTCAACCTGAACGGTAAAGTGACCGTGCCGGGCTCCGATAACGAGTTCTATAAGGTCACGCTGGATACCGCATCCTACTTCCCGATCGATGACGATCATAAGTGGGTGGTTCTGGGTCGTACCCGTTGGGGCTATGGCGATGGTCTGGGTGGCAAAGAACTGCCGTTCTATGAAAACTTCTATGCGGGTGGCTCAAGCACCGTTCGTGGTTTCCAGTCCAACAACATTGGTCCGAAAGCGGTTTACTACGGCGGGAACGACAAAGATAACTGTAATAAGTCTTCTTCTTCCGAAGTCTGTAGCTCTGATGACGCGGTGGGCGGTAACGCCATGGCCGTTGCCAGCCTGGAGTTCATCACGCCAACGCCGTTTATCAGTGATAAATACGCGAACTCGGTCCGTACGTCCTTCTTCTGGGATGCCGGTACCGTGTGGGATACCAACTGGCAGAATACTGCCCAGATGCGCGCAGAAGGCATTCCTGACTACAGCGATCCGAGCAATATTCGCATGTCTGCCGGTATCGCATTACAATGGATGTCACCGCTGGGGCCGTTGGTCTTCTCTTACGCCCAGCCGTTTAAGAAATATGATGGAGATAAGTCGGAGCAATTCCAGTTTAACATTGGTAAAACCTGGTAATAATCCGCTGCAAAGGAATGCGTTGGCAGTGTAGCGCTGACAACTGGCGATCGGTAACACGGTCGCCTTGCCACGCAAAGAACGGTACCTTCTGGTGCCAATGGGATGGTAAGGAGTTAATTGTGAAAAAGTGGTTATTAGCTGCAGGTCTCGGTTTAGCGATGGCAACTTCTGCTCAGGCAGCAGACAAAATTGCAATCGTCAACATGGGTAATTTGTTCCAGCAGGTTGCACAGAAAACAGGTGTTTCTGCGACTCTGGAAAACGAATTCAAAGGCCGTGCAAGCGAACTGCAGGGTATGGAAAACGATCTTCAGTCCAAAATGCAGCGTCTGCAGCGTGATGGTTCTACCATGAAAGCAAGCGACCGCAGCAAGCTGGAAAAAGACGTAATGGCTCAGCGCCAGACGTTCTCCCAGAAAGCGCAGGCTTTCGAGCAGGATCGTCAGCGTCGTTCTAACGAAGAACGCGGCAAGCTGGTAACTCGCATTCAGACCGCTGTTAAAGCAGTGGCTGCCGATCAGAGTATCGATCTGGTTGTAGATGCGAACGCCGTTGCTTATAACAGCAAAGATGTTAAAGACATCACTGCTGATGTTCTGAAACAGGTTAAATAAGTAATGCCTTCAATTCGACTGGCTGATTTAGCTCAGCAGTTGGATGCAGAATTACACGGTGATGGCGATATCGTCATCACCGCTGTTGCGTCCATGCAATCTGCTAAAGCTGGCACGATTACCTTCATGGTAAGCCCTAAGTACCGTGAGCAACTGGCTCAATGCCAGGCGTCAGCTGTTGTACTGACGCAGGACGATCTTCCATTTGCCACTGTAAGCGCGCTGGTAGTGAAAAACCCCTACCTGACGTATGCACGCATGGCTCAAATTCTTGATACCACGCCGCAGCCGGCCCAGAACATTGCTGCCAGCGCAGCGATTGATGCGACGGCCAGGCTGGGCAACAACGTCGCCGTTGGCGCGAATGCGGTTATCGAATCCGGCGTTGTGCTGGGCGATAACGTCGTCATTGGCCCGGGTTGTTTCGTTGGGAAAAATACGAAAATCGGCGCCGGGACCCGTTTATGGGCCAACGTGTCCGTTTATCATGACGTTGAAATTGGCGAAAATTGCCTCGTCCAGTCCAGCACCGTGATTGGTTCTGACGGCTTTGGTTACGCTAACGATCGCGGTAACTGGGTTAAGATCCCGCAGCTTGGTCGCGTTATTATTGGCGATCGCGTGGAGATCGGTGCCTGTACCACCATTGACCGTGGCGCGCTTGACGACACGATCATTGGTAATGGTGTTATCATCGATAACCAGTGCCAGATTGCGCATAACGTTGTGATTGGCGACAATACCGCGGTTGCGGGTGGCGTCATCATGGCTGGCAGTCTGAAAATCGGCCGTTATTGCATGATTGGCGGCGCGAGCGTGATTAATGGCCATATGGAAATATGCGACAAGGTCACCGTGACGGGAATGGGCATGGTAATGCGTCCTATCACTGAACCTGGCGTCTATTCCTCAGGCATTCCGCTACAACCCAACAAGGTATGGCGTAAAACAGCAGCTCTGGTGATGAACATTGATGATATGAGCAAGCGCCTCAAGTCCCTTGAGCGTAAGATCGATCAACAAGATTAAGCGTCATCCGTTTAACGCTATTTTTCCCGGCCTGTCGGCTTTCTAATAAACCGGCAGGCCGTGTTATTATTGTTATCAGTACATTTTGACAGGAAGAGTATTTTGACTACTGACACTCATACTCTGCATATTGAAGAGATTTTAGAACTTCTGCCGCACCGCTACCCGTTTCTGCTGGTAGACCGTGTGCTGGATTTTGAAGAAGGTCGTTTTCTGCGCGCAGTGAAAAATGTTTCCGTGAACGAGCCGTTCTTCCAGGGGCACTTCCCTGGTAAGCCTATCTTCCCGGGTGTGTTGATTCTGGAAGCGATGGCTCAGGCTACCGGTATTCTGGCGTTTAAAAGCGTTGGTAAACTGGAGCCAGGTGAGCTGTATTACTTCGCGGGTATTGATGAAGCGCGCTTTAAGCGCCCTGTCGTGCCTGGTGATCAGATGATCATGGAAGTCACTTTTGAAAAAACGCGTCGTGGCCTGACTCGCTTCAAAGGCGTAGCGCTGGTTGACGGCAAAGTTGTTTGCGAAGCGACGATGATGTGTGCTCGTAGCCGGGAGTCCTGATACGTGATTGATAAATCCGCCTTTATTCATCCTACCGCGATTGTGGAAACCGGTGCCATCATTGGCGCTAACGTCCACATTGGCCCGTTTTGTATTGTTGGACCCCATGTCGAAATTGGTGAGGGTACAGTACTGAAATCTCACGTTGTCGTGAATGGTCACACGACCATTGGCTGCAATAACGAGATCTATCAGTTCGCTTCCATCGGCGAAGTTAACCAGGATCTAAAATATGCTGGTGAGTCGACCCGTCTGGAAATTGGCGATCGTAACCGTATTCGCGAAAGTGTCACCATTCATCGTGGAACAGTACAGGGTGGTGGGTTGACGAAGGTGGGCAGCGACAACCTGTTTATGGTTAATGCGCATATCGCGCACGACTGTACCGTGGGTGACCGCTGTATTCTTGCCAACAACGCAACGCTGGCAGGACACGTATCGGTTGATGACTTCGCAATTATTGGCGGCATGACCGCAGTCCATCAGTTCTGCATCATTGGTGCGCACGTGATGGTTGGCGGATGCTCCGGTGTGGCGCAGGACGTCCCACCGTATGTGATTGCGCAGGGCAACCATGCCACGCCGTTTGGCGTGAATATTGAAGGCCTCAAGCGTCGTGGTTTTAGTCGCGAAGCGATTACTGCCATCCGCAACGCGTACAAACTGCTGTACCGTAGCGGTAAAACGCTGGAAGAGGCTAAGCCGGAAATTGCCGAACTGGCGAACAAGTACCCGGAAGTGAACGCGTTCATGGAATTCTTTGACCGTTCAACAAGGGGTCTGATTCGTTAATGGTCGACAGTCGTCCGCTTACGATAGCCCTGGTCGCCGGAGAAACCTCCGGCGATATTCTTGGTGCAGGTCTCATCCGCGCGCTTAAGGCGCGTGTACCCAATGCTCGCTTTGTTGGCGTTGCTGGCCCGCTAATGCAGGCCGAAGGCTGTGAAGCCTGGTATGAAATGGAAGAGCTCGCCGTGATGGGCATCGTTGAGGTGCTGGGACGGCTCCGCCGTTTGCTGCACATTCGTGCCGATCTCACCCGCCGCTTTACCGAACTCAAACCCGATGTGTTTGTCGGTATCGATGCGCCTGATTTCAACATTACCCTCGAAGGGAATCTGAAAAAGCAGGGCATAAAAACCATTCACTACGTCAGTCCGTCCGTCTGGGCGTGGCGACAGAAACGCGTTTTCAAAATCGGACGGTCCACCAACCTGGTGCTGGCTTTCCTGCCTTTCGAAAAAGCGTTTTACGACAGATTTAATGTTCCGTGCCGTTTTATCGGTCATACCATGGCGGATGCGATGCCATTGGATCCGGATAAAAACGCGGCGCGCGACGCGCTGGGCATCCCGCATGATGTGCACTGTCTGGCACTGCTGCCAGGCAGCCGTGGCGCAGAAGTTGAGATGCTGAGTGCCGATTTCCTCAAAACAGCGCAGATTCTTCGCCAGACCTATCCGGATCTTGAAGTGGTTGTTCCGCTGGTAAATGCCAAACGCCGCGAACAGTTTGAGCGCATCAAAGCGGAAGTCGCCCCGGAACTTCACGTCCGTCTTCTGGACGGTAAAGGTCGGGAAGCGATGTATGCGAGCGATGCCGCGCTGCTGGCCTCCGGCACGGCGGCGCTGGAATGTATGCTGGCGAAATGCCCTATGGTGGTCGGTTATCGCATGAAGCCGTTCACCTTCTGGCTGGCAAAACGTCTGGTGAAAACAGATTATGTCTCGCTGCCAAACCTGCTTGCCGGGCGCGAGCTGGTGAAAGAGCTGCTGCAGGATGATTGCCAGCCGCAGGCGCTTGCCGATGCACTGCTGCCGCTTCTCGCCGACGGCAAGACCAGCCACCAGATGCACGATACCTTCCGCGAACTGCATCAACTGATTCGCTGTAATGCTGATGAGCAAGCGGCTGATGCGGTGCTGGAGCTAGCAAAATGATGGAATTTGTTTATCCTCACACTCGCCTTGTGGCGGGTGTGGACGAAGTGGGTCGTGGCCCGTTAGTCGGGGCTGTGGTGACTGCCGCGGTGATCCTCGATCCGGCTCGCCCGATTATCGGGCTGAACGACTCAAAAAAATTGTCTGAAAAGCGCCGGCTGGCGCTGTTTGGTGAGATTCAGGAGAAGGCGCTGGCCTGGAGCCTGGGGCGCGCTGAACCGCATGAAATAGACGAGCTGAATATTTTGCATGCCACGATGCTGGCGATGCAGCGTGCGGTAGCAGGCCTGAAAATTTCCCCGGAATATGTTCTGATTGACGGCAACCGCTGTCCTGCATTGCCCATGCCTTCAATGGCGGTCGTCAAAGGCGATAGCCGGGTCGCAGAAATTAGCGCAGCTTCTATTATTGCCAAAGTGACGCGCGACGCCGAAATGGCCGCGCTGGACCTCACTTACCCTCAGTATGGTTTCGCCCAGCATAAGGGGTATCCCACACCTTTCCATCTGGAAAGGCTGGCTGAACATGGCGCAACCGAACACCACCGTCGCAGTTTTGGCCCGGTGAAACGCGCGCTGGGACGGGTGTCCTGAATCAATACGCAAGCAATTAAGTAACGCGGAATCTGAAGATGGCTGAACCACGTTTCGTACACCTGCGGGTGCATAGCGACTACTCCATGATCGATGGGCTGGCGAAGACCGGGCCGCTGGTAAAAAAGGCGGCCTCCCTTGGCATGCCCGCGCTGGCGATCACCGATTTTACCAACCTGTGTGGCCTGGTGAAGTTCTACGGAACGGCGCACGGCGCGGGGATGAAGCCTATCGTTGGGGCGGATTTTCATGTGCAGAGCGATCTCATCGGCGATGAAATGACGCAAATCTCCGTGCTGGCGATGAACAACACGGGCTATCAAAACCTCACTCTGCTTATCTCAAAAGCCTATCAGCGCGGATATGGTGCTTTGGGCCCGTGGATCGACAGGGACTGGCTGGCTGAGCTGAACGAAGGGCTGCTGCTGATCTCCGGCGGCCGCATGGGTGATGTCGGCAAATGCCTGCTGCGCGGCAATAGCGCGCTGGTGGATCAATGCGTCTCGTTCTATGAAGAATATTTCCCGAATCGCTATTACCTGGAGTTGATCCGTACCGGCCGTCAGGATGAAGAGAGCTATCTTCATGCCGCGGTGGCGCTCGCAGAAGAGCGCGGGTTGCCCGTGGTGGCCACCAACGACGTGCGGTTTCTCGAGCCGGGGGATTTTGACGCCCACGAAATTCGCGTGGCGATTCACGATGGTTTCACCCTCGACGATCCGAAGCGGCCGCGTAATTACTCCGCACAACAATACATGCGCAGCGAGGAGGAGATGTGTGAGCTCTTCTCCGATATCCCGGAAGCGCTGGAAAACAGCGTAGAGATTGCCAAGCGCTGTAACGTTACCGTCCGCCTCGGCGAGTACTTCCTGCCGCAGTTCCCGACGGGTGACATGACCACGGAAGATTTCCTGGTCGTCAAATCAAAAGAAGGTCTGGAAGAGCGTCTGGAATTCCTGTTCCCGGATGAGGCCGTTCGCAAAGAGAAGCGCCCGCCGTACGATGAGCGCCTGGATATTGAACTCCAGGTTATCAACCAGATGGGCTTCCCGGGCTACTTCCTGATCGTAATGGAGTTTATCCAGTGGTCGAAGGATAACGGCGTACCTGTCGGACCGGGGCGTGGTTCCGGTGCAGGATCTCTGGTGGCGTATGCGCTGAAAATTACCGACCTCGATCCGCTGGAATTCGACCTGCTGTTCGAACGTTTCCTTAACCCGGAACGTGTTTCCATGCCCGACTTTGACGTCGATTTCTGCATGGAGAAACGCGACCAGGTGATCGAGCACGTTGCCGATATGTACGGCCGTGATGCGGTATCGCAGATTATTACGTTCGGTACGATGGCGGCGAAGGCGGTTATCCGTGACGTCGGCCGCGTGCTGGGTCACCCGTACGGATTTGTCGATCGTATTTCTAAGCTGGTGCCGCCCGATCCGGGCATGACGCTGGCAAAAGCGTTTGAAGCCGAACCTCAGTTGCCGGAAATCTACGAAGCTGACGAAGAAGTGAAAGCGCTGATAGACATGGCGCGCAAGCTGGAAGGCGTCACGCGTAACGCCGGTAAGCATGCGGGGGGCGTAGTTATCGCGCCGACCAAAATTACCGACTTCGCGCCGCTCTACTGCGATGAAGCGGGTGAGCATCCGGTTACTCAGTTTGATAAGAACGACGTGGAATACGCCGGGCTGGTGAAGTTTGACTTCCTCGGCCTGCGTACGCTCACGATCATCGACTGGGCGCTGAAGATGATCAACCCGCGTCGGGAAAAGCAGGGCCTTGAGCCCATAGACATTGCTGCCATCCCGCTGGATGACAAGAAAAGTTTCGACATGCTGCAGCGCTCGGAGACGACTGCCGTCTTCCAGCTTGAATCCCGCGGCATGAAAGATCTGATTAAGCGTCTGCAGCCCGACTGCTTCGAAGATATGATCGCACTGGTTGCCCTGTTCCGTCCGGGGCCACTGCAGTCAGGGATGGTAGATAACTTTATCGACCGTAAGCACGGTCGCGAAGAGATTTCTTACCCGGACGTTCAGTGGCAGCACGAAAGCCTGAAGCCGGTGCTGGAGCCTACCTACGGCATTATCCTGTACCAGGAACAGGTTATGCAGATCGCCCAGGTGCTTTCCGGCTATACCCTCGGCGGCGCGGACATGCTGCGTCGTGCGATGGGTAAGAAAAAGCCGGAAGAGATGGCCAAGCAGCGTTCCATCTTTGAAGACGGTGCTAAGAAAAACGGCATTGACGGCGAACTGGCGATGAAAATTTTCGACCTGGTGGAGAAATTCGCCGGGTACGGATTTAACAAATCTCACTCCGCCGCCTATGCTTTGGTGTCGTATCAAACGCTGTGGCTGAAGGCGCACTATCCTGCTGAGTTTATGGCTGCGGTAATGACCGCGGATATGGACAACACCGAGAAGGTGGTAGGGCTGGTGGATGAGTGCTGGCGCATGGGGCTGAAGATCCTGCCGCCGGATATCAACTCGGGTCTTTACCATTTCCACGTCAATGACGACGGGGAGATCGTTTACGGGATCGGCGCGATCAAGGGTGTAGGCGAAGGGCCGATCGAGGCGATCATCGAAGCGCGCAACAACGGCGGCTATTTCCGCGAGCTGTTCGACCTTTGCGCCCGTACCGATACCAAAAAACTGAACCGCCGCGTGCTGGAAAAACTGATCATGTCCGGCGCGTTTGACAGGCTGGGGCCGCACCGCGCCGCGCTGATGAACTCGCTGGGCGACGCCCTGAAAGCGGCGGATCAGCACGCCAAAGCGGAAGCCATTGGCCAGGCGGATATGTTCGGGGTGCTGGCGGAAGAGCCGGAGCAGATTGAGCAGTCGTATTCCAACTGCCAGCCGTGGCCAGAACAGGTGGTGCTGGACGGCGAGCGTGAAACGTTAGGCTTGTACCTGACGGGGCACCCGATCAACCAGTACATTAAAGAAATTGAGCGCTATGTCGGCGGCCACAGGCTAAAAGACATGCATCCGACAGAACGTGGTAAAATCACCACGGCTGCGGGGCTCGTGATTGCTGCAAGGGTTATGGTCACCAAGCGCGGCAATCGTATCGGCATCTGTACGTTGGATGACCGTTCCGGGCGTCTGGAGGTGATGCTGTTCACCGACGCGCTGGATAAATACCAGCAATTGCTGGAAAAAGACCGCATACTTATCGTCAGCGGACAGGTCAGCTTTGATGACTTCAGTGGGGGGCTTAAAATGACCGCCCGCGAAGTGATGGACATTGACGAAGCCCGGGAAAAATATGCTCGCGGGCTTGCTATCTCGCTGACGGACAGGCAAATTGATGACCAGCTTTTAAACCGACTCCGTCAGTCTCTGGAACCCCACCGCTCGGGGACAATTCCAGTACATCTCTACTATCAGAGGGCGGATGCACGTGCGCGGTTGCGCTTTGGTGCAACGTGGCGTGTCTCTCCGAGCGATCGTTTACTGAACGATCTCCGTGGCCTCATTGGTTCGGAGCAGGTGGAACTGGAGTTTGACTAATACAGGAATACTATGAGTCTGAATTTCCTTGATTTCGAACAGCCGATTGCTGAGCTGGAAGCGAAAATCGATTCTCTGACAGCGGTAAGCCGTCAGGATGAAAAACTGGATATTAACATCGACGAAGAAGTGCATCGTCTGCGCGAGAAAAGCGTAGAGCTGACGCGCAAAATCTTTGCCGATCTCGGCGCATGGCAGGTGGCCCAGCTGGCTCGCCATCCACAGCGTCCGTACACCCTGGATTATGTCCGCCTGGCGTTTGACGAATTTGACGAACTGGCAGGCGATCGCGCATACGCTGACGATAAAGCTATCGTTGGCGGTATTGCGCGTCTGGACGGACGCCCGGTGATGATCATTGGTCATCAGAAAGGTCGTGAAACCAAAGAAAAAATCCGTCGTAACTTCGGTATGCCAGCCCCAGAAGGCTACCGTAAAGCCCTGCGTCTGATGGAGATGGCTGAGCGTTTTAATATGCCAATCATCACCTTCATCGACACCCCGGGTGCTTACCCTGGCGTGGGCGCGGAAGAGCGCGGCCAGTCTGAAGCCATCGCGCGCAATCTGCGCGAGATGTCTCGTCTGAAGGTGCCGGTCATCTGTACCGTTATCGGTGAAGGTGGTTCCGGTGGCGCGCTGGCGATTGGCGTGGGTGATAAAGTGAATATGCTGCAGTACAGCACCTATTCCGTTATCTCCCCGGAAGGCTGTGCGTCCATTCTGTGGAAAAGTGCCGATAAAGCGCCTCTGGCCGCAGAAGCAATGGGCATCATTGCGCCACGCCTGAAAGAACTTAAGCTGATCGATTCCATCATCCCGGAACCGCTGGGTGGTGCGCATCGTAAGCCGGAAGTGATGGCTGCGTCTCTGAAAGCGCAGCTGTTGGCCGATCTGGCAGACCTGGACGTGCTGAGCAAAGAAGATCTGCTCAACCGCCGTTACCAGCGTCTGATGACCTACGGCTACGCATAAGCTTCACAATTATCTGAAAAGCCGCACACTGTTGCGGCTTTTTTTATACCTGCGGTTTAGCCGGGCTATGCTTAGCTAATGTTTTTTAAGGAGGAAGCCCATGAATATCATTGCCGTTATGGGGCCACACGGCGTCTTTTATAAAGATGAGCCGATTAAGGAGCTGGAGCAATCCCTGCAGTCGCGCGGGTATCAGCTAATCTGGCCGCACAACAGCGCCGATCTGCTGAAGTTCATCGAGCATAACCCGCGTATCTGCGGCGTGATCTTCGACTGGGATGAATATGACCTCGAACTGTGCAGCGATATCAACAAGCTGAACGAATATCTCCCGCTGTACGCCTTTATCAATACCCACTCAACCATGGACGTCAGCGCAAATGATATGCGTATGGCGCTGTGGTTCTTTGAATATTCCCTCGGCGTGGCGGAAGACATTGCGACCCGCATTCAGCAGTACACGAATGAATATCTCGATAACATTACGCCACCGTTTACCCGGGCGCTCTTCACCTACGTGAAAGAGGGGAAATATACCTTCTGTACGCCGGGCCATATGGCGGGGACGGCCTACCAAAAAAGTCCGGTCGGCTGCCTGTTCTATGATTTCTTTGGTGGCAACACGCTGAAAGCGGACGTGTCCATTTCAGTCACCGAATTAGGCTCTCTGCTGGATCACACTGGCCCGCATCTGGAAGCGGAAGAGTATATTGCCCGCACCTTTGGCGCCGAACAGAGCTATATGGTGACCAACGGCACCTCGACCTCGAACAAAATCGTCGGGATGTACGCTGCGCCTGCGGGCAGCACCCTGCTGATTGACCGTAACTGCCATAAGTCGCTGGCTCACCTGCTGATGATGAGCGACGTCGTACCGCTCTGGCTGTCGCCCACGCGTAACGCGCTCGGTATTCTTGGCGGCATTCCGCGGCGGGAGTTTGCGCATGACGCGATTGAACGTAAGGTCGCGGCGATCCCCGGCGCAAGCTGGCCTGTCCATGCGGTGATCACCAACTCGACCTATGACGGTCTGCTGTACAACACGAACTGGATCAAAAAGACGCTGGACGTGTCGTCGATCCACTTCGATTCCGCGTGGGTGCCGTACACCAATTTCCATCCGATTTACGCAGGTAAAAGCGGCATGAGCGGTGAGCGCGTGCCGGGTAAAGTGTTCTTCGAAACGCAGTCGACGCACAAAATGCTGGCGGCGTTTTCCCAGGCTTCGCTTATTCACATCAAAGGCGAGTACGACGAAGAGACCTTCAACGAAGCCTTTATGATGCATACCACCACCTCACCGAGCTATCCGCTGGTGGCGTCTATCGAAACGGCCGCGGCGATGCTGCGCGGCAATCCGGGCAAACGCCTCATCAACCGTTCGGTGGAGCGCGCGCTGCATTTCCGCAAAGAGGTTCAGCGGCTGAAAGATGAAGCCGACGGCTGGTTCTTTGATATCTGGCAGCCGGAAGAGATTGATGAGGCGGAATGCTGGCCCGTCTCGCCCGGCGAAGACTGGCATGGTTTCCGGGATGCCGATAGCGACCATATGTTTCTCGACCCGGTAAAAGTGACGATCCTGACGCCGGGCATGGATGAGCAAGGCAAGATGAGCGAGGAAGGTATTCCGGCCGCGCTGGTCGCGAAATTCCTTGATGAACGTGGCGTGGTGGTAGAGAAGACCGGGCCCTATAACCTGCTGTTCCTGTTCAGCATTGGTATTGATAAAACGCGGGCGATGGGGTTGTTGCGCGGGCTGATGGAGTTCAAGCGCGCCTACGATCTCAACCTGCGGGTGAAGAACATGCTCCCGGATCTCTACGCGGAGGATCCTGACTTCTATCGTAATATGCGCATTCAGGATCTGGCCCAGGGGATCCACAGGCTGATCCGTCAGCACGATCTGCCGCGCCTGATGCTTCAGGCGTTCGATGTCTTACCGGAGATGAAGTTTACCCCGCACAAGGCATGGCAGCGCCAGGTGAAAGGGGAGGTCGAAACCGTTGAGCTGGAAAACCTGGTCGGACGCGTATCGGCCAACATGATCCTGCCTTACCCGCCGGGCGTACCGCTCCTGATGCCGGGGGAGATGATCACCGAGGAGAGTCGGGCCGTGCTCGATTTCCTGCTGATGCTCTGTTCGGTAGGACGTCATTACCCCGGTTTTGAGACGGATATTCACGGTGCGAAGCGCGACGAAAACGGCGTTTACTGGGTGCGAGTCCTAAAATAAGGGTGACCGCTTGCATGGTGCGGGTTTTCGGTTGTAACGTTCAGGCATCATAAAAAGGAGAAGCTATGCTGGGTTTAAAACAGGTTCATCATATTGCGATCATTGCGACCGATTACGCAAAGAGTAAGGCCTTCTACTGCGACATTCTCGGCTTTACGCTGTTAAGCGAGGCGTACCGCGAAGAGCGCGACTCCTGGAAGGGCGATCTGGCATTAAACGGGCAGTATGTGATTGAGCTGTTCTCTTTTCCTTTTCCGCCTGCGCGTCCGTCCCGCCCGGAAGCCTGCGGCCTGCGCCATCTTGCCTTTAGCGTCGATGATCTGGATAGCGCAGTAAAACATCTGGAAGCGCACGGCGTGACGTGTGAAGCGATCCGCGTCGATCCGTTCACGGACAAGCGCTTTACCTTTTTCAGCGACCCGGACGGCCTGCCGCTGGAGCTTTA
Organism: Enterobacter sp. ECC-249; assembly: GCF_043965265.1. NCBI lineage: Bacteria > Pseudomonadati > Pseudomonadota > Gammaproteobacteria > Enterobacterales > Enterobacteriaceae > Enterobacter > Enterobacter sp. ECC-249. Next base: position 1,390,581 of record NZ_CP143660.1, read on the forward strand.
TCAGCAGTAATCTTCGTCCTGTGTGATAATGCCCGCTCAGTTCGGGCATTTTTTATGTGTAATTCCCTATGACCTTACCCGCTATCGCACACGCCGTTTCACCGTACCGCCAGCTGCTGGTGGGGTTTAGCGGTGGCCTGGATTCCACCGTTCTGCTTCATCGCCTCAAGCGCTGGCGAGACCGGGAGCCTGGCGTCCAGCTGCGGGCGATGCATATTCATCACGGATTAAGTCCCCACGCAGAGGAGTGGGTGGCGCACTGCGAAGCCTTGTGTGCGGCGTGGGCGATCCCGCTCATCATTGAACGCGTCACGCTTGCGGAGGAAGGGCTTGGCCTCGAGGCGCAGGCGCGTAAAGCCCGCTATGCCGCGTTTGCCGGGGCATTACGTGCTGGAGAAGCGCTGGTTACGGCCCAGCATCTGGACGATCAGTGCGAAACCTTTCTGCTGGCGCTTAAGCGGGGAAGCGGGCCTGCGGGGCTTTCTGCCATGCCGGCGCGTTCGGCATTTGCCGGCACAACGTTACTGCGTCCGCTGCTTGGCGAGACGCGTGCCTCGCTTGAAGCCTGGGCGCGAGAGCATCAGCTGAGCTGGATCGAAGATGAGAGTAACCAGGATGACGGCTATGATCGTAACTTTCTGCGTCTGCGGGTCCTCCCGCTATTGAGCGAGCGCTGGCCGCATTTCGCCGACGCGACGGCAAGAAGCGCTATGCTGTGCGCCGAACAGGAATCGCTGCTGGACGAGCTGTTGAGCGACGAGCTGGCTGAACTGATTTCTAAAGACGGAGCGCTGGCCATTGCACCGCTGACTGCGATGAGCCCGGTGCGTCGCGCCGCGCTGCTACGACGCTGGCTGGCCTTTCATCGCGCCGCGATGCCGTCGCGGACAATGCTGAGCCGTATCTGGGACGAAGTCGCTCTGGCGCGGGATGATGCTTCCCCGTGCGTCCACCTGAACGGTTTCGAGGTTAGACGCTATAAAGGGGAACTCTGGTGGATAAAATCCATGCCCTCGCTGACCGATGTCGTACTCGACTGGCTTTCTCCAGAGGTTCCGCTGATATTGCCCGCAGAGGCTGGACGTGTCTCTCTCCTGCCGTCTGGTCATGTGCGGCTGCCGCAGCCCGGTGAACCGGTCACCGTGCGCTTTAAGGCTGGCGGCATGCTGCATATTGTCGGGCGTAACGGAGGTCGGAAGCTGAAGAAAATCTGGCAGGAGTGCAACGTGCCGCCGTGGCTGCGCGACACTACGCCGCTGCTGTTCTATGGTGAAACGTTGATTGCTGCGGCAGGGGTATTCATCACGGAAGCGGGATGGGCGGAAGACGGGGTCAGGTTTGAGTGGCAGAAAGCGTAACGGGCAGCCTGGCTGCCCGTTAGTCACATCAGGATTCGCTCACCACGACGGTGCCGATTTGCGGGTGGCTGAAGCTGGCTATTTTATCCAGACGCAGCTCACGCGTCGCACCGGCATCTTCCACTATCAGGTATTCCACATTTTTACGTGAAATCAGATCGCTGGCTTTTGCCTTCAACACTTCGCCATCTTTTAGCTCCAGCGTCAGTAATAAATGATGCTGGCAGGCGAGTTCGAGGTTGTCATAGTCATCACAATTGATGGGTTGATAAGTATCATTCATCGACATAATCGCTCACCAGTAAATTCGCCGCAGCATACGCTGCTTTTTCCCTGACCGACTCTGAAAGGCTCTCATCAGAGGCCACTTCATTAAGCACTTTCAATACACAGCCCAACGCGTCCGGGATATACCCCAGATCTCCGCTGGCGATTTCCGCATACCGTTTGCGAATTAACTCACAATAATTATTCACATCCCCTCCCGCCAGCGCACTGACTTACTGTGAGATATCATTAAGCCTACGAAGATAAACTCGGTTTAGCAAGGTGACTATACCATACTCATTTAAGCAATATCAGCGCCTTGATAGCGGTGTATTTATTACCCCGTAACAGCCTTTTGCCGCGGTTTTCGCTACAATGTGCGCCTGATTTGAATGGAGTTCTCTCATGGCGCTGAAAGCGACAATCTATAAAGCAGTGGTCAATGTGGCCGATCTCGATCGCAACCAGTTCCTGGACGCCTCGCTGACGCTGGCACGCCACCCCTCCGAAACCCAGGAACGCATGATGCTGCGCCTGCTGGCGTGGATTAAGTACGCTGACGAGCGTCTGCAGTTTACCCGTGGGTTAAGCGCAGAAGACGAGCCTGAAGCCTGGCTGCGCAACGATCATCTGGGTATCGATTTGTGGATCGAACTCGGACTGCCGGACGAGCGCAGAATTAAGAAGGCCTGCACCCAGTCCGCTGAAGTGGCCTTATTTGCGTATAATCAGCGTGCTGCAGAGATTTGGTGGCAGCAAAACAAGAGCAAGTGCGGACAGTTTAAAAATCTCACGGTCTGGTATCTGGATGATGAGCAGCTGGCGCAGCTGAGCGACTTTGCCAGCCGGACCATGGTGTTACAGGCGACGATTCAGGACGGTGCAATCTGGCTTTCTGATTCTCAGAATAATCTGGAAATTCATTTAACGGCGTGGCAACCGGCACCATGATAGTCTTGTCCCGAAACGTCAGCATTCCTGACAACGAGCTGGAGATCACCGCCATCCGCGCTCAGGGGGCAGGCGGGCAGCACGTTAACAAGGCCTCAACGGCTATCCATTTGCGTTTTGACATTCGGGCCTCAAGCCTGCCAGAGTATTATAAAGAAAGCCTGCTTGCCGCCAGCCATCACCTGATCACCAGCGATGGCGTGATGGTGATCAAAGCCCAGGAGTACCGTAGTCAGGAACTCAACCGGGAAGCGGCCATCGCCAGGCTGGTGGCGGTCATCAAAGAATTAACGGCAGTACAAAAAAGCCGCCGGGCAACGCGGCCAACCCGCGCATCGAAAGAGCGTCGGCTGACCTCGAAGGCCCAAAAATCCACAGTGAAAGCATTACGCGGCAAAGTTCGTCGCCCGACAGAGTGACGAAAGGGAACACAATTTTCATAAGGAATTCATTGTGAAAAAAGCATTATGGTCTGCGCTGGCAGTGAGTACGCTGTTTGCGCTTTTCGGGTGTAACAACCGCTCCGAAACGCAGGTTTTACAACCTACGCAAACGGAAGAATTAAAACCAATGCAGCAGAGCTGGCGCGGCGTATTGCCTTGCGCGGACTGTGAAGGCATTGAAACGTCCCTGTTCCTGCAAAAAGACGGCACCTGGGTAATGAACCAGCGTTATCAGGGCGCGAAAGAGCCTTCTTCTTTTGCGACTTATGGAACATGGGCGCGTACGGCTGAGAAGCTGGTTCTGACGGATACCTCCGGTGAGAAAACCTTTTTCCGCGCCAAAGGCGAGGGGATGGAGATGCTTGACCGCGAAGGCAACCCGATTGAATCCCAGTTTAACTACACGCTGGCGCCGGTGAAAGCGGCTCTGCCCGCGACGCCGATGGCAATGCGCGGGATGTACTTCTATATGGCGGATGCGGCGATCTTTACCGACTGCGCAACCGGCAGGAAGGTTAGCGTGGCAAACAATGCGCAGCTTGAACGTGATTACGCTGTGGCGCGCGGCAATGACAGCAAGCCGATATTGCTGACGGTGGATGGACACTTTACGCTGGAGCCAAATCCGGATAGCGGCGAGATGGTCAAAACGCTGGTGGCGGATAAAGACGCGAAATTTATTGCGGGCAAAGACTGTAACAGCAAATAAGATGACGTAGCGCCATTAAAAAACCCCGCCTGAGCGGGGTTTTTGATTTAGCCTTTGATGGCTTTCACCAGGTAATCAAGAATGTCGCCGGTCTTGATCATCTGTTTTTCGCCGCTGCGACGGTATTTGTATTCAATCTCGTCGCTGTCGAGGTTACGGTCGCCGATAACGATGGTGTGCGGGATACCAATCAGTTCCATATCGGCAAACATCACGCCCGGACGCTCTTTACGGTCATCCATCAGCACTTCGATACCCTGCGCACGCAGCTCGGCATACAGCTTCTCGGCCAGCTCCTGCACGCGGTAAGACTTGTGCATGTTCATTGGCAGAATAGCCACCTGGAACGGCGCGATGTTGTCCGGCCATACGATGCCGCGCTCGTCGTAGTTCTGCTCAATAGCGGCAGCCACCACGCGCGTCACCCCGATACCGTAGCAACCCATGGTCAGGATCTGGTTACGTCCATCTTCACCCTGAACGGCGGCGTTCAGCGCGCGCGAGTATTTATCGCCCAGCTGGAAGATGTGACCCACTTCGATACCGCGCTTGATCATCAGGGTACCCTGACCGTCCGGGCTTGGGTCGCCTGCGACCACGTTACGGATGTCTGCAACTTCCGGCGTCGCCACGTCGCGATCCCAGTTGATGCCGAAATAGTGTTTACCGTCGATGTTCGCGCCGGCGGAGAAGTCGCTCATCGCGGCTACCGTGCGGTCAATAACAACAGGAACCGGCATATTCACCGGACCGAGAGAACCTGGGCCGGCATTGACCACGGCGCGGATTTCCGCTTCCGTAGCGAAAGTGAGCGGGCTGGCGACCTGCGGCAGCTTCTCGGCTTTCACTTCGTTCAGCTCATGATCGCCACGCACCAGCAGGGCAACCAGCGGGTAAGCGCTCCCTTCGGTGGATTTCACCAGCAGCGTCTTAACGGTTTTTTCGATCGGCAGATTGAACTGCTCAACCAGCTCGGCAATGGTTTTCGCGTTTGGCGTATCAACCAGCGTCATCTCTTGCGTTGCCGCTGCACGCGGTTCTTTTGGTGCCAGCGCTTCTGCAAATTCGATGTTCGCCGCGTAGTCTGAAGAGTCAGAGAAGATCACATCGTCTTCACCGCTCTGCGCCAGAACCTGGAACTCATGGGATGCGCTACCGCCGATGGAGCCGGTATCAGCCTGCACAGCGCGGAAATCCAGACCCATGCGGGAGAAGATTTTGCTGTATGCCGCGTACATTGCGTCGTACGTCTCTTGCAGGGATTCCTGAGAGGTATGGAAAGAGTAGGCATCTTTCATCAGGAATTCGCGGGAGCGCATGACGCCGAAACGTGGGCGAACTTCGTCACGGAACTTGGTCTGGATCTGGAAGAAGTTCAGCGGCAGCTGTTTGTAAGAGCTCAGCTCATTACGAATCAGGTCGGTAATGACTTCTTCATGCGTTGGGCCGAGAACGAACGGACGCTCGCCGCGATCGACGAAGCGCAGCAGTTCAGGGCCATATTGTTCCCAACGGCCACTCTCCTGCCACAGGTCAGCGGGCTGAACCACAGGCATGGACACCTCGATAGCACCGGCGTTGTTCATCTCTTCACGCACGATGTTTTCGACTTTTTTCAGGACGCGCACGCCGGTCGGCAGCCAGGTGTATAACCCGGAGGCCAGCTTGCGGATCATCCCGGCGCGCAGCATCAGCTGATGGCTGATCACTTCGGCGTCGGCAGGCGTCTCCTTCAGAGTGGAGAGCAGATATTGGCTAGTACGCATGTTGTTACGGTTCCATTTCGACGATTGGAACAGGCTGAAACACCAGCCTGACACAAAAAAAGTGGTTTAGTTTACCAGTGTGGCAAAGATGCCAAAAGAGAGGAGAACAAAATTACCTGGGTTCAAGGGCAAACACTTCAAAACCTGCCCCGGTGACGCGCCAGCGAACGTTAAAATCCAGCAGCCAGACGGCGTACGTTTTTCCTTCTTCCTCTTCTTTACGGTAGGCTGGACGCGGGTCCTGTGCCAAAACTTCAGTGATGAAATCCCGTAAGCGAGGATAGCGTTTCTCCAGTTGACCGAGCTGCGAGGCGAGCTCAGGGGTAAAATACACCGGCATATCCGCCTGTGGTGCGTCCTGGGCATAGCTTGCACGCGCGTCCGGAAGGGCTTCGGCGAAGGGCAAATAGGGTTTGATGTCGATCACCGGCGTGCCGTCGACCAGGTCCAGGCTACCTAACTCCAGGATCACCTGATCTTTCTGGCAGCGTATGCTTTTCAGTTCAACCAGCGACATGCCAACCGGGTTTGGACGAAAGGTCGAGCGCGTCGCAAACACCCCCATTCTCGCATTGCCGCCAAGACGAGGAGGACGCACGGTAGGACGCCAGCCGCCTTCCATCGTCTGGTGAAACACGAACACCACCCACAGATGGCTGAACGCCTCAAGCCCGCGTACCGCATCGGCCTGGTTGTAAGGCGCAATCAGGTGAAGCTCACCGCGTCCGCTGGTGACAAGACCGGGCTGGCGGGGGACGGCGAACTTCTCTTTATAAGGAGAGTGGATAACGCCTATCTGCTCGAACTGAAATGCACTCATTTAGCCGTAATGTTCAGCGCAGAACCGATGCAAACCGCCTGACGGTAGCAGCCCGGCGTGCCGCTGGTGACTTCACAGCTGTGCAGCAGGACCGCGTTGGCTTTCATTTTTGCAGCATTAATCTGCATACGTTTACGCGCTGTCGGAATATTCGGTGGTGAGTCCTGATTGGTCGCCTGACAGGATTCGCCGCTTACTTCGCCCAGTTCACGGAACGGTTTACCGACGAGTTCGTCCGCTTTCGTGATAATGCGAACCGGCGCAGGGCGAACCACTTTCGGTTTCGCAGGCTCGGTCTTTGGCGGGGTTGCCGTGCTTTGAACAGGTTCAACGGGAGATCTGCTTAGCATAGAACAGCCGCTCAGCATGAGTGCTAAAAGACAGATCGGTAAAGCACGCATAATATTTCCTCAATGGATAATCAAAACGTCAGATATTGAATCAGTTGACTGCACAAATGACAAGACGGGCATAAGCCCGTCCTGATGATATTACACTGAGGTGAGATTACCAGCCTTTAACAGCGCCGCCGTTAAACACTTTGTTGGCTTCCTGGTAAACTTCGTCTGACTGATAGGCCTGAACGAATTTCTTCACGTTTTCCGCGTCCTTGTTGTCTTCGCGAGTCACGATCAGGTTAACGTACGGAGAGTCTTTATCTTCAACGAAGATACCGTCTTTGGCTGGTGTCAGGCCAATCTGGCTGGCGTACGTGGTGTTGATAACGGCCAGGGCAATCTGCGCATCGTCCAGAGAACGTGGCAGCTGCGGTGCTTCCAGTTCAACAATTTTCAGATTTTTCGGGTTCTCGGTGACGTCCAGAACGGTTGGCAGCAGGCCAACACCGTCTTTCAGTTTGATCAGGCCCACTTTCTGCAGCAGCAGCAGGGAACGACCAAGGTTGGTTGGGTCGTTAGGTACGGCAACCTGAGAGCCCGGCTGCAGTTCGTCCAGTGATTTAATTTTCTTAGAGTAACCGGCAATTGGATAAACGAAGGTGTTACCGACACCCACCAGTTTATAGCCGCGATCCTTGATCTGCTGGTCCAGGTATGGCTTATGCTGGAAGGCGTTCGCGTCGATATCGCCTTTGCTCAGCGCTTCGTTCGGCAGAACGTAATCGTTGAAGGTCACCAGCTCCACGTCCAGGCCATACTTCTCTTTTGCCACTTTCTGAGCAACTTCCGCAACCTGCTGTTCTGCACCCACGATAACGCCCACTTTAATGTGGTTTGGATCCTTTTCGTCCTGACCGCAACCCACCAGTGCCAGAGAGCCGATCAGCGCGCCTACTGCTGCGAAGGTCTTTAATTTAAACGCCATGTTTTATCCTTAACTCGTAGAGTTTGTGTTGTGTGTAACGTTATTTATGCGTAACAGCCCGGACGATGCGATCGCCAGAGAACTGGATTAAGTAAACCAGAGCGACCAGCAATACCAGAACGGTATTCATCACGGTAGCGTTATATCCAATATAGCCGTACTGGTAACCAATCTGACCTAAACCGCCCGCGCCAACTGCACCGCCCATTGCAGAATAACCGACCAGGGTGATAAGCGTAATGGTTGCCGCATTCACCAGCCCAGGCAGCGCCTCAGGCAGCAGCACCTTGCGGACGATCTGCATCGGCGTGGCACCCATTGCGCGGGAAGCTTCGATCAAACCGGTTGGGATCTCCAGCAGGGCGTTTTCCACCATGCGGGCGATAAACGGCGCAGCGCCAACGGTCAGCGGAACGATCGCCGCCTGCAGACCGATAGACGTTCCGACGATCACGCGGGTAAACGGAATCATCCACACCAGTAAAATAATGAAGGGGATAGAACGGAAAATATTCACCAGCGCAGAGAGCGTACGGTACAGCTTCGCGTTCTCAATGATTTGACCCGGACGCGTCACGTACAGCAACACGCCGACCGGCAGGCCAATCACAAAACCAAAGAAGCCAGAGACAAAGGTCATTGCCAGCGTTTCCCAAACGCCGCGAACCAGCAGCCACATCATCGGCTCAGACATAACCCAGTACCTCTACTTTTACGTGATGTTCTTGCAGCCAGGCAATGGCTGCCTGGGTTTCTTCTTGTGTGCCGTGCATTTCTGTCAGCATGATGCCGAACTTAACGCCACCGGCGTAATCCATCTGCGCGCTGATGATGTTGTTGTTCACGTTAAAGCGACGTGCGGTTTCGGAAAGCAGGGGAGCATCAACGGACTGACCGGTGAACTCCATGCGCAGCATCGGGACGCTGTCAGCAGCGGGTTCGGTTTTCAAACGCTCCAGATAATCTTCCGGAATATCCAGATGCAGGGTGGACTGGATGAACTGCTGTGCCAGCGGGGTTTTCGGATGCGAGAACACTTCACTTACCGTGTCCTGCTCGATCAGTTCACCGTTGCTGATGACCGCCACGCAGTCGCAAATGCGTTTCACCACGTCCATCTCGTGCGTAATAAGGAGGATCGTCAGGCCCAGGCGACGGTTAATGTCTTTTAGCAGTTCCAGAATCGAACGCGTGGTGGCAGGATCCAGTGCGCTGGTGGCTTCATCGCACAGCAGTACCTTAGGATTGCTTGCCAGCGCGCGGGCAATGGCCACACGCTGTTTTTGCCCACCGGACAGGTTTGCCGGGTAGCTATCATGTTTATCGCCCAGACCCACGAGGTCGAGCAGCTCGGTGACGCGACGCTTCACTTCTTCTTTCGGCGTGTTATCCAGCTCAAGCGGTAAGGCAACGTTGCCGAACACGGTGCGGGAGGCCAGCAGGTTAAAGTGCTGGAAAATCATGCCAATCTGACGACGCGCTTTGGTGAGTTCTTTCTCTGAAAGGGCGGTAAGTTCCTGGCCGCCAACTTCTACGCTGCCCTGGGTTGGGCGCTCAAGCAGGTTAACACAACGGATCAGCGTGCTTTTACCTGCACCCGATGCGCCAATGACGCCATAAATTTGACCAGCAGGAACATGCAGGCTGACGTTGTTCAGCGCCTGAATGGTTCGGTTCCCCTGCTGGAACACTTTGGTGATATTGGAAAGTTTAATCATTAGATTATTTTTATCGTATGTAAGTTAGCCGTGGCATTTTCTTCTGCCAGATACGGGTGATGACCGTAAACAAAACGGATGTTAAGGCATCCAGACGTCTAAATCAATCCAACTCTGTACGATGAGCACTTTATTGCGCTGCGATTCATGAGATACTAGTCGAACATGCCTTTTTCAGGAGCAAACCGGTGGCAAAATCAGTACCCGCAATTTTCCTCGATCGTGACGGCACTATTAATGTGGATCACGGTTATGTTCATGAGATTGATGAGTTCGAGTTTATCGAGGGCGTAATAGATGCCATGCGCCAGCTGAAAGAGATGGGCTATGCGCTGGTGGTGGTGACGAACCAGTCCGGTATTGCACGCGGTAAATTCACCGAAGCGCAGTTCGAAACGCTGACGGAATGGATGGACTGGTCGCTGGCCGACCGCGGTGTGGATCTCGACGGTATCTACTATTGTCCGCACCACCCGCAGGGAACCGTTGAAGCGTATCGTCAGACCTGTGACTGCCGTAAGCCGCATCCGGGGATGTTCATCTCTGCGCAGGAATTCCTGCACATTGATATGGCGGCTTCTTATATGGTGGGCGATAAACTGGAAGATATGCAGGCAGCAGCAGCTGCGGGTGTAGGGACCAAAATATTAGTTCGCACCGGCAAGCCAGTGACGCCAGAAGCTGAGAATGCGGCGGATTGGGTAATTAATAGTCTGGCCGATCTGCCAAAAGAGATTAAAAAGCACCAAAAATAACCTTTCTGGTGAAAAGATGAGCGGTTGAAATAAAAATGCATTTTTCCGCTTGTCATTCCTCGGCGGCCCCCTATAATGCGCCTCCATCGACACGGCGGATGTGAATCACTTCACAAACAGCCCAGTCGGTTGAAGAGAAAAAATCCTGAAATAACGGGTTGACTCTGAAAGAGGAAAGCGTAATATACGCCACCTCGCAACGGTGAGCGAAAGCCGCGTTGCACTGCTCTTTAACAATTTATCAGACAATCTGTGTGGGCACTCAAAGTGACATGGATTCTTAATGTCTTCGGACAATAAATGAATACCAAGTCTCTGAGTGAACATACGTAATTCATTACGAAGTTTAATTCACGAGCATCAAACTTAAATTGAAGAGTTTGATCATGGCTCAGATTGAACGCTGGCGGCAGGCCTAACACATGCAAGTCGAGCGGTAGCACAGAGAGCTTGCTCTCGGGTGACGAGCGGCGGACGGGTGAGTAATGTCTGGGAAACTGCCTGATGGAGGGGGATAACTACTGGAAACGGTAGCTAATACCGCATAACGTCGCAAGACCAAAGAGGGGGACCTTCGGGCCTCTTGCCATCAGATGTGCCCAGATGGGATTAGCTAGTAGGTGGGGTAACGGCTCACCTAGGCGACGATCCCTAGCTGGTCTGAGAGGATGACCAGCCACACTGGAACTGAGACACGGTCCAGACTCCTACGGGAGGCAGCAGTGGGGAATATTGCACAATGGGCGCAAGCCTGATGCAGCCATGCCGCGTGTATGAAGAAGGCCTTCGGGTTGTAAAGTACTTTCAGCGGGGAGGAAGGTGTTGAGGTTAATAACCTCAGCAATTGACGTTACCCGCAGAAGAAGCACCGGCTAACTCCGTGCCAGCAGCCGCGGTAATACGGAGGGTGCAAGCGTTAATCGGAATTACTGGGCGTAAAGCGCACGCAGGCGGTCTGTCAAGTCGGATGTGAAATCCCCGGGCTCAACCTGGGAACTGCATTCGAAACTGGCAGGCTAGAGTCTTGTAGAGGGGGGTAGAATTCCAGGTGTAGCGGTGAAATGCGTAGAGATCTGGAGGAATACCGGTGGCGAAGGCGGCCCCCTGGACAAAGACTGACGCTCAGGTGCGAAAGCGTGGGGAGCAAACAGGATTAGATACCCTGGTAGTCCACGCCGTAAACGATGTCGACTTGGAGGTTGTGCCCTTGAGGCGTGGCTTCCGGAGCTAACGCGTTAAGTCGACCGCCTGGGGAGTACGGCCGCAAGGTTAAAACTCAAATGAATTGACGGGGGCCCGCACAAGCGGTGGAGCATGTGGTTTAATTCGATGCAACGCGAAGAACCTTACCTACTCTTGACATCCAGAGAACTTTCCAGAGATGGATTGGTGCCTTCGGGAACTCTGAGACAGGTGCTGCATGGCTGTCGTCAGCTCGTGTTGTGAAATGTTGGGTTAAGTCCCGCAACGAGCGCAACCCTTATCCTTTGTTGCCAGCGGTCCGGCCGGGAACTCAAAGGAGACTGCCAGTGATAAACTGGAGGAAGGTGGGGATGACGTCAAGTCATCATGGCCCTTACGAGTAGGGCTACACACGTGCTACAATGGCGCATACAAAGAGAAGCGACCTCGCGAGAGCAAGCGGACCTCATAAAGTGCGTCGTAGTCCGGATTGGAGTCTGCAACTCGACTCCATGAAGTCGGAATCGCTAGTAATCGTAGATCAGAATGCTACGGTGAATACGTTCCCGGGCCTTGTACACACCGCCCGTCACACCATGGGAGTGGGTTGCAAAAGAAGTAGGTAGCTTAACCTTCGGGAGGGCGCTTACCACTTTGTGATTCATGACTGGGGTGAAGTCGTAACAAGGTAACCGTAGGGGAACCTGCGGTTGGATCACCTCCTTACCTTAAAGAACCTGCCTTTGTAGTGCTCACACAGATTGTCTGATGAAAAACAGCAGTAAAAATCTCTGCAGGCTTGTAGCTCAGGTGGTTAGAGCGCACCCCTGATAAGGGTGAGGTCGGTGGTTCAAGTCCACTCAGGCCTACCAAACTCCTTTTAAAGGATGAGCGGTACAGAGATTGCAAAACGATGGGGCTATAGCTCAGCTGGGAGAGCGCCTGCTTTGCACGCAGGAGGTCTGCGGTTCGATCCCGCATAGCTCCACCATCTTTTACTGCGAACACAAGAAAACTTCAGAGTGAACCTGAAAAGGTGCACTGCGAAGTTTTGCTCTTTAAAAATCTGGATCAAGCTGAAAATTGAAACGACACATCTTAAATGGTGTGTTCGAGTCTCTCAAATTTTCGCAATCAGAAGTGAAACATCTTCGGGTTGTGAGGTTAAGCGACTAAGCGTACACGGTGGATGCCCTGGCAGTCAGAGGCGATGAAGGACGTGCTAATCTGCGAAAAGCGCCGGCGAGGTGATATGAACCTTTGACCCGGCGATGTCCGAATGGGGAAACCCAGTGTGATTCGTCACACTATCGTTAACTGAATACATAGGTTAACGAGGCGAACCGGGGGAACTGAAACATCTAAGTACCCCGAGGAAAAGAAATCAACCGAGATTCCCCCAGTAGCGGCGAGCGAACGGGGAGCAGCCCAGAGTCTGAATCAGCTTGTGTGTTAGTGGAAGCGTCTGGAAAGTCGCACGGTACAGGGTGACAGTCCCGTACACGAAAGCACACAGGTTGTGAACTCGAAGAGTAGGGCGGGACACGTGGTATCCTGTCTGAATATGGGGGGACCATCCTCCAAGGCTAAATACTCCTGACTGACCGATAGTGAACCAGTACCGTGAGGGAAAGGCGAAAAGAACCCCGGCGAGGGGAGTGAAAAAGAACCTGAAACCGTGTACGTACAAGCAGTGGGAGCACCTTCGTGGTGTGACTGCGTACCTTTTGTATAATGGGTCAGCGACTTATATTCTGTAGCAAGGTTAACCGTATAGGGGAGCCGAAGGGAAACCGAGTCTTAACTGGGCGTTAAGTTGCAGGGTATAGACCCGAAACCCGGTGATCTAGCCATGGGCAGGTTGAAGGTTGGGTAACACTAACTGGAGGACCGAACCGACTAATGTTGAAAAATTAGCGGATGACTTGTGGCTGGGGGTGAAAGGCCAATCAAACCGGGAGATAGCTGGTTCTCCCCGAAAGCTATTTAGGTAGCGCCTCGTGAACTCATCTTCGGGGGTAGAGCACTGTTTCGGCTAGGGGGCCATCCCGGCTTACCAACCCGATGCAAACTACGAATACCGAAGAATGTTATCACGGGAGACACACGGCGGGTGCTAACGTCCGTCGTGAAGAGGGAAACAACCCAGACCGCCAGCTAAGGTCCCAAAGTCATGGTTAAGTGGGAAACGATGTGGGAAGGCACAGACAGCCAGGATGTTGGCTTAGAAGCAGCCATCATTTAAAGAAAGCGTAATAGCTCACTGGTCGAGTCGGCCTGCGCGGAAGATGTAACGGGGCTAAACCATGCACCGAAGCTGCGGCAGCGACGCTTATGCGTTGTTGGGTAGGGGAGCGTTCTGTAAGCCGTTGAAGGTGGCCTGTGAGGGTTGCTGGAGGTATCAGAAGTGCGAATGCTGACATAAGTAACGATAAAGCGGGTGAAAAGCCCGCTCGCCGGAAGACCAAGGGTTCCTGTCCAACGTTAATCGGGGCAGGGTGAGTCGACCCCTAAGGCGAGGCCGAAAGGCGTAGTCGATGGGAAACAGGTTAATATTCCTGTACTTGGTGTTACTGCGAAGGGGGGACGGAGAAGGCTATGTTAGCCGGGCGACGGTTGTCCCGGTTTAAGCATGTAGGCGGAGGTTCCAGGTAAATCCGGTACCTTTTTAACGCTGAGGTGTGATGACGAGGCACTACGGTGCTGAAGTAACAAATGCCCTGCTTCCAGGAAAAGCCTCTAAGCATCAGGTAACATCAAATCGTACCCCAAACCGACACAGGTGGTCAGGTAGAGAATACCAAGGCGCTTGAGAGAACTCGGGTGAAGGAACTAGGCAAAATGGTGCCGTAACTTCGGGAGAAGGCACGCTGATATGTAGGTGAAGCCCCTGCGGGTGGAGCTGAAATCAGTCGAAGATACCAGCTGGCTGCAACTGTTTATTAAAAACACAGCACTGTGCAAACACGAAAGTGGACGTATACGGTGTGACGCCTGCCCGGTGCCGGAAGGTTAATTGATGGGGTTAGCGGCAACGCGAAGCTCTTGATCGAAGCCCCGGTAAACGGCGGCCGTAACTATAACGGTCCTAAGGTAGCGAAATTCCTTGTCGGGTAAGTTCCGACCTGCACGAATGGCGTAATGATGGCCAGGCTGTCTCCACCCGAGACTCAGTGAAATTGAACTCGCTGTGAAGATGCAGTGTACCCGCGGCAAGACGGAAAGACCCCGTGAACCTTTACTATAGCTTGACACTGAACACTGGTCCTTGATGTGTAGGATAGGTGGGAGGCTTTGAAGCGTGGACGCCAGTCTGCGTGGAGCCATCCTTGAAATACCACCCTTTAATGGCTGGTGTTCTAACGTAGACCCGTAATCCGGGTTGCGGACAGTGTCTGGTGGGTAGTTTGACTGGGGCGGTCTCCTCCCAAAGAGTAACGGAGGAGCACGAAGGTTAGCTAATCCTGGTCGGACATCAGGAGGTTAGTGCAATGGCATAAGCTAGCTTGACTGCGAGAGTGACGGCTCGAGCAGGTGCGAAAGCAGGTCATAGTGATCCGGTGGTTCTGAATGGAAGGGCCATCGCTCAACGGATAAAAGGTACTCCGGGGATAACAGGCTGATACCGCCCAAGAGTTCATATCGACGGCGGTGTTTGGCACCTCGATGTCGGCTCATCACATCCTGGGGCTGAAGTAGGTCCCAAGGGTATGGCTGTTCGCCATTTAAAGTGGTACGCGAGCTGGGTTTAGAACGTCGTGAGACAGTTCGGTCCCTATCTGCCGTGGGCGCTGGAGAATTGAGGGGGGCTGCTCCTAGTACGAGAGGACCGGAGTGGACGCATCACTGGTGTTCGGGTTGTCATGCCAATGGCACTGCCCGGTAGCTAAATGCGGAAAAGATAAGTGCTGAAAGCATCTAAGCACGAAACTTGCCCCGAGATGAGTTCTCCCTGACCCTTTAAGGGTCCTGAAGGAACGTTGAAGACGACGACGTTGATAGGTCGGGTGTGTAAGCGCAGCGATGCGTTGAGCTAACCGATACTAATGAACCGTGAGGCTTAACCTTACAACGCCGAAGATGTTTTGGCGAAGAGACAGAACAATCAAATTTCAGCCTGATACAGATTAACAGAATTTGCCTGGCGGCTTTAGCGCGGTGGTCCCACCTGACCCCATGCCGAACTCAGAAGTGAAACGCCGTAGCGCCGATGGTAGTGTGGGGTCTCCCCATGTGAGAGTAGGGAACTGCCAGGCATCAAATTAAGTAGTAAGCCGGTGCATTAATCCGGTGGTTACAAGCAGTCTTCGGTGGAGCGGTAGTTCAGTCGGTTAGAATACCTGCCTGTCACGCAGGGGGTCGCGGGTTCGAGTCCCGTCCGTTCCGCCACTTATTAAAAGCCCTGAGTTAACGCTCAGGGCTTTTTTCTTATCTGACGCTTAATTATTGCGAAATTAGCAAAAATCCTCTGCGTTTTGCGATCTTTTTCTCTATAACACCGACAGCGATAATCGTCCTCAGTTTACGAACATAAATAACGATTGAGGAAAATTATGACTCTCCCTGCATTTGGTCTGGGCACTTTCCGCCTGAAAGACGACGTTGTTATCGCATCAGTTAAAACCGCGCTCGAACTGGGCTTTCGCGCAGTTGATACGGCGCAGATCTATGAAAACGAAGCTGCCGTTGGACAAGCTCTCGAAGAGAGCAGTGTACCGCGTAATGAGTTGTTCATTACCACGAAAATCTGGATTGAGAATCTCAGCAAAGACAAGCTGATCCCTAGTCTGAAAGAAAGCCTGAAAAAACTGCGTACTGACTACGCCGATCTGACGCTGATCCACTGGCCATCACCAAACGATGCTGTCTCCGTGGAAGAATTCATGCAGGCGCTGCTGGAAGCGAAAAAGCAGGGCTTAACCCGCGAAATTGGAATCTCCAACTTCACGATCCCGCTGATGGAAAAAGCCATTGCTGCTGTAGGTGCAGAAAATATTGCGACCAACCAGATTGAGCTGTCCCCATACCTGCAAAACCGCAAAGTCGTGGACTGGGCAAAACAGCACGGTATCCACATCACCTCATACATGACGCTGGCCTACGGTAAAGCGCTTAAAGATGAAGTGATTACGCGTATCGCAGAGAAGCATAACGCGACTGCTGCGCAGGTCATTCTGGCATGGGCAATGGGGGAAGGTTATGCCGTGATCCCATCTTCAACGAAGCGTGAAAACCTGGCCAGCAACCTGTTAGCAACGGATCTTCTGCTGGATGCTGACGATAAAAAAGCGATCGCAGCCCTGGAGTGCAACGATCGCCTGGTAAGCCCGGAAGGTTTAGCGCCTGACTGGGACTGATATTAACCCCCCTCTGTACTCTAAACCCTCACACAGCTCCTTCGGGAGCTGTTTTTATATGTTCACTCAGGAAGTCAATAAAGGCCCGGATGCGCGTGCTTACCGCTCTGTCACTGTAATACACCGCGCTAAAAGGCATCTCTACAGGTAAACGCTTATCGGCCATTAACTCCACGAGCTCACCGCGCGCAATTTCTTTATCAATCATGTAATCCGACAAACAGGCGATGCCATTCCCGGTAAGGCACAGCTGTTTTAGCGTTTCCCCGCTGTTAGACGATAACCCGCAGGTGATTTCATGCAACTGACCATCATGACAGGCGACAGGCCAGGTGTTTAGCGACACCGGCTCCGTAAATCCCAGGCACAGATGCTGCTTCAACTCTTCAACCGTCTCCGGTTTACCATGTTCGGCAATATACTCTGGTGATGCGATAATTTTGCGGTAGCTGGCAAACAGAGGGCGGGCACGCAAGCTTGAATCTGTCAGGGTTCCTGCCCGGATAGCCACATCCACTTTCCGTTCGATGAGGTTGATAAACGTCTCTGAGGAGACCAGAGATAGCGTCATCTCCGGATAGCGCTCGCGGAAAGGTTTAATCAGCGGCATCAGAAAGTGAAGCACCACCGGCGTGGCCGCATCAATGCGCAGCAATCCACGCGGCGTGTTGCGGGTCTCCATAATCTCCGTCTCTGCTGCAGCCATCTCCTGCAGTACCGACTGCACGCGGCGAAAGTAACGCTCTCCTTCTTCCGTCAGGCTCAGCTGCCGCGTCGTTCGGTTGAGCAGACTCACTCCAAGCTTCATCTCCAGTTTCTTTACCGAACGGCTGATGGCCGAATTAGCCTGACCCAGCTGTTCGGCCGCGCGGCTAAAGCTGCCGCTTTCAACAACGGCGACAAAGATTGTCAGCTCTTCTGACGTTGCTTTCATTGTTGCACCACCTGCAAAATTCTATTGAGATTTTGACCATTTTTGTTATTTAAACACTGGCGCATACTGCCTGTCATCTTAATCCTGATGATACGGAGTATTTTATGCCACTGGCGCTTCTTGCCCTGACGATCAGTGCCTTTGCAATTGGCACGACCGAATTTGTTATCGTGGGGCTGGTTCCCACCATTGCTAACCAGCTTGCGATCTCATTGCCCTCCGCCGGATTACTGGTGTCCATCTATGCCCTGGGTGTTGCCGTCGGTGCCCCCGTGCTGACGGCCCTGACCGGACGCTTTCCGCGTAAGCAGCTGTTAGTTGCATTAATGGTGCTGTTCACCGCCGGCAACGTGCTGGCCTGGCAGGCGCCGGACTACACCACGCTGGTCATCGCTCGTCTGTTGACCGGCCTTGCACACGGGGTGTTCTTCTCGATTGGTTCCACTATTGCAACCAGCCTGGTCCCCAAAGAGAAAGCGGCCTCCGCCATTGCGATCATGTTCGGTGGGCTGACCGTTGCACTCGTCACGGGCGTACCGTTGGGGACGTTTATCGGACAACACTTCGGCTGGCGTGAAACGTTCCTGGCCGTCTCCTTACTGGGCGTCATTGCCCTGGTGACCAGCCTGCTGCTGGTACCGTCGAATATTCCGGGCCGGGCGAGCGCCAGTCTGCGCGATCAGCTGAAGGTGCTCACGCATCCGCGTTTGCTGATCATCTACGCGGTTACGGCACTGGGCTATGGCGGCGTATTCACCGCCTTCACCTTCCTGGCGCCGATGATGCAGGACCTGGCGGGCTTTTCCCCCAATGCCGTGAGCTGGATTTTGCTGGGATACGGTATTTCCGTTGCCATTGGCAATATCTGGGGCGGAAAGCTTGCAGATAAGCATGGTGCGGTACCGGCGCTGAAATTTATCTTCGCCGCTCTGGTTGTTCTGCTGATGATTTTCCAGTTCACCGCTTCGATACACTACGCCGCGCTGGTCACGGTGCTGGTCATGGGGATCTTTGCCTTTGGTAATGTGCCCGGGCTTCAGGTTTACGTTGTCCAGAAAGCCGAGCTCTATACGCCAAATGCGGTGGATGTGGCATCGGGTCTGAATATTGCCGCATTTAATATCGGCATCGCGCTGGGCTCCATCATTGGCGGACAAACCGTAGCGCATGTTGGATTAGCCCAGACCCCGTGGATTGGCGCGGTGATTGTCCTGGTGGCCTTCCTGCTGATTGGCCTGAGTGGGCGTCTTGATAAACCTGCTCGCGTCGCGCTGGGTTAACATCAGTAAGTGCTTGCTTACAAAACTGGAAAGCGGTTTCTCAGAAATTGCGTTGAAAGTATGACCTAAAGTCCCTATAACATTAGAACCAGTCCGTTTTCCGGGCTGGTTCATGTTACAGAGGCTGTTTCCAAAAGTGCGAAAAAATACCTATGCCATGCGTTATGTTGCCGGAATGCCCGCGGAGAGGATCTTGCCTCCGGGGTCATTTGCGAGCATAAGCCAGGCATTACCCGCCGGCACACCGTTAAGCAGCGATGAGAAAATCCGTGTACTGGTGTGGAATATCTTTAAGCAGCAGCGTGCCGAATGGTTATCGGTACTCAAGAATTTTGGAAAAGATGCCCACCTGGTTCTGCTCCAGGAGGCGCAAACCACCCCTGAGCTGGTCCGGTTTGCCACCACGAACTATCTTGCCGCCGACCAGGTGCCTGCATTTGTCCTGCCACAACACCCCTCAGGCGTGATGACGCTTTCAGCAGCACATCCGGTCTATTGCTGTCCTCTGCGAGAACGTGAGCCTATCCTGCGTCTGGCAAAATCGGCGCTGGTGACGGTCTATCCGCTGCCGGATACCCGAATGCTGATGGTCGTGAATATCCATGCGGTAAATTTCAGCCTGGGCGTGGATGTCTACAGTAAGCAGTTACTTCCGATCGGCGATCAGATTGCCCATCACAGCGGCCCTATCATTATGGCGGGCGATTTCAATGCCTGGAGCCGTCCGCGCATGAATGCGCTGTATCGCTTTGCGCGCGAAATGTCGCTGCGTGAAGTTCGTTTTAGCGATGACCAGCGCAAAAAAGCCTTTGGTCGTCCTCTCGATTTTGTCTTCTATCGTGGTTTGAGCGTGCACGATGCCTCTGTTCTGGTGACGCGCGCCTCGGATCATAACCCTCTACTAGTTGAATTCAGTCCCGGCAAACCTGATAAATAATGGTGTGTCAGGTCTGCCGTGGGGCAGGCCTGCGCGGGTGCTGCCCTTTATTTTTCACTCACAAAGGACAGTACGATGACAACAACACACTCCCATCATGACAACGTAGAAAAACAGTTTGGTTCTCAGGCAAGCGCCTATCTGAGCAGCGCCGTGCATGCTTCTGGCCGCGATCTGGTGCGTCTCGGTGAACGTCTGGAGGCGTTCCCGCAGGCGCACGTGCTGGATTTGGGCTGCGGGGCAGGGCATGCCAGCTTTACGGCTGCGCAGCAGGTCGCGCACGTTACCGCGTATGACTTATCCAGCCAGATGCTGGAGGTGGTTGCTGAAGCGGCGAAAGCGAAGGGGCTGGACAACATTGATACGCGTCAGGGCTATGCCGAATCCTTACCTTTTGATGATGCCTCGTTTGAAGTGGTGATCAGCCGTTATTCCGCGCACCACTGGCATGATGTCGGCCAGGCATTACGCGAAGTCAAACGCGTTCTGAAGCCGGGCGGCACCTTCTTTATTATGGATGTGATGTCACCTGGACATCCGGTGCGCAATATCTGGCTGCAAACGGTGGAAGCGCTGCGCGATACCTCGCACGTGCAAAACTATTCCAGCGGAGAGTGGTTGTCGCTTATTACTGAAGCGGGACTGATCGCGCGCGCGTTGATTACCGATCGCTTACCGCTGGAGTTCAGCTCGTGGATCGCGCGTATGCGCACCCCGGACGCATTAAGCCAGGCGATCAGACTCTATCAGGAAAGCGCGTCCGCGGAGGTAAAGGCGTATTTTGAACTGCAGGACGATGGCTCGTTTACCAGCGACACCATCATGGCGGAAGCGCAAAAAGCGGGATAAACAAAAAAGGCACCGAGGGGAATCGGTGCCTTTTTATCTTTAGATCGTGTTATCAGGAGTCTGGCGTAGCGCTGTTCTTCACAAACAGCGTCAGCTGGTCGCCAGGTTTCAGATTGTCAGTATCATTGTTCCAGCGCATCACATCCTTGATGTTCACGCCGTGTCGTTTTGCGATACTGGACAGTGAATCGCCCTTGCGCACGCGATAGGTAATGCTATCGCTGTTGCTGGCGAGACGCTGTGCGCTGCTACCTGCACCTACCGTCAGAGTCTGACCCACTTTCAAGCCAGAACTGCGCAGATTATTCCACTGCTGCAGATCTTTCGCATTCACGCCAAGACGTGACGCAATGCCCGAAAGCGTATCACCTGAACGAACCTTATAGCTGCGGCTGTTAACTGATGATGCATCCGCGATCAGCGTTGACTGAACGGCGGCGATTTCACCAGAAGCTAAAGACTCGCGTAACTGGTCAGCATGTTTCTGCGGAACCATTACATACTGTGGGCCACTTGCCCCCAGGGTTGAGCCTTTAACGCCAGCATTAAAGGTTTTCAATTTACTTACCGACATACCCGTCATATCAGCAACCTGTTGAATATCAACCGGATTACTGAGGCGAACACGCGCCAGTGCACGACTTTCGTCTGGTGTTGGCAGTTGTACACCGTAACGCTTGCTGTTCTTGAGAATATCGCTCAATGCCAGCATTTTCGGTACGTAAATCTTTGTTTCCTGTGGCAGTGAGAGCGACCAAAAATCGGTGGATTTACCCCGTGCTTTATTCGCTTTCATTGCCTTCAGTACACGACCTTCGCCACTATTATACGCTGCGACCGTTAACAGCCAGTCGCCGTCAAACATCTTGTTCAGACGTTGCATCATGTCGAGAGCGGCTGTCGTTGAAGCGACAACATCACGACGCGCATCATAGTTGCGGGTCTGTTTCAGACCATAGTTTCGCCCGGTGCTCGGAATGATCTGCCAAATGCCTGCGGCATTGGCGCCAGACGTCGCGTGTGGGTCAAAAGCGCTCTCCACTATGGGTAGGAGTACCAGCTCCATAGGCATGTTACGTTTCTTAACTTGCCCGGCTATCCAGTACATATACGGCTCTGCCCGTAACGTTACATCGTGGAGATAGCTCTTATTACTTAAATACTTCTGTTTCTGTTCGCGAATCCGGGTATTTTCCGGAATTCCCATCTTTAGCTCGTCGCCAATAGAGGTCCACAAGTCTTGATCCTGCGCGAAAGATGTTCCATCGTCCATCCAGCGCGCCGAACTTGCAAACTTCCCTGCTTCCCCTTGACCAGCTGCAGAAAGGCTCTGTGCGTGCTGTTGTACGTTGCTGCCGTTCTGCGACTGGCAACCTACAAGCAGGACAGAGGCGAGTAATATCGCTTTTGCCTTCATGTGTGTGTCAATAGTTGCTTAAAAGACGAGCGATGATAACGGCGAAATTTTGAAAAGGCAACCCGCAATTATCTGAAGTTATCTTTCTTTGACCTTAACCATGCAAATCGCTGTTCTGGTTGTTGCAAATTTGTTTCTTGGTTAATTTTATTAATTAAATCAATATCATCTGTTCGTAAAAATAAATTAATTTGGCGCTCGTTTTTCAGAATTACGGGGAGTGTTTTTTGGTTTTTTGCACGTAACTCCTTCACTTTGTGATAATAATCCTGAATCGCCCGATCCTCGGGTAAGAGGCTCACGGCAAACTTCATATTTCCTAATGTATACTCATGGGCGCAACAAATGATTGTTTCATCGGGCAGTGCGTTAATCTTCTGTAAAGACTGGTACATTTGAGCTGGTGTGCCTTCAAACAGTCTTCCGCAACCTCCGGAGAACAGCGTATCGCCGCAAAAAAGATAAGGTTTACTGTAGAAACACAGATGTCCCAAAGTGTGACCTGGTGTAGCAAATACGGAAAACTCCCACTCGCGTATGATAATAGTTTCGCCTTCTTCGACTACATCCGTAATTCCCTTATCTTGTGCCTCTGCCGGTCCGTAAACCACCAGATGCGGAAAGTGAGCGCGCAGTTCAGGCACGCCACCAGTGTGATCGTTATGATGATGCGTCAACAGAATGGCTTCTGGCTGCCAGCCGTTCTCTTTTATTGCGCGCAGAACAGGGGCGGATTCTCCGGGATCGACAATCACGCATCGGCGATCGTCGTCAACCAAAACCCAGATGTAATTGTCCTGAAAGGCTGGAATACTGATAAGATTCATACTTTACCTCTTATAGCGTGGCGGGTGTTTTGATGAAACCGGCAAGGATACCTCAGACTGTCGCAGCACCGGAACGTTGGGCGGAATTGCCCTGGGGTGAATACTATCGCG
Organism: Enterobacter sp. ECC-249; assembly: GCF_043965265.1. Classification (NCBI taxonomy): domain Bacteria; kingdom Pseudomonadati; phylum Pseudomonadota; class Gammaproteobacteria; order Enterobacterales; family Enterobacteriaceae; genus Enterobacter; species Enterobacter sp. ECC-249. The sequence continues at coordinate 1,413,585 of NZ_CP143660.1, forward strand.
AAGCGTTAGAACAACAGCTGAAGCCCTGGCTTGCGAAAATGTATGGCTTTCACCTGCTTAAGATTGGCAATCTCAGCGCGGAAATCAATACCGAAAGCTGCGCTATCTCGCATCAGGTTAACGTCTCTCTCGGCGGATCGCCGGTCCAGGTGAAAGCAGACCCGTTGCATCTGCCGTTTGCGGAAAAATCCGTCGATGCGTGTTTGCTCGCACACACGCTGCCCTGGTGCAGCGATCCGCATCGTCTGCTTCGCGAAGCCGATCGCGTGCTGATTGATGATGGCTGGCTGGTACTTAGCGGATTCAATCCGCTAAGCCTGATGGGCCTGCGTAAGCTTGTACCGGTGCTACGCCGGACTCCACCTTACAACAGCCGGATGTTCACCATGATGCGCCAGCTCGACTGGCTTTCACTGCTGAACTTTGAAGTGCTCTGCTACGGTGGTTTTCAGGTGCTGCCCTGGGCGAGGCAGGGGGGCGTGGTACTGAGCACCCATCTCCCCGCACTGGGCTGTTTGCAGTTTATCGTTGCGCGTAAGCGAACCATTCCCCTTACGCTTAACCCTATGAAGCAGAGCAAGTCGAAAACGCCCATCCGTCAGACCGTCGGCGCCACGCGGCAGTACAAAAAAACCGATCAGACGTCGGGCTGATAGCCTGCATCTTCATGAGCGGGATTGGATGCCGCAGCACGCGCCAGTTCGTCGCAGCGTTCGTTCTCCGGATGGCCTGCGTGGCCTTTAACCCACTCCCACTTAATCTGGTGCTGGCCCAGCGCAGCATCAAGACGTTTCCAGAGATCGACGTTCTTGACCGGTTTCTTATCGGCAGTCTTCCAGCCGCGTTTTTTCCAGTTATGGATCCACTGGGTAATCCCCTGGCGGACGTACTGACTGTCGGTACTTAACACCACGTCGCAATGTTCTTTTAACGCCTCCAGCGCCACGATGGCCGCCATCAACTCCATCCGGTTGTTGGTGGTCAGAAAATAGCCTTCGCTAAAAGTTTTTTCGTGCTGGCGATAGCGCATAATCGCGCCGTAGCCGCCAGGTCCTGGGTTACCGAGACAAGATCCATCGGTGAAAATTTCTACCTGTTTACGCATCTCTGGTAGACTTCCTGTATTCGAAACGTTCAGTTAAACGATAAGTCTGACATAAATGACCGCTATGAGCACTGCAATTACTCGCCAGATTGTCCTCGATACCGAAACCACCGGTATGAACCAGATCGGCGCGCACTACGAAGGGCATAAGATCATCGAGATCGGCGCCGTTGAAGTGGTGAACCGTCGTCTTACGGGGAACAACTTCCACGTCTACCTCAAGCCCGATCGACTGGTGGACCCCGAAGCGTTCGGCGTTCACGGTATTGCCGATGAGTTCTTGCTGGATAAGCCGACGTTTGCGGATGTGGCTGACGAGTTCCTGGAATACATCAAGGGCGCTGAGCTTGTCATCCACAACGCATCGTTCGATATCGGCTTTATGGATTATGAATTCAGCAAGCTTAATCGTGATATCCCGAAGACGAATACCTTCTGTAAGGTAACAGACAGTCTGGCGCTGGCGAGGAAGATGTTCCCCGGCAAGCGTAACAGCCTGGATGCGCTTTGTTCGCGCTACGAGATAGACAATACCAAACGAACGCTCCACGGGGCGTTGCTCGATGCCCAGATCCTCGCCGATGTTTATCTGACGATGACCGGTGGGCAGACCTCTATGAAGTTCAGTATGGAAAATGAGTCTCAGCAGACGCAGGGCGAAGCGGGGATTCAGCGTGTTGTCCGTCAGGCAAGCCGGCTACGGGTTGTTTTAGCCAGTGATGAAGAGCTACTTAACCACGAATCCCGTCTTGATCTGGTGCAGAAGAAGGGCGGCAGCTGTCTTTGGCGTGCCTGAAAAAACGGCGGAATGCCTGTTAAATCATCGCTTGGGCGATTTTTGCAGCAAACGATTCAAAACGTGAGAAAAAGCGTTGACGAGATCGGAGGCGCACCGTAATATGCGCCTCGTTCCCCAAACGGGAACAGTGGAGCGGTAGTTCAGTCGGTTAGAATACCTGCCTGTCACGCAGGGGGTCGCGGGTTCGAGTCCCGTCCGTTCCGCCACTATTCAGAAGGCCTGAATCAGAAATGATTCAGGCCTTCGTCGTTTCAGCATTCTGTAATCTCATCCTATCACTTGTCGTTAACAAAAAGTTAATACACATAGTGCAATTTATTAACAATTGCACAAATATAGTGCATTATTTGCACTGTTAATGTGCATTTTGCCACCACTTCTCTCTTAAGCCCTCATTCAGAATGTGTCTTTCTGTAAAAATAATTCACGCAGAATCATTTGGTTATCTCCTGCTTGCCAAAAAAACACCGAACCAATTGCGTATTGGTTTGGTTATTGCTTAATCATTAGCACGATAAGCTTCATTCCATATCAATAACTTATCGTTAATAAAAATAAAGCAATGATGAAAGCGAGCGAACCAATATGGAAAAATCGTCACGGTTTCTGGCAAATTCCAGCACCGCGCTTGAGCAGTTGCGCGGGCTAATCAACCAGCATGAGTCAACACCAGGCATTCCGCTGCCCACGGAACGTGAGCTGTCGGATACTCTCGGCGTAGGGCGACGTGAAGTCCGTCGTGCGCTGGACGTGCTGGAAGAAGAGGGGCGTATCTGGCGTAAGCAGGGCAAAGGGACGTTTATCGGCCCGTCAGCACCTGTTGAACCGCTGGCCCTTCAGGGACTGGTGCAGCAAACAAACCTGCTGGAAGTGATGGAAGCTCGTCTACAGCTTGAACCCGGCCTCGCCCGGCTTGCGGCACTGCGTGCCACCAGGGAAAACCTCGCGCTTATGCAGCGCATGCTGGAACGCATCGATAAGGTCAGCCCGGATGACCGCGATCTCAACGAACTCTGGGACAGCGCCTTTCACCGCGCAATTGCCGAGGCGGCGGGCAACCGTCTGATGCTCGGCCTGTTTGATGCCATTGATGCCGTCAGACGTGAACCGGGCTGGCAGCATCTGCGCGAATTAGCCCGCACGCCCGAACGTGTCGATAGCTATAACGACCACCACCACAAGATCATGACTGCGATTATCCATCGCCAGCCTAATGAAGCTGCGGCCGCCATGCGCGAACACCTGCTCAGCCTGCAAACCGCCCTGATTCAGGCGATCCACCTTGAGGACGACTTCACGCCATGACGACAATCCCCTTTAAGGACGCCACGCCCGTACTGCAAGTACAAAACCTCAACGTTACGTTCGCGGGCTCGCCGGTTAGCGTGCTTGACGGTATCTCATTGACCGTCAGGGCCGGCGAAACGCTGGCGCTGGTGGGGGAGTCCGGCTGCGGGAAAAGTATCACCTCACTGGCGCTAATGGGGTTACTGCCCGCCAGCGCACGGATCGTCAGCGGGGAGATGCAGTTTCGCCGCCGCGATCTGCGAAAGCTCTCACCGAGGGAATATGCCGACCTGCGCGGCAGCGAGCTGGCGATGATTTTTCAGGAGCCGATGACCTCGCTCAATCCGGCGTTTACGCTGGGGGATCAGCTGAGCGAAGCGGTTATGCGACACCAGAACGTCTCGCGCGCAGAGGCGATGAAGGTCGCGCTGCAGATCCTCGAGAAAGTGCAGATCCCGGCAGCAGAGATGCGTCTCAAGGCTTATCCTCACCAGCTTTCCGGCGGCATGCGCCAGCGCGTGATGATTGCGATGGCGCTGATTAACCACCCCAAACTGCTGATTGCCGACGAACCGACCACCGCGCTCGACGTCACCATTCAGGCGCAAATCCTCGCCTTGCTCAACACCTTAAAAGAGGAAACCGGAACGGCGGTGCTGATGATCACCCACGATTTAGGCGTGGTGGCCGAAGTCGCCCAGCAGGTGGCGGTGATGTATGCCGGACAGGTGGTGGAGCAGGGAAGCGTCGAGGCGATATTTGCCGATCCGCAGCACCCGTACACCATCGGCCTGATGGGGTCGATCCCCTCGCTGGGGGCACGTAAAGGCCCGCTTTCCACTATTCCCGGTTCGGTACCTTTGCCTGAATCCATGCCGAAGGGCTGCCGTTTTGCCACCCGCTGTCCGTTTGCGCAGTCCCGCTGCCATGATGAAAAACCGCAGCTCACCGCGCTCGGCGCGGGCCATCGGGTCGCCTGCTTCCGCGTGCCGCTCGAACACCACATTGCCCTGGGAGAGACCGCATGACCACGCCCATTCTTGAAGCTCGGGACCTCAGCAAGCTCTTCCCCGGCCCCAAAAAACTCTTTACCCCGGCCCGGTTTGTCACCGCGGTCGATCGCGTGTCGCTTGCCGTGATGCCGGGCGAAACGCTGGCGATTGTCGGCGAGTCCGGCTCCGGAAAATCTACGCTTGGCCGTCTGCTGCTGCGCCTGCTGGCCGCCAGCGAAGGGCGCGTATTTTACCAGGGGGAAGAGATCACTCATGCATCGGGTGCGCGTCTCAATCAGCTCCGCCGCGAGCTGCAGATCATCTTTCAGGATCCCTTTGCGTCCCTGAACCCGCGCATGACGGTGGAGCAGATCGTCGGCGAGCCGCTGTGGCTGCACCAGAACATGAATAAAGCGGACCGGCAGTACCGCGTTGCCGAGCTGCTTAAAACCGTAGGCCTGCCCGCCGCCTGGGCCGGGCGCTACCCGCACGAGTTTTCCGGCGGGCAGCGCCAGCGTATCGGCATTGCGCGCGCGCTGGCCTCAGGACCGAAGCTGCTGCTGGGCGACGAGCCGGTATCCGCGCTGGACGTGTCGGTGCAGGCGCAGGTGGTCAATTTGCTGGAAACCCTAAAGCAGCAGCTGGGGCTGACGATGGTGATTGTCGCCCACGGACTGGCGGTGATCCGCCACATGAGCGACCGCGTGGCGGTCATGTACCTAGGGCAAATCGTCGAGCTTGCCACCGTGGATGAGATCTTTGACGCGCCGCTGCATCCTTATACGCAGGCGCTGATCGCCTCGGCGCCGCAGATGCAGCCGGGCGCTGAACGTGACGCGCCGCTGCTGCAGGGGGACTTACCGAACCCTGCCAGCCCGCCGACCGGCTGTCGTTTCCACACCCGCTGTCCGTACGTCACCGACGAATGCCGCCAGGTTGAGCCGATTAATCAGGTGCTCGACGGCGGGCGTCAGGTTGCCTGCCACCGCTGGCAGGAGATCAACCGCGATCGCAGCGTTATCCAGATCGCACCGCCATCCGCCGCTTTTCTGCGCCGCCGCGCGCTGTTTGAACACGCGGCCACTCACTCGTCCCTTCCTTCAAGGAACTCATGATAATGACAATGCGTAATTCTCTTTTGACCGTACTGGGAAGTGTTATGTTGCTTGGCGCGGCGCTGCCCGCGCATTCTGAAAGCGTGCTGCGAATCGGTCTGGGTGCTGACCCGGACATGCTCGACCCGCATCTGGCGCGCACCTACTATGGCCGCTTCGTCTTCGCCTCCCTGTGCGACAGGCTGGTGGACGTGGATGAAAACCTGAAGGTGGTCCCCGGTCTGGCCAAAGACTGGGCGTGGAGTGACGACGGTAAAACCCTGACGCTCAATCTGCGCGAAGGCGTGACCTTCCACGACGGTGAGAAATTCGATGCCGCCGCCGCAAAATACAACCTCGACCGCGCCCTGACCCTGAAAGGCTCCCTGCGCAAAAGCGAGATCTCCTCCGTTGAATCGGTCGAGGTCACCGGCCCGATGCAGATTGCGCTGCACCTGAAGACCCCCGATGCCGCGCTGCTGATGCAGCTCACCGACCGCGCGGGCGCGATGATGGCCCCCGAGGCGGCGAAAAAGCCTGACTTTGCCGCCCACCCGGTCTGCTCCGGCCCGTACAAATTCGACAGCCGCGTGTCACAGGACCGCATCGTGCTGACCCGCTTCGACAACTACTGGAACAAAGACGCCTACCACTTCGACAAAATTATCTACCTGCCGATCCCGGATGCCTCCGTGCGCCTCGCGAACCTGCGTGCGGGCGATCTCGATCTGACCGAAGGCATCGCCGCCAGCGACGTGAAAACCGTCGAGGCTGACAGCAAGCTGTCTCTGGCGAAGGTAACGGGCCTGGGGTATCAGGGCATCACCTTCAACATCAACAACGGCAAGGTGCCGGCCAACGACCCGTTCAAAGATGCCCGCGTGCGCGAGGCCTTCTCGCAGGCTATCGACCGCGATGCGCTAAATCAGGTGGTCTTTGAAGGACTGTATACGCCAGCCAACCAGGCGTTTTCGACGGTGAGCCCGTATCACGTCAACCTGCCGGTCCCGCCGCGCGACGTCGAGAAGGCCAAAGCGTTGCTCAAAGCGGCAGGCGTCAGCGCGCCGCTGACCGTCAACCTGCTGGTGCCAAACAACCCAACATCACAGCAGGTTGGGCAGGTGCTGCAGGCGATGGTCGCCGAGGCCGGATTTAACCTGAACCTGCAGATGACCGAATTCGCCACGCTGCTCGACCGCCAGCAGAGCGGTGACTATCAGCTGAGCTTCTCCGGCTGGTCGGGGCGCCCGGATCCGGACGGCAGCATCTACGGCTTTATCAACAGCAAAGGCACCCTGAACGACGGCCGCTACAGCAACGCGCAGGTTGACGAATGGCTGACCCAGGCGCGCCAGAGCACCGACCAGGCTGCGCGCCAGCCGCTGTACGACAAGGTGGTGAAGCAGCTGCAAACCGACATGCCGATTGCCTACCTCTACTTCGAGCCGCGCATTTTTGGCCTGAACAAAAGCGTGCAGGGCTTTAAACCGTACCCGGACGGCATTGTGCGTCTGGCCGGTTTGACGCTTGCGAAATAAGTGTCCTGAGGAGAGCCCATGCTGGAACTGATTTGCAAACGTCTGCTGCTGGCCGTCCCGACGCTGTTGCTGGTGAGCATGATGGTGTTTGGGCTGCAAAAGCTGCTGCCCGGCGACCCGCTGATCGCCATGGCAGGCGAGGAGCGCGACCCGGCGGTCATCGCTCAGCTGCGTGCGGAGCTGAACCTCGATGCCCCGATCCCCGTGCAGTATTTCCACTGGCTGACGCGGGCGCTGCAGGGCGATCTGGGCGTCTCCTTACGCACGCACGAACCGGTGACGCAGCTGATCGCCAGCAAGCTGCCGGTCACGCTGGAGCTGTCGCTGCTGGCGATGATTATCGCGCTGGTGTTCGGCATCAGCATGGGGATCCTCGCGGCGGTGAACAAAAACAGCTGGGTCGATCACGGGGCGAACTTCGTGGCGATCTCGGGGATCTCGATCCCGCACTTCTGGCTGGGGATCCTGCTGATTCTGGTCTTCTCGGTAAACCTGCAGTGGCTCCCCGCGTCCGGCTACGTGCCGTTCAGTGAAGACCCGCTCCAGAACCTGCGCACGCTGCTGCTTCCCGCGTCCGTGCTCGGAACGGGCCTGGCGGCGACGCTGATGCGCCATACCCGCGCCTCGATGATTGCCGTGCTGAAAGCGGATTACATCCGCACCGCGCGGGCGAAAGGGCTGCTGCCGAAGGCGGTGATCCTGAAGCACGCGTTTCGCAACGCGCTGGTGCCGGTGATCACTCTCACCACGCTGCTTTTTGGCGAGCTGCTGGGCGGCGCGGTGCTGACCGAGCAGGTCTTCACCATTCCGGGCTTCGGCAAGATGATCGTCGACTCGGTATTTAACCGTGACTACGCGGTGGTGCAGGGCGTGGTGCTGATCGTGGCGATCGGTTTCCTGATGCTGAACCTGCTGGCCGACGTGCTCTACGTCCTCATCAACCCGAAAATGCGAGGTTAACCATGGCGGAACTGACGACGCAAACCGTTTTGCCTGCGCTGCCGCGGGCGCAAAACCGGGTGCTGAAGAAATTTCTCGGCAATAAAAGCGCGGTCATTGGCGCGGCGGTGGTGGGCTTCTTTGTGCTGGTGGCGCTGCTTGCGCCGTGGATCGCCCCGTTCGATCCGGTTAAGGCCAACTTCCTGGCGGTGCGCAAAGCCCCGTCGGCGATGTACTGGTTCGGCACCGACGAACTGGGGCGCGACATCTTTTCCCGCATTATCTGGGGGGCGCGCACCTCGCTGATGGCGGGCTGTATGTCTGTGGTGATTGCCGTGGTTATCGGCGTACCGCTGGGGCTGGTGGCGGGTTACTTCCAGAAGATGTGGGACGGCGTCATCTCGCGCGTGATCGAGGCGCTGCTGGCCTGCCCGTTCCTGATCATGGCGATCGCGCTGGGGGCATTTTTAGGCCCGAGCCTGACCAACGCGATGATCGCCATCGGTCTTTCTGCGATGCCGATCTTCGCCCGCCTGACGCGCGGCCAGGTGATCGCCATTCGCAACGAAGAGTATATCGACGGCGCGCGGGCGATTGGCCTGCCGGATCGCTGGATCATCATTAAATACGTCCTGCCAAACGTGATGTCGCCGATCCTGGTGCAGGCCACGCTGGCGATTGCCTCGGCGATTATCGCCGAAGCCAGCCTGTCGTTTTTAGGGCTGGGACAGCAGCCGCCAAATCCGTCCTGGGGCTCAATGCTCAACACCGCGAAAGGGTTTCTGGAGCAGGCGCCGTGGATGTCCGTTTTCCCCGGCGTGGCGATTTTCCTTGCCGTGCAGGGCTTTAATTTACTCGGCGACGGGCTGCGCGATGCGCTCGATCCGCGCCACGACTAAGGAGTCATGATGACCAAAGCGCTTGATTTTACGTCCGGTTACGATTCACGCCGTCCGCCGATGATGGGCCATAACGCGGTTGCCACGTCGCAGCCGCTGGCGGCGCAGGCAGGGATGAAAATGCTGCAGCTGGGGGGGAATGCCGTGGATGCGGCCATTGCCACCGCGATGGCGCTGACGGTGGTCGAGCCGACCGGCAACGGGATCGGCAGCGACGCCTTTGCCATCGTCTGGGACGGTGAAAAACTGCACGGCCTCAACGCGTCCGGTCGTTCGCCGGCCAGCTGGCATGCGGATCTGTTTGCCGGTAAAACGGCGGTGCCGGAAATTGGCTGGGATGCTGTGACCGTGCCGGGCGCGGTATCCGGCTGGGTCGCCCTGGCGGAACGCTTCGGCACGCTGCCGCTTACTACCCTGGCGCAGCCAGCCATTGACTACGCGCGCAACGGTTTCCCCGTCTCCCCGCTGATTGGGCATCTCTGGCAGCGCGGCTATAGCAAGCTGAAAGATCAGCCGGGCTTCAGCGCCTGCTTCGCCCCGGAAGGCCGCGCCCCGCGCGTGGGGGAGATCTTCCGTAACCCGGCGCAGGCGAACTCGCTGGAGCTGATCGCCCGCACCAGCGGCGAAGCCTTTTATCGCGGCGAGCTGGCGCAGAAAATTGCCGCTTTCGCCAAAGAACACGGCGCGCACCTGACGGCTGAGGATCTGGCTAACCATCGCGTGGACTGGGTAGAGCTGTTGTCGCGCGACTTCGCGGGCGGTTCGGTGCAGGAGCTCCCGCCTAACGGTCAGGGGATCGCCACGCTGATTGCGCTCGGCATTCTTGAGCAGTGCGGCATTGAGAAGTATCATCCGGATTCCGTGCAGTCCCTGCATCTGTCCATTGAGGCGATGAAGCTGGCGCTGGCGGATCTCGACCGCTACGTGGCGGACGAAGAGCACATGGCGTTCGCGGCGAAAGAGCTGCTGAGCGACCATTATCTGAAGTCGCGCGCGGCGCTGATCAACCACGACAGCGCCTCTGATTTTGTCTACGGTTCCCCGACGCAGAGCGGCACGGTCTACATCAGCACCGCGGACGCCAGCGGGATGATGGTCTCGTTTATTCAGTCCAACTATATGGGCTTCGGTTCAGGCATTGTGGTGCCGGATACGGGGATCAGCCTGCAAAACCGGGGCTGTGGCTTTGTGCTGGATCCAAATCACCCGAACGCGCTGGCGGGTAGCAAGCGTCCGTTCCACACCATCATTCCGGGCTTTGCGATGGACGGCAACGGCCAGCCGCTGATGTCCTTTGGCGTGATGGGCGGCCCGATGCAGGCGCAGGGGCACATGCAGATGGCGCTGCGCATCATGCTGCACGGACAAAACCCGCAGGCGGCAATCGATGCGCCGCGCTGGCGCGTGGTGCAGGGCAGGGAGGTGATCGTTGAATCGACGTTCGATCGCAACACGATTGCCGCCCTGCGCGAGCGCGGGCATCAGATCGTGGTTGAAGATCCGCTTCAGGATTACAACTTCGGCGGTGCGCAGGTGATTTACCGCCTGCCGGAAGGACACTACGTGGCCGCGACGGAAAGCCGCAAGGACGGGCAGGCGTTGGTGAGTTAATTAACGCCCGGTGGCGCTGCGCTTACCGGGCCTACGTTGTGCTCTTTGTAGGCCGGGTAAGGCGTAGCCGCCACCCGGCTTTTATTCACCCAATGCTAAACGGATCCGCATCCTGCCATGCCGGAAACTTCTCCCGATACTCCTTCAGCGCCGTCAATGACAGCTCGGCATCAATGCGCGTCGCCTGATGCGGCTCGGCGGTGGCGATGATCTCGCCCTGCGGATTCACCACCCGGCTATCGCCGCGATAGTGATGCCCGTTGCCGTCCGTTCCCACGCGGTTACAGCCCACCACGTACGCCTGGTTCTCAATCGCGCGCGCCACCAGCAGCGACTGCCAGTGCAGGGAGCGCGGTGCAGGCCAGTTGGCAACATACAGCGCCAGGTCGTAATCGTTGCGGTTACGCGACCACACCGGGAAACGCAGGTCGTAGCAGACCAGCGGCAGAATACGCCAGCCGCGCCATTCGAACACCACGCGCTCGTTACCGGCCTCATAGTGATGATGCTCATCCGCCATGCGGAACAGGTGGCGCTTATCGTAGAAGTGCACTTTGCCTTCCGGCTCCACCAGCAGGAAACGGTTCACCGGCCCGCGTTCGGTCTGCAGGGCGGCGCTGCCGGCGATCAGCGCATTCGTCTGCTGCGCTTTGGCATGCATCCAGGCGACCACCTCATCCTGAGGCATTGACTGTTTTGCCGCTTCCATGGCGAAGCCGGTGGTGAACATTTCCGGCAGGACAATCACATCACGCCCGGTAATCTCTTCCAGTTGACGATCAAAGTGGCGCAGGTTGGCGGGGCCATCCATCCACACTAAAGGTTGCTGCAAAATAGAAATCTTCAGACCAGGCACAATTCAGACTCCTCAAACGACCACTTTTTGACACTGTAGCACGACATAACGAGAAAATGTGGCAATAAAAAACCCCGCGCGAGGCGGGGTTTGTATAAGCGAAACGCGTTATGCCGCTTCAGGTTTGCGGTGCTTCTCCGGCAGCTTTACCGGCTGCGTCGCCAGCTCGTCCGGTTCGAAATCATCCACGTTAATGCTGCGCAGACGGCTCTCTTCGGCTTTCACCAGCAGAGCGGCCTCATCTTTACTGATAATGCCACCGGCCAGCGCCTGTTTTGCCAGTTCGTCCAGACGGGTAAACGGCAGGTTTTTGCCCAGCTGTTTACAGATCTTCTGGTGAATCGGATCGGCGGCCATCACGTCCAGCAGCGCCTCTTCCAGCAGACCCACCGGGTTATGCGGCGTCGGCGCCAGATACTGACCGCGACCGATGCGGGAGCGGGTTGCGCTCGGAACCTGCAGGATCTTAGCCACCTTGTGGTCCAGCTTGTCGGACGGCGCCAGATGGTGACGACCGGTCGGGAAGATCACCGCGCGCAGGGCGCCTGCCACGAAGCGGTTCGGGAAGTTCGCCAGCAGATCGTCAATCGCCTGCTCGGCCTGATACATCGCATCCTGCACGCCCCAGTGCACCAGCGGCAGATCCGCTTCCTGACGGCCTTCATCGTCGTAACGTTTCAGGACCGCAGAGGCCAGGAAGATCTGGCTCAGCACATCCCCCAGACGGGCAGAGATACGTTCGCGACGCTTCAGGCTGCCGCCCAGCACCGCCATGGAAACGTCAGACAGCAGGGCCAGGTTGGCGCTCAGACGGTTCAGATGCTGGTAATAACGTTTGGTCGCATCGCCGGTCGGCGTCGCGCTGGTGAGACCGCGCGTCAGGCCCAGCCAGAAGCTGCGCACCTTGTTGCTGCCCACGTGACCGATATGTTTGAACAGCAGCTTATCGAAGGCATCCACGTCGTTGTTCTGCGCAGCGGCCATCTCTTCCAGCACGTATGGATGGCAGCGAATTGCGCCCTGACCGAAGATCATCATGCTGCGCGTCAGGATATTTGCCCCTTCCACGGTGATGGCAATCGGTGCGCCCTGATAGCCGCGCGCCAGGAAGTTGCCTTCGCCGAGCATAATGCCTTTACCGCCTGCAATATCCATCGCGTCAATGATTGACTGCTGCGCGCGGTGGGTACAGTGGTACTTCACAATAGCGGACAGTACGGCCGGTTTTTCGCCCAGCATAATGCCGTAGGTAATCAGCGTGGCGGCGGCGTCCATCACGTAGGCGTTGCCCGCGATACGCGCCAGCGGCTCTTCGATACCTTCCATCTTGCCGATGGAGATTTTGAACTGACGGCGGATGTGCGCGTAGGCACCAATCCCCATCGCTACCGACTTCAGACCGCCGGTTGAGTTCGACGGCAGGGTAATTCCGCGGCCCACCGACAGACATTCCACCAGCATACGCCAGCCCTGGCCGGCCATTTTCGGACCGCCGATGATGTAGTCAATCGGCACAAAGATATCCTGGCCGCGGGTTGGACCGTTCTGGAACGGCACGTTCAGCGGGAAGTGACGACGACCAATCTCGACGCCTGGGGTAGAGGTTGGGATCAGAGCACAGGTAATGCCCAGATCTTCTTCACCGCCCAGCAGTTTTTCCGGGTCAGAGAGCTTAAAGGCCAGACCCAGCACGGTGGCGATAGGCGCCAGGGTGATATAACGCTTGTTCCAGGTCAGGCGCATGCCCAGCACCTGCTCGCCCTGCCACTCGCCCATGCAGACCACGCCGGTATCCGGAATCGCGCCCGCATCAGAGCCTGCTTCCGGGCTGGTCAGCGCGAAGCAAGGGATTTCCTGACCGCGTGCCAGACGCGGCAGGTAGTGATCTTTTTGCTCTTCCGTACCGTAATGCTGCAGCAGTTCGCCCGGGCCTAAGGAGTTAGGCACGCCAACGGTAATCGCCAGGATCCCGGAAACGCCCGCCAGCTTTTGCAGCACGCGAGCCTGTGCGTAGGCGGAGAATTCCAGACCGCCGTACTCTTTCTTGATGATCATCGCGAAGAAGCGATGTTCTTTCAGATACGCCCACAGCTCTGGCGGCAGGTCGGCCATTTCATGGGTGATGGCAAAGTCGTTCGCCATACGGCACGCTTCTTCCACCGGGCCGTCAATAAAGGCCTGTTCTTCAGCGGTCAGGCGCGGCTGCGGGTAGTTATGCAGCTTTTTCCAGTCCGGGTTGCCCTGGAACAGATCGCCTTCCCACCAGGTGGTGCCCGCATCAATCGCTTCTTTCTCGGTACGCGACATTGGCGGCATCACTTTGCGGAAGCCTTTGAACACCGGCGCAGAGATCATTGATTTACGCATCGGGGCAAAGTTAAACGGCAGAAGGATGATGGCAAGAGGGACTAAAAGCCAGATATTCCAGAGGCCTGCGACGCCAAGCGCAGCCGTCCAGGCCAGAAGAATCAGGCTGCTCAGGAATAAACTCACGCGGTGATAGAACAACACACCGAGCAGAACAACGGTTGCGAGAATGCTCAAAATCATCATAAAGAAAAGCTCCCTTGCTTGTAGGAGGTCTGACCACTTGTGATGATATGGTTGTAGTTGATGTGAATTCCTTTAGCAATGTGTTTACAAAATAATTACAACCTGGTTCACATTGTTCGTGTTTTAGCCGGCACAAAAAATCAAAACGCCGGACGATTCGCATGGCTTTAGCTTCTCGCTTTTCGCGCTATCCGGTACACTCCACTGTGTTATTTCATCAATACTGAAGGATTATCCTCATGTACCAGGATCTTATTCGTAACGAACTGAACGAAGCGGCGGAAACGCTGGCGAACTTTCTGAAAGATGATGCCAATATTCACGCTATTCAGCGCGCAGCGGTCCTGCTGGCCGACAGCTTCAAAGCGGGTGGCAAAGTGCTTTCCTGCGGTAACGGCGGTTCCCACTGCGACGCGATGCACTTCGCAGAAGAGCTGACCGGTCGCTATCGCGAAAACCGCCCGGGCTACCCGGCGATTGCGATTTCAGACGTGAGCCACATCTCCTGCGTAGGCAACGACTTCGGTTACGACCACATCTTCTCTCGCTACGTTGAAGCGGTAGGCCGTGAAGGCGACGTGCTGCTGGGGATTTCTACCTCCGGCAACTCCGGCAACGTGATCAAAGCGATCGCCGCCGCGCGTGAAAAAGGGATGAAAGTCATCACCCTGACCGGTAAAGATGGCGGTAAGATGGACGGTACGGCGGACGTTGAAATCCGCGTTCCGCACTTCGGTTATGCTGACCGCATTCAGGAAATTCACATCAAAGTGATCCACATCCTGATCCAGCTGATCGAAAAAGAGATGGTTAAGTAAGACTTCGCTGGGGGCACTCTTGCCCCCGCTGTTGTGGAGGTGATGTATGTGCGAACTGCTCGGGATGAGCGCCAATGTGCCAACCGATATCTGCTTTAGTTTCACCGGGCTGGTTCAGCGCGGTGGAGGAACCGGGCCGCATAAAGACGGCTGGGGCATCACCTTCTACGAAGGCAAAGGGTGTCGCACGTTCAAAGATCCTCAGCCCAGCTTTAACTCACCGATTGCCAAACTGGTGCAGGACTATCCCATCAAGTCCCGCTCGGTGATCGCCCACATCCGTCAGGCTAACCGCGGCGAAGTGGCGCTGGAAAATACCCATCCGTTTACCCGCGAGCTGTGGGGCCGTAACTGGACCTACGCGCACAACGGGCAACTTACGGGCTATAAGTCGCTGGAGACGGGCAATTTCCGCCCGGTCGGCGAGACGGACAGCGAAAAAGCCTTCTGCTGGCTGCTGCACAAGCTGACGGAGCGCTATCCCCGCACGCCCGGCAACATGGCTGCCGTATTCAAATACATCGCGACGCTGGCGACCGAGCTTCGCGAAAAAGGCGTGTTCAACATGCTGCTCTCTGACGGGCGCTATGTGATGGCGTTCTGCTCGACGAATCTGTTCTGGATCACCCGCCGTGCGCCGTTTGGCGTTGCGACGCTGCTCGATCAGGATGTGGAGATAGACTTTCAGAAGGAGACCACACCCAACGATGTGGTCACAGTCATTGCAACGCAGCCGCTGACGGGCAACGAAACCTGGCAAAAGATTATGCCAGGCGAGTGGGTGCTATTTTGTCTCGGGGACCGTGTAATTTGACGCCAGCTGTGGATGGACGACTTCGTGGCTCAGCGGTTTGCTGACCACGTAACGGCCATCTACGATAGAGACCACCGGTGGCTTATGGGTCTGCTCAAAGTAGTCGTAACCAGGCTTCAGCTGTTTCCAGAAATCCGCGTAGTATGAGTACTTGTGACGCGCCATATTGGCGTCCGTCATGCGGAACGGATAGATGCTGACCTGAACGTTAGGCTGCCCAAAGACCAGCGCGCCCGTCACGAACTGGAAAATCTCATCAATGCCGGAGTCGGTCATCGCATAACAGCCGATAGACACGCAGGCGCCGTGGATCATCAGGTATTTACCTTCATAACCGTGTGCACGGTCATAGGCATTCGGGAAGCCGATGTTAATGGCTTTATAGAAGCGGCTGTCAGGCTTGAGCTGGCTGCGCTGAACGTTGTAGAACCCTTCCGGACTTTTGAAATCGCCCTGACGCTGTTTTGGCCCCAGCCCACCGGAGTAGTTACAAATCTTGTAACTATCAAGCAGCTGATAGGTCTCGCCCATTTTCACAAACAGATCGAGAGTGCGCTCTTCCTTGAAGATCTGAATATAAACCGGCGATCCCATTAACTGCTGTTTATATTCCTTGCTGATCGGCGTCGTTGAGCTGTTACTGCTGAGCAGCCCGGCAAACGACATGCACGGCATCAGAAGCATCGCAATGAACAATGCGATTTTACGCATACTACTAGTTCCTTGATAAAACCATGACCAACTTGCCAGGACGGCAAAAGAGACCCGAAATCAGATTATTCTGTTAGGAGCGCTCACATTAGCACCGCTATAGATTTTCGCAAGAGCCGGGCGGTGAGTTTACAAATTAGTTTTACTTTATAAACCATCAAAATCGCGATGGCTCCAGGAACTTTGCGCATTAGCTCGCAATTTGGCGCGCGCGACGGCGGTTTCCCTGCCCGCGAGAAGGGGAAAATGCTACACTTCGCGGCCACTGGATTGTTGTTCATGGAAACCTGCTAACCACATGTTTAAAATAAAAAAAGGACTTGATCTGCCGATTGCAGGCGTGCCAGCGCAGCACGTTTCGACAGGCGCAAGCGTCCGTCATGTCGCCATTTTGGGCGACGACTACCTGGGAATGCGTCCTTCAATGCTGGTACAGGAGGGCGATTGCGTTATTAAAGGACAGGCGCTCTTCGAGGACAAAAAAAATCCCGGCGTGATGTTCACGGCCCCCGCAAGCGGCACCGTTGTGGCGATCAACCGCGGCGAACGGCGCGTTCTACAGTCGGTGGTTATCCGCATTGAAGGCGATGAACAGCGTGAATTCGCCCATTACGATGCCGCAGACCTCGCGTCGCTGAGCCGTGACGCTGTTCAGGCTCAACTCCTTGCGTCCGGTTTATGGACCGCGCTTCGTACCCGACCCTTCAGCAAATCCCCTGTTCCGGGTACGGAACCGGCCGCGATTTTCGTCACGGCAATGGACACCAACCCGCTCAGCGTGGACCCGGAGCCGGTTATCCTGGCGCAGCGCAAAGCCTTTGATGCCGGGCTGACCGTGTTAACCCGCCTGACGTCGGGGAAAGTCCACGTTTGCCAGGCCGGCGGCGGCAAGCTCGGCGGACATCCGCAGGGGCAGGTCACATTTAATGCGTTTGCGGGCCCGCATCCGGCGGGTCTGGTCGGGACGCACATCCACTTTCTTGAGCCGGTAAGTCTGGCGAAACAGGTCTGGCATCTTAATTATCAGGACGTTATCGCCATCGGTAAGCTTTTTACTAAGGGTGAACTCTGCGTTGAACGGATCGTCGCCATCGGTGGGCCGCAGGCTGCAAACCCGCGCCTGGTGAAGACGCTGATTGGCGCGGATATCAATGAACTGCTGAGCGAAGAAACCAAAGCGGGCGAAAACCGCCTGATTTCCGGTTCGGTCCTCAGTGGCCGCCATGCCGTGCAGGCGCACGCGTATCTGGGGCGTTTCCATTTACAGGTCAGCATTGTGCAGGAAGGGCGTGAGAAAGAGCTGTTCGGCTGGGTGCTGCCCGGTGCGGAAAAATACTCCGTCACCCGCACCACGCTGGGCCACTTCCTGCGTAATAAGCTGTTCAGCTTCTCAACCAGCACGCACGGCGGCGAGCGCGCCATGGTCCCGATTGGCAACTACGAGCGCGTCATGCCGCTGGATATTCTGCCGACCATGCTGCTGCGCGATCTGCTCGCCGGTGATACCGACAGCGCGCAGGCGCTGGGATGCCTGGAGCTTGACGAAGAAGATCTGGCGCTCTGTACCTATGTCTGTCCGGGAAAATACGAATATGGACCGGTATTGCGCGAGGTGTTAACCCGCATTGAGCAGGAAGGATAACCGATGGGCTTAAAACACCTCTTTGAAAAAATGGAGCCGCACTTTACCGAAGGGAAGCTCAAAAAGTACTACCCGCTGTACGAAGCAACGGCGACCATTTTCTACACGCCGGGGCTGGTGACGAAAGGCGCGGCGCACGTTCGTGACGCTATCGACCTTAAGCGGATGATGATCCTGGTGTGGTTTGCGGTCTTCCCGGCGATGTTCTGGGGAATGTACAACGTTGGCCTGCAGACCATTCCGGCGCTGCACCACATGTACGATGCACAGCAGCTGGCGCAGGTAATTCAGTCCGACTGGCACTACCGCCTGGCGCAGTCGCTAGGGGTAAGCTTTGCTGCAGACGCGGGCTGGCTGAGCATGATGACGCTGGGCACGGTGTTCTTCCTGCCGATTTACCTCACGGTATTTATCGTGGGTGGCTTCTGGGAAGTGCTGTTCGCTATCATCCGTAAACACGAGATCAACGAAGGCTTCTTCGTGACCTCGATTCTGTTTGCCCTGATTGTTCCCCCGACTCTGCCGCTCTGGCAGGCGGCGCTGGGCATCAGCTTTGGCGTGGTCATTGCCAAAGAAATTTTCGGCGGCACCGGGCGGAACTTCCTCAACCCGGCGCTGGCGGGACGTGCGTTTCTGTTCTTTGCCTATCCGGCGCAAATCTCGGGCGACCTGGTCTGGACGGCGGCAGACGGTTTTTCCGGCGCAACGCCGCTTTCACAGTGGGCGGCACACGGCGGCGAAACGCTGGTGAACAACGCGACGGGTCAGCCAGTGACCTGGTTTGATGCCTTTATTGGCAACATTCCGGGCTCCATCGGGGAAGTTTCCACGCTGATGATTTTGATTGGCGGGGCAATCATTCTGTTTGGGCGCGTGGCCTCCTGGCGGATTGTGGCGGGCGTGATGATCGGTATGGTGCTGACCGCCACGATGTTCAACGCTATTGGTTCAACCACCAACCCAATGTTCTCCATGCCGTGGTACTGGCATCTGGTGCTGGGTGGCTTCGCGTTCGGCATGATGTTCATGGCGACGGACCCCGTCTCGGCCTCGTTTACCGATAAAGGTAAATGGAGCTATGGCGTGCTCATTGGCGCGATGTGCGTCCTGATCCGCGTGGTCAACCCGGCCTATCCGGAGGGGATGATGCTGGCCATTCTGTTTGCCAATCTGTTTGCGCCGCTCTTCGATTACCTGGTGGTGCGGGCCAACATCAAGCGGAGGAAGGCGCGTGGCTGAGGTAAAAAATAACGACAGCATCAGCAAAACGCTGCTGGTTGTGCTGGTGCTCTGTCTGGTCTGTTCCATCGTCGTGGCCGGCTCTGCCGTGGGGTTAAAACCCCTTCAGCAGGAGCAACGTGCCCTGGATAAGCAGCGCAACATTCTGGCCGTGGCCGGGCTGATGCAGGAGGGGATGAGCGCAGACGACGTTTCGGCCGTCTTTGCCGAACGTATTTCCGCGCGTCTGGTGGATTTAAAAACGGGTGAGCTGCTGGATAAAGACCCGGCAACCTTCAACCAGGCGCTAGCGCTGAAAGATCCGCAGATGAGCGTGACGCTGGAGGCATCGCAAGATCCCGCCGGGATTAAGCGTCGCAGCAATCTGGCCGAAATCTATCTGGTTCGCGATCCCCAAAAACGCATTCAGGAAGTGGTAGTGCCTATTTACGGTAACGGCCTGTGGTCAATGATGTATGCCTTTGTGGCCCTTGATACGGATGGCCGCACGGTCAAAGGCATTACGTATTACGACCAGGGCGAAACGCCGGGGCTGGGTGGCGAAGTGGAAAACCCTAACTGGCGGGCACAGTTTGTCGGCAAGAAAGTGCTCGATGATAACGGTCTGCCTGCGCTGAAGGTGATGAAAGGGGCGGCACGTCCCGGTGACGAATACGCCGTTGACGGGCTCTCCGGCGCCACGCTCACCTCAAACGGCGTGCAGCACAGTTTTGATTTCTGGATGGGCGAGCTGGGCTTTGGTCCTTTCCTGAAAAACGTACGTGAAGGAGCGCTGAACAATGGCTGATACCGGTGAACTGAAAGAAGTGAAAAAGGTACTCATTGGCCCACTGCTCGCCAATAACCCGATCACGCTGCAGGTGCTGGGCGTCTGTTCAGCCCTGGCGGTGACCACCAAGCTGGAAACGGCGGTGGTGATGACGCTGGCGGTTACGCTGGTCACAGCGTTTTCGAGCATGTTTATCTCGATGATCCGCCATCACATTCCCAACAGCGTGAGGATCATCGTGCAGATGGCGATCATCGCCTCGCTGGTGATCGTGGTCGATCAGCTGCTGCGCGCCTTCGCCTATGAGACCTCCAAACAGCTCTCGGTGTTTGTCGGGCTGATTATCACCAACTGTATCGTCATGGGGCGTGCGGAAGCCTACGCCATGAAAATGCCGCCGCTGGCGAGCTTTATGGACGGTATCGGGAATGGCCTGGGCTACGGCGCGATCCTGCTTACCGTGGGGTTCCTGCGCGAGCTGATTGGCAGCGGCAAGCTGTTTGGCATTACGGTGCTGGACACGGTGCAAAACGGCGGCTGGTATCTGCCAAACGGCCTGTTCCTGCTGGCCCCTAGCGCATTTTTCATTATCGGTTTGCTGATCTGGCTGATTCGTACGTTGAGACCAGAGCAGCAGGAAAAGGAGTAACCGACAATGGCTCATTACCTGAGTTTGTTTGTGCGCGCGGTGTTTGTTGAAAACATGGCGCTCGCGTTTTTCCTCGGCATGTGCACGTTCCTTGCGGTTTCCAAAAAGGTGTCGACGGCATTTGGTCTCGGTATCGCGGTCACCGTGGTGTTGGGGCTTTCGGTTCCGATTAACAATCTGGTGTACAACTTCGTGCTGCGGGATGGCGCGCTGGTAGAAGGGGTTGATCTCAGCTTCCTGAACTTCATTACCTTTATCGGGGTGATCGCGGCGCTGGTGCAAATCCTGGAGATGATCCTCGATAAGTACTTCCCTTCACTCTACAACGCGCTGGGGATCTTCCTCCCGCTGATCGCGGTGAACTGCGCCATCTTCGGCGGCGTCTCGTTTATGGTTCAGCGTGATTACAACTTCAGTGAATCCGTGGTGTACGGTTTCGGCTCCGGTATCGGCTGGATGCTGGCTATTGTCACCATGGCGGGGATCCGCGAGAAAATGAAATATGCCAACGTGCCTGCGGGTCTGCGCGGCTTAGGGATCACCTTTATCACCACCGGGCTGATGGCGCTGGGCTTTATGTCCTTCTCCGGTGTGCAGCTATAAGGGCTAACAGATGGAAATTATTCTTGGCGTGGTGATGTTCACGCTGATCGTACTGGTGCTGTCAGGACTCATTCTGGCTGCGCGGGCGAAGCTGGTGAATTCCGGCGACGTGGTGATTGATATTAATGGCGATCCGCAGAATCAGATCCGCACGCCTGCGGGAGATAAACTGCTCAACACGCTCTCCGGTAACGGTATTTTTGTCTCCTCAGCCTGCGGCGGCGGCGGCTCCTGTGGGCAGTGCCGCGTGACGGTAAAAGAGGGCGGTGGCGATATTCTGCCCACCGAGCTGGCGCATATCACTAAGCGTGAGGCAAAAGAGGGCTGCCGTCTGGCCTGCCAGGTCGCGGTGCGTCAGAACATGAAGATTGAGCTGCCGGAAGAGATCTTCGGCGTCAAAAAATGGGAGTGCGAGGTTATCTCCAATGATAACAAAGCCACCTTTATCAAAGAGCTGAAGCTGCGCGTACCGGAGGGGGAAGATGTCCCGTTCCGCGCCGGCGGATACATTCAGATTGAGTGTCCTGAGCATACCGTAGCCTATGCGGACTTCGACGTGCCGGATGAATACCGCGCCGACTGGGATAAATTTAATCTCTTCCGCTTTGTATCAGAGGTAAAAGAGCCGACGCTGCGCGCCTACTCGATGGCCAACTACCCGGAAGAGAAAGGCATTATCATGCTCAACGTGCGTATCGCCACGCCGCCACCGAATGTCCCGGATGCGCCGCCGGGCGTGATGTCGTCATACATCTGGTCCCTGAAGCCGGGAGATAAGGTGACCATCTCCGGTCCGTTCGGGGAGTTCTTCGCGAAAGATACCGACGCGGAAATGGTCTTTATTGGCGGCGGAGCGGGGATGGCCCCGATGCGCTCGCACATTTTTGACCAGCTCAAGCGGCTCGGCAGCAAGCGTAAAATCAGCTTCTGGTACGGGGCGCGCTCGCTGCGCGAAATGTTCTACGACGACGAGTTTGAACAGCTGGCGCGTGAAAACCCGAATTTTACCTTCCACGTTGCGCTCTCCGATCCGCAGCCGGAAGATAACTGGACGGGCTACACGGGGTTCATCCACAACGTGCTGTATGAAAACTACCTCAAGCAGCACCCGGCGCCCGAGGACTGCGAGTTCTATATGTGTGGTCCGCCGATGATGAACGCCGCCGTGATTAAGATGCTGAAGGATCTCGGCGTCGAAGATGAGAACATCATGCTTGATGACTTTGGAGGCTGATGATGCTGACGTTTCTGGCAACCTTTGTGGTGTTTGTGCTTGTTATCTTTGGCATGTCGTTAGGCTGGATCGTTAAGCGGAAAAGCATTCAGGGCAGCTGCGGCGGTATTTCCTCCATTGGTATGGAGAAGGTCTGCGACTGCCCGGAACCGTGCGACGCCCGCAAAAAACGCATGGCGCGCGAGCAGCAGCGCATTATTTAAGTTTTTGTAGGCCGGGTAAGGCAACGCCGCCACCCGGCATTCTTACATCTGCTTCTCAACCCTCATTTATTTACTGTATACTTATCCAGTGATGAGTGAGGGCTTACTATGCGCAAAATAATCCATGTCGATATGGACTGCTTTTTTGCCGCAGTGGAGATGCGTGACAACCCGGCGCTACGGGATATTCCCATCGCCATTGGCGGCAGCCGCGTTCAGCGTGGTGTCATCAGCACCGCCAACTATCCTGCGCGCAAATTTGGCGTGCGAAGCGCCATGCCGACGGCGATGGCCTTGAAGCTTTGCCCTCATCTCACGCTTCTGCCCGGCCGTTTTGAAGCCTATAAAGAGGCTTCCCTTCACATTCGGGAAATCTTCTCCCGCTATACCTCTCTGATAGAGCCGCTGTCGCTGGACGAAGCCTATCTCGACGTGACCGACAGCGTACATTGCCACGGCTCCGCCACGCTGATGGCTCAGGAGATCCGCCAGACGATTTTCAACGAGCTGAATCTGACGGCGTCTGCGGGCGTCGCGCCCGTTAAATTCCTTGCCAAAATTGCCTCGGATTTAAATAAGCCCAACGGCCAGTACGTCATCACGCCGGAAGAGGTGCCTGCTTTTTTAAAAACGCTGCCGCTCGGCAAAATCCCCGGCGTGGGGAAAGTTTCCGCCGCAAAGCTGGAAAGCATGGGGTTACGGACCTGCGAAGACGTGCAGCGAAGCGATCTCGCCATGCTGCTCAAGCGCTTCGGGAAGTTTGGCCGCGTGCTGTGGGAGCGCAGCCAGGGGATTGACGATCGCGATGTGAACAACGAGCGGCTGCGGAAATCCGTCGGCGTTGAGCGTACCCTCATTGAAGATATTCATGACTGGTCCGAGTGCGAATCTATTATCACGGAACAGCTCTACCCGGAGCTGGAACGACGCTTAAGCAAGGTAAAGCCGGACCTGCTCATCGCCCGTCAGGGCATCAAGCTCAAATTCAATGACTTCCAGCAGACCACGCAGGAACACGTCTGGCCGCGTCTGAATAAAGACGATCTTATCGCAACGGCAAAAAAGGCATGGGAAGAGCGCCGGGGCGGGCGAGGGGTGAGGCTGGTGGGATTGCACGTCACGCTGCTGGATCCGCAGTTAGAGCGACAGCTGGTATTAGGACTGTAAAAAAGCCCGGTGCGCTACGCTTACCGGGCCTGGGTTTTTCACCCTCTTCCAGAGGAAGAGGGTTGGGATGAAGATGTTACTTCGCAGGGATCGCTTTCAGCAGTTCAGTCAGCAGCGTCCAGTAATGGCCAACGCTTTCGATATGAACCTGCTCATCCGGCGAGTGCGGACCGGTAATCGTTGGCCCGATAGAAACCATGTCCATATCAGGATACGGTTTCTTGAACAGACCACATTCCAGACCCGCGTGGATCACCTGAATGTTCGGCGTGCTGTTGAACAGACGCTGATAGGTTTCACGCACCAGCGCCATCACCGGAGAACTTGCATCCGGCTGCCAGCCCGGGTAGCTGCCTTTTGCAGACGTTTTCGCGCCCGCCAGCGTGCCCAGAGATTCCAGCATGCTCACCACATACTCTTTACCGCTGTCGATAAGGGAGCGGATCAGGCAGATGATCTCCGCGCTGTCGTCGCTCATGGTCACCACGCCCACGTTCAGTGAGGTTTCCACCACGCCTTTCGCCACGTCAGAGTTGCGGATCACGCCGTTTGGCGTTGCGTTCAGCAGCTGAACGAAGGTGTCACGAGACTGCGCGGTCAGCGCGGCTTTATCCGTGGAGACGGATTCCAGCACCACGGTGAGGTTCTTCTCTTTCGCCGACAGTTCGTTTTTCAGGATATCCAGGTACACGGTGGAGAGTTTTTTCAGCTCGTCCGCTTTTGCTGCTGGAACCGCTACGGTGGCGAAGGCTTCGCGTGGGATCGCGTTGCGCAGGGTACCGCCGTTGAAGTCAACCAGACGCAGATCCAGCTCGGCCGCATGGCCTGCCAGGAAGCGGGCCAGCAGCTTGTTGGCGTTGCCCAGACCCAGGTGAATATCGCCGCCGGAGTGGCCGCCTTTCAGACCTTTCAGCGTCAGCTTGAAGGTCTGGAAACCGGCAGGGATCGCTTCGCGCGACAGCGGCAGGGTAGAGATGAAATCAATCCCGCCCGCGCAGCCCATGTAGATCTCACCTTCTTCTTCGGAGTCGGTGTTGATCAGAATATCCGCCTGCAGCCAGTTTGCCTGCAGCCCGAACGCGCCGTCCATGCCCGCTTCTTCGGTCATGGTCAGCAGCACTTCCAGTGGACCATGCTCAACGCTGTCGTCGGCCAGCACGGCCAGCGCAGAGGCCATACCGATGCCGTTATCCGCGCCCAGGGTAGTGCCGCGCGCTTTCACCCAGTCGCCGTCGATGTACGGTTGAATCGGGTCTTTGGTGAAGTCGTGAACGGTATCGTTGTTCTTCTGTGGCACCATGTCCAGGTGCGCCTGCAGCACAACCGGTTTACGGTTTTCCATGCCTGCGGTGGCGGGTTTGCGGATCAGAATGTTGCCAACCTGGTCACGTTCCGCATGCAGACCTTTTTCCTTCGCCCAGCCCATAATATGTTCGGCAAGCTGTTCTTCGTGGTAGGAAGGGTGTGGAATGGAGCAGATTTTGGCAAAAATATCCCACAGCGGCTGCGGAGATAGTTGAGACAGTTCAGACACGATAAGTCTCCTTGTCGAGGCGCTGCAAACAGGGTTGCAGGTCACAGGGTTAGCAGGTTAATAGTTACCACAAGTCAGGCTTGCGAGATGAAACTGAGAATACCACTTTCTCTGCTGGCTGGTAGCATAAAGCATGTAAAAACTCAGGCAGAGGGCGCTAAACACTGGTTTTTAGTGCGTCAGATCTCTATAATCTCGCGCAACCTATTTCCCCCTCGAACACTTTTTAAGCCGTATAAAAACAGGCTGGGACACTTCACATGAGCGAAAAATACGTCGTCACCTGGGACATGTTGCAGATTCACGCACGCAAACTGGCTGCGCGTCTGATGCCTTCCGAACAGTGGAAAGGCATTATTGCCGTCAGCCGTGGCGGTCTGGTACCGGGGGCGCTGCTGGCACGTGAGCTGGGTATTCGTCATGTCGATACCGTCTGCATCTCCAGCTATGACCATGACAACCAGCGTGAGCTGAAAGTGCTGAAACGCGCGGAAGGCGACGGTGAAGGCTTTATCGTTATTGATGACCTGGTGGATACCGGCGGTACTGCGGTCGCTATCCGCGAAATGTATCCGAAAGCACATTTCGTCACTATCTTCGCGAAGCCTGCTGGCCGTCCGCTGGTTGACGATTACGTGATTGATATTCCGCAGGATACCTGGATTGAACAGCCATGGGATATGGGCGTGGTCTTCGTACCGCCGATTTCAGGCCGTTAATACCAGTACGTAACTTTACACGCCCGGCTATGCCGGGCGTTGTTCTTTTTGGCCTGCCACGCGTTACAATAGTCTCCATATGACGTATTCATGGAGGCAACGCAATGACGCAGGCGAATCTCACCGAGACACTTTTCAAACCCCGTTTCAAACACCCTGAAACGTCGACGCTGGTGCGTCGCTTTAATCCGGGGACCCAGCCTGCCGTCCAGTCCGCGTTAGACGGCAAAAACGTGCCTCACTGGTATCGTATGATTAACCGCCTGATGTGGATCTGGCGCGGTATCGACCCCCGTGAAATCCTTGACGTGCAGGCGCGTATCGTGATGAGTGAAGCCGAACGGACCGATAGCGAGCTTTACGATACGGTGGTGGGCTATCGCGGCGGCAACTGGATCTATGAGTGGTCGAAACAGGCGATGCTCTGGCAGCAAAAAGCCAGTCAGGAAGAGGATGCCACGCGTAGCGGCAAGCACTGGCTGCATGCGGCCAATCTCTTCGCCATCGCCGCGTATCCACATCTGAAAGGTGATGAGCTGGCGGAGCAGGCCCAGGCGCTGGCGAACCGTGCTTATGAAGAGGCGGCGCAGCGTTTGCCGGGCCAAATGCGCGAGCTTGAGTTCAGCATTCCAGGTGGCGCACCCGTCACCGGGTTCCTGCATATGCCGGAAGGCGACGGTCCGTTCCCGACCGTGCTGATGTGCGGTGGGCTGGACTCTCTGCAAATCGATTATTACAGCCTGTATGAGCGTTACTTCGCACCAAAAGGGATCGCGATGCTGACGCTTGATATGCCCTCAATCGGCTTCTCCTCCAAATGGAAGCTGACTCAGGATTCCAGCCTGCTGCACCAGCATGCGCTAAAAGCGCTGGAAAACATTCCGTGGGTTGACCACACCCGCGTGGCGGCATTTGGCTTCCGCTTTGGCGCGAACGTCGCGGTACGTCTGGCTTACCTTGAATCTTCGCGCCTTAAAGCCGTCGCCTGCCTTGGTCCGGTCGTTCACGCCCTGCTCAGCGATCCCGCACGCCAGGGAAGCGTGCCTGAAATGTACCTTGATGTGCTGGCCAGTCGTCTTGGCATGCATGATGCATCAGATGAAGCGCTGCGCGTTGAGCTCAATCGCTACTCGTTAAAAACGCAAGGGTTACTGGGACGTCGCTGCCCAACGCCGATGCTGTCGGGTTTCTGGAAAAACGATCCGTTCAGTCCGGAAGAAGAGTCGCGCTTAATCACGTCGTCATCTGCGGATGGCAAACTGCTTGAGGTGCCGTTCAGCCCGGTCTATCAGAATTTCGATAAAGCACTGAAAGAGATTACGCGCTGGATCGCTCAGAGATTGTGTTAATAGATTGCTAAATTTTGCTGGTTTGGTAAAACAGTGGCTTCACAAAAGGAGATCGCAATGACGTTACCGAGTGGACACCCGAAAAGTAGACTGATTAAGAAGTTTATGGCTCTCGGCCCGTATATTCGAGAAGAGCAGTGTGAAGAGAATCGCTTTTTTTTCGACTGCCTGGCTGTATGCGTCAACGTGAAGCCTGCACCCGAAAAACGTGAATTCTGGGGCTGGTGGATGGAAATGGAAGCAGAGGAAAAACGCTTTACGTATAGCTACCAGTTTGGCCTGTTTAATAAAGACGGCAACTGGCAGGCGACCACCATTAAAGATCAGGAAGTGATTGACCGTCTGGAATACACCCTGAAAGAGTTCCACGATAAGGCACGCGCACTGCTGGCGACTCTGGATCTCAAGTTCGAGCCAGCGGATAACTTTTCCAGCGAAGCGGTGAAGCTGACTGCCTGATGGTGTCCCAGCGCCGGGTGGCGGCTTCGCCTTACCCGGCCTACAAAAAATGATGGTTTTCTCCCTCTCCCCGTGGGAGAGGGCCGGGGTGAGGGCACCAGTCCGCATTAATCCCCGAAATAAAAAAAAACCGGCAGAGGCCGGTTTTTTATTTCGCATCATTAGAACTGGTAGGTCATACCCAGAGCAACAATGTCATCGCTGCTCACGCCCAGTTTATTATCGTCGTCAATCTGGTTGATTTTATAATCAACAAACGCGGACATATTTTTGTTGAAGTAATAGGTCGCGCCAACGTCAATATATTTCACCAGATCTTCGTCACCGATACCTTCGATATCTTTGCCTTTAGACTGGACATAACCCAGGGACGGACGCAGACCGAAATCGAACTGATATTGTGCGACCACTTCAAAGTTCTGTGCTTTATTTGCAAACCCGCCAGAAATTGGCGTCATATTGCGGGTTTCTGAATACATCGCTGCCAGATAAATATCGTTCGCGTCATATTTCAGACCGGTAGCCCAGGCTTCGGCTTTCTGCCCCTGGCCACGCGCCAGCAGGTTCTGCGCGTTGGTGCGGTCAGAGCTGGTGTAGGCGCCGCTGACGGCGAAATCGCTGCCGCCGAAGTCATAGGTCAGAGAGGTACCAAAACCGTCACCGTTCTGTTTCTTGGCGTCACGGTTTTCGTTTTTGCCCTGGTACTGCAGGGTCATGTCCAGACCGTCAACCGCGCCGAAGAAGTCGGTGTTACGGTAGGTAGCAAGACCGGTCGCACGCTTGGTCATGAAGTTATCGGTCTGCGCGGAAGAATCGCCGCCGAACTCAGGGAACATATCGGTCCATGCTTCGACGTCATACAGGGCACCCAGGTTACGACCGTAATCCAGAGAACCAAAGTTTTTCAGCTTCAGGCCCGCGAACGCCAGACGGGTTTTCTGAGAGGAGTCGCTCTCGGCTTTGTTACCTGCAAATTCAGATTCCCAACGGCCATAGCCCGTCAGCTGATCGTTAATCTGCGTTTCGCCTTTAAAACCGAAACGAACGTAAGTCTGATCGCCATCTTTGGTGGCATCATCGCTGATGTAGTGCATGGCTTTCACTTTGCCGTACACGTCCAGCTTATTACCATTTTTATTATAAACTTCAGCTGCGTGAACGGATGCGGAAGCCACTACGCCCATAACCATTAATGCCAGAGTGCTCTTTTTCATTTTCGATCCTGTCTTATAAACGCGCTAAAAAATTCGCTGGACGATAAGCTCTTGCTTAAGTCCCGTGAAAAAACAGGAAGGGTTTTATCGTTCTGGAATGAAACTTTTATGACAAACTAAGAATAATTTTAAAAAACTGTGATTTATTATTTCGGTAATAAAAGTGTCAAATTCTCCCGCTACGCTTCCTGATCCCGCGCAACAAAGTGTTTCGCGATGTGCTAAGGCAGTTGGCAACGGGGCTGACTCCTGCTAAAACGTTCGTTCGACATTACTTTCCCTTATCGTTGAACGGCAGAGAATCATGAGTGACAGCCAGACGCTGGTGGTAAAACTCGGTACCAGTGTTTTAACAGGCGGATCGCGCCGCCTAAATCGCGCCCACATTGTTGAGCTTGTACGTCAGTGCGCTCAGTTACATGCCGCAGGGCATCGTATTGTGATTGTGACCTCCGGGGCGATTGCCGCCGGGCGTGAACACCTGGGTTACCCCGAACTTCCCGCGACGATCGCCTCCAAACAGCTGCTGGCCGCCGTGGGACAAAGCCGACTCATTCAACT
Source organism: Enterobacter sp. ECC-249 (assembly GCF_043965265.1). Classification (NCBI taxonomy): domain Bacteria; kingdom Pseudomonadati; phylum Pseudomonadota; class Gammaproteobacteria; order Enterobacterales; family Enterobacteriaceae; genus Enterobacter; species Enterobacter sp. ECC-249. Next base: position 1,442,943 of record NZ_CP143660.1, read on the forward strand.
CTGGGAGCAGCTGTTCTCTATCTATGGCATCCACGTCGGGCAGATGCTGCTGACGCGTGCGGATATGGAAGACAGAGAGCGCTTCCTGAACGCCCGCGATACCCTGCGCGCGCTGCTCGACAACAATATCGTTCCGGTCATTAATGAGAACGATGCCGTTGCTACCGCTGAAATCAAAGTGGGAGATAACGATAACCTTTCTGCGCTGGCCGCCATTCTGGCCGGCGCCGATAAATTACTGCTTCTGACCGATCAGCAGGGGCTGTTCACCGCCGATCCGCGCTCTAACCCGGAAGCCGAGCTGATTACCGACGTTCAAGGTATCGACGATGCGCTGCGCGCCATCGCCGGTGACAGCGTGTCCGGCCTGGGAACGGGCGGGATGGGGACCAAGCTGCAGGCCGCCGACGTGGCGTGCCGCGCCGGTATCGACACCATCATTGCCGCGGGCAGCCGTCCTGGCGTGATTGGCGACGTGATGGAAGGCATCTCCGTCGGCACCCGCTTCCACGCCCAGGAATCCCCGCTGGAAAACCGTAAACGCTGGATATTTGGCGCGCCGCCTGCGGGCGAACTCGTCGTTGATGAAGGGGCGACCGCCGCGATTCTGGAACGAGGAAGTTCATTACTTCCTAAAGGAATTAAAAGCGTGACAGGCAACTTCTCCCGTGGTGAAGTGATCCGTATCCGTAACCTCGAAGGTCGCGACATCGCCCACGGCGTAAGCCGCTATAACAGCGATGCCCTGCGCCGCATCGCGGGTCACCATTCGCAGCAGATCGACGCCATTCTGGGCTATGAATATGGCCCGGTTGCCGTGCATCGCGATGACATGATTATTCGTTAAGGAGCCAGAACATGCTGGAACAAATGGGCGCCGCCGCGAAGGCCGCCTCTTACAAACTGGCGCTCCTTTCCAGCCGCGAAAAAAACCGCGTGCTGGAAAAAATCGCTGATTATCTGGAATCTCAGTCCCAGGAAATTTTGCTCGCCAACGAGCAGGATTTACTGGAAGCGCGCCGCAACGGTCTGAGCGAAGCCATGCTCGACCGTCTGGCGTTGACCCCGGCCCGCCTGAAAGGTATCGCCGACGATGTTCGTCAGGTCTGCAATCTGGCCGACCCGGTAGGGCAGGTGATTGACGGTGGGCTGCTCGACAGCGGTTTACGCCTGGAGCGCCGCCGCGTGCCGCTCGGCGTTATCGGCGTTATTTATGAAGCCCGTCCAAACGTGACGGTGGATGTCGCCTCCCTCTGCCTGAAAACCGGCAACGCCGCTATTCTGCGCGGTGGGAAAGAGACCTGGCGCACCAACGCCGCGACGGTGAAAGTCATTCAGCAGGCGCTGGAAGAGTGTGGCTTACCGGCGGGTGCCGTGCAGGCAATTGAGAGCCCGGACCGCGCGCTGGTCAACGAAATGCTGCGCATGGACAAATACATCGACATGCTGATCCCACGCGGCGGCGCGGGCCTGCACAAGCTGTGCCGCGAGCAGTCGACGATTCCGGTGATCACCGGCGGTATTGGCGTGTGCCACATCGTGGTCGACGACAGCGCTGAGATTGCACCGGCGCTGAAGATTATCGTTAACGCGAAGACCCAGCGTCCAAGCACCTGTAACACCGTTGAAACGCTGCTAGTGCATCAGGACATTGCGAACACTTTCCTTCCGGCCCTGAGCAAACAGATGGCAGAGAGCGGCGTGACGCTGCATGCTGACGCCAGTGCGCTCGCGCTGCTTCAGGATGGCCCGGCTAACGTCGTTCCCGTCAACGCGGAGCAGTACGACGACGAGTTCCTGTCACTGGATCTGAACGTGAAAATCGTGAGCGATCTCGACGATGCGATTGCGCACATCCGTGAGCATGGCACGCAGCATTCTGACGCCATCCTGACGCGCACCCTGCGCAATGCCGATCGCTTTGTGAACGAAGTGGATTCCTCTGCGGTGTATGTGAATGCCTCCACCCGCTTCACCGACGGCGGCCAGTTCGGCCTCGGCGCCGAGGTGGCGGTCAGCACGCAGAAACTGCACGCGCGCGGTCCGATGGGACTGGAAGCGCTGACCACGTACAAGTGGATCGGCTTCGGCGACGATACGATTCGTGCGTAAATAATCACGGGTGATGCAAAAATAGCCGTTTGATTCAAAAGGGCATTGACGCATCACCCGGATAGATCTAACCTTTTGCCCCGTGGTTACACTCGTAACCGGCCTCTCAGGGCCGATATAGCTCAGTTGGTAGAGCAGCGCATTCGTAATGCGAAGGTCGTAGGTTCGACTCCTATTATCGGCACCATCCCTCATAATTTTCTCAAGTCAATTCACATCAACAAAACCTTTCAAAACATACAAATTACGACTGTTTTAGTCGTTTGAGGTCACCCCTTGTCTCATGAAATCAACATGCGATTGGGGGGCAATCAGGGCATCATCTGTTCGGCTTAGTAAATGTGTCCTCGATGATGCTGAATGCCAGTCAGGTAGAAGCCGCTAAAGGTAAAGATATAAGCTATAAACCATCTGATGGAGGTGGCCTGTAATAGAGGTAAAAAACTCAGTATGTTACCTCTCGTTACCTCTCGATTTAATACTTGCTACCAGTGTTACACGTTCAGAACAAAATGGAGGGGAACCAAAATCCTTTCTTCTGGCAGGCAACAGAGGTTTAGCGATGCGAGTGATGACAATTTACTGCCCGGAGTGTATGTCTGCGGCAACGGTGAGGAAAACAAACCGAAAGCACCCCAAATTGTCAGATGTTTTCTGCTATTGTTCAAATGTAGAGTGTGGGCATACGTTTGTGATGAACGTTTCATTCTCACACACGATTAGTCCCAGCGCTTTGCGCGGCCAGGGACGGATTAAAGAGCTAATGGATGCCCTGCCACCGGACGAGCGACAAAAAGCATTAGAACTCCTGATGGCAGCCAAAGAGAGTCACTGAACGGTTCGCCGGGAGTAACTAAAATTTTCCCGGCTTCGGTTCATTAAATTTCAGCTGCTTAAGAAAAAATGTCTATAAGAATCAGTTTTTTAACTTTTAAGTGTGCCATCAATTATCATGAAAAATCTCACCTAAAAATTTATATCCCTTTACTATCAATAGCTTAATTCAAGTGCTTACGATTTTAGAGTAAAGCTGAACTGAAAAAAGCTGAAATTCTTTTCACTCTTTTCAGTTCTCTGCTCGCTGTAAATCCCCAGTTGTGGCGCGGTCTGGCGCTATCATTTGTAAAAAATCCCAACTGAAAAATTTTTGCGATCTGAAAACCGCAGGCGGGTGCGGTGTAGTGCAATTTTGGTCTTTTTCAGTTTTTTCACAACAATGAGTGATTGAACATGAAATGGGCAAAAATAACTTTACCAAACTTAACGTGATGTTTAATATGGGAAAATACAGCAAAAAGATACTCTATTAGAAAGGGAAAAATTATGGATAATGGTTCTGTTACTTTTTTTGATATTAATGCTTTTGGTTTTTATCGTTTAAAACGTAAAGCTAAAGAATTAGATTACAAATATGGAACATTGAATGAGATTTTTGCCGACTTTGAGAATTGGCTGCGAGGTAAGACTATTGAGCAAACCATTCCATGGGATGTAAATACGCATCCTATGCGCTCAAAGACATATTGCAGGGGAGTTGCAATTGACCCCGATACAAACGATATTGTTATTGTTCTATTAAGAGCAGTTGGTGATGGGGCAGGAAATCTACATGGTGTGCGCATTGGTTCGGCTGTAGGAGCTAATGAAAGTGAAACGGTTAAAGCAGGAACTGAAGTCGAGGGAGAGCCTGTAATTTGGGGGGAGCCTTGCTATTATTGGATAATTCCTGAACATAATAAAATTGCTTCTATAATCTTCCCTCATTCTGGTGCTGATACCATAAGGTTTTGTAATTATGTCACGTCTTTCGTTAATAATAATGGTAACGTTGATGGTGTAAAAAAACAAACTACTTCTACACATCAGGATCATCGTCAGCCAGGACGAGTTATTAATACAGTTAAAACTAGATTTGAATATGGTGAAGGGAAAGAACAGTGCAACTGCATATTTAAATTTGAGACCGAACAAACTAAAATGAGAACCGCTGTTAGGAATTTAGAAGCGCTGTTGCCTCAGATAACTCAAACCATAATTAGAGATACAACTACAACACATGTGGAGGACGAGCGTGGTCCTTTACTTCGATTAGCTAGTGAATATCTACCATCTTTATTTGGTGAGGCTCCTCAACTTCAAGCCCCTAAGCGTATCGAAGTCAAAATCGATGGAGCACCTTCGGCAGAAGAAATCGCACTACTTTTCGAACAGAGAACGGATGAAACCGATTGGGCTGACATTGGTTTTAAAATTAAAGATTCTGATATTCCAATATGGTTAACTAAATATATTGTTAAATCAACGTTACCTATAGATTCAGATGGTTTCTCGCATTATTCACCTGAGCGTTTACTTGCAGAAATTAATACAGTCAGAGCCGATATGCTTAATTCTGTAATTGTGCAAGAGGGTGATGTTGAAGGGAGCGAAGAAGATGCTCCTAATATTGCTTTAGAAGATCAAAATCCAGCATTAAACGATCTTGTACAAGTGGTAGGGGAGTAATATGAGTCCTGGAGCTAAAAAAGCCTTACATGAATTGTGGGATGCATCAAAAATTGATGTGTGCTTTCTATTCATTATGGTTATTCTAATTATCATTGTTAGAGATTCATTATCATTTAATGATATTAAAGACGTTGTGGGTACTTTGCAGAATATATCGGCTGCAATATTTACAATTGTTGGGTTATGGGTGGGGTTTCTTTACCCAAACGCTATTCAGAGTATTGTTAATGATAATGTTGATTATATTAAAAACAGTAAGGATGTACCTAGGATTGAGAAACTAATATATGTCATAATAATATCTGCTTTAGTGATGTTAGGGACGCTTGTATTTTACATGCTTAAGTCCTTATTCTATAAAACAGTGATTTACCAAGAATTAAGACAATTTATTAGAGTCATTTCTTTTACTTTGGTTTATTTCTCTTGTTGGCTTCAAGCTCGTTGCATCTTTAGTGTTATCAAGAGTAATTTGCGTTTTGTAAGTAACTTACACGCCCGTATAAGTGAATCTCGAATCAAGCATGATTGACAATTCCCCCTTTGCACCTAATAAAGGTGTTTAGGGGGCATAAATGGGGGCATTAGCGTATTTTTGTTGTTATTTTTTCTTTTAAAACAGTTGTTTATGTTAATGTTTGAATCCTATTATCGCACCATTTTTTACGTAGTCTTCAGACTATCAAATAAACAACATTTGTCCCTTGTGCATCAGCCATTCCTCTCCTCTGACAGTCCCGACAAACCATCACACATCTCCTGCAGCTCATTAAACATCCTTGCCACATGGAAACCATCGCACACCGAATGATGCACCTGCACCGCGAGCGGCAACAGCACTTTTCCATCCTGCTCGTAGTATTTTCCAAACGTGAACATAGGCGAAAAGAAGTTCTTCATGTGCGCAATGTTCATCGTAAAGTTCGTGAACGTTACCCACGGAATAGACGAGACGAAAAAGACGTTTTCCCGGGACTCTTCCTTAGGCCAGTAGGAAAGGCTATTTCCATAGCGGGCCGTATCTTCTGCATACGTGTTCTGGAAGTGATGCATATTGCCGTCATAGTGGCTCCACAGTGACGAAAAGGTCTCCGTTTCTGGGTGGAAAATGGTGTAGCTGGGATGAACTTCATTCCATATGACAAGCTCATTGTCCTTCATGGCCATACGGAACTCAGGATGCCGGTTCATGATGTTAGACAGGAGAAAAATGATCGTCGGGTAAAACTTCCAGCCCACCTCTTTGATATGTTTTCGCAGCGCGGTAATGTCGATCAGAACGGTTTGGTTAATTGTGCATTCAGCAAATGACTGGAAGACTTCAAAATGCTCCTTCCTTGGCCAACGAGATAAATCAACAGGCGTATAGTCCGGGGCTGTTTTTTTCATTGTTTAACCTTTGATTATCAATCGTCTACATGATTTTGGGCCGGAAAAAACCGCACAACCATTTCAACCGTATCTAATCTTCCTGTCAATCTCAGCCTGTGGTTTTCCGAACAGGTATCCCTGCACGAGATCGCAGCCAAGCGCCTGAAGACGTTCAAGCTGCGCTTCGGTTTCTACACCCTCTGCAATGACCCGCATATTGAGGCTTTTCGCCATGCCGGTAATCAACTTAACGATATTAAGGGCATCATCCTGCGTGGATATCGGATTCACAAAGGATTTATCTATCTTAATTTTATCAAAATTAAGTTCACTCAGTCGTGAGAGCGAGGAATATCCGGTTCCGAAATCATCGATAGAAATTTTGACACCCAATGCCCGGAGTTTTTTGAGAATAGTGATCGGCATGTTGCTGTCACTGAAGAGCGAAGACTCTGTTACCTCTAACTCGAGTCGGCTGGCCGGTAGCCCCGTTTCTTTCAGGATGGACTGCACCATCGTGGTAAACGATTTACTGCCTAGCTGAACGGGTGAGACGTTCACCGAGATCCTGGCCGGCACCGCCCAGGACACCGCTTCCCGGCAGGCCATCTCAAGCACCGACCTGCCGATCTCATTGATCATCCCGGTTTTTTCAGCGACGGAAATAAAATAATCTGGCGCGAGAATCCCTTTCACCGGGTGTATCCAGCGAATAAGCGCTTCATAGCCGTAAATTTCATTACTGAATGAGTCAACAATAGGCTGGTAATACACAACGAATTCATTGTGATCGATCGCCAGAGCCATATCATGTTCAAGGGTTCTGCTCTCCTGCAGTCTTTGCAGCATCCACTGCCGGAAGACCTTGATCTGCTGCGAACCTTCTTTTTTCGCTTCGTAGAGGGCCAGATCGGCAAATTTGTAAAGATAATCAGAGCGTCGTTCATTATCTGATAATACGATACCCACGCAGGTGGCAATTTTTATCAGCTGATTATTAATCGTATAGGGCTGGCTGATATGATCGCTGATTTCTTTGGCGCGCGAAACGGCAGCGGTTTCCGTAAGTCCGCTGGAGAGAAGGGCGAATTCATCGCCGCCCAAACGGTAAAATGTATCCGTTGCGCTGCTCATCGAGGTAAGCCGTCGGGATACCTGATTCAGCAGCAAATCTCCCGTATCATGGCCATACGTATCGTTGACCTCTTTGAAGCGGTCTAAATCAAATAACATCACGGTGACTGGGACGTGGTTTTTATCTGCCTGAAGATTAATTTTGTTGAGATCGTCCCAGAAGAAAAGGCGGTTTTTCATGCCGGTGAGGGAGTCATGATAAACATCATACTCCAGCTTCGAGTTCTGAATTTGCAGTTTTTCTTTTGATATTTGAAGTTCGTCTGCCAGGCTTTTCACCTGCATGTGTGCTTTCAGAATGTTTTTATTCTGGTAGATCATTAAGAAGCCAAGAATAAAGCTTAAAATCACCAGAAGCAAAGAAAGTGCGGAATAAATATAGTACAGAATTTGTATTTTTTTATTGGATTCATTAACTGTGTTAATATCTTTTGTTAATGCCGTAGCAGACAGTTGGCTGAGCGGTGCATCGAGTTCATGCATATTTGTCAGGTATGCCTGTAACTCCGGATGGCTCATTTTTTCAAGATGACTATCAAGATAGGCCAGTATTTTTTCTAAGCGTAGAGCGAGCTCCTGATGCGTTTTATCGCTGTCAATGTAGCGACCTAAATCGCCCCCTTTCATTAAATCGCCCTGACTGAGCATAATTTCGAGGCGCATGCGGACCTGGTCTATCGTAACGTCATCAGTATCGGTTGCGTATAGACCAAGCCATGATTCAAAACGGTAATACTCTGATACCAGTTGTGCCACGGACCAGGACTCAGTGTATTGAGTCAGTTTTTGCAATTCCTGCTGTCGATCATAAACAAGGTATGCAATATATCCTGTCGTGATAAAAAGAGAAAAAATGATACCAACCAGTATCCTGTTCATTATGTTCTCCTGAACGACTACTCAATCTTCATTTTGCTTACCTGCCATGCTGATCGTGAGTAATAAATCTGATTATTCAACTCAGGAAGACTGTCATAGGGGTATACAATGAACGATGGGCCTTTATCGCGGATGCGCATATATTCGCCATTGACCTTTAAGGCAAGGATGGCGTTGTATTTTTTAAAGTCGCTAAGAGGGATGACGGTTGAGTAATCATTAAGCGCAATAACATTAACGTTCGTACCTTTTGCACCAACATAATCCATGAGCTTGCTCATGGGGACACCCTCAAACTTCGTACGGCCGTTATACCAGGGGGAGGTCGTCTCGAAACTCACTACTCCGAGTTTTTCAAGGCTGGCGAGATCAAACACTGCTTTTCCATTTTCATTGGTATTTTCTATATTACCGTAAATCGTTAAAATGGGTTTACCAACTGGTTTTGGCAGGTCGCCAGCCCAGGTTACACTTTGTACCAGACAGCATAACAGCAGTAGGGTTAATCGCATTTTGACCTCCACCTTTTTAACAGAAGTATAAGAATTATAATTTAGATATCACACGAGTTGATATATTTTGTTGGGGAGTAGGGGGTTTTATCGTTTTTATTGGTGAAATCTCATTTTAATCAATGGTTTAGGTGTTGAGGGTGTCAGGGTGTTTGATACTCGAGGAACGCTTAACTTTTTGATAAAAGCCAAAATTGCGGGCATAAATGCTCTTCTGTTTAAAAAATAATCGCTTTAATTGAGAGATATTATCTTCCACGATAATTGTGGGGTGTCCGCGGCTTTTTGGAGCGCGAATCTGGAGACTAAATACGCGCCCCGGTTGTGTGCGCTGTTTCAGGATGGCGATGATAAGCGAGGACACGAACATTCTGATTGTGCGTGTCACCTGCCGCTTGCCTTACTTTACGTCATCTCGGGTGGCTGACGCAGACTTACCCCCTTTCGCCATGCTGGCAAACACTGCGTCCCGGTAGATCCACGCATGAACGAGTGCGGCGGAGAGATGGACCAGCACCACGGCAAAAAGCAACTTTGCCAGAAGGCTATGGGCGTCGTGGCACCAGGCATAGAGTGCTGGACTGGTCGGGACAATTGCCGGCAGGTTGACGCCATCAACCATCACAATCGGCAGGCCTGCTGCCGACAGCTGCGCCCAGCCCAGCAGCGGCATTGCCAGCATTAACCCATACAGCATCCAGTGTGATGCCTTTGCGGCAAGCAGCTGCCAGACGGGCAAATCGGCAGGAAGTGGGGGCGTGCGGCTCAAAAGTCGATTGACCAGACGAACCAGTGCCAGAAGTAAAATGGCGATACCCAGCGGCCGGTGGAGGTCGATTAGCCAAATCCGGTGATGTAACGACGTCATCATCGCGGCACCGATGAAAAGCATGGCCAGGATCATCACCGCCATCAGCCAGTGCAGGCTTCGCGCCAGGGTATTGAAATTCTGCGGCGCGCGCGCTCGCATATCTTTATTTGAGCTCATTTTACCTCCTGCTTTTGCACGGCTTCGGTGGCCTTGCCGTAGCCGATTTCCCGCTCACGACGGCTGAAAGAGTGGGAGTAGGCTGCGGAGCGGGCGTTCAAGATGGGATCGTCAGACACCGCAACGCCTGCAGGTACGACAGAAGGATCAAAGTTAATGTCGCGGCACGCGCCTGTAGATTGTGCTTCGACCCGCGCTACTTCCAGCGTGCCGGCGACCACCTTTTTGCGATCGTCCGGCCATGGCTGGGAAGGGTCATCCACCGGATCGCCCGGCTGTGCGAGCTGCAAAACGTAATCCCAGTAGAGTGGCTTCTGCGCCAGGCGCTGACGCAGATTTTCGAACAGGAAGTTGTCATCGGCTTTCTGTCGTTGCTCATCGCTTATCAACAGGAAAGGCTCGTGCGGACGCATCATCCAGCGAACGGCCTGACGGTCCCCCTGCGCGTTCACAAGGTAAAAGGCGTTAATGCTGTAAAACGTCGCCCCCGCGAAGCTGCCGGGCGCGGGTTTTTGTGCCGCCCATTTTAGGTATTTCTCCGCCTCCGGGTACGCTTTCAAAAAGTCTTTGAGACGCTGCGGATCCGGTTTGCCGGTGGCCGCATCAACGGCCGTGGCTTTTCGCAAGGCCAGAAAACCTTCCGGGCTGTGCGTGGCGAAGAAAGGCTCGTTGTTCATTGCCATCCGCCATTGTTGCTTATCATCTGTCTTCAGCAGCAGCGCCATGCTCAGGGTTTTGGTCGTACTATCCGGGGCATGCGGATCGCCGGTACCAATAGAGAATCGGCCCACCACGGGCACTTCCTGCTGCGAGAAGAGGCGGGAGGTTGAAAGAGAAGCCGCCGAGCCGTTTGGCGTAAAGGTGCCGGCAAAGCAGATGCCTTTTCCATGCGCGCGGCGAAAACCCGGCGGGAAGGGTTTCGGTGTTTCCCCTACCAGTGCCTGGCTCACCGTGCGCGACCCAAGCCAGCCCGCCGTCCATGCAAAAGCAGATGCCAGCGTACCGGCGACAACGGCGATCGCTGCCAGCGCGCCCCAGGTGTTTTTGGACCTCAAATCCAGTTTCGACATAGACGTTTTTCCAGAACAAAATATCTTCACCTGCCATGTGCAACGTATTGCGCGTGACAGGTGTTAATACAGTGGCGAATATGGCTCGAGTATAGGAACTAAGGGGCGTAAAGAAAGAATATCACGAAAAGTTTAAACCTTTCCGCTGTCAAAAAGACCGGGTTAATCATCGTGGCGGAAGTTGTGACCGAGTCGGTGACCCAGCGAGAAATAGTGGCGAAATAGATAATAGAGGGGGTTCCATTTCTCCACATTAAATTTCACCCCTCGCTGAGTACGAATTAATAATGCCTCAGATATGTGGATGCAGGTTATCGAGGCATCAACGGACACCAGGTTCCCCTGCGAACCGGTCAGGGGCGCTATCCCGCCAACCTTAGCCTCTATTTGTACAGGACACTCTTTAATTCTCAACGAGTTAATCGTCACCGCCTTTTCCTTATGGAAATTCCCGCCGCTAAATTTGTCCTGTTCAAAAACATATCCCATCTTTTTCTTCCATTCCGGTGGCGATGCTTTTCCCGTTTTATTTGCGATAGCTTCAATATTCTGCCAGAGCCTGCTGTCCGGTATGTTCAGAACAATATCGGGGTTACCCGTGATATTTTCATAACACTTTCCGGAGGTGCCAAGCCCGAACACGATATTTCGGTCAAGGATCCACCACGAGGAGATCGGGCTCAGGTTGGTTGAACCGTCAGGATTTTGGCTGGAGATAATGGCGACCGGTGTACCAAAATATAAAGAAGCAAAATCGACCTGCTGGGTTTTCATTTTATCATCCTCTGATTAACGAAGGCCCAGTCTACGTTGTGCAAACGTGCGTTACTTCGGTGAAGCGCGAAGTAAAACGCACCTCACGGAATTTCCAGGAGCGCAATGTTAACCACTTCTTTCTGAGCAGGGGGAAGACATCACGTTCAGCCTTTAAGGAAATAAGAACCTGTGAAATTATGAGCCAATATATGCAGGTCTCCTGGTTTACTTGCCCTTATTTTTGTAAAGCATCGAGACGCAAGCGCCACAAATCATAGCGTTCTTCTCCCGGTTTAACGGTTCCCGCGAAGTGGTCATTGAGGCGACTCGAGGTAAATACCAGGTCTCCGTTCGGACGGATTGCCGGCGTGTCTGGCCAGCGCACCTCTTCGCTTGCTGCAATCAGCGACATGGAATGGGTTTCAGGATCGTATCTGACGATACCATTGCGTGTGACATCGGTAATGTAGAGGTTACCTTTTACATCTGTCACCATTCCGTCGGTGTTGCCCCCCACGCGACCCAGATCGCGGATCTGCCCGGCGATTTGCGCATTGGTTGACGCAGGCTGCCTCAGTATCGCAGTCGGTACCGCATAGGCGTGCGTGCCGGTTGTCACCGTCCAGTACAGCGTGCCCGCATCGGGTGAAAGCGCAATGCCATTGATACCTATCAGTAATGGTTTACCAGGCCAGACTTCAGTCCCGTGCGAGACGACGTTAACGCCAGGCTCAATCTGCAGCGCAGGGTGACGATCGAGCACGCGCCGGGCCGTACCGGTAGCGAAATCAACGATAATTAGTCCCACCTGGTTTTCAGGCGCACTCCGCGAGCCGCTGTCGGAGATATAGGCGACACGGCGGTTCTCATCGACCACCACATCATTAAGGAAACTTGCCTTGCGGTCCGCTACGCCGTCCAGGGCGATGCGTTTGATGGTACGGCCAGAGTGGAGATCCAGCACGACCAGTTTCTGCGCCCCCACGGGGGACTCTGTTTCGCCTGCAACAAACCCCATGTCCAGCGCCCATAGCCAGCCGTTTTTACGGTCAATATAAAAACCGAGCACGTTGCGCAGGCTCTGAGCCGGATCGGTGTTCACCGCATTCCCCTCGCGGGAGGGAAACGCCGTCAGGCGGGCAGGGCCAGACTGCGCCGTCGTATCCAGAATGCTTAACGTGGCGGGTGCTGCGGCGGAAACCAGCCGGGGCGTGCTGACAAAGGCACGGTCCATTGCATCAAAGTGGATACCCGCAATAGGGGCATTGACCGAACCGGAAAACGTCGCAGGTATCTTTCCGTTTGTAGCGGTTTCCCAGCTCACGCCGGTGTAGCTTCGCCAGCGCTCCAGAAGCGGGTGGTTCGCCGCGTTAACAACACTCGGGAAAGAGAACAACGCCGCCATTGCGATGGCGGGCAGAATAAGGGGGCGGTTGAACATTGACAGGCTCCAGTGGCACGTTCAGGTGATGAATGCTGGCCACTTTACTCATCGCCCAACGGGAGATAAATTAGCCGAATTGAAAAACATTTGTTCCTGAGAGAGCAAAATGAGCCGGAAATTCGATTACCTCGGCGACGTTGAAGTCTTCATTGCTGTGGTTGAGCACGGCTCGTTTACTGCCGCAGCGGTTGCCCTTTCAACCACCCCTTCGGTACTGAGCCGAGCGGTCACCCGCCTGGAAGCGCGCCTTGGACGGCAGCTGTTACAGCGCACGACCCGCCGGGTGGGGCTGACCGAAGCCGGACGCGTCTATCTTGAGCAGGCTCGCTCAGCGTTTTCTCTGCTCGATGACGCCGAACGCGTTGGCCGGGGTCAGGAGGGCGATCTGACCGGTCGCGTGAGAATGAGCGTCCCGACCACCTATGCCCACTACCGCCTGCCGCCGCTGCTGGCGCACTATAATCAATGCTACCCACGCGTACAGGTGGAGCTGAACATTACCAATCGCAACGTTGACCTGATCGCTGAGGGGTTCGATCTTGCGATCCGTCTGGGACAGTTGCCTGACAGTGGACTTGTGGCGCGTAAGCTGGAAGACGCGGCCTTGCTCCTGGTCGCCTCCCCGGACTACCTGCATCGGAGAGGAAAGCCTCAGGCGCTGGAAGAGCTGCAGGGCCATCAGTGCCTGCCGTTTATCATGCCGCGCACCGGGCGTATCGCCCCCTGGGTATTTCATGATGAAGGGCGCGATATTGACTGGATGCCGTGTTCAACTATCGAAATATCAGACGATGTACTCGGCGTGGTTTCGCTGGCGGAGCAGGGGATGGGGATCTGTCAGAGCTATGAATTTATCGTCCGCGACAGAATACAGGGCGGCCAGTTAGTTGAGGTGCTGCCGCACCTTCGGGGACGATCGCGACCTTTCTCCGTGCTGTTTGCCCCGCACCGACGTCAGTCAGCAGCTACCCGGGCAATGATTGACCTTCTGACCCGACAAGAATGACAAGGACGAGTCCACCATGAAAAAAGCGCGTTTTTCCTTTTGGATCCCTCTCATCGCGGGCGGGATAGGACTGATATCGGGTTTTGTGGTCTGGTCAGTCAACATTTACCGCGTGACATACCTTTCGATCCGCGGGGAGCAGTACCTTGCCTGTGGGGCGTTCCTGCTGGCACTGGTGGCGATGATCTATTTCATCAGAAAGGGGAGACTGAAAGGTAAGCGCCTTGCTGACGCGGTAAAAATCTACCTTGGCTTCTTTATCTGCAGCCTGCCGGTTGCCATGTTCGTGGTCTTTACAACGGCCTGGCTGCTGGAGGGGGACTATTCGGCCTGGAGCAAACCTTACCGGTATGAATCCAGTACCCGCCACACCTGCTCGGGTGCGGAAGTCTACGAGCCGGAATTAAAGAAAGAGATCCGCATCTGTAACCCGCAGGGTAACGTTTATTCCGATACCACCCTGTATGTGGAAAAGCGGAGCAATGCCCTGGGGATTGTCGTGCTTTGGGCTATAACCCGCGCCTGAATCGGGGAAAGTCAGAGCGCGAGAATCAGCGTCAGCCCGCCTCCAGCATCCCAAAACTCACAATCCGCGCGCGTCCCAGCTCTTTTGCCCGGTATAGCGCCACATCCGCAGCGCGCAGCAGGTTGTCGGTCTGGGCATGTTGCGGATAGCTGGCAATGCCAATCGACACGTCCACCGGCCCAATCTCGGTCAGCCCGTAGCGAAGCGACAGCTCATGCACGCCTGTGTAAATCTTCTGCGCGCAGGCGTACGCTTCTGCTTCATCGGCACCGGAAAGCAGCACCAGAAACTCCTCGCCGCCGTAGCGGAATGCCAGCCCATTGTCATGTGCGGCGCGCTGAACAATTGACGCCACGCTTTTGATCACCAGATCGCCCGCTTCATGACCGAACCGATCGTTAATACTCTTGAAGTGGTCGATATCAATCATCATGCAGCTTAACGGCACGCCGGTGCGTATCGCCTGTGCCGTTTGGGTTTGCAGGGTATCTTCCAGATGGTGACGATTACGCAGGCCGGTGAGCGGGTCAAACAACGCTTTTTCCAGCAGCGCGTCGCGCAGACGCTGGTTGGCCAACGCCAGCCCGAGCGCCTCGGCCATCAGCTCCAGATACGCGCGGGAAGGGGCATTATCCGCCATAATATTCTGGAAGGAGAGCAGGCCAATGGCCTCGCCCTGAGCGATAAGCGGCACGCAAAGCGCGCTTTCCGCCTGGGATGCCGGAAGATGATAACAGGCAATATCCGGCTCGCCGTTCACCGGTGGGTGACTCTGCCCGCGACGCACGGCCCAGCACTCGTCCGGATGGAACGTCGTCTCTTCACCAACCGGCGAAAGCCACTGCGCGACGCAGCGCATCTGCCACGGCTCGCGGTCAAGGACGTAGAGTCGGCCCGCGATCCCCGGCGCGATATTGGGGGCAAACAGCTCCGCCACGTTAATCACATCGTTAAAGTTCTCACACCCCTGCAGCCGCTGGGTCATGCGCGCCAGCAGCTCGCGGATGGCCCAGTCGGCATCGCGCTCTTTTTCCAGACGCTGCCGCGCCAGGCCGTTTTCACGGAAGATGCTAATGGCCTGAGCCATATCGCCTATCTCATCGATCTGGTTGAAATTGGGTGTTTCAACCGCGTAATCCTGGGATGCCAGACGGTGCACCACGTCGCTCAGGCGCACCACGGGGCGTAGCACGCGGCGCTTTAATATAAAGCCGAGCACAAACAGGAACAGCAGGGCGGTCAGGCCAACCGTCAGCTCAGAGGCGGTACGCAGCGCTTTCGATTTTTTTGTCGCCTCCTGAACGGCGGCGATGACGCGCTTGTCGAGTATCTGGCGAAAGTGATCGATCTGATTCTGCGCGCGATCCAGCTCCTGCTCATAGGGCTGACCATAGAGCAAGGCTACGGCCTGGGCGTCTTCACCGCGTTCCAGGCTTTCGAGGGCGGTTTGCTGCTCGTCCTGCAGTTCATCGACGATCTTTATTCCTTCATGCAGCAGGGCCAGTTCCTCATCCGATGCGCCGTTATCCTGCAGCTTTTCCAGCCGAAGCTCGATGCGCTTCAGGCTGTTTTCTGCCTGGTTATATTCCTTGAGCACCTGAGGATCTTTTTTGATGACGTACAGCCGCGCTAAATCAGACTGCGCCCAGATATCGGTTTCGATATCTTCCGTCAGCTGATCAAATTTCTGCCGCTGTTCAACGGCCTGACGTTCGAGGGTATCCGCACTGGACGCCATCAGCATGATGATGCCGGAGGCGATGGTCAGGCAGACCGTGGCCCCATAGGCCCAGTTTGTTATCGTCGCGATTCGCACCAGATGATCCTTTTACGACATGAGTAGGATGGCGTTCTTCAAATTATAGAAAACGTCTGATTTAAGGCGAAAAAAAAGGCGGCTCAGCGCCGCCTGGTGTGGTCTTTATCGTCACGCCATTACAAATCTGGAGGATTTTTTCCTTCCTCGATGAAATCGGGGTCCAGCTCTTCGGCGTTACCTTCGTGATCGCGGCCTGAGAAGAGGTTCCAGCAGGCGATAAACAGCGCGGCAATGAGCGGCCCAATCACAAAGCCGTTAATGCCGTACAGCTCCATGCCGCCGAGAGTGGAGATCAGAATCAGGTAGTCCGGCATTTTTGTGTCTTTCCCCACCAGCAGTGGGCGCAGGATATTGTCCACCAGCCCGACGACGATCACGAAGAAACCGACAATAAACAGCCCCTGCCAGATCTGGTGCGTGGCGAACAGGAAGATGGCGGCGGGCACCCAGACAATCGCCGAGCCGATGGCGGGCACCAGCGAGAGGAAGGCCATTAATGCGCCCCAGAGCACGCTGCCGTCGATACCGGCAATGGCAAACGCAATCCCGCCGAGGATGCCCTGAACCACGGCCACCGCCGCCGTCCCTTTCACCGTGGCGCGCGACACGCCGACGAATTTGGCGAACAGATGCTGCTTGGCAAAATCAGACAGCGGCAGGGAGTCGAGGATCTGGCGCACCAGATACGGGCCGTCTTTCAGCAGGAAGAACAGCAGATACAGCATGATGCCGAAGCTAATCGCAAAGCCAAACGTCCCCTTGCCGATCAGGAACGCGCTGCCCGCCAGATACTGCCCGCCCTGCAGCGCGACATCAGAGAGTTTTTTCTGGATCTGCGCCGCATTGGTCAGGTTGTGATCCGCCAGGAAGCCGCTGGCCCAGTCAGGCAGGTGGTTGAAGATGCTCGCCACCACTTCCGGGAACTGGGTGTTATTCTCCTGCAGTTTGGTGTAAACCACATTCAGCTCAATGGCGAGCGAGGAGAGGATCACCATCAGCGGAATAAAGACGATCAGACAAATAATACCGATGGTCAACAGCGAGGCCAGCCCGTTGCGATCCCCCAGCGCGGCGCGCAGCTTGTTTTTTACCGGGTTGAAGATGACGGTCAGAATGGCGGCCCACAGTATCGCGGAGAAGTAGGGCGACAGCACGTCGAAGAAGGCCCAGGTTACAAGGGCGAGAATGAAAATAAAGAAACCTTTAGTCAGTCCGTTAAAGCGCATCAGTCAGTCCTGGTTACTAAGAAACTGTGACGACTATAGAACTGATTGTGAGAATTACCAACCATTGCACCGGCTAAGGTGCAAGGGTTGGTGAGGCGTTAAATCGCCTCAAATAACGCGCTTACCAGCGCAACATGTGCCTTAACGCCCACGGCCAGCGCGGCTTCATCAATGCGGAAATGTGGGTTATGGACGTTCCATACCGCACCCTTTTCCTCGTTGCCGCAGCCGACAAACAGGAACGAGCCGGGAATTTTCTCCTGATAGGATGAGAAATCTTCGCTGCCGAACAGCGCGCGATCGGCCAGCTGCAGCGTCCCGTCACCAAAGTGCTCCGCAATGGCTTTTTTGGCGATGGCGTTGGTGTCTGTATGGTTATTTCCGACGGCATAACCCTGCTGCCAGCGGATCTCACAGCGCGCCCCGTGAGCACTAACTACGCCTTCAACAATACGCTGCATTAGCTGGGGAACCTGTTCACGCACCTGCTGATTATGGGTTCGCACCGTTCCTGCCAGACGGGCGCTGTCCGGAATGACGTTATAGCTATCTCCGGCCTGGAAGGTGGCAATGGTCAGCACCGGGGCGTTAATCGGGTCAAGATTACGTGCGACCACGTTTTGCAGTGCGGTAACCACCTCAGCGCCGATTACCACCGGGTCGATACAAAACTGCGGCATTGAGCCGTGGCCACCCTGCCCAAAAATAGTGATGTCAAAGTTATCGCTGGAGGCGACGTAAACGCCCTCTTTCAGCGTGATTTTTCCAGTAGGGCTGTTCGGGAAGACGTGCAGGCCGAAAATCTTTTCGACGTCGTCAACGACCCCTTTCTCCACCAGCTCGCGTGCGCCGCCCGGCGGCACCTCTTCGGCAGGCTGGAAGATAAACTTAATGCTGCCGCAAAGCTGGCTGCGCAGATGGCAGAGCACTTTCGCTGCCCCCATTAACATGGCGGTGTGGGCATCGTGACCGCAGGCGTGCATCACGCCGGGCCGAGTGGAGCTAAATGATTCTCCACTCTCTTCCTGTAGCGGTAGCGCGTCGATATCGGCCCGTAGCGCCCACATTGGGCCGGGCTTTTCGCCCTGCAATACGGCTACTACGCTGTTCTCCAGCGGGCGGCTTATCGCCAGCTCCGGCAGATTCCCCAGCTCGCGGGCAATAAAATCAGCGGTGGGTTTTTCCTGAAACGAGAGGTCCGGGTTGGCGTGAATATGCCTGCGCCAGCGGATCACCTCTTCATTAACGTCGCGGATAAGGTTTTCAGTGGTACTTTTCATGACGGTCTCCTTCAGTCAGTCACCGGCAGCGTGGCCACAGGTTTTTTTATCAGCGGTACTATCGCCGCTCCCGCGCAGACCATTGCCAGTGACAGGAAAATAAACGCGCTTTCGTAGCTGTGGCTTTTCCCGACAAGATAGCCAATTACGACAGGCGAAACGAAGCCTCCCAGCGTTCCGCCGGTATTTATCAGGCCGATAGCCGAGCCCATAATGTTCTCCGGAAGGCGTTTCATCGGCAGGGTAAAGGCGGTTACAAAGGTTGCCATCAGGAAAACCTCCCCCACGAACAGCAGGATGCTGGCCGTCAGTGCCGTGGCGGTATGGAAGATGCCGAAAATAGCAGCAGCACCGATCAGGGCGCAGATCAAAATCACCTGCGGCTCGCGGTTGTGGAAATATTTCCCGACGAACCAGCCGGTGCACAAGGACGAGAGCCAAATCCCCGCACCGCCGACGGCGACGATATAGCCGGAAATTTCCAGCGGCATCTCCCTGCTCTGCACGAAGAATTTTGGCAGCCAGGCCATCAGGCCGTAGCTGGGAATATTGACGCAGAACACAGAGACAAAGAGTAGCACCACCGTCGGGTTACGCCACAGGGCGCCGTTTTGTTCACCTGACTGCTGGCGCGGCGCAGGTTTCTGATAGGGCACGCGCACGGCGATCAGCACGGCGATGGCACAAGCAACAATCCCCAGCACCACAAACGACGCGTGCCAGCCCAGGTGCTCCAGCGCAGAGACGGCCACAATGGGCCCCACGGTCATTGCCAGTCCGGCGGAGGAAAGTAAAACCGATTGCGCAAAGGTGCGTTTTTCCAGCGAGAAATTGCTGACCACCGCTTTCGCGCATGAGCAGGGATAGCCGGAATGCCCCACTCCGGAGAGAAAGCGAAACAGCAGCAGCAGGCCAAAGCTCATGCCCAGCGCACCGAAGCACAGGGCGAAGATCCCGAGCGCGCACAGGGAGAGGAGCAGCATGGTTTTATAGCCGAGCCTGTCGTTCAGCCAGCCCGCTGGCACCTGAAAGAGAGAATAGGCCAGGAAGAAAATGCCCGTGATATAGCCCAGCTCCGCGCTGGTGAGGCCGAACTCTTTTTCGATAGGCAGCAGGGCAAACCCCATGACGGTTTTATCGATATAGACCACGACATAGCCGACAAAAAGCAAAAAAATCATCTGTGACTGGCTTTTCATTTTATTTTCCGCCTGACGTCAGAGTGTGATGATGAGTGTGGTGTGTACTCCGAATCTAGGGGTTTACCTGAGGCTGGGGAAGATATAATTTTTCTATAGGTGATGCTTTTTTGTTATAGGGTGAGTGATGAGATATTTGCCAAAACTTGGGCATCTTCAGGCCTTTCGTCAGGTGGCACGTAGCGGCAGTATTCGTTCAGCCGCGCGTGAGCTGGGCGTTTCTCAGCCCGGGTTGAGCCGAACATTGCGTGAGCTTGAGCAAACTTTAGGCACGCAACTTTTATTGCGCAGCAAAGAGGGCATCGCCCTGACCGAGGCGGGAATGGCCTTTTCCCACCGCGCGGAGTGGGTGCTGGAGGAGTTGCGCCGTGCGGCAGATGAAGTGGAACAGATTAACCATTACACCCACGGACGGCTGACCGTGGGATTCTCGTCACTGATTGCGCTGACGGTGTTTCCCGATGTGGCCGAGGCGTTTAAAGAGACGCTGCCGCAGGTGCTGCTGACGGTTAAAGAAGGACAGTTATCCTCGCTGTTACCCGGCGTGCGCAACGGTGAAATTGACATCGCCATCGGTTCTGTCGATCCGATGGCGCCGCCAGAAGGGGTGATGATCGAACCCCTGTTCACCTCGCCGTTTTGTATCGTCGCGCGCAAAGGACATCCGCTGGCTGACGCTCGCGATCTGATGGCGCTACGTCAGGCTAAATGGCTGCTGCCGGAGTCATCAATGGGTTACTACCAGCAGTTGCAAAACGAGCTCAGCCATTTTTACCGACAGGTCGACGTGACTCCGCTGCGTACGGATTCTGTTATCACCGGCCTGAGTATGGTACTTAACGCGGACTATCTTACGGTGGTTGCTCGGGCAATGTGTCAGCCGCTGCAGCTTGATGACAAGCTGGTCGCGCTGCCCATCGCCCAACTGCCGTCGGCTCAGTATTGCGCGGTGTGGTCGCAGAAATCGGCGATGACGACTAACGCGCGCCAGTTTTTAATTCGCCTGCGCGAGGCATGCAGAGAGTTTAGCTGGTAGGGAAAAGATACGACTTTTGTCTTACCCAGGAGCGACCTCGTCCGCACCATGCTGTAAGTATCTGCTTGCGGAGGTGCTTATGGCCTGGCGTCCGATTCTCTATGTGATCCTTACAACCCACCCCAGACTTAGCGCGCGGCGCGCCCGTTTGCGTCTGGTCATCTAGCTTTTTATTAACAATCGCGGTATAACACACCTTCTTTGGATGTTTAGATGTCCATACGTATAGAAGGTAATATGCAAACACAACAAGAAAATGGGCAGCTTAAGCGCACCATGAAAACACGCCACCTGATAATGCTCTCGCTGGGTGGCGTGATTGGGACAGGGTTATTCTTCAATACCGGCTACATCATTTCCACGACCGGGGCAGCGGGCACGCTGCTGGCGTACCTGATAGGCGCGCTGGTGGTCTGGCTGGTGATGCAGTGTCTGGGCGAGCTCTCCGTGGCGATGCCGGAAACCGGCGCGTTCCACGTCTATGCCGCCCGCTATCTTGGCCCGGCGACGGGCTACACCGTGGCGTGGCTCTACTGGCTCACCTGGACGGTGGCGCTCGGGTCGAGCTTTACCGCCGCCGGGTTCTGCATGCAGTACTGGTTCCCGCAGGTGCCCGTCTGGGCGTGGTGCGTTGTCTTCTGCGTGGTGATTTTTGGCCTGAACGTCATCTCAACGCGCTTCTTTGCGGAAGGCGAGTTCTGGTTCTCCCTGGTGAAAGTCATCACCATCATCGCCTTTATTATTCTTGGCGGCGCGGCGGTCTTTGGCTTTATCCCGATGCAGGACGGTTCACCCGCGCCGGGCTTAAGCAACATTACCGCGGAGGGCTGGTTCCCGCACGGCGGCCTGCCGATCCTGATGACCATGGTGGCGGTGAACTTTGCCTTTTCGGGGACCGAACTTATCGGTATCGCCGCAGGGGAAACGGAAAATCCGCACAAGGTTATTCCGGTCGCAATCCGTACCACCATTGCCCGCCTGATCATCTTCTTTATCGGCACCGTGTTTGTGCTGGCGGCGCTGATCCCGATGCAGCAGGCGGGCGTGGAAAAGAGTCCGTTCGTGCTGGTGTTTGAAAAGGTCGGTATTCCTTACGCGGCGGATATTTTTAACTTCGTGATCCTGACGGCGATCCTTTCGGCCGCGAACTCGGGGCTGTACGCCTCCGGGCGCATGCTGTGGTCGCTCTCTAATGAGAAAACGCTCCCGCGCTGCTTTGCCCGCGTGAACAAAAACGGCGTGCCGCTGACGGCGCTCTCGGTTTCTATGCTCGGCGGCGTACTGGCGCTGTTCTCAAGCGTCGTGGCGCCGGACACGGTGTTTGTCGCACTCTCGGCGATTTCTGGCTTTGCGGTGGTGGCAGTGTGGATCAGCATCTGCGCGTCGCACTTCGTTTTCCGTCGTCGCCATCTGCAGTCCGGGCAACCGCTCTTTGCGCTGCAGTACCGCGCGCCGTGGTATCCGCTGGTGCCGGTGCTCGGTTTTATCCTCTGCGTGGTGGCCTGCGTCGGCCTGTGGTTTGACCCAAGCCAGCGCATTGCCCTTTATTGCGGGATTCCGTTTGTCGCCCTGTGTTATGGTGCCTACTACCTGACCCGAAATATGACATCGCAGGAGCCCGAACATGTCGCAGAATAATCCGCTTACCGCCCTCCTTGAAAAGCAGCCGTTTGTGGTGCTGGATGGCGCGATGGCGACGGAGCTGGAAGCGCGCGGCTGCAACCTGGCAGACAGCCTCTGGTCTGCCAAAGTGCTGATGGAAAACCCGGAGCTTATCCGCGAAGTGCATCTTGATTATTACCGTGCAGGTGCGCAGGTGGCGATCACCGCCAGCTATCAGGCCACGCCTGCGGGTTTTGCGGCGCGCGGCCTGGACGAGGCGCAGTCCCGGGCGCTGATTGGCAGAAGCGTGGAGCTGGCGCGTAAGGCGCGCGAAGCGTATCTGGCGGAAAATCCGCATGCGGGCACGCTGCTGGTGGCGGGATCCGTTGGACCATACGGTGCCTATCTGGCGGATGGCTCAGAGTATCGCGGCGACTACGTGCGCAGTGCCGAGGAGTTTACCGCCTTCCACCGCCCGCGCGTGGAGGCGCTGCTGGATGCGGGCGCTGACCTGCTTGCCTGCGAAACGCTGCCTTCGTTTGCCGAGATTAAGGCGCTGGCGGCGTTGCTGTCTGAATATCCCCGCGCCCGGGCGTGGTTCTCGTTTACCCTAAGCGATAGCGAGCACCTGAGCGACGGTACGCCGCTGCGTGAGGTGGTCAGCGCGCTGGCAAACTCTCCGCAGATTGTTGCGCTGGGCATTAACTGCATCGCGCTGGAAAACACCACGGCAGCGTTGAAGCACCTGCAAAGCCTGACGCCGCTGCCGCTGGTGGTCTACCCGAACTCGGGCGAGCATTATGACGCGGTAACCAAAACCTGGCACCACCACGGCGAAGCGTGCGAGACGCTGGCGGGGTATCTGCCCCAGTGGCTGGATGCCGGAGCGAAGCTGATTGGCGGCTGCTGTCGGACCACGCCGAAAGACATTGCTGAGCTGAACGCGCAGCGCTGAGTACTTTGCCGGGTGGCGGCTACGCCTTACCCGGCCTACGGATCGCTGACCCTCTCCCACGGGGCTGAGGAATCTCCAGTAATTTTTTTACCTGAAGCGATGAACGTTGCTTCAAAAAAAATTAATAACTTACAGCGACGCCCTGGTCCGGCTGTAAATCGCCGAAGCGTTTCCGTAAGGCCGGGGCGAGGCGCAGGGATGCGCCGAGAGGGCGTGGCCTGCAGGGATGCAGGCTCATGCCCGACCCGATAGCCTGAAGGAATAAGCTGAGGGTACCGCGAAGCGGCGATTTACCGCCGGGAGCCCGGGTCGCCAGGGCGGCGGCGATTGAGCCGCCATGGCACGTTCACCGGTCATGTCCTTACAGAGTAGCAAGAAACATAAAGTGAACGGAATGACCACCACAGCCGTATGTTCCCCCTCACCCCAGCCCTCTCCCTCAAGGGAGAGGGGGGCGTCCGTGCAGGCATTATTTTGTGGGGATTCCTCAGCCCACGGGGAGAGGGGAAAAAAACAAACGCACAATACCAACTATCCTTTCCCGCTTTTTATCTAAAAACGAATCGTTATGAGCGATTCATTTTTATTCCTTTATCAAAATTCACGCGTTGGAAATACTGCCCTCATAACAACAAGGGGAGCAGGCACTATGGCAATTTCATCGCGAATCACACTACTCGGCGCACTGGCGCTGTGGGCATTTCAGGCGCAGGCGGTGGACGTCACCGTCGCGTATCAAACTTCTGCGGAACCGGCGAAAGTCGCGCAGGCGGATAACACTTTTGCCAAAGAGAGCGGCGCGAAAGTTGACTGGCGCAAGTTCGACAGCGGGGCGTCCGTGGTGCGTGCGTTAGCCTCCGGCGACGTGCAGATCGGCAATATCGGATCCAGCCCGCTGGCGGTTGCGGCCAGCCAGCAGGTGCCGATTGAGGTTTTCCTGCTCGCCTCGCAGCTCGGTAACTCAGAAGCGCTGGTGGTGAAGAAAAACATCACCAAGCCGGAAGACCTGATCGGCAAACGCATCGCCGTGCCGTTCATCTCCACCACCCACTACAGCCTGCTGGCGGCGCTCAAACACTGGGGCATCAAGCCGGGACAGGTACAAATTATCAACCTCCAGCCGCCGGCGATTATTGCGGCCTGGCAGCGCGGCGACATTGACGGGGCCTATGTGTGGGCACCGGCCGTGAACGAACTGGAAAAAGACGGCACCGTGCTGACCGACTCCGAAAAAGTGGGCCAGTGGGGCGCGCCAACGCTCGACGTGTGGGTCGTGCGTAAAGACTTCGCCGAGAAACATCCTGAGGTGGTGAAAGCCTTTGCGAAAAGCGCGATTGACGCCCAGCAGCCGTATATCAGTAACCCGGATGAATGGCTGAAGCAGCCCGCCAACCTGGAAAAACTCTCCCGCCTGAGCGGCGTGCCGGAAGCGGACGTGCCGGGGCTGGTGAAGGGCAATACCTATCTGACCCCCGCGCAGCAGGTGCAGCAGCTGACCGGGCCGGTAAACAAAGCGATTGTTGATACCGCCACCTTCCTGAAAGAGCAGGGCAAAGTGCCCGCGGTAGCGACGGATTACAGTCAGTACGTGACCGATCGTTTTGTGAAATAAGGAGTCCGCCATGCTGAATATTACAAATCTGTCTGCTGATTACGGTGGCAAACCCGCGCTGGAGGAGATCAACCTGACGCTGGACAGCGGTGAACTGCTGGTGGTGCTGGGGCCGTCCGGGTGCGGAAAAACCACGCTGCTGAATCTGATCGCCGGGTTTGTCCCTTATCAGCATGGCACCATTCAGCTGGAAGGCAAAAAGGTGGAAGGCCCCGGCGCCGAGCGCGGCGTGGTCTTCCAGAATGAAGGCCTGCTCCCGTGGCGCAACGTGCAGGAAAACGTAGCGTTTGGACTACAGCTTGCGGGCATCAATCGTGAACAGCGGCTGGAAACAGCGCGGGCGATGCTGAAAAAAGTGGGGCTGGAAGGGGCGGAAAAACGCTATATCTGGCAGCTTTCCGGCGGCCAGAGACAGCGCGTAGGTATTGCCCGCGCGCTGGCAGCGAATCCGCAGCTTTTGCTGCTGGACGAGCCGTTCGGCGCGCTCGACGCCTTCACCCGCGAGCAGATGCAAACCCTGCTCCTGCGCCTGTGGCATGAGACGGGCAAGCAGGTGCTGTTGATTACCCACGATATCGAAGAGGCGGTGTTTATGGCGACGGAGCTGGTGCTGCTCTCGCCGGGGCCGGGCCGCGTGCTGGAGCGTTTGCCACTGGATTTCGCCCGCCGCTACGTCGCGGGGGAACCCGTGCGCAGCATCAAATCCGATCCGCTGTTTATCGAACAGCGTGAATACGTCTTAAGCCGCGTGTTTGAACAGCGGGAGGCTTTCTCATGAGTATCGTCTTCAGTGAAAAAACGCGTCGCACGCGTCTGGCGCTGCGCTGGCCTTTTTCGCGTCAAATTACGTTGAGCGTCGGTACGCTGCTGGTGCTGCTGGCGGTGTGGTGGGCGGTTGCTGCCCAGCAGTGGGTCAGCCCGCTGTTTCTGCCGCCGCCGGGACAGGTGCTGGCCAAACTCATTACCATCGCCGGGCCGCAGGGCTTTATGGATGCCACGCTCTGGCAGCATCTTGGGGCAAGTCTGACGCGCATTCTGGTGGCGCTGCTGGCGGCGGTGATTATCGGCATTCCCGTGGGGATTGCGATGGGGCTGAGCCCGACGGTGCGCGGCATCCTCGACCCGCTGATTGAGCTTTATCGTCCGGTCCCGCCGCTGGCCTATCTGCCGCTGATGGTGATCTGGTTCGGCATCGGTGAAACGTCAAAAATCCTGCTGATCTATCTGGCGATTTTTGCCCCGGTGGCCATGTCGGCGCTGGCGGGCGTGAAGAGCGCCCAGCAGGTGCGGATCCGCGCGGCGCAGTCGCTGGGAGCCAGCCGTACGCAGGTGCTGCTGTTCGTGATTTTACCCGGCGCGCTGCCGGAGATTTTAACCGGGCTGCGCATCGGCCTTGGCGTGGGCTGGTCCACGCTGGTGGCGGCGGAGCTTATTGCGGCCACGCGCGGCCTTGGGTTTATGGTGCAGTCGGCGGGAGAGTTCCTGGCGACTGACGTGGTGCTGGCAGGGATCGCGGTGATCGCCGCGATCGCCTTCGGATTAGAACTGGGGCTGCGCGCGTTACAGCGCCGCCTGACGCCCTGGCATGGAGAAATACAATGAGTGAACGTCTGACCATTACCCCGCTGGGGCCGTACATTGGCGCACAGGTATCGGGCCTTGATGTGACCCGTCCGCTGAGCGATAACCAGTTTGAGCAGCTGTACCACGCGGTGCTGCGCCATCAGGTGGTGTTCCTGCGCGAGCAGGCGATCACCCCGCAGCAGCAGCGCGCGCTGGCCCTGCGCTTTGGCGATCTGCATATCCACCCGGTCTATCCGCATGCGGAAGGGGTGGAGGAGATTATCGTCCTCGACACCCACAACGATAACCCGCCGGATAACGATAACTGGCACACCGACGTAACCTTTATCGAGACGCCGCCTGCCGGGGCGATTCTGGCGGCGAAACAGCTGCCGGAGACGGGGGGCGATACGCTGTGGGCCAGCGGGATTGCGGCGTATGAGGCGCTCTCTGCGCCGCTTCGGACGCTGCTGAGCGGGCTGCGGGCGGAGCATGATTTCAAGAAATCATTCCCGGAGTACAAGTACCGTAAAACGCAAGAGGAACATCAGCGCTGGCAGGAGGCGGTTGCGAAGCACCCTCCGCTGCTGCACCCGGTGGTGCGAACCCATCCGGTGACGGGCAAGCAGGCGCTTTTTGTGAACGAAGGGTTCACCACGCGTATCGTGGACGTGACGGAAAAAGAGAGTGAGGCGCTGTTAGGTTTCCTGTTTGCGCATATCACCAAACCGGAGTTCCAGGTGCGCTGGCGCTGGCAGGAGAACGATCTGGCGATCTGGGATAACCGCGTGACGCAGCATTATGCCAATGCGGACTATCTGCCGCAGCGCCGGATCATGCAGCGGGCGACGATTCTGGGCGATAAGCCGTTTTACCGTCCTTAACCTCGTCACACCCGCAGGCCGGGTAAGCGCAGCGCCACCCGGCGAAAACGGTGCACAATTGCCGGGTGGCGGCTACGCCTTACCCGGCCTACAAATACCCGGCTAATTAAAGGTGCGCCTCAATATACCGCTGGTAGCGGTTCGCCTTCAGGTAACACAAATCCACCAGCACCAGCCCGTCAACGCAGTTGTTGAACGCCGGGTCGCTGCCAAAATCAATAAACTGCACGCCGCCGGGCTCGCACAGCTCGGAATATTGCTTGTAGAGCGGCGGAATGCCGCAGCCCAGATTGCCGAGCAGGGATTTCAGTTTCGTCAGATCGTCCACGTAATCCACGCCGCCAAATTGCGCCAGCACGTCCGGCAGGGACGCGGGATACGGCTGGCGCGAGGCGGCTAGCGGATGCGTCGCCGGGAACCACAGGCGGTAAAAGGCGACCAGCAGATCCCGCGCGGCAGGCGGTAAGCCACCGGAAATTGAGACCGGGCCAAACAGGTAGCGGTAGTGCGGATAACGCGCCAGATACGCCCCAATGCCGGACCATAAGTAGTCCAGGCCGCGGCGTCCCCAGTAGCGCGGCTGAATAAAGCTGCGCCCCAGCTCAATGCCGTGCTCCAGCACGTCCTGCATTTTGTCGTCGTAGTGGAACAGGCTATAGCTGTACAACCCCTCGACGCCGCGCTTTTCGATCTGCATGGCCGTCGGCATAAAGCGATACGCGCCGACGATCTCCAGATCCTCATCATCCCACAGGATCAGATGCAGATAGTCATCGTCGTAGCTGTCGGTGTCCCGGCGCTTGCCGCTCCCTTCCTCGACCGCACGAAAGGCAATCTCGCGCAGGCGGCCAA
Source organism: Enterobacter sp. ECC-249 (assembly GCF_043965265.1). Taxonomy (NCBI): domain Bacteria; kingdom Pseudomonadati; phylum Pseudomonadota; class Gammaproteobacteria; order Enterobacterales; family Enterobacteriaceae; genus Enterobacter; species Enterobacter sp. ECC-249. The sequence continues at coordinate 1,471,277 of NZ_CP143660.1, forward strand.
GCTCGCGCAGCAGCGGGGCGTCTTCCTGACCGTTTCGCTGCCAAAGATAGATGGTTTTGCCGTCGCTGGTTTTGCCCAGACATTCGGCCTGCGCCAGCGCGCGTTTCAGGGTGGCCCGGTCTTCCGGACGGGCAATGGCGCACTGGGTTTTAAAGACGCCGGGCACTCCCTTGCCAAGACGCATCACGTGCTGACGGCACTGCTCGGCCATCTCACGCGACGAAAGGTTAGCGCTGTGCCAGTGATGCCACGCAATCTGCTGGCCGATTTTGATCGGCAGCTGGCTGTGGCGGCGGCGGAACATCTGCTGCATCAACAGCAGCATCGACAGTGTTGGGGAGACCAGCGTGCTGGCATAAAAGAGCAGGCTGTTATGCGCCTGAATATGCACCGGCAGCAGCGGGGCGCGCAGCTTGCCGGCGAGTTTGATAAAGCCAGAGTGCCACTTTTTGTCGCGAATGCCTTTGCGCGTGGGGCGCGAAACTTCTCCGGCCGGGAAGAAGATCAGCACGCCCGCGTTTTGCAGATGCTGTTCCATCTGCACCAGGGACGATTTCGCCGTCCTGCCGCCCATATTGTCCACCGGAATAAACAGCGAGCTGAGGGGCTCAAGGTGGGTCAGCATCCGGTTGGTCACGACTTTAACATCGCGCCGCACGCGGGAGACGGCATACAGCAGCGCCAGTCCGTCCAGCGTGCCCGTCGGGTGGTTGGCAATAATGACCAGCGGGCCATGTTCGGGGATTTGTTCGAGATCGCGGGCGGAAACGGTGCAGAGAATATCCAGGTGTTCCAGAACCTGCTCCACCATATCCAGGCCTTTCAGGTGGCGGTGTGCTGCGGCAAATTGCTGAAATTCGTCTTCGTAGAACAGTCTTTTTAACAGACTTTTTTGCCAGGGTGCGGGCCTCGCCTGAGGCCAAAGATCGTCGAGAACGCTATCGAGGCTAAACATGGTCACTCCTCCTGCCGTCTTGCGAAGACAGTAGAAGGGGCAGATGTCGGTTGTATTGCAGTTTAGTGAAGATTAGAGCAGAGAGCAGGCCGGGTAAGGCGAAGGCGTCACCCGGCGCTAAAGCGGATTAACGCAGAATTTTCTTCTCGGCCAGATCCAGCGCGAAGTAGCTGAAGATCAGATCCGCGCCCGCGCGCTTGATCGCCCCCAGGCTTTCCAGGATCACTTTCTCTTCATCAATGGCGCCCGCCAGCGCGGCGAATTTGATCATCGCATACTCACCGCTCACCTGGTAAGCGCCCAGCGGCAGCTCGGTGCGCTCGCGGATGTCGCGCAGGATATCAAGGTACGCGCCAGCCGGTTTTACCATCAGGCAGTCTGCGCCCTGGGCTTCATCGAGCAGGGATTCACGAATCGCTTCGCGGCGGTTCAGCGGGTTCATCTGATAGGTTTTACGATCGCCTTTCAGCGCCGTACCGGCTGCTTCACGGAACGGGCCGTAGAAGGAGGAGGCAAATTTAGTGGAGTAGGACATGATTGCGGTGTCGGTGAAACCGGCCGCGTCCAGGGCCTGACGAATCGCCTGAACCTGTCCGTCCATCGCCGCAGATGGTGCGATGAAATCTGCGCCTGCCGCAGCCGCGACCACAGCCTGCTTGCCGAGGTTAAGCAGGGTGGCATCGTTATCCACGCCGTGATCGCACAGTACGCCGCAGTGGCCGTGCGAGGTATATTCACAGAAGCAGGTGTCGGACATCACCACCATTTCCGGCACGGTTTCTTTGCAGATGCGGGACATGCGGGCGACGAGGCCATCTTCTTTCCACGCGTCGCTGCCGGTCGCGTCAGTATGGTGGGAGATGCCGAAGGTCATCACCGAGCGGATCCCCGCGTTGGCGATGCGTTCAATCTCACGCGCCAGATATTTCTCCGGAATGCGCATTACGCCCGGCATGGCTTCGATGGCTTTGTAGTCATCGATCTCTTCTTCGACAAAAATCGGCAACACCAGATCGTTTAAGCTCAGGGTTGTCTCTTCAAACATAGCGCGCAGTGCAGGTGACTTGCGCAGGCGGCGTGGGCGTGCAATTAAATCGGTCATGGTATGCCTGATGTTTGTGGAACAAAGAGGGCTAGTGTACATCAAAGTGAAGACGGGTGTTTTACTAAAGTGGGCATTTTGCTTTTGTGAAATGCGGCAGGTGAGTTAGCCTGTCATCAATAATATATAATGCAGGGCAGTATAACGTTGAGAAGAGAATGAGATATTCGCGTTATTTCTATATGGAAATGAAAGCATAATTAAAAGTGATTTATTATTTCCCGGTGTGTTTTTTCTGTTGATTTAGCCGTGTATTAACATTCTGTTTTTATAATATTTATTATATGACGCCTTATTCTCTTTAGTCTGGGTGTGTTTTTTGTCTGAATACGGACTTAATGGAATCATTCATTGAACCTTTTCGAAATGAAAATGCATAATTCCCTCCGCAATTAAATGTTGCAAAATCATTGATGGACAAACTTGCTTACGTCCCTGAGGAGGGATGACCCAATGCAAACATGGAAAAAGAAACTCGTTGTATCTCAACTTGCATTAGCCTGCACCCTGGCTATCGCTTCTCAGGCCAATGCGAAAGATATTTCTGGTACGACATATAATACCTTCGGATACGATAATACCGCTTCCTCTCCCTGGTATTATGGCTATGCCGACTGGGATTACTCAGATGCGACCCACGACGGTGATATTTATCCGGTGATTAATAAAAGCATCGTGAATGGTGTTATTTCAACATACTATCTGGATGATGGTATCAATGGTCGGGCGAATGCATTGAGCATTTCCAATAGCACCGTTAATGGCATGATTACCTCTGCGTGTATGACCACCACGTGTGCTGATGGTATAGATACCGATGGCACAACCCATTCTCAGTACGAACGTTTTAGCCTGACCGTAGATAATTCCACCATTAACGATACCTATGAGCATTATGCGTATGATGTCGTAAATGGGGTGAATACGGAAAGACACTATCTGGACACGTATAATCTGGGTAATGCGATTACCCTGGATGTGGAGTCCGATATTGTTATCCAGAATAATTCCCACATTGCCGGTATTACCCTGACGCAGGGTTATCAGGAGCTGGATAACACTCCTTACGACGGTATTGAAGGCGTAGCCAACAGCAGCAAAGTATTTACCGACACGCTGATGGTGAAAGACTCCGTTCTGACCTCCGGCGCATACAGCGATCTGGGGACCAGCGGGTTCTACGGTCAAACCGCGAAACCGAGCGACTACGGCGAAACGAATGCCACGGCAGCGGATGATGCGGCGCTGATCGTTGCTGCTAGCGCGTCTGATAACGCGATGCAGACCACCGCCACGTTCGATCACTCCACCGTTACTGGCGATATTCTGTTCTCCAGCACCTTCGACAACAACTTCTATCCGAACGGCGATCCGGCAACCGATACCACCGCCGATGGCATCTATAACCCAACCACCAACGGCTGGGATGGCACCGATAAGCTGGATGTTACTCTCACCAACGGCAGCAAATGGGTCGGCGCAGCACAGTCCAGCGTCGAGGCTATCGGCACGGCGCAGATGTATGGGCAGGGCTACAGCAACGTAGACTGGAGCACTCTGTCCCCGAACAGCATTTGGCCGGACTCCACCTATGACAGCAATGGACATGTCGCGGGCGATGCGGTGTATCAGAGCGGTCTGTTTAACATCGCGCTGGATAACGGCTCTGAGTGGGATACCCGCAAGTTTTCAAACATCGACACGTTGACGGTAAACAACCAGTCTCAGGTTAACGTTGAAGACTCTGGTCTGCTGGCGGACTCCATCACCCTGACCAATGCTTCATCAATGAATATTGGGGACAGCGGTGGCGTGGCGACCGACCATCTGTATCTGGACAGCTATAGCCGTGCGGCACTGACGGAAGAAACGGCCGAACTGTATGCCAACACCATCACCGTGGATAACGGTGCTGAGCTGGCGCTGGGGCTGGGTCAGGTTGATACGCACAATATGGAACTGACCGATGGCGGGGTGCTGAACGTTGCCAGCCGTGATTACGTCCTGAACAGCGATCTGAACAACGCACGCTATATCACTAACGATAAGTACAATGCCGATTACGACTACGGTGTTGTGGCGATTAACTCTGATGGCCACCTGTCAGTGAATGGTGACGTTGCAGGTAACTACCAGGTGCGCATCGATGATGCGACCGGGGCCGGTTCCGTTGCTGATTACAAAAACAAAGAGATTATTCGCGTCTATGACAATAATGCGGATACCACCGCCAGCTTTACTGCCGCAAACAAAGCCGATTTAGGTGCGTACACCTATCAGGCGCAGCAGCAGGGTGATGCCGTTGTCCTTCAGCAGAAAGAGCTGACTGACTCTGCCAATATGGCGCTGAGCATCCCATCAGCCAATACCAATATCTGGAATCTGCAGCAGGATACCGTCGGCACGCGTCTGACCATCAGCCGTCACGGCCTGGCGGATAACGGCGGGGCGTGGGTGAGCTACTTCGGTGGCAACTTCGACGGTGACAATGGCGTTATCAGCTACGATCAGGACGTAAGCGGCATTATGGTGGGTCTGGATACTCAGATTGACGGTAATAACGCGAAATGGATCGTCGGTGGGGCGGCAGGTTTCGCGAAGGGTGATATCAGCGATCGTACCGGTCAGGTCGATCAGGACAGCCAGACGGCGATGATCTACGCGTCGGCCAAGTTCATGAACGATCTGTTCCTCGACAGCTCCCTGAGCTACACCCGCTTCAACAGCGATCTTTCCGCTAACATGAGCAACGGCCAGTATGTTGACGGCAATACCACCAGTGACGCCGTTGGTTTTGGGCTGAAGCTGGGCTATGACTGGAAACCAAACCTCTCTGGTTACGTTACTCCATACGCAGCCGTATCGGGTCTGTTCCAGTCTGGTGATGACTACCGTCTGAGCAATGACATGCGCGTTGATGGACAATCTTACGACAGCCTGCGTTATGAACTTGGTGTTGATACGGGTTATACCTTCAACTATGGCGGCGATCAGGCTCTGACGCCTTACTTCAAACTGGCCTACGTCTATGACGACGCCGATAACAATGCCGATATTAACGGTGACAGCATTGATAACGGCGTGAAAGGGTCCGCTGTTCGTGTTGGGCTGGGCACTCAGTTCAGCTTCACGAAGAACTTCAGCGCTTATACGGATGCTACTTATCTGGGCGGCGCAGACGTCGACCAGAATTGGGGCGCAAACCTGGGCGTGAAATATACCTGGTAATGAATAAAAGCGGGGGAGAGTTATCTTCCCCGCTTTTTACAGAAGCAATAAAAATAATATTGAACCGACAAATACGGATGACTTGAGGTCTGCATGAATGTTAATGCGAAACCACTTTCTGAATTACGCCGGCTCGAACAGGGGTTAATAACAGCCAGTACCCCTTTTACATGTGCTCCCCAACAATCCATTACGTCAGGCGAATCAAATGAGCCTCGAACGATCGTATTACAAACCGGCGTTATTGAGGTCTATCGCCCTTCTGATGAGCTGCTGGTGGGGATCGCGACGGCACCTTTTATTTTCGGTCTGTCTACGGTTGTCATTAATCACTCTCAGGAATATAGAGTGATGGCTAAAACGGCCTGTACCGGTTTTTATTTGCCCACGGAAACCACCCGTCAACTCATCCAGCAGTATTCACTCTGGAAGGAGGCCTTCTGCTGGTTATCCTGGATAAACTACATTCTCGGGAAACGCGATATGCAGCTGGTGGGCAATAACTCCTATCACCAGATCCGCGCGATGCTGTTAAATATGGCCGAATGGGATGAAACGCTGCGTTCAAAAATCGGTGTGATGAATCATATTCAGCAAAGTACACGCATTTCACGTTCTGTTGTTGCCGAAGTTCTGGCCGCCCTGCGACAGGGAAACTATATCAATATGAGTCGGGGCAAGCTGGTCAGCATCAACCGCTTGCCCACGGAATATTAATATCAGTTGGACGCGGTAAGCACCTGGGCTTTATTGGCGCTCAGTTCTGCCACCAGGTTATTAATACCGTCACTCATATTGACGAAACGCGTATGCGGGGAGCGGGTCACCACCACAAACGCGCCCACGTTTGACTGCGGGATCATGGCCATATAGGTAATGAATCCGCCGCCGCCGCCGGTTTTCTGAATTATACCCGGACGGCCATTTTTCGGTGCCATATAGACCCAGCCCATGCCGAGCGCATCGGCTTTACCCGGTACGTCCATCCCGATGACCCGATGCAACTGAGTACGCTGATAAATCAGGGTCTGCATACGGTCAGCCTGGCTGCTGCGCGAGTAAAAATCAGAGGAAAGGAACTGCTGCATCCAGCGCATCATGTCGCCAGGCGTGGAGTAAACCCCGCCGCTGCCCACGGCCGCCAGCGTGTTATTACAGGGGCTGGCGCCTTTCTCCGCCACCATCAGACGACGGCACTGGTCCGGGGACGGGGTAAACGTGGTGTCTTTCATGCCGAGCGGGCGGGTGATCTGCTCTTCAAACAGCTGCGTGTAGGGTTTGCCTGCCGCCGTTGAGAGGGCATCCGCCAGCAGGTCGAATGCCAGGTTTGAATAAGAGGCCTGCGAGCCCGGTGCCGCTTTCAGCGTGGCGGTACTCAGATAGCTCCAGCGCTGGTCGCGCGTTGGCCAGACAAATACGTCACGATGCGCCGCTCCGCCTGGCTGCTCACGCGGCAGGGCGCTGGTGTGGGTAGCAAGGTTCACGAGCCGGATCGGCGTCCCCTGATACGTGGGTACCCGGGCACCTGGCGGCGCGTATTTGCTGAGCGGATCGTCGAGCTTCACCACGCCCTGGTCGAGCAGTTTCACCAGCATTTCGCTGGTCATAAGCTTGGTTAAGGATGCGATGCGGATAACGGAATCCAGCTGCGGATGAATATTATTTCCCGGGCGCGTTTCGCCAAAGCTGCGGAATACACGCTGGTTTCCGTCGATGACAACCATCGCCATTCCGGTTGCGCCGCTGCCGTAATAGATAAGGTTCGCATAGCGATCGGCAATATCTGAAGCTAAAACGGGAGCCGTCAGCGGTTGGGCTGCCTGGGCGGTAGAGAAGCTCACCGCACACAGCGCGGCAAAAGAGAGCAGACAACGTTTCAACGAAAAGCATCCATGAAGTGAATGAGGAAAGTAATGGGTATTTATACTACTAAACGGTACCGCGCAATGCCCCGAATTGCATAACGATAGCGAGAAAAACGTAACCATGGGTAAATATGAACAATTTACTTGCGAGCCATCTCCCATTTTGTGACATCGGGCTTATGATAGGCACCAGTTTCACTCAATCTTACGGAGAACGGTATGTCTGAGAAGCGTGTGGTTATGGTTGTCGATATGCAGAACGGGGTATTTGAAACCCCTCGTCATCAGCGCGAAAAGTGTGTTTCTCTGATCAACCAGCTTACGCAGGCAGCCGACAAGGTTATTTTTATTCAGCACACAGAGGCCGGGGGCCTGGAAGAGGGAAGTGAAGGGTTTGCGCTGTTGCCTGAACTCCATCAGCCTGTCGACGCGCTTTACGTGACCAAAACTGCCTGCGATGCCTTTTATAACACCGCGCTTGAGGCGCTGCTGCGTGAGCAGGGCATTCGCGAGTTTGTCATCTGCGGCTGCGCCACCGATTACTGCGTTGATGCGACGGTTAAGAACGGCGTCAGCCGGGGTTATCACATCACCGTGGCGGAAGATGCCCATACTACCGCCAATCGCCCAGCGGCAGATGCGCAGATCGTGATTAACCACCACAACGACGTCTGGCGTAACTTCATCGCGCCGGCGAATCCTCTCGCGGTGAAACGCACCGAAACAATTCTTGAAAACTGGAAAGCGAACTAATAATTAACGCTCGGGTCTGACCTTTTTGCCGGAGCCGGGAGGCTGGCTCGGGCAGGTTTTCGTTTGGTGACGTGTTGTACACAGCAACAGCCATAACAACAAGAAGGAAGCATTATGTTTAAGTCTTTTTTCCCAAAGCCGGGGCCTTTTTTCCTGTCGGCATTTATTTGGGCACTGATCGCTGTCATTTTCTGGCAGGCGGGCGGCGGCGCATGGCTGACGCGCATCACGGGGGCGACAGGCGAAGTGCCGATTAGCGCGGCGCGTTTCTGGTCGCTCAGCTACCTGCTGTTTTATGCCTACTACACGGTGTGCGTAGGGCTGTTTGCCCTGTTCTGGTTTATGTACTCTCCGCACCGCTGGCAGTACTGGTCGATCCTCGGCACATCGCTGATTATCTTTGTGACCTGGTTCCTCGTAGAGGTGGGCGTGGCGGTGAACGCCTGGTATGCGCCGTTCTACGATCTGATCCAGACCGCGCTGAGCTCGCCGCATAAGGTGACCATCAACCAGTTCTACCATGAAGTTGGCGTCTTCCTCGGCATCGCCCTGATTGCGGTTATCATCGGCGTCATGAACAACTTCTTCGTCAGCCACTACGTTTTCCGCTGGCGTACCGCGATGAACGAACATTATATGGCGCACTGGCAGCACCTGCGGCATATCGAAGGTGCCGCGCAGCGCGTGCAGGAAGACACCATGCGTTTTGCCTCCACGCTTGAAGACATGGGCGTAAGCTTTATCAACGCCATCATGACGCTGATTGCCTTCCTGCCGGTGCTGGTGACGCTCTCTGCACACGTGCCGGATCTGCCTATTGTCGGTCATATTCCGTATGGTCTGGTGATTGCTGCTATCGTCTGGTCGCTGATGGGGACGGGCCTGCTGGCGGTGGTGGGGATCAAGCTGCCGGGTCTGGAGTTTAAAAATCAACGCGTGGAAGCCGCTTACCGTAAAGAGCTGGTTTACGGTGAAGACGATGCCAACCGCGCTTCGCCGCCGACCGTCCGCGAGCTGTTTGGCGCCGTACGTCGTAACTACTTCCGACTCTACTTCCACTACATGTATTTCAACATTGCGCGTATTTTGTATCTGCAGGTGGATAACGTTTTCGGTTTGTTCCTGCTGTTTCCGTCCATTGTTGCAGGTACGATTACGCTCGGCCTGATGACGCAGATCACCAACGTTTTCGGTCAGGTTCGTGGGTCGTTCCAGTACCTGATCAGCTCCTGGACCACGCTGGTGGAACTGATGTCCATCTACAAACGTCTGCGCAGCTTTGAACTCGAGCTGGACGATCGTGACCTGCAGGAAGTCACCAACACATTTAGCTAATACAGGACGTTGCTATGTCTTTTGCCGTACCGCGCGCAGTACCGTTGACCATTCTGGCCGCTTTTATGCTGGCAGGCTGTGCCGAAAAGGGGGCCGCTCCGCTCAAAAAGGGCGAGAAGCCCGTCGATGTGGCGAGCGTTGTGCGGCAGAAAATGCCCGCCAGCGTGAAGGATCGCAATGCGTGGGCAGACGCGCTGGCAAAAACCTTTGAAAGCCAAAAGATCGCGCCGACCGAGGAGAATATCTGCTCGGTGCTGGCGGTGGCACAGCAGGAGTCGATGTACCAGTCAGACCCGGCTGTGCCGGGGCTGAATAAAATCGCCTGGAAAGAGATCGACCGCCGCGCGGAGTCCATGCACATTCCGGTATTCCTCGTGCATACCGCGCTTAAAATCACCTCGCCGAATGGCAAAAGCTACAGCGAACGGCTGGATGCGGTGAAAACCGAAAAACAGCTTAGCGCCATCTTTGATGATTTCATCAGCATGGTCCCAATGGGACAGAAGCTGTTTGGCTCACTGAACCCGGTGCACACCGGTGGCCCAATGCAGGTAAGCATCGCGTTCGCGGAGAAACACACCGACGGCTATCCGTGGAAAATCGACGGTACGGTGCGCCAGGAGGTCTTCTCGCTACGCGGTGGACTGTGGTTCGGTACGTATCATCTGTTGAACTACCCGGCGAACTACGATGAGCCGCTGTACCGCTTTGCCGACTTTAACGCCGGCTGGTATGCCAGTCGTAATGCGGCATTCCAGAGTGCGGTCAGCCGCGCAAGCGGCGTTAAGCTCGCGCTGGACGGCGATCTCATCGCTTACGGCAGCAGCGAGGCGGGAAGCACTGAGCTTGCCGTACGGAAATTATCGACAACGCTTGGCTTGAGCAACAGCGACATTCGCCGCCAGCTTGAGAAAGGCGATAGCCTGGCCTTTGAGAAAACGGATCTGTACAAGAAGGTGTTTGCGCTTGCAGAGAAGAAGAGCGGGAAAACGTTACCGAGGGCTATCCTGCCGGGCATTCAGCTGGAAAGCCCGAAGATCACGCGTAACCTCACCACGGCGTGGTTCGCTAAACGCGTGGACGATCGCCGGGCTCGCTGTATGGGGCTTTAACGGCGACGGCGAAAGCGCAAAACTAACGCCACAACGCCCAGAATCATACATCCCGCGAGGAAGGGAATCAGGCCGAACAGGGTACTGACGCCAAACCCAATCTCAACTCGCGGGCGTCCGTTATCCTGCACCTGCATCAGGTGTTCATAAACGCCTGGCGCATGGACCAGCATATTGAGCAGCTGTGAGCCAGCCCAGAAGCAGAACAGGACAAACAGGGCATACGCGATATTACCCGCCGTGGAGGTTTTTGGTTTTCCGCCAAAAATCGGTTTCGACAATGTAAAGTCAGCCATGATGACCTCCGGATAAATCGCTCTGATAATACGCTTCGTACAGGGTGAGTTTGACAGGTCATCGCATTTGTCAATATCAGAATCGTGGTAATTTACGCGCCGGAATCCTCCTGGATTGTTGATTTCTGCAGCACATCACAATTTCATCACTTAAGTGAAATTGCGTCGCGTTTCAGAATTTCCGTATCTGCCACAGACCTGGCCGTAAAACTGTGAGAGGATGTCTTTTTTTCCTGCCGGAGTTGTTATGAAGCTCACGTCCAAACTACGCCGTGACTGGCACTACTACGCCTTCGCTATCGGGCTGATCTTTATTCTTAACGGTGTCGTGGGCCTGCTGGGGTTTGAAGCAAAAGGCTGGCAAACGTATGCCGTTGGGCTGGTGACCTGGGTGATAAGTTTCTGGCTGGCGGGGTTTATTATCCGCCGTCGTCCTGAAGAGACGACAGCGGATGAGACGGAGTCGGCGAAGCGCGCCGATTAACCGTTTACGGAACTTTTAAGCGCGCTGTCGGCGGCGTGACGCTCCAGCGCCAGTTCGATCAGGCGGGTGATCAACTCCGGATAGCTAAGGCCGCTGGCCTGCCACAGTTTCGGATACATGCTGATGTTAGTGAACCCCGGCAGCGTGTTGATTTCATTGATCACCACCTCGTTTTCCGCCGTCAGGAACACATCCACGCGCGCCATGCCGCAACAGCCGAGCGTCTGATAAGCGCGAATGGCGATCGCCCGGATCTTATCGTTAATCGCCGGATCGATATCCGCAGGAACGACAACCTGCGCGCCTTTGTCATCAATGTATTTGGTGTCGTACGAGTAAAAGTCGCTGTTTAAGACCACTTCGCCGCAGGTGCTCGCCTGTGGAAAATCATTGCCCAGCACGGCACACTCAATTTCACGGCCTTTGATGCCCTGCTCAACCACCACTTTATGGTCGAACTCAAACGCCAGGCGGACAGCTTCCGTGAACTCAGCTTCGCTGGTCACTTTGCTGACGCCCACGGAGGAGCCCTGGTTTGCCGGCTTCACAAAGAGCGGCAAACCGAGCTCTCCGCTAATTTGCGCGAAGCTGTGCTTGTCGCGGTTGGCGCGGGTGAGGGTCACGAATGGCGCAATATTCAGCCCGGCATCGCGCAGCAGGCGTTTGGTGACGTCTTTGTCCATGCAGGCGGCAGAGCCGAGGACATCCGAGCCGACGAACGGCAGGTTGGCCATGCGCAGCATCCCCTGCAGGGACCCATCTTCCCCCAGGGTGCCGTGAACGATGGGGAAGACAACGTCGATCTGGGCGAGAGCCTGTGCATTGCCGGCGTCGATGAGCTGCCCCTTCACGACGCCGGGTACGGTGGCGACGCTCACTTCCGAAGGATTCAGGGCAATATGGGCCGGATCGTGAGCGTTCAGCAGATACTGGCTGGCATCGTTAACGTGCCACTGGCCCTGTTTATCAATGCCCAGCAGCACCACGTCGAAACGGCTTTTATCGATCGCATCAACGATATTTTTGGCCGATTGCAATGACACTTCGTGCTCCGCTGATTTTCCCCCAAAGACAATACCTACGCGCTGCTTAGCCATCTCACTCTCTTCCAGTCTGACGAAAAGCCAATAACATACCACGATGCCCGGCGGGTTTCGCGGCCTTCTGCCATAATGTTGTGGGGAATGTTGAGGGGGGAGAGTGAAAGGAAAAACGCTGCTGATCGGATTTATCATTTTGACCATCGCAACGCTGGGTTACCGCTGGTTGCCGCCTTACTACAACCCTTTCATGCCGCTGACGCTTGACGATCCGCCAGGCCTAATCACCCAGTATAAGCTTCGGCGTTTAACCCCCGAGGCGTGCGCGAGCCTGTTGTTACAGGCTAACCAAAGAGATCTCATCCGCACCCAGCCGGTCGCTGACAGCGGCGGCGCGTGTCCGCTTAACAATGTTGTGCGTGTGCGTGACTTTGGTCCGGTCGGCCTGAACAGCAGCTTTCTTGCCAGCTGTCCGCTAGCGCTCAGCTCAGCCCTCTTTATCAGCCAGCAGGCCCGGCCGCTGACAAAACGCTATACGGGCAGTGACCTGGCGCGCATAGACCACCTCGGCAGCTTTGCCTGCCGCAATATTTATCATCGCCCTGACGCGCGCCGCAGTGAACACGCCACGGCGGAGGCGCTGGATATCGCCGCATTTCGTCTGGCGAACGGGGAACGGGTCACGGTACTGAACGGCTGGAAGGCGGCGACAACGCAGCCATGGCTGCAGGCCATGCTGGCGGCGAGCTGTGGCTACTACGGAAACGGCCTGGGACCGGAGTATAACGCGGCGCATGCCAACCATTTTCATCTGGGCATGCGCGGTTTCGGACTCTGTCGGTGAAGCATAATATTCCGCCAGGAAATGGATGAATTGTGACTTATTTCACAGATATGATGACTGGGAAGATAAAACACCAAAGTCAGTCAGGCCGCATCTCTGGTGCGACGTCAAAACGCGTAACTTGCTAATCTGTAGGCGAATTCGCCTAAAAATGAAGACTATTTCTTTATGGAATCCTGGAAAGTTAATCTCATCTCGGTCTGGTTCGGCTGCTTCTTTACCGGGCTGGCCATCAGCCAGATCCTGCCGTTCCTGCCGCTGTACGTTTCGCAGCTGGGGGTGACCTCGCATGAAGCGCTCTCCATGTGGTCAGGTCTGACGTTCAGCGTCACGTTTCTGGTCTCCGCCATTGTGTCTCCGATGTGGGGCAGCCTGGCGGATCGGAAAGGCCGAAAACTGATGCTGCTGCGCGCCTCGCTCGGGATGGCGATTGCCATTCTGCTGCAGGCCTTCGCCACTAACGTCTGGCAGCTGTTTTTCCTGCGTGCGGTGATGGGGCTGACGTCCGGTTACATTCCGAATGCCATGGCGCTGGTCGCCTCTCAGGTGCCGCGCGAGCGCAGCGGCTGGGCGCTAAGTACGCTCTCCACGGCACAGATAAGCGGCGTTATCGGCGGGCCGCTGCTGGGGGGCTTTCTGGCAGACCACGTCGGGCTGCGAGCGGTATTTATTATCACGGCGATCCTGCTGGTGGTCAGTTTTCTGGTCACGCTCTTTCTGATTAAAGAAGGGGGGCGCCCGGTTATCAGTAAATCTGAACGCCTCAGCGGCAAGGCGGTCTTCGCCTCGCTGCCCTATCCGGGGCTGATGATCAGCCTGTTTGTGACCACTATGGTTATCCAGCTCTGTAACGGTTCGGTCGGTCCGATTCTGGCGCTGTTTATTAAGTCGATGGAGCCGGAGAGCACGAATATCGCTTTTCTGAGCGGCATGATTGCCGCCGTGCCGGGCGTATCCGCCCTGATTTCCGCGCCGCGTCTGGGAAAACTGGGTGACAGGATCGGCACCGCGCGCATCCTGATGGCGACGCTGATCTTTGCGGTGGTGCTCTTCTTCGCGATGTCGTTTGTCACCTCTCCGCTTCAGCTAGGCGTATTGCGATTTCTGCTCGGCTTTGCTGACGGCGCCATGTTGCCTGCGGTACAGACCCTGCTGGTCAAATATTCCAGCGACCAGGTGACGGGGCGTATTTTTGGATATAACCAGTCATTTATGTATCTGGGGAATGTTGCCGGTCCGCTTATTGGCGCATCCGTTTCCGCAATGGCCGGTTTTCGTTGGGTATTTGCCGCCACGGCGATTGTCGTTTTAATCAATATTATCCAGCTGGCTATTGCGCTGCGGCGTCGCAGACAAATGGCGGAGGCCAAATCGACGAGATAACGATTTGTCAGATGTATTATATATTCTTATGGTAGCCGCATTTTTATATAACAAAATGCGGCATCTTTTTATAGAAAAACGTTTCGCTCACGGCGCTGCCTCTTTATTTCCGTTCCTGTATCACTTTTGCATACCATAATTAATATCTTCTCTTTGCAATATGGATTCAGAGTGATAACGTCAGACAAAACTGAAAAAGGAACTGGCACGATGAAGAATCTCATTGCTGAATTGCTGGTCAAGCTGGCACAAAAGGAAGAGGAGTCAAAAGAGCTGGTGGCTCAGGTCGAAGCGCTTGAAATTGTGGTCACCGCGCTGCTGCGACAAATGGCGAAAACCGATCAACAGGCGTTGATTGAGAGCGTGGAGGGCGCGCTGGAGAGCGTCAGACCCGAATCGCAGGTACCGGTTGAGGATGCTGAGATGCTCCACCAGTACGTAAAGAAGCTGTTAAGGCATCCGCGCAGCTAAACCGTCACAGGACGTAACGACGTGTCATAGAATTGTCATGCAGGATGCCTATAGTCGCTCTGTTTTTATTTTTATGTATTTGTACATGGAGAAAATAAATTGAAACAGAGCGCACTTTTCATCGCATTACTTCCCCTGTTAATTACCCCTGCCATTTATGCTGATACGACGCAAACCAGCGTGCTGGATAATCGTGCGGCAAAAGGGGATATCACCCAGCCTGGCGGCGCGCGCCGTTTATCAGAAGATCAAACTGCCGCTATTCGCGCTTCGCTAAATAAAAATATTATTCTGCTGATTGGCGATGGAATGGGCGATTCCGAAATCACGGCGGCGCGAAATTATGCCGAGGGAGCGGGCGGCTTTTTTAAAGGCATCGACGCCTTACCCCTGACCGGACAATATACCCATTACGCGCTGGATAAAAAAACCGGTAAACCGGATTACGTAACGGACTCTGCGGCCTCGGCCACGGCGTGGTCCACCGGCGTTAAAACCTATAATGGCGCGCTGGGCGTGGATATTCACGAAAAAGATCATCAAACCCTTCTGGAGATGGCAAAGGCGGCGGGCCTGGCGACCGGAAATGTCTCCACTGCTGAGCTTCAGGATGCGACGCCCGCGGCGCTGGTGGCGCACGTGACCTCGCGTAAGTGCTACGGCCCGTCAGTGACCAGCGAAAAATGCCCAACGAATGCGCTGGAAAAAGGCGGCAAAGGCTCGATTACGGAACAGCTTCTGAACGCGCGTCCTGACGTGACCCTGGGCGGCGGCGCGAAAACCTTCGCGGAAACCGCGACGGCGGGCGAATGGCAGGGCAAAACGCTGCGCGAGCAGGCGCAGGCTCGCGGCTATCAGCTGGTGAGTGACGCAAATTCGCTGGCAGCAATTACCGAGGCGAACCAGGACAAGCCGCTGCTGGGGCTGTTCTCTGACGGTAACATGCCCGTGCGCTGGGAAGGTCCAAAAGCCTCGTATCACGGCAATATCGATAAGCCTGCGGTGACCTGTACGCCAAACCCGAAACGCACGGACAGCGTACCGACGCTGGCGGCGATGACCGACAAAGCGATCTCTCTGCTGAGCAAGAGCGAAAAAGGGTTCTTCCTGCAGGTGGAAGGCGCGTCAATCGATAAGCAGGATCATGCGGCGAATCCGTGCGGTCAGATTGGCGAAACCGTCGATCTGGACGAAGCGGTGCAGAAGGCGCTTGAGTTTGCGAAAAAAGACGGTAACACCCTGGTGATCGTCACCGCGGACCACGCGCACGCCAGCCAGATCATTCCGCCAGACACCAAAGCTCCGGGCCTGACGCAGGCGCTGAACACCAAAGATGGCGCCGTCATGGTGATGAGCTACGGCAACTCTGAAGAAGAGTCCATGGAGCACACGGGCACCCAGCTGCGCATTGCCGCCTACGGCCCGCACGCGGCAAACGTGGTAGGCCTGACGGATCAAACGGATCTGTTCTACACCATGAAGGCGGCGCTGGGTCTGAAATGATAAAATCCCGGCGGAAATCACATCTGTCGGCTGGTTTTTTTCCTGTCACGAACCAGACTTACAGGGAATGTTCACAAAAGGATGGTGCAATGAAAACAACATTACTGGTTACTCTGCTCTCCGGCCTGTTCCTGGTCGCATCGGCGAACGCGGAAGAGAAAACGTTAACGCCGCAGCAGCAGCGTATGACCACCTGTAATCAACAGGCGACGTCTCAGAGTCTGAAGGGCGATGCTCGCAAGACCTACATGAGCGACTGCCTCAAAAACGGCGCCTCGAAACCGGCTGAAAAAAGCCTGACGCCTCAGCAGCAAAAGATGCGCGAGTGTAATGCCAAGGCAACCGAGCAGTCCCTGAAAGGGGATGACCGCAGCAAGTTCATGAGTGCCTGCCTGAAGAAAAAAGTGTAGTTCGAACGGGTGAGCGGCTCCGGCGGCTCACCCGAAATTTCATACTTTCCCCGCAGACCCCCTCTCTATAATTTGGGAAAATGTTTCAGAATATTCCCAAAAATGATGAATGATGAAACGTATTACAACAAAAAGCGCATTCGGGAAGAGTGGAATTTAACCCTTTCTCAGGATGACTCTCACCGCGCCGGCATTCAGTTTGCCCGGCGGGTTCGGCTGGCGCGCGCCGTGGGGCTGGCAGCGATGTTTTTCCCGGTTGCAGGAATGCTGGTCACCCATTTTTTACCCGGAGGCTGGTGGCTTTTACTGGTCGGTTGGGCGTTCGTCTGGCCCCATTTCGCCTGGCAGCTGTCCTGCCGGGCCGCATCACCTCATCAGCAGGAAATTTTCAATCTTAAAATAGATGCCATAATCGCCGGGCTCTGGATCGGCGTGATGGGAATGAGCGCGTTACCCACTGCAGCGCTGGTGATGATGGTAGGGATGAACATGATGGGCTCCGGGGGCTGTCGTCTGTTTATTCCGGGGATCCTGTTAACCCTGCTCTCCGCGCTGGTGACGCTGCCGCTTGTCGGTCACGTGGCCGTCTTCAACCCCGACCCGGTGGAGTGGGGCTTAACGCTGCCGGTGCTGGTGCTTTATCCCATGCTGTTTGCCTGGCTCAGCCACCGCACCGCCGTCAGGCTTGCCGAGCACAAGCAGCGGCTGGAAATGATGAGCACCCGCGACGGCATGACCGGGGTCTTTAATCGACGCCACTGGGAAATGCTGCTGCGAAATGAATTTGAGCATTGCCGCCGCGACCACTGTACCGCCACGATTTTGCTGATTGATATCGATCATTTTAAAAATATCAACGATACCTGGGGTCACGCCGTGGGGGATGAGGCGATCATTGCCATCACGCGCCAGCTCCAGATGTCGGTGCGGTCAGGTGATGCCATCGGCCGGTTTGGCGGGGATGAGTTTGCGGTGATTATGTCGCAGACCGCGGCGGAAAGCGCGATCGCCGTGATGTCCCGGGTGCATGAGCGGCTGGAAACGCTGTCGCTACCGTGCGCGCCAAAAGAGACGCTGCGCATCAGCGTAGGCGTTGCCCCCTGGGGGCCGCAGTTTGGACATTATCGGGAATGGCTAAAGGCGGCTGACGTGGCGCTGTACAGAGCGAAAAATGCCGGGCGCAGCCGTACCGAAGTGGCCGCCTGACGCCCGACTGAAACGATCAGGATTTACTTAGCTTCTCTGATTTTTCCATACATTTTGCCATTGCCTCAATGACGGCCGAGCGGAATCCGCGCTCCTCTAGCACCCGCACCGCTTCGATGGTGGTACCGCCCGGGGAGCAGACCATATCTTTCAGTTCACCCGGGTGTTTGCCGGTCTCCAGCACCATTTTGGCGGAGCCCATGACGGCCTGCGCGGCGAACTTATACGCCTGGGCGCGCGGCATTCCGCCAAGCACGGCGGCGTCGGCCATCGCTTCTAAAAACATGAAAACATAGGCAGGGGCTGAGCCACTCACGCCGACCACCGGATGGATCATTGATTCGGCAATCACTTCTGCTTCACCGAAGCAGCGGAAAATATTCAGCACATCGGCCACTTCTTCCGAGGTCACCAGCGCGTTAGGCGTGACGGAGGTCATGCCGGCGTTGACCAGTGAAGGGGTGTTGGGCATCGCACGGACGATTTTGCGGTCGTGGCCCAGCGCGCGCGCCAGCTGATCGAGCGTGACGCCCGCGGCAATCGACACCACCAGCGTCTCTTTATTCAGGCTGGAGGTGATATCGCTCAGCACTTTGATCATGATGTTCGGCTTGACGGCGCCAAAGACGATATCGGCGACCTGGGCCACTTCCTGCGCGCTTTCGGCGGCGTTGATCCCGTATTGATCGCGCAACGCGGCGACCTTGTCCGGTGACGGGGTATAGACCCAAATCTGACCCGGCAGCACCTGCCCGCTGGCGATCAGACCGCCCAGGATGGCTTTGCCCATGTTACCGCAGCCGATAAACCCGATTTTCTTGTCCATCACGATTCTCCGTCATTATGCGTTGTTTTCTCTGATTGATAGCTTAACAACGAAATGCAGGCGACAATAGTCGACAGAGTCATTATGGGGAGACAATATGGCGATTTGGGTTGATGCGGACGCGTGTCCGAACGTGATTAAAGAGATTTTATTTCGCGCCGCCGAGCGCGTTCAGATGCCGCTGACGCTGGTGGCGAACCAGAATATTCGCGTACCGCCTTCGCGGTTCATCCGCTCTTTGCGCGTGCCGGCCGGGTTTGACGTAGCGGATAACGAAATTGTTCGCCTGTGCAGCGCGGAGGATCTGGTGATCACGGCGGATATTCCGCTGGCTGCCGAAGTGCTGGAGAAAGGGGCGGCGGCGCTCAATCCGCGCGGTGAGCGATACTCGCCGTCGACCATTCGCGAGAAGCTCACCATGCGCGATTTCATGGATACGATGCGGGCCAGCGGCGTGCAGACCGGTGGACCGGACAGCCTGTCACAGCGCGATCGCCAGCAGTTTGCTGCCGAACTGGATAAATGGCTGCTGGAAGTGAAGCGCCGCACAGCGTAATGATAATTATTGTCAATTTGTGGTACAGTGTGGCCTCCACAGGGTTGTCATCCCGTACCGCTTTGCAGTAAAGTAATCGCAACATCTTCTGCAATTATTTCTTTACACTCTTCAGCCATCCGGCATCAAGGGGAACACCTGGCTATGACCCAACCCATCTTTTTAGTTGGCCCCCGCGGCTGTGGGAAAACCACCGTTGGCCTGGAGCTGGCACGCGTGTGTCATCGCCAGTTTGTGGATACCGACCACTGGCTGCAAACCGAGGCCGGAAAAACCATCGCTGAGATTGTTGAGCAAGAGGGATGGGAAAGCTTTCGCGCGCGCGAAACCGCCGCGCTGAAAGCGGTCACCACCCCGTCTGCCGTGATCGCGACCGGTGGGGGCATTGTTCTGGCGGAGTGTAATCGTCACTTTATGCGCGAAAAGGGTATTGTGATTTACCTCAGCGCGCCGGTGTCGGCTCTGGTAGGGCGTCTGGAAGCTTTTCCGGAAGAGGGGCAACGCCCTGCGCTGACCTCCAGGCCACTCAACGAAGAGGTGAGTGAAGTGCTGGCGGAACGCGATGCGCTATACCGCGAAGGGGCTCACCACGTGGTGGATGCGTCTGCCTCTCCCGAAGACGTTGTGATTCAGATTATTACCGCCCTGCGTTTGGCTTGTGCCAGCTAAGCGGCGTCTATACTTATAGCTCAGACATAAAAAAAGGATGAGCTATGCCAACCAGACCTCCCTATCCGCGTGAAGCGCGCATTGTTACCGTTGAAAAAGGCCATACGGGTCATACCGTGACCTGGTATCAACTGCGTGCGGATCACCCAAAACCGGACTCGCTGATCAGTGAACACGAGACTGAGCAGGAAGCGCTGGATGCGAAACGGCGCTACGAAGATCCCGACATAACCTGAATGTTTTCCTAAACGCTCCAGGATCGTGCCTGAATCACACTTTTTACTCATCGTGAAAGTTAAGCAGGAGTTAATATTTAGTTATTACAAGTAACTCCGGTATCGGCAGGCGATCTTTACATTTCGATGACGGGATCACCTGCTACGCTTGGTGCTGTTTTGTTGAAAAAATGAACTGTGCAGCGTAGTGAGCCTGTACCTGTGTGCACGATGTTGGAGTAATGGAAGGCGATAAAGATGAAGGCAACGTTGGCGATCCTCACCATTGGTGTGGTCCCTGTAAGCGAAGTGTTACCGCTCTTAACCGAGCATGTATCTGAACAACAGATAACGCATCTGAGCCTGCTGGGGAAGATGAGTCGGGAAGAGGTCATGGAGGACTACGCTGTCGAGGCGGGGGAGGATCCCCTGGCGACGTTATTAAGTGACGGTAAACTGGCGCACGTTTCACGCCAGAAAATCGAGCGCTCGCTGCAGGGCGTGATAGAAGTGCTCGATAATCAAGGTTATGACGTTATTTTGCTGATGAGCACGGCCCCCATTAAGGGGCTCACGGCGCGCAATGCGATTTTGCTGGAACCGATGCGCATCATTCCACCGCTGGTGGCCTCCATCGTCGATGGTCATCAGGTGGGGGTGATTGTCCCCATCGAGGAACTCATGGATAACCAGGAAGCAAAATGGCACGTGCTGGAAAAAGTGCCCTTGTATGCGCTGGCAAATCCGTTCTGGGACAGCGAGGCCAAGCTCATTGCTGCCGGGAAGGAACTGCTGGAGAGAGGGGCAGATGTCCTGATCCTGGACTGCCTGGGTTTCCATCAGCATCATCGTGATTTGCTGCAAAAAGCGCTGGATGTGCCCGTACTGTTATCCAACGTTCTGATGGCTCGCCTGGCCTCGGAACTCCTCATGTAATGATTTTGCGTGACAGGTGATGAGCATGGCCCCTATAGTGAATTTTTATCTAAAAATATAAGGGCCAGTTCATGCTTCAGAGTAACGAATACTTTTCCGGTAAAGTGAAATCCATTGGTTTTACCAGCAGCAGCACTGGCCGCGCCAGTGTCGGCGTTATGGCGGAAGGCGAATACACCTTTGGCACGGCGGAAGCGGAAGAAATGACGGTGGTCAGCGGTGCGCTGAACGTCTTACTGCCGGGTGAAACGGAATGGAAAGTTTACGCTGCCGGGCAAGTTTTCAACGTCCCTGGCCACAGCGAGTTTCATTTGCAGGTCGCTGAACCTACCTCTTATCTGTGCCGCTATCTGAAATAAAAAATAAGCCGGGTGGTGCTAATGCTTACCCGGCCTAAGTTTTGCCTGTTATCTCTGCGCTTCGCCGCCGAGACCTTCCACCAGATTCTGAATCAACGCAGCCAGCTCGCCGGTCATCAGGATAAAGTCCGCGTCAAAACGCTGGGCGTAATCTTCCCTGTCGATATCTTCGTTCTGATCGCGCAGCTCGTCGCAGAACTTCAGACGCTTCACGGAGCCGTCGTCGCACATCATGAACTGAATGCGCTGCTGCCAGTCGAGTGCCAGCTTGGTCACGACTTTGCCCGCTTCAATGTGTACGGCGATCTCGTCGCTCACCAGATCCTGCTTTTTCGCGCGGATCACACCGCCATCTTCCAGCAGGGCTTTTAGCTCGGCTTCATCAAGGATCTGGAAACCCTGAGCCGCAGCACCGCTGCGTACCCATTCGGTGAGCGTTAACTCAATTGGCGTTTCCAGCGCCAGCGGAACGACCGGTAAAGATCCGATGCTTTTACGCAGCAGGGCCAGCGTGTCTTCTGCTTTCTTGGCGCTGGCGCAGTCCACCATGATCAGCCCGTTAACGGTGTCGATCCACATCATGGTCTGGCTGAAGCGGCTAAAGGCGCGCGGCAGCAGGGAGTGCAGCACTTCATCCTTCAGCGAATCTTTTTCGGTCTTTTTCAGCTTGCGGCCCTGCTCGGCTTCCAGCTTGAAAATTTTTGCTTCGAGCGCCTGCTTAACCACCGGCGTGGGCAGAATCTTCTCTTCTTTACGGGCGCAGACGATGATTTGACCCGTGCTGCTGGCGTGGGTCAGTGCATCGCTTTGTGAACCCATTGGCGGAACCCAACCGGTTTTCGCCATATCCTGGCTACCGCAAGGGGAAAAGGTATAAGCGGCTAACTGTTTTTCCATCTCTTCTGCACGCAGCGAAACGTCGCGGCTGAGACGGTAAACCATCAAATTTTTGAACCACAGCATGATAATTTCCACGGCCTTGTCGTTAAATCAGCGGGCATGATAACGAATTGTCGCATCGCTTGCATTGCTAATCGGGAAGCGTGCTTCTACTCTGTTGATAATCAAAATAATGAGGAGAGTCTTGTGCGTATTGGGATCGATTTGGGCGGCACCAAAACAGAAGTTATCGCACTGAGCGAGCAGGGGGAGCAGCTGTTTCGCCACCGTCTGCCTACGCCGCGCGATGATTATCACCAGACTATCGAGACGATTGCCAGGCTGGTTGAGATGGCAGAGCAGGCGACCGGGCAAACCGGCAGCGTCGGGATGGGGATCCCGGGGTCGATCTCGCCGTATACCGGCGTGGTTAAAAATGCTAACTCCACCTGGCTCAACGGCCAGCCGTTTGATAAAGACTTAAGCGCGCGCCTGAACCGGGACGTGCGTCTGGCCAACGACGCCAACTGCCTGGCGGTCTCTGAGGCCATTGACGGCGCGGCGGCCGGTGCCCAGACCGTGTTTGCGGTGATCATCGGTACCGGCTGCGGCGCGGGGGTGGCGTTCGGCGGGCGCGCCCATATTGGCGGCAACGGCACGGCGGGCGAGTGGGGACACAACCCGCTGCCGTGGATGGATGAAGACGAGCTTAAATACCGCACCGAAGTGCCGTGCTACTGCGGAAAACAGGGCTGTATTGAGACGTTTATCTCCGGTACCGGTTTTGCGACCGACTACCACCGTCTGAGCGGCCAGCCGCTCAAGGGAAATGAGATCATGCGTCTCGTCGAAGAGCAGGACCCGGTGGCGGAGCTGGCCCTGAGCCGCTACGAAATGCGGCTGGCGAAATCGCTGGCCCACGTGGTGAATATTCTCGATCCTGACGTGATAGTGCTGGGTGGCGGCATGAGCAACGTCGATCGGCTTTACGCCACGGTGCCGAACCTGGTAAAGCAGTGGGTCTTCGGCGGCGAGTGTGAAACCCCGATCCGCAAAGCGCTGCACGGGGACTCCAGCGGCGTGCGCGGCGCGGCGTGGTTATGGCCAGTAAATTCGTAGGCCCGGTAAGCGAAGCGCCACCGGGCGAATTCAGGCAGCTGCAAAAAAAAGCCGGGTGGCGGCTACGCCTTACCCGGCCTACAGATGGAGTGGACCTTTACTGCACAGCAAATTCCCTGTCCAGCTTGCTATACCCCAGCCCGTTAATCTTCTTCACTTTGATCTGCACCGGGATGCGCTCTTTCATCGCCTCTACGTGGCTGATCACGCCGATGGTTTTCCCGGTGGCGTTCAGCGCGTCGAGCGCATCCAGCGCGGTATCCAGCGTTTCACTGTCGAGCGTGCCGAACCCTTCATCCAGGAACAGGGAATCGATCCGCGTTTTATGACTCACCAGATCGGAAAGCGCCAGCGCCAGCGCCAGGCTGACCAGGAAGCTCTCGCCGCCGGAGAGGGTGCGCGTATCGCGGACCGCATCCGCCTGCCACGTATCCACCACTTCCAGCTCCAGCGCGTCGCTGGCCTTGCGCTGCAATAAATAACGCCCGTGCAGACGGTTAAGCTGCTGGTTAGCAAGCCAGACAAGATTGTCCAGCGTCAGCCCCTGGGCGAACTTACGGAACTTGTCGCCGGTGCTTGAGCCGATCAGCGCGTTCAGGTAACCCCAGTCGTCCGCCTGGCGCGCGGCCTCTTCAATTTGCTGCATCAACGCCAGCTGGTGCTGGCGGTTATCGCTGTCCTGCTTAAGCTGCTGACGGATCTCGCCCTGATGCGTGGTGTTCTCGCGCAGCCGTTGCGCCAGCTGCTGCAGCTGGCTTTGCAGCGTGGGAGCATCTGCATTTAACCCTTCCGGACGCAGCGCCAGATGAGACTGCAGCTGTTGGTTCGCTTGCCCGCATAGAGCCGCGGCCTGCTGTATCTGGTTTTCCAGCGACTGTTTCAGCTGTTCGAGGTGGCGAATGGCTTCGTCATCCAGCAGCGCGGCAAGGAACGCGTCCCGATCGGCAAAGCAGCTCGCCGAGAGCGCCGCGGTGAACTGCGTCTCCGACTGCTGCAGGCGCTCTTGCTCCAGCTTTTCCTGCTGATGCTGCGCGGTGAGCTGGCTCTGCAGCGACAGGCATTCGTCGTGGACGTCGCGCCAGTTTTCAGGGATAACCGGTTCGGCTTCTTCGCTGTTCGTTGCCGGAAGCGCGTCGAGCAGCGGCTTCAGGGCGTTTATGCGTTCCAGAAGCACGCCGTGCTGCGTTTGCGTTTCCTGCCACAGCGCGAATTCCGCTTCACGGGCCTGAAGCCAGGCGGCTTCCTGACCCTCTTCAGGTGCGTTAAGTGAGAGCGCGAGCAGGGCATATTCCAGCGCCTGGCGCGTGGCCGCCAGCTGCTGCTGATACTGCCGCTCCTGCGCTTCCTGTTCGTTCAGCTGGTTTTGAAGGGTCAGCCGCTGGCTGAGCTGATAAAGCTGGCGCTCGTAATGTTCCTGTTCGTTCAGCCATGGCGAGATATCGTCCTGAATATTCAACGCTATATTCAGGGAAGCACAGGCCTCCATCCACTCTTTAGTGAGTGCTTGCTCTTCCTGATAGAGCGTCTGAACTTCGTCTGTCTCGCGCTGGATCTGCTGACTCAGGGCATTGACCTGCCCCAGCACCAGCAGGCCTTCCTCTTTAAGCGCGGCGACCTCTTTTTCCAGGGCATCACGGCGGCGCTGGTTATCCGTCAGCTCGAGAGACTGGTATTGCTCAACGGCGGGATGCTCGCAGGAACCGCACAGTGGACAGGGTTTGCCCGCCTCAAGCTGCGAACGATAGCTTTCCAGGCCTTTTATCGTCGCTTCGCGTTCGCAAAGGGCCTTCAGATCCAGATAATGCTGGTGTTTCTCTTTGTACTGCTGGCGGCGCAGGGCCAGCGTTTCATTGAGCTTATTTTGTTCGGCCTGGGCCTTCTGCACGCTTTCACCGCTCTGGCGCAGGCGCTTTTGCAGCGGCTGATAGCGGGCATGCAGCGAGGTTAGCTGCTGGCGCAGCGGGCGTGACCGAGTCTGCTGCTCCATGGCCGCGCTAACCTCATCCGCCGTCAGGGTCAGCGCATTTTCCGGCATCCCGGCCAGCCTGTTGCGTAATTCGCTCATCCGTGCAGCAAGCGTGGCTAACTGCGTTTTGTCGCGGTTAAGCTGCGATAACTGGGCGCGCCAGCCGGCAATTTCTTGCCCCAGCAGGCGATAGCGCTCGTGCTGCGCCATCCACTGCGCCAGCGCCGTCAGCTCGGTTTGAAGCTGCTCATTATTACGCTGGGCGGTATGACGAATCCGTGCGCGCAGCGCGGTTTTGGCTTGTAAGCGAGTATTTACTTCGATAATTCGCTGCTGGGTTTGCGTCAGGCGCGCGGTTTGCTCCTGCTGATGATCCCAAAGCGGCCGAAGCTGGGCGGCGGGGAGAGCAAGCTGGAGCTTAGCCAGCTCTGGCGCAGCGTTCGTCAGCGCCTGTTGCGCCTGCTGCTGCATCGCGGTGACGCGCTGTTGCTCGCGCACGAGCTCATCATGACGCGTAAGCCACTGAAAATCTTTCTGCTGGCTTTGCTGCTGAACCAGCAGGGTTTTCTCTTCGTCAGTAAGTGCCTGCAAACTTTGCTGTAACTGCTGCTGTTGCTCTTCACTCAACAGCACGACGCCCGCCGCCTGTGCCTCGTACTTTTCAAGCACGCTGCGGGCGGCTTTGTGTTTTTCAAACACCATGGCGGAAATCTGGCCGTAGATCTCGGTGCCGGTCAGCTCTTCCAGCAGCTCGGCGCGGTCGCTCGGCCTGGCGTTAAGGAAGGCGGCAAACTGCCCCTGTGAGAGCAGCATTGAGCGGGTAAAGCGGCCATAGTCCAGTCCGGTGAGCGCGGCGGTTTGCTCCAGTTTATCCGACACTTTGTCGGCCAGGATTTTGCCATCTTCGCAGCGCGCCAGCTCCACGCGCGGCGCCTGCAGGTTTCCGTCCGGCTGATTGCGCGCGCGGTTCTGGCTCCAGAAGGCGCGATAGGCGGTCCCTTTTACCTCGAACTCCACTTCCGCCAGGCACTCGGCGGTGTCGCGCGTCATCAGGTCGTTTTGCGCCTGAGAGACCTTCTGCAGTCGCGGCGTTTCGTGATAAAGCGCCAGACAGATGGCGTCGAGCAGGGTAGTTTTTCCTGCCCCGGTCGCGCCGGTGATGGCAAACAGCCCGTTGCTGGCAAACGGCTCCGCGGTAAAGTCAATTTTCCACTCGCCCTTAAGGGAGTTGAGGTTTTTCAGGCGCAGGCTCAAAATTTTCATGCGTTTTCTTCCTCATCATTGAGCGCATGCAGGGTATGGCTGAACAGTTCGCTGAGTCTTGCGCGCTTCGCGTCGTCAATTTCCTCCTGCGAGAGCCTGCGTTCAAACACCTCTTCAACCCGAAGCTCACTGAGCGTTTCGCGTTGAGCGCTTAACAGCATTTTCTCGCGCTGCTCGCGGCTGCGGCGTACCAGTAAGACTTCGACGGGCAAATCCTCCGTCAGCGCCTGAATTTTGCGCTGCATATCGTGCAGGTAGTCATCGGTGGTGATTTCGATATCCAGCCAGACGGGGGGATCTTGTTCGACACCGCGCCACTGTTCCAGCTGGGCTGTAATGGCGTCGAGATCGCCCTTTAGCACCGCCAGCGGCTGGGTGACCGGTACTTCCAGCGTCTCGACGGCGCGGAGTTTTCCCTCGCTGAAGCTCACCAGATGCACGGATTTGGCTTTGCCCGTTTCGTCAAAGCTGAGCGAAATGGGGGAGCCACAGTAGCGGATGTGCTCGCTGCCGCCAATAACCTGCGCGCGGTGGATATGCCCGAGCGCAATGTAGTCGGCTGGCGGGAAGTTCTGCGCCGGAAAGGCGTCCAGCGTGCCGATATAGATGTCACGCACGGCGTCACTTTTACTGGCCCCGACGGTGGTGAGATGCCCGGTCGCAATCACCGGAATCGGCTGGTCGCCGCGCAGGGTGCAGGCTTCGGCATGCTGCTGGTGATAATAGTCGGTGATGGCCTGCAAGAGATGCTGCTGCTTTTCTGCACCCGACAGCCCCGCCTGGCTTTGCACGATGTCGCGCGGCCGTAAAAAAGGTATCGGACACAGCACCGCCCCCGGCGACCCGTCGCGTTTTTTTAGAATTTGCGGGGCGTGCCCGGCGCTGGCGACGACGGTGGTATTGAGAAACGCCAGGATGTCGCGGGATTCATTCAGCGTCGCGACGGAATCGTGGTTGCCGGCGACAATCACCAGATGACAGCCGGTTTGCTGCAGATTTACCACGAAGCGGTTATATAGCTCGCGCGCATAGCTCGGCGGAGAGCCGGTATCAAAGATGTCACCCGCCACGATAATCGCGTCCACCTCGTGCGTCCGGGCCGTTTCCAGCAGCCAGTTCAGGAACGACTCATGTTCAGCCGCACGGCTTTTGCTGTAAAAATTTTGACCCAGATGCCAGTCCGAGGTGTGAAGTATGCGCATAGCTGATCCGTGGCAAAAAAGAGAAAGCAGGATTATAAACGTTCAGAGAAGGGAAAATAACCGCTGTAATAAAACAACGGTTTGCCCGTTAACGTGGTACTGTTTTTCATAAATCTGTCATAAATCTGACGCATAATGGCGCCGAATTACAAACTTGTAACGTAAATAAGATAAGACAGGGCAAAGTATGGCGAGACGTATTCTGGTCGTAGAAGATGAAGCTCCAATTCGTGAAATGGTGTGCTTCGTGCTCGAACAAAATGGCTTCCAGCCGGTTGAAGCTGAAGATTATGACAGCGCAGTGAACCAGCTGAATGAACCCTGGCCCGATCTGATTCTGCTGGACTGGATGTTGCCCGGCGGCTCCGGACTGCAGTTTATCAAACACCTGAAGCGTGAGGCGCTGACCCGCGACATCCCGGTTGTGATGCTCACGGCGCGCGGAGAAGAAGAGGATCGCGTGCGCGGTCTGGAGACCGGCGCGGACGATTACATTACCAAACCGTTCTCCCCCAAAGAGCTGGTGGCCCGCATCAAAGCCGTGATGCGCCGTATTTCGCCGATGGCGGTGGAAGAGGTGATCGAAATGCAGGGGCTGAGCCTTGATCCGACGTCTCACCGCGTGATGACCGGTGAAAACCCCCTCGACATGGGGCCTACCGAATTTAAACTCCTGCACTTCTTCATGACCCACCCGGAACGCGTATACAGCCGCGAGCAGTTGCTGAATAACGTCTGGGGAACTAACGTGTATGTCGAAGACCGGACGGTTGACGTACATATCCGCCGCCTGCGAAAAGCACTGGAACTGAGCGGCCACGATCGCATGGTGCAGACGGTCCGCGGCACGGGTTATCGTTTTTCTACCCGTTTCTGAACAATGACAGGAGTGTGACGCGTGCTGGAACGTCTGTCATGGAAAAGGCTCGTCTTTGAACTGATCTTATGCTGTATTCCGGCCTTCATTCTGGGGGCCTTTCTTGGACACCTGCCGTGGTTTCTGCTTGCGTCGGTCACCGGGCTGCTCATCTGGCATTTCTGGAACCTGCTGCGCCTCTCCTGGTGGCTGTGGGTTGACCGAAGCATGACGCCGCCGCCGGGAAGCGGCAGCTGGGAGCCGCTGCTGTACGGTTTGCATCAGATGCAGATGCGTAATAAAAAGCGCCGCCGCGAGCTGGGAAGCCTGATTAAGCGTTTTCGCAGCGGTGCGGAGTCGCTGCCGGATGCCGTAATTCTGACGACCGAAGAAGGGACGATCTTCTGGTGTAACGGCCTGGCGCAGCAGCTGCTGGGCCTGCGCTGGCCGGATGACAATGGACAGAATATCCTCAACCTTCTGCGTTATCCCGAGTTCACGCTGTACCTGAAAAAGCGTGACTTCACACGCCCGCACAATCTCAAGCTCAATAATGGTCGCCATCTGGAGATCCGCGTGATGCCCTACAGCGATAAGCAGTGGCTGATGGTGGCGCGTGATGTTACCCAGATGCACCAGCTGGAAGGGGCGCGTCGCAACTTCTTCGCCAACGTCAGCCACGAACTGCGAACCCCGTTGACCGTGCTGCAGGGCTACCTGGAGATGATGCAGGAGCAAACGCTGGAAGGCGCGCCGCGTGAAAAAGCGCTGCACACCATGCGCGAGCAAACGCACCGGATGGAAGGCCTGGTGAAGCAGCTGCTGACGCTCTCGAAGATTGAAGCGGCGCCAACGCTCGCGCTGAATGACACTATTGATGTTCCGATGATGCTGCGGGTCGTGGAGCGTGAAGCGCAGACGTTAAGCCACAAAAAGCATCACCTGACCTTTGAGGTTGACAACACGCTGAAGGTGCTGGGCAGTGAGGATGAGCTGCGTAGCGCCATTTCTAACCTGGTGTATAACGCGGTAAATCATACGCCGGAGGGGACAAATATCGTGGTGCGCTGGCACCATGCCCCAACGGGGGCCGAGTTTAGCGTGGAGGACAACGGGCCGGGGATCGCGCCGGAGCATATTCCGCGTCTGACCGAGCGCTTCTACCGTGTGGATAAAGCGCGATCGCGGCAGACGGGCGGAAGCGGCCTGGGGCTGGCAATTGTGAAACACGCGGTCAATCACCATGAAAGCCGTCTCGATATTCAGAGTACCCTGGGCAAAGGAACCCGCTTTAGCTTCGTTATCCCGGAACGATTAATTGCCAAAAAGATCGCCTGACGGCGGGCGTGTCATTTTACCTTTCCACGGGTCAGCCATTGCTGGCCCGTTTGCTTTGCAGTCAAGCGAAACGCGGATGAATTTTATACGGCTGGCTATTTTTTGTTCGCATGATTAGCCATGGGTTTTTCTTATAAACAGCGTATTGTGCTGGTGCGTATTTTCATGCTGGCATATTGTTCTGGTTTTACGATCCCACCTTGCCTTTAAACGTTATAAGCGTTTAAATTGCGCCCCAGATACTGTCAGACCGACTGTATTTGCGTGGTAAATCGAAAAACTATTCTTCTCCACGCCAGGACGGGAGCATTTCCCGCTGAAATTGAGCAAATTTTCGGCTGTATCGTCCCGTAAGGGAGAACGAAAATCTCAATGTTTTCAACACCACATCCACAGGCAGTAAGGTTTTATGACCCATCACTTAAAATCGCGTGACATCATCGCGCTGGGCTTTATGACATTTG
Source organism: Enterobacter sp. ECC-249 (assembly GCF_043965265.1). Classification (NCBI taxonomy): domain Bacteria; kingdom Pseudomonadati; phylum Pseudomonadota; class Gammaproteobacteria; order Enterobacterales; family Enterobacteriaceae; genus Enterobacter; species Enterobacter sp. ECC-249. Next base: position 1,501,912 of record NZ_CP143660.1, read on the forward strand.
CGCTGTTCGTTGGCGCAGGCAACATCATTTTCCCTCCAATGGTTGGCTTACAGGCGGGTGAACACGTCTGGACCGCCGCGTTTGGTTTCCTGATTACTGCCGTGGGTCTGCCGGTGCTGACCGTCATCGCGCTGGCGAAAGTCGGCGGCGGTGTGGATAGCCTCAGCTCCCCGATCGGCAAAGTGGCAGGCGTTCTGCTGGCAACCGTCTGCTATCTGGCCGTGGGGCCGCTGTTTGCCACCCCGCGTACCGCGACCGTTTCCTTCGAAGTGGGGATTGCTCCCCTGACCGGTGACGGCGCGATGCCGCTGTTCATCTACAGCCTGATCTACTTCGCTATCGTGATTCTGGTTTCCCTCTATCCTGGCAAGCTGCTGGATACCGTGGGTAACTTCCTGGCTCCGCTGAAAATTGTGGCGCTGATTGTTCTGGCGGTAGCGGCTGTCGTCTGGCCCGCCGGCCCGATTAGCGACGCGATGGACGCCTATAAAAACGCCGCGTTTTCTAACGGCTTCGTGAACGGCTACCTGACGATGGATACGCTGGGCGCGATGGTGTTTGGTATCGTGATCGTTAACGCCGCGCGTTCCCGCGGTGTGACCGAGGCGCGTCTGCTGACCCGCTATACCATCTGGGCCGGCCTGATGGCCGGTGTGGGTCTGACGCTGCTGTATCTGGCGCTGTTCCGCCTGGGCTCCGATAGCGCCATGCTGGTCGATCAGAACGCCAACGGTGCGGCTATCCTGCACGCCTACGTTCAGCACACCTTCGGCGGTGCGGGCAGTATGCTGCTGGCGGCGCTGATCTTCCTGGCCTGTCTGGTTACCGCCGTTGGCCTGACCTGCGCCTGCGCAGAGTTCTTTGCGCAGTATCTGCCGCTCTCTTACCGCACCCTGGTGTTTATCCTTGGTATCTTCTCCATGGCGGTATCCAACCTCGGTCTGAGCCACCTGATTCAGGTCTCTATTCCGGTACTGACGGCGATTTATCCGCCGTGCATCGTGCTGGTTGTGCTGAGCTTCACCCGCCCGTGGTGGAACAACTCCTCACGAATTATTGCGCCAGCCATGTTTATCAGCCTGATTTTTGGTATCCTTGACGGGATTAAAGCATCAGCGTTCGCTGAAGTTCTGCCAGCCTGGACACAGCGTCTGCCGCTGTCCGAGCAGGGTCTGGCCTGGCTGATGCCTACCGTTGTTGCGCTGGTTCTGGCGATTATCTGGGACCGTGCTGCAGGGCGTCAGGTCGCATCGAACGCCCATTAATCAACGGCAACAAACTGTTTAACCACGGGGCTTAAGGCCCCGTGGTTTTTTGTTTTTTCGTGTTGAATGGCAAGATTTAAATGGAAAGCACTAACAAACTTAAACGTGGATTGAGCACGCGCCACATCCGCTTTATGGCGCTGGGCTCGGCTATCGGCACCGGTCTTTTTTATGGCTCGGCAGATGCCATCAAAATGGCCGGTCCCAGCGTGCTGCTGGCGTACATCATCGGCGGCGTGGCGGCGTATATCATCATGCGCGCCCTCGGCGAAATGTCGGTTCACAATCCGTCTGCCAGCTCCTTCTCCCGCTACGCGCAGGAAAACCTCGGCCCGCTGGCCGGATTTATCACCGGCTGGACCTACTGCTTCGAAATCCTGATTGTGGCGATTGCCGACGTGACGGCGTTTGGCATTTATATGGGCGTCTGGTTCCCGGCGGTGCCGCACTGGATTTGGGTGCTGAGCGTGGTGCTGATCATTTGCGCCGTCAACCTGATGAGCGTGAAGGTGTTCGGCGAACTGGAGTTCTGGTTCTCCTTCTTTAAGGTCGCGACCATCATCATCATGATTGTGGCCGGTTTCGGCATCATCATCTGGGGGATTGGCAACGGCGGGCAGCCGACCGGGATCCACAACCTCTGGAGCAACGGCGGCTTCTTCAGCAACGGCTGGCTCGGGATGGTCATGTCGCTACAGATGGTGATGTTCGCCTACGGCGGTATCGAGATTATCGGTATCACCGCCGGGGAAGCGAAAGACCCGGAGAAATCCATTCCGCGCGCCATCAACTCGGTACCGATGCGTATTCTGGTGTTCTACGTGGGTACGCTGTTCGTGATTATGTCCATCTACCCGTGGAACCAGGTGGGCACCAACGGTAGCCCGTTTGTCCTGACCTTCCAGCATATGGGCATTGCGTTTGCGGCCAGCATTCTCAACTTTGTGGTGCTTACCGCGTCGCTTTCCGCGATCAACAGTGACGTCTTTGGCGTGGGCCGTATGCTGCACGGCATGGCGGAGCAGGGCAGTGCGCCGAAGGTGTTCGCCAAAACCTCGCGCCGCGGCACGCCGTGGGTGACCGTCGTGGTGATGACCGTTGCGCTGCTGTTCTCGGTTTACCTGAACTACATCATGCCGGAGAACGTCTTCCTGGTGATTGCGTCCCTGGCAACCTTCGCAACGGTATGGGTGTGGATCATGATCCTGCTGTCGCAGATTGCCTTCCGCCGTCGCCTGTCGCCGGATGAGGCGAAAGCGCTGAAGTTCAAAGTACCGGGCGGGGTGGCGACGACCGTCGTCGGGCTGATCTTCCTGGTGTTTATCATTGGCCTGATTGGCTACCATCCGGACACCCGCATTTCGCTCTACGTGGGCTGCGCGTGGATTGTGCTGCTGCTGGTGGGCTGGGTGTTTAAATGCCGCCGCGACCGTCAGCTGGCGGAAGCGCAGTAACATCCTTTTCCCCTCTCCCCGTGGGAGAGGGTTAGGGTGAGGGCATCAGGCCGCGCTGATGCCTCATCCCCCGTCCTCCTCCCCCAATAAATCACGTCATGGTGAGCTATCCTTAACCACCCTGTGGCAAGGTGACGTCAATTTCATCAAAGGGGATTCGTGATGTTAAACGCCTGGCACCTTCCGGTTGCCCCATTTGTTAAGCAAAACAAAGACAACCTTGTGATTACGCTCTGGCTGGCGGGGGAAAATCAGCCTGAACGCGTGACGCTCCGCGCCGAAATCGATAACGAAGAAACCGGGCTGAAAATGCACAAGCTGCGCAGTCAGCCTCAGCCGGGGATCACCGCCTGGCGGGCGAATATCGACCTGCGTAGCGGACAGCCGCGCCGCCGCTACAGCTTTAAGCTTTTGTGGAACAACCGCCAGCTGTGGTTTACCCCGCAGGGGTTTAGCCGTTTCCCACCTGCACGGCTGGAGCAGTTTGCGGTCGATTACCCGGATAACGGCCCGCAGTGGGTTAACGATCAGATCTTTTACCAGATTTTCCCGGACCGCTTTGCGCGCAGCGAAAAGCGCACCGAGCAGCAGGATAAGGTTTATTACCACCACGCGGCGGGTCACGACGTCATTATGAAAGCGTGGGATGACCCGGTCACGGCGCAGGCGGGCGGATCGACCTTCTACGGCGGCGATCTCGACGGCATCAGCGAAAAGCTGCCGTACCTGAAAAAACTGGGCGTGACGGCGCTCTATCTCAACCCGGTGTTCAAGGCCCCGAGCGTACATAAATACGATACCGAAGATTATCGCCACGTTGACGCGCAGTTTGGCGGTGACGAGGCGCTGCTGCGCCTGCGTAAGAACACCCAAAACGAAGGTATGCGCCTCATTCTGGACGGCGTGTTCAACCACAGCGGAGATTCGCATGCGTGGTTTGATCGGCATAACCAGTCGATGGGCGGGGCATGCCATAACCCGGATTCGCCGCAGCGCGACTGGTATAGCTTTAATGAGGAGGGGCGTGCGCTGGACTGGCTGGGCTACCCGAGCCTGCCGAAGCTGGATTTCCAGTCGCCAACGCTCGTGAATGAAATCTACGGCGGCGAAGACAGCATCGTGCGCCACTGGCTGAAGGCGCCGTGGAATATGGACGGCTGGCGTCTGGACGTAGTGCACATGCTCGGCGAAGCGGGCGGGGCGCGGAATAACCTTCAGCACGTCGCCGGGATTACGCGCTCGGCAAAAGCGGCCCAGCCGGAGGCGTTCGTCTTTGGCGAGCACTTTGGCGACGCGCGCCAGTGGTTGCAGAACGATGCGGAAGATGCGGCGATGAACTATCGCGGCTTTACCTTCCCGCTGTGGGGATTCCTCGCTAACACCGATATCTCCTACGATCCGAATCATATCGACGCTGAAACCTGCATGGCGTGGATGGAGAACTACCGCGCCGGCCTGTCGCATCAGCAGCAGCTGCGGATGTTTAACCAGCTCGATAGCCACGATACCGCGCGCTTTAAATCCCTGCTCGGCAAGGATGTTGCGCGTCTGCCGCTGGCGGTGATCTGGCTCTTCTCCTGGCCGGGCGTACCGTGCATCTACTACGGAGACGAGGTGGGGCTGGACGGCAACAACGATCCGTTCTGCCGCAAAACCTTCCCGTGGGAGCCAGCGAAGCAGGACAAGGTGCTGTTCAGCCTGTATCAGCGGCTCGCGAAGCTGCGTAAGCAGAGTCTCGCCCTGCGCTACGGCGGCTGTCAGGTGGTGTACGCCCACGATAACGTGGTGGTGTTTGCTCGCGTCTATAACCAGCAGCGCGTGCTGGTGGCGATCAACCGGGGCGAGGCCTGCGAAGTGGTGCTGGATGATTCACCGCTGCTTAAGGTGGCTGCGTGGAAGAGCAAAGAGGGCAAGGCGACGATACAGGACGGCGTGCTGGCTCTGCCTGCGGTATCCGCGACGATCTGGTTCGGCAGTTAAGACCTGTTAATGTTTCCACCTTTTAAGATGGCGCAAATGCAACGATTTGTGTCAATCTTAACGGATCGTTTACGGTGAAGGTGGAAACATGGACGAGCTTTACATCCTTGGCTGTTTATTCCTGGTTTTTGCGCTGCTGGTTGCGCCCGTGCTTGCGGTTATCGGGTTTAATCGAAGTACGGCAGCGCGGCAGGAGATTGCCCGGCTGCGCCAGCGCATAGAGGCGCTTGAGCAGCGCGGCGTACCCGAGAATGCGCCGGAACCGGTGCAGACCGCCGCGCCGGTGCCTGTAACCGCGCCGGTGGTAGAGGACGCCCCCGCGCCTGTCGACCCCTGGCGCCCCGATATTCCCGCTGCGGTGGCAGAACCCGCTCCGGCCCCGGCGCCAGCGGCAAAACAGCCTTCAGCCTTTGGCGGCATCCTGACGTCGCTGGCGCGCTGGTTCATGCAGGGTAATCCCCTGGCGAAGCTTGGGATCCTGCTGCTCTTCCTCGGTCTTTCATTCCTGCTGCGCTATACCGTCGAGCATTCCCTGTTCCCGCTTGAACTGCGCCTCGTGGCAACCGCGCTGTTTGCCATTGTTTTGCTGGCAGTCGGGTGGCGGCTGAGGCACAGGCAGCGCGTCTATGCGCTGATCCTCCAGGGCGGCGCGACGGGCGTGCTCTACCTGACGGTGTTTGGCGCCTTCCGGCTCTGGCAAATGCTGCCGATGACGCTGGCCTTTGCGCTGCTGGTGGTGATTTGCGCGGCAAGCGTCGGGCTGGCGGTGCTGCAGAAGGCGCTGAGCCTTGCCATGCTGGCGAGCCTGGGCGGCTATCTTGCGCCGCTGCTCTTGTCTACCGGGGGCGGCAGCTTTGTCGCGCTGTTCTCTTTCTATCTCCTGCTGTCCATCGGCATTCTCGCTATCAGCATCTGGCAGCACTGGCGCGAGCTGAATCTGCTTGGGCTGCTGTTCACCTTCGGCGTGGGCGGCCTGTGGGGGCTGAATGACTACCAGCCTGAAGATTATTGGATCTGCCAGCTGTTCCTGATTGCCAATACGCTGATATTCGGCGTGCTGAGCGTGGCGCTGTCGCTGCGGGCGCAGGAGAAAGGGAAGCAGATTATTGACGGCGTGCTGCTGTTTGCCCCGCCGCTTATCGGCTTCGGGATGCAGTACGGCATGACACGGCACTGGGAATATGGCCCGGCGCTGAGCGCGCTGGGCTACGGCGCATTTTATCTCACCCTCGCGTACCTCGCGCTGCGGCGCTATCCCTCCCTCGGACGGCCGCTGGTCATGGCGGCGCTTGCGATCGGCGGCGGGTTTGCCACGCTCGCCATTCCGCTGGCGCTGTCGGCGCGCTGGACGGCAATGGCCTGGGCGCTGGAGGGGCTGGGTATCCTCTGGCTGGGCGTGCAGCAGCAGCAGCGGCGGATGAGCTATAGCGGGACGGCGCTGATGGTGCTGGCGCTCGGCAGCGCGCTGTGGGCGCAAACCAACGGCGTTACGTCGCTGAGCCTGCTGCTGATCTTCGCCATCCTCAGCCTTTGCTGGCTGGCTGCGGCCTGGCTGTGGCGGACTCTCTTCCTGCCGGTCAGCTGGGCGCTGCTGGCAGGCGGGCTGCTGTTCTGGCTCGTGGCGCTATTGGGCGCATCGCGGCTGGCATTGACGAAGGAATTACCGATTCTGGCGGGCGTGCTGGCGCTGACGGCGGCGTCGGCCTGGGGCTGGCGGCAGGTGGCCGCTCGTCTGGCGTGGCGGGAGCTGGATGCCAGCAAATGGCTGCTCTGGCCGGTTATGCTGCTGATGGTGGGGTATCAGCTCTGGCACCAGCAGATCGTTTCCGCCGGCTGGTCAAACCTGGCCTGGTGCGTTGCGCTTCCTGCCGCGCTGATGCTGCTGCGGCGCGACGGTGAAAGACTCCTGCCGCGCATCGCGATGGGGCTGCATCTGTCGCTGTTCTGGATGATTTTACTGGCGCTGGCCGCCGAGCTTTACTGGTTTGCCCGGTCTCTGCCGTGGGGAATGGCGGCCTGGGGCAGCGGTTTAGCGATGGCAGCAGGTGGCGGGGTGATTATGGCGCTCTCTACAGCCGTACGGCGTCGCGTATGGCCGTTCCGGGAGTGGCCTGCGCTCTACGCCTGCCTGGCACCGATTCCCGTAGTCGTGGCGCTGCTGGTATTGCTGGTGGTGACCAATTTTCAGGACGGCGTGGTCTATCGTCAGACCTGGCTGCCGCTGGTGAACCCGCTTGAGGAAGGTGCCGCGTTCGCGTTGCTGGGGCTGGTAGTCTTTTATCGGGCAGTGGATCGTTACTATCCGGAGTGGCTCTTGCAGGCCCGCCCGTGGCCTGCCGTCGCGCTTATGGCGTTTGGCTTCTGGTGGCTAAACGGCGCGCTGATGCGCGCCCTGGCCTGGTACGGCGACGTGGCCTGGAATATGGCATCGCTGTGGGATTCGCGGCTTATCCAGACCAGCTTTGCCCTGTTCTGGATGCTGAGCGCGCTGGTAGTCATGATCCATGCCACCCGTCGGGCTTCCCGGCAGGAGTGGCTCTGCGGCGCCGCGCTGCTGGGTGTGGTAATGGTTAAACTGATGCTGGTGGACAGCGCGGGCGGAGGCGGTTTGTCGCGCGCGGTGGCGTTTATCGGCGTGGCGATACTGGTTCTGATCGTGGGGTATTTCTCACCGCTACCGCCCAAAACAGGAGATGAGAAATGAAATGGATGAAAGCGGTAGCCTGTACCGCGCTGCTGGCGCTTTCCGGCCCGGCGTTCTGCGACGAGGGACAAACGGAATCGCCCCGGGACTATGCCTTTGGTCTTTCACTCGATACGTCCGTTCCTTCCCGGTGGTATCGGATGATGCTGCCGCTCGCCATCTATGAGCAAAGCACGTCGCCGGATCTGCGTGATGTTCGCGTCTTTAACCAGTCGGGCGAGACGGTTCCCTTCAGCCTGGTCAGCGCGACGCGTCCGCAGGCGCCAGTGCAATCCACGGCGCTGCGCCTCTTCCCGCTGGACGCCTCACCGCTTGCGGCTTCGCGAGGATCCGGTGATAGCGATAAGATCCTGCTCCGCTCCGCAAACGGCGTTGAGATTGTGCTGGAGGGGCAAAAAGCCGCCGCAGCCGGGCAACATTATCTGCTGACCTTGCCGGAGCAGGCTACGGGGGAGATGGCCATATCCCAGCTGCAGCTGCTCTGGAATACCCCGCAGACGCCGTGGCAGGGAACGGCGTCGGTCTATTACAGCGAAGATCTTAAGCGCTGGTATACCCTGCGCGAAGATATGCCGCTGCTGGACGTCGCCAGCGGTAAGGATCGCCTTAAGCTCGATCGGATCGATACCGATACGGTTTTATCTCCCGATGCGAATCGCTATCTCATGGTGGTGCTGAATGCGCAGAGCCAGGGAATAACCTTGACCGGCGTAAACGCAATCAGCGCACCTGCCCAGGCGGCCCCGGAAGCGGTCAATCTTGAAGGGAAAGGGGAGCAGCTATCGACAAGCGAAGCGCAGTGGCACTGGGCGCGCCAGCAGCCGCTGAGTGCTGTCAGCATCTCACTGAATGGCGATGGCGTCCTTCCCGTGGAGATCGCGTGGCGGAGTACGGAAAAAGACGCTTGGCATCCCCTGAAGAAAGAGGTTCTTTACCGTCTTGATGGAAAAACGTCGCCACCGGTTTCGCTTAACGGGGGCCTGGTGCAGGCCGTAAAAATCACGACGCTGAATGCGCGTCTGCCAGAATACCTGCCGGGCGTCACGGGACATCGCGACCGTTATGACCTGGTGTTCAACGCGCAGGGGAAAGCGCCGTACTTGCTCGCCTGGGGCAACGGCGCCGCAAAGCCAGCACAGGTGGAGCCTGATATGCTGATCCCAGCCGATCTGCGCAAGACCTATGATATGGCGAACCTGCCGCAGGCCGACATTGTGGATGATGTTGCGTTAGGCGGCGAGGGGCGTCTGACCGCCACCTCTGCGGCCGATCGGGCGAGCTGGATGAACGCCCTGCTGGTGTGGGGCGTGCTGATTGCGGGCGTGATTCTGCTGGCGGGCATGGCCTGGCGCATCTGGCGGGAAACGCAGCGTAAGGCATAAAAAAAGGCCCGCATAAGCGGGCCTTTCTCGTAAACCGTGCCGATTACAGGCTGGATACGTTCTCAGACAGGTATTTAGCCACGCCGTCTGGAGAAGCAGCCATACCTTCTTTACCTTTTTCCCACTGAGCCGGGCACACTTCGCCGTGCTCTTCGTGGAACTGCAGCGCGTCAACCATACGCAGCATTTCGTCGATGTTACGACCCAGCGGCAGATCGTTCACAACCTGGTGACGAACGATGCCGTTCGCGTCGATCAGGAAGGAACCGCGCAGCGCAACGCCAGCGTCCGGATGTTCGATACCGTAAGCCTGCTGGATTTCGCGTTTGATGTCCGCAACCATTGCGTATTTCACCGCACCGATGCCGCCTTTGTCGACAGGGGTGTTACGCCATGCGTTGTGTACAAATTCAGAGTCGAAGGAGACGCCAACAACTTCCACGCCACGCTTCTGGAATTCTTCATAACGTTTGTCGAATGCGATCAGCTCAGACGGGCAAACGAAAGTGAAGTCCATTGGCCAGAAGAACAGAACGGTCGCTTTACCGTTGGTGTGCTGTTTGAAGTTGAAGTTTTCAACGATTTCACCGTTGCCCAGAACTGCTGCAGCTGTAAAATCCGGAGCCGGACGAGTTACCAGAACCATATGATTCTCCTGTAGATACTAAGGTTATTTGGAACGCAACGCGAGCCAGTATAGAGAGTGTTCATGGATAAGACAAAGAGGTGGTGACAATCGTTCCGCCAGCTTTTACCTATCAATGTCATTTTTATACACAAAATCATTCAAGTTGCATCAAGGCGGCAAGGCTGGGAATCCCCGGGAGCTTACTTAAGTAAGTGACCGGGGTGAGCAGACGTAGCCAACGCAGAGGCAGCTTGAAGGATGACGTGTATTCAAAGTTGTTTGTTTTTCGCCTGTACCATCATGCGCGGGTAAAACTGCCAGAAACGCGTTTCCAGCGCATCGTAATGTTCATCCAGGTCATACCATGAATCCCGCAGCGCATCCAGGCGCGGGCGACGGCTCGCCATCCCGTTCAGCACGTTCTGGATGAAGTCCATCTCGCGATAGCGCTCCAGCCAGCGTTCCGACCACAGATAGTTATTGAGATTCACAAAGCGCGGAGGAGAGTCGGGCAGAATGATCGACACCTGCTGGTGGGCATAGCGCACAAACGCCGGCAAGGGCATCTCCGGCGACAGCTGTTCCCAGTGGCGCGACAGGAAATGATCCCACATGACGTCGAGCGTGATTGGCGCAACGCGGCGCGTTTCAGGGCGGAACCACGCTTTGGCTTCCGTCACTTCCGGCAGCTTATCCGTCAGCACGTCGATGCGGCGGTGCATAAAAATCCCGTCGACGACCTCAGGGGAATAGTCCTCTGCGGGGTTGCCGCGTACGAAATCGGCCAGCAAATTGCCGGACAGGGAGCTTTCAGCGAGGTGCGCGAGATGCAGGTGAGCGAGAAAATTCATGCGTTTTATTTGTCCGGGGGCGGCTAGTTGTTGCAGCAAAAGGGTGTGAGCACTAGACTATGCCGCCTGTTTTTAAGTCACGAGTATACGTCATGCGCGTCGCCGATTTCTCCTTTGAACTACCTGAATCCCTGATTGCTCACTATCCCATGCCTGAGCGCAGCAGCTGTCGCTTACTGTCACTGGATGGGCCAACGGGCGAGCTGACGCACGGTACTTTCACCGATTTGCTCGACAAGCTCAACCCTGGCGATCTGCTGGTCTTTAACAATACCCGCGTGATCCCGGCGCGCCTGTTCGGCCGTAAAGCCAGCGGCGGCAAGATTGAAGTGCTGGTCGAACGTATGCTCGATGATAAACGTATTCTGGCACATATTCGTGCTTCTAAGGCGCCGAAGCCGGGCGCTGAACTGCTGCTGGGCGATGATGAGAGCATCAAGGCGACCATGACCGCGCGCCACGATGCGCTGTTTGAGGTGGAGTTCAACGACGAGCGTACGGTGCTCGATATCCTGAACGCCATCGGCCACATGCCGCTGCCGCCGTACATTGAGCGTCCGGACGAAGAGGCCGACCGCGAGCTGTATCAGACCGTCTACAGCCAGAAGCCGGGTGCCGTCGCTGCGCCAACCGCGGGCCTGCATTTTGATGAGCCGCTGCTGGAAAAACTGCGTGCGAAGGGCGTTGAGATGGCGTTCGTGACGCTGCACGTCGGCGCGGGAACCTTCCAGCCGGTGCGCGTGGACAGCATTGAAGATCACATCATGCACTCTGAGTATGCCGAAGTGCCTCAGGACGTGGTGGACGCAGTGCTGGCGGCGAAGGCGCGCGGTAGCCGCGTCGTTGCTGTCGGTACGACATCGGTACGCTCACTCGAGAGCGCCGCGCAGGCGGCGAAAAACGGTCTTATCGAGCCATTCTTTGGCGATACGCAGATCTTTATCTACCCGGGCTACCAGTACAAAGTGATTGACGCGCTGGTGACCAACTTCCATCTGCCTGAATCGACGCTGATTATGCTGGTTTCCGCATTCGCGGGTTATCAGCATACGATGAATGCTTACAAGTCTGCGGTAGAACAAAAATATCGCTTTTTTAGCTACGGGGACGCGATGTTTATCACGTACAATCCGCTGGCTTTGAATGAGCGTGTCGGGGAATAAGTCCGCGGCACCGTTTTACAACGTTGGACTGTTTTTCTGACGTCGGAGAAAAAATGAAATTTGAACTCGATACCACCGACGGTCGCGCGCGTCGCGGTCGCCTGGTGTTTGATCGCGGCGTGGTGGAAACCCCCGCGTTTATGCCTGTGGGCACGTACGGCACCGTCAAAGGGATGACGCCGGAAGAAGTTGAAGCCACCGGCGCGCAGATTATCCTCGGCAACACCTTCCACCTGTGGCTGCGTCCGGGTCAGGAGATCATGAAGCTCCACGGCGACCTGCACGATTTCATGCAGTGGAAAGGTCCAATCCTGACCGACTCAGGCGGCTTCCAGGTTTTCAGCCTGGGCGATATCCGCAAGATCACCGAGCAGGGCGTTCACTTCCGTAACCCGATCAATGGCGATCCGATTTTCCTCGATCCAGAAAAATCGATGGAGATTCAGTACGATCTCGGCTCTGACATCGTGATGATCTTCGACGAGTGTACGCCGTACCCGGCCGACTGGGATTACGCTAAGCGTTCCATGGAGATGTCTCTGCGCTGGGCGAAGCGTAGCCGTGACCGTTTTGACTCCCTGAATAACAAAAATGCGCTGTTCGGCATTATCCAGGGCAGTGTTTACGAAGATTTACGCGATATCTCTGTTAAAGGTCTGGTAGAGATAGGTTTTGATGGCTACGCTGTCGGCGGTTTGGCTGTGGGTGAGCCGAAGGAAGACATGCATCGCATTCTGGAGCATGTTTGCCCGCAAATCCCGGCGGATAAACCACGATACCTGATGGGCGTGGGTAAACCAGAAGATCTGGTTGAAGGCGTACGCCGCGGCATTGATATGTTCGACTGCGTCATGCCAACCCGCAACGCGCGTAACGGTCATTTGTTCGTTACCGATGGCGTGGTGAAAATCCGTAACGCGAAGCATAAGAGTGACACCAGCCCGCTCGATTCCGAGTGCGATTGCTATACCTGTCGCAATTATTCTCGCGCGTATCTGCATCATCTCGATCGTTGTAACGAGATTTTGGGCGCGCGTCTCAATACCATTCATAATCTTCGTTATTATCAGCGCTTAATGGCTGGTTTACGTAAGGCTATCGAAGAGGGTAAATTAGAGAGCTTCGTGACCGATTTTTACCAACGTCAGGGGCGGGATGTTCCACCGTTGAACGTTGATTAATTTTATAATGAGGGAATTTGAATGAGCTTTTTTATTTCTGATGCGGTAGCGGCAACAGGTGCTCCAGCGCAGGGCAGCCCGATGTCTCTGATTCTGATGCTGGTTGTGTTCGGTCTGATCTTCTACTTCATGATCCTGCGTCCACAGCAGAAGCGCACCAAAGAGCACAAGAACCTGATGAACTCCATTGCGAAAGGCGATGAAGTGCTGACTAACGGTGGTCTGGTCGGTCGCGTAACCAAAGTGGCTGAAAACGGCTACATTGCTATCGCCCTGAACGACACCACTGAAGTGGTCATCAAACGTGACTTCGTAGCTGCCGTTCTGCCGAAAGGCACCATGAAGGCGCTGTAATCCCAACTTTTCCCAAAGGGAACTGCCGTGTTAAACCGTTATCCTTTGTGGAAGTACATCATGCTGGTCGTCGTGATTCTCGTCGGCCTGCTGTACGCGCTTCCCAACCTGTATGGTGAGGATCCGGCTGTTCAAATCACTGGCGCGCGCGGTGTCGCCGCCAGTGAGCAAACGCTGATCCAGGTCCAGAAAACGTTACAAGAAGAAAAAATTACCGCTAAGTCTGTGGCTCTGGAAGAGGGTGCAATTCTTGCTCGCTTCGACACCACCGACACGCAGCTCCGCGCTCGCGAAGCGCTGATGGGCGTGCTGGGTGACAAATACGTCGTGGCGCTTAACCTTGCCCCTGCAACCCCGCGTTGGCTGGCTGCGATGAAAGCAGAGCCAATGAAACTCGGTCTTGACCTGCGTGGCGGCGTTCACTTCCTGATGGAAGTGGATATGGATACCGCGCTCGGCAAGCTGCAGGAACAGAATATCGACAGCCTGCGCAGCGATCTGCGTGATAAAGGCATCGCTTACACCACCGTGCGTAAAGAAGATAACTACGGCATGAGCATCACGTTCCGCGACAGTGCGGCGCGCGATCAGGCTGTAGATTACCTGACCCAACGTCACCGTGACCTGGTGATCTCCTCGCAGGGCAGCAACCAGCTGCGCGCGGTGATGACCGATGCGCGCCTTAAAGAAGCGCGTGAATATGCCGTTCAGCAGAACATCAACATTCTGCGTAACCGTGTAAACCAACTGGGCGTGGCTGAGCCGCTGGTACAGCGTCAGGGTGCTGACCGTATCGTGGTTGAACTGCCGGGTATCCAGGACACTGCGCGTGCGAAAGAGATTCTGGGTGCGACCGCAACCCTGGAATTCCGTCTGGTGAACTCCAACGTCGATCAGTCCGCTGCCGCAGCAGGGCGTATTCCGGGTGACTCCGAAGTGAAACAGACCCGCGAAGGTCAGCCAGTTGTGCTGTACAAACGCGTGATTCTGACCGGTGATCACATCACCGACTCCACGTCGAGCCAGGACGAATACAACCAGCCGCAGGTTAACATCTCGCTGGATAGCGCGGGTGGTAACATCATGTCTAACTTCACCAAGGACAACATCGGCAAGCCGATGGCAACCCTGTTCGTGGAGTACAAAGACAGCGGTAAGAAAGATGCAAACGGTCGTGCGGTGCTGGTGAAAGAGGAAGAGGTGATTAACATCGCCAACATCCAGTCTCGTCTGGGTAACAGCTTCCGTATTACCGGTATCAACAACCCGAACGAAGCGCGTCAGCTCTCCTTGCTGCTGCGTGCCGGTGCGCTGATTGCGCCAATTCAGATTGTTGAAGAACGTACCATTGGTCCAACGCTGGGTATGCAAAACATTCAGCAGGGCCTGGAAGCGTGTCTGGCCGGTCTGGTGGTCTCTATCCTCTTCATGATCTTCTTCTATAAGAAGTTTGGTCTGATTGCGACCTCCGCGCTGATCGCCAACCTGGTGCTGATTATCGGCATTATGTCCCTGCTGCCGGGGGCGACGCTGACCATGCCGGGGATTGCGGGTATCGTTCTGACCCTTGCGGTGGCGGTCGACGCCAACGTACTGATTAACGAACGTATCAAAGAAGAGTTGAGTAACGGTCGCTCTGTCCAGCAGGCGATTGACGAAGGCTATAAAGGCGCGTTCAGCTCCATCTTCGATGCGAACGTAACAACACTGATTAAGGTTCTTATCCTGTATGCAGTGGGTACTGGCGCTATCAAAGGCTTTGCGATTACAACCGGTATCGGTGTCGCAACGTCAATGTTTACCGCTATTGTCGGCACCCGTGCCATCGTGAACCTGCTGTACGGCGGCAAGCGCGTCAAAAAGCTGTCTATCTGAGGAGTGCGTTGTGGCACAGGAATATACTGTTGAACAATTGAACCACGGCCGTAAAGTCTGGGACTTTATGCGCTGGGACTACTGGGCCTTCGGCATTTCAGGTTTCCTGCTGATTCTGTCCATCGTCATTATGGGCGTGAAAGGCTTTAACTGGGGGCTCGATTTTACCGGTGGTACGGTCATCGAGATCTCCCTGGAAAAACCGGTTGATATGGACCAGATGCGCGAATCGCTGCAGAAAGCGGGCTTTGAAGAGCCGCTGCTGCAGAACTTCGGCAGCAGCCGTGACATCATGGTGCGTATGCCGCCGGTGCACGATGCCAACGGCAGCCAGGAGCTGGGCAGTAAGGTTGTTAGCGTGATTAACGAAACAACCAGCCAGAACGCGGCTGTTAAGCGTATTGAGTTCGTCGGCCCAAGCGTGGGTGCTGACCTGGCGCAGACCGGTGCCATGGCGCTGTTGGTGGCGCTGATCTCCATCCTGGTGTACGTCGGTTTCCGCTTTGAGTGGCGACTGGCGGCCGGTGTGGTTATCGCCCTGGCGCACGACGTGGTGATCACCATGGGCATACTGTCGCTGTTCCACATTGAGATTGACCTGACGATCGTGGCATCCCTGATGTCCGTTATCGGTTACTCACTGAACGACAGTATCGTGGTATCTGACCGTATTCGTGAAAACTTCCGTAAGATCCGTCGCGGTACGCCGTACGAAATCTTTAACGTGTCGTTGACCCAGACGCTGCACCGTACCTTGATCACCTCCGGTACCACTTTGATGGTGATCCTGATGCTGTTCCTCTTCGGTGGTCCGGTACTGGAAGGCTTCTCGCTGACAATGCTGATCGGTGTCACCATCGGTACGGCGTCGTCTATCTACGTCGCGTCCGCACTGGCACTGAAACTCGGCATGAAGCGCGAGCACCTGCTCCAGCAGAAAGTTGAGAAAGAAGGGGCGGATCAGCCGTCCATTCTGCCGTAAGGCGACTTTTAGCGCGTTATCGAAATCCCGGTCGGTTGACCGGGATTTTTTTTATCTGCTCCTGACAGTATGCTGTCAGGAGCCCTGTCGTAGACTCCTTCTGAACCCAAACAACAGGCAGGAGGATGTATGAAAAGCGTCATTAACTGGTTTGAAATTCCGGTCTCGGATATGGATCGCGCCATCAAATTTTATGAGCCGGTGATGCAGCTCGCGCTGCGTCGCGAGAAAATGGACTGTGCGGAGCTGGCGGTTTTCCCGCATGAGGATCCGGCTACCGGCGGGGCGCTGGCAAAATTTGACGGCGTTACACCGTCTTTGCAGGGCGCTATTATTTACCTGCATACTGACAATCTGGCGGCCACGCTCGATCGCATCGCCTCTGCGGGCGGCGAATGCGTTTTTGGCCCACTGGAACTGCCGCATGGCATTGGCACTATCGCATTGTTTACCGACAGCGAAGGTAACCGCGTCGGCCTCCATCAACCTGCCTGAGAGCGGCCTAAGATATGACCCGACGCGCTGACCGTTTGTTTCAGATTGTGCAGATCCTGCGGGGCAGGCGTCTGACAACGGCAGCGCATCTGGCGGACCGGCTGGGCGTGTCCGAGCGCACGGTCTATCGCGATATCCGTGACCTGTCGCTTTCCGGCGTACCGGTGGAAGGTGAGGCGGGGAGCGGATATCGACTGATGTCGGGTTTTGACCTGCCGCCGCTGATGCTGACAAATAAGGAGTCAGAGGCGCTGATCGTCGCGATTCGCCTGCTCAAAACCTGGGGAGGGGAATCGCTGTCGCGCGAGCTGGAGTCGGCGCAGGAAAAGGTGCTGGCTATCCTGCCCGAGGAGAGTCGTCGAAAGGCGGAGCAGACGCGGATCTACGCCCCGGACTTTTGCATGCAAAGCCACTCCCGCAGTGATTTTGACATGATTCATCAGGCGATTTCCGCCCAGCGCGTGCTGGCGCTGCATTACCGCGATGAAGCCGGACAGCTCTCAAAGCGCGAGGTTCAGCCGCTGGGTTTGTTCTTCTGGGGGGAGCGCTGGCTGCTGGCGGCGTGGTGCGAAAGGCGCGATGACTATCGCTGTTTCAGGCTCGACCGGTGCCTCAATATTGTCCAGACGGAGAGGCGGTTTAGTGAGAGTGCGGACAGGTCTTTGGCGGATTTTTTGCGGAAGGTTAAGCAATAAAAAGCCAGCTCTTGAGCTGGCTTTTTTGCCCGGCGGCGCTGCGCTTGCACGGGCCTACAGTTTTTGTAGGCCGGGTAAGGCGTAGCCGCCACCCGGCACCAACCACAAGGTTAGAAGTTATAACCTACAACCAGGTAGCCACCCCAACCGGTAGAACGGACGCTGAAGTCGCCGTTGCCGAAGTTCAGGCTCGCGTCGTCGTTCCACTGACCACCGTTGTGCCAGTAACGCGCAACTACAGAGTAGTGCCAGTGATCGTAGTTCAGCGCCAGGATGTGGCTGGAGGCGATGGAGTCGTTGGTGCGCGCTTTCTTACCGTTCAGGTCGCGGAAGTCGTTGTCGCCCAGATCTGAACCCCAGTCAAAGTTGGTGAAGCCGATATAGCTCAGGTTGCCGCCCCACAGCTGGGTAATTGGCACAAAGTATTTAACTTTGAAACGGTAGCCATCCCACTCGTTTTCGTTCGCGGCACCGTAGTTTTGCCACTGGTACTTAGCATACACGTTCAGAGACAGGCTCATTGGCAGGCCGGTATCGATGTCCGTCCCCAGACCCATGTACCAGGTGCTCTGGCGACCGGACTTGTTGCGGCCCATGTCGTAGATGTAGTTGTTTGCGAAGTACCACTCTTTGAACGGACCAAACGCCAGGCTGGTACCGGTCAGTTTATCAATAGAGAAGCGTGGTTCAATTTCCATGAACAGTGGGGAACCGTGGTTCCAGATACCTTTCGCGTCGGTGTTACCACCAAAGAAGACCGGTGCATCCATATAGCCATAGAAATCAAACCAGTCTTTCTTGGCGAACGCTTCGTATTCCAGGTAGGTATCGTTGCGGATCTGTGGTCCGAAACGGGTGTGGTAGCTGCCGACCACGTTAACGCTCTGGTGCCACCAGTCGGAGAGGTATTGAGGTTTATCGTTTTCCGCTGCGTTAACAGTGAAAGAGGAAGAAAGTGCCAGCACGGCGCCAGCTGCGAGTAATGTTTTTTTCATAATCATGCCACTGATTGAAATTCCCTTCCGGGAGTGAAAAATGCGCGAATTGCGTTTCTAAATATTTCGTGTTTCTGCGGTGCCTATTATAGGAATCCCTGCTCACAAAAATATGTGTTGTTTCACATATCTCTCACACGCGTAATCGATTGCGTTCACGTTTGCGTACTTTAAACGGGCGGGATTGTAGCGGCAATCATTTATGTTGCCAATCCATACGAAATGTAAATGTTAGCGGAGTGACATTGCACTCCGCCAGAAGAGGGGTTACTGCGCGGCGGGTTGGATATCGTGAATGCGGATAAAACCTAACCGATCGGGAGTGAGTCCGTTAAGCTGCAGCGGGATGTCAACGTCGCCTGGAGCCAGCACGCTGGCCGGTGCGGTGAACAGCTGACTGTTAACATTCACCTCCTGGTAGCTCTCAGTAGTGCCCTGGATCTGCCCCCATTCGACTGTACCGCTGAAGGCTGGCAACGGATCGTTGGACTCGCCCTGAATGCGCAATGTTGCGCGAGTACCATCTGCATTCGCCGCCACATTCACCAGAGACATTTTTAGCGTGCCGATCTGACTATTGAGACGCGCAGGGGTATTCGCCCCCGGCAGCAGATAAACCCCGCTGCTGGATTTGGCATTCAGCGCGTTTTGCTGGGTGATCTTCACCGTTTCTTTGTTCAGTTTGTCCATCGCCGTGTTCAGCGTATTCACGCTCTGTTTCATCTGGCGGACTTCGTTTTGCTGTGCACAGGCGCTAAGGGTGAAGAGGCTCCCCACCAGCAAAATTTTCAGGTAACGTCTTGTCATTGCGTTTATTTCCTTGAAATAACGGATCGCCTTAATGGTAGCCAGCATCATCGCGTCAGACATAGATCCTTTGTCTCAAAAAGCTCTTCCTTTGTTGTCAGGCCAGATCAGGGTAAAATGAAAATTAGTTAACCACATAACAGGGATACCGTATGCATTGCCCATTCTGCTCCGCTGTGGATACCAAAGTCATCGACTCTCGTCTTGTGGGCGAAGGGTCATCCGTACGCCGTCGTCGGCAGTGTCTGGTGTGCAACGAGCGTTTCACGACCTTTGAGGTTGCAGAGCTGGTAATGCCGCGCGTGGTAAAAAGCAACGACGTGCGCGAGCCGTTTAACGAAGAGAAACTGCGCAGCGGGATGCTGAAGGCTCTGGAAAAACGTCCCGTCAGCGCAGACGACGTGGAGATGGCGTTAAACCACATAAAATCTTATCTTCGTGGTTTGGGTGAGCGTGAGGTGCCGAGCAAAATGATCGGCAATCTGGTGATGGAGCAGCTGAAAAAGCTCGATAAGGTCGCCTATATCCGCTTCGCCTCGGTCTACCGCAGCTTCGAAGACATCAAAGAGTTTGGCGAAGAGATCGCCCGCTTACAGGATTAAGCTCATGCAGGATGAGATTTACATGGCGCGAGCCATGAAGCTGGCGCAGCGCGGTCGTTTTACTACCCATCCCAACCCGAACGTTGGGTGCGTTATCGTTAAAGATGGCGAGATCGTGGGGGAGGGTTTTCACTATCGCGCCGGCGAGCCGCATGCCGAGGTTCATGCTCTGCGCATGGCCGGTGAGAAGGCGCGCGGTGCCACAGCCTACGTCACGCTGGAACCCTGCAGCCATCACGGGCGTACGCCGCCGTGCTGCGAAGCGCTGATCGCGGCAGGCGTTTCACGCGTGGTCGCATCGATGCAGGACCCGAACCCGCAGGTGGCCGGACGCGGTCTGTATCGCCTGCAGCAGGAAGGCATTGACGTCAGCCACGGCCTGATGATGCAGGATGCGGAAGCGATCAACAAAGGCTTTCTGAAGCGCATGCGCACGGGGTTCCCCTATATCCAGCTTAAGCTGGGCGCCTCGCTGGACGGTCGTACTGCGATGGCAAACGGCGAGAGTCAGTGGATCACGTCGCCACAGGCAAGGCGCGATGTGCAACGTCTGCGCGCGCAAAGCCATGCTATCCTCACCAGCAGTGAAACCGTTCTGGCTGACGATCCGGCCATGACCGTGCGCTGGGACGAGCTGAATGCCGATACTCAGGCGATGTACCCGCAGGAGAACCTGCGTCAGCCGCTGCGTATTGTCATTGATAGCCAGAACCGCGTGACGCCGGAGCACCGCATCGTCCAGCAGCCGGGTGAGACCTGGATTGCCCGCACCAGAGAAGATACGCGCGAATGGCCGGAAGGCGTGCGCAGCATAATGGTGCCGGAGCATAACGGCCATCTGGATCTGGTAGTGCTGATGATGCTGCTCGGCAAGCAGCAGGTGAACAGCATCTGGGTCGAAGCGGGGCCAACGCTCGCCGGTGCGCTCTTACAGGCCGGACTGGTGGATGAGCTGCTTGTTTACGTTGCGCCTAAACTGGTAGGTCACGACGCGCGCGGTCTGTTTGTGCTGCCCGGCCTTGAAAAACTGGCCGATGCACCACAACTCAAATTTAGCGAGATTCGTCCGGTAGGTCCGGATGTCTGCCTCCACTTAACGACAGCGTAATTGCTCCCGAAATAGGGAAGCAGTGCGCAAAGTATTATGATAAAATCCGCCCCCCTGCGGGGCCAAATGAACCCGTAAAGGAAGAGTATGAACATTATTGAAGCTGCTGTAGCTACCCCGGACGCTCGCGTCGCCATCACCATTGCGCGTTTCAACAACTTCATCAACGACAGCCTGCTGGAAGGTGCGATTGACGCCCTGAAACGTATCGGCCAGGTTAAAGATGACAACATTACCGTTGTTTGGGTTCCAGGCGCTTACGAACTGCCACTGGCGGCAGGCGCGCTGGCGAAAACCGGTAAATACGACGCGGTGATTGCGCTGGGTACCGTTATTCGTGGCGGCACTGCGCACTTCGAATACGTTGCGGGCGGTGCAAGCAACGGTCTGGCACACGTTGCGCAGGATGCTGAAATTCCTGTCGCGTTCGGCGTGCTGACTACCGAAAGTATTGAACAAGCCATCGAACGTGCTGGCACCAAAGCCGGTAACAAAGGTGCAGAAGCTGCACTGACCGCGCTTGAAATGATCAATGTATTGAAAGCCATCAAGGCCTGATTTTTTGTAAGGGGAATTCCGTGAAACCTGCTGCTCGTCGCCGCGCCCGTGAATGTGCCGTCCAGGCACTTTACTCCTGGCAGTTGTCCCAGAACGACATCGCTGATGTCGAATACCAGTTCCTGTCAGAACAGGACGTAAAAGACGTTGACGTTCTGTACTTCCGCGAACTGCTGTCGGGAGTGGCGACTAATAGCGCGTATCTCGATGGCCTGATGAAGCCATACCTGTCCCGTCTGCTCGAAGAGCTGGGCCAGGTGGAAAAAGCAGTGTTGCGTATCGCGCTGTTTGAGCTGTCTAAACGTGATGATGTGCCGTATAAAGTGGCCATCAACGAAGCGATCGAGCTGGCGAAAACCTTCGGCGCTGAAGATAGCCACAAGTTTGTAAACGGCGTACTTGATAAAGCAGCACCTGCGATCCGTCCCCACAAAAAGTGATCCGCAAACCGGAGTCCTGCATTGCCTGACGGGCAGTGCGGCTCCGGTTTTTTCTTTTATTTGCTGAGGCATAACGTATGGCATGCGGCGAATTCTCCCTGATTGCCCGTTATTTCGACCGTGTCAGAACCTCTCGTCTGGATGTTGAAACCGGCATTGGCGATGACTGTGCACTTCTCAATATTCCCGAAAAACAGACGCTGGCAATCAGCACCGACACTCTGGTGTGCGGTCGTCATTTCTTACCGGATATCGATCCTGCCGATCTGGCTTATAAGGCGCTGGCGGTTAACGTCAGCGACCTGGCGGCGATGGGGGCCGACCCTGCCTGGCTGACGCTGGCTTTGACCCTGCCAGAGGTGGATGAAGCCTGGCTGGAAGCCTTTAGCGATGCGCTGTTTGAGCAGCTTAGCTACTACGATATGCAGCTGATTGGCGGTGATACCACCGCCGGGCCGCTGTCGATGACGCTGGCGATTCACGGCTATGTGCCGCTTGGCCGCGCGCTGAAGCGCTCAGGCGCAAAACCCGGTGACTGGATTTACGTGACCGGTACGCCGGGCGACAGCGCCGCAGGGCTGGCGATCCTCCAGGAACGCTTAACCGTGAAGGATGCCGACGATGCGGCGTATCTGGTGAAACGCCATCTGCGCCCGACGCCGCGTATTCTGCACGGTCAGGCGCTGCGCGAGCGGGCCAGCTCGGCTATCGATCTCTCTGACGGGCTGATCTCGGACCTCGGGCATATCCTGAAGGCCAGCGGCGTAGGCGCGCGCGTTGACCTGGATCTCTTCCCTCTGTCTGAGCAACTGCTTCGCCATGTCGAACCTGAGCAGGCGCTGCGCTGGGCGCTGTCCGGTGGGGAAGACTACGAACTGTGCTTCACGGTGCCTGAGCTCAACCGTGGAACGCTGGACGTGGCGTTAGCGCATCTCGGCGCGAAATTTACCTGCATCGGTCAGATCATG
Organism: Enterobacter sp. ECC-249; assembly: GCF_043965265.1. Taxonomy (NCBI): domain Bacteria; kingdom Pseudomonadati; phylum Pseudomonadota; class Gammaproteobacteria; order Enterobacterales; family Enterobacteriaceae; genus Enterobacter; species Enterobacter sp. ECC-249. The sequence goes on from NZ_CP143660.1 coordinate 1,524,399, forward strand.
CCGGAGAGTGAAGGGCTGAAGTTTGTGAAAGACGGTGCGCCGGTTACGCTGGACTGGAAAGGGTACGATCACTTCGCGTGATGTTGTGCGCTCTGTATTGCCGGGTGGCGGCTCCGCCTTACCCGGCCTACAAAAGATGGGCTTATTTAAATCCTACCACCGGATGCTGCTGATACGGCGTCTCCAGCTCGGCAACCTGCTCCGGCGTCAGCGTGATATCCACCGCATTCAGCAGCTCATCCAGCTGTTCTTCCCGCGACGTTCCAATAATCGGTGCCGCAACGCCGCGCTTGCCCAGCAGCCACGCCAGTGCTACCTGGGCGCGGGTTGCGCCGGTATCGTCGGCAATTCCGGCTAAGCGTTCGGCAATCAATGCATCGCTGGCTTCCGTTCCGCTATAAAGATTTTTTCCAACTTCATCCGATACCAGGCGAGCCGTGGTTTCTCCCCACGGACGGGTCAGGCGGCCGCGCGCGAGCGGGCTCCACGGGATCACTGCCACGCCCTCCTGATGGCACAGCGGCAACATCTCGCGCTCTTCTTCACGATAGATCAAGTTGTAGTGATCCTGCATGGTGACGAAGCGCGCCCAGCCGTGCTGCACCTGGAGATCCAGCGCCTGAGCAAATTGCGACGCGTGCATAGACGACGCGCCGATGTAGCGTGCTTTACCGGCTTTGACCACGTCATTCAGCGCTTCAAGCGTCTCCTCGACTGGCGTGTTGTAATCCCAGCGGTGAATTTGCAGCAGGTCGACGTAATCCATGTTCAGGCGTCTGAGGCTGTCATCAATTGAGCGCAGGATCTGCGCGCGAGAAAGGCCCTCAGCCAGGTCGCCTACCGGATAATAGACCTTGGTGGCGACGACAACGTCATCACGACGGGCAAAATCGCGTAGGGCGCGACCAACAATCTCCTCGCTGCTGCCGTCGGAGTAGCTGTTGGCGGTGTCAAAGAAGTTAATGCCGCCCTCAATGGCGCGTTTGATTATCGGACGGCTGCTCTCTTCCGGCAGCGTCCACGCGTGGTTTCCCCGATCGGGTTCGCCAAAGGTCATGCATCCCAGACAAAGTCGGGAAACCTTAAGGTCCGTTTTTCCTAATGTTGTGTAATGCACGGTTCCGCTCCTGCTGTTTAAACAATACGTTTAAGCATAGCAGGAGCGGAAAAGGGGGGAGGGATCAGTCCAGCCAGGCGCGGATTTTGGCTTCTATACCAGCGGCGTCCAGGCCAATAGCCGCACGGGCTTCATCCTGGGTACCCTGAGGAATGAAATGATCCGGCAGGCCGAGATTCAGCACCGGCACGGCTTTACGATTTGCCATCAGCACCTCGTTAACGCCGCTGCCCGCGCCGCCCATGATGGCGTTTTCTTCCAGCGTGACCAGCACGTCATGCGTCTCAGCCATGCTCAGGATCAGGGATTCGTCGAGCGGCTTCACAAAGCGCATGTCCACCAGGGTGGCATTCAGCGCTTCAGCCGCTTTCGCCGCCTCTGGCATCAGCGTGCCGAAGTTCAGGATCGCCACTTTTTCACCGCGACGCTTCACCAGACCTTTACCGATCGGCAGTTTTTCCAGCGGCTGGAGCTCAACGCCTACCGCATTGCCGCGCGGGTAGCGAACCGCGCTTGGACCATCCTGATAGTGGTAGCCGGTAAACAGCATCTGACGACATTCATTTTCGTCGCTTGGCGTCATGACGACCATATCCGGAATACAGCGCAGGAATGACAGGTCAAACGCGCCCTGGTGCGTCTGACCGTCGGCACCGACGATGCCCGCACGATCGATAGCAAACAGTACCGGCAGCTTCTGAATCGCCACGTCGTGGATCACCTGATCGTAGGCGCGCTGCAGGAAGGTGGAATAGATAGCGACAACCGGCTTGTAGCCGCCAATGGCCAGGCCCGCTGCAAACGTCACCGCATGCTGCTCGGCTATGGCAACGTCAAAATACTGGTCAGGGTATTTTCTGGAGAACTCCACCATGCCGGAGCCTTCGCGCATGGCCGGGGTGATCGCCATCAGCTTGTTATCTTTCGCGGCGGTTTCGCACAGCCAGTCGCCGAAGATTTTGGAATAGCTCGGCATGCCGCCGCTGCTTTTTGGCAGACAGCCGCTGGACGGGTCGAATTTCGGCACCGCGTGGAAGGTGATCGGATCTTTTTCCGCCGGTTCGTAGCCACGCCCTTTTTTGGTCATGATGTGCAGGAACTGCGGGCCTTTCAGGTCGCGCATGTTCTTGAGCGTGGTCACCAGGCCCAGCACGTCGTGGCCGTCCACCGGGCCAATATAGTTAAAGCCCAGCTCTTCAAACAGGGTGCCCGGCACGACCATGCCTTTGATGTGCTCTTCGGTGCGCTTGAGCAGCTCTTTAATCGGCGGTACGCCAGAGAAGACTTTCTTGCCGCCTTCACGCAGCGAGGAGTAAAGCTTGCCGGAGAGCAGCTGCGCCAGATGGTTGTTTAGAGCGCCGACGTTTTCGGAAATCGACATTTCGTTATCGTTAAGAACAACCAGCATGTCAGGCTTGATGTCGCCCGCGTGGTTCATGGCCTCAAAGGCCATACCGGCAGTGATAGCGCCGTCGCCAATCACGCAGACGGTGCGGCGCTGCTTGTTCTCTTTTTCGGCGGCAACGGCAATACCGATGCCCGCAGAAATGGAGGTGGAGGAGTGGCCGACGCTCAGCACGTCATATTCGCTCTCACCGCGCCACGGGAATGGGTGCAGGCCGCCTTTCTGACGAATGGTGCCAATTTTATCGCGACGTCCAGTCAGAATTTTGTGCGGATACGCCTGGTGTCCCACGTCCCAGATAAGCTGATCGAACGGCGTGTTATAGACGTAGTGCAGCGCCACGGTCAGCTCTACCGTGCCAAGCCCGGAGGCGAAATGGCCGCTGGAGCGGCTTACGCTGTCGAGCAGGTAGCGACGCAGCTCGTCGCACAGCTTCGGCAGGCTCTCTTTCGGCAACAGACGTAACTCCTGGGTGGAGTCAACTAACGCCAGTGTCGGGTATTTGGCAATATCAAAACTCATCAAAGGCTCATCGAGATATATAGTTTATTTATCACGCTGGATTATATAGTCCGCTAGCGCTTCCAGTGCCGAGGTATCCAGCGATTGCGCGGCCAGCTGATTCAGCGACTGGCGGGCATCGTCAATCAGATCCCGGGCTTTACGTTGGGCTTGCTCAAGACCCAGCAGGGCGGGGTAGGTACTTTTGCCAAGCTGCTGGTCCGCACCCTGACGTTTACCCAATGTTGCAGTATCGCCCACCACATCCAGAATGTCATCCTGAACCTGGAATGCCAGACCGATACTTTCTGCGTATCTGTCCAGAATCGGCAGGGCTTTGCGCCCTTGTTCGCCCGCGCTCAGCGCGCCAAGACGAACGGCTGAACGAATCAATGCCCCGGTTTTATGGCGATGAATACGCTCCAGCTGTTCCAGATTAACCTGACGTCCTTCCGCTTCAAGATCCAGCGCCTGTCCGCCGCACATGCCGGCCACGCCGCTGGCCATTGCAAGTTCGGAAATCATTGCCAGACGGTCACGGTCAGCCACTTCCGCCATTGGCGCATCGCTCAGAATCGAGAACGCCAGCGTCTGCAGGGCATCACCCGCCAGAATGGCATTCGCCTCGCCAAACTTGATATGGCAGGTCGGTTGACCCCGACGCAAGTCGTCGTCGTCCATGGCCGGGAGATCGTCGTGGATCAGCGAGTAGGCATGGATGCACTCAACGGCGGCTGCCGGGGCGTCCAGCGTGTTATCGCTGATGCCAAACATATTGCCTGTGGCGTACACCAGGAACGGGCGCAGGCGCTTTCCACCCAAGAGTGCGCCATAGTGCATGGCTTCAACCAGTGGAGTGTTCTGAAAAGGCTGTGGCGCAATAAAACGGCGCAGGGCGTCGTTGGCGCGTACGACACGCGCCTGAAGCTCGTTGGCAAAATCCATTTACTCGGCGTCCGGTGTGAAAGGCGTGGTTTTCGCCTCTTCGCTATCGGAAAGCAGGATCTGCACGCGCTGCTCGGCCTGCTGCAGCTTGACCTGCCCCTGGCGCGCCAGCTGCACGCCGCGCTCGAATTCGTTGAGTGCCTCTTCCAGCGGGAGATCGCCGCTCTCGAGGCGGGTAACAATTTGCTCCAGTTCACTCAGCGCAGTTTCAAAACTGGCCGGTGCGTCGTTCTTCTTCGGCATAGTGAATTGACTCTTATATTCTTCGCCCCGACATGGTAACGGACTCGGGCGGATAAGCAAATAACGCGCAATGTGCACAGGAGCAGCGCGATGGTGGTATACTTGCGCGCCTGGATGCAGCCACGGGTGTGGGCTGCTGTACTCTTTTCCATTACAAGCCTTAATACGCTTGCCTAAGAAACATTGCCGCCATGAAGTTTATCATTAAATTGTTCCCTGAAATCACCATCAAAAGCCAATCTGTGCGTTTGCGCTTTATTAAAATTCTCACCGGGAACATTCGTAACGTATTAAAGCACTACGACGAAACCCTCGCCGTGGTGCGCCACTGGGACCACGTTGAGGTCCGCGCCAAAGACGAAAACAAACGTCAGGATATTCGCGACGCGCTGACCCGTATTCCGGGGATCCACCATATTCTCGAAGTGGAAGATGTTCCGTTCAGCGATATGCACGACATTTTCGAGAAAGCGCTGGTCCAGTACCGCGACCAGATCGAAGGTAAAACCTTCTGCGTGCGCGTGAAGCGTCGCGGCAAGCACGAATTCAGCTCCATTGAAGTGGAACGTTACGTCGGCGGCGGTCTGAACCAGCACGTCGAGTCTGCTCGCGTGCGCCTGACCAACCCGGACGTGACCGTGAACCTGGAGATCGAAAACGATCGCCTGCTGCTGGTGAAAGGCCGCTATGAAGGCATCGGCGGTTTCCCGATCGGTACCCAGGAAGACGTATTGTCCCTGATCTCCGGCGGCTTCGACTCCGGCGTCTCCAGCTATATGCTGATGCGTCGCGGCTGCCGCGTGCACTACTGCTTCTTCAACCTGGGCGGCGCGGCGCACGAGATCGGCGTTCGTCAGGTGGCGCATTACCTGTGGAACCGCTTCGGCAGCTCCCACCGCGTGCGTTTCGTGGCAATTAATTTCGAACCTGTGGTCGGCGAGATTCTGGAGAAAGTGGACGACGGCCAGATGGGCGTCATCCTGAAGCGCATGATGGTGCGTGCCGCGTCCAAAGTGGCTGAACGCTACGGCGTGCAGGCGCTGGTCACCGGCGAAGCGCTGGGCCAGGTCTCCAGCCAGACGCTGACCAACCTGCGCCTGATCGACAACGTGTCTGATACGCTGATCCTGCGTCCGCTCATTTCCCACGATAAAGAGCACATCATCGATCTGGCTCGCGAAATCGGCACCGAAGATTTTGCCCGCACCATGCCGGAATACTGCGGCGTGATCTCAAAAAGCCCAACGGTGAAAGCGGTGAAGGCGAAGATCGAAGCGGAAGAAGAGAACTTCGATTTCAGCATTCTGGAAAAAGTGGTGGCGGAAGCGTCCAACATTGATATCCGCGAGATTGCCCATCAGACCGAGCAGGAAGTCGTTGAAGTTGAAACCGTGAGCGGTTTCGGCGCTAACGATGCGATTCTGGATATCCGCTCCATTGACGAGCAGGATGACAAGCCGCTGCAGGTTGACGGCGTCGAAGTGGTTTCTCTGCCGTTCTACAAGCTGAGCACGAAGTTTGGCGACCTCGACCAGAGCAAAACGTATCTGCTGTGGTGTGAGCGCGGGGTGATGAGCCGCCTGCAGGCGCTGTATCTGCGCGAGCAGGGCTTTGCAAATGTGAAGGTGTATCGCCCGTAGTTTCTCGCCCGGTGGCGCTTCGCTTACCGGGCCTACGGTACCGTGCATTTGTAGGCCGGGTAAGGCGTAGCCGCCACCCGGCTTTTTTTATGCACTACTCTTCATAGTAATTATAAATCCCCGCCGGCATCACCAGCGACGATGCCACTTCGTACGCTTTCTCGCGTCCGATCAGCAGATCAATAATCTTTAAGCCAAAATCAATCGCGGTGCCGGGCCCCTGGCTGGTCAGCAGGTTGACGCGCGGATCCCAGACGACGCGTTTATCCACCCAGTGCTCTTCCGGGATCGTATCCTTAAGCCCCGGGAAGCCGGTCATATTGCCTATCGGGAAAATGTCGTGCGGAATCAGAACCGTTCCGGCGGCGGCACAGATAGCCGCGACGATACGGCCGGATAAATGAAACTGACGCACGGTCTCGACCAGCAGCGGGCTGTCGCGAAAACATTCCGCGCCTTTTAAGCCGCCGGGCAGTACGATGATGTCGTAATCTCCATCAGCCACCTGAACAAGGGGGGCATCCGCGAGGATTTTCACCCCGCGTGAACAGGTGATTTCCAGATTGCCGTCGCTGGCGACGCTGGCGGTGGTGACCTTAATGCCGCCGCGCACCATCAAATCAATGGTGGTGACCGCTTCCATCTCTTCGCTACCAGGGGCGAGGCAGATCAGGGCTGACGCGCTCATATTCACTCTCCTTACGTTTAACCAGGTCATACAGACGGGCGTTTTCCGGCACCGCGATGCCGTGCGCGCGGGCGCGTTTTAGCAGATAGCCGGTGATGTAGTCGATCTCCGTGTGGCGTAATGCCCGAACATCCTGCAGCATCGAGGAGATGTTTTCTGCCGTACTCTCAATGACCTGCTCGACGTAGCAGCGTAAATCATCTGCCGAGGTATGCAGGCCTTCCCGCTCAACGACCGCCGCGACTTCCGCACACAACAGCGCAACGTCCTGCGGATGATTTTTCAGCTCTCCGTTCGGGCAATTCCACAGGGCCGTCAGCGGATTGATCACGCAGTTTACGGCCAGCTTGCGCCAGAGTTGAGGACGGATGTGGTTATGCCAGGCCACGTCCGGCAGCACCTTTTGAAGCACATCGGCCAGATAGCTGTAGTCGCCATCCTGTGTTCTGGCCGGGCCGATGTGCGTTACGCCGCTGGCGACATGCACGATGATGTTGCCGTCGCGACGTGCAGCGTGCGTGGTCGTCGCCATCAGCAGAGGCTGCGGAACGCTTTTCAGCTCGTCAAGGGTTCCCATGCCGTTATGCAGCAGCAGGATGGGCGAAGTGGGGGGGAGCTGGGCGGCCAGCATCTTGACCGCGTCTGAAACCTGCCACGCTTTGAGCGTCACCAGTAAAAGGTCGCTTTGCGCCAGGAAATCAGGATCGTTCGCGGTGAGGGATTCGTTAAAGATGCTTCCGTCTTCGCCAATCAGGTTTACACTGCAATAGGGCTGGGGCACGCGCAGCCAGCCCTGAACCTCATGTCCGTGCTTGCACAGCGCGGTCAGCCATAGCTGACCAAGGGCTCCACATCCGAGCACTGTAATTTTCATTGTTCCTCCTCACCTGCAACTGCGCCAGGTGTTACAGCTTAATTATACAGCTAAGCTTCTGTTGAGTTATGCCTCGTAGCGGGTATTATGCAACGCAACAAAAGTGAAGGGAGAAGAAAAGATGCCATCTTTCGATATTGTTTCCGAAGTTGATATCCAGGAAGTTCGCAACGGCGTTGAGAACGCAACCCGCGAAGTTGAGTCACGTTTCGATTTTCGTGGCGTTGAGGCGTCGTTTGAGCTGAACGACGCAAATAAGATCATTAAGGTGCTGAGCGAGTCTGATTTCCAGGTAAATCAGCTGCTCGACATTCTGCGCGCCAAGCTGTTAAAGCGCGGCATCGAAGGGACGTCTCTGGATGTGCCGGAAGAGTTTGTGCACAGCGGTAAGAACTGGTTTGTGGAAGCCAAACTGAAGCAGGGCATCGAGAGCGCGGTGCAGAAGAAGATTGTGAAGCTCATCAAAGACAGCAAGCTGAAGGTGCAGGCGCAGATCCAGGGCGAAGAGATTCGCGTCACCGGTAAGTCCCGCGACGACCTCCAGTCCGTGATGGCGCTGGTGCGCGGCGGCGATCTGGGACAGCCGTTCCAGTTTAAAAACTTCCGCGATTAATATAAAAAGCCCGGTTTAACCGGGCTTTTTTTTACGCCTTGAGCGCCTGCTCGACCTCGAAGCGGTTGGTCACCTTGCTGTCAATTTTGACGTAAGCGCTGCGCTCTTCGGGGACAATCAGCACCTCTGTAACCCCTTCTTTTTCTTCCAGACGCTGTTTCAGCGCATCGCTAATCTCCACATCATCCGGAATTTCTACGCGCAGGCTGCTCACGTAGCGCGGCTCCTTCATGGTGCCGGCGACCAGTAGCCAGACTGTCGCCAGCAGCGCCCCCGCGAGAAACACGGTTTGTGAATCAAACAGGCCGTCCACCCAGCCGCCAAGCGAGCCGCCGATCGCCACGCCGAGAAACTGGCTGGTGGAGTAAATGCCCATTGCCGTGCCTTTATAACCGGCGGGAGACTCTTTGCTGATCAGCGACGGCAGCAGGGCTTCCATCAGGTTAAAGGCCAGGAAGAACAGCTGCACGCCGGCAATCAGCTCCCAGAAGTGCGGACCGGCCCCCCAGAGCACGATCTCGGCAATCAGCAGGATCGCCACGCAGCCCACGAAGACGCGCTTCATTTTGCGCTTCACTTCGGCGTAGATGATGAACGGCACGACGGAGACAAACGAAATCAGCATCGTGACCAGATAGATTTTCCAGTGCTCTGCCGCCGGGAAACCGGCCGCGGCAAGCTGGCCGGGCAGGGCGACAAAGGTCGACATCAGCAGGATGTGCAGACACATAATGCCAAAATTCAGCTTCAACAGGCGCGGCTCAACAATTACTTTGCTGAAGCAGCCTTTGACCATCCCCGACTCACGGTTGAGGACGTGGTTTTTGCTGTCCGGAACCACCCACAGGGTTAAGGCAATACCGATGGTCGCCAGTACGGCAATCATCCAGAACAGGGCGTGCAGACCCAGCGTGTGGGTAATGATGGGGCCCAGCACCATCGCAATCGCAAAGGTAACGCCAAAGCTCACGCCAATAAACGCCATCGCTTTGGTGCGGTTTTGCTCGCGTGTTAAGTCTGACAGCAGCGCCATCACCGCGGCGGCAATCGCGCCGGAGCCCTGCAGGGCACGGCCGAGAATAATCCCCCAGATGGAGTGGGAGAGGGCGGCAATGATGCTTCCGAGCACAAAGACCAGCAGCCCGCCGACGATCAGTGGCTTGCGGCCCACCCGGTCAGAGAGCAGGCCAAAGGGGATCTGGAATACCGCCTGCGCCAGACCATAAATGCCAATGGCGAGTCCAATCAGCGCCTCGCTGGCCCCCTGCAGCGCCATACCGTACGTGGTCAGAACAGGCAGGACCATAAACATGCCAAGCATCCGTAGCGAGAAGACAGTCCCTAAGCCCCAGGTCGCGCGAAGCTCGCCTGGCGTCATTTTATAATCGTTCATTACCACCTCAGTTCAAAAGCAGGCCATAGTGTAGTGCGGGGAAGGGGCGGGGTAAATAAAGGGTTATTTAACAAATATTACATGCGTTATTAATAGATTCGATGAATAAAAAAGGGTGCCGAAGCACCCCTTTATTCACCTGTAGTGGCTTACCAGACGTAAGTCAACAGGTTGTGTGAATCTGGCACCATGAAGTCTACGGACATCATTACGGACAGCGAGGTGATGGCCACAATCGAGAACACAAACAGTTTGCGCGCCCAGACTTTGTCATCTTCCACTTTGTAACCGCGCAGCGCCATGCCGAGCCACCAGACGCTCACCGCAGCCGCTACCGCCAGATATTTGTATCCAGCGTAACCACCCAGAGAGAGCATCAGCGTTGCCACGGCAAAGGCGATGATGTACAGCGTGATGTGGTTCTTGGCAACCGAAATTCCTTTCACGACCGGCAGAACCGGGATGTTCGCTGCCTGATAATCCTTGAAGCGGAAAATCGCGATGGCATAGGAGTGCGGCATCTGCCACAGGCTAAAGATAGCCAGCAGGATCAGCGCACCGCTGTCGAACTCGTTCGTGACCGCGCAGTAGCCAATCACCGGCGGCGCAGCGCCGGAGAGAGAACCAATCAGCGTGCCGTAGACGGAGTGGCGTTTCATATACAGGCTGTAGACGCCCACATACACCACGAACCCCATCACCCCCAGCCAGCAGGCCAGCGGGTTAGCACCAAACCACAGCAGCATAAAGCCAGCAATACCCAGCAAGGTGGCGTACACCAGCGAGACGGAAGGGGCGATCAGGCCTTTCACCAGCACCCGATTTTTGGTCCTTTCCATCTTCTTGTCGATATCCATGTCGATGTAGTTGTTAAATACACAACCGGACGCAACAACCAGTGACACACCGACCAGCGTGTAGATAAAGAGGGTGTAATCAATGCTGCCTTTGGAGGCCAGCAGGAACCCTCCGATCACGGAGATCAGGTTGCCAAAGATGATGCCTGGTTTCGTTACTTGCAGGTATTGCTTAAACATACTCGCCGCTCTTAGTGAACCATCATGTTGTAGTTGAGGTTCCACATAATCCAGATGGAACCGACTACCAGGATAGCGATGATAATCACGGTAAAGATAAAGGCGGTCATATTCCAGCCTTCATCGGACTTGGTGTTCATGTGCAGGAAGCAAACCAGATGCACCAGAATCTGAATCACCGCGGTCACCAGGATTGCACCCAGAATAACCGGCTTAGACGCAGAACCGCTCATCACCATCCAGAACGGGATCACCGTCAGGATGATCGACAGGATGAAACCTGTCATGTAGGTTTTTACGCTGCCGTGGGAAGCGCCATGATCGTTAGAATGACTCATTACATCGCCCCCATCAGATAGACAACAGAGAACACACAGATCCACACCACGTCCAGGAAGTGCCAGAACAGGCTCAGGCACAGGATACGGGTACGGTTAGTACTGGTCAGGCCGCGACGGGAGATCTGGAACATCAGGACTGCCATCCAGATCAGACCGGAGGTCACGTGCAGACCGTGAGTGCCGACCAGCGCGAAGAACGCTGACAGGAAGCCACTACGATCCGGGCCGAAGCCTTCCATGATCAGGTGATGGAATTCATAGATTTCCATCCCGATAAATCCAGCACCAAACAACCAGGTCAACGCCAGCCAGGAAACAACCTGGCTCTTGTTGTTTTTGTACATGGCGATAGCCGCCATGCCGTAGGTGATGGAGCTGAATAACAGCAGTGCGGTTTCAACCAGAACGAACGGCAGTTCAAAGATGTCCTTGCCGGTCGGGCCGCCCGCCGTGCCGTTCACCAGAACGGCATAGGTCGCGAACAGACAGCAGAACAGAATGCAGTCGCTCATCAGGTAGATCCAGAAACCGAAGACTTTGGTCGGTCCTGTATCGTGGTGCGCATGTTCATGCGCGTGGGCAGTTGAGTGCGCCAGAGTATCAGTTGCCATTTTTCAGCCCCGCTTTAGAAATCTCGTCGAAATGCTGATTTTCCAGCTTCTCAACTTCACGGACTGGTACGTAGTAGTCCACGTCCTCGTCAAAGCTCTTCACAATCCAGCTGATTACGATGCCGGCGAAGCCAACAATCGCCATCCACCAGATGTGCCAGATCATTGCGAAACCAAATACCGTTGCGAAGGCGGCAATAACAATACCCGCACCGCTGTTTTTCGGCATGTGGATCTCTTCGTAATGAGCAGGTTGCTTGTACGCTTCACCTTTCTCTTTCATTTCCCAGAATGCGTCACGTTCATGAACCTGCGGCACAATGGCGAAGTTATAGAAAGGAGGTGGAGAAGAGGTCGCCCACTCCAGCGTACGGCCACCCCATGGGTCACCGGTCAGGTCACGGTTCTGGTCGCGGTCGCGAATAGACACGTAGAACTGAATCAGCTGAGACGCGATACCACATGCAATCAGCACTGCGCCGCCCGCTGCAACCATCAGCATTGGGTGGAACTGCGGATCGATCTGCTGGCTCAGACGACGGGTCATACCCATGAAGCCCAGCACGTACAGCGGCATAAATGCCACGAAGAAGCCGATGATCCAGAACCAGAACGCGCGTTTACCCCATTTTTCGTTCAGCGTGAAGCCGAACGCTTTTGGCCACCAGTAGGTTACGCCAGCGAAGCAGCCGAAGACCACGCCACCGATGATAACGTTATGGAAGTGCGCAATCAGGAACAGGCTGTTGTGCAGAACGAAGTCAGCACCTGGTACTGCCAGCAGTACGCCGGTCATCCCACCTACGGAGAAGGTTACGATGAAGCCGATGGTCCACAGCATTGCTGAGTGGAACACGATACGGCCCTGGTACATGGTGAACAGCCAGTTGAAGATCTTCACCCCGGTAGGGATGGCGATAATCATGGTGGTAATACCGAAGAAGGCGTTTACGTTCGCGCCCGCACCCATGGTGAAGAAGTGGTGCAGCCAAACGATGAACGACAGAACGGTAATACACACGGTTGCCCACACCAGAGAGGTGTAACCAAACAGACGTTTACGCGAGAAGGTTGCCGCGATTTCGGAGAACACACCGAACACAGGCAGAACCAGAATGTACACTTCCGGGTGACCCCAGGCCCAAATCAGGTTGATGTACATCATCATGTTGCCACCCATATCATTCGTGAAGAAATGGGTGCCCAGGTAGCGGTCCAGGGTCAGCAGCGCGATGGTGACGGTCAGAATTGGGAAGGAGGCAATAATCAGGATGTTGGCGCACAGAGATGCCCAGGTAAATACCGGCATCTTGAACATGGTCATGCCAGGGGCACGCATCTTGATAATGGTCACGAAGAAGTTGATACCGGTCAGGGTAGTACCGACACCGGAGAGCTGAAGCGCCCAAATCCAGTAGTCGACGCCAACGCCCGGACTGTACTCAATTCCTGACAGCGGTGGATAAGCCAGCCAGCCGGTCTGCGCGAATTCGCCGACACCCAGTGACAGGTTAACCAGGATAACGCCGACAACCGTGAACCAGAAGCTCAGGTTGTTCAGGAACGGGAACGCCACGTCGCGCGCGCCGATTTGCAGCGGAACGACAACGTTCATCAGACCGATAACCAGCGGCATCGCCACGAAGAAGATCATGATAACGCCGTGGGCGGTAAAGATCTGATCGTAGTGGTGCGGTGGCAGGAAGCCGGCTTCACCCGCAGAAGCGAGTGCCTGCTGGCTACGCATCATGATCGCATCCGCAAAGCCACGAATTAACATGACGATACCGACGATGCAGTACATGATACCGAGTTTTTTGTGGTCAACCGAAGTCAGCCACTCGTTCCACAGGTAGCTCCACTTACCGAAGTAAGTGATCAGGGCCAGTAAGGCCGCGCCACCAATGATAATTGCAGCCACCGTAACCACGATAATCGGTTCATGGTAGGGCACTGCATCCAGTGTCAATTTTCCGAACATTTTCTTCCTCGGCCCCTTAGTGAGCGGTTTCCGCGTGGCTCATGTCCATGCCTTCCATACCTTCGTGCGCGCTGTGCTCGCCTTCAGACTGGGTCATGTCCATGCTCTTGCCGTGATCCATAAATTTGCCAATAACGTCTTTGAACAAATCTGGTTTCACATTAGAGAAGTACTCCACCTTGTTGTATTCGCTTGGTGCAGCCACTTTTTCGAACGCCGCCATGTCAGACATGGTGTTTGGAGACTGCCTCGCTTTTTCAACCCACTGGTCGAAAGCGGCACGGTCTGGCGTTGCAATAGCTTTGAACTTCATACCTGAGAAGCCCGGGCCGCTATAGCTGGCGGAGATACCATCATAGGTGCCTGCTTCATTCGCGATCAGATGCAGATTGGTCTGCATACCGGCCATCGCGTAAATCTGGCTACCCAGACGTGGGATGAAGAAGGAGTTCATTACGGAGTTGGAGGTCACTTTGAACTGTACCGGAGTGTTCGCCGGGAAGGCGATTTCATTCACGGTAGCAATACCCTGCTCTGGATAGATGAAGAACCATTTCCAGTCCATGGAGACCACTTCAATGGTAATAGGTTTCTCATCGTGAACCAGCGGTTTGCTTGGCTCAAGTGCGTGAGTGGTTTTCCAGGTCAGTACGGCAAGGAACAGGATGATCAGAATAGGTACCGTCCAGACCACAGCTTCCACTTTATTGGAGTGTGACCAGTTAGGGCTATACTTCGCATCTTTATTGCTCGCACGATACTTCCAGGCGAAACCAACAGCCATCAAAATGGCAGGAATAACCACAATCAACATCAGGCCAAAAGCCGTCAATATCAGTGAACGTTGTTCCAGTCCAATCTGTCCTTTGGGGTCTAGTAGTGCAGAATCGCAGCCACTGAGTAATACAGTGCCCGCGAATAATGACAACCATCCCAAACTTTTATTGTATTTCCCGAGTCTCATTTAACGACCTCAATTCCACGGAGTCTGGTGGCGTTTAAAGTGTGCGGGCATTTTACGGGAAGGTTACATTACTGTAAACATCATTAGGCCTGTGTCAGGAAGGTGTTACCGGGTTCTGCCGCACGTGTCACAAGTGTTGCAAATTATGTCGGTTTTTATGACCGAAGCCGCATGGCATGGGCTTTATAACGAAAGGACCCCCAAGCATACCCTAAAAGGGACAATTGGTATAACCATTGTTGAAAATAAACAAAAAATTAACAATTAATTATCAATAAAAAGACATCTGAAAAACGAAAAATCAAACTCTCGTATGCTGAATCGTTTAATGAAAAATAGCGTTTTGGAACGGGAGCCAATAATTTCCAAATCCTATCCCGCACAAAACAACAAATATTTTTTTTAGTGGCTGGTGGCTATTTCGCCGTTATAATTTCAGTTAGTGATTACAACGGGAAATAACCTTTCGCATTTTTCTTCAGGTCATCTGCGTTTTACGCAACGCCATGAAATCAAGCAGACCTCCGATCAGGATCCCAGCGATAGCCAACAGGGCGCCTGCGTCCAGCAGAAGGGCTTCGAAAGGGAGTGCCAGAGAGGAACTAGCATTGATAATAAGCACCACAAGCCAGAGCGCCAGAGCAATGCAGCCCGCCATTAACAGACGTAACGCAAAACGGTAGGCGCGGCGATATTCGGTACGCGGCATAAAATGTTCTGTCCGCTGGGTATATTCCAGCGTCTGGCGGCAGACCAGCAGCAATAAAATTCCCGGCACGGCAGCCACGACCGAGAAGAGATAAAATGTTGGCCAGCCGTGGGCTTCCACAAACCAGCCAGCAATCGGGCCCACGTACACGCGGCCAACGGCGGAGAGCGCCGAGAGCAGAGCGAACTGCGTGGCGGAAAATGACTTGTTGCACAGCGTCATCAGCAGGGCGACAAACGCCGCGGTCCCCATGCCGCCGCAGAGGTTTTCGAAGAATACCGCCGCGGCCATGCTAATCATATGTTTGTCGGTAATCGACAGCAGCCAGTAGCCTGCGTTAGAGGCGCCCTGAAGGATGCCGAAAATCAGCAGCGCGCGGAACAGCGTCAGGCGCTGCATCAACACGCCGCCATACAGTGCGCCGACAATGGTCGCAAACAGCCCCAGCGTTTTATTCACCACGCCCACTTCACCGGCGTCAAAACCGACACCCCTGATAAGGAAGGTGGTGGTCAGGCTCATGGCAAAAGCGTCACCCAGCTTATAAAGAACGATAAGCAGCAGGATCAGCCAGGCGTTGTTGCGGCCAAAGAAGTCGCGTAGCGGTTCGGCGACGGCCTGCTCCAGTGAGCGGGGAACCGGGATGACATCACTCGGTTCTGGCGCTAATAGCGTCGCGATAATGCACGGGATCAACAGAGCAGCCATCAGCCAGTACATGCCCTGCCAGCCAAGGTAACGGTCTGCCAGCCACAGCGCCAGACCGCCGGAGACCAGCATCCCGAGGCGATAGCCCAGCACGCTGATTGCCGCCCCGGCGCCGCGCTCTTCCGCAGGTAACACGTCCGTCTTCCAGGCGTCGAACACGATATCCTGAGAGGCGGAACAGAAGGCAATCACCACCGCAAGCGCCGCCATCCAGCGAAGCTGTGTGGTAGGTTCAAGAAAACCCATCGCCGCAATGGCCAGCAGCAGCAGGATCTGCGTCATCACTAACCAGCCGCGCCGACGCCCCAGGAAAGGCGGCGTATAGCGATCCATGACCGGAGACCACAGGAACTTAAAGACATAGGCCTGGCCCACAAGCGAGAAGAAACCAATGGTTTTAAGATCGATGTTCTCAACCGTCATCCAGGCCTGAAGCGTGCCGGAAGTGAGTGCGAGGGGTAAACCCGAGGCGAAGCCGAGGATCAGCAGGATAGCTGATTTCGGTTGCTGGAAAATGCGTAAGTAATGGCTGGACATGTCTTTATAAAACTGACCCGGTGATACACCGGGTCAGCGAGCGGGATTAACGCGCGTTTTGCTTGATGAAGTCGTGAATGCTGGTGTCCTGCGCCATATCGGCGATGGTGTCGGTCAGCACGCTGTTAACGGCGTTAGCGATGTTCTGGTTGGAGGCCTGGAACGCACCTTCAACAGAATAGCTGGCGCGGTAGTTTTTGGTCATCTTGTTGCCATTCTTCGCGGTGGCAATGATGGCGATATCCGCTTTGGTCGCGATGTTGTAGCGCACGTTGCCCTGAGACACGTCAGCGTACAGGTTATTCACGATGATCTGCAGATCGACAGCGCCGCTTGGGCCAATCATGTAGCCGCGAGCGGTCATCTGCTTCTCCAGAACTTCCTGGAGCAGGAAGCGCAGGTCGCGGGACGCGGTGAGGGTAACCTGCTGGTTATCGCGGGTCACTTTTGCCAGCGCCTGGTCCTGACGCTGATCGGCACCGTTAATGCTTACGGTGACGCCCATCAGGCTTGGGTCCTGCTGAGGCAGAGTGATTTTTGGTGAGACATCAATAGTGGTAGGCGGGGTAGCACAGCCTGCCAGCATAAAAAGGGCTACCAACGGAAAGAAGAGTTTTTTTAACATTTTCGGGTTCTCAACGAATCGTAAGCATATAAAGAGAAAAATTGCCGCCATCATAACATCGCTAACGGCGAGGGGAAGTGGTCAACGCATGTAAATTCATCGCCTTGTCCGAAAACTGACCAGTTCACCGTTTTTCCCAATCCGTGTATGACAAAACGTATGAGTCTCACAGTGAACTTCATTCGTTTGAATGAGAAAATCAGACGAAAGCTAAATATTTGTTGTCAAGGTGTAATGGAAACGGTAAAAGCGGCTAACATTTAAAGGGATGGGTGACATCCTGGCGTTGTCGGAGGAGTAATTTCATGATGATACGTGAGCATATAGAAGATAAATTAAGGGCAGCGTTCAACCCTGTGTTCCTCGAAGTCGTCGACGAAAGCTATCGTCATAACGTACCGGCAGGTTCTGAAAGCCACTTTAAAGTGGTTCTGGTTAGCGATCGCTTCACGGGAGAACGTTTCCTGAATCGACACCGCTTGATCTACAGCACCTTAACGGAAGAACTCTCCACGACCGTGCATGCGCTGGCATTGCATACCTACACCATTAAGGAATGGGAAGGCCTGCAGGATACGGTTTTCGCATCGCCGCCCTGTCGCGGTGCAGGCACTATCGCCTGATAAATCGGATTTGCAACGGCTGGAGCTTTTCCAGTATGTTGCTTACAGATTTCCTCAAAACGGCCCCCGGGCCGTTTTGTTTTGTCTACGTTTTGAGCGAATGGTGCGATTTTAAGGCTAAAAATAGCCTTAAAGTGTGAAAAAAGCCGCAGCAACATGCCCCAACCGTTCTCGACTCACCTAAGTGATGCCGCTATAATGCCGCGTCTTATTGAATGTCTTCGGGATGATTCTGGCGACAGGGAATGTGAATCTGCACTAAGAGAGCATCCCGGTATAACAGACAGATTCAGAGTTGACCGAGCACTGTGATTTTTTTGAGGTAACAAGATGCAAGTTTCAGTTGAAACCACTCAAGGCCTTGGCCGCCGTGTAACGATTACTATCGCTGCTGACAGCATCGAAACTGCTGTGAAAAGCGAGCTGGTCAACGTAGCAAAAAAAGTACGTATTGACGGCTTCCGCAAGGGCAAAGTACCAATGAATGTTGTTGCTCAGCGTTATGGCGCCTCCGTGCGTCAGGATGTGCTGGGTGAACTGATGAGCCGTAACTTTATTGATGCGATCATCAAAGAAAAAATCAATCCGGCCGGCGCGCCTAACTACGTTCCAGGCGAATACAAACTGGGCGAAGACTTCACCTACTCCGTAGAGTTCGAAGTGTACCCGGAAGTTGAGCTGAAAGGTCTGGAATCTATCGAAGTTGAAAAACCAGTTGTTTCCGTGACTGACGAAGACGTTGACGGCATGCTGGATACCCTGCGCAAGCAGCAGGCGAACTGGAAAGAGAAAGAAGGCGCTGTTGACGCTGAAGACCGTGTCACCATCGACTTCACCGGTTCTGTAGACGGCGAAGAGTTCGAAGGCGGTAAAGCGTCTGACTTCGTACTGGCAATGGGCCAGGGTCGTATGATCCCAGGCTTCGAAGACGGTATCAAAGGCCACAAGGCTGGCGAAGAGTTCACCATCGACGTGACCTTCCCGGAAGAGTACCACGCTGAAAACCTGAAAGGTAAAGCAGCTAAGTTCGCTATCAACCTGAAGAAAGTTGAAGAGCGTGAACTGCCAGAGCTGACTGAAGAATTCATCAAGCGTTTCGGCGTGGAAGATGGTTCCGTAGCGGGTCTGCGTACCGAAGTGCGTAAAAACATGGAACGCGAGCTGAACGGTGCTGTGCGCAACCGTGTGAAGTCTCAGGCGATCGAAGGTCTGGTGAAAGCCAACGAAATCGACGTTCCTGCTGCCCTGATCGACAGCGAAATCGACGTTCTGCGCCGTCAGGCTGCACAGCGTTTCGGTGGCAACCAGCAGCAAGCGATGGAACTGCCGCGTGAGCTGTTCGAAGAGCAAGCGAAACGTCGCGTTGTCGTTGGCCTGCTGCTGGGCGAAGTGATTCGTACCCACGAGCTGAAAGCTGACGAAGAGCGTGTGAAAGGCCTGATCGAAGAGATGGCTTCTGCATACGAAGATCCATCAGAAGTGATCGAGTTCTACGGTAAGAACAAAGAGCTGATGGACAACATGCGCAACGTAGCCCTGGAAGAGCAGGCGGTTGAAGCGGTACTGGCGAAAGCGAAAGTGACCGAAAAAGCGACCTCTTTCAACGAACTGATGAACCAGCAGGCGTAATTTCGCCCCAACGGTTTAAAGTTTGAACAGAAAACCCGTTGCCTTGCGGCAGCGGGTTTTTTTTATCGCAGCCAGAGCCCAGGAAGAGTGCTAAAACGCCCTTTCGGTGTTAGCGTAACAACAAAAGGTTGTTATGCTTGAAATAGGGCACTGTAAACCCCATAAGTACGTAATCACGATGAATGAGACTGGCTGATAATCCGTCCGTAAGGTTACAATCAGTACAGCAGGTGTTTTCAATTTTGATCCAGGAGACGGAAATGTCATACAGTGGCGAACGAGATAACTTTGCACCCCATATGGCTCTGGTGCCAATGGTTATTGAACAGACCTCACGTGGTGAGCGTTCTTTTGATATCTATTCCCGTCTGCTCAAGGAACGCGTTATCTTTCTGACCGGCCAGGTGGAAGACCACATGGCTAACCTGATCGTGGCGCAGATGCTGTTTCTGGAAGCGGAAAATCCGGAAAAAGACATTTACCTGTACATCAACTCCCCAGGTGGCGTGATTACAGCAGGGATGTCTATTTATGACACCATGCAATTCATCAAGCCTGATGTAAGCACTATCTGTATGGGTCAGGCTGCATCGATGGGCGCGTTCCTGTTAACCGCAGGGGCGAAGGGTAAGCGTTTCTGCTTGCCAAATTCCCGCGTGATGATTCACCAGCCGCTGGGCGGTTACCAGGGGCAGGCGACGGATATCGAAATCCACGCCCGCGAAATTCTGAAAGTAAAAGCGCGCATGAATGAACTTATGGCGCAGCATACGGGTCAACCACTCGAGCAGATCGAGCGCGATACCGAGCGCGATCGCTTCCTCTCTGCTCCAGAGGCAGTTGAGTACGGCTTAGTCGACTCCGTGTTGACCCATCGTAATTGATGCCCGCGACGCGAGTGTGCCGCTATACTAATGTAGGGCGGCACGCTGCTAACTGCAGCTTGCGTCTTAGAATGGCATTTGCGTCGTCATGTGCGGCACAAAGAACTTAAAAAGAGGTTTGGACTCATGACAGATAAACGCAAAGATGGTTCGGGCAAACTGCTGTACTGCTCTTTTTGCGGCAAAAGCCAGCATGAAGTGCGTAAACTGATTGCCGGGCCGTCCGTGTATATCTGCGACGAATGTGTCGATTTATGTAACGACATCATTCGCGAAGAGATTAAAGAAGTCGCACCGCACCGTGAGCGCAGCGCGCTGCCAACGCCGCATGAAATTCGTCATCACCTTGACGACTACGTCATCGGCCAGGAGCAGGCCAAGAAAGTGCTGGCGGTAGCGGTCTATAACCACTACAAACGCCTGCGTAACGGCGACACCAGCAATGGCGTAGAACTGGGTAAAAGTAACATTCTGCTGATCGGCCCAACCGGTTCCGGTAAAACGCTGCTGGCTGAAACCCTGGCACGCCTGCTTGATGTTCCGTTCACGATGGCTGATGCCACCACCCTGACCGAAGCCGGTTATGTGGGTGAGGACGTCGAAAACATCATCCAGAAACTGCTGCAGAAGTGCGATTACGACGTACAGAAAGCCCAGCGCGGGATTGTTTACATCGATGAGATCGACAAGATCTCCCGTAAATCAGACAACCCGTCCATTACCCGTGACGTATCGGGTGAAGGCGTACAGCAGGCACTGTTGAAGCTGATCGAAGGTACGGTTGCCGCCGTTCCACCACAGGGTGGTCGTAAACATCCTCAGCAGGAGTTCCTGCAGGTTGATACCTCCAAGATTCTGTTCATCTGTGGCGGTGCGTTTGCCGGTCTGGACAAAGTCATCTCCCACCGTGTTGAAACCGGCTCCGGCATTGGTTTTGGCGCAACGGTGAAATCGACGTCCGAAAAACCGAATGAAGGCGAACTGCTGTCTCAGGTTGAGCCGGAAGATCTGATCAAATTCGGTCTGATCCCTGAATTTATTGGCCGTCTGCCTGTTGTGGCAACGCTGAATGAGCTGAGCGAAGACGCGCTGATCCAGATCCTGAAAGAGCCGAAAAATGCGCTGACCAAGCAGTATCAGGCGCTGTTTAATCTGGAAGGCGTTGATCTGGAATTCCGCGACGAAGCGCTGGATGCCATTGCCAAGAAAGCGATGATCCGTAAAACCGGTGCCCGTGGCCTGCGTTCTATCGTTGAAGCGGCACTGCTCGACACCATGTACGATCTGCCGTCGATGGAAGACGTTGAGAAAGTGGTGATTGACGAGTCCGTCATTAGCGGTCAAACCAAGCCGCTGCTGATTTACGGCAAACCGGAAGCACAGCAGGCATCTGGCGAATAATTCACCAAATCATACAAGCAGTTAATCAAAAAGGGGGGATTTTATCTCCCCTTTACTTTTTCCGTATTCATAGCGTTGAATGTGTGGGAAACATCCCCATATACTGGATACATGTTAATGGTTATGTGAAGCACAGTGACATGACCAGCTTACCTGGCGGACACTAACTAAGAGAGAGCTCTATGAATCCTGAGCGTTCTGAACGCATTGAAATCCCCGTATTGCCGTTGCGCGATGTGGTGGTTTATCCGCACATGGTCATACCCTTATTTGTAGGGCGGGAAAAATCTATCCGTTGCCTCGAAGCCGCTATGGATCATGATAAAAAAATCATGCTGGTGGCGCAGAAAGAAGCATCAACGGATGAGCCGGGTGTAAACGATCTTTTCACCGTCGGGACCGTGGCCTCTATTTTGCAAATGCTGAAGCTGCCTGACGGCACCGTTAAGGTGCTGGTAGAAGGCCTGCAGCGTGCGCGTATTACCACTCTGTCAGACGACGGCGAACACTTCTCTGCGAAGGCAGAGTACCTTGATTCGCCTGAACTTGATGAGCGCGAGCAGGAAGTACTGGTTCGCACCGCGATTAGCCAGTTTGAAGGCTATATCAAGCTGAACAAGAAAATCCCACCAGAAGTGCTGACGTCGCTGAACAGCATCGACGATCCTGCTCGTCTGGCGGACACCATCGCTGCACACATGCCGCTGAAGCTGGCTGACAAACAGTCCGTGCTGGAAATGTCCGACGTTAACGAACGTCTGGAATACCTGATGGCGATGATGGAGTCTGAAATCGATCTGCTGCAGGTTGAGAAGCGCATTCGCAACCGCGTTAAAAAGCAGATGGAGAAATCTCAGCGTGAGTACTATCTGAATGAGCAAATGAAGGCCATTCAGAAAGAACTGGGCGAGATGGACGATGCGCCGGACGAAAACGAAGCGCTGAAGCGTAAGATCGACGCGGCGAAGATGCCGAAAGAGGCGAAAGAGAAAGCCGAAGCCGAGTTGCAGAAGCTGAAAATGATGTCTCCAATGTCGGCTGAAGCGACCGTTGTACGCGGCTACATTGAGTGGATGGTGCAGGTTCCGTGGAACGCCCGCAGCAAGGTCAAAAAAGACCTGCGTCAGGCGCAGGAAATCCTCGATACCGACCACTACGGCCTGGAACGCGTGAAAGACCGCATTCTTGAGTACCTCGCGGTACAAAGCCGTGTAAACAAAATCAAAGGCCCAATTCTGTGCCTGGTAGGACCGCCAGGGGTGGGTAAAACCTCTCTGGGTCAGTCCATCGCTAAAGCGACCGGACGTAAGTATATCCGTATGGCGCTGGGTGGCGTACGCGATGAAGCGGAAATCCGCGGTCACCGCCGTACCTACATCGGTTCTATGCCGGGTAAACTGATCCAGAAGATGGCGAAAGTGGGCGTTAAAAACCCGCTGTTCCTGCTGGATGAGATCGACAAGATGTCGTCTGACATGCGTGGCGATCCAGCGTCTGCACTGCTGGAAGTGCTTGATCCAGAACAGAACGTGGCGTTCAGCGATCACTACCTGGAAGTGGACTACGACCTGAGCGACGTCATGTTCGTGGCGACGTCGAACTCCATGAACATTCCGGCTCCGCTGCTGGACCGTATGGAAGTGATCCGTCTCTCCGGTTACACCGAAGACGAGAAGCTGAACATTGCTAAACAGCACCTGCTGCCGAAACAGATTGAGCGTAACGCGCTGAAAGCCAACGAGCTGACCGTCGAGGACAGCGCGATTATTGGCATCATTCGCTACTACACCCGTGAAGCGGGCGTGCGTAGCCTTGAGCGTGAAATCTCTAAACTGTGCCGTAAGGCGGTGAAACAGCTGCTGCTGGATAAGAGCCTGAAACACATTGTGATTAACGGCGATAATCTGCATGCCTATCTCGGTGTTCAGCGCTTCGACTACGGTCGCGCCGACAACGAAAACCGCGTTGGCCAGGTGACCGGTCTGGCATGGACGGAAGTGGGCGGCGATCTGCTGACAATCGAAACCGCCTGTGTACCGGGTAAAGGCAAACTGACCTACACCGGCTCGCTGGGTGAAGTGATGCAGGAGTCCATTCAGGCTGCGCTGACCGTGGTGCGCGCACGTGCGGAGAAACTGGGTATCAACCCTGATTTCTACGAAAAACGCGACATCCACGTGCACGTACCTGAAGGGGCGACGCCGAAAGATGGTCCAAGCGCGGGTATTGCCATGTGTACCGCTCTGGTTTCCTGCCTGACAGGTAACCCGGTGCGTGCTGATGTGGCAATGACCGGTGAAATCACGCTGCGTGGTCAGGTTCTGCCGATTGGTGGTTTAAAAGAAAAACTGCTGGCGGCGCACCGCGGTGGGATCAAAACCGTATTGATCCCTTACGAAAATAAACGCGATCTGGAAGAGATTCCGGACAACGTGATTGCCGATCTGCAGATTCATCCTGTGAAGCGAATTGAGGAAGTTCTTAGTCTAGCACTGCAGAATGAACCCTCCGGAATGCAGGTTGTAACCGCAAAATAGTGACCTCGCGCAAAGAGCGTCAATAAAAACAAGGCTGGTAAGTCATTTCGCACTTGCCAGCCTTTTTTTGTATAGCTAATTTAGATTGCTGATTAGGTCCGCCATCAACAACGGGTGTTGTAAGGTCATGGCAGGCCTGATATAACTGCTGCGCGGTCGCGTTGTGAAGGATTCAGGCGCGATATAAATTATAAAGAGAGGAAGAGAACAGTGAATAAATCTCAACTGATTGACAAAATTGCTGCTGGTGCTGATATTTCTAAAGCTGCAGCTGGACGTGCGTTAGATGCCTTAATTGCTTCTGTTACTGAATCTCTGCAGGCTGGGGACGACGTTGCACTGGTAGGCTTCGGTACTTTTGCTGTTAAAGAGCGTGCTGCCCGTACTGGCCGCAACCCTCAGACCGGTAAAGAGATCACCATTGCTGCTGCTAAAGTGCCGGGTTTCCGTGCAGGTAAAGCGCTGAAAGACGCAGTAAACTGATTGCTTTCCCGTTTCAGGGAAGCCGGAAAGTACAAGGGCGCATCATTTGATGTGCCTTTTTTGTTTGTCCAGACCTGATTTGTGCGAGTTTATGCGAGTTGTGGGCTGACAATCGCCCCGTTTTCTTGTCACAATACGCCTTCACGCGCGACGGGCAGGATTTTCCGTCAGCGTCAGGTAACCAGTCACCTACAGCGGAGTGTTGTTACACCATGATGGACAGCTTACGCACGGCTGCTAACAGTCTCGTGCTCAAGATTATTTTCGGTATCATTATCGTGTCGTTCATATTGACCGGCGTGAGCAGTTACCTTATTGGCGGTGGCGCAAACTACGCCGCAAAAGTGAATGGCCAGGAAATCAGCCGTGGTCAGTTCGAGAATGCTTTTGCCGGTGAACGTAACCGTATGCAGCAACAGCTGGGCGACCAATTCTCTGAACTGGCGGCGAACGAGGGGTACATGAAGACCCTGCGCCAACAGACACTGAACCGTCTTATCGACGAAGCGCTGCTCGATCAGTATGCCAAAAAACTGGGCCTTGGCATCAGTGATGAGCAGGTGAAAAAAGCCATCTTCACCACCCAGGCCTTCCAGTCTAACGGAAAATTCGACAACGCGCGTTACAACAGTATCGTCAACCAGATGGGGATGACAGCCGATCAGTACGCTCAGGCGCTGCGTAACCAGCTGACCACCCAGCAGCTCATCAATGCGGTCGTGGGAACCGATTTCATGCTCAAAGGTGAAACGGACGAACTGGCCGCGCTGGTGGCACAGCAGCGTGTTGTACGTGAAGCAACCATTGATGTGAACGCCCTGGCGGCGAAACAGCAGGTGAGCGACGCTGACGTTAACGCCTGGTACGAACAGAACAAGAATTCCTTTGTTTCTCCAGAGCAGTTCCGCGTGAGCTACATCAAGCTGGATGCGGCCGCGCTGCAGGAAACCGCATCTGATGCTGAAATACAGTCTTACTACGACCAGCATCAGGATCAGTTTACTCAGCCGCAGCGTAACCGCTACAGCGTGATTCAGACGAAAACCGAGGCTGATGCTAAAGCGGCACTGGAAGAGCTGAACAAAGGCGCTGATTTCGCGACCGTTGCGAAAGCGAAATCCACCGACATTATCTCTGCGAAAAACGGCGGTGATATGGGCTGGCTGGAAGACGCAACTACACCGGATGAGCTGAAAAATGCCGGTCTGAAAGAGAAAGGCCAGCTTTCAGGCGTCATTAAATCTTCAGTGGGTTTCCTGGTCGTTCGTCTGGACGACATCACCGCGGCGAAAACCAAGCCGCTGGCTGACGTTCGCGATGATATCGCGGCGAAAGTGAAACAGGAAAAAGCGCTGGATGCCTACTACGCGCTGCAGCAGAAGGTGAGCGATGCTGCCAGCAACGACAACGAATCTCTGGCGGGTGCCGAGCAGGCGGCGGGTGTGAAGGCGGTTGAGACGGGCTGGTTTGGTCGTGACAACCTGCCGGAAGAGCTGAACTTTAAACCGGTTTCTGATGCCATCTTCAACGGTGGTCTGGTGGGCGAGAACGGCACGCCGGGTAGTAACTCTGACATCATTACCGTCGACGGCGATCGTGCGTTTGTGTTGCGCGTCAGCGAGCACAAGCCAGAAGCGGTCAAACCGCTGGCGGAAGTGAAGGATCAGGTTGTCGCTCAGGTTAAGCACAACAAAGCGGAACAGCAGGCGAAACTGGATGCTGAGAAGATTCTGTCTGACCTGAAAGCGGGTAAAGAAGACGCGCTGAAAGCGGCTGGTCTGAGCTTCGGTGAAGCGAAAACGCTGAGCCGTACCGGCCAGGATCCAATCAGCCAGGCCGCGTTTGGTCTGACTCTGCCTGCGAAGGACAAGCCAAGCTTCGGTACTACCACCGATACGCAGGGTAACGTCGTCCTGCTGGCGCTGGATGAAGTGAAAGCAGGCACCCTGCCAGAAGCGCAGAAGAAAGCGATGGTTCAGGGGATTACCCAGAACAATGCTCAGATTGCCTTCGAAGCCATGATGAGCAACCTGCGTAAAGAAGCCAAAATTAAGCTGGGTGATGTGATGACTCAGCAGCAGTAATTACGTGTCTGCTCGCAGATTTTCGTAACGCTCTGCAAAAACTAAAGGCCGCTTTCGCGGCCTTTTCCATTTCTGCAATCTGCTGTTTGTGCCGGTTTTAACTGGCGGCTATCGTGACGTGGCTGTCAACAAACAAGGAGATAACAGCATGAAATGTGGAATCAAAGCACTGTTAATTACGCTGGCTATTGCCACCACCGGGATGAGCGCGGGCGTGATGGCGTCGGCCCCCGCCGCCAAAACACAAACAGCGCAGAGCAAGTCCGACGCGGCAGCGCCGGTGCAAGGGCAAACCAAAGCGACAGACGCCGGCAAAAATGCGGATGATGACGGTACGCGGGTCAGTATCAATTCGGCCTCAGCGGAAGATCTCGCCCGTGCGATGAATGGCGTGGGCATGAAAAAAGCGCAGGCCATCGTCAGCTACCGCGAAGAGTATGGTCCTTTCAAAACGATCGACGATCTCAAACAGGTGCCGGGCATGGGCAGCGCGCTGGTTGAGCGCAACCTCTCACACCTGACGTTGTAATTACGCAATTTCTTGCACTGTGGCAAAATTTTGCCAGGATAAAGAGGTCATACCAGTTATGACCTCTCATCCTACAATAACAGTTAAGGCTATTGCGCTATGCAGACAAAAATCAAAGTACGCGGTTTTCACCTCGACGTTTACCAGCATGTGAATAATGCCCGCTACCTGGAATTTCTTGAGGAAGCGCGCTGGGACGGGCTGGAAAACAGCGAAAGCTTTCAGTGGCTGACCGCGCACAACATCGCGTTCGTGGTCGTCAATATCAACATCAACTATCGCCGTCCGGCCTTGCTGGGTGATGTGCTCACTGTGACCAGCCAGGTGCAGCAGATCAACGGCAAAAGCGGAGTGTTAAGCCAGGTGGTGACGCTCGATCCTGAAGGGCAGGTTGTGGCTGATGCGCTGATTACTTTTGTCTGTATCGATCTGAAAACGCAAAAAGCACTGCCGCTGGAAGGGGAGTTGCGGGAAAAGCTGGAGCTGATGATCGCTTAGAAAGGTTGTCTTTTATAAAAGACAAAAGGATTTTTCAGGGATAGAATAATGGACAGGGACTATGTCGTTGAACGCTACCGGACCCGTGACGGGAAAGTACCGTTTGAGGAGTGGGTAGCAAAGATAAAGCGAAAGGATCCGGAGTTAGCGTTTCGGATCCTTCTGCGAATTGACCGTGCTGAGAAAGGGAATTTCGGCGATTATAGATATCTCAGAGAGGGTATCTGGGAATTGAAAATTGATTGTGGTCCCGGCTATCGAATCTATTTTGCGCTTCAACATCGGAAGATCCTGTTGTTGCTGATCGGCGGTGACAAAAAGAGTCAAAAGACTGATGTGAAACTGGCAATAGATTACTGGAGAGAACATCAAAAGGATAAACCGGATGAGCAAGAGCCAACGAAAATTTTCTAGTTCCGTCAGCCATGATGAAGCCGTCGTTAAAATGCTTCGCGAAAACCCTTCCTACGCTCAACTCTATCTGCAGGTTGCGTTGGATGAGATTTATGAGGAACAGGGGATCCCAGCATACTTAATCGCGTTAAGACGTGTCATCGAATCCCGCGGCGGCATCGGTACAATCGCTGCCAAAGCAGGTCTGTCCCGTCAGCAGCTATACCGAACCCTATCAGACAACGGCAACCCAACGCTGACAACGCTGATGAAAGTCACCCGTGCTGCCGGTGTGAAACTGTTCGACAGCACGGTCAAGTAATCTTATTTAAGCCCGGTCTTTTTCTGCATCGCGGCCATCACGCCGACTTTATCGGCAAGATAGTGGTTCAGCCCGTTAGCGCGAAGATTACAGGCCGCGCACTGGCCGCAACCATCGCCTTTGATGCCGTTATAGCAGGTGAGGGTTTCGCTGCGAACCAGGTCCAGCTTGCCCCAGTAGTCCGCCAGCGCCCAGGTTTCTGCTTTATCCAGCCACATCAGCGGGGTTTCAAAGCGCGTCTCTTTCGCCATCCCCAGATTGACGGCGTGGTTTAACGCCTTCACGAACTCATCACGACAGTCCGGGTAGCCGGAGAAATCTGTTTCACACACGCCCGTGATCACCGCTTCGGCTTTTACCTGATAGGCGTAAATCGCCGTCAGGGTCAGGAAGAGGATATTACGGCCCGGCACGAAGGTATTTGGAATGCCGCTGGCATCGGGTTCATAGTCTGGTACAGGAATACTGTCCCGCGTGAGGCTACTCACGGCAAGTTCATTTAACAGCGTAACGTCCAGCACCTTGTGCGCGCGTGCGCCCAGTTTCAGGGCCAGTTCACGGGCAACGTCGATTTCAGCGCGGTGACGCTGACCATAATCGAAAGTGACACAGTGAACTTCATCGTACTGATGAAGGGCCTGGACCAGGCAGGTAGTAGAGTCTTGTCCTCCGCTGAACACGACGACGGCACGTTTCATAAATCATCTCGACTGTTACGGTAAAAGCGTTATGTTACCGTCTGACCACGACGGCGACCAGCTTCTTCACGATTTAGGGGCGGGCAGCCAGGCTTCGGTAAAATCGAACCAGCCGCGGGTGTTGAGGCGTATACCATTCACGCCAGGCGGAGCACTGATTTGGTATTGATAATTAAAGAGTGGCGTCAGCACCGCTTTCTCCATTAACCGGTTGAAGATGGTTTGTAGCCCCGCGTGTCTATCCCGAGTCTCGGCCTGAGTCTGTACCGCATCCAGCGTGGCTTGCAGATGGGCGTAAGCCGGTGCGCTAAGAACATGCGGCCAGAGGGCATCGCAGCGCAGCCACTGTTCCAGCGTATATTCCGGCGCTTCGCCAATCAGCCTGTCGCCCATCATTATGTCTGCATAGGCAAGCGCCGGGCATCCGTCCCACGTCTTGGCATCGTGAAAGATGACGGTCAGTTCACACCCTTGTAGCGCCAGGTATGCCTTCAACTGGCTGGCCATGGTGTGGAGCTCAACAGGGAGATGGTAAACCAGCGTCAATGCTTCAGGGAGTGTTACGCCCGATAAATCAGGCCATTTGGGGATGGTCCAGCCGGGAAGGAGTTCCTGGGTTGGCGTGATGAGCCCTTCGTTTAATGGAAGTGTGTGAAGAAGCCTGGAGAGATGAATGATATTGATAAGCCGCTTTGCCTGGAGCTCATTCAGGCGTGCGCTCTGCTTTAGCGTAAGATAACAGAATCCCAGGCTGGTGCTGCTGCTTACCAGCCGCAGACTTTCCAGCTCGTCGGCCTCGCCGATCGCGATTTGCACCGGATGACGACAGCTGGTACCCAGCCTGTAATCAAAAAGCTGGGGTGTGATCCAATATTCGATGGCTTTGAGCAGCGGATGACTCAGGTGATACTGCTCATGGCTTTCCAGACGAACCAGGTCGGGCTCGAAGGCGGCCAGCCGAAAGGGGCCGCAGCCAACCGCAGGATGGTCGGGATGCGCCAGACGGCTACAGTAGGTTGCCAGCCTGTGCGGTAGCCAGTAGTCAGGTTGATGCAGCGTAAACGTCAGACACTGTGGATGCGTTGTCTCGATATATAAGACGCTCTGTAACAGGGTGCGCAGGGCTGGGATCGTCAACAGCGTTGTCAGACTTCGCTGGAGTTGCGCCGTTTCTATTTTATCGCCGTTATGCCAGTGCAGGGTGGAGCGAATGTAGAAATGCCAGCGCAGGCCGTCAGCAGAGACATCCCAGTGATGCGCCAGATCGCCCGTGGGTTCACTGCTGTTACCGTTAAAACGCGTCAAGCCTGAGAACACCTGTCCCGCCAGATGCTGCTCTGCCCGGCCCGGTAAAAAACCCGGCTGAAGCTGCTCCAGCGAGCGATAGTAGGGGATGCGTAGCGTCGGCGTATCGTTTTGCCACTGCCCGCCCAAAAAAGGATGCAGTAATGAACGCAGCGCTTCAGGGGCAAGCTGCGCAAGTTCCAGCGCGTTATGCTGCTGCCCGCTTTTCAGCGCCTCCTCCATCATCGTATTGCGCAGTGATTCCGGGGCAACATGAAACGTCAACTCACCGCGCTTACCGCGGCCAGACTGCGCTCGCCAGCTGAGCCAGCCCGCCTCCTGGGCCTGACGCAGCAGCGTTCGCACATGCCGCTCGCTACAAAAACAGCGGGCAGCCAGCTCGCTGATGGTGACCTGTTGCGTTGCCCCCAGGGAAGGCTGCCAGAGGCGGTGATACTGGTTGAGTCGATTGAGCTGGCGCATAAGAAACCCGGAACAATAATTTTCATCTATTCACTATTACTTCCGTATATCTCACACGATACTGATGCACAAGTTAACCGCATCACATTTCGGGAGTAATCATGGCTCGGCTCGCTGCATTTGATATGGACGGTACGCTGTTAATGCCGGATCACCGTTTAGGGGAAAAAACCCTGAACACGCTGAAGCGCCTGCACGAGCGTAATGTCACCCTGACGTTTGCCACCGGGCGTCACGTGCTGGAGATGCGCCATTTACTGGGCGCGTTTTCCCTCGACGCCTTTCTGATCACCGGCAACGGGACGCGAATTCACTCCGTGGAAGGCGATGTGCTGCACCGACAGGATCTTAACCCGGAAGTCGCGGACATCGTGCTGCACAGTACCTGGGACACGCAGGCCAGCGTCCACGTTTTTAACGATCGCGGCTGGTTTACCGGAAGCGAAATCCCGGAATTATTGCACGCGCATGTTTACAGCGGCTTTAAATACCAGCTTATCGATCTGCGTCGGATCCCCGCCCATGCGGTCACTAAGATCTGCTTCTGCGGCGATCACGACGATCTCTGTCGCTTACGGATCCAACTGAATGAGGCGCTGGGCGACCGGGCGCACCTGACCTTCTCGGCGGTGGATTGTCTGGAAGTGCTGCCGGTGGGCTGTAACAAAGGTTCCGCTCTGGCGGTACTCAGCGACCACCTGGGGTTAACGCTGAAGGAGTGTATGGCGTTTGGTGATGCCATGAACGACCGCGAAATGCTGGGCAGCGTAGGTCGCGGTCTGATCATGGGGAATGCGATGGCGCAGCTGAAAGCAGAACTTCCCCATCTGCCGGTTATCGGCCACTGCCGCAATGAAGCAGTGTCCCATTTTTTGACGCATTGGCTGGACAACAACAATCTCCCGTATTCCCCCGAATAGTGAGACCCTTCCAGCAAGCCAGACTTCGGTCTGGCTTTTTTTATTTCACCAGTTCTGCAATCTGCGCTTTCCACGGGGCGATTTCGCCGATGTTGGCCTGCACCCACTGCGCATTGTAGTAAGTTTCAAGGTAACGCTCGCCGCTGTCGCACAGCAGCGTGACGATGGAACCGGTGCGGCCCTCTTCGCGCATGCGTGCGGCAAGCTGCAGTGCGCCCCACATATTGGTGCCCGTCGAGGCGCCCACTTTGCGGCCCAGCTGCGCTTCCAGCCAGTGCGCCGTTGCCACGCTTGCGGCATCCGGCACGCGCATCATCTCATCCACAACGTCGGGGATGAAAGAGGGCTCCACGCGCGGGCGGCCAATCCCTTCAATTTTACTGCCCACCGGGCTGCGCAGGCTGGCATCGCGGTTTTGCCAGTAGTCGAGGAACACGGAGTTCTGCGGGTCGACCACCATCAGCTGGGTATCGTAGCCCTGACAGCGGATGTAGCGTCCAATCGTGGCTGACGTGCCGCCGGTACCGGCGCTCATGACGATGTACGACGGAACCGGATGCGGTTCGTGGGTCATCTGGCGGAAAATACTGTCGGCAATGTTGTTATTGCCGCGCCAGTCCGTTGCGCGCTCGGCGAATGTGAACTGGTCCATATAGTGGCCGTTCAGCTCGCGGGCCAGCATTTCGGAGGCGGCATAGATTTCGCAGGCGCTTTCCACAAAGTGGCAGCGACCGCCGTAAAATTCGATCTGCTCGATTTTGCGTTTTGCGGTGCAGGACGGCATCACCGCGATAAACGGCAGGCCCAGCAGGCGGGCAAAATAGGCTTCGGACACCGCCGTTGAACCGGACGAAGATTCAATGATAGTCGTGCCTTCTTTAATCCAGCCGTTACATAAACCGTATAAAAACAGCGAGCGCGCCAGGCGATGCTTCAGGCTGCCGGTTGGATGGGTGCTTTCATCTTTCAGATAGAGCTGAATGCCGTCAAATCCCGGCAGGGAAAGGCGAATCAGGTGCGTATCCGCCGAGCGCTGATAGTCGGCATTGATTTCGCTGATCGCATGTTTAACCCAGGTGCTATTCATCATCGTTATCCGTTTGTCATTTTGTGCCTAGGATAGCGAAAAGCACAGAAAAAATTGTTGCTATCTGGCCTTTAAAATAGAATGAAGGGAGAAAAATTTTCTCTGCGAGGTGGGTATGCTAGATAAAATTGACCGAAAGCTCCTTTCATTGCTGCAAAATGACTGTACCCTCTCTTTGCAGGCGCTGGCAGATGCCGTTAATCTGACCACCACCCCGTGCTGGAAGCGCCTTAAGAAGCTGGAAGATGACGGCATTCTTCTGGGGCGCGTCGCGCTGTTAGATCCCGAAAAGCTGGGGCTTGGGTTGACGGCATTTGTGCTGATAAAAACCCAGCATCACAGCAGCGAGTGGTATTGCCGCTTCGTTACTCAGGTGTCTGAGATGCCTGAAGTGCTCGGTTTCTGGCGCATGGCCGGAGAGTACGATTACCTGATGCGCGTCCAGGTGGCCGACATGAAGCGCTATGATGATTTCTACAAGCGGCTGGTGAACAGCGTACCGGGTTTGTCGGACGTCACCTCAAGCTTCGCCATGGAACAGATTAAATACACCACAGCGTTACCTATTGAATAACTTCGTAAAATACCTTCAGGAACAAACCGCGTGCGATTATTTGCCCAACTAAGCTGGTACTTTCGTCGGGAGTGGCAACGCTACCTCGGTGCAGTCGCCCTGCTTATTATTATTGCCATCCTGCAGCTGATCCCGCCGAAAGTGGTGGGTTACGTTGTGGATGGCGTCACCGAACAGCATTACACCACCGCACGGGTGTTGATGTGGGTCGGCACGCTGGTGCTGACGGCGGTCATTGTTTATCTGCTGCGCTACGTCTGGCGCGTGCTGCTGTTTGGTGCGTCCTATCAGCTGGCCGTTGAGCTGCGCGAAGATTTTTACCACCAGCTGAGCCGACAGCATCCCGAATTTTATCTGCGCCACCGCACCGGGGATCTTATCGCCCGCGCCACTAACGACGTCGACCGCGTGGTCTTTGCCGCCGGGGAAGGGGTGCTGACGCTGGTGGACTCGCTGGTGATGGGCTGTGCGGTGCTGATCGTGATG
Organism: Enterobacter sp. ECC-249; assembly: GCF_043965265.1. Taxonomy (NCBI): domain Bacteria; kingdom Pseudomonadati; phylum Pseudomonadota; class Gammaproteobacteria; order Enterobacterales; family Enterobacteriaceae; genus Enterobacter; species Enterobacter sp. ECC-249. The sequence goes on from NZ_CP143660.1 coordinate 1,558,246, forward strand.
TCCACGCAGATCAGCTGGCAGTTGACCCTGCTGGCCCTGCTGCCGATGCCGATCATGGCGCTGGCGATTAATCGCTATGGCGAACAATTGCACGAGCGCTTTAAGCTGGCGCAGGCGGCATTTTCGTCGCTGAACGATCGCACCCAGGAGAGCATGACCAGCATCCGCATGATCAAGGCGTTTGGCCTGGAAGACCGGCAATCAGCGCTGTTTGCGGCCGATGCCGCGGACACGGGAGCGAAGAACATGCGCGTCGCGCGTATCGACGCCCGTTTCGATCCGACCATCTATATCGCAATCGGCATGGCAAACCTGCTGGCGATTGGCGGCGGAAGCTGGATGGTGGTGCAGGGCACGCTTACCCTGGGACAATTGACCAGCTTTGCCATGTATCTGGGGCTGATGATCTGGCCGATGCTGGCGCTGGCCTGGATGTTTAACATCGTGGAGCGCGGCAGTGCCGCCTACAGCCGCATTCGCGCCATGCTGGCCGAAGCGCCGGTGGTCATCGACGGTAGCGAAGCCGTACCGGAAGGGCGCGGCGTCATGCATGTCGACGTCCGCAAGTTTGTCTATCCGCATACGGAGCATCCGGTGCTGGAGAACGTCAGCTTTACGCTGCAGCCTGGCCAGATGCTGGGCATCTGTGGCCCGACGGGATCCGGCAAAAGTACCGTGCTGTCGCTGCTCCAGCGCCACTTTGACGTCACGCAGGGCGATATTCGCTTCCATGATATTCCGCTCACCAGCCTGCTGCTGGATGAGTGGCGTGGTCGCCTGGCGGTCGTCAGCCAGACGCCGTTTCTTTTTTCTGACACCGTGGCGAACAACATCGCGCTCGGGTGCCCGGCAGCAACGCAGGAAGAGATCGAACACGTGGCGCGTTTAGCCAGCGTACATGATGACATTTTGCGCCTGCCACAGGGCTACGACACCGAAGTCGGGGAACGTGGCGTCATGCTGTCCGGCGGGCAAAAACAGCGTATCTCCATTGCCCGCGCGCTGCTGCTGAATGCGGAAATCCTGATTCTGGACGATGCACTCTCCGCCGTTGACGGCCGTACAGAGCATCAAATTCTGCATAACCTGCGTCAGTGGGGCGACGGACGCACGATAATCATCAGCGCCCACCGTTTGTCAGCGCTCACCGAAGCCAGCGAAATTCTGGTATTGCAGCACGGCCATATTGCCCAGCGCGGTCAGCATGACGCGCTGGCCGAGCAGCCGGGCTGGTATCGCGATATGTACCGCTATCAACAGCTTGAAGCGGCGCTTGACGATGCGCCGGAGCAGGACGAGGAGGCGGCCAATGCGTAAGCCTGGAACGATGTGGCCGACGCTCAAACGTCTGCTGGCCTACGGCTCACCGTGGCGTAAACCGCTCTCGGTTGCCGTGCTTTTACTCTGGATTGCGGCGATTGCCGAAGTGAGTGGTCCGCTGCTCATCAGCTACTTCATCGACAACATGGTCGCCAAAAGCTACCTGCCGCTCGGGCTGGTGGCGGGTTTAGGCGTGGCCTACGTTGGCTTACAGCTGACGGCGGCAGGATTGCACTATGCCCAGTCGCTGCTGTTTAACCGGGCTGCCGTGGGCGTCGTGCAGCAGTTGCGCACCGACGTCATGGACGCGGCGCTTCGCCAGCCGCTCAGTGAGTTTGATATCCAGCCGGTCGGGCAGGTGATTTCGCGCGTGACTAACGATACCGAGGTGATCCGCGATTTGTACGTCACCGTGGTCGCGACGGTATTACGCAGCGCGGCGCTGATTGGCGCGATGCTGGTGGCGATGTTCAGCCTCGACTGGCGCATGGCGCTGGTGGCGATCACCATCTTCCCGGCGGTGCTGATCGTCATGGTGATTTACCAGCGTTACAGCACGCCGATTGTGCGTCGGGTTCGCACCTATCTGGCCGACATCAACGATGGCTTCAACGAAGTAATTAACGGCATGAGCGTCATCCAGCAGTTCCGCCAGCAGGCGCGCTTTGGCGAGCGCATGGGCGAAGCCAGCCGTTCGCACTATATGGCGCGTATGCAGACGCTGCGCCTGGACGGTTTCCTGCTGCGACCGCTGCTGAGCCTTTTCTCGGCGCTGGTGCTGTGTGGGCTGCTGATGCTCTTTGGCCTGAGCTCAAACGGTACGATTGAAGTGGGCGTACTGTACGCTTTTATTAGCTATCTGGGACGCCTCAACGAGCCGCTGATCGAACTCACTACGCAGCAATCGATGCTGCAACAGGCGGTCGTCGCCGGTGAGCGCGTCTTTGAGCTGATGGACAGGCCGCGCCAGACCTACGGCAAGGATGAGCGACCTCTGCAAAGCGGGGCTATCGCCTTTGATAACGTATCGTTTGCCTATCGCGAAGACCGTCTGGTGTTGCAGGACATCACGCTTGACGTTCCGTCGCGCGGTTTCGTCGCGCTGGTGGGGCATACCGGCAGCGGTAAGAGCACGCTTGCCAGCCTGTTGATGGGCTATTACCCGGTCACGCAAGGTGAAATCCGCCTCGACGGACGCCCGCTCGCGTCTCTCAGCCATACAGTGTTACGCAAAGGCGTTGCGATGGTGCAGCAGGATCCGGTCGTGCTGGCCGATACCTTCTACGCTAACGTGACCCTGGGACGGGACTATTCAGAGGCGCAGGTTTGGGCGGTACTGGAAACGGTGCAGCTGGCAGAGATGGCGCGCGGGTTCAGCGACGGGATCAACACGAAGCTGGGCGAGCAGGGCAACAACCTCTCCGTGGGGCAAAAACAGCTCCTGGCGCTGGCGCGCGTCCTGATTGAAACGCCACAGGTGCTGATTCTTGACGAAGCCACGGCCAGCATAGATTCCGGTACCGAGCAGGCGATTCAGCAGGCGCTGGCCGCCGTACGCGACCATACAACGCTGGTGGTGATTGCTCACCGTCTTTCCACTATCGTCGACGCGGACACTATTCTGGTGCTGCATCGCGGACAGGCCGTTGAACGCGGTACGCACCGTGAACTGCTGGAAGCAAAAGGGCGCTACTGGCAGATGTACCAGCTGCAGCTGGCGGGCGAAGAGCTGGCCGCCAGCGTGCGTGATGAAGAGTCGCTTAGCGCCTGATGCACTAAAATGAGGCGCCGCGCTAACAGTCATTCCTGTTGGTGCAAAACTGAAACGCACCCTGCACCGGCATGGTGCGTTTTTTTTCACCGGTTCATTTATCAGGACCGTGTAACGCACATCGCACCGCTATTCCCTCACGTTTTCATTTCTGGCACACCCCTTGCAATACCTTCTGCGTAAGCTACGGCCATTACCGAATTCTGACTGGAGGGGATCTATGAAGCTGGTTACGGTTGTAATCAAACCATTCAAACTCGAAGACGTGCGTGAAGCGTTGTCTTCAATGGGTATTCAGGGACTGACTGTCACCGAAGTGAAAGGCTTTGGTCGTCAGAAGGGTCATGCCGAGCTTTATCGCGGGGCGGAATACAGCGTTAACTTTCTGCCAAAAGTAAAAATTGATGTCGCGATTGCTGACGATCAGCTTGATGAAGTCATTGATGTCATTAGCAAAGCGGCCTATACCGGCAAAATTGGCGACGGCAAAATTTTCGTTGCCGAACTGCAGCGCGTCATTCGCATCCGTACCGGCGAATCTGACGAAGCGGCACTGTAATTAACGCCTGGCACACAGTGATAGGGATCGAGAAAATGAAGATAGCAACACTTAAAACGGGTCTGGGTTCGCTGGCGCTGCTGCCGGGCCTGGCGCTGGCTGCTACCCCTGCGGTGGTCGACAAAGCCGATAACGCCTTTATGATGATCAGCACCGCGCTGGTGCTGTTTATGTCCATTCCGGGCATTGCGCTGTTCTACGGCGGCCTGATCCGTGGCAAAAACGTTCTCTCCATGCTGACGCAGGTTGCCGTGACGTTCGCACTGGTCTGCGTGCTGTGGGTGGTTTACGGTTACTCTCTGGCGTTCGGCACGGGCAACGCGTTCTTTGGTAACTTCGACTGGGTGATGCTGAAAAACATTGAGCTGACAGCGCTGATGGGCAGCTTCTATCAGTACATCCACGTTGCGTTCCAGGGCTCCTTTGCCTGTATTACCGTCGGGCTGATTGTGGGCGCGCTCGCCGAGCGTATTCGCTTTTCTGCCGTGCTGATCTTCGTTGTGGTCTGGATGACGCTCTCCTATGTGCCGATTGCGCACATGGTCTGGGGTGGCGGTCTGCTGGCAACGCACGGCGCGCTGGACTTCGCGGGCGGTACCGTTGTTCACATTAACGCCGCGGTCGCGGGTCTGGTGGGCGCATACCTGATTGGCAAACGCGTGGGCTTCGGTAAAGAAGCGTTCAAACCGCACAACCTGCCGATGGTCTTTACCGGTACCGCGATCCTCTACTTTGGCTGGTTTGGCTTTAACGCCGGCTCAGCAAGTGCCGCGAACGAAATTGCCGCGCTGGCCTTCGTGAACACCGTGGTGGCCACGGCGGGTGCAATCCTCTCCTGGGTGTTCGGCGAGTGGGCGGTACGCGGTAAGCCTTCTCTGCTGGGTGCCTGTTCGGGTGCCATTGCCGGTCTGGTTGGCATCACCCCTGCGTGTGGTTATGTCGGTGTGGGCGGTGCGCTGCTGGTTGGCCTGGTGTCCGGTCTGGCGGGCCTGTGGGGCGTGACCGCACTGAAACGCGTGCTGCGCGTTGACGACCCATGCGATGTGTTTGGAGTCCACGGCGTGTGCGGCATCGTTGGCTGTATCATGACCGGTATCTTCGCCGCGAAATCGCTCGGTGGCGTGGGCTACGCAGAAGGCGTGACCATGGTTCATCAGGTGCTGGTGCAGCTGGAAAGTATTGCAATCACCGTTGTCTGGTCTGCGGTTGTCGCTTTCATCGGCTACAAGCTGGCGGACATGACAGTCGGTCTGCGCGTACCTGAAGAGCAGGAACGCGAAGGTCTGGATGTGAACAGCCACGGCGAGAATGCGTATAACGCCTAATAAACAGCAAAACGGCAACCTCAGGTTGCCGTTTTTAGTGTGTATTCCCTCTCCCCGTGGGAGAGGGGCAGGGTGAGGGCATCAGGCCGCACAACATCAACCTCTGTTACGCATTACCCCTTCCTGCACCGTTGAAGCGACCAGCACGCCGTCCTGAGTATAAAACTCCCCACGCACAAACCCGCGGGCGCTGGATGCCGACGTACTCTCCACGCTGTAAAGCAGCCACTCATTCATGTTGAAGGGACGGTGGAACCACATCGAGTGATCGATCGTCGCGACCTGCATCCCTTTTTCGAGGAAGCCGACGCCGTGCGGCTGCAGCGCCACCGGCAGGAAGTTGAAGTCAGACGCATAGCCCAGCAGATACTGATGGACGCGGAAATCTTCCGTCACAGTGCCGTTGGCGCGGATCCACACCTGGCGTTTCGGCTCGGCGGTATGGCCTTTCATCGGGTTGTGGAACTCGACGGGGCGGATCTCAAGCGGCTTATCGCAGAGAAACTTCTCTTTGACCTGCGGCGGTAGCAGATGCGCCAAGGCGCGAGCGATATCCGTTTCAGATTTGAGATCGTCCGGCGAAGGGGCAGGAGGCATGACTTTCTGATGCTCGTAGCCCGGCTCCGGCGCCTGGAAAGAGGCGGTCATGTAAAAGATCGGCTTACCGTTCTGAATGGCCGCGACGCGGCGCGCGCTGAAGCTGTTACCGTCTCGCAGAACTTCAACGTCATACACGATGGGTTTCGCGCTATCGCCAGGGCGTAAGAAGTAGCTGTGGAACGAATGCACCAGACGGTCTGCCGGGACAGTCTCCTTTGCTGCGTACAGAGCTTGTCCGACGACTTGTCCCCCGAAGACCTGGCGTAAACCAAGATCTTCGCTCTGTCCGCGAAAGAGTCCTTCCTCAATTTTTTCCAGATTCAGTAATGTCAGCAGATTGTTCAGTGCCTGACTCATAATTGTCCTCAATAAACGCCGTAGCGAAAGATAGGCAGAGTATAACGCAGAAATGAAAGTGGTCCGATGGGTAGAATAATCTGAATATCGGCACGTTTTCAGGCATAAATCGGTGATCTGTGCCACACTTGAATACGTTATGTGATTGAAACGACATCGGATGGGATCGATCCCGCTGGTGCATTGATAAGGAGACTTCAATGAAACTCGTGCCCATGCTAAGTGGTGTAGCTATTGCGGTGGCGTTGTCCGCCTGTGCCGGTAAGAGCGCCCAGGTGCCAGTGCCAGCAGCAGACCCGAACGGGATTAACACCCTTTCGCAGCAATCCATTCAGCAGCCTAACGTTTCCGGTACCATCTGGATTAAACAGAGAGTTGCGCTGCCGCCGGACGCGGTATTAACGGTGACGCTGTCTGATGCTTCCCTGGCCGACGCACCGTCTAAAGTCGTGGCTCAGCGTGCCGTTCGTACTGAGGGCAAGCAGGCGCCGTTTAGCTTCGTGTTGCCGTATAACCCGTCGGACGTGCAGCCTAACGCCCGTATCCTGCTGAGCGCAGCGGTAACCATTAACGGTAAGCTGGTCTTCATTACCGATACGGTCCAGGAAGCGATCAACAACGGTGGGACAAAAATCGACCTGAACCTGGTGCCGGTGCAGCAGACCGAAGTCCCGGTGGCACCGCAGACCAATCAGCCGTCTTTGCCAACCCCACCGACTCAAATGTAATTTATGCATTTCCCCTCTCCTCCGGGAGAGGGGTCAATACACCCAGCGAAACTTCTGCAAATCGATCTGACCCGACCCGGACACCTGCACGCCCTCTGAAAGTAACGCCTGACGCTGACGCTGGAGATCTGGCCCGGTGAGCGAAATGGCGCCATGACGATTCACTACCCGATGCCAGGGCAACGTACTCCCTTCCGGCAGCCGTTTCAGGACGCCTCCAACCTGTCGCGCCGCGCGCGGGGAACCGGCCAGGCGCGCGACATCACCATAGGTGGTGACATAGCCTTCCGGGATTGAAGCCACGATTTGCCATACGCGCTGTGGAAAAGAGTCGTGCTCGTCCATACCTTCACCTGTGGGGAGTTTCTGGAGAGCCATGGTAAACGAAGATCGTCATGATTGCTGCGGCTGTTTGCGCAAGAAACCAGCATCCGGTTCCTGGCGGCTTGCAATTGGGCCTTCGCACAGGGATAATGCGCCAGCGCGTTGGTTATCAACGCTCTCAATGGGGGCTCTGTTGGTTCTCCCGCAACGCTACTCTGTTCACCAGGTCAGGTCCGGAAGGAAGCAGCCAGGGCAGACGACGTGTGTGCCGGGATGTAGCTGGCAGGGCCCCCACCCATTTGTGCCCTCATAAGATCCTCCTGCTTTACCTCTCCCTTTAAACCGCTATCCCACAATAATATTATGCCTATATCGTGTAATATATATTTAATCGCACTGAAATATTATTGTCATAAACCTGTAATAATAGACTGTCATTTTATAATTGGACGGTTATTTACCTCCATAACTCAAAAAAATATATATCTGGATAACGTTGTTAACTTCGTGTATTACATAAAGTACTTATTCCGAAGGGAAGTGACAAACATGGCTACAGCGGTATTAAACGTTAAGATTGATGACGCGCTAAAAGAAAGGCTTCGCCACTATGCGGAAGTGAATAACGAGAACTTAAGCGTGACGACAGAGAAACTGCTGCTGCTGGCGTTCGAAGCAGTAGAAGAGGCGGGAGTATCGGAAGAGGATATTGATAATCAGCATACGGAAGAAGAGAGTGTTTCTCCTTTTACTCCTAAAGAAATCAAAGCTCTACGCAAACTTCTGAAGAAGAGAAAATGAAACAACAACTGTCAACTGCCAGTGACTACAAAGAGGCCTGCGATCTGTTGCGTTCAGGCTACGTGAAGCATGTACGTCTTGGCTGGAATGTCGGAAGTGATGAGTTCTTTCGTATTGCGTCTGACTGGTGTGATACCGGCGCAAAAATAAAGAAAGATGGTGAAAACTTCGTTATTTCACTGAAAGGTTTTCCAATTCCTGCTCAGCATTAATTCCGGACTGGTGAAAACTGCTGACTGTATCCGTAACAGTCAGCAGTTTTTATTTTTTTATGATCGACTTCAAATATTTTAATATTAGATCACGCTGCGTTTTAACGATGGCACGTTTTTATTCAGGGCGAGCCATAACGGTTTGATCCTCAGCAACGCCTGCTCAAGCTCTGTAGATTCCAGCGAGAAGGGCATCCGCAAATAGCGGTCAAACGCGCCCGATAGGCCAAACCGCGTACCGGTCCCCAGATTAATCCCCAGAATCTCAGCCCGCGCGGCAAGCTGTGTCGCCAGCATGCCCGGCAGCTCGATCCAGTAAGAGAGCCCGCCTTCCGCTTCATGGAATTTCCAGTCGGGGAAATGTTCACGCAGCAGTTCACCGCATCGATCGCGTCGTTCCGCCAGCATCTTCCGGCGTGCGGGCAGAAACGTCTCGCTGTTGTTAATCAGCCACAGCATTGCCAGCTGTTCCAGAAGAGGGGAGCCTAAATCGAGGGTATCCCGCGTCTGGGCAAGCGTGGCGATTGTGCGCGAGGAGGCGCGGATCCAGCCGAGACGCAGGCCGCCCCAGAAACTTTTTCCGGCGGAGCCTAAGGTGATGACGGTGGCCTGCGGGTTAAAGGAGGCCAGCGGGGGCGGGGGAGGTGCATCAAACCAGAGATCCACCATCGTTTCATCCACCACCAGCGCCGTGCGGGTTTGCGCAGCAATATCGGTAATTGCCTGACGGGTCGCGATATCCATACAGCGCCCGGTGGGGTTATGAAAATCAGGCATCAGATACGCCAGGCGGGGCGCCGTTTGGGCAAGCGTTGCGGCAAAGCCATCCGTATCCCAGCCGGTTTCCGGCAGCGACACCCCAACGGGACGACACTGCGCGCCCTGAATGGCGGCAATCGCCAGCGGATAGGTGGGGTGATCGACCACGACGCGATCTCCCGGCCCGGTCATCATCCGCAGGATCAGCGCGAAGCCGCTCACGGCGCCATTGACCACCATCACTTCGTCCGCGCGGGTGGGAAGGCCCCGCGCCGTATAGCGCGCAGCGATGGCCTCCCGCAGCGTCGGCAGTCCTAGCTGATCGTAGCCAGTCAGCGAGAGGTGCTGCGTAATGGCCGTGAGCGCATGGGTATAAGCCTGGTGGATCTCCGGCCCGGCATTGAGGGCGGCAGTGGAGAGATCCAGTGCCGCACTCGCTGCGGAAAGTGTGGGAACAGCGCGTGTATCCGGGAGGATCACGCGTGACCCGCTGCCGTGGCGGCTCTCAAGATATCCCTCCTCGCGCAGATGGGCGAGGGCGCTGCTGATGGTGGTCCGGCTCACGTCCAGCGCCGTGGCCAGCTCGCGCTCTCCCGGTAGCCGTGTATTCAGCGCCAGACGTCCATCAAGAATTAACAGGCGCAGTGCATCGGCCAGCTGCCGCCAGAGCGGCGTGCGGGATGAGGTTTGCTGCCAGTGGCCTAAGAGGCGTACCAGAGACTGGCTTCCGAAGCGACGTGACGACATATGCAGTCCACTATTTGAAAACTGGACATTAATCATAGTGCCATTTTAGGTCAGGATGAAAGCTGGTTCACTGGAGAAGATAAAAATGGTACGTCGTCTGCTACAACTCTATGTCGGTTTAGGTCTGTATGGCCTGTCCACCGCGATGTTTATTCGTTCCGATTTGGGGGTCGATCCCTGGGATGTTTTTCACCTTGGGGTGGGGGTGCAGCTGGGGATGACGATCGGGACGGTGATCATTGTGACCGGCGCTGCGGTGCTGCTGCTGTGGATCCCCCTGCGCCAGATGCCGGGCCTTGGCACGATAAGTAATGTGATTTGTATCGGTCTGGCGGCGGACGCCAGCATGGCGCTTATTCCGGAACTGGATTCGTTACCCGTTCGCATCGCTTTCCTGGTGTCGGGCATCGTGATGAACGCGATTGCGACCAGCATGTACATTGGCGCCGGTTTTGGGCCTGGCCCGCGCGACGGCCTGATGACCGGCATTCATGCCCGTCTGGGGTGGTCCATTCGCAGCGTGCGTACCTCCATTGAGGTATCCGTCCTGCTGATTGGATGCGTGCTTGGCGGCACGTTTGGGGTGGGAACGGTAGTGTATGCCCTGACCATTGGCCCACTTATCCAGCTCTGTCTGCCCTGGTTCCGCCAGAAGCCGCGCGTTGCTGAAATCGTGCAGCCGGAGCGGGTTGTCTAATTTTGCGAAGCGCTCACATGTTTTCGCGGCCTTGCTGTGCCACAATAATGGGCCACGACACACGCGATGCCAGAATGCATGAAAGCGATTACTCTCTATGATGTCGCCCTCCTTGCGGGGGTTTCTTATCAGACCGTCTCTCGCGTCATTAACGACGCGGAGCATGTCTCTGCCCGCACGCGGGAAAAGGTGCAGCAGGCGATGGCGGAGCTGCACTACGTGCCTAACCTGCGGGCACAGCAGCTGGCGGGTAAACGCACCCGCACGCTGGGACTCATCACCACCGATCTGGCCCTGCATGCGCCTTCACAAATTGTGTCGGCAGTAAAATCCCGGGCGGCGGAACAGGGGGCGAGCGTCCTCATTTCCATGGTGGAGCAACCGCAGCAGTGTCAGGCCGCGCTTCAGGCGCTGCTGGCACAGCGGGTGGACGCGCTGCTGGTGAATGTACCGCTCGACGATCCTGACGCTGAAGCGCTCAGTGCGCTGGCGTCGCCTGTTCCGGTGCTTTTCCTTGATGTCTCGCCTTCAGCACAGGTTAACAGCCTTGTGTTTAACGCCGGGCAGGGCGCGCATCTGGGCGTTGAGCACCTGCTTTCGCTGGGGCATCAGCATGTTGCCCTGCTGAGCGGGCCGGAAAGCTCGGTCTCTGCTCGGGCGCGTCTGGCAGGATGGAAAGCGGCTCTGGCCCGCGCGGGGCATGAAGCCGCTGCGGTGGCTTATGGAGACTGGAGCGCGGCCAGCGGTTACGAGAAAGGACATGTGCTGCTGTCGGGTAGCGCATTGCCGGATGCCATTCTGGTGGCGAACGATCAAATGGCGCTCGGGGTGATGCGCGCCTGCGCGGAAAAGGGGATCGCGATTCCAGGTCAGATGTCGGTGGTTGGTTTCGACGATACGGCTGACAGCGCCTGGTTTTCTCCGCCGCTGACGACCATTCGCCAGGCGTTTCGCGAGGCGGGCGAGCGCAGCGTGGAGTGGCTACTGGCCCCTACCGAAGGCGAGACGTGCTGGCAGGTTCAGTTGCCGGTGACGCTGGTTACCCGCCATTCCAGCGCGCGCCGCGCGCCGCAGCAGGCCGAACGCGAGGAACTGGTGCAGCAGCTCAGAAGCCTGGCACTCCTGGCCGAGCAGCTTGCCCGCAAATAAAACTTTGTGATCGGACTCGCTACCCCGTGATCGAACGCTTTACCGTCGCAGAGTGCCAGGGCATGTTAACCAAAATTGTGAGCGCTTCGCAAAGAGGTTAATATGTTTCATACACCTTCGCTGACCCTCAGCGATATCCTCGCCCGTCGGGACTGGGAAAATCCCGGCGTCACCCAGTGGAACCGCCTGGCCGCACACGCGCCGCTGCACAGCTGGCGTAATGACTCTTCCGCCAGGGATGACGCTGAATCTATCAGCAGGCTCTCCCTCAACGGGATGTGGCGATTTAGCTACTTTTCTGCTCCCGAGCAGGTTCCTCAGGCATGGGTCACCGAAGATTGCGCGGATGCCGTTGCGATGCCCGTGCCGTCTAACTGGCAGATGCAGGGTTTCGACACGCCTGTTTATACCAATGTCACCTATCCTATCCCGGTTAACCCGCCTTTTGTGCCGCAGGAAAATCCGGCCGGTTGTTACTCGCTCACATTTGACGTAGATGACGCCTGGCTTCAGAGCGGGCAGACCCGAATTATTTTTGATGGCGTGAACTCGGCGTTCCATTTGTGGTGTAACGGACTGTGGGTGGGCTATTCCCAGGACAGCCGCCTGCCCGCCGAATTTGACCTCTCGGCGGCATTACGCCCCGGGCAGAACCGCCTGGCGGTCATGGTATTGCGCTGGTGCGACGGCAGCTATCTGGAAGATCAGGACATGTGGCGCATGAGCGGCATCTTCCGTGATGTCTCCCTGCTGCATAAGCCGGAGACGCACATTGCGGATTATCATGTGGTCACCGATCTGAATGCGGAGCTGGACCGCGCGGTGCTGAAAGTCGAGGTCGCGCTGATAGGCGCTGACTACGCGGAGTGCGAGGTGGCGATAACGCTGTGGCGCAACGGTGAACGCTGTGGCAGCACTACCCAACGGCCAGGCTCTGCCATTGTGGACGAGCGCGGCAACTGGGCCGAGCGGTTAACGGCGGCGATCCCGGTTACAGCCCCGGCGTTATGGAGTGCAGAAACCCCGGAACTCTATCGCCTGACAATCGCGCTTTTGGATGCGCAGGGCACCGTGCTGGAGACGGAAGCGTGCGATGTCGGCTTCCGGCGGGTTGAAATCAGCAATGGCCTGCTGAAGCTCAACGGTAAACCGCTGCTGATCCGCGGGGTTAACCGGCACGAGCATCATCCGGAAAACGGCCAGGTGATGGACGAAGCGACCATGCGTCGCGATATCGAAATCATGAAGCAGCACAACTTCAACGCCGTGCGCTGCTCGCACTACCCGAACCATCCGCTGTGGTACCGGCTTTGCGATCGCTATGGTCTGTACGTTGTTGACGAAGCCAACATCGAAACCCACGGCATGGTGCCGATGAGCCGCCTTGCTGACGATCCGCGCTGGCTGCCCGCCATGAGCGAGCGCGTGACGCGCATGGTGCAGCGCGATCGTAATCATCCCTCAGTTATCATCTGGTCGCTGGGCAATGAGTCCGGGCACGGTGCAAACCACGACGCGCTATATCGCTGGGTGAAAGCCACGGATCCGACGCGTCCGGTACAGTATGAAGGCGGCGGCGCGAACACTGCGGCGACCGATATTGTCTGTCCGATGTATGCCCGGGTCGATCAGGATCAGCCTTTCCCGGCAGTGCCGAAATGGTCCATCAAAAAATGGATCGGTATGCCGGATGAAACACGCCCGCTGATCCTCTGCGAATACGCCCACGCGATGGGGAACAGCTTCGGCGGATTCTCGAAATACTGGCAGGCGTTTCGCAGCCACCCTCGGTTGCAGGGGGGATTTGTCTGGGACTGGGTCGATCAGGCTCTGACGAAGCAAGATGAAGAGGGCAATTCGTTCTGGGCATACGGCGGGGACTTTGGCGATAAACCGAACGACCGACAGTTCTGCCTCAATGGACTGGTCTTCCCCGATCGCACGCCGCACCCGGCGCTGTACGAGGCGCAGCGCGCCCAGCAGTTCTTCACCTTTACGCGGGTCAGCACCTCTCCGCTGGTGATTGAGGTGCAAAGCGGCTACCTGTTCCGCCACACCGATAACGAAGTGCTGAGCTGGACGGTTGCCCGGGACGGAGAGGTGCTGGCTTCGGGCGAGGTGACGCTGGCAATAGCCCCTGAAGGCGCTCAGCGTCTGGAGATCGCTCTGCCGGAATGGCAAAACGAACCGGGGGAAGTCTGGCTGAATGTTGAAGTACGCCAGCCGCGGGCAACAACGTGGTCGCCGGCAAACCATCGCTGCGCGTGGGAGCAGTGGCCGCTTCCGTCTCCGCTGTATGTCGCACCGCCAGCCTCTGCGGGCGAGCCTCCTGTTTTGACGCAAAACGACCGCATCCTGGAGATCGCGCATCGTCAACAGCGCTGGCAGTTCGATCGCTCATCCGGAAACCTGACCCAATGGTGGCGAAATGGCGTTGAAACGCTGATGTCACCTCTGACCGATAACCTCAGCCGTGCGCCGCTGGACAATGATATTGGCGTGAGTGAAGCGACGAAGATCGATCCGAATGCGTGGGTTGAACGCTGGAAAGCGGCGGGCATGTACGATCTCACCTTACGCGCTTTGCGCTGTGAGGCAGAGCAGCACGCGGGCGAAGCCGTGGTCACCACCCTTCATGTCGGGGAGTATCATGGCAAAACGCTGTTCATAAGCCGTAAAGTCTGGCGGGTGGACGACCAGGGGAGGCTGCACGGCGATATTCAGGTCGATATGGCGTCCGATATTCCGGAACCCGCGCGCGTTGGCCTGAGCGTTCATCTCGCCGAAACGCCGGAAAACGTCTCCTGGCTGGGACTGGGGCCGCATGAAAACTATCCGGACAGAATGCTGGCGGCACAGCAGGGGCGCTGGACATTACCCCTGGCGGAGATGCACACGCCGTATATCTTCCCGACGGAAAATGGTTTGCGCTGTGATACGCGGCAGCTGGCTCTGGGAACGCATCAGCTACATGGCCGGTTCCATTTCTCGGTTAGCCGCTACAGCCAGCAGCAGCTGCGGGAGACAACCCATCACCATCTACTGCGGGAAGAGCCGGGGTGTTGGCTTAACCTCGACGCGTTCCATATGGGCGTGGGCGGCGACGACTCCTGGAGCCCCAGCGTTTCACCGGAATTCATTCTGCAGACACGCCAGCTTCGCTACACCTTTAGCTGGCAGCAAAATCCTTAACTGACCATTGAGATGCGGCCACAGGACGTGGCCGCAGCTTACGCCAGAATCCCGCTCAGACCGTGCAGGCTCATATAAATCCCTACCACGGTAATCAGCGCAGCGGAAATCCACGGCGCTTTACGGGAAAGTTCGTTAAACCCGGGCCAGCGTTTTGTCGCATGTTTGAGGCTCAAGGCGGCAATCGCGCCGGAAGCCACCAGCGTTAACGCCAGACCAATACTGAAGCTGAACACCAGCGTCGCGCCGAGGGCAAAATGCTTTAGCTGCAGGCAGATCAGCAGAACGGTGATGGACGCCGGGCAGGGGATAAGCCCGCCGGTCAGGCCAAACATTACGATCTGTCCGGTGGTGACGTTTTGTCCGCTGAAGCGTCGGTTTATATCCTGCGCGTGCGCGCGCTGGTGGGCGTCCTGCCACTCTTCTTCAATCAGCGTGTGTTCGTGATGATGATAATCATGATGGTGGTCATGGTCAGAGTCATGGTCATGGTGGTGATCATGGTCGTGATGATGATCGTGCGGCTGGTTTTCTTTCCAGGTTCGCCACGCCATCCACAGGGCGATCGCAACGATCAACACCCCGGAGATCAGCTGGAACCAGGGTTCGGACGTGTGTGCATCCCAGCCCCGACCAAACCATAATCCCGCCATAGCGATGATCCAGACCACTGCCGTATGCGAAAGCGTAGCTGCCAGGCCGAGCAGCACCGCCTGTTTCAGCGTGCCGCGGATGGCAACAATAAAGGCGGCCATCATTGTTTTTGAGTGGCCCGGTTCCAGGCCATGCAGCGCACCGAGCAGGATAGCGCTGGGAACAAACAGCCAGGCATTGCCCTGCTGAAGAAGTGAAGCAAAATCGGTCATGGGAAATTCCGGAGTGGGAAGCGTGCGGAGATACTACTCCCCCCCAGTAGCGTAATACTACCCCCCAGTAGAAAAATACTCAGGGGGAGTAGAGCGTGATATGCTTTAAAAGCCAAAAATAAGGGATAGAGAGATGTCACATACCGTTCGAGACAAGAAGATGTTACTGACTCGCCTGAAGAAAATTCAGGGGCAGAGCACCGCGCTGGAAAAAATGCTTAACAGCGATCACGAATGCGCCGAGGTGTTACAGCAGCTTGCGGCGATTCGCGGGGCGGTCAATGGCATGATGATGCAGGTGATCGAAGGGCATTTAACCGATCATGTGGTGAAAGAACCCGAAGAAGCGCAGCGTGAAGCCGATCTTGGCGTGGTGCTGCAGGTGATCAAATCCTATCTTAAGTAGAGTGCGTGCCGAGGTTATTCTCTGCCCAAAGAATAAATTCCGTTTTTGGCAGCGCTTTGCTGTAGTACCACCCCTGCCCGTACTGCACGCCGTGGCGGTGTAGCCAGGCGAGCTGCCCTGCGGTTTCGACCCCCTCGGCCACCATTGCCAGCTTCAGCGACTTTGCTATTTCAATGATGTGCGGCGTCACGTTTTTATACTCCAGCGCATCCACGAACGATTTATCAATTTTTAGCGTGTCGACGTCCAGATCCTGCAGATAGCTCAGGCTGGAATAGCCCGTACCAAAATCATCAATATAGACAGGGTGGCCCGAACGGCGGAGTGCGGCGATTGCCGGCGCGCTGATTTTGGGATCGGCAAAGCCGCGCTCGGTGAGCTCAAGGGCGATTTGCCGGGGATGGATTTGCCATTTATTCAGTAGCTGACTCAGCAGAGGCGGCAGGATGCCGGAGGTCAAATCGTCAGGCGCGAGGTTAATGGAGATATGCTGATCCGGGTAGCGTTGCAGCCAGTGACCCATATCTTCAAACACCTTTTCGATGACTAACTGCGTCAGCTGTGAGATGAGCCCCGTTTGCTCGGCAAGGGGGACAAAAATATCCGGCGAGAGGCTGCTTCCGTCCGGCTGAGGCCAGCGCGTCAGCGCCTCAGCGCCCACAATTTTTCCGCTGCAGAGCGCCACGATGGGCTGATAGTGCACCACAAAATCCCGGCTGTTAATGGCGTCCAGCAGGCGATTGCGAGGTGACTGGATACGCCGCAGTATCCGCAGGACGAAGAGCGCGGCGAGCAGGCTTATCAACATGCCGAACGGTAACCAGAAAAGCAGCTGCCGGTGCCAGGTTTCAGAGAGCGGTTTGAGCGTTGCCCAAGCGACTACGGTAAATCCAAGCTCAGGTACAGACTTCATGATGTACATTGAACCGTTGTACTGCACGCTTTTCACGCCCCGCTCCTGAACCATGTCGCGGATGTGAGAATCGAGCTTACTGCTGCTGGCGAAAATGCGGTGCGTTGTGCTTCCTACCAGGGCGGCATCAATGGCTATCTCGCCGAAAGGGATCACGTCCACCAGTGAGGCAGGATCGACCATGACAAGGTAGTGGCCTTTTCCCAGCACTGCCATGTAGCGATTAAACCCAAGATCGTTTTGCGTGGTCAGCCATGCGCTATAACCATCTCCGGTAATGCGCATCGGAGGGGGGAAAGGGGGGGCATGACTGGTTTGCTCGAGGGAGGAGCAGAGCGGCCGAAGGTTGTCGATATAAATCACTTCCTGGACATATCGCCACGAGAAAGCGACCCGGCGCATTTCCCTCAGTTGTAAAGGGCTACACGGCACGCCATCAAAGGCCTGCAGGTGATCGAGCGCTTCTTTTGCCTGAGCCACAACCCTGTCGGCTCGTACCAGCACGCGTGAGGCATAATTATCCAGCGCATCGGCAAATTTATCCTCCGCCTGGCGATGGGCCAGCCAGATGCTCAGGCAAATGGGGACCAGCACAGAAAAGATAAGTATGCCAGTCACCAGACTGACCAGATGTCGGGTTTTCATGCTGTCGTGTCCTTCCTCGTATACCCGTTCCTGGGCATTGAGTTCCCTGCCTGAAGAGAAAGATTTTACCGCGAAATGATATAGTTATAGCACGTGGTTGGCATGGTTTTCATCTTATCACAGGCAAACGAGAAATTATCGTCAGGCGAGAGGGGGTTGTTTTTTCAAACTGGCCTGGATATTATTTTGTTATGTTATAACAAAACATAAAGGATTTACGATGAAACCCAATATCCATCCCGCCTATCGCACCGTGGTCTTCCACGACACCAGCGCGAATGAATACTTCAAAGTGGGCTCAACCATTAAGACCGACCGTGAAATTGAACTCGACGGTGAAACGTATCCGTACATCACCATCGAGGTTTCTTCAAAATCGCACCCGTTTTATACCGGTAAGCAGAAAACGTTCTCTACTGACGGCAGCGCAGCGCGCTTCCGCAAGCGTTTTGGCGGATTTCTCAATGCGAAGCGGGGCTAACCATGCAGGTTCTTAACTCATTACGTAGTGCAAAGCAGCGTCACCCGGATTGCCAGATAGTCAAACGCAAGGGACGCTTATACGTGATTTGCAAATCAAATCCGCGCTTTAAGGCGGTTCAGGGACGTAAAAAAAGACGCTAGACGCGCGTTTCTCGCCAGCTTTCCAGGGATCTTTTCTGTTTGCCATCGGCAGTAAAATTGTCGGTGGCAAGCCAGCTTTCAAAGGCGCTCGCCAGCGCCGGCCACTCTTTGTCGAGAATCGAAAACCAGTCGGTATCCCGGTTACGGCCTTTTATGACCAGCGCCTGACGAAAGCGCCCTTCAAACTGAAAGCCCAGACGCAGCGCCGCTTTACGGGAAGGCTCGTTCAGGCTGTTGCACTTCCATTCATAACGCCGATACCCAAGGGTATCGAACACGTATCGCATCAGCAGATACTGGGCTTCTGTCGACATCGGCGTGCGGCTTAACAGAGGAGAGAAGTGAACGTGTCCCACTTCCACGACCCCGTTTTTAGGATCGATACGCATCAGGGACAGCGTCCCGACTGGGGACTGGGTCCGGTTATCGATAACGGTAAAGTGGATGGGATCGGATAACGCACTTACGCTCGCCACCCATTCGGTAAACTCCTCTGCGGTGGCATCGGGTTCACGCAGCAGCCACGTCCAGCTGCGGGTATCTTCGGCCAGGGAATAGGCGGAGAACAACGCGTGGGCATGCTCCACGCGCAGCGGCTCCAGCCGACAATAGTGGCCCTGCAGGACCACCCGGGACGGGTGCTGACGAGGCTGCCAGTCGATAAGGGATTCGCCTACAGGCTGTCCAAACTCATTGAATGTATTCATCTTTATTTCCATGACGTTGAAAAGATCTTCAGATTAGTGAATTGGTGGTTCCTTAAAAAGAACCACCAGGCTATGTTTTTCTGGTACCACGAGGAGGGAAGATGAATATACCGGGTGATGAGCTTTACACTTTGCTCCATGCTGCGCTGAAAAAGCGTGGGCAAGAGACGCTTCAGCGCGCGCTCTATCATGCTTTACGGGAGGCCATACTGGGTGGAAGGCTTCGGTCCGGCAGCCAGCTGCCCGGTTCGCGAACGCTGGCGCAGCAGATCTCGGTTTCCCGAAATACAGTCAATGCGGCGCTGGACCAGCTCACGCTTGAAGGCTATTTGCTGCGCAACCGTCTGGGTACGCGGGTGGGGCAATTCGCTCATCGTACGATTCCCCGGGCATTGCCGGATCCTGACGTCAGGCTGTCAAAACGGGTCGCCCTGCTGCCCGCGCCTGTGCAGCGTGACACCCCGGTGATGGCGTTCACGCCGGGAACGCCTGCCATTAACTATTTCCCCTTGCCGCTGTGGCGGAGATTGTACGATCGCGTCCTGCGCGAGGAGGGAAGTGCCCTGCTAGGCTATGGCGACCCGGCCGGCGAACCGTCGCTGCGTGCCGCGATTGCCCGGCATCTCGCCCTGTCCCGCGGTATCGACTGCGACGCCAGCCAGATTGTGATAACCGAAGGAGCGCTTGAGGGCGTCAATCTTTGCACGATGCTGTTGAGCGAGCCTGGCGATGTCGCCTGGGTGGAAAACCCCGGCTATAGCGGGGCAAAGAGTGCGTTTGTTAAAACCGGCCTGGCAATGACGGGGATCCCGATTGATGACGAGGGGATGTGCTGGGAGGGATTGAATGTACCTTCTCCCTTGTTAATTTTTACCTCACCTTCACACCAGTTCCCCTACGGAAGCGTGCTCAGTGCCCGACGGCGTCTGGCGTTACTGGAGCTCGCCCGGCAGCACAACGCGTGGATCATTGAAGACGATTACGACAGCGAGTTCCGTTATGCCGGTGAGCCCGTACCGGCGATGCTGGGAATGGTAAACAACGCGCCCGTGGTTTATCTCGGGACGTTCAGTAAAACGCTGTTTCCTTCGCTCCGAATAGGGTTCATGGTCTTGCCGCCAGCGCTGGCGAAGGCGGCTCGTCCGGCCATCGGCTCGCTGTTGCGCGGTGGGCATCGTGCCGAACAGCGCACGCTGGCGCTGTTTATCGAAGAAGGTCACTACGCCCGTCATCTGGCTGCCATGCGTCGGCTCTATCGTAAACGATACCGCCAGCTGCGGGAGGTGCTGGGCACAGAGCTTCATGCGCCGCACCGTATTCTGGCCGGTGAAGGCGGAATGCATCTGACGCTGGCGATAGATGATATTGATGACCAGAGGCTGGTGGAGCAGGCGAGGGCGTTTCAGCTGTCACCCGCTGCATTGAGCGGGTACTACCTGGAGGCGAAGCAGGGGCAAACCGGGCTGGTTTTAGGTTACGGTAATACCTCTGCTTCTCAGTTTGCGCCGGGGATCCGACGTCTGCAGGCGTTAATTACGCAGCAGCAGGGCGGGAAAGGGTAAAGACATCATAGAAAGAGAGCTGTCCTTTGGTGGAGACCATTTTCTGCAGCTTCTCTTTTTGCCCGGCTTCAACTGCCGGAGAGTGCATGATGTTTTCAATCAGCTCCTCTGGAACGTAACGCGTGTTGTACCATTCGCCGTTGTAGCAGACCCGAAAGTCGAGCACGTCGATGTCTTCGTAACGGTAGCGCGGATTCACGTCGAAAAAGAAAAAGGCGTTAAAGACCACAAACAGCACAACCAGCAGCCAGACGGAGTCCACCAGCGTTTCGGACTTCAGCATTACAATAAGCGTCGCCAGCCAGGCGGCATACATAGCGACAAACAGTCCTGGGTGTTTGCGAATAAAGCTAATGCTAAAGCGCGGGCGATTGTCGCGCTTTTCGCGGAGGTTAAGATCGTCGATGGTGGCGGTAAGCAGGCGCTGTATCTCGGTCATTTTTTGCCTTCATGAGAGTTGACAATACAGGGTATCTGCCAATTTTAGGGGAGCCATCAGGCTGAAAAAAGTAACAGTCTGGCGCTAAAAGGCCATAACAGTTGACTCCCCGAAACCTCACAGCGTTTTGATAATTTTTGCCGGGTTGCCGCCAACGACGACGTTAGCCGGGACGTCTTTCGTCACGACGGCGCCGGAGGCCACCACAACATTATCACCAATGGTGATGCCAGGGTTAATGACCGCCCGGCCACCGATCCAGACGTTATTGCCAATAGTGACGGGTTTTCCAAACTCCACGCCGCTATTCCGTTCCTCTGCGTCCAGCGGGTGGGTTGCCGTATAAATATGCACACCCGGTGCGAGCATGCAGTTATCGCCAATATGAACAGGGCAGACATCCAGCATCACGCAATCGAAGTTAGCGTAAAAGTTTTTGCCCAGGTAAATGTTATATCCATAGTCGCAGCGGAAGCTCGGTTCTATATATGCGCCTTCGCTTTGTCCCAGAAGTTCCGCCAGAATCTTCTGGCGTTCTGTTTTATCATCAGGCGCGGTGTGGTTATAGCGATAAACCAGATGGCGGGCGCGCAGTCGGTCGGCTCGTAACGTCTCATCGCCGGGGCGGTAATGTTCACCGGCAATCATTTTCTGTTTTTCTAAGCTCATTGGAAACCTCTCTGGATGTGATTACCGCAGAGTAATCGGAACAGGCCAGGAGGGGAACGTTCCCGAAAAGCCGATGTGACTGGAGTCACAACATTGCTGCTGCTGAACACGTTTTACACGGAGACCTGGCTTACGCACAGGGAGCATAACGGGATAGGCAAATACTTAGAACGAGGCGTAGAACTCTACAGACACCCTTCAAAGATTAACGGACAAATTTCCACACAGAAGTAGGGATTTTGTCATACAGCTTATTCATTGTCAGTTCAGCAAGACGATGGTCAGCGGCTGAATAAAATACCGCCAGTTCATTATCAGAAAGCTCGTATTTATTCTTTTCAATGACGCGCTCAAGCGTGTCAATTGACTGACAACGTCGTAAGCGCATCAAATAATCGATCTTTGTGAGTGGTTTATCAGACATAAATTCACCTTAGTAATTGTAATAATTTTAACAGGAAAGACTAACCGGGTTAGCTCTGCTCACGTTGACGAAACAGCGGAATAGCCGATTTCCCGATTTACGCCATTTTTGCAAATCCTGAGCGTTAATGCCGTAACTGCTGAACAACATAAAGGTGTCGTCCAGGTATTCATCAATTTGCTCAATCAGCTTATTATCTTCATTGTACTTAATTTTATAATTAAGTGCGAAGGTTGCGATATGCTCTATCAGCTCATTCAACTGCAAATTGATGGCAGACGTTGGGTCGTTTACCCAGCCATGGTTGCTTTCATCAAGGTTGGCAAGGCAGTCATGGTACAAGGATTCGCAGAGAAATTTCAACTGCGCGATATCATGCCTTTTTGGCGAGTACTCGTCCATAGCGCATCCCCTTCTGAGTGATTTCTTACTCACCGAACATCATTGTCGGGATGGATACAACTGACTTAGCTACATGAGTGCTGTGTTCCTGATAACCTAACTATAAGCCACTCCTTCCTGGATTTCATCGCGCTATTACGAAAAATTACAAATAAAACCGCAGACTGCGAGTTTCTACGCAAATGGTCATCCTGGACCCAACGTTTTTATCCAAATTAACGAAGGTGTTTTATCGCTTCCTTACGTTTCATTGGCTTAGCAAAAATGATGAGGAAAGTTCAGATTCAGACTTATCTTTGTAAGAACTTCTTATTAGGAATATTCCTAATGGCTTAAGCGGAGAAATGAAATTAAAAAAATCCTGAATTCACCGATTAAGTTATCAGTTAATTATGATATGTCTATTTAAGATGGCAGAAAATAAATAGAACCACAATAAGCGTAATTTATGATTTTTTCTGAAAATGAAAAAGGCCGCTAATGCGGCCTTTTTATCATGTGAAACCGGTATCAGTGAGGTTCTACCGAATGACTGTGTTCAACATCTTCATTCTTTCGGCTAAAGCGGCGGCGAACCACCACGAAGAACACCGGTACGAAGAAGATAGCCAGTACGGTCGCGGTAACCATACCGCCCATCACACCTGTACCTACTGCGTTTTGCGCGCCGGAACCCGCACCGGAGCTGATAACCAGCGGCAGTACGCCGAGGATAAACGCCAGCGACGTCATCAGGATTGGGCGCAGACGCATACGAACCGCCTCAAGCGTCGCCTCAATAAGACCTTTGCCTTCTTTCTCCATCAGATCTTTGGCGAATTCAACGATAAGTATCGCGTTCTTCGCCGACAAGCCAATGGTTGTCAGCAGGCCTACCTGGAAGTAAACGTCGTTGGTCAGTCCACGGAACGTTGCCGCAAGCAGCGCGCCGATAACCCCGAGTGGAACTACCAGCATAACGGAGAACGGAATCGACCAGCTCTCGTACAGTGCCGCCAGACACAGGAAGACCACAATCAGTGAAATGGCGTACAGAGCAGGGGCCTGGTTACCGGACAGACGTTCCTGATAGGACATACCGGTCCAGTCATAGCCGATACCCGCAGGCAGCTTGCTCGCCAGCTCTTCCATCAGGTTCATGGCTTCACCGGTGCTTCGACCCGGAGCAGCCTGACCCAGGATCTCCATAGACGGCAGGCCGTTATAGCGTTCCAGACGCGGTGAACCGTATTCCCAGCGTGAGGTTGAGAACGCCGAGAACGGTACCATCTGACCATTGCTGCCGCGCACGAACCAGCTGTTGATATCGTTAGGCAACATACGGTACTGCGCCTCGGACATCACGTACACTTTCTTCACACGACCGCGGTCGATGAAGTCGTTAACGTAGCTACCGCCCCAGGCTGCGCCCAGCGTGGTGTTGATGTCACTGATGGATACACCCAGCGCCTGGGCTTTCTCCTGGTCGATATCGATCTTGTACTGCGGCGTATCTTCCAGGCCGTTTGGACGCACGCCGACCAGCAGGTCAGGGTGTTTAGCAACTTCACCGAACAGCTGGTTACGCGCCTGCGTCAGTTTTTCGTGACCCAGACCGCCCTGGTCAATCAGCTGGAAGTCGAAACCGGTCGCCGTACCCAGTTCAACAATCGCTGGCAGGTTAAAGGCGAAGACCATCGCATCTTTAATCTGCGAGAAGGTGCCCATTGCACGGCCGGTGATGGCTTCAACCTTGTTCTTTTCGCCTGGACGTTCAGACCAGTCTTTCAAAGAAACGAAGGCAATACCGGTGTTCTGACCACGACCCGCAAAGCCAAAGCCGTTAACCGCAAACACGGACTCAACGTTGTCTTTCTCTTTGGTGAGGTAGTAGTCCGTCACTTCATCCAGCACTTTCTGGGTACGTTCTTGCGAGGCACCCGCCGGAAGCTGTGCCATCGTCAGGAACACGCCCTGGTCTTCATCCGGCAGGAACGAGCTTGGCAGACGAACGAACAGGAAAGCCATGCCCACCACGATGATGATATAGAGCAGCAGGTAACGACCGGTGCTGCGCAGGATGTTGCCCACGCTGTCGGTGTAGTGATGCGTGCTCTTATCAAACATGCGGTTAAACCAGCCGAAGAATCCTTTGTGCTCGCCGTGACCGCCTTTCTGAATCGGCTTCAGCATGGTGGCACACAGGGCAGGAGTCAGGATCAACGCCACCAGCACCGACAGCGCCATCGCGGAAACGATGGTAATCGAGAACTGACGGTAAATCGCACCGGTAGAGCCCCCGAAGAAGGCCATTGGGATAAATACCGCAGACAGCACCATCGCGATACCGACCAGCGCGCCCTGGATCTGACCCATTGATTTACGGGTTGCTTCCTTCGGCGGCAGACCTTCTTCCGCCATCACGCGCTCGACGTTCTCTACCACGACGATGGCGTCATCCACCAGCAGGCCGATGGCGAGCACCATCCCGAACATCGTCAGGGTGTTTATCGAGTAGCCAAATATCGACAGGATCGCAAAGGTCCCGAGCAGAACAACCGGCACGGCAATCGTTGGAATAAGCGTCGCGCGGAAGTTTTGCAGGAACAGATACATCACCAGGAACACCAGGATGATGGCTTCTACCAGCGTTTTAACCACTTCGTGAATCGAAATTTTGACGAACGGCGTGGTGTCGTATGGGTAAACGATTTTCAGACCTGACGGGAAGAACGGTTCCATCTTCTTCAGCTCTGCGCGGATCGCCGTGGCGGTGTCCAGGGCGTTAGCGCCTGTCGCCAGTTTGATACCCAGACCGGAAGCCGGTTTACCGTTAAACTTCGCGATGATGTCGTAGTTCTCACCGCCCAGCTCTACTTTTGCCACGTCGCGCAGGCGAACCTGCGAACCGTCCTGATTCACTTTCAGCAGAATTTTGCTGAACTCATCGGCAGAGGTCAGACGGGTCTGCGCGATGATCGAGGCGTTAAGCTGCTGGCCTTTCACCGGCGGTGTACCGCCTAACTGACCGGCCGCTACCTGGGCGTTCTGCGCTTTAATCGCGCTGATCACGTCAACCGGAGTCAGCTGGAAGTTGTTCAGTTTGTTCGGATCCATCCAGATACGCATCGCGTACTGAGAACCGAACAGCTGCACGTCACCCACACCGGAAGTACGGCTGATGGCGTCCTTCATGTTGGCGCCCACGTAGTCGGAAATATCCTCCTGCGTCATGGTGCCGTTGGTGTTGATAACGCCGACAACCATCAGGAAGCTACTGGACGATTTCTCGACGCTCACACCCTGCTGTTGTACTTCCTGCGGCAGCAAAGGCATCGCCAGCTGCAGTTTGTTCTGCACCTGAACCTGCGCAATGTCAGCATCCGTACCTGACTGGAAGGTCAGGGTGATCTGCACTGTACCGGTGGAGTCACTGTTTGAGGACATGTACATCAGGTTATCGATACCGTTCATGTTCTGTTCGATAACCTGGGTGACGGTGTCCTGCACCGTTTTCGCATCAGCCCCCGGGTAGGTTGCGGAAATTGTTACCGCCGGTGGCGCAATCGTTGGATATTGCGCGACAGGCAGCTTCAGGATCGCAAGTCCCCCGGCCAGCATGATGATAATGGCGATCACCCACGCAAATATGGGGCGATCGATAAAGAAATTAGGCATGTCTTAACGGCTCCTGTTTAAGTTAAGACTTGGTTTGTTCTGACTGGCCAGCGGCCGAAGCTTGTTGTTTATCGTCAGATTTCACTTCCTGTGCTTTAACCTGCGCGCCAGGACGAACTTTTTGCAAACCAGTAACAATCACGCGATCGCCATCTTTCAGACCTTCCGTCACCAGCCATTTATCGCCAATCGCCTGGGTGGCGGTGATATTGCGCGTTTCGACTTTGTCATCAGCCCCAACCACCAGCGCGCTCGCATCGCCGCGAGGCGTACGGGTCACACCCTGCTGTGGAACCAGAAGTGCGGTTGGATTCGTTCCTTCTTCCAGACGCGCGCGAACGAACATACCTGGCAGCAGATTTTTGTCAGGGTTCGGGAAAATCGCACGTAAGGTGATGGAACCTGTGGTCTGGTCGACCGTCACGTCAGAGAATTCCAGCGTACCTTCCTGCGGGAACTTGATACCGTCGTTGGTAATCAGCTCCACTTTGGCTTTGCCGTTTTCCTGTTTCAGGGTGCCGTTAGCCAGCTCCTGTTTCAGGCGCAGGAAATCGTTGCTGGACTGCGTCACGTCAACGTAGATCGGATCGAGCTGCTGCACGGTCGCCAGCGCAGTGGTTTGACCGTTCTGCACCAGAGCCCCTTCCGTCACGGAAGACTTACCAATACGACCGCTGATAGGGGAGGTCACTTTGGTATAGGCCAGGTTAATGCGCGCGGTTTCGACGGCCGCTTTGGCTGCCACCACGGCTGCGTTAGCCTGCTGGGCATCCGCCAGGGCGGTATCGTAATCCTGCTGACTGATGTACTTGGTACCGAGCAGTTTTTGATAGCGATTCAGCGTCAACTGAGCAATTTTAGCCGCGGCCTGTGCTTTAGCCAGATCGCCTTTCGCGCTTTCATAATTGGCCTGATAGGTTGCTGGATCAATCTGATACAGAGACTCACCGGCCTTCACATCACCGCCTTCGGTGAAGTTACGTTTCAGGATAATGCCGCTAACCTGAGGACGCACTTCCGCAATGCGGTAAGCATTTGTACGGCCTGGTAATTCGGTGGTGATTTGTAGAGGTTCAGATTTGAGCGTCACAACGCCTACTTCTGGCGCCTGCTGAGCTCCTTGTTGAGCTGGTTTGTCGTCACATCCTGTTAGCGCTAAGCTGCCTGAGAGCATCAGAACGACCGCCAGAGGCGTTAACCCTCTGTTTTTGTTCATATGTAAACCTCGAGTGTCCGATTTCAAATTGATCAAGGGTCCTGAGTCTAAAACCCATTGCTGCGTTTATATTATCGTCATGCTATGGTACATACATTCACAAATGTATGTAAATCTGACTCCTGTAAATTCACCCACCTATGGCACGAAAAACTAAACAACAAGCGCTGGAAACCCGACAACACATTCTGGATGTGGCAATACGTTTGTTCTCGCAGCAGGGTGTTTCATCCACCTCGCTGGCGCAGATTGCTCAGGCTGCCGGTGTGACGCGAGGAGCGATTTACTGGCATTTTAAAGATAAGTCAGATCTGTTCAGTGAAATCTGGGAGCTTTCAGAGTCCAGCATTAGCGATCTTGAGAGTGAGTATCGGGCAAAATTCCCTGACGATCCACTCTCAGTAATGAGAGAAATATTAGTATATATCCTTGAAGCAACGGTAGTTGAAGAACGTCGCAGATTAATGATGGAAATTATTTATCATAAATGCGAGTTTGTCGGCGAAATGGCGGTGGTGCAGCAGGCGCAACGCAGCCTCAGCCTCGAGAGCTATGACCGCATTGAACAGAATCTGAACCTGTGTATGCAGGCGAAGCTGTTACCGGCCAATCTCTTGACCCGACGGGCGGCAATCCTGATGCGTGGCTACATTTCCGGTCTGATGGAAAACTGGCTTTTTGCGCCGCAATCCTTTGACCTCAAAGAGGAAGCCCGCAGCTACGTGGCGATTTTACTGGAAATGCTACAGCTCTGCCCCACGCTGCGCGGCGATGCGCCTTCGCTAACGGCCTGATCCCTTTCCAGGATTTATCTCAGAGGATAACGTTCGCGCTATTCTGCTCTCAGCGAGCGTGATATTCTTCACGCCGGACTATTTTCGGTCATCTTCTGACATCATTCACAACTATGCTGCCCATCAATCGCTCGCAACATCCTGTTTTTGCATTGCTCTTTGCGATGCTGTTTTTCTTCGCCACCGCGCCGCTGACCTGGGCCCGCGCCGACAACAGCAACGATATCCCCACGCGTGCGGATGTTCAGTCGCAGCTCGACACGCTGAACAAACAAAAAGAGCTCTCTCCTCAGGATAAGCTCATCCAGCAGGATCTGACGGAAACGCTGGAAACGCTGGATAAAATTGAACGCGTCAAAGCAGATACCGCCCAGCTTCGTCAGAAGGTGGCGCAGGCTCCTGAAAATATGCGCAAGGCCACGGAATCGCTGAACGCCCTGAGCGACGTCGATAACGATACCGAAACGCGCAAAACGCTCTCGACGCTCTCTTTACGCCAGCTGGAGTCGCGCGTTGCGCAACTGCTTGACGACCTGCAAACCGCGCAGTCCGACCTCGCGACCTATAACAGCCAGCTTGTCTCCCTGCAAACCCAGCCAGAGCGCGTGCAAAATGCGATGTACGCCGCGTCTCAGCAGCTGCAGCAGATCCGCAACCGCCTCAACGGCACGACGGTAGGCGAAGGCACGCTGCGCCCGACGCAGCAAACCCTGCTGCTGGTGCAGCAGACGTTACTCAATGCACAAATCGAACAGCAGCGTAAAAGCCTGGAAGGGAATACGGTGCTGCAGGACACGCTGCAGAAACAGCGTGATTACGTCACCGCGAATATTAATCGCCTGGAACACCAGCTTCAGCTGCTGCAGGAGGCGGTAAACAGCAAACGCCTGACGCTGACGGAAAAAACCGCCCAGGAGGCCGTATCGCCTGACGAAACTGCCCGCATTCAGGCGAATCCGCTGGTGAAACAGGAGCTCGAGGCCAACCACCAGCTTAGCCAGCGCCTGATACTGGCGACGGAACACGGTAACTCGCTGGTTCAGCAAAACATCAAAGTGAAGAACTGGCTGGATCGCGCGCTGCAGGCTGAACGCAACATTAAAGAGCAGATCGCGGTTCTGAAGGGCAGCCTCCTGCTGTCGCGCATTCTCTACCAGCAGCAGCAGACGCTCCCGTCCGCCGATGAGCTGGAAGACATGACCAACCGCATTGCGGATTTACGTCTGGAACAGTTTGACGTCAACCAGCAACGCGATGCCCTTTTCCAGAGCGATGCCTTTGTCGCCAAAATTGAAGAAGGGCACTCCAGCGACGTGAACCCGGAAGTGCACGACGCGCTGCTCCAGGTCATCGATATGCGTCGCGAGCTGCTGGACCAGCTCAACAAACAGCTGGGTAACCAGCTGATGATGGCCATTAACCTGCAGATCAACCAGCAGCAGCTGGTGAGCGTCTCGAAAAGTCTGCAGGAGATCCTGACCCAGCAGATTTTCTGGGTAAACAGCAACAAACCGATGGACTGGGACTGGATTAAATCCTTCCCTGAGACGCTGAAAACGCAGATTAAGAGCATGAAGATCACCGTAAACTGGGAGAAAGCCTGGCCTGCGGTGACGATTGCCTTACTGGCGGGATTACCGCTGCTGCTGATTGCCGGCCTGATCCGCTGGCGTCTGGGCTGGCTGAAAAAATACCAGGCGAAGCTGGCGTCCGAAGTGGGGCAGCTGCGCAACGATAGCCAGCTCCATACGCCAAAAGCGATTCTCATCGATCTCATTCGCGCCCTGCCGGTGTGCCTGATTATTCTGGCCGTGGGGCTAATTCTGCTCACCATGCAGCTCAACGTTAGCGATCTGCTGTGGGCGTTCAGTAAAAAACTGGCGCTGTTCTGGCTGGTGTTTGGCGTGTGCTGGAAGGTGCTGGAAAAAGACGGCGTGGCGGTGCGTCATTTCAACATGCCTGCGCAGCTGACCAGCCACTGGCGTCGCCAGATTGTGCGCATCAGCCTGGCGCTCCTGCCGCTGCACTTCTGGTCGGTTGTTTCTGAGCTTTCCCCGCTGCATCTGATGGATGATGTGCTGGGCCAGCTGGTTATCCTGCTGAACCTGCTGCTGATTGCGATCCTGATGTGGCCGATGTGCCGCGACAGCTGGCGTGATAAAGAGTCCCACAATATTCGTCTGGTCACCGTGACGGTACTGGCGATCATTCCGCTGGCGCTGATGGTGCTGACGGCAACGGGGTACTTCTATACCACGCTGCGCCTGTCCGGGCGCTGGATTGAAACGGTCTATCTGGTGATCGTCTGGAACCTGCTCTATCAGACCGTGCTGCGCGGCCTGAGCGTGGCGGCCCGCCGCATTGCCTATCGCCGTGCTATCGCGCGTCGTCAGCATCAGGTGAAAGAAGGGGCCGAAGGCGCGGAACCGCAGGAAGAGCCGACCATCGCCCTGGAGCAGGTTAACCAGCAGACGCTGCGCATCACCATGCTGGTGATGATCGCCCTGTTTGCCGTGATGTTCTGGGCTATCTGGTCCGATCTTATTACCGTTTTCGCCTATCTTGACAGTATTACCCTCTGGCAATACAACGGCACCGAAGCCGGCGCGGCGGTCATGAAAAGCGTGACCATGGGCAGCCTGCTGTTTGCACTGGTGTCGTCGGTAGTGGCCTGGGCGCTGATTCGCAACCTGCCAGGCCTGCTTGAAGTGCTTCTCCTGTCACGTCTGAATCTTCGGCAGGGGGCGTCCTACGCCATTACTACGATCCTTAACTACGTGATCATTATTGTCGGGGCGATGACGGTCTTTGGCTCGCTTGGCGTCTCGTGGGATAAACTACAGTGGCTGGCGGCGGCCCTCTCGGTCGGTCTTGGTTTTGGCCTGCAGGAGATCTTCGGTAACTTCGTGTCCGGTCTGATCATCCTGTTCGAACGTCCGGTACGTATCGGCGATACCGTCACCATCGGCACGTTCTCGGGAACGGTCAGCAAGATCCGTATTCGTGCCACCACCATCACCGACTTCGATCGTAAAGAGGTGATCATCCCGAACAAAGCGTTCGTGACCGAGCGTCTGATCAACTGGTCGCTCTCCGATACGGTGACGCGCGTGGTGATCCGCCTGGGCGTGGCCTATGGATCGGATCTGGATAAGGTGAAAGAGGTATTGCTGAAGGCGGCGTCTGAGCATCCGAAAGTGATGCACGATCCGGCTCCGGCGGTCTTCTTCACCACCTTTGGGCCGAGTACGCTGGATCACGAGCTGCGTTTATACGTGCGCGAGCTGCGCGACCGCAGCTACACGGTGGATGAGCTTAACCGCTCTATCGATCGCCTGTGCCGTGAAAACGATATTAATATCGCCTTCAACCAGCTTGAGGTTCACCTGCGTAACGAGAAAGGTGATGAGCATACGGAAGTGAAGCGCGACATTAAGGGTGGTGACCCTCACCCTAACCCTCTCCCTTGAAGGGAGAGGGAATAATCTGCTGCAGTCTGCTTTTACCCTCTCCCCTCAGGGGAGAGGGCAGGGTGAGGGGGAAGTTTCCCCTCAAAATCCCGCCGCACAATCTCCAGCGCCTTAAGCACCGTCCCGGCGGGGATCTCATGATTCTCCAGCAGCATAATCAAATCGACGGCCAGCTTGACCTCATCGGGTGCATTTTCCAGTGACATGGGTGTGGCTCCTGTTAACGGGTCAAACGTTCTATAACGCGTTCAATTTCATCCAGCGCCTGACGGCAGCGGACGATACGTCCTTCCAGCGCGCTAATCTCGCGCATCAATAGCTGCTGCTCTTCCAGCGTTTCGCTGTTGTTCAGCCGCACTTCGCGTTCGCGCTTCATCTCAAACAGCCGGCGTTCAAACTCCTGGTTCTCCAGCCGCTTGCGCTGCCATTTGCCGAGCCCCGGCGAGGCGCTGTCCCAGGCGCGCAGCGGCCAGGCGGTGATTTCGCGATGCAGCGCGGTGATCTGTTCGGTGAGATGCTCCGCAAGCCACGCCACCTGCTCCTGCTGTTCACTCTCAACCGCATGGCGAAGCTCGTCGAGATTGGTCTGCGCTTCAGCCAGGTAATCCTGAATAACGGTGCTGCGGGTCCGAAAAAGCTGCCGGTCAAAGCGCGGTTTCAGCGTGGCGTGCCCCATCAGCGGCGTGGCCTGCTCCCGCAGAGCAATCAGCTGATTTTGCAGCCTCTCAAGAAGCAGTGCTGTTTTCAAGGCGCTCTCCAGTGGTAAAGTAGCCGTTCAGTTTGATAACGATTCGCATTATGAAGCGTACTATTTTAATCATCATTGGCTGGCTCGCGGTAGTGCTTGGCACGCTGGGTGTGTTTTTACCCTTGCTGCCGACCACGCCGTTTATCCTGCTGGCGGCCTGGTGCTTCGCCCGCTCGTCGCCGCGTTTTCACCACTGGCTGCTCTATCGTTCATGGTTTGGCGGCTATCTGCGGCACTGGCAAAAACACCGGGCCATGCCGCCCGGCGCGAAGCCGCGCGCGATCGCGGTGATCCTCATCACCTTCGCTATTTCATTATGGCTGGTGAAAATGATGTGGGTACGTATTCTGCTGCTGGCGATCCTGACCTGCCTGCTTTTCTTTATGTGGCGGATCCCCGTGGTTGATGAAAAGCAACAAAAGCACTGAAGCCTTATCATGGCTGTTGCAATTATCACGCGCAGCCAGTAAATTCGACCGTTTTCGAGCACAGGTGCGCCTGGTCAAAGGTTAAACAATTGTTGCCTTGGCCGACTCGTTGCGCGCTGTGAGTAACACTGTTTTATTTAGGCACAAACCGATGACCGCAACTGCACAGCAGCTTGAATATCTGAAAAACAGCATCAAAAGCATCCAGGACTATCCAAAGCCTGGCATTCTTTTCCGTGATGTCACCAGCTTGCTGGAAGACCCGAAAGCGTACGCGCTCAGCATTGAACTGCTGGTCGAGCGTTATAAAAACGCCGGGATCACCAAAGTAGTAGGTACCGAAGCCCGTGGCTTCCTGTTTGGCGCGCCGGTTGCGCTGGCAATGGGCGTAGGTTTTGTGCCGGTGCGTAAGCCGCGCAAGCTGCCGCGTGAAACTATCGCAGAAAGCTACGAGCTGGAGTACGGCACCGATCAGCTGGAGATCCACGTTGACGCGATCAAGCCTGGCGACAAAGTGCTGGTGGTTGACGATCTGCTGGCGACCGGCGGCACCATTGAAGCGACCGTTAAGCTGATCCGCCGTCTGGGTGGGGAAGTGACCGACGCGGCCTTCATCATCAACCTGTTCGATCTCGGCGGTGAACAGCGCCTGGAAAAACAGGGTATTACCAGCTACAGCCTGGTGCCTTTCCCGGGTCACTAATCCCGGTTTTCACAACCTCGCTCAATGGGTGAGGTTGTGATAGCATTCCCCTCCATAAATTCACCTTCCAGCGTTGCAGAGCCTGCCCATGAGTTATCAGGTGTTAGCCCGTAAATGGCGACCACAAACCTTTGCTGACGTTGTCGGTCAGGAACATGTGCTGACGGCCCTGGCGAACGGCTTGTCGCTAGGTCGCATCCATCACGCCTATCTTTTTTCCGGCACCCGCGGCGTCGGTAAGACCTCTATTGCCCGTTTGCTGGCAAAAGGTCTCAACTGCGAAACCGGGATCACCGCCACGCCGTGCGGCGTGTGTGATAACTGTCGGGAAATCGAGCAGGGGCGTTTTGTCGATCTAATCGAGATCGACGCCGCCTCGCGTACCAAAGTGGAAGATACCCGCGATCTGCTCGATAACGTGCAGTACGCCCCGGCGCGCGGCCGCTTCAAGGTCTACCTGATCGATGAAGTGCACATGCTGTCGCGCCACAGCTTTAACGCCCTGCTGAAGACGCTGGAAGAGCCGCCCGCGCACGTGAAGTTCCTGCTGGCGACCACCGATCCGCAAAAGCTGCCGGTCACGATTTTGTCACGCTGCCTGCAGTTCCACCTGAAGGCGCTGGACGTTGAGCAGATCCGCGCGCAGCTTGAACACATTCTTGACGAAGAGAAAATTGTCCATGAACCGCGCGCCCTGCAGCTGCTGGCCCGCGCGGCGGACGGCAGCCTGCGTGATGCATTAAGCCTGACCGACCAGGCGATTGCCAGCGGTGACGGCAAGCTCTCCACCGAGGCGGTCAGCACCATGCTCGGCACGCTGGATGACGATCAGGCGCTGTCGCTTATCGAAGCGATGATTGCCGCCAACGGCGAACGCGTGATGTCGCAGGTGAACGCGGCCGCCGCCCGCGGTATTGAGTGGGAAGGGTTGCTGGTTGAGATGCTCAGCCTGCTGCACCGCGTGGCGATGCTGCAGCTTTCTCCCTCCGCGATTGGTGCGGATATGGCGGCCATTGAACAGCGGATGCGTGAGCTTGCCCGCACCGTGCCGCCTGCCGACGTGCAGCTTTATTACCAGACGCTGCTGATTGGCCGCAAAGAATTACCGTTTGCGCCGGATCCGCGTATGGGCGTTGAAATGACGCTGCTGCGCGCGCTGGCGTTCCACCCGCGCATGCCGCTGCCGGAGCCGGAAGTGCCGCGACAGTCTTTCGCGCCGGTCGCGCCCACGGCGGTGATGTCGCCGCAGCAGGTGCCGCCGCAGCCGACGCCGCCACCGCAGCAGAACGTACCGCTGTCGGATGCCACCAGTTCGGTGCTTGCCGCGCGCAGCCAGCTGCAGCGTGCCCAGGGAGTAACCAAACCAAAAAAGAGTGAACCGGCAGCGCCAGGAAGAGCGCGGCCGGTGAACAACGCCGCGCTTGAACGACTGGCCTCGGTAACGGAGCGCGTACAGTCGCGTCCTGCACCGTCCGCGCTCGAGCAGAAAGCCCCGGTGAAAGAAGAGGCTTACCGCTGGAAGGCAACCACCATCACCGAAGAGGTGAAGGAAGAGGTCGCCACGCCGAAAGCGCTTAAAAAGGCGCTGGAGCATGAGAAAACGCCGGAGCTTTCCGCGAAGCTTGCCGAAGAGTCCATTGCGCGCGACGCCTGGGCGGCCGAGGTCAGCAAACTCCATCTGCCGAAGCTGGTGGAGCAGGTCGCGCTTAATGCCTGGAAAGAGCAGGACGGCAATCAGGTGCGTCTGCACCTGCGTCCGGGCCAGCGTCACCTGAATTCCCCGGGCGCGCAAAAGGCGCTGGCCGAGGCGCTCGCCGCTTTACAGGGCGCGCCGGTTGAATTGACTATCATTGAAGATGATAATCCGGCAGTGAAAACGCCGCTCGAGTGGCGCCAGGCCATTTATGAAGAGAAGCTCGCGCAGGCGCGCGAGGCGATTATTGCGGATAACAACATTCAGACCCTGCGCCGGTTCTTCGACGCCGATCTGGATGAAGAGAGTATTCGCCCCATTTGATCGTAAGTCTGACTTACGGTTGTAATCCTTAAACGTGAAAGAAGAGAGAAGCCTATGTTTGGTGGAAAAGGCGGTCTGGGTGGCCTGATGAAGCAGGCTCAGCAGATGCAGGAAAAAATGCAGAAGATGCAGGAAGAGATCGCTCAGCTGGAAGTCACGGGTGAGTCCGGTGCCGGTCTGGTCAAGGTGACCATCAACGGTGCGCACAACTGCCGTCGCGTTGAAATCGACCCGAGCCTGCTCGAAGACGACAAAGAGATGCTGGAAGATCTGGTTGCAGCCGCGTTTAACGATGCCGCTCGCCGTATCGACGAAACTCAGAAAGAGAAAATGGCCTCCGTTTCCAGCGGCATGCAGCTGCCGCCTGGCTTCAAGATGCCATTCTGATGCAAACCAGTCCGCTGCTCACGCAGTTAATGGAAGCACTGCGCTGCCTGCCGGGCGTTGGCCCGAAGTCGGCGCAGCGCATGGCGTTTACGCTATTGCAGCGCGACCGCAGCGGCGGGATGCGCCTGGCGCAGGCTTTAACCCGCGCCATGTCAGAAATTGGTCACTGTGCGGATTGCCGTACCTTTACCGAGCAGGACGTGTGTAACATCTGCACGAACCCGCGTCGTCAGGAAAACGGCCAGATTTGCGTGGTGGAGAGTCCGGCGGACATCTACGCCATCGAGCAAACCGGGCAGTTTTCAGGCCGCTACTTCGTGCTGATGGGGCATCTCTCCCCGCTGGACGGTATTGGCCCGGACGATATCGGTCTTGACCGCCTTGAACAGCGCCTTGAGTCCGAAACGATCAAAGAGGTGATCCTCGCCACCAACCCCACGGTGGAAGGGGAGGCAACCGCTAACTACATCGCCGAGCTGTGCTCGCAGTATGGCGTTGACGCCAGCCGCATCGCCCACGGCGTGCCTGTCGGCGGCGAGCTGGAGATGGTGGACGGCACCACGCTGTCGCACTCTCTGGCCGGGCGTCACAAGATTATTTTCTGACCAAACGGAGGCTGCGCGCGCGGCCTCCGCTTGAAAATTTCCCCCCGTATCCCCATCTCTCACTCAACGTTTTAAAACCCCATTAAATGGCATTGTTGAGGTCGACATAGATGAAAGGACAAGAAACCCGTGGTTTCCAGTCAGAAGTAAAACAGCTTCTGCACCTGATGATCCATTCCCTGTATTCCAACAAAGAAATTTTCCTGCGTGAGCTGATTTCCAACGCCTCGGATGCGGCGGACAAGCTGCGCTTCCGCGCGCTGTCTAACCCGGATCTGTACGAAGGCGACGGCGAGCTGCGCGTGCGCGTCTCGTTCAATAAAGAGAACCGCACCCTGACCATCGCCGATAACGGCATCGGGATGAACCGCGACGAGGTGATCGACCACCTCGGCACCATCGCCAAATCCGGCACCAAAGCGTTCCTCGAGTCCATGGGCTCTGACCAGGCGAAAGACAGCCAGCTGATCGGCCAGTTCGGCGTCGGTTTCTACTCTGCGTTCATCGTGGCGGACAAAGTCACCGTGCGCACCCGTGCGGCGGGCGACAGCGCCGAGAACGGCGTGCTGTGGGAATCCAAAGGGGAAGGCGAATACACCGTTGATGACATCACCAAGGCGGATCGCGGCACCGAAATCACCCTGCACCTGCGTGAAGGGGAAGACGATTTCCTGAACGACTGGCGCGTGCGTTCCATCATCAGCAAATATTCCGATCACATCGCCCTGCCGGTAGAGATTGAAAAACAGGAAGA
This sequence comes from Enterobacter sp. ECC-249, assembly GCF_043965265.1. Lineage (NCBI taxonomy): Bacteria > Pseudomonadati > Pseudomonadota > Gammaproteobacteria > Enterobacterales > Enterobacteriaceae > Enterobacter > Enterobacter sp. ECC-249. Next base: position 1,595,223 of record NZ_CP143660.1, read on the forward strand.
GAAAGACGGCGAAACCGTGGTTTCCTGGGAGAAGATCAACAAGGCGCAGGCGCTGTGGACGCGCAACAAGGCTGAAATTAAAGACGACGAATACAACGAGTTCTACAAGCACATCGCCCACGACTTTACCGACCCGCTGACCTGGAGCCACAACCGTGTGGAAGGTAAGCAGGAGTACACCAGCCTGCTGTACATCCCGGCACAGGCGCCGTGGGACATGTGGAACCGCGATCACAAGCACGGCCTGAAGCTATACGTGCAGCGCGTCTTCATCATGGACGACGCCGAGCAGTTCATGCCGAACTACCTGCGCTTTGTCCGCGGCCTGATCGATTCCAACGATCTGCCGCTCAACGTCTCCCGTGAAATTCTGCAGGACAGCGCCGTCACCCGTAACCTTCGCAACGCCCTGACCAAACGTGCGCTGCAGATGCTGGAAAAACTGGCGAAAGACGATGCGGAAAAATATCAGACCTTCTGGAAACAGTTCGGCCTGGTGCTGAAAGAAGGCCCGGCTGAAGACATGGCGAACGTTGAAACCATCGCCAAACTGCTGCGCTTCGCCTCTACGCATACCGACTCCTCCGCGCAGACCGTGTCGCTGGAAGAGTACGTCTCCCGCATGAAAGAAGGGCAGGAGAAGATCTACTACATCACCGCCGACAGCTACGCGGCGGCGAAGAGCAGCCCGCACCTGGAGCTGCTGCGTAAGAAAGGCATCGAAGTGCTGCTGCTTTCTGACCGCATCGACGAGTGGATGATGAACTACCTGACCGAGTTCGACGGTAAGGCGTTCCAGTCCGTTGCCAAAGCCGACGAATCTATCGACAAGCTGGCGGATGAAGTAGACGAAAGTGCGAAAGAAGCCGAGAAGGCGCTGGAGCCGTTCGTTGAGCGCGTGAAAACCCTGCTGGGCGACCGCGTGAAAGAGGTGCGTTTCACCCACCGTCTGACCGACACCCCGGCCATCGTCACGACCGATGCCGACGAAATGAGCACCCAGATGGCGAAGCTGTTCGCGGCGGCGGGCCAGGCGGTACCGGAAGTGAAATATATCTTTGAGCTTAATCCGGATCACCCGCTGGTGAAACGCGCGGCGGATACCCAGGACGACGCCCGCTTTGCCGAGTGGGTTGAACTCCTGCTGGATCAGTCCCTGCTGGCCGAGCGCGGCACGCTGGAAGATCCTAACCTCTTCATTAAACGTGTGAATGCGCTGCTGCTGGCGTAATTAAAAACCTGCCCCTCACCCAGCCCTCTCCCAAAAGGGAGAGGGTATAATCGTCCCCTCTCCCTTTTGGGAGAGGGTTAGGGTGAGGGGGAACCCTCGCACTATCCCAAATTATCTCCCCCCGTTAACCGTTTCAGCCTTCCTGCCTTCCTTGAGCGATGCCCGTTCTGGTGGTATTGTTTAGCGCTTTTGAAAATTGAAACGACTTTTGAGGGGATTTTCGCAATGCGTATTATTCTGCTTGGCGCTCCGGGCGCGGGTAAAGGAACTCAGGCTCAGTTCATCATGGAGAAATACGGTATTCCGCAAATCTCCACCGGTGATATGCTGCGCGCCGCTGTTAAATCTGGCTCCGAGCTGGGTAAACAGGCGAAAGACATCATGGACGCAGGCAAGCTGGTGACCGACGAGCTGGTTATTGCTCTGGTTAAAGAGCGCATTGCTCAGGAAGACTGCCGTAACGGTTTCCTGCTGGACGGCTTCCCACGCACCATTCCTCAGGCTGACGCCATGAAAGAAGCGGGCATCAACGTGGACTACGTTCTGGAGTTCGACGTACCGGACGAGCTGATCGTTGACCGCATCGTTGGCCGTCGCGTGCACGCTGCTTCTGGCCGCGTTTACCACATCAAATTCAACCCGCCTAAGGTTGAAGGCAAAGACGACGTGACCGGCGAAGAGCTGACCACCCGTAAAGACGATCAGGAAGAGACCGTGCGCAAGCGCCTGGTGGAATACCATCAGATGACCGCGCCGCTGATCGGCTACTACACCAAAGAAGCGCAGGCGGGTAACACCAAATACGCCAAAGTCGACGGCACCAAAGCCGTGGCTGACGTACGTGCAGAGCTGGAAAAAATCCTCGGCTAATTGCATTTCTCTCACCCGGGTCCTCCGGGTGAGAAATATTCTCATCTTACCTATTACAGCAATGGGTTCCGTTTAAACGCATTTCCGCTACAATTGACAACCATTCAAATGGTTAAGAGGCGTGAATGAGTCAGGCGAAAACCGGCATCCTGCTTGCCAATCTGGGCACTCCAGAAGCACCTACATCAGACGCGGTAAAACGCTACCTGCGACAATTTTTAAGCGACACGCGCGTCGTGGATTTTCCGCGACTCCTGTGGTGGCCGCTGCTGCGTGGCGTCATTCTGCCGATTCGTTCTCCGCGCGTCGCCAAACTCTATCAGTCCGTGTGGATGGAAGAGGGCTCGCCGCTGATGGTTTATAGCCGTCGCCAGGAAAAGGCGCTGGCGGCCCGCCTGCCGGATATGCCCGTCGCGCTCGGCATGAGCTATGGAAAACCGTCCCTCGAGAGCGCGGTGGAATCCCTGCTGGCGCAGGGCGTGGACCATATCGTGGTACTTGCGCTCTACCCGCAGTACTCCTGCTCGACGGTAGCCGCCGTCTGGGACGAACTGGCGCGCATTCTGGCGACCCGCCGCCGCATTCCGGGCGTGACCTTTATTCGCGACTACGCGGATAACGATCTCTACATCCAGGCGCTTGCCAACAGCGCGCGCGCGTCGTTTGAAAAGCACGGCGAGCCTGATTTGCTGCTGCTTTCCTATCACGGGATCCCGCAGCGCTTCGCCAATGAAGGGGATGATTATCCTCAGCGCTGCCGCGATACCACCCGCGAGCTGGTCTCCGCTCTTGGCCTGCCGCCGGAGAAGGTGATGATGACCTTCCAGTCGCGCTTCGGTCGCGAGCCGTGGCTGACGCCGTACACCGATGAAACCCTCAAAATGCTCGGTGAGAAGGGCGTGAAGCACATTCAGGTGATGTCGCCGGGCTTCTCGGCAGACTGTCTGGAAACGCTGGAGGAGATCGCGGTGCAAAACCGGGAATTTTTCCTGGAGGCTGGCGGCGAAAAGTACGAGTACATTCCGGCGCTTAACGACTCGCCTGAGCATATCGACATGATGGTCTCACTGGTGACGAACAGCCGCTGATCGCACTCCGGGCCGGGTTTGTGCTACCATTCCCGGCCCATATTCTTCGTACAGTTCAGACCATGAAATTTCCCGGTAAACGCAAATCCAAACACTACTTCCCCGTCGATGCCCGCGATCCGCTCCTGCAGCAAATCCAGCCAGAAAATGAAACCAGCGCGGCGTGGGTCGTCGGTATCGATCAGACGCTGGTGGACATTGAGGCGAAAGTGGATGATGCGTTTGTCGCTCGTTACGGTCTGAGCGCCGGGCACTCGCTGGTGATTGAGGATGACGTTGCCGAAGCGCTGTACCAGGAGCTGGTGCGCGAAAACCTGATTACCCATCAGTTCGCCGGCGGTACCATCGGCAATACCATGCATAACTACTCCGTGCTGGCCGACGACCGCTCGGTACTGCTCGGCGTGATGTGCAGCAACATTGAAATCGGCGGTTACGCTTACCGCTACCTGTGCAATACCTCCAGCCGTACCGATCTGAACTATCTTCAGGGCGTCGACGGCCCGATTGGCCGCTGCTTTACGCTGATCGGCGAATCCGGCGAGCGGACCTTTGCCATCAGTCCTGGGCATATGAACAAGCTGCGCGCGGAAAGCATTCCCGAAGAGGTAATTGCGGGCGCCTCGGCGCTGGTGCTGACCTCCTACCTGGTGCGATGCAAGCCGGGCGAGCCGATGCCTGAAGCGACCATGAAGGCGATTGAGTACGCGAAGAAGTACGACGTGCCGGTCGTTCTGACGCTGGGCACCAAATTCGTGATTGCCGATAACCCGGAATGGTGGCAGGCCTTCCTGAAAGAGCACGTCTCGATTCTGGCGATGAACGAAGAAGAGGCCGAAGCGCTGACCGGCGAAAGCGATCCGCTGCTGGCGTCTGACAAAGCGCTGGACTGGGTGGATCTGGTGCTCTGCACCGCTGGCCCGGTTGGGCTGTATATGGCAGGCTTCACGGAAGAAGAGAGCAAACGCAAAACTCAGCACCCGCTGCTGCCCGGTGCGATTGCCGAATTCAACCAGTACGAATTCAGCCGCGGCATGCGTTATAAAGATTGCATCAACCCGCTACGGATTTACTCTCACATCGCGCCATACATGGGCGGGCCAGAGAAGATCATGAACACCAACGGTGCGGGCGACGGCGCGCTGGCTGCATTGCTGCACGACATCACCGCTAACGCCTACCACAAAACCAACGTGCCGAACTCCAGCAAGCACAAGTTCAGCTGGCTAACCTATTCGTCGCTGGCTCAGGTGTGTAAGTACGCCAACCGCGTAAGCTATCAGGTGCTGAACCAGCATTCACCGCGCTTAACGCGTGGCCTGCCGGAACGGGAAGACAGCCTCGAAGAGGCTTATTGGGACAGGTAAAAGAAAACCCCTCACCCTAACCCTCTCCCCGTGGGAGAGGGCCAGGGTGAGGGTATCAGGCCGCACAAGGTAAAAAGCAAAACGGCAACCTATGGTTGCCGTTTTTAGTGTTTGTTCCCTCTCCCTGTGGGAGAGGGTTAGGGTGAGGGCATCAGGCCGCACCAAATTACCCCGTCACCGCCTCTTCAACCGGCGGTTTTTCCAGCAGCGTCAGCATGGTGTTGGCAATCTCACGCTCGCCCATCACCACCTTATCCGCACCGCGCTCGGTAATGTACTCCACCTCGTCGTCATAGTGCGCCCGGGCGATAATCTCAATCGTTGGGCACTTCGCGCGCGCGGAAGCCACAATCTCACCCGCCTCATAGCCGTTAGGAATGGTCAACAGCAGCCAGCGCGCGCAGTCCAGATGCGCCAAATTCATGATCTCTTCGTTCGCCGCGTTGCCCAGCACCGCGCGAATACCGCGCTCGCGCAGCTCGTCGACGCGGGTGCGTGAGGTTTCAATCACCACCAGCGGAATGCCCTGCGCCATCAGCTTCTCGCCGAGCAGGCTGCCCACGCGGCCAAAGCCGACCAGCAGGGCGTGATTGCAAATATCCACCGGGATCTGCTTCTCTTCTTCGATGGCCTCTTCGAGCGTCTGTTCTTCCAGCGTTTCGGTTTTATCGAGGTATTTTTCCAGCAGGGCAAACAGGACCGGGTTCAGCATAATCGACAGGATCGCCCCCGCGAGCACCAGGTTTTGTCCGGCCTGCGGCAGCAGGTTCAGGGCCATGCCCAGACCGGCCAGAATAAAGGCGAATTCGCCAATCTGCGCCAGGCTGGCGGCAATAGTCAGCGCCGTCCGCGGGGAGTGACCGAACATTCGCACCAGGAAGAAGGCGGCGAGCGACTTACCAAAAATAATGATCGCCAGCGTGCCCAGCACGGCCAGCGGCTGCTGGATCAGCACCAGCGGATCGAACAGCATCCCGACGGAGACGAAGAACAGCACGGCAAACGCATCGCGCAGCGGCAGCGTATCGTGCGCCGCACGGTGGCTCAGCTCGGATTCGTTCAGCACCATCCCGGCGAAGAACGCGCCCAGGGCAAAGGAGACATCAAACAGCTCAACGGCACCAAACGCGATTCCCAGCGCCAGCGCCAGCACGGAGAGGGTGAACAGCTCGCGGGAGCCGGTCGCCGCGCTGCGGGACATGATCCACGGCACCAGACGGCGGCCCACCAGCATCATGATGGCGATAAACGCCACAACCTTACCGATGGTGATGCTCATATCCAGCGCCAGCGAGGCAAAGCCGACGTTGTCTTTTTCCATCATCCCGGCGACGGCAGGCAGGAGCACCAGCGTCAGCACCATGACCAGGTCTTCAACAATCAGCCAGCCAATCGCGATCTGCCCGCGCTGGCTGTCTATCAGCTGTCTCTCCTCAAGCGCGCGCAGCAGCACCACGGTACTGGCGGTTGAGAGACACAGCCCAAATACGATACCGGTCATTAACGACCAGCCCAGCACGGCCGAAAGCGCCATCCCCAGCAGCGTCGCCACCCCTATCTGGGCGATCGCTCCCGGTATGGCGATCGACTTTACCGCCATCAGATCCTTCAGGGAAAAGTGCAGGCCGACGCCAAACATCAGAAGAATCACGCCCAATTCCGCCAGTTCAGGGGCCAGTTTGGTATCCGCAACGAAACCTGGCGTAAACGGTCCCGCCAGAACACCTGCCAGCAGATAGCCGACAAGAGGAGAAATACGCAGTTTATTGGCAATCATGCCGAGGATAAAAGCGAGCACAAGTCCACCAACAATGGTGGTGATAAGCGGTGTGGCGTGGTGCATTCCGTCTCCTTTCGTTGTGGGTGTTCCTTTTTGGTGAAAAACCAAAAAACCGAGTAATAGTTTATGACAATTTTTACCCTTATGTTTATGAATAATTGTTGAAGTTTGAATAAAACAGCAATATGCGCGTAAAAAAGCGCATTTTGATAAATTCCGCGAGAGGGGAAAGAAGAAACCCTTATGGCATAAGGGTGTCAGGCAGCCAAAGTCACACTTTGACTGCCCGTAATTCACGCTTTGTGGCGGTTATCAGGCAGGAATATGGTCAACATCCCAAGAAGTGGCAGGAAAGCGCAGATTTTATAAACCAGGAAGATGCTGGTGTGATCCGCAACCATCCCTAACACCGCTGCGCCAAGCCCGCCCATTCCGAAGGCGAAACCGAAAAACAGTCCGGAAACCATACCGATACGGCCAGGCAGCAGCTCCTGGGCATAGACCAGAATGGCGGAAAACGCTGAAGCGAGGATAAAACCAATAATCACGGTTAAAATTCCCGTCCATTCAAGGCTGGCGTACGGCAAAATGAGGGTAAAGGGCGCCACGCCGAGGATAGAGCCCCAAATGACATATTTACGCCCAATCTTATCCCCCACAGGCCCGCCAATGACCGTACCGGCCGCAACGGCGAACAGGAAGGCAAACAGGTGGATCTGCGCATTTTGTACCGATAATCCGAATTTTTGCATCAGATAAAAAGTGTAATAGCTGCTGATGCTCGCCATATAGAAGTATTTCGAGAAAATCAGCACCAGCAGGACGGCCACCGCCAGGATAACCTTATTGCGCGGCAGGGGATTGATAACCTTCGCTTTAGGTTTTCCTTTATTGACGCGATGCTGAGCGGCATACCAGCGGCTAATCTGCGCCAGCACGATAATCGCCAGCAGCGCGGCCAGCACAAACCACGCCACGTTGCCTTTACCGTACGGGGCAATAATCACCGCGGCCAGCAGCGGGCCGAGAGAGCTACCAAAGTTACCGCCAACCTGGAAAAGTGACTGCGCCAGGCCGTGACGACCGCCGGACGCCATCCGCGCCACGCGGGAGGACTCCGGATGGAAGACGGACGAGCCGGTACCCACCAGCGCGGCGGCGATCAGCACGGCTTCAAAACTCCCGGCCATGGCGAGCAGCACCAGACCGCTTAGGGTAAAGCACATGCCGATCGGCAGTGACCACGGCATCGGGTATTTATCCGTCCAGTAGCCCACCACCGGCTGCAGCAGCGAGGACGCCAGCTGGAAGGTCAGGGTGATCATCCCGATCTGCACGAAGGTTAACGAAAACTCGGACTGCAGCAGCGGATAAATGGCCAGAATCAACGACTGGATCATATCGTTGAGCAGGTGCGAGAGACTGATTGCGCCTAAGACTTTAAAGGAGGTGCGCGATGCAGGCGGCGACGCCGGCGCGCCCGGAACGGGCTGGGTTGATTCACTGATTGCCATAAATACCACGTTTTCGTTAGCAGAAGTGCAGGGAGTAATTATTATCCGACTAACATACCCGCCCGGGACATTTGAAGAAAGTCGCAATTATGAAAACTTATTTGTCTATTCTTATTAGTCACTGTAATTTCTGCCTTTGTCTATTGGTCAGGGAGAGAGAAGATGAAGTTAATGAAGCGGGGCGTCGCGCTGGCGCTCATCGCGGCGTGGGGGCTGGTAAGCCTGCCCGCGCAGGCGTATGAAAAAGACAAAACCTATAAAATTACCATTCTGCATACCAACGACCACCACGGTCATTTCTGGCGCAGTGAATACGGCGAATATGGCCTCTCGGCACAAAAAACGCTGGTGGACGGCATTCGTAAAGAGGTCGCAGCCCAGGGCGGCAGCGTGCTGTTGCTCTCAGGCGGCGATATTAATACCGGCGTGCCGGAATCCGACCTGCAGGACGCCGAACCCGACTTTCGCGGCATGAACCTGATTGGTTACGACGCGATGGCCGTCGGTAACCATGAGTTTGATAATCCGCTGACCGTGCTGCGTCAGCAGGAAAAATGGGCCAAATTCCCGTTCATCTCCGCCAATATTTACCAGAAAAGTACCGGCGAGCGCCTGTTTAAGCCGTGGGCGCTGTTTAAGCGTCAGGATCTAAAGATCGCGGTGATCGGCTTAACCACCGACGATACGGCGAAAATTGGCAACCCTGAGTTCTTCACCGATATCGAATTCCGCAAACCGGCAGACGAAGCGAAGCTGGTGATTCAGGAGTTGCAGCAAAACGAAAAGCCGGACGTGATTATCGCCACCACGCACATGGGGCACTACGACAACGGCGAGCACGGCTCTAACGCGCCCGGCGACGTGGAGATGGCGCGCAGCCTGCCTGCGGGTTCACTGGCGATGATTGTGGGTGGTCACTCACAGGATCCAGTGTGCATGGCATCCGAGAACAAAAAGCAGGGGGACTACGTCCCGGGTACGCCGTGCGCGCCGGACCGTCAAAACGGTATCTGGATTGTGCAGGCGCATGAGTGGGGCAAATACGTGGGCCGGGCGGACTTTGAGTTCCGCAACGGCGAGATGAAGCTGGTCCACTACCAACTTATTCCGGTCAACCTGAAGAAGAAAGTCACCTACCCGGACGGAAAAAGCGAGCGCGTACTCTACACGCCAGAGATCGCTGAAAACCAGCAGATGCTCTCCCTGCTGACGCCGTTCCAGAACAAAGGCAAGGCGCAGCTGGACGTGAAAATCGGCACGCTGAACGGCCGTCTGGAGGGGGACCGCAGTAAAGTTCGCTTCGTGCAGACCAATATGGGCCACCTGGTGCTGGCGGCGCAAATGGCGCGCACCGGGGCTGATTTTGGGGTGATGAGCGGCGGCGGCATTCGTGATTCCATCGAGGGTGGAAACATTACCTATAAGGACGTCCTGAAGGTGCAGCCGTTTGGTAACGTGGTGGTCTATGCCGACATGAGCGGGAAAGAGGTAATTGACTACCTGACCGCCGTGGCGCAGATGAAGCCAGATTCCGGGGCCTATCCGCAGTTTGCTAACGTCAGCTTCGTCGCGAAAGACGGCAAGCTTAACGATCTGAAGATCAAAGGTGAACCGGTTGACCCGGCTAAAACCTACCGTCTGGCGACGTTAAGCTTTAACGCTACCGGCGGCGACGGCTATCCGCATATTGATAATAAACCTGGATATGTGAACACCGGCTTTATCGACGCGGAAGTGCTGAAGCAGTTCATCGAGCAGAATTCACCGATTGACGTGAATGCGTATGAGCCGAAAGGCGAGGTGAGCTGGCAGTAGCGTTGTGCTGCCTGATGCCCTCACCCCAACCCTCTCCCACCGGGAGAGGGCGCAAATACAAAAAACGGTAACGCCTGTTACCGTTTTGCTTTTACCTCGTAGCCGCCACCGGGCAATTTCCTCAATCCCGGCGGGCAATATCCGCAAACTTCGCGTCCAGCATTTTCGCCAGATCGCCCGCGGCAAGCTCAATGTCCAGCCCGCGTTTGCCGCCGGAAATATAGATGGTCTCAAACTCCTGTGAAGGGGCATCGATCAGCGTCGGCAGGCGTTTTTTCTGCCCGAGTGGACTGATGCCGCCCACCAGGTAGCCCGTGGTGCGCTGCGCCACCATCGGATCCGCCATATCCACCTTCTTCGCCCCCAGCGCTTTGGCGACCTTCTTCAGATCCAGCTGTCCTGCCACGGGCGTCACCGCGACGGCGAGATGCTTCATATCTCCGTTCACCGCAACCAGCAGCGTTTTGTAAACCTGGTCAGCATTCAGCCCCAGCTTGCGCACCACTTCATCACCAAAGTTGGTCTCATTCGGATCGTGATCGTAAGTGTGGATCCGGAAAGAAATGTTGTTTTTTTCGAGTAATTTAACGGCGGGAGTCATAGCTATCCTTCTTACGACAGACAAATTATGCCCACAGCATACGCCTGACGTTTGTCTAAAAAATAGCACCATCTTGCGCAATAGTATTGGCAGTGATGGTCACTTTGAGCGACAATCGGCTCAACCGAAGGTCTCCTTCGGCATAATAAAAACGATGAAATTCCTCTTTGACGGGCCAATAGAAATATTGGCCATTTTTTTATTTCAGCAACGACGGCAAATTCCCTTCTCCGTACAAATGTAACGCCCCAACCGCCACCACGTAACGCCCCGCAGGTAAGGCATGCAGCGTCTGCCGCCAGGCTTTGTTACGCGCGTTCATTAGCACATCATACAGCGATTCGCTAAACGTCGACGGCAACGCCAGCCTGCCGTCCGCAGGCGGCGCATCCAGCCACCAGCCAATCATCGTTTGCAGCAGGCGTGCGTTGGTGTGCCAGTGGGTCAGCGTATCATCCAGCAGCATCAGACCGTCGTCGGGAAGCTGTCGCAGGAGCGCAATCTGGCTGTCCGTTCCTTCCAGCTCGATGATGGGCAGACTGCGCGCCCTTGCCACGTTCAGCAGCTGGTAATCAATACCGTAATCACCGCGCAGGCCCAGACGCTGCGCCTGCGTAGCCTGCAATACCATCGCGATTTGCCACAGCGGCAGGGTGTCAATCATGGAGAGCGAGACGCCGGTTTCCTCGGCGATGCGCGTCAGTTCCGCAAGCTGGGTTTCATCCAGGCGCTCCGCCAGGGTGAGATCGCTCTCAAGCCCGGCAAACGGCGACTCGTGGCCCGAAATATCCGCCTCAACGACCAGCGCATCGGCGTGTTTCAGCAGTTTAATCAGGCCGGGAGGCAGGGGAGACATATCCTGCGTGCCCATATGGATGCTGCCGACCAGGTGAAGGTGTTGCCCGCCGGGAAGCGAGATATCCAGACCGGGCCAGGCGTAACGGCGAGGGAAAAGGGCGCGAAACGATGTTTTTATACGATGAAACAGACCCATACGCGCTCCATAAACGGAAAGGTTCATGCTAGCGCGTACGGGTACAAGGTTCAATCCTTCGGTTTAAAGCGCAGCAGCCGGTTGGCGTTGCTCACCACGGTGATGGAGGAGAGCGCCATCGCCGCACCCGCGACCACCGGATTAAGCAGCGTGCCGGTCAGCGGCCACAAAATACCGGCAGCAATCGGGATGCCGAGCGAGTTGTAGATAAACGCCCCCAGCAGGTTCTGCTTCATGTTGCGCAACGTGGCTTTCGAAATGGCCAGCGCGTCGGCCACGCCCATCAGGCTGTGGCGCATCAGCGTTATGGCCGCGGTTTCGATGGCGACATCGCTGCCGCCGCCCATTGCAATCCCCACATCCGCCTGGGCCAGCGCCGGGGCATCGTTGATGCCGTCGCCGACCATCGCCACCTGACGGCCCTGACTTTGCAGTTTCTTGATGGCGTCCGCTTTACCGTCCGGCAGTACGCCCGCAATCACCTCATCAATACCGGCTTCATTCGCGATGGCGTTGGCGGTGGTCGGGTTATCCCCGGTCAGCATCACCAGACGGTAGCCCGCACGGTGCAGGCGCTGCAGGGCGTCCACGCTGTCCTGGCGAAGCGGATCGCGCACGGCCAGCAGCGCGGCGGCTTTGCCATCCACCGCCAGCAGAACCGGCGTGGCACCCTGAGACGCCTGCGCCTTCAGCTCGCTTTCCAGCGCGGTGGTATCAATACCGTTTTCATTGAGCAATGCCTGGTTGCCCAGCAGCAGGGCGTGGCCTTCTGCTTCACCGCTCACGCCAAGCCCGCGCAGGGTGCGGAAGTAGCTGACCTGCGGCAGGGCAGACTCACTCGCTTTATCGAGAATGGCGCGCGCCAGCGGATGGCTGGAGCCTTGCTCCAGCGCGGCGGCGAGACGCAGCACATCCGCTTCCGTAACGCCCACGGTGTGGACGGCAACCACCTGCGGTTTACCTTCCGTCAGCGTGCCGGTTTTATCAAACACCAGCGTGTCGAGGGTGCTGGCCCGCTGCAGCGCGTCCGCGTCCCGCACCAGCACGCCAAATTCGGCCGCGCGGCCTACGCCGGAGATAATCGACATTGGCGTCGCCAGGCCAAGGGCGCAAGGACAGGCGATGATCAGCACCGTGGTGGCGATCACCAGGGTATACACAGTCTGCGGCGCGGGGCCGAAGAAGTACCAGATCGCCGCGCTCAGCAGGGCAATGCCGACCACCACCGGCACAAAAATAGCCGAGATTCTGTCAGCAAGCTGGCCAATTTCCGGCTTGCTGCTCTGCGCCTGGCGCACCATGCGGATAATACGCGACAGCGTCGTGTGGCTGCCGACGGCGCTGGCGATGAACAGCACGCTGCCGTCCTGCACCACCGTACCGGCATGAACGGCGTCGCCGTCGGATTTCTGCTGAGGGATGGGCTCGCCGGTCAGCATCGCTTCATCCAGCCAGGCTTCGCCCTGGGTTATCTTGCCGTCAACGGGAACGCGGTCACCGGTGGTTAGACGCAGCGTCATGCCGGGCTGAACATCGGCCAGCGGAACGCTTTTTTCTCCCTCGTCCGTGACCACGCGGGCCGTCGGCGGGGTTAAATCAAGCAATCTTTCCAGCGCTTTCGATGAGCGCTGGCGGGCGCGGGCTTCCAGCATATGGCCTAAGTTAATCAGACCGATAATCATCGCGCTCGCTTCATAATACAGATGCCGCGCTTCCATCGGGAACCACTGGGGCCAGACGTTCACGCTCATCGAATAGAGCCACGCCGCGCCGGTACCGAGGGCGACCAGGGTATCCATCGTCGCGGTGCGGTTTTTCAGGCTCTTCCAGGCGCTGGTATAGAAATGACCGCCGGCAAACACCATCACCGCAAGGGTAATCAGACCAATCACCAGCCACAGCGTGCGGTTGTCGTCGGTGACCATCATGTTGTCCCCGAGCATGCCCCACACCATCACCGGAATACCCACCAGCAGGGCGACGATGGCCTGCCAGCGGAAGCGCTTCATGGTGGCGATAGCCGTTTCCTGCTGGCGCTCGCGGCGCTCGGCATCATCTTCGATGGCCTCCGCCCCGTAGCCCGCTTTCTCAACGGCCTGCACTAAATCTGCGGCGGAGGCGCTGCCCATCACCAGCGCAGTACGCTCCGCAAGATTGACCCGTGCCTGCGCGACGCCCGGTACCGCCTGCAAGGCGTTTTGTACCCGGGAGACGCAGCTGGCGCAGCTCATGCCGTTGATCAGCAGCTGTTGGCTGTCATCAATATCATCAGCTGCCGGAAGCTCAGGAGTGGCCGCTGTCAGCGCTTCCGACGGGGATGATGACTCTGCCAGCGGTTTAGCCTTTGGGTGGCTTAACTCCGCCCCGTAACCGGCCTGCTTGATGGTATCGATCAGCGCATCCGCGCTGGCGCTGCCGGTCACGGCGGCATGATCGATAGTCACGTCAGCGCTTTCCACATCAGGACGCTGTTCCAGGCTTTCTTTAACGCGTTTGACGCAGTGGCCGCAGGAGAGGCCGTCCAGCGTCAGGTCAATAGTGTGAGACATAACAAAACTCCCGTATAATATTTTGGTCAGTTGTTGACCGGAGTAACGCTTTTCACTAACTGTTATGAAGGTTAAACCTTCCATCAAGGGGAAGGTCAAGGGGGAAATGTGAATATCAGTGACGTTGCGAAAAAAACCGGCTTAACCAGCAAAGCGATTCGCTTTTATGAAGAGAAGGGGCTGGTGACGCCGCCGCTGCGCAGTGAAAATGGCTACCGCAGCTACACGCAGCTGCATCTGGATGAGCTGACGCTGCTGCGTCAGGCAAGACAGGTCGGTTTTAATCTGGAAGAGTGCGGCGAGCTGGTTAACCTGTTCAACGATCCAAAGCGTCACAGCGCCGACGTGAAAAAACGCACGCTGGAAAAGGTGGCCGAAATTGAACGACACATCGTCGAGCTACAGGCGATGCGCGAACAGCTGCTGCAGCTCGCGGAGTCCTGTCCGGGAGATGACAGCGCCGACTGCCCGATTATCGATAACCTTGCCGGCTGCTGCCACCGCAAAACCCACGCTTAGCAGGCTTTTACCCGCAGGGTAATGCCTTCCACCGCGATGACCTCAACCCGCGTGCCGGCGCTGAGGTCATCGTCGGCCACCACCGGCCACGAGCTGTCGCCCACCCGCATATGCCCGCGCCCGTTCACCAGCGCGGTGTCGAGCGTAAAACGCTTGCCGACAATCTGCTGTCCGCGCTGGTTAAGGTGGGCGTCGACCGGTTTCTGCTCCTTAACCCGTCGGTTAAGCCAGCGCCACCACAGCCACGCTGCCACCAGCGTCAGCGCGGCAAACAGCGCGCCCTGCCACGCCCAGTCCAGAGGAAGGATCCAGACCAGAAGACCGGTAATGACGGCGGCAACACCGCTCCAGAGCAGATAGCCGTTGCCGCCCAGCATCTCCGCCGCCAGCAATAAGCCGCCGAGGCTTAGCCAGAAGGCATGAGGATGTGCAACGATCAGCTCAATCATTTTTTACGCTCGTTTCCGCTGTCCTTGATCAGTTCGGCAATACCGGCGATAGAGCCCATCAGGCTGCTGGCATCCAGCGGCATCATCACCACTTTGCTGTTGTTCGCCGATCCAATTTCTTTCAGGGCATCGGTATATTTTTGCGCGACAAAGTAGTTCACGGCCTGAATATCACCGGCGGCGATCGCCTCGGACACCATCTGGGTGGCGCGGGCTTCCGCTTCGGCCGAACGTTCACGCGCTTCCGCCTGTAAAAATGCGGACTGACGATCGCCTTCCGCTTTCAGGATCTGCGACTGTTTTTCCCCTTCCGCTTTGAGGATCTCCGCCTGCCGTACCCCTTCGGCTTCCAGGATATAGGCGCGCTTGGTTCGCTCGGCCTTCATCTGGGCGTTCATGGAGGCAATCAGCTCCGCCGGCGGGCGCACGTCGCGGATCTCGATGCGGGTAACTTTGATCCCCCACGGGTTCGTTGCCTCATCGACAATGTGCAGCAGGCGGGTGTTGATGCTGTCGCGCTGGGAAAGCATTTCGTCCAGCTCCATCGAGCCGAGCACGGTACGGATGTTGGTCATCGTCAGGTTGACGATTGCCAGCTCCAGATTGCTCACCTCATAGGCCGCTTTCGGCGCGTCAATCACCTGAATAAAGCAGACGGCGTCGATAGTAACGTTGGCGTTATCCTTGGAGATCACTTCCTGAGAAGGAATGTCCAGCACCTGCTCCATCATGTTGATCTTGCGACCAATTCTGTCCATGAACGGAACAATCAGGCTTAAGCCTGGCTGGAGCGTGTTGGTGTAACGACCGAAACGCTCGACGGTCCACTGATAACCCTGAGGGACAATTTTGACGCCAGCGCCCACGATAACCAGCGCAACGAAAATAAGGACGGGAACAACGATAAGCATAAAAACCTCCTGTTTTGCATGCTGTGACGAGTGAAAGTGTGTGTTTATTGCTCGTAAGTATAGGTAAAGTCAGAGATGAATCCATCACCCGCTTCAGCAATGGCTTTCGATAATCCCTGGTAGTAATTCTCCAGCCCCAGCGCTTCGATACGCTGGATCTGTTCGCGAATGGGGGCGCAGAACAGAACGGCATTCCCCGCTTCAACGCGTTTGTTATTCGGTGGAAGGTCACCCGCGATGGCTTTAAACCAGGTTCTGATGCCCTGCTTTAAATTATGCGGCGCTTTTGCCAGGTTATCCATGCCCGTCAGGATCTGCAGAGTCGGGAACTCATCGGCCAGCACGGCGGTTTTCATGCGCGCAAAGAACTGGCTGAACAATTCAAACGATCCCAGATCGGTGACGCGGGGTTTGGTGGTTTTACCGTTTTTATTGCCGATTTTACCTGCCGCCGAGGCTGCGGCCGGAACCGCGTTGACTTTTTCCAGCTCCAGCCCGAATAGCAAATTGCAGTGCGCGCGGCGCGCTTTCAGCGGGTAGGACATCAGCACGTCAATGAACTGAGTGGCTTTCACATCCGCAAGATTGTGGTTGATAAGCCACTGGGTGCGTGAAAATTCCGCCGGAGAGACGAACCAGTCCGGCACCTCATTAAAGCGTTTTGATTTGCCTTTACCGTCAAATTCAAGGAAGTGTGTTCCGTTGTCGAAGGCGAAATAGCAATTTTTGAAGCTGCCGATCGTGGTGTTCACGATGAGCGCCTTCTTAACAAAATCCACCACCTCTGCACCCATCACAAAACGCGTAAGTTCCGACGATTTGATGACTTCCATTAATGTTTCGACATCAGGAACACCAGGCTTCAGGGAGGGAAACTCATAAAAGATATGTGCCATGTCGCATACTTCCTGCAGTGATGGTGGTGACAATTTACAAACAAAAAGTTTAACACTTGCTTTAGCGTGAGGCTATTCGCGCTGTGCGGGCGAAAGGATTATGCTACAGGCGGTTATTACACGAAGCGGTCAACGGAAGCGCTATGAATGATAAAAAAAACGTATTACTGCTCAGGGATGTCGGATTTCGAGTCGGTGGAAACACGATCCTGCAGCACGTCGGGTTTAGCCTGTCGCCGGGCGAGTTTAAATTAATCACGGGTCCCTCAGGCTGTGGTAAAAGCACGCTGCTGAAGATTGTGGCTTCACTTCTCAGCCCGACGGAGGGAGCCATTCTGTTTGAAGGTGAGGATATCGCGTCGCTTTCCCCGGAAAGCTATCGCCAGCAGGTTTCGTACTGCGTACAAACGCCCGTGCTTTTTGGCGATACGGTCTATGACAACCTGATTTTCCCGTGGCAAATCCGCAATAAGACGCCGGAGCCGGAAAAGTTTATCCACGATCTGGCCCGCTTTGGCCTGGCGCAGGAGACGCTGACTAAATCCATCAACGCGCTGTCGGGCGGCGAAAAGCAGCGCGTCTCGCTGATCCGCAACCTGCAGTTTTTACCCAAGGTATTGTTGCTGGACGAAATCACCAGCGCGCTCGATGACGTCAACAAGCGCAACGTCAACGAGATTATTCATCGCTACGCTCGTGAGCAAAATATTGCCGTGCTGTGGGTGACGCACGACGCTAACGAAATAACCCATGCGGATGACGTTATTACGCTCCAGCCGCACGGCGGGAAAATGCAGGAGGCAAACCGTGGGTGAACACAACATTACCAACGAATCGCTGGCCTTTTCGATGGTGCTGGTGCTGATTGCGATTGTGGTCAGCTACCGCGAAAAGCTGGGGCTGGAAAAAGATATCGTATGGAGTATCTGCCGCGCGGTGATTCAGCTCATCATCGTCGGCTATGTGCTGAAGTATATCTTCAACGTTAACCACGCGGTGCTGACGCTGCTGATGGTGCTCTTTATCTGCTTTAACGCGGCGTGGAATGCGCAGAAACGCAGTAAATACATTGATAAGGCGTTTGTTTCATCGTTTATCGCGATTACCACCGGAACGGCGCTCACGCTGGCGGTGCTGGTGCTCTCCGGCTCCATTGAGTTTACGCCGATGCAGGTTATCCCTATCTCTGGGATGATTGCGGGGAACGCGATGGTGGCCGTTGGGCTCTGTTACAACAACCTTGGGCAGCGATTCAGCAGCGAACAGCAGCAGTTGCAGGAGAAACTAAGCCTGGGGGCGACGCCAAAAGTGGCCTCGGCGCGGCTGATACGTGAGAGCATTCGCTCATCGCTGATCCCAACGGTAGATTCCGCCAAAACGGTGGGGCTGGTGAGCCTGCCGGGCATGATGTCGGGGCTGATTTTTGCCGGTATCGATCCGGTAAAAGCGATTAAGTATCAGATCATGGTGACGTTTATGCTGCTTTCCACGGCAAGCCTGTCGACCATCATTGCCTGCTACCTGACCTATCGGAAGTTCTACAACGCGCGCCACCAGCTGGTGGTGACGCAGTTGAAAAAGGTGCGGTGATTGTGCCGGGCGGCATTGCGTTTGCCCGGCCTACGATTCGTGCTTTTGTAGGCCCGGTAAGTCGAAGCCGCCACCGGGCTTTTTTATCAATACAACAGCGCGTACAGCTGACGACGATACTTCGACGCCAGCGCGTCGCCGGTGCCCAGCGCGGCCAGGATCTCCTGGAACATCTTGCGCGCCTGACCGTCTGCAGCGGCTAAATCTTTTTGCAGATGGCTGAAGAGAAGCTCAAGCGCCTCTTCGTTACGCCCCACCTGATGCAGCTGCAGCGCCAGCTGGCTTGCCAGCGCGGCATCCGCCGGATTGTCGGCAACCTGCTGCTGCAGCTGCTGAATTTCCGGGGTATCCGCCGCCTGCTTCAGCAGCTCAATTTGTGCAACCAGCCCCTGATAGCGGGTGTCCTGATCCTGTAGCGGAACCGTCTTGAGTACGGCTTCCGCGTCTTCTGAGCGGTGCAGGGCGATCTGCGTCTCCGCCAGCAGCAGGCCAATCTGGCTGTTCTGATTCGACAGCTGCCATGCGTCTTTGAGCAGCGGCAGCGCCTCGTCGTATTTGCCTTCCTGCATCAGCGCCATGCCTTCCTGCGCTTTCAGCTCTTCTTCGCGCGGCAGCACCTTATCCAGCAGGGCGCGGATAGCCTCTTCCGGCTGTGGCCCCTGGAAGCCATCAACAGGCTGGCCGTTCTGGAACAGATAGACGGTAGGAATGGCGCGCAGACCAAACTGAGACGCGACCATCGGTTCGGCGTCACAGTCCAGCTTCGCGAGAATGAACTGACCGTTGTACTGGGCGGCAAGGCTTTCCAGCACCGGCGTCAGCTGCAGACAGTGTTGGCTACGTTCAGACCAGAAGTAGAACAGGACCGGTTTGGTCATCGACTGTTCAAGGGTCTGTTGCAGGTTAGCTTCTGTGATATTGACGATATTCTGTACGGACATGCGGCTTTCTCTTTTGTCGGTTTGTTCTTTACATGGGGATGCGCGTCGGCGCTTCAACTCAACCGTGTAAAATTTTGTCCATTATCCGGCCCGGCAGCAGGCGTTTTAACCAGCCGACGGCATGGGTGACCAGCGTCACCGGATAGCGCATTTTGGGATGTTCACTCTCAAAAGCATGGCGCACTTTGGCCACAACCGCCTCTGGCCCAAGGGTAAAACGTGCGGCGATGCCGGGGTTTTCGACCGGTTTATCCGCCTGCGTCTGGTTAACGTTTTCGGTAAAACGGGTGCGGATCGGGCCGGGTTCAATCAGGCTGACCTTAATGCCGCTGTGGCGTAACTCCATGCGCAGGGCGTCGGACCAGGCCTCCAGCGCATATTTGCTGGCGGCGTAGGCGCCGCGGCCCGGGGTGGAAATCAGTCCCATCACCGACGACGTCATCACGATGCGCCCTTCGCCGTGCGGCAGCATCGCGGGGAGCAGACGCATGGTGAGCTGATGCACGCCGAAGAAGTTGGTCGAAAACTGCTTCTCCAGCGTTTCGCGGGAGAGGGTATCCAGCGGGCCATACACGCCGTAGCCGGCATTATTAAACAGGCCGTACAGACGATTACCGGTCAGTGCGATCACCTCATCCGCGGCGCGCTCAACGCTCTCCGGTGAGTCCATATCCAGCAGCACGCCGGTAAAGCCCAGCCCGTTCATGCGTTCGACATCGTCGGGTTTGCGGCAGGCCGCCAGAACCCGAAACCCCTGGCGCTTTAATTCGAGCGCGCTTTCCAGGCCGATTCCGCTGGAACATCCTGTAATTAAGACCGATTTTTGCATAACTTTACCTGTCAGGATCTCCGCTTAATCAGGAGTCATGTTTAACTAAAGGAGCCAGCCGCGTTGCCATCCAGTCGGCAATAAACGGCTGCGCATCGCGATTGGGGTGGATCCCGTCGTCTTGCATCCACTGGGGTTTGAGATAGACCTCTTCCATGAAAAATGGCAGCAGCGGAATATCAAACTCTTTGGCAAGCCTGGGGTAGATCGCGCTAAAGGCCTCATTATACCGACGACCGTAGTTGGCGGGCAGGCGAATTTGCATCAGCAGCGGCTGGGCGTTTGCCGCCTTGATGTCCTGCAAAATGGTGCGCAGCGTTTGCTCGGTTTGCTGAGGCTGGAAACCGCGCAGGCCATCATTACCGCCAAGCTCCACCAGCACCCAGCGCGGCTGATGCTGTTTGAGCAGCGCAGGCAGGCGCGACAGACCCTGCTGCGAGGTGTCGCCGCTGATGCTGGCGTTGATTACAGACGTTTTGCTCTGCCATTTGTCATTGAGCAGAGCGGGCCAGGCCGCGCTGGCCGCCATGCGATAGCCTGCGCTCAGGCTGTCGCCGAGAACCAGTAACGTGTCCGCTGCCGCCGCGCGGAAAGTCATCAGAATCAAAAACAGGAAGGGCAAATGCCAGCGGAAAACAGTGTTGAAGTTCATCATCTTAAGAAGTCCGTCGGTCAGGGGGAACACGAGCTTTCCATCCTTACCGGAGTTGAACTCGTTGTCAAACGCGCTGAAACCATTGCGCTGATTGGCGAATCCGGTTCCGGTAAGTCCACGCTGCTGGCGATTTTAGCCGGTCTGGACGACGGCAGCAGCGGTGAGGTGCACCTTGTCGGGCAGCCGCTGCATCAGCTTGATGAAGAGGCGCGGGCCGCGCTGCGCGCGCGTCACGTTGGATTTGTCTTTCAGTCATTTATGCTGATCCCAACCCTGAACGCGCTGGAAAACGTCGAGCTCCCGGCGCTGCTGCGCGGTGAAAACAGCCGTGAAAGCCGCGCTCACGCGAAGGCGCTGCTGGAACAGCTCGGTCTGGGGAAACGTCTCGACCATCTTCCCGCCCAGCTTTCCGGCGGTGAGCAGCAGCGCGTGGCGCTGGCTCGCGCGTTTAACGGCCGCCCTGAGGTGCTGTTTGCCGATGAACCTACCGGCAACCTTGACCGTAAAACCGGAGACCGGATTGCCGACCTGCTGTTTTCGCTCAACCGCGAGCACGGCACTACGCTTATCCTCGTGACCCACGATCCGCAGCTCGCCGCGCGCTGCGACCGTCGCCTGCGGCTGGTGAACGGCGTTCTGCAGGAGGAAGCATGATTACCCGCTGGTTCTGGCGCGAGTGGCGCTCCCCCTCGCTGCTGATTGTCTGGCTGGCGCTAAGCCTGGCGGTGGCCTGCGTGCTGGCGCTCGGCAGCGTCAGTGACCGCATGGAAAAAGGGCTCAGCCAGCAGAGCCGGGAGTTTATGGCGGGGGACAGGGCGCTGGAAAGTTCCCGCCCCGTGCCGCCGGGCTGGATTGAAGCAGCGCGCAAAGAAGGGCTGAAGGTGGGGGAACAAATCACCTTCCAGACCATGACCTTCGCGGGCGACACGCCGCAGCTGGCGAGCGTCAAGGCCGTCGATGATATCTACCCGATGTACGGTGACTTACAGACCCTTCCGCCGGGATTAAAGCCCACGCCCGGTACGGTGCTGCTGGCATCGCGTCTGATGGCGTTGCTGAACCTGAAACCCGGCGACAGTATCGACGTCGGTGACGCTACCCTCAGGATTACCGGGGAAGTGGTGCAGGAGCCCGACGGCGGATTTAACCCGTTCCAGCTTGCGCCGCGCCTGCTGATGAACACCGCGGATGTCGCGGCAACCCATGCCGTGCAGCCGGGCAGCCGCGTCACCTGGCGCTATAAGTTTGGCGGCACGCCCGCCCAGCTTGCCGCATATGAAAAATGGCTTCTGCCGCAGCTCAAACCGGAACACCGCTGGTTCGGGCTGGAGCAGGACGAGGGGGCGCTCGGTAAATCTCTCGAGCGCTCTCAGCAGTTCCTGCTGCTCTCGGCCCTGTTGACCCTGCTGCTGGCGGTGGCGGCGGTGGCCGTGGCGATGGGGCACTACTGCCGCAGCCGCTACGACCTGGTGGCGATCCTCAAAACCCTGGGGGCGGGCAGGGCGCAGCTGCGCAAGCTGATCGTCGGCCAGTGGCTGATGCTGCTGGTTCTGTCGGCGCTGACCGGCGGAATAATAGGGCTGCTGTTTGAAAAACTGCTGATGGTGATGCTGAAACCGGTGCTCCCGGCAGCATTGCCGCCGGCCAGCCTCTGGCCGTGGCTATGGGCAATCGGCGCAATGACGGTGATTTCGCTGCTGGTGGGGCTCCGACCCTATCGCCTGCTGCTCGCCACGCAGCCGCTGCGCGTGCTTCGTAACGATGTGGTGGCGAACGTCTGGCCGCTGAAGTTCTACCTTCCGGTGATTATTGCGGTGGCGGTGGGGCTGCTGGCGTGGTTGATGGGGGGCAGTACGCTGCTGTGGGCGGTGCTGGCCGGGGCGGTTGTGCTGGCGCTGCTGTGCGGCGTGCTGGGCTGGATCCTACTCAACCTCCTGAAAAGGGTGACGGTAAAATCCCTGCCCGTGCGCCTGGCGGTCAACCGTCTGCTGCACCAGCCCTGGGCTACGCTCAGCCAGCTGTCGGCGTTTTCGCTGTCGTTTATGCTGCTGGCGCTGCTGCTGGTGCTGCGCGGCGATCTGCTCGATCGCTGGCAGCAGCAGCTTCCGCCGGAAAGCCCGAACTATTTCCTGATCAATATCGCCCCTGAGCAGGTTACGCCGCTGAAGGGCTTCCTGGCGGAGCATCACATCATCCTCGAGTCGTTCTATCCCATCGTTCGCGCGCGTCTGACGCAGATCAACGGGCAGCCAACGGAGGGGAACAAGGACGAGTCGCTGAACCGCGAGCTGAACCTCACCTGGCAGGAGAAACGGCCTGACCACAACCCGATAACCGCCGGCACCTGGCCGCCGAAAGCGGGAGAGGTGTCGATGGAGGAGGGGCTGGCGACGCGCCTGAAGGTGAAGCTGGGAGACAGCGTCACCTTCACAGGCGATACCCAGGATTTTACCGCGAAAGTCACCAGCCTGCGTAAAGTGGACTGGGAAAGCCTGCGGCCCAACTTCTTCTTTATCTTCCCGCCGGGGGCGCTGGACGGGCAACCGCAGAGCTGGCTGACCAGCTTCCGCTGGGAAAACAGCAACGGCATGCTGACCCAGCTAAACCGCGAGTTTCCGACGGTCAGCCTGCTGGATATCGGCGCGATCCTCAAACAGGTAGGGCAGGTGCTGGAGCAGGTGAGCCGCGCGCTGGAGGTCATGGTGGTGCTGGTGACGATCTGCGGCGTGCTGTTGCTGCTGGCTCAGGTACAGGTGGGCATGCGCCAGCGCCATCAGGAACTGGTGGTTTACCGCACGCTGGGGGCCGGCAAGAGGCTGCTGCGAATGACGCTCTGGAGCGAGTTTGCGCTGCTGGGGCTGGTGGCCGGTCTGGTAGCGGCCATTGGCGCAGAGACGGCGCTGGCGGTGCTGCAGACAAAGGTCTTCGACTTCCCGTGGGAGCCTGACTGGCGTCTTTGGTTAACCCTGCCTCTGTGCGGCGCTGCGCTGCTTTCTCTCTGCGGAGGCTGGCTCGGCACGCGGCTGTTAAAGGGTAAAGCCCTGTTCCGTCAGTTCGCGAGTTGATTTAGCACGGTGATAGTTGCGCACCGGTTTTTGTGCCGGTGCGCAGTGTTTAAATAGCACAAAGTGATAATACCCACTCATTTAGTAGCACAAAACATTAAAAACCCGACCACACGGCCCGATTATTTCCAGTTAATATTCACCCGCTAAATACTTAGCAGCGTGTCTATTAAGGAAAAATAATGACTATAAAAAAATCAGCGCTGGCGGCAACGATCGGCGCGGCAGTGGCATTAACGACCTTCGCTTCTCAGGCGGAAATCACCGTTCTTAAGCAGGATCCTCAGGCGGGTAACCCGCTGAGCCGCCTGAACTTCACCGTTGGTGGCAGTATCCGTCCTCAGTTCCAGAACATGACCGGCGACGACGGTAAAAACAGCTACAAGCGTAACGGCTTTGACGGCGGCACCCGTTTCCGTTTCGCAGCAGATTACTACCTGTTTGATGACATCAGCTGGATCAGCTACTACGAGCTGGGTGTGAACATTCCAGCGCAGTTCAACTGGGATCACCACTACGCCGACGGCGCACACGACACCACGCGTCGTATGCTCTACACCGGTCTGAAGAGCGACACCTGGGGTACGCTGACCTTTGGTCAACAGAACAGCGTTTACTATGATGTGGTTGGCGCGAAAACCGATATCTGGGACTACGACATGATTGGTCAGGCACCAGGTAACGGTATCAACGGCGACTACGACGGCTCTTACCGTTCACGCCAGATGCTGAAATATAAGAAAACCGTGGGCGATGCTGACATCTATGCATCCTACCTGTTTGAAGACAGCGAATACCTGCCGGGCAACGGCCTGCGCTACAAGCGTAAAGGCGGCGGCTCGCTGGGTCTGGATTATCACCTGACCACCGATCTGACCTGGGGCGCCGCGTGGAACTATACCCGTGCCGACATGCGTAACCCGGACAACGGCGACAGCAAAACCTACGACCAGAACATCCTCGGTACCGCGCTGAGCTGGACCCCGGACAACTGGACCTTCTCCGCAGGCGGCGGCTGGTATCAGAACTTCCTGACCACCAAAAAAGTGTCTGTTAACGACTACTTTGCGGGCGACGCGTGGGGTATTGAGTACTTCGCAGGTTACAAATTCCCAATCGGTCAGTACGCGGTTAAATCCATCCAGCCTTACTTCATGGGTGACCGTATTCAGTACGTGAACGGTCGTAACTACCAGCGCATCGACAACGGCGTGGGTATCAGCTTCCAGCTGGATTACGGTTTCCGCGTGGATTACGAACACGTGTTCACCTCCAGCACCGACAACCTGGGCGACATGAACCTGGTGCGTCTGCGTTACGACTTCTAACCCTCACCCTAACCCTCTCCCTGAAAGGGAGAGGGAACAGACGGATAGAACATGTAGGCCGGGTAAGGCGTAGCCGCCACCCGGCTTTATTTTTCAGCGATCAAGCCACTCAGCAATTTCTTCATACGTCCCGCGATACACAATCTTCTCCGCTTTCTTCTCCAACTGATAGCCGTACATCGGGTCGTAATAGTCCTTCAGCAGCGGCGCAAGCCAGCTGAAGTGCGCGTCCGTGCTGCCAGATCGTTGCTGTTCCAGCAGCGCGGAATCTAACAGCGCGCTGAATTCGGCATACCGCTGCAGCCCCAGACGGCGGCGAATGGCGAACAGGCCGTGGTGCAGGTACTCACTGTATTCTTTCCAGCCTGCTTCCTCGCCGTAGGCGGCAGAAAAATCCGCCCACATATGATCGAAATACTCTTCGCGCAGGCGCTCAAGACGGACGTCAAACGGGTCTTCGACAACAACGATAGGGGATTCAACCATGCGGTCGCGCAGGCACTCCGGCAGGTGGTTGGAGCCAATCATCCGGCCTTCATCTTCCAGCACCCAGCGCGCGGCGTCTTTTTTCAGCAACTCGACGGCAAGGTGATTTTCAAAGCTGGCCTGAGAAAGCTGCGGCGTGAGCGTGCGGCCAAAGGACGAGCCGCGATGGTGCGCCAGCCCTTCCAGATCGATGCCCTGTGCGTGCTGCTTCACCAGCAGGGTCTTACCGTTTCCGGTGCAGCCGCCAATAAGCACCATCGGCTTTTGCGACTGCTCAATAGTCACCTGAATCGCCGTCTGGCGCAGGGCTTTATAGCCGCCGCGGATCAGCGGGTAGTCGATACCTGCTTCTTTCAGCCACGCCTGCGAGATATGTGAACGCTGGCCGCCCCGCGCGCAGCAGAGAAAGCCCTCAGGATGGGCAAGGCTGGCTTCCCGCCAGGCGCTGATGCGAGCCTCACGCGTGTCGCCGCTCACCAGGCGATGGCCGAGCGCCAGCGCGGCGTCCGGTCCCTGACGTTTATAACAGGTGCCGACGGCGGCGCGCTCGTCATCATTCATTAATGGCAGGTTGACTGCCGCTGGCATCGCGCCCTGGGCAAATTCGATCGGCGCGCGAACGTCGATTAAAGGGGTATCGGACGCGAGGATCGCGCGATAGTCCGTTCCATCGTTCATGGTTATTCCAGAAGAAAGCTAAGCAGCAATGGGCGGGAATTGTACGCCGGGGAAAGAGGAGGTCAACTCCCCGGCGGAGGGAGAACTATTTTAGCTTTGACTGTGCCCAGACAATACCGCTCGCGTATTCCGGCGGCAGGAGCGGGATCATGGCTTCCAGCGTGGCGCTCAGACGGCCCGTGTCGCTGTCGCTCAGGTTCAGGTGGCCAACCTTACGACCCGGGCGAACCTCTTTGTCATACCAGTGCAGATGCACCAGCGGCAGCTTCAGCCAGTCGTAGTTCAGATCGGTGCCGATCAGGTTGATCATCACCGACGGGCTGTTGACCACCGGCTGCGGCAGCGGCAGGTCGGTGATGGCGCGCAGGTGCAGTTCGAACTGGCTGATGGACGCGCCGTTTTGTGTCCAGTGGCCGCTGTTGTGCACACGCGGTGCCAGCTCGTTGATCAGCAGACCGGACGGGGTGATAAAGCACTCCATCGCCATCACGCCCACGTACCCGAGCTCGTGCATGATGGCAGAGAGCATCTCTTCCGCCTGCGTCTGCTGGTCAGCATTAGCGTGCGGGAAGGCGACGCTGGTGCGCAGAATGCCGTCCTGGTGCAGGTTATGCGTCAGCGGATAAAAGACGGTATGCCCGTCGTGTCCGCGCGCGCCAACCAGCGACACTTCACCGCTGAAGTTGATGCCCTGCTCAACGATACACTCGCCGTAGCAATCATCCGGCAGCTCGGCGGTGTCGTCTGCGCGCAGGCGCCACTGACCGCGGCCATCGTAACCGCCCACGCGGCGCTTCACGATTGCCAGCTCTCCCAGCATCGCGAAAACATCATTCCACTCGTTTTTATCAGACAGGAGCTGCCACGGCGCGGTCGGCAGACCGAGCTTGTCGAAAAGCTGCTTTTGCGTCAGACGGTCGGCAATGATCGGGAATACGTCGCGGTTAACGAAGGCGTTATGACGCGCCAGCTCGCGGGTCAGCGCAGTTTCCGGCCAGCGTTCGATCTCGGCGGTGATCACGCTCTGGTGGAACGGTACCGCCTCCGGCTCGGCATCCAGCCCGACGGGCCAGACGGCAATACCCAGCGGCTCACCGGCCTGACGCAGCATGCGGCCTAGCTGGCCGTTACCGAGAACGCAAACCTGCTTCATGCCGCACCCCGCGGGTCCGGATTGTCCAGCACTTCGTCGGTCTGGGCTTTACGCCACTCCGCCAGACGCTGATGCAATGCTTTATCGTGCGTCGCAAGAATTTGCGCCGCCAGCAGGGCAGCGTTCGCCGCACCCGCTTTGCCAATCGCCAGCGTGCCGACGGGAATGCCACGCGGCATCTGGACGATGGAGTAGAGGCTATCCACACCGCTTAACGCGGCGCTTTGTACCGGGACGCCCAGCACCGGCACCAGGGTTTTGGCGGCAATCATGCCCGGCAGATGTGCTGCGCCGCCCGCACCGGCAACGATCACCTCATAACCGTTCTCTTCGGCGCTTTCGGCGAAGCTGAACAGTTTGTCCGGTGTACGGTGCGCGGAGACCACTTCGACGTGGTGCGGAACATTCAGGATTTCAAAGATTTCGGCGGCGAACTGCATGGTAGCCCAGTCGCTTTTGGACCCCATCACGATGGCGACACGCGCCGGATTATTGCGGGAAGACATGCGTCTTAAAACTCCTGTGGTGCGAAACACACTGCTTTCGAGGGCACAGAGAATAGCATGTTATACGGGCAAGGAAAACGGTTGCGCGGTTAAATCTTGAGCCGTTGTTGCCATCAATTCATAACAAAACAGACCGCGTTCTGGCGGTCTGTTTTCGTCAATCGACAATCATTATTTAGTCAGTTCAGCGGTCATATACACGCGGTTGTTGAACTGTGCGCTGGTGATTTTGTAGGACGCACCTTGTTCAGCGGCCTGCGCAGCAATTTTTGCCTCTGCGCGGTCAAGGGTTGAACCGGTTGCGCTGACGCTCTGCGCGAAAGCACCGAAAGAAGCCAGGGAGAGAGCGGCAACTGCAACGAAAGTTTTGATGGATTTCATGGTCGTATTCCTAAAGTAATTTATCTGGGATAGGGCGTGTTGCCCTGATGTGATAGATAATAGGCCGACCGCGGGCTGATTAAAATCGAAACAATTTGCCGATATTATTCAAAAAAATAGAATGAATTGTGAGGGCTTAAAAAGGAAAAGCGATCAGCTCCACGCCCTCTGGCGTGACTTTGACCATGGATCCTTCTGAGTGCCATGCACCCAACACCACGCGATGGGCCGGTTCGCCGTTGGCGATAAGGGAATGCACGTCAGGACGATGGGTATGACCGTGGATCAACCACCGAACGCCATGCTTTTCCATCACGCTCACCACGGCCTGCGGGTTCACGTCCATGATGGTCATAGATTTGCTGCTGTTGGCGGCTTTACTGCCTGCGCGCATTCTGGCGGCGATACGGTTGCGGATAAACAGCGGCAGGGCAAGGAACACCTTTTGGATCCACGGGGTGTGGACTTTGGCGCGAAACGCCAGGTAGCCGGTATCGTCGGTGCAGAGCGTGTCGCCGTGCATGATCAGCACCTTGCGGCCGTAGAGATCGAGCACCTGTTCTTCCGGCAGCAGGGTCATGCCGCTTTCGCGGGCGTAGCGCTTGCCGATCAGGAAATCACGGTTGCCGTGAATGAAGTAGCAGGGGACGCCGGAATCCACCAGCGCTTTAATGGCCGAAGCCATTTCACGATGCAGCGGGTTAGGATCGTCGTCGCCAATCCAGGCTTCAAAGAGGTCGCCCAGGATGTACAGCGC
The DNA here is from genome assembly GCF_043965265.1 of Enterobacter sp. ECC-249. Lineage (NCBI taxonomy): Bacteria > Pseudomonadati > Pseudomonadota > Gammaproteobacteria > Enterobacterales > Enterobacteriaceae > Enterobacter > Enterobacter sp. ECC-249. The sequence continues at coordinate 1,624,176 of NZ_CP143660.1, forward strand.
ATCGGCGCTTTTCGCTTCACCGCGTAAAAAACGCAGAAAACCGGCGGTTATCGCCGGTTCTTCTGTTTGCAGATGCAGATCCGCAATAAAGAGTGTCGCCACCAATTACTCGCTGACGGTCACGCTTGTAATCACAACGTCTTCTTTAGGAACGTCCTGGTGCATACCGCTGCGGCCAGTAGAGACGGCTTTGATCTTGTCAACCACGTCCATGCCTTCAACCACTTCTGCGAATACGCAGTAGCCCCAACCCTGCAGGCTTTCGCCGGAGAAGTTCAGGAAGTCGTTGTCTGCTACGTTAATGAAGAACTGCGCGGTTGCAGAGTGTGGAGCCTGAGTACGCGCCATTGCCAGCGTACCGCGGGTGTTTTTCAGGCCGTTGTTCGCTTCGTTTTTGATCGGTTCTTTAGTGGCTTTCTGGTTCATGCCAGGTTCGAAACCGCCGCCCTGGATCATAAAACCGTTGATCACGCGGTGGAAAATGGTGTTGTTGTAGAAACCTTCGCGGCAGTAGTCCAGGAAGTTTTTAACTGTTTCAGGCGCTTTGTCATCAAAGGTTTTGATTACGATATCGCCATGATTAGTGTGGAAAGTAACCATTTTTGCATCCTGTTCCGTTATTGTGGTACGTCGACCCGCCTTCGGGTCATCTATAGGGGCTTGTTATAGCATAACCACAGGATGCGATCACCTTGCATTGTGTGCTGCTTCGGGTTTGAATTACGGGTAGAATAGCCGGTTTTCAACCACACACGTGTTTACATGGAATCTTCGATGTTAAAAATCTTTAATACAATGACGCGCCAGAAAGAGGAATTTAAACCTATCCATGCCGGGGAAGTCGGCATGTACGTGTGTGGTATTACGGTTTACGATCTCTGTCACATTGGCCATGGCCGTACCTTTGTCGCCTTCGACGTGGTGTCACGCTACCTGCGTTTTCTGGGGTACAACCTGAAATACGTGCGCAACATCACCGACATCGACGATAAGATCATCAAGCGCGCGAATGAAAATGGCGAAAGCTTTGTCGCGCTGGTGGATCGCATGATCGCTGAGATGCACAAAGATTTTGACGCCCTGAATATTCAGCGCCCGGACAGCGAGCCGCGCGCGACCCACCATATTCACGAAATCATCGAGATCACCGAAAAGCTGATCGCCCGCGGTCATGCGTATGTTGCCGACAACGGCGACGTGATGTTCTCCGTGCCGACGGACCCAACCTACGGTGCGCTTTCCCGTCAGGATCTGGACCAGCTCCAGGCCGGTGCCCGCGTTGACGTGGTTGACGTGAAGCGTAACCCGATGGACTTCGTGCTGTGGAAAATGTCCAAAGAGGGTGAACCAAGCTGGCCATCCCCGTGGGGCGAAGGCCGTCCGGGCTGGCACATTGAATGTTCTGCGATGAACTGCAAGCAGCTGGGTAAACACTTCGACATTCACGGCGGCGGCTCGGACCTGATGTTCCCGCACCACGAAAACGAAATCGCGCAGTCCACCTGCGCCCACGGCGGCGAGTACGTGAACTACTGGATGCACTCCGGAATGGTGATGGTTGACCGTGAGAAGATGTCCAAATCGCTGGGCAACTTCTTCACCGTGCGCGACGTGCTGAAGTATTACGACGCGGAAACCGTGCGCTACTTCCTGATGTCCGGCCACTATCGCAGCCAGCTGAACTACAGCGAAGAGAATCTGAAGCAGGCGCGCTCGGCGCTGGAGCGTCTGTATACCGCGCTGCGCGGTACCGACAGGTCTGTTCCGGCGGCAGGCGGCGAAGCGTTCGAAGCGCGCTTCGTTGAGGTGATGAACGACGACTTCAACACCCCGGAAGCCTACTCCGTGCTGTTCGACATGGCGCGCGAAGTGAACCGCCTGAAGTCAGAAGATATGGCCGCGGCGAATGCGCTGGCGTCTCATCTGCGTAAGCTCTCCTCCGTGCTCGGCCTGCTGGAGCAGGAGCCGGACGCGTTCCTGCAGAGCGGTGCGCAGGCGGACGACGGTGAAGTGGCGGAAATTGAAGCGTTGATCAAAGCGCGTCTGGAAGCGCGTCAGGCGAAAGACTGGGCGGCGGCCGATGCGGCGCGTAACCGTCTGACCGAGATGGGTATTATTCTGGAGGACGGCCCGCAGGGGACCACCTGGCGCCGTAAGTAAGTCTGGTGCGCGCTGATGCCCTCACCCCAGCCCTCTCCCACAGGGAGAGGGTGCAAACACTAAAAACGGCAACTTGAGTTGCCGTTTTGCTTTTACCTCCGCTTCCACCACAGCAACCCTATCAGCACGACCCCCGGCAGCCACACCCACAGCAGTTCTGAAATAATCACCTGATGCCCGTACGGCGTGGTATAGCGCGACAGCGCAAAGGGTGCGACCTTAATCACTTGCCACGGCGCAAAGAAGCGTTCATCTGACCACGGCCACAGCCAGCCGACGCCTTTCCCGCCCGTGGTGATCGAATCCAGCAGGCTGTGCGACAGCAGTGACACCGTTAAAAACAGCCAGCACCGCGTCAGGCTGGCCCGGAACCATCGTCGTCCAGTCAGCACGCAGAGTATGGGCACCACGAAGGCAAACAGCAGGGAGTGGGTAAAGCCGCGATGGCCGAAAACGTTGCCGTACGCGACGCCGAACTTGAACGCCAGCACGTCGGCATCCGGCAGCATGGCGAGGACAATCCCGGCAAACAGCAGGCGAGGAGGAATCACTTTGGTTCCCAGGCCTAAGCCCAGACAAAGCGGAACAGCAGCGTGCGTAATAACGGTAGGCATTGACATTATCCATGGCAAATCATGGAAATATAGCAGTAAACCCGCGCCAGCAGACCCGCGTCAAATTCTTATTTTACGCCGACTCGCGCGCGATAAGCTGCCCGGAAAGCGTAATGCGCTGGGTTTGCAGCGTCGGCTCCTTCAGCGTGCGAATAATCAGCCCGGCCGCCTGACGCCCCGTCTCTTCGCTGGCGGACGAAACGTAGGTAAATGACGGCGAGGTGAGGTTAACGTGGAGCATATCTTCGAAACCGACCAGCGCGACCTGCTGCGTCAGAAACACATCTTTACCCACCGTACGCCCGACCTGATGAATACCGGAGATGGAGCCGATCATGGCATCCGGCGAGTGGCAGAGCAGGGCGGTGATGGTGTTGTTTTTTTCCAGCAGCTGGCGGGTGGCGAAACCCGCTGCCAGCGTGTCATCGCTGCAGGCCGGAGAGTACTCATCGCGCCAGACCAGCCCGTTTTGCGCCATCGCGCTGCGAAAACCGAGCAGGCGCTGTTCGCGGATAAGGCAGCCTTCACGTCCGCCAATATAGGCGATATTGCGATGGCCGCGCTCGATAAGATAACGCACCGCCAGACTGGCCGCCTGCCGGTTATCGCGCATCACCAGATTGCATTTTTCATCCAGCAGCGACTGAGAGACCACCACCAGCGGTAGCGGGCAGTGGCGAATCTTTTCCGGGAGGGTGGCGGTGCGGGTATCCGAGGCCAGATAGATTACCCCGGCGACGCCCTGCTGCTTAAACGACAGCAGGCAGCGCTCAAGATGGTCATGGTCGTTCTGGGGCTGGCCGAGAAAAACCATATACCCCTGTTTTTCAAGATCCTGGACGATGCTCGCCATCACCTTGATGGAGAAACTGTCGCTAAAGTCACGGAGGATCAGGCCAATCAGATTGGAGGTATTGGCGCGGAGGTTGGCAGCGGCGACGTTATGAACATAGCCCAGCGTATTGATGGCAGCGTTGACCTTCTCGATCGTTGCCTCTGAGATTTTCCCTTTCTGGCGCAGCACCAGCGAGACGGTTGAAACCGACACGCCCGCGTGCTTTGCGACATCAATGATGCTGACTTTCTTCAAAACCGCTCCCTGAAATTTGCCGATTATCAGCCAGATAAAACACGTCTCCCAGCGTACAGGAGACGTGTCGTTCAGGCATCTTATTATTTGCCGATCATGGTGGACATGGTCTGGGCGATAAACTGTGCTCTGGCACCGAAAATCACCTGGATACCGTTGTCGCCGACGAAGACCACGCCGCGCGCGCCGAGTCCGTTCAGACCGTCTTTATCCACCACCTCGCTTTTTGTCACTTCCAGGCGAAGACGAGTGATACAGGCGCCGACGGAGTCGATGTTATGCGCGCCGCCCAGCAGGGTGATGATCTCGGTCGCGAGTTCAGAATCTGATTTCTCATTCGCGTTGGCCGTTACTTCGGTGCGGCCCGGCGTTTTCACGTCGAAACGACGGATCACAAAGCGGAACGTGAAATAATAAATCAGGCCCATTGGAATGCCGATGATAATGGCGCTCAGGAAGTGGGTCTGGTAACCGTTAAACGACGGCAGGATCCCGAATGACAGATAGTCGATAAAGCCCGCAGAGAACGACTTGGCGATATGCGCATGCAGCAGGTACATGGTCATGTAGGCCAGGCCCGCCATGATGGCGTTAAAGACGTACAGAATCGGTGCCACGAAGATAAAGGTAAACTCAACCGGTTCGGTGATCCCCGTCAGGAAGCAGGTGAGCGCCGCGGAGAACAGAATACCGGCCGCGATTTTTTTATTCTTCGTATGGGCTTCGTGATACATCGCCAGGCACGCCGCGGGCAGCGCGAACAGCATCAGCGGGAATTCACCCTGCATGAACTTGCCGGCGTTCTGGTAGGTGTCGCTGCTGAAGGATTTCACCCCTTCTTCCAGCATCTTGAACCAGATGGTCTGGTCGCCGTGGATCACCTGGCCTGCCTGGGTGGTGTAATCCCCAAACGAATACCAGAACGACGGATACCAGATATGGTGCAGACCGAGCGGGATCAGCGCGCGTTCCACCAGACCGAAGATAAAGGTCGAGGCCGCCTGATTATCGCCGTTAACGACCACGGAGAGGGCGTCGATACCGGCCTGGATATGCTGCCAGACGTACGGCAGCAGCAGCCCCATCAGGAACGAGAGGAACGCTGTTGCAATCGCCACGAAGCGCTTGCCGGAGAAGAAGCCCAGGAACTCCGGCAGCTGCATGGTATGGAAGCGGTTGTAGCACCAGGCCGCGAGAATACCGCAGATCAGGCCGCCGAAGACGCCCATCTGCAGCGTCGGAATGCCCACTACCATGGCGTATTTCCCGCCCTGGGAGGCCATTTCCGGGGTGATGCTCAGCACGGTGCTGATGGTGATATTGGTGACAAACACCGAAACGGCCGCAGACAGCGCCGCGATGCCGGATTCTGACGCCAGACCCACGGCGGAGCCAATGGCAAACAGCATCGGCAGGTTATCAAAGATAACCCCGCCTGCGTTCATCATCAGCGGCAGATGGAACTTATCGCCGAAGGCCAGCAGCAGGCCCGCAGCGGGAAGCAGTGAAATTGGCAGCATTAAGGCGCGACCAATCATCGATAACTTAGACAGCGATTTAACAAACCCTGATATCAGACTCATGCTGATTTCCCCCGAGTAGCGCTTTTTTTGGCGCTGTTATTGTAAGTAGAACGTTTTAGTAGAACGTTCTACTTATCGTGGGCAAAGAGTGAAAAACGCGCAACTGAATTTTCACTTTTCAACAAACGAAATAATGATTATTTGAAGTGGATCGATAAATAACCGTGATGGGTATGAGGGGATAGTCAGAAAAATTGCCGGGTGGCGGCTTCGCCTTACCCGGCCTGGAAACGGCGTTCGGACTGTTCTCTCTCCCCTTTGGGGAGAGGGTTAGGTGAGGGGGCTCAGGCCGTAACGGTTACGCTCTGTCCTTCGAAGCTTACGGTCTGGCCCGCGACAATCTTGCAGCGCTTGCGCGTTTCTACCACGCCGTCGACTTTTACCAGCCCGTCGGCGATAACGATTTTTGCCTGCGCGCCGCTTTCGCTCCAGCCTTCCAGCTTGAGCAGATCGCACAGCTCAACGTGCGGGTGTTTACCTAATGAAAAAGTCGCCATCTTACGCGTCCTCTACGTCGTGATATTCTTCGCACGCCTGCAGGGTATTCTGAATCAGCGTTGCTACGGTCATCGGGCCTACGCCGCCCGGTACTGGGGTAATGTAAGACGCGCGTGCGGCGGCATCTTCATACACCACGTCGCCGACCACTTTGCCGTTTTCCAGACGGTTAATTCCGACGTCCACGACAATCGCCCCCTCTTTAATCCATTCACCCGGAATAAAGCCCGGCTTACCGACAGCGACGATCAGCAGATCGGCGTTTTCAACGTGGTGGCGCAGGTTTTTGGTGAAGCGATGGGTAACTGTGGTGGTGCAGCCGGCCAGCAGCAGCTCCATGCTCATCGGGCGGCCCACGATGTTGGACGCCCCGATGACCACGGCGTTCAGGCCGTAGGTGTCGATGTTATAACGCTCCAGCAGCGTCACGATACCGCGCGGCGTGCAAGGACGCAGACGCGGCGCACGCTGGCACAGGCGGCCAACGTTGTATGGATGGAAACCGTCCACGTCTTTATCCGGTGCGATACGCTCCAGCACCTTCACGTTGTCGATACCGGCAGGTAGCGGCAGCTGAACCAGAATACCGTCGATCTCTTTATCGGCATTCAGAGTGTCAATAAGTTCCAGCAGTTCTGCTTCGCTGGTGGTTTCCGGCAAATCGTAAGAGCGGGAGACGAAGCCGACCTCTTCACACGCTTTGCGTTTGCTGCCCACATAAATCTGCGATGCAGGGTTGCTGCCAACCAGCACAACGGCCAGCCCGGGGGCGCGTTTTCCGGCAGCTTTACGCGCCTTCACTTTTTCCGCGACCTCAGAGCGCACCTGCTGCGCAATCGTTTTACCGTCAATAATCTTTGCTGCCATCAGAGAGAAGATTCCGTCTGTAACGTTTGAAAGGGGGGATGGCGTGTATTTTGTCAGAAGCGAGCGTCGCTGTCAGTCACCCTTTACGAGTTTTCATCAGTGATACGCAAAAACCCTTCTTAAGGGATGGTCAATTTCTTAGGCAGTATTAGGATGTGACCTGGCGAAATGGCAGCGTTTTGACATATTTAAAAAACGCATCCTGAGCTACTTTGTCTCCTCCGAAATAAGCTTTCAATTCATTAATTGAACGTATTTCTTATTCCCGATTATTCGCGGGAAGGGTTATTTACATTTTAAAGGAATAGACATGAAACTCAGCAACATTGCTTCTACTGTTATTGCTACTTTTGCCCTGGTTGCAGGTGCCGCAAATGCAGCAGATCCTGCTACGCCGGTTTCCGTTAATGGCGGTACCGTACATTTTAAAGGTGAGCTGGTTAATGCGGCTTGTTCAGTAAATACTGATTCTTCCGAGCAGACCGTTAATCTGGGTCAGTATCGTACCGCGAAATTCACCAAAGTGGGCGACACCACCTCTAATATTCCATTCAACATTGAACTGAATGATTGCGATCCGCTGGTTGCCAAAACTGCAGCTGTTGCGTTCACCGGTCAGATCGACCCAACCGACAAAACCCTGCTGGCAGTAACCTCCGGTAACAACGACAGCACCGCGAAAGGCGTCGGTATCGAAATCCTCGACAGCAAATCCAGTGTTCTGACCCCAGACGGCGCGACCTTCTCTGCTGCGCAGACGCTGATCGAAGGGACCAACACCCTGAAGTTCACCGCCCGTTACAAATCAACGGCTGCCACCACTGAGCCAGGCCAGGCGAACGCTGACGCCACCTTCGTAATGAAATACGAGTAATTCCTCCGCACAGGGATGTTCAGGCCTCAGGGAAGAGGCCCGTCATACGCTAATGCCAGGAACGAAGGATGACAAGGACTGGAACACTACTGCTGTTAACCCTTGCGATGGCTTGCCCGGCATCGGCGCATACCGTGGTGATCGAAGGCGGCAAGGTTCATCTCCGGGGTGAACTGGTGAACGGCGGCTGCGCCGTGGCGCCCGACAGCCAGAATATGCGCATCGACATGGGGCAGTACCGAACCAATTCATTTTCCGGTGTGGGCAGTTTTTCCACGGTGAATGTGCCTTTCACCGTGCGGCTGCTGGACTGCAGCGTTGATGTTTCGCGCACCGTGGGGATCCAGTTTCAGGGCGCCACACCCGCAGAGGATCCGCAGGTCTTTCTGGCGACATCGAGGCCGGGTGAAACACCCGTCAGCAGCGGCGTTGGGCTGGCACTCTTTGACGAACAGCAACGTCAGATTATTCCAAACGCCACGGCCGTCAGCTGGCTGCCTGTCGATACCCGCGAGCTCGCGTTCCATTTTAGCGCCCGCTATCGGGCTATTTCCGAACATCTCGAGCCAGGCAAAATTCAGTCGGATGTCTGGTTTACGTTGATTTATCCATAACACCTGCGAACACATTATTAAAGGTACGGTTGTGATGAATACCCTAATTAAACCAGGACTTTTTTTATCGTTTATTTTGATGATGGTTTCTACCTGCGCAAATGCTTCCGGCGGTATTGCGCTGGGAGCCACGCGCGTTATTTATCCCGCAGAGGCAAAACAAACGTCGCTGGCGATCACCAATAGCAACAAACAGGAACGCTATTTAATTAACGCGTGGATCGAAAATGCGAGCGGGCAAAAAGAAAAAACGTTTGCCGTCACTCCGCCCCTGTTTGTTAGCGAGCCGAACAGTGAAAACACGTTACGTATTATTTACGCCGGCCCGGCACTGCCTGCCGATCGCGAATCGCTCTTTTACATGAATGTGAAGGCGATCCCGTCGGTGAACAAAGCGAAAACGGAAAACAATAACGTGCTGCAGCTGGCGATCCTCTCACGCATCAAGCTGTTTGTGCGCCCGAACAACCTGGCGATGCAGCCGGAAGAGGCGCTTTCCCAGCTGCGGTTTGAGCGCGCGGGCAACCACCTCAAAGTCAGCAACGCTTCCCCGTATTACATCACCCTCGTCAATCTGAAGCTGGGCGGGCAGCAGCTGGAAAACCTGATGGTTGCGCCGAAAAGCTCTGCTCAGCAGGTGCTGCCAGCCGGTGCCAGCGGCACGCTTTCCTGGCAGAGCGTGAATGACTACGGTGCCATTACTCCGGCGCGTAGCGTCAACCTGTGAGCAGAGTCAGGGCGATGAAAAACCACCAGAGACGTTACTGCCCGGTTGCGCTGGCGCTGATGGCTGCGCTCTGGCCGCAGGCTGGCTGGAGCGAAAGTTATTTCAACCCGGCCTTCTTGTCCGACGACACCGCCAGCGTGGCGGATTTGTCGCGTTTTGAACAAGGACACCAGCAGGCACCCGGCGTTTATCGCGTGGATATCTGGCGTAACGATGAGTTTATCGGTACCCAGGACGTGCGTTTTGAGCAGGCCGAGAATACGCCGCCGGTAGCGGGCGGTTTGTCAGCGTGCATTACGCGCGCGATGCTCGATCGCTTTGGCGTTAACGTCGCGGCGTTTCCCGAGCTGGCTAAGGTGCAGGGCGAGACCTGCGTTCCTCTGACCACGGCTATCCCCGGCAGCGAAACGGCATTTAACTTTGCCTCACAGCGTTTGGACGTCAGCCTGCCGCAGGTGGCGTTGCAAAACAGCGCCCGGGGCTACATTCCGCCTGAACAGTGGGATGAAGGCATTCCCGCCGCGCTGGTGAACTACAGTTTCACCGGTAACCGGGGAAGCGAGGACGACAGCTATTACCTCAACCTGCAGAGCGGGCTGAACTATGGCGCCTGGCGTTTACGTAACAACGGCGCATGGCGGTACACGCAGAATAACGGGCAGCGTCATAGCGAGTGGCAGAATATTGGCACCTGGGCGCAGCGCACCGTTATCCCGCTTAAAAGCGAACTGGTGCTGGGCGACAGCAATACCGGGAATGACGTCTTCGACAGCATGGGGTTCCGCGGCGGGCGGCTCTTCTCGTCTGACAGCATGTACCCGGACAGCCTGCAGGGCTACGCGCCGACCGTGCGCGGGATCGCCCGTACGCCCGCCAAAGTGGTGGTTCGCCAGAATGGCTACGTTATCTATCAAAGCTACGTCCAGCCGGGCGCATTTGCGATTACCGATCTTAACCCGACCTCCTCAAGCGGTGACCTGGAGGTCACGGTCGAAGAGAAAGACGGCACCCAGCAGCGCTATACCGTGCCGTACTCCACCGTGCCGCTTCTGCAGCGTGAAGGGCGCTGGAAATACGATCTCGTTGCGGGGGATTACCGCAGCGGTAACAGCGATCAGGATACGCCGTTCTTCACCCAGGGAACCCTGATTACCGGTCTAGCCAACGGTTACACGCTTTACGGCGGGACGCAGCTGGCGTCACGCTATACCGCGGTGGCCGTCGGGGCCGGGAAAAACCTGGGCGACTGGGGCGCTGTTTCGCTCGATATCACCCACGCCCGCAGCCAGCTCGCGGACGACAGCAAGCATGAAGGGCAGTCTCTGCGCTTCCTCTATGCGAAATCCCTTAACGGCTTCGGCACCAACTTCCAGCTGCTGGGCTACCGCTACTCCACAAAAGGCTTTTACACCCTCGACGACGTCGCCTGGCGCTCAATGGAGGGTTATCAGTATGCCGATAGCCAGAACGATAACGATGTGCCTGACGTGCAGAGTTATCACAACCTGACGTGGAATAAAAAAGGCCGCTTCCAGCTCAACGTGTCTCAGTCGCTGGGGGACTACGGCTCGGTCTATATCTCCGGCAGCGAGCAGACCTACTGGGGAACCGACGAGTCGAACCTCTGGTACCAGCTGGGCTATGCGGGAGGCGTGAAGGGGATCAACTACTCCGTCTCCTGGTCGTGGAACAAATCCGTTGGGATAGACGGCACCGATCGGATCGCGTCGTTTAACGTCTCCGTGCCGTTTAGCCTCTTTACCCGTCAGGGCTATCGCCGGGACAGCGCGATTGACCGCGCCTACGCTACGGCATCCGCCAGTCGAAACAGCGATGGCGACACAAGCTGGCAAACCGGCGTCAGCGGAACGCTGCTGGAGGACCGCAACCTGAACTACAGCGTGACCCAGGGACACGCCAGCACCAACGGCTCAAGCGGAAGCGCCAGCGCCAACTGGCAGGCGACCTACGGCACGCTGGGCGTGGGCTACAACTATTCCCGCGACCAGCACGATCTCAACTGGCAGCTCTCCGGCGGGGTGGTCGGCCACGCCGACGGCGTGACCTTCAGCCAGCCGCTGGGCGACACCAACGTGCTGATCAAAGCGCCGGGGGCATCAGGCGTCAGTATTGAAAACCAGACCGGTGTGAAAACCGACTGGCGAGGATACGCGGTGATGCCGTATGCCACCGTCTATCGCTACAACCGCGTGGCGCTGGATACCAACACCATGAGCAACAACACCGACATTGAAAACAACGTGAGCAGCGTGGTGCCGACTAAAGGCGCGCTGGTGCGCGCCAGCTTTGATACCCGCATCGGCGTACGCGCTCTGCTGACGGTGATGCGCGGTAACCAGCCCGTGCCGTTCGGCGCGGTGGTCCGTGAAACCCGAAGCGGTGTCACCAGCATGGTGGGGGATGATGGACAAATTTACCTGAGTGGGCTGCCGCTGGAAGGCGAACTGCTGATCCAGTGGGGCGACGGGGCGCAGTCCCAGTGTCGCGCACACTATCGCTTGTCGCCTGAAAGCCAGAACCAGGCCATTACCATGGCAGGGGCAAGCTGTGATCGTTAACGAGGTTCCAAAGATGCGCATTTTACGCAACGTAATGAGCTTTGCGCTGCTGTGCAGCGCGATGCCCGCATGGGCAACGGTTTGCCAGAACTCCACTGGCGTGGCGAAGGATATTTCCTACGATCTCTCAAACGTTTTTAACAGCTCCAATAACAAACCGGGGCAAATTGTGACCCTTGCGCAAAAGTCCGGGCTGGTCGGCGTAAATGCTATCTGCCCCAAAGGAACGAGCGGGAAGTCCACGATGCGTAGTTACGTCACCAGTCTGCCGATAACGACGGTGATTGATAGCTATAAGTATGTGAAGCTGAATGACTACCTTGATGGCGCAATGCAGATCCACGATGACTTCGCGGGTACGTTCTACCCGCCAGCCAACTATATCCAGATGGGGCAGCATCCTAACGTTCCGAATAACAAGGCGTTTCCGGTTACCGACTCGAAGCTGGTCTTCCGCCTGAGAGTCACGCGGCGGTTTATCAATATGGTGGTGATCCCGCAGCAAACCATGTTTCGGGTGTATGTGACGACCACAACATCTGACCCACTGAATACGCCGGTGTATACCATCAGCTATAGCGGTACCATTCAGGTACCGCAAAGCTGCGCGATAAATGCCGGGCAGGTGGTGGAGTTCGATTTTGGCGATATCGGTGCATCGTTGTTCAGCCAGGCGGGTGCCGGTAATCGTCCCCAGAAAGTCTCACCGCAAAGTAAAACCATTGCCATTAAGTGTACGAACGTAGAGGCCAACGCTTATCTGACGATGCGCATCGAGGCGGAAAAAGTCTCTGGCAATGCGCTGATTTCCGATAACCCGGATCTTGGATTTGTGGTTGCGAACGATAGCGGCGCCCCTCTGACGCCTAACAACCTGAACAGCAAAATACCGTTCCGCCTGGACGACAGCGCGCAGGCGCAGGTAGCAATTCGGGTATGGCCGGTGAGCATTACCGGGAATAAACCCGCAGAAGGCCGCTTCACCTCTCGCGGCTATCTTCGCGTGGATTACGATTAAGGGGGAATGATGCTGAACTGGAAATGGCATTGCGCTGCGGTAGCCCTGGCGATGTTTCAGGCAAACGCGTGGTCAGCCACTGCACTGGGCGAAATCAATATTCAGATGTCCGGCAACATTGTCGATTTTACCTGCGTAGCCGAGGGGAGCGACAGCGACAAGAGCGTTACGCTGGGCACCTGGCCCACGAAACAGCTCAGCACTACCGGGAGCCGCACGCAGCCCATGCCGTTTACGCTGAAGCTGACCGGCTGCCCGCCGGGCGCGGCTTCCATTACGTTTTCGGGCAAAGCCGACGGGAGCAATAACGGTTTGCTGGCGCTAAACGACGCCAGTACAGCGAGTCATGTCGCGGTAGAGATCAGGGATGCGGATAAAACGCGTCTGGCTCTCCAGCAGGCCAGCCAGCCGGTTTCGGTTGATGCGCAGGGGAATGCGACATTGTCGTTTTATGCCAATTATATTGCCACTGCAGATAACCCTCAGCCCGGACGAGCCGATGCGGATGCCACCTTTATGATTAACTATAATTAGCACTGACCGCACTCCCTGCAGCTCAGATAAGCTGCAGGGAGTGAATTCAGGTTAAAGCAGTTCGTGCGCTTTGGCGTAATCAATTAATTCCACGATGCTTTGCACACCCAGCTTGGAATAAATATTGGATTTATGCGCGCTAATGGTTTTGTTGCTTAATAGTAGCTGTTCAGCAATTTCCTTATTGGATAATCCATTCGCCAGATACCGTAATACCGTGACCTCGCGGTTCGATAATGGCATATCGACAGCCATCCCTTTCCCTGACCCCAAATGGTTTATAAAGTTCAGCGTTTCCGACGGGAAAAAGGAATAGCCCATCAGAATCATTTCTACGGCGTTGTAGATCTCACCCAAATCTTTACGTTTACTGACGAAGCCATTTGCCCCGGCGCGAATAGCGCGACCCGCATAAAATAACTCTGATTTAGATGAGAGAAACAGAACCTTAATCTCTTTGTTTAAGTTTCTGATTCTCTTGAGTAAAGCGAAAGCATCCGTGCCCGTGAGTTCAATGTCAAGGATCACCAGATCGATAGGGTGATTACGGATACAGTCAAGAACTTCATGGCTATCGCCAGACTTGAGCTTGACTGTGATATTCTTATTTTTCTGTAGCAGGACTTCTATCGACATTCTGACGATAGGATGTTCGTCCATAATGATAACGGATGCCGGTTTCATTTTTAATGCCTCAGATTGTTAAAAGCGTTATGCAGAGTTTGTAAAACTCTCGAAATGCCGGAAGGATATAATGTGCAGATCCCTATACCGTAGTATTTCCCTGGAAAGAGCGAAAGCATCCTTGTTTACGTAATGAAAAGAACTATGCCTCAGCGCGGTCATCTCATTAGGCTGGTGTTGGCAAAAAGATTTTTCTTATTCAAATTTGGTACGCATCTTATTATACAGGGTAAGTTTTTTCCGAAAACCCTGTAAATTAATATCCGCGTATGGGTTTGTATTATCTTCTGGATCTGAATCGCTATTTTTTTAAATTTAGCGGAAATATCCTGTTATCTCATTTACCGCATATTTTCATCTTTATGTAATAACAAAAAATAACAGATATCTCTTTATGTTGATCAATTGTTAACAAAAACACGCATCATTCAGCGGGGCTAACCCACGCTGATGAGGACAACAATTGCCCTCGCAGGCCGTCAGACCTTCATCTGAAAGCGTGCAGGTTGACCCGAAGGCCCGCATCTCATGCACAGGAGAACATGCTATCCGCTTCGCTTTTTCCTCCTGAGCGTTCCCGCTAACCTGCTTGTTTTTACATCATTATCATCTTGTTAACGCTGCCTGCATTCACTTAACGGATGGAGGAAAGTTCTGCCGTTCGTTCAATTTGTGGCATTTCACAAGGTTCGCGGCCATAAATTAGGAATAGTTATAATTTCGACTTTATTGTTAAAAATTAACATTTTTGAAACACGAATGGTAAGTAAATTCCTAAAGCGCTTTAGGAAATAAGGGGTTAGGACGTGAGTGTAAACGTGCAGTCTGAGAGGTTATTAAGAAGATGAAGCAATTCCTGCCGATGACTCAGCCCCAGTTTCACCAGGATGCAGCTGAGACGATAGATAATGCGGCTATAGGGACGATTCTGCATAAGGGCAATCTGACGTAACGTCTTGCCCCGGGAAAGTTCCTGCAGGATTGGCCATTCGTTGCGGGAGAACCAGTCTTTGTCGGAGCCCTGCGGGGGGCGGGTATCCAGCAGGCTGTGCTGGAGTGCCGCGGCGTTCAGCTGGCGTTCGAGCACATGAAAAGGACCAGCCGCTTTGCAGAAGAGGCGGGTGTCGTAATTATCGGCCCGGACTAACAGCCAGGGCGTAAGGAAAGGCGGAAACAGGCTGTGCCGTCTCAACTGATCCAGTTTCTCCAGCAGCCCCGTGGACCGGCTTTCAATATCAACGACCAGACGGGCGGAGGGCCACTGCGTCTGCGCGACAAGGGCGTCATCAAGCGTAGCGTAGTCGCAGCAGCTGCTCAGCGGGAACTGCCCGTTGAGAAAGCCGGTACGCAGATAGTGATCCTCCGTCACCAGAAGGATAAACGGGGCGTCTGTTTTGCGGGGCTGGCTGATGGACTGGCTCAAGAATTCGAGCCGGTCGAAAAAGGGGGGAGCAAAAGGTGAGCGCGTAAATCCCAGTGCATCACTTCCTGTACGCCGCCGCCGGTAACGGCGCACTGTCATTCGCATGGCCTCCCTCCTGGAAATGGCGTTTTAATCCTCCGGCCATGTCCAGGACGGCCAGTAATACCCCTGGCCGAAGTCTGCGCCTGCCTGCAGTGCCAAGGTACGATCGCGTTCAGTCTCAATACCTTCGATAAGCACTTTCCCGGCAAGCTGAAAGCAAAGGGAAACCAGTTGCCTCAGCGCAGGGGTGTCGCGTAAACGCCAGAATGCTTCCTTATCTATTTTGATGCCACTTAAAGGGAGTCGGCAGGATAAAAACGACTGTACTAAGACGTCATCGATGTCATCCAGCCAGATTGCGTGCCCCTGTCTGCTCAGCTGCTGCAGATTTTGAACCACATGCTGCTTGCGCGCGACAGACAGCGCCAAAAAAGCCGCAAGGTCGACAAATTCTATATTGAGCGGCACGCAGGGGAGTCTGATAAGACGCTGAAAGGACGCAGGCTCTGTCAGGACGGTTATCGGCAGATTAATAAAAAGTTTATGACCGTGCGGCGTATTTTTTAACGCAGCAAGCTGCGCTTCAAGCAGCGTTATCGACCAGTCAGCGGAGCGATCGCAAAAAAAGTCCTCACTGTGCCGCGTGTCGGCCAGGACGCTAAGGACCTCGACGCCAACCTGGCGCAAGGAGGTAAGGGCGACGATGGGCTCGAGCTTAATGCCGACGATGTCCTGAGATATGTACTGTAAGCGGGGGGGCGTATCGATCAGGTTTTGCGCTGTCACTCCATTGTCCTGTTGTCTGTCAGCCTCCAGGCGGCCGGGATACCTGACTCTAGTGTGACGAGCTGACTTACAGGAAAACAGCAGGCGTTACTTAAATGCAACTAAGGCTTTTCGCAGCGCTAAATTTTACGGTAAAACGGGGATAAATGTTGAGAAAATAGCCGTATTTACAATCGGCTAGGGGGAATTGGCCCTGAAAACGGAAAAGGCATTGACTCACCTGCCATTGACCGTATAATTCTTCGCGTTTCACCACCGCGAAGTTCACGCTTCTCAGTGCGCCCTTAGCTCAGTTGGATAGAGCAACGGCCTTCTAAGCCGTAGGTCGTAGGTTCGAATCCTACAGGGCGTGCCATTTCATTTCATAGCGTTACGCCTCTTTCACATCCTCCTGATTTCCGTTGTGGGACATATTTGGGACATCGCCCTTAAAATTTACCGGTCATGAAGGACATTTATGTGGTATCTACTCGCAACTTCGCTTGCCGCACTCTCCCTTAATAAAAGCCTGGCTTACCTGATGCTGGGATTAACGGCATTTCTCGGCTGGAAACAGAGTATTCTTGACGCCCCGGCGCTACTGATTATTGCATCAATCGTTGTTGGCTGGTCTGTTGTTGAATGGCTACGTAATAAAAAAAATAAATACATATATCTGGTCGAAATCCTGTGCGTGGTCATCGCCGTTGCCCTGGTTTTGCATGTGATCCCGTGTTTTCATAATCCCAGGGTGCTGGATGGTGTCGTCGTTGGTCCGCAAAGCATACCGTTCAGTATGTACTTTAATATGGACAAAGCAGTGGTGCCGTTCTTTTTAATTACGTGCATGCCAACGTTATTCGTAGCAAAACCCCTATATAAAGCTGGCAAGGTCGGCTGGGCGATATTGGTTCTTTCGGTACCCGCGCTGTTACTTCTGGCCGTTGCGTTGGGCGGGCTTAGAATTGAGCCGCATGCGCCAGAATGGTTCGCTCAATTTGCCCTTGCGAATATTTTCTTCGTCTCTTTGGCTGAGGAAGCCTTGTTCAGAGGCTACCTGCAGCAGCGCTTGTCCCGGATCGTTCATCCTGCTGTCGCGCTGTTGATTGCCTCAGTCATCTTTGGGCTGATGCATTATAGCGGCGGTTCACTGCTGATTATTTTTGCCAGCCTCTCCGGCATTATTTACGGCCTGGCATGGATGTGGAGCGGCAGGCTCTGGGTTGCAACGTTATTCCATTTTGGGCTGAACTGCGTGCATTTATTGTTCTTCACCTATCCTATGTATGCCCCTCATGCGGTTATGTGATGCTTTTTAAAATAGTAGCCTTATAAATCTAGCTACCTCCGGATAAGCATAAAAAGCCCCGCAATATCGGGGCTTTTATATCTGCCGGAAGCATGAATAACAGATTTACCTTCGTGCCATAATAAATAGAAGGCTAATTAATTTCCTTGTAGACAGGCTTAAGGTTTTCTTAATCTAAAAATTATCTCGCATTAAAATTTGGATTTTTATCATTCTAAAATCTGCTAAAAAGAAATTTTACACTTTTACGACTAAACTGGATTGATACTAATTATCATTAGCGTTGTTGTATGCTTTAATCCTGTCCCACAAAGCTATGAGTTGTTAATCCCGTTGGTCTATAAAGGATATCTTCATGAATTCTCGCCTGCTGTCCTGCTTCTCGCTTGCCTTGTTGTCTTCATCCCTTTTCCTTTCCACACAATCAGTTGCCGCCGATAACAACGAAGGTATCGTTGTTTATAACGCGCAGCACGAAAACCTGGTGAAGTCGTGGGTCGACGGTTTTACTAAAGAAACCGGCATTAAAGTCACTCTGCGTAACGGCGATGACAGCGAACTGGGTAACCAGCTGGTTCAGGAAGGCAGCGCGTCACCGGCAGACGTATTCCTGACGGAAAACTCGCCGTCAATGGTGCTGGTGGATAATGCCAACCTGTTTGCGCCGCTGGATGCAGACACCCTGAAGCAGGTACCGGCAGAGTATCGTCCGGCGCACGGCCGCTGGATCGGCATTGCCGCCCGCAGCACCGTATTCGTCTATAACCCGGCGAAGCTGAGCGAACAGCAGCTGCCTAAATCTCTGATGGATCTGGCAAAACCCGAGTGGAAAGGCCGCTGGGCGGCATCACCGTCAGGCGCGGATTTCCAGGCCATCGTGAGCGCGATGCTGGCTCTGAAAGGCGAAAAGGCCACCCTGGAATGGCTCAAGGCGATGAAAGCCAATTTCGTTGCCTATAAAGGCAACAGCACCGTGATGAAGGCAGTCAATGCCGGCCAGATTGATGGCGGCGTGATTTATCACTACTACCGCTTTGTCGATCAGTCCAAAACCGGTGAAAACAGCAAAAACACCCAGCTCTACTACTTCAAACACCAGGATCCGGGCGCGTTCGTAAGCCTCTCCGGCGGTGGCGTGCTGGCGTCCAGCAAACACAAAGCGCAGGCGCAGGCCTTTATTAAATACATTACCGGTAAAGAAGGTCAGGAAAGTCTGCGTACCAACAATGCCTTTGAGTATGCAGTGGGCGTGAACGCGGCCTCCAACCCGAAACTGGTCCCGCTGAAAGATCTTGATGCGCCGAAAGTTGAACCTTCATCGCTCAACGGTAAAAAAGTTATCGAGCTGATGACGCAAGCCGGTCTGCTGTGATCCTGAGAGTGAAGTGAACGCCTTATGTCTGGTCTGAGTCTCGACATCGGAAAAAACAGAGTGCAGGAGCCTGCCCGCAGGCGTCCTGCACTCCCGATGGTTGCGTTAGCTGTATTGTTTTCATTAATGGCGCTTCTGCCTTTGGGTTTTATCATTGCCATTGGCATTGAGACCGGCTGGGAAACCATTAAGGCGCTGGTGTTTCGCCCGCGTGTTGCCGAGCTGCTCAGCAACACGCTGTGGCTGACGGCTTTAGCGGTTCCGCTGTGCATCGTGACGGGCGTGGCGATAGCCTGGCTCACAGAGCGCACGCAGCTTGCCGGACGAGGGATCTGGTCTGCACTGGCGGTCGCCCCGCTGGCGATCCCCGCGTTTGTGCAAAGCTATGCATGGGTGAGCGTTGTCCCGTCCATGCACGGGCTCTCCGCGGGGGTATTCCTCTCGGTTCTTGCCTACTATCCGTTTATCTATATGCCGGTTGCGGCGGTGCTGCGTCGCCTTGACCCGACGCTCGAAGATGTCGCCGCTTCGCTCGGCACCCCGCCGTGGCGGGTCTTTTTCCGCGTGGTGCTGCCCCAGCTCAAGCTGGCTATCTGCGGCGGCGCGCTGCTGGTGGCGCTGCACCTGCTGGCGGAATATGGCCTGTACGTGATGATCCGCTTTGATACCTTCACCACGGCAATCTATGACCAGTTTCAGTCTACCTTCAGCGGCCCGGCAGCGAACATGCTGGCGGGCGTGCTGGCGTTATGCTGCCTGGCTATCTTAGTGCTGGAAGGCGTGACGCGCGGAAAAGCACGCTACGCGCGCATTGGCGCCGGGGCCGCGCGGGAACAGAAACGCTGGCCGCTGAAGCCTGCGGCCGCCGCGCTGGGGCAACTGTTTTTCATCGTGCTGATCGTGCTGGCGCTGGGCGTGCCGTTAATTGTCCTGTGTCGCTGGATTTGGCTCGGCGGTGTTGAAAACTGGATGAGCGCCGATCTCTGGCACTCCCTGCGCCAGACGCTGATGCTCGGCGTGGGCGGCGCGCTCCTGACGACGGCGTGCGTGATCCCCATCGCGTGGCTCGGTATCCGCTATCCGCACCGTATCTTCCGGATGCTGGAAGGGTGCATCTATATCACCAGTTCACTGCCGGGCATTGTCACGGCGCTGGCGCTGGTCACCGTCACCATTCATTACGCCCGCCCTATTTACCAGACGGAAATAACCCTGTTCCTGGCCTACCTGCTGATGTTTATGCCCCGCGCGCTCATCAACCTGCGGGCGGGGATTGCGCAGGCGCCGGTCGAACTGGAAAACGTGGCGCGCAGCCTTGGCAGCACGCCCGCAAAGGCGCTCTGGAGCGTCACGATGCGCCTGGCCGCGCCGGGAGCGGCGGCGGGTGCCGCGCTGGTTTTCCTCGGCGTCAGCAACGAGTTAACCGCCACGCTGTTGCTCTCTCCCCTGGGCACGCGCACGCTTTCCACCGGATTCTGGGCGCTGACCAGTGAAATTGACTACGTGGCCGCCGCGCCTTACGCGATGCTGATGATCCTGATTTCACTCCCGCTGACCGCCATTCTCTATATGCAGTCGAAAAAAATTGCAGGGCTATGACATGCTTGAATTAACCGCCATTTCTAAATCGTTTGCTGATGTTCAGGTGCTCGACAGCTTAAACCTGAGCGTTGCGCCGGGGAGCAGGACGGCGATTGTCGGGCCGTCCGGGTCAGGGAAAACCACGCTGCTGCGTATTCTTGCCGGGTTTGAGACGCCCGACACCGGACGTATTGTCATGCAGGGAAGAACGCTGTTTGATGAAAACCGTTTTGTCCCAGCCCATCTGCGCGGGATCGGTTTTGTGCCTCAGGAGGGTGCGCTGTTCCCGCACCTCAATGTGGCAGATAACATTGCCTGGGGGCTGGACGGGACCCGCCACGAGAAGCGCCAGCGCGTTGAGGCGCT
Source organism: Enterobacter sp. ECC-249 (assembly GCF_043965265.1). Classification (NCBI taxonomy): domain Bacteria; kingdom Pseudomonadati; phylum Pseudomonadota; class Gammaproteobacteria; order Enterobacterales; family Enterobacteriaceae; genus Enterobacter; species Enterobacter sp. ECC-249. The sequence continues at coordinate 1,644,876 of NZ_CP143660.1, forward strand.
GATGGAGATGGTCTCGCTGGACAGGCAGCTCGCAACACACTGGCCCCACGAAATTTCCGGCGGACAGCAGCAGCGCGTGGCGCTTGCCCGTGCGCTGGCCCAGCGTCCTTCACTGATGCTGCTGGATGAACCGTTCTCGGCTCTCGATACCGGCCTGCGCGCGATGACGCGTAAGGCAACGGCCGATCTGCTGGCCGAAGCGGGCGTTGCCTCGATTCTGGTCACCCACGATCAGAACGAAGCGTTGTCCTTTGCCACACAGGTTGCCGTCATGCGTTCCGGACGCTTCACGCAGGTCGGTATGCCTTATGACGTTTACACCCGTCCGGTTGACGAAGAGACGGCGCTGTTTCTTGGCGATGCGCTGATCCTGCCTGCGCAGCTCACCGCGGGCTACGCCCTTTGCGCCCTGGGTGAGGTGCCCACGGACAACGCGCAGGCGACAGGGCAGGGCAGAGTGATGCTGCGCCCGGAACAGCTGAGCGTGACGGCATGTGCCCCACATGAAAGCCCAATCTCAATTCTTGATGTGGACTTTACCGGCCACCTGTCGACGCTCACCCTCGGGCTCGCCGGGCAGCACGAGCCCGTGACCCTGAAGACCGTCAGCCAGCCAGGATGGAACCCGGGCACGGCGGTACGCATTGATATTGCTGGCGTAGCGCGTGTATTCGAATATTCTTAATATTCGTTAGTAATTTCATGCAACGGGTTGTTATAAAACAATTTTCCTGACCGTATGGCATTTCCTGAGATTCTCTACCATGCTCATAAAACCTCACCACACTGCGTGAGGTTTTTCGTAGTTGCTGATTAATCTCAAGGAAAAAGGTTATGAAAAAGACGACTGCTATTTTGTTGGGAACGGCGTTACTGTTTACAACCAATGCTTTTGCTGCTCAGCTGCTGACTAAAAGTGAGTTCAAAAAAGTTGCATCTCAATATAAAAAAATCGGTACGGTAAACACCTCGAATGAAGTATCGGTTGATGATGCGAAAAAAGAACTGATTGAGAAAGCCGATAAGAAAGGCGCGGATGTCCTGGTGCTCACTTCAGGGAACACCAATAATAAAATTCACGGTACGGCCAATATCTACAAGAAAAAATAACGTCACTGCAGCCACCCCCGAAACGGGGTGGTTGTTCCTCACCCTGTCTCCCCCTCGTCTTGTTGTTCGTGGTTACGCTTGCTAACACATAGATAATGCGTATAGTTCTCATTTGCATTGCTGTCAATACATTCTAAGGCCCGACAAAGGGTCATTTTTGCGCGCACTTTCAAATGGGTTAACGATGAACAACACCAACATACACAAGACGCTGCTGGCGCTCGCCGTTGGCGCGGTGACACATTCCGCCTTCGCGGCGGACGATCAAAAAGAGGACACACTCGTTGTCCAGGCTGCACCAGCAAGCGATTTCAAACCCGGTGGTGACCAGCTGATTCCGGCCTTCCTTGACGGACAGGTGGCGAACGGCGGGCGCATGGGGATGCTGGGCCAGCAGAACGCCATGGACGTGCCGTTCAACATCATCAGCTACACCTCGAAGCTGGTGGAAGATCAGCAGGCGAAAACCATTGCCGATGTCGTCGCGAACGACGCGGGCGTGCAGTTCGTTCAGGGGTTCGGCAATAGCGCGGAAACCTACCGTATCCGTGGTCTGAAGTTCGACGGTGACGACATGACCTTTGGCGGTCTGTCCGGCGTGCTGCCGCGGCAGGTGGTGGATACGCAGATGGTTGAGCGCATTGAGATCTTCAAAGGGGCAAACGCCCTGATGAACGGCGCGGCGAGCTCCGGCGTGGGCGGGATGATCAACCTTGAGCCAAAACACGCGGGCGAACTTCCGCAGGCGAAAGTGGGCGTCGACTACACCTCAGATTCTCAGATTGGCACCACGCTGGATGCGGGCCGTCGCTACGGCGACAACGACCAGTTTGGCGCGCGGGTGAACCTGGTCCATCGCGAAGGGGAAACCGGCATACCGAACGATCGCCGCCGCACCACGCTGCTCTCTACCGGCCTGGATTACAGCGGTGACCGCTTCCGCACCTCGCTGGATCTCGGCTATCAGAAGAAAACCTTCCACGGCAGCCCGACCAGCGTCAATATTTCCGCGGTGGATTTCGTGCCCGAGCCGCCGAAAAACGATCGCAACTTCTCGCAGAAGTGGGCCTACAGCAACATCGAAAACGAGTTCGGGATGTGGCGCAGCGAGTACGACATCACCGACGGCTGGACCGCCTATACCGGCCTGGGCGCGCAGCATGCGCATGAGGAAGGGATCTACAGCGCGCCGAAGCTGGTCGATAAAAGCGGCAAGGCAACGGTTAGCCGTCTGGATACCAACCGCATCAGCGACGCCGTCAGCGGCATGGCGGGCATTCGCGGTAACTTTGATACCGGTTTTATCTCGCACAAGGTCAACGTTGGCTATTCGGCGATGACCAAAAACGAAAAGATCGCGTGGAAAATGTCGGCGACGAAGGATAACCCGACGACCAACATCTATCACAACACCGGGGTCGATATGCCGGACAGCACCAACCTCAACGGATCTGGCGGAAAGTACAGCGACCCGCTGACCAGCGGACGCACCCGTACCCAGGGCTGGCTGTTGAGCGATACCCTGGGCGTGCTGGACGACAAACTGCTGTTCACCGCGGGCGCGCGCCACCAGAAAGTGGTCATTCGCGGGTATAACAAAATTACCGGTGCGGAAAACGCGGCAGACGGCTTCGACGGCAGCCGCTGGATGCCAACCTATGGCGTGGTCTACAAGCCGTGGGAGGAAATCTCCCTCTATGCTAACCATACCGAAGCGCTGCAGCCGGGCAAAACCGCGCCTAATACCGCCACCAACTACGGCCAGAGCACCGGTATCGTTCACTCTAAGCAGAACGAAGTGGGCGTGAAGGCGGACTTTGGCCGCGTGGGCGGATCGCTTGCGCTGTTTGAAATCAAGATGCCGTCGGCGATCCTTGACGACAGCGGCCACTACGGCCTGGACGCCGAGCAGCGTAACCGCGGCGTGGAGCTGAACGTCTTCGGCGAACCCATGCTGGGGATGCGTCTGAACGCCAGCGCCACATGGCTGCAGGCCGAGCTGACCAAAACCAAAAATGGTGTGAATCAGGGTAACGATGCGATCGGTATTCCGAACTTTTACGCCGTGCTGGGCGCAGAGTACGACATCAAGCCGATTGATGGCCTGACCGCCACCGCCCGCGTGAACCACTCCGGCGCGCAGTACGCTGATCTGGCAAACACCAAAAAGCTGGATAGCTACACCACGCTGGATCTGGGGATGCGCTATCGCTTCGCGGTGAACCACAATGCAAACCAGATGACCGTGCGCGCAGGCATCGACAACGTGACCAATGAAAACTACTGGGCCAGCGTGGACGATTCCGGTACCTATATTACGCAGGGCGAGCCGCGCACCTTTAAGGTCTCGGTTGGCTACGCGTTTTAAGCGTTCCATCTCGTTATCCGGGGCAGGGATGCCCCAATCCCTTGCTACCTCCAGCATGAAGTGTTAAAACGTGCCCCTTCTAAAAAAGAGACAGGGGTAGGACGTGAAAGACGCGTCATCCGCTTCAGGCCATGGTAGCGCTGAAGCCTCGTCGGATCAGAATCCGACGCTGCAACGTGGTTTGCAAAATCGACATATTCAGTTAATTGCCCTTGGCGGTGCCATCGGTACCGGGCTGTTTCTCGGCATCGGCCCCGCTATTCAGATGGCTGGCCCGGCGGTGCTGCTGGGTTACGGTATCGCCGGGATTATTGCCTTCCTGATCATGCGCCAGCTTGGCGAGATGGTCGTTGAAGAGCCGGTTTCAGGCTCCTTCGCGCACTTTGCCTATAAATACTGGGGCCCGTTTGCAGGCTTCCTGTCCGGCTGGAACTACTGGGTCATGTTCGTGCTGGTGGGGATGGCGGAGCTGACCGCCGCAGGCATTTACATGCAGTACTGGCTGCCGGATGTCCCGACGTGGATCTGGGCGGCGGCCTTCTTCATCATTATTAACGCCGTTAACCTCGTCAACGTGCGCCTGTATGGCGAAACCGAGTTCTGGTTTGCGCTGATCAAGGTGCTGGCGATTATCGGTATGATCGGCTTTGGCCTGTGGCTGCTGTTCTCCGGCCACGGTGGCGAGCGGGCCACTATCGACAACCTGTGGCAGCACGGCGGCTTCCTCGCGACCGGCTGGAAAGGGCTGATTCTCTCCCTGGCGGTGATCATGTTCTCCTTCGGTGGATTAGAGCTGATTGGTATTACCGCTGCCGAAGCGCGCGACCCGCATAAAAGCATTCCAAAAGCGGTCAACCAGGTGGTGTACCGGATTCTGCTGTTCTACATCGGCTCGCTGGTGGTCTTGCTGGCGCTCTATCCGTGGGTGGAAGTGAAATCCGACAGCAGCCCGTTCGTGATGATTTTCCACGATCTGAACAGCAACGTGGTCGCCTCCGCGCTGAACTTCGTCATTCTGGTTGCATCGCTGTCGGTCTATAACAGCGGCGTCTACTCCAACAGCCGCATGCTGTTTGGCCTCTCCGTACAGGGCAACGCGCCGAAGTTCCTCACCCGCGTCAGCCGTCGCGGCGTGCCGGTGAATTCCTTGTTCCTTTCCGGCGCTATCACCTCGCTGGTGGTGCTGATTAACTATCTGCTGCCGAAAGAGGCCTTTGGCCTGCTGATGGCGCTGGTTGTTGCCACGCTGCTGTTGAACTGGATTATGATCTGCCTGGCGCACCTGCGCTTTCGCGCCGCGATGCGCCGCAAGGGGCGAGAGACGCAGTTCAAAGCGCTTCTGTATCCGGCGGGGAACTACATCTGTATCGCTTTCCTGGGGCTGATTCTGGTGCTGATGTGCACCATGGATGAGATGCGTCTCTCGGCGATGCTGCTGCCGGTGTGGGTTATCTTCCTGTTTGTGACGTTTAAGCTTTCCCGCAAAAAGTAGCGCGGTTTTCTCCCTCTCCCTGTGTGAGAGGGCCGGAGTGAGGGCACCAGACCGCACCTGCCTTTTCGCCCGGTGGCGCTTCGCTTACCGGGCCTACAAAACCAAAGTAGGCCGGGTAAGGCGAAGCCGCCACCCGGCAACCCACCTTACCGATGCTGAGGGGTCAACGAGCGAATATCGTTTCCGGTCGGGGACTGGTGAATACGCAGCCCAAACTCATCCACCACCGCGAAAATATGGTCGAAGATGTCGGCCTGAATCTCCTCATATTCTGCCCAGACCACCGTGTTGGTGAAGGCATATATTTCAATCGGCAAGCCATTCGCGTCAGGCGCGAGCTGACGCACCATCAGCGTCATATCTTTACGAATGCGCGGGTGGTTGCGCAGATATTCATTCAGGTAGGCGCGGAAGGTGCCGATATTGGTCATCTTGCGCAGGTTTAATACCGATTCTCCTTCACCGTTCTGCTGATTCCACAGGCTAATTTCCTCATGACGCGCGGCCAGATAGGGCTTCAGCAGTTTCGCCTGAATAAGCTTCTGCTGTTCCTGCTCGTCGAGAAAATGAATGCTGGTGGTATCAATGTTCAGGCTGCGCTTAATGCGTCGCCCGCCGGAGGCCGACATGCCGCTCCAGTTGATAAAGGCGTCGGAGACCAGCGCCCACGTCGGAATGGTTGTAATCGTATTATCGAAATTGCGTACTTTCACAGTGGTCAGGCCGATGTCCGTCACCGTGCCGTTGGCACCGTATTTCGGCATCTCCAGCCAGTCGCCGAGCTTGAGCATATCGTTGGCGGAAAGCTGAATCCCAGCCACCAGTCCGAGTATCGGGTCTTTAAACACCAGCATCAGGACGGCGGCCATGGCACCCAGACCGCTTATCAGAATCGCCGGGGACTGGCCAATCAGCAGGGAGATAATCAGTATTCCCACCAGGATGGCGCTCACCAGCTTGATGCCCTGGAAAATCCCTTTCAGCGGCAGCTGTGATGCGGTGGCCATTTTCTGCGACAGATTGAAAATCACGTCCAGCAGCGAGAAGAAAGAGAGCAGGGCATACACCATCACCCACAGCTTCGCGCAGGTGGTGAGTATTTCCGCTGCTTCGCTGCCCTTTTGCAGCCACAGTACCGCCTGGACGTTGACAATTATCCCCTGCAGGGTAAAGGCCAGACGGTGAAATAATTTATTCTGGGTGATGATCTGCAGCCATAAATGGCTGCTGGCCTGCGCGCGTTTTTCGAAAGCGCGAAGCACGCCTTTGTGCAGAATAAAATGAACGATGATGGCGGTAAGAAAAATAATACCAAAGATAATCACTAAAGAGGTGGTGTGATTAATTTCAATGCCTAACTCTTCAACCTGAGCAATCAATTCCTGCATAACATCTCCTGTATTTTTGCAGCCCCATAATGGCGGCTGCGGATCTATTATGCAAATTCACGGTCTTATTTGGTGGCCTGGCAGACCTTCACCACCGGCAGGCACAGGCTATGGCGGATGCGCAGCGTCGCCAGGGCAAGCACCACCATCATCGCCGTTTCCACCATCAGGAAGACGTTAACCGCCAGGGTGTAATCCCCGTGATGGTTCTGCAGCGCGTGCAGCAGAATCGCGCCAAAAATGGCCGGGCCAAGCCCCAGCGCGGCCTGCTGCAGGGTGCTGAGAATGGCGCTCGCGGCCCCGGCGTCGTCAGGCTGAATATCGCGCATCCCGATGCGGTAGAAACTGTTCACGATCAGCGCCTGCCCGTAGCCCACTAGTCCGGTCGCGGGTGCCAGCGTCAGGGCGGTATTCTCCATGCCCCAAACGCGGAACGTGGCGATCAGCGCCAGCAGGCCGGTAATCTGGATCGCCAGACCCGTCAGCAGAATAGTGCTGGTGCTGTAGCGGGCAATCAGCCGCGGCGCGAACCACGCCGAAATAAAGTAGGTCACGCCCAGGGCGATAAAACTGTTCCCGGACTGCCAGGGGGCCATCCCCAGACCGGTTTGCATGGTCAGGGCCATGCAGAACATAAAACCGGACCAGACGCTGAAAAAGAGCATCGCAATCAGTATGCCAAAGCGTACGCTGCGAAGCGCAAGCAGGCGCGGCGGGATCAGCGGGTGGGCATTCTCACGCTCTTTTTTGCGCGCATTCAGCGCCATCAGCCAGGCCAGCGGGACAAGGGCGAGAAGCATAACCTTCAGCGGCCAGGACCAGTGCCACTGCGGGCCGAGCGCCATCGGGAACAGCAGGCAGCAAAGCATGATGGCCAGCAGCACGGTACCCGGCCAGTCGATGCGTGACGGCGTCTCGCGACGGGTTTCCGGTACGAAGCGGCGGCTCAGCGCCAGCACCACCAGACAAATCGGCACGTTGATAAAAAAGGCGTTACGCCAGCCCAGTCCGGCGATATCCGCCGATACCAGCCAGCCGCCGCCCATCTGCCCGACGATAAACGCAATCCCGCCGATGCCGCCGAACAGGCTGATGGCTTTTGCATGCGCCGTACCTTTGAGCGTCACGTGCAGCGTGGCAAGAATTTGCGGCATGATCAGTGCGGCACCCGCGCCCTGAACGATGCGCGCGGCGAGCAGCTGTTCAATGTTCCCCGCCATTCCACACAGCAGCGAGGCCAGGCCAAAGCTCGCCACGCCCCACATGAACAGACGGCGACGGCCAAAGTTATCCCCCAGCTTGCTGCCGAGCGCGAGGCAGACGGCAAAGGCCACGCCGTAGAGCGCGACGATCAGCTCCAGTTCGGTGGCGGTAGCGTGCAGTGAATGGGTAATGGCGTCCAGCGCCACGTTGGTGATTGAGGTATCAATCATCGGCAGCATCTGGCCGGTTAACAGCAATATCAGGCCAGCGCGACCCGGTGAAACAACTGACGTATTCATGGTAACTCCATTGCGTCATTCAACAGATGGTCGTAGCATCTACCATCAGATAAACGGGTACCAGTTCTTGCTTATACTGGTACTGGCACTACCATGCAGGGGGATCTATGGCGCTTATGTCTGAACCCGTCGTCTCACTTCAGGATGACACCCGAAAACAGCTCGGGGCATTTTTACGCGCCCGACGTGAAAGCCTCGATCCGCAGCGTCTCGGCTTGCCGCGCAGCGGTCGTCGCCGCACGCCGGGTCTACGCCGGGAAGAGGTGGCGATGCTCGCAGACGTGGGCGTGACCTGGTACACCTGGCTTGAGCAGGGCAGGGACGTCAATCCGTCCAGCGCGGTGATGGCGGCCGTGGCAAAAGCGCTGCAATGCACCCCAACTGAAGCCCGGCACCTGTTTGTGTTAGCGGGTTTGCCGCCGGGTGAAGCGCCGCAGGCGGTTTGCTGCGAAGGCATCAGCGAAGGCACCCGACGCCTGCTGGATACGCTGATGCCGAAACCCGCCAGCATTCAGAAACCCAATTTCGATATCGTGGCGTGGAACGACAGCTTCGGGCATCTGATGGGCGTCGATTTCAATGACATCCCTCCCGAAGATCGCAACTGTATTTACCTGTTCCTCACCCATCCGGCGTGGCGCGCGCGCCTCGGCAGACGCGACGACGTACTGCCCATCTTTGTCTCCTATTTCCGGGCGGCGATGGCCGAACACCGGGGTGACCCGCAGTGGGAGGCCAAACTGGCGCGCTTCTTTGCGGTGTCCGAAGAGTTTAAAAACCTGTGGCACCAGCGTAACGACGTGCGCGGCGTGGAGAACCAGCTCAAGCTGTTTACCCATCCCGAGCTGGGGGATTTTACGCTGCAGCAGATGTACTGGTACTCCGCGCCGCGAAACGGGTCGCGTCTGCTGGTGTATCTGCCGGTGGATGAGGCCGGGGAGCGGGCGATGGAGTGGCTGGCTGCGCAGGGAAAGTAAGTTTTTTGCGAGACGGTTTCAGGGAATAAGCGCCGAATCTGCTAAGTGGAGGAGACCGGTGTAATGTTGGGTTTAACTTAAACCCATCGACTGAATCGACATCATTTCGACAAGGTGTTAAGTCGTCTATACTCTCGCCATGAGCAACCACCATGTCGCCACTGATGATTGATTCCGCAGATTTCAGCCAAAAATTAGGCCTTATCTCCCGAAACGTCGAACATACCGAAGCGTTTCTTGCGCGGGGTACGGTGGATTTTCATCTGCCCGGATTTATGCTGCCGGTGGGATATCGCCTGTTAAAATCGCGATACGGCGATGAATACCGTCTCGTGACCACCGAGGACGGAAAACCCTATACGGCGTATGCGGTAAAGTTGACGTTTCATAAAGAAATTACCTTTCCACACGGGGCTGCAACACAGGTGATGGTCTGGCGCACGCCACGCGCTGTCCATCAGCGGGTAATCAGTGGATTACCCCAATCCTTCTTCCAATGGGTGTTGAGCGAATACGACATTGTGGTTTCTGACAGCGAACAAACCGGCGATGGACAGCGGTTTTGGTTACGCATGATCGACTGGGCGTTCAGTATGAATTATCGGATAAGCGTGGCTGACGGTACGGTAGGGGAAGAGTGGCACTTAACACCGGTGAGTTCATATGCCGAACTGGAAGAACGCTGGATTGCGTTTGCCTGGGGACACGATCGTGATGTGCACCCACATCGCAGGTTAGTCATCAGTAAAGCGTAACGGGCCGCACAGAGCGGCCCGTTTTGTTTAGCACTCGGTCACAATCGTGCTCAGCGGCAGGCGGGATTTCGGCAGCGTGGCGTTGAAATCTTCCACGCTGTGATGTCCAACCGGCACCACTACCAGGCTGGTGAAGCCCTTCTCTTTCAGGCCAAACTCTTCGTCGAGGATCGCGGCGTCGAAACCTTCGATCGGTACCGCGTCCAGGCCCATTGCGCCCACGCCCAGCAGGAAATTGCCGACGTTCAGGTAAACCTGCTTCGCCATCCACTGGTCGTCATCTTTCAGATCCACGCGGTGCATGTCGGCGAAATAGGTGCGGCCCTTGTGGTTCGCGGCTTTGGCTTCCGGGGTGTTGAAGCGACCGTCGGCTTCTTCCTGATCGACAACGCGTTCCAGCCAGGCATCGTCCATCGCGGTTTTCGCGCAGAACACCACCACGTGAGAGGCATCCAGGATTTTGCGTTCGTTGAACACATAGGTGCCTGCCGCGGATTTCGCCACGCGCGCTTTTCCTTCCTCGGTGCTGGCCACAATGAAGTGCCACGGCTGGGAGTTGGTGCTGGACGGGCTGTACTGCAGCAGGGTTTTGATTTTTTCCGCTTCTTCAGCGGTCAGTTTTTTGCTTGCGTCGAACGCCTTGGTGGAGTGGCGTTTCAGCGCAACAGAAATGATATCCATAACAACTCCTGATGATGAAATTCGCCCGCGTGCGGGCGCGAAAGGTAAGCAGATTACAGCGGTACGCGGAAAAAGATAAGGGCAATTCGAGCGTTTAATCTGTTCGTCTCAGACGAACAATCAGACCGGCCGGATCCACTTCTGGTCTTTTTTTGGCAGCTTATCCACCACCAGATGCCAGGAATCATTGATGAGATCGGTAACCAGTTCCGGCGTCACGTCGTCAGTGCCGTAAAGGGAAATCCAGTGCTTTTTACTCAGATGGTAGCCGGGTTCTATCCCGCGGTAGATCTGCTGGTTTAACAGAGATTTCTCCGGGTCTGACTTCAGGCTGACGTGCGGCCGCCCGTGCGCGACGGCCATAATCATGAAAATTTTTCCACCCACTTTGAACACGTCAAACTCCGGCCCGAACGGCCAGCAGTGTTCGGTGAACGGCAGTTCCAGCGCCACGCGTTTTGCGTGTTCCTGCAACGTTTTACTGTCCATCGCTCTCTTCCTGGGCAAGCCCGCGCCACATCACCTCAAAGCCGAGCGCTTTAAAATCAACGGCGCGGGACGGATCGCGGGTGGCAAATTCCATCGTACTTTCGGCAAGCGATAAGAAAAGCGCATCGCCAAACGTTTTAAACTCATCAGACATAAACACCTGACGCACCGAGCGCCGGCAGAGTTCATGCAGCTCCGGAAACATCTCTTTCACCGCCTGTTCCGTTTCGGTGCTCAGCTTTTCACTGACGCCAATCTGGCGGATCGCCGCATGAGCAACCGGGTTACGAATACCCCAGTCCACATAGCTGTTCCAGATATTGCGGGTATGTTCTTTAGGCAGCGTGATGGTGCGATCGAGGTTCGCCAGCATGGTCTGGCAGAGATCCTGCTTCAGATGAAGATAGAGGGCATTCAGCAGATCGTCTTTCGTAGCAAAGTAGCGGAACAGGGTGCCTTCGGCGACGCCCGCCTTACGGGCAATGAGCGCCGTTGAGGCGGCAATACCTGACTGTGCAAACGCCGCCGTTGCGGCTTCCAGTAAGGCCTGTTTTTTATCTTCACTCTTCGGACGTGCCACTAAATTTTTCCTCCTGTCAATTATAAAAACCCTGATTGAAACACGTGCTTTGACACGCTGCAACGCGGAATGTCAAAGATCGAAAACGTCTTGACGACTTTATCATCATATCTATAATGAGTGCTTACTCACTCATAATCAAGTTTACCCTGCGCACGCTATCGGATGGGGCGCGTTTTCGGGTCAGGATATGAAAAAACCTCTCTTCATCTGCGTGGTGTTAATCATGATTATTGCTTCAGCCGCGAGTTTACCGTTTGTTCTGAATGCCGGATTCGGCCAGCCGCCGCAGGGTGAACGACTCACTGAAGTGGAGGCCTCCCCACAGTATCGCGAGGGGAAATTCCACAATACGCTGCCGACGCCGGGTTATAACGGCGATAAAAATATGCTGGTCGCAATGTGGGAGTTTCTGACCAAAAAAACCGAAAACGCCCGCCCGGCCCAGCCGCTGCCGCTGGTGAAAACCGATCTTGCGAGCCTGCCGCTGGAGCAGGACACCCTGGTGTGGCTCGGTCACTCCTCGTGGTATATGCAGCTCGCGGGTAAACGGATCCTGATTGACCCGGTGCTTGGCAACTATGCCGCGCCGTTCTCGTTCCTCAATAAGGCCTTTGCCGGCGAGTATCCGTGGCGCGCGGAACGCATGCCGGAGATCGACCTGCTGATTATCTCGCACGATCACTACGATCATCTGGATTACGCCACTATCAAGGCGCTACTGCCGAAGGTGAAGCGCGTAGTGACGCCGCTGGGCGTGGGGTCCCACCTGCGTTACTGGGGGATGAAGCCCGAGATTATTGACGAGCGTGACTGGAACCAGTCGGTACGCATCAGCGATGAATTGACGGTGCACGTTCTGCCAGCGCGTCACTTCTCCGGTCGCGGCATCAAACGCGATCGCACCCTGTGGGGCAGCTTCATGTTCGTCACGCCAGAGCAGAAGGTTTACTACAGCGGGGATTCCGGTTACGGCCCGCACTTCAGGGCCATCGGTGAACAGTTTGGCGAAGTGGACGTCGCCATCATGGAGAACGGCCAGTACGACCAGGACTGGAAGTACATCCACATGCTGCCGGAGGAAACGGCGCAGGCCTCGGCGGATCTCAACGCGAAAGCCGTGGTGCCCGGGCATAACGGACGCTTCGTGCTGGCGAAACACGCCTGGAACGATCCGCTGATCCAGCTGGCAAAAGCCAGCAAGGATAAAAATTATCGGTTGCTGACGCCGGAACTGGGCGAGCCCGTCCGGGTAAGCGACAGCGCACAAACCTTTCGTGCGTGGTGGGAATAATGTTTAAGCGAGAAGCAGAGGGGGACAGCAGTATGACCATTTCCGCTCAAGTCATCGACACTATCGTCGAATGGATCGACGACAATCTGCACCAGCCATTACGAATAGAGGAGATTGCCCGCCACGCGGGTTACTCGAAATGGCACCTGCAGCGGCTGTTTATGCAGTACAAAGGGGAGAGTCTGGGGCGTTATATTCGTGAACGTAAGCTGCTGCTGGCGGCGCGCGATCTGCGAGAATCCGATGCCAGGGTGTACGACATCTGCCTGCGTTACGGGTTTGACTCGCAGCAGACGTTTACCCGTATCTTCACCCGTACGTTCAACCAGCCGCCGGGAGCGTACCGTAAAGAGAACCATAGCCAGACACATTAACCTGTCGCGCGTAGGCCGGGTAAGGCGTAGCCGCCACCCGGCTTTTTTATGGGCTCAGGACGCGAGTGAAAACCAGCGTCGCCAGACGAAACGCAGCACGAAGAATTCAATCGCCCCGAGCAGTAAAAACCACACGCAGAACAGAATGGTATAGAGCTGGTTAAGATCGACCATGTGAAAGGTCTGAACCAGCTTCTGCGCCAGCACCAGCCCAAGCGAAGGCGCCGGGAGCAGCAGGCACGAAAGCAGGGCCAGTAATAAAATGCCGCCTGCGGTGAGCAGCGATTCTAGCGGGTGTTTCATCGTAATGTTAATCGTCAGTTAAAAATGTCATTGTCCGGCATTCTGTTACGTAAAGCAATATCAGCCCCGCTGGCCTTTTTGAATAAAACAAAGACATTATTACTGCCAATAAATAACAACATACGACCCGGCGTTTATATTATTATCTCGTAATGTAAATAAACGTCCGCATCAGGAAAATAATTTTACAAATGTATAGGTGCTATAACCAATTAACGTGGCAATAACAATGGCCGCGATAACGTATAACACCAGTCTGCGCCCGCGATAAATACCCCACATGGTTCCCCCTCGTTTAGTATTGGTTTAGAAATATTTTGTAAAAATCAGATCATCGAAATAGTTTTAATCAGTTTTGAATAACCGAGAAGTCATTATATTGCGGTAGATCAATTTTACCCGCAAGACTTTAAAATGAATTTATTTAAGCCCGAAAGGAATTCAGGCTTCTGTTCACCGGAAATTGAAGGAAAAAAACGATGACTGAAAAAAAATTGACTCCTAACGTGCCGCCTTCCGGCGGGTTGGCATACCAGCAGACCGTAGAGCAGGTGCTTGCTCACGCGCAGAGCCAGGCCAGCGGTCTGGATCGTGCAGAGGCGCAGGCGCGTCTGCAAAAAAAAGGGCCGAACGCGCTGCCGGAGAAAAAAGGCAAACCCGCCTGGCTGCGTTTCTTAGCCCATTTTAATGATGTACTGATTTATGTCCTGCTGGCCGCTGCCGTATTAACGGCAATAATGGGCCACTGGGTTGATACGCTGGTTATTTTGGGCGTAGCGGTAATCAATGCCTTAATTGGCCATATTCAGGAAAGCAACGCGGAAAAATCCCTGAAGAGTATTCGTAATATGCTCTCCAGCGAGGCGCGCGTTATTCGTAACGGCAACCACGAAACTATACCCACAACTGAAATAGTCCCGGGCGATATTATTGTATTGCGCGCGGGGGACCGTATTCCGGCGGACATGCGTTTAATTGAAGCGCATAATTTACGCGTGGAAGAGGCGATTCTGACCGGTGAATCCACCGTGGTGGATAAACACGTTAATCCGCTGAGCGGCGAATTACCGCTGGGCGATCGCACCAATATGCTCTTCTCCGGGACGACCGTCAGCGCGGGCGGCGGCGTCGGCGTGGTCACCGCGACCGGTCAGGATACTGAACTCGGCCACATCAACCAGATGATGGCGGGTATCGAGAAGCACCGTACGCCGCTGCTGGTGCAGATGGACAAGCTGGGTAAAGCGATCTTCGCCATTATCCTGGCAATGATGGCCGCGCTGTTTGTCTTCAGCCTGGTGTTCCGCGAGATCCCGATGGGCGAGCTGCTGCTCTCCCTGATTAGCCTGGCGGTGGCCTCCGTACCGGAAGGTCTGCCGGCAATTATCTCCATCATCCTCTCCCTTGGCGTGCAGGCGATGGCGCGCAAGCGGGCGATTATCCGCAAGCTGCCGACGGTTGAAACGCTCGGCGCGATGACCGTGGTCTGCTCGGATAAAACCGGCACCCTGACCATGAATGAGATGACGGCTAAAGCCATCATCACCGCCGACGCCTGCTACCGCGTGGACGGCAACAGCTACGAGCCGGTAGGCAACATCTATCTGGAAGGCAGCGACGAGCCGGTGCAGATCCAGCCGGGCACCGTGCTGGAGCAGTACCTGCGCACCATCGACCTGTGTAACGACAGTCAGCTGATTCAGGACGAGCGCGGCCTGTGGGGCATTACCGGTGGGCCGACCGAGGGCGCGCTGAAGGTGCTGGCGGCGAAGGCCAGCCTTGAGCCGGTGATGACCACGCTGGTAAATAAGATCCCGTTCGACTCGCAGTACAAGTACATGAGCACCCACTACCAGATTGGCGGTGAGGAGCAGATTTTGATCACCGGCGCGCCGGACGTCATTTTCGCCCTGTGCGCGCAGCAGCAGACCCGCAACGGTGCGGAAGCCTTCAACCGCGCGTACTGGGAAACCGAAATGGAGCGCTATGCGCGTCAGGGGCTGCGCATGGTTGCCGCGGCATTCAAGCCGGCGAACGGCGAGCAAGAGCTGACGCACGACGACCTGAGCCACGGCCTGATCTTCCTCGGCATCGCCGGGATGATGGATCCGCCGCGCCCGGAAGCCATTGACGCGATTAACGCCTGCCAGCAGGCGGGGATCCGCGTGAAGATGATCACCGGCGATCACCCGCAGACGGCGATGAGTATCGGCCAGATGCTGGGGATCACCAACAGCGAGCAGGCGGTCACCGGCTACGAGCTGGAGAAGATGGACGACGCCGCACTGGCGGACGCGGCGGTGAAGTATGACATCTTCGCCCGTACCAGCCCGGAGCATAAGCTGCGCCTGGTGAAAGCGCTGCAGGACAAAGGCGAAATCGTCGGCATGACCGGCGACGGCGTGAACGATGCCCCGGCGCTGCGTCAGGCGGACGTGGGCATTGCGATGGGCATTAAGGGTACGGAAGTGACCAAAGAGGCGGCGGATATGGTCCTGACGGACGATAACTTCGCCACCATCGCCAGCGCGGTGAAAGAGGGGCGTCGCGTTTACGACAACCTGAAGAAGACCATCCTGTTCATCATGCCGACTAACCTGGCGCAGGGTCTGCTGATTGTGATTGCGCTGCTGGCGGGGAACATCATTCCGCTGACGCCGGTGCTGATTCTGTGGATGAACATGGCGACCTCGGCCACGCTCTCCTTCGGCCTGGCCTTTGAGGCCGCCGAGCGCAACATCATGCGCCGTCCGCCGCGTCAGACCGGGCAGCACGTGATGGACGCCTACGCCGTCTGGCGCGTGGCCTTCGTCGGCACCATGATTGCCATCGCCGCCTTTGCGCTGGAAGCCTGGCTGGCCCCGCGCGGCCACAGCGCGGAGTTCATCCGCACCGTGCTGCTGCAGATGCTGGTCTGCGCCCAGTGGGTGTACATGATTAACTGCCGCAACACCGAAGGGTTCTCCCTGAACCGTGGATTGCTGGCGAACAAAGGGATCTGGCTGGTGACGGGCGTGCTGTTCCTGCTCCAGGCGGCGATTATCTACCTGCCGTTTATGCAGATGCTGTTTGGCACCGAAGCCCTGCCGCTGCGCTACTGGTTTGTGACCCTGGCCGTTGCAGGCGTGATGTTCTTCGTCGTCGAAATTGAGAAGCGACTGACCCGCAGGTTCCGTAAGGCTGCATAACTAAACCTTAAAACCTTACCCCTCACCCTAATCCTCTCCCCATAGGGGAGAGGGGACAGTCTGGTACTCTCCCTTGGGCTCGGTTTTCTCCCTCGCCCCTTTAGGGAGAGGGCCGGGGTGAGGGGAACATATCTGAGGTACTGCCATGAAATTCCCACTCCTGTTCGCGCTCCTCGCCTGCATCCTGCAACCCGCATTCGCCGCCATTCCCGTTCGCGTCGCCACCGTGGAGCAAACCGCCCACGCCGCCGAGCGCCAGATCCCGGGCCGCATCGAAGCCATTCACACCGTTGAGCTACGCGCACGCACGGAGGGTACGATCGCCAAAATCCACTTCCGTGACGGGCAGTACGTGAAAAAAGGCGACGTGCTGTTTGAGCTGGACGACGCCGAGCCGCGCGCCGCACTGCGCCTGGCGCAGGCCGAAGTGAAAAGCGCCGAAGCTACGCTGCGCCAGGCGCAGCAGCAGCTTTCTCGCTTTGAAAGTCTCGGCAGCAGCAACGCCATCAGCCGTCACGACGTGGACAACGCCCGCATGCAGCGAGACGTCGCCAGTGCCGCGCTGGAGCAGGCGAAAGCCCGGCTTGAAGCCCGCAACGTCACCCTGAGCTACACCCGCATCACCTCGCCGATTGACGGCCGCGTGGGGCACAGCAGCTTCCACGTGGGTAGCCTGGTCAACCCGGCGAGCGGCGTTTTGGTGGAGGTGGTGCAGCTTGACCCGATCCGCATCGCCTTTTCGCTGGAAGAGGGGGCATTTGCCGCCAAAGCCGGACAGCATGCGGATATCAGCGCCATGAAGCGTGCCTGGCAGGCGCTGATCGACAGCAACGGCCAGCGCGTCAGCGGCGAGCTGACGTCAGTGGATAACCGCATTGACCCGCGTACCGCCAGCGTGATGCTGCGCGCCGAGTTTGCCAATCCGCGTCATCAGCTGCTGCCCGGCGGCAATGTGAACGTGTTTTTGCGTCCGGCAAGCGAGCAGCCGGTGCTGACCTTGCCCGCCGCTGCCGTACAGCAGAATGGCGACGGATTCTTTGCCTGGGTGATTAACGCCGACGGCAAAGCCGAAATGCGTTCGCTGACGGTCGCCGGACAAATCGGCCAGCAGTTCCAGATTACCTCCGGCGTTAAGGCCGGTGAGCGAGCGATTACTGACGGCGCGCAGCGCGTGCAGCCGGGCGCTGCCGTCCAGATACTGAATTAAGGAGCCATCATGCTGACGTTTTTCATCAAACGCCCGCGCTTCGCGATGGTGATTGCGCTGGTCATCACCCTGCTGGGGGCCATTGCGCTGAGGATTATCCCGGTGGAGCAGTACCCGCAGATCACGCCGCCGGTGGTGAACGTCTCTGCCAGCTGGCCGGGCGCCAGCTCGGCTGACGTGGCGGAGGCTATCGCCACGCCGCTGGAGACGCAGCTGAACGGCGTGGATCATATGCTCTACATGGAGTCCACCAGTTCGGACGAAGGCACTTACAGCCTGAACATTACCTTTGCGGCGGGCACCGATCCGGATCTCGCCGCCATCGACGTGCAAAACCGCGTGGCGCAGGCCGTGGCGCAGCTCCCAGCCGAGGCGCAGCAAAACGGCGTGCAGGTGCGCAAGCGTGCCACCAACCTGATGATGGGGGTAAGTCTTTACTCACCGAACAACACCCACACGCCGCTGTTCGTCAGCAACTACGCCAGCACCCAGGTGCGCGAGGCGCTGTCCCGTCTGCCCGGCGTCGGGCAGGTGCAGATGTTCGGCGCACGCGACTACAGCATGCGCATCTGGCTGCGCCCGGACCGCATGAACGCCCTGAACGTCACCACCGATGACGTGGCGCAGGCGCTGCGCGAGCAGAACGTGCAGGGCGCGGCGGGTCAGGTGGGCACGCCGCCGGTGTTTAACGGCCAGCAGCAGACGCTGACCATCAACGGGCTGGGGCGCTTAAGCCAGGCTGAAGACTTTGCCGACATCATTATCCGCGCGGGCGAGATGGGCCAGCTGGTGCGCCTGAAGGACATCGCCACCATCGAGCTCGGCTCGCGCAGCTACAGCTCCGGCGCGCAGCTGAACGGCCACGACTCCGCCTACCTCGGCATTTATCCGACGCCGTCCGCCAACGCCCTGCGCGTGGCCGATGCGGTACGCGCGGAGCTGGAGCGTCTCTCTACGCGCTTCCCGGACGACCTGGTCTACGAGGTGAAATTCGACACCACCTCTTTTGTTGCCGCGACCATTAAAGAGATCGGCGTCTCGCTGGCGCTGACGATGCTGGCGGTAGTGGTGGTCGTTTCCCTGTTCCTGCAGAGCTGGCGCGCGACGCTGATTGTCGCCCTCGCTATCCCGGTGTCGCTGGTGGGCACCTTTGCGGTGCTCTACACGCTGGGCTACTCCGCCAATACCCTCAGCCTGTTTGCCATTATTCTGGCGCTGACCATGGTGGTGGATGATGCCATCGTGGTGGTGGAGAGCGTTGAAACGCTGATGGCGGAAGGGCAGAGCCGCACGGCGGCGACCGCGCTGGCGCTGCGCCAGATTGCCGGGCCGGTCATCGCGACCACGCTGGTGCTGCTGGCGGTGTTTGTGCCGGTGGCGCTGCTGCCGGGGATTGTCGGCGAGCTTTACCGCCAGTTCGCGGTGACGCTCTCCACCGCCGTGACGCTGTCAAGCCTCGTGGCGCTAACCCTGACGCCCGCCCTGTGCGCGATGCTGCTGCGTCCGCCCCCGGAGAAACCGGCGGCAGTCTATCGCGCCTTTAACCGCGGGCTGGACGCCACGCGCGGTTTCTACACCCGCATCGTGAATGTCTTAAACCTGCGTCCGTGGCTGGCGCTGCTGGCCACCGCAGGCGCGGCGGCAGTCGTGCTGTTCAGCTTTACGTCGATGCCAAAAGGCTTCCTGCCGCAGGAGGACCAGGGCTACTTCTTCGCCAGCGTTCAGCTGCCGGAAGCGGCTTCGCTGGAGCGCACCGAAGCGGTGATGACCACGGCGCGCGAGTTAATCGCCAAAAACCCGGCGGTTGAAGACGTGATTCAGGTCTCCGGGTTTAACATCCTCAACGGCACCAGCGCCTCCAACGGCGGGTTTATCTCCATCATGCTGAAGGACTGGAGCGACCGCCCGCCGCTGGAGGAGGTGATGGGCACCCTGCAGCGCCAGCTGCTGGCTCTGCCGGAAGCGACCATCATGACCTTCGCGCCGCCGACGCTGCCGGGACTGGGCAACGCCTCCGGCTTCGACCTGCGCATCCAGGCCCAGGCTGGGCAGAGCCCGGCGGAGCTGGAGCGCGTGACGCGTGAGGTGCTGGCGAAAGCCAACCAGCACCCGCAGCTGAGCCGCGTGTTCACCACCTGGAGCAGCAACGTGCCGCAGCTGACGCTGACCGTTGACCGCGAGCGCGCCGCGCGCCTCGACGTGCCGGTGTCGCGCATCTTCAGCAGCCTGCAAACCGCCTTTGGCGGCACCCGCGCCGGGGATTTCAGCATCAACAACCGCGTCTACCACGTGGTGATGCAAAACGAGATGCAGTGGCGCGAGCGCGCCGAGCAGATTAGCGAGCTGTTCGTGCGCAGTAACAGCGGCGAGCGGGTACGCCTGAGCAATCTTGTCACCATCACGCCGACCGTCGGCGCGCCGTTCCTGCAGCAGTACAACCAGTTCCCGTCCGTGTCGGTGAGCGGCTCGGCAGCGGCTGGGGTGAGCAGCAGCACGGCGATGGCGGCGATGGGCGAGATTCTGGCGGAAAGCCTGCCGGCCGGCTACGACTACGCCTGGAGCGGCATGTCGTACCAGGAGCAGCAGACCGGCAATCAGGCGATCTGGATCGTGCTGGCGGCGGTGGTGATGGCGTGGCTGTTCCTTGTCGCCCAGTACGAGAGCTGGACGCTCCCGGCGAGCGTGATGCTTTCGGTGCTGTTCGCCATCGGCGGGGCGCTGGTCTGGCTGTGGATGGCCGGATACGCCAACGACGTGTACGTGCAGATTGGTCTGGTGCTACTGATAGCCCTCGCCGCCAAGAACGCGATCCTGATCGTGGAGTTTGCCCGCGCGCGGCGCATGGACGGAATGGCGATTGTCGATGCCGCGCGGGAAGGGGCCTCGCGCCGCTTCCGCGCGGTGATGATGACCGCCGTGTCGTTCATTATCGGCGTCCTGCCGATGATGCTGGCGACCGGGGCGGGTGCCCAGAGCCGCCGCATCATCGGCACCACGGTGTTTAGCGGCATGCTGGTAGCGACCGTGGTGGGGAGCCTGTTTATCCCGGCGCTGTTCGTGCTGTTCCAGCGCCTGCGCGAGTGGGGCCACGGCCTTACGGACTCGTCGCCCACAGCTCACAGTGCTTCTGCACCAGAGAAATAAGCGAGCCGCCGTCGGCGATAAAGTCCCGCATGCGCTGCGCCTCGCTCTTGCCCTGCTTTAACAGCAGGGCAATTTCATTGATTGCGCTTGTGGCTCCGAGCTTATCGGCCGACGGCGCCACCTGCTCCAGCAGCCAGGCAATGTCTTCCGCCACGGTTCGTTGCTCGCCGGTGTGCACGTCCGTCAGGATCCCCTCCAGCCCGTAGCGACACGCCTGAAAACGGTTAAAGCGGTACAGCAGAAAATCCCGTTCCTGATGCTTATACGGTCGCGTGGTCAGCAGCCAGTGCGACGTGGCCTGAATCAGCCCGGCGATGTTAATCGCGTGGCCGAGCGTCAGCGGCGTATCCATTACCCGCACCTCCACGGTGCCAAAATGCGGGCTGGGGCGAATATCCCAGTGCAGATCCTTGATGCTGTCGATCATGCTGGTGGAGCTCAGGCGGCGGAACAGTCCTTCGAACTCCTGCCAGCTGTTAACCCACGGCATCTGCCCGTTATCCGGGAACCCGGAGAAGATATTGAGCCGCGACGAGGAGAACTTTGTGTCGGTGCCCTGCATGTACGGCGAGGCGGCCGCCAGGGCAATAAAGTGCGGCACGAATCGCGACAGGCCGTGCAGGAGGTAAATGGCGTCATCCCCGGTCCGGCAGCCGACGTGAACGTGCTGACCGAACACCGTCGCCTGCAAAATCAGATAGCCAAAGCGCTCCAGCGTGACGTTATAGCGCTCGTCGTCGCACACCTCCTGACGCTGCCATTTCTGAAACGGATGCGTCCCGCCGCCGCAGATCTGAATGTGCTGCTCCGCCGCGGCGCGCAGGATGCTCTGCTGCATCACCGAGAACTGCGCCGCCGCCTGGTCGATGGTCTGACACACGCCGGTGGCGATTTCGAGCATGCTTTCGGTGATGTCGTGTTTGACTTCACCGCCTTTGATGTCGTCTTTGACGGCGGCGATAAGCGCGGAGGAGTCCTGGCTAAGATCGTACCCCGGCGGGTTAACCACCTGCAGTTCGAGCTCGATGCCAAGGGTGAACGGTTCAGAGGATTTGAAATCGGGTAAAGGCATGGCGCACTCCGTTGTCTGTAGAGTGTTGAGTATAGACAACGGGTGTGGCGCGCTCGTCTCAGGGTGGTATAACTGATAGCAGGCTTAGCAAAAGGGGAGTGAATCATGTCTGACTATCCAACCGTTGCGCTGATTGGTCCCGGTGCGATTGGTACCACCATTGCCGCGGCACTGCATGACGCGGGCCGCACGCCGCTGCTCTGCGGACGGACCGCACACGCGGCGTTACGCCTGCGTCACGACGAGGGTGAAACGGTGGTGCCCGGCCCGGTATTAACCGATCCGACGGCCATTTCGCGCCCCGTTGACCTCGTGTTTATCGCGGTGAAAACGACGCAAAATGCCGACAGCGCCGGTTGGCTGCGCGCGCTGTGCGATGAAAATACGGTGGTCTGCGCCCTGCAAAACGGCGTGGAACAGAAGGCGCAGCTTGAGCCTTTGGTCAGTGGTGCGACTGTGCTGCCCTCGGTGGTCTGGTTCCCGGCGCAGCGCGAGCCGGATGCCTCCGTCTGGCTGCGCGCCAAACCGCGCCTGACGCTGCCGGACGTGCCGCAGGCGCAGCGGGTGGTGAAGGCGCTTCGCGGTACGCGCTGTGAAGTTGCACTCTCGGCAGATTTCCCCACCGTCGCCTGGCGCAAGCTGCTGCAAAACGCGGTTGCCGGGCTGATGGTGCTGGCCAACCGCCGTGCCGGGATGTTCAGGCGCGAGGATATCAGCGAACTTTCGCTGGCCTACCTGCGCGAGGGGCTGGCCGTCGCCCGTGCCGAAGGGGCGAAGCTGGCCGATGACGTGGCGCAGGAGATTCTGGCGAACTTCCAGCGCGCGCCAGTGGATTTGGGGACGTCGATTCTCGCTGACCGTCAGGCGGATCGCCCGATGGAGTGGGATATCCGCAACGGCGTCATCCAGCGCTACGGCCGCAAACACGGCATTGCGGTGCCCATCAGCGACGTGATGGTGCCGCTGCTGGCGGCGGGGAGCGAGGGGCCGGGTTAACGGCCGCTGCTTTTTCGTTCAGCAAAGTAATGGGCGGGCGTGCTGCCCATCGCTTTTCTGAACATGGTGATAAACGCGTTCACGGATTCATACCCGAGCGTTGTCGCCACGTTCTGGACGGGCACGCCGCTTGCCAGTTCCCGCAGGGCAATAATTAAATGCAGCTGCTGGCGCCATCGTCCGAAGCTCAGCCCGGTCTCGCGCTGCATCAGGCGGGCAAACGAGCGCTCGCTGAGGGCAAGCCTTTTCGCCCACTCCTTCAGGGTGCTTCGGTCCTCAGGGCGGCTGACCAGCGCGTCGGCCATGGCGCGAATTTTAGGGTCGGTTGAAACCGGCAGGCTCAGCTTCTGCTGCGGCATGCTGGCAAGCTCATCAAGCGTGACCCTGATTAGCCTGGCGACATGGCCGTCGGGCGGATAATCAACGCCCTCACGCGTCAGACGATCGACCAGCTCCTTAATCAGCGGCGAGATCGCCAGCGTGCAGCACCTCTCAGGCAGCGCTGCCGCGCCGGGCTCAATAAACAGATAGTTCAGATGCGCGTTCCAGGTCGCTTTGGCACTATGCGGGATCCCGCCGGGGATCCAGACGGCGCAGTCAGGCGGCACGATCCAGATGTCATTTTCTGCGTAACAGCTGACCGCTCCGTACCGGGCAATAATCAGCTGTCCTTTCCGGTGGCTATGCACCGGCACTTCCGCCGCGTAGTCCACTAAGTCCAGATGACGCGCCACGGCAGGAGAGTCGGTAGAGTCAGGGTCATACAGCGTAGTAGCAGATTGAGGCTTCACGATTCTGGCAACATTCAGGTATTTTTTGACAGAATAGAGTATTTAAGCAGCACTGCAAGCCGGTAATAATCCCGGCATGAATAATATCTTCTCTTATCCCGTGCGCCTGCCCGCCGCGCTGCAAAACGACGCTGGGGCGCTTAACTACGCCGCGAAGAGTTTTGCCGCGGCGATGCTCGCTTATTACATCGCGCTGTCGATAGGCCTTGAACGTCCCTCATGGGCCATTATTACGGTTTACATCGTGTCCCAGACGTCGGTAGGCGCATCGCTGAGCAGAAGCCTCTACCGTCTGGCCGGAACCGTGGTGGGTGCCAGCGCGACCGTTCTGATTGTACCTACCTTCGCGAATACGCCGATCCTGTGTAGCGTGGCGCTGACGGGCTGGATCACGTTCTGCCTCTGGCTCTCCCTGCTGGAGCGCACGCCCCGGGCCTATGCCTTTGTGCTGGCCGGCTACACCGCAAGCCTGATTGGTTTTCCAGCGGTAGCCGATCCCGGCGGCATCTTTAACGTCGCCATCGTCCGCGTACAGGAGATCGCGATAGGGATTTTCTGCGCGGCGCTGATTCACCGCTACGTGCTGCCCGCGCGCGTATCAGGACTGTTCAACGCTAAATTATCCCAGACGCTCCAGGCCGCGCGCAGGCGAGTGGCGGATACCTTAGCGGGCAAGCCAGATGCGGCTTCCGGCCCGCTGCATCTGGCCCTGGCGCTGCAGTTCCTGCAGGGCATAAGCCACCATATTCCGTATGATTTTGCCCTCTCCGCCCCGGTGCGGCAGGCCAGGAAAGCGATTCACGATCGGCTGGCGCGGCTGGTTATCATCAACTGTGAACTGCACGATCGCCTGCCATCGATCGGAAACCTGCTCGCCGACGAGCAGGCCTTGATGGAGGATGTTCAGGCCTGGCTGGCCGGTGAAGGCACTAGCCTCAGCAGCACGGCAGAGGCATTACGGCACCGCTGTGCGCTTCTCATCGATCGGTATGCCGCGCAGGCGCAGACGTTTGAAGACGCGCTGCAGGTCAGTTTTATTCGCTATCTCTCGGAGGCTATCGCGCTTCTGCAGCAGTGCGAGCGTCTTTCCGGGGCCATCCTCCACGCCAAACCCGTCTTGGGGGAGATGCAAACCCGCGCGGCGAAAGGCTACGTTTTCCACCGCGATCCTCTTACCGCTGCCCGCACGGCGCTGGGGGCTTTCGCCATTATTCTGGGCGGCTGTCTGGTCTGGATCTTCTCAGCATGGCCGGATGGCGGTACGGCGGTGTCTATTCTGGGGGTCTGCTGCACGCTGTTTGGCAGTTTCGACACCCCGGCACCGCACATTCTGAAATACATCATTGGCTCGTTCTGGGGCGTGGTGATTAGCCTGTTCTACAGCTTTGCGCTGCTGCCGCTGGTGAGCGACTTCCCGGTTCTGGTGGCGGTGCTTGCCCCTGCGTATCTGCTGGCCGGGTCGCTTCAGGCGCGCCCGCCCACCACGTTTATGGCGATGGGGATCACCCTGACACTGCCCATTCTGTGCGAGCT
This sequence comes from Enterobacter sp. ECC-249, assembly GCF_043965265.1. Lineage (NCBI taxonomy): Bacteria > Pseudomonadati > Pseudomonadota > Gammaproteobacteria > Enterobacterales > Enterobacteriaceae > Enterobacter > Enterobacter sp. ECC-249. Next base: position 1,670,120 of record NZ_CP143660.1, read on the forward strand.
GGGGGCTCACTACAGCGGAGACTTCGCCGCTGCGGCCAACACCGCCATTGCGCTATTTGCCGCGACCGGCTTTGCCGTCATCAGCATGAGCCTGCTGCAAACCGTGCAGGCGGATGGCGCTATCGCGCGATTGCTCAATCTTTGCCAGCGCGACATTCGCCGCTGCGTGAAAGGCACGCTGCGGGTTGACGAAACGCACTGGATCAACCTGATGATGGACCGAACCGCCCTGTTGCTGCCGCGCCTGCAGCGCAGCGAGCGCGCGCCAGAGCAGGCGCTCGATCGGCTGTTACACGCGCTGCGTCTGGGGCTGTCGGTCATGCATTTACGCCGCAGTGACGCACCGCCCGGCAGGGAGGTTGACGCACTTTTTCATCGGATAAACGCCGCAGACTGCGACGCCTTACGCGAACTCATCACCACACTTATCGAGCGCCATCTGCCTGCAGCAGATGAACATACGCGCCAGTTTGTCTTCAGGCTGGCGGATCTGCACTGCGCACTACGGGGGCCTGACCATGGTTAACGATCTCAATATCGGCGGGGTTTTTATCCCGGGGCTGCTCGTCGTCGCTCTTGCGGCGCTGGTCTGCACGCTGGGCCTCGTCGCGCTTTTTTCTCTCAGCAGGGGGTACCGACGCTTGCCGTTTCGCCCGCTGATGGATGTTTCAACCTGGATTGCCACCTTTTTCCTGCTAATGCAGGGCCTGACCGCGTTGGGGTTATTGTCATGAAATCACTGCTCTCTTTACTGGCTCGCTATGCGCTGACGTTAAGCGCCGTCGCGGCGGCTACGCTTCTGGCGTTTATGATGTGGAAACACTACGCAGAAACGCCGTGGACCCGCGACGGGCGCGTGCGGGCCTATGTGGTGCAGATTGCGCCGGACGTCTCCGGGCCCGTCATCAGCGTGGCCGTCAGGGATAACCAGTGGGTGAATCGGGGCGATGTGCTGTACACCATCGATCCGCGCTGGCTTAAGCTGGCGGTGGCCAGCGCGCAGGCTGACGTGGAGTCGAAACGTCATGAGATGCTGATGCGCCAGGATGCGGCCCGCCGTCGCACGCTGATTAAAAACGCCATCTCCAGCGAGGATCTTCAGCAAACCGGCAGCGCGGCGAACGTCGCGGCGGCCAATTATCACGGTGCGCTGGCCGCGCTGGAACTGGCCGAGCTTAATCTGGCGCACGCCACCGTCCGTGCGCCGGTCTCAGGGTACGTCACCCACCTGCGGCTTCGCCCCGGAGACTACGCGACGGCGGGGGAGACCAGGGTCGCCATCGTCGATGCGCATAGCTTCTGGGTGGTGGGGTACTTTGAGGAGACCAAGCTGCGCCATATTCGCGTCGGGGATGCCGCGCAGGTGGTGCTGATGGGTTACGAGCCGGTCATCACGGGGCACGTGGAGAGCATCGGGCACGGAATTGGGGACAGCAACGACGAGACGGGCGGGCTGGGTCTGCCCGACGTTGAGCCTACCTTTAGCTGGGTGCGGCTGGCGCAGCGCGTGCCGGTGCGCATTCATATCGACAGGTTGCCGGAGGGAGTTGAGCTGGTGGCGGGGCTGTCGGCGAGCGTGGCGGTGGGGCGGTAGAGAGGGAAGGTGATAGATGTGAGTATGAATGTCTTTTTTGTACCAGAAGCAGAACATCGCACTGCCGATATTGGCGGTGTAACGAGCAGTCATTTAAATCAGCTATGTGTGGTTGATGTGCGTAAGGGAAATGATTCACTATTTAATATTTGATTTAATATGATATGTCGTTTTGTTAGCTACTGGTCTATTTTCTACCATGCAACTCAAATTTTTTAAGCTAATGAATATGACTCACCAGTTACATAAACGGGGCTAGAAATACTCCTGTTGCTGGTAATGTGATTCTATGTTAAATTTACTCCGTAAGTGTCAAATACAATGAGTATTACACGGACGTTATTTGTACAATAATTAGGTGGTGAAACTAAAATGAAATATGTATTTGCACTAATATTGAGTATGGTATTGTCAGGCTGTACCGCAAATGATTGGGTGAATGCTGCAGGTGGGATAATGCAAGCTAAAGACAAACAAGAAAAAGACACAAGAAACAAGCGTATAAAAGCAGCTAATAAGGCTGCAGGTTACTGATGTATAAGTAATTTATACATTCCTCTTCTTGTCTTTATAGACAGAAGAGGGATGATGTTCTAATCAAATTTACTGACTAAATATTCCTTTGGCTCTCGCCTGTTGGCAGGAAATATAGCCATAATGTGTTCGGTTTCCATTCTTATCGAACGCCACATAAAAAGGCATTGTCTCTGCATCTTTTTTTAGCGTGTAGTTGATGCAGGTCCCTTTAATTTCTGGAACACTCATCTCACTTTCTGCTTTTCCACCCGCAGCAATAACTGAACTTTTGGTCGCACCAGATGCGTATGTCGCTTGTACTAGTGGGTCATTATCAAACTTCATAAAACTGAAACTGCAGGCACTTAATAAAGGGACAATTAAAACTGGTGTATAGCGCATTGAATATCCTTGCGGAGAATATAATTACTTAAGAAATCAAAATGATCAAATCGATAATTCTTGCTTGTCAAACTTCTTATCCAAAATATTATAAGAAGATAATGGGGTAAGTACAATCACCAGTCTAATAGTCACTGTATTGAACTGTTTTGTTGGTTGTCTTGCCCATCAATGATAGTTGCCAACTTCTGTTAATCGCTCTTAACGGACATTCAACAAACTACTCTGTACTTTGAGTAAGGCGAAATCCTGCTTCTTACCTCGCAGAATTCCGGCCTTCCATCACCCGTCTCAGTGCGCCGTGATATAAGGCTCCTTCACAAACTCCGCCAGCAACCAGACCATATCATGCAGCAGCCCGGTCAGTTCTTTCGCCACGCTCATGGGCAGTGTTCCGCCCATCACCGCCAGCGTTAACGCTACGGCATAATCCACCTGCAACGTCGTTTCCTGCCAGCAGTCCGGCACGCAGGAGGTAATCTTTTCCCCCGCAACCAACTGTTCAACCAGATACGGCGGAAGTTCCGAGTCACAGCACTCGCGCAGCCGTTTCAGCGCAGCCAGTAATCGCGTACAGAGCGTGGCAAACGTCACCGCGTCGTCAGTTTCCACCAGTACGCTTACGTAAGCGGCGCAGGCATCGGCCAGTTCGAAGAGATCCGCGGAATCGGAAATTGGATGATTGATGAGATGATGAACAGCGCTTTTCTCAGAAAGCGCGTAGGAAAATTCAGGGTTAGTAGCCATTTAGCATCCTCTTTGTCCAAAAAATGTCATGTTATGCTAACGGGTTCCTACGCCCGGTTACTGATGTGCCGCAACGCAGGCACTTTACGGCGGTGTAAAAAGGAAGGAAAGGGGATGCCCCTGAATTACATAAGGTTGCTTGCAGGTTTGCGAGGCGGCTTCCAGAAGTGCATTGCCGGGTGGCGGCTACGCCTGACCCGGCCTACAAAAATCACAGCCCTGTAGGCCCGCGCTAGCGCAGCGCCGCCGGGCATTCCTGCTGTAAAACAGGTTTTTGCCGATCGTGAGTGAATATCTGCCATTCAATATCCGACTTACTCAGGATAAAAATGGCCGTGGCCAGCGTGTTCTCTTCATCAGGATCGTGTGGTGAGAGACGATAAATCGGGAGCGCGGGATCATGCTGGTCTGAGAGAATAGCCAGCGCCGCTTCGCCATCAAGGTGAGATTGCGTCTCCAGCCAGGCGTTTAGCCGCTGCTGGCGTGACCGGGAGCTGTCAGTGATCACCTGCTCAACCGCATCAAGCTGAGGGTGGATAAGGTGATTAGCATGGGCGAAAACGTCCCGCAGCGGCGTGACGGAACAGCCTGTTCCCGTCGCCTCCACGCTGAACAGCCGGCCGTCTCCCCGTTGCCCCAGCGTATGATGAAATGCACCGGCGCGTGGCCCGGTGGTCAGTATGGAGATGGCTTCATCTAGCGTGGTGGCATTCAGCGCAGCCCGGGCAAGTATCTGGCGCGGCATTCCTTCCGGACGGTGCAAAGCGCGTATGTTATTCACCGTATTCACCACGCCTTTTTCGTTTACGGCGAAGGTATGTCCGCAAATCGATCCCGGATAGGCAAAACTGGTGAACGCCAGGCCGTCATCCGGGGTGATGCTGACGATGGCGCAGTCGTTGCGAAGCTGCGGAAAACCGTCTTCATTATGCGCGATAATCAGCTCTCCCTCCGCGGTGCTTCCTGCTACCGTGGTGCAGCCATCGGAGGTTGAGCGCACCAGATCGCCACGGCAGTTCCAGGCAAACACCTCATCAAACGGTGCATCCAGGCCCTCGGCCAAACCTTCCAGCTCCTGCCAGATCAGGGGATATTGAGACTGGACCCGCGAGCGCATGCTCCGGGTCTGTTCTGCGTCTTTCATAGCGGTAACGGTTTGCCACAAGGCCGTTTGCGTCAGTTTTGCATGCCAGGCCTCGCGGCCGAACGCGCCAAGCGCCTGACCTACTGCAAAAGCGGAACCACGAATGTCGATTTTTTTCATAGAATTATCATTCACTTCTGTTCAGGATACGTGTTGCAAAAATTCTTTCAGGCGGGGATTGCGACTGCTATTCAGCAGCATATCAGGTGGACCATCTTCGGCAATGGTACCGCCATCAATAAAGATGAGCCGGGATGCCACATCGCGGGCGAAGCCGATTTCATGGGTCACAATCACCATGGTCATGCCTTCTTCGGCCAGCGAGCGCATGACTTTCAGCACCTCATGCCGTAATTCGGGGTCCAGCGCTGAGGTTGGCTCGTCGAACAGCATCATTTTCGGTTTCACTGCCAGGGCTCTGGCAATGGCTACGCGTTGCTGCTGACCGCCAGAGAGTTCTGATGGGTAGTGGCTGGCGCGTTCGCGTAAGCCAACGCGGTCAAGCAGCGCCAGCGCCTGTTCCCGCGCGGCGACTTTGCTCTGTTTGCGTACGCGAACCGGACCAAACATCACATTCTCCAGCGCCGTCAGATGGGGGAACAGATGGAACTGCTGAAACACCATCCCGGCTTCGCGGCGGATATCACATTCGTTAGCGTGAGGGTCGGTAATGTGCATTCCCGCTACCAGCAGCGTGCCGGAGGAGATTTCCTCCAGCTTGTTAATGCAGCGCAGCAGCGTTGATTTGCCCGAACCGGAAGGGCCGATGATCACCACGACTTCGCCGGCGTCAATTTTTAAATTGATGTCGTGCAGCACCTGAGTGGCGCCGAAATTTTTCGACACTGCGCTAAATTCAACCATGCTCATAAAATATGGATCCTCTTCTCCAGTTGCTTCAGCAGGAAACTCAGGCACAGCGTCACCAGCAGGTAAATCATTGCCACTGCGGTCCAGACTTCCAGCGCGCGGAAATTACCGGCAATAATTTCTTGCCCCTGACGAGTTAATTCCGCCACACCAATAACAATAAACAGCGAGGTATCTTTAATGCTGATAATCCACTGATTACCTAACGCCGGGATCATACGGCGTAATGCCAGCGGCATTATGACATGCCATAGGGTGCTGCGTTGGGATAATCCCATTGCCAGGCTGGCCTCTCTAAATCCTTTATTAATCGAAAGAATCGCCCCTCGGGTGATTTCTGCAATATAAGCACCCGAGTTAATTACAATGGTCGTAATGGCCGCCGTTACCGGGTCGATATGAATCGGTAACACCATGGGAAGTGCGAAGTAAATAAACATCACCTGCACCATAATAGGCGTTCCGCGGATTAACTCGACAAAAACTAACGAGACTGTCTTTGATATTTTCCCTCCGAGCGCCCGACAGGTTCCCGCCAGCAGGCCAATAACAAAACCACCTAATAAACCTGATAATGAAATAACCAGCGTCAGCTGCAGTCCTTGCAACAGCAGCGGCAGGGACTCCCAAATATATTTACTGTCGAAATTCATCATGTTACCCGTTAAGATGCAACGAGGTCGGATCGCTCCGACCTGGCGGGATTATTTTGGCTGTTTAGCAAACCACTTCACGTAAATCTTGCTGTAAGTCCCGTCCGCACGCAGCGCCTGCAGAGCAGCGTTGATCTTCGGCGTCAGGCTGCTGTTTTTCTGCATGGCAAAGCCGTAGTGCTGCGGCAGAATGCTGTCAGTCTCGCCGGTCGATTTCACTTTGCCATCACCTGCCGTTTTTACGTAATAGAGCACGTTGGGGGAATCATGCACTACGGCATCAAGGTTACCTGCCTGCAAATCAAGATAGGCGTTGTCGATATTCGGGAATTCGACATAGTTCGCCTTATATTTGCTTTTCATAAAGCTGGCCGCCGCCGTTCCCTGCTTTAATCCCACTTTCTTTCCAGCTAAATCGCTGAATTTAGTAATAGTATTATCGCTGCTTTTCACCGCCATTAATAAGTCAGCATCATAATAACCGTCGCTGAAATCGACGACCTGTTTACGCGCGTCGGTTATCGTAATGCCCGCCATGGCGACATCCAGATTACGTGATTGCAAACCCGGAATCAGTCCCCCGAAGTCCATCGGGCGTAATTCGTAGCTGACATCCATTTTTTTTGCGATGGCATCCCACAAATCAATATCAAAGCCGACGTATTTATCGCCTTGTTTAAATTCAAAGGGGACAAAGGCGGTATCCACGCCAACCGTTAATTTATCCTGCGCTTGTGCCACAAAACTGGCGGAGCAAGCGACCAGCGCTAACGTAACTTTTAATTTAGTTAATAATCCAGACATGATAACCCTCGGCGTCAGTGAAGTAGCGTGCATGAATGTCACCCTGCGAAATACATCGGCGGGGTGGGGAAATAAAATGTTGATATGCAGGGCGCACTTTCATGCGCCAAATTTAAAACGAAAGCTTATGCGGGAATAATATCATCCCGGGTGTCGGGTACCGGCGTCTGTGCGCCGTTCATTACCATTGAGAGAAAACTGTAATAACCATTGATGCCGATAAGATCCACCACGCCTTTCTCGCCCCACAGCGCGATAGCGTGCTGCCAGGTGGAATCGCTGACCTTCTGCTGCTCCTGTAACTCCTTGCAAAAGTGATAGACCGCCCATTCATCCGGCTGCAGATCCTCAGGAAGACGCTTTTCATTAATCGCCAGCACCGCCGCGGCAGAAATACCCTTCTCGCGCGCTATCGGCGCATGAATCGCCCACTCAACAGGCTGCGACCAGTGCCGCGCGGTCATCAAAATCGCCAGTTCCGACAGGCGCTGTCCCAGCGCGCTGCGATAACGCAGGTATTCCCCCATGCGCTGCGCATGCGCCATGAGCTCTGGACTGCGCAGCAGCGGCTCGAAAGGTGGCAGCAGCGCACCGCGGGGCCCGTTGATTATCTCTTCGGCCAACGCGCGCTGCTGGTCGTCCCACTCATGCTCCGCCAGCGGCGGTAAACGATTGATCATAATTTGCCGGTCTCTTCGCGAATAACGGTGTTCAGCGTGTCTACCACAAAGTCGAGCTGGGCAGGCGTGACAATAAACGGGGGGGCGATCAGGATATGGTCGCCATACTGCCCGTCAATGGTTCCACCCATTGGATAGACCATCAGCCCACGTGACATACAGTTTGCTTTGATTGCTGCATGCAGCTTCAGGGCTGGATCGAAGGGGGTTTTGCTGTCTTTATCGCGTACCAGCTCAACGCCCGCAAACAAGCCGCGTCCACGCGTATCACCGACGTGCGGTAATTCCCCCAGCACTTCACGCAATGCGCTGTGCAGGTAAGCCCCCTGTTGCCTGACCGCCTGCAGCAAATTATCGCGCGCAATCACCTGCTGCACGGCCAGGGCTGCAGACGCGGCGGTCGCGTGACAAATATAGGTGTGTCCGTGCTGGAACAGACCGCTACCGGCCTGCAGCGCTGAGACAATTTTCTCGCTCGCTAATACTGCGCCAATCGGCTGATAGCCACCCCCCAGCCCTTTCGCGATAGTCACCAAATCCGGCACCACATCATCCTGTTCAAACGCATGCAATGTGCCGGTGCGTCCCATGCCGCACATGACTTCATCCGCGATATAGAGGATGCCGTATTTATCACACAGGTTGCGTACACCTTTAAGATAGCCCGGGGTAGGCGGGGTGGCGCCGGTGGTGGCCCCCACCACGGTTTCTGCGCAGAAACCAATAATGGTGTCGGGATCGGCCTCAATAATGGCTTGCTCCAGCTCGTTGAGCAGACGCGTGGTGTATTGCTGCTGGGTTTCGTCATCGCGGCGGTCGCGATATTCATTGCAGGCCGAAACGCGGATCACGTCGATCAGCAAGGGGGCAAACTGGCGGCGGCGCCATTCGTTGCCTCCCACCGCGAGCGCCCCAAGGGTATTGCCATGATAGCTCTGCTTACGGGCGATAAATTTGGTGCGCGACGGCTGGCCGATCTCAACAAAATACTGGCGCGCCAGCTTAAGCGCGGTTTCAACCGCTTCCGAACCGCCCGAAACGAAATAGGCATAGTTAAGGTCGCCTGGTGCCGTGCGCATCAAATGCTCAGCAAGCTGCTCAACGGTGTCGCTGGTAAAAAAACTGGTATGGGCATAGGCCAGCCGATCGATCTGGCGATGCATCGCAGCCAGCACGTCAGGATGCGCGTGGCCTAAACAGGAAACGGCGGCGCCACCGCAGGCATCCAGATACTGTTTTCCCTGTGCATCAAAAATGTACGCCCCCTGGGCGCGTACCGCCACGGTGGGCGTGCTGCGTAGACTGCGGTGAATGATATGGGTCATGCTGGTCCTGCTCCTGAATGCGCTGTGCTAATGAAGCGCATCATGCAGGATTCATTTGTATCACGTCAATTTCATTTTGATTCAAATGTATTCTGTTTTCTTATGCCGGATGCAAATGAATTATTTTTCAGGGTTTCCCGGGCACCACATAGGCACCAGAGTTAATAAGGTAGCGTTCAGCATTTTCGATTTTATTCACTGCATCCCGACCATGGCGCGCGACCAGCATCGCCAGTAAACACTCGGCCAGCCCCATGCCGGACACCACGGAAGGGAAAAACGACGGGCTGTCTATGGAGAACAGCAGCGTGCAATCGGCAGCCTGGGCTAATGGCGAGACGGGAGAATCCGTGATGGCGACGATCGTCGCGCCTGCCTGCCGGGCCGCGTGCAGGACATCGAGCGACTCACGGGAATAGGGGGCAAAACTGGTGAGTAACAGGCAATCTTGTGCTGTTAATTCTCGAGTGAACACTTCGATATTGCTCGCCAGACCATCAATTAACGACGCCTGCCGGTTGAACAGTCGATAGACATAAAACAGCGACCAGGCGATAGGAAAGCTGGCCCGGAATCCGCAAATATAGACATTCTCAGCGGCGTCCAGCAGCGATACGGCCTGCTCCATGGCCTGATGGTTTTCATGCTGCGTAAAAGCCAAATTGGCCTGATGCGCCTGAAACACCTCTTCATACAGCTGCGGCTGAGTGCCTTTGGCGATCAGCTTCTCGGCTTTGGATACATATGTATCATTGCGCAGCCCGAGTTCATCGATGAATGCGTCCTTGAGTTCACCCCAGCCGTTGTAGCCTAATCGTTGCGCTAACCGCAGCAGCGTGGCGGGTTTTACACCGGCTTCACTGGCGAAGGCACGCATCGATAGCACGACCAGTTGATTGGTATTCTGTAGCGAGAACTCGGCAGCACGCTGCAATTCTGCAGACAATTCACTGAATGTACTGACAATATTTTCCCTTGGATTCATAGCAAATAGTCCCGCTTTTTAAGGTTAGCGCTGCTGTCATCAACTTACGTTCGATCTTCACAGACCGAACGGGTTCGCGTTGTCTCAGAAACGGATGATGAAAACACAGAGTGAATAAGTCAACGGGGAGCTGAACAGGGGGGGTTATCAGACGCGCGAAACCAATCTGATGATCATTATGATAAAGGCCAAAGGTAAGACTGTTTTCTATGCAGCATAGCGCTGCTCCTCGCTCATTCCAGCCCTTCGATATTCGACTTAACCGCTTTCAGCGTCCTTCTGCGGATCCAGCCGCTCCCGGCCCGTATTGCCAGCCAGTAGGCTGCCATTTTTAGGTGAGTACGTTTGTCCGGACAATAGACGAAGGTCTCCGTACAGAGTTCATGTTGACCTGGCGTCAGTTCCGTTACCTTATAGCGTAGCAACAGCTTTGCGCTGCCCGGCGCGGCTGGCGACTGAAACGCGCTGGCATCCGGTGCGTTTTCCAGACCGAAACTGGTCCGCCAGAATTGTCCTTTTAAGCCGTAGCAGAGTTCAGATGCGGAGTTTTTCAAAAGGGTAAAACTGTGCAGGCCAAAGTCGCTGATTGAGCCAGCCTGCTGATTGCGGAGAAGTTTTTGCGGTAATTGCCGTAAAGCCATCAGCCGACGAATCACGGCATCTTGCCGGACGTCAAAGTTTGCAATCAACGGCAGAATATTTTCAGGATGCGCAGTATGAATGACCGTTCGGTGTTTTTCATGAAACTGGAACTGGCGGAGAAAAGCGGGAACATCCTGCCACTGAGCAAGCGCTTTGCGGGTAACGAATCCGGGGTTCAGCATTGTTCTTCCTTGTCATCCTTTGAGCACCGCCAGAGTAACAGAGGAATTGCGGCAGACAATTACCAGGAAAACGTAGTACCGAAGCGTGCATCAACAAGACCTATACCGTTCTAAGATCCCGTGTTTTGACGACAGAGGATGGCATTGCCGGGTGGCGGCTGCGCCTTACCCGGCCTACAAGCCCGCCAACCCGCGACACGAACAGTAGGCCCGTGCAAGCGCAGCGCCACCGGGCACAGCCGCGCTGCCGTCACCCCTCGCTCAGCATCGTCAAAAACCGCTTCACCGTCCGCGAGCGTTCAAAGCGCCGCCAGCAGAGCGCGATGTCGGTATAAAGCTCCGGTGAGCTCAGCGCGTGATAGGTCACATTCGGCGGCGAAATGGCCGCCATGGATTTCGGCACCAGCGCAAACCCGCCGCCTGCGGAAACCATGCTCAGGGAGGAGGAAAGCTGCGACGACTGTAGCGCGTGCTGGACGTCAATCCCGGCCCGCTCGCAGCAGCCGTGAACCCGGTCATACAGGCCCGGCGCGACCTCCTGCGGGAACAGCACCACCGGCGTTTCCCGAAGCTGCTCTAACGCCAGCGAATCGCACGCCGCCAGCGGATGATCGCGATGCAGCGCCACCACCATCGGCTCCCGGTCGAGGATTTTTAACTCGAACGCCTTGCTGCTCTCGCACGGCAGGCGCACGAAGGCGATATCCAGTTCACCCTCCGCCAGCATCGTCGTCAGCGATGACATATTGGCTTCCACCTGGTGAACCTGCACCGCCATGTTCTGCACCTGAAACTGGCGAATCAGGGTAAAAATTTTGGGATGAAAAGCGTCGGAGCTGGTGATGCCAATCGACAGGTTGCCGTTCAGCCCGCGCGCGATGCCGCGGGCTTTCTCCAGCGCGGCGTCGCTCAGCGCCAGGATCTTGCAGGCGTCCTCATAGAAGGCTTCTCCCGCTTCGGTTAGCTCCACGCCCCGCGTCAGGCGCCTGAACAGCGGCGTGCCCACTTCCTCTTCGAGCCGTTTGATCTGCTGACTCAGAGGAGGCTGTGAAATACCCAGCGCTTCGGCCGCCCTGGTGAAGTGTCGCTCGCGTGCAACCGCGACAAAATACCGCAGATAACGAAGTTCCATATCTAAAACGTCTCAAACCAGCATGGTTTCTATATTGGAACTCTCTGCTGAATCGGGTCAACATTTATTTAACCTTTCTAAATAAAGTTGAAGAGGACGAGCATGATGGTGCATTCATCTGCCTGCGACTGCGAAGCCAGTCTGTGCGAGACCCTGCGTGGGTTCTCCGCCCAGCATCCTGACAGCGTGATCTATCAGACATCGCTAATGAGCGCCCTGCTAAGCGGCGTGTATGAAGGAGAGACCACCATCGCCGATCTGCTGGCACACGGTGATTTTGGTCTGGGCACCTTCAACGAGCTGGACGGCGAAATGATCGCCTTCAGCAGCCAGGTGTACCAGCTGCGCGCCGACGGCAGTGCCCGGGCCGCGAAGCCGGAGCAGAAAACGCCGTTTGCGGTGATGACCTGGTTCCAGCCGCAGTACCGTATCACCTTCAATGCGCCGGTCAGCCGTCAGCAGATCCACGACGCGATCGATAAGCAAATCCCCTCCGATAACCTGTTCTGCGCGCTGCGCATTGACGGCAACTTTCGCCACGCCCACACCCGCACGGTACCGCGCCAGAAGCCGCCGTACCGCGCGATGACCGACGTGCTGGACGACCAGCCGGTGTTCCGCTTTAACCAGCGTGAAGGGGTGCTGGTCGGGTTCCGCACGCCGCAGCATATGCAGGGCATCAACGTGGCGGGCTACCACGAACATTTCATTACCGACGACCGTCAGGGCGGTGGGCATCTGCTCGACTACCAGCTGGAGAGCGGCGTGCTCACCTTCGGTGAAATTCACAAGCTGATGATCGATCTGCCCGCCGACAGCGCCTTTTTACAGGCCAACCTTCACCCCAGCAATCTGGATGCGGCGATCCGTGCCGTCGAAAACTAACAGGAGAACTACCGTGAACAGTGAGAAACAGTCACGTCAGTGGGCACACGGCGCCGATTTGGTTGTCGGCCAGCTGGAAGCGCAGGGCGTGAAGCAGGTGTTCGGGATCCCGGGGGCGAAAATCGACAAGGTCTTTGACTCCCTGCTGGATTCCTCCATCGAGATCATTCCCGTCCGTCACGAGGCCAACGCGGCGTTTATGGCGGCGGCGGTAGGGCGTCTGACCGGCAAGGCCGGGGTAGCGCTGGTGACCTCCGGGCCCGGCTGTTCCAACCTGATCACCGGCATTGCCACCGCCAACAGCGAAGGCGACCCGGTAGTCGCGCTGGGCGGGGCGGTGAAGCGGGCGGATAAAGCGAAGCTGGTGCACCAGAGCATGGACACCGTCGCCATGTTCAGCCCGGTCACCAAATACGCCGTGGAGGTGAGCGCGCCGGACGCGATTGCTGAGGTGGTTTCCAACGCGTTTCGCGCCGCCGAGCACGGCAGGCCGGGGGGCGCGTTCGTCAGCCTGCCGCAGGATATTGTCGACCAGCCCGCCACCGGGGCGATTTTGCCTGCCAGCGGTCCCGCGCTGATGGGACCAGCACCGGAATCCGCCATCAACGACGTAGCGAAGCTTATTGAAAAGGCCAAAAACCCGGTCATTCTGCTGGGGCTGATGGCGAGCCAGCCAGCCAACAGCGCCGCGCTGCGCAAGCTGCTGGAGAAAAGCCGTATTCCGGTCACCAGCACCTATCAGGCCGCCGGGGCGGTGAACCAGGAGCACTTCACCCGTTTCGCCGGACGCGTCGGTCTGTTCAATAACCAGGCGGGCGACCGGCTGCTCCATCTGGCGGATCTGATTATCTGCATCGGCTATAGCCCGGTGGAATACGAGCCGTCCATGTGGAACAGCGGCGACGCCACGCTGGTGCACATCGACGTGCTGCCTGCCTATGAAGAACGAAACTACGTGCCGGATCTGGAGCTGGTGGGGGACATCGCCGAAACGCTGAATCAGCTCGCTAACCGTATCGACCATAAGCTTGAGCTAAGCCAGCGTGCCTCCGAAATTCTGGTCGACCGCCAGCATCAGCGCGATCTGCTCGATCGTCGCGGCGCCTCGCTCAACCAGTTTGCCCTGCATCCGCTGCGCATCGTGCGCGCCATGCAGGACATCGTCAATAACGACGTGACGCTCACCGTCGACATGGGCAGCTTCCACATCTGGATCGCCCGCTACCTCTACAGCTTCCGGGCGCGTCAGGTGATGATTTCCAACGGTCAGCAGACCATGGGCGTCGCGCTGCCGTGGGCCATTGGCGCGTGGCTGGTCAACCCGAGCCGCAAGGTGGTTTCGGTCTCCGGCGACGGCGGCTTCCTGCAGTCGAGCATGGAGCTGGAAACCGCGGTGCGCCTCAACGCTAACGTGTTGCACATCATCTGGGTGGATAACGGCTACAACATGGTTGCCATTCAGGAAGAGAAAAAATACCAGCGTCTTTCCGGCGTCGAGTTCGGCCCGGTCGATTTCAAAGTCTATGCCGACGCCTTTGGCGCGAAAGGCTTTGCCGTGGAGAGCGCCGACGCGCTCGAACCCACGCTGCGTGCGGCGATGGATGTGGATGGCCCGGCCGTGGTGGCCATTCCCGTCGACTACAGCGATAACCCGCTGCTGATGGGCCAGCTCCATCTCAGCCAGATTTTGTGACTCAACATAAGGACAGAGAAATGCAAAAAGTTGCTCTCGTAACAGGCTCAGGCCAGGGGATTGGTAAAGCGATCGCGCTTCGCCTGGTTAAGGATGGGTTTGCCGTCGCCATCGCCGACTATAACGTTGAGACGGCAAGAGCCGTCGCCGATGAAATCATCCGTAACGGCGGTAACGCCGTCGCCGTGAAGGTGGATGTCTCTGACCGCGAGCAGGTATTTGCGGCGGTGGAGAAAGCCCGCACCGCGCTGGGCGGATTCAACGTGATCGTCAATAACGCCGGGATTGCGCCTTCTACCCCAATCGAATCCATCACGCCGGAGATTGTCGACAAGGTTTACAACATCAACGTGAAAGGGGTGATCTGGGGGATCCAGGCCGCGATTGACGCGTTTCGCAAAGAGGGGCACGGCGGCAAAATCATCAACGCCTGCTCCCAGGCGGGCCACACCGGCAACCCGGAGCTGGCTGTCTACAGTTCCAGTAAATTCGCGGTGCGCGGCTTAACCCAGACCGCCGCACGGGATCTTGCTCCGCTGGGGATCACCGTTAACGCCTACTGCCCGGGCATCGTTAAAACGCCGATGTGGGCGGAGATCGACCGTCAGGTCTCCGAGGCGGCGGGTAAACCGCTCGGCTACGGGACTGAAACCTTTGCCAAACGCATCACGCTTGGCCGCCTGTCCGAACCGGAAGATGTCGCCGCCTGCGTTTCATACCTGGCGGGACCGGATTCCGACTACATGACCGGCCAGTCTCTGCTCATCGATGGTGGGATGGTATTCAACTAAATTCTAATAAGCTCTGACATGAGTTTTCCCCTGCACCCGTGCAGGGGCTTTTTTTTGTCTCCTCCGCCATTGTGCATTACACTGCGCGCTGCAAAACTTTAGTCATTACGATCTGACAGGCGGTAACAGCGATGAACGGTACAATCACAACGTGGTTTAAAGATAAAGGCTTTGGATTTATCAAAGATGAAAACGGCGACAACCGCTATTTTCATGTGATTAAGGTCGCGAACCCCGATCTGATTAAGAAAGATGCCGCGGTGACCTTCGAGCCAACCACCAACAACAAAGGCCTTTCCGCCTACGCGGTGAAGGTGATCCCGGAAAGCAAACATCTCTTTATTGCGGGCGAGCGCGTGAAGCTCACCTCCATCAAATCCTTCGTGGTGTTCAACGAAGAAGAACCGGTTGATACCAAAATCGACAAAGAGAATGCGGTGCTGTCGGTGGGGCTGCTGATGAACAGCATCAAGCCGAAATCTGATAAAAAGCCTGGCGAAATGCGCACGGTGAAGAAGCTCGCGATCACCACCTTCCAGAACACGACGCTGATCTTCACCGAAGATGAGATCGACATTGATGCCACGGTGAAGCTGCTGAAGTGATTTTTTTGCCGGGTGGCGGCGATGCCTTACCCGGCCAACGAAAAACCATCAACGCGGCACGCAACGTAGGCCCGGCAAGCGCAGCGCCACCGGGCATCGCCGCGCGCACTTATCCCATCCTGTGCTCGCCCCGTAACATCGCCTCGCGGTCAAACACCTTCTGGATCTCCCCGTGCGCCATAAACGCCGCCCGGTCGGACATATGCGCAATCACGTCCGCGTCGTGGCTCACCAGCAGATAGGTCATGCCGTGCTCGGCCTTCAGGCGGTTAAGCAGGTTCAGGATTTCCGCCTGTACCGACATGTCCAGCGCCGAGGTCGGTTCATCCAGCAGCAGAAGCTTCGGGCGCAGCAGCAGCGCGCGGGCAATGGCAACGCGCTGGCGCTGGCCGCCGGAAAGCTGGTGCGGGTAGCGCTTGCCCGCGTCGGCGGAAAGCCCCACCTCGTGCAGCGCATTGGCCACCTTTTCCGCGATCTGCGTCTCGCCGTGGATGCTTAACGGCTCCGACAGCGTGCGCGCAATGGTGTGGTTCGGGTGCAGCGACGCCCACGGATCCTGAAACACCATCTGCACGTTGCGGCGAAGCTCGCCTTCAAAACGTCGCCCTGGCCGTAGCGCTTCTCCCAGTATAGAAATGCGACCGTTCCACTCGCGCTGCAGCCCCGCCATCGCGCGCAAAATAGTCGATTTCCCGCAGCCGGATTCACCTATCAGGCTGAAGGTTTCACCTTTCTCGATGGTAAAGCTGGCGGCGGACACCGCCGTTTTATCTCCGAAGCTCACCTGGAGATCCTTAACTTCAACGAGCGCCATTATCGGTCTCCTTCCACGGCTGCGAACGGTCCAGCGTCGGCAGCATCTGGCCGAAGGTGTTGGCGTCTGGACGACAGGTCCACAGGGTGCGCGTATACGGGTGCGTCGCCTGCGGGAGCTGGCTTGCCGCCATTTCATCCACCTTTTCGCCCTGATACATCACCAGCACGCGGTCACAGTGTTCCGCTACCAGAGGCAGCTCGTGGCTGATTAACAGCATCGCCATCCGGCGTTCTTCGCTCTGCTGCACCAGCAGCTCGAGGATCTGGCTACGCAGGCGGGCGTCCAGCGCGGAGGTCGGTTCGTCGGCAATCAGCACCTGCGGGTTGTTGATCAGCGCAATCGCGATCATCACCCGCTGGCCCATTCCCCCGGAAAGTTCACCGGGGTAGCGTGACAGCACGTTCTCGTTCAGCCCGACGGCGCGGATGATGTCGTGAATACGCGCCGCACGCTCCGGGCGCGACAGGCGCTGATGCAGCGTGAGCGCCTCATCAAGCTGAGCGGCGACGTTTTTCGCCGGATTCAGGGCGTAGCGCGGGTCCTGCAGGACCATCGCAATCCCGTTGCCGCGCAGCGCCTGCCAGCGGCGGGTGCTCAGGGTCAGCAGGTCGTTGCCGAGCACGTTAAGCCGGCTGGCGCTCACGATGCCGGGCTTACGCACCAGCCCCATCAGGGCGCGGGCGGACATGGACTTGCCGGAGCCGGATTCCCCCACCAGCGCCAGCCGCTCGTTGCCAAGCGTAAAGCTCAGGGTGTTGACCACGCGTGCGGCGGGGTAGTCGATATTCAGCGCATCGACGATGACGCGGGGTTCAGTCATGCTGTGGCTCCAGTACATCGCGCAGGCCATCGCCCAGCAGGTTAAAGGCCAGGCTGGCAAACAGAATTGCCCCGCCCGGAATGGCGGCAATCCACCACTGGTCGAAAATGACCTGCATGCCGTCGGCGATCATCGCGCCCCATTCGGCCATTGGAGGGCGTGCGCTAAGACCGAGGAAGCCCAGCCCGGCAGCCGCCAGAATAATCCCCGCCAGATCGAGCGCCAGCCGCACAATCGCGGACGGCAGGCACAGGGGCAGAATATGGCCGACCAGCAGGCGCAGCCCGCGGATGCCCATCATTTCGGCTGCGGCGAGGTAGTCGCTGTGGCGCAGACGCTGAATTTCACTCCGCGCCTGACGCGCGTAGGCAGGCCAGGTGGTTAAGGCCAGCGCCAGCGCGCCGTTGACCAGCCCCGGGCCGAGCATCGCCACAAAGGCGAAGGCGAGGATCAGGCGCGGCATCGACATCACCACGTCGGTGAAGCGCATCAGGATACGCTCCATCCAGCCGCCATAGTAGCCGGACAAAATCCCCACCAGCAGCCCGGCGGGCAGGGTGATAACGGTAACCAGCGCCACCAGCCCGAGCGCCGGACGGGTGCCGTAAATCAGGCGCGAGAGCAGGTCGCGCCCGTAGCTGTCGGTGCCCAGCCAGTGCTGGCCGTTCGGTGCCTGCAGGCGCGCGGCGGCGTCCTGCCAGTTTGGATCAACCGGTGCCAGCCAGGGGGCGAACAGGGCAATAAACACCAGCAGCGCAATGGCAACCAGCCCGCAAAACGCGGCAGGGGAGCGGCGCAGGCGGCGTAAGAAAAGATAAAACGGCATCAGCGCACCCTGGGATCGGTCGCCCGCACAAGCAGGTCGGTAAGGTTATTGATCAGGACAAAGCAGACGCCAATCAGCAGCGTGCCGCCCATGACCGCGGTGGTGTCTCCGGCGAACAGGGCGGTGGTGAGGTAGCGCCCGATCCCCGGCCATGAGAAGACGGTTTCGGTCAGTACAGCACCTTCCAGCATGCTGGTGTAGGCGAGGGCGATCACCGTCAGCAGGGTGCCACGAATGTTCGGTAGCACGTGGCGCAGCAGGATGGTCATCTCCCCGGCACCCTTGGCGCGGGCAAGCAGGATGTACTCTTTGTTCATTTCACCGAGGCAGGCGGAGCGCGTCAGGCGGGTGATGCTCGCCAGCGAGTAATAGGCCAGCAGCAGCACCGGCAGCACCAGGTGGCTGAGGGCGTTGCGGAACGCCTCGCGGTCGCCGGAAAGCCAGGTATCTATGAGCGCAAAGCCGGTGCGCGGCTCGACGGTGAACTGCCAGATATCATCCAGCCTGCCGGGACCCGCGCTCCACTGCAGCTTCGCGTAGAACAGAGCCAGCATCAGCAGGCCGAGCCAGAAAATCGGCACCGAGTTGCCGAGCAGGGTGAGCGTTCTGATGGCTAAATCGAGCGGCGAACCGGCGTAGCGGGCGCACAGCACCCCGGCAATCACGCCGAGCACGGCGCCGATGATTAAGGCCAAAGTCGCCAGTTCGAGCGTGGCGGGAAAGGCGTGCAGCAGATCCTGCAGCACCGGTTGCCCGGTGGCGCTGGCGGTGCCCAAATCACCGTGGGCAAGGTTTTGCAGGTAGTGCCAGAACTGCACGGGCAGGGGACGATCCAGCCCAAGCTGGTGGCGAACCTGATCGTACGTCGACTGGCTGGCGTGATCGCCGACGATCTGCAGCACGCGATCGACCGGTGAAAACGCCGAAAGCGCAAACGTGACGAGCAGCAGCCCGAAGAGCGTGAGCAGCAGGGTCAGCAGACCCTGAAGCACGCGGGTGGAAAGATGTGGCATGGGAAAATCGTTATCCTGAAAATATGCACGGACGACCCCTCTCCCTGTGGGAGAGGGCGGGGGTGAGGGGGAACAGGCGGCTCTTCTGCGCGATGTTGCCCTCACCCCAACCCTCTCCCACGGGAGAGGGTTGGGGTGAGGGCTACTTCGTGACGCGATCGTACCAGACCATATCCGCGTTCAGCCCCTGCTGATACCCCTTCACGTTATCGCGCACCACGATCTGGGTTTTGCCCTGATCGACGAACACGTACGGCGAGCTCTGCTGCAGCTGTTCCTGCATTTTCTTGTACAGATCCAGACGCTTCGCCGGATCCGGTTCGGCTACCGCCGCCAGCGTGGCCTTGTTCAGCTCCGGAATTTTCCAGCCGTTCAGGCCGGCCACGGTGCTGGACTTCCCGTCATTCCACGCGAAGGCGCTGGCGTTTGAGTGCGCGTCGAAGTAGTCCGGGATCCACAGACGAATCGCCGCCTGATGCTGCTTGGCGCGCACGCGGGCATAGACCTGACTTCCGGCGGCAGGCAGCAGATCCACCTTCACGCCGCCCTGCGCAAAGCTCGCCTGCATCGACTGCGCGATGGTGATAAACGGCGGCTTGTTCTCCACGTCCAGCGTGAAGTGCGCGTCCTTAATGCCCGCTTTGGCGAGAATGGCTTTCGCTTTTGCCGGATCAAATTTAAACGGATTGTCTTCCAGCGCGCCCGGCAGACCGACCGGCAGGAAGCTCTGGTGAACAAAGTACTGGCCTTTCAGCAGGTTTTTAGTGATGCCGTCATAATCGACCAGCCAGCGCGACGCTTCCCAGAAGGCCGGGTTATTCAGCAGCGGGTTAGCGCTGTTGCCGGTGTTAAAGACCAGGTAATTCTGTTCAGCAGACGGGATGCTCAGCACCTTCACGCCCGGCTTGCCGTCCAGGGCGCTAATCTGATCTGCACCCAGATCGCGCGCCACGTCCGCATCACCCTGCTGGATCAGCAGGCGGCGCGAAGCCGGATCGGGGACGTTTTTAATGATGATGCTTTTCAGCTTCGGCGCGCCGCCGGGAGCGGAGTCGTTGGCTTCCAGCACGATGGCCTGATGCGGCTGATAGACGCGCATTTTGAACGCGCCGCTGCCCGCCGAGTGCATTTTCAGCCACGCGTTACCGAAGTCGTTATCCTTCACGTTCGCGGCGACCTGCTTTTCATCGACGATAGAGGCAATCGGCGTGGAGAGAATATTCAGCGCCACCGACGGGCTCACGTCCGCCGTCCAGTGAAGCTGGAGGGTGTGCTCGTCCACCTTTTTCAGCTGGCTGACGATGTTGCTCGCGTCCCAGCCCAGTACGTTGAGGATAAAGGCCGGGGATTTGTTCAGCGTCACGGCGCGGGTATAAGAGAAGATCACGTCTTCAGGGCGCAGCGGGTTGCCGGAGGCGAATTTCGCATCGGGCTTAAGCTTGATGGTCAGGGTTTTTGCTGCCGCGTCCGCTTCCCAGCTTTCTGCCAGAATCGGCGTGATTTTTTCCGGATTATCGCGGTCCGGCTGCACCAGACGCTGGTACAGGCTCGGCACGGTCTGGATGCTGGAGAGCTCGTTGGCTTCGGCCGGGTCGAGGCTCACGATGTCATCCAGCCCCTGGGCAACCACCAGCGTGTTGGGCGGAGTAGCGGCGTGGGCTGCGCCTGCGAGCGCAGTCAGTACCAGTAACGGCAGCAGTTTTTTAGTCATAGCGATCCCTGAGAAGAATATATTGTGATTGTTTTATGCTCCGCTACGTTAGGGCGACTGTGGCATTCCACAAAGTCGAAATTCAGCTTTACTTATGCCTTCCGGGAATATCGCATGCGCTCGGGCTATTAAAATACGCTGCTTTTCGCCTGCTTTTTAACCTGCTATAACAAACTCCTTACCTTTCAGGGAGTCACCGCCGTGCCCGAAATCAATCAACATGGTCAAACCGTTAACGATATCGTTCCTGACTGGAAAGGCGCGCGGGCGTTAACCCGCACGCCGCTGTTCGGCCAGTATTGTCGCCTGGAGCCGCTGGACGCCGATCGCCACGCGGCCGATCTCTATGAGGCCTACGCGCTGGGCGACGACAGCGACTGGACGTGGCTTGCCAGCACGCAGCCCACGAGCGTGGAAGCCACCGCGCACTGGATCATGGCGAAGGTCATGGACGATGAGCTGGTGCCGTTTGCCGTCATTGACTTACGCACCGAACGTGCGGTGGGGCTGGTGAGCTATATGGCCAACGAGCGGCTTCTGGGGTCGGTGGAGATCGGGCACGTCACCTGGTCGCGTAAAATGAAAAGATCCCGCATCGGTACTGAAACGGTGTGGCTGCTGCTGAAAAATGCGTTTGAGCACGGCTACCGGCGCCTCGAGTGGAAGTGCGATTCGATGAACGTTGCCTCACGCAGGGCGGCGGAGCGGCTGGGGTTTGTCTGGGAAGGGCGCCTGCGCCAGAAGCTGGTGCGTAAAGGGCGCAACCGCGACAGCGATATGCTTTCTATTATTGACGGCGAATGGCCGCAAAGAGACGCGGAGCTGCGTGCCTGGCTGGCGGCGGAGAATTTTGACGACGATGGGCGTCAGATAAAGCGGCTTGAGGCGTTTCGGTTATAAGTTTTTTATGTAGGGTACAGCGTAAACGCGCGGCTAATACGCGGAAATCGCAATTTCAATCAGGTTGGTTTTTCCTGACTGTAGCCCGCGCGCTACCGCTTCGGCGATATCGGCAGCCTCGGTCACCCGGCAGCAGTGGACGCCCATGGCGGTGGCCAGCGACTGAAAATCGATATGCGGGTTCACAAGGTCCATCCCGATAAAACGCCCCAGCCGCGTTGAGCTGTAGTCAGCCTGGCTCTTCATAAAGTTTTTCAGGATGTTGTACTCCCTGTTGTTCATAACGATAAAGGTGACCGGCAGATTTTCGTGTGCCGCCGTCCAGAGCGCCTGCGGCGAGTAAAGGGAGGCTCCGTCGCCTATCAGGCAGACCACCGGCTCACGTCCGCGCCCCAGCGAATGGCCCACTGAGGCAGGCATCCCCCAGCCCAGTCCGCCGCCGCGCATAAAGTAGTAGCGCTGATGCTGCTGGTCAGAGATGAACCGGCGGACATGCCTGGCGGTCGCTATCGCCTCATCAACGATGGTGGTGCCAGGCGGAATGGATCGGATGACTTCCCAGGCTGCTACCATCGGGGAGATCGCCGGGCGTAGCCGCTCGGCGGCCAGACGTTCTTCCTGCTGCTGCCACTCCTTCTC
Organism: Enterobacter sp. ECC-249; assembly: GCF_043965265.1. Lineage (NCBI taxonomy): Bacteria > Pseudomonadati > Pseudomonadota > Gammaproteobacteria > Enterobacterales > Enterobacteriaceae > Enterobacter > Enterobacter sp. ECC-249. The sequence goes on from NZ_CP143660.1 coordinate 1,692,496, forward strand.
ACGTTCGTCGCGAGCCGCAACCAGCAGCCGCTGGTGGGCCAGCGTGCTGGCTATCAGACGCTGCTCAAGCTTTGGCAGTAGTTCATGCAGGGACAGTTTGATATCCCCCATCACCGAGAGGCGGGTGGCATACGTGCGGCCAAGTTCGTTCATATCCGCCGAGAGCTGATACACCGCACAGGCATCCGGAATGGCCTCGCCCTCGCTGTACAAAATGGTAATCAGGCTTCTGCCGCCGATGATAAATACGGCATCGTAGGCGTTGATGATGCTGGCGATTTCGCTGGCGGTGGTGGGCATATTGCCCCGCCAGAGCGCGTGCTGGGTGGGAAAGGGGAGGTTCAACGGCCAGGAGGAGCCGTAGACGTGGGCGCCGAGCGCTTCAGCAAGCTGGACAATCTCCTGCGTTGAGCCGCTGGAGTGAACTTCATCCCCCGCCACAATCATGATCCTGCCGGGCGTAACCTGGCTCAGCTCCGCCGCCAGTTCGTCCAGCGAGCCCGCCACGGTGTGGTAGTTCACTTTAGAGGCCGTTTGTATTCCGGCGTCGCTGAGCTCTTCCATCACGTTCATTGGCAGAGAAAGCAGCACCGGACCCGCAGGAGGGTAGCTGGCAGCGTGAAATGCCCGGCGCACCAGCACCGGTAGCTGGTCGGCGCTGGTGACCTCCTGCGCCCATTTCATGACCGGGGAACCAATGGAGACAATGTCATCGTACAGGAGCGGGTCGCGGACGTAGTGTCGCGTATCCTGCTGTCCGACGGTGACAACCAGCGGGGTTTTCATGATCCGCGAATTAATGAGATTCCCCATACCGTGCCCCAGACCGCTGGCGGTATGCAAATTGATAAAACCGGTCTTGCCTGAGGCTTTCGCGTAGCCGTCGGCAATGGCGACCACGCTGCTCTCCTGAAGCGCCAGAATATAGTGAATATTTTCATGGCGAAGCAGGGCATCAATGAGCGGAAGTTCGGTGGTTCCGGGGTTGCCAAAAATATATTCCACGCCTTCACTCTCCAGCACTTCAAGGAGAATATCGGCACCCGATCGCATATTTAAATCTGATAAGGACGTTAATGATTTAATCATAATGACACCTCATTCAGCGTTATTTAACTCATGCTAAAATTCTTCCTGCGTGGGACGAATAATTATTTCATTCACATCAACATCGCCAGGCTGTTCGATAGCAAATAATACGGCTCTGGCAATCGACTCTGCCGGAATAGCCTGCTTATAAAATTCATGCAGGAACTGTTTGCTCGGGGCATCAGAGCTACCAAACTGCAGCTCGCTTTCAACGGCGCCGGGGGAGATAAGGGTAGTCCGAACGGTTTTCCCCGCTTCCTGACGTAACCCTTCGCTCAGGGCGCGGACGGCGAATTTCGTAGCGCTGTACACCACGCCGCCGGGGGCAAGGACCTTGATGCCCGCCACGGAGGCAACGTTAATAAAGTGCCCGCTCCCCTGACGCTGAAACACCGGAAATGCCGCTGCGATACCGTACAGCACGCCTTTGATATTGGTATCAATCATCCGGTCCCATTCGTCGGTTTTCAACTCGCTGATGGGGGCAATCGCCATAAAGCCCGCGTTGTTGATCAGCACATCGACGCGCTGGTATGCGGCGACGGCAGCATCAACCGCGCGCTGAACCTCTTCCTGTCGGGTCACGTCCGCCTTCACGGCAATTGCCTGGCCGCCCTGCTGAATAATGCGATCCACAAGGGCGTTAATTCTCTCCAGACGACGGGCAACCAGCACCAGAGAAAATGGTTTATTTGCCAGGTGAAGGGCGATGGCCTCACCAATACCGCTGCTGGCACCGGTGATAACAACAACTTTGTTTGCACTATTATTCATGATCTTATCTCACTGTAGTGTGATTAAAAAATAAAATGCAGAGAAGGGTTAAAGAATGATGAAAAATTCTTTAACCCTTTTTGAAAATATATTGTATATATCGAATTAAATAGCATTCGGTTTAAACTTAATGGAGTTTCAGGGAGAGTGTCAATAAAGTTTCAAGTAATAAAATTCATTGCCGTGCTAATATTTAATTCTTATATGTAACAGCCAATATTATGTACAGGATTTAGTATTGAAAACTCTCTCTTTTCTTATCATGCAGGCGTAAATCCGGGGAAGGTAGATTAAGAGGCTCGCGGCCCTGCGAACAAGGCCTGAGAATTAAATTTTCCCACTGTAGAGCACGGGACCGGTGGGTTGACCGGTGGGCGATCCCCCCTCAGGTTCAAGGCTTATGGCTATCATCGCGTCAGGGGTAAGGGTGTTATTCCTGAGGGCAACATGGGTCGGTATATCACTTTGCAGCAGCCCAAGGGATATCGGGGCCTTCCCGGCAGGAATAAGCCAAAGCTGCAGGCTGTTTTGCGCCGCGACAGCGTTCGGTCTGAGAGGCGTTATGCTCAGATACTGGCGGCGGGCGTCTGTACTGACGACCCATTGTCCGTGCTGTTGGGCATCGTTGAGCACCATCAGCGGTGCGAGTTCCGGCGTGCGGATGGTATACCAGGCTACCGCGCTAACAGCGGCGATGCCGGCCGCGATCGTCCAGCCGAGATAAGGCCGGCTTTTGCGCAAAGGCTTTTTGGGCGGCAGATCGAGGGCGATTCTCTTCCACACCGTCTCGGGTGGGGGAACTGGCGCAAGATGACTGTCGAGCGTGCTGAACATTTCCTGCCAGTACGCGACGCGGGCTTTCAGGCGCGGCTCAGCGGCAAGTCTTTTCTGGAACTGAAGCCGCGCCCCTCCGCGCAGGGTGCCGAGGGCATATTCCGCAGCCAGCATGTCATCGCGTTTTTCGCTGTCATTCATAGGCCCACGCACTCCCGAAGATGATCCATCGCGCGGCGGATCCAGCTTTTTACCGAGCCCACGGGCTGGTGGAGCCAGTCGGCAATGTCGCTGTGGGACATGCCTTGATAGTAGGCAAGCGTAATACTCTGGCGCTGTTCATGACTCAAATGGTCCAGACAATGCCTGAGCCGTGCTGCCTGCGCGTCGTCGTGCCAGTTATTCTGCTCATCGCTTTCGCTCAGCAGAATATCTTCCGAATACGACTCTTCACGGGCTGCAGCCCGGGTTTGCCCGCTGCGCAGCCAGTCAATACAGCGGTTGCGAACAATATGCGTAAGCCAGGTCATCGGGGAGCTCAGGGTAGCGTTATAGGTTTCGGCTTTACTCCAGACGGTGACAAAACAGTCGTGAAGGATCTCTTCTGCCCAGGCGCGGTCGCGCAACATGCGCAGCGCAACGGCAAACAGGTGAGGCGATGTGAGTCGGTAAAGTTGTTCAAATGCGCGGCGATCGCCGTTAGCGATCGCCTGCATTAATTTCAACTGCTGTTCAGCCAGCGCGTTATCCATGTTTTTCCCGGAAAGCAACGTCACACTTCCGAAGTATAGACAACTACTTAGGCAACAGGACGGTATCAATCACATCGATCACGCCATTTTTTTGATGGACGTCGTAGGTGCTGATGTTCGCCACGTTACCTTTACCATCCTTGAGCTGAATATTATGCGGGCCGTTACTCATGATCCACAGCGGTTGACCGTTAACGGTCTTAAGCTCCGCGTGACCGCCGCCCTGTTTAATTTTCTGCTCCAGCGCTTTCATATCGTAATTACCGGCGACCACGTGATAGGTCAGAATGCTGGTGAGCGTGGCTTTGTTTTCGGGTTTGACCAGGTTCTCGACCGTGCCGGCAGGCAATTTCGCAAACGCCGCATTGGTCGGGGCAAACACGGTGAATGGCCCTTTGCTCTGGAGCGTATCCACCAGCCCGGCCGCTTTGACGGCGGCCACCAGCGTAGTGTGATCTTTCGAGTTCACGGCGTTTTCAACAATATTTTTGCTCGGGAACATCGCCGCTCCGCCCACCATCACGGTGTCTGACGTCATGGCTGCTGATGCGCCTGCACAGAAGAGTATCGCGCTGGATACGAATGCAACACTGAGTAGCTTTTTCATCATTTATCCTCGGATTAAGGAGCAAAGGCGTTGCTCACATACTCATATACGAGGGGCGGGGGGAAACTGGATGCAGGAGTATGAAAATATTTTTGGAAGGGGGGCAAAGTGAATTTGAACGTTGATTTTGGTTAAGTTCTGTTCGCGGGTTTTATGCGCTAATGCCCTTCTGGATCTCCAATATCAGGAACTTAACTCATGGATGACTCTGAAAATCGTGCTTATCATCGGCCCATCTGGGACGACAATGGACGGTTTCATTATGAATTGACCTCCCAGCCAAAAGAAAATAATTACGTGGCGGTTTGCCTTATGCCGCCGCACAAAATCATTCCGGTTATTTTTATTCCGGGAGTGATGGGATCTAATTTAAAGAACAAAGAGAACAATGTCTGGGAGTACAGCTTTGAATCACTAAAAAAATGGCCGTTAGCAGGCCCGGAGAAAAGAAAACAGCTTCTGGACCCAAAAACCACATCCGTTGATGACAGCGGGAATATCTTCAATGAGGGGGCTGATGGTAAAAAATTCCCATCCCGCCGTGCACGGGGGTGGGGAAGTGCGTTTTATATGAGCTACGGCGAGGCGCTTGACCGGTTGCAGTACTTGCTCAGTGACGACGATATCCTGTTAGATAATTATTTCCGTGAAGCGCAATTACAAACGGCGCGGCAGCGTTTTACCGGTGTAAGGATCGGTGACGAACCTGCAGAGCAGGTGCTGACGGAAGAAGAAACTGCGCACGGCCACCACTTTTTATACCCGCTTCACGTTTTTGGCTATAACTGGCTACAGTCGAATGCTGATTCGGCGGCGTTGCTTGGCCAATATATCAACAAGGTTCTGGGGTTATATCACGGTCGTCTCGCGGTGGATAAAGTCATTCTTGTTACCCATTCGATGGGAGGCATGGTTGCCCGGCATTATTCAGAAAACATGAACGGTCAGGGCAGTATTCTGGGGATTGTCCACGGGGTGATGCCGGACCTTGGCTCGCCAGCGGCTTATCGACGTATGAAAACCGGCGAACGGGGAATTACCGGGATAATTATCGGGGACAGTGCCGAGAAACTGATGCCTGTCCTGGCCCAGTCTCCCGGTCCGTTACAGTTGCTGCCGGGCAAGGCTTACGGTCCTGGCTGGCTGAAAATCGAGAGCGGTGGTACGCAACAGTCTCTGCCAAAAAGCGATCCATACACGGAAATATACCTTAACAAAACGGACTGGTGGCGGCTGTGTGAGAAGGATTTGCTGCTTGGGGATACTGATAAGCAGTGGGATAGTTTTGCTAAGCGTATTAAGGGTCCAGTTCAAATTTTTATTGAGGAGTTAAATGGCAAATACCACCCGCAGACCTGGCTGTTTTATGGCGCGAGTGCAGACAATAAGTCTGATGCTTTTCTGACGTGGAAAGAACGGCCTGCTCTGCGGCCCGTGCCGGTGATGGGCTATCCAGAGCCATCGTCACCGACATATCGGTATGATTCAGGAATAACCTTTGAGTTGATTTCCGCAGGAACGCCCGGCGATGGCACGGTGCCAGTAAAGGCGATCCGGACCAGGTTTCCCAGAATTCTTGGGGTGCTGGCGACCAATGTTGACCATGAAGGGGCCTATGCCGTTGATCCTGTAGATCGCTCCCGTTCAGTTTACAGCGACCTGTCCGACGCCCTGATGTTCACGGTCCGCTCGGTGGTAAAAATCGTGCAGCAGGTGCCGGCACCATGAAAAAATTCCCGTTTCCCCTGCTTATTCCGCTGGCGATGCTGTTGCTGGCGGTAGGATTCTATATTCATAACTACGTGACGTTTGTGCACACACCACCAGCATTAACCGATAAGGAAATCCGTATGGTTGACAACCTGTTTGCCTCCACCAAAACTCAGTGCGTGGGGCGCTATGTGTTTGAGGTTCCGACCTCTTTTGAAAACACCCGGACCGAAGATGCCAAAATCAATGAGATCAGCATCAGCAGCAAGCGACTTTATCGCCCGGCGTTTGAACAACGTATCCGGCTACGAGAGCAGGAGTTGCTGAACGGGCATACAGTGAGGACAGTGGATCAGCCTTTCTTAAAGCAGGTGTACCGGATCAATGAGAATGCGGTGATCTTTGACCGTAATGAAAATGAAAGTGTACCGGGTTTTGGCCGCATTCTGGAAGGGCATCTGTACGTTGACGGGGTGGCATTTACCCTTACCCAGGAAATCACAGATTTAAATGATCGAAAGTATCAAAAAGATAGGGCGGATTTCATCAATGCTGGTGTCAGTGTCGGTCATCTTAATACCAAACCTCAGAAACTGGCAGAGCTACAGGACTTAATGTCCCGTCTGAGCGGGCGAAAAGACGATGAAATCCCGACACACCCGGGCACCTGTATTTCAGAAGGGTTTATCCGCGACGGGAACGGAAAACCAAAGGAAGACATCACCTTTATTTATCCGCACAGTTCGGTATTTTCTTTTATCGTCTGGAGCAATAATGCTCTGAAAGAAAGCACCACCATGCTGGAGCGAACCGGGGAAATTCAGTCTTATATCAACAGCATTAATGGACGCACGCTGCGTAAGGGTGAAACGCAGATTGCCGGTTTCGCGGCCAGTGAATGGCTGATTACGGCCCCACCAAAAAGCTCATCCGATAATCCCTCAGCGCAGCTCATGTTTACCGCCGTAGCGAATGAGACAAATGCAGACTTCATGCATCCCAGTCTTGATCTGACGTTAAGCAACGAAATCCCACCCGAAGGCAGCGACACTGCTCCCCCATCAGCCTATAGCGACGCTGAGCTTGTGGCGATTTGGGATCGCATTACCCGTTCTTTTCGTCTCAGGGACGATGCGTTCTGAATAGTGTGTCATGGGTAAAGGGAATGGAATCTGAGATATGAATGGTACCAGAAACGTCAGTTTAATCCGCTGTGTAATCGCGCCTTTAATGGATAATGACGGAGGTTTTAAGTCCGGGATTATTTCCAGGATGAAAGATAATTTCTCGGTCTGCAGTGACCTGTCCGACGCCCTGATGTTCACGGTTCGCTCGGTGGTGAAAATCACGCTACAGGTGCCAGCTCCATGAAAGAAGACAAGTCTCCTGTAATTGTCACGATAACGCTTCTGCTGTTAGCGGCAGGATTCTATATTCATAACTACGTGACGTTTGTGCACACACCACCAGCATTAACCGATAAGGAAATCCGTATGGTTGACAACCTGTTTGCCTCCACCAAAACTCAGTGCGTGGGACGCTATGTGTTTGAGGTTCCGGCCTCTTTTGAAAACACCCGGACTGAAGATGCCAAAATCAATGAGATCAGCATCAGCAGCAAGCGGATTTACCTTCCGGCTTTTGCACAGCGTATCCGGCTTCGAGAGCTGGAGTTGCTGAACGGGCATACAGTAAGGAAAGTGGATCAGCCTTTTTTAAAGCAGGTGCACCGGATAAATGACAACGCGGTGATATTTGACCGTAATCAAAATGAGAGTGTGGCGGGTTCTAGTCGCATTCTGGAAGGGCATCTGTATGTTGATGGGGTGGCGTTTGTCCTCACTCAGGAGATTACCGATTACTCTGATCCGCGCTTTGCCAAAGAGCGTGCATTCTGGCTACGGAAAGAGGTGGGAAGACCAGAGTGGATGGCCAATAACAAACCTCAGAAAATAGCAGAGCTACAGGACTTAATGTCCCGTCTGAGCGGGCGAAAAGACGATGAAATCCCGACACACCCGGGCACCTGTATTTCAGAAGGGTTTATCCGTGACGGGAACGGAAAACCAAAGGAAGACATCACCTTTATTTATCCGCACAGTTCGGCATTTTCTTTTATCGTCTGGAGCAATAATGCTCTGAAAGAAAGCACCACCATGCTGGAGCGAACCGGGGAAATTCAGTCTTATATCAACAGCATTAATGGACGCACGCTGCGTAAGGGTGAAACGCAGATTGCCGGTTTTGCGGCCAGTGAATGGCTGATTACGGCCCCACCAAAAAGTTCATCCGATAATTCCTCAGCGCAGCTCATGTATACCGCCGTAGCGAATGAGACAAATGCAGACTTCATGCATCCCAGTCTTGATCTGACGTTAAGCAACGAAATCCCACCCGAAGGCAGCGACACTGCTCCCCCATCAGCCTATAGCGACGCTGAGCTTGTGGCGATTTGGGATCGCATTACCCGTTCTTTTCGTCTCAGGGACAATGTGTTCTGACTGGTACAATTCCCCGGCGGCGACGTCCGGGGAATTTAATCTATGAAACTGAGTTCCTAACCATTGTTGAAACGTAGTCAGGCAACTCAGCGCCTGACCGGCGCCCCGTTCGCCACATAATACGCAGCCGTGCTCTTCACCAGCGGCTCGCGACCGCGAATGGCGTCGGCAATCTTCTCACCAATCATAATGGTGGTGGCGTTCAGGTTGCCGGTGATGATCTGCGGCATAATCGACGCATCCACCACGCGCAGCCCTTCCAGCCCGTGAACGCGGCCTTCGCCGTCGACCACCGCCATCTCGTCGTAACCCATCTTGCAGGTGCCGCACGGATGGAAGGCGGTTTCGGCGTGGTTACGCACAAACTCGTCCAGCTGCTCGTCGGTCTGGCAGTCAATACCCGGACTGATTTCACGGCCGCGGTACTTGTCCAGTGCGGGCTGGTGCATGATCTCGCGGGTGATGCGGATCGCGTCGCGGAACTCCTGCCAGTCCTGCTCGTGGGACATATAGTTGAACAGGATCGCCGGATGCTGGTGCGGGTCGCGGGACTTGATGCGCACGTGGCCGCGGCTCGGCGAGCGCATGGAGCCGACGTGGCACTGGAAGCCGTGCTCTTTCACCGCGTTCGAGCCGTTGTAGTTAATCGCCACCGGCAGGAAGTGGTACTGAATGTTCGGCCACTCAAACTCCTCGCGGCTGCGGATAAACCCGCCCGCTTCGAAGTGGTTGCTCGCGCCCACGCCGGTGCCGCCAAACAGCCACTCGGCGCCAATCTTCGGCTGGTTCCACCACTGCAGGGCAGGGTAGAGGGAGACCGGCTCTTTGCATTCGTACTGGAGGTACATCTCCAGGTGATCCTGCAGGTTTTCGCCCACGCCGGGCAGATCGTGTACCAGCGGGATATCGAACTGTTTCAGCAGGTCAGCGTTGCCCACGCCGGAGCGCTGGAGGATCTGCGGAGAGGCAATCGCCCCGGCGCTCAGCAGCACTTCTTTCTTCGCCGTTGCTTTAGATGGAATAGTGCTTTCACCCTCCAGCCACTCGACGCCCACCGCGCGCTTGCCCTCAAAGAGGATGCGGTCGGTCATGGCGTGGGTGCGGATGGTCAGGTTCGGACGCGGTTTCGCCTGATCCAGATAGCCGCGGGCGGTGCTGGCGCGTCGGCCCTGCGGCGTGACCGTGCGGTCCATCGGGCCGAAACCTTCCTGCTGATAGCCGTTGAGATCGTCGGTACGCGGATAGCCCGCCTGCACGCCCGCCTCCACCATCGCTTCAAACAGCGGGTTCACGCCCGGTTTCGAGGTGGTGACGCTCACCGGACCGTCGCCGCCGTGGTAGTCGTTCGGCCCCACGTCGCGCGTCTCGGCCTTGCGGTAGTAGGGCAGGCAGTTGAGGTAGCTCCAGTGCTCCAGACCCGGCTCTTTTGCCCAGTGGTCGAGGTCCATCGCGTTACCGCGGATGTAGCACATCCCGTTGATCAGCGACGAGCCGCCCAGCCCTTTGCCGCGCCCGCACTCCATGCGGCGGTTGTTCATGTACGGCTCTGGTTCGGTTTCGTACGCCCAGTTGTAGCGCTTGCCCTGCAGCGGGAACGCCAGCGCGGCGGGCATCTGGGTGCGGAAGTCAAAGCGGTAGTCCGGCCCGCCTGCCTCAAGCAGCAGGACGGTGGTGTTCGGATCTTCTGTCAGTCGTGTAGCCAGCACGTTGCCGGCAGAGCCGGCCCCGATAATGATGTAGTCAAATTGCAAATAAACCTCCCGGTTAAAATATGGACTGGAATTTACCCATCTCAACCTGGATGGACTTCACCTGGGTGTAGCTCTGGAGCGTCATGACGCCGTTCTCTCGGCCAATGCCGGAGTGCTTGTAGCCGCCAACCGGCATCTCGGCTGCGGATTCACCCCAGGTGTTGATCCAGCAGATGCCCGCTTCGAGCTGATGAATGGCGCCGTGGGCGCGGTTCAGGTCGGCCGTGACGATGCCCGCAGCCAGACCGTAGTCGGTATCGTTGGCGCGGCGAATGGCTTCTTCGTCGGTGTCATAGGTGAGGATGGACATCACCGGGCCGAAGATCTCTTCGCGCACGATGGTCATCTCGTCGGTGCAGTCGCTGAACACGGTCGGGGCCACCCACGCGCCGTTATCGAAGCCTTCGCCCTTCAGCACGTCGCCGCCGCACAGCACGCGTGCGCCTTCCTCTTTGCCTTTGGCGATGTAGCGCATCACGCTGTCGCGGTGCGGGAAGCTGACCATCGGACCAAAGTTGGTGCGTTCATCGAACAGATCGCCCGCGCGGATGCGGCCCACGCGCTCAACAATTTTCTGCTCAAACGCGGCTTTGAACTTAGCCGGAACAAAAACGCGGGTGCCGTTGGTACACACCTGGCCGGAGCTGAAGAAGTTGGCCATCATGGCGATGTCCGCCGCGAGATCGAGGTCGGCATCGTCAAAAATAATCAGCGGCGATTTGCCGCCCAGCTCCATCGTCACCTCTTTCAGGGACGAGGCCGCCGAGTTGGCCATCACTTTTTTGCCGCTGGCGACGCCGCCGGTAAAGGAGACTTTGGCGATGCCCGGATGCTCGGTCAGGTACTGGCCGGTCTCCGCGCCCACGCCCGGCAGGACGTTAAACACGCCGTCCGGAACGCCCGCTTCGGTATAGATCTCTGCAAGCTTCAGGGCGGTGAGCGGCGTCACTTCGCTCGGCTTGAAGATCATTGCGTTGCCCGCCGCCAGCGCCGGGGCCGATTTCCACAGGGCAATCTGGATCGGGTAGTTCCACGCGCCGATGCCCGCCACCACGCCCAGCGGCTCGCGGCGGGTGTAGACGAATGAGGTCTCGCGCAATGGGATCTGGCTGCCTTCCAGCGCCGGGATCAGCCCCGCGTAGTACTCCAGAACGTCCGCGCCGGTGACGATGTCGACGGTCGAGGTTTCAGAAAACGCTTTACCGGTGTCGAGGGTTTCCAGCTTTGCCAGATCGTCGTTGCGCTCGCGCAGGATGTCGACGGCGCGACGCAGGATGCGGGAGCGCTCCATGGCGGTCATCGCCGCCCAGACTTTTTGCCCGCGCGCTGCGCTTTCTACGGCGCGATCGACGTCTTCGCGCCCGGCGGCCTGTACGGTCGCCAGGACTTCACCATTGGCCGGGTTGATGGTCTCGAAGGTGCGACCGCTGGTGGCCGATGTATAACCACCATTGATATAAAGCTGCTGTTCTGCCATTCGGGACATAAATTCTCCTCGGTTATTCGGTCGGTAAATGCTGGCTGATAAAGTGGCTGGTGAGCGACTGCGCCAGGGTCTTATCCAGCGGCTTGCCGCTCAGCGCAGCGCGCAGCCACAGTCCGTCGATCAGGGCCGCCAGGCCGTAGCCTGCCTCTTCGGCCTGTTCGCGCGGCAGTTCGCGGCGGAACTCGTACACCAGGTTCGACAATAAACGGCGGCTGCTCACCTGCTGCAGGCGGTAGAGCATCGGCTGGTGCATGCTGCTCGCCCAGAAGGCCAGCCAGGCCTTCATTGCCGCGCCGCTGGTCTGGGTTTCATCAAAATTGCCGCCGACAATCGCCTGCAGGCGCTGCTCCGCGCTGCCGTCCGGCAGGGCGCGTAAGCGGCTTAATACCGCATCGCGAAGCTGGCCGGTGATGTCGCGCATGGTTGCTTCCAGCAGACCGTTTTTGTCTTTGAAGTAATGACTGATGATCCCCGTGGAAACGCCCGCCCGACGGGCGATCTGCGCGATCGTCGCGTCATGCATTCCCACTTCATTTATTGCTTCCAGCGTGGCGTCGATAAGCTGCCTGCGCCGGATCGGCTGCATCCCCACTTTGGGCATTTTTGCCACTCCATTCATCAGCGTTGGTTAACCATTAAAGCGGTTTTTGATTGGACGTTCAATATAAAATGTGTCTTAATTGTTGCGGATTTGGATTTTAATAGTTACAAAAACAGTGAGGATACTGGATGACAGACCTTTCACAGGACAGAGAAAAAGACAAAATCAACCCGGTCGTTTTTTATACGTCCGCCGGGCTGATTTTGTTGTTTTCCCTGACAACGATCTTCTTTCGTGATTTTTCCGCCGAGTGGATTGGGCGCACCCTGAACTGGGTATCGAAGACCTTCGGCTGGTACTACCTGCTGGCGGCGACGCTCTATATCGTCTTTGTGGTCTGCATTGCCTGCTCGCGCTTCGGCTCCGTTAAGCTCGGTCCCGAGCAGTCAAAGCCCGAGTTCAGCCTGCTGAGCTGGGCCGCGATGCTGTTTGCCGCGGGCATCGGCATCGACCTGATGTTCTTCTCCGTCGCGGAACCGGTCACGCAGTATATGCAGCCCCCGGAAGGGGCAGGGCAGACGATGGAGGCCGCGCGCCAGGCGATGGTCTGGACGCTGTTCCACTACGGCCTGACCGGCTGGTCAATGTACGCCCTGATGGGAATGGCGCTGGGATACTTTAGCTATCGTTATAATTTGCCCCTTACCATCCGCTCCGCGCTGTACCCGATTTTCGGGAAAAAGATAAACGGACCGATTGGTCACACGGTGGATATCGCGGCGGTGATCGGCACCATCTTCGGCATCGCGACAACGCTCGGCATTGGCGTGGTGCAGCTCAACTACGGCCTGAGCGTGCTGTTTGATATTCCGGATTCGATGGCGGCGAAGGCGGCGCTGATTGCGCTCTCCGTCATTATCGCCACCATTTCGGTGACATCGGGCGTGGACAAGGGCATCCGCGTGCTCTCCGAGCTGAACGTGGCGCTGGCGCTGGGCCTGATCCTGTTCGTGCTGTTTATGGGCGACACCTCGTTCCTGCTCAATGCCTTAGTGCTCAACGTGGGCGACTACGTGAACCGCTTTATGGGCATGACGCTGAACAGCTTCGCCTTCGACCGCCCGGTAGAGTGGATGAACAACTGGACGCTGTTCTTCTGGGCGTGGTGGGTGGCGTGGTCGCCGTTTGTCGGACTGTTCCTGGCGCGTATTTCACGTGGCCGCACCATCCGCCAGTTTGTAATGGGCACGCTGATTATCCCGTTCACCTTTACGCTCCTCTGGCTGTCGGTGTTCGGCAACAGCGCGCTGCACGAGATCATCCAAGGCAATGCGACCTTCGCGCAGGAAGCGATGGCGCACCCGGAGCGCGGCTTCTACAGCCTGCTGGCGCAGTACCCGGCGTTCACCTTTAGCGCCTCCGTGGCGACTATCACCGGCCTGCTGTTTTACGTCACCTCGGCGGATTCCGGCGCGCTCGTGCTGGGCAACTTCACCTCGAAGCTGAAGGACATCAACAGCGATGCCCCGAACTGGCTGCGCATCTTCTGGTCCGTCGCCATTGGCCTGCTGACGCTCGGCATGCTGATGACCAACGGTATTTCGGCGCTGCAGAACACCACGGTGATCATGGGCCTGCCGTTCAGCTTCGTTATCTTCTTCGTGATGGCCGGGCTGTATAAATCGCTCAAGGTGGAAGACTACCGCCGCGTCAGCGCCAGCCGCGACACCGCGCCGCGCCCGATGGGCGCGCAGGACAGGCTGAGCTGGAAGAAACGCCTGTCGCGCCTGATGAACTATCCGGGCACGCGCTACACCAAACAGATGATGGAGACGGTCTGCTTCCCGGCGATGGAAGAGGTGGCGCAGGAGCTGAAGCTGCGTGGCGCCTACGTGGAGCTGAAAAACCTGCCGCCGGAGGAGGGCGAAAACCTGGGACACCTGGATCTGCTGGTGCACATGGGCGACGAACAGAACTTTGTCTACCAGATCTGGCCGCAGCAGTATTCGGTGCCTGGTTTTACCTACCGGGCGCGCAGCGGGAAGTCGACCTACTACCGGCTGGAAACCTTCCTGCTGGAAGGGAGCCAGGGGAATGATTTGATGGACTACAGCAAGGAGCAGGTGATTACAGACATTCTGGACCAGTATGAACGGCACCTGAACTTTATCCATCTGCACAGGGAAGCGCCGGGGAATAGCGTGATGTTCCCGGATGTGTGATCCTTGAACTGAAGAACGTAAAAAGGCATCGCCGCTGCCCTCATGCCGGGTGGCGGCGATGCCTTACCCGGCCTACAAAACCGGTTTACCGTAGGCCTGATAAGCGAAGCGCATTCAGGCTTTTAGCAACGTCCACAGGTTCCCATCATTATGCTGCCAGACGAGGGTGAAGCGTTTACCCTCAGGATATTCTCCAGCCGGGCGCGAAAGTGCCAGTGTGATTGTTTTTTCCGTTACCTCTGTGACGCTCGCACAGTCAAAGCCCATATACATCTTCACCCGCGGGTAGAGCGCCTTAAACAGACTCTCTTTGGCGCTAAAAGCGAGCGTCAGCGCCAGCGCAAAAGGGTAGCCCGAGCGCGTCAGGCTCGTCGCTTCCTGTGCATCAATGATACCGTCCTGGATTTCTCGGGCTTCACGGTCGGGAAGAATGGCTTCGCAATCAATACCCACAAACGCATCTGGATGACGCACGGCAACGGCCATCGCCTGCGTGCCGCAGTGGGTGATGCTGCCCGAAACCCCTTCCGGCCAGAGCGGTTCGCCGCTGGGGCCGATGCCGGGAATCGCGCGTTCATTTATCGCATCGAGCGTATGTGCGGCGGCGATGCGGCCTGCCAGATGCTCGGCTTTGCGTTTGCGCCCGGCGTTTGAAAGCTCGGCGTGGTGGGGGAGCCAGAGGAGATCGGCGTCGGTGAAGGTGGTTGGGTCGAAGGTGACGTGGTGAACGGTGTGGCCGGCGAGAATGAACGTGGTGTGGGTGGTGTGCATGTTTTCCCCTCTATCAACGAATAGTGCGGCCTGATGCCCTCACCCCGGCCCTCTCCCACAGGGAGAGGGAGCAAACACTAAAAAACGGCAACGGGTTGCCGTTTTGCTTTCACCTCGCCCTCACCCCGGCCTTCTCCCACAGGGAGAGGGAGCAAACGCTAAAAACGGCAACGGGTTACCGTTTTGCTTTCACCTCGCCCTCTCCCAGAGGGAGAGGGAGGCGTTGTTGCCTTTATCAGAAACGCGTATTCACGCTCATATACCACGTGCGGCCTGGCTCATTATAGGTATAAGCCCCCGCGCCGTACATATACGCCCCGGTAGTGGTGTTGCCCGTCGTCTGGGCATTACCCGCGCGCCACTGGCGCTTGTCGAAGACGTTATCCACGCCGCCGGTCAGGCTGACGTTTTTGGTCATGTCCCAGGTTGCGCTCAGACCCACGATGCTGTACGGGCTGACTTCGTCTTTCTCAGACCCGGTGACAGGCTGACCTTTGTAGTTGTACTTCTTCGGCTGCTGCTTGCCGTACCAGGTAAAGGTCGACTGGAGCGACACGTCCTGATGCACCTGCCAGCTCAGAGTGGAGTTCAGCGTGTACTCCGGAATGATCGACAGACGGTCGCCAGTCTCCTTGTTCTTGCTCTGCAGCATGTAGGTGATGTTGTTGGTCCAGTTAATCGTGTCGCTGACCGGCACGTTCAGGGAGCCTTCCAGACCTTCCACCACCGCCTTCGGTACGTTTTCCCACTGGTAGATATCCGTCTGCACTTTACCGGAAGAGGTGTGACCAATCGGCGCGTAGCCCGCTTCAATCTTGTCGCGGTAGTCGTTGCGGAACCAGGTGACGCCCGCCAGCCAGCCGTCGTGTTTCCACTCCAGGCCAATCTCTTTGTTGATACTAGTTTCGGCCTTAAGGTCGTCGTTACCCATCATGTAGCAGCCCACGCCGTCGGAGCTGGCGTAGCAGCCCTGGCCTTTGCTGTAGAGCAGGTAGTTCGGGTTGGTCTGGTACAGGCTCGGCGCCTTATAGGCGCGGGCGATCCCCATCTTCAGCGTGAAGTCATCCCCCAGACCCTGCGACAGGTTAAGTGACGGGCTCCAGTTGTTGCCGACGATGGTGTGATGGTCGAAGCGCAGGGCAGGGGTCAGCATGGTGCTGTCGGTCAGCTCCATGTTGTTTTCGGCGAACAGAGAGAAAATCTCTGCCGACGTGTACGGGCTGCGGTCGTTGCTCATGCCCGGAATGGTGCCGCCCTGCTGGGTTTGGGTGAAGGAGGTCGAGTCCTTCATGCGCTGCTGGTTCCACTCGGTGCCGAGCGTCAGGTTCTGGTTAACGAGGAAATCAATCGGCAGGTTGATTTCACTGTGCAGCATCACGTCGGCCAGATCGGTGTCGGTGAATTTATTACTGTTGAACAGACCTTCCAGACCGCCCGCCAGCCCTTCGCCCAGACGGGAGTTGCGGGTGTGCTCGTACTGCGCCCAGTTGCTGGTGGTAATGCCGTTATCCCAGCCGCCGTTCCAGGTCACCGCGAAGTTCTGGCGATAGATACGGTTGGTCTCTTTGCCGTAGTTCTTTTTCACCAGACCGCTGGAGCTGTTGTCGTTGTTGGTGTTCTGGGTATCGCCCGCGTAGAGGTTGTTCTGACGGCTGTAGCCCGCCTCAAATTCCAGAGACTGCATCGGCGCAAAGTCCCAGCGCACCACGCCGTTGATGTCTTTATTTTCCACCCCTTCACGGCCCGCGGGCAGCGTGTCGGCGTAGGCACCGGTACGGTCAGACTGGTGACCCTGGTTGATGTCCCACGCGTCGGCCTGGGTTTTGTCCAGGTTCCCGAACATGCGGAAGCTGAAGTCGCCGCCCAGCGGGCCGCTCAGGCTGAAGTTAGTGCGTTTGGTGGAACCTTCGTCCTTGTGCTCAGGCGCGTTCAGGTAGGTGTTCCAGGAGCCGTGCCACTGGTCGTCGAATTTTTTGGTGATGATGTTTACCACGCCCCCAGCCGCACCGTTGCCGTAGCGCGCGGCTGCCGGGCCACGGATCACCTCGATGCGCTCGATCATCTCCGGCGGCACCCAGCCGGTATCGCCGCGGGTGTCGCGTTCGCCGCGCCAGCCCAGACGAATAGAGTTGCGGCTGGTGACCGGCTTACCGTCGATCAGGATCAGCGTGTTTTCCGGCCCCATGCCGCGGATATCAATCTGACGGTTATTCCCGCGCTGGCCGCTGGTGGAATTTCCGGTCAGGTTAACGCCCGGCATCGTGCGGATGATTTCCGCTACATCGCGTGCGGGCGGGTTTTTGCGAATTTCATCGGCGGTGATGGTCGATACCCCCGGCGCCTGCAGATTCTGCTCGGCGGCGGTGATCACCATCGTGTCTTCGTGCTGCGCAGAGGCGGTGTTGTCGTCTGCCATGGCGGGCATCGCGACGCCGTAAATCCCTAAATTGACCAGCAAGGCCAGAGAGTGAATCTTCTTATTCATTGTACGTCCTGCTTTTGTGGTTGTTTTATGAGCGCTTCCCACAGCGCGGGCACTACGCTATTGCAAATGCAAATAGTTATCAATAATATTATCAATAAAATTTGCTCTGAAACAAAAAAGACTGTTAAACATGAGGTTATAAGGGTGACGGCGTTAACAACGGGAAGTGAAGCGTGGTGGCAGTCGAAAAACGGGCCTGAATGGAAGCCGGAAAAGGGAAAATATCGCGTCACGTTCTGGTGGCGTGACCCGGCAGGAACGCAAAAAACGTCACCGATCAAACGCGTCTGGCTCTACGTCACCGGCGTGACCGATCACCACCAAAATGCCCGCCCGCAGTCTCTCGAACGCATTCCCGATACCGACGTCTGGCAGTGGCAGGGGGAGTTCAGCCCCGAGTGGCGCGGGAGCTACTGTTTTATCCCATCCGTGAATGAAAACGATTTTGCCAGCATAGTGTTTGAAGGCGAGCAGCCGGAGCGCATGGCGCTGCGCGAAGGGTGGCGCAAGCTGCTGCCGCACGCGGTTTCCGACCCGCTGAATCCGCAAAGCTGGCGCGGCGGGCGCGGTCATGCCGTCTCCGCGCTGGAGATGCCGGACGCGCCCGTTCAGCCGGGCTGGAATCATCCCGATACGCCGTTTCAGCCGCCGGTCTGCATTGAGTGGGAAAGCGCGCGTCTGAAAAATCGTCGCCGCATCTGGATTTTCACCACCGGGGATCATAGCCCGGAACGCCCGCTGGCGGTGCTGCTCGACGGGCAGTTATGGGCCGAAAGTATGCCGATCTGGCCCGCGCTGGCGTCGCTCACCGCCGAGCGCAAATTACCGCCTGCTGTCTACGTCTTAATCGATGTTATCGACATGGAGCATCGCAACCGCGAACTGCCGTGCAATCCCGATTTCTGGCTGGCGGTGCAGGAAGAACTGCTCTCCCTTGTCCAAAAACGCGTGCCGTTCAGCGACCGCGCCGACCGTACGGTAGTGGCAGGCCAGAGCTTTGGCGGTCTCGCATCTCTGTATGCTGGCCTCAACTGGCCACAGCGTTTTGGCTGCGTGCTCAGCCTGTCCGGCTCTTACTGGTGGCCGCACCGAGGCGGGCAGCAGGACGGGCTGTTAATCGAACAGCTTAAAGCCGGTGAAATATCCCCTCGCGGGCTATGCATCTTTCTTGAAGCCGGGCGCAACGAGCCGCTCATCTTCCGCGCGAATCAGGCGATTTACGCCGAACTGCACTCATACCAACCGGTTATCTGGCGTCAGGTTGACGGCGGACACGATGCGCTTTGCTGGCGCGGTGGGCTGACGCAGGGGCTGATGACCCTCTGGCAGCCGCTCATTCAATAACGGAGTCTGTATGGAATTCAGCAATCCTTTCGATAATCCGCAGGGACAGTTCGCCATTTTGCAAAACGACCAGGGGCAGTACAGCCTGTGGCCGCAGCAGTGCGAACTGCCGGCAGGGTGGCGCGTGGTGTGCGAGGCACAGTCTCAGGAGGCGTGCCAGCACTGGCTTGCCGGGCACTGGCAAACGCTTGAGCCGTCTCACTTTGCGGGGGAGAACGCATGAACCGTCTTCCTCTCGTCGCCGCCCAGCCGGGGATCTGGATGGCGGAACAGCTGTCCACGCTGCCAAACGCCTGGAGCGTTGCGCACTACACCGAGCTGAAAGGCGATATCGATGCGCCACTGCTGGCTAAAGCCATTGCGGAAGGCATGATGCAGGCCGATACCCTGCGCATGCGTTTTGCAGAAGAAAACGGTGAGGTGTGGCAGTGGGTGGATGAGACATTCATTCTGCCGGAACCGTCCGTTGTTCGCGTTGATTCTCACGCCGCCGCCGTGGCGCTGATGGAATCCGATCTTAACCAGAACCTGCGCGTCGACAGCGGTCAGCCGCTGGCGTTTCACCAGCTGATTCAGGTCGGTGAAAACCACTGGTACTGGTATCAGCGCTATCATCATCTGGTGGTGGATGGCTTCAGCTTCCCGGCCATTACCCGCCAGATCGCCGCAATTTATGCCGCGTGGAAAAAGGGCGACCCTACGCCTGAATCCCCGTTTACGCCATTTGAAGAGGTAGTGGAGGAGTACCAGCGCTATCGCGACAGTGAAGCGTACCGGCGCGACGGCGCGTTCTGGGCCGAGCAGCGCAAACAGCTGCCGTCTCCGGTCTCGCTCTCCTCCGCGCCGCTGCCGGGCCGAGCGGCGACTACGGATATCCTGCGCCTGAAAATCGCCGCCGACGGTCGTGCTTTTAGCCAGCTTGCGCAGGCGGCAGAAAAGGTACAGCGCACCGACCTGGCGCTTGCGCTGGTGGCGCTATGGCTGGGGCGCCTCACCGGACGTCTGGACTACGCCGCCGGGTTTATCTTTATGCGAAGGATGGGGTCCGCAGCCCTGACCGCGACCGGACCGGTGCTTAACGTCCTGCCGCTGGCGGTCAATATCGATCCGCTGGAGAGCCTGCCCTCGCTGGCGCTGCGCCTGGCGAACCAGCTGAAAAAAATGCGCCGCCACCAGCGCTACGACGCCGAGCAGATCGTGCGCGACAGTGGGAAAGCGGCGGGTGATGAAGCGCTGTTCGGGCCGGTACTGAACGTTAAAGTGTTCGACTACCAGCTGGATATCGACGGCGTGGAAGCCATCACCCACACGCTGGCGACCGGCCCGGTGAACGATCTGGAGCTGGCGCTGTTCCCGGACGAGCAGGGCGGGTTGAGCATGGAGATCCTCGCCAATAAGCAGCGCTACGACGATGCGACGCTGATGCGTCACGTCGCGCGCCTGAACGCGATGCTGGTGCAGTTTGCGGCCAACCCGGACCTGCGCTGCGGCGAGGTGGAAACCGTTTCTGAACAGGAATATGCCCAACTGGCGCGCATCAACGATACCGGACTGGCGCTGCCGTCCACTACGCTCGCGGATTTGGTGGCGGAACAGGCGAGCAAAACGCCGGACGCCCCGGCGCTGGCGGATGCGCACGTTGAGCTGAACTATCGCCAGATGCGCGAGCAGGTCGTCGCGCTGGCAAACCTGCTGCGCGCGCGCGGCGTGAAGCCGGGCGACAGCGTGGCGGTGGCCCTGCCGCGCTCGGTATTCCTGTCGTTAGCGCTGCACGGCATTGTGGAGGCGGGCGCCGCGTGGCTGCCGCTCGACACCGGCTACCCGGACGATCGCCTGCGGATGATGCTCGAGGACGCGAAGCCGTCCCTGCTCATTACCACTGACGAACAGCTTCCGCGCTTTAGCGATCTCTCCGTCGAGACGTTTAGTTACAACACGCTATTACCGACCGCGGGTGCTGAGCCGCTGCGGCTGGCGAAGCCGGAGCAGACGGCGTACATCATCTTTACCTCCGGTTCGACCGGGCGTCCAAAAGGGGTCATGGTCGGCCATAACGCCATCGTTAACCGTCTGAAGTGGATGCAGGACCATTATCCGCTCGATGCCAACGACGTGGTGGCGCAGAAAACGCCGTGCAGCTTTGACGTGTCGGTGTGGGAGTTCTGGTGGCCGTTTATCGCCGGGGCGAAGCTGGTGATGGCCGAGCCGGACGCGCACCGCGATCCGCAGGCGATGCAAAGCTTCTTCACGCACTACGGCGTGACCACTACCCACTTTGTGCCGTCGATGCTGGCGGCGTTTGTTGCCTCGCTGACGCCGGAAAACGTCGACTGCTGCAAAACCCTTAAGCAGGTGTTCTGCAGCGGCGAAGCTCTGCCGGCTGAGCTATGCCGCGAGTGGGAACAGCTGACGCACGTGCCGCTGCATAACCTCTACGGCCCGACGGAAGCGGCGGTAGACGTCAGCTGGTATCCGGCGTTTGGGCCTGAACTGGCGGCGGTGGAAGGCAACAGCGTGCCGATCGGCTTCCCGGTGTGGAACACGGGGCTGCGCATTCTGGATGCGATGATGCGCCCGGTGCCGTTCGGCGTGGCGGGCGATCTCTACCTCACCGGGATTCAGCTGGCGCAGGGATATCTTGGTCGTCCGGATCTCACCGCCAGCCGCTTTATCGCCGACCCGTTCGCGCCGGGCGAGCGGATGTACCGCACTGGAGACGTTGCCCGCTGGCTGGATAACGGGGCGGTTGAGTATCTGGGCCGCAGCGACGACCAGATCAAAATCCGCGGCCAGCGCATTGAGCTGGGTGAAATCGACCGGGCGATGCTGTCGCTGCCGGACGTGGCCCAGGCCGTGGCGCACGCCTGCGTATTCAACCAGGCGGCGGCAACGGGCGGCGATGCGCGCCAGCTGGTGGGGTACGTGGTTTCTGAATCCGGCTTACCGCTGGACCGCGATGCGCTGCTCGAATCGCTCAAGGCACAGCTGCCGCCGCATATGGTACCGGTGGTGCTGCTGCAAATCAGCGCGCTGCCGCTGAGCGCCAACGGCAAGCTGGATCGCAAGGCGCTGCCGCTGCCGGAGCTGACGAGTAAAACCTCCGGGCGGGCGCCGGAAAGCGAAACCGAAATCGCCGTCGCGCAGGCGTTTGCCGCGCTGCTGGGCTGCGAGGTGAACGACATTGAGGCCGACTTCTTTGCCCTCGGCGGCCACTCGCTGCTGGCCATGCGTCTGGCGGCGCAGCTTAGCCGCACGTTCACCCGTAAGGTAACGCCGGGGCAGATTATGGTCGCCTCCACGGTGAGTAAGCTCAGCGCGCTGCTGGACTCGCAGATGAGCGATGAGCAGGCGCAGCGGCTGGGGTATGAAACGCTTCTTCCGCTAAGGGAAGGCGACGGTCCGACGCTGTTCTGCTTCCATCCGGCGTCCGGCTTCGCCTGGCAGTTTAGCGTGCTGGCGCGCTACCTCAGCCCGCGCTGGTCAATCGTCGGCATTCAGTCGCCGCGCCCGGACGGGCCGATGCAGCAGCGTGCGGATCTGGATGGGGTGATTGAACATCACCTGACTACGTTGCGTAAGCAGCAGCCGCAGGGGCCATATTACCTGTTCGGTTATTCCCTCGGCGGTACGCTGGCGCAGGGGATTGCGGCCCGCCTGCGCGAGCAGGGTGAAGCGGTGGCGTTCCTCGGCCTGCTGGATACCTGGCCGCCGGAAACCCAGAACTGGGCGGAGAAAGAGGCCAACGGCCTCGATCCGGAAGTGCTGGCGGAAATCGAGCGCGAGCGTCAGGCGTTTATCGCCGCCCAGCAGGGGCAGGGCTCCAGCGAGCTGTTTAACACCATTGAAGGCAACTACGCCGACGCGGTGCGGCTGCTCACCACGGCCCACAGCGCGCGCTTTGATGGCAAAGCGACGCTGTTCGTTGCCGAGCGCACCCGAACGATGGATCCGCAGGCCGCCTGGGCGCCGTGGGTGGCGGAACTTGAGGTGTACAGCCAGGATTGCGCCCACGTGGATATCATTTCACCGCAGGCGTTTGAGAAGATTGGACCGGTGCTGAAGAATATTTTGGGGTAACGTCAACAGCCCCTCACCCCAGCCCTCTCCCCAAAGGGGAGAGGGTGTAATCGTCCCCTCTCCCCTTTGGGGAGAGGGTCAGGGTGAGGGGACATCAGACCGCACGTTTCCCAAGCGGCACCACCAGCGGCGTTCCCGCCACCGGATCGTCGATTATCATGCAGCGCATGCCGTAGATCCGCTCGATCAGCTCCGGCGTCACAATCTCTTTCGGCGCACCCTGCGCCACAATCTCCCCGTCTCGCAAGGCAATCAGGTGCGTGGCGTAGCGGCACGCCTGGTTTAAATCGTGCAGCACCGCCGCCAGGGTGTATCCCTGCGTGCGGTTCAGCTCGCTCAGCAGCTCCAGCAGGTCAATCTGGTGGCTGATATCCAGCCACGTTGTCGGCTCGTCCAGCAGCATAATGGAGGTCTCCTGCGCCAGCACCATTGCGATCCACGCGCGCTGACGCTGCCCTCCGGAAAGAGTATCCACGCTCTGCTGGGCCAGATCGGTAATCCCGGTTGCCCTCATCGCGCGACTAACCGCCACGTCATCTTCCTCACGCCAGCGGGTAAACAGCGGCTGGTGCGGGTAGCGTCCGCGCGAGACCAGCTCCTGCACCGTGATGTCCCCCGGCGTGGTGGCGTTTTGCGCCAGCAGCCCGATGCGCCTGGCCACCTCTTTGCTGGCGAAGCGCTGGATCTGCTCCCCGTCGAGGAACACGCGGCCTTCAGCAGGCGTCATCAGGCGGCTCAGGGTGCGCAGCAGAGTCGATTTTCCGCAGCCGTTCGGGCCGATAATCGCCGTGAAGTGGCCGTCCGGAATGGCGACGGATAAATCACGAGCAATGATCTTTTTGCCGTAGCCGAGAGTGAGATTTTCGCCGCGCAAGCGGGTGGTTGAATCTGTCATTTCTTGCGTGACTCCTGAACGAGCAACACGATGAGGTAAATCCCGCCGAGGCTGACGGTCACCACGCCCACCGGAAGTTGATAAGGCATAAACAGCCGCTGGGCGCAGAGATCGGCGGCCAGCAGTAAAAGCGCGCCGCACAGCGCCGCCTGGGTTAAGCCCCAGCGCGCCGTTCCGCTAAGGCGGCGGGCGATGTGCGGTGCCACGAGGGCGATAAACGAGATGGGCCCGGCAATTGCGGTGGAGGCGGCGGTCAGCAGTACGGCGACCAGCATCAGCATCAGGCGCGAGCGTTCAACGCCCACGCCCAGCGCGCAGGCGCTGTCGTCGCCCATCTCCAGCAGGCGCATACGGCGTACCAGCAGCAGCGCGCCGATAAACATCAGCACAATCAGCGGCGCGGCGGGCCAGGTTTTGCCCCACGTCAGGCCGTTGAGGGAGCCGGCGTACCACAGCCCGGCGGAGAGCGCGGTTTCCAGCGAGGCCTGCAGTAAAAGCCAGGTGTTAAAGGCCATCAGCATGGCGCGGATGCCGATCCCGATAACGATCAGCCGGAAGGTGTCGATACCGTTGCGCCAGGCCAGCGCCCAGATCAGTAAGGACGTCAGAATGCCGCCCGCCATTGCCGTAAAGGTGATGGCCGTCAGGTGCTGGCCGAACAGCACCATCGCCACCAGCACGCCGCTCCAGGCCCCGGTGTTGAGGCCCATCACGTCCGGGCTGCCGAGCGGGTTACGCATCAGCGACTGGAATATCGCACCGCTCACGCCGAGCGCTGCGCCGACCAGAATCGCCATCGCCACGCGCGGCAGTCGCCATTCGGTGACAACCATGGTGATATTGCGCGGCGCGCTGCCGAGCAGGGCGTTAACCACCTGGCTGAAATCGAGCGTCACCGCGCCGCTGCGAAGGCTCCACGCTGCCAGCAGCAGGATGGCGATAACTAGCAGGGTGATGCAGGTGACTAAACGCCGGGAAGGAGCCATCATGCGCCACCTCCGCGTTTACGGCGTACGAGGAAGATCAGCACCGGCGCGCCGATAAAGGCGCTGACCACCGAGACGCGCAGCTCGCCGGGCACCAGCAGGCGGCCCAGCACGTCGGCAAACAGCAGCAGGGCAGGGGTTGCCAGCAGCGTCACCGGCAGCGACCAGCGGTGATCCGCCCCCACCAGCCAGCGCGCCATGTGCGGCATCATCAGGCCAATAAAGGCGATCGGGCCGACAACGGCGGTCGCGCTGCCGCACAATACGGTGATAGTGAGCAGACCAATCAGCTGCGTGCGCGCTACCCGATTGCCGAGGGCGGTGGCGGTGTCGCTGCCGAGGCTCAGGCTGTTGAGCGACCGGCTTAAGAACAGCGCCACGGCGGCAGCGATAATGACCGGGATCGCCACCACTTTTAGGGTTTCAAGGGTGCGGATATCCAGCGAACCGGCCTGCCAGAAGCGCAGCTGGTCGTAGACGTCCGGGTTGAGCAGGGCGATGCCGTTGGATAAGCCTTCCAGCACCGCCGCGAGCGCCACGCCCGCCAGCGTCAGGCGTACCGGGCTGAGCTGGCCGCCGCCCTGGCTGCCGGTAAACGCGACCACCAGCGAGGCGGCCATCGCGCCGCAAAAGGCCATCACCAGCTGTTCAGAGGGCGACGTCAACCCGAACAGCGCCGCGCCGAGCACGATGGCAAAGCTGGCGCCGGAGTTCACGCCGAGAATCCCGGGGTCCGCCAGCGGGTTACGGGTGAGGGTTTGCATTAGCGCACCGGCAAGGCCGAGCGCGCCACCCGCCAGCATTCCGGCAAGCGTGCGGGGCAGTCGGGCGTCGAGCACGATGACGCAGTCAGCGCTTTGGCAGGTGCCGGAGAGCGCATCAACGATAACGGACGCGGGCAGCGGCTTCGCGCCGACCAGCAGGCTGAGTGCAACGGCAAGGCTCAGGAGCAGCAGTAAAACGGGCACGGCAATGGCGCGCACCGAAGAAGAGGAAAACGACATAGCAACATCCATGATTTGATAATGATAGTGATTATCGTTATCTATCTTATTTGGCTATGTTAGCATGTGCGCCCATGGAATGGGTAGAATTACACTCAAGGCTTTGTCATGAATCAAAAATCCTGGCTGCTCAACCTCAGCCTGCTTAAAACGCACCCGGCATATCGCGCCGTCTTTATCGCTCGCTTTATCTCTATTTTGTCCCTCGGGCTGCTCGGCGTGGCCGTGCCGGTACAGATCCAGGCCATGACGCACTCCAGCTGGCTGGTGGGGTTATCCGTCACCTTAACCGGCGGGGCGATGTTCATCGGCCTGATGGTCGGCGGCGTGCTGGCGGACCGCTACGAGCGCAAGAAGCTGATCCTGCTGGCGCGCGGCACCTGCGGCGTGGGCTTTATCGGGCTGTGCCTGAACGCCATGCTGCCGGAGCCGTCGCTGATGGCCATTTATGCCCTCGGGCTGTGGGACGGCTTTTTTGCCTCGTTGGGCGTGACGGCGCTGCTGGCGGCGACGCCCGCGCTGGTCGGGCGCGAAAACCTGATGCAGGCGGGGGCGATAACCATGCTCACCGTGCGCCTCGGCTCAGTAATTTCACCGATGGTGGGCGGCCTGCTGCTGGCGACCGGCAACGTGGCGTGGAACTACGGGCTGGCGGCGGCGGGAACCTTCATCACCACCCTGACGCTGCTGCGCCTGCCGCTGCTGCCGCCTCCGCCGCAGACGCGCGAGCATCCGATGAAATCACTGATGGCCGCTATTCGTTTCCTGTTCAGCAACCCGCTGATTGGCGGCATTGCGCTGCTCGGCGGCCTGTTGACCATGGCGAGCGCCGTGCGCGTGCTGTATCCGGCATTAGCGGGAGAGTGGCAGATGAGCGCCTCGGAGATTGGCCTGCTGTACGCTGCGATTCCGCTCGGCGCGGCCTGTGGGGCGCTGACCAGCGGCAACCTGGCGCAGAGCGCGCGACCGGGGTTGATAATGCTACTCGCCACGCTGGCCTCGTTTATCGCCATTGGCTTCTTCAGCCTGATGCCGGTCTGGGCGCTCGGGGTGATGTGTCTGGTGATCTTTGGCTGGCTGAGCGCCATCAGCTCGCTCTTGCAATACACCCTGATCCAGACCCAGACGCCGGAAGGGATGCTCGGGCGCATCAACGGCCTGTGGACCGCGCAGAACGTCACGGGCGATGCCATCGGCGCGGCGATCCTCGGCGGGCTGGGGGCGATAATGACCCCGGCGGCGTCGGCGAGCAGCAGCGGGTTTGTGTTAGCGATTGTTGGCGGGATTTTATTAGTGGCGTTGGTGGAGTTGCGCCGGTTCAGGCAGGAGAGTGCCCCGGTGTGATTTGCCGGGTGGCGGCTGCGCCTTACCCGGCCTACATTTTGCCCCCGTAGGCCCGGTAAGCGAAGCGCCACCGGGCGCAGGCATTAGCCGAAAATTGCCTCTAAACGCTGCAACACCAACATCGCGCTGTAATAATCCAGGCGGAACGTCTCGGTTCCCAACGCCCACACGCGCTTGTTTTTCACCGACGACAGGTGCGCCAGCAGCGGGTTAGCGTAAATCGCCTCCACGTCTTTCTCGTCTCCGGCAAACACAAACAGCCCTTCACCGTTCAGTCCCGTCGCCAGGTTTTCGCCGCCAAGCTGGATAATGTCGTGGCGCTTGCCCTGGCTTGTTGAGGTCTGCAACCCGGCTGGCAGATCCGCCAGCCTAAAGCCCAGCTGGTGCAGCAGCTTGCCCTGTGCCGATTCCGCGGTCCACAGGTTGGCTGAATGCGCGGCGGCGGTGTAGACGATGGCGTTCACCGGCTGCGGCGGCAGCTTCATCTGCTGTTTCACCTGCGCGAGCTGTTTATCAAACGCGGCAATGCGCTCTGCGGCCTGTTTTTCCTGTCCGGTTATGGTGCCCAGCTGGGTCAGCAGCTCCTGCCAGCTCTTGTCGTCGTAGTTGATGATAAGCGTTGGAGCGATGGCGGAGAGTTGATCGTACAGCGCCAGCGCGGAATCCCCGCCGGTTGCACCGATCAAAATCAGATCAGGCATTTGCGCGGCGACCGCTTCGGCGCTCGGCTCACCGATGTACAGTCGCGCAACCTTGCGCTGTTTCGCAATGTCACCCCACTGGCGTAAAAAGCCCTGCGCATCCGCCACGCGGTTGTTTGGCGTGGTCGCGCCGCTGGCGACCACCGGCGCGTCAATCGCCAGCAGGGAGCCGGTTAAGGTCACGCTGGTGGAGACAATGCGCGTCGGTTTGCTCTCAAGCGTGTGAACGCCGTGGCTGTCGGTCACCTGACGCGGCCAGTCGGCGGCCACGGCTGAGGCAAGTCCTAAAACAAAAAGTCCAGATAAAAGCAGGGTATTACGGAATACGAAAGGGAATCTCACAGCGCGACATCCTGTTTTTGTTGAAGATAATGCTTCTCATTTTCATGGTTGCGGCACCGGGATGCAAGCTTTTGTCGCACAAGTTATTTGCCCGACGGTTGACAGCGAAGCGATGTGGGATTAGGTTAGCCGACGAAAATATAAATGATAATCATTATTGCTTCTTTTATCATTTTGAGGAGGATGATATGGACACGTCCCTGGCTGAGGAAATTCAGCACGCCGCAACCACGCTCGAATCAGACCGCTTTTTCTTTATGTCGCCTTACCGCAGCTTTACTACCTCAGGCTGCTTTGCCCGCTTCTCTGAACCCGCCGTTGGCGGCGACGATCCGGCCGGGCACTTCCAGCAAAAATTAGCCCAGGCTTTCCGGAATGCGAAAGCCAACGGTATCGCTCATCCGGTGATGGTGGGGGCTATCCCGTTCGATACCCGCAAGCCATCCTCTCTGTTTATTCCCCAACGCTGGCAGACCTTTTCCCGTCCGGCACGTCAGCAGTCTGCACGCTATTTTTCCGGCTCGCAGGCGCTGAAGGTGGAACAACGCACCGAGATCCCGCCGCAGCCCGTTTTCGAAGAGATGGTCGCTCGCGCCGCGTCGCTCACCGCCACACCGCAGGTGAACAAGGTGGTGCTGTCGCGCCTGATTGATATCGCGACCGACAAACACATGGACAGCGGTGCGCTGATGGAGCGCCTGATCGCCCAGAACCCGGCGAGCTTCAACTTCCACGTGCCGCTGGAAGACGGCGGTGTGCTGCTGGGCGCGAGCCCTGAACTGCTGCTGCGCAAAGAGGGCTCGCACTTTAGCTCGCTGCCGCTGGCAGGCTCGGCGCGCCGTCAGCCGGACGACGTATTAGATCGTGAAGCGGGCAATAAGCTGCTGGCCTCCGAAAAGGACCGTCACGAGCACGACCTGGTGACCCAGGCGATGAAGACCATTCTGGCACCGCGCAGCCATCATCTCACCATGCCTGATTCTCCTCAGCTGATCACCACGCCGACGCTGTGGCATCTGGCGACGCCGGTTGAAGGTGACGCGCGTGAAAACGAAAACGCCCTGACCCTGGCCTGCCTTCTGCACCCGACCCCGGCGCTGAGCGGTTTCCCGCATCAGGCGGCGAAAGAACTGATCGCCGAGCTGGAGCCGTTCGACCGCGAGCTGTTCGGCGGCATCGTCGGCTGGTGCGACAGCGAAGGCAACGGCGAGTGGGTGGTAACCATCCGCTGCGCGCGTCTGCATAAAAATACCGTTCGTCTGTTTGCCGGTGCGGGCATTGTTCCCGCCTCCTCGCCGGTGGGCGAGTGGCGCGAGACGGGCGTGAAGCTCTCCACCATGCTCAACGTTTTTGGTTTGCACTAAGGAAGACTCATGACCATCCCTTTTACCCGCTGGCCTGAGGAATTCGCCCGCCGCTACCGCGAAAAAGGCTACTGGCAGGATCTGCCGTTGACCCACATCCTGACGGATCGCGCGGGCAGCGATGCCGTGGCGATAATCGACGGCGAGCGGCACATTACCTACCGCGCGTTTAATCAGGCGGTGAACAACCTGGCCTCAGCCCTTCAGGCGCGCGGGCTGCATCGCGGTGAGACCGCGCTGGTGCAGCTCGGCAACGTGGCCGAGTTCTACATCACCTTCTTCGCGCTGCTGCAAATCGGCGTCGCGCCGGTCAACGCGCTCTTTAGCCATCAGCGCAGCGAGCTGAACGCCTACGCGGCGCAGATCAAACCCGCCGTGCTGATTGCCGACCGTGACCACGCGCTGTTTGCGGGCGATGATTTTCTTAATACCTTTGTGGATACGCATCGCTCGGTGCGCGTCGTGCTCCTGCGCGGCGATAAGGGTGAACATGCCCTGGAAGAGGCGATTGCGCGTCCGGCGGACAACTTCATCCCGAACCCGACGCCCGCCGACGAAGTGGCCTTCTTCCAGCTCTCCGGCGGCAGTACCGGCACGCCGAAGCTGATCCCGCGCACGCATAACGACTACGACTACAGCATCCGCCGCAGCAATGAGATCTGCGGCATTACCGTCGAAACGCGTTACCTGAACGCGCTCCCCGCCGCGCATAACTACGCCATGAGTTCGCCGGGATCGCTGGGCGTCTTCACCGCGGGCGGCTGCGTAGTGCTGGCGAACGATCCGAGCGCTACGCTCTGCTTCCCGCTGATTGAACGGCATCAGATTAACGTCACCTCGCTGGTTCCGCCGGCGGTGAGCCTCTGGCTGCAGGCGATTGCCGACGGCGCGGGCAACGCGCAGCTCAACTCCCTGAAGCTGTTGCAGGTGGGCGGCGCACGCCTCTCCGCCACGCTCGCGGCGCGCATTCCGCTTGAAATCGGCTGCCAGCTTCAGCAGGTGTTCGGCATGGCGGAAGGGCTGGTGAACTACACCGCGCTCGACGACGCGCCGGAGCGCATCATCAACACCCAGGGTCGCCCGATGTGCCCGGATGACGAAGTGTGGGTGGCGGACGAGCACGGCAACCCGCTGCCGCGCGGGGAAGTTGGGCGTCTGATGACGCGCGGCCCGTATACCTTCCGCGGCTATTTCAACAGCCCGGAACACAACGCCAGCGCCTTCGACGCCGACGGCTTTTACTGCTCCGGGGATCTGATCGCCATTGACGAGCAGGGCTACATCACCGTGCAGGGACGCGAGAAGGATCAGATCAACCGCGGCGGCGAGAAGATCGCTGCCGAAGAGATCGAAAACCTGCTGCTGCGCCATGAGGCGGTGATCCACGCCGCGCTGGTGAGCATGGAGGACAGCCTGCTGGGCGAAAAAAGCTGCGCGTATCTGGTGGTGAAACAGCCCCTGCGCGCGGTTGAGGTGCGCCGCTTCCTGCGCGAGCAGGGCGTCGCCGAATTCAAGCTGCCGGACCGCGTGGAGAGCGTGGATGCGCTCCCTCTGACGCCGGTCGGCAAAGTCGATAAGAAACAGTTGCGCCTGTGGCTTGCTGAACGCGCCCGGGGCTGAGGAACAGAGTATGGCCATTCCAAAATTAACCGCTTACGCGCTGCCGACCGCCGCTGAGCTGCCGACCAGCAAGGTGAACTGGGCGTTTGAGCCCGAGCGCGCGGCGCTGCTGATCCACGATATGCAGGAGTATTTCCTGAACTTCTGGGGCGAAAACAGCGCGATGATGCAGCAGGTGGTGGCGAACATCGCCAGACTGCGCGCCTGGTGCAAAGAACACAATATCCCGGTGTACTACACCGCGCAGCCAAAAGAGCAGAGCGACGACGATCGCGCCCTGCTGAACGACATGTGGGGGCCGGGCCTGACCCGTTCGCCGGAGCAGCAGCGCATCGTCGCCGAGCTGGCGCCGGACGAAGCGGACACGGTGCTGGTGAAGTGGCGCTACAGCGCGTTCCACCGTTCGCCGCTGGAGCAGATGCTGAAAGAGACGGGCCGCAACCAGCTGCTGATTACCGGCGTGTACGCCCACATCGGCTGCATGACCACCGCCACCGACGCCTTTATGCGCGACATCAAGCCGTTCTTTATTGCCGACGCGCTGGCGGATTTCACCCGTGACGAGCACCTGATGTCGTTGAACTATGTGGCCGGACGCTCGGGGCGCGTGGTGATGACCGACGAACTGCTGCCGTCCGTTCCGGCGACCAAAGCCGCGCTGCGCGAACTGATCCTGCCGCTGTTGGACGAGTCCGACGAGCCGATGGATGACGAAAACCTGATCGACTACGGACTGGATTCGGTACGCATGATGGCGCTGGCCGCCCGCTGGCGCAAAGTGCATGGCGATATCGACTTCGTGATGCTGGCAAAAAATCCCACTCTCGACGCCTGGTGGGCGCTGCTTTCCCGCGAGGTGAAGTAATGGCGGGATTCGATTTTACCGGCAAAACCGTCTGGGTGACGGGCGCGGGGAAGGGGATTGGCTATGCGACCGCACTGGCGTTTGCCGAAGCCGGTGCGCAGGTGACCGGGTTCGATCTGGCCTTTCCGAAGTATGATTACCCGTTCGCCACCGAAACGCTGGACGTGGCGGATGCCGCGCAGGTGCATGAGGTCTGCGGGCGAGTGCTGGCGTCGCTCGAACGCCTGGACGTGCTGGTCAACGCGGCGGGCATTCTGCGCATGGGAGCGACGGACCAGCTCTCGCAGAAGGACTGGCAGGACACCTTCGCGGTCAACGTCGGAGGCGCGTTCAATCTGTTCCAGCTGACCATGGGCCAGTTCCGCCGTCAGCAGGGCGGGGCGATTGTTACCGTGGCGTCCGACGCGGCGCACGCGCCGCGCATCGGCATGAGCGCCTACGGCGCGTCGAAAGCGGCGCTGAAAAGCCTGGCCCTGACCGTCGGGCTGGAGCTGGCGGGCTGCGGCGTGCGCTGTAACCTGGTGTCGCCGGGCTCAACGGATACCGACATGCAGCGCACCCTGTGGAAAAGCGACGACGCGGAGCAGCAGCGTATTCGCGGCTTTGGCGAGCAGTTTAAGCTCGGTATTCCGCTGGGCAAAATCGCTCGTCCGCAGGAGATCGCCAGCACGGTGCTGTTCCTTGCCTCCGATGCCGCCAGCCACATCACCCTGCAGGATATCGTGGTGGACGGCGGCTCCACGCTGGGGGCGTAAATGATCTGGAAACGTCATATACCGCTCGAGGAGCTGAACGCCACCAGCCTGAACACCCTGGTGGCGCATCTCGGCATTGTCTATACCCGTATCGGCGACGACATGCTGGAAGCGGAGATGCCGGTGGATGCGCGTACCCATCAGCCGTTTGGCCTGCTCCACGGCGGGGCATCGGCGGCGCTGGCGGAAACGCTCGGTTCAATGGCCGGATTTCTGATGACCCGCGACGGTCAGAGCGTGGTGGGAACGGAGCTGAACGCCACGCATCATCGGGCGGTCTCTCACGGTAAGGTGCGCGGGGTGTGCCAGCCGCTGCATCTGGGCCGCTCCACCCAGAGCTGGGAGATTGTTGTCTTCGACGAGCAGGGGCGGCGGTGCTGTACCTGCCGGTTGAGTACGATGGTGCTGGGCTAGCCCAGGCAGATCAAAGTGATCGGCTTAACACTGTGGTGTAAATCTCTGGTTTGACCACGCATTATTGCGTTTCAAAGTTGTTAAATTTTTGCGGTTGTTCTAGAAACAAAATGTAACATCTCACTGTTTCACAACAACGGACAACAACTATGAACAACTCAGGGAAATACCTTACATGGGCAGGGCTCTCCGTTGTGGGAGCCTTTGCCCTGGGCTACATCGCCCTCAACCGGGGGGAGCAGATCAACGCGCTCTGGATCGTCGTTGCCTCGGTCTGCGTTTACCTGATCGCCTATCGTTTTTATGGTCGCTATATCGCTAAAAATGTTCTGGCGGTCGATAGCACCCGCATGACCCCGGCCGTTCGTCATAACGACGGTCTGGACTACGTGCCGACCGACAAGAAAGTGCTGTTCGGTCACCATTTTGCGGCGATTGCCGGGGCAGGCCCGCTGGTGGGACCGGTGCTGGCGGCGCAGATGGGCTACCTGCCGGGAATGATCTGGATCCTCGCCGGGGTGGTGCTGGCGGGCGCGGTGCAGGACTTTATGGTGCTGTTCGTCTCGACCCGCCGCGACGGGCGTTCGCTGGGTGAGCTGGTGAAAGAGGAGATGGGGGCAACCGCCGGGGTGATTGCGCTGGTGGCGACCTTTATGATCATGGTGATCATCCTCGCGGTGCTGGCGATGATCGTGGTGAAAGCGCTGACCCACAGCCCGTGGGGAACGTATACCGTTGCCTTTACCATTCCGCTGGCGCTGTTCATGGGGATCTATATTCGCTACCTGCGTCCGGGCCGCATTGGTGAAGTGTCGGTGATTGGCCTGGTATTCCTCGTGTTCGCCATTATCTCCGGCGGCTGGGTGGCGGAAAGCCCGACCTGGGCGCCGTTCTTCGACTTTACCGGCGTACAGCTGACCTGGATGCTGGTGGGCTACGGCTTTGTGGCGGCGGTGCTGCCGGTGTGGCTCCTGCTGGCCCCGCGTGACTATCTCTCTACGTTCCTGAAAATCGGCACCATCATCGGGCTGGCGATCGGTATTCTGATTATGCGCCCAACGCTAACCATGCCGGCGTTAACCAAATTTATCGACGGTACCGGCCCGGTCTGGACCGGCAATCTCTTCCCGTTCCTGTTTATTACCATTGCCTGCGGTGCAGTGTCGGGCTTCCACGCGCTGATCGCCTCCGGGACGACGCCGAAGATGCTGGCGAATGAAAATCAGGCCTGCCTGATTGGCTACGGCGGCATGCTGATGGAGTCCTTCGTGGCTATCATGGCGCTGGTCTCCGCATGCATTATCGACCCAGGCGTCTACTTCGCGATGAACAGCCCGATGGCGGTCCTGGCTCCGGCCGGTACCGTTGACGTGGTGGCATCTGCCGCGCAGGTGGTGAGTGGGTGGGGTTTTGCGATTACCCCTGAAACGTTGACGAGCATCGCCAGTGAAGTGGGCGAGCAGTCGATTATCTCCCGCGCGGGCGGGGCGCCGACGCTGGCGGTCGGCATGGCGTATATTCTTCACGGCGCGCTGGGCGGGCTGATGGACGTGTCGTTCTGGTATCACTTCGCCATTCTGTTTGAAGCGCTGTTTATCCTGACTGCGGTGGATGCGGGAACCCGTGCGGCGCGCTTTATGCTGCAGGATCTGCTGGGCGTCATCTCCCCGAACCTGAAACGTACCGACTCGCTCCCGGCTAACCTGCTGGCGACGGCGCTGTGCGTGCTGGCGTGGGGCTACTTCCTGCACCAGGGCGTGGTCGATCCGCTGGGCGGGATTAACACCCTGTGGCCGTTGTTCGGTATTGCCAACCAGATGCTGGCGGGCATGGCGCTGATGCTCTGCGCCGTAGTCTTGTTCAAGATGAAACGCCAGCGTTACGCATGGGTGGCGCTGGTGCCTACCGCATGGCTGCTGATCTGTACCCTGACCGCGGGCTGGCAGAAGGCCTTCAGTCCGGACAACAAGGTGGGCTTCCTGGCAATCGCCAACAAGTTCCAGGCGATGATCGACAGCGGTAAGATCCCGGCGCAGTATACCGAGTCGCAGCTGTCCCAGCTGGTGTTTAACAACCGTCTGGACGCCGGGCTGACCATCTTCTTTATGGTGGTGGTCGTGGTGCTGGCGTTGTATTCTCTCAAGACCGCGCTGGCGGCATTGAAAGTCGACACGCCAACGGCGAAAGAGACGCCTTATGAGCCAATGCCTGAAAACCTGGAAGAGATTGTGACCCAGGCGAAAGGGGCGCACTAACCTTTGTGCCGGGTGGGGGCTTCGCCTTACCCGGCCTACATTTCTTATCCTTCCTCTCCCTTTGGGAGAGGGCCGGGGTGAGGGAAACAAACGAGAAATGACCTATGTTCGACACCCTTTCCAAAGCAGGTAAGTACCTGGGCCAGGCCGCCAAAATGATGATTGGCGTGCCGGACTACGACAACTACGTCGAGCATATGCGCGTCAACCATCCGGACCAGACGCCCATGACCTACGAAGAATTTTTCCGTGACCGCCAGGACGCCCGTTACGGCGGCAAGGGCGGGGCGAAGTGCTGTTAACCCTCTTTCGGTAAATAGAGGCTGATCTGCTCCTGCTTGCAGCCGTAGATCGCTGCCAGCTTTTCACGGGTGCGCTTTTGCGGACGGGAGTCCAGCGCTTCCAGCTGTGACACGGCGGACTGGCTGATGCCGAGTTTCTCCGCCACCTCCTGCTGGGATAACCCGCGCAGGATACGCCACGCGGCCTGCAGGCTGACGTTCTGCCAGGTCATGATGCTGCACACTTCTCCGGGCAATTCCACGTCATCCAGACTATCGTGTTCGACCTCAATATCCTCCAGATCGTCATCGGTTTCGTCGTCGATCTCTGCCATCTGTGAGCACATGCGGAAGTATTCGTGGTAAGGAATAACCACATACTGCGTTTTACCGTTATCGTCCTTAATTAGCTGAACAGCCATAGGTGGCTTTCTCCTCATGCAGGTAAGTCGTTGAAGTTCTGCGCTTGACGGCCAAAACATAACAATGGTTATCGGGATCGTCCCGAAGCGTATAGATGATGCGGTAATCGCCAACGCGTAGCCGGAAATGATTTTCGGTCGCTGATATTTTTTTGATATCGGGCCGGGGAGCTGAACGGTCATCCAGCTCAGTAAGCTTTACCTCAATGCGTCGCTGATACCGCTCTTCAATCTTTGAAAAAGCCTTCTTTGCACCATTGGACCAGACAATCTTCATCCGTACCTCCACTGTACGCCCACACAAAATATAAGGAAATAATAAGACTATTAGATAAATTCCGAATTTCTTATGGAGTACTGTAGAGCGGAGAAAAAACACAGGTAAGAGGCAAAACGTAAACCGTCGAGGCGGCTCGAAAAGGCCTCTGCCGGACGACAGAGGCTTGCAGGAAATGTGCGATCAGGCGTTTAAACCACCGTCCACATCCAGGCCGGTACCGGAGATCTGCCCCGCAGCCGGGCTGGCGAGGAAGGTGACCGCCGCTGCGATGTCTTCCGGCTGGCCGTAGTGACCGACGGCGATCATCTGGCGCTGGGCTTCTGCCTGTTCGCCGTCTTCCGGATTCATATCGCTGTTGGTGGGGCCGGGGTGGACAAGGTTAACGGTAATCCCGCGCGGCCCCAGATCGCGCGCCAGGCCGCGTGTGAGGGAGTTGAGGGCAGACTTGGTCATCGAGTAAACGGCAATGCCCGGCATCGCCACGCGGTTTGCCAGACAGCTGCCGATGTTGATAATGCGCCCGCCGTCTGACATATGCACCAGCGCTTCCTGAATGGCGATCACCACGCCGCGAATGTTGACGTTGATGAGCGCGTCGATGTCCGCCAGGGTCATGGACTCCAGCGGGCCGCCGCGCGCGATCCCGGCGTTGTTGACCAGAATATCCAGCCCGCCAAGGGAACGCGCCGCATGGGTGACGGCATCCTGAATCGCCTGCGCGCTGGCGCTGTCGGCCTGCACGGCTTCGCTGTGTCGGCCCAGCGCCTTAATCTCATCGGCAACCGCCTGGGCTTTATCGGCAGATTTTTCATACGTAATAATCACATCCGCACCGGCGCGCGCCAGCGACAGGGCAATCGCACGACCCAACCCGCGGCTGGCGCCGGTAACCAGCGCCTTTTTACCTGTTAAATCGATCTGCATGATGACCTCGTTACGAGAGTAGTAAGAATCATCATTAGGTATAGACGGTCAGGGAGATTAACGGCTGAAGTATTCCACCTTCTCAAACGCCTCGCGCAGAACGTCAGGCGTTAACGTAACGGGTAAATAGTGAATCGACTCTACCGGGCGCAGAGTGTGGGTGATGACCCGATCCAGCTCGTCGCGGTTATTGATGTCGACGTCCAGTTCGCGAAGCGTGGTCGGCAGGTTAAAGCGCTGGTACGCCGCTACCAGCTGTGCCAGCACGTCGTCCTGGCCGAGCAGGGCGCTTTGCACCAGAATGCCGTAGGCCACCTTGGTGCCGTGGAGGTATTTTTCCGTCTGCGGCAGCACGGTTAAACCGTTGTGCACCGCATGAGCCGCCGCCACGCGGGTATAGCGCTCGCCCAGACCGCCGACCATCCCGCCACCGGCGATAATCGCATCCAACACGTCCCGGAACGCCTGCGTTTGCTCGCCGCGCTGCTGGTCGGCCAGCGCTTCCTCACTGTGCTCCAGCAGCACGTCGCGGATTGCCAGCGCGCCGTTGATGCCCAGCCGCACGGTCAGCGGCAGGTTGTCAGGCTGCGGAGCAAGCACTACCGCTTCGTACCACTTCGCCAGCGTATCGCCGATACCCGCCAGCAGGTATTCCGCGGGTGCGTTGAGAATGATCTGTGGCTCTACCAGCACCAGGAAGTTGGCGTCGTCGAAGATCTCGAAATGTAGCGCCTGACCGGCATCGTTGTACCAGACGGAGAGCGGGGTCCAGGCCGCGCAGGTAGCAGCGATGGTGGGGATGCCCACAAACGGTACCCCTAAGCGGCGCGCCACTGCCTTGACGGTATCCAGCACCGCACCGCCGCCGACGCCAATCACTACGCTGGCGTCGCTGCCGGATTCATTCGCAAGATGGGTGACGTCGCGCTCGCTGCAGTGGCCTTTAAACAGCAGGCGTTTCGCCCCCGGCGCGTTAAAGCTCTCCGGCAGGAAAGGGCGCGCGCCGTCGATAGCGCGCTCGCCGTAAATCCACACCGCGCGGGAAAGCTGTTCCGGGGTAAAGAAGTCATTCAGACGCGCAAGGCTTCCGGAGTGGGAGAAGTAGTTCGCCGGGCCAGGCACGACGCGGATATCGGTGTTGCTCATGGTGTTGTCCTTTTTTAGCAAGCGCTAACCCGATGTTATGTCTGGACATCCGGATGGCTAATAATATTTCGCTTTAACTTATGCCTTTTCCGTCGTTGTCAGTCAACCGGAGCTGTGAAAAATTCGATAAATCAGAAGAGTAATGAAGGATTTACGCGGATGGTTTCCAGTCGCCTTGAAATGCGCGGTATCAGCCTGGCCTTTTCCGGCTTTCAGGCGCTGTCGCGCGTGAATTTCACCTTAACCGGCGGATCGGTACATGCGCTGACCGGCGCCAACGGCGCGGGGAAATCGACGCTGATGGCGGTGCTGTGCGGGACGCACGACCATTATGAAGGCGAGATCAGCATTAATAACCAGCCGGTAAGCATCCGCGAACCGCTCGATGCCAAACGGCTGGGGATCCACCTCGTGCAGCAGGAAGTGGACGTGGCGCTGATCCCGGGGTTAAGCATCGCCGAGAACATCATGCTCGACCAGCTGGCGCAGCCGGGGCATCGCTTTAACTGGCGCGCGATCCGCCAGCAGGCGAGACAGGCGCTGGAGCAGCTTGACGTTACGCTGGACGTCCGCCGTTCCATCGACAGCTGCACGCTTGCCGAAAAGCAGCAGATTTTGCTGGCGCGCGCCCTGTCCCATCACTGCCGTTTTTTGATTCTTGATGAGCCCACCGCGCCGCTGGACGCGCACGAGAGCGAGCGTCTGTTTGCCGTGGTGAGACGTTTAAAGCAGCAGGGCATCGGGGTGGTGTTTATTTCCCACCGCATTCACGAGCTAAAAGCTATCTGCGACACCCTGACGGTGCTGCGCGACGGCAAGCTGATCGAGTCCGGCCCGATGGCCGATCTCAGCGGCGAAGCGATCGTCGAGAAGATGCTCGGCCACGTGCTGAGCGATATCTACCCGCCCGCGCGGCCGCCGCACGGCGACGAAACGTTGCTGCGGGTAGAAGGGCTGCACGACGACGCGCTGCTAAAAGATATCTCCCTGCACCTGCGCAAAGGCGAAATTCTCGGGATTGCCGGGCTGGCGGGGGCGGGCAAAACCGAACTCTGTAAGGCGCTGTTTGGCGCAACTAAAAGCCGCGTGGCGCGCGGTGAGCTGAATCATCAGTCCTGGCAGCCGAGCGACCCGGCGGACTCCGTGCTGCGCGGGCTGGCGCTGGTGCCGGAGGAGCGGCGCAAAGAGGGCATTTTTATCGACGAGCCGGTGAGCATGAACCTTGCCGTGTGCGCCGATAACAGCTTCTCGCGCTGGAGCCTGTTCGGCCATCGACAGGCGTGGCGCTGGGCAGAAGAGGTGATCGCCCGCGTAGGCGTACGCGCCCGTGGGCCGGGACAGGTGCTGCGCCGCTTATCTGGCGGCAACCAGCAGAAGGTCGCCATCGGCAAGTGGCTGCGCAATGACGCGAGCGTGCTGATCTTCGACGAGCCGACCAAAGGCGTGGACGTGAAGGCCAAAACCGATCTGTTCCAGCTGATCGACGGCCTGGCGCGCGAGGGCAAAGGGGTGATTTACGCCTCCGGCGAGTTTGCCGAGCTGGTCGGGCTGTGCGACCGCATCTGCGTGCTGTGGGACGGGCGCATCGTGGCGGAAATCACCGGGGCCGAGGCCCGTGAAGAGACACTACTTTATTATTCAACCGGAGGAACGGCGTCGTGAGCAAGGCCCTTTCAGTGAACGCGGCGGCGTCTGGCCGTCAGCAGATTTTCGATTTTCTCTACAAGTGGGGCATGCTGTTAACCGTCGTCGCGCTGGTTGCCGTCTTTGGCCTGGCGTCGGACAGCTTCCTCGATCCGAACAACATCATCAATATTCTGCGTTCGATTGCCATCGTGACGGTGATAGCCATCGGCGTGTCGATATCGCTGACCATCGGCGGGTTCGATCTCTCCGTGGGATCCACCGCGTCGCTGGCGAACGCGCTGGTGATTTCACTTTTCGTCTGGCACGGCTTCGGCACTACCGAGTCTATTTTGATCACCCTCGCGCTCTGCACGCTGGTGGGGCTGTTTAACGCCTTTCTGATCGTCATTCTGCGTATTCCGGACATGCTTGCGACGCTTGCCAGCCTGTTTGTCATTCAGGGCGTGGCGATGACCTACAGCTACGGCGGTTCGATTACCGAAAACATGGTGCTGCCGAGCGGTGACATGGCGGAAGGCACCATTCCGACGGCGTTCAGCCTGCTGGGGCAGGTGCCGACGATTGTGATCATCATGCTGGTAGTGACGGTTCTGGCGCAGCTGGGGCTCTCGTTGACCACCCACGGGCGCAGGATGTACGCCATCGGCGGTAACCCGGAAGCTGCGCGCCTCTCGGGGATTCGCACCACCCGCTACAAGGTGGCGGCCTACGTGATTGCCTCCCTGCTGGCGGGCCTGGGCGGGATTTTGCTGGCCTCGCGCATTGGCTCGTCGCAGGTAAACGCGGGCGGCGGTTACCTGATGGATGCGGTGGCGGCGGCGTGGATTGGCTTCTCGCTGGCCGGGTCCGGCAAGCCGAATGCGCTGGGAACTCTGGTCGGGGCGGTCATTCTCGGCGTGCTGTCGAACGGGCTGGTGATGCTCTCCGTGCCGTATTACGCCATGGACATTATAAAAGGGCTGGTGCTCGCGGTAGCGCTGGCGATTACGTACATACAAAAACGCTGACAACACAACGGGATAAAAAATGAAAAAGATTGCACTCTCTTTGGTGGCATTAGGGTTATTCACCGCTCTGCCTGGCTATGCGGCCACGCCCGCACCGCTTCCGGCGGCCATAGCTAACCATGACGGCCCCATTCGCATCGCGGTGATCCGTAACCTCGGCTCAGACGACAACACCACGCAGTTTATTGCCGGGGCCATTCAGGAAGGGAAGAAGCTTGGCTTTAAGGTCAGCACCTTTTTAAGCAACGGGGACGACGCTAAATTCCAGGACTTCGTGAACCAGGCCATCAGCCAGAAGTACGACGGGATTATCCTTTCTCAGGGCCGCGATCCGTACTCCACCGCGCTGGTGAAGAAGGCGGTGGACGCCGGGATTAAAGTTGCAGTATTCGATACCGCGGTTAACGGCGAGATCCCGGGCGTGACCGTCACCCAGCAGGATGATGCCTCCCTGACCAATCTCTCCTTCGGCCAGCTGGCGAAAGATTTCAACGGCAAGGCCAATATCGTCAAGCTGTGGGTCGCGGGCTTCCCGCCGATGGAGCGTCGTCAGGCGGCGTATAAAGAGCTGCAAAAACAGTACCCGGACATCAAAGAGCTGGAGTCTATCGGCGCGGTCTCCTCTGACGTGCAGGGCGACACCGCCAACAAAGTGGGCGCGATCCTGGCGAAATACCCGAAAGGTAAAATCGACGCCATCTGGGGAACCTGGGACGCCTTCAGCCAGGGCGCGTATAAAGCGCTGAAAGAGAACGGCCGTACCGAGATCAAACTCTACAGCATCGACATCTCCAACCAGGATCTGCAGCTGATGCGCGAGCCGGGCAGCCCGTGGAAGGTGAGCGTGGCGGTGGATCCGAAGCTGATTGGGGCGACCAACGTGCGTCTGGTGGCGAACAAAATTGCCGGGGAAGCGACGCCTGCGACCTACGATTTTAAGGCAGCCGCTATTCCGCAGGCGCTGCTGACCGCCCAGCCGGGCGCGGTGAACGTGGCGTCGCTGGGCAAAATCATTCCGGGCTGGGGCCAGACGGAAGATTTTATTGCGCCGTGGTTTGC
Organism: Enterobacter sp. ECC-249; assembly: GCF_043965265.1. Classification (NCBI taxonomy): domain Bacteria; kingdom Pseudomonadati; phylum Pseudomonadota; class Gammaproteobacteria; order Enterobacterales; family Enterobacteriaceae; genus Enterobacter; species Enterobacter sp. ECC-249. The sequence goes on from NZ_CP143660.1 coordinate 1,734,691, forward strand.
GACGCTGGAAGCGAAGAATAAATAAAACCCAGCCGGGTGGCGGCTGCGCCTTACCCGGCCTACATTTTGCACCCGTAGGCCCGGTAAGCGCAGCGCCACCGGGCGTAAGGAGCTCAAGGTGACTTCTTTACCCCCTCCCGAATACAGCCGCAATATGCGGCTGATTGGCCATAGCGATCAGGGCGGTCGCCCGGACGGCGTGCAGCTGATGGTGCACCGCGGTTACGCCTATATTGGCCATATGGTGTCGCAGGGCTTTTCGATAGTAGACGTGCGCGATCCGAAAAACCCGAAAGCGGCGGGCTATGTTCCCGCGCCGCCGGGCACCTGGAACGTGCACCTCCAGGCACATGACGATCTCCTGCTGGTGATCAATGCCCGGGATCTGTTTGCCGATGCCCGCTTTGCCGACGAGAAGGTCTACTACACCCGGCAGGTGGGCGAGACCGTCAGCGACGTGAAGGACAAAGGCTGGAGCGCGGGCTTGCGGGTGTTTGATATCTCCACCCCGGACAGGCCGCGCGAAATCGGCTTTCTGTCGCTGAACGGGATTGGCATTCACCGCATCTGGTACGTCGGTGGCCGCTGGGCGTACGTATCGGCGCTGATCGACGGTTTTACCGACTACATCTTTCTTACGATCGACCTGGCCGACCCGCGTAAGCCTGAGGTGGCGGGACGCTGGTGGCTGCCGGGGATGAACCAGGCCGAAGGCGAACAGCCGAACTGGCCGGAAGGGAAACGCTACGCGCTCCACCATGCGATTATTGCCGGCGATACCGCGTACGGCAGCTGGCGCGACGGCGGCCTGACGCTGCTTGACGTGAAGGACCGTACCCAGCCTAAGCTTATTAGCCACCGTAACTGGAGTCCGCCGTTTGGCGGCGGGACGCATACCGCGCTGCCGCTGCCGGACCGCGATCTGCTTGTGGTACTGGACGAAGCGGTGCTTGATAACCAGGAGGACGGCGAGAAGCTGATCTGGCTGTTTGATATTCGCGAGCCGTCTAATCCGGTCAGCATTTCTACCTTCCCGCAGCCGGACGAGACTGACTACGTGGCTAAAGGGGCGCATTTTGGGCCGCATAACCTGCACGAGAACCGGCCGGGGAGCTTTGTCAGCTCAACGCTGATTTTTGCAACTTATCAGAATGCGGGCGTGCGCGCGTATGACATTTCTAATCCGTATCGACCGGTGGAAACGGGGGCGCTGGTGCCTGCGGCACCGGAGAAAATGATGGATACCCGCCCGAATCGCCCGCAGGTGATCCAGTCGTGTGACGTGTTTGTGGATGCGCAGGGAATTATCTACAGCACGGACTATAACGGCGGGCTGTCGGTGATTGAGTATTTGGGGTAAGCGCTGTTTGATGCCCTCACCCCGGCCCTCTCCCACGGGGAGAGGGAGAAAATCAGGAGCGTAGGCCGGGTAAGGCAAAGCCGTCACCCGGCAAAAATATCAGCTGTACTGCCGCACCCGCGCCACCAGATCTTCCGCGCTGTCGATACGGTCAGCAATAACAATCAGCGCCTTGCCGAGCGTTATCGCGTGGCGCAGGCATTCGTGGCGCATCGCCTCGTCCTGAATGGTGTCGATATCCGCGACGTGGGAAAGCCCGACGCTGCGGCGAATGAGTTCTGTGCCGCTGAAGCCGATGGCATCATGCCAGACCTTTTTCAGGAACGCGGAGGCATAGCCCGGTGCGCCGAGCGCGGCGTCGCGCGTTTTCTCGTGTGCCAGCGCCTGGAAGCGCTCCGCGAAGGTGTTCCACAGTTCCTGAATATCGGTCAGGCGCTGCTCGCGGGCGGCGGCGGCATCGCGAATGCCCAGATGCCCCGGCAGGCCGCAGAAGTTCAGCAGCAGGTTGCCGATGGCGGTGCCGACGTCAAAGCCAATCGGCCCGAAATAGCCGAACTCGGCGTCGATGGCCTTCAGGCTGCCGTCGGCCACAAAAATCGAGCCGCTGTGGATATCCCCGTGCAGCAGGGCCTCAGCCTGAGAAAAGAAACGGTGCTTCAGGGAGGCCACGGCAATTTTCAGCTGGACGTCGTCGCGCAGCGCGGCGACGTCATTTTCCAGCTCGGCCGGGTAGCTGTTGCGTTCGTGGATCTGGTACGGATCGTTGAAGAACAGATCTTCGGTGATCTCGCACATCTCCGGGTTGATGAATTTCGCCACCTGCGCTTTCTTCTCGTGCGGGTGCAGGTAGAAATCGCTGGTGTGGAAAAGCGCGTGTGCGAGGTATTCACCCAGCTGACGCGCAGCCTGCGGGTAATAATTATTTTTGATCAGCTCGCCGCGCCAGATGCGATGGCTGGAGAGATCTTCCATCACCATCACCGCCAGTTCCGGGTCAAAGTGGTGGATTTTCACCGTGTGCTGCGGGCTGTGCCGGTAGTGCTCGACCAGGGTTTGCGCTTCCAGACGGGCGCGGTCCAGCGTCAGCGGCCAGGACTCGCCGACGCAGCGCACGTAGGGCAGCGCCTGCTTAACGATGATGCGGCTCACGCCCGCGCTGTCGAAGATTTTGAACACCAGATTGAGGTTGCCGTCGCCTACCTCCTGCGCCTCCACCAGCGATGAAGGATCGTCAAGGCCGCCAAACTGCCTGGCATATTCCACGGCGTCCTGAGCGGTAAAGGTACGGTATTGCGACATGGCCTGCTCCTCACGGGTTTGCTAATAAAGACATGTAGACGTCTATACATCTGGATTTCATCCTGACACAATGTGCTACAACAACGCAACAGGGAATTAACGACATGCAGACATTACAGACGACCAGCCTGCGGGTGACGAATAATCAGCTCTTTATTCTCGACCAGCAGGCCCTTCCGCAGGAGAAACGCTGGCTGGATGCCTCAACGGTAGAGGCGCTGGTGGGGCATATTCACGCCTTGCGGGTGCGCGGCGCGCCGCTGATCGGTCTCTCTGCAAGTCTGCTGCTGGCGCTGCTGGCGGAAAACGGCAAAAGCCGTGACGAGCTGGCGGTTGCGCTGGAAACCCTGCGCGCGTCCCGCCCGACGGCGGTGAACCTGATGAACAACCTTGACCGCATGAAGCTGGCGCTGTGGCAGGAAGAGTATGTTCCGGCGCTGGTCGCCGAGGCGCTGCGCCTGATCGACGAAGACAAACGGCTCTGTGACGCCATTGCGAAAGCGGGCAGCGCGCTGGTGAAGCCCGGCAGCCGCCTGCTGACCCACTGCAACACCGGCGGGCTGGCAACGGCAGGCGTCGGCACCGCGCTGGGGGTGATTGCTCGCGCGCACCAGGAAGGCAACGTTAGCAACGTCTGGGTCGATGAAACCCGTCCGCTGCTGCAGGGCGGTAGATTGACCGCGTGGGAACTCGGCGAGCTGGGCGTGCCGTATCAGCTGATTACCGATTCCATGGCCGCCAGCCTGATGGCGAAAGGGCAGGTAGACGCAGTGTGGGTGGGCGCAGACCGCATTGCCGCCAACGGCGACGTGGCGAACAAGATCGGCACCTATTCCCTGGCGGTGCTGGCAAAATTCCACGGCATTCCGTTCTACGTGGCCGCGCCGCAAACCACTCTCGATCCGGACTGCCCGAACGGCGACGCGATCCCGATTGAGCAGCGCGCCGCCAGCGAGGTAACGGGCGTAGCCGGAAGCTTTGGCGCGGTGCAGTGGGCACCGGAAGATGCACGGGTTTATAACCCGGCGTTTGACGTTACTCCTGCCTCGCTGATTAGCGGCTGGGTGCTGGATACGGGCGTGGTCACGCCGGAGGCGGTGGCAAACGGGAAATTCGCCTGAGTCCGGCTATCCTTTAAGGGGTTCCCTTAAGAGGACAATATCGTGACGCTCGATCCTGAAACTGACTTAAAACTGGAGCGCGTGGTGGACGCACCGCGCGATCTGCTGTGGCTCTGCTGGACCACGCCGGAACACATCAAAAACTTTTTCATTCCTGCTCCCCATAAGGTGACCGAATGTGACCTCGATCTGCGCGTGGGCGGTCGGTTCAACACCGTGTTTGATGTGGACGGGCAGCGGATGGATAACCGGGGTGTGTTCCTGGAAATCGACCCGGGGAAAAAGCTGGTCTTTACCGACGGCTATACCGAAGGCTGGAAACCGGCCGAGAAGCCGTTTATGACGGCGATTTTATTGCTGGAAGATGTCGGGGAGGGCAAAACGCTCTATACGGCGATTGCGCGTCATCCGACGAAGGATATCCGCGAGCAGCACGAGCAGATGGGCTTCCACGAAGGGTGGGGGATAGTGCTGGATCAGCTGGTGGGGTATGTGAAGGGGCTAAAACGGTAGTGCTCCTAGACCCCCTCTCCCTTGAGGGAGAGGGTTGGGGTGAGGGGGGGAGAATTCATTGATTATGTTGAAGACAGATTTCTCTTTTTGGAATTCCTCATCTGACGAAATACTCGCTCTCCCTTTTCATCAAAGTATCTTTCCAGCCATATCACATCGGGTGGAATGTCTAGCGCCTGAGCGATAAGCAGTTCACCTTTGGGCCATGGTCGGGTAAGCGCGTTTGCCAGCGTGGCTGAGGAAAGGCCAGCCTTTCGTGACAACGCAGCCAGGCTTGTTCCATGTTTCTTTAGTGCAGCGATAATATCGGCCGGATGCCAGTTCTGATGTTGCATTGTGTCCTCCTTACATGTGTTTGTTACGCGCTCAATTATCCTGTTTTGGGATAAAAAACAATGGGAGGATATTCGATTTCAGGATATTTGTATGGAATCGGAACAATGGCTTCAGTTTACTCGGATGAATACCAGCGTGTAATCAACGCGTTGAAGAAAGCTCGTAAAGAGAAGGGGATTACTCAGGCGCAACTTGCTGAGGACTTGGGTAAACCACAATCGTTTATTGCCAAAGTAGAAAACGGTGTGCGTAGGTTAGACGTGGTGGAGTTTGTGCGTTTAGCAACATTGGTTGGATTAGATACTGAAAAGGTAATACGTGATATGGTTCTCATGGGATCATGGAAGCAATAAAACAAGCATTACATTTATTCATTTGTTAAGAAAATGTATGAGGCAAAAGCATGGATGAGTTAAATGATCTAATATTAGATTTAGATAGATTAACTACGGAGGGGGTATTAGGCTTTTATAATTGCATAGAAGTTACTGAACTATTTGCATTAAATAAAAATAGCCGCGCAGTAATAAATGTTTTAACGCATCTCGTCTATGAAAATGTCACTAATCCTGAGTTTGAAAAGATAAGCTATTTGAATGGAAAAGATGATTTAAAAGTATCCTCTTTAAAGAATTGGTATTTTGGGATTAAAAAATATTATATCACGCATGAAACTATTTTATTGCTTATTAAAAGGTTAATAAATGATAGAACATGGCTAAGTTGTAAAGACGTATTGCCCGCTTGTGACTATAAAATCAATCCATATAAATTCATCCCAGCAGATAGTTACGACTGTAATGTAATAAATAAGCTGTTAAAAAATAATTTTTTTGGTGGTTCTTTACTAGTTGAATTAGAAAATGAAGCAAAAAATGAACTTCACTTCCTTTTAGATAATCCTCAGGTTCTTCAAGAATTGTCTTCAAAAGTGAGTAAGTTGATTCCTTTTAGCATTGCATCAGTTTCAGATAAATTAGGATGTATATTAATGCAAATCCCAGTAAATATTATTCGCGCGAGAGTGCGCACATATCCAAATAATGAAAATTTACATTGCGAACTTATTTGGCATCCCTCTGCTTCAAAAAGAGATGTGTATATTACTTTTAAGAGGATGGATCGTGATTCAAATATTGATTCATTTTACTCCACGGTGCTTAGTGCTGAGCAAAATGAAATGATCTTCCCAAGTCAGTATGGCAGTCCTTACGAAATGACAATATGGGATCCTTTTCATAAAGTTCTTCTTTATGCAGTTAGACCTTCGTCATTTATTAAAAGAATTGCATTGAATATGAGAGCAATTAATGGCAGTTCAAGAATTATTCCTTTAAAAAGTGGAGGATTTGATAAAATACAAGTTTATAGTCCACAAAATAGCATGATTGGAGAAAGGGATAGTGATGTTAAAAAATGGTCTTCGATTCGTATTTATCGTAGCGAACGAGAGCAACTCTTACATGAAAAATATTTTGTCCAATATAACGCAAAGGGTAAATATAGAGAAAGTGAACGAACCCGTGCTTTAAATGATATCCGTTTTTTGATAAACAAATTTGGAGAAAATGGTGTTTGTTTGTGGGATCCGTATCTTAATGGCGATGATTTATTGGAGACATTATTCTACAATACATGTTTGAAATCGAAAATGAGAGCGATAACTTCCTCAAAGTACATTTCAAAAGTAGCTGGTGATGCAAAGGTTTCCAATGCTGAAGACGATGGAAGTATGGATGAGTATATTTCTGATTCATTTGGACGCTTGTCAACACTCCCACCACAAACATTGTTAGGATTAAATATTGAAGTAAGGAAGCCCTACGGTAACAAAGGGTGGAACTTTCATGATCGATTTTTAATTTTTCCTTATACCGAAAATGAACCAATGGCTTGGTCAATTGGTACCTCGATAAATAGTGTAGGTAGAGAACATCATATTTTACAAAAAGTAAGTGATGCGCAACTGATAGCAGATGCATTTGAGGAATTGTGGGGTGTTATACAACATCCTGATTGCTTAGTTTGGAGTACATATGACAAATGATACTAAATTAGTAGAAGAACAATTCGCATTGTATTTTTCGGAAGTTATTCGTGCTGTAAAAGAAGATTGTAATTGCATGGAGCATTTATTGTTACGTGCAGAAAGTGTGGATGGATTGTCAGAATTTATCTTTACGAATAGAACTGGATGCACTGTATATTCCAACGATGCATTGTTTTTTTTGAAATGGATTGAATGTATTATCTTCAACGGGCATATCAATGATAAATTTGAAGTTATTGCAATTTACTATATTATCGATGTAACTATAGGTTCTGATGTTTTTTGGAGTAATAATCGTTTGCATAGTGACTCGAAGATATTTTATTCAACGTCGATAGAAATGATAACTTCATCAATTAGTTCTATTGATTATTGTTGTGATACTGATTTCCATAACACTGAAAAAAAGAATTACATAAATGATATCGTTAAAAAAAATGATTGGTATTCAATTTACAATGAATTTCATCGCGAGGCTGACGTTTACAAATTATTTCTAAATCATTACATTAAAAGTTCTGTTGATTTTCTTTATTATAATTGCCGTGAAATGTTGATTGACGCTTTAAATAGACATAGGGATGTCCCAGTGTTATGGGGGGTTTTTGATTATTTGGGGGAGGATAAAGCTCTGGATTTGGCAATTTCAACAAATTCTGCATGCATCAATTTTTATACGATTGCTTCTATCTTTCCATTTAATAGAATCAGGAAGGAAAAAATTAATAAAGATCGTATTAGTGAATTGCTTTTGAATGTTTTTGTTAATTTAGAACTCTCAGGGCATTTTATGAAGATATTTAATACATTTCCCTCTAGGTACCCGACTTTACAACAACCTTTAGGAAAAGCCTTGGCTTCTATAAAGTCTGAGGGGTTAATGACGCTATATTTTAATTCGATATCGTTACATCTTTACGAACTTAATTCTGATAATGGAGGCCGAAAGGCTGTTTCTGAGTGTATGTCTGAGTTTTCATTATATGCAGAGCAGTCGTTTAGAATGTCAACGTGGAAGATAGCCTATGAATTATGGAGAGAGTGGTTTCAGATAAAAGAATTAAAGGCTGAATTCCTTAATGAAATAAAGGTTTGCGATATTGACTATGCTATAACAATGTATTATTTAGAGTGTTGTACAAAAGAGGAAAGGGATGTAATAATGTTAGATATTATTAACGAGATGAAGGGGTTTTCTTCACGATGGTATAGTACATCATCTGCGATGACATCTTTTTGGTACACGAAATTATGTGTTTTACAGCCCGTTTCACATGCGGAAAATATAGCATACGATGTTCATCTGCCAATAGCAATGCTTGGTAGAACGTATATGCCTATTTGCTTTCAAGAAAATGAATATATATTTAGTACGCTTAGGGGTGAATAAATTAAATGGAGCTTATGGTGTGGTTGAAAAGATATGAGGTCGTTTAGAATAGACCTCTTATCTTTATTAACTCAGCGTAGGATACTTTTGGGAGATGTTACTATCGGTAAACTGCGCCACCCAGCCTTCCGGGTTATCGAAAATACGGATCGCCGTAAAGTTCGGCTCTGAACCCATATCAAACCAGTGCGGCGTGCCCGCCGGCACGGAGATCAGGTCGTTTTTCTCGCACAGTACCTGATACACCTCATCGCCAATGTGCAGGCAGAACAGCCCCGCGCCTTCCACGAAGAAGCGCACTTCGTCTTCGCCGTGGGTGTGTTCGTTCAGGAATTTAGCGCGCAGCGCCTCTTTCTGCGGGTTGTCGGCGCGCAGGCTGATTACGTCCCAGCTCTGATAGCCTTTCTCTGCGACCAGCTTGTCGATCGCATGCTGATACGCCGCGATCACGGCTTCAGGCGCAGGATCGTGTCCTAAATCGCGATCCGCAGCCCAGCGTTCAAACCGCACGCCTTTAGCGTTGAGCTGTTGGGCGATCTCGGCGGCGTCGGTGCTGTGCCACTGGTGTCGGCTGGCGTCTTTATCGGAATAAATGGTTAATGCGCTCATGAAGGGATCTGCTCCGGGTTAATCTCGTCAAACTGGTGGACCTGATGGTGATGGCTTGCGCCGTCATCATCGCCGCGAATCAGCTGCAGGGTACGAAAACCTGCCTGTTCAGCCGCGTCCAGCTCCTGATGAATATCGGACAGGAACAGGATCTGCGACGGGGCAATGCCCGTTTGCGCCGCAATGTTCTGATAAGACTGCACCTCGCGCTTGGCGCCGATGTGGGTGTCAAAATAGCCGCTGAACAGATGAGTAATATCACCTTCGTCGCTGTAGCCAAATAACAGTTTCTGCGCGGCGACGGAGCCAGAGGAATAAACATAGAGATCAATCCCTTGCGCTTTCCATTTTTCCAGCGCGGGCAGCACGTCCGGGTAGAGATGGCCAGTAAAGTCGCCGTTGACGTAGCCGTCGTGCCAGATGATTCCCTGCAGGGCTTTGAGCGCGGTCGATTTGCGGTCTTCATCCATAAAGGCAAACAGGGCGTCGATAAGTTCGCCGACGCTGGCGTTCGGGTGACCGATTTCATCACGCAGGTTGTCCAGAATGGATTTGACCGGCTCGGCGTACTGCTGAGCGGTCACGAAGGCCGCCAGCCGCTCACGCGCGTAGGGGAACAAAACGTCATGGACAAAACGGATATCGCTGGTGGTCCCTTCAATATCCGTCACAATCGCGCGAATCATATTCTCTCCAGTTGTCGTAAACGCATTTCGCATTCAAATAAGAATTCTAATCCTTCAAGATGACGGCGGGCCTCGGCCACGTCGCGTCCCCAGCAGGTTAAGCCATGACCGCGCAGAAGAAAACCATAATTAAGCGGGCGTTCCCGTGCGTAATGGGCGATTCGGGAGGCGAGGGCGTCAATATCCTGGTCGTTATCGAAGACCGGGATAGCCACCGTGTCCAGATGCGTAGTCTGCCCGGTGAGGGATTTTTGCATCTCAAAGCCGCTAATGTTGAGCTCGGCTTCTTTGACCAGACGGGACAGCACCGTGGCGTTGACGGTATGAACGTGCAGAACGGCGTTGGCCTCAGGAAACAGACGGTAGATAAGGGTGTGCAGCCCGGTCTCCGCCGAAGGTTTACGACCGGATGGGGCGCGATTGGTGGCAATCTCGACCTGCAGGAAGTCATCCATGGTGAGGCTGCCTTTGTCCTTACCGGATTCGCTTAGCCAGCACAGATGTTCGTCCTGACGCACCGACATGTTGCCGCCGGTGGCTGGGGCCCAGCCTTTGGCACCAATCCAGCGGCAGGCGTCGACCAGATGCGTGAGTTGCAGGTTGTCTGTCATTTCCTTTTACCCTCTCGGCCAGGAATATTCATATTGTTTAGACGTCTAAGCGTCTTGATTGCCAAAGACTAACATCGTGTTATAGTGGCAGCAACATAAGTATTACAGGCAGGCACAACACAATGAGCATTAACGCATTGATTCCGCAAAGTAAACTTCCCAATCTCGGCACCACCATCTTTACGCAGATGAGCGCCCTGGCGCAGCAGCACAACGCCATTAACCTTTCTCAGGGGTTCCCGGATTTCGACGGCCCGGCTTATCTGCAGGCGCGTCTGGCGTATCACGTGGCGCAGGGAGCAAATCAGTATGCACCGATGACGGGCGTTCAGGCGCTGCGGGAAGCCATTGCGGACAAAACGGCTGAGCTGTATGGCTATAAGCCCGATGCGAACAGCGATATTACGGTGACGGCAGGGGCGACCGAAGCGCTGTATGCGGCCATCACCGCGCTGGTGCGTACGGGCGATGAGGTTATCTGCTTTGATCCGAGCTACGACAGCTATGCGCCTGCGGTTGAACTCTCCGGTGGCGTGGTAAAACGCGTGGCGCTCCAGCCGCCGCATTTTCGCCCTGACTGGCAGGCGTTTGCCGCGCTGCTGAGCGACAAAACCCGCCTGGTGATCCTGAATACCCCGCACAACCCGTCGGCGACGGTGTGGCAGAAAGCCGATTTCGCCGCGCTGTGGCAGGCGATTGCGGAACGTGAAATTTACGTGCTGAGTGATGAAGTCTACGAGCACATCTGCTTTGCAGAAGAGGGACACGCCAGCGTGCTGGCCCATCCGCAGCTTCGTGAGCGTGCTATCGCCGTCTCGTCATTCGGTAAGACTTACCATATGACCGGCTGGAAAGTGGGCTACTGCGTCGCACCGGCGGCCATTAGCGCTGAACTGCGCAAGGTGCATCAGTATCTGACCTTTGCCGTGAACACGCCAGCTCAGCTGGCGCTGGCGGATATGCTGCGCGCTGAGCCCGGGCATTACCGCGAGCTGCCGCACTTCTATCGTGAACGTCGGGATCTGTTTGTGGCTGCGTTAAGTAAAAGCCGTCTGGAAATTTTGCCGTCTGAAGGAACCTACTTCCTGCTCGCGGACTACAGCGCGATTTCCGATCTGGATGACGTCAGCTTTTGCCAGTGGTTGACAAAAGAGGTGGGTGTAGCCGCCATCCCGCTGTCGGTGTTCTGCGCCGATCCCTTCCAGCATAAGCTGATCCGCCTTTGCTTTGCGAAGCAGGAATCGACGCTGCTGGCGGCGGCAGAGCGTCTGAACACGCTCTGATTATTTCACCGTCCAGGCTTCTGAGTAACGGCGGTCTGCAAACAGCTCCAGCAGACCGTTAATTTGCTTGAGGCGCAAAACTTCATCGCCATCCATACCCAGCTCCTTGCTTATTCTCTCGTCATTCCAGCCAAGCTGCACCAGCTCGCGAACGATCTCCGACATGGCGTTAATCTGGTGCCGACCCCGCGCCCGGTTGTGACGAATAGTGGCAGCCATACGGTCATGTTTATCCTGTCGGTCCTGACGCAGGCAGGTAACGGGGAGATAACCCTTGAGCTGGTGCTTCAGTGCCGCCTGGTTTTTGCCGATTTCATGGCGATGAAAACCATCCACAATTTCGTAGTGCTGCGGTTCACTTTCTGTCACAACGATAGGTTGGGTGAATCCATCAAGCTCCAGCGACTTGCTGAGCAGCCGTTTTTCTGGTGGAGCAACGTTATTGGGGTTGTAGTCGTTAGCGGTAATATCGTCCTGTCTGATCCAGAGGACGCAGTCTATCGGTTGCTCACGAAACGGGCTGTTTTTATGGATCGCTTCGCGAAAAGCATTTATGGCCTTAATGCGATCCTCTTCGGAAAGTGACTGAAGGTACGTTTCCATCTCGGTGATTAGTCTTTGTCGCATAATATGCCCCACTCCTTGCGTTTCGCCTTCACTCTGTCGCTGTAGCGCTGATAATGTTTGGGTTTATTTGGGCTGAACGATAGCGCTCTGCACCAGTAGTCGTTATTAAGGAGAACCTTGCAAATACGGCGCCACGAGGGGATGTCTTTGCAACCGATATCACCGTCCTGCGTGTCGGGAATATTCTCTATGCCTCTCTTCTTATACCAGTGCAGATAAATGGCGATTTTATTGCGGTAATGCTCAGCCGTATTTTGCGGCATGCTGTCGAGGAGCAGCATGGCATATTCGTGCCAGCAGAGGCGTTCAGGCTTCAAGATTTTTCGGTGGCCGTAAAAATGGTTATCGTGCCCGGCGTACATCCCCCCGCTGCGCGCACCGCTCACGCGCTCACACATGGACGCCCAGCGATCGGGTTCAACAACGTGGTAGAGCCATAAGCCCTGGCGCTGCTCCGGGCCAAAGGGTTCACAAATACGCATGTAGCGTAGCGGCACGCCCGCCTGAAACATCAGGTCATAGAGTGGGTTATAGCAACATCCCGATTTGGCAAACCAGGTCCATATATCGGCGGTTTTCCAGTCGTAGATGGGGTAGATATACCAGGCATGCCCGCCCGGAGCGAAGGTTGTCCAGGGTTTATCATCGGCAAACCGCTGTTTACGCGCCGACGCGATAGCCAGAAAACGGTTGTAAGACTCATCGGCGCGGATGCCAATCAGTACCGCCGCCGGGCGATTGTGAGAGAACCAGTCGGAGAAGCTGCGGACAAAGGTTTCAAACGTCATGCCTGGCTGGTAGAAGGGGAAAAAAGCGGGATCGGTTATCGCGTTGTCAGGAGGGTGGCGGACCCATCGGGTGCCGGGTTCCCAGCATTGCCATTCCGGCTGGAATTGCGACAGGGAATTTTGCGTTGTCAGGGGAAGCGCGACCCACCAGAAATGATCGATGACATCGCTGTACAACTCGCGCATATGCTCAACATGGGTAATGGTATGGGAAAACTGCGCTTCCCAGTCGATAAAGAGGACATCTATTTTGATTTTCATCAGTCGCGCCTGTCGGGCAACTAAATGCAGCATGACGGTGGAGTCTTTACCTCCTGAAAAAGAAACACAGGTTCTGGGAAAATTTTCGAGAGTCCATTTTATTCGCTCCCGAGCAGCAGTAAGGACATCCTGGTTTAAGGGGTATTTATAAATTGACATGCTTATTCTCTTCCTGAGGAATAAATACCTGACTGTAGCGTTAATACTAATGAGATGATTATATCAGTCAATAATTAGTTGGATATGAAATGGTTATGTCACGTAATTCTATAACGGTGGTGTATGTTTTAACATTGTGGTTCCCATTTAGTGTGAGAACCACACCAACAACTCACGGTAAGGATATTTCTTCGATAAAACTTGCGAATGCCGAGCTATTGAGCGCGGAGCGATTATACATCATGTAAATATCAATGCTGGGGAATTGAATGTCAGTTTCCACTTTGCGCAGGTTGAGGGCTGGCCCATATTGTTCGAAGGCTGGCGCGGGCACTAATCCTATGAGGTCGGATGAACCGATCACCGACAGAAGGGATATAAAAGAGTCGCTACGATAGACAATATTTCTTTCGGTTAACAGGCTTTCGGCCTTTTCCTGATAGGTTTTGAAGCTGTTCTCATCGTTCAGGTAGGCGGTGAAGTTTTCATTCAGAATCTCTTCACGCGTGGGATTTTCACTGAGACGGGGATGACCCTCCCGACAAACGAGCACGAAAGGAAGTTTATGGTAGAGGCTACAGGCGATAGAGTGACTGTTAGAGGAGGAAAACGAAAATATCAGGTCGGCTCTTCTGTAGGCTAAGAGATCTTCTGCTGAATCAGGCGAAAGAAAAACATCATGCAATTCAATTGAATAGTTATGGTTGTCCATGAGCAGTTTTATAGGGTCAAGCGTTGCTTTCGTACTCATAAAATGTGGGCAATAAATGACAAAATTCTTCTTCAACCCGCTGCTGTGCATGATATTGATAGTCTGCTCCAGCTGGTTCAGGTTCTGTTCCAGATGATGATGCAAATTGACGCCGACGGTCGTGGGCGTGATCCCTTTACCGGAACGGATAAACAGAGGATCGTTGAGCTGTCCTCTCAGGCGTTGCAGTGACTGGCTCACGGCAGAGGGGGTGATATACAGCGTCTCGGCGGCTTTACTGATACTAAGGTGTTGGTAAATGCACTCGAAAATGACTAACAGATTAAGATCAAATTTTTTAAGGTCATAGAGGTTTGCCATATTTCGTCCTGAGGGTGCTGCGTTTGCTGTGGTTATCATATAACTGATAACAATAGTTTGAGGCTAACCATTTATAACCCTTTTGGTAAGCTCTCTTAGTTTTAAATTAAAAGCATCTCAATGTATCACGGTGGTAGATTATTGAAAGAGCGCTTCAAAGGCGATTAAGGTAATTTTATCTTCGAAAACGGGGTAATCATATAAATGACAGTTGTCATTTATATATTGAGATAGTTTTATAATAAAAATAAATTTATAACGCTCCGGAATGATGTTCGACACAACCTATCACAGCCATAGGCAGGAATGCCTCTCTTATGGATTGCTCAATCCCTGCGCGGATGGTGTAATCAAACGGCTGTTACCGCCTTGATAGAAAGGGTTGTAGAGCGCAACGCAACGCCAGTTTCGGCTGGCACTGAATGAACCTGCGGGGAATTCAGGTATCAGGGCCGCCCGTTGAGGCGGCCTTTTTACTTTCAGGCTTCCCTGTAAAAGGTTCACCTTGTTGTCTTGTCGACGTTGTAAGGTTTGGCTGATTGATTTGATAAAGCATACGCATTAGCCCCGATGAATAAAGTTGGTTACCTTACATCTCAACGAAAACACGGAGGAAGTACAGATGTCTTTGATTAATACCAAAATTAAACCTTTCAAAAACCAGGCGTTCAAAAACGGTGAGTTCATCGAAGTTACCGAGAAAGATACCGAAGGCCGCTGGAGCGTCTTCTTCTTCTATCCGGCTGACTTTACCTTCGTTTGCCCGACTGAACTGGGCGACGTGGCTGACCATTACGACGAACTGCAAAAGCTGGGCGTAGACGTTTACTCTGTGTCTACCGATACCCACTTCACCCACAAAGCGTGGCACAGCAGCTCTGAAACCATCGCAAAAATCAAATACGCGATGATCGGCGACCCGACTGGCGCCCTGACCCGTAACTTCGACAACATGCGTGAAGATGAAGGCCTGGCAGACCGTGCAACCTTCGTTGTTGACCCGCAGGGCATTATCCAGGCTATCGAAGTTACCGCTGAAGGTATCGGCCGTGATGCTTCTGACCTGCTGCGTAAAGTCAAAGCCGCTCAGTACGTGGCTTCTCACCCAGGCGAAGTTTGCCCGGCGAAATGGAAAGAAGGCGAAGCCACGCTGGCTCCATCTTTAGACCTGGTCGGCAAGATCTAAGTCTGTAAAGCCTGGCGGCGCTGCGATTGCACGGGCCTACAGTATCGTAGGCCAGGTAAACGAAGCGCCACCCGGCAATCAATGGGCGCTCCCCGCGCCCATTTCATTCCAGCACCATGATGCAAGTTGCATTCAGGCCGCCCGATTAAGGCAGCTTGCATGATGACGTTTTTAACGAGGGAAGAATAATGCTCGACACAAATATGAAAACCCAGCTCAAGGCCTACCTTGAGAAACTGACCAAACCCGTTGAGCTGATTGCTACGCTGGACGACAGCGCGAAATCGGCAGAGATCAAAGAACTGCTGGCTGAGATCGCCGAGCTGTCGCCGAAAGTGACCTTCAAAGAAGATAACTCGCTTAACGTCCGTAAGCCCTCTTTCCTGATTACCAACCCGGGCTCCGGGCAGGGACCGCGCTTTGCCGGTTCTCCGCTGGGTCACGAATTTACCTCACTGGTGCTGGCGCTGCTGTGGACCGGTGGTCATCCGTCAAAAGAAGCGCAGGCGCTGCTGGAGCAGATCCGCGATATCGACGGTGATTTCGAGTTTGAAACCTATTACTCGCTCTCCTGCCACAACTGCCCGGACGTGGTGCAGGCGCTGAACCTGATGTCTGTCCTCAACCCGCGCATCAAGCACACGGCGATTGACGGCGGTACCTTCCAGAATGAAATCACCGATCGCAACGTGATGGGCGTTCCGGCGGTTTACATGAACGGCAAAGAGTTTGGCCAGGGCCGTATGACGCTGACCGAAATCGTTGCCAAAGTGGATACCGGTGCTGAAAAACGTGCGGCGGAAGAGCTGAACAAACGCGATGCCTACGACGTGCTGATCGTCGGTTCTGGCCCTGCGGGCGCGGCGGCAGCGGTATACTCCGCGCGTAAAGGCATTCGTACTGGCCTGATGGGCGAACGCTTTGGCGGTCAGGTGCTCGATACCGTGGACATCGAAAACTACATTTCCGTGCCGAAGACCGAAGGCCAGAAGCTGGCCGGCGCGCTGAAGGCGCACGTCAGCGACTATGACGTAGACGTGATCGACAGCCAGAGCGCCAGCAAGCTGGTTCCGGCAGCGGTCGAGGGTGGTTTACACCACATTGAAACCGCCTCCGGCGCGGTGCTGAAAGCGCGCAGCATTATCATTGCCACCGGTGCGAAATGGCGCAACATGAACGTCCCGGGCGAAGATCAGTACCGTACCAAAGGCGTGACCTACTGCCCGCACTGCGACGGCCCGCTGTTTAAAGGTAAACGCGTGGCGGTGATCGGCGGCGGTAACTCCGGCGTGGAAGCGGCTATCGACCTCGCGGGTATCGTTGAACACGTCACCCTGCTGGAGTTCGCGCCAGAGATGAAGGCCGACCAGGTTCTGCAGGATAAAGTTCGCAGCCTGAAAAACGTCGACATCGTGCTGAACGCGCAGACCACGGAAGTGAAGGGCGACGGCAGCAAGGTGACCGGTCTGGAATACCGCGACCGCGTGAGCGGCGACGTGCACAGCGTTCAGCTTTCAGGGATCTTCGTGCAGATTGGTCTGCTGCCTAACACCACCTGGCTGGAAGGCGCGATTGAGCGCAACCGCATGGGCGAAATCATCATCGATGCGAAATGTGAAACCAGCGTGAAGGGCGTGTTTGCGGCGGGCGACTGCACCACCGTGCCGTACAAACAGATCATCATCGCCACGGGCGAAGGGGCGAAGGCGTCGCTGAGTTCGTTCGACTACCTGATCCGCACCAAAACCGCATAATAGAAGAAAGTAAGGCTACACCTGCAATAGCGAGAGGCCACCGAAAGGTGGCCTCTTTTTTTATCTTACGACCATCACCGGTATATGGGTGTGGCGGATCACGCTGGAGGCGTTAGAGCCCAGCAGATGCGTGGTAATGGAAGGGTTGCGCGAACCGATGACAACCACGTCTGCTTTCAGTTCGTTCGCCAGTTCGTTTACCGCATCGCGTACGCTGCCGAATCTGACGTGCGTTTTGATCCGTGAAGGGTCGATGCTGAAGTGGCTGACCATGGTTTGCAGGCGAGTTTCCGCTTCATGCTGCAAATGCTCCTCGAAGCGACGCACGTCGGCGGCAAAGCGGTGCAGGCTCAGGCTGGCGGAGCCCGGCAGTACGTGCAAAAGGTGGATAACACCGTCCTGCTGCGCCAGGAACTCCGCATGGCGAACGGCCTTGTCGCTCAGCTCCATCTCAAAAACATCAACCGGCATAATGATTCTCTGATACATACCCGTTTCTCCTTGTTTATAAACGCTGAACTCATTCAACCATAAAATATAAATGGTTTCTGTAAGCGCCCCGTCAGTTTTCTTATCTCACCAGGATAAATCTCAAAAGCCCCGTATTTCAGGGCGGACCTTCAGGGGTGGCTACCCTTATACACTTACCTGGAACCTTTCGGAGGTCGCATGAAAGCACTTACGTATCACGGTCCGCACCATGTTCGCGTCGAGAATGTCCCCGATCCCATTATCGAACAGCCCGACGATATCATTCTGCGCGTCACGGCCACGGCTATCTGCGGCTCCGATTTGCATCTCTATCGCGGAAAGATCCCGAAGGTGCAGCACGGCGACATTTTTGGCCATGAATTTATGGGAGAAATCGTCGAGTGCGGCGCAGAGGTGAAGAATTTGCAAAAAGGCGATCGGGTGGTGATCCCCTTTGTCATCGCCTGCGGGGACTGTTTCTTTTGTCGTCTGCAGCAATACGCTGCCTGTGAGAATACCAATGCCGGGCAGGGCGCTGCGCTGAACAAAAAGCAAATCCCCGCGCCGGCCGCGCTGTTTGGCTACAGCCATCTCTACGGCGGTGTGCCGGGGGGACAGGCAGAATATGTTCGCGTGCCAAAAGGCAACGTCGGGCCGTTTAAGGTTCCGCAACTCCTTTCCGATGATAAGGCGCTGTTCCTTTCGGATATTTTGCCCACGGCCTGGCAGGCGGCAAAAAATGCGCAGATTGGAAAAGGTTCGAGCGTAGCGGTTTTCGGCGCCGGGCCGGTGGGATTACTGACCATTGCCTGCGCGCGGCTGTTAGGGGCTGAGCAGATCTTTGTTATCGATCACCACCCGTACCGTTTGCGATTTGCCGAGGCGCGTTACGGCGCAATCCCCATCAACTTTGATGATGATAACGACGCCGCGGAAAAAATCATCGAGCAGACCGCGGGCCAGCGCGGCGTTGACGCCGTGATTGATGCGGTCGGGTTTGAAGCGAAAGGCAGCACCACCGAAACGATCCTCAGCAATCTTAAAATTGAAGGCAGCAGCGGCAAAGCGCTGCGTCAGTGCATTGCTGCCGTTCGACGCGGTGGCGTGGTCAGCGTACCCGGCGTGTACGCCGGGTTTATTCATGGCTTCCTGTTTGGCGATGCCTTTGATAAGGGGCTGACGTTTAAGATGGGCCAGACGCACGTCCATGCCTGGCTGGGGGAACTGTTACCGCTGATCGAAAAAGGGCTGCTTACGCCGGAAGAGATCGTGACCCATTATCTCCCCCTTGCGGATGCGGAACGCGCCTATAAGATTTTCGAAAAACGGGAGGAGGAGTGCCGGAAGGTGATTCTGGTCCCTGGTGCAGAAACGCCCGAAGCTGCAGAGCAGAAAGTTAAGGGCCTGGTGAATGCTTTCCCGGGTGGGGTTGCCTGAGAATGTTCGCTTACCAGTGGCGTTCAAGATAGAGCACGGCCGTGACGATAACCGCCACAAAAATCAGAAAGATAAGTGTAATAACGCCTATCTCACTCATGACCGTCCCCGCGGCACCAAAACAGATTAAGCGTGGATTAAGGCCATTTTGCGCGGTATAGGAAAATCGGGTGAATTTGCGGAAAGAGGATGCGGCTGCATCCTCTGTGCAAAGCGGATAGGCGCTTATTCAGAAGAGATTAACGCAGGTAATCGCCCGCGGCTTCTGGCTGGTAGAGCAGCTCCAGCACTTCAAGATGGGTCGAGGCACCGCCCGGCAATTCCCAGTGGATCGTATCCCCCGTACGCAGCCCCAGCAGTGCGGCACCCACAGGAGCCAGAACAGAGAGCTGTGCGCTGCTGTCGGTCATCTGAGCGGGGTAAACCAGCGTACGGGTCAACTCTTCCCCGGTGGTCAGATTGCGGAATTTCACCTGGCTGTTCATGGTGACCACGTTATGCGGCATCGTCTCAGGCGTGCACATCTGCGCCCGGTCGAGCTCCTCATTCAGTGCGTCGGCCACGGGGAGTGAGGCGAACTCCGCTTTCTCCAGTAGCCTGTCGATACGTTCTGCGTCGAGTTCATTGATGATAATGGTAGGTCTGGACATTTTTTACTCCATGTCGTTAATGCTGCGTCTAACGCAGAAACTGATCCAAAAGAAAACCCTCGCCGTCTGGCAGCGAGGGTTTAACTCTCCCGATGATACTGGCTGAGCACGCAAGTTTGAAGTGATGAAAGTCACATTCATGGTCCATATGAATTTTCGCTGAAATTTATTCAGTCTTCATTCCGGGTGGAATACGTTACGCTGAGTGTCCTGAATCCGGGCGTTGCCCACCAACGAGAGAGCACTATGTACTTCTATCAACCGTCTCAGGGACACGGCCTGCCGCATGACCCGCTGAACGCCATTATTGGTCCGCGTCCGATCGGCTGGATCTCCTCATGCGATAAGGCCGGTCAGCTGAACCTCGCACCGTATAGCTTCTTTAACTGCTTTAATTATCGCCCGCCGATCATCGGCTTTTCCAGCAACGGCTGGAAGGACAGCGTGCGTAATATTACCGAGACAAAAGAGTTTGTCTGGAATCTGGCGACGCGCGATCTCGCCCAGGCGATGAATCAAACCTCCGCGATGCTTCCCCACGATCGGGATGAATTTAGCTTTGCCGGACTTACGCCAGCGGCCAGCCACCTGGTTAACGCCCCTCGCGTTGCAGAAAGCCCGGTGAATTTTGAGTGTCGCCTGTCGCAATGCATTCAACTGACGGGGGCTGACGGTACGCCGGTAGACACGTGGCTGGTGCTGGGGGAAGTGGTCGGAATCCATATTGCCGAAACGCTGCTGGAAGAGGGGATATACCAGACGGCAAAAGCGCAGCCCATCCTGCGTGCGGGTGGGCCGACGGCGTACTATGGCATCAGCGATGAAAACCGGTTTGATATGGTGCGCCCGGGCGCGGATCAGTAACCGGCTTTATCAATCACGAACTGTTTTCCGCAGTTACCCGGATGTGGCTGCGGTGCAAATGACGCCGCTGAAAGCGGGTTGTTAATGGCGTTTGCCTTCAGGGAAATTTGCATTTCGGTCAGATACGCCGGGTTGCCGTTGCAGGTCAGCTTGATCGCTTTGATGTTCTCCTTGCCCCAGCTTTTGGCAACGGCACTGTCAAAGTCGCTGCGATTGACGGATTTCCCGTAGTTGTCGGCGATGAATTTACCGACCGCGCTGCTTTTAACTTCCTGATTCATCCGCACCATCGTGCCGAAATAGGCATCCGGATCGAAACCAAAGCAGACGCCATGTTTGGCATATTCGTAGCGTTCCAGACAGGAATTCCCGCCCGCGCCCGGCATCACGTCGTTGAGCTTCGCGGCAGCGGAAAGCGACAGTCCGGTTTCGGCGGCATCGCATTTGCGGCTGGCCTTCACTTCCGGCATGTTCGGAATGGGGCGCGTGGCGCAGCCAAAACGCATCCAGCGACGTTCATCCACGCCGCGTGCGGCAATAGATTTTGGCAGGCCGGGCCATAGCCCGTGAACGGTCAGGAAATCGGCTTTATTCTCGCGCTCTTTCTGCAGGCGACATTCGTCAGGTTCATTACGGTTGCGCTCGACCATGCTCTGGCAAAAACCGGTTTGCCAGGACAGGGCCAGCACATAGCGATCGAAATCGCCATACTGGGTTGCCTCGAGCGGTTCTGCCTGTGTGGAGAAGACACAGAGTGCAAGCGCGATTGCGCCAGACGGGATAACAATATCCTTCCTGAACATATGATTTCCTGATCGAATGAACACGATTAATTTCTGGAAGTTATTAAAGCACAAAAAGCGCCCGCAGGCGCTTTTTGGATATCAGTAATTTAGCTTAGGCCGCGCCGGGTACCAGCACTTCCGTGGCGATAATCACGATAATCAGCCCAACCATAACGGGCACTGAGGTGCGTTTGACGACTTCGAACGGCGAGATTTTCGCCATTCCGGCAACGGCAACGACCACGCCCGACACCGGCGAAATGGTACGGCCCAGGTTTGATGCCTGCAGCATAGGAATGGAGAGATAGGCCGGGTTAATACCGGACGAGTGAGCCAGTTTAGGGATCATCTCAACGAAAGCGTAGAAAGGCGCGTTGCCGGAACCGGTGGTCATCGCCGCCAGCATGGTCAGCACCACCAGAACCAGCATCAGGATAATACTGGCCGAGCCGAACGAAGTGGCGATAGAAATCAGGCTCTGGATAAAGCCGATCGTGCTCAGACCCTGGGCAAAAACGCCCGCTGCAACCAGCAGCATCACCACGCCAGCGAAGGCATCCGCCATACCTCGATACGCCACTTCCAGACCTGAGAAGACTTTTTGCGTGTTAAAACCGCGCACAAACTCCAGCACGGCGGCCAGCAGCATGCAGATAACCAGAATGGTGATGATGTGCAGCTGTGGACCCCATTTGCCGTCAAAAATCAGCACTCCGACGATCGGCGTAAAGGGCAGAATGGCATAAAACGCGGGAGCGGTGGTGGTGATTTCACTCACGTCCATCATTTCATGGCTGATGTTTTCTTTCTTATCGAGATAGCGCTGCCAGAAGAAATGCGCGATACCCATGCCGACAATGGCAACGATTGAGATCGGTAGCGTGGTTTTAAAGGCAAAGTCGATGAGCGACATTTCCGCCGCCTTTGCCGCCAGCACAACGTCGCCGGAGGTAGGGGAGAGAATAATCGCTGCCGGAGACGCGCAAATGGCTGTAGCCGCGCCACGGCTGATACCGACGTTCACCATCACCGGGAACAGCGTCGCCATCAGCAGTACGCCAAGTCCGGTAGCCGACGAAACGGCCAGCGACATCAGGCACGCGAGGAAATAGGCCGCGACCATCAGCAAATACGGCGAGTTAATGTATTGCAGGGGTCTGGAGGCAAGCTTAACGACCATGTCGTTGGCGCCGATATGGGTCATATAGGCCGCAAAACCACACAGCATCATGATCATCATGCCCAGATCGCCGCCGCGGCTCATGAGCAATATTTTAATGTATTCAACAATATCTGTAGCGGTGTAACCGGTGCTGGTCGCGCTGGCAGGTAACACCTGGTGCCCCATTATTGCGCTGATAATCAGCAGCGTTAAACCGCCAACAAATAATACGCCCGTGGCCGAGTAGCCTTTAATGATGTAGCGTGCGACGCCGACAATGACGACGACTCCAATAAGGAGCTCGAATAACGTAAGCATGATGTCCCCTGTATCTCTGCTGCAATGGAGCACAAAAAATCAATAAAAAAAATAAGGATGAAAATGTGCCGAATAATTGGCCTGTTCTTGCTGATTAAAATCAATAAACAGACGACTAGAGAACAGAACAACCGTGTTTTTGCCATAGCCCATACATTTATGTCATGAGGCCCTTGACCGTGAGAAATAGCGCAATATGTCCCATTAATGATAACAAATTGTTAATGCTTTGTATGGTTTTGCATGTCTTTGATTAAGAAAGCTAAATGATAAAAGTCACACCCCTTGTGGGCTTATTTGCACGTATCGTCCACTTTCTTTAAGAATATTCCCGGAAAGAGGCCGAATAATTAGGAATAACGCCGATGCCGTTAAGCCTTGATTCAACTATTTTATGGTAAACTTTGCCTCGAATACTAAGAATGGTAATTGCATTGTGATCGTACGTAATACATTTTTCTCTATTTTGTTGTTTATTTTTGGGCAGTTAACGTTTTCTTCTGTTGCACAGGCAGAAGGCAACGCGACGGATAAAGGATGGTTTTCAACCTTTACGGATAATGTTTCCCAGACCTGGACGGCACCTGAACATTATGATCTCTATGTTCCGGCAATAACGTGGCACGCGCGTTTTGCTTATGACAAAGAGAAAACCGATAAATACAACGAGCGTCCGTGGGGCGCAGGTTTTGGCCAGTCTCGCTGGGATGAAAAAGGCAACTGGCATGGCATCTATCTGATGGCCTTCAAAGACTCGTTTAATAAATGGGAGCCGATTGGGGGCTATGGTTGGGAGAAAACCTGGCGTCCGCTTGCGGACGAGAACTTCCACGTCGGTTTGGGCTATACCGCCGGGGTCACTGCACGTGACAACTGGAACTACATCCCGATCCCGGTGCTGCTGCCGCTGGCCTCTATTGGCTATGGCCCTGCAACGTTCCAGATGACCTACATCCCGGGGACTTACAACAACGGAAACGTTTACTTCGCCTGGATGCGTTTTCAGTTTTAACTGACAAAACGTGATGTGGTGGTGAAAAAATGCGCAGGCGTTGATTCATAAGCGATAAAAATCTGTCAGTGAAAATTAACGCGACTTTAGTCACTTTTTATCAAAGATCCGCTGGACAAAAGGTCCCACAATTGATGTACTGATAACCGACACAGCATTTGTGTCGTTTTTTAATGTAAAGGTAATTTTGATGTCTAAGATTAAAGGTAACGTTAAGTGGTTTAATGAGTCCAAAGGATTCGGTTTCATTACTCCTGAAGATGGCAGCAAAGACGTGTTCGTACACTTCTCTGCAATCCAGTCTAATGGTTTCAAAACTCTGGCTGAAGGTCAGCGTGTAGAGTTCGAAATCACTAACGGTGCCAAAGGCCCTTCTGCTGCTAACGTAATCGCTCTGTAATTCAGACGCGTCAGCAAGAATTTCAAAACCCGCTCACTGAGCGGGTTTTTTTCGTTTTGAATCAGCCAAGCAGATACATTTTCAGGAAGCTGGCAACGATCAGCACGCTCAACAACACCATTCCTGCGCTCATCAGACTCTGTTTCATTCTGTCACCCTCGTTCAGTACTGCATCCAGAGTGACAGAGAAAAATTAAGCCAACATTAACGGTTCGGCTGTTAATGCGCGCTTGCGGAAGAAAAGAGCCAAAATGCGATCCCCGTCATCGCAAAGGAGCCGAACATATTGATCGCCATATTCATCAGCGCCCAGCCGATACGGCCTTCCTGAAAGAGAAAAACCGTTTCCGCAGAAAAGGTTGAGAAAGTGGTTAACCCACCGCAGAATCCGGTGGTAATCAATACCTTCCACATTGGGTCGATGTGCGTCATTCGGTTAAACCAGGCCAGCCCCATGCCGATGATAAAGGCACCAATCAGGTTAGCGGCAAGCGTCCCCATGGGAATCGCCTGATGCAGGGGGTTAAACCGCATACTCAGAAACCATCGCGCAACGCTACCCGTTCCCCCACCAATAAAAACGGCTAAAAGTAGTTGTAACACGCTAAATACCTGCTATTTGATGTGTAAGAGAAGCGAGTTTAACGCCGTTTATGATGAGGGGACAAATATGTATGTTGCGGTAGGGCAGTTTGCGGTCACACCTGACTGGCATGAGAATGCGAGCACATGCGTCAACCTGATGATGCAGGCCCGGCAGAAAGGCGCGTCGCTGCTGGTGCTCCCCGAGGCGCTGCTGGCCAGGGATGATAACGACCCGGATTTATCCGTGAAGTCCGCGCAGCCGCTGGATGGCGAATTTTTACAGCAGCTGCTCGCCCAGAGCGTGGGCAATACGATGACGACGATCTTAACGATCCATGTTCCCTCCACGCCGGGCCGTGCAGTGAATACGCTAGTGGCGATTCGCGACGGAGCCATTGTTGCACGTTACGCCAAGCTGCATCTCTATGATGCGTTCAGTATTCAGGAGTCGCGTCGCGTTGACCCCGGAGACAGTATTCCACCGCTTCTGGAGATTGACGGATTCAAGATCGGGCTGATGACGTGCTATGACCTGCGTTTTCCCGAGCTGGCGCTCCATCTGGCGCTACAGGGGGCGGACGTACTGGTACTGCCTGCCGCGTGGGTCAGAGGGCCGTTAAAAGAGCACCACTGGGCAACGCTGCTTGCGGCGCGCGCGCTGGATACCACCAGCTATGTCGTTGCTGCAGGAGAATGCGGCACGAAAAACATCGGGCAAAGCAGGGTGGTTGATCCGCTGGGGGTAACGATCGCCGCCGCCGCTGAAGCCCCGCATTTGCTGGTGGCGGAGATAAGCTCAGAAAGAATTGCGCTTGCGCGTCAGCAATTACCCGTTCTTCGCAATCGTCGGTTTGCGCCACCGCAATTATTGTGATGTTTTTTTCAACAATGCTTGATTCACCTTGTTACAGATTGCTATTGTGTGCACGCGCTAAATGACCGTTAATACAATCAGGTTTTGGCGCTGAATGCAGCCTGTTTTAAGTAAAGAAGGTATCTATGGGTGAGATTAGTATTACCAAACTGCTGGTGGTTGCCGCACTGGTCGTCCTGCTGTTTGGTACCAAGAAGTTACGCACGCTGGGTGGTGACCTGGGGGCTGCCATCAAAGGCTTTAAGAAAGCAATGAACGACGATGATGCAGCGGCGAAGAAAAGCGCCGAGGATGACGTCCCGGCAGACAAGCTTTCTCACAAAGAGTGACAGCAACGCCTGAGGGCTTGCGAAAAAAAAACCGGCTCATGAGGCCGGTTTTTTTGTATTACTGTAAATGAATATTACAGCATTATTTTACTTCTTCGCCTTTAGCCTGCATATCTGCATGGTATGAGGAGCGAACGAATGGGCCGCAGGCAGCGTGGGTGAAGCCCATCGCCATCGCTTCGGCTTTCATTTCATCGAACTCGTCCGGGCTCACGTAGCGCTGTACCGGCAAGTGGTGGCGGCTTGGCTGCAAATACTGTCCCAGGGTCAACATGGTCACACCGTGGCGGCGAAGATCGCGCATCACCTCAATGATTTCCTCATTTGTTTCACCCAGACCCACCATCAGACCAGACTTGGTCGGAATATGCGGATGCGCTTCTTTGAAACGCTCCAGCAGTTTCAGAGACCAGTTATAGTCAGCACCCGGGCGGACCTGACGGTAGATACGCGGCACGTTCTCCAGGTTGTGGTTAAACACATCTGGCGGCGTGGCGGTCAGGATATCCAGCGCGCGGTCCATACGGCCGCGGAAATCAGGCACCAGCGTCTCGATTTTGATGTTAGGGCTTTTCTCGCGAATGGCCGTAATACAGTCGGCGAAGTGCTGAGCACCACCGTCACGCAGATCGTCACGGTCAACGGAGGTGATTACCACATAACGCAGCGCCATGTCGGCGATGGTCTGCGCCAGCTTCTGGGGTTCGTTAGCATCAGGTGCGACTGGACGGCCATGAGCAACATCGCAGAACGGGCAGCGGCGGGTGCAGATAGCACCCAGAATCATAAACGTCGCGGTACCGTGATTGAAACATTCAGCAAGGTTCGGACAAGAAGCCTCTTCACATACGGAGTGAAGGCCATTCTTGCGCATCGCCGCTTTGATCCCCTGGATACGCGAAGAGTCGGCCGGAAGTTTGATTTTCATCCATTCCGGTTTTCTTAACAGCGCCTCGCGCTCTGTAGCCACGTTTTTAACCGGGATAAGGGCCATTTTATCGGCATCGCGGTATTTAACACCGCGTTCCATCACAATGGGTTTACTCATAGCGTGCGTGTTCCAGTTGCGAATATCGAAGGAAAGCGTTTCAATTCAAGGGAATGTTGTATTTATCAACTATTTTTGAACGAACGACAGGCAGTATATCATTGAAACGGTCGTTAAAGCAGCCTGCCAGATCGCCAATTTGTAAAATAGTTGTTGTTTTGTGCCTTTTGCCCTGCCTGTTGCAGGGGCTTGTGCTGGCTAAACCTGTCAGAAGGCCTGACGGATAATGCGGATGACGTTTTCCAGGACCGGATCGCGCAAACTCAGCTTGTTGTAATGCAGGGAAATCTCGATAGATTCCGCATTAAGCTGACTGAGCGGAATGCTCTCCAGCGGCCAGCATTTTCGTAGCAGGCTGTACAGGCGTGATGGCATAACGCACAGCATGTCGCTGCTGCCGATCAGGGATGCGGTGGTGAACATATTGTAACTGCTGAAGCTGATCTGGCGTTCCGGGAAAATTTCATCAATACGCTGACGAAGCGCATGGTTAGACTGCCCTTCGGTCATGAAAGAGGAGTGGTCGTAGTTGCGCAGGTTTTCGATGTTCAGCGGTTCGCTGAGAACCGGATGCTGCTGCCGGCAAACCAGCACCAGGTTATCCGTATAGAGCACATTTTGTCCCAGCGCTCTGGCGCTGAAGCTACCGCTTTCAATAATCAGGTCCGTCTGGAACTGCGCAAGCTGAATGTCAGGTTCATGGAGAGGCACATTGCGAAGCAGGAGCTGCGGAGCATGCTCTTTCACGGCCTGGAAGATCGCCGGCATCACAAGCACTCCCACAGAAGGGGAGCAGCCGATGGTGATGGTTCTCTGCTTATCATAGCTACCGGTTAAATCCAGTGCGCCCAGAATCGACTCCAGCCCCTGGCTGATGTACTCATGGAGATGCGTGGCGTAAGCCGTCGGCGTTACCCCCTGGCCCTTACGAATAAATAGCGGGTCAGGAAATATAGCGCGTAGCTTTTGGATTGACTGGCTTATTGCTGATGGCGTGAGATTAAGAATTTTCGCAGCGTTAACGATACCCTTGTGGACATATACTGCCTCAAAAATAGTCAGTAAATTGAGATCAATATTACGTAAAGTCCGAAAAATTTGCGGCTTGTCTTCGCCACCAGGTTCATTCAGTCGTTTGGCTGGTAAATTATTATACTCCACGCTTTCACTCCGTATACATTCACAATATGAATGATAGTTGAATTTATTTATTATGCTTGTAGAGATTCGTAAAGGGTTGGTTTTGTTTCACTTCTTTCTCAAAAGCAAACGGTTGAGTGATAATTGCTCACGTTACTTATGCCGTGTTTGCCGAGCTTGCTGGAGGCTAAATAATATGTAGCGGTAATATTCGGGCGCTTCGAAAATATAGAATCTGTGGATTATTGTAAAGTGCAAAAGCGGTAAATAAACAGCGGCCCGTCAAATTAGCGAGCCCTGTTGTACGATATATTAAGCAGGGATATATTCGTGCGGGGGATTGTTAAGTAGCGCTAACACGTTCTTCAAAAGCACGGGGCGAATAGCTTCTGGCGTAGCGGTTTCAACCCACTGGCGCATTTGCGTCATTTCCATGCCGGCATAGCCGCAGGGATTAATGCGCTGGAAAGGCGCAAGATCCATATTAATATTCAAGGCCAGGCCATGGAATGAGCAGCCTTTACGAATACGCAGCCCCAGAGAGCAGATCTTCATTTCCCCAACGTAGACGCCCGGTGCATCGGCGCGTGGATGCGCGTCAATACCATATTCCGCCAGCGTGTTGACGACAGTTTGTTCCAGGAGGGTGACCAGTTCACGTACGCCAAGCTTTCTGCGCTTCAGATTGAGCAGGACGTACATCACCTGCTGCCCGGGCCCATGATAAGTGACCTGACCGCCGCGATCGCTCTGTATAACCGGGATATCTCCCGTCATTAACAAATGTTCTGCTTTACCCGCCTGACCCTGCGTAAATACTGGCAGGTGTTCAACCAGCCAGATTTCATCTGGGGTGCTGTCATCGCGTGAATCGGTGAAGTCATGCATAGCCTGGGAGACAGGCTCATAAGGTTGCAGGCCGAGGTGACGGACCAGAATTTTATCCTGATACAAAACTGCGTCTCCGAAGACGAGGGACAAAAGGTGTGGGGGAGTATATCACAGCGGGGAGAGGGGTTACCCGGCAAACCGGGTAACCGCAAAGGGACTACAGCACCATACGAACGATTTCGATATTGCCGAGTTCTTCGTAAAGCGTCTCAACCTGCTCAATGTGTGTCGCAGTGATGGTAATAGAAACCGAGTGGTAGTTGCCCTTGCTGCTTGGTTTTACTGACGGAGAGTAGTCACCCGGCGCATGGCGCTGTACCACTTCAACCACCTGATCAACCAGCTCAGGTTTCGCCAGACCCATTACTTTGTAGGTAAATGGGGTAGGGAATTCAAGCAGTTCGTTAAGTTTGGTTTTCATGTCAGCTCCGGCGTAACGTCAAAAAATAATAACTCCCACGTCAGGTGGGAGTTATCAGGATACTTAGTATATGGGGATCAAAATCACACTTTCAAGTGTTCAATTTTTAACCAAACCAGTGATGGAACATCAATTTAATGTAATCAATGATTTTGCCGAAGAAATTGCCTTCAGGAATTTCTTGCAGGACAACCAGCGGACGCTGATCGATCGTTTTGCCATCCAGCTGGAAGTTGATCGTGCCCACAACCTGGTTTTTCTGCAGCGGGGCATGCAGCTCGGTGCTGTTCAGCACGTAGCTGGCTTTCAGGTCCTTCATACGACCGCGTGGAATGGTCAGGTAGAGGTCTTTATCAACACCGAGTGAAGCGCGGTCGTTGTCGCCGAACCAGACGGGTTCAGAAGCAAACTCTTTACCTGCTTTCAGTGGGTTTACGGTTTCGAAGAAGCGGAAGCCCCAGGTCAGCAGTTTCTTGCTTTCTGTTTCACGACCTTTAAAGGTGCGGCCGCCCATCACGGCAGAGATCAGACGCATCTGGCCTTCAGTGGCTGAGGCCACCAGGTTGTAGCCCGCTTTGTCGGTGTGGCCAGTTTTGATGCCGTCAACGTTCAGGCTGTTATCCCACAGCAGGCCGTTACGGTTGGTCTGACGAATACCGTTGAAGGTGAACTCTTTCTCTTTATAGATAGAGTACTCGTTAGGGACATCGCGGATCAGCGCCTGACCAATCAGGGCCATATCACGCGCGGAGCTGTACTGACCGTCTGCGTCCAGGCCGTGTACGGTCTGGAAATGGCTGTTTTTCAGACCCAGCGCGTTCACGTAGCTGTTCATCAGACCCACGAAGGCATCCTGGCTACCGGCGGCGAAATCGGCCATCGCCACGCAGGCATCGTTACCAGACTGCAGGTTGATACCGCGAATCAGCTGGGAAACAGGGACCTGCATACCCGGCTTCAGGAACATCAGAGAGGAACCTTTGAAGACAGGGTTCCCGGTTGCCCACGCATCGTTACCGATGGTGACCAGATCCGATTCTTTGAATTTACCTGCCTTCATCGCCTGGCCGATAACGTAGCTGGTCATCATTTTGGTCAGGCTGGCCGGATCACGGCGGGCATCGGCATTCTGTTCTGCCAGCACTTTGCCAGAGTTGTAATCGATCAGGATGTAGGATTCCGCATCGATTTGCGGAACGCCAGGGATCATGGTCTTGATATTCAGGTCATCGGCGTGAGCTGCGGAGAGCGCAGCAGCGCAAAGGGCCGTGGTCAGCGCCATGCGCTGCACAAAACGAGCAGAAAAAGTGGTCTTCATGGTCAGAACTACGACATCCGTGATGGAATTAAAAAAAGTGCCTTACTATAGCAAATGCTATTCAGGCAGGCATCCGACTTTAAGCATGAGTTTGTGAATGCGTTTTACACAAACTGACAATTCGGATACCGCCGGTTAATTATTTTGCAACAGCGATAAATGACTGAAGCTGAGCTTCATTCTGCAGACGCTGCTGCAGGGATGCGGCCTGCGATTTGCTGGCAAACGGCCCCATCTGAATGCGCCATACCGCACCGTTCTGCTCAACGCGTCCAGGTACGCCAAACTGCTGGCTCAGACGCTGCTGATACTGTTTGGCCCGGGCCTGATCGCTCACTGCACCGACCTGAACCACGTAGCTGCCGCTGGCCGCTGCTGGAACTGCCGCCGCCGCACTTTGCGTGACCGCTGGCGCCGTTACGGGAGCCGGCTGGGTCGCTGGCGCAGCAACGGGAGCTGGGGCTGGGGTAGGCTCACTGCCTTCCAGCACGCCCGAGGCTAAGGTCGTTGGTGCGCCAAGAAAACCGCTACTCTTTACCGGTGCGCCCGTTGAATCGTCGCTTTGCAGCGTGTCATTGCTGATCGGGCGTATTTCTCCCCCAGGCTGAGCAGGTTCGGCCGGAGAAGAGACGCTGCCCATTCCGCCGTCAAGATTTGGGCGGTCGGGAAGGGCATAGGTCTGTTTCGCCACCGTCGTACACGCGGTACCCGGCCCGGACAGCGAACCATCCTGCGCGACGATAATCGGGTCAATACGAACTTTAGTGTTGTTCGAGGTATTCAGACGATCGGCTGACGCGCGAGACAGGGAGATCACCCGGTCATTCCCGTACGGGCCGCGGTCGTTGATACGCACGACAATCATGCGGCCGTTTGCCAGGTTGGTGATACGTGCGTAGCTCGGGATTGGCAGCGTCGGGTGTGCCGCCGTCAGCTGCATGGGGTCGAACGCTTCCCCGGAGGCCGTCAGGTTACTGCCTGGCTCGGCATCATAAATGGCGGCAAAGCCCGCCTGACTGAAACGGGAAGGATCCTGAACGATTTTATAGCTTTTGCCGTCGCGCTCGTAATCCTGATTGGCACTGGCATTCAGCGGTTCATAAACGGGATCGGCACCGCTGATTTCAACGATCGGGCCATTACACACCGCAGGCTGCGGCGGCGCGACGGTTGCCTGTTGCTGACCATCATCACTTGTGCAGGCCGCAAGTAAACTTGCCGCAATGCAGATCCCCAGCCACTGCTTACGCATTCCGATCCCCTTATTTTTATACGCTTTTTGACAACATTTTTCTGTGGGTATGGATCGACATCACGATACCAAACCCGGCCATCAACACGATCAGTGCCGAGCCTCCGTAACTCACCAGCGGCAGCGGTACGCCTACCACCGGCAGAATACCACTCACCATACCAATATTTACGAAGACATAAACGAATAAAATCAGCATCAACCCGCCAGCCATGACGCGACCAAAGGTGGTTTGCGCGCGCGCTGCAATCCACAATCCCCGCATGATCAGCAGTACGTACAGCGCCAGCAATATTAAGATGCCAACCAGCCCCAACTCTTCCGCCAGTACGGCAAAGATAAAGTCGGTGTGACGTTCCGGTAAAAATTCCAGCTGCGACTGCGTACCGTGCAGCCAGCCTTTACCGCGCAGGCCGCCGGAGCCAATCGCAATCTTGGACTGAATAATATGATAGCCCGCGCCCAGCGGATCGGTTTCCGGATCGAGCAGCATCATGACGCGCTGGCGCTGGTAATCATGCATCAGGAAGAACCAGAGAATAGGGATGAACGCCGCAATCAGCACCACCGCGATGCCAATCAGGCGCCAGCTCAGGCCCGACAGGAAGAGAACAAACAGGCCAGAGAGCGCGATAAGGATTGAGGTGCCAAGGTCAGGCTGCGCCGCAACCAGCAGTGTTGGCAGGAAAATCAGCACCAGCGCGATAGCGGTATTCTTCAGAGACGGTGGACAAACGTCGCGGTTGATAAAGCGTGCCACCATCAGTGGCACGGCGATTTTAGCAATCTCCGAGGGCTGGAAGCGGACAATACCCAAATCCAGCCAGCGCTGCGCCCCTTTTGAAATGGCGCCAAACGCATCTACCGCAACCAGCAAAATAATACAGAAGATGTAGAGGTAGGGCGCCCAGCCTTCGTAGACGCGCGGCGGGATCTGCGCCATCACCACCATGATGATCAGGCCCATAGCGATCTGGCCGATTTTGCGCTCCATCATCCCGATGTCCTGGCCGCTGGCGCTCCAGATAACCAGCGCGCTGTAAACCAGCAAAGCCAGCAGGATCAGCAGCATGGCTGGGTCGATGTGGATTTTGTCCCACAGCGATTTTTTATTTGGATTATCCGTCATGATTATTGGTCCTCCGCCGCAGCGGCGGCCGGGTTTTCAGCCGGCAGTTCGGTGTTGTTATCACCCAGCATGATGTGGTCAAGGATCTGGCGCATGATGGTCCCTACTGCAGGCCCGGCACCACCGTTCTCAAGAATCATTGCCACCGCGACCTGCGGGTTGTCATAAGGGGCAAACGCCGTCATCAGCTTATGGTCACGCAGACGTTCGGCAATGCGGTGCGCGTTATAGGTTTCGTTGGCTTTCAGACCAAACACCTGCGCTGTACCGGACTTCGCCGCCACTTTGTACGGCGTCCCGGCGAAATACTTGTGTGCGGTACCGTTCGGGCGGTTTGCCACGCCGTACATACCGTCTTTCGCGATTTCCCAGAAGCCTGAATGAATGTCACCCACTGGAGCTTCGTGCGGCTGGTTCCACGGTACTTTTTTGCCGTCTTCAACCGTACTCTGCAGCAGATGAGGTACTTTCACCACGCCGTCATTAATGAGGATCATCATGGCCTTGTTCATCTGAAGCGGCGTTGCCGTCCAGTAGCCCTGGCCGATACCCACCGGAATGGTGTCACCCTGATACCACGGCTTTTTAAAGCGCTTCAGCTTCCATTCACGCGTTGGCATGTTGCCGGAACGTTCTTCTGAAAGGTCCACGCCGGTGTAATGCCCGTAACCGAATTTGCTCATCCACTCTGACAGGCGGTCGATACCCATGTCATACGCCACCTGATAGAAGAAGGTATCCGCAGATTCCTCCAGCGATTTGGTGACATTCAGATGACCGTGGCCCCATTTTTTCCAGTCACGATAGCGTTTATCTGAACCAGGCAGTTGCCACCAGCCCGGGTCAAACAGGCTGGTATTACGGTTGATGACGCCGGCACTCAGCGCAGAAACCGCCACGTAAGGTTTAACCGTTGATGCCGGCGGATAAACCCCTTGCGTCGCACGGTTCACCAGCGGCGTGTTCGGATCGTTCAGCAGACCGGAATAGTCTTTACTGGAAATGCCGTCAACGAAGAGGTTCGGGTCATAGCTAGGCATGGAAACCATTGCCAGGATGCCGCCGGTACGAGGATCGGTGACCACAACGGCTGCACGGCTGCCCGCCAGCAGGGTTTCAATATACTGCTGCAGCTTAAGATCGAGCGTCAGATAGACGTCATGCCCCGCCTGAGGCGGCACTTCTTTCAGCTGGCGGATCACGCGGCCACGGTTGTTAACCTCAACCTCTTCATAGCCTGTTTGCCCGTGCAGAACGTCTTCGTAGTAACGTTCGATCCCCAGCTTGCCGATATCGTGCGTTGCGGCGTAGTTGGCCAGCTTGCCGTCTTTATCAAGGCGGTCAACGTCTTTGTCGTTAATCTTGGAGACGTAGCCAATCACATGCGTCAGCGCGGAGCCGTAGGGGTAGTAGCGACGCTTGTAACCTTTTACTTCCACGCCGGGGAAACGGTACTGGTTCACCGCAAAGCGGGCCACCTGGACTTCCGTCAGATTGGTTTTAACCGGAATCGAGGTGAAGCGGTGAGAGCGGGCGCGCTCTTTTTTAAAGGCGGCGATATCGTCGTCGTTAAGGTCAACAACGCTTTTCAGCGCTTCCAGCGTATCCTGAACATTATCGACTTTTTCCGGCATCATCTCGATTTGATAAATGGTGCGGTTCAGCGCCAGCGGGGTGCCGTTACGATCGTAAATAATGCCGCGGCTGGGTGCGATAGGCACCAGCTTAATGCGGTTTTCGTTTGAACGCGTCTGGTAGTCGGTAAAGCGGACAATTTGCAGATTATAGAGGTTGGCGATCAGCACGCCGGTAAGCAGCAAAATCCCGGTAAAGGCGACCAGCGCCCGGCGCACAAACAGCGCGGACTCAGCCGTATAGTCGCGAAAAGAATTCTGTAGTTTCATCCGCTGCTTAATCTACCCTGGTCAGTCATTACTCGCGGTGATAGGGGTGGTTGGTAGTAATGCTCCACGCGCGATACAGGCTTTCTGCCACCAGTACCCGAACGAGCGGGTGGGGAAGCGTCAGCGCGGAGAGGGACCAACTTTGTTCTGCTGCCGCTTTGCAGGCAGGAGATAACCCTTCGGGCCCGCCAATCAACAGACTGACGTCACGGCCATCCTGCTTCCAGCGCTCCAGTTCGTGCGCCAGCTGCGGCGTATCCCAGGGTTTTCCTGGAATATCGAGGGTGACGATGCGGTTCTTGCCTGCGGCAGCCAGCATCAGTTCGCCCTCTTTTTCGAGAATACGTTTGATATCAGCGTTCTTGCCGCGCTTACCGGCGGGGATTTCCACCAGTTCGAACGGCATGTCTTTTGGAAAACGACGCAGATATTCAGTAAAACCGGTTTGTACCCAGTCCGGCATTTTGGTGCCGACGGCGACCAGCTGCAACTTCACGCATTAACCCCAGAGTTTTTCCAGCTCATACAGGCGACGGCTCTCGTCCTGCATGACGTGGACAATCACATCGCCGAGGTCGACTACTACCCAGTCAGCCGTCGCTTCACCTTCAACACCCAGCGGCAAAAGCCCTGCTGCACGCGATTCCTGAACCACGTGATCGGCAATTGAAACAACATGACGCGTCGATGTACCGGTGCAGATGATCATGCAGTCGGTAATACTGGATTTACCCTTAACGTCGATAGCGATGATGTCCTGACCTTTCAGGTCATCAATTTTGTCAATAACAAAATCCTGGAGTGCTTTACCCTGCAAGTTTTCCCCCTGGGGTGAATGAGATTGTAAAACTTTGAATTCGTAGCCAGACAGTATACCTGAACTCACGCCTGAGTCGGGACAAATGTCTTCGGCCGGGCTTTTGAAGGCGGGTATCATCCCACCCTCCGCCTGAGATTGCATTGCCATTTTTGTAAAACAATTTCTGTAAAGCAACGATCGGCGGGAAAGTCTGGCAGCGGAGAATAACAGTATGGCTTACCCTGTCAAGGCAGGATAAACAATAAGCCGCTTTTTATACTCTCCGGCTATTCATCTGCGCTTTTCTGATACAAACCGTGCGCATGAATATAGGCCAGCACCGGGGTCGGCAGCAGCTCGTCACACGCTAAACCCTGCTGTAAACGCTCGCGAATGAGGGTCGCAGAGATATCGAACCACGGCGTTTCAGCCAGATAGATCTTTCCGGCAGGCTGGTTGTGAAGATCTTCAACATTATCGGTGAGGTGGTCTTCAAGCCACTGCTGGTACTGCTCTTCGCGCATGGTTAGCGGATAGCCTGGACGGCGGCAGACGAGCAGATGGCTGTTCTCCAGAATGGTTTCATACTGATGCCACGTGGGGAAATTCAGCAGGGAATCCTGGCCTATGATAAAAGCCAGCGGCTGGTCTGGCCCTTGTTCGGCGCGCCACTCCTGAAGCGTCTGAGATGTCCAGGAGGGTGTGTCGCGACGCAGCTCACGCTCATCAAGTCGGAAGAGCGGTTTATCTGCGATGGCAAGCGCAAGCATCTCTTTTCGCTGCTCACTGGTCGCCTCGGGCTGTGGACGATGGGGCGGGACATTATTGGGCATAATAGTGACGCGCTGAAGGCCGATCAGATTCGCCAGAATTTCAACCGGCTTCAGATGCCCGTAATGTACCGGGTCGAAGGTGCCGCCATACAAGGCCTGTAAAGAATGCATGCTATCCATCAATAAAAACGTCTGCCAGCGCCTTGTGGCAGAGCAGCAGAGAAAGACTTTCCAGCTCCGCCCAGACCGACTGGCCGTAATCTTGTTTTAACGTAAGCTCAGCGCGCATCAGAAGCTGTACAGCCTGACGAAGCTGTTCATGACTCAGGCGGTTGACGGCCTCGGTGGTCAAAGCGCGGCGATTTTGCCACACGCGGTGTTTATCCAACAGCGAACGCAGCGGCGTATGGGCAGACTGACGCTTGAGCGTAATCAGCAGCAGTAATTCGCGCTGCAGCGTACGCAGCAAAATAACGGGTTCGCTCCCTTCGAGACGCAGTTGTTGCAGAATATGCAGGGAGCGTTTGCTCTTCGCCGACAGCAGCGCGTCCACCCAGTGGAACGGCGTGAAGTGCGCCGCGTCGTTAACGGCCTGCTCGACGCGCGGCAAGGTCAGCTTGCCGTCCGGCCAGAGCAGGGAGAGTCTGTCCAGCGCCTGTGCCAGGGCCAGCAGGTTACCTTCATAGCAGTAGCAGAGCAGTTGGTTCGCCGCATCATCCAGCTGAAGGTTGTTCTGCTTCGCTCTCGCTGCGACCCATTTTGGCAGATGCGTCTGCTCTGGCGTCTGACAGGTGACCTGCACCGCGTGGGCTGCGAGTTGGGTGAACCACGCCGCATTTTCCTGCGCTTTGGTGAGCTTGTTGCCGCGCACAATCAGCAGCAGATCGCTGTGAAGCAGGCTGACCAGCGTGGCCAGCTGTTCATTGATGGCGGCGTTAGGGCCGTTTTCGGGCAGCAGGATCTGAATAGTCTGACGTGACGCAAAAAGGCTCATCGCCTGACAGAGTGAGAAGAGGGCATTCCAGTCGGTGTTGTTGTCCAGCTGGACGGTGTGGTGCTCATCGAAGCCCTGAGAGGCGGCCTCATGCCGCACGGCATCCAGGCTTTCCTGAAGTAATAACGGATCGTTTCCAAGAAGCAGATACGCCGCGCGCAGCCCTTCTTTGAGCTGCGCGCGGAGTTGTTCAGGATACAGCCTGATCATCATTTACCCAGAGAGTTAGCAGCAGGAAGCGTGCCGGCAACCGGTTTTTCAACGATGTCAGATCCTTGTTTAGTTGACGCTGCAATACTTGGCAGTTTGCGGATCAGCTGTTCTGCCACCTTGTCGTACATTTCGTTGATGATAATCTGCTGTTCGGCATCTTTTGCCAGCGCCGTCTGCGGGTTATCGAAGAACGAACGATACACTTTCGTGCTGATCGGATAGATGTCTTTACCCGGGATCAGGACCGCTGCGTTGACCGTCATAACCATCTGGTACTCTGCGGTACGACCGTCCTGGAAGATAGATGCCGTATCTTTGCCGAGAGTCATCCCCATGACACGCAGAGATGGAATGTCCTGGCGCAGCGTTTGTTTCTCAACAAGCTCAACGCCGTTCAGACGCAGCTGATTACGAATTGCCCGGCTGAGCGGACCATTCGGATCTGATGAGTCGAAGATCATCGTTTTCATCTCAGCGGGCACCGCCGTGGTATTGCGCAGGTGCCAGCCACAGCCAGCGGTGACAAGCACCGCCAGTGATAAGAGTATTGTTGCCAGTTGTCGCACGTTTCCTCCCGCGCTTAGCCAACGACCAGATTGAGCAGTTTACCCGGTACGTAGATCACTTTACGTACGGTAACGCCCTCAAGATATTTTGCGACCAGAGGTTCCTGGCCAGCGCGCTCGCGAACCTGTTCTTCGGTTGCATCGACCGCTACGGTAATTTTACCGCGGACTTTGCCGTTTACCTGGACCACGACCAGCGTTGTGTTTTCAACCATCGCTGCTTCGTCAGCCTGCGGCCACGGCGCGTTGTCGATATCGCCTTCGCCTTTCAGCTCCTGCCACAGGGTAAAGCTAACGTGCGGCGTGAACGGGTTCAGCATGCGAACGACGGCCAGCAGTGCCTCACGCATTAAGGCACGATCCTGCTCGCCGTCCTGCGGGGCTTTCGCCAGCTTGTTCATCAGTTCCATAATAGCCGCAATTGCGGTATTGAAGGTCTGACGGCGACCAATATCATCGGTCACTTTCGCAATCGTTTTATGAACATCACGACGCAGCGCCTGCTGATCTTCAGTCAGTGCCGCGGCGTTCAGCGCCGGCGCATCGCCCAGTGAGGTGTGCTCGTAAACCAGTTTCCAGACGCGTTTCAGGAAGCGGTTTGCGCCTTCAACGCCAGACTCCTGCCACTCCAGCGTCATGTCCGCCGGAGAAGCAAACATCATGAACAGACGCACGGTATCCGCGCCGTAACGCTCAACCATCACCTGCGGGTCGATACCGTTGTTTTTCGACTTGGACATCTTGCTCATGCCGGTGTAGACCAGCTCATGACCTTCGGCGTCTTTGGCCTTCACGATACGGCCCTTCTCGTCGCGCTCGACAATCGCATCAACCGGTGAAACCCAGTTACGCTCGCCGTTGGCACCGACGTAATAGAACGCATCTGCCAGCACCATGCCCTGACACAGCAGCTGTTTTGCTGGTTCGTCAGAGTTCACCATGCCTGCATCGCGCATCAGTTTGTGGAAGAAGCGGAAGTAGAGCAGGTGCATGATGGCGTGTTCAATGCCGCCGATGTAGATATCTACCGGCAGCCAGTAGTTCGCCGCATCGGAATCGAGCATACCGTCCTGATACTGCGGGCAGGTGTAGCGAGCATAGTACCAGGATGACTCCATAAAGGTGTCAAAGGTGTCGGTTTCGCGCAGCGCGGGCTGACCGTTGACGGTGGTTTTAGCCCACTCAGGATCGGCTTTGATCGGGCTGGTGATGCCGTCCATGACCACGTCTTCCGGCAGGATCACCGGCAGCTGATCTTCTGGCGTTGGCATCACGGTGCCATCTTCCAGCGTCACCATTGGAATTGGCGCACCCCAGTAACGCTGACGGGACACGCCCCAGTCGCG
The DNA here is from genome assembly GCF_043965265.1 of Enterobacter sp. ECC-249. Classification (NCBI taxonomy): domain Bacteria; kingdom Pseudomonadati; phylum Pseudomonadota; class Gammaproteobacteria; order Enterobacterales; family Enterobacteriaceae; genus Enterobacter; species Enterobacter sp. ECC-249. The sequence continues at coordinate 1,774,477 of NZ_CP143660.1, forward strand.
CAGACGGAAGTTAACCTTACGCTCGCCCACGCCCAGAGAGGCCAGCTTGTCGGCGATGGCGTTGAAGCCCTCTTCGAAGCTCAGGCCGCTGAATTCACCGGAGTTGAACAGGGTGCCTTTTTCAGTCAGCGCGTTTTCGGACAGGTCTGGTTCAGAACCGTCAGCCGCCAGGATAACAGGCTTGATGGTCAGGCCATATTTGGTGGCAAATTCGTAGTCGCGCTGGTCGTGACCCGGAACGGCCATCACGGCGCCTGTGCCGTATTCCATCAGTACGAAGTTGGCGGCCCAGACGGGGATCGCTTCGCCCGTCAGCGGGTGAATGGCTTTAAAGCCGGTATCAACCCCTTTTTTCTCCATCGTTGCCATATCGGCTTCGGCCACTTTGGTGTTGCGGCACTCGTCGATGAAGATAGCCAGTTCCGGATTGTTCTCTGCCGCTTTCTGCGCCAGCGGGTGACCTGCGGCCACGGCCAGGTAGGTCGCGCCCATGAAGGTGTCCGGACGGGTGGTGTAGACGGTCAGGGTCTGGTCATAGTTCTCAACGTTGAAGGTAATCTCCACACCTTCAGAACGGCCGATCCAGTTGCGCTGCATGGTCTTAACGGTATCTGGCCAGTGGTCCAGGTTATCCAGATCGTTCAGAAGCTCATCAGCGTAAGCGGTAATTTTGATAAACCACTGTGGAATCTCTTTACGCTCAACTTTGGTGTCGCAGCGCCAGCAGCAGCCATCAATAACCTGTTCGTTCGCGAGAACGGTCTGGTCATTCGGACACCAGTTAACGGCTGAGGTTTTCTTATACACCAGGCCTTTTTTATACAGCTCGGTGAAGAACTTCTGCTCCCAGCGATAGTACTCTGGGGTACAGGTTGCCAGCTCACGGCTCCAGTCATAGCCAAAGCCCAGCATTTTGAGCTGGTTTTTCATGTACGCGATGTTGTCGTACGTCCAGGGCGCCGGTGCGGTGTTGTTTTTGACCGCCGCGCCTTCCGCAGGCAGACCGAACGCATCCCAGCCAATAGGCTGCAGAACGTTTTTGCCCAGCATGCGCTGGTAGCGTGCAATCACATCGCCGATGGTGTAGTTACGCACGTGGCCCATGTGTAGTCGACCAGAAGGATAGGGAAGCATCGACAGGCAGTAATACTTCTCTTTGCTCTCGTCTTCGGTTACTTCAAAGGTGCGCTTCTCGTCCCAGTGTTGCTGGACTTTTGATTCTATCTCTTCCGGGCGGTATTGCTCTTGCATGGCAGCCAGTGGTCCTGTTTTCAATACAGCTACAAATGTAGCCAATGGATGTGGTAATTCAGATCCGCATAGCATAGCCCAAACGCCCGCGTCAAAACAGCCTTTCGCACAAATGCGCTTTGCAGGAATTTACCGGGTCTGTGCTTCACCTGACAAAGCGGCGATGAAATAAGGTCTATTATTAGAAATAGTTACTTACCCGGGAGGCAAAATGATGAACAAGGTTGCTCAATTTTACCGCGAACTGGTGGCGACACTGACGGAACGACTGCGTAACGGCGAGCGCGATATCGATGCGCTGGTGGAGCAGGCGCATGCCCGCGTGACGCAAACGGGTGAGTTAACGCGAACCGAAGTGGAAGAGGTGACACGCGCCGTGCGTCGCGATCTGGAAGAGTTCGCGCGCAGCTACCAGGAGAGCCAGGAGGAGGTCACGGACAGCGTTTTTATGCGGGTGATTAAAGAGAGCCTGTGGCAAGAGCTGGCCGACATCACGGATAAAACGCAGCTGGAGTGGCGCGAGGTCTTTCAGGATTTGAACCATCACGGTGTGTATCACAGCGGTGAAGTGGTCGGGCTGGGAAATCTGGTGTGCGAGAATTGCCACCACCATATTGCAGTGTATACGCCGGAGGTTCTGTCGCTGTGCCCGAAATGCGGCCACGATCAGTTTCAGCGTCGGCCGTTTGAGCCCTAGGTAAAAGCAAAACGGCAACATGGTTGCCGTTTTTAGTGTGTGCTCCCTCTCCCCGTGGGAGAGGGCTGGGGTGAGGGCATCAGGCCGCACAAGGTAAAAGCAAAACGGCAACTATTTTGCCGTTTTTAGTGTGTGCTCCCTCTCCCTGTGGGAGAGGGCTGGGGTGAGGGCATCAGGCCGCACAAGGTAAAAGCAAAACGGCAACCATGTTGCCGTTTTTAGTGTGTGCTCCCTCTCCCCGTGGGAGAGGGGCGGGGTGAGGGCAACAGGCCGCAAAAGGTAAAAGCAAAACGGCAACCATGTTGCCGTTTTTAGTGTTTGCTCCCTCTCCCCGTGGGAGAGGGTCGGGGTGAGGGCATCAGGCCGCACTATAGTAAGCCAGTCTATCCGCCAGCAAATCCACAAACGCCTCCCGATCGATGTCCACCATCACCGTGGTATTCGGTTTATTCCCCGTCAGCGAGTAATAATCGACCACCGTCATCCCTTGGGTATATTTTCCCTGCGTTTCCACGCCAACCCAGCGGTCAACCGTGGTAAACATCTCAGGCTTTAACAGCCAGGCTATCGTGCACGGGTCGTGCAGCGGCGCGCCGTGGAATCCCCATTTCTCGGCTTTGTGATACTCCATAAAGAAGTCGAGCAGTTCGGCCACGGTTGTCGCGACCGCGTTGCCCACCGAGCGGAAACGCTCAATATCGTCCGCCATAATCTGCGCACGATGGGTCACGTCCAGCCCTGCCATCACAATCGGTAAGCCGGACTGGAAGACAATCTCAGCGGCTTCGGGATCGACAAAGATGTTGAACTCCGCCGCAGGCGTCCAGTTACCCAGCCCCATGGCCCCGCCCATGATGACGATACGGGCTATTTTGCCGTGCAGTTCAGGGTGGCTGTTCAGCAGCAGCGCGACGTTGGTTTGCGGTCCTGTAGCCACCAGCGTTACCGGTTCTGCGCTTTCCCGCAGCACCTTCGCCATCAGCTCCACGGCGGTACAGTTTTGCGGCGTGAATCCCGGCTCCGGCAGCGCCGGACCGTCCAGCCCGCTTTCACCATGAACGTTGTCGGCAATAATCAGCTCGCGCATCAGCGGCTTCACGGCCCCGCCGGCGACAGGTATATCGGTGCGTTTGAGCAGCGTCAGCATGCGCAAAACGTTACGCAGGGTTTTATCCGGCGTCTGGTTACCGGCGGAAGAGGTGACGGCTTTGACGTCGAGTTCGGGGGAGGCAAGAGCGAGGACGAGCGCGATCGCGTCATCATGACCCGGATCGCAATCGAGAATAATAGGCTGTGCCATAGCGTTCTCCATACGTAACGTTATTTTGTGACAAGGTTAACGCTGCAATGTGACGCCGACGAGAGGAAGTGAGTGAAAGCGTGAAGCAGTGCGCAATCCGCAGATTGCGCACCGGGAAGATTAGTGCAGAATTTTCGCGAGGAAATCTTTCGCACGCTCGGATTTCGGGTTAGCGAAGAACTCTTCTTTCGGCGAGTCTTCGACAATTTTTCCTTCGTCCATAAAGATCACGCGGTTGGCCACTTTACGGGCAAAGCCCATTTCGTGGGTCACCACCATCATCGTCATCCCTTCGTGCGCCAGCTCGACCATCACGTCCAGCACTTCGTTGATCATCTCCGGATCGAGCGCCGACGTTGGCTCATCAAACAGCATGGCCACCGGATCCATGCACAGCGCGCGGGCGATCGCCACACGCTGCTGCTGGCCGCCGGAAAGCTGTGCCGGGAACTTGTCGGCATGCGCCGAAAGCCCAACGCGTTCCAGGAGCTTAAGGCCTTTCTCGCGCGACGCTTTTTTATCACGCTTGAGCACTTTCACCTGTGCCAGCGTCAGGTTCTCAATAATGGAGAGGTGAGGGAACAGCTCAAAATGCTGGAACACCATGCCAACGTGAGAGCGAAGCTGGGCAAGATTGGTTTTCTTGTCGTTGACTTTAGTACCGTTGACCACGATCTCGCCCTGCTGGACCGGCTCCAGTCCGTTGACGGTTTTGATCAGCGTTGATTTACCGGAGCCGGACGGCCCGCACACCACCACAACGTCGCCTTTTTTGACTTCAGTGGAGCAGTCGGTCAGCACCTGAAAGTGCCCATACCATTTAGAAACATTTTTCAGGGAAATCATTATACCGTCCTTTTCTTCAGCCAGCTGACCAACAGCGACGCACTTAAACTAATCACAAAATAGACCGCACCCGCAAAGAGCACCATCTCAACCTGCGTACCATCACGCTCACCGATGGTTGACGCGGTACGGAAGAAGTCTGCCAGGCTCAGAACGTAGACCAGCGAGGTATCCTGGAACAGCACGATACCCTGGGTCAGCAGGAGCGGAACCATGGCGCGAAACGCCTGCGGCAGAATAATGAGCTGCATGGACTGCCAGTGCGTCATTCCCAGCGCCAGCGCGGCGCTGGATTGTCCGCGGGAGATACTCTGAATGCCCGCACGGATAATCTCCGAGTAGTAAGCGGCCTCAAACATCGAGAATGCCACCATGGCGGAGATCAGACGGATATCAGTCTTCGGCGACAGGCCCAGCACGTTTTGCAGGAAGCCGGGCACAATCAGGTAAAACCACAGCAGCACCATTACCAGCGGAATGGAACGGAACACGTTAACGTAGGCGGTCGCAAACCAGGCGAGCGGCTTAAAGCTCGACAGGCGCATGACGGCCAGCAGGGTCCCCCAGACGATACCAATGATGATGGCAATAACGGTGATTTTTAAGGTAATCACCAGGCCATCAAGCAGGTAAGGCATGGATGGAACGATAGAACTCCAGTCAAATTCGTACATTATTTGCCCCCCATGTTGCCCGGCAGGCGAATTTTGCGTTCAACCAGGTTCATCACCAGCATGATGAAAGCGTTAATCAGAACATAGGCGAGCGTGATTGCGGTGAAGGATTCCCACGCGTGGGCGGAGTAATCCAGCAGCTTGCCCGCCTGTGCAGCCATATCAACCAGGCCGATAGTCGAGGCGATGGCCGAGTTTTTCACCAGGTTCATCATCTCTGAGGTCATCGGTGGAACGATGACGCGGTAGGCGTTAGGCAGCAGTACGTAGCGGTAGGTCTGCGGCAGGGTCAGCCCCATCGCCAGGCCCGCGTTTTTTTGTCCGCGCGGCAATGACTGAATGGCGGCACGCACCTGCTCGCAAACGCGCGCAGCGGTAAACAGCCCCAGACACATCATGGAGGAGACAAAAAACTGCACGTTCGGATCCAGTTCCGACTTGAACCACATGCCAATATTTTCCGGCAGCAGTTCGGGGATAACCAGATACCAGGTAAAGAATTGCACGATCAGCGGAACGTTACGGAACAGTTCCACATACAGGGTGCCGAGTGTTGAAAGAAAACGGTTAGGGACGGTGCGCAGAATACCGAACAAAGAACCGACAAGAAACGCGATGATCCACGCCGTTATCGATAATGCCACGGTGACCTGAAAGCCGCTCCACAGCCAGCCAAGATAGGTGGTGTTGCCGAACGGGGCTTGTTGCAGAAATATGCCCCAGTTCCAGTCGATTGACATAATAAACTCCAGAAAAAAAAGGGTAGCAGCGCTACCCTCGAAGATTGGTGAGAAGCTCATTTTTCGCGCCGAGTGGGGAACGACCACTCAGCGTATAGTCTGTCCATGCTTCCCGACAATCGAGAGGGCAGGAGATCCCGCCCCTGTTGTTCTAATTAGTTAAGAGCCTTGTCGTTTGGAGATTTGAACAGCGCTTTCATGTCTTCAGACAGTTCAAAATTCATGTTCAGGTTTTTTGGTGGAATCGGGTTCTTGAACCATTTGTCGAACCATTTTTCCGCTTCGCCGGAGGTCTGCACCTGAGCGATGGTGTCATCGATTAGCTTTTTGAACTGCGGATCGTCTTTACGCAGCATACAGCCGTAGGCTTCTTTGGACTGCGCGGTACCGACGATATCCCAGTTGTCTGGTTTCTTCGCTTTCGCACGCTCGCCCGCCAGCAGGGCGTCGTCCATCATAAACGCGACGGCACGACCGCTTTCCAGGGTACGGAAGGAGTCGCCATGGTCTTTCGCGCTGATGATGCGCATATCCATTTTCTTCTCGTCGTTCAGCTTGTGCAGCAGCACTTCAGACGTGGTACCGGAGGTGACAACGACTGCTTTGCCTTTCAGGTCAGCGAAGTCTTTAATCTCACCGCCTTTCTTCGTCAGCAGGCGGGTGCCTACTACAAAGATGGTGTCAGAGAAGGCTGCCTGCTTTTGACGCTCGAGGTTGTTGGTGGTGGAGCCACACTCGAAGTCAAAGGTGCCGTTTTGCAGCAGTGGAATACGGTTCTGTGAAGTGATTGGGATCAGCTTCACCTGCAGGTCAGGTTTGTTCAGCTTTTTCTTCACGGCTTCAACGATGGCGTTGGAGTAATCCTGTGAATAGCCCACGACTTTTTGCGTGTTGTCGTAGTAAGAGAACGGGACAGAAGATTCACGGTGGCCGACCACGATAACGCCGTTTTTGGCAATCTTGTCGAGAGTGCTGCCTGCTGCAGGCGCATCTTCAGCGTGAACCACGCCAGCAGACATTCCCATAACCAGCATTGCTGTGGCCAGTTTACGTAATTGCATACCCAACTCCTTTTTTATCAGCGCCAGAGACGCATTGATACCCATTGTGATGTTGTTATATCTCGCGCAATGCGAGTGCAGTGTTATGCAAGCTTGTTAACATTTAGTCTGGCTTAATGTAAAGATTTTGCTGCGTTATTGTTTATTTTTGCGAAGCGCGCCGCACCATTCAGAGGCAAATATCTCCCGTTGCACCGTTTCGGTGCTACCGATGGTCTACGCTGGTGCGACAAAGTTGCACGTTAAGCCAAACTGCGTTTACCTGAATAAACGAAGCAATAGGCGTGCCAGAATTGGAGTCTGGAGAGAATTGTCGGGTGGCGGCTGCGCCTTACCCGACCTACGGGAGCAAAATGTAGGCCGGGTAAGCGTCAGCGCCACCCGGCAGGAAGTGGAGGGATTATCGACGACGCTGGCGCAGGCTCATCAGCACCGCGCCAAAGCCGAACAGCGCGGTCAGGATCCACAGCGGCCAGTTGCCGGTGCGTGCGTACGGCGTCAGCCCCGTGGTTGGCGTGACGTTAGCGGTCAGCACCTCTCGGGTAAACTGCGGGATCATCGCCTGGATTTCACCCTGCGGACCAATCACGGCGGTGATGCCGTTGTTGGTGCTGCGCAGCAGCGGACGTGCCAGCTCCAGGGAGCGCATGCGTGCCATCTGGAAGTGCTGCCACGGGCCGATTGACTTACCAAACCAGGCATCGTTGGAGATGGTCAGCAGATAGTCTGTATCCGGGCGGAAGTTATCGCGCACCTGCTCGCCGAGGATGATTTCGTAGCATATGGCCGCCGTCAGGGCCAGGCCGTGCGCGTGCAGCTGAGGCTGTACGTACGGTCCGCGGCTGAAGGAGGACATCGGCAGATCGAAGAACGGGGCCAGCGGGCGAAGAATCGACTCCAGCGGCACAAATTCACCAAACGGCACCAGGTGGTTCTTGTTGTACCGGTCAGTGGAGTGGTAGCTGTATTCGCTGTCTTTGCCGAGCGTAATGATGGTGTTGTAGGTGTCGTAGCGGTTCTGCTGATTCAGACGCGCGTCGACAATTCCGGTGATCAGCGTGCTGCCGCGCGCCACAAGCAGGTCGTTCATCATGTTGAGGAACGGCTGCTGGTTGATCTCCAGATCGGGAATGGCAGACTCCGGCCAGATAATCAGCTGCGATTTACCCATCACCTCTTCGGTGGCGTTGGCGTAGATCTTCAGCGTATTCAGCAGCTCTTTCTCGTCCCACTTCATGGACTGCGGGATGTTCCCCTGAACCATGGAAACCTGCATAGCGCGCGCGGGCTCAGGCGTGAACCACTGGATATAGCGCAGCGGGAAGGGAAGAGCGAACAGCACCAGCGCCACAACCAGCGGCTTCCAGCCGCGCGTGACCAGCGCCAGGACCAGCAGGCCGCTGACCACCATCAGCAGGAAGTTAATGGCCTCAACGCCCATGACCGGCGCCAGGCCCTTGAGCGGGCCGTCAATCTGACTGTAGCCGAACTGCAGCCACGGGAAGCCGGTCAGCACCCAGCCGCGCAGGAACTCCGTGATTTGCCAGACCACCGGTGCGGCAATGGCGACGCGCAGCCAGGTGGTTTTGGGCCACAGGCGAGAAAGGATGCCGGCGAACAGGCCGGTATAAAGCGAGAGATACGCGGCGAGCAGTACCACCAGGAAGACGTTAACCGGGCCCGGCATACCGCCAAACTGGGCGATGCTGACATAGACCCAGTTAATACCTGAGCCAAACAGCCCCAGTCCCCAGAAGTAGCCAATAGCGGCAGCCTGCACCGGACGACGGTTCAGGGTCAGACCCTGAAGCCCCATCAGGGAGAGAATGGCCGCGGGCCAGATGTCGTAAGGAGAAAAAGCCAGCGTACCGCTGGCTCCGAGTAACAGCGCCAGCAGCAAACGGACGCGCTGGCGTTCAAGCAATGGGGCAAATGCCATTTACGTTAATCTTCCAGTTTTGGCACCGGTGAGTCGTCCGGCGTTCTGACGTGAACCTGTATAATACGTCGGCTGTCGGCCATGGCTACTTTGAACTGGTAACCGTCGATGTCAACGGTCTCACCGCGCGCCGGGAGATGGCCAAAGGCCTGCATCACCAGCCCGCCAATGGTATCGACCTCTTCATCGCTGAAGTGGGTCCCGAAGGCGTCGTTGAAATCCTCGATGGAGGCCAGCGCGCGCACGGTCCAGGTGTGGCGGCTGAGCTGACGGAAGTCGATATCCTCTTCTTCGTCGTACTCGTCTTCGATTTCGCCCACGATCAGCTCAAGGATATCCTCGATCGTGACCAGACCGGAGACGCCACCAAATTCATCAATAACAATCGCCATGTGGTAACGCTGAGAGCGAAACTCTTTCAGCATCCGATCCACACGTTTACTTTCCGGCACAACCACGGCCTGGCGTAACACTTTTTCCATGCTGAAGGCTTCGGCATCGCTGCGCATAAACGGCAGCAGATCTTTCGCCATCAAAATCCCTTCGATGTGATCTTTGTCTTCGCTGATGACCGGGAAACGCGAGTGGGCGGATTCGATGATCACATCGAGGCACTCGTCCAGGGTCTGGTTACGTTTCAGGGTGATCATCTGCGAGCGGGGGATCATGATATCGCGAACGCGCTGGTCGGCGATGTCCATAACCCCTTCGAGCATTTCGCGCGTATCTTCGTCGATAAGGTCGTTCTGCCCGGAATCACGAATCAGCTCCAGCAGTTCATCACGGTTTTTGGGTTCGCCGTGGAAAAGCTGGTTCAGAATGAGGGAGAAAAATCCCTTTTTACTGGTTGTCGTGTCGCTACTGTGTGAATTGTCGTCGCTCATGGCGTTTGTTAAGGGTTCTCTTGTTAGTTCAACGTTTACCGCCACGCGATGTCCTTTCGTGGCGGCAGGTGAGTCAGTCAGGTGACGGACTATTCTTTCTCGGCAATGTACGGATCCTCATAGCCCAGAGCAAGCATTATCTCTGTCTCGAGGGACTCCATCTCTTCCGCTTCGTCATCTTCAATATGATCGTAGCCCAGCAGGTGCAGGCTGCCGTGCACCACCATATGCGCCCAGTGGGCCTCAAGCGGCTTTTGCTGCTCTTTAGCTTCCTGCTCAACAACCTGACGGCAGATGATCAGATCGCCCAGCAGCGGCATCTCAATGCCCGGAGGCGCTTCGAACGGGAAAGAGAGCACGTTGGTCGGCTTATCTTTCCCGCGATAGGTCAGGTTAAGCTCATGGCTTTCCGCTTCATCCACCAGGCGAATCGTCACTTCTGATTCTTCCTGAAACTGCGGAATAACGGCGTCCAGCCATTTCTGAAACTGTGCCTCATCTGGCATGCCGGAATTGTCTTCACAGGCCAGCTGTAAATCGAGGATCACCTGACTCATTTCTGTTCTTGCTCCTGCGCTTCGCGCTTACGTTCTGCGGCCAGTTCGGCCTTACGCTTCTGATCCGCCTCTTCCCAGGCTTCATAGGCGTTAACGATACGCGCGACCACCGGGTGGCGTACCACGTCTTCACTGTGGAAGAAGTTGAAGCTGATTTCATCGACCTCGGCCAGTACTTCGATGGCGTGGCGCAGGCCCGATTTGGTGCTGCGCGGCAGATCGATCTGCGTGACGTCGCCGGTAATCACCGCTTTCGAGTTAAAGCCGATACGCGTCAGGAACATCTTCATCTGTTCGATGGTGGTGTTCTGGCTCTCATCGAGAATGATGAACGCATCGTTCAGCGTACGACCACGCATGTAGGCGAGCGGGGCCACTTCGATAACGTTGCGCTCAATCAGCTTCTCAACCTTCTCAAAGCCCAGCATTTCGAACAGCGCATCGTATAAAGGGCGCAGGTACGGGTCGACCTTCTGGCTCAGATCGCCAGGCAGGAAGCCCAGTTTTTCACCCGCTTCGACGGCAGGGCGGGTCAGCAGGATGCGGCGGATCTCCTGGCGTTCCAGTGCATCGACCGCCGCGGCAACCGCCAGATAGGTTTTACCCGTACCCGCCGGTCCCACGCCGAAGGTGATGTCGTGGTCGAGAATATTGGCGATGTACTGCGCCTGGTTTGGCGTACGCGGCTTGATGACGCCACGCTTGGTCTTAATGTTGATCGCCTTGCCATAGTCCGGCACGCTTTCCGCGCTTTGCTCGAGCACGCGCGCCTCTTTAATGGCGAGGTGAATTTGTTCCGGTTCGATATCCTGAATTTCGCCGCGCATGGGGGAGGTATCGACATACAGGCTACGCAGAATGTCCGCAGCAGCGTTGACGCAGATAGGGCGTCCGGTAAGTTTGAAATGATTATCGCGACGATTGATTTCGATACCCAGACGTCGCTCCAGTTGTTTGATGTTGTCATCAAACGGCCCGCACAGGCTCAGCAGGCGAGCGTTGTCTGCTGGCTCAAGGCTAATTTCACGCGTATCTATGTTCAAACTGTTCCTCTTTGATTAGTTAACTGACCCGCTGCCACACGGCGTAATAAAACGGTCATTACCGAAATTATTCACGCCACAGAATAAAGGCGCAAGCGTTGCGGAAGATATTGGGGGCGATGAGAGGAAATACAAGGCCTGCCGGAAGGGCAGGCCAGAAGGATTATGGCTGGTAAATCCCCACGCCAGAATCGTTTTCTTTACGGGTACGAGAGATCACGGATTCCGGTGACTCGGCAATACGCAGGCCCATTTCGTCTTCGGTGCGTACCAGCTTCGCGCGCAGCGAGTTGGTCAGCACTTCGACAATCTCGACGTCCACGAATTTACCGATCATATCCGGAGTGCCTTCAAAGTTCACCACGCGGTTGTTCTCGGTACGGCCAGAGAGTTCCATAATGCTCTTGCGGGAAGTGCCTTCCACCAGAATGCGCTGAACGGTGCCGAGCATACGACGGCTCCACGCGTTGGCCTGCTGGTTGATACGCTCCTGCAGAATATACAGACGCTGCTTTTTCTCTTCCTCCGGCACATCGTCAACCATATCGGCCGCCGGTGTTCCAGGACGCGCAGAGAAGATGAAGCTGTAGCTAACGTCAAAATTCACTTCACCGATGAGCTTCATGGTGCGCTCGAAGTCATCAGCGGTTTCGCCTGGGAAGCCGACGATAAAGTCAGAGCTAATCTGGATATCCGGACGCGCTTCACGCAGCTTGCGGATGGTGGACTTGTACTCCAGCACCGTATGCGGGCGGCCCATCAGGTTCAGCACGCGGTCAGAGCCACACTGAATCGGCAGGTGCAGGAAGCTCACCAGCTCTGGCGTATCGCGGTACACGTCAATGATGTCGTCGGTAAACTCCATCGGATGGCTGGTGGTAAAGCGAATGCGGTCGATGCCGTCAATCGCGGCCACCAGACGCAGCAGCTCGGCAAAGCTGCCGGTGGTGCCGTCGTAGTTTTCCCCGCGCCAGGCGTTAACGTTTTGGCCCAGCAGGTTCACTTCGCGAACGCCCTGTGCGGCAAGCTGCGCGATTTCAAACAGAATATCGTCTGCCGGACGGCTGACTTCTTCACCACGGGTGTAAGGCACCACGCAGTAAGTGCAGTATTTGTTGCAGCCTTCCATGATGGAGACGAAGGCGGTCGGGCCATCGGCGCGCGGCTCTGGCAGACGGTCAAACTTTTCGATCTCCGGGAAGCTGACGTCAACGACCGGGCTACGGTTGCCGCGAACCTGATTAATCATCTCCGGCAGGCGGTGCAGGGTCTGAGGGCCAAAGACAATGTCCACATACGGAGCTCTCTGGCGGATCAGCTTGCCTTCCTGCGACGCGACGCAGCCACCCACCCCGATGATCAGGTCCGGATTTTTTCGCTTGAGAAGCTTCCAGCGGCCTAAGACGTGAAAGACTTTTTCCTGCGCTTTTTCACGAATCGAACAGGTGTTCAGCAGCAGCACGTCCGCTTCTTTCACATTTTCTGTCAGCTGGTATCCGTGGGTTGAATCCAGCAGATCGGCCATCTTGGATGAATCGTATTCGTTCATCTGACAGCCCCAGGTTTTTATATGGAGTTTTTTAGTCATCGACTTGCTCAGCTCAGGATTGCAAGCCGCGTATTGTAATGCTTTGGTGGGGTTGTGACCAGTATGAAGGTTATGTGTCTCAGGACCGAAAAAATCCGGTAAACTTAAGGGATTCTCCAATAAGGAAAATTGACCATGACACTCCTACACACCGAAGTTGCCGTTGTCGGCGGCGGTATGGTCGGCGGCGCGCTGGCGCTGGGGCTGGCGCAGCAGGGATTCGAGGTAACGGTAATTGAACAGGCTGCTCCGCCGGCCTTTGATCCCGCCAGCAAACCGGATGTGCGCATTTCTGCTATCAGCGCGGCGTCCGTCGATCTGCTGCGCGGGCTGGGCGTCTGGGAGGCGGTGCTGGCGATGCGCGCCCATCCATACAGCCGTCTTGAAACCTGGGAGTGGGAAAATGCCCACGTCGCGTTTGATGCCGCTGAGCTGAAGCTGCCGCGCCTGGGTTATATGGTGGAAAACAACGTGCTTCAGCTGGCACTCTGGCAGGCGCTGGAGACGCATCCGAAGGTGACGCTGCGTGTTCCGGCGTCGCTTAAGGCACTGCATCCTCACGAGAGTGGCTATTTACTGACGCTCGACAGCGGCGATGAACTGGCCGTGAAGCTGGTCGTTGGGGCAGACGGCGCTAACTCGCAGGTCAGACAGATGGCGGGGATCGGGGTTCATGCCTGGCAGTATGAGCAGTCCTGCATGCTGATTACCGTCGAGTGCGAGAATGCGCCGGGAGAAAGCACCTGGCAGCACTTTACGCCGAACGGCCCGCACGCCTTTTTACCGCTGTTTGAGAACTGGGCGTCGCTGGTCTGGTACGACAAACCGGCGCGTATTCGCCAGCTGCAGGGGCTTTCAATGGAACAATTGCAGCGGGAAATCCGCCTGCACTTCCCGAGCCGTCTGGGCAATGTTACGCCGGTCGCTGCCGGGGCGTTTCCCCTCACGCGACGTCACGCTTTGCAGTATGCCCGTGAAGGGCTGGCGCTGGTGGGTGATGCGGCACACACCATTCATCCGCTGGCCGGGCAGGGGGTCAATCTGGGGTATCGTGACGTCGATGCCTTACTGGATGTGCTGGACAGCGCCCGCGGGCACGCGGAAAACTGGGCCAGCCATCAGATCCTGAAGCGTTACCAGACGCGGCGTATGGCGGATAACTTCCTCATGCAGTCGGGGATGGATCTGTTCTATGCCGGGTTCAGCAATGATTTAGCCCCGGTGCGCATTCTGCGTAATATTGGATTGATGGCAGCAGAGCGTGCTGGTGGCCTGAAGCGTCAGGCCCTGAAGTACGCCCTCGGACTTTAATCTTTGCTCCGACTTTTCCCTCGCCCCTTTGGGGAGAGGGTTAGGGTGAGGGGGAATCAGGCCGCACAATTCTGTACAAAAACAAAAAAGCCCGCAGAGCGGGCTTTTTTGTTACTTAAGTGGCTGGGGTGCAGGGATTCGAACCCCGGAATGCTGGTATCAGAAACCAGAGCCTTACCGCTTGGCGACACCCCAATTGCGTTAAACAAACTGCCTAACGACTTTTTAAATTGGCTGGGGTACGAGGATTCGAACCTCGGAATGCCGGAATCAGAATCCGGTGCCTTACCGCTTGGCGATACCCCAACAATTTTTTTTCATTACCGAACAACATCGATAATCTAAATTTGGTGGCTACGACGGGATTCGAACCTGTGACCCCATCATTATGAGTGATGTGCTCTAACCAACTGAGCTACGTAGCCAGTACTGCAATCTTCGATGGCTGGGGTACCTGGATTCGAACCAGGGAATGCCGGTATCAAAAACCGGTGCCTTACCGCTTGGCGATACCCCAATACCGCGGAGAACCGCAAAATCGAAGAAATATGGCTGGGGTACCTGGATTCGAACCAGGGAATGCCGGTATCAAAAACCGGTGCCTTACCGCTTGGCGATACCCCATCCGTGCAACGCTTACCCGGGAATGGTGCGGGAGGCGAGACTTGAACTCGCACACCTTGCGGCGCCAGAACCTAAATCTGGTGCGTCTACCAATTTCGCCACTCCCGCAAAAAAGATGGTGGCTACGACGGGATTCGAACCTGTGACCCCATCATTATGAGTGATGTGCTCTAACCAACTGAGCTACGTAGCCATCTTTTTTCGCGTTACCTTATCGGCGTTGCGGGGCGCATTATGCGTATAGACCCTTGCAGCGTCAACACCTTTTTCAACGAAAATAGCTGGAATGTGACTGTTTGGTTAGGTTGCGAACAGCGTGACCGAATATTCGGCAATTATTGGTTATTAATCAGATTTAGACGGTGAAATGCGAGGCAAAAAAATCAGGCCCCTGAGGGGCCCGATTGCGATCTGAGTGATTATTTGTAGGCTGACTGGTGAACGCCTACTGCGCGTCCTGATGGATCGTTCATGGATTTGAAAGATTCATCCCATTCAATCGCTTTGGCAGAAGAGCAGGCGACGGACGGGCCACCCGGCACGCACTCCGCAGCGCTCGGTACCGGGAACAATTCTTCAAAGATTTCTCGGTAGAGATACGCTTCTTTCGAACCCGGCGTGTTGTACGGGAAGCGGAAGCTTGCGGTTTCCAGCTGTTGGTCAGAAACCTGTTTCGCCGCGACCTCTTTAAGGGTGTCGATCCAGCTGTAGCCTACGCCATCGGAGAACTGCTCTTTCTGACGCCACGCCACGCTCGCCGGCAGGTAGGATTCAAAACATTCGCGCAGGATATGTTTTTCCATTTTGCCGTTGCCGCACATCTTGTCCTGCGGGTTGATGCGCATCGCCACGTCGAGGAATTTCTTATCCAGGAACGGCACGCGCGCTTCGACACCCCATGCCGACATCGCTTTGTTGGCGCGCGCGCAGTCAAACATATGCAGCGCCTGGAGTTTACGCACGGTCTCTTCGTGCAGCTCTTTGGCGTTCGGCGCCTTGTGGAAGTACAGGTAGCCGCCAAACACTTCGTCAGAACCTTCACCGGAGAGCACCATCTTGATGCCCATCGCCTTGATCTTACGCGACATCAGGTACATCGGCGTTGAAGCGCGGATGGTTGTTACGTCATAAGTTTCGATGTGATAGATCACATCGCGGATGGCATCCAGTCCTTCCTGCACGGTGAAATGGATCTCGTGGTGCACGGTGCCGAGGTGGTTTGCCACTTCCTGCGCGGCTTTCAGATCCGGTGCGCCTTCCAGGCCCACGGCAAAGGAGTGCAGCTGTGGCCACCAGGCTTCTGAGCGCTCCTGATCTTCCACGCGACGGGCCGCGAATTTCTTGGTGATCGCGGAGATCACGGAGGAGTCCAGACCGCCGGAGAGCAGCACACCGTACGGTACGTCGGACATCAGGTGGCTTTTCACGGAATCTTCCAGCGCCTGACGCAGCTCGGCTTTGTCCGTGACGTTGTCTTTTACCGCATCATAGTCGAACCAGTCACGCTGGTAATAGGAGCGGATCTCGCCGTCTTTGCTCCACAGATAGCTGCCCGCCGGGAACTCTTTGATGGTGCGGCAAACCGGCACCAGGGCTTTCATTTCAGAGGCAACGTAGAAGTTGCCGTGTTCATCGTGGCCCATGTACAGCGGGATAATACCGATGTGGTCGCGGCCAATCAGGTAAGCGTCTTTTTCGCTGTCGTACAGGGCAAAGGCAAACATACCCTGCAGGTCGTCCAGGAACTCAGGACCTTTCTCCTGATACAGCGCCAGGATAACTTCACAGTCAGAGCCGGTCTGGAACGCGTAGCGGTCACCGTACTCGGCGCGCAGCGCCTGATGGTTGTAGATCTCACCGTTGACAGCCAGCGCGTGCGTTTTTTTCTCGTTATACAGCGGCTGTGCACCGGCGTTGACGTCAACAATAGACAGACGTTCGTGAGCCAGAATCGCTTTGTCACTGGCGTAAACGCCTGACCAGTCCGGTCCGCGATGGCGCATCAGGCGGGACAGTTCGAGTGCCTTTTTTCGCAGTTCGCCCGCGTCAGTTTTAATATCCAGTACGCCAAAAATTGAACACATAACCTTCTCCGTTAACCCTGTTGCTTTGTAATGTTGCTTGCTTATGAAAATGCCGCAAAGGGGCAGGGCGCGCAAGCGTTTTACGGGTGAAAGCGGAAAAAGTGCAATAGTGATTGCTGAATAGTGAAAAAAGAGTACGCCGCGAGTTCTTTTATTGATGATTATGCAATAAAACGTGCTTTTTGTTAGATGGGGTTTTGTTTGTATAGGCCATGAATGAAAAACCACGCCCTGAGGCGTGGTTTGGTATCAGATGATGTCAATTTCATCGACGGAGGGGTAAATCCAGCTTGGACGAAACGGCATCGAATCAATGTCATCAAGTTGAGAGACGCCGGAGAGGACCAGAATCGTCTCCAGGCCAGCCTGGAAACCGGCAAGAATATCGGTACGCAGGTTGTCGCCGACAATAACCGTTTCTTCCGAGTGGGCCTGCATCTTGTTGAGCGCGGCACGAATGATCCACGGGCTCGGTTTACCGACCACAAACGGCTGACGACCAGAGATTTTCTCGATACCGGCACAGAGCGCACCGCAGGCCGGATAAAAACCACGGCCGTGCGTATCCGGGTTGGTAGCGATAAAGCGCGCGCCGCTGGCAACAAAATATGCAGCTTTATGCATCATCTCCCAGTTAAAGGAGCGCGTTTCGCCGACGATCACAAAGTCAGGGTTTACATCAGTGATGGTAAAGCCTGCTTTATACAGCTCATGGATAAGCGCACCTTCACCTACCACGTAGGCTTTTTTTCCTTCCTGACGCTTCAGAAAATCCGCCGTGGCCATCGCCGAGGTATAAAACACGCTGTCCGGGACGTCGACACCCGCCGTGGCAAAGCGGTTTGCCAGATCCTGACCGGTCTGAGAAGGGTAGTTCGTGAGAAGAACAAGAGGCATTCCTTTGTCGATGATGCGGTGAAGAAACTCCGCAGCACCCGGCACGGCAACGTTGTCGTGCATCAGCACGCCGTCGATATCACAAATTACATTCTTAATGGTCATGGACAGTCCGACATCAAAAAAAAGAAGGCGTTACTATAAGGTCCGATCAACTTTCCAGCAAATGCTGCAGCAGAATTCCGTTGAGCATGGCGCGTTTGACCAGCGCGAATGCGCCAATCGCCGAACGATGGTCAAGCTTTGAACGAACCACCGGAAGATTCTGGCGGAATGCTTTCAGCGCCTGGGTGTTGATACAGCCTTCAATCGCGGGGAGCAGCACCTTTTCCGCTTCCACAATTTCACCGGCAATCACCACTTTTTGTGGGTTAAACAGGTTAATGGCGATGGCGATGGTTTTCCCCAGATGGCGCCCCACCTGCTCGATCACTTCGCAGGCCAGCGCGTCGCCTTTATTGGCGGCTTTGCAGATGGTTCCAATCTTGCAATCGTCCAGCGTGACGCGGCTTTGGTAACCCTGTTCAAGGAGATGGCGAACGCGCTGCTCGATGGCCGTGTTGGCGGCAATGGTTTCAAGACAACCGAAGTTGCCGCAGTGGCAGCGCTCCCCGAGGGGTTCAACCTGAATGTGGCCGATCTCCCCGACGTTACCGTTGCGACCAATAAAAATACGGCCGTTAGAGATAATACCCGCGCCCGTTCCGCGGTGGACGCGCACCAGAATAGAGTCTTCACAGTCCTGGCTCGCACCAAAGTAGTGCTCTGCCAGCGCCAGCGAGCGGATGTCGTGGCCCACAAAGCAGGTCACTTTAAAACGCTTTTCCAGCGCGTCGACCAGCCCCCAGTTTTCAACCTGAATATGAGGCATATAGCGGATCACGCCGCTTTCCGGGTCGACCAGACCGGGCAGAATCACGGAGATGGCGATGAGTTCGCGGATCTTGCGCTGACAGCTTTCAATAAACTGCGCGATGGTATTCAGCAGCGCATGCTCCAGCGTCTCCTGGGTGCGCTCCGGAAGAGGGTAGTGTTCTTCCGCAATGGCTTTACTGCTCAGATCGTACAGCGTGAGCGTAGTGTCATGGCGGCCCAGACGGACGCCAATGGCCTGAAAATTTCGGGTTTCGGTGATAATAGAGATGGCGCGGCGGCCCCCGGTGGAGGCCTGCTGATCGACTTCTTTGATCAGACCGCGCTCAATGAGCTGACGGGTAATTTTTGTCACGCTGGCGGGAGCAAGCTGGCTTTGTTCGGCTATCTGAATTCGCGAGATTGGTCCGTGCTGGTCAATCAGACGGTACACCGCCGCACTGTTAAGTTGTTTAACGAGATCGACATTACCGATTTGAGCTTGTCCGCCAGGTGTCATACTTTTACTTACTCAGTGACGACCTCGTTACCATTAACGATGGTCTTAATAATTTTATAATCGTGTGTGAATGCCGTCAGGTTTGCAACCATACCTGGTGCAATTCCGCCGAGCTGTTTATCCACGCCCATTGCGCGAGCCGGATAAAGGGTTGCCATACGCAGGACTTCATCAAGCGCAATCCCGCAATGTTCAACCAGGTTACGGACCCCTTCAATCATGGTTAAAGAGGAACCGCTCAGCGTGCCGTTTTCATCCACACACAGTCCATTGCGGTAGTATATTGTTTTACCGGCAAAAATGAACTGCTCAATATTTGCACCTGCCGGTGCGGTGGCATCCGTCACCAGACAAAGTTTGTCACCTTTCAGCCGCTTAGCGTTGCGAATGTTTGTGTAATCGACATGTAAACCGTCAGCAATAATGCCGCAGTAGACGTCTGGCTCATCCAGAATCGCCCCGACCAGACCCGGTTCACGGCCTGTGATATACGGCATGGCGTTGTAAAGGTGCGTTGCGAAAGTGATGCCCGCGCGGAAACCGGCTTTCGCTTCTTTCAGCGTCGCGTTTGAGTGGCCTGCTGAAACGATAATCCCGGCACCCGCCAGTTTGCTAATGACATCCGCACCCGTCATTTCAGGTGCCAGCGTCACTTTGGTGATCACATCGGCGTTCGCACACATGTAGTCAACCAGCTCCGCATCAGGTTTACGCACGTAATCCGGGTTATGCGTTCCTTTCTTGACCATATTCAACCATGGCCCTTCAAGGTGCAGGCCCAGCGCCTGATTAGAGTGTTTGCCCAGGTATTCGCGCATCACGCGGATACCCTGCTTCATGAGGTCATCACTGCTGGTGATGAGCGTTGGCAGATAGCTGGTGCAGCCCGATTTCTCGTTGGCTTTCTGCATGATCTCCAGCGTTTCGACCGTCACCGCATCCGCAGTGTCATTGAATTGCACACCGCCGCAGCCGTTGAGCTGTACGTCGATGAAACCGGGGGAGATTACTGCTCCATTGAGTGAGCGCTGTTCAATCTCCGGCGGCAGTTCTGCCAGCGGGCAAACACGTTCAATCAGGCCATCAGCGATAACAATCGCATGGTCATCCAGAATTTCATGGCCGGTATAAATCCGACCGTGGGTTAAAGCGTACATAACGACCCCCGGTTAAAAAAAGCGGCCGCCTCTTGATGAAGAGGCGGTTATTCAATTACAGACCTTTGATGTTCTCGGCTTCTAACTCGTTGAAGTATTTCAGCGTTTTAACCTTCAGCTCCATCGTGGACGGTTCGTCGCAAACGATGACTGATTTAGGATGCAGCTGCAGGCAGCTGATGGTCCACATATGGTTAACGTTGCCTTCAACGGCAGCCTGGAGCGCTTGCGCTTTCACGCCGCCCAGCACCAGAATCATCACTTCTTCGGCATCCAGCAGGGTGCCTACGCCTACGGTCAGGGCGTATTTTGGAACCTGGTTAACGTCGCCGTCAAAGAAGCGGGAGTTTGCCACGCGCGTGTCATGGGTCAGCGTTTTAATACGGGTGCGGGAAGCCAGAGATGACGCCGGTTCGTTAAACGCGATGTGACCATCATTACCTACACCACCCATGAACAGGTGGATCTTACCGTAAGAACGGATTTTTTCTTCATACTGACGGCATTCTGCGTCAATATCAGGCGCGTTTCCATTCAGCAGGTTAATATTTTCAGATGGAATATCAACGTGATCAAAGAAATTGCGGTGCATAAAGCTATGGTAGCTTTCCGGGTGGTCTTTCGGTAAGCCAACGTATTCATCCATGTTGAAGGTTACAACATGTTTGAAGCTAACCTGGCCTGCTTTATGCATCTCAACCAGCGCCTTGTAGGCGGTCAGCGGCGTGCCGCCTGTCGGAAGTCCAAGAACGAAAGGACGATCGGCGGTCGGTTTAAACGCGTTAATACGATTAACGATATGGCGAGCGGCCCATTTACCGACTTGCTCAGCAGTTGCCAGGGGAATCAGTCTCATTGTTCACCTCAAGAGTTAAAGTAGAAGAGTGGGCGGATGGCTATCGGAACCTGATACTTAAGCGTAACCTGGAAACTTTCAGGCCGGATCAATCCGTCTTGATTTTTTGAATGATAAAATAAGTTTTCGCTGTTAGCCAGTATAAGGGAGGGTGAATAACGATATTTGGTGACAAAAATCACAAAAAGTACGCGTTTAATTTGCGATACGAATTAATTTTTCACACACTCACAATGCCAGTGAAGCATCAACGGTATCTATCGTTCGTGACACAATAAAAAACAGAGCTGAGAACATGCCTTAAACGGGGTCTCATAGGGGGAAGAAAGTGAGTATTCTAGGTTATTTACAAAAGGTTGGTCGCGCACTGATGGTGCCGGTCGCCACGCTGCCTGCCGCAGCCATCCTGATGGGTGTCGGCTACTGGATCGACCCCAACGGCTGGGGTAATACCAGCGCGCTGGCGGCGTTCTTTATCAAGTCAGGTTCCGCCATTATCGACAACATGTCCGTGTTGTTCGCGATTGGTGTGGCTTACGGTATGTCCAAAGACAAAGACGGTGCCGCTGCGCTGACCGGTTTTGTCGGTTTCCTCGTGTTAACCACCCTCTGCTCGCCTGCAGCGGTGGCCATGATCCAAAAAATTCCGGCGGACCAGGTTCCGGCGGCATTCGGTAAGATCAGCAACCAGTTTGTCGGTATCCTTGTGGGTATCATCTCCGCTGAACTGTATAACCGCTTCAGCAGCGTAGAGCTGCCAAAAGCGCTCTCCTTCTTTAGCGGTCGCCGCCTGGTCCCCATTCTGACCTCGTTTGTGATGATCGTTGTCGCGTTCATCATGATGTACGTCTGGCCGATGATCTTCGACGGTCTGGTGAACTTCGGTGAGCACATCCAGAAACTGGGTTCTGTCGGTGCGGGCGTGTACGCGTTCTTCAACCGTCTGCTGATCCCGGTCGGTCTGCACCACGCGCTGAACTCCGTGTTCTGGTTCGACGTTGCCGGTATTAACGATATTCCTAACTTCCTGGGTGGCGCACAGTCCATCGAAGCAGGTAAAGCGGTTGTCGGTATCACCGGTCGTTACCAGGCTGGCTTCTTCCCAATCATGATGTTTGGTCTGCCGGGTGCTGCGCTGGCTATCTACCACTGCGCGCGTCCAGAGAATAAAGCGAAAGTGCTGGGTATCATGATGGCGGGGGCGTTCGCGGCCTTCTTCACCGGTATCACCGAGCCGCTGGAATTCTCCTTCATGTTCGTGGCGCCGGTTCTGTATGTGATCCACGCCGTGCTGACCGGTATCTCCGTGTTCATCGCTGCCAGCATGCAGTGGATTGCCGGTTTTGGCTTCAGCGCCGGTCTGGTGGATATGGTGCTGTCGTCCCGTAACCCGCTGGCGACACACTGGTGGATGCTGATCCCGCAAGGCCTGGTGTTCTTCGCGATCTACTACGTGGTGTTCCGTTTCACTATCACCAAATTCAACCTGATGACGCCGGGTCGTGAGCTGGCTGTGGCCGGTAGCGAAGCGGATGGTCAGGATATGAACGTGAGTGGTGCTCAGGATCAGGACGTATCAGGTCTGGCGCGTCAGTACATCGCCGCTGTCGGCGGTTCTGACAACCTGACCGGCATCGACGCCTGTATCACTCGCCTGCGTCTGAACGTTAAAGACTCCTCCCTGGTGAACGAAGCGCTGGCCAAACGTCTGGGTGCTTCCGGTGTTATCCGCCTGAACAAAACCAGCGTGCAGATTATCGTTGGCTTCGTGGCAGAGAAAATTGCTAACGCCATGAAAACCACCGGTCCGGTAGCCGCAGCAGAAGCTTCTGCCGCACCTGCCGCCGCGCCAGCGGCTGCAAAACCTCAGGCGGTACCCAACGCCAAAACGGTAGCTGCGCTGGTTTCACCGGTAACCGGTGAAGTCGTTGCGATTGAGCAGGTGCCTGACGAAGCCTTCGCCAGCAAAGCGGTAGGTGACGGTGTGGCGGTGAAACCAACGGAAAAAACCGTTGTGTCTCCGGCGGCCGGTACTATCGTGAAAATCTTCAACACCAACCACGCGTTCTGCCTCGAAACCGAAAATGGCGCGGAGATCGTTGTCCACATGGGTATCGATACCGTTGCGCTGAACGGCCAGGGCTTTACTCGTCTGGTGGAAGAGGGCGCTGAAGTGGTGGCTGGGCAGCCGATTCTGGAAATGGATCTGGACTTCCTGAACGCCAACGCGCGCTCCATGATAAGTCCGGTCGTTTGCAGCAACATCGACGACTTTAGCGGCCTGGTCATTCAGGCCAAAGGTCAGGTTGTTGCGGGTCAAACACCGCTGTATGAGATTAAAGGCAAGTAATCGCTCCTGAGTAGAGTCATGCCTTAAGCGGCGGGGGATATCCTCCGCCGCTTTTTTTTGCAGCAAAAGCCCCCATTATTTTCTTCAGAGACGTTTTAAGGGTTGTCACTACGTCCGGCTTATAAGATCATATGCCGTTATACGTTGTTTACGCTTTGAGGAATCCACGATGAGTGAGGCAGAAGCCCGCCCGAGTAACTTTATTCGTCAGATCATCGATGAAGATCTGGCCAGTGGTAAGCACACCACAATTCATACCCGTTTCCCGCCGGAGCCGAACGGCTACCTGCATATCGGGCATGCGAAGTCCATCTGCCTGAACTTTGGCATTGCACAAGACTACCAGGGACAGTGCAACCTGCGTTTCGATGACACCAACCCAGTAAAAGAAGACATCGAATACGTTGAGTCCATCAAGAATGACGTGCAATGGCTGGGCTTCAACTGGTCTGGCGATATCTGCTACTCCTCTGACTATTTCGATCAGCTGTACGCCTACGCGGTTGAACTGATCAACAAGGGTCTGGCGTATGTTGATGAACTGTCTGCTGACGAAATCCGTGAATATCGCGGTACGCTGACCGCGCCGGGCAAAAACAGCCCGTTCCGCGATCGCAGCGTGGAAGAGAACCTGGCGCTGTTTGAAAAAATGCGTGCCGGTGGTTTCGAAGAAGGCAAAGCGTGCCTGCGTGCCAAAATCGACATGGCGTCTCCGTTCATCGTGATGCGCGATCCGGTGCTGTACCGCATCAAATTCGCAGAACACCACCAGACCGGTAACAAGTGGTGCATCTACCCGATGTACGATTTCACCCACTGCATCAGCGATGCGCTGGAAGGCATTACGCACTCCCTGTGTACGCTGGAGTTCCAGGACAACCGTCGTCTGTACGACTGGGTGCTGGATAACATCACCATTCCTGTGCATCCGCGCCAGTACGAGTTCTCTCGTCTGAATCTGGAATACACCGTGATGTCCAAGCGTAAGCTGAACCTGCTGGTGACCGACAAGCACGTTGAGGGCTGGGACGACCCGCGTATGCCGACTATTTCCGGTCTGCGTCGTCGTGGCTACACTGCCGCCTCTATTCGTGAGTTCTGCAAACGTATCGGCGTGACCAAGCAGGACAACACCATCGAGATGGCCTCTCTTGAATCCTGCATTCGCGAAGATCTCAACGAAAACGCCCCGCGCGCGATGGCCGTTATCGATCCGGTGAAGCTGGTGATCGAAAACTATCCGCAGGGCGAGAGCGAGCTGGTCTCCATGCCTAACCATCCGAACAAACCGGAAATGGGAAGCCGTGACGTGCCGTTCAGCGGCGAGATCTGGATTGACCGCGCTGATTTCCGCGAAGAAGCCAACAAGCAGTACAAGCGTCTGGTGCTGGGCAAAGAAGTGCGTCTGCGTAATGCTTACGTCATCAAAGCCGAGCGCGTCGAAAAAGATGCGGAAGGGAACATCACTACCATCTTCTGTTCTTACGACGCCGAGACTCTGAGCAAAGATCCTGCTGACGGCCGTAAAGTGAAGGGCGTTATTCACTGGGTGAGCGCTTCCCACGCGCTGCCGGTAGAAATTCGTCTGTACGATCGTCTGTTTAGCGTGCCTAACCCGGGTGCGGCGGAAGACTTCCTGGCAACCATCAACCCGGAATCGCTGGTGATCAAGCAGGGTTATGCGGAGCCTTCTCTGAAAGCCGCTGAAGCGGGCAAAGCGTTCCAGTTTGAACGTGAAGGATACTTCTGCCTGGACAGCCGTTACAGCACGGCGGAGAAACCGGTATTTAACCGTACCGTGGGTCTGCGTGATACCTGGACGAAGATCGGCGAATAATATTGCTGTTCTGGTCAATGAGAGACAAACGCCGCATTATGCGGCGTTTTTTTATTTAACGATCAGGATATTAAGCCCGGGCCTAAAGAGGCGTCATGAAAATAACAGGTCAATGAGGTGCTACTTATTTTTCTAAAAAAAGTTTGTGTCATAGCGAAAATCAAAAAGGTTACAAAACAGGTAAGAGATACCACGTCTACCCGCTGAAATAACTGATAATTCCCCGTCATTCCTCGCCTTCCTGTAAATGTTACAAAGCACTACCAATTATGTGCACTTCGTCATAATCCTGACTTTTGCCCGCTAAAAAGCATTGATAATTCGCGTCGCGAAAAATAACCTAAAGACGGTAGTTAATTCGAGGGTATTTAAAACTACCCCTGACTATTTGGTCTTTTTTATTTACGCCGTTTCAGGCGTTTTAATTCGTCAAAGAGGAATAATCTATGCGTACGTTCAGTGGCAAACGTAGTGCGCTGGCGCTGGCTATTGCCGGTGTGACAGCAATGTCGGGCCTGGTGATTGCGCCAGAGGCAAAAGCAGCGGGCTTCATCGAAGATTCTACCCTCACGGGCGGTATTTATTACTGGCAACGTGAGCGTGACCGTAAAGACGTCACTGAAGATAAATACAAAACCAACCTCTCGCACTCCACCTGGAACGCCAACCTGGACTTCCAGTCAGGCTACGCCGCGGATATGTTCGGCCTGGATATTGCTGCGTTCACCGCGATTGAAATGGCGGAAAACGGCGACAGCGGCCACCCGAACGAAATCGCCTTCTCCTCCAGCAACAAAGCGTATAAAGAAGACTGGTCTGGCGATAAGAGCGGTATCAGCCTTTACAAAGCCGCAGCGAAATTTAAATACGGTCCGGTATGGGCCCGCGGCGGTTATATTCAGCCAACCGGCCAGACGCTGTTAGCCCCACACTGGAGCTTTATGCCGGGTACCTATCAGGGGGCGGAAGCGGGAGCCAACTTTGACTACGGCGATGCGGGTGCGCTGAGCTTCTCCTATATGTGGACCAACGAGTACAAAGCACCGTGGCACATTGAAATGGACAAGTTCTACCAGAACGATAAGAAAACCAAAGTCGATTACCTCCACTCGCTGGGCGCGAAATACGACTTCAAAAACGATCTGGTTCTCGAAGCGGCATTTGGCCAGGCGCAAGGTTATATCGATCAGTACTTTGCTAAGGCCAGCTATAAGTTTGATGTCGCGGGTAGCCCGCTGAGTACCAGCTACCAGTTCTACGGTACGCGCGATAAAGTCAGTAACGGTGGCGTTAACGACATCTACGACGGTACCGCCTGGCTGCAGGCGCTCACTTTCGGCTATAAGGTCGGTCAGGTTGATTTGCGTCTGGAAGGCACATGGGTGAAAGCGGAAGGGCAGCAGGGCTACTTCCTGCAGCGTATGACCCCGACCTACGCTTCCTCCAACGGTCGTCTTGATATCTGGTGGGATAACCGCTCCGACTTCAACGCCGACGGCGAGAAAGCGGTCTTCTTCGGCGCAATGTACGACCTGAAAAACTGGAACCTGCCTGGCTGGGCGGTGGGCGCTTCTTACGCTTACGCCTGGGATGCAAAACCTGCCGACATGGCAACACCGGACGCTTACTACGATCCAAACTATCGCCTGAAAGAGTCTTCCTACAGCCTGGATGCTATCTATACGCTGCAGGATGGCCGCGCGAAAGGCACGATGTTCAAACTGCACTTCACCCAGTACGACAACCACTCCGATATCCCGAGCTACGCGGGCGGTTACGGCAACATCTTCCAGGATGAACGTGACGTGAAATTCATGGTTATCGCCCCATTCACTATCTTCTGATGAACGCACCGGCGGGCTGAGTCCCGCCGGTATGGAGACTGCACATGATGAAAAAAATCGTAATCGTCGCGTTGCTGGCATCAGGGCTGGTGGCGTGCGCTCAGACACAGGCACCGAAAGAGGACACCCGTCTGAAAGAGGCGTATAGCGCCTGCATTAATACTGCGGAAGGATCGCCGGAGAAGATTGAAGCCTGTCAGAGCGTGCTGAACGTGCTGAAGAAAGAGAAAGCACACGAGCAGTTCGCGACGCAGGAGAACGTCCGCGTGATGGATTACCAGGCCTGCATTCAGGCACGTAAAACCGGTAACGATCAGGAAGTGGCGAAGCGTTGCGATAAGATCTGGAACGAGATACGCAATAACAATAAATAAGTGCTTTACGCCCGGTGGTGCTGCGCTTGCCGGTCCTACAAAGGTGTCATAGCCCGTAGGCCCGGTAAGCGCAGCACCACCGGGCTTTTTACAGGCAAAAAAAAAGCCAACCTTGCGGCTGGCTCAGAGTATGAATACTGATTATTTCGCGTCGTGCGCGTGGTCGTCTTCGCGGCAGTCGCCTTCAGCGCAGTGACCGTAAAGGTACAGGCTGTGGTTAGTCAGGCGGATGCCATGACGCGCGGCGATTTCACGCTGGCGTGATTCGATGGAATCATCGCTGAATTCAATGACCTTGCCGCAATCGAGGCAGATCAGGTGATCGTGGTGCTGCTGCTGAGTCAGTTCGAAAACAGATTTACCGCCTTCGAAATTATGACGGGTAACAATGCCCGCGTCATCAAACTGGTTCAGCACGCGATAGACGGTAGCCAGCCCAATCTCTTCACCCATGTCGATAAGACGTTTATAGAGGTCTTCCGCACTGACATGGTGATTGTCTGGACCCTGAAGCACTTCGAGGATTTTTAACCGAGGAAGCGTAACTTTCAGGCCAGCCTTCTTTAATGCGGTATTGTTGTCAGTCATGCGGAATCTGTCCTGTTGCTAAACGATTCACTTCTGTAGGAAGTGACAGAAAATGCACCTGGGATAATGCGTCTCATTATAGAACTGCCATGGCTAAATGAAAACTGCAAGTCTCAGGCAAAATATGCTTATAAAAATGGGGTATCACCAACAAACTTGCTCAATGAAAAACCACATTTTATCAGGGAGACATTGTACAGGTCTGGGCGAAAAAGTTAAAAGATTGTAGCAATTAATTTAATCGGTTTGACCTGGTGCACGGGCGCAACCGCCGTTGCGCCGCGATAAAAATCAGGCGTTAAGAATATCGTCCAGGTGCAGTTCTTCACGGATCTGCTTAACCCATTTCTCGACGCGCTCAGCGGTCAGTTCTGGCTGACGGTCTTCGTCGATGGCCAGACCCACGAAGTGATCGTCATCGGCCAGGCCTTTAGACGCTTCGAAGTGGTAACCGGCGGTCGGCCAGTGGCCTACGATAACCGCGCCATTCGGCTCAATGATGTCGCGGATGGTACCCAGCGCGTCACAGAAGTATTCGGCATAGTCTTCCTGATCGCCGCAGCCAAACAGGGCAACAAGCTTACCGTTGAAGTCGACTTCTTCCAGCGTCGGGAAGAAATCATCCCAGTCGCACTGGGCTTCACCGTAGTACCAGGTTGGGATACCCAGCAGCAGAATGTCATAGCCTTCCAGATCTTCTTTGCTGCTCTTGGCGATGTCATGCACATCAGCAACGTCTTTACCGAGCTGTTTTTGAATGTTTTTTGCGATATTTTCGGTATTGCCGGTATCACTGCCAAAGAAAATGCCGATGATTGCCATGAGTAAAATAACCTCTTGAAACTTAATAGTATGGTGGCGCAATTCGGCCACGGATAAGGGCAATAATAGCAGAACTGACAACCCTGCGGAAACAGCTATCGCGCAGGACTGCACTCTGTGCTACATGAAAAGGGTAATTAAGGGAATTTTCAGACTTATGCCTGGCCGCGCAACGTCTCAAGCTGGGCGATCAGCATCTCTTCAATGAGCTCGCTGCGGCTGATATTTCGCGCGTCAGCCAGCTCGTTCAGCGCATCGACGGCGTCGGCGTTAAGCTTCAGTTCGACACGCTTAAGCCCACGATTTTTATCGCGTTTAAGCTGATTGCGTTTATTGATACGCAGCTGTTCATCGCGCGAAAGCGGATTCGTCTTCGGTCGTCCCGGACGACGCTCATTCGCGAACAGATCTAGTGTCGTACGGTCCGTTTGTTCTTTGGCCATGATTCTGAGACTTCGGGGGAAACACGCCGCCCTGCTAATGCCCGGGCGATAAGCGCGCCATCATACATCACCAAAAACGGCGCGCCAACGACTGGAAGCCCGCAGCCTTCCAGTCGCTCTCTTTTTAATCAATTTGCAGTATCAGCAAGATAGCGGCGAATGGCGCGCAGCACGGCGTCAGGTTTTTCCGCATGCACCCAGTGCCCGGCACCGGCAATAACGTGGGCGCGAGCCTCCGGGAACTGCATCAGTATGGCGTCGCGGTACGCGTCGGTAACGTAAGGAGAGTTTCCGCCGCGAATAAAGAGAGTAGGGTGCGGCCAGGCGGGGACGGTTTTCCAGCCCACGATGTTGTTGTACTGGTCCCAGAGCACCGGCACGTTAAAACGCCACTGGCCGTCAACAAACGACTTCAGCAGGAACTGCACGACGCCCTCTTCATCAAGATGCTCACGCATGACGGCTGCTGCCTGCTGGCGGGTCGCGACACCCGCTTCGGTGACAGCATTGATGGCGGCAAAAATTTCGTCGTGACGGCGGACGTCATAATCCACGGGCGCAACATCAATCACCACCAGGCCGTTAATACGCTCCGGCGCAAGCGCCGTCAGGGCCATCACCGCTTTGCCACCCATTGAATGCCCGATGAGGGTTACCTTTTGCAGATCGTTGGCATCCAGCGTATCCAGCAGATCCTGCGCCATTGCGGCGTAGGTCATCTCGTCGGAACGGCCGGAAAGACCGTGATTTCGCATATCGACCTGTAAAATATCGTGGTCGGTAACCAGATCGCGCGCCAGCACGCCCAGGTTATCCAGGCTGCCAAAAAGCCCGTGAACCAGTACGATGGGAGAATTATTGTTCGGCGATTGTGCAGTTTGCGCTCGGGTATTCAATTTCATGGCAAAGTTCTTTTTTTACGTATGTTAGGTTAGGGTATCATGTTGACCATTCTGCCGCCCGGCTGCAAGGTTCCAGTTTAATCTGACTTTTGCCGCCAACCTGGTTTGACGCTATCCGCTGTTGGGATTTGACCTTATAATCCCAATGACTTGTATTCAGATAAGATATCGCACTGGATTAAGATGAAAACAATCGAAGTTGATGACGAACTCTATCAGTATATTGCCAGCCAGACGCGGCATATCGGGGAGAGCGCGTCCGACATTTTACGGCGCATGCTTAAAATTTCCGCCGCTTCACAGCCTGCTACCCCAGTCACCAAAGATGTCGTGTCTCAGCCAAGCGTTGTTGCACAAGCAAAACCTGCCGTGACGCCGGCAAAAGATAAAGTGCGCGCGATGCGCGAGCTGCTGCTCTCCGATGAATACGCGGAGCAGAAAAAGGCGGTTAACCGCTTTATGCTGGTGCTGTCGACACTTTATTCACTGGATAACAAAGCGTTTGCTGAAGCGACCGAGTCGCTGCACGGTCGTACTCGCGTCTACTTCGCGGGCGACGAGCAGACGCTGCTGCAAAATGGCAATCAAACCAAACCCAAACATGTACCTGGCACCCCGTACTGGGTGATCACCAATACCAATACGGGCCGCAAATGCAGCATGATTGAACACATCATGCAGTCCATGCAGTTCCCGGCGGAATTGATTGAAAAGGTTTGCGGTACAATTTAACCCTTGCATCAGAAGGACCCGGTAATGGCAAATCACAGCCGTGCAGGCCAACCTGCACAACAAAGCGATTTGATTAACGTCGCTCAGCTGACCGCGCAGTATTACGTGCTGAAGCCGGTCGTGGGCAACGCAGAACACGCAGTGAAGTTTGGTACATCAGGTCACCGCGGCAGCGCGGCGCGCCACAGCTTTAACGAGCCGCACATTCTGGCCATTGCTCAGGCCATTGCGGAAGAGCGCGCTAAAAACGGCGTTACCGGTCCGTGCTACGTGGGGAAAGATACCCATGCCCTGTCTGAACCGGCGTTCATTTCTGTTGTGGAAGTGCTGGCGGCAAACGGCGTCGATGTGATTGTTCAGGAGAACAACGGCTTCACCCCGACGCCTGCGGTCTCTAACGCAATCCTGGTACACAACAAAAAAGGTGGCGCGCTGGCTGACGGTATCGTTATCACGCCATCCCACAACCCGCCGGAAGACGGGGGTATCAAATACAACCCGCCTAACGGCGGTCCGGCAGACACCAACGTCACTAAAGTGGTGGAAGATCGTGCGAACGCGCTGCTGGCTGATGACCTGAAAGGCGTGAAGCGCATCTCTCTGGATGCGGCTATGGCGTCCGGTCATGTGAAAGAACTGGATCTGGTTCAGCCGTTCGTGGAAGGCCTGGCGGATATCGTCGATATGGCGGCCATTCAGAAAGCCGGCCTGAAGCTGGGTGTGGATCCGCTGGGCGGCTCCGGTATCGAATACTGGAAACGTATCGCCGAGCACTACAAGCTGGATCTGACCATCGTGAACGATCACGTCGATCAGACCTTCCGCTTTATGCACCTGGATAAAGACGGCGCGATCCGCATGGACTGCTCCTCCGAGTGCGCGATGGCGGGCCTGCTGGCGCTGCGTGATAAATTCGATCTGGCGTTTGCTAACGACCCGGATTACGACCGCCACGGTATCGTCACCCCTGCCGGGCTGATGAACCCGAACCACTATCTGGCTGTTGCAATCAACTACCTGTTCCAGCACCGTCCGCAGTGGGGCAAAGAGGTGGCCGTCGGTAAAACCCTGGTTTCCTCCGCGATGATCGACCGCGTGGTCGACGCGCTTGGCCGCAAGCTGGTGGAAGTGCCGGTGGGCTTCAAATGGTTCGTTGACGGTCTGCACGACGGCAGCTTCGGCTTCGGTGGTGAAGAGAGCGCGGGCGCATCTTTCCTGCGCTTCGACGGCACGCCATGGTCAACCGATAAAGACGGCATCATCATGTGCCTGCTGGCAGCGGAAATCACCGCGGTCACCGGTAAGAACCCGCAGGAACATTACAACGAGCTGGCGGCACGCTTTGGTGCACCAAGCTATAACCGTATTCAGGCCAGCGCGACGTCAGCTCAGAAAGCGGCTCTGTCCAAACTCTCTCCTGAGATGGTCAGCGCAAGCACCCTGGCAGGCGACCCGATCACCGCGCGTCTGACGGCGGCACCGGGTAACGGCGCCTCCATTGGTGGGCTGAAAGTGATGACCGAAAACGGCTGGTTCGCCGCGCGTCCGTCCGGCACGGAAGATGCGTATAAAATCTATTGCGAAAGCTTCCTCGGCGCTGAGCATCGCCAGCAGATTGAGAAAGAAGCGGTAGAGATTGTCAGCGAAGTGCTGAAAAACGCGTAAGTGCGGTTTGGTGCGGGCTGGTGCCCTCACCCCGACCCTCTCCCACAGGGAGAGGGAGAAAACATTAAAAACGGCAACCCTTGAGTTGCCGTTTTGCATTGACCTCGTAGGCCCGGTAAGCGCTAGCGCCACCGGGCTTTTTTCAACTGTGCTTATTCTTCAGTTCAAACCGTGGTGACACCAGACCGTACAGCGTCCAGCCCATAAAGGTCACCATCGCCCCGTATAGCATCGCTTCCTGGCCGGAAGAGTAGAGCGCATAGAAGCTGTAGATTGCCCCAATCAGCGCCACGATATTCGCCGCGCGCGCCTTGCGTGGATCCACCTTCGCCACCTTCTGAATAATCACCAGCGCCGCCATCGACAGAATATACGGAATGATATTCGTCACGACCGCCAGGTTGACCAGCACGTTGAACTGGCTGTTCAGCGACGGGCTAATGGTCATCAGCGACAATCCGCTCTGGAAGATAACAATCGCCAGCATGCCCTGCACCGGCGCATCCGCTTTGGTCACGCGGGAGAAGATTTTTGGGAAGTAACCTTCATCAGCCGAGGATTTAAACACCTGCGCGATGGTGAACTGCCAGCCAAGGAGTGAACCGCAGCACGACATCACCATCAGACCCATAATCACTTTCCCGACTTCCGGAGTGAACATCTGCGCGAAGGCCAGCCCGAACGGCGCCGTGGAGTTGGCCAGATCCATATTCGGAACGATGCCCGCAATGACGTTCGTCGAGACGATATAGATCACCGCCGCGCCCAGCGTACCGCCGAGGACCGCAATCGGGACGTTCTTTTCCGGATTATCAACCACTTCCGCGTTCGCGCAGGCGGATTCCAGACCGAGGAAGGCCCAGAGCGTCATGGCGATAGAAGAGCCGACTGCGGTAAAGAATGGCACATGGTGCGGGTTCCAGGAGTTGGCGTACAGCGTCGGGCTGAACCAGA
The DNA here is from genome assembly GCF_043965265.1 of Enterobacter sp. ECC-249. Lineage (NCBI taxonomy): Bacteria > Pseudomonadati > Pseudomonadota > Gammaproteobacteria > Enterobacterales > Enterobacteriaceae > Enterobacter > Enterobacter sp. ECC-249. The sequence goes on from NZ_CP143660.1 coordinate 1,807,869, forward strand.
ACCAGCCGATGATGCACAGGCCGACAACCGGAATAATTACGCCCCAGACGGTGATGCTGGAAAGCTGTCCGGTGATACGCGCGCCGCCAAAGTTAGCCACGGTGCAGATCCACAGCACGCCGATGGTGGCTAAGCCAATCTGTACCGGGCTAAGCGTCGCGCCAAACAGCTCCGTACCGTAACCCACGGCGGATATGGCAATCGCCACGTTGGCGATCAGCAGCGACACCCCGTAGGTATAGTTGGCCATAAAGTTGCCCGACTTGCCAAAGGCATACTCGGCGTAGCCCCCCATGCCGCCTGACTTACGGCTGAACATCCCGCACTTGGCGAACGCCCACGCCAGCGCCATCGAGCCGACAGCGGTTACCAGCCAGGAGATAATTGAAATGGTTCCTACTTCGGCAAGCTTGGTTGGCAGCATGATAATCCCGGACCCCATCATGTTCACCATGGTAAGGATGGTCAACTGCACCACGCCCATCTTATTGGACTTACTCATAATTTCTCTCCTTTCAGCAGCGCGGGCTGAGCGGCGGCTTGTTTGATGACGTTACAGCGAACCTGTTTACGGCCCTCGCACTCTTCGACGTACACACCCTGCAGCTCCGGCGCGAATCCCGGCAGAAGGTTGATGCCTTCTTCCAGCGCGGCAAAGTAGCGCAGCACGGAACCGCCCCAGACCTCCCCAGGGACAACACAAAGCACTCCCGGCGGATAAGGCAGGGCGCCTTCCGCGGCGATGCGGCCTTCCGCGTCGCGCAGGGAGACCAGTTCAACCTCACCGCGCAGATAGGCGTAGTTTGCGTCCTGCGGGTTCATCATCACGCGTGGGAAGTGAGACTTGCGGAACATCTCTTTCTGCAGCTGCTTCACGTTGTGACGGGCGTACAGGTCATGCATCTCCTGGCAGATCTGACGCAGGGTGTAATCCGAATAGCGTTCCGGATGCTGTTTGTAGAGAGAAGGCAGGACCTCTTTCAGCGGAACATCGCTCTCGAGCAGCTTTTCGAAGCGCACCAGCTGCGCCACCAGCTGCTGCAGTTTGCCCATATCTTCCGCAGGCGTGAGCAGGAACAGGATCGAGTTGAGATCGCATTTTTCCGGCACGATGCCGTTTTCGCGCAGGAAGTTGGCAAGGATAGTGGCGGGCACGCCGAAGTCGTCATACTCCCCGGTGCGGGCGTTAATGCCCGGCGTGGTCAGCAGGAGCTTGCACGGGTCGATAAAATACTGATGCTCAGCGTAGCCTTCAAAAGCGTGCCAGTTTTCACCCGGTACGAAGTGGAAGAAGCGCAGATCGGTCGCAATCTCCGACGTGTCCCAGCTTTCCCACGGACGACCATCCACCGTTTCCGGCACGAAGGGGCGCAGATACTGGCAGTTTTCCAGGATCAGCTTGCGCGCTTCGATACCGTTCACCACGCAGTCCATCCACATGTTGCGGCCGCTCTGGCCTTCATGCATCCGGGCGTTGATGTCCAGCGCAGCGAACAGCGGATAAAACGGGCTGGTGGAGGCGTGCATCATAAAGGCATTATTCAGCCGCTTATGCGGGACATAGCGCTGCTGGCCTTTGATATGGCTGTCTTTCTTATGGATTTGCGAGGTCTGCGAGAAGCCGGCCTGCTGTTTATGCACGGACTGGGTGACCAGGATCCCCGGATCGTTTTCGTTCAGCTCCAGCAGCAGCGGAGAGCAGTCGGCCATCATCGGAATAAACTGCTCGTAACCCACCCAGGCGGAGTCAAACAGGATGTAATCACACAGGTGCCCAATCTTATCCACCACCTGACGGGCGTTATAGATGGTGCCATCGTAGGTACCGAGCTGGATCACCGCCAGACGGAACGGACGCGCATCGCGTGCACGACCCGGCGCCACCTCTGCCACCAGCTCGCGCAGATAACTTTCTTCAAAGCAGTGGGCGTCAATGCCGCCAATAAAGCCGTACGGGTTACGTGCGGTTTCGAGATAGACCGGCGTTGCGCCTGCCTGGAGGAGGGCGCCGTGATGGTTAGATTTGTGGTTGTTACGGTCGAACAGCACCAGGTCGCCCGGGGTGAGCAGGGCGTTAAGCACCACTTTGTTGGATGACGAAGTGCCGTTCAGCACGAAGTAGGTCTTATCGGCGTTAAAGACCTTCGCCGCATGCTGCTGGGCGATGCACGGCGCGCCTTCGTGGATCAGCAGATCGCCCATCGCGACGTCGGCGTTGCACAGATCGGAGCGGAAAAGCGTCTCACCAAAGAAATCGACAAACTGATTACCGGCAGGATGGCGGCGGAAGAACTGGCCACCCTGATGCCCCGGACAGTCAAACGCGCTGTTACCCTGCCTCACGTAGTCGACAAGCGCGCGGAAAAACGGTGGACGCAGCTGGGTTTCATACTTCAGGGCAGCCGCTTCCAGCTGGCGTCCATAAAAGTCGTTGCTGGTGTCTGAATACTCAAATACGCCATGAATGCGCGATAAATAGTCTGCCGGAATGATCTCTTCTTTATGCGTCGCAACAAAAACAGGAATGTCAAATCCGGTGGCTTCTATTTCGTCCAGTATGCCGTCGGTAATATCACTGACCGCCAGCACAATAGCGGCAACGTCGATATAATCAGAGGTTCTGACATCCACCAGTTCACGCTGGGTGGTAAAGCAATCCGGACATGCACGGCTGGCTGCGATTTTTAAACTTTTCATCTTTCTCTCTTTATTTTAGGTAATAAGCATCCCTCGATTTCTTGCAAGAAAGAAATCGATAATTTTCCGGAAAAAAAGCAAAGGGTGGCCGCTGATTAAAATCAGTACATTGCTTTTTTGATGATTGAAATTCAGTCCGCCCGGAGCGGATGAGTCTGAATCAAAATGAATGAGCGCACGAGTTTACAGGCAATGGCCTGTAAAATAAGGTGTTTCAGGGTAACCTGTAAGCGAGTGCGCCAGAAGTCGAAGGACTACCGGGCATTAAAGAGGTGAAAGTCAAAGCAGTTTCGGTGGGCAAACATCATGATATGTGTTGTCCGCCTTATATGGGGCATTAAACGATTGTTGTTTTCCATGATTCATTTTCCTTTCAGTAATTGAAAGCACGGTCATTTTATCCAGGAAAAGGGGATTAACTGTGAAGAAGATCACCGTTAACCGATCATTTTAGAAATAAATAGTCGTTTTTGATGAATATCGCAGATCAAAATACTGATTTGTTGGCAATGAGTTAACAGGATGTTTTGTTAATGTTTTAAACGGGCATAAATAACCCTAAATATAACGGTTGGGTTATTTTTGAAATATTTTCTGAGGGATTTTTATTTTATTTAAAAATAAACTGAATAGTTATTCAGAGCATAAACCGATAACCGATACCGGTTTCAGTTAATAAATGGCGAGGGCGAGCGGGGTCGACTTCGAGTTTCTGACGAAGATGTCCCATATATATGCGTAAATAGTGACTATGTTCCACGGCGTTAGGTCCCCATACCTGACTTAACAGCTGGCGTTGGGTGAGTACCTTGCCGTGGTTGTTGAGCAGTACGGCGAGCAGGCGAAACTCTATGGGCGTGAGGTGAATTTCCTCTTCGCCGCGCACAATGCGCCGCGCGGCCAGGTCAACCCGGATATCCCCAAACGTGTAGGTTGGGTCAGCAGGCGTGGTGGCGCTGTGGCGACGCAGCGCCACGCGAAGGCGGGCCTGTAGCTCGCCGATACCAAACGGTTTAATCAGATAGTCATCCGCGCCGGCATCCAGCGCGGCGATTTTATCCGTCTCTTCAGTACGGGCGGAGAGCACGAGGATCGGCATCTGGCTCCACTGCCGGACTTCACGAATAAAATCGATGCCGTCACCGTCCGGCAGCCCAAGATCGAGGATCACCAGGTCCGGCTTGCGGGTAGCGGCTTCAATTAAACCCCGCTGAAGCGTACCCGCATCATGAACGCGCAGACCGTCTCCTTCCAGCGCAGCGCGCAGAAAACGGCTAATGGCGATCTCATCTTCAACAATCAGAACGTTGATCACAAATCCTCTGGTAATTCATTAAGTTCTGGCGGGGTTTCCAGAGGAAGTGTAACACAAAACCGCGCGCCGCCTTCCGGACGATTCTCTGCGGAAATAGACCCGCCGTGTACGTCAATGATTGCCTGGCAAATCGCCAACCCCAGCCCCACGCCCGGAATAGCCGACTCCTTATTGCCGCGCGCGAATTTTTCGAAAATGGCCAACTCCTGACCGGCGGGAATGCCGGGTCCGGTATCCCAGACGTCAAGATGAAGCGTGCCATCGTCCACCGTCGCATCCACGCCAATTTGAGCACTGGCGCCCGCATATTTGCCGGCATTTTCCAGCAGGTTGATCAGCACTCGTTCAAACAGCGGACCATCAACGTGAATTAACGTCAGGGGTTCGGGCATGTTCAGCGCGATATGTCGCCCACCCAGGCCGGGTTCGAGCATTTTCAGGGCGCTGCCCACCACCTCTTCAAGCGTGAGCCACTCTTTTTTGAGGTTAAAACCGCCCGACTGGATACGCGCCATATCGAGCAGGTTATTCACCAGGCGCGTAGTATTCAGCACATGCTGGCGGATCTCGCTGGCCTGAAGGGCATGTTTAGAGCCTTCCGCCGCCAGGTCCAGCGTCAGAATTTCAGACTGACCGAACAGGACGGTGAGTGGGGTACGCAGATCGTGCGAGAGCGCCGCCAGCAGCGAGTTACGAATGCTTTCCCGCTCGCTCGCCAGACGGGCCTGTTCCTCGCTTGCGGTGAGAGCCAGTCGTTCCAGCGCGCTGGCAACCAGCAGCGTAAAGGTCTCCAGCAGTCGCTGCTGTTCGGGGATCATCAGCTGGCGCAGGTTTGAGGGCTCAACAATCACCAGCCCCTGATTTTTATCGGCACTGCGCAGCGGCAGGATTTGATAGGGCACGCCGGGGAGGGTGTCGGTCCCCGCGCCCGCCGGTAAGCCTTTGTCAAAGCTCCAGCGCGCGATGGCTTCGTCCCAGGGGGTCATGCCTGTGGCGGACGTCAGCGGGCGCAGCTTGCCGTGTTCGTCCGGGAGCAGAATCAGGTTGCTGGCATGAAACGTCGAGCGGATAAACTGCTCGCTGGTCTGCACGATATCCAGCGGCGTGCGGCCCACCGCCAGCGATTTTGACATCTCATAGAGATGGCGCGTGCGCTGTTCGCGATAGCGGGCGATGCGCGCCTGATAGCGTACGCCCGCCGTCAGATTGCCGATCACCAGCCCGACGGTGAGCATCACCGCAAAGGTGAGGATGTACTGTACGTCCGAGACGGCGAGCGTCCCGCGGGGGGCAATAAAGAACAGATCGAAGCTGATGACGTTGATAACCGTCGCCAGTACCGACGGCCAGCGCCCATAAAAGAGCGCCACCACCACCACGCCAAGGAGGTAGATCATCACCAGGTTGGCGGCATCAAACGCAATCAGCCACTGGCTGGCAATGACGGTAATCAGGGCGCAGAGCACGACGGCGACAAGGCAGCCGCGGAGCTGAATGCGCCATTTATCGCTGAAGGTGCGGCCGTCCGGCGCGCGATTGGGTAAGGGGGTAGGTTTGTCGTCCAGCGCCACGATCACCAGATCCAGATCCGGCGCACGACGGGCCAGCTTGTCGGCAAAGGATTCGCGGCTAAACCAGCGGCGATGCTGGCGACGGCCGATGACGATTTTCCCCAGGTTGTGCTCGCGCGCGTAGCGCAAAATGGCTTTATCTTCCTGCGGATCGGAAAGGGTGGCGGTTTCGGCACCCAGCTCCTGCGCCAGGCGCAGCGAACTCAGGATCGCGCGACGCTGGTTTTCGGGCAGCGCGTGCAGCTGCGGCGTTTCGACATACACCGCATGCCAGACGCTGCCAAATTTGGCCGCCAGGCGAGCAGCGGTGCGGACAAGTTTTTCGTTGCCGCTGCCGTGGCCCACGCACAGCAGGATGGCATCCCGCGTGTGCCAGACGCGTTCCTGGCCCTGCAGGTCCCGCCAGGCGCGCATCTGATCGTCCACCCGGTCGGCGGTTCGGCGCAGGGCCAGCTCGCGCAGGGCTATCAGGTTACCTTTACGGAAGAAATGTTCGATGGCGCGCTCGGCCTGGCCGGCGATATACACTTTGCCTTCGTGCAGGCGCTGGCGCAAATCATCGGGCGGCAGGTCGACCAGCACCACCTCGTCCGCGGAATCAAAGAAGGGGTCGGGCACCGTCTCGCGCACCTGAATGCCGGTCACGCCGCTGACCACGTCGTTCAGGCTTTCGAGGTGCTGAACGTTAACCGTCGTGAAAACATCGATACCGGCTTCAAGTAATTCTTCAACATCCTGCCAGCGTTTTGGATGGCGTGAGCCAGGCGCGTTGCTGTGCGCTAGCTCGTCCATCAGGATAAGCGCGGGACGGCGGGCGAGGGCGGCATCGAGATCGAATTCGGTGACTAACCGACCGCGATGGCTGATGCGGCGGGGCGGCTGGGTAGCCAGCCCCTTCAGCAGTGATGCTGTCTCTTTACGTCCGTGGGTTTCAACCACGCCGATCAGAATATCGAGCCCCTGCGCCCGAAGCCGCTGGGCTTCCGTCAGCATGGCGAAGGTTTTCCCGACGCCCGCGCAGGCGCCGAAGAAAATTTTCAGTTTGCCGCGATGGGCTTCAGCTGTTTGTTCGAGCAGCCTGTCCGGATCCGGGCGCATGGGCTCGTCGGTCATTTAGTTTTTCCTTAGCGCGTCCAGCGCCAGATTCAGCTCAACAATATTTACCACGGGCATGCCGATGAAGCTGACCAGCGGCTTTTGCGTGTGCTCTGCAACCAGCTGACTCACCTGTTCGACGGTCAGCTGACGGGCAGCGGCAACGCGCGGGATCTGCCATGCCACGGCTGCCGGCGTCAGGCTGTAGTCCAGCCCGCTGGCCGATGCGGTCACCAGCTCCACGGGAACGTCACGGCTGGCCTGCGGATTCGCGGCGCGCAGGGCGGCTACGCGCTCAGCGACGGCTTTGTCCAGCTCGGGGTTGCTGCCCGCCAGGTTACTGCCGCCGGATGCCATTGGATTATACGGGCTTTCGGCAGTGGCGGAAGGGCGTCCCTGGAAGTAGCGGGCATCCGTAAAGTTCTGACCAATCAGGCGAGAACCGCGGTTTTCACCGTTTTGCAATATCAGCGAGCCGTTAGCCTGATCCTTAAACCACCACTGGCCCAGCGCGGTGGTCACCAGCGGGTACAACCCGCCGGTAATGAGAGACAGCAGAATAAACAGAAGTATAGCGGGGCGTAACATGGTCATTTGATTCACCTTTTAAACCAGGCCGAACAGCGTCAACAGCAGGTCGATAACCTTGATTCCGACGAAGGGCACCACCAGCCCGCCCAGGCCGTAAATCCACAGGTTGCGGCGCAGCATGGCGGCCGCCGTGAGCGGCTTATAGCTCACGCCCTTCAGCGCCAGCGGGATCAGGAAGACAATAATCAGGGCGTTAAAGATGACTGCGCTCAGAATCGCCGAGGCCGGAGAGTGCAGGTGCATCACGTTCAATGCGTTTAACTGCGGATAGGTCGCGGCAAACGCGGCCGGAATGATGGCGAAATATTTCGCCACGTCGTTGGCGATGCTGAACGTGGTCAGCGACCCGCGCGTCATCAGCATCTGCTTGCCGATGTGCACCACCTCAATCAGCTTGGTCGGGTTTGAGTCGAGGTCGACCATGTTGCCCGCCTCTTTTGCCGCCTGGGTACCGGAGTTCATTGCCACCGCCACGTCGGCCTGCGCCAGGGCAGGGGCATCGTTGGTCCCGTCGCCGGTCATCGCCACCAGACGGCCTTCCGCCTGATACTGACGAATCAGCGCCAGCTTGGCTTCCGGTGTAGCTTCAGAAAGAAAATCATCCACGCCCGCTTCGGCGGCAATCGCCGCGGCGGTAAGACGGTTATCCCCGGTGATCATCACCGTTTTGATCCCCATCTTACGCAGTTGGGCAAAACGCTCCTTGATGCCGCCTTTGACGATATCCTTCAGGGCAATCACCCCCAGCACATGGGCCCCTTCGGCCACCACCAGCGGCGTCGCCCCCTGACGGGCCACGCTTTCGACCAGGCTGTCCACTTCCGGCGGGAAGTGGCCGTTGTTGGCCTCGATATGGCGACGGATCGCGTCAACCGAGCCTTTACGGATCATGCGATCCTGAATGTTAATGCCGCTCATGCGGGTTTGCGCCGTGAAGGGCACGAAAGTGGCGTGCAGGCTCTGAACGTCGCGCTGGCGCAGGTTAAAGCGCTGCTTGGCGAGGATCACAATACTGCGGCCTTCCGGGGTTTCATCGGCAAGCGAAGAGAGCTGCGCGGCATCCGCCAGCGTTTTTTCATCCACGCCCGGGGCGGGTAAGAAATCCGACGCCTGGCGGTTACCGAGGGTAATGGTGCCGGTTTTGTCCAGCAGCAAGACGTCCACGTCACCGGCGGCTTCCACCGCACGTCCGCTGGTGGCGATAACGTTGGCACCGAGCATACGGCTCATGCCGGCCACGCCGATGGCCGACAGCAGGCCGCCGATGGTGGTAGGGATCAGACAAACCAGCAGCGCCACCAGCACCGTGACGGTGACCGCGGTACCGCCATAGGCGGAGAACGGCCACAGCGTGGCGGTTGCCAGCAGGAAGACAATGGTCAGGGCCACCAGCAGGATGGTCAGGGCAATCTCGTTTGGCGTTTTACGGCGCTGAGCGCCTTCCACCATGGCGATCATCCGGTCGAGGAAGGTTTCACCCGGGTTAACGCTGCACTGGATCACCAGCCAGTCGGAGAGAATGCGCGTCCCGCCCGTCACGGAGGCGAAATCGCCGCCGGACTCACGGATCACCGGCGCGGATTCACCGGTGATGGCGCTTTCATCCACCGATGCGCCCCCTTCAATGACTTCGCCGTCGCAAGGGATGATGTCACCGACTTCCACCAGCACCACATCGCCTTTACGCAGTTCATCTGCCGGAACGTGATCCATCTGCGCGCCGTATTTCGGTTCACGTAGCTTGCGCGCGAAGGCGGTTTTTTTCACCCCTTTCAGGCTGTTGGCCTGGGCTTTACTCCGGCCTTCCGCCAGCGCTTCCGCAAAGTTGGCGAACAGTACGGTAAACCACAGCCACAGACTGATGGCACCGGTAAACATCGCATTTCCCGGCATATGGCCTGTTCCCATGGCAATCGCCAGGGCGGTGGTCAGGACGCTTCCCGCCCAGACGATAAACATCACCGGGTTATGCCACTGCACGCGCGGGCTCAGCTTTTTCACCGCATCCATGAGCGCCTGGCGAACTAATGACGGTTCGAACAGGGCCAGTTGTTTACGACTCATGACAATTTCTCCGCAAAATCAGCGTAAAGAGAGGTATTCCGCGACCGGGCCTAACGCGAGGGCGGGGATAAAGGTCAGGGCGCCGACCAGCAACACGGTGCCCGTCAGCAGGCCGATAAACAGCGCGCCGTGGGTCGGTAATGTCCCGGTAGTGGTCGGTTGGATTTTTTTATTCACCAGCGATCCGGCTATCGCCATAACCGGCACAATGATCCCGAAGCGACCCACGAACATGCAGAACGCCAGCAGGCAGTTCCAGAACGGTGAGTTGGCGCTTAAGCCTGCAAAGGCGCTGCCGTTGTTGTTGGCGGCAGAGGAGACGGCATACAGCACTTCACTAAAACCGTGAATGCCAGGGTTAAAGATGCCGCTGCGTCCGGCCTCGGTCATCAGCGCCAGCGCGGTGCCGAGCAGCACGAGAGCCGGGGTGACCAGGATCGCCAGCGCGGTTAGTTTCATCTCGCGAACGTCGATTTTTTTACCCAGATATTCCGGGGTGCGGCCAATCATCAGACCGGCAATAAACACCGCCAGCAGCACGAACAGCAGCATACCGTAAAGACCGGATCCTACGCCGCCAAACACCACCTCGCCAATCTGCATCAGCCACATCGGGATCATGCCGCCGAGCGCCGTAAAGGAATCGTGCATGGCGTTGACCGCCCCGCACGAGGCAGCCGTGGTGACCACCGCATACAGGCTGCTGGCAAGAATGCCAAAGCGGCTCTCTTTACCTTCCATGTTGATTGCGCTGTCGGCACCCAGTGAGAGGAAGTGCGGATTACCCTGCCATTCGGCCCACATCACCAGCGCAACGCAGACCACGAAGATCAGCGACATGGTCCAGAGAAGGGTACGCCCCTGACGGCGATCGTTAACCACGTCGCCAAAGGCAAAGCAGAGCGCGGCGGGGATCAGGAAAATCGCCAGCATCTGCACAAAATTAGTCAGGGCGGTCGGGTTTTCAAACGGGTGCGAGGAGTTGGCGTTGAAGAATCCCCCGCCGTTCGTCCCGAGCATTTTGATGGCTTCCTGCGACGCCACTGGCCCCATCGGCAGGAGCTGTTTTGCGCCTTCCAGCGAGGTATAAGGCGCGTAGGGCAGCAGGTTTTGCAGGCTGCCCTGCTGTATGAAGAACAGCGCGATCAGCAGCGCAATCGGCAGCAGGATCCACAGCGTAATGCGCGTCAGATCGACCCAAGCGTTACCCAGCGTGCTCACTTTCTGGCGTGCAAACGCACGCGTCAGCGCGAAGATCACCGCAATACCGCTGGCGGCAGAGAGGAAGTTCTGCACGGTTAACCCGACCATCTGGCTGAAGTAGCTGAGCGTGGTTTCACCGGAATAGGACTGCCAGTTGGTGTTGGTGACAAAACTGACCGCCGTGTTCAGCGCAAGATGCCAGGACAGGCCCGGCAACTGTTGCGGATTCAGCGGCAGAATGCCCTGCAACATCAGCATGGCAAAAAGCGCAATGAGCCCGACAATGTTCAGCAGCAGAATGGCGCTCAGATAGTCACCCCAGTTCATCTCCCGATCGTCTATTCCCAGTACGCGCCAGATCCCTTTCTCAACGCTTCCCGTGCCGGGCAGGGGAACGTTATTGATTAGCCGTGCCAGCCCCGATCCCAGTGGCCTTGCCAGAACGAACAACACCACTAAGAAACTGGCAATAAGCAAAAACGCCTGAGCAGCCATCAGAATGCCTCCGCATTAATCAGGGCATAAACCAGATAACCCAATAACAGGAACACCAGCACGATGCCGGCAATAAGACCTGCACTCACAATCCACCTCCGGGTGACTTTTGTTGTTGTGCTAACGGTAGGATTTATGGCGCAAAGATTTCGCAAAAATGAGAAGGGCGGGTGTAAAAAAAGTATAAAAATGCCAAAGCCCACAATTTAACTATTGATAAGTAAATCGTTAACTCTTTTGTAACTTAATTACGGTGTGAGTGTAAATTTTCGCTAAACGAACGAAAATAAGTGGTCGGATGAGTAGTAAAATTACAAACAAAGCGATATTATTTTAGCCAGGTCACAGATTTTGAATTTTCCGGATGACGTTTCCGGCCAACTATAGGGGAGAAAAATATGGATCTTTATAAAGAGTTTCCGGCTCATATCGTGTTCATGCGCCGCGCTTTCGCCGTAGTGGCTGGCGTGCTGGCTTTGCCGGTGATGCTGTTCTGGAAAGATCGTGCACGTTTTTACAGCTATCTGCACCGCGTCTGGGCGAAAACCAGCGAGAAGCCGGTGTGGATGGATCAGGCCGAGAAAGCGACCTGCGATTTCTACTGATACGAAGACTACACACAGCAATAAAAAAACCGCCAACAGCAATGTGGCGGTTTTTTTGTCCCTCGGGATTCGCAGTCCGTTGGGTGGTCTTCAAGCCCTCGTCAGAGGCTTACAAGAATATCTCGGGTCATCAAGTAATCAAACAGCAACTCCCTAAATATATTCTTAAAAACCTTTTCGGTGGATTACGTTTTACGACAGGGCCAACTACTATGCAGCGTCCCTTTCCGCCATCTCGCACATGGGCACCGGTCCTGGGAAAGGCGTGACCACAACCGTAAGTCAGGCTCTCGTCAGAGCTTGTGTCCACCGACTTATCACCGGTGGTGAACGGTGGAGCGGTTAGCAGCAGGGACCGCATAATGAAACGCTATTTTTGCATCGCGTTCATTGTCGCCAGCGTACTCGTTGTCAAAGGTGATGAGCCGATCGGGTTTGTTGCATTTACCACGATAGCGCAGGACAAGTAGCGTTAAGGCCGCCGCGGGCGGCCTTTTTTATTTCATCCCGTCTACACTTCATGGCAAAGTAGTTCAATGCATGCTTTTTCCTTTTACGGCATGCCCTTACGGACATAATGGACAATAGCCTGGAGTTTTATGCCCACCCATCTGGTTTGGTTTCGCGCGGACCTGCGCGTACATGACAACATCGCCCTGGCGGCGGCCTGCCGCGCCAAAGACGCTAACGTACTGGCTCTGTTTGTGGCTACGCCCGAGCAGTGGCGGCAGCATGATATGGCGCCACGCCAGGCGGCCTTGCTGCGTGCGTATCTGACCGATCTGCAGCATTCGCTTGCCGGAAAAGGGATACCGCTGATTTATAAAGAGGTAAGTGATTTTGCCGCACAGCTGCAGACAGTGCAGGAGACCTGTAAGCAGCACAACGTCACGCATCTTTTTTACAACTATCAGTACGAATTCAACGAGCAGCAGCGCGACCGGCAGCTTGAGAAGATGCTGGAAGATGTAGTCTGTGAAGGATTTGATGACAGCGTGATGCTGGCGCCGGGCAGCGTGATGACCGGCAACCGCGAGATGTATAAAGTTTTCACTCCGTTTAAAAATGCCTTTATCAAACGTCTGAAGGAGGCGTTGCCGGAGTGCGTTGCGGCGCCTGCCGTGAGAGGCGAAGCCATAAAGGACCTGCCTGAACTGACGTTCGATTATCCTCAGAAGCAGTTTGATAAAGCGCTGTTCCCCGCAGATGAAAAAGCGGCCATCGCGCAACTCCGCCAGTTCTGCAAACAGGACGCGGCCAACTACGAGGCGCGTCGGGATTTTCCCGCCATCGAGGGCACCAGCCGCCTGTCGGCCTCTTTAGCGCTGGGCGCGATCTCTCCTCGCCAGTGTTTACACCGCCTGCTGGCGGAGCAGCCGCAGGCGCTGGATGGGGGCACCGGTTCTGTCTGGCTGAACGAACTTATCTGGCGTGAGTTCTACCGCCATTTGATGACGTATCATCCCGATCTCTGTAAGCATCGTCCGTTCATTCCCTGGACCGACAACGTAAAATGGCAGCACGATGAGGCACATTTACAGGCCTGGCAAAAAGGGAAGACGGGCTACCCGATTGTTGATGCCGCGATGCGTCAGCTCAATGAGACGGGGTGGATGCACAACCGCCTGCGAATGATTACCGCCAGCTTTCTGGTGAAGGATCTGCTTATCGACTGGCGTATCGGAGAGCGCTATTTTATCTCTCAGCTGATCGATGGCGATCTTGCCGCGAATAATGGCGGCTGGCAGTGGGCGGCCTCTACGGGCACCGATGCGGCTCCCTATTTTCGGATTTTTAATCCAACCACTCAGGGACAAAAATTTGATGAGGACGGCGAGTTTATCTACCGCTGGGTCCCTGAACTTAAAGAGATACCGGCTAAAGCGATCCACGAACCGTGGGCATGGGCGGATAAGCAGCGTGTAAAACTGAATTATCCCCGTCCGATTGTCGACCATAAACAGGCGCGTGTCGCCACGCTGGCGGCGTACGAAGCGGCCCGCAAAGCATAAGAGAGTGATGATGAAAAACAGCGAACTGGAAAGCCTGATTAACGAAAAACTGAACAGCGCCTCCTTCAGCGACTACGGCCCGAACGGGCTCCAGGTTGAGGGACGCGAGACGGTACAAAAAATTATCACCGGCGTGACGGCAAGCCAGGCGCTGCTGGACGAGGCCGTTCGTCAGAACGCCGATGCGGTGATTGTCCATCACGGTTACTTCTGGAAAAACGAATCGCCGATTATTCGCGGGATGAAGCGCAATCGCCTGAAAACGCTGCTGGCAAACGACATCAACCTGTACGGCTATCACCTGCCGCTGGACGCACATCCGGAGCTCGGCAACAACGTCCAGCTGGCGCAGCTACTTGGGATCACCGTGATGGGCGAAATTGAGCCGCTGGTGCCGTGGGGCGAGCTGGCGATGCCGGTTCCGGGGCTGGAGCTGGCCTCGTGGATAGAAGCGCGCCTGGGGCGGCGCCCGCTCTGGAGCGGTGATACCGGTCCGGATACGGTGAAGCGTGTCGCATGGTGCACCGGGGGCGGTCAGGGCTTTATCGACAGCGCCGCGCGCTTCGGTGTCGATGCCTTTATCACCGGCGAGGTTTCCGAGCAGACCATTCATTCGGCCCGTGAACAGGGGCTGCATTTCTACGCGGCCGGGCATCACGCGACCGAGCGCGGCGGTATTCGTGCCCTCAGCGAGTGGCTGACGGAAAATACCGATCTGGATGTGACCTTTATTGATATCCCTAACCCGGCCTGATGAGAGGTGTCTGAGTGCAGCGAGCGCGTTGTTATCTTCTGGGAGAAACGGCAGTGGTTCTGGAGCTCGAGCCGCCGGTGACCCTTGCCACGCAAAAGCGTATCTGGCGGCTAACCCAGCGTATGGTCGATCTGCCGGAAGTGGTTGAAGCCATTCCGGGGATGAATAACATCACGGTGGTGCTGCGTAGTCCGCATACGCTGGCGCTGGATGCCATTGAACGTTTACAGCGCTGGTGGGAAGAGAGCGAGGCGCTGGAGCCGGAATCGCGTGCCATTGAGATCCCGGTCGTTTATGGCGGTTCGGGGGGACCGGATCTTGGCGTGGTGGCAGACCACTGTGGACTGACAGCAAAGCAGGTTGTTGAGCTGCACAGCTCGGTTGACTACGTGGTCTGGTTCCTGGGGTTTCAGCCCGGATTCCCGTATCTGGGGGGATTATCCCCTCAGTTGCATACGCCACGCCGCGCTGAACCGCGCCTGAGCGTACCGGCGGGGACGGTCGCGATTGGCGGCGAGCAGACCGGCGTATACCCGCTAACTTCGCCCGGCGGCTGGCAGCTTATTGGGCATACCGCCACACCGTTATTTGACCCCGGATTGGAGTCGCCAATACTGCTGCGCCCAGGCGATACCCTTCGCTTTATTCCACAAAAGGAGGGGGTATGTTAACGCTTATTCGCGCCGGGCTTTATACCTCCGTACAGGATGCCGGCCGCTTTGGCATGCGCCAGTCGGGCGTGAGCTATTGTGGCGCGCTGGACCGTCCTGCGCTGGAAATCGCTAACGTGCTGGTGGGCAACCCCGGCAGCACGGCGGCGCTCGAAATTACGCTCGGCCAGTGTGTCATTGAGTTTGGTCAGGAGACCTGGTTCGCGCTCACCGGCGCAGGCTGTGATGCCACTCTGGACGGCAAAGCGGTATGGACCGGCTGGCGTCTGCGGGCCAAAGCCGGACAGCGTCTGACCTTAAAGCGCCCTTTACACGGCGTGCGTAGCTATCTCGCGGTGGCTGGCGGCATTGATGTGCCTGAGGTGCTGGGCTCATCCAGTACCGATCAGAAAGCCGGGATTGGCGGTCATGAAGGACGTTTGTTGCGCGACGGCGATCGGCTTGCAATCAAGCCCTCTGCTCGCCATTTCTCGACCACGCAGGGCGTAAAACAGCTGCTGTGGGGAAACCAGATCCGCGCCTTACCGGGGCCGGAATATCATGAGTTCGACGAGGCCTCAAAAGAGTCCTTCTGGCGCTCGCCGTGGAAAATCAGTCCGCAGAGTAACCGTATGGGCTATCGCCTGCAGGGGCAGCCGCTGATCCGAACGACCGACAGGGAACTACTCTCCCACGGTTTACTGCCTGGGGTTATTCAGGTTCCGGGCAACGGGCAACCGATCGTGTTAATGAATGACGCGCAGACGACGGGCGGCTATCCGCGAATTGCCTGCATCATTGAAGCCGATCGCTACCATCTGGCGCAAATTCCCCTCGGACAGCCGATTCACTTCGTGCAGTGTTCGCTGGAGGAGGCGCTAAAGGCGCGGCAGGATCAGCAGCGTTATCTCGAACAGCTTGCGTGGAGGCTTGATGGTAAAGATTGATTTGAACGCCGATCTGGGAGAGGGCGGCAGCGCCGATGCGGCGCTGATGACGCTGGTCAGCTCGGTCAACATCGCCTGTGGCTTTCACGCGGGCGATGCGCAAACCATGCTGGAGAGCGTGCGTAATGCCATTAAGAAAGGCGTCGCTATTGGGGCTCATCCCAGCTTCCCCGACCGGGAAAACTTTGGCCGCACCGCAATGGATCTGCCGCCGGAGACGGTCTACGCTCAGGTGCTCTACCAGATCGGCGCGCTGGAGGCGATGGTGCGCGCGGAGAATGGCGTGCTGCGCCACGTGAAGCCGCACGGCATGCTCTACAATCAGGCGGCAAAAGATCCGGCGCTGGCGGAGGCGATTGCCCGCGCGGTGCAGGATTGCAACCCGCAGCTGATCCTCGTGGGTCTGGCGGGCAGCGAGCTTATTCGCGCCGGCGAGCGTCTGGGGTTAACCACGCGTCAGGAGGTCTTTGCCGATCGAGGATACATGCCGGACGGCAGCCTGGTTCCACGTACGCAGGCCGGTGCGCTGATTACCGACGAAGGTCAAGCGCTGGCGCAGACGCTGGAGATGGTGCGCGCCGGGCGGGTGACCGCCGTGGATGGCACATCGGCACACGTTCAGGCTGATACGGTATGTTTACATGGTGATGGCGAGCATGCGCTCCAGTTCGCGCGCCGCTTGCGGGCAGCGTTCTCTGAAGAGGGCATTCTTGTCAGTGCAGACTAATCATGAAAGGACAGAAAAATGCCAGAAGGCCCGGAGATCCGCCGCGCGGCGGATAGCCTCGAGTCGGCGATAAAGGGCAAACCCCTGACGGAGGTCTGGTTTGCTTTTCCTCAACTGAAACCGTTTGAGTCACAGCTGGTGGGCCAGACGGTGACTCATATTGAAACGCGCGGCAAAGCGTTGCTCACGCATTTTTCCCATAACCTGACGTTATATAGCCATAATCAGCTTTACGGCGTCTGGCGAGTGGTGGAGGCGGACGAGCAGCCGCAAACCACCCGCGTGCTGCGCGTCAGGCTGCAAACGGCCGATAAGGCGATCCTGCTCTATAGCGCCTCTGATATCGAAATGTTAACGCCGGAACAACTGCTCACGCACCCGTTTCTAAAGCGAGTGGGACCGGACGTACTGGATATGCGTCTGACGGCGAGCGATGTGAAGGCCCGACTGCTATCGCCCACATTCCGCAACCGGCAGTTTTCCGGCCTGTTCCTTGACCAGTCGTTTCTGGCCGGGCTTGGCAACTACCTGCGGGTGGAAATCCTCTGGGAAGTCGGGCTGGCGCCGCAGCATAAAGCCTCTCAGCTGAGCGATGAACAGCTGGAGGCGCTGTCCCACGCGCTGCTGGACATCCCGCGGCTGTCGTACAACACGCGCGGCATCGTAGATGAAAACAAGCATCACGGGGCGCTGTTCCGCTTTAAGGTGTTTCATCGGGCGGGGAAAAAGTGCGAACGGTGCGGTGGAATTATCGACAGGATGATGCTCTCTTCCAGACCCTTTTACTGGTGCCCGCACTGCCAGAAATAAAAGTAAAACGGTAACCCTTGGGTTACCGTTTTTAAGGTTTTCCCCCTCTCCCTGTGGGAGAGGGCCGGGGTGAGGGCATCAGGCCGCACCCAACGTCTTTTAGCGCTTCAGGTCAGACTTAAAATCACGCTGCTCGTAGCCGGTATACAGCTGACGAGGACGAGCGATTTTCATGCCTTCGCTGTGCATTTCGTTCCAGTGCGCAATCCAGCCTACGGTACGAGCCATGGCGAAGATGACGGTGAACATGGAAGACGGAATGCCCATCGCTTTCAGAATAATGCCAGAGTAGAAATCTACGTTCGGATAGAGTTTCTTCTCGATGAAGTACGGGTCGTTCAGCGCGATGTGTTCCAGCTCCATCGCCACTTCCAGCAGGTCATCTTTGGTACCCAGCTCTTTCAGCACTTCATGGCAGGTTTCACGCATCACGGTGGCGCGCGGGTCGTAGTTTTTGTAAACACGGTGACCGAAGCCCATCAGGCGGAAGGAGTCATTCTTGTCTTTCGCACGACGCACGAACTCAGGAATGTGCTCAACGGTGCTGATCTCTTCCAGCATCTTCAGTGCCGCTTCGTTCGCACCACCATGCGCTGGTCCCCACAGGGAGGCGATGCCCGCAGCGATACAGGCGAACGGGTTCGCGCCTGAAGAGCCCGCGGTACGGACGGTAGAGGTAGAGGCGTTCTGTTCGTGGTCAGCGTGCAGGATCAGAATACGGTCCATCGCGCGTTCCAGCACCGGGTTCACTTCATACTCTTCGCACGGCGTGGAGAACATCATGCGCAGGAAGTTACCCGCGTAGGAGAGGTCGTTGCGCGGATACACAAACGGCTGGCCAATGGAGTATTTGTAACACATGGCCGCCATGGTAGGCATTTTGGACAGCAGACGGTAAGCGGCGATTTCACGGTGACGCGGGTTATTCACGTCAAGGGAGTCGTGGTAGAACGCTGCCAGCGCACCGGTAATACCGCACATCACCGCCATTGGGTGAGAGTCACGACGGAACGCATGGAACAGACGGGTAATCTGCTCATGGATCATGGTGTGACGGGTCACGGTGGTTTTAAATTCATCGAACTGGGCCTGCGTCGGTTTTTCGCCGTTCAGCAGGATGTAGCACACTTCCAGGTAGTTGGATTCGGTGGCTAACTGATCGATAGGGAAGCCGCGATGGAGCAGGATACCTTCGTCACCGTCAATGAAGGTGATTTTGGATTCGCAAGATGCGGTAGAGGTAAATCCAGGGTCAAAGGTGAACATCCCTTTGGAACCCAGCGTACGGATATCAATAACATCCTGACCGAGCGTGCCTTTTAGCACATCCAGTTCAATAGCAGTGTCACCATTTAGGGTGAGCGTTGCCTTTGTATCAGCCATTTACGGTCTCCTTAGCGCCTTATGCTTAAGACTGCGCTTCACCGGATTTGCTTTCAGCGGTAAATCACCGTTACCAGATTGTTATTTGGCTTACCGCTCAGCTCACGAGGACAAACCAGGGTACAGAGCTATGGCGCCTTGCAGGTAAACGAATGAAATATCAGTGAAACAACAGCAAATCAGCGTTTTTGCAGTCCGAATTATTCAAACCTGTATATCACTAATAACTGTCCTGATAACTTCGGTCAATACCATCACACTGTTACATAACTATTTGTCAGGTGAAAGTGAGACCTCATAACTTTTGCGCATTATATGCCTTTTCTGATGACGTTTGTAACAATATTGTTTAACATTTGTCAAATCAGATGATTAAAAATTAAAAAGATGTTGTTATCGTGACCCTGATCACTGTTCCAGAGAAAACCCGACAAACTGTATGTAGGTTAATTGTAATGATTTTGTGAACGGCCTATACTGCCGCCAGGTCTCCGGAACACCCTGCAATCCCGAGCCACCCAGCGTTGTAACGTGTCGTTTTAGCATCTGGAAGCAATGTTTTGCATGACGCGCAGTTATAGAAAAGGAACGCTGCTTGACCCGCATCGCAGTCCGGAGGAAGGAAACAATAAGAACAGCATGTGGGCGTTATTCATGATAAGAAATGTGAAAAAACAAAGACCTGTCAATCTGGATCTGAAAACGATCCGGTTCCCTGTAACAGCAATAGCGTCCATTCTGCACCGTGTGTCCGGTGTGATTACGTTTGTGGCGGTCGGTATTCTGTTGTGGTTACTGGGCACCAGCCTCTCTTCCCCTGAAGGATTCCTCCAGGCCTCTGCCATCATGAACAGCTTCTTCGTGAAATTCATCATGTGGGGCATTCTTACCGCGCTGGCGTACCACGTCGTCGTAGGTGTTCGCCATATGCTGATGGACTTTGGCTACCTGGAAGAGACTTTCGAAGCCGGGAAACGCTCCGCTAACATTTCATTTGTGATTACTGTCGTGCTTTCACTTCTCGCAGGAGTTCTCGTATGGTAAGCAACGCCTCCGCATTAGGACGCAACGGCGTACATGACTTCATCCTGGTCCGTGCTACCGCCATCGTTCTCACCCTTTACATCATCTATATGATCGGTTTCTTTGCGACCAGCGGCACGCTGACGTGGGAAATCTGGAGTGGGTTCTTCGGATCCGCCTTCACCAAAGTGTTCACCCTGCTGGCTCTATTCTCCATCCTTATCCATGCCTGGATTGGCATGTGGCAGGTGTTGACCGATTACGTTAAACCGCTGGCGATTCGCCTCCCACTGCAGCTGGCCATTGTCGTTGCACTGGTGGTTTACGTTATTTATGGATTCGTTGTGGTGTGGGGTGTGTAATGAAACTGCCAGTCAGAGAATTTGATGCTGTTGTGATTGGTGCCGGTGGCGCAGGTATGCGTGCCGCACTGCAAATTTCCCAGAGCGGCCAGACCTGTGCGCTGCTCTCTAAAGTTTTCCCGACCCGTTCCCACACTGTGTCTGCGCAGGGCGGTATCACCGTTGCGCTGGGTAACTCCCATGAAGATAACTGGGAATGGCACATGTACGACACGGTAAAAGGTTCCGACTACATCGGCGACCAGGATGCCATCGAATATATGTGTAAAACCGGCCCGGAAGCGATTCTGGAGCTGGACCATATGGGTCTGCCGTTCTCCCGCCTGGAAAATGGCACTATCTATCAGCGTCCGTTTGGCGGCCAGTCGAAAAACTTCGGCGGCGAGCAGGCGGCACGTACCGCGGCGGCGGCTGACCGTACCGGTCACGCGCTGCTGCACACCCTGTATCAGCAGAACCTGAAAAACCACACCACTATCTTCTCCGAGTGGTATGCGCTGGATCTGGTGAAAAACGCCGATGGCGCAATTGTAGGCTGTACCGCGCTGTGCATCGAAACCGGTGAAGTGGTCTACTTCAAAGCCCGCGCTACCGTGCTGGCGACCGGCGGTGCAGGCCGTATCTATCAGTCCACCACCAACGCCCACATCAACACCGGTGACGGTGTCGGTATGGCTATCCGCGCGGGCGTGCCGGTGCAGGATATGGAAATGTGGCAGTTCCACCCAACCGGTATCGCCGGTGCGGGCGTTCTGGTGACGGAAGGCTGCCGCGGTGAAGGTGGTTACCTGCTGAACAAACACGGCGAGCGCTTCATGGAGCGTTATGCCCCTAATGCGAAAGACCTGGCGGGTCGTGACGTGGTGGCGCGTTCCATCATGATCGAAATCCGTGAAGGCCGCGGCTGCGACGGCCCGTGGGGTCCACACGCGAAGCTGAAACTCGACCATCTGGGTAAAGAGGTTCTGGAATCCCGTCTGCCGGGTATCCTGGAACTGTCCCGCACCTTTGCACACGTCGACCCGGTGAAAGAGCCGATTCCGGTTATCCCAACCTGTCACTACATGATGGGCGGTATTCCGACCAAAGTGACCGGTCAGGCGCTGACCGTGAACGAGCAGGGCGAAGATGTGGTCATTCCTGGCCTGTTCGCGGTAGGCGAAATTGCCTGCGTATCCGTACACGGTGCAAACCGTCTGGGCGGCAACTCCCTGCTGGACCTGGTGGTGTTTGGTCGCGCGGTGGGTCTGCATCTGCAGGAATCCATTGCCGAGCAGGGCGCGCTGCGTGACGCAACCGACGACGAAATCGATGCCTCTCTTGAGCGCCTCAACCGCTGGAACGGCAACCGTAACGGCGAAGATCCGGTGGAAATCCGCAAAGCGCTGCAGGAGTGCATGCAGCACAACTTCTCGGTATTCCGCGAAGGCGACGCGATGGCCAAAGGTCTTGAGCAGCTGAAAGCGATCCGCGAGCGTCTGAAAAATGCCCGTCTGGACGACACTTCCAGCGAGTTCAACACCCAGCGCGTTGAGTGCCTGGAGCTGGATAACCTGATGGAAACCGCGTTCGCGACCGCGATGTCGGCAAACTTCCGTACCGAAAGCCGTGGCGCGCATAGCCGCTTCGACTTCCCGGATCGTGATGACGAAAACTGGCTGTGCCATTCCCTGTATCTACCAGAGTCGGAAACCATGACGCGTCGTAGCGTCAACATGGAACCGAAACTGCGTCCGGCGTTCCCGCCGAAGATTCGTACTTACTAATGCGGAGACAGGATAATGAAACTCGAATTCTCAGTTTATCGTTATAACCCGGATGTAGACGACGCTCCGCGCATGCAGGATTACACCCTGGAAGCGGAAGAAGGTCGTGACATGATGCTGCTGGATGCCTTAATCCAGCTGAAAGAAAAAGATCCAACCCTGTCGTTCCGCCGCTCCTGCCGTGAAGGGGTGTGTGGCTCTGACGGTGTGAACATGAACGGCAAAAATGGCCTGGCCTGCATCACGCCAATTTCAGCGTTGCAGCGTCCTGGTCAGAAAATTGTTATCCGTCCTCTGCCAGGCCTGCCGGTCGTGCGTGATTTGGTGGTAGACATGGGGCAATTCTATGCACAATATGAGAAGATTAAGCCTTACTTATTGAATAATGGGCAAAATCCACCCGCTCGCGAGCACTTACAGTCTCCTGAGCAGCGTGAAAAACTCGATGGTCTGTACGAGTGTATTCTCTGCGCATGTTGTTCAACGTCCTGCCCGTCGTTCTGGTGGAACCCGGACAAGTTTATCGGCCCGGCCGGTCTGCTGGCTGCCTATCGCTTCCTGATCGATAGCCGCGACACCGAAACCGACAGCCGTCTGGAAGGACTGAGTGACGCTTTCAGCGTATTCCGCTGCCATAGCATCATGAACTGCGTCAGTGTGTGTCCGAAGGGGCTGAACCCGACGCGCGCCATCGGCCATATTAAGTCGATGCTGCTGCAGCGCAGTGCGTAAGTAACGTTGCCGGATGGCGCTGCGCTTATCCGGCCTACGAGACTGTAGGCCCGGTAAGCGTAGCGCCACCGGGCAAAATGCAGAAACCTTTAAAAACTGCCCTGTACTACCCTGAAGTCCAGACAGTTTCTAAAGGTTCCTTCGCGGGCCAAATGAAAAGAGCTCGCAGGTGAACCCCGGCACGTACACGTGGTGTGCGTGGTAGTTTCTACGGCGAAAGTAAGCATAAAAATGCTTAAGGGATCACGATGCAGAACGGCGCAATGAAAGCCTGGCTGGACTCTTCTTTCCTTTCTGGTGCGAACCAGAGCTGGATTGAACAGCTCTATGAAGACTTCTTAACCGATCCTGACTCAGTGGACGCAAACTGGCGTTCCATGTTCCAGCAGTTGCCTGGCACAGGGGTCAAACCGGATCAATTCCATTCCAAAACACGTGATTATTTCCGTCGTCTGGCGAAGGATGCCTCACGTTACTCTTCTGCGATTTCCGACCCTGACACCAATGCGAAGCAGGTTAAAGTCCTGCAGCTTATCAACGCTTATCGCTTCCGCGGTCACCAGCATGCCAATCTCGATCCGCTGGGACTGTGGAAACAAGATCGTGTGGCCGATCTCGATCCGGCGTATCACGATCTGACCGAGGCCGATTTCCAGGAAAGCTTTAACGTAGGTTCCTTTGCCATCGGCAAAGACACGATGAAGCTGGGCGATCTGATTGACGCGCTCAAGCAAACCTACTGCGGCTCCATCGGCGCGGAATACATGCACATTACCTCTACCGAAGAGAAACGCTGGATCCAGCAGCGCATCGAATCCGTAGCGGGCCACGCGACCTTCTCGGCTGACGAGAAAAAACGCTTCCTCAGCGAACTGACCGCAGCGGAAGGGCTTGAGCGCTATCTGGGCGCGAAATTCCCGGGCGCAAAACGCTTCTCGCTGGAAGGCGGCGACGCGCTGGTGCCGATGCTGAAAGAGCTGATTCGTCACGCAGGCAAGAGCGGCACCCGTGAAGTGGTGCTGGGTATGGCGCACCGCGGTCGTCTGAACGTGCTGGTCAACGTGCTGGGTAAAAAACCGCAGGACCTGTTCGACGAGTTCGCGGGCAAACATAAAGAGCACCTCGGCACCGGCGACGTGAAGTACCACATGGGCTTCTCGTCTGATATCGAAACCGAAGGCGGTCTGGTTCACCTGGCGCTGGCGTTTAACCCGTCGCACCTGGAAATTGTCAGCCCGGTGGTTATCGGTTCCGTGCGCGCGCGTCTGGATCGTCTGGACGAGCCGAGCAGCAACAAAGTTCTGCCAATCACCATCCACGGTGATGCGGCGGTCACAGGGCAGGGCGTGGTTCAGGAAACCCTGAACATGTCGAAAGCGCGTGGTTACGAAGTGGGCGGTACCGTTCGCATCGTGATCAACAACCAGGTGGGCTTCACCACCTCTAACCCGCTGGATGCGCGCTCTACCCCGTACTGCACCGACATCGGTAAGATGGTGCAGGCGCCGATCTTCCACGTTAACGCGGATGACCCGGAAGCCGTGGCTTTCGTTACCCGTCTGGCGCTGGACTTCCGTAATACCTTTAAACGCGATGTGTTCATTGACCTCTTCTGCTACCGCCGTCACGGCCACAACGAAGCGGATGAGCCAAGTGCAACCCAGCCGCTGATGTACCAGAAAATCAAAAAACACCCGACCCCGCGCAAAATCTATGCTGACAAGCTGGAGAGCGACAAAGTGGCGACGCTGGAAGATGCGACCGAAATGGTCAACCTCTACCGCGACGCGCTGGATGCGGGTGAATGCGTGGTGAAAGAGCTGCGCCCGATGAACATGCACTCCTTTACCTGGTCGCCGTACCTCAACCACGAGTGGGATGAGAGCTACCCGAACAAGGTTGAGATGAAGCGCCTGCAGGAGCTGGCTAAACGCATCAGCACCGTACCGGACGCTATCGAGATGCAGTCTCGCGTAGCGAAAATCTACGCTGACCGTCAGTCCATGGCGGCAGGCGAGAAGCTGTTCGACTGGGGCGGCGCGGAAACGCTGGCTTACGCAACGCTGGTTGACGAAGGCATTCCGGTTCGTCTTTCCGGTGAAGATGCGGGCCGTGGGACCTTCTTCCACCGTCACGCGGTTGTTCACAACCAGTCCAACGGTTCAACCTACACCCCGCTGCAGCACGTGCACAACGGTCAGGGCCAGTTCAAGGTCTGGGACTCCGTGCTGTCTGAAGAAGCGGTACTGGCCTTTGAATACGGCTACGCCACAGCTGAACCACGCACCCTGACCATCTGGGAAGCGCAGTTCGGTGACTTCGCCAACGGTGCGCAGGTGGTTATTGACCAGTTCATCTCCTCCGGCGAGCAGAAGTGGGGCCGTATGTGTGGCCTGGTAATGCTGCTGCCGCACGGTTATGAAGGCCAGGGTCCGGAGCACTCCTCCGCGCGTCTGGAACGTTATCTGCAGCTCTGCGCCGAGCAGAACATGCAGGTCTGCGTGCCGTCCACTCCGGCTCAGGTCTACCACATGCTGCGTCGTCAGGCGCTGCGCGGTATGCGCCGTCCGCTGGTGGTGATGTCGCCGAAATCCTTGCTGCGTCATCCGCTGGCGGTGTCCAGCCTGGAAGAACTGGCGAACGGAACTTTCCAGCCGGCCATCGGTGAAATTGACGAGCTGGATCCGCAGGCCGTGAAGCGTGTGGTGATGTGTTCTGGTAAGGTTTATTACGACCTGCTGGAACAGCGCCGCAAGAACGATCAGAAAGATGTCGCCATCGTGCGTATCGAACAGCTTTATCCGTTCCCGCATCAGGCGATGCAGGAAGTGCTGAAACAATATGCTCACGTACATGATTTTGTCTGGTGCCAGGAAGAGCCGCTCAACCAGGGCGCATGGTACTGCAGCCAGCATCATTTCCGTGAAGTGATTCCATTTGGGTCAGCCCTGCGCTATGCAGGTCGCCCGGCCTCCGCCTCTCCGGCGGTAGGGTATATGTCCGTTCACCAGAAGCAGCAACAAGATCTGGTCAATGACGCGCTGAACGTCGATTAATTAAAGGATACAAAATGAGTAGCGTAGATATTCTTGTTCCCGACCTGCCTGAATCCGTAGCAGATGCGACCGTCGCTACCTGGCACAAAAAACCAGGCGATGCCGTTAAGCGCGATGAAGTGCTGGTAGAAATCGAAACTGACAAAGTGGTACTGGAAGTACCGGCTTCGGCGGATGGCGTTCTGGACGCGGTTCTGGAAGATGAAGGTACCACCGTCACCTCTCGTCAGATCCTGGGTCGCCTGCGTGAAGGCAACAGCGCGGGCAAAGAGTCCAGCGCGAAATCTGAAGAGAAAGCCTCTACGCCGGCTCAGCGCCAGCAGGCTTCTCTGGAAGAACAGTCTAACGACGCCCTCAGCCCGGCGATCCGTCGCCTGCTGGCTGAACACAGCCTTGACCCGGCAGCCATTAAAGGCACCGGTGTAGGCGGTCGTCTGACCCGTGAAGACATCGACAAACATCTGGCGAAAGCGCCTGCTCAGGCGGAAGCGAAAGCCCCTGCGGCAGCACCAGCAGCACAGCCTG
The DNA here is from genome assembly GCF_043965265.1 of Enterobacter sp. ECC-249. Taxonomy (NCBI): domain Bacteria; kingdom Pseudomonadati; phylum Pseudomonadota; class Gammaproteobacteria; order Enterobacterales; family Enterobacteriaceae; genus Enterobacter; species Enterobacter sp. ECC-249. The sequence continues at coordinate 1,834,252 of NZ_CP143660.1, forward strand.
CTCTGGGCGCCCGCAGCGAAAAACGCGTGCCAATGACTCGCCTGCGCAAGCGCGTGGCTGAGCGTCTGCTGGAAGCGAAAAACTCCACCGCGATGCTGACCACCTTCAACGAAGTGAACATGAAGCCAATCATGGACCTGCGTAAGCAGTACGGTGACGCGTTTGAAAAACGTCACGGTATCCGTCTGGGCTTTATGTCCTTCTACGTGAAGGCGGTGGTTGAAGCGCTGAAACGCTACCCGGAAGTGAACGCGTCCATCGATGGCGATGACGTGGTTTACCACAACTATTTCGACGTCAGCATGGCGGTTTCTACTCCACGTGGCCTGGTAACGCCGGTTCTGCGTGATGTGGATACCCTGGGTATGGCTGACATCGAGAAAAACATTAAAGAGCTGGCTGTTAAAGGCCGTGACGGCAAGCTGACCGTAGACGATCTGACCGGCGGTAACTTCACCATTACCAACGGCGGCGTATTCGGCTCGCTGATGTCTACCCCGATCATTAACCCGCCGCAGAGCGCGATCCTGGGTATGCATGCCATTAAAGATCGCCCGATGGCGGTAGACGGTAAAGTTGAGATCCTGCCAATGATGTACCTGGCGCTCTCTTACGACCACCGCCTGATCGACGGCCGCGAGTCCGTGGGCTTCCTGGTAGCGATTAAAGAGCTGCTGGAAGATCCAACGCGTCTGCTGCTGGACGTCTAGTGTCGATTTAGCATCACCTGCCCTGTAGGCCGGATAAGCGTAGCGCCATCCGGCACACAGACTGCGCCGGTCTACAGGTTTGAAGATAACGATTACCCTGAAGGATGGATAGAACACATGAACTTACATGAATATCAGGCCAAACAGCTGTTTGCCCGGTATGGCTTACCGGCTCCGGTGGGTTATGCCTGTACTACCCCGCGTGAAGCAGAAGAAGCTGCATCTAAAATCGGTGCCGGCCCGTGGGTAGTTAAGTGTCAGGTTCACGCTGGTGGCCGTGGTAAAGCGGGCGGTGTGAAGGTTGTTAAGAGCAAAGAAGAGATTCGTGCGTTTGCTGAACATTGGCTCGGCAAGCGTCTGGTAACGTACCAGACAGACGCGAACGGCCAGCCGGTTAACCAGATCCTGGTGGAAGCGGCGACCGACATCGCGAAAGAACTGTACCTGGGCGCGGTTGTTGACCGTAGCTCTCGTCGCGTGGTGTTCATGGCGTCTACCGAAGGCGGCGTGGAAATCGAAAAAGTGGCGGAAGAAACTCCTCACCTGATCCACAAAGTGGCTATCGATCCGCTGGCGGGCCCAATGCCTTACCAGGGTCGCGAGCTGGCGTTCAAGCTGGGTCTGGAAGGCAAGCTGGTTCAGCAGTTCACCAAGATCTTCATGGGTCTGGCGAACATCTTCCTGGAACGCGATCTGGCGCTGATCGAGATCAACCCGCTGGTGATCACTACCCAGGGCGACCTGATCTGCCTCGACGGCAAGCTGGGCGCTGACGGTAACGCGCTGTTCCGCCAGTCCGATCTGCGCGAAATGCGCGACCAGTCTCAGGAAGACCCGCGTGAAGCGCAGGCTGCACAGTGGGAACTGAACTACGTGGCGCTGGACGGTAACATCGGCTGTATGGTTAACGGTGCGGGCCTGGCAATGGGCACCATGGACATCGTTAAGCTGCACGGCGGTGAGCCAGCAAACTTCCTCGACGTAGGCGGTGGCGCTACCAAAGAGCGCGTAACCGAAGCGTTCAAAATCATTCTCTCTGACGACAACGTGAAGGCCGTTCTGGTTAACATCTTCGGCGGTATCGTCCGTTGCGACCTGATCGCCGACGGTATCATCGGCGCGGTAGAAGAAGTGGGTGTTAACGTTCCGGTGGTTGTGCGTCTGGAAGGTAACAACGCTGAACTCGGCGCGAAAAAACTGGCTGACAGCGGCCTGAATATTATTGCAGCGAAAAGTCTGACGGATGCAGCTCAGCAGGTTGTTGCCGCAGTGGAGGGGAAATAATGTCAGTTTTAATTAATAAAGATACCAAGGTTATCTGCCAGGGCTTCACCGGTAGCCAGGGGACTTTCCACTCCGAACAGGCGATTGCCTACGGCACGCAGATGGTTGGTGGCGTAACGCCAGGTAAAGGCGGCACCACGCACCTGGGCCTGCCGGTGTTCAACACCGTGCGTGAAGCCGTAGAAGCGACCGGCGCAACCGCGACCGTGATCTACGTTCCGGCGCCGTTCTGCAAAGACTCTATTCTGGAAGCGATCGACGCAGGCATCAAACTGATCATCACCATCACTGAAGGCATCCCGACGCTGGATATGCTGACCGTGAAGGTGAAGCTGGATGAAGCCGGCGTGCGTATGATCGGCCCGAACTGCCCAGGCGTTATCACCCCGGGCGAATGTAAAATCGGCATCATGCCTGGCCATATTCACAAGCCGGGTAAAGTGGGCATCGTGTCCCGTTCCGGTACCCTGACCTATGAAGCGGTTAAGCAGACCACCGACTACGGTTTCGGCCAGTCCACCTGCGTGGGCATCGGCGGTGACCCGATCCCGGGCTCTAACTTCATCGACATCCTGAAGCTGTTCCAGGAAGATCCACAGACCGAAGCGATCGTGATGATCGGTGAGATCGGTGGTAGCGCGGAAGAAGAAGCGGCTGCTTACATCAAAGAACACGTGACCAAGCCAGTTGTGGGTTACATCGCGGGCGTGACTGCGCCGAAAGGCAAGCGTATGGGTCACGCAGGCGCGATCATCGCCGGTGGTAAGGGTACGGCTGATGAGAAATTCGCAGCGCTGGAAGCCGCAGGCGTGAAAACCGTTCGCAGCCTGGCGGATATCGGCGAAGCACTGAAATCCATCATTAAGTAAGTCCTCTCTGCTCCCCGAAAGGGGGGCGTTGCAGTATAAAAATGTCCGTTTCGACATGGTTGGCCGCTGTAAAGCGGCCTTTTTTATTGCCTGCGTTTGGCGACAAGCGTGAACTTGTAATCGTCGGTATTGAACACGTTACGGCTGTATTCAAAAACACGTCCGTCCTTCAGAAACCCGCGGGAGACTTTTTCCAGGATCGGCTTTGCCGGATCGAGCGACAGCGCGGCGATCGCTTCCTCTGACGGCATGATCGGCACCAGCTCCTGCTCGCTGCGATCGATAACCAGCTTTTTGATCTGCTCAACGTAGTGGTATTTCGAATTCTCCATCACTTCCCAGGTGAGGTCGGGGAACATCGCCAGCGGCATCCACGTTTCTTCCAGATTCACCGGTTTTTGTTTGATAAAGCGGACGCGTTTGACGTGCCAGACTTTATCGTCCGGGTTGATCGCCAGCCTTGCGGCGAGCCTCTCATCGGCTTTCACCACTTCGAAGACGCTGACGTCGCTGTGGGTATCCACGTTCCGGTCCGCCAGTTTTTCGTAAAAGCCGGTGAGCTGGTAAATGTCGTAGTTAACGCGCTCTTCTTTTACGTAGGTGCCGCTGCCCTGAATGCTCTCGACGATCTGTTCTTCCGTAAGCAGCTTCAGCGCTTGTCTCACCGTTACACGGCTAACGTTGAACGCCTCCTGAAGGCTGGATTCCGTCGGTAACGCATCGCCAGGTTTTAACTCACCCGCGTTGATTTTCTCGCGAAGCGCATCGGCTATCTGCCGGTACATCGGTTTGTTACCCATTGAATCTGCCTTTCTAATACCTTTTCACGGAATTATGCCTTCAGCTTAAAATTTGTAAATAATACAAATTAAATACAAATATTCGCCATTAGTGAAAGTGATCACATAAATGTATTGTATTGCCTGCCACAATTGCCGCCAGACAATAACAACTTACGTGTGAGGATCTTATGAACCTGACGACTCTGACCCACACCAGTGCTGTCTGCGTGCAGGCGCACTATGCCAGCCGTGATGAGGCCATTCGCCAGCTTACGATGCGGCTGGTGGCGCTGGGCAAAATTACCGATGGCGATGCATTTCTGGCGGAGGTCTACCGTCGTGAATCACTGGGGCCGACCGCGCTGGGTGAAGGACTGGCTGTCCCGCATGGTAAATCGAGCGCGGTGAACGAAGCGGCTTTTGCAGTTGCTACGCTGTGCGAACCGCTGGAGTGGGAGGGGGTGGACGGCCCTGAACAGGTAGAGCTGATCGTCCTGCTTGCCATCCCGCCAGCTGAAGCGGGATCCACGCATATCCAGGTGCTGACGGCGCTGACGTCTCGCCTGGCCGATGATGTCCTCCGGGAACGCGTTATGGCTGCAGAGACGGCTGAGGATCTGCTTGATGCGCTGAACGGTGTCTCGAAGGTAGACGAGGCTGATACGCTGGTGAATGCACCAACCGTCGTGTGTGTCACCGCGTGTCCGGCCGGGATCGCGCATACCTATATGGCCGCAGAGTACCTGGAAAAAGCGGGACGTAAGCTCGGCGTCAACGTGGTGGTCGAAAAGCAGGGGGCGAACGGCATTGAAGGGCGCATTACTGCCCAGCAGTTGCAGGAGGCGAATGCGTGTATTTTTGCCGCAGAAGTAGCGATCAAAGAGAGCGAGCGCTTTCAGGGGATCCCCGCCATTTCCGTGCCCGTCGCGGAACCTCTGCGCCATGCAGAAGCGCTTATTGAGCGAGCGCTGGCGCTGAAGCCTTCTACCGATGCGCGCCATGCACAGGCCGATACCGAAACGAAAAAGAGCATTAAAACTGAACTCAAGCAGGCGCTTCTCAGCGGTATTTCTTTTGCGGTACCGCTGATTGTCGCCGGCGGTACGGTGCTGGCCGTATCGGTACTGCTGGCGCAAATCCTGGGCCTGCAGCACCTGTTTGACCAGGAAAACTCGTGGCTGTGGATGTATCGCAAGCTTGGCGGCGGCATGCTCGGCATTTTGATGGTGCCTGTTCTCTCGGCCTACACCGCCTACTCGCTGGCGGACAAACCCGCGCTGACGCCGGGCTTTGCGGCCGGTCTGGCTGCCAACATGATCGGCTCCGGTTTTCTCGGCGCTATCGTCGGCGGGCTGATCGCGGGCTATCTGATGCGCTGGGTGAAAAACCACATCCGGCTCAGTAGCCGCTACAACGGCTTTCTGACTTTTTATCTCTATCCGGTAATTGGCGTGCTGGGCGCGGGCAGCCTGATGCTGTTTGTGATCGGTGAGCCGGTGGCCTGGCTTAATACTACGCTCACCGCCTGGCTTAATGGGCTATCCGGCGCGAATGCACTGCTTCTGGGGGCGATTCTCGGGTTTATGTGCTCATTCGATTTGGGTGGCCCGGTCAACAAAGCCTCTTACGCGTTCTGTCTGGGGGCAATGGCGAACGGGGTATATGGTCCTTATGCCATCTTTGCCTCCGTCAAAATGGTGTCGGCCTTCACCGTTACGGCATCAACGATGCTGGCACCGAAACTGTTTAAACCATTTGAAATTGAAACCGGTAAATCGACCTGGCTGCTCGGCCTCGCGGGCATTACCGAAGGGGCGATTCCGATGGCGATTGAAGATCCGCTTCGCGTCATTGGTTCATTCGTGCTCGGCTCCATGGTAACAGGCGCAATTGTCGGCGCGATGGGGATCGGGTTGTCTACGCCGGGGGCCGGTATTTTCTCTCTCTTTTTACTTCACGATGCCGGGTTGAGCGGTGTAGTTGCGGCGGCGGGCTGGTTTGGCGCGGCGCTGGTGGGTACCGCTATCTCCACCTTCATTCTGCTGCTCTGGCGACGCCAGGCGGTGAAAAAGGGCAACTACGTCACTGAAGACGCTATACCGTAACAACGCACAAACAGGAAACGAAGATGAAAGCTGTATCTCGCGTTCATATCACGCCGCATATGCACTGGGACCGTGAGTGGTACTTCACCACCGAAGAGTCGCGTATTCTTCTGGTCAATAATATGGAAGAGATCCTGACCCGTCTGGAGCAGGATGACGAGTATAAATATTATGTCCTCGATGGACAGACGGCGGTGCTGGAGGATTATTTTGCCGTCGTGCCTGAAAATCGCTCGCGGGTGAAAGCGCTTGTGGAGCGCGGAAAGCTGATTATCGGCCCCTGGTATACCCAGACCGATACCACGATTGTCGGCGGCGAGTCGATTGTCCGCAACCTGATGTACGGCATTCGTGACTGTATGGCGTTCGGCGAGCCGATGAAGATCGGCTATCTGCCGGATTCGTTTGGCATGTCCAGCCAGCTTCCGCATATCTATAACGGATTTGGCATCACCCGCACGATGTTCTGGCGCGGCTGCTCGGAAAGACACGGAACCGATAAAACCGAATTTCTCTGGCAGAGCCAGGACGGCAGTGAAGTGACTGCTCAGGTACTGCCGCTGGGCTACGCGATTGGTAAGTACTTACCTGAGGACGAAGCGGGGCTGCGAAAACGGCTCGACAGCTATTTCGAGGTCCTGGAAAACGCCTCCGTCACCAAAGAGATTTTGCTGCCCAACGGTCACGACCAGATGCCGCTGCAGCAGAATATTTTCGCGGTGATGGATAAGCTTCGTGAAATCTATCCCCAGCGTCAATTTGTGATGAGTCGGTTCGAAGAGGTGTTTGATTATATCGACGCGCACCGCGATGGGCTGGCGACGCTAAAAGGTGAGTTTATCGACGGGAAATACATGCGCGTTCACCGGACCATCGGCTCCACGCGCATGGACATTAAAATCGCCCATGCCCGTATCGAGAACAAAATCGTCAATATCCTCGAGCCGCTGGCGGCGCTTGCCTGGACGCTGGGCTTCGACTACCACCACGGCCTGCTGGAGAAGATGTGGAAAGAGATCCTCAAAAACCACGCTCACGACAGCATCGGCTGCTGCTGTAGCGACAAGGTGCATCGCGAGATTGTTTCCCGCATTGAACTGGCTGAGGATATGGCTGACAACCTGGTGCGTTTCTACATGCGCAAGATTGTTGACAACATGCCGCAAAGCGACGCCGATAAGCTGGTGATGTTCAACCTGATGCCCTGGCCGCGTGAAGAGGTATTGAACACCACGATTCGGCTGCGCGCCAGCCAGTTCCGACTGTGCGATGAAAAAGGCAATGAGATCCCTTATTTCATCCGCAGCGCGCGCGAGCTCGACCCCGGCCTTATTGACCGGCAGATTGTTCACTACGGCAATTACGAACCGTTTATGGAGTTTGATATTCAGCTCAGCCAGATACTGCCGTCGATGGGCTACCGCACATTGTTTATCGAACCAAACGTGGCCGGGAAGATGCTTTCTGCGATGAAAAACACCGAATCCTTACTTGAAAATGCCTTCTGGCAGATTGACTTAAATGACGACGGCACGCTGCGCCTGCGCGATAAAGAAACCGGGCTTATTTATGACCGCGTGCTGGAAATCGAAGAGAGCTCGGATGATGGCGATGAGTACGACTACTCGCCTTCGCGGGAAGAGTGGAGACTCACTTCAGCGCAGGGCGAACATCAGGTTGAGGTCACGCACGAAGGCTGGCAGAGCAGGGCGGCTATCCGCCATCGAATCGCCGTTCCGGCAAATCTGGCCGAACGCGCGGCGCGCCAGCGAAACGGCTTACTCAACGTGGAGTTTGACGTCACGCTTAGCCATAACAGCAGGCGCATTGATGTGGCCGTGCGTCTGGATAACCAGGCTAACGACCACCGCGTTCGCGTGCTGATCCCAACGCCGTTTATGACAGAGGAAGTGTTAGCGGATACGCAGTTTGGCACGATCTCTCGCCCGGTGCAGGACGCAGCGATGCAAAACTGGCAGGAGGAGAGCTGGAAAGAAGCGCCGGTTCCCGTCTGGAATTTACTCAACTATGCCGTTCTGCAGGAAAAACGAAACGGGCTTGCGCTATTCACCGAGGGGCTGCGTGAGTTTGAAGTGGTGGGTGATGACAAAAAAGCATTCGCTTTAACCTTGTTGCGCGGCGTGGGCCTTCTCGGGAAAGAAGATTTGCTGTTGCGTCCTGGTAGACCTTCGGGGATCAAAATACCTGTTCCTGACTCTCAGTTGCGTGGGCCATTAACCTGTCGCTTTAGTCTCTTCAGCTTCAGCGGCACGCCGGAAAACGCGGGTGTCGCGCAGCAGGCTAAATCGTGGTTAACGCCGGTGCAGTGTTATAACAAGATCCCCTGGGATGCAATGAAGCTGAATCGCGCGTCGTTGACCACGCCGGAAAGTTATAGCCTGTTAGCGCTTTCGCCAACGGGATGCGTACTCAGTGCGCTCAAAAAAGCGGAAGACCGTGATGAGCTGATTCTTCGTCTGTTCAACCCTTCACAGTCCAGCGCATGTGACGCGACGCTATCCGTAAATCCGGCGGTGAAGCGGTGCTGCGAAACGGACATGAATGAACGGCTGATGGACCACGGTGAAGAAGAGGGGATGGTCGGGGCATTCAGGCCGGGGCAGTCACGAACCTTTAGTATTCTTATCGTTTGAGTACCGTGATAAGAAAAGGCTGCATCCAGGGCAGCCTTTTTTCATTAAATAGTCACACATCGGTGTTAACTTATGAGGTGTTAAAAGTAAATTAAATGTAATTTTGAAGGGTTGCATAAATACAATGGAAAAATAACCTGGCCCGCCTACGCTTTATGGTTTGTTCCTCGTTGAAATGTTCCTTTCATTCGCGTTAATTAAAATCACTTCTGTTTATATTTGTTTCCGTCCTCGATAACCAATCTCATCTTTGTATGCACATATCATTAACATGGTTTTTACCATTCTCACCATGATTAAACATGGTTAACATCGCTGATCGTTTTTGATTTAAATCAATGTTTAATCCTTGGAAAAAGGCGATGAAAAGCGCTAAATTGTCCCCGATCAAAATGGCCGAAAAGTGGTAATTTTGCTATAAATTGATCGCCGTCGAAAAACGTAAATGTGATTCAATAAAAACCTGTTTATTGTAAGGGTTTTGCAGCGTATTATATTTGCGGGATCAATTTGAGTTTTTTATTAACGTATTTGTAACCTCACGTCATCGTTTTTATCCTCCTTCAGGGTAATAACGACGACAAGGATGCGAATAATTTGTATTGGGGCATGCGTGTGGATCTCTTTCTGACGGGGTTCACTCTCGGAGTCTTCATGCGATGAGCAAGGAGTCATGATGTTAGATATAGTCGAACTGTCGCGCTTACAGTTTGCCTTGACCGCGATGTACCACTTCCTGTTTGTGCCACTGACGCTGGGTATGGCGTTCCTGCTGGCCATTATGGAAACGGTATACGTTCTCTCCGGCAAACAGATTTATAAAGATATGACCAAGTTCTGGGGCAAGTTGTTTGGTATCAACTTCGCACTGGGCGTGGCAACCGGTCTGACTATGGAGTTCCAGTTCGGGACTAACTGGTCTTACTATTCCCACTATGTAGGGGATATCTTCGGTGCGCCGCTGGCCATTGAAGGTCTGATGGCATTCTTCCTCGAATCCACCTTTGTAGGTCTGTTCTTCTTCGGTTGGGACCGTCTGGGTAAAGTCCAGCATATGGCGGTGACCTGGCTGGTGGCATTAGGTTCGAACCTGTCTGCGCTGTGGATCCTGGTGGCGAACGGCTGGATGCAGAACCCTATCGCGTCTGATTTCAACTTCGAAACCATGCGTATGGAGATGGTCAGCTTTGCTGAGCTGGTCCTGAACCCGGTTGCGCAGGTTAAATTCGTTCACACCGTGGCTTCTGGCTACGTGTGCGGCGCGATGTTTGTACTGGGCATCAGTTCTTACTACATGCTGCGCGGTCGTGACTTCGCGTTTGCTAAGCGCTCCTTTGCTATCGCTGCAAGCTTCGGTATGGCTGCAATCCTCTCTGTTATCGTTCTGGGTGATGAATCTGGTTACGAAATGGGTGACGTGCAGAAAACCAAACTGGCCGCCATCGAAGCCGAATGGGAAACCCAGCCGGCACCAGCTGCCTTTACGCTGTTCGGTATTCCGGATCAGGACGCACAGGAAAACCGCTTCGCTATTCAGATCCCTTACGCGCTGGGTATCATCGCCACCCGTTCTGTTGATAAGCAGGTGACGGGTCTGAAAGAGCTGATGGTTCAGCACGAAGAGCGTATTCGTAACGGTATGAAAGCCTACTCGCTGCTGGAACAGCTGCGTGCCGGTTCTACCGACCAGGCCGTTCGCGACCAGTTCAACAACGTGAAGAAAGATCTGGGTTACGGTCTGCTGCTGAAGCGTTATACCCCGAACGTGTCTGATGCGACAGAAGCGCAGATCCAGATGGCAACCAAAGACTCGATTCCACGCGTTGCGCCTCTGTACTTCGCATTCCGTATCATGGTGGGCTGCGGCATCATCATGCTGCTGATCATTGCGGCCTCCTTCTGGTCCGTGATTCGCAACCGCATCGGCGAGAAAAAATGGCTGTTGCGCACTGCGCTGTACGGTATTCCACTGCCGTGGATCGCAATCGAATCCGGCTGGTTTGTAGCGGAGTATGGCCGTCAGCCATGGGCGATCGGTGAGGTGCTGCCAACGGCGGTAGCGAACTCGTCCCTGACCGCAGGCGACCTGATCTTCTCCATGCTGCTGATTTGTGGTCTGTACACCCTGTTCCTGGTGGCTGAACTGTTCCTGATGTTCAAGTTCGCGCGCCTTGGCCCAAGCAGCCTGAAAACCGGTCGCTATCACTACGAGCAGTCCACTGCGACTACTCAGCCGGCACGCTAAGACAGGAGTCATCAAATGATCGATTATGAAGTATTGCGTTTTATCTGGTGGCTGTTGGTCGGCGTTCTGCTGATCGGTTTCGCCGTCACGGATGGTTTCGACATGGGGGTGGGGATGCTCACCCGTTTCCTCGGTCGTAATGACACCGAGCGTCGAATCATGATCAACTCAATCGCCCCTCACTGGGACGGTAACCAGGTGTGGCTGATCACCGCAGGCGGCGCGCTGTTCGCTGCCTGGCCGATGGTCTACGCGGCTGCGTTCTCCGGCTTCTACGTGGCGATGATTCTGGTGCTGGCCTCTTTATTCTTCCGTCCGGTCGGTTTCGACTACCGTTCCAAGATTGAAGACACCCGCTGGCGTAACATGTGGGACTGGGGCATCTTCATCGGTAGCTTCGTTCCACCGCTGGTGATCGGCGTGGCGTTCGGTAACCTGCTGCAGGGCGTACCGTTCCACCTCGACGAATATATGCGTCTTTACTACACCGGAAACTTCTTCCAGTTGCTGAATCCGTTTGGTCTGCTGGCCGGCGTGGTGAGCGTGGCGATGATCATCACTCAGGGCGCAACCTATCTGCAGATGCGTACGGTTGGTGAACTGCATCTGCGTTCCCGCGCGACGGCTCAGGTTGCTGCGCTGGTTACGCTGGTCTGCTTCGCGCTGGCAGGCGTGTGGGTGGTGTACGGTATTGATGGTTATGTGGTGACGTCTGCGATCAACCACACTGCACCGTCTAACCCGCTGACAAAAGAAGTGGCGCGTCAGGCAGGGGCATGGCTGGTGAACTTCAACAATACTCCTGCGCTGTGGGCGATCCCGGCTCTGGGCGTGCTGCTGCCGCTGCTGACCATGCTGACGTCTCGTCTGGAGAAAGGCGCGCTGGCGTTCGTGTTCTCATCGCTGACCCTGGCGTGCATCATCCTGACATCGGGTATCGCAATGTTCCCATTCGTCATGCCATCCAGCACCATGCTGAATGCTAGCCTGACCATGTGGGATGCAACGTCCAGCCATATGACGCTGAACCTGATGACGTATGTTGCTTGCGTGTTCGTTCCGATTGTTCTGGCTTACACCATCTGGTGTTACTGGAAAATGTTCGGTCGCATCACTAAAGAACATATCGAAAGCAACACCCACTCTATGTATTAAGTAAGGAGCTGAATATGTGGTATTTCGCATGGATTTTAGGGACGCTTCTTGCCTGTGCATTTGGTGTCATCACTGCCCTGGCGCTTGAGCATGTCGAAGCGACCAAAGCGGGTGAAGAAAAACACTGATGAATATTATCGCGAAACTTTACGCGGTAATGGACAAGCGCCCGTTACGGGCGCTTTCTTTAGTGATGGCATTACTGCTGGCAGGTTGTATCTTCTGGGACCCTTCGCGCTTTGCAGCGAAAACCAGCGAGCTTGAAATCTGGCACGGCTTCCTCATTATGTGGGCGGTATGTGCAGGTGTGATCCACGGCGTGGGCTTTCGTCCGAAAGCCGTTCACTGGCAGGGAATTTTTTGCCCGCTGATTGCCGATCTGGTGCTTCTCGCCGGTTTGATTTTCTTCTTCTTCTGAATAAGAAATGTCCGTTAACGTTATGGGCTTACCCTGGCCCATAAAAATTTACTCTCCGTTTACTTTCCCCCATTCCCAACCCTCTTTCCCGCGCGTATAGTAGCGAAGTTTAAAAGCATTAACTTTTGTTGCATTACCGGGATGTAAAGTGAATACAACGCTGTTTCGATGGCCGGTTCGTGTCTATTACGAAGATACCGATGCCGGTGGTGTGGTTTACCACGCCAGCTACGTTGCTTTTTATGAACGGGCACGCACAGAGATGCTGCGCCATCATCACTTTAGTCAACAGGTACTGTTGGCTGAGCGAGTTGCCTTCGTGGTTCGCAAGATGACGCTTGAGTATTTTGCGCCTGCCAGACTCGACGATATGCTCGAAGTCCAAACTGAAATTACATCAATGCGCGGGACCTCACTGGTTTTCACGCAGCGGATAGTCAACGCAGAGAACACCGTACTGAACTCAGCTGAAGTACTGATTGTTTGTGTTGATCCAACCATAATGAAGCCTCGTGCGCTTCCTAAGTCTATTGTCGCGGAGTTTAAGCAGTGACTGACATGAATATCCTTGATTTGTTCCTGAAGGCAAGCCTTCTGGTTAAACTTATCATGTTGATTTTGATTGGTTTTTCAATCGCATCCTGGGCCATCATCATCCAGAGAACGCGTATCCTCAATGCCGCTGGCCGTGAAGCTGAAGCGTTTGAAGATAAGTTCTGGTCGGGTATTGAGCTTTCTCGTCTGTATCAGGAAAGCCAGGGGCGCCGTGAAAACCTTACAGGCTCCGAGCAAATTTTTTATAGCGGTTTCAAAGAGTTTGCCCGTCTGCATCGTGCAAACAATCATGCGCCGGAAGCGGTGGTGGAAGGTGCCTCGCGTGCGATGCGCATCTCTATGAACCGCGAGCTGGAAAATCTCGAAACGCACATTCCATTCCTCGGTACTGTCGGTTCCATCAGCCCGTATATCGGCCTGTTTGGTACCGTGTGGGGGATCATGCACGCCTTTATCGCGCTGGGCGCGGTGAAGCAGGCGACGTTGCAGATGGTTGCACCGGGTATCGCTGAAGCACTGATTGCGACCGCTATCGGTCTGTTTGCGGCAATTCCGGCGGTTATGGCTTACAACCGTCTGAACCAGCGCGTGAACAAACTGGAACTGAACTACGACAACTTTATGGAAGAGTTCACTGCGATTCTGCACCGTCAGGCGTTTACCAGCACCGAGAGCAACAAGGGGTAAACCATGGCCAGATCGCGTGGACGAGGTCGTCGCGAGCTCAAGTCCGAAATCAATATCGTTCCACTGCTGGACGTTCTGTTGGTCCTGCTGCTGATCTTCATGGCAACAGCGCCAATCATTACCCAGAGCGTGGAAGTGGATCTGCCGGATGCGACAGAATCACAGGCGGTGAGCACCAATGACGATCCTCCGGTTATCATTGAGGTTTCCGGCGTAGGGCAATACAGCGTCGTGGTCGAGAAAGATCGTATGGATCAGCTGCCGCCTGAGCAGGTTATTGCCGAAGCGCAGCGTCGCCTGGAGTCAAATCCGAAAACGGTCTTCTTAATCGGTGGCGCGAAAGACGTACCCTACGATGAAATTATTAAAGCGCTGAACTTGCTACATAGTGCGGGTGTTAAGTCAGTTGGCTTAATGACCCAACCTATTTGATTATCCGCGTAGTTTTTGGGAACCGATAGTGTCAAAGGCAACCGAACAGAACGACAAGCTTAAGCGAGCGATAATCGTCTCCGCAGTGCTGCACGTTATTCTCTTTGCAGCGCTGATCTGGAGTTCGTTCGACGAGCATATTGATGCATCAGCCGGCGGCGGTGGAGGGTCTTCCATTGACGCCGTGATGGTGGATCCCGGTGCGGTAGTACAGAACTATAATCGCGAACAACAGCAGAAGGCGAGTGCCAAACGGGCTGAAGAGCAGCGTGAAAAACAGTCGCAACAGCAGGCGGAAGAACTGCGTGAAAAGCAGGCCGCAGAGCAGGAACGTCTGAAGCAGCTTGAGAAAGAACGTTTGCAGGCGCAGGAAGCTGCGAAAGAGCAGGCGGAACAGCAGAAACAAGCCGAAGAGGCCGCGAAGAAAGCTCAGGAACAGCAAAAGCAGGCGGAAGAGGCGGCAGCTAAAGCCGCAGCGGACGCGAAAGCACAGGCTGATGCCCAGGCAAAATTAGCGGCAGAAGCGGCGAAGAAAGCCGCTGCTGATGCTCAGAAGAAAGCTGAAGCGGAAGCCGCGAAGAAAGCCGCTGCCGATGCACAGAAGAAAGCTGAAGCGGAAGCCGCGAAGAAAGCTGCTGCTGATGCACAGAAGAAAGCAGAAGCGGAAGCCGCGAAAAAAGCCGCTGCTGACGCTCAGAAGAAAGCTGAAGCAGAAGCCGCGAAGAAAGCCGCTCAGGACGCAGAGAAGAAAGCTGCTGCCGAGGCTGCTAAGAAAGCGGCTGCTGCTGAGAAAGCGGCTGCAGAAAAAGCAGCTGCCGCGGAAAAAGCCGCTGCTGACAAAAAAGCTGCAGCTGAGAAGGCCGCTGCCGATAAGAAAGCAGCAGCTGAAAAAGCGGCTGCTAAAAAGGCTGCCGCCGCTGAAAAAGCCGCTGCTGCCGCAGGGGTTGACGATCTGCTGGGCGATTTGAGCTCCGGTAAGAATGCGCCGAAAACGGGCGGTGGGGCGAAAGGAAACAACGCAGCGCCGACCGGAAGTGGTAACACTAAGAGTAACGGTGCGACAGGGGCTGAAATCAACGGTTATGCCGCGCAGATTAAATCCGCTATTGAAAGCCGATTCTATGATGCGTCTTCCTATACCGGTAAAACGTGTACGTTGCGTATAAAACTGGCTCCGGACGGCATGCTGCTGGATATTAAGTCTGAAGGTGGCGACCCGGCTTTATGTACTGCGGCTCTGGCTGCAGCACGTCAGGCGAAGATGCCTAAACCGCCTTCGCAGGCAGTCTACGAAGTCTTCAAAAATGCGCCGCTGGACTTCAAACCTTAAGTTACATTTTCCCCGTGCAAACGGGGAAAAATAGACCAGGTTTAGTCACAGGGTTCGGGTAGTTTTGTCTATTTGAGTTTGTTAACATTCTGCTAAATTATCGTGGGTAAGGTTACCCGGATAAGGGAGATATGATGAAGCAGGCATTACGTGTAGCATTTAGTTTTTTAATGCTGTGGGCAGCAGTACTGCACGCAGAAGTACGTATCGAGATCACCCAGGGGGTGGACTCGGCACGCCCAATCGGTGTTGTTCCGTTCCAGTGGGCCGGTCCTGGCGCTGCACCTGAAGATGCCGGTGGCATCGTGGCGGCTGACCTGCGTAACAGCGGTAAATTCAACCCGTTAGATCGTTCTCGTCTGCCTCAGCAGCCGGGTAGCGCGCAGGAAGTACAGCCTGCAGCATGGTCTGCGCTGGGTATTGATGCCGTGGTTGTGGGTCAGGTTACGCCTAACCCGGACGGCTCTTACAACGTGGCCTGGCAGCTGGTGGATACCGGTGGGGCGCCGGGTACCGTTCTGGCACAGAACTCTTACAAGGTCACTAAGCAGTACCTGCGCTATGCGGCACACGCTGCCAGCGATGCGGTATTTGAAAAACTGACCGGTATTAAAGGGGCGTTCCGTACCCGTATCGCGTACGTGGTGCAGACTAACGGTGGTCAGTTCCCGTATGAGCTGCGCGTATCTGACTACGACGGCTATAACCAGTTCCTGGTGAAACGTTCTTCACAGCCGCTGATGTCTCCAGCCTGGTCTCCGGACGGTTCTAAACTGGCGTATGTAACCTTCGAAAGCGGCCGTTCAGCGCTGGTAATCCAGACGCTGGCTAACGGTGCGGTTCGTCAGGTGGCGTCTTTCCCGCGTCACAACGGTGCGCCTTCCTTCTCTCCGGACGGGTCTAAACTGGCGTTTGCGCTGTCAAAAACCGGTAGCCTGAACCTGTACGTGATGGATATTGGCTCTGGCCAGATCCGTCAGGTGACCGACGGACGCAGCAACAACACCGAACCTTCATGGTTCCCTGACAGTCAAAACCTGGCGTTTACCTCTGACCAGGCTGGCCGTCCACAAATCTACAAAGTCAACATCAACGGCGGTGCTCCGCAGCGTATTACCTGGGAAGGTTCACAGAACCAGAACTCAGACGTGAGCAGCGACGGTAAATTTATGGTAATGGTCAGCTCCAACGGTGGGCAGCAGCACATTGCCAAACAAGATCTGGTAGCGGGTGGCGTTCAAGTTCTGTCGTCAACGTTCCTGGATGAAACGCCAAGTCTGGCACCTAACGGCACGATGGTAATCTACAGCTCTTCTCAGGGGATGGGATCTGTGCTGAATCTGGTTTCTACAGATGGGCGTTTCAAAGCGCGTATTCCGGCAACTGATGGACAGGTAAAATCACCTGCCTGGTCGCCGTATCTGTAAATAATAATTAATTGATTACTAAAGGAATCATAGAAATGCAACTGAACAAAGTGCTGAAGGGGCTGATGATCGCTCTGCCTGTAATGGCAATCGCAGCGTGTTCTTCTAACAAGAACGCAAGCAATGACCAGAGCGGCGAAGGCATGATGGGTGCCGGCACCGGTATGGACGCGAACGGCAATGGCAACATGTCTTCTGAAGAGCAAGCGCGTCTTCAGATGCAGCAGCTGCAGCAGAACAACATCGTTTACTTCGATCTGGATAAATACGACATCCGTTCTGACTTCGCTGCGATGCTGGATGCGCACGCTAACTTCCTGCGTAGCAACCCATCTTACAAAGTCACCGTAGAAGGTCACGCGGACGAACGTGGTACTCCAGAGTACAACATCTCCCTGGGTGAACGTCGTGCTAACGCTGTTAAAATGTACCTGCAGGGTAAAGGCGTTTCTGCTGACCAGATCTCCATCGTTTCTTACGGTAAAGAAAAACCTGCAGTACTGGGTCACGACGAAGCGGCTTACTCCAAAAACCGTCGTGCCGTACTGGTTTACTAAGAGAATTGCATGAGCAGTAACTTCAGACATCATCTGTTGAGTCTGTCGTTACTGGTTGGAATAGCGGCCCCCTGGGCCGCTTTTGCTCAGGCACCAATCAGTAGTGTCGGCTCAGGCTCGGTAGAAGACCGGGTCACTCAACTCGAGCGTATTTCTAACGCTCACAGCCAGCTTTTAACCCAACTCCAGCAACAACTTTCCGATAACCAGAATGATATTGACTCTCTTCGGGGTCAGATTCAGGAAAGCCAGTATCAGCTTAACCAGGTTGTGGAACGTCAGAAGCAAATCTTGTTGCAGATCGATAGCCTGAGCAGCGGTGGTGGTGCAGCAGCACAGCCAGCCGCAGGCGATCAGAGCGGTGCGGCGACGTCTACGCCAACGCCATCTGCTGATACGTCAGCTTCAACAGGTGCGCCTGTACAGAGCGGTGACGCGAATACGGACTACAATGCGGCCATTGCCCTGGTGCAGGATCAATCTCGTCAGGATGACGCGATTGCTGCGTTTCAGAGCTTTGTTAAGAAATACCCTGATTCCACTTATCAGCCAAATGCCAATTACTGGCTCGGTCAGTTGAATTACAACAAGGGTAAAAAGGACGATGCGGCGTTTTATTTTGCCTCCGTGGTGAAAAATTACCCAAAATCGCCGAAAGCGCCAGATGCGATGTATAAGGTTGGCGTGATCATGCAGGACAAAGGCGACACGGCGAAAGCCAAAGCGGTGTATCAGCAGGTGGTCGCAAAATTCCCGGGTACCGAAGGTGCTAAGCAGGCGCAAAAACGTCTGAATTCGATGGGATGATTATCGCATGACCAGAAATCGCGTTATTTCTGGTCGTGCAGCATGATTACTAAGCAGTTAAGTGATCTTCATCGAAATTTTTGTTGCGCTGAATTCTTAAATCAGTAATATATGCCGCCGTTGCCACGGGATATCAAACAACGTGAAAACAGCGTAAAAGTGGGTCGTTAGCTCAGTTGGTAGAGCAGTTGACTTTTAATCAATTGGTCGCAGGTTCGAATCCTGCACGACCCACCACTAAGTCAGGTGGAAGTAGTAGTAAAACGTGAAGGATAACGTTGCGTCAGCAACGGCACGTAGGGCGAGGCGAAGCCGAGTCATCCTGCACGACCCACCACTTAACGCATACCGGCAGTACAGAGTGGGTGATTAGCTCAGTTGGTAGAGCATCTCCTTTACACGGAGGGGGTCGGCGGTTCGAGCCCGTCATCACCCACCACTCGGGTCGTTAGCTCAGTTGGTAGAGCAGTTGACTTTTAATCAATTGGTCGCAGGTTCGAATCCTGCACGACCCACCAATTTTATTGGTTCCGAGTGATAATTCAGGCGACACCCGAATGGGTCGTTAGCTCAGTTGGTAGAGCAGTTGACTTTTAATCAATTGGTCGCAGGTTCGAATCCTGCACGACCCACCAGCCTGAATAAATTTGTAGTACATCCCGCAAGGGGTCGTTAGCTCAGTTGGTAGAGCAGTTGACTTTTAATCAATTGGTCGCAGGTTCGAATCCTGCACGACCCACCAATTTTAATGTTTTGTTTTGATATGAAACGTGAAGGATAACGTTGCTTTAGCAACGGCCCGAAGGGCGAGGCGAAGCCGAGTAATCCTGCACGACCCACCAGTGTAGAAAGGCGCCCTAAAGGCGCCTTTTTGCTATCTGCGGTACAACAAATGCTCCGCCCATCTATTCCCGGTGACTTTTCACGCCAGATTCGCTATCTTGTTTAGTATACAAAACACAATTGCCACGCGTTTTGCTATGTCAGGCAAATGAAAGGCAATATTGTTAAGCCCGTAAAACGAGAAGCCATAATGAGTGTGATGTTTGATCCTGAAGCCGCAATCTATCCGTTTCCGCCTAAGCCTGTCCCGCTGAGCCAGGATGAAAAGCAGTTCTACCGCGAGAAGATCAAACGTCTTCTTAAAGAGCGCGATGCGGTAATGGTGGCCCATTACTATACCGACCCGGAAATACAGCAGCTGGCGGAAGAGACGGGGGGCTGTATCTCTGACTCACTGGAGATGGCACGCTTCGGTGCACGACATCCCGCTTCCACGCTGCTGGTTGCCGGCGTGCGTTTTATGGGCGAAACGGCAAAAATCCTGAGCCCGGAAAAAACCATTCTGATGCCTACGCTTAACGCGGAGTGTTCGCTGGATCTCGGCTGTCCGATTGACGAATTCACGGCCTTCTGTGACGCCCACCCTGACAGGACCGTGGTGGTTTACGCCAACACCTCTGCGGCGGTAAAAGCGCGGGCAGACTGGGTAGTCACGTCGAGCATCGCCGTTGAGCTAATTGAACATCTGGACAGCCTGGGCGAAAAAATTATCTGGGCGCCTGACCGTCATCTCGGAAATTATGTCCAGAAGCAGACGGGGGCTGACGTTCTCTGCTGGCAAGGTGCCTGCATTGTGCACGACGAATTCAAAACTCAGGCGCTGGCGCGCATGAAGGCGCTTTATCCCGACGCGGCCATTCTTGTTCACCCCGAGTCTCCGCAGTCAATTGTCGACATGGCGGATGCCGTGGGCTCAACCAGTCAGCTTATCAACGCGGCCAGGACGTTGCCTCACCAGCAGCTCATCGTGGCGACCGATCGCGGTATCTTCTATAAGATGCAGCAGGCCGTACCGGAGAAAGAGCTTCTTGAAGCGCCAACGGCGGGCGAGGGCGCAACGTGTCGCAGCTGTGCGCATTGTCCGTGGATGGCGATGAACGGTCTGAAAGCGATTGCCGAAGGGTTAGAAACCGGTGGTGCGGCGCATGAAATCCATGTGGATGCTGCCCTGCGTGAAGGCGCGTTAATTCCGCTTAACCGCATGCTGGATTTTGCGGCTACACTACGTACTTAATTCAACTCGCCCCGGGGAAAAGATGGATTTTTTTAGCACACATAACATTCTGGTTCACATACCGATTGGTGCAGGTGGCTATGACCTGTCATGGATTGAGGCCGTAGGTACGCTGGCGGGCTTATTGTGTATCTGGCTGGCAAGCCTTGAGAAGATCAGCAACTACGCGTTCGGGCTGATTAACGTCACGCTGTTTGCGATTATCTTCTTCCAGATCCAGCTGTACGCCAGCCTGCTTTTGCAGCTGTTCTTCTTTGCCGCCAATATTTACGGCTGGTATGCCTGGTCGCGTCAGAACAGCCAGCAGGAGGCCGAGCTGCAGATCCGCTGGCTGCCCCTGCCGAAAGCCATCGCCTGGTTCGTCGCCTGCGTGGTGGCCATTGGCTTAATGACCGTCTACATCAACCCGGTGTTTGCGTTCCTGACCCGCGTTGCCGTTTCGGTCATGTCCGGTATCGGCCTGAACGTGACGATGCCAGAACTCCAGCCGGATGCTTTCCCGTTCTGGGATTCCTGCATGATGGTGCTGTCGATTGCGGCGATGATCCTGATGACCCGTAAATACGTTGAGAACTGGCTGCTGTGGGTCATCATCAACGTGATCAGCGTGGCGATCTTTGCCCTGCAGGGCGTCTATGCCATGTCGCTGGAATATCTGCTGCTGACCTTCATCGCGCTGAACGGCAGCCGGATGTGGATTAACAGCGCGCGTGAGCGAGGCTCTCACGCGCTGTCCAGCTAGTGGTCATGATGATGTGAATGACCGGACTGCGCCTCGTTAAGGTGGCAGTCCGGTCCGCTACAGGGCTGATACTCCATCTGGATGGTGGAGTGGCTGATGTCGTAGTGATGTTCAAGGAAGTGCTGGATGCGATCGAGCAGCGCATCATGGTCGTGAGGTGGGATCACCTGGACGTGCAGCGTCATGACCGGTTTCTCTCCCACCAGCCAGACGTGCACGTGATGGACATTACGGACTTCCGGGACAGTACGGCGCAGGTTGCGCTTCAACTCGTCGATGTCCATGGATGCTGGCGCCCCTTCAAGCAGTTCGTTCACGCTCTCCTTAAGCAGCCGCCAGGCGCTGCGCAAGACCAGACACGACACCAGCACGGACAGAATCGGATCGACAGGCGTCCAGCCGGTGTAGAGGATCACCAGCGCGGCGACAATCGCCCCGACTGAACCGAGCAAATCCCCCAGCACATGCAGCGCCGCCGCGCGCACGTTGAGGTTCTTTTCCCCGCTGCCGCGGTGCAAAATCCAGAAGGCCAGGACATTCGCCAGCAGCCCTGCCACGGCAATGACCATCATTGTCGCCCCGGCGATCGGCTGCGGGTGTCTGAAGCGCTGTACGGCCTCCCAGACGATAAGCACGGTAATGACCACCAGCGCGATGGCGTTAACAAACGCGGCCAGGGTGGTCAGCCTCAGCCAGCCGAAGGTATGGCGCGCGTTTGGTGGACGACGCGCAAACTGCACGGCCAGCAGGGCGAAGAGCAGGGCGGCGGCATCGGTCAGCATATGTCCGGCATCGGCCAGAAGCGCCAGAGAGCCGGATACCAGGCCGCCAATGACCTCGATAATCATAAACGTTGCCGTGACGCCAAAGGCCAGCATCAGTCGTTTAGCGTTGTCGTTGCCGGGGGCATACGAGTGGGAATGGGAGTGCGCCATGTCTGCTTTCCTGAAGTGTTATTGTTTTTAGTGTAGCGTTTTTAATAGGTTACTCCAAAAAGAAAGGAGAGCCTGGGCTCTCCTTTTTCTGACGGTTCATACAAATTACTGGGTGGTGCCATCAGTTTTGGTATTGGCGTCGTTACCCACTTTGTCGTTAGGGTCCGGGCATTTGCCGTCCTTACACATCGAGTTCTTATGGACCTCGTCTGAACTCATATTGTCATGGTTCATGGTGCCGGAACCGCTACCGTCTGGATGCAGCATGGTGCCGCCAGTATTGGTATTGCCGGTGTTGATCTGGTTGTTGTCGACATTATTCGGGGCGATGTTCTGTTTTGCATCAGGCGCAGGCTGACCTGCCGCCGCAGCCGCATTCGCGTCACCGTTGCTGTCTGATGTGCCCGTTTCCGCGGCCAGGACGCTGCCGCTGGCCAGAGTGAGAGTGGCGGTCAGGAAGAGGGTTGCCAGTTTTGTCATTTTCATCATGGTGCTCCTGTTCTTGTCGTTACGCTGGATAACATTCTCCAACAGTGCATCTTTTTTGAGGCGAAAGATTCCGCCTAACGGACTTACGTCAGTAGGGAATCGCGTTTAAGCGTGTAAAATTGGTTGTTACAGTTAAAAAGCTTAGGTTAGATCTCATTTTTCGCTATTTTGTGGCGATTTTTAGGCGAATTCCAGGAATTATCTGCGTGAAGTGTAAAACCGTGTTTACACTTCATGACCGACAAGTTAGATTGAAAGGATTGCTTTCATTACTAAAGATATGGCAGAGCTGGAACGAAGATGAATTATCAGAACGACGATTTACGCATTAAAGAGATCAATGAGTTATTACCTCCTGTAGCACTCCTTGAGAAATTCCCCGCCACTGAAAATGCCGCAAACACGGTTTCTCATGCTCGTAAAGCGATCCATAAGATCCTGAAAGGTAATGACGATCGTCTTCTGGTGGTGATTGGCCCGTGCTCGATTCACGATCCTGCTGCCGCGAAAGAATACGCTGCTCGTCTGCTCACCCTGCGTGAAGAGCTGAAGGACGAGCTGGAAATCGTCATGCGCGTCTATTTTGAAAAACCGCGCACCACCGTGGGCTGGAAAGGGCTGATTAACGATCCGCATATGGATAATAGCTTCCAGATCAACGACGGTCTGCGCATTGCGCGCAAGCTGCTTCTGGAGATCAACGACAGCGGCCTGCCTGCGGCCGGTGAATTCCTGGACATGATTACGCCGCAATACCTGGCAGATCTGATGAGCTGGGGCGCAATTGGTGCGCGCACTACTGAATCTCAGGTGCACCGCGAGCTGGCTTCCGGCCTCTCTTGCCCGGTGGGTTTCAAAAACGGCACTGACGGCACCATCAAGGTCGCCATTGACGCTATCAATGCTGCGGGTGCACCGCACTGCTTCCTGTCCGTGACCAAATGGGGTCACTCTGCCATCGTTAACACCAGCGGCAACGGTGACTGCCATATTATTCTGCGCGGCGGCAAAGAGCCGAACTACAGCGCGAAACATGTGGCCGAAGTTAAAGTCGGGCTGGAAAAAGCCGGGCTGCCACCGCAGGTGATGATCGATTTCAGCCACGCCAACTCCAGCAAGCAGTTTAAAAAGCAGATGGAAGTGGGCGCAGACGTCTGCCAGCAGATTGCCGGCGGTGAGAAAGCGGTGATTGGGGTGATGATAGAAAGCCATCTGGTTGAAGGTAACCAGAATCTGGAAGGCAGCGAACCCCTGGTGTATGGCAAAAGCGTGACCGATGCCTGCATTGGCTGGGACGATACCGATACTATCCTGCGTCAGCTGGCGAATGCGGTAAAAGCGCGTCGCGGCTGAATTATCAGGCACAAATAAAAAAGCGCGGAAGGCTCCGCGCTTTTTTTATGTCTGGCGAAATTACTTCGCTTTACCCTGGTTCGCAACGGCCGCTGCTTTCGCTGCGATCTCTTCTGCGTTACCCAGATAGTAGTGTTTGATAGGCTTGAAGTTTTCGTCGAACTCATAAACCAGCGGTACGCCGGTTGGGATGTTCAGCTCGAGAATTTCGTCTTCACCCATGTTGTCCAGGTATTTCACCAGCGCACGCAGGGAGTTACCGTGAGCCGCGATGATCACGCGCTCGCCGCTTTTCAGGCGTGGCAGAATGGTTTCGTTCCAGTAAGGCACAACGCGGTCGATGGTCAGCGCCAGGCTTTCGGTGGTTGGCAGCTCAGCGTCGGTCAGCTTCGCGTAACGCGGATCGTGGCCCGGGTAGCGCTCGTCATCTTTGGTCAGCTCTGGCGGGGTGATTGCGAAGCCGCGACGCCACTGTTTAACCTGCTCGTCGCCATATTTCTCAGCGGTTTCCGCTTTGTTCAGGCCCTGCAGCGCACCGTAGTGACGTTCGTTCAGCTTCCAGGACTTCTCAACCGGCAGCCAGGCCTGATCCAGTTCGTCCAGTACGTTCCACAGGGTGTGGATGGCACGTTTCAGCACAGAGGTGTAAGCAAAATCAAAGCTGAAGCCTTCTTCCTTCAACAGTTTACCTGCTGCTTTTGCTTCGCTTACGCCTTTCTCAGACAGATCAACGTCGTACCAGCCGGTAAAGCGGTTTTCGTTGTTCCACTGGCTTTCGCCGTGACGTACCAGGACCAGCTTAGTTATAGCCATCTCTTACTCCTCAAGCATTTTTAGAATGATAACAATTCTCATTATATTGCTGTGGCCGTGCCACCAGCAACGCTTAACCCTAACCATAGCGAAAATAGTCTCTGAGTGTAAGATGCTTGTGAATCCAGGGTTATGATTTTGTCTGCGATCGGCGCTATTTTCAGCAAGGCGCGCAGAAAAAAGCCCTCCGATGGAGGGCTGGAAATCAATGTGGAATGAAATGATACTCTGTGACGCTCACATACTCTTCACCCGGACGCAGAACGCAGTCCGGCTGCGGCCATTCCGGATGATTTGGGCTGTCCGGCAGGAACTCGCTCTCCAGCGCCAGGCCTTGCCAGTCGCTGTACTCATCGTGTTCGCGCGCCGCTGTGCCGCCGAGATAGTTACCCGAGTAGAACTGCAGGGCAGGGGCGGTGGTATAAACCGTCATCTGCAGCTTCTCATCCGCAGACCAGACCTGAGCGGCAGGTTGTTTCACATCCCCTTTGGCCTGCAGCAGGAACGCGTGGTCGTAGCCTTTAACCTTGCGCTGATCGTCATCGCTCAGGAAATCCTGGGCGATCGTTTTCGCGCTGCGGAAGTCAAAGCTGGTGCCGCTGACGTCTTTGAGGCCCTGATACGGAATGCCCATTTCGTCAACCGGCAGCCAGGCATCCGCCAGGATCTGCAGCTTGTGGTTACGCACGTCGCACTGGCTACCGTCCAGATTAAAGTACGCGTGATTGGTTAGATTGACCGGACACGGCCTGTCGACCGTCGCACGGTATTCGATGGCGATACGGTTGTCGTCGGTCAGCGTAAAGCGCGCGGAGGCGGTAAGGTTACCCGGGAAACCCTGATCGCCGTCCAGCGAATCCAGCGAGAACAGCACTTCACCGTCGTTTTGACGAACAATCTTCCAGCGGCGTTTATCAAACCCGTCCGGACCGCCGTGCAGCTGATTCTCACCCTGGCTTGGAAGCAGGGGGTACTGCACGCCGTCGAGCTCAAAGCGGCTCTTTGCGATGCGGTTAGCATAGCGTCCTACGGATGCGCCAAGATAGGCGGACTGATTAACATACTGCTCGGGCGATGCGCAGCCGAGCAGGGTCTCGCGCACGCTGCCGTCCGGCATCGGTACGCGGGCAGAAAGAAGGGTTGCACCCCAGTCCATCACCGTAACGACCATCCCCGCGCTGTTGCGCAGGGTTAACAGGCGATACGGCAGACCATCCGGTGCGAGTGTGGGCGTTTCGTTTAGCACTGTCCGGCTCCTTGTGATGCTTTACAAACGTAGAAGGTTTCTTTGATGCCTGTTTTTGCTTCGTACTGCTTCGTCACGGCATCCAGCACGGCAGGGACTAGCTCTTCTGGCACCAGCGCAACGATGCAGCCGCCGAAACCACCGCCCGTCATGCGTACGCCGCCCTTGTCGCCAATGGTCGCTTTAACGATGTCCACCAGGGTGTCGATTTGCGGAACGGTGATTTCAAAATCATCGCGCATGGAGGCGTGAGATTCCGCCATCAGCTCACCCATGCGTTTCAGGTCACCTTTCGCCAGCGCGGACGCGGCTTCAACGGTTCGGGCATTTTCCGTCAGCACGTGACGAACGCGTTTAGCGACAACCGGATCCAGCTCGTGCGCCACTTTGTTAAATTCATTGAGCGTTACGTCGCGCAGGGCTGGCTGCTGGAAGAAGCGGGCGCCGGTTTCGCACTGTTGGCGGCGGGTGTTGTATTCGCTGCCCACCAGCGTGCGCTTAAAGTTGCTGTTGATGATTACCACTGCCGCGCCTTTTGGCAGGGGAACGGCTTTGGTGCCCAGCGAACGGCAATCAATTAACAGGGCATGCTCTTTTTTGCCCAGCGCGGAGATCAGCTGGTCCATAATGCCGCAGTTACAGCCCACGAACTGGTTTTCTGCTTCCTGACCGTTCAGGGCGATTTGCGCGCCATCCAGCGGCAGATGATAAAGCTGCTGGAACACGGTGCCAACGGCGACTTCCAGAGACGCAGAGGAGCTTAAGCCCGCACCCTGCGGCACGTTGCCGCTGATGACTAAATCCGCACCGCCGAAGCTCTTGTTACGCTTCTGAAGGTGTTTTACGACGCCGCGCACGTAGTTAGACCACTGCTGACCGTCGTGCGTCACAATCGGGGAATCGAGGGAAAACTCGTCCGTCTCATTATCGTAATCCGCCGCAATCACGCGGACTTTACGGTCGTCGCGCTTCGCGCAGCTGATGACGGTCTGGTAATCGATGGCGCACGGCAGCACGAAACCGTCGTTATAGTCGGTGTGTTCACCGATCAGGTTAACGCGACCAGGCGCCTGGATAACGTGGGTGGCAGGGTAGCCAAATTTCTCAGCAAACAGGGATTGTGTTTTATCTTTCAGACTCATTTTTAGACTCCTGATTCGCGATAGTGGACGTCGCTAACGGCACGCAGACGTTCTGCCGCCTGTTCCGCCGTCAGGTCACGCTGGGTTTCCGCCAGCATCTCGTAGCCCACCATAAATTTACGTACCGTCGCAGAGCGCAGCAGCGGCGGATAGAAATGGGCGTGCAGCTGCCAGTGTTGATTCTCTTCGCCGTTAAACGGCGCGCCGTGCCAGCCCATGGAGTAAGGGAAGGAGCACTGGAACAGATTGTCGTAACGGCTGGTCAGTTTTTTCAGCGCCAGGGCAAGGTCGTCGCGCTGCGCGTCGCTGAGATCGGTAATGCGCTGCACGTGTGCTTTCGGCAGCAGCAGCGTTTCAAACGGCCAGGCGGCCCAGTAAGGGACGACGGCCAGCCAGTGTTCTGTTTCGACCACGGTGCGGCTGCCGTCGGCCAGCTCACGCTGGGTGTAATCCACGAGCATCGGCGAACCATTTTCCGCGTAATACGCTTTCTGCAGGCGGTCTTCACGCTCGGCTTCGTTAGGCAGGAAGCTGTTCGCCCAGATCTGGCCGTGCGGGTGCGGGTTCGAGCAGCCCATGGCCGCGCCTTTATTTTCGAACACCTGCACCCACGGATAGCTCTGCCCCAGCTCTGCGGTTTGAGCCTGCCAGGTGCTGACCACCTCTTTCAGTGCCTCAACGCTCAGCTCCGGCAGCGTTTTGCTGTGATCGGGCGAGAAGCAGATCACGCGGCTGGTTCCGCGCGCGCTTTCGCAGCGCATCAGCGGATCGTGGCTTTCCGGCGCGTCCGGCGTGTCGGTCATCAGGGCGGCAAAATCGTTGGTGAACACGAAGGTACCTTTGTAGTCCGGGTTTTTATCCCCGGTGACGCGCGTGTTGCCCGGACAGAGGAAACAGTCCGGGTCATGCTGTGGCAGCGTCTGTTTTGCAGGCGTCTCCTGCGCCCCCTGCCAGGGGCGCTTGGCGCGATGCGGAGAAACTAAAATCCATTGCCCGCTTAGCGGGTTAAAACGACGATGCGGATGATCGACGGGATTGAATTGCGTCATGACGGATCCTTAGTCCGGATAGCCTTGCGGATGGCGTGACTGCCAGTGCCAGGTATCCTGTGCCATTTCATCAAGCGTGCGCGTAACACGCCAGTTAAGCTCTTTGTCGGCTTTGGTGGCGTCGGCCCAGTAAGCAGGCAGATCGCCCTCACGACGCGGTGCGAAGTGGTAGTTAACCGGCTTCCCGCAGGCTTTACTGAAGGCGTTAACCACGTCCAGGACGCTGCTGCCGACCCCGGCACCGAGGTTGTAAATATGCACGCCCGGTTTGTCAGCCAGCTGCTGCATGGCCGCAACGTGACCGTCGGCCAGATCCATCACGTGGATGTAGTCGCGCACGCCAGTGCCATCTTCGGTGGGGTAGTCATTGCCAAAAATAGCCAGCGAGTCGCGGCGACCCACGGCAACCTGGGCGATATACGGCATCAGGTTGTTCGGGATGCCCTGCGGATCTTCACCCATGTCGCCAGACGGATGCGCGCCGACCGGGTTGAAGTAGCGCAGTAAGGCGATGCTCCACTCCGGCTGGGCTTTTTGCAGGTCGGTCAGGATCTGCTCCACCATCAGCTTGCTTTTGCCGTACGGGCTTTGCGGAGTACCGGTCGGAAAGCTTTCAACGTAAGGGATTTTGGGCTGATCGCCGTAAACGGTGGCGGAGGAGCTAAAGATGAAGTTTTTGACGTTCGCCGCACGCATGGCGGAGATGAGACGCAGAGTACCGTTGACGTTGTTGTCGTAATACTCGAGCGGCTTCGCAACGGATTCACCGACCGCTTTCAGACCCGCGAAGTGGATTACCGCTTCAATGGCGTGATCGTGAAGGATCTCGGTCATCAACGCTTCATTGCGGATGTCACCTTCCACGAAAGTCGGTTGATTACCGCCAAGACGTTCAATTACAGGCAGCACGCTGCGCTTACTGTTGCACAGGTTGTCGAGAATGATGACGTCATGGCCGTTTTGCAGCAGTTGCACGCAGGTATGACTACCTATGTAACCGCTACCACCTGTTACCAGAACTCGCATATTTCGCTCCATTGGGCTTATGGTATGTAATAACCATAGCATAACAGAGACGCAAAAAGTGTGACATGGGATAAAATAGTGGAATCGTTTACACTGTTTTTAAAATCCGATTTTCAACTGCCATGAGGCATTGTAGATCAACGGGATAGCAATGTATTAGTGCAGGTTATCTGAAAAACGGAGGGCGGTGCCCTCCGGAGGTCAATCGATTTTGCTTTGCCGATAGCGATAGTGTTCACCATCCGGAACAAACTCCAGGCGATGCGTGATGCAGGCGGGGGCATCTTCAGCATGATGTGAAACAAACAGCAGTTGCGTTTCACCTTCGCTAATCAGCACGTCCACAAAGCGGCGGATAAGCTGGCGGTTCAACGGGTCAAGTCCCTGCAGCGGTTCGTCGAGGATCAGCAGCGTAGGGTGTTTCACCAGCGCGCGAACGATCAGTGCCAGACGCTGCTGCCCCCACGAAAGGCTATGAAACGGCGCGTCAGCAACCCGGTTGTCCATGCCCAGAATGTCCAGCCACTGCTGGGCCAGCTTATGCTGTTTATCCGACACCGCCTGATAAATACCGATGGAATCAAAATATCCGGAGAGGATCACGTTGCGTACCGTGGTACTGACCCGGTAATCCAGATGCAGGCTACTGCTGACATAGCCGATATGTTTTTTGATATCCCAGATGGTTTCTCCGCTGCCGCGACGCCGACCAAACAGCGTCAGATCGTTGCTGTAGCCCTGCGGGTGATCGCCGGTGATGAGGCTCAGCAGCGTTGATTTTCCCGCGCCGTTGGGGCCAACAATCTGCCAGTGCTCGCCCGGATTGACCGTCCAGCTGAGGCGATTAAGGATCGGGCGATCGTCATAAGAGACCACCCCGTCGCGCAGCACGATGCGCGGCTGGTGGGGATCGAGCGCATGGCGCGCCGAAGGGGCGTCGGGTTCGGGAAGGGTAATACCGTCGAGCCGTTCGCTGTGGGCGAGCTGGGCAATCAGCGCCTGCTTAAGCAGCGCGTTTTTTTCGCCGGTCTCGGTCAGGTTACAGTCGGCCAGGACGCCCGCGTGCTGGATAAAATCCGGAATTTCATCGAAGCGGTTAAGCACCAGCA
Source organism: Enterobacter sp. ECC-249 (assembly GCF_043965265.1). Classification (NCBI taxonomy): domain Bacteria; kingdom Pseudomonadati; phylum Pseudomonadota; class Gammaproteobacteria; order Enterobacterales; family Enterobacteriaceae; genus Enterobacter; species Enterobacter sp. ECC-249. Next base: position 1,864,250 of record NZ_CP143660.1, read on the forward strand.
CGAGGGTATATCCCTGCTGATTAAGCGACGCCAGCAGGGACGCCAGCTGCGCCCGGGACTGCACGTCAAGGCCGTCAAACGGTTCGTCGAGGATAAGCAATTCGGGCTCGCTCATCAGCGCCTGGCAAAGCAGCGTTTTCCGCGTCTCGCCGGTAGAAAGGTATTTAAAGCGTCGGTTCAGCAGGGCGGTGATGCCGAACCGTTCAGCCAGGCGCTGACAGCGGGCGGGGTCTTTCACCTCATCCTGAATAATTTCCGCCGTCGTACGGCCGGTATCTTCTTCGCCTGGGCTGAGTAAATCGGTGTTGTTGCGCTGCCACTCGTCGCTGACCAGCTTTTGTAGTTGTTCAAATGACAGGCGCGTCAGGCGCTTAAAATCGCTCTGGTATTCGCCCTTGAGGAGGTTGAGTTCTCCCGCCAGCGCGCGGGCCAGCGCGGATTTACCGCTGCCGTTGGTGCCGACAAACGCCCAGCTTTCACCCGCGCGTATCGTCAAATCAGCAATCGTCAGCGTTCGGGTATCGCTAAGACGAAATGTGCCTTGCGAAATATGCAATGATGACATGATTTATCCCTGTTTTTGCAGCAACAGATATCAGGGATACGCACTGTCGGTACGATTGTCAATGCGCTCAGCACAAAGTGGCGATAATCACCCGGTCTGCGTTGAAATACGCGGTGACGACAGCACCTTCTTCTAAGTCGTCCGACTCGCTGAGCGGTAGGGTCGCGCAAAGCGGCTGCCCATCAGCCAGGGTCATGAGCACTTCGCACTGCGCCTGGCCGCGTTCGATATGGCTGATTGCGCCCTGCAGCTGATTATCAGCTGCCTTTGCCGCATTGGGATCGCGCGTGATAGTGACCCACGGTGCTTTCAGCAGCACCAGCACCTCTTTACCTTCATCCAGCTCAAGGCGCTCCGCACTCTGCGCCGTTATTGCGGCTTTAAGACGGGTGGCGCCATCGGCAAGCAGGATCTCAATATGCTGCTGTACCTGGAGATTGTCCCGCGCGGTCACCGTTCCAAACCACTGGTTGCGGGCGCTGGTTTGTAGCGAGAAGCGGGAAATGGCGGCCAGCAAGCTGTCCAGCGGAACGTTATCGTCGTCGCTCAATACATCAAACGCTTTTTGCTGGATCTGGGCCAGCAGATCGTAGAGCTGAATAAGGCGCTGGCCATAACGCGTCACGATCGCACCGCCGCCGCCTTTGCCGCCCGTGGCTCTGTCCACCAGCGGCTGTTCGCTCAGGGTGTTCATTTCGTTGATGGCGTCCCAGGCGCTTTTGTAGCTGATGCCCGCGTTTTTCGCCCCCTGGCTAATCGAGCCCGTTTGTTCTATTTGTTTAAGCAGGGCGATACGTCGCGGATCGGCGAAAAGCTTCTGCTGAAGTCGAAGAGTGAGGAGAATTTCGGCCTGCATAACAGTGTCCTGGCAAAAAGAGTATTGTGACCCAAATGGTGCAGGGCGCAAAGGGTACCGCACAAAAGGGGATGATTTTCTCACTTGAAAAGGTAGAATGAGCCATTCACAATATCTGGAGAAAACCATGTTAGAGTTGTTGAAAAGTCTGGTATTCGCCGTGATCATGGTACCAGTAGTGATGGCCATCATCCTCGGTGCCATCTACGGCCTGGGTGAAGTGTTCAACGTCTTTTCGAACATTGGTCACAAAGACCAGGCTAAAAAGCAGCATTGATTCCCCACAAAACGCCCGGCTAGCCCGGGCGTTTTGCTCTCAAGATTTTCCCGTTTACGCCGATATCATTTAACGCATCACACTGGTTTACCCCTTCAGCGGTACGATTAAACGCTGGGATCTCCCTGACGTTACCGTTATATTAATGTGTATATAACGCTACTCACAGGAGTTACAGATGGCACGTTCATGGATACGCCTTTTCGCAGGGGCAACGCTGACGCTTTCACTTACCGGACACGCGCTGGCGGACGAGGTTAAAATCACGGTCTTTGCGGCGGCGTCGCTGACCAACGCGCTGCAGGATATCGCGGCGGCGTATAAAAAAGAGAAAAACGTCGAGGTGGTCTCCTCTTTTGCCTCTTCCTCGACGCTGGCGCGCCAGATAGAAGCGGGCGCGCCGGCGGATCTGTTCATCTCGGCCGATCAGAAGTGGATGGATTACGCGGTGGAGAAGAAAGCGATTGATGCGGCAACCCGCGAAACGCTGCTGGGGAATAGCCTGGTCGTGGTGGCGCCAAAAGCCAGCGCCCAGGCTGACATCACCATCAACAAAGAGACCAACTGGATAAGTCTGCTGAACGGCGGGCGTCTGGCGGTGGGCGATCCGGAGCACGTTCCTGCCGGGATCTACGCCAAAGAAGCGCTGCAAAAGCTGGGCGCATGGGAGACATTGTCGCCGAAGCTGGCTCCGGCGGAGGATGTCCGCGGCGCGCTGGCGCTGGTGGAACGCAACGAAGCCCCGCTGGGCATTGTGTATGGCTCTGATGCCGTAGCCAGTAAGGGTGTGAAAGTGGTGGCAACGTTCCCGGAAGACTCCCACAAGAAAGTGGAATATCCTGTTGCGATTGTTGATGGACATAAAAATGCGACCGTGACGGCTTTCCGCGATTATCTGAAGGGGCCGGAAGCGTCCGCAATCTTTAAACGTTACGGATTTACGACTCACTGATGATATTGACCGATCCTGAATGGCAGGCTGTTCTGCTGAGCCTTAAAGTCTCTTCCCTGGCGGTTGCGCTGAGTTTGCCCTTTGGGATCTTCTTTGCCTGGCTACTGGTTCGCTGTCAGTTTCCCGGCAAAGCGCTGCTCGACAGCGTGCTTCATCTTCCGCTCGTGTTGCCGCCCGTGGTGGTTGGTTATCTGCTGCTGGTGTCGATGGGGCGGCGCGGTTTTATCGGCGAGAAGCTCTACGACTGGTTTGGGCTGACGTTCGCTTTTAGCTGGCGCGGTGCGGTACTGGCGGCAGCGGTAATGTCATTCCCGCTGATGGTGAGGGCGATCCGCCTCGCGCTGGAAGGCGTGGACATGAAGCTCGAGCAGGCGGCCCGCACGCTGGGCGCCGGGCGCTGGCGCGTCTTTTTCACCATCACGCTCCCCCTGACGTTACCGGGCATTATTGTCGGGACGGTGCTGGCTTTCGCCCGCTCGCTGGGCGAGTTTGGCGCGACCATCACCTTCGTATCGAACATCCCCGGCGAGACGCGAACCATCCCCTCGGCCATGTATACCCTGATTCAAACGCCGGGTGGAGAGGGCGCGGCGGCGCGGCTGTGTATCATCTCAATCGTATTAGCCCTGGTATCGCTGCTGGTGTCGGAATGGCTGGCGCGGTTGAGCCGTGAGCGGATGGGGAAATAAGCATGCTGGAACTGAATTTCTCCCAGACGCTGGGAAACCATACTCTGACGCTTAACGAGACTCTGCCGGCAAGCGGTATCACCGCCATCTTCGGCGTGTCGGGAGCGGGCAAAACCTCGCTGATAAATGCCATCAGCGGCCTGACGCGCCCGCAGTCTGGCCGTATTGTCCTGAATGACCGTGTCCTGAATGACGTGAAAAATAAGGTTTATCTGTCGCCGGATAAACGCCGCATCGGCTATGTTTTCCAGGACGCACGCTTATTCCCGCACTACAGCGTGCGCGGCAACCTTCGTTACGGCATGGCGAAAAGCATGGCCGGGCAATTTGATAAGCTGGTAACGCTTTTAGGCATTGAGCCACTGCTCGACAGGCTGCCATCCTCGCTTTCCGGCGGAGAAAAACAGCGCGTGGCCATTGGCCGCGCGTTGCTGACCGCACCCGAACTGCTGCTGCTCGACGAACCGCTGGCCTCGCTGGATATTCCGCGCAAACGTGAGCTCCTGCCTTATCTACAGCGCCTGACGCGGGAAATTAATGTTCCGATGCTCTACGTCAGCCATTCGCTGGATGAGATCCTGCATCTGGCCGACAAAGTGCTGGTGCTGGAAGAGGGGAGCGTCAAGGCCTTCGGCAACCTGGAAGAGGTGTGGGGCAGTAGCGTAATGCACCCGTGGTTACCCCGGGAACAGCAGAGCAGCATCCTGAAAGTGAGCGTGCTGGAACACCATCCGCACTACGCGATGACGGCGCTGGCGCTGGGCGATCAGCACCTGTGGGTCAATAAGATCGACAAGCCATTGCAGTCCGCGCTGCGTATTCGTATTCAGGCATCTGACGTTTCGCTGGTGCTGCAACCGCCGCTGCAAACCAGTATTCGAAATATTCTGCGCGCCAAAGTGGCGGAGTGTTTTGATGATAACGGCCAGGTGGAAGTGAAGCTCGAGGTGGGAAGCAGAACGCTCTGGGCGCGCATCAGCCCTTGGGCCAGGGATGAGTTAGGGATCAAACCCGGCCTGTGGCTCTACGCGCAAATCAAGAGCGTCTCGATCACCGCCTGATTACAGCAGATGGGTATAAATGTACTGCGCGATGCTGTCGGTGGTGTTGTCGCCAATGACTACGTCAGCGCGCGCTTTTACTGCGTCGTCGGCATTGCCCATCGCCACGCCCGTACCGGCAGCTTGCAGCATGCTGATGTCGTTGTAGTTGTCGCCGAAGGCGATCGCGTCCTGCATTGACCAGCCCTGCGATTCCACATACTGCTTCAGACGCTTGCCTTTGCTGTTGCCTTTGCGGGCAATATCCACCTGATCGTGCCAGGACCATTCGCACTCCAGACCCAGCGTCTGTTCCACGTGTTTCGCGAAGGCATTCAGTTTGGTGGTGTCTTCATCCGTCAGGGCAAATTTCCAGATAGCCTCAACGTCCTGGGCCGCCTGACGCAGGGATGAAACATGGGTAAAGACAGGACGCTGGGCTTCAGGCAGGGATAACGCCCAGTTGCTGGTGCGCACCACATGGCCGGTTGGGCGCTCGTACACCATCGCGTTATCCACGTACATCAGGCCGTGAATGGCATGCTCATCCAGCAGATCAATCAGTTGCAGCGCCTGGGGAACCGGCAGCGGGTCGGATTCTAAAACCTTTTTTGCCTGATAATTATACAAATAAGTGCCATTACAACAAATTGCAGGTGTATCTAACGCCAGTGCCTGATAAAAAGGGTGAATGGCAACGTGATGTCGACCCGTTACGATAAGGAGTTGATATCCCGCTTCCTTCGCGCGTTTTAGCGCTTCAAGGGAGGAGGGAAGAAGGGTTTTTTGCGGCGTCAGTAAGGTACCGTCTAAATCCAGAGCAATCACACGCGAGGTCATCTGTTTTCCCGGGTTAATATTGAATTTACGTTTTGATGGGATGGTACACCGAGAGGCGAACGCTTCAAAACTCCTGTCGACAATTCAGCATTCACCGTCAAAAGTTAACTACTTTCATGCGCAGTGAGGAGTGAATATTCATGAAACAAACCGTTTATACCGCCAGTCCTGAAAGCCAGCAGATCCATGTCTGGCGTTTAAATACCGAGGGGACACTCACGCTGGTTCAGGTTGTTGATGTGCCAGGCCAGGTGCAACCGATGGTCATCAGCCCGGATAAACGTTTCTTGTACGTGGGTGTGCGCCCGGAGTTCCGCGTGTTGGCCTATCGTATTTCTCCGGACGACGGCGCGCTGACGTACACTGCCGAAGCTCCGTTGCCGGGTAGCCCAACCCATATCTCAACCGATCGCAAAGGAAACTTTGTCTTTAGCGGCTCTTACAACGCGGGCTGCGTCAGCGTAACCCGTCTGGAAGACGGCATTCCGGTCGAAACCGTGGATGTGGTGGAAGGGCTGGAAGGCTGTCACTCGGCGAATATCTCTCCGGATAACCGCACGCTGTGGGTGCCTGCGCTGAAGCAGGATCGTATCTGCCTGTTCACCCTGAGCGACGATGGTCACCTGGTGGCGCAAAATCCTGCTGAAGTGACTACCGTTGAAGGCGCAGGTCCGCGCCATATGGTCTTCCATCCGAACCAGCAGTACGCCTACGTGGTCAACGAACTGAACAGCTCTGTGGACGTATGGGAACTGAAAGATCCGAACGGTCAGATTGAGTGCGTGCAGACGCTGGACATGATGCCGTCTGATTTCTCCGACACCCGCTGGGCGGCAGATATCCACATTACGCCAGATGGCCGCCATCTGTACGCCTGTGACCGTACCTCCAGCCTGATCACCGTATTTAGCGTCTCTGAAGACGGCAGCGTGCTGGCGATTGAAGGGTTCCAGCCAACGGAAGCCCAGCCGCGCGGCTTTAATATCGATCACAGCGGCAAATACCTGATTGCGGCGGGGCAGAAATCCCACCATATCGCGCTGTATGAAATTAAAGGCGAGCAGGGTCTGCTCGAAGAGAAAGGGCGTTATGCCGTAGGCCAGGGGCCAATGTGGGTGGTGGTAAACGCTCACTAAGCGGCTGAAAACAAAAAACCTCGCGAATGCGAGGTTTTTTTATGTCCGGTGGTAGCCGGGTGAGCACATCAAAACGTAACCAACATGGTCATCATAATGTCGACCCAAGGCGAAGTAAATTCATCGTCAACGAAGGACAAAGAACATAGAATGATTAGCGGTTGTTATTTTTAAAATAATCAGTTGGTTAGATGCATTTTCTTTATAAATTCCTAAACAGATCTTATCTGTTTTTATATACAGTAGTGATTTGATATCATTCTGTCCGTTGGCTTGATGTGTTGCAGTTCCGCAATTCAGGATTCGTATTCAGTCCTGGCTGTCGGGTGGTGCCGACAGTGCCTAAACTGCGGAGCACATCAAAACATAACCAACACACCTCTGATGACAGGCAGCGGAAAGGTAAATCAGGGGAGAAGTGCTCTATACCAAAGGAGTGGCGTATGAGCGGTGTGGAATGGGCAATTCTGTTCCTGCAACTCATGGTTGCGATTATGCAACTATTGGATGCGTATCTTAAGTTTGGAGCCTGACGCATTCAGTCGCAGTAAAAAGGGGGATTAAACTCCCCCTTTTACTCTCATCTTATTACTGCTTCGGCTCAGCAACCACTTTGCTACCCAGACCGCGGTTGTTGTACTCCCACATGCGGTTGAAGTTAGCGTCGTTGAGGTTGCGCTGCACGTTCCCTTTATCATCCACTGCACCGGTATTGCCGGAGAACGGACGTTTGGAGATCGCGGCATCCGCCCACGGTTTCGCCATGTTGAAGCCTTCGTTGATCACGCTGTCGCGGATCACGACCTGACCGTTGGTTGAAGAGTCCACGTCCAGGGATCGTCCCAGCTGTGCCACGCCGTCACCGGCAGCATTAAAGCGGCTGTTCACGGCCAGGAAGCCATAGAAGAGGTTAGACTGGGTTGCCGGAGCAAACACGTAACCTTCCTGCTGAGTACGTGAATTCACCACGCGGAAATCGGTGTTATCAAACACCACCGCGCCGCGGCCGGAGACCAGATCCACGTCACCTTCAACGTAGCTGTTGGTCACCAGGGTACGGGTCAGGCGGTTATTCTGCAGGGTGTTCTGCACACCGCTGTTGGTCACGAAGAAGGTGTTCTGACGGCCCAGAATGTTGACGTTGTTAATCTGCACCTGATCGCCATCGCTACGCAGCGCGACGGCCTGGTGGTTACCGGCGTCAACGCTGTCGCCCAGGGTGTTCTGAATGGTCAGGTTCTGCAGCTGCAGACCGTTATTCTGAGACCAGAATACCGCCGAGCACATCACGCCAATGGTGGCGGAACGCTTGCTCTGGCAGTTATCAAACATGTACCAAGCCGGCTTACCCGGCATATATTTACCGGCCGGGTTCACCAGGTGACGCCAGGTGTTGCTGTCGATTTCGGAATCAATCGCCAGGCCAATTTTTACGTCGATTGCTTTTTCGCCCAGACCGTAAAGCGTAATGCTGCCTGGTGCCGCCGGAACATATACGGTGCCTTCATATTCACCTGGCAGGATCGCGATGTACTGGCGAGACGCGCTGTGTTTAGTAATGGCAGCATCAACCGCAGCCTGAATAGAGGTATGCGTTACGCCCTGCGCACCCGCCGGGCCAACCACGAAGTCAGGCTGTTTAGGCAGGTTAATAGAAGACGGTGTCCACGGCGCAGCGTTAGGATCCATCGCCGAGAAGTAATGCGCACGATCGAAGTTCTTCGCTTCATCAGCGGACAAAATCGGGCGGGAGGCGGTACCGGGCGCAACCTGCTCAGAAGGGCGCTGATCCGGTGGTGTTGAACTGCATGCGGATAAGGTCACGCCAAAGGCGAGTGCTAACGCCAGACGGGAAATCCTGGAAATGTTCAAGGTAGAGCTCCTGGGTATGCAAGTCTTAAACGGGATAGACGAAATAGCCTGCTTTTTTATACTAAGTTGAGCGAAACGGGAAGATAAAAAGGGTAAAAGTTGCATTTTTAGCCCAGGAGCGGCAGGTAAGTGATCACAAATAAATAACATTTTCCTTCAAGGCAGTTGACAGTTGACGGTGGATGCAAATAAATGTCTATACAACCCATGACAAGTGGAACGCCCATGCAGCAGATTCATCCCGACGATGTGATATGGCGAAACGCGCGACTGGCTACGATGGCGCCTGACGTCTGTGCGCCCTATGGACTGAAAGAGCAACACGCCCTGGTTGTACGCGGCCACACCCTTCTGGCCGTGATCCCTGAATCTGACATTCCGGCCGGACACCGGCACTGTGTCGATCTTCAGGGGCGTCTGGTCACGCCTGGCCTGATTGACTGCCATACCCACCTGGTATTTGGCGGCGATCGCGCGGCGGAGTGGGAGCAGCGTCTGAACGGCGTCTCTTATCAAACCATCAGCGCCCAGGGGGGCGGGATTAACGCTACCGTGACGGCGACGCGCAGCAGCTCGCCCGAAACCCTGCTTGAGCTGGCGCAGCAGCGGCTTCAGCGTCTGATGAATGAAGGCGTCACTACGGTTGAAATCAAATCCGGATACGGTCTCAACGCCGAGGCCGAAGAGAAGATGCTGCAGGTCGCTCGCCAGCTGAGCCTTAATAATCCGGTTGATATCAGCCCAACGCTGCTGGCGGCGCATGCGGTTCCGCCGGAATACCGACTGGATCCGGATGCGTACCTCACGCTGGTCTGTGAGCAGATATTGCCCACGCTGTGGCAAAAAAAGTTATACGAAGCAGTAGACGTGTTCTGCGAAAACGTCGGCTTTACGCCGTCGCAAACCGAGCGCCTCTTTAAGGCGGCAGCCGCGCTCGGTATCCCGGTAAAAGGGCATGTCGAGCAGCTGTCAAATCAGGGCGGTGCGGCGCTGGTCAGCCGGTATAAGGGACTCTCCGCCGATCATATCGAATATCTCGACGACGCGGGCGTTCAGGCGATGGCGGAAAGCGGCACGGTTGCGGTCCTGTTGCCGGGGGCGTTCTATTTTCTGCAGGAGCGCCAGCGTCCGCCGGTGGAACGGCTCAGAAAACAGGGGGTACCGATGGCCGTCGCGACCGACTATAACCCCGGCACCAGCCCGTTTGCCAGCCTGCACCTGGCGATGAACATGGCCTGCGTCCAGTTTGGCCTGACGCCTGAAGAGGCCTGGGCTGGCGTCACGCGGCATGCCGCGCAGGCGCTGGGCCGCGGTGAAACCCACGGACAGTTGCGGGCAGGGTTTGTCGCTGATTTCGTCGTCTGGGATGCGCACCATCCGGTAGAGATGGTCTACGAGCCGGGACGAAATCCGCTGTATCAACGTATTTTCCGTGGGGAGGCAGCATGAGATTATGGCGGCCCGTAGCCGAAACGGTCTGGCAGGGGCGCGACGACAGCGCCGAGGCCAGCAATGCAAAGCGAATTTTCCAGACGATAAAGCAGCAGGGGCAGTTCACGCCGCTTCCATCCGGCATCGCGCTGATAGGCTTTGAATGTGATGCAGGGGTTAAACGCAATCAGGGCAGGCCTGGCGCCGTGCAGGCACCGGATATGCTGCGAAAAGCGCTGGCGAATATGGCAAGCCATCAGGGGCACGAGCGGCTGGCGGATATGGGCTCGGTATACGTTGAAGGCGACGAGCTGGAAGCGGCGCAGCAGGCGTTAAGCGATGCCGTCACGGCCTGTCAGCAGTCCGGGATGCGTACGCTGGTCTTTGGCGGCGGGCACGAAACCGCCTGGGCGCACGGTCGCGGCGTGCTGGACGCCTTCCCGAACGAGCGGGTTGTCATTATCAATCTTGATGCCCATCTCGATCTGCGCAAGGCCGACCGGGCAACGTCCGGCACTCCGTTTCGCCAGCTGGCGCATTACTGCGATGAGCGCGGGCGGGCATTTCAGTACGCCTGCTTTGGCGTGAGCCGGGCGGCGAACACGCAGGCTTTGTGGGATGAGGCCGAACGCCTGAACGTCACGCTGGTGGAAGATCTCCATTTCAGGCGCGATGCACTGTTCGCGCTGGAAAAGGTGCTGGCGCAGGCCGATCGCGTCTACCTGACGATCGATCTGGACGTGCTGCCCGCCAGCGAAATGCCCGCCGTGTCCGCGCCGGCTGCGTTAGGCATACCGGCGCTGGATCTTCTCCTGGTTATCGAACAAATCTGCCGTAGCGGTAAGCTACAGGCCGCCGATCTGGTAGAGTTTAACCCGCAGTACGATCGGGACGGACAGGGCGCAAAGCTTGCCGCCCGTCTGGCCTGGCAAATTGCTCACTGGTGGGCATAACACTATTCAAGGAGTCACGATGTTTTCACGCTCACCCCTGCCGCAGTCAAGCTCTCCCGCGCCTTTCTACGAAAAGGTAAAGCAGGCGATCAGCGAAAAAATCGCCACCGGCGTCTGGCGGCCGCACGATCGCATTCCCTCGGAGGCTGAGCTGGTGGCGCAGTTTGGTTTTAGCCGGATGACCGTCAACCGGGCGCTGCGCGAGCTGACCGACGAAGGGCTTCTGGTACGCCTGCAGGGCGTGGGGACATTTGTGGCGGAACCGAAAGGGCAGTCTGCCCTGTTTGAAATCCGCAGCATCGCGGACGAAATTGCCGCGCGTAATCATCAGCACCGCTGTGAGGTACTGGTGCTCGAAGAGACCCAGGCCAGCGCCGAGCAGGCGGTAGAGCTGAATGTCAAAGAGGGAAGCCGCATCTTCCACTCGGTGATGGTGCATTTTGAGAACGACATTCCGGTGCAGATTGAAGATCGCTGCGTTAACGCCGAACGGATACCGGACTACCTGAACCAGGATTACACCCAGACTACGCCTCACGCCTATCTTTCGCTTGTCGCACCGCTGACGGAAGGAGAGCACATTGTGGAAGCCGTGCGCGCCACGCCGCAGGAGTGCGAGCGGCTGCGCATTAAAGAGCACGATCCGTGCCTGCTGATCCGCCGTCGAACCTGGTCCTCGTCGCACATTGTGTCGCATGCCCGGCTGCTTTTCCCGGGGAACCGCTATCGGCTTCAGGGCCACTTTATGTCATAAGTTTTAAAAGCGTGATAGCTAACGCAATATAACAAAATTGTATCTTTTTTGTTAAATCCGACCTTGTGTGTGCTTGTCTATACAAGTATATCTAAATACATCACTGTCCCGTATGAGGAGCACACAATGTCGTCAGGTAAATACCGCCAGCAGGATGTCCGCGCCGCGCGCGGCACCACTCTCACCGCCAAAAGCTGGCTCACCGAAGCCCCGCTGCGCATGTTGATGAACAACCTTGACCCTGAGGTGGCGGAGAACCCCCACGAGCTGGTGGTCTACGGCGGCATTGGCCGCGCCGCGCGCAACTGGGAATGCTATGACGCAATTGTAAAATCCCTGACCGAACTCGAACACGACGAAACCCTGCTGGTGCAGTCCGGCAAGCCGGTTGGCGTGTTTAAAACGCACAAAAACGCGCCGCGCGTGCTGATCGCCAACTCTAACCTCGTGCCGCACTGGGCAACGTGGGAACACTTCAACGAACTGGACGCAAAAGGGCTGGCGATGTATGGCCAGATGACCGCGGGTAGCTGGATCTATATCGGCAGCCAGGGGATTGTGCAGGGCACCTACGAAACCTTCGTGGAAGCCGGTCGCCAGCACTACAACGGCTCGCTGAAAGGCCGCTGGGTATTAACCGCGGGTCTCGGCGGGATGGGCGGCGCACAGCCGCTGGCCGCCACGCTTGCCGGCGCGTGCTCGCTCAATATTGAATGCCAGCAGAGCCGCATTGATTTCCGCCTGCGTACCCGCTACGTCGATGAACAGGCAACCGATCTGGACGATGCGCTGGCGCGCATCAAAAAATACACATCCGAAGGTAAAGCGGTGTCGATTGCCCTGTGCGGCAACGCGGCGGACATTCTCCCGCAGCTCGTCGCCCGCGGCGTGCGTCCGGATCTGGTTACCGACCAGACCAGCGCCCATGACCCGCTGCACGGTTACCTGCCAAAAGGCTGGACGTGGGAAGACTATCAGCAAAAAGCGGAAACCGATCCGGAAGGCACGGTGCTTGCCGCGAAACGCTCCATGGCCGAGCACGTCTCCGCCATGCTGGCCTTCAGCCAGATGGGCATTCCGACCTTTGACTACGGCAACAACATCCGCCAGATGGCGAAAGAGATGGGCGTGAGTAACGCCTTCGACTTCCCGGGCTTCGTCCCGGCCTATATCCGCCCGCTGTTCTGCCGCGGTATCGGTCCGTTCCGCTGGGTTGCCCTGTCCGGTGACCCGGAGGATATCTACAAAACCGACGCCAAAGTGAAGGAGATCGTCGCCGATGACGAACACCTGCACCACTGGCTGGACATGGCCCGCGAGCGCATTAACTTCCAGGGCCTGCCAGCGCGTATCTGCTGGGTAGGGCTGGAGTGGCGTCAAAAACTCGGCCTGGCCTTTAACGAAATGGTGCGCAGCGGTGAAGTCTCCGCGCCGATTGTCATCGGCCGCGACCACCTGGACTCCGGCTCCGTCGCCAGCCCGAACCGCGAAACCGAAGCCATGCGCGACGGCTCGGATGCGGTCTCCGACTGGCCGCTGCTGAACGCCCTGCTGAATACCGCCAGCGGCGCGACCTGGGTGTCGCTGCACCACGGCGGCGGCGTGGGGATGGGCTTCTCCCAGCATTCCGGAATGGTCATCGTCTGTGACGGAACGGATGAAGCCGCCGCGCGTATTGCTCGCGTACTGCACAACGACCCGGCCACCGGCGTGATGCGTCACGCGGATGCGGGTTATGAGATTGCCATTGACTGTGCCAAAGAGCAGGGCCTTAACCTGCCGATGATCCCTGCCACACAAGGAAAGCATTGATGAACGCATTAACACTCACTCCCGGCTCGCTGACGCTCAAACAGCTGCGTAACGTCTGGCGTCAGTCGGTCACCCTTTCGCTGGATGCAAGTGCCCAAGCCGCCATTAACGACAGCGTCGCCTGCGTCGAAGCCATCGTTGCCGAAGGGCGCACGGCCTACGGGATTAACACCGGCTTTGGGCTGCTGGCGCAGACCCGCATCGCGACACACGATCTGGAAAACTTACAGCGTTCGCTGGTGCTGTCGCACGCGGCGGGTGTGGGTCAGCCGCTGGATGATGAGATTGTCCGTCTGATGATGGTTCTCAAAATCAACAGCCTGGCGCGCGGCTTTTCCGGCATTCGCCTGAGCGTGATTCAGGCGCTGATGGCGCTGGTGAATGCGGAGGTCTATCCGTGGATCCCGGCGAAGGGTTCCGTCGGGGCTTCCGGCGATCTTGCGCCGCTGGCCCACATGTCGCTGCTGCTGCTGGGCGAAGGCAAAGCGCGCTGGCAGGGCGAGTGGCTTCCGGCGAAAGAGGCGCTGAAAAAAGCTGGCTTAACGCCGATCACACTGGCGGCGAAAGAGGGGCTGGCGCTGCTGAACGGCACCCAGGCGTCGACCGCCTTCGCGCTGCGCGGCCTGTTTGAAGCGGAAGATCTGTTTGCCTCGGCGGTGGTATGCGGTGCGCTGACAACCGAAGCCGTGCTGGGCTCGCGTCGGCCGTTCGATGCCCGCATCCACGAGGTGCGCGGTCAGCGCGGGCAGATTGATGCCGCCGCGATGTACCGTCACGTGCTTACCGACACCAGCGAAATTGCCGATTCACACCATAACTGCGAGAAGGTTCAGGATCCGTATTCCCTGCGCTGCCAGCCGCAGGTGATGGGCGCGTGCCTGACGCAGCTGCGCCAGGCGGCAGAGGTGCTGCTGGTGGAGGCCAACGCGGTGTCCGATAACCCGCTGGTGTTCGCCGAGGAAAACGAGGTGGTCTCCGGCGGTAACTTCCACGCCGAGCCGGTGGCAATGGCGGCGGATAATATCGCCCTGGCGATTGCCGAAGTCGGCGCGTTATCAGAGCGCCGTATCGCGCTGATGATGGATAAACACATGTCCCAGCTGCCGCCGTTCCTGGTGCGTAACGGCGGGGTCAACTCGGGCTTTATGATTGCTCAGGTGACGGCCGCAGCGCTGGCAAGCGAGAACAAGGCGCTGTCGCATCCGCACAGCGTGGACAGCCTGCCAACGTCGGCAAACCAGGAAGATCACGTTTCGATGGCACCGGCTGCCGGGCGTCGTCTGTGGGAGATGGCCTCCAACACCCGCGGCGTGCTGGCGGTGGAATGGCTGGCGGCGAGTCAGGGTATCGATCTGCGTGAAGGGCTCAAATCCAGCCCGCTGCTGGAGCAGGCGCGTCATGCGCTGCGCGAGCATGTATCGCATTACGATGATGACCGCTTCTTTGCGCCGGATATTGATAAGGCGATGCAGCTTCTGGAAGAAGGGCGGCTGGTGGTGCTGTTGCCGCCGGTGCTGTGATTTTTGCCCGGTGGCGCTGCGCTTACTGGGCCTACGAATGCGAAATCCAGGCCGGGTAAGGCGTAGCCGCCACCCGGCTTTTTTCAGGAATACATCGCCGTAATCGACGCGCTACCCAGCGAATGGAAATGCACGTTAAACCCGACCATCGCGCCGCTCGCGCCTTCATCGACCTCAATCTTCTCCACATCCAGCGCGTGCACCGTGAAGATATAGCGGTGGGTTTCCCCTTTTGGTGGCGCCGCGCCGCCGTAGCCCGCTTTACCGAAGTCAGTGCGCGTCTGAATGGCGCCTTCAGGCAGGGCAACCAGATCTGAACCGGAGCCCTGCGGCAGGACGCGCGTGTCGGCAGGCAGGTTCGCCACAATCCAGTGCCACCAGCCGGAGCCGGTAGGCGCATCCGGGTCGTAGCAGGTCACGACAAAGCTTTTAGTGCCTGCCGGAACCTCGTCCCACGCCAGGTGCGGGGAGATATTGTCTCCCTGATACCCCATGCCGTTGAATACGTGGCGTTCCGGCAGTTTTTCACCGTCGCGCAGATCTTTACTGATGATTTTCATACGGTTTACCCTCGTTAATCACTCGTTCTGCAAGTGTAATGCATAGGGCTAAATCGTGAAATGCGCGGGAATGTTAACGGCTGTTACGACCGCGTCGGTTAATTTACGCAGCTGCTCCGGGGTAATGCTGTACGGCGGCATCAGGTAGATAAGCTTGCCGAAAGGCCGGACCCACACGCCCTGTTCCACGAAGAAGCGCTGCAGCGCCGCCATATTCACCTGATGGGTGGTTTCAATCACGCCGATGGCGCCCAGCACGCGCACGTCCGCCACGAAATTCGCACCCGAGGCGGCATTCAGCTCATCTTTCAGCTGCGCCTCAATCGCCGCCACCTGCGTCTG
Source organism: Enterobacter sp. ECC-249 (assembly GCF_043965265.1). Lineage (NCBI taxonomy): Bacteria > Pseudomonadati > Pseudomonadota > Gammaproteobacteria > Enterobacterales > Enterobacteriaceae > Enterobacter > Enterobacter sp. ECC-249. The sequence continues at coordinate 1,879,849 of NZ_CP143660.1, forward strand.
CCACTCGCCGCTCTCCAGAATGGCCAGGCTTTCGCTTGCGACGGCGCAGGCCAGCGGGTTGCCCATAAACGTCGGGCCGTGCATAAAGCAGCCCGCCTCGCCGTCGCTGATGGTGTCGGCAACCTGGCGGGTCGTGAGCGCGGCGGAGAGCGTCATGGTGCCGCCGGTCAGCGCTTTACCCAGACACAGAATATCCGGGGCGATACCCGCATGCTCGCAGGCAAACAGCTTGCCGGTGCGGCCAAAGCCGGTGGCGATCTCATCGGCAATCAGCAGAATGCCCTCGCGGTCGCACATCCTGCGAATACGCCTCAGCCATTCCGGATGGTACATCCGCATTCCGCCCGCGCCCTGCACGATCGGTTCAAGAATGACGGCAGCAATTTCGTGACGATGCGCTGCCATCAGCCGCGCGAAGCCGACCATGTCCATCTCGTTCCACTCGCCGTCGAAGCGGCTCTGCGGCGCAGGGGCGAACAGGTTTTCCGGCAGATACCCCTTCCACAGGCTGTGCATGGAGTTATCCGGATCGCACACCGACATCGCCCCGAAGGTATCCCCGTGATAGCCGTTGCGGAAGGTGAGGAACCGCTGGCGCGTTTCGCCCTTCGCATGCCAGTACTGCAGCGCCATTTTCATCGCCACTTCCACCGCCACGGAGCCGGAGTCGGCCAGGAACACGCACTCCAGCGATTCAGGCGTCATCGCCACCAGACGGCGGCATAAATCTACGGCGGGCTGATGGGTGATCCCGCCAAACATCACGTGCGACATCTGGTCAATCTGCGCCTTCATCGCCGCATTCAGGCGCGGGTGGTTATACCCGTGAATGGCCGCCCACCAGGAAGACATCCCGTCAACGAGCCGCTCGCCGCTGGCGAGGTGCAGCTCGCAGCCGTGGGCCGAGGCCACCGGATAGACGGGAAGGGGGCGGGTGGTGGAGGTGTAAGGGTGCCAGATATGCTGCTTGTCGAAGGCGAGATCGTCCTGGGTCATAATCGACTTGTAAACCATTTTGAAAAGTTTTAGGTTTACGAGTATAAACCGAACCGAAAATTAACAAAACCCTTTGGAGAAGCCCGATGGCTCACCACGCACGCTGGACGATGTCGCAAGTCACTGAATTATTCAATAAACCTTTCCTTGAGCTGATGTTCGAAGCCCAACAGGTGCATCGTCAGCACTTCGATCCTCGCCATGTTCAGGTCAGCACGCTGCTGTCGATCAAGACCGGCGCCTGCCCCGAAGACTGCAAATATTGCCCGCAGAGCGCGCGCTACAAAACCGGTCTGGAGTCAGAGCGCCTGATGGAAGTGGAGCAGGTCCTCGACTCCGCGCGCAAGGCGAAAAACGCCGGCTCGACCCGCTTCTGCATGGGCGCGGCGTGGAAAAACCCGCACGATCGCGACATGCCGTACCTGGAGCAGATGGTGAAGGGCGTGAAGGAGATGGGTCTCGAAGCCTGTATGACCCTCGGTACGCTCAACGAAGAGCAGGCGCAGCGCCTCTCGGCCGCGGGGCTGGACTACTACAACCACAACCTCGATACCTCTCCGGAGTTTTACGGCAACATCATCACCACCCGTACCTATCAGGAGCGTCTGGACACGCTGGATAAAGTGCGCGACGCGGGAATCAAGGTCTGTTCCGGCGGCATCGTGGGCTTAGGCGAAACGGTGAAAGACCGCGCGGGCCTGCTGCTGCAGCTGGCGAACCTGCCGACCCCGCCGGAAAGCGTGCCAATCAACATGCTGGTGAAGGTCAAGGGTACGCCGCTGGCGGATAACGAGGACGTGGATGCGTTTGATTTTATTCGCACCATCGCGGTGGCGCGCATCATGATGCCGACCTCTTACGTTCGCCTCTCGGCGGGCCGCGAGCAGATGAACGAGCAGACCCAGGCGATGTGCTTTATGGCCGGAGCCAACTCCATCTTCTACGGCTGCAAGCTGCTGACCACGCCGAACCCGGAAGAGGACAAAGACGTTCAGCTGTTCCGCAAGCTGGGGTTGAACCCGCATCAGACCGAAGTGCTGACGGGCGATAACGAGCAACAGCAGCAGCTGGAGCAGCAGATTTTCAACGCCGACACCGACCAGTTCTACAACGCGGCAGCCGTATGACCTGGCAGGCACGTATCAACTCTGCGCTCGACGACCGTCGGGCGGCAGAGGCATTTCGCGTTCGCAGGGTGGTTGAAAACGGCGCGGGCCGTTTTCTTACCCGTGAAGGCCAGCGGTTCTGCAATTTCTCCAGCAACGATTATCTCGGGCTGAGCCAGCATCCGGCCATCATCCGTGCCTGGCAGCAGGGCGCTGAGCGGTTTGGCGTGGGAAGCGGCGGATCGGGACACGTCAGCGGATACACCACGGCGCATCAGGCGCTGGAAGAGGCGCTTGCCGACTGGCTCGGCTACCCGCGCGCGCTGCTGTTTATCTCCGGCTTTGCCGCCAATCAGGCGGTCATTACGGCCCTGATGGGGAAGGACGATCGCATTGTTGCCGATCGCTTAAGCCATGCGTCCCTGCTGGAGGCGGCAAATTTAAGCCCGGCTCAGCTGCGGCGTTTTGCCCATAACGATGCGGAACAGCTTGCTGCGCTGCTGGATAAACCGTGTGAAGGACAACAGCTGGCGGTCACGGAAGGGGTGTTCAGCATGGACGGCGACAGCGCGCCGCTTGCCGCGCTGCATGAGGCCGCAAAACGGCAGAATGCCTGGCTGCTGGTGGACGATGCCCACGGCGCTGGCGTAATGGGCGACGAAGGGCGAGGCAGCGCGTATCAGCAAAACGTGAAGCCGGAACTGCTGATTGTCACCTTCGGCAAAGGCTTTGGCGTCAGCGGCGCCGCCGTGCTGTGCAGCGAATCCGTTGCCGACTATCTGCTGCAGTTTGCCCGACACCTGATTTACAGCACCAGCATGCCCCCGGCGCAGGCCGTGGCGCTGTCGGCGTCGCTGGCGGTCATCCGCAGCGCGGAAGGGGATGAGCGTCGCCAGCGTCTGGCAGAGCATATCTCTCGCTTCTGCCAGGGGTTAGCGGTGCTGCCCTTCCGCAGTCCCGATTCGCAGAGCGCTATCCAGCCGGTGATTGTCGGCGAAAACGGCCGCGCGCTGGCGCTGGCACAGGCGCTGCGCGAGCGCGGCATGTGGGTGACCGCCATCCGTCCGCCCACCGTGCCGCCGGGCACGGCGCGGCTACGCTTAACCCTGACGGCGGCGCATGAACGACAGGATATTGAGACGTTGCTGGAGGCGCTCCATGATGCCGGTGAATAAGCAGGCCATCGCGGCGGCATTTGGTCGCGCCGCGCAGAGCTATTCGCAGCATGATGAGCTGCAGCGTCTGAGCGCGCAGGGGCTTCTTGCCGCCCTTGGCGAGAACCGTTTTCCACAGGTGCTGGACGCCGGCTGTGGTCCCGGCAGCAACAGCCGCTACTGGCGCGGGGCGGGAAGCCAGGTGACGGCTATCGATCTCTCCGCCCGGATGCTGGAAGAGGCGCGTCAGCGGCAGGCTGCAGATCGTTATCTGCTGGCCGATATCGAGGCGATCCCGCTGGCGGACGCGCAGTTTGATCTGGTCTGGAGCCATCTGGCGGTTCAGTGGTGCAGCAGCCTGCCGCAGGCCTTGCGCGAGCTTTATCGCGTGGCGCGACCGGGTGGGAAGGTGGCTTTTACCACCCTGCTGGAAAGTTCGCTGCCGGAGCTGAATCAGGCCTGGCAGGCGGTCGATGAACAGCCGCACGCTAACCGGTTCTTATCGCATCAGCAGGTGACGCAGGCGCTGGCAGGCTGGCGCGCTCGCAGCGTGGTGCAGACCATCACGCTCAATTTTAGCGATGCGTTCAGCGCCATGCGTTCGCTGAAGGGCATAGGCGCCACGCACCTGCATACCGGACGCGAGAAAAAACCGCTCACCCGGGGGCAGCTGCAGCGCCTTGAGCTGGCTTGGCCGCAGCAGCGGGGTCAATTCCCGCTCTCCTATCAACTTTTTCATGGGATTATCGAACGTGACTGAACGTTATTTTGTTACCGGCACGGACACAGAAGTGGGCAAAACGGTAGCCAGTTCGGCGCTGCTGCAGGCGGCACGGCTGCTCGGAAAAAACACCGCCGGGTATAAGCCTGTAGCTTCCGGCAGCGAGATGACGGCGGAAGGGTTACGCAACACCGACGCGCTGGCGCTCCAGCGTAACAGCACGTGTGAGCTTGCCTATTCCGCGGTGAATCCGTACACCTTTGCCGAGCCGACCTCGCCGCACATTATCAGCGCTGACGAAGGTCGTCCGATTGATTTTGCCGTACTGTCCGCCGGATTGCGGACGCTGGAAAATCAGGCCGACTGGGTGCTGGTGGAAGGGGCCGGCGGCTGGTTTACGCCGCTTTCAGACGCGCAGACGTTTGCTGACTGGGTGCAGGCCGAGCAGCTTCCGGTCATTCTTGTCGTCGGCGTCAAGCTGGGCTGTATCAATCACGCCATGTTGACCGCGCAGGCCGTACAGCAGGCCGGACTACGTCTGGCGGGCTGGATAGCCAACGACGTGGTTGCGCCGGGTAAACGCCATCAGGAGTATCTGGCGACGCTCAGGCGTGTCCTTCCCGCGCCGTGCCTCGGGGAGATTCCCTGGCTTGCTGACGGCGCGGAAAATGCCGAAACCGGACGTTATCTCGATCTCAGCGTTTTGCTTCCCGCGACATCCAGTGAGCGATAAGCTCATCATCCAGTTCGTTAACGTGGCCCTGCGCCACGTTACGCCCGCGATAGAGCATACAGAAACGGTCCGCCACCCGGCGGATAAACGACAGCTGCTGCTCGGCTAATAACACCGTCATACCCAGCTCCCGGTTTAATCGTCCCAGCAGCTGCACCAGCTTCTGGGCAACGCTGTGCCCAGCGCCGTGCAGGGGTTCATCCAGGATCAGCAGGTGAGGGCGGTTTACCAGCGCATTAGCCAGCGCCAGCTGATACTGGTGGTCCGGAGAGAGCGTGTTGGCGCGGGTTTGTCGCACCCCATAGAGCGCCGGAAACAGATCGTAAACGTCATTTTTCGCCTCCGGGTTAGGTTTCCCCGTCGCCCGCATGGCGATATGCAGGTTCTCCTCAATCGTTAGCTGAGAGAAGATCCGCCTGTCCTGCGAGACATAGCCAATCCCCGGTCCGGAGCGCTGTTCTGACGGCGGGTTGAGCAAATCGCGCGGCGGCGCGCCCGCCTCATACCAGATGATGCTGCCGCTTTCGACGGGCACTTTCCCGGCGATGCAATTCATGAGGGTGGTTTTACCCATGCCCGGCAGGCCAACGACGCCTGTACACATCCCTTGCGGAAAATCTAAATCCACATTCCATAGCGTATGTTGACTTCCGTAAAACTGATTCACTGCACGCAGACTCAACATCTTTCTCTCCTTAAAAATGTGTGTAGGTGTGGCTCGTCGTTCAATCTGCAAAACCCCTGCCATAAAGCGGAAAGTGATTAAAAAAGCGGCTTTTTTAGGAATAAGTCACAGAAGCGCGGTGGATAAAAACCGGGATTGCACATCGACGGTGCCAGCGGTGGTGAGTTGTGGTGCAGAGCCCGAAATGGTGGAAATGTGAGCAAGATCGCATCGGTTGGTTATGAATGACGCAACTGTTAATCAGCAAAAAATAGCTATAAAAATTTTTTGCCGCCGTCTCGTGGGAAAATCCGGGAATTTGCGGAGCGCCTGTCTGCATGGGCTGGAAGCAGTTATCCACTATTCCTGTGGATAACCTTGTGCATTAGAGTTAGAAAACACGCGATAAGCGAGAGAGGGCGCGGCTTACGCCCAAATTGACGCGAAACACGGCTTTAGAAAATATCGTTTAATTTTTAATTGCTTAGATAAAAGCAATTCCCGTCATGAAACTGTCACCGGTTGCCACAAAACTATCATTACCTGGCTTGACAAATGTTAAAAAAGAAAAAGTTCTGGGGATAACCTGACCTGACTGGTGTTTTATGTTGTCACAGTCCAAATTTTGGTCGCTCTCGCGCTAATCATTCAGGCGCTACTCTAAATATCCTGACATGCTACTGGTTTTTCATCCAGTGTTTTTTACTGGCATTCCTGGCAACAAGGAGTAAAATTACTCACCTGCCGCTTATAACGTCATCAGGTTGTCGCCCATGAGTAAACCGTTCAAATTGAATTCTGCTTTCCGTCCGTCAGGCGATCAGCCTGAGGCGATCCGTCGTCTGGAAGAGGGGCTGGAAGATGGGCTGGCGCACCAGACGCTGCTGGGGGTAACCGGCTCGGGTAAAACATTTACCATCGCCAACGTGATTGCGGATCTCCAGCGCCCCACGATGGTGCTGGCGCCCAACAAAACCCTGGCCGCGCAGCTTTACGGCGAGATGAAAGAGTTCTTCCCTGAAAACGCGGTGGAGTATTTCGTCTCCTACTACGACTACTACCAGCCTGAAGCCTATGTGCCGAGCTCTGACACCTTCATTGAAAAAGATGCCTCAGTGAACGAACACATCGAGCAGATGCGACTGTCGGCCACTAAGGCGCTTCTGGAGCGTCGTGACGTGATCGTTGTCGCCTCGGTTTCCGCGATCTACGGTCTGGGCGATCCGGATCTCTATCTCAAGATGATGCTGCACCTGACGCAGGGGATGATCATCGACCAGCGCGCTATTTTACGTCGTCTGGCGGAGCTGCAGTACACCCGCAACGATCAGGCCTTCCAGCGTGGTACGTTCCGCGTGCGCGGCGAAGTGATCGACATCTTCCCGGCAGAATCGGACGATATGGCGCTGCGCGTCGAGCTGTTTGACGAGGAGGTCGAACGCCTGTCACTCTTCGACCCGCTGACCGGACACGTTGAGTCGGTGATCCAGCGCTTCACCATCTACCCGAAAACGCACTACGTGACGCCGCGCGAGCGTATCGTGCAGGCGATGGAAGAGATCAAAGTGGAGCTGGCCGAGCGCCGTAAGGTGCTGCTGGCGAACAATAAGCTGCTCGAAGAGCAGCGCCTCAGCCAGCGTACCCAGTTCGATCTGGAGATGATGAACGAGCTGGGCTACTGCTCCGGCATCGAAAACTACTCCCGCTTCCTCTCCGGGCGCGGGCCGGGCGAGCCGCCGCCGACGCTGTTTGATTACCTTCCGGCAGACGGTTTGCTGGTGATCGACGAATCCCACGTCACGATCCCGCAGATCGGCGGGATGTACCGCGGTGACCGGGCGCGTAAAGAGACGCTGGTGGAGTACGGCTTCCGCCTGCCGTCAGCGCTGGATAACCGTCCGATGAAGTTTGAAGAGTTTGAGGCGCTGGCGCCGCAAACCATCTACGTCTCGGCCACGCCGGGCAACTACGAGCTGGAAAAATCGGGCGATGAGGTGGTTGACCAGGTGGTGCGTCCGACCGGGCTGCTGGATCCGGTTATCGAGGTGCGTCCGGTGGCCACGCAGGTAGACGATCTGCTCTCGGAAATTCGCGCCCGTTCCGCCATCAACGAGCGCGTGCTGGTGACCACGCTCACCAAGCGCATGGCGGAAGACCTGACCGAGTATCTCGAAGAGCACGGCGAGAAGGTGCGTTATCTGCACTCGGATATCGATACCGTGGAGCGCATGGAGATTATCCGCGACCTGCGTCTGGGCGAGTTTGACGTGCTGGTAGGGATCAACCTGCTGCGAGAAGGTCTGGATATGCCGGAAGTTTCGCTGGTGGCGATTCTGGACGCGGATAAAGAGGGCTTCCTGCGTTCCGAGCGTTCGCTGATTCAGACCATTGGCCGCGCCGCGCGTAACGTCAACGGTAAAGCGATTCTGTACGGTGACAAAATCACCCCGTCGATGGCGAAAGCGATTAGTGAAACGGAGCGCCGCCGCGAGAAACAGCAGCGCTACAACGAAGAGCACGGCATTACGCCGCAGGGGCTGAACAAGAAGGTGGTGGATATTCTGGCGCTGGGTCAGAACATCGCCAAAACCAAAGCGAAAGGCCGCGGCAAGGCGCGTTCAGTGGTGGAAGAAGATACCGTCGTGCTGACGCCAAAAGCGCTGCAGCAGAAAATCCGCGAGCTGGAAGGGCAGATGATGCAGCACGCGCAGAACCTGGAGTTCGAAGAGGCGGCGCAGATCCGCGACCAGCTTCATCAGCTGCGGGATCTGTTTATCGCGGCATCGTGAGTAAAGCGTTGTTTTCTCCCTCTCCCCGTGGGTTGAGGAATCCCCACAAAATAATGCGAGCACTGAACAATCCCCTCGCCCCTTTGGGGAGAGGGTTAGGGTGAGGGGAACATACGGCAGCGGTGGTCATTCCGTTCACTTTATGTTCCTTGCTACTCTGTGATTCCTGTACCGGTGAACGTGCCAGGGCGGCTCAGTCGCCGCCGCCCTGGCGACCCGGGCTCCCGGCGGTAAATCGCCGCTTCGCGGTGCTCTCGGCTTATTCCTTCCGTCTTGTCGGGTACGGGCGGAGGCAACGTCCATGTAAAGCCCGCCCTCTCGGCGCATCCCTGCGCCTCGCCCCGGCCTGCAGGAAACGCCTCAGCGATTTACAGCCGGACCAGGGCGTCACTGCAAGCCGTTCATTTTCCTGAAGCAACATTCATCGCTTCGTGTAGAGAAATTACTGGGGGTTCCTCAGCTCCGTGGGAGAGGGCCGGGGTGAGGGCATCAGGCCGCACAAAACGAATCTAACCCAGCGCCTGAATCGCCTTCTCCAGCGCCTCGCGCAGCAGATGCCGGTCGTGACGATACTTGATGTCTGAGGCCTCCAGCGGCTCCTGCACCACCAGGCGATCGCCGATACCGGATACATCCACCTTCGGCCCCACCACCACGCCGTCAATGATCTTCTTACCGACGTAATGCTCCATCAAATTGAGTTTATCCGCCAGCGACAGGCTTGCGGCTGCCGGGCTCAGCTCACGCCCCAGGTTACCGATGTAAACCATCGGGGCAGGGGTGCGGCGCAGCGCCTGCGCCAGCTCTTTCACCAGCAGAATTGGCATCAGGCTGGTATAAAAACTTCCCGGACCGATCAGGATAAGATCCGCTTCCCCGATTGCCTCCACCGCTTCTCGCGTGGCGGGCACGCTCGGATAGGTCATTAACTCCGCTGGCGGCAGGATGAGCTGGTCAATATTCACTTCACCGTAAACTTCATGCCCTTCGGCATCGATTGCCATCAAGTCTACCGGTTGTTCAGACATGGGGATTAGGAATGCGTCCACTTTGAGCAAATTACGGATTAAGTTGATGGCTTCCAGAGGCCTTACGCTCAGGTGATCCAGCGCCTTTAACATCAGATTTCCGAGGTTATGCCCGGAAAGTTCGCCATTACCGCCAAAACGGTACTCAAACATCGCCGACGCGACGCTGGGTTCGGTAATTAACTGGTTCAGGCAGTTGCGCATATCTCCCCAGGCAATGCCGCCTTCGGCACGTCTGATCCGCCCGGTTGACCCGCCGTTGTCGGTGGTGGTTACTATCCCTGTCAGCCTTGAGCCGAGTGACGACAAAGAGGACATGACGCGGCCCAGGCCGTGGCCTCCGCCAAGAGCGACCACTCGGTCAAGATCCGCAAATGTGCGATTGCGCATACGTATTCCTTATCACGTTCGATCGCGTAACAGTAACCTAACTACCCCTAAAAGACGATGCCTCACCTGATGCAAAATGACGTATATCAATGTGAAAATGCGGTTTTTAGGTATTCTGTAGCGAAAATGCAGGAATGACTCGCTATATAGATGATTATATAGCGTAAAGCGATAATGGCGCCGTAAGAATTTCCGCGCTACTATCGCCCTAACCACGTTTTCAAAATTGAAAACATACACTCTAGCCCTTGTGCCTGTGTCGAAAGATATGGCGCTCTGGCCGTGGCGAATTTGCCACCAGGGTACAGAAAGAAATGACTGTGCCTCCCGATCTGGAAAGGTGTACATGGCTTCACAACTTACTGATGCTTTCGCGCGTAAGTTTTATTACTTACGTCTGTCGATTACCGATGTGTGCAATTTCCGTTGCACCTACTGCCTGCCCGACGGCTACAAACCGGGCAGCGTCACCAATAACGGCTTTCTCTCCGTGGATGAAGTGCGCCGCGTCACGCGCGCCTTCTCTGAGCTCGGCACCGAAAAAGTGCGTCTGACCGGCGGAGAGCCCTCGCTGCGCCGCGATTTCCCCGACATCATTGCCGCCGTGCGTGAAAACGAACGTATCCGCCAGATTGCCGTCACCACCAACGGTTACCGCATGGCGCGCGACGTGGCCACCTGGCGCGATGCGGGCTTAACCGCCATTAACGTCAGCGTGGACAGTCTGGACGCCCGCCAGTTCCACGCCATTACCGGCCAGGATAAATTCCAGCAGGTCATGGACGGTATCGATGCGGCATTTGCGGCCGGCTTCGAAAAAGTCAAAGTCAACACGGTGCTGATGCGTGATGTAAACCATCACCAGCTCGATACCTTCCTGGCGTGGATTAAATCCCGCCCCATTCAGCTGCGTTTTATTGAGCTGATGGAAACCGGCGAGGGTAGCGAGCTGTTTCGTCGGCACCACATCTCCGGCATGGTGCTGCGCGACGAGCTGCTCAGGCGCGGCTGGATCCACCAGATCCGCCAGCGCAGCGACGGCCCGGCGCAGGTCTTCTGCCATCCTGATTACGAAGGGGAAATTGGGCTCATCATGCCCTATGAGAAAGACTTCTGCGCCAGCTGCAACCGCCTGCGCGTCTCTTCCGTTGGCAAGCTCCACCTTTGCCTGTTCGGCGACGGCGGCGTGGACCTTCGCGATCTGTTGGAAGACGATGCGCAGCAGGACGCGCTTGAAGCACGCATTTCTGAAGCGCTGACGCATAAAAAACAGACCCACTTCCTGCATCAGGGCAATACCGGCATTACTCAGAACCTGTCCTACATCGGCGGGTAATCAGGCTTAAGAAGGAATCAGAAGATGAGTCAGGTAAGCGCAGAATTTATCCCGACACGCATTGCTATCCTTACCGTTTCCGACCGCCGTGGCGAAGAGGATGATACCTCCGGCCACTGGCTGCGCGAGGCGGCCCATGACGCGGGGCATAACATCGTCGATAAAGCGATCGTGAAGGAGAACCGCTACGCCATTCGCGCTCAGGTTTCGCAGTGGATTGCGAGTGATGAGGTGCAGGTGGTGCTGATCACCGGCGGCACCGGCTTTACCGCAGGCGATCAGGCGCCTGAAGCGTTGCTCCCGCTGTTCGACCGCGAGGTGGAAGGCTTCGGCGAGGTGTTCCGCATGCTCTCCTTTGAAGAGATTGGCACCTCCACGCTGCAGTCGCGCGCCGTTGCCGGAGTGGCTAACAAAACCCTGATTTTCGCTATGCCGGGTTCGACGAAAGCCTGCCGCACCGCGTGGGAAAACATCATCGCCCCGCAGCTGGATGCCCGCACCCGTCCGTGTAATTTCCATCCCCATTTAAAGAAATAAGCTATGTCACAACTGACCCACATTAACGCCGCTGGCGAAGCACATATGGTTGACGTCTCCGCCAAAGCGGAAACGGTGCGCGAGGCGCGCGCGGAAGCGTTCGTCACCATGCTGCCGGAAACGCTGGCGATGATTATCGACGGCAGCCACCATAAGGGGGATGTCTTTGCGACCGCGCGCATTGCGGGGATTCAGGCCGCCAAGCGCACCTGGGACTTAATTCCGCTGTGCCATCCGCTGATGCTGAGCAAGGTGGAGGTGAACCTGCAGGCCCAGCCGGAGCAGAGCCGCGTGCGCATTGAGTCACTCTGCCGCTTAACCGGCAAAACCGGCGTGGAGATGGAGGCGCTGACGGCGGCCTCCGTTGCCGCGCTGACCATCTACGACATGTGCAAAGCGGTGCAGAAAGATATGGTGATTGGCCCGGTTCGCCTGCTGGCAAAAAGCGGCGGCAAATCGGGTGATTTTAAGGTGGACAGCCATGATTAAGGTGCTCTTTTTTGCGCAGGTGCGCGAGCTGGTGAATACCGACAGCCTGACGCTGGATGCGTCCTTCGAAAACGTCGCTGCCCTGCGCGCGCATCTGGCGGCACAGGGCGACCGCTGGGCGCTGGCGCTGGACGAAGGCAAGCTGCTGGCCGCCGTTAACCAGACGCTGGTGGAGTTCACTCACCCGCTGGCTGAAGGGGATGAAGTGGCCTTCTTCCCGCCGGTAACGGGGGGCTAAGATGTCAGAGACCCGAATTCTGGTGAGCCCCGAGCGTTTTAACGTGGGGACCGAATACAGCTGGCTGGCGGAACGCGATGAAGACGGCGCGGTTGTCACCTTCACCGGCAAAGTGCGCAACCACAATCTTGGTGATAGCGTGAAGGCGCTGACGCTGGAGCACTATCCCGGCATGACCGAGAAATCGCTGGCGGAGATTGTGGACGAGGCGCGAGGCCGCTGGCCGCTCGGACGCGTCACGGTGATTCACCGCATCGGCGAGATGTGGCCCGGCGAGGAGATTGTCTTCGTCGGGGTGACCAGCGCGCACCGCGGCAGCGCGTTTGCGGCAGGAGAGTTCATTATGGATTACCTCAAAACCAAAGCCCCGTTCTGGAAGCGCGAAGCCACGCCGGAAGGCGAGCGCTGGGTAGAATCCCGCGACAGCGATAAGCAGGCCGCCAGCCGTTGGTAGTCGGTTTACGTGGATGTGTTACTCTTAACGAGTGTGTCTACTTAATCTTAATCAGGAGTGAATCATGGACCGATTTCCGCGTTCCGATTCAATAGTACAGCAGACCCGTAGCGGCCTGCAGACGTATATGGCTCAGGTGTACGGCTGGATGACGGTTGGCCTGCTGCTTACCGCGTTTATCGCGTGGTATGCGGCGAACACGCCAGAGCTGATGATGTTTATCTTCTCCAGCAAAATCACCTTCTTTGGGCTTATTATCGCGCAGCTGGCGCTGGTGTTTGTGCTTTCTGGTCTGGTGCACAAGCTAAGTGCCGGCATGGCAACGACCCTGTTTATGCTCTATTCGGCGCTAACGGGGCTGACGCTTTCCAGCATTTTCATCGTTTACACCTACTCATCCATCGCCAGCACCTTCGTGGTCACCGGCGGGATGTTTGGTGTGATGAGCCTGTACGGTTACACCACGAAGCGCGATCTGAGCGGCTTCGGCAGCATGCTGTTTATGGGGCTGATTGGGATCGTGCTGGCGTCGCTGGTGAACCTGTGGCTGAAGAGCGAAGCGCTGATGTGGGCTGTGACCTATATCGGTGTGGTGATCTTCGTTGGGTTGACGGCGTATGATACCCAGAAGCTGAAAAACATCGGCGAGCAGATCGACGTGCGCGACAGTTCTAACCTGCGCAAATACTCGATTCTGGGCGCGCTGACGCTCTATCTGGACTTCATCAACCTGTTCCTGATGCTGCTGCGTATTTTCGGCAACCGTCGTTAAGGTTGCTTTGCCGGGTGGCGGCTTCGCCTTACCCGGCCTACGAAGCGCGAACCGTAGGTCGGGTAAGGCGAAGCCGCCACCCGACTTATTCACTTCGCCAGCATCCTCTCATTCTTCGCCCGCAGCTTTTTCGCCCGACTCTCCAGCACCAGATAGCAGATCGTTGCCAGCGCCAGCGGCAGGAAGTAATACAGCATGCGGTAGGCGAGCAGGGCAGCGATGATGGCTCCCTGAGAAACGTGCTCCCCGGCCAGCAGGGCAATAAATACTGCCTCCAGCACGCCGATCCCCGCCGGAATATGTACAATCACCCCGGCAATACTGCTCACCAGCAGCACGCCCAGCACGAAGAAGTAATTCACGTCCTCGCCGATCAGCAGCCAGATGATGGCCCCCATCGCCATCCAGTTGGCGCTGGAAACGGCCATCTGCAGCACCGCAAACTTCCATGAGGGCAGCACCAGCTTTTGCCCTTTAATGGTCATGTGACGGCGTCTGGCAAACGCGCAGGCCCACAGATAAACGGCGATAATCAGCAGCAGTACGATGCCCAGAATGCGCAGCGTGGCCTCATCGATATACCAGTGCGCGGGCAGCTGCACCACGCCGATGGTGAAGATCACCCCGCCGAGCAGAATATAGCCCAGCCAGTTGGTGGTAATGCTCAGGGAAAAAATACGCGTGATGGTCCCGCCCGGCAGGCCGAGCCGCGAGTAGAGGCGATAGCGCATGCCAATCCCCCCGACCCAGGTGCTCAGCGTCAGGTTAAAGGCGTAGCAGATAAACGACACCAGCATCACCTGACGTTTGGCCAGCTTGTGGCCGCAGTAGGCCCGACCCAGCAGATCATAGCAGCCGTACATCAGGTAGCTCACGATAACCAGCCCCGTCGCGCCCAGCAGCACCATCCGGTTATAGTTGCGGATGACCTTCCACACCTCTTCCCAGTCAACTTTCTGCGCGTAGACCACCAGCAGCACCGCGACTGCAATGAAAAACAGCCAGGTCAGGATCTTTTTTGCCAGCCGCCAGCGCGGATGCGATTTCGACATCAGGGTTTGCCTCCGTCTTCCGCTTCTATGCGGTCCTGGGTTTCCATTTCAGGTTGTACCGGCGGGTCCACCTGCGCCAGCTTGGGCGTGTGCGCCGGCAGCCAGCCGACCATAGCCGGGAAATGACGCAGAAAGTGGAACACCACCACGCTGATGCCCAGGTTCCACCAGGTGCGTTTGGGGACCATGGATTCGTCCACGCGCACGCAGTCGTTAACGATCAACGCCTGCAGGTTATCCCGCAGGGTCTGATTAAACTGGCGATCGTGAATGATCAGGTTGGCTTCAAGGTTAAGCGACAGGCTCAGCGGATCGAGGTTGCTGGAGCCCACGGTTGCCCAGTGATCGTCCATCAGCGCGACTTTGCCGTGCAGCGGTCGGCGGCGATATTCGTAGATCTGTACGCCGCCCTTCACCAGATAGTTATACAGCAGCCGCGCCCCGACTTTGACGATCGGCATATCGGGCTCGCCCTGCACGATCAGCTTCACGCGCACGCCGCGTCGGGCCGCATTGCGCATGGCATGCAGCAGGCGATAGCCCGGGAAAAAGTAGGCGTTAGCAATAATCACTTCGCGCTTCGCGTTGGCGAGCATCTTGAGATAATGACGTTCAATGTCGTCCCGGTGTTCGCCGTTGTCGCGCCAGACGAAAAGCGCCTGCGCTTCGCCGGGCTTCTGGTTCTCTTCCGGGCGATGACGGCGTCGCCACCAGCGGCGAACGGCCTCTTTCCCCGGCAGGTTCTCCAGCTCAAACAGCAAAATATCCTGCACCACAGGGCCTTCAATGCGAATGGCGTAGTCCTGCTTTGCTTCCGGGCCGTAGTCGGACATGTGCTCAGCCGAGTAGTTAATGCCGCCGACAAACGCCACCGTCTCATCCACCACCACAATTTTGCGGTGCATCCGGCGGAAAAGGTTGGTACGCATGCCGAACAGGCGAGGGCCGGGATCGTAGTAGCGGAACACCACCCCCGCGGCGGTGAGTTCATTGACGAACGCATCGCTGAGGTCCGGCGAGCCGTAGCCATCCAGCAGCACTTCAATTTTGACGCCACGCTGTGCGGCGCGCAGCAGCACGCTGTGCAGCTGCTTGCCGACGTTATCTTCGAACCAGATAAAGGTTTCGAGGATCACTTTCTGCCGGGCGTTATCAATCGCTTTAAACACGGCCGGGTAGTACTCGTCCCCGTTGACCAGCAGCGTGATCCGGTTGCCTTCCTGCCAGGAACATTTCATAGGTGGATCTCCGCGCTGAGCGGGGCGTGGTCGGAAAGATGCCGCCAGTTGAGAAGCGCCAGGGCGGTCGGGCTGCTGGCGTGGGCATTTTTTACGTAGATGCGATCAAGCCGCAGCAGCGGGAAACGGACCGGGAAGGTGCGCGCAGGCCTGCCGTTGGCGCGAGTAAAAATCTCCTCCAGTCCGGCATCCACTTTCAACGGATGGTTGGCCCGCTGTCGCCAGTCGTTGAAATCGCCCGCCACCACTACCGGTTCACCCTCGGGAAGCGCGTTGGCCCATTCGGCCAGCATTTTCAGCTGCGCCTGACGATGGGTTTCTCGAAGGCCCAGATGAACACAGCCGACATGGATGGGCAGCTCAAGGTCGGGCGGGCTAATGCGGCAGTATAGCAGGCCGCGTTTTTCGCTCTCGCCAACGGAAACGTCGCGGTTTTCGTAATGTTCTATGGGGTAGCGGGAAAGCACCGCGTTTCCGTGATGCCCTTCCGGATAGACCGCGTTGCGGCCGTAGGCGTAGTCACTCCACATGGTGTCGGCCAGAAATTCATAGTGCGGCGTGTCGGGCCAGTTTTCAAAGTGAAGCGGATGCACTTCGTGTGCGCCCATCACCTCCTGCAGGCAGACAATATCCGCGCTGACGGTGCGCACCGCGTCGCGCAGCTCCGGTAAAATGAAGCGGCGGTTAAATGCTGTGAAGCCCTTATGAATGTTTATCGTCAGCACCTTAAGCGAGAAATGCTGCATTTTTTGAGTCATAAGCTCCTTCCTGAGTGACTATCCCAATGAAAATAAAGTGTAGTCGGCGTCACAAAAAGATGCGGCGTTACGGAATTTTCCGTAAAGTGCGGTAGTCTGATTAAGCAGAGAAAAATCCTTCAGGAGAGAAGCCATGAAGTGGCAACAACGTGTTCGTGTCGCAACTGGCCTGAGTTGCTGGCAGATAATGTTGCATTTACTGGTCGTGGCCGTACTGGTGATGGGCTGGATGAGCGGCACGCTGGTGCGTGTTGGCCTGGGGCTATGCGTCCTTTACGGCGTCACCGTGCTGTCGATGCTGTTCTTACAGCGCCACCATGAAGCGCGCTGGCGCGAGGTGGGTGATGTGCTCGAAGAGCTCACCACCACCTGGTATTTTGGTGCCGCGATGATTGTGCTTTGGCTGCTGTCGCGCGTGCTGCAAAACAACCTGCTGCTGGCCCTGGCGGGTCTGGCTATCCTCGCAGGGCCTGCGGTGGTCTCGTTGCTGACCAAAGAGAAAAAGCTACGCAATGTTGCGTCTAAACATCGCGTACGCCACTGAGCCCGTCGTGGCCGCTATAACCAGTAGCGGCCACAAACTTCCCCAGACAATATCCAGACTCGCATCCTTCAGATAGATTTGCTTGGTGATGTCCGTAAAGTGCCGAATCGGATTTACCCACGTCAGATCCTGTAGCCAGACCGGCATGTTCTCGACGGGCGAAACGTACCCCGAGAGCAAAATCGCGGGCATCATAAAGACGAAGACCCCGATAAACGCCTGCTGCTGCGTCGAGCAGAGTGCGGAAATCAGCAGTCCAAACCCCACCAGCGACAGCCCGTAAATCACCATCGTGAAGTAAAACAGCGCCAGCGAACCGGCGAACGGGATCTGATAGGCCCAAATTCCCACCCCCAGCACGATGGTGGCCTGGAACGTCGCGACGATCAGCGCTGGTACCGCTTTGCCGACGAAAATTTGCCAGGTGGCGAGCGGGGAGACCAGCAGCTGGTCCAGCGTGCCCTGTTCGCGCTCGCGGGCGACGGAAAGGGAAGTCACGATCATCACCCCGATAGTGGTGATCATGGCGATCAGCGACGGCACCACAAACCACTTGTAGTCCAGATTTGGGTTGTACCAGTTGCGTACCACCAGCTCGCTGTTGTTGGGCTTCGGTTTGCCCTCCATCAGCTCCTGCTGGTAATCCTTCACCACCTGCTGCAGGTAGTTGGCCGCTATCTGGGCGCTGTTGGAGTTACGCCCGTCGAGGATCAGCTGCATTGGCGCGGTCTGGAAAGTATCCAGGTTGCGGGAAAAATCCGCCGGGAACCGCACCAGCAGCAGCGCTTTTTGCGTGTCGATGGTGGGCTGGATCTCCTGCGGGCTTTTCAGCAGCAGGACGTGGGTAAAGGCCTTCGCACGGGCAAAGCGCTGCGTCAGCTCGACGGAATGTTTGCCGTTGTCTTCGTTGTAAATGGCAATGGTGGCGTTGGTTACCTCAAGGGTGGCGGCAAACGGGAACAGCAAAACCTGAATCAGCACCGGCAAGACCAGAATGGCGCGGGTTTGCGGCTCGCGCAGCAGGGATTGCAGCTCTTTGCGTATCAACGTCCATAATCGGTGAAACATGCGCGCTCCTTAATCTAACCGCCGTTTGGTTTTCATCCACGTCAACCCGATAAACATCACCGCCGACGCCATCAAAAACAGGGTGTTGATAATCAGTACCACCGGAATATTCCCCGCCAGGAACAGGCTTTGCAGCGTGCTCACAAAGTAGCGCGCCGGAATCACATAGGTCACGGCGCGGATCACCGCAGGCATACTGTCTATCTGGAAGATAAACCCGGACAGCATAATCGACGGCAGAAAAGCGGCATTGAGCGCCACCTGCGCGGCGTTAAACTGGTTGCGGGTGATGGTGGAGATGAGCAGCCCCATCCCCAGCGTGCTGAGTAAAAACAGGCTGGTGATAAAGAACAGCACGACCAGCGAGCCGCGATACGGCACGCCGAGGATAAAGACCGACACCAGCATACAGAGCAGCATCGCCAGCATGCCGAGGAAGTAGTAGGGAATAAGCTTGCACAGCAGCAGCTCGACGCGCGTCACTTCGGTGGAAAGCAGCGCCTCCATGGTGCCGCGCTCCCATTCGCGGGCGATCACCAGCGAGGTCAGAATCGCGCCGATTACCGTCATGATAATCGTCACCGCGCCCGGAATAATAAAGTGCTGGCTGATGGCGGCAGGGTTAAACCAGTAGCGCGTCTGCACGTCGATGAGCGGTTCGAACGTCTCGCCCCGGTCTTCCGCGCGCTGCATCTGCCAGAGCTGCCAGATCCCCTCCGCGTAGCCCTGCACGAAGTTGGCGGTGTTCGGCTCGCTGCCGTCGGTGATCACCTGGATCGGCGCATCGGTATTCGCCCGCGCCATATTGGCGGCGAAATCCACCGGAATGACGATCAGACCGCGAATCTTCCCGGCCTGCATCTTCTGGATCAGTTCCTGGCGGCTGTCGCTGATGGTGGCGTCAATGTAGGGAGAGCCGGTCATGGCGTGGGTGAAGTCCAGCGCCTCTTCGCTCTGCTGTTCCAGCAAAATCCCGACCCGCAGCTTGCTGGAGTCCAGATTAATGCCGTAGCCAAAGATAAACAGCAGCAGCAGGGGGATCACCACCGCAATCAGCCAGCTGCTGGGGTCACGCACGATCTGCCGCGTCTCTTTGATGCACAGGGCGCGCACCCTGCGCCAGGAAAGGGCGTTACTGCGCATGGGCATTCTCCTTATCCCAGTCGTGGATGAGGGTGATAAACGCCTGCTCCATGGTCGGGTCCGGGACCTCATCGTCGGCGGCCTCGTTTTTCAGGTCGTCCGGGGTACCGTGGGCAATCAGCTTGCCGCGATACACCAGCCCGATGCGGTCGCAGTACTCCGCCTCGTCCATGAAGTGGGTGGTCACCATCACGGTCACCCCTTTTTCCACCATGCTGTTGATATGCAGCCAGAACTCGCGGCGGGTAATGGGATCAACGCCCGAGGTCGGTTCATCCAGAAACAGAATATCCGGCTCGTGCATCAGCGAGCAGGCCAGGGCCAGCCGCTGCTTAAAGCCGAGCGGCAGTTCGTCGGTGGCGTGGGAAGCAATGTTGGTTAACCCGAAGGCGTCGCTCATGCGGCGGATTTTCTCGTTCTGCGCCCGCCCGCGCAGGCCGTACACGCCGGAGAAAAAGCGCAGATTCTGTTCGACCGTCAGGTTGCCATACAGCGAAAACTTCTGCGCCATATAGCCGAGATGCTGGCGCGCCTTGCCGGAGCTGACCTTCAGGTCCATATCCAGTACCAGAGCCTTGCCGGACGTCGGCACCAGCAGGCCGCACATCATCTTAAAGGTGGTCGATTTTCCCGCGCCGTTCGGCCCGAGCAGGCCAAAGATCTCGCCGCGTTTTACCGCGAAATTGACGTTATCGGTGGCGGCGAAATCCCCGAACTTTTTGGTGAGGGATTTGGCTTCAATCACCGTTTCGCCCGGCGTGCCTTCCACCGTGTGCAGGATTGCGCCAAGAGGCGACTCTGACGTCCCCGCGCCGCCCAGCAGGTCGATGAACGCGTCCTCAAAGCGCGGCGCAGTCTCTTCCATCTCAATCGTCGGCATGCCGGGCGCATGGCGAATATCGTCGACGGTGGCCTCTTTTTTGAGTATCACCCGCACCGAGCGGCCCTGAATCATCCCGTCGCTGACCTGCGGCAGCTTGAGCACCCGCTGCAGCAGCGTGCGGTTGGACGCCTGCGGGCTGTGCAGCAGGAAGCTGCGACCGGCCATGCTCTGCGTCAGCGTCGTCGGCTCGCCCTGATAAAGCAGTTCGCCTTCGTTCATCAGCAGCACGTCCCGGCACTGTTCCGCTTCGTCGAGGTAGGAGGTGCTCCAGAGGATCAGCATCCCGTCGCCCGCCAGCTCGTGCACCATCTGCCACAACTCGCGGCGCGATATCGGGTCCACGCCGACGCCGGGCTCGTCCAGCAGCAGCACTTTTGGTTCGCCCACCAGCGTGCAGGCCAGCCCCAGCTTCTGCTTCATCCCGCCGGAGAGCTTGCCCGCCAGCCGGTCGGTGAACGGGCCGAGGGAGGTAAACTCCAGCAGGCGCGCGAAGGTTTTCTTCCGGGTTTCGCCGGTGACGCTGCGCAGGTCGGCGTACAGGTTCAGGTTTTCCATCACCGTCAGATCTTCATACAGGCCAAACTTCTGCGGCATATAGCCGAGCATGGCGTGGAGCGCGCCGTCGTCTTTTATCGGATCCAGGCCAAGCACGCTGGCCGATCCTTCATCCGGCTTCAGCAGCCCCGCCAGCATCCGCATCAGCGTGGTTTTCCCCGCGCCGTCCGGGCCGACCAGCCCGGTCACATAGCCTTTCTGAATGGTGCAGTTCAGCGGCGCAACGGCCGGTTTGTCCATTCCCGCGAAGCGTTTAACCAGATTGTTGAGCTGAATAACCGCGTCATTCATGTCGTTCCCCGTTGTCTACTTTTACGGTGACGGGCATGCCCTGACGCAGGGCGTCATCCGCATCGGTCACGATGATGCGCAGGCGATACACGAGGTCGGTACGCAGGTCCGGCGTTTCAACGGTTTTCGGCGTGAATTCGGCGGTAGGGGAGACAAAGCCCACCTTGCCGTGGTACGGCTTGTCCGGGCGACCGTCGGTATAGAGCAGCAGCTCGCGGCCCGGCTGCATCTGGCCGAGATTCGGCTCGTCAACGTAGGCGCGTACCCAGACCGGGCGGGTCAGGGAGAGAGTTAACACGGTGCTGCCCGCGCTGAGCATGCTGCCCGGCTCCACGGCGCGGGTCATCAGCATGCCGTCAGACGGCGCGATGAGCGTGGTGTCGTGCAGATCCAGCTCAGCCTGAGCCAGCTGCGCCTGCGCCTGTTCAAGGCTGGCTTTCGCCTGGGCGATATCCTGCGGGCGGTTACCGGTGTGGTACTGGCTTAATTTATCCTGCGCGGACTTCAGCGTGGCCTGCGCCTGGTCGCGGGACGAGCGCGCATTTTCCAGATCGTTGGCGGAAATGGTGCGGCTTTTCCACAGCCCCTGCTGGCGGGCATAGAAGTTCTGCGCGTAGTCATAGGCGGCTTGTGCCTGCTTAACGGCGGCGGCGGCCTGAGCGATCTCTTCGTCGCGATAGCCCGCCAGCATCAGATCGTACTGCGCCTGAGCGACGGATACGCCCGCTTTGGCCTGCAGCAGCGCATTCTCATAGGGCGCTTTATCCAGCATCCCCAGCGTCTGCCCGCTTTTAATGGCATCGCCTTCGTCAACGCTCAGCGAGGCGAGACGTCCGCCCACGCGGAAGCTCATGTTCACCGTGCGAATATCCACGTTACCGTACAGCGTCAGGCCTTTATCCTGATGGCTCTGATACCACAGCCATCCACCGACTCCAGCGGCAAGCAAAACAACAACCACCAGAATGATGGCGACAGGTTTTTTCATGACTTCAGGCTCCTTTGCGTTAAGCCTTGCAGGATCAGATCGAGATGACAGGCGATGACCTGGCTAATCTGCGCGGCTTTATCCTCATCAAATTGTGTCCAGCCGGTGCGTAACAGGATGGTTTCCCTGCCCAGACGGAAGGCAAGGATTTCACCCAGCAGGGCGTGGGTATGCAAAATTGTCTCGGTATCACTGGCGTCCCGACCGGTATAGGCGGCGATCAGCCGGGTCAGATGGGTATGCATCGGGGCAATCACCCGATCGTGTACCCGCTGATAGGCGACGGTTGGGGAGAGCTGCTCCCGGGAGATAAACTTGCTCAGGTTGAGCGTATCGTCGTGCGTCAGCAGGCGGATCATGTTGTGGCAGGCTTTGAGGATCAGCTGGCGGATGGCCTCGCGATCGGGCGATGGCTGGCCGAGCAGCGCGGTGGCTTCCTCAACGTGCGGGTGAAACTGCGTGCCGATAAAATCGGCGATCCATTCGGCGCAGGCGAGATATAAATCCTCTTTTGAGCCAAAATAGTAGGTAATCGCCGCAATGTTCTGTCCGGCCAGAGCGGCAATATCGCGCGTGGTCGCATGCAGCCCGTACTCACCAAACTGCGCCAGCGCGGCGGCGATAAGCTGATTTTTGGCCTGTTCACCTTTGGTTGTTGTGGGTGTCGTATTCATGGCGGCATTAAGAATTAATCAATCGATTGATTAAGATTATGCCTGATTCACGCTAACGTCGAGGGAATGCGGAGGGATATTTTATGCGCCACGTCACAAAAGCTGCTACACTCCGCCCCTTCGCGACATTGTGGTTTTTGTCCTCCTAATTGTTATATCTCCCTGAAAACTACACCTGTGATGGTCGGGGCGGTTCGGAGTTTTTATGTCTTTTGATTCCCTTGGCCTGAACCCGGAAATTCTGCGCGCGATCGCAGAGCAGGGCTACGTTGAGCCAACCCCAATCCAGCAGC
Source organism: Enterobacter sp. ECC-249 (assembly GCF_043965265.1). Classification (NCBI taxonomy): domain Bacteria; kingdom Pseudomonadati; phylum Pseudomonadota; class Gammaproteobacteria; order Enterobacterales; family Enterobacteriaceae; genus Enterobacter; species Enterobacter sp. ECC-249. The sequence goes on from NZ_CP143660.1 coordinate 1,902,743, forward strand.
AGGCTATTCCTGCCGTTCTTCAGGGCCGTGACCTGATGGCCAGCGCCCAGACCGGCACCGGTAAAACCGCGGGCTTTACGCTGCCGCTGTTAGAGCTGCTGGTAAAAAACCAGCCGCACGCTAAAGGCCGTCGTCCGGTTCGTGCGCTGATCCTCACCCCAACCCGCGAACTGGCCGCGCAGATTGGCGAGAACGTGCGTGACTACAGCCGCTATCTCAACATTCGCTCGCTGGTGGTGTTCGGCGGCGTCAGCATCAACCCGCAGATGATGAAGCTGCGCGGCGGCGTGGACGTGCTGGTGGCAACGCCGGGTCGTCTGCTGGATCTGGAACACCAGAACGCGGTTAAGCTTGATAGCATTGAAATTCTGGTGCTGGACGAAGCCGACCGCATGCTCGACATGGGCTTCATCCACGACATTCGTCGCGTGCTGGCCAAGCTGCCTGCGCGTCGTCAGAACCTGCTCTTCTCTGCGACCTTCTCCGACGAGATCAAGGCGCTGGCGGAAAAGCTGCTGCATAACCCGCTGGAAGTTGAAGTGGCGCGCCGCAACACCGCCTCCGAGCAGGTGACGCAGCACGTTCACTTTGTTGATAAAAAGCGCAAGCGCGAACTGCTCTCCCAAATGATCGGTCAGGGTAACTGGCAGCAGGTGCTGGTCTTTACCCGCACCAAGCACGGCGCGAACCACCTGGCGGAACAGCTGAATAAAGACGGCATCCGCAGCGCGGCGATCCACGGTAACAAGAGCCAGGGGGCGCGTACCCGTGCGCTGGCTGACTTTAAATCCGGCGACATCCGCGTGCTGGTGGCGACCGACATTGCTGCCCGTGGCCTCGACATTGAAGAGCTGCCGCACGTGGTGAACTACGAGCTGCCAAACGTGCCGGAAGATTACGTTCACCGTATCGGCCGTACCGGCCGCGCGGCGGCAACCGGTGAAGCGCTTTCTCTGGTCTGCGTGGATGAACACAAGCTGCTGCGCGACATCGAGCGTCTGCTGAAAAAAGAGATCCCGCGCATCGAAACCCCGGGGTATGAAGTGGATCCGTCGATCAAAGCCGAGCCGATTCAGAACGGTCGTCAGGGCGGCGGTGGACGTGGCCAGGGTGGTGGCGGTCGCGGTCAGCAGCCGCGTCGTGCCGAAGGCGGCGCGCCGAAATCGTCCGGCAAACCACCGCGTCGCAACAACGACAGCAAACCGGCGGGTGAAAGCCCGTGGCGCAGCGGCGAAGGGAAACCGGCAGGGGAAGGGCAGCGTCGACGCCGCCCGCGCAAACCTGCTAACCCGCAGTAATCTGGAAGCCCGGTCTTAAAGCCGGGCTTTTCTTTTTGCGGCAGTGAAGAGAAAGTGCCACAATAGTGTCTGTTTATACAGTATTTCAGGTTTTCCGATGGCTTTAACCGCTGCGCTCAAGGCGCAAATAGGCGCATGGTACAAGGCGCTACAACAGCAGATCCCCGACTTTATCCCCCGAGCGCCGCAGCGGCAGATGATTGCTGACGTGGCAAAAACGCTCGCCGGGGACGACGGGCGACATCTGGCGATTGAAGCGCCGACCGGCGTTGGGAAAACCTTGTCGTATCTCATTCCCGGCATCGCGATTGCGCGGGAAGAAGACAAAACGCTGGTGGTCAGCACCGCCAACGTGGCCTTGCAGGATCAGATCTTCAGCAAAGATTTACCGCTGCTGCGCAAAATCATCCCCGACCTGCGGTTTACGGCCGCCTTTGGGCGCGGTCGCTACGTCTGCCCGCGCAATCTGGCAGGGCTTGCCAGCAGCGAGGCGTCGCAACAGGATCTGCTGGCTTTCCTCGACGACGATCTCACGCCAAACAACAAAGCCGAGCAGGAGCTCTGCGCAACGCTGAAAGGCGATCTCGATGGCTACAAATGGGACGGCCTGCGCGATCACACCGATAAAGCCATCAGCGACGATTTGTGGCGCAGGCTCAGCACGGACAAAGCCAGCTGCCTGAACCGCAACTGCCACTACTATCGCGAGTGCCCGTTTTTTGTCGCCCGGCGTGAAATTCAGGAGGCGGAGGTGGTTGTGGCAAACCACGCTCTGGTGATGGCGGCGCTGGAGAGCGAAGCGGTGCTGCCGGAGCCGAAAAACCTGCTGCTGGTGCTTGACGAAGGCCACCATCTGCCCGACGTGGCGCGCGACGCGCTGGAGATGAGCGCGGAAATTACCGCGCCCTGGTTCCGCCTGCAGCTGGATCTCTTCTGCAAGCTTGTCGCCACCTGCATGGAGCAGTTCCGCCCGAAAACCACGCCGCCGCTGGCGGTGCCGGAGCGGCTGAGCGACCACTGCGAAGAGGTTTACAGCCTTATCTCGTCGCTGAACAACATCCTGAATCTTTATCTTCCCGCAACCCAGGAAGCGGAACACCGCTTTGCGATGGGCGAGCTGCCGGACGAGGTGATGGAGATCTGCCAGCAGCTGGCGAAGCATCTCGAAAAGCTGCGCGGGCTGGCGGAGATGTTCTTAAACGATCTCAGCGAGAAAACCGGCTCGCATGACGTTGTTCGCCTGCACCGTATCCTTTTGCAAATGAACCGTGCGCTCGGCATGTTTGAAGCGCAGAGCAAGCTCTGGCGGCTGGCCTCGATGGCGCAGGCGTCGGGCGCGCCGGTCACTAAATGGACCACCCGTGAAGTGCGCGACGGGCAGGTCCATCTCTTTTTCCACTGCGTGGGCATCCGCGTGGCCGATCAGCTGGAAAAGCTGATCTGGCGCAGCGTGCCGCACGTGGTGGTCACCTCTGCCACGCTGCGTTCCCTGAACAGTTTTTCTCGTTTGCAGGAAATGAGCGGGCTTAAAGAGAAAGCGGGCGATCGTTTCGTGGCGCTGGACTCGCCGTTTAACCACTGCGAGCAGGGGAAGCTTGTCATTCCGCGCATGAAATTCGAGCCGCTTATCGACAACGTAGAGCAGCACATCGCTGAAATGGCGGCCTACTTTCGCGAGCAGGTCGAAAGTAAAAAGTACCCCGGCATGCTGGTGCTGTTTGCCAGCGGGCGGGCGATGCAGCGCTTCCTTGAGCACGTCACCGATTTGCGTTTACTCCTGCTGGTGCAGGGCGATCAGCCGCGCTACCGGCTGGTGGAAACCCACCGCAAGCGCATTGATAACGGCGAGCGCAGCGTGCTGGTGGGTTTGCAGTCCTTTGCAGAAGGTCTGGATCTGAAAGGGGACTACCTGACTCAGGTGCACATCCACAAAATCGCCTTCCCGCCCATCGACAGCCCGGTCGTCATCACTGAAGGCGAGTGGCTGAAAAGCCTCAACCGCTATCCGTTTGAAGTGCAAAGTTTACCTGCGGCGTCGTTTAACCTCATTCAGCAGGTCGGGCGCCTGATCCGTAGCCATGGCTGCTGGGGGGAAGTGGTGATTTATGATAAACGTCTGCTGACCAAAAATTACGGCCAACGGTTGTTAAACGCGCTGCCGATCTTTCCGATTGAACAGCCCGAGGTGCCCGAGGTGCCCGAGGTAAAAAAACGCCCGGCAACATTGACAGCCGGGCGTAAAAAAAGCCTCCGTGCTAAGGGGCGCGGTCCTACTGGTAAGTGAAGGTCACCTGCACCGCGCTGTTGAATGTGCCTGCGGTGACCGGCATTGAGGTAGCGTAATAGCGGGCGGCCAGCGGGAAATCTGCCGTGTGATAGTGCTGGTTGATCATCACGCTGAAGCTGGCGTCCGGGGCAAGCGAGATCTGATCCTGCGGGTCGGCAAGCTCCAGCGCCAGTCCTTTCGCGGTTCCTGTGCTGGCGAATTTAGTCGGATGAACGCTGTCTGGCTGACCGTGAAAGGTGGCCGTGGCCAGCACGGAAGTGGTTGGGCATTTCGACAGGGTTAAGTCGAATGATTTCCATTGTCCGGTATCGCCCACATCCTTAAAATCGCCGGTATTCGCTGTGCCCAGATTGACCGTCAGGTTCTGACTGGCGCTGTCCACCTGGCAGGCGTTGGCGTAAATGTTTCCGCGAATATCGAGTTGAATCTCTTCCGCCAGGCTCTGGCTGGCCACTCCAAGCAGTAAAAGGGTTAATAACGTTTTCATTTGTAAGCCACCGTAATGGTTGCGACGGCATTCGCCGTTCCGGGCGTTACCTCCGAGCTGGTTTGTTCGTAAGAGACGCTGAAGGGATATTGCGCCTGGACATTGGCATGGGCGGTTAAGGTATTCATATATTCCCCGAAAACAGGTATCCGGCCGTTAAAGAGCATTTTCACCCCCACGCCGGTCGCCACGCCGCTTTCCGGCGTTAATTTGATCACGCCAGGAAAATTCGTTTCATAGCCATTGGCGCTGGTGATCATCATCTCCGGCTCTACATCCTGATCGCAGAGCATGTCGACACTGAATGTCGATTGGGAAACCACGCTTCCTGCCCCGGTAAAGCGGCTCACCGGAAAATCACCCAGCGTGATGGTCAGGGATTTAGGTGACACCGTGCATGTCACAGCTTTTACCTGAACATTGCCTGAGTAAGAGAGGGTGTTAGGGTCACTCAGGGCCTCAATTTGTTCAACTGCAAGGTTGAATTGCGTATTGCTCATTGTCAGTGCGCCAGAAGCCACGGTTTCGCTGGTTTTTACCAGTTCCAGCATCACGTCAAAGCTAAACGGGATGGAAGAGTCGCTGTTTATCGTACCGGAGACCTGGCCTACGGGCATGTTCGCCGAACAAGTCTGGTCCGCCGCGCCGGTCACGCGCTGTCCTTTATCATTTCTTAGCGAGATGCCGATACCAGCAACGCCTGTTTCATAGACGCCGGGGATCCCGGGGATCTCTTTGCCGAAGCCGTTGTAGCACGCGATGATTGGCTGACCCGCATCCTGCGCGTAGTAACAGTTTCCCGATATGTGCGCAGTGCGTTCAGTTCCCGGAATAGTCGACCCCACGGGCAGGCTGGTGGGGACCGAAATCGACGTTAGTGATAGCAGAGCGGGCAGACTCGGCGATTGGCAAGAAGCTTTCGCATGCGGCATAAAGAGCGCGGCGGTCGCCAGAACTACAAGTAAGAAAAACGATTTTACTATCTTCATCATAATCGGTCCGGTGTTAATCAGTGACACTGCGCGGCAGCGTTAATAATGTTGGTGTCGTCCCTTCCTTGCATCAGGGCATAATCGGCGATGCAGTGCTCGCTCGCCTCCTTGCCCCATGAAACGAAAAGGCGTCCGTGCTGCGGCAGTCCGGTGAGATACACCAGGCCGTCATTGCCGACGATAAATTCACCGCTCTTATCTTCCGTAGTGACCGTTGCGCCGAAGGGCAGCGGTTTATCATTCCAGGAGAGGGTCATTAAGACGCGGTTGCCCACGCGAGTATTGAAACTGGCGCGAACCACTGCGCCACGGGTCGGCGTGACCGTCTGCGAGGCGTGCGTGACGTCGGCATCTTCTGGCAGTGTCTCCGTGTCCAGAGAAATCGGGTTATGACGCCACGGTGTCACAAAGGGCACGAGGGTATAGCCGCGAGAGTCGGTTACTACGCCCGTCTGATTCGCCACGTGGGTGCCGTGGGTGCCCGGCGCTTTGACCAGGACGATGGTTTCTCCCAATGACTGTCCAAGCGTAATGCCGTTGGCGTGAGCTACCACCCCCCCCTGAATCCCGGCGCTCACGGTTTGCTGATGACTGTCCTGACTTACGCCGCCGCGCACTTCACCGTAGGTGCCTTTGTAATCCGCATTCATGCTGGTGGCCGTGTTGTTGTTGGCGCGGTCGAGATTTTCCTGAATGTTCCAGCTCAGGTTGTCACCCTCCAGCGCCGTACCGTTCAAACCGAGGTTATGCGTGGTGCCGTCTTTACTGGTGTTCAGGCTGTAGTTTGCCCAGGTGTTAGGCAGCCAGCGGTCGAGTGGAACCGACACGTTGAGGCCAATTTGTCGGTCATAGCTGATGTATTTACCGTCCTCGTCCTTGTCGTCGCTGTTTTTATTGAGGCTGTAGCTCAGGCTATAGCTCACGCCATGCCAGCTGTTGTTGTAGTTAACACTCAGGGAGGTCATATCCTGACTCTGGCTCCAGTAACGCTCTTTCACCAGGCTTAGCGTCACCGAACCCCACTTGTCGCTCAACGTCTGGTCGATGGTCGCCTCCGCCCGTGAGCGGCGCTGCTGTGGAGCGGACCAGTCGTTTGCACTGGTCCAGGACTCCATGGTGTCCTGCAGGGTGTAAAAGCCTTTGCTGTTGTAGCGATAACCCGCCAGCGAGAAGCTAGTGCCGGTCGCGGTAAAATTTTTGCTGTAGCGCAGACGAAGGGATTGCCCTTTGCTGGTTTGGCGCTTTTTCAGTAACGCTTTGGCACGGGTAACGTCTACGGAGAACGCTCCGAGATCGCCAAAGTTTTTCCCCGCGCCGAGCGCGGCGGAGTGGTAATGCGAACTCTGCTGCGTACCGCCGTAAACGGTGACGCCGTGTGACAGGCCATAGATGGCGCTGCCCTGGGCGAAAGGGGTCTTCTCAACCTCTTTATCGTATGAACGGTAGCGCCCTGCAGCGACGCTGTACTTCAGGTGTTTTTCCCGCTGCAGCACCGGCACGGAGGCAAACGGCACCACGAAATGACTCTCGCTGCCGTCGGTCTCTTTTACCGTGACGTTCAGATCGCCGCTGCTGCCGGTCGGGTAGAGATCGTTAATCTCAAACGCGCCGGGGGCAACGGTGTTTTGGTAAATAACGTAGCCATTCTGGCGAACCACCACCTGGGCGTTGCTGTGCGCCGTACCGCGCACTACCGGTGCATACCCGCGCTCGCTGTCCGGCAGCATGTCGCTTTCGGTAGCCAGCTGTGCGCCAGTGTAAGAGACACTGTCGAAAACGTCGGCCTGGGTGCTGCTCTGACCCACAGTCATCTCGCTCTTCAGCCCCACTATATCGCGCTGGGCATAGGTATAGACCGGGGTCAGCTTGCCGTCGTCCTGACCGCCATCCGAATTGTGATTCCAGGTGCTGTAATTACGCACGCGCCAGGCTCCGGTATTGAAACCGGGGCGCAGGTTAATAAACTCACTGCTGTTGTCCGCTTCCCCTTGCTGGCGAACGTGGCTTTGGCTGGCGTTAACGCTATAGTTCAGGATGCCCGCGGTGATCCCTTCGTCATACTCTTTCGGATCGATGTAGCCGCGAGGCACCTGGCCCAGCGCCGACTGGGGAATACTCAGCAACAGTTGCTGGTTTTTGATGCGGAAAGTCGCCGAGGCCGAAGGGATAGCGCTGAGATCCGCGCATTCCCCTTTGGTCGCCAGCTTTGGATAATCTTTGGTTTTGATGCCCAGATGGGTTAATTCATCCAGGCTCAGGCAAGGCTTCAGGGAATCATCTCCCCGGGCATCTTTTTGTAATGTAAAAAGGACGTCATGGGTGTCGATTTTATTGTTATTGACGAACACCGTGACCTGATATTTACCTGGTGCCTGACCGGGACCGTGTTCATAAACAGAGAGATCCGTCTTTGCCTGTTCTGGATTATCAATATCCAGCAGAGCAGGGTTAAAATAATCATCAGCGTGGGCCTGCAGCGCACAGCATGTTACCGCTATTCCACAAAAAGTGGGCAGCATTTTACGCAGTCGACGTAATAGCGGTTGAGTTGTGCTGTACATGATTATCCAGGCGTCAAATAAAGTATTAACGAACGGATGCAGACCAGGTTTTACTGATGCTGCCGTAATCGGTAATAACCGACCAGCTTACGTTGTTACCGCTCATATTTGCCGGGAGGGCAAAGTGGGTAGAGGTATTTGGCACAGCCCAGGTTGCTTTTGCCACTTTTTGGCCGTTCAGCGTTACGCTCTGGAAATTCATATAGAAAGGCGTAGGGTTGTTTACCACCAGATCATTGCCTTCGCGGTGCCATTCCAGCTTATCAGCCACCGCTTCAGGTTTGCCTTTAATCGATGCAGGGCGATACAGCAATTTAATACGGGTATTAATGGCTATTTGTAACGTATTAACGCCTTCTTCATGGCTTGAAGAAGGAATGGCTTTAATATTTAACCAGTACAACGACTCGCGATCTTCTGGCATATTCTCGCTGGTGCGAACCACGCGCAACACGTTATCTTCTTTAGCGTTCAGACGGAACAGCGGTGGGGTAATCAGAAATGGCGCTTTATCGCCTTTTTTCAAACCGGTATCTACCCAGGACTGTACCAGATAGTTAATCTCGTCCGGATTGGAAATCCCAATCGAAGACTCTTTTTTCTCTCCCTGATAAACTAGTCGGGTACCATTAATAATCACACCTGCATGGGCTGTTACTGCAGTCAGTAAAAGTGCGCTTAATAAATAACTGTGTCGCATAAATATGTCTCAAATAAAGAGGAGATATTCGCGGGAGGGCGAATATCTCCTCATTGATCGTATCAGTTATAAATAACTGTAAAAGTAGAGGCTGAGTTAGCCTGGCCGGCAGTGATCGATGCCTGAGTCTGAATATAACGTGCACCAAACTCCAGATTATTTTCCGTCGTTCCAGCAGTTAAAGGATACTGCTTTGAAGGCGTATATAAACTGACGGGCTGTTCGGAAGAATCAACCAGCTGAATCGCCACGCCCGTTGCAGTCGTAGCACCCGTGGTCAAGGCCAGCGTGGTGTTATTATCCGCATCCGGCGTACCACCGAAGTTGATAGCTGCAGACGTGACCGTTTCCGGGCAGTCTTTTAACTTAATATCAAATTTCGTTAAGGTGCTGGTAGAGCCTACGCCGGTAAATGTTGTTTTGGAGACTTTGCCCAGCGCAACATTCAGCGGACTGCTTAAGCCGTTAACCACCTGACAGGCGGAATCGATAATTTCACCTGTGAAGTTAATTTGTCCTTCACCGGTGGATGCTGCGAAAGAAGATGCAGAGCATCCCAGAGCAGCAGTAATGAATAAACCTAAAGTGACTTTTTTCATATTTGAACCTGTATGTTTCTCCTTTCGATCTTTGCAGCTCGCATTGTTCGAAGTTATGTCTCAACTACTCACCGCTGGTTATTTAATCAGAAAATTCATGCCGGGAAAGGCTCCGCGCGGCTTCCGAATCACTCAATTAATTCTTGCAAAATAATTTATTTCTATAAAACAATTGATTATTAAAATACGCAGGACGGTCAAAATAACTAACAGCGGGGTCATCATCAGGGCTATATTGTTAGCAAGATAAGGCTGTCAGGAGGAATGTCGTGGATTATCGCAAAATTATCAAAGAGGTAGGGCGCGGGAAAAACCACGCCCGCGACCTGGACCATGAAACCGCTCGCGCGCTTTACACCCGTATGCTCGACGGCGAGGTACCGGACCTGGAGATGGGCGGCATCCTTATAGCGCTGCGTATCAAAGGTGAAGGTGAAGCGGAGATGCGCGGCTTCTATGAGGCGATGCAGGCGCAAACGCTGCGCCTGACGCCGCCGGTGGCAAAGCCGATGCCGATTGTGATCCCGAGCTATAACGGCGCACGCAAGCTGGCGAACCTGACGCCGCTGCTGGCGATCTTACTTCACAAGCTGGGGTTCCCGGTGGTGGTTCACGGGGTAAGCGAAGATCCCACCCGCGTATTGACGGAGACCATTTTCGGCATGTTGGGGATTGAGCCCACGCGCCATGCGGGGCAGGCACAGGCGAAGCTGGATGGCCATCAGCCGGTTTACATCCCCGTCGGTGCCCTGTGCCCGCCGCTGGAGAAGCAGCTGGACATGCGCTGGCGCATGGGCGTGCGCAACAGCGCACACACGCTGGCGAAACTGGCCACGCCGTTTGGCGAAGATGCCGCCCTGCGTCTTTCCAGCGTCTCGCATCCGGAATACGTGGCACGCGTGGGGCAATTCTTCGAGGCAATTGGCGGAAGGGCGTTGTTGATGCACGGCACGGAAGGTGAGGTTTATGCGAACCCGCAGCGCTGCCCGCAGGTGATGCTGATTGATTCCGCAGGCACGCGCGCCATTCTGGAGCGCGGGGAAGAGAATACCGGTGTGATATTGCCTGAGGCAAAAGATCCCCATACTACTGCCCACTGGATTGAGCAGTGCCTTGCCGGAAATGTTCCTGTTCCGCATTCGATCAAGCTGCAGATGGCCTGCTGCCTGCTGGCAACCGGGGAGGTTGATACGATCGAGGCCGGTCTCAAACGCGTGGACGCGGCGTTTTAGACAAAAAAAAGCCCGTCCAGTGGCGGACGGGCAAGCAAGGGTAACAACAACAGGGTCAATGAGGGTTGGAGCAGCTCACCAGAGGGTATGGCGAGGGTACAGCATTCATTCAGTCGATTATTTGTAGATAACCGCGGTACCGCTCAGCTTGTTATTGCCGTTAGCGGAGGTAATGGTGTATCCGCTTGCACCGGCAGCAGCGGCTTTCTCAGCCAGTTTGGCTTCCAGACCGTCCAGCGTGGTCGCGCCATCAGCACTCACCACACCGACTTTGTTCATGTTCTGTGCCTGAGTGGAAGAGACAGGCTCTACGGCGAAAGCGCCGAAAGACAGAGCGGACAGGGCAACAGCAGCTACAGCATATTTGATGGTTTTCATAATTAATCTCTCGCAGGTGTTTCTGTTAAGGGGACGATGTTCCGTCGATGTGATAAGTATCACGGTTTTTTGCGAGTGATAAAATCGAAGAGAATTGACGTGGTTGCTCAAAAAAATTGAATGACAAATAACTTATTGAATATTAATAAATTCAAAGTACCGCTTTACACTTCTTGCGGATGCGCTTTACAGAAGCGATAAGAATGGCACGTTTTGCTACGCGTCTGGCTAAAAACCGTGAGCGTAAAGGAACAAGCGGGCTCGGTTAGCCTGGGTAAAGTAAAGTCAACGTAACTGGCTGTCTTTCGAACCTCTGCGATTATATCCCGAGTGTGATGAGTTTTTCGAATCTTTCTGCTGCTGGCAGGTGATGCAAAGCCTTACGCCTGGGATGGCTTTTCGCCGCGCCTCCGGAATGGGGTCTCCACATTCTTCGCATTCCGTTAAGCTTTCGCCGCGCGGAATTTCACCGCGGGCACGCGCAACCGCATCTTCAATAGTACTGTTGATCTGTTCGTTAACAGCGTCGTCATTTGCCCAGCCGGAAGCCATAGCGTCCTCCTGAAATCGGTTTAGGTCATACCTTTACTATGGGGTTAAAAAATGAACAATCAAGCCGAAGGGAGAAGAGAACTGCACCCGTTGGGCAGATGCAGTCTTGGGAAAGAGGCCGGTTATTTATAGATAGTCGCAGTGCCGTACATGTGGTTATCTCCGCCTGCGGAGTTCACCACGAAACCTTTGGCACCTTCCTGGCGGGCTTTCTCGGCTAGTTTATTCTGCAGATCGTCAAGGTTACTGGCACGGCTTACCGAAACGGTGCCCGCAGGACGTAGCTGGCTGGTGTCAGTACTCTGGGTCAGCGACTGAACGGCCATGGCAGAAAAGGACGCCGTCGCCAGGGCGGCTGCGATAACAGCAAGGGTCAGGTACTTTTTCATAATCACATCCTCATGAGGAAACAACAGGTGATTCCCCTTAAGTTTAGAAGCCGGAGGAGTGTGACTTAGCGCAAATATTTGATGATGATCTGCTTATTTTTTGAACAACATGAATTGACATTTCGCTGACAGATCATAGACATAAAGGTGTTTGATTTATGTCGAATTTTTAATCGATGCAGAGAAAGATTTACCGTTGGGCCAGCAAAGGGTATCTTACGCCGCTGTTTAAAGGAGAACGCCATGACTTCCCAAAAGCCGGGATTGCACCCACGAAATCGCCACCGCAGCCGCTACGACATGAATGCGTTATGCCTGAGCTGCCCGCCGCTGCAGGACTACATTGTCCAGACCCCTGCGGGTGAGCCTTCGGTCAACTTTGCTGACCCGCAGGCGGTTAAAATGTTGAACAAAGCCCTGCTGGCGCATTTTTACGGTGTGGCGAACTGGGATATTCCCGAAGGCTTTCTCTGTCCACCTGTGCCGGGCCGCGCGGATTACGTTCATCACCTTGCCGACCTTCTTGCCGAAGGTAATGAGGGCGCTGTTCCACAGCAGGCCACGATTCTGGATATTGGCACCGGGGCGAATCTGATTTACCCGCTGATCGGCGCGCATGAATATCAGTGGCGCTTTACCGGAAGCGAAATCGGTGACGAGGCCTTTGCCAGCGCCCAGGCGATTATCAGCGCTAACCCGGGATTAAGCCGCGCCATTCGCCTGCGTCGTCAGAAAGATGCAGGTGCGATCTTCAACGGCATTATTCACAAAAACGAAAGCTATGACGCCACGATGTGCAATCCGCCGTTCCATGATTCGGCGGCATCGGCCCGTGCGGGCAGCGAGCGCAAGCGCCGTAACCTGGGTCAGGCTGAAGACGCCGCGCTGAACTTCGGCGGTCAGCAGCAGGAATTATGGTGTGAAGGCGGAGAAGTGGCGTTTATCCTGCGCATGATTGCGGAAAGCAAACAGTTTGGCCGTCAGGTGAAGTGGTTCACGACGCTGGTCTCCCGCGGAGATAACCTGCCGCCGCTCTACCGTGCGCTGACCGAAGCGGGCGCCGTAAAAGTGGTGAAAAAAGAGATGGCGCAGGGCCAGAAACAGAGTCGCTTTATCGCCTGGACGTTTATGGACAATAACAAACGTCGCAAATAGCACTCCGTCGTAGGCCGGGTAAGGCGAGGCCGCCACCCGGCAACCAGGCTACAGCGTCGGCTCCTGCGGTGGGAGCGGCGCTGCGGGCGGCGGTAGTACCTGATACGTCTGTACCGGCATCCGCACGTTCGCCAGATCAAAGTGTTTTTTCACCATGCTGTCGAGCGCAAAGCGCACCGTCCACTGCTTCAGCGGCTGGGTGGTGAACGACACGCGCAGGGTAAACGCCGTGTTCGTCAGCCCGACGATGCCGGCAAATGACGGCTCTCCAATCACCAGTCCGCGAATATCCTCCATCTGCATCAGATCTTCTACCGCATCGCGCAGCGCCTGCTTCGCTTTATCGGCATCCTCATGACGATCCACATCGTAGTTCGCTACCACGGAACCAATGCCGCGCACAAAGTTGGCGAAGGTGGTGATCGAAGACCAGGGAATAATGTGGTACGCCCCGGTGTCCTGGCGTACGCCCACCGAGCGAATCGACATTCTCTCCACGGTGCCGGTTAACGGCCCGATGGTCACCAGATCGCCCGTGTTCATCCCGTTCTCAAACTGAATAAAGATGCCGGTAATAATATCCTTCACCAGCGTTTGCGACCCGAAGGAGATTGCCAGCCCCAGGGCACCGGCACCGGCCAGCAGCGGGGCGATATTCACCCCGATTTCAGACAGCACAATCATGATGGTGATGGTACTGATAATGACCGCCAGCGCGTTACGGAACAACGTTAACAGCGTTCTTGCCCGCGCGCTGGGCAGGGGGCGGCCGTGGATATCCGACACCAGACGGTTCTCGATAAGGCTCGCCAGCAGCGTCCAGCCGACGGCAGAGAAGAACAAAATCAGCGCGATGCGAATCAGGATGTCGACCGTTTTTTCACCTGCACCGTTGTGCAGCCAGTTCCAGAAATCAAACAGGCTCCACGCATTCAGGAGCAGCATAATCGCCACGCAGACGGTGAGAATGCGCGCCACCTTCAGCGATACCGACATCCAGCCGTTTACCCGTTTTTGCAGTTCCGGGTAATTACGCTGTACCTGCGGCGACAGGGTGATGGTTTTCGAGATCCATCGCGACAGCAGCCCTGACACAAACGCCGCGATGCCGATAATGGCGAGGCTTTTGAACGTCGCTCCCATCATGAATTTCAGGCTATTGCCCGGGTCGAACAGCGAGAAGAAGCACAGTACGATGAAGTAGGCGCTTGCCAGCCAGTGCCACACCAGGGCGAAAGCGCGGATAAACAGGCTAAAAAACGAGAGGGAGCGATCGGCCAGATTCAGCAGGCTTTGGGTAATGGTTTTTTTATTGTGGAAGATCAGATACAGCGACCAGACGGTAATGCAGATCATGATAATGACGTTTGCCAGTGCGCCAAACTGGACGTTCACCTGGTTGGAGATGATCGGCACGGCAACCAGCAGACCGTAGCCAATCAGCCCGCTGAGCACGCTCAGGCGCAGCGCCCAGTACTTCGCGCTTTCATCCCGGATAGAGAAAGGACGCAGTGCCGGCACGTGGGGACAAAAGAGTAACCGCAGCAGCGCCTTGAAGAACTCAATCAGGGCAAAGGCATTCAGGAAAAGCGACTGCTGGAAGGCGATGGTTTTATTGCCTGCATTAAGCCTGTCGGCCAGCATCTGGCCTAAGAACAGCGTCAGCGCCAGCAGCAGTAAATCAATGATAAACGCTGAGGCTATCATCAACGGCAGGTGCAGCCAGCTGCTTTTCTGCTGATTCTTTCTGCGTCCCCATTGTCCCATTTTGCGGTACAACGGCCACGCGCACAGGCGCACCAGCCAGTAAAAAAGAAATACCGCACCGGCCAGCATCAGGAACTGCGTGGCGGCGGCGGTAAACGTTTGTGGGTTAAAGGGCTTGTGCGGTGAGCCAATCAGGTTGCGATAGAGCTGGGCAAAGCGCGAGGAAAGCGCTTCCCCATAGTGGCGGCTCACGTCGGTGACGTTTTCCAGTACCGTTTTTTGCTCCTCCACCTGGGGAGGAGTGATGACAGGCACCGGCTCCTGCGGCGGCGTGGCGGCCACTTTCCGCAGCTGGCTGATGAGTTCCTGGCGGGAGGTGTCGTTTTCAAGGACGTCGGCAAGCGCGCTATAGGCGGCTTTTTTCTGTTCGACATCGGGTTCAGGGGGCGGCGTACTTTGCTGGCTGGCGGTCGTTCCGGTGGTCACGCCGGGGATCGCGACGGCGAACGATGGCGCACTAAACAGGCTAATCAACAGCAACAGGATCCACGGCACGGCGTCCTCCGGTGAAAATGTCGAACAAAATGATAAGTATAGAAGTCGAGGCGAGGAGGGGGATTTTTGAGAACAATCTGGCGTAAAAAAGCCGGGCAAGCCCGGCTTTAGCGTAAAGCGATGGATCAGGAGACGTGCTGCAGGAACTCCTGCAGACGCGGGCTCGGCGGATTCGCAATGAGATCCTGCGGGTTACCGTCTTCGGCGATGCGGCCTTTGTCGATGAAGATCAGGCGGGATGCAACCTTCTCGGCGAAGCCGATTTCGTGGGTCACGATAACCATCGTCATCCCTTCTTCTGCCAGATCCTGCATGACCTTCAGCACCTCGTGGCGCAGCTCCGGGTCGAGTGCGGACGTAGGCTCATCAAACAGCATCAATTTAGGCTTCACCGCCAGCGCGCGGGCAATCGCCACGCGCTGCTGCTGGCCGCCAGACAGCTCGGAAGGGTAGTGGTGCGAACGCTCCGCCAGGCCGACTTTTGCCAGCAGGTCTTTTGCCAGCGCTTCTGCCGCCGCTTTGTTGGCGCCGCGCACGCGTAGCGGGCCAAACATCACGTTCTCCAGCGCCGTCAGGTGCGGGAAGAGGTAGAACTGCTGGAACACCATGCCGGCTTCCTGGCGAATCAAGCGCTCGTCGACTTTCGGGTCATTCACCTTCAGACCGTCGACAATCAGGTCGCCGCTGGTGATCTCTTCCAGCTTGTTGATGCAGCGCAGCAGGGTCGACTTACCGGAGCCGGACGGCCCGATAATGACCACCACTTCACCCTGTTGGATGTTCAGATCGATATTGTGCAGCACCTGGGTTGGGCCAAAGTGCTTAGAAACGTTTTTAAATTCAATCACAGGATTTTCATCCTTCTTTCAAGACGACGCAGAACGAAGCTCAGAACCAGAGTAATGATCAGGTAGACAACGGCCACCGCACTCCAGATTTCCAGCGCGCGGAAGTTGCCAGCAATGATCTCCTGCCCCTGACGGGTCAGTTCGGCCACGCCGATAACAATGAACAGCGACGTATCTTTAATGCTGATAATCCACTGGTTACCCAGCGGTGGCAGCATGCGGCGCAGCGCCAGCGGCAGAATAACGTGGCGGATCGTTTCGCGACGTGAAAGGCCTAATGCCAGACCGGCTTCACTGAAACCTTTATGAATCGACAGCACCGCACCGCGGGTGATTTCCGCAATGTACGCGCCTGAGTTGATCATAATGGTGACGACGGCTGCGCTGAACGGGTCGATGCGCAGGTCGGTGAACGCCATAGGCAGGGCGAAGTAAATGAACATGACCTGCACGACAATAGGGGTGCCGCGGATCACTTCGATGAAAACCAGTGCGATGTGGTTTGCAATCCAGCCACCGTAGGTGCGGGCGAAACCGGCGACAAGACCGATAATCAACCCGCCAACCAGACCCAGGACCGAAATCCACAGGGTCATTTTAGCGCCTTCAAGCAAGAGTGGAATGGCAGGCCAGATGGCGCTCCAGTCAAACTGCATGATGTATTCCTGTATACCGTGGTGAAAAACGAAAAACGTAGGCCCGGTAAGCGGCAGCGCCACCGGGCGTTACAAACCTGAATTCAGGTGAAATTATTTAGGCTCGGTACCGAACCATTTTTTGTAGATTTCGTTATAGGTGCCGTTCTCTTTCAGCGTTTTCAGCGCGCCGTTAACTTTCGTGCGCAGATCGTCGCTGCCTTTCGGGAACGCGATACCGTACTGCTGGGCTTCCAGAGACTCGCCAACGGCTTTGAACTTGCCGTTACCGGCTGTTTTGATGAAGTACAGGATGTTCGGCGTGTCGTGCAGAACAGCGTCAGCACGGTTGGTGCCGAGTTCCATGTACGCGTTGTCGATGTTCGGGAACTGACGCAGGTCTTTGGTTTTGATATTGGCTTTCGCGTAATCAACCGAACCGGTGCCGCTCTTCACTGCCACCACTTTGCCGTCGAGATCTTTCACGCTTTTTACGTCGTTATTATCGGCTTTAACCATCACCAGCAGGCCGCTTTTGTAGTAGCCATCAGAGAAGTCGATCGCTTTTTTACGCTCGTCGGTAATGGTGATACCCGCCAGCGCCAGATCAACGTTCTTGGTTTGCAGTGCCGGGATGATGCCGCTGAAGTCCATCGGCTTCAGGGTGTAATCCAGCTTGAGTTCTTTTGCGACTGCGGCCCACAGATCCACATCAAAACCAACGTATTTATCACCCTGTTTGAATTCAAACGGAACGAACGCCGTGTCGGTCGCCACAACCAGTTTGTCGGCAGCCTGAGAGGACACCGCAAAAGCCAGGGTAAGTGCAGCCAGTGAAACTTTTAATACAGACTTCATAGCATTTCCTTTTATATCCACGGGGCGATCCCCTGCGAGAACAGGTGGCACAATGAAAAAATCGTGCCAACTTTACAAGCTATTGTTTTGCAAAGGGGATGATGTCATGCATTGCACAATAAATGGGGCAATGAGGTCTTATTGCACCAAAGTGGAGCACTGTTTTGGTGCGCTTCGTTTGGCTCAACTGACGGGGAGATATTTAGCGTAAATTCTGACGAAAAAACAATCTTCCGTTAACGGTTGTGTGAGGTGATTATTACAATTTCTTCACTTTTGCATGTTCTCAGGCAAAAAACGTGCACCATAGATGTGCAAAACCCTCACCAGGGCACAGGTGACAGGCAGATGAAACTCAAAGTGTCGAAACAGGCACGGAAAGAGAAACCTTCACTGCCAGAGTACTTATATGCCCGAAGGATAGCTTGTGAGATGCACGGCGTGGAGAAAATGGTGCTGACATCGCTCCCGGCGGACCGCTGTTACGGCGTGAGGCAACAAACGCCCCCGACCATCAAGGCCGGGGGCGATTAAGATATCAAAAAACCGCTATCCGGTGAGCTGGCTGCAGAAACTCTTCATTTCCGCTGTCAACCAGGAGAAAGGAACGTTAAATCAGCTCCATTAATTTGCTTTTTTTCGCCTGGAATTCATCTTCTGAAATGATCCCGCTCTCTTTGAGTTCGGAAAGTTTTTTGAGCTGCTCATAGGGATCCTGATGGGTCATAGCCGGTTCGGCTATTGGTGTTTCCGTCTTCACTCCGCGGCCAGCTTCAATCGCCTCAATCAGGGCGAGCTCGGCATCCTTGCTGAACATTTTAAATTCCAGATCGTCGTGGGAGGTATGGATCCGAATGACCCGGTGACCCAGCGTGGACTTGCGTTCAATCGACGTGATGGATTTTAACGGGATGGTCTCAATCACTTCGCCGAGAAAGCCTTTCCGGTAGAATGCCACTCGCTGGCCCGTAACGATCAGTACACCGTTGTGCTGTTTGTCCTTGCCCTGTCCCATCACTTTGCCAATATAGCCTTCTCCCCACTGCAGAACGGCTTCACCGGGATTGAGATGGTTTGCTTCGAATTTGCTGACGTGTTTATTTTCTTTCATCAAAAAACTCCCTTTAGGAATACCGATGCGTTTAGCCAGCATCGGATTGAAGTCACTGCAGAATGAATCATCTATCATATTGCATACTCGGGATAACTGCACTTCTTGAAAGGCTATTGTGTACACGGTATTTACCGGGTGGTTTACCTTAGACACGGAGAGGTTAGTGAGCGTATGCGAAGAGTTAGGGTGAGAACGACGGCTACGTCACATCTCGAAAAAGCGGGAACATCTGCGTGGAAATCTGGAGGCGTTGTTCAAAATAAAACGCCCCCGACCATGAAGGCCGTGGGCGGTTAAGATAAAAAACCCGTTATCCCGTGAAACACAGTGCCGCTCCGCTAATGTGAACGGCATCGCGTCATGGCGAGAATTTAACAGAGCAATTATATGAATTACTCGATGTTAGATTCGATGAACCACAGGAACTGATCCAGATCGCGCGACGCGGCGGTGAAGATATCTGCGGTATCTTCGTCTTTCGCTTCGCCAATCGCTTTGCGCACATCGTTTGCCACAATCGCGTAGCGGTCCGCCAGCTCTTTCAGGTGATCCTGAACGGTATGAATATCAAGCGGATAGCTCTTCAGAGGCGTTTTGCTGTTGATCACCTGCGTGGTGCCAAGCGCCACGCCACCTAACTGAACGGCACGCTCAGCCATCGTATCGAGGTGGGTTACCAGTGCTGTGCGGAAGCCATCCAGCATTTCATGAACGGCAATAAAGTTTGCACCGCGCATATTCCAGTGGGCCTGTTTGGTGATCAGCGAAAGATCGATGAACTGGATCACCTGGCGATTCAGCAACTCAATGGTCGCTTTTTTGTCGCTGTCCGATACATCGTTACGGGTATAAAGCAGATTAGACGCTTTCGTTTTCACCAGTTTAGCGGTACTCATAATCTCATATCCTCTTGATGTTTATGTCCCAGGTAATTACGGAACTAAGTATAGCACCGGATTTTTTCTCTGCGGTTTGGCTGTGCCTATCGGTTTAATAGCGAGAAGGAGGTTGAGAATTTAATTTATTGAAATTAATCAATATTTTTAAATTTGATACAGATCAATCTTAATTGCTGGATGAGGAAGTCAACGCAGAGGGATATTTTGCTGGCAGGACTGAGTGTGTAAGAAATTATAACGCATGCATTTCTGGCCTTTATTCTGCATGACGTGGAAGCCATGCAGAATATATGGCTTTAGTTGATATCCACTTTCTCGACTTTAGGTTCCGGGCGCATGGTGAGCGTCGAGCCCATTGATGCCGCGATAATGGAGCAGAGCGCCAGCGTCTGGGTCAACGTCAGGGTTTCGCCGAGAAATACCATCCCGGAAATGGCAGCAAGGGCGGGCTCCATGCTCATCAGGGTGCCAAATATGCGTGTCGGAAGACGCGTAAGGGCAATCATCTCCAGAGAATAGGGGAGTGCGGTAGAGAGAATCGCGACTGCCAGTCCGATGGGCATGACGGACCATTGCCAGATGGACTCTGTCGCCTGCGCCATGCCGATGGGCACAAATACGATGGCCGCAATGAGAGAACCCAGCGCCACCGTTGCCGGACCGTGCTCTTCGCCTGCACGCTGTCCCGTGAGAATATAGACAGCCCAGCATGCGCCTGCACCCAGCGCCAGCGCTGCGCCCGTCAGATCAATCTCAGATACATTCTGGCCCAGCGGCAGCAGGAACCATAAGCCCAGAACGGCTAACACCACCCAGATAAAATCGACCGGACGCCGCGAGGAGAAAAGCGCCACCGCCAGCGGACCGGTAAACTCCAGCGCGACGGCGATCCCCAGCGGTATCGTCTGTATAGAGAGATAGAACAGATAGTTCATTGCCCCCAGGGAGAGTCCATAAAACAGCAGGGGTAAACGCTGCTCCTTTTTGAAACGCAGACGCCAGGGTTTGAAAATGACCACCAGTATCGCCGTTCCCAGTACGATACGCAGGGCAGTCACCCCTGGCGCACCTACTAGCGGAAAAAGTGATTTTGCCAGCGAAGCACCGCTTTGAATGGACAACATGGCAATGAGTATGACTGCTACCGGCAACCAGACCGACGACGTGCGGGATAACCCAGGCATCCTTTCTCCTGTCAGCTTATGTCAAATGAGGTAAAGGTTGCAGTGTAAAGGAAATATGCGGCTACGGTTGAGGTACTGTTGAAAAAAAAGCAGGTGAAATCCGTAAAATGGTTAAGCGCTGGTGGATTTATCGCCTTTAAGATTAGGAATAATCTGGATGAATGTAACGGCGCAGACGCGCACTATGCGCATTTAGTAGTGAAAATTGCATGTGATTTGAAAGAGATAGCTTACGCTGGAAACGTTCTGTTACAGGAAAGGTTTCATTAGACATCACGAATCACAAAGAGTTTCGCAAATTTTTTTGATATATTTAAAACTTACGGACTTACTTGAAGCACATTTGAGGTGGTTATGAAAAAAATTGCATGTCTTTCAGCACTGGCCGCTGTACTGGCTGTTTCCGCAGGTACCGCTGTAGCTGCTACTTCTACTGTTACTGGTGGTTACGCTCAGAGCGACTATCAGGGCGTGATGAACAAAGCTAACGGTTTCAACCTGAAGTATCGCTACGAGCAGGATAACAACCCACTGGGCGTGATCGGTTCTTTCACCTACACCGAGAAAGATCGTTCTGAAAACGGCGCATACAACAAAGGCCAGTACTACGGTATCACCGCTGGTCCAGCTTACCGTCTGAACGACTGGGCGAGCATCTACGGTGTTGTAGGTGTTGGCTACGGTAAATTCCAGCAGACTGAAAACCAGAGCGAAAGCCGCACTGCAAGCAACAGCGACTACGGCTTCTCCTACGGCGCGGGCCTGCAGTTCAACCCAATCCAGGACGTTGCTCTGGACTTCTCCTATGAGCAGAGCCGTATCCGCAACGTTGACGTTGGCACCTGGATCGCTGGCGTAGGTTACCGCTTCTAATCACTTCGGTGATTAAATAAAAAATCCGCCCACTGAGGCGGATTTTTTTTGTCTTTTTCCCTCCCCGTTTGGGGAAAGATCCCAGGTAACTTTAAACCAGAAGCGATTCAGGTTTTGAAGTGAAATGATTAACCTTCAGCGATGCTATGGTCCGGCTGTAAATCGCCGAAGCGTTTCCGTAAGGCCGGGGCGAGGCGCAGGGATGCGCCGAGAGGGCGTGGCCTGCAGGGATGCAGGCTCATGCCCGACCCGATAGCCAGAAGGAATAAGCTGAGGGTACCGCGAAGCGGCGATTTACCGCCGGGAGCCCGGGTCGCCAGGGTGGTGGCGACTGAGCCACCCTGGCACGTTCACCGGTGATGTCGTTACAGAGTAGCAAGGAACATAAAGTGAACGGAATGACCACCAGAGCCGTATGTTCCCCCTCACCCCATCCCTCTCCCTCAAGGGAGAGGGCGTCGTCCGTGCAGGCCTCAGCCCTGTAGGAGAGGGCCAGGGTGAGGGCATCAACCCGCACGAGACGGCAATTACTTACTCTTAATATCAAAAATATCCGTACCCAGATGGTTATAGTCAACTTTCTGTAACTTGAAGTTGGTAACGTACACTGGGGGAGCTTTCTTGTTAGAGACAAACGGGTAAGCAGTTTTTATCTGCTCGGCCTTAATCCCGGTCCACTGCGAGAAGAACTGCAGGAAATCATTAGCCGAACGACGCGCTTTAATCACGCGATGCGTTTTATCATCACTCGACAGCACCATAAACGGCACCTGGAAGTTCTGCTGGAACTTATCATCGTGTGCCAGATACTGCACCTCTTTACCACGCTCTTTAAACGCAAGACCGTGATCCGAGAAATAGACCATGGAGAAGCTGTCGCCCGTATTGCGGAGCTGATCGTACAGCTTGCTCAGCAGGTCGTCGGTTTGCGTCATGGTGTAGAGATAGCAGGACGTCTCTTTGGACTGCACAAACTCCGCGTACTTCCCGCCGGTTCGATCGCAGGCCTGCGGGTGCGACCCCATCAGATGAAGGACGATCAGCTGCGGCTGGGTGCGCGGAGTGGCGAAGACCTGTGCCGTCATTTTCAGCAGCGCTTCGTCTTTGGTGTTTTTGTCGGCTTCAAAATCGCCGTTTTTCAGGAACTGCACTTCATCAGCGCGTTTGGCGATGCTGGCGATGGCCGTATCGTATTCGCCAATTTGCCCCTGATTGGAGAACCACCAGGTCTGATAGCCCGCGCGGTTTGCCAGGGTGACAAAATTATCCTGATACTGGGGTTTGCCGTCGACCACCCGGTTAAGCGTCAGGCCGAGCGATTTCTGCGTCGAGCCGCTGGCCGCGACGTAATCGGTGAAGAGGGTGCCTTTGACCGAACTCGCAAACGGGGTGTTGTCCCAGTGGCCGCCAAACGCCCCCATTGCATCGCGACGCGCGCTTTCGCCAATCACCACTACATAGGTGTGATATTTCGGCTTAACGGCCAGCACGTTCCAGGTGTCTTTCATGTTGGAAAGCTCAGCCATGCGGGCCTGTTCGTCGAGGACCTCTTTATTATTTACGACGACGTCTTTCACGAAGCGGAAAACCGGATAGCCGATATTAGTAAGCCTTAGCTTACCGTCCCAGGGAATGTTCTGGATGGGGGCGACAAACGCCACGGCAACGCTGAACACCAGACAGAGTATTTCGATCTTACCCCAGGATTTTTTCTCGCCCGACTGACGGCGGATGGCGATAACGCCCAACGCGAAGATAAAGAGTCCGACCACATAGCTGTACCACGGGAAGATCGTCAGGATCTCCGTTGACTCTTCCATATTGGTCGAGTGCAGCGCCAGCAGGGTATTAAAGTTTGGCGCGCCGTAGGCCTGACCAAACGGGAAATAAAGTGCAGCAACCAGCGAGCAGATGCCGATTAACGCTTTTTGCGCGCGCGGCGCGGCTCGCCACAGCACGTGCAGAATGCAGGTGAAGGCCACCGCGTAGAGCAGACTAAAGGGATAACCCAGCGCAAAGTTAATCAGTAATGACTGCAAAAAGTAAAACCCCGTCCACGGGCTTAAGGCCCGGCTGCGGGTCACAACGGTATCTATCAGGGTTAAATTCATAGGTCACTATCATGGATGAAAACGCCATGTGCTCACCCTGGCGTCAAGGGTCATAACCTGCCTGACAGTGCGTGGAGAGGGAATGAGGGTCCGCTTCAGCGAGCCGCAAATTGTGCAGGGCTGCAAGAAGATAGTGCGAGCGCTAAATAATATCAACAGTTGCCAGGCAGATGTTTTGCGAAGGGGATTGCAAATCCGTAAAAAAGATCGGGAATAAGGCGGCTGGAAGCCAGTTTACAGCGAGAATGTGACGGGAAAATGAAGCGGCGTACCGCGACGCCGCTTAGTGGGAAGGTTTGTCATCCTGATGCGGTTTGTTGTTAAACATATCGCACAGCATGTTCAACAGCATTAAGCGCACTTTAAAGGGTGAGTGGGTAAACACGGTCATGCACCTCTTGAATTCGTTCATAAGACCTCCTGATTTTAGATCCCTTCGATCCGTGAAGGGTGACTGCATTACATACAGATATAGCACAGGCTATATTGTATAGCTATGGCTATTTCGTTAATTTTTTGTGCTTGTGGAGGGATGGTTTACAATGTGCGCTCTCGATACCGGGCGCTGGAAGCGTCACCCCACTGAGGAAGTACAATGAACCGTCGCGCAGGTAAGCCAACCATTAAAAAAACGACGCAACTGGTGAATGTTGAAGAGCATGTCGAAGGTTTTCGCCAGGTCCGTGAAGCGCACCGGCGTGAACTGATTGATGATTATGTTGAACTCATTTCCGATCTGATTCGTGAGGTCGGGGAAGCGCGGCAGGTCGATATGGCCGCCAGGCTGGGGGTGTCGCAGCCAACTGTCGCAAAAATGTTAAAACGTCTCGCCTCCGTGGGCCTAATCGAAATGATCCCCTGGCGCGGGGTCTTTCTGACGCCGGAAGGGGAGAAACTCGCGCAGGAGAGCCGCGAGCGCCACCAGCTTGTCGAGAATTTTTTACTGGTGCTGGGCGTCAGCCCGGAGATCGCCCGCCGGGATGCGGAAGGAATGGAACACCACGTGAGCGAAGAGACGCTGGTGAAGTTTCGTGAATTTACGCTTAAATATGGTCCCTCCGCTGAATGAAAATCCCTGGACTGCAGGCTCTGGCACGCGATCGTTTCTTCCATCTCTTATTACTCATTGGCGCAGCGTTAAGCCTCTTTGTGCCGTTTGCGCCGCAGGCCTGGCCCGCCGCCATTGACTGGCGCACCATCATTACCCTGAGCGGCCTGATGATGCTCACCAAAGGGGTCGAGCTGAGCGGCTATTTTGACGTGCTGGGACGTAAAATGGTGCGCCGCTTTGCCACCGAGCGCAGGTTGTCCCTGTTTATGGTGTTCTCCGCCGCGGTGCTGTCGACGTTTCTGACCAACGACGTGGCGCTGTTTATCATCGTGCCCCTCACGCTCACGCTGCGTAAGCTGTGCGAGATCCCCGTCAGCCGCTTGATCATCTTTGAAGCGCTGGCCGTCAATGCAGGCTCACTTCTGACGCCAATCGGCAACCCGCAAAATATCCTTCTCTGGGGACGGTCCGGGCTATCGTTCGCCGCCTTTACCTGGCAGATGGCCCCTCTGGCGCTGGTGATGATGCTGTCGCTGCTGGCGGTCTGCTGGTTTGCGTTTCCGGATAAAAAACTGCAGTACCACAGCGGCACCACGGGCCCGCAGTGGCAGCCGCGTCTGGTGTGGAGCTGCCTCGGGTTATACATCGTCTTTCTGTTTGCGCTGGAGCTGAAGTATGAGCTGGCGGGCGTGCTGCTCGTAGCCGCAGGCTTTGTCGTCCTGGCGCGTCGCGTGCTGGTTAGCGTGGACTGGACGCTGCTGCTGGTCTTTATGGCGATGTTTATTGATGTGCATCTGCTTATTCAGCTTCCGGTGCTGCAAAACGTGCTGCACAGCGTCAGCACGCTGTCTCAGCCGGGACTGTGGCTGACGGCGATTGGCCTGTCGCAGTTTATCAGCAACGTGCCGTCCACCATTCTGCTGCTCAACTACGTTCCGCCTGATACGCTCCTGGCCTGGGCCGTTAACATTGGCGGGTTTGGCCTGCTGCCCGGCTCGCTGGCCAACCTGATTGCTCTGCGCATGGCCAACGACCGTCGTATCTGGTGGCGCTTCCATCTCTGGTCGATCCCGATGCTGGTTTGGGCTGCGGCGGTCGGTTTCGGAATATTCCTTCTCATATAGTGCGCAATTTGTCAGTTTTTCCTGGCAAACGTATAGCAACGTCCTAGCTTTAGTGAACGGCATAGTGTGATGCCGCTCACTGACAGGACCGTTGCTGAACTATGGCTGAAGATCAAACTCCGCCTGCTGACGAGCAGGACAAAAATAATAATGAGCGTAAGCGCCCGGGCAAGAAACCGTTAATTATCCTCGGCATTGTCGTGGTGGTGATGGTCGTCGTGGCCCTGGTCTGGTGGTTTTTAACCCGTAATGAAGAGACGACCGACGACGCCTTTACCGACGGCGACGTGGTGACGATTGCCCCGAAAACGGCGGGCTACGTCACCGAGCTACGGGTGCGCGATAACCAGCGCGTGAAAAAGGGCGATCTGCTGGTGGTCATCGATCCGCGTGATACCACCGCGCAGCGCGATCAGGCCCAGGCCCAGCTTGGGCTGGCTATCGCGCAGCTGCATCAGGCCCAGGCGCAGCTGGCGCTCTCGAAAGTGCAGTATCCCGCCCAGCGTGACGAAGCCAAAGCGCAGGTGCTGAAAGCGCAGGCCGATCTGGCGAACGCGCAGGCAGAGTACCGACGCCAGCGCGGCGTCGACCCGCGGGCAACCACCCAGCAAAGCATTGATTCCGCGAACGCACAGCTGCGCAGCGCGCAGGCGGGGCTGGCGAGCGCCCAGGCGCAGCTGGAGGTGGCAGAGCAGGTCCAGCTGCAAATCCGCCAGCAGGAAACCAACGTTGAAGCGCGCGAGCGTCAGGTCGATCAGGCGAAAGCGCAGCTGGAAACGGCGAATCTGAACCTCTCCTACACCGAAGTTCGCGCCCCGTTCGACGGTTTTGTCACCAAACGCAACGTGCAGCCCGGCACGCTGGTGCAGGCGGGAACGGCGCTGTTCTCCCTGGTTTCACCGAACGTGTGGGTGGTGGCGAACTTTAAAGAGTCCCAGCTTGAGCGCATGAAGCCCGGTGATAAGGTCACCGTGTCCGTCGACGCGTGGCCGGATATGGAGCTTGAAGGTCACGTTGACAGTATCCAGCAGGGCAGCGGCTCGCGCTTCTCCGCCTTCCCGGCAGAAAATGCCACCGGTAACTTCGTTAAAATTGTGCAGCGCGTGCCGGTGAAAATCGTGATTGATAAGGGGCTCGATCCGAACAAACCGCTGCCGCTGGGGCTGTCGGTTGCGCCGAAGGTGACGGTGGAATGACGGATCACAGCCACGACAGCTGGAAGCCCGCCAGTAATCCGTGGGCGGTGGCGATTGTCGTCACCCTGGCGGTGTTTATGGAAATTCTGGACACCACTATCGTTAACGTGGCGCTGCCCCACGTGGCGGGCTCGCTCTCGTCCAGCTATGACGAATCCACATGGGTGTTAACCAGCTATCTGGTCGCGAACGGCATCGTGCTGCCCATCTCGGCGTTTCTGAGCCGGGTGTTTGGCCGCAAGCAATTCTTCCTGATTTGCATCGTGATGTTTACCGTCTGCTCGTTCCTGTGCGGGATCGCCACCGAGCTGTGGCAGATCATCCTGTTCCGCGTGATGCAGGGCTTTTTTGGCGGCGGGCTACAGCCCACGCAGCAGTCGGTACTGCTCGACTACTTCAAGCCGGAGGACAGGGGCAAAGCCTTTGGGCTCTCGTCTATTGCGATTATCGTCGCACCCGTCCTCGGTCCGACGCTGGGGGGCTGGATCACCGACAACTACTCGTGGCGCTGGGTATTCTTTATCAACATCCCGGTGGGAATTGTCACGGTGCTGGCGATCTACCAGCTGCTGGAAGATCCACCGTGGGAGAGCAAGTCAAAAGAGAAGCTGACCATCGACTGGACGGGGATCGGCCTGATCGCCCTGGGGCTGGGCTGCCTGCAGGTGATGCTCGACCGGGGGGAAGATGAGGACTGGTTCTACTCGAACTTTATTCGAACCTTCGCCGTATTGACGCTTATCGGCATTATCGGTGCCATTTACTGGCTGGTGTATGCCAAAAAACCGGTGGTGGATCTGCACTGCATGAAGGACCGCAACTTTGCCATCTCAAGCCTGCTGATGGCGGGGATGGCGATGATTTTGTACGGCAGCTCGGTGGTGATCCCGCAGCTGGCACAGCAGGACCTGGGCTATACCGCCACCTGGTCCGGGCTGGTGCTGTCGCCCGGGGCGGTGCTGATCGTGTTAACCATCCCGCTGGTGCTGAAGCTGATGCCGGTGGTGCAGACGCGCTGGATTATCGCCTTTGGCTTTACCTGCCTGGCGGTATCGTTCTTCTGGTCCCGCACGCTGACGCCGGATATCGACTTCGAAACGCTGGTGCTGTTCCGCAGCGCCCAGTCGATTGGGCTGGGGTTCCTTTTTGTGCCCCTCACCACCATTGCCTTTATCTCGATACCAAGACGGTTGAATGCCGATGCCGCGGCGTTATTCACCATGTTCCGTAACGTCGCGGGCTCGGTTGGGATCTCGCTGTCGACGGCGGCCATCACCGAACGGTCGCAGGCGCACAGCGCGCATCTGGCGTACCACGCCTCGCCGTTTAACGAGCAGTTCCAGCAGGCGATACGCGAAAGCGCCCAGGCGATCCAGAACTTCACCACCCAGGTGGGTGACCCCACCGGCATTGCCACCGGACGCATGTACCAGACCATGATTGAGCAGTCGCGCTTTCTGGCCTACATCGACGTCTTCACCATTCTGAGCGCCGTGGCCTTGTTACTGATTCCGTTTTGTTTGTTGCTCTCGCCGGTTAAGAGCGAGGGGAGTGCAGGAGCACATTGATGATACACAGACGTTTACACCCCCTGATGATAATGATGCTGCTGGCAGGCTGCGCCGTCGGGCCGGACTATCAGCAGCCCGCGCCGCCCGCCGTCTCGCACTGGAACGATAAGGGCGACAGCACGGTGAAATCGCAAACGACCTCCGCCGCGACCAACCCGCGCTGGTGGAAAACCTTCGGCTCGCCGCAGCTCGACAGCCTGGTTGAGCGGGCCATCGCCGGGAACCTGACGCTGCAGCAGACGGTGCTGCGCATCGCCGGGGCGCGTGAGCAGATTAACCAGGCGGGCGGGGCGTTTTACCCGTCGGTGAACGGCAACCTGCAGGCGACGCGCCAGCAGCTCGGGCTGGAAGGGGAGCTGAAATCCCACGGCGTGTATGACCAGGTGGATAGCATCGATCCTGCCCTGAAGGGCGCGCTGGGGCCGCTGACGCAGCCGGTTAACCTCTATCAGGGCAGCTTCGACGCCCAGTGGGAAATCGACCTGTGGGGCAAGGTGCGTCGTCAGGTGGAAGCCGCCGAAGCGCAGCAGAAAGCGGCTATCGAGCAGCGTAACGACGCGCTGGTGTCGCTGGAAGCCGAAGTGGCGCGCGCGTGGCTCCAGCTGCGCGGGGCGCAGAGCATTATCGCCACGCTGAATACCCAGATTAAAAGCGCGCAGCAGACGCTGGATCTCACTGAAAGCCGCCAGCGGGGCGGGCTGTCACCGCAGATGGATGTGGAAAACGCCCGGGCGCAGTTAGGAAACCTTGAGGCACAGCTTCCGCAATATCAGGCGCAGGAGCGGCAGGCGATGAACGGCCTGGCAATCCTCCTCGGCAAGCCGCCGGGGGCGCTGGATGCGGAATTGCAAAGCGTGCAGCCGATGCCCGCCCTGCCGGATATCGTGCAGACCGGCATTCCGTCGACCTTGGCGCGCCGCCGTCCGGACGTGCGCGAAGCGGAGGCGAACCTTCACGCCGCCACGGCGCAAATCGGCGTCTCGGTGGCGGAGCTGTTCCCGAGCTTTACCCTCTCCGGGCAGTTTGGCCTGCGCAACAGCGAAACCAACTGGCTGACCGACTGGAGCAGCCACTTCTACAGCTTTGGCCCGCAGGTCTCCATCCCCATTTTCCAGGGCGGTCGGCTGGTCTCCAGCGTGAAGGTGGCGCGCGCGCAGCAGGGGGCGGCGGTGCTGGACTATCGTCAGACGGTGCTCACCGCGCTTGGCGATGTCGAAAACGCGCTGGTGAGCTATCGCACCGACCAGCAGCGTGAGGCGGGTCTCGCAAAAACGATCGATGCGCTGCAAAACGCGTTTGACCTGGCAAGTGACAGCTACCGCCAGGGGATCGCCAGCTTTATCGACGTGCTGGACGCCCAGCGACAGCTGGCGCAGGCCGAGCAGCAGCGCGCGCAGGCGCAGGTGCAAAGCGCGCTCGATCTGGTGGCGCTCTACAAGGCGCTCGGCGGCGGCTGGGAGCCGTATCAGCAGGTGCAATTACCTGACTACAGCGTCTTTGGCGACGCCCCGCGCGGATAAATTTTCAGAGGATTGGGCAAGAAACGGACAGGAACGCCACATTCGCGATGGCTGAGGGGCGGGTATAACTATCGGGTACCCCATAAACGACATGCGAGGATTATCTTATGCGTTATCAAAAACTGGGCAATACCGGTCTGTTCGTTTCTGAACTGTGCCTCGGCACCATGACCTTCGGCGGTGAAGGCGGCATGTGGGGCAAGATTGGTCAGCTCCAGCAAAGCGAAGCAGAACAGCTGGTGGGCCGCGCGCTGGATGCCGGGATCAACTTTATCGATACCGCGGACGTTTACTCGGAAGGGCGTTCGGAGGAGATCACCGGCCAGGCGCTGAAAAACCTGAAAATCCCCCGCGAGAACGTGGTCGTCGCGACCAAAGTGTTCGGCGAAACCGGAACGGCAGGGGTGAACTCGCGCGGCAGCTCGCGCTATCACATCATCAGCAGCGTGAAGGAGAGCCTGCGCCGCCTGCAGCTCGATCATATCGATCTCTACCAGCTGCACGGCTTCGACCCGGCCACGCCGATTGAAGAGACGTTGTATGCGCTGGATAACCTGGTGCAGCACGGCCACGTGCGCTATATCGGCGTCTCGAACTGGGCGGCGTGGCAGATTGCCAAAGCGCTGGGCATTTCCGAGCGTCTCGGGCTGGCGCGTTTCGCGTCGTTGCAGGCGTATTACACCATTGCCGGGCGCGATCTGGAGCGCGAGCTGGTGCCCATGATGCAGAGCGAAGGCGTCGGGCTAATGGTCTGGAGCCCGCTGGCAGGCGGCCTGCTGAGCGGAAAATATGGCCGCGACGGGCAGAGCGAAGCCGGTGGTCGTCGTCTGGAGTTTGACTTCCCGCCGGTGAACAAAGATCGCGCTTTCGACTGCGTGGACGTGATGCGCACTATTGCCGAAAGCAAGGGCGTCTCCGTCGCGCAAATCGCGCTGGCGTGGCTGCTGCACCAGAAAGCGGTGACCAGCGTCATCATCGGTGCGAAACGCGTTGAACAGCTGGACGACAACATTGCCGCCACCGGGATCCGTCTCAGCGAAGATGAGCTTCTGCAGCTTGATGCGGTGAGCGCGCTGCCGCGGGAATATCCTGGCTGGATGCTGGAGCGGCAGGGGGAGTATCGCCGCAATCAGCTCGCGCAGCAGTAACCTTCCTTATCCCCGGTAAGCGCATCGCCTGCCGGGGATGAGATAAAAGTAAATGACGAGATGCTGCTTTTTTAAAGGCAAACTGTATCACTATTGTAATTAGGACTTCAGGATGTCTATGAACAAAGAAATGTGGTGAATGAAAAATAAAAGCTATAAAATGCAGGTCATGGCTAACGTTCTTAGTGTGGTTTCTTTAAGTGCAGAGCTCAATTCCGCTTCGTTTACTAGAAGTAAACTCTTCGCTGATCTGGCACTGGCCATACTTGCAGAGTGTTATTGCAGTGATGGTACGGGACCAATTTAATGGACTTGTTATTAATCAGCAGAATTTATTGTCTTTATTAGTTCCTCCCTCAAAATATTGTCAACATGGTCGTGAAAATCTGATGCGTGAGTATCAGGAGCATTTATTGTATTTGCAGCGATTATGCCGTTATTGTCAGGCGTCGGGCATTGGCGTTTGGTTGCAAGGTGAAGCGCTACCACGGGATGGAAAAATACAAGAAAAATATCCAGAATATGCTTTGATTGATAATATTAGCGCAGATGAAGTTTTCTGGAAAAATTTTTATCAGCACGCACTCTTTGAAGCCCTGGAACAGCTATCCGGCATTGATGGAATGATTGTTAATCTTCACCGACATCAACCCTATAAAGCCAGCTGGGTCTCGACAATCCCATTTCTCTACCAAACCCTGCGAAGCCTGGGGAAAAAAATGGTCCTGCGTGACTACATGGAGGATGAGGCAGCATCGTGGCAATTAGTCAATGCGTTGCAGGTATTACCTCCGGATGTGAGGGTGTCAATAAAAGCAGTTGCTCATGGTTATCGCCCGGGTTTTGTCAATAACCCTTTATTGACTCAGCTTGAAGGTCGGGTCAAGTGGATTGAGTTTGATATGTGGGGGCTGGAGTACGGCTGGACTCTACTACCGTGCTACTTATTAGAGGAAATTCAGGGCCGTCTTAGCTGGGTTGAAAGTATGGCCGGTGAGGAACTGGAAGCGATTACGGGACGGCTTAGTTGGGAATGGATCTCTAACAGTTCCCTGATTAACTCCGTAAATTCAGTGAACCTGCATGGCTTAGCGATGTTTGGCCGTGAAATATTTATGTCTGAGAAACAGGCATTTCATTGCTGGCTCACGGATATGCTTGAGCGTAAGGTGGAGGCGGCTGAATTAAACATCTTTCATCAATTGTACGCCAGCAGCTATGAATGGATGAGAAAGACCCCCTATATTCTGGGACATGTTTTACACCATTTCAGCCAGGTTCCGGTAAACTATGCACAAGCCGTAAAACAACTGCAGTTTCATTTGCTTAAATCTGATGATTATGCTGCGACGGTCTTGTTCCCGATAAACGATCCCGATGCCGGACGCGAACAGTTCCAGCAATTAGTGTTAGAGAAAGAACGAGCTATGTTTTTGGCACAAGACTCCCGTAACCGGCTCTTTCAAATAATACACTCCATTGATATGTCGGATGAGAAAAAAGATTTATTCAAACGCGTCTGGGACCGCGTACCGTACTACACTGAAATGTTCAACAGAGTCGCACGAAGTGTCGCTATGAAAATGATGGTCGATCGTTACGGCCATCAGAGTGGCATATCTTCATTTGAATTAAATAGTGAAATTAATGAACTGCGCCTTCTGGCGATTCGAATTTCTGCGTGGATTGATAAAGAAGAACAACAACAGCCACATTATCTGGCTATGCTATTTGATCCTGCCAGGCTACTTAGCCTGGCAGAAAGTTTGACAGAAAATTGATCAATTATGACCCGGCATTTTTTAATTGCTGATAAAAATCCCGCAATACATAAAATGCTTTTTTGCGCGTTATTTTATCTGCGGTAATCAGTCCCTTGCAATTGAATCCTTTCTGAAAGGGGTTCTGACGTCTTTCTGTACGGTAGTCATACAACAACCATGGAGTAAAACCGCGCACATAATTGAGTTTTGGCAGATACTCGGTCTGTTTGCGATAAACATCCGCCATATAGTTTTCCGAGAATGGCCCCGACTGAGGTGCATGTTCGCCCGGAACGCCCTCGGCACCAGTTTCAGTGATGACAACAGGCTTTGTTGGCGACGAGTTTTCACCGAGCACAATCAGATCGTCAAAATTCTCTTCGTACCAGCCGTAATACTCATTCAGACCGATAATATCAAGATAATCTGCCAGACGATCTTCAATCTTCATTTTTGCATGATTGACAAGGCAAGCGGCAGAAATCAAACGGCTGGGATCGGCCTTTCGGGCTGCGTCAATCAACATGCTCATAAAATCCAGGCGTTCATCGGTATCGGCATTTTCATTACCCACTGACCAGATAATTACGCTCGCACGGTTTCGGTCACGATAGATTAGCTCCATCAACTGATTATGTGCATCGCGTTGCGTTGTCGGATTTTTAAAATCTATCGCCCAGTAGTTTGGAATTTCTTCCCAGAGCAACAAACCGACCTCATCCGCAATACGCGCGACCATCTCATGGTGGGGGTAATGCGCCAGTCTCAGGTAGTTGCAGTTCAGCTCTTTAGCATCATGAAAACGGCGGCGGATATCCGCTTCGTTGGTCATTTTTCCCAATAATACATCATCTTCGTGACAATTTATGCCGCGTAGATAGAGCGATTTACCGTTGAGACGGATATCCGTACCCACAACGTCAATTTGCCTGAAACCCACGCGGTCGCTGACACAGTCGCGCCCCAGCGATGCCATAACGCGATACAATTTAGGGTGTTCAGGAGACCAAATTTGCGGTTCAGCAGACAGGTTAGCTTCAGCAATGCCATTCACCACCGGAAGAGTTACGGAGATGCCAAGTTCAGTGAGAGAGAAATTCACCTCTCGCGCATCGCCTTCCACTGCTATTCTCACGGCTATTTTATTATATTTGCCGTCTGGAACTAAATAAACGAACAGATCCCTGATATAAGTTTGCGGCGTTCGAATAATATCAATTTCACGGTATATCCCGCCATAGTTGAACCAGTCATTATTTCTCAAGGGTAGCCTGTCAGTAGTGCGGGTGTTATTCACACATAACATCACCACATTCTTTCCAGGCAGTAATACAGACGTTAATTCAGCGCAAAATGGAGTTGAGCCCCCATAGTGGTTGCCTATAAACTGATGATTGACAAAAACTTTGCAATCATAATTGGCTGCGCCAATGCGTAAGAAAATACGTTCATCCGCGTCCTGTTTGAGGTAATCAATGTCCCGGGTGTACCACGCACTCCCTTCATAATAAAACCATTTTTCTTTCATCATTTGCCAGCATCCCGGCACCGGAACGGTATCCCCGGCAAAAGGATCATAATCGTAAGGATCGCGACGTGTTTCAGCGTCGTTTTTCTCTAAGAGATACCATTTTTGTCTTAATCCCGTGTCGTGAAGATCCAGCGTAAAGCGCCATTCGCCACTCAGGCTTTCACGGTCTCGGCCACCCGTGAATAACAGATTAGTATGATTGAGATTCTGCTTATTATACGGTTGG
Organism: Enterobacter sp. ECC-249; assembly: GCF_043965265.1. NCBI lineage: Bacteria > Pseudomonadati > Pseudomonadota > Gammaproteobacteria > Enterobacterales > Enterobacteriaceae > Enterobacter > Enterobacter sp. ECC-249. Next base: position 1,937,287 of record NZ_CP143660.1, read on the forward strand.
TCATATTGCTCGTTATGTAAGCATTCAACGGCATTTTCAGCCAGGTCCGATTTTTCCAACATGAGATATCCTTCATAAAAGAGGTGTTTCTGTAGAATAACGGCTCGAATTCAGGCGCTGGAGCTGTTCCTCATAAACAGAAGGAAAGTTAAGTGATAAAAACATGTAAATGTGATGGAGGTCGAATAACGACAGGATTCTAATGTGATGTACATCTCATAATTGCTTTTGCTATGGTGATTTTGATCACGTCTGCAACCCTGAGGCGCGATATGACTCACATAAAATTATGGCAGGACTTCAGGGATCTCACTTCTGTTTCTTATCCGTCATGCATTCAGGCCGGGTAACGTACACTGGTTGAAATTAATTACTATGGGTCTGTTTGGATACGATTATTAAATCGTGACGGAGGAAATACGATGGGTCAGTTGCAGGGTGGTGTCAGTAATGAAGCTGTAAATATTGGTTCTACAACCAGTCGATATCGATGGACGATTTGCGCGTTGCTCTTTTTTTCTGTCACCATAAATAATCTCGACAGATCTATATTAGGATTGCTCGCCCCAATATTACAAAAAGATATTGGCTGGAATGAAATTGAATACGGTAATATAGTGACGGCATTTCAGGCTGCCTATGCCTTAGGTTTATTCCTGTGCGGACGTTTTGTTGACGTTTATGGCGCACGCCTGGTTTTACCTGTCGCACTGGCAATCTGGAGTTTAGCTGCGATGGCTCACGGAATGGTCGGTACCGTTATAGGATTTATCTACGCGCGAATCTTCCTTGGGCTTGGGGAGAGTGCCAACTTCCCTTCAGCTGTGAAGGTTGCCGCAGAGTGGTTCCCGAAACGAGAGCGTGCTTTTGCAACGGGTATTTTTAATTCGGGTTCCAACATCGGTAATATTTTTGCTCCTGTTATTATTCCATGGATAGCATTACAGTGGGGTTGGCGTGAAGCATTCATCGTAACCGGTGCCGTAGGGTTTATCTGGATTGCTTTCTGGTTAATATTATACGGAAAACCGGAGAAAATTAAGAAGGTAAATAAAGAAGAATTAGCCTGGATTAATCAGGATGATGACGCTGATATTACAGCACAAACAACTCAAAAAATCAGCTGGTTGGGTTTGCTAAAGTATAAGCAGACCTGGGCATTCGCCATTTGCAAATTTCTCACTGACCCGATTTTCTGGTTCTTCCTTTTTTGGCTACCGAAGTGGCTGCATGACGCTCGCGGTATTGATATGGCGCATATGGCGATGCCCCTGGTATTAATCAATATTCTGGCAACGATGGGCGGTCTTGCAGGTGGCTATCTCCCTGCATGGATGGTAAACCGCGGTATGGCCGTCAATAAAGCGCGTAAAGCGACATTATTGTTATGCGCTACCTGCGTGCTTCCTATTTTACTGGTCTCGAATGTTTCCAATCTTTGGTGCGCTGTACTGCTGATTGGGCTTGCTGTCGCAGCGCATCAGGGCTGGTCGGTCAATCTTTATACCAGCGTATCCGATATGTTCCCAAAACAGGCGGTGGGTGCTGTTGTTGGTATTGGTTGCCTGATTGGTTCTCTCGGTTCAATTCTTTTTACGCAGGCCACAGGACATATTTTACAGGCAACCGGAAGCTATTGGTCTATTTTCCTGATGGGTGGTTTTGCCTATCTGCTGGGTTTCCTGATAATGCATTTATTAATTCCATCAATGTCAGCAGCTAAATTTAAATAATATTAACTATACAGGTACAGAACATGTCATTTACCGATAGTCTGTTAAAGGAACGTATTTTGGCAGCCAGAGAGAAAAGTCTTCTTTGGCTAAATAAAATGCAACTCCCCAACGCAACGGCAGGCGTATTACGCGTTAGCGCACTTCACCAGCCCGAGCAATGGCCGCAGATGCTTCTGCCGGGAACCTATGATGGCACGATGGCTCGCGTTTTATTGGGGGATGAGATCGCCGGGAAAGAAGCGCTTGCGGACTGGATATTGGGTCATCAGGGAAAGGACGGTTTTTTCCAGTTGCCGGGATTGTGCTGGAACGAAACATGGAAAGGACCGGATGCTGAAAAAACGCGCCAGTACATGCGTTTTCATACAACCAATTACTGTATGGGGACGCTGGAAGTGCTGGATCAACTGGATAGAATCGAGCTGCCATTTTTGAAACCTTACCTCGACGCTCAGTATTTTTGGGCATGGTTAGGTCAACGTGATATGCGCGATCCCTGGCTGGAAGGTAATAATATCGTCAACATCGGTAGTTTTCTGTTACTCGAACATCAGAGAGAACCGAACGGTCCTGCGGCTCAACGTTTGCAGGATATGATCTTCTGGCATAATCAGCAAAGCGAACCCTATTCAGGTTTTTGGGGGCCGGGTCAGCAGTACAGCCAGGAAGCTTTACTATTTGCGCTCTGCGGTGCGACGCATAATTTACATGTATTTTATGCACTCGATGAAAATATTCCCTATTTTAACCAGTCGATAAGCCGTTGCCTGGAACAACCACTAGCCATTCGTAGCAGCTGTATTGATGTCGATATTATCGATATTCTGGCGCACGGCCACGCGCGTTGCCCATATCGCAGCGATGAAATTGAGCATTGGCTACGCAGTATGCTCGTGAAATTGCTGGACTTCCAGAACGCGGATGGTGGATTCCCGGACACCTTACTTGGCGAGCGAGGATATGATGGATGGGTGAAGGGATATAAAGAGCCTCAGGGGCACAGTAATACGTTTGCCACCTGGTTCCGATGGATAGCTATCGCGATGATCGCCCACGTTTTATGGCCTCAATGGCAGGACTGGCGTTTCCGTAAGACCATCGGCATTGGATATTTTAAAAATCTGTCGAGGTGATTTTAAATTTCTTTGCCCATCGGTACAGAAATCGGCGAAAGCATTTTATTCCATTGAGCATGCTTTTGCCGATTCAACGATGGGCCGTGGCGGCAATCAGCAACCGTCTTTGCAGGTTGCCGCTGGATTTTGCTCAAGGACTCTTACCAGCAGGGCTCGGGGTTCTCTAACTACATCTGTTCCAATTGACAGTACTTTGCCGTCCCGTTCTGCTGAATACTTCGCGACAACATCACCGAATGCATTTCGCTGCAGGGCGACCTCTTGTCCTGCTTTTACCGTGTCGCCGGGTTTAACGAAAACTTCCGCAAACCCACCCGTGGTTGCACGTATTGAACTGATAGCATTACCAATATATGTTTTATTGCTGCTGGCGGTTGCGCCGATTTTGCCTTCAATAACCTTGTAGTGGATCAGTACATTGAGGGCACCCTCTAAGCCCCGGGAAATCATATCCTGCTGGTAAATCCTCGGTTCTCCCGTCTCGGCCGTTATCGCCGGGATACCATTTTGAATAAAGGTTGTCTCCATTGAGCCGGCTTCGCCGGGATCTTTCTTAATTTGATCGGCCGGAAAAAGTTCTGCAATCGTCCGGGCATCCGCATTGCGGTAGTCGGCATAAATGAACAGCGGATAAGCCGTTCCGGTAGACTGGGTGTGATAGTCAATCGCCAGGTCTACATTTCCCTTGTAAACCTTATTCCACATCATCCATGCCTGACGCTCAGCAGAGTTACCCGTTTCTTTTCCTGGATGTACGCGGTTGTAGTCGATCGTCTCACCACCATCGGTTGAAACAGACCATGTCCGGGAGACCCTTTCAAGTCCAGAACGGTTTGGGCCAATAATACCAATAACGCTTCCTTTCATTTTGGCGGGGTCCAGTTGTTCCATCACTTTTTGTACGATACGAACCCCATTTAGCTCATCCCCGTGGACCCCAGCCTGAAGCAGAACTTTCTTCCCGTCCGTTTTCCCTTTTGCCACCATTATGGGGACATACCATCGCTGTCCCGTCCCTGTCTCAACCCCCTCGAACATGAAGCGATGTTGTCCTGCTGTCAGGTCAGCTACATCCAGAGTCGAGATAACAGGTACTCCCTGCACCTTATCACCCGTATACACCGTTGCCGCGTGAGTCATAGAGCATGGCAACGCTAAGCTGAGAGCGAATGCGATACGGCTAGTAGATATCTTCATGAGCGTCATTTTCCATTTGATAGGGTTGAGATTTTTATTTTCCGGCCAGGGCCTGGGTTCATGCTCATTAAGTTAATAATGATTTTATGAGGCCAGCCAGTGGCACGATCGGGAAATGTGATTTTGCATAGGCTAACTCTCCGGCCTCAGGAAAAGGATTTGCGCGATCCATTTTCCTGCCCGGCTTCTTCTTTCCAACATACCTCACAAAAAACGATTCTCCTCTTTGATCGTCCCTTCATCTTCGCCTATATGACTAGTCATAAAATTTTAAATGACTAGTCATATAGGGAGGGAACATGAACAATCAGCTGCCGGCCAACTTTTTATGGGGCAACTCGGTCTCCAGCATGCAGACGGAAGGGGCCTGGAACGAGGGCGGGAAGGGGATGTCGGTGTACGACATTCGCGAAGCCGGGGAGAACGTCTCCGACTGGAAAGTCGCGACCGACTCCTACCACCGCTACCGGGAGGATTTCGACCTGATGCAGGATCTGGGCATGAACTGCTACCGCTTCCAGATCTCGTGGAGCCGCGTCTGCCCGCAGGGCGACGGCCCGTTCAATGACGAAGGCATCGCCTTTTACGACCGCTTTATTGACGATCTGATCGCCCGCGGCATCGAGCCGATGATCTGCCTGTACCATTTCGATATGCCGCTCGCGCTGGCGCAGGAGTACAACGGCTTCAACGACCGCCGCGTGATGGACGCCTTTATCCGCTACGGCAAAAAGATGATCGACTGCTATGGCGACCGCGTGAAGTACTGGCTGACCTTCAACGAGCAGAACATCTTCCATATGCCGGAAGCGTTCCGTATTTCCGGCTATATGAAAGGCGAAAAAACCCTGCGCGAGCTGTACGAGCTGCAGCACCATACGATGGTGGCGCACATGGCGCTGACCGAATACCTGCACCAGACGAAACCGGGCCAGCTGATGGGCGGCATGCTGGCGCACCAGCTGATCTACCCGGCCACCTGCAAACCGCGCGATATCTTCTGCGCCCAGCAGTATGACGAATTCCTCAACCAGAACCTGCTGCGCGTCTTCGCAGGACAGGGCTACAGCCCGGCGGTGATGGCGGTGGTGGAGCAGGAGGGCTTTGGCGATATCTACCGCGCTGACGATCTCGCGCTGCTGGCGCGCACCAGAAATGACTATATGGCCTTCAGCTACTACGCCAGCAAAACGCTGGACAGCGATGCAATTCCGGAAGGCACGCCTGTGAACTATTACCTGCTGCACGGCGAGAAAAATAACCCCTACCTGAAAGCTACCGAGTGGAACTGGCAGATTGATCCGCTGGGCTTTCGCACCATCATTACCCGCTACGCCAACGACTGGCGCCTGCCGGTATTCCCGATTGAAAACGGCATTGGGGTGATTGAGTCCTGGGACGGGGTGAACCCGATTGAGGACACCTACCGCATCGATTACCACCGGGCGCATATCGAGGCCATGAAGGAGGCGATGTTCGAGGACGGGGCAGAGGTCATTGGCTACCTCGGCTGGGGGTTGATCGACATTCTCAGCTCCCAGGGCGACATGCGTAAGCGCTACGGCGTGGTCTATGTCAACCGGGAAAACCACGACCTGAAAGACCTCAAGCGCGTGCCGAAGAAGAGCTACGCGTGGTTAAAACAGGTTATCCATTCCAACGGACGCGAGATGTAAGCCGTACGCTGCCGGGCCGTTTTTGTGACTGATTGATGGGAACACTCCGCTATGTCTGAAACAAAAATCACACCGCACATGCAGTCCTTTGTCGATAAGTTTGTCGAGTTCTCGGCGCGCCTGGCAAACCAGGTGCACCTTCGCTCCCTGCGCGACGCCTTCGCCACGGTGATGCCCATTTTCATCCTCGCCGGTCTGGCGGTGCTGGTGAACAACGTGGTGTTTCCCTGGATTTTCCACGGCGATACGCTGGCGCATTTCAAAGTGTGGGGCGAGGCGATTATCAACGGCACGCTGAACATTGCCGCGCTGCTGCTGGCGCCGATGATTGCCTGGTCGCTGGCGCGCAACAAAGATTTCGACAACCCGGTCTCGGCAGTGGTTATCGCCGTCAGCAGTTTTATCATTATGATGCCGATGCGCTTACAGATTACGCCCGTCGGCAGCGACGCTGCGGTCAGCGTGACGCAGGTGCTGACCTTCGCCAATATCGGCTCCACCGGGATCTTCGCCGGGGTGCTGATTGGGCTGCTTTCAACGGAGGTATTCATCGCCATCTCGCGGCTGAAGGCGCTGCACATTTCGCTCGGTGAAAACGTGCCCCCGGCGGTGAGCAAATCCTTTACCGCGCTGATCCCAACCATTCTCACGCTTTCGCTGTTTGCGGTGCTCGCGGCGATACTGGCAAACGTGCTGCATACGGACCTGATCCATCTCATTACGACCTTTATCCAGCAGCCGCTGCGGCTGATCAACACCAGCCTGCCGGGGACGATTTTTATCTACAGCTTCGGCAACTTCCTCTTCACGCTCGGCATTCATCAGTCGGTGGTCAACAGCGTGGTGCTGGAGCCGTTCCTGCTGATCAATACCAACGAGAACATGCTGGCCTTCGCCAACGGCCAGCCCATTCCGCACATCATCAACAACATCTTCGTGCCGACCTTTGGCATGGTGGGCGGGACGGGCAGCACAATATCGCTGCTGATCGCCATCTTTATCTTCTCCCGACAACAGTCGGCTAAGCAGGTGGCGCGTCTGTCGCTGGCGCCGGGCCTGTTTAATATCAACGAGCCGGTGATTTTTGGCCTGCCGATCGTGTTTAACCTGCCGCTGATGATCCCGTTCGTGCTGCTGCCCGCGATAGGCATTTACTTCGCCTGGCTCTGTACCACGCTGGGGTTAATGTCGCGCTGCGTGGTGATGATCCCGTGGACCACGCCGCCGATTCTCAGCGCCTGGCTGGCCACGGCGGGAGACTGGCGGGCGGTGGTGGTGCAGTTGGCAATCATCGTATTTGGTGTATTCTTCTACCTGCCTTTCCTCAAAATTGCCGAGCGAGTGGCCTTGAAAAACAGCGGGATAGAAAACTAACAGAAAGGAAGGACCATGGCGGCGAAGTACATCACCATAGCGCGGGAAATCAAGAAACGCATTATCAGCCAGCAGTACGCCGCCCATGAACCGCTCCCGGACCAGTTTGCGCTGGCGGCGGAGTTCAGTACCAGCCGGATGACCATCCAGCAGGCAATGCGCCAGCTGATCGTCGAAGGGCTGGTTTATACCCGCCAGGGCCAGGGGACGTTCATCCGCAAAAATTTCCTCCAGCTCTCGCAGTGGGATCTTTCCGGCAGCGACTATTTCGGTGCCACCAAAACCTGGGAACATCTGGGCACGGTTACCAGCCAGGTGGTGCATTTTGAACTGCGCTTCCCGAACGAAAAAGAGCAGGCGTCGCTGATGATTAACGCCGATGCGCCCGTCTATGACTTTATTCGTCTGCGCTTATTAAACGGCGAACCCATGTCGCTGGATTCCACGGTGATGCCGATGAATCTGGTGCCGGGCCTGACGAAAAACCATCTTGAAGGTTCGGTGTTTCAGTACGTTCAGGAAACCCTGGGGCTGAAAATTATGGGCTCGTATCGGGTGGTGCGGGCGCTTAAGCCCAGCGCGCTGGACAGAGAGCATCTGGTCTGCGAGGAAACCGATCCGGTGCTGGAGGTGGAGCAGGTGATTTATCTGGAGGATGGCACGCCGCTGGAGTATGCGCACTGCCACTATCGGTACGACCACGGCGGGATCGTGATCGTGAATAACGGGTAAAAAAAAGCGGGCAACGAGGCCCGCTTTTTTAATGCTTCTTTATCAGTTCAAACGCACCGGCATACCGGAGCGGTTCTGCACGGCCTGGTCAACAATCGTCGTTTCGACGTCTGGCTGAGACGTTACCGCCTGTACCGCGCTGTTCAGCGTAACAGGGACGACTTCGTTGTTGTTGATCTGGTCTTCGCTGGTGGACAGTGGGTTGTGCACTTCGATGTAGCGGCTGCCGTCTGGTTCAGACGTTGCTTTCACCGGTTCGTTGATGAACTGCACGCGCGTACCAACCGGCACGTTTTCGAACAGGAACTTGATGTCGTCGTTACGCAGGCGCACGCAGCCGTGGCTCACGCGCAGGCCGATACCGAAGTTGGCGTTGGTGCCGTGAATCGCATACAGACGACCAATGTACAGAGCATACAGACCCATCGGGTTATCCGGGCCTGCCGGCACAACGGCTGGCAGCGGCTCGCCCGCAGCGATATATTCCGCGTGCATTTTGGCGGTCGGCGTCCAGGTTGGGCCCGCTTTCTTACGTTCAACTTTGGTGGTCCAGTTCAGCGGGGTGTCTTTGCCCAGCTGGCCGATACCGATTGGCAGCACGATCACGGTGTTGGTGCCTTTCGGGTAGTAATACAGACGCATTTCGGCGCTGTTAATTACGATACCTTCATGAACGGTATCCGGCAGGATCAGCTGCTGAGGGATATTCAGCACGGTACCTGCTTTCGGCAGGTACGGGTCAACGCCCGGGTTCGCTTCCAGCATGTTAGACAGACCCAGCTGGTACTGCGCCGCGAAATACTCCAGCGGCTGAGAGTTACCTTCAGGAACCGTCACCACCTGGTTTTGACCCACCAGACGGCTTCCGTCGGTCGGCAGGGGATACGTCACCGCAGACGCGGTCTTACAAAAACCTACTACGGCTAACGCCGCCGCAAAAAGCGCTGTTAATTTCATGTTCATGTTGTGCAAGGTATCTAAGCCATTCAGGCGATGAGTTGATAAGTCTGAATCTGTGATGGGAGCGCATTATATGTGCATTCCCGCTCACAGGGAATTCAGATGTGTACGAAATCACATTTTTTTCGATTTTGTTAAAGTTTAGTGGATTGCCGCAACACGGGATCTCAATTCGGAATTGTGGCATAATGCCGTGTTTATCACACTTTTCGCAGGAATCTCCCCGTGTTAGTTACCAGCAACGTCACACAATTGTTTCAAAGTAACAAATCTTTCCTCATTTGAGCCTTGCAACAGCCTGCAATGTAGATGTGCCTGAATCGAAGAGTCTTAGGTTGCTCTAATTTTCGCTTCATTCGCAAGAGGATCGTTAGTATGGGAGCCTTTGAAGAAAAGTTAGGAGTGATTGAAGTTAGGCCTACCACTACCCTCAGTACAGCTTTGGTAATCAAATGTAAAATCTACGGTTTAACAAAAAATATAAAAACTTAAAGTTTAATTCATAAACCCCCTACAAGTTGGGTTATATACAAAATTGGACCATTTGAACCCGGCAAACAACTTTTTAGCTAGAATTTGTATGCCCGAGAGAAGGCTCTCACACATATTTCACATTATTAATGTTAAAATCAGAATTCATTTACATTAGCATTATTTATTAACGTTACTAAGGATTGAATTAAAATCTGAGGCGGTAGTGGGTATATCTAATCAAATGAATATCTGATTCCTTAATGAGAGGCGTTGAAATCAGTCCCTGGTTGTCAAAAAAAGGCAAGCGACTAGGCTAATATTTTGAAATGAGACATTGTATTTTTCGCTTTTGATGTGAAGGCTACACAGTAACTTAATGGATAATATTTAGAGGCCAGTCAACTACGGAGCCCATTTACCAAGGATATATCCTTTCTTGCGTGTAGTGATTCTTAATAGACTAAAAAAGGCAATAGATTCCTTAAGCATAAATTTACAGCACATCTTATGATATGTATCGGAATGCGATTTACAGAGTTATCATTACCCAGAATGACATAATTACTTAACGCCTATATTTCGGTGACTGAGATATTTCTCTATTAGAACTGAGAAACAAAATGTTAATCGGAATTATTCTAGTAAAGTTAATTAGTTTTCAGACTGAGTTAGAGTGCTATTCAAGATTGATTAGTTTTAGGAAATATAAAAAGATGATACTCGACAGTACTAGATGATTGCTTTAAAATTCAGATGCAAATTTTTTTTGAGGGCGGTAGCATAAAACAATAATTTCAAATTGTTACTATTTTATTTGTAGGTAATAACATGTGTTATTATCTTGTGCGAATTTTATTATTTTGCGGATCATTATAATTTATTAATACAGCATAATATTAATTAAGGAATAAAATCATGCCAAAGTTTAGAATACACAATTTGAGAAATAGATCACGTAAAACACATGAAGTTGTATCATCCGTTTTAAATCCTTCAGATCTTACTAAAACGCAACATGAAGCAAAACAAGACGCATTTTATTTTTTCCTAGCAAGATCAACTGATAAAGAATATGTAAATTCATTAGATATAATCTTAAAAGATAAAGAGGTCTTTGGTTTCTTAAATCAGTCTAAAATGCCTTCAGATGAGCTAGTTACTAAGGAAATACTTGGACTAAATGATTTTAGTGATCGAAGACTAATGCGTTTATTCGAGTCTGTATTGTCCAAGGAAAATGTTAAATTAAAGGAGATAAATGCAATACGTTCAGATATGGAAGACCTTTTTATTAAGGGAGAGTTCGAAAAGATATATGAAAAATTAGATGTTATAAATTCTCTAACAGGTCTTTCATTATGGGAAATGAATTATAGAATAGCTGTCTTGACAGCAAAAAAAGAATTTAAACTTATTGATGACTTAGTTGAAAAATGGAAAACAAATAAAATATCTGATACCTTATACGAAGTGATTAGAGTTAGTGGCTGGAAATCGCATAGTGTTGAGGCCAGTACAGCTATTGAAACTATGGTAAGGCGGTCAAACAAAGAATATATTGAAGGTGGAGCTTTAAATATTGCTGCTTTTCATTCTTTGATGTGTTTGCAATATCCACTATACGATGATGTTGATCTTATTCACTCAATTAACTGGTTGCAAAAACTTCCATTGATAGATCTCTTTGATGCTTTGCAAAAAATAATCATTTATAGGCTTACAAAAAAGGAGGATATAACTAAAGATTACGACATACTTACTCCGATCTTAGAGAAACTCAGTGATTATAATATCTATAGTAATTCAGAGTATATAGTCAATGTGATAAAGCGGAAAGAAACAGTCCGAACGAGTAATGAAAAAGATAAAGAGGTTTATGATTATACAGCTGGTAATTACTCAGCTATCATAGACCGTTTAGAAGAAAATATCTTTTCTATTACAGATGTGGTTACTAAGGTAAATATAATAGCTAAATCTTATATTTACGCTGGCAGGAAACCACGATCTTTACCTCCTTTGCTTCTCAATATAATTAATAATTTAATTTCAATTTATTCTTTAAAAGACTCTAATCAAGCCATTTTGCAATTAATTAATCTGTCTATAATTTATTCTAGTTTGGAATTGTCTGATCACATAATAATTAGCATAATGAAAGCAGCACCATTCTTTTTTGATGAAAAAAGGAAAACTAAAATAATTGAAAAATCTAGATTTTTACATACACCTTTAACACCATTAGCCTGTAATTTAGAATCACCACCTTCTATGTTTTTAAATAACTCGTTGGAAAATATCGATCCTTTCAGGAAGCTTAAGTATGCAGCGATAAAAGCTATCGATAAAAATGATAGAAACGCATTAGACTTGATTCATGAATATAGTAAAGTAACTAGTATCAAGAAGGATTCTATAGAGTTAAGAGTTGAGTATTATTTAAAAAATAATGATTTCAATGGGCTTGTAGAATATTCAACAGACGAACTTATCAAAAACACCAACTCTAATATTTGTTTGCCATTAGAAGAAATTGTAAACTATATTAATGAGATGAAAATATATTCATTAGATTCAGTTATTTGTGCTCATTATTATAACTTATATAGTAACGATGATAAAAGCGAAGTTATAAACGAATTTTTTGAAGAGTATATTATAACTCAAGGTATTGAAAGGCCGAGCGAATTAATTGATGATAAGATGAATGGAAAGCAGGTCATTTTTTTATATGATATAGCTAAAACTGATGTTATGGACTATCTGGGTTGCTTTGAAGATGAAAACGATCTTAAAATTGAACGTATTAAAATACTTAACAAACTTGTATCATTAAGTTATTTGAAGCAATCTGATGTCGATAAAGAATGTAAATATATAGTAGATGAAATCTTGATTAATAGTGAGGCCGCAAGATTCAACAATGCCAAAATATTTGTTGATACAAAACATATATATGGAAAAAGAAAACAGGAAATTGAGGCGCTTATTACTAAATATCATGATGATAGTGAAATAGAAGTAGTAGATTCTGATATGAAATATCAAATAGAAGATGTAACGGTTTTGAAAGGTGATAAAAATATTATAGTAGGAAGAATTATCAATACGTTATTAGTGGAATACTTTAATAATAAAGAAGTTGGTTTGGATATTAATTTAAGTTCTGAAATTAGACATGGTTTTTTCGGTAATTTAATTTGTTCTTCACCTCAAAGCAAACATCTAATTACTGAACTTGATGAAAATGGTAATTATAAGTCCAATGTTTATTGGTTAGAATATTATAACATGATCAATGATAATATTTTGAACGATATCGATGCATTGCTTGTTAAATTTAGCGCTGATTTCAACAAATTGATTGATATAGCTGAAAATTGGATGAAAACCTCACTAAATGGTGACGAACCAGATAGGGTTTTCTTTTTTGATATATCTTTTGAAGAGTTTGCAAGCATAAAAAACATGCTCGATGAAAAGCAAACTGTTGAAGATATCGCGGAATCTATATTCGGGTTATTTAATGCTAAACTAGCAAAATGTTTATATATCATGAAATTAAAGCTGAATGAAATATTTTCGGCCAAAATAGACGATCTGTATTCGGAACTAATAGAATCTATAAATCAAGCTAAAAGAGGCACGTCAATGAGTGATCTTTTAGATGAGATAAAGTTATCTAATACAGAAGTAAATGAGCATGTTCGTACCGTATGTGAATGGTTTTCTCTAAAGAAATCAACTCAGTTGGAAAAAATCGAACTTGAAAAATTAGTTCAACTGGCAATTAAATGTTTTCAACAAATAAACAACTGTGAAATCAACGTAAAGATCAACAAAGTGGATAACTATTACATACCAGGATCACACCTATACGTACTGGTTTTATGTTTGATTAATTTTTTGAATAATAGTTATAAGTTTTCTAAAGACAATTTAATAGTAACTATTAACATCTCAGGAGATGAAAATGATAAATTTAGAATATCGATTTCTAATCAAATGTCGGAGCGAGCTAAAGGCTTGTTGCATAACGGACATTTTGAACAAATCAGGTTAAAGCTAATCAATATGAATGATAGTGATTTGCTATTAAATAATGGTGGTTCAGGATTATATAAATGTCTTCATGCTTTAAAAAATGTATCAAAGTCTTATAATATTATTCCTTCTTATAACGACGATATCTTCAAGGTGGAAATTACTTATGGATATTAATATTCTAGTCGTTGAAGATAACGAATTTAAAAGAAAGAGAATAGTTGAGATAATTCATTCGGAATTTCAAGATATAAAAGTAAATGAATGTCATTCATTTACTTCTGCTTGGCAAATGATAACTAGGTTTAATTATGATTTAGTTCTTCTTGATATGAGTCTTCCTACTTTTGATAAAACCTCTACAAACTCAGGTGGTGATTTTAGGGTTTTCGGTGGGAAAGAACTCGCTAGAAAAATGAGTAAAAGATGCAAAGGAATTAAATTTATTTTTATCACGCAATTCAAAAGCTTTAGCGATAATGTAAATTCCTATTCATATGAAGCTTTAAAAGATGAGCTTTTGAGTCAGTACAAAGAATCTTGCATGGGATTTATACTCTACAGCAATACAAAAAGTGAATGGCGGGATGAGTTAGTGAATTCAATTAAAGGATTAAGAAAGTGAAAGTATTGATTGTTGATGATAATATCACGCGCAGAACAGAAATCAGCAATTTACTAATTGATAAAATTGGATTGTCTGAAAATGAAATATTCCTTGCACCAAATACTCAAAAGGCAAAAGACTTCTTAAGAGGAATCTGTTTCGATTTTTTAATACTGGATGTAGTTTTACCGAAAAGAGATGAATCGCCACGTGCACAATATGGTTTGACATTATTAAATGACATAAAAAGTAGACCAACTTTGTTAAAACCAGGGAAAATTGTTGGAATAACGGCACATTTCGATGATATTGAACTGTTCCGTAAGCAATTTGATGAGCATTGCGAAGTGTTAATCGAAGCTTCAGTACGAAACAAAGCTTGGAAAGGGATTTTGCTGAAAGCTATCCAGTTTGAATCGACTCGAAAAATTTCTAATTATGCGGTTGAAAATAAAATCATATGCATCACAGTTCATGGGATCAGGACTAAAGGAGCATGGCAGGAGAAGCTGAAAAAGATAGTTGAATCAAATGTTAATACAGTAGAGTTTCACTCTTATAAATATGGGTATTTCACTGTCATATCCTTCTTCATCCCTTTTTTAAGGACCATAAGGCTTAAGCATTTTGCCGCACAATTAAAAAACATTAGAGATCGAAACGAAAACCAAAAAGAGATAATGTTTTTTTGCCATAGTTTTGGAACTTACATAGTTATAAAAGCTGTCAATGATTTTTTATTAAAGAAAAAAGAAAGAATTAACGTTCGACTCATTGTGTTGAGTGGAAGTGTATTACCTTCAAAATTTGATTTCAAACTAATTTTAGATAAAACCAATGCAAGAATTGTAAACGATTGCGGTTCGGATGACAAAATCCTTTTCCTCTCAGAAGCATTTGTACCTAATACTGGAATGGCTGGTAGAATAGGATTTTATGGTCTCAATAATAATAGGTTCGTCAATAGATATTTCAAGGGTGGACACAGTCATTATTTTGAGGGAAATGAAAACTTCATGGAAAAATATTGGCTTCCTTTAATAGGTAGTCCTGAGTCAATTGAAATTATTGATAATAGAGAAGACAGCTCGTGGTGTAATGTTTTTGTAGAAAAGACTATTTCTTTACTCGGAAAGATAAAGGAAGTTCTTTATTTGTCTTTTATGGCTTTTTTAATCTACAAGATTTATATTTTTGCCATAAATTAAACACCAGCAATTTATTTTTAAGCTAAGTTGTATGGGGTTTTATTTACTAATAGTCAATACAGGCAGCTTGTTAGTTTTTTGAAAATTTAGCTTAATTTCAATAGTTACCTTCACACTCTAATTTATCCATGTATATAAAATTTGTTTACATTAACAAGATTTTCTACAAATACTTGGCGAGATGTCGTTTTAGTTATTGTTATAATACAATATATACTTGTCATAAATCACTGTTTATAATACTTTTTTCAAAAGAGAGAAGGATTATGTCAATTTATGCCTATACACGAGTTTCTAAATCCGACTCCGAAAATGGAACCACTGATTATCAAATTAATTTAATACAATCGCAGGCACAGGTTTCAAAAGTGTTCTCGGATGTTAATGTTTCTGGTTCAATCATCTGATGACACTTACAAGATCATTGACAGATTCCCGCTTCAGTAACAATCCATCAACCAACGAAGCGATGAAGACGTTGTTTTGCAGAATCGACTTAATGATTTGTTGAGTGACGTCGATACCTCGTCGGCTTAGTCGGTCCAGCGATTCAATGATGATTGTCGAGCCTTGCTCGATTTGACCCTTCTCGATTGCTTCGAGCATATCTCCAAGCGAAGGCCTGCTTCCCTCTTTGAACGCAGAGATTCCGAGATCTTGGAAGTTCTTATCTGATAGAATTAAATTATTGGCGTGTGCGTACTGTTCAGCAAGCTCGGTTTGGCGTCTTACAGAGTCGCCTTGTTCCTGCTTCTTTGATGAAAATTTTATGTAAGAGTATGCTTTTCCGTTTTGTTTCATATACACCTCAGTAACTTACAAGAGAGTATCAATTTTGCTTCTTTGCAACAATATCACTATGCAGTTTGGCAGTAAGCCGCTGTTCGAAAACATTTCCGTCAAATTTGGCGGCGGCAACCGTTACGGCCTGATTGGTGCCAACGGTAGCGGTAAATCCACCTTTATGAAGATCCTCGGCGGTGACCTGGAGCCGACCCTCGGCAACGTGTCGCTCGATCCGAACGAGCGCATCGGTAAGCTGCGTCAGGATCAGTTCGCCTTCGAAGAGTTCACCGTGCTCGACACCGTGATCATGGGGCACGCGGAGCTGTGGGAAGTGAAGCAGGAGCGCGATCGCATCTACGCGCTGGCCGAAATGAGCGAAGAAGATGGCTATAAGGTGGCCGAGCTGGAAACGCAGTACGGTGAGATGGACGGCTACTCTGCGGAAGCGCGCGCGGGCGAGCTGCTGCTGGGCGTAGGCATTCCGGTTGAACAGCATTACGGCCCGATGAGCGAAGTTGCGCCAGGCTGGAAGCTGCGTGTGCTGCTGGCGCAGGCGCTGTTCTCTAACCCGGACATCCTGCTGCTCGACGAACCGACGAACAACCTGGACATCGACACCATCCGCTGGCTGGAGCAGACGCTCAACGATCGCGACAGCACCATGATCATCATCTCGCACGACCGTCACTTCCTGAACATGGTCTGTACGCACATGGCGGATCTGGACTACGGCGAGCTGCGCGTCTATCCGGGCAATTACGACGAGTACATGACGGCGGCCACCCAGGCGCGCGAGCGTCTGCTGGCGGACAACGCCAAGAAGAAAGCGCAAATTGCGGACCTGCAGTCCTTCGTCAGCCGCTTCAGCGCTAACGCCTCTAAGTCGCGTCAGGCGACCTCCCGTGCGCGTCAGATTGATAAAATCAAGCTGGAAGAGGTTAAAGCCTCCAGCCGTCAGAACCCGTTCATCCGCTTCGAGCAGGACAAGAAGCTGTTCCGTAACGCGCTGGAAGTGGAAGCCCTTACCAAAGGCTTCGATGAAGGCCCGCTGTTTAAAAACTTCAACCTGCTGCTGGAAGTGGGCGAGAAGATTGCCATTCTGGGCGCCAACGGCGTGGGTAAATCCACCATGCTGAAAACCCTGGTCGGCGAACTGCAGCCGGACAGCGGCACCGTGAAATGGTCCGAAAACGCGCAGATTGGTTACTACGCGCAGGACCATGAGTACGAGTTCGAAAATGACCTGACCGTCTTTGACTGGATGAGCCAGTGGAAGCAGGAAGGCGACGACGAGCAGGCGGTGCGCAGCATTCTGGGTCGTCTGCTGTTCAGCCAGGACGACATTAAAAAGCCGGCAAAAGTGCTTTCCGGTGGTGAGAAAGGCCGCATGCTGTTCGGCAAGCTGATGATGGAAAAACCAAACATCCTGGTGATGGACGAACCGACCAACCACCTGGACATGGAATCTATCGAATCCCTGAACATGGCGCTGGAGATGTATCAGGGCACCCTGATCTTCGTCTCTCACGACCGTGAGTTCGTCAGCTCCCTGGCGACCCGCGTGATCGAAATTACGCCAGAGCGCGTGGTGGACTTCACCGGTAACTACGAAGATTACCTGCGCAGCAAAGGTATCGACGGCTAAAAAAAAGCCCGGTGGCGCTTCGCTTACCGGGCCTACGTTCTGTTCCCTCTCCCTGTGGGAGAGGGTTAGGGTGAGGGCATCAGGCCGCACTACACCACCCACAGTGCATTGCCGTTCTGATAGCCCCGGCCTTCACCGTCGTCTTCAAAAAGCAGCCCGGTGGCGCTTCGCTTACCGGGCCTACGTTCTGTTCCCTCTCCCTGTGGGTGAGGGTTAGGGTGAGGGCATCAGGCCGCACTACACCACCCACTCACTCCCTTCAGCCCCATTCCACCCACAGCGCATTGCCGTTCTGATAGCCCCGGCCTTCACCGTCGTCTTCAAACAGCAGCCCGGTGGCGCTTCGCTTACCGGGTCTACGTTCTGTACCCTCTCCCTGTGGGAGAGGGTTAGGGTGAGGGCATCAGGCCGCACTACACCACCCACTCACTCCCTTCAGCCCCATTCACCCGCAGCGTACGTTTTTCCCCCGCCGGTAATGACACCTTCAGCGCCTTCCACGCCGGACGATAATCCCCGCGCGCGTTCACCTTCAGGTTGATGGTTGCGCCATCGCACACCATTTCCCATTCCACCCACAGCGCATTGCCGTTCTGATAGCCCCAGCTTTCACCGTCGTCTTCAAACAGCAGCCCGGAGGTTGTGCCGACGCCTTTAACCGGGAACAGCTTCAGCTCGCGGGTCGTATCTTTTTCGGCACTCACATGCGTGATGCGCTCGCTCAGCGGCAGGCCGGCTCCGGCGCGCACTAGCAGCGGCAGTTTTTCCAGCGGCGCGTCGAGGACGATGGATTGTCCGCCCGCATACCACGCGTGGGTGTAAAAATCGTACCAGCCCGTTTCGTTATCCGGCAGCCAGACCCGGCGCTCGCGCTGACCGGCCTCGACGACGCTGGCGACCAGCAGGTCGCGGCCCAGCAGGAAGTCATCGCACTCTTCAAAAGTCTGTGCATCGTGCTCGTGGTCGAGGAAGGTCGGGCGCAGCATCGGCTCGTCGTCGGCGTGCGCCTGCCAGAGCAGGGTGTAAAGATACGGCAGCAGACGATAGCGCAGTTCAATCGCACCACGAATGCACGGCGTGATGGCCGGATACATCCACGGTTCGTTCACCGTGTGGTCATCGTTCCACGAGTGAATGGTAAAGCGCGGGTGCATCACGCCGTTCTGCACCCAGCGCACGAACAGCTCGGCGTCCGGCTTGTCGCCGGAGAAACCGCCCACGTCATGGCCGACGTTGAACAGCCCTGACAGGCTCATGCCCAGCCCCATGCGGATGTTATAGCGCAGGGTGTCCCAATTGGTGCGGTTGTCGCCGCTCCAGGTCTGAACGTAGCGCTGCATCCCGGCGCAGCCGGAGCGGGAGATGAGATACGGACGTTTTTCCGGCGCAAAGCGCTGCTGTGCTTCCAGCGAGGCGCGCATCATCAGCAGCGGCATGACCGGGCGAATATGCTTGATGGCGATCTCCTTGCCGAAGCCAAAGCAGCGGGCTTCCCCGTCCCACACTTCATACTCGTTGTTGTCGTTCCAGGTGGAGTCGATGCCCATCTCCAGCAGCTGCGTGGTGACGCCGTTCTGCCACCACTGCACCGTTTGCGGGTTGGTAAAGTCGAGGTGCGAGCCTTCGTCATCCCAGAAGCTGGAACGTTCGGGTGCATCGGTTTCTGAATCGCGAATGAACAGGCCGCTTTCCGCCACTTCGCTATAGCGCGGATGATCCTGCAGCAGGCACGGCTTGATGTTGGCGGCCAGCTTCAATCCCGCGTCGTGGAACGCCTGGCTCATTACCTTCGGCTGCGGCACCTTGTCGTAGTTCCAGTTGAAGACGTAGCGCTTGCCGTTGATGGAGGTATAGCCGGAGGAGAGCTGGAACGAATCGCACGGAATGGCGTGTTCTTCGCACAGGCGGATGAAGTTCATCAGCTGGTTTTGCGCGTCCGGCGCGTCGGTGTAATGCATGGTCGAGCCGCTATAGCCCAGGCTCCATTTCGGTCCGAACAGCGTTTTCCCGGTCAGGCGGACAAAGGCTTTGGTGACGTCCAGCGCGCGCTTGCCGGTAAAAATGTAGTAATCGATATCGCCCGCTTCCGCCTGCCAGCGGCGATAGGCGGTGTGATAGTTGTCGATTTCATTACCCAGATCCAGCCAGCAGCTGCTCAGGTTGTCGTAAAAGAGGCCGTAGCTGACGTCGTCGCGGCGGGTAAGGGTGAACGGAATGTGCTTGTACAGCGGGTCGGTGCTGGCGGCGTTATAGCCCATCGCGTCGAGGTTACGCATCTCGTAGCGTTTGCCGTTGCGCTGCAGATCGCCCGCTTTCTCGCCCAGACCGTAGAAACGCTCGTCCTTACGGCGGCTGAGGTAGTGCGCCACGCCGTCGCCGTGGGCGTTCAGCAGGTAGGCGCTGGTGGGTCGGTCGTTGACCAGCGGCTGCCACTCGCCGGCGTCATTGCGGTAGTCCCACTCCAGCCATAGCGGCTGGTGGACCGTCACGCGCAGCTGCTCGGTTGCCACGGTTAACGTGTCGACCTGCTGCGTCAGCGTCCAGGCCGGGCAGGTGAAGCCGCTGATATCGTCACGGCGGCGGCCTTCCCAAGGCACGTCTTGTTCTGGGGCGATGCTCCAGGTGCGGTCCAGCGCCAGCTCGCCTTTGCGTTTGACCAGCACGCGGAACAGGTTCTCTTCCAGCACATACAGGCACAGGCGGTGCTGGTTATCGACCAGCAGTTCCAGATGGTTTGCCGACTGCGTATCAACGGTCCAGTTTTTCAGGGTTTTCATATGCAATACATCCACTATCAGGCGCGCTTGGCGCGACGTTCAGCAATAAATGCTACCAGGAAGACAGCGCCAATCAGGTCAAAGAAGCCCATGGCGATAAAGAGCGGGTTAAAGCCGATTTTGTCGGCGGTCACACCGATTAACAGGGAGAACAGGAAGCTGGCGATCCACGCCGCCGAACCGCGCATGCCGTTGACTGTCGCCATCTGGCCTTTGTCGAACGACTCAACGACCAGGGCGCTCAGCATGCAGGAGATGATCTGGTGCCCGAAGCCGCCGATGGAGATCAGCACGATGGTGATATACGGGTCGCGGGTAATGGCCACGATGGCCAGAGAGATCATCATGAACGCGCCGGTCACGGAGCTGGCGACGACCGAGTTCACGCGGGAGCAGCCGAACAGGCGGGTGTACAGACGCGTCAGGTAGCCGCTCGCCACGCTGCCGAGGTCGGCGGCGAGGAACGGCAGCCAGGCAAACATCGCAATCTGCTTCAGGTCCATGCCGTGCTCTTTGGCAAGGTACAGCGGCACCCAGAAGCTCAGCACCGCCCAGGCCGGTTCCGCCATAAAGGCCGGGATGGCGATACCGTAGAAACGTTTGTTTTTTGAAACGGTTTTCAGCGCGGTCAGGAAGGGCAGTTTGACGGCAGGCGGCTCGTTATCCTGCTTGATAAACGCCAGCTCGTCCTTGCTCAGGTTCGGGTGCTGCTCCGGATTATGGTAGAACGCCCACCACAGGATCACCCACAGCAGCGCCAGCACGCCGGTAAACATGAACGCTCCCTGCCAGCCGAACGACGCGTGAGCGAAGTAGATGATAGGCGGAGCCAGCATCGCGCCGATAGAGAAGCCCACGCCCGCCCAGCCGGCGGCAACAGGCCGTTCTGATTTCGGGAACCATTCACCGATGGTTTTGGCGTTAGCCGGGGTAGCGGCGGCCTCAGAGGCACCCATAAAGAAGCGTAAAATAGCCAGGTGCAGCCAGCTTCCGGCGCCCGCGTGGAAAATACACATCAGCGCCCAGATCCCGGCGCACACCATAAAGCCAATCTTCAGACCGATCACGTCAATCAGCCAGCCGCAGAGGGGCTGGAAAATGGTGTAGGCAATCTGGAACGCGCCAACGATCCAGGAGTATTGCTCGGTGGTGATCCCGAGGCTCTCTTTCAGCTCGGGGGCAAGAATGCCTAACGAATTTCGGGTGATGTAGTTAACGGTGACGCCAAGTAAGAACAGCACCAGCACGTACCAGCGCAGGTTCTTAATGACGCGACGGGTTTTGCTTGTCGCAACGGTGTTATTGATGTCCTGACTCATTTTACTCTCCACAAGACGGACGGTAAGGGGACGGAGGTTCAGGTGTCACACAGATTTTTATGCCTTTGATTTCTATCCGTTTAAACTGCTTAAGTTGGTATACAACTAGTATGGAGGTTGTGTGACAAGTTCACCATAAGGGAGAAAATGAGCGGGCAATAGTCGATTTTGTGCAAAATTTCTCATAACTGACGTAAACACTCTGGCAAGATGGCATTTATGTCAGTTATTTCCTGATAAACACGCTATGAAAATTTTTTCATTTCGCAAATGGAGCCAGATCACAAAATGGACAAAAGGCTAAAAATCACCGAAATCGCAGCCCGCACGCAGCTCTCGATCAGCACCGTGTCGCGCGTGCTGGCGGGGAAAGCGAATACCAGTGAAAAGGCGCGCGCAAAGGTGCTGGCGTGCGCGAGGGAGCTGGGGGTGATGGAGGGTATGGCGGCGGGACGGCTGCTGCTCAATAGCCTGGTGGTTTTTGCTCCTCAGCGCGCCTTCGACGAGCGGTCCGACATCTTTTACTACCGCGTGATCCAGAGCGTGAGTAAAGGCCTGGCATCCCACGATGTGCGCCTGCGCTACTGCGCGCTGGAAGAGAACGACAGCGACGCCCAGCTGTTTCTGGCGCGCATGAACGAGTCGGACACGCAGGCCGCCATTCTTCTCGGTATCGACGACCCGCATATCCACGATCTGGCGGTGGACGTGGGAAAACCCTGCATGCTGATTAACTGCCGCGACCGGCACATGCGTCTGCCTGCCGTCGCGCCCGATCACCGCGCCATTGGCGAGCGGGCGGCGGAATATCTGTTCGAGATGGGACACCGCGAGGTTATGAGCGTGCTGTGCCTGCGTCGCTACACGATGGAGCTGCGTCTGTCGGGGATCCGCGACGCGTGGCAATCTCACAACCTGACGTTCAACGACAGGCGCGATCTGCTGGTGGTGCCCAGCTTCAGCGCGCGCGAAACGGAACAGGTGGTCAGCGGCTGGCTCAGCGAAATGCAGGGCAAGGATTTGCCAACCGCGTTCCTGGTCGGCGGCGATTTTATGGCGGCGGGTACCATCAACGCATTACAAAACCACGGATTGCGCGTGCCGCAGGACGTGTCGGTGATGAGCATTGACGGGTTTAACCTGGCGGCGATTCAGGATGTTCCATTAACGGCCGTGCATGTTCCGCGCGACGAGCTGGGAACGGAAGCGGTGCACATGCTCCAGCAGCGGCTGATGCGCCCGGACGCGCCGGTGGGGACGTTACTGCTTAACGGCACGCTGACCGTACGGGAATCGGTACGGCGGATACGTCAGGGGAAACGACGCACCGCCGTTGAGCGGGAAGGGCTGTACGACGGTTAAGCCATGCCCAGCGCGCGCTTGCCGTGGATGTTGAGATCGTTCACGGTAAAGCGGTCCTGCCAGCTCTTTTCATAATCTTCGCGTGGGAAATCACCCGGCGATGCGCCGGTTTCGAGCGCTTCCTTGACCTTTTTGGCGTAGGCGAGGTTCTTCTCGCACATCGGCGCGGCAGGAATGTACATCACGTTGCCCCAGCCCTGCTGATTTTCCACCGGCGCGACGGAGTGGATCACATCGCAGTGCCACCACACGGAATCGCCCGCGTCCAGTGCCGGAATGCTGGTCAGCGCCTCGATCAGCAGCGGGTGCCACTTCTCGGATATCGGCAGCACGCGCCCCGGCGCCACGCCGCACAGCTCGTCTTCCGGCACGTCGTCCAGCAGCGGACGCAGCAGAATGTACGCCATCGCTTCCGGGATCGGCACCACGTGCAGCAAGCCCTGGCCGGGGATCATGTCCGACAGCGCCGTCCAGCCCTGGAAGGTGCGGAACACCGAGCATTTGGTGGTGTTATCGACGGTATACTCTTCCACTTCGGTACGGTGCGCGGCGTTCCACGGATCGTATTTCTCGACGTTGCCGTCAAACACGCGGGCGAAGACCTGCTGATAGGCCGGCAGCAGCCAGCGCTCCAGCGCGCCGGAGTCGGTATGTGCGCCGAGTCCTTTTGAGGTGGTTCCCGGCGGACGGCGGCGAATACGATCCGGATAAATCACGCTCACGTCCGGGTCGAACCACTGCTTGCCGTTGCTCTCGAACGTCCATAAACGGTTCAGGAACGACTGCACCTGTGCCATCTCTTCGCTCTGACGCGCCTGCATTTGCGCCTGCGACCAGTAGATCGGGTAAATCTCCGGACGGGAGGCGGTCAGGGTGCCAAAGAAGTTATCGCCCGGGCCTTTGTACACCTCGTCAAACTTGTTCAGATCGAGGTAGTCGAGCATCGACTGATCCCACGCCAGCGCCTGCTCGCGCGGGAAGTGACCTTTAATCACCGCGCAGCCGCGGCGCTTAACGGCTTCGCGCTGCGCGTCGGTAATCGTGCCGTTTTTCACATCCGCAAACGGGATCGCCGGCCAGACGGATTCACCTTTATTTTTAAGCGCGTTAATTTCCGCCACGCGGGTGGCAATGCTATCGCTGAGCTTGTTGAACACCGCCTGCACGTCTCCGATCTGCGCGCGTAACTCACGTTTCAACTGACGGATTGCCGCTTTGTGATCCGCCGGCAAGGTTTCACTGGTAAAGGTCATAACTGCCTCGCATCTTTCATTCGAAAGTAAAAGTGTCTACAAGTGATACTTTAAGTTAAAATTAAGTTAATGCAAGTTTAAAAACTTGACGTGCGCCACAGGACGGAAAAAGAGTGAGAGGCCGGAGCCAGGCTCCGGCGAGGAGAGGATCAGACGTCGAACGGGGAGTGGTTGTCGAGCACGGCCTGAATCACGTTCAGCGCGCCCTGATGGTTGTTGTCGTCGGTGCTGTAGCGGCTGATTTCTTTGATGCTTTCTGCCGCATTACCCATCGCAAAGGAATATTTCACCAGCTTCAGCATCTCGGCATCGTTGCCGCTGTCGCCAATGGCCACGCACTCCTGCGGGGAGATTTTCCAGCGCTTCAGCAGACGGCTGATGCCGTTCGCTTTGTGCAGCCCGGGGATAATCAAATCCACAAAGCCAAAGCCGCTGGTGACCGGCTTCATGATGCCGTCCAGCGAGACGTGCAGCTTATCCACCAGATTGGGGATATCGCTGTCCGGCAGGTTCAGGGAGAACTTGAACAACACGTCGTCAATGTCGCGGTAATCGCTGATGCGTTTCAGGCGGTGGTAGTGCTTTGACATCAGCGCCACGAACGCGTCCGGGGCTTTATCGCTGACGTACGCGCTCTCCAGCCCGCAGGCCACGAAGTTCAGCCCTTTATCTTTCAGCAGTTCGCCAATGACGATCTGCGATTCATGGAGGGTCAGCTCGCCGTGGAAAATCTGCTCCCCGCGATCGAACACCAGCGCGCCGTTTTCCGCCACGAAGGAGATCCTGTCTTTCAGCTCCGGAAAGAAGGAGATGAGCTGGTAATACTGGTTGCCGCTGGCGACAACGAATTCAATGTCGCGGGCTTTAAGCTGTTCAAACTGTGCCTGGAAGCGGTCACGATCGTACTGCTTGGCATCATCAAGAAAAGTTCCGTCCATATCGGTGACGATAACTTTAACGGTCATACTGTGCTCCTGGGTCACTGCGTTTTGAAACATTCTAATAACAAGGTGACGGGGAGCACAAATTTAATTTCATTCGAAAGTAAAAGCAAAACGGCAACCGAGGTTGCCGTTTTTAGTATTTTCTCCCTCTCCCCGTGGGAGAGGGCCGGGGTGAGGGCATCAGCGTGCGCATTTCCCCTTAGGGGGTACACCGTTACAGCGTATGCTCAGTACGGGCGATAATATCGTCCTGCGCATCCGGCGAAAGGGCGGTAAAGAACGCCGAATAACCCGCGACGCGCACCACCAGATCACGATACTGGTCAGGATGTTTTTTCGCTTCCAGCAGCGTTTCGCGCGAGACGATGTTGTACTGAATATGCCAGCCCTTATGTACCTCGAAGAAGGTGCGCAGCAGCACCATCAGCTTCTGGCGATCGCTGTCGTTTTCCAGCGTTGACGGGTTCAGCTTCTGGTTAAGCAGCACGCCGCCGAGAATCGCTTCCGTCGGCAGTTTACCCACCGAGCCAATCACCGCCGTTGGGCCAAGGTGGTCGGTACCGGAAGCCGGGCTAGCCCCTTCCGCCAGCGGCGTGTGCGCCTTACGTCCGTCCGGCGTTGCCATCGTCGCCGCGCCAAACGGCACGTTCGCGGAGATGGAAGAGGTGCCCGCGTAGTAGTTACCGCCAATCGGGCCGCGGCCGTAGCGCGGGTTGTGGTACTGCTTCAGCTCTTCGATGTAGGTCTGATAGGCACGGGCCAGCAGCATGTCCACGCTGTCATCGTCGTTGCCGTACTTCGGCGCACCGTTGATCAGGCGCTGGCGCAGCTGCTCGTGGGTCAGCCCGTCGAAGTCATCCGCCAGCGCCGCCGCCAGCTGCTGCTGACCGATAGTACCCTGTTCGAACACCAGCTTCTTCACCGCCGCCAGGCTGTTGCCCAGGTTGGCGATGCCAACCTGCAGGCCGGAGACCCAGTCATACTTCGCGCCGCCCTGCTTGATGCTTTTCGCGCGCTCGATGCAGTCGTCCACCAGCGCCGAGCAGAGAATATCGTGGACGTTCTCTTCCAGCATGGTATCTACCACGTACTCAATCTCGATGGATTTGCGGGTGTAGTAGCGGATCTGGGTATCCCACGCCGCCATCACCTCTTCGAAATTGTCGAAGTTACCGGTGGAGAGCGCTTTCTCCTGCGGCAGGAATACCTTGCCGCTGGTGGCATCGCGGCCACCTTCCAGCGCGGCGAGCATCACGCGGGCGAAGTTGATAAAGCTCATGCCGGTGCAGCGATAGCCCCACTTGCCGCCCACCGCGGTTTCGATACAACCAATCGCCGCGTAGTCGTAGGCATCGTCGCGCTCAACGCCGAGCTTGATGAATTCCGGGATCACGATTTCGTCGTTGTTAAAGGCAGGCATCCCGAAGCCGCAGCGGATCACCTGCACGCAGGCGTCGAGGAAGTCGTTGCTCATGCCCGCGTGATAGCGCACGCTCAGGTTCGGCTGGGTGGAGCGCAGACGACCGCAGGATTCCAGAATCGCGTAGGAGAGCGGGTTGACCGCGTCCATCGGCTCACCGTTAACCAGCTTCTGGCCGCCGATGGTGACGTTCTGGTACAGCGGGCTACCGGCGGAAGCCTTCGAGTGCGAGCCGGAGCGGATCTTGTTCACTTCCAGCAGCTTCAGCCAGCAGCTGTGCAGCAGCTCGATGGCGTGCTCGCGGTCGAGGCTCTGGTCCAGCTCCACGTCGCGGCGGTAGAACGGATAAAGATACTGGTCCATACGCGCGAAGGAGACGGAGTGGCCGTTGGACTCAATCTGCAGGATCAGCTGAATGAAGTAGCACAGCTGCAGCGCCTGCCAGAAGGTTTTTGGCGGCTCGTGAGCAATCACGTCGCAGTTTTCAGCCATCGCCAGCAGCTCGTCGCGGCGGCTTTCGCGGGTTTCGGTTGAGGCCATCTGGCGCGCCAGATCGGCGAAGCGTTTGATGTGCAGGCTCACCGCTTCCAGCACGATATCAATCGCCTTCAGGAACTGATCGCCGTGCAGGTCTTCCAGCACCGTCAGGTTGATACGCGAGCGGCGCTCGGCCACTTTCGCACGCATGCCGTCGAGACCTTTCTCCAGCAACAGCGGGAAGTTAACGGCCAGGTGCGCGTCGCCGGAGGTCATGTTGCCTTCGGCTTTGATAATGCCGGTTTCCAGCAGGCCTTTCTGCTCGTCGGTGAACATGCCGTAGCAGCGGTCCTGCACCGTCTGGCCGCGCCACCACGGGCAGATCTCATGCAGCACGCGCTTGTTCTGTTCGCTCACCGCAAAGCCCGCGCCCGGGCGATCCGCCAGGTCATCAATCTCTTTCTCAATCCAGGAGACGGTGTATTCCGGGAAGATCGGCGCGGCGCGCACTTCGCTTGCCTGGTTACCGATAATCAGCTCGTCGTGTTTGATCCAGATGGTGCGTTCAGCCAGGTGATGCGCCAGCGCCAGGGCGCGACGCACCGGGATCGGCTTGTCCATGTGCTGCTGGTACATTTCGGTGTAATGTTGGGCGCGCTCGGTACAGACCGGCGGCTTAACGATATGCACCAGGGCCGTTTTGTGTGCCTTAATACGCTCGCTGAGGGTGTTGAGATTCAGGGTTGTCATAGGTTTATCCTCGTAAGGTCGCGGTTAACCCTTTCTGGCAGGCGTACTGCTGCGCGAAGTCCAGCAGAGCAGGGTTATCCAGCGGTTTGTCAGGGGCAGAGTAGGGTTGGCCGAGCAGGGTGTATTTGTTCATGCCCAGCGTGTGATACGGCAGAAAATGAATATCCTCGACGCCGAGCTCATCGGCGGCGAAGTTGGTAATGGCGGTGATGGAGGCTTCATCTGCGTTAAAGCCCTGGATCAGCGGCACGCGGATGGTGATCTTTTTCCCGGCGGCGGCCAGGCGTTTCAGGTTGTCCAGGATTCGCTTAGCCGAACCGTCCGTCCACTGTTTGAAAACGTCACCGTCGACGTGCTTCAGGTCGGCGAGGAACAGATCGACGTAGGGTAATGACGGCTCGATATAGTGCCACGGTACGTGAAGGCAGGTTTCCACGGCGGTGTGGATCCCCTGTTCGTGGCTGGCTTTAAACAGGGCGTGCGCCAGCTCGGGGTTCATAAACGGCTCGCCGCCGGAGAGGGTGATCCCGCCGCCGCTGCGGTCGTAGAAAGGCTTGTCGCGCACTACGGTTGCCATGATCTCCTTAACCTGCCGTTCTTCGCCGCAGACGGTCAGCGCCTGCGTCGGGCAGCAGTCGGTGAGGGCGTTAAGCGTCTCTTCGCTCAGCTTCTCGCGGTGGATGACCAGGCCATTCAGCGCGCGTTCGATGCAGCCCGGTGCCGCCTTCTGGCAAAGGTCGCAGCCGTCCAGGCACAGACGCGCATCAAACAGCACGTCCCGGCTGCGGGAGCGGCTTTCCGGGTTCTGGCACCAGCGACAGCCCAGCGAGCAGCCTTTCAGGAACACCACGGTTCGAATACCGGGGCCGTCGTGGGTAGAGTAACGCTGAATATTGAAGATCATATTTTTGCCTCTCATCCTGCATACGAAGATTAAATTACTTTCGAATGAAAGTTATCTTGATGCAGGTCAACTCTTGAGCAGGTTTTATCGTGATAGGGTAAGTGCAGGCTAATTTTGAGGGTGACATCATGGAACTTTATCTCGACACATCTGACGTTGCGGCAGTCAAAAAGCTGGCGCGTATCTTCCCGCTGGCGGGCGTGACCACCAACCCAAGCATCGTTGCTGCCGGTAAAACGCCGCTCGAAGAACTGCTGCCCGCGCTGCACGACGCGATGGGCGGTAAAGGCCGTCTGTTCGCTCAGGTGATGGCGACCACCGCCGAAGGGATGGTGGAAGACGCGCGTAAGCTGCGCGCTATCATTAACGATCTGGTGGTGAAAGTGCCGGTGACCGCAGAAGGGCTGGCGGCGATCAAGATGCTGAAAGCAGAAGGGATCCCGACGCTGGGCACGGCAGTATACGGTGCCGCGCAGGGGATGCTGTCCGCGCTGGCGGGGGCGGAGTATGTGGCGCCTTACGTTAACCGCGTGGACGCGCAGGGCGGGGACGGGATCCAGACCGTTATGGAATTACAGCAGCTGCTGACGCTGCATGCCCCGCAGTCAAAAGTGCTGGCCGCGAGCTTTAAAACCCCGCGTCAGGCGCTGGACTGCCTGCTGGCAGGGTGCGAGTCCATCACGCTGCCGCTGGACGTGGCGCAGCAGTTTATTACCTCTCCGGCCGTGGATGCGGCGATCGTGAAATTTGAGCAAGACTGGCTGGGTGCGTTTGGACGGACGTCGATCTGACGCTGTTGCCGGGTGGCGCTGGCGCTTACCCGGCCTACGATTTTCTCCCTCTCCCTGTGGGAGAGGGGCGGGGTGAGGGCATCAGGCCGCAGCAGGGTTTATCCTCCGCAAACCTCACACCCCGGGTTACGCATCAGCTTCATCTCGCGGAACTGGCAGGTCATCGCGTCATACATCACGAGTTTCCCCGCTGCTGGCGTGCCGTAGTGCGCCAGCATTTTGATCGCTTCCATCGCCTCCAGTGAGCCAATCACGCCGACGAGCGGCGCCATCACGCCCGCCTCAACGCAGGTCAGCGCATTCTCGCCGAACAGACGGCTCAGGCAGCGGTAGCAGGGTTCACCCTCGGCGTACGTGAAGACGCTGATTTGCCCCTCCATGCGGATCGCCGCACCGGAGATCAGCGGGGTTTTGTGGGCAAAACAGCCCGCGTTGAGCTGGTTACGGACGGCGACGTTATCGGTGCAGTCCAGCACCAGATCGTGTCGGGCAATCTGCGCGGAGAGCGCGTCGTCATCCAGCATCGCGTCAATCAGGGTGAACTGAACGTTGGGGTTGATGCGCGCCAGCGCCGTGCGGGCAGAGTCCACTTTTGGCAGGCCAACCGTCGCGTCGCTGTGCAGCGTCTGGCGCTGCAGGTTGGACACCGATACGGTATCGAAATCCAGCAGCGTCATGCTTCCCACGCCCGCCGCAGCAAGATACTGCGCGGCGGCGCAGCCCAGACCGCCCAGACCGACGACCAGCACGCTGGCCGCCTTGAGCGCTTCCTGGCCTTCGAAATCAAACCCGCGCAGCACAATCTGGCGGTTGTAGCGCATCATCTCCGGGTCGCTCAGCTCCACCGTCATGTCAGCCTCCGAACAGGTGGTTAAAGTGCTCGACCTCAACCCACTCGCCTGCTTCCACATTGCCGCGCTCGCGCTCAAGCACGATAAAACAGTTGCCCTGGCTGAAGGAGCTGAAAATATGTGAGCCCTGGTGCCCGGTGGTGCTTACTTCGAGCTCGCCGTCCGCGTTGCGCGCCAGAATGCCGCGCTGGAAATCGAGGCGACCCGGCGATTTTTTCAGGCGCGTGGCGGCGCGCACGCGCTGACGTTCAGGCAGCGGGTTTGCCTTGTTGCCGGAAATCTTCGCCAGCAGCGGGATCACCAGCTGGTAGAAGGTGAGTGCAGCCGAGACCGGATTACCCGGCAGGCCGCAGAACCAGCTTTGTGAAAGCTTGCCAAACGCGAACGGTTTGCCCGGCTTGATGGCCAGCTTCCAGAAGGCGATTTCTCCCAGCTCTTCGAGGATGGTTTTGGTGTAATCCGCTTCGCCCACGGAGACGCCGCCGGAGCTGATGACCACGTCGGCAGCGTTATCCGCCTCGATAAACGCGGCGCGCAGTTTTTCCGGATCGTCAGGAATAATGCCGAGGTTAATCACGTCGCAGCCCAGCTGCTCCAGCATCAGGTGTACCGCCAGGCGGTTGGTATCGTAAATCTGGCCGTCCCGCAGCGGCTGGCCCGGAAGCTGCAGCTCGTCGCCGGTGGAGAAAACGGCAACGCGCACTTTACGAATAACGTCGATTTCAGCAACGCCGAGGGACGCCAGCACCGGCAGTTCACCCACCGTCAGCTTCTGTCCGGCGGCAAAGACCGTCGCGCCAAGGGTAATGTCCTCGCCGGTACGGCGAATGTTCTGGCCCGCTTTAACGTTCGCGGTAAAACGCACGCCGTCGTCGGTCTGTTCAGTTTCTTCCTGCATCACCACGGCGTCGCAGCCAGCCGGAACCGGCGCGCCGGTCATGATGCGCACGCAGGTGCCCGCAGGCCATTCACCGCTAAAAGGCTGGCCCGCAAAGGCTTTACCCGCCACCGGCAGGGCGTTACCCGTCTGGAGATCCGCCAGGCGTACCGCGTAACCGTCCATCGCGGAGTTATCAAACCCCGGCACGTTAAGCGGAGAGACGATATCGCGCGCGGCAATACGGCCAAAACAGCGCACGAGGGGCAGCGTCTCAACGTCATGCAGCGGGGAAACTCGGTCAAGCATCTGCGTGAGTGCCGTCTCAAGCGGCATCAGTCCGGCGGTAAAATCCATGGTGGGCTCCTGCGGAGTAACAACGAAAGCGCTCATTATGGCAGAAAAGTGCGGCTAACTGTATGACCCGATGGGTGTACGCTTTACATCACAGTTACGTCTTTCTATATTCAAAAATCATCTGAAGTTTCGTCGACGATAATGATATTTATAGAAAAAGCCGCAAATCAGGCTAACGGGTGATGCGAATGGTTAATGCGGTAATCGCAATTCATGGTGGCGCCGGGGCAATCACCCGAGCACAGCTCAGTCCCGAGCAGGAAAAGCGCTATATCGACGCGCTGTACGCCATCGTGGAAACGGGCCAGAGAATGCTGGAAGCGGGCGAAAGCGCGCTGGACGTGGTCACCGAGGCGGTGCGCCTGCTGGAAGAGTGCCCGTTATTTAATGCGGGGATCGGTTCGGTCTTTACCCGGGATGAAACGCACGAGCTGGATGCCTGCGTGATGGACGGCGTCACCCTGAAAGCGGGGGCCGTGGCAGGCGTTAGCCACCTGCGTAACCCGGTGCTGGCCGCGCGTCTGGTGATGGAAGAGAGCCCGCACGTGCTGCTGACGGGGGCCGGGGCGGAGAGGTTTGCCTTCGAACACGGGATGGAGCCGGTATCGCCTGACCTGTTTTCCACCGAAGCGCGCTATCAGCAGCTGCTGGACGCCCGTTCGGCGGGCACGACGCAGCTTGATCATACTGCGCCGCTGGATGAGCGCAGCAAAATGGGCACGGTCGGCGCGGTGGCGCTGGATAAGGCCGGCAACCTCGCGGCAGCGACGTCAACTGGCGGGATGACCAACAAGCTGCCCGGACGCGTGGGCGACAGCCCGCTGCCGGGCGCGGGTTGCTATGCCAATAACGCGACGGCGGCGGTGTCGTGTACCGGCACCGGGGAAGTGTTTATCCGCGCCCTCGCGGCCTACGACATCACCGCGCTGATGGATTACGGCGGCTTAAGCCTGAACGAGGCCTGCGAGCGCGTGGTGATGGAGAAATTACCTGCCCTGGGCGGCGTTGGCGGGCTCATCGCGGTGGATCGTGAGGGCAACGTGGCCCTGCCGTTCAACAGCGAAGGCATGTACCGCGCCTGGGGCTATGCCGGTGATGAGCCGAGCACGGGCATCTATCGTGAATAAGGGGGCAGCGCGTGCCGCACAGTGAAGAACTGGACAACCGCGAAGTGCTGGCTGTCCATCAGCTCAATATTGCGTTTCAGGAAGAGCGGCAACTCATCCCCGCGGTGCAGAATTTATCGTTTACGCTCAGGCGCGGCGAGACGCTGGCGATTGTTGGCGAATCCGGCTCCGGGAAATCGGTCACCGCGCTGGCGCTGATGCGCCTGCTGGAACAGACGGGCGGGCAAGTCAGCAGCGAGAAAATGCTCCTGCGCCGCCGCAACCGTCAGGTCATTGATTTAAACGAGCTAAGCGGTTCGCAGATGCAGGGCGTGCGCGGGGCGGATATTGCGATGATCTTCCAGGAGCCGATGACCTCCCTGAATCCGGTGTTCCCGGTCGGGGAACAAATCGCCGAGTCCATCCGCCTGCATCAGGGGCTGAGCGGCGATGAGGCGCTCAGGGAAGCCAAACGCATGCTGGAGCTGGTGCGCATTCCGGAGGCGCAGGCCATTCTGGGCCGCTACCCGCATCAGCTTTCCGGCGGCATGCGCCAGCGGGTGATGATCGCCATGGCGCTCTCGTGTCGTCCGGCGGTGCTGATTGCCGATGAGCCGACGACGGCGCTGGACGTGACGATTCAGGCGCAGATCCTGCAGCTCATCAACGTGCTGCAGCAGGAGATGGAGATGGGGGTGATTTTCATCACCCACGATATGGGCGTGGTCGCCGATATCGCCGATCGGGTGCTGGTGATGCACAAGGGCAGCGCGGTGGAAACCGGCCCGGTCGAGCAGATTTTTCACGCGCCCGCGCATCCCTACACCAAAGCGCTGCTGGCGGCGGTCCCGCGTCTTGGGGCGATGAACGGCAGCGATCTGCCGCGTCGTTTTCCGCTGATTTCCCTCGAGGCGTCTGAGCCGCAGGAGGATGAGCGCGAGCAGGACACCGTGGTGCCGGGCAAGCCCATTCTGGAAGTGCGCAATCTGGTTACCCGGTTTCCGCTGCGCAGCGGCGTACTGAACCGCGTGAAGCGTGAAGTGCACGCGGTGGAAAACGTCAGCTTCGATCTCTGGCCGGGTGAAACGCTGGCGCTGGTGGGGGAGTCCGGCTGCGGTAAATCCACCACCGGGCGCGCGTTGCTCCGTCTGGTGGAATCTCAGGAGGGCAGCATTACCTTTAACGGCGAGCGCATTGACGCCCTTCCGGACAGCAGGCTGCAGGCGGTGCGGAGAGATATTCAGTTTATTTTTCAGGACCCGTATGCCTCCCTCGATCCGCGCCATACGGTGGGGTATTCGATCATGGAGCCGCTGCGAGTGCATAACCTGCTTGACGGCGAGGCGGCGCAGCGTCGCGTGGCCTGGCTGCTGGAGCGCGTTGGCCTGAAGGCAGAACACGCCTGGCGTTATCCGCACGAGTTTTCCGGCGGGCAGCGGCAGCGTATCTGCATCGCCCGCGCGCTGGCGCTGAACCCGAAAGTGGTGATTGCGGATGAATCCGTCTCGGCGCTGGATGTCTCTATCCGGGCGCAAATCATCAATCTGTTGCTGGATTTACAGCGGGATATGGGGATCGCCTTCCTGTTTATCTCGCACGACATGGCGGTAGTTGAGCGCATCAGCCATCGCGTGGCGGTGATGTTTATGGGGCAAATCGTGGAAATCGGACCGCGAAGAGCAGTGTTTGAGAATCCACAGCATCCGTACACCCGCAAGCTCATCGCGGCGGTCCCGGTCGCCGACCCGGCGCATCGTCACGGCCAGCGCGTGCTGCTGCAGGATGAAATGCCGAGCAATATTCGTAAACGCGGCGAGGCCGTAGAGCGCGTGGCGTTGCGTGAGGTCGGGCCGGGTCATTTCGTGGCTCCCCCGCGTCAGGACAATGCTTTTTCGCGGTTATAACTTTCAACAGGCAGGAGAACATAATGGTTACATTTGTAGCGCGTAGATGGTTGTTAGCCGCGAGCGTGACGGCAGCCCTGGCCGCTGCCCCCGCGTTCGCTGCCAAAGATGTGGTGGTCGCTGTCGGCTCTAACTTCACGACGTTGGATCCGTATGACGCTAACGACACGCTCTCACAGGCGGTGGCGAAATCGTTCTACCAGGGCCTGTTTGGCCTGGACAAAGAGATGAAGCTCAAAAACGTGCTGGCGGAGGGGTACACCGTTTCGGATGACGGGCTGGTGTACACCATTAAGCTCAAAACCGGGGTGAAGTTCCAGGACGGCACCGACTTTAATGCGGACGCGGTGAAGGTTAACCTCGATCGCGCCAGCAATCCTGAAAACAGCCTCAAGCGCTACAACCTGTATAAAAACATCGCCAAAACCGAGGTGGTCGACCCGGCGACGGTAAAAATTACTCTGAAAGAGCCGTTCTCCGCGTTTATCAATATCCTGGCGCATCCGGCGACGGCGATGATTTCCCCTGCCGCGCTGAAGAAATACGGCAAGGAGATCGGCTTCCACCCGGTCGGTACCGGCCCGTATGAGCTGGTCACCTGGAATCAGACCGATTTTGTGAAGGTGAAGAAATACCCGGGATACTGGCAAAAAGGGCTGCCGAAGCTGGACACCATCACCTGGCGCCCGGTAGTGGATAACAACACCCGCGCGGCAATGCTGCAAACCGGCGAGGCGCAGTTTGCTTTCCCTGTGCCTTACGAGCAGGCCGCCATTCTGGAGAAAAACAGCAAGCTGGAGCTGGTCGCCAGCCCGTCGATCATGCAGCGCTACATCAGCATGAACGTCACGCAAAAGCCGTTCGATAACCCGAAGGTGCGCGAGGCCATTAACTACGCCATTAACCGCCAGGCGCTGGTGAAGGTCGCATTTGCCGGCTATGCCACCCCGGCCACCGGCGTGCTGCCGCCGGCTATCGCCTATGCGCAAAGCTATCAGCCGTGGCCGTACGATCCGGCCAAAGCGCGCGAGCTGCTGAAAGAGGCGGGCTATCCGAACGGCTTTAGCACCACGCTGTGGTCGTCGCATAATCACAGTACCGCCCAGAAGGTGCTGCAGTTCACTCAGCAGCAGCTGGCGCAGGTGGGTATCAAGGCGCAGGTGACCGCCATGGATGCCGGGCAGCGTGCGGCCGAGGTTGAGGGGAAAGGGCAGAAAGAGAGCGGCGTGCGGATGTTCTACACCGGTTGGTCGGCCTCGACCGGTGAAGCCGACTGGGCGCTGTCGCCGCTGTTTGCCTCGCAGAACTGGCCACCAACCCTGTTCAATACCGCGTTCTACAGCAACCCGCAGGTGGACAAAGACCTGGCCGATGCCCTGAAAACCACCAGGCCGGAGGAGAAAGCACGCCTTTACAAGGACGCGCAGGACATCATCTGGAAAGAGTCACCGTGGGTGCCGCTGGTGGTGGAGAAACTGGTGTCAGCCCATAACAAAGCGTTGACCGGGTTCTATATCATGCCGGACACGGGCTTTAGCTTTGACGATGCGGATTTAAAATAACGCCCATGCTGAATTATGTTTGTAAACGCCTGCTGGGGCTTATTCCGACGCTGCTGATTGTGGCGGTGCTGGTGTTTTTGTTTGTCCATATGCTGCCGGGCGATCCGGCGCGTCTGGTTGCCGGGCCCGAAGCGGATGCCGCGGTCATTGAGCTGGTGCGTAAACAGCTTGGTCTTGACCAGCCTCTGTATGTGCAGTTTCTGCACTATATTGGCAACGTTCTGCAGGGTGACTTTGGTATCTCGATGGTGTCGCGTCGTCCGGTGTCGGAGGAGATCGCCACCCGCTTTATGCCTACGTTCTGGTTAACGATAACCAGCATGAGCTGGGCCGTGGTGTTCGGACTTGGCGCCGGGATTGTCGCGGCCGTCTGGCGCAACCGCTGGCCGGACAAGCTCGGCATGGCGCTGGCGGTGACCGGCATCTCTTTCCCGGCGTTCGCGCTGGGGATGCTGCTGATGCAGATCTTCTCCGTTGAGCTGGGCTGGCTGCCGACCGTCGGGGCCGATACCTGGAAGCATTACATCCTGCCTTCCATGACGCTGGGGGCTGCCGTTTCGGCGGTAATGGCCCGCTTTACCCGCGCCTCGTTCGTTGACGTGCTGAGCGAAGATTATATTCGCACCGCGCGGGCGAAAGGGGTTAGCGAGAAGTGGGTCATTCTCAAGCACGGGTTCCGTAATGCGATGATCCCGGTGGTGACGATGATGGGGCTTCAGTTTGGCTTCCTGCTGGGCGGCTCTATCGTGGTGGAAAAGGTCTTTAACTGGCCGGGGCTGGGACGTCTGCTGGTCGATTCCGTCGAGATGCGCGACTACCCGGTGATTCAGGCGGAAGTCCTGCTTTTCTCGCTGGAGTTTATCCTTATCAACTTAGTGGTGGACGTGCTCTACGCCGCCATTAACCCGGCCATCAGGTATAAGTAAGATGCGATTGTTGAACTGGCGGCGTCAGGCCGTTTTAAACTCCATGCCGGGGCTAAAGCCGGACCACGTCCGCACCCCGTGGTCTGAATTCTGGCGGCGTTTCCGCCGTCAGCCGGTCGCGATGGCCGCAGGGCTGTTTGTGCTGCTGCTCATTGCGGTGGCGGTGATTGCGCCGTGGGTGGCGCCGTTTGATGCGGAAAACTATTTTGACTACGACCGTCTGAACGACGGACCGTCGATGCTGCACTGGTTCGGCGTGGACTCCCTCGGGCGCGATATCTTTAGCCGCGTGCTGGTGGGGGCGCAGATCTCGCTTGCCGCCGGGGTGTTTGCGGTGCTGATCGGCGCGGCCATCGGTACCGTGCTGGGGCTGGTTGCCGGGTATTACGAAGGCTGGTGGGACCGCATCATCATGCGCATCTGCGACGTACTGTTTGCCTTCCCCGGCATTCTGCTGGCGATTGCCGTGGTGGCCATCATGGGCAGCGGCATGGCGAACGTCATCATTGCGGTCGCGGTCTTTTCTATTCCGGCTTTCGCTCGCCTGGTGCGCGGCAACACGCTGGTGCTGAAGCAGCAGACCTTTATCGAGTCGGCCCGCAGTATGGGGGCCAGCGACGCCACCATCCTCTTCAGCCATATTCTGCCGGGTACGGTGTCGTCCATCGTGGTCTATTTCACCATGCGTATTGGCGTGTCGATTATCTCGGCGGCCAGCCTGTCGTTTCTGGGATTAGGGGCGCAGCCTCCGACGCCGGAGTGGGGCGCGATGCTGAACGAGGCGAGGGCGGATATGGTGATTGCACCGCACGTGGCGATCTTCCCGAGTCTGGCGATTTTCCTGACCGTGCTGGCGTTTAACCTGTTAGGTGACGGGCTGCGCGACGCGCTGGATCCGAGGATAAAGGGATAGGCTTTTACTTGCCCCTCACCCAGGCCCTCTCCCCAAAGGGGCGAGGGTGAAAAACCGCACCGAGCAGTCCCCTCTCCCCAGTGGGGAGAGGGTTAGGGTGAGGGGGAAAGGAGATTAAACCCGGCTACCCCACAGGTCATACTCGTCCGCGTTTTCAACCTTCACGCGAATAATATCACCCGGCTTAACGTTGGTTTCGCCGTTCAGGTACACTGCACCGTCTATTTCAGGGGCGTCCGCCATGCTGCGGCCAATCGCGCCTTCTTCATCCACTTCGTCGATAATTACCATGATCTCGCGGCCCACTTTTTCCTGCAGTCGCTCGGCAGAGATCTGCTGCTGCAGCTGCATGAAGCGGTTCCAGCGCTCCTCTTTCACCTCTTCCGGCACCTGGTCCGCCAGCTCGTTGGCGGTTGCGCCTTCCACCGGGCTGTACTTGAAGCAGCCGACACGGTCCAGACGCGCTTCTTTCAGGAAGTCGAGCAGCATCTGGAAGTCTTCTTCTGTTTCACCCGGGAAGCCGACGATGAAGGTGGAGCGCAGGGTCAGGTCCGGGCAGATCTCACGCCACTGCTTGATGCGCGCCAGCTGGCGATCAACGGAGCCAGGACGCTTCATCAGCTTCAGAATGCGCGGGCTGGCGTGCTGCAGCGGGATGTCCAGGTAAGGCAGAATTTTGCCTTCCGCCATCAGTGGGATGACGTCGTCAACGTGCGGGTACGGGTAGACGTAGTGCAGACGCGTCCAGATACCGAGTTTGGACAGCTGCTCGCACAGGCCCACCATGCTGGTTTTCACCGGCTCGCCGTTGTGGAAACCGGAGCGGTGCTTCACGTCCACGCCGTAGGCAGAGGTATCCTGGGAGATGACCAGCAGTTCCTTCACGCCCGCGTCGGCCAGACGTTTGGCTTCAGCCAGCACTTCGCCAATCGGACGGCTCACCAGATCGCCACGCATGGACGGGATGATGCAGAAGGTGCAGCGATGGTTACAGCCTTCGGAAATCTTCAGGTACGCGTAGTGGCGCGGCGTCAGCTTCACGCCCTGCTCTGGTACCAGGCTCAGGAACGGATTGTGTTTTGGTTTTGGCACGTAGTGATGAACATGTTGCAGCACCTGCTCGTAGCTGTGCGGGCCGGTGATCTCCAGCACCTTCGGGTGCACTTCGCGGATCTGGTCTTCTTTCGCGCCCAGACAGCCGGTCACGATCACTTTGCCGTTTTCGGTCAGCGCTTCACCGATGGCTTCCAGAGACTCCTGGACCGCGCTGTCGATAAAGCCGCAGGTGTTTACGATCACCATATCGGCGTTGTCGTAGCTTGGCACCACGTCATAGCCCTCGGTGCGCAGTTCGGTCAGGATGCGTTCTGAATCCACCAGGTTTTTCGGGCAGCCCAGGGAGACGAAGCCGATTTTCGGCTGGTGCGTAACATTGCTCATAGGTTAAAAATTCATCAATTATGGAGTTATCAGGGCGGGATTTTACAGCGTATCGCGGGGGATTTATACACTCTTTGCAAGGCGGATGCGTCGGGCCGAGGTTGTAACATTGTAAATAATGTTAATCAGTTAATAAAAATTGATCCCAGGCATTAAACTGTACAAAAAATAAACTTATTCTGACTATGCACCATGGCTGACAGAGGAGGAAAGAGCATGACCGTTGACAGACTAAAACGCGATCTGCTGAACAAGCTGATCAACGCCCGAATCGACCTGGCCGCGTACCTGCAGTTGAGGAAGGCAAAAGGGTATATGTCAGTCAGCGAAAGCGAACATCTGCGTGATAACCTGTTTGAACTGTGTAATTTCATGCGTGAAAAAGCACCGACCCTGAAGGCGAACGGCGGCGAAAGTGAAGAGATCGCGCTGCGCCGCGCCGCTGAGGTGCTCTCCATTGCAGGGGTGTGTCTGATGAACGGACGCCACGACTGCCCGAACTTTATCGCCGTAAACGCGGAGAAGCTTGAAAACTGCCTGACAACGCTCTCTCTATGCATCATGTGCCTGAACGAGCACAAACGGCTTGAACAGCACTGATCCCGGGGGAGGCAACTCCCCCTTCTGATTAAGCTTTTGTAAAAGTGGTAACGCGCCCGGACGCAGTGGCTAATCTTTATGCCATATGCCGATAAAGGAGCGCGTTATGCCTCGATCCTCGCTGATTTCCCTGCCTGCGTTATTCATTTCGTTTTCACTTCTTGCTGCGCCAGAGGCGGTCAAGGTCGAGGTGCTGCAAAACAGACTCGATCATCCCTGGTCCCTGGCGTTCCTGCCGGATAATGACGGGCTGCTGGTGACCCTGAAGGGCGGTCAGCTCAAACGCTGGCAGGCCGGGAGAGGGCTTTCCGATCCTATTGTCGGAGTACCGAAGGTCTGGGCAAACGGTCAGGGAGGATTGCTGGATGTGGTATTGGCGCCGGATTTTGAAAAGTCGCGCCGCGTCTGGCTGAGCTACGCCGAGGCCGGACATGATGGTAAAGCCGGAACGGCGGTGGGCTATGGCCGCCTGAGCGACGACTATTCCCGCATCGAGGGATTCCAGGTGGCGTTCCGCCAGATGCCAAAACTCTCAACCGGCAACCATTTTGGCGGGCGGCTGGTGTTCGACGGTAAAGGCTCTCTCTTTATTGGACTCGGCGAGAACAATCAGCGTCCGACGGCCCAGGATCTGGATAAATTGCAGGGTAAGGTGGTGCGCCTCACCGAAGACGGGAAAGTCCCGTCGGATAACCCCTTCGTGAATACCCCCGGTGTGCGACCCGAAATCTGGTCTTACGGCATTCGCAACCCGCAGGGGATGGCGATGAACCCCTGGAGCGACACGCTCTGGCTGAACGAGCACGGCCCGCGCGGCGGGGATGAGATCAACATCCCGGAGAAAGGTAAGAACTACGGCTGGCCGCTGGCGACGCACGGCATTAACTACAGCGGCCTGAAAATCCCGGAAGCCAAAGGCGAGCACGTTGAGGGCACCGAGAAGCCGCTGTTCGTCTGGAAAGTCTCACCCGCGGTGAGCGGTATGGCGTTTTACAACAGCGATGTTTTCCCGCAGTGGAAAAACAAGCTGTTCATTGGGGCGCTGAAGGAGAAGGACGTGATCGTGCTGAGCGTGCAGGGCAACAAGGTGACGGAGGACGGGCGCATTCTGGGTGACCGGGACCAGCGTATTCGCGATGTGCGGGTGGGGCCGGACGGCTATTTATATGTGCTGACCGACGAGACGGACGGGCAGCTGTTGAAAGTCAGCCCGTCCGGCGCGTAATCAGGTGACCGGGATCATCACGACGTTGCGGTAAGCAGGGCGATCGCTCAGCTGTTTAAGCCAGCGCTCAAGGTGAGGGCGCGGCGACCACTTCAAGCCCATATTGGTCAGGTTCCAGACGAACGGCGCCACGGCGATATCGCCTGTGCCGAAGGCCTCGCCGGAGAACCAGGCGTGCTTCGCCAGCTCGTCATCCATCATCGCGAACAGATTTTCGCAGGCGTCCTGGGCGGCATGAATAGCGGGATAGTCGCGTTCTGCTTCCGGCGTGCGGATAAGCCCCATCAGGATCACGCGGTGGGTTGGCGAAAGCGTCTGGTTCGCCCAGTCCATCCACTTTTCGCCCTGAGCACGACGAGCCGGGTTTTCAACCCACAGGCGGCCCTGCCCGTACTGGGCGGCGAGGTAACGGACAATGGTGTTGGACTCCCAAAGCGTCGCGTCTGTTTCATCATCGCGCAGCAGCGGCACCAGGCCGTTCGGGTTCATGGCCAGATAATCGGCCTCTTTGTTAACGCCGAACGACATGCCAGCCATGATTTGATTGAACGGTAAATCCAGCTCCTCGAGCGTCCAGAGCACTTTCTTAACGTTGGTCGAGTTGTTCCTGCCCCAAAGCGTAATCATATTTACTCCTGATGAGATGTGAATCCGGGTCAGCTTTCGCCATGGTGAGATAAACCTAACAATTACGCAACAGAAGACAAAAAAATCGTCTGAATCAAAGCGTATCTGAATGTTATTGCATAAACTTTAATAACTTTACCCTCGTTGGGTTTCTTTAACCGTTTTAGTGCGCTATTACTCATCGCTTCTTGCGACACGGTGATGTGACGTAATTTTTGAATGGACACTCGGGTGGCATTTATGACGCGTAAAATGACTTCTCTGCGCAGCCTTGCGACAGGCTCTGCGCTCCTTTTCCTGTTTGCACCAACTCTCTATGCAGCTGAACAGGCTGCGCCCGAAGCGCCGCCAGTGGATGCGCGCGCCTGGATCCTGATGGATTATTCCAGCGGTAAAGTGCTGGCGGAAGGGAATGCGGATGAGAAACTCGATCCGGCAAGCCTGACCAAAATCATGACCAGCTACGTGGTGGGCCAGGCGCTGAAAGCGGGCAAGATCAAGCTGGACGATATGGTCACCATCGGGAAGGATGCGTGGGCGACCGGCAACCCGGCGCTGCGGGGTTCTTCCGTGATGTTCCTGAAGCCTGGCGATCAGGTCTCTGTTTCCGATCTGAACAAAGGGGTAATTATTCAGTCGGGAAATGATGCGTGCATCGCGCTGGCCGATTACGTTGCCGGCAGCCAGGATTCTTTCATTGGCTTGATGAATGGCTACGCGCAGAAGTTGGGCTTAACCAACACCACGTTCAAAACGGTTCACGGTC
Source organism: Enterobacter sp. ECC-249 (assembly GCF_043965265.1). Lineage (NCBI taxonomy): Bacteria > Pseudomonadati > Pseudomonadota > Gammaproteobacteria > Enterobacterales > Enterobacteriaceae > Enterobacter > Enterobacter sp. ECC-249. The sequence goes on from NZ_CP143660.1 coordinate 1,980,013, forward strand.
TGGATTCGCCGGGACAGTTCAGCACCGCGCGCGACATGGCGCTGTTGGGCAAAGCGCTGATCCACGACGTGCCGGATGAATACGCGATCCACAAAGAGAAAGAGTTTACCTTCAACAAAATTCGCCAGCCGAACCGCAACCGCCTGCTGTGGAGCAGCAACGTCAACGTGGACGGGATGAAAACCGGCACCACGGCGGGTGCAGGCTACAACCTGGTGGCCTCCGCGACCCAGGGGGACATGCGCCTGATTTCGGTGGTGCTGGGCACCAAAACCGACCGTATTCGCTTTAATGAGTCAGAAAAACTGCTGACCTGGGGCTTCCGCTTCTATGAAACTGTGACGCCGATTAAACCGGATGCCACGTTCGTCAGCCAGCGCGTCTGGTTTGGTGACAAGAGTGAAGTGAATCTGGGCGCGGGTGAGGCGGGCTCGGTGACCATTCCGCGCGGTCAGCTGAAAAACCTGAAGGCCAGCTACACCCTGACCGACCCGCAGCTCACCGCACCGCTGAAAAAAGGCCAGGTGGTCGGGACGATTGATTTCCAGCTTAACGGCAAGTCGATTGAACAGCGTCCGCTGATTGTGATGGAAGCAGTTGAAGAGGGCGGCTTCTTCAGCCGGATGTGGGATTTCGTGATGATGAAATTCCACGGGTGGTTTGGCAGCTGGTTTAGCTAAGTTTTTTGCCGGGTGGCGCTGCGCTTACCCGGCCTACGTTTTTTCTCCCTCTCCCTGTGGGAGAGGGCCGGGGTGAGGGCATCAGACCGCACCCCGTTTAATACATCAACTTCACCTGCTGCGCCTTCGCGTGGGCCACAATCTCGTCGTCCGGGCGGCAGTCGCTGACGATGGCATCGAACTGCGCCAGTTCGCCCATTCTTGCCGAACGCACCTTGCCAAACTTGCTGTGATCGACCACCAGCACATGGTACTGCGCGGCGCTCAACGCCCAGTGCTTCACCGGCAGCTCTTCCAGATTAAAGCAGGTCGCCCCCTGGCGCACGTTGACGCCGGCGGCGGAATAAAACGCGATATCCGGGCAGAGATTGCTGAGCGTGTCCTGCAGGTTGAGCGGCTTAAAAATCGCGTTGCTGGCGTGAAACTCACCGCCGCAGAGGATCACCCGGCACTCGGGTTTCTCCTGAAGCGCCAGAAAGGTGTTCAGGGAGTAGCACACGGCGGTAAAAGGAATGCTGCTGTCGATGGCTTCGATAATCCACGGCGTGGTGGTACCACAGTCAAAAAACAGCGTCTGGTGCGGCTGTACCAGTGAGGCAGCAAGCCGCGCGGCTTTGCGTTTCTCTTCCACCAGGCGCGTCTTCTGGTCGCTGATCAGATAATGGCTGGCGCTACGCGGCTCAAGCACAATGTATCCACCCAGCAGCACGACGGGCGCGCTCTCGCTGTTTAGATCCCGACGAATGGTCATCTCTGAGACGCCGAGGAGGTTGGCGGCTTCCTTAAGATGCAGCTTATCGCTGCGCTTCAGCGCCTGTAGCAGCTGAGCAATGCGGTCATCGCGACGTGTTTCCATAGTTCCTCGGGATAAAAAAAGTGAACCCCCGCAGGGCGGGGGTTCAAGTGTAACCTGTCAGGTTGGGGTTAGTCACGTATCCAGCCTTTGCGGATCGGGATAGCGAAAATGGCGCGATAGAGTAAAGACAGCGTGCGGTAGAGCGCTTCACCGAAGAGGCTCCACAGGATCGCCGCGCTCACGCAGCCAATCAGCCCGACCAGGAAACCGCCCACCATATCCAGCGGCCAGTGTACGCCCAGGTAAACGCGAGACCAGGCGATTGCCAGGGCCGCCACCATCAGGACCGCACCAGACCACAGGCGATGCCAGAACAGGAAAGCCAGCGCAAAGGTAAAGATCACCGTCCCGTGATCGCTCGGGAACGAGTCATCCGGCGCGTGGTGCAGGAAGGTATAGCCCACATGTGCAACAAAAGGACGGGCGTGCGGGAACACATGACCCAGAACGAAGCTCACCAGAACGCTCACGCCCAGCGCCATCGCCACTTTGATCACCAGCTGGCGCTGCGCTTTTACCTGGCTGCGGGGTCCCCACAGCCAGAGAATCGCAGCCAGTGCAGGCACGATACTGATCAGATCTTTTGCCAGGAAGGTGGCAAAATCGATCGTCCACTCGGGCGAGGCCGGGGTGGCATTGATCAGATAAAACAGCTGATAATTTAGATTCTCTAACATAACGTTATCACTCTTTAGCAAACCGGGTGGAAACAAGGCCGTAGACCACCACCTGAGAAAACCAGACCCACCACCCAGCCCACAGGTTGTGAGAGAAAAAATGCGCCCCGCGCATGACCTGACCGAAGCCCATCGCCAGACCTAACACCACGCCCAGCGCGACGAAGCTCCAGGCGAGGCGAGGGCGCTCGCGCCAGAAGGCAAAAAACAGCCCCATCACCATAAAGCCGCTGGAGGCGTGACCGCCGGGGAAACAGCGTCCCGGACCGCTGTCTGCAGGGATGGTGCTGAACAGGGGATAAGAGACAGCCTTACCGCCGTATTCCAACAGGTCCCACGGGCAGCTGTGATGGCTCATGCTTTTCAACAGGCCCACCGCCAGCGCGCCAACGCCCATCAGAAGCGCCGCCGTAACCAGCCTTGCGTTACGCTTGTAAGCGCCGTAAAACAGCGCCACGGCGCCTAAGGCGATGGCGATGTACTTCGCCAGACGATGGTTAAGCAGATCTAGCAGGTGGTCTTTCTGCAGCGGGAAGCTCTGCGTCGCCGCGTCATACCAGAAGCCGGTTACCCATCTGTCGAGCGCTTCATTGCGCGATAGCCACGTAAACACCACGGCAAGGACTATCAGTATGAAAAGCTGATAACCATAAAAGCGGGTCGGTAAGCGGTAAAGTCGTTTTGTCTTATTTGTCTGTAACTTAGACAATTCTGAACGGCTGGAGGTGAGTGCCATAATTTGGGGTCGTTGACGAGTAATGCGGCTATCATAAATCTGTCAAATTAAGGAAACCTTAAACGAAGACGATATGTGCTTTATTTCTGTTTATCCTCGATAAATCACTATCTCGGGCTCCGGCATTTCATTACACTCGTCGCGATTTTGTCATTATAAAGAGATTGCATGTTAAACCGTTCTTCTTCTGGTTCACGTCTGGGTCGTCAGGCGTTGCTTTTCCCCCTGTGTCTGGTGCTCTACGAATTTTCTACCTATATCGGCAACGATATGATCCAGCCCGGTATGCTGACCGTGGTGGCGCAGTACAACGCGGGAATTGAGTGGGTACCGACCTCCATGACCGCCTATCTGGCCGGCGGCATGTTTTTGCAGTGGCTGTTAGGCCCGCTGTCGGATCGTATTGGACGCCGTCCGGTGATGCTGACGGGCGTGGTGTGGTTTATCGTCACCTGTCTCGCCACGCTGCTGGCGCAAAACATTGAACAATTTACCCTGCTGCGTTTCCTGCAGGGGGTGAGCCTGTGCTTTATCGGCGCCGTGGGGTATGCCGCCATTCAGGAGTCGTTTGAAGAGGCGGTGTGCATCAAAATTACCGCGCTGATGGCGAACGTGGCGCTGATCGCTCCCTTGCTCGGGCCGCTGGTGGGCGCCGCATGGGTGCATGTGGCGCCCTGGGAAGGGATGTTTGTGCTCTTTGCGGTTCTCGCCGCCATCGCGTTCTTTGGCCTGCACCGGGCGATGCCGGAAACCGCCACCCGCATCGGCGAGAAACTCTCGCTGAAAGAGCTGGGTCGGGATTACAAAGAAGTGCTGAAGAATGGCCGCTTTGTGGCGGGGGCGCTGGCGACCGGATTCGTTAGCCTGCCGCTGCTGGCGTGGATTGCCCAGTCTCCGGTTATTATCATCAGCGGCGAAAAGCTCAGCAGCTATGAGTACGGCCTGCTGCAGGTGCCGATCTTTGGCGCGCTGATTATCGGCAACCTGGTGCTGGCACGTTTGACGTCACGACGCACCGTGCGTTCACTGATTATCATGGGCGGCTGGCCGATTGCGGCAGGGCTGATTCTGGCGGCGGTGGCGACCGTCGCGTCATCACATGCTTACCTGTGGATGACGGCAGGGCTGAGCATTTACGCCTTCGGGATTGGCGTGGCGAACGCCGGGCTGGTGCGCCTGACGCTGTTTGCCAGCGAGATGAGTAAAGGCACGGTCTCAGCGGCGATGGGGATGCTGCAGATGCTGATTTTTACCGTCGGTATCGAAGTGAGCAAGCATGCCTATGCGATGGGCGGCAATGGGCTGTTCAGCCTGTTTAACCTCGCCAACGGTGCGCTGTGGGTTGGCCTGATGGTGGTATTCCTGAAGGACAAGCGCGTCGGAAACGCCCTGCAACCTTAACTGTTTATTCCCTCTCCCCTTTGGGGAGAGGGCCAGGGTGAGGGGAGAGGGCACCAGACCGCACAGTGTTAATTAAACGGTGCCTCCCCGTTCAACACCTTATCAATCACATCCAGCACGCCTTCCTCGTTATTATGCGGCGCTTCAAAGCGCGCCGCCGCTTTGATATGCGGTCTGGCATTCGCCATCGCAAAGCTGAACCCGGACTGGCGCAGCATCTCCACGTCGTTGCCGCTGTCCCCGAAGGCCACCACGTCGCTGTTCTCTATCCCCCAGCGCTGCTGAAGGATCCGCAGGCCGTTGGCCTTATGCACGCCGGGGATAATCAGGTCGATACTGCCGTGACCGGTGGTGACGGGCACCATGATGTCGCTCAGCTTTTCATGCAGCAGCGCCTGAATACGCGGAATTTCATCATCAGACACGTTGAGCCCGAACTTGAAGAAAATATCGTTCAGGTTGTCGAAATCGCTGACCATTTCCAGACGGTGATAGTACTTCGCCGCGATCTCCTTAAAGCCCTCGTCATAGCATTTCAGCGTGTAGGCGCTGCTTTTCCCGCAGGCGATGACCTCAATGCCCGGAACGTCGTTTAACACGTTCGCGACGGTCTCGAAATGGGCTTTCGACAGTTCACCGTTGAAGACGTCTTCACCTTCGCTCACGACCCAGCCGCCGTTTTCGGCGACGAATGAAATTTCATGAGCAATCTCCGGGAAAAAGGAGATTAGCTGGTAATACTGGTTGCCGCTGGCGACCACGAAGCGAATGCCTTGCGCCTTCATGCGTGCGTACTGCGCCAGAAAGCGCGGGCGATTGTAGGTCTTGGCATCACTCAGGAATGTGCCATCCATGTCGACGGCGATCAGTTTAACGCTCATATCCCTTCTCCAGTGTCGTGTGTTTCGTTTCCGGCTTTGCCACCGCGCGCGCCACCAGCGCCGCGACGATCACCAACCCTAATACCACCAGCATGGCGCTGCGCAGCCCGTAGTGCTCGCCGAGGAAGCCGAGCAGCGGCGGCCCGACCAGGAAGGCGAGATAGCCGGTTGTCGCCACCACGCTGACGCGCGTCGGCGCATCCGGGCCGGTGTCGCTGGCGGCAGAGATGGTCAGCGGGAAGCCGAGGGACGCGCCCAGCCCCCAGAGGATCACCGAGACGCCGGCAATCCAGTCCACATCCACAAAGATAATCATCGCGATACCCAGCCCGCCGAGCAGGGCGCTGGCGCGCACCACCGCCACGCGGCTGTAGCGGTCGATAAACCAGCCGCCTGTGAAGCGCCCGACGGTCATCCCCAGAGTAAACCCGGCGTAGATCAGCGAGCCGGAGGTTGGGCTAAAGCCGTGACCGTCCACCATCAGCAGAGGCAGCCAGTCGTTGGCGGACCCTTCCGCAAACGCCATCGCCAGAACCACCACGCCAATCAGCATCAGCTGATAATCGCGGTAGAAGGGCAGCCCTTTTTCAGCAGAATGCTGTTCATCTGAGGCGTTCTTGCCGGTGCCGTCCGGGATCGCCCGGATGCCGGTCAGAATCGGAATAATGCACACCAGCGCCGCCAGCAGGATATGCAGATTCGCGGTCATGCCGAAGGCCGTCAGCGCCATCCCCACGCCCGCCCCGGCCAGCGTGCCGAGGCTGTAAAAGCCGTGCATCATAGGCAGCACGGTTTTGTTCATCTCGCGCTCGACCGCCGCCCCTTCAACGTTTATCGCCACTTCCGCCGAGCCGAAGCTGCCGCCAAACACCGTCAACCCCAGCGCAAACAGCACCGGTGAGGCAAACCACAGCGCCACGCTCAGCACAATCATCCCGAACACCGCGAAGCACATGGTGGTGCGGATCACCGCCCGCGTACCGAAGCGCTTCACCAGCCACGCGGAGCAGAGGATGCCGCTCATGGAGCCTATCGACAGGCCGAACAGCACGATGCCCATTTCTGCGGTAGAAACGGACAAAATGTCGCGAATGGCTGGGGTGCGCGTGGCCCAGGAGGCCATCAGCAGACCGGGAATAAAGAAGAACATAAACAGCGCCCACATGCGGAGCTGCAGGGCTTTGCGGGGAGAGGTCAGCGTCATTGGGGTAGCACCAGAAGTACAACAATAGCGACAACACTAGCAAGTTTGTGTACATTTGTACACAAACCAGGTGAGGAATTGATGAGCAGACCACCCAACGATCCGCATCGCCGGGAGAAAATCCTGCAGGCGACGCTCGACACCATTGCTGAACACGGTATTCACGCCGTCACGCACCGTAAAATCGCCACCTGCGCGGGCGTGCCGCTGGGGTCGATGACCTACTATTTCGACGGTATGGAGCCGCTGCTGGAGGAGGCCTTCACGTGGTTTACCTGCCAGATGTCGCAGCAGTACCGGGATTTCTTTGCGGGCGTCACCGGGCCGGAAATGGCGTGCGAATCCATCACTACCCTGATCCACAGCTCGCAGGTGACCACGCCGCACAACATGGCGCTGATGTATCAGCTTTACGCCTTTATGCACCGCAGCGCGGCGCTCAAAACGGTGATGCAGGACTGGATGAAGATGAGCCAGACCACGCTGGAGCAGTGGTTCGACCCGGTCACCACCCGCGCGCTGGATGCCTTTATTGAAGGGATGACGCTGCACTACGTGACCGACCGGACGCCGCTATCCCGGGAGGAGATTCGGGCGATGGTGGGGAGGATTGCGGGTATCACACCGTTAAATAAAACGAATTAGTTTATATTTTTCAATGTATTACGATTTTTCTTCATATTGACAATCCGGGCTGATCACGTGACTATCCACCGCGTTGGTTATTTACTGTTCAGTGGTTGAGGTTGGCGTTGGGTGAAAAAGTAAGTACCTGGTTCGTGCAGGTCAGTCTGGCAAAAAAGAGAGCGTTGTTGGTACTGGTGATTTTGGTTCAGGCGGGTCTGCTGATTGGACATCTGCTCTACCAGCGCGGCTATGTGGAGGATAACGCTGCACGTATCCTTCGCAATACGGCGATACTCCAGTCTCAGCAGTTTGATACCAGCCTTAACGCGATGCGCTACCAGATGCGCTTTATCGGTAATGCCTTTCTGCTCAACCATACGGTCACGCCTGAAAATGCGCAGTCATTTCTGAAAGGGGAACTGAAGCGCGCCTGGCTGGATGGCGTTGTCGTCTTTGATGAATACGGTGATTTTCTTAGCAGCCGCGCACTATTTCCTTTTGAACGCGCTCTGGACGCCTCTACGCTTGCGCAGGCCAGCTTCCGGCAGCGCCCTCTGTTTAACGATTTTCGCCGGGATGAAGTCACCGAAAGTCTGTTTTACTGGCGAAGCAACGGCACGGATAAAAACATGGTAGGGTTCGTGATGTTCCGAGCGGTGCGCGATGCCCATGGTCGCTTTCTGGGCGGTGCGGTGGGTTTCTTCAATGGTCACTCCATGAACGATATGTTCCGCAAAATGGAAGTGCAGGGCTTTGATTTAGGCCATGGCGGGGCGATGGCAGTCCTTGACCGTGACAATGCTGTGCAGCTTGCCCGTATGGGGGCGAATGGCGGTACGCAATTGAACACCTCCGACCCGCGCCTCGCGAAGCTGCTGGAATACGCGAGTGATACCGCACAGGTCCACCGATACACCTCTCCGATTGATGGCGTTGAACGTATGGGGGTATTTCTCAACCTCAACGAACGCAAATGGGTGCTGGCCGTCGGGCTGGCCAGAAAAGACGTGCTGCACGGCTGGTATTATCAGGCACTGTGGACGGCGCTGGCGATTCTGGTTATCTCCCTTACGCAGTGGTTTCTTATGCACTATATCCACGTCAACGCCCTGCAGCGGGCGCGTTTCCAGCAGGAGGCGCGGCACGATCCGCTCACCGGGCTGGCAAACCGTCGTCAGTTTGATGAGTGGTCTTTGAAGGCCTGCAATCTTGCCCGCCGGCATCAGCAGCCCCTGTGCCTGATGAGCATGGATCTGGATTTCTTTAAGCATATTAACGACACATGGGGTCATGACGGTGGCGATGCGGTGCTGAAGCATATTGGCAACGCGCTTCCGGCACTGGTGAGAGGCAGCGACATTGTCGCCCGCTTTGGCGGGGAAGAGTTTGTCGTGGCAATGCCGCATACTACTCTGGAGGCGGCCGCTGAGATCGCCGAGCGCGTACGGATGAGCCTTGCCAGCCAGAACGTCGACTTCAACGGGCAGACGATCCGCTTCACCGCCAGCATGGGTCTTGTATGCATGACCCCGGATGAACTTGAGATTGAACATGGCATGCAGTCAGCCCTGGCGCGAGCCGATCAGGCGCTTTACCGTGCAAAACGTGAGGGGCGCAACCGCGTCTGCGTGTCGAGCTAGCGGGCGGTTGTTTTCTCCAGGCGCTCAGGGCCACCGGAAGCTGGCCCTGTTCTCCACCTGAGGATGGATTATTTTTTCAGGATATTCTTCCCGCTGGCGTCCACCACCGCTTCGCCATCTTCTTTCGTAAATGCCCCTTTCTGCGCATCAGGCAGAATGTCGAGGACGACTTCTGACGGGCGACACAGGCGGGTGCCCAGCGGTGTGACCACGATCGGACGGTTAATCAGAATCGGGTATTGCAGCATAAACTCGATTAGCTGGTCGTCGGTGAAGCTATCTTCGGCAAGGCCGAGCTGTTCATAGGGCTCCACGTTTTTACGCAGCAGATCCCGCACCGAAATGCTCATATCGGCAATCAGGGTGGTCAGCGTATCGCGCGACGGCGGGGTTTCCAGATAGAGGATAATCTCTGGCTCCGTGCCGCTGTTGCGGATCATCTCCAGCGTGTTGCGCGAGGTGCCGCAGGCGGGGTTGTGGTAAATGGTGATGTGGCTCATATCAGTGGCTCATTACAGTGTGAAGGAGAGACGTAGCGCCAGCGCGGCGAGCGTCACAAACAGGACCGGCAGCGTCATGATGATGCCCGTCCGGAAATAGTAACCCCAGGTGATCGTCATGTTTTTCTGCGCCAGCACGTGGAGCCAGAGCAGGGTGGCGAGGCTGCCGATAGGCGTGATTTTCGGGCCCAGATCGCAGCCAATCACGTTGGCGTAAATCATCGCCTCCTTAATCAATCCCGTTGCTGTGCTGCCCTCAATGGAGAGTGCGCCAATCAGCACCGTGGGCATATTGTTCATTATGGATGACAGGAACGCGGTGATGAACCCGGTACCCAGCGTGGTCGCCCACAATCCGTGTCCGGCCAGGCTGTTCAGTACGCCTGTGAGAGAGTCCGTCAGCCCGGCATTGCGCAGGCCATACACCACCAGATACATCCCCAGCGAGAAGATCACGATCTGCCACGGTGCGCCGCGCAGCACTTTTCCGGTGTTTATCGCATGTCCGCGTTTTGCGACAGCGAACAAAACCAGCGCGCCCGCAGTCGCAATGGCGCTGACCGGAATGCCGAGAGGCTCAAGGACGAAGAAACCTACGAGCAGAAGCAGCAGCACGATCCAGCCGGTTCTGAACGTCGGTAGATCGTTTATCGCGCGTGCAGGCTCGCGCAGTTTCGCCAGGTCATATTCCGCCGGAATTTCCTTGCGAAAGAACAGATGGAGCATGACCAGCGTTGCGGCAATCGCGGCGATATCAACGGGAATCATCACCGAAGCATATTCACTGAACCCCAGCGTGAAGAAGTCTGCCGAGACGATGTTGACCAGGTTCGACACAATCAGCGGCAGGCTGGCGGTATCGGCGATAAAACCAGCCGCCATCACAAATGCCAGCGTAGCCTGTTTGCTGAACCCCAGCGCCAGCAGCATGGCGATAACGATAGGGGTCAGGATCAGCGCTGCGCCGTCATTGGCAAACAGCGCCGCGACGGCTGCGCCCAGAAGGATAATCCAGGTAAACAGCAATCGCCCGCGACCGTTTCCCCAGCGGGCGACGTGCAGCGCCGCCCACTCGAAAAAGCCGGACTCATCCAGCAGCAGGCTGATGATGATGACGGCGATGAACGTTGCCGTAGCGTTCCAGACGATATTCCAGACTACCGGTATATCATTAATGTGAATCACGCCGCTGACCAGCGCCAGCACGGCGCCGATGGTGGCGCTCCAGCCAATACTCAGTCCTTTCGGCTGCCAGATGACCAGCACCAGCGTAAACAGAAAAATTGCCCCTGCCAGAAACATCGCTTACTCCGTTATATCTGTTTTTGTGAATGTGTCTTGATTAGCACGAACCCGGAAGCCGGTTTTTCAGCTTCATGCGCGTCTCTTCCCGCAGGCAGTTCCAGCTGGTGTCGATAACGGCTGCCGCCCATGCAGGCATGTTGGGCGAGAGACGATAATGGACCCATTTCCCCTCGCGACGGTCGATCACAAGCCCGGACTCGCGGAGCAGGGCCATGTGGCGGGAGACCTTCGGCTGAGATTCGGCGGTGGCGGCGCAGAGATCGCAGACGCACAGCTCGCCCGCTTCGCGGAGCAGCATGACGATGGCGAGCCGCGTTTCGTCGGAGAGGGTTTTGAAGAGGTGGAGTGGGTGGAGCATGAGGGTTCCTGACGGCGTGGTTTTTATATGCGTTTAATCATATATGTTTTAATGGCTGGAGAGAAGGTGAAATTGAGTAAGGGGAATTTCAGGCAACAAAAAACCCATCAACCTTGAACCAAAACGGCGGGGTTGATGGGCTCCACAAATTGGGGACATCAAAGAAAAGCAGTGGCACTAGTTATGACTGCCCCCTGATAAAAAAGTTCTGCGCGTAACGAAAATAATTTTCACCACGCGCAAACTTAGGAGTTATCCGAGTCCAGGCCAGATGATGATGATCAGCGTACCCGCCAGCGTCAGCAGCACGTTAGCGATAGCGTACGTGCCTGCATACCCCAGCGCCGGGATGTTGCTGCGCGCGGTATCGCTGATGATTTCCATTGCAGGCGCACAGGTACGCGCGCCCATCATTGCCCCAAAGAGCAGGGCGCGGTTCATGCGCAGCACGTAGGCGCCGAACAGGAAACAGATAACGACCGGCACCAGGCTGACGATAAGTCCGGACACCAGCATCTGCCAGCCGACGGCACCCAGGCTGTGGCCGATACCGCTTCCCGCGCTTAAGCCCACGCCTGCCATAAAGACCATCAGACCGAACTCTTTCACCATGTTCAGCGCGCCCTGCGGAATGTAGCCGAAGGTCGGGTGGTTCGCTCGCAGGAAGCCCAGCATGATCCCGGCGAACAGCAGACCGGCGGCATTACCGATGCCAAAGCTGAAGTTGCTGAACTGGAAGGTGATCATCCCGATCATCAGGCCAACGATAAAGAAGGCGCAGAAGGCCAGCAGGTCGGTGACCTGGCTGTGAATCGAGATAAAGCCGATGCGGTCGGCCACGGTTTTCACGCGTCGGGCGTCGCCGCTGACCTGTAGAACGTCGCCTTTGTTGAGCACGACGTTGTCGTCGATAGGCATCTCAATCTGGCTGCGGATCACGCGGTTGAGGAAGCAGCCGTGGTCGGTCAGCTTCAGCTGCGCCAGGCGGCGGCCCACGGCGTTATGGTTTTTCACCACGATCTCTTCGGTGACGATGCGCATGTCGAGCAGATCGCGGTCGAACACCTCTTTGCCGTTACGGAAGCTCGGGTCGAGACGGGCGTGGGCGTCCGGGTAACCCACCAGCGCAATGTCGTCGCCCATCTGTAGCACCGCGTCGCCGTCCGGGTTCGCCAGAATGCCGTTGCGGCGGATACGTTCGATGTAGCAGCCCGTCTGGCGGTAAATCCCCAGCTCGCGCAGGTTTTTGCCGTCAGCCCAGGCAACCAGCTCTGGCCCGACGCGGTAGGCGCGGATCACCGGGAGATAGACTTTACGTTTGGAGTCGGTATCCAGACCGCGCTCGCGGGCGATTTGCTGGGCGCTGGTCTGTAAATCCTGGTGCTGCAGTTTTGGCAGGTAGCGCGCGCCAACGATAAGACTCACCAGACCAATCAGATAGGTCAGGGCATAGCCCAGGCTCAGGTGGTCGAGTGCGGCAGAAAGCTGCGCGCCGGCCATGCCGGAATGGCGCAGGGTATCGCCGGCACCCACCAGTACAGGGGTGGACGTCATGGAGCCTGCCAGCATACCGGCCGTTAACCCGATATCCCAGCCAAACAGTTTACCCAGCCCTAACGCGATCAGCAGCGCGCTGCCGACCATCACCAACGCCAGCATCAGATAATTTTTGCCGTCGCGGAAGAAAATTGAAAAAAAGTTCGGTCCCGCTTCCACGCCAACGCAAAAAATAAACAGCATAAAACCTAAGTTGAGCGCGTCCGTGTTAATGCTGAAGTGCTGCTGGCCTAATAATAAGGAGACGACTAAAACGCCAATGGAATTACCAAGTTGAACTGAACCCAGGCGCAATTTACCCAGGCAAAGGCCCAGCGCCAGTACCACAAATAATAACAGGATGTAATTCCCATTTAACAAGTCTGCGACGTTTATATTCACGGAGGCTAACTTCTTGTTTACCAGTAAGTTGTTGAATGAAAGGACTTTTTGGGCTACTGTTTTCTGGGTCAGGGAAAGGCGTTAACGCTCCCTGTTTCCTGCTTTATTCCCTAAAACATTAGCTGGCGTGTAGTTTAATCGCATTAGCTACTGACAGCTACTGATTATCGCATCACCCTGTGCGTACTTTGGCAAGGATTGCCGCACTGCTTTATCTGACTGGGCGTCTAACAGACGAAGGTGTATTTGATAGAGATAAATCAGGAGGATAGTTTGAACATTAAACGAAACTGGGCGGGGGTGATCAGCTGCTTTTTGCTGTTCACGGTCGTATGCATGTCGCTTGCTTTTAACGTGAAAGGAGCATTCAGGGCGTCGGGTCATCCGGAGCTGGGGCTGCTCTTTTTTACGCTGCCGGGGGCTGCTGCCAGTTTTCTCTCCCGTAAAGGGGAGGTGGTGAAGCCGCTGCTGGGCGCCATCCTGGCCGCGCCGCTGTGTCTGCTGCTGATGCGTATGCTGTATATATCAACGCGGAGTTTCTGGCAGGAACTGGCATGGCTGATGAGCGCCGTATTCTGGTGCGCCCTTGGCGCGCTCTGCTACTTATTTGTGCGCAGTCTGCTTCAACGCCGACGGCACCACAAATAAAAACGCCCTCTCGGTGAGGGCGTCGTTTCATATCATTACTGGGCAGCAAACAGGCCCAGGTGCTCTTTGGCGTAAGCTTCAAAGTCAGTGCAGCCGCCGATGTGTTTCTGATCGAGGAAGATCTGCGGTACGGTTTCAACCGGCTTGCCGACGGTTTTTTCGAGATCCGCTTTGGTGATGCCTTCCGCGTGGATATCCACGTAGCGGAAGTTGAAGTCATCGCGCTCTTCGGTCAGTTTCTCAGCCAGCTCTTTCGCGCGTACACAGTATGGGCACCCTGGACGACCAAAAATTACTGCAAACATTTCTCTCTCCTAAAAAAACAAGCCTGACGGCGAATAAGACATATAGTGCCCGATAACCTGTCGCCATTAAAGAAGGTTTCGCCTGTCGCTTTGATACAGTCAGGCTATGTTTGGCCAATTACATCGCGCAGATCATTGCCTATACTGGCTGGCATAAGGTTTAAGCAAGACAAAGAGAGACAAGATGACACCAACGATTGACCTGCTCCGTTCCCACCGTTCCATTCGCCACTTCACCGATGAGCCGATTACCGAGGCGCAGCGTGCCGCTATTATTGACAGCGCCAGGGCGACTTCGAGCTCCAGTTTTCTGCAGTGCAGCTCCATTATCCGCATCACCGACCCGGCCATGCGTGAACAACTGGTGACGCTGACCGGCGGGCAAAAGCATGTGGCCCAGGCGGCGGAGTTCTGGGTGTTCTGCGCCGACTTTAACCGCCACCTGCAGATCTGCCCTGAAGCCGAGCTCGGGCTGGCCGAACAGCTGCTGCTGGGCGTGGTGGATACCGCGCTGATGGCGCAAAACGCCTTCACTGCGGCGGAGTCGCTGGGGTTAGGCGGTGTCTACATTGGCGGCCTGCGTAACAATATTGAAAGCGTGACCGAACTACTGAAGCTGCCAAAACACGTGCTGCCGCTGTTTGGCCTGTGCCTCGGCTGGCCTGCGGATAACCCGGATCTGAAGCCGCGCATTCCTGCGGCGATGCTGGTGCACGAAAACTACTATAAGCCGGTCGATCAGGACGTCCTGAATCAATACGATGAAGAGCTGGCGAACTACTACCTGACGCGCGGCAGTAACAATCGTCGCGATACCTGGACTGACCATATTCGCCGCACCATCATTAAAGAAAATCGCCCGTTTATTCTTGATTATCTGCACAAACAGGGCTGGGCAACGCGATAGTCCATTTATCCTGCGCCTGCCTGCGTATATGATACGCAGGCTTTTTCCATGTCTTCAGAGAGGTGCAGGGTGAAAATTGCCATATTGTCCCGGGATGGAACGCTCTATTCATGTAAGCGCCTGAGAGAAGCGGCTTCGAAACGCGGGCATCAGGTTGAGATCCTCGACCCGATGTCCTGCTATATGAACATCGACCCGGCCGCCTCGTCGATTCACTACAAAGGCCGCAAGCTGCCGCACTTTGATGCAGTGATCCCCCGCATCGGCTCCCAGATTACCTACTACGGCACCGCCGCGCTGCGACAGTTCGAGATGCTGGGCAGCTATCCGCTCAACGAATCCGTTGCTATTTCCCGCGCCCGCGACAAGCTGCGCTCGCTGCAGCTCCTTGCCCGTCAGGGGATCGATCTTCCCGTCACCGGGATTGCCCATTCGCCGGACGACACCAGCGATCTGATCGACATGGTGGGCGGTGCCCCATTGGTGATCAAGCTGGTGGAAGGCACCCAGGGCATTGGCGTGGTGCTGGCGGAGACGCGTCAGGCGGCGGAGAGCGTGATTGACGCCTTTCGGGGACTGAATGCCCACATTCTGGTGCAGGAGTACATCGAAGAGGCGAAAGGGCGCGATATTCGCTGCTTCGTGGTCGGCAATGAAGTGGTGGCGGCCATTGAGCGCCAGGCGAAAGAGGGCGATTTCCGCTCTAACCTTCACCGCGGCGGCGTCGCGCGGGTAGCCGATATCAGCGAGCGCGAGCGGGAAATTGCCGTCAAAGCGGCGCAAACGCTGGGGCTGGACGTAGCGGGCGTAGACCTGCTGCGCGCAACGCGCGGGCCGCTGGTCATGGAGGTGAACGCCTCGCCGGGGCTGGAAGGCGTGGAAAAAACCACCGGGGTCGATATTGCGGGTAAAATGATCGCATGGATCGAGCGTCATGCCACGCCGGGGTACTGTCTGAAAACGGGCGGTTAAATGGTATTGAACGCACTTTTTGCGTAATCTATGCAAAGTTTTTATTTAAGAGGCTGCACAGCGATGGATTTACAGGTCGTACCTACACTGGATACGTTACGTCAATGGCTTGATGATGCCGGAATTACGTTCTTCGAATGCGATTCCTGCCAGGCGCTGCATCTGCCTCATATGCAGAATTTCGACGGCATTTTCGATGCCAAAATCGATCTCATTAACGACGTGATCCTTTTCTCCGCGCTGGCCGAAGTGAAGCCGTCCGCGCTGCTGGCGCTGGCCTCCGACCTGTCGGCCATCAATGCCAGTTCTTTGACGGTGAAGGCATTTCTCGACATACAGGATGATAATCTGCCAAAACTGGTTGTTTGCCAGTCTTTATTCTCCGGTGCCGGGCTGTCGTTCAAGCAGTTCTCCTGGTTTATGCGCTTGAGTGAAGAGCAAATTTCGATGGTCATGATGGAAGCCAATGCACACCATCTGCTGTATAGCGCGGAAGATGATGCAGAGAATAATGATGCATCTCCCAATTTTCTTCACTAAGCCTGTCTGACTTTTGCGCAGTCGCTGCCATAGCGGCTGCAGAAGGCCATTTTTTCTGCTGCTTTTAACCTTTCTTTAAAGAATTTTTCACCTCCCTGAAGGCCGTTTCGGCTTATCACGTAGACTTAACCTGCATAAAAAATTGATAAAAGGCGTTTTTTCGTCTGGGCTATAGCCGGGGACACGGGCTACAGTTATTCTTGCGATGCTTCAAAAAGCGAGCGGAAGCTGCCGGGTAAAGAGGTTTCTTTTTATTTTGAGCAGAGCGACAAACTATGCATGATTTTTGCATATATCCAGATTGCACAGTTTTAGTTCGTTTGTTAACGAGCTTTCAGAAGGAATAACACTATGATCGCCTTGAATAAAAAATGGTTATCGGGTCTGGTTGCGGGTGCTCTGATGGCCGTCTCTGCCGGCACGCTCGCTGCGGAACAAAAAACGCTGCACGTTTATAACTGGTCTGACTATATTGCGCCGGACACGGTCGCAAATTTTGAAAAAGAGACCGGCATTAAAGTGGTCTACGACGTGTTCGATTCCAACGAAGTGCTGGAAGGAAAACTGATGGCGGGCAGCACCGGGTTTGACCTCGTGGTGCCTTCCGCAAGCTTCCTCGAGCGCCAGCTGACGGCAGGCGTCTTCCAGCCGCTGGATAAGAGCAAACTATCTAACTGGAAAAACCTCGATCCGGAAGTGCTGAAGCTGGTGGCCAAGCATGACCCGGACAATAAATACGCGATGCCGTATCTCTGGGCGACCACCGGTATCGGCTTTAACGTCGATAAAGTGAAGGCGGCGCTGGGCCCGGACGTGAAGCTGGACAGCTGGGACGTGGTGCTGAAGCCGGAAAACCTTGAGAAGCTGAAAAGCTGCGGCGTCTCCTTCCTCGATGCGCCGGAAGAGATTTTCGCCACCGTGCTGAACTACCTGGGCAAAGATCCGAACAGCAATAAGGCGGATGATTACACCGGCCCGGCGACCGATCTGCTGCTGAAGCTGCGTCCAAACATCCGTTACTTCCACTCGTCTCAGTACATCAACGATCTGGCGAACGGCGACATCTGCGTCGCGATCGGCTGGGCAGGGGACGTGTGGCAGGCGGCTAACCGCGCTAAAGAGGCGAAAAACGGCGTGAACGTTTCTTACTTCATTCCAAAAGAGGGGGCGCTGGCCTTCTTTGACGTCTTTGCGATGCCTGCTGATGCGAAGAACAAAGACGAAGCCTACCAGTTCCTCAACTACCTGATGCGTCCTGAGGTTATCGCCCATATCAGCGACCACGTTTACTACGCGAACGGTAACAAGGCCTCCGTGCCGCTGGTGAGCGAAGAAATCCGTAATAACCCGGCTATCTATCCGCCAGCGGATGTGTTCGCCAAGCTCTTCACCCTGAAAGTCCAGGATCCAAAAATTGACCGCGTGCGTACCCGCGCGTGGACCAAGGTGAAAAGCGGTAAATAACGGCGTTTGGTATTGTTGCCCGGTGGCGCTATCGCTTACCGGGCCTCTACAACCCGTAGGCCGGGCAAGCGTTAGCGCCGCCCGGCGATGCGCACCCTGACGGTGCGTTTGCACCAGTTTTGATCTCTACCGGAGAACACCCCGTGAATGACGCGATCCCCCGCCCGCAGGCGAAAGTCCGTAAAGCGCTGACCCCGCTTCTTGAAATTCGTAACCTCACCAAATCTTTCGATGGCCAGCATGCCGTGGACGACGTCAGCCTGACGATCTATAAAGGCGAGATTTTTGCCCTTCTGGGGGCCTCTGGCTGCGGTAAATCGACCCTGCTGCGTATGCTGGCCGGTTTTGAACAGCCCACTGCCGGGCAAATCATGCTCGACGGCGTTGATCTCTCCAGCGTGCCGCCGTATCAGCGCCCGATCAATATGATGTTCCAGTCCTACGCGCTGTTTCCGCACATGACGGTGGAGCAGAACATTGCCTTTGGCCTGAAGCAGGACAAGCTGCCGAAAGCCGAAATTACCGCGCGCGTGGCCGAGATGCTCAGTCTGGTACACATGCAGGAGTTCGCGAAGCGTAAGCCGCACCAGCTCTCGGGCGGCCAGCGCCAGCGCGTGGCCCTGGCCCGCAGCCTGGCAAAACGCCCGAAACTGCTGCTGCTCGACGAACCGATGGGCGCCCTGGACAAAAAGCTGCGCGACCGTATGCAGCTCGAAGTGGTCGATATCCTCGAGCGCGTGGGGGTGACCTGCGTGATGGTGACCCACGACCAGGAAGAAGCGATGACCATGGCCGGACGTATCGCGATCATGAACCGCGGGAAGTTCGTGCAGATTGGCGAGCCGGAAGAGATTTATGAGCATCCGACCACCCGCTACAGCGCGGAGTTCATCGGCTCGGTTAACGTCTTCGAAGGGCTGCTGAAAGAGCGTCAGGAGGATGGCCTTGTTATCGAATCGCCGGGGCTGCAGCATCCGCTTAAGGTCGATCCTGATAACTCGGTGGTGGATAACGTGCCGGTCTACGTCGCGCTGCGTCCGGAGAAAATCATGCTCTGTGAGGATCCGCCTGCCGATGGCTATAACTTTGCCGTCGGCGAAGTGGTGCACATTGCCTATCTGGGCGATTTGTCTATCTACCACGTGCGCCTGAAGAGCGGGCAGATGCTCAGCGCGCAGCTACAGAACGAACATCGCTATCGCAAGGGGCAGCCGACCTGGGGCGACGAAGTGCGCCTGTGCTGGGACGCTGACAGTTGCGTCGTGCTGACGGTATAAGGAGCGATCATGAGCACACTTGAACCTCCAGCCCGCGTAGAAAAGCCGGGCGGCTTTGCCCACTGGCTGACGCGCATGCAGATGAAACACGGCCGCAAGCTGGTGATTGCCATGCCGTACGTGTGGCTGATCCTGCTGTTCCTGCTGCCGTTCCTGATTGTTTTCAAGATAAGCCTGGCGGAGATGGCGCGGGCGATCCCGCCTTACACCAACCTGCTGGACTGGGCCGACGGGCAGCTGACGCTGACGCTTAACCTCGGTAACTTCCTCCAGCTCACCGACGACCCGCTCTATTTCGAAGCCTATCTGCAGTCGCTGCAGGTGGCGGCGATCTCGACGCTCTGCTGTCTGGTGATGGGCTACCCGCTGGCGTGGGCGGTGGCGCACAGCAAGCCGTCGACGCGAAATATCCTGCTGCTGCTGGTGATTTTACCGTCGTGGACCTCGTTCCTGATCCGCGTTTACGCCTGGATGGGGATCCTGAAAAACAACGGCGTGCTGAATAACTTTCTGATGTGGCTCGGGGTTATCGATCAGCCGCTGACGATCCTGCACACCAATCTCGCGGTCTATATCGGCATTGTATATGCCTATCTACCGTTTATGGTGCTGCCGATCTACACGGCGCTGACGCGTATTGACTACTCGCTGGTGGAAGCGTCGCTCGATCTCGGTGCCCGTCCGTTAAAAACCTTCTTCAGCGTCATTGTCCCGCTGACCAAAGGCGGCATTATCGCCGGGTCGATGCTGGTCTTTATCCCGGCGGTAGGGGAGTTTGTGATCCCGGAACTGCTCGGCGGGCCGGACAGCATCATGATTGGTCGCGTGCTGTGGCAGGAGTTCTTCAATAACCGCGACTGGCCGGTGGCCTCGGCGGTAGCGATTGTGATGTTACTGCTGCTGATCGTGCCGATCATGTGGTTCCACAAGCATCAGCAGAAACAGATGGGAGACCACGGATGAACAACTTACCGGTAGTGCGCTCCCCGTGGCGAATTGCGATCCTCGTTATCGGCTTTACCTTCCTGTATGCGCCGATGCTGATGCTGGTGATCTACTCGTTTAACAGCTCCAAACTGGTGACGGTCTGGGCAGGCTGGTCGACGCGCTGGTACAGCGAGCTGTTCCACGATGCTGCGATGATGAGCGCGGTGGGGCTGAGCCTGACCATCGCGGCGCTGGCGGCGACCATGGCGTCGGTGCTGGGCACGATCGCCGCGCTGGTGATGGTGCGCTTCGGGCGTTTTCGCGGTTCAAACGGCTTCGCCTTTATGATCACTGCCCCGCTGGTTATGCCGGACGTGATCACCGGTCTCGCGCTGCTGCTGCTGTTCGTGGCCCTGGCGCACGCCATCGGCTGGCCGGTGGATCGCGGGATGCTCACCATCTGGCTGGCGCACGTCACCTTCTGTACCGCCTATGTCGCGGTGGTGATCGCCTCGCGCCTGCGCGAGCTGGATCGCTCCATTGAAGAGGCGGCGATGGATCTCGGCGCGACGCCGCTGAAGGTCTTTTTCATCATCACCCTGCCGATGATTATGCCGGCGGTAATCTCCGGCTGGCTGCTGGCGTTTACCCTGTCGCTCGACGATCTGGTCATCGCCAGCTTCGTCTCCGGCCCGGGGGCGACGACACTGCCGATGCTGGTCTTCTCCAGCGTGCGCATGGGGGTCAACCCGGAGATCAACGCCCTGGCCTCTATCATCCTCGGCGTGGTCGGAATTGTCGGATTTATCGCCTGGTATTTGATGGCGCGCGCGGAAAAACAGCGTGTGCGTGATATCCAGCGTGCAAGACGCGGCTGAAGGATTTAAAATTTCCAGTGATGTGCCGCGCATGACGCGGCACTGTTTTTCAGGGAAGTAAAACATTGGGATTATTAAAAAAATCACGTATTACGCACGCGCGTCCTAACGTACCTGCGCTGGTTCAGGTGGCGGCGCTCGCCATTATTATGATCCGCTGCCTGGACGTGCTGATGATTCTGAATACCCTGGGCGTGCGCGGCATCGGTGAATTCATTCACCGTAGCGTGCAGACGTGGAATCTGACGCTGGTCTTTTTGAGCAGCCTGGTGCTGGTGTTTATCGAGATCTACTGCGCGTTTTCGCTGGTTAAAGGGCGAAACTGGGCGCGCTGGGTCTATATGCTGACGCAAATTACCGCGGCGAGCTATCTGTGGGCCGCCTCGCTGGGCTACGGCTACCCGGAGCTGTTCAGCATTGCCGGAGAATCCAAACGCGAGATCCTGCGCGCGCTGTTTATGCAAAAACTGCCGGACATGCTGGTGCTCTTTCTTCTCTTCGTTCCGGCCTCCAGTCGGCGATTCTTCCGCCTGCAATAATGTGTATACACGTCATCCTTCAAGCCGTCTCTGCGTTGGCCGCGTCTGTTCACCCCAGTCACTTACTTGAGTAAGCTCCTGGGGATTCTCAGACTTGCCGCCTTGATACAACTTGAATGATTTTGTGTATATAATCGCAGCCCTCGTGATTTTTAAGGTTTTCATATGCAGTGCGCACTCTATGACGCCGGACGCTGCCGCTCCTGTCAGTGGATAGAACAGCCGGTCTCTCAACAACTCACCGCCAAAATGGCCGACCTGCAACAGCTGCTGGCAGAACACGCGGTGGGCGAGTGGTGCGCACCCGTCAGCGGCCCTGAGCAGGGCTTTCGCAATAAAGCCAAAATGGTGGTCAGCGGCAGCGTCGAAAAACCGCTGCTGGGGATGCTGCACCGCGACGGCACGCCGGAAGATTTAACCGACTGCCCGCTGTATCCCGCCTCCTTTGCGCCGGTCTTTGCGGCGCTCAAACCCTTTATTGCCCGGGCGGGATTAACGCCCTACAGCGTGGCCCGCAAGCGCGGTGAGCTGAAATACCTTCTGCTGACTGAAAGCCAGAAAGACGGCGGCATGATGCTGCGCTTCGTGCTGCGCTCGGAAGCCAAGCTGGAGCAGCTGCGCGCGGCGCTGCCGTGGCTGCAGGCGCAGCTCCCGCAGCTGAAGGTGATTACGGCAAACATCCAGCCGGTGCATATGGCGATCATGGAAGGGGAGAAAGAAATTTTCTTCACCGACCAGCACGCGCTGGCGGAGAGCTTCAACGGCGTGCCGCTGTGGATCCGCCCGCAAAGCTTCTTCCAGACCAACCCGACCGTGGCAAGCAGCCTGTACGCTACCGCCCGCGACTGGGTGCGTGCGTTGAACATCCATCATATGTGGGATCTGTTCTGCGGCGTGGGTGGGTTTGGCCTGCACTGCGCGACGCCGGAGATGCAGCTCACCGGGATTGAGATCTCTGCCGAAGCGATTGCCTGCGCGAAGCAGTCCGCCGCTGAGCTGGGGTTAACGAATCTGCGCTTCCAGGCGCTCGACTCCACGCAGTTCGCGACCGGACAGGGCAACGTGCCGGAGCTGGTGCTGGTCAACCCGCCGCGCCGCGGCATCGGTAATGCGCTGTGCGACTACCTGAGCCAGATGGCGCCTGAGTACATCATCTATTCCAGCTGCAACGCGCAGACCATGGCGAAAGACATCGCTCAACTACCGGGCTATCGCGTTGAACGCGTTCAGCTTTTTGATATGTTCCCTCATACCGCGCATTATGAAGTTTTGACGTTGTTGGTGAAAACGCACTAATCCTCAACATCGCCCGGTGGCGCTGCGCTTACCGGGCCTACGATCCGGAGTAGGCCGGGTAAGGCGTAGCCGCCACCCGGCATGACCCCCGCACAATGTTCAACAAAATGTGAACTCTTCATCCCGTCGAAATCAGGTAAGCTTACGTCATAAGAAATGAATGAAGGCTTACCCATGAAGCAGATCCTGCTGGTGGAAGACGACCACGATATCGCGGCGCTTCTGCGACTCAATTTAGAAGACGAAGGCTACGCCATCACCCACGAGCCCGACGGGGGCAACGCCCTGCTGCGTCTTGAAGCACAGCCGTGGGATGCGGTGATCCTCGACCTGATGCTGCCCAACGTGGACGGTCTGGAGATTTGCCGACGCATCCGTCAGATGACGCGCTACCTGCCGGTGATCATCATCAGCGCCCGCAGCAGCGAAACCGACCGCATCACCGGGCTGGAAACCGGCGCCGACGACTATCTGGCAAAACCGTTCTCCGTGCAGGAGCTGATTGCGCGCATCAAAGCGCTGTTCCGCCGCCAGCAGGCGATGGGGCAGGCGCAAACCGACGGACACATTCAGGCCCACGGTCTGACCATCGACCCGCTGGCGCGCAGCGTGCTGCTTCACGGCCAGGTGGTGGATCTCACCCCGCGCGAGTTCGAGCTGCTCTACTTCTTTGCCCGTCATCCCGGAGAGGTGTTTTCCCGTCTGGCGCTGCTGGAGCAGGTCTGGGGCTACCAGCACGAAGGCTACGAGCACACCGTCAACACCCATATCAACCGCCTGCGCATCAAGATAGAGAAGGACGCCGCCGAACCGGAGATCATTCGCACCGTCTGGGGCAAGGGCTACAAATTTGCGGAGCCGCAGCATGATGCGTCGCTTTAGCCTGAGCCAGCGCCTGACGCTGCTGTTCATCCTGCTGATGATGCTCTGCGCTGCCGTCGCTTGCGCGGTCCAGCTCTACAGCAGCATGCAGTACGGTAACGCGATGGTGCAGCGTTTGTCGGGCGGGCTGGCGCAGCAGATCGTCCAGCGCGAACCGATTCTGGACGCGCAGGGCCGGGTCGACCGCAGCGCGCTGAAACCGCTGTTTGGCCGACTGATGACCTTTAATCCAAGCGTTGAGCTGTACGTTATCTCTCCTGACGGCGATATCCTCGCCGATGCCGCACCGCCGGGCCATATTCAGCGGCAAAAAATCGATCTGGCTCCGGTGCAGAGCTTCCTGAGCGGCACCGCCATGCCGGTACTGGGCGACGATCCGCGCAGTCAAAATCAAAAAGTCTTCAGCGCCACGCCCCTGCGGCAGGACGGCGAGCTGAAAGGCTATCTGTACATTATTTTGCAGGGCGAGGAGTCAAACGCCCTGGCGGAAATGGCCTGGCACAAGGCGCTGTGGAGTACCGTCCTGTGGTCACTGCTGTGGGTTGCGCTGTTTGGGCTGCTGGCAGGACTGCTGATCTGGTACTGGGTCACGCGTCCGGTCAAAAAGCTGACGGTGGAAGTGGCCGGGCTGGAGCAGGACAGCATGAGCGCAATCAGGCTGCTGGCGGCACAGACGCCGGACGCGGCGGCAAAAGATGAAGTGGCGATCCTGCGCAACAGCTTTATCGAGCTGGCGCGCAAAATCACCCAACAGTGGGATCGGCTGGCCGACAGCGATCGCCAGCGCCGGGAGTTTATCGCCAATATTTCGCACGATCTCCGCACGCCGCTCACCTCCCTGCTGGGCTATCTCGAAACCCTGTCGCTCAAATCCGCCACGCTGACGCCGCAGGAGCACCAGCAGTATCTCGCCACCGCCCTGCGTCAGGGACAAAAGGTCCGCCATCTTTCGCAGCAGCTGTTTGAGCTGGCTCGTCTTGAGCACGGGGGCATCAAACCCCAGCGCGAGCGGTTCGCAATGGCGGAGCTGATTTCCGACGTAGCGCAGAAGTTTGAGCTCACCGCCCGCACGCGAGAGGTCAATCTGCATATTGACGTGCCGGGGCCGCTGCCGCTGGTAAATGCCGATGTGTCGATGATCGAACGCGTGGTGACTAACCTGCTGGATAACGCGATGCGCCATACGCCTGGCGGCGGAGAAATTCGCCTGGCGGTGTGGCAGGAAAATGAACAGCTGCAGGTCGAAGTGTCCGACAGCGGAACGGGCGTGGATGCCTCGCTGCGCGACGATCTGTTCCAGCGGCCGTCGGCGCTCAATACCCAGGCCTCGCGGGAGAATCGCGGCGGGTTGGGGCTGTTAATCGTGAAACGGATGCTGGAGCTGCACGGGGGCGGGATCAGGCTGATGGAGTCGGTGAGCGGGGCGCGGTTCAGGTTCTTTGTGCCGCTTTAAGAAATTGCCGGGTGGCGGCTTCGCCTTACCCGGCCTACAGACTACCACCCCCGTAGGCCAGGTCACCCGGCAAAAAAGGTTACTGCGGGAACCACTGCTCGCTAATTTTCTGGTACGTCCCGTCCGCTTTAATCGCCTTCAGCGCGCCGTTCAGTTTTTCCAGCAGGGCTTTGTTATCCGGACGTACCGCGATGCCGAGGCCCGTGCCGAAGTACTGCGGATCGGTCACTTTTTCCGTTGCGGTACCCAGCTGCGGGTTGGTTTTTAGCCATTCGTTCACCACGGCGGTGTCGCCGAAGACGCCGTCGATACGGCCATTTTTCAGGTCGATAATCGCGTTCTGGTAGCTGTCATAGGCCACGGTCTTCACTTCCGGGTGTTTGTCCTGCAGGTATTTCTGGTGAGTGGTGCCGTTTTCCATCCCGATGCGTTTGCCTTTCAGCTGATCGAAAGAGGTGTAAGCGCCTTTCTTCGCAATCACCACCGCCGAGTTGGCGTAGTACGGGTCGGTGAACGCGACCTGCTTGCTGCGCTCAGGCGTGATGTCCATCCCGGAGATCACCGCGTCGTATTTTTTGAACTTCAGCGACGGGATCAGGCTGTCAAAAGCATGGTTAGTAAAGGTGCAGTCGGCCTGCATCTGTTTGCACAGCGCTTTCGCCAGATCGATATCGAAACCAACGATCTGGTTGCTGGCATCCAGCGATTCAAACGGCGGATAGGTGGCGGATACGCCAAAATTGATTTTATCCGCAGCGGATGCGCCAGCGGCGAAGGTGGCGAGTAATGCGGCCAGAACTAACTTTTTCATTGTAATGCTCCCGTCTGTCTTATTGATGCGCCGTGTCTGCGGCCTGGATGTACAATGCCAGTTAATGAATTTGTATGCAATAAAAATGATTAAATATTGTATTTACCACAAAAAAAAAACGGATAACCCATCAGGTTACCCGCTTTATGAATACCGTTTTATGCATTCGCGTGGTTAATTTCTGCGCTCAAATGCCAGTGCTTTACGCTCGATCAGGCGCATCATCAGCGTCAGCAGACCGTTCACCACCAGATAGACCACGCCTGCCGCGCCGAACACCATCACGTCATAGGTGCGCCCGTACAGCAGCTGTCCGTGACCCATCACTTCCATCAGGGTGATGGTGTAGGCCAGCGAGGTACTTTTGAACACCAGCACCACTTCGTTGGAATAGGAGGAGAGGGCGCGCTTAAAGGCGTACGGCAGCAGGATCGCCAGCGTGTCTTTTTTGCTCATGCCCAGCGCCCCGCAGGACTGCCACTGGCCTTCCGGGATGGCGCGGATCGCCCCGTAGAACAGCTGGGTGGTATAGGCCGCACTGTTCAGCGAAAGGGCAATCAGGGCACACAGCCACGGCTCAGAGAGCAGATGCCAGATAACCGGATACTCCTGCAGCGACGGGAACTGGCCCGGGCCGTAGTAAATCAGGAAGATCTGCACCAGCAGCGGCGTACCGGTAAACAGGGTGATGTAGCCGCGCACAATCCACACCAGCACCGGCGTTTTCAGCGTCAGGATGATAGTGAAGATAAGGGCCAGGATTAGCGCCACGATAATGGACGCCACGGTCAGCGTCAGGCTGGTGTGCAGCCCTTTCATCAACTCGGGAAAGTATTCAAGCATCAGCCTGGTCTCCGTTCAAAGCGCGTCGCTCGCAGGTCAATACGCTTGAGGATGTACTGACTGAGCAACGTGATCACCAGGTAGATCGCCGCCGCCACAATGTACCAGGTAAACGGCTCCTGGGTACGGGTGGCGATGCTTTTGGTTTGCAGCATCAAATCGTTAACGCTGATCAGGCTCACCAGCGCGGTATCTTTTAGCAGCACCAGCCACTGGTTGCCGAGCCCCGGCAGGGCATGGCGCCACATCTGCGGCATCACCAGACGGAAGAAGATGGCTGACTTCGACAGGCCTAACGCCTGACCCGACTCCCACTGACCCTGCGGAACGGCTTTCAGCGCACCGCGCAGGGTTTGCGACGCGTACGCGGAATAGAGCAGGGAGAGAGCAATCACGCCGCACAGGAACGGGCTGACGTCGAAGTTTTCGATCTGCATCTGCACCGGGATCTGCGCAAAGCCGAGATTGAGGGTGAAGCCGTCCGACAGCGTGAGCAGCAGCTGCGAGGAGCCGAAATAGATAAACAGGACCACCAGAATTTCCGGTAGCCCGCGCAGCACGGTGACCAGCGCGGAGCCTGTCCAGGCGACGGGGAACCATTTCGCAGATTCCCACACCGCAAAGAACATCGCCAGCACGAGGCCGATAATCAGTGCGCAAACGGCAAGGCCGACGGTCATCCCGGCGGCACTTGCTAAAGGAAAAATTTCATTCATCAGGAATTACTTCTGGAACCATTTTTTGTAGATGGTTTCGTAGGTGCCGTCTTTCTTCACTTTTTCCAGCGCAGCGTTGAATTTCTGCTGCAGCTCAGTGTTGCCCTGACGAACGGCAATCCCCAGACCGGTACCGAAGTAATCCTTATCGGTCACTTTGTCGCCCACTGGCGCCAGCTTGTCGTTGGCTTTCAGCCACTCGCTCACCACCGCGGTATCACCGAAAACGCCGTCGATACGGCCATTTTGCAGATCCAGCTTCGCGTTCTGGTAGCTGTCATACGGAACGGTGGTGATTTCCGGATGCTTATCCATGATGAATTTCTGGTGCGTGGTGCCGTTCTGCACGCCAACTTTTTTGCCTTTCAGCTGATCGACAGAGGTGAATTTACCTTTCTGACCAATGAACAGGGCGGAGTTGTCGTAGTAAGGGGTAGTGAACAGCACCTGCTTTTCACGCTCAGGGGTGATGTCCATACCGGCCATCACGGCGTCGATACGACGGAACTTCAGGCTTGGGATCAGGCTGTCGAAAGCCTGGTTGCTGAAGGTGCAGGTCGCGTCGATCTCTTTACACAGGGCGTTAGCCAGGTCCACGTCAAAGCCCACAATTTTGTTGTTCGCATCAATGGACTCAAACGGAGGGTAAGAGGCTTCCGTAGCGAAACGAATGGTCTGGGCTGCGGTAGCGGAAAGGGTAACGCCAGCAAGCAGCACGGCAAGTAATACTTTTTTCATTATATTTCCCCTGACACAATCAATGAGATAAATAGTTTTTGAAGGCATCGGTTTGCGGGTTAGCGAAGCAGTTCGCATCACCTTGCTCAACGATATACCCATTTTCCATGTAGACCACACGGCTGGCGGTTTTACGCGCCACTTCCACTTCGTGGGTGACGATAACCTGCGTAATATTGGTTTCTGCCAGCTCGCGAATGATGCTCACGATCTGGGCGGTGATTTCCGGATCCAGCGCCGCCGTTGGTTCATCAAACAGCAGCACCGCGGGTTCCATCATCAGCGCGCGGGCAATGGCCACGCGCTGCTGCTGACCACCGGACAGGTGCAGCGGGTAGCGGTCGCTGTAGGGCTTAAGGCGCAGACGGTCCAGCAGCTTTTCGGCACGGGCGATCGCCTGATCTTTGCTTAACCCCAGCACGCGGCACGGCGCTTCGATCAGGTTCTGCAGCACGGTCAGGTGCGGCCAGAGATTGTATTGCTGGAAGACCATGCCGACGTTTTGACGCAGTTCGCGAATCGCTTTATCAGACGGCGTCTTCGCGAAATCAAAATGGTTACCGGCAATCGCCAGCGTACCTGAACGGGGCATTTCAAGCAGATTAAGGACGCGCAGAAGGGAGCTTTTGCCTGCACCGCTTGGGCCAAGCAAAACCAGCGTTTCGCCTTCCGGGCAGTTCAGCGTGATGTCAAACAGCGCCTGGTGTGCGCCGTAGAAGCAGTTAATGCCGTTTAGTTTAATACTCATCGGGGCAGTCTTTACTCATCCAGGCAATCTATAGCAATTGAGGCCGCAGATAGTACCGTTCACAGAATAGTTATGCAATATTTCTGCGTTAAAAGTTAAATATAACCCGTGTTTCCTCTTAAACATAGCACAAAATAGCGAACGGCAAGGGGGGCGAGTATAAATGTCGGCATTCCGCGAGAAATGCCGGACATTTTACGGGGATAACATTTTTACTGGTGATGATTTAGCGGTTCTCAATCGACTGGCGAAGCGTGCCTGCCGGGGCATGAACGCTGCCGCCAACGTAGCGCACATCGTCTACCGCCCAACACTGTCCTTCACGGATCATCAGCACTTCATCCTGCCAGGTTTGGGTTCCCTGCGTCAGCTTCACGCGCAGCGGAATGTTACGGGCATCCGTGTTCGGGATGGTTGACGCGCTCGCCACTTCGGCGCTGTCCGGTAGCGTGGTACGGCTGGAGAATGGATCGGATTTCAGCAGGGCGTTATGCTGGGGATCGCGGGTGGCATCGTTAAGCAATTTTGCCAGGCCATCGCTCAGATACGGGCGCAGGCCGGTGAGATCGTTGCTGCGGTGCTGAATGCGATAATCATAGAACTGCTGCGCCACGGCGTCCGGGCCGCCCTCAATGCAGGGGCCGCTGCGGGTACCGATATCCTTAAAGGCAGGCGTGACCGTGGTGGTACAGGCGCTGAGCACCAGCGCGCAGGGCACGAAAAGTGTTAAAGCTGAATAGCGCATGTTGATTTCCTTATTTATTAACTATCCTTTCAATCATAGCGTAACGAACCGATAATGCTGTGCCTAAGGCATTGAACGCTAAAGAAGGAGAGAAACCATGCAGTTTTCAACAACGCCAACCCTGGAAGGGCAGACAATTACCGAGTACTGCGGCGTGGTCACCGGCGAAGCGATTCTCGGCGCCAATATCTTCCGTGACTTTTTTGCCGGTATCCGCGATATCGTGGGTGGCCGCTCGGGTGCATACGAAAAAGAGCTGCGCAAAGCGCGCGAAATCGCCTTCAAAGAGCTTGGCGAGCAGGCGGAAGCCCTCGGCGCGGATGCGGTCGTCGGGATCGATATCGACTACGAAACGGTCGGCAAAGATGCCAGCATGCTGATGGTGAGCGTGAGCGGTACGGCGGTGAAAACCCTGCGATGAGGCGTTCGTTTGCCACGCTCCTGCTGGCGCTGCTGCTGGCAGGGTGTGCCGCCGAAAAAGGGATCATCGACAAAGGCGCCTACGAGCTGGATACGCGTCATCAGGCGCAGGCGGCTTACCCGCGCATCAAGGTGCTGGTTATCCACTATACCGCAGATGATTTTGACAGCTCGCTGGCCACGCTGACGGATAAGAACGTCAGCTCTCACTATTTGATCCCGGCTAAACCCCCGGCACCGGACGGTAAGCCGCGCATCTGGCAGCTGGTACCCGAAAGCGAACTGGCCTGGCATGCGGGCATCAGCTTCTGGCGCGGCACCAACCGCATCAATGATACGTCTGTCGGCATTGAGCTGGAGAACCGTGGCTGGCAAAAAACGTCGGGCGTTAAGCATTTTACGCCGTTTGAGCCTGCACAAATTGCGGCGCTGGTGCCGCTCGCCAAAGACATTATTACCCGCTACAACATCAGGCCTGAAAATGTGGTCGCTCATTCGGACATCGCGCCGCAGCGTAAAGACGATCCAGGCCCGCTGTTCCCGTGGCAGGCGCTCGCCATGCAGGGCATTGGCGCATGGCCCGACCCGGCGCGGGTGGAGTTTTACCTGAACGGCAAGCCGCGCGATGAGCTCGTGGAGCCGAAGGTGCTGCTCGATCTGCTGGCGCGCTACGGCTATGAGGTGACCGATAACATGACGAACGCACAGCAGAAGCGCGTGATCGTCGCGTTTCAGATGCATTTTCGCCCGGCGCGCTGGGACGGCGTGGCCGATCGCGAAACGCTGGCTATCGCGGAGGCGCTGTTAGAGCGCTACGGACAGGGGTAATCCTTCGGGTTACCCGACTTCGCTTTTACAGGGTCTACTTTTGGACATATTTTTAATCACATTCACGCCGTAAATGTTTTATAGTTTCCTCAGTCGAAATTACTCGCAAACGTGGTTGACAATATATCAGCACGATAAATAAGAAATAGGGATGTGCTAACGCCTTAGCTTTACTTTACATTTGTTAAATGGACTACGCATATATGCGCTGTGATTGCACACGTTCACCTTTTTCAATTTAATATTAACAGGTATAACTATGTTAAGTATCTACAGTAAAAATAGCCGTCCACAAGCAGAACTTGATGCCCTTATCGCGGCGACTGAAGGTTTTGAAGAAAGAACCTTACGCAAATGGCAGCGTATCAGTACCGAGAACAGCGAATATATTCATTTTATCGTTAGCGGTGAAGTTGAATTCCGCCGCGAGTCGGATGAACTGTGTATGTTCACCTTACAGGATAAATGTATTTTTGGTCTCTCTTCTATTTATTATAACTCACCGCATATGTACGGCCTGGTTCGTGCCAATGCCGTAGTGCGCACCATTAAAAAAGATGACTTTGTCCGTCTGATAAGCGAGAAAAACCTGTGGGAAGCCTTGAGTAAAGTTCTTTCCTGGTACGTTTGTCTGCTCAGCAAGCGTGACGAAGTGCTGGTAGCCCGCAGCGCGTACTCGATTGTTCGCGAGTTCTTGCTGGAAATTAACGAACTGATTGTGCACCATCAGCGCGATATCAATATTTACGACTATATTCAGGAATATACCAGTCTGGCCCGGAGTACGATTATTAAAATCCTCGCCGACCTGAAAAAAGGTAATTATATTCAGGTTAATAAAGGCCGTCTTATGCATTTGTCGGCACTGCCGGAGAAGTATTAACTGCTTTTATCTCCTTTTTAACTGAAAGGGGGACTATGTTTCAGTAAATTATTTGCCTGCGTTCCTGCCGTGGTTTCATCCACTGGGGGCGCGGGCATTTTCCCCTGCGAATAATCTTTTTCCTGCTCTTTTAACGCCTTCATCAATAATGCCTTGATCGCCCCGTCATCAACTGTCTGACCGGTATTATCCCGATCGGGGATAGCAGAATTGTTCACTTCTGTCCCTTGCAATGGATCCCGGGAAATATCATGCGGCATTTCACCGTCGGGCGCCTGCTGCCAGTCGGCATCGCCGCTATCAACGGGCATCTCCTGCAGCGGCGGCATCTCTTTTGACACCGGTTCTTGCTTTTGTTCAGGCTGCGGGAACGGTTTACTGACATAGACATAATGCATATCCGATAGCTTCGTTTCTGGCTTAACGGCGCTAGCTTTGATTGGCTCAGGTACCGGATGGCGCAGATCCCAGTAGAGATGAGCGTAGAGTCCCGCTGCGATCGCCATCACTATTCCCACCATCCATATCAGGGTGGCACAGACCACTTTTTTCATCGAGGGGCGCCGGTAAGAAAACCAGACCGGTGCGTTCAGGGTATGGCTGCGCTGGGCAGCCAGAGTAATCGTCGACATTATGAATGCATCTCCTGCGCGGTGGGGGTCGCAGATATATTTGCGGACTGAATAAGTACGCTTGGCGTAGTCCTGGTTTCACGCATTAACTGCATCAATGTATCTTCACCCGCAATCCCGTCCACATGCAGATGCATTTTCTGCTGAAACTCGCGGGTGCGTTGCATCAGTTCGGCCGTCCACGCCTTTGTGTGGATTTCGGGCAGATTCAGCGCCAGGCTATGCTGCTGATCCATCCAGCCCAGATCTTTGGCGCTGCTTTCGGCGCTCACGGCATCTTTCCCCTGCGGCGTAAGGCGGTGCAATTGGGTGTAATTGCCCGTTGCATGCTGGGTAAACCAGCTGCGGCTCACCTGCCAGGTGCGATTATTCATCAGCAAATCCAGCGAGTTATCATCTACTCTGGCCACCACGGCATAGTTCAGGTGATCGCCTGTTTTGATCTCGCCGATCCACGGGTAACCCTCTTTTGCCAGCTCCTCGACCGGAGCGTTGCCCTCCTTACACATCAGGTTGACCCTCCCGGCGTTCTGGCAGACCGCCTCTTCCATCGTGGCGTCATAGCCCCACATGGTATAGAGCTGATGCATCGCATCGGGCTTATTCACCACTTCATTATCAATAACCGGCACCGCTGGGGCGTTGGTTTTTGGCGCCTGCGGTTTCCAGCTTGCCATTACGGGCAGCTGGACCGGCAGTCTGGCGGTAATGGTGGGCATCAATGCCCAGCCGCAGGCGGCAAACATTACAGAGGCAAAAAGGCCCATGATGGCAAGGCGTTTACCCTTCGGTTTCGCAGGCAGAACTTCTCCTGCGGCGAGGCGCAGATGGCGCGGCGATACCTGCGCTGAACGCTCGGTCCAGGCGGCTAGCATCGCAAGGTGCGCCAGCTCGTTAATTTTGCCTGTCTGTCCTTTGGTCAGAACATGCATCTTGCGCACGCGGGCCCGGGTGAACGGCGTCGCGTCGCTGCCATGCGCTTCACACTGGGCCTGAACATAGCTCAGGGACTCGCGGCCGGTGAGGGGCCGGAGCGTGTGATGCGTATGAAGAGATTCACGCAACCCGGACTGCTGGAGGGTAGCTTCCTGGTCGGCCGATCCCATCAGCACAACCGACAGAGGCACATCCAGCTCCTGCGCGCGGGTTAACAACATGGACAGTGCATCATGGCAATTCGCTTTCATCGACTGAATATGCGAAATGACCAGCACTTTACGTGTGGTTTTGCAGGACAGCATCTCCTCCTGCCACTGACGCAGCACGCGATCGATTGCCTGGATCCGGGTTTTGCTCTCTTTAGTGGTGGCGTTGAGTTTATAGAGCAGACCGCTGGCGCTGAGTTTCGGGAAAGCGTTAACGGCAAGCAGCGTGCCGTCATGCTTTTTCAGCGCATCGCAAAACTGTGAGGTGAGATAGCTGTCGTCGCTAAAGAGCGCAGTGACGCCTGTTGTCTGGCACTTCTCTTTCAGCAAACCGAACACATCCTGATGATATGGAACAAAAAAATCACCTGGCATTCGGGTGATAGCCCGGAAAGGCTGGGTAGTGAAATTAAAATGGCGCATATACATAGCGTATTACCGTCTCTTTCATTCTTAACAAGGAGCCGGAAAAGTAAAGGAGACAGGCGGAAGGGGCAATTTAATTGCAGGATAAAAATATTCTGTCTGCGCATCTATCATAGGTTTTTTTAACGATCAATATTTTTCTAAATTATTGTTAGCGGAAGTGCGAATGGGCGGGAGCGAGGAAACACATTAGTATTTACATCACTCACTCATACAGCCCTGCGCTGTGAATTACTGACTGGCAGAAAGGCTCGTTAAAAAATGCGGATGTCATTTGTTACTCAATTGATTATGCCCTGCGTCATGTTTGTGCTGCTTATTTTCTGCGGCCAGCAAGGGTATATGGTTTATAAAGATTATAAGAAAGTGACGAACAGGTTGTCTGATTCAAAAAAGAATATGCACAAAAAAAGTCACGATGAAACTCAGTTTGTACTTTTCACGCCGGCGGTGATGCCAGCGAAACAGCCAGCGGCGGTGAAAAAGCCGCTCAGTGCCGAAATCGAAGGTATTCTCAGCAGCGATGAGGCCTGGCTGTCCTTTGCGGTGATAAAAACCCCCGCCGGGCAAAAGAGCTATCGCGAGGGCGAAATGCTCGCTGGTTTTGACAATGCTTTTATTGCCGAAATTCATCCTGATAATGTTGTGGTGAATTATGAAGGCGCACCGCAGGTTATTTCACTTAAAAAACCAGACTATTTCAAAGGCGGCGTTGACAGCGCCCCGGTAACCAAATCGAAGAAAGATGCTGGGCTGGATAATCTGCATCTGGATGATTATCTGGTGTTAAAACCATTAATCGAAAAAGGCCAGCTGGAAGGCTACAACATTAATCCACGCAATGCGTCGCCTTTCTACAGCCATGCTGGCCTGGAAAAAGGTGATGTGGTGGTAAAAGTTGACGATGTGGATATGACTAAAGAGGCGCAGGCAAAAGAGCTCATCGCCCGCTGGTCAAAAATGAAAGAAGCGGATGTCGTTATTCGGCGTCACGCTCACCTTGAAAATATTCGGGTCAATGTTCTAAACAATTAATAAGTGTACAGACATGAAGAAATTTCCATGGGCGTGCGTAGCGCTAACCGCATTGTCGTTATATTCTGGTTCGCTGTTCGCGGCGAACTTTAGCGCCAGTTTTAAAAATACCGATGTCCGCGAATTTATCGATACCGTCGGGCGTAACCTCAATAAAACCATTCTGGTCGATCCTTCCGTTCAGGGAACGGTGTCGGTTCGCACCTACAACGTACTGACGGAAGATGAATATTACCAGTTCTTCCTGAGCGTGCTGGATCTCTATGGTCTGTCGGTGATTCCGATGGATAACGGGATGGTGAAAGTCGTGCGCTCTTCGGTGGCGCGCATGTCGGGCGCACCGATTGCCGACAGCAAAAACCCTGGCAAGGGCGACGAAGTCATCACCCGCGTGGTGCGAATGGAGAACGTCCCGGTACGTGAGCTGGCCCCCCTGTTGCGTCAGCTGAACGACGCCTCCGGCATCGGCAATGTGGTCCATTTTGAACCGTCAAACGTGCTGCTGTTAACCGGCAAAGCCTCGGTGGTTAACCGTCTGGTGGATCTGGTGCAGCGTGTGGATCAAAGCGGCGTCCAGCGCCGTGAAATCGTGCCACTGCGTTTTTCCTCGGCCAAAGAGCTTTCTGACATGTTGAACAACCTCAACAACGAAGAGCAGAAAGGTCAAAACGCCCCGCAGCTGTCGACCAAAGTGGTCGCCGACGATGAAACCAACAGCCTGGTAATCAGCGGCAGCCCGGACGCGCGTCAGCGCACCCGAATGCTGATCTCCCAGCTCGATCGCGAGCAGAACAACGAGGGCAACACCCGCGTCTTCTACCTGAAATATGCCAACGCCAGCAAAGTGGTGCCGGTGCTGACGGGGATCGGCGAGCAATTGAAGGATAAAGTTGGCGGTGGCAAGAGCAAAGCCGCGCCGATGGCAGGCGATCTGAATATTTCCGCCGACGAGTCTACCAATTCGCTGGTGATCACCGCCCAGCCAAACGTCATGAATTCGCTGGAAAAAGTGATCGACAAGCTGGATATTCGCCGTCCTCAGGTACTGGTGGAGGCGATTATCGCCGAAGTTCAGGACGGTAACGGTCTGGATCTGGGCGTGCAGTGGACAAGTAAACACGGTGGGGTTCAGTTTGGTTCGACCGGTCTGCCGATTAGCCAGATCAAGAAGTCAAAAGTCATTGGCAGCTATACGGGCCTGGCGACCGGTTTCTTTAACGGCGACTTTGGCGCGCTGATGACGGCGCTGTCCACTAACGGCAAAAACGACATTCTTTCGACACCGAGCGTGGTGACGCTGGATAACAAAGAGGCGTCGTTCAACGTCGGTCAGGATGTACCGGTACTCTCCGGTTCACAGACCACCAGCGGCGATAACGTCTTTAACTCGGTGGAACGTAAAACCGTCGGTACGAAGCTGAAAATCGTACCGCAGATCAACGATGGCGACATGATCCATCTGAAGATCGAGCAGGAAGTTTCCAGCGTGGATAACACCTCGACGGCCGATGCCAGCCTGGGTCCAACGTTCAACACCCGCACCATCAACAACGAAGTGATGGTCCACAGCGGGCAGACGGTGGTGCTGGGTGGTTTGATGGAAAACGTCACCAAACAGTCGGTCTCGAAAGTACCGTTGTTGGGCGATATTCCGGTGGTAGGTCAGCTGTTCCGCTACACCTCCCAGGACAGCGCCAAACGTAACCTGATGGTGTTTATCCACACTACCGTACTGCGCGACGATGACAACTACAGCGCGGCGTCGAAAGAGAAATACGATCAGATCCAGGCGCGTCAGCAGCAGCGTATGGAAGAGCATAAGCTGGGCATCGTAGAGAATTCTGATTCACCGATACTGCCAGCCTATCCGTCGCAGAGCCGCGCCGCGCCGGTAAGCACCAGTGCGCCGGTGTCGTCCCGCAACCCGTTTAAAGAATAAGGCGCAAGCGACATGACCGAGATGAGTAATGCGCTCTGTACCAGCACCTGGGCGAAAGAGAACGGGGTCCTGTTCTATAACGACGAGGTTTATATCCGCGAGGATGCGCAGGCGTATGCTCTGCTGGAGATGCGCCGCGTGCTGGGGCGCTCCTATGCTCCGACGATCCTGACGGCGGAAGCGTTTGACGAACTGCTGACCAACATCTGGCAGCAAAACAGCGGCGTCTCGCAGCAGCTGGTGGACGACATGGACGCCGATATTGACCTGATGGCGTTAACCGAGGAGATCCCTGATAACGAAGATCTGCTCGATAACGACGAGAACTCGCCGGTGATCCGCCTGATCAACGCCATTATGGGCGAAGCGGTGAAAGAGGGGGCTTCCGATATCCATATCGAGACCTTCGAGCGCACCCTGAGCATTCGTTTTCGCGTTGACGGCGTGCTGCGTCCGGTGCTGCAGCCGGCGCGCAAGCTCGCGCCGCTGCTGGTGTCGCGTATCAAGGTGATGTCCAAACTGGACATCGCCGAAAAACGTCTCCCCCAGGACGGTCGTATATCTCTGCGCATTGGTCGTAAGGCCATTGACGTGCGTGTCTCTACTATTCCGTCTCAGTACGGCGAACGCGTGGTAATGCGTCTGCTGGACAAAAGTAACCTTAAGCCGGACATCAACAAGCTCGGTCTGATTGACGAAGAGCTGGTGAAGCTAAAGGGACTGATTGAACGTCCGCACGGCATCATCCTGGTGACCGGCCCGACCGGTTCGGGGAAAAGTACCACCCTGTACGCACTGCTGTCGGCGCTTAACGGTCATGAACGCAACATTCTGACCGTGGAAGATCCGATCGAATATGAACTGGAAGGCGTAGGGCAAACCCAGGTTAACCCGCGCGTGGATATGACCTTTGCACGCGGGCTGCGCGCCATTCTGCGCCAGGACCCGGACGTAGTGATGATCGGGGAAATTCGTGACGGCGAAACCGCGCAAATCGCGGTACAGGCCTCGCTCACCGGTCACCTGGTGATGTCCACGCTGCACACCAACAGTGCCGCGGGCGCCATTACCCGTCTGCGTGATATGGGGCTGGAGTCATTTTTAATTGGTTCGTCGCTGCTTGGCGTCATTGCTCAGCGTCTGGTGCGTCGGCTGTGTCCGCACTGTCGCACGACCAGTCCGCTGGATGACAATGAGAAAGCGCTGTTCACCTTTATGGAAACGCCGCCGAAAGCGATTTATCGCGCCGTGGGCTGTGAACAGTGTCGCCAGAGCGGCTACCAGGGACGCGCAGGCATCCATGAATTTCTGGTGGTCGACAGCGCCATGCGCCGTGCGATCCATGAAGATAAAGATGAGATGTCCATCGAAACGCAGCTTTTCAAAGAGGCCTACAGCCTGCGTGAAAACGGTCTGCTGAAGGTGATCTCCGGCGTGACCTCGCTGGAAGAGGTGATGCGTGTCACCGCCGAGCGCGGAGGGGATGCGTAATGGCCTGGTATGCGTGGTCCGCGAAGGACGCCGCGGGGAAAACCCAGCGCGGCACCCTGCAGGCCGAAGGGCCAAAGCAGGTGCGCCAGATGCTGCGCGAACAGAAGCTGATGCCGGTGAACATTGCGCCGACCAGCGATCCGGCGGCGGGAAAAAACGCCCGTAAAGGGGCAAAACTGTCGATTCCGGTGCTGTCGATGTTTACCCGACAGCTTGCGACGCTGGTTAATGCCGCGCTGCCGCTGGAGAGTGCGCTGAAAGCGATTGCGAAGCAGACGGAAGATAAAACCCTGGCGGCGATGGTGACCGAGATCCGCGACAAGATTGTGGAAGGTCACACGCTGTTCGACGCCTTCAGCCAGTTTCCGCGCAGCTTCGACAAGCTCTACTGCACCCTGGTGATGGCCGGTGAAAAGACCGGTCATCTCGGTGGCGTACTGGAAAAGCTCGCCGAGTACAACGAGCAGCGCCAGAAGATGAAAAGCAAGCTCACCCAGGCGATGGTCTACCCCATCACCCTGACGGTGGTGGCGATCGCGGTGATCTCCATTCTGCTGGTCGCCGTGGTGCCGCAGGTCATCGACCAGTTCACCCACATGAAACAAGAGCTGCCGGTGACCACCCGCACGCTGATTGCGGTGAGCGACTTTTTACAGGCCTGGGGCATCGTTATCGCCAGCGGCCTGTTCGGGGCGTCGGCGAGCTTTAAATTTTGGATAAAAATAGAAAAGAACCGATTTGTTTATCATCGGTGGCTGTTGCTAAAGTCACCGCTGAAAAAACTGGTCTGCGCCATCAACAGCGCGCGCTACATCCGTACGCTGAGTATTTTGCAGGCCAGCAGCGTTCCGTTGCTGGAAGGGATGTACATCGCAATGGACGGGATTGAAAACCTCTATGCCCGGCAGGTGCTTGAACAGGCGGCGGACACCGTGCGTCAGGGGGCATCCCTCTACAACGCGCTGGAACAGGCGAGGATTTTCCCACCTACCATGCTTTACATGGTGGCTTCCGGGGAGGAGAGCGGCGAGCTGGGCTCGTTGATGGATCGTGCGGCGGAAAACCAGGAATCTGCATTACAGCATCGAATTACTTTAACGCTGTCGGTATTTGAACCGGCACTGGTAGTAACTATGGCGACCGTTGTTTTATTTATCGTTCTTTCAATATTACAACCGCTTCTTCAACTTAATAATATGGTGGGTTAATCATGTCTTTGAAAAAAAATAGCCTGAAGCGTCAGGCGGGATTCACGCTGCTCGAATTAATGGTGGTTATCGTTATTCTCGGTGTGCTGGCCAGTATGGTTGTGCCTAATTTAATGGGCAATAAAGAAAAAGCCGATATTCAGAAAGCGACCAGCGATATTGTGGCGCTGGAAGGTTCGCTGGATATGTACAAACTGGATAACCATCGCTACCCGACCACCGAGCAGGGGTTGCAGGCGCTGGTAACCAAACCTGAAATTGCACCCATTCCGAAAGGCTACCGTGACGACGGCTATATTCGCCGCCTGCCGCAGGATCCATGGGGCAATGACTATATTCTGGTCAGCCCGGGTGAGCATGGCGCTGTCGATATTTTCTCAGCCGGTCCGGATGCAGAAGCAAATACTGCCGACGATATCAGCAACTGGTCTTTTGATAAAAAAGATAAGTAATGAATAAGCAACGTGGATTTACCCTGCTGGAAATTATCGTGGCGCTGGTGATATTCGCCCTGAGCGCCATGATGGTGGTCACTACCATTCCATCACGCAGCGGCGCAGATACATTTGGTCAGCAGCTAAAATCCCTCGTTGAATATGGTTCTGACCGTGCGGTAATGGACGGAAATATCGTCGGGCTGGTCATGACCTCGTCAGAATTTGAACTGGTAACACAGGTTGGAAATAACGGTGAACGCCACTGGGCACCGTTAAAGTCGGGGCGGATCGCCACCCGCGGCGAGTTTCCTGAGGAGATGCATGTCTCCCTCTCATCGCGAACGCTGGCGGCCACGCTGGACGATGAGCCGCAAATCATTTTTTTGCCGGACGGCGAGCTTAGCCGCTTCACGCTCAGCCTCGAAAGCCTGGATAAAAAGCAGCGCTTTCACGTGACGTCACAGGGCTCTGTTCCCGTGGTGGTGGAAAACGATGACTAAACGCAAAACCAACGAGCAGGGGATGACCCTGCTGGAAGTGATGGTGGCGCTGGTGATTTTCTCCACCGCGGCGCTGGCGCTGATGAACTCCGTCACCCTGAACGTGCGCTTTACCCACAGCCTGTCGGAAACGCTACAGGCCGGCTGGGTGGCGGAAAATCAACTGGCGCAAGCGCAGCTGGCTCAGGCCGATTTCCCGGATGCCGAGCAGGAGGGTACCGAAACCATGGGCGGACAAACCTGGACATGGCATATCCAGCGGGTGAAAACCGCCGAAAATACCTTTGTCGATGAGGTACGGGTTTACAGCGAAGGAAGCGATGCGCAGCCGGTGGTGGCGCTTCAGCTCGCCGAACCGGAGGTGAATCGTGAGTAAGGTGCAGCGTCAGCAGGGCTTTACCCTGCTGGAAATTATGATTGCGCTGGCTATCTTCGCGGTGATCAGCATTCTCGCTTGGCAAATTCTCGACGGCGCGATGCGCACCTCGACGGCCAGCGACGAGGCGGCGACAAAAGTGACAGCGCTTCAACGCACGTACAACCTCCTCTCGCGTGACTTTTATCAGCAACAGGCGCGCGCGCCGCGCAACAGCGGCGAGGTGTTCGTCCAGCAGCAGAATGGTGTGGAAATGACAACCCTGAACGGCATCAGCGGTCAGGTGCTGCTGGAGCGGGTGCGCTGGACCTTAAAGGACAAGCGCCTGTGGCGTAACGTCTGGGCTGCTATCGACGGTCCCGCCAGCGCGCAGCCGGAAGAAGTGCCGATTCTGAACGACGTGAAAGCGATGAAATGGCGCTTCTGGCACGAAGGCTGGCAGGAAAAATGGACCGACATCGCCCATCAGCCTGATGGCGTTGAGCTGAATCTGACCATGGAAAACGGGGAAACCTGGCGCTGGGTTTTTATCACTCCCGGCGATATGCCTGAGATCCAGACCGCACCAAAAGAGACGAATGCGGACCCGGCACAGCCGGCAGCGGAGAATGCGGCCCAGCCCGTAACCACCCCGCAGACCGATACGGCAGTACATCCTGGAGTGAGTTCATGAGCGGCAAAACAGCGCGAAAAGAGCGTGGCGTGGCGCTGCTGGTGGTGCTGATCCTGCTGGTGATGATGTCCGCCCTGGCTGCGAAAATCAGTCAGCAGTTCTGCCGACACCTGCAAAAAACGCATTATCAGGTCAGCCAGCAGACGCTGCGCTGGGCCATTGCCCGTCAACAGAAGGTACTGGAAAACGTATTGCAGAAAGCGGCCAGTTCAGAAGGGGCGGGGCTGTCGCCGCGAGGTGACTGGGCGCAGCCGCTGGAAACCCACGGGGAAAATTACACCGTGGTGAGTCAGGTGGAGGATGCCCGGACCTGCTTTAACGTCAATAGTCTGCTGGCCGTTGACGCGGCGCCAGCGGCGCCGGCCGACGCCACTGCGCTGCCGGAAAAACCGGTCAAAGAGCAGATTATCGAACAACTGCTGACAGAAAGTGGCGTCGGGACGCTGGCGGCAGAAGAGATTTACCAGCAACTGGTTGATTATCTTGACGCCGACAACGTGACGGCGAAACAGGGCCAGGAGGCCGATGTCTGGGCGAGCGTGACGCCCGCCCGCGGTCCGGCGAATCAAATGATGCGCACCATCAACGAAATCAGACTGCTGCCCGCCTTTCCGCAGGCCGCGTGGCCGAAGGCCAGCAAGCTGCTGTGCGCCTTGCCGGATACGGATGGCACCATAAACGTGAATACCTTAACACGCGAACAGGCGCCGCTGCTGGCGGCGGTTTTTACCGGCGTGTTAAACACGGACGACGCTGCACGCCTGATCGATTCACGCCCGGAGGAGGGGTGGGCGTCGCTGGAGGCATTCAGCAAAGTGCTGGAGAGCAACTATCCGCAGACCAAAGATATCCTGGCGCAGATTCAGGACAGGGTTGCGGTCAACAGTCGCTATTTTCGGGTGGATACCACCGGCAATACCGATGATTTAACGCTGCGCGTCGTCAGTCAGATTCACGTTGACAGTGAGGCTGGCAAGGTCGTGACCTGGCAACGCC
This sequence comes from Enterobacter sp. ECC-249, assembly GCF_043965265.1. NCBI lineage: Bacteria > Pseudomonadati > Pseudomonadota > Gammaproteobacteria > Enterobacterales > Enterobacteriaceae > Enterobacter > Enterobacter sp. ECC-249. Next base: position 2,022,494 of record NZ_CP143660.1, read on the forward strand.
GCTACCGAATGGTTGAATAAGATAAGTAGAAGATAATGAAAAAGGTGCTTTTTATTCGTCCCGATACCCGTGAGGACGGCAAAATCTGGTGGTGTGAATCCGGTAACGATCGGGTGGAATATCTGACGGGCTGGAGCGCACTGAGCGAACTTTCCTGTCACCCGCTTTCTCAGCAGGTGTGCCTGTTGTTGCCGGCGAGCGAGACGATCTTTCGTCATTTTACCCTGCCGAAAAAAGGGCTTTCCGCCCAGACGGCACAGTTCTCGTGGATGGCGGAAGAGACGCTGCTCGGCGAGGTGGATACGCTGCACTGGACGGTGCTGAACAAAAAGGGGCCGGAAGTGGATGCCGTGGCCATCGACGCTGAACGTCTGCGCCACTGGCTAGAGCTGTTCGCTCAGGCGGGGCTCACGGTGGCCCAGGCGCTGCCGGATGCCTGGCTGCTGCCGGTGAGCGAAGGGGGCACTACGCTGGCGAGCCTGGAAGAGAGCTACTGGCTGCGTTTTTCCCATGGCAGCGCTGGCGAAGCCGATACGGTTCTGCTGCCGCTGCTGTTGAGTAAATGCCCGGAGGGTGAGGTGTGCTGCTACGGCGATGCGCCGCAGGGGGTACAGGTGGATGAACAGCTGGCGTGGCAGCATCCGCTGGTGCTGATTCAGCCCCAGTGGCAGGGCTGTCGTATCAACATGCTGCACGGGGAGTTTTCCGGACGCAGCGCCACCGGTCCGCGTTTTCGCCACGCCAAAACGGCTCTCGCGGCGGCGGCGCTGCTTTGCGTCGGCCTGCTGATCGGCCCCCGCGTTGGGATGGCGTGGATGCTCACTCATCAGCAAAACGAGATCCACCGGGAGATGGCCACCGTTGCGCAGCACTATTTCCCGACCCTGCGCCAGACCAGCAACCTGAAATACTACGTCGGGCAAAATATTAGCAAGGCGAAGAAAGGGTTCTTCCTGCAGCTCGAAGCGCTGAATCAAATCAGGCAGTCATTGCCGTCTCTGGAAATCAATAACGTGGAATATGACGAAACGCAAAATCAGCTGACGTTGAATGTTAAATCCATGGATAAACAGGCCCTGCTGGATTTTGTCGCCCGCAGCGCCGAGACCTTTGAATTTACGATGCAGCCGATTTCCGGCGAGGCGCCTTATACCGCCATTATTACCGGGAGCTATAAATGAAAACGCAAATAGCCCAGTTAAAAAACCGCTGGCAAAATTACAGTCCACGCGAGCGTAATTTATTTAAACTCTGTGGCGGAGCACTCTGCTGTGCGATGGTTTATTACGGCGCGATGATGCCGCTCGATACACTCATCAAAAATAACGAGGCCGTGTTATTTAAGCAGAAGCAGACGCTGAACTGGATGCGTCAGGAAATTGATAAAAACCATCTCCAGTCCAGAGTGGTCAATACCCCGAACCCGCGCAGCGTGGTGGAAGAAAGTGCCAAAGTCGTGCACGTCGCGTTGACAAACATGCGTCAGGAAGAGCAGTCGCTGACCTTTGATGTCGAGCGCGTCAGCGTTTCTGCCCTGCAAAACTGGCTGCGTGAGATGAACGTCTCTTCCGGTATACATCTGGAGAAACTCGCGTTAACGCCGGTGGATCGTCAGAGTGACGTGAAAGCGCATATTACGCTGAGCTGGGCGGAAAGCGCATGAACCCGCTAATGCTGTTGCAGGAGGCGAATCTGCCGGGGCTGAGCGTCATGAGCGGAGCGCTGGGCGCGATCATCGGCAGTTTCCTGGGCGTAGTGGCGGAGCGTATTCCGCCGCTGGTAATGGAAGAAGAGGGGGCTGGCAATCTGCTGTTTCCCGCCTCTCACTGCCCGGAATGCCACCACGCCCTGAGCGCGTGGGAAAATATTCCCATCATTAGCTGGTGTGCGCTGCGCGGTCGCTGTCGCCACTGCCAAAGCGCGATTCCGCTGCGGCTGCTGCTGGTGGAAGTCTGTAGCGCTCTCTTCTTTGCCGCCAGCGCCGCGCTGGCGCCGTCGTTTTTGGCGCTGATCGCGCTGTGGGTAATGTGGAGTCTGCTGCTGCCGCTGGTGGTGATCGATGCGCGTCATATGCTGCTGCCGGACTGCCTGACCCAGCCGCTGCTGTGGACGGGGCTGATGTTCCATGCCCTGTTCCGTACGCTACCGTTGACCGATGCCATCTATGGCGCGGTGGCGGGATATCTGTCGCTCTGGCTGGTTTACTGGGCATTCCGCCTGCTTACCGGCCGGGAAGGATTAGGTTATGGTGATTTTAAGCTGCTGGCGGCGCTAGGCGCCTGGTGCGGCTGGCAAGCGTTACCCTCTATTGTGCTGATCGCGGCGCTGGGGGGCATTATTATGCATTGTCTGCTAAAGCCCTTTGAGAATAAAAATAACCTTATTTCCTTTGGCCCCTATATTGCTTTTTCCGGGCTGGTTGTATTTATCGCGAAAATTTCACCTCTCATCTTTTAAATAATGCAGTCAAGTTTTTTCTGAAGTTTTTTCATCGAGGGAATGAAAGGCGAAAATAAATTCCCTACTGTATTCTTCCCAACGCAATAAAAAGTTGTCGAAGGTTTTATGAATGGAGGGAAATACAGCGCAATAATAAGTAAAGTCTTTCGCGAACCAGAAACGTTCACGATTAATTTATCAGTAAATAACGTTTGTCCATGTTAATGGAAAAGCATGGGTATTTAATTTCACAAATCGTATTATCAGGATCAAATAATGAAATTTCTGAAGCCTAAATATCTGGCACTCTTCGTTGCAGCGGCTGCAAGCCCGGTGTTCGCAGCCGTGCCAGGTAAAGCAACTATCGCCAGTGGTAATGATAAATTTGCCATTGTCGAGGTTGATCAGTCTGCTACTGCTTACAACAGCCTCGTCAAAGTCCATGATGGCGCCGATGTTAAAGTGCAGTGGGATGTCTGGAGCGGCGCGGCGCCGACTTCTGCGAAAGTGTTGCTCGACGGCAAAACCGTCTGGACCGGTGCAGGCAGCATGTCCGGCACGGCTACTTTTAAAGTGAAGAAAGGCGGTCGCTACCAGGAAACGGTTGAACTCTGCAATGCCAGCGGGTGCAGCACCAGCGCCAGCAAACTGATTATCGTCGCGGATACCGACGGTAGCCATCTGCTGCCACTCAACACCACCATGCAGGAAAATAATAAAACCCTTTCTAAGCACACCGATAAAGTGGTCGGTGCCTATTTCCCTGAGTGGGGCGTTTATGACCGTAATTTCCCGGTGGATAAAATCCCGGCGGCTAACCTTAACCACATTCTGTATGGCTTCATTCCAATCTGCGGCGGCGACGGCATCAACGACAGCCTGAAAACCATTGATGGCGGTAACAGCTTCGAAGCGCTTAAGCGCGCCTGTGCGGGGCGTCAGGACTTCCAGGTGGCGATTCACGACCCGTGGGCCGCGTTGCAGAAACCTCAGGCTGGCGTAAGCGGCTGGGACGATCCCTACAAAGGCAACTTCGGCCAGCTGATGGCAATGAAGAAAGCCAACCCGGGCCTGAAAGTGCTGCCGTCTATCGGTGGCTGGACCCTCTCCGATCCGTTCTTCAAAATGCATGACAAAGCGATCCGCGATCGCTTCGTGGCTTCCGTGAAAGATTTCCTGAAAACCTGGAAATTCTTTGACGGCGTGGACATCGACTGGGAATTCCCGGGCGGCGGCGGTCAGAACGAAACGCTGGGCAACCCGCAGCAGGATAAAGAGACTTATACCGCACTGATGCGCGAACTGCGCACCATGATGAATGAACTGTCAGCCGAAACCGGCCGTACCTTTGAACTGACCTCAGCAATCGGTTCTGGCAGCGACAAAATTGAAGACGTGGATTACACCACTGCCCAGCAGTACATGGATCACATCTTCCTGATGAGCTACGACTTCTACGGCGGCTGGAGCAACACCGAGCTGGGTCACCAGAACGCGTTGCGCGCACCGGCGAACAAACCGGATACCAACTACACCACCGAAAACGGCGTGAATGCGCTCCTCGCGCAGGGCGTACAGCCCGGCAAAATTGTCGTGGGGACGGCCATGTATGGTCGCGGCTGGACCGGCGTTCACGGTTACAGCAATAACAACCCGTTCACCGGCACGGCAACGGGCATGGTGAAAGGGACCTGGGAACCTGGCGTGGTTGACTATCGTCAGATCGTTAACGAGTACAAAGGCAAAGCGGGCTGGGAATACAACTATGATGCTACCGCTGAAGCGCCGTATCTGTTTAACAAAACCACCGGCGATCTGATCACCTATGAAGATGCGCGTTCCGCAACGGCGAAAGGTCAGTATGTGCTGGCGAAAAACCTGGGCGGTCTGTTTGCATGGTCTATCGACTCCGATACCGGAGACATTCTGAACGCGATGAATGAAAGCCTGACAGGCGGTGGCGCTGCGCCGGTTGATCCGGTGGTGACCAACCATGCGCCGGTGGCGACTGCCGCTGACCAGAGCGTAACCGGTCCGGCGACGGTGACCCTGGATGGCTCGGCTTCCACCGATCCGGATGGCGATGCCATCACCTACAAGTGGACGCAGATCTCTGGCCCGTCGGTGACCATCACCAACAGCACCAAAGCGAAAGCGACCTTCAACGTTGCCGCTGTCACCAGTAATCAGACTCTGGCGTTCCGCCTGACGGTCACTGACGCGAAAGGGTTGAGCAGCACCGCTGACGTCCAGGTCTTGAACAAAGCGCCGAAAGCAAACCAGGCGCCGGTCGTGAATCAGATGGAAGCCGTGACGCTGGAAGCGGGCCAGAGCTACTCGCTGCACGCTCAGGCTAACGATCCTGATGGCGACGCGCTGACCTACTCCTGGAGCGTTCCTGCGAATATGCAGGCGACAGGCGCAGACACCGCGAACCTGAACATCACCGCGCCGGACGTGGATGCGGAATCAACTTACACGCTGACCGTGGTGGTAAGCGACGGCAAGTCCAGCGTACAGACTAACGTACAGGTGACGGTAACGCCTAAAGCGGCGGAAACGCCGTCTGACGAAGGCAATACCCCTTCCGATGAAGGCCACACGCCGTCTGACGAAGGTAACACCCCTGCCGATGAAGGCAACACGCCGTCTGACGAAGGTAATACTCCATCCGATGAAGGCAATACGCCGTCTGACGAAGGTTCTGCCACCAATAGCTGCGATAAGCCTGTTGACGCCAACGCCAGTAAATACGCTGCCTGGAGCGCAAGCAAGGTTTACAACGCCGGCAATACCGTCAGCTTCGACAACCTGGTCTGGAAAGCAAAATACTGGACTCAGGGCAACCAGCCGGGCTTCGGTGTGGATGCATGGGAGCTGGTAAGTCAGGTGAAATTCAACTGGCGCTCCGACGTGGTCTATAACGGCGGCGACACCACTACCTACAACGGTTACACCTACACCGCAAAATGGTGGACGAAGGGTGATAAACCAGGTAGCAGCGATGTATGGGTGAAAAAAGGCCCTGCGGCTGACTGCAAATAAGTCACTGCCATAACGATGCGGGTAAGGAACTTGCCCGCTATTACGGTCCACGTCCCGCGACGGACGTGGACCGTAAATCAGGAAACAGAGCAATAAGCGCGTAAGGAGACAATGAAAAAGAGCCGGACTGAAAATGAAAACGTTATTTTTATTGTTGCTGATAATAAGTCATAGCGTCTTTGCCAACTGCTGGGATAAAGCCGCCAGTTATTATCATGTGGATCCCTATCTGTTGTATGCCATTGCGAATGTTGAATCGGGAATGAATCCCAACGCGATTGGACAGAATCATGATGGCACGCGTGATGTCGGCCTGATGCAGATTAACAGTTCACATTTTTCCGAGCTGGAGCAAAAAGGCATTAATGAGTACCGGTTAATTACCGAGCCCTGCACCTCAATTATGGTTGGTGCATCGATATTATCCGGAATGATTAAAGTTTATGGCTATAACTGGGAGGCGGTCGGCGCCTATAACGCGGGGCTGAAAAAAGAGAATTACGCGCAGCGCATGGTCTATGCCCGTAAGGTCTGGAATAAATATCAGAAGTTAAAACGTAGCACCCGTAACCGTTATTATTATTGATTTTTGTTTTTTGAAGAGTACCAACTGGTGTTCTTCATAAAACGAAAACTGCTCCCTGGTTTATTTATTAAATGATTAATAAATAAACCGCGAAACAAATTAGCTTTTATTGACCCTTAATTTAATTAAGAGGACCATTGATATGAACAAAAGAACATTACTCAGTGTTCTTATTGCGGGCGCATGCGTTGCACCGTTTATGGCTCAGGCAACCCAGCTGCAGGCCAGCAGCGAACCTTACACCGTTAAGGCCAGCGATCTGCAGAAGAAAGAGCAGGAGTTGACCAACTTCCCGCTGATGGCTTCAGTGAAGTCAACCATCCGCACGCTGGACAACAGCCTGGTGGAACAAATTGAGCCGGGTAAATCGACAAACCCGGAAAACGTCAAGCGCGTGGAAGGGATTATCAAGGCCAGCGACTGGGAATATCTCTTCCCACTGCGTGCGCCGGAATATACCTACAGCAACTTCCTGAAAGCGGTCGGTAAATTCCCGGCACTGTGCCAGACCTATACCGATGGTCGTAACAGCGATGCCATCTGCCGTAAGTCTCTGGCAACCATGTTCGCGCACTTTGCGCAGGAAACTGGCGGCCACGAGTCCTGGCGTCCGGAAGCCGAGTGGCGTCAGGCGCTGGTTTACGTGCGTGAGATGGGCTGGAGCGAAGGTCAGAAGGGCGGCTATAACGGCGAATGTAACCCGGATGTCTGGCAGGGGCAGACCTGGCCGTGCGGTAAAGACAAAGATGGCGATTTCGTTAGCTACTTTGGTCGCGGTGCGAAACAGCTCTCCTATAACTACAACTACGGCCCGTTCTCTGAAGCGATGTACGGCGACGTCCGTGTACTGCTGGAAAAACCTGAGCTGGTGGCGGACACCTGGCTGAACCTTGCTTCCGCGATCTTCTTCTTCGCCTACCCGCAGCCGCCAAAACCGAGCATGCTGCAGGTTATCGACGGCACCTGGCAGCCGAACGCTCACGATAAGGCGAATGGTCTGGTACCGGGCTTCGGCGTGACCACGCAGATCATCAACGGCGGCGTGGAGTGTGGCGGCCCGACTGAGATCGCCCAGTCTCAAAACCGTATCAAATACTACAAAGAGTTTGCTAACTACCTGAAAGTGTCTGTTCCGTCTAACGAAGTGCTGGGCTGCGCCAACATGAAGCAGTTCGACGAAGGCGGTGCCGGCGCGCTGAAGATCTACTGGGAACAGGACTGGGGATGGAGCGCGGATACCCCGTCAGGCCAGACCTACTCTTGCCAGCTGGTGGGCTACCAGACGCCATTCAGCGCCTTTAAAGAGGGTGACTACTCCAAATGCGTGAAGCATTTCTTCAATGTGAAGGTGGTGGGTGAAGACGGGACTTCCGACGGCGGCAGCGTCACGCCAGCCCCGACGCCGACCCCTGTCGACCCGGCGGACGAAGGCAACACCACGCCGGTGCCAGACGATAACACCCCGGCTCCGGACGATAATACGCCAGCGCCGGTAAACCATGCGCCGGTAGCAAAAATCGCCGGTCCGGTGGGGGCGGTTGAAGCGGGTAAATCTGTTTCTCTGAACGCGTCTGGCTCAACTGATGAAGACGGTAACCACCTGACTTATACCTGGACGGCTCCAAACGGCCAGACCGTAAGCGGCGAAGATAAAGCGATTATTACCTTCAATGCACCGGAAGTGGCTGCGGCGACGCAGTACCCGATCAAACTTACCGTCAGTGACGGCGAGCTGAGCAGCACCACCACCTATACGCTGAACGTGCAGGCTAAGCAGACCAACGGCGGCCAGACCGGGACTTACCCGACGTGGACCTCCAAAACCAAATGGAAAGCAGGCGATATCGTTAACAACCGCGGCCAGCTGTTCCAGTGCAAACCTTATCCGTACAGCGGCTGGTGCAATAACGCGCCATCCTACTACGAGCCAGGTAAAGGGATTGCATGGCAGGATGCGTGGACTGCCCTGTAATCACCAAAATGACAAACGGCAACCTTCGGGTTGCCGTTTTATTTCCCATCGTAAAATGCAGAAGCAGATCTATCGATGAAGCTTTCCGTGATCCCGCAGCCACGCCGCCGTACGCATAATCCCTTCATCCAGCGTCACGACCGGTTTATATCCCAGCTCGTTCTCTGCCCGCGAAATATCCAGCGTGAAATCAAAGTTAAGCTTCGATACGCCGTAATGCGTCAGCGCAGGTTCTTTGGCCGATTTATTGCCAAAACGCTCCATGCTGCGGGCAATCATATCCAGCATTGGGTAAGGGACTGAACGGATGCGGCAGTCGATCTGCAGCTCATCAATTAAGCGCTGCACAATGCTGCGCAGCGTGCAGGGTTCGCCGTTAGTGATGTTGTAGGCGCGACCGGAGATCAGCTTATCGCAGTCCGGCTGGCTTGCCAGCCACATGGCGTGGACGGCGTTTTCGTAATAGGTCATATCCACCAGCGCATCGCCGCCGCGCGGCAGCAGCACGCTGCCGTAGTGGTGCATCATCTGCGCCAGACGCGGAATAAACACCTTGTCGTGCGGCCCGAACAGGCTCTGCGGACGCAGAACCGTAAAGCGGGTATGCGGGTTTGACTGCGCCAGCAGATCAATGACCTCTTCGCTGGCCGCCTTGCTGCGGGCAAACTCACAGGCAAAGCGGGCAGGGCGGAAATCTTCCTGCACGTCACGATGGTGGTGATAATCGAAATAGAGTGACGGTGACGAGATATGAATGAAGTTACGCACGCCCCAGGCAACGGCCCATTCACCCAGACGACGGGTGGCCCGCACGTTGGCGAGATCGAAGGCTTCCTGGGTCCCCCATGGGGAGGTAAAACTGGAACAGTGCCATAGCGTGTCGATACCGGCGAGCATCACCTTCGCCTGCGAGGAGACCAGCTCCGTCAGGTCGGCATGGACGAACTCTGCGCCCATTTTTTGCAGCAGTTTACCCATCGCTTCGTTGCGACCGGTAGCCCTGACGCTAATGCCTTTATTGCGCAGAAATTCGACCGCATTTCGGCCTAAGCCGCTGGTCGCACCGGTAACCAGTACCTTCATAACTATCCACTGTGTTGAAAAGAATTTCGTGCGCATTCTTTCGTGAATTACGGCGCTATGCAATGGGAAAGGTGAAAGAAAGAGAGTTTTATTTAGAACTTTTCCATTTTTTGTTCTGCCCGTTGCGCAATGCGTTTCGCCATGCCCCGGAAGATGAACAGGTGGGCAGGGATCATCAACAGCCAGTAAAACAGGCCCGGCATTCCGTGCGGATGCCACCATGCGCGGACGTCCAGTTCACGATGATCGCCTTTGTCTTTCAGGGTAAAGCAGAGTCGGCCCAGCCCCGGGGCTTTCATGCCGAACAGCAGCGCCAGCTGCTTTTCCGGCTCGACAATGATCACCTTCCAGCTATCAACCGCGTCACCCACCTCAAGATACGGGCGTGCCGGACGGCCTTTTGCCAGCCGGTGGCCCACCAGCAGGTCCATCGCCCCGCGCGTTTGCCAGAGAATATTACCGAAGAAATACCGTTCTTTGCCGCCAATCTGATTCACCACCTCCCACAGCGCGGCCAGGCTGGCGCGGGTTTTCACCGTGCAGCCCGCCTGTTTCGGGTAATAGCCATACTCCGGCCGCCAGCGTGCAAACGCCTGGGCGTCGTAACCCCAGTCGCTGGAGTTCACCAGCTGCTCTTCTTCTTTCAGCGTATTGCGCACGGCATCGTCAAAGCGGATCAGATTCTGGGGAATTAAGGCGCGCAGCGCGCGATCGTCGGCCAGTAAATCGTGCTTAAGCCCCTGGATCAGCGCTTTGGCGGTGGTCGGCGGCACCGAGGTGATCACATTCAAAAACCACACCGAAATCCAGCGGGTCGGGAAGGGGATGGGGATCAGCCAGCGGCGGCGTCCGCTGACGCGCATGAAATGTTCGAACTGCTCCTGATAGCTCAGCACTTCCGGGCCTGCCGCCTCGAGCACGCGGTGTTGCTCTGCCGGATGATCCAGCAGAGCCACCAGATAATGCAGCAGGTTCTCCAGCGCAATCGGCGTGGTGCGAGAACGGACCCAGCGCGGCGGCGTGAGCACCGGCAGGTTATACACCATATCGCGCATCACTTCGAAGGCGGCGGAGCCTGCGCCGACGATAATTCCGGCGCGCAGTTCGGTGACGGGAATAGCAGCGCCGCGCAGGGTTTCAGCCGTCAGATGGCGGGCGCGCAGGTGATTGGACTGCTCGTGTTCAGGTGCCTGGAGTGAGCTGAGAAAAATCAACTGCTTCACCGGGGTTTGCAGCAGGGCATCGCGGACGTTCATCGCCACCTGACGCTCGTGGGCGATAAAATCCCCGCCTTCGCCCATGCTGTGAACCAGGTAGTAAAGCGTGTCGACCTCTTCCAGCAGGGCGGGAAGCTCCCTCGGCCAGTTGAGGTCAACGTTGTGGCAGGTAACGCCCGGCAAACCGAGTTTTTGCAGGCGTTCGGTGTTGCGTGCCGCTGCCAGCACCCGGTGCCCCTGCTTGCTTAACGCCGCAGTGAGATGCTGACCGATATACCCGCTGGCGCCGAGCACCAGAATGCGTTGCGGCACGTGATGATCCTTATCGCTGTAAAAACGCCTGCCAGTGTTTCACCACGTCGGCCAGCTGCTCGCGGTTCACGTCGAGGTGCATCACCAGACGTACGACAGGTGAGGCGTTAATCAGCACGCCACGTGCTTTCATGAACTCACCCAGCGCAGCGGCGCGATCCTCGCCCACGCGGACGAACAGCATGTTGGTGTCGTGGCGCATCACGTCGGCGCCAATCTCGCGCAGCTGCGCCGCCATCCACGCGGCGTTGTCGTGATCGTCCTTCAGACGCGCCACGTTGTTTTTCAGGGCGTACAGTCCGGCAGCCGCCAGAATACCCGCCTGACGCATGCCGCCGCCGGTCATTTTACGCCAGCGGTTGGCACGCTTGATGTAGTCCGCATTGCCCACCAGCAGGGAACCCACCGGCGTGCCCAGCCCTTTAGAGAGGCAGATGGTGAACGAGTCGCAGTATTGCGCAATCTCTTTCAGCTCGCAGCCGTACGCCACCACGGCGTTAAAGATGCGCGCGCCGTCAACGTGCAGGCCGAGCCCGCGCTCGCGGGTGAACTCCCACGCTGCTTTCAGGTACTCGCGCGGCAGCACTTTGCCGTTGTGGGTGTTTTCGAGGCTGAGCAGCCTGGTGCGGGCAAAGTGAATATCATCGGCTTTGATTTTTGCCGCGACCTTATCGAGCGGCAGGGTGCCGTCCGGCGCGGCGTCAATTGGCTGCGGCTGAATGCTGCCGAGCACCGCGGCACCGCCGGCTTCATACAGATAGTTATGCGCGCCCTGGCCGACAATGTACTCTTCACCGCGCTCGCAGTGGCTGAGCAGCGCGACCAGGTTAGCCTGCGTACCGGTAGGCAGGAACAGGGCGGCCTCCTTGCCGCTCTGTTCAGCCGCGTAGCGCTGCAGTTCGTTGACCGTCGGGTCATCGCCGTAGACGTCGTCCCCGACCGGGGCTGCCATCATCTCTTCGAGCATGGCGCGGCTCGGGCGGGTTACGGTATCACTGCGTAAATCAATCATTTCACATCCCTTTAATTTAAGAGGTCATGCGAAATGTTTTACCTGAGCCAGTTGGTTTTTGCCAGTTCGATCACCTCGTCACCGCGACCGCTGATGATGGCGCGCAGCATATAGAGGCTAAAGCCTTTGGCCTGTTCAAGCTTGATCTGCGGCGGGATCGCCAGCTCCTCCTTGGCGACGACGACATCCACCAGCACCGGACCGTCGATGGAAAACGCGCGCTGCAGGGCTTCATCCACCTCTGAGGCTTTCTCCACGCGAATACCGGTGATGCCACAGGCCTCGGCAATGCGCGCGAAGTTGGTTTCGTGCAGCTCGGTACCGTCCGTCAGGTAACCACCGGCCTTCATCTCCATCGCCACGAAGCCCAGGACGCTGTTGTTAAAGACCACGATTTTCAGCGGGAGCTTCATCTGTACCACCGACAGGAAATCCCCCATCAGCATGCTGAACCCGCCGTCGCCGCACATCGCCACCACCTGACGCTCCGGCGCCGTCGCTTTTGCGCCCAGCGCCTGCGGCATGGCGTTGGCCATCGAGCCGTGGTTGAAGGAGCCGAGCAGCCGGCGCTTGCCGTTCATCTTCAGGTAGCGGGCCGCCCAGACGGTTGGCGTGCCTACGTCGCAGGTGAAGATGGCATCGTCGTCCGCGAAATGACTGATCTGCTGCGCCAGATATTGCGGGTGAATGGCTTTGTCGCTCGGTTTGGCGAGATCGTCCAGCCCCTTGCGGGCATCGCGATAGTCGCTTAGCGCTTTATCCAGGAACTTGCGATCGGTTTTCTCTTCAAGCAGCGGCAGCAGGGCGGCAAGCGTGGATTTGATGTCGCCCACCAGTGCCATATCGACCTTGCTGTGCGCGCCGATGCTGGCCGGGTTGATATCAATCTGAATGATTTTGGCGTCCGTCGGGTAGAATGCGCGATACGGGAACTGGGTGCCGAGCAGGATCAGCGTGTCGGCGTTCATCATGGTGTGGAAGCCGCTGGAAAAACCGATCAGACCCGTCATCCCCACGTCGTAAGGATTGTCGTACTCGACGTGCTCTTTGCCGCGCAGGGCGTGGACAACGGGGGCCTTAAGCTTACCCGCAAATTCAAGCAGCTCCTTGTGCGCGCCCGCGCAGCCGCTGCCGCACATCAGGGCGATATTGCTGGAGTACCGCAGCAGCTGCGCCAGCTTTTTCAGCTCCTCCTCGGCTGGCGTCACCACCGGCTGCGGCGCGTGATACCAGTGGGTGCTGGCCCCTTCTGGCGCAGCCTTGAGGGCCACATCGCCCGGAATAACGACCACCGAAACGCCGCGATTCAGCACGGCTTTGCGCATGGCTATCGCCAGCACCTGCGGGATCTGCTCCGGGGACGAAACCAGCTCGCAATAGTGGCTGCATTCACGGAACAGCTCCTGTGGATGCGTCTCCTGAAAATAGCCGCTGCCGATTTCGGAAGAGGGGATATGGGCGGCAATGGCCAGCACCGGCACGTGGTTACGGTGACAGTCAAAGAGGCCGTTGATCAGATGCAGGTTACCCGGCCCGCACGATCCGGCGCAGACGGCCAGTTCCCCCGTGAGCTGTGCTTCAGCGCCTGCGGCGAAGGCGGCAACCTCTTCATGCCGGGTGGGCATCCATTCGATGGTCTTCATCTTGTTGAGGCTGTCGCTGAGTCCATTCAGGGAATCGCCGGTGACGCCCCAGATACGTTTTACGCCAGCCTGTTCGAGCGTTTTCGCTATATATGCAGCCACGGTTTGTTTCATGGTTGTCCGTCTCCTTTTTGTGATATCGCTTACAAGCTTAGAAGAAAGTCTCCGTATTGCCCGTCGCATACTCCCAATTAAAAGGTGCTTTTCATGCGCAATTATTCGGCATAATCTGGTGGTATCACTGTTAAAAAAAGGAATAATTTCAGATGGTTAAATCATTGTTAATTGCTGTTAATGAAAAGCTATCGTGCGACGATCTTGGCAAACTCTTGTTACGACTTGCCGTCGGCGGGCTGATGCTCTTTCACGGTTTGCACAAGCTTTTTGGCGGGGTGGGCTTTATCAGCGGCATGCTGGTGGAAAAAGGGTTGCCGGGATTTATCGCCTACGGCGTGTTGATTGGCGAAGTGGTGGCACCGATCCTGATTATTGTCGGGCTCCTTACGCGCCCTGCCGCGCTTGTGCTGGCCTTTACGATGATTGTGGCGTGGCTGATGGTGGGAATGGGTGAAACACTTGCCCTCGATAAGGTAGGCGCATGGGCGATTGAAAGCCTGGTGTACTTCTTTATCGGCTCGCTGGCGGTGGCGTTTTTAGGGGCAGGGCGGTTTGCGGTAGGGAAAGGTCCTGCGTGGCGGTGAGGATAACAAAAGCCCGGTGGCGCTTGCGCTTACCGGGCCTACGAAGAGCAAACCTGTACAAAGTAGGCCGGGTAAACGAAGTGCCACCCGGCAAAAATGGCGGCACCGCATCAGATTACGCCAGCACCAGATCTCCCTGTGGGTGGCACGAACATGCCAGCACGTAACCCTCGGCAATTTCCGCGTCGGACAGCGTCATGGTGCTGGTGACGCTGTACTCCCCTGAAACCACTTTCGTCTTACAGCAACCGCACACGCCAGCCCGACAGGCTGCCATAACCGGCACCCTGTTGCTTTCCAGCGCCTCCAGCAGCGTGGTCCCCACGCGGCCAAAGAAGGTCTGCGCAGGCTGCAGTTTGGTGAACGTAATGCCGCTGGTTGCCGCTTCCGCCACCGGCGTGAAGAACTGCTCTTTGAAGAAGCGGGTCACGCCAAGCGCTTTCACTTCTTTCTCAACGATATCCATGTACGGCGCCGGACCGCAGGTCATCACGGTGCGGTTCGCGATATCCGGCACGCTTTGCAGCAGCTCGCGGCTCAGGCGACCGGGCACAAAGCCGTGGGTCGCGTTGTGTTCCGCCACCAGCGTCACCGGATAATTCCGCCACTCATCGGCAAAAATCACATCGTCAGGGGAACGGACGCTGAAGATAACCTGCACGTCGGCCTGCGGGCGGTTCTTCGCCAGCCAGCGGCGCATCGACATAATCGGGGTCACGCCACAGCCCGCTGCCAGCAGCAGGAATTTATCGTCTGTTTTGTCGTCACAGGTGAATTCACCCTGCGCATCGGACAGCCAGATATAATCCCCGCGCTTCACGTCCCGGGTCAGCCACTGGGAACCCACGCCGTCGTCAATGCGACGGACGGTAAGCGTGATGTATTCGCTCACGCCCGGCGTTGAGGATAGGGTATAGGCGCGCAGAGTGTCCGCCGAATTGCGAACGCTGACCAGCGCATACTGGCCTGCACGGTAAGGATAGTAGTCATGGCACAGCAGCGACAGCGTCCACACATCCGGCGTCTCCTGGTGGATGTGGTGAACCTGCATGCGCCACGGGCAGTGTGAGGTTGGCATGGTCATGGATAACTCCTTACGCGCTCAGCAGCTGCTTCATATCATCTTCAACGTTGGTCACGGAACGCAGACCGAATTTCTCGTTCAGCACCGCCAGCAGATCCGGCGTCAGGAAGCCAGGCGCGGTCGGGCCGGTCACGATGTTGGTTACGCCCAGAGAGAGCAGGGTCAGCAGGATGACAATCGCTTTCTGCTCAAACCATGACAGCACCAGCGACAGCGGCAGGTCGTTCACGCCGCAGCCCAGTTTCTCCGCCAGGGTGACCGCCAGAATGATGGCCGAATAAGCATCGTTACACTGGCCCGCATCGATCAGGCGCGGCAGACCTTCGATGTCGCCGAAGTCCAGCTTGTTGAAACGGTATTTGCCGCACGCCAGGGTCAGGATCAGGCAGTCTTCCGGCACGCGGGTGGCGAAATCGGTGAAGTAGTTACGCTCGCCGCGCGCGCCGTCGCACCCGCCGACGAGGAAGATGTGGCGCAGCTTTTGACGGCTGACGAGATCGATCAGCGAATCAGCGGCACCGAGCAGCGTCTCGCGACCAAAGCCAACGGTGATCAGATGCGGGATCTCGCTGTACGGGAAGCCTGCCATCTGCTGCGCCTGGGCGATAACCGGACCGAAATCGTCACCTTCAAGATGGCTCACGCCCGGCCAGCCGACGATGCTGCGGGTCCAGATGCGATCGTCATACGCGCCCACGGTCGGGTCGATGATGCAGTTAGAGGTCATCACGATAGGGCCCGGGAAGCGGGCGAACTCCACCTGCTGGTTCTGCCAGCCGCTGCCGTAGTTACCGATCAGATGCTTAAATTTACGCAGCTCCGGATAGCCGTGCGCCGGCAGCATTTCACCGTGGGTATAAACGTTAACGCCGGTGCCTTCGGTTTGCTTCAGCAGATTGTAGAGATCTTTCAGGTCGTGACCGGAAATCAGGATGCACTTGCCTTCGGTTGCTTTAACGTTGACCTGCGTCGGCGTTGGGTGGCCGTAGGTGCTGGTTTCACCGGCATCCAGAATGCTCATCACCCTGAAGTTCATCTGGCCGATTTCCATTGAGCACTCAAGCAGGGCATTCATATCGGCAGGCCAGGTGCCCAGCCACGCCATGATTTTGTGGTACTGGGCGTAGATGTCGTTGTCGTATTGACCGAGCACGTGCGCGTGTTCCATATAGGCCGCCGCGCCTTTCAGCCCGTACAGGCACAGCAGGCGCAGGCCGAGAATGTTCTCGCCAATCGCCGCTTTGTCTTTATTCGGGGTGAATTCTGCAGCCTGACGCTGGAGGTCGCCCAAATCGTCGCTGACCAGCTGAAGTTCTGACATCGGGTTTTCCAGGCGGGCACAGGCATCCGCCTTCAGGCACTGTGCTTTCAGCGCTTCACGCAGGGCAATCGCTTCGCGGGCGTAGCCCACAATGCGCGGAGAGTCGAAGTTAACGTTGGTCAGCGTGGAGAAAAACGCGCGTGGAGCGAAGCTGTCGACGTAGTGGTCGACAATGCCATATTCGCGGGCTTTAAACGCCCAGGCGGAAAGGCCTTGCAGAGCCGCAATCAGCAGGTCCTGCAGGTCAGATGTTTCTGCGGTTTTGCCGCACATACCCTGTGCGTAGGAGCAGCCGTTGCCTGCCGGGGTACGGATGGTTTGTTCACATTGCACACAAAACATAATCACACCTGTTAAAGTTATATTTGATATACATGTTTAAGATTATGCTTGTGCCAGAACGGTGAAAAGGGCTTTCTGCTACAAAATAGAGGGAGATTGATTTAGCGCAATTTTGGCGGCAGGAAACCTACCGCCAAAGAAGTATCAGGCAGAGAAGAAGGCCATCAGGATCGGAACCAGCAGGCTTAAAATAAAGCCGTGAACGATAGCCGCGGGCACCATCTCCAGCCCGCCGGAGCGTTGTAATACCGGCAGGGTAAAGTCCATCGACGTCGCGCCACACAGACCCAGCGCGGTAGAACGACTGCGGCGAACCAGGCTCGGGATCAGCATGATGGCAATCAGCTCGCGCGCCAGATCGTTAAAGAATGCGGCGCTACCGATCACCGGGCCGAATGATTCAGTCAGCAGAATACCGGAGAGGGAATACCAGCCAAAACCTGACGCCATCGCCAGGCCGGTTTTCAGCGGCAGATCGAGAATAAAGGCATTAATGACGCCCGCTACCATTGAACTTGCGACAACCATGACGGCAACCATCATCCCCCGACGGTTGAGGACAATTTGTTTCAGCGTCATGCCATTATTTCGCAGCTGAATACCGATCAGGAACAGCAGGAAGATCAGAGTATATTCACTGGCCTCAGTTGCGTGCTGTAAAAAAGCCCAACCGGTCAGCCCAAGAAGAAAACCGAGCACCACGACGCCGCATAATTTTAATGATTCAAGCGCCATTGCAATTCGTGAAGGGAGTTTTTCCTGATGATGGTGGTTTTTCCATGGAATAGTGCGTTCCAGCCACAGCAGCGCGGCAATATTGCACAGCAAAATAACCACCACGGTGACGACAGAATAATGGAGGATGGAGAGTAAATTCGCCGACAGGTTGTCCAGAAATGCCAGGCTAATCCCCATAAAGAAAAGAATGACGTAAACAATCCAGCTGAGAAAACGGTTGATGAGCCGTAATGCGGATTCTCTGTGCAGCGGAATAAGGTACCCCACAATCAGGGGCAGTAAAATGATGAGGAGTCCTGAAAACATGAACAGCCGGTCCTTTTTGAGTATCGGTTAAGCGCCTGTGACACTAACCAATAAAGGCTGTTCAGTAAAGCGGCAAAAGAAAGCCGGGTGGCGGCTACGCCTTACCCGGCCTACAGAGTGCACACTCACATAGGTCGGGTAAGCGTTAGCGCCACCCGACATTGCTGCACTTAATTAATCGCGTTTTTCCAGCAGGGTGCGATACAGCACGCCGCCCAGAATACCGCCGACGATGGGCATCACCCAGAACAGCCACAGCTGCTCAAGCGCCCAGCCACCCTGGAAGATGGCAACGGCGGTGCTGCGTGCTGGGTTAACGGAGGTGTTGGTGACCGGAATAGAAATCAGGTGGATAAGCGTCAGCGCCAGACCAATGGCAATCGGGGCAAAACCGGCTGGCGCGTGTTTGTCCGTTGCGCCGTGGATCACCAGCAGGAAGCCGGCGGTCAGCACAATTTCAATCACGATGGCAGACAGCATGGAGTAGCCGCCCGGAGAGTGTTCGCCGAAGCCGTTAGAGGCGAAGCCGCTGGCGGCCGCGTCGAACCCGGCTTTACCGCTGGCAATCACGTACAGAACGCCAGCCGCAATAATACCGCCAACCACCTGTGCCACAATATATCCAATCACGTCTTTCGCCGGAAAACGACCGCCAGCCCACAAACCTAACGTCACTGCCGGGTTAAAATGACCGCCGGAAATATGCCCCACGGCAAACGCCATGGTTAATACGGTTAAACCAAAAGCCAGCGCGACGCCGACAAAACCGATACCTAATTCCGGGAATGCTGCTGCCAGAACGGCGCTACCGCAGCCACCAAATACCAGCCAGAATGTACCAAAGCATTCTGCTGCCAATTTTCTAAACATAACCACCTCAAATAATTATCCGCACGCTTTCCCGCGCACGGGATATATCGCCATAAAGGGATGACGACTCAAAGAGTTCGTATTTTAAAAACCAACAACACCCCTTCGCCACTTAAATAAATTCGATTAATTTGATTTAAGGCAATGTGATGTCAATCCTTGTTCAAACTGGAGGTAAATAGAGCATAGTCCAATTTGCGGGCGGTAGTATCTTGCGATATGAGGGTTATTTCAAATGAAACCTGATGGATAAATTCTGAATTTTTCGAGCTTCCTCCAGGTAATGGAGGCGGATTGCAGTGTCAAGCCTGTGTGCATCCCGCTATACTGCTGATAACTTGAAGGAAAAAGTGATCATATCGCGGGGGATTTATGCTTCTCGAACGTGTGGAAATTGTCGGGTTTCGCGGTATTAACCGCCTGTCACTGCAGCTGGAGCAGAACAACGTCCTTATCGGCGAGAACGCGTGGGGTAAGTCCAGCCTGCTGGATGCGCTGACGTTACTGCTTTCACCCGAGGATGATCTGTATCACTTTGTTCGCGACGATTTCTGGTTCCCGCCCGGCGACGTGACGGGGCGCGAGAAGCACCTGCATATCATCCTGACGTTCCGCGAATCCGAACCCGGACGTCACCGCGTGCGTCGCTTCCGCCCGCTGTCACCCTGCTGGGTGCCTTGCGATGACGGTTTCCACCGGATTTTCTATCGGCTGGAAGGTGAAATGGCGGAGAACGAGGGTGTACTCACCCTGCGTGATTTTCTCGATGAGAAAGCCAACCCGATTCCGCTGGACAATATCGACGATCTGGCCCGCCACCTGATCCGCCTGACGCCGGTGTTACGCCTGCGCGATGCGCGCTTTATGCGGCGTATTCGTAACGGTACCGTACCCAATATGCCGGATGTGGAAGTCACCGCCCGCGAGCTGGATTTTCTGGCCAGAGAGCTGGTGTCACGTCCGCAGAATCTGACCGATGGTCAAATCCGTCAGGGGTTGTCCGCAATGGTACAACTCCTGGAACACTATTTTTCCGAGCAGGGAACCTCTGAGTCGCGCCATCGTCTGATGCGCCGCCGCTCTCATGATGAGCAGCGCAGCTGGCGCTACCTCGACATCATTAACCGGATGATTGATCGGCCCGGCGGTCGTACCCATCGGGTAATTTTGCTGGGGCTGTTTTCAACGCTTCTGCAGGCCAAAGGCACCGTTCGTCTTGACCGGGACGCCCGGCCGCTGCTGCTGGTGGAAGACCCGGAAACGCGCCTGCATCCCATCATGCTTTCCGTGGCATGGCATCTGCTGAATCTGCTGCCGCTCCAGCGTATAACGACCACCAATTCCGGGGAATTATTATCGCTGACGCCGGTAGAACACGTCTGTCGCCTGGTGCGTGAATCCTCCCGCGTCTCCGCTTTCCGCCTTGGGCCGGGCGGTTTGAACGCGGAAGACGGGCGGCGCATCGCGTTTCATATTCGCTTTAACCGGGCGTCGTCGCTCTTTGCCCGCTGCTGGCTGCTGGTGGAGGGGGAAACGGAAACCTGGGTCATCAACGAACTGGCGCGCCAGTGCGGCCACCATTTTGATGCGGAAGGCATTAAGGTGATTGAATTCGCCCAGTCGGGATTAAAGCCGCTGATAAAATTTGCCCGCCGGATGGGGATCGAGTGGCACGTGCTGGTAGACGGTGATGAGGCGGGCAAAAAATATGCCTCGACCGTGCGGAGCCTGCTGAATAACGAGCGAGAGGAAGAGCGCGACCATTTAACCATGCTTCCCGCGATGGACATGGAACACTTTATGTATCGTCAGGGGTTCGACGACGTCTTCCACCGAATTGCCATGGTGCCGGTCGATGTCCCGATGAACATGCGGCGGGTGATCGCCAAAGCCATTCACCGTTCGTCAAAACCGGATTTAGCCATTGAAGTGGCGACGGAAGCGGGGAGACGGGGCGTGGAGGCGGTACCGACCTTGCTGCGGAAGATGTTCTCCCGCGTGCTGTGGCTGGCACGCGGGAAAGCGGATTAGCGTTGGGTCGCCTGTTTCACCTGCAGAATCAGGCTATCAAGCAGCTCGTAGCGGCGGCGATATTCGGAACGTTTTTTGCTGGCGATCTCTTCCATCGGTTTACGCGGCATGACGAGCGGCAGCATAAAGTTACCGTTGTCCTGCTTTTCACCGCCGATGGAGATCCAGAAACTGTCGTAATCGGCCAACAGTTTCCCCTCTTTTTTCTTGCGGTAGCGCCAGCTGCGATAAATATGGGTATCGTTACTGACGGCGACAATTTGCTCTACCGGGAACGCGGCGCCGAGCGTCATTGCGGCCTCGACCAGCAGACGTTTCGGGAACAGACCGTGGCAGGCTTTCGTCGCGCCCTGGATCAGCTCATGGGGAACATGCGCTTTTGCGCCCTGTAAACCGCCAATGAACAGCGTCGATTTTCCCTCAAACTGGCATAGCGTAAAGGTCATCTCCGCCAGCGCCGTATTTTGACTGTTACAGAAAACGAGGGTAGCTTCTCCCTCTTTATCCATAAACGCGTCCGCACAAAGACGGACGGTAAATTGCTGTTCATCTTTTCCGGTTAAGGTCAGCAGAGTCACGCCCTGCTTAGAAAGGTAACCATGAGTCAGCGTCGCCGGCAGCTGACGACACATCATCTGATAGTGGCAGGACAGCGAAGCCAGCGCACGCTGTCGATCCATATTGACCGTTAACCACGGACGATGAAGGCGGCAGGGCAGCCCCGGCTGTACCTGGAGCATTTGCATCAGGTGCGGATGTTTTGCAAGCTCAGACAGCAGCCGAGCGGTGCTGAGCGGTGTCGCCAGTGAACGCAGCATGAACTTACGTCGATAGGCGGTTTTTTCCCATGCCAGCCCGGGTGCGATCTCACCGAAAGCCAGGTTTTTGAAGAGCTGCCAGCCGGATTTTGGCTGCGGCAGGTTTGAAAGTGATGTATCGACGATAGAAGACATGGTAGATCCTGATCCTTTTGGAATATCGCTATTTCAGCAGGGGAAATGTCAACATCTCGTAAACAAATTAGGACGATTTCGGAGAACAGGGCTTTCGTTGAAGAGTCGTTTAGTTAGAATCAACACTTATCATTGCCAGAACATTTATTTGGAATATTTATGAACCTCAAGGGAAAACGCAGAACGCTGTTTCTGCTGCTGGCGGTCGTGGTTTTAGCCGGTGGGTACTGGCTATGGCAGGTGCTGAATGCGCCGGTACCACAGTATCAGACGCTGATCGTTCGCCCGGGCGAACTGCAGCAAAACGTCCTCGCGACGGGCAAGCTTGACGCGCTGCGCAAGGTTGACGTCGGCGCTCAGGTCAGCGGCCAGTTGAAAACGCTGTCGGTTGAGATCGGCGACAAGGTAAAAAAAGGCCAGCTGCTCGGCGTTATCGATCCTGAGCAGGCTGAGAACCAGATCCGCGAGGTGGAAGCCACGCTGATGGAGCTGCGCGCGCAGCGTGCGCAGGCGCTGGCAGAACGTAACCTGGCCCAGGTGACGCTGACCCGTCAGCAGGCGCTGGCTAAAACCCAGGCGATTTCGAAACAGGATTTAGATACTGCCACTACAGAACTGGCGGTGAAACAGGCGCAGATTGGCACGATTGACGCGCAAATCAAACGCAATCAGGCCTCGCTGGATACGGCGAAAACCAACCTCGACTACACCAAAATCGTCGCGCCAATGGCGGGCGAAGTGACCCAGATTACTACGCTGCAGGGCCAGACGGTGATTGCCGCGCAGCAGGCGCCAAACATTCTGACGCTGGCGGACATGAGCACCATGCTGGTCAAAGCCCAGGTTTCCGAGGCGGATGTTATTCATCTTAAGCCGGGGCAGAACGCCTGGTTTACGGTGCTGGGCGACCCGCAGACGCGCTACGAAGGCGTGCTGAAGGATATTCTGCCGACGCCGGAAAAAGTGAACGACGCAATCTTCTACTATGCGCGTTTTGAAGTGCCAAACCCGAAGGGCGTGCTGCGTCTCGACATGACCGCGCAGGTGCATATTCAGCTGACCGGCGTGAAGAACGTGCTGACCATTCCGCTCTCTGCGCTGGGCGAATCCGCCGGGGAGAGCCGTTATAAAGTGAAAGTGCTGCGCAACGGCGAAACGCGCGAGCGTGAGGTCGTGATTGGCGCGCGCAACGACACCGACGTTGTGGTGGTGAAAGGGCTGGAAGAGGGCGAGGAGGTTGTTGTCAGCGAAAGCCTGCCCGGAGCTGCTAAATGACGGCGCTGCTTGAGCTGAATAACATTCGTCGCAGCTATCCGTCGGGCGATGGCCCGGTGGAGGTGCTGAAGGGCATCTCCCTGCGCGTGGAGGCGGGCGAGATGGTGGCGATTGTCGGCGCATCGGGTTCCGGTAAATCGACGCTGATGAACATTCTCGGCTGTCTGGATAAACCGACCAGCGGTACCTATCGCGTGGCCGGGACGGATGTTTCCGTGCTGGACGGCGACGCGCTGGCGAAGCTGCGCCGGGAACACTTCGGCTTTATCTTCCAGCGCTATCATCTGCTTTCTCACCTTAACGCGGCGCAGAACGTGGAAGTGCCTGCGGTCTATGCGGGCGTCGAGCGTAAAAAGCGCCTTGAGCGCGCGCAGATGCTGCTGACGCGTCTGGGGCTGGCTGAGCGGGTAGAGTACCAGCCCTCGCAGCTGTCCGGCGGCCAGCAGCAGCGCGTGAGCATTGCTCGCGCCCTGATGAACGGCGGGCAGGTGATCCTCGCGGATGAACCGACCGGCGCGCTCGACAGCCATTCCGGCGAAGAGGTGATGGCGATCCTCCATCAGCTTCGCGATCGGGGGCACACGGTGATTATCGTGACCCACGATCCGCAGGTGGCGGCGCAGGCGGAGCGAATCATTGAGATCCACGACGGCGAGCTGGTCAGCAATCCGCCGCCGCGTGAGTCCAGAGCTGCGGCGCCGAAAGAAGTACTACCGGCGTCAACCGGCTGGGGTCAGTTCTCCAGCGGCTTTCGTGAGGCGCTGACTATGGCGTGGCTGGCGATGGCGGCCAACAAAATGCGAACCCTGTTGACGATGCTCGGCATCATTATCGGTATCGCCTCGGTGGTGTCGATTGTGGTGGTGGGCGACGCGGCCAAGCAGCTGGTGCTGGCGGATATCCGCGCCATCGGCACCAATACCATTGACGTCTATCCCGGCAAAGACTTTGGCGACGACGAGCCGCAGTATCAGCAGGCGCTGAAGTACGACGATCTGGCGGCGATTCAGAAGCAGCCGTGGGTGAACTCCGCCACGCCTGCGGTTTCGCAGAACCTGCGCCTGCGCGTGGGCAATGTTGACGTTGCCGCCAGCGCTAACGGCGTGAGCGGAGACTATTTCAACGTCTACGGCATGACCTTTAGCGAAGGCGCTACCTTCAACGCCGAGCAGCTGGCGGGCAGGGCGCAGGTGGTGGTGCTGGACGCGAACTCGCGCAGGCAGCTTTTCCCCAATAAAACCAACGTTGTGGGCGAAGTGATCCTGGTCGGCAACATGCCTGCCACGGTCATCGGCGTGGCGGAAGAGAAACAGTCGATGTTTGGCAGCAGCAAGATCCTGCGCGTCTGGCTGCCCTATACCACCATCTCCGGGCGGATTATGGGGCAGTCCTGGCTCAATTCCATCACTGTGCGCGTGAAGGAGGGCTACGACAGCGCGCTGGCCGAACAGCAGCTTGAGCGGCTGTTAACCCTGCGCCACGGGAAGAAGGACTTCTTCACCTGGAATATGGACGGCCTCTTGAAAACGGCGGAAAAGACCACACGTACTCTTCAGCTGTTCCTCACGCTGGTGGCGGTGATTTCGCTGGTCGTCGGCGGCATCGGGGTGATGAACATTATGCTGGTGTCGGTAACCGAGCGTACCCGGGAGATTGGCATCCGCATGGCTGTCGGGGCCCGTGCCAGCGACGTGCTGCAGCAGTTTTTGATTGAAGCCGTGCTGGTGTGTCTGGTCGGCGGTGCGATGGGGATTGCGCTCTCGATGATGATCGCCTTCGCGCTCCAGCTCTTTTTACCCGGCTGGGAGATTGGCTTCTCGCCGGTCGCCATTATCACCGCGTTTTTGTGTTCGACCTTTACCGGCATTTTATTTGGCTGGTTGCCAGCCCGCAACGCGGCGCGGCTGGATCCGGTGGATGCGCTGGCTCGGGAATAAGCCGAAAATAAAAATGCCAGCCGATCGGGCTGGCATTTTGACTGCGGGATGTACACAATAAAACAGAGAGCTATGCAACCGTCTCTGCTTCAACGGGTACGATTAGGCTTGCATGATTGCCTTTTGGTCCCTGGTGTACATCGAACCGGACGGACTGCCCGGCTTTGAGCGTTCTGTAACCATCCATCTGAATGGTGGAATAGTGAGCGAAGATATCCTCGCCGCCGCCTTCGGGGCAGATGAAGCCAAACCCTTTGGCGTTGTTGAACCACTTAACAGTACCCATTTCCATGCTTCGACATCCTTCGTAAATCTTATAAGTTAAGATGGAATGAACCGGTGGTGGAGTGGGGGCTGTTCAAAACCTCGCCATCTCACGCTTGTACAATTTAGAGAAACGAAAGAAGTCGTCAAGCGTTTGGCGCTGGAGATGGGACAATAATCAACCAAAGTTTGAAGCAGTTAACGCTATTGCAACAGTTTGTGACAGACATCGCGGATGACAGTAATAGATGATTGTTATCTAACATCTGAGGTAGATTCAAAGTGGTTATGCAAAATGGGTAAGACCAACGACTGGCTGGATTTTGACCAGCTGGCGGAAGACAAAGTGCGCGACGCGCTAAAACCGCCATCTATGTATAAAGTTATGTTAATGAACGATGATTACACGCCAATGGAATTTGTTATTGACGTGCTACAAAAGTTCTTTTCTTATGATGTAGAACGTGCAACGCAACTGATGCTTACCGTTCATTATCGTGGCAAAGCTATCTGCGGCATCTTCACTGCCGAAGTGGCGGAAACCAAAGTGGCGATGGTGAACGACTATGCGAGGGAGAACGAGCATCCGTTGCTGTGTACGCTGGAAAAGGCCTGATAAGGCATAAAATTGGGGGAGGTGCCTATGCTCAATCAAGAACTGGAACTCAGTTTAAACATGGCTTTCGCCAGAGCGCGTGAGCACCGACATGAGTTTATGACCGTCGAGCATTTACTGCTCGCACTGCTTAGCAACCCATCTGCCCGCGAAGCGCTGGAAGCCTGCTCCGTGGATCTGGTGGCGCTACGTCAGGAACTCGAAGCCTTCATCGAACAAACCACACCGGTGCTGCCAGCCAGTGAAGAAGAGCGCGACACGCAGCCGACGCTCAGCTTCCAGCGCGTGTTGCAGCGTGCGGTATTCCACGTCCAGTCTTCCGGACGTAGCGAAGTGACTGGCGCAAATGTTTTAGTCGCCATCTTCAGCGAGCAGGAGTCACAGGCTGCCTACCTGCTGCGCAAACACGAAGTCAGCCGCCTTGATGTGGTTAACTTTATTTCTCACGGAACGCGCAAAGACGAGCCTAACCAGGCCTCGGATTCCGGCAATCAGGTCAATAACAATGAAGAGCAAGCAGGCGGGGAGGATCGTATGGAAAACTTCACCACCAACCTTAATCAGCTTGCTCGCGTTGGCGGTATCGATCCGCTGATTGGTCGCGATAAAGAGCTGGAGCGTGCGATCCAGGTCCTGTGCCGTCGCCGCAAGAACAACCCGCTGCTGGTGGGGGAATCTGGCGTGGGTAAAACCGCGATTGCCGAAGGGCTTGCCTGGCGTATTGTGCAGGGCGACGTGCCGGAAGTGATTGCCGACTGCACCATCTACTCGCTGGATATCGGCTCGCTTCTGGCGGGCACCAAATACCGCGGTGATTTTGAAAAACGCTTCAAGGCGCTGTTAAAACAGCTGGAGCAGGACACCAACAGCATTCTGTTTATCGATGAGATCCACACCATCATCGGTGCAGGTGCGGCCTCCGGTGGCCAGGTGGATGCGGCTAACCTGATCAAACCGCTGCTCTCCAGTGGCAAGATCCGCGTGATTGGCTCCACGACCTACCAGGAGTTCAGCAACATCTTTGAGAAAGACCGTGCGCTGGCGCGCCGCTTCCAGAAAATCGACGTGACCGAACCGTCCGTCGAGGAAACGGTGCAGATTATCAACGGCCTGAAGCCGAAGTACGAAGCGCACCACGACGTGCGTTACACCGCGAAAGCGGTTCGTGCGGCGGTGGAGCTGGCGGTGAAATACATCAACGACCGTCACTTGCCGGATAAGGCTATTGACGTGATTGATGAGGCAGGGGCGCGTGCGCGCCTGATGCCGGCCAGCAAGCGTAAGAAAACCGTTAACGTGGCGGATATTGAATCCGTGGTGGCCCGCATCGCGCGTATCCCTGAGAAGAGCGTTTCTCAGAGCGACCGCGACACGCTGCGCACCCTTGGTAATCGCCTGAAAATGCTGGTCTTTGGTCAGGATAAAGCCATTGAGGCCTTAACCGAAGCGATCAAGATGGCCCGCGCCGGGCTGGGGCATGACCATAAGCCTGTCGGTTCCTTCCTGTTCGCTGGCCCGACCGGCGTTGGGAAAACCGAGGTGACGGTTCAGCTCTCCAAAGCGCTGGGCATTGAGCTGCTGCGCTTTGATATGTCCGAGTATATGGAGCGTCACACCGTCAGCCGTTTGATTGGTGCGCCTCCGGGCTACGTGGGCTTTGACCAGGGCGGCCTGCTCACCGACGCGGTGATCAAGCATCCGCACGCGGTTCTGCTGCTCGATGAAATCGAGAAAGCGCACCCGGACGTGTTCAACATCCTGCTGCAGGTGATGGACAACGGGACGCTGACCGACAACAACGGGCGCAAGGCGGACTTCCGCAACGTCGTGCTGGTGATGACCACCAACGCCGGGGTGCGTGAAACCGAGCGTAAATCCATCGGCCTGATCCACCAGGATAACAGCACCGATGCGATGGAGGAGATCAAGAAGATCTTCACGCCGGAGTTCCGTAACCGTCTGGACAACATTATCTGGTTCGATCACCTGTCTACCGAGGTGATCCATCAGGTAGTTGATAAGTTCATCGTCGAGCTGCAGGTTCAGCTGGATCAGAAAGGCGTGTCGCTGGAAGTAAGCCAGGAGGCCCGCAACTGGCTGGCAGAGAAAGGCTACGACCGTGCGATGGGCGCCCGTCCGATGGCGCGTGTGATTCAGGACAACCTGAAGAAACCGCTGGCGAACGAGCTGCTGTTTGGCTCGCTGGTGGACGGCGGCCAGGTGACCGTGGCGCTGGACCAGGCGAAGAACGAACTGACGTACGATTTCCAGAGTGCAGCGAAGCACAAGCCGGAAGCGGCTCACTAAGTGAGTTGAACGTTAATGTTAAAACCGGGCATTTGCCCGGTTTTTTTATGCCTGCTTTTCTCCCTCTCCCTGTGGGAGAGGGACGGGGTGAGGGCAAAGCAGAACAGCCGTGACAAAAAGCGTGGCTACTGATGTCGTTGCGCTCGAAGCGCAGAAGCGGTAATTAACATTACTTTCTAAGTGTGGAACGAGGCGTCGGAGTGTTCGCCGTTTATCTGTTGGTTATAAATACAGCCAAGACCCACTAAATGCTGGCTCACTACCCGCGCCCCATAGTTTTGACACTGTAATGACCATGGATGGGCTCTCAGCCAGACAGCAAATGCAGTGCAGGGTGCAAGTGTAATCAATGCGGGTTGTGCTGTACTTTGCTGTCCGGTCAGGAGCCCAATCATCTTGCAACTTTCGCCATTATCCCAGCGTTCCCACACGTTCTTCCACCATCCCATTTCCCAGCTACCAGTCAGGTAAAATGACTTGTCAGAGAACATGACGTCCTCAGCCTTTTCGGACACAAACCACAGATCGGTTTTCCCAAGACGAACCTCTGTTGACCAGGCCGTAATCGCACCGCCGCGCAAGACGCACTCATGCGCGAGATAATGATCGGTCACACCCGGAAAGCGTCGTTTTAAACGCTGGAAATGACTGTGTATGGTTATGACAGGACGGACTATGCTTCCTCGGTCGTTTCGCTTAAGTTCGGCGTTACCGTACTGAATTTCATCAAATTGACTTCGCGTTAGAAATTGTTTCTCTCGTTCCCGAATAAGATCAACATCGCTCGACGGTAATATCGCAGGAGGGCTGGCATTTGAACTTTTATAGAGCAACGAATCACCTGCCTTCCAGTCGCTATAGTTGGTTGTGATTTGCATAATTTTGCCCGAATCAGCATCAGCGCTAATCACAACATACAATTTCTGTCTCGCAGAGCGGCCCTGAAACGGTATCACCATCGTCATCGTTGACACCCTTGTTAATCCAGGGACAGAAACATGAAGATCGTGTTCGAACCCGTTAACCGCTTGCGCAAGCGCCCTTTGATTTGTCGTTTCTCCAGAGTGCACACCTTGTTCGAGCCGTGAAAGAAGGGAGATATTTTTATTCTGGCATAGAGCATTGTCATAGGGTGGAGTAAACACATAGCGGCAGGTACAACATTGAAAGCGTGGGGTTCGGGCTTTTGTATATCCATAGCGAATGACGTGAGCTGTAAAACAGCGGGGACAACCTTGTCCTGTATTCCCTAATTTTTGTTGCATGAAGTGGCTGAACCACTCGTCACATTCTTTTTTATTAAACAATGGAGGAAGACTGCCACATTTTTGACATTCAAGTGCAGCGTAGCCCAGACGATAAACAGGAACAATATAGTCACTCGCATCTGGTATTCCAAGATTAGGGCATGACCAGCTTTTACAAACATTGAGATCTATTTTCGGAGCGCATTCCATGCATGTCACCAACTGATTCTGTCAGTCGACGATTTTCACTCCCGCCTTTTTTATATGCCGTGAGAAAGTTCACAAAATCTGTTTTTCGCTAATCGATAATGAAATTCCTTCTTTAATTCGAGAGTTAAAAGATGAAAAAAACAGTAATCGCGGTTTTATTACTATCGGGATATGCTTCGCTAAGCTCTGCGCAGGATGTTACCGTCATTTATACCAATGACCTGCATGCACATGTTGAGCCCTATAAACTTCCCTATGTTGCAGAAGGTAAAAGAGCTGTCGGTGGCTTCGCAAATATTGCAACATACGTTAAGCAAGAAAAGAAAAAGAATAAAGCCACTTTTTATTTTGATGCTGGCGATTACTTTACCGGTCCGTACATTAGCAGCCTGACAAAAGGGCGGGCAATCATAGATATTATGAATACAATGTCTTTTGATGCTGCGTCTGTAGGCAATCATGAGTTCGATCATGGTTGGGATAATACGCTGATACAGCTCAGTCAGGCTAACTTCCCGATACTGTTAGGGAACGTTTTTTATAAAAATAGTAACGTCCTCTTCTGGAATAAGCCATATACCATCATCGAAAAGGATGGCGTAAAAATTGGGGTCATTGGATTGCATGGCGTGTTCGCTTTCGATGATACCGTTTCATCTTCAATGCGTCAGGGCATTGAAGCGCGTGACGAGGTGAAATATCTCCAGCGTTATCTGGATGAACTTCGCGGGAAAGTGGATGTTACCGTGGCACTCATGCATGAAGGTTTCCCAGCACGCCAGTCCAGTATCGGCAATACGGATGTGAAGCGTGCCCTTGATAAGGATATCCAGACGGCGAAGCAGGTGAAGGGGCTGGATATTCTGATTACCGGGCATGCGCATGTTGGAACAGTGGAGCCGCTCAAAGCAGGTAACACGCTGGTACTTTCGACCGACAGTGGTGGGATTGATATCGGTAAGCTGGTTCTGGATGTGGATCTAAAAACACATCACCAAAAAATAAAAAGCTTCGAACTTAAAACCCTTTATGCCGATGAATGGAAACCCGATCCGGCAACTCAGAGCGTTATTGATAGCTGGAATAAAAAACTTTCCGAGACGGTTCGCCAAAAAGTTGGAGAGACGCCTGTTACGCTTACGCGCGCCTATGGTGAATCATCTTCGCTGGGAAATTTATTTACCGATGCAATGCTTGCTGCAGCGCCTGATGCGCAGCTGGCGCTCACTAATTCAGGTGGTCTTCGCGCAGATTTGAATGCCGGTCCGATAACCCTTGGCGATGTTATTAGCGCTTTCCCGTTTCCCAATGAGCTAACTGTAATGGATTTGAAAGGGAAATCCTTACGCAATCTTATGGAACACGGTGCGTCACTTACCAATGGTGTTTTGCAGATGTCGAAAGGACTGGAAATGCGCTACGACGAACATAAACCAGTTGGGCACCGCGTTGTGCTATTTACGCTTAATGGCAAGCCGATTGTAGACACTGATATCTATCGCGTAGCGACAAATAGTTTCCTTGCCCCGGGTGGCGATGGCTTTACTGCATTTATCGATGGTCAGAACAAACAGGTAAAAGGTGGGTATAACCTTTCTGATGCGGTTATTGATTATCTTGTGAAAGGAAACAAGATCATTCCCCAACAGGTGAATGAGATGCGAGTAAAAGAAGTTAAACAGTAATAGCTAACAAAAGGTGAATAAAATGGAAAATACCTATCTTGGAATGGAGCTCGCGCCTGCGAATAACCAGCTTGCGGTATATCTGAAGTTTATGATTAATGAGGCGGTAACATATTCCTATACGGTTCTGGGAAGATTAACTAGCGAATCAAGCTTAGATTTTACGTATTCTTCAAATGACATTATCTCTTTATCTGAGATAAAAATTCCGGTTATTGGACTGTACGCGAATTATCTCAATCAAGTACAGGTTGTTTTTAAAAACCTTAGCGGAGTGGAAGTTTTCAATCAAACCATTCTGGTGAGCACACAGGAACAAGTCTATCGTGATGCGACAATTTTCCATATCGATATTGAGAAAACGGATCCCGCTAACTTTGCGGCCGTATGGGGAAACAGTTGGTTAATGACCACCAATTGTGATGGTTACGACCAAAACGGCGATCTTCGCTGCTATTACGCCCAGCCCTATCGTAATCAAATGTTAAAAACGCATAATGGCTATTTCTATATCGGCAGTGATGAAGATGAACACTGGTATGGTCGACGCTTTTTTAAAATCGATATTTTAGGCAATGAGATTCTGGAATTTGATTTACGCGACCGCGATGGTAACCGCTATGCTAACACCCACGATCTGATCTGGGATTCAGCCGGTAATCTCTTCATGATTGGTAATGATAACCCGGACCGTTCGACCAACACGATGAGACAGGACGCATCGATTTTAAAATTTGATGAAAAGACAGGCGTGATGCTTTGGGCAAAAAATTATACGCGTGCATTTGATAATACGCAGATCCTGAATAATAGCCCGACAAACGATGCTCACCTTAACTCGCTTTCCTGGATCCCAGCGGGTGAGGCAAATGCTGAAGCGATTGTTGTCCATACTCGTTCTGCAGGCCTGACGTTTGGTATTTCTCCTGCCGATGGTAAGATATTATGGAGTATTAATACCGGGGGATTTAACAGTAATTTCGCTGCAGGGCAGGGCGTTACGCAGATAGATACTTCCGGTATTGAGAATTTTGAAAATGGCGCTCATACCGTATTCGTTACGAAAAATAGCGCTTTTGCTGGGTTAAGCAATGGGACTGAAGGAAAATTTGTTCTTTCGCTGTTTGATAACCGCTCCTGCGTCGATAATGTAGGCAATGCAGTTACTCGAGATATTACCCTTGATTCAACGGCTGATTCTTACAAAACAGATCCTGCGAGAGTCATGTTCTATGCTGTTGATCTCGTCAACAAAACAGCAACCCAGGCAGGTAGCATTATCCAGTTACCTTCCGATCGTGTTCCTCAAATTACTGATTTTATGGGGGCAGCAATAGATTATGGTGACTACTATGGCATCTACACCAACCACGCACGCTCTTTCTTTATCAGCGATGCGACAGGCCATATCATTGCCACAATCTACGATCTGATTTGCTCGCTGGATGGCTATCCAGATTTCCCTGGCGAATGCTACAGGGCAAGGTTGTTTGCAAAAGACGAGCTTGATGCTTTGATAAATATAGGTTATCAGGTAGCAAACGGCTGATAGCATAGCGAAACACAGCCTATAAAAGGGCATTGCTGCTGCTAATTCGTCCCACCCTTTCTCTCTGCACTGTCGAACAGACAGCCCTGGCGCAGAAACGAACAGCCAGATGATTGTTCAAATAATCGCCAGCAGCGCAAAAAAGTAAGGCCGGGAAAATCCCGGCCTTATTTAATATTCATCTGCCATTACAGGCGAAAACAATTAGCGACTACGGAAGACAATGCGGCCTTTGCTCAGGTCGTACGGGGTCAGTTCAACAGTCACTTTGTCGCCCGTCAAAATGCGGATGTAGTTTTTGCGCATTTTACCGGAGATGTGCGCAGTTACCACGTGACCGTTTTCCAGCTCTACGCGAAACATGGTATTAGGCAACGTATCAAGTACGGTACCCTGCATTTCAATATTGTCTTCTTTGGCCATCTAATCCTCTGGGGTATCACTACCAAGTTTTGAACCGGCAAGATAATGCCGAAATTCATCAATTAAGTAAAGAATTGCGCGATTAAAACGCAGCAAAACAGTTTCGGCGCATTGCCCAAGCGTCACGGTACAACCGAACAGGAAGCGCATTCGTAAAGGGGAGACGACAGGATAAACGTCAGGACGTTATCTGAAGCGAGGGTCCCAAACGGCGGCGGGGCAACAGGCAGAAGCTACTCTGCGGCGTAATTATAACACCCTCACAAAAAATATGCGGAAAACATTTAGGCATTGGGCATAAAGAGCGTTCTCGGTATCCAGAAGTCGCGCGGGAGCTTCTCCTGGCGGCTGACGTCCAGATGCTCGATGTACTGGCGTCGCGGGATTTCAACAGCACCCAGGGAGGCCGTGTGCTCGTTGAGCACCTGACAATCGATCAGGCGTCCGCCGCGCTGGGCAAACGCCTCGCAGAAGACCAGCAGCGCCGTTTTCGAGGCGTTAACCGCACGAGAGAACATCGACTCGCCGCAGAACAGGGTCCCTTGCGCCACGCCGTACATGCCGCCGACGAGCGCTCCGCCTTCCCACACCTCAATGGAGTGGGCGTAGCCAAGCTCATGAAGCTGGTGGTAGGCGGTAATAATATCGCGGGTTATCCATGTCCCCTCATAGCGGTCTTCTGCACAGCCTTCAATGACCTGACCAAAGGCGTGGTTGAGGGTGACTCGGTACGGTGATTTCGCATGGAAACGCTTCATGCTGCGGCTCAGGTGAAACTGCGCTGGCCAAAGCACGGCACGCGGATCGGGGGACCACCATAAAATCGGGTCGCCGGGAGAAAACCAAGGAAATATACCGCGCTGGTACGCCATTAAAAGCCGCGCGGGACTGAGGTCACCGCCAAGGGCCAGCAGCCCGTTGGGCTCACGCAGCGCCCCTTCCGGAGAAGGGAACGCGATGTTATGACGAGAAAGCTGGACCAGGCGCATGACAGCAAAACTCCAGTACGCGAGTGAGGACGCTACAAATATAGTCTACAGACGCTGTTTAAACTGGTAGTAGCGACCCTGTTTCGCCAACAGCTCTGCGTGACTACCTTGCTCAATAATGTGTCCGTTGTCCATCACAATTATCCGATCAAAACTCGCAAGGCCGCGCAGGCGGTGCGTGACCATCAGCACGGTTTTGCCGGTCATAACATTCGCCAGTAAATCAAGGATTTGGCTCTCGGTTGTTGCATCCAGCCCTTCGGTGGGTTCGTCGAGCAGCATCAGCGGCGCATCGTGCAGCAGCGCGCGCGCGATTGCCAGACGGCGCAGTTCACCGCCGGAGAGTTGACGGCCGCCTTCGCCCAGCCAGCTGTTCAACCCCTCGTCCTCAAGCAGCTTTTGCAAACCTACCTGCTCCAGCACGGCGCGAAGCGCATCATCAGAGGCCTCTGGCGCGGCCAGCAGCAGGTTATCGCGCAGCGTGGCGCTAAACAGATGCACGCGCTGCGGAACGACGCTCACGGTCTTGCGTAGGGCCTGCTCGCTGAAATCAGTCAGCAACGTATTATTAAAACGGATCTGGCCGCGCTGCGGATCCCAGGCGCGGGTCAGCAGCTGAAGCAGCGTCGATTTACCGCAGCCGGTACGGCCGAGGATCGCAATTCGCTGACCGGCATTAACAGAAAGGGTAATACCGTCCAGCGCGTTCTGCGCCTGTTTGTCGT
The DNA here is from genome assembly GCF_043965265.1 of Enterobacter sp. ECC-249. NCBI lineage: Bacteria > Pseudomonadati > Pseudomonadota > Gammaproteobacteria > Enterobacterales > Enterobacteriaceae > Enterobacter > Enterobacter sp. ECC-249. The sequence goes on from NZ_CP143660.1 coordinate 2,057,376, forward strand.
AGGCGAAAGTGACATCTTCCAGCGTCAGTGCAACCTGCTCTGGTACCACGGTCTGCCCGGCACTGAACGTGACTTCAGGTTTCTGCTCGGCAATCTGGGTGATGCGCAGGGCAGAAGCGATGACCTGTCCCAGATGCTGGAAGGCGCCCGTCACCGGGGCCAGCGCTTCAAACGCGGCCAGCGCACAGAAGACGAAAAGGGCAATAAGAGGACCCGGCTGTGAATTCCCCCCGACATCGCCGGAAGCTAGCCACAGCATGGCAATCACTGCCACGCCGCCGATTAACATCATCAGCGCCTGAGAAAATGCCGTCAGCTCCGACTGGCGGCGCTGGGCCTCATGCCAGTTCAGCTCCGTACTTTCCATCCGAGCGCGGTAGCGCTTGCTGGCACCAAAAATGGTTAGCTCCGCCTGCCCCTGAAGCCAGGAGGTTAGCTGCTGGCGGTAGTCCCCGCGCAGGCGCGTCAGTTTTTCCCCGGTGGATTTCCCGGCGCGGTAAAACAGCGGCGGCAAAATGATAAGCGTCAGCAGCATGATCCCGCCCAGCGTCAGCGCAACGGGAACATCCAGAACAGACAGTCCCAGCGTGACCACCACAATCACTACAAACGCGCCCACGATCGGGGAAATCACGCGCAGGTAAAGGTGATCCAGCGTGTCGACATCCGCCACGACGCGGTTAAGCAACTCGCCCTGACGAAAACGCGCCAGCCCGGCAGGGGAGAGGGGCAGCAGTTTACTGAAGGTGTAGATACGCAGGTGCTGCAGCACGCGGAAAGTGGCGTCGTGGCTGACCAGCCGTTCGAAATAGCGTCCGGCGGTACGGGTGATGGCGGTACCGCGAACCCCGGCAGCCGGGAGCATATAGTTGAAGCTGTATAAACCGGCAAAGCCCGCGACGGCCGAGGCCGACAGGAACCAGCCGGAAAGCGTGAGCAGGCCGATGCTGGCGAGCAGCGTGACAATAGCCAGCACAATCCCCAGCGTCAGCATCCATTTGTGACGTTTGTAGAGCGCAAGATAAGGCAGCAGAGCACGCATCAGATGTCCTCCTGACGGTTCGCCAGCAGGGCGGCAAACGGTCCCTGCGCGGCAACGAGAGAGGCGTAATCGCCTTGCTCAACAATACGGCCGTTCTCCATAACCCAGATCTGGTCCCAGTCGGCAATGCCTTCCAGCTGGTGGGTGACCATCAGAGTGGTTTGCTGCCGGGAGGCGGCGTTGAGGGCCTCCATTACGCGCTTTTCGCTATGGGCATCCAGGCTGGCGGCGGGCTCATCCAGCAGCATCAACTGGCATGGGTTAAGCAGCGCGCGGGCAACCGCCACACGCTGCGCCTGCCCGACCGACAGACCGGCGGACTGGTCACCGACAACGGTATCCACCCCTTGCGGCAGCAGCGGCAGAAACTCGCTGACCCATGCGCGGTCGAGAACCGATTGCAGTTCATCTTCGCGCGCGTCCGGGCGCGCCAGAAGCACATTTTCGCGCAGCGTAGCGGCGGGAAGCTGCGGGTTTTGGCCTACCCAGCTGAGCTGTTTACGCCAGGCGTCAGGGTCGAGGTTGCGCAGTTCGGTTTTGTTGATCCGCAGCGAACCCGTGTAGGCCATAAAACCGGATAGCGCATTCAGCAGAGAACTTTTCCCGGAACCGCTGATGCCGACAAGGACCACGCGTTGCCCGGCAGGTAAGGTAAAGTTCAGCGGACCGGCGAGCACTTTGCCTTCGGGCGACAGAATGGAAAAGTCCTGCGCTTCAACGGTCACCGGATCTTTCGCATTCAGCGTTACGTCACCGCGCTCAGGGTGGGCCAGCGGCGTTTCCAGGAACGTTTTCAGGCTATCGGCGGCGCCAACCGCCTGCGCTTTGGCGTGATAGAAGGTTCCCAGATCGCGAAGCGGCTGGAAAAACTCCGGGGCCAGGATCAGCGCCAGGAAACCGGCAGAAAGAGTCACCGCCGTGCCGTAATGGCCGAAATCCAGCGCGCCGAGGTAGGAGAAGCCGAAGTAGACCGCCACGAGGGCAATCGACAGTGAGGTAAAGAATTCAAGTACGCCGGAAGACAAGAAGGCGAGGCGTAACACTTCCATGGTGCGCTGGCGGAAGTCCTGTGACGCCAGGCGAATGTTTTCGGTTTCCGCTTCACCGCGGCCAAAAATGCGTAACGTCTCCATGCCGCGCAGACGATCGAGGAAATGGCCGCTCAGGCGACCCAGTGCCAGGAAGTTACGGCGGTTGGCATCCGCTGCCCCCATCCCGACCAGCGCCATAAACAGCGGGATTAGCGGGGCGGTGCCCATCAGAATCAGCGCAGCCATCCAGTTCACCGGGAAGATGGCGATCACGATCAGCAGCGGAACGAAGACGGCAAGGGCCATCTGCGGTAAATAGCGCGCGTAGTAGTCGTGCATATCGTCAATCTGCTCAAGGATCAGCGTCGCCCAGCTACCGGCCGGTTTTCCCTGGATCCACGCGGGGCCGGCTTCCTGAAGCCTGTCGAGCACCTGACGGCGGATCTCGTAGCGGATGTGCTGTCCGGCGTGAAAACCGACGCGCTCACGCAGCCATACCACCCAGGCGCGCAGGATAAAAATCAGGATCAGGACAATAAAAGGCAGCAGGAGCGCTTCGCGCGGAATGTTCTCCATGATCATGTGATTAAGAATGCGGGCCAGCAGCCATGCCTGGGCAACAATCAACAGACCGCTGACGAAACCCAGGAGACGGGAAATCGTAAGCCAGCGGCGGGAAATAACGCTTTGCTGTTTCAGCCAGCGTGTTAACTCTTGTTGACGGGTTTTTTCCATTGCGTACTTTGCAGGTGACGTTATTAGAAATTGGGCAGCGCAATGTTACAACGGGGAGACAATAAAGGCGACTTATCGCCGCCTTTATTTACGTTTGTTACTGACTTGTAAAGATTATTTACCTTGTTCAGCCAGTCCATCGAGGTAGCGTTCAGCGTCCAGCGCGGCCATACAGCCGGTGCCCGCAGAGGTAATTGCCTGACGATAAATGTGGTCCATCACGTCGCCGGCCGCGAATACGCCCGGGATGCTGGTCTGTGTCGCATTACCGTGAATGCCAGACTGCACTTTGATGTAGCCGTTTTCCAGCTCCAGCTGACCGTCGAATATTGCGGTGTTCGGGCTGTGACCGATGGCCACAAACAGACCCGCCACTTCCAGCGTTTCGACGTTATCGGTGTTCTGGGTATCACGAATACGCAGACCGGCAACGCCCATCTGGTCGCCTGTCACCTCTTCCAGGGTACGGTTGGTATGCAGCACGATGTTGCCGCTTGCCACTTTATCCATCAGACGTTTGATCAGGATCTTCTCCGCGCGGAAGGTTTCGCGACGGTGAATCAGGTGCACTTCAGAGGCAATGTTCGCCAGGTAGAGTGCTTCTTCCACTGCGGTGTTGCCGCCGCCGATGACCGCGACTTTCTGATTGCGGTAGAAGAAACCGTCGCAGGTGGCGCAGGCAGAAACCCCGCGGCCTTTAAACGCTTCTTCAGATGGCAGGCCGAGGTAACGGGCAGAGGCGCCGGTTGCAATGATCAGCGCGTCACAGGTGTATTCACCACTGTCACCCGTCAGGCGGAATGGACGGTTCTGCAGATCGACCTTATTAATGTGGTCGAACAGAATTTCGGTTTCGAATTTGGCGGCATGCTCGTGCATACGTTCCATCAGCAGCGGCCCGGTCAGGTCGTTCGGGTCGCCTGGCCAGTTTTCCACTTCGGTGGTGGTGGTCAGCTGACCGCCTTTTTCCATACCGGTGATAAGTACCGGGTGCAGGTTAGCGCGTGCAGCATAGACCGCTGCGGTATATCCCGCAGGTCCAGAACCAAGGATTAGCAGCTTACTGTGTTTGGCCGTGCCCATGAGATCCCCATTGTTGTTGGCAGACATTTGGCTGGATTGTAGGGAATTTGTTGCCGTAAAAAAAGAGCGCAGCAATTTTGATATCAATCTGTGTAATAGCCACGGACGATGAATGAGGCGCTATAACATCACGCTTTCTCCAGAAAAGCGGTCGTTTGTAAGGCAATAAAATGAGGATTAATACCCTGCCGCAATGAATATCCGGCATGTTGTACTAAAAAACGATGTTTTGCTTTGACAATCCCCTGCGCTTTTGCGAAAACATTCAAGGAAGAAAAAAAACCGCGTTAACCGTATGCCGCATAGGCATGCACGTAAATGCCATTTTTACCGGGTCAGTGAAATCTACGCATGGCGTGGACAGACGCCATACGTGATGTCGGTGACTGCCTTCGGGCAACGGTCTTCTTACCAACAGAACCCGAATCCGCATCGCGTCTATAACATAATCAGGCGATGTGATGACTAACGGGTACAGGCTCTGAACAGTGATGTGCACAGGGTCCAGGCAGGAGTAGGGAAGGAATACAGAGAGACAATAATAATGGTAGATAGCAAGAAGCGCCCTGGCAAAGATCTCGACCGTATCGATCGTAACATTCTTAATGAATTGCAAAAGGATGGGCGTATTTCCAACGTCGAGCTTTCAAAACGTGTGGGACTTTCCCCGACGCCGTGCCTTGAGCGTGTGCGCCGACTGGAAAGACAGGGTTTTATTCAGGGCTATACGGCTCTGCTGAACCCGCATTATCTGGATGCCTCACTTCTGGTATTTGTTGAGATTACTCTGAATCGTGGTGCGCCGGATGTGTTTGAGCAATTTAACGCCGCTGTACAAAAACTTGAAGAAATTCAAGAGTGTCATCTGGTGTCCGGTGATTTCGACTACCTGTTGAAAACCCGTGTGCCAGATATGTCCGCCTACCGTAAGCTGCTGGGGGAAACCCTGCTGCGTCTGCCAGGCGTGAACGACACCCGTACCTATGTGGTGATGGAAGAGGTCAAACAGAGCAATCGTCTGGTTATTAAGACGCGCTAACACGGAACAGGTGCAAAATCAGCGTAGTTTGATTACACTCCTGTTAATCCATACAGCAACAGTGCCGGGGAGTCCCGGCGCTGTTGTCCGTTTTAGCAAAAAGGCAGGATATGCCTGATACCTGGAGAGCCTTTTTTGAGCCAGGAATACACTGAAGACAAAGAAGTCACACTATCGAAGCTAAGCAGCGGACGTCGTCTCCTCGAGGCTTTGCTGATTGTTATTGCCCTTTTTGCCGTCTGGCTGATGGCAGCCTTACTCAGTTTCAACCCCTCAGATCCCAGCTGGTCACAAACTGCATGGCATGAGCCTATCCATAATTTAGGCGGTGTCCCAGGTGCCTGGCTTGCGGACACGCTGTTCTTCATTTTCGGTGTGATGGCCTACACCCTTCCCGTCATTATCATTGGCGGATGCTGGTTTGCGTGGCGTCATCGTCAGAACGATGATTACATCGACTATTTCGCCGTATCGCTGCGCCTGATTGGCGCGCTGGCGCTGATCCTCACCTCGTGCGGGCTGGCGGCAATCAATGCGGATGATATCTGGTACTTCGCCTCTGGCGGGGTGATCGGCAGCTTACTCAGTTCTGCGCTGCAGCCTATGCTGCACAGCAGCGGGGGCACGCTGGCGCTGCTGTGCATTTGGGCGGCCGGGCTAACGCTGTTTACCGGCTGGTCCTGGGTGAGCATTGCCGAGAAGATTGGTAGTTTTATCCTCACTATTCTGACCTTCGCCAGCAACCGTACCCGCCGTGACGATACGTGGGTTGATGAAGACGAGTACGAAGAAGAAGAGGAAGATAACGCACCTGTGCAGCATCGCGAGTCTCGTCGTGCGCGTATTCTACGCGGCGCGCTGGCGCGTCGTCAGCGTGTTGCTGAGAAATTTGCCAACCCCCTGGGCCGTAAAACCGATGCGGCGCTCTTCTCCGGTAAACGCATGGATGAAGACGAGCAGGTGGCGTATCGTGCTGCGGGGGTCGCAGTCGATCCTGACGATGTGCTCTTCTCCGGCAGCCGGGCCACGCCGGGTGACTTCGACGAATACGATCCGCTGTTAAATGGCCACTCGGTTACCGAGCCGGTTGCGGCAGCCGCAGCCGCGACGACCGCTGCGCAGGCGTATGCCGCGCCTGTCGATGCCGTGATGCCATCCGCGCCGGTTTCGCCGCCGGAATCCGTTATTCAGCAGCCTCAGGTTGACTGGCAAACTGCGCCAGGCGTTCACACGCCGGAGCCGGTTATCGCGCCTGAACCAGAAAGCTACATCCCTGTGCAGCAGGAGCAGTGGCAGCAGCCTTATCAGCCGCCGCAGCCTGCATATGAGCCGCAAGATTATCCGCACTATGAACAGCCTGTGGCCCAACCTTATCAGGAGTATGCCCCTGAACCGGTTGAACCCGTGCAGCCTTATGTAGAGCCACAGCCTGAACCTGAAATCGTGGAAGAGGTAAAACCCTCTCGTCCACCAATGTATTATTTCGAGGAAGTCGAAGAGCGTCGTGCGCGTGAACGCGAGCAGCTGGCGGCCTGGTATCAGCCTGTGCCTGAACCGGTGCAGGAGCCAATTGCGAAAGCGCCTTCTGTTTCCGTTCCACCGGTCGACCCGACACCTGCTACTGCACCCGTAGCGGAAAGCGTGAAGCAGGCTACCGCGGCCGCTGCCGTGGCTGCACCTGTCTTTAGCCTGGCAACCGGAGGGACGCCACGTCCTCAGGTGAAGGAGGGGATTGGTCCGCAACTGCCTCGCCCTAACCGCGTTCGCGTACCAACCCGCCGTGAACTTGCCTCTTATGGTATCAAGCTGCCTTCCCAGCGTATGGCCGAAGAAAAAGTGCGCGAGCCTGAGTACGAAGATGACGCCGATGAAATGCAGCAGGACGAGCTGGCCCGTCAGTTCGCCGCGCAGCAGAATCAACGCTACGGTGAAGAATATCAGCACGATGAACCGCTGCTGGAAGACGAAGATGACGCAGCAGAAGCGGAATTAGCGCGCCAGTTTGCCGCCACCCAGCAGCAGCGCTATTCAGGTGAACAACCGGCTGGTGCAAATCCGTTCTCGCTGTCTGATTTTGAATTCTCGCCCATGAAGGATCTGGTGGATGATGGCCCGAGCGAGCCTTTATTTACCCCGAGCGTGATGCCGGAAGCAGAGCCTGTGCGCCAGCAGCCAGCACCACAGGGCTACGCGCAGCCGCATCAGCCTGTTCAGCAGCCGTATGCGCAACCGCAGCAGCCACCACAGCCGCCGCAGTTCCAGCAGCCTGCGCCTCAGCCGCAGGAGAGCCTGATTCACCCGCTGCTGATGCGCAACGGTGACAGCCGTCCGCTGCAGCGTCCAAGCACGCCGCTGCCGTCTCTGGATCTGTTAACGCCGCCGCCGTCAGAAGTGGAACCGGTTGATACCTTCGCTCTGGAGCAGATGGCGCGTCTGGTCGAAGCCCGTCTGGCTGACTTCCGCATCAAGGCGGACGTGGTGAACTACTCACCGGGTCCGGTGATCACCCGTTTTGAACTGAACCTGGCGCCGGGCGTTAAAGCGGCGCGTATTTCTAACCTGTCCCGCGACCTGGCGCGTTCTCTCTCGACCGTTGCGGTACGTGTGGTGGAAGTGATTCCGGGCAAACCTTACGTTGGCCTTGAGCTGCCGAACAAGAAACGTCAGACCGTCTACCTGCGTGAAGTGCTGGATAACACCAAGTTCCGCGATAACCCATCTCCGCTGACCGTGGTGCTGGGTAAAGATATCGCGGGCGATCCGGTCGTGGCAGACCTCGCAAAAATGCCTCACCTGCTGGTCGCGGGTACTACCGGTTCCGGTAAGTCTGTCGGGGTGAACGCCATGATCCTCAGCATGCTGTATAAAGCGCAGCCGGAAGATGTGCGTTTCATCATGATCGACCCGAAAATGCTCGAACTGTCGGTCTACGAAGGCATCCCGCATCTGCTGACCGAAGTTGTGACCGACATGAAAGACGCCGCCAACGCCCTGCGCTGGAGCGTCAATGAGATGGAACGCCGCTACAAGCTGATGTCTGCGCTGGGCGTGCGTAACCTGGCCGGTTATAACGAGAAAATCGCCCAGGCGGTACGCATGGGACGTCCGATACCGGATCCTTACTGGAAGCCAGGTGATAGCATGGATGCCCAGCATCCGGTGCTGGAAAAACTGCCTTATATCGTCGTGCTGGTTGATGAATTCGCCGACCTGATGATGACCGTCGGTAAGAAAGTGGAAGAGTTGATTGCCCGTCTGGCGCAGAAAGCGCGTGCGGCCGGTATTCACCTTGTGCTTGCGACCCAGCGTCCTTCCGTGGACGTTATCACTGGTCTTATCAAAGCGAACATTCCGACGCGTATCGCGTTTACCGTATCAAGTAAAATTGACTCCCGTACCATTCTTGATCAGGGCGGCGCAGAGTCGCTGTTGGGTATGGGTGACATGCTCTATTCCGGCCCGAACTCCACCTCTCCGGTGCGTGTCCACGGTGCGTTCGTCCGCGATGAGGAAGTTCATGCCGTCGTGCAGGACTGGAAAGCGCGCGGTCGTCCGCAATACGTTGACGGTATTACCAGCGACACGGAAAGCGAAGGCGGTGGCGGTGGCTTCGACGGCGGCGAAGAACTGGATCCGTTATTCGATCAGGCGGTTAACTTCGTTACCGAAAAACGCAAAGCGTCCATCTCTGGCGTGCAGCGTCAGTTCCGCATCGGCTATAACCGCGCGGCGCGCATCATCGAGCAGATGGAAGCGCAGGGCATTGTGAGCGAGCAGGGCCATAACGGTAACCGCGAGGTGCTGGCACCGCCGCCGTTTGATTAACCTTCAGCGATTGCAAAGAAGGGTAAATCAGCCAAAATTAAGCATTTTCTTCTGTCGCCTGCCTCCGGGCAGGTCCAGAATAGAAGACGGAAACCCCATACCGGGAAGACGTATTTTAAGGAATAACAATGAAAAAAATCGCCATCGCCTGTGCATTACTCACCAGTTTTGTCGCCAGCAGCGTCTGGGCTGATGCAGCCAGCGACCTTAAAAGCCGACTGGATAAAGTAAGCAGCTTCCACGCAAGCTTCACGCAAAAAGTGACTGACGGCAGCGGCAACGCGGTGCAGGAAGGCCAGGGAGATTTATGGGTAAAACGCCCAAATCTGTTCAACTGGCATATGACCCAGCCGGATGAGAGCATCCTGGTATCTGACGGTAAAACCTTATGGTTCTTCAACCCGTTCGTTGAGCAGGCTACAGCGACCTGGCTGAAGGATGCCACCAGCAATACGCCGTTTATGCTGATTGCCCGTAACCAGGCCAGCGACTGGCAGCAGTACAATATTAAACAGACGGGTGACGAGTTTGTCCTGACGCCGAAAGGCAGCAACGGCAACCTGAAGCAGTTCACCATTAACGTAAGCACCAACGGTACCATTAATCAGTTCGGCGCGGTTGAGCAGGACGATCAGCGCAGCAGCTACCAGCTCAAGTCTCAGCAGAACGGCGCCGTTGATGCATCGAAATTCACCTTTACCCCGCCGCAGGGCGTAACGGTGGATGACCAACGTAATAAGTAAGAGGCGTGAGTGGGCAATCTGTCGCTCGATTTTTCAGATAACGCGTTTCAACCTCTGGCCGCTCGTATGCGGCCAGAAAATTTAGCGCAGTACATCGGCCAGCAACACCTGCTGGCTGCCGGTAAGCCATTGCCGCGCGCCATTGAGGCCGGGCAACTCCATTCGATGATCCTCTGGGGACCCCCTGGCACCGGCAAGACCACGCTTGCAGAAGTGATCGCCCGCTATGCCAACGCGGACGTCGAACGCATCTCGGCGGTCACCTCCGGCGTGAAAGAGATCCGTGAGGCGATCGAGCGTGCGCGGCAGAACCGCAATGCCGGGCGGCGCACCATCCTCTTCGTGGACGAAGTCCACCGCTTTAACAAGAGCCAGCAGGATGCCTTTCTGCCGCATATTGAAGACGGCACGATCTTCTTCATCGGCGCGACCACCGAAAACCCGTCCTTCGAACTGAACTCGGCGCTGCTGTCCCGTGCGCGCGTTTACCTGCTCAAATCGCTGACCACCGAGGATATCGAAAAGGTTCTCAGCCAGGCGATGGACGACAAAGCGCGCGGCTACGGCGGGCAGGATATCGTTCTGCCTGACGACACGCGTCGTGCGATTGCCGAGCTGGTCAACGGCGATGCGCGTCGGGCGCTGAATACGCTGGAAATGATGGCCGATATGGCCGAAGTCGACGATGCCGGGAAGCGGGTGCTGAAGCAGGAGTTGCTCACCGAAATTGCCGGGGAACGCAGCGCGCGCTTCGATAACAAAGGCGATCGTTTTTACGACCTTATCTCGGCGCTGCATAAGTCCGTGCGCGGCAGCGCGCCGGATGCGGCGCTTTACTGGTACGCGCGCATTATCACTGCGGGCGGCGATCCGTTATACGTCGCGCGCCGCTGTCTGGCGATTGCCTCAGAAGATGTCGGCAATGCCGATCCTCGCGCTATGCAGGTCGCGCTTTCGGCCTGGGACTGCTTCACCCGCGTTGGACCCGCGGAGGGCGAACGAGCTATTGCGCAGGCGATTGTCTATCTGGCCTGTGCGCCGAAAAGCAATGCCGTCTATACCGCCTTCAAAGCGGCGATGTCCGACGCGCGCGAACGACCGGACTACGATGTGCCGGTTCATCTGCGTAACGCGCCGACCAAACTGATGAAAGAGATGGGTTACGGGCAGGAGTACCGCTACGCTCACGACGAACCCAATGCCTACGCTGCCGGGGAGGAATATTTCCCACAGGAGATGGCACAAACGCGCTATTATCACCCCACAAACAGAGGTCTTGAAGGCAAGATTGGTGAAAAGCTCACCTGGCTCGCCGGACAGGATCAAAATAGCCCTATAAAACGCTACCGTTAGTTCAATCGTTGCGGTAATGTTGGCAATGTATACCCGTTATACTTCAAGTTGCATGTGCGTTGGCTGCGCTCGCTCACCCCAGTCACATAGTTTTCTATGCTCCTGGGGATTCGCTCGCTTGCCGCCTTCCTGCAACTCGAATTATTTAGGGTATAACCTTGTGGCCGCAGGCTGTGGTCACATTTTCCTATTTTAATTCGATAAGCACAGGATAAGCATGCTCGATCCCAATCTGCTGCGTAATGAGCCAGACGCAGTCGCTGAAAAACTGGCACGCCGGGGCTTTAAGCTGGATGTAGATAAGCTGCGCGCTCTTGAAGAGCGTCGTAAAGTACTGCAGGTACAAACTGAAAATCTGCAGGCAGAGCGTAACTCTCGATCGAAATCCATCGGCCAGGCGAAAGCGCGCGGGGAAGATATTGAGCCATTACGCCTGGAAGTGAACAAGCTGGGTGAAGAACTGGATCAGGCGAAAGCTGAGCTGGACGTTCTTCAGGCCGAGATTCGTGATATTGCCCTGGCTATCCCGAATATTCCTGACGACAGCGTGCCTGTCGGCAAAGATGAAAACGACAACGTTGAAGTGAAACGCTGGGGTACGCCTCGTGAGTTTGACTTCGAAGTGCGCGATCACGTAACGCTGGGCGAAATGCACGCGGGCCTGGACTTTGCGGCAGCGGTTAAGCTGACCGGTTCTCGCTTCGTGGTGATGAAAGGCCAGATTGCTCATCTGCACCGCGCGCTGGCGCAGTTCATGCTGGATCTGCACACCGAGCAGCATGGCTATAGCGAAACCTACGTGCCGTATCTGGTCAACCACGATACGCTGTACGGTACGGGCCAGCTGCCGAAATTTGCCGGCGATCTGTTCCATACCCGTCCGCTGGACGAAGAAGCGGACAGTAGCAACTACGCGCTGATCCCAACCGCGGAAGTGCCGCTGACTAACCTCGTGCGTGATGAGATCATCGACGAAGACGATCTGCCGATCAAACTGACGGCGCACTCTCCGTGCTTCCGTTCTGAAGCAGGATCTTACGGTCGCGACACGCGCGGTCTGATCCGTATGCACCAGTTCGACAAAGTTGAGATGGTGCAGATCGTCCGTCCTGAAGAGTCCATGGACGCGCTGGAAGAGATGACCGGCCACGCTGAGAAAGTGCTGGAGCTGCTGGGTCTGCCGTACCGTCGTATGGCCCTGTGTACCGGTGATATGGGCTTTGGCGCCTGCAAAACCTTCGATCTGGAAGTGTGGGTGCCTGCGCAGAACACCTACCGTGAAATCTCCTCCTGCTCTAACGTCTGGGATTTCCAGGCTCGCCGCATGCAGGCACGCTGCCGCAGCAAATCTGACAAGAAAACCCGTCTGGTGCATACCCTGAACGGTTCTGGTCTGGCTGTGGGCCGTACCCTGGTTGCCGTGCTGGAAAACTACCAGCAGGCAGACGGTCGTATTGAGATCCCTGAAGTGCTGCGTCCATACATGAAGGGCCAGCAGTACATCGGCTAATAATTTGTCTTAAAACAAAAAAGCGCCTCAGGGCGCTTTTTTTATGCCTTTGATTTGATACGACGCAATAACCCCTCCCTCTAAAGTAGTAATACTCCTCCGAATGAAAGTCAGCATAAAAAGCTGATAACGAAAGCATTCGTTATATATAAAACTACATAGCGGTTCGCGCCGCCTCTCTTTTCTTTGTGAGCAACCAAAGTGAGTCTCTATGAAAATCAACGCGCCTGAAGCATTAATGGCTGCCGAGGTCACTCGCCGTGGGTTGATGAAAACCACGGCCATAGGCGGTCTGGCCGTAGCCAGCAGTGCCTTCACGCTCCCCTTTACCCGACTGGCGTCGGCGGCAGATGCTCTGTCTCCGGCCACTTCGCCGGAAAAAGTAGTGTGGAGTGCCTGTACCGTCAACTGCGGTAGCCGTTGTCCGCTGCGTATGCACGTGGTGGATGGTGAAATTAAATATGTCGAAACCGACAATACCGGGGACGATAACTACGAAGGGTTACATCAGGTTCGTGCCTGTCTGCGCGGTCGCTCAATGCGTCGCCGCGTGTACAACCCGGACCGCCTGAAATACCCGATGAAGCGCGTCGGTAAGCGTGGGGAAGGGAAGTTCGAGCGGATTAGCTGGGATGAAGCCTACGACATCATCGCCACCAACATGCAGCGTTTGATTAAAGAGTACGGTAACGAATCTATCTACCTGAACTACGGTACCGGGACGCTCGGCGGCACGATGACCCGTTCCTGGCCACCGGGAAAAACGCTGGTGGCGCGCCTGATGAACTGCTGCGGCGGTTATCTCAATCACTATGGCGACTACTCCTCGGCGCAGATCGCAGCGGGACTGAACTACACCTACGGCGGCTGGGCGGACGGCAACAGCCCGTCAGATATCGAAAACAGTAAGCTGGTCGTGCTGTTCGGTAACAACCCGGGTGAAACCCGCATGAGCGGTGGCGGAGTAACCTACTATCTCGAACAGGCTCGCGCTAAATCCAATGCCCGCATGATCATCATCGATCCGCGCTATACCGACACCGGTGCCGGACGTGAAGACGAGTGGATCCCAATCCGGCCGGGTACCGATGCGGCACTGGTTTCAGCGCTGGCATGGGTAATGATCACCGAAAACCTCGTCGATCAGCCTTTCCTGGATAAATACTGCGTCGGCTATGACGAGAAAACTCTGCCAGCCAGCGCGCCGGCAAACGGGCATTACAAAGCCTACATTCTTGGTCAGGGCAGCGATGGCGTGGCGAAAACGCCGGAGTGGGCCTCCACCATCACTGGCATCCCGGCAGAGCGTATCGTTCAGCTGGCGCGTGAGATTGGCTCAGCCAAACCGGCCTACATTAGCCAGGGCTGGGGTCCGCAGCGTCATGCGAACGGCGAAATTGCGACCCGTGCCATCTCCATGCTCTCCATTCTGACCGGCAACGTCGGCATTCACGGCGGTAACACCGGCGCGCGTGAAGGCTCGTATGAAGTGCCGTTTGAACGTATGCCGACGCTGGATAACCCGGTTCAGACCAGCATCTCCATGTTTATGTGGACCGATGCGATCGAACGGGGTCCGGAAATGACCGCCCTGCGCGACGGTGTTCGCGGCAAAGACAAGCTGGACGTGCCGATCAAGATGATCTGGAACTATGCCGGTAACTGTCTCATCAACCAGCACTCCGAAATCAACCGCACCCATGAAATCCTGCAGGACGACAAGAAGTGCGAGATGATTGTGGTGATCGACTGCCATATGACCTCCTCGGCAAAATATGCCGATATCCTGCTGCCGGACTGCACCGCCTCTGAGCAGATGGATTTCGCGCTGGACGCCTCCTGCGGCAACATGTCCTACGTGATCTTTACTGACCAGGCGATTAAACCGCGCTTTGAGTGCAAAACCATCTATGAGATGACCTCTGAGCTGGCGAAACGTCTTGGCGTTGAGCAGCAGTTTACCGAAGGGCGTACTCAGGAAGGGTGGATGCGCCATCTGCATGAACTCTCCCGTAAGGCGGTCCCTGACCTGCCTGATTTCGATACCTTCCGCAAGCAGGGTATGTACAAACAGCGCGATCCGGAAGGGCACCACGTGGCGTACAAAGCGTTCCGTGAAGACCCGCAGGCGAACCCGCTGACTACACCGTCGGGCAAAATCGAAATTTACTCCGAAGAGCTGGCAAAAATCGCGTCGACCTGGGAACTGCCGGAAGGGGACGTTATCGATCCGCTGCCGATCTACACGCCGGGTTTTGAGAACTACAACGATCCGCTGACGGCTAAATTCCCGCTGCAGCTGACCGGTTTCCACTACAAAGCGCGCGTGCACTCTACCTACGGTAACGTCGACGTGCTGAAAGCCGCCTGCCGCCAGGAGATGTGGATCAACCCGATGGACGCGAAAGCGCGCGGCATCAGCAACGGCGATCGCGTGCGCATCTTCAACGGTCGCGGCGAGGTGCACATTGAGGCCAAAGTGACGCCGCGCATGATGCCCGGCGTGGTGGCGTTAGGGGAAGGGGCCTGGTACAGCCCGGATGCCAACCGCATCGACCAGGCGGGCAGTATTAACGTGCTGACCACGCAGCGTCCGTCGCCGCTGGCGAAGGGCAATCCATCCCACACAAACCTTGTCCAGGTTGAAAAGGTTTAAGGAGTAGCCGATGACAACCCAGTATGGATTTTTTATTGATTCCAGCCGTTGCACCGGGTGCAAAACCTGCGAGCTGGCCTGTAAAGATTACAAAGACCTGACCCCGGACGTTAGCTTCCGCCGCATCTACGAATACGCCGGGGGCGACTGGCAGGAAGATAACGGCGTCTGGCATCAGAACGTCTTTGCGTATTACCTGTCGATTGCCTGTAACCACTGTGAAGATCCGGCCTGCACCAAGGTCTGCCCGAGCGGGGCGATGCACAAGCGTGAAGATGGCTTTGTGGTGGTGGATGAAGATGTCTGCATCGGCTGTCGCTACTGCCACATGGCGTGCCCGTACGGCGCGCCGCAGTACAACGCCGCCAAAGGTCATATGACCAAATGCGACGGTTGCCACACTCGCGTAGCGGATGGCAAAAAGCCGATTTGCGTCGAGTCCTGCCCGCTACGCGCGCTGGACTTCGGTCCTATAGAAGAGCTGCGTCAAAAACATGGTCAACTCGCCGCCGTGGCGCCGCTGCCGTCTGCGCACTTCACGAAGCCGAGTATTGTGATTAAACCTAACGCCAACAGCCGTCCTACAGGTGACACCACCGGCTACCTGGCAAACCCGAAGGAGGTGTGAGATGGGAAGTGGATGGCATGAATGGCCGCTGATGATCTTCACGGTCTTTGGTCAGTGCGTGGCGGGCGGCTTCATTGTGCTCGCGCTGGCGTTGTTAAAAGGGAACCTCAATGCCGAACAGCAGCAGCGTCTGGTGTTGAGCATGTTTGGCCTGTGGGTGCTGATGGGAATTGGCTTTATTGCCTCTACGCTGCACCTGGGTTCACCGATGCGCGCGTTTAACTCTCTGAACCGCGTGGGAGCCTCATCCCTCAGTAACGAGATTGCCAGCGGGGCAATTTTCTTTGCCGTCGGTGGGCTGGGCTGGCTGCTGGCCGCTATGAAGAAGTTGCCTGCCGGTCTGCGCAGCCTGTGGCTGATCCTGACCATGGTGCTGGGCGTGGTATTCGTGTGGATGATGGTGCGTGTCTATAACACTATCGATACCGTCCCCACCTGGTACAGCGTCTGGACGCCGATGAGCTTCTTCCTGACGATGTTTATTGGCGGGCCGCTGCTGGGCTACCTGCTGCTGTGCGTGGCAGGTGTCGACGGATGGGCAATGCGTTTGCTACCTGCCGTTTCGCTGCTGGCGCTGGTAGTAAGTGCGATGGTCGCCCTGATGCAGGGTTCTGAACTGGCAACCATTCACAGCTCTATCCAGCAGGCCTCAGCCCTGGTGCCGGACTACGGTGCGCTGATGGCCTGGCGTATCGTTCTGCTGGTCGCCGCGCTGGTATTCTGGATTGCTCCTCAGCTCAAAGGTTATCAGCCCGCGCTGCCACTGTTGTCACTGGCTTTTGTGCTGGTACTGGCGGGTGAACTGATTGGTCGCGGCGTGTTCTACGGGTTGCATATGACCGTCGGTATGGCTATCGCCAGTTAACGTTGTATTTGGTTATATCAAGCCGGGCCTGAGTGCCCGGCTTTTTCTTTTTTCGATCATGAAATTTTTCGACTGTCGTTTTGTTTTAATTTTGCCCATTAATAAATGAAAACAGCGACATAATTAATATTTATAGCAGGCGTGGCATTAGCAGGATAAGTTTTTTAAATCGACAGGGAACATATTGTGCGAGGCGGCTAAATCAGTGGATTGACTTTGTTTTTGCCAGTGGCATGATGCGCACGAAATCTGAACTTCCTCACGGCTTTTTAATCCATGACCACCTATACCCGGCCAGTGCTGCTGTTGCTCTGTGGCCTGCTTCTGTTGACCCTGGCGATCGCAGTGTTAAATACACTCGTCCCGCTGTGGCTCGCCCATGAAAACTTACCGACCTGGCAGGTGGGTATGGTCAGCTCGTCCTTTTTTACCGGGAACCTGCTGGGTACGCTGTTGACCGGGAGCCTGATTAAGCGCTTTGGCTTTAACCGCAGCTATTATCTGGCTTCGCTGATTTTCGCTGCCGGGTGTGCGGGGCTGGGCCTGATGGTCGGCTTCTGGAGCTGGATGGCATGGCGCTTTATTGCCGGTGTAGGCTGCGCGATGATTTGGGTGGTCGTTGAAAGTGCGCTGATGTGCAGCGGCACTTCCCGCAACCGCGGT
Source organism: Enterobacter sp. ECC-249 (assembly GCF_043965265.1). Classification (NCBI taxonomy): domain Bacteria; kingdom Pseudomonadati; phylum Pseudomonadota; class Gammaproteobacteria; order Enterobacterales; family Enterobacteriaceae; genus Enterobacter; species Enterobacter sp. ECC-249. The sequence goes on from NZ_CP143660.1 coordinate 2,074,549, forward strand.
CGCCTGCTGGCAGCCTACATGATGGTTTATTACGTCGGCACCGTGCTGGGACAACTGATGGTGAGCAAGCTGCCAACCGACCTGATGAGCGTTCTGCCGTGGGTGACAGGTATGGTGCTGGCCGCGATCCTGCCGCTGCTCTTTACGCGCATTGTGAACCAGAACAGCGAACACCAGGAAGCAACCCACGTCTGGCCAATGCTGAGACTGCGTCAGGCGCGTCTGGGCGTTAACGGCTGCATTATCTCGGGGATTGTCCTCGGCTCGCTCTATGGCCTGATGCCACTCTATCTGAATCATCAGGGCGTCAGCGATTCCGGAATTGGCTTCTGGATGGCGGTTATGGTGAGTGCGGGTATTGTGGGGCAGTGGCCGATTGGCCGCCTGGCGGACCGCTTTGGCCGTCTGCTGGTGCTGCGCGTTCAGGTCTTCGTGGTGATCATGGGCTGTCTTGCCATGCTCAGCAACGCCGCGATGGCACCTGCGCTGTTCATTCTCGGGGCTGCCGGCTTTACGCTCTATCCCGTCGCGATGGCCTGGGCCTGTGAGAAAGTCGAGCATCACCAGCTGGTGGCAATGAACCAGGCGCTGTTACTGAGCTACACCATCGGCAGCTTATTAGGGCCGACGTTTACCGCGATGCTGATGCAGAATTACTCCGACAATTTACTGTTTATCATGATCGCCAGCGTGTCGTTTATTTATCTGTTAATGCTGCTGCGTAAAGCGGGTGAACATCCAACGCCTGTGGCACATGCCTGATGAATTAAAAGCCTGTCGATGACAGGCTTTTTTGTCCCCATCACAACTCAGAGTTTTACTTATTGTTTGTTTATTGCGCCGGACGATAATTCAGGTGAGTCCTACCACAATAAGGCAGCAATCATGTCTATTCGTCGTTTTTCCACTACCGCACTGGCCGTAGTGTTGTCTTTAACGTTTGCAACGGCTCCGGTCATGGCTAACCCTGGAAACGGGAATGGCAATGGTCACGGAAACGGGGGCGGACAGGGTAACAGCGGCAATCATGGTAACGGGAATTCTGGTAACTCCGGTAACCATGGTAATAAGCAAAAAAACGGTCAGGATAACCCTGGGAAATCGAATAAGAGCGTTAAAAACAGCAAAGATGTCGGTAATGATGTCGACGCTCGCGTCAGTTTCGATCATGCCCGCCATCTGGCCGTGAATTACGGCTTAACGGGCTATAAGTCTTTGCCACCGGGGATCGCGAAAAACCTGGCGCGCGGTAAACCACTGCCTCCGGGTATTGCGAAGAAAACCGTTCCGGCCTCAATGCTGGACCAGCTTCCTTCCTATCCCGGCTATGAATGGCGAGTAGTGGGCGACGACCTGGTCTTAATTGCCCTGAGTACTGCGATTGTGACGACCGTTATTAACGGCGTGTTTAAATAGAATATAAAAAGGCCCGGTTTTTACCGGGCCTTATCTTTAATACATCACCTTGTGGCCGTACTGTTCAAGAATACCTTTGACGCGTTCCATCGTCTCTTTTTTCGGCGGCTTCACGCCATCAAGCTTGTACTCTTCTCCCATGGCCACCCATTTATGTTTACCCAGCTCGTGATAGGGCAGAAGTTCGATTTTCTCGACGTTGCCCATGTCGCGGGTGAATTCCCCCAGGCGGTTCGCGGAGTCGTCGTCGTCTGACCAGCCTGGAACCACCACGTAGCGGATCCAGGTTTTAATGCCTTTATCAGCAATATATTTGGCAAACTCCAGCGTGCGGTGGTTGGAGACGCCCACCAGGTTCTGGTGGATCTCATCGTTCATCTGTTTGAGATCGAGCATCACCAGATCGGTCACTTCGAGCAGTTCATCGATCACCGGATCGTAGCGACGTACAAAGCCATTGGTATCCAGGCAGGTATGAATGCCTTCTTTGTGGCAGGCGCGGAACCAGTCGCGGACAAATTCGGCCTGAAGAATGGCTTCACCGCCGGATGCGGTGACGCCGCCGCCGGACGCGTTCATAAAGTGGCGGTAGGTCACCACCTCTTTCATCAAGTCTTCAACGGTCACTTCTTTACCGCCGTGCGTATCCCAGGTATCACGGTTATGGCAGTACAGGCAGCGCATCAGGCAGCCCTGGAAAAAGGTGATAAAGCGGATACCCGGGCCATCGACGGTGCCACAGGATTCAAAGGAGTGAATGCGACCAATAATTGACATTGCGGTGATATCTCCAGCATCGGCCCGTCCGGGGCCTGAGTATGCACAGCTCAAAGCCGGCTGTGTTGAAGTCTGTTTTGGCTGATATCCATAGAGTATAGATAGCGGACAAAAGAGACTGAGGTGGAGAGGGTGCTAAAAAGGCCCCACTTATGTGGAGCCTTTATTGTACGCTTTTTAACGCGTGATTTCAGTCAATTCCACTTACATGGACTGAGTGAAAGTACGGGTGATAACGTCCTGCTGCTGTTCTTTCGTCAGGGAGTTAAAACGTACTGCGTAGCCAGATACGCGGATGGTCAGCTGAGGGTATTTCTCAGGGTGTTCCATCGCGTCGAGCAGCATTTCACGGTTCATGACGTTCACGTTCAGGTGCTGACCACCTTCGATGGACGCTTCGTGGTGGAAGTAACCATCCATCAGACCCGCGAGGTTAGTTTTACGCACTTCGTCGTCTTTACCCAGCGCGTTTGGCACGATAGAGAAGGTATAAGAGATACCATCTTTCGCGTAAGCAAACGGCAGTTTAGCAACGGAGGTCAGAGAGGCAACAGCACCTTTCTGGTCACGACCGTGCATTGGGTTAGCACCTGGGCCGAATGGCGCGCCAGCACGACGACCGTCTGGGGTGTTACCGGTTTTCTTACCATACACAACGTTAGAGGTGATGGTCAGAACAGACTGAGTCGGGATAGCGTTACGGTAAGTAGTCAGTTTCTGAATTTTCTTCATGAAACGTTCTACCAGGTCAACCGCCATGTCATCAACGCGAGAATCGTTGTTACCAAACTGCGGATATTCGCCTTCGATTTCGAAGTCGATAGCCAGACCGTCTTCGTCACGAATTGGTTTAACTTTCGCATATTTGATTGCAGACAGGGAGTCAGCAGCAACGGACAGACCTGCGATACCACACGCCATGGTGCGGATAACGTCGCGGTCGTGCAGCGCCATCAGAGAGGCTTCATAGCTGTACTTGTCGTGCATGTAGTGGATAACGTTCAGCGCGGTGACGTACTGTTTAGCCAGCCAGTCCATGAAGTGATCCATGCGGTCCATCACTTCGTCGAAGTTCAGAACGTCGCCTTTGATTGGCTCAGACTTAGGACCAACCTGCATTTTCAGTTTTTCATCAACGCCGCCGTTGATTGCGTACAGCATGGTTTTCGCCAGGTTTGCACGCGCACCGAAGAACTGCATTTGTTTACCAACAACCATTGGGCTTACGCAACAAGCGATAGCGTAATCGTCGTTGTTGAAGTCCGGACGCATCAGGTCATCGTTCTCATACTGCAGAGAAGAGGTATCGATGGACACTTTAGCGGCGAATTTCTTGAAGTTCAGAGGCAGTTTTTCAGACCACAGAACGGTGATGTTCGGCTCCGGAGAAGGACCCATGGTGTACAGGGTGTTCAGGAAGCGGAAGCTGTTTTTGGTTACCAGAGTACGGCCGTCAACGCCCATACCGCCGATGGATTCAGTTGCCCAGATTGGGTCACCGGAGAACAGCTCATCATATTCAGGGGTACGCAGGAAGCGAACCATACGCAGTTTCATGACCAGGTGGTCAATCATTTCCTGAGCGTCTTGCTCGGTGATTTTGCCTGCTTTCAGGTCACGTTCGATGTAAGCATCCAGGAAGGTGGATACGCGACCGAAGGACATTGCTGCACCGTTCTGGGACTTAACTGCGGCCAGGTAGCCGAAGTAGGTCCACTGGATAGCTTCCTGAGCGTTGGTAGCAGGACCAGAGATATCGCAGCCGTATTTAGCAGCCATCTCTTTGATCTGACCCAGCGCGCGGTGCTGTTCAGCGATCTCTTCACGCAGACGGATAGTCGCTTCCAGGTTTACGCCGTTTTCCAGATCGGACTGCAGGGAAACAAACTGCGCGTACTTGTCTTTCATCAGGAAGTCGATACCGTACAGCGCAACGCGACGGTAGTCACCGATGATACGGCCACGGCCATACGCATCTGGCAGACCAGTCAGAACGCCAGATTTACGGCAGTTCAGGATGTCTTTGGTATAAACATCGAATACACCCTGGTTGTGGGTTTTACGGTATTCGGTGAAGATTTTTTTCAGCATTGGGTCCAGCTCGCGGTTATACGCTTTGCAGGAACCTTCTACCATTTTGATACCACCGAACGGGATGATTGCGCGTTTCAGTGGTGCTTCAGTCTGCAGACCAACGATTTTCTCAAGGGCTTTGTTGATGTAGCCAGCATCGTGAGAAGTGATGGTGGAAGCAACGGAGGTGTCAAAATCAACTGGCGCGTGAGTGCGGTTTTCCAGTTTAACGCCTTCCATTACGCTGTCCCACAGCTTGGTGGTCGCGTCAGTTGCGCCAGCCAGGAAGGATTCGTCACCTTCATACGGGGTATAGTTTTTCTGAATGAAGTCACGTACGTTTACTTCATTCTGCCAGTCACCTTTCGCAAAACCTTCCCAGGCTGTGGCTAACTTTTCATTAAGCTCGGACATGTAACACCTACCTTCTTAAGTGGATTTTTTATTTACTGCCTGAGAAAACCATCAATGATGATCGTCGCCACGCAGGTAAATGACCCAGTATGTCAACCCAACTAACAGACCCCCACCGATAATGTTCCCGATAGTGACAGGGATCAGGTTATCAGTAATGAAATTCATAATAGTCAGGTGAGAGAAACTTTCCGGGGATGAACCAACTGCGGTCCAGAACTCCGGGCTCGCAAAGTCGCGGATAACAATGCCCATTGGGATCATGAACATATTCGCGATACTGTGCTCAAAGCCGCTGGCAACAAACATCGCAACCGGCAGAACCATAATTAAGGCTTTGTCCATCAGGCTACGACCCGAGTAGCTCATCCATACAGCCAGGCAGACCATCAGGTTCGCGAGGATGCCGAGAGCAACGGCTTCGATAAATGTGTGGTGCATTTTGTGGTCGGCGGTTTGCAGGACATTAAGGCCCCAGCCACCGTTGGCGGTCATGTACTCGCCAGAAAGCCACATCAACAAAACAAAGAGCAGACAGCCAACCAGGTTACCCACGTAGACGTTAAGCCAGTTACGTGCCAGCTGACCCCAGGTAATTCTTCCGCTGGCCTTTGCCACGACAATCAGTACCGTCGAGGTGAAGAGGTCGGCGCCGCAAATGACGCAGAGAATCAGACCCAGTGAGAAGCAAATGCCGCCAATCAGTTTGGCCATGCCGAAAGGCATTCCGGCAGTACCGGTAGTGGCGGTGATGTAGAAGACGAAAGCGATAGAGATGAACACACCAGCCGTGATCGCCAGATAGAACGTCTTCATCGGGTGTTTCGTTGCTTTATAGACACCCGCTTCTTCGGCAACTTTGGCCATCGCAGCAGGGAGTAAAAGATCAAAAGGGTTGTCAGCTTTCACACTAACTCTCTCTTTATTAAGTCGGCGACGAGATACTAACAAAGCATTATAGAAGAGAAATTGATATAGATCATATCTCGCCTGGCTTATAGGCCCGCAGTGTGTATGGTTTTACGACAAATGCGGAGTAAGTATTTGATTATCCGTATAAAAATAAATTTTAAAAGTTATGAAAAGAGTTGAATTTTTTCGTTCAGCCACCTCTGAGACAGTTAATTAATATGGAGTATTTACCATAAAAAGTAACAGTAAAGCTCGGGTAAATATTATTATATTTACCCATGTTTAACTTTATTATTACAATCAACAGTCATTGCCGAAGAAAATAAAAAACGGGGCAATGAAATTGCCCCGTAATATAGCCCAGACGATTGAATACGCCTACTGCTGGTAATGTTATATGCGCTTATTTTGACCAGTAAGCGGCTTTTGCTTTCTGCAGCTTTTCATAGGCTTTAAGCAGCGACTGATGCGCAGGGAAGGCTTTCAGATCGCTATCAACAGCCTGCAGGCCATAGAACGGCGCTTCGCCGCTCAGGGCCGCGCTGGCAGCTTCTACGGCCTCAGCACCGTACATACGCACGAAAGCGTTCAGGTATTGCAGCGGCTCGCGATCGTCTTCCTGTGCCAGCAGCAACAGGGTTTGCAGGCAGCGGTAATAATTGGTGCGCTCGGCGGAGAAGACCGACTGGTTGAACTCCATGGTCCACTCGGTCCAGGCCAGAGCCTGATCCAAATCGCCACCCGCCAGGGCCAGCATCGCTTTCAGCTCACCGATACGCAGGGTATACCAGCCGTTGTCTTTACCGGTCGCCAGGCCCAGCAGTTCGCGTACGCGAGTGAAGTCATCGTGGCCTTCTTCGTCCAGCTGGGCGATCAGGTTCAGATAATCTTCTTTCTCCCACTCGCTGCCCGGCAGAGCCAGCAGCGTTTCGCGCAGGTGCGCACCCATGCTGTTGTTCGCCAGCCACAGGTCTTCAGCGGGGTAGATGTCGGACATGCCCGGAACAATAATGCGGCACGCGTAGACGCCAAGATGTTCGTAGTCGGCAATGTAAACTTCCTGATCTTCCGCGTTGAAGATCGCCATCAGCGTGGCGAACTCTTCTTCCGTGGTACCCGCGAAGCTCCAGTCCACGAACGGATAGTCCGCGTCCTGCTTGAACATATCCCAGGAAATTAAGCCGCTGGAATCGATGAAGTGGGTTTCGAGGTTGGTATGCTCGGCCACTTCTTCATCGTCAAACGTTGGCGGCGTAAACACGTCGAGATCTTTCAGGCTACGGCCCTGCAGCAGCTCGGTGACGGTACGCTCCAGCGCCACGCCGAAGTCCGGGTGCGCGCCGAAGGAGGCGAAGCAGGTACCATTGGTCGGGTTAAACAGCACGACGCAGATAACCGGGTACTTACCGCCCAGCGAGCCGTCATACGCGAAGATTGGGAAACCTTCTGCTTCCAGCTTTGCGATGGATTCCACCACGCCCGGGTAGCGCGCCAGCACGTCTGCCGGAATTTCTGGCAGGCTGATGGATTCGGCGATGATGCGGTTTTTAATGTGGCGTTCAAAGACTTCGGACAGACCCTGCACGCGCGCTTCATTGCGGGTGTTACCGGCGGACATACCGTTGGACACATACAGGTTGCCGACGATGTTCATCGGGATATAGACGGTCTGCTCGTCAGACTGGCGGGTGAACGGCAGGGCGCAGATCCCACGGTCTTCATTGCCAGACTGCAGATCGATCAGCATGCTGGCAGTCAGTTCGCTGTCTGGATCGTAGAAGGCACGCAGGCGCGCGTCGAGAATACCTTCCGGCAGTTCGTCATCTTCGGTCAGCGGGAACCATTTTTCATTTGGATAGTGAACGAACGGGCCGTTAGCGATGGTCTCGCCCAGCCAGAAGTCTGCGAAGAAATAGTTGGTGGACAGACGCTCAAAATACTCACCCAGTGCAGAGGCCAGTGCCGCTTTTTTTGTCGCGCCTTTACCGTTGGTAAAGCACAGGGCACAGTCTTTATCGCGAATATGCACGGACCAGACATGAGGCACCGGATTGAGCCAGGAGGCTTCTTCGATGTTAAAACCCAGGTCGGTCAGTTTCTGCTGGAAGCGAGCGATGGAATCTTCCAGGGCGGCGTCTTTGCCGGGGATAAACGTTTGAGTCATGGCGTTCACTTTTATCGTACGTAAAGCGCGCAATGATACGGGTTTTGCGTGACGGGTGCTATCTTCGGCGAAAATAAAAGGCTGGGCTATGCTTAGTGGCAGTAACTGACTGTTAAGGCATAGAAAAATGAAAGCATTTGATCTCCAGCGGATGGCGTTTGATAAAGTTCCTCCTGAATTTCTGGGCGAAGTGGCGCTGCGCAGCTTGTATACCTTCGTACTCGTCTTCCTGTTTCTTAAAATTACTGGCCGTCGCGGCGTGCGGCAGATGTCGCTCTTTGAGGTGTTGATTATCCTGACGCTGGGCTCGGCGGCGGGGGACGTCGCCTTTTATGACGACGTACCAATGGTGCCGGTGTTTATCGTTTTTGTCTCACTGGCGCTACTTTACCGTCTTGTCATGTGGCTGATGTCGAAAAGCGAAAAGCTGGAAGATCTGCTTGAAGGGAAGCCGGTCGTTATCGTCGAGGACGGACAGCTGGCCTGGGAAAATGTACAAAGCGCCAATATGACCGAGTTTGAGTTCTTTATGGAGCTACGCCTGAACAGCGTTGAACAGCTCGGGCAGGTGCGGCTGGCGATCATGGAAACTAACGGGCAGATCAGCGTCTATTACTATTCTGACGACGAGGTGAAGCCGGGACTGTGTATCCTGCCGGATATGCTGATCGAGCGTTTCAAAACCGTACCTGAGTCAGGCGAGTATGCCTGCGTGAGATGTAGCCATGTTGTCGCGATGCAGCCGGGGGATCGTCAATTATGCCCCCGCTGTGCAAATCCGGAATGGACGAAGGTTAGCCGGGCTAAACGTATCACCTGACAGCCATTTTGTCGGTTTTGTCCTGGCGAGGCGGCAGATTGTTTTGTGTGACGCGGGGCACATTTCACGGGTCATAAGTTTTAGACATTGCGGCGCGTGTCACTGAATGATAAAACCGATATCCACAGTTATAACTTATGGCTTTTAGCGTGGTGAGGGGAAATGGCTCAAGTCTTTAATTTCAGTTCAGGTCCGGCGATGTTACCGGCAGACGTGCTTAAACAGGCTCAACAGGAACTCTGTGACTGGAACGGTCTCGGTACGTCGGTGATGGAAATCAGCCACCGTGGTAAAGAGTTTATTCAGGTGGCGGAAGAGGCAGAAAAGGATTTTCGCGATCTGCTGAATATTCCCTCGAACTACAAAGTATTGTTCTGTCACGGCGGTGGACGCGGCCAGTTTGCAGGCGTTCCTCTGAATATCCTCGGTGACAAAACGACGGCTGATTACGTTGACGCGGGTTACTGGGCGGCGAGCGCCGTTAAAGAAGCGCATAAATACTGCACGCCGAATGTTATCGATGCCAAAGTGACCGTTGACGGTCTGCGCGCCGTGAAGCCAATGCGCGAGTGGCAGCTTTCGGATAACGCAGCGTATCTGCACTACTGCCCGAACGAAACTATTGACGGGATTGCCATCGACGAGACGCCAAACTTCGGCAGCGATGTCGTGGTTGCCGCCGACTTCTCTTCTACCATTCTATCTGCGCCAATTGATGTCAGCCGCTACGGCGTTATCTATGCGGGCGCGCAGAAAAATATCGGTCCGGCCGGTTTGACTATCGTCGTCGTGCGTGAAGACCTGCTGGGTAAAGCACATAAATCCTGCCCGTCGATTCTCGATTACACCGTGCTGAATGATAACGATTCTATGTTCAACACCCCACCAACGTTTGCCTGGTACCTCTCCGGCCTGGTCTTCAAATGGCTGAAGCAAAACGGCGGCGTGGCGCAGATGGATAAGGTGAATCAGCAGAAAGCTGAACTGTTGTACGGCGTGATCGACAAGAGCGATTTCTACCGCAACGATGTGGCGAACGCTAACCGTTCCCGCATGAACGTGCCTTTCCAGCTGGCGGACAGCAGCCTGGATAAAGTCTTCCTGGAAGAGTCCTTCGCTGCAGGCCTGCATGCGCTCAAAGGTCACCGTGTCGTTGGGGGCATGCGTGCTTCCATCTATAACGCGATGCCGCTGGAAGGCGTTAAAGCCCTGACGGATTTCATGATCGACTTCGAACGTCGTCACGGTTAATTTGCTGTTTTTCACCCCCGCAGCGCCCCTGCGGGGTTTTTATTATGTTGAGTTGAGAGTTTAGTTTTCATGGAATCCCTGACGTTACAACCTATCGCGCGGGTAGATGGCACCATTAATCTGCCTGGTTCAAAAAGTGTCTCGAACCGCGCTCTGCTGCTGGCAGCTCTGGCAAACGGCACCACCGTCCTTACAAACCTGCTGGACAGCGATGACGTGCGCCATATGCTCAATGCGCTGAAAGCGTTGGGCGTTCATTACACTCTCTCCGACGATCGCACCCGCTGCGAAGTGACCGGCAACGGCGGCGCGCTGCGCTCGGGCGAAGAGCTTGAACTGTTTCTGGGCAACGCGGGTACCGCGATGCGCCCGCTGGCGGCGGCCCTGTGCCTGGGGAGCAACAACATCGTGCTGACCGGCGAGCCGCGCATGAAAGAGCGTCCGATTGGTCACCTGGTGGATGCCCTGCGTCAGGGCGGCGCGCAGGTTGAGTATCTGGAGCAGGAAAACTATCCGCCACTGCGCCTGCGCGGCGGTTTTACCGGCGGTCACGTCGAGGTTGACGGCAGCGTCTCCAGCCAGTTCCTGACCGCGCTGCTGATGACCGCGCCGCTGGCTCCGCAGGATACGGTTATCACGATTAAAGGCGAGCTGGTCTCTAAACCGTACATTGATATCACGCTGCACCTGATGAAAACCTTCGGCGTTGATGTGGAAAACCAGTCTTATCAGCGCTTCGTGGTGCGCGGGGCACAGCAGTACCAGTCTCCGGGTAACTACCTGGTTGAAGGGGATGCGTCATCCGCGTCTTACTTCCTGGCCGCGGGTGCGATTAAAGGCGGCACGGTAAAAGTGACCGGTATTGGCCGTAACAGCGTGCAGGGCGACATCCGTTTTGCGGACGTGCTGGAAAAAATGGGCGCCATTGTCACCTGGGGCGATGACTTCATCTCCTGTACCCACGGCGAGCTGAACGCTATCGACATGGACATGAACCATATCCCTGATGCGGCGATGACTATTGCCACGGCGGCGCTGTTCGCCAAAGGCACCACCACGCTGCGTAACATCTACAACTGGCGCGTAAAAGAGACGGACCGCCTGTTCGCAATGGCGACAGAACTGCGAAAAGTCGGTGCCGAGGTGGAAGAGGGCGAAGACTACATTCGCGTCACGCCTCCGGCAAAACTACAGTTTGCGGAAATCGGCACCTACAACGATCACCGTATGGCGATGTGCTTCTCGCTAGTGGCGCTGTCGGACACGCCTGTCACAATTCTTGACCCGAAGTGCACCGCGAAAACGTTCCCGGACTACTTCGAACAGCTGGCACGCATTAGCACGCTGGCCTGATAACGCTTTGCCGCATCGCCCGATGCGGCATTTCCTTACTCTTCATTACGAACACCTCCGCTCATTTCTTCTACACTCTGCTTCAATCATTCCGTAATTTGCACGCAAAGGTAACAGTTGCGTACGTTGGCGCGTATAATGCGCGGCGTTCATGTAAACGGTATGCCTTATTTAAGGAGAAAAAGATGACGGCAGTTGCCCCGGTAATCACCATTGATGGGCCGAGTGGCGCAGGGAAAGGTACTCTGTGCAAAGCGATGGCGGAAGCATTGCAATGGCATCTTTTAGATTCGGGAGCAATCTATCGCGTGCTGGCGCTGGCCGCGCTGCATCACCATGTGGATGTTGCGTCTGAAGAAGCGTTGGTTCCGCTGGCTGCGCATCTGGATGTGCGTTTCGTATCGACCGATGGCAACCTGGAAGTCATCCTTGAAGGGGAAGACGTGAGCGGCGAAATCCGTACGCAGGAAGTGGCTAATGCGGCCTCCCAGGTTGCGGCATTCCCGCGCGTTCGTGAGGCGCTGTTACGTCGTCAGCGCGCGTTTCGTGAAGCACCGGGTTTGATCGCTGACGGACGCGATATGGGAACTGTGGTATTCCCTGATGCGCCTGTAAAAATTTTCCTCGACGCCTCTTCGGAAGAACGTGCGCAACGCCGCATGCTTCAGTTGCAGGAAAAGGGGTTTAGTGTTAACTTTGATCGCCTTTTATCCGAGATAAAAGAGCGCGATGACCGCGATCGTAACCGCGCCGTCGCCCCACTTGTTCCTGCAGAAGATGCATTAGTTCTGGATTCAACCAGTTTAACTATTGAGCAAGTGATTGAAAAAGCGCTACAATATGCGCGCCAAAAACTGGCACTCGCGTAATCGCGACCGATTTAGCAGTACCCCCGCTGCAATGGATTGACGGCGGGTATGTGAAACAACCCCATCCGGCACGGAGCCAGGTGGACGTTAATATTAACCTGAAGATTAAACATGACTGAATCTTTTGCTCAACTGTTTGAAGAATCCTTAAAAGAAATCGAAACCCGCCCGGGTTCCATCGTTCGCGGTGTTGTTGTTGCTATCGACAAAGACGTAGTACTGGTTGACGCCGGTCTGAAATCTGAGTCCGCCATTCCGGCAGAGCAGTTCAAAAACGCCCAGGGCGAGCTGGAAATCCAGGTTGGTGACGAAGTTGACGTTGCTCTGGACGCAGTAGAAGACGGCTTCGGTGAAACCCTGCTTTCTCGTGAGAAAGCGAAACGTCACGAAGCATGGATCACGCTGGAAAAAGCTTACGAAGAAGCTGAAACTGTGGTCGGTGTTATCAACGGCAAAGTTAAAGGTGGCTTCACTGTTGAGCTGAATGGTATTCGTGCGTTCCTGCCAGGTTCTCTGGTAGACGTTCGTCCAGTTCGTGACACTCTGCACCTGGAAGGCAAAGAGCTTGAGTTCAAAGTAATCAAGCTGGACCAGAAGCGTAACAACGTTGTTGTTTCCCGTCGTGCCGTTATCGAATCCGAAAACAGCGCAGAACGCGATCAGCTGCTGGAAAACCTGCAGGAAGGCATGGAAGTCAAAGGTATCGTTAAGAACCTCACTGACTACGGCGCATTCGTTGACCTGGGCGGCGTTGATGGCCTGCTGCACATCACCGACATGGCGTGGAAACGCGTTAAGCACCCAAGCGAAATCGTGAACGTGGGCGACGAAATCACTGTTAAAGTGCTGAAGTTCGACCGCGAGCGTACTCGTGTATCCCTTGGCCTGAAACAGCTGGGCGAAGATCCATGGGTAGCTATCGCTAAGCGTTACCCAGAAGGTACTAAACTGACTGGTCGCGTAACCAACCTGACTGACTACGGCTGCTTCGTTGAAATCGAAGAAGGCGTTGAAGGTCTGGTGCACGTTTCCGAAATGGACTGGACCAACAAAAACATCCACCCATCCAAAGTTGTTAACGTTGGTGATGTAGTGGAAGTTATGGTTCTGGATATCGACGAAGAACGTCGTCGTATCTCCCTGGGCCTGAAACAGTGCAAAAACAACCCATGGCAGCAGTTCGCGGAAACCCACAACAAGGGCGACCGTGTTGAAGGTAAAATCAAGTCTATCACTGACTTCGGTATCTTCATCGGCCTGGACGGCGGCATCGATGGCCTGGTTCACCTGTCTGACATCTCCTGGAACGTTGCAGGCGAAGAAGCAGTTCGTGAATACAAAAAAGGCGACGAAATCGCTGCAGTTGTTCTGCAGGTTGACGCAGAGCGTGAGCGTATCTCCTTGGGCGTTAAACAGCTCGCAGAAGATCCGTTCAACAACTGGGTTGCACTGAACAAGAAAGGCGCAATCGTAAACGGTAAAGTGACTGCAGTTGACGCTAAAGGCGCAACCGTAGAACTGGCTGACGGCGTTGAAGGTTACCTGCGCGCTTCTGAAGCTTCACGTGACCGCGTTGAAGATGCCACTCTGGTTCTGAACGTAGGCGACGACGTTGAAGCTAAGTTCACCGGTGTTGACCGTAAGAACCGTGCAATCAGCCTGTCTGTTCGTGCTAAAGACGAAGCTGATGAGAAAGATGCAATCGCAACTGTTAACAAACAGGAAGATGCAAACTTCTCTAACAACGCAATGGCTGAAGCTTTCAAAGCAGCTAAAGGCGAGTAATATCAGGTTCTCAGCATCATTTGCGCTGTAACGCATTTACAGCGTGAAGGATGAGGAGCAAACTTGACAGATTGCAGGATTCGTCCTGTAATCAATAACAAAGGGCGGCTACGGCCGCCCTTGTTTAATGAGCTGTTCAGCTAATTGGTTTGAAAGGAACCGGAGGAATCATGACCAAGTCAGAATTGATTGAAAGACTTGCCAGTCAGCAACCGCATATCCCTGCCAAGGCAGTGGAGGATGCCGTAAAAGAGATGCTGGAGCATATGGCCTCCACTCTTGCCCAGGGCGAGCGCATTGAAATCCGCGGTTTCGGTAGTTTTTCTCTGCACTATCGTGCTCCACGTACCGGGCGTAACCCGAAAACTGGCGATAAAGTCGAGCTGGAAGGTAAGTACGTTCCACACTTTAAGCCGGGTAAAGAACTGCGCGATCGCGCCAATATTTACGGCAACTGAGTTTAGCCAGCCGGTTAAACTGGGTTCGAAAGGAAGCACCTGCGGGTGCTTTTTTTGTCTCTGTCGCTTTCATTCTGAAGGTGCCCTGCATTTTTCGTTTCATTTTCTGCAAACCAATAAAAACAGCACAGCGCGTGCCGTAAAACACATGCTTCTCACCTGACAACTCGCTCTGTCTGCTTACATACTGCCCCCCTGAAACAGGGAGGTAGCAATGGGAATTCCCGCTCTTAGCGTCTGCGTCATTCTGGCAATAGCCCCGTTACTTTGGTTACCTGAACTGCCATCACGTCATACCGTGTGGCTAATGATTGTTGGCGGGGTCGTGCTTGCCGCACGAAGAAACGTACGACTGAAGTATGCGGGTTTCACGCTGTTACTTTGCGTGTGGGGTATTCTGGCTGCGAAGGAGAGCGTCTGGCCGATGCAGCATTTAACCACGGGGGCTGTGCAGGCTGAGGTAGCGATCACCGCCACAGATGGCGCCACGCAGCATCAGGGAAACATTCTCAGCGTTGATGGCAAGCGCTGGTGGGCTACTACCGGCGTCATGCTGTATGGCAATTATCTGCCACAGAAAGCGTGTGCCGGTCAGCGCTGGAGCATGACGCTCAGGCTCAGGCCTGCCCATGGCGAACTGAACGACGGCGGTTATGATTCTCAGCGCAGCGCTTTTGCCCGCCATCAAACGCTGAGCGGGCGCTTCACCCATGCGGAACTCGTTGATGGGCACTGTAGCCTGCGAGCGCAATATCTCATGTCACTGCAAAACCGCCTTTCTGCTTACCGATGGGGGGCGGTTATCCTCGGACTGGGAATGGGGGAACGTCTGGATATGCCCCAGGAAATAAAAGACCTGATGCGTGAAACCGGGACGCTGCATTTGATGGCGATTTCGGGTCTGCATATCGCGCTGGCGGCATCCCTCGTCTGGTTACTCGCACGTGGGATCCAGTTTTTATTACCCAGCCACCGGGTCCACTGGCAGATGCCTCTCCTAGCCGGGTTGTGCTTTGCCGCGTTCTACGCCTGGCTTACCGGTCTGCAACCACCTGCGCTACGAACGGTCATTGCGCTTGCTGTGCTTGCATTATTGCGGATCGCTGCCCGGCAATGGTCTCCCTGGCAGGTGTGGGTCTGCTGTATCGCGGCGATCCTGATAAGCGACCCCTTAGCCATACTCTCGCAGAGTCTGCTCTTGTCTGCATTTGCTGTCGCCGCGCTGATTTTTTGGTTTCAGTGGCTGCCTCTTCCTGACTGGCATAGGGCACGACGTATACGGCCGCTGCTGAACCTGATCTATCTGCAGGTGGGTATGTTGATGCTGCTGATGCCGGTACAGGTCCTGATTTTCCATGGCTTCAGCATCTCCTCCCTGGTCGCGAATCTCTTTGCCGTTCCCCTGGTGACGTTTGTCTCCGTGCCGCTGATCCTGTTCGGCATGCTGCTTCATCTCCTGCCGTTGGCGGCACCGGAAACCGTCGTCTGGTTCGCAGCCAATAAGTCACTTGCGGGGCTTTTCTGGCTCCTCATGCGCCTGCCTGACGGCTGGCAAAATGTCGACCAACGCTGGCAGTACATGACATTACTGCCCTGGCTTACCATCGTTGGCTGGCGTTTTCGTGCCTGGAAAACCCTTCCAGCCGTTTGTTTTGCAGGAAGTGCCTTGCTGACATTTCCTCTCTGGCGCCCGGAAAAAAGCGAGAGCTGGACGCTGCATATGCTGGATGTGGGGCAGGGGCTGGCGATGGTCATTGAACGGCACGGGAAAGCCATTCTCTATGATACCGGGCTCGCCTGGCCGGGCGGAGACAGCGCGCAGCGGTTAATTATCCCGTGGCTTCGCTGGCATCAACTGAGGCCTGAAGGCGTTATTCTCAGTCATGAGCACCTCGACCATGCGGGAGGACTCGCATCGTTGCAAAAAGCGTGGCCGGACGTGTGGGTAAGAAGCCCATTGCGCCAGGCGGGGCATCTGCCCTGTTTTCGCGGGCAGAGATGGAAATGGCAGGGACTCACCTTCACCGTCCACTGGCCCCCCGAAAATTACCCGGCTCAGGGAAATAACCATTCCTGCGTGGTAAAGGTGGACGACGGTGAGCAGAGTGTTCTGCTAACAGGAGATATTGAAGCGCAAGCGGAACAGGCTATGCTTAGCCATTACTGGCGTTATCTGACGTCCACGATCATACAGGTGCCCCATCATGGCAGTAATACTTCGTCTTCATTGCCGCTGGTACAGCGGGTGGAAGGTCAGATCGCCCTGGATTCAGCGGCCCGCTATAATGCATGGCGATTCCCGTCGGCAAAAGTTGTCCGACGTTATCGAAAAGAGGGGTATATCTGGCACGATACTCCTCATTCTGGACAAATATCGGTGACATTCTCGCAACATCACTGGCAAATCCGGCGCTTGCGCGAGCAATTTTTACCCGTTTGGTATCATCAGTGGTTTGGCGAGCCCGTCGATAACGGGTAGAATATGCGGCTATTTCAACGAATGCTGGTTTTTTGAATGCATAACGACAAAGATCTCTCCACGTGGCAAACCTTCCGCCGACTCTGGCCGATGATTGCGCCCTTTAAAGCAGGCCTGATCGTGGCGGGAGTAGCGTTAATCCTCAACGCAGCCAGCGATACTTTTATGCTATCGCTTCTCAAACCGTTACTGGACGACGGTTTTGGTAAAACGGATCGCTCAGTGTTGCTATGGATGCCTCTGGTGGTTATCGGACTGATGATTTTACGCGGCATCACCAGCTATATTTCCAGCTACTGTATTTCCTGGGTATCAGGGAAAGTGGTTATGACCATGCGCCGTCGCCTGTTCAGCCACATGATGGGCATGCCGGTTGCGTTCTTTGACAAGCAGTCTACCGGGACGCTGCTGTCCCGTATCACCTACGACTCCGAGCAGGTTGCCTCCTCGTCCTCGAGCGCACTGATCACCGTTGTGCGTGAAGGCGCGTCAATCATCGGCCTGTTCGCGATGATGTTCTATTACAGCTGGCAGCTGTCGATCATCCTTATCGTTCTGGCACCGGTAGTTTCTATTGCCATCCGCGTCGTCTCAAAGCGCTTCCGCAATATCAGCAAGAACATGCAGAACACGATGGGCCAGGTGACGACCAGTGCGGAACAGATGCTGAAAGGGCATAAGGAAGTGTTGATCTTCGGCGGTCAGGAGGTCGAAACCAAACGCTTCGATAAAGTCAGCAATAAAATGCGTCTGCAGGGGATGAAAATGGTCTCGGCCTCTTCCATCTCTGACCCGATTATTCAGCTGATCGCGTCGCTGGCGCTGGCATTTGTCCTGTATGCGGCAAGCTTCCCAAGCGTGATGGAGACGCTGACGGCGGGTACCATTACCGTAGTCTTCTCCTCGATGATCGCCCTGATGCGTCCGCTGAAATCCCTGACGAACGTGAATGCCCAGTTCCAGCGCGGGATGGCCGCCTGTCAGACGCTGTTCAGCATTCTGGATTCCGAACAGGAAAAAGACGAGGGTACACGCGAGATTGAGCGCGCTCGTGGCGATCTCGAATTCCGCAATGTCACTTTCGCCTATCCAGGACGTGAAACGCCGGCGCTGCGTAATATCAATCTCTCCATTCCGGCGGGTAAAACCGTAGCGCTGGTGGGCCGTTCCGGCTCGGGTAAATCGACCATTGCCAGCCTGATCACCCGTTTCTATGATATTAACGAAGGTGAAATCCTTTTAGACGGCCATGACCTGCGGGAATATACCCTGCAATCTCTGCGTAACCAGGTGGCGCTTGTTTCCCAGAACGTGCACCTGTTCAACGATACTGTGGCAAACAACATTGCTTATGCGCGCACGGATGAATACAGCCGTGAGCAGATTGAGAACGCCGCGCGCATGGCCTATGCAATGGACTTTATCAACAAGATGGATAATGGTCTGGATACGATAATCGGTGAGAACGGGGTACTGCTCTCCGGTGGTCAGCGTCAGCGTATCGCCATTGCCCGTGCGCTGCTGCGCGATAGCCCGATTCTGATTCTGGACGAGGCGACCTCTGCGCTGGATACGGAATCTGAACGCGCTATTCAGTCTGCGCTGGATGAGCTGCAAAAGAACCGTACCTCGCTGGTGATTGCGCACCGTCTGTCGACTATCGAGCAGGCTGACGAAATCGTCGTAGTTGAAGACGGCATCATTGTTGAACGTGGAAGCCATGCTGATTTGCTGGAACACCGCGGCGTTTACGCTCAGCTACATAAGATGCAGTTTGGCGAATGATTGCACGCATCTGGTCCGGTGAATCCCCGCTGTGGCTGCTGCTTTTGCCGCTCTCCTGGCTTTACGGCCTGGTGAGCGGCATTATCCGTCTGCTTTACCGTCTGGGGTTGAAGCGTGCCTGGCGCGCGCCGGTTCCGGTTGTGGTGGTCGGTAATCTTACGGCGGGCGGCAACGGTAAAACGCCTGTGGTGATCTGGCTGGTTGAGCAATTGCAAAAGCGCGGCATCCGCCCGGGAGTGGTATCGCGCGGATATGGCGGTAAAGCGGCGCGTTATCCGCTGTTGCTGACGGCGGAAACCACGAGTGCCGAAGCGGGTGATGAGCCGGTATTGATTTTCCAGCGTACCGGCGCGCCGGTTGCGGTCTCTCCGGTGCGCAGCGACGCCGTTCAGGCACTACTTGCCGAACAGGCGGTACAAATCATTATCACTGACGATGGTCTGCAGCATTACGCCCTGGCGCGTGATAAAGAGATTGTGGTCATTGACGGCGTTCGCCGCTTCGGTAACGGCTGGTGGCTGCCGGCCGGACCCATGCGCGAACGGGCTTCGCGTCTTAAGTCCGTTGATGCGGTGATTGTGAACGGCGGTGAAGCAAACGCGGGTGAAATCCCGATGTACCTGCAGCCGGGTCTGGCAGTCAACCTGGCGACGGGTGAACGTCGGGCGGTTGCTGAGCTGCCTTCACTGGTGGCGATGGCGGGTATTGGCCATCCGCCGCGCTTCTTCGCGACGCTGGAACAGTGTGGTGCCTGGCTGGAAAAACGGGTTCCGCTGGCCGACCACCAGGCGCTGGTGGAAGGGGAAGTAAACGCCCTGACCGTACCCGGACAGTCGCTGATCATGACCGAAAAAGATGCGGTGAAATGCCGTGCCTTTGCGAAAGATAACTGGTGGTATCTGCCGGTTGACGCTGAACTCAGCGGCGAGCAGCCGGAACACTTGCTCCAGGAACTGATTGCGTTGGTGCAGTAAAGGCTTACGCGGTTCTGGTGGCGCTTAGACTGACAGGAAAACGCATGTCTTTACCGCAACTCTCGCTTTCAGCCGCACGTAATCTCCACCTCGCCGCGCAGGGGCTGCTCAAAAAGCCCCGCCGCCGCGCGCAGCCTGCCGATATTCTCTCTACCGTCCAGCGCATGTCGCTGCTTCAAATCGACACCATTAATATTGTGGCCCGTAGCCCCTACCTGGTGCTGTTTAGCCGCCTGGGGAATTATCCTTCACAGTGGCTGGATGAGGCGCTCAGCAAGGGTGAATTAATGGAGTACTGGGCGCACGAAGCCTGCTTCCTGCCCCGCAGCGATTTTGCCCTGGTGCGTCACCGTATGCTTGCCCCGGAAAAGATGGGCTGGAAATACCGACAGGCGTGGATGCTGGAACATGCGGCCGAAATTGAACAGCTCATCGCGCATATTCAGGATAATGGTCCCGTCCGCTCCGCCGATTTTGAACACCCGCGCAAGGGTACAAGCGGCTGGTGGGAGTGGAAGCCGCACAAACGTCATCTCGAAGGGCTGTTCACCTCTGGAAAAGTCATGGTGATTGAGCGGCGTAATTTTCAGCGCGTCTACGACCTGACGCATCGCGTGATGCCGCACTGGGACGACGAGCGTGACCTGCTTACCCAGGAGGCGGCCGAGGCCATCATGCTCGAAAACAGCGCCCGCAGCCTGGGGATTTTCCGCACGCAGTGGCTGGCAGATTATTATCGCCTTCGCCAGCCCGCGCTGAAACCGCTGCTGGACATGTGGCAACACGAGCAGCGCGTTATTCCCGTTACCGTGGAAACGCTGGGCGAAATGTGGCTGCATGCGGATCTCCTCCCGTTATTGCCTCAGGCTCTGGAGGGGAAACTTCAGGCAACCCACAGCGCGGTATTGTCGCCTTTCGACCCGGTCGTCTGGGACAGAAAACGCGCTGAGCAGCTGTTCGATTTTAGCTACCGGCTGGAATGTTATACCCCGGCCCCAAAGCGCCAGTATGGCTACTTTGTTCTCCCGCTGCTGCATAAGGGACTGCTGGTCGGGCGCATGGACGCCAAAATGCACCGCAAGATCGGCACGCTTGAAATCATTGCGCTTTATCTGGAAGAGGGCGTCAGGGTGACGGCAAGCCTGGAAAAAGGGTTAACGTTCGCCATCAGCGAATTCGCGCGCTGGCAGGGTGCCCGCGACGTGACGCTGGGCCGGGTGCCCGACGGACTGTTTACATCCTGTCGAAGTGGCTGGGAAACAGGCACGCCCTGAAAAGGGAATGTGTTAAGCTTTAGCGATTACCCATACGGAGGAACTATGGATCACCGTTTACTTGAAATTATTGCCTGCCCGGTATGCAACGGCAAACTCTACTACAGCCAGGACAAACAGGAGCTGATTTGCAAGCTGGACAGCCTGGCTTTCCCGCTGCGTGACGGCATTCCGGTACTGCTGGAAAATGAAGCTCGTTCCCTGGTGGCAGAAGAGAGCAAACCATGAGTTTTGTTGTCATTATTCCTGCGCGTTATGCCTCAACGCGTCTGCCGGGTAAACCGCTGGTGGATATCAACGGCAAGCCGATGATCGTGCATGTCCTCGAGCGTGCGCGTGAATCCGGCGCCGATCGCGTGATTGTTGCTACCGATCATCCTGACGTCGCCCGTGCGGTTGAGGCGGCAGGCGGTGAGGTGTGCATGACCCGTGCCGATCACCAGTCCGGCACCGAGCGTCTGGCGGAAGTGGTTGAGAAATGTGGTTTCAGTGATGATACGGTCATTGTGAACGTGCAGGGCGACGAGCCAATGATCCCGGCGGTGATTATCCGTCAGGTAGCAGAAAACCTGGCGCAGCGTCAGGTCGGTATGGCGACGCTCGCGGTGCCCATTCACCACGCTGAAGAGGCATTCAATCCGAATGCGGTGAAGGTGGTCATGGATGCCGAAGGCTATGCGCTCTATTTCTCACGCGCCACGATCCCGTGGGATCGCGATCGCTTTGCGCTCTCTAAAGAGACTATCGGTGATACCTTCCTGCGTCATATTGGGATCTACGGCTATCGGGCCGGTTTTATTCGTCGGTATGTTACCTGGGCGCCGAGTCCGCTGGAACATATCGAAATGCTGGAACAGCTTCGTGTGCTCTGGTACGGCGAGAAAATTCACGTTGCCGTTGCTGAGGAAGTCCCTGGCACGGGCGTAGACAACCCTGAAGATCTTGAGCGCGTTCGCGCCGAATTGCGTTAATCTTACCGGCATCTCTCCGTAAGGAGGGATGCACTCTCCGGTTTATTTTTCCCTTTCTTTTCCCTGATTGATCTCTTCCGGGTGACATCTTCCTTCAGGACGCTCATTATAAAAGCAGTAGTCTTAATGGGGGTAATCTCATATGGAACAGCTGCGTGCCGAACTTAGCCATCTGCTTGGTGAGAAATTAAGTCGGGTCGAATGCGTGAGTGAAAAGGTCGATACTGCGCTTTGGTCGTTGTATGACAGCCAGGGTAATCCAATGCCGCTGATGGCCAGAAGTTTCACCTCGCCGGGCGTTGCCAGGCAGCTTGCATGGAAAATGTCGATGCTGGCGCGGGAGGGAACCGTCCGTATGCCGACGGTGTATGGCGTGATGACCCATGAGGAACACCCGGGCCCGGACGTACTGCTGATTGAGCGTTTACGCGGTGTGCCCGTTGAAGCGCCCGCGCGCACGCCGGAACGCTGGGAGCAGCTAAAGGACCAGATTGTCGAGGCGCTGCTGGCCTGGCACCGCCAGGATAGCCGCGGGCTTGTCGGTCCGGTCGACAGCACTCAGGAAAACCTGTGGCCGCTGTGGTATCGCCAGCGGGTGGAAGTGCTGTGGGGGACGCTTAACCAGTTCAACAATACCGGTTTAACCATGCAGGACAAACGTATCCTCTTTCGCACCCGCGAGTGCTTACCGGCGCTGTTTGAGGGTTTTAATGACAACTGCGTGCTGATCCACGGTAATTTCACCCTGCGCAGCATGCTCAAGGACTCCCGTAGCGATCAGCTTCTGGCGATGCTCGGGCCGGGGATCATGCTCTGGGCTCCGCGTGAATATGAGCTCTTCAGGCTCAGCGACAGCGGGGCGGCGGAAGGTTTACTTTGGCATTACCTTCAACGCGCCCCTGTTGCGGAAGCATTTCTCTGGCGGCGCTGGCTCTACCTGCTCTGGGACGAAGTCGCGCAGCTGGTGAACACCGGACGTTTTAATCGCGCAAACTTCGATCTGGCAACAAGATCACTCTTGCCCTGGCTCGCCTGACGATCCTTTCAGCCACTGCCAGAGGCGTCCAAGCGTCTCGTAGCCGACGCGATCGCTATGCATCAGCCACATCGGGGATGGGATCGCCCGTTCCCATGGGTTGAGCGGTGCGTCGATGGCCATCTGGTTTGCCGGTGCGGGAAGCGGGTGCAGGCCTTGTTTCTCGAAGAAAATCATCGCGCGCGGCAGGTGTGAGGCGGAGGTCACCAGTAAGAACGGCGCATCGCCAATCGCCTGCTTCACTGCGGCAGCCTCTTCCTCGGTATCTTTTGGGCTGTCCAGGGTGATAATCGATGAACGGGGTACGCCGAGCGATTCCGCGACCCTGGCGCCCGCTTCAGCCGTACTCACCGGGTTCGTTTTGGCCGCCGCGCCGGTGAAGATCATTTTTGATCCCGGGTTCGCCAGCCAGAGGCGAATGCCTTCGTTTAGCCGTGGCAGGCTGTTGTTGATCAGGTTTGAACTGGGAGCCCAGTCAGGATCCCAGGTATATCCGCCCCCCAACACCACGATGTACGGCACTTTCTGATTTCCCTGCCAGGTCGGATACTTGTTTTCGATGGGGTCTAACAGACCATCCGCGACCGGTTGCAGGCTCAACAGCAGCAAGACAAACCAGCCGAGCGTGATAACCGTTTTGCCACTCTTCTGAAAGCGGCTGAACCAGACCAGCCCCAGCCCCAGCGCGATGATAATGAGCAGCAGCGGAAGGGGAAGCATCATCGCTCCAACGTATTTCTTCAGGGTAAAAAGCATCCTTTTTGGTTCCTTTTTTGACCATATAGCAAGTGATTACCCGTGATATTACACCAGAGAGGTTCATTCTCCGCGCGGGTGTGACAAAATAGCGGTTTTGTAGTTAGCGAGTGGAACTCTCCCAATGCGGGATCGCAATTTTGATGACATCGCGGAAAAGTTTTCGCGCAACATTTATGGCACCACGAAAGGGCAGCTCCGTCAGACGATCCTCT
Source organism: Enterobacter sp. ECC-249 (assembly GCF_043965265.1). Lineage (NCBI taxonomy): Bacteria > Pseudomonadati > Pseudomonadota > Gammaproteobacteria > Enterobacterales > Enterobacteriaceae > Enterobacter > Enterobacter sp. ECC-249. The sequence goes on from NZ_CP143660.1 coordinate 2,098,331, forward strand.
GGCAGGATCTGGACACCATTCTGACCACCTTTGGTGGACAAACGTTGCGCGTGCTGGACGCCGGTGGCGGTGAAGGGCAGACGGCGATTAAAATGGCCGAGCGCGGTCATCACGTCACGCTTTGCGATCTTTCTGGAGAAATGGTCGCCCGCGCGACGCGTGCGGCAGAAGAGAAAGGTGTGAGCGACAACATGCATTTTATACAATGCGCCGCTCAGGACATTGCACAGCATTTGGAAACCCAGGTTGATCTGATATTGTTTCATGCGGTGCTGGAGTGGGTTGCCGATCCACAAAGCGTGTTACAAACCCTGTGGTCGATGTTGCGACCGGGCGGCACGCTGTCGCTGATGTTCTACAATGCTAACGGCTTCCTGATGCACAACATGGTTGCAGGAAACTTCGACTATGTGCAGGTCGGGATGCCCAAAAAGAAAAAGCGCACGCTTTCCCCGGACTATCCGCGCGATCCGCAGCAGGTTTATGGCTGGCTGGAAGCGATTGGCTGGCAGATTGTCGGGAAGACGGGCGTCAGGGTGTTTCATGATTATCTGCGTGAAAAACACAAACAGCGTGACTGTTTTGACACCTTAACAGAATTGGAAACGCGGTATTGCCGTCAGGAGCCTTTTATCAGCCTTGGCCGCTATATTCACGTCACCGCGCACAAGCCGCAGATGCAAGGATAACCTATGAGTGAATTTTCCCAGACAGTCCCCGAACTGGTTGCCTGGGCCAGGAAAAACGATTTCTCCATCTCGCTGCCGGTAGACAGACTCTCTTTCCTGCTGGCGGTTGCCACGCTGAACGGCGAACGGCTGGATGGTGAAATGAGCGAGGGTGAACTGGTGGATGCTTTCCGCCATGTCAGTGATGCGTTTGAGCAAACCAGCGAAACCATTAGCGTGCGTGCCAACAACGCGATTAACGATATGGTGCGTCAACGTCTGCTGAACCGCTTTACCAGCGAGCAGGCGGAAGGAAACGCCATCTATCGCCTGACGCCGCTGGGCATCGGCATCACCGATTACTATATTCGCCAGCGTGAATTTTCCACGCTGCGTCTTTCCATGCAGCTCTCGATCGTGGCGGGTGAGCTTAAGCGCGCCGCCGACGCGGCGGATGAAAACGGTGACGAATTCCACTGGCACCGTAACGTCTACGCGCCGCTGAAATACTCGGTGGCCGAGATTTTCGACAGTATCGATCTCACCCAGCGCCTGATGGACGAACAGCAGCAGCAGGTGAAAGACGATATTGCCCAACTGCTGAATAAAGACTGGCGAGCGGCCATCTCCAGCTGTGAACTTCTGCTATCAGAAACCTCTGGCACGCTGCGTGAGCTGCAGGATACGCTGGAAGCCGCAGGGGACAAGCTGCAGGCCAACCTGCTGCGCATCCAGGATGCGACGCTGGCGCACGACGATCTGCATTTTGTCGACCGCCTTGTATTCGATCTGCAGAGCAAACTGGACCGCATTATCAGCTGGGGCCAGCAGTCGATCGACCTGTGGATCGGCTACGACCGACATGTGCATAAATTTATCCGTACCGCGATTGATATGGATAAAAACCGCGTCTTTGCTCAGCGTCTTCGCCAGTCGGTGCAGACCTATTTCGATGCGCCGTGGGCGCTGACCTACGCTAATGCCGATCGTCTGCTGGATATGCGTGACGAAGAGATGGCGCTGCGCGATGAAGAGGTAACCGGTGAACTGCCGCCGGATCTGGAATACGAAGAATTTAACGAAATTCGCGAGCAGCTTGCGGCGATGATCGAAGAACAGCTCGCGGTCTACAAAACCAGACAAGCTCCGCTGGATCTTGGACTCGTGGTGCGCGACTATCTGGCGCAATATCCTCGTGCGCGCCACTTCGACGTTGCCCGCATTGTGGTAGACCAGGCGGTTCGCCTGGGTATCGCACAAGCAGATTTCACTGGACTGCCGCCTAAGTGGCAGCCAATTAACGATTACGGAGCCAAGGTACAGGCGCATGTCATTGACAAATATTGAACAAGTGATGCCAGTTAAGCTGGCACAGGCGCTGGCGAATCCGTTATTTCCGGCGCTGGACAGCCAGCTGCGTGCCGGTCGTCACATTGGCTTAGACGAGCTGGATAATCACGCCTTTTTGATGGACTTTCAGGAGTATCTGGAAGAGTTTTACGCACGTTACAACGTGGAACTTATCCGCGCGCCGGAAGGGTTTTTCTACCTGCGTCCGCGCTCTACGACGCTGATTCCGCGTTCCGTGCTCTCCGAGCTGGATATGATGGTCGGCAAAATTCTCTGCTACCTCTACCTCAGTCCGGAACGTCTGGCAAATGAAGGGATCTTCACCCAGCAGGAACTTTACGACGAGCTGTTGACGCTGGCAGATGAGAGCAAGCTGCTCAAGCTGGTGAACAACCGCTCCACGGGGTCGGATCTTGACCGTCAGAAATTACAGGAAAAGGTTCGCTCTTCCCTGAACCGTCTGCGCCGTCTGGGGATGGTCTGGTTTATGGGCCACGACAGCAGCAAATTCCGCATTACGGAATCTGTCTTCCGCTTCGGCGCCGACGTGCGTGCGGGCGATGACGCGCGTGAAGCGCAGCTTCGCATGATCCGCGATGGTGAAGCGATGCCGGTGGAAAACCATTTGCAGCTCAATGATGAGCATGAAGAAAATCTGCCGGATAGCGGGGAGGAAGAGTAATGATTGAACGCGGTAAATTTCGCTCACTGACGCTGATTAACTGGAACGGCTTCTTTGCCCGAACGTTCGATCTGGATGAGCTGGTCACGACGCTCTCCGGCGGTAACGGTGCGGGTAAATCCACCACCATGGCGGCCTTTGTTACGGCGCTGATCCCTGACCTGACTCTGCTTCACTTCCGTAACACCACCGAAGCGGGGGCAACAAGCGGCTCCCGTGATAAAGGTCTGCACGGTAAGCTGAAGGCCGGCGTCTGTTATTCGGTTCTGGACGTCATTAACTCCCGTCATCAGCGAGTGGTAGTAGGCGTGCGCCTGCAGCAGGTCGCCGGGCGCGACCGTAAAGTGGATATCAAACCGTTTGCGATTCAGGGCCTGCCGACCTCCGTGCAGCCGACGGCGCTGCTGACGGAAACCCTGAACGAACGCCAGGCGCGCGTGCTAACGCTGCAGGAGCTGAAAGATAAGCTCGAAGCGATCGAAGGCGTGCAGTTCAAGCAGTTCAACTCGATTACCGACTACCACTCGCTGATGTTCGATCTGGGCGTGGTGGCGCGTCGTCTGCGCACCGCATCAGACCGTAGCAAATACTACCGCCTGATCGAAGCGTCTCTGTACGGCGGTATCTCCAGCGCCATTACCCGCTCCCTGCGTGATTACCTGTTACCGGAAAACAGCGGGGTGCGTAAGGCCTTCCAGGATATGGAAGCGGCGCTGCGTGAAAACCGTATGACGCTGGAAGCGATTCGCGTTACCCAGTCTGACCGTGACCTGTTTAAACACCTTATCAGCGAAGCCACCAACTATGTGGCGGCGGACTACATGCGCCACGCCAACGAGCGGCGCGTGCATCTCGATCAGGCATTAGAATACCGTCGCGAACTGTTTACCTCCCGTAAACAGCTGGTGGCCGAGCAGTACAAGCACGTCGAAATGGCGCGCGAGCTCGGTGAGCATAACGGTGCCGAGGGGGACCTGGAAGCCGACTACCAGGCCGCCAGCGATCACCTGAACCTGGTGCAAACTGCGCTGCGTCAGCAGGAAAAAATTGAGCGCTACGAAGCGGACCTCGACGAGCTGCAAATTCGCCTCGAAGAGCAGAATGAAGTGGTGGCTGAAGCCGCCGAGATGCAGGAAGAGAACGAAGCCCGCGCCGAAGCCGCCGAGCTGGAAGTGGATGAGCTGAAAAGCCAGCTTGCCGATTACCAGCAGGCACTTGACGTGCAGCAGACGCGAGCGATTCAGTACACCCAGGCGTTGCAGGCATTGCAGCGTGCGAAAGAGCTTTGCCATCTGCCTGACCTGACGCCGGACAGCGCCGACGAGTGGCTGGATACCTTCCAGGCCAAAGAGCAGGAAGCCACCGAGAAACTGCTGTCCCTCGAACAGAAAATGAGCGTCGCGCAAACGGCACACAGCCAGTTTGAGCAGGCTTATCAGTTAGTCGTTGCGATTAACGGCCCGCTGGCGCGTAGCGAAGCCTGGGACGTTGCCCGTGAACTGCTGCGCGACGGCGTGAACCAGCGCCATCTGGCCGAGCAGGTTCAGCCGCTGCGCATGCGTCTGAACGAGCTGGAACAGCGCCTGCGCGAGCAGCAGGAGGCCGAGCGTCTGCTGGCGGAATTCTGCAAGCGTCAAGGAAAAAATTACGATTTTGACGAGCTTGAGGCCCTGCATCAGGAGCTGGAAGCGCGTATTGCAGCCCTGTCCGATACCGTCTCAAACGCCAGCGAACAGCGTATGAACCTGCGTCAGGAGCTGGAGCAGATTCAGTCCCGTTCGAAGACGCTCCTGGAGCGTGCGCCGGTCTGGCTGGCGGCTCAAAGCAGCCTGAACCAGCTCAGCGAGCAATGCGGCGAGCAGTTCGAATCCAGCCAGGAAGTGACCGAATACCTGCAGCAGCTGCTGGAGCGCGAGCGCGAAGCCATCGTTGAGCGTGATGAAGTGGGCGCGCGCAAGCGTGACGTCGATGAAGAAATTGAGCGCTTAAGCCAGCCTGGCGGGTCAGAAGATCCGCGCCTGAATACTCTCGCCGAGCGTTTTGGCGGCGTGCTGCTGTCCGAGATTTATGACGACGTTGGCCTGGACGATGCCCCGTATTTCTCCGCGCTGTACGGTCCATCCCGCAACGCGATTGTTGTCCCGGATCTGTCGCTGATTTCTGAGCAGCTTGCCGGCCTGGAAGATTGCCCGGAAGATCTCTACCTGATCGAAGGGGATCCGCAGTCGTTCGATGACAGCGTATTCAGCGTCGACGAGCTGGAAAAAGCGGTGGTGGTGAAAATCGCCGATCGTCAGTGGCGTTACTCCCGCTTCCCGGAGCTGCCGCTGTTTGGCCGCGCCGCGCGCGAAAGCCGCATTGAGAGCCTGCACGCCGAGCGTGAAACGCTGTCTGAACGTTTTGCGACCCTGTCGTTTGACGTGCAGAAAACCCAGCGTCTGCACCAGTCTTTCAGCCGCTTTATCGGCAGCCATCTCGCCGTAGCGTTTGACGCGGATCCGGAAGCAGAAATCCGCAAGCTCAATACCCGCCGTGGCGAGCTGGAACGTGCGATTGCCAGCCATGAAAGTGATAACCAGCAGAGTCGCGTTCAGTTTGAACAGGCGAAAGAGGGCGTTGCTGCCCTTAACCGCATTCTGCCGCGCCTGAATCTGCTGGCGGATGACACGCTGGCTGACCGTGTGGACGAGATCCAGGAGCGTCTGGATGAAGCGCAGGAAGCCGCGCGTTTCGTTCAGCAGCACGGCAATCAGCTGGCGAAGCTGGAGCCCGTCGTGTCTGTTCTGCAGAGCGACCCGGAACAGTTCGAGCAGTTAAAAGAAGATTATGCCTGGTCACAGCAGGTGCAGCGCGAAGCGCGTCAGCAGGCGTTTGCCCTGACGGAAGTGGTGCAGCGTCGGGCCCACTTTGGTTACTCCGATTCGGCGGAAATGCTGAGCGGTAACAGCGACCTGAACGAAAAACTGCGTCAGCGCCTTGAGCAGGCGGAAGCGGAACGTACTCGCGCCCGCGAAGCGATGCGCAGCCACTCCGCTCAGCTGAACCAGTACAACCAGGTGCTGGCCTCGCTGAAAAGCTCCTTCGACACCAAGAAAGAGCTGTTAAACGATCTGCAGAAAGAGCTTCAGGACATCGGCGTTCGTGCCGATAGCGGGGCAGAAGAGCGCGCGCGTATCCGTCGTGACGAGCTGCATTCACAGCTCAGCAATAACCGCGCGCGTCGTAATCAGTTGGAAAAAGCGCTGACCTTCTGCGAAGCGGAAATGGATAACCTGACCCGTCGCCTGCGCAAGCTGGAACGCGACTATCACGAAATGCGCGAGCAGGTCGTGACCGCCAAGGCGGGCTGGTGCGCGGTGATGCGCATGGTGAAAGACAATAACGTTGAGCGTCGTCTGCACCGTCGCGAGCTGGCGTATCTCTCTGCCGATGAGCTGCGTTCCATGTCGGATAAGGCGTTGGGTGCGCTGCGTCTGGCGGTGGCGGATAACGAACACCTGCGCGACGTGCTGCGTATGTCGGAAGATCCAAAACGTCCGGAGCGTAAAATCCAGTTCTTCGTGGCGGTTTACCAGCACCTGCGCGAGCGTATTCGTCAGGACATCATCCGTACCGACGATCCGGTTGAAGCCATCGAACAGATGGAGATCGAGCTGGGTCGCCTGACGGAGGAGCTGACCTCCCGCGAGCAGAAGCTGGCGATCAGCTCCCGCAGCGTGGCGAATATCATTCGTAAAACCATTCAGCGCGAGCAGAACCGTATCCGCCAGCTGAACCAGGGTTTGCAGAGCGTGTCGTTTGGCCAGGTGAACAGCGTGCGCCTCAACGTCAACGTGCGTGAAGCTCACGCGACGCTGCTGGAAGTGCTCTCAGAGCAGCACGAGCAGCATCAGGATCTGTTCAACAGCAACCGTCTGACCTTCTCCGAAGCGCTGGCGAAGCTCTATCAGCGCCTGAATCCGCAGATTGATATGGGCCAGCGTACGCCGCAAACCATCGGTGAAGAGCTGCTGGACTACCGTAACTACCTGGAAATGGAAGTTGAGGTAAACCGTGGCTCAGACGGCTGGCTGCGTGCGGAGTCCGGGGCGCTCTCAACCGGTGAAGCGATCGGTACCGGGATGTCAATTCTGGTGATGGTCGTACAGAGCTGGGAAGATGAAGCGCGCCGCCTGCGCGGCAAAGACATCTCCCCATGCCGACTGCTGTTCCTGGATGAGGCGGCGCGTCTTGATGCCCGCTCAATTGCCACGCTGTTCGAGCTTTGCGAACGTCTCGATATGCAGCTCATTATCGCGGCGCCGGAAAACATCAGCCCTGAGAAGGGCACCACCTACAAACTGGTGCGTAAAGTGTTCCAGAACAGCGAACACGTTCACGTTGTGGGGCTGCGTGGCTTTGCGCCGCAGCCGCCAGAGTCATTGCCGGAAACCACGGCGGACGCTTCCTGAAGCGTCTTCTGACCCGAAGCGGCGCACTGGCGCCGCTTTTTTTTTAAACTTAACTTGTGCTTGGGGCTGCGTTATCTTTAAACTTCTTTACATAAGGTAAGGCAACAGCTTAGCCGTCTACCTATAATGAAATAAAGCCCCAACGTGATGGGCATGTCGTGAAAACAGGGGGCAAGGGATGTTGCTTAAGAAAAAATGTGGTCGTCAGCTGTCTGCGCTGAGTTTATGCCTGGCAGTGATGTTTGCTCCGCTGTTAACCGCCCAGGCCGACGAGCCTGAAATTGTGCCGACTGACAGCTCGGCAACGACAGGCGCGCAGCCAACGTCGTTGTCCCAGCCGCTGGACCAGTCTCCGGCAACGGCTATCATGGCCGGTATTAAACCGCTGCCGGAAGGCATCGACGCCGAATCGCTCAGCCAGCAGCTGCAGTCGGAGCTGCCGTCAGGCTACACGCCTGTCTATCTCAATCAGCTCACGCTCCTCTATGCCGCCCGCGATATGAAACCGATGTGGGAAAACCGCGATGCCGTGCGCGCCTTCCAGCAGCAGCTGGCTGAAGTCGCGATTGCAGGATTTCAGCCGCAGTTTACAAAGTGGGTTGAGCTGTTAACCGATCCTGCCGTCACCGGGCAGGCTCGGGACGTGGTACTTTCCGATGCCATGATGGGCTACCTGCAGTTCGTGGCGGGCATTCCGGTCAACGGCAACCGCTGGCTGTACAGCGATAAGCCGTACAAGCTGGCGACGCCGGCGCTGTCGGTGATTAACCAGTGGCAGTTAGCGCTGGATAACGGCGAACTGCCGCGCTTTATCGCCAGCCTCGCACCGGCGCATCCACAATATGCCACTCTGCACCAGTCGCTCCTCGCGCTGGTGGGCGACTCGCGCCCATGGCCGCAGATGCGCGGTACCGCGACGCTGCGTCCGGGGCAGTGGAGCAGCGATGTGCCTGCTCTGCGGGAGATTTTAACGCGCTCCGGTCTTCTTGATGGCGGGCCAAAGATTGCTCTCCCGGGTGATGATCCACAAAGCGTCGCCGTCAGCCCGTCAGCTCCAGTAAAAGAGAAGAAAGCCGTTGTCCTGAGCAACAAACCCGCGGCTTACGATCGCGAGCTGGTTGCGGCTGTTAAACAGTTTCAGGCCGCTCAGGGGCTGGGGGCCGATGGCGTCATTGGCCAGACGACGCGCGACTGGCTGAACGTATCGCCTGCGCAGAGGGCAGGGGTGCTTGCGCTTAATATCCAGCGTTTGCGCCTGCTGCCGGGAACGCTCTCTACCGGGATTATGGTTAACATCCCGGCGTATTCCCTGGTCTATTATCAGGATGGTAGCGAAAAACTGGCGTCGCGCGTGATTGTCGGTCGTCCGGATCGTAAAACCCCGATGATGAGCAGCGCGCTGAATAACGTGGTGGTTAACCCGCCGTGGAACGTACCGCCGACTCTGGCGCGAAAAGACATTCTGCCGAAGGTCTGGAACGATCCGGGCTATCTGGAACGTCATGGCTATACGGTTATGCGTGGATGGAACAGTAAAGAGGCCATCGATCCTTATATGGTTGACTGGTCGACGATCACCGCGTCGAATCTGCCGTTCCGTTTCCAGCAGGCTCCCGGGGCGCATAACTCTTTAGGGCGCTACAAATTCAATATGCCGAGTTCAGAAGCTATCTATCTGCACGATACGCCGAACCACAACCTGTTCCAGAAAGATACTCGCGCGCTGAGTTCTGGCTGCGTACGCGTGAACAAAGCCTCGGAGCTGGCCAATATGCTGCTGCAGGATGCGGGCTGGAACGATACGCGCATTTCGGATGCCCTGAAGCAGGGGGATACGCGTTACGTTAATATTCGACACAATATTCCGGTCAATCTTTACTATCTGACGGCGTTTGTTGGCGAAGACGGGCGTACTCAGTACCGTACAGATATTTACAATTATGATCTCACCGCGCGATCTGGCGCACAAATTTTGCCAAAAGCGGAACAATTAATCAGGTAAATGAAGCAGTTCGGGAAAAATGATTGTCGTAAGTTAGGGTGAATAAGGGGCTATATCGCTGCAAGCCGCGTCTTCACTGGGGTTGGGCGCCTTGACGTACCCGGTTTTGCCAGTTAAGGTGCCCTTCGTGCGCTAAGCATATTACGATTTCTTTTACCTGTAGACCTGATTATCATGGACAAATTTGACGCTAATCGCCGCAAACTGCTGGCGTTAGGTGGTGTTGCGCTTGGCGCAGCGGCCATCTTGCCGACGCCAGCATTTGCCACCCTCTCGACACCTCGTCCGCGAGTTTTAACGCTCAACAATCTGCATACCGGTGAGTCGCTAAAAGCGGAGTTTTTCGATGGCAGAGGCTATATTCAGGATGAATTAGCAAGACTTAACCATTTTTTCCGTGATTTCCGCGCGAATAAAATAAAAGCCATCGATCCAGGACTGTTTGATCAGCTTTTCCGCCTTCAGGGCCTGCTGGGCACCAGCAAGCCGGTGCAGCTCATTTCTGGCTATCGCTCTATTGACACCAATAATGAACTGCGCGCCCACAGTCGTGGGGTAGCGAAAAAAAGCTATCATACGAAGGGACAGGCAATGGATTTCCATATTGAAGGCGTTTCGTTAGCCAATATTCGCAAAGCCGCGTTATCTATGCACGCAGGTGGTGTAGGATATTACCCCAGCAGCAACTTTGTGCATATTGATACCGGTCCGGTTCGGCACTGGTAATAACGAAACACAGGAGCAGTATGAACTATCGTATTATTCCGGTTACCGCGTTCTCCCAGAATTGTTCATTGATCTGGTGCGAACAGACTAAACTGGCCGCGCTTGTCGATCCCGGCGGTGACGCTGAGAAAATCAAGCAGGAAGTCGCCGACAGCGGCGTGACGCTCATGCAGATTTTACTGACGCATGGTCACCTCGACCATGTGGGTGCAGCGGCTGAACTCGCTAAACACTACGGTGTGCCGATCGTCGGTCCGGAAAAAGAAGATGAGTTCTGGCTGCAGGGTTTACCCGCCCAAAGCCGCATGTTTGGCCTTGATGAGTGTCAGCCCCTGACGCCCGATCGCTGGCTGAACGAAGGAGAGCGCGTTAACGTAGGGAATGTGACTTTACAGGTGTTGCATTGTCCTGGGCATACGCCAGGCCATATCGTCTTCTTTGATGACCAGTCCCGTCTGCTGATTTCCGGCGATGTGATTTTCAAAGGTGGCGTAGGACGCAGCGATTTTCCGCGCGGCGATCACGGACAGCTGATTCAGTCGATTAAACAGAAGTTATTGCCGCTGGGTGATGATGTGACGTTTATCCCTGGGCACGGTCCGATGTCGACGCTGGGCTATGAACGGCTCCATAACCCGTTCCTTCAGGATGAGATGCCTGTCTGGTAACCCGAATAAAAAAAGCCTGCATAACGCAGGCTTTTTTATGGGCGTAAATTACAGTACGGCGACAATCGCTTCGCACAGTGGCGCCATGTTGTCAGGCGTCATGCCTGCAACGTTTACGCGACCAGAGGCCACGGCGTACACGCCAAACTCTTCACGCAGACGCAGAACCTGCTCTTTGGTCAGGCCGCTGAACGAGAACATGCCGTTCTGTTTGATGATAAAGCTGAAGTCGCGGTCTGCGCCTTTCTCAGCCAGGGTGTTCACAAACAGCAGGCGCATGCGCTGAATGCGCTGGCGCATATCGTTCAGCTCTTGTTCCCAGATAGCGCGCAGCGCATCGTTGCTCAGGATAGTCGCAACAACAGACGCACCGTGTGCCGGTGGGTTAGAGTAGTTAGCGCGGATAACCGATTTCATCTGGCTGAACGCACGATCGACGGTCTCTTCGTTAGCAGCAACCAGCGTACAGGCGCCTACGCGCTCATTGTACAGACCGAAGTTCTTGGAATACGAGCTTGCGACAATCAGCTCCTGATGCACGGCTGCAAACGCGCGCAGGCCTTCGGCATCTTCTTCCAGACCACGAGCGAAGCCCTGATAGGCAAAGTCAAACAGCGGCAGCCAGCCTTTTTCTACGGACAGCTTCGCCAGGTGTTCCCACTGCTCAAGCGTTGGATCGATGCCGGTTGGGTTATGGCAGCAGCCGTGGAACAGCACCACGTCACCCGCCTGCGCTTCGCTCAGGCTCGCCAGCAGGCCGTCAAAGTCGAGAGAGTGATTGGCCGCGTCGTAGTAAGCGTATTCACGCACTTCCAGACCCGCGGAGTTAAACACGCTCTTGTGGTTAGGCCAGCTTGGGTTGCTTACCCATACGCGCTTCACAGAGGTGTTTTTCGCAAGGAAATCCGCCGCCACGCGCAGCGCACCGGTACCGCCTGGGGTCTGTGCTGTACGGGCACGTTTGTCACTCACAATTGCGCTGCCTTTACCGAACAGCAGCTCCTGGGTGCAGCGACCAAATTCAGGGATACCATCAATACCGAGGTAGTTCTTGGTGGTTTCGTTTTCCAGCAGATACTGCTCAGCTTTCTTAACGCTGGTCAGTACCGGAGTTTTGCCGGTTTCATCTTTATATACACCAATACCCAGGTTGATTTTGCCAGGGCGGTCGTCGGCACGAAACAGATCGGCCAGGCCCAGAATAGGGTCGGCAGGAGCGGCGGTAATGTTCTCAAACATGACGAAGTTCCATTGTGATTACAGAAGTGAAATCCGCTATCAGGTTAACGGTAGATTTACAAAATGCCAACCGTTTGCGACGAAAAGCGTGCGGCTTTTCAAAAGTCGCCATTATTTTCTGTCACGCATAAAAAAACAGGGCCGAAGCCCTGTTCATTAAGCATATAACAAAGTGGTGTTCTGATTAGAACTGGTAGGTTACGCCCACAGCAGCCATATCGTCGTTGCCGTTCAGACCGCCAACAGCTTTCGCGTAGTCGGAGTCTTTGTCCAGCAGGTTGATGTAGTAGTCAGCCCACACGTTGAAGTTTTTGTTGAAGTAGTAAGTGGTACCAACCTGGATGAATTTAGCCAGGTCTGCATCGCCACCGCTGAAGCCATTGACGGCAGCCAGGTCTTTACCTTTGGTCTGCACGTAGGAGATTGCTGGACGCAGGCCGAAATCGAACTGGTACTGAGCAACCACTTCGAAGTTCTGCGTTTTGTTAGCGAAGCCAGCGTCACCGTTAGAACCGGTACGGGTGGTGTTACGGGTTTCTGCATAGGTGGTTGCCAGGTAGATGTTGTTAGCGTCGTATTTCAGACCAACACCCCATGCTTCAGCTTTATCACCTTCCCCATCAGCTTTCTGGTTCAGAGTACGGTTAGCGTTGCTGTAAGATGCGATTGCACCGAAGCCTTCGCCGAAGTCGTAACCCAGAGAGTAGCCTACGCCGTCACCGTTAGAGGTTTTAACGTCAGAACGGTCGTTTTTGCCCTGGTACTGAACGCCCAGGCTCAGGCCGTCAACCAGACCGAAGAAGTTGCTGTTACGGTAGGTAAGCAGACCGGTGCTGCGGCTGGTCATAAAGTTATCAACATAGTTACCGCCCCAGGTCATACCTGAGAAGGACGGCGCCATATCGGTGTATGATTCTACGTCGTAAACGATACCGTAGTTACGACCGTAGTCGATGCTGCCAGCATCGCCCGCTTTCAGGCCAGCGAATGCCAGACGGTTTTTGTTAGTCTGAGTACCATTTTCAGCCTGGTTGGCCAGGAAACGGTATTCCCACTGGCCGTAACCGGTCAGCTGGTCGTTGATCTGAGTTTCGCCTTTGAAACCGATCTGCGCGTAGGTAGCGTCGTTATTGTTGGTGTTATCACCGGAAGTCACGAAATCGTGCTCGGCGTTAACTTTCCCGTAGAAGTCCAGTTTGTTGCCGTTCTTGTTATAGATTTCTGCAGCGTTAGCTGCACCGGCTACCAGCAGGGCAGGGATTACCACTGCCAGAATATTGCGCTTCATCATTATTTATTACCCTCATTGGTTTTTTTATGACACTCGCCACTGCCGTCAATAAATTCTGTCAATAAATATTTCCGGAACTATTGATGAGAGTTTGGTGTCTTTATGTATCTGACAGGCATCTTTCCATTCGCCGAAGCGTTTCGCTAGCCTGAAAGTGCTACAATTCTCAAGATTAAGTAACCAAAAGAAATTATGTGTAACTAAATGTGTATTTTTGGGAACTTTGTGAACCACCTCAAACTTCAGAGCGACCTGGCGAATTAAGCGACAGGGCATATCCTATATATATGAATTCCTTATGATTAATTTGGATAAAGGCATTTCATATAAACAGACGCTAAACGACTCATTTTTTCTTATGGCTTTAAAAGGCCTTCCGGACGGCTGAAAAAGTGGTTGAAATTTGTGCTAATGCCCGAAGGTGTAATAATCGCAATAATAATGGGGTTTATTTTTTGTGGCTGGATGTTTCGCGGAAACAAAACGTAACAGGTAGTGGTTGTGACGGGGATAAGGTTTAAAGACGCTGACTTTACGCTGACGAAAACTGACAATACAGAATAAAATAATGGCCAGCATCTGCTGGCCATTTTAGTTTTTTACCGATTAGAAGCTGGCGTTACGTGGAGTACGTGGGAACGGGATCACGTCGCGTACGTTCTGAACACCGGTAACGTAGGCAATCAGACGCTCGAAGCCCAGACCAAAACCGGCGTGCGGTACGGTACCGTAACGACGCAGATCGCGGTACCAGCTGTAGTCAGCTGGGTTGAGCCCCATCTCTTCCATACGCGCGTCCAGCACGTCAAGACGTTCTTCACGCTGAGAGCCACCGATGATTTCACCGATGCCCGGCGCCAGGACGTCCATCGCTGCCACGGTTTTACCGTCTTCGTTAAGGCGCATGTAGAAGGCCTTAATGTCTTTCGGGTAGTTTTTAACGACAACCGGCGCTTTGAAATGTTTCTCGGCCAGATAGCGTTCGTGCTCAGACGCCAGGTCAACGCCCCAGTAAACCGGGTTCTCGAACGTCTCACCGCATTTCTCGAGGATCGCCACCGCGTCGGTATAGTCCACCTGCGCAAAGTCGGCAGAGACGAAACGCTCCAGACGCGCCACAGCATCGCTGTCTACGCGTTCTGCGAAGAATTTCATGTCGTCAGGACGTTCTTCCAGCACCGCTTTGAACACATACTTCAGCATCGCTTCCGCCAGACCCGCAACATCGTCCAGATCGGCGAAGGCCACTTCCGGCTCCAGCATCCAGAATTCCGCCAGGTGACGGCTGGTGTTGGAGTTTTCGGCACGGAAGGTTGGGCCAAAGGTGTAGATCTTAGACAGCGCACAGGCGTACGTTTCGCCGTTGAGCTGACCAGATACCGTCAGGAAAGCTTCTTTACCAAAGAAGTCTTTGTCATAGTCCACTTTACCTTCCGGCGTGCGCGGCAGGTTTTCCATGTCCAGCGTCGAGACGCGGAACATCTCACCGGCACCTTCCGTATCGGACGCGGTGATCAGCGGGGTAGACACCCAGAAGTAGCCCTGCTCATCGAAGAAACGATGCAGCGCCTGCGCCAGCGTATGACGCACGCGCGCCACCGCACCAATCAGGTTGGTACGCGGACGCAGGTGGGCGACTTCACGCAGATATTCGATGCTGTGACGTTTTGCAGCCATCGGATAGGTGTCCGGATCTTCAACCCAGCCGGTGACTTCAATCGCAGAAGCCTGAATTTCGAAGCTCTGGCCCTGGCCCGGTGATGCCACAACCACGCCGGTAACAATTACGGAGCAACCGGTTGTCAGGCGCAGAACGTCATCATTGTAATTGGGCAGAGAATTATTAATGACGGCCTGTACAGGATCAAAGCAGGAACCGTCATAGACGGCAAGGAAGGAGATGCCAGCTTTAGAATCTCGGCGGGTACGCACCCATCCGCGCACGGTGACTTCCTGGTCAACGGCGACACGGCCCTGGAGTACGTCGGCTACAGGCACAACGCTCATAATATTCTCTCTGTTAATAGTCGGAAAAAATAAACACTTGTCCACCCTTATGGGGGGATATCTATGTTACCTGCCATCCGCTATCAGACAAGTAAATTTCGCAGTCAAAAGAGAAGAATTGAGAAATAAATAAGAAGAGGGGAGCCTTGAAGGCTCCCGTAAGCGCTTAACTGGCTTTTTTGATCTGGGGAAGATCGAACGCTTTACGCAGTGCGCGGACAAACGCTTTGTCATGGCAGATGGTTTTGCCCGGGCTGTCGGAGAGTTTTGCCACCGGCTTGCCGTTACATTCCACCAGTTTGATGACGATATTCAGAGGTTTTACCTGAGGGATATCGCAGGTCAGACGGGTACCGATCCCGAAACTCAGGTTCACTCGGGTGTTGAAATGGCGGTAGAGTTCGACCGCTTTCGCCAGGTCGAGATTATCGGAGAAGACCAGAACCTTGCTCATCGGGTCAATGCCGAGTTTCTCGTAATGGGCAATGGCCTTCTCGCCCCATTCAACCGGATCTCCGGAGTCGTGGCGTAATCCCTGGTAACGCTCAGCGAACTCGGGACCAAAGTCGCGCAGGAAGGCATCCATCGTAATACAGTCGGTGAGGGCGATCCCGAGCTGATTCGGGTACTCCTCAAGCCATGCGGCCAGTGCCGCACGCTGGCTGTTAGCCAGGTCAGGGCTGATCTGCTGATGCGCCTGGAACCACTCGTGTGCCTGGGTGCCCATCGGCGTCAGGTTGAGGCGGCGTGCCAGATCGTAGTTACTGGTGCCAACGAACCACGGCTCCTGCTGCAGACGTTTAACAATGGCCTCCTGAACGTCACGCGAGAAACGGCGGCGGGTGCCAAAGTCCATCAGGCGGAAGCGGGACATGTCCAGCCCTGCGGTCAGCGTGGAGAAGTCAGCGAGCTTGTTTTCCAGCGAGGTGACCGCCTGCGCTACGCCCGTTTCCGGTGAACGGTAGCGGTGAGCCAGTTCACTGATCACCGCCAGAAGCGGCACTTCCCACATGATCACTTCCCGCCACGGACCTTCAAGGCGAATATCCAGCTTGCCGTTATCGTTAACCACGGTGACCTGTTCCGGCTTATAGCGGAAATCGCGCAGCCAGTTCAGGTAGTCGGCTTTGAAGAAAGGCAGGCCAGAAAGCCACTGATATTCCTCGTCCTGCAGCGTCAGATGCTGCATAGCACTGACCTGTTCACGAATGGCGTCCGCGTAGATACCGAGCAAGTCGTCGCCACGGCAGCGGAATTCCGCCGCGACATGAACGTCATAGTAATGGTGGAAAACGGCTTGCTGCATATGCAGTTTATACGCGTCGGTATCCAGCAACGTATGCAGAACTGGAGAAGCGAATTGAGTCATAGGTGCGCAGTAGCATCCTCTCACAGGAGCGTTTAGTACAATAAACAACTCCGGAGTATACCTTGTTTAGTGATTTATTGAACCCCGATCACAACATAAGCGCGTTTTATGGTCGAGGGCATTTTGTGCCCCGTGTTATACAAATGTAGCAAAAAAGGGTGTTGACCCTGAAAAGATGAACATTCTGCATAGCGCGTTTTGCGCAACAGGAATATATTGAAACGTTACTCGACAAACGATGCATAAGGTTTTCTATGACACAACAGCCACAAGCCAAATACCGCCACGACTACCGTGCGCCGGATTATCTGATTAGCGAAATCGATCTGACTTTTGACCTGGATGCCACTAAAACCGTTGTCACGGCGGTGAGTCAGGTGACGCGCCACAGCGCAACTGCCGTGCCGCTGCGTCTGGATGGCGAAGACCTGACGCTGGTCTCCCTGCATATTAATGATGAAGCCTGGTCGGACTATAAAGAAGAAAACAACCAGCTGGTCATCGACAACCTGCCGGAACAGTTTACGCTGCGCATCGTGAATGAGATCAGCCCGGCCGCCAATACCGCGCTGGAAGGGCTGTACCAGTCTGGCGTGGCGCTGTGCACCCAGTGTGAAGCGGAAGGGTTCCGCCACATTACCTGGTATCTCGACCGCCCGGATGTCCTGGCGCGCTTCACCACCAAAATCATCGCCGATAAAACCCTGTATCCCTTCCTGCTCTCCAACGGCAACCGCGTAGGTGAAGGCGAGCTGGAGAACGGTCGTCACTGGGTTCAGTGGCAGGATCCATTCCCGAAACCGTGCTACCTGTTTGCGCTGGTGGCGGGCGATTTCGACGTGCTGCGCGACACCTTCAAAACGCGCTCAGGCCGCGAGGTGGCGCTGGAGCTGTTTGTTGACCGCGGCAACCTGGACCGCGCGCCGTGGGCGATGACCTCCCTCATCAACTCCATGAAGTGGGACGAAGAGCGCTTTGGCCTCGAATATGACCTCGACATCTATATGATCGTCGCCGTTGATTTCTTCAATATGGGCGCAATGGAGAATAAAGGCCTCAACGTCTTTAACTCCAAATACGTGCTGGCGCGTACCGATACCGCCACCGATAAAGACTACCTCGATATCGAACGTGTCATCGGCCACGAATATTTCCACAACTGGACCGGCAACCGCGTCACCTGCCGCGACTGGTTCCAGCTGAGCCTGAAAGAGGGCCTGACCGTCTTCCGTGACCAGGAGTTCAGCTCCGATCTGGGTTCACGCGCGGTAAACCGCATCAACAACGTGCGTACCATGCGCGGCCTGCAGTTTGCGGAAGATGCCAGCCCAATGGCGCATCCGATCCGCCCGGATAAAGTCATCGAAATGAATAACTTCTACACCCTGACGGTGTATGAGAAAGGCGCTGAAATTATCCGCATGATCCACACCCTGCTGGGGGAAGAGAACTTCCAGAAAGGGATGCAGCTGTACTTCGAGCGTCATGACGGCAGCGCGGCCACCTGCGACGATTTTGTGCAGGCGATGGAAGATGCCTCCAATGTCGATCTTTCCCACTTCCGCCGCTGGTACAGCCAGGCCGGTACGCCGATTGTTACCGTCAAAGACGATTACAATCCGGAAACCGAGCAGTACACGCTGACCATCAGCCAGCGCACGCCGCCGACGGCGGAGCAGGAAGAGAAATATCCGCTGCATATTCCGTTCAGCATTGAGCTGTACGATAACGAAGGCAAAGTCATCCCGCTGCAGAAGGGCGGCCACCCGGTACACCACGTGCTGAACGTGACCCAGGCCGAACAGACCTTTATCTTCGATAACGTCTACTTCCAGCCGGTGCCTGCGCTGCTGTGTGAGTTCTCCGCGCCGGTGAAGCTGGAGTACAAGTGGAGCGATCAGCAGCTGACGTTCCTGATGCGTCACGCGCGTAACGACTTCTCCCGCTGGGATGCCGCACAAAGCCTGCTGGCGACCTACATCAAGCTCAACGTAAACCGTCATCAGCAGGGCCAGCCGCTGTCGCTGCCTGTTCACGTAGCTGACGCGTTCCGCGCAATCCTGCTGGATGAGAAGATTGACCCGGCGCTGGCCGCTGAAATTCTGACCCTGCCGTCAGCGACTGAAATCGCGGAGTTGTTCGAAATTATCGATCCGATCGCGATCGTGGCGGTGCGTGAAGCGCTGACCCGTACGCTGGCTGCTGAACTGGCGGACGAGTTCCTGGCTATTTATAACGCCAACAAGCTTGACGCTTATCGCGTTGAGCATGCGGACATTGGTAAACGTTCTCTGCGCAACACCTGCCTGCGCTATCTGGCGTTTGGTGAAACCGAGCTGGCGAACACCCTGGTGAGCAAGCAGTATCACGAAGCGGATAACATGACCGACGCGCTGGCCGCGCTGGGCGCAAGCGTTGCCGCTGAACTGCCGTGCCGTGATGCGCTAATGCAGGAGTACGACGACAAGTGGCATCAGGATGGCCTGGTGATGGACAAGTGGTTCATCCTGCAGGCGACCAGTCCGGCGGCCGATGCGCTCAGCAACGTACGCAGCCTGCTGAAGCATCGCTCCTTTACCCTGAGCAACCCAAACCGCGTGCGTTCGCTGATTGGCGCGTTTGCCAGCAGCAACCCGGCCGCGTTCCACGCCGAAGACGGCAGCGGTTATCAGTTCATGGTGGAAATGCTGACCGAGCTGAACAGCCGTAACCCGCAGGTGGCGTCGCGTCTGATTGAGCCGCTGATCCGTCTGAAACGCTACGATGCGAAGCGTCAGGCGAAGATGCGTGCCGCGCTTGAGCAGCTGAAAGGGCTGGAAAACCTGTCTGGCGATCTGTACGAGAAGATTGCTAAAGCGCTTGCCTGATGTAAAAGCCCGGTGGGCAGGTAAAAGCAAAACGGCAACCTCGGTTGCCGTTTTTAGTGTTTACTCCCTCTCCCCGTGGGAGAGGGCCGGGGTGAGGGCATCAGGCATTAGCCTTAGCCCGTTCTAACTCCGTACCCCCCCGTTTCATCACCCGATCCAGCACTTCCGCTTCCAGCTCCGCCAGTCTTGCCGAGCCCACGCGACGAGGCCGCGGAAGATCCACCGTCAGATCCAGACCTATTTTCCCTTCCTCTATTAACAGCACCCGGTCAGCCATGGCGACGGCTTCGCTCACGTCATGCGTCACCAGCAGTACCGTAAAGCCGTGCGCCTGCCAGAGGGATCCAATCAAATCCTGCATTTCGATTCGCGTCAGGGCGTCGAGCGCGCCCAGCGGTTCATCGAGCAACAGCAGGCCCGGACGGTGAATCAACGCCCGCGCCAGCGCCACGCGCTGCTTCTGTCCACCCGAAAGGGCAGCAGGCCATTCATCGGCTCGATTTTCCAGCCCAACGGCGGCCAGCGCCTGGCGGGCTTCATCCCGCCAGTTGCCCTTAAGACCGAGCCCGACGTTGTCGATAACCGTTTTCCACGGCAGCAGCCGCGCGTCCTGGAACATCATGCGGGTATCGTCCTGAATATTCGCAAGCGGCGTTGTCCCTGCCAGAATGTCGCCGCCGTTGGGGGCTTCCAGTCCGGCCAGCAGCCGTAGCAGCGTACTCTTGCCTCCGCCGCTGCGCCCGACGACGGCCACAAACTGTCCGGCGGGAATATGCAGATCCAGCCCGTTAAGAATGGTGTTTTCGCCGTAGCGTTTGGTGACG
This sequence comes from Enterobacter sp. ECC-249, assembly GCF_043965265.1. Taxonomy (NCBI): domain Bacteria; kingdom Pseudomonadati; phylum Pseudomonadota; class Gammaproteobacteria; order Enterobacterales; family Enterobacteriaceae; genus Enterobacter; species Enterobacter sp. ECC-249. Next base: position 2,118,475 of record NZ_CP143660.1, read on the forward strand.
CCGTTCAGCAGTAACGGGGTCCCCTGATTCAGTCGTGCAGTATTCATGCTTTCGCCTCCTGAAGGGTATAGGCCGGGTTCCAGCGCAGCCAGCTGCGCTCCAGCCACTGGGCGCTGACGTCAGCGAGTTTGCCGAGCAGGGCATAAAGGATAATGGCAACCACCACCACGTCCGTTTGCAGGAATTCGCGGGCGTTCATCGCCAGGTAGCCAATCCCGGAGTTAGCTGAAATGGTTTCCGCCACAATCAGCGTCAGCCACATCAGGCCGAGCGCAAAACGCACCCCGACCATAATGGAGGGCAGGGCGCCCGGCAGAATGACATGAATAAAGAGGGAAAAACCCGATAAGCCGTAGCTGCGCGCCATCTCCACCAGACCGCGATCGATATTGCGGATGCCGTGCCAGGTATTAATGTAGATCGGGAACAATGTGCCCAGCGCCACGAGGAAGATCTTGGCACTCTCATCAATTCCAAACCACAAAATGACCAGCGGGATCAGCGCCAGATGCGGCACATTACGCAGCATCTGAATGGAGGTATCCAGCAGCCGCTCGCCCCAGCGGGAAAGGCCGCTGATCAGGCCCAGAACCAGACCGATACTGCCGCCGATGGAAAACCCAATCACGGCGCGCCAGGAGCTGATCGCCAGGTGCTGCCACAGCTCTCCGCTCACGCTCAGCGACCAGAACGCTTCTACAACGCCCTCCGGAGAGGGCAGAATTCGGCTCGACAGCCAGCCGGTAGACGATGCGAGCTGCCAGAGCGCCACAATGCCGACGGGTAAAAACCACGGCGCGGCGCGCAGCAGCCATTTTTGTGAGGTGGCAGACATGGTCACTCCTTAGCTCTGTGCGGCTTTGCGTGGAATGAATTCGTTCGCCACGGCTTCGCCCTGAAGCTGAAGCCGCTGCGGCTGCGGAACCTCCGGAATGGCGACATCCAGATGTGGGAACAGCAGTTCGCCCACCTTGTACGCCTCTTCCAGATGCGGATAACCGGAGAGAATGAAGCTGTCGATGCCCAGTTCGGCGTATTCATTAATGCGCGCGGCCACGGTTAGGCCGTCGCCGACCAGCGCAGTGCCCGCGCCGCCGCGTACCAGACCGACGCCCGCCCACAGGTTCGGGCTGATCTCCAGGTTCTCGCGCTTGCCGTTGTGCAGGGACGCCATTCGGTGCTGCCCGACGGAGTCGGTTTTGGCAAACGCGGCCTGGGCTCTGGCGATCGTTTCATCATCCAGATGGGAGATCAGACGGTCCGCCGCCTGCCAGGCTTCTTCATTGGTTTCGCGCACAATCACGTGCAGGCGAATGCCGAAGCGCACCTTGCGGCCATGGGCGGCCGCCTTAGCGCGAACCTGAGCAATTTTTTCTTTCACCAGCTCCGGCGGTTCGCCCCAGGTCAGATAGAGATCGACCTGCTCTGCTGCCAGATCCTGCGCCACATCCGACGATCCGCCAAAATAGAGCGGCGGGCGCGGCTGCTGCACCGGCGGGAAGTAGAGCTTCGCGTCGCGAACGTGAATATGCTTGCCTTCAAAGGTGACGGTTTCCCCTTCCAGCAGACGTCGCCAGACGCGGGTGAACTCGGCGGAGGCTTCGTAGCGTTCGGTATGGTCGAGGAACACGCCGTCGCCCGCCAGCTCCTGCGGATCGCTACCCGTCACCAGGTTAAACAGGGCGCGGCCGTTGGACAGTCGGTCCAGCGTTGCCGCCTGACGTGCCGCCACGGTAGGGGAGACGACGCTCGGGCGTAACGCGACCAGGAACTTCAGGCGCTGGGTGACCGGGATCATCGACGCGGCGACCAGCCACGCATCTTCACATGACCGTCCGGTTGGTATCAGCACCCCGGTGAAACCGATTCGGTCCGCCGCCTGCGCAATCTGCTGCAGGTAGCCGTGGTCAACCGGGCGCGAGCCCTCTTCTGTACCAAGATAGTGTCCATCACCGTGGGTGGGTAAAAACCAGAAAAGATTCAGACTCATGATTTAGCTCCTTCTTTGCCTGCGGGCTGCCAGATGCGTTCGCGAATAGTGACCTGTTTTGGTACCAGGTGGTTTTGATAGAAGAGATCAGCCGTTTGTTGCTGAAGCGCGGCGACGTGCGCGTCCACGGGCGTAATAGTGGTGGGTGGACGGTGGTTGAGATAGCTCGCGATCACCGGCTCAGGTAAGCCCATGGTTTTCGCCAGCAGGGCAATGCTCTCCTGACGCTGGCTCTGAGTCAGGGCATCGGCCTGGGTAAAGGTATCCAGCACGCCCTGAATAAATGCGCCGTTCTTTTCCGCATAAGGGCGCGCGGCCAGATAGAACGAACCGGTCTGCTTCAGCGTGGTACCGTCTTTCAGCACGCGAACGCCGCCCTGCAGCAATGCGGCAGAGTAGTACGGATCCCAGATGGCCCAGGCATCAACGTTCTTCTGCTGGAACGCGGCGCGCGCGTCGGCAGGCGTCAGGTAAACAGGCTGAATGTCAGTGAACTTGAGCCCGGCCTCTTGCAGGGCACGCAGCAACAGGTTGTGTGAGCTGGAACCTTTCTGGAATGCGACCTTATGGCCTTTGAGGTCGGCGACGCTTTTGATATCGCTGTTTTCTGGCACGAGGATCACCTCGGCCTTCGGCTTGGGCGGCTCAACGCCGACATAGACGAGGTCCGCTCCCGCCGCCTGGGCGAAAATAGGGGGAATATCGCCCGTGCTGCCGAGATCGATACTGCCAACGTTCAGGGCCTCCAGCATCTGCGGGCCGGCCGGGAACTCTACCCAGGAGAATTTGGTGTCCGGGAAGCGTTTTTCCAGAAGCTGGTGGCTTTTTGCCAGCACCATGCTGACGCTGCCTTTCTGATAGCCGATACGTAAGCTTTCCGGAGCCGTTTCTGCGGCATGGGCCAGCGAGGTAAGCGCCATCAAACCGGCCAGTCCGATGCGGGTTAAGGTTTTAAACATGTGCGACTCCTTGAGGCTGACCAAACGCCGGCGCCTGGATATCCCGGCGATGCAGGGCATGCCAGAAGGTTTCCAGAGCAGTATCGAGGCGGGTTTGCAGGTTTGGCGTAAAGTGGGGTTTGTGCTGATAGTCGATGACCTGGGAGTCATCGGCGAAAACGCCGTGGAGGATCTCCTGCGCTTTCAGCGCGTTCAGCACCGGCTTCAGGGCGTAATCCACGGCCAGTAAATGAGCAACCGTACCGCCCGTTGCCAGCGGCAGCACGACTTTGCCGTCCAGCGCGCGTTCCGGAAGCAGATCGAGCAGGGTTTTCAGCGCTCCGGAAAAAGAGGCTTTATAAATGGGCGTTGCCACAATTAAGCCGTCAGCGCCGTTAAGCTGCTCGATGAGCGTTTTAAGCGCTGGGCTGTCGAAACGGGCGTAGAGCAAATCTTCAGGTTCGAAGTTATGCAGGTTCCAGTGGCACACTTCCACATCCAGAGCATTGAGTTTTTCACGGGCATATTCCAGCAGGGCGCTGGAGCGCGAAGGGAATCGTGGACTTCCGGCCAGGGTAATGACGCGCATACTTCCTCCTTATAACTAATTGTTTGCTTTTATCTAATATTCATAACAATTTTAAGGAGTGTGACACCGCGCGTTTATTCCACTAAATGATTTATCTGCAATTAAAATGCGAAAAAGTGCATAAGAAATAGACGGTGAGGTAAACGATTGCGTTTTACGCCGATTTTTTGCCGCAGGTCAATTCCCTTTCGCGCCGGGATCGCCCATAATCCCCTCCCGGTTTGCACACCGGGAATCCAGGAGAGTTCATGTACTACCCCTTCGTTCGTAAAGCCCTTTTCCAGCTCGACCCTGAGCGCGCTCATGAATTTACATTCCAGCAATTACGTCGTATTACCGGAACGCCTCTGGCCGCGCTGGTGCGCCAGCATGTTCCGGTAAAACCTGTGCAGTGCATGGGGCTGACCTTTAAAAATCCGCTGGGTCTGGCGGCCGGTCTGGATAAAAATGGCGAGTGCATTGATGCCCTGGGCGCGATGGGCTTTGGCTCCATTGAAATCGGCACCGTCACCCCGCGCCCGCAGCCGGGAAATGACAAGCCGCGCCTGTTCCGACTGGTGGAAGCCGAAGGGCTGATCAACCGCATGGGCTTCAATAACCTCGGTGTTGATCACCTCGTTGAGAACGTTAAAAAAGCCCACTTTGACGGAATACTCGGCATCAATATCGGCAAAAATAAAGACACGCCGGTCGAGCAGGGTAAAGATGACTACCTGATTTGTATGGAAAAAGTCTACGCCTATGCCGGTTATATTGCGGTGAATATTTCTTCACCCAATACTCCAGGCCTGCGTTCCTTACAATATGGCGAAGCGCTGGACGATCTTCTGAGTGCCATTAAAAATAAGCAAAATGAACTTCAGTCGATCCACCATAAATATGTTCCGGTCGCGGTTAAGATCGCCCCGGATCTTTCTGCCGAAGAATTGATCCAGGTTGCCGACAGTTTGGTTCGCCATAATATTGATGGTGTTATTGCGACCAATACCACCCTCGATCGTTCCCTCGTGCAGGGAATGAAAAACTGTGACGAAGCGGGTGGGTTAAGTGGACGTCCGGTACAATTAAAAAGCACCGAAATTATTCGCGCCCTGTCTGCGGAATTAAATGGGCGTTTGCCGATTATTGGCGTCGGCGGCATTGACTCCGTGATTGCTGCGCGCGAGAAGATGGCGGCGGGTGCGTCGCTGGTGCAAATCTATTCCGGCTTTATTTTTAAAGGGCCGCCGCTGATTAAAGAAATCGTTACGCATATCTAATCTTTTCTCTTAATCAGACAACCAGGGCTTTATTTCCAGCCCTGGTTGTTTTATATTCCGTCACTGTTGCTTATTTAGACATTATAGTCTTTTATTAATGGTGTTATAAACGAAGCGGCGATCGGGACATTTTTAGTACAGGACGTTTCGGGGACGGGAGAGAAACATGCGAATTAAACCTGACGATAACTGGCGCTGGTATTTTTGCGACGAGCATGACCGAATGATGCTCGACTTAGCCAATGGCATGTTGTTTCGCTCTCGTTTTGCCCGCCGAATGTTAACCCCGGACGCCTTTTCCCCGTCAGGCTTTTGCGTTGATGACGCTGCGCTTTATTTCTCCTTTGAGGAAAAATGTCGCGATCTGATGCTCTCGAAAGAGCAGCGCGCCGAGCTGGTATTAAATGCGCTGGTGGCTATCCGCTTCCTGAAGCCGCAAATGCCAAAGAGCTGGCATTTCCTGCCGCACGGCATGAACTGGACTCCGGCAACGGGCGATGCGGCGAGCGTCAATCTGAGCGATACCGCAGAAGAGGTGAGCCTGCTGGTGGTGGAGCCTGGCGAAAATGCCGCGCTCTGTTTGCTGGCCCAGCCCGGCGTGACGATTGCCGGGCGGACGATGCAGCTTGGGGATGCCATTAAGGTGATGAACGACAGGCTGAAGCCCCAGCTTCGCGTAGATTCCTTTAGCCTCGAGCAGGCGGTTTAAGCTTCCAGCTGTACGGACGTTTTCGGGACGCAGCTACAGCACAGAATTGTGCCGTCATTTCCAATTGCCGATTTTTTCAACGCACTCACTTCGCCATCCACCAGCCTGATGCGGCAGCATCCGCAAATTCCCGCGCGACAGGAATAGGGGATGCGGATCCCTGCTTGTTCCAGCTGCTCAAGCAACACCTGCTGGTTGTTACCCCGGATGACGTTACCCTGCCAGTGAATATCTACCGCAGAGGCGACATTTGTCACAACGTCGACCATTTCTTCTTCCTGACCTGAACCGTACACTCTTGCAGGCCCTCGGGCGAGCACTTCTACCTCATCACCGACGCGGATCGCGCCGCTGGAGCGCGGGATCAGGTTCTGGCCGAAATCGACATCGCCGTTATCCTGCGCGGTGCGGAATGACTGCAGCGTCTTCAGCGGTTCGCCGGAAGGGTGCTTCTGGCCTTTCTCCGGGCTGACCGTCGTGAAAATGCAGCGGCTGCAGGGCTTCACCACGTCAAAAATGACGCTGCCAATGCGGATCACTTTCCAGGTATCTTCTTCCCATGCCCCGGCACCCGTCACCACCAGATTCGGACGGAACTGTTCCATCTGAACGCTGGCTTTGCAACGGCCTTGTAAATCACGCAGCGAGGCTTCGTTAGTCAGCAGGAACGGGAAGCCATCGGCGAAGGAGAGGGGAACGGCGTCGTGGCGCTTCACGCGACGCGTCAGTTCAGGCCCAACCCAGCGCAGCTGCACGTCGCGGGAGAAGAAAACGCTCAGCCAGCGGTTAATTTCATCCGGGGCTATGCGCGCGGTAAAATGATTGCCCCACACTTCCGTTGGCGCATCGACAGGCGCAAAATCAGCAAAGCGAATAACCGCACTGGAGCCGTCCGGCGCGGTCAGGTGCAAACCGTCATGAAGCGGGGAAGGGGTAAAGCGAACCATCTGAGGGAACTGGCGTGCGGTAATGAACGTGCCGTCAGGCTCGGTGACCATAAAAATACGATCGAAGGCAAATCCGCTCATGTCGGCCAGCGCGTGAGAGACGCCGATGCCGCGCATGGATTTCACTGGATGAATAAAAAGCCTGGATAACGTCGCCACTGCACACTCCCACAAATGAAAATAAGCCTTCAACTTTATGACATACACGCCATATTAGCTATAATGCGCGACAATTTTCTAAGAGTAAAAGTGACGATATGAATTCTCTGTTTGCCAGTACGGCCCGTGGGCTGGAAGAGCTGTTAAAAACTGAACTGGAAAGCCTGGGCGCGCAAGAGTGCCAGGTGGTTCAGGGTGGTGTCCATTTTGAGGGCGACACGCGGCTTATTTACCAGAGCCTGATGTGGAGCCGTCTGGCGTCGCGCATCATGCTGCCGATGAAGGAGTGCAAGGTCTATAGCGACCTGGATCTCTATACCGGCGTACAGATGATCGACTGGACAGAGATCTTCACGCCCAATGCCACCTTTGCGGTGCATTTCAACGGCGTGAACGACGAGATTCGCAACAGCCAGTACGGTGCCCTGCGCGTAAAGGACGCCATTGTGGACTGCTTCACGCGTAAAAATAAGGAACGTCCGAACGTCGATCGCGAAAATCCGGATCTGCGTATTAACGTCTGGCTGAACGGCGACACGGCGAGTATCTCCCTCGATCTGAGCGGCGCGGGGCTGCACCTGCGCGGCTACCGCGATCGTACCGGTATGGCACCAATTAAAGAAACCCTGGCCGCCGCCATTGTAATGCGCTCCGGCTGGCAGCCGGGCACGCCGCTGCTCGATCCGATGTGTGGTTCCGGTACGTTGCTGATTGAAGCGGCCATGCTGGCAACCGACCGCGCGCCGGGGCTGCATCGCGGTCACTGGGGCTTCAAAGGCTGGGCACAGCATGACGAAGCGATCTGGAAAGAGGTCAAAGACGACGCGCAGACCCGCGCGCGCAAAGGTCTGGCAGAGTACACCTCCCACTTCTACGGTTCGGACAGCGACCCGCGCGTCATTGAACGCGCGCGCAGCAACGCCCGTCGCGCCGGTATCGGCGAGCTGGTCACCTTCGAGGTGAAAGACGTGGCAAACCTGACCAACCCGCTGCCAAAAGGCCCGTACGGTACCGTGATCAGCAACCCGCCATACGGCGAGCGTCTGGACAGCGAACCGGCGCTGATTGCCCTGCACAGCCTGCTGGGCCGCAATATGAAGGACTACTTCGGCGGCTGGAATCTGTCGCTATTTAGCGCCTCGCCGGAGCTGCTGAGCTGCCTGCAGCTGCGTGCCGATCGCCAGTTTAAGGCGAAAAACGGCCCGCTGGACTGCGTGCAGAAGAACTATCATCTGGCGGAGAAGGCGGCGGACAGCAAGCCGTCCGGCGTGGCGGAAGATTACGCCAACCGCCTGCGCAAGAACCTGAAGAAATTTGAGAAGTGGGCGAAGCAGGAGGGCATTGAATGCTATCGCCTGTACGATGCCGACCTGCCTGAGTACAACGTGGCGGTTGACCGCTACGCGGACTGGGTGGTGATTCAGGAATATGCTCCACCGAAAACCATTGATGCGCAAAAAGCGCGTCAGCGCATGCTGGACGTCATTGCTGCCACCATCGCCGTGCTGGGTATTGCGCCAAACAAGCTGGTGCTGAAAACGCGTGAACGTCAGAAAGGCAAAAATCAGTACCAGAAGATGGGCGAGAAGGGCGACTTCATCGAAGTGGGCGAATACAACGCGCGCCTGTGGGTCAACCTGACCGACTATCTGGATACCGGCCTGTTCCTCGACCACCGTATCGCCCGCCGCATGCTGGGCCAGATGAGTAAAGGCAAGGACTTCCTGAATCTCTTCTCTTATACCGGCAGCGCCAGCGTGCATGCCGGTCTGGGCGGCGCACGCAGCACCACCACGGTGGATATGTCCCGCACCTATCTTGAGTGGGCGGAGCGCAACCTGCGTCTTAACGGGCTGACCGGACGTCAGCACCGACTGATGCAGGCCGACGTGCTGGGCTGGCTGCGCGATACTGACGAGCAGTTCGACCTGATCTTCATCGATCCGCCGACCTTCTCCAACTCCAAGCGTATGGAAGATAGCTTTGATGTACAACGCGATCACCTGCGCCTGATGACCGACCTGAAGCGCATGCTGCGTAAGGGCGGCACCATTATGTTCTCGAACAACAAACGCGGCTTCCGTATGGATCATGACGGCTTAGCAGCCCTGGGACTGAAAGCACAAGAAATCAGCCAAAAAACGCTGTCTCAGGACTTTGCCCGTAACCGTCAAATTCATAACTGCTGGTTGATTACCGCGGCCTGAAAGGAAATATAAATGTCTTTAATTAGTATGCACGGCGCGTGGCTCTCTTTCAGCGACTCGCCGCTTCTCGATAATGCAGAGCTGCATATCGAAGATAACGAGCGCGTCTGTCTGGTGGGCCGTAACGGCGCGGGTAAATCCACGCTGATGAAAATCCTTAATCGCGAACAGGGGCTGGATGACGGCCGCATCGTTTACGAGCAGGATCTGATCGTCTCCCGCCTCCAGCAGGATCCGCCGCGTCACGTGACCGGCAGCGTTTACGATTTCGTGGCGGAAGGCATTTCTGAGCAGGCCGAATACCTGAAGCGCTATCACGAGATTTCGCATCTGGTGATGACCGACCCGAGCGACAAAAACCTCAACGAACTGGCGAAAGTGCAGGAGATGCTCGATCACCACGGTCTGTGGCAGCTTGAAAACCGCATTAACGAGGTTCTGGCCCAACTTGGTCTGGAAGCGGACATGGAACTGTCGGCGCTTTCCGGCGGCTGGTTGCGTAAAGCGGCCCTGGGCCGCGCGCTGGTCAGCGGGCCCAAGGTGCTGCTGCTGGACGAACCGACGAACCACCTGGATATCGAAGCGATTGACTGGCTGGAAGGTTTCCTGAAAACCTTCAGCGGCACCATCATCTTTATCTCGCACGACCGTTCGTTTATTCGCAACATGGCGACGCGTATTGTCGATCTCGACCGCGGCAAGCTGGTTACCTATCCCGGCGATTACGACACCTATCTGCTTGAGAAAGAAGAAAACCTGCGCGTGGAAGAACTGCAGAATGCGGAGTTCGACCGCAAGCTGGCGCAGGAAGAGGTGTGGATCCGCCAGGGCATCAAGGCCCGCCGTACACGTAACGAAGGCCGCGTGCGCGCTCTGAAGGCAATGCGTCGTGAGCGTAGCGAACGCCGTGAAGTGATGGGCAGCGCCAAAATGCAGGTGGAAGAAGCGTCCCGTTCGGGCAAGATTGTCTTCGAAATGGAAAACGTCAACTATCAGGTTGATGGCAAAGTACTGGTGAAAGATTTCTCCGCTCAGGTCCAGCGCGGCGACAAAATTGCGCTTATCGGCCCGAACGGCTGCGGTAAAACCACGCTGCTGAAGCTGATGCTGGGCCAGCTGCAGGCCGACAGCGGCCGCATTCACTGCGGGACTAAGCTTGAAGTGGCCTACTTCGACCAGCACCGCGCGGAGCTGGATCCGGACCGCACAGTGATGGATAACCTCGCCGAAGGCAAGCAAGAGGTGATGGTAAACGGCAAACCGCGCCACGTGCTGGGCTATCTGCAGGACTTCCTGTTCCATCCGAAACGCGCAATGACGCCAGTCCGTGCGTTATCCGGCGGTGAGCGAAACCGTCTTCTGCTGGCGCGTTTGTTCCTGAAACCAAGTAACCTGTTAATTCTCGATGAACCAACGAACGACCTGGATGTCGAAACGCTGGAATTACTCGAAGAGCTGATTGACGGTTATCAGGGGACCGTGATGCTGGTTAGCCACGATCGTCAGTTCGTGGATAACACCGTAACCGAATGCTGGATCTTCGAAGGTGAAGGGCGAATTGGTCAATATGTCGGCGGTTATCACGATGCCAAAGGGCAGCAATCGCAGTCTCTGGCGCAGAAACAGGCAAAGTCCAAAATAAGTTCTGAACCTACTGTAACAAAAGCAGAAACTGTCAAGAAAACCTCGGCTAAACTAAGCTATAACCTGCAGCGCGAACTGGAGGGACTACCGCAGCGTCTGGAAGAGCTGGAGGCCGCGCTTGAAGATCTGCAAAAACAGGTTGCTGATGCGTCATTCTTTACCCAATCGCATGACTATACTCAGAAAGTACTGTCAGAACTGTCCGCGGCTGAAAAAGCCCTGGAAGAAGCATTTGAGCGCTGGGAGTACCTTGAGTCTCTGAAAAACGGCGCATAAACAGGGATAACATATGTGTGACCAGCACCATGCCGACAGGCATATTTTATGCTCGCAATGCGATATGCTCGTGGCGTTGCCAGAGCTTGGTCACGGACATAAAGCCCTGTGTCCACGTTGCGGCGCAACGTTGACAACCGAGTGGGACGCGCCGCGGCAGCGTCCCACTGCTTACGCTCTGGCAGCATTGTTCATGCTGCTGCTCTCCAATCTCTTCCCCTTCATCTATATGAAGGTGGGAGGGATAACCAGCCAGGTGGATTTGCTTGAAATCCCGGGCGTGATGTTCTCGGAAGATTACGCCAGTCTCGGCACCTTTTTTCTCTTGTTTGTTCAGATAGTCCCGGCTTTTTGCCTGGTCGTTATCCTTTTGCTGGTCAACCGCGTCAGGATGCCGGCATCGCTGAAAATCAGGCTCGCGCGCATCCTTTTTCAGCTTAAAAGCTGGGGCATGGCCGAGATCTTTCTGGCAGGCATTCTGGTCAGCTTCGTGAAGCTCATGGCGTACGGCGACGTGGGGATCGGCAGCAGCTTTATTCCGTGGTGCCTTTACTGCGTCCTGCAGCTGCGCGCATTCCAGTGCGTGGACAGGCGCTGGGCGTGGGATGATATCGCTCCGGCACCGACGCTTGCACAGAAGGTGAAGGTCGGGTTGCCCGGCATTCGCCAGGGGCTGCGTTCCTGCCCATGCTGCACCGCCGTGCTGCCCGCCGATCTCGACGTTTGTCCGCGCTGCGAAACGAAAGGTCACGTACGCCGTAAAAATAGTCTGCAGTGGACGATGGCGCTGCTGGTCACGTCCGTCATGTTGTATCTGCCAGCCAATATTCTGCCAATCATGATCACCGATTTGCTCGGCGACAAAATGCCCTCCACGATCCTGGCCGGGGTGATATTGCTCTGGGGCGAAGGTTCTTATCCGGTCGCCGGCGTAATTTTTATCGCCAGTATTATGGTGCCAACCTTAAAAATGATTGCCATCGCCTGGCTCTGCTGGGATGCGAAAGGTCATGGGAAACGCGACAGCGAGCGCATGCACCTGATTTATGAAGTGGTCGAGTTTGTCGGACGCTGGTCAATGATTGATGTGTTTGTCATCGCCGTTCTCTCTGCACTGGTGCGGATGGGCGGTTTGATGAGTATTTATCCCGCGATGGGGGCTTTAATGTTTGCACTGGTTGTGATCATGACCATGTTTGCGGCCATGACCTTCGACCCTCGTTTATCGTGGGATCGTGAGCCTGAATCAAGCCATGAGGAAGAGTAAGAGCATGGAAAATAAGAGTGGAGAGGCGAAAGTGCAGAAGGTCAAAAACTGGTCGCCGGTGTGGATTTTTCCCATCGTGACCGCGCTGATCGGTGCCTGGATCCTGTTTTATCATTACAGCCATCAGGGACCGGAAGTCACGCTGATAACCACCAATGCCGAGGGGATTGAGGGCGGTAAAACGACCATCAAAAGCCGTAGCGTGGACGTGGGCGTGGTCGAAAGCGCAACCCTGACCGACGATTTAACCCATGTGGAAATTAAGGCGCGCCTTAATGCCGGCATGGAAAAACTGCTGCATGGCGATTCCGTTTTCTGGGTCGTTAAGCCGCAGGTGGGGCGTGAAGGGATCAGCGGCTTAGGGACGCTGCTTTCTGGCGCCTACATTGAGCTGCAGCCCGGCGCTAAGGGTAACCAGCCAGCCAAATACCAGCTTCTGGACTCACCGCCGCTTGCGCCGCCTGATGCCAAGGGTATCCGCGTGATCCTAGACAGCAAAAAAGCAGGTCAGCTCACGGCGGGCGACCCGGTACTGTTCCGCGGCTACCGCGTCGGGTCGGTTGAGAAAAGCACGTTTGATCCGCAGAAACGCGCGATCAGCTATCAGCTCTTCATCAATGCGCCAAACGATCGCCTGGTCACCAGCAACGTCCGCTTCTGGAAAGACAGCGGGATCGCGGTGGATCTGACCTCGGCAGGCATGCGCGTTGAGATGGGTTCGCTGACCACGCTGTTTGGCGGCGGCGTGAGTTTTGACGTGCCGGAAGGGCTGGACTTGGGTCAGCCGGTTGCAGAGAACACCGCTTTCCGTCTGTTTGACGATCAAAAAAGCATTCAGGATGCGCTCTATACCGATCACGTTGACTTCCTGATGTTCTTTAAAGACTCCGTTCGCGGCCTGCAGCCGGGGGCGCCTGTTGAGTTCCGCGGCATTCGTCTCGGTACGGTTGGGCAAGTGCCGTTCTTCGTCCCGGGCCTTCAGCAGGTGCTGGATGATGATTACCGCATTCCGGTGCTGATCCGCATTGAACCGGAGCGTCTGCTTAATCAGATTGGTGAAAATCAGGATATCGCTACTCATATCACCCAGCTGATGGAACGCGGTCTGCGCGGGTCGCTGAAAACCGGCAACCTAGTGACCGGTGCGCTGTACGTGGACATGGACTTCTATCCAAAAGCGCCTCCGATTACCGGTATCCGTGAATTCGGTGGCTACAAGATCATTCCAACGGTGAGCAGCGGTCTGGCCCAGATCCAGCAGCGTCTGATGGAAACGCTGGATAAGATTAACAATCTGCCATTGAATCCGATGATTGAAGCGGCGACCGGGTCGTTACATCAGAGCCAGGAGACAATGCAGCGTCTGCAAACCACGCTGGATAATATCAACAAGATCACGGCGAGCCAGAGCATGCAGCAGCTGCCTCAGGACATGCAGAAAACGCTGCGTGAGCTGAACCGCAGTATGCAGGGCTTCCAGCCGGGCTCAGCGGCCTATAACAAGATGGTGGCAGATATGCAGCGTCTTGATCAGGTCCTGCGTGAACTGCAGCCTGTTCTGAAAACGCTCAACGAGAAGAGCAATGCGCTGGTGTTCGAAGCGAAAGATAAAAAGGATCCTGAGCCGAAGAGGGCAAAACAATGAAAAAGTGGCTATTGATGGTTGGCGCTCTGCTGTTAACGGCGTGCAGTTCAGGGGTAGAGAATAAAAGCTACTATCAGCTGCCTGTGGAGACCCACAGCGGCGGGCAAAGCACGGCGAGTCAGGGAAACCGTCAGCTGTGGGTTGAGCAGGTTGCCGTGCCGGATTATCTGGCAGGAAACGGCGTGGTCTATCAGACCAGCGACGTTAAATACGTGATTGCGACGAACAACCTGTGGGCCAGCCCGCTGGATCAGCAGCTGCGAAACACGCTGGTGGCCAATCTGGGCAGCCAGCTTCCGGGTTGGGTTGTCGCGTCGCAGCCGCTGGGTAACGACCAGGATACTCTGAACGTCACGGTCACGGGCTTCCACGGCCGTTATGACGGTGCGGTGGTGATCAGCGGGGAGTGGTTGCTGAATCATCAGGGGCAGCTGATTAAGCGTCCTTTCCATCTGGAGCTGAAGCAGCAGAAAGACGGTTATGATGAAATGGTGAAAGTTCTGGCTCAGGGTTGGGCACAGGAGTCGGCCAGCATCGCAAGGGAAATCTCCCGGTTGCCATAAGTAAAATTCATCATCAAAAACCGCAGTTGGCCTGTCGCTGATTGCGGTTTTTTTTCGTTTTCAGTTCAGATTGTTACTTGTGCCACGTCACAATTTTTGTACAAATGAACTTCCAGGTACCTCACAAATATTACACCCGTATGAATTTTGAACATTGACGCTGCGACTAATTCGGGGTATTCGTTATCTGTGCCTGTGCATTTAGTGCAGACACTGTTTTCTTTCCACCAGACAAAAGAATGAGGGAAACGAGGCATGAAGAGACAGAAACGAGATCGCCTGGAACGGGCTCATCAACGTGGTTATCAGGCCGGCATCGCTGGACGTTCTAAAGAAATGTGTCCTTATCAGACGATAAATCAAAGGTCACAATGGCTTGGAGGCTGGCGAGAAGCCATCGGCGACAGGGCACTCATAGCCTGATAACGTCTCTTTCAAAAAAGAAACCTCCGCAATGCGGAGGTTTCGCCTTTCTGGTGGTGCGAAAAGCACGATCAGAAAGCTGAAGTGTCCTGGAACAGGCCAACTTTCAGGTCGCTTGCGCTATAGATCAGACGACCATCGACCAGCACTTCGCCATCTGCCAGGCCCATAATCAGGCGGCGGTTAACGATGCGCTTGAAGTGAATACGATAGGTCACTTTCTTCGCTGTAGGCAGAACCTGGCCGGTGAATTTTACTTCGCCTACGCCCAGCGCGCGGCCTTTACCTTCGCCGCCCAGCCAGCCCAGATAGAAGCCAACCAGCTGCCACATCGCATCCAGACCCAGACAGCCAGGCATTACCGGATCGCCGATAAAGTGACAACCGAAGAACCACAGGTCCGGGTTGATATCGAGTTCTGCTTCTACGTAACCCTTATCGAAGTTGCCGCCGGTTTCGGTCATTTTCACGACACGGTCCATCATCAGCATGTTCGGGGCCGGTAACTGTGGGCCTTTTGCGCCAAACAGTTCACCGCGACCAGAGGCAAGAAGATCTTCTTTTGTATAGGATTCGCGTTTATCTACCATGTTCTCAGTAAGCCTTATTTTAGTGAAGGACGCAGGATAGCTAACACGTGTACGCTGAACAAGTCCGATCAGTTCGAACTAAACCAGCCCAGCCAGCGTAACGGCCATGGATAACGATGACGAGCATCCTGCTGTGTCGCCTGAGCAATGCGCTCCTGAATAGTCTGCATCAGGGTGGTTTGCCCTTCGCCATCCCAAACCAGATTTGTCAGTAAGGGTAGTGCATCCTCAATCCCTTCGATGGCCCAGATGGCGAATTGCTCTTGCTCAACTGCATCCAGAATATCCTGACTGAGGCTCAAATGGCGTGCGTTGGCAGCAGGAATAATCACACCCTGTTTGCCGTTTAAACCGCGCTGCTGACAGATAGAGAAGAAGCCTTCAATTTTTTCGTTGAGGCCTCCCACTGGCTGGGCACGACCGAATTGGTCTACCGAACCGGTGATCGCAATGTTCTGATTGATGGGCACTTCTGCCAGGGCGCTGATTAAGGCGCACAGCTCGGCCATAGAGGCGCTATCGCCATCCACTTCGCTGTAGGACTGCTCAAACGTCAGCGAGGCGGAGAAGGGGATCTGCTGCTCAAGCTGCAGTTCAGACATCAAAAACGCCTGCATGATCATCATGCCTTTCGCATGAATGTTTCCGCCCAGCTCGGCTTTCCGTTCGATATCGGTAAATTCGCCATCGCCAATATGCACAACGCAGCTGATACGGGACGGCTCCCCGAACGCGCGCGGATGGCCAGGAAATTCAATCACCGACAGAGCGTTGATCTGCCCGACGCGTTCGCCTTCGGTTTCCACCAGGATTTGTTCGAGCAGAATTTCATCCTGCATACGGTCGGCAAGATAGCCTTCTCGCCACTCGCGCTGAGCCAGCATCTGAGTGAGCTGTTCTCCGGTGAACGCCCCGTTACCGCTGATCACACCCACTTCACGCAGCTGTTTGCCGATCCAGAGCGGGCAAAGCGGCAGCGTTTCCTGGTCACCGGTGTAGCGTACCGCTTCGCGGATTAAGCCCGGCCACGCGTCAGCCGCAGGCGTTGGCAGCGCAAAACGTTCGGCAACGGCCATCACCCACTGGCACCACTGTGCCATATCGTCGGCATCGGCAATCTGGATATTGTCTTCGTATTCGCTATACACCGCCTGCTCAGCCAGTTCAGGCTCCATTTCCTGGAAGTCCGCCAGCGATTCACGGTCACCCGTCAGCACGACGGTTAGCGACAGCGGCATAGACGGAACCGAGACAGGCAGGGGACGAGACTCATCGTAGCCGACCCAGTCGAAACGCTGCTGGTGGACGATGGTTTTCAGACGCATCCACAGCAGCGGCTGCGAGAGCAGGGTACGCAGCGAGATGATGAGAACACCACCATTTGCGCGATGTACCAGCCCCGGCTGCAGCGAAAGTTCGCCGTTAAACTGGCGCAGACAACCAAAGAGTTGTTCCGCCTCGACCCAGTTAGCGGTAATCACTTCTCCCTTAGCGGCAAAACGGCCATCGGCCTGCGCCGCTGGCTCGAAAGTGACATCATGTCCCGCAATACGATACTGGCCGCCAAAAACGGCGTTCGCTTCCGGCTTCAGCTGGCGCACGGCATCCCCGAGCAGCGTCAGGTATTCCGCTTCTTCCGGGGCCTTGAGCAGCATAAAGGGCGCTGTTGCCCATGGGCTTAACACCTGCTCCAGCGCATAATGCAAACGAGGCTGCGTATCGCTAAGGATGAATTCGTGTTCTTTTGCGAGTTTGGGCTGTGCAAACAGTTCCTGGTAACTTTCGGTATCCGGAACAAGGTCACGCCATGCAAGTTTCGTAATGGTCAAAGTTGATGTTTTTTAGTCAGATGTAAAAGCGTGGAGTATACCGTAAGCGGGGGGCTGTACCCAAGCAGGATTGGGGATTTCGACAGGGTGATTGGCTGCATTCAATCACAGGCTATGATTTCTTTTCAGCAGATTGCTAAAAAACTGATATTCTGAACATAGTTACGTGGTAACACTGAGATCGCAATGAAATATCAACAACTGGAAAATCTCGAAAGCGGCTGGAAATGGAAGTACCTGGTCAAAAAGCACCGTGAAGGGGAGCTGATCACCTGCTACATCGAAGCCAGCGCTGCGCAAGAAGCCGTGGATATTTTGCTGACCCTCGAAAATGAACCGGTACAGGTTAACGGCTGGATTGAGAAACACATCAATCCTGCGTTATTAAACCGGATGAAGCAAACTATCCGCGCGCGACGCAAACGGCATTTTAACGCTGAGCATCAGCACACTCGCAAAAAATCAATCGACCTGGAGTTCGTTGTCTGGCAACGCCTTGCTGGGCTGGCGCAACGCCGGGGCAAAACGCTGTCGGAAACCATCGTGCAGTTGATTGAGGATGCCGAACATAAAGAGAAGTACGCCAATCAGATGTCGACGCTGAAGAACGACCTTCAGGCCCTGTTGGGTAAAAAATAGATTCTAGTTTTCTGCAGAAAATAAAAAACCCCGCATGGCGGGGTTTTTTTATAAGACGATAACTTATGCCGCTGGCTGAGTTACAACGTCTTTGATGCCTTTAACTTCGATCTCTACGCGACGATCTGGAGCCAGGCAGTCGATCAGTGCAGCGCGAGCTTTCACGTTGTCACAGGTGTTGCCAGTAACTGGGTTAGATTCGCCCATACCACGTGGGGAGATCTTGTTAGCTGGGATACCTTTAGAGATCAGGTAATCAACAACAGACTGAGCACGTTTCTCAGACAGTTTCTGGTTGTAAGCGTCAGAACCGATACGGTCGGTGAAGCCCAGAACCACTACAGAACCGTCTTTAGGATCCAGGTTGCTCAGCTGGGTGTACAGCTGATCCAGTGCCTGCTGGCCTTCTGGTTTCAGAGTCGCTTTGTTGAAGTTGAACAGAACGTCAGACTTCAGAGTGAAGTGCTTGGTCTGTACTTCTGGAGCTGGAGCCGGCGCTGGAGCAACAACTGGTGCTGCTTCTTCCTGCTGGCCGAAACGGTAGGAAACACCTACGCTCAGCATGCCGTTGTCTGGACGAACACCAACGGTGTTGCCGTCGCCGATGTTGTTAACCCACTGGTATTCCAGACGGGTAGCGATATCACGGGTCATAGCCCACTCAACGCCACCAGCGAATACTGGGGAAACACCGGTATCGTGGTTGTCGCCAGAGATGTTGTTGCTGGAGTCTGCGCGCCATACCATGCCGCCCAGACGGGTGTACACGTCCAGATCGTCAGTGATTGGGTAGCCCAGTTTAGCGGTCAGCTGAACGCCCTGTGCTTTGAAAGCGCCGTTGATGGTGTCGCCTTTGTATGGCATACGACCTAACCAGTCGTAACCCATTTCAAAACCAACATACGGGTTAACCTGATAGCCACCGAACGCACCTGCACCAAGCTGGCTCTCGTGAGTTGGGCCATCATTGTTCAGGCTGCTGTTGTACCAGCCGGTGTCGTGGAACTGAGACCAGCCCAGTTTACCACCTGCATACCAGGTATTATCTTTCGGAGCGGCCTGCGCTACGGTAGCGAAGCCAGCCAGTGCCACTGCAATCGCGATAGCTGTCTTTTTCATTTTTTGCGCCTCGTTATCATCCAAAATTCGCCATGAAAGTCTCAGAAGAGAATCACGGTTAAATCCTTCACCGGGGGGCGTGGTCAAATATAAATCTACCGATATCTTCGGCTTAGGCCGAGCACCCCTGGCGATGTAAAGTCTACAACGTAGCTGAAAACTTACAAGTGTGAAGTCCGTCAGGCATATGAAAAAAAAAGTTCCGTATACCGATTATTTAACATTTTTCGAACGAATTTTGTGCAATAAAATTAAGGAGAACCGCACCAGACAAGCCTTGCCGCAATTTTCAGTCAGGGAACTTTAGCGTCATCTTGTAGTCAAAAAAAATTCCAGGAAAAATCTTAATTTCACTCAATGATACAAATTCGAGTGAATTTTTAGCCCAGAAAGTTGTCCTCTGCGGTAAGAATCCGATCGAACAGGACGCATAATGAACCCGATCGCATTCCCTTCTTCAGCTGCTTCAGTCAGACGGAAATGTTCCTCTTCCGTCAATTCTTCCGGTAACCATCCAATCACCACGCTGTAATTTCCGGTGCGTAACGCACGGATCATCGACTCAACGGTATCGCAAGGCGAGAGCTGGTTAATTTGCATAACCTTGGTGAGCGGAAGGCCTGCGGACTGAACCCACTCGCGGCTCAGCTTTTGCTGAGGCGTGAGCCAAAGCTGCCAGCGCGATTGCTGACCGAGCTGTTGTAATAGCGGCAATAACAGAAGTTGCGTCAACAGGGGCTGGTCTTCACGATAAACCACTTCACTGATAAGCCCTGTGGAAACACGCTCGACGGAATTCTGCGGGACATTGCCTGCTGCAGAAGAGAGAGAGATTGCGCGATTTGCATAGCCTGAAGTGTGCATATTCATTCCAGCCCTGTGGTTACTGTATGAATATACAGTAACCCCTGTGTGCCCAAAGATCAACCTCATTTTCGGAAAGCGACTCGCAAAATTCATTCAATCTTGATGCCCCTCGAAAATTCATCTTGCTCAACGGCGATAAGTTGCCTATTTTCCTGCTAACGGATCCGCTAGTAAGAAATTTCGTTGTTACGTTTTGATTTTTAAGGGAAATATCATGAAAAAGATATCTTATGAACGGATTTATAAATCCCAGGAATACCTCTCCCCGTTGGGCGAGATCCATCATCGCGCGCTGTTTGGAGGCTACACCCTCGCGGTGGATGATGCGGTTTTTGCCATGGTTTCTGATGGCGAACTTTATCTTCGGGCCTGTGAGGAGAGTGCAAAATACTGTGTAAAAAATGCCTCCTCTTTTTTGACGTTGATGAAGCGAGGTCGCCCGGTGCTGCTCAACTATTATCGTGTGGATGACGGATTATGGCAGGACAGGGAGCGATTGCTTCAGCTCTCCTCGTTTGCGCTCAGTGCGGCAAGAAAAGAGCGCTATCAGCGACATCAGCGAAACCGCCTTAAGGATCTGCCAAACCTAACCTTTCAGCTTGAGGTCTTGCTCTTTGAAGCAGGCATAACCAACGAGGAAACGCTCCGGGCGCTGGGTGCCAGAGCGAGCTGGCTAAAGATGCGGGCAAACAACAAAGCGCTCAGTATTAAAGTTCTCTTCGCGCTGGAAGGGGCCATCGAAGGGCTGCATGAGGCGGCACTCCCGGCAGGCATTCGCCGGGAGCTGACGGAGTGGTTTAATGCGCTGCCTGAGCCACAGGAGAATCACTCCTCCAGGTAGCGATTTGCTGTTGCAGCCGGCAAATTTCAGGCAGCAGAGCGATAAGCAGGCCTATCTGCTGAAGTACCAGCGGCGCTTTGCTGTCGTTTCCAGGGTCTAGATGCGCAATGCGTTGAGCCAGTTCATCCAGCGCCTGCTGAACGCGCGGCTCATCGGCCGGTCGGTGATGAAGCGCGTCATCAACATAGCAGACGGCGTCATCGAGCAGGTTGAGAATACCCGGGTTAGTGAGTTTCTCACGGTGGGCCCCCAGCGTCGAAATATAGCTGGTGAACGTATGGTTCAGGCAGAGCAGGCGGAACGCAGTCTCACGAATCTCCGCCGTGGCGCGAGGCTCCGTTGACATGTTAGAGACAACGGAGGCCAGTTCTGCATCGCTGTTATGCGCATCGCGACGAGCTATCCGGTAAGCCAGGCGGTTATCGCGCCCCTGGTGGTACTGCTCAAGGATAGCGTCAAGGTATCGACAGTTGGCGTTCATCGCCCTGTCTACCACGCGCGGCAAATTGCGAAAACGCCAGTCCGGCCAGATAAAACTGACCGCGGCCCAGGCAATCGCGCAGCCAATCAGGGTATCGATCACGCGGGGCAGGGCGACTTCAAACCCTTCACCCAGCAGGTTAAAGCAGAGCAGCACCAGCAGCGTGATGAACATGGTGGCATGGGCGTACTGCACGTTGCGAAACGCGAAGAACAACACGCCGGTGATCACGATCAGGATCAATTGACCTTCAACGGAGGGGACGAAATAGAGCACCGGAAGGCCGATCGCGACGCCAACCAGCGTGCCGATAATACGCAGCGCAAGACGGTGTCGGGTGGCGTTATAGTTTGGCTGGCAAACGAACAGGCTGGTCAGCAGGATCCAGTAGCCGTGGTGCAGCCCGGTTATCTGGATAAAGGCATAACCCACGCACAGCACCAGCGACATTCTTACCGCGTGGCGAAAGAGAGCCGACTCCGGCGTAAAGTTGCGGCTCAGCCGTAGCCACATATCGCTGACGCTGTGGACGCTGTCATCAGCAAGCTGGTTTTCAACCTCACTGCCCGGCACCGCCATCGCCTGTTCGGACTCAATGGTCGCCAGCTGCGCGTCAATCGCCCGCAGGTTGTTCAGCAGAAAGCCCAGCGCTTTGATGTGCTCCGGTGACGTTCCGCTGGCCTGTACGCGGTCGAGCGCCGCATCAAGGTGGCTGAATACGCGTTCAAAGCGGGGGTCATGCTGATAGGGCGTGCGTAGCAGAATAGAGCGAGAGAGCTGCTGGCACGCCTGGGACTGCATGGACAGCAGGCGCTGGAAGCGGAACATCACGTCGCTGTAGCGGAACTTCTCGCGCAGGGCGGCATACTGAACGTGCGAAGAGCTGGCGCGTTCATGAATATCCTGGGCGGCAAAATAGTAGTGTAAGGTCCTTCGCGTTCCGCGCTGACCGCGATCGCCGCGCAGACGGGTAAGCAGAGAGGCTTTTGTCTGGTTAAGGGTGGCGACCAGCTGGCCGTTTGCCAGCGCCAGATCGTAGAGCGGAGCCTGGCTTTCTTCTTCGATATCCGGGTCGAACAGGCGGGATTTCAGTTCCAGATAGTGGGCTAACTGCTCAAAGCTGCGGGCAAGGTTATCCTGCAGCGGGCGAACCGGGAAGATTAAATGACCGGTTAGCGTCAGCAGGTTATACCAGATGGCGCCCAGCAACAGCAGAACCGGCTGCTGATACCACTGGTCGTACAGGGAAACGCCCAGCATGGTGTAGATGGCGATCAGCAATGCACCGAAAGCGATGGTGGCATAGCGCTGCCCAAGGCCGCCCAGCAAAATAAACCCGCTGGTTGAGAGCGTGAGCCCCAGGGCAAACAGCCAGGGCCATGGGAAAAGCAGCTCAACGGACGCCGAGGCAATAAAAAAGCAGACGAGCGTAATAACCAGGTTACGTAAACGCCCGGCCAGACGATCGTCCAGGTCCGCCAGCGCCCCGGCCACTACGCCCAGCGTGAGTGGGATGGTGAGCTTGACATCATTAAGCCACCAGGGCAGGGCAACCGTGCCGCAAAGCGCGATAAATATCCTGACGTTGTATAGCCAGGTGCTGTTCCAGGTATAACGGCGAAGCAGTGGGCTTAGCATAAACGCGGCCGGTCCTTAGTTACTGAAAACGACGACGAGCGTTTGCTTCACGCGCCGCCTGGGCCACTTCGATCGGAACAACCCTGCGCCCGACGGGCCAAAGGGCGATAGCGGCGATCTTAAAGTTCGCGATCCCCACCGGAATACCAATAATCGTGATGCACTGCGCAATCCCCGCAAAAATATGCATGATGCACAGCCACCAGCCGAAGAAAATCAGCCACAGAATGTTCAGCAGGGTTCCGCCGGTATTCATCAGGGCGCTTTTGCTCTCCGGATTCAGCTCGTCAACGTGGATGGCTTCATTCCCGTAGGGGATTAAGGAGAGTTTTGTGATTTCCCAGCAGGAACGGGTCAGGGGAAGCGTGAAAATCAGGACGATGCTCACCAGCGTGGCAAAAAGCCAGGAAAGGGTGGTGGCAAAACCGCCCAGCACAAAATTCAACACATTCAGAACGGTACGCATAAACCCTCACTTCCTTTCGATA
This sequence comes from Enterobacter sp. ECC-249, assembly GCF_043965265.1. NCBI lineage: Bacteria > Pseudomonadati > Pseudomonadota > Gammaproteobacteria > Enterobacterales > Enterobacteriaceae > Enterobacter > Enterobacter sp. ECC-249. Next base: position 2,141,583 of record NZ_CP143660.1, read on the forward strand.
AAATTAACGCCCAATGATTGTAACGTTTTTTTAGGCTGGAGCACCTTAAAACTGGCAGTTAAACTGTCAGGTAAATTATCTCTTCGTGGATTTGGCGGAACATGGAACTGAAAGCAACGTCGTTAGGCAAACGCCTGGCGCAACACCCTTACGACAGGGTTGTTCTCCTTAATGCCGGGGTGAAAGTCTCCGGGGAACGCCACGAATACCTTATTCCGTTTAATCAGCTTCTGGCTATCCACTGCAAACGCGGGCTGGTATGGGGCGAGCTGGAGTTCGTTCTGCCTGACGATAAAGTCGTGCGTCTTCACGGCACCGAGTGGGCGGAAACCCAGCGTTTCCACCATCACCTGAACGCGCTCTGGCAGCAGTGGAGCCAGGATATGAGCGTGATTGCCGCCCAGGTGCTCCAGCAGGTGCTGGACGATATCGCGCAAAGCAACGCGCAGCATTCGTGGCTCACTCGTCAGCAGACCGCCGGGCTGCAGCAAAAGATCCGACAGGCACTCTCGGCACTGCCGATCTCCGTGACGCGTCTCGACGAGTTTGACAACTGTCGCGACGCCTGGCGCCAGTGTCAGGCCTGGCTGAATGATAAGGATAAAAGCCGTCTCGCCCATAATCAGGCGTGGACGGACGCCATGCTCACCCAATACGCCGACTTTTTCAATTCGGTGGAGTCCTCTCCGCTCAACCCGGCCCAGGCGCGCGCGGTGGTTAACGGTGAGCATTCGCTGCTGGTGCTGGCGGGGGCCGGTAGCGGTAAAACGTCGGTGCTGGTGGCGCGTGCCGGCTGGCTGCTGACGACCGGGGAAGCGGTAGCCGATCAAATTCTGCTTCTGGCCTTTGGCCGCAAGGGAGCTCAGGAGATGGACGAACGGATCCAGGAGCGTCTGCATACCCGGGATATCACGGCCAGAACCTTCCATGCCCTTGCGCTGCATATTATTCAGCAGGGCAGTAAAAAAGTGCCTTCCATCAGTAAGCTGGAAAACGACGCGCAGGCGCGTCAGGCGCTGTTCATCAAAACGTGGCGCCAGCAGTGCAGTGAGAAAAAGGCGCAGGCGAAAGGGTGGCGTCAGTGGCTGGAGGAGGAACTCAACTGGGAGGTGCCGGAGGGCAGCTTCTGGCAGGATGATAAACTGGCGCGTCGGCTGGGTTCACGGCTTGACCGCTGGGTCAGCCTGATGCGAATGCACGGCGGAACGCAGGCAGAGATGATTGAAAGCGCGCCGGAGGCGATCCGCGATCTGTTTTCGAAGCGGGTCAAGCTGATGGCTCCGCTGCTGAAAGCCTGGAAAACCGCGCTGAAAGAGGAAAATGCCGTCGATTTCTCCGGCCTGATCCATCAGGCCATCATCATTCTTGAGAAGGGGCGTTTTGTCAGCCCGTGGAAACATATTCTGGTGGATGAGTTCCAGGATATCTCACCGCAGCGTGCTGCACTGCTCTCGGCGCTACGGGCGCAAAATAAACATACGTCGCTGTTTGCGGTGGGTGACGACTGGCAGGCCATCTATCGCTTCAGCGGGGCGCAGCTCTCCCTGACAACCGCGTTCCACCACTACTTCGGCGAAGGGGATCGCAGCGATCTGGACACCACCTACCGCTTCAATTCACGTATTGGTGAAATCGCCAACCGCTTTATCCAGCAGAACCCGCATCAGCTGGCAAAGCCGCTCAATAGCCTGCGGCCAGGGGATAAAAAAGCCGTGACCCTGCTGGCGGATGACCAGCTGGAACCGCTGCTGGACAAGCTCAGCGGCTACGCGAAGCCTGATGAACGTATTCTGGTGCTGGCCCGCTACCATCACCTTAAGCCCGCGGCGCTGGAAAAAGCCGCCACCCGCTGGCCGAAGCTGCAGCTTGAATTTATGACGATTCACGCCAGCAAAGGGCAGCAGGCTGATTATGTGATTGTGGTGGGGCTGAAAGAGGGCAGCGACGGTTTCCCGGCTCCGGCCCGCGAGTCGGTAATGGAACAGGCCTTGCTGCCGGTGCCGGAAGACTTCCCGGATGCCGAAGAGCGGCGTTTGCTGTACGTGGCTATCACCCGCGCGCGGCATCGCGTATGGCTACTGTTTAATAAAGAAGAGCCATCCGTGTTTGTCGATATTTTGAAGAGTATTGATGTGCCGGTGGCGAGAAAACCGTAGCGGGATTGCCGGGTGGCGGCTTCGCCTGACCCGGCCTACAAAACCAGTAGGCCCGCGCAAGCGTAGCGCCGCCGGGCGTAAAGCTACTTCAATCTCTCTGAAAGATAACGCTGATAGTCCGGAATAAGGATATCTACCGGCGAGTTGAACTGCGGCGATTCGATGATGAAATCCGCCGTCGACAGGTTCGTCGCTACCGGAATATTCCACACCGTCGCCAGACGCAGCAGCGCTTTAACATCCGGATCGTGCGGAACCGCGTTCAGCGGATCCCAGAAGAAAATCAGCACATCAATCTTCCCTTCGGAGATCTGCGCGCCGACCTGCTGATCGCCGCCCATCGGGCCGCTCAGCATGGCATTCACCTGCAGACCCGTTTCACGCTGAATCAGGTTACCGGTTGTGCCGGTTGCCGACAGGGCGTGCTTTTCCAGCGAAGACTGATGGCGGCGAACCCAGTTAAGCAGCATTTGTTTACAGTGATCGTGCGCCACAAGAGCAATGTGTTTGCGCTCAGGCAGCGTGCGTGTTGTCAGTTCCATAATCATATCCATCAGGTTAACTGCCTACACGATGACGGGAACCTTCTGACGCTGCAAGAGAAAGGCGTAAAAAATGTGGCTTACGATGAAGGTTGTTGTTTTGCCCACTGTAAAAATCGGGCCCGCGTGTCGGGATCGGCCTGCTGAAACCAGAATTTAAGGCGCTGTTCCGTCAGGGTCTGGGACTGGGGAGGAATGACGTCCAGTTCGGAGACGCCGGATAGCAGCGTACTGTCGTCCGCCATCATGGTGGCAAACTGCGGAAGCGATGCGCGTTTCCCCGCTTTGTTATAGGTCTGCGTCGCGGCCTCGTAGTCCGGACCTTTTGGTGAGGTCGTCAGCGCCAGAATATCCAGCTTCACCGGAATCGGCATCGCATCCCCGTCCAGCAGTTCAACGCGGGGTGAAGCGTCGAAGGCCGCAGACTCTTTCTCCGTTTCAAGACGAGGGAGGGTGATATTCACCTGACTGATTTGCCGGGTATTAAAGCTGACGATCAGCGGAGGCGAGATGTACATCCGTTGCTCGTGATTCGCCAGACCGATCGATTTTTCCACCCGGAATACCAGCTGATGCGGCCCGTTATCTAACTCGATGCTGTCGGCACCGCGCAATAGCGAGCTGGAGACCTTTTTTCCGTCCAGCACCAGGAGATCAATATCGGTAGAGAGCCGGAGTGTGGTAGCAAAAACGCAGACCGGCATCACTAACGCAATCAGAGCAGTGGCAATACCGGCTTTCATAGAAGGCTCCCGTCAGAAATCCTGTCGCCGCATTAATGTATCTAAATTTTTCGAGAATCATGTTTACTAACATATAGACATATTTCGCCGTTTTGCCCTCATGCGTCGGTATGGGATGGATGGTTGAGATGTGCGGTTTGGCGTACACTTTTAAAAAAGCCAGGAGAAAAACCATGAAAGAGAACGATATTGCCGAGATTCTGACATCCACGCGTACCATTGCGCTGGTGGGCGCGAGCGATAAACCCGATCGTCCAAGCTATCGGGTGATGAAATACCTTCTCGATCAGGGCTACCACGTCATCCCGGTCTCGCCAAAAGTGGCGGGGAAAACCTTAATGGGCCAGCAGGGTTATGCCACGCTCGCTGACGTGCCGGAAAAAATTGATATGGTTGATGTCTTCCGAAACTCCGAGGCGGCGTGGGAAGTGGCGCAGGACGCTATCGCCGTAGGGGCAAAAACGCTGTGGATGCAGCTGGGCGTGATTAACGAGCAGGCCGCCGTTCTGGCGCGGGATGCGGGGTTGAAGGTCGTCATGGACCGCTGTCCGGCGATTGACATCCCCCGTCTGGGGCTGGCGAAGTAATAAAAAAAAGCCCGTTCATCGGGCTTTTTTTACACGCTTAGTTCCGCAGGCGCGGAGCCTGTAACTGTTTGCGGATAGTCTGAGCAAGCTCATCCATTGTGGGTTGCTCCGGATGCTCTTCCTGCAGCTCGCTGCTCAACTGCGCTTCAGCAAGATAGGTGTGAACGGGTTGTCCATCATCACCTTCCATCACCACATGGTACCAGGGCGCGGCGCGAAGCTCTGCATTCACCGCCAGCTCGTCTGCTGACGGTTCATCAAGGGAATACTCCGGGTCGATATCCACGACCACACCCAAATACCCGAGCAAAGTGTGGCGGACCTGCTGGCCGATACCGAATTTGCTGGCAATCATAGTCACCTCCCGGGAAACACTACTTACACGTTATGTGCGGGCAATATTTCTCTTTTCAAGTTACATGACGCGACAGGCAAACCCTTTCAGATACAGTCCTTCCGGGTAGGTAGCAATCACGGGGTGATCGGCTGCCTGACGGAACTGCTCTATAAATTGTACATCACGGCCAGCATCTATTGCGGCGTCGGCGATGATTTTCTGAAATAAATCTGTGGTCATCAGGCCTGAGCAGGAGAAGGTGAGCAGAACTCCGCCCGGGTTCAGCAGCTGGATAGCCAGCATGTTGATATCTTTATACCCGCGGCAGGCGCCCATCAGCTGGCTTTTGTTTTCCACAAACTTTGGCGGATCCATCACGATGACGTCGAACTTCTCGCCCTGGTCGCGATATTTACGCAGCAGCTTGAAGACGTCGTCACGTATAAATTCGGCTTTGCTCAGATCCAGCTTGTTCAGCTCGACGTTCTGTTTTGCCACGTCCAGCGCTTCCTGGGAGGTGTCCACGCTGACCACCTGGGCACAGCCGCCCATCAGCGCTGAAACGGCGAAACCACCGGTGTAGGAGAAACAGTTCAGCACGCGTTTGTCGGCAACGTATTGACGCGTAGCCAGACGGCTGTCGCGCTGGTCGAGGTAGTAACCGGTTTTGTGGCCGCCCTGAATGTCCACCAGCAGCTTCATGCCGTGCTCTTCAATCGGCAGCAGGGCAGGCGGCAGTTCACCCGTGACCGGACCCTGGGTCAGCTCCATGCCCTCTTTTTTGCGCACCGCCACATCGCTGCGGTCGTAAATGGCGCACTGTGGGAACAGCGTTTGCAGGGCGCTGATCAGCGCGGCACGCTGGTATTCCGCCCCGGCGCTCAGGAGCTGCAGCACCAGGAAGTTGCCGAAGCGATCGATGGTCACGCCCGGCAGACCGTCTGACTCACCGGCAATCAGGCGGTAGCTGTCCAGCCCGTCGCGTTTTGCCAGCCACTCACGCCACTGCTGCGCCTGCTGCAGACGACGGACGAAGAAGTCGATGTCGATGGTTTCGTCTTTATCAAACGTCCAGACGCGAGCGCGGATTTGGGACGCTGGCGAGAAGGCGCCTCGCGCTAACCATTTCCCCTGATGGTCAACGATGTCAATGGTTTCACCGAGGCTGGCTTTGCCTTCCATGCGGGCAACCGCGCCGGAAAAGACCCAGGGATGACGGCGCAGTAAGGATTTCTCGCGCCCTTTGGCTAACACTAAACGTACACTCATAATTTGCTGTTCTGTCGATTTCAGGGAAATGGCGCGTAGAGTAGCACATTCAGCAAGGCGCAATCATCTGCCGATGCCGTTGAGCGTTTCGGCACAAAATCAAATCGCTTAGGCACATTGGGGCATTGTTGCGTGCTTTATCTTAGGGCTTCCGGTTCAGCAAAGGAAATACCCATGAAAAAGCGCAGTGTCATCACAATAGCCGCTCTGTCGGCGATAAGTTTTCAGGTTTTCGCGGTAACGCCTTTCGGCCTCACCAGCCGGGATATTTCCGGCGAACGCCGGTTGTTGCAGCAGCAGGTATTTGAGGGGTTTGGCTGCCACGGTGGTAATCAATCTCCACAGCTGGCGTGGACAAATCCCCCCGCCGGTACGAAAAGTTTTGCCATCACGGTCTATGACCCGGATGCGCCTACCGGCAGCGGCTGGTGGCACTGGACCGTAGCCAATATACCGGCGAAGACAATGACGCTGCCTGCTGATGCGGGTAACCCAAATGGCGAAAAATTACCTGCTGGCGCTGTGCAGGGGCGTAATGATTTCGGCTATTCTGGATTCGGCGGCGCCTGTCCGCCCGCAGGCGATAAGCCTCACCGCTATCAGATGACCGTCTGGGCGCTGGACGTGGATAAACTGCCCGTCGACAAAAATGCCAGCGGCGCGCTGGTCGGCTATATGCTCAATAGTCACGTTCTGGCAAAGGCTCAGTTAACAGCAACCTACAGCAGATAAGGATGGCGGGGTGCAGGAGTTCCATTTTCGACATAAACATCTCACGGCGGGTGAAGTGACTGCCAGCAAAATGCATCGCCTGCACCAGGTTAAACTCTTTTTTCCGGCGATTTGCCATATCACTCACGGCAGTAAGGTGATTGTTCAGGACGATAACCGCCTGGTGGCAACCCGGGGTGAGCTCATTATTATCCCTGCCAATACGGCAATGGAGATCATTAATCAGCCTGCAAACGGTCTGTTTCACTCAGATTTGCTGATGTTATCGCCGGAGATCGTTGCCGAGTTTAAAGCGCATTACCTGAAATCCTGGCCGCGCACGACGTTACATTCGCTCTGTGCTCCGCTGAGCGAAGGGCTGGCGTTTATGTGGGATAACCTGCTGCACGCCGTGCGTCAGGATTTACCGGAGGCGCTGCAAAAACATCAGGCCTTCGGTCTGTTGCTGGCCTTGCTGCATGACGGCGTGGCAGGTCCGCTGCTTATTGAGCGAAACAATAACCTGACCGAGCAGGTGCGACAGTTCATTATGCTGTCGCCCGCCAGAGCCTGGACCGCGCAGGACGTCGCCAGCCGCCTCGCATTAAGCGTACCGACGCTGCGCAGGCGGTTACGCGAGGAGTCACAAAGTTTTCGTCAGATTGTGGAGGAGGTGAGGATGGCCGTTGCGCTGTCACAGCTTCAGTCAACCCGATTACCGATCGGCGAAATCGCATTACAATGTGGGTATCTGTCCAGCTCTCGTTTTACCGCTCGTTTTCGGCAACACTACGGCTGTTTACCGAAAACGCTACGTTAAGGAGAAGAAGAATGTCTAAAGTCTGCACTATTGCCTGGGTTCACGGCGTTGTTCAGGGCGTGGGTTTCCGCTACAGCACCCAGCGCGAGGCCGTGCAGCTTGGGCTAACGGGATACGCGCGCAACATGGATGACGGCAGCGTTGAGGTGGTCGCCTGCGGCGAAGCGGAGCAGGTCGACAAGCTGGTGGCGTGGCTGAAGGCGGGCGGGCCGCGCAGCGCACGGGTTGATAGGGTCTTAACAGAACCGCATCAACCCGGGCGGGAATATATGAACTTCGGTATTCGCTACTAAATACACTTCACCGGTTTAGGCAGGCCAGCAATTTTGGTGGCCTGTTTTGCCGGGCCTTTCGGGAACAGACGATAGAGATAGCGGCTGTTGCCTTTTTCTTCGCCGAACTTATTGGCCATCGCCTTGACCAGCATGCGAATAGCCGGAGAGGTGTTGAATTCAAGGTAGAACTCGCGGACAAAACGCACCACTTCCCAGTGTTCGGGGGAGAGGGTGATACCTTCTTTCTCAGCAATCACTTCTGCCAGCGCTTCACTCCACTGGCCACTATCTTTCAGATAACCGTCGTTATCGGTCTCGATCTCTTTGCCTTCAAAACTCAACATAGTCATTCACGCGTCAGTCAAAAACCGCAGCAGTGTACCAAAAAACAAAGCCCCGCATAAGCGGGGCCAGGTTCACAGCGCTGTGGCTTAATCGCGGCTGGCGAAGCCCAGGATGCTCAACAGGCTGACGAAGATGTTATACAGCGACACGTACAGGCTCACGGTGGCGCGGATATAGTTCGTCTCACCGCCGCGAATGATGTTGCTGGTTTCAAACAGGATCGCGCCGGAAGAAATCAGAATAAACACGGCGCTGATCGCCAGGTGCAGGGCAGGCAGCTGCAGGAAGATGTTTGCCACCATGCCCACCAGCACTACCACAACACCCGCCATCAGCATACCGCCGAGGAAGGACATGTCCTTACGGGTGGTCAGCACGTAGGCCGAGCAGCAGAAGAACACCAGCGCGGTGCCGCCCAGGGCCATGCCGATAAGGTCGCCCATACCGGCAGACAGATACGCGTTCAGCATCGGTCCCAGGATGTAGCCCAGGAAGCCGGTGAAGGCAAACGCCGACAGAATACCGACCGGTTTGTCAGCGGTTTTGTAGGTCAGGAACATCAGGCCATACATGCCCACCAGGGTCAGAATCAGCCCCGGAGACGGCAGCATCAGCACGGTACTGGCGGTGGCGGTGATTGCCGAAAACGCCAGCGTCAGGCTGAGCATGAAATAGGTATTGCGCAGCACCTTGTGGGTGCTGAGTAGCGATGTACGGTCGCGTGAGGAAGTAATTATACGATCCATGAGTCACTCTCTTATGACAGATGTAATTAACGGAAAGAATAGGAAACGGGGCGCCAGTCTCAAAGTGGTTTTACCCATCTTTACTCAGCAGGTTAGCGCTGGAGCTGGTTGTTTCTTCTGAATAAATACATTTCACTAGTATGAACAGCGGTTTGACGCGATTAATCAGATCAACCTCTTATAGGTTACTGAAAATTATTGCGTTATTACCATAAGGCCGCTAAGAGTTATTTCCGGATCGTCACAAAAACAGACAATAAGGCGAAGGAAATGAAACCACAAACACGCACGCGCTTTACGCTCTCTTTACTTACCGCCGGGATCCTGTGCGCCAGCACGGCAACCTGGGCGGCTAACGTGCCGGCAGGAACGCAGCTGGCCGATAAGCAGGAACTGGTCAGGAACAACGGTAATGAGCCCGCTTCGCTCGACCCGCATAAAGTCGAAAGCGACGTCGAATTCAATATTATCAGTGATTTATTCGACGGGCTGGTCAGCGTTTCCCCGTCGGGTGAAGTTCAGCCCCGACTGGCGGAAAAATGGGAGAACAAGGACAACACCGTCTGGACGTTCCATCTGCGCCCGGGGATCACCTGGAGCGACGGCACTGCCATCACCGCGGAAGATGTGGTCTGGAGCTGGCAGCGTCTGGTTGATCCTAAAACCGCTTCACCATATGCCAGCTATCCTGGCAACATGCACATCGTAAATGGTGCGGATATCGCCCAGGGGAAAAAAGCGCCCGATACGCTGGGCGTGAAAGCCATTAACGACACCACGCTGGAAGTGACATTGACGCAGCCTAACGCGGCATTCCTCGCTATGCTGGCGCACCCGTCGCTGGTGCCGGTGGATAAAGTGCTGATTGGCCGCTTTGGTGACAAGTGGACCAAGCCTGAACATATCGTCACCAGTGGGGCCTATAAGCTATCCCAGTGGGTGGTCAACGAACGCATCGTGGCGGAGCGCAACCCGCGCTACTGGGATAATGACCATACCGTGATTAACAAGGTGACCTATCTGCCTATCACCTCCGAGGCCGCGGATGTGAACCGCTATAAAGCGGGCGAAATTGACATTGTCTACACGGTGCCGATCAACCAGTTTGCCCAGCTCAAGAAGACACTGGGCAGCCAGCTCGACGTTTCACCTCAGCTGGCGACCTATTACTACGAATTCAATACCACCCGTCCGCCGTTCAACGACGCCCGCGTGCGCAAGGCGCTGAACATGGCGCTCGATAAAGACATCATTGCCGGAAAAGTATTAGGGCAGGGTCAACGCCCGGCGTGGCTCATCAGCCAGCCGGATATCGGCGGCGTTAAGCTCCAGAACCCGGATTATGCCAGCTGGCCGCTGGACAAACGCATCGCTGAGGCGAAAAAGCTGCTGAATGAGGCCGGATATAACGCCAGCCATCCTCTGAGCTTTAACCTGCTCTATAACACCTCTGAATCGCACCAGCGCATCGCGATTGCGGCCAGCTCCATGTGGAAGAAAAACCTCGGCGTGGACGCGAAGCTGCAAAATCAGGAGTGGAAAACCATGCTGGATACCATGCACACCCACAACTTTGACGCGGTGCGGTACGCGTGGATTGCCGATTACGACGATGCGGCGACATTCCTGAACAACTTCCGCACCGGCGACAGCGAAAACACCAGCCAGTACAGCAATCCAGAATATGACCAGGCGCTGCTCAATGCCGCAAAAGCCAAAACAGCTGATGAGCGAGGTAAGTTCTACCAGCAGGCAGAAGACCTGCTGGGACGTGATGTGCCCGCCATCCCGGTGTATCACTACGTCCGCACGCATCTGGTGAAACCGTGGGTGGGCGGATTTACGCCGGATAAGCTGGGGTACTATTACACGAAAGACATGTACATCAAAAAACACTAAACCTGAGCGCGGGAGACGGTGCTGATAAAATCGTCGATGTGTCGTCAGTTCAACCGATTAAACACGTTTTGACTATTTTTACAGCGAACGATTGCCGTCACTCTTTACAGCACGCGGTGAGGTGTTTATAGTTCGCCTCACTCAGGAAGTGTGGCCGAGCGGTTGAAGGCACCGGTCTTGAAAACCGGCGACCCGAAAGGGTTCCAGAGTTCGAATCTCTGCGCTTCCGCCAGATATAAACCCCAGGTTACTCGTTAACCTGGGGTTTTTCTTTTGCCTTAACGCAGGTTCGTCCTTCACCAGATTCTTGCCATTCCTTCGCTTGCCGGGCGAACGAGCGTAAAACCAAATTTAGTATAAAGCTCAGGCACATCGGCCATTAAGCAAACGTACGCTCCTTTACAGGCGTGGTTATCCAGCCAGGCAACAAGCGTTTCCATAATGACTCTGCCCAGCCCTTTCCCCTGATGAAGCGGATCAACCGCGACGTCGACAATATCAAAATTCAACGCACCATCCCCCACGATGCGCCCCATACCGACCGGTTTTCCCTGAAATACTATATGCATACCATAGCAGCTGCCGGGCAGCGCTTTTCGGGCCGCCTCCAGCGGGCGAGGGCTAAGACCCGAAATTTCGCGCAGCCGGCAAAACGCTTCTGCAGTGGGGACGGTTTCAACTACGGTATAGTTATCAGGCATAAGAAGAGCTCCAGTCGGTGTTCAGTAAAGGGCTTCAGTCTGGCAGTAAAATTGACGAAAGACGATTTTACGGACCGATCCCGTTCACACTTTTAGCCTCCTGCTATTCCCCTGTAAAATACAGGCGTTATCATTCATCCCGTAAATACCTTTTCATCTCTCACCGAGGCTTTGATGCTGGAGAATGTTTTCATCAGATAATCAGCTTCCCGCCCCTTTCAGGACGGACTGGTTATCGCTGCGCTTAAACCTTACGCACGCACCTGCGGGTGTGGGCTCGTTTTTACGCATGATGATTACACAGGTTTTCCAGTATGAATTTATCCCGTCAGGAACAACGTACCTTGCACGTTCTCGCCAAAGGTGGACGTATTGTGCACGTCCGCGACAGTTCTGGCCGCGTCACGTCCGTTGAGTGCTATACCCGTGAAGGGCTGGTGCTGAGCGACTGCACGCTCAGCGTCTTTAAAAAACTCCGCACCAAAAAGCTGATCCGATCCGTGAACGGGCAGCCTTATCGGATCAACACCACCGGGCTGAACAACGTTCGCGCCCAGCTGGATAATCGTTAAGCGGAATAAACAACGCCACCCTCGGGTGGCGTTCATGCATTGAATGGAATATCGTGGCGGAATGTAGGCCGGGTAAGCGTAGCGCCACCCGGCAAGAAACGCGGCGTTATGAGCGGATAAAAGCCAGGATGTCCGCGTTGATGGTATCCGCATGGGTGGTATGCATCCCGTGCGGGAAGCCCGGATAAATTTTCAGCACGCTGTTCGCCAGCAGTTTGTCCTGCAGCAGGGCGGCATTCTTATACGGTACAACCTGATCGTCATCGCCCTGCAACACCAGAACGGGAACCGTGATGGTTTTCAAATCTTCCGTCTGGTCGGTCTCTGAAAACGCCTTAATCCCCTCATAGTGAGCCTTGGCGCTGCCGATCATTCCCTGACGCCACCAGTTTTGGATCGTACCCTGCGAAACCTCGGCGCCATCGCGGTTAAAACCGTAGAACGGACCGCTGGCCACGTCGAGATAAAACTGGGCGCGGTTAGCCGCCAGCGCTTTGCGGAAGCCGTCGAACACCTCGATGGGCGTTCCGCCGGGATTCGTCTCCGTTTTGACCATCAGAGGCGGAACGGAGCTGACGAGCACCGCTTTGGCGACGCGCCCCTGCGGTTGTCCATACCGCGCAACATAGCGGGCGACCTGGCCGCCGCCGGTGGAATGACCGACGTGCACGGCATTGTGCAGATCCAGGCTTTCAACCACGGCTGACGCATCGGCCGCATAATGATCCATATCGTGGCCTTCACTCACCTGATCCGAACGCCCATGACCACGACGATCGATAGCGATAACGCGATAGCCTTCTGCAAGGAAGAAGAGCATCTGGTTATCCCAGTCATCGGCACTTAGCGGCCAGCCGTGGTGGAAAACAATGGGCTGAGCCTCTTTTGGACCCCAGTCTTTATAGTAAATATTGACGCCGTCTTTCGTTGTTACGAATGCCATACCGCAGACTCCTCTGTTAAAGGCAAAACGTTCCCCGGCTGAGCGCACAGCGAATCAGTAATGCCTTAATTAAGTTGGCTTTTTTTTGTTTCCCGTACCGACAGTACCCCTAAAGTGTAGGTGAAATAGTAAAAGCAGGCGGTTTCATTTTTGTGAAAGGGAGCGTTTAGCGTTCAGGCGGAAGGGGGAACGAATAAAGGCTCTGGAGAGATCCTCCAGAGCCTTCAGGGCAGGATTAACAGCAGCGGCGTTTAGCGGTTTTCTTCGATATAGCGGGCCAGGTCCGCCGGAGTTTTCAGCACCGTCGCCACGTCAGTTGGCGGGATCATGCAGCCGTAAACGTCCTGCACTTCCAGCACCATATCGACCGCCAGGATGGAGTCGAGAATGTCGGATTCAATCAGTTCATCGTGAAAGCCCACCTTACGGGATAACACTTTTTCGAACAGGGCGAGAATTTCTTGTTCCATAATTTTTCCTGGGGTCATTAATTTGTGCGGGCGTAAGCGTCCAGCAGCTTGCGGTCAATTTTGCCGTTAGGATTGAGCGGCAAAGCGTCTTTTACGATAATTTGTGAAGGCACCATATAGTGCGGAACTACCTTCGACAGCGATGTTTTGATGGTATCCGGCGCCATATCCGTCACGCAGAACGCGGCAATGCGCAGCACGCTGCCGCAGGATTTCATCAGCGGCAGAACCACCGCTTCGTTGATGCCTGACATGGCCAGCAGGCGGTTTTCGATCTCGTTAATTTCAATACGGTAGCCGTTCAGTTTCACCTGGCTGTCGTTGCGGCCCTGGCAATAGATAAGCCCCGCCTCATAGCCCAGATCGCCGGTACGGTAGCCGCGAAACGCTTCATCTTCCCGATGGAGTAATTTCGCCGCGTTCTCCTGCGGCAGACCAAGGTAGCCGCGCATGACGTTTTTACCCCAGATAATCAGCTCGCCGTCGGCGGAAATTTCCATTCTGCTCTCAGGCATCATGACCCCCACCGGCAGCACGGCGCTGTCGCTGTTCAGGATCGCATCCGTGATTTCAACCACGGTCGTTGCGATGGTTGCTTCCGTAGGGCCATAGGAGTTGATGATTTTGGCCTGCGGGAAACGGCGGCGAAGCTGTTTAACCAGCGCTTTATTCAACACTTCACCAATGAAGATAAAGACGTTGAGTTCAGGCAAATAGTCGCTGTTAAACTGCGGGGAAAGCAGCTGCTGGTAGGCAAAAGAGGGGGTGGAAACCCAGGCTGAGACGGCGTTGCTTTTCAGTCGCTCAAGCCAGTTCTCTTTCTGAATGTCCTCTTTGGCGTTCAGCACGATGTGCCCGCCCATCGCCAGATTCGCCAGCAAAGGGATCAGGGAGAGGTCAAAACTGAACACCGCGTGGTTCATGAGCACCGGTTTTTCCGGCAGCGAAAAGTCCTGGCTGACCCATTTCATGAAGTGCCATACGCTTTCACGCCCAATCTGCACGCCTTTAGGTTTACCGGTGCTGCCGGAAGTAAACATGATGTAGGCCAGATCCTGCTCCTCCAGCACCTTGCCCGGTTCCCCGGTGGCGATGAACTGCCGGGTCGCGACGTCGTAATAGTAAGGGGCATTGGCCAGATGGCAGATCTCCCGGAGGCGCTCCTGCGGGTAGATGCAGTCCACCGGAATGTACGGAATGTTGTGCAGCAGGCAGCTATAAATCGCCACGGCGAACTCGGCCTGCTGGTGTCCGTACAAGACGACCGGCGTACCGGCAACAGGCTGGCAGCGATGATAGCGCTGCGCCCAGTCCGCCACGGCCGTGGAAAGCTGCAGCCAGCTTAAGGCTTCGTCGCTGCCGCTGATGGCCAACTGCTGCGGGGAGGCGGGATCGCATAATGCCGCACGCAAGAAATCCTGCAGTTCCTGAAGATCGGAGTGATTTTTCATAGAGGTGACATTCCACTAAAGATGTAAAGGGATCCCGCGGCGCTTCCCAGCGTCAGAATTCGCCCTAAAAACGCAACGGCCGGATACTGCAAGACCCGGTGCAATGCCGGGCTGCGCTTGGCTGACCACAGCAGCATGTTATGAGTGACGGAAATCGCGCCAAACAGCGCGCCGCTGATGACGTAATGGCGTTCCAGGCCATTCCATGCCCCCATGCAGAACAGGGTGCAAAAAATACCGATATTTTGCGCCAGCGTTTTGTTCTGACGGAAAAAGTTGAATTTCATCAGGTTCATGTAAACGGGCATAAAGACCACATCGCGCAGCCATTCAGACAAACTGATGTGGAAACGGCGCCAGAAGTCCTGGGGGTTTTTTGCCAGAAGCGGCATATTGAAGTTTGCCGGAATATTGAGCCCAAACAGGCGGCCCGCGCCGATGGCCATATTGCTATAGCCCGCAAAATCAAAGTAGAGGTAGGCGCTATAGGCAATCGACATCACCACCCCCACGGTCAGCGTAAACGGCTTATGGCTCCAGGGCTGCACGACAAGTGAATCAACCAGCATGGCAAACAGGAACTTCTGGACAATGCCGGTAATGATTTGCTCTAACGCGACCAAAAACTGTTCACGGTTAAGGGCAAACGCGGGCTTGCTAACGTCGCTCATCCATGTCCGCCAGCGGTACATGGGGCCGGCCAGGATGATAAAGGGCATAAACAGATAGCAGAAATAGTGCAGGAAATTCTGTCCCTCTTTTTTACTGCGATAGAGCAGCACGTCCACCGCGCGGAACGTCATAAAAGAGAGACCAATCATGCCCCAGTGGTTATTTAAGTGTAATTTCACCAGCAACAGCGGCAATAATGTCAGAACAACCGCCTGCCACGTTTTTAACCATCCCTTCTCTTTTAGCGTGGCGAAAACATAAAAGCTGAAAAAAACGGCGACGGGGACAATATAATCACCCTGAAATATATATCCCCATCCCAGAGCCGTCAGCACCGATAGCGCAGATAACCAGGTCAGACGATGGCGTAATACGCGATTGACCAGCGCAAACGCCAGGGCGGAGGAAAATAAATAGACAAAAAACATTCCTGAGCTATACATCATTCGGCCTCAGAACTTTTGATATTCAAAATGCAGCTGCATACTCATGCTGTCATCGACAGAGGTCCACGCGACGATGGTGATCGCCAGCAGGAGATAAAGGAAAAAAAGACGGATCGCGATTTTCATTATTTAAAGCTCTGTGCAATAAAGCGAATCATAGGAACCCAGGCCAGTTCGGAAGGGTGCAAACGATCCCAGTTCCAGCCATTTTGATAAGGCATGGCGTACATATCTAAATAAGGGATCTGGTTCTTTTCCAGAATGGTTTTAATTTGCTTATCAACCGGGCGGAAGGTATTGGTGTTGTAAAGCGCCCAGGGGTTAACCGGGTCGACGATAGCAATCACCTGCACGTGACGTTCTTTCAACAGCTGGACGGTTTTACTGAACGCGGCGATTTGCGCAGGCACGACCGGCGTGTCATCCCACTGTTGCGGCTTACCGTCCTGCTCGTAAATCGTTTTGTCCATCCACAGCGTGGCCGCGCTCTGCTGGCGTTTTTTATTTAACTCGCGCGCGTTCGCCAGCTCTTTATCCCAGTCGGGAGCAATGTGGGTGGTTGGCTGCTGCGGCCACGGCTGTACCGTCTGGGGCGTAACGTTGAGCAGCGCCAGCCAGTCGTTTTTAATCATGGTGCAGACGTTCGCAAACTGGAAGCTCAGCTCGTCCCAGATCAGATCGGGGTGCCAGCCAAAGACGCGCATTTGGCCAAAGGTTAAATGGCTTATTTCTTTACTATCAATATGCTTTAAATAATTGACTAATATTGGGCGCGCCTGCGGATCCTTCATCAAAGGATTAAAAATAGAACCCGGGAAATTATCGGCATAGATAGCGGGTGGTAGACCTTTAGAGTAAAAGCTGTCAGGTGCCAGAAGCAAAACAACTTTACTGTTTGCGTTAAGGCTATTTTTAAAACGTGAGAACAGCAAAAACTGCGTTTCGTCATCGACAAACGCATCGCCATACGCCACGACGGGTTTGTGTAATTGCTTATTAAAGTAATTATATACAGCGTAATGTTCATCTTCTGAGGTCGCAACCTCGGACGCACCGATGAAAAATATCGCATTCCCTTCTAAGGCATGAGAAATAGTGGCAATTTTTTCCGCTTGTTCTTTAGGCGTGCCCGCCATTGATTTAATCAGCGGATGGAAGGCGAGCGGCGGATCGAAGCTCGTCACCAGCGGGTGAATACAAAGGAACAAAATGGCCAGGGTTGCCATCAGGATATGTAAGCAAAGCGTATTTTTGATTTTCATCATCAACCCGTAACACTGCATGGCAGTAATGTCTAAAATCTGCGGGAATTCAGATTTATAACAATTACACAACAAATGACCTTCTATTTTTGAGGCATTCTATACCAGAGCGATTTAAAAGGATGAGCGTTGCTATGTTACGGTATGTACAAGGTCGTGGTGAGTGACGTGAGATCGCCGTGCGGGTGACTTTTTGCGCAGTCAAACGCCTGCGGGGAAAAATAGAAAAATTCCTGCTTTACAAGGCGCTAATAGATGTTTATAGTGCGCCTCACTTTGGAAGCGTGGCCGAGCGGTTGAAGGCACCGGTCTTGAAAACCGGCGACCCGAAAGGGTTCTAGAGTTCGAATCTCTACGCTTCCGCCAAATTCAAAAACCCTGCGATAGAAATATCGCAGGGTTTTTTGCTTTACAGGGCAATCACCAGCTCCCGGGAATGGCTCCGCGAACAACACAGCGCCACCTGCTGGTCCGTCGCGCTTTTTTCCGCCTCCGACTGCACGCTATCCCGGTGATCCACCACGCCGTCAATCACCGGCGTCAGGCAGGCTCCGCAGATCCCCATCTCGCATGACAGCGGCACGTCCACGCCGTTTGCCTGCAGCACCTGGGCGATGGTTTTGTCCGCAGGCACCGGCCAGCGCTCCCCGGAGGAGGCCAGCTTGACCGTGAAGATCTCCCCGGTTTCACCGCCTGCGGCGGGCACAACGGGCTGAAACGCCTCGCTGTGGATATGGGCGTCATCCCATCCCTTCGCCGTGGCGACCTCACGCACTTTTTCCATAAATCCTGCCGGTCCGCACGCCCAGGCTCGCAAACCCACCTCAGGCACGGGGATATGCTCTGCGAGCGCTGTGCGCGGGCTGGCGGTATGAATGATGCACTCACCGCACTGCGAGAGTTCGCGCGCAAACGCCGCGCTTTCGCGGTTCCTGACGTAATAGTGCAGCGTGAACGGCGTTCCGCCCGCCTTCAGCTGCAGGGCCATCGCATACAGCGGCGTAATGCCAATACCCGCCGCCAGCAGCAAAACCCGCTCTGCCTGCTGAAGCGGAAACAGGTTGCGCGGGGCGGATATCATCAGCTTCTGCCCGGGACGCAGCGTCTCGTGAACGTAGCGCGATCCGCCGCGCGACGCGGTTTCCCGCCCCACGCAGATCAGGTAGTTCTCGCCGCCACACGCTCCGGTCAAGGAATACTGGCGCACCACGCCGCAGGGCAGGTGAACATCAATGTGCGCGCCGGGCTGCCACGTCGGCAGTGCGCTCCCGTCTTCAGCCACCAGCCTGACGGCAAGGCTTTTGTCACCCTCGCGCCACAGCCCGTCAACAATTACGCTCAGCATATCGGCCTCCGTCATACCAGGAAAAACTCGCCAAAGCCCATCTTCTTAAGCCCCCGACGGTAGGCAATCGAGCTTTTATCCGCGGGGATATGCGCTTCCAGAGTCAGGTCCAGCGGCAGGCTTTCCGGGCGCTGGGTTTCCACCATCAGACGGTCCTCTTCAAAAATGCGCAGATTGAAGGCATGCACATCCTCCACCGGAATATGCAGGTCAAAATTGCGGGCGATAGGGGCGAACATGCGGGTCACGCGCGATGAGACCGGCGACGCGGCGTTCATAATGACCAGTCTCGATTCACCCGGAAAATGAATCGTCAGGGTGGCGGTGAACGGCAGATGCATTTCAAAATGGCGCAACCACTGGAACCCTTCCGGGGCCTGCACGGGTGAACTGGCGGGATAGTTGCTCACTGAGCTCCAGTAATCCGCCACGAAGCCAAACGGCGTCTCCTGCGGCTGATAGTGGGGCACCAGCGGGTTATTCGGGTCCGCAAAGGTATCGGTGTGGATCCAGGCAAAGTGCGCCACGTCCAGAAAACCTTCTACCTGACGTCCGGCAAAGCCGTTCACCTCAAACGCCGGGCAGTTAATCTGTTGAAATCCGTCGTCATCCCAGTGCGGCATGGTAGGCAGCGGCGCGGGGTTATCCGGATCAAACGCCAGGCAGGTCCAGATCAGCCCGAACCGCTCTTCCACGGCGTAGTTAATCAGGTTCAGCTTCGCCGGAACGGGCTGATCCGGGCTGGAGGGAATACGGTTGCAGCGCCCGTCCTCCCCAAAGCGTAAGCCATGATAGGGGCAGATAATCCCGTGCTCGTCATGAAAGCCGAGCGTCAGCGGCACGCCGCGGTGCGGGCAAACGTCACGGGCGACCACGACCTGGTCGTTAATGCGGTAAATCACCAGCTGCTCATCCAGTAGCGTCGCTTTGACCGGCGCCGGTCCGACGTCGCAGGTGCGCGCGACCGGATGCCAGCATTTCGCCAGGCGCAGCCAGTCCTCTGGCTCAAACGTACAGTGGGCGGGTGGAGTCGGTTCTCTTTTCATCATTATCCCTCTTACGTTCAGCCTAACGGGCCGCCCTGAATGGTCTCGCACAGACCGTTGATGATGCGCTCGCCGGTCTCCTCTCGAAGCTCCTGATACCAGGCCTGCGTCAACGCCATGTCTTTCCCGTGGGTGACGTCGCAGCGCTTGCGCGCCTTCAGCACCAGGTCGCGCACCCGGTCGCAGCGCAGCGCCTCGTACTGTCGCAGCGCCAGCGTGATATTGTGATTTTCACGCAGGCATTCCCCCAGCACCACGGCGTCCTCCATCGCCGCGCAGCCGCCCTGGCCGATATCCGGCGTGGTGCTGTGCCCGGCATCGCCCAGCAGCGCGACGTTGCCGCGCACCAGGCTGTCGAATGGCTCAATGTCGTGGATTTCAATGCGGTTGGTCGTTGCAGGATCCAGCGCCGCGATAAGCTTCTGCACCGGCGGCGCCCAGCCGCGGAAGTAGCCCGTGAGATCGGCGCGCAGGGTGGTGCGGTCCTCCTCCAGGCCTGCGGGCAGCGGCACGTCAAAAAAGAAGTAGAAACGACCGCCGGAGACGGGCATCAGCGACACGCGTTTGCCTTCGCCAACGAAGGTGGTCCACTGGTGCGCCGGGGCAATCTCTTCGTCAATCTTCACCAGCCCGTTCCAGTTAACGTACCCGGCGTAGCGGCGCTCCGGCGTATAGCCCAGCACGTACGGGCGAACCGCCGAGTGGCTGCCGTCGGCGGCAATCAGGAAATCGCCGGATGCCGTGGTGCCGTCGGTGAAGGTGACGCTCACGCCAGCGTCGTCTTCATGGACGCGTTCGACGCGCTTGCCGAACTGCACCTTGTCGCGCCCCCAGAAGTCCAGCATTTCGCGCTGAAGCTCAGCGCGCGAGACCGGGCAGGGACGCCCGCCGGTACGCTCAACCAGCGGGGCAAGGCTAAAGCGGGTCAGGGTATCGCCGCGCCGGTAATCCTTATAGGCCATAAAACGCATCGGCCCGCCGTAGGTCTCGATGATGTCGCCCATGCCGAGGTGCTGCATGCATTTCACGCCGTTCGGCCAGATGGAGATGGCCGCCCCGACGGGCCTGATCTCCTTTACGGCTTCGAACACGGTACAGTCGATGCCCGCTTTCTTCAGCGCGACGGCGGCGCTCAGGCCGCCAATACCCGCACCAATAACGATTGCTCTCATGCTTCTCTCCTTTTGCAGGGTGTAAAGACATTCAGCAATTTGCGTACCAGGCTGCAGAGTGGCGAAAACGGCGTTGTGAGGGCGACCTTTGCACTGCTAAGGTGCGCAAACGCGGTGAGCGTGCCTTTTTATGAATCAAAAATTTCCTGGTCAGCTATCGGGAATCGACTGTTTCACGTTTGTCTCAAGAGTGGCGTGGTTTGTGCAATAAGCGGAGAAGGATAATCAAGGAGAACCTATGATCGCACTGCACGACTTTAATCAGCTTCCTGAGAAAGACGCTTTTACGCTGCTTCAGCCCTGCGTGGCGATACCCGGCTGGGCCGACGCGCTGGTGAGTGGGCGGCCTTATTCGAGCCGGGAAGCCTTGTTCATTGCGGCGCAGGCACTGACGCAACGCTGGGATGAGGCGGCCTTAACGCAAGCCCTGAGCGCCCATCCGCGCATCGGGGAAAAGCCCGCGGGTTCAGCGGCGGAGGCGGCGCTATCGCGCCGGGAGCAGGGGGCGGTGAACGATAGCGATGCCGAGCTGGCCCAGGCGCTGCGCGAAGGCAATGCTCGCTACGAGGCCCGCTTCGGGCGCGTCTTTCTGATCCGCGCGAAGGGCCGCAGCGGTGAGGACATTTTACAAGCGCTGCACGCGCGGCTGGAGAACAGCGACGCGCAGGAAGTCCGTGCCGCGCTGGAACAGCTGCGGGAAATTACGCTGCTGCGGCTGGAAGGAGTCATTAGCGAATGAGCACACTCAGCACCCACATTCTCGATATTTCGACGGGCAAACCCGCAGAGGGCGTAACGGTTCATCTGCAACAGGACGGAAAGACGCTGGCGACGGGCGTGACCAACGCCCAGGGGCGCATCGCCGCGTTCGTTCCCTCTCTGCCCGCGGGCCGCTATCGGCTGGTGGCGGAGATCGGCGCGTGGTTTAGCAATACCGGCCGGGAGACAATCTACCCCTGCGCGCAAATTGATTTTGTGACGGGAGAAACGGCAGACGAGCATTTCCATCTGCCGTTTGTGATTGCCCCCGGCGGGTGGTCAACCTACCGGGGCAGTTGACCACACCCGCTCGCCGTTGACCCAGGTCTCGCTGATGTTGCGCTCGTCGCCGAGGGTCATCAGCACAAAGAGCTGCTCGTAGATATCCTGGCAGCGGCGATTGCGCAGGCGCTGCAGCGGCGTCACGTTGGGGTCGATAACCACGAAATCCGCCTCTTTGCCTGCCGCGAAGTTGCCAATCTTATCGTCCAGCCGGAGGGCGTGCGCGCCGCCCAGCGTGGCGTGGTAAAAGGCCTCGCTGGCGCGCAGGCGGTAGCTCTGAAGCTGGCCCACCTTGTAGGCCTCCCCCAGCGTGCGCAGCATGCTGAAGGTCGTGCCCGCCCCGACGTCGGTGCCGATGCCCATCCGCACCCTGTGTTGCCAGCAGGCGGGCAGGCGAAACAGCCCGCTGCCGAGAAACAGGTTAGAGGTGGGACAAAACGCCACCGCCGAGCCGGTGTCATGCAGGCACTGCCACTCGCTGTGGTGCAGATGGATCGCGTGGGCAAACACGCTGCGCTCGCCGGTCAGGCCGTAGTGGTGATACACGTCCAGATAGCGCTCGTGCTCCGGCCAGAGATCGCTCACCCAGGCCACTTCGTTGGGGTTTTCGCTCAGGTGGGTCTGCAGCCAGGTGTCCGGAAACTCCTCTCTGAGCAGGCTGACCGCGGCAAGCAGCTCGGGGGATGAGGTCGGGGCAAAGCGCGGCGTAATCGCGTAGCCCAGCCGTCCACGGTGATGCCAGCGCTGGATCAGCGCCCGCGTCTGCCGGTAGCTCTGCTTCGCGTCTTCGCTCAGGTAGTCCGGCGCGTGTCTGTCCATCATCACCTTACCAGCGATAAGGCGCATGTTCAGGCGTAGAGCCTCGGTAAACAGCGCCTCGACCGATTCCGGATGCAGCGTGCAAAACACCAGCGCGGTGGTGGTGCCGTTGCTCACCAGCTGGTTAATGAAAAATTCGGCGATCTCTTTCGCGTAGGCCTCATCGGCAAACTGGCTCTCCACCGGGAAGGTGTAGGTGGTCAGCCATTCCAGCAGCTGTTCACCAAAGGCGCCGATCATCTCCGTTTGCGGATAATGAACGTGGGTGTCGACAAAACCGGGCAGCAGCAGCCTGCCGCGCAGGTCGGTATAGCCTTTGTGCGGGTCAAGATACTGCTCGCCCTCCTGCCACGGCATCTGTGCCAGAATTTTTCCGTTCTGGATAAACAGCAGGCCGTCCTCAAGGTAGCGCGCGTGTTGTGCAATAGCGTCTGCACTGTCGCAGACCCGGGCAATATCAAAAAATGCACCGCGTATCGCAGTCTGGTATTCCATCATGGTTCCTGCCTTCGTGTGTGCGTAGCGGGGGTGAAAAGGCTCAGCAAGAACGGTGCCAGAATGAACGGGCCGCAGATATGCTGCGGCCGGAGGGAAGGGGTTACTCTTTTTGCGTCGCCACGCGGGAGCCAAACGACGTCGCACCTGCCGTCTCGCGCTCTTCCCGCGCCAGCCAGCGGTAGGTGACGCCGCCGAGGAAGACGCCAATAAACCAGCTGAAGTTTGCCACCTCATGCAGGGCCGGGATAAAGCTAATGACCAGGCCCACGGCAACGGACGGGATCAGCGCCCCAATGGCTTTCGGGTTAAAGCCGTTGCGGTACCAGTATTTGCCCTTTGGCGTGTCGTCGAACAGATCGTCAACCGACACCTTGCCGCGTTTAATCAGGTAGAAGTCGGCAATCAGAATGCCGAACAGCGGGCCGATAAACGCCCCGAGCACGTCCAGGGTGTAGTGGATAAGCTCCGGCGAGTTGAACAGGTTCCACGGGGTGAGCAGGATCGAGCCGACGGCGGCAATCATCCCCCCGGTGCGGAAGCTGATTTTCTGCGGCGAGCAGTTAGAGAAATCAAACGCCGGGGAGACGAAGTTTGCCACGATATTGATCCCGATGGTGGCGGTGATCATCGTCAGCAGGCCAATCGCCACGGCCAGATCGTTGCCCACGCGGCTGACGGTCTCAATCGGGTCGGTGATCATGCGGCCAAACAGCGACTGGGTGCCGGAGACTATCACCACGGTCACGATGGAGAACAGCAGGAAGTTAAACGGTAGCCCCCAGCGGTTGCCGCGGCGGATCTCGCCCATGCTTTTGCCGTAGCGGGAGAAATCGCCAAAGTTGAGCAGCGGGCCGGAGAAGTAGGAGACTACCAGCGCGGTCGCGGTGATCATCTGCCAGGTCTGCTCGCCCGCGCTCAGGGATTTGCTGGCAAGAGTGAAGGAAATGCCGTCAAAACCGGTCTTGTATACAATCCAGCCGGCGAGGGCCAGCATCACCACGTAAACCGCCGGACCGGCGATATCAATAAAGCGCTTGATGGCGCTCATGCCGTGCCAGAAGACCATCGCCTGCAGAACCCACATAATGGCGAAGCAGATCCAGCCCAGATGCGACAGGCCCAGGAACGCGCCGGTGGTGAGTGAAGAGAGCGACGGCCAAAACTTCAGCGCCACCAGCATCAGCGCGTTGGCGGCCAGGTAGGTCTGAATGCCGTACCACGCGAAGGCGATCAGCCCGCGGATCACCGCCGGAATATTGGCCCCGAACACGCCAAACGCCTGACGGCTGATCACCGCGTAGGGCACGCCCGCCATCTGGCTCGGTTTGGCCACCAGGTTGGCGCACAGCTGCACGATGCAAATCCCCACCAGCAGGCAGAGCAGCACCTGCCAGCTTGCCAGCCCGAGCGTAAAGAAGCTCGCGGCGACAACATAACCCCCCATGCTGTGAACGTCCGACATCCAGAACGAAAAGATGTTGTACCAGCTCCAGTTCTGGTCACGCGTCGGTGCCAGATCCTCATTGCAAAGACGTGGGCTGTAAACCGCACCGGAATCAGCGGCCGTACCTTGCTGTGCGTTTTGACTGTTTGGCATGAAACCTGCTCCTGTGAATGAAAACCCGTTGAGTGGGAGTGCAAACGGTGTTGCAGGATCCAGGCCAAAATAATAAATCTTGTATGCAATATTTTATTTTTATGTATACGATTCGATAACGGAAAGTAAAATTCGGAGTGGTGAATGAACAACATAAACGCCCTGCAGACCGCGCCAGACCTGCATGACAAAGACGAATCCATCTTCCAGGCGCTAATGACCGCGATTGTCGAACATCAGCTGCTGCCGGGGAGCAAATTGCCGGAAGAGGCGCTGGCCGAGGTCTTTGGCGTGAGCCGCACGGGCATCCGCAAGGTGCTTCAGCGACTCGCCGCTGTGCAAATGGTCACCCTGACGCCCAAGCGTGGTGCACACGTCGCCAGCCCGACGGTGGAAGAGGCGCAGCACATCTTCCGCACCCGTGCCCTGCTGGAGGTTGCTAACCTGCCGGACGTGCTGGCGCACTGCCAGCCGCCGCATCTTGCCGCGCTGGAGGCCATTATTCGTCAGGAGCAGCAGGCGCACGAGGCCTATGACGGCCCGGCAGCGATCCGCCACTCTGCCAGTTTCCACATTCAGCTGCAGGCCATCTCCGGCAACCAGGTGCTCACTGAGATGGTGACCAGCCTGAGCCAGCGCTCCTCGCTGGTGATTGCCACCTGGGGCGCGCCGTGGCGTCAGGGCTGCCGCTGCAACGATCACGAGCAGCTTGTGGATCTGCTGCGCCAGAAGGCGCTCCAGCCGCTAAGCGATGCATTAATGCACCATTTTGAACATATCGTCGCCAGCCTCTGCTTCGAGCGGGCGGGCGAGTGCCTGCCTGATTTTGCCCGGCTGTTTGCCGGCCACAAGGAGTCGTAATGTCTGTCTGTATACAAGTGATCAACCCCAACACCAGTCTCGCCATGACGGAAACCATCGGCGCGGCGGCCCGCGCGGTGGCGGCGCCGGGAACGGAGATCCTCGCGGTCTGCCCAAGCGCGGGCGTGCCGTCGATTGAAGGCCATTTTGATGAGGCCATCGCCGCCGTCGGTGTCCTGGAGCAGATCAAAAAAGGCAGGGAGCAGGGCGTGGACGGGCACGTGATCGCCTGCTTTGGCGATCCGGGCCTGCTGGCGGCGCGCGAACTGGCGCAGGGGCCGGTTATCGGCATCGCCGAAGCCGCCATGCATATGGCGACGCTGGTGGCGACGCGCTTTTCGGTTGTGACCACGCTGCCGCGCACGCTGATTATTGCCCGTCATCTGCTGCACCAGTATGGCTTTCAGGACCATTGCGCGGCGCTGCACGCCATCGACCTTCCGGTGCTGGCGCTGGAGGACGGCAGCGGTCTGGCGCAGGAGAAAGTGCGCGCGCGCTGTATACAGGCGCTGAAAGAGGATGGCTGTGGCGCCATCGTGCTGGGCTGCGGCGGCATGGCGACGCTGGCGCAGGAGCTGACCCGCGAGCTGCGCGTGCCGGTGATCGACGGCGTCAGCGCGGCGGTGAAGATGCTGGAATCGCTGGTGGCGCTGGGGCTGTCGACCAGCAAGCACGGGGATCTGGCGTTCCCGGAGAACAAACCGTTAAGCGGACATTTTCAGGCATTAAATCCATTTTAATTTTTGGGGGTGGCAATGGGGCTTTTTGAACAAGATTATCCGCGGGACCTGCGCGGCTACACGGGCAACCCGCCGCACGCGCGGTGGCCGAATCAGGCGCGCATCGCCGTGCAGTTTGTGCTCAATTACGAAGAAGGGGCGGAAAACCACGTTCTGCACGGCGATGCCGGTTCCGAGCAGTTCCTGTCGGACATCATCGGCGCGGCCAGCTACCCGGACAAACACATGTCGATGGACTCCCTCTACGAATACGGCAGCCGCGCCGGGTTCTGGCGGATCCACAGTGAATTTCAAAAGCGCGGCCTGCCGCTGACGGTCTTCGGCGTGGCGATGGCGCTGGCGCGTCACCCGGAGATCGTTGAGGCGATCAAAGCCGCGGATTACGACGTGGTGAGCCACGGCTGGCGCTGGATCCACTATCAGAATATGGACATCAGCCAGGAGCGCGAACACCTGCACAAGGCGGTGCATGTTCTGACCGACCTGTTTGGCAAGCCGCCAGCGGGCTGGTACACCGGGCGCGACAGCCCCAATACGCGCCAGCTGGTGGTAGAGCACGGCGGTTTTGACTACGACAGCGACTACTACGGCGACGATTTGCCCTTCTGGACGGAGGTGGCCTGCAGCGACGGCTCCCGTAAACCGCACCTGATTGTGCCCTATACGCTGGATGCGAACGACATGCGCTTCGCGACCGCGCAGGGGTTTAACACCGCCGATCAGTTTTATACGTATCTGAAGGACAGTTTTGACGTGCTGTACGAAGAGGGAGAAAGCGCGCCGAAGATGATGTCCATCGGCATGCACTGTCGCCTGCTGGGGCGACCGGGGCGTTTTCGCGCGCTGCAGCGGTTCCTGGATTATGTGCAGCAGCACGAGCGGGTTTGGGTCTGTTCCCGCCAGCAGATTGCCGACCACTGGCGGGAGGTGCATCCGTTTCAGAAGTAATTGAGCCGTGTTTTGCCGGGTGGCGGCTGCGCCTTACCCGGCCTACAGGACCCACAGGACCCACAGGACATACGGGACATCGTAGGCCCGGTAAGCGCAGCGCCACCGGGCAGGTAAAAAGACCTTTACTCCGGTGGAACTGAGCAAGTTATAGTAGCTACGCTTTGGAAGATACCAGGGAGTGGCGGTTTGAAGTGAAAAATGAAATACAGAAAACAGTAATCGACATCGTCATCATACTGTCCTCAAATGATGAGGATTCGTGGGCGAAAACCTTTGAAAAATTAGGCTCCGAACTTGATGTTGATTATGAGTCATCCATTTACTCATTAAAAAAACTCTTCGGTGGAATGGGATCATTTAACGATATTGTTCTTCATAAAAATGGGACGCCTTTACTTAGGGAAAATGACGAGTTAGAAGATTTGAGACACAAACTCTACAAGCAACTCGACCGTGCCATCGGCTTGTTAAAAGCGGGTGATTTACCATAACGGCTTAAAGTGTATTGCTAAATAGCGCTCAGGGGGATTTCCCGCCCTGAGCCGCAAAACTGTGCATTACATTACACCATCAAACTCACCTGCGCCGCCACGATCCGCCACCCATAGGCAAACCGTACCCACGTCTGCTGCTGGCGGCCAGTGCGTTCCGTCCCCTCGCGGGTAAACTCGGTGCTACACACTGCATAATCCTCTCCGAAGGTGGTAATCACGGTGTGTCGCAGCGTCCGCTGCAGACCGGCGGCGGGGCGCGCCGCACGAAAGGCGCGGATTTCATCAATCCCGTACAGGTTTTCACCCGCTCCGAGACGCACCGTGTTTTTGTCGTGCCAGAACAGCTCGTCCAGCACCGCAACGTTGTTGCTCACCAGCGCGTCCTCATAGCGGTAAAACGCGGCCGTCACCTCGGCAACCACCCACGGGAGGTTAATGTCATCGTGATTCATCATGCTGCTATCTCCGCCGGACGGGCATCGGTGATGCCGCTCTCTTCCAGAACCCGCGCGACGCGCAGGCAGGCCTGCTCGTTAAACGGCGAGGCAATCAGCTGCAGGCCAATCGGTGCCCCCTGAGCGGTGCGCAGCGGAACGGTGGTCACCGGGAGGCCCAAAAACGAAATTGGCTGGGTCAGCATCCCCATGCTGGCGCGAATAGGAAGCTGCTGGCCGTTAATCTCCATGGTCTGCTCGCCCGCCAGCGTGGCGCTGCGCGGGGTGGCCGGGGCAATCAGCACGTCGGCCTGCGCGAAAAGGGTTTTGAACGCCTGCCGGGCGTGCGCGCGAAACCGCTGGGCCTGGATGTACCAGGCGGAGGGGATCATCGCCCCGGCCAGCAGCCGTTCGCGGGAGTGCGGTTCAAAACGCTCCGGCTCATGGCGAAGCGCGGGCAGGTACTGATTTCCCCCTTCGGCGGCGCTGATGATAAACGCCGCCGAACGCGCCAGCTCGGCGTCCGGGAACTGTAGCTCATCCTGCACGTCGAGCGCCTTCGCCACCCGCGCCACGGCGTCTCTGGCGTCCAGGTCGCACCAGGTGGTGAAGTAGCCGCCGAGCACCGCGCAGCGCAGGCCGTCAAGCCCGCGATCGAGCAGGGGGCGCGTCTGTTCGCGCGAGCTCTCTGCCTGAAAACCGTCGCTGCTGTCCCGCCCCTGCAGCGCGTCGTATACGGATGCCAGGTCGCACACGCGGCGGGCAAAGGGGCCGATATGATCCAGACTCGCGACAAACGGATGGCTGCCGGATCGCGACAGGCGGCCAAAGGTGGGCTTCAGGCCATAGATACCGCACAGGGAGGCCGGAACGCGGATTGAGCCGTTGGTGTCGGTGCCGAGCGAAAAGTGCACCAGCCCGGCGGCCACGGCGGCGGCTGAACCGCCGGACGATCCGCCCGCAATGCGCGCCAGGTCGTGCGGGTTACGCGTTGTGCCGTAGTGGCTGTTCTCGGTGGTAAAGCCGTAGGCGTAGGCGTCCATATTCACCATCCCGGTCAGCAGCCCGCCCGCGCTGCGCAGCTGGCGCACCGCAAAGCTATCAGCGGCCGCGGCAGGGCGCTGGCTGAACAGCTCGGCCCCGGCGAGGGTGGTGTGACCGGCAACGTCGAACAGGTTTTTCACCGCATAAGGCACACCTGCCAGCGGCGGCAGGGGACGCTTTTCCCGTCGCAGGGTATCAATATTATCGGCTTCGGCAAGCATGCGCGCTTCCGTCACGGTGGTCCAGGCGCCGATCTGCGGATTTACGCGCGCAATCGCCTCCAGCGTCTGTCGGGCGATCTCGTGGGCGCTCAGCTCCCCCGCGCTCAGCGCCTGCTGGATCGCGCTGATACTCATCTCGTGTAGCGTCATGCTTTATACACTCCTGCAATCTCCAGACGGTCGTCGAGCGGCAGCGCCATCAGTGGGGCGGCCATATTTGCTATGCGGCTGAACTGCAGCTGCAGCTCGGCGCGGCGGGTATCGTCCAGCGTCACGCCGAGTACGGTTTCCATTTGCGCCAGATACGCTTGCCAGTCGGGTTGTGGTGTCGTCATTGTTTTCTCCTCAGAATCCGGCGGCCGCGCCGTTGCTGCGCGGGTCAAATGCCCCTTCAAACAACCCGTTGGGGTGGCGGACAATCGCGCCCGCGTGGCCCATCGCTTCACTAAAGTCAGGGAAAAGCTCCACCTCATGTCCGAGTGCCTGAAGCCGCGAGACCGTCTCAGCGGTAAAGCGTCCTTCCAGCTTTAACGTGTCCGAGGTTTGTCCCCATGTACGTCCCAGCAGCCAGCGCGGGCGGGTGATGCTCTCCTGCAGGGGGACGCCCTGGATAACGTAGCGGGTAAAGAGCGCGGCCTGGGTTTGCGGCTGCCCGTCGCCGCCCATCGATCCGTAGACCATCACGCGACCGTCCTTCAGACGTGCCGCAGCCGGGTTCAGGGTGTGGAACGGCTGTTTGCCCGGCGCGAGGGCTAAAAGATGATTGGGGTCGAGGCTGAACGATGCGCCGCGGTTCTGCCAGACGATGCCGGTATCGGGCAGCACCACGCCGCTGCCGAACTCGTGATAAATGCTCTGGATAAACGACACGGCAAGCCCGCTGCTGTCCATCACCCCCATCCACACCGTATCGCCGGGACCTTTTCCGGTTCCCCACGGCGCCGCGCGTTCGTCGTCAACCCTGTCGGCAAGCGCCTGCAGAGCGGCGGGATCCAGCAGGCTCTGAATATCGGTTTTTAGCGCGCGCGGGTCGGTGATGTGGGCATCGCGCAGGCCAAAGGCCAGCTTGGTGGCTTCCACGATGCGGTGCAGGGTTTCGGCGTCGTCGGCCTCCGCCATGTTCAGGCGGTCGGTAATGCCGAGTATCGCCAGCGAGACCAGCCCCTGCGTCGGCGGGGCGTGGTTAAAGATCTCTCCCTGCTGATGCTGCAGCTTCAGCGGCACGGTGCGTCGGGCGGCGTGGGCGTTGAGATCGGCCAGCGTCACGGGGAGATCCAGCGTCTCCATGCCCTGCGCCAGGACTTCCGCCAGCGGGCCGCGATAAAAACTGTCCAGACCGTCCTCCACAAGGCGCGTCAGGGTCGTGGCCATGGCGGGCTGGTAAAAACGGCTCCCGATCTGCGGCGGCTTGCCGTCCACCAGCCAGGTTTCCGCGAAGCCGGGAACGTCCTTCAGCTCGTCGAACTTGCTGGCCGTGGCGTGGGCCTGAGAGGCCGTAACCGGCGTGCCGTTTTGCGCATAGTCAATGGCGTCGGCCAGCAGCCGAGCCAGCGGCAGCGCCTTGCCGGTCATCTCGCGGGAGACCTTCAGCGCCTCGTCCCAGCCGCTGACGGTTCCGGCGACGGTCAGCGCCGCACGGGGGCCGCGATGGGGGATCTGCGTGAGCCCGTCGTAGGCGGCCAGCGTCGCGCGCGATCCCGCCGCGCCGCTGGCATCAATGGCGATGGGATCGCCTTCCGGCGGCACGATAAGCCAGAAGCCATCGCCGCCCAGCCCGTTCATATGCGGATAGACTACGGCGATGGTGGCCGCCGCCGCGACCATCGCTTCGATGGCGCTGCCGCCTTCGCGCAGCACGGCCAGCGCGCTCTGGCTGGCGAGGTGGTGGGGGGCAACCGCCATACCGTGTGTGGAGACATTACTTTGCATGAAGAGTCCTCGTAACCCTGAAAGTCACAAGGTGCTGCAAAAGCTGTTCCAGTTCTGAAAGAAAAGTTTCAGTAAACTGGCACGTATAATGAAAGGTAGAATCAAAGGCAAAATGTGATGAAACAAAAGTTACAGAGGCGCTATGGAACAACTGGATGAACGTCTGAAAGTACAATACCCGTCGCTGTCGCCGCAGGAGCAGCGGGTGGCGGACTTTATTTTCGACCATTTTGACGACCTCATTAGCTACAACAGCGCCGAGCTGGCGCAGCTGAGCGGGGTGTCGAAAGCCACGGTCAGCCGTCTGTTTAAGCGGCTCGGCTATGAGAAATATAAGGAGATGCGCGAAGAGCTGCGCACCCTGCGCCAGAGCGGGATGCCGCTCACCGATAATCGCGATGCGGTGCAGGGCAACACGCTGCTGGCGCGCCACTACAAGCAGGAGATGGCGAACCTGACCCAGTGGGTTAATGCCCTCGACGCACAGCAGTTTGCCGACGCCATGGCCTGCATGGTCAGGGCGCGCCGCATCGTCATTATCGGCATGCGTAACGCCTATCCGGCGGCGCTCCACCTGCGCCAGCAGCTGCTGCAGGCGCGCGGGCAGGTGCTGGTCCTGCCGCAGCCGGGGCAGAGCCTGGGCGAAGAGCTGGTGGATTTAACGCCGGACGATCTGGTGGTCATGATGGCCTTCCGCCGCCGTCCGCGCATCATTCGCCCGCTGATGCAGCAGCTTCAGAGCAGCGGTATTCCGGTGCTGCTGATGTGCGAGCCGCAGGCGCACAGTCTGTTCCCGCTGGCGAGCTGGCAGCTTTGCGCCCCGCTGGACAGCGTCTCCGCCTATGATAGCTATTCATCGGTCAACAGCCTGATCAACCTGCTGGCGAACGCCTTCCTGCATGAAATTCTCGATAAAGGCCGCCCGCGCATTCACGAGATTGCCTCCCTTTACCAGCAGCTGGACGAGCTCGAACAGCGATAATGGGGCATCAGGCTGGTGCTTTGCATTGAAATGGTGCAACCAGACGGGGCGTAAATGGAGAGCATTTATGCCCCGTCCGCGTTTTATAAGGCTTCACAACAATATTTCCCGCTTCGCCTTATCTGGCACATTAGTTGCAAAATCACATTCAAAGAATCTTTTGTTTCATGTTAACGTTACGGGAAAGCACCATGAAAAAATTGTTGATTGCACTAGCCGGGGCCGCATGTCTCTTCACACAGCTGCCGGCAAAGGCTGACCAGCTTCAGGATATCGAGAAGCGCGGCACTATCCGCATTGCCGTTCCGCAGGATTTCCCGCCGTTTGGCTCGGTGGGGACCGATCTGCAGCCGCAGGGTTATGACATCGATATGGCACGCTATCTGGCTAAACAGATGAAGCTCAAGCTGCAGCTGGTGCCGGTGACCAGCGCCAACCGCGTGCCGTACCTGCAAACCGATAAGGTGGACCTGGTCATTTCCAGCCTCGGTAAAAACCCGGAGCGCGAGAAGGTGATCGACTTCAGCCGCGCCTACGCGCCGTTCTTCCTCGGCGTGTTTGGTCCGAAAGGGGCCGAGCTGAAGGACGCCGCCGCGCTGAGCGGAAAAACCATCGGCGTGACGCGCGGGGCGGTGGAGGACATGGTGCTGACCGGCCTGGCGCCGAAAGACGCGGACGTGAAGCGCTACGAAGACAACAACACCACGCTCTCCGCCTACCTCTCCGGACAGGTGCAGTACGTGGCAACCGGCAACCTCGTGGTAGCGGCCATTTCGCGCCAGAACGCGGATAAAGCCCCGGTGCCGAGCTTTATGCTGAAAGATTCGCCGTGCTTTATTGGCCTGAAGAAAAACG
Organism: Enterobacter sp. ECC-249; assembly: GCF_043965265.1. Taxonomy (NCBI): domain Bacteria; kingdom Pseudomonadati; phylum Pseudomonadota; class Gammaproteobacteria; order Enterobacterales; family Enterobacteriaceae; genus Enterobacter; species Enterobacter sp. ECC-249. Next base: position 2,174,559 of record NZ_CP143660.1, read on the forward strand.
AACCGGCCCTGAAGGCAAAAGTGGATGCGCTGATTGAGCAGGGCATCAAGGACGGCACGCTGAACGGCCTGTCCGAGCAATGGCTGAAGGCCCCGCTGCCGGCAAACCTTGGCGCCTGAGCCGATGACTGAGCAACTTGATTTCTCCGCGCTCTGGCCGCACTGGCCGGAGCTGCTGGCGGGGCTGTGGGTCACCGTTCAGCTGACGGTGATGGCGACCGTCGGCGGGCTGGCAACAGGGATTTTCGGGGCGGCGATCCGCAGCGGACGCACAACCTGGTTCAGCCGGATCTGGGGCGGCTACGTGGAGATCATCCGCAACACGCCGTTTGTAGTGCAGCTGTTTTTCATCGTCTTCGGCCTGCCGAATCTCGGGCTGAAGATGACGGCGGGGGAAGCGGCGCTGCTGGCCATGGTGGTGAACCTCGGTGCTTACAGTACCGAGATTATCCGCGCGGGCATACAGGTCACGCCGAAAGGGCAGTGGGAAGCCGGACGCGTGCTGGGGCTGACCCGCCTGCAGACCTTTATCCGCGTGGTATTGCCGCCCGCGCTGCAGCGCATTTACCCGGCGCTGGTGAGCCAGTGCATCATCGTGATGCTCGGCTCGTCGGTGGTGTCGCAGGTCTCGTATGAAGAGCTGACCTTCGCCGCCAACCTGATCCAGTCCAGAACGTTTTTGAGCTTTGAGGTTTATCTGGTGACAACCGGGATTTACTTAGCGCTGTCGATTACCCTGCGCCAGCTGATGATGGCGGCAGGACGAAAATGGCTGGGGGTGCAGGCATGATGACCACCTTTACCGACTGGGACATTATTCGCAACCTGCTACTGGCCGGGCGCTGGACGGTGCTGCTGTCGCTGGTGGCGTTTGTCGGCGGCGCGGTGGTGACCCTGCCTCTGCTGCTGCTGCGCCTGACGGGCGGGCGCACGGTCAAGCGCATCATCCGCGGCTATATTGAGCTGTTTCAGGGCACGCCGCTGCTGATGCAGCTGTTTCTGGCCTTCTTCGGCGTGGCGCTGTTCGGCATTGACGTCTCGCCGTGGACCGCCGCCTCGCTGGCGCTGACCTTCTACACCAGCGCGTTCCTGCTCGATATCTGGTTTGGCAGCATTCGCGCGCTGCCAAAAGGGCAGTGGGAAGCCTCGCGCTGTCTGGGGCTGACCTTTGGCCAGACCCTGTTTCGCGTCGTCGCGCCGCAGGCGCTGCGCATCGGCATTGCGCCGACGGTCGGCTTTGCCGTGCAGGTGATCAAAGGCACCGCGCTGGCGTCGATTATCGGCTTTATCGAGCTGACTAAGGCCGGGACCATGCTGACCAACGTGACGTATCAGCCGTTTAAGGTCTTTGCGCTGGTGGCGCTCGGCTACTTTATTCTGTGTTATCCGCTGTCGCGCTACAGCCGCTATCTGGAGACGAAATTCAATGCCTCTCATCACCATTAATCAGGTGCAGAAGTACTACGGCGATAACCACGTGCTCAAGGGCGTCGATCTGGATATCGACATGGGCCAGGTGATCTCCATCATCGGGCGCAGCGGATCGGGCAAAAGCACGCTGCTGCGCTGCATCAACGGACTGGAAGGCTATCAGGACGGCAGCATCAAGCTGGGCGGCATGACCATTACCGACCGGGATTCTCAGGCGCGTGAAATCAGCCGCTCGATCGGGATGGTGTTCCAGAGCTTCAACCTGTTCCCGCACATGACGGCGCTGGAGAACGTGATGCTCGCCCCGCGGCGGGTGCTGAAGAAAAGCGCCGCCGAATGCCGGGCGCTGGCGCAGCAGATGCTGGAGAAGGTTGGCCTCGGCGATCGTCTGGATTACTACCCGTCGAGCCTCTCGGGCGGCCAGCAGCAGCGCGTGGCGATCGCCCGCGCGCTGGCCATGTCGCCGAAAGTGTTACTCTGCGACGAGATCACCTCCGCGCTCGACCCGGAGCTGGTGGGCGAAGTGCTCAAGGTGCTGGAGCAGCTGGCGGCCGAGGGGATGACGCTCATACTGGTTACCCATGAAATGAATTTTGCCCGCGAAGTGGGCGACCGCGTGGTGTTTATGCACCAGGGGAAAGTCTGGGAGCAGGGCGACAGCAAAACGCTGTTCGCCAACCCGCAGACCACGGAACTGAAGCAGTTCATCTCCTCCGTGCGCGGCCTCAACTGATAAGGACTTAACAATGGATATCGCACACTTTCCGCAAATCAACCCGCCGCAGCGCCTGCTGATGGGGCCGGGCCCGATTAACGCCGACCCGCGCGTGCTGCGCGCCATGTCGAGCCAGCTGATCGGCCAGTACGATCCGGCCATGACCCACTACATGAATGAGGTGATGGCGCTCTATCGTGGGGTGTTCCGCACCGAAAACCGCTGGACGATGCTGGTAGACGGTACATCCCGCGCGGGGATTGAAGCCATTCTGGTCTCCGCCATTCGCCCGGGAGATAAGGTGCTGGTGCCGGTTTTTGGCCGCTTTGGTCATCTGCTGTGCGAAATTGCCCGCCGCTGCCGCGCGGAGGTGCATACCATAGAGGTGCCGTGGGGCGAGGTGTTCACCCCGGACCAGGTGGAGGATGCGATTAAACGTATTCGTCCGCGCCTGCTGTTGACCGTGCAGGGCGATACCTCCACCACCATGCTGCAGCCGCTCGCGGAGCTGGGTGCCATCTGCCGTCGCTACGACGTGCTGTTTTACACCGACGCCACCGCGTCGCTCGGCGGTAACGCGCTGGAGACCGACGCCTGGGGGCTGGATGCCGTCTCGGCCGGGATGCAGAAGTGCCTCGGCGGCCCGTCGGGCACGTCGCCGATCACCCTGAGCGCGCGGATGGAAGAGGCGATCCGCCGCCGCAAGTGCGTGGAGGAGGGCATTCGCACCGACGCCCACCGCGACGGCGACGAGGAGATGATCTACTCCAACTACTTCGATCTCGGCATGGTGATGGACTACTGGGGGCCGGAGCGGCTGAACCACCACACCGAAGCGACCACCGCGCTGTTTGGCGCCCGCGAATGCGCGCGGCTGATCCTGCAGGAAGGGCTGGATAACGGCATTGCGCGTCATAAGCTGCACGGCGATGCGCTGCTGAAGGGGATTCAGGCGATGGGGCTGGAGACCTTCGGCGACCTGAAGCACAAGATGAACAACGTGCTGGGCGTGGTGATACCGCAGGGCATCAACGGTGACCAGGTGCGTAAGCTGATGCTGGAGGATTTCGGGATTGAAATCGGCACCTCGTTTGGCCCGCTGCACGGCAAGGTTTGGCGCATTGGCACCATGGGCTACAACGCGCGCAAGGACTGCGTGATGACCACCCTGAGCGCGCTGGAGTCGGTGCTGAATTACCTCAAATTCACCACCACGCAGGGTGCCGCCATGCAGGCCGCGTGGGACCACTATCGTCGCGAGATGCCGCAATGAGCCCGGCGGCAGAACGGGTGATGGCGCGCGCCGACGCGCTGGCTGCCATCAGTGAAACCCCGGACGGCCTGACGCGGGTCTATCTCTCCACGCAGCATCTGCAGGCCAACCAGCTGGTCGGGGAGTGGATGCGTCAGGCGGGCATGACCGTCTGGCAGGACAGCGTGGGCAATATCTGTGGACGCTACGAAGGCGCGCAGGAAGGGGCGCAGGCGGTGCTGCTCGGCTCGCATCTGGACACCGTACGCAACGCCGGGCGCTACGACGGCATGCTCGGGGTGCTCACCGCCATCGAAGTGGTGGACGGCCTTCACCAGCAGGGTGTGCATCTGGCCCAGGCCATAGAGATTGTCGGCTTTGGTGACGAAGAGGGAACCCGTTTTGGAATCACCCTGTTAGGCAGCCGGGGCATCACCGGCACCTGGCCGCAGGGATGGCTGGAGACGTGTGATGCTCAGGGCATCAGCGTGGCGCAGGCGATGGTGCAGGCGGGGCTCGATCCTGCCCGCGTGGCGCTCGCGGCGCGTCATCAGGACGATTTCAGCGCCTGTCTGGAACTGCATATCGAACAGGGGCCGTGCCTGGAGCAGGAAGGGCTGGCGCTGGGCGTGGTGGAAGCCATTAACGGCGCGCGCCGCCTCAGCTGCCGCTTCACCGGGGAGGCCGGGCACGCGGGTACCGTGCCGATGAATCACCGTAAGGATGCCCTGGCCGCCGCCGCCGAATGGATGGTTCTGATTGAAAACACCACCCGACAGCAGGGCGGCAACCGGGTGGCGACGGTCGGTGAACTGCGATGCCTGCCCGGCGCGGTCAACGTCATCCCCGGCGAAGTTGCGCTCTCGCTGGATATTCGTGGCCCGCAGGATGGCCCGCTTGACGCGCTGCTCGCGGAACTGCTTGCGCAGGCGCAGGCCATCGCCGCCCGTCGCGGGTTAAGCTTTGCTGCCGAGGAGTTTTACCGGATCGCCGCCACGCCGTGCGATGCGCGTTTGCAGCACATGCTGGGCGACGCCGTTGAATCGGTGCAGGGGCGCTCGTTATCCCTGCCCAGCGGCGCCGGGCATGACACCATCGCCCTGGCGGAACGCTGGCCGGTGGGGATGCTGTTTGTGCGCTGTAAGGGCGGGGTCAGCCACCATCCGGCCGAATCGGTGATGGCTGAGGATGTTGCTCTGGCGATTGAGGCGTTTGGGCTGGCGGTGAGAAAGCTTGATGCGATCTGAGTAGTGCCCGGCGGCGCTACGCCTGCACGGGCCTACGGCATTGCCAGGCCGGGTAAGCGCAGCGCCACCCGGCAAGAAATCACATCACTCCAGACCCAGCGTATATTGCGCGATTTTAAAGTAGATAATCAGCCCGGTGCCGTCGATAAGCGTCGCGATAAACGGCGCGGAGACGACCGCCGGGTCAATGCCGCAGCGCTTGAGCACCATTGGAATGACGGACGAGACAATGGCGCTCCACAGCGTAATGCACACCAGCGTCAGGCTGACGATGAGCGTAATTTCCAGCCCAATCCCCATCATCCAGGCGCGGATGCACCCGGCCAGACCCAGCGTGGCGGCAATCATCAGCGACGTGGTCATCTCTTTACGCAGCACGCGGCCAACGTCGCGCAGACGGACTTCCCCCAGCGCCATGGCGCGCACCAGGGTGGAGGTGATCTGCGTCCCGCTGTTGCCGCCCGTGCCGATCAGCAGTGGAATAAAGAACGCCAGCGCGATGGCGGACTCCAGCGCCTCTTCAAAATGCTGAATGACCGAGCTGGTGTAGGCTTCGGCGACAAACAGCAGCAGCAGCCAGACGGAGCGTTTCTTCCACAGGCTATACGGGCTGGTGTCCAGATAGGGCTTTTCCAGCGGCAGCGTCGCCCCCTGAAGCTGAGCATCTTCGGTGACGTCATCTTCCAGCAGATGGGCAATTTCGCGCTCGGTCAGGCAGCCGACGAGCTTGCCGTGGGTGACCACGGGCACCACATCCGCGCCGCCGTGCGCCAGCAGCCCGGCAACGTCGGCACGTTCATCCTCCGGTTTGACCTGCAAAAACTGCGAAATCATCAGCGATTTCACCGGCTGCACCGTATCCGCGGTTTGCAGCAATTTGCGCACAGCAACCATCCCCGCCAGGCGGCCATGGTCTTCGATAAAAATATGCGACGGAATATCATCGTCTTTTAATTTTTCGAAGAATTGCTCGCGCGCCAGCGCCACGCATAATGCAATATCGAGGACGATAAAATCGGTATTCATATATTGCGCGATCGCGCTGTCATTGAATGCCTGGTTTTGGTTGTGAATAGCGTAAGACATAGTGAATTCCCTTTGAATAATAAAATCTCTCAGGGGCGAGCAAGACAGGGCATGTCGAAGAGGAGATCCCCACGTCCTGGGTTCAGCACTGTACACCGTATCCCGCAAGGGAAGTTATACTGACAAAGCCTTGATTCGACAGTGCCTGTTTTACCCTGTGCCGGTTCTCTCGAACCCACCAGAGCGATAACGTGTATTTGTACAGGAGCCTCGCCATAACGAGATCGTTGTAAAACGAGAGGAATAATACGCTTATTTAACGTTACCGCTCAGGAATTTAAAAAATGTTTAAGAACGGTTTAGGAGAATATTATTAATAAGATGTTGAGGGTTTATTTAAGGTTATTCACTTTAAATGGAGAATTAAATAATTAACGGGGAAGGGGAAAATGGCGTGGTTTGATAATCTGCTGAATCATTTTGCGCTGTATCCGGCACATCTGTTCGCGCTGTTATTCGTAATGGCGCTGAGTAAATCGACGGTGCTGATCTCCTCCGTGCTGCCGCCCGCCTCGGTGATGCTGCTGGCGGGCATTACCGTCAGCCAGACGAGCATGCATCCTGCGCTGTCGTGGCTGGCCGTGGTGTTGGGGGCAACGGCGGGTTCGGTGCTGAACTACCATATCGGCCGGCTGATGGGGCACACCCGGCTGGTCACGCGCTTTACCTCAAAGCATGCCGATAAGTTCTTACGGGTACAGCATCAGCTGCAAAAGAACGGTGTCATCGTGCTGTTTACGTCGCGCTTTCTGGCGGTGTTGCGTTACATCGTGCCGCTGGCGGCGGGGATGCTCAGGCTGAATGCAGCAAAGGTCTACGCCGTCAGCCTGCTTTCCGCCTGCGTATGGGCGGCGCTGTATGTCAGCATCGTCACCGGCATCAGCGCCTTTTGAGTTACAAACTCCCCATTCCGCCGTCCACCAGCAGTTCCGTTCCTACCGTGTAGCTCGACTCGTCGGAGGCCAGATAGAGAGCGGCTTTTGCCAGCTCCGTCGTCGAGCCCATTCTGCCCAGCGGCACCAGCTTGACGATCTCCGCCATCATCGCGTTAAGCGCCTCGTCGCTTAAGCCCGTTTTCGTAAACGCCGGGGTTTCCACCGGACCGGGGCTCAGGCCGTTGACGCGGATCCCGCGCGGCAGCAGCTCCGCCGAGAGCGTACGCGCCAGCGACAGCAGGGCAGCCTTGCTCGCGGCATACACGCTGCTGGTGGGCAGGCCGATGCGCGCGCTCACGGAGCCGCAGAGGATCACCGACGACGGGTTGTTCAGCAGCGGCAGCAGCGCCTGGATTAAAAAGAACGGTCCCTTCAGGTTGATGTTCATCAGACGGTCCCAGGCCTCTTCCTGCCAGGCTTCCAGCGGCGCGTGCGTTACGTCGCCGGCGTTAAGGAAGACCGCGTCAAGGCGTGGCCAGCGGGCGGCGAGGGTTTCCGCCAGGGCTTTTTGCGACGCGATATCGCCCGCATCGGTTGGGATAACCCACGCCTTATCGCCCAGAACGCGCTCTGCTTCGGCGAGGGTGTCCGGGTTGCGTCCGGTTACGGCGACGCGCGCCCCTTCGGCGATAAATGCCTGCGCGGTGGCGAGACCGATACCGCTGGTGCCGCCGGTAATCAACGTGTACTTATCGGTTAAACGACCCATGTTCTTCTCCTGAAATGTCTCTGGAAAAAGCACTATAGAAACATTAGTATCGAAAGGAAACCAGGTACCAAATGGATACTAAAGAGGCAAGAGGTGTGCTATGGCAGAAATGCTGGAGGAGTGCAGTGAAAAAAAATCTGAGGCGTATACCTGCCCGATGACGCAGTTTGTGAACCTGATTTCCGGCAAATGGGCGATCCCGATCCTCTATCGCCTGATTGTCTTCAACACGCCCGTTCGCTTTGGCGATCTGCTGCGGGCGGCTGCCCCCATCACCCAGAAAGAGCTGACGAAGCAGCTGCGCCTGTTTGAACAGCGCGGGCTGGTGACGCGGACGGTCTATCCGGAGATCCCGCCGCGCGTGGAGTATCAGATCACCGCGCTGGGCTTAACTCTGCAGGATGCGCTCTCGCCGCTGGCCGCCTGGATGAGCGAGTACGGCGACCAGCTTGAGCGTTAGGCTACCGTTTTGCGTAGCGCGGTGCCGGAATACCGGTGCGCGCGCTGTTGAACAGCTCGAGGCGCGCTGCTTCGTAGCGATCCCACAGTGCGGCATCATGCATCGGCGGGATGGTGATCGGTTCGCCCTGATCCAGACCCGCCAGCGATGCATCCACCATATCGTCGGTGGTCATCACCGATCCTTCCGGCAGATCGTTCACCGTGACGCCCGAATGGCTCCAGATTTCTGTCGCCGTGGCGGCGGGCAGCACGGCCTGAATGCGCACGCTGCTGTCGGCAAATTCTTCCTGTAACCCACGGGTAAAGCTCAATACCCACGCCTTGGTGGCGCTGTAGAGCGCGCTGCCCGCCCGGACGTGCAGGGCCAGCACGGACGCGATATTGATCAGCGTGCCGCTGTTATTCTGCGCCAGGCGCGGCAGGATGGCGTAGGTCAGACGCATCAGCGCCGTGGTGTTCAGGGTGTTAATGGCCTGATGCTGCGCCACCTCGCCCGCGAGGAACGGTGCCATCTGCGCGGTGCCCGCGTTGTTAACGAGCGTATCAATGGCCGTATTGCTGCGCAGTTCGTCTTCCACCGCGCGGATCCCGACTTCATCGGTGAGATCGGCTACCAGAATATCGACGGCCACGCCATAGCGCGCGCGCAGGTCGGCGGCGAGCGTTTTCAGGCGATCCTCGCGGCGGGCAACCAGCACCAGGTTGGCACCGCGCGCGGCAAGACGATCGGCATAAACGGCACCAATCCCGGAAGAGGCGCCCGTAATCAGGGCGGTGGTGATTTGCGTAGTCATCGTGTGTTACCTCAAGGCAAAGTGGGTTATTTGGTTTCAATATGAAACTTAATTAACTCTCTGCTATTTGGTTTTATAATGCAACCATATTGGCGATCATTTTGTGCTTTTGCCGTCGGGAACGATCAGGAGGGGAGTTTTGCCACGATCTCTTCTGGCGTCAGTTCGCGTCCATCGTCGGCGATAAGCGCTAGCTTGCGCAGGGGTTTGCGCTGTTCGGTATCGACCAGCACGGTGCCGCATTCGTTTTCGGCAAACAAAAATTCATTGCCCCACTGGGACAAGGCAACCAGCACCGTTTGCAGGGCGCGCCCTTTATCGGTCAGTGCGTACTCCTGCCAGGCGCTGCCGTCGGACGCGGGCTGAAGCCGGAGGATGCCTTCGTCGACCAGCAGTTTTAACCGTGTGGTCAGCATGTTTTTTGCGATACCAAGGCTTTTCTGGAACTCGCCGAAGCGTTTAATCCCGCGCAGCGCGTCGCGCACGATCAGCAGTGACCACCAGTCGCCGATGATATCCAGTGAACGGGCAACGGGGCAGGTGCTCTCTTCAAGGCGGGTACGTTTCACGGTCAATTCTCCGGTGAGGTATGGTTTTATTATAAAACTAATCCGTACACACCGTAAGCACGTTAATCATCAGTTTGAGAAATGCTTCCCGGAAAATTGTGACGAATCTGTCACACTGAGCGCGACATTTTAAAACGAGTGAGGAATTAGGGATGAGAAAAGTACTACTCGCGCTGGCAGTCGCCGGTTCCATTTCAGCAACGTTTGGCGTGCAGGCGCAAGAGACGCCGGAAGGGTATCAGCTGGAGCAAGTTTTAATCATGAGTCGCCATAACCTGCGCGCGCCGCTGGCTAATAACGGCAGCGTGCTGGAGCAGTCCACGCCGAAGCAGTGGCCGGAGTGGGAGGTGCCGGGGGGCCAGCTCACGACCAAAGGCGGCGTGCTGGAGGTCTATATGGGCCATTACATGCGCGAGTGGCTGGCGCAGCAGGGGATGGTGAAGACGGGAGAGTGTCCAGCGGCGGAGAGCGTTTATGCGTATGCTAACAGCCTGCAGCGTACCGTCGCCACCGCGCAATTCTTCATCACCGGCGCGTTCCCGGGCTGCGACGTTCCCGTGCACCATCAGGAAAAAATGGGCACCATGGATCCGACATTCAATCCGGTGATTACCGACAACTCACCTGAATTTCGTGAAAAAGCGCTGAAGGCGATGGAGACGGAACGGCAGAAAATGCAGCTTGGCGAAAGCTATAAGCTGCTGGAGCAGATGACGAACTACGCCGACTCGCCGTCCTGCAAAGAGAAAAAAGTCTGCTCGCTGGCGGATGCGAAAGATACCTTCAGCGCCGACTATGAAAAAGAGCCTGGCGTATCCGGGCCGCTGAAGGTGGGGAACTCGCTGGTGGACGCGTTTACGCTGCAGTATTACGAAGGCTTCCCGGCCGACCAGGTGGCCTGGGGCGAAATCAAAACCGACCAGCAGTGGCGCGTGCTGTCGAAGCTGAAGAACGGCTATCAGGACTCGCTGTTCACCTCTACCGAGGTGGCGCAAAACGTGGCGAAGCCGCTGGTGAAGTACATTGATAAAACGCTGGTTACCGACCAGGCGAAAGCACCGAAGATCACCCTGCTGGTGGGGCATGACTCGAACATTGCTTCCCTGCTGACCGCCCTCGATTTCAAACCGTATCAGCTGCACGACCAGCAGGAGCGCACCCCGATTGGCGGCAAAATTGTCTTCCAGCGCTGGCATGACAAAAATGCCAACCAGGAGCTGATGAAGATTGAGTATGTCTACCAGAGCTCAGAGCAGTTGCGTAACGCCAGCGTGCTGTCGCTGCAGTCGCCTGCGCAGCGCGTGACGCTGGAGCTGAAGGGCTGCCCGGTAGATGCGAACGGCTTCTGTCCGGTCGATAAATTCAATGCGGTGATGAATAACGCGGCGAAGTGAGAGAGAACCCCCCGCTGCGGCGGGGGGAAACGCTTAGACGTTTTTACGTTCGATGGTTTGCTCGCCCCAGAAGAGCGAGTCTTTATCCGTTTTTTCGAAGGCGCGCACCAGCACCTCATCGTTACCTTCCTCCCAAATCTGCTCGGCCAGCTTTTCATCGTACTTCGCGACTTCAAAGATAGCTTCGGCAATCTCCGGAGAGGTGTTGCGTAAACTTGCCCATTCGCCCACGTGGTGAGCTTTGGATTCTTGAGTTGGCATGCTTGTCCTCCTGTTGGGTGTTAGCCGTTCAGTTTTTTGGCCAGACCCGCGACGTATTCACCCTGATAGCGGGCGATAGACAGTTCTTCATTGCTTGGCTGACGTGAGCCATCCCCACCGGCAATGGTGGTTGCGCCGTACGGCGTACCGCCGCGCACCTGGGAAATGTCAAACAGCTCCTGCGCGCCGTAGCCAATCGGCACAATCACCATCCCGTGATGAGCAAGGGTAGTCCAGGTTGAGGTAATCGTCTGCTCCTGACCGCCGCCGGTACCGGTAGAGCTGAATACGCTGGCGAGTTTGCCGTAGAGCGCCCCGGATGCCCAAAGCCCGCCGGTTTGATCGAGGAAGGTACGCATCTGGCCCGACATATTGCCGAAGCGGGTCGGGGTGCCGAAGATAATGGCATCATAATCCGCCAGCTCCTGCGGGGTGGCGACCGGGGCGTTTTGCGTTTTCCCCCCGGCTTTCAGGAAGGCTTCCGCCTGCATGGTTTCCGGTACGCGTTTCACCACAACCTCAACGCCATCAACCCTGTTTGCACCTTCTGCTACCGCGTGAGCCATGGTTTCAATGTGTCCATACATGGAATAATAGAGCACCAGAACTTTTGCCATTTTGCATCACTCCTCGTTGGTTTTTCTGACAGCGAATCGCTGCGTTCTTTTAAAGATATGCCATCACAGCCAGACTGCAAAAACGAACGGCATTTCTTTGATTTATAACAATATGGTGGGTAAACAGGTTTGTAGCAAAATGAAACAACTTTCTCGTCATCGTTTTTTGAAATGATAAGAAAGGCTTATGCATCCCCGCCGCGTCATCTCACCCGAAAGACTGAGATCATGTTGCAGGATATTACCTGCGGCTTGCCGGATAGCCTCAGTCCACTAAGCTTAGTTTCACGCGGCACAGATAAAGGCGCTGTCCTTGTGTTGCGAGGTGAAAGAATCCTCTTTTACTGAATGCAATATGATGTCTAATGTTTCACATTCTGGAGGTTAGAGATGGCAAACCATCGTGGTGGTTCAGGTAATTTCGCAGAAGACCGTGAAAGAGCATCAGAAGCAGGCCGTAAAGGTGGCCAGCATAGCGGGGGTAACTTCAAGAATGACCCGCAACGCGCATCTGAAGCTGGCAAGAAAGGGGGCAAAAACAGCCACGGCAGCAGTAAGTAACACGCCGGGTTGAGCCCCTGCCGCCGGGAGATCCCGGCGGTTTTTTTATTTCTGCAACATTGAACTGTAACCAAAGGCAACGCACACTAGGGAATTGATCTTAATCGCGAGTGCCGCATGTCTGTCTCACGCTTCAAATTCTCCGTTAAACCGCAGGAAGCCATCCTGATTCTCATCACCATGTTCTGGGGCGGGACGTTTCTGGCAGTCCAGTACGCGGTGACCCTTAGCGATCCGTTCTTTTTCGTTGGCCTGCGCTTTGCGACGGCGGCGATAGCCGTGGGGCTGATTTCGCTTAAAACGCTGCGGGGGCTGACGCTGAAAGAGCTTAAGGCCGGCGTGGCCATTGGTATAGCGATAGCGATGGGCTACAGCCTGCAGACGTGGGGATTGCAGACCATTTCCAGCAGCAAATCCGCGTTTATCACCGCGATGTATGTACCCCTGGTGCCGCTGCTGCAGTGGCTGTGCCTGGGGCGGCTGCCGGGGCTGATGTCCTGTATTGGCATCGTGCTGGCGTTTATCGGCCTGGTCTTACTGGCCGGGCCGGAAAATAACCTGCTGGCGCTGGGGCCGGGCGAAATGATCACCCTCGTCGGAGCGGTTGCGATTGCGGCTGAAATTATTCTGATTAGCGCCTGGGCGGGCAAGGTCGACGTCAAACGGGTGACGGTGGTGCAGCTCGCCACGGCCTCGCTGGTGGCCTTTGCGACGATGGTTCCGGCAGGGGAGTCCGTGCCGCCGATGTCTACCGGTCTGGTCGTGGTCGCACTGGGACTGGGAATCTTCAGCGCCATTATTCAGGTCACCATGAACTGGGCGCAGCGCAGCGTATCGCCAACCCGCGCGACGGTGATTTATACCGGTGAACCGGTCTGGGCGGGCATTTTCGGGCGGCTCGCCGGGGAACGTTTGCCGCTGTTGGCCCTGGTGGGCGCGGCGTTTATTGTCGCCGGGGTGCTGGTGAGCGAGTTGAAGCTCAGAAAGCGTCGGAGCCCGGTGAGCGACATGACTGCTGAAGAAGGTTTAGATTGAAAAAATAGGCGGGTTTATCTACGATGTGTACGGATAAATACCGTACACGATGAAGTAAACCATGCCAGCACTTAAAAAACAGCGTATCGATCTTCGCTTAACGGACGAAGACAAAACAATGATTGAAGAAGCGGCGGCGATGACGAACCAAACGATCACCCAGTTTATGGTGAACAGTGCGTCAGAGCGTGCTGCAGAGGTCATCGAGCAGCACCGTCGTCTCGTATTAAACGAAGCATCATGGAATGCGGTGATGGATGCCATCGAGAATCCGCCAGAACCAAATGAACGCCTGAAGCGAGCCGCAAAACGTCTTCGAAACATGGAGTGAAGCGTCGTGGACAATCTCACGGTCGAAATGTTTTCAGAGGGAAAAGATTATGATTTCAGGGATTTCGATTGTGGTGAGCCCTCGCTAAATGTCTTCCTCACAGAACATCTGTTGCGTCAGCACAATGGGCGTATTTTACGAGGCTACCTGCTTAAAGAGCGCGACCATCCGCGCGTCCTGGGCTATTACACGTTGTCTGGAAGTTGCTTTGAAAAAGCGATGCTGCCTTCTAAGACTCAGCAGCGTCGGATCCCTTATAGCAACGTACCGAGCGTAACGCTGGGACGTCTGGCGATACATAAAGACCTGCAGGGACAGGAGTGGGGAACGACGCTCGTCACGCATGCCATGCGGGTTGTCTATCTGGCATCGCAGGCGGTGGGCGTACACGGAATATTTGTTGATGCACTCAATGACCAGGCAAAACAATTTTATCTGAAGCAGGGCTTTATTCCGCTGACGGGTGAAAACAGCCATTCTCTTTTCTTTCCTACAAAATCTATCGAACGACTGTTTGAGCAGGCGTAATTGCCTGACATAAGGGTGTTCTTAGCGAACATAAAGGTCGGGTAAGGCATAGCCGTTACCCGACATTCAGATTTCACGACTCCTGACGCACCACCTCGCCCTGCGGCGCGGCAGCCATCCGGCGGCTCAGCAGGGCGTTAAGCAGGATCGCGCCGAAGGTCGCCGTGCCAATCCCGCCAATCGTAAACCCGCCCAGCGTCAGGGCAAAATCACCCGCGCCCAGCACCAGCGTAACGGCCACCATAATCAGGTTGCCGTTCTGGCTGAGATCGACCCGATGCTGCACCCAGATCCGCGCGCCGGCCACGGCGATCAGCCCAAACACCACGATTGAGGCCCCGCCGATGACCGGTGACGGAATGGTGTGGATTAGCGCACCGAATTTCGGCGAGAAGCCGAGCAGCATCGCCATCACCGCCGCCGCGACAAAGACCAGCGTCGAATAGACTTTGGTCACCGCCATCACGCCGATGTTTTCGGCATAGGTAGTGACGCCGCTGCCGCCCACGGAACCGGAGAGCATGGTCGCCAGCCCGTCGCCGACGAACGCGCGGCCCATGTACGGATCCATGCTGCGTCCGGTCATCCCCGCCACGGCCTTCAGGTGGCCCAGGTTTTCCGCCACCAGGATCACCGCCACCGGGGCGATGAGCATCATCGCCTGGGTGTTAAAGGTGGGGGAGGTCACCTTCGGCAGGCCGAACCAGGCGGCCTGATGGAGCAGCGTAAAGTCAACCGGCTTGCCCAGACCAAAAACGTTCGCCAGCAGGGCATACACCAGACAGGCAACAATCAGCCCGACCAGGATCAGCAGCCGCTGGATCATGCCTCGCGTAAACACCGCCACCAGGCCGATGCACAGCACGGTCACGACGGCCATCCAGCTTTCAAACGGCGAGGCGGAGACGCTTTTCACCGCAATCGGCGCAAGGTTCAGGCCAATCGCCATCACCACGGCGCCCGTCACGACCGGGGGCATCATGCGTTCAATCCAGCGCGTGCCGATTTTCATCACCACCAGACCAATCAGGGTATACACCAGACCACAGGCGATGATGCCGCCGAGGGCCACGCTCAGGTTGGGGTTGATTCCCTGGCCGTTAAATCCGGTGGTGGCGATCACCACGCCGACAAAGGCGGCGCTGGATCCCAGATAGCTGGGCACGCGCCCGCCGGTGACGAAAAAGAACAGCAGGGTGCCGATACCGGACATCAGAATCGACAGGTTGGGATCGAGTCCCATCAGCATCGGCATCAGCACCGTAGCGCCAAACATCGCAACAGCGTGCTGAACGCCCATCACCATCGTCTGCCCGATCGGGAGGCGTTCATCCGGCGCGACCACGCCTGCTTCTGTGGAGGTCGATTTCAACTGCCAGTGGGGAAATCCGAACATGGTCTGTCTCCTTAGAGCGCCTTAACAGGCGGGTCGCATCAGCGCGTGGTAGCCGCGGTCAAACCACACCAGGCCCTGCGGCGCGGGGTGACGAATAATCGAAACGATGTCGCAAAAAAGAATGTCGTGGGTACCGACGCTCACCACCTGGCTGATGCGGCAGTCAAACGAGGCCAGCGCATCCTCCAGCTGCGGGCAGCCGGTATCGCCCGTCTGCCAGCGGGCGGCGGCGAAGCGCTCTTCCATCGGCGTTTTGCCGCCAAACAGGTTAGATAGCGGCTCCTGCCCGGCGCTCAGGGTATTGACGCACAGCGTGCGGTTCTCGCTGAACGTCGGCCAGACGGACGCGCCGCGGTTCAGGCACACCAGCAGAGTGGGCGGTGAATCCGTGACGCTGCACACCGCGCTGGCGGTGAAGCCTGCCATCCCTGCCGGACCGTCGGTGGTGATGATATTCACCGCCGCGCCGACGCAGGCCATGGCATCGCGAAAGGTTTGTTTATCCGGTGTCGTCATCATCGCTCCTTACGCCAGCCCGCAGGCATCGTCGAAGGTCAGGCGCGGCAGTCGGCCGTAAAGTTTGCCCGGGTCGCCGTAGCCAATGTTGATCAGCAGATTGCTTTTAAGCGTCGTGCCGGTGAAAAAGGCCTCGTCGACCTTTTGTCGGTCAAAGCCCGACATCGGTCCGGTGTCCAGCCCCAGCGCGCGACAGGCGAAAATCATATAGGCGGCCTGCAGCGAGCTGTTACGAAAGGCGGTCTCTTCCGCCAGCGCGGGGCTTGCGGTAAACCAGCTTCTGGCATCGCCGTGAGGGAACAGTTCAGGCAGGCGCTCGTAGAATTCACTGTCCCAGGCGACAATCGCCGTGACCGGGGCGGTAAGCGTTTTCTCCAGGTTGCCGCTGGAGAGCGCCGGGCGCAGCTTCTCTTTTCCCTCTGCGCTTCGCACAAACACAATCCGCGCCGGGGAGCAGTTGGCGGAGGTTGGCCCCCATTTCATCAGGTCGTAGATTTCGCGCAGCGTCTCGTCGCTGACGGCAATATCCTGCCAGCCGTTATGGGTGCGGGCGCCGGTGAACAGCGTTTCCAGCGCGGCGGGTGTGATGGCTTCGCTCATTAAAGCTCCTTATAAAGCGGGTTCGGGGCTGTGCAGCAGGCTGGCCAGCCCGTTCAGCAGCAGGGTGTTAAAGGTGTCCGGCTCGGTGACGTTGCAGGCATGGCCGCCCTGACGCATCACCGCGCTGTTGCTGTGCGGGATCGCTGCCTGCAGCTCAGACGAGCAGACGGAGGGCACCAGCATGTCGTCGGCGGAACAGATGATCTGTACCGGGCAGCGGATGCGTGCGGCGTGGCGGCTGAAGTCGGCCTTTTTCAGGGCGCTGAGCCTGTGCAGCAGGTTGGTTTTGCCCTGGAAATGGGCCAGCGCCAGCGCTTCTTCTGCCTCCAGACGGGGGGCGCGGGCGGCCATCCAGTCTGCCGGGTAGAGAAACAGCGGCTGCGCCTCAACCCACGCCTGCGGGCCGCCGTAATGCAGCAGGCGCTCGCGGATCTGAAAGCAGCGGCGGGTATGCGCGTTGAGGGTCAGCCAGCCGTTGACGCACACCAGCGCGGTGAGAGCGTTGGGCCTGTCGAGGGCCAGCTGCAGGCCGACCAGCGCCCCCAGCGCGTGACCCACGACGCTGTAGCGCGGGATCCCAGCCTCAGCCAGCGCCTGGGCCAGTTCTTCCGCCATGTGTGCCAGGCTGTAGCCTTCCGGCAGGGCGTCGGGGTTATTGCCCGTTCCGCGCTGGTCATAGCACACCACCTGATACTCCGGTTCCAGCGCGGCCAACTGGGGCAGCCAGTAGCTGCCGCTGCCGCCGAGACCGGAAATAAGGACCACCACGGGGGCACCTTCGTACGGTGGCGGCGAGATGGAGAGTTTCATATCTGCCTCACTTCGCGATGTGCGCAACGGTGGCGATCTCAACCAGCGCCTCCGGCTTCACCAGCCCGCACTGAATGCAGAACCGGGCCGGCTTATCGCCGGGGAAGAACTCCGCGTAAATTTCATTAATCGCGGCGTAGTTTTTCCAGTCGGTGATAAAGATGCTGTTGAAGGTCACATCCTCCATCGTGCCACCCGCCGTTTCGATCACGGTTTTGATCGTCTCCAGCACGTGGCGGGTTTGCGCCTTTGGGTCGTTGATAAACACTACGTTGTTGTCTTTATCAAACGGCAGCGTGCCGGAGACATACACCACGCCGTCGGCGAGCGTGCCGGGGACAAACGGGGCGATGGGCGTGCTGGTGCCCGGCGGGATGATTGCGGATTTCGGCATCGTGCGTCTCCTCAGGCGATACGGGCGAGCGGGGGATTCAGGGCGTCGCAGAAATCCGCAACGTTACTGACCCAGCCAAAAAAGGTTTCGATATTGAACAGGGCCGCCTTCTGGGCGAATTCCGGTCCGGCCTGATGGGTCGCGTCTTCCAGCACCACGCCAAAATACTCGAGGAAAAAGCCGTCGCGCAGGGTCGACTCCACGCAGACGTTGGTGGCAATACCGGTGAAGACCAGGTGGCGAATGCCCCGGCTGCGCAGCAGGCTGTCGAGCGGGGTGTTGAAAAAGCCGCTGTAGCGCGGTTTTGGCAGGACGATATCACCCGCCTGCGGGACCAGTTCATCCACCAGCTGATAATCCCAGCCGCCTTTTGCCAGCAGCTTGCCCTGCAGTTCGGGCCGCTTGCGCATAGTTTTCAGGGCGTTCGA
The DNA here is from genome assembly GCF_043965265.1 of Enterobacter sp. ECC-249. NCBI lineage: Bacteria > Pseudomonadati > Pseudomonadota > Gammaproteobacteria > Enterobacterales > Enterobacteriaceae > Enterobacter > Enterobacter sp. ECC-249. The sequence continues at coordinate 2,192,629 of NZ_CP143660.1, forward strand.
CTTGTGGAAGTTCGGTGACCCGGGGCCTCCGGCCTCAACGTACTGGTCATCCCAGCCGTTCTGGAACCAGATGATGAGCATGCCCGCAGCGCGCGCGGCGGCGACGGCGGTTTTGATGTTCTCGATCACAGGCCTTGTGGTGGAGACGTCGAAGCCCGCCAGATCCAGATAACCACCGGGGCTGGCATAGGCGTTTTGCATGTCCACCACGATCAGCGCGCTCTGCTGGGGCGTGAAGGTAATGGCTTCCGGGCGTGCGTTAAGGGTTGTCATTACGCTACCTCCTTCGTGACGGCAGGGATGTGGGCGCGGCACTGCATCAGCGGCTGGATGCGCTCGCCGAAGGTCTCCACGCCGGTGAGGAAGTCATCGAAGGTCAGCAGGACGCCTTCCGCACCGGGAACGGCCGCCACTTCATCGAGCATTCTGGCGACGCTGGCGTACGAGCCGACCAGCGTGCCCATGTTGATATTGACGGCGGATGTCGGGTCGGCCATCTGACGAACGTTGGTATCCGCTCCGGAGCGGGTGTCCTTCTGGCTCTGCTCGGTGAGCCAGCTCAGGGCTTCCTCGTCGGCGCCGTCCTTATAGCGCTCCCATTTCGCGCGCGCAGCGTCGTCGGTTTCGTCGGCAATCACCATAAACAGCACGTAGGAGCCCACGTCGCGCCCGGTTTTGTCGGCGGCTTCTTTCATGCGCGCGGCGGTCGGGGCGAAGGCGGCTGGCGTGTTAACGCCTTTACCGAAGCAGAAGTTAAAGTCGGCGTATTTCGCCGAGAATTCCATTCCCGCGTCGCTCTGCCCGGCGCAAATCACCTTCATCGGCACCGACGGCTGCGGACTGACGCGGCAGTCGTTCATGGTGAAGAAATCACCCTTGAAATCGCTTTTGCCGGTACCCCACAGATCGCGCAGGACCTGCACGTACTCGGTCAGGTAGTCGTAGCGACGCGAGAAGTAATCGTCACCTGGCCATAGCCCCATCTGCTCGTACTCGGGTTTTTGCCAGCCGGTAACGAGGTTGACGCCAAAGCGTCCGCCGGAGATGGAGTCAATGGTGGAGGCCATGCGCGCGACGATCGCCGGGGGCAGGGTGAGGGTGGCGGCGGTGGCGTAGATCTGGATCCGCGAGGTGACCGCGGCCAGTCCGGCCATCAGGGTGAAGGACTCCAGGTTGTGGTCCCAGAATTCGGTTTTGCCGCCGAAGCCGCGCAGCTTGATCATCGAAAGCGCAAAGTCGAAATGGTAGTGCTCCGCTTTCTGCACGATGGCTTTATTCAGCTCAAAGGTCGGCATGTATTGCGGTGCAGTGGTCGAGATAAGCCAGCCGTTGTTGCCGATGGGTACAAATACGCCAATTTTCATCACGAACCTCTCTTCATTACGTCGCAGGTGTAACGGTGTTTTTGCAAAGGCAGTGCCAGTTTTGAAAATGGCAGTGTTATTAATGTGTTAATCAGAGGTTGATGGTTTGATTCGATTAAAAGTGGACTAACTGGTCAAAAACATTGCACAGAAAACAGGCATTCATGCGCGATCGGAGTGCAGGATGTCGTGGCGAGACGGGGGTTTTGCTATGCTGAGGGCAACGCAGAATAAGGAGAGCGGGAATGACACAAGGCGCAGTGAAAACACCAGGTAAACGTTCGCAGGCGGTGAGCGCCAAGAAGCAGGCGATCCTCAGCGCGGCGCTGGAGACCTTTTCGCAGTTTGGCATTCACGGCACGCGCCTGGAGCAGGTGGCGGAGCAGTCCGGGGTATCCAAAACCAATCTTCTCTACTATTACCCGTCGAAAGAGGCGCTGTATGTCGCGGTGATGCAGCAGATCCTCGATATCTGGCTGGCGCCGCTCAAGGCCTTCCGCGAAGAGCTGGCCCCGCTGGTGGCGATCAAGGAGTACATTCGCCTGAAGCTGGAGGTGTCGCGCGATTACCCGCAGGCTTCGCGACTGTTTTGTCTTGAGATGCTGCAGGGCGCGCCGCTGTTGCAGGCGGAGCTCACCGGAGATTTAAAGCAGCTGGTGGACGATAAGTCGGCCATTATTGCCGGATGGGTGGCCAGCGGAAAACTGGCCCCGGTCGATCCGCATCATCTGATCTTTATGATTTGGGCCTCCACCCAGCATTACGCTGACTTTGCGGCCCAGGTCGAGGCGGTGACCGGAAAAACGCTCCAGGACGAAGCGTTTTTCCACAGCACCCTGGAAAACGTGCAGCGGATGATTATTGAAGGGATCCGCTTGCGCTAATTCCCCTCACACTAACCCTCTCCCCAAAGGGGAGAGGGGACTGTTCTGTGCTGTCTTTTCTGCCTCGTCCCTATGGGGAGAGGGGGCAGCTTAGGTTGCCCTCTTCACACTGCATCAGCGAGGCCAGAAACGCTTCGCGCTCCACGGTTTTTTCCGCCAGGCACTGATTCACGATCATCGGCTGAACGCTCCCGCCTTCCGTGCCCGAACCGATAAACGCGCAGTCCGCGTCGCGCAGGGCAATCCAGGCCTGCTGCGCTTTTTTCAGCAGATCGCGCTGGGGGGCTGCCGCACGCTTGATGGCCGACTGATAGGTCTGGTTGAGCTTTTTATCGGCAGCCTGGTACTGCTGCGCGCTACAGGTATTCAGTTCAAGCTGGGTGGTCGCTTTGTCGCACTCGTCGGCCAGCGCGCTGGCGCTCAGCAGCAGTGCTGCGCCTGCGAGAAATACTCTTTTCATCTTTCCCTCAGTGTAAAAAAGCCGGATGCGCTGCGCTTATCCGGCCTACAGTTGTTTTGTAGCCCCGGTAAGCATAGCGCCACCGGGGAGAGTTTACACGATTAACCGATGGTCATCAGGCTGGCGTTACCGCCTGCCGCCGCGGTATTGACGCTGAGCGAGCGTTCTACGTACAGGCGTTCCAGCAGCAGGTTGGTCTCCCCGCGCGCGAAGCCCTGCACCGAAACAATTGCCCCGCTGCGGGCCGCAACCTGCTCGCAGAGCTCGCGCAGCTGGTCGGAATCACCGTGATAGATCGCCGCATCAAACGGCTGGGTCAGCAGGTTATCGGCTTTCGCGAAGTGAATGCGGGCCGAGACCGCTTTCGGCAGCTGTTTGGCGAGATCGCGATGCAGGGCATCTTCCGGCCACAGTACTTCACAGCCGGTTGCCATGGCGGCGGCCAGCTGCACCAGCGCGTCCTGCTCGTTATCGGCCACGCACAGCACGCGCTCGCGCGGCATCAGTGTCCAGGTGTTGCGCTCGCCGGTCGGCCCCGGCAGCAGACGCTGGGTACCGGCCTGCGCCAGCTCGCCGTACTGCTGTGCGACGGCACGCAGTTCAGGACGTTTTTCCGCCCAGGCGATCAGCGCTTCCAGCGGCTGGGTCAGCACGGCTTTCAGCTGCGCATCCACCGGATAGTCCGCATCCTGGCGTGCCAGGGTGACGCCCAGGGCGTTCTCCGGACGGTTCGCCAGCAGACGGTACAGGTAGAGCGGACCGCCCGCTTTCGGGCCGGTGCCGGAGAGGCCTTCACCGCCGAACGGCTGCACGCCCACGACCGCGCCAACCATGTTGCGGTTAACGTACAGGTTACCCACTTTGGCGCTGCCGGTGACCTGCGCGATGGTCTCGTCGATACGGGTATGCACGCCGAGCGTCAGGCCATATCCGGAGGCGTTGATCTGCTCAACCAGCTCGTTGAGGTTGTTACGGTTGTAGCGCACCACGTGCAGAACCGGACCGAATACCTCTTTTTTCAGCTCGTCGAAGCTTGCCAGCTCGATAAGCGTAGGCGGCACAAAGGTGCCGGTACGCCACTCGCGGGTATCTTCGCTGTTTTCACGCACCGCCTGGAACACCGGGCGGCCTTTCGCGCGCATGGTCTGAATGTGGTTTTCGATGTTGGCTTTGGCTTCCGCGTCGATCACCGGCCCGATGTCGGTGGTGAGACGGCCCGGGTTGCCCATGCGGCATTCGGCCATCGCGCCGCGCAGCATCTTCAGCGTGTGGTCCGCCACGTCGTCCTGCAGGCACAGCACGCGCAGGGCGGAGCAGCGCTGACCGGCGCTGTCGAAGGCGGAGGCCAGTACGTCAACCACCACCTGCTCGGTGAGGGCGGAGGAGTCAACGATCATGGCGTTCATGCCGCCGGTTTCCGCGATAAGCGGAGTAGGGCGACCCTGTGCATCCAGACGGGTGGCAATATTGCGCTGCAGCAGAGAGGCCACTTCGGTCGAACCGGTAAACATCACGCCGCGCACGCGGTTATCGGAGGTCAGTTTGGCGCCCACGGTTTCACCGCGGCCCGGCAGCAGCTGGACCACGCCCGCCGGTACCCCGGCTTCCAGAAGAATGTTGATGCCCTGCGCGGCAATCAGCGGGGTCTGCTCTGCCGGTTTTGCCAGCACGCTGTTGCCTGCGGCCAGGGCGGCGGCAATCTGGCCGGTGAAGATCGCCAGCGGGAAGTTCCACGGGCTGATACAGACGACCGGGCCGAGCGGACGGTGGGTTTCGTTGTCGAAATCATCGCGCACCTGACCGGCGTAGTAGTGCAGGAAGTCGACCGCCTCGCGCACTTCGGCGATGGCATTGCTGAAGGTTTTACCCGCTTCTCGCACCAGAATGCCGATGAGCTGTTGCATCTGATCTTCCATCAGCACCGCGGCGCGTTCCAGAATCGCGGCGCGTTCCTGCGGCGGCGTGGCGAACCAGATTGGGGCGTTATTCACCGCGCTGTCCAGCGCCTGATCCACTTCCGCATCGGTAGCTTCACGCACGTAGCCGACGATATCTTTTGGCTCCGCCGGGTTGATTACCGGCTGCATGTCGCCGTCAGCAGCGGGCTGCTCCAGAATCGGTTTAGCCTGCCACTTCTGCAGCGCGCTGTTGAGAAGGGCAGAGGAGAGGGACGCCAGACGATGTTCGTTGGCGAGATCCAGACCCGCCGAGTTGACGCGGCCTTTGCCGTACAGCTCGCGCGGCAGGGCAATTTTCGGATGCGGCAGGCCAATCTGGCCTTCCTGCGCCGCCATCTTTTCCACGGCCTGCACCGGATCGGCGACCAGCTCGTCGAGCGGGAGCGTGGTGTCGGCGATGCGGTTAACGAAGGAGGTATTCGCGCCGTTTTCCAGCAGACGACGCACCAGGTACGCCAGCAGGGTTTCGTGCGTTCCCACCGGAGCATAGATACGGCACGGGCGGTTCAGCTTGCCGTCCGCCACTTTACCGGTGACCTGCTCGTACAGCGGTTCACCCATGCCGTGCAGGCACTGGAACTCGTACTGGCCCGGATAGTAGTTCTGCCCGGCCAGGCTGTAAATTGCCGCCAGTGTGTGGGCGTTGTGGGTGGCGAACTGCGGATAGATCAGGTTCGGCACGCCGAGCAGCTTTTTCGCGCAGGCGAGGTAAGAGACGTCGGTGTAGACCTTGCGGGTATAGACCGGATAGCCTTCCAGCCCTTCCATCTGGGCGCGTTTGATTTCGCTGTCCCAGTAGGCGCCTTTCACCAGACGGATCATCAGACGGCGGCGGCTGCGGCTGGCCAGGTCAATCAGGTAATCAATGACGAACGGGCAGCGCTTCTGGTAGGCCTGGATAACGAAGCCAATGCCGTTCCAGCCCGCCAGCTCCGGCTCGAAGCACAGTTTTTCCAGCAGATCGAGAGAGATCTCCAGACGGTCGGCCTCTTCGGCGTCGATGTTGATGCCGATGTCATACTGGCGCGCCAGCAGGGTCAGGGACTTCAGGCGCGGGTAGAGCTCTTCCATCACCCGGTCGTACTGCGCGCGGCTGTAGCGCGGGTGCAGGGCGGAGAGCTTAATCGAGATACCCGGGCCTTCATAAATACCGCGACCGTTGGACGCTTTACCGATGGCGTGGATCGCCTGCTGGTAAGAAACCATGTAGGCCTGCGCGTCGGCGGCGGTCAGGGCCGCTTCGCCGAGCATGTCGTACGAATAGCGGAAACCTTTATCCTCCAGCTTGCGGGCGTTCGCCAGCGCTTCGGCAATGGTTTCTCCGGTCACAAACTGTTCGCCCATCAGGCGCATCGCCATATCCACACCTTTGCGGATCAGCGGCTCGCCGCTCTTGCCGATGATGCGGTTCAGGGAGCGGGAGAGGTTGGCTTCGTTATGGGTGGAGACCAGCTTGCCGGTAAACAGCAGGCCCCAGGTCGCCGCGTTAACGAACAGCGACGGGCTGCGGCCAATGTGGGAATGCCAGTTGCCGTTGCTGATCTTGTCGCGGATCAGCGCGTCGCGGGTGGCTTTATCCGGAATACGCAGCAGCGCTTCCGCCAGACACATCAGCGCCACGCCCTCCTGCGAGGAGAGGGAGAACTCCTGAAGCAGACCCTGAACCATCCCGGCGCGGCCGGTGGCGGTCTTCTGGTTACGCAGTTTGTCAGCCAGCTGGTACGCCAGGCTGTGCGCCTGCGCGGCAACGGCTTCCGGCAGGCGAGCCTGCTCCAGCAGCATCGGTACGGCGTCGGTTTCGGCGCGACGGTACGCGCCGGTAATGGCGGCGCGGCTGACGGACTGCGGCAGGATCTGCTCGGCGAATTCGAGGAACGGCTGATGGCTCTCGTCGCCAGCGGCCGGCGCTTCTTCGCTTTCATTGGCGGCGCCGGCGAGCAGGGCAGGCAGCTCCGGCAGGCCCTCATCGCTCTCGAGTCTTTCGAGATAATTAAAAATCGCCTGCTTAATTAACCAGTGCGGCGTGCGGTCAATGCGGGTTGCTGCGGTCTTAATCCGTTCGCGGGTTGCGTCATCCAGCTTAACCCCCATGGTGGTCATACCCATGCCAAAGCTCCTGTTGTGCTTTCATCGTGTTTGGTCGTTAGCGTGAAATATCCACCATGTTGCAACTTTGTGCAACCGTGTTAAATGTGACCTGGTTTGCAACCCGGGAAATGAATGAATTGTTAACGGATGGTTAGCTGGAAAAACGTGCTGCCTTTGTGCCGGGAAGCCTGTTTTTATGCGGGAGTTAACACTTTTAAAAGGTGCAACCCGTAAAAGCGTGAGCGAGTGCAACCTATAGGAAACTCGTATCAAACCGGGGATGAAATTGATGTAAATGCAGTGTTAAATCGTTTGTCAGCGGAGGGCGCATACGGCAGGATAGCGCGCCTCACCGAAACACAATATACCGTCACCTCGTTCCGGTGATCATATAACAAGGCAACCCGGACGGTTGTCGCTCGACACTTTTGGAGAATTTGAATGGCAATTAGCACACCGATGCTGGTGACATTTCTCGTTTATATTTTTGGCATGATCCTGATAGGGTTTTTGGCGTGGCGTTCAACGAAAAACTTTGACGACTACATCCTGGGCGGGCGCAGTTTAGGCCCGATGGTGACCGCACTCTCTGCGGGCGCATCGGACATGAGCGGCTGGCTGCTGATGGGTCTGCCGGGTGCGATTTTTATCTCTGGTATTTCGGAAAGCTGGATTGCCATCGGTCTGACCGTGGGCGCATGGATCAACTGGAAGCTGGTGGCAGGCCGTTTGCGCGTACACACCGAGGCCAACAATAACGCCCTGACGCTGCCGGACTACTTCACCGGACGCTTTGAGGACAACAGCCGCGTGCTGCGTATTATCTCAGCGGTGGTAATCCTGGTGTTCTTCACCATCTACTGTGCCTCCGGCATCGTGGCCGGTGCGCGTCTGTTCGAAAGCACCTTCGGTATGAGCTACGAAACCGCCCTGTGGGCCGGTGCGGCGGCAACCATCCTGTATACCTTCGTGGGCGGCTTCCTGGCCGTCAGCTGGACAGACACCGTGCAGGCGAGCCTGATGATCTTCGCGCTGATCCTGACCCCGGTGATTGTGATTTTCACCGTTGGCGGCTTTGGCGACTCGCTGGAAGTGATCAAGCAGAAGAGCATCGAAAACGTCGACATGCTGAAAGGGCTGAACTTTGTCGCCATCGTCTCCCTTATGGGCTGGGGTCTGGGCTACTTCGGTCAGCCGCACATTCTGGCGCGCTTTATGGCGGCGGATTCTCACCACACCATCGTCCATGCGCGTCGCATCAGTATGACGTGGATGATTCTGTGCCTGGCGGGCGCGTGTGCGGTCGGCTTCTTCGGGATCGCCTACTTCAGCAATAACCCGGCGCAGGCGGGCGCGGTGAACCAGAACGCCGAACGCGTGTTTATCGAGCTGGCGCAAATTCTGTTTAACCCGTGGATTGCCGGTATCCTGCTCTCCGCGATCCTGGCGGCGGTGATGTCCACCCTGAGCTGCCAGCTGCTGGTCTGCTCCAGTGCGATCACCGAAGACCTCTACAAAGCATTCCTGCGCAAAGGCGCGAGCCAGAAAGAGCTGGTGTGGGTAGGGCGCTTTATGGTGCTGCTGGTGGCGCTGATTGCCATCGCGCTGGCGGCCAACCCGGAAAACCGCGTGCTGGGTCTCGTGAGCTACGCGTGGGCGGGCTTTGGTGCGGCATTTGGTCCGGTAGTCCTGTTCTCCGTCATGTGGTCCCGTATGACCCGTAACGGCGCGCTGGCGGGAATGATTATCGGTGCGGTGACCGTTATCGTCTGGAAACAGTTCGCGTGGCTGGGCCTGTACGAAATCATTCCGGGCTTCATCTTCGGCAGCATCGGTATCGTGGTCTTCAGCCTGCTGGGTAAAGCGCCGTCTGCCTCCATGCAGAAACGCTTTGCTGAAGCCGACGCGCATTACCATTCCGCACCGCCGTCGAAGCTGCAGCCGGAATAATTTTCTCACGCAGTACCGTAGGCCGGGTAAGCGCAAGCGCCACCCGGCTTTTTTCTTGCCAAAATCCCTATTTTCCTGTGATATCCATGTGCTTATAACAATGAGGATAGCGAAGCATGACAATCAAAACAGGGTTAATGGCGGCGGCATTATTGATGCTGGCGGGCTGCAACGCGCCATCGCAACACGCGGCGGTGGAGACCTGCAAAGCGGATAACCAGATGCAGCAAACCACGCTCTATTTCGGCTTAAATCGTCCTGCCGGGGCGCAGATTACCAGCAACGAGTGGCAGCAGTTTGTTGACCAGGACGTGACCCCGCGTTTTCGCGATGGCCTTACGGTATTTGATGCGCGCGGGCAGTGGCTGGGGAACGACGGAAAAGTGGCGCGTGAACCGAGCAAGGCGTTGATGCTGATCCACGGTAAAGATGCGCAGAGCGAGAAGAACATCGAAGCGTTACGCGGGATTTATAAGTCACGCTTCGCGCAGGAGTCGGTGATGCGTGTCGATCAGCCGGTGTGCGTGCAGTTTTAATGAAAACGGCGGGAATTCCCGCCGTTGTTGTTTTGTAGGCCGGGATCGCTGCGCGCCACCCGGCATTGCATCAGAGCACCAACCCCGCAAAGCTCGCCGACAGCAAACTCACCAGCGTCGCGCCGTACACCAGACGCAGCCCGAAACGCGATACCGCGTTACCCTGCTGTTCGTTCAGGCCCTTAATCGCACCGGCCACGATGCCAATGGACGCGAAGTTAGCGAACGAGACGAGGAAGACGGATAAAATCCCCAGCCCGCGCGGGGACATCTGGTGCGCTATTTTTTGCAGCTCAATCATCGCCACAAATTCATTCGCCACCAGCTTGGTCGCCATAATACTGCCCGCGTGTAAGGCATCGCTCAGCGGAATACCCACCAGCCACGCCAGGGGATAAAATACATAGCCCAGGATCTGCTGGAAGCTCATGCCAAATACGCTGGAGAAGAGGGCGTTAACGGCGCTAATAAGCGCGATAAAGCCAATCAGCATCGCCAGAATAATCATCGCCACTTTAAAACCGGCCAGAATATACTCGCCGAGCATCTCGAAGAAGCTCTGCGATTCATGCAGTTTTTCAAGCTTGATATCCGGCTCCGCTTCCGGGCGCGCCGGGTTGATGACGGAGAGAATAATAAAGGTGCTGAACATGTTCAGAATCAGCGCCGCGACGACAAACTTAGCATCGAGCATGGTCATATACGCCCCGACAATCGACAGGGAGACCGTCGACATGGCCGTAGCCGCCATGGTGAACAGACGACGCGAGGAGAGATCGCCCAGCACGCCTTTGTAGGCAATGAAGTTTTCCGACTGGCCGAGGATCAGCGAGCTCACCGCGTTAAAGGATTCCAGCTTGCCCATACCGTTCAGTTTTGACAGCAGCGTACCGATGACGCGAATAAAAATCGGCAGGATCCGCCAGTGCTGAAGAATACCAATCAGCGCGGAAATAAAAATAATCGGACAAAGTACGCCGAGGAAAATGAACGCCAGCCCTTTTTCTCCCATGCCGCCAAAGACGAAATTGGTGCCTTCGCCGGCAAATTTGAGCAGTGACTCAAAAAATCCCGAGACGTATTTAATCAGGAATAATCCGCTTTCGGCGTGCAGGAAAAAGAACGCCAGGGCAATTTCAATAACAATCAGCTGTAAAACAAAACGAATGCGAATTTTTCGGCGGTCGAAACTTACCAGCCAGGCAAGCGCGAGAATAATGACCAGCGCCAGCAGGAAATGGACAATTTTAAACATAATTTATTTTCACCAGGTGTTTGAGGCGGATATTTAGCCACAGCACTGAATCAGCGTAAATGGGCATTTTCGTTATAACTTATAAACTTGAACGTTACGTATGTAACTATTATCAGGCTCTGCGTTTACAACTCGTCATCAAAACACCACACATTTCGCTTGTGTTTCTTTCTGCCGTAATGATAATCACTATCACAAGAATTTACCTTTCTTTGCATCAGTTGACCGCGATAAACATTTAAGGTGTCGGCATGTTTGTTCCATTTCTCATTATGTTACGTGAAGGGCTCGAAGCCGCCCTTATCGTGAGCCTCATCGCCAGTTATCTGAAGCGAACCCAGCGCGGACGCTGGATTGGCGTCATGTGGATCGGTGTTTTCCTTGCCGCGGCGCTCTGCCTGGGCTTAGGTGTCCTCATCAACGAAACCACCGGCGAGTTTCCTCAGAAAGAGCAGGAGCTGTTTGAAGGCGTCGTCGCCGTGATTGCGGTGGTGATCCTCACCTGGATGGTGTTCTGGATGCGTAAAGTCTCGCGCAACGTGAAGGTGCAGCTGGAGCAGGCGGTGGATAACGCGCTGCAAAAGGGCAATAACCACGGCTGGGCGCTCATTATGATGGTCTTTTTCGCCGTCGCGCGTGAAGGCCTGGAGTCTGTTTTCTTCCTGCTGGCGGCGTTTCAGCAGGATGTGGGGATCTGGCCGCCGCTGGGGGCCATGCTTGGCCTCGCCACGGCCGTGGTGCTCGGTTTCCTGCTCTACTGGGGCGGTATCCGCCTGAACCTGGGCGCCTTCTTCAGGTGGACCAGCCTGTTTATTCTGCTGGTGGCGGCAGGGCTGGCGGCAGGGGCGATTCGCGCCTTCCATGAAGCGGGCCTGTGGAACCACTTCCAGGACGTGGCGTTCGATCTCAGCAACGTTCTCTCCACCCATTCTCTGACCGGCACCCTGCTCGAAGGTATCTTCGGCTATCAGGAAACGCCGAGCGTCAGCGAAGTGGCGATGTACTTTATCTATCTGGTTCCGGTGCTGGTGCTGTTCGCAATGCCGCCGCGTACCGGCACGCAGGCGTCACGCGTTGCGCCGTAATCTTTGATTTAGTTACAACATACTTATAAAGGGAAGAGTCATGGCAATTCAGTTCCGTCGTAGTGCGTTATGCGCAGGCATTGCCGCGCTGTTCGCTTCTGCATTTTCCGCCTGGGGCGCGGATGTTCCACAGGTTAAAGTCACCGTCAACGACAAGCAGTGTGAGCCGATGACCCTCACGGTCAACAGCGGCAAAACCCAGTTCATTATTCAGAACCACAGCCAGAAGGCGCTGGAGTGGGAGATCCTTAAAGGCGTTCTGGTGGTGGAGGAGCGTGAAAATATCGCTCCTGGCTTCAGCCAGAAGATGACCGCCAACCTGCAGCCGGGCGAGTATGAGATGACCTGCGGCCTGCTGACCAATCCTAAAGGCAAGCTTATCGTCAAAGGTGAAGCGACGGCCGATGCGGCGAAAGGCGCTGCGGTGCTGAGCCTGGGTGACGCCATTACCGCGTATAAAGCGTACGTCACGAAAGAGACGGCGGATCTGGCAGCGGCAACCAAAGCCTTTACCGATGCGGTGAAGGCCGGTGACATCGAAAAAGCGAAATCTCTCTATGCGCCAACCCGTCAGCACTACGAGCGTATCGAGCCGATCGCCGAGCTGTTCTCTGACCTTGATGGCAGCATTGACGCCCGTGAAGATGATTTTGAGCAGAAAGCGGCCGATCCGAAATTCACCGGTTTCCACCGTCTGGAGAAAGCCCTGTTCGGCGATAATTCTGCCAAAGGGATGGAGAAGTATGCCGACCAGCTGAACAGCGACGTGCTGGAGCTGCAAAAGCGCATCAGCGAGCTGGCCTTCCCGCCGTCAAAAGTGGTGGGCGGTGCGGCCGGGCTGATTGAAGAAGTGGCCGCGAGCAAAATCAGCGGCGAAGAAGATCGCTACAGCCATACCGACCTGTGGGACTTCCAGGCCAACGTCGACGGCGCGCAGAAAATTGTTAACCTGCTGCGTCCTCAGCTGCAGAAAGAGAACGGCGAACTGCTGGGCAAGGTGGATGCCAACTTCAAAAAAGTCGACACCATCCTGGCGAAGTACCGCACCAAAGACGGGTTTGAGACCTACGACAAGCTGACCGATGCTGACCGCAACGCGCTGAAAGGTCCAATTACCGCCCTGGCGGAAGATCTCTCCCTGCTGCGTGGCGTACTGGGTCTGGACTAAGCACGATGAATAAGCATAACGAGAGCGACGTGGTTGAGCCTTCCCGTCGTCGGTTGTTAAAAGGGTTAGGGGCGCTGGGGGGCGCCCTTGCGCTGGCCGGCGGCTGTCCGGTAGCGCACGCGGCGAAACCGCAAAGCGCGCCCGGCACGCTGTCACCCAATGCCCGCATGGAGACGCAGCCGTTTTATGGCGAGCACCAGGCCGGTATCCTGACGCCGCAGCAGGCGTCGATGATGCTGGTGGCCTTTGATTCACTGGCCAGCGATAAAGCCGATCTGGAACGTCTGTTCCGCCTGCTGACGACGCGCATCGCGTTTCTTACCGCCGGTGGACCAGCGCCCGATACGCCGAACCCGCGTCTGCCGCCAATGGACTCAGGCATTCTTGGGCCATTCATCGCCCCGGATAACCTGACCATTACCGTTTCGCTGGGAGAGTCGCTGTTTGACGCGCGCTACGGGCTCGCAAAACAGAAGCCGAAAGCGCTGCAAAAAATGACCCGCTTCCCGAATGATTCCCTGGATGCCGCCCTTTGTCACGGCGACCTGCTTCTGCAGATCTGCGCCAATACCCAGGATACGGTGATCCACGCCCTGCGCGACATTATCAAGCACACGCCGGATCTGCTGAGCGTGCGCTGGAAGCGGGAAGGGTTTATCTCTGACCACGCCGCGCGCAGCAAGGGAAAAGAGACCCCGGTGAACCTGCTGGGCTTCAAGGACGGCACGGCCAACCCGGACAGCCACGATAGCGCGCTCATGAAGGAGGTGGTGTGGGTCACTGCCGACCAGAATGAACCGGCATGGGCGGTGGGCGGCAGCTATCAGGCGGTGCGGATTATTCAGTTCCACGTGGAGTTCTGGGACCGTACGCCGCTAAAAGAGCAGCAGACGATCTTCGGTCGCGATAAGCAAAGCGGGGCACCGCTCGGCATGAAGAACGAGCATGACGTGCCCGACTACGCCCGCGATCCGAATGGCGACGTGATTGCGCTGGACAGCCATATTCGTCTGGCCAATCCGCGCACCAAAGAGACGCAGTCGAGCCTGATGATGCGTCGGGGATACAGCTACTCGCTCGGCGTCACCAATTCCGGTCAGCTCGATATGGGGCTGCTGTTCGTCTGCTATCAGCACGATCTGGAAAAGGGCTTCCTCACCGTGCAGAAGCGGCTCAACGGCGAAGCGCTGGAAGAGTATATTAAACCCATCGGCGGCGGCTATTTCTTTGCCCTGCCGGGCGTGCGCGACAGCAACGCCTATCTCGCTCAGGGTCTTATTGAAGCCTGATAATTGTCCCTGCGACGATTCGCAGGGACATTATTTTTTCATATGACTATCTTACTGTTATATTTCTGTAATATTTCTATATGAGACTGATTTCAACTGTAGGGACAGTCTTAAAAGTTGCATTCAGGTAAAATAAATGTTGCATTTATGATAACTCCTGATGTACTTAAGATAAGACAGCGGTAGTTCCCGGCAGTGATGCTGAATCACTATGGAGATCGCGAATGGTTGCGTCCTGTACTGGACAAGGTAAACATAACAACCGCAGCACCCGGCGCGGAGGCTCAGACTCCGGCAGCGATTTCCTCACCACTAAATTTTCCCCCCTCCCTAAAGAATCTGATTCGACCGACGTGCAGAACGGTGCGCGTAGCTGTTCCGTATCGTCATCCGATAGTGCAAGCAATGGCTTACAAGGAAGCCAACCCTCTGATGTTCGTGCGCATAATCGTGCCGACGCTGGCGCGTGTGATGAATACCAACAACTCAAGGTGCTATCCATGGGAAGACAAAAAGCAGTGATCAAAGCTCGTCGCGAAGCAAAACGTGTGCTGAGACGGGATTCACGTAGCCATAAACAGCGTGAAGAAGAATCGGTCACCTCGCTTGTGCAGATGAGTGGCGTAGAAGCAATTGGCATGGCCCGTGACAGCCGTGATAATTCTCCAATTGTGGCGCGCAATGAGGCTCAGGCGCACTACCTGAATGCTATCGAGAGTAAACAGCTCATCTTTGCAACCGGTGAAGCCGGATGCGGGAAAACCTGGATTAGCGCAGCCAAAGCGGCGGAAGCGCTGATCCATAAGGACGTGGAGAGAATCATTGTTACCCGTCCGGTACTGCAGGCTGATGAAGATCTCGGCTTCTTGCCCGGTGATATTTCGGAGAAGTTTGCCCCGTACTTCAGGCCCGTCTATGACGTGCTGGTGAAGCGGCTGGGTGCATCCTTTATGCAGTACTGCCTGCGGCCAGAGATTGGCAAGGTGGAAATCGCGCCGTTCGCCTATATGCGCGGACGTACATTTGAAAATGCGGTCGTCATTCTTGATGAGGCTCAGAACGTGACCGCTGCGCAAATGAAGATGTTTTTAACGCGCCTCGGGGAGAACGTGACGGTTATCGTTAACGGCGATATTACCCAGTGTGACCTGCCGTCCGGCGTGAAATCCGGACTGAGCGACGCCATGTCACGTTTTGAGGAAGATGAGATGATTGGGGTGGTACGCTTCACCAAAGATGACTGCGTGCGCTCGGCGCTCTGCCAGCGCACGCTACAAGCGTATTACTGAGTTTGCTGTTGCGTTCAAGGCCCGGGAAACCGGGCTTTGTTTTTTGTGCGGGCATGTCGTCGGGTGGCGCTGCGCTTACCCGACCTACAATACCCGTAGGCCTGGTAAGCGCAGCGCCACCAGGCATAAAGAGCGCAGGGAGTCTCAAGGTTCGAATCCCCAGGTGCGATCCAAAAGAAAAAAGCCCGTACTTTCGTACGAGCTCTCATCTTAAATATGGCGGTGAGGGGGGGATTGACTCGCTTCGCTCGCCCTGCGGGCAGCCTGTTCGCTTCGCTCTCAGTCTGTCCAACTGGCTGTCGCCAGTTGTCGAACCCCGGTCGGGGATTCTCATCCCCCCAGAGGTGTGCAACATGCAAAAAAAAAGCCCGCATTTTTATGCGAGCTCTTCTTTAAATATGGCGGTGAGGGGGGGATTGACTCGCTTCGCTCGCCCTGCGGGCAGCCTGTTCGCTTCGCTCTCAGTCTGTCCAACTGGCTGTCGCCAGTTGTCGAACCCCGGTCGGGGATTCTCATCCCCCCAGAGGTGTGCAACATGCAAAAAAAAAGCCCGCATTTTTATGCGAGCTCTTCTTTAAATATGGCGGTGAGGGGGGGATTCGAACCCCCGATACGTTGCCGTATACACACTTTCCAGGCGTGCTCCTTCAGCCACTCGGACACCTCACCATATTGTTTTGCTGCCTGACCGCTTGGGGGGCAACGGGGCGCTACTATAGGGAGTTGCGCTGACACGGTCAAGCAGATTTTCAGGTTTAGTGCCTGTTCGGTTAAGCAATAATCAGCTCCACGGTTTTTACGCCGCGGAGCCGGGGATTAACGCTGTGAATCGAGCACTTCGCTGTTTTTAACCACTTCCTGTGCTTTGCTATAGCTTTCGATCAGCAACTGATATGCCGGGAAGATATGGGTGTATACCTCAGCCCACTCCGCTGCATCTTCACGGTTCCATGTACGTTGGATCTCAGAGGCCACCGCCGCCGTATCCATCGGGACCACGCCCGCCTGTACAACGCGCGCCAGCGTGATCTCCTGCGCCATTTTGCTGTAGGTGCCGGAGGCATCAATCACCGCAAACACTTTATATCCGTCCGCAACCGCGCTGATCGACGGGAAGGCCATGCAGACGCTGGTGATGGTGCCCGCAATGATCAACGTCTTACGCCCGGTGGCTTTTACCGCCGCTACGAACTCCGGGTTATCCCAGGCGTTGATTTCGCCTTTGCGGGCAACATATTGCGCATGCGGCGCGTTGGCGTGGATCTCAGGGATAAGCGGTCCGTTTGGTCCCTGCGGGACGGACGCGGTGGTGATCACCGGGATCTTCGCCAGTGTTGCGATTTTTGCCAGCGCTGCTGCACGGGCACGCAGTTCCGGCATGGGCATATCCCCAACGGTCTGGAACAGACCGCTCTGGTGATCGATAAGCAACATCACCGCATCGTTTACATCGATGGCCGGACGGGTTCCGTTAAAATTCGCAGGTGCAGACATCTTCTTCTCCTTTATTACGTTCAGATCTGGCCGAAGCGGCCGGAATTGAAATCACGAATGGCTTCGTTGATTTCGGCTTTACTGTTCATCACAAACGGGCCATAGCCCACGATCGGTTCATTCAGCGGCTCGCCGGCCATCAGCAGCACTTTTGCGTCGCTGTTCGCTTCCAGGTGCAGTTTGTCGCCTTCCTGACTTAACACGACCAGCTGGGCTTCACCCGCCTGAGCGGTACCGTTTACCGTGATGCTGCCTTCAAGCACGACCAGCGCCGTGCTCCAGCCTTCAGGCTGGTTGAGCGCCAGATGGCTTCCCTGGTTCAGCGCGATATCCCAGACGTTGAGCGGCGAGAAGGTGTGCGCCGGGCCGGTCACCGTGTCGTAGCGACCGGCAATAACCCGCAGCGTTCCACCGCCGTCAGGCAGCGTCACCACCGGGATGTCGGCTTTCGTGATGCTCTGGTAGCCCGGTGCGGCCATCTTGTCTTTCGCCGGCAGGTTGATCCAAAGCTGCATCATTTTCAGTTCTCCGCCCTTCTGCGAGAACGCGCTGGAGTGGAACTCCTCGTGCAAAATGCCTGCGCCTGCGGTCATCCACTGCACATCGCCGGGGCCAATGACGCCGCCTTTCCCCGTGGAGTCGCGATGCTCCACTTCACCGGCATAGACGATAGTGACCGTCTCAAAACCCCGGTGAGGGTGTTGACCCACGCCGCGTTTCGCACCGTCTGCCGGAAAGGTGTACGGGCCCGCGTAGTCCAGCAGCAGGAACGGGCTGAGCGGCTCGCCGTGCGTCTGATAAGAGAACATTGAACGGACCGGGAAACCGTCGCCCACCCAGTGCTGACGAGGAGCGGTATAAACGCCAGTGATGTTTTTCATGATTAACTCCTGATGTTCTGTTGATGTAATTAGCTTATATTCAGGGTTAATGTCCCGGTAGATAGTGAAAATGGCATTCACTGTTCTGAAAATAGAACGATGAGGATTTATGCAGGATCTCAATGACTTCGTCTGGTTTGTGAAGGTTGTGGACTACGGTGGCTTTGCGGCGGCGGGAAGAGCGCTTGATTTACCGAAGTCCAGGCTAAGCCGCCGGATTGCTCAGCTGGAAGAGCGGCTTGGCGTACGGTTGATACAGCGCACTACGCGGCAGTTTACGGTGACGGAAGTGGGGCATACTTTCTATCAGCACTGTAAGGCAATGCTGATAGAAGCAGAAGCGGCAGAGGAGGCCGTTGCTGCGCTGCAGGCTGAGCCGCGCGGCGTCGTCAGGATCACCTGTCCCGTCACGCTACTGCACGTCCACGTGGGACCGATGCTGGCGCGGTTTATGGCGCGCTACCCCGGGATTAATCTCCAGCTGGAGGCCACCAATCGTCGGGTCGATCTTGTTGGCGAAGGTATTGATGTGGCTATCCGCGTGCGTCCGCGTCCTTTTGATGACAGCGACCTGGTGTTAAGGGTGCTGGCTGACAGGGGGCATTGCCTGGTGGCGAGTCCGCAGTTGATTGAACGTATGGGTAAACCGCTAATGCCTTCCGAGCTCAGTGAATGGCCGGGATTAAGTATGGGTGCCGGTAAACAGGTGCATAAATGGGACCTCAGCGGTCCAGAGGGGGCGAAAGCGGAGATCCACTACGCACCGCGCTTTATTACCACCGACATGCTGGCTCTGCGGGAAGCGGCGATGGCGGGCGTGGGCGTTGTGCAGTTGCCGATATTAATGGTAAAGGATCAGCTTGCGTCAGGGGAACTGGTACGGGTGCTGGACGCGTGGGAACCCCGACGGGAAGTGATTCACGCGGTTTATCCTTCGCGGCGCGGCATGCTGCCGTCGGTCAGGAAGCTGGTGGATTTTCTGACCGAAGAGTATGCGAAGATGGTGGAGGAGTAGCTTTTCGTAGGTCGGGTAAGCGCAGCGCCACCCGACATAAAGAGCGCAGGGAGTTTCAAGGTTCGAATCCCCCCTTTCGGAGATATAAAAGAAAAAAGCCCGTACTTTCGTACGAGCTCTTCTTTAAATATGGCGGTGAGGGGGGGATTGACTCGCTTCGCTCGCCCTGCGGGCAGCCTGTTCGCTTCGCTCTCAGTCTGTCCAACTGGCTGTCGCCAGTTGTCGAACCCCGGTCGGGGATTCTCATCCCCCCTGCATGCGTGCAATATGCGAAAAAAAAGCCCGCATTTTCATGCGAGCTCTTCTTTAAATATGGCGGTGAGGGGGGGATTGACTCGCTTCGCTCGCCCTGCGGGCAGCCTGTTCGCGACGCTCACAGTCTGTCCAACTGGCTGTCGCCAGTTGTCGAACCCCGGTCGGGGATTCTCATCCCCCCTGCATGCGTGCAATATGCGAAAAAAAAGCCCGCATTTTCATGCGAGCTCTTCTTTAAATATGGCGGTGAGGGGGGAATTGACTCGCTTCGCTCGCCCTGCGGGCAGCCTGTTCGCGACGCTCACAGTCTGTCCAACTGGCTGTCGCCAGTTGTCGAACCCCGGTCGGGGATTCTCATCCCCCCTGCATGCGTGCAATATGCGAAAAAAAAGCCCGCATTTTCATACGAGCTCTTCTTTAAATATGGCGGTGAGGGGGGGATTCGAACCCCCGATACGTTGCCGTATACACACTTTCCAGGCGTGCTCCTTCAGCCACTCGGACACCTCACCATATTGTCATCCCGTTGTTGACGGGACGGGCGCTAATGTAAGGAAAAGCCGAACTGCCGTCAACTCACTTTTTCAGTAATTTAGCGCGTTTAGACAAACTTCAGGCAACATGATTCTTAAATGTGCTGAAAGCGTCTTTTTTATCAACAACACGGTCGTGCAATAAATTTGTTATGCTGACAACCTCGTTAAAAAACAAAGTAAATCAGCGCAATAAAAGGCAGGAATGACCATGGATATTCTCTTCTATCACCCTACATTTGATACCGCTTACTGGATTGACGCACTTTCGGCGGCGCTGCCCGGCGCACGCGTACGCGAGTGGAAGCGTGGCGATAATGAACATGCTGACTATGCGCTGGTCTGGCATCCGCCGGTAGAAATGCTCCAGGGCCGTAAGCTGAAAGCCGTTTTTGCCCTTGGGGCGGGCGTGGATTCCATTCTGAGCAAACTGAAGGCACACCCTGAAATGCTGCCAGAAAATATCCCGCTATTCCGTCTCGAAGATACCGGAATGGGCCAGCAGATGCAGGAATATGCCGTCAGCCAGGTGCTGCACTGGTTCCGCCGCTTTGATGACTATCAGGCATTCAAACAGCAGGCCCGCTGGGAGCCGCTGCCGGATTACCGTCGCGAAGACTTTACCATCGGCATTCTCGGTGCGGGCGTGCTGGGCTCAAAGGTGGCTGAAGCGCTCGCCCCGTGGGGCTTTCCGCTGCGCTGCTGGAGCCGCAGCCGCAAACATTATCCGGGCGTAGAGAGTTTTGCCGGCACGGATGAACTCCCGGCCTTTCTGAACGGCACGCGCGTGCTCATCAACCTGCTGCCCAATACGGCGGAAACGGTTGGGATCATTAATGAAGCGTTGCTCAACCAGTTAGCCGATGAGAGCTACCTGATGAACCTGGCGCGCGGGGTGCATCTGGTCGAGTCCGATCTGCTGAAGGCGCTGGACAGCGGAAAGCTAAAAGGCGCCATGCTGGATGTCTATAGCCGTGAGCCGCTGCCCGCGGAAAGCCCGCTGTGGGCACATCCGCGCGTGGCGATGACCCCGCACGTGGCCGCCGTGACGCGTCCGGCAGAAGCGGTGGCGTACATATCCCATACCATCAGTGAAATGGAAAAGGGTAACGCGGTCACCGGCCAGGTCGACAGACAGCGCGGCTACTGAGAGAAACCCGGCGTTCGCCGGGTTTTTGCTAATATTCGCCGCTGATAACTGCTATCCTTTGGAAAAACCGCAGAGGAGAGAGAGATGTATCCCGTTGACCTGCATATGCACACCGTCGCCAGCACCCACGCGTATAGCAACCTCCATGATTATATCGCCCAGGCGAAGCTTAAGGGGATTAAGCTGTTCGCGATTACCGATCATGGCCCGGACATGGCGGATGCGCCGCACTACTGGCATTTTGTGAATATGCGGATCTGGCCACGTCTTGTGGACGGCATTGGGATACTGCGCGGCATTGAGGCGAACATCAAAAATACCGACGGTGAGATCGACTGCACCGGCCCGATGCTGACGTCTCTGGACCTTATCCTCGCCGGTTTCCATGAGCCGGTTTTCCCACCTCAGGATAAAGAGACCAACACCGCGGCGATGATTGCCACCATTGCCAGCGGCAATGTGCACATTATCAGCCACCCCGGCAACCCGAGGTACCCGATTGATATTCAGGCTGTCGCGCAGGCGGCAGCGAAGCACCGCGTGGCGCTGGAGATTAATAACTCCTCCTTTGTTCACTCGCGTAAGGGCAGTGAAGCCAACTGTCGCGCCGTGGCGGCCGCCGTGCGTGATGCGGGCGGCATGGTGGCGCTGGGTTCGGATTCCCATACCGCCTTCACGCTGGGCGATTTCAGCGAGTGCCTGAAAGTGCTGAATGACGTTAACTTCCCGGAAGCGCAAATCCTGAACGTGACCCCACGCCGCATGCTCGATTTCCTTGAGTCGCGCGGCATGGAGCCGATTGCCGAATTTGCCGATCTTTAATTGTGTAATGGAATAAAAAAATGAATGAGTTTTCCATCCTTTGCCGCGTGCTGGGTACGCTCTATTATCGCCAGCCGCAAGACCCGCTGTTAGTTCCGCTCTTTACGTTAATTCGTGAAGGTAAGCTGGCGCAGAACTGGCCGCTGGAACAGGATGATTTACTGGAACGTCTGCAAAAAAGCTGCGATATGCAGCAGATCTCGACGGATTATAATGCGCTGTTCGTTGGCGATGAGTGCCGCGTTTCGCCATACCGTTCAGCCTGGCAGGAAGGGGCAACGGAAGCAGAAGTCCGTGCTTTCCTCTCCACGCGCGGTATGCCGCTGAGCGATACGCCAGCCGATCATATCGGTACGCTGCTGCTTGCTGCCTCCTGGCTCGAAGACAACGCCGGGGATGATGAGAACGAAGCTATCGAAACGCTGTTCGAAACGTACCTGCTGCCGTGGGTCGGCACATTCCTGGGTAAAGTCGAAGCGCATGCTACCTCGCCGTTCTGGAGAACGCTGGCACCGCTGACCCGCGACGCGATCGCGGCGATGTGGGATGAGCTGGAAGAAGAGAATGAAGAGTGATTTAGATCACATAGTTTCTGCAACTCGGCATTTCAATTTGCACATAATGTGCTTCTGATCGCATTTCTATGGTGCGCTTCTGCTAAGATGCGCGCCATGAACATATTACTTTGTATCGCAATAACGACGGGCATTCTCTCCGGACTTTGGGGATGGGTAGCCGTGTCTCTCGGATTGCTCAGCTGGGCCGGGTTCCTCGGCTGTACCGCCTATTTCGCCTGCCCGCAGGGGGGCATAAAAGGGCTCTTTATCTCTGGCTGCACGCTGATGAGCGGGGTTATCTGGGCGCTGGTGATCGTAAAAGGCAGCGCGCTGGCGCCGCATCTGGAGATACTGGGGTACGTCATGACGGGCGTTGTTGCTTTCCTGATGTGCGTTCAGGCTAAGCATCTGCTGCTTTCGTTTGTGCCGGGAACCTTTATGGGGGCGTGCGCGACCTTTGCAGGGCAGGGAGACTGGAAGCTGGTGGTGCCTTCCCTGGCGCTGGGGTTGCTGTTTGGCTATGCGATGAAAAACAGCGGTCTTTGGCTGGCGTCGCGACGGGAAAAAGCGCAAAACATCACGGCGGTGAGCGAATAAAAAAAGGCGAGATAATCATCTCGCCTTTTTTATTCGCTTCCTGTCAGGATTCCGGAGGGACTGACATATCGCGGTATTTCACCAGTATCGGGTTCTGCACGTCTGCTTTGTTTTGCAGATCCCACAGCCCGCGGTCTATACCGTCGTTGATTAAGTAGATCACGCCGGTTTCAATGGCTGACATCAGACACATCATGACCGGCTCGTTAGAGGTGTAGCCGATTTCACCTTCCAGCAAACGCTGGTAGTCGATGAAGCGGAATACCCCAGCCTGAACTTCATAGGACAGAATGGTTTTGCTGGTGTTCACCGAAGAGAGCACTTCGCCTGTACTGACGTTAACCACACGCAGGTTAACGGCGATTTGGTCGAGCTGATACTGGGTATCCGCACCGATACCGAAGTAACGTGCTCCCGCACCACCCGATTTAACGTTACTTTCGTAGCCAATAATCGATCCTTCAATCATCACGTTCGCTGCCGCCAGAGATTCCAGTGGCGTGCGGTTATTGGCCGCGACGGTGCCATTTTCCTGTGCGGCACGAATGATTTTCCGTTCATTCAACAGGTTTTGTAGCCCCTGACGTTCCAGCGGAATAAACCAGTGCGAATCCTTGAGTGCGGTAACCAGCATCGCGGTGGCGCTTTGCGGCACGGCCGTGGAGAAGTTACTTGCCGGGTAAGGTTTGAATTGCCCGGTTTCATCCTGAATATTGTATACGGAGACAAATATTTTCCCCGTTGGAGCAGGTAAATGCGTTAAATCACGATAACTCTGGGCCCGAGGCATTAATGTAGGTTTTGCAGCTTCTTTAGGTGGAGCAGTTAAACAACCGCTCAATAAGCACACTGCAACAAATATCAGGAAGCGCTGCATGATCGTTGTCCTTATTTAGCTATTGTTTAAAAGTCAGTTGAATTACTTTGAAGACCGGAAACCTGAATGGTGGATATTCTTCCGGTTTTACGATCGGTCACGTTCAGCTGAAGCTGTCCATCGGTGTTGGCGATATCAACGATAAAATCGTTGGTCACCATCCGGCCGGGTTTACCGGTATTAATATTGGTCAATAACCCGCCTAAAATCTGCGACTGGATAGCCTGAGTGAAGTTGTCCAGGGCGGATGGGGTATCAATGCTAAAATCCTTTAAGCTCGGATCCTTATAGGAGTTTTGCGCCTGGGCTTCGTTCAGCAGGAACGCGCCGTTGTTAGGGTTACCGCCAAAGTTAGGGTTACGGAACTGAAACGTCAAATTTCCGGCCCAGCTTATGGGTGTTATCAGCATTATCGAAACAACTGCATATGCAATACGCATGACAGCCTCCGCATATCGGTTCGCTAGAACTCGTCTTTTGCTAAATCGCCGGTGCTTAATAGGGCTTTATCTATTTGCAGGCGATTAATAGCGTCTTCTGATTGTGCCAGTGCTATGGCTACGTTTTTATCGAAGTCCATTTTTGTGGGGAATAAAAACGTTTGATAAATAACGGACTGATTTGCCGTTATTGTTATCCAACTTCCCCATCGTGCACTGGGCCGCTCGTTGATTGTTATATTTCCGGTAAAGGTACTGTCCCATTTGTCACTGAAGGCCCGGTAAAAACTGTGCCCGACCGATGAGACAGTGTGGTCTGTTAACAATCCGGGAACTTCGACCTCGACGGCCTTCAGATTCCCTGCAGCGAGCAGGAAACTCGCTGCGGCGATCCAACTCAACGTGCGTTTCATGTGATTAACGCCTGAGGTTATCGTTAGCCCACGAAACCGCCTGAGTTCGGTTTTTCACAGCTATCTTTTTGAAAAGATTATAAAGGTGCGTCTTTACCGTATTTTCGCTGATAAATAACGAACGGGCGATTTCAATATTTGAAGCACCAATGCGTAACTTATTCAGGATCTCTTTCTCACGGTGCGTGAGCAGTGCTGACTCTGAGCTGTTATAGCGATAATTTCCGGAGTGCGTGATGAGGTAGCTTGCAAGCTTTTGCGAAAAATAACACTCTCCGCGCAATATACCTTGCAGGCCCTCAACCACCCGGTCTTCTTCTTCCGTGACGTAGAACACGCCATTGATATGCGGCCAGCTTTCAATATCTCTGAAGGGATATTCGTCAGGTGTGTTCAACAATAGCACGCGGATATTATTGTTTTTCCTGCTTAAAATATCCTGCCAGTAATGGATAAGCTTTTTATCAGCTTCCATCATATCGAAAAGAATGATGCTGCCAGGTGCAATATCATCAAAAGAACGTTGAATATTATGCAATTTCCCGTTCAGTGATAAAGATTGCTTTAAATGTTGTAATAACGCTGTCGCTTGCAAAGAAGGTTTTGTGATCAACAGTAATGTATGACCATGTAAACTATGGACTTCATTATACATGATGAAACCCCACTTTTTTAGGCACCTGGCAGCTGTCCTCCTGTTTATTAGAGGACACCAGAAGTACTGACAGATGTTGCACTGCTGTGTGTAGAATCAGACCATAACCTCCACAGGGAGGTAAATATAAAACCAATTTCGTACATCTAATTTCAATCTAGCTTTTACGAAGTTTAAAGCAAGTGTTAAACATGTAACTGAATGTAAAAATTAATATTAATTTGTTAAATTGGGTTGTTTGTAATGGCAACAATTGATGCGAAAGTTGTACACCTAAATAGAGGTGCACAGATTTTAAAAATCATACAAATATTTTTAATGAACTGATTTTTAATGTTATTTGTTATTTTTTTAAAGCGATATTTAAGTATGAGTTTCAGATAATTTCTAAACCCACGAATGAGCGACTTTCTGGCTTAAGAAAAGAGGCTCCGTGTCACGCGATGAGAAAAATGTTCTCCTGCCGTTACGTTTAAACAACCCGGGAGGAAGCGTGGACAGCCCTCGCCTCGTTGTACAACCCTCTCGCAACACACCTTTAATAAAAAATATAAGCTGGCCTGATTAAAGTGGTTTTTGATGTAAATTACGACTTTGTGATGAGCCGATAAATAAAAATAAGCCGCGCGGGTGAGATATTTAAAATGTTTCAGCGGACATACTCTTCACCGTAACGACGCGTTAACACAATACGAGTCGTTTAAAAATGGAGTGATTAAATAGCCAGGTCCAGGGTGACAACATGAAAAACGCATCGTTAATTATGATGTTTACATTATTGGGTGCGCCTGGATTTGTAGCCGCAGCGAATTCAGATTTGGCAAATTCTGAATATAACTTTGCGGTTAACGAATTAAGTCTTTCATCACTAAATCAGGCAGCCATTATTGGTCAACAGGGTGTTTTCAATGACGCTCAGGTTCGCCAGGAAGGTTCAAAACTCTTGTCCATTATTTCCCAGGATGGGGCAGGTAACAGAGCGAAAGTTGATCAATCAGGGGGTTACAATATTGCCTGGATCGATCAAAGCGGCAACGCGAATGATGCAGGTATTACGCAAGATGGATACGGTAATAGCGCGAAAATTATCCAGAAAGGGTCGGGTAATAGAGCAAATATTACGCAGTACGGTACGCAGAAAACCGCAGTTGTAGTGCAGAAACAGTCGCAAATGGCGATTAACGTTATTCAACATTAGCGCCTTCGCGACGACTTTAATCAATCCGATGGGGGTTTACCATGAAATTTCTCAAAGTGGCAGCGCTTGCAGCAATCGTAGTTTCTGGTAGTGCTATGGCGGGTTCTATTAATCAGGGCGGCTGGGGTCATGGACATGGTCATGGCGGATATAGTGGCCCAAATTCAACCCTGAATATTTATCAGGACGGTGGCGGTAACTCCGCGGTTGCTCTGCAGACAGACGCCAGAAATTCTGTACTGAATATTTCCCAGAAAGGTGGCGGTAACGGCGCTGACGTTGGTCAGGGTTCTGATGACAGTAAAATCAACCTGAGCCAGAAAGGATTTGGCAACAGTGCAACACTTGATCAGTGGAACAGTAAAAAATCCGTCATGAACGTTAGCCAGTCCGGCGGCTTTAACGGTGCCCTCGTAGACCAGACTGCTTCTAACTCTACTGTTAACGTTACCCAAATCGGCTTTGGTAACCACGCGACAGCTCATCAGTACTGATACTGAAATCTGTGCTACAAAAAAACAGGGCTGATGCCCTGTTTTTTTTCGGGAGTTCATCATGAATACCTTAATTCTACTCGCCGCGCTTTCCAGCCAGATAACCTTCAAAACGTCGCAGCAGGAAAATATGACCACCATTATCCCGCAGGTCACTCTGGCGCAGCCGTGTGATTGTCAGGTTCAGATTGTTTCTCTGCGAGAAGGACAGGGGGGACAAAGTTCGTCCCGGCAGCAAAATACCCTTTTTATACCCGCTAATCAGACGATTGATTTAATGCGCCTCAGTTTAAATATAAGCGCGGGAGACACGGTAAAAATCGTTGTCACCGTTTCAGATGGAAAATCGCTTCATTTATCAAAACAGTGGTCGCCACCGGGAAGTTCGATCTAAATATTCATGAAATCAATATATTGCGAATATGGCGGGTCTTCGCCGTTGAGCTATGCTGATATCAGGGACCAGGTCATTATGTTCCTTAACGTGAGACTTCGTTTGTCATAATGAAGTGCGTTTACCCCTCAAGGACGATTTTCATTGAGGAGTACCTATAATGAACTACTCTTTCGCTCGACTCGTGACGGGTCTGGGCCTGATCGCTGCTGTTTTTAGCCTTCCGGTTTATTCGGCCACCGTTGTGAATGGTGGCATCATTCATTTTCGCGGTGCCATTGTCGCAGACCCCTGCGAAGTCACTCCCCAGAAGCAACATTTTGCAATGTCATGTCCAAATAATAACCGTATGCAAACGCGTATGGTCAGCTATGAAGAGGCGCTTAACGGGAAAGTGAGCGACTCAAGCCTGGCGACGCTCAATATGAAATACCTTAATCCTGAAAAAACGCTCGCGGTTATCGAAATCCAGTATCGCTAGAGCGCGCTCGTGCGCCCTGCGGTGGATGAGGATTTTTTCTGATAGTTTTTTCTCCCGGTCTCCTCTGCGATACACTTAAGATAAAGGCGGGTTGCAGAGGGGCTTTATGAAACCGCAAATTGAAGTTATTCATGGTGATATTACGACCATGCATGTCGACGTCATCGTCAATGCGGCTAATCCCTCCCTGATGGGGGGAGGGGGTGTAGACGGGGCTATCCACCGGGCGGCCGGACCGCAGCTGCTGGAAGCCTGCAAAACCGTGCGGCAACAGCAGGGTGAATGTCCTCCCGGCCATGCGGTGATTACGCTTGCGGGCGATCTGCCTGCCAGAGCGGTGATCCACGCCGTAGGGCCCGTCTGGCACGGTGGCGATCGGCATGAGGCGAGCATTCTGGAAGAGGCTTACCGGAACTGTCTGCGGCTGGCTGCCGACAACGGCTATAAAACAATGGCGTTCCCGGCCATCAGCACCGGCGTGTATGGCTATCCTAAGGCGGCCGCCGCGACGATCGCTGTCGACACCGTTTACCGCTATCTGTCGCTTAAACCGATGCCTGAGAAGGTTATCTTTGTCTGTTTCGACCAAGAAACCACCCACCTTTATCAACGATTGCTGACCCAGCGCGGGCAGGAACTGGACACCTGAAACAAACGCGGCGCACTTGGTGCGCCGCGTTTGTTTATGAGGCTTTTGCCTGCGGTTTTCCTGAAAAGAGGAAACGCAGGAGCGGGATCCGAAGATGGATTTCGTAGAGTACGATCGCCACCCCTACAACAAACACCAGACCGGTAAAGAAGCCCAGCGTGTTGGAGGCGATATGCGGGGTGATGTAAGCCCCGAAGAAAAGCGTTAACGGGTGATGCACCAGATAAATAAACAGTGATGCATTGACGAAGTAGGTCACGCGGCTGGACTTAAAGTTCAGCAGGCGGTGGCCGAGCGCGAATACCACGTTCACCATCCACAAACCCAGCAGCATAGTGATCACGCTTTCCGTTTCGTACATCCAGGCATCGCCGCTGCCGTAGCGCTGATTCAGAAGATAGGCCGCGAACGCGATGCTTGCCCCCAGCGCGCACCACGGTGAGGGGGTGACAAACAGCGATTTAAGCTTCGGATAAATAAAGGCCAGCGCGCCGATTAAAAAGAACGGAATGTAGAACAGGGACTGCATCACCACAAAATTAAATAACCCGTCGCTCAAAATCGGCGGGTAGACGATAAGCAGCGTTCGGCGCACGGCGGCATAGGCAATACCCAACAGCAAGAAGAGCACTGACAGTTTGCCCATCGTAACGTTGGCGAAGAAGGTGTCGGCTTTTGTACTCAGATGGCGGCGCAGGCGGCTGAAAATCAACATACTCACCGTGGTGAGCACCACCAGGACCAGCAGGAACCACAGGTGAGACACCAGCTCCCAGACCAGCGTATTGTACTTTTCATACAGCGACAGATTCGGCCAGTTCTCCGCCTTGCCCTTCACGTACTGCAACATAACGAACTGGGGCAGCGTCAGCAGTGGAATTGCGGTCAGCATGGGGATCCCCACGCGCTCTACGCGCACTTTCCACCAGCGCTTGAGCGGGTATCGCAGAAACAGCATGTAAGAGAAATAGCCGGATATGACGAAAAACACCTGCATACGGAAGGCGTGAATAAAGTCATTAAACAGCGTCAGCCACCAGGAGGGCATCTGGCTATTCACGTGCCAGGTGTGGCTGGAGTAAATCAGTGAAATGTGAAAGGGGATCCCCAATAGCATCAGCCAGGCCCGGATCGAGTCGAGGAAATATTCACGTTCTGTTGGTGTTGTGCTCATATAACGTTGTGCATTCTCAGACTTTTCGTCTTATCCCTAAGACTCATAATGGTTACATTCGAAGGCAACCCTACACCAAGACCGACACCCTGTCTCCAGGATAAGCACGCAAAGTGAATAGCGGGTTCTTTCATTTGCTTAATCCCTGAGCCAGCAGCTGAACAAAGCAGTGATAATGTTGTCGGATTGCCTGAGTTTCCATTAAAATGGATCGGATCGATATAAGCACACAAAGGGGGAAGTGCTTACTTATTATGAAACATAAACCACAGATGATGAAAATGCGTTGGTTGGGTGCTGCAGTGGTGTTATCACTGTATACCTCATCGGCACTGGCCTTTAACATCGACGATGTCGCAAAACAGGCAAAATCGATGGCAGGCAAGAGCTACGAAGCGCCGAAAAGTAACTTGCCCTCCGTTTTCCGCGACATGAAGTATGCGGACTATCAGCAGATCCAGTTCAATCACGATAAAGCGTACTGGAGCAATATTAAAACCCCGTTCAAGCTTGAATTTTATCATCAGGGTATGTACTTCGACACGCCTGTTGCCATCAATGAAGTGACGGCAACCGCGGTACGTAAGATTAAATACAGCCCGGATTACTTCAATTTTGGCAATGTGCAACACGACAAAGATACGGTGAAAGACCTGGGCTTCGCAGGCTTTAAGGTGCTTTACCCGATCAACAGCAAAGATAAAAACGACGAAATCGTCAGCATGCTGGGCGCCAGCTATTTCCGCGTTATCGGCGCGGGGCAGGTGTACGGGCTTTCTGCGCGTGGTCTGGCTATTGATACCGCGCTGCCATCAGGTGAAGAGTTCCCACGTTTCCGTGAGTTCTGGATTGAACGTCCAAAACCAACGGATAAGCGTCTGACCATTTATGCGCTGCTGGATTCCCCACGTGCGACCGGTGCCTATCGCTTTGTGATTATGCCGGGGCGTGACACGGTGGTTGACGTGCAGTCTAAGGTTTACCTGCGTGATAAAGTGGGCAAACTGGGCGTTGCGCCGCTGACCAGTATGTTCCTGTTTGGGCCGAACCAGCCGTCACCGGCGACCAACTTCCGCCCGGAACTGCATGACTCCAACGGTCTGTCTATTCATGCCGGTAACGGTGAGTGGATCTGGCGTCCGCTGAACAACCCGAAACATCTGGCGGTGAGCAGCTTCGCAATGGAAAACCCGCAAGGTTTTGGCCTGCTGCAGCGTGGTCGTCAGTTCTCCCGCTTTGAAGATTTGGACGATCGCTATGACCAGCGTCCAAGCGCCTGGGTCACGCCAAACGGTGACTGGGGTAAAGGTAAGGTCGAGCTGGTAGAAATTCCAACCAACGACGAAACCAACGATAACATCGTCGCTTACTGGACGCCGGATCAGCTTCCGGAAGCCGGTAAAGAGATGAACTTCAAGTACACCATTACCTTCAGCCGCGACGAAGATAAGCTGCATGCGCCGGATAACGCGTATGTGATGCAGACTCGCCGCTCAACGGGTGACGTTAAGCAGTCTAATCTTATCCGTCAGCCTGACGGTACCGTGGCGTTTGTCGTGGACTTCACAGGCCAGGATATGAAAAAACTGTCACCGGACACTGCCGTTGCCGCTCAGGCCAGCATCGGTGATAACGGTGAAATCGTTGAGAATACCGTGCGTTACAACCCGGTAACCAAAGGCTGGCGTCTGACCCTGCGCGTGAAAGTGAAAGATCCGAAACAGACCACTGAAATGCGTGCAGCGCTGGTCAGTAACGATCAGCCACTGAGTGAAACCTGGAGCTATCAGCTACCTGCCAATGAATAATACATCTGAATATATTGATGCCATGCCGCTGACGGATATCGAAAAAGCGGCACTGCCTAAGAGCGACATCCGCGCGGTTCACACCGCGCTGGATGGTGAACATCGTCAGTATTCCCGTGATGATGATACGCCGCTGGGGTCAGTAAAGGCACGTCTGGAGCAGGCCTGGCCGGACTCGCTGGCAGAAGGGCAGTTGATTAAAGACGACGAAGGACGCGATCAGCTTCAGGCGATGCCGAAGGCCACGCGTTCCTCTATGTTCCCCGACCCATGGCGCACCAACCCGGTAGGCCGCTTCTGGGATCGCCTGCGCGGGCGTGATGTGACGCCGCGCTATCTGTCGCGCCTGACGAAAGAAGAGCAGGCGTCCGAACAGAAATGGCGTACCGTGGGGACCATCCGTCGCTACATCCTGCTGCTGCTGACGCTGGCGCAGACGGTCGTCGCGACCTGGTATATGAAAACCATCCTGCCTTATCAGGGCTGGGCGTTCATCAACCCGACGGACATGATGGGCCAGGATCTCTGGGTCTCCTTCATGCAGCTGCTGCCGTATATCCTGCAGAGCGGCATCCTTCTGCTGTTCGCGGTTCTCTTCTGCTGGGTCTCGGCCGGTTTCTGGACCGCGCTGATGGGCTTCCTGCAGCTGCTGATGGGGCGTGACAAATACAGCATTTCGGCGTCAACGGTCGGGGATGAACCCCTCAATCCTGAGCACCGTACCGCGCTGATTATGCCTATCTGTAACGAAGACGTTGACCGCGTATTTGCGGGCCTGCGTGCGACCTGGGAGTCCGTGAAGGCGACCGGCAACGCGGAGCATTTCGACGTTTATATCCTGAGCGACAGCTACAACCCGGATATCTGCGTGGCGGAACAGAAAGCGTGGATGGAGCTGATTGCAGAAGTGCAGGGCGAAGGGCAGATCTTTTACCGTCGCCGCCGCCGTCGCGTGAAGCGTAAAAGCGGTAACATCGATGACTTCTGCCGTCGCTGGGGTAACCAGTACAGCTATATGGTGGTGCTTGATGCTGACTCCGTCATGAGCGGTGACTGCCTGAGCGGTCTGGTGCGTCTGATGGAAGCCAACCCGAACGCGGGTATTATTCAGTCTTCGCCAAAAGCATCCGGTATGGACACCCTTTACGCGCGCTGCCAGCAGTTCGCCACCCGTGTTTACGGGCCGCTGTTTACGGCGGGTCTGCACTTCTGGCAGCTGGGTGAGTCGCACTACTGGGGCCACAACGCCATTATCCGCGTGAAGCCGTTCATTGAACACTGTGCGCTAGCGCCGCTGCCGGGCGAGGGTTCGTTTGCCGGTTCTATTCTGTCGCATGACTTCGTAGAAGCGGCGCTGATGCGTCGTGCTGGCTGGGGCGTCTGGATTGCCTACGACCTGCCGGGATCGTACGAAGAGCTGCCGCCGAACCTGCTGGACGAGCTAAAGCGTGACCGCCGCTGGTGTCATGGTAACCTGATGAACTTCCGCCTGTTCCTGGTTAAAGGGATGCACCCGGTACACCGCGCGGTGTTCCTGACGGGCGTGATGTCTTATCTCTCCGCACCACTGTGGTTTATGTTCCTCGCGCTTTCCACTGCGCTGCAGGTCGTCCATGCCCTGACGGAGCCGCAATACTTCCTGCAACCACGCCAGCTGTTCCCGGTGTGGCCGCAGTGGCGTCCGGAGCTGGCGATTGCGCTGTTTGCCTCCACCATGGTGCTGCTGTTCCTGCCTAAGCTGCTCAGCATCATCCTGATCTGGTGCAAAGGCTCGAAAGAGTACGGCGGTTTCTTCCGCGTGACCCTTTCGCTGCTGCTGGAAGTGCTGTTCTCCGTGCTGCTGGCACCGGTACGTATGCTGTTCCACACCGTGTTTGTGGTCAGTGCGTTCCTGGGCTGGGAAGTGGTCTGGAACTCACCGCAGCGTGATGACGACTCCACGCCGTGGGGTGAAGCCTTTATGCGCCACGGTTCTCAGCTGCTGCTGGGTCTGGTGTGGGCGGCTGGGATGGCGTGGCTGGATCTGCGCTTCCTGTTCTGGCTGGCGCCGATTGTCTTCTCTCTGATCCTGTCGCCGTTTGTGTCCGTGATTTCCAGCCGTTCAACGGTGGGCCTGCGAACCAAACGCTGGAAACTGTTCCTGATCCCGGAAGAGTATTCCCCGCCGCAGGTTCTGGTGGATACCGATCGTTACCTGGAGCAGAACCGCAGTCGCTCGCTGGATGATGGCTTCATGCACGCCGTGTTTAACCCGTCATTTAACGCCCTGGCGACGGCAATGGCGACCGCGCGTCACCGTGCCAGCCAGGTGCTGGAGATTGCCCGCGATCGTCACGTTGAGCAGGCGCTTAACGAGACCCCGGAAAAACTCAACCGTGACCGTCGTCTGGTCCTGTTGAGCGACCCGGTGACGATGGCGCGTCTTCACTACCGCGTGTGGTCCGCTCCGGAGAGATATTCTTCGTGGGTAAACTACTATAAAGAACTGAAACTGAACCCGCTGGCGTTGAAGGCGAAGTAAGTTGTTAAGTAGGGCGGGTAAGCGAAGCGCCTCCCGCCAGATAAAATACCGGCTTAATCGCCGGTATTTTTTTAGAGGTTACTCATGAGAATAATCATCGTCGTTCTGATGGCATGCCTGCTCAGCGGCTGCGGCAGCATCATCAGCCGCACCATTCCAGGGCAGGGCCACGGGAACCAGTATTACCCGGGCGTGAAATGGGATCTCCGTGACTCCGCATGGCGCTACCTCACCGTGCTCGATCTGCCATTCTCGCTGATTTTCGACACGCTGCTGCTGCCGATCGATGCCAGCCACGGCCCTTACGAGTAGCGTAAATTAACGCTCGTCCCACTCATCGGCTGCGGTTTGACCTTCTTCCGTATCCAGCGGTGGCTCGAGCTGAAATTCGCCCTCATCCCACTCGTGCAGGGTGTTCTCTTCCAGCCATTCCTGCCGCAGTTCGATTTCATCATAGTCACCGTCAAAGACGGCCTGTGCACCTTCACCACTTAATATCGGCAAACATTCCCCTTCTTCACCTTCATCGGCAAAGAATTCGGCCTGCCACATAATATCCCCATCCTGCAGAACGTATTTTTGGATATTAAGCTGTTGCACGTCAGCATCTTCTTCTTCAACGCCGGGATTATCGGCGAGGAACTCTTCACGAGCGGCATCAATAGCTTCTTCCAGCGTGGCGTACATGGTCATTGGTGTCTCCCTGTTTTCCAGAAGGTTTCAGGGAAAGAATAGCTGAATATAAGATTCTGCAAGTATGAATGCGAAAATAAGCTTCAGGTGTTCGTCTTATTCCGTCACGGGCCGCAGCGCGCGGGATAAACTGAACCACGAATAAATGGCATTGAACAGCACAACGCCTGCCGTCACGATAAAGACGGCGCGAAAACCGAAGCTGGCGGAAATGCCGGCCCCGAGCAGCGGTCCGGTGACGTTACCGATATCGCGAAATGACTGGTTATAGCTGAAAATACGCCCGGCAATCTGATTCGTGGAGTTGTAGACCAGCAGGGTCTGTACGGCGGGCAGCAACGCGCCGTCGGCGGCACCCAGCAAAAAACGCAGGACGCCCAGCTGCCATGGCGATTGCACCATCGACATCGGGATAAGCAGCAGCACGGAAATCACCAGCGCGCAGATCAGGATTTTTTCCGGACCGACGCGATCCCCCAGTTTTCCCAGCCTCGGGGCGCTCAACAGCGCCGCCACGCCGGGTACGGAGGCAATCAGCCCGCTGATGAACGCAATATTGCTGACGTTACCCGCCAGGTCGCGAACGTACAGCGTGAGGATAGGGGCAATCGACCCGGTAGCCACCTGGATAATCATTGTCGTCACGAACAGGCTCAGCACCAGTCTGGGATTTTTGAGCGAGGTTAGCACCTCCCTGGCGTGGAGCATCTCTTTCTTCGCAACGGGCGTGAAGTTTTCCCGAATACAGAGCAGGGTGACGATAAAGCACAGGAACAGCACGCTGGCGGTGATAAAGAACACCGGCCTCAGGCCATAGCTATCGGCCAGGAGTCCCCCGGCCAGCGGTCCCAGCAGAGCACCGCTCACGCCTCCGGTGGAGAGTGTGCCCAGCGCCCAGCCGCTCTTATGACGGGGGATTTGCGTGGCAATCAGGGCGTTCGCGTTGGGAATAAATCCCCCCAGCAAGCCCAGCAGCGCGCGCAGGATCAGGAACTGCCAGACGTTCTGCGCCACGCCCATCAGCGCCATGATAATGGCCATCCCCAGCGCCGAGCGTAGCAGCATGATTTTACGTCCCTTGCGGTCGGCAAGGCCACCCCAGAAGGGCGAGGCCATCGCGGAAAAGAGAAACGTGATGCTGAATACCAGGCCGGACCACATATTGAGCGCGCTGTGGCCCGTCACGCCCAGCTGTTCGACGTAGAGCGGCAGGAAGGGCATGACCAGGCTAAAGGCCGCGCCGGTAAGAAAACAGCCAAGCCACGCAACCGTGAGGTTACGCTTCCAGTTTATGGGGGCATCTGAGGGTGACATAACTATCCGCATAATGAGGTGCAGAGCACCTGAAGCATAAAGTAATAAGCCTGCTAATTATGCGCCTGGGTTATGATTGCCGCAATGAGGGGGAGCTTTTAAAGCTAAAACAGCATGCGGCCCTGAGGACCGCATGAGGATTAATAGCGGGACGGCGTGCCCTGTGGCCGCGTTTTAAAACGGCGGTGCAGCCACATATACTGCTCAGGCGCCAGCATGATGCACTTCTCCACAACGCTGTTCATCCAGCGCGCGGTGGTTTCCGCATCGTCAAGCGGCGGCGCGAGTTCCGGCTCCAGCATCATCAGCTCGTAGCCTGAACCATCCGGCTTACGGCGGGGGACAAAAGGCACGATGGCGGCTTTGGACATCCGCGCCAGCATCCAGGTGCCGGTCGTTGTGGCGGCCTCTTCAACGGCGAAGAAGGGAACAAAAACGCTGGCCTGTGGGCCATAGTCGTGGTCGGGGGCATACCAGACCACTTCTCCGGATTTCAGCGCGCGGATCATCCCCTTCAGATCCTTACGGTCGATCATGCTTTTATTGGAGCGCATGCGGCCGTTGGTCTGGATTAAATCGATGACCGGATTATCGTTAGGGCGATAAACCCCAATGCCGGGCGCCTGCATGCCGAACATGCGCGCCCCGATTTCCAGCGTCAGAAAATGGACGCCGATCAGCAGAACGCCCGTCTGATTTGCCTGAAGCGTATGTACAGGCTCCATGCCGGTTCCCGTCACCTCGCTCCAGCGGGCCATGCGTTTGTCCGGCCAGAACCACGCCATACCGGTCTCCATGAGCCCCATCCCGACGGATTCGAAATTCTTCGCGACCATATCGTGACGCTCTGACTCGCTCATCTGCGGAAAACACAGCTCAAGATTGCGGTACGCGATCCTGGCGCGACGCTTCATAAACAGTTGCGCGAAACGGCCCAGAAATTTACCCAACCGAAAAATAACAGGGTAGGGAAGCTGTACCAGAAGCCATAAAAAGCCGATGCCAAGCCAGGTCAACCAATAGCGGGGATGCAAAAGGGCGGCAGTAAATTTTGGTAACTGGGTCATGTCTTTCCTGTTTTCAAACGTCCTGTTTTGCTAGTGTCTCATTTTTTGAGACGTAGCCAAAATATCTGCTTTCGAAGCGTGTACGAATACAGCAATTGTTAAGCCTGATTAATCAGGGTGTGTGAAATGTAGCGTAAATTGTGTGGATGTAAATTGGTTTTGTTTGCTATATGATGCCGACCGATTTTTCATTCTCTCTAACGATTCCAGGACTGTACACCATGCCAGTGTTACACAACCGCGTGTCGAATGAGATGTTAAAGGCGCGTATGTTGGCTGAAACCGAACCGCGCACCACCATCTCATTCTATAAATACTTCACGATCGACGATCCGCAGGCGACCCGCGATGCGCTTTATCAGGCGTTCACGGCGCTGAACGTCTTCGGCCGCGTCTACCTTGCCCGTGAAGGCATCAACGCGCAGATTAGCGTTCCGGAAAGCAAAGTCAGCGCCTTCCGTGACGTACTTTATCAATTTGACCCGGCCCTTAACGGCTTGCGCCTGAACATTGCCCTGGATGATGACGGGAAATCCTTCTGGGTGCTGCGCATGAAGGTGCGTGAACGCATCGTGGCGGACGGTATCGACGATCCTGAGTTTAACGCGGCGGACGTCGGTGAATATCTGAAAGCGGCGGAAGTGAATGCGATGCTGGACGATCCGGATGCCGTATTCATTGATATGCGTAACCACTATGAGTACGAAGTGGGGCATTTCGAGAATGCGATGGAAATCCCGGCCGATACCTTCCGCGAGCAGCTGCCGAAAGCGGTTGAGATGATGCAGGAGCATAAAGATAAAAAGATCGTTATGTACTGCACCGGCGGTATCCGCTGTGAGAAAGCCAGCGCGTGGATGAAGCACAACGGCTTTAATAAAGTCTGGCACATTGAAGGCGGCATTATCGAGTACGCTCGTCGCGCCCGTGAGCAGGGGTTGCCGGTACGCTTTATCGGGAAAAACTTTGTCTTTGACGAGCGCATGGGCGAACGTATCTCGGACGACGTCATTGCCCATTGTCACCAGTGCGGCGCGCCGTGCGATACCCACACCAACTGCAAAAACGACGGGTGCCATCTGCTGTTTATTCAGTGCCCGGCGTGTGCCGAGAAGTTTAACGGCTGCTGTAGCGAGCTGTGCAGCGAAGAGAGCATCCTGCCGGAAGAAGAGCAGCGTCGCCGTCGCGCAGGACGTGAAAACGGCAACAAGATTTTTAATAAATCACGCGGCCGGCTGAATACCAAACTGGGTATCCCTGACCCGGAATGATAATAATGCCCGGCATGGCGAAAGCCTGCCGGGCAGAATCTATTATGATTTCTGCTGTACACCTTCAACGGAAATAATCAGCTCAACGTCCTGAGACGCCGGGCCTAAATCCGTTGTGATATTAAAATCTTTCAGGTGAATTTTACCCGCTGCTTCAAAACCTGCACGTTTACCGCCCCATGGATCGTCACCCTGACCCAGTAATTTAGCATCAAGCGTGACCGGTTTTGTTACGCCGTTAAGCGTCAGGTTGCCGGTAATATTCAGCTTATCGCCGTCTTTCTTCACCTCAGTTGAAGTGAAGGTCGCCTGCGGGAATTTCGCGACGTTGAGGAACTCCCCACTGCGCAGGTGTTTATCGCGCTCTGCGTGGTTCGTGTCGACGCTGTTCGTATTAATCGTCACATTGACTTTATCGGCCGCGGGATTTTTCTCGTCAAAGGTGAACGTGCCGTCAAAATCTTTAAAGGTGCCGTACAGCCAGCTATATCCCAGGTGCTGAATACGGAAATTCACGAAAGCGTGCTGGCCCTCTTTATCAATTTTATAATCCGCCGCCACGGCGGAACCGGCGGTGAATAACAGAGAACCCAGGGCGATACCCAGCAGGTGTTTTTTCATTTTATGCTCCAGAGTCAACTGACGAGCGGCCAAGCATGCGCTTTAGCGTATCGTCTTTATCAATAAAATGGTGTTTGAGGGCGGCAAGCCCGTGAAGTACGGACAGGATCACCACGCTCCAGGCAAGCCAGAGGTGAACGACCCCCGCCGTATCGGCCTGCGCCCCGGCATCGCTAAGTGTTGCCGGAACCTCGAACAGGCCAAAAACGTTAATCGGCTTACCGTCAGCCGTCGAAATGAGATAGCCGCTAATCAGGATGCCAAACAGCAGCGCATAGAGGGCAATATGCGCGGCGACTGCACTGACGCGGGTAAATTTGCTGTGGGTCTTTGGCGTGGCGGGCGGCGGGGAAATATGTCGCCAGATCACGCGGAAGACCAGCCCCAGCATCAGGAGAACGCCAATGCTTTTATGTAACTCCGGCGCCTGGTGATACCAGCCGTCATAATAGCTGAGCGTGACCATCCAGAGTCCAAGTCCAAACATACCGTAGACGGCAAGAGCAAATATCCAGTGCAAACCTATGGATATTATTCCGTAGCGCCGGGAGGAGTTACGCAATTGCATCAGAATGTCCATTTTCAAATTAACCGGAAAGTAAAAATGAACGGGAAGGCGGGATATTGCAACTGAAATAATTGTCTATTGATTTTTATTTTATTTATTTCAGCACTTTTGAACAGGATTGATAAAGGTAATTCAATGTCTTCGTGCAAGATGAAATTGGGAGTTTCAGTAAAGCTAAATAAATGTCAATTATTGTCAGTCAGGGTTTTCAATAAAATACAATGTAAACAAAATCAATAATGGCCAGCAGCGCCCACAATAAGAGATAGAGCATAAAGTGCTCGCGAATATTATTCATCAGAAAGCTAACGATCCTGCGCATAATGCCCCGTAATGCGGTGTGAGTGAAATGGGCCCCGGTACCTCCGAAGCCCGTGGTGGATTATCCGTTAAATCGCGAGAGTGAGAAGGGTGTCAGATCAAACTGCGGCGTGATGCCCTGGGCAAACTGCGCGGCAATCTCGCCCAGCACGGAAGCGAACTTAAAGCCGTGGCCGCTCAGCCCGGCGATCAGCAGGACGTTTTCATGCCCCGGCAGCGTATCAATGATAAAGTCTTCATCCGGCGTGTTGTCGTAGGTACAGGCCGCGCCATACAGCAAGCCACCGACGCCTGGAAGAATAGTGCGCAGGAACGAGAAGGCTTCTGAGCCATCCTGTGGGAAGGCGCCGAAGGGTTTACGCTCTTCAGGAGAGGAGATGACCTGGCCACCGTTGTGTTTACCGATTTTCAGCGCGTCTTTTTCGGAAGGGAAACCGTAGAACTGATCGCCATTCGGTAATTCGCCGGTGAAGGCCGGGAATGTATTCTGCGCGCTGTAGCGCCCATCCGACTGGAACCAGGAGAAAACCTTGCGCACCGGTTGGATTGGCAGTTCCGGCAGCAGGCGAGTGACCCAGGTTCCTGCGCTGACGAGCAGGCGGGACGCTGAATAGTCGCCGTCAAGAGTCGTTACCGTAACGCCATTATCGTCATGGGTGATGGCCTCCACCGGACAGTTGAACAGCTGTGCACAGCCAGCCTTCTCCGCAAGCTCGATCCAGGTTTTGATCGCCGTTTCACAATGGAGCACGCCGGAGTGGGCTTCAAAGAGGCCGATATAATCGTCAGGGACGGTAATTTCAGGCCAGCGCGCGGTAATGCCCGTCGCGTCCAGCTTCTCAACATCAAGATTATAGGCTTTCGCGCTGCGCTCGACGCCGGCGAGAAATTCAGAATGGGCAGGGCCCAGATTGATGACGCCGGTACGTTCGAAAATGCGGTCTTCAGTCTGTTTCGCCAGTTCGTCCCACAGCGTCTGGGCGCGAAGCACCAGCGGAACATAGCGCTCGCCTTCGCCATACGCATGGCGGATGAGGCGGGTATCGCCATGATGGCTGCCCTCCGCATGAGGCGGAAGATGGCTATCGATCATCAGGACCTTCAGGCCGGCCTGCGTCGCGTAATAACCGGCAGCGGAACCCACGGAGCCGCTACCAATAATGATTAAGTCGTATTTCATATGCATCTCATAAACTGATGTTTTGTTAGCAGAGTAATTAACAACGCGGGGTTAGACAAGGGAGAAATAAATAAGGCACCGCGAGGGTGCCTGTAGAGAGAAAAGTGGGCATAGGCTTAGTGCCGTTTATACTCATTTTCCTGATAGTCGCCAGATTCTATTTTTGCAATACCTGCCTCTAAAATAGAAAT
This sequence comes from Enterobacter sp. ECC-249, assembly GCF_043965265.1. NCBI lineage: Bacteria > Pseudomonadati > Pseudomonadota > Gammaproteobacteria > Enterobacterales > Enterobacteriaceae > Enterobacter > Enterobacter sp. ECC-249. Next base: position 2,233,589 of record NZ_CP143660.1, read on the forward strand.
AAACTGACGGGCGACGTCTGTTGTTAGCCACAGCGTCTGTCCAACTTCCGCTTCTTCACGGTTGAGTTGATTCGGGGTCTGGTAGTGCAAACGCAGCATCAGTGCATCGTAGCTATCTACGGTACTGATATCCCAGCCAACCAGTGGATGGGTCTGGATCACTTCACTATTCTTTTCCATTATAACCCCCTTAATGCGTGTTAGAAGACAACGGCTCTGAGGTTCAATGCATGTTTTTCTGAAAGCATCTTCAGTATACCAAGTAATAAGGGTTCCAACGGGAAAAATAAACAGGTGGCAACACATTTTTCTGCTTTTTAGGATTGTTCGAACAATAAAACACCATCTCGTTCACGATTTTTTAAGAAGATGCCGAATTAATTTGAACTTGCAGGATTTTTAGACAAAAAAAAGCCGGGGCGACCCGGCAAAAAACACAATGAGGGAGCAGTGTTAATCTGTGATAAACCAGTCGTCTGCGCTTTCCCACGTTTCCTGCAGGATTTCGCTGATGCGATCTTTATCTTCTTTGGCAGCACCAATGACGGAGAGGTTGTTCGCCGCGGCGTAACGCACCGTTACGGCACCCGCGTTGTCGGGAAAAGTGTTGTTAATACGGCGGGATAATTCGCCTGCCAGTGCATCAAGCGCGCCGGCAGGCAGAACGGTTGTTTTGGCTATGGTGACTTCAATACGCATAAATGCCCCCTGTGTAATATACTGTTTATTTATACAGGTATATTATTAGTTTGACAACAAGGGGCATTGATTTTTTAACGTTTTACCGTCCAGTTAACGGTTTCACCCGCCAGGAAGGGGATCAGCGTGTCATCCGTCAGGGCAATGGACTCCTCAACGTGGCTCGCTTTACGCTCCAGTTCGATGAAGGTGTCATTGACCGGCAGGTCGTAGAAGCGCGGGCCGTTAAGAGAGCAGAACGCTTCGAAATGTTCCAGCGCGTTCATCTCTTCAAACACGGTTGCGTAGCTGGCAAGCGCCGTTGGGGCGTTGAAGCAGCCTGCACAGCCGCAGCTTGCCTCTTTACGATGACGGGCGTGAGGCGCGGAATCGGTGCCGAGGAACGCGCGGGAGAACCCGCTGGCGACAAGCTCACGCAGCGCCTGCTGGTGGATGTTGCGCTTGAGGATAGGCAGACAGTAGAGGTGAGGGCGCACCCCGCCCACCAGCATGTGGTTACGGTTAAACATCAGGTGCTGTGGCGTAATGGTGGCGGCAATAAGATCGTTGCCGTCACGCACGTACTCTGCCGCGTCTTTGGTGGTGATATGCTCAAAGACCACCTTCAGCGCGGGCAGGCGCTGGCGCAGAGGCTCCATCACGGTCTCGATAAAACGAGCTTCGCGGTCGAAGATGTCAATCTCGGCATGCGTCACTTCACCGTGAACCAGCAGCGGCATACCCAGTTTCTGCATGCGCTCCAGAACCGGCATGATGGCATCGATGCTGGTGACGCCGTGGCTGGAGTTAGTGGTGGCATTCGCCGGGTAGAGTTTCGCCGCCGTAAATACGCCTTCGTTAAAGCCGCGCTCCACTTCGTTCGGATCCAGTGAATCGGTCAAATAGCAGGTCATCAACGGGGTAAAATCGTGTCCCGCAGGTACGGCATCCAGGATGCGCTGGCGATAGGCCATCGCGGCTTCGACGGTGGTGACTGGTGGAACCAGGTTAGGCATGACAATCGCGCGGCCATAAATTTCGCTGGTATAAGGCACGACGGTTTTCAGCATATCGCCATCACGCAGATGAATATGCCAGTCGTCAGGGCGGCGGATTTTAAGAACCTGGGGTTGTGCAGTCATGGAAGCTCCGGCTTGTCAGGAATCAGTCATAAGGATGGCTGTTTTTGCCGGACACAAATCATAAGCGGAAACGTTTTCGTTTGCACACTTTTCCGTAAAAAAAAGGCGCCGCAGCGCCCTTCAGGTTAATCGGTGAAAGGAATGATAATTTCACCCGGCTTAACCTCTATCCCTTTTGCGTATTTTTTCGCCAGGGCTTCACCCTTGCTTTTGTCTTCACTTAAGACGTACGCGGGCTGCTGGTTAAAGTAATTCCGCAGCGACTGATTCAGATAGGGCATCAGGGTTTGCAGAACCGGCGCCATCTTGTCCGGAGACACCTTCGCGTCGACCACTTCCATCTCCTGCAGGAAAATGGCTCCTTTCTCTTTGTTGAAAACAGGGAGCGCCTTCAGCTTGAGCTTGATGTTGGCTTTCTGATTGCCAAAGAGGGAGGACATATCGAGGTCCGCATCACCGGCCAGGGTGACTTTGTTTGGCTCTTCACGTCCGATCTGGCTGGTTAGATTCGTGAGCACGATATGCGCGTCCGCCAGGCCCGGCACGCCAATGTCTTTCGAGAAATTGTTATGTTTTTCCAGCGCCTGATTAATTTCCTGTTCACTGACGGTATATTGCGTGAGCTGGTTACAGCCAACCAGCAGACCGCTGACGACGAATGCCGCGGCTAAGACAATTTTCTTCATAGTGTTCCTCAACGAAAAATCGGCGCTACTGTCCTGTTTGGCCAGTATGTCAGCGTGAATGGGTAGAAACCAGCAGAAAAAACTGAGAAGTGGGGCGGGAGCGGCTCCCGTTGGAGCGGATGAATCCCACTGGATTTGTTACCAGAAGCATTAACACGGCCTTCAGATTAATATAAAGCTTACAGCGATGCCCTGGTCCGGCTGTAAATCGCCGAGGCGTTTCCGTAAGGCCGGGGCGAGGCGCAGGGATGCGCCGAGAGGGCGTGGCCTGCAGGGATGCAGGCTCATGCCCGACCCGATAGCCTGAAGGAATAAGCTGAGGACAAAATTGCCGGGAGCAATTTTGGACAGCGCATGCGCTGGCCCTGAAAGGGTGAGCCCCAGGGATGGGGCGAGCAATCCGCGAAGCGGCGATTTACCGCCGGGAGCCCGGGTTGCCAGGGCGGTGGCGATTGAGCCGCCCTGGCACGTTCACCGGTCATGTCGTTAAAGAGTAGCAAGAAATATAAAGTGAACGGAATGACCACCACAGCCGTATGTTCCCCTCACCCTAACCCTCTCCCCAAAGGGGCGAGGGGATTGTTCCCTGCCCACATTAATCCGTGGGGATACCTCAGGAAAGGCTACGCGCCTGGCTCGAGCATGCCGCTCGCGCTGCGTTTCTGGCTGAACTGCCACCACAGGGCAAGGAGCGTCATAAAGCCCACAACGCCGAGCATCATCCACGGAAGTTCGGGCTGGTTTAACGCTTTTCCGGCATCAAACAACCAGCCGCCACCGGCGTAACCTAATGCGCCGCCAAGCGCCAGCCCCAGCCGGCTGAAACCCATATAGCTGCCGCGCGCACGCGCATCCGCAAGCGAGGCGCTCAGCGTTTCACGGGCAGGCTCGGCGATGATCGAGCCAATATAGAACGTGCAAATCAGCGTAAACAGCTGCTGGAGAGAGTTCACCAGGCCGATCGGCATCATGCTCAGCGTCATCAGGAACAGTCCGGCCATCAGGCGATGCTCCAGACGAAAACGCCGCTCGCTCCAGCGGGCAATCGGATAAAGCAGCGTTAACGACAGGCAGGCTTCGATGGCGTACATCCATTTCACCGCCGCAGGCGTCCCCGCAATGTCGTTAACCATGATCGGCAGCATCAGCATGACCTGCACGGCCAGCATGTAATAGCCCGTCAGGGTCAAAACATAGGTGACAAAACGTTTGTCGCGCAGAACGCGGCCAAGCCCTTCCCGAACCGGCGCTTTGACCGTCGACAGTTTCCAGGCGGGCAGGAACAGGCCATTAAACAGCGCGCACAGAATAAAGAGCACCGCACCGGCGGCGCAGACCAGACGGAAGTCATACTGCAGCAGCCAGCTTCCCAGCAGGGCGCCGACAACTGCCCCGGCGCTGTCCTGCATCATCAGAATCGAGAAGAAGCGGCCGCGGTGCTGCGGGCGAATCAGCTTTACCACCAGCGCGGTGCGTGGCGGATCGAACAGCGTGCCCCCGATACCGGAGAGGAAACAGGAGAACCAGAGCAGCCAGGGCTCCTGGGCGACCGCCATCGTGGCAAAACCTGCCGCGCGCAGCAGCATACCGGTCACAATCATCGGCTTAGCGCCAAAGCGGTCGGCGATGGCCCCGCCAAAGACGCCCAGACCCTGCTGGACAAACTGGCGTAGCCCAAGGGCAATGCCGACCATTAATGCCGCCCAGCCCATCTGATCGACAAAGCGGATCGAAATAAGCGGAAAAACGACAAAAAAGCCGAGCACGACCAGCATGTTATCGACGAGCAGGAAATATTTACCCAGGCTCCTGGCCTGTGATACGCGGTACATTTTCCCTCCAGGGAAAATAAGAAGGTGAGCACGCTAACATTCTGCGGTGTCGCCGCGTTTTTTCCCACCCCCGGGGGTGACAATATTTTTTTATCAAAAGGGTGCTTTGATAGAGAGTTCTCATCGAAAATAGAGAAAAGAGGGCAAAATGGTATGTCACTGTTTTCACAGACGGCGCAGGCGCAGGTATAGTAAAGCTAATGGGTAAGCAGAAGTAACGGGAAGGAGTGGTATCGATGTTTGGCTATCGCAGTAATGTGCCAAAAGTGCGTCTGACAACGGACAGGCTGGTCGTTCGTCTGGTGCATGAGCGTGATGCCTGGCGTCTGGCGGATTATTACGCCGAGAATCGCCAGTTTTTAAAACCCTGGGAACCCGTTCGCGATGAGAGCCATTGTTACCCTTCCGGCTGGCAGGCGCGCCTCAGCATGATTACGGAATTTCACAAGCAGGGCAGCGCGTTCTATTTCGCGCTGCTGGATCCTGAAGAGAAAGAGATTATCGGGATCGCCAATTTTTCAAACGTGGTGCGCGGGTCGTTTCACGCCTGCTACCTTGGCTACTCCATCGGCCAGAAATGGCAGGGGCAGGGGCTAATGTACGAGGCGTTAACGGTGGCGATCCGCTATATGCAGCGCACGCAGCATATCCATCGCATCATGGCGAACTATATGCCGCATAACCAGCGCAGCGGAAATCTGCTGGCGCGTTTAGGGTTCGAGAAAGAGGGTTACGCCAAAGACTATCTGCTGATAGACGGAGAGTGGCGCGACCACGTTCTGACGGCATTAACCACCCGGGACTGGACCGCAGGTCGTTAAGGAGAAAAGATGAAGTATCAGCTAAACGGTACAGAAGCGCGCGTGATTGGGTGCTTACTCGAAAAACAGGTCACCACGCCGGAGCAGTATCCGCTCTCTGTCAACGCCGTGACCATGGCCTGCAACCAGAAGACCAACCGCGAGCCGGTGATGAACCTCAGCGAGCATGAGGTCCAGGACGTGCTTGATGCATTGGTAAAACGCCACTATCTGCGCACCGTCAGCGGCTTCGGCAACCGCGTGACCAAATACGAACAGCGCTTCTGCAACTCTGAATTTGGCGACCTGAAGCTGAGCAGTGCGGAAGTGGCGGTCATCACCACGCTGTTGCTGCGCGGAGCGCAGACGCCGGGGGAACTGCGCACCCGCGCTTCCCGTATGCATGAGTTCAGCGATATGCAGGAGGTTGAGCAGACCCTGGAAGGGCTGGCCTCCCGTGAAGACGGCCCATACGTGGTGCGTCTGGCGCGCGAGCCGGGCAAGCGTGAAAGCCGCTATATGCATCTGTTCAGCGGCGAAGTTGATGTCGCTACCGTGGAGAGCGACGCGGGATCTTCAGCAAGTAATGACACTCTTGCCGCGCGCGTAGAGGCGCTGGAAGACGAAGTCGCCGTGCTGAAACAGCGTCTGGATGCCTTGCTGGCACATTTGGGAGACTGACGGTGAAAAAATTACGCGTAGGCGTGGTGGGACTAGGTGGTATTGCACAAAAAGCCTGGCTGCCTGTTTTAGGTGCGGCGACGGACTGGACCCTGCAAGGGGCATGGTCGCCCACGCGCGAGAAGGCCGAGCGGATCTGCGAAACCTGGCGCATGCCTTATGCTGCCTCATTGCAGGATCTGGCCCGCGAGTGTGATGCGGTTTTTGTGCATACCTCAACGGCAACCCACTATCAGGTGGTGAGCGAGCTGCTCAGTTTGGGGGTTCACGTCTGCGTGGACAAACCGCTGGCGGAAAATGTTCAGGACGCGGAACGCCTGATTGAGCTGGCGGCGCGTAAAAAACTGACGCTGATGGTCGGCTTCAACCGCCGCTTTGCGCCGCTTTATCAACAGCTGAAGGCGCAGTCGGGCACGCTCGCCTCGCTGCGGATGGATAAGCACCGTACCGACAGCATCGGGCCAAACGATTTGCGCTTCACGCTGCTGGATGACTATCTGCACGTTGTGGATACGGCGCTATGGCTCGCCAGCGGCAATGCACAGCTGCAAAGCGGCACGCTACTGACGAACGAGCAGGGTGAAATGGTCTACGCCGAACATCATTTCGCGATTGACCATCTGCAGATCACGACCAGCATGCATCGTCGTGCGGGAAGTCAGCGTGAATTCGTGCAGGCGGTCACCGACGGCGCGCTGTACGACATAACCGACATGCGTGAATGGCGGGAAGAGAAGGGCAGCGGCGTGGTGACGCTACCTGCTCCTGGCTGGCAGAGCACGCTTGAACAGCGCGGTTTTGCCGGTTGCGCCCGTCACTTCATCTCCTGCGTGCAAAATCAGACGGTTCCTGAAACGTCCGGCGAGCAGGCCATCATGGCGCAGCGCATTGTGGAAAGGCTCTGGCGCGAGGCCATGAGTGAATAACTCGCTGTAACATCTGCGGATAGTAATTCGTTGAAATCCGGTTAGACTAAGCGCCGCTTGTTGGCTTTGCCGGGTGGCGCTTACGCTTACCCGGCCTACAAATCCGTATGGTTCTGGAAATTCACGTTAATGAACTTATTAAAATCGCTGGCGGCCGTCAGCTCGATGACCATGTTTTCCCGCGTGCTGGGTTTTGCGCGCGACGCCATTGTGGCAAGGGTATTTGGTGCAGGGATGGCCACGGACGCCTTTTTCGTCGCGTTCAAGTTGCCGAACCTGCTGCGTCGTATTTTTGCGGAAGGGGCGTTCTCTCAGGCATTCGTCCCGATCCTCGCGGAATATAAAAGCAAGCAGGGCGAGGACGCAACGCGCGTCTTTGTGTCTTATGTCTCCGGCCTGCTGACGCTGGCGCTGGCGGTGGTGACGGTCCTCGGGATGCTGGCCGCGCCCTGGGTGATTATGGTGACCGCGCCCGGCTTTGCCGATACGGCCGACAAGTTTGCGCTGACCTCGCAGCTGCTGCGCATCACCTTCCCCTATATTTTGCTGATCTCGCTGGCCTCGCTGGTGGGGGCGATCCTCAACACCTGGAACCGCTTCTCTGTACCGGCGTTTGCGCCGACGTTCCTTAACGTCAGCATGATCGGCTTTGCCCTGTTTGCCGCGCCGCACTTCAACCCGCCGGTGCTGGCGCTGGCCTGGGCGGTCACCGTGGGCGGCGTGCTGCAGCTGGCGTATCAGCTGCCGCATCTGAAAAAAATCGGCATGCTGGTGTTGCCGCGCATCAACCTCAAAGATGCCGGAGCGATGCGCGTCATCAAGCAGATGGGGCCCGCCATTCTCGGCGTCTCCGTCAGCCAGATCTCGCTTATCATCAACACCATCTTTGCCTCGTTCCTGGTGTCCGGCTCGGTTTCCTGGATGTACTATGCCGACCGCCTGATGGAGTTCCCGTCCGGGGTGCTGGGCGTGGCGCTGGGGACCATCCTGCTGCCGTCGCTGTCGAAAAGTTTTGCCAGCGGCAATCATGATGAGTATTGCCGCCTGATGGACTGGGGGTTACGTCTCTGCTTCCTGCTGGCTCTGCCAAGCGCGGTGGCGCTGGGTATTCTGGCCAAACCGCTGACGGTGTCGCTCTTCCAGTACGGGAAATTCACCGCCTTTGATGCCGCCATGACCCAGCGCGCGCTGATTGCCTACTCGGTGGGACTGATGGGGTTGATCGTGGTGAAAGTGCTGGCGCCGGGCTTTTACTCGCGTCAGGACATCAAAACGCCGGTAAAAATTGCCATCGTGACGCTGATTATGACGCAGCTGATGAACCTGGCGTTTATTGGTCCGCTGAAGCATGCGGGTCTGTCATTATCGATTGGTCTGGCGGCCTGTCTGAATGCCGGGCTGCTGTATTGGCAGCTGCGCAAGCAGGATATTTTCACGCCGCAGCCGGGCTGGGGTAGTTTCCTGGTGCGTCTGATCGTTGCGGTACTGGTGATGTCTGCCGCGCTGCTCGGCATGATGTACGTGATGCCGGAGTGGTCCCTGGGCACTATGCCCTACCGTCTGATGCGACTCATGGCCGTGGTGGGCGTCGGGGTGGTGGCTTACTTTGCCACGCTGGCGGTGCTGGGCTTCAAAGTGAAAGAGTTTGCCCGCCGGACGGCATAAACGCCAAAAGGGGAGTTCACCTTATGGTGCTCCCCACTGCATGATTTGTCGCTGATGCGTCAAATCGAAATCTTTTTCACACCCGCAATACGCGCAGTCGCTGTCTGACCATCCGCACCGTACAGTCCGGTTTCTTTATGCGGTTTCAACACCTCAAGCGCCTGCTGATTACGCTCAATCTGACCTTCCAGTAGCCAGCCGTTATGCTGGTTAAGATCGCGCAGGTGCTGGGTTTTTTCGGTAATGGTCTGCCAGCGCTCAATAATATCGTCATTGGCGCTGCGCTTAGGATCCTGCTCAGCGCGTCGCTGTTGCTCCAGATAATCCAGCGTTGCCAGAAGCGAACTTTTGTCTTCAGTAATACGCTGCAGCGCGCTGCCGTTGATGTGACCGGAAGAGAGATGCTGCTGTTCAGCGTCCATTACCGTTTTCAGGTCGTTCAGGACAACCGTCATTTGATCCAGTATTTCTGACAGTCGACTCATACGGTTAGTTACTCTGTAAGAAACTCTGTGCTTCCTGAATCAGGGCGTCAGCGATTTTGCTGGTGTCCATTTTCAGCTCACCGTTACGAATAGCTGTTTTCAGCGCTTCAACACGTTCCATATTGATATCGTTGCTGCCCGGCTGCATCAGTTTTGCCTGCGCGTCGCTCAGGGTCACGCTGGTGCTGTTGGACGTTGACGGTTTTTCCAGACGCGTTTTCTGCGTCGTCGCGTCATTCGTTTCGCGAGGTTGTACAGCGCTTACCGGCTTCAGGGCTGATGTACGATCAATGCTCATAGTGTTGTCCTCATCGAGGGTTCGCGGCGTTTGCGCCTGACATCATCATTAATGGAATATTTATCGGCACGCGCCGCGAAATCTTTAAAAAGATTATAGGTTAATCAGAATATTCCCATCAGCATCGACGGTTCCGCTCACCACCTGGCCTGAGGACATTCTGACGCGGGCGTTTTGCGCTACCGCGGCATTGTTCAACGCTTTCCCTTCACTGTTGATGCTAAAGCCGTCTCCGTTGGCCACCACCATCACCTGTTGGCCCGCCTTTACCCGCCATGCCTGACGCAGCATGGAGAGCTGTATCGGCTGGCCGGGGGCGACATCACGCAGGCTGACGGCGTCCTGTGCCTGGTTTAATTCCAGCATGGTGCGTGGTGGCAGCTGATCCAGACGGCCGCGCTTTAACGTCACGCTGTTCGTCTGCAGCACGCTGCCGCGCGCAATGGGCACGGCGGCGACAACATAATTGCCCGTCGCCTGAACTGCAACCTGTAAATAGCGTTTTTCGTTGGCGCAGCGGGCCAGCACGTTCACATTCCCCCACAGCCTGGTGGTCCCCGTCACGCTGAATGACGGTTGGTCACAGCCAGGGTACAGATTCGGTGGCGTGCGCACGGTAACGGTAACGTCATCGCTAAAGCCTGCCAGCTTCTCAGCAAAGAAAGTCGTCAACCGATCCTGTAAGCCTTCAGCCTGCACCAGCGGGCTTAACAGCAAGAGAGCCGCCACCAGACCCCGTTTTAACGTTTGCATCGCAAGTTCCACCGTTTCCAGAGTTGAACGAATTCTACCTGCAGTGGTTTTGCATCAACGGAATAAATAGCGACGCATTTTGCGCTTATTCCGTCGATAGGGGAGACCGGGTGAGATTTAAGCTGTGAACTGAAATTTTGCCATCAGCGGAGGAGACATGCTCGATAAACTCGACGCCGCGTTACGTTTTCAGCAGGAAGCGCTCAATTTACGCGCCCAGCGGCAGGAGATTTTAGCCGCCAACATCGCTAACGCCGATACCCCAGGGTTTCAGGCGCGCGATATTGATTTTTCCAGTGAACTCAAAAAGGTGATGGAGCGTGGACGTGCCGAAGGAACGGGTGTTGCACTTGCCATGACATCCTCTCGCCATATTCCTGCTCAGGCGATGACTGCGCCAGCGACCGATTTACTTTACCGCATTCCCGATCAGCCCTCACTCGACGGTAACACCGTGGATATGGACCGGGAGCGTACCCAGTTTGCCGATAACAGCCTGAAATACCAGACGGGCCTGACCGTACTCGGCGGACAAATCAAAGGCATGATGAACGTCCTGCAGGGGGGGAACTGATAGATGGCCTTGTTGAATATTTTTGATATTGCCGGTTCGGCGTTAACCGCGCAGTCCAAACGCCTGAACGTGGCCGCCAGTAACCTGGCGAACGCCGACAGCGTAACCGGACCCGACGGCCAGCCTTATCGTGCCAAACAGGTTGTCTTTCAGGTCGATGCTGCGCCGGGCGCGGCGACGGGCGGCGTGAAGGTCTCTGATGTGGTAGAGAGCCAGGCGCCGGACAGGCTGGTGTATGAGCCGGGTAACCCACTTGCGGATGCCAGCGGATACGTGAAGATGCCAAACGTGGATGTGGTGGGTGAGATGGTGAACTCCATGTCGGCATCCCGTAGCTACCAGGCCAACGTCGAAGTGCTTAATACCGTGAAGAGCATGATGCTCAAAACACTCACTCTCGGCCAGTAAAGGAGACATGCATGTCCATCGCCGTAAATGTGAATGATCCTACGAACTCGGGTGTTAACAACACAAAGAGTACGACGGGTTCTAACTCCCTCACCGGGAGCAATGCCGCCGATCTTCAGGGCAGCTTTCTGACGCTGCTGGTGGCGCAGCTGAAGAACCAGGATCCCACTAACCCGATGCAGAACAACGAACTGACCACGCAGCTTGCGCAGATTAGTACCGTGAGCGGCATTGAGAAACTGAACACCACCCTCGGTTCCGTCTCTGGACAGATTAACAGCGCCCAGTCACTGCAGGCGGCAAGCCTGATTGGTCACGGGGTGATGATCCCGGGGACTACAATCCTGGCGGGCACCAGCACCACCGATGGCAACGCCACCACGACCACCACGCCGTTTGGCGTTGAGCTGCAGCAGCCAGCAGAGAAAGTTACCGCAACCATTACCGATGGCAACGGCACGGTCGTGCGCACCATTGATATCGGCGAGCTGAAGGCGGGCGTTCACACCTTTACCTGGGATGGCAGCCTGACCGACGGCACTAAAGCACCAAACGGATCCTACAAAGTGGCAATCAGCGCCAGCAACGGGACGACCCAGCTGGTAGCGCAGCCGCTGCAGTTCGCGCTGGTCCAGGGCGTGATTAAAGGAAGCGACGGCAACAAACTGGATTTGGGAACCTCTGGTTCCACCACACTCGACGAAGTTCGGCAGATTATCTAAGCCTTAACACTTATCAGGAGTAAGTCATGGCCTTTTCTCAAGCGGTCAGCGGCCTGAATGCTGCGGCCACCAACCTGGACGTCATTGGCAACAACATCGCCAACTCCGCGACCTATGGTTTTAAATCCGGTTCTGCTTCCTTTGCAGACATGTTTGCCGGTTCCAAAGTCGGCCTGGGCGTGAAAGTTGCGGGCATCACTCAGGACTTTACCGACGGCACCACCACCAACACCGGTCGTGGTCTGGACGTCGCCATCAGCCAGAACGGTTTCTTCCGTATGGTTGATTCCAACGGCTCTGTTTTCTACAGCCGTAACGGCCAGTTCAAGCTGGACGAAAACCGTACGCTGGTTAACATGCAGGGCATGCAGCTGACGGGCTACCCGGTAGCGGGTACGCCGCCAACCGTTCAGACCGGTGCGAACCCTCAGGCGATTACTATCCCGAATACCCTGATGGCGGCAAAATCGACCACCACCGCGACGCAGCAGATCAACCTGAACTCAACCGATCCTGTTCAAACCGCTCCCTTCGATGCGACTAACCCGGATACCTACAACAAAAAAGGGACCGTGACCGTATTCGACAGCCAGGGTAACGCCCATAACATGTATGTCTACTACGTTAAGACAGCCAACAATAAATGGGATCTTTACACTCAGGACGGCAGCGTTGCGGGTTCTACAGCAGCGAAAGCGGCGCAGATGAACTTTGATGCGAACGGTAACCTGGCGGGTGTCTATAACTACGACGCGGCGGGTGTACTGAGCGCAACGCCAAACGCCACGCCGGCCATTAACATCACCACGGGTTCTGTCAGCGGTGCGACGGCGGCGACCTTCTCCCTGAGCTTCCTGAACTCCATGCAGCAAAACACCGGTGCGAACAGCGTGGTGGCAACCAATCAGAACGGCTACAAGCCAGGCGATCTGGTGAGCTACCAGATCAATGACGATGGCACCGTGGTGGGAAGCTACTCTAACGAGCAGTCACAGGTTCTGGGTCAGATCGTACTGGCAAACTTTGCCAACAACGAAGGTCTGAAATCGGAAGGCGACAACGTCTGGTCTGCCTCTCAGGCCTCCGGCGTGGCGCTGCTGGGTACCGCAGGCACCGGTAACTTCGGCAAGCTGACCAACGGGGCGCTGGAAGCTTCCAACGTGGATATGAGTAAAGAACTGGTGAACATGATTGTCGCGCAGCGTAACTATCAGTCGAACGCGCAGACCATCAAAACCCAGGACCAGATCCTCAACACGCTGGTTAACCTGCGTTAAGCGGCTAACAGGAAAGCGCAATGGATCACGCAATATATACCGCGATGGGCGCGGCAAGTCAGACGCTCAATCAGCAGGCCGTTACCGCCAGCAACCTGGCAAACGCCTCTACGCCGGGCTTTCGTGCGCAGCTTAATGCGCTGCGCGCGGTGCCGGTAGAAGGGCTTTCCCTGCCGACCCGTACGCTGGTGACGGCATCAACCCCTGGCGCAGATATGACGCCAGGGCAGATGGACTACACCTCACGCCCGCTGGACGTTGCCCTGCAGCAGGACGGCTGGCTGGCGGTGCAAACGGCGGACGGCAGCGAAGGCTATACCCGTAACGGCAATATCCAGGTGAGCGCGACGGGCCAGCTGACGATTCAGGGGCATCCGGTGATGGGGGAAGCGGGTCCGCTGACCGTGCCGGAAGGCTCTGAGCTGACTATCGCCGCGGACGGCACCATTTCGGCGCTGAACCCGGGCGACCCGGCCAATACCGTTGCGCCCGTCGGGCGTCTGAAGCTGGTTAAGGCGGAAGGCAAAGAGGTGCAGCGCGGCGACGACGGCATGTTCCGTCTGACCCAGGCGGCTCAGGCGACGCGTGGTGCCACGTTACAGGCCGATCCGAGCATCCGCGTGATGTCCGGCGTTCTGGAAGGCAGCAACGTTAAGCCGGTAGCCGCCATGAGCGACATGATTGCCAGCGCCCGTCGTTTTGAAATGCAGATGAAGATCATCAGCAGCGTGGATGAAAACGCGGGCAAGGCTAACCAACTTCTGGCTATGAGTTAACAGGACTCCTTATGATCAGTTCTTTATGGATCGCGAAAACAGGCCTGGACGCCCAGCAAACCAATATGGACGTGATTGCCAACAACCTGGCAAACGTGAGCACCAATGGTTTCAAGCGTCAGCGCGCCGTTTTCGAAGATTTGCTTTATCAAACCATCCGCCAGCCGGGCGCGCAGTCTTCTGAACAGACGACGCTGCCGTCGGGTCTGCAGATCGGTACCGGCGTTCGTCCGGTGGCTACCGAGCGTCTGCACAGCCAGGGCAACCTGTCTCAGACCAACAACAGCAAAGACGTGGCAATCAAAGGCCAGGGCTTCTTCCAGGTGCAGCTGCCTGACGGTACCTCTGCCTATACCCGCGACGGCTCGTTCCAGGTCGATCAGAACGGCCAGCTGGTGACGGCGGGCGGTTTCCAGGTTCAGCCTGCGATTACCATCCCGGCGAACGCCCTGAGCATCACCATTGGACGTGACGGTGTGGTCAGCGTGACCCAGCAGGGACAGGCCGCACCGGTTCAGGTCGGGCAGCTCAACCTGACCACCTTCATGAACGATACCGGTCTGGAAAGCATTGGTGAGAACCTCTACACCGAGACGCAATCCTCCGGTACGCCCAATGAGAGCACCCCGGGCCTGAACGGCGCGGGCCTGCTGTATCAGGGCTATGTTGAAACCTCCAACGTGAACGTGGCGGAAGAGCTGGTGAATATGATCCAGGTCCAGCGCGCGTATGAAATTAACAGTAAAGCAGTGTCGACGACCGACCAGATGCTGCAGAAACTGACGCAACTCTAAGGTGTAGCCCGGTGCGGTAAACGCCGCGCCGGCTCCCTGTTTTCGAAGATGAAGGCAATGCAAAAAAACGCGGCGTTTCGTTATCCGATACTGACTGTTCTGGCTGTCACCCTCAGCGGGTGTGCTTTGATTCCGTCTAAACCATTGGTCCAGGGTGCGACGACTGCCCAGCCCGTTCCTGGCCCCGCGCCAGTGGTAAACGGCTCCATTTTCCAGACCGCGCAGCCGATTAATTACGGCTATCAGCCGCTGTTTGAAGATCGCCGCCCGCGTAACGTCGGCGATACATTGACCATTGTGCTGCAGGAAAACGTCAGCGCGAGCAAGAGCTCGTCGGCGAACGCCAGCCGCGATGGCAAAACCAATTTTGGCTTCGATACCGTGCCACGCTATCTCGAAGGGCTGTTCGGCAACGCGCGTGCTGATGTGAACGCGTCCGGCGGCAATACCTTTAACGGTAAAGGCGGCGCGAACGCCAGCAACACCTTCAGCGGCACGCTAACGGTCACGGTTGACCAGGTTCTGGTTAACGGCAACCTACACGTTGTGGGTGAAAAACAGATCGCCATCAACCAGGGCACTGAATTCATTCGCTTCTCGGGCGTGGTTAACCCTCGCACCATCAGCGGCACCAACACCGTTCCATCCACTCAGGTGGCGGATGCGCGCATTGAGTACGTCGGTAACGGCTATATCAATGAAGCGCAAAATATGGGTTGGCTGCAGCGCTTCTTCCTTAACTTATCGCCGATGTAAGCGAGGTGACCCATGTTTAAATCGATCTTCGCCGTGGCGCTCGCGCTGGTGGCAACCTTTGCCCAGGCTGACCGTATTCGCGACCTCACCAGCGTTCAGGGCGTTCGCGAAAACTCCCTGATTGGCTACGGCCTGGTGGTGGGTCTGGATGGTACCGGTGACCAGACGACCCAGACGCCGTTCACCACCCAAAGCCTGAACAACATGCTTTCCCAGCTCGGCATTACCGTGCCGGCGGGAACCAACATGCAGCTGAAAAACGTGGCTGCGGTAATGGTTACCGCGTCTTACCCGGCGTTTGCGCGTCAGGGGCAGACCATTGACGTGGTGGTATCCTCAATGGGTAACGCCAAAAGCCTGCGCGGCGGTACGCTGCTGATGACCCCGCTGAAGGGCGTCGACAGCCAGGTCTATGCGCTGGCGCAGGGGAACATTCTGGTCGGCGGTGCGGGTGCATCCGCAGGCGGAAGCAGCGTGCAGGTGAACCAGCTCAACGGCGGACGTATCACCAACGGAGCGATCATTGAGCGTGAACTGCCGACCCAGTTTGGCGCGGGCAACACCATTAACCTGCAGCTCAATAATGAAGACTTCACGATGGCGCAGCAGATTGCCGATACCATCAACCGCAGCCGCGGCTACGGTAATGCAACGGCACTTGATGCGCGCACCGTGCAGATCCGTACCTCCACCGGCAGCAGCAACCAGGTGCGCATGCTGGCGGATATCCAGAATATGGAAGTGAACGTTCCGGTCCAGGATGCGAAGGTCATCATCAACTCCCGCACCGGCTCGGTGGTTATGAACCGGGAAGTATCGCTCGACAGCTGCGCCGTGGCGCAGGGTAATCTCTCCGTGACGGTAAACCGCTCCGCGAACGTGAGTCAGCCGAACACGCCATTTGGTGGCGGTCAGACGGTGGTGACGCCGCAAACGCAGATTGATATGCGCCAGAGCGGCGGGTCTCTGCAAAGCGTTCGCTCCAGCGCCAACCTGAACAGCGTGGTGCGTGCCCTGAACGCCCTGGGCGCAACGCCGATGGATCTGATGTCCATCCTGCAATCGATGCAAAGCGCGGGCTGCCTGCGCGCCAAACTGGAAATCATCTAATGCTGACCGATAGCAAACTGTTGACCAGTGCAGCCTGGGACGCCCAGTCGCTCAACGAGCTGAAAACCAAAGCAGGAAAAGACCCGGCGGCGAATATCCGTCCGGTCGCCCGCCAGGTGGAAGGGATGTTTGTACAGATGATGCTGAAAAGCATGCGTGAAACCCTGCCGAAAGACGGGATGTTCAGCAGTGATTCAACGCGTCTCTACACCAGCATGTATGACCAGCAGATTGCGCAGCAGATGACGGCCGGTAAAGGCCTCGGTCTGGCTGACATGATTGTGAAACAGACCGAAGCCGCGCAGGGCATCCAGCCTCAGGATCAGCCGCAGCAGGTGCCGATGAAGTTCGACCTGGAAACGGTGACCAGCTATCAGAACCAGGCCCTGACGCAAATGGTGCGTAAAGCCATGCCGAAAGCCACGGGCAGCGGCGATGAGCCGCTCTCCGGTGACAGCAAAGACTTCCTGGCGCAGCTTTCTCTGCCTGCGCGTCTTGCCAGCCAACAGAGCGGCGTGCCGCATCACCTGATTCTGGCGCAGGCCGCGCTGGAGTCGGGCTGGGGTCAGCGCCAGATCCGCAAGGAAAACGGCGAGCCGAGCTTCAACATCTTCGGCGTGAAGGCTACCTCCAGCTGGAAGGGGCCAACCACGGAGATTACGACCACGGAATACGAGAACGGTGCGGCGGTGAAGGTGAAAGCCAAATTCCGCGTCTACAGCTCGTATCTGGAAGCCTTGTCCGATTATGTTGGCCTGCTGAGCCGAAATCCGCGCTATACCGCCGTAACGCAGGCGGCGACGGCGGAGCAGGGCGCTCAGGCGCTGCAAAACGCGGGCTACGCGACCGACCCGAACTATGCTCGTAAGCTCACCAGCATGATCCAGCAGCTGAAATCCATGGGCGAGAAGGTCAGCAAAGCCTATAGCACAGATATTGAAAATCTGTTCTGAAAGTTCTCAAGTCCCGGTGGAGGTTGCCGATAACCTTCATCAGGACTCGTGTCTGAACGTATAAAAGGAACCCCCATGTCCAGTTTGATTAACAGCGCCATGAGTGGCCTCAGTGCTGCGCAGTCGGCACTCAATACCGTCAGTAATAATATTTCAAGCTATAACGTGGCAGGTTACACCCGCCAGACCACGGTGCTGGGCGCATCTAACAGCACGCTGACCGGCGGTGGCTGGGTGGGTAACGGGGTTTATGTCTCCGGTGTCCAGCGTGAGTATGACGCCTTCATCACCAACCAGCTGCGCGCTGCGCAGACGCAGAGCAGCGGTCTGACGACGCGCTATCAGCAGATGTCAAAAATCGACGACGTGCTCTCCGATACCACCAACTCGCTCTCCACCACGCTGCAGGACTTCTTCAAAAGTCTGCAAACGCTGGTGAGCAACGCGGAAGATCCGGCTGCACGTCAGACGGTGCTGGGGAAAGCGGGCGGTCTGGTCAATCAGTTCAAAACCAACGATCAGTATCTTCGTGACCAGGATACGCAGGTCAATACCGCCATCTCAAGCAGCGTGTCTCAGATCAACAACTACGCGACGCAGATTGCGAATCTGAACGATCAGATTTCTCGTTTGACCGGCGTCGGTGCGGGCGCATCGCCTAACGACCTGCTCGACCAGCGGGATCAGCTCGTGACTGAACTGAACAAAATCGTCGGCGTGGAAGTCTCCGTACAGGACAGCGGCACGTTTAATATCTCTCTCGGCAATGGTTACAGCCTGGTGCAGGGCAGCAAAGCCAGCCAGCTGGCTGCCGTGAAGTCCAGCGCCGATCCGGCTCGTACGACCATCGCCTACGTCGATGACGTTGCGGGTAATATTGAGATCCCCGAGAAATTTATCACTACCGGTTCTTTAGGCGGTTTACTGACCTTCCGTAATGAAGATCTGGATAAAGCCCGTAACAGCCTGAACCAGATGGCGCTGGCCTTTGCCGATGCGATGAACACGCAGCATGAAGCCGGTTTTGATGCAAACGGTGATGCGGGCGGTAAGCTGTTCAACTTTGGTTCTCCGGCAGTGCTGTCCAACAGCAAGAACGGCGGATCGGCGGTTGTTACGGCTTCGGTGGCGGACAGCAAACAGGTCCAGGCGACAGACTATAAGCTGCAGTTTAACGGCACTGACTGGACGGTCACCCGCACATCAGACAAAACCAGCTTTACGATGAGCCCGGATGCCAGCGGTAATCTGTCGTTTGATGGTCTTAACGTTAACGTGAGCGGCACGGCAAATACCAAAGACAGCTTTACCGTGAAGCCGGTTACCAACGTCATCATGAACATGGATCTGGCGATCAGCGACGAGTCCAAGCTGGCGATGGCATCGGTGCAGAACGGCGGTGAGAGCGACAACCGCAATGGCAAGAAAATGCTCGAACTGCAAAACAGTAAAGTGGTAGGCGGGAACAAAAGCTTCAACGATGCGTATGCCTCGCTTGTAAGTACTGTCGGAAGTTCCACGGCCTCACTGAAAGTAAGCAGCCAGACGAAAGCCGATGTAGAAACGCAGCTGATCAGACAGCAGCAGACCATATCTGGGGTAAACCTCGACGAAGAGTATGGCAATTTGCAGCGTTATCAGCAGTATTACCTGGCGAACGCCCAGGTTCTCCAGACTGCCAGCACGCTCTTCGATGCAATTATCAACATTCGTTAAGGTTGAGGTGAACAATGCGTATTAGCACCCAGATGATGTACGAGCAGAACATGCGTGGGATCACCGATTCCCAGAGCAGATGGCTGAGCTACGGCGAGCAGATGTCCACCGGTAAGCGCGTCAATCGTCCTTCGGACGATCCTATCGCCGCGTCGCAGGCCATCGTTCTGTCACAATCTCAGTCGCAAAACAGTCAGTTTGCTCTGGCGCGAACCTTTGCCACGCAAAAGGTCTCGCTGGAAGATAACGTATTGGCTCAGGTGAATAGCGCGATCTCAAGCGTGCGCGAGAAGCTGGTTTACGCATCGAACGGCACATTAAACGATGACGATCGTCTTGCTCTGGCGACCGATATCCAGGGGATTCGCGATCAGCTGATGAACCTGGCCAACACGACGGATGGCAATGGTCGCTTTATCTTTGCCGGGTACAAAACCGAGAGCGCACCGTTTGATTCCGTAACCGGCGACTACAAGGGCGGCGCTGAAGCCATCACCCAGCAGGTCGATACGGCGCGAAATATGGCGATTAGTCATACCGGCCAGCAGATTTTCGAAAGCATTACCAGTAATGCGGAGCAATTGCCGGGTGGTGGCTATGGTGAAACAAACATGTTCAAAATCCTTGATTCTGCTGTCGCTGCGCTGAAAACACCGATTGAGAACGATCCGGCTGCCGCAACGGCACAAAATCAGGTGATTGCCAATGCGCAAATCGGCATCCAAAACGCCCAGAACAACGTCCTGACGGTCGTTGCGGATGTGGGAACCAAGATGAACGAGCTGGAAAAACTCGATACGCTGGGTGATGACCGCGCGCTGGGTCAGACCAAGCAGATGAGCGATCTGGTGGATGTTGACTGGAACGAAGCGATTTCCTCTTACACCATGCAGCAGGCGGCCTTGCAGGCGTCTTATAAAGCGTTTAGCGATATGCAGGGCATGTCTCTGTTCCAGCTGAACAAATAACATCTTGACCTCTTAGAGCATGTCTTGAAACTGGGCATGTTTTGCTGCCCAATCCGTCTGGATTGGGCATTTTTTTTATGCAACTTCCGCCGGTATGGAGGCGACTCGTGCGCTTTCTATCAAACGGATTGCCAGCGCAATGACGCCACAGACTGTCGCCAGCGCAACCACGCCCGTCCAGCCAGCCAGCGAATAGATATTGCTGCCTAACGCGGAACCCAGCGCCATCCCGATAAAGACCACCGTAAAGAGCAGGGCATTGAGACGACCCCGCGCCTGCGGTTCAAGGCTGTAGACCAGGTTCTGGTGAGCGACCAGGCTGGACTGCAGGCCCAGATCGAACCCGACGGCGGAGATGGCGATAAGAATCAGCTGTCCATGAACGCCCAAGGCGGGCATCAGGAACATCAGGGCGAAGGAGACGGTCACAAGAACGGCACCAAGCTGCGTGACTTTTCCTGCGCCCAGTTTATCCGCCAGACCCCCCGCCAGCGGGGCAGCTAATGCACCGGCGGCACCGGCAATACCAAAACCACCCGCTACGGCACTGCCCAGGTGATAGCGTTCCAGCAGCATGACCGCGAGCGTTGACCAGAAGGCGCTAAAGGCAATCGACAGGAAACCCTGAGCCAGCGCCGCGCGGCGCAGCGCCGGATAACGACGCCACAGATGTTCCATTGAGCGCATCAGCGCGGGGTAGCTCAGCGTGGAGTGAATGGCAAAACGGGGAAGCACAAACCACATCATCACGCCGATGAACGCAATGCTCGCCGCCGCCAGCTGGTACATGACGCGCCAGCCAAACGCTTCACCCACCACGCCGCTCACGGTTCTTGATAATAAGATGCCCATCAGCAGCCCGGTCATTACCGTGCCCACGGTTTTCCCCTGCTTACCTTCCGGCGCAAGAATGGCCGCGGCAGGGACGATATCCTGTGCCATGGTGGCGGCCATGCCGATGAGCAGGCTTGCCAGCAGCAGAGAATGGATCTGCCCGGTCAGGCTACAGCCGAGAAGAAACAGCGCCAGCGCTGCGCTTTTAATCAGAATTAACGTCCTGCGGTCGTGGCGATCGCCCAGAGGAAGCAGGAACAGTATGCCGAGCGCGTAGCCTGCCTGCGTTAATGTTGGCACCAGGCCCATACCTTCAATGCTCAGATGCAGATCTGCGCCCATCAGCGGCAGCAGAGGCTGGGCATAATAGATAGATGCCACGCTGAAACCAGCACCGATCGCCAGCATTAAGATTACCCAGCGGCTCACGGCATGGGCGGCGGTTGTTGTGTTCATAAGAAGTTCCTCATTCGTCGTGTGAGGCTATTTTTTATCAGTACGCCTTGCGACGGTAGCGGGCCCGGTGGTAAAACGCTTATACGTTGGGCGTATAGGTGAAAATGCGATGAAAAGAGCTGAGCGTATAGACAGGGTGGAGTTGATGCGGACGTTTGTGCGCATCGTGGAGGCGGGTTCCCTCTCTGCGGCGGCGCGGCAGCTGGCCACCACCCAGGCCACGGTGAGCAGACGGTTACAGTCGCTTGAGACGATGCTGGGCGTACGCCTGATATTGCGCACCACCCATACGACGCGGCTGACGGATGACGGTGAGCGCTGCTACCAGCACGCCCGTCGGGTGATTGACAGCTGGCTGGCGCTGGAAGATGAGGTGGGGCAGACGGAAGATGAGCCCGTAGGCGTGCTGCGGGTGCGCGCTCCGCACGCGTTTGGTCAGGATCAGCTCCTGAAACCGGTAACCGAATTTTTGCAACGCTACCCGCAGCTTTCGATTGAGTGGATGCTTAACGATCGGTCGGCGGACTTCCTCGGCGACAACCTTGACTGTGCTATTCGGGTGGGCGTGGAGGTCGATCCGGCGACCGTGTCAGTGCTGCTGGCGGAAGTGCCGCGCTCGGTGGTGGCCGCGCCGGCACTGCTGGCCCGCTTCCCGGCGGTGAATGCGCCGGAAGATTTACAGCAGTTTCCCTGGATAGCCATTAGCTCTTTCTACCAGCGCCACGTGGAGCTTTTTCACGATGCCTCGCCCGCTACCGCGCGGATTGCTATTACGCCACGCCTCAGCACCGACAGCCTGTATGTCGCACGTAATACGGCACTTACCGGCCTTGGCGTGGCGGTGGTCTCCAGTTGGACGGTACAGGACGATATTCGGGAAGGGCGGCTGGTGCATTTGCTGCCGGAGTGGCAGCCAGCGGCGCTACCGGTGCATCTGGTTTATCCCTGGTCCCGTTATTATCCGGCGCGCTTGCGGCGTTTTCTGGAGCTGATGCGGCAGGTCATGCCGGAAGTCACCGGGATGAGAAAGCCCGTGCAGCAGCCATAAAAAAAGCCGACCCAAAGGTCGGCTTTTTACTTTCAGCGTCGTTATTCGACAGACTGCGGACGCGTTGCCGGTGCAGTCGCCTGATGCGTTGCACTGTGGCCGCCTGCAGCGCCTTTACCGTCGAAGCTGAACGCCGGGCGAACCCAGTCGCTGTGACGCGGTGCTTCAGGCACGTAATCCGGCGCCGGAGCGCGCGTCATCGGTGCTGTCGCCACGTGGGCAGCGGCTGGCGCAGAAACAACCGGCTCTGGTTTCACTTCAGGCGCTTTCGGTTCTTCAACAACCGGTTCAACCTCAATCTCAACGTCCTGAACGACTTCTTCAGTGGTAGTTTCGACGATGGCTTCAGCGGTGTCTTCCGCTGCGGCTACAGGTTCAGCCTCTTCAGCGATTTCCTCAGCCACCACGGCATCTTCTTCAGCAATAAGCTGCGGTGCGGCATCAACCGGCGCGGCAATCACTTCCGGATGCGTGGTTTCGACTTCAACTGCCTGAGGTGCTTCCGTTTCAACAACCTGAGGTTCAACCACGGTTGCCGCTTCAGTCACAACGTCTTCTACCGCTGCCACAGGTGCAATCACCTCTTCGGTTACAGGCTGTTCTTCAACAACCTGCTCCGGACGAGCAACCGGGTAGCGGATCCAGACTTTGCCGGAAGCCATTTCTGGCGAAGCACAGGCAATGGTCAGCGGCATTGGCGACTGAGTCGGGTAACGCTCGTCACGATAGCGACGACGGCGCTGGCCGCTGACGCGCAGATGACGTGGGGAACGACGTGAACGGCGCGGCATGCCGGCGTTATCACGGTTTTCACCGTTTTCATCCTGATCAACGTTGTTATCAACGACCGCTGGCAGGTCAACTTTTGCCAGCTGCGTACCGGTTGCGCTCTCACCGGTTTCAACCGGGACGATTGCTGACTCTTCGGTTGCTTCAGAAGCGAAGCGGACTTTCTGAGCAAGCTGACGCTGCTTACGACGCGGCATAACCTGAGTACGTTCTTCCTGCTCGCCGTCCTGCTGTTCAACAGGCTCTTCGCGGTTCAGGTTTTTGACTTCCTGCTGTGCCTGACGCTTCTCGTCGTGACGGCGACGGTTGCGTTCACGGCGCGGCTGCTGGTCGTCACGCTGTTTGCTCTTCTCAGACTCATCGCCCGCCTGCTGGCGAATTTCACGATCTTCAACATTCTGCTGCTGTTTCTCGCGACGGTTGCGGCGGTTGTCTTCGCGTTGCTCACGGCCTTCGTTATTCTCAGAGCGGTTGTCACGGTTGTCGCGACGCTCGCTGCGGTCATTACGGTCATTACGGTCGCTACGGTCATTACGGTCGCGGCGGTTGTTCTGACGCTTACGGCGGTCCTGCTGACGTTCAGGCTTGGCCGCTTTTGGCTCTTCTTTCGGCTGCTCTGGCTGAACTTCTTCGCCAGCAAACATCTTCTTCAGCGCGCCGAAGAAGCGGCTCAGCAGACCCGGCTGCGCCGGCTGGGCTTTCTCTGCCGCGGCTTCTGGTTTCTGCGCCGCAGGTTTGGCCGCTGGTTTTTCCAGGGCTGCTTCCGGTGGGGCTTCTGGCATGATGAAGGTGGCTAACGCAGGCTGCTCTGGCAGTTTACGCTCGGCTGGCTCTTCATCTGAAGGCAGGGCCATCTCTTCTTCGTGCAGCTTCGGCAGCAGGTAGCTGAGCGTTGACGTCTCTTCGCCTTTACGGACACGCAGCACGTGATAGTGCGGGGTTTCCATCTGGTCGTTTGGCACGATGATGCAGCGAACGCCGCCCTGACGCGCTTCAATCGCGCTTACCGCTGCACGTTTTTCGTTCAGCAGGTAGGAGGCAATTGGCACAGGAACAATCGCGTGAACCTCTTTGGTATTCTCTTTCAGCGCTTCTTCTTCAATCAGACGCAGGATAGAGAGGGACAGAGATTCGTTATCACGCACGGTACCGGTGCCGGAGCAGCGCGGACAAACGTGATGGCTGGACTCGCCCAGCGACGGGCTCAGACGCTGGCGGGACATCTCCAGCAGGCCAAAGCGTGAGATATGGCTAATCTGGATACGCGCACGATCCTGACGCACCGCTTCGCGCAGGCGGTTTTCTACCGCACGCTGGTGGCGAACAGGGGTCATGTCGATGAAGTCGATAACAATCAGACCGCCCAGGTCGCGCAGGCGGAGCTGGCGGGCGATTTCATCAGCGGCTTCAAGGTTGGTGTTGAAGGCGGTCTCTTCGATATCGCCACCGCGCGTTGCGCGAGCGGAGTTGATGTCGATAGCGGTCAGCGCTTCAGTGGTATCGATAACGATAGAACCACCGGACGGCAGACGCACTTCACGCTGGAAGGCGGATTCAATCTGGGATTCGATCTGATAGTGGCTGAACAGCGGGATTTCACCGGTGTACAGTTTAATTTTGCTGGTAAAATCTGGACGGCCCAGTGCGGCGATGTGCTGGCGCGCCAGCTCAAGCACTTTCGGGTTATCGATCAGAATCTCACCGATGTCCTGACGCAGATAGTCACGGAAGGCACGCACGATCACGTTGCTTTCCTGGTGGATCAGGAACGGAGCAGGGCGGCTTTCCGCTGCTTTCTGGATAGCTTCCCAGTGCTTCAGACGGAAGCTCAGGTCCCACTGCAGCGCTTCGGCTGATTTGCCCACGCCCGCGGTACGCACGATAAGCCCCATGCCATCAGGCAGTTCAAGGCTTGCCAGCGCTTCTTTCAGCTCGGTACGGTCATCACCTTCGATACGGCGAGAGATGCCACCCGCACGCGGGTTGTTAGGCATCAGAACCAGATAGCTCCCTGCCAGGCTGATAAAGGTAGTCAGTGCGGCACCTTTGTTGCCACGCTCTTCTTTATCAATCTGAACGATAACTTCCTGACCTTCACGCAGAACATCTTTGATGTTTGGTCGGCCATGGGCGTTGTAGTTTGCAGGGAAATATTCGCGGGCGATTTCTTTCAGAGGGAGGAAACCATGACGCTCAGCACCGTAATCGACAAATGCAGCTTCAAGGCTTGGTTCAATGCGGGTGATTTTACCTTTGTAAATGTTCGCTTTTTTCTGTTCGTGTCCAGGACTTTCGATATCCAGATCGTACAGGCGCTGCCCATCCACAAGGGCGACACGCAACTCTTCTTGCTGAGTTGCGTTGATTAACATTCTTTTCATCGTAACTTACTCGTTATTCTTACATTGACGACAAAGCTGCGGGCAAGGTGACGCTTTCCGGGGTATGAACCGATGGCCTCGTGTCTGTTCACGTCGCCAACCTCACGGTTGTCGCTCGCTTAAGAGGCGCAGAGTGTCGGTTGCCTGTATTTCATACGGAAACACAGCGCAATTATCAGGGGAATTGCCTGGGTAGAACTCTCCAGAGAACAATCCTTATACCGGGAAGTACTGCAACCCGCAGCCCGCTAACTGCCTGAAAGATCAATACGTCTTACGCCATTGCTGCGTGGATGATCGGTCAGACAAAATTGGTCATTCCGTCAACATCCTTACTTAACCAGGATTTAACACGGAAAACAGCCTCATTATTCCACTGCTCGCCGGGTTATAGCAAGATGACTTTTACCAATTATCACCCGGTTACTCACAGTTTCTTCACTTCAGAATGGCGATTGGTTTAATAACCACCAAATCGGTTGCGCGAAACGGGGGACAGGCCGGATAAAAGTAAATATAAGCATAGAAAAATGAGTGGCGCTAATGGCTGTCGATATTTAGAATCGCCAACCATGAAAACAGAGACTCCAGCCGTAAAAATGGTTGCCATCGCCGAAGATGAAGCGGGGCAACGTATCGATAACTTTTTGCGTACCCAGCTCAAAGGGGTGCCGAAGAGCATGATTTACCGCATCCTGCGTAAGGGCGAGGTGCGGGTTAACAAAAAACGCGTGAAGCCTGAGTACAAGCTCGAGGCGGGCGATGAAGTGCGTATTCCGCCGGTGCGCGTTGCAGAACGTGAAGAAGAGACCGTTTCACCGAAGCTACAGAAAGTGGCGGCCCTTAGCGATGTCATCCTTTACGAAGACGACCATATTCTGGTGCTGAATAAACCGTCAGGAACGGCAGTCCATGGCGGTAGCGGTCTGAGCTTCGGCGTGATTGAAGGGCTGCGTGCCCTGCGCCCGGAAGCGCGCTTCCTTGAGCTGGTGCACCGCCTTGACCGTGACACATCTGGCGTACTGCTGGTAGCGAAAAAGCGTTCCGCGCTGCGTTCTCTGCACGAACAGCTGCGTGAGAAAGGGATGCAGAAAGACTATCTGGCGCTGGTGCGCGGCCAGTGGCAGTCCCATGTAAAAGTGGTGCAGGCGCCGCTACTGAAGAACATTCTGCAAAGCGGTGAGCGCATTGTCCGCGTGAGCCAGGAAGGGAAACCGTCTGAGACGCGCTTTAAGGTTGAAGAGCGCTATGAGTTTGCCACGCTGGTGCGCTGCAGTCCGGTGACCGGTCGCACCCACCAGATCCGCGTGCATACGCAGTTCGCAGGGCACCCCATTGCGTTTGATGACCGCTATGGCGACCGCGAGTTTGATAAGCAGCTGGCGGGTACGGGACTGTCGCGTCTGTTCCTGCATGCGGCAGCGCTGAAGTTTACCCATCCGAATACCGGTGAAGTCATCCGTATTGAAGCGCCGCTGGATGAGCAGCTGAAACGCTGTCTTAAGGTGCTGCGCGGCTAAGGTAAACGTAAAACGGCAACATTCGTTGCCGTTTTTAATGTTTGCTCCCTCTCCCCTTGGGAGAGGGCCGGGGGGGGAGGGCATCAGCCCGCAGTTTAGTAGGCCCATGCAAGCGAAGCGCCGCTGGGCGAAGGTCACACCGTCAGCGGATTACACTCTTCTCGCCGTAACATCTGACACAAGGCAATCAGCGGTAACCCCACCAGCGTGTTGGGATCGCGACCGTCCAGCTTGTCGAACAGCGCAATCCCCAGTCCTTCACTTTTAAAGCTCCCCGCGCAGTTCAGCGGACGTTCCCGACGCACATAATCCACAATCTCTTGCTCACTGAGATGGCGGAAGTGTACGTCGAACGGCTCGCATTCGGTTTGCAGATGACCGGAGGCGGAGTTATAGAGCGCCAGGCCGGTATAAAAGGTCACGATAGTGCCTCGCGCACGGAGAAGCTGCTGGCAAGCGTTCTCCTCCGTATGGGGCTTGCCGGTGATTTCGCCGTCCAGCACGCAAACCTGGTCGGAGCCTATAATCAAATGTGCTGGGTAACGTGCGGCCAGCGACTGCGCCTTCTCCTTAGCAAGACGCGTCACCAGATGACGCGGTGACTCGCCCGGCTGTGGCGTCTCATCCACCTCTGGCGCGGCGCATTCAAACGGGATCCCGAGCTTTTCCAGCAGCATTCGGCGGTAGGGAGACGTGGAAGCAAGGACGAGATTTGGCATATTTTTATCACCAGATATAGCGTATCGATGCCAGCCATTTTAAACTACAGGCCGCAATGTGTGCGAATAATTGGCAAAAGGCAGCTCTGGTTGCCTTTTTCTTTGACTCTATGACGTTACAAAGTTAATATGCGCGCCCTATGCAAAAGGTAAAATTACCCCTGACTCTTGATCCGGTTCGTACGGCTCAAAAACGCCTCGATTACGAAGGTATCTATACTTCCGATCAGGCTGAGCGTATTGCCGAATCCGTAGTCAGTGTGGACAGTGATGTAGAATGCTCCATGTCGTTCGCTATCGACAACCAGCGTCTCGCCGTTTTAACCGGTGATGCAAAGGTGACGGTAACGCTCGAGTGCCAGCGTTGCGGGAAACCGTTTGTACAGCATGTTCACACAACGTATTGTTTCAGTCCCGTTCGTTCTGACGAACAGGCTGAAGCACTCCCGGAAGCGTATGAGCCGATTGAGGTTAACGAATTCGGTGAAATCGATCTTCTGGCTCTGGTTGAAGATGAAATTATCCTCACCTTGCCAGTGGTTCCGGTGCATGATTCTGAACACTGTGAAGTGTCCGAGGCGGACATGGTCTTTGGGGAACTGCCTGATGAAGCGCAAAAACCAAACCCATTTGCCGTATTAGCCAGCTTAAAGCGTAAGTAATTGAGGAGTAAGGTCCATGGCCGTACAACAGAATAAACCAACCCGTTCCAAACGTGGCATGCGTCGTTCCCATGACGCGCTGACTGCAGTTACCAGCCTGTCTGTAGACAAGACTTCTGGTGAGAAACACCTGCGTCACCACATCACCGCTGACGGTTTCTACCGCGGCCGCAAGGTTATCACTAAGTAATCACGCGCAAGCGTGATTAGGCTTAGTGAGGATTTCCCCGTGCAAACGGGGAATTTACCGAACCAGGCTGCGACGATACCTTGACACGTCTAACCCTGGCGTTAGATGTCATGGGGGGCGATTTTGGCCCTTCCGTGACAGTGCCTGCAGCATTGCAGGCACTGAATTCTAATTCGCAACTCACACTTCTTTTAGTCGGCAATCCCGACACAATCACGCCATTACTCGCAAAAGCTGACTTTGAACAACGTTCGCGTCTGCAGATTATTCCTGCGCAGTCAGTTATTGCCAGTGATGCCCGACCCTCGCAGGCGATTCGCAATAGTCGTGGCAGCTCTATGCGAATAGCGCTGGAGCTGGTGAAAGAAGGGCGAGCTCAGGCTTGCGTCAGCGCGGGGAATACCGGCGCGCTGATGGGGCTGTCGAAATTGCTGCTCAAACCTATTGAAGGTATTGAGCGTCCGGCGCTGGTAACGGTGTTACCGCATCAGCAGAAGGGCAAGACGGTGGTGCTCGATTTGGGCGCTAACGTCGACTGTGATAGTACTATGCTGGCTCAGTTTGCCGTGATGGGATCGGTGCTGGCAGAAGAAGTGGTCGGGATCAACACTCCCCGTGTTGCGTTACTGAACATTGGTGAAGAAGAGACCAAAGGCCTGGACAGCATTCGCGAAGCGGCTGAATTGCTCAAACAGGTTCCCTCCATCAACTATATTGGTTATCTCGAGGCCAATGAGTTGTTGACGGGTAAAACGGATGTTCTGGTGTGCGATGGCTTCACCGGAAACGTAACGTTGAAGACCATGGAAGGGGTCGTGCGCATGTTTCTTTCTCTGCTGAAATCTCAGGGAGAAGGCAAAAAAAGCGCCTGGTGGCTAATTTTATTGAAGCGTTGGTTACAAAAGAGCCTGACGCGGCGATTCAGTCACCTCAACCCCGACCAGTATAATGGCGCCTGTCTGTTAGGATTGCGCGGCATCGTGATTAAGAGTCATGGCGCCGCCAATCAGCGAGCATTTGCTGTCGCGATTGAACAGGCAGTGCAGGCGGTGCAGCGACAAGTCCCTCAGCGGATTGCCGCTCGCCTGGAATCTGTATTAGCTAAAAGTGACTGAGCGTACATGTATACGAAGATTTTAGGTACCGGCAGCTACCTGCCAAAACAAGTGCGTACCAACGCCGATCTGGAAAAAATGGTAGATACGTCTGACGAGTGGATTGTCACGCGCACAGGTATCCGTGAACGTCGTATTGCCGCGCCAGACGAAACCGTGTCGACCATGGGTTACGAAGCCGCACAGCGTGCTATCGAAATGGCGGGCATTGATAAAGAACAGATTGGTTTGATCGTGGTTGCCACGACGTCCGCCACGCACGCTTTCCCAAGCGCGGCGTGCCAGGTGCAAAACATGCTCGGCATTAAAGGCTGTCCGGCGTTTGACGTCGCTGCCGCGTGCGCAGGCTTCACCTATGCGCTGAGCGTTGCCGATCAGTACGTGAAATCCGGTGCCGTTAAATATGCGCTGGTGATCGGTGCTGACGTGCTGGCGCGTACCTGCGATCCAACCGATCGCGGGACGATCATTATTTTTGGTGATGGTGCGGGTGCGGTGCTGCTGGGGCAGTCCGAAGAGCCGGGTATCATCTCTACGCATCTGCATGCTGATGGCAGCTATGGCGAACTGTTAACCCTGCCTAACGCCGATCGCGTTAATCCGGACAACTCGATTTACCTGACCATGGCAGGGAACGAGGTGTTCAAGGTGGCGGTGACTGAGCTTGCACACATCGTTGATGAAACGCTGGAAGCGAATAACCTTGAGCGCTCCGCCCTCGACTGGCTGGTGCCGCATCAGGCGAACCTGCGTATCATCAGCGCAACCGCGAAAAAGCTGGGCATGTCGATGGATAACGTTGTAGTGACGCTGGATCGTCACGGCAACACCTCTGCGGCGTCGGTACCGTGCGCATTTGATGAAGCGGTACGCGATGGACGAATCAAACGGGGCCAGCTGGTCTTGCTTGAAGCCTTCGGTGGCGGGTTCACCTGGGGTTCCGCGCTGGTTCGTTTCTAGGATAAGGAATAAAAAATGACGCAATTTGCTTTTGTGTTCCCGGGCCAGGGCTCTCAAACCGTTGGGATGTTGTCTGAAATGGCAGCACACTATCCGGTCATTGAAGAGACTTTCCGTGAAGCTTCTGATGCACTGGGTTATGATTTATGGGCGCTGACCCAGCAGGGTCCGGCCGAAGAGCTCAACAAAACCTGGCAGACCCAGCCAGCGCTGCTGACCGCGTCCGTTGCGCTGTGGCGTGTCTGGCAGCAGCAGGGCGGTAAAGCGCCAGCGCTGCTCGCGGGCCATAGCCTTGGTGAATACTCTGCGCTGGTGTGCGCCGGCGTGATCGCGTTTGCTGATGCGGTACGTCTGGTGGAACTGCGCGGTAAGTTCATGCAGGAAGCTGTGCCGGAAGGCACGGGCGGCATGTCTGCCATCATCGGTCTGGATGATGCTGCAATTGCAAAAGCGTGTGAAGAATCCGCTGAAGGCCAGGTTGTCTCGCCGGTGAACTTCAACTCGCCGGGCCAGGTGGTTATTGCCGGTCATAAAGAAGCGGTTGAACGTGCGGGTGCGGCCTGTAAAGCAGCGGGTGCTAAGCGTGCGCTGCCGCTGCCGGTCAGCGTGCCCTCGCACTGTGCGCTGATGAAGCCTGCTGCTGAAAAACTGGCGGTTGAGCTGGAAAAAATTACGTTTAACGCACCGACGATTTCCGTTGTGAACAACGTCGATGTGAAATGCGAAACCGCGCCGGAAGCTATCCGCGACGCGCTGGTTCGCCAGCTCTACAGCCCGGTACAGTGGACCAAAACCGTTGAGTTTATGGCCTCTCAGGGCGTTGAGCATCTGTATGAAGTCGGTCCAGGTAAAGTCCTCACCGGCCTGACAAAACGTATTGTTGACACCCTGACAGCCTCGGCGATTAACGAGCCGGAAGCGATGTCAGCGGCACTCTCGCAATAAAAGAGGAATACCATGAGTTTTGAAGGAAAAATCGCCCTGGTCACTGGCGCAAGCCGCGGTATCGGGCGTGCAATTGCTGAAACACTGGTTGCGCGCGGCGCGAAGGTGATTGGTACAGCAACCAGCGAGAATGGCGCTCAGGCCATCAGCGAGTATCTGGGTGCAAACGGTAAAGGTCTGGTACTGAATGTGACTGAACCTGCATCTATCGAATCTGTTCTGGAAAATATTCGCGCAGAGTTTGGCGAAGTGGATATTCTGGTAAACAACGCCGGGATCACTCGAGATAATCTGTTAATGCGAATGAAAGACGACGAGTGGAACGATATCATCGAAACCAACCTGTCATCTGTATTCCGTCTGTCAAAAGCGGTAATGCGCGCTATGATGAAAAAGCGTCATGGTCGTATTATCACTGTCGGTTCTGTGGTTGGTACCATGGGAAATGCTGGTCAGGCTAACTACGCTGCGGCGAAAGCAGGTCTGATTGGTTTCAGTAAGTCGCTGGCGCGTGAAGTTGCGTCCCGCGGTATTACGGTAAACGTTGTTGCTCCGGGCTTTATTGAAACGGACATGACGCGTGCGCTGACTGATGAGCAGCGTGCGGGTACGCTGGCGGCAGTTCCGGCGGGTCGTCTTGGCGACCCTAAAGAAATCGCCAGTGCGGTTGCATTTTTAGCTTCTGACGAAGCGGGTTACATCACTGGTGAGACCCTCCACGTCAACGGCGGGATGTATATGGTTTAACCACGATAAAAAAATTTGCGTTATTTGGGTAAAAGGCCTCAAAATAACGTAAAATCGTGGTAAGAACTGCCGGGATTTAGTTGCAAATTTTTCAACATTTTATACACTACGAAAACCATCGCGAAAGCGAGTTTTGATAGGAAATTTAAGAGTATGAGCACTATCGAAGAACGCGTTAAGAAAATTATCGGCGAACAGCTGGGCGTTAAGCAGGAAGAAGT
The DNA here is from genome assembly GCF_043965265.1 of Enterobacter sp. ECC-249. NCBI lineage: Bacteria > Pseudomonadati > Pseudomonadota > Gammaproteobacteria > Enterobacterales > Enterobacteriaceae > Enterobacter > Enterobacter sp. ECC-249. The sequence continues at coordinate 2,266,176 of NZ_CP143660.1, forward strand.
TGTGAACTCCGCTTCCTTCGTTGAAGACCTGGGCGCAGATTCTCTTGACACCGTTGAGCTGGTAATGGCTCTGGAAGAAGAGTTTGATACTGAGATTCCGGACGAAGAAGCTGAGAAGATCACCACCGTTCAGGCTGCCATTGATTACATCAACGGTCACCAGGCGTAAGTGAACATCTCCAGGCGGTCATTCGACCGCCTGAGTTTTATCTTTTTTAGTCCCACGAATCTCTTTTTTTATCCCTCCCTGGAGGACAAACGTGTCTAAGCGTCGTGTAGTTGTGACCGGACTTGGCATGTTGTCTCCTGTCGGCAATACCGTAGAGTCCACCTGGAAAGCTCTCCTTGCCGGTCAGAGCGGCATCAGCCTAATCGACCATTTCGATACTAGCGCCTATGCAACGAAATTTGCTGGCTTAGTAAAGGATTTTAACTGTGAAGAGATCATCTCGCGTAAAGAACAGCGCAAGATGGATGCCTTCATTCAATATGGAATTGTCGCTGGCGTTCAGGCCATGCAGGATTCTGGCCTTGAGATTACGGAAGAGAACGCAACCCGTATCGGCGCCGCTATCGGCTCCGGGATTGGCGGTCTTGGCCTGATCGAGGAAAACCATACATCTCTGATGAATGGCGGCCCGCGTAAGATCAGCCCGTTCTTCGTTCCGTCCACGATTGTTAACATGGTGGCGGGTCACCTGACCATCATGTTCGGCCTGCGTGGGCCAAGCATTTCTATCGCGACCGCCTGTACGTCTGGCGTACATAACATCGGCCAGGCCGCGCGCATTATTGCGTACGGCGATGCAGATGCTATGGTTGCCGGCGGTGCTGAAAAAGCCAGTACCCCACTGGGTGTTGGCGGTTTTGGTGCGGCGCGTGCGCTGTCTACCCGTAATGATAACCCGCAGGCGGCGAGCCGTCCGTGGGATAAAGACCGTGACGGCTTTGTGCTGGGCGACGGGGCGGGCATGATCGTACTGGAAGAGTACGAACACGCGAAAAAACGTGGTGCGAAAATTTATGCTGAAGTCGTTGGCTTTGGCATGAGCAGCGATGCTTATCACATGACGTCTCCTCCTGAGAACGGCGCGGGTGCTGCGCTGGCGATGGAAAACGCGATTCGTGATGCGGGTATTACCCCAGCACAAATTGGCTACGTGAACGCACACGGCACCTCTACGCCAGCAGGCGATAAAGCTGAAGCTCAGGCGGTTAAGTCTATCTTCGGCGAGTCCGCCAGCCGCGTAATGGTGAGCTCCACCAAGTCCATGACCGGTCACCTGTTGGGTGCGGCGGGTGCAGTAGAGTCAATCTACTCCATCCTTGCGCTGCGCGATCAGGCTGTTCCGCCAACCATCAACCTGGATAACCCGGATGAAGGTTGCGATCTGGACTTCGTTCCTCACGAAGCGCGTCAGGTTAGCGGTATGGAGTACACCCTGTGTAACTCCTTCGGCTTCGGTGGCACCAACGGCTCTCTGATCTTCAAAAAGATCTGATCCTGACGTCCCGATAGCTTTTAAAAAGGTCCGCTTGCCGGGCCTTTTTTATTAAGGCTAATCTTCTTGTCGGCTGCAAGACATGCTGCCAGACTAAACGCCCACGCATAAGGAGCCACCATGTTTTTAATCAATGGCCTTGAGCAGGAAACGCTGCCTGCCAGCGACAGGGCGATACAGTTCGGTGATGGTTGCTTTACGACGGCGCGCATTCTGAACGGCGATGTCTGCCTGCTGGAGGCGCACATTCGACGCCTGCAGCATGGCTGTGAAAAGCTAATGATCCCCTTTACGCACTGGGACACGTTGCGTCAGGAAATGTGCCAGTTGGCAACCGGGAAGGACAGCGGCGTACTCAAAGTCATCATTAGCCGCGGCAGTGGTGGCCGGGGGTACAGTGCCGCATCGTGTATCAACCCTACGCGTATTCTCTCCGTTTCTGCTTATCCCGCGCATTACTCTCGCTGGCGAGAAGGCGGCGTCACGCTGACGCTGAGCCCGGTACGACTGGGACGAAACCCAATGCTGGCCGGGCTTAAGCATCTCAATCGCCTGGAGCAGGTGCTCATTCGTACTCATCTTGAACAGACGGACGCCGATGAGGCGCTGGTTCTTGACAGCGAAGGGTTCATTACGGAATGCTGTGCGGCTAATTTACTCTGGCGGCAGGGGAGAGAGGTGTTCACTCCATCGCTTGAGCACGCTGGCGTAAATGGGTTAATGCGCCAGTTTTGTCTGGAGCAGCTGGCACGCTCTGGCTTTCGCGTTGTCGAAGTTAGCGCAGGAGAAACCGCGTTACAGACCGCAGATGAAGTCATCATCTGCAATGCGCTGATGCCTGTTGTACCCGTCCGTGCGTATGGCCAACAACGCTGGTCTTCGCGCGAGCTGTTTCAGTTTTTAGCCCCGATATGTGAGCAAACCAGATAGTCATGAAAAAAATGTTGCGCTTTGTCCTTATCCTCATCGTTGCGCTGGGCGTCGCTGGCGGAGCTGGCGTATGGAAAGTTCGCCAGCTGGCTGACAGCAAGATCCTGGTTAAAGACGAAACGATCTTTACCCTGAAAGCGGGAACCGGCCGCCAGGCGCTTGGGGAACAGCTCTATGGCGACAAGATTATCAATCGTCCACGGGTATTCCAGTGGTTATTGCGCGTGGAGCCTGAGCTGTCACATTTCAAAGCCGGTACCTATCGCTTTACGCCGGGAATGACCGTCAGAGAGATGCTACAGCTGCTGGAAAGCGGCAAAGAAGCCCAGTTCCCCCTGCGGTTTGTGGAAGGGATGCGCCTGAGCGATTACCTCAAACAGCTGCGCGATGCGCCCTATATCAAACATACCCTGAAGGATGACAGCTACCAGACGGTGGCCGACGTGCTCAAGTTTGAGCATCCCGAATGGGTGGAAGGCTGGTTCTGGCCAGATACCTGGATGTACACCGCCGGCACGACCGATGTGGCGATCCTGAAGCGGGCGCACAAAAAAATGGTCGCCGCCGTGGATGCCGCCTGGGAAGGGCGAATGGATGGTTTACCTTATAAAGATCAAAACCAGTTTGTCACCATGGCCTCGATTATCGAGAAAGAGACCGCCGTTGCCGCCGAGCGCGATCGGGTGGCGTCAGTATTTATCAACCGTTTGCGCATTGGCATGCGCCTGCAAACCGACCCTACCGTCATCTATGGCATGGGCGAGAGCTATACGGGCAAGATCTCCAGAAAAGATCTGGAGACGCCAACGGCGTATAATACCTACGTGATTAGCGGTTTACCGCCTGGTCCGATTGCCACGCCGAGCGAAGCGTCACTCAAAGCCGCCGCGCATCCAGCGAAAACACCGTATCTCTATTTTGTGGCTGATGGAAAAGGGGGACACACCTTTAACACCAACCTTGCCAGCCACAATCGCTCTGTTCAGGACTATCTGAAGGCACTTAAGGAAAAAAATGCGCAGTAAATACATTGTCATTGAGGGACTCGAAGGGGCGGGTAAAACTACGGCTCGCAACGTGGTGGTGGATACGCTCAAAGCGCTTGGCGTGGCGGACATGGTATTTACCCGCGAGCCGGGCGGCACGCAGCTGGCTGAAAAGCTGCGCAGTCTGGTGCTGGATATCAAATCCGTCGGCGACGAAGTTATCACTGACAAAGCCGAAGTGCTGATGTTCTACGCGGCACGCGTTCAGCTGGTTGAGACGGTGATCAAACCCGCCCTGGCCGACGGCAAGTGGGTGATCGGCGACCGTCACGATCTGTCGACTCAGGCGTATCAGGGCGGAGGACGCGGTATCGACCAGACCATGCTGGCCACGCTACGTAATGCCGTTTTGGGTGATTTTCGCCCCGACCTGACGCTCTATCTGGACGTGACTCCGGAAGTGGGCCTCAAGCGTGCCCGCGCTCGCGGCGAGCTGGACCGCATTGAACAAGAGTCGTTTGATTTCTTTAACCGTACCCGTGCGCGCTATCTTGAACTGGCCGCACAGGACAGCTCAATTTGTACCATCGATGCGACGCAATCCCTGGACGACGTCACGCGTGACATTCAGCAAACCGTGACGCAGTGGGTGCAGGAGCAGCAGGCATGAAATGGTATCCATGGTTGCGCCCACACTTTGAACAGCTGATCGGCAGCTATCAGGCGGGTCGGGGGCATCATGCGTTACTGATTCAGGCATTGCCGGGGATGGGTGATGATGCGTTGATTTATGCCATCACCCGTTTTCTGATGTGTCAGCAGCCGGAAGGGCATAAGAGCTGCGGCAAATGCCGCGGCTGTCAGCTGATGCAGGCGGGCACGCACCCTGACTACTACACCCTTGAACCTGAGAAGGGGAAAAGCGCGCTGGGTATCGATGCCGTGCGGGAAGTCAGTGAAAAATTGTATGAACACGCGCGGCTGGGCGGCGCTAAAGTGGTTTGGCTCAAAGAAGCCACGCAGCTTACCGAAGCGGCGGCTAACGCCCTGCTGAAAACCCTGGAAGAGCCGCCGGTTAAAACGTGGTTTTTCCTCTCGTGCCGCGACCCGGGACGCTTGCTGGCGACGCTGCGCAGCCGCTGCCGTCTTCATCACCTTGCGGTGCCTCAGGAGTCGTGGGCGCTGAGCTGGCTGGAGCGAGAGGTAACAACGTCACCTGAAAGCGCGCTGTCCGCCTTGCGCTTGAGCAGCGGCGCGCCCGCGGCGGCGCTGGCATTGCTGCAACCTGACGTCTGGTCAGAGCGAGAAGCGCTTTGCCGGGCCGTCGAAACGGCACTGAATAACCACGACTGGCTAAGCGTATTGCCTGCGCTTAACAGCGATCGGGCCGTTGAGCGTCTGCACTGGCTGGCCTCGTTGCTGCTGGATGCACTCAAAATTCAGCAAGGGGCAACGCTGCTGACCAACCCGGACGCGTGGCCACTGGTGAACACGCTGGCGAACCGCCTTTCAGGGAAGATTCTTCATGCGATGCTTCATGAAATTTGCCAGAGCCGAGAACAGCTTTTAACCGTGACGGGTCTTAATCGCGAGCTTTTACTGACCGACCAGTTACTGCGTATTGAACACTACCTGCAACCCGGCGTCACACCGCCGGTTTCCCATCTCTGAGAGAGACATTATGTTTTTAGTCGACTCACACTGCCATCTTGATGGCCTGGATTATCAATCCCTGCATAAAAACGTGGATGACGTGCTGGCAAAAGCCGCCGCCCGCGATGTGAAATTCTGCCTTGCGGTAGCGACGACGCTGCCGGGCTATCGCACGATGCGCGAGCTGGTGGGCGTCCGCGATAACGTGGTGTTCTCCTGCGGCGTACACCCCCTGAACCAGGATGAAGAATATGACGTTGACGATTTGCGTCGTCTGGCCGCAGAAGAGGGCGTGGTGGCAATGGGCGAGACCGGGCTGGACTATTTTTACACGCCGGAAACCAAACCGCGCCAGCAGGAGTCCTTCCGCAACCATATCCGCATTGGCCGGGAACTGAACAAGCCGGTTATCGTCCACACCCGCGATGCGCGTGCGGATACCCTGGCGATCCTCCGGGAAGAAAACGTGACGGATTGCGGTGGCGTACTACACTGTTTCACAGAAGACAGAGAAACGGCGGGTAAGCTGCTTGATTTGGGGTTTTATATCTCGTTTTCGGGGATCGTGACGTTCCGTAACGCTGAGCAGCTGCGTGATGCCGCCCGTTATGTTCCGCTCGATCGCATTCTGGTGGAGACAGATTCTCCGTATCTCGCACCAGTGCCGCATCGCGGTAAAGAGAACCAGCCTGCTATGACGAGAGATGTGGCTGAGTACATGGCCGTTCTGAAGGGCGTCAGCATCGATGAGCTGGCCCGCGTGACAACGGAAAACTTCTCCACGCTGTTCCATATCGACCCCGCCCGCCTGCAATCTGTCTGATACACCTGTTTTTTTTAGGCTCGTAATTAATAAGTAAAGCGAGTAAAGTTCACCGCCTCATTTGGGGCGGTGAGGGTGTTTTTAGACACATCCGGACATGCTTTTTGTAAATAACTGAAAGTTTTTCGACCGCCTTAAGCTGAAACGTGATAGCCGTCAAACAAACTCAGAGGGAATTATTTTACTCTGTGTAATAAATAAAGGGCGCTTAGATGTCCTGTCCACGGCACGGTACTCCCCCCGGGCCAATGCGTGAAAGCGTAAAAAAAGCACAAATACTCAGGAGCACTCTCAATTATGTTTAAGAATGCATTTGCTAACCTGCAAAAGGTCGGTAAATCGCTGATGCTGCCAGTATCCGTACTGCCTATCGCAGGTATCCTGCTGGGTGTCGGTTCTGCTAACTTCAGCTGGCTGCCAGCCGTAGTCTCACACGTGATGGCCGAAGCAGGCGGTTCTGTCTTTGCTAACATGCCACTGATCTTCGCGATCGGTGTGGCTCTGGGCTTCACCAATAACGACGGCGTTTCTGCGCTGGCTGCAGTGGTTGCCTACGGCATCATGGTGAAAACCATGGCTGTGGTTGCGCCGCTGGTTCTGCATTTACCGGCAGAAGAGATCGCTGCGAAACACCTGGCAGACACCGGTGTTCTGGGCGGTATCATCTCCGGTGCGATTGCAGCGTATATGTTTAACCGCTTCTATCGCATCAAGCTGCCTGAGTACCTGGGCTTCTTCGCGGGCAAGCGTTTCGTTCCGATCATCTCTGGTCTGGCAGCGATTTTCACTGGCGTGATCCTGTCCTTCATCTGGCCACCAATCGGCTCCGCTATCCAGACCTTCTCTCAGTGGGCTGCTTACCAGAACCCGGTTGTGGCGTTTGGTATCTACGGCTTCATCGAGCGTTGCCTGGTGCCATTTGGTCTGCATCACATCTGGAACGTTCCATTCCAGATGCAGATTGGTGAATTCACCAACGCAGCAGGTCAGGTATTCCACGGCGATATCCCACGTTACATGGCGGGCGACCCAACTGCAGGTAAACTGTCTGGTGGCTTCCTGTTCAAAATGTACGGTCTGCCAGCAGCGGCGATTGCTATCTGGCACTCTGCTAAGCCAGAGAACCGTGCAAAAGTGGGCGGTATCATGATCTCCGCAGCGCTGACCTCGTTCCTGACCGGTATCACCGAGCCGATCGAGTTCTCCTTCATGTTCGTTGCGCCGATCCTGTACGTTATCCATGCGATTCTGGCGGGCCTGGCGTTCCCAATCTGTATCCTGCTGGGTATGCGTGACGGTACATCCTTCTCTCACGGCCTGATCGACTTCATCGTTCTGTCCGGTAACAGCAGCAAACTGTGGCTGTTCCCAATCGTGGGCGCGTGCTATGCCGTTGTTTACTACACCATCTTCCGCGTGCTGATTAAAGCACTGGACCTGAAAACTCCGGGTCGTGAAGATGCGACAGAAGACAGCAAAGCTGGTGCGACCAGCGAAATGGCTCCGGCACTGGTTGCAGCGTTCGGCGGTAAAGAGAACATCACTAACCTGGACGCGTGCATCACTCGTCTGCGTGTGAGCGTTGCCGACGTAGCGAAAGTAGACCAGCCGGGTCTGAAAAAACTGGGCGCAGCGGGCGTAGTTGTTGCAGGTTCTGGTGTACAGGCAATCTTCGGTACCAAATCCGATAACCTGAAAACCGAAATGGATGAGTACATCCGCAGCAACTAAGTTGTGACCTGGGGAGACTAAGGCAGCCGAATGGCTGCCTTTTTTATTCCTGCGGTTTGTGGTGCCGGGTGGCGGCTGCGCCTTACCCGGCCTACGTGATGGGTAGGCCCGGTAAGCGTAGCGCCACCGGGCTTCTGCCACTCAGAAGTCGTAGCTCGCGCTCACCGAGACGTTCAGCGGCGCGCCATAAACCACATAAGAGCCGACGTAATCGTAATACTCTTTGTCGAACAGGTTGTTGACGTTCGCCTGAACAGCAAAATCTTTGGTGACCTGATAACGGCTAAACAGGTTAACCAGCCCGTAGCTGCCTTGCTCCGCGCGGGAACGTCCTGCCGGGCCGCCCTCCACGTCCGTCCACACTTTGTTCTGCCAGTTTACGCCACCGCCCACGGTCAGTTCCGGCAGCTTTGGCAGTTGATAACGGGTGAACAGCTTCATGGTTGTGCGCGGCTGATCGGAGCTGACGGCGTTGCCATTCTTATCCTCAGCAATGTAGCGGGTCGCGCCAAAGGTCAGCTGCCAGTTATCGGTCAACGCGCCGTTCAGCTCGAACTCAATCCCTTTGCTCACTACGCCGTCCAGCGATTGATAAATCGACTCACCGCTCGGCATGTAGGTATACGTATTGCTTGCAACGTTATCCTGCTCAATGCGGAAAATCGCCAGCGAGGTGGTAAGACGGGTATTGAACCAGTCTGCTTTTACACCGGCTTCGTAGCTTTTGCCCGTAGTGGGGTCGAGATAGCGTCCGCTGGCGTCCCGCTTATCCTGGGGCTGGAAAATGGAGGTATAGCTGACGTAGGTCGACCAGTCTTCATTAATGTCGTAGACCAGGCCCGCGTAAGGCGTTACGTCATCTTTGGTACTTTCCAGACGGGTGTCCGGGGAGCCCGCAGGGTTATAGCGAATGTTATAGTTGGTATAACGCGCGCCAAGGATCAGATGCAGCGGATCGGCCAGCGAGAAGCGGGCGGAGGTATACGCTGAGGACTGGCGAATGTCGTCCTGGCTGTAGAGTTTCCAAGGCGTCCACTGCGGATCGGCAATGTTCCCGTTCCAGTTCTGAAAGTTACCCACATCAACCATGCCGTAAACCGCGTCAGGCATTGAGTTGTCGTAATGGTTACGCTGACGACTAAAGCTGCCGCCGAACATCATTTCGTGCTGACGGCCGAAGAGATCGAAATCGCCGCGCAGGAAAGCGTCCACGGCATCCTGTTTCCGTTCGCCACGGTTCCAGCCGCCGTAGCCTACCATGCCCGCGCCGGTCTCTTTATCCGGATAGCCGGACATATACATCAGCTTAGAGTCGAAGTTGGTTTCGGCATGCATGCCGTTAATGTGCGCTTCCCAGCCATTATCGAAACGCTGAGTCAGGTTAGCGAAGATGCGGGTGCTGTCTTTATCAGAATATGCCCAGTCAGGCGCCACGGTCTGGCTGCGATCGTAATGGGTTTTACTCCCGTCGCTGTACCAGGTCGGCAGTCCGCCCCAGGTTGGGTCAGCGGTATGGCTTTCCTGATATTGGTATCCCACAGAGAGGGTGGTGCTGTCGGTGACGTCCGCGTCCATCACGCCGTAGAGGAATTTTTTCCGGTAGTGGTAGTTATCCACGAAGCTGTCGTTATCCTGATAACCCGTAATCAGGCGGCCCCGTACCTTGCCTGACTCCACCAGCGGCGCCTGCAAATCCAGCACGTAGCGCTGCTTGTCCCAGCTGCCGTAGCTGGCGGAGGCGTTACCTTTAAATTCCGTGCTGTCCGCATGCTTACGCACCATGTTGACGTACGCCGCCGGGTTGCCCGTACCGGACATCAGGCCGGTTGCGCCGCGTACTACTTCGATACGATCGTAAATCGCCGTATCGGCGGCAGTATCACCAAAGTTCCACACTTCGCTGATGGAGGTTGGCAGGTCGTCATAGGCGTAATTACTGACGAAAAATCCGCGCGAGTAAAACACGGTACGGTCGCTGTCTTGCACCTGCGCCGTTACGCCCGTGGTGTTGGTTAACACCTGACCGATGGACTGCAGGTTCTGATCGGCCATGCGCTGCTGGCTAATCACGCTGACGGACTGCGGGATATCGCGGGGAACCAGCAACAGCTTCGTGCCGGTGGTGGTAGTTTTGACGCTGTAATCCCGCTCCTGACTTGCGGAAGGATCCTGCGTTTGGTCAAAACCGCCGTCAACAACAACGGTATCTTCGGCTGTTGATGCAGCGAAAGCGGCGGCTGGCGTCAGTGCCATAGCAATGCAGACTGCCAGCAACGAAGGCGTTGCGACAGGCTGACGTTGCCCATCCCTGGTGTGATGAATGAAAGACATGATTAAACCCTTATGAACGATGAAGAGGGTATGCGTCAGTCCCGCGGACACGGGCTGGCGTCGTTTTCTATGTTAAAAATGCGCATGAAAATGCAAATGCGAAATATACGCATTGCTATTAATGCTGTAAACAGATGTGTCGACCGGAACTGAAATAATGTTTCAGCCCGTTAAGGCCCGCGAGCGGTCACTCTTCACTCAGGTGATGAACATTCAGCAAAGAAATCGAGGGAGGAGGTTGAAAGGACAGGAGAAACTCGCTCATACTCTTGAATTGTGTCACACGCCGATCCCGGGAGTGTGTTTACAGCGGACGCATTGCGCCAGATTAAACAAAAAAGGAAAAGGTCATGGCTGAAGAAACGATTTTCAGTAAAATTATTCGCCGCGAAATTCCGTCGGATATCGTCTATCAGGATGAACTGGTAACGGCTTTTCGGGACATTTCCCCTCAGGCTCCGACGCACGTCCTTATCATTCCCAATATTCTGATTCCGACCGTAAACGACGTAAAAACCGAGCATGAAGTGGCGTTAGGTCGTATGCTGACGGTGGCCGCGAAAATCGCTGAACAGGAAGGAATTGCAGAAGACGGTTACCGTCTGATCATGAACTGCAACCGTCACGGTGGCCAGGAAGTTTATCATATTCACATGCATCTGCTGGGTGGACGTCCTCTGGGGCCGATGCTGGCACATAAAGGTCTTTGACATGCTTAAAGGGCGTATTGCAGCGCTGGTAATGGCGATGATGATTGTGGGGTGCAGCTCGCGCCCGGCGATCCCCGTGAATGATGAACAGACGCTGGTGATGGAATCCTCCGTGCTTGCCGCGGGCATCACGGCGCAACAACCCACGCTGACCATCAGTGAAATCAACTCATCCGCCTCCTCTACGCTCTTTAATGAAAGACACGAACCCGTGACGGTCCACTACCGTTTTTTCTGGTATGACGTAAGAGGTCTTGAAATGCATCCGCTGGAGGCGCCGCGCAGCGTCACCATTCCGGCCAGGTCGTCGGTAACGCTCTATGGCAGCGCCAACTATCTGGGTGCGCATAAGGTGAGACTTTATCTTTATCTCTGAGGGGGGAACCTTGATTAAAAATTTGAGCCGCTATGCGCTCGTGACAGCTTTCGCTCTGTTTCTGGCAGGGTGTGTGACGCGAACTGAACAGCCTGCGCCTGTGGAAGAGGCTAAACCGGGTACTGAACAGCCGACACCGCCAACGCAGCAGCAGCCAACCGTGCCGTCTGTACCGTCTATTCCGGCACAGCCAGGCCCGATTGAGCATCCGGACCAGACGTCACAGCCCACGCCGCGCGTGCGCCATTACGACTGGAACGGGGCAATGCAGCCGATGGTAGGCAAAATGCTGCAGGCGCAGGGCGTGACGGCGGGCAGCGTGTTGCTGGTCGACAGCGTCAACAACCGTACCAACGGTTCGCTGAACGCGGGTGAGGCGACGGAAACCCTGCGCAATGCTCTGGCTAACAACGGTAAGTTTACGCTGGTCTCGGCTCAGCAGCTCGCGGTAGCCAAACAGCAGCTGGGCCTGTCGCCGCAGGATAGCCTCGGCACACGCAGCAAGGCGATCGGCATCGCCCGTAACGTTGGCGCACAGTATGTGCTGTACTCTAACGCCACAGGTAACGTGAATACACCGGCCCTGCAGATGCAGCTGATGCTGGTTCAGACTGGCGAAATTATCTGGTCAGGTAAAGGTGCGGTTACGCAACAATGACAGCACGCGTGAAGAGATTCTGACGCGCTATTTTCCTCAGTATCGCCTTATCGCGCCGCAGGCCCACTCCGGGCTTGGCGGCGCGAGTTGCATTATAGCGCAGGGCGAACGACGTCTGGTCTTGCGGCAAAATCACGACCCCTTTGCGCCTGCCTCCCATTTCCGTCGTCAGTTTCGTGCCCTGAGGCGTCTTCCGTCAGATCTCGTGCCTGCGCCCCGTTTTTTCAAAGAGGGCTGGATGGCCGTCGACTATCTGGACGGTGACGTTAAAAGCGCGCTGCCGGACACGCCGGCGCTCGCGGCGATGCTGTATCATCTGCACCGGCAGCCACGTCTGGGGTGGCGAATTACGTTATTCCCGCTGCTTGAACATTACTGGCAGCAAGCCCTGCCGGACAGGCGTACCCCAGTATGGCTGGCGCATCTCAGGCGGCTGCGTAAAACGGGCGAGCCCCAGCCGATTCGGCTCTCGCCGCTGCACATGGATGTTCATGCCGGAAATATTGTGCATACGCCAGCGGGCATCAGGCTTATCGACTGGGAATATGCCGGAGATGGCGACGTGGCGCTGGAACTGGCGGCAGTCTGGACGGAGAGTGAAGCCGCGCGGCAGACGCTTATCAGGGACTACGCCGAGACAGCACACATTGACGTCGACACGCTGAGGCGGCAGGTCAAACGCTGGCGACCGTGGGTCGTCATGTTAATGGCTGGCTGGTTTGAAATGCGCTATCGGCAGTCCAGAGACAAACACTTTATTGCGCTGGCAGACGATGCCTGGCGTCAGTTACAAACGAAAGGATAAGAGAGGTGGATGTGGGTCCAGTCATGTTGAATGTAGAAGGGTTTGAGCTGGATGCGGAGGAGCGTGAAATTCTGGCGCATCCGCTGGTGGGTGGCCTGATCCTGTTTACCCGCAACTATCACGATCCGGCGCAGCTGCGCGAGCTGGTGCGTCAGATCCGCGCCGCGTCGCGCAATCATCTGGTGGTCGCCGTCGATCAGGAAGGCGGCCGCGTGCAGCGTTTTCGCGAAGGGTTTACCCGCCTGCCGGCGGCCCAGTCTTTTGCCGCGCTGCTCGGCACGGAGGAGGGTGGGAAACTGGCGCAGGAGGCCGGCTGGCTGATGGCCAGCGAAATGATTGCCATGGATATCGACATCAGTTTTGCCCCGGTTCTGGACGTGGGGCATATCAGCGCCGCCATTGGCGAGCGCTCCTACCATGACGATCCGCGTATTGCGCTGGCAATGGCGACCCGGTTCATCGACGGCATGCACGATGCCGGGATGAAAACCACCGGGAAACACTTCCCGGGCCACGGGGCGGTGACGGCGGACTCACATAAAGAGACTCCGCGCGATCCGCGCCCGGAAGCGGAAATTCGCGCCAAAGATATGTCGGTGTTCAAGTCGCTTATCACCGACAACAAGCTCGATGCCATCATGCCTGCGCACGTGATTTATAGCGACGTTGACCCGCGCCCTGCCAGCGGCTCTCCGCACTGGCTGAAAACCGTTCTGCGTCAGGAACTGGGCTTCAATGGCGTGATCTTCTCTGACGATTTATCCATGGAAGGGGCGGCGATTATGGGCAGCTATGCTGAACGCGGTCAGGCGTCGCTGGATGCAGGTTGCGATATGATCCTGGTCTGCAATAATCGTAAAGGTGCCGTCAGCGTGCTGGATAACCTGTCGCCGATCAAAGCAGAGCGTGTTACACAATTGTATCATAAAGGTTCATTTAGCCGTCAGGAGCTGATGGATTCGGCGCGCTGGAAGACGGTCAACGCCCGGCTTGAAGACCTGAATGAGCGCTGGCAGGCACATAAAGCCAGCCTGTAAACCCTCCCGGAAGGCGTAGCGTGGTGATAAGACGATGATCATCTATTTACACGGTTTTGACTCAAACAGTCCTGGTAATCATGAGAAGGTGCTGCAGCTGCAGTTTATCGATCCGGATGTACGGTTGATCAGCTACAGCACGCGCCATCCGAAGCATGATATGCAGCATCTGCTCAAAGAGGTGGACAAGATGTTGCAGCTCAACGTCGACGATCGCCCGCTGATTTGCGGCGTGGGGCTGGGCGGCTACTGGGCAGAGCGGATTGGCTTCCTGTGCGACATTCGCCAGGTGGTGTTCAATCCTAACCTGTTCCCGAACGAGAACATGGAAGGCAAAATTGACCGCCCGGAAGAGTATGTCGATATTGCGACCAAGTGCGTCAGCAATTTTCGTGAGAAAAACCGTGACCGCTGTCTGGTGATCCTTTCCCGTAATGATGAAGCGCTCAACAGCCACCGGGCTGCAGAACTGCTCCATCATTACTATGAGATCGTCTGGGACGAAGAACAGACCCATAAGTTCAAAAACATCTCCCCGCACCTGCAGCGAATCAAAGCGTTTAAAACGCTGGGTTAATCCCTTATCAGCAGGCGTCAAAGCCCGGTCGCGAAAGCGTACCGGGCTTTCTTTTTGACCAGAATTGTCTACTTTTAAGCCATCAAAACTTGATGCATATCAATTTTGGTATGACCAATGCGCCTGACGTGTTATTCTCAATGCACTTGAATGGTTTCAGTGCTGTAACCTGTTGTTAATTAAGGGTTATTTTTATAACTTTTAATTAACAATTGGTTAATAATTTGAGGGGGTCACGTTGACTACGCCATTGAAAAAGATAGTGATTGTAGGCGGTGGTGCTGGCGGGCTGGAGCTGGCTACACAGCTGGGCAAGAAGCTGGGTCGCGGTAAAAAAGCCAAAATTACGCTGGTGGATCGTAACCACAGCCACCTGTGGAAACCGCTGCTGCACGAAGTGGCGACCGGTTCTCTGGATGAGGGCGTGGACGCGCTCAGCTATCTGGCGCACGCGCGCAACCATCATTTCCAGTTCCAGCTGGGCTCGGTGGTGGACATCAACCGTGAAAGCAAAACCATCACTCTGGCAGAACTGCGTGATGAAAAAGGGGAGCTGCTGGTTCCTGAGCGCAAACTGCCGTATGACACGCTGGTCATGGCGCTCGGCAGTACCTCCAACGACTTCAACACGCCGGGCGTGAAAGAGCACTGTATCTTCCTCGATAACCCGCACCAGGCGCGTCGTTTCCATCAGGAAATGCTGAACCTGTTCCTGAAGTACACCAGCAATATGGGTGCGAACGGTAAGGTGAATATCGCCATTGTCGGCGGCGGCGCGACGGGCGTTGAGCTCTCTGCGGAGCTGCACAATGCGGTGAAACAGCTGCACAGCTACGGTTACAAAGGGTTAACGAACGAAGCGCTGAACGTCACGCTGGTCGAAGCCGGTGAACGCATTCTGCCTGCGCTGCCTCCGCGTATTTCCGGTGCGGCGCACAATGAGCTCACCAAGCTGGGCGTGCGGGTGCTGACGCAGACCATGGTGACCAGCGCCGACGAAGGCGGTCTGCACACCAAAGACGGCGAATATATCAAAGCGGATCTGATGGTCTGGGCGGCAGGTATCAAAGCGCCAGACTTTATGAAAGAGATCGGCGGCCTGGAAACCAACCGCATTAACCAGCTGGTAACCGAGCCAACGCTGCAAACCACGCGTGACCCTGAAATCTTTGCTATCGGTGACTGTGCCTCCTGCGCGCGTCCTGAAGGCGGATTCGTGCCGCCGCGCGCGCAGGCCGCACACCAGATGGCAAGCCTGGTCCTGCACAACATTCTGGCGCAGTACAAAGGCAAGCCAATGAAGGCCTATGTCTATAAAGACCACGGTTCACTGGTGTCGCTGTCAAACTTCTCAACCGTCGGCAGCCTGATGGGCAACCTGATGCGCGGCTCGATGATGGTAGAAGGGCGCATTGCCCGCTTCGTGTATATCTCCCTGTACCGTATGCACCAGATTGCGCTGCACGGCTACTTCAAAACCGGGCTGATGATGCTGGTGGGCAGAATCAACCGCGTGATCCGTCCGCGTCTGAAGCTGCACTAATCTTTCACTCCCTCCGGGCTCTCCGGAGGGAGTTTTTAGCATTTCATGCTGTAGATCACAGATTGAGTGCTTAAGAGTTCTCCTAAATACAATATATCTCCTCTGAACGTCCCTTTTTTGATCCTTTATCTGATTGGCGAAGCCGTGCCTCCATTGCAAAATTGTTACCAATAGCAACAAAGGAGGAAGTCCCGTGAATAAATCAATGTTGGCGGGTATAGGGATTGGCGTCGCGGCTGCGTTAGGTGTGGCTGCCGTTGCCAGTCTCAACGTATTAGATCGCGGCCCGCAGTATGCGCAGGTAGTTTCTGCTACACCGATCAAAGAAACGGTAAAAACACCTCGTCAGGAGTGCCGTAACGTCTCAGTCACGCATCGTCGTCCGGTGCAGGATGAAAACCGTATCGCCGGATCTGTTCTTGGTGCGGTAGCGGGTGGCGTGATTGGTCACCAGTTCGGCGGCGGCCGGGGTAAAGATGTGGCGACCGTGGTCGGCGCGCTGGGTGGCGGCTATGCCGGTAACCAGGTGCAGGGCGCGATGCAGGATAATGATACCTACACCACGACTCAGCAACGCTGCAAAACCGTCTATGACAAGTCGGAAAAAATGCTGGGCTATGACGTGACGTACAAAATTGGCGATCAGCAGGGCAAAATCCGCATGGATAAAGACCCGGGCACGCAAATTCCACTGGATGGAAATGGCCAGCTGGTTCTGAATAACAAAGTGTAAAAAAGATGTTCTTTGAATTTAGCTCCTCATGCGCTCAGGCTGAGGAGCTTTTTTTTGCTTCAGATTTTCAGTAGCTCAGGCCACAGCCGCAGCGTGGTTTCGCTAATGTTCTGCAGTTTTTCCAGCGTGGCCCCTTCACGGGCGCTGATCGACATCCCCTGCAAAATACAGCTCAGGTATTGCGCCAGCACCTGAGGGTTGCAGTGGGCAGGGATTTCACCGCGCTGCTGGCGCTGTGCCAGAAATGCGCTGAGCGTCTCTTCCTGCATCGCATGCCGCGATTTCACCGTATTGGCAATCTCTTTGGAAGACGCCGCAAGGGTGGCAGAGGTGTTAATCATAAAGCAGCCCGCAGGCGTATCTTTACTGGTGAAGCAGGTCGCGACGGCGGTGAAATAGTCGCGAAGCGCCTGTTCGACGCTTTTCTCTTCACAGAACAGCTGGGCTTCGTGTTTCGCCGCAAAGCGTGAAATGTATCTGTCCAGCACCGCCCTGAACAGCCCCTCTTTATTCGTAAATTCGGCATACAGCGTCGGCGCTTTGGCTCCGGTGGCTTCTACCAGATCGGAAAGCGAGGTTGCTTCATACCCATGTTGCCAGAAGAGAGTCATGGCCTTATCAAGCGCTGCATCCCTGTCAAACACTTTTGGTCGGCCACGGCTTTTCTTCGCACAACTCGTGACATCGGTTGTCATTTGCCGTTGGTCCTCTGTTGGTTTGGTGAACGACCATTATAAAAATAAACGCAACCCACCACCAGTGCAGAATGCTTAAAAATAAATTAATCATATATGTATGAAAAATAACAACTTTAAAATTTAGTTAACGCTCGTTATAAAATTATGTTGACGCGTGACCTGGATCACACTTATTATTTACCTATCGATCGTTAACTAAATGATTAACGACCTTCAAATTCATCTGCTAAAGGTAAACATCATGAAAAACGTAAAAACCCTCATCGCTGCCACTGTTCTGAGTTCACTCTCTTTCGCAAGCTTTGCTGCTGTACAGGTGCAATCCACCCCTGCTGACCAGCACAAAGTCGGGACAATCTCCGCGTCTGCCGGTACTAACCTGGGTTCCCTGGAAGATCAGCTGGCGCAAAAAGCGCAAGAGATGGGTGCAAAATCTTACCGCATCACCTCTGTGACCGGTCCTAACACCCTGCACGGCACGGCTGTCATCTACAAATAAGCCGGGCATAAACCCTCATTTATGCCACTGCAATAAAAAACGCCCTGCTGAGCAGGGCGTTTTTTTCTGATTTACATCGATTGCTGGATTACATCGTGATGCCGGGTGACATCGGTCGGCATGCCTGACCGGGCTTCCATCGCGCGCTCCATCACCACGCTGTCGGTATTCGCATTCGTTTTGAAGCTTACCATTGCGGCATTCAGGTTAATGGGCAGCGTCTGCGGGTCATCGCCAATGTTTTTCGATAGCGGCTGGTGAATCTCAACCAGCCGCACGCCGCCCGGCTCCTCAGAAACCTTAATCGGCGTATTGATAATATTCACCTTGGTTCCCGGCGTAACGACGTTAAACAGCGTTTTGATATCGTCATCGCGCAGACGAATACAGCCGGAGCTGACGCGCATGCCGATACCAAAGTCCGCGTTCGTTCCGTGCAGCAGGTAAACGCCACCGTATGCCGCGAGGCGGATCGCGTGGTGACCCATCGGGTTATCCGGGCCTGCCGGCACTACGGCAGGAAGTTCGATCCCCTGGGCCTTATAGCGGGCGCGAATATTGGCCGTTGGAGTCCAGGTTGGATTCGCGCGTTTGTCCGAGACGGTGGTGACCATCGTCGGCGTCAGCGTGTCGCCGCCCAGCTGGCCAATACCGATAGGGTAGACGGTGACCTCATTTTTACCCGGCGGGTAATAGTACAGGCGTAGCTCCGCCAGGTTTATCACCATCCCCTCGCGCGGGGCGTCCGGCAGGATAGTCTGTAACGGGATAGTCAATACGCTGCCCGCACGCGGGACGTAAGGGTCGACGCCGGGGTTCGCCTGCAGCAGGGCCAGAAAACCGACGTTATATTTTTTGGCAATCGCTTCCAGAGAACCGCCATTATTTTCAACCACATGAAAGCGGTTTTCACCCACCACCTTGCTGCCTGGAGGGGGAAGGGGCCAGGTGTTTGCCCGAGCGGGAAGCGCAACCGCGACGGTGGCTGCCAGCGCAAACAGGGTTAACCAGCGAGTAAAGCGCGAAGAGGTCATCATCACCATAATCCATGCAAATGATAAGGTTATTGTTTTATAAGGCGTTAAACATAATTATGGCGAATGGGTGTGTCGGGAAGATCGGGTGAAATGCAAAGAGTTTGTAAATTGTCCCCCGTAGCGCTGGGCTAACAGGGGAAGGGATCTCCATAAAATAATGCCTGCACGGACGACCCCCTCTCCCTTGAGGGAGAGGGCTGGGGTGAGGGGGAACATACGACTCTGGTGGCCATTCCGTTCACTTTATGTTCCTTAGTACTCTGTAACGACATGACCTGTGAACGTGCCAGGGTGGCTCAGTCGCCACCACCCTGGCGACCCGGGCTCCCGGCGGTAAATCGCCGCTACGCGGTACCTTCGGCTTATTCCTTCCGGCTTTTCGGGGACGGGCGGAGGTAACATCCCTGTAAAGCCCGCCCTCTCGGCGCATCCCTGCGCCTCGCCCCGGCCTGCAGGAAACGCCTCAGCGATTTACAGCCGGACCAGGGTGTCGCTGTAAGCTATTCATTTTCCGGAAGCAACTTTCATCGCTTCCGGTTAATAAACTACATGAAATTCCTCAGTTAAGAGGGGAATGGAGGTTATGCGATCGCGTTCTCTTCCAACTGGCGCATAAAGTTACGTACCCAGTCCATACGGGTTTTGCGCTCCGTCAGCTCCTGGGTAAATTTCAGACGCGTTGGGCCATCCAGACGGAAATGCTGCGGCTGCTTTTGTAGCAGACCGATAAGCCACATCGGGTTGACGTGATTCTTCTCCGCGAACTCAATCACGCCGCCTTTTTCGTTGCCTTCAAGCTTGCGAATGCCCAGCTTCTGCGCCTGCTGGCGCAGGCGTGCGATATCCAGCAGATTTCGCGCCGCATCGGGCAGCAGGCCAAAGCGGTCGATCAGCTCAACCTTAATCTCTTCCAGCTCGTTTTCCGTCTTCGCACTGGCGATGCGCTTGTAGAACGACAGTCGGGTATTCACGTCCGGAATAAAATCATCCGGCAGCAGGGAAGGCATGCGCAGCTCAACCTCTGTCTGCTGGCTGGTGAGATCTTCCAGCGACGGCTCGCGCCCGGCCTTAAGAGCATCAACCGCGTTTTCCAGCAGCTCCATATAGAGCGAGAAGCCGATGGTCTCCATCGAGCCGCTCTGGTCTTCACCCAGCAGCTCGCCGGCACCGCGGATCTCGAGATCGTGCGTGGCCAGTGCGAAGCCTGCACCGAGGTCTTCCAGCGAAGCGATGGCTTCCAGACGCTTTTGCGCGTCGGTGGTCATCGCTTTTGGATGCGGCGTCAGCAGCCATGCGTAAGCCTGATGGTGCGAACGCCCGACGCGTCCGCGCAGCTGGTGAAGCTGCGCCAGACCAAAGTGATCCGCACGCTCAATGATGATGGTGTTCGCCGTCGGAATGTCGATCCCGGTTTCGATAATCGTGGTACACACCAGCACGTTAAAGCGTTGGTGGTGGAAGTCGTTCATCACCCGTTCCAGCTCGCGCTCGCGCATCTGTCCGTGGCCGATAGCAATGCGCGCCTCCGGCACCAGCTCCGCCAGCCTGTCGGCCGCTTTCTGGATGTTTTCCACGTCGTTGTACAGGTAATAGACCTGACCCCCGCGCAGCACTTCACGCAGAATGGCCTCACGCACCACCAGATTATCGTACTCGCGGACGAAGGTTTTCACCGCCAGACGGCGCGCCGGCGGCGTGGCAATAATCGACAGATCGCGCATGCCGCTCATCGCCATGTTCAGGGTGCGCGGGATCGGCGTTGCGGTCAGGGTGAGGATATCGACGTCGGCGCGCATCGCTTTGATGCGCTCTTTATGACGCACCCCGAAGCGGTGCTCTTCATCGACGATCAGCAGCCCCAGGTCTTTCCACTTCACGTCGCTTTGCAGCAGCTTGTGGGTGCCGATCAGAATATCGATCTTGCCTTCACTTGCCTGCTCCAGGATCTGCGTCTGCTCTTTGGTGCTGCGAAAACGCGACAGCATCTCGATGCGTACCGGCCAGTTGGCGAAACGGTCGCGGAAGTTGTCGAAGTGCTGCTGAGCGAGCAGGGTGGTCGGCACCAGCACCGCCACCTGCTTGTTGTTTTCCACCGCAAGGAAGGCTGCGCGCATCGCCACCTCGGTTTTACCGAAGCCGACGTCGCCGCAGACTAAACGGTCCATTGCCAGCGGCTGGCACATGTCGCTCAGCACGGCGTTGATGGCCTGGGCCTGATCCGGCGTGGTTTCAAACGGGAAGCTGTCGCAGAACAGCTGGTACTGTTCTTTATCATGCTTAAAGGCGAAGCCCTGTTTGACCGCGCGCTGGGCGTAGATATCCAGCAGCTCGGCGGCAACGTCGCGTACTTTTTCCGCCGCCTTCTGGCGCGCGCGCGCCCAGGCATCGCCGCCCAGCTTGTGCAGCGGCGCGTTCTCTTCGGCACCGCCCGCGTAGCGGCTGATCAGATGCAGGGACGACACCGGAACATACAGTTTGGCGTCGTTAGCGTAGGTCAGCATCAGGTATTCACCTTTAATGCCGCCCGCTTCCAGCGTGGTCATCCCCTGATAGCGTCCAACGCCATGCTCCAGGTGAACAATCGGCTGGCCCGGATGCAGTTCGGCCAGGTTACGGATCAGCGTGTCCGGGTTGATGGTTCGACGGCTGTCCTGACGGCGACGCGCGACGCGCTCACCCAGCAGGTCGCTTTCGCAAATCAGCGCCAGGTTGTTGAGCGTGTCGATGAACCCGTGCTCGGCGGCGCCAATCATCAGGTAACGACCGTTTCCGGTCGCTTCGCTCAGTCGCAGGATGCGCTTTGGCGCCACCTTAATGCGTCCCAGCAGCTCACCCAAAGCTTCGCGGCGGCCTTCACTCTCAACGGAGAACACCACCGGGCCGGTAAAGGACTCGAGGAACTTACGCAGATTATCCAGCGGGGATTTCTGCTGCGCCTGTACGGCCAGATCCGGCAGCGTCCGGAAGGCGAGGTTGGTATTGGCGGCCTTATCGGCAAGCGAATCGGTTTTCAGCTGCATGCGCGGCCAGCGCTTCAGCTCGGCGTTGAGCTCGTCGGTACGCAGCCACAGCGCTTCCGGCGGCAGCAGCGGACGCATCGGGTCAACGCCCCGGTTTTCGAAGCGAGCGCGAGTTTCGCTTTCAAAGCGGCTGGCGCTGGCGTCAATATCCCCGGTGTTAACAATCAGCGTATTCGCCGGGAAGTAGCTGAACAGGGCAGGCAGCGGCTCGTTGAAGAACAGCGGCTGCCAGTATTCGATCCCGGCAGGCAGCGTGCCTTTGCTGACCTGCTGATAAATATGTTCCGCGTCGCGCTTCACTTCGAACTTATCGCGCCACTGGCTGCGGAACAGTTCGATAGCGGTTTTGTCCGTCGGGAACTCATGCGCGGGCAGTAAATTGATGGACTCCACTTCTTCCAGCGTGCGCTGCGTGTCGGCGTCGAATACGCGCAGGCTATCGATTTCATCATCGAAGAAGTCCAGACGATACGGCTGGTCGCTGCCCATCGGGTAAAGGTCGAGCAGCGCGCCGCGGGTTGCGTATTCCCCGTGCTCCATGACCTGATCGACATGGCGATAGCCGGCACCGTCAAGCTGCGCCCGCAGGGCGTCACGGGACAGGTGCTGGCCTTTTTTCATCACCAGCGCGTGACCGTGCAGGTAGCTGTGCGGACAGACGCGCTGCATCAGGGTATTCACCGGCACAATCAGCACGCCGCGCTGCATGGTCGGGAGTTGATAGAGCGTCGACAGGCGCGAGGAGATAATCTCCTGATGCGGAGAGAAGCTGTCATACGGCAGCGTTTCCCAGTCGGCCAGGCTGAACACCAGGCTATCGGTGAACTGGCGAATTTCGTCGTGCAGGCGCAGGGCGTTTTGCATATCCGGGGCAACCAGGATCACCGGGCCAGGATGACGCTCGGCGATTTCCGCCACCAGCGTGGCGCACGCCGCGCCCGTGAGTTCACCCAGCTGGCGCTGGTCGCCCGCTTTGACAGGCAAGGAATAACGATAGTGTTCAGGCATGGCTATGTCAGAGTCTCTTATGGATATACCAACAGTATTGGGGCATATCACTGATACGCAATGTCTTTATTATCCTCGATCGTTTTACATAAGCAAATCGTAACCGCACTGCAGGGCTAAACGCCCCCGAAACGGGGGCGGCGAGGGCACTAGCGCGTTGAAGGTGATGGGACCAGCTTAGCGGGAGGAGAGAAGAAAACGTCGCCAAATAGCGCGGTGGAGATCTTACGCACCCCCAGCCCGGCCAGGGTACAGATCAGCAGGCTGGCAAACGGATAGACAAGGATTAAGCCCAGTTCGGCCCAGACCGGCCAGTAAGCGGCATTCATCTCGCCAATCAGGATCAGGCTGAAGGCCTCAATTAATATGCGGTGGGTGGTATAAATCGCAATCGTATTGGAGCCAATCACGTTCAGCAGGTTGTTAGGGTGAACGGCGTAGCGCTGCTCAAGGCTATAGAACAGCTTCATGATCAGCACGATCGACAGCAATGAGAGCAGCAGCGGAACGTTAGCAAACCACAGCACCACGGAGACTGCGGCGAAAGCGCCGGTTGTCAGCCAGATGCGGCGCAGGTTGACGCTTTTCATCCACGCCATCAGCTCTGCGCCATACCACGCCCCGAGGCTGTAGTAGATCATGTTGCGTACCACGCTGTTCATTCCCCACCACGGCAGCGGCAGGAAGTTGATCGCGATGCTTGCCAGCGCCAGCAGTCCCAGTACCGGCAGCTTCCAGCGGCTCAGCAGTTTACACAGCGTGAAGTAGACTACCAGAGCATACAGATACCACAGGCTGGTGCTGGCGGTGACCATCCCCAGCACAAATCCTGAGAACGAGTCGGCGTAGGCCGCGTTCGACGAGGTGGCAAGCTCACGATCGGGCGCAAGCCAGGCGTTGAGGTGGGTCAGCGCCTGCCATTGCAGGACGCCCCACAGCGCCAGCACCCAGACAATGCTCCAGATTCGCTTGTCGAGGCTGGTTCGCCAGTCCACCTCGTCTATATAACGACGGATCAGATAGCCGGAAATAAAGAAGAAGACCGGCATACGAAACGGTGCGAGATAGAGGTTAAAATAGACCCAGCATTTGGCGAGAAGGCCGGAGAGCGGGTGTTGCAGCCCGATCAGATGCGGATAAAACGTGATAACCGAATGATAGATAACCACCAGGCAGATACACAGCCCTTTTATCTGGTTAATCCATAATGCTTTTTGCTTCATTGTTCGCCACTACCTTATTGCCATAAACGAACGAGCAATTGTTGTAAAACGAAGCCAGGATGTAATGGGTAACAGTCTGTATCAGGAGGTTTTTCGGAAAAGGTGGAGGTTGCGATGTAACTATTCAGACATTAGCACCCTGATTTATCTGAATTTTTCGGATAAATGATTACCAAAGCTTACTGTTTCAGTCATTTACGCTTAACGGATTCGCTTATATACTCGTGGGTCTGCTATCAGCAAACAGACGGACTTCATGTATCAACCTGTCGCACTCTTCATAGGCTTACGTTACATGCGTGGGCGCGCCGCGGACCGCTTCGGTCGCTTTGTCTCCTGGCTTTCGACTATTGGCATTACGCTTGGCGTGATGGCACTGGTGACGGTGCTTTCCGTCATGAATGGCTTCGAACGCGAGCTGCAAAACAATATCCTGGGGCTGATGCCGCAGGCCGTTCTCTCATCATCCAACGGTTCGGTTAACCCTCAACAGCTGCCGGAAAGCGCGGCGAAGTTACAGGGCGTCACGCGCGTAGCGCCGTTGACCACCGGTGACGTGGTGCTGCAAAGCGCCCGCAGCGTGGCGGTCGGCGTGATGCTGGGTATCGACCCGGCGCAAAACGATCCGCTGACGCCGTATCTGGTTAACGTGAAGCAAACCGATCTGGAAGCCGGGAAATACAACGTGATTCTGGGCGAGCAGCTTGCCGGTCAGCTTGGCGTCAACCGAGGCGACCAGCTACGCGTTATGGTGCCTTCTGCCAGCCAGTTTACGCCGATGGGGCGCCTGCCAAGCCAGCGCCTGTTCAACGTGATTGGTACCTTTGCCGCCAACAGCGAAGTCGATGGCTACCAGATGCTGGTTAACATCCAGGATGCGTCACGCCTGATGCGCTACCCGGCAGGGAATATCACCGGCTGGCGCCTGTGGCTTGACGCGCCGCTGAAGGTCGATACTCTCAGCCAGCAAAAACTGCCGGACGGCACCAAATGGCAGGACTGGCGCGAGCGCAAAGGCGAGCTGTTCCAGGCCGTGCGGATGGAGAAAAACATGATGGGGCTGCTGCTGAGCCTGATCGTCGCCGTGGCGGCATTTAACATCATCACCTCGCTTGGGCTGATGGTGATGGAGAAGCAGGGCGAAGTCGCCATTCTGCAAACCCAGGGGCTGACGCCACGCCAGATCATGGCCGTGTTTATGGTGCAGGGCGCCAGCGCCGGTATCATCGGTGCGCTGCTCGGCGCCGTGCTGGGGGCACTGCTTGCCAGCCAGCTCAATAACTTAATGCCGATCATCGGCGCGCTGCTCGACGGCGCGGCGCTGCCGGTGGCTATCGAGCCGCTGCAGGTTGTCGGTATTGCGCTGGCCGCGATGGCCATTGCGCTGCTTTCTACGCTTTATCCTTCCTGGCGCGCCGCCGCCACTCAACCCGCTGAGGCTTTACGTTATGAATAAGATCCTGTTGCAATGCGACAACCTGTCCAAACGCTATCAGGAAGGCACTGTCCAAACCGACGTGCTGCACAATGTGAGCTTTAGCGTGGGCGAAGGCGAGATGATGGCGATTGTCGGCAGCTCAGGTTCGGGCAAAAGTACGCTGCTGCATCTGCTGGGCGGGCTGGACACCCCAACCAGCGGCGACGTGATTTTCTCCGGCCAGCCGATGAGCAAAATGTCCTCGGCGGCGAAGGCCGAGCTGCGTAACCGCGAGCTGGGCTTTATCTACCAGTTCCACCACCTGCTGCCGGATTTCACGGCGCTGGAAAACGTGGCGATGCCGCTGCTGATTGGCAAAAAGAAACCGGCAGAAATTAACGCCCGCGCCAGCGACATGCTGAAAGCGGTAGGGCTGGGCCATCGCGGTAACCACCGTCCGTCGGAGCTGTCCGGCGGCGAGCGCCAGCGCGTGGCGATTGCCCGTGCGCTGGTCAACAACCCGCGTCTGGTGTTGGCGGATGAGCCCACCGGTAACCTGGACGCCCGCAATGCGGACAGTATTTTCCAGCTTCTGGGCGAGCTGAACGCTTCGCAGGGCACCGCGTTTCTGGTGGTGACCCACGATCTGCAGCTGGCAAAACGCATGGGGCGTCAGCTTGAGATGCGCGACGGCCATCTGAACGCGGAACTGACCCTGATGGGAGCAGAGTAATGGCGTCACCGTTATCGTTACTCATCGGTTTACGTTTTAGCCGCGGCCGCCGTCGCGGCGGCATGGTGTCGCTGATCTCCGTCATCTCGACCATCGGTATCGCGCTGGGTGTGGCGGTGCTGATTGTTGGCCTGAGCGCGATGAACGGTTTTGAGCGGGAGCTGAATAACCGTATTCTGGCGGTGGTGCCGCACGGGGAGATCGAACCGGTTAACCAGCCGTGGACGAACTGGAGCGATGCGCTCGCCAAAGTTGAAAAAGTGCCGGGCATCGCCGCGGCCGCGCCCTACATCAACTTTACCGGGCTGGTGGAGAGCGGGGTAAACCTGCGCGCCATTCAGGTGAAAGGGGTGAATCCGACGCAGGAAGCGCGTCTCAGCGCGCTGCCAAACTATGTGCAGAACGGCGCGTGGGCCAACTTTAAGGCGGGCGAGCAACAGATCATCATGGGTAAAGGCGTTGCCGATGCCCTGAAGGTGAAGCAGGGCGACTGGGTGTCAATCATGATCCCGAACGCCAGCGCCGATCACAAACTGCAGCAGCCTAAGCGCGTGCGCCTTCACGTCACCGGTATTCTTCAGCTGAGCGGCCAGCTTGACCACAGCTTCGCCATGGTGCCAATGGAAGATGCGCGCCAGTATCTTGATATGGGCGACAGCGTGACGGGCATTGCCATCAAGGTTAACGACGTCTTTAACGCCAACAAGCTGGTACGCGACGCGGGCAGCGTGACCAATAACTATGTCTACATCAAAAGCTGGATCGGCACTTACGGATATATGTACCGTGATATCCAGATGATCCGCGCCATCATGTATCTGGCGATGGTGCTGGTGATTGGCGTCGCGTGCTTTAATATCGTTTCGACGCTGGTCATGGCGGTCAAGGACAAGAGTGGCGACATCGCCGTGCTGCGTACCCTCGGAGCAAAAGACGGTCTTATTCGCGCCATCTTCGTCTGGTACGGTTTGCTGGCTGGGCTGTTCGGCAGCCTGTGCGGCGTGGTGATTGGCGTGGTGGTTTCCCTGCAGCTGACGCCGATCATCAACGGGATTGAAAAGCTTATTGGTCACCAGTTCCTGTCGGGTGATATCTATTTTATTGACTTCCTGCCGTCTGAACTGCACTGGCTGGATGTTTTTTATGTGCTGCTTACGGCACTTTTACTGAGTCTGCTGGCAAGCTGGTATCCGGCGCGTCGCGCAAGCCGAATTGATCCGGCGAGGGTATTAAGTGGCCAGTAATTACGTCATGATCTAGCGGCTTTCGGGTCGCCAGATCGAAAGAGGAATGCGTTATGTATTATGGATTTGATATTGGCGGCACCAAGATTGCGCTCGGCGCGTTTGATAAAGACCTCAAACTGCAGTGGGAAACCCGCGTTCCCACGCCGCGCGACAGCTACGACGAATTTTTAACCGCCATTGCCGCGCTGGTGGCGCAGGCTGATGAACGCTTTGGCGTGAAAGGCAGCGTCGGCATTGGTATTCCGGGCATGCCGGAAACCGACGACGGTACGCTTTACGCGGCCAACGTGCCTGCCGCCAGCGGTAAACCGCTGCGCGCCGATCTCTCTGCTCTCCTTGAACGCGACGTGCGTTTAGATAACGACGCCAACTGCTTTGCGCTCTCCGAAGCCTGGGATGATGAGTTCCGTCAATTTCCGCTGGTGATGGGGCTGATCCTCGGTACCGGCGTCGGCGGCGGAATCGTCATCAACGGTAAAGCCATCACCGGCCGCAGCTACATCACCGGCGAGTTTGGTCATATTCGCCTGCCGGTGGATGCCCTCGAGGTGGTGGGACGTGATTTTCCGCTAACCCGCTGCGGCTGTGGCCAGCACGGCTGTATTGAGAACTACCTTTCCGGCCGCGGGTTTGCATGGCTTTACGAACACTTCTATCATCAGAAACTTGAGGCCCCTCAAATCATTACCCTGTGGGAGCAAGGGGATGCGCAGGCGCGTGAGCACGTCGAGCGCTATCTGGATCTGCTGGCGGTGTGTCTGGGAAATATTCTCACCATCGTCGACCCGGATCTGCTGGTGATCGGGGGAGGGCTCTCAAACTTTACCGCGATTACGGAACGGTTGTCCGGGCGTTTGCCCCGACACTTATTGCCGGTTGCCCGCGTGCCGCGTATTGAACGCGCGCGACACGGGGACGCAGGAGGCATGCGCGGAGCCGCATTCCTTCATCTCACCGATTAGTTTACGAGGTTACTATGCTGTCGCGTCGCCAGGGTCGACTCAGCCGTTTTCGCAAAAACAAACGCCGCTTGCGTGAGCGTCTGCGCCAGCGGATCTTTTTCAGAGACAGAATGATGCCAGAAGCGATGGATAAACCCAGAGTGGTGGTGCTGACCGGGGCGGGGATCTCCGCCGAGTCAGGAATTCGAACCTTCCGCGCGGCGGACGGGCTGTGGGAAGAGCACCGCGTGGAGGATGTCGCCACGCCGGAAGGCTTTGCCCGCGACCCTGATCTCGTCCAGGCGTTTTACAACGCCCGTCGTCGCCAGCTTCAGCAGCCTGACGTCGCGCCGAATGCGGCGCATCTGGCGCTGGCAAAGCTGGAAGAGGAGCTCGGCGATCGTTTTCTGCTGGTAACGCAGAATATCGACAACCTGCACGAGCGGGCCGGTAACAAGAACATCATCCACATGCACGGCGAGCTGCTCAAGGTTCGCTGCGCCTGGAGCGGTCAGGTGCTGGACTGGAAAGAGG
Source organism: Enterobacter sp. ECC-249 (assembly GCF_043965265.1). Lineage (NCBI taxonomy): Bacteria > Pseudomonadati > Pseudomonadota > Gammaproteobacteria > Enterobacterales > Enterobacteriaceae > Enterobacter > Enterobacter sp. ECC-249. The sequence goes on from NZ_CP143660.1 coordinate 2,294,928, forward strand.
ACGTGCTGCCGGAGGATAAGTGCCACTGCTGCCAGTTCCCGTCGCGCCTGCGTCCGCACGTGGTCTGGTTCGGCGAAATGCCGCTGGGAATGGATGAGATCTACAGCGCGCTGGCGATGGCCGACGTGTTTATCGCCATCGGCACCTCCGGTCATGTTTACCCGGCGGCGGGGTTTGTCCACGAAGCGCGACTGCACGGCGCGCATACGGTAGAACTCAATCTTGAGCCAAGCCAGGTGGGCAGCGAGTTTGAAGAGAAACACTACGGCCTGGCAAGCACGGTTGTTCCGGAGTTTGTCGACAAGCTGCTGAAAGGGCTGTAACGGCAATCGCGTGAAAAGGCACCCGCCCGGCGGGTGCCTTTTTATTTATGAATGAAAGAACGCCAGCGTCTTCTCCAGCGATTTAGCCTGCTCGTCCAGCGAGAGTGCTGCCGCGGAGATCTGCTGAACCAGTGAAGCGTTCTGCTGGGTGGTGCTGTCCATCTGGTTAACGGCGGTGCTAACCTGGCTAATCCCCCGGTTCTGCTCGTCTAGCGCCTGAAAGATATCGTTGATGACCAGATGCACGTGCGACACGGCTTCAATCACCTGTTTCATCATCACCCCGGTTTCATTGACCAGCTCAACGCCTTTGCTGACGCGGCCTGAGGACTCGGCAATCAGCTGGGAGATCTCTTTGGCTGCGTTAGCGCTTCGCTGGGCAAGGTTGCGCACTTCCCCTGCGACTACCGCGAAACCGCGTCCCTGTTCACCTGCACGCGCCGCTTCAACGGCCGCATTCAGCGCCAGGATATTGGTCTGGAAGGCGATGCCATCCACGATGCTGTTAATCTCACCGATCTTGCGTGCGCTCTCGTCAATCTCGCCGATCACCACGACCACGTCGTTCACCAGCGTTTCGCCATGCCCGGCGAGCGTCGCGGCGCGATGGGTCAGCGAAGTGGCCTTGTGCGCATAGTCGGCGTTATTTTTCACCGTGACCGAAATCTCTTCCATGCTGGCTGCCGTTTCAACAATCGCCGCCGCCTGTTCTTCGGTACGCGAGGCGAGGTCAAGGTTGCCCGCCGAAATTTCGCTGGTCCCGCCGTGCACCGAATGGCTGGCTTCGCTGATGTTGCCGACGATGCGCTTGAGCTGCGTCTGCATAGTGTGCAGGGCATAAAAAATGCTGTGGGTATCCCCGGAACGCACCGGGATGGTGTTGTTCAAATCTCCCCGGGCGACGGCCAGGGCAATACCGGCGGCCTCGGAAGGTTCTCCCCCCACCGGACGGTCAACCTTGCGGGTAAAGATCTGGGCCATCACCAGGCTGACCGCCACGATGCTTAACACCATCAGGACGATGGCCTTCAGTAAAAATGCGCGCGCTTCGGCCATCACTTCGCTGACCGGGGTGATAATAGCCAGTTTCCACGGCGTCTGGCTGTTGCCGACGGCGATGTCCTGCCAGGTGATAAACACCTCTTCCTTCAGCAGCGGATCGTTTACCCGGGTGACGTCATGTCCGGCAATCTGGCCCGCGTAAGGCTTGCCTGCAGCACGTTTGTCCGGGCTGGACACCACGTTATTGCCCGCAGACAGGAGGAGGGCGTAGCCCGTGCCGTTCCACGGTTTAATTGCGCCGATCGTGGACTGCAGCGTGGCGAGCGAGAAGTCAGAGGTGACCGAGCCCAGAAATTGACCGTCACGCATGATGGGGGCGGCAATCGAAGTGAGCATCACGTCCACGCCGTTGTAGGGGTAAATATAGGGTTCGATGATCACATCTTTATGCCGCTGTTTCGGCAGCAGATAATAATCCCCGCTGCCGGGCGTTTCGATGTCCGTCAGCAGGTGCAATGCCGGTTTGCCGGTGGCATCGTGGTCGACGTAGCGGGCGTAGCGCCCGGCAGGATCTTCACCGCTCTGACCGGCAAAGGCGGCATCTTTATCGTCAAACGCGTTGGGCTCAAAGGCCATCGACATGGAGAGAAACGATGGGTGAGCCGAGAGGTAGTGGATGAGCAGCTGGTTCAGGCTCTGGCGATCGGATACGCCCGCCTCGCGCAGCGCCAGGGCGCTGTTGCCCATATCCCGGGCGGCAGTCAGGGCGGAATCCAGCTGTTTGCTGACCTGTAAAGCCTGTACCTCGGCTATCTGGCGGATATGTTTTTTGGCCAGCACCTCTTGCTGCGCCATCCACTGCCACATCATAAACCCGATCGTTGCCGTAAAGCCCACCGTCACGGTGAGGAAAATGGACAATAGCATCAACGTCTTGACTCTTATTTTTTTTCTTCGGACCATGGCGTCTTTCATTCTCATCTCCCGTAATGTTGTGCGTGTCGGGCAGGCACTCATTACTTATCGGATATATTTCCTTCTTTCTGTAGATCGCCGGGTATATTTAATTTAAATTCCAGAATATTAAATCCCGTTAATTAGTGTGGATGCTTTTATTTTGTGCATTCAATCAAAATAGCGCTCGATAATGCTCGTTATCGTGGTGTAGAAAGAGGATGCTAATAAATATTAAGTGGTAGAGGAGGATGGGATATGTACGGATTTATCGCGCGACAACCCATTTTTAACCCTGAAATGAATACGGTGGCCTATGAGCTGCTTTTCAGAGACGGGATGACAAACCGTTTTCCGGATGTGTCGGCGGAATATGCCACATCCAGAATGATATCAGACCAGTTTTTATGCGTGCCGTCCCAGCGCATCGCCGGGGCACATACGTCGTTTATTAATTTCCCTTCAAGGATGGTCATTGACCGCAGTGGCGAAGCGCTGGATAAAGAGAGCGTGGTGATTGAGATCCTTGAAGATGCTGTGCCGGGGGCCGAGCTGCTGGAGGCCGTCAGGGAGATGAATGCGCATGGCTATCAGTTTGCGCTTGATGATTTCACCCTTGCGCCAGAATGGGATGCCTTTTTACCCTATATTTCAATACTGAAATTCGACGTCAGGAATTATTCCTTAGCGCAAATTAAACAGTATCTGAAAGCGCGTAAACATCTGACCGGTCATATTAAATATCTCGCTGAAAAAGTTGAGACTAAAGAGGAATTCAACCAATACAGGGACGAGGGTTTCTCTCTGTTTCAGGGCTATTTTTTCTGCCGCCCGGAGGTCATTAAATATAAACGGCTGTCGCAAAATCAGCTGGCGATTTTCCGGCTGCAAATGGAGGTCGGACGCAATAAACCTGATTTTCGAATTATCGAGTCGTTGATAAAAACCGATCTCACGCTCTCCTATAAAATCATGCGCTATATGAAGCATACGGCGTTTAAGCATGTCGGCGCCTGTAATTTCAGCAAGTTAACCCTGAGCGAGGTGCTCAGGTATCTTGGCGAAAATCAGCTCCGACGGTTTGTTGCCGTCGTAGTCCTCGCCAGTGCGGGCAATGACACCGTCAGCGAGCTTTACCCGCTAAGCATGATGCGCGGCAAGTTCTGCGAACTGATCGCAGAGACGATGAAAGACCCGATTCTGGCTGAAAATGCGTTCATGTGTGGCCTGTTTTCATTGCTCGATACCCTCCTGGAGCTACCGATGGCCGAGTTGATGAAGCAAATTGCGGTTCCGCAGAGCGTGAGCAACGCGCTGTGCCATCAGGAGGGGCAGCTAGCCGACATGATTAACCTCTGTCGTTACTATGAACAGCAGCGGTGGGACGAGGCGACACGGGTTCGTCAGGCGCTGGGTCTGTCAGATGAGGAGGTGGTGGAGGCGATGCGAAAGGCAACGATCTGGGCAGGAGAGAATACGGTCAGTTAATCCCCCCTCACGCCGTGCAGATGGCGTGAGGAAGGACGCGATACCGGCTAGCGGCCCGCTTTTAATTTCTGGTAATACTCTTCGTAGAGGCGGCTGGCGTCGCCGACATCGTTCTGCCATTCACCTTTGCTGATGGTTTCGGCGTCCGGGTAGAGCGACTTATCGTTAGCCACGTCAGGCTTCAGCAGCTTGCGTGCGGCGAGGTTGGGCGTCGGGTAGCCAATCGTCTCGGCGACCTGTTTCGCCACGTCAGGGCGCAGCAGGAAGTTAATCAGCTTCAGCGCCCCGTCCACGTTTTTCGCGTTGGCCGGAATCGACAGGCTATCCATCCAGAAGATCCCGCCTTCTTTCGGCCAGACTACTTCAAGCGGCGTACCGGCCTGGCGGGCGACATACGCGGAGCCGTTCCACACCATCCCCAGGTTCACTTCGCCTTCCATATACGGGTTTGCCGGGTTATCAGAGTTGAATGCCGCCACGTTAGGCATCAGCTTTTTCAGTTCGGTATACGCCGCTTCGATCTCTTTAGGATCCGTCGTGTTGCCCGAGTAGCCCAGCTTGCGCAGCGCCACCTGGAACACTTCACGTGCGTCGTCGGTCAACAGCAGGCTGCCTTTGTACTCCGGTTTCCACAGGTCTGCCCAGCTAGTCACCGATTTCGGATCGACGGCCTCGCTGTTAACGCCAATCGCGGTCGCGCCCCAGATATACGGAATGGAGTAGTCGTTATTCGGGTCAAACGGCTTGTTGAGCATCGCCGGATCGAGGTTTGAAAAATGGGTTAGCTTCGTTTTATCGATCTTCTGGATCATGCCCTCTTTGCGCATTTTGTCGACAAAGTAGGTGGAAGGAACCACCAGATCGTACGCGCCGTCTTTGTAGGTTTTGAGCTTGGCATACATGGTTTCATTCGACTCGTAGGTCGAGTAGATCACCTTGATGCCCGTCTCCTTCGTGAACTGCTCCAGCAGGCCCGGCGGCACGTATTCGGTCCAGTTGTAGAAGTAGAGCGTTTTGCTGTCATCAGCGTGCGCGGCACCCATGCCAAGCACCAGCGCCGCAGCGGCGAGCATTTTTTTCATTTCATTGTCCCCTGAGATTTTGTTTTATCACGAGCAATAACCTGGCTGGCGATCACCAGAACCAGCGAAAATACCAGCAGAATGGTCGCCAGCGCGTTCACCTCAGGTGAGACGCCGACTTTCACCATTGAATAGATCTTCAACGGCAGAATTTCATAGCTCGGACCGGTGACGAAAGAGGACACGACCACGTCATCCATCGACAGGGTGAAGCTAAGTAGCCATCCGGCCGCCACGGCGGGCATCGCCAGCGGCAGGATGATTTTACGCAGGATGGTCATCTCGCTGGCGCCCAGATCCTTCGCCGCCTCCAGCATGCGCACGTCGAACCCTTTCAGGCGCGCGAAGACGGTCACCACCACAAACGGCAGGCAGAAGGTGATATGGGAAAACAGCAGCGACCAGAAGCCAAGCTGTACGCCCAGCAGCATAAACAGCACCAGCAGCGAAATCGCCATCACAATGTCCGGCGACATCATCACCACAAACAGCATGCCGCTGACGAACGGCTTACCGCGAAAGCGATAGCGGTAGAGCGCCACGGCGGTCAGGGAGCCAATCAGCGTGGCGAAGGTGGCGGAGAAGATCGCCATCGTCAGCGAGTGCTGAGCGGCCTGCAGCAGGCTGTCATTGTTCATCAGCAGGCTGTACCAGTCGGTAGTAAAGCCCTGCCAGTTAATCCCAAAGCGCGAGCTGTTAAACGAGTTCACGATCAAAATAACGATCGGGATATACAGGTAAGCGTAAATGGCGGTCATAAAACCGCCGCGAAGCAGTCGACCGATCATTCGAGTTCCACCTTCTTATTCAGCAGCCGTGACGCGCGCCAGTAGACCAGCAGCATCAGCCCCATCACCACCGTCAGCGTAATGCTGGTCGCGGACCCGAACGGCCAGTCGCGGATGTTGAGGAACTGGCTCTTGATCACGTTACCAATCAGCAGGTTTTTCGCCCCGCCCATCAGGTCTGAAACGTAGAACAAGCCCATCGCCGGGAGCATCACCAGCAGACAGCCCGCGATAATGCCGGGCATGGTCAGCGGGATGATAATGCGGATAAAGGTCTGGAGCCTGTTGGCGCCCAGATCTTTTGCCGCTTCCAGCAGCGGTTTATCCAGCTTCTCAATGCTGGAATAGAGCGGCATCACCATAAACGGCAGCAGAATATAGACCAGACCGACGATCACCGCGCTCGGGGTGAACATGATGCGAATCGGCGTATCAATCACTCCCAGCCACAGCAGAAACTCATTGAGATAGCCTTTGGTGCTGAGGAAGATTTTCAGCCCGTAGATGCGAATCAGCGAGTTGGTCCAGAACGGCACAATCAGTAAAAACAGCAGCAGGGGGCGCACCTTTTGCGGCAGGCCCGCGAGGAACCATGCGAAGGGATAACCCAGCACCAGACAGGCAATAGTGGCAATCAGCGCCATATTGAGCGAGTGCAGCAGCACGTCAAAATAGAGCGGATCGAGCAGGCGCGCGTAGTTGTCCAGCGTAAAGACCAGCGAAACGAAGTTAGCGTCGTCGCGGGTCAGGAAGCTGGTGGCGATGATCATCAGGTTGGGTAAAAAGACAAACAACACAAGCCAACCGACGATCGTGGCAATCACCACATTCTGGAACTTACTTGTGTTCTTCATCAGCCAGCACAACCTCCCAGCTTTCTACCCAGTTGATAACCATTTTCTGGTCGAGAGAGTGGTCGAAGTCAGGATCGTCTTCGTTAAAGAATTCGCTGACCATCACCATTTTGCCGTTCTCCAGCTCGACGACAGACTCCAGCGTCATCCCTTTGTAGTTGCGCTCGCGGATATAGCCGATTAATCCTTCGGCCTCGGCATTGCCGTGGATTTCATCGACACGCAGATCTTCCGGGCGCAGCAGAACGTTGAGCTTTTGTCCCTTTTCGACGGGGAAATTCACCGTGATTGCACACTCGCGTCCTTCGACGCGGGCGCGCACGCGCTGGTCGTCCAGACGCTCAATCACCGTGGCGTCGAAGATATTGATTTCACCAATGAAGCTGGCGACAAACAGATTTTTCGGCTCTTCGTAGATTTCACGCGGCGTGCCGTCCTGCTCGATTTTGCCGTCGCGCATCACCACGATGCGGTCAGACATGGTCAGGGCCTCTTCCTGATCGTGGGTGACGAAGACAAAGGTAATGCCGAGCTTGCGCTGCAGGGCTTTAAGCTCGTTCTGCATCTGCTTGCGCAGCTTGTAATCCAGCGCCGAGAGGGATTCATCCAGCAGGAGCAGGCGCGGCTTATTGACCACGGCGCGGGCAATGGCCACGCGCTGCTGCTGGCCGCCGGAAAGCTGATGCGGTTTTCGCTGGGCAAACGTCTCAAGCTGCACCATGCGCAGGGCGTCGGTAACGCGCGTTTCGATTTCATTCGCCGGGGTTTTTTGCATCCGCAGGCCAAACGCCACGTTTTCAAATACGGTCATGTGCGGGAACAGGGCATAGCTCTGAAAGACGGTATTGACGTGGCGGTCTTCGGCGGGAACCCGAGTGATGTCCTGGTTCTCAAGATGGATATGGCCGTCATCGACGCTTTCCAGCCCGGCGATAAGGCGCAGTACGGTTGTTTTGCCGCAGCCAGAGGGGCCAAGCAGCGTCAGAAACTCACCGTCATTGATGGTGAGCGTGAGGTCGGAAATGACGTTTTTGCCATCAAAACTTTTACGAATTCGTTCCAGTTTCACCAGCGGTGAACGGGTTTGTGTATTCAATTTTTGCGCTGTCCCATATAGACGCCTCAGGCAGCAGACTGAAGCGGGGTTTGTGTGTAACCACCTTGGTGACTCGTAATGAGGGCGGACATTCTACGGCAATCCCCTGCAATCGCCAATCCTTGTCACTGATTCATAAGCTACATTTACTAACGCATAACGATATAAACGGAAAATATTCTCGTTTGCGGGATAAAAGTGACCTGACGCAATATTTGCGTTTTGATGCTTATTGATAATGTTGTCACAAAAAGTGAGGGTGACTGCATGGATAAATTACTTGAGCGTTTTTTACAGTACGTTTCGCTGGATACCCAATCTAAACCGGGTGTTCGCCAGGTGCCGAGCACCGAAGGCCAGTGGAAGTTATTAAACCTGCTTAAAGAGCAGCTTGACGCCATGGGGCTGGTCAACGTCACGTTAAGCGAGAAAGGCACTGTGATGGGAACGCTGCCGGCGAATGTCCCGGGTGACATTCCGGCGATTGGCTTTATCTCCCATGTCGACACCTCTCCGGATTTTAGCGGTAAACATGTGAACCCGCAGATTGTTGAAAACTACCGCGGCGGCGACATTGCGCTGGGCATAGGCGACGAAGTGCTCTCGCCCGTCATGTTCCCGGTGCTGCACCAGCTCCTGGGCCAGACGCTGATCACCACCGACGGAAAAACGCTCTTGGGGGCGGATGATAAAGCGGGGATCGCGGAAATCATGACGGCGCTGGCGGTGCTGAAGGGCAAAGATATCCCGCACGGCGATATCCGCGTGGCCTTTACGCCGGATGAAGAGGTCGGCAAGGGGGCGAAGCACTTCGACGTGGAAGCCTTTAACGCGCAGTGGGCCTATACCGTCGACGGCGGCGGCGTCGGTGAACTGGAGTATGAAAACTTCAATGCCGCGTCCGTCACGATCAAAATTGTCGGCAACAACGTTCATCCCGGTTCGGCGAAAGGCGTCATGGTGAACGCGCTGTCGCTGGCGTCACGAATTCATGCAGAAGTCCCCGCGGCAGAGAGCCCTGAACAGACCGAAGGGTATGAAGGGTTCTATCACCTGACCAGCATCAAAGGCACCGTGGACAGCGCGCAGATGCACTACATCATCCGCGATTTCGACCGCAAAGCCTTTGAGGCGCGCAAGCGTAAGATGATGGAGATCGCCAAGAAGGTCGGTAAGGGATTACACCCTGACTGCTATATTGAGCTGATAATTGAAGACAGCTATTACAACATGCGTGAGAAGGTGATGGCGCATCCGCATATTCTCGATATCGCCCAGCAGGCGATGCGCGACTGCGATATTGAACCGCAGCTGAAGCCGATTCGCGGCGGCACCGACGGTTCTCAGCTGTCATTCATGGGGCTGCCGTGCCCGAACCTGTTTACCGGTGGCTATAACTACCACGGCAAACATGAGTTTGTGACGCTGGAAGGGATGGAAAAGGCGGTGAAGGTGATTGTGCGGATCGCGGAGTTGACCGCGAAGCGGTAGCCGCTTTAAGCCGGGTGGCGGCTACGCCTTACCCGGCCTACGTTAAAATTGTAGGCCCGGTAAGCGAAGCGCCACCGGGCAGAAAGGCAAGGAGTGCCCATGTCAAACTACCGTCGCCATTACGTTCCCGGCGGCACATGGTTTTTTACCGTCAACCTGCAAAACCGCCAGAGCGATTTGCTTACCCGCCATATCGACAGCCTGCGTTCCGCCACCTCAACGGTTAAACGTGCGAAGCCCTTCACTATCAACGCGTGGGTTATCCTTCCTGAACATATGCACTGTATCTGGACCTTACCGGAAGGTGACAGTGATTTTTCCGCCCGCTGGCGGGATATCAAAAAGACGTTCAGCCGCAGCATCGACATGCGTCATATCTGGCAGCCTCGCTTCTGGGAACACACTATCCGTAACGAAGAGGACTACCGGCGGCATGTGGATTACATTTACATCAATCCGCTGAAGCACGGCTTTGTCAGCAAAGTCATCGACTGGCCGTATTCAACGTTTCATCGCGATGTGCGGGAAGGAGTGTATCAGGCGGATTGGGCGGGAGAGATCGAGGATTTTGCGACGGGTGAGCGGAAGTAAAATGCCGGGTGGCGGCTACGCCTTACCCGGCCTACAAAACCAGTGAACGTAGGCCCGGTAAGCGAAGCGCCACCGGGCATTAAGGCGACTCAGTCCTCAAAGAACCAGTACCCGCTGTTGACCAGCGCGGCCAGCATCGCGAGAAAGGACGGATCTTCCAGCGCATCGCCAAAGGTGTCGGCAGTCAGCACCAGATGGCTGGCAATGGCTTCCAGCGCCGGACGGTGCGGAGAGTCCAGCTTCTCGCCGTTGACGAACACCTCCTCACCAATGCGCAGCACGCGCAATCCGCCCAGGCGTACCAGCTTGTCGCCCTGCTGGAGCGCATCATAAATTTCGTCAGCCTGATAAGGCGGCTCCGGCGGCGCAACGTCCAGCTCATGACGAGACTGGCTGATAAACTCACCAAACCACTGTTTGAAGTGCTCCGGCTCGTTAATCAGATCCAGCATCATGCCGCGCAGCTTATCCAGCTCTTCTGGCAGAATATCCGCCGGATGCTCGCGCGCAGGCACATCAGGGTCGCTGTAACGATAGCTGCCCAGCTCGCGCTGCAGAACATAGTCGGCAAATCCGCTGATCATCTCGCGGCCGCTTGGCGCACGGAACCCGACGGAGTAGTTGAGGGAATTCTCCAGGGAGTAACCTTCGTGAGGGAATCCCGGTGGAATGTAGAGAATGTCACCCGGCTCCAGCTCTTCGTCGATAATCCCTTCAAACGGGTCAACCTGGAGCAGATCCGGATGCGGGCAGTGCTGCTTCATTGGCACTTTTTCACCCACGCGCCAGCGGCGGCGGCCCGTACCCTGAATAATAAACACGTCGTACTGGTCCAGATGCGGACCGACGCCACCGCCAGGTACGGAGAAGGAGATCATCAGATCGTCCATGCGCCAGTCGGGCAGGGCGCGGAACGGGCGCATTAAGGCGGCAGTCGGCTCGTGCCAGTGGTTGACCGCCTGCACCAGCAGCGACCAGTTATTTTCACCGAGGTGATCGTAGCTTTCGAAAGGACCGTGGCTGACCTGCCATTTCCCGTCCTGGTGGCTGACCAGACGGCTGTCGACTTCGTTTTCCATGGCCAGACCCGCCAGCTCGTCAGGCGAGATAGGGTCGACAAAATTGCTGAATCCGCGTTTCAGAACCACCGGGCGTTTTTGCCAGTAACGTTCAATAAACTCGGGCCAGTTAAGCGTTAAGTGATAATCCATATTTTTTTATTCCGCAGGCTCTTACTGACTCGGATTATAACGGAAGCTCAGCCCCCCGGCTGCGAGATCCTCGCATTTTTCACATAACGGGTTAACTATCGTTCAATGTGGGCTGCTGGCGGCCAAAAATGACCTCCATTCGCGCGCCTCCCAGCAAGCTCTCGCTGGTTTCGATTTTCCCGTCGTACTGGTCGACAATCTCGCGCGCTACGGCTAATCCAACGCCCTGGCCCGGACGTAGGGTATCGGCGCGCTGGCCGCGATCGAACACTACGTCACGCTTATTGCGCGGGATCCCCGGGCCATCATCCTCAACGATGATATGCAGTTCGTTATCCGTCTGCCGCGCTGACACTTCCACGAACTCCAGACAGTATTTGCAGGCGTTATCCAGCAGGTTACCCATTACTTCCATGAAGTCATTTTTTTCACCCACAAAGCTTATCTCTGGTGAGATATCGAGGCTGATGTTCACCCCTTTACGCTGATACACCTTGTTGAGGGCTGACGTGAGGTTATCCAGAAGCGGGGCGACCGGATGCAGCTCGCGGCTCAGCAACGCGCTGCCGGAACGCATGCTGGCGCGGTGGAGATAATAGCCAATTTGCTGGGAAATACGGCTGATCTGCTCCAGCATCACCGGTTCGGCATCGTCAACGCTCAGCTTCGAACTGCGCATTGAACGCAGGGTACTTTGCATGACGGCCAGCGGAGTTTTCAGGCTGTGGGTCAGGTCGGTAAGCGTCGTACGGTATTTATCATAGCGTTCGCGTTCGCTTTTCAGCAGGCGGTTGAGGTTTCGCACCAGGCTGGTGAGCTCGCGCGTGGTTTCCGGGTTGAGCTTCTCGCGATGATGTTCTTCAAGCTCTCGAACCTCTTTCGCCAGTGATTCAATGGGGCGCAAGCTCCACCAGGCCGCCACCCACAGCAGCGGGATCACCAGCAGAAGATTCGCAGCCAGAACATAGATGAACCAGCTCCAGACCATATAAGAACGCTTCAGCTCGACCGGAATGGTATCGATCACCACGATGGTCAGCTGCGGCATGTTCAGCGTCGCCGGATAGAGGTTAATCGCGACGGAGTGCGTCATCTCCGTATCGGCGTTGTCGGCACGGATCTCGTTCAGCTTTTGCTGCAGGGAGCGATCTTCACGGATCAGCGAGCTGGTGGTGTTGAGATCGGCTTCAATTTCGTGAAACCCGTTGGTTTTGAGCCAGTCCGGACGAATGCTTTTAACCAGCCACGGGATATCACGCTGCGCCCACAGTAACTTCCCTTTTTCGTTATAAATCAGAGCAAGCGTAGGGCTCTGCTGGTTGAGGTTTTCCGGCATTTCGACGGTGATTTTATTGTTTTCCCACTTCGCCAGGGTATAAAACAGATTGCTTTCGCCACGCAGCAGGCGAAAGGTGGTTTTATCAAAGCTGACGCTGTAGCCCACCAGGGCGACCATGCCGTAGGAGAGCGACAGCACCAGCACGACTGCGGCTGTTGCCAGCAAGAAGCGAACCCGCAGCGAGAGGGGCAGAATGTGGCGTAAAATCCGTCTCATTTAGCGTAATTCAAACAGGTAGCCCTGGCCACGGACGGTGGTAATCACATCCTGCGGATACTGCGCCTGAATTTTCTTACGCAAACGTCCCATCAGCACGTCAATGGTATGGCTCTCGCGCAGTTCAGCATCAGGATAAAGCTGGAGCATTAAGGAATCTTTGCTCACGACCTTGCCATTGTTACGGATCAGCGTCTCCATGATGGTGTATTCGAAGGCGGTGAGCTTGATCACTTCATCATTGATGGATAATTCCCGGCGGGAGAGATCAACCTGGAAAGGCGGGATGGAGATAACCTGAGACGCCAGCCCGCTGTTGCGCCGAAGCAGCGCCTGCATGCGGGCCGCCACCTCTTCAATATGAAACGGCTTGGTGACGTAATCATCTGCGCCCGCGCTGAGCACTTCAACCTTATCCTGCCAGCCTTCACGGGCGGTCAGCACCAGTACCGGCAGGGAGACATCGTGGCTGCGCCAGCGGCGAATTAACGACAGACCGTCTTCGTCAGGCAACCCTAAATCGACAATGGCGATATCCGGCAGGTGTTCATTGAGATAATAATCGGCTTCTTTTGCATCTTCAGCATCGTCCACCTGATGTCCCATCTCCTGAAGCTGAACCTTCAGGTGATGACGTAGCAATGCGTTATCCTCAACAACCAGTACGCGCATCATCTTTTCTCCCAGAATGAATAGTATGAATAGTTTAACGCTGATTATGTTGCTGTGGGGATAAACATTGAGTAAACCGGGGAAAAGCAACCCCCTTTCCGGGCGGAAAGGGGGGAGGGGAGATTACTTCAGCTCGTCAACCATAGTGATGGCGCGGCCAATGTAGTTCGCCGGAGTCATCGCCTTCAGGCGGGTTTTCTCTTCTTCCGGCAGCGCCAGGCCGTCGATAAACTGCTTCATACCTTCCGCGTCAACGCGTTTGCCGCGGGTCAGCTCTTTCAGTTTTTCGTACGGTTTTTCGATGCCGTAACGACGCATCACGGTCTGAATCGGCTCCGCCAGCACTTCCCAGTTGTGATCCAGTTCGTCCAGCAGACGATCGCGGTTCACTTCCAGCTTGCTCACGCCTTTCAGGGTGGACTGATACGCGATCAGCGCATAGCCGATGCCCACGCCCAGGTTACGCAGCACGGTGGAGTCGGTCAGGTCGCGCTGCCAGCGGGATACCGGAAGTTTGCTTGCCATATGCTGCAGCACGGCGTTCGCCAGACCCAGGTTGCCTTCGGAGTTTTCGAAGTCGATTGGGTTTACCTTGTGCGGCATGGTGGAAGAGCCGATTTCACCGGCGATGGTTTTCTGTTTGAAGTGGTTCAGGGCGATGTAGCCCCACACGTCACGATCGAAGTCGATCAGGATGGTGTTGAAGCGTGCGATGCAGTCAAACAGCTCGGCGATATAGTCGTGCGGCTCAATCTGCGTGGTGTACGGGTTCCACTGAATGCCGAGAGAGGTCACGAATTCTTCGCTGAACTGGTGCCAGTCCACTTCCGGGTAAGCGGCGATGTGGGCGTTATAGTTACCGACCGCGCCGTTGATTTTACCAAGAATTTCAACCTGTTCCAGCTGACGGTACTGGCGCTCCATACGGTACGCGACGTTCGCCATCTCTTTACCCATCGTGGATGGGGTGGCCGGCTGGCCGTGGGTACGGGAGAGAAGCGGGATGTCGCGGTATTCCACGGACAGCGCCTTCACCGCGTCGATGATTTTACGCCAGTAAGGCAGCACCACCTCTTTGCGCGCGGTGGAGAGCATCAGCGCATGAGACAGGTTGTTGATGTCTTCAGAGGTACAGGCGAAGTGAATGAACTCAGACACGGCGTGCAGCGCAGGGACGCTTTCCACTTTCTCTTTCAGGAAGTACTCAACCGCCTTCACGTCGTGGTTGGTGGTGCGTTCAATGGTTTTAATGCGCGCGGCGTCTTGTTCGCTAAACTCGGCAACGATTTTATCAAGGTAATCGTTTGCCTTTTCGTCAAAAGCAGGAACTTCCTTGATTGCTGCCTGGGCGGCCAGCTTTTGCAGCCAGCGTACTTCAACCTGAACACGGAACTTCAGCAAACCATATTCGCTGAAGATCCCGCGCAGCGCGCTGACTTTATCGCCGTAGCGTCCATCGACAGGGGATACGGCGGTCAGTGAGGATAATTCCATAATTCGCAACTCCGGGAGGTTAACAATGAGCAAGAATTTGTTTTGCCTGAGTGGTCAGGCGATTACGAGAAAACATTAGCTGCAGGCGGCCACCGCCAACCTGGTGCCACAGCACGGCAGCGCGGATCCCAGCCAGCAGGGACGCGCGCACTTTTGCCTGTACCTGCGGACTTTGCAGCACGGCAGGGGAGCCGGTGACCTGAATACGCGGGCCTAGCGGGCTGATGACGTCAACATAAATGCCGGCCATGGCGCTCAGCAGCGTTTCGGACTGCAGGTCAAAATGGTCTAGCTGACGCTGTAGCCCGGCAATACGATCGCCCAGGGTATTGAGCGCGCCTTTTGCTGCGCTCAGCTTACGCTCCAGCACCATCAGGCTCAACGTGTAGCGGGTCAGCTCCGCGTTTAACCCCTGACGGCTGCTGGCGTTAAGCACGCCAAGCAGGGTTTCAAGACCGAGACGAAGATTGGTTTCACTGCCGCCGAATACGCCCAGGGTCGAGCCGGGGTTGAGGTCGATAACGCTGTTGAGTGAAACGTGCAGGGCGTCAGCGTCGCAATGACCCTGATGCGCCAGCTGTTGCACCAGACGGGCTGACTGGCAAATTCCCGCCAGCGCCAGGGTGATGTCATAGTAATTCTTCGCCACACGGTCTCCTTTATGTGTGAATCGTATTAAACAGCAGGCAGCGGCAGGCGCTGTTCAATGATCCCGCCGCCCAGGCAGATCTCACCGCTGTAGAAGACAGCGGACTGACCTGGGGTGACGGCTGCGACCGGCTCGTCGAAACGCACGTCAATGCGATCGTCATCAAGCGCGGTAATGGTGCAAGGAATATCGGTCTGACGGTAGCGGGTTTTCACCGTGCAGCGCAGCGTGCCTTTCAGCGGCTCACGATCGACCCAGTGCAGCTGCTGCGCGATAAGGCCAACGGACATCAGACGCGGATGATCGTGACCCTGGGCAACAATCAGAATATTGTTTTCGACATCTTTGTCGACAACATACCATGGATCTTCACTGCCTTCTTTGGTCCCGCCGATACCCAGCCCTTTACGCTGGCCGAGCGTGTGGTACATCAGCCCCTGATGCTGGCCAATCTCTTCCCCGTCGACGGTGACAATTTTACCCGGCTGTGCAGGCAGGTAACGTCCGAGGAAATCGCGGAATTTGCGCTCGCCGATGAAGCAGATGCCGGTAGAGTCTTTTTTCTTCGCGGTGATCAGGTCCAGCTCTTCGGCGATTTTACGCACCTGTGGCTTTTCCAGTTCGCCGACCGGGAACAGGCTCTGGGCGATTTGCTCGTGGCTCAGCGTATAGAGGAAGTAGCTTTGGTCTTTGTTGCCGTCCAGACCGCGCAGCAGCTGGCTTTTGCCATTCACGTCTGCGCGACGCACGTAGTGACCGGTCGCAATGTAGTCTGCGCCCAGATCTTCCGCAGCGAATTCCAGGAAGGCTTTAAATTTGATCTCTTTGTTGCACAGAATATCCGGGTTCGGCGTGCGGCCCGCTTTGTACTCTTCCAGGAACAGTTCAAAAACGTTGTCCCAGTATTCTGCGGCAAAGTTAACGGTGTGCAGTTCAATGCCGAGCTTATCGCACACGGCCTGCGCATCGGCGAGATCCGCTGCGGCAGTGCAATATTCCTCGCCATCATCTTCCTCCCAGTTCTTCATGAACAGGCCCTCCACCTTATAGCCCTGTTGCTGTAACAGGTAGGCGGAAACGGAGGAATCGACACCGCCGGACATGCCGACGATTACTTTTTTCTGGCTGTTATCTGACATGGAATACTCACGACATTGAACTTCAAGGCGGCGTATTCTATCACGCCCCCCCACCATTGACACCCTCTGTAAACGGCCAGTTAAATGCGCCGATGACATCCAGCGGCAAGCGGCCAGCAGACTGCCAGCAGCGAATGCTTTCCGCAACCAGCGGCGAGCGCAGGTTTGGCGCGTTCAGGATCTCGTCGGCGGTGACCCACAGGCAGCGGTCGATATCGTCATCCTGCGGCTCAGTGGCGCACGTTTCGCTAAGCTCAACGGCAAATAAAAAACGCAGGAAGGGGGTGCTGTCGGGTGCAATCCACTGGTGCATACGGATGAAGTGCTGGGGCTCAGCGTGAATTCCGGTCTCTTCCCATAGCTCGCGTTTCGCCGCCTGCAGCAGGGTCTCATTGGCTTCAAGATGTCCGGCAGGCTGGTTCCACAGCGCTTTGCCGTTAATGCTCTCTTCGACAACAAGGAATTTACCCCTGGCGTGGACCACGCAGGCAACCGTGACATGAGGTTTAAACATAGTGACTCCTTAAGAGGTGACGTCGCGCCATTCGCCGTTTGCCAGCGTTTCCAGGGTGTAGCTGCCCATGGCGTAGCGAATCAGACGCAGGGTAGGGAAGCCGACGTGCGCGGTCATGCGGCGAACCTGGCGGTTGCGGCCTTCATAGAGGGTAATTTTGAGCCAGCTTGTCGGAATGGATTTGCGTTCGCGGATCGGCGGATTGCGCGGCCACAGCCACTCCGGTTCATTCACGCGTTCAATACCTGCCGGCAGGGTTGGGCCGTCGTTCAACGTCACGCCGCTGCGCAATTTTTCCAGCGTTTCTTCGTCCGGCTCGCCTTCCACCTGGACGAAGTAAATTTTGCCGGTGCGTTTTCCCGGCTGCGTGAGCTTCGCCTGTAAAGCGCCGTCATTGGTCAAGACCAGCAGGCCTTCGCTGTCCCGGTCCAAGCGTCCGGCCGCGTAGACGCCCTGGACAGGTATATAGTCCTTCAGCGTGCTGCGCCCGGCTTCATCGGTGAACTGCGGCAAAACATCGTAGGGTTTATTGAACAAAATAACCCGCTTCGGCTGGGTTTCCTGCGGTCTTCTGGCGGCTTGTCGCGAGCTGAATCGCTCAACCCGGTGTTTTGTAAAAGAAGTTTTCTTCATGGTATTTTCAGGCGTTATCAATTGCCGCATTATAGCCTAATAACGAAGACCTTTCATGGCGCAGGACAATCAGGTACTATCGAAGGGCTCATTACAATTTATTAACATAAGATCAGTAACAACCAGAAGCGCTCGAAGGAGAGGTTAATGGAAAGCAAAGTAGTTGTTCCGGCGGAAGGTAAAAAGATCACCCTGCAAAACGGCAAGATTAACGTTCCTCACAATCCGATTATCCCGTTCATCGAAGGTGACGGTATCGGTGTAGACGTTACCCCGGCAATGCTGAAAGTGGTTGATGCCGCTGTTGAGAAAGCCTACAAAGGCGAGCGTAAAATTTCCTGGATGGAAATTTACACCGGTGAGAAATCTACTCAAGTTTATGGCCAGGACGTCTGGCTGCCAGCAGAAACGCTGGACCTGATCCGCGACTACCGTGTTGCTATTAAAGGCCCACTGACGACGCCAGTTGGCGGCGGTATCCGTTCCCTGAACGTGGCACTGCGTCAGGAGCTGGACCTGTACGTGTGTCTGCGTCCGGTTCGTTACTATCAGGGCACCCCAAGCCCGGTTAAGCACCCTGAACTGACCGATATGGTTATCTTCCGCGAAAACTCAGAAGACATCTACGCGGGTATCGAATGGAAAGCGGACTCTGCTGACGCAGAAAAAGTGATTAAATTCCTGCGCGAAGAGATGGGCGTGAAGAAAATTCGCTTCCCTGAGCATTGCGGTATCGGCATTAAGCCGTGCTCCGAAGAAGGGACCAAGCGTCTGGTGCGTGCAGCCATCGAATATGCAATCACCAACGACCGTGACTCTGTGACCCTGGTTCACAAAGGCAACATCATGAAGTTCACCGAAGGCGCATTCAAAGACTGGGGCTACCAGTTGGCGACAGAAGAGTTCGGCGGTGAGCTGATCGACGGCGGCCCGTGGCAGAAGATCAAGAACCCGAACACCGGCAAAGAGATCATCATTAAAGATGTTATCGCCGATGCGTTCCTGCAGCAGATCCTGCTGCGTCCTGCTGAATACGACGTAATCGCCTGTATGAACCTGAACGGTGACTACATCTCTGACGCCCTGGCTGCGCAGGTTGGCGGTATCGGTATCGCCCCTGGCGCGAACATCGGTGACGAGTGCGCCCTGTTCGAAGCGACCCACGGTACTGCACCAAAATACGCAGGTCAGGACAAAGTGAACCCAGGCTCTATCATCCTGTCCGCAGAGATGATGCTGCGTCATATGGAGTGGTTCGAAGCCGCAGACCTGATCGTCAAAGGTATGGAAGGCGCGATCAACGCGAAAACCGTCACCTATGACTTCGAACGTCTGATGGAAGGCGCTAAGCTGTTGAAATGCTCAGAGTTTGGCGACGCGATTATCGCGAATATGTAATCATGATGTTAGATTAAATCGTAACGGGAGCCGATTGGTTCCCGTTTTTATTATTAGCTTTCGAACGGTTATCAAATTTTTATCAAATTTTGTTATCAAAATTCTGTTCACAGAGTACATCAATGTTAGAATGAGGCAACTTTTCACGTTGTTTTTTTAAGGGAATTTATGAAAATAACATTAAAAAATTTCGGGCCGATTAGAAGTTTCTCCATCGACTTAGAGAAAGACTTTCATTTTCTGATTGGGCAAAATAGTATTGGTAAATCATATGCTATTACGGCTATCTATCTTATCGTAAAAACATTACTTCAATTTAAATCTCGGCGGTCCATTTCTTTTTCTCATTACGATTACTATATGGATCTTGAGCATAATGATAATAAAAATGGAGATACCCAAAAACGTCTTAAAGAATTTATTGATAGTGAGTTAAATGAACAAGACGTAACAGAATATGTTGATGATGATTTAAAGCGATTTTTTACTGTTTTGCTTTCAAATGAATTAACTAATTCATTTACTAATACATTTACCTCGATAAATAATCTTCAAAACCAGTTTAACAATGAACCTGCAATCATAGAATTAGTAGGTGGTGACATTGAGATAACTCTCAAGCTGGAGAATAACAAGTTTGTTGTTTCAAATATTAAGCATGATAATAATTATCATGTGAAAAAATCTAAAAGGAATAGAAATCTTCACCAGGGAGTAAATGCTACTTACATATATTACCGAGAAAATTCTACTACGCCTGATGAATCACTTACACAGCTAGTTACTGAATATAGTTATTTTTTCGTGCAGCGTAATGTTCTAAGTATAATTTATTCATTAACTGCAAACCTTAAAAATGTTCATTACTTGCCTGCAAGTCGCTCGGGTTTATATCAAGCTTTGAGTGCTTTTGGACAAATCATTGCAGAATTATCAAAAAATCGATCCTTCCTCTCTAAAAAAATTGAGCTTCCGAGCATTTCTGAGCCAGTTAGTGACTACTTTATCAAGTTGTCTGATATTAGAGTTGTAAAACGGAATTATGAAGATAAAAAAATAAATTTCCTTGCTAAAGAGATTGAAGATACCATATTAGATGGTAAGGTTGAATTTAACCCACAGACAAAACAATTATTGTTTTTCCCAAACAATACAAGTCTTCGCTTAGAATTATCTTCAACATCGTCGATGGTTTCTGAATTAGCGCCGATCGTATCATATCTCCGATATGTTTTGACTAAATCAGATGATAGTGTTCTTAGGAAAACATTATCTAATCAGAGAGAAACCAAAAATCCTGAACCCAAATCTCTTATTATGATTGAGGAACCTGAGGCACATTTACATCCTGAAATTCAAATTAGATTAACTGAAATATTTGCTAAGTTGATAGACGCTGACGTAAAATTGATTATTACGTCCCATAGTAATTTTATCTTTAATAAAGTTAATAATTTAGTTATTAAAAATACGGCCGATGGATGTGAATCGGGCATCCATAAAAATAACGTTTCTTCAATGGTATTTAAGAAAAGCGTACATGGTAGTATTGCATTGCCATTAGCAATAGATGAGTTAGGTATTGAAGATAATAACTTTGGGCCTGCAACAGAACAACTTTTCGAAGAAAAAATGGATATTTATAACTCCATAAATGAAGATATGGAAGAAGAGGATAAAAATAAATGATATCCTCGATTTTATCTGTGGAAAAATTACGTGAAATAATGCGGCATGAAGTAAGTGAAAATAGTGTCTTTGTAAAATTAGACCACGACTTCTACTGTGAAGATGGTTGTTTAAATAACGATAAAATTATAAATTTATCAGTTGATAGTTACTATAATAGCTTGCGGATGCCTTCCACACCTCCTTCGCCAGATAATTTACTAGTAATTCGGAGAGGTGAAAATAAATACTCTATCTATATTATAGAGTTAAAAGATGTTGCGCGAGTATCTAGATTAGATCATGAAAATATACGCTGTAAATATACAACGGCGGTTGATGATTTCATGTCTGACAGATTTCGAGAATGCTTTATCAAAGACGGTTCAAAGGTTACTGATTTTAATGTGTGGATTGTATGTAATAGATTTTCATTCCTTGGGGCTGATTTATCAGATGAAGAATATGAAAAAAAAGTTTTAAAAGGAGGAGTAATGGAAAAACTGTTACTTTCGAAACCGTATAAATTCGGTGGGAAGATTTCTCCTATAACTTTTCAACTTTCAGGCACTGAAGTCTGTTAGTAAAGAGGGGGGAACCCCTCTTTACTCTTTTATTCTAATCCAATCCTTACCTCGGTCATCATGATATTGTGCAGTTTGATTCGATGATTTATGGCCAAGAAGCTTCTGCGTATCTATACCTTGTTCTTTGTATAGACGCTCTGCTAAAGACCGCTGTTCATGGAAGGTAGCAGGTGTGCCATTCCCCCAAGTTATTTCTGCTTTATCTCGAGCCTTACTGAAATTCATTGTTATTGTATTCGACTTCACCTGTGCCCCTCGTTCTGCCATTGAAGTAGCCCGGAAAAAGTGGATCAGGTACGGACTGACTGCGTAGTCGCGGCAACGTGCAACAACATCTCTCAAACTCCAGCCAATCGCGTTAAGTTTAAGGGATAGGGGGATTGCCAACTTGGTACCAGTCTTCTCCTGAACTACATGAAGATGGTCATCCCAAATATCGCTGAACTTCATATTCGAAATATCACCGAGGCGCTGACCAGTGACGAGCGCCAATAGCATTGCATTACCCATATACTGGTGGTGGGCGTCGGCGATCTCGAAAATTTTTTGCCACTCTTCGAGGTTAAGACGCTGTCGAGTAATCCGCCGGCGCGGTTGTTTTGTAGCAAGTGCCGGGTTATAACCCGGCGGTACCTCGCCATAATGTTGGGCTTCCTTGAAAACATCGATTAAAACAGAGCGAATTACCTGGGCCATCCTAGGTTGACCTTCTGCAACATAGGATTCCAGTATTTGGGCTACATCCCGAACGTCGACGGCTGATATCAATTTCATTCCTACGCTCTCGCGAAGCAGGGCGACGGGTTTGGCCTTTTGCTTATGAGTGTTCGGCCTGATATCACCATTCTCCAGTCTTTCACTCTGAATTTTCCAATAACGATCTAACCACGTATTTGTTGTTATAGCCTTTCCTTTGCTGGTAGCGATCTTGTCACTGATAGCCAAAACCTGCCTGGTGCGCTGTTCAGCTAGTCTCTCATTGGCTTCGATTGCTATTGCTGTTGCTTCGGCCTCGTTAGTTCCAAGGCTATGAAACTTACCTGTAACGGGATGCTTATACCGCCAGTAGATTTTATTTACCTTACGACTGTAGAGCGTATAAAGATTAGGTATCTTAACGTTGTTTTTACGTGGTCGGGCAGCCATCAGACAGTATCCTTTGAAGCATAGGAGAATCAGATTTTTTAATAACGGGCTGGGTTAAATTACCTGTAATCTCGGCATCTTCTCTTACCCGCCAGTATCTTCCTTCTTTGGTGGCCGGGGGAGTGAACATGCTCTCTTTAGCGTATCGGCGTAAAGTATTCAGACTTGGAGGATTACTCCGGTATTTTTCCGCAGCCCATTCTTCTAAAGTCAGCATTTGAAGCATGTGATTTACCTCATAGTGGCCCATATCATGGCCATTTTCTGAAATTAAAAAATCAGTGTTCAGTCAGACGCTGCCAGATTGCTGACACGTATTTGACCTGATGAAGAGCATCTGAAATAGCCTTGTGAGGTTCTCCCACAAATGGGATCTCATAGCGAGGCTTGCAGCCAACCACTTTACCCAACTCGACAATGGTTCTTACATCCCGGTTATTCCAGAACTTCCATGGGCAGGGGATCCCCGTCCGGTCATAAGATGCCTCAAGCAGGACATTGTCATAAGTGGCACCATTCCCCCAGACCTGTACAGAATCAGGACCGTTAGCCGCATTCTCAGCTATAAACTCATTTAGCTGTAGCAAGGCGTCATCCAGAGGAATAGCATCATCCATCACTAACTCTGAACGAGCTTCAGGGGAAGCTTTAAGCCAGAAGATTATGGTAGATGCATCCGGAACCCCGCCGCTGGCCATGGCAGATTCCAGGCTAATCACTTTGTAAAATTTCGAACCTGTTTTGCCCGTCGACGGATCAAAGAATACGGCCCCGATAGCTACGACAGGTGAGTCTGGTTTTTTGCCAAATGCCTCAATATCCACCATTAGGTGCGTGCATATCATTTCAGAAGGGGGGGGATTCTGATTAAAGAATTCCATATCGGGTCCTTAATTTTGGTTGTAAGATACCCGCAGCTAGTGATTGCCGCCTTGGGTAGTGGTCATTGGTCAAAACTCGATTCCGGAAAGCTTTGGTCGGCTGACCGGGTACTTAACCCGCCTTGCGCGGGTTTTGTGCTTTAAGGGGCTGGTAACAGCCATTGGTCACAACTCGATTAATATTTGAAAGCTGGCTGATGGTCGTCAGCTGATTTGTACGGGTAACACTCTCCTTTAACGTGCTGCTCTTTGGCAGCTGCATCACAACCAGCTTCTGTTTGGTAAACACCAAACATGATGTTTGAGCATTCCCCGGTGAGGGCGCAGACGGTAACGATCAGGGCAAAGTACGAGCTCATGCTTTTAGCTCTGGATTCCCTTTTTGTGCCAGTAAGTAGCAAAGCTTACGAACAAGCACTTCAAACAGATTTAAGTGTACGGCTTGGCAGCCAGCTTTTTTGCGTGCGAAATCGATCATGGTTAACTCCTGTGTGCCTTTAACGCCAGGCTGGCGGAACGGTAAACCTGCTGCGCGATTGTCTTGCCATCTCATCCGGTGTTTCGTATGCCGCCGGCAGCTACTTCGTGGGCGTCCTGCCTCGATGACTCGTTGCGATAGAAACATTATTATCAATACAATCGATATGTGTCAAATTAAATTGATAGTTTGGGGCGAGAAAAACCTAGGGTCATTGATGACCCGAGCACAAGAGGGTGAATTAAAAGAAAGGCTATTTGGTTGGCGGGATCAGATTACGTTTCTGCAGATAAGTCTTTGCAAAATTATCGAGCTCTTCAAGTCTAAGATCTATTATCTTGATAATTCGTTCTTTTTCATCATCTGTTGGCAATTGTTCGAATGCTTCCAGAAGTCTTTCTTGAAGTTCTGTTGACGGCTTAACTTTTGGTTTTGGTGCCCAAGGATCGTGCTCTTCGAGGGTCTCACCATCCTCCATAAAGAACCATGAGAGTGGATACCCAGTCGCAGCGGGAAGAAGATTCAGTATTTCAGATCTGGGTAAAATGTCAGAATTGCACCAGCCGTTAACAGATTGAGCCTTGACTCCCAGTCTGCGTGCCAGCTCAGATTGTGATATTTCGAGATCTTTTATCGCCTTTTGCAATCTCTTACCGAAGTTCATCTCTTCATCCAATTCATCTAGTTATTAGCAATTATACAGATTTTTTCTGTAGCTCTTACTATCGAAATAATTTGACGATATCGATTTAATTTGTTTTATTGTCACTCATCGTTAACTACTGAGAACAACCGATGAAGACATCAATTCAAAAAAAGCTCTTATCGATTTGCAGTCAGGCTGAGCTAGGACGCCGGATGAAAAGGAGAGCCCAAACTGTAAACGGCTGGTTTAAAAACAAAATTCCCGGAGAGCTGGTGCTCAAAGTGAGTAAGGCCGTCGATTGGCAAGTTACTCCTAATGAATTACGTCCTGATCTTTATCCCAATCCAAAAGATGGTTTACCTCAGAAGGAGGCTTAATCATGCAGTCAGCTACATATCAACATCATAACCAACGTCTGGCCGAACCGCTGAAAACTCAAAATCAATTTATGGCGCATCGGCGAGATAGCTTTAAGCACAGTTCAATACATGTTGCAGTTCGGGAGTGGGAATCCACTTTGCCCGGCCAGGCGCAGGAGAAAATCGCTCAGATGGTGGCTGAGCAGTGGGCGAAGGAAGGGGGACGCGGTATCGCGGTCAATAAGCAGAATTTATTCCGATATCTGAAAAACGAAGGTGGCTCGGAAAAATACACCGCTTACGTCATGCAGCTGTCGGGGGCAATCGTCGCCGCTATGCCCATTGAGCTTGCAAGAAAGCATGGACTCAGTAACGCCAGAACGGAAGCCGAGCTGGTGGCGAGTGCAATCAAAGAATGCAGTGAGGCGCATCAAGCTAAGTTGCTGGGCGCCCCCCTTCAAAAGCTTGAAAAAGAAATTCGTGAAGCGGCAATCGCTTTATTCAACATGTTACCTGCTGACGCGGCGGGACCACTACTGGCGAGCATCAGCGCCGTAGCGCCGCAATTTTTTTAATCGAGTTTTGACCAATGAATTCAACCCGGAGGCTTCATGAGCATTGATGCAATGCGGTGGGCCAAGAAAGTTAAGACCGGAAAATCCTCCAGTAAGGCGATCCTGACCTGGCTGGCTGATATGTGCGGCGCTGACTTGTGCGCTTACCCATCCGTCGCTGCGCTTGCAGAGGCTACTGAGATGGACAGAAAGACGGTGCTTGCAGGCTTGCAGCATCTGCAGGAAATTGGCCTGGTTGTCGATACAGGTGAACGGCGCGGCAGGACAAAGCAAATACCCGTGTACAAGTTGGTCGGTGTTGAGGAAAGCATCCCCGATGCCGAACAGACCCAAAACCGGAACTCTTTAAAGGATCCCAAAAACGGGACGGTTAATTTGAACGATACCGAAAACGGAACTGTTAATACAAACAGTGCCATTAACGGGACTGTTTCAGGTGATAAGGGTACCAAAAAAGGGATTGTTAACAGTTCGGATTTCAACCAAAGAGTACCGTTTTTCCCTTTAAACAGTCCCAAAAACGGGACACGGAATCTACCAAAGAACCATAAAGATCTAAACCCCACACATAGAGAACTGGTCGAACCTGTTATTCCTGATTATCCGGATCAGCCAGGTATCGGAATTGGGCAACAGCAGCCATTCGGCAAATTCCGGATGTTTAAAAACTGGAATCCAACAGCCGACTTTGCACGACAGGCAAACCTGTGGGGCATGCCGATCAAGGCGGGCATAAATATTGAAGCCGAGCTCAGCAGTTTCATCGCTTACTGGCAAGCCGAAGGGAAAGTGTTTCATCAAATTCAGTGGGAGCAGAAGTTCGCTCGCCACCTGGATCGCGCAAAGGTTCTGAAAGCACCACAAACGGGAGGTACCGAGAATGCATCAGTTAGACCACAGCCAGCAGCATCCCGAGCTGTTCAGCAAATACAGTCAGCACACGCAGAGTGGCGACGCCGGAACGGACTTGATGGCGACGGAGACAGCGTGGCGGTTATGGCAGGTGATGGGGGAAATCTTCTCGAACCGCTGGACGCAGAAGAATGGGGCAGAACCCACTGCCCTGTGGATAGCTCAGATAGGTTCGATGACTGAGAACCAGATCAAACTGGTTTGTCAGCAATGCATGGACCGTTGCGCAGTAGGTAATACATGGCCCCCGGATCTTGCTGAGTTCGTTTCGCTGGTTTCAGAGAGTGGTGCCAATCCGTTCGGGCTGACATCTGACCGGGTGATGAGTGAATACCGTCGCTGGCGTAACGAGTCGTATCGTTTTTCGGGTAGTGACAAATATCCCTGGCCCCAGCCGGTGCTCTATCACATCTGCATCGAAATGCGCAGAACTGGTGTTGAGCGTCAGATGACCGAGGGGGAATTTAAAAAACTGGCAGAGAAGTTATTAACCAAATGGACGAAGCACGTAAGCAACGGGCTTTCAGTTCCACCAATCCGTCGACAGCTAGCTGCACCGCAGCATCCGGCAGGACCTACTCCGGCACAGCTGCTGATGGAAGAATACCAACGCCGCAAAGCGGCAGGTTTAACAAACTAATCGAGTATTGACCAATGACCAAAACATTAACCCAAAAAGAGCAGGTAGCGGTATTCGTGCGCTACCAACCGAACTGCGCCGTAGGCGATGTTTCTGATGCGTTGGACTTGGCTGGCGGCGCAGCTGGCAGGTTGCTGCGCGAGCTGAGTGACGAAGGTGTGATCATTCGTTCACGTGATAGCGTTCAGAACACATACAGGGCGGTACCACACGCGGATATTCCAAACGTTATCCTCCCATGCATGGTGGAAAAAAGCGATCCAGTTAGGATGCAGGCAGCCGAGCAGAAAGCGAAGGAGCTAGAGGAGAGGGGACTGTGGCGAAGAGCTGCTGCGGTATATTCAGAAATGTTCGGCATAGCTGGTAGCGCTGTTGAGGTTGCACGTATAGCCAAGCGTCGTAAAGACTGCTTACGCCAGGCGGGGAGGGCGTAACCGATGCCGAGACCAAAATCACACAGTGAGCGAGTTCAAATCATCGCCCGGATCATCGAGTTGGTGAAAGAGCATGGTCGTGTCACGACGAAAGATGTCAGTGCGATGTTCGATTTGCATCGTACTACCGCAGAGAAATACATACGGACAGCCATTGTACGGGGCGAACTGATTCGCTACGGTCGATGTGGAGTGTTTCGTGACTTACGTGCGGTCATCGACTTTGATCTTAAGCGCTATACGGTTAAAAAGTAGTTTTGCGATCGAGCTTAAAATGCTTAAGTCTTGCATCTTCAGCCATTCTGAATGGCTAAAGAATAACTTAATTAAACGTCATCTTGGTATGTGATTGGTTATGCGCATGTTATTCTTCTTGGCAACTTTTTAGCGTTACCATCACATACCATGGCCACATACTTGATTTTTTGGGACTTTAATTATGAGCGCGCAACCATTTGATTTTTTGAAAGAAAAAGACACCACCATTCTGCAAAAATATCAAACGTGCAAAGCCATGGCTAGAAATTATGCTAATGCCTTAAAGACTGACCAAGAGCGGTTGATTTATGCTCGTTCATATTGCTCCGGTATTGTGGCAGCTTACTGGCAAGCTCTGTGCAAAAAGTACAAGAGCGCTATACGCATTCGACCAACTCCAAAGACAGTTGATTTCTGTCTGCTTTCTCCTGAAGTCAAGGACTTGGCAGCAGCTACAGGTGTAATGATTACTCGTTTCCCTCCTGAGGACGCAGGCTATCTGATCGGTTCTATTTATACTGTCATGCTACCGGTTCCATATAGATCGGAAATGGGGGCTTATTATACTCCGCCTCCTTTAGTAGCAAGATTGCTGGATCTCTCAGAAAAAGCAGGAATAGACTTTGCAAAAGCAAGTGTCATTGACCCAGCCTGTGGGGGCGGAGCTTTTCTTGCTCCTGTTGCATTAAGAATGCTTAGCAAGGAAAAAGGCAATTCACCCGAATGGATTTTCCGCCGTTTAGTAAAGAGACTAAAAGGGATTGAGCTTGATCCTTTTGCAGCATGGATGAGTGCCGTACTACTTGAGTCTGTTTTGATTAACCTTTGCATAAAAGCTAAGAGAAGATTGCCTGCTGATATTATCATCGTTGGTGATGCACTTAAGCAGGAAGATGTAGGTACCTTCGATTTGGTTGTAGGCAATCCGCCATATGGAAGGGTCACTCTTGATCCTGATATGAGAAGTAAATTCTCTCGTTCATTGTTTGGACATGCAAATCTCTACGGCTTGTTCACTGATTTAGCGACGAGGTTTACATGTAAGGACACAGGTGTAGTTGCATTCCTTACACCAACGTCATTCTTAGGCGGCCAATACTTCACTGCACTGAGAACACTGCTCACTGAAGAAATGACACCTGTTTCGTTTGATTTTGTAGCTGACCGAGATGGAGTTTTTGACGATGTTTTGCAAGAAACAATGCTCACTGTTTTTAAAGCAGGCAAACATAATAAACAGACTGCAGTCTCTTTGCTAATCCCTAAAGGGCTTAACAAAGCTAAAGTAGAGAAAATAGGCAGTGTATCTATAGAGAAAGGCGGTAAAACTTGGTTATTGCCACGCGGTAAGGATGATTTACTTTTTTTGAACGCTTTGAAAAAAATGCCTACCCGACTGGCTGATTTAGGATACTCAGTTTCAACTGGACAATTGGTTTGGAATAGACTTAAAGATCAGTTACGTACTACGAAAAATGCCACCTCGTACCCGCTGATTTGGGCTGAATCTATTACGCCTTCAGGTTTCAGTTTTAGCGCCGTACGCAAGAACCATGTTCCATATGTTGAAGTTAAAAAGAAACAAGAGTACCTCATAACTTCATCAGAATGTGTTTTAGTGCAGAGAACTACGTCGAAAGAACAGAACAAGCGGATCTTAGCTGCTCTCTTACCCCAGAGTTTTATAGACAAATCAGGTGGCGTAGTTGTTGAAAACCATATTAACATCGTGTACTCAAATGGTTTGTTAACAAACATTGACTCAGGCGTTATTGCTGAGTTGTTAAATTCAAGAGTAGTTGACAGAGCATTCAGGTGTATCAGTGGAAGCGTTGCAGTATCTGCTTTTGAGCTTAACTCAATCCCTCTGCCTGCTCCTGAGCAGCTTATTGTAATACAAAATATGCTGGCCTCAGGTGCTGAAAAGGATGCTATCGAGAAAGCGATCGCCAGTTTCTATGGAGTAATTTCATAATGAGCTTATTTAAAGTTCCAGCGCTGAGTATTATTATGGAAAGGTTGCCTAAGATTTTCCCGGAAGGTACACAAAATCGTAACTATCTTATTAGAGAAATGGCCGCAAAGACTATTTTCGTCATGTTCTATGCGGGGGCGATTGAGGGGGAAGGAAGGTGGATTCGTCCTAACCAAGTGGTAAACATGGGAGATACCCAGACAGCTAAAATTGATGAAGTTGATAGGCTTCTATGGATTGAAAATTCTCTTAAGAGTAAGAAAAAAAGATTACAGCCTGCTGATGCTTGGTACGCTGAGAATACTCGTGAGCCTATTCGTGACGAGACCATCAAGAATGGTCTCGTTCCATGTCGGGCTGTTCTGATACGGGAAGGTATCCCGACAACTTCCTCCGAACCTCGTTACTGTCTAAATAGGGCTTTTGCAAATCTCTTTGATGAACATGTATCTGGTGATGAATTGGAATTAGCCATTGATAATTGGCAGAAAAATTACTTAAACAAAGCAGCTCTATCAAGGATTCGATTACTAAAATCTGGTGCCGCGATTGCATCCGATTCCGTAGCAGTCACCTTTCCAAACGGCGAGATGCGTATGCTTGCACCGGGGCCGTCGAGTGTAATAGCTAAAGCTGTAATCGAAAGTTTTGCTATAAGATTTCTTAAGAATCCAGCAGTACTTTGGTTGTCAGAATCTGGTAATAAAGTTGTTGCACGGGACGAACTTTTGGCAACGGAGCTGGGTTTGGTCATCGAACCTTCGAAGGCATTACCTGACATCATCCTGATAGATTTGGGCGATGATGAAACAGGAAATGACATGCTCGTTGTTTTTATAGAGGTTGTTGCTACAGACGGACCAATCAACAGAGAACGTAAAATCATATTAACAAAATTAGCAGTAGAAGCAGGATTTAGTGAAAGAAATCTTGCGTTTCTCACTGCGTTTTCAGATAGAGCCTCCTCACAATTTAAAAAATCTATATCCGAACTTGCATGGGGGTCATATGCTTGGTTTGCATCAGAACCGGAACATCTGATTGAGCTAAGAAATAACAACCCTATAAAGTTGTCATTTAAGTCGCTTATAGCCGAGGAAAGATGACCCGCTTCTGCGGGTTATTCATTGCTCCCATGTTCATCTGAGTAGTACTCAGACCAAAGTGCATATAATAAATCGGTGGACCACGAAAAAATATATGCATCATCGTCAATAGACTTTAGAGCTAAATTAACTAAATCAAACTCTTGTTTAGCAAACTGCTCTTTACTCTTTTCTGTGAAAACATCGAGTTCGGGAATTGCTCCTAAATTTCCCATGGTAAAAATATCATTGAACTCGCTTTCAGTAAAAGAAAAACATGACGGTGGATTATAAATATTTACATTATCAAGATTGTTGAAGTTTGAAATAAAATCTCTCGCATTGTCGAATGATTCTTTTAAATTTAAAGCGGCGCTTATGTGAAGTAGGTAAATTGCAGCATTCAATCCTTCCCAGTTTATATTTATTTTGTCCAATATTTCGCACAACACCTTCACAAGGTTGTTGCTTATGGTTTTATTTTTATGAGATAGAGAAATACATAATGTGATTAATTGAGGGGCGCATCCTATAAGAAATTCATCATAATCAAGTGAAAGTCCAAACGAAGCTGAAATCATTGGCATAGAATCCGATTTATTCTGCCAATCCATAAAATATCTTGACCAGTGATTCATTTCTTCTGTGGTTTGGCTTAAACCGCAAAAAAAAGCGGATATTATCGGCGTTAGCCAAGTTGTGCCAAGATAAGAATAGAGGTTTGTATGTTCGAAAAATTCCTTGGAATCAAGCTCCAGTAATAATTTTAAGTCTGTGAAAAAGATTGAATCTTTACGGCATAGGCTGACAAAGGAAGAGATGATATTTTCTCTTGAAAGGTTAAGTTCAACAGCCTTTTTTATCACTTGAAGATAATTGACTTTATTTGCCCAAGCTTCGGATGTAAGTGTTTCGTATAATTCAATATAGCTTAAATCGCTTCTTAATCTTGCATGCTGGCATAAAACATCCTTGATAAATTCGCTGGCATCATGGTTTGCAAACATGTAAATTCTATAGTTATGCTTACCAAATAATGATTCCAGGTTTCTGGGACGGGCGGAATTAAACCCGCCTTGTGCTACAATATGAAAGAAAAAAAGAGGTTTTTCAAAGTTCTTACTTTCTTGAGCATATACTTTTAATGGGTTGTTAGTCATGCCGTTTGTGGCTTTGCTTTCAACCTCGAAAATAAAAAGAGGGAAGCGATCCCCTTTTTTTGAAAACCACGCGACGTCAACTGCTGGAGGTTCTCCGAATGATGATTCATCTACAGGGAATTCTTTTTCAATATGATAATCAAGAATAACTCCTAAATCGATGATCCCTTTTATTAATTGCTTACCTATCGCAAGTTTATGATCCGCCATTGAATTACTATCTCCTTGATCTCAAAAATCACATGTAAATTAAAGATGTTACGTGACAAATTTATACGCCAAGCTTACTAAAGCATCAATTCAGCAACAAGCGATATTTATAAACATTCGGAACGAATAAGGCAGCATAATTTCATTAAGACGCTCCAGGAAGACTCTTTGTTAAGAACTTATCATCGATTCACATCCACTTTCCCTACAAACCGAGCCCATAAGTTATTGAAGAGAATGCACTAACATTGTACTGTATGTATGTACAGTAATTTTGTCGGAGGCACTTATGAAATTTGAATTAACCATTGATCGTACAAAAGAACTTCCAGAGGGTGTACTCCCTGCGCTTGACAGAGAATTGCTAAAACAACTCCAGAGTCAGTTCGGTGAGTGCACGCTGATTATGCACCGCGCAGGATCCGATGGAGTAAGTATTTTGGGTGGCGTAAAGGAAGCTAGGCAGAAAGTTGAGGAAATCCTCCAGCAGACCCGGGAAAGTGCTGACGACTGGTTTTATTGATACAGCATGCAGAAATTTTCCAGTTTGGAGGGGAGATTTGTGAAACAAAAAGAAAAATTACCAAACAAGGGCTATGCGGTCATCAGATGCAACGATGGGGTTATCGTTGCGCGACTGCACTCATTTCCTGATAGTGGTCGCGCGCTCATGTATAGACGTGGGGATGAAGTATCATTTATGCCGTTACAGGATGATGAGATAGTAGGAACACCGACACTCTTTACGCTGATGCTTGAACGGGCTGGTTATCGAGTTTCCAAGAATTCTGTTACACTCCCGTCATAGGCCTGAACACCCTTTACCTGCTGCGCCACTGGAGAGATGCCATGGCGCAAATACCAAACCAGAATAAATCCTTACTGACCCTTCAAAGGGCCAGCAATTTTCTTTTGATGTCACTCCTGCAGGAGGCAGCATGAAGAAAAGCTGGTTCACTCACACCGGGCTGACAACCGAAGAAGCCAATGAGCTGGTGGCTCGCTATAAGTCTAAAGGCGTCCCCGTCGAGAAAAGCCTCGATATTGACCCTCGTGTTTGGATAGTCAGCGCATTACTACCTCAGCAAAAATCCTCAGCTAAGACAGCGCAAAGTATGCGTTCCCGGGCATGGGGGTGATCGTGACAGTCTACAACATCCTCCCTATGGGTAAGCCACGTATGACGCGTGCAGACTTATGGAAGAAGCGCCCTGAAGTTATGCGTTACCGGGCCTTTTGCGATCACGTCCGGCTCCTGGGCATTAGCATGCCCGAATCGAATTCACACGTTACCTTCGTTCTTCCAATGCCGAAGAGCTGGAGCCAGAAAAAGCGTGCAGAGATGAACGGGAAGCCCCATCAGGGTAAACCCGATCTCGATAACCTGATGAAGTCTTTAATGGATGCGCTCTTTGAAGACGACACACATATCTGGGATTCAAGGATAACAAAGCTCTGGGGCGAGAATGGGCAGATCATTATCAGGGAGAGAGTGTGATGCGTGCGCTTCTTCAACCTGTGATTGCGCGGGAGCTGGGTGTCGTACTGTTGAAGCCAGGCAGAGAGCTGATGGAGTTGTTCACCGCAGGTAGAGTGTTGATCGAGCGTCAGCCTGAAAGCATGCGCGAATATCACACAGGCCGTGTTCCCGATGCTAGGCAGCCACTGGCTGAAAATGAGCAGTTGCGAAGCTTCTTTTTGAATGAAAAGGTCCTGACTGTTGCTGGTGGTATTAGCGGGCTTGATTACTGGTTGCTGAAGTATGGAGGAGGAAATTGCCAGTACGCTCATAGCGATTACCACTATCACGAATTAACCATCATGCACCATGAGCCGGGTTCCATTTTACTTTGTGGTTATTGTGATAATCAGCTGCGTGAACAACATACCGAGGGTCTGGCAGACCTGGCCTGTAATAACGTGGTTGCCTATGTGCTGGATTCTGTCCGCATTTATCTTTGCCTGGACAAAAGCCGAGAGATCTCACTTGCAGAGCTTTGCTGGTGGGCAGTTCGTAAAGGAGTTACGGATGCACTTCCAGAATCATGCGTTCGTGAAGCGCTTAGTTTGCGTGACGAAAGTCCGATTGGACGAGAAAGTTACATAATTCCCGAAGTACCGGCCACCAGCATCCTTGGGGAATTAGTTTCAGCGGTCGACTTGCCTGAAGCGCTGACAGAACCGTTGGTGGGCGTGATGGTGGATCCAGCGCCTCCTCAGTCTTTCATGCGTCGACCAAAGCGTTTGCGCTGGGTAAGTCGCAATTATCTGAATTGGGTAAAAACGCTGCCCTGCGAATGCTGCCAGCAGCAATCAGACGACCCGCATCACTTAATCGGGTGGGGGCAGGGTGGTATGGCAACAAAAGCGCACGACATCTTCTCCATACCACTTTGCCGAAAACATCACACCGAACTGCATAACGACCGCCTGGCATTCGAGCGCAAATATGGCTCGCAGCTGGAAATGATCATTAGAGTGCTGGACCGGGCCTACGCGCTCGGCGTTCTGGCGTAAGGAGCTAATTAGGATGACACCACGTCAACGCCGTAATCATATTGAAGCCCTGGGCAAAGCAGCTTCTGCGCCACGCAAAAGCTGGTTAGGTAAAAGCATGCTCCTGACCAGTATTCAATCCGCATGGATTAAGTCTCTACTGACAACATGGGGAGACGGGGTAAGCGGTGGAACTGCGCCGCGCTTGCCTCGCTCTCATACGTGCTGGGATGTTCTTAAGGGGGGGCGATGGTCGGATAAGGCTTTGTCTCGCTTTACAGCTGCACTGGAACAAGCTCGAGCTGAAGGATTTAGAGGGCCGCAGGCGCTTAATCGCGCTCACGCCATTTTGTGGCCACAGCCCGCCATCAGCATCATTGATGAAGCCATGCATGATGATGATGTTGATTTTGTAAAGCAGTCGGTGCTGCAGGCACTTGATGTAAATGACCCAGTGTATATCGTCGGTCTGCAGTATTACACCACACGCAAAAAAATCTCAGACATTACGCGGGAGTTACAGTCGATCGCACCGTGGCTAACGGATTGGGAGGCCAGAAAAAGAGTTCGCTGGTGCCTGGAAATATTCAGGGCTAAGGTCTTTTTATCTACGCGGAAACTCTTGGCTGAGCAGAGCTGAATGATTGGTCTTTGACTTTTCGTGCTCTATTTCTATTTATATATTGAAAACGAGCCAGGAATTTAGATAATTTATTCATGCTTGGCAGAGCTGCGCCGCGATGGCAGCGAACTTAAGCGACAATTTGAAAAAACTTTAAACCCCGCCTGTCGGGGTTTTTTGTTATCCGGCGATACGACAGGGGTATTCGCGAAGGTGCATTGCACCAGTACCCCTGTCATATCGTCGTTGTATTCAAGAAGGGAGTAAGCTTTGCCGGACACATCAAGCATGTGAGAAAATCTTTTTTTTTGATGAAGGAGACAGCATGCTTGATTGGATTTACGAATATGTAAACGGAATATTAGATCACTACAAAGCGATGACGACGATCGTATTCGTGATTGCAATTTTGAAAATTTTAGTCCCCCCTTTCTTTTGGGTCCTTGAAAAAATATCCGACAGATCACATAAAAAAAAGCTTCTGAAAATATGGACAGACGCTGGATACAGCGATGAAGAGGCAAAACTCTTTGTTGAGACATCCGAGTCCCATCGAAAAAAACCAAAACCTAGCCTCTTTACCTTCCTAAAAAAAATTACCCGTCGAAAGGCCCAATAAGGGCCTTTTTTATTACTTCAAACGCACTCGCACAAAGCGAGGTGAGAGTATGTATCGAATGGACAAAATAACTACAGGCATCTCCTACGGCGCGTCAGGAGGTAGTGCCCTTTATTGGTTTAAAAGGCTGCTTGATGGTTACAGCCCTGAACAATGGGCGGCCATAGGTGTGATTGGAAGTTTACTGTTTGGCTTACTGACCTTTCTGACCAATCTGTATTTCAAAGTAAAAGATGACAGAAGAAAAGAGGCCCGAGGTGAGCAATGAAAACCAGAGCTAAACTGAGTACGGCTGTTCTGGGGCTTGTGCTCGCTGGAGCACCGGCCACAGTAATTCTCGATAAATTTCTTGATGAGAAAGAGGGGAATACCACCACAGCTTACCAGGATGGTTCAGGGGTTTGGACAATTTGCCGGGGTGCGACACTGGTTGACAGGAAGAAAGTCGTTAAGGGCATGACTCTCTCGCAGGCCAAATGTGATCAGGTGAACGCTATTGAGCGCGATAGGGCGCTGGCATGGGTAGACCGCAATATTCACATCCCGCTTAGTGAACCTCAGAAGGCGGGAATAGCTTCTTTCTGCCCCTACAACATCGGGCCAGGTAAATGTTTCCCATCGACGTTTTACCAGCGTATTAACGCCGGTGACAAAAAGGGGGCTTGTGAAGCGATCCGTTGGTGGATTAGAGACGGTGGCCGTGATTGCCGTCTAACCAAAGGCCAGAAAAATGGTTGCTACGGTCAGGTAGAACGACGGGATCAGGAAAGCGCTCTGACATGCTGGGGGATAGAACAGTGAAATTTAATCTTTTCCCAGTTGCGATTGTCATCATTGCTGCCCTGTCAGTAGCACTCGTTAAAAGTTGTTCAGATGCCAGCAGCCTGCAGAGTGATAACAACGTTCTGAGAAGTGATAACACTTTGCAGGGGCAGGTAATTGCCACTCAGGCATTCAACTTCAATCGGTTCAATCAGGTTGCAGAACATGCCACTAAGCTTAACTCCCTGATCGACACCAGCACCGAAGAAACCGTAATCGAATACCGGGAGATTCTCCGCCGTGAAAAAACCTGTGATCTGCCTGTTCCTGCTGATGTCGCTGGTGGGCTGCTCAAATACGCGCACCGTTTACGTGCCAGCGCCATGCACACCGATACCAGCAGACCTGACGCAGCCGATGATCGTTCCGCTGCCGCCAGCTCAATGACGTACTGCCAGGCTGTTTTGTGGATCAAGCCTTTGTTGTCAACTATTGAGAAGGGTAATCATAGTTTGAACGGTATTCGACAAATAGAGAGTGAGCGTCAGCAAAGTAATTTTGTTAAGATGCGGAATGAACTTTATTATTGAAAGTGCTAAATTGACATCCTTTCTATTATATGGAATCAGACCGTGATCGAAAGCTACATTTCTCATCAGAATTTAGAAGTCGCTAGGCAGACCTTAGAAGTAGCATTATCTTCAGAAAAATGGAGTTTCTCATCAATGTTAGCAATGTGGGCTAGTGCCATAGGTGCATTTGCTACTACTGGTGTTGCATGTTTTGCTTTGTCTTCTTGGAAAAAACAAGAAAAAGCAAAAGTAAAAATGGACTTTAAAAAGGCAATACTTAGGCTTAATCATGCAATCACTACTATGCCGGATAAATGGAATTTTATACATATAAATGCAGCAAGATCCTTATTAAGACTAGGTAGTGAAGTTAAAGAAAGTAATAACCATATTTTAAGCGTCCTTGAAAAATACAATGAAACAGTCGCTGCTTGGAAACATGTTTCGGACTGTTGGGTTATGTGTGAGTCCAGTCTTGCCAAGACAGATATATCCTTAAAATTTAAAGAACTGGAGACGCTATATAGTAATTACATTGGAGGGAATAAGGATAAAAACGATATTCAATCGAAATTAAAGGAAATTTTAGATGCTAAATTCATATTCTAAATCCTATTTATTAAGTAATCACAATTACTTGGGTCCTCCTTAGGAAGGCCCCTGCCACGGGGCGGCGCGCTCGCGGGAAACGGCTAGTTTTTCGGATCCAGGGTCATCATCATCATGTGCGCAGGCCTTTGATTTAATTAGAGGCCATTTTCGCAAGATGTCGAATCGTTCAAAAAGTGTTCACCATCATGGACCAGGAAATTGCCACTTTAAAACTCAATATCAACCAGCTGGCAGGGATAACCGGCGTACACCGTCAGACGGTTGCCGCGAGACTGAAAAATGTTGAACCTGCTCCAGGCAGCAACAGCAAGTTAAAGCTCTATCTGGTGACCGACATTCTGACCGAACTGATGATCCCTACCGTTTCGGCCAACATCGATGATATGCCCCCCTCTGACAGGCTGTCCCACTGGAAAGCAGAGAATGAGAGGCTGAAGTTCGAACAGGATACGGGGCAGTTAATACCTGCAGATGAAGTGGCGCGAGAATTCTCATTGATGGCGAAAGCCGTCGTCATGGTACTTGAAACCCTCCCGGATGTGCTCGAGCGCGACTGTGCTTTAACGCCTGCTGCGGTAGTTCGTGTGCAAAGCGTTATTGATGATCTGCGCGACCAGATGGCGGAGAGGGTGCAGGACGCTGAAAAAGAGGAGGAAGAGCCTGAGGAGGACTGATGGCAAAGCGGGCATCCGCCAGGGACATCCGCCGCGATGTCTCCGGTATTTTACGAGCCCCGCGTCGTATGCCGGTGGCCGATGCGGTCAGTACTTATATGCGCGTGCCAATGGGGGCGGGAAACTCAGTTCCATGGGATCCGGATCTGGCACCCTATGTGATTGAGCCGATGAACTGCCTGGCATCGCGTGAATACGATGCGGTGGTGTTTGTGGGCCCGGCGCGAACGGGTAAAACCATCGGGCTGATTGACGGCTGGATTGTTTATAACATTGTCTGCGATCCGGCAGATATGCTTGTGATTCAGGTATCTGAGGAAAAAGCGCGCGAGCATTCCAAAAAACGCCTGGACCGTACTTTTCGCTGTAGCCCTGAAGTTAAAACCCGGCTAAGCCCAAGACGTAACGATAACAACGTCTACGACCGTACATTCCGTGCCGGTAACTATCTGAAGCTTGGCTGGCCATCCGTCAATATCATGTCGTCCTCGGACTATAAGAGTGTGGCGCTGACGGATTATGACCGCTTTCCGGAAGATATCGACGGGGAGGGGGATGCTTTTTCACTGGCATCGAAGCGTACCACGACATTCATGTCCTCCGGGATGACGCTGGTTGAGAGCTCGCCCGGGAGGGATATCAGAGACACAAAATGGCGGCGCTCCACGCCCCATGAAGCCCCTCCGACCACCGGAATTTTATCGCTCTATAACCGTGGTGACCGCCGTCGTCTTTACTGGCCATGCCCGCATTGCGGCGAATATTTCCAGCCGGAAATGGACAATATGACCGGATACCGCGACAGCAGCGATCCTGTGCTTGCCAGCGAAGCGGCGTTTCTTCAGTGCCCTGCCTGTAAAGGCAGGATCACACCTGACATGAAGCGTGCGCTGAACATGAAATGTGTCTGGCTCCGGGACGGGCAAACCATCGACAGTAATGGCCAGGTTAGCGGTGATGGCCGTCGTTCCCGTATTGCCTCCTTCTGGATGGAAGGTCCGGCAGCTGCTTACCAGACCTGGGCGCAGCTTATTTATAAGTTCCTGACCGCCGAGCAGGAATATGAATCCACGCGCAGCGAAGAAACCCTGAAGACGGTGATCAACACCGATTTCGGCAGGCCCTATTTACCGCGGGCCAGCATGGAGCAGCGTAAAAGTGAATTGCTCGAGCAGCGTGCCGAAGAAGTCCCAAAACGTTCGGTACCGGATGGCGTGCAGTTTCTCACTGCGACCGTGGACGTGCAGGCCGGGCGCAATCGGCGCTTTGTTGTGCAGATTACGGGTTATGGAAGTATGGGTGAGCGCTGGATTGTTGACCGTTACAACATCCGGCATTCGCTGCGCTGCGACGGCAACGGGGAAAGCTTACAGGTGGATCCGGCAAGCTATCCGGAGGACTGGGATCTGTTACTCACCGACGTCTTTGATAAAACGTGGCCACTCGCAACTGACCCGTCAAAGGGCATGCGGCTGATGTCGATGGCCGTGGACTCAGGGGGCGAAGATGGCGTGACGGATAATGCCTACAAGTTCTGGCGCAGATGTCGCCGTGAGGGGCTGGGTAAGCGTATCTATCTCTTCAAGGGGGACAGCGTCAGGCGCAGCAAACTTATCCAGCGAACGTTTCCCGACAACACGGGCAGATCAACGCGCCGCGCACAGGCGACGGGTGATGTGCCTCTTTATCTTCTCCAGACCGATGCCCTTAAAGACCGGGTGAATAATGCGCTGTGGCGTGATTCACCCGGCCCTGGCTATGTGCATTTCCCCGCCTGGCTGGGCAGCTGGTTCTATGACGAACTGACGTATGAGGAACGCTCGAATGAAGGGAAATGGAGTAAGCCCGGCCGGGGCGCAAACGAAGCATTTGACCTGCTCGTTTATGCCGACGCGCTCGCCATCCTTAGTGGTTACGAAAAAATCAAATGGCCGTCAGCTCCTGAGTGGGCACGACGGGAAACGTGGATCGAGGACACGCAGACGGAAACTGGCGAAATGCCATCCCCGCCGCCTGCGCCGAAATCTAAATCAAAACCAAAACGTGAGAAGCCCGTAACCGAGCAGGCTAATCCGTGGTCTTCGTCAGGAGGTTGGGTGTGAATCCAGCAGATATTCAAAACATGATCGACCGCTACGCTGCAGCCGAGCTGTCTGTTCTGGAGGGGAAATCAATCACTTTCAACGGGCAGCAGATGACGCTCGAAAACCTGTCGGAAATCAGAAAAGGCCGTCAGGAATGGGAGCGACGACTGGCAACGCTCAATAACAAACGCCGAGGGCGACCCGGCTACAGGCTGGCGAGGTTTGGATGAGTTTTTTAGATGATGCGATTGGCCTGTTTTCACCGGGCTGGAAAGCCTCACGCCTGCGTGCCCGCGCGGTTATTAAGGCGTATGAGGCGGTAAAGCAAACGCGTACCCACAAAGCCCAGAAGGAAAATCGTTCAGCCGATCAGCTCAGCCAGATGGGGGCGGTTTCACTGAGGCAGCAGGCGCGCTGGCTGGACAACAAC
Organism: Enterobacter sp. ECC-249; assembly: GCF_043965265.1. NCBI lineage: Bacteria > Pseudomonadati > Pseudomonadota > Gammaproteobacteria > Enterobacterales > Enterobacteriaceae > Enterobacter > Enterobacter sp. ECC-249. The sequence goes on from NZ_CP143660.1 coordinate 2,335,747, forward strand.
CACGATCTGGTTATTGGCGTTTTCGACAAGCTGGAAGAAAGGGTGGTGGGTGCGAAGGGCATCATAGTTGAACCGCATCCGATGCTGACTAACGGGAAGATAGCTAAAAAGCTGGCCACTGATATCCGCAGAAAGTGGGGCGAATGGTCCGTAAGACCCGATGTTACAACCCAGTTTACCCGCCCCATGCTGGAGCGGCTGATGCTGCGAACGTGGCTCCGGGACGGTGAGGTATTTGCTCAGCTGGTTCGCGGTACCGGAAATGGTCTTCAGCCGGTTGCTGGCGTGCCGTTCTGGCTGGAAGCGCTGGAGCCGGACTTCGTGCCGATGAACAGCGATGCCGCCACCCAGCTCAATCAGGGCGTTTTTGTTGATAACTGGGGGCGCCCGAAAAAATATCAGGTCTATAAAAGCCTGCCAGTATCCGGGCGTCAGTTCGATACCAAAGAGATAGATGCAGAAAACATGCTTCATCTCAAATTTACCCGACGCCTGCACCAGAACCGCGGAACGTCTCTTTTGTCAGGTGTTCTGATGCGTCTGAGCGCGCTGAAAGAGTACGAGGACTCGGAGCTTACCGCTGCCAGAATTGCTGCCGCACTCGGCATGTATATCAAAAAAGGCGACGGACAGAGCTTCGAGTCTGATTCCAGCAGCGATGACCGCGAGCTGATGATTCAGCCCGGTATGCTCTATGACGAGCTGCAGGCCGGGGAAGAAATCGGGATGATTAAATCCGATCGCCCGAACCCTAACCTCGAGTCGTTTCGTAACGGACAGCTGCGTGCCGTGTCCGCCGGCAGTCGCCTCAGCTTTTCCAGCACATCCAGAAACTACAACGGAACGTACAGTGCCCAGCGGCAGGAGCTTGTCGAGTCAACCGACGGATATCTGATTCTTCAGGACTGGTTCATCGGTTCAGTGACCCGGCCCATGTATCGGGCCTGGCTGAAGATGGCTATTGCTGCCGGAGAAATCAAGCTGCCGAGAGGCATCGATATGGACTCGCTTTATAACGCGGTTTATTCGGGGCCAGTTATGCCGTGGATTGATCCCGTTAAAGAAGCGAATGCCTGGAAAACGCAGATCCGCGGCGGTGCTGCTACTGAATCCGACTGGATACGTGCCAGCGGTCGCAACCCGGATGATGTTAAGTCACGCCGTAAAGCGGAGGTTGACGAGAACCGTGAACAGGGCCTGGTGTTTGACACCGACCCCGCCAATGATAAAGGAGGCACCAGTGCCGAAGCCAAAGAACCGGGCGCGCAACCGTCCGAAAGCCAGCGCAAAAAGTAATTCGTGGTTCCGCATGCAGGCCAGCAATAACAGCGAGGCCGACATTTTTATTTATGACGAAATCGGGTACTGGGGCGTAACGGCGAAACAGTTCGTCAATGATCTCCGGGCACTTGGGGACGTCACCCACATCAACCTTTATATCAACTCGCCCGGTGGTGATGTCTTCGACGGTATTGCTATTTATAACGCGCTGAAGCACCACGGTGCGGCGATTACCGTGCATATCGACGGTCTGGCGGCCTCCATGGCCTCGGTGATTGCGATGGTAGGCAATCCGGTCATCATGCCTGAAAACACGATGATGATGATCCATAAACCCTGGGGGTTTGCTGGTGGTGACGCGAGCGATATGCGCGACTATGCGGATCTTCTCGACAAGGTTGAATCCGTTCTGATCCCGGCTTATGCGCAGAAAACCGGAAAATCCACCGAAGAAATTGCGGCAATGCTGGAGGACGAAACCTGGATGAACGGCAGCGAGTGCCTTGAACTGGGTTTTGCCGACCAGGTGACACCATCCCTTCAGGCTATGGCCTGTATTCATTCAAAACGTATTGAGGAATTTGAAAAAATGCCAAAAAGCATTCGCAACATGATCACCCCGCCGCGCAACACCACCCAGCGTGACCCGGTTATTACCCAGCCTCAGGCACCGCAGGCAAAAACAGACCCGGCACCGGATGAAAATGCGATCCGCGCGCAGGTGTTGGCTGAGCAGAAAGCCCGTGTTAACGGTATCGGCGATCTCTTTGCCATGTTCGGCAATAAGCACATGGAACTGCAGAATCAGTGTGTGGCCGACCCTGATTGCTCCGTCGATAAGGCGAAAGATTTGCTGCTGGCAGAACTCGGTAAAACGGCCACGCCGTCCAATAAAACCACCCAGCCGCATATTCATGCGGGCAACGGTAACTTCGTCGCGGATGGTATTCGCCAGGCACTGATGGCGCGTGCCGGGTTCGAAGGTCAGGAGCGGGATAACGTTTATAACGGTATGACGCTGCGCGAGTATGCGCGTATGGCCCTGACAGAAAAAGGTATCGGCGTGGCCAGCTACAACCCGATGCAGATGGTTGGCCTGGCGCTGACCCACAGCACCTCTGACTTTGGCAACATTCTGCTTGATGTTGCGAACAAAGCGCTGATTCAGGGCTGGGACGAGGCGCAGGAAACCTTCGAGCAGTGGACCAAAAAAGGCCAGCTGTCGGACTTCAAAACGGCGCATCGTGTCGGTATGGGTGGTTTCCCTTCTCTGCGACAGGTTCGCGAAGGGGCTGAGTACAAGTACATCACTACCAGTGACAAAGGCGAAACCATCGCGCTTGCCACATATGGTGAAATCTTCTCAGTAACCCGCCAGGCGATCATCAACGACGATCTGAACCAGCTTACCGACGTACCGATGAAGATGGGGCGCGCGGCGAAAGCAACGATTGGCGATCTGGTTTACGCCATTCTGACCAAAAACCCGAAACTCTCAGACGGAAAGGCGCTGTTCCATGCCGATCACAAGAACCTGAGCTCGGGCGCAATTTCTGTGGCCAGCCTGGACGAAACGCGCAAGCTGATGCGTCTGCAGAAGGAGGGGGAGCGAACCCTGAATATCCGTCCGGCCTACATGCTGGTGCCCGTCGCCCTGGAAACTCTGGCAAATCAGACCATCAAGTCGGCCAGTGTTAAAGGTGCAGACATCAATGCCGGGATCGTTAACCCTATCCAGAACTTTGCAGAAGTCATTGCCGAACCGCGCCTGGATGAAGCTGATGCGAAAGCCTGGTATCTGGCTGCCGCGAAGGGCACCGACACCATCGAGGTCGCTTATCTCAACGGCGTCGACACGCCGTACATCGATCAGCAGGAAGGCTTCACCACTGACGGTATCGCCACGAAAGTGCGTATTGATGCAGGTGTGGCGCCGCTGGACTATCGCGGCATGACCAAATCCTCTGGTCAGTAAAAAACAGTCCTGACAAACAGATGCCCGTAAGGGCTTTTTTTATACCTGAAACCAGCCCCGCAAGGGGCTGAATGGAGAAGTTATGGCTAAGAACTATGCGCAGGACGGGAAAACGATCCCTCTGGTGAACAGTGGTGCAACCGATGTTCACAGCGGCGACCCGGTTGTTGTTGGAAAACTTATCGCGGTGGCAATTACCGATATCCCGGCTGGCGATACCGGGGATGGTTTTACTGAGGGTGTTTTCCTTCTGCCAAAAGTATCCGCAGATGCGGTTACTGCCGGGGCGCAGGTGTATCTGAAGGACGGCAATATCACGATCGAAGAAACGGACGCCGTTGCCGCGGGCATCGCCTGGGAAGATGCAGGGGCAAACACCACCGTTGTTGAAGTTAAGATCAATGCCTAACCCCTTTGACCGGATGGCGGCGCGCATGGACGCGGCCACCATAAAAAAGATGGGAAAGACAGCGATCATCAATGGCAGCAGCTATGACGTTGTTCCCGCCGAGCAGTTCGAGGAAATGGGGCCATTGTCGGGAACAGGTACTTCGCTGGTGGTTTTCTCTGAGCTTTACCAGCCACGCCGAAACGACAGCGTCGACTACGACGGTAAGAACCTAACCGTTACCCGCTATGAAATGTTCAACGGAAAACCCCGCATCCACCTCGAATGAGGAGGCGCTATGTCTGTGAAAGGACTGGAAAGGGCTATTCAGAACCTGAACAGCCTCAGCCGGTTAATCGTTCCTGAGGCAACCGCAAAAGCACTAAACCGGGTGGCCAGCAGAACGATAAGCCAGGGGAGCAAAGCTGTAGCGAAAGAAGCAACAGTTGATGATAACCGGAAAAAGGGGCTTCCGGTTCGTCTGGTCCGCCAGCGTTCCCGTCTGCGCAAGGCCCGTCACGATCGCCCGGTCGCGTCGATAAAAATCAACCGCGGTAATCTTCCTGCGATAAAGCTCGGCACGGCGCGCGTCCGGCTCTCGCGTAAAAAAGGGGCCAGAAACGGAGCGGGCAGCGTCCTTAAAATCGGGCCCTATACCTTTCGTAACGCTTTTATCCAACAGCTCTCGAACGGGCGCTGGCAGGTTATGCGGCGCGAAGGTCAGGCCCGTTATCCGATTGATGTGGTCAAAGTTCCTCTTGAGACACCGCTCACCGTGGCCTTCACCGCTATTTCAAAGCGCCTTATTGAAAGCGATATGCCCAAAGAACTTTCCGCAGCCCTGAAAAACCAACTGAGGATCCACCTGAAGCGATGAACAGACACAGCGCAATTCGTGCAGCCATTCTGGCAAAACTGAAAGCCGAGATCACCGACACGGTCAACTGGTTTGACGGGCGCCCTGTTTTTCTTGAAGAGCAGGATCTCCCTGCCGTGGCTGTATACCTTTCTGACGCGGAGTACACCGGTGATTCGCTTGATGAAGATTCGTGGCAGGCGGTTGTTCACATCGAGGTATTTCTTAAAGCCTCCAGCCCCGACAGCGCGCTTGATTCCTGGATGGAAGAGAAAGTGTATCCGGCAATGGCCTTCATCCCCGGTCTGACCGAACAGGTCGAGACGTTCACCCCGCAGGGTTATGACTATCAGCGGGATGATGAAATGGCCACCTGGGGTTCAGTCGACTTCACGTACTTAATCACCTATTCAATTTAAGAGGTACTTATGCCTACTCCAAACCCGCTGGCCCCCGTGAAAGGTGCCGGTACCACTCTCTGGCTTTACACCGGAACGGGCAACGCTTTCGCTAACCCACTCTCGGATATCGACTGGAACCGCCTGGCGAAAATTAAAGAGCTAACGCCGGGCGAAATGACCGCCGAATCGTATGACGACACTTACCTCGACGACGAGGATGCCGACTGGAGCGCGACGGCCCAGGGGGCAAAATCTGCTGGCGATACCTCGTTCACCCTCGGCTGGAAGCCGGGCGAAGAAGGCCAAAAAGACCTTGTCGCATGGTTTATTGATGGCTCAGTACGCTATTACAAAATCAAATACCCGAACGGTACCGTCGACGTTTTCCGCGGCTGGTGCAGCAGCCTGGGTAAAGCCATTCCGGCAAAAGAGGTCATTACCCGTACAGCGAAAATCACCAATACCGGCAAGCCGGAGCTGGCTGAAGAAAGCGGGACCCCGAATATCTCCGTGACCGGCGTTACGCTCGATAAAGCCACGGCAAGCGTGGTCGTGGGCGCAACCACAACGCTCAATGTGACGGTTAACCCTGCCAGTGCCTCAGATACCTCGTTCCGCGTGGCAACCTCCGACGGGGCAAAAGCAACGGTCACCGTTAGCGGCAACGCGATCACCGTCACCGGCGTGGCGGCAGGCACCGCTGACGTTATTGTTATGACCAGCGACGGTAATTTCGTTGCGGTCTGCAAAGTCACCGTAACTGCAGCGTAAGGAAGGACGCATGTTTCTGAAAAAAGAGAAGTTCACCTGGCAAACAGAATCCCTGACCATCTTCGAACTGTCGGCGCTGCAGCGTATTGAGTACATCACGTTTATGGCCGCAGAGGAAAAGGCCGTCAGCGCTGACAGCGACGGCATCAGCGATCAGGAAATGACGGCCAAGCTGATAGGCTCAAATATTCGCTGCGGTGCGCGTTTGATCGCGATGTCTTTGTGGCATAACGATCCGGCTGGCACGGATGTGGAAACGCTTTATCAGCAGGTGCTTAGCGGCTGGCCGCCGGAGGCGATCGGTAAAGCAGAAATGGAAATAAAGCTGCTCTCCGGCATGCTCGTTCCGGTTGAGGATGACAACGTTGCCGATCCGGATGCCTCAGCGGAGGCCGAAAGCGCTGAACCCGTTACGGCGGAAAAGCCCTTGCCAGCGAGCTGAAGTTTGTCCTGAATCTGGCGCGCGAGTTCGGGCGACCCGACTGGCGCGCCATGCTGGCTGGAATGACTTCCAGTGAGCTGGGCGACTGGCACCAGTTCTACCGGGAGCATTATTTTCAGGACGCGCAGCTCGATGCGCATTTCTCAGAGCTGCTTTATTCCATCTCCACTCTTTTCTTCCGCGACCCGGAACTTACCCCCGCACATTTCAGCCTGCTTTCTCCTTCCGGTATCGTCATCAGCGATGACGAGCCGGATGATGATGCGCTGATGGCCGCCGCTGAGGGGATAACAGGAGGTATCCGATATGGCCCAGCAGATTAGCGATCTGGTCATCAACCTTGACGTCGACAGCGCCACGTTTAGTGAGCAGGTTGCCCGCATAAAGGGCCAGCTCACCGGGATGGCTGAGGACTCTGAAAAAGTCCAGACGCGAATGCAGCGCGCTTCCGAGCGGCAGGCGGCTGCGTTTAAAACCGTGGGCGACGCTGGCGCGGCGGCTGCCGCAGATATGAAATCCCGCCAGTCGGCCGCAATGGAAGGGCTGACCAAAGACTGGCAGAACGTTTCCAGGTCCGTTGATGAAACTCACCTCCGCGTGACCGAGCTTAATCAGCGCATGCGTGAGAATGACGGGCAGGCCGCAGCGCTTGCCCGTCGACAGGATGAACTGGCGGCATCATTTTTCCGCCAGATTGACGGAGTTAGCCAGCTTAATGGTGAGACACAGTCGCTTGCGAACGTGCAGGCGCGCTTTCGCGCAGCGAGGGCACAGGGCAACATAACCCAGCAGGATTATCTCGCCCTTATTTCCCGCACCACGGCCCGGCAAAAAGAACTGCAGGTCGTGGAGGAGAAATCGGCCGCCGCGCGTACGCGATTCCTCAGCCAGCTGAAGCAACAGGTTGCAGAGCAAAAGCTCTCAGGTACCGAGCTGCTACGCATGAAGGCGGCGCAGGTCGGTGCCAGCGATGCGGCTGAGGTCTGTATCCGCAAGCTTGAAGCTGCCAAAGTGGCCACTCACGGTCTGGGGCTGCAAAGTGCTGCTGCCCGGCAGGAGTTGGGGGTACTTATCGGCGAGGTCATGCGCGGTAACTTCGGTGCGCTGCGCGGCTCCGGGATCACGCTGGCGAACCGGGCAGGATGGATAGACCAGCTGCTGTCACTGCGCGGCCTGGGGATCGCCGGCCTGGTTGGTGGGATTGCCGCGGCGGTATTCGGGCTGGGTAAGGCCTGGTATGACGGCAGCAAAGAGTCTGAGGAATTTAACAGGCAGCTGATCCTGACCGGGAACCACGCAGGGAAAACGTCAGGGCAGCTTCAGGCGCTGGCGCGCTCGCTGGCCGGTAATGGCATCATGCAGCATGCCGCTGCAGGCGTGCTGGCGCAGGTCGTTGGAAGCGGCGCGTTCAGCGGGAATGACGTCAGCATGGTCAGCAATGTTGCCGCCAGGCTGCAGCAGGCTACCGGGCAGGCCGTTGACGAAACCATAAATCAGTTTAAACGCCTGAAGGATGATCCGGTTAACGCGGTCGCTACGCTCAACGATTCCCTTCACTTTCTGACGGCCACCCAGTATGAACAGATAGCTTCTGCTCAGGCGCTGGGGGATTCGCAGAAAGCTGCCGAGCTGGCAATGCGGGCATATTCCGACGCGGTCATTCAGCGCGCCGGTGCGGTCGAGGATAATCTCGGATCCCTCGAAAAAGCCTGGAACTGGGTAAAGAATGCCGCCTCCGGTGCGTGGGATGCGATGCTGGGCGTCGGGCGTAATCCTGACACCGCGATGAAGCGCCAGGACTCTTTTGCTGAATGGCAGGCAGCAGAGAAAGAGTACCGCGCGCTGTCCAGCAATCTTAAAGTCGACCCGGATTATGCCGGTAACAACGTTCTGCAGAAAGCTGATGCGGAAAGGTTGAGAAACGCGCGCCTGCAGGTGGAGCTGAAAAAGCAGGCCTACGATATTGCCGATCAGCAATACGCTCAGGAAGGGCTGGCAGCCGCGCGGGAAAAAATGCGGACGGATCTGCAGGCTCAGGCAATCCGCAACCAGCAGCAGTTTAACCAGCTGGTGGAGTCCGGCGCGACGGCGGCAGAAAAGCGGGCTTCAGCAGAGAAAAAGCTCAGTCAGCTTATTGAGAAAAACCGCCAGGATGCGAAAGACGGCATCGCCACGCTGTGGACTGAAAAGGACATTGCCGCTGCCCGCGCCGGGATTGAAAAGCAGTGGAAGGATCCAAAAACGCCGAAAGGCAAAAGCTACTCAACGCCCGCCGGAGACAAGGCCGAAGAAAAGGCCCAGGCCGAACTCCTCACTCTTCAGGCCCAGCTTAAAACGCTCGAGCAGCATTCCAGCATAAACGACGTCATAAGCAAACAGCGTCAGGACCTCTGGCAAACTGAAAATCAGTTCACCGTTCTGCAGGAGGCTGCTGGTCGTCGTCAGCTTACGGCGCAGGAAAAATCCCTGCTGGCGCACAAGGAAGAAACGCTCGAGTACAAGCGGCAACTGGCCGACCTGGGCGATAAGGTTGCCAGTCAGCAAAAGCTCAACCAGCTGGCCGATCAGGCCGTGAAGTTTGAACAGCAGCAAAAAGCCGCCAGGGCGGGCCTGCAGGCTCAGTCTGAAGGGGTATCCACCCGGGAAGCCGGGCGACAAACTACGCTGCAGCGTCTCAGCGAAAGCTATTCGTACAACCCTCAGGCGCAGCAAAAGGTTCTCGAAGAGCAAAGGGCGACGTTTGAGGCTGAAGATGCCCTGCGCGCAAACTGGCTGGCCGGTGCGAAACAGGGCTGGGCCGAATATCAGGATTCTGCGACAAACGTTTTCAGCTCTGTTCAGCAGATTTCGCAGGCTACGTTCAGCGGGCTGGCGGGCCAGCTTACTAGCCTGACGACAACCGGGAAGGCGAGCTTCAGGGACTTCACCAGCTCGATCCTTAAAATGATAGTGTCCGTTATCAACCAGCTGCTGGTGGCGTACACCATCCAGAGCGCAATGGGCTGGGTTAGCGGCGGGGCGAAAACCTCCTCTGCAGGTCAGTCATTCGCGGTCCCGTCATACCGGCCACAGGGTTTTGACGTGGGCGGTTTTACCGGGCACGGCGGCAAGTACGAGCCAGCCGGTATCGTTCACCGCGGGGAATTCGTCTTCACCAAAGAATCAACCAGCCGCATCGGCGTGGCTAATCTCTATCGCCTGATGCGCGGGTATGCCTTGGGTGGTCTGGTCGGCGGCGGGAGCGCAGCCGGTAATGGCATGGGCGGGATCAGTGTTTATGCCCCAGTCAGCATCAGCCAGCAGGGGAGTGACGGGAGCATAAATCAGGCGAACGCCACGGGGACGGCGAAACAGCTGCAGGCGATTGTTCAGCAGACAATCACCGAGCGACTGAAAAAAGAAATGTCCGCAGGCGGCGTGCTTTATTCGAGGAGGACACAGTGACGGACACGTTTACCTGGCGCACGCGAAAAACAGCGCAGGGCACTGAAACAGCCCGAACGCTGCAGACCCAGTTCGGGGATGGCTACAAACAGATAGCAGGGATGGGTATCAACGACAAACAGGAAACGTGGAACCTGGACTGGACGGGCACCAGACAGGAGGCGGCTGCGCTGCGCGCTTTTCTGATGTCTCACGTTACTAAATCGTTCTGGTGGACCACGCCATGGGGTGAAAAAAAGCTGTTCAGAATGAAGGCCGATTCGTTCAGCGTTTCTTTCCCTACCGGGAAAAAAGCCACAGTGGCCTTCACTTTTGAACAGGCGTTCGCGCCCTGATTTTCTCGACAAACACTGAAAGCTGCCTCCGGGCAGCTTTTTTTATGGAGGGAGTATGAGTTTTACGGCAGACATCCAACAGCTTGAGCCCGGTAGCGTTATTCAGCTGATTGAGATCGACGGCACTGAATTCGGTATGGATCAGGTGCTGCGTTTCCATGCGCACAATATTCAGAAAGAGGGGTGGGCAGCCTTCGCTGCAGAAAATCTGCCCGCCATTATCTGGCAGGGAAACCAGTACGATCCCCATCCCTACGAACTGAAGGGGATGGAGTTGTCGAGTACAGGTTCCCAGCCAACGCCCACGCTGTCCGTCGGGAATGTCGGAAACTATGTCACCGCGCTGTGTCTTGAATATGACGATATGGTCAGGGCTAAGGTCAAAATCCATACCACGCTTTCGAAGTATCTCGATGCCGCCAACTGGAAAAACGGTAATCCGGGTGCCAGCCCGACCGATGAGCGCCTTCAGCTCTTTTACGTCAATGCTAAAACCGCAGAGACGCGGGTACAGGTTGATTTCGAGCTGTGTTCTCCTTTCGATATTCAGAGCCTGCAGCTGCCGACACGGCAGATTACTCCTGTCTGCACCTGGTGTATGCGGGGCTGGTACCGAAGCGGGACCGGATGCGATTACAACGGCACGAAATACTTTACCAAAGACGGTATGCCGACCAATGACCCGTCGAAAGACGTTTGTGGCGGCCGCCGGCAGGATTGTCAGGATCGTCACGGCCCGGACGCGCCGCTGCCGTTCGGTGGTTTTCCGGCCGCTAACCTGCAGGGGAAATAAAGATGCGTGAAAAATTGCTGGATGCTATCCGTCAGCACGTCGCTGCTGAATACCCCAAAGAAGCCTGCGGTCTGATTGTTCAGTCAGGCCAGCAACAAATCTATATTCCCTGCCGCAACATTGCAGATAAGCCCGAGGAGACATTCACGCTCTCCCCGGAAGATCAGCTCGCTGCCCGCGCGCGCGGTGAGATCATCATGCTCATTCATTCCCATCCGGATGTGGTTCGGCTGGTGCCCTCGGAGCTGGACCGGATCCAGTGCGACTGGTCGGGGATTGAGTGGGGGATCATGTCCTGGCCGGACGGGGATTTTTGTACGATTTCCCCGCGTGATGACCGGGATTATGCCGGGCGGCAGTGGGTACTGGGGTACGCCGACTGCTGGTCGCTTATCCGTGAATTTTATCTGCGCGAATACGGCATTGTTCTCGGGAACTATTCAGTACCTTACGAATGGTGGGAGAGTGGCAAGGAACGGCTCTACGACGACAACTGGGAGCGTGAGGGATTTGTTGAGATTGCCGCTGGTGCAATGCAGCCAGGGGACATCATCATGATGAGCGTGCAGGCATCGGTGACTAATCACGCCGCAGTATATGTGGGTGACAACATCATTCTCCATCATCTTTTCGGGCACCTTTCTTCGCGGACGCCTTATGGAAAATATTATCGCGACAGAACGGTCCGGGTGGTCAGGCATAAGGACAGAATGCATGGTTAAGACGCTTATTCTCGAAGGGAAAATGGCTAAAAAATTCGGTAAACGCGTTCAGTTTGATGTTGCCGATCTGCGCGAAATGCTCAGGGCCATGTGTTCACAGGTTCCCGGATTCAAAAAATATATGTCGGAAGCTCATATGAAGGGGATCCGTTTCGCCTTTTTTAACGGTGACAACAATATCGGGCTGGAAGAGTTTGATATGACCCGCGGTGGAAGCGTGTACCGGATCGTGCCCGTTTATGAGGGGGCCAAAAGTTCTGGCGTCCTGCAGATAGTTGTCGGTGCCGTTGCGTTGGTCGCTGCATTCTTTACCGCGGGTGCGAGTATGGCTGCCTGGGGGGCGGCGATGAGTGCAACAGCCATCAGCGCCACGTCAATTTTGACCGGGGTCGGGGTGTCAATGATGCTGGGTGGCGTTGTCCAGATGCTCACGCCCCAGCCATCCTTCGGCGCGGGTAAATCCTCCAGCACGGACAACACGCCTAACTACGCCTTCGGGGCACCGGTTAATACGGTCGCTATGGGGCATCCTGTCCCCCTGGCCTACGGTCTGATCGAGGCAGGGGGAGCGATAGTCAGCGCCGGTATGTACTCGAGCGATCAGCAGTAGGCCAGCGGCCACTAACTTAAAGGTGCTTCGGCACCTTTTTTTATGGGTGAGAAAATGCAGCTTCTTAAACAAGAAACCATCCTGCAGGGTGCCAAAGGGGGAGGTGGCAGTTCACATACTCCGGTTGAGCAGCCTGACGATCTGCTGTCGGTCGCAAAATTAAAAATGCTCATTGCCGTTTCTGAGGGGGAAATTCAGGGCGACCTGACCGCTCAGAACATTTTTCTCAACGATACGCCGCTGGCAAACGACAGCGGGGAATACAACTTCAGCGGCGTGAAATGGGAGTTCCGCAAGGGCACACAGGACCAGACCTATATTGCCGGGATACCCCAGGTCGATAACGAGCTGGCGGTGGGCACAACTGTCACCACCACCGCGCCCTGGACGCGCCAGTTTACCAACCTTTCCCTGGATGCCATCCGCATCAAGCTCAGCCTTCCGGTCCAGTATCTCTATAAAGATAATGGCGATATGGTGGGCACGGTCACCGAGTATGCGATCGATTTATCAACGGACGGCGGCGCCTGGAAAACGGTTGTAAACGGCAAGTTTGACGGAAAGACCACGACGGAATATCAGCGTGACCACCGTATCGATCTGCCAAAATCCATGTCCGGCTGGTCTGTCAGGGTCAGGCGTATTACGGCTGATACCAGCGGATCAAATTCGAAACTGGTTAACGCCTTCAAGGTGTTTTCGTATGCGGAAGTCATCGACAGCAAGCTTCGTTATCCTTTAACCGCGCTCCTGTATGTCGAAGTGGACAGCAGCCAGTTCAACGGCAGCGCGCCGAAAGTGACCTGTAAGATAAAAGGCAAGCTGATTAAGGTTCCGGATAATTACGATCCGATAACCCGAACCTATTCTGGCTCATGGTCCGGCGGGTTCAAAATGGCCTGGTCCAATAACCCTGCCTGGATTTTTTACGATCTGGTTCTGGATGAAATTTACGGCATGGGCACGCGCGTGGATGCGTCCATGGTGGATAAGTGGGCGCTGTATTCAATCGCCCAGTATTGCGACGAAATGGTTTCCGACGGCGCCGGTGGCACCGAACCGCGTTTCACCTGCAACGTTTTCATTCAGAGTCAGGAGGACGCTTGGCAGGTACTTAACGATCTCGCCGCGGTATTTCGTGGAATAACGTTCTGGGGCAACGATCAGATTTATGTCCAGGCAGACGTCCCGCAGGACGATGTTGACTGGGTTTATAACGTCTCAAACGTTATCGATGGGCTGTTTACTTATGCGGGCGGCTCATACAAGAATCGCTACAGCTCCTGCCTGGTGTCCTGGTCCGATCCGCAGAACCATTACAGCGATACCGTTGAGGGGGTTTACGATTCTGCGCTTGTAGAACGTTACGACGTCCGGCAGACGTCCCTCACCGCAATCGGCTGCACCTCGCAAAGTGAAGCGCACCGACGCGGTCGCTGGGTATTGCTCTCCAATGCCAAAGACGGGACTGTATCGTTTGGCGTGGGGCTGGACGGTTATATCCCTCTGCCCGCTGAAATTATCGGTGTCGCCGATCCTTTCCGCTCTGGTAAGGAGAACGGGGGCCGCATAAGCGCGGTCAATGGCCGCCAGATTACCCTCGATCGAGAAATAGACTACGCGGCGAAAGACCGGCTTGTGGTTAACCTTCCCGACGGAAAAGCCCAGACGCGGACAATCAGTGCGGTGAGCGCCGATAAAAAAACGGTGACGGTGGCTACGGCATTCAGTCAGGTTCCTGTGGCGGGCGCTGTCTGGGCGATAGACAGTGATAACCTCGCAATACAGTACTTCAGGGTCACCTCAATCGCGGCTAACGACGACAGCACTGGCGGTTTCACTATTACGGCCGTTCAGCACGATCCAAACAAATATCGTTACATCGATGACGGCGTTCGGGTCGAGTCGCCCCCGATTACCGTCACGCCGATAAGCGTCCTGTCTGCTCCGAAGAATATCGTGGTGACTGAGAGCGATCATGTGTCTCAGGGCCTGACTGTAGCAAGACTGGACGTGTCATGGGATAAGGTAGAGGGCGCAATCAGGTATGTTGGCCAGTGGTGTAAGGACAACGGGGACTGGATAAACGTTCCGGTTACCAGCGCGCAGGGTTTCTCGGTTCAGGGCATTTATTCGGGCAGCTATGACGTGCGCGTCCGGGCGCTGAATGCGCAGGATACGTCTTCACCATGGGGATACGGTGAAACAACTTATCTCTCCGGTAAAACGGGAAAACCGGGTACTCCGCTCAACTTCCTGGTGACCGAAGATGTGGTCTGGCATATCGATCTGACCTGGAAATTTCCGGATGGCTCAGGCGACACGGCCTATACAGAGATTCAGCGCGCCACAACTGCCGACTACGCCAATCCTGAACTGCTGGTCCTGGTGCCGTACCCGGCTGCAGATTATCAGCATGGTCCCATGCCTGCCGGCGTTCGCCAGTGGTACCGCGCGCGCCTGATTGACCGTATTGGTAACGCCGGGGACTGGACCGACTGGGTCATGGGCACGTCCTCGATAGATGTCAGCGAAATAACCAATGACATTCTGGAGGATATGAAAGAGTCGGAAACGTTCAAAGACCTGATCGAGAACGCGGTGGACAGCAACGAAAAAATTGCTGGCATGGCTAACGATATCAAACAGGCCAACGACGAACTGGAGCAGCAAGCGAAAGATATCGCCAAAAATGCCCAGGACGTCGGGAAAGTTCAGACCAGCGTTAATGAGCTTTCCAGCACGGTCGGGAATGTTTCGTCTTCACTCAGTCAGCTTGAGCAGACCGTTGCGACGGCTGATACCGCCCTAGGCCAGCGAATCGACAACATCAGCGTTTCTATGGACGGCATGACGGGCGGGGTCAAGAACTCAGCCATTGCCATTATCCAGAACGGGCTGGCGCAGGTGGCTGCGCGTAAAACCCTGTCTGCATCGGTCGCTGGCAACAGCGCGAATCTGGACCGCATTGATGAAGTGATAGTCAACGACAGGGAGGCAACGGCGCGCTCGCTGCTGAGTCTGCAGACGGACGTTAACGGCAACAAGGCATCCATCAACAGCCTGAACCAGACGTTCTCCGATTACCAGCAGGCTATGGCCACGCAGGTAAACAGCATCACGGCGACGGTGAACGGGCATACCTCAGCCATCACCACCAACGCTCAGGCCATAGCGAACGTAAACGGCGACCTCAGCGCGATGTACAACATCAAGGTTGGTGTCTCCAGCAACGGGCAGTATTACGCCGCGGGGATGGGGATCGGCGTTGAGAATACGCCATCCGGCATGCAGTCGCAGGTTATCTTCCTGGCAGATCGCTTCGCAGTCACCACGGCGGCCGGTAACAGCGTGGCTTTGCCGTTCGTGATCCAGAACGGGCAGACATTCATCCGGGCCAGCTTCATCCAGGACGGCACCATTGAGAACGCCAAAATCGGCAACTATATCCAGTCGAATAACTATGTGGCTGGTTCTGCAGGCTGGAAGCTTGATAAGGGTGGAACGTTCGAAATTAACGGCGTTGCCGGGGGCGGGAGGATGCTGATATCCAGCACCCTCATTCGTATCTACGACAGCAACAACGTGCTGCGCGTCAGAATGGGGTTATGGTAATGCCACAGGGTTTGCAATGCTGGGACGGTGCAGGCCGTATTGCCGTTGATTTAAGTGATTATGCTATCCGATATATTGGAAGCACGTCTGTAACATTTGCAGCGGGGGAAACGGCTAAGGACGTTTCCTTTTCCGGGGTAACGCAGGACGGGTCATTTATATCAATCGTATCGGCGAGTTCGGCAGGAGTAATAAATGAATATTATTGCCGGGCTTTTAATGGTGGCTTTACCGTTTTTTATTTACCGAGCGGTGGCAGTATTTCGATAACTCTTAATCTGGAGGTTTATAACTTTCAATGAGTGGATTCGAAGTTTATAACAGCGCTGGAAAATTGCTGGTTGATTCACAAAACAGGTCGACACTTTTTTATGATCAGCGTGCGCTCGGTGCAGTGACTGACAAAGGTTATTACCGCGTGGATAGCCCGTTCGGAAACGGAAGCACACTGGGCATTACCCAGCCGCAATTCTGGAATGATGGGAATTTGCGCTGGCTGCAGCTGGATATTAATAAGTATGGCTTACCAGGCGCTGACCTTCTGGAAGACAATGCGGGCAGCATGATACGCACGTCCAGAAACGTTGGAATGCAGAGCGGATATATGGATGTTTTCGACAGCGCGGGGAATCTTATCTGGAGCGCCGCCTCGGCATCGAAAATGCCTCGCGTGGTGGGCTTTTTCGACGTGCCTGCCAATTACGATCTGCAGAACAATACCTTTGCGATAAACCTGAGTTTTGATCCGTGGATTCTGGTTAACAACTGCCCAGGCAACCTCAGTGACGACGGAACTGTCGTTGGTTATTCAGGAATCGCACTCAAATGGACAGGCTCACAGCTGCAGGGGAGGTACATCTCAAAAAATCAGCGCAACTGGAGCCAGACACTTCAGGGGCGAGGGCTACGAATTCCCATCGCTCAGTTTGTCGGAATTTGATACTGGCGGGACGCGTGGGTATTGAGTAGCGATCATGTTTTGCTTAACACCTTTTGCAGGTTCGAAGCGGTATACGACATCAAGCTTATCCGTTTTCTTATAACAGATGTTGCTGAACCGCTTATTTATATGTCGGCTGAAAATGCCATTGCTGCTGTCTGAAATTACGTTAACTTCCCTCGTGGCACAGTCGATATTTACGTGAATATCTCCCCCCAGAGATAAGCGCGCCGCATCCACCGGGTAATCCATTTTAAAGGCATAGTCTCTGTCTTTATCGGCACAGCCAGCCGCCAGCAAAAGTGCCACGGCGAATAATCGTTTCATTTCTACATTCCTGTATCTGCGGGAATATCCATTTTATTCGAGTTTAAAAATTAGTCAGATTGATAAGAGCGATCAATTTTACATTATTGATCGCTTTAAACGATCGTTATTATTGAGAGGTAGTTCATGCTTTATAACACCGGCACTATTGCTATCAACGGAAATACCGCCACCGGAACGGGTACGAACTGGACTGCGCCAGCCAGCCAGGTCCGCGCTGGCCAGACGATCATCGTCATGTCTAACCCGGTGCAGATGTTCCAGATTTCATCTGTGAACAGCGCCACGTCAATGACGGTTACGCCTGCTGCTTCCCCGGCGCTGAGCGGCCAGAAGTATGGAATACTGGTGTCCGACAATATCTCTGTCGACGGACTGGCACAGGCGATGTCGCAGCTTATCAAAGAGTATGACGAGAACATTGGCGCGTGGGAGACATTCGCCACTACCTCAGCAAACCAGACCATCACCGTTACCATCAACGGAACCTCCGTTAATATTCCAAGTATTGGCGCGCTTGCCAGAAAGGGGCCCAACAGCGATATCACCGAGTTGAAAGGGCTCACTACTGCGCTTTCTGTTGCACAGGGCGGGACTGGGGCAAAGACTGAAGCTGACGCTCGCGCAAACCTCGGTTTGGGAAACAGCGCCACAAGGAACGTTGGAACGGCTGCCGGAACCGTGGCGGCCGGGGATGATTCGCGGTTGAATACTGTCGATAAAAAAACAGGGGGAAATGTTACCGGCAGTTTGATGGTAACTCAGGGTAGCAGCATTGGCGTATCTACTCAGGAAGGTGGTGATAAGACTGTTAAGCTATACAACATCACAGGGGATGGGACTGTAGGAAGTTATGTAAACGCTGTGGGAGGGGCCTGGTATAACGGGAACTGGTCTCTTGGCGGCGTTCGGGGGAGTGGGACTAATTTAGACAGAGCGCAGTTAAATGTTAATAGCGGAACTGGTACTGCGGGTTCATTTTTGTTTTACCCCGATGAGAGATTCAAATCATCTTCGTGTGGAGCTGATGGGGCTGGTTATGGTGGCTCATGGTCAGACATTAACACATGGCAAAGAAATATCTCTTTTTTCCGAGGTAACGTATCCGTTAATAATGATGCAGGGTTTATTCCTTTTGCCCGCTGGCATAGTCAATGCAGTGGTGGATATTCTTCAACAGTAGGGCTTGGTTCTATAGCTACCGGGCCTAGTTCGTGGGCGGATGTAGCAATAACAACGCTCGGGGATGGTGGTTCTGCCGGACAACGTATATTTCAATTCACGACAGCAAACGGTGATATATACGCCAACGCTGGTGGAAATCTTTCCGGTAACTATATTTTCCAGAAGCAGCCTAACTGTGACATTACGCTGAAGCACGATATTAAATATGATGATGGTTATCAGTCATACGAGAATATCAGGAAATTCCTGCCAGCAACTTACGTCTACAACGATGATCCTCGTGAGAGGGTTCGCCGAGGTGTAATCGCTCAGGACGTCATGAAGATTGATAGTGAGTACGTAAAGCTGGTCCCTGCTGCGCCAAAGTTTGATAGCGAAGGAAACAGGGTTGATGCTGATGATACGTTGGCACTAGATAACAACGTCATCATGCTTGATACCGTGCTGGCATTGAACTACGTCATTAAACAGCTGCAGACAACACAGAAAGAGCTCCAGGAGCTTAAGCTAAAAATAGCGGAATCATAAAGTCTTAGCTTTCAGCCGCAGCCCGTGCTGGTACTCAACTGGCTTTGTCTCACTCAGGTCTACTTACACTCTGCCATTATCGAAAAATTTACAAAAGAGATAATTCGAAACGAGAGAGAAACTTAGAAACGAAACGGCGAAGCTTTAAGCAGTGACGATAGGGCCTGTATCTTGCGGACACTTACAAATAAAACTACTGTATATAAAAACAGTATTTGAGGTGTGTGCAATGGAATTCATCAGGCCAACAGAACTGCGAGAAATTATCGCTCTCCCGCTTTTCAGTGACTTAGTTCAGTGTGGTTTCCCAAGTCCCGCGGCTGATTACGTTGAACAGCGTATCGATCTCAATGAGTTACTTGTCGCTCATCCGAGCTCCACCTATTTCGTCAAAGCCGCAGGTGATTCAATGATCGAAGCCGGGATCAGCGATGGTGATCTGCTGGTGGTGGACAGCTCGCGCACAGCTGAGCACGGTGACATTGTCATCGCCGCGGTGGAAGGGGAATTTACTGTTAAACGCCTGCAGCTACGCCCGACCGTGCAGCTCAATCCTATGAACAGCGCCTACAGTCCGATTGTTGTAGGCAGCGAAGATACGCTGGACGTTTTCGGCGTTGTTACTTTCATCGTCAAATCGGCGAGCTGAGTATGTTTGCGCTCTGTGATGTGAATTCGTTCTACGCATCATGCGAGACCGTATTCAGGCCTGACCTGAGAGGGCGCCCGGTTGTCGTTCTCTCGAATAATGATGGCTGTGTAATCGCACGCAGTGCCGAGGCCAAAACCGCTGGAATTACTATGGGAGAGCCGTTCTTTAAGCAAAAAGAGCTTTTCCGGCGGGCTGGCGTTGTTTGCTTCAGCAGCAATTACGAGCTTTACGCTGACATGTCGAACCGGGTAATGACAACGTTGGAGGAAATGAGCCCCCGCGTCGAAATTTACAGCATCGATGAAGCTTTTTGTGACCTGACTGGTGTTCGAAATTGTCGTGACCTGACAGACTTCGGGAAAGAAATCCGCGCTACAGTTCTGAAGCGTACGCACCTGACGGTCGGTGTTGGCATTGCCCAGACAAAGACATTGGCGAAGCTCGCAAACCACGCAGCCAAGAAATGGCAGAGACAGACGGGCGGGGTAGTTGACCTGTCAAATGTCGATCGGCAGCGTAGGTTGTTGGCTATAGTGCCGGTAGAAGACGTATGGGGAGTCGGAAGGCGCATCAGCAAGAAGCTGAACGCCATGGGCATCAAAACGGCTCTGGACCTCTCTGAGCAGAGTACGTGGATTATTCGAAAGCACTTTAATGTCGTCCTGGAGCGAACTGTCCGGGAGCTGCGCGGCGAACCATGTTTGGATCTGGAGGAGTTTGCACCGGCAAAGCAGGAAATCGTCTGTAGTCGGTCATTCGGCGAACGCGTTACTGAGTATGAGCTGATGCGTCAGGCTATCTGCAGCTATGCGGCGCGTGGCGCCGAAAAGCTTCGCGGCGAGCATCAGTATTGCCGCTTTATCTCCGCATTCGTGAAAACCTCTCCCTTTGCGCTTAACGAGCCATATTACGGTAATAGTGCATCCATGAAACTTCTTACTCCCACTCAGGATTCCCGAGACATTATCAACGCCGCGGTAAAGTGCCTGGACAAAATCTGGAAGGATGGTCACCGGTACCAGAAGGCAGGAATAATGCTGGGTGACTTCTTCAGCCAAGGTGTGGCCCAGATTAATTTGTTCGACGAGAACGCGCCGCGTGCTGGAAGTGACCGCTTAATGGAAGTACTTGATCACTTGAACGCGAAAGACGGGAAAGGAACGCTCTACTTCGCGGGGCAGGGCATTCAGCAACGGTGGCAGATGAAACGCGAGATGCTTTCGCCGAGGTACACTACAAGGTATTCTGATCTTCTCATGGTTAGATAACTTTATCGGATGGTTTTGTCCTTGCATATCAATAATATACATAGGATTTAAGATCATTTTGATAAATGTACCTTAAAGACGTTATGGTTAACAAGGTAGCTGGCGCGAGGCCAGCTGTTTAAAGGTAGTATGAGATTTGTTAAGATTTCTTTACAAATGCAGCAATTAAATTTGTTTGGTTCTCTATCTCTTTTTTGACTTTTTCGACACTCTCGAACGCACTTCTAGCCCTTTCGTCCCTGACATTTTCTATTTTTTCATCATATCCCATATAGTTTACAGAATGTTCAATCGCTTCGTCGTATGCACGCTCTTGTACTTGCAATTTCTCAACTAATTTTACCAGTTCTTCTGTGGCAGCCTTAAGGTCAACACTTTTACTGTTCATATGCATTCCTTCATGAAGATAAATTTTATCTAGTAAGAGAAATAAGGTCTCATAGCAAAACTACGGTGGCTAATTTATCATAATCTCAATGAGATGGATTGTTTGCCGTAAAATAATCTTTAACAATCATGCATGTAACGTAAAAAATCCGCTCTCAGCGAAAATAATAACTAATCTTTTTACTTTAGTTGGCCGCCTCGATTAACTCTGAACCCTGATTTCTCACATTTCCTACAGCGCGCGAAACGGTGTGCCAGATAAACTTGTCGACGGACACTTCACCATCGGCAGCTATCTCTTCCGCTTCTTTCGCGCCCACACTCTGGCGCATCCATTCCCTTGCAGCTTCAGGTGATAGAACAAGCGGTCGGCGGTCATGGATTTCGACAAGCCCTTTATCAGCAGCCGATGTCAAGATGAGAAAACCTTCTGCTTCATCGCCACGCTCAAATGGCGTGCTGCCGATCGCTGCCATAAAAATTGGCTTTCCATCTGCCCGGTGAATGAAGTATGGCTGTTTCTTTACGCCTTCTTTTTTCCATTCGAACCATCCATCGGAGAAACAAATTGCCCGACCGTGCTGCCAGAGAGGTTTAAACATTCTGCTGGTGGCCGCAGTTTCGACACGCGCGTTAATCAGTGGCGGTTTATCCCACCACCCTGGCGCGTAACCCCAGAACACCGGATCGAGGTGCAGTTGCTCATCACGTTCACTAAGCAGCAGGACTTTTGTACCAGGAGCAACGTTGTAGCGTCCAATTGGTTCCGAGTCAAATGCGATGTCACGGTCGGCTTGATCGGCGAGATACGCTAGGTATTCTTCACGAGTTTGGGCTTGTGCAAAACGTCCACACATAGAAACCTCCAGCCAAGTGTCAGACTCAAAGTATAGGGCAGGGAGCGAAGGAGGATAGCAGCGAACCCATTAAGAGATTAATTAATAAAGCCAAAAGTGGTTATCAAAACCCAAAAATCATTGTAATTAATCAATAGGTTAGCTCGTGGTCAATGAAGTGTGATGAACGCGACAATTATGAATTTTTAACTGAAAAATCAATGCATCATGAATGATTTAATGAAATACTGCTGCGTCATATGGAATGGTTCGAAGCCGCAGACCTGATCGTTAAAGGTATGGAAGGCGCGATCAACGCGAAAACCGTAACTTACGATTTCGAACGTCTGATGGAAGGCGCTAAGCTGCTGAAATGTTCAGAGTTTGGCGACGCGATCATCGCGAACATGTAATCCAGATTCTGGGTTAAACAAGAACGGGGGCCTGAGGGTTCCCGTTTTTTTTGCCTCTGCCTGCGGGAGACAACACGATGTTAGCCACTGTCCTTATCGCTGTCGTTGCACTCATTCATCTCTACATTCTCGTGCTGGAAATGTTCCTGTGGAATACCAAAACAGGGCATAAGGCCTTTAATCTGCGTCCCGAGTTTGCGCGCGACACCCGCGTGCTGGCTGCAAATCAGGGGCTGTATAACGGTTTTCTGGCAGCCGGTCTGCTCTGGAGCCTCTGGCTCGGCGAAAAGGGGATTCAGGTGGCCATCTTCTTCCTGGCCTGCGTGTTGATTGCCGGACTTTTTGGCGCGGCCACCGCCAGCCGAAAAATTTTGTATGTACAGGCCGTGCCCGCGCTCGCAGCGCTGCTTGCGTTACTCATCTGAAGCAATGCTTTGGTTGAGATAACGCGTCCGATATACTCGTGACGTTACCCTTAAAGGCCTGAGACGAGACTGTTATGAATAACGATATCCCCCTGAAATATTATGACATTGCCGATGAGTACGCGACGGAAGCCGCTGAGCAAGTTGCGGAGTCTGAGCGCGACGCGCTGGCGCACTATTTCCAGCTGCTGCTCACCCGCTTAGCGAATAATGAAGAGATCAGCGAGGAAGCCCAGCAGGAGATGGCCACTGAAGCCGGGATCCGTGCGGGTCGCATTGATGATGTCGCGAACTTCCTCAATCAATGGGGAAATGAATAGCCTGCCTCAAAAACCGTTATGCTGATGCTTTGCGATACAGCTCAGCATCACGCTATCGGACCACATGCATTTTTTCCGCAGAATATGAGAAGCGGGTTTATCGATAAGCAGCGCGAAAATAACGATCAGAAAGAACAGTACCACTGGAAAAAGTAAGGATAATTTCACGTTTTTAACCAAAATAAGAGTGTGCTTCAGGGTAATCTACCGTCTGAATATGACGACTATATGTTTTGGCGGAAAAAATAGAAATGCCTGAGTGTAAAAAAACGCGCATGGCAGGCTTCTGGTTACGGGGCGACGCCGGTGAGTCGCTTCGCCAGCTCGCTCCGGGTGAGTGCTTTTGAAAAATACCAACCCTGGATAAGGGCATCGGGATATCTGTCCGCAATGAAGCAATATTGAATTTCATTTTCCACGCCCTCGAAAACAAGGGTTTTATTCAACTTCGCAAGGGCATCGCTGAAGATAACAAAGATGTTTTGCTTATAATGCTCGCTGATGCCATCCACCAGCGACTTATCAATTTTAATTTCATCATATTCAAGCTGCGACAGCCGGGCCAGATTTGAATTTTGCACGCCAAAATCATCGATTGAAATTTTAACGCCAAGCGACTTCAGTTCCTGACAGAACCCCTCGAGGATATCCGCCGCGGAAACGGCTTTCTCGGAAAGCTCGACCTTCATCAAGGAAAGGGGGAGGCGATTGGCTAAGCACTCGCGACGCAAAATGTTAATAAACTGTCCGTCTTCAATTTCCTTTCGCCCAACGTTGATTGAAACGATCAGCTGATGCTTAATCGCCAGCGGGGCAATTTCTGAAAGGGACTTCCCGATAATATTGCTGTAATATTTTTTATACAGACCGATTTTCTTAATTAATGGGATGAACAGCTCCGGCGAGACGTCTCCGTGCTTTTGATCGCGCCATCGCGAAAGAACTTCTACTCCCACGATTTTTTGATCGCGAATACGAATAATGGGCTGATAATTAACGCTGAAGGTATTCGTTATCACGGCTTTGATCAGCGTGCGTTCCAGTGAAAAACGGTCTTCATAGAGACGGAAGATAAATAACGTTATCGCGACCCAGATAAAAAAGAGTATGACCGCGAGAAACGTAAAGATAAACGGGGGGAGCGAGGCCAGTCCCGCATCGTGGTGTTTTACAATCACGCATAAATCCCACGAGGCGCTGCACTGTGTAATGGTCAGGGTGAACAATGTCGCATGCAGCCAGCTCCGCGGCTTCAGCTCCGGGGCGGCTGAAAAAAAGGTCCGGCCAAAATCCTTCGTGGTGGCGCTCAGAGAATAGCTTGCGGTAACCGGGGTGAATTTATCGTAAGCATAGCGGGAGGTGAAGATAATAATATTATTATAAATTGCCGCATTGCCTGTGAAAAAGTCTTTTCTGGAAAATTGCGCCAGGAGAAAACCTCTCGGCGTTTTATGCAGTTCCGCAGGAAGTGGAACGGGCGTCGCGAGTTTACCCCAAAAAGCTGTACAGACAATTTTTCCCTTTTCGATAAAACCGATATCGCTGAAATAGAGGTTATTAAGCTTTATTTGCCTGTAGCTATCAAGGCTGGTTTTATCACATCCCTGCGTCGTTATGCTTTTGAGGCCCAGCGCCACGCTTTGGGACAGATCTTCTGAATAATGTAAAAGGGTCTGGGATATTTCAAGCTGTTTGGTTTTTTGCTGACCGATGATAACCACGTTGACCGCATAAAGAGACAGGATGACCAGAAGCGTTGAAACGATCGCAACGGCAATGCGCTTTTTCATTTTCCAGTTATCCTGTCCGCTCCCTGATTTCACAAAGCTTAACACAGCCAGGGCAAGGCACAAGCCTGATAGTCACGTCGGGTGGGCAAATTTGAGCGAGGGAACTCATACGAAAGCATCAGTTTTTTAAGACAATTCTCAGCTAAGCTATTTTTATTGTGATAAGCAACGCCGGGTAAACCACGGGTTCTTCTTTCCGATCCTCCATGCTTGTTTATTCTATTAAGGAAAACATCGTGCGTAACGTGATGATCCCTGTTCTCAGTGCCTTGTTTCTTTTTCTGATCGGCATACTGATTATTAACTGGCAGTTATGGCAGATGGCGAAAATGAATAATGTTCATACCGCCACGGTAAGCACCCAGAAAATAGAGAGCATTCTGGCGGAAGCCGTCAGCGCGGCCAGCACGGCGAAGCGGGTTGCGGAGCAGGGGTGTAGCAGCAGCGGACAGCTGGCGCTAGGGACAGAAGCCGCGCTCAAACCGCATCTGCGCGCCATCATGATCCAGCAGCAGGGGAAAATCATCTGTACTTCCCTTCCCGGGAATGGCGTTTTGATTGTGCATCCGGAGACGTTACCTGAACAAAAATTAATGCTGCTACCCGGTAATCGACTGGTGAACGGCATCCCGGTGCTTGTCTTCCAGATGCCCATCGCGGGAGGGCGCGTCATCGTCAGCGTCAGTGATGCGCATTTGCAGGACGTCATCGCGAACGCATCAAACAGCGTTGAGCTCGGGTTGGTTGTCGGCGACAGGATGTTTACGCGCAACGGTGATGTGACCGGCTGGAAAGCGGCCTCGTGGGCGGGGTCACTGACGACCTCTTCGCTCTTCCCCTTTAGTCTGGCCTGGCAACCGCCTGCCTTTTTTAGCCTGACGCGGCTACTGCAACAGGGATGGAGCCTGATCCTGCTGATTCTCGCGCTATCCGTGGCGGTGGGCATTTTGATCCGCCGCTACAAGGGGAAAAGCACCACCTTTGAAGACGATTTGCGTAAGGCCATTTTGCAGGGAGAGATCGTGCCTTATTACCAGCCGATCGTGAACGGCGATACCGGCGGGTTATACGGTGTTGAAGTCCTGGCAAGGTGGAAGCATCCTAAGTCAGGCTTTATCCCGCCGGACGTCTTTATCCCGATAGCTGAACGTAGCGGGTTGATTATTCTGCTGACCAAAGGCTTGATGGCGAAAGTGGTCACACAGCTTAAGCCGCTCCTGCCTAAGCTGCCGGACGGGTTCCATATCGGGGTGAACATCAGCGCCAGACACATCAATGCCCCTTCTTTCATCGGTGACTGCCGAATCTTCGGCAAGGGGTTTCAGGGTAAAGCCGTGAAGCTGGTTCTTGAGGTGACCGAACGTGAACCGTTGATCGATAATCCTCATCTGGTGGAAAACCTCAACGCGCTGCATAACGCCGGTTTTGTTATTGCCCTGGATGATTTTGGTACAGGGTATTCCGGGCTGTCATGTCTCAATGCGCTTGCCATAGATTATATTAAAATTGATAAAAGCTTTGTTAACCGGGTATCAGAGGAGAAGGACTCAACGATCCTGCTGGACTGCGTTATTGACCTGGCGAAAAAACTTTCATTGCGGATCGTGGCCGAAGGCGTAGAAACGAAAGAGCAGCTGGAGTATCTCAACCGTAATGAGATTACCCTGCTGCAGGGTTATTATTTTGGTAAACCCGTCTCGTATATCGATTTTATTAAAGTCATTTTATCTAAGCCCCGGGAGACGGTAAGTTTGTAAAACGAAATTAAGACGAGCTTCTGTTGTATGCTTAAGTGCAATTCATTTTCCTCTTATCCTGAGCTTTGTTACAGTGACAAGAGTTGTCAGCCAGGGATATCAGGCGTGATAAGGTGGAAAAGCTCGTGCATGTGAAAAATACTTTTTACACAACAACCATTACCGTCATCATTGTCTCATTGATCATCTCGCTGGCGCTTGCTGTCCAAATTGCCACGTCCAGACAGCAGTCAATCCAGCAAATTAATACCAGCGTCGCTAACCTGAGCCATACCCTTGATGTCTACACCGAAGGGATCATGCGCCAGAGTGAAATGTTAATTACTACCGTTTCCGACATAATCGAAATTTATGGCATGACCCCGCAGCAGGCGACCAATATTCAGCACATGATCAATAATCAGGATAACCTTCTTACCCAGATTAATAATGTGGTTGTTTACAATGCTCAGGGCGATATCTTTACCGCGCTGCATGAAAGTTTTACGGGGCCACGTAAAGGCTCGGACAGAGAGTTTTTTATCTATCACAAAGCAAATAAAAATCAGGCGATTTTTATTGGGGAGCCGGTGGTAAGCAGAACAAATGGCAAATGGGTTATCACTATCAGCCGGCGCCTTGAAACCCAGACCGGGGCATTTAACGGTGTGGTGGTGGTGACGCTGGGTATCGAAAACTTTCTGGCGCTCTACGGGCAGATTAATATCGGTCACTCGGGCGTCATCGGCTTAACGACGCAAACAGGCGTGCTGCTGGTCCGGTATCCCTTTAAAAATACCTATATCGGCACGATTGTTTCTGATTCACCGCTCTTCAGGAAATATCTCAAGGTACAAAATACGGGGATAGCCAGCTCCATCTCGCGGTTTGATAAAATCGAACGCATCTATGCCTATGAGAAAAACAGACGCTACGGACTGGTCACCACCGTGGCGGTTAGCATTGATGAGGCTCTTGCTCCCTGGCGCAAGCAGGCGATTCAGCTGGCGGTACTCATTTTCGTGTTCACGGCGATACTCATCGTAGCGTCATACTTCCTCTATTCCGACCTGTCCCGAAAAACACGTGATAACAAAGCGCTGAAGATTATTGCCTCAGAAGATGCGTTGACCGGGCTGTACAATCGCCGCGTCTTTGATGAAAAAATCCTCTCAGACATCGCTATGTGTGCCGCGCATGACGCGCCGATTTCGATACTGATCGTGGACGTGGACTACTTTAAAAAATACAACGATAACTACGGCCATCCGGAAGGGGATCGGTGTCTGGCTATGCTCGGAAACAGCCTCAGGGAGAGCCTTACCCGTGATAATCAGCTTGTGGCGCGATACGGCGGAGAGGAGTTTGCGCTGATATTGCCGGATACGGATATTCAGGAGGCGCTTCGTCTGGCCCAGACGATTATTCGCAATGTGTTCTCGCTGCAAATTGCCCATGCTTTTAGCCCCTTCGGCCGGGTGACGGTAAGCGTCGGGATTTCGACCGCCCGTGCCGTCGACATCGCGGGCAGCCAGCAAAATATCATTATTGCCGCAGACCAGGCGCTCTATCAGGCGAAACGCGCGGGACGTAACCGGTACGCGTTTGTTGGGGTATGAACTAAAAAAAAGCCCACTCAGGAGTGGGCAAGAAATACTGGAAGCAATGTGAGCAATGTCGTACTGAATACCTGAGTGTTTCTCTCAACTATTCAGCGTTGAGAAAGATAATCTTTCTCAACAAAAGATGCAACCCCACAGTTTATGTGGCCCGTTCTTTTTGTTGGTGAATAATTACGCACTCTCTCATTGTGATGCTTATCACAAATTTCCTTTCTGGAATCCTGTGCTATTCTTTTTGTGTCGTTGATTTAATGACAAAAACCATACAGAGAGGAAAGTTATGGGAATTTTATCCTGGATTATCTTTGGGCTTATTGCGGGTATTCTGGCGAAGTGGATCATGCCGGGCAAAGATGGCGGTGGGTTTATCGTCACCGTAATACTGGGTATTGTCGGCGCGGTAGTCGGCGGCTGGATCAGTACGCTGTTCGGTTTTGGCAAGGTCGATGGCTTTAACTTCGGCAGTTTCGCCGTCGCGGTGATCGGTGCTCTGGTTGTTCTGTTTATCTACAGAAAGATCAAAAGCTAAGTTCTGAAAGCGTTGAAAAAGGCTGCCGGATGGCGGCCTTTTTACGTATTGGGTTTACCACCAGCCAAGCTGCGTGCCGGCAAACGCTGCGATGGCAACGATCAGCATAATGACGGTTGTCTTCCGCATTTATGCCCCTGGAGCCGCGTAGCCGCCGACAAAAAACCACGCTAAAAAAACCACCGCCGTTATAAAAATAACGACCGGGAAGAGGATCCCTATTCTCATACCATCACCTGTTTCGGTTTCAATAACGCCGTAGAGTGTACGGGGTTAATCCATAGGGAGAAAGCGTGTTTTGCTTTTTCCTTTCTTATCCTGATACATCGCTACATCCGCAGCACGTAACGCGCTGTCAGGATCGGTTGCGGCAGGGTCCACTTCGATAACGCCGAAGCTGGCGCCCGGATAAATAATATGAACGCTGCCCAGCCAGTATTCGCCGGCGATACAGGCGCTGAGACGCGTTTTGAGCAGCGTAAGCTGCGCGTTATCCCCCTCCTGGTGGGGCTGGCTCAACGATGCGACCAGAAATTCATCCCCGCCCAGACGACCGATAATATCGTCCTGCTGTTTCTCTTCGGTCAAACGCTTGCCCACTTCTATCAGGAACTGGTCGCCAGCTTCGTGGCCGTAACGATCGTTAATCAGCTTGAAATCATCCAGATCGATAAACGCGATGATGGCGTTACGCTTCAGGTGCCGGGCCAGAGAAAAGAGGGTGGTCAGATCTTCAAAAATGGCGCGACGGTTAGGTAAACCGGTAAGGGCATCCGTATAGGAGTGCGCGATGAGGGCCGCATTGGCTTCGCGAAGCTGGGTCACCAGCGACTCTTTCTGAATGGACTGGGCAATCAGCCCGGCGAAGAGCTTCAGAACCTGTTCACCGCGCTCGCTTAGCGGCTTTCTGGCCGTGCTGGTGGCGCAGAGCGTTCCGTAAAGTGAACCATCCGCAAGATGGACAGGAATACTCATGTAGGTGGTAATGCCAAGCGCTTTTGCGGCTTCACACTCTGGCCAACGTTCTGGCACGTCATTGCTGAACATCGTGTCACTATCCAGCGCGCGTTTGCACAGCGTCTCATCCCATGGGACGCTCAGCCCCTCCGGGATTGTCATCTGCTTGCTATTACGGGCGTAGAGGATGTGCTGCAGCCGTGCCTCGATATCCACCTTCGTCAGGTAGGTCGACTCCATGTCGGTGACAATTTCCAGCATCTCCAGCAGCTGGCGAACGAGGCTTTCAAGGGATTGCTCGGTGGCAAGGGTTTCTGAAACGCGAGCGAGGATAAGATCCGACATGACGTAGAATGACTCCCAGGCAGAAGACGTCTGCATCTGCATGTTATGCTGAGTTTTTAGGCTTCAGGCATAGTAAAACACGAATACAGAAAATTTAATATATGCAGGGAGCGAGCAGCAGGCGAGAAAAAAAGCCCCGTTGTTGAGACCGGGGCAAAGACATCTTGATTACGGAATGATGTTCTCTGGTCATATCGAGAACACGCCACACTATAGTGCTGAAAAGTGCAGTTAAAATGGAGAAATCATGGAGAACGCGGCGATGACCCGTTACCCTTAGGCTGTAATGACGTCAAAAGGATCAATGAGATGAGATTTCTGCTTCTGACGCTGGCGCTTCCCCTGGCCGCCTGCACCGCAAAAACTACGCCACCCGATGCGCCGAAACCGCCGCACGTTATCGGTATGGCGAACCCAGCCTCCGTCTACTGCCTGGAGAAAGGCGGGGAACAGATCCCGGTTCAAAGCCCGCAGGGCGTTCGCACCGAGTGCAAATTACCGGGTGGCGAAGTGATCGATGAATGGGCGCTCTATCGTCGCGATCGTCCACAACCGACCAGGTGACAGACGGATACCGCCTGCGATACACTTCTCTTTAGGATTAATCTTAGCCAGTTTCTGGCGTTCGTTTCCGCGAGAGAAGTATGTTTCAGCTAAAACCGGGCAGCATGGCGATGATCGTGGGTGCCCGCACGGCGTCAGGCCGTCGCAATATAGGTAAATCTGTTGAGCTGTTTGGCCTGTGCCAGCCTGGCCAGCGTTTCGTTAACCCGGTCAACGGCGTGATGACGCAATTACCCGTCACCGCCGATCGCGCGCTCTGGCTGGTGACGGGGGATGTCTACGCCTTTGACAACCAGCACGGCTTTGCGTTTGTCCGCCCCGAACATCTGATGCCGCTCACCCCGGATGACGCACCGCAAATCCTCTATGAACTGACGATCGGCTGATCACAGATGGCGCAGCCAGTCGGCTAAGACCAGGGCGTGGTTTTGCTCCGCGTTTTTGGCAGCAAAGAGCAGGGTGACGGTCTGCCCGTGCGCCAGCCTCGCCAGACGCGCGCCCTCCTCAGCCTGCTGCGCCAGCTCTTCCCGATAGGCCTGGCTGAAGGCGGTGAAATCAATGGTTTCGCTATGAAAAGCCTTGCGTAGTTCATTCGAGGGCGCGAGCGCTTTACACCATTCGTCATGCATGAGGTCCGTTTTCTTAACGCCGCGCGGCCACAGCCTGTCCACCAGCACCCGATAGCCGTCGTCAGGGCCTGCCTTTTCATAGACGCGTTTGCACTGAATCATGATTCCACCCTCCAAATTTAAGGTATTGTGATAACTGCAAAAGATCGGTAGTCTGAGGTTCCTTATGTTATCTGATAATACTCTGGCATAAGGAACCTTTCATGGAACACCTCCCGGTTAAAACGACGCTGCGCATTGCGCTGGTTGGCGATTACAATCCCAGTGTTATTGCGCATCAGGCGATCCCGCTGGCCATTGACGACGCCGCCGCAGTCCTTGACCTCACCGCCGATTACGACTGGCTTGCCACCACGGAGCTGACAAGCCCTGAAGATCTGGTGGGCTACGATGCCATCTGGCTGGTTCCTGCCAGCCCCTACAAAAACACGGAGGCCGCTTTTATCGCCGCGCGCTACGCCCGTGAAAATAGCATCCCGTTTCTGGGCACCTGCGGCGGATTCCAGCATGCGCTGATTGAGTATGCCCGAAACGTGCTGGGCTGGGCTGATGCGGCACACGCTGAGACGGATACCGAAGGCACCATGGTGATTGCGCCGTTAGCCTGCTCGCTGGTGGAAAAAACCGATGCGATTGAACTGCGCAGGAATACGCTGATCGCCAAAGCGTACGGCAAGCCGGAAATTGAAGAGGGATATCACTGTAACTATGGCGTGTCGCCGGCGTTTGCACAGGCGCTGGAAAACGGAGATATGCATGTGACGGGATGGGACGATAGGGGTGAAATCCGTGCCGCAGAACTGGTCACGCACCCGTTCTTCGTGATCACCTTATTCCAGCACGAGCGTGCTGCGCTGGAAGGACGCCCGGTCGTGCTGGTGCAGGCGATGCTGCGCGCGGCGCGCGATTCATAACGTCGCCGCTTTTCTCGCCGGGTGGCGCTGCGCTTACCCGGCCTACATATCAACAGATTGCACAATTCAGCGCAGCGCCGCTGGGCGAAACGGGGGCTTAACGGGGCGCGATCTCCCGGTCTCGCCCGGCTAAGATGCCGCAGAGGGCCATTATCACGGCGGCCAGCGCGCAGCCCAGAAGCGGGATCCGCCAGTCTCCCGCGCTATCGTGAATTTTCCCCATTAGCGGAGGACCGCAGGCGGCGAGCAGATAGCCAATCGACTGCGCCATGCCTGACAACGCCGCCGCCTGGTGTGCAGTGCTGGCGCGCAGACCGATAAACGTCAGGCCGAGGATCATCGTTGCCCCTGTGCCAAAGCCAAATACCAGCGTCCACATCACCGCCATGCCGGGCATAAACCATAATCCCGCCGCGCTTATCGCGCACATCAGCGCCACCGCGCCTGCGATCGCCCGCTGGTCTTTCAGACGGTGGAGGATCAGCGGAACGGCGAGTCCCGGCACGGCCGTGGCCAGCTGCAGCAGACCGTGCACCGAGCCGGCCTGCGCTTCGCTGTAGCCGTGGCTCAGCAGTATCGCCGGCAGCCAGCCGATGATGACGTAGTAAATCAGCGAGTTAATCCCCAAAAAGAGCGTGACCTGCCAGGCGAGGGCCGAGCGCCAGATCGCGCGGTTATGCAGCGCGCCTGCGCCCGTTACCGTTGCGACATGTTTCTGACGCCACTGGGGCAGCCAGAGCAGCAGTGCGACCAGCGGAAACGCCATCAGCATCAGCAGTGCACCATGCCAGCCCGCATTCCCCTGTGCCAGGGGAACAATCATCGCTGAGCCAAATGCCGCCGAGACGCCCATCGTCAGGGAATAGGCGCCGGTGAGCTTCGCCACCTGGCCTGGAAAATCACGCTTAATTAATCCGGGTAACAGCACGTTCCCGAGCGCAATACCGCAGCCGACGATCGCCGTTCCGGTGAAAAGCAAAGCGGCGGAAGGCAGCGAGCGAACGGCAATCCCGGCGCAAATCAGCAGCAGGGCGATAAACAGGCTGCGCTCCATGCCGATACGCCGGGCAACGCCTGCGGCGAGCGGCGAGACGAGAGCGAAAGCCAGCAGGGGCAGGGTGGTCAGCAGACCGGTTTGCGCCGTGCTTAATCCATAATCAAGACGAATAGTGTCGAGCAGCGGGGCTGCGCCGGTAAATGTGACGCGAAGCGTAGTGGCAATCATCAGGATGCCTGCAATCAACAGCGCGCCGTGTTTTCCTGAGGTGCGAATAGCAGTAGTCATTATGTTCTCATACGTTCAAGCGAGCGCTCACAATACCGATTTTCTCAGCGGTTGAAATCAGGCTAAAATGACAGTTTATCGCTAATATCGGACAAATTGATGATTGGTCTGGGACTGGACGGCTATGATCCCGATAGCCAGCACGATGCGGCCGTCGCATTTCGCATCCGCGTGGTGGCGGAGGAACAGTATATTCCCCGACATCATCACCGTAAGGGGCAGCTGATTCTGGCCCTCGGCGGCGCAATCACCTGTGAAGTGGAAAATGCCATGCTGATGGTGCCGCCCCAGTACGCCGTCTGGATCCCCGGCCAGATGCCGCACAGCAACAGGGCCACGCCGGGCGCGCAGCTCTGCTTTTTGTTCATTGAACCGGGTGCCGCCAGCTTGCCCGACCGCTGCTGCACCCTGAAAATCTCTCCTCTGGTGCGGGAGCTAATTTTATCCCTGGCGGAAAAATCGCGTGAACAACTTCCTCTTGCGGCCACATCGCGCCTGGTGGACGTCCTGTTTGACGAGCTGCCGCTCCAGCGGCAGGAGCATCTGCAGCTGCCCGTCTCTCCCCATCCCAAAATTCGGCTGATGAGCGAGAAAATGGCGGAAGAGCCCGCCGCCTGGCAGACGCTGGCGCAGTGGGCGAGCCATTTCGCCATGAGCGAGCGCAGCCTGGCGCGGCTGGTGGTGAAAGAGACCGGCTTAAGCTTTCGCCGCTGGCGTCACCAGCTGCAGCTGATTGTGGCGTTACAGCACCTGATCGGCGGGAAATCGGTACAGCAGGTGGCCCAGTCACTGGGCTATGACTCGACCACCGCGTTTATCACCATGTTCAGGAAGGGACTGGGCCAGACGCCGGCGCGTTATATGGCCAGCCTGACTACGACTTCCCGATAAACAGAGAGACAAGGCCTGCCGCAATCAGCGGGCCGACCGGCACGCCGCGAAAGAGCGCCACGCCCAGCACGGTGCCCACCAACAGGCCCGCCACCAGTGAGGGCTGGCTGCTCATCAGCGTAACGCCGCGTCCGCCCAGCCACGAAACAAAAATCCCTACCGCGATCGCCACCAGCGATTTCCAGTTTACAAACGAGTGCAGCAGCGTTGAGGCGGGAAGGGTGCCGCTGGCGATCGGCGCCATCACCCCGATGGTTAAGATGATGATCCCGATGGTGAGGCCTTGTTTTTCGATCCACGGGAAAAAGGTATTTAACGGCGTCACGCGCACAATAATAAGCACCAGAATCGAGATGGCGACGGTGGTGTTATGGCTGACAAAGCCGAGCGCGGCCAGTGCCAGAAGAATGAGCAGAGTAGGGTCAAACATAGGGAATCCTTGCCAGAAAAATTGTTCTGTTTACTGTACGCGCAAACGCAGCAGAGAACAGTTTTAAAAAGATTTTGTCGTTGTCATAACCTTGTCATTTACGCGGATTAAAACGAAAGCAGATATCGCAAAAGGGGTCGCCATCATGAACGATCACATGTTTGTGGAAACGCTGATTATCTCCTCATCGTTTTTCGCTATTGCCGCTATTCTCGTTGCCTCCGTGCTTTTTCTGGAACGAAAAGGCTGACAGGAGCGCCAGCCATCACAGTTACGCTTTATGGAAGGTGACGAGCTCAGGACGGGCGATGCGCAGGTAGTCCTGGGTATCCATAATCACGGATTTCTCCAGCAGGCCGGCGTTAAACGCAATTTCGTCAAAGCGCTCGAACAGCAGCGGGTCAGCAACCAGCGCCAGGTCAGGATGAAAGCTAAAGGGCGGGATAGCGCCGAAAACGCAGGCGGTCAGGGCATCGACTTCAGCCGGGCTGGCGAGAGAGGCCTTTAGCCCGCCAAAATGGCTGGCGAGCTGGCTCAGGTCAGCCTGCAGATCGGCGGCGAGGATCGCCAGAACGTGTTTTTTTACGCCGTTTCCCTTCACCTTGCAGACCAGGGCTTTTGCGCCTTGCCGCAGATCGGTTCCGCGAATTTCACTTACCGCTTCACATTTCCCGACCGCCTCGTGCTCCATGACGCGAAAACGCGCGCCCTGCTCGGTGAGTAAGGTAATGAGCTGCTGGTGGGTTCCTGTTCCAATAACGTCGTCAGTCATAACGATTTCCCGGTGATAATCCAGTATGCAGCGTTCTACATTAGCACGGGATGAGCGGGGTCGAAAGAAAACAGCCAGCGTGTTCGCTGGCTGTTGGATTATGCGTTGCTGGTAGAAGATTGCTTGTGAAACAGCTCCCTGAACACCGGGTAAATATCATCCTGGTCACGGATATGCTGCATGGCAAAATTATCGAACATCGCCTGCAGATGCTCATACTCCCGCCACAGGGTCTGGTGAGCGCGGCGGGTGATTTCGATATAGCTGTAGTAACGCACGACCGGCAGAATTTTCTTCGCCAGGATCTCATGACACAGCGGCGAGTCGTCGGCCCAGTTATCGCCATCAGACGCCTGCGCGGCATAAATATTCCACTGCGACGGGTCGTAACGCTCTTTCACCACTTCATCCATCAGCTTCAGCGCGCTCGAGACGATGGTGCCCCCGGTCTCCTGCGAGTAGAAGAACTCATGTTCATCCACCTCCTTCGCCTGGGTGTGGTGGCGGATATAGACCACCTCCACGTTCTTATAGGTTCTGCTCAGGAACAAATAGAGCAGGATATAAAAACGCTTCGCCATATCTTTGGTGGCCTGATCCATCGAGCCGGACACGTCCATCAGACAGAACATCACCGCCTGGCTGGAGGGCTCGGGGCGTTTTTCGTAGTTCTTATAGCGCAGGTCAAAGGTGTCGATAAACGGTACCCGTTCGATCTTCGCCCTTAGCTCTGCAATCTCTTTACGCAGACGCTCCTCTTCCAGCAGTTGCGCCGGTTCCGTGTTTTCCACCACCTTCAGGCTGCTCTCCAGCTCGCGCAGCTCGCGCCGTTTTCCTGCCGTCATGGCCGTGCGTCGCGCCAGCGAATTCTGCAGCGAACGTACGACGCTGATGTTAGCGGGCACGCCGTTGGCGGTATAGCCCGCGCGGTGGGTTTTATATTCATTAAGCTGACGATGCTGATTCTTTTTCAGATTTGGCAGCGCCAGGTCTTCGAACAGTAAATCGAGATATTCATCTTTCGAAATCTGGAAGACAAATTCGTCCTGACCTTCACCGTCCTGGCTGGCCTGTCCCTGACCGCTTCCTGAACCACCGCCGCCGCCCTGAGGACGCTCAATTCTGTCGTTCTGAACGAAGTGGTCATTACCTGGGTGTACGCGATGGCGCAGGCCGCCTCGCCCCTGATGAAACATCGGTTCGCTGATGTCATCGGTGGGGATGGAGACAGACTCGCCGCTGTCGACGTCGGTCACCGAGCGTTTGTTGATGGCCTCGGAGATAGACTGTTTAATTTGCGCTTTATAACGACGCAAGAAGCGCTGGCGGTTCACCGTGCTCTTGTTTTTGCCGTTAAGACGCCGGTCAATAAACCAGGTCATATACCCCCCGTACTGCATTTGCCAACTTGCATTTTGTAGGCCCGGCAGGCGCTAAACGCCGCCGGGCACTTGTTTTAAGACGATTTACGCACGCGCAGGTACCATTCGCAGAGCAGGCGGACCTGTTTGCGGGTGTAGCCTTTTTCCATCATACGGTCGACAAAATCGTCGTGTTTTTTCTGTTCATCGGTTGAGGTTTTGGCGTTAAACGAGATCACCGGCAGCAGCTCTTCGGTATTGGAGAACATCTTCTTCTCAATGACCGTGCGCAGTTTCTCGTAGCTGGTCCAGTTCGGATTGCGCCCGTTGTTATGCGCTCTGGCGCGCAGGACGAAGTTCACAATCTCGTTACGGAAGTCTTTCGGGTTGCTGATCCCGGCAGGCTTCTCGATTTTTTCCAGCTCCGCGTTCAGGGATTCACGGTCAAACAGCTGGCCGGTATCCGGGTCGCGGTACTCCTGATCCTGGATCCAGAAGTCAGCGTAGGTAACGTAACGGTCGAAAATGTTCTGCCCGTACTCTGAATAGGATTCCAGGTAGGCCGTCTGGATCTCTTTGCCAATGAACTCGGCGTATTTCGGGATCAGGTAACCTTTGAGGAACTCAAGGTAGCGTTCAGCCTGCTCCTGCGGGAACTGTTCACGCTCGATTTGCTGTTCCAGCACGTAGAACAGATGAACCGGGTTGGCCGCCACTTCCGCATGGTCGAAGTTAAAGACGCGGGAGAGGATCTTAAACGCGAAACGCGTGGACAGACCGTTCATCCCCTCATCAACCCCGGCATAGTCACGGTATTCCTGATACGACTTCGCTTTCGGGTCGGTATCTTTCAGGCTTTCACCGTCATAGACGCGCATTTTCGAATAGATGCTGGAGTTTTCCGGCTCTTTCAGGCGCGAAAGGATGGAGAAGCGTGACAGCGTTTCCAGCGTGCCGGGCGCGCAGGGTGCATGCACCAGCTCACTATGGTTAAGCAGTTTCTCGTAAATTTTGATCTCTTCGGAGATCCGCAGGCAGTAAGGAACCTTGACGATGTACACGCGGTCAAGGAAGGCCTCATTGTTTTTGTTATTACGGAAGGTCACCCATTCAGATTCGTTCGAGTGGGCGAGAATAATCCCGTTAAACGGCAGGGCGGAGATACCTTCCGTCCCGTTGTAGTTGCCTTCCTGGGTAGCCGTCAGCAGAGGATGCAGCACTTTAATCGGTGCTTTAAACATCTCGACGAATTCCATAATCCCCTGGTTAGCCCGGCACAGCGCGCCGGAGTAACCGTAGGCATCCGGATCGTTTTGCGCGAAGTTTTCAAGCTTACGGATGTCGACCTTACCGACCAGGGCCGAAATATCCTGGTTGTTCTCATCGCCGGGTTCCGTTTTGGCGATGGCGATCTGTTCCAGGATCGACGGCCAGACCTTCACCACGCGGAATTTGGTGATGTCGCCACCAAACTCGTGCAGGCGTTTGGCCGCCCACGGCGACATGATGGTACCGAGATAGCGACGCGGGATACCGTATTCTTTATCCAGAATCTGCGCATCTTCCTGCGGATTGAACAGGCACAGCGGGTGGTCATTCACCGGGCTGCGTTCACCGTTAGCGCTCAGCACATAGATAGGCACGCGCTGCATCAGCGACTTCAGGCGTTCCGCGAGCGAGGATTTACCGCCGCCCACCGGGCCGAGTAAGTAGAGGATCTGTTTCTTCTCTTCCAGACCCTGAGCGGCATGCTTCAGATAGGAGACAATCTGTTCGATGGCATCTTCCATACCATAGAACTCTTCAAACGCCGGGTATCGGGCGACCACCCGATTCGAAAAGAGACGGGAAAGCCGAGGCTCCAGGGCAGTGTCAACCATGTTTGGCTCACCAATAGCCATCAATAGCCGTTCTGCCGCATTGGCATAGGCACTGCGATCTTGCCGACAGATGGTAAGAAACTCCTGCAGTGTGAACTCTTCGTCCTTGGCAGCTTCATAGCGCTGGCGATAGTGATCGAATATATTCATGGCATGCCGTCCTTTCGTTTTTTAGCACAGGATAAGAGCCGTTCGTATGAGTAGTGGAGGCTCCCGGAAGAGAATCTCTCGCACCTCACTGCCAGAGCAGCAACCTGTGTGCCAGGTCAGACGCTAAGAACCGCAGGTGTTCAGGAAAACTCTTCTTAAATTAAAGCGTAGATGGCATTTGCAAAACTTGCATGCCCACAAAATCTACTTTCAATGACATATCAATAACTCATCCAAAAATTTCCACTGTCGTTATAAGACAAATGCACGTTTTTCATTCAGCGGTCATGTAAATGAAAGCAGGTTGTCATCTGATAAGTTAAAAATAATGGGTTAATTAGGCTGATTAGCAGGCAAAAAATTTTGGGATGTACGGGAATGGCGGTTACACTTCACCCGCTGATTATTTGACTACAGGAAAGAATGGATTGTGACCAAACTCAAACTTCTGGCATTAGGCATCCTTGCCGCGACCGCAGTAAGCACCGCACAGGCGGAAAGTCAGTGGACGGTAGGCGCGGGTGTTGGCGTCATTAACAGCCCGTACAAACAGTATGACCGAGATGTTTATCCTGTTCCCGTTATCACTTATGAAGGCGATAACTTCTGGTTCCGCGGGCTCGGCGGCGGCTACTATCTCTGGAACGATAAGGCCGATAAGCTCTCCATCATGGCCTACTACGACCCAACGCACTTCAAGCCGGGTGACAGCGACAGCCACGCGCTTCGCCAGCTCGACAAGCGCAAAAGCTCGATGATGGCCGGGCTCTCATACGTGCATAACACCGAGTATGGCTTCCTGCGTACGGCCCTGGCGGGTGACACGCTGGATAACAGCAACGGCTTTATCTGGGATCTGGCATGGTTGTACCGCTACACCAACGGTGGGCTCACCCTGACGCCGGGTATCGGTGTGCAGTACAACAGCGAGAACTACAATGACTACTACTACGGTGTCTCTAAAAACGAGTCCCGCCGCAGTGGTCTGAAAAGCTACAGTGCAGATGACGGCTGGGATCCTTACCTGGAGCTGACCGCGAGCTACAACTTCCTTGGCGACTGGAGCGTGTACGGCACCGGCCGCTACGAGCGTCTGAGTGACGAAGTGAAGGATAGCCCGATGGTCGATAAGTCCTGGGCAGGTATTTTCTCTGTCGGCGTGAGCTACAAGTTCTGATTGTGCATTAATTTAGTGCAATCTATGCATCAAAACGGGGCGCTTGCGCCCCGTTTGCTTTAGTGTGGTGCAGAGAAATTAGCGCTTAACAATGCGAATCGTCTGCCCTAAACGTGATGGCTTTTCTTCACTCGCTTTCTGCGGAGTGGTCACACAGGCTGTTTCCACGCAGACAAACGTTTTATAACCCTCATCCGTCATGTCGGCCATGCTGACGGACAGCGCAGGACCCGGGTTCCAGCCTACCACGTCGCTGTGATGATGGTGGACCACTTCAATGCCGCGGTTCAGGGCACCGTCGTGGATCACGCTGCACGCTTCCGGGTGCAGATAGACGCGGTCGGTACGGTCAGGGAACGTTTGTACGCCGTCGCTCAGCTTCCCTTCTTTGGCGTTATCGACTTTGTCGATAAAGGTATCGCCAAGGCCGCTCACCTTCACTGCGCTAATATCACCCACGTTGAAGTAGGTGTGCAGGGCTGCGGTGGTTTCAAACTCGCCGTGGGCTTCCAGTTCGATTTCACAGGTTTTACCCAGCTTAAAGCGGGCGTACAGGGTGAAATCCTGTGGCCAGAGGGCACGGGTTTCATCATTAGCCTGCAGCTCAAAGGTCAGCACGGCGCCGTTGTCATCTTCGTTGTGCGCTTTCAGCGTCCACTGCTGGTTACGGGCAAACCCGTGAGAAGGCAAACCCTGCTGTGCGGAAGGGCCGAACCACGGCCAGCAGATCGGTACGCCGCCGCGGATCGCTGCCCCTTTTTTGAAAGAGGTCGCATCGCTCAGCCATAAGCCTTCAGCTTCGCCTTCCGGTTTCCAGGAGAGCAGGTGGGCGCCGTTCAGCGCCACGGAGGCCTTAACGCGCGGGTGGTCAACGACGATAACGTCAGCACCGTCAATCTGGCGGCGGGAGAGCACAGGGGTAAGTTGTTCGACTACCGGAAGTGCAAAAATTTTATTAATCATTAAGCAATCCTCTGTCTTATAAATAAAAAAAGGCGACCGAGGTCGCCTTTTTGGATCAAGCACTCATCTCAACTTATTTGGAGATGTGAGCGATCAGGTCCAGTACTTTGTTAGAGTAGCCAGTTTCGTTGTCGTACCAGGAAACCAGTTTAACGAAGTTGTCGTTCAGTGCGATACCTGCTTTAGCATCGAACACGGAAGTGCACACTTCGCCGTTGAAATCGGTAGAAACAACATCGTCTTCGGTGTAGCCCAGAACGCCTTTCATTGCGCCTTCGGAAGCAGCTTTGATTGCTTTCTTAATTTCTTCATAAGAAGCAGCTTTTTCCAGACGAACGGTCAGGTCAACAACGGATACGTTAGGAGTTGGAACGCGGAACGCCATACCAGTCAGTTTGCCATTCAGTTCTGGCAGTACTTTACCTACAGCTTTAGCAGCACCGGTAGAGGATGGGATGATGTTCTGAGCCGCGCCACGGCCGCCGCGCCAGTCTTTGTGAGACGGGCCATCAACGGTTTTCTGAGTAGCGGTGGTTGCGTGAACGGTAGTCATCAGACCTTCGATGATGCCGAAGTTGTCGTTGATAA
The DNA here is from genome assembly GCF_043965265.1 of Enterobacter sp. ECC-249. Taxonomy (NCBI): domain Bacteria; kingdom Pseudomonadati; phylum Pseudomonadota; class Gammaproteobacteria; order Enterobacterales; family Enterobacteriaceae; genus Enterobacter; species Enterobacter sp. ECC-249. The sequence goes on from NZ_CP143660.1 coordinate 2,377,244, forward strand.
CTTTTGCCAGCGGTGCCAGGCAGTTGGTGGTGCAGGATGCGTTAGACACGATATCCTGGCCAGCGTAAGTTTCGAAGTTTGCACCACGAACGAACATTGGGGTGTTGTCTTTGGAAGGACCAGTCAGAACAACTTTCTTCGCACCAGCGGTGATGTGTTTACGCGCAGTTTCGTCGGTCAGGAAGATACCGGTTGCTTCAGCAACAACGTCAACACCGATTTCGTTCCATTTCAGGTTAGCTGGGTCTTTTTCAGCAGTAACGCGGATGGTTTTGCCATTAACAACCAGGTGGCCGTCTTTCACTTCAACGGTGCCGTCGAAACGACCGTGAGTTGAGTCGTACTTCAGCATGTACGCCATGTATTCAGCGTCCAGGAGATCGTTGATACCAACGATTTCGATGTCAGAACGTTTCTGAGCAGCACGGAAAACAATACGGCCGATACGGCCAAAACCGTTGATACCTACTTTGATAGTCATATATTCCACCAGCTATTTGTTAGTGAATAAAAGGTTGCCTGTAAAATTACAAAAACCTTACGCAGCGTCAAGCGGAATCGTGTCAATCATTGCGACAAATCAATCCTGTGACTAACGTTTGTGCGACTGACTCGCCTCACTTTCCCTTTGAGCTTGCACCCATATGGGGGCTGCGCCGGGATTTTAAAGTCCTCGCAGGATAAAAATGTGAATATGATCACAATTGCCTGACCGCCTTTTCGCGACACATAAGTTTAGATCAAAAGTGCACGCAAGGGTGTTAATGTTTTGTTAGAATGCGGGGTAAAAGATGTCTGTTTCTACAGCGAGATGTAAGCATATGTCGAACCAACGTAACCCTGACGATTTGAAAAAAAACCTCACAGAAATGCAGTTTTACGTGACGCAGAATCACGGAACGGAACCGCCGTTCACCGGGCGCCTGCTGCACAACAAGCGGGACGGTGTCTACAACTGCCTGGTCTGCGATGCGCCCCTGTTCAATTCACAAACGAAATTTGATTCTGGCTGCGGCTGGCCGAGCTTTTACGAGCCGGTGAGCGATGAGGCCATCCGCTATCTGACCGACTCGTCGCACGGCATGGTGCGCACCGAAATTCGCTGCGGCAACTGCGATGCGCACCTTGGGCACGTCTTCCCGGATGGCCCTCAGCCAACGGGCGAGCGTTTCTGCGTGAATTCAGCCTCAATGAGCTTCACCGATGATGAGAATGGCGACCAGATCAAGGGTTGAAAAAACGATTCAGCAAATTATTCCTTTGAAAGGGCGGGATTGTGAATATTGAAGACATGATTAGCGGTATGACGCCGGAAATTTATCAGCGTCTGGTGACCGCCGTAGAGCTGGGAAAATGGCCCGATGGCGTCGCGCTGACCCCGGAGCAAAAAGAAAACAGCCTGCAGTTGGTGATGCTGTGGCAGGCGCGCAATAACACCGATGCGCAGCACATGACTATCGACACCCAGGGTCAGATGGTGATGAAGAGCAAGCGTGAGCTGAAAGAGGACTTCGGTATCACGCCGAAGCCGATTGCGACGATTAAAATGCAATAACGGTGCGGGTTGATGCGCTCACCCAACCCTCTCCCATGGGGAGAGGGCTTGATTGTCATACTATTTATGCGGGATCCCGAGCGACTCCGCCAGCTGCTTCGCTAACTGATTGTTGTCATCAGCCCCGTACTCCCAGAACATCGCTCCGGCGAGACCCTTCTTTTTGATGTAGTCCGCTTTGATCGCAACGGATCGCGGGTTCTCATACGAAATCGCGAACAGCGCGTTGCCATCGGCACCCTTCACCGAGAGCCACGGTACTTTCGCCTGATCGTCCCAATGCTCGGTAAAGCGCTTCTGCGGATCGTTCAACAGCTTTTTCACGATATCGTTGTACTTCACGTAGGTATCTTTGGTCAGGTCATAGCCGAGTGACTTGAACAATCCGATTTCCTGCGGCCCGAAGTAGGGCTGGGTTACCGGATTTTTTTGCGCATCCGGTTTTGTCCAGTCGATCCCCGGCTCCACGGCGCGTTTCGGTACGCGGCCATAGAAACCAATCCCGAGGTTCATCTGCTGCGGCTTCAGCCCGGCGGCCAGATAGTTGTTCACCACAAAATCGACGCTGTATTTGTCCGCGGCGGCCACCGTCGGCCAGGCGCTGGAGTCATACAGGTTGGCGTTAAAATACTGCGTACCGTATGCCATGTCGTAGGTCATCAGGTTGATATAGTCGAGCAGGGGCGCAATGGCTTTCACATCCACCCAGCTTTTCGGACTTTCCGCATTCGCACCTACCGCAATGGTGACCAGCTTTTTATGCCCGAACGCGTCGCGCATCTCCTTAAGCAGGGCGGTAAAGTTATCCCTGTCGGCGGGCTGGCTTGCCACCAGCCCCCATGCGCCGTTGACCGGATACTCCCAGTCGAGGTCGATCCCGTCCAGGCCGTATTTGTCGACAATCTCCTGCGCGGAGCGGATAAACACCGCGCGCGTCTCTTTGGTTGCCGCTGCGCCAGAGAAGCCACGCGCGCCCCAGCCGCCTACGGAAAGCAGCACTTTGAGGTTCGGGTTTTGCTTACGCAGAGTGGGGATTAAGGCCAGATCGGACGCCACTTTTGGCGATAGCCAGATTTGATGCAGCTTCGCCGGATCTTTCAGCGCGGCGTTGGTTTCGTCTTTTTCGTCGTTATAGACCAGACCAAATGAGTAGTTCAGGTGGGTGATCTGGCGAACGTCCAGTTTATTGATATCGCCACCCGGTCCGGCGGTGACATCGCCACCCCCGTTAAAGTAGCCCACGGACATCAGGGAACTGGCGGAGGCAACTGACGCGCAAAGCAAGGGTAATGCTGCCAGCAAGGGCAAACGTTTCATACAAGTTCCTCTTTGACTTAATAAAATTAACCACGCCACGGAAAAGGCGTGGCGAAAAAACAGCCTAAAGAGAATAGCATTGCCGCTTCGCTGAGGTTGCGAGGGAGTTCACTTTATGGGGATCGGAGGGGGAGTTTTGCCGGGTGGCGCTGACGCTTACCCGGCCTACAAAACCAAAGAAGTAGGCCGGGTAAGGCGCAGCCGCCACCTGGCTTAAAAGGCTTACGCCTGCGTTTCCAGCCAGTCTTCGAGCGTATACAGCGTCGCACCTTCCGCTGCCATATCCATAAACGCCTGAGCGCTGTCCTGCGGTTGAATGTTTACCCCGCGACAGCCGTCGGTGATAACGCTGACGGTATAGCCTAACTGAAGCGCATCCAGCACGGTGAACTTCACGCAGTAGTCCGTTGCCAGCCCCAGCACAATCAGCTCGGTGATTTCGTGGTGACGCAACCACGCATCGAGAGCGGTTTTCTGACGATGCCCGTTATCAAAAAACGCGCTATAGCTGTCGATAGCCGGATTTTCGCCTTTGTGGAACACCGCGTCGATGGCCTTTTGATTCAGGAGCGGATGCAGCGCCGCGCCTTCCGTCTGCTGTACGCAGTGATCCGGCCAGAAGGTTTGCGCCAGCCCGTCGAGTTCCCCCTGGGTGAACGGCTCGACGTTGTGCTGGCTGGCAAAGCTGCCGTGATTCGCCGGGTGCCAGTCCTGGCTTGCGACAACCGCTTCACCGCGGGCTTTGCACCAGTCAATCAGCGTGTTGGCCACGTCAACGGTGCTGTCACCTTCGGCGACGGCCAGCGCACCGCCCGCGCAGAAATCATTTTGCAAATCGACCAGGAGCAGGGCGCGTTGCTTCATGAGACCTCCTTATTCGTCAGGCGTCAGTTCGCCGCGCAGGTTTTGCATCATCGCGCTGCGAATGGACTGAATGTCCAGATCCTGACTCAGTAAATAGTGAAGTTTAGTCAGCGTTGCCTCAACGGTCATATCGAAACCGCTGATCACCCCCGCATGCGCCAGCGCGTTACCGGTGGCATAGCCGCCCATATTCACTTTACCGGACATACACTGGGTCAGGTTCACCACCACGATTCCGCGCTCGCTGGCTTCCTGAAGCTCTTTCAGGAATTCGCCGTTCTGCGGCGCATTGCCCACGCCGTAGGAGCGCAGGATCAGCGCCTTCACCGGCTGGCGCAGGAAATTACGCACCACGTCTGCAGAGATACCCGGATAGATGGTGACCACGCCAATCGGTTGCGGAGTAATCGGATGCACAATCAGCTCGCCCGCGGTGTTAGGCGCAGGAGGGGTTCCCAGACGACGGATATGAATCCCGGCCTCCAGCAGCGGCTGCAGGTTAGGTGAGGCAAAGGCGTCAAAGCCGTCGGCGTGGGCTTTGGTGGTGCGGTTGCCGCGATACAGACGGTTATTAAAGAACAGCGACACTTCGTTAATCGGGTAATTCGCCGCTACGTACAGGGAGTTCAGCAGGTTGATCTGCCCGTCTGAGCGCAGCTCCGCCAGCGGAATTTGCGACCCGGTGACGATAACCGGCTTGCTCAGGTTCTCCAGCATGAAGGAGAGCGCCGAGGCGGTAAACGCCATGGTGTCGGTGCCGTGCAGGATCACGAAGCCGTCGTACTGGTCGTAATGGGCTTTAATGTCATCCGCGATGTGCTGCCAGTCTTCCGGCGTCATGTCGGAGGAGTCCATCAGCGGCTCGTATTCGTGGATGGTAAAGTCAGGCATTTCCGGACGGTGGAATTCGGGCATCAGCGCAAGCTGACGCTGAAGGTGGCCGGAGACGGGGATATAGCCGTTTTCGGAGCGCTGCATACCGATGGTACCGCCAGTGTAGGCTACATAAATCGATTTCTTCTGCATGGTAGTGAGTTCTTGTTCTTCAAAAGAAAAAAATCCCCTCTTCGCGGGAAGAGGGGACGGTTTTTAACGGACGTTCGCGCAGGTCAGGCAAAACGCGTAACGACTCTGTGGATCGTTAAAGGCTGCAAGCTTATCGCTTTCCGCCTTCATCGCTTTCGCTGCCGTGGCGACCGGCGCAGGCAGGTAAGCCTGCATCGCCTCCGGCAGCATCGCGCGTACCGAGCCGGACATGCTGTCCATGACCATATCGAAGAACGAAGGCTCGTCCTGGTAATACTCGATATGCCACTGCTTCAGCTTCGCCAGTTCGGCGGCTTTCTTCACCGCGTCATCGAAGTCACCCAGGCTGTCCACCAGTCCGTTGCTCTTCGCATCCTGACCGGTCCAGACGTGGCCCTGTGCAATCTGGTCGATCTGCTCAGGCGTCTTTTTACGCGAATCGGCGACCAGGGTGATAAAGCGTTTGTAGCCGTTTTCAATGCTGAGCTGCATCATCTCAGAGACTTCCGGCGGCAGGGATTTTGTCACCGAAACATCCGCCAGCGGAGAAGTCGCTACGCCGTCGGTATGCACGCCCAGATAATCCAGGCTGTTCTCAACGGTGTTGATCACCCCGAAGATACCGATCGAGCCGGTCAGCGTGCTTGGGTTAGCCACGATGTAGTTGGCTGGCGTTGAGATCCAATAACCTCCGGAGGCGGCCATTCCGCCCATTGAGACGACGACCGGCTTGCCGGCGGCGCGGGCCGCGGCCAGTTCAGCGCGGATCACCTCGGAGGCGCTGACGCTACCGCCAGGGCTGTTGACCCGCAGAACAATCGCCTTCACTTTTGGATCCAGGCGCGCATCGCGGATTTGTGACGCGGTCGTATCGCCGCCCACGTTCCCCGGCGTCTCCTGACCGTCCATGATCGCACCGTTAGCAAAGACCACCGCGACGCTGTCACCGCTCTCATCCGGTTTCTTCGTCGAGTAATCATACATGCTGATGGCGCTGTAATTTTTGTCCTCTTTGCTCCAGCCAAACTGTTTGCTCAGGGATTTTTCAATCTCGGCGCTGGTGCCCAGGGCATCAACCAGTTTGTTATCGAGCGCATATTTCGCGGTATCGCCGTCAACCTTACGCAGGCCTTCCAGCACGCCCTGCGCGCCAGGGAACACCTGCTCCGGTGTAATCTGGCGGTTCGCGGCAACGGTGCCCAGATAGTTCTGCCACAGCTCGCCAATCCAGCGGCTGTCCGCTTCGCGGGCGGCAGGGGACATATCGTCGCGGATAAACGGCTCCACGGCAGATTTGTACGTACCGACGCGGAAGACGTGGGTGGTGACCTTCAGCTTATCGAGCAGCGATTTGTAGTACAGGCCGTTGGTGGCAAAGCCGTGCAGATCGACCGTACCCTGTGGGGAGAGCCAGATTTTATTGGCGAAGCTCGCCAGATAATATTGTCCCTGGCTGTAGCTGTCGCCCACGGCAATTACCGGCTTGCCGCTGTCGCGGAATTCGCGCAGCGCTTTACCGATGTACTGCATTGAAGGCTGATCGCCTCCGGCAAAATCTTTCAGATCCAGCACGATGCCGGTGATGTTGCGGTCATCTTTGGCCTGACGGATGGCATCGACGATATCAAACAGGGAATTTTCCTGCAGCCGATCTGAGGTTGCGCCAAACAGCTGGCGACCAATCACGCTCAGGCGACTGCTGGTGGACGGCTTATCAACGATAACGCCGGTGATATCAAGTAACAGGGCCCCGCGAGTCGAATGCTGCGCCTGATTCGCGTTGCTGATGTGCATCCAGATACCCGCGCAAACCAGAACCAGCAGGATGAAGAAGATGTTCATCACCAGGTTGCGGACGAAGTTGAGCAGTCGCCACGTCCATTTAAAGAAACCGGCAATAATTCGCCAAAGGGTTCGCATGTATTCTCCCTAACCAGAAAATGACTGTTTCCGTCGCCACTGGACGGTAATGTTGGGTTATCGTAATGACCCAACCGCCACTTGTCAGCAGGAATCGCCTGCCAGGCTGTAACAAAATCTGCCGTCGTGTTAATTTTGTGAGTAAATTTCAAGAAAGGAGTTAACCAATGGACGCACTCGAACTGCTTGTTAACCGCCGTAGCGCTTCCCGTCTGGCCGAACCTGCCCCGGCAGGCGAGCAGCTGGAGAACATTCTGCGTGCCGGCATGCGTGCCCCCGATCACGGTACGCTGCAACCGTGGCACTTCTTTGTGATTGAAGGCGAAGGCCGCGATCGTTTCAGCCAGCTGCTGGAGCAGGGGGCGGTGGCCGCAGGGCAGGATGAGAAAGGGATCGACAAGGCGCGCAATGCTCCGTTCCGCGCACCGATGATTATTGCCGTCGTGGCGAAATGTCAGGCCGACCATAAGGTCCCGGTCTGGGAGCAGGAAATGTCCGCGGGCTGTGCGGTGATGGCGATGCAAATGGCCGCCGTCGCGCAGGGCTTCAACGGTATCTGGCGCACCGGTCCGCTGACCGAAAGCCCGGCGGTGCGTGACGGTTTTGGCTGCGGTGAGCATGACAAAATTGTCGGCTTCCTCTATCTCGGTACCCCGCAGCTTAAAGCCTCCAGCACCATCAGCGTGCCGGACACCACGCCTTTCGTCAGCCGTTTCTGATAACCCACGCTAAACTGTCTGGATTCTGAGCATCTGCCGCAGAATTCAGACAGTCATACTTACCTCTTTATGGAATGAGCGCTACCATAGCGCGATTGAGATGACAGGAGACGTCCATGAGCGAGCAAACCATTCGTTTAACGCAGTACAGCCACGGAGCTGGTTGCGGTTGTAAAATTTCCCCGAAAGTGCTGGAGACCATCCTGCACAGTGAACAGGCGAAGTTTGTCGACCCGAACCTGCTTGTCGGCAATGAAACGCGCGACGATGCTGCAGTTTATGACTTAGGTAACGGCACCAGCATTATCAGTACCACCGACTTCTTTATGCCGATTGTCGACAATCCGTTCGATTTCGGGCGCATTGCGGCCACCAACGCCATCAGCGATATCTTTGCCATGGGCGGTAAGCCGATTATGGCGATCGCCATTCTGGGCTGGCCGATCAACACCATCCCGCCGGAAGTGGCCCGTGAAGTGATTGATGGCGGCCGTTTCGCCTGCCAGCAGGCGGGAATTGCGCTGGCCGGTGGTCACTCTATCGATGCGCCGGAGCCTATCTTCGGCCTGGCCGTCACGGGCGTGGTGCCGACCGAACGCGTGAAGCGCAACAGCACCGCGCAGGCGGGCTGCAAGCTGTTCCTCACCAAGCCGCTGGGCATTGGCGTGCTGACCACCGCCGAGAAAAAATCCCTGCTGAAACCGGAGCACAAAGGGCTGGCAACGGAAGTCATGTGCCAGATGAACCTCGCCGGTGCGGCGTTCGCCAATATCGACGGCGTGAAGGCGATGACCGACGTCACCGGTTTTGGTCTGCTGGGGCACCTCTCCGAAGTGTGCCAGGGCGCAGGCGTGCAGGCGCAGGTCTGGTATCAGGACGTGCCGAAGCTGCCGGGCGTGGAAGAGTACATTGCTCAGGGCGCGGTCCCGGGCGGTACCCAGCGCAACTTCGCCAGCTATGGTCACCTGATGGGCGAAATGCCAGAAGAATGGCGCAATCTGCTGTGCGATCCGCAAACCTCCGGCGGCCTGCTGCTGGCGGTGACGCCGGAATCCGAAGCCGAGGTCCAGGCCGCGGCCGCCGAGTTTGGCATTACCCTGACGGCGATCGGCGAGCTGGTGACCGCGCGCGGTGGCCGACCGATGATTGAGATCCGTTAATTCGATGCGGTTGTTTATTGCCGAAAAGCCGAGCCTGGCCCGTGCCATTGCCGATGTGCTGCCCAAGCCGCATCGCAAAGGGGACGGCTTTATCGAATGCGGTAACGGGCAGGTGGTCACCTGGTGTATCGGTCACCTGCTTGAGCAGGCGCAGCCGGATGTCTATGACAGCCGCTACGCCCGCTGGAATTTAAACGATCTGCCCATCGTGCCTGAAAAATGGCGCCTGCAGCCCCGGCCTTCAGTCACCAAACAGCTCAACGTGATCAAGCGCTTCCTGCATGAAGCCGAAGAAATCGTGCACGCGGGTGACCCGGACAGGGAAGGACAGCTGCTGGTGGATGAGGTGCTGGACTATCTTGAGCTGGCGCCGGAAAAGCGCCAGCAGGTGCAGCGCTGTTTGATTAACGACCTCAACCCGCAGGCGGTGGAGCGAGCCATTTCGCGCCTGCGCGCCAACAGCGAGTTTATTCCGCTGTGCGTCTCGGCTTTAGCCCGCGCCCGTGCCGACTGGCTGTACGGGATAAACATGACCCGCGCCTACACTATCCTCGGGCGCAACGCGGGCTATCAGGGCGTGCTCTCCGTGGGGCGCGTGCAGACGCCGGTGCTGGGGCTGGTCGTGCGTCGCGACGAAGAGATTGAGAACTTCGTCGCTAAAGATTTCTTTGAGGTGAAAGCGCATATCGTCACGCCTAAAGACGAACGCTTTACCGCCGTCTGGCAGCCGAGCGATGCCTGCGAATCGTATCAGGATGAAGAGGGGCGTTTGCTGCACCGCCCGCTGGCGGAGCATGTGGTTAACCGCATTACCGGACAGCCCGCTATCGTCACCAGCTATAACGATAAACGGGAATCAGAACCCGCGCCGCTGCCGTTCTCGCTGTCGGCCCTGCAGATTGAGGCCGCGAAGCGCTTTGGCCTCAGCGCGCAGAACGTGCTGGACATCTGCCAGAAGCTCTATGAAACCCATAAGCTTATCACCTATCCGCGCTCGGACAGCCGATATCTGCCGGAAGAGCATTTTGCCGGACGTCATTCGGTGATGAACGCCATTAGCGTGCACGCGCCGGATCTCCTGCCGCAGCCGGCGGTGAATCCGGACACCCATAACCGCTGCTGGGACGACAAAAAGGTGGACGCCCACCACGCGATTATCCCGACGGCGCGCGCCAGCAGCGTCAACCTGACCGACAACGAAGCGAAGGTCTATAACCTGATCGCCCGCCAGTACCTGATGCAGTTCTGCCCGGACGCGGTGTTCCGCAAATGCGTAATCGAACTGGAAATCGCGAAAGGGAAATTCATTGCTAAAGCCCGTTTCCTTGCAGAAGCAGGCTGGCGCACGCTGCTGGGGAGCAAAGAGCGTGACGAGGAGAATGACGGCACGCCGCTGCCGGTGGTCGCTAAAGATGACGAACTGCTGTGCGAGAAGGGCGAAGTGGTGGAGCGTCAGACCCAGCCGCCGCGCCATTTCACCGATGCGACGCTGCTGTCGGCGATGACCGGGATCGCCCGGTTCGTGCAGGATAAAGATCTGAAGAAGATCCTGCGCGCCACCGACGGTCTGGGTACGGAAGCGACGCGAGCGGGGATCATCGAGCTGCTCTTTAAGCGCGGTTTTCTTGAGAAAAAGGGGCGCTATATCCATTCGACCGAGCCGGGCCGCGCGCTGATTCATTCCCTGCCGGAGCTGGCCGCGCGGCCGGACATGACCGCGCACTGGGAATCGGTGCTAACGCAGATCAGCGAGAAGCAGTGTCGCTATCAGGACTTTATGCAGCCGCTGGTCGGGACGCTTTACCAGCTGATCGACCAGGCGCGCAGCACGCCGGTGAAGCGCTTCAGAGGGATGGTTGCACCAGGTGGTGGCGCGAAGAAACCATTCAAAAAGAAAAAGAGCGCGGCCTGATACGCCCGGTTTTCTCCCTCTCCCTGTGGGAGAGGGCCGGGGTGAGGGCACCCGGCCGCACGATATAAACCTTAAATCACACCCTGCCCAATCATCGCATCCGCCACCTTCACGAACCCGGCGATATTCGCCCCGCGCACGTAGTTGGTTTGCGACGCCTCGCCGCCGTACTCCACGCAGGCGTGGTGAATATCCAGCATGATATGGTGCAGACGCGCATCCACTTTTTCCGCCTTCCAGCCGAGACGCGCGGCGTTTTGCGCCATCTCGAGGCCGGACGTTGCCACGCCGCCCGCGTTAGCGGCCTTGCCCGGTGCAAACAGTACGCCCGCTTCCAGGAACAGATCCGTCGCGTCGATGGTGGTCGGCATATTCGCCCCTTCGGCTACCGCCTTCACGCCATTGCTAATCAGCGTACGCGCTGCGTCCACGTCGAGCTCATTCTGGGTGGCGCACGGCAGGGCGATATCCACCGGCACGCCCCACGGCTGTTTCCCTTCCAGGTAGGTCAGGCCAAACTCCCGGGCGTAATCCGCCACGCGGCCATCGCGGCTGGCTTTGATTTCACACAGGCGCGCCAGCTTCTCTGCCGTGAAGCCCGCTTCATCCACCACCGTTCCGCTGGAGTCAGAGGCTGTGACCACGCGAGCGCCAAACTGCATCGCTTTCTCAATCGCGTACTGCGCCACGTTACCGGAGCCGGACACCGCGACGCGCATACCTTCGAAGCCCAGGCCGTGACGCTTGAGCATGGCTTCGGTGAAGTAAACCAGGCCGTACCCGGTCGCTTCCGGGCGGATCAGGCTCCCGCCAAACGACAGCCCTTTGCCGGTAAAGACGCAGGCGCTGTTGTTAGAGAGCTTTTTCATCATCCCGGCCATAAAGCCCACTTCACGTCCGCCCACGCCGATATCACCGGCAGGAACGTCGGTGTCGGGACCAAGATGGCGATAGAGTTCGGTCATCAGCGCCTGGCAGAAACGCATCACTTCGCCTTCGCTTTTGCCTTTCGGGTCGAAATCGCTGCCGCCTTTCCCGCCGCCCATCGGCAGCGTGGTCAGCGCATTTTTAAAGGTCTGCTCGAAGCCGAGGAATTTCAGAATCGACAGGTTCACGGACGGATGGAAACGCATGCCGCCCTTAAACGGACCGATGGCCGAGTTAAACTGTACGCGCCACGCGCGGTTGACCTGCACCTGATTGCGATCGTCAACCCACGTCACGCGGAACTGGATCACGCGCTCTGGCTCGACAAGGCGTTCAAGCAGCGACATCTGGCGATAGCGCGGGTTTTGTTCAAGGAAGGGCCACAGGGTGGTCATCACTTCACGCACGGCCTGCGCAAACTCGCTTTGATGCGGGTCGCGCTGCTGAACATGGGCAAGGAAACTTTCCAGAGAGCGTGTCTGATCCATAGATATAAGAACCTCTTATAATAATGTTTGTATATGACTTATGCGTTTTGTGTTGTTTTTTTGACTATACCACCCGTACTGCTTTGTCTGGCAAGCAGAAATTTAGGGCGAAAGGGAAATTAATGAGAGGGCGGGCGTCATAACCAAAAGCGATGACGAGATATATTAAAGGTTCCGCGCCGGTTTACCGTTATAGTCATTATCAAGGGAACAACAGGAAGATGTGTCTATGAACCGTTATGTACTCACCGCGTTATGTGCGATCTTTGCCGCAGGCGCGCAGGCTGACCGCATTCGCCCGGATGTGGAAGTGAATGTGCCGCCGGAAGTGTTTAGCTCCAGCGGCCAGAATCAAACGGTGCAGCCCTGTAATCAGTGCTGCATCTATCAGAATCAGAACTACTCGGAAGGGGCCGTGGTGAAGGCGGAAGGTGTGCTATTGCAGTGCCAGCGCGACGAGCGCGCCATCAGCACGAACCCGCTGGTCTGGCGTCGCGTAAAACAATAAACGCTTCCAGCAGCGGAATATCCGCGGGGGCCAGGGCGTAGCCAAACGCCTCTTCCGGCGTACACCACGCCAGCGCGCTGTGGTAGTGCGCCGTGAGCTCGCCGCTAAACGCGGGAACGTGCCATGCGTGCAGGTTGATTATCCGCTGCGAGACTTCGCGCTGGTGGCTGGCCACGTATTGCGCAGGCAACGCGTCAATTCCTAACTCTTCACGCAGCTCGCGGATAAGCGCCTCGGGCTGGGTTTCACCCGCCTCGACTTTGCCGCCTGCAAATTCCCACATGCCCGGCTGGTCGGCGTGGGCAGGGCGCTGTGCCAGTAAAATTTTGTCGTCTTTTTCGATGATGGCGGCAACGACATCGAGTGTTTTCAGCATGGTCGTCAATATTTGATGGCAAAAAAAGACATATTATCGTGCCCTTTCTCAGAGTCCAGCTATCAGGAGAATCAGGTGAAAGAGACTACCGCCTGGGTTGCACCTATCGAATCCCTTCCCGCCAGCCTTAAACCCATTGCCGTCATGCAGAAAAAGCACTTTGGCTCCGTGCTGAATCCCACGCGCTGGTGGGGGCGCATGCCGCGTCTGTTCTGGCTGGTGGCGCTGTTCGTCGGTTTTCTGGAGCGTCGTCGCGCGCGCCTGACGCCCGTGCTTCGTTCGCTGCTCATGACGCGGGTATCCCAGCTCTGCCACTGCGCTTTCTGTATTGATGCCAACAGCCTGCGGCTGGCCGAGCGCTGCGGGGCGCTGGATAAGGTGCAGGCCGTGAGCGACTGGCAGGATTCCACTTTGTTCACCGAGCAGGAACGCGCGGCGCTGGCCTACGCCGAGGCGGTGACCGCCACGCCGCCCCGGGCGGATGAGGCCATCAGAACGGCGCTGAAGCGCCACTTTACGGATGATGTCATCACCGAGATGACGGCGCTTATTGCCTTTCAGAATCTCTCTGCCCGCTTTAACGCCGCGCTGGATATTCCGGCGCAGGGGCTGTGCACCACCTTTAACGAGACGCCTCATGCTTGATCGCCACCTCCATCCACGAATAAAACCCGTCCTGAATCGTCTGGTCTCCGTGCTGGACCGACCGGGAACAACGCCCGACGGATTAACCCTGACCGGGTTTGCCATCGGCGTGCTGGCGCTGCCGTTTCTGGCTCGCGGCTGGTATCCGGCGGCGCTGGTCGCCATCGTGCTGAACCGACTGCTGGACGGTCTGGACGGGGCGCTGGCGCGCCGCAGAGGGCTGACCGATGCGGGGGGATTTCTCGATATCGCGCTCGACTTTCTGTTCTACGCCCTGGTGCCGTTTGGCTTTGCGCTCGCTGCTCCCGCAGAGAATGCGCTGGCGGCCGCCTGGCTGCTGTTTGCGTTTATCGGGACCGGCAGCAGTTTTCTGGCGTTTGCGGCGCTGGCCGCGAAGCACGACATCGACAACCCCGGCTATGCGCATAAGTCGTTTTATTACATCGGCGGGTTAACGGAAGGGACGGAGACCATCGCGCTGTTTGTGCTGTGCTGCCTCTTCCCTGCGCACTTTACGCTTTTCGCGTGGATATTCGGCGCGCTGTGCTGGCTGACCACCACAACGCGCGTCTGGAGCGGCTACGTGACGCTGAAGTCACTTAACCCTTAGAGAGCGCTTTCTGGCCCGCGCTCACCGGTAGTTACCGGGTTCTGCGGGTGGCTGCTCCATTCATACCAGCCGCCGTCATAGACGGCGATATTCTTCCAGCCCATCGCCCGGGCGTACATAAAGGTTTCGGACGCCCGCCAGCCGGTGCCGCAGTAAAACGCGACGTGCTGTTCCGGCAGAATATTCCAGCGCTTCCACTGGGCGGCGATGTCGTCCGCGCTGCGCATGGTGCCGTCCGGGTTATGGAAATCCTCCATGTGGGTAGCATCGCTGCCCGCGTGGCCCCAGCGGGCACCGGCAATTTCACCTTTTGGCTTGATGTAGCTGTAGCCGCTGGTTTCGCCGATGAACTCCGGCCACGAGCGAATGCTGACCAGGGAGGCATCCTGACGGTGCAGCATGCCGCGCGCCTGTTCCATATCCACCATCAGCTGCGGCTGGCCGGGGATCGGCGCGCCAAAATCGGGGGCTGGCGTCACTTTGCCGGGCGTGCCGCGCTCAACCGGCAGGCCTGCATCTGACCACGCCTTCCAGCCGCCGTCGAGAATACGCACATCCTTCACCCCCGCATACAGCATAATCTGCGCCACGCGCGCGGCGGCGTAGACGTCGCGGCCATACAAGATGACGGTGGTGTCGTGACGGATCCCGTGCTTCGCCAGCATCGCTTTCAGCTTGTCGTCGGAGACTTTATTCCACAGCGGCTCGCTTTCCACCTCGTTGGTGTCGATATAGCCCGCGCCGGGAATGTGGTTCAGCAGGTAAAACTTCGGTGCGCCCCAGGCGGCTTCGATCACTTTCCAGTCGCCCGTCGGCGCGGCGGTCACGGGTTTACCCTGCTGGAGCCGGTGGATCCACTGCGGGTAAACCAGCTGTTCAAAATGGGGCAGGCGCTGAAGGCGGTCGGGCGTCTGCAGGGCGTCGCTGAGCAGCGAAACGTGGCGGTATCCGGCTTTCTCCAGGCGGGCTTTCACCGCCCGGTTATCGTTCTCGTCGCCGTACAGGGCGATGGCCGTTGCAGGCGTAAGCTGATGCCGTTTTGCCCAGCTCGCAATCTGCTCGTCGCTCATGGCGCTAAGCCACGCGGCAGCAAGGTTGAGTGCGGCGGGTTCATGCCCGGAGGTGCCGCTGAGCGTCTGCGGCCAGCCGTTATAAAAGGCGCTGGCGCGGGTGTCGACAGGCGTGCCGTGCTGCGCCTGAAGCTGAGACAGCGTGATGGCGTTGGGCATATCAGCCGCCAGCGAGGAAAAGGAAGCGAGGCCGCAGAGCAGGGCCATCGCGGTCAGTTGAGAAACACGTTTCATCGAATAACCTGACGTCAGTAAAAGAGGGGGGCATTGTCGTCTCTCCCGAATCGGAAAACATTGCGTTAGCACATTATTGCCAGTGAGAAATCTCAATCAGCTCGCCGCCGGGCGGAATATCGTCCTCATCGTGCGTGACCAGCACCACCGGAATATTGCGCGCGCGGACGGCGTCAAACACCCATGCCCGAAACGAGGCCCGCAACGCTTTATCGAGGCGGCTGAACGGTTCATCCAGCAGCAGCGCCTGCGGCTCCGCGAGCAGAGCCCGCAGCAGGCTGACCCGGGCGCGCTCCCCGCCGGAAAGGGTGGCCGGGTCGCTGGCGTAATGACCGCTCAGCCCGGCGGAATCCAGCGCCTGCTCGACCGCTTCCCGCCGCGCGCCTCCGGTGATGCGCTCGGGCAGCGCCAGCAGCAAATTTTGCCCGACGCTGAACTGATCGAACAGCAGCGCGTCCTGAAAAAGAATACCCAGCCCTCGGGACTCCACGGGCAGACCGTCGCAGCGACGCGCGTCGAGCCACAGTTCGCCCCGCGCCTGGAAATCCTCTGACAGCGCGCCGACCATCCAGGCAAAAAGTGTCGATTTGCCGCTCCCGGACGGCCCCATCAGGGTGACGATCTCCCCGCGGGGCACGCAAAAACTGACCTCGCGGAAAAGCGGTTCGATGGTGAGATTTTTTACCTTCAGCATTAACGTAATCCTTGTCGGTAGCGGCCTACGAGCCGGGATAGCAGGGCGGCAGCACCAAACACCGTGCCCGTGACCAGCAGTAATCCCAGCGCCCGGTTAGCGAGAATCGGGATGCTGCCCCCGCTGCTGAGCGCGACGGTTTCGGTCGTCAGCGTGGCGAAACGCCCGGCGCCGAGCCAGAGCGTCGGCATGTATTGCGCCATGCTGACGGAAAAGCCGGTGGCAAAGGCCAGCAGCGCAGGGCGCACCAGCAGGGGGCATTTCAGCAGCAAGAATATTTTTCCCCGTCGCCAGCCGAGCGTTCTGGCGGTGAGGATGAGCCGGGGATCGATCCGCCGCCAGGCGGGTTGCAGCACCAGCAGCGTCCACGGCAATACCCACAGGAGGTGGCTCCAGAGCACGGCCGCGTATTGCCCGTCGACGCCAAGGTGCAGCGCAATCGCATACTGGCCGGTGACGAGCGGGAGGGCCGGAAGGGCGAGCGGTGACCACACCCACACCGCGCCGCGCTGCGGGCCCCATTCCAGCCAGAGTAAGCCGACGACCAGAGCGATCGCGCCCGACAGCAGGCCGAAGGAAAGGCTGGTCCCCACGGGACCCACGTCATCCCTCTGCGCCAGCATCAGCAGCACCGCGGCGCACAGGATGCCGCACGCGGGCAGAAAGCCGCTGAGCGTACGTTCAGGCAGAACGCGCTCAGACCTGCGGCGTGTCCCGCTTAGGTCCGGAACCCTGCGGCGCCATGCCTTCCATAAACCGTACCCAAGTGCGGCCAGCGCGGCCAGCAGCAGAAGGAGAAGCAGGCACAGCAGCGTTCCTTTTGCCTGCTGCTGCGCGTCGCCCTGGCTCAGCCACTGCCAGGCCAGCACGGCCAGGGTAGGCGGGTTGCCGGGCCCGAGAACGATCGCCACGTCCACGACCGACAGCGACCACGCCAGCACCGCCAGCATCACCGCCCCGAGAACGGGCGCGATAGCCGGGAGGATCAGCCAGCTGAGCGTCTGAAAACGCCCATAGCTAAAGGTTTGCAGGACGATCTTCTGCTGCGCGAGCCGTTTTTCCGGCAGCACGGCGTATATCGCCCACAGGACAAACGCGCTCTCTTTGACCGCGAGCGTCAGCCCCAGCCCGGCGCCGTAGCGGTCAAGCGGCGGCGAACAGACGGTGCAGATCTGATAAAAAAGACCGCCCTCGGCAAACAGCAGTAACGCGCCGGTGGCGAACGCCACATGGGGGCTCGCCAGCAGCCACGGCAGGCGGGTCGTGAGACGTCGCCAGCGCTTACCGGGCCACAGAAGGCTGACGAGGAAAAGGGCAATCAGCAACGCCCCCAGCGTGGCGATGAGCGTTGAGACCAGCGTGGCAATGGTTGCCTGCGGCAGCTGCGGATCGTTCAGCAGTTGCTGCCAGTTTGCCATCGAAAACGCCGGTGCGAACAGCATGACGCCTGCGGGCAGGATCGGCAGATAAATCACCGCCATCGCCAGCCAGACAAGCCCGCTCAGCGGGTGCCGTAACGACGCAGCCATTCCTGCTCCAGCGCGTTCACCCAGGAGGACTGCGGCTCTGCAAGCACATTCGGCAGCCCCTGCGGCGAGTGGGTGAGCAGCTGTTTGGCTTCACCTACGGGCAGCATTTTGGCATCCAGCACGCTCGGATCGCCCCAGACGGCCGGGTCGGCCTTGCGGATCTGCGCCTGCGGTGAAAGCAGGAAATTAGCGACCACTTTCGCCCCCGCGCTCGCGCTGGCGTTGGCCGGAATCGCCACAAAATGGACGTTGCCGAGCATCCCGCTCTGGAAACCAAAGCTGTAGCTGTCGGCGGGAAGTTCGCCGCTCGCCACTTTTTGCTGCGCATGTGCGGGGTTAAAGGTCAGCGACAGGTTCAGGCTGCCGCTTGCAAGCAGGGCATCCATCCGTGCAGGAGAAGGGGGAAAATCTTTCCCTTCGCGCCACAGCAGAGGGTGGAGTTTGTCCAGATAATCCCAGAGCGGGGCCGTCACCTGGGCAAAGGTGTTATCGGGAGCCTTTTGCAGCGCGTCCGGGTGAGCGGTCAGCGTCAGCAGCAGCTGCTCAAGAAATGCCGTGCCGGTAAAATCGGGCGGGCGAGGATAGCTGATCTTGCCCGGGTGCTGCTGCGCGTAAGCCAGCAGCGCCTTAGGATCCTCCGGTGGCGTCGGCATGCTGGCCTTGCGGGCGATAAAGGTCAGCTGCGCGCCGCCCCACGGCGATTCCGCCCCGTCTGTGGGAATCGCAAAATCTTCCGTGACGGGTTTACGGGTATCAACATAGCGCCAGTTGGGTAACGTCTGCGCCCATCCTGTTTGCAGCAGATTCGCTTCTTTTAACGTGCGGAAGTTCTCGCCGTTAACCCACAGCAGGTCGACGGAGCCGTTGGTCTTACGCCCCGCGGCGGCTTCGGTCTGAATACGTTTTACCGCGTCGGCAGCATCCGCCAGCGGGACAATTTTAAGGGTAATGGCATAGTGCGTTTGCATCTCACCGCTGACCCACTCAAGGTAGCGGTTGACCGCAGGGTCGCCGCCCCAGGCGTTAAACCAGACGGTCTGGCCTTTGGCCTGTTGCTGAATGGCCTGCCAGCCGTCGGCGGCATACAGAGGGGCTGCCAGCAGCAGCCCGGTCAGAAACGTGCAAAAACGCACACGGCGCATAATGCCTCACTTTTTAGCAGACGGGAGATAACGGGAAAACAGCCGGCGCGTCGCCAGCGGCAATAACCCCAGTAGTGTAAAGGCGATTAGCATGCCCGGCGACAAAATATCGCGCAGCGACGTCACTTTCCCCAGCTCGCGCCCGGCGTTCAGAAAGACAACCGTCGCGGGCAGCATGGCGACCTGGCTGACCCACCAGTAGCGAAATACGCCAATGCGGGTCAGCCCCATCAGCAAATTCACCAGGAAAAACGGGAACAGCGGCATCAGGCGCAGGGCAAAAAGATAGTTTGCGCCGTCGCGCGCCATGCCGGTATTCACAGTATCCATCTGCCGGGCAAACCGTCGTTGCAGCCAGTCGCGCAAAAGATAGCGGCTGGCGAGCATGGCCAGCGTAGCCCCGAGCGTGGAGGCAAAGGAGACCAGCACGGTACCTTCCCACAGGCTAAACAATGCCCCGCCCAGCAGGGTGAGGATCGCCGCGCCGGGTATCGACAGGGCGGAGACCGCCACATAGATCGCAAAGAAGATCAGCGCACTGCGCAACGGCGCCTGGTCGACATGGGCGAGTAACGCCTGCTGGTGAGTTTTAATCCCTTCCAGGGAGAGGGTTCCCGGGGGAAGCATGACAAATGTCAGAATAAATGCGCCCAGAAGGGCGCACAGGAAGAGTGTTTTTGGAATGTTCACGCGTCATTACAGCTTGAATTTAGCCCACACCGGCGCGTGGTCAGACGGTTTTTCCATGCTGCGGATGTCGTAGTCGATCCCGGTTTCGATGCAGCGCTCGGCCAGCGGTGTACTGGCGAGCAGAAGATCGATACGCAGGCCGCGGTTGTCGTCAAAGCCTTTAGAGCGATAGTCAAACCAGGAGAAGCGATCCTGCGTTTCCGGGTTGGCGTTGCGGAACGTATCCACCAGGCCCCAGCCCAGCAGGCGCTCCATCCACTCACGTTCTTCCGGCAGGAAGGAGCATTTGCCGGTGCGCAGCCAGCGTTTGCGGTTCTCTTCGCCAATACCGATATCCAGATCCGTCGGGCTGATATTCATGTCGCCCATGATCAGCACCGGATTCTCTTTTTTGAGCTCGGTGGTCAGGTAGTCCTGCAGGTCCTGATAAAACTTCGCTTTCGCCGGGAATTTGGTTTCATGGTCACGGCTCTCACCCTGCGGGAAATAGCCGTTGATGACCGTGATATTCCCGATCGCAGAAGGGACTTCCGCCATGATAATGCGACGCTGCGCTTCTTCACCGTCGCCCGGGAAGCCGCGACGCACGGAAACCGGCGGCGCTTTGGTGAGCAGCGCGACGCCATAGTGACCTTTCTGGCCGTGATAAAAGACGTTGTAGCCGAGTTTCGCCACCTCTTCGAGGGGGAACATGTCGTCGTGAACCTTTGTCTCCTGCAGGCCGATCACATCTGGCTGATGTTGCTCAACGATAGCTTCAAGCTGATGGGGGCGGGCACGCAGGCCGTTGATATTAAAAGAGACAAATTTCATAGTCGCTGCCAGTGCAAGGTGAATAGTGCAAGGATGGTAGCAGAATTTGCGTCAACTGTTACCGGCTTCGACCAATAACTGCAACAGATAATGCCGGTGGTGCAAAATTTGCACCATTCTGACGCGCCTCGCCCCCAAACAGGGCATAAATGGCCGATAAATTTCGCGAGCGATCACAATTCCAGAATTATATTTGGTCTGTGCATACTCTTTCTGATTTTCATGCGGCAAAGCGCCGCTTGTCGTAAAAATATTCACTTTTTATGCACTAACAGTGAATAACTCCATATTGTAACTCATTGATATTCTGTTACCTCAACCCGTTTATGCATTTTTATCGCTGGCTGGCACGAAGGCTGCAATCTACATTCACAGTGCAAACACTCAATTATTTAACATTCAAATAACCTTTTATTTACCGGATGAGGTCGCTATGTCTCTGTCAATTACGCGTGAAAATTTCAATGAATGGATGATGCCGGTTTACGCTCCGGCGGCTTTTATTCCGGTTCGTGGGGAAGGCTCGCGCCTGTGGGATCAGCAGGGTAAAGAGTATATCGACTTTGCAGGTGGGATTGCGGTGAACGCGCTGGGCCATGCGCACCCGGCGCTGCGTCAGGCGCTGAACGATCAGGCGGCGAAGTTCTGGCATACCGGTAACGGCTTTACCAACGAGCCCGCGCTGCGCCTGGCAAAAAAACTGATCGACGCGACGTTTGCGGAGAAGGTCTTTTTCTGTAACTCGGGGGCGGAAGCCAACGAGGCGGCGCTGAAGCTGGCGCGCAAATATGCGCACGATAAATTTGGTACCCACAAGAGCGGCATCGTGGCGTTTAAAAATGCCTTCCACGGACGCACGCTCTTTACCGTCAGCGCGGGCGGGCAGCCTTCCTATTCGCAGGATTTCGCACCGCTGCCGCCGGATATTCGCCACGGCGTCTATAACGATCTGCAGTCCGCCAGCGAGCTGATTAACGACACCACCTGTGCGGTGATCGTCGAGCCGATGCAGGGCGAGGGCGGCGTGCTTCCGGCGCAAAAAGCCTTCCTGCAGGGGCTGCGCGAGCTGTGCGATCGTCATAACGCGGTGCTGATTTTCGACGAAGTGCAGACCGGCGTGGGCCGCACCGGCGAGCTGTATGCCTATATGCACTACGGCGTGACGCCGGACGTGCTCTCGACCGCCAAAGCGCTGGGCGGCGGCTTCCCGATTGGCGCGACGCTGACCACCGATAAATTCGCCAGCGTGATGACCGTCGGCACCCACGGCACCACCTACGGCGGCAACCCGCTGGCCACCGCCGTTGCAGGACAGGTTCTCGACATCATTAACACCCCTGAGGTGCTGAAGGGCGTTAAGCAGCGCCACGACTGGTTTGTTGAGCGTCTGAACGCCATCAACAGCAAAACGGGGCTGTTTAAAGAAATTCGCGGCCTGGGGCTGTTAATCGGCTGCGAGCTCACCGCTGAGTTTGCCGGAAAAGCTAAACTTATTTCACAGGAAGCGGCAAAAGTGGGCGTGATGGTGCTGATTGCCGGTGCCAACGTGGTGCGTTTTGCGCCTGCGCTGATCGTCAGCGAAGAAGAAGTGCAAACCGGTCTGGACCGCTTTGCGCTGGCGTGTGAAAAGGTGAAATCCGGGGTGTCATCATGATGGTCATCCGTCCCGTTGAGCGCGGCGATCTCGCCGGGCTCATGCAGCTTGCCGGTAAGACGGGAGGCGGGCTGACCTCGCTTCCTGCCGATGAAAAAACGCTGTCGGCGCGCATCGAGCGCGCCCTGCAAACCTGGCAGGGGACGTTGCCAAAAAGCGAGCAGGGGTATGTGTTCGTGCTGGAAGACACCGACACGGGAACCGTGGCCGGGATCTGCGCCATTGAAGTGGCCGTCGGGCTTAACGACCCGTGGTACAACTACCGCGTCGGCACCATGGTTCACGCCTCGAAAGAGCTGAACGTTTATAACGCGCTGCCCACGCTGTTTCTCTGCAATGACCACACGGGCGCCAGCGAGCTCTGCACGCTGTTCCTCGATCCTGCGTGGCGCAAAGAGGGCAACGGCTACCTGCTTTCCAAATCGCGCTTTATGTTTATGGCCGCCTTCCGCGATCGCTTTAACGAAAAAGTGGTTGCGGAGATGCGCGGCGTGATCGACGACACCGGCTACTCGCCGTTCTGGGAGAGCCTGGGCGAGCGCTTCTTCTCAATGGAGTTCAGCCGGGCGGACTATCTCTGCGGCACCGGCCAGAAAGCCTTTATTGCCGAACTGATGCCGAAGCATCCTATCTATACCCATTTCCTCAGCCCGGAAGCGCAGGCGGTGATCGGCGAAGTGCATCCGCAAACCGCGCCTGCCCGCGCGGTGCTGGAGAAAGAAGGCTTCCGCTACCGCAACTATGTCGACATCTTTGACGGCGGGCCTACGCTTGAGTGCGATATCGACCGCGTGCGCGCGATCCGTAAGAGCCGGCTGGTTGAGGTCTCTGAAGGCCAGCCCGCGCCGGGCGACTGGCCCGCCTGTCTGGTGTCGAACGAAAATTACGCCAACTTCCGCGCCATGCTGGTGCGGACCAACCCGAAATGTGAACGTCTGGTGCTGACGGCTGCAGAACTGGATGCCCTGAAATGTAACGCCGGCGATACGGTTCGCCTGGTGCGTCTCTGCCCTGAGGAGAAAACAGCATGACATTATGGATTAACGGTGACTGGGTCACGGGCGAAGGCGAACAGCGCGTAAAGACCAATCCGGTAGGAAAAGAGGCGCTCTGGAAGGGGAATGACGCCAGCGTTGCGCAGGTGGAACAAGCCTGCCATGCCGCGCGCCGCGCGTTTCCGGCGTGGGCAAAACAGCCTTTCGCCGCGCGCCAGGAGATTGTTGAAAAGTTTGCCGGGCTGCTGGAGGCAAACAAGGCCGAGCTGACGCGCATCATCGCGTCAGAAACCAGTAAACCGCGCTGGGAAGCGGCAACCGAAGTGACGGCGATGATCAACAAAATCGCCATTTCGATCAAGGCGTACCACACCCGTACCGGCGAACAGCATACCGAGATGCCGGACGGCGCGGCCACGCTGCGCCACCGTCCGCACGGCGTGCTGGCGGTGTTTGGGCCGTACAACTTCCCGGGTCATCTGCCGAATGGTCACATTGTGCCCGCGCTGCTGGCGGGCAATACCGTCATCTTTAAACCGAGCGAGCTCACGCCATTCACCGGCGAAGCGGTGATTAAGCTGTGGGAACAGGCTGGCCTGCCGCCGGGCGTGCTGAACCTGGTGCAGGGCGGACGTGAAACCGGTCAGGCGCTGAGCGCGCTGAGCGATATCGACGGCCTGCTGTTTACCGGCAGCGCCGGGACGGGCTATCAGCTGCACCGCCAGCTGGCGGGGCAGCCGGAAAAAATACTGGCGCTGGAGATGGGGGGCAACAACCCGCTGATTGTGGAAGACCCGGATGATATTGACGCCGCGGTGCACCTGACGATTCAGTCCGCCTTTATTACCGCCGGACAGCGCTGCACCTGCGCCCGTCGCCTGCTGGTGAAAAGAGGCGCGCAGGGTGATGCTTTCCTGAAGCGTCTGGTAGAGGTAAGCGCGCGCCTGGTGCCAGCCGCGTGGGATGCCGATCCGCAGCCGTTTATCGGCGGGCTGATTTCCGAACAGGCCGCGCTGAACGTGCTGAAGGCCTGGCAGGACCACGTCGCGCGCGGCGCGAAAACCCTGCTCGAACCGAAGCAGGTTCAGCCGGGGACCTCGCTGCTGACGCCGGGCATCGTTGAGATGAGCGGCGCGAGCAACGTGCCGGATGAAGAGGTCTTTGGCCCGCTGCTGTGCGTCTGGCGCTATGACGATTTCGATGCGGCGATTGCGATGGCGAATAACACCCGCTACGGCCTGTCGAGCGGGCTGATTTCGCCTCATCGCGAGAAGTTCGATCGGCTGCTGCTGGAAGCGCGCGCCGGGATTGTGAACTGGAACAAACCGCTGACCGGGGCCGCGAGCACCGCCCCGTTCGGCGGCGTGGGCGCGTCGGGCAACCATCGCGCCAGCGCGTGGTATGCCGCCGATTACTGCGCGTGGCCGATGGCGAGCCTGGAAACCCCGGCGCTGACGCTGCCGGAGACGCTTAATCCGGGGCTGGATTTTACCGGAGGGGATCGTCATGAAAGCGCGTGAAGTCAACTTTGACGGGCTGGTGGGGCTGACGCATCACTATGCCGGTCTCTCTTTTGGTAATGAAGCCTCGACGAAGCACCGTTTTCAGGTCTCGAACCCGAAGCTGGCGGCGAAGCAGGGGCTGTTGAAGATGAAAGCGCTGGCGGATGCCGGTTTCCCGCAGGCGGTGATCCCGCCGCAGGAGCGTCCGAACGTTGCGGTGCTGCGTCAGCTCGGCTTTAGCGGCACCGATGAGCAGGTGGTCGAAAAAGCGGGTACGCAGACGCCGCACCTGCTCTCGGCGGCAAGCTCGGCCTCTTCGATGTGGGTCGCCAACGCGGCAACCGTCGCGCCGTCAGCCGATACGCTGGATGGCAAAGTCCATCTGACGGTGGCGAACCTGAATAACAAATTCCACCGCGCCACCGAAGCGGAAACCACCGAGCGCGTGCTGCGCGCCATTTTCAACCAGGACGCCCATTTCGCGGTGCATCAGGCCTTGCCGCAGGTGGCGATGTTTGGCGACGAAGGCGCGGCCAACCATAACCGCCTGGGGGGCGATTACGGCGAGCCGGGTCTGCAGCTGTTTATTTACGGGCGCGAAGAGGGGGGCCACGCCGCGCCAACCCGTTATCCTGCGCGTCAGACGCTGGCGGCGAGCCAGGCCGTTGCCCGCCTGAACCAGGTCAATCCTTCCCAGGTGATTTTTGCCCAGCAGAACCCGCATGTGATCGACCAGGGCGTGTTCCACAACGACGTGATTGCCGTCTCTAACCGCCAGGTGCTGTTCTGTCACGAGCAGGCGTTTGCCCATCAGGAAAAGCTGCTCGCCACGCTGCATGAGCGCGTGCGCGGCTTTACGCCAATCCAGGTGCCAACGGAGGCGGTGAGCGTGCAGGACGCGGTTGAAACCTATCTGTTCAATAGCCAGCTGCTAAGCCGCGATGACGGCAGCATGATGCTGGTTCTGCCGCAGGAGTCCCGGGATCATCAGGGCGTGTGGCGCTACCTGACCGAGCTGGTGAAGGCCGATAACCCGATTGACGAACTGCGCGTGTTTGACCTGCGCGAAAGCATGGCCAACGGCGGTGGTCCAGCCTGTTTGCGTCTGCGCGTGGTCTTGACCCAGGACGAAATGCAGGCGGTGAACCCGGCGGTCATGATGAACGATACGCTCTTTACGCGGCTGAATGACTGGGTCGATCGCTACTATCGCGATCGTCTGACGCAGGCGGATCTGGTTGACCCTCAGCTTCTGCGTGAAGGACGCGAGGCGCTGGACGCGTTATCGACAATCCTGCAGCTGGGATCGGTTTATCCGTTCCAGCGCTAAAGGAGGGGATATGGAAAATTTACTGGCGCTGACCCTGGCCGATGAAACGCCGGAACAGAAAGAGGGGGATGGCCCCTCATTTCGCTGGCGGTGGCTGGGGCGCGGGGTGCTTGAGCTGACGCCGACAGCAAAGAGCGATCTGTCGCTGCTGCTTTCAACGGGCATTCACGGGAATGAAACCGCACCCGTTGAGATTGTCGATCTACTGCTGCGTGCGCTGTACCGCAATGAGATCGCCCTGAAGTGCCGCGTGCTGGTGGTGCTCGGCAATCCCCCTGCGCTGGCGCAAAACAAACGGTATCTGGTGAGCGACATTAACCGCATGTTCGGCGGCCGCTGGTCGCAGTTTCCGCAGAGTGACGAAACGGCGCGAGCAGCGTGGCTGGAGAACGTCGTGACCGTGTTTTTTGCCGCTGCGGGAGCGGCGCGCTGGCATCTGGATCTGCATACGGCCATCCGCGCGTCCTACCACGTTCGCTTCGGCGTTCTGCCGCAGCGTAATCAGCCGTGGGAGGAAGATTTCCTGAGCTGGCTGGGTGACGCCGGGCTGGAGGCGCTGGTGTTTCACCAGTCGCCGGGCGGAACCTTTACGCACTTCACTTGTGAGCACTTTGGCGCGTTGTCCTGTACGCTGGAGCTGGGGAAAGCGCTGCCGTTTGGGCAAAACGATTTATCCCGCTTTGCACCCACTCATCTCGCCCTGCGGGCGCTGCTGGGCGGGTCGGCTCCCGAGCCTACGCATCAGCCCGTTGAGCGGTACCGGGTCGTACAGCAGATCACGCGCCGCAGCGATGCCTTCCTGCTCCATATGGCCGCGCATACCCTGAACTTCACGCCGTTCCGCAAAGGGGCGCTGCTGGCCGAGGATGGTGAGGAGCGTTACGAGGTGCAGAAATCCACCGAGTATGTTTTATTCCCTAACCCCACCGTCGCGTTTGGCCTGCGGGCCGGTCTGATGCTGGAAAAAATATCCTGAACCTTGCCCCTCTCATCATTCGGGAGGGGCAAGTAAAAAACTTTTCTTAACGATTAAAGCACCTGCACCTGTTTTGCAGAATATTCCTGGTGAATTGCTTTATTATTGTTCTTCACTCCGTTATACTTTTTCTAAATCGCTTTAAAATCATCGTATTGAATATTTTTTGTTGCAACTCTCCACGCTTTATCCTTATTTCCTCCACATTTGGCGAAAATTTGTTTTTTACACTTTCATTGTTTTACCGTTGCTCTGACTAATTGACGATAAAACCCGTAAAGTTAATCTCGTCAACACGGCATAGCGCCGAAGAATAACTGAAAGAAAGGAAATAAATTATGCGTAAGTTTACTGCACTGTTTGTTGCTTCTACCCTGGCTCTGGGCGCTACCAGCATGGCGTTCGCCGCAGATACTGCGACCACTACACCTGCTGCGCCTGCTGAAGGCAAAATGATGATGCATCATAAAGGCCCGGGTATGCACAACGAGATGATGATGTTTAAGGATCTCAACCTGACGGATGCGCAGAAGCAGCAGATCCGCGATATCCGGAAAGGCGAACGCGACCAGATGAAACGTCCTCCGCTTGAAGAGCGCCGTGCGATGCATGACATTATCGCCAGCGACAGCTTCGATAAGGCGAAAGCCGAAGCGCAGATCGACAAAATGGCCGAGCAGCACAAAGCCCGCATGCTGGCTCACATGGAAACCCAGAACAAGATCTACAACATTCTGACCCCGGAACAGAAAAAGCAATTTAATGCGAATTTTGAGAAGCGTCTGACAGAACGTCCGGCGATGGAAGGTAAAATGCCAGCACCAACCGAATAATCGTTTCACACTCTTAAGACCGCCGGGATCCTGTCCACAAAAGCGCAAACGCTGTGGACAGGACCGGCGGTTTTTCTTTCCTGCCCTCTTGTCTGCCGCCGCCAGCGCGGTATGCTCCTGTAGTCGCATCAGAGAATGTTTGTAGAGTCATGGCGTTAGCATTTTTATTAACGTTGCGCTAAGGCCTGCCCGCTCTGCTGCCGATACTGTGTCTGTGAATACCCAACGATAACAAACAAGACAGCAACGATAGCGATATCCTTGCCCTGGCACGGGTTGTGCCATTCAGGAGTGGTGATGGAGTTCTTTGATATCCGTAAGATGCCGGTCAGCCTGTGGCGCAATGGTGCGGGTGAAACGCGTGAGATTTGTTGTTTCCCTCCAGCGACGCGTGATTTTCACTGGCGTGCCAGTATCGCGACTATCGCCAGCAACGGCGAATTCTCCTCTTTCCCCGGCGTCGACCGGGTGATTACCTTGCTGGAAGGAGGGGAGGTGACGCTGGATGCCGGTCAGGCGTTCATCCATACCCTAAAGCACCATCAGCCCTACAGTTTTGCCGGCGATTTACCGGTGAAAGCGCTGCTGTCCGATGGACGGATGGCGATGGACTTCAACATCATGACCCGGCGCGACTGCTGCAAGGCGAAGGTACGGGTTGCTGACCGTACTTTTACCACCTTTGGTTCAAGCGGGGGCGTGGTGTTTGTGTTAAGCGGGGCGTGGCAGCTGGGTGATAAATTGCTGACGGCCAATCAGGGTGCCAGCTGGCAGGAGGGAACCCATACTCTGCGTCTGCTGGAGACGCAGGGTACCTTATTGTTCAGCGAAATCACGTGGCTGCCAGGTCATTGAGCACAATGATTTCAAACTTACCGGCTAATACCGGTTTACAGAGAATTTTATAGCCATCGTGGTCAAATCCGGCGGGCGTGCGCAGCAGGGTTGCCGCGTCGTTGATGTCGTCGACAGCGCCCAGCCAGAGCCAGTTATTGACGATGTGATACTGGGTCATTGCCTCGCCCACTTCTTTTAGCGCAACGGCGCTTTCCCAGGGCCAGCAGTTAACGCTGATGGCCGCCAGACCGGAGAGGAGCCGGGTGTGATGCGCCTCAACGCTCTCTTTCCCACAGCAGGCACCGGCACAGCGCTTCAGCGCGGATCGAAAACAGGCGCGTCCGCGGGTGGTCGCCTCCAGACCTAAAAGGCTGTAGCAAAGCTGGAGCTCGTCCGCCAGCGTCTGCAGCGCCTGAAGTGCGGCACGTTTATTGGCGAACAGTCCGTAGAGATTCGGAGCATGAGAAAAATCGACGTCGCGCGCGTAGACGACCTGCGGCTTGCCCTCGTTAATCTGCAGGGAGCAGAGCTGACGGTTGCGGCGCAGGCGCTTGTTGAACAGCGGCTGCTGCTCTTTAATCAAACGCGCTTCCAGCAATAGCGCGCCCATTTCTCCTGCCGTCTGGAACCAGGTAATGCGTCGCGACTGTCGCAGCATGGCGGCCTCGTCCGGGGTGCGCAGATGGGATAACACCCGACTGCGAATGTTAACACTCTTGCCGATGTAGAGCGGCAGGGTGTCGCTTTCGCCGTGAAAGATGTACACGCCCGGCTGCTTAGGCAATGTTTCAAGCCAGGGGCGAAGGTGCTCGGGATATTCGTAGATAGCCGCCGCTTCAAACTCAAGACGCGGGGCGGATTGACGCCTGCTCACATACTGCTCCATATACTGTTCAGGTATACAGTGTAGCAGGAGTGTGGTGGTTAAAAAAGAGCCGGGTGGCGGCGACGCCTTACCCGGCCAGGACGTGCGGCCTGATGCCCTCACCCCAACCCTCTCCCACGGGAGAGGGCGCAAACACAAAAAACGGTAACCTGGGTTACCGTTTTGCATTTATTTCCAGAAGTCGTCAAACACCGTAATTGGCGTGTGGCGCTTGTGCTCGGTTTTCAGATACCAGCCTTCGATGATCTTCGCGATGCTTTCATCCAGCTTTTTGCCTTCCAGATAATCATCAATGTTGTCATAGGTGACGCCAAGGGCCGCTTCATCAGGCAGGGAAGGGCGATCGTCTTCAAGGTCCGCCGTTGGCGCTTTCTTATAAAGATGCTCAGGACAGCCGAGCGCGGCAAGCAGCTGCTTACCCTGACGCTTGTTCAGGCGGAAGATCGGGTTAATGTCGGTGCCGCCGTCGCCATATTTGGTGAAGAATCCGGTGATCGCTTCTGCCGCATGGTCGGTACCGACCACGACGCCTTTGGTCATCCCGGCGATGCTGTACTGCGCTTTCATGCGCTCGCGTGCTTTTTCATTGCCGCGAACGAAATCGCTCAGCTCAATGCCCGCTTCGCGTAACGCCTGCTCGCTTGCCAGCACCGAGCCTTTAATATTCACGGTCAGCACGCGGTCAGGCTGAATGAAGGCAATGGCGTCCTGGCAATCCTGCTCGTCTGCCTGTACGCCGTAAGGTAGGCGCACAGCGATAAACTGCAGCGTCTCATCGCCCGTCTCTTCGCGGAGCTCTGAAATCGCCATCTGGCAGAGTTTACCGGTCAGGGTAGAGTCCTGGCCGCCGCTGATGCCCAGCACCAGGGATTTCAGGAAAGCGTTCTTTTTTAAGTACGATTTTAAAAAATCCACGCTGCGGCGGATCTCTTCATGTGCATCTACCGTAGGCTTCGCGCCCAGTGCCTGAATAATCTCTTGTTGCAGAGCCATCACGCCCTCCATATGCAGTACAGAAACAGAATGTGTTAACTGTTAAAACTAACCCTTTGGGCGAGAAACGACAAGGATCACAGTTTCGAGTGCGCTAATTTGCGCCGTTTTAGCAGGTTATCGTTGTTTTATTAGAATTTTCCGAAATTCGTCTGGCGTAACTCACAAAGTTGAACAATAGTACTTTTTATCCCATGCTTATATAACACGCTGATAAACAAGAGGACGGAATATGAACAAGAACGTAGCAGGAATTCTTAGCGCAGCGGCGGTAATGACTATGCTGGCAGGGTGTACGGCTTACGATCGCACCAAGGATCAGTTTACGCAGCCCGTAGTAAAAGACGTTAAAAAGGGGATGACCCGTTCGCAGGTGGCTGCGATTGCCGGTAAACCTTCTTCTGAAATCACCATGATTCATGCGAAAGGGACCTGCCAGACCTATATTCTGGGTCAACGTGATGGTAAGGCAGAAACCTACTTTGTCGCCCTGGATGATACCGGTCATGTGATTAACTCCGGCTATCAAACCTGTGCTGAATACGACACCGATCCACAGGCACCTAAGGCGCAGTAACCCTCCTTGCCTGAGGATGTTAACGAACCGGCCCGTGGGCCGGTTTTTTTATGCATCAGAAAATCTTATTTCTTTGCGCGAATTATTTGCCCGAAATGTGAAGGGAGTCAACAAGCCAGGTCAATGAGAGACAATTTGTGCCTATCCAGAATTATCCCCTGTCTGTACCATTGCGTATACTCACTCCAACGATAAACAACAGTACGCAAGCTACCTGTCTGCCGGGACAGCGAGTCGAGTGATAGCGCGATGGCAGGTAGTCATACAAGAGGGAAATCACGATGGAAAAGAAACATATCTACCTGTTCTGCTCAGCGGGCATGTCTACGTCGCTTCTGGTATCAAAGATGCGTGCGCAGGCTGAAAAGTATGAAGTCCCTGTGGTGATTGAAGCGTTTCCAGAGACGCTGGCGGGCGAAAAAGGCCAGACAGCCGATGTCATATTACTGGGGCCGCAAATTGCCTATATGTTGCCCGAAATTAAACGACTGTTACCGAATAAACCGGTCGAAGTAATTGACTCGGGACTGTACGGCAAGATTGATGGTTTAGGTGTTCTTAAAGCTGCTGTGGCAGCAATTAAAAAAGCTGCTAATTAATTTTTATTTTTCCCGTCAAAGAGTTATTTCACACACAATACGCCGTAACATGCGTTGCGGCATTTAAGGGTATTTTCCTATGAGTAAAGTCATCGCTTCACTTGAAAAGGTACTCCTTCCTTTTGCTGTTAAAATAGGAAAGCAGCCTCACGTTAACGCCATCAAAAACGGCTTTATTAAATTAATGCCGTTGACGCTGGCCGGGGCCATGTTCGTTTTAATTAACAACGTTTTTCTGAGCTTTGGTGAAGGTTCCTTCTTTTATTCATTAGGAATTCGGTTAGACGCTTCCACTATTGAAACCCTTAATGGTTTTAAAGCCATCGGCGGCAACGTCTATAACGGTACGTTGGGGATTATGTCGCTGATGGCGCCTTTCTTTATTGGGATGGCACTGGCAGAAGAGCGAAAAGTGGATCCGCTGGCCGCCGGGTTATTATCCGTCGCTGCCTTTATGACCGTAACGCCATACAGCGTGGGCGAAGCCTATGCCGTTGGCGCCAACTGGCTGGGCGGGGCCAACATCATCTCCGGTATTGTTATCGGTCTGGTGGTGGCAGAAATGTTCACCTTTATTATCCGTCGCAACTGGGTGATCCGCCTGCCGGATAGCGTACCGGCTTCCGTTTCTCGTTCATTTTCCGCGTTGATTCCAGGCTTCATTATTCTCTCCATCATGGGGATTATTGCCTGGGCGCTCTCCCACTGGGGCACAAACTTCCACCAGATCATCATGGACTCTATCTCTACGCCGCTGGCGTCGATGGGTGGCGTGGTCGGTTGGGCGTATGTGATTTTCACCTCTCTGCTGTGGTTCTTTGGCGTGCATGGTTCACTGGCACTGGCCGCGCTGGACAGCGGAATTATGACCCCATGGGCACTGGAAAACGTTGCGCTTTATCAGCAGTACGGCTCCGTTGACGCGGCGCTGGCGGCGGGTAAAACCTTCCATGTGTGGGCGAAGCCGATGCTTGACTCCTATATCTTCCTGGGCGGTACCGGGGCGACCTTGGGTCTGATCATCGCGGTCTTTATTGTCTCTCGTCGTGCTGACTACCGTCAGGTCGCGAAGCTGGCGCTGCCATCAGGCATCTTCCAGATTAACGAACCGATTCTGTTCGGTCTGCCAATCATCATGAACCCGGTAATGTTCATTCCGTTCATCCTGATTCAGCCGCTGCTGGCCGCCATTACCCTGACGGCGTATTACCTGGGCATCATTCCACCGGTCACCAACATTGCACCGTGGACCATGCCGGCGGGTTTGGGCGCCTTCTTCAACACCAACGGTAGCGTCGCGGCGTTCCTGCTGGCGATATTCAACCTCGGGGTTGCCACCCTGCTGTACATGCCGTTCGTGGCGATCGCCAACAAAGCCGCCACCATCATTGATGAAGAAGAGAGCGAAGAGGATATCGCCCTCTCACTGAAATTCTAAGATTGACGGCGCGGGGAAGCCCGCGCCAGCCACAAGGAGCTTAAACATGTTAGATTTGGATAGTATTGTCGCAGACGAAGCCGTCGAGAACGATCTCGAAGAAGTGGTGATGGGGCTTATCATCAACTCCGGACAGGCCCGCAGCCTGGCGTATGCCGCACTGAAGCAGGCCAAGCAGGGGGATTTCGCCGCCGCGAAAACCATGATGGAACAGTCCCGCACGGCGCTGAACGAAGCGCACCTGGTACAAACAAAGCTGATTGAAAGCGATCAGGGCGAAGGGAAGATGAAGGTCAGCCTGGTGCTTGTTCACGCTCAGGATCACCTGATGACCTCGATGCTGGCACGTGAGCTGGTGGCGGAGCTCATTGAGCTTCACGAGAAGATGCAGTAAGTCAGACTGATTAGCAGGAGGTCAGCACGATGGAAATTAAAACCGCACTTGAACAGCAGCTGTTTAATGGCAAAAATTTTCACGTGGTTATCTACAACAAGACGGAGAGCGCTAGCGGTCTGCATCAGCATGACTACTACGAGTTCACGATTGTTCTGACCGGCCGCTACTATCAGGAGATCAACGGTAAGCGCGTCCTGCTTGAACGAGGGGATTTCGTCTTCCTGCCGATGGGGTCTTATCACCAGAGCTTTTACGAATTTGGTGCCACCCGCATTCTGAACGTGGGCGTCAGCAGACGTTTCTTCGAGAAGCATTATCTGCCGCTGGTGCCGTTCTGCTTTGTGGCCTCCCAGGTCTATCGGGTCAAAAACGAGTTCATGACCTGGATTGAAACGGTGATCGCCTCGCTTAACTTCCGTGACAATGAATTTGATGAGTTTATTGAAACGGTGACCTTCTACGTGATGAACCGACTGCGCCACCATCGTGAAGAGCAGCAGGTGACGGATGATATTCCGCAATGGCTGCGCAGCACCGTTGAGTTGATGCACGATAAAGGCCAGTTCAGCGAAAATGCGCTGGAAAATATGGTCTCCCTGTCGGGAAAATCCCAGGAATATCTGACCCGTGCGACGCAGCGTTATTATCGTAAAACGCCCGTGCAAATTATTAATGAAATCCGCATTAATTTTGCTAAAAAACAGCTGGAAATTACCAACTATTCTGTCACCGACATTGCTTACGAGTCAGGATACAGCAGTCCCAGCCTGTTTATTAAAACCTTCAAGAAATTGACGTCATTTACACCGAACAGTTACCGGAAGAATTTGACGGTAATTAATTAACTTTCGGCGGATTACCCGCCACAAATATTGCTTTAATGGCTTGCCCAAATAGCGGGAAGAGTACGCTATACCTTGCAGGCGATTAACCTGATACGCTAAGGGAGATATTATGCAGAAGAAATTAAAAGTCGTAACCATTGGTGGCGGCAGCAGCTATACCCCGGAATTACTGGAAGGTTTCCTGAAACGTTATCATGAATTACCGGTCAGCGAATTATGGCTGGTGGACGTTGAGGAAGGACAGGAAAAGCTGAATATTATTTTCGACCTGTGCAAGCGCATGGTAGAGAAAGCCGGCGTGCCTCTGACCGTGCATAAAACCCTGGACCGTCGTCTGGCACTGAAAGATGCGGATTTCGTCACCACCCAGTTGCGCGTTGGCCAGCTGAAGGCGCGCGAGCTGGACGAGCGTATTCCGCTGAGCCACGGCTATCTCGGGCAGGAGACCAACGGCGCGGGCGGCCTGTTTAAAGGCCTGCGTACCATCCCGGTCATTTTCGACATCGTCAAAGACGTGCAGGAGATCTGCCCGAACGCGTGGGTGATTAACTTCACCAACCCGGCCGGCATGGTCACCGAAGCGGTCTATCGTCATACCGGCTTCAAACGCTTTATCGGCGTCTGCAACATTCCGATCGGCATGAAGATGTTTATCCGCGACGTGCTGGCGCTGACCGACAGCGACGATCTCTCCATCGATCTGTTCGGCCTGAACCACATGGTATTTATTAAAGACGTTATCGTGAACGGAAAATCGCGCTTTGCCGAGCTCCTCGACGGCGTAGCCTCCGGTCGTCTGACGGCGGCATCGGTGAAAAACATCTTTGACCTGCCGTTCAGCGAAGGGCTGATCCGCTCGCTGAACTTGCTGCCTTGCTCATATCTGCTTTACTACTTCAAGCAGAAAGAGATGCTGGCCATCGAAATGGGCGAGTATTATAAGGGCGGCGCGCGTGCGCAGATCGTTCAGAAGGTTGAGAAGCAGCTGTTCGATTTGTATAAAGACCCGAACCTGAACGTCAAACCGAAAGAACTGGAGCAGCGCGGCGGGGCCTACTACTCCGATGCGGCATGTGAAGTGATCAACGCCATCTACAACGACAAGCAGGCGGAGCACTATGTCAACGTGCCGCACCACGGCCATATCGACAATATCCCGGCGGACTGGGCCGTCGAGATGACCTGCATCCTGGGGCGCGAGGGCGCTAAACCGCATCCACGCATCACCCACTTCGATGATAAGGTCATGGGCCTGATCCACACCATTAAGGGCTTTGAAGTGGCGGCAAGCAACGCGGCGCTGAGCGGCGAGCTCAATGACGTTCTGCTGGCGCTGAACCTCAGCCCGCTGGTGCATTCTGACCGCGACGCGGAGCAGCTGGCCAGCGAGATGATCCTGGCGCATGAAAAATGGTTGCCAAACTTTGCCGCCACGATCGAGAAGCTGAAGTTCAAACAGCAATAAGAGGACGCACAATGGAAAACCTGCTGATCGTTAATGCTGATGATTTTGGCCTCTCGAAAGGTCAGAACTACGGCATTATTGAAGCCTGTCGCCGGGGGGGTGTGACCTCTACAACGGCACTGGTTAATGGTGAGGCGGTTGAACACGCGGCGCAGCTGAGCCGCGAGGTGCCGGAGCTGGGCGTCGGCATGCATTTTGTTCTGACGCTCGGGGTGCCGCTTTCGCCAATGCCGGGCCTGACGCGCGATGGCCAACTGGGTAAATGGATTTGGGAGCTGGCGGAGCAGGGGGCTCTGCCGCTCGAAGAGATTGCCCGCGAGCTGGACTGTCAGTTCAACCGCTTCGTTGATGTGTTTGGTAAGGCGCCGACGCACATCGACAGCCATCACCACGTGCATATGATCCCGGCGATTTTCCCGATTGTCGCCGGGTTTGTACAGCGCAAAGGCGTGGCGATGCGCGTGGATCGCGAGGTGCGGGGATTGCCGGACTGCGCTGTCACCACCTCAGAGGGGTTCAGCAGCGCGTTTTACGGCGACGAGATCGACGACGCGCTGTTCCTGAAGGTGCTGGATGATTCCGCCGCGCGGGGTGAACGGTCGCTGGAGGTCATGGCACATCCTGCCTTTGTCGATAACACCGTGCGTAAAAGCGCCTACTGCTGGCCGCGTCTTGCGGAGCTGGATGTCCTGACGTCGCCGTCGCTGAAGTACGCGATTGCCGAGCGTGGGTATCGGTTGGGGACGTTCGGGGATCTTTGAGAAATTTCCCCTCACCCTAACCCTCTCCCCAAAGGGGCGAGGGGACTGGGCGGTGCGGTCTGTAATGCCGGTACAGGTCTGCATTTCTCCCTCTCCCTTTCAGGGAGAGGGCCGGGGTGAGGGTATTTTTTACGCCGGTATCTGGTCGATCTTGCTGCTTCGCGACCACACGCGGTGCGCGGCGAGCAAATCAAACAGCTTCGTCATAAAGGCATCGTCAACGTTATCGCCCTCGACAATGCCGTCCTCACCCTGATCTGCCACCTTCAGCTGCGCTTTGAACTGCCGCGCGTCGCCGGAAAGCGCGATCGGCTTCAGGTGCTTATAGGCTTCCAGCAGATAATAGACGGCGTCGCCATTGGTCAGCAGGCTGGCAATATCCCCGCCCGGCACGATCGCCGCATCGACGGTCAGCGATGGCGCCCCGGCAAAGGTCGCCGCGACCGGCAGCACAGAACCATCGTCGGCCGTCACTTCACCCATGCGGGAATAGAGCAGTTTGGCATGCACGCCCTGGGTTTTCAGCGCCTGCATAATCCCCAGCACGTCGCTGGCGCGGGTTTTGTCGTTCAGCAGAATGGCGACCACGCGGCCTTTAATCGAGCCGCCCGGCACGGCATACAGGCTCAGCGACGGATCTTTCTTCACGCCGTTAACCTCTTTCGGCGGAGCAAGGTTGCGCTGCTCGTCGGTCAGCGTAATGCCCAGGTTATCCGCAACGCTCTGGGCAAGCTGAATATCAATATGCGCCAGCTGATCGACCACGCGCTCGCGGATGTAGGTGCGCACCACTTTACTCAGCTCAAAGCTGAAGCCGCCGATGATGTGCTGTTGCTCAATCGGCGTCTGGCTGTTCCAGAACAGGCGAGGGTGAGCGTAATACTCGCCAAAAGACGGGCTGCGCTCGCGAATTTTGTTGCCGTCGACACGCTCCTGATAGGATTCGAAGCCACCGCGTTTCGGTCCGGGAGGCGTTTCACGCGGCCAGTTATCGTTGATGGAGTTCGGCTCATAGTTCGCCGGGTTGGTATCAATATCCTGACGATGCATCCCGTCGCGCTGGAAATTATGGTACGGGCAGGTTGGGCGGTTAATCGGAATTTCGTGGAAGTTCGGGCCGCCGAGTCGGCTGATCTGCGTATCGGTATAGGAGAACAGGCGTCCCTGCAGGAGCGGATCGTTGGTGAAGTCCAGCCCCGGCACGATATGGCCCGGGTGGAACGCGGCCTGCTCGTTTTCGGCAAAGAAATTATCCGGGTTGCGGTTGAGTACCATTTTACCCACCAGCTGCACCGGCACCAGCTCCTCCGGGATCAGCTTCGTCGGGTCAAGCAGGTCGAAATCGAACTTAAATTCATCCTCTTCAGGAATGAGCTGCAGGCCCAGTTCGTATTCCGGGAAGTCGCCCGCTTCAATGGACTCCCACAGCTCGCGGCGGTGGAAGTCCGGATCGCGCCCGGTCAGCTTCTGCGCCTCGTCCCACACCAGCGACGCTTTACCCGCGACAGGCTTCCAGTGGAAACGGACAAACGTGGCTTTCCCCTCAGCGTTGATCAGACGGAAGGTGTGGATGCCAAACCCTTCCATGGTGCGGTAGCTGCGCGGAATGCCGCGGTCTGACATCGCCCACATCACGTTGTGTAAGGTTTCAGGCTGCAGGGAAACATAGTCCCAGAAGGTGTCGTGCGCACTTTGTCCCTGCGGTATGGCCCAGTGAGGCTCCGGTTTTACCGCATGGACAAAGTCAGGAAATTTATGCGCGTCCTGAATGAAGAACACCGGGGTGTTGTTACCTACCAGATCGAAAATACCCTCTTCGGTATAAAACTTGGTGGCAAAGCCGCGGATATCACGGACGGTATCTGCCGAGCCCGCGCCGCCCTGCACGGTGGAGAAACGCACAAACACCGGGGTAATTTTATCCGGGTCGGAGAGGAAATCCGCTTTGGTGATCGCTTTCAGGCTCTTGTAGGGCTGGAAGTAGCCGTGCGCGGCGGAACCGCGCGCGTGGACGATGCGTTCCGGTATCCGTTCGTGGTCAAAATGGGTGATTTTTTCCCGCAGGATAAAGTCTTCCAGCAGGGTTGGCCCGCGCGCGCCTGCGCGAAGTGAGTTTTGATCGTCAGCAATGCGCACGCCCTGATTGGTGGTGAGCGCAAAACCTTCGCCACCTTTACGGTGTGGCTCAAGAGATTTCAGCTTCTCGTTTCCCGCGTCCGGCGATTTCATGCTTCCCGGTGCAGTAGGCTGTTCTCCCGGTGCGGAAGGGCCAGGGGAGGGGCGGTGAGAGCCGTCGGCAGGGGCGAGAGAGTCCATGCCCGGTTGAGATTCCTCAGTGCCATGAATCGGTGATTGATGTGTTTTATCTTTGTTCGACATTGCACGCTTCTCCTTTATCCATTGCTAAAAACCCTATTAAGGATAGAACAATGTCGCGAGATGGCTCGCGAACTAAGAGTTTTCACATGCCGTGATTAGCGAAAGGAGCCATCTCACCCACTCGGAGCGCGACGGAAGGCCGCAGGATCGGCTATCATAGAATTTTCCTGCTTCAAGAATTTGCTTTAGTGAACCAGTCGCTTATGAAACCTCTTCGTCAACAAAACCGCCAGGTTATTAGCTATGTGCCCCGCGTCGAGCCCGCGCCGCCAGACCATGCCCTGAAAGTGGAGGGCTTTCGCGATGTGTGGCAGCTGCGGGGGAAATACGTGGCCTTTGTGCTGATAGGTGAGCATTTCCGTCGCTCTCCCACCTTTACGGTACCGGAGTCCGCACAGCGGTGGGCGATGCAGATCCGCCAGGATGAAGAGGTTGAAGAATAACAGCCATAAAAAAACCGCCATCAGGCGGTTTTTTTATTTCTAACGTGATTAGCGGTGCGCCAGCTCGGCGTCGTCTTCACTTTCCAGAATCGCTTTGTCGGTCTGCTTCAGCCACTGGCTGGTCAGCGTACCGGCGGTCATGGAGCCGCTCACGTTCAGCGCGGTACGACCCATGTCGATCAGCGGCTCAACGGAGATCAGCAGGGCGACCAGCGTCACGGGCAGACCCAGCGCAGGCAGCACAATCAGCGCGGCGAAGGTTGCGCCGCCGCCAACGCCCGCAACGCCTGCGGAGCTTACGGTGACAATCCCGACCAGCGTGGCGATCCAGACCGGATCCAGCGGGTTGATACCCACCGTCGGCGCGACCATCACGGCCAGCATCGCCGGGTACAGACCCGCACAGCCGTTCTGACCGATTGTGGCACCAAAGGAGGCAGAGAAGCTGGCGATGGATTCTGGCACGCCCAGACGACGGGTTTGCGCTTCCACGTTCAGCGGAATAGACGCGGCGCTGGAACGGCTGGTGAAGGCAAAGGTCAGCACCGGCCAGACCTTACGGAAGTATTTCAGCGGGCTGACGCCGTTCACGCCCAGCAGGATGCCGTGCACCACGAACATAATGCCCAGGCCCAGATAAGAGGCGACAACGAAGCTGCCCAGCTTAATGATGTCCTGCAGGTTAGAGCCTGCAACCACTTTGGTCATCAGCGCCAGCACGCCGTAAGGGGTGAGCTGCATAACCAGACGGACCAGCTTCATCACCCAGCTCTGCAGGGTGTCAATCGCGGTCAGCACGCGTTCGCCTTTTGGCGCGTCGTCTTTCAACAGCTTCAGCGCCGCTACGCCCAGGAACGCGGCGAAAATAACCACGCTGATGATCGAGGTTGGGCTCGCGCCGGTCAGGTCAGCAAACGGGTTCTTCGGAATGAAGGAGAGCACCATCTGCGGCACGGTCAGGTCAGCCACTTTTCCAACGTAGTTGGTCTGAATCGCGGTCAGACGCGCCGTTTCAGCGGTACCCTGAACCAGACCTTCTGCGGTCAGGCCAAACAGGTTGGTGACCAGCACACCCACCAGCGCGGCAATCAGCGTGGTGAACAGCAGCGTGCCGATGGTCAGGAAACTGATTTTTCCTAACTGGGTCGCGTTATGCAGGCGGGCCACGGCGCTCAGAATAGAGGCGAACACCAGCGGCATAACGATCATCTGCAGCAGCTGGACATAGCCGTTACCGACAATGTTGAACCACTGAATGGAATCTTTCAGAACTGGATTATCGGAGCCATAAATTGCCTGTAATGCCAGACCGAATACGACACCCATGGCCAGACCAACCAGCACCTTTTTCGCCAGGCTCCACTGTTTGTGGCGCGCCTGCGCGAGAAGCAATAGCAATACAGCGAACACAACGACGTTCGCGATGAGTGGAAAATTCATCCCCGTTCTCCTGATTTATTATCGGGTCGGTTTTTACCGATCCTGTTGGCGGAAGGTTAGCAGAAGTGTGATGTAGCGCTTATATCCAAATGGAATGGTTTATGACAAACGGGATAATTTTGTTGGTTTACTGTTCAATCTGGTGATGAATAAAGCGATTGAACTGAAATTGCAGCGAATTAATCATTTGAGAAGACCAGCGGACTGCACTGTTTTCGGGCAAGGTTTGCGGCATCCAGACGGAGTATGCAAACAGCGCCATGCACAAGACGCGCTCAAGCTGGTTACCTTTCTGCGGTGCGAGGATAGGAAAACGGAAGCGCAAGCGGCAGGGCCACAGCAGCGGTACGCCCGCGGGCGTCAGCATATCGGCCAGAATATGGCTTAAATAGCCCAGCACCATCCCCTGAATGGCATCAGCGGGGACGATCCAGCTTTCGGGCACTTTTAAATAGAAAAGCGTCAGCAGGCCAAACACGGCCAGCAGGCTGTGCGTGAACCCACGGTGGCCGAACGCGCGGGCGATGGGTTTCGACACCCACTTCAGGCGTTGTCCGAGGAAGGACTTAGGGTGATCGATGTCCGGCAGCAGGCAGGTCAATACGGCGGAAGGGACGATATGCCACCAGTCCCCCTGTGCCAGCACGGGGGTGAGTTCAGCGTTTTTGGCAAATACTGCGCACGCGATAGAAAAAAGCAGGTGGCCTTCCGCCGTCATGATAAAACCCACAAAACTGTCAATTCATACAGTATAGGGTTTTTATACAGTAGGCGGAAGAGGTGACGGTGTAACTGTTTGTCACAAACCGGAGGAGGGCGTTAACCGCCCTGCAGGTGGTGCGCCGTAAGTTCTGCCAGTGACTGTAACTTCACATCGGCAAGCGCAAACCGGGGGTCGTGGCGGCCTTCTTCCGCAGGCACCACAATGGAGCGCATCCGCGCGGCTTTAGAGGCCACCATGCCGTTAACGGAATCTTCCAGCGCAACGCAGTTGAGGGGATCCAGGCCGAGCTTAGCGGCACAGTCCAGATAGACCTGCGGGTGCGGCTTGCTGTAAGGCAATTTCTCAGCGGATGACAGCGCGTCGAAACTGTCGCGCAGTTCAAACATGACGAGCACTTTTTCCAGCATATGCAGCGGTGACGCCGAGGCCAGGCCGACCTTCAGCCCCTGGGCTTTACACAGCGCGACGGCCTCACGTACGCCGGGCAGCAGCGGCTTGCTCTCTTCAACCAGCGAAATGGCGCGGCTGATAATGCGCGCCGTCACTTCATCACGACCCGGTCCAGCCCACGGCTGTTGGGCAAACCACAGGTCAACTACCATATCGATGCGCAGGCCCAGCGTATCGGGAAGTTCATTACGGCGGCTGATATCCACGCCCAGGCTGGCCATGACGTCCAGTTCAGCGCGATCCCACAACGGTTCGGAATCGATCAGTAATCCATCCATGTCAAAAATTGCGGCAAGAATTTGGCGCGGTGTCGACATCACAACGTCTCCTTATCCAGGGTGTTCGACAGACGATAAGTGCTAAGCACACTCTGCAATTTAGCATATTGCTTTTAAAGAGCGGGCGAAATTGATGACCAGCAGGTAGACTTAGGCACAAATAACGCGTCTTTATGAAGAGGAACTGATGACGTATCAACAAGCTGGACGCATTGCGGTCTTAAAACGTATTGCTGGCTGGGTGATTTTTATTCCTGCCGTCATTTCTACGCTGATTTCTGTACTCAAATTTATGTACGATCACAGCGAAAAACAGCCGGGTATCAATGCGGTAATGCTTGATTTTGCGCATGTGATGATTGAGATGATGCGTTTCAATACGCCATTTTTGAATGTCTTCTGGTTTAACTCACCCACCCCGGATTTTCATCAACAGCTGAATATCGGCTTTTGGGTGATATACGCCCTGATCTTTGTCGCGCTGGCGCTGCAGGCCTCTGGCGCGCGAATGAGCCGTCAGACACGCTTTTTACGCGAAGGCGTTGAGGACCAGCTCATTCTGGAGCAGGCCAAAGGCCCGGAAGGCATGAGCCGGGAGCAGATTGAATCCCGCATTGTTGTGCCGCGTCACACCATATTCCTACAAATTTTACCGCTCTATATTCTTCCCGTGATTATCATTGTGGCGGGATACTTCTTCTTCTCACTACTCGGTTTTCTGTAAGCGATACGGGTGGCGGCATAGCCACCCGTTCTCTTCTCATGCGGCAAGCATACGCTCAAGCGCCCGCTGCGCGTTAACCAGATGTTCCCCACCAAAAAGAATGGCACGGTTCATCAGCGTATAAAGCTGATACACCGGCTGGCGGTCGAGGAAACCGGGCGGCAGGGGAGAAACAGACTGGTATCCGTCGTATATCTGCGGTGGCTGCTCAGGATGAAGCGGCAGCATCGCAAGATCGCACTCTCGGTCACCCCAGTAGCAGGCCGGGTCGAAGATGTAGGGGCCGTTGGGACCCAGCGCGCAGTTATCGGACCATAAATCGCCGTGAAGCAGAGACGCCTGAGGCTGGTGGGAGGCCAGACGCTGTTGAACGTGCTCGACGATGGCATCAATGTTGCCAAATTCCAGCCCTTTCTCGGCGGCCAGCTCAAGCTGCCAGCCAATGCGCTGCTCGGCAAAAAACGTCGACCAGCGACGCTGCCAGGCATTGGGCTGTGGCGTGGTGGAGAGATCGTTGTCAAAATCGAGACCAAACTGCGGCTGGTCGCTCCATTGATGCAGGCGCGCTAACTGTTGGCCGAGAATGAATGCATTATGGGCATCCAGCGGCCGGGCGGGGAGATACTCCATCACCAGGAAGCTGTAGTCGCGGTCGCTTCCCACGGCCAGAACCTGCGGGACCGTCACCGTTTTACTGCGCGACAGCAGCTCCAGCTGATCGGCTTCGGCGGTAAATATTGGAAGCAGCTCTCGCTCATCGCACTTAACGAAAAGATCGCGCCCTGCGTAGCGTAAATGCCACGCGGCGTGGATCTCTCCGCCTGGCAGTTCGTTACGCAGTTCAATTTCACCTTCACCCAGCTGCTCACGTAAAAGATGACTGATAGCCTGCCACATGTTGTCTCTCCCATGTTGTCTGCCAGATCATAAAGTTAGCGCAAAACTGCGGTAAAAAAATACGAACTAACGCACACCTGAGCGGTTTAAATTCATGCAGCGCACTTATTGTTCTTTTTTCCGCCAGCTTTCCCAGGTATCCACGTCAATTTCAGCTGGCTTGTCGGTCACGCTCTCCACCAGACTGGCGGCCAGCGCATGAACCTCTTCCTTGCTCAGGGCGCCGATCAGACCAAATGCCAGAGTGCCTAAATCATGAATGTTGCCCTCGTAATCCGTCAGCGTGAGGAGAAAATTAGCCCGGGTGAAAGCATTGTTGAGCTCATTCAGCTCGGTCAGCGATGCCTCATGAAGGTTGATGGTCACGACGTAGCGTGTGATGTCACCACTGCTCATAATTCACCTCATTGTTATCATGGAAATTTTCTTAGCATAGTCGATAGTTTGCGTTTGGCGACTCGGTGATGACATTCCCCAACGTCAAGACGAAGGGGAACAGGGGTTAATTTCGGGACAGGTAATCGACGATTTTTTGCGTATCGGCAAGTGAACAGAGACGCGTGCCCTGGTTGATGGTGGCGGCGCTACCCGCCGCCACGCCGTAGCGCGTCATCTCCAGCAGTGACGCGCCCTGCGCCAGTTTAAGCGTCATCGCGCCCACCATGCTATCACCCGCGCCAACCGTGCTCTGGCTCTTCATCGGCGGCGGGACAACCTGAACGGCCGACGATTCATCGACTGCCAGCGCCCCCTGAGGGCCAAGGGAGACGACTACGCGCCGCGCTTTGCCGCTGCGTACCAGCTCCTGCGCGGCGGTGCGAACATCATCAGGCTGCGTCAGTTCGCGGTTGACCAGCGCGCTTAGCTCTTTCTGGTTGGGTTTGACCAGCTCAAGATTGCCCGGCACCAGGGCCGCCTGCAGGGCCTCGCCGCTGCTGTCGACAATGCAGCGGATGCCACGCTGCTGTGCCGCCTGAATCAGCGCCGTTAATTTTTCCGTGCTGACGCCGGGCGGCAGGCTGCCGCTTACCACCAGC
This sequence comes from Enterobacter sp. ECC-249, assembly GCF_043965265.1. NCBI lineage: Bacteria > Pseudomonadati > Pseudomonadota > Gammaproteobacteria > Enterobacterales > Enterobacteriaceae > Enterobacter > Enterobacter sp. ECC-249. The sequence continues at coordinate 2,421,903 of NZ_CP143660.1, forward strand.
AGCGCGCCGCTTTCTATCGTCAGCACTTTCTCTTCAAGCTGACGAAACTCGTCATCGCTGAGCTTCGCCCCCGGCATGACAAAACGGTACTGCTCGCCGCTGGATCCCACGTGGACATGCAGGTTTTGCCGCGTCCAGTCTTTGGCCTCGACGGTCTCTACGGCTACCTGTTCATCTGCCAGCAGAGAGACCAGGTGTTCACCGGTGGCACCGCCCGTGGGAAAAATGGCCGTGGCTTTGCCCCCGAGGTGGTTAATAGCGCGCGCCACGTTGATCCCGCCGCCGCCGGGCTCAAAGACCGGGGCGCTACAGCGTAATTTACCTTCCGGGTAAATCTGCGGCGTCTGGGTGGCGGAATCCAGGGAAGGGGAGAGCGTCAGGGTATAGATAGAAACCATCATTACCTCCTTTTAGCATGGGTTCTTATTAGTCTGGCACCATTTGTCAGGAAGGCAATGTAAATAACAGTATGATTTTAAATATGAATACTGACAAAAAGTGAGGCGGGGGATATATAAAATAAAACGCTTTTTGAGATCGTTCTTATTCAAAAAATGAAATAAGAAAACATTGCTATGTTATTTGCGGCTTTTTATAATTTGTTACCTTTCTCTGGACGCCTTGTCATTGATCCTCAAGAAAGATTCCGGGACCGTGTGGTCTCTTTTTTTGTTGTACGGACTCCTTAATAAAATGAAGCTTTTAAAGACAGTGCCCGCTGCACTGATGCTGGCGGGTGGCGTGTTTGCGGCTATGAACGCGACCGCTGATGATTCCGTTTTTACTGTCATGGACGATCCTTCCTCCGCGAAAAAACCGTTTGAAGGTAACCTGAACGCCGGATATCTGGCACAATCCGGTAACACGAAAAGCTCTTCTCTGACGGCGGACAGTACGCTTACCTGGTACGGTAACACCACGGCCTGGTCGCTGTGGGGTAATGCCAGCAACACTTCCGCTAATGACGAACGTTCTTCCGAGAAATATGCGGTAGGTGGACGTAGCCGTTACAACATGACCGACTATGACTATTTGTTTGGACAGGCAAGCTGGTTAACCGACCGTTACAACGGTTATCGCCAGCGCGATGTGTTCACCGCCGGTTATGGTCGCCAGTTCCTGAACGGTCCGGTACACAGCCTCCGTTTTGAATTCGGTCCGGGTGTGCGTTATGACGAGTACACCAATGGTGATACCAAAACCCAACCGCTCGGTTACGCTTCCGGTACCTATGCCTGGCAGATGACTGACAACACCAAATTTACCCAGGGTGTTTCTGTATTTGGTGCCGACGACACGACGCTTAACTCTGAAACGGCGCTAAACGTGGCTATCAACGAACACTTTGGTCTGAAAGTCGCTTACAACGTGACCTGGAACTCTTCACCACCAGAATCTGCGCCGGATCATACCGACCGTAGAACTACGGTTTCACTGGGTTATAGAATGTAATAAAAGCGGGCCGATGATAATGTCGGCCCGCTTATTGTCTGTGGCTTTTTGACGTCCCTTCTGAAGACTTGCTTTCGCCCCTAGCCCCAAATCATTGCCGCCCAACGGAGTAGCAGCATTGCGCCGCAGATGGCAATCAGCACCAGCACCATTTTCCAGTGTTTTACGGCAAATCGTTTTGTCGGCATAACCTAATCCTTGTTGGTTGATATCCCCAGTCTACCAAACAGGGCCGAAATATGCCCCTTTTCAGGATCGATTAGGTTATGCCAGCGCAGGAGCGGTTCAGAACCAGTGGAATCGTTCGGCGAGAATCAACAATAAACCTGTGGCGGAAAGGACATTCAATATCACAACCGTTCTGCTGGATACGTTCATGGTATGCACCTTTGGGTTTAAAGACCTGTTCAAGAGTAGCCCAGCATCTTCGAAATGCGAGCGCAGGGGAGAAGCAACCTGCAAATTCGTATGAAAGTGCCAGCCCATCAATCTGGCCGCAGAGGGTGCAATCTCCTTTGCGTTAGTGTTAACATTACGTCGCTTGCCGTAAATCCGAATTAATCTGAATTCGGCAGGTGAATGATGACGAACCAATTTGACGATTGTTGGTCAGATGGTTTCGTAATCTATTGTCAAATCACGATTATTTTCTTTGTATATGCTCTTATGTGTGGGGCATCACTGCAAATAAGGATATAAAATGCCTGTAATTACTCTTCCTGATGGCAGCCAACGCCATTTCGACCGTGCTGTTAGCCCAATGGATGTTGCCCTGGACATTGGTCCTGGTCTCGCGAAAGCGACTATCGCTGGCCGCGTTAACGGTGAGCTGGTGGATGCCTCCGATCTGATCGAAAACGATGCGACGCTTGCGATCATCACCGCAAAAGACGAAGAAGGTCTGGAGATCATTCGTCACTCCTGCGCGCACCTGTTAGGCCATGCCATCAAACAGCTGTGGCCAAACACCAAAATGGCGATCGGTCCGGTTATCGATAACGGTTTCTACTACGACGTTGACCTTGACCACACCCTGACTCAGGAAGATATCGACGCGCTCGAAAAACGTATGCACGAGCTCGCCGAAACAAACTATGACGTCATCAAGAAGAAAGTCAGCTGGCACGAAGCGCGTGAAACCTTCGTGAAGCGCGGCGAGAGCTACAAGGTCTCTATTCTTGACGAAAATATTTCCCATGATGACAAGCCTGGCTTGTACCATCACGAAGAATACGTCGACATGTGCCGTGGACCGCACGTGCCGAACATGCGCTTCTGTCATCACTTTAAGCTGATGAAGATCGCGGGCGCCTACTGGCGTGGCGACAGCAACAACAAAATGTTGCAGCGTATTTATGGTACCGCATGGGCCGATAAAAAAGCCCTGAACGCGTACCTGCTGCGCCTGGAAGAGGCGGCGAAGCGCGATCACCGTAAAATCGGTAAGCAGCTTGACCTGTACCACATGCAGGAAGAAGCGCCAGGTATGGTGTTCTGGCATAACGACGGGTGGACTATCTTCCGTGAACTGGAAACTTTCGTACGCTCCAAGCTGAAAGAGTACCAGTATCAGGAAGTGAAAGGCCCGTTCATGATGGACCGTGTGCTGTGGGAAAAAACCGGCCACTGGGACAACTACAAAGATGCGATGTTCACCACCTCGTCTGAGAACCGTGAATACTGCATCAAGCCAATGAACTGCCCGGGCCACGTTCAGATCTTCAACCAGGGTCTGAAATCCTACCGCGACCTGCCGCTGCGTATGGCGGAGTTCGGTAGCTGCCACCGTAACGAACCATCAGGTGCGCTGCACGGTCTGATGCGTGTTCGTGGCTTTACTCAGGATGATGCACATATTTTCTGTACTGAAGATCAGGTCCGTGACGAAGTTAACGCCTGTATTCGTATGGTCTACGATATGTACAGCACCTTTGGCTTCGAGAAGATCGTGGTCAAACTCTCAACGCGTCCGGAAAAACGTATCGGTAGCGATGAGACCTGGGATCGCGCAGAAGCGGATCTCGCCGTGGCGCTGGAAGAGAACGGCATTCCGTTCGAATACCAGCTGGGCGAGGGCGCATTCTACGGTCCGAAAATTGAATTTACCCTGTATGACTGCCTCGATCGCGCATGGCAGTGCGGTACTGTACAGCTGGACTTCTCCCTGCCGCAGCGTTTAAGCGCCTCTTATGTTGGCGAAGACAACGAGCGTCAGGTACCGGTAATGATTCACCGCGCAATTCTCGGTTCACTGGAGCGCTTCATCGGCATCCTGACCGAAGAGTTCGCCGGCTTCTTCCCAACCTGGCTTGCGCCAGTGCAGGTTGTGGTGATGAACATTACCGATTCTCAGGCGGATTACGTTAAAGAATTGACGCAGAAACTACAAAATGCGGGCATTCGCGTAAAAGCAGACTTGAGAAATGAGAAGATTGGCTTTAAAATCCGCGAGCACACTTTACGTCGTGTCCCGTATATGTTGGTCTGTGGTGATAAAGAGGTGGAAGCAGGCAAAGTTGCCGTTCGCACCCGCCGTGGTAAAGACCTGGGCAGCCTGGACGTAAGTGAAGTGATTGAGAAGCTGCAACAAGAGATTCGCAGCCGCAGTCTTCAACAACTGGAGGAATAAGGTATTAAAGGCGGAAAACGAGTTCAAACGGCACGTCCGAATCGTATCAATGGCGAGATTCGCGCCCAGGAAGTTCGCTTAACAGATCTTGAAGGTGAACCACTGGGGATTGTGAGTCTGAGAGAAGCGATCGAAAAAGCTGAAGAAGCTGGAGTAGATTTAGTTGAAATCAGCCCTAACGCCGAACCGCCAGTTTGTCGTATCATGGACTACGGCAAGTTCCTTTATGAAAAGAGTAAGTCTTCTAAGGAACAGAAGAAGAAGCAAAAAGTTATCCAGGTTAAGGAAATCAAGTTCCGTCCTGGTACCGACGATGGCGATTATCAGGTAAAACTCCGCAGCCTGATTCGCTTTCTGGAAGATGGCGATAAGGCCAAGATCACACTGCGTTTCCGCGGTCGTGAGATGGCCCACCAACAGATTGGTATGGAAGTGCTTAACCGCGTCCGTGACGATCTGAGTGAACTGGCAGTAGTCGAATCCTTCCCTACGAAGATCGAAGGCCGCCAGATGATCATGGTGCTCGCTCCTAAGAAGAAACAGTAAGGCCTTCAAGCAGCAAAATCTGTGGAGCCTTCGGGTTTCATAGGTTTTGTTCGCCTATGTTTCGTTTATTTAACAATGCGAAGTGGAAGTTATTAAGATGCCAAAAATTAAGACCGTACGCGGTGCTGCTAAGCGCTTCAAAAAAACCGGTGGTGGTGGATTTAAGCGTAAGCACGCAAACCTGCGTCATATTCTGACCAAAAAATCTACTAAGCGTAAACGTCACCTGCGTCCAAAAGGCCTCGTTTCTAAAGGCGATCTGGGTCTGGTTATCGCGTGCCTGCCGTACGCATAAGCCGTTAACGTTTAATTTTTTTACTAAGAATATAGATACAGGAGAGCACACATGGCTCGCGTAAAACGTGGTGTAATTGCACGTGCACGTCACAAGAAAATTTTGAAACAAGCTAAAGGCTACTACGGTGCGCGTTCACGCGTTTACCGCGTTGCCTTCCAGGCTGTTATCAAAGCAGGTCAGTACGCTTACCGTGACCGTCGTCAGCGTAAGCGTCAGTTCCGTCAACTGTGGATTGCGCGTATCAACGCAGCAGCACGTCAGAACGGTATTTCTTACAGCAAATTCATCAACGGCCTGAAAAAAGCCTCTGTTGAAATCGACCGTAAGATCCTGGCTGACATCGCAGTATTCGACAAAGTAGCGTTCACCGCTCTGGTCGAAAAAGCGAAAGCAGCACTGGCATAAGCCAGTTGAGAGAGGGGGCCTGGCTCCCTCTTTTCATATAACCCTGTAAGAAGATTGACATTTACCCGTGCAGGCTTTTCAATAAGGTCTCAACGGTTCTACCCAACAAGGTAACGCAAGCATGAATGCTGCTATTTTCCGCTTCTTCTTTTACTTTAGCACCTGACTTCAGGAGGCTAGCGCGTGAAAGATGAAACGAAAAACAGCGCCAGATAAGCCTCCCGATGGAGGCTTTTTTTGTGCCTGAATTTGAGAGAATAACTCCACCAAATCGGTGTCTGCACCGACACAATGAGGAAAATCATGTCACATCTCGCAGAGCTGGTTGCCAGTGCAACAGCCGCCATTAATCAGGCCTCAGATGTTGCCGCGTTAGACAATGTCCGCGTCGAATATCTTGGGAAGAAAGGGCACCTGACCCTTCAAATGACAACCCTGCGTGAGCTGCCGTCAGAAGAGCGACCGGCAGCGGGGGCGGTGATTAACGAAGCCAAAGAGCAGGTACAGCAGGCGCTGAACGCACGCAAAGCCGAGCTGGAAAGCGCGGTGCTGAATGCGCGTCTGGCCGCAGAGACGATCGACGTTTCTCTGCCGGGTCGCCGCATCGAAAACGGCGGTCTGCACCCGGTTACCCGTACCATCGATCGTATTGAAAGTTTCTTCGGTGAGCTCGGCTTTACCGTGGCGACTGGCCCGGAAATCGAAGATGATTACCATAACTTCGACGCCCTGAACATTCCAGGCCATCATCCGGCACGCGCTGACCACGACACTTTCTGGTTCGACGCTACGCGTCTGCTGCGTACTCAGACCTCCGGCGTTCAGATCCGTACCATGAAGGTTCAGGAGCCGCCAATCCGCATTATCGCGCCGGGCCGCGTCTATCGTAACGACTACGATCAGACCCACACCCCAATGTTCCACCAGATGGAAGGCCTGATTGTTGATAAAAACATCAGCTTCACCAACCTGAAGGGCACGCTGCACGATTTCCTGAACAACTTCTTTGAGGAAGATCTGCAGGTTCGTTTCCGTCCGTCCTACTTCCCGTTCACCGAACCGTCTGCGGAAGTTGACGTGATGGGCAAAAACGGCAAGTGGCTGGAAGTGCTGGGCTGCGGCATGGTGCATCCAAACGTGCTGCGCAACGTGGGTATCGATCCGGAAGTTTACTCCGGCTTTGCCTTCGGTATGGGCATGGAGCGTCTGACCATGCTGCGCTACGGCGTGACCGACTTACGTGCATTCTTCGAAAACGATCTGCGTTTCCTCAAACAGTTTAAATAAGGGCAGGACAGAACAATGAAATTCAGTGAACTGTGGTTACGCGAGTGGGTGAACACCACGCTGGACAGCGACGCGCTTTCTAACCAGATCACCATGGCGGGTCTGGAAGTGGACGGCGTTGAGCCGGTTTCCGGTGCATTCAACGGCGTGGTCGTCGGCGAAGTGGTAGAGTGCGGCCAGCATCCTAACGCTGACAAACTGCGCGTGACGAAAGTAAACGTGGGCGGTGAACGTCTGCTGGATATCGTCTGCGGCGCGCCAAACTGCCGTCAGGGCCTGAAGGTGGCCGTGGCGACCGTCGGTGCAGTGCTGCCGGGCGATTTCAAAATTAAAGCGGCTAAGCTGCGCGGCGAGCCGTCTGAAGGCATGCTGTGCTCCTTCTCCGAGCTGGGTATTTCCGACGATCACAACGGCATCATTGAGCTGCCGCTGGACGCGCCAGTCGGCACCGATATCCGTGAATACCTGAAGCTTGACGACAACACCATCGAAATCAGCGTCACGCCAAACCGTGCCGACTGCTTAGGGATCATCGGCGTGGCGCGCGACGTGGCCGTGCTGAACCAGACCGAACTGAACGCGCCGGACATTGCTCCGGTTGAAGCGACCATCAGTGACGTGCTGCCTATTCAGGTTGACGCTGCGGATGCTTGCCCGCGCTACCTCGGTCGCGTGGTGAAAGGCATCAACGTGAAAGCGCCAACCCCGCTGTGGATGAAAGAGAAGCTGCGCCGCTGCGGTATTCGCTCTATCGACGCCGTGGTTGACGTGACTAACTACGTTCTGCTGGAGCTGGGCCAGCCAATGCACGCGTTCGATAAAGATCGTATCGACGGTGGCATCGTTGTGCGCATGGCGAAAGAGGGCGAAACCCTGGTTCTGCTGGACGGCAGCGAAGCGAAACTGAACGCCGATACCCTGGTGATTGCTGACCACAGCAAAGCGCTCGCAATGGGCGGCATCTTCGGGGGCGAGCATTCAGGCGTAAACGACGAGACGCAAAATGTCCTGCTGGAATGCGCATTCTTCAGCCCACTCTCCATCACCGGTCGCGCACGCCGTCACGGCCTGCATACCGATGCCTCTCACCGCTACGAGCGCGGCGTTGACCCGGCGCTGCAGTACAAAGCGATGGAACGTGCTACCCGCCTGCTGATCGACATCTGCGGCGGTGAAGCGGGCCCGGTTATCGACGTCACCAACGAAGAGACGCTGCCGAAGCGTGCGACCATCACCCTGCGCCGCAGCAAGCTGGATCGCCTGATTGGTCACCACGTTGCCGATGCGCAGGTGACCGACATCCTGAAGCGTCTGGGCTGTGAAGTGACTGAAGGCCAGGACGAGTGGAAAGCCGTTGCGCCATCATGGCGTTTCGACATGGAAATTGAAGAAGATCTGGTGGAAGAAGTGGCCCGCGTTTACGGCTACAACAATATCCCTGACGAGCCTGTCCAGGCAGGTCTGGTGATGGGCACCCACCGTGAAGCCGACCTGTCCCTGAAGCGTGTGAAAACCATGCTGAACGACAAAGGCTACCAGGAAGTGATCACCTACAGCTTTGTTGATCCAAAACTGCAGCAGCTGATCCACCCGGGCCAGGAAGCGCTGATCCTGCCAAGCCCAATCTCCAGCGAAATGTCCGCGATGCGTCTGTCCCTGTGGACGGGCCTGCTGGGCACTGTCGTTTATAACCAGAATCGCCAGCAAAACCGCGTGCGAATTTTCGAAAGCGGTTTGCGCTTTGTACCGGATAATCAGGCAAATTTAGGCATCCGTCAGGATCTCATGCTGGCTGGCGCCATCAGCGGCAACCGCTATGAAGAGCACTGGGACCTGGCAAAAGGCACGGTTGATTTCTACGATATGAAGGGCGATCTGGAAGCGATTCTGGATCTGACCGGTAAATTATCTGAAATTGAATTCCGCGCAGAAGCCATCCCGGCACTGCATCCGGGCCAGAGCGCAGCTATCTATTTAGACGGCAAACGCGTTGGTTTTATTGGGGTTGTTCATCCTGAGCTGGAGCGCAAGCTGGACCTGAACGGCCGTACCATCGTGTTCGAGCTGGAATGGAACCCGGTGGCTGACCGCGTTATTCCTCAGGCTCAGGACGTCTCCCGCTTCCCGGCAAACCGCCGTGATATCGCGGTTGTAGTCGCGGAAAATGTGCCTGCAGCAGATATTTTGGCCGAATGTAAGAAAGTTGGCGTAAATCAGGTAGTTGGCGTAAACTTATTTGACGTGTACCGCGGCAAGGGCGTAGCAGAAGGTTTCAAGAGCCTCGCTATTAGCCTTATCCTTCAGGATACCAGCCGTACACTCGAAGAAGAGGAGATTGCCGCTACCGTCGCCAAATGTGTAGAGGCATTAAAAGAGCGATTCCAGGCATCATTGAGGGATTGAACCTATGGCGCTTACAAAAGCTGAAATGTCAGAATATCTGTTTGATAAGCTTGGGCTTAGCAAACGGGATGCCAAAGAGCTGGTAGAGCTGTTTTTCGAAGAGATCCGTCGTGCTCTGGAAAATGGTGAGCAGGTAAAACTCTCCGGTTTTGGCAATTTTGATTTGCGAGACAAAAACCAACGTCCGGGCCGCAACCCGAAGACGGGGGAAGATATTCCCATTACAGCCCGCCGCGTGGTGACCTTCAGACCCGGCCAGAAGTTAAAAAGCCGTGTCGAAAACGCAACGCCCAAAGCAGAGTAATATGAACTAACTAAAAAGGCCGCCCACGCGGCCTTTTTTCTTTGCGCTCTCCGGCAAACCCGCCGTAAAATCAATTACATCTCACGCTACTAAAACCGTACACATGCTTGATTATGCCCATCGCCAGCACCGTTCCGATAAGCGTCGCCTGCTTTTGCTGGTGCTGCTGCTCATTGTCGCCGCGGGCGTGAGCCTCTGCGCGGGAGACAGATGGATTGGGCCTGAAAGCTGGTGGGGGCCGGACGGGCAGCTCTTCGTCTGGCAAATTCGCCTGCCGCGCACCGTTGCGGTGGTTCTGGTCGGTGCCGCGCTGGCGCTGTGCGGCACCATAATGCAGGCGTTGTTTGATAACCCGCTGGCGGAGCCCGGGCTGCTCGGCGTGTCGAACGGAGCTGGCGTAGGCCTGATTGCGGCGGTGATGCTGGGCGGAGGAGAACTCACCGGATGGAGTATTAGCCTGAGTGCAATTCTCGGCGCATTACTGATAACGCTCATTCTGCTTCGTTTTGCCAGACGGCACTTATCGACCAGTCGTCTGCTGCTTGCCGGCGTGGCGCTCGGGATCATCTGTAGCGCGTTGATGACCTGGGCGGTCTACTTTTCAACATCCTTTGACCTGCGACAGCTCATGTACTGGATGATGGGCGGCTTTGGCGGCGTTGACTGGCACCAGGGCTGGCTGATGGCGCTGCTGGTACCGGTCATCGTGTGGGCTGCACTGCAGGCGCAGCCGCTGAATATGCTCGCGCTGGGTGAAACCTCTGCCCGCCAGCTGGGCATGCCGATTGGGTTCTGGCGTAATGTACTGGTAATTGCCATTGGCTGGCTGGTCGGCGTCAGCGTGGCCCTGGCGGGCGCGATTGGCTTTATTGGCCTGGTGATCCCGCACATGCTCCGTCTGTGCGGCCTCACGGACCATCGAACCCTGCTTCCGGCCTCGGCGGTTGCCGGGGCCGTGACGCTGCTGGTGGCTGACATCATCGCCCGGCTTGCCCTGACGGCTGCAGAGCTGCCCATCGGCGTGGTGACAGCCACGCTGGGCGCGCCGGTCTTTATCTGGCTACTATTAAAAGCTGGACGTTAAATCGATAACCTGAGGAAATGCTATGCAGTCAGATATCCTGAATACTGAAGTGACCACCATTGACGGCGAGAAAACCACGCTGGAAGGCTACAGAGGCAACGTGTTGCTGATCGTCAACGTGGCATCCAAATGCGGCCTGACGCCGCAGTACGAGCAGCTGGAAAACATTCAGAAGGCCTGGGAGAAAGACGGTTTCACCGTGCTGGGCTTCCCCTGCAACCAGTTCCTCGGCCAGGAGCCGGGCAGCGAAGAGGAGATTAAAACCTTCTGCAGCACGACCTACGGCGTGACGTTTCCGCTGTTCAGCAAAATCGATGTCAACGGTGAAGACCGCCATCCGCTGTATGCGAAGCTTATCGCTGCCGCGCCGAAGGCCGTTGCGCCGGAAGGCAGTGGTTTTTATGAACGCATGGCCAGCAAAGGCCGCGCGCCGCTTTACCCGGACGATATACTCTGGAACTTCGAAAAATTCCTGATTGGTCGCGACGGCCAGGTGGTTCAACGCTTTTCGCCGGATATGACCCCTGAGGATCCAATCGTTATGGAATCGATCAAGCTGGCGCTGGCGAAATAATGTCGTTGCTGATGCAGCTCACGGACGTTGCCGAGAGGGGACGTCTGGAGCCGATAACCGGTACCATCAATGCGGGAGAAATCCTGCATCTTGTTGGGCCAAACGGTGCGGGGAAGAGCACGCTGCTGGCAAGGATGGCAGGCATGACCGACGGAGAAGGGCAGATAACGCTGCTGGAGCATACGCTCGCCGACTGGTCACCGGCCTCGCTGGCGCATCGGCGCAGTTACCTCGTGCAGCAGCAGGTGCCGCCCTTTGCGATGCCGGTCTGGCACTATCTGATGCTGCATTTGCACGACAAACAACAGACGGCACTGCTGACGGACGTGGCCGCGGCCCTGGGGCTTGAAGATAAACTTTCCCGGCATGCCAGCCAGCTTTCCGGTGGAGAGTGGCAGCGGGTGCGCCTGGCGGCCGTCATCCTTCAGATCCACCCTGCCGGCAATTCTCACGGGCGGATGCTGCTTCTCGATGAGCCCATGAGCGGTCTGGACGTAGCGCAGCAGGCGGCACTGGATACGCTACTCAGCGCCCTGAGCCGAAAAGGTATTGCCGTGGTGATGAGCAGCCATGATCTCAACCACACCCTGCGTCATGCCCACCGGGTGTGGCTGCTGTCGAAGGGAAAGATGATTGCCAGCGGTGCGCGGGATCGAGTTCTTACGCCGCCCAACCTTGCCCGCGCGTACAACATGTCGTTCCGCAGGCTGGATATAGAGGGACATAAGATGCTGATTTCTACCGGGCAGACGTAACCGTTTCTTGCCTGTGAGCACAATTGCACGCTAAATTACGAAAAGAACAAAAAAAGCAGAGGATTCGTCTGAAAATGCGATTCTGGTTTCTCCTGATGGCCGCACTTTTTCTTGCGGGATGCAGTAGCCATCGTGCGCCGCCGCCTAACCCACGGCTTTCAGATTCGATCACCGTCATTGCCAGCCTTAACGATCAGCTGAGCAACTGGCGCGGCACGCCTTATCGCTACGGCGGCATGAGCCGCGGTGGCGTAGATTGCTCCGGCTTCGTTCTGATGACGTTTCGCGATAAGTTTGATTTACAGCTTCCGCGCGAAACGCGCAAACAGGCAGAAATTGGCACTGAAATTGATAAAGACGAGCTCCTGCCCGGGGACCTGGTTTTCTTCAAAACCGGATCGGGTGAAAGCGGTCTTCATGTGGGCATATATGATACAGATAATCAGTTCATTCACGCTTCGACCAGCCGCGGCGTGATGCGCTCTTCTCTTGATAATGTTTACTGGCGTAAAAATTTCTGGCAGGCACGGCGTATATAGTCTTTGTCGGATACTTCTCTTATGACGGCATGGTAAGTAATAAATCATGCCGTTTTTTCTCAAATAAGATGCTTAAAGTTAAATTTGCCTAAAATTAGCGAAACCTGCATGTGTCTGTTTTATCTAAAACTGGCTATTATTCAGCAACCAGGATAAAATTATTTAAGATTCAGGGATAAATCTGAAAATAAATACGGAACTAATGAAATTAATCTTATTAAAATCAAGACAGTGGAATTGTGTCGGCAATTGCTCCAGGATGTCCTCTTTCATCTTTAATGCGGGGCGAGTGCAATGATTATTACGCTAGATAATGCTTACCAGTCTGAACTGCTGCTTCTGCCTGCCCGTAATAGCGCAGGGGAGCTTAAAGGTTTAGAAATTCTGGTTAACTTTACTGGCGTCGGCAGCGAGGTGCGGATCCCCACTGAGCTTGTTATCCCACGACTTTCAGCAGCCGAAGAGTTAGCGCTGTTTAACGAAAAACTGCAATTGCTTGATACCTGTAAACTGTTTTTTATTCAGCATCAGTTAATTGCATGGATCAATATTACACCTGCAATAGTTGAGTTTTTATTAAGTAATGGAAACGCTGTTTCAATCCTTGAGCGTTATCCGTTTCTTGAGTTTACTGTTAATGAGAATTATCCAGGTTTAAATAACGGAAAGGACGATCTGCAGCTGGCGAGAATGGCAATCCATTTTCCGTTGGTGCTGGCAAACTTTGGCGCGGGCGCCGCATCGCTCAAAGCGGTCTATGATGGATTATTCAAACGGGTCATCCTTGATAAAGGATTCATTCAGCAGCGAGCTCCGGAGCTCTCTTTTGAGCCTTTTATGCGCGCCATCCTCTGGCAAATTACGCCGCACTGCCAGTCTGTGATTGTCTCAGGCATTGATGACCACGGCCTGTTGCAACGCGTTTTGTCCTTCAATTTTGGCGCCATGCAGGGGGCTCTCTGGCCTGCCGTCTCTGCAGAACACGTCACTACGCTGGTTCAGCAGCGATAACCCTTGCTTTCGCCCGTGTTTAAGTGCGGGTAAACCCTCTACACTAAAAGCAGGAGGACTTATGACCCTGTCTTTTACTGCTCACTGGCATGACGAGTTGCCTGGCTTTTACACCGCACTCAAACCAACACCGTTACAAAATTCACGCCTTATCTGGCATAACGATTTGCTGGCAGAAGAACTGGCCATTCCGCCTGAGCTGTTTCAGCATTCAGAGGGCGCAGGCGTCTGGGGCGGTGAAACGCTTCTCGCCGGTATGCAACCTCTGGCTCAGGTCTATAGCGGACATCAGTTTGGCGTCTGGGCGGGACAGCTGGGCGACGGCAGGGGGATCCTGCTCGGCGAGCAACAGCTTCCCAACGGGGAGACGGTTGACTGGCACCTGAAAGGCGCGGGCCTTACTCCCTATTCGCGGATGGGCGACGGGCGCGCGGTACTGCGTTCAACGATTCGCGAGTGCCTGGGCTCCGAGGCGATGCATTCCCTGGGTATTTCCACTACCCGCGCGCTGTCGATCGTTACCAGCGACACGCCGGTAGCGCGCGAAACGGTAGAAAAAGGGGCAATGCTGATGCGTATTGCGCAAAGCCATTTGCGCTTCGGCCATTTTGAGCACTTTTACTATCGCCGCGAGCCGGACAACGTTCGCCAGCTGGCTGACTTTGCCATTCGTCACCACTGGGCGCATTTGCAGGACGAGGCGGATAAATACGTTCTCTGGTTCAGGGATGTGGTTGCCCGAACCGCAGCCCTGATTGCCCGCTGGCAAACGGTAGGCTTTGCCCATGGCGTTATGAATACGGACAATATGTCGCTTCTCGGGTTGACCTTTGACTACGGCCCGTTCGGTTTCCTGGACGATTACCAGCCTGGCTATATCTGCAACCACTCCGACTATCAGGGGCGCTACAGTTTTGACAATCAGCCCGCGGTGGGCCTGTGGAATCTGCAGCGGCTAGCGCAAACCCTGTCGCCGTTTATTGACGTTGATGCCCTCAATGATGCGCTCGACAGCTATCAGGAGATCTTACTGCGGGAATATGGCACGCTGATGCGCAACAAGCTGGGGCTGGTGACGCAGGAGAAGGGCGATAACGACATCCTCAACGGCCTGTTTGCCCTGATGGCGCGCGAGGGCAGCGATTACACGCGCACCTTCCGGATGCTGGGGCAAACGGAGCAGCGCAGCGCCGCCTCGCCGCTGCGCGATGAGTTTATTGACAGGCAGGCGTTTGACGACTGGTTTGCATCGTACCGCATGCGGCTGCAGCAGGAGCAGGTGGATGACGCGACCCGTCAGACGCAGATGAACGCGACGAATCCGGCGATGGTGTTGCGCAACTGGCTGGCGCAGAGGGCGATTGAGCAGGCAGAGCAGGGCGAGTACGACGAGCTACACCGTCTGCACGTGGCGTTGCGCACGCCGTTTGCCGACCGGGATGATGACTACGTCAGCCGCCCGCCTGACTGGGGCAAGCGGCTGGAGGTCAGCTGCTCAAGCTAGTCTTTTGGCCGGGGGGCGGATTCGCCTTACCCGGCCTGAACATCACTGCGCGACCCAGCCGCCGTCCATATTCCACGCGGCGCCGCGAACGTTAACGGCGCTGTCGCTGCACAAAAACAGCGCCAGTTCACCCAGCTGCTCCGGCGTGACAAACTCGCCCGAAGGTTGTTTCTCAGCAAGAAGCTGTTCGCGAGCCTGCTCCGGCGGTACGCCTTCAGCGATACGTTTGTCGATTTGCTGCTGCACCAGCGGGGTCAGCACCCAGCCGGGACAGATGGTATTGGCGGTAATGCCGGTGCGTGCGGTTTCCAGCGCCAGCGATTTCGTAAAGCCCACTACGCCATGCTTGGCGGCAACGTAGGCCGACTTCTCTTTTGATGCGACCAGCCCGTGAACGGAGGCGATATTAATGATACGCCCCCAGTTTTTCTCGCGCATGGCGGGCAGCGCCAGCCGGCTGGTGTGAAAGACCGAAGAGAGGTTAATGGCGATAATGTCGTTCCATTTCTCCACCGGAAACGCGTCAACCGGGGCGACATGCTGTATCCCGGCGTTGTTGACGAGAATGTCTAGGCCGCCAAATTGCGATTCGGCGTAGCGCATCAGGTCTTCAATTTGCAGGACGTCTCGCAGGTCCGCATTGTGATACCCCGGCTTTTTGCCCAGTTGCGCAATCTCTTCTATTGCTGATTCGCTGTCGCCGAAACCGTTGAGGATCAGCTGCGCCCCGGCCTTCGCCAGCACGCGGGCGATCCCAAGGCCAATGCCGCTGGTTGAGCCCGTCACCAGGGCGGTTTTTCCGTTCAGATTCATCTTTCTCTCCTTACACAATGCCGGTCAGATAGAACACGGCGATGACAAAAAGCACTGCCAGACTTTTAATGATGGTGATAGCGAAAATGCCGCCGTAGGCCTGGCGATGGCTCAGGCCGGTAATCGCCAGCAGGGTAATCACCGCGCCGTTATGGGGAAGGGTATCCATTCCTCCGCTCGCCATTGACGCCACGCGGTGCAGCACCTCAAGCGGGATGTTGGCGGCGGCGACAAACGTGTCGGACATGGCGGCGAGCGCAATGCTCATCCCGCCGGACGCCGAGCCGGTGATCCCCGCAAGCACCGTTACGCTGATAGCTTCATTCAGCAGCGGATTCGGAATGGCCGCCAGCGCGTGGGATAACACCAGAAAACCGGGCAGGGCGGCGATAACCGCGCCGAAACCGTACTCCGAGGCGGTATTCATCGCCGCAAGAATGGCGCCGCTTACCGCGGTCCGGCTGCCTTCAGCCAGACGCCCCCGGATGTTGCGAAAGCCAAAAATCAGCACCAGCACGATACCTGAGATCAGCGCCGCTTCAACGGCCCAGATGGCGGTGATCTTGCCCACCTCGGTCACAATCGGTTTCGCCAGACCGGGCAGGGTCAGCTCGTGGGTCGTGCCGTACCAGCCGGGGATCCAGCGGGTAAACAGCAGGTTCAGTATGCCCACCACCAGCAGCGGGGCGATGGCAATCAGCGGGTGAGGGAGGTTAATGTTGTCCGGCGTTTCCGGTTCATTTTTCAGATCCGTGCCGTAACCTTCATTGTTATTGAGCGCCTTACGCCGCTGGCGCTCCAGCCAGAGCAGGCCAAAGACAATAATAAACAGCGAGCCGATAAGCCCCAGCCACGGCGCGGCCCAGGCGTTGGTACCAAAGAAGCTGGTGGGGATAATGTTCTGGATCTGCGGCGTGCCCGGCAGGGCATCCATGGTAAACGAGAATGCCCCGAGCGCCACGGTGGCCGGGATCAGCCGTTTAGGGATGCCGCTCTGGCGGAACAGTTCGGCGGCAAACGGATAAACCGCAAACGCCACCACAAACAGCGACACGCCGCCGTAGGTTAACAGCGCGCACACCAGAACAATCACCGGGATCGCGTGGCGACGGCCGAGGATCTGGATCGCGGCGGCGACGATCGAGCGCGAGAAGCCGGAAAGCTCAATCAGTTTGCCAAACACCGCCCCCAGCAGGAACACCGGGAAGTAGAGCTTGACGAAGCCCACCATCTTTTCCATGAACAGGCCGGTAAACGTCGGACCGACGGCGCCCGGGTCGGTCAGCAGTACGGCGCCGAGCGCCGCAATCGGCGCAAACAAAATCACGCTATATCCGCGATAGGCCGCCAGCATCAGCAGCGCCAGCGCCGCCAGGGCAATTAACACGCTCATTACGACTCCTCACTTTAATTATTATTCGGGTACCAACGAGATGCTTAACGCTCGACGGTCAGAGCAATGCCTTGCCCGCCGCCTACGCACAGGGTGACGAGCCCTTTTTTAACGTCACGGCGCTGCATTTCGTGCAGCAGCGTCACGAGGATGCGGCAGCCGGAGGCGCCAATCGGATGACCGAGGGCGATAGCGCCGCCGTTAACGTTCACCCTGCGTTCATCCCAGCCGAGCTGCTGGCCCACCGCCAGCGCCTGCGCGGCAAAGGCTTCATTGGCTTCAATGAGATCCACGTCATCGAGCGTCCAGCCCGCCCGCGCCAGCGCGGTCTGGCAGGCGCTGACCGGACCGATGCCCATCACCGACGGGTCAACGCCCGTCACGGCGTAACTCACGATGCGACCGAGGATCGGCAAACCGCTCTCCCGCGCTCTTTCGCCGCTCATCAGCAGTACCGCAGCGGCGCCGTCGTTGAGCGTGGAGGCATTTCCCGCCGTGACCGTGCCTTCAACCTGCAAAAAGGCGGGGCGCAGCTGCGCCAGCTGCTCAGCGGTGGTCCCAGGCCGGGGCTGTTCGTCACGGCTGACGACAAGCGGCGGTTTTTTACCCTGTTTCACCGTCACCGGCGCAATCTCATCGTCAAACCGGCCCGCTTCGGCGGCGGAAGCCGCTTTTTGCTGCGACCGGGCAGCGAAGGCGTCCTGCTGTTCGCGGGAAATGCCGTACTGCCGGGCGACGTTTTCAGCGGTGATCCCCATGTGATAATCGTTGAACGCGTCCCACAGACCGTCGGTAATCATGCTGTCCTGCAGGCCCGTATGGCCAAAACGCAGCCCTGCACGCGCGCCGTCCAGCAGATAGGGGGCGTTGCTCATGCTCTCCTGACCGCCTGCGATAAGCACGTCCGCGTCACCGCAGCGGATCGCCTGCGCGGCGAGCTGCACCGCTTTCAAGCCCGCGCCGCAGACAAGGTTGACCGTTGTCGCTGGCGTGCTGACGGGCAATCCGGCGGCGATGGCCGTCTGGCGCGCAGGGTTTTGTCCGCATCCCGCCGTCAGCACCTGGCCGAAAATCACCTCGTCTATCGTCTCAGCAGGAAGACCGCTGTTTTCAAGCAAACGACGAACCGCAACGGCCCCCAGCTCGGCCGCAGAGAGGGGGGCGAGCGATCCGCGAAAACTGCCAATAGGGGTTCGCGTTGCCCCGACAATCATGACCTCTTTCATCCTGAGTCCTCAGCTAAAGCGCATCTCGCGAACGTCGTTCGCCACAATCATTTTTCCGGCCGTCTTAGACGCAATTTCGTCGATACTGACGCCGGGGGCGTATTCCCGCAGGATGAACGCGCCGTCCTCTATCTCCAGCAATGCGAGATCGGTTAAGACCCGACGGATGCAGCCCGCGCCCGTAAGCGGCAGCGTGCAACGCGGCAGCAGCTTTGACTCGCCGCTTTTTGACGCGTGGGTCATCACCACAATGATGTTCTGCGCCCCGGCGACGAGATCCATCGCGCCGCCCATCCCCTTGACCATCTTTCCGGGGATCATCCACGAGGCGATATTGCCCTCGACGTCCACCTCAAACGCGCCCAGCACGGTCAGGTCAACATGGCCGCCGCGGATCATGGCAAACGACTGGGCCGAGTCGAAAATGGCCGCGCCTGTGCGTGCGGTCACGGTCTGCTTACCGGCGTTGATCATGTCGGCGTCGAGGCTCTGCTCGTCAGGGAACGCGCCCATTCCCAGCAGCCCGTTTTCCGACTGAAGCATCACGTCCATTCCTTCCGGAATGTAGTTCGCCACCAGGGTAGGAATGCCGATCCCCAGGTTGACGTAATATCCGTCGCGCAGCTCGCGGGCGACGCGCATAGCCATCTGTTCACGGGTTAACATCGTCACACTCCTTCCGCGCGCAGCGTGCGCTGTTCAATACGTTTTTCAAACTGGCCGACAATCAGCCTGTCGACGTAAATGCCCGGGGTATGAATGGCCGACGGGGGCAGCTCGCCCGGGGGAACTATCTCTTCCACCTCGACGACCGTTATCCGGCCCGCCGTTGCCATCAGCGGATTAAAGTTTTGTGCGGTATGCCGGTAGACGACGTTGCCGTACCAGTCCGCTTTCCAGCCCTTAACAAGCGCGAAATCACCGGTAATGGCCTCTTCGAGGATGTAGTGCTTACCGGCAAACTGGCGCACGTCTTTGCCAGCAGCCACGGGCGTGCCGTAGCCGGTGGCCGTGTAAAATGCCGGAATACCCGCGCCGCCCGCGCGCACCTTTTCCGCCAGCGTGCCCTGAGGCGTGAGTTCAATCTCCAGTTCGCCGCTCAGCACCTGCCGCTCGAACAGCGCGTTCTCGCCGACGTAAGAGGCCACCACTTTGCGAACCTGCCGCGTTTCGAGCAGAAGCCCTAGACCGAAACCGTCCACGCCGCAGTTGTTTGATACCACCGTCAGATCTTTCACCTGACGGCGTCTGACCTCTGCAATCAGGTTCTCCGGAATACCGCACAGGCCGAAGCCGCCCGCCAGCAAAGTCATCCCGTCCGTCAGCCCATCCAGCGCCTGCGCATAGCTGTCGACGCGCTTATCCAGTCCCGCCATCGTCATTCCTCCTCTTAACCGTGGCGGTATCATTAGGGGCGGCAACTCATTTGTTAATTTTGAATTTGTGACCCACTCATTTGGTTTTTTTATTAATTTCCTGTTAACTAAATTTTTTCAATTAGTTAACAGGAAGAAAAATGAGAATGAGTGTCAAACAGTTACGCGCGTTTTTAGCGGTAGCTCACACTCTGAATTTCGCCCACGCCAGCGAACGTCTGAATCTCTCCCAGCCGGCCCTGAGCCTGACGATTAAAGCGCTGGAGGACGCGCTCGGCGGACCGCTGCTGCAGCGGAGCACGCGCAAGGTCGCGCTGACGCAGGAGGGCGAGACGTTTTTACCGATGGCGCGCCAGCTGCTTGCCGACTGGGATAGCGTTGAAGAGGCGATGCACCAGTGCTTTACGCTTCAGCGCGGTAAAATCTCGGTCGCGGCCATGCCGTCGTTTGCCGCGAACGTCTTGCCCGAGGTGCTGAAAGCATTTCGCGATCGCCATGCCGGGATCAACGTCACCGTGCATGACGTGATTAACGAGCAGGTGATTGAGATGGTGCGGGAAGGGCGGGTCGAGATGGGCATCGCCTTTGAGCCCGCGCCCACGCACAACCTGCTGTTTACCCCGCTGGGTCTCGACCGGTTTGTTGCCATTGTGCCGAAAGACTCCCCGCTGGCGGGCAAAAAACGTCTGGCATGGGAAGAGCTGCTGACGCTGGATTTCATCACCCTGCAGCGCCCCTCCGCGGTGCGTCTGATGATGGAAGAAGAACTGGCGCGAAGCGGCAGAAAGCTGGACGTGGCGCTGGAGAGCCATCAGCTGGTGACGGTCGGGCGAATGGTCGCGAGCGGGCTGGGCGGCAGCGCCGTCCCGGCGCTCTGCGAGGCGCAGATGACGGCGCTGGGCGCGGTCTGTATCCCGCTGGATAATCCGCCGATTGAAAAGTGCATCGGGGCGATCCATCCAGGGCACACGCAGCTCTCTAAAGCGGCGCATGCCCTGCTGGAAACGCTGAAAGATTTTTACCAGCCCGATCAGGGGGCGAGAAACACCTGCGGCACGGCGCGAGCCGGATGCCTGCCGACGTGAACCTGCGCGCCGTACCAGCGCGCCAGCGTATCGGCCTGCAAAACGGCTTCCGGTTCTCCCCGGGAGACGATCCTGCCGCTGTGCAGCAGCAGGATGCGGTCCGCCCACAGCGCCGCCAGGTTGAGGTCGTGCAGCACCACGCACACGTGCAGATGTCCCCGGCCGGTCAGGGATTTCAGCAGGCGCAGCAGATGCTGCTGGTGATAGAGATCCAGCGCAGACGTGGGTTCATCAAGAAACAGCCAGCCGCGCGGCGCGCCGTCGCACCAGAGCTGAGCCAGCGCGCGGGCAAGCTGGATGCGCTGCTGCTCGCCGCCGGAGAGCGCGGCAAACTGCCTGCCCGCCAGCGGTAAACAGCCGGTGACGGCCATGACCTCCTCGATAACCGACGTTTCTGGCGTGCGGGTCCAGGGCGCACGCCCCATACCGACGACCGCCTCAGCCGGCCAGTCAAATCCGAGCTGCGTGTTCTGGCGCATCACCGCCCGGTAGCGGGAGAGCGTTTCCGGCTGCCAGGCCGCAAGCGGTGTACCCGCCAGGCTGCACCGTCCTTCCGCAGGTTTAAGGTAGCCGGTCAGCAGCCGCAACAGCGTCGATTTCCCGGCGCCGTTGGGGCCAATCAGCGCCACCAGCTCGCCCTGGGATAAGGTCAGCGACACGTCGTTAATCAGCGTGCGTTGTCCGGCGCGAAAAACAAGGTTTTCTGCACAGTAGCGTTCAGCCATGCGCACCTCCGCGACGAAAGATAAGCCACAGGAACCACGGCGCGCCGAGAAGGCTGGTCAATAAGCCGACCGGCATTTCCGCCGGGGCGACCAGGCTGCGCGCCAGCGTATCGGCAACCAGCAGGAGCAGCGCGCCGGCCAGCACCGAGCCGGGGAGCACGGCCCGATGGTCGGCTCCCAGCCACATGCGCACCAGGTGCGGCACCACCAGGCCGACAAAGCCGATCACGCCGCTGACCGCAACGGCGGCAGCCACCAGCAGGGCGCTGCACAGCAGCAGGATCCGCTGCACGGCCGCAACTTCCACGCCGAGGTAATGCGCCTCTTCGTCCCCCAGCTGGAGCAGGTTGAGGGCGCCTGCCAGACGCCAGATAACCAGCGCGGTGGGGGCCATCAGCGACGCGACGGCCAGCAGCGTTGACCACTGCGCCTGGCCGAGGCTACCCATTCCCCAGAGCGATAGCTGGCGAAGCTGGGCATCATTGCTGAGCCACGACAGGACGCCTACGGCGGCGCCGCACAGGGCGTTGATGGCAATGCCCACCAGCAGCAGGCGCGACAGGGAAGCGTCACGCTGCCGGCTGAGCAGGAAAATGACGAAGGTGGCGGCAAGCGCGCCGAGAAACGCCGCCAGCATCGGGGCATACAGCATCACCAGGGCAGGCAGCGAGAGCGGAAGCACCACCCACAGCGCAACGGCAAGCGCAGCGCCGCTGCTGATGCCGAGCAGGCCCGGATCCGCCAGCGGGTTGCGAAACAGCCCCTGCATTACGCAGCCCGCCAGCGCCAGCGAACCGCCGATCGCCAGCGCCAGCAGCACGCGAGGCAGGCGGATCGTCAGCCAGATTTGACGCAGCGCCTCGTCGGTGCCGTTCCACAGCAGGCTGACCGGCAGGTGTAATGCCCCAACCCCGCTAGCTGCGAGCGTCATGATGGTCAGGATCGCGGCCAGCATCCATAACGATAAGGCTATCCGCCGCGACATCAGGGCAGCTGCTCCGCTTTGGCACGCAGCTGCTGGATGGCTTGCGGCGTTCGCACGCTGAAGCCCAGCAGCGCCATATCGTCAATCGCCAGCACCTGCCTGTTTCGTCCCGCCGGGGTTTGCGCCAGACCGGGCAGCGTCCACAGATTCGCTTCCCCGCCCAGGGCGTTGATGCCGTCCTGAGAAATCAACACCAGATCGGGTTGGCTGGCAATCACGCCTTCCTGAGACAGCGGCTGATAGCGGGTGAACCCCTGCATCGCGTTTTTCAGCCCCGCCGCACGAATGGCCGCGTCCGCGCCGGTCTGTTGTCCGGCTGCCATGGCAGTCATCCCGCCGTGGTTGAGAATAAACAGCACCCGCTTATTGAGCGGTGAGGCGGGAAGCGCCGACAGCGCCTGACGCAGCGTCTTGCGCAGGGCTTCCCCCTCGGCCTCGCGGTGCGTCGCTTCAGCGACGATCCGCACCTTTTCGTCAATGACGTTCAGATCGTTACGGGCAGGAACAACGATTACCCTGACGTGGCTTTGCTCAACCTGCTTTAGCGCCAGAGACGGCTGCGCCTGAGCGCTGGCCAGCACCAGCGTGGGGCGCATGGACAAAATCCCCTCAGCATTAAGCTGGCGCAGATAGCCCACGTCAGGCAGCGAATTCGCCGCCTGCGGCCACTGGCTGGTGCTGTCGCGGGCCACCAGCGAAGACGCGGCGCCGAGAGCGTAGACAATCTCGGTAACGTCGCCGCCGAGGGTAACGATTTTTTCCTGCGGCGCAGCAAACGCCAGCAGGGGCAGGGCGCCGAGCAGGGCAAGCCACCGTTTCATGCGGCCAGCCCTTTCGCCGTTAAGGCGTCAATCTGGCTGCGCCACTGGCTCTGCTCCGGTTCGCCTTCCGTACGCTGGCCGTACAGCTGGGCGATTTGCGTTCCGTCGGCGGCAAACAGCTCCAGGCTGGTGACATGCCCGTCCGCGGTCGGTTTGCGCGTGACCCATGTCTCGGCAATCGCGTCTTCAAGCAGGTGCAGGGTAAAGGTTGGGTTGAAGATGTTCAGCCAGCCTTTCATCGGCGCCAGCTTTTCCACCACGCCGGTGAAGATCTGCACGCAGCCGCGGTTGCCGACGAAAACCATGATTTCATTGCCGTCCCGACGCGCCGTCTCCAGGAGCTGCGCCAGCGCACTGTTCTCTACCCGACAGGCCAGATCGTCCCCCACCAGGCGAAACGCCTGCTGGCGGCTGAGGTTATGACGTTTCAGCAGGCTGAAGAACTGATGCACGTCGGTCATGGCGCGCCACTCTTTGTCCACGAGGGCGGCTTGCGGACTTTCCGCGTGAGCAGGCGCGTCGGGCACCTTTAACGCCAGCGGTGGATTATCGGCAAAGATAAAACGGGTCAGCACGTCGCCCCAGGCGGAACGGTCGGTGTTGTCCGTGGCGTAGACCTTCAGCAGGGCATCGCCCTGATGGTCGAAGAACTGAATGCTCTGCCGCTCGCCGCGGGCGGTGGCTTCACTGATGTGAAACGCGCTCGCCCACTGGTTGAGGAACAGGCGCAGATCCAGCGCGCGAGGATTCAGCACCAGCCCGGCATGGCCGTTCAGGTGCTGGTTGGTGAAATTCCCGACCTGCTCGTGAACGGCGTAGTCGTTGCGGCAGATGCATTTGGTTTCGCCCACCGCCTCCAGCGCGCTCAGGATCTCGCGGATTTCTCCGCGCAGTCGCCAGGCGTCGTGGCCCACGCGGGCAAAGGTCAGCTCTGCTTCACTGATGTTCATTAACCCTGCGAGGTCGCGCGCGTACTTACCCGGATTAGCTTCTTTTAGCTCAAGCCAGCGCGTGTAGTGATTCATTGTCTCTTCCTTCTGAATAGTTGCCCCGAAGGGAATTACCACTGATAGCTTACGAAAATCTTGCCGTTACGACCGTCCTGCGGAATGCCCTGAGGTGACCAGTACGCTTTGTCAAAGGCATTGCCCAGCACCAGCGTGGTGGTCACGCCTTTGAGTCGCTCCTGGCCTTTGTAGCTCACGTAGAAATCGTTGACCGCATAGCCCGGCTGCTTGCTGTAGCTGCTGCTGATATGCGTTGAGCGATCGACAAAGGTGCCAATCCAGCCGACGGAGAACCCGCTTTGCGCCACCGGAACGTCCAGCTTGCTGGTGACGGTATCCGGGTTAATGCTGGAGATATACTCGCCCGACTCGGTGTCTTTCCCGCGCGTGCGGTTATAGGCCAGATCGAGGCTGAAGAGGTCTGCCGAGTATTTTGCCATCATGTCCCAGCCCCAGATTTTGGCGTTCGGGACGTTGTACGACATGGTGGTTGCGGCGGCAAAATCGACGGTGGTGGAGATATAGTCTTTGGCTTTGGTATCGAAATAGCTGGCTTTAAACTCCAGCGCATCGTTGGCAAGCATCAGATCGTCAAAGCGCAGGCCAAAACCAAACTCCTGCGTTTCGTTGGTTTCCGGGCGCAGGTTCGGATTCGGCACCCAGTAGTTGGTATAGAAGCGGCCAATGGAGAAGTGTTTGGCGTCGTTGTACATCTCACCCATGGTGGGCGCGCGGAACGCCTGCGCGTAAGAGCCAAACAGCATCAGCCAGTCGGTGGGGCTAACGGTTAACCCGGCGCGGGAAGACCACTTGTCGGCATCCACATCGTTGTAGCCGTCGCTGCTGCCGCGGTAGTTGTCATAGCGCGTGCCGCCCAGCAGGGTAACAGGCAAATCGCGCAGGGTGATCTCATCCTGCAGCCAGCCGGAGCTGAAGTCGATTTTCGCGTCCGGGAAGCCGGTGGTTGCTCCGCCCGGATGCTGCTCCTGACGATAGTATTCCCCGCCGTAGGTCAGAAGGTGTGATGCTAAGGTGTCGCTGAACAGGCGGGTGCGGTTTTCCACCTTGCCGCCTTTGGTGGTCTGCTTGCGGAACTCACCGCTGCCGTCGATGTTCTGGGCATTAATGCGCGCTTCGGACCAGTAGACCTTCGCGTCGGCGTTCAGCCAGTCGTTACCTTCCGGGGCGATGCGGTAGCCCACCTGCGCGTCACGCTGGATGGTGGAGCGGTCGGTCATCGGGTTACTGCTGTCCGTCCCGGTGGTTTGCGGGTTTTTCGGCTCCTGAGCGGCGTTGTTGTAGTAGCGCAGGGAGCCGCTCAGGGTCTGGGCCGGGTCGAGTTTCCAGCTGCCTTTCGCCAGCATGTTGTTGATGGATTCGTCGTTAGGCGCGGATGCACCGTCGCTCTGGCGGATATCACCGCGATCCCGGCTGGACCAGGAGACCAGACCGTCCAGCGTGTCGGTGCGGCCATAGGCGCTCGCCCCCATCCCGAGGCTGCGATCGCCCGTCGCGCCCGTTCCAAACACGCGATAACCGCTGTTTTTACCCGGTTCGAGCAGATCTTTCGCATCAGCGGTGTCATAGGAAATCACGCCGCCCAGCGCGCCGCTGCCGTACAGCAGGGCCGACGGGCCGCGAACCACTTCGATACGCTTAATCAGCGCAGGATCGAGGAACGTACTGTTCAGGTGACCGGTATCGGTGCCCTGACGCACGCCGTCAACCAGCACCAGCACGCCGCGACGGTCATAGCCGCGCAGGTTCACGTCCTGCCCGTTGGTGCGTCCGGTGCCGTCCAGCGTCAGACCGGGGACGTTACGCAGCAGGTCGGCCGCCGAGCTGGCGGTTTGTTTCTCCGGCGCGCTGGCGTCAATCACGCTTACCATCATGGGCGCTTCAAAGGTGCTTCGGGCGTTGCCCGTGGCGGTGACGGTAATGTCGTCTGTGGCGGCGAACGCGACGCCCGGCAGGGTGCTGACAATCGCCAGCGCCAGGAGTGACGGACGTAAAGATGCGGAAGGCAGGTGTGGCATAGCAACTCTCCATAAGAAGTGAAAAGCGCTGGCTGCCTGGGTGTTACCTGGGTGGCTGGCGTATTTTTAGGTGTTGTTTATTTTGTGAGGATCAGTTTTCCGGCATGGGTCTGGCGCAGAAGATAGCGCTGGCCGTCATGCTCGATAATGACCCGGCCCTCATCGCCGAGCAGGGTTTTGCTGTCAATCCGACGCTCGGTAGGGGCTGGTGCTGTGTCTGTTTTTGCTGGCGTTGCCGCGCTGTTATCCGTACGTGACATAATGTTTATAAATAACAATCAATGTAACAATGATAATCATTATCAATAAACTGCAAATTCACGGCAAGCGTTTTTGTGAAAAAAGGGTGAGAGGATCAAATCTGGGGTGAGGTAGGGTCTGATGCCCTCACCCCGACCCTCTCCCACAGGGAGAGGGAGAAGGGCAAGAATCGTAGGTCGGGTAAGCGCAGCGCCACCCGACAAACATCAGAAGCGAGAATCAACCGCAGCAGCGAGCTTCTCCAGCAGCAGCTCGCTGTCTTCCCAGCTCAGGCACGGGTCGGTGATCGACTGGCCGTATACCATCTGCTGGCCAGCAACGATTTTCTGCGTGCCTTCTTTGATAAAGCTCTCTGCCATAATCCCTGCAACGGCGGTTGAACCGCTGCGGATCTGCTGGCAGATCTCATCGCAGACGTCCAGCTGGCGGCGATGCTGCTTCTGGCAGTTGCCGTGGCTGAAGTCCACCACCAGATGTTCCGGCAGGTCGAACTCGGCAAGGGTTTCACAGGCCGCCGCAATATCTTCAGCATGGTAATTGGGTTTCTTGCCGCCGCGCATAATGATGTGCCCGTACGGGTTTCCGCTGGTCTGGTAGATGGTCATATGACCGCTTTTATCCGGCGACAGGAACATGTGGCTGGCACGGGCAGCGCGGATGGCATCAACCGCAATACGGGTATTGCCATCGGTCCCGTTTTTAAAGCCGACCGGACAGGAGAGGGCGGAGGCCATCTCGCGGTGGATTTGGCTTTCGGTGGTGCGTGCGCCAATCGCGCCCCAGCTGATCAGATCGGCGATAAACTGCCCGGTCACCATATCAAGAAACTCGGTCGCCGTCGGCACGCCCAGCTCGTTGACCTGCAAAAGCAGCTTCCGCGCCAGCTCGATGCCGTGGTTCACGCGATAGCTGCCGTTGAGGTCAGGATCGGAAATCAGCCCTTTCCAGCCCACCACGGTCCGCGGTTTTTCAAAGTAGGTGCGCATCACGATCTCAAGGCGATGCTGGTACTTATCCCGCAGGCCCTGAAGTCGTTTTGCATAATCCATCGCGGCATCCAGATCGTGGATGGAGCAAGGCCCAATCACCACCAGAAGACGTTTGTCTTCACCGTTGAGGATTTTTTCAATGCGGCGGCGGGAGGCCGTTACGTGTTCCGCAACGGCGGCGGAAACAGGATGCCGCTGGGCCAGTTCAGCCGGCGTGACCAGGCTGTCAATGCGCGCAGTGCGGAGTTCATCGGTTTTATTCATGGAATGTCTCAGAAAATTTTTGCTTCATCGGCAGACTACCGGGAAGTGATGGGCATCACCTTAAACCAATCCCTGCTGATTTCAAGTTCGGGGCGACACCGCCCCGTGGTTGCCGATGATGATACCTGAATCTGAGTTAATGTACTAGCATATTAGTACATGCGGCGGTTAAGTCCCATGATGTCGAGAATTTTGGTGGCAATTTCTTCCACCGAATAGTTGGTGCTGTTCAGCCACGGGATCTGATTTTTGCGGTACAGGGCTTCCACTTCGGAGACCTCCATTCGGCACTGGCGCATGGAGGCGTAGCGGCTGTTCTCGCGTCGCTCTTCGCGGATGGCCGCGAGGCGTTCCGGGTTGATCGTCAGGCCGAACAGCTTGTGCTGCAGCGGCTTAAGGGCGGCAGGCAGTACCAGGTTATCCATGTCATCAGCGATAAACGGGTAGTTTGCGGCGCGAATACCAAACTGCATCGCCAGGTAGAGGCTGGTCGGCGTTTTGCCGCAGCGCGACACGCCAAGCAGGATCACCTGCGCCTGGTCGAGATTACGCAGAGAGATACCGTCGTCGTGCGCGAGGGTGTAATCGATGGCGGCGATACGCGCGTCGTACTTGGTCAGGTTGCCGGGGTTCAGCCCGTGGGTACGGTGGGCGATAGGCGTAGGGTCAAGCTTAAGTTCGCTTTGCAGCGGAGCTACCAGCGCCTGCACGATATCCTGGCAGAAGCCTTCACTCTGCAGAATGATGGAGCGAATCTCGGGGATCACGATGGAGTAGAACACCAGCGGGCGGACGCCGGTCTGCTGGTAAATGGCGTCAATTTGATCCTTCACCGCTTTGGCACGGCTCTCATTTTCGACAAACGGCAGCGTAATGCTGTTGATCGATACGGGAAACTGCGACATCACCGCGTGGCCCAGCACCTCGGCGGTGATCGCCGTACCATCAGAAATATAAAAAACGTGACGATCGACAGCACTATCCATTTTACCAACCCTGAATATCAGACGTAATTGTCTGAAAGCATAAATTAAAAAAGTAATTTACACAGCAAAGAACTTATCCTAATTATGAATGAAACGCTGTTTTTGATTTTCCTGAAAAGTGGATTTCATTTTTCAAATAGCGACTTTATTTTTGGGGTTTCTGGCTGAATATAGAGGAATCATCGGGTTAATCGTTGATGGGAAAGTATCCGAAAAGTTGAATTTTAAAATTGCTTACACGATTCACCGTTTTTTTAGCGGAAATAAATATGCCAGTATAAATACGTAGTCAGGTGTTACTTACTCCGATCAAATATCACAAAAGGATTGTTTCGATGTCCAACAATGGCTCGTCACCGCTGGTGCTTTGGTATAACCAACTCGGCATGAATGATGTAGACAGAGTTGGGGGCAAAAATGCCTCCCTGGGTGAAATGATTACAAATCTGTCGGGTATGGGTGTCTCCGTACCGAACGGGTTTGCCACCACCGCCGATGCCTTTAACCTGTTTTTAGACCAGAGCGGTGTTAACCAGCGCATTTACGACCTGCTGGATAAAACGGATATTGATGACGTCACCGAGCTTGCCAAAGCCGGGGCGCAAATCCGCCAGTGGATCATCGACACACCTTTCCAGCCGGAACTGGAAAAAGCCATTCACGACGCGTACAACCAGCTTTCTGCTGACGATGCGCAGGCCTCCTTTGCCGTGCGTTCCTCTGCAACCGCAGAAGATATGCCGGACGCCTCGTTTGCCGGGCAGCAGGAAACCTTCCTGAACGTCCAGGGTTACGATGCGGTGCTGGTGGCGGTGAAGCACGTATTTGCTTCCCTGTTCAACGACCGTGCCATCTCCTATCGCGTGCACCAGGGCTACGACCATCGCGGCGTGGCGCTTTCCGCTGGCGTGCAGCGCATGGTGCGCTCGGACGTGGGCTCATCTGGCGTGATGTTCTCCATTGATACCGAATCCGGCTTCGACCAGGTGGTGTTTATCACCTCCGCGTGGGGCCTGGGTGAGATGGTCGTGCAGGGCGCGGTAAACCCTGACGAATTCTACGTCCACAAGCCAACGCTGGCCGCTGGCCGTCCGGCAGTGGTGCGCCGCACCATGGGCTCGAAAAAAATCCGCATGATCTATGCCCCGACCCAGGAGCATGGCAAGCAGGTTAAAATTGAAGATGTCCCGCAGGAGCAGCGCGACCGCTTCTCCCTGAGCGACGCCGAAGTGCAGGAGCTGGCGAAGCAGGCGGTGCAGATTGAAAAACACTACGGCCGTCCGATGGATATCGAATGGGCCAAAGACGGGAACACCGGCAAGCTGTTTATCGTGCAGGCGCGCCCGGAAACCGTCCGCTCACGCGGTCAGGTGATGGAGCGTTATACGCTGCACGCGCAGGGCAAAATCGTGGCGGAAGGCCGTGCTATCGGTCACCGCATCGGTGCCGGTCCGGTTAAAGTGATCCACGACATCAGCGAGATGAACCGCATTGAGCCAGGCGACGTGCTGGTGACCGACATGACCGACCCGGACTGGGAACCGATCATGAAGAAAGCGGCGGCTATCGTCACCAACCGCGGCGGTCGTACCTGTCACGCGGCGATCATTGCCCGCGAACTGGGTATTCCTGCGGTTGTCGGCTGCGGTGATGCTACCGAGCGCATGAAGGACGGACAGAACGTGACCGTCTCCTGTGCAGAAGGCGATACCGGCTACGTGTATGCCGATATCCTCGACTTCAGCGTGAAAAGCTCCAGCGTGGATACCATGCCGGACCTGCCGCTGAAGATCATGATGAACGTCGGTAACCCGGACCGCGCGTTCGACTTCGCCTGCCTGCCGAACGAAGGCGTAGGCCTGGCGCGCCTGGAGTTTATCATCAACCGTATGATCGGCGTTCACCCGCGTGCGCTGCTGGAGTTTGACGACCAGGATCCGAAGCTGCAGAACGAAATCCGCGAGATGATGAAAGGCTACGACTCGCCGAAAGAGTTCTACGTTGGCCGTCTGACCGAAGGGATCGCGACGCTGGGTGCCGCCTTCTATCCGAAACGCGTGATTGTGCGTCTGTCTGACTTTAAGTCTAACGAATACGCCAACCTGGTCGGCGGCGAGCGCTACGAGCCGGAAGAAGAGAACCCGATGCTGGGCTTCCGCGGGGCCGGACGCTACGTGTCCGACAGCTTCCGCGACTGCTTCGCGCTGGAGTGTGAGGCGGTGAAGCGCGTGCGCAACGACATGGGGCTGACCAACGTGGAGATCATGATCCCGTTCGTACGTACCGTGGATCAGGCGAAAGCGGTTGTGGACGAGCTGGCGCGTCAGGGTCTGAAGCGCGGCGAGAACGGGCTGAAGATCATCATGATGTGTGAAATTCCGTCCAACGCCCTGCTGGCCGAGCAGTTCCTGGAGCACTTCGACGGCTTCTCTATCGGTTCGAACGACATGACGCAGCTGACGCTGGGTCTGGACCGCGACTCCGGCGTGGTCTCCGAGCTGTTCGATGAGCGTAACGAGGCGGTGAAAGCGCTGCTCTCCATGTCCATCCGCGCCGCGAAGAAGCAGGGTAAATACGTCGGGATCTGCGGTCAGGGTCCATCCGACCATGAAGACTTTGCCGCATGGCTGATGGAAGAGGGGATCGATAGCCTGTCCCTGAACCCGGACACCGTGGTGCAAACCTGGCTGAGCCTGGCGGAACTGAATAAGTAACCGCTTAAAAACGGATAAAGGCGAGGAGATATCTCCTCGCCTTTTTTATTTCCTCCCGAATATGCTCCCCATCACAAATAAAGTAAAAAACCAAATATCATAATTTGTCTGTCAATTTAGACAATTGTTAGCGCGCAACGCGTTGCTAATACTTGAGCCTTACTGCGCATTTCCCATAAGAAGATGCGCAACTGGTTGAAATACGTTTTAACCTGATAAAAAGGCAAATAACAATGACACTCTCCTCTGTATTGCGTACCAAAGATAAAATAGGTTATGGCTTAGGTGATATGGCCAGCGCGCTGGTCTGGCAAACGGCAACGTTATTTCTCGCTTATTTCTATACGGACGTTTTTGGGCTGCCCGCCGCGATTATGGGCACCATGTTTTTAGTGGTGCGCGTGGTTGATGCGTTTGTCGACCCGTGCATTGGCGCCCTGGTGGATCGCACCCAGACGCGTCACGGACGCTTCCGTCCCTGGCTGCTGTGGTTCGCCATTCCGTTTGGCGTAAGCTGCCTTATCACTTTCTATGTACCCGACGTGGGGCCGACGGCAAAAATCGTTTATGCCTGTGTGACCTACGCGATTTTAAGCCTGATTTATTCCGCCATTAACGTGCCTTACTGCGCCATGCCCGGCGCGCTGACGCTGGATCCGCGCGAGCGTCACTCCCTGCAGTCGTGGCGCTTTGGCCTGTCGTTTATCGGCGGGTTGATTGTGACGGTGATTGCTCTGCCGCTGGTCTCACTGTTAGGCCAGGGCAACGTGCAGAAAGGCTATTTCTATGCCATGAGCCTGATGGGGCTACTGGGCATTGTGCTTTTTTTCTGCTGCTTCCTGATGACCCGCGAGCGCTATTCTCCGCGCAATGATACCTCTGGCTCGATGCTCACCGATTTAAAGCTGCTGGCCGGCAACAGCCAGTGGCGCATTGTGTTCCTGTTTAATATTTTGCTGTTAACGGCGGTGGTGACGCGCGGTTCCGCCACCATGTATTACGTGAACTACGTGCTGTTGCGCCCGGAGCTGGTTTTTGCCTTTATTGTTTCCGGAATGGTGGCCTCCCTAAGCGGCGCATTATTATCTGAACGGCTGCTGGGGAAATTTGACCGCGTCCGCGCCTACCAGTGGACCATTATTTCCTTCGTCATTTTCGGCGCGCTGATTTTCTTCCTGCCGCCTTCGCAGGTGTGGCTGATTTTTGGCCTCAACATCATCTTTAGCTTTGTGCAAAACCTCACCACGCCGCTGCAGTGGACCATGTTCTCCGATGTGGTCGACTACGAAGAACATCGCAGCGGCCGTCGTCTGGACGGGCTGGTCTTCTCCACCGCGCTGTTTGCCATCAAATTCGGCCTGGCGCTGGGCGGCGCGGTTGTCGGCTGGGTGCTTGGCATGGTGGATTACGCCCCGGGACAGGCAACCCAGGCGCCAGGCGTTCTCTCGACCATCAACGCGCTGTTCACCCTTATCCCTTGCGCGCTGTTCCTCTGCATGGTCGCGCTGCTTTCAATCTACAAGCTTAACAGCCGGCTGGTGGATTCCATCGCCCGGGAGCTGGCCAGCAAGCGTGAAGTCAGACCCGACGCGGGGCAGCTCAGCCCGGCAACCCCTTCCGCACTACAGGAGTAAAACATGACAGCTATCTATAAGGACGCGGGACGTCCCGTGCACGAGCGCGTCGCCGATTTACTGGCGCGTATGACCCCGGAAGAGAAGTTCGCCCAGATGCACGCGTACTGGCTGATCCTCGATGAAAACGGCAACCACCGCGAGCGCAGCGATCTGAGCGATGAATTCGCCGGCGTGAGCGAGCAGGCTGCGCTGAGCGAACGGCTCAAGCTTGGCGTCGGGCAGATCACCCGTCCTCTGGGTACCCACATTGTTGATGCAAAAACCGGCGTGCGCGCCGCGAACCGCCTGCAGCGCATGATGATGGAGGAGACGCGCCTCGGCATTCCGGCCTTGTTCCATGAAGAGTGCCTGGTGGGACTGCTGTGCAAGGACGCCACCCTGTTCCCGTCGTCGCTGAACTACGGATCGACCTGGGACCCGGAACTGGTGCAGCGTGCGGCAGAGCAGATCGGTAAAGAGGCGCGATCCGTCGGCTGCCAGCAGGGGCTGGCGCCGGTGCTGGACGTGTCTCGCGACGTGCGCTGGGGGCGGACCGAAGAGACCTTCGGCGAAGATCCGTGGCTGGTGGGGGTGATGGCAACCGCCTACGTGAAAGGATTGCAGAGCGATAAGCGCGACCTGCTGGCAACCCTGAAACATTACGTGGGCCATTCGTTCAGCGAAGGGGCGCGCAATCATGCCCCGGTGCACCTGGGTTTCAGCGAGCTGAACGACACCTTCCTGCTGCCGTTTGAAATGGCGGTCAAGCTGGCAAACGCCGGGTCGGTGATGCCCGCCTATCACGATATTGACAATCAGCCGGGGCACAGCGACAGCTTCCTGCTGACTACCGTCCTGCGCGAACAGTGGGGATTCGACGGGATTATTGTCGCAGATTACGGCGGCGTCAGCCTGCTGCACCAGCATCACGGGATTTCCCACGATGCAGCCGAATCTGCTGCGCTAGCGTTCAACGCCGGGCTGGACGTTGAGCTGCCGAAAGACGACTGCGCGCGCCATCTGGCGGAAGCGGTAGAGCGCGGGCTGATCTCTATGGCGAAAGTGGATGAGATCGTGGCGCGCGTGCTAACGGAAAAATTCCGCCTGGGCCTGTTTGAAAAGCCGTACGCGGATGAAAACGGTATCGATCTGCAAAATGACAACACCCGGCAGGTTGCGCGGGAGGTGGCGACAAAATCGCTCACGCTGCTGGAAAACAACGGTATTTTACCGCTCGGCGGTAAGCCCCGCGTGGCGGTGGTGGGGCCGACGGCAGACGATCCGCTGGCGTTACTCAGCGGCTACAGCTTCCCGGTGCATCTGATCATCAGCGATATGGTGGAAGAGACCTCGCAGGTCACGACCCCGCGCGCTGCGCTGGAGCAGTATCTCGGTGCATCGAACGTCCGCTATGCCAAAGGATGTCACATCATCGAGAAACGAATGGCGGGCGCGCCGGTCTTCCCGGGCGACAGCGGCGGCAAACCGATGCAGCAGTCGCCGGTTTCACTAAGCGCCGCACTGATCCCCGAGGCGGTAAACGCCGCGCAGGAGAGTGACGTGGTGGTTGCCTGCGTGGGCGATCTCGCCGGGCTGTTCCAGAGCGGCACCGTAGGGGAAGGTTCCGATACCGATTCCCTGAACCTGCCGGGCGTGCAGCAACAGCTGCTGGAGGCGCTGGTGGCGACCGGCAAACCGGTGATCGTCGTGATGACCGGTGGGCGCCCGTACAACCTTCAGGGGCTGGAGGATAAGGTCGCGGCGCTGCTGGTGGCGTGGGCGCCGGGGCAGGAAGGGGGCTGGGCGATTGCGGACGTGCTAACGGGACGCGCAGAGCCGCAGGGCCGTCTGGTGGTGAGCGTGCCGAAAAGCGCCGGGGCAATGCCGTATTACTACAATCACAAGCTCAAAAGCGGCGGCACGCCGTTTGCGTTCCACTTCGGTTCACGCTATCCGTTTGGCTTCGGCCTCGGCTGGACGAGGTTTAGCTGGGGGGCTGCCCGCGTTGCAGAAAGCAGCGTGCCGGTCGACGGCGAGGTGACGCTGAGCGTGGATATCACCAATTCCGGGGAACGCAGCGGCAGCGAGGTGATGCAGGTTTACGTCAGGGATAAGATCGCCACCCAGGTGCGGCCGCTTCAGGAGCTGAAGGCCTTCCAGCGCGTCACGCTCTCGCCGGGCGAAACCGCCACGCTTAGCTTTACGCTACCGGTTGAGATGTTCAACTTTACCCGCCGGGACGGGAAACGCATCGTTGAGCCGGGCGAGTTTGAACTTCAGGTTGGCGCATCGTCGGCGGATATCCGCGAGGCGGTGACGGTTAATGTGACAGGGGAAACGCGGGTGCTGCCGGTGGAGTGGCGGATGCTCAGTACCTGTGAGGTTAAGCGCGCGTAGTCAGGATAAAAAAAAGCCCATCGTGGGAGATGGGCAAAGACTACACACAGCAATTCGTTGTTTCACTCAGGGGATTTCCATGCTTATAAATCAAGGTGTTGATCTATAACCGTGTCCTAATAGTAGGCATGTCATCTTTTAGCGTCGATCGGATTCGTCTCAATAGTTAAAGAGACGTAAAGATTTTTTAAGGTGAATAGCGGACTTAGAGCAATAAAGGCGGGTCTGACCAGTGTGCAACGAATAAATACTTTAGCAGCGTTAAAGTATTGTGAGGGGGAATGTAGGCCGGGTAAGCGTTAGCGCCACCCGGCAAAAAACTTAATGCGTGTTCTTCTCTTCCAGCTCTTCCAGTTCGCTCAAAATCACGTCCGGGTCTGTTCCCGGAGGCGGAATTTCATGCACCCAGGCAGAGAACAGACGCCAGGTAACGGCGAGCAGTACCGGGCCAATAAACAGGCCTATCATGCCAAAGGCAATCAGTCCGCCAATTACCCCGGAGAGGATCAGGATCAGCGGCAGGTCTGCACCCATTCGGATGAGGATCGGACGAATGACGTTATCCATGGTGCCGACCACGCAGCTCCAGACCAGCAGCACCGTTCCCCACGTGGTATCACCCGTCCAGTACAGCCAGATAATACTAGGGACCAGCACCAGCAGCGGTCCCAGTTGCGCAAGACAGGTCATCAGCATGACAACGGTGAATACGGTGGCGTACGGTACGCCGGAAATCGCCAGACCGATACCGCCCAGCACCGCCTGCACCAGCGCGGTGACCACCACGCCCAGCGCCACCGCGCGCACGGCCTGCGCAGCCAGCAGTACCGCCGCGTCACCGCGTTTGCCCGCCAGGCGGGTGGCAAAATGACGAACGCCTAAAGCGACCTGCTCGCCGCGCCAGTAGAGCAGGGCGCTGAAGAGCAGCATCAGCGTACAGTGCATCATAAACCGGCCGATATGCGCCGCCTGACCCACAAACCAGGTCGTGGTGGTGCCAATGTACGGGCGGACTTTTGCCATCAGCGCGCTGCCGCCCATCTCCAGCAGGCTATGCCAGCCGCTGTAGAGCTTGGCGCCCACTACCGGAATGCTGTTCAGCCAGCCGAGATCCGGCAGCGTCAGGTCACCGCTGGTTATGGCACGAATAACCGGGCCACTGGAATCCACCAGGCTATTCACCAGCAGGGCAACAGGAATAATAAATAGCAGGAACAGCAGGAGCGTCATGACCAGCACGGCTAACCCGCGGCGGCCAAACAGCAGCTTCTGCAAGCGCAGCAGCAAAGGCCACGTGGCGACGACAACGGTCGCGGCCCACGCGAAGCCGAGAATAAAGGGTTGAACAATCCACAGACACGCAATAATCATGAGGGCCAGAAACAGCACCGACAGCAAAATTTGCGCAACATCCCTGGGCTGGCGAAGATTGACCATAAATGAAACTTTCCTTAAAAGAACGCCAGCGTGGCTGGCGGGAACGGAAAACCGCGTCTCTCTAATCATTGATGATCTCAGCGGTTTTTGACAGGCGGATTTTGCCTGTAATTCGGCAGAGATTATAAGAAAAAAATGTGATAAAACTTTTAAGATACACGCAAACGATTTCATACAACTCTAATCAGGGTCGACAGTCATGATCCCACAGATTTCTCAGGCACCTGGCGTCGTTCAGCTGGTGCTTAATTTTTTGCAAGCACTGGAGCAACAGGGTTTTACAGGTGATACCGCCACGAACTATGCCGACAGGCTGACGATGGCGACCGATAACAGTATTTACCAGCTTCTTCCCGATGCCGTCGTTTTCCCTCGTTCAACGGCTGACGTGGCGCTTATCGCCCGGCTGGCCACACAGGAGCGCTTTGCCTCGCTGGTCTTTACGCCGCGCGGCGGCGGCACCGGGACCAATGGTCAGGCGCTGAACCAGGGCATCATTGTTGATATGTCGCGCTACATGAACCGCATCATTGAGATCAACCCGGAAGAGGGGTGGGTGCGGGTCGAAGCGGGCGTCATCAAGGATCAGCTTAACCAGTACCTCAAGCCTTACGGCTATTTTTTTGCCCCGGAGCTTTCCACCAGTAACCGCGCGACCCTTGGCGGGATGATTAACACGGATGCCTCCGGGCAGGGCTCGCTGGTCTACGGTAAAACTTCCGATCACGTGCTGGGCGTGCGCGCCGTTCTGCTGGGCGGCGATATCCTCGATACCCAGCCGATGCCGGTCGAACTGGCGGAAACCCTGGGCAAAGATAACACTGCCAGCGGACGCATCTATCGTACCGTGCTGGAGCGCTGTCGCGACAACCGCCAGCTTATCCTCGATAAATTCCCCAAACTAAACCGCTTCCTGACCGGGTACGATCTGCGTCACGTCTTTAACGACGACCTGACCCAGTTTGATTTAACCCGCGTGCTGACCGGTTCCGAAGGGACGCTGGCGTTTATCACCGAGGCGCGGCTGGATATTACCCGGTTGCCGAAAGTGCGTCGTCTGGTGAACGTTAAATATGACTCCTTCGACTCCGCGCTGCGCAATGCGCCGTTTATGGTGGAAGCGAAAGCGCTGTCGGTGGAAACGGTCGACTCTAAGGTGCTCAACCTGGCCCGGGAAGACATAGTCTGGCACTCCGTCAGCGAGCTGATTACCGACGTGCCGGATAAAGAGATGCTCGGTCTCAATATTGTGGAATTTGCCGGCGACGATGCGGAGCTGATTGAACGCCAGGTCACCACGCTATGCCAGCGGCTGGATGAGCTGATTGCGCAGGGTGAAGGCGGCGTGATCGGCTGGCAGCTCTGTAACGATTTGGCCGGTATTGAGCGTATCTATGCGATGCGTAAAAAAGCCGTGGGCCTGCTCGGCAATGCGAAAGGGGCGGCGAAGCCGATTCCCTTTGCCGAAGATACCTGCGTGCCGCCTGAGCATCTGGCAGATTATATCGTTGAGTTTCGCGCCCTGCTGGACAGCCACGGCCTGAGCTACGGCATGTTCGGCCACGTCGACGCCGGGGTACTGCACGTGCGTCCGGCGCTGGATATGTGCGACCCGCAGCAGGAGATCCTGATGAAGCAGATCTCCGACGACGTGGTGGCCTTAACCGCCAAATACGGCGGTCTGCTGTGGGGGGAGCACGGGAAAGGGTTCCGCGCGGAATACAGCCCGGCATTCTTCGGCGAACAGCTCTACGCGGAGCTGCGCAAGGTGAAAGCGGCTTTCGACCCGCATAACCGCCTTAACCCGGGTAAAATCTGCCCGCCTGAAGGTGTTGATGCCCCGATGCTGCAGGTGGATGCCGTCAAGCGCGGCACGTACGACAGACAGATCCCGATTGCGGTGCGCTCCTCCTGGCGCGGCGCGATGGAGTGTAACGGCAACGGCCTGTGCTTTAACTTTGATGTGAAAAGCCCGATGTGCCCGTCGATGAAAATCACCAGCAACCGTATCCACTCGCCGAAAGGGCGGGCGACGCTGGTGCGCGAGTGGCTGCGTCTGCTGGCCGACCGCGGGGTGGATCCGCTCAGGCTGGAGCAGGAGTTGCCGGAAAAACGGGCCAGCCTGCGCTCGCTGATTGAGCGCACCCGCAACAGCTGGCATGCCAACAAGGGCGAGTACGATTTCTCCCATGAGGTGAAAGAGGCGATGTCCGGCTGTCTGGCCTGCAAAGCCTGCTCCACCCAATGCCCGATTAAAATCGATGTGCCGGAATTCCGCTCGCGCTTCCTGCAGCTGTATCACACCCGCTACCTCCGCCCGGTGCGCGACCATCTGGTGGCAACGGTGGAAAGCTACGCGCCGCTGATGGCGCGCGCGCCGAAGACCTTCAACTTCTTTATCAACCAGCCGCTGGTGCGCAAGCTCTCCGAAAAACACATTGGCATGGTCGATCTGCCGCTGCTGTCGGTCCCGTCTCTGCAGCGTCAGCTCGTCGGTCACCGTTCGGCAAACATGACCCTGGAACAGCTGGAGGCACTCACGCCTGAGCAAAAAGCGAAGGTGGTGCTGGTGGTGCAGGATCCGTTCACCAGCTACTACGATGCGCAGGTGGTGGCCGATTTCGTCCGTCTGGCGGAGAAAGTGGGTTACCAGCCTGTGGTTCTGCCGTTCTCTCCGAACGGCAAGGCGCAGCACATTAAGGGTTTCCTGAACCGTTTTGCGAAGACCGCGCAGAAAACGTCTGACTTCTTAAACCGCGTGGCGCAGCTCGGAATACCGATGGTCGGCGTCGATCCTGCGCTGGTGCTGTGCTATCGCGATGAATACAAGCAGACCCTGGGCGACAAGCGCGGCGATTTCAACGTCATGCTGGTGCACGAGTGGCTGCCGATGGCGCTGGAAGGCAAAGCTGTTCAGGATGTCAGCGGTGAACCGTGGTATCTGTTCGGCCACTGCACGGAAGTGACCGCGCTGCCGGGTGCCCCCGCGCAGTGGGCGTCTGTTTTTGCCCGCTTCGGTGCGAAGCTGGAGAGCGTCAACGTAGGCTGCTGCGGCATGGCCGGAACCTACGGACACGAAGTGAAAAACCACGCCAACTCGCTCGGCATCTATGAGCTGTCCTGGCATCAGGCGATGCAGCGTTTGCCGAGAAACCGCTGTCTGGCGACGGGGTACTCCTGCCGCAGCCAGGTAAAACGGGTCGAAGGCAACGGCGTACGTCACCCATTACAGGCTTTACTGGAGATAATTGGATGATCTGGAAACGTGCCATGACGCTGCAGGCGCTGAACGCCATGGGCGAGGGAAATATGGTGGGGCTGCTGGATATCCAGTTTATCCGCATTGGCGACGATGAGATTGAGGCCACCATGCCTGTCGATAGTCGCACCCACCAGCCGTTTGGTTTATTGCACGGCGGAGCGTCCGTCGTGCTGGCCGAAACGCTGGGCTCGGTGGCGGGGTATCTCTGTACCGAAGGTGAGCAGAAGGTTGTCGGACTCGAGGTGAATGCTAACCACATTCGCTCGGTGCGTAGCGGGCGCGTTCGCGGTGTTTGCCGCGCGCTGCACGCCGGAAGCCGCCATCAGGTGTGGCAGATAGATATTCTCGATGAGCAGGATCGCCTGTGCTGCTCGTCGCGGCTGACCACGGCGGTTGTGTAAAGTTTTCAGATGTTTTGCCTTTGGTCAAAAACTAGCCAGCGCGTTGTGATATACTGGTCAGGTTTTGTACATAAGCGAGGACATCATGGATACTGAAATAACCCCAACGCAGCTGGCAATTGAATATTTACGTCGCGATAAGAGCAACCTGTCTCCGGCGCAGTACCTGAAAAAGCTGAAACAGCTTGAGCTGGAGTTTACGGATTTGCTGGCGCTCTCTTCGAATGAGCTGAAAGAAGAGATCTACTTTGCCTGGCGGTTGGGCGTTCACGTCCATTGAGTACATGAGAATAAAAGGGCCGCGGATGCGGCCTTTTTTGTGTCTGAAATTCAGTATCGGGCGGTGACGCCACCCGACATTTTCTTCAGACATTCACCGCGTTAATCAGCCGCGACTTCATGGACTGATACGCCGACGCCGCAAAATCCTCCGCCCAGCGCTGGTCCTCAATCGCCTCCAGCTGCACCGCGCAGTACTTCGTTTCCGGCGTTTTGGAGATGGGATCGAGGTTATCCTGGGTCAGCTCGTTGCAGGCGCCAATCCACCACTGGTAGGTCATATAAACCGCGCCCTTGTTGATACGCTCGCTGATGCTGGCGCGGGTAATCACTTTGCCGCGACGCGAACGCACCCAGACCAGTTGACCCTCCGTGATGCCCAGCTTTTCCGCATCGGCAGGGTTCATTTGCACCCGGCCCGGCTCGTCGGCCAGGCTCTGCAGCGCGGCGCAGTTCCCGGTCATCGAGCGGCAGGAGTAGTGCCCCACCTCGCGTACCGTACACAGCACAAGCGGGAAATCTGCATCCGGGGTTTCCGCCGGCTCGCGCCACGGGGCGGCAAAAAGCTGCCCTTTACCGGTTGGGGTGTCGAACTGATTGTCTTTGTACAGGTACGGCGTACCCGGATGATCCAGCGTCGGGCACGGCCACTGCACGTGGCCCATCTCGCCCATTTTTTCATACGTCACGCCGAAGAAGAGCGGGCACAGCTCGCGCATCTCATCCCAGATCTGCTGGTTGGAGTCATACTGCATCGGGTAGCCCATCTCGGTGGCGAGCAGGCTGATGATCTCCCAGTCGCGCTTCACGTTGCCGCTGGCGTCGATGGCTTTGCCGAAACGCTGGAACCCGCGATCGGCACAGGTAAAGACGCCGCCGTGTTCACCCCACGAGGTGGCCGGGAGCAGAACGTCCGCCACCTCTGCCGTTTTGGTCATAAAGATGTCCTGAACCACGACAAAGTCGAGCGCCTCAAAACCGCTGCGAACGAGACCGAGATCGGCCTCGGTCTGAAGCGGATCTTCCCCCATGATGTAGTAGGCCTTGACCTTGCCTTCCAGCGCCAGATGAGGCACCTCGGTAATGCGCGTCCCGACCCGATCGTCCATTTTAGTGACGTCAATTCCCCAGGCGTCGGCGAACTTCTGCCTGACCGCCGGATCGGTAACATCCTGATAGCCGGGGAACATATTCGGCAGAACGCCCATGTCGCAGGCGCCCTGGACGTTGTTTTGACCGCGTACCGGCCCGACGCCGACGGCAGGGCGACCGAGGTTGCCGGTCAGCAGCGCCAGGCTGGAAAGCCCTTTGACCACGTCAACGGCCTGACCAAACTGGGTCACGCCCATACCCCACATTACGGTGGCGGAAGGGGCCGCCGCGAAGGTGCGCATTGCCTGGCGGACGTCGCGGGCGGGAATGCCGGTAAGATGCTCGACCTTCTCCGGGGCATAGTCTTTCACCGTCTGGCGGTAGGCCTCAAGCCCTTCCGTAAAGCGCGCCACGTAGCTTTTGTCGTAGAGCTCTTCTTCCAGCAGCACATAGCCAAAAGCGTTAACCAGCGCCATGTTGCTGCCGTTTTTCAGCTGCAGATGCTGGTCGGCAATACGCGCCGTTTCAATGCGCCGCGGATCGCAGACGATAATTTTCGCGCCGTTTTCACGCGCTTTCAGCACGCGGCGGGCAACGATAGGGTGGGAGTCCGCGCAGTTATAGCCAAATACCAGCAGGCATTTTGAGTTTTCAATATCGTTGATTGAGTTGCTCATCGCGCCGTTGCCGAGCGTTTCCTGTAAACCGGCCACGGAAGGGCCGTGGCAGACGCGCGCGCAGCAGTCCACGTTGTTGGTGTTCAGCACCGCGCGGGCAAACTTTTGCATCACGTAGTTGGTTTCATTGCCGGTTCCGCGGGAGGAGCCGGTGGTCATGATCGACCGCGGCCCGTGCTGCGCTTTAATGCTGCTGAGCTTGTTAGCGGTGTAGCGGATCGCCTCTTCCCAGGTTACGGGGGTGAATGCTTCGCCTTTGTGGTAGCGGATCATCGGCTGGGTGAGGCGAGGGGTGAGCAGACGGGTATCGTTAAGGAAGTCCCAGCCGTAAAAGCCTTTCAGACATAAGGTGCCCTGGTTTGTGACCCCCTCTGCCGCTTCGGCACGGATGATACGATTATTTTCAACGATAAGGTTCAATTTACAGCCTGCACCGCAGTACGGGCAGACGCTGGCGATCTTTTTCATCAATAACAGACCTGTTAAGAAATGAAGCAAAGTTGACTGGAAATCCAGTCCCGTATGCGGAGGTAAGCAGGAACCGTGCCAGGTTGGCTTTACTGGTTTTACAAAGTGTTACGCGGGAAAGGCGCGTGTCATCGTCAGGCTGTTCGTCAGTTTTGACGATGACACGTTAGGGGGGGGCGTTGAGTGCAGGAGCTTAGAGATCGTCCATCGTGTAACCCACCACGATTTCCAGGGTCTTACGAATCACATCCGCCTGAACCACGTCGTGAGTGGCTTCCAGCGTCTGAATGAGCCAGAGGATGATCGCCTTATTAGACAGATGCCCCTCGGAGGCCAGAACACAGCGTACTGCAGTAGAAAAAATAGCGGACTCTTCAGCAAAACGATCGCCTGCATGACGGAAATATTCCGCCAGCGCACTGTCTAAAAAAGCAGAGTGGTATTCGGGTTGAAGCTGAATATTTTGTCTCATTTGTTCTCACCGTAGCTGTTAATTGCAGTCAATGTATTTTTTTGGGGTCGGACGGTTTTCCACTTCCAAATAACGGCACTACATTGTCTCTGTTATCGTTGAGAGGTCCCTCTCTTTTCGTTCGTCCTTGCGCGGTTCTGCGACGTGTAAAGGCGATGCTGTTTGAGCCGATCTCGGCAATCACCACCGCTAGTGTCTCCCGCCGCCGGGGATCCTTTTCATGTTCTTTCATTACCCGCAGACGCTGCAGCAATCCTTCGGTTGTCACTGGCCCCCGCTCTTTCAGAAGAGAAAGAACGGCTTCACCGATAAGCGTGTCAATCAGTCGGTCTGCGTCACTGCTATTCATAACCTTACCGTTCGAAGAGCAGACCAAGCAGCATGTGGTAATGCTCTTCCTCTTCTGGCCCATCGGCCTTTTCAAGGCGACTGAGCAGTTTGGTACAGAGCGATTTGCGATTGAGATTTCGCCCGTCGCTGAGGATTTCGACAACTACCTGTCCCAGCGTCTCTTGTTGAGTAGGTAGCGCGGCCTTTTCGAAGTACTGTGCGATCGCTGCTGCGGAATCTGTGGCGTAACCTTTCTGCTGCATGTTTCGCTCCTGTAAAATTTTGTAATCAGTAACGTTACATTTAAGGTATACATAATTTTCAAATCTGTACATCTAAAATGTACAATTTTTTAAATTTTTTACGATATATTTTATAAATAACTTATTTTTCATATTGTTATGTGAGGTGGGTGAAGCGGTGGTAGTGCAGGATATATTGTACAAAAAGCGCG
This sequence comes from Enterobacter sp. ECC-249, assembly GCF_043965265.1. Classification (NCBI taxonomy): domain Bacteria; kingdom Pseudomonadati; phylum Pseudomonadota; class Gammaproteobacteria; order Enterobacterales; family Enterobacteriaceae; genus Enterobacter; species Enterobacter sp. ECC-249. Next base: position 2,466,260 of record NZ_CP143660.1, read on the forward strand.
GGTGCTGGTAAGTTGTACAACCGAGGAAAAAGGTCTCATTAACTGCTGTAAATGGTTGAGATGTAAATTATTTGTCAGGCAAATAATGTGCTATAAATGAACCTTCCCCACGTCTTTCGTGGTCAAAACCCTAACCCCAGGAATAGCATGCTCACAACCATCATTTACCGCAGTCATATCTGCGAGGACGTTCCAGTGAAGGCGCTGGAAGCAATGGTCGCTGCTGCAAATAGTAAAAACCGGCATTCCAACGTCACGGGGATCCTGCTGTTTAACGGCACGCATTTTTTTCAACTGCTTGAAGGGCCGGTTGAGCACGTTTCGGCTATCTATGAGCAGATCTGCAACGACCCGCGCCACCATAACGTGGTCGAGTTAATGCGCGATCACGGGCCTGTCCGGCGTTTTGGCAACGTGGGGATGGAGCTTTTTGATTTGCGCCACTTCGACAGGGACGAGGTACTGCAGCAGGTACTCAATAAGGGGACGACACGCTATCAGCTGACCTACAACGACCGCCCTCTCCAGTTCTTCCGCACCTTTGTCGAGGCCACGGAAAAAGCGAACTATTTTGAACTGCCGCCTGCGGACTCATGGGAATTCGTTCGCGAAGAAACGCGCTTGTCCGCGCAGCCTGAGGTGGTCGCAAAGGGGGCGGATTGCAGCTTCGCGTTCCAGCCGATAGTCGATCCTTTTATGCAGCAGGTTGTCTCCTGGGAGGCGCTTCTCCGCACCCCGTCCGGCGACTCGCCGGGGGCCTATTTTGCCAGCCTTCCGCATGAGGCAGTTTACGCATCTGATTTACAAAGCAAGCAGGTGGCGCTCTCCATGGCCAGCGCGCTGGGGCTACAGGACCAGACGTTATCCCTTAACCTGCTGCCTATGACGCTGGTTAACATTCCCAACGCCGTGGACTTTCTGCTCACCGCGATAGAAGCAAATGGGTTTGTGCCCGAGCAAATCGTGGTGGAGTTCACCGAGAGCGAAGCCATTTCCCGTTTTGATGAATTCACGGATTCGGTCAGGCAGTTAAAAAGCGCGGGTATCAGCGTGACGATCGATCACTTTGGTGCCGGTTTTGCCGGGCTACAGCTGCTGGCTCAGTTCCAGCCGGACAGAATTAAGATTAATCGCGATCTGGTCGCGAACGTGCATAAAAGTGGCCCCAGGCAGGCCATTATTCAGGCGATTATTAAATGCTGCTCCTCGCTTGAGATCCAGTTCTGCGCGGTAGGTGTAGAGAAGGCGGAAGAGTGGATGTGGCTGGAATCCGCGGGAATTTCCCAGTTCCAGGGACATCTTTTTGCCAGCCCACGACACGGCGGTATTCCCGCTATTGCCTGGCCGGAGAAAAAGTTCGAGTTATGATAAAGCTGTACACAATCGGACAGAGTTAACTGTACGAACGGCAAATTTTATACAACAATGTATTAACAGGTGAAGGGAGGAGCAGCCCATTCACCTGAGCAAAATGCGGTCTTAGTTATACAAATGATGTGTACAATCTGATAAGGTTGGTGCAGTTAGGTATGGAAGTTCTGAGCGTGAGGGAGTTAATGGCCTATTACAGTATCGGCGAAGTGGCCGAACGATGCGGTATCAACCCCGTTACGCTGCGTGCCTGGCAGCGCCGTTATGGATTGTTGAAGCCGCAGCGAAGCGAAGGGGGGCATCGTCAGTTTGACGATGAAGATATCCTCCGCATAGAAGAGATCAAGCGCCTGATGAAAAGCGGCGTCTCGGTCGGAAAAGTTAAAGCCTTGCTGGAAAACAAGGAAGTTCTGACTCAGGGCAACTGGGTCTCGTTCCAGGAAGAGATGATGACCGTTCTGCGCTACGCCAGCCCGGCAAAGCTGCGCGCCAAAATGGGCGAATTCCGCCGCGATCACGCGATAGATGCGCTGATTGACAATATTATTTCTCCCGTCCGTCAGCGGATGAACCAGGACCAAAACACCGTGCGTCACATGGCGAGCCTGTTTGACGGTGTCCTGATCGAATTTGCGATTGCAAGCCTGGCGGAGTCCCGCAAAAAAGCCGGTAAAGACGCGCTCCTGATTGGCTGGGAATGCGATGACCGCACCCACCTGTGGCTGGAAGCCGCGCGCCTGTCGCAGAAGGGCTGGCACATTGACGTCCTGGCAGAACCGATTGATTCGCCGCGTCCTGAACTTTTCCCGGGGCAAAAAATCTTCGTCTGGACGGGAAAATCCCCCACGCCTCGCCAGCAGGAACAGCTCGACCACTGGCGTGAGCAGGGTTTTGCTGTCTCATTCCATCACTGAGTGTAAGAGGCCTTGAGGGCCTTTTTTTGTTTTCATCACTTTCTGCGCAAAAGCTATCTTAAAAATAGGCATTTCCGATGCATATTTTACTTTTCGCCTGTCCGCCATAAATGCCACGACGAAATGCATTATTAATCAATGTATTGAACAATTAAATCCATCCTGACTGCATCCTCTCACAGGGTCTATGCTTAATAAAAGTAGGCAAAAAGGGCGGTTAAGCCGAATGCCCCTGCTGACAGAGGGTTGAAGTGATAATCGTTATCACTAACATGGTGTTATGCCCTGATGGCTTATCAGATGAGGTGGACCTATGGAACTGCATTCAGAAACCTTTAATCCTGCCGATTTCACCTGGCGCGGGTTAACGCTCACGCCAGCGGCTGCGGCACATATTCACGAGCTGGTAGCGAAAAAGCCCGAGATCCTCGGCGTGCGTTTGGGTGTCAAACAGACCGGCTGCGCAGGCTTTGGCTACGTGCTCGATACCGTCACCGAACCCGAGAAAGATGACCTGGTGTTCGAGACCGACGGCGCGAAACTGTACGTCGCGCTGCAGGCCATGCCCTTTATCGACGGCACCGAAGTGGACTACGTCCGCGAAGGCTTAAACCAGTTATTCAAATTCCATAACCCGAAAGCCCAGAATGAATGCGGCTGCGGCGAAAGCTTTGGGGTATAGGCGGAACTATGTCTCGTAATACTGAAGCAACGAGTGAAGTAAATACCTGGAGCGGCGGGCACCTCAACTATAAAGAGGGGTTCTTCACCCAGCTGCAGACCGATGAGCTGGCGAAAGGCATCAACGAAGATGTCGTGCGGGCGATCTCGGCGAAACGCAATGAGCCAGAGTGGATGCTGGAGTTTCGCCTGAGCGCCTTCCGCGCCTGGCTGGAGATGGAAGAGCCGCACTGGCTGAAAGCGCATTATGACAAGCTGAACTACCAGGATTACAGCTACTACTCAGCGCCGTCCTGCGGCAGCTGTGACGACACCTGTGCCTCGCAGCCCGGCGCGGTGCAGCAAACCGGCGCGGAGAACAGTTTCCTCAGCAAAGAGGTGGAAGAAGCCTTTAACCAGCTGGGCGTACCGGTGCGCGAAGGGAAAGAGGTAGCGGTGGACGCTATCTTTGACTCGGTCTCGGTGGCCACCACCTACCGCGAGAAGCTGGCAGAGCAGGGGATCATTTTCTGCTCCTTCGGCGAAGCGATTCACGATCATCCGGAACTGGTGAAAAAGTACATCGGGACCGTTGTACCTTCAAACGATAACTTCTTTGCGGCGCTTAACGCGGCGGTGGCCTCGGACGGTACCTTTATTTACGTGCCGAAAGGCGTGCGCTGTCCGATGGAGCTTTCCACCTATTTCCGTATTAATGCCGAAAAAACCGGCCAGTTCGAACGTACCATTCTGGTGGCCGATGAGGGAAGCTACGTCAGCTACATCGAAGGGTGCTCCGCCCCGGTCCGCGACAGCTATCAGCTGCACGCGGCGGTGGTGGAGGTCATCATCCATAAAGACGCCGAGGTGAAATACTCGACGGTGCAAAACTGGTTCCCGGGCGACGGCAATACTGGCGGTATCCTGAACTTCGTAACCAAGCGTGCGCTGTGCGAAGGGGAAAACAGCAAAATGTCGTGGACCCAGTCCGAAACCGGCTCGGCCATCACCTGGAAATACCCGAGCTGCATCCTGCGCGGGGATAACTCCATCGGCGAGTTTTACTCGGTGGCGCTCACCAGCGGTCATCAGCAGGCGGATACCGGCACCAAGATGATCCACATTGGTAAAAACACCAAATCGACCATTATCTCGAAAGGCATCTCCGCCGGTCACAGCCAGAACAGCTATCGCGGGCTGGTGAAAATCATGCCGACGGCCACCAATGCGCGAAACTTTACCCAGTGTGACTCGATGTTGATTGGCGCAGACTGCGGCGCACATACCTTCCCGTACGTCGAATGCCGCAATAACACGGCCCAGCTGGAGCACGAGGCGACCACGTCACGGATTGGGGAAGACCAGCTCTTCTACTGCCTGCAGCGCGGGATCAGCGAAGAAGATGCCATCTCGATGATAGTTAACGGCTTCTGTAAGGACGTGTTCTCTGAACTGCCGCTGGAATTTGCCGTTGAAGCCCAGAAACTCCTCGCCATTAGTCTTGAACACAGCGTCGGTTAAGGAAAGCACATGTTAAGCATTAAAGATTTACAGGTCAGCGTAGAAGATAAAGCCATCCTGCGTGGCCTCAATTTTGACGTCAAGCCGGGCGAAGTCCACGCCATCATGGGGCCGAACGGTTCCGGGAAAAGTACGCTTTCTGCGACGCTGGCCGGACGCGAAGATTATGAGGTGACCCACGGCTCGGTCGAGTTTAACGGCAAAGATCTGCTGGAGATGTCGCCGGAAGATCGTGCGGGAGAGGGCATTTTTATGGCCTTCCAGTACCCGGTCGAAATTCCCGGCGTCAGCAACCAGTTTTTCCTGCAGACGGCGCTGAATGCGGTGCGTAAGTATCGCGGGCTGGAGGCGCTGGACCGCTTCGACTTCCAGGATCTGATGGAAGAGAAGATCAGGCTGCTGAAAATGCCGGAAGATTTGCTGACCCGCTCGGTGAACGTTGGTTTTTCCGGCGGTGAGAAAAAGCGTAACGATATTCTGCAGATGGCGGTTCTGGAACCCGAGCTGTGCATTCTGGACGAGACCGACTCCGGTCTGGACATCGACGCTCTGAAGATTGTCGCTGACGGAGTGAACTCCCTGCGCGACGGCAAACGCTCGTTTATTATCGTCACCCACTACCAGCGCATTCTGGACTACATCAAGCCGGATTACGTCCACGTGCTTTACCAGGGGCGCATTGTGAAATCCGGTGATTTCACGCTGGTTAAACAACTGGAGGAGCAGGGCTATGGCTGGCTTACCGAACAGCAGTAATGCGCTCCAGCAGTGGCACCGGCTGTTTGAAGCCCAGGGCGGCACGCGCTCTGAGCAGGCGCAGCAGCATCTGCAGCAGATGCTGCGTCTTGGCCTGCCGACGCGTAAGCATGAGAACTGGAAATATACCCCGCTCGATGGCCTGCTGAATGCCGAGTTTGTAACCCGTCTGGCGGATCTCACCCCCGCGCAGCGCGACGCGCTGGCGTTGCGTGTCGATGCCGTGCGCCTGGTGTTTGTCGATGGCCAGTTTCGTCCGGAACTGAGCGACACGGTTCAGGAGAGCGGCTTTGAGATTGAGGTAAACGACGATCGCCAGCGCCTGAGCGCCCCGGTTCAGCCCGAGGTTTTCCTGCACCTGACCGAGAGCCTGGCCCGCAGCGTGACGCATATCGCCGTGAAGCGTAACCAGCGTCCGGCAAAGCCGCTGCTGCTGATGCACATCACTCAGGGGCTGGACGGCGATGAAATCAATACCGCGCACTATCGCCACCATCTGGAGCTGGCGGAGGGCGCGGAGGCCACGGTCATCGAACATTACGTCAGCCTCAATGATACTCGTCACTTTACCGGGTCGCGTCTGACGATGAATGTTGCCGCGAATGCCCAGCTTCACCACGTCAAGCTGGCGTTTGAGAATGCGCAGAGCCACCACTTTGCCCATAACGATATTGTCCTGGGCCAGGATGCCGCGGCGTACAGCCACAGCTTCCTGCTCGGCGGGGCGGTGCTGCGCCACAACACCAGCACGCAGCTTAACGGTGAAAACACCACGCTGCGCATTAACAGCCTGGCGATGCCGGTTAAATCGGAAGTGTGTGATACACGCACGTGGCTGGAGCACAACAAAGGCTACTGCAACAGCCGCCAGCTGCACAAAACCATCGTCAGTGATAAAGGGCGCGCGGTGTTTAACGGCCTGATTAACGTGGCGCAGCACGCCATTAAAACCGACGGGCAGATGACCAACAACAATCTGCTGTTAGGGCGACTGGCGGAGGTGGACACCAAACCGCAGCTGGAGATCTACGCCGACGACGTGAAATGCAGCCACGGTGCAACGGTCGGGCGCATCGACGACGAGCAGATGTTCTACCTGCGCTCGCGAGGTATCGACCAGCAGGCGGCGCAGAAAATGATTATCTACGCGTTTGCCGCCGAACTGACGGAAGCGCTGCACGATGGTCAGTTAAAACTGCAGGTGCTGGATCGGATCGGTCAGCGCCTGCCTGGAGGCGAAGCATGAGTTTTCCCGTCGAGAAAGTACGGGCAGATTTCCCGGTTCTGACCCGTGAAATAAACGGTCTGCCGCTGGCCTATCTGGACAGCGCGGCCAGCGCGCAGAAGCCGAATCAGGTGGTGGATGCCGAAGCCGAGTTCTATCGCCACGGCTATGCCGCCGTGCATCGCGGTATTCATACCCTGAGCGCCGAGGCGACCCAGCGGATGGAGAACGTGCGCACGCAAATTGCCGCCTTCCTCAATGCCAAATCGCCTGAGGAGCTGGTCTTCGTGCGGGGAACCACCGAAGGGATCAACCTTGTCGCTAACAGCTGGGGCAACGCGCAGGTCCGCGCGGGGGATAACCTCATCATCACCCAGATGGAGCACCACGCCAATATCGTGCCGTGGCAGATGCTTTGCGAGCGCGTGGGTGCGCAATTGCGGGTCATTCCGCTCAACGTTGACGGGACGCTGCAGCTCGACCAGCTTGACGCATTGCTGGATGACCGCACGCGGCTGGTGGCGGTCACCCAGGTCTCCAACGTGCTGGGGACTGAAAACCCGGTGGCAGAGATCGTTGAAAAGGCCCACCAGGCGGGCGCGAAGGTGCTGATTGACGGCGCGCAGGCGGTGATGCACCACGCGGTTGACGTCCAGGCTCTCGACTGTGATTTCTACGTCTTTTCAGGCCACAAGCTCTACGGGCCGACCGGGATCGGCGTGCTGTACGTGAAAGAAGACATCCTGCAGGCGATGCCGCCGTGGGAAGGGGGCGGATCGATGATCGCCACCGTCAGCCTGACGGAAGGCACGACCTACGCGCGCGCGCCGTGGCGTTTTGAGGCGGGTACGCCCAATACCGGCGGAATTATCGGGCTGGGGGCCGCGGTTTCCTACGTTTCCGCGATCGGCCTTGAAAGCATTCAGGAGTACGAACAGCTGCTGATGCACTACGCGCTAGCGGAACTTGCCAGCGTGCCGGATTTGATCCTCTACGGGCCTGCCGATCGGCAAGGGGTGATTGCGTTTAATCTCGGGAAACACCACGCCTATGACGTGGGAAGTTTCCTCGATAACTACGGCGTGGCTGTCCGCACCGGGCACCACTGCGCCATGCCGCTGATGGCGTTTTACCAGGTACCGGCAATGTGCCGCGCATCGCTGGTGATGTACAACACGACGGAAGAGGTCGACAGGCTGGTGGCGGGGCTTAAGCGCATTCACCAGCTGCTGGGCTAACGGAGAGGCGAAAGATGGCAGAGCTGCCGGACAAAGATAAATTACTGCGCAACTTTTCGCGTTGCGCAAACTGGGAGGAGAAGTACCTTTATATCATCGAGCTGGGGCAGCGTCTGCCGCCGCTCGGTGAAGAGGCGCATAATCCGGAAAATATTATTCAGGGCTGTCAGAGCCAGGTGTGGATTGTGATGGCTCAGTCTGATGACGGCACGATCGAATTGCGCGGCGACAGCGATGCCGCCATTGTAAAAGGGCTTATTGCGGTCGTCTTTAGCCTTTACCAGCAGATGTCGGCACAGGATATTGTTGCGTTCGATGTCCGCCCGTGGTTTGAAAAAATGGCCTTAACCCAACACCTCACCCCGTCCCGTTCTCAGGGACTGGAAGCGATGATTCGCGCCATCCGCGCCAAAGCTGCAATCCTTAGCTAGACTTACAGAACAGCATTCATTCTGTTTCGCGAGGTGGTTCCCGCCTCGCTGGTTTTTCAGCTTTCTGGCGTTCTGTCAGTGAATAAGGAATCTCAGCATGAAGCGCGCGTCTCTCATTACTCTATTACTCCTCAGTTCGCTCGGTGCCCTTAATTCGGCCCGCGCGATGGACTATCCCTTGCCGCCCGCAGGCAGCCGTCTGATTGGGCAAAATCAAACCTACACGATACAGGAAGGGGATAATAAGCTGCAGACCATTGCCCGTCGGTTTAATACGGCGGCGCAGGTGATCCTCGAAACCAACAATACCATTGCGCCGGTAAACCCTGCGCCGGGAACTGTTATTACCATTCCGTCGCAAATGCTGCTGCCGGATACGCCCCGCGAGGGAATTGTGGTGAATCTCGCTGAGCTTCGGCTCTACTACTTCCCGCCGGGGCAAAACATCGTTCAGGTTTTCCCGCTCGGCATCGGACAGCTGGGGCTGGAAACACCGGTCACGACCACGCGCGTAAGCCAGAAAATCCCGAATCCCACCTGGACACCTACACCGGGCATCAGAGCACGCTCTCTGGAGCAGGGCATTAAACTGCCTCCGGTGGTCCCTGCCGGGCCAAATAACCCCCTGGGACGCTTCGCACTGCGTTTAGGCGTGGGCAACGGGGAATATCTCATCCACGGCACCAGCGCGCCGGACAGCGTCGGCCTGCGAGTCAGCTCCGGCTGTATGCGGATGAACGCCCCGGATATCAAAGCCCTGTTCGAGCAGGTGCGGGTTGGCACGCGGGTACAGATCGTCAATGAACCCGTGAAGTTCTCCGTTGAGCCGGACGGTAAACGCTATATTGAAGTCCACCGTCCGCTGGCGCAGGTAGAAGGGGAAAATCCACAGGTCTCGCCCATTACCCACTCCGCCGACTTTGCGACCTTTGTTTCTCAGGCGGGAAGCGATAAGGCGCTAATTGAGAAAGCCCTGTCACGTCGCGCCGGCATCCCGGTGATCGTGTCGTCAGGCAGCGGCTCGTCGGCCAGCAATAGCGTGTTGTCGGTGCAGAACAGCCGGGTGTCCGCAGCGGTCGCGGAAGAAGAAGGGGAGAAGGTGACGCAGTAGCCGTTTGACGCAGGCAAAAAAAATGGCGCACAATGTGCGCCATTTTATTAACAGGTACTATTACTTACGGTATTTAGTAGCCTGGTTGTCCAGACGCTGGTTAGCGCGAGCTGCGTCGTCTTTAGCAGCCTGAACGTCGGAACGGATTGCGTTCACGTCGTTGCTCAGCTGGTCAACTTTAGCGTTCAGAGTCTGAACGTCAGAAGACAGCTGATCGATTTTAGCGTTGCTGGAGCAACCAGCCAGCAGAGTAGAACCCAGGATTACCGCGCCCAGTACCAGTTTAGTACGATTCATTATTAATACCCTCTAGATTGAGTTAATCTCCATGTAGCGTTACAAGTATTACACAAAGTTTTTTGGGTTGAGAATATTTTTTTGATGGGAATACACCTATTTTTGATCGTTCGCTCAAAGAAGCATCGAATCAGCCGGTTTCGGGTAAAAATCTAAGGAAAAAAAGGCATTTATCATCGGATTCATCTTAGATAATTCGCAATTAAATAGAAAAACCCGATTTGCATTTTGAATGACTTTGGCTAATGCCAGGAATAAAAAAAGCGCCCGACGGGCGCTTTTTATCCAAATTAATTCGTTCGGGAATTATTACAGCACGTGAACAGATGCGGTATTGGTGGTGCCGCTTGGTACCAGCGCGCCAGAAACCATGACCACAACGTCACCTTTCTGTGCCAGACCGCGATCAACCAGCTCCAGAGCCACTTCTTTACCCAGACGATAGAAATCATCCGTAGAGGCGATCTCTTTCACCAGGTGTGGGATCACGCCTTTGCTCAGCACCAGCTGACGGGCAGTGGTTTCGTTGGTGGTCAGCGCCAGGATAGTCGCATCCGGGAAGTATTTACGCACCGCACGAGCAGATTTACCGCCCTGGGTGGCAACCACGATCAGTGGTGCTTCCAGTTTCTCTGCGGTTTCTACTGCACCGCGGCACACCGCTTCAGTGATGCGCAGCTTGCGGCTGTCGTTGTTGTAGTCCAGACGGCTTTTCATCACGCGGTCGGTACGTTCGCAGATGGTGGCCATGATGGACACCGCTTCCAGCGGGTATTTACCTTTCGCGGATTCGCCGGACAGCATAACCGCATCAGTACCGTCGAGGATGGCGTTTGCCACGTCGCCTGCTTCAGCGCGGGTTGGGCGTGGGTTTTTGATCATGGAGTCCAGCATCTGCGTTGCGGTGATAACCACTTTACGCGCGCGCACGCATTTCTCGATCATCATCTTCTGCGCGAAGATCACTTCTTCAACCGGAATTTCAACGCCCAGGTCGCCACGTGCAACCATGATGCCGTCAGACGCTTCGAGGATTTCGTCGAAGTTGTTCAGGCCTTCCTGGTTTTCGATTTTGGAGATGATCTGGATCTTCTCGCCGCCGTGCGCTTTCAGGTGCTCACGGATTTCAACCACGTCGGAACGCTTACGGATGAAGGAGGCTGCAACAAAGTCAACGCCCTGTTCGCAACCGAAGATCAGGTCCTGTTTGTCTTTTTCAGCCAGGGCTGGCAGCGCGATGGAGACGCCCGGCAGGTTAACGCCTTTGTTTTCGCCCAGGTCGCCGTTGTTCAGCACTTTACAGATAACCTTGTTGCCTTCGATCGCGGTGACTTCCATACCGATCAGACCATCGTCTACCAGCACGGTGTTACCGACGGACAGATCGTTGGTGAAGCCTTCATAGGTTACTGCAACGATTTCGCTGTTGCCGACGACGGATTTGTCGGTAGTGAAGGTGAAGGTCTGGCCCGCTTTCAGAGAGACGTCGTTACCGCCTTCCAGTTTGATGGTACGGATTTCTGGACCTTTGGTGTCCAGCAGGATGGCAGCTTTTTTGCCGGTTTTGCTCATCACGTTGCGCAAGTTCTGGATGCGCTGACCGTGTTCTGCGTAATCACCGTGGGAGAAGTTCAGACGCATCACGTTCATGCCGGCGTCCAGCATTTTGGTCAGCATCTCTTCAGATTCGGTTTTCGGGCCGATAGTACAAACAATTTTCGTCTTTTTCATGACAGTCTTAGTCTTTAAGTTGGGAAGGATATGGATATCTCGCTCCGGGGGCGCACCGCCGCGGAGTCAAACCTGTGTTGCAAAAGAGTATATGACACGCACTAAGGATAGGAGACATCAAATGAGCGTGCAGAAGAAAGTGTGCCTGAGTGACAGCCCAACGAAGGAGAGGAGAAGTTGTACGTTGTTTTTTGTATTCCAAGCGCTGAAACCATTCACCAGGGATTTGGCGCGCATTATACGCTGATTTTAAGATAAAAGGAAAATGGAAACGGTGTTTCAGAAATAATCAATGCAGTTTCACATAATATTGTTATCAAGGCGTTAAGCCATGATGACAACTTGTGGCGGCAGGTGATTGACCTGCCGCGTTTTGCTTATTTTTGCAGCGCCTGGCTGAGGTCGGCAATCAGGTCTTTCGGATCTTCAATCCCGACTGACAGACGGATCAGCTGCGGCACAATGCCGTTTGCCAGGCGTTGCTCCAGCGGAATCGAGGCGTGCGTCATGCTGTAAGGCTGGCTCACCAGACTTTCCACGCCGCCGAGGCTCTCCGCGAGGGTAAACAGCTTCAGGTTGCGAATCACCTCGGTGGCGCGTTGCGCATCGCCTTTGACCACGACGGAAATCATTCCGCCGGGCAGGGCCATCTGCGTACGGGCAAGCTGATATTGCGGATGTGATTCCAGGCCGGGATAGAACACCTTTTCGACCAGAGGATGCCGATCGAGCCATTGCGCAATCGCCAGCGCGTTGGTGCTGTGCTTTTCGACCCTCAGCGCAAGCGTGCGAATACCGCGCAGCGTCAGGAAGCTGCTGAACGGATCCAGGACGCCGCCCACCGCGTTTTGCAGATAGCCCAGCTTGTCCGCCAGCTCCCTGTTGTCCCCGACAATCGCCAGCCCGGCCACCACGTCAGAATGGCCGTTCAGATATTTAGTGGCGGAGTGCACCACGATATCGAAGCCCGATTCCAGCGGACGGTGGATCACCGGCGACGCGAAGGTATTATCCGCCACGCTGATGACGTTATGACGACGGGCGATCGTCGCAATGGCCGCCAGATCCGCCAGCTTCAGCAGCGGGTTGGTCGGCGTTTCAACCCATACCATGCGGGTATCCGGGCGAATGGCGGCCTCAAGCCCAGCCAGGTCGTCCGGTTTAACCCAGCTGACCTGCAGCCCGGTACTGCGCTTGCGCACATTCTCGATCAGGCGGTACGTCCCACCGTAAACGTCATCAATAGCGACAATATGGCTGTCTTTATCCAGCAGTTCGAGCACCGTGGAGATGGCCGCCAGACCAGAGGCGAAGGCGTAGCCGCGCGTGCCGCCCTCCAGTTCGGCGATGGCGGTTTCCAGCGCGTGGCGGGTGGGGTTGCCGCTGCGGGAATACTCATAGCCGGTATGCTCGCCGGGCGCGGGTTGCGCAAACGTCGAGGTGGCGTAAATCGGCGGCATGACGGCGCCGTGCTGGTCGTTGAATTCGCCGCTGTGGACGCTCAGGGTAGCCAGGTTTTTCATCATCTATTCCTTTATTGCTGAAGACGGTTGCGCCAGGCGGTCAGAACGTCGCTGCGCGTAATCAGACCGAGAAAACGGTCGTTGTCATTAATGACGGCCACCAGACCGCGGTCAAAGATGGCGTTCAGGGCGCTTTCCGGGGCGTGTTTATCCAGGAACTCCACCTGACGCGTCATAGCTGCCGTAACCGGAAGCGCGAAGCGATCGCCGTCGCCGCCGATATGCCGCAGGAGATCCCACTCGTCGATAATGCCCACCACCTTGCCGTTCTCCAGCACCGGCAGCTGGGAGATGTCATACAGGCGCATGCGCGCCAGGACGGTGGAGAGCGTGTCGTCCGGGGCGGCGGTGACGGTAGCGCCTTCATCGTGGCGCAGGGCGATGTAGTCGGAGAGATCGCCGGCCTGAGGGCGGGTGATGAGCCCCTGCTGACGCATCCAGTCGTCGTTGAACATCTTCGAGAGATATTTGTTGCCGCTGTCGCAGGCGAAGGTCACCACGCGCTTCGGCGTGGTTTGCGCCTGGCAATACTTCAGCGCGGCCGCCAGCAGCGTGCCGCTGGAGGAGCCCGCCAGAATGCCTTCCGTTTTCAGCAGCTCGCGCGCGGTGGTGAACGCTTCGCGGTCGGTGATGCGCCAGGCGCGATTTACGCCTTCAATGTGGGCCAGCGGAGGAATAAAGTCTTCGCCAATTCCCTCAACCAGCCAGGAGCCCGCGTCACGGTAGCGTCCGGTTTCCACCTGGTCGGCCAGAACCGAGCCGGCCGGGTCAGCCAGGACAAACTCCGTATGCGTAGAGTGCTCGGCGAACCATGCCTGCAGGCCGCCCAGGGTACCGCCTGAGCCGACGCCCACCACGATGGCGTCGATCCTGCCGTCAAGCTGCTCATACAGTTCCGGTGCCGTTGTGGTGCGGTGCGCCAGCGGGTTGGCTTCGTTATTGAACTGGTCGATGTAATACGCGCCGGGCAGTTCGTTCGCCAGGCGCTGGGCGTAATCCTGGTAATAGGCAGGATGGCCCTTGTTGACGTCGGAGCGGGTCAGCACCACCTGGGCACCCAGCGCGCGCAGGTGGAAAATTTTCTCGCGGCTCATTTTGTCCGGCACTACCAGAATCAGCGAGTAGCCTTTCTGAGCGGCGATCAGGGCCAGGCCAAGACCGGTATTGCCCGCCGTGGCCTCAATAATCGTGCCGCCCGGCTGCAGCTGTCCGGTACGCTCTGCTTCGTTAATCATCGACAGCGCAACGCGATCCTTAATGGACCCGCCCGGATTCTGGTTCTCCAGCTTCAGGAACAGCGAGCAGGGACCGGTATTAAGCTTATGCAGTTGGATAAGCGGGGTACGACCAATCAGTTCGGTGACGGAGTGATAAATCGTCATGATGTTTTCCTTTCTGGATGTCATGACGGGATGATAGGGCGGTGAAATTTTCTCAATAAAGAACCATTCACTGCCGTTTAGAACAGAAAGGAATATAAATGCCATTTCTGGATGGCAGGACAGCAAGACGTAAAGTTGTCTGGATGTGAGGATGGCTATATCGGGATAAAATGCTGCAAAAATGACCGTTTTTTGCGCCCGTCCGCCAGAGGATATGCATCCGGCAGATAATCATTGCTGAAATTGGTCTAAATGCTTCCCACCCGGTAAATCCGGTGTTTATTTCTTAAAGTTATAACACATTCTTTTTTGTTCATTTAAAAGCTGATAACGCCTGTTTACTATCGTTTGGACATCCATACTGCTAAACAGCCATGCGCGAAACGGATAAAGAATAAGAATGATCGTACTCAGGAATATTTCGAAGGTTTTTGACAACGGAAAGGTCGCGCTGACTGCCGTTGATAACGTCAATTTGACGATAGAGCAGGGACAGATTTACGGAATTATTGGCTACAGCGGAGCCGGGAAAAGCACGCTGATTCGTCTGCTGAACGGCCTGGAAAAACCCAGCGCCGGAAGCGTCACCATCAACGGGCAGAACATTTCTGCCGCAAAAGGTGAGGCACTGCGCCAGGCGCGTCTGAAGATCAGCATGGTGTTTCAGCACTTCAACCTGCTGTGGTCGCGCACGGTCAGCGAGAATATTGCGTTCTCGATGCAAATTGCTGGCGTACCGAAAGCCGAAATTAAGGCCCGCGTGGCCGAGCTTATTGAACTCGTTGGCCTGAAAGGCCGCGAGCATGCCTACCCGTCGCAGCTGAGCGGTGGGCAAAAGCAGCGCGTAGGCATTGCCCGTGCGCTGGCTAATAATCCGGACGTGCTGCTCTGCGATGAAGCCACCTCCGCGCTTGACCCGCAGACCACCGATCAGATCCTCGATCTGCTGCTGGATATTAACCGTCGGTTCAAGCTGACCATCGTGTTGATCACCCACGAGATGCACGTGGTGCGCAAAATCTGCGACCGAGTGGCGGTGATGGAGAACGGTAAAGTGGTGGAAGAGGGAGACGTGCTGAGCGTCTTTACCCATCCGCAGCAGCCGATTACGCAGCAGTTTGTCCGTCAGGTGAGCCAGTACGCGGAAGAAGAAACGTTCAATACCGAACTGGCAAACGATCTGGAAGGTACGGTCATCAGGCTGACCTTTACCGGGCACAGCACGCATAAGCCGATCGTGGGCGAACTGACGCTGCGCTACGGCCTGCCGTTTAACATCCTGCACGGAAAAATGACGCAAACCGCCCACGGCGTGTTTGGTCAACTCTGGGTGCACGTCGTGGCATCTGATGAACAACTGAACAATATCCTCGCCGACCTGCAGCACAGCGATATTGAAGGCGAGGTGATTAAACATGGCTGAGAATCTCTTTCCGCATCTCAAGTGGGATCAGCTCTGGGCGGCGACGCTGGAGACGCTGTACATGACCGCGCTGTCCGGCGTGGCGACTTTTGTGCTGGGCATCGTGCTGGGTCTGGCGCTGTTTTTAACCGCGCGCGGCGGGCTGTTCCACAACCGTACGGTGTATAGCGTCATTTCGATTGTGGTGAACGTGTTCCGCTCGATTCCGTTCATCATTCTGATCGTACTGCTGATCCCGTTCACCAAGACCGTTGTCGGCACCATTCTTGGCGCCAACGCGGCGCTGCCGGCCCTGATTGTGGGTGCTGCACCGTTCTACGCACGCCTGGTGGAGATCGCCCTGCGTGAAGTGGATAAAGGCGTCATAGAAGCAACGCGCTCGATGGGCGCACGACTGAGCACGTTAGTGTTTCGGGTTTTACTGCCGGAATCATCACCTGCCCTGGTATCGGGTATTACGGTGACGCTGATTGCGCTGGTGAGCTACAGCGCAATGGCGGGGGTGATTGGCGCCGGCGGTTTGGGAAATCTGGCTTATCTGGAAGGATTCCAGCGCAACCATGGTGACGTCACGCTGGTGGCAACGGTGACCATTCTGATCATCGTTTTCATTATCCAGTTCTGCGGCGATGTCATTACTTCACTGTTAGATAAACGCTAATAAATACACACAGGAACCACATCATGAAAAAGACACTGACACTGATCGCCGCTGCAACCTTGAGCGCCCTGAGCTTCGCCTCCTGGGCCGACACCCTGACCGTGGGCGCATCCAACACGCCGCACGCCGAAATTCTGGAGCAGGCAAAGCCGATTCTGGCGAAGCAGGGTATCGACCTGGAGATTAAACCGTTCCAGGACTACATTCTGCCGAACACCGCGCTGGCGGGTCATGACATCGACGCGAACTATTTCCAGCACATTCCTTACCTGAACAGCGTGCTGAAAGATCATGCGGGCGATAAGGACTACGATTTTGTCAGCGCGGGCGCGATCCACATTGAGCCAATCGGCATCTACTCCAAGAAATACAAGTCGCTGAAAGACCTGCCGGAAGGTGGCAAGATCATCATGCGTGACGCGGTTTCTGAAGAGGGGCGTATTCTCTCCATCTTCGAGAAAGAGGGCGTGATCAAGCTGAAGCCGGGCATCGATAAAGTGACCGCGCGCATCAGCGACATCGTCGAGAACCCGAAAAAGCTGAAGTTCACGCCTAACGTCGAAGCGTCTCTGCTGCCGCAGATGTACAACAACAACGAAGGCGATGCGGTGGTGATTAACGCCAACTACGCGATTGACGCCGGTCTGGATCCGGTTCACGACCCGATTGCGGTAGAGAGCGGTGAAAACAACCCGTACGCTAACATCATTACCGTGCATCGCGGTGACGAGAAGAAGAAAGACATCGTCGCGCTGGTGAACGTGCTGCACTCGAAAGAGATTCAGGACTGGATCCGCACCAAGTACAAAGGCGCGGTCATTCCAGTAAACAACTAATTTACTGATTTTACTGATGAAGCCCGGCGAGTCTCTCGCCGGGCTTCTTTTTTGTATCCGGCAGGAGAATCATTTAAGCTCAACGTTTAACAGGCAATGGAGTGATGACGATGGGTAACGTGACCAAAGATGAAGCGCTGTATCAGGAGATGTGCCGGGTGGTCGGGAAGGTCGTGCTTGAGATGCGTGATTTAGGGCAGGAGCCAAAGCATATTGTCATTGCCGGGGTACTGCGTACCGCGCTGGCGAACCAGCGCGTGAAACGCAGTGAATTGACAACCGAGGCAATGGAAACGGTGGTTAAAGCGCTGGCCGGGTAAGGCGCCAGCGTTTTGCAAGCTGCTCGAGCGAGCAGCAGAGCAGGTAGTAGACCACGCCCGTAAAGATAAAAATGGCCGCCGGGTAGATTTGCACCCGGTTGTTGACCTGTCCCGCCACCGTGGTCAGCTCCGGGACGTTCACGATAAACGCCAGCGACGTATCCTTCAGCAGGCTGATAAAAATCCCCACCAGCGACGGCAGAATGTTCCTCAGCGCCTGCGGCAGAAGCACGCGCCACAGGGTTTGCTGCGTGCTGAATCCCTGTGACAGTGCGGCTTCGTACTGCCCGGTCGGCAGCGCGCTCAGCCCGGCCAGGACCGAGTGCATCACGGTGGCCGCCGTAAACCAGGCCAGCGCCAGCGTGACGGTCAGCGCCCCCGGCAGATCGCCTCCGGTGATGAGCGGCAGGAGATACCACATCCAGAAGATCACGAAGATGAGCGGGATCCCGCGAATCAGCTCTGCCCATACAAAGAGGGCTTTTCGTACGAGCCCGGTAAAGCGCCAGGCCAGGCACGCGAGCACTATCCCCCCGGGCAGAGCGATAGCCGCAGCGCCTGTCGCCATCATTAACGAAAGCAATACGCCTCCTGGTTCACCGGCTGCCGCGCGTCCCCACAGCAGATAATCGAGGTTATCGGTGATGACATTAAGTCCGGCAATCATGTTTTTCACTCCCTGCGATGACGACGTTCGGGCGTTTACGTTTAGCCTGTGGACCAAGGCGTACCAGCGCCATCCCCATGATCAGGCCGGTCAGCAGATAGAGTGCGGTACCAAGGGTAAATGCCTCAAGCGCGTGCGCGTTATAGCTTTCGATCTGCCTGACCTGATAGGTGAGCTCGGCGAAGCCAATCCCGCTGGCGAGCGAGGAGAGCTTCATCAGATTAAGGTACTGGCCCACAACCGGCTGCCAGGCGTTGGCCAGGCCCTGCGGCAGAAGAATGTAGCGAAACAAACGCCACGCGGAGAATCCCTGGGCGAGCGCCGCCTCCCGCTGCCCGGCTGGCACCGAACGCAATCCTGCTTCCACCTCTTCGATTAAAAACGCCGAGGTAAAGACGCCCAGCCCCCAGGCAGAACATAAAAACTCGGGCGTAAACCACCAGACGTCGCCGGGCAGAATGGACCAGCTGTGATCGGCGTTGACCACGTCGCGAAACGCCTGCGGCAGGCCGTTCCAGGCGGCAAAATACCAGAACAGCAGCTGCACCAGCAGCGGGGTATTGCGAAAAAGCGATACCCAGCCGCTGACGATCGCTTTCCCGACGCGTCCGCCGGAAAGGCGCAGGAGCATAAAGAGCAGTGCGAGCAGGCTGGCTAGCACGATCCCCGCCAGCGTCACCCACAGGGTGGTGAGGAATCCGGAGAGTATCCACTGCAGAGGCTGTCCGGTCAGTACCCCCTGCCAGTCGAGCGCGGGCATTACAGATGCTCCTGATGCAGCGGGTTGAGCACCTTTTGCAGGAAACGCTGCGCGCGCGGATGCGCTGGCTGGCTGAAAAATTGCGCCGGCGGCGCGGTTTCCAGAATTTTTCCGCCGTCGATAAAGACAATCCGGTCGGCAATTTCCCGGGCAAACTGCATCTCGTGAGTCACCACGATCATCGTGATTCCGCTGTGGGCGAGAGCTTTCATCACGAACAGGACTTCACCAATCATCTCGGGATCGAGCGCCGACGTCGGCTCGTCAAAGAGAATGATTTGCGGCGACGAGGCAAGGGCACGAGCAATTGCCACGCGCTGCTGCTGCCCGCCGGATAGCTCTGCCGGAAAATGGTGGGCTTTTTCCAGCATCCCGACCTTCTCCAGCAGGGCCAGCGCGCGCTCCTGGGCTGGCCGTGGCTTCCAGCCGTGAACGTGCTCAAGGGCCAGGGTGATATTCTGGCTGGTGGTGAGATGGGCATAAAGATTGAACTGCTGGAACACAAACCCCACGCGGCTTCGCAGCTGGCGCAGCCCGCTGCCGGATAGCTTTCCGGTAGGCTTATTGTCGACCAGAATCTCTCCGCCGCTCAGAGGTTCAAGCTGGTTGATAAGACGAATCAGGGTGGATTTACCGGAACCCGACGGGCCGAGGATGGCAACCACTTCACCGGGCGTAATGGTCAGGTTAATGTCGCTTAAAACCTGATGGTCACCGTAGCGTTTGTCCACATGACGAAACTCGACGCTGGCCTGTTCCAGATGTGAAAAATCCGCGGCACCGGCCGCGGAGTGTGAAAATAAACCTGAGAGCATAATTACCTGGCTTCTATTTTAAAGGCGCGCGGCTGTGGAGCAGGGGTGCCAGGACCAAACCAGACATCATAGATTTTTGCCGCCTGACCGGTCTTCTCGAGATTAACCAGCTCGTCGTTAACGGCTTTCAGCAGCGCCGTTTCACCTTTCTTCACCCCTACGCCAATCTCTTCTTTACTGAGCAGATCGGGCAGGATTTTGAAGTTCGCTTTGTCCGGCGCCTGCGCCAGCAGGCCGGCCAGAATGGTGCTGTCCTGGGTAATGGCCTGGACGTTGCCATTGCGCAGTGCGGTCAGCGCCAGGGGAATGTCGTCATAGGAGAGGACGCGGGACTGCGGGAAACGCTGGTGCAGCGCCTGCTCGCCTGTTGTGCCTTTGACTGCACCAATGCGCGCCCGGCTATAGTCATCGAGCTTGTCCGGTGATTTCGCCGGAACCAGGAACTGCTGGCCGGTGACGAAGTAAGGCGTCGAGAAATCAATGACCTGTGCGCGTTCCGGGGTGATGGTGATATCCGCTACGATCAGGTCGGCTTTGCCGGACTGCAGCAGCGGAATGCGGTTGGCCGGATTGGTGGCAACCAGTTCAAGCTTCACGCCGAGCGATTTTGCCAGCGCTTTGGCGAAGTCCACGTCATAACCCACGATCTCGTGCGTTTTGGCGTCAATCGAGCCAAACGGCGGGTTGGCGTCAAAGGTGGCCACTTTCACCACCCCTGCGGCCTTAATATCCGCCAGCTGATCCGCCTGTGCCTGCACTGAAAGCAGGCTCCCCGCCGCCAGTAATCCCAGAACCAGTGTCCGTTTGGTAAACCCTTTCATGTTTGCTGCCATAGTCATTCGCCATCCCGTTGTTTTTGTTTTACCCCGTTACGCTCCCATAAGGGAAAGCTATCGCCAAATAAGAAATCGTTCTTTGCTATGAGCAAAAAAGCATTAGTGAACAAGGTGTTAATGAAGAGTGAAAAGAACGGGATGCTATTTGCAGATCCTGCACATCGACAGTGGATTTTGGTATTTCCCCTGCACGGGATTTGGATGCTTAACTGAAGGCAGACACGGCGAGAGAGGGTAAGACGATGAAAAAGTGGATCAGCACGTTACGGCGGTTTTTTGCGGCCCGGCCAGCGAATGCGGAGAACAGCGCGCAACGTGTTCTTGAGTCGATACTGCCTGTCGCCAGCCTGTATGGCGTAGACGTTGCCAACATTGACCCGGAGTGGTTCCATGATAAAACGCCACGCTGAACTGCGCCGCACGCGCGAAACGTACTGGAACGAGGTGTGCGTGACGTTTAACGAGTGAAATAAAAAAGCACCGGTTTCCCGGTGCTTGTTTATTAGATCTTGCAGGCGTCGCCGCAGTCGTCGTCGGCGACAATCGCCTGCGCTTTTTTATCCGCGTCGTCCAGACGTTCCGCATTACGCTCTTCTGCTTCATCCAGACCGTTAAACACTAAGTTATCGAGATCAATTTCCATGTGGCACCTGCTCTGTTCAGTTTTCGATACTGGCACAGTATAGGGCAAAAAAAGCCAGCAATGTACCTCGCAGCACATAAGGATAATCCCTGCCATACTCAGTGCTTTATCGCTGAGGAGAGCACATGATTACACTCTGTAAAACCTGTGGAACCGCCTACGATACGCAGCCGGACAGATGCCCGATTTGTGAGGATGAACGCCAGTATGTGCCCGCCACGGGCCAGGCGTGGACCGATCTCGATACCGTCAACGCGACGCACAGCAACAAATGGCAGCAGCTGGAGCCGCGATTGTTCGGTATCAAAACGGTCCCGGCGTTTGCTATCAACCAGCGGGCGCTGCTTCTGCAAACGCCCCACGGCAATATCCTCTGGGATTGCATCGCCAACATTGACCCGGCAACCAAAACGCTTATTAACGCCCTCGGCGGCATCAGCGCGATAGCGATCTCACATCCGCACTATTACACCACGATGCAGGAGTGGGCTGCGGCGTTTGACGCGCCGGTGTACCTGCACGCCAGCGACAGAGAGTGGGTGATGCGCGAAAGCCCGGCCATTCATTTCTGGGAAGGCGATGCGCTGGAGATTTTCCCGTCTGTCACCCTGCTGCGTCTGGGCGGGCATTTTGCCGGGGGAACGGTGCTGCACTGGCAGGAGGGGGACGGGGTGCTGCTGGTGGGCGATATTCTGCAGGTCACGCCGGGTAAAGACGCCGTCTCGTTTATGTGGAGCTACCCGAACTATCTTCCGCTGCCGGCTCGCGCCGTGGCGTCCGTCGTAAGTCGTCTGGAAGGCAGAACGTTTGAACGTCTGTACGGCGCGTTCGAAGGGCAGAACATCCTCGCTAACGCGGACGAAATTGTGCAGCGGTCGGGCCAAAAATATATTGCTTGTCTGAAGTAAACGACGATGGGTAAACTTTACGAGTGTGATCTCGATCATACCTAAACTAAAACAGATAAAAGAGACATTGCTATGCAACATATCATTGAAGGTTTTCTCAGCTTTCAAAAAGAGATTTTCCCGCAACGTAAAGAACTCTTCCGCAGTTTAGCGTCCAGCCAGAATCCCAAAGCGCTGTTCATCTCATGCTCCGACAGCCGTCTGGTCCCGGAACTGGTCACCCAGCAAGAGCCGGGACAACTCTTTGTCATTCGTAATGCTGGCAACATTGTGCCGCCGTTCGGACCGGAGCCAGGCGGCGTGTCCGCAACCATCGAATACGCCGTTGTGGCGCTGGGCGTCACGGATATCGTGATTTGCGGTCACTCCAACTGCGGCGCGATGAAGGCGATTGCCGATAACGCGAACCTGGAGCCGATGCCTGCCGTGTCGCACTGGCTTCGCTATTCCGACGCGGCGAAAGCCGTGGTGGAGAAGAAAACCTGGGATAAGCCGATCGATAAAGTCAATGCGATGGTGCAGGAGAACGTGTTTGCGCAGCTGAGCAACATCAAGACCCATCCGTCCGTCGCCGTGGGCCTGCGTAATAACTCCATCCGACTGCACGGCTGGGTGTACGACATTGAAAGCGGCGAAATCCTCGCGCTGGATAAAGCGACGAAAAGCTTCGTCTCGCTGTCGGAAAACCCGGAAGTCTTCTTCGAGTAATCCGCAACAGCAGGGCACGGAAGCCCTGTCAGTTTTCAAAATAGTGTAATCTCCGCCGCACGCGCGATGCGGGTTTTTCCGCCGCTTTCGCCATCGCCTCTGCAATCTCTGCACACTCCGCCAGCCCCTGAACGAAGGGACGATCGTGCATCAGCCACGGTATCGCACCGAAGGCGATGCGCCCGCGAACGGTGTCAGGCGCTTTTAAGGTGTAATCCTCGCCGATATCGGGTATCTCATCGCCGGTCGCTTCCAGCTGTTTTCGCAGCGTCGGGAAGGGCAGATCTTTCGTTTTGAGCGGCTTTTGTCCGCGAGCGTCAATAAACACGTCGAAACGATAGACGGTCTCTTTTGTGGTTATCACCGTTCGATCGCCGCCAACGTCGAGCGTGTAGTCGTCCCCGAGCGCGGCCACGCTGATGATGCCGGCTTCGCGAAGCGCGAGCAGCCTGCGGATAGACTGCGGAGGGATAGCGGCATAGTTGTCGATAAATACCCGGGCCAGGCCTTGCTTAAAGCGCTCTTTGTCCCGTTCGTTGAGGTGGGGAACAATCTCCTGAACCACTTCATGCAGCCGAAGGACGGTATAGCGCCAGGCCACGGTACGGCGTTCCCGTTTGTTGCGTTCAACCTCGTTGAGGTTCTCTTCCGCCCAGGTAAAGGGGCTGTGGCGTTTACGATCCTCAAACCAGGCCTCACGAATCGTGTCCGCATTCAGCGTATGCAGAGACATTTCCTCGCACCACGCCGGGTCGGCAAGCTGAATCTCTTTGACCATCAGGTCGAAGATGCGGTCAAGCAGGCCATCAGGTCCTTTGGCGATCTCGTTTTCCACCACCAATTCGGTCAATACCGATAGCGGCTCGTAAGGAATAGGGCAGTAAAAATCGGCTTCCGGCAGAATGCCCGTCCGGGACATTAGCGTGATGTTTAACCCTTCTCTACCTTTGTCGAGGATGAATTTACCCTCGCGAAACGCGCCGTGCTGCATCACCACCGCCATAGCCGCATCGAGACCGCTTAACGATGTCCCCATGATACCGACGCGGCAGGGAGGAATACTGGCGTCCATCAGACCGGACCACGGGCTTGGGAAGAACGTGCGCGTGGCTTCATCCTCCTCTGGCCAGACGTGGCCGGTGGCGATAATCGCCAGGTCGAATTGATCCGGTAAGGTGCGGTCGTTGACCGAAATCGTCACGCCGGTTGTCGAAGGGATGATGTCGGTGACCTTCGCGGATTCATGGACCTTAACCTCGAACCCCAGCTTATTAGCCTCTTTTACGATTGAACGAAAGCTGTCGCGAAAATACTCCCCCAGCAGGATCCGGGGCAGGAACTGTCGGTCATGCAGGCTGGCTTTGTCCACCTTAAAGCGCGCCAGATGGGCATCGCTCTGTTCCTTGAGCCAGTCGAGGTAGGTCATAAAAATGGGCGGGATTTCAATGCTCGCAATGTTCGCCAGCATCAGCCGGGAATTATCGTCATCGTTATAGGGCATGCCCACGCCAGCTTCATCTGCCTGCTCGAAAACGGAAACGGAGAGCGGAGTGCTGTTTTGAAGCAGGTTATAAAAGGTGTAAATCCCTGTGGGGCCGGAGCCGATAATCGCGATTTTCTTCATCGACACGTTTCCTGTGTTTTTTCCATAGGAATAGCGTAGCAGGAGAATAATGATGAAAATAAAGGATTAAGAAAATTCAGGATATCAGAGGGGAATTTGCACCATTTCAGGACTGAAATGGTGCGTCCGAGTGGACTCGAACCACCGACCCCCACCATGTCAAGGTGGTGCTCTAACCAACTGAGCTACGGACGCAGAATGGTGCGTTCAATTGGACTCGAACCAACGACCCCCACCATGTCAAGGTGGTGCTCTAACCAACTGAGCTATGAACGCAACGTGTTGTCGGTGACAACGGGGACGAATATTAGCGGCACAACCCCGAGGTGGCAAGAGGGAAAATGCAATTTTCTCTCTGATTTCACGCGATTGCTGTATTACCGCGCAAAGTGAAGAGAAAGTAGCCGCCGGGTGGCGGCTACTGCGTATTTAACGGGCAGCGCGTTGCAAAATGATCGTTGATGGCTGGCGCTGCAGGAAGCGCATGCGCATCATCATCATAATCGCCGCCGACGTCAGGCCGATGATAAAGCCCATCCAGAACCCCGCCGGCCCCATGCGGTCAACCACCAGGTCGGTCAGGGCCAGAATATAACCACACGGCAGACCCAGCACCCAGTAGGCGATGAAGGTGATAAAGAAGATGGAGCGCGTGTCTTTATAGCCACGCAGCACGCCGCTGCCAATCACCTGGATGGAGTCCGAAATCTGGTAAATCGCGGCCAACAGCATCAGATGCGATGCCAGCGTGACGACTTCCGGATTGTCGTTATAGAGCAGGGCAATCTGCTCGCGCAGCGCAACGGTAAAAAGCGCCGTGCAAATGGCCATGCAGACGCCGACGCCCAGCCCGGTCCGGGCAGCCGTTTGCGCATCCAGCGTTGAGCCCTGGCCCAGGCGGAAGCCCACGCGAATCGTCACCGCCGCGGCCAGCGACATCGGCAGGACGAACATCAGGGAACTGAAGTTCAGCGCAATCTGGTGGCCCGCGACATCAATAATGCCCAGCGGGGAGACCAGCAGGGCGACCACGGCAAACAGGGTTACCTCAAAGAACAGCGCCAGCGCGATAGGCAGCCCTAACTGCACCAGACGCGTCATGATGTTCCAGTCCGGCGTGCTGAATCTGTTCTCGTTACGAATGTCGCGCATGGAGCGGGCGCGCTTCACGAAGGTAAGCATCGAGAAGAACATTACCCAGTAAACGGCTGCCGTCGCCACGCCGCAGCCGACGCCGCCCAGCTCCGGCATCCCGAAATGACCGTAGATAAAGACATAGTTCACCGGAATGTTGACCAGCAGCCCGATAAATCCCATCACCATGCCGGGCTTGGTTTTCGCCAGGCCTTCACACTGGTTACGCGCCACCTGGAAAAAGAGGTAGCCGGGCGCACCCCAGAGCAGAGCGCGCAGATAGCCCACGGCTTTATCCGCCAGTGCCGGGTCAATGTTATGCATAGTGCGAATGATGTGGCCCGCGTTCCAGAGCACGACCATGATCAGCACGGAGACAAATCCTGCCAGCCAGAAACCCTGACGGACCTGATGTGCAATGCGCTCGCGACGACCCGAGCCATTGAGCTGAGCGATAACAGGCGTGAGCGCGAGCAGCAGACCGTGACCGAACAGGATGGCCGGAAGCCAGATCGACGTGCCGATAGCAACGGCCGCCATATCGGTGGCGCTGTAGCCACCTGCCATTACCGTATCCACAAATCCCATTGCGGTCTGGGCCACTTGCGCGACGATCACTGGTATAGCCAGTGCCAATAACTGGCGCGCTTCATTCATGTACTTCTGCACGTGAACACCTTTATTTTGTAGTTATTTGAGAGACTAAAAAAGCCGCCGAAACGGGCAGCAAGAAGAAAATGCAGGGGGGTGCCAGCTATTGTAGCGGGCTTTAGCTATTAATCTAGTGAAAAAATCGCCAGAAAATGCGCTCCGCTGGCAACCTGTTTTTCCAACTGTTATTGTGGTGGGATTAAACGGTGTCACCACCGTCCGGAAAAAACAGGAGTTGTAAGCATGTTTACTGGTATTGTGCAGGGCATCGCCAAAGTGGTGTCCATTGATGAAAAACCTAATTTCCGTACTCATGTTGTTGAGCTGCCGGAATATATGCTTGAGGGCATTGAAACAGGCGCGTCGATTGCCCATAACGGCTGCTGCCTGACCGTTACCGAAATTAACGGCAACCAGATTAGCTTTGATTTAATGAAAGAGACGCTGCGCATCACCAATCTGGGCGAGCTGGCGGTGGGAGATACCGTCAACGTTGAGCGGGCGGCGAAGTTCAGCGATGAGATTGGCGGCCACCTGATGTCCGGGCACATCATGACCACCGCTGAAGTGGCGAAAATCGTAACCTCGGAAAATAACCGTCAAATCTGGTTTAAAATGCAGGATCCGTCATTAATGAAATACATCCTCTATAAAGGATTTATTGGCATTGACGGGATTAGCCTGACGGTGGGAGAAGTGACGCCAACGCGTTTTTGCGTACATTTAATTCCTGAAACGCTGCAGCGCACCACGCTGGGTGCCAAAAAACTCGGGCATCGCGTGAATATCGAAATCGATCCGCAAACCCAGGCGGTAGTGGATACGGTTGAGCGCGTGCTGGCAGCAAAAGAAGCCGCAATAATAAAGACCGCCGCAGAAGAAGAATAAAAAATAACCCCGGATATCCGGGGTTATTTTTTTAGCGTGCGACACGCAGTCCGTGTTCAATACCTCGGCTGAATACCACCTGCCAGAGCTGAATATCCCGCGCGCGAAACGCCCCCGCGCAGGCATTCAGATAATAGCTAAACATCCGCTTGAATCGTTCAGAATAGTTGTCCGCAATCTCAGGCCAGGCTTTCTGGAAACGTTCATGCCACGCCATTAAGGTGGTGTCGTAGTCCGCGCCAAAGTTATGCCAGTCTTCCATCACGAAATGGGGTTCACTGGCGTTGGCAATCTGGCGAACGGACGGCAAACAGCCATTCGGAAAGATGTATTTGTTGATCCACGGGTCAACGTTATTGTCGGTCCGCTTAGAGCCGATGGTGTGCAGCAGGAAGATGCCGTCTGGTTTCAGATTACGATCCACCACCTCAAAATAGGTAGCGTAGTTTTTCGGCCCGACGTGCTCGAACATGCCGACGGAAACGATCCGGTCAAACTGCTCGTTCAGGTCACGGTAGTCCTGCAGCCGAATATCCACATCAAGGCCCTGGCAGCGCTCCCGCGCCATTTTTTGCTGTTCCGCTGAAATCGTGACGCCGACGACGCTGACGCCATAGTGCTTCGCCATAAAATACGCCAGCCCGCCCCAGCCGCAGCCGATATCCAGCACGCGCATACCGGGCTGTAGCTGCAGCTTCTCGCTAATCAGACGCAGCTTGGCCTGCTGGGCCTCTTCAAGCGTTGACGCCTCTTTCCAGTAGGCGCAGGAGTACTGCATGAAAGGGTCCAGCATACGGCTGAACAGGTCGTTGCCAAGATCGTAGTGTTCTTTGCCCACGATCCACGCGCGTTTTTTACTTTGCAGATTGAACAGTCGGGCAGAGGCGACACGCAGGGTGTCTTTCAGATTGCGAGGGAGTTGATTTTCAAGACCGGCACGCAGCACGCTGGCGAAAAAGGTATCCAGACGTTCGCACTCCCACCAGCCGTCCATATAGCTTTCACCCAGGCCTAACGATCCCTCCCGCAACACGCGTTTAAAAAAGTCGGGATGTTTAACCTGAGGATCGGATGGCGATGATCCATTGATAGTGATGCCTGCTCGACCTAACAGTTCACTGACGATCCGGGACCAGTTATCGTCCGGAACGCTGACTTCTTCTATACACGATGAACTCATAGCTTCTCCATCACCCTACTGTGATCAGAACCTTAAAACAGCGTAGACGCTTTTTTTGGTTTGTGAGAAATCTCACGGTAAATACCGCGAGGCTAGTATCCGACGTAGAACAGAGGAAGGGAGATAACCCTTGCCGAAATGCCTTCCATGGTAAAACGGGAGCACTCCGGCTCCCGTTAACACTTAATATTTATCGTATTTAATCGAACCAAATTTAGTATAGGCCTCAAAATTTGGTGATTCAATAGAAAATTGTTAGCAACCTAATCACTGAAATGTAACATGATTTCTGGCGCAATCAGGCATGCGAGGTTTCCACCTGCGCACCGCTATCCTGCTCACGCTGCGCGGACGCCTGCATGCGGTAACCCAATACCGCCAGCGCAACGGTGACCAGCATCACGCTGGTGGTGGTTAACAGCGGCGTCGCAATCAGCGCCGAGACCACCAGACTTGCCAGGAAGCACAGCCCCAGCTGCAGGGTGTTCTGCAGTGCGGCGGCGCGGCCCGTCGCCTGCGGGAACGGACGCAGCGCCTGAGCTACAACGATAGGGTAAATTGCCCCGTTCGCAATGGCCATCACGCAGAATGGGATCAAAATTTCGGCCAGACCGGCACCCGGAATAAAGCCAACTGCCCAGGTGCCGATGACGCTAAGCGCGTACAGCACCAGCAGCCACGGCAGCATCTGCTGACCCTCCCACTTTTGCAGCGCCGCGCGACAGCCGTACCCGCCCACCAGGAACGCGATAGTCTGCGGAACATAGCTCAGGCCGATGGCTGCCGGGCTGTAGCCCATATCGTGCAGAATGAACGGCGAACCGGTGAGCCACGCGAAGAAACTTGCCGAGCAGGCGGCATAGATCAGGACATTCCCGCGATACGCCTTGGCGCTCAGCAGGGAGGTGAAGGTAATCGGCTTCGCGTCGGCATGCGCCTCTTTTTTATGCGCGGGTTTAAGGGCAAACGCCGGCAGCATCAGCACCAGCGTGATGGCAAACAGCGTGGCAAAAATGGCCTGCCAGTCAAAGTGCGCGAGGATCCAGCTGCCCAGCAGCGGAGCCAGGGCAGGGGAAAGACCCACCAGCGGCATAATGGTGGCGAAAATACGGTTTGTGCGGTTAGCCGGATAGTAGTCGGTCACCAGCGCCTGCCAGGTCACCGCCGCAGCACAGACGCCCACGGCCTGAATAAAGCGCAGCACCAGCAGCCAGGTAGCATCGCGCACCCACAGCATCCCCAGACAGCCCACGGCAAAAATGGCCAGACCCAGCAGCAGTACCGGTTTACGGCCAAAGCGATCCGATAGCGGTCCCCACAGGAGCTGCGCGAAAGCAAAACCGGCAAGGAACAGGCTCAGGCTGGCGCTGATGGCCGCCGCAGGGGTTTGCAGGTCTTCCTGCATCGCGGCAAACGCGGGCAGGTACATGTCGGTGGCCAAAAAGCCCAGCACGCTTAAGCCGCCGAGCCAGACTAAAAATCCTTTCCTGGGTTGCATTCTCTTATTCTCCTGAGGAGGC
This sequence comes from Enterobacter sp. ECC-249, assembly GCF_043965265.1. Classification (NCBI taxonomy): domain Bacteria; kingdom Pseudomonadati; phylum Pseudomonadota; class Gammaproteobacteria; order Enterobacterales; family Enterobacteriaceae; genus Enterobacter; species Enterobacter sp. ECC-249. Next base: position 2,495,994 of record NZ_CP143660.1, read on the forward strand.
AGGTGTACGTTGGCGCAGAGTGTAGGGAGTGCAAAGCGGCTTGTGAAACGCTAATATTTGGCGGGTGCATTCAAATTTTTTGCAGGCAGAAAATGTGGTCAGATTATTCTCTTGAAGTGGTCGATGCTGTTGCGCGTAACGGCAGCTTCAGCGGTGCAGCGCAGGAGTTGCACCGCGTCCCTTCGGCCATCAGCTATACGGTGCGTCAGCTGGAGGAGTGGCTGGCGGTTCCGCTGTTTGAACGGCGGCATCGCGACGTGGAATTAACGCCCGCAGGCGCGTGGTTTTTGAAGGAAGGGCGTTCTGTTATCAAAAAAATGCAGATCACCCGCGAACAGTGTCAGCAGATCGCTAACGGCTGGCGGGGACATCTTTCCATCGCGGTGGATAACATCGTTAAGCCGGAACGTACCCGGCAGATGATCGTCGATTTCTACCGTCATTTTTCTGACGTCGAGCTGCGGGTCTCGCAGGAGGTGTTCAACGGGGTGTGGGATGCGCTGGCGGACGGCAGGGCAGAAATGGCGATTGGGGCCACGCAGGCGATCCCGGTCGGGGGGCGTTACGCCTTTCGCGATATGGGGATGCTGAGCTGGAAATGCGTGGTGGCAAGCGACCATCCGCTGGCGGCGATGGAAGGGCCGCTGAGCGACGATACGCTACGCAACTGGCCCTCGCTGGTGCTGGAGGATACGTCCCGTTCACTGCCCAAGCGTATCACCTGGCTTCTGGACAACCAGCGGCGGGTGGTGGCCCCTGACTGGGAATCGTCGGCAACGTGCCTCAGCGCCGGGCTGTGCGTCGCGATGGTGCCCGTTCATTTCGCGCGTCCGCGCATCGATACCGGAGAATGGGTTGAGCTGACGCTGGAGAATCCGTTCCCTGACGCGGCCTGCTGCCTGACCTGGCAACAAAATGATGTCTCGCCCGCCATGGCCTGGCTGCTGGACTATCTGGGAGACAGCGAAACGCTAAACCGGGAATGGTTACGGGAGCCAGCGTAGCTGGCCCCGTCAAAGGATTAACGACGGTAGTCGCGGAACGGACCATCCGCAACGGAACGGCGTTCAATCAGGCGTGGGTGAACTTCAATGGACTGCGACTCTTCGCGTTTGTTGACGATTCTGTCCAACAGCATATTGAAGGCCGTTTCGCCCAGCGAATCTTTTGGCTGGTGAATGGTTGTCAGCGCCGGGGTGAAGAAGCGCGCGTTACGCACGTTGTCATACCCGATCACGGAAATATCCTGCGGTACGCGCAGACCCAGCTCATCGGCGGCGCAGAGCGCACCCATGGCCATGATGTCACCCCCGCAGAAAACGGCGGTCGGGCGGTGCGGCTGGGAAACGATCTGCTGCATTGCGCGGTAGCCTGATTCCGGCTCAAAGTCGCCCTGCACGATCCAGTTTTCCGGCACGGTGATCAGCGCTTCTTCCATCGCTTTCATAAAACCGGCCAGACGGCCCGCGCCGGTGTTACGCTCCAGCGGACCCGGGATCACGCCAATCTCGCGGTGACCGCGTTCGATCAGGTAACGACCGGCCATATAGCCGCCTTCAAAGGCGTTATCGATAACGGAATCGGTGAAATCCGCGCGCGCTTCGCCCCAGTCCATGACCACCATAGGAATGTGGCGATACTCTTCGAGCATCGACAGCACGGATTCCGGATATTCGGAACACATCACCAGCAGGCCATCCACGCGCTTCTGCGCCATCATCGACAGGTAGGCGCGCTGTTTTTCAATGCTGTTCCACGCGTTGCCCAGAATCAGGGTATAGCCTTTCTGGAAGCAGTTTTTTTCAACCGCTTCAATGATCTCGGCAAAATAGGCCGCTTCACTGCTGGTTGCCAGCAATCCAATGGATTTGGTGTGATTAACCTTGAGGCTACGCGCAACCGCACTTGGCGAATAGTGCAGCTCTTTGATCGCTGCCCAGACGGCGTTGCGCGTCTCTTCCGCCACAAAGCGGGTTTTGTTAATTACATGTGATACGGTTGTAGTGGAAACGTTTGCGCGTTTTGCTACGTCTTTAATTGTTGCCATTAAATGTCACTCCAGACCATATCCTAAACTCCTGAAAAACTTGAAGGTAAACGTTTGCCTTCTCTCACCCTTATCACGCAATTTTGAACTGCGGCACGCCGGGAAAACGACACGGGACGTCAGGAGGGGGTCAATGGCCGGTACGCTAATAAATTTAGCGTGGAATTTTGTCCTATCTTGATGAAAAGGGGAAGAGGTAAAGTGGTTATCGGTATAAATCCAGGAAGATTTTTGACGTAATCTGTGCAAAAATGAGCAAGCTCACTTTTCGTGGGGGGATTAAAAGGAGAAAAATTGATGAGTTCCGATCTGAAGTTTTCGCTGTTCACCACCGTTGTTGTGCTGGCTCTGATTGTTGCGGCCGGTCTGACGGCTGCGCTGCACTGATTTACGCGGAGGGAGAGCCTTCTCCCTCCCGATCGTCCCGATTGTTACTTCTCTGGCAAAAATCTTTTGCCATTTTGTTAACTTCTCATTTTTTGTGATTGATGTCATGCTTTCTGCTTCTTTGTTCTGTGTCACCACATGACACGGCATCCGGAGTTGACGCATGAAAATCAATTTTCCCCTGCTGGCCCTGGCGATTGGCGCTTTTGGGATTGGCACCACTGAATTCTCCCCGATGGGATTACTGCCCGTCATCGCCCGCGGCGTGGACGTCTCGATTCCTGCGGCAGGCATGTTAATCAGCGCCTACGCTATCGGCGTGATGGTGGGGGCGCCGCTGATGACGCTTTTACTTTCGCACCGCGCGCGCCGCAATGCGCTGATTTTCCTGATGGCGATTTTCACCCTGGGCAACGTGCTTTCGGCCATTGCGCCGGACTACACCACATTGATGCTGTCACGCATTCTGACCAGCCTTAACCACGGCGCGTTCTTTGGGCTGGGGTCAGTCGTGGCTGCCAGCGTGGTGCCTAAACATAAGCAGGCGAGCGCCGTGGCAACTATGTTCATGGGGCTGACGATTGCAAATATCGGCGGGGTGCCTGCGGCAACCTGGCTGGGAGAAGCGATCGGCTGGCGTATGTCCTTCCTGGCGACTGCCGGACTGGGCGTGGTTGCGATGGTGGCGCTTTTCTTCTCCTTGCCGAAAGGCAGCGCGGGGGAACGTCCTGACGTGCGCAAAGAACTATCGGTGCTGGTGCGCCCGCAGGTGCTCTCTGCGCTACTCACCACCGTGCTGGGGGCAGGGGCGATGTTTACCCTCTACACCTATATTTCACCGGTATTGCATGACATCACCCACGCAACGCCTCTCTTTGTGACCGCGATGCTGGTGCTGATTGGCGTGGGCTTCTCGATCGGCAACTATCTCGGCGGGAAATTTGCCGACCGTTCCGTGAGCGGGACGCTGAAGGGCTTCTTAACCCTGCTGATTGTCATCATGATTGCCATTCCGTGGCTGGCGCGTAATGAGTTCGGGGCCGCGATCGCGATGGTCGTCTGGGGTGCTGCCACTTTCGCCGTGGTGCCGCCGCTGCAGATGCGCGTGATGCGCGTCGCGCATGAAGCGCCGGGTCTCTCATCTTCGGTCAATATTGGTGCCTTCAACCTGGGCAATGCGCTCGGTGCGGCGGCCGGTGGGGCCGTCATTTCGGGGGGACTGGGGTACAGCTTTGTGCCGGTGATGGGGGCGATTATTGCCGCGCTCGGCCTGCTGCTGGTGATGATGTCGGGTCGTAAGCAGCCAGAAGCCGCCTGCGCTGCGGAATAAACCAAAAACGCAGAAGGGCAAACCCTTCTGCGTGTCTCTTACGCGGCGAAGTTCTTCGCCACAAAGTCCCAGTTAACCAGTGCCCAGAAGTGCTCCAGGTAGTTCGGGCGCGCGTTGCGGTAATCAATGTAGTAAGCGTGTTCCCACACGTCCACGGTCATCAGCGGCTTAGCGCTGGTGGTCAGCGGGGTGCCCGCGTTAGAGGTGGACACGATAGCCAGTTTGCCATCCGCCTCTTTAACCAGCCACGTCCAGCCAGAACCGAAGTTCTTGATGGCGGCATCGGTGAATTTCGCTTTGAAATCCGCGAAGCTGCCAAATGCGGCATTGATAGCGGTAGCCAGTTCACCGACAGGTTCACCGCCGGCATTCGGCGCCAGGCAGTGCCAGTAGAAGGTATGGTTCCATACCTGAGCCGCGTTGTTAAACACGCCACCCTCTGAGCTGCGAACGATCTCTTCCAGCGTTTTGCCTTCAAAATCGGTGCCCTTGATCAGATTGTTCAGGTTGGTGACGTAAGTCTGGTGATGCTTGCCGTAGTGATATTCCAGGGTTTCCGCAGAAATGTGCGGGGCCAGGGCGTCTTTTGCATACGGTAGTGCAGGTAATTCGAACGACATTGCTTCTCTCCTTATTGTATTTTGCGTTGTCAATAACCACACAGACAACAGGGACAGGATAGCAAATTGAAAGGGTATGCAAAAGAGGAACTCACCCTGCCACGGATGTGGCAGGGCAGGGGTTAGCGAATGGTTTTCGGCGTCATCACGCGACGCGCGCCGACGTAGTGGCGTACCCAGTAATCTTCACTGAGAGAGGTGATCTGAATATCCTGGCCGCTACGCGGTGACTGGATGAATTTCCCGTTGCCGACATAGACGCCGACGTGGTCAGCCGTGCCGCGACCCTGAGTCCGGAAGAACACCAGATCGCCGTTTTCCAGCTCACCGCGGTCAACCGGTGAGGCATCGCGCAGGTGGTACATTTCATTTGCAGTACGAGGAATGCGGAACTTGACCAGATCTTTATAGGCATAATAAACGAGGCCGCTGCAGTCAAACCCGGTACGCGGCGAGCTGCCACCCCAGTGATAAGGTTTGCCAATCTGCCCCATCAGTTTGTTCATCGCGGTCTTTTGCGCTTTCTGTACGCGCACTTTATGCACTTCCGCTATTTTTGTGATCTTTGTGCATTTCGCCTTGTGGCCTTTACGGGTGACGCATTTTTCAGTAACGAGGTTAGCGGCGGTTTGCGAAGCTTTACTTTTAGCGGAGTGGGCAGTGCGGGAAGGTTTTGTTTTCGTCTTGCTGGAAGCGGTCTGTTTCGTCTGAGCCGGTGTTTTTTTCTTGTCGTTCTTAGCGGTGGTTTTTTTCTTACGTTCTGTGGCTTTCACCAGATGGTTTTTTTGTACAGCAGAATGCCGCGCCTGCTGAGAGGCGTTTGCCACTGGCGTGAAAGTGAGTGAAGTAAACAGTAAAGCACAGAGCGTGATCGAGATTTTATTTATCCGCGCCACTGGGCAGTCCCCTGATAAATGCAGGTCATCAATAATACCCGCGTGTGATTTACAAAGCCCGTCGATTCTAATCTATAAAAACCCAGAAAGTTAATAGCATTTTTCAATCTACAATCCTGTTTCGTTAGCAAGTGCAAAAAAATTCATCGTTCTGTCGCACATTTGCCCACTCCCTAAGCAAAACCCTGACTGCCGCAGGGGTAAACACCATTTGCAATGCAACTTTTCGTGACTCGGGGTAGAATGTATAAACGTGACAAAAATGTTATTTTCCGATGCCAGTCTGAACCGCTACAATGTCAGACGAATGCCGTAACAGAAGTTAAAGGAAGCAAGACATGAGCACCACTATTGAAAAAATCCAGCGCCAGATCGCTGAAAACCCGATTCTGCTGTATATGAAAGGTTCTCCAAAGCTGCCAAGCTGCGGCTTCTCCGCGCAAGCGGTTCAGGCGCTGTCAGCCTGTGGTGAGCGTTTTGCTTACGTTGATATTCTGCAGAACCCGGACATCCGCGCTGAGCTGCCGAAGTATGCTAACTGGCCGACGTTCCCACAGCTATGGGTTGACGGTGAGCTGGTTGGCGGCTGCGATATCCTGATTGAAATGTATCAGCGCGGCGAACTGCAGCAGCTGATCAAAGAAACCGCGGCTAAGTACAAAACTGAAGAGCCGGACGCAGAGTAATTTACTGCGCAAATAAAAAAGCGACCCGCTATGTGGTCGCTTTTTTTTGTCGGGTGGCGCTGCGCTTACCCGATCTACGATTGGTGCTCGTCCTCATCACCCATCGGCAGCGGCCAACCGCCCAGACGTTTCCAGCGGTTGACGATCTCACAGAACAGCTCTGCGGTGCGCTCCGTGTCATACAGCGCGGAGTGCGCCTGCGTGCCGTCGAACGGAATGCCAGCCGTAATACAGGCCTTTGATAACACCGTTTGTCCCAGCGCCAGGCCGCTCAGCGCGGCGGTGTCGAAGGTCACAAACGGATGGAAGGGATTGCGTTTGAGCGCGGCGCGCTCGGCTGCGGCCATGGTAAAGCTGTGATCAAAGGTGGCGTTATGGGCCACCATGATGGCGCGGCTGCAGTTGCTCTCTTTCATGCCTTTACGCACCATTTTAAAAATGGCGTGCAGCGCGTCATATTCACTGACTGCACCACGCAGCGGGTTATGCGGATCGATACCGTTAAACGCCAGCGCTTCCGGCTGTAAGTTTGCCCCTTCGAAAGGTTCAACGTGGAAATGCAGCGTGGTGTCCGGGATAAGCCAGCCCTGTTCATCCATCTTCAGCGTGATGGCCGCAATTTCAAGCAGCGCATCGGTTTTAGCGTTAAATCCAGCTGTTTCTACATCAATGACAACGGGATAAAAACCACGAAAACGGTCGCACAGACCGCTAAATTGAGCGTTATCGGACATCAGGGTCTCTTACATGGGGAAAAAGCAGAGCGCATTATGGCAAATTTTGCGGGGTGATGCAGTAAAACTACGGGCGCACGTTGCGCCCTGAAGGATCAGTTGCCCAGACCGCGACCGGCGTCTTTGGCTTCAATCAGCTCGATTTTATAACCGTCCGGATCTTCCACAAACGCAATCACGGTGGTGCCACCTTTTACCGGGCCCGCTTCGCGCGTGACGTTACCGCCGTTGCTGCGAATACGCTCACACGCTTCGGCCGCGTTGTCCACTTCCAGCGCGATATGACCGTAGGCGGTGCCCAGCTCATAGCTTTCAACACCCCAGTTGTAGGTCAGCTCGATCACCGCTTCATCCGTTTCAGGGCCGTAACCCACAAACGCCAGCGAGTATTTGTATTCCGGGTTTTCGCTGGTGCGCAGCAGCTTCATGCCCAGGACGTTAGTGTAGAAATCGATAGAACGTTGCAGGTCGCCAACGCGCAGCATGGTGTGAAGTAGGCGCATAATTTCCTCATTAACCAATGGAATAAAATAGCTTTTTGAACAGAAACGATGTTTTAGTATAGCGGCGAACTGTCGCCGCTATCAATGTACAATGGCGAGATTACAGTGAAGGGTAGTCGGTGTAGCCTTCCGCGCCGCCGCCGTAGAAGCTTTCCGGACGCTGCGGGTTCAGAGCCGCCTTTTTCTGCAGGCGGGCAACCAGATCCGGGTTGGCGATGTAGTCGCGGCCAAACGCGACGGCATCGATCAGCCCTTTGCCGATCAGGTCTTCGGCTTTCTCCGGGGTATAGGCCCCCGCACCGATGATCACGCCGTGGAAACGCTCGCGCACTTTCTGACGGAAAGCGTCCGTGTAAGGCTTACCGCCAGCCCAGTCCGGCTCGGACATGTGCAGATAAGCGATGCCACGTTTAGCCAGTTCTTCGATCAGATACAGGGCATCGGCCTCTTCGTTCGGACCGTTGTCGACGTTCTGGAAGGACCCGATTGGGGAAACGCGAATGCCGATACGGTCCGGGCTCCACTCCTGGCATACGGCGTCAACCACTTCCAGCACCAGGCGAGCGCGGTTTTCAACGCTGCCGCCGTACTGGTCGGTGCGGTGGTTAGAAGACGGTGACAGGAACTGGTGCAGAAGATAGCCATGCGCGGAGTGCAGCTCAATCAGGTCAAAACCGGCTTCACGTGCGTTGGCCACGGCCTGGCGGAAGTCGTTAACAATCCCCGGGATTTCGTCCAGCTCAAGCGCGCGCGGCATAGAGGTATCCACGCGGATCGCATTGCCGTTTTCATCGCGCAGGGAGGTACGGGTATTGGCACTCAGAGCCGAAGCGGAAACCGGAGCCTGGCCGCCAGGCTGAATGCTGTGGTGAGAGATACGGCCGGTATGCCACAGCTGGACCGCAATGCGACCCTCTTCAGCGTGAACGCCCGCGGTAATTTTCTGCCATGCGGCGATCTGTTCCGGGCTGTGAAGGCCCGGCGCACCGGCATAACCCTTAGCCTGGGCAGAAATCTGTGTGGCTTCGGTGATGATCAGGCCAGAGCTTGCGCGCTGACGATAGTATTCGCCCATCAGTGGGGTTGGGATGTCACCCGGCTCAATGCTGCGCAGACGGGTCAGCGGAGCCATAAACACGCGGTTTGGCGCCGTGACGGCACCCACTTTCAGTGGGGTAAATAATTTTTCAGCTGACATAAAGACTCCTGAGTAGACCAGTCGACTAGTAGTTGGGTAAATAAAAACGCCTGTTAAATGCCAGGCGCAGTAATGCTGTTTTTCACATGTGCCAGCGCGCTTTCCAGCGGCAAGGCACTGCGCGAAATTTTTGCCTGCAGGTTGGCCCCTAACCAGAGGGAGTAGAGCACCTGAGACTGCATTAAGGGGTCGCCGGAAAAGGCCAGCGTTTTTTCGTCGCGGCCTTTCTCCAGCGCCTGGGCCAGCAGAGCGATAACGCCGCGGGCACCTTTATCCATCGCCGAGCGCATATCTTCGGAAAGATCGCACACTTCGGCAGACAGTTTGACCGTCAGGCACCCGCTGATAATGCCCTGCTGACAGAACTGGTTCAGCGTTTCCTGATAGTAGTTCAGAACACGATCCCGATAGTTTCCTTCGCCCGACGCAAAGTGGGTCGCCAGACGCTGGTGGTAGCCCGCGTAATGACGCTCCAGCATCGCGACGCCAAAGGCCTCTTTGGACCGGAAGTAGTGATAAAACGACCCCTTCGGTACCTCAGCGGTTTTTAATAACTCGCTCAACCCCATACCGGTAAACCCGCGATGCATGCAAAGACGCTCGCCGGTTGCCAGTAGATGTTCGCGGGTATCGTGTTCAGTATTTCTGCTCATGGCCGCACTCTAATAGACCGTTCGGTCTAATGCAAGCGGGTTTAGTGCCGACATGCGCTCAGTATATCCAGCTGCTGTTGATAAACCGTTGATTTCACGTCCATCATGCCCAATACGGTTGAGAATAAATTGTCCTGAGATACCGCATTTTTTGCTGCATGGTCGCGTAAGCACTGTTCATTAACGCCAAAGTTTTTCACGTAGTCCGGCGACAGCCAGAACATAAACGGAATATGCGTTTGCTGCTCCGGCGCCAGCATGTACGGCGTACCGTGCAGATAAATGCCGCTTTCACCCAGTGACTCACCGTGATCTGAGAGATAAATCAGCGCGGTGTTCATGCTCGCCTGGCGCGCTTTCAGCGCATCAATGGTTTTGCTGACCATGCTGTCGGTATACAGGATGGTGTTGTCATAGGTATTTAACAGCGCCTGATGGTCGCAATCCTGAATTTCATTGGTGTCGCACGTTGGGGTGAATTTCCGGAAATTGTCCGGGTAACGGCGATAGTACGCCGGGCCGTGGCTCCCCATCAGGTGAATAACCAGCACCGTGTCCTGCTTCAGACCATCCAGCACGTTGTCCAGACGGTAGAAATTCACATCATCAATACAGGATTTGTCTTTGCAGAACTGATCCAGATTCCACTGCGTCATATCGGTATGCGGCACGCGATCGCAGGCACCTTTACAGCCTCCGTCGTTGTCGCGCCACAGCAGGTTGATACCCGCATGTTTCAGAACATCGAGCAGGCCTTCCTGATGGTGAGCCAGGTCGGCATCGTACTTGCTGCGCGTCATGCCGGAGAACATGCACGGAACGGAAACGGCGGTTTCAGTGCCGCATGAGGAGGCCTGCGGGAAGTTAATCACATCCTGCTTTTTCAGCTCCGGGTTCGTTTCACGATCGTAACCATTCAGGGAGTAGTTCGCCGCACGAGAGGCTTCCCCGACGACCAGTACCAGAACGGTTTTCTTTTGTTGACCCGAAATCAACGGTCCTTTATGGGCATCTTCGCCAATCCGTACCAGCGTTTGATCGCCGGCAAACCAGCGCATTTTGCTGTACTTCACCACGGCGCTGACATAGTTGGCCGGGGTCACCATTTTGACGATGCTTTTGTTGTTGCGGAACAGCGAGGCGTAATCTTTATAAAACACGGCGGCAATCAGGATAATTACCAGCAGGGCGCCTAGCATCGCGGCTACGCGCGTCAGCAGGGCATACCACCATTTCCCGGTACGAATGCGGGTCAGAGCCAGCACCACGGAAGGCACCAGGCCAGCAATAACAATCCACAGAATCATCTGCGGCGTCACCAGGGCTGTCGCTTCCTGAGAGTTGGTTTCGAACACGTTCACAATCATGTTCTGATCGATCACCGCGCCGTAGGTGTACATAAAGTAGGTTGCCGCGGCGCATCCGATCGTCAATACAACCAGCAGCGGCTTGCGGATATAGGGGATATTCAGCAGGCTAAAGACAATCACCCAGCCGCAAAACAGCACCAGCGGTACGGACGCGGCAAAGAGGATGTCGTGCAGGTGCGCAGGGGCGATAATGGCCCAGCTGCGCTGGATAAACAGCCCGTTGATTAGCGTAAAGAAGAGAGCACAGCCCAGAGTAAATTTAATATCGTTACATTGTAACTTTTTGATTAACCACATCGATCGGTAAACCTGTCATTGTCATGTTGGGCCGAGTATAAAGAGGGAAGATTAGTGAAACCTTAATGCCACAAATCTGTGGTATAGGCCTTGCACGTGGCGCATTTAGCGTCTTCACTGTAGGTGAGAATGGCTTTCTGGAGGTGAGTGTGGCAGAGCAGCTGGAGTTTTTCCCCATCCAGAGCCCGTGCCGGGGGATTTGTCAGGTGGATGAGCGCGGATATTGCCGCGGGTGCATGCGTACCCGTGACGAGCGTTTCAACTGGCAAAACTTTAGCGACACGCAAAAGCAGGAGGTGCTACGCCTCTGCCGACAGCGTTTTCTGCGCAAAATACGCGCAAACAAAGCCGGTGAGACCGAAGAACCCCAGCAACCTTCACTTTTTTAACACGGTAATTGCGTATACTCATGACATCACGTCCTTGAGGAAAATGTTATGGTTCAGCGAATTACCCTTGCCCCCCAGGGGCCAGAATTCTCCCGTTTTGTGATGGGCTACTGGCGCCTGATGGACTGGAATATGTCCCCCCTCCAGCTGGCGAGCTTTATTGAAGAGCACCTCGATCTGGGCGTCACCACGGTCGACCATGCGGACATCTACGGTGGTTATCAGTGTGAAGCCGCATTCGGCGAGGCGCTCAAGCTTGTTCCGGCTCTCCGCGACCGCATGGAGATTGTCACCAAATGCGGGATTGCCACCACGGCAAAACCGGAACACGCCCTTGGGCATTACATCACCGACAGCGCGCATATCATCAAGAGCGCTGAGCAGTCGCTGGTCAATCTGGCGACCGACCGTATCGACCTGCTGTTAATCCACCGCCCGGATCCGCTGATGGATGCCGATGAGGTGGCAGAAGCCTTCCTGAACCTGCATCAGAGTGGGAAAGTGCGTCACTTCGGCGTTTCTAACTTTACCCCGGCGCAGTTTGCACTGCTTCAGTCTCGTCTGCCGTTTACCCTGGCCACTAACCAGGTAGAGATCTCCCCGGTACACCAGCCGCTGCTGCTGGACGGTACCCTCGACCAGCTGCAACAGCTGCGCATTCGCCCGATGGCCTGGTCATGCTTGGGAGGCGGACGCCTGTTTAATGATGATGAATTCCAGCCGCTGCGCAACGAGCTTGAAACCATCGCCCGCGAACTGAACGCGGAGAGCATCGAACAGGTGGTTTACGCGTGGATCCTGCGCCTGCCGTCAAAACCGCTGCCTATTATCGGTTCCGGCAAAATAGAACGCGTGCGTTCTGCACTGGCCGCTGAAGAGCTGGATATGACCCGTCAGCAGTGGTTCCGCATCCGTAAGGCCGCGCTGGGTTACGACGTACCATAAACCGCCAGAAGGTGACTTTCCGGTGAAATCTTTGCCCCTGGTATACACTTAAGGGGCAAAAAATAACCAGCGGAGGTCATATGAAGCGTTTTGCTCTGGCATTGGTCACGCTGGTTGTTTGCGCAGGGGCGCAGGCAGCCAGCGACGAAGTGGAAATGAATCTCGTCACCTCTCAGGGTGTGGGCCAGTCCATCGGTACGGTGAAAATCACGGAAACCGACAAAGGACTGGAGTTCGCTCCCAACCTCAAAGCACTCCCTCCCGGTGAGCATGGTTTTCATGTTCACGCCAAAGGCAGCTGTCAGCCCGCATTAAAAGAGGGTAAAGCGTCGGCGGCGGAAGCGGCAGGGGGGCACCTGGATCCCCAGCATACCGGCAAGCATGAGGGCCCGGATGGAATGGGGCATCTGGGCGATCTGCCCGTGCTGGTGGTCAATAACGACGGTAAAGCCACCGATCCCGTTGTCGCGCCGCGTCTGAAAAAGCTGGACGAGGTAAAAGGTAAAGCGCTAATGATTCACGTCGGCGGCGACAATATGTCCGATCGGCCTAAACCGCTCGGCGGCGGCGGGGCGCGTTATGCCTGCGGTGTGATCTGATCCCCAATCGTGCCCGGCGGTGGTGCCTGCTCCAGCTGCGACAGCGAGCAGTGCAGCCGCCAGATTATCGAGGCCAAATCACGGGCGGCAGGGAGATGATGTCGCGCAAGCGTATCGCAGATCCGCTGCAGTTCATTCAGCGTGGTTGCCAGCGGGCGCTGCTGGACACCGCGTTCGCTCATCACATCGCGCAGCAGGGAGATGCAAACATCACGAACCTGCGACAGCGGGTCGGAACGTGTTTCCCACCCGCGAAGCTGCCAGACCACGTGTGAGCAGTTCAATAGCACCACGCCCCAGCGCAGCAGCCAGCGCCGGGACAGCGCGTCCTGGCTGTTATTCAGCTGGCTGACGTGATGATAGACCAGCGATTCATACTCGTTTTCGCTCAGATGCGGTTTACGGCTGAGCTGGTCGACAAACCCTTTGCGTAATTCCCGAATATGCCTGCGGCTCTTGCGTGCATCGGAGCCGGGTCGCAACACCGCGAAAGCCAGCCACGCCAGCCCCACGCCAAGGATTTTTGCCAGGTTGTCATTGAGAAAATCGGCGTAATCATAAACCGGCGGATTGGTCACGGAGATAAACGAGCCCATAAAGACAATCAGCTGCCCCCAGAGGCCCGCCTGTTTTGGCATTTGCAGCTTGAGTAGCTGCATGGTGGTCAAGAGCGGAAACAGAAACAGCAGGAACTGCCACAGATCGCTTATCTGCACCATCAGGCCAAATTTAACCACGAAGCTGAACAGCGACAGCAGCACCAGCGTACGCAGCAGCAGCGTAAGCGAGTTGAACGGCGAAGCCGCGACGGAGTAAAGCACGCAGCTGATGGCGGCAAGCGTCAGGGCCGCCGTACCGGACTCCCACTGCGTGGTAATGCTCCACGCTCCCACCAGCATCAGCGCACAGAAGGTGCGAAAACCGCTCCACAGCGCTTCCAGATAGTCGGTATGGCGGGCGAGAGCCGGGCTCCCGGGAACGTTGAACTCCGTGACCGGCGTGGCATTCTCAACCGCGTTAATCCAGCGGCTGCTGCGCAGATAGAGTCGGCAAAAGTAATTCAGACGCTGCCAGAAGGCGCGATGGCGATAGTCGTACTCATCAACCGGGGCGAGCGGGGCGATTATTCTCGCTACGGTGTAAATGTCCGCATCCGGGCGCGCGAGGGCCGCGAGCAGCGTTTCAATCACGGCTCGGGTATTTTCTGGCGGCGTCGGCCAGTTGAGCAGCATCCGGCGCAGGCTGGAGATAGCGCTGGTCATACGCAGCTGCTGGTGCAGTAAATAATTTAGCAGGGTGTTCTGGCGGCGAAAGCGGTAATGGCTCCAGAACGCCTGAATACGCAACAGATTCATGGTCAGGATCTGCCCGATCACCTTTTCATGCGCCAGGCGTATATCGTCGCTGGTATCCGGTTGCCACAGCAGACTCGCGTGTTCCAGCAACCGGGTATGCATGGTCTTTAGCGCAGTGATGAGCGCGGTGCCGTCGGATGTGCTTGGGAGGATCATCATCATGAAGCCGCCGCTGAGGATCCCGACAATCACTTCACAAACGCGCGCCTGGGCGATATCCCACAGCTCGGTGGTGTCTAGCACGTTAACCACCGGAAAGGCGATAATGGCGGCGGTATAGCCCGCCAGCTGGAAAGCGTAAGCGACGTTATTGGTAAAATGGGCGCAGGCCCAGGTACAGCACCCCAGCCATGCGGCCATGCTCAGCAGGAACAGCCACGGATCGTTCAGCGTATGGCCGGCTATAATTAGCGCCGCGGTGGCGCCCAGCAGGCTGCCGGCGATACGGCCAAGACTTTTACTGATCACCCCGCCTACCGTCGGAAAACTGACCACCGCCGCAGACGTCATCGCCCAGTAGGGCTCATCCAGGTTCAGGTAATAGGCGACGGTCAGCGCCAGACACATGGCAATGCCGTTACGCAGCGCGTAGCGCCACTGAGGACGCGTGGCTTTGATCCACGGCGTGTTTTGCCAGGAGAGTGCCGGCAGCTTCATCACCGGTTTCCGATTGAGACAGTACAGGTGGTGCCGGAGACCAGCGTGATGTCCTGCGGTAAATTGTCAAACTCCACGCGAACCGGAACGCGCTGGGCCAGACGAACCCAGGGCACGTTCGGCTTGATGTCCGGCACCAGGCCGGAATCCGTTTCGACGCTTTGATCGTAAATGGCGCGGCCAATGCTGGCTACGTGACCCTGTAACTTCTGTGGGCCGCTGTAAAGCGTAATGGTGGCGGGCGATCCCTCGCGGATATGCCGAAGCTTAGTCTCTTCGAAATAGCCCACGACGTAGAAGGAGTGGCTGTCAACGAGGGCGAATATCGGTTGTCCCGTGGTGGCATAATTACCCACGCGGGCAGAAAGGTTGGTCACCCAGCCATCGACAGGTGCCGTAATTACGGTTTGTGTGAGCTGCCACTGCGCCTGCTTCAGCGTTGCCTCCGCCACGTTGACGTTAGCCTGCATCGCCTTAACGTTGATATTGGCGGTATCTAAATCTTCCGCTGAAATGTAGTTTTGCGACAGGTGGCGGCGGCGGTTGGCCTCGTTGTTGGCCTTTGCCAGATCCGACTCGGCTTTTGCCAGCTGCGCCTGGGCGTTCAGGATCGCAATGTGGTAAGGGGTGTCGTCGATGCGGAATAAAATGTCTCCCTTTTTGACGAACTGGTTATCCTTAACCAACAGCCCCGTAATGCTTCCCGACACCTGAGGGGTAATGCTGACCTGCTCAGCGCGAACTTTGCCGTCCCGGGTCCACGGCGACTGCATATAAAAATTCCACACCCACCAGCCCGCAATTAGCGCGAGGGCAAGAATAAACAGAGTGGAAAAGTACTTTAGCGTTTTCAGGGACATATTCACCACACAGTCAAAACGGCAAGGCCCAGGCATACGGAAAGGGCAAACAGGGAAAGATCCATCAGCATGGGATGCCAGATTTCACCGGAGTACATCCAGTCGCGAAGCAGACGATGCGCGATGAGCCAGAAGATAAAGCCCACCAGAACGGCCTTAAACAGGGGAGGAAAGTAGACTGACGCACCGAAGATCAGATCCTGAAGGGGTAAACCCTCTGAGCGATGAAAAAACGTCACGGGCAGAAATCCTTTGCAGTGAACAGAATGCCGCGTTGGCTTGTCATAGTATGATGAAGCATCACAATTCAGTGTAAGTCATACTTTTAAGTTCGATGAATGCAGTATTGCATTTGTTTTGGCAATACAAATGCTGCACACTATTCTAAAATCAGTATAATAACTTAGCAAGCTAATTATAAGGAGATGAAATTGGAATCGCCATTAGGTTCTGATCTGGCAAGGTTGGTACGCGTCTGGCGTGCTCTGATTGACCATCGCCTGAAACCTCTGGAATTAACACAGACGCATTGGGTCACGCTGCACAACATTCATCAGCTGCCGCCCGATCAGTCACAAATTCAGCTGGCAAAAGCGATAGGCATTGAGCAACCGTCGCTGGTGCGCACGCTTGATCAGCTGGAAGAGAAGGGGTTGATCTCCCGACAAACCTGCGCCAGCGATCGTCGTGCTAAGCGGATTAAACTCACTGAGAAAGCGGCGCCTATCATCACCGAAATGGAAGCCGTCATCACCAAAACCCGCGGTGAAATCCTCTCAGGCGTTTCACCGGCGGAGCTGGAAATGCTCATCAGCCTCATTGCTCGCCTTGAGCAAAATATCCATGAGCTGCAGTCTCGCGACTGATAAACACCAGGGCCTTGCATCAGCAAGGCCTTTTTTTACTTAAAGACGACCACACGATTACGACCCGTCTCCTTCGCTTCATACATCGCCTTGTCTGCACTTTCCACGCACGCTTCTGCGGTTATCGTTGATGACGTTGCCGTAAATACCCCCATACTGATGGTGATGGGCTCCGGCAACTGACCGCCGCTGCTGGTTTTATCAAAGCTGCTTAGCTTCAGGCGTATGCGTTCAGCCACCTGGTAGGCGGAGTCTGCCGACGTATTGGCCAGCATCAGCACAAACTCCTCGCCGCCGATGCGGGCCGCGATGTCCTGCGGGCGCACGGAATCCATCAGCAGGTTGGCGACAAACTGCAGGACCTTATCGCCCTGGAGATGCCCGTAGGTGTCATTAATACGCTTGAAGCGGTCGAGATCGCTGACGATGACGGAAACGGGGCGGTTGGGTCTGGCGATATCCAGCGCCTGGTTTAACGATTCATAAAAATAGCTGCGGTTATAAAGGCGCGTGAGCGGATCGCGAATCGAGTTCTGATAGGACTGCTGATATTTTACGTGCGAGTCACGATACAGTCTGAAGACATCGTAAAGCAGAACAAAAATAATTAGCAGCGTGGCGACAGTTTCAAATAACCGGGCGCGATACCAGGAAATATCTTCGGCATGCCCCCCCGCTAAGAGCATTGAAAGCGTGACGATATAGCAGACGCACAGAAAATTACCGCCAACCCAGAATAAATTGCGTACGCGGGTAACAAACATCAGCGTTGCTAATGTCACCACCCAGAGAACGATTAATGAAATATTAATGAAATGGCTCCAGAGAACCATAAACTGACGAGTTTCATTATCAACCAGGTCAATCGACAAAAGAGGTGAATGACTGGAGTACATCCAGGCCAACGCTACTGTACCGGCGGTAAAAAGAAATGCTCCGCTCACGATGAAGATATGCGCCTGCCGTGAGAGAGGATGATTGCGCGTGATATAAAGTATTGCCGCAATGATGAGCATCAGTGCCATTAAAAGATGGCGGAACATATAGTAAATCATTGCATCGTTATAGTTCACAACGTTGAACTGATAGAGATCCAGCCAGGCTGGAAAGCTAGACAGCGTCCCGACCATCAGCAATGTTGAACCGGCAAAGGCGAAAGCGATAGCGATGAGATACAAGCGTCTTCTGTCACACCAGTATTTCATCGCCATAAAACAGGCAATAAACAGGTGAAACACCAGCAGGAAAATGGTGAGCGTAGGGAATAAAAGCGGTGAAAAGGACGGCACCCATTCAACGAGTTTTGAAAATAGAGCTTGTAATATCCCGATGACAATAATGCAACCTAAACAGAATGAGATATAACGACTCTTCAAAGAACGATTTTTCGCAAGCATAAAATTTAACAATATTATAATGAAAGGAGAGAGGTGATTGCGAAGAGTCTAATCAATTGGCAAAAAAATACTTTGCGCAGAAACAATATACGTTGTGATTAATAATAGGTGTGGCGAATATATTTTGTAAATATATTTGTGAGAGTGATATATATTGTAAATGGATGTGGTCTGATGACCACATCCATTTTTAATTAACGTGGAGAAACGGTAACCTGGCTTCCGTTGCTTGCCAGAACAACGCGCTGGCCTGCAGAGAAGCGAGTGCTGCCTTGTTTCTGGACAACCATGATAGTGCTGCCGTCGTCTTTACGAATTTCCAGCTCTACGCCCTGAGTTTTGTTCATTGCGCCCTGAACGCCCTGGCCTGCTACGCCACCCGCAACGGCACCTGCGGCTGTCGCCAGAGAGCGTCCCGTACCACCACCGACGGTATTACCCAGGAAACCACCCAGAACGGCACCGCCGATTGCACCCATCACGTTGTTTTCATCACCACCCTGAATCTGTACAGGGCGTGCGTTAACAACGGTACCGTAAGTCACGTTCTGAACCTGTTTCGCTTCAGAAGCGCTGTAAACGTCGCCAGAAAGTGAACTGTCATTCACACAGCCAGCCAGAGTTAAACCAATCAGCGAAACGCCCAGTACACGTAAAATCATTTGAATCTCCTGTTCACCAAAAACGCCCGATTGGGGGCATCCGTTATGGCTAAATTATATGGCATAAGGAGCCATAGTTCATATCTTTGCATCAACAATAAGAAAATTGTACTTGAATTTGACTTAACGAGACATAAACAGGATCCGCCAGTGTTACGCGTCTGACATTGTTAAAAAATATTATCGCCGGATGGCAAAGCTGCGCCGTTTATGGTTGAGTGGATATCCTTAGCCCACGCAACGTAAGGAAAGCGCATGAAATCGGGTCGCTACATTGGTGTGATGTCAGGCACCAGTCTGGATGGGGTAGATGTCGTTTTAGCCGCCATTGACGAAAACATGGTGGCGCAGCAGGCGAGCCTGACCTGGCCAATACCCATTTCACTGAAAGAGGATATTCTGAGTATCTGTCAGGGGCAGCAGCTGACCCTCTCCCAG
Source organism: Enterobacter sp. ECC-249 (assembly GCF_043965265.1). NCBI lineage: Bacteria > Pseudomonadati > Pseudomonadota > Gammaproteobacteria > Enterobacterales > Enterobacteriaceae > Enterobacter > Enterobacter sp. ECC-249. The sequence continues at coordinate 2,514,883 of NZ_CP143660.1, forward strand.
CTTGGACAGCTTGATGTCCGTCTTGGGGCGCTGTTTGCGGATGCGGTGCAGGCTTTGATGCAAAAAGAACATCTTCGCCCGCAGGATGTAGTGGCCATCGGGTGTCACGGACAAACGGTCTGGCATGAGCCCGGCGGAGATGCCCCGCATACTCTGCAAATTGGTGATAACAACCAGATTGTAGCGAAGACGGGCGTGACGGTAGTTGGCGATTTCCGTCGTCGCGATATCGCCCTTGGCGGACAGGGCGCGCCGCTGGTTCCCGCGTTCCATCAGGCGTTACTGGCTCACCCAACAGAGCGCCGCATGGTGCTTAACATTGGTGGGATTGCCAATCTGTCGATGCTCATCCCGGGGCAGCCCGTACGCGGCTACGATACCGGCCCGGGCAATATGTTAATGGATGCCTGGATCTGGCGGCAGTGCGGACAACCGTATGATAAAAACGCGGAGTGGGCGAGCGGGGGGAAAGTGATTATTCCGCTGCTGCAGTCAATGCTGAGCGATCCTTATTTTGCCTTACCGGCACCTAAGAGCACGGGGCGTGAATACTTCAACCTCGGCTGGCTTGAGCGCCAGCTGGCGCCATTCCCGGCGCTTGTGCCGCAGGATGTCCAGGCGACGCTTGCCGAGCTGACGGCCGTGTCGATCTCCGAACAGGTTCTGCTCAGCGGCGGATGTGAACGCCTGCTGGTGTGCGGCGGGGGAAGCCGCAACCCGCTGGTGATGGCGCGTCTTGCCGGGCTGCTGCCGGGTACCGAGGTGACGACGACCGATGAGGCCGGCATCAGCGGTGATGATATGGAGGCGCTGGCCTTCGCCTGGCTTGCCTGGCGCACGATTGCCGGACTGCCGGGCAACTTGCCGTCGGTCACCGGTGCGCGAGAGGCGAGCGTCCTCGGGGCGATTTTCCCGGCAAATCCTCGTCATAATCAGAGTTAACTGAAATTCAGCGCGGCGCGTCGTCGTTAGAATGGAACGAAACAGGGGGGCAGCCATGCCCTCCAGGACCAGGAAAGTCTTCGGAATACGCCCATGAAAAAACTTCTTCTTATTGCCGCCCCTTTGTTGCTGTCAGGATGCAGCGTCTACAACCAGCTCCTTGAGCGCATGCAGACCGATACGCTGGAGTATCGCTGTGACGAAAAACCGCTGACCGTAAAGCTGAACAATCCACGCCAGGAAGCCAGTTTTGTTTATGACAATAAATTGCTGACGCTGAAGCAGGGGATGTCAGCCTCCGGCGCACGTTATTCCGACGGTATCTACGTCTTCTGGTCGAAAGGCGACAGCGCCACGGTCTACAAACGCGACCGCATTGTGCTGAACAATTGCCAGCTCGAAAATCCGAAGCGTTGAGATTTTTACAGGGGCGGCGCACAATAGCGCCACCTACTCTCAATGTCAGCTAACGCCATGTCAGATAACGACGAACTGCAGCAAATTGCGCATCTGCGCCGTGAATACACTAAAGGCGGCCTGCGTCGCCAGGATCTTCCCGCTGAACCTCTCGTGCTTTTTGAACGCTGGCTGAAACAGGCCTGCGAAGCGAAACTCGCCGACCCAACGGCTATGGTCGTCGCGACGGTGGATGAAAACGGTCAACCGTATCAGCGCATCGTATTGCTCAAGCATTATGACGAGAAAGGGCTGGTGTTCTATACCAACCTCGGCAGCCGCAAGGCGCACCATCTAGAAAACAATCCGCGTATCAGCCTGCTGTTCCCCTGGCACATGCTGGAGCGTCAGGTAATGGTCACCGGCAAGGCGGAACGTCTCTCGACGCTGGAAGTGGTGAAGTATTTCCACAGCCGCCCGCGTGACAGCCAGATTGGCGCCTGGGTATCCAAACAGTCCAGTCGAATTTCTGCTCGCGGCGTGCTGGAAAGTAAATTCCTGGAGCTGAAGCAGAAGTTCCAGCAGGGTGAAATTCCTCTGCCAAGCTTCTGGGGCGGGTTCCGCATCCCGATTGAGCAGATGGAGTTCTGGCAGGGGGGCGAACATCGCCTGCATGACCGCTTTTTATACCAGCGCGAGAATGGCGGCTGGAAAATCGACAGACTGGCACCATAATCCCCGAAATTTGTTGATTTAAGCGCTAGCGCACACCGCGCTTGCGCTTTATTCTATGTTCCTTTCGCATCAGGCGAAAAGTCGTGTACCGGCAAAGGTGCAGTCGTTTATACATGGAGAATTTGATGGCAAGCAGTAACTTGATTAAACAATTGCAAGAGCGGGGCCTCGTGGCCCAGGTGACGGACGAGGAAGCGTTAGCAGAGCGACTGGCGCAAGGCCCGATCGCGCTCTATTGCGGCTTCGATCCCACCGCTGACAGCTTGCATTTGGGGCATCTTGTTCCATTGTTATGCCTGAAACGCTTCCAGATGGCGGGCCATAAGCCTGTTGCCCTGGTGGGCGGCGCGACCGGTCTGATAGGTGACCCAAGCTTTAAAGCCGCTGAGCGTAAGCTGAATACCGAAGATACCGTGCAGGAGTGGGTGGATAAGATCCGCAAACAGGTTGCACCGTTCCTCGACTTCAACTGTGGTGATAACTCTGCCATTGCCGCGAACAACTACGACTGGTTTGGTGGCATGAACGTGCTGACCTTCCTGCGTGACATCGGCAAGCACTTCTCTGTTAACCAGATGATTAACAAAGAAGCCGTGAAGCAGCGTCTGAACCGCGACGACCAGGGTATCTCCTTTACCGAGTTCTCTTACAACCTGCTGCAGGGTTATGACTTTGCCTGCCTGAACAAACTGCACGGCGTTTCCCTGCAAATTGGCGGCTCCGATCAGTGGGGTAACATCACATCCGGTATCGATCTGACCCGTCGTCTGCACCAGAATCAGGTGTTTGGTCTGACAGTTCCGCTGATTACCAAAGCAGACGGCACCAAATTCGGTAAGACTGAGGGCGGCGCGGTATGGCTCGATCCGAAGAAAACCAGTCCGTACAAATTCTACCAGTTCTGGATCAACACGGCGGATGCTGATGTTTATCGCTTCCTGAAGTTCTTCACCTTCATGGATATCGCAGAGATCAATGCTCTGGAAGAAGAAGACAAGAACAGCGGTAAAGCGCCGCGCGCGCAGTACGTGCTGGCGGACGAAGTGACCAAACTGGTTCACGGTGAAGAAGGTCTGGCCGCGGCAAAACGCATTACCGCTAGCCTGTTCAACGGTACCCTGAGCGATCTGAGCGAAGCGGACTTCGAACAGCTGGCGCAGGACGGCGTGCCGATGGTTGAGATGGAGAAAGGGGCTGACCTGATGCAGGCGCTGGTGGACTCTGAGCTCCAGCCTTCCCGCGGTCAGGCGCGTAAAACCATCGCGTCCAATGCCATCACCATCAACGGTGAAAAGCAGGCCGACCCGGAATATACCTTCGTTGATGGCGACCGTCTGTATGGCCGCTACACCCTGCTGCGTCGCGGTAAGAAAAACTACTGCCTTGTCTGCTGGAAATAAGTCACAGTCTCCAGGGGCGTGGGAAACCACGCCCCTTTTGTTTTTTCAGGGTTTGGTAAGAAAATAATGAAGAACATCCTCGCCATTCAGTCCCACGTTGTTTTTGGACATGCTGGCAATAGCGCAGCGGAATTCCCGATGCGCCGCCTCGGCGCCAACGTCTGGCCCCTCAATACCGTTCAGTTTTCCAACCACACGCAGTACGGCAAATGGACCGGCTGCGTGATGCCCCCTTCACACCTCACCGAGGTCGTGCAGGGCATTGCCGATATCGGCCAGCTCAAGCGCTGTGACGCCGTACTGAGCGGTTATCTTGGTTCAGCGGAGCAGGGGGAGCATATCCTCGGCATCGTACGCCAGGTGAAGGCTGCTAACCCGTCGGCAAAATACTTCTGCGACCCCGTTATGGGCCATCCGGAGAAAGGCTGCATCGTGGCGCCAGGCGTTGCAGAGTTTCACGTCCGCCACGCGCTGCCCGCCAGCGATATCATTGCGCCAAACCTGGTCGAACTGGAAATTCTCTGCGAGCGTCCGGTTAATAGCGTTGAAGAGGCCGTAAGCGCGTCCCGCGAGTTGATCGCGCAGGGGCCTGAGGTTGTACTGGTAAAACATCTCGCCCGCGCAGGGCTGAGTCAGGACCGTTTTGAGATGCTTCTGGTGACGAAAGATGACGCCTGGCATATCAGCCGTCCGCTGGTGGATTTTGGCCTGCGCCAACCGGTTGGGGTCGGAGATGTCACCAGCGGTCTGCTGCTGGTGAAATTACTGCAAGGGGCGACAATGCGCGATGCGCTCGAGCACGTTACTGCGGCGGTATACGAAATCATGATGGCGACGAAAGAGATGCAGGAATATGAACTGCAGGTGGTTGCGGCACAGGATCGCATTGCGAAGCCGGAGCACTATTTCAGCGCAACCCAGCTTTAAACGATGCCGGGTGGCGCTGCGCTTACCCGGCCTACAAAACCCGTAGGCCCGTGCAAGCGAAGCGCCGCCGGGCGATATTAGCTAAGCCCTTCCGCTTTCAGCGCCGCAGCCACGGCAGGGCGCTCTGCCACGCGTTTCATATACGACGCAATGTGATCTAACCCTTCCAGGTTCAGCTTAACCGCGCGCGCCCAGCGCAGCACGGTAAACAGGTACGCATCGGCAATCGTGAAACGCGAACCACAAATCCACTGTTCGTCTTTCAGCGATTCGTTAACGTACTGCAGCTTTTTCTCCAGCAGGGCGCGCAGGGTCGGCTTAAATTCTTCCGGCGTATCCGGGCGGAACAGGGGGGTAAAGCCTTTGTGCAGCTCGGTGGCAATGTAGTTCAGCCATTCCAGCGTTTTATAGCGAGAAATGGTACTGACCGGCGCCAGCAGCTGGCGATCGGGCACGTTATCGGCCAGGAACTGCATAATCGCGACGCCTTCGGTCAGCAGAGTACCGTCATCCAGCAAGAGCGCCGGAACTTGTCCCTTGGGGTTAATGGCAAGAAAATCATCGCCATTCTCCAGACGCTTTTTCATCAGATCAACGCCATCCAGCGTGAAATCTTTGCCGCTCTCGCGCAGGGTGATATGGGAAGCAAGAGAGCACGCGCCCGGTTTGTAGAACAGTTTCATCGGTAACTCCTTTTTGCTGAGGTTTCAGCTATGTTAGTGCGCATACGGACAAAAAAAAAGCCGCTAATGCATAGCGGCTTCTGTTCAGTCGTTTCTCAACAATCTTACGCGGTAGCGGTTTTGGTCGCTTCCGCCGTCTTGTCATCGTCCTGAGTCATACGATTCAGTTTCGGTGCGGTCAGCAGCATCAGAACGGCAATAACCGCAGTCGCGATACCAATCTGCATGAACACGGTACCGTAGACGTTCAGCGAAACCAGTGGATCGGTGACGTTTTCAGGCACAGCCATCAGGTTCGCAATTTTACCCGCGATGATTGCCGCACCGGCAGTGGTCAGGAACCAGCTACCCATAATAAAGCCCATCAGACGCTGTGGCACCAGCTGTGCAACCATCGCCAGACCCAGACCGGAGATCATCAGTTCGCCGATAGACTGCAGCGCGTAGCTCAGGATCAGCCAGTTAACGGACACGATACCGGCGTCGGTGGCAAATTTGGTACCCAGCGGCAGCACCAGGAACGCACCGGAGCACAGCACCATACCGATAGCAAACTTGTGCGGCATTGGCAGACGGTCGCCCATCTTGTTATAGATAGCGGCAAGAATCGGGCTACCAATCATGATCCAGAACGGGTTCAGGGCCTGATACTGTTCCGGCTCGAACGCGATGCCCAGAATTGAGTGCTCAACGTTACGAATGGCGAAGAAGTTCAGAGAGGTTGGCATCTGGCTGTACAGTACGAAGAAGATAATCGCTTCCAGCATCAGAATGAACGCCACAATCATCTTACGACGGGCAGCACCCTGCATGGCGAATGCTTCTTTCGCAAAGATGACCACGATACCCAGCGCTACCACGCCCAGAACGGCACGTGCGATACCCTGGTTATGCAGCAGCCAGGTGGCGATTGCCGCGAGGACAACAACGCCCACGATGGTGGCCAGCAGTTTGCCCATATGCACAGGCTCAAAGTCAGGTTTTGAACCGTAGTCTTTAACCCAGCTGCGGCAGAACAGGAAGTTCACCACGGTAATCAGCATACCCACGAAGCTCAGCGCAAACGCCACGCTCCAGCCGAATTTTGCTGCAAGCCATGGAGTGGCCAGCATTGAGAAGAACGAACCGATGTTGATGGACATGTAGTACATGGTAAATGCACCGTCCAGACGCGGATCGTCTTTGCTGTAGCAGGTAGAGAGCAGGGAGGACGGGTTCGCTTTGAACAGACCGTTACCGACGGCAATCGTCGCCATACCCATATACACGACAGCGGCATCGTGCCCTGACCATGCAACCAGACCATAGCCAATTGCCAGGACAATGGCGCCCAGCATGATGACACGTTTTGTCCCGAGGACTTTATCGCCCAGCCAGCCGCCGATCGCGACCAGACCGTACACCAGAGCACTGAAGGAAGAGAACAGCGTGATGGAATCGGCTTCGGACATACCCAGCTGTTTAACCAGGTAAACTGCCATGATCCCTTGCAGGCCGTAATAACCAAAACGCTCCCATAACTCGATAGAGAAGATGAGATAGAACGCTTTTGGTTGTTTAAAAGCGTTAAGACTCACGCTTTCATCTGTTGGTTTATTGTTTGCAGTAGACACATATACCTCTTTTTTTACATCCCATATTAACGGGGGTGTTCATAGCGTGATGGCCGTAGTCCATACGCCTTATAGTTATATTGGGAGGAGAAACGGCGGGTAATGTTCACTATCCTGCCCCATCTGGCAATACGTTTGTAATAATCTGTTACATATATCTGGAGTGGTATAATCGTCGGTTCATGCAAATGTTATTCAGCGTTAAATTTTATACGATGTGTAAAGGTAGTTTTTTCGACTGGCAAAGACCCGTCAGGACCGGTGTTTGGCGATATGTTCTGCTATTTGCCGCTTCTTGCAGTGATATAGCCCATATTCTGAAAAATAGCTGGTCTTATCGTCGGTAAAAAAAGAAGAGTGTCTTGTCAGACAAAGGCTTTAGTTCGATTTTGACAACAAAAAAACAACATGAAGTTATCAGAGTGATCTCGATCACAGATGTATAGAAATTTTCGGCTATGAAAAAAGTATTAACCTGTTTGAGCGTTAAACGACCGAACAAGTGACGGGGCAATGGAAGGGAATGGCGGACAAATAACGGCCAAAAGAAGAGCGCTCGATTGCCCTTCTTTTGGTAAGGGATTGGATAATCAGGGATAGACTTTTTCTTTGTATTCGCAGAGATCTTCAATAATGCAGGAGCCACAGCGAGGCTTACGGGCTATGCAGGTATAGCGCCCGTGCAGAATCAACCAGTGGTGGCAATCAACCTTAAATTCAGCCGGAACCACTTTGAGCAACTTCTCTTCGACCTGCTCGACGTTTTTCCCCGGCGCGAAGTTGGTCCGGTTAGACACGCGAAATATATGCGTATCTACGGCGATAGTGGGCCAGCCAAACGCGGTATTGAGCACCACGTTCGCAGTTTTACGACCTACGCCCGGTAAGGCTTCCAGCGCGGCGCGGTCTTCCGGCACTTCGCCTCCGTGCTGTTCCAGCAGGATCCGGCAGGTCTTAATGACATTTTCGGCTTTACTGTTAAACAGGCCGATGGTTTTGATATACGACTTCACGCCTTCCACGCCCAGCTCCAGCATGGCTTTCGGCGTGTTGGCAACCGGATAGAGCAGGGCAGTGGCTTTATTGACGCTCACATCGGTAGCCTGTGCAGAGAGCAACACCGCGATCAGCAGCTCAAACGGGGAGGTAAAATTCAGCTCCGTCGTCGGGTGCGGGTTCTCGTCCCGCAGACGGGTCAGGATCGCAATGCGCTTTTCTTTATTCATGAAGCCTTCTCGGGTGTCCCTTCCAGAACGCTGCGCTCAGCCGCGCGGCGCTTACGTTTCTCATCAATCAGGTATTTTATCGCCAGCATCATGCCAAGGCCAATAAATGCGCCGGGCGGCAGCATCGCCAGCAGGAACGGCGTGTCAGTGTGAAACACTTCAATGCGCAGCGCTTTGGCCCAGCCGCCGAGCAGCGCATCTGCGCCGTCAAACAGCGTACCGTTGCCGAGGATTTCACGCAGGGAGCCCAGCACGAACATGGCGCACGTGGCGCCCATGCCAATGGAAAAACCATCCAGCGCCGACATGGCGGGACTGTTTTTCACCGCGAAGGCTTCCGCACGCCCGACCACGATACAGTTGGTGACGATAAGGGGAATAAAGATCCCGAGCGATTGATACAGACCGAACGCGTATGCGTTGATCAGCATCTGAACAATACTGACCACCGACGCAATGATCATGACGTAAATCGGAATACGAATTTCCGACGGCGTCCAGCGGCGCAGGGCAGAGATGGAGAGGTTGGTCAGGGTCAATACCAGCGTGGTTGCCAGACCCAGACCGAGCGCGTTGGTGGCGGTGGACGTTACCGCCAGCAGTGGGCACATGCCCAGAAGCTGAACCAGCGCGGAGTTGTTTTTCCACAACCCCTGGACAATAACCTCTTTAACCTGGCTCATGATTACTCCTCACAGGCCGGAAGATTGTTGATTTGCACGGGCAGCGTTTCAGCATACAGCCCGGCTCGTTTTACGGCGTTCACCACGGCGCGCGGCGTGATGGTTGCGCCGGTGAACTGGTCGAACTCGCCGCCATCTTTCTTCACCGCAAACGCGGTGTCACCTTCACCATGGATCACTTTACCGGCAAAGTGCAAAATCCAGTCGCTCAGACGGGTTTCAATTTTATCGCCAAGACCCGGCGTTTCATGGTGTTCAGTTACGCGGGTGCCCAGTATGGTTCCGGAAAAATCGCTGCCCACGAGCAGCTGAATGGCACCGGAATAGCCGTCGGGCGCCGTCGCTTCCATCACCGCGCCGACCGGTTTATCCCCTTTGCGGGCGATAAAGAGGCGGTGCGGGCCTTTTCCAAGCTGCGGCGCGTCTACCACAAAGCAGCTTTTTTGCAGGTCATTATCGTAGAAATCGGACGGGATCACCTGATCGAATAGCGCCTTTTGCTGCTTCGAGGCCTGTTCTTCGATGGTCGTTTTGGTCAGCGCATTAACCAGCGCCGTCAGCCCTGTCAGCACCGCGGCGAAGACAGCCAGCGTGACGCCGTGTTTTTGCATCGTTTTTAACATGGCGAAACCCTTAGCGATGGCCGTACACGCGCGGACGCGTGTAATAGTCGATGAGCGGAACGGTAATGTTGGCGAGCAGGACGGCAAAGGCCACGCCGTCCGGGTAGCCGCCAAAGCTGCGGATGAGCCAAACCAGCAGGCCGGCCAGCGCGCCGAAGATCAGGCGTCCGCGGTTAGTCGTTGACGCCGTCACCGGATCCGTCAGGATAAAGAAGGCACCCAGCATGGTCGCGCCGGAGAGCAGGTGCATCTGTGGGCTGGCCAGTGATTCAGGAGAGAAGACCCATCCCAGCGTGGCGCAAACCGCCAGCGTCACGAGGAAGCTGACCGGAATATGCCAGCGAATGGCTTTCTGCTGAAGCAGGAACAGGCCGCCCAGCAGATACGCCAGATTGACCCACTGCCAGCCGGCTCCCGCCAGCATGCCGCTGTAGATCGCGGATTTCATGATTTGCTCAACGCTGTGCCCGGCATGCAGGGACGTTTTAAAGGTATCGAGAGGCGTCGCCTGGCTGATACCGTCCACGCCCATGCGCAGCGCGTTCATATCGGCACCGAGTGCCGTATGGCCGGTAAAAATAACGTGCAGAGCATCCATGAAGCCCGGAACCGTGGCTGCAATCTCGTGCGGCGGCAGCCAGCTGGTCATCTGTACCGGGAAGGAGATCAGCAGCACAACGTAGCCAATCATCGCCGGGTTAAACGGGTTATGGCCGAGCCCGCCGTACAGCTGTTTGGCAATGATCACGGCAAACACGGTGCCGAGGATCACCATCCACCACGGGGCAAACGGCGGGATACTGATCGCCAGCAGCAGGCCGGTGAGCAGCGCGGAATTATCGGCAAGAATGCGGGAGACAGCCGCCTTGCGCAGCTTAAGCACAATGGCTTCCGCCGCCAGGGCGCTGGCACAGCCCAGGATTATCTGGAACAGGGTTCCCCAGCCGAAAAACCAGCACTGAACGGCAATGCCCGGCAGCGCCGCCAGGCAGACCAGCATCATAATGCGCGATGTCTGGCGCTGATTGTGGGTGTAAGGGGAGCTTGCGATTCTGAAAACCATTTAATCCTCGTTAACTGCTTGCTGTGCGGCTTTCTTTGCCTGAACGCGCGCAATGGCGGCGGCGACGGCGGCTTTGCGCGGGTCATCGTTGGCGGCCTGAGGTTGCTCTTCCTGCTGCGCCGCTTTACGGGCTTTAGCACGGGCAATCGCCGCTTCGACGGCCGCTTTACGTGGGTCGACCGGTGCTTCGGGTTCTACCGCAGGTGTCTGCTGCGCTGCTTTACGGGCTTTAGCGCGGGCAATCGCCGCTTCAACGGCCGCTTTGCGCGGGTCTACCGGTGCTTCGGGTTCTGCCGCAGGGGTCTGCTGCGCTGCTTTACGGGCTTTTGCGCGGGCAATCGCCGCTTCGACGGCCGCTTTACGCGGGTCTACCGGTGCTTCGGGTTCTGCCGCAGGGGGCTGCTGCGCTGCTTTACGGGCTTTAGCACGGGCAATCGCCGCTTCGACGGCCGCTTTACGCGGGTCTACCGCATCCTGCTCGACGACCACGTTTTGCTCACCGGCTTTGCGGGCTTTGGCCCGGGCAATCGCCGCCTCAACGGCGGCTTTACGCGGGTCGATCTCCGCTTCTGCCTGGACCGTTTGCGCTTTTTCAGCCTGACGGGCGCGCGCTGCGGCCTTACGAGCCTCACGCGCGGCGATGGCTTCGCTGTTATCAGGTTTCTCACCCGCCGGGATCACCACAGGCTGTGCCGCGGTCGCTTTTTTCTCGCGAACGCGCGCCAGTGCGGCGTTAATCGCATCCTGATCTTTTTCGGCAGGCTGAACGGCGGCCTGCTTATGGCGTTCCTGACGGGCGATTTTTTCGCGTTCCAGTCGCGCCTGGCGCGCTTCGAAGCGCGCTTTGGCTTCCGCAGCGCGTTTTTCTTCCATGGAGATGGCATAGATCTCAGCCTTCTCCTGGCGGAAATACTGCACCAGCGGGATGTTGCTTGGGCAGACCCAGGCGCAGGCGCCGCATTCGATGCAGTCGGCCAGGTTATGGGATTTAGCCTTGTCGTGCAGCTGGCCTTTGCTGTACCAGTAAAGCTGCTGCGGGAGCAGATCCGCCGGGCAGGCGTCGGCGCAGGCGCTGCAGCGGATGCAGCCTTTCTCCTCCTGCTCTGCACCCATCTCGGTCGGGGAAGGCGCGAGCAGACAGTTGGTGATTTTAACCACCGGCACATCGAGCCACGGCAGGGTAAAGCCCATCAGCGGGCCGCCCATGATTACCATCTGGTCGCTGCCCGGGCAAAAATCAGCCTGTTCCAGCAGATGGCGCACCGGCGTGCCCAGACGCGCCCAGACGTTGCCCGGACGAGAAATTGATTCCCCGGTCAGCGTCACTACGCGCTCGGTTAACGGTTCGCCGTCAATCACCGCGCGCTTCACGGCATACGCGGTGCCGACGTTTTGCATCAGCACGCCGATATCCGAAGAGCGTCCGCCGTGCGGGACCTGCTTGCCGGTGAGAATTTGCGTCAGCTGTTTTGCGCCGCCAGAAGGGTACTTGGTCGGGATAACGCGCAGGCTAATATCGTGACTGCCCGCCAGCACGGCGCGCAGCATTGAAATAGCCTGCGGTTTATTGTCTTCGATACCGATCAGCACTTCACGCGGCTGCAGAATGTGGGCAAGGATGCGGATGCCTTCCACTACCTGCGCAGCGCAGTCCTGCATCAGACGATCGTCGGCGGTGATGTACGGCTCGCACTCGGCGGCGTTGATAATCAACGTCTGAATGTTATCGCCACCGCCGCGCAGCTTGACGCCGGTCGGGAAACCCGCGCCTCCCAGCCCGGCGACGCCGAACTGATGAATGCGCTCGATAAGCGCTTCGCGGGTGTGGGCGCGGTAATCGCTCCAGCCGTCACGGTCAATCCAGCGGTCTTCGCCGTCGGCTTCAATAATCACGCTCAGCTCTGAGAGCGCGGACGGGTGAGCTACCGTATGCGGGGCAATGGCGACCACTTTACCGGAGGTTGGCGCGTGCACCGGCAGCATGCGTCCGCGACCAAAGGTCAGCGGCTGGCCGCGAAGAACCGTATCGCCTTCTTTTACGCACAGCTCACCCTCAGCGCCGATGTGCTGCTTGAGCGGCATAACGAAACGGGTGGCCAGCGGAATTTGACGCAGCGGCGTGCCGTTAGACTGGGTTTTCATCTCCGGTGGGTGAATACCGCCGTCAAAGTCCCAGATCTTCTCTTTTCTGAAAGCAGAAAATAACTTAAGCATGTTGTTCCACAGGAATATTGCGAACCGGAATGGTTTGAAGATCCCACTTCCAGCTTTCGGTAGTCGTTTCAACCGGGCGCAGCTCGATACATTGCGTCGGGCAGGGGGCCACGCAGAGGTTACAGCCGGTGCAGAGGTCCGCCACGACGGTGTGCATGGCGCGGGTCGCGCCGACAATGGCGTCAACCGGGCAGGCCTGAATACATTTGGTGCAGCCGATGCAGTTGGCCTCGTCGATCACGGCCAGCGCGCGGACCGGCTCCTGCACGTCCGCGTCGCCGTCAACGGGCTGCGGGTCAACGTTAAGCAGGGTCGCGATTTTCAGCATCACCGCTTCGCCACCGGGCGCACAGCGGTTAATTTTTTCACCCTGAATCCCTACCGCTTCGGCATAGGGACGACAGCCCGGGTAGCCGCACTGCCCGCACTGGCTTTGCGGCAGAAGCTCATCAATTTTCTCAACAACGGGATCGTCCTCTACCGCGAAACGGCGGGAGGCGTAGCCCAGGATAAGGCCAAACACCAACCCCAGAACGCTGATAGAGGCGATGGCAATCCAGATAGCATTCATTACAACTTCACCAGACCACTAAAGCCCATAAAGGCCAGAGACATTAAACCTGCGGTCACCAGCGCAATCGCGTTACCGCGGAAGGGCGCAGGGATATCTGCTGCTGCCAGGCGCTCGCGAATAGAGGCAAACAGCACCATGACCAGCGAGAAACCGACGGCCGCAGAAAAGCCATACAGCGCCGACTGCATAAAATTATGGCCAAGGTTGATGTTCAGCAGCGCCACGCCGAGAACGGCGCAGTTGGTGGTGATCAGCGGCAGGAAGATACCCAGCAGGCGATAGAGCGCCGGGCTGGTTTTGCGCACCACCATTTCGGTAAATTGCACCACCACCGCGATAACCAGAATAAAGGCCAGCGTACGGAGATAGGTCAACCCCAGCGGAATGAGGATCCAGGTATCAATCCACCACGCGCAGATGGACGCCAGCGTCATGACGAAGGTCGTCGCCAGCCCCATGCCCATTGCCGTTTCCAGCTTTTTGGAAACGCCCATAAACGGACACAGGCCAAGGAACTTCACCAGAACGAAGTTGTTAACCAGCACGGTGCCGACAAAGAGCAGTAAGTAATCGGTCATTATTTAGCCTGAAATAAAAAAGCCGCCTATTATCGGACAAACACACGCAGGCGACAACAGGTTATCTGTAGGGTTATTACGGGTTCACGAAGGTGTTTTTCACCCGCGTTGAACGCTTGAAGTAGGGCACCAGCAGCGCCGCGGCCAGCAACGGGAAAAGCAGCTGACGAACGGCCAGCGCGTCTGAAACGGGCGAAAAAGCAAATGCCTTCACCGCCAGCAGGACCGAAACCAGCAGCCAGATGATGTAATGTTTTGGCACACTCTTGCGGCGCTTAAAGAAGGCGATGGTCAGCCACAGCGTGTAGTACCACATCGCGATCGCGAAAACGAACGACACAAACCACAAAGTAATATTAAGCACGCTTTGCGACATCAGGGTCTGGATGGCGTGAGGGGTAATCAGTGCAGTGGTATACAGCAGCAGCGCAAGTGATGCGCTTAATAAGGCAACCAGCAGCCATGCCAGTGGGGCGATTAACCAGCCTCCAATGCGTTCTCCAGGCGTTGCGGTCATGAACTCTCCCATAATCTGCGCGAAATGTTGTACAGCCAGTTGGCAGGGCGGAGAGTATATAACATTTCGCGCGGATGGCTACTTTCTTATAAAACGTAACGCCATACGGACTTAGGCACTTCGCCGACGTTGAACAAACGACCACCGGAGACCAGCTCCGCACGGCGATGGTCAGCGGCGCGATACATATTAATGATGTCCTGATTATCCGACAGGGTGTAGTTCAGATGGTCAAACAGTTTTTCCAGGCTCTCAAGCGAATTGATCTTGCGAAATTTTAATAAATAGTCCTGAACTGTCATATTAATAAGTTTCCATATAAAAGTGAGTAATACCAGTTAAGGTAATTCGTTCGAATAATAAACGGATTAATAAAGACGTAAACAGCCCACTCAGGTAACGCGACGAAATTAGGAGTTTTCTTTGCTGAAATTCAGGCATCAGACGATGCCTGGAAGAGAAGGTTAACCGTGTTCACCAGGGCTGGCAATAAGTAACTGACATATTATGTCACTCTTTATTGCAGTAACCGGTTACTTAGGTTGGGCGACTGTGACAGGCTCCGGCGGCTGGTAGTTATCGATATGGCTGGCAACGCCCAGCAAAATGACCGAAACCCCAAGGACAATCCATCCCGCTAATTCAATGATTCGATTAATAATTGACGTCATGATTCGTAATTGTACTTTATCCATAAATACAGGGTGCAAATGTTACAGCGACGATTCCCCGACGGCAAGCGCTTTGGGAACGGTTCCCTTAAACAAAATCAGTAGGTTAATACTATGTAACAAAAACAACCCGTACAACCTGCTATTTTAAGTCATATGGCACATTATTAATCTGTGGCAATGCCAGGCTAGCCAGTGTGAAATAAGAACGTCATAAAAGAGGATGGCACTATGAGTGATAATATTCGCGTTGGGCTTATCGGCTATGGGTATGCAAGCAAAACGTTTCATGCGCCTCTGATAGCCGGGACGCCGGGGATGAGCCTGGCTGCGGTATCCAGCAGCGATGCCGCTAAAGTCCATGCCGACTGGCCTTCCGTGCCGGTTGTATCTGAGCCAAAACATCTTTTCAACGATCCGAATATTGATTTAATCATTATCCCCACGCCGAACGACACCCATTTCCCGCTGGCAAAAGCTGCGCTGGAAGCCGGTAAGCACGTGGTTGTTGATAAGCCCTTTACCGTCACGCTGTCCCAGGCTCGCGATCTGGATGCGCTGGCAAAGAGTCTGGGCAGACTGCTGTCGGTGTTCCATAACCGCCGCTGGGACAGCGACTTTCTGACGGTAAAAAGGCTTCTCAGTGAAGGCACGTTAGGGGAGATCCTCTTTTTTGAATCGCACTTTGACCGCTTCCGTCCGCAGGTACGAAACCGCTGGCGCGAGCAGGCCGGCCCGGGCAGCGGTATCTGGTATGATTTAGCCCCGCATCTGCTGGATCAGGCCGTCAATCTGTTTGGTCTGCCGGTGAGCATGACGGTCGATCTGGCCCAGCTCAGACCCGGGGCGCAGACAACCGATTACTTTCACGCGGTGCTCAGTTACCCGCAGCGGCGGATTGTGCTGCACGGTACGATGGTCGCGGCTGCAGAATCTGCCCGCTATATTATTCACGGCACGCGCGGCAGCTACGTGAAGTTTGGTCTCGATCCGCAGGAAGACAGGTTGAAAAACGGTGAGCGTCTGCCGCAGGAAGACTGGGGCTATGATATGCGCGACGGCGTCGTCACGCGGGTGGAAGGCGAGGAGCTGGTCGAGGAGACCTTGCTGACCATACCGGGTAACTATCCGGCGTTTTATGCCGCTATCCGCGATGCGCTGAACGGCACGGGAGAAAATCCGGTTCCGGCCAGCCAGGCGATACAGATTATGGAGCTGATTGAGCTGGGCATCGAATCTGCCAAACATCGCGCCACGCTCTGTCTGGCATAAGTTTTCGACGTTGTTGTAGGCCGGGTAAGGCGAAGCCGCCACCCGGCAAAGGGGTTACGCGGTTGCCACCTTATCCCGCAGCGCCTGCTTCTCAGCAGGTGTCAGGAAGGCGATCTCCAGCCCGTTGATCTGTGCCTGACGGATCTGCTCGCGGCTCAAACCCGCCTGCGGAGCGGCGATGTTGTACTCGTGGATGATATCTACGCCCTGAACCGCCGGATCGTCCGTATTCAGTGAGGCCAGTACGCCGTGTTCAAGGAACGTTTTCAGCGGGTGCTGCGCCAGCGTTGCTACGGTGCTGGTCTGAATGTTAGACGTCAGGCACGACTCAATCCCGATACGCTGCTCCGCCAGGAAATCCATCAGGGCGCGATCTTCGACCGCCTTCACGCCGTGGCCGATGCGCTCGGCGCCCAGCTCGCGGATGGCCTGCCAGATACTTTCCGGACCAGCCGCTTCACCCGCATGCACGGTAATATGCCAGCCGGCATCGCGCGCGCGGTTGAAGTGGGAGAGGAACAGGCTGCCCGGGAAGCCCAGCTCGTCACCGGCGAGGTCGACGGCGGTGATGGCATCACGATGGGCCAGCAGCGCTTCCAGCTCCTGCAGGCAGGCGGCTTCACCGAACGTACGGCTCATGATGCCGATCAGGCGGGCCTGAACGTTGAAGGTTTTGCAGCCTTCACGCACGCCTTCAATGACGGCTTCCACCACGCCCGCTACGGGCAGGCCGTGAGTCATCGCCATATAGCCCGGCGAGAAGCGCAGCTCGACGTAGTGCAGGCCGTTGCGGGCCGCATCTTCTATGTTCTCAAACGCCACGCGGCGGCAGGCATCCAGCGACGCCAGCATCTTCACGCCCCAGTCGAGTTTGCTCAGGAAGCTGACCAGGTCCGGTTCATTGGAGGTCACCTGTACGTGAGGGATCAAGGACTCAAGGGTCTGAGCAGGAAGCGTTAAATTGAACTGGCGGCCAAGATCGAGGATGGTTTGGGCACGAATGTTACCGTCAAGGTGACGATGAATATCAGTTAAAGGCAGGCGTGTATCAATCATGGTCGCACTCTTTTCTGGTTAAAGTGCGCCATATTATAAAAACAAAACGGGGTAAAAAGCTATTTGCGCAAGGGAATATTCCGTTGCGCAAATTGATTACAGGAGCGTGTTAATCCCGGCGATGAGGCGTTGAACCCCTTGCTCCAGCTTGCTGCGCGGGCAGCCGGCGTTAAGCCGTACAAAACCTGTTCCTTCTTTACCGTAGGTATATCCCGGCATGATAGCGACCTTTTGCTGCTCGATCAGCACCTTTTGCAGCGCCCGATCGTCTATATGCAGCGGACGCAGGTCAATCCAGGCCAGATAGGTCGCTTCCGGTGGCTGCCAGTTCAGATTCGGAAAAGCGCCGTTTAATTCGCGAGCGATATACAACAAATTCTCTTCGAGATAACGGCGTAAGGCATCCAGCCACGGCTCCCCCTGCTGGTAGGCGGCGATATGCGCGGTCAGCGCCAGCACGGAAGGGGAAGAGAGCCCGTCCCGTCCTTTTAGCGCGCTGAGATAGCCGTTACGGCTCTCTTCATCGCCGATCAGGCCGTAAGCTCCCGTCAGCGCCGGAATGTTAAAGCTTTTCGAGCCGGAGGTCAGAAGCGCCCATTTGCCCCGCGCCACGGCGCTCCACGGCGTGTGACGATGTTCTCCCCACACCATGTCCATATGGATTTCATCGCTGATAACCGCTACGTCATAGCGTGCGCACAGTTCCGCCATGTGCGTCAGCTCATCCCGCGTCCAGACCTTGCCGGTCGGGTTCTGGGGGCTGCACAGCAGCAAAATTTTGTTTTCCGGTTTCGCCAGCGCCGCTTCGAGGGCCGCCATATTGCCCTGCCAGCCTGCGGCATGCTTTTCCATCTCTACGGGCACCACATGACGCGCATTGCCTTCAATGGCTTTGTAAAACGCATCGTATGCCGGGGTGTGTACCACCACGCCGTCACCAGGGTTTGACCAGAGGCGTATCAGTTCAGAGACCATGTAAATGACGGAGGGGCCATAAACCACGCTTTCAGTATCAATCCGGCTGCTAAAGCGCTGCTGGAACCAGTGCGCGACGGCGGCGAGAAACTCATCGTTCTTCCAGCGGCTGTAGCCCAACACGCCGTGATTGATGCGCTGATGCAGCGCGTCGATAATGCAGGGAGCGGTGGCGAAATCCATATCCGAGATGGTGAAGGGCAGCAGGTCGGCCGCGCCAAAGCGGTCTGCGACGTAGTCCCACTGCGTACACCAGGTGCCGTGTCGATCCACGACGGTAGAAAAATCAAACATGACGGTAATCCTTAAAGTAAAACCCCCTCATGAGAGGGGGCTGATGCATCAGGCTTCTACTGTTCGCATCAGGGTAGCCAGCTCATCCTTCACCGACTGTACCTGCGGGCCGATAACCACCTGCAAATTGTGCTGATTTAACTGTACCACGCCGATGGCCCGGTTGGCTTTCAGGGCGTTGGTATCCACTTTCGACATATCCGCCACCGACAGACGCAGGCGGGTAATGCAGTTGTCCAGAGAGGTGATGTTATCCGCACCGCCCAGCGCCGCCAGAATGGCCGGGGTGTTATAGCCGGATTTGCCCACGGTGCCGGCAACCGCCTGTTCCACGCTGGTGGCGGTATCGGTATCGCGGCCAGGCGTTTTCAGGTTGAAGCGGGTGATGGCGAAGCGGAAGATCCCGTAGTACACCACGAACCAGATAGCCGCCACGACCGGCACCAGATACCACTTGGTGGACAGACCGTGCAGGATCCCGAACACCACGAAGTCGATCACGTTGCCGTCGGTGTTGCCGATGGTGACGCCCAGCACCGCCATCACGGTAAAGCCCAGACCGGTCAGCACCGCGTGAATCAGATACAGCACCGGCGCAACGAACAGGAACAGGAATTCGATTGGCTCGGTGGTTCCGCCCACGACGCAGGCAATGACGCCGGAAATCAGCAGGCCTTTAATTTTATGACGGTTTTCCGGGCGCGCGCAGTGGTACATCGCCAGCGCGGCACCCGGCAGGCCGCCGAGGAAGGCAGGCATTTTACCCTGAGACAGGAAGCGGGTCGCGCTTTCGGAGAAGCCGTGGGTCGTCGGGCAGCTCAGCTGCGCCTGGAAGATGGTCAGCGCACCGCTCACGTCGTGACCGCACACCTCCATCGTACCGCCCGCTTCGGTGAAGCGAATCAGGGCCACCAGGATGTGCTGCAGGCCAAACGGCAGCAGCAGACGCTCGCCGGTGCCGAAGATCATCGGACCAAAATCTCCCGCGCCGTTGATAATGCGGCCAATGCCGTTGATGCCCAGCGCAAAGACCGGCCAGATCAGCGGAATGATTAAACCGAACAGGCCCATGACCACCAGGGTCACAATCGGCACAAAGCGGGTACCGCCGAAGAAGGCCAGGGCATCCGGCAGACGGATATTGTGGAAACGCTCGTGCAGCATCCAGATAATCACCCCGGCGATCACCGCCCCGAGGATCCCGGTATCAATAGACTGGATACCAATCACGCTCTGAATGTTGTTAGCTTTCAGCACGGCAGCGTCGGTGGTCGGCAGAATGCCTTTCGCGGTCAGCCAGAAGTTAACCGCCAGGTTCATCACCGCGTAACCCACAAAACCGGCAAACGCCGCGACGCCTTTGTTCTCGCGGGCCAGGCCCAGCGGGATAGCGATACAGAACATGACGGGCAGGAAACTAAAGGCAAAGGAGCCGACTTTACTCATCCAGATAAAGATCGCCTGCAGCACGGGGGTGCCGAGGAACGGGATCAGCGTAATGACGTCTTTACTGCTTAGCGAGCTGCCGATCCCGAGCATGATCCCGCAGAACGAGAGGAGTGCCACGGGCAGCATAAAGGTCTTACCCAGTTGCTGGAAAAATTCCCACAGCGATATTTTTTGTGCTGCTTTCGCCGTCATAAAACGACTCCTTTATTGTTAAAATCAATTTGTCTGCATCAATGCTGCGAGAAGATAAAACGTTTTATCAAAGTTTAGTGCGCGCTAAATCACATTCTCAGGCTTTGACTGGTAGTATAAAGATAACGTATTGATAAAACGTTTTACCGATCTCATTTTCAGGGAGTCACGCCAACACATGGCTGTAGCGAAAAAAGTCACCATCAACGATGTCGCGCTGGCGGCGGGCGTTTCCGTCAGCACCGTTTCTCTGGTGCTGAGCGGGAAAGGGCGCATCTCTCCTGCGACCGGTCAGCGGGTGAACGAGGCGGTTGAACAGCTGGGCTTTGTGCGTAACCGCCAGGCGTCGGCGCTGCGCGGTGGGCAAAGCGGGGTGATTGGCCTGATTGTTCGCGATCTGACGTCACCTTTCTATGCGGAGTTAACAGCCGGGTTAACCGAAGCGCTTGAAGCGCAGGGACGGATGGTCTTTCTGCTGCACGGCGGGCGCGAGGCCGGGCAATTGCTTTCCCGGCTCGATATGCTGCTGAGCCAGGGGGTGGACGGGGTGATCGTCGCCGGGGCGTCGGGCGTGGGCAGCGAGCTGTGCGAGCGCGCCGCCGAAAAAGGCGTGCCGCTGGTGTTTGCCTCGCGCGCCAGCTACCTCGACGAAGCCGATACGCTGCGCCCGGATAACATGCAGGCGGCGCAAATGTTGACCGAGCATCTTATTCGTCGCGGGCATCAGCGCATTGCCTGGCTGGGTGGGAAAAGCTCGTCCCTGACGCGCGCCGAGCGGGTAGGCGGCTACTGCGCGACGCTAATTAAGTACGGCCTGCCGTTCCACAGCGAATGGGTCGTGGAGTGTGAATCCAGCCAGAAGATGGCGGCGGAAGCGATAGGCGCGCTGCTGCGAAGCAGTCCGACGATCAGCGCCGTGATTTGCTACAACGATGTGATCGCCATGGGCGCCTGGTTTGGCCTGATCCGAGCCGGGCGTCAAAGCGGCGAGGGCGGGGTGGAAACCTTCTTCGGCCACCAGGTGGCGCTGGGAGCGTTCGCCGACGTTGGTGAGAACGCCCTCGACGACCTGCCGATCGTTTGGGCCACCACCCCCGCGCGGGAGATGGGTTACACCCTGGCGGACAGGATCATGCAGCGCATCGACAATACGGACGTGCAGGCAGGGCACCAGATTGTGGCGGCGCGGCTGGTGACTGTGAAGTAATCACCGCTGCACATCGCCCGGCGGCGCTGCGCTTGCACGGGCCTACAAGGTCGATCGTAGGCCGGGTAAGCGTCAGCGCCACCCGGCAATAAAAAACCCCTCATGCGAGGGGCTTTGACGTTTACTGCTGCGGTGCCGCCGGTTCGGCTGGCGCTGCCGGTTCAGCCGGTTCCGGCATCCCCAGCGTCGGCATACCAAACATGCCGACGAAGTCTTCCAGCGGCATTTTGTCGCCGTTAAGCGTAACCTGGCCGTTGGCGTACTGCAGGCTGGTGGAAATTGTGTTGTTGTCCACCTTCGTGATGCGGAACATCTGGCCCATCGCCGCCAGACCTTTCACCTGCTGGTTCGCCAGCTTGCCGGCATCTTCATCGCCGTAGCCTTCCAGCTTCGCAATCTGGGTCATAAACTCGGTCGCCATATCCATGGGGATGGTCAGCTTGCTGTCGAGCGACTTCACGCTGCGATCCACTTCCTGCGCCAGCGTCTGCGGTTCACCCGTGGCGGTGGCCGGATCTTTCAGGAACAGAGACAGGTTGAAGCTGGTTTCGCCTTTGCTGTTTTTCCAGCTCAGCGGCGCAACGGTTACCACCGGCTCGCCTTTCAGCAGGATCGGCAGGTTGTTGAACAGCACCGCCATCGCCTGCTGCTGGTACACCTCAGGGTTCTGCTGCAGCGCGGCATCGGTCAGCAGCGCCTGGCTCTCTTTGCTGTATTTCTGGCTAAACTCGTGCCACGCCTGGCCGTCGATATTGCCGATCTTCAGCGACAGTTTACCTGTGCCCAGATCCTGATTCTGCACTTTCAGGCTCTTCAGAGTGTAATCCAGCTGGGTGTTGATGCTCTTACCGTCTTTGGAAACGTCGGATTTGCCGTTGACGTCCATGCCTTCCAGCACGGCCATCTCTTTCCCTTCAATCGCAATGGCAACCTTGTCGAGAGACAGTTTTTGGTCGCCGATACGCTCCTGGAAATCGGTCATTCGGCTGTTGCCGTCGGCCTTCAGGTTGTTGAAGGTGAGCTGAACTTTTTGATTGTATTCGTTCACGGCGTTGACCAGGCCACTTTCCGCTTCACCCGTCAGGGAGAACACGTTTCCGTCGCGGTCCGCGTCAAGTTTGAAGTGGCCGCCGCTGAAGGCGACTTTCTCATTCTCTTTCTCGTAGTTCAGCGCTTTCAGAGCAATATCGGAACTCGTGTCACCGGCATAGCTAATTCGGGTATTAATGTCGAAAGGCGATTCATTCTTCGCCAGGTCAAACAGCGGTTTGGTGACGTCGTTATTCACCAGTACGGTATGAACGGATGCCATCGACGGGATCAGGTTAAAGGACTTCAGCTGCGCCAGCGGCAGCGGGCCGTGGCTCACCACCTCGTCCAGCACCACGCTCTGGCCCGGTTTCAGCCAGCCGTTTTCAGCACCGGCAACTGGCTTCACCACCAGCTGCATACGGCTGGTAAACACGCCGCGATGATAGTTCTGGTAGCTCAGCTCAAGGCCCGCCTCCGGCGCGCTGCGCTTAATTTCTCCGTTAGCCTGCGCCACCATCTCAGCCAGACGGCCTTCCAGCTGTTTCCCGGTAAACCAGGAGGCACCCGTCCAGACCACGCCTAACGCTACAATCACTCCAACCGCTACGACCGATTTTTTCATTGCGACTATCCCTAAAATGAAACCAGGCGGTAAAAACCGCCTGGAGATATTAAGCCTGCAACTAGCTTAGCAAGAGTTGTTAAAAAATTCAGTAAGTGGTTAAAGCTTATTGAAAACGCGCGCCAGGCGACCGGTGCCGCTTACGCTGACCGGTGATTCGTTGGCTGCAACGAATGCTGACTCACCGGGCTTAAGCACCAGACGCTGTTCGCCTTTGCGCAGCGTCGCTTCGCCCTCCACGCAGAACAGGATCGCCGCGCTCTCCTGAGCCACCGACGTTTCGGCACTGCTCAGGTCGTGCAGGGAGAAGGCAAAATCTTCAACAGGAATCGGGAAGTCCAGCTCTGTGCCGTTTTTCACCGGCTGAGTCAGCAGCTCCGCGGCAGGTTTCGCCACGAACTTGACGTTGGCGACCAGCTCAGGAATATCGATGTATTTCGGCGTCAGGCCCGCGCGCAGCACGTTATCGGAGTTGGCCATTACCTCCAGCGCCACGCCCTGCAGGTAGGCGTGCGGGGTTTCAGCGAACAGGAACATTGCCTCGCCCGGGTTCAGCTTCACCACGTTCAGCAGCAGAGGGGAGAACAGGCCGCTGTCGTCCGGGTAGAATTCGGAGATCAGACGGATGGTCTCCCACGGTTCACCTTGCTGGCTGTCCAGAGCGGCTTTCAGCACCGCCAGCGCGTGGGATTTCTCTTCACCCTGCATATTCAGCAGGCTGGCAAACAGCTGGCTCAGCGCGTCGGCGTTCGGGTTTTCGAGGAAATGCGCGATAGCGTTATGGGCACCCGCGACAGGTTGCAGCAGGGAGATAATCTCTGAAAACTCGCGGAACGCGTTCATCGCCAGGAACGGCGTCAGCGCGAACACCAGCTCCGGCTTGTGGTTAGGATCTTTGTAGTTACGCTCGGCGGCGTCTAACGGGATACCCGCCGCGTTCTCTTTCGCAAAGCCGATTTCAGACGCTTTCTTGTTCGGGTGAACCTGTATGGAGAGCGGCTGGTCGGCGCACAGCACCTTAAACAGGAACGGCAGTTCGCCAAAGCGCTGAGCCACCTTGTCGCCCAGCAGCGCGGCTTTATCGGCGTCAATCACGTCACGCAGGCTGCGCACCTGGCCGCTGGCGTCTTCAATTTTTGAGCTGCTCTTCGGGTGTGCCCCCATCCACAGTTCTGCCATCGGCAGGTTGTTCGGGTTCGCGATACCGTAGAGATCCGTTAACGCAGTTTTACTTCCCCAGGCGTAGTTTTGCACTGAGTTAATGAGTTTTTGCATTATCAAGCCCTGATTCAATTGTGGAATTAACTCCGGGTATTAAAGCAATAAACCTCATGGAAGTAACCTGTGGATGTAAAAAGTCGTACTAGTCTCAGTTTTTGTTAAAAAATTGTGTAGGATAAGCTGACTCGCTTTTAAGCCGGGCAGCGGAACATCTGCCCTGAATAAACAGACCGAAGCAGTAAGTGAGAGAACAATGTCGAATAAACCCTTCCATTATCAGGATCCTTTTCCCCTCAGTAAGGATCAGACCGAGTATTACCTGTTAACCCGCGATCACGTCTCCGTCTCTGAGTTTGAAGGACAAGAGATCCTCAAGGTGGATCCCCAGGCGCTGACGCTGCTGGCGCAGCACGCTTTCCACGACGCCTCGTTTATGCTCCGTCCTGCGCATCAGCAGCAGGTGGCCGATATTCTGAGCGACCCGGAAGCCAGCGAAAACGATAAGTACGTTGCCCTGCAGTTCCTGCGTAACTCCGATATCGCGGCGAAAGGCATTCTGCCAACCTGTCAGGATACCGGTACGGCGATCATCGTCGGTAAAAAAGGCCAGCGCGTCTGGACCGGCGGCGGTGATGAAGCGGCCCTGGCGCTCGGCGTCTACAACACCTACACCGAAGACAACCTGCGCTACTCGCAAAACGCCGCGCTGGACATGTACAAAGAGGTCAACACCGGCACCAACCTGCCAGCACAGATTGACCTCTACAGCGTCGACGGTGATGAGTACAAATTCCTCTGTATCGCCAAAGGCGGCGGTTCAGCCAACAAAACCTATCTCTATCAGGAAACCAAAGCGCTGCTCACCCCGGGCAAGCTAAAGAACTACCTGGTTGAGAAGATGCGCACCCTCGGCACCGCAGCGTGCCCGCCGTACCATATCGCGTTTGTGATTGGCGGTACCTCGGCGGAAAGCACGCTGAAAACCGTGAAGCTGGCCTCAACCAAATACTATGACGGCCTGCCTACCGAAGGTAACGAGCACGGCCAGGCGTTCCGCGATGTGCAGCTTGAGCAGGAGCTGCTGGAAGAAGCGCGTAACCTGGGCCTCGGCGCGCAGTTTGGCGGCAAATACTTCGCTCACGACGTGCGCGTGATCCGTCTTCCGCGTCACGGCGCTTCCTGCCCGGTCGGGATGGGCGTCTCCTGCTCTGCGGATCGCAACATCAAGGCCAAGATCAACCGCGAAGGCGTGTGGATCGAAAAACTGGAGAACAACCCGGGCAAATACATCCCGGAAGAGCTGCGCAAAGCGGGCGAGGGCGAAGCGGTTCGCGTGGACCTGAACCGTCCGATGAAAGAGATTCTGGCGCAGCTGTCTCAGTATCCTGTTTCGACCCGTCTCTCCCTCAACGGCACGATTATCGTGGGCCGCGACATCGCGCACGCGAAGCTGAAAGAGCGCCTGGACAACGGCGAAGGGCTGCCGCAGTACATTAAAGATCACCCGATCTACTACGCTGGCCCTGCGAAAACGCCTGAAGGGTACGCGTCCGGCTCGCTAGGCCCGACCACGGCTGGCCGCATGGACTCGTACGTTGACCAGCTGCAGGCCAACGGCGGCAGCATGATCATGCTGGCGAAAGGCAACCGCAGCCAGCAGGTGACGGACGCCTGCCACAAGCACGGCGGTTTCTACCTCGGCAGCATCGGCGGCCCGGCTGCGGTTCTGGCGCAGGGCAGCATCAAGAGCCTGGAGTGCGTGGAATACCCGGAACTGGGTATGGAAGCGATCTGGAAAATTGAAGTGGAAGATTTCCCGGCGTTTATCCTCGTGGATGACAAAGGCAACGACTTCTTCAAGCAGATCCAGTCGTCCCAGTGTTCGGCGTGTGTGAAGTAATTCTTTAAATTGCCGGGTGGCGCTGACGCTTACCCGGCCTGCATTCTCGTAGGTCGGGTAAGGCACAGCCGCCACCCGACACCAAAAAGAGCGCACAAAGCGCCATAACGTTTCCCAGAAGTCATCAATACTTATCCCTTAAGCATGTGAGCAATCCCTCTTTTGTTATCAAGGAGAAAGTAATGACCACGGTACGCCATGAGAAAGATTCGATGGGCGCCATCGACGTCCCGGCCGACAAGCTTTGGGGCGCGCAAACCCAGCGTTCGCTGGAGCATTTCCGTATCTCGACTGAAAAAATGCCCGTCTCGCTGATTCAGGCGCTGGCCCTCACCAAACGTGCAGCCGCGAAGGTGAACCAGGATTTAGGCCTGCTGGCGGCAGACAAGGCCAATGCCATCATCAACGCCGCCGACGAAGTGCTGGCGGGCAAGCATCCCGACGAATTCCCTCTCGCCATCTGGCAGACCGGTTCAGGCACCCAAAGCAACATGAACATGAACGAAGTGCTGGCGAACCGGGCAAGCGAACTGCTGGGCGGCGTGCGCGGCATGGAGCGTAAGGTTCATCCGAACGATGACGTCAACAAGAGCCAGAGTTCTAACGACGTCTTCCCCACGGCCATGCACGTGGCGGCGGTGATTGCTATTCGCGAACAGCTTATCCCACAGCTTAACGTCCTGAAATCTACGCTCAACGAGAAGGCGCAGGCCTTCCGCGACATCGTCAAAATTGGCCGTACGCACCTGCAGGACGCCACGCCGCTGACGCTCGGCCAGGAGATTTCCGGCTGGGTGGCGATGCTGGAACACAACCTGAAGCACATTGAGAACAGCCTGCCGCACCTGGCGGAGCTGGCGCTCGGCGGCACGGCGGTGGGCACCGGGTTAAACACCCATCCGGAGTATGCGGTGCGCGTGGCGGAGGAGCTTGCAAACATCACCGGGCAGCCGTTCGTTACGGCGCCCAACAAGTTCGAAGCGCTGGCGACCTGCGATGCGCTGGTCCACACCCACGGCGCGCTGAAAGGGCTGGCGGCCTCGCTGATGAAAATCGCCAATGACGTGCGCTGGCTGGCCTCGGGCCCGCGCTGCGGCATCGGTGAAATCAGCATTCCGGAAAACGAGCCGGGCAGCTCCATCATGCCGGGTAAAGTCAACCCGACCCAGTGCGAAGCCATGACCATGCTCTGCTGTCAGGTGCTGGGCAACGACGTGGCCGTCAACCTGGGCGGCGCGTCCGGCAACTTCGAGCTGAACGTCTATCGCCCGATGGTGATCCACAACGTTCTGCAATCGATTCGTCTGCTGGCGGACGGCATGGAGAGCTTTAACGAACACTGCGCGGTGGGGATCGAGCCAAACCGCGAGCGCATCAGCCAGCTGTTAAATGAGTCGCTGATGCTGGTGACCGCGCTCAATACCCACATTGGCTACGACAAAGCCGCCGAGATCGCCAAAAAAGCGCATAAGGAGGGGCTGACGCTGAAAGCCTCCGCCCTGGCGCTGGGCTATCTGACGGAAGCGGAGTTCGATGCCTGGGTGCGCCCTGAGGCGATGGTCGGCAGCCTGAAATAATCAACTCGCCACGTACAGGTGCAGTCGCGGAATAATCAGCTGTAGCGGCTGCGCCTGAGGTCGGTAACGGTGCTGGACATTTTCGGCATCGTAATTCAGCAACTCACCAATATCCGGCACGATAGCCCCCCGATCGTCATCATAGAGCGCAATCAGCGGCGTTGGACAGGCATACTGTACCTGTTTTTGCTGACCGGAATACCAGACGCGGGCGATAGGCTGAACCTTCACCGGGCGCTTAATTTTGAGGCGCGTATCCGCCGGTAGCGAGGCGATGCTGTGGTACTCCTGCTCCAGGCGTTCAATCCACTGCTCACGCGACCACGGCGCAACGGTGCGAGGCGTCTTCAGGCTTTTTTCAAGCTGCGCGAGAATTTCATCCCGGGTGAAGTTTTTAATGATGTGCTTATTCGCCCAGCCAAAGCGCAGCGTGGCGGGGTGACGCAGTACCGTCAGCGTGCGATAGGCATTCAGGGTAATCAGCCCCGGAAGCTGACGGTGCACCCATTCAAACCGGGCGGCAGGGGCCAGGCCCGACTCCTCGGTAACGATTTTCTCAAATGCCGCTTTCAGGCTGTTGATATGGGCAATCTGGCTTTCCAGCGCTTCGCGCGTTGTCGCATCGGTTTGCAGGCAGATCACGCCGGGCAGCCGCACGGCTGCCTTGCTGCTGCGCTGTTCAGACTGCTGCTGGATAAAAAGATGGCGATAGTGTTTCATCGCCAGCTCCAGTGCGGCCTTGCCGATGTGCTGCTTCACGTCGATGGTGTCCAGCGGATCGTGCTCGGCCCCTTTGGCCACCTCGGGCAGGGTAAAGACGCGCGCGGCCAGCAGACGGCAGGTCTGCAAACGTTCTGTCAGGGTCAGGAGCTCGTGTTCTATTTCCCGAAACGTGCTGTTCAGCCGTTCGATAAGATCGTAGGTCGCCATAAGCACTCTCATTAGTTACAACATACTTATCATATAGCACAGCACGCCGGGTCAGGCCAGCGTGCGGTTAAGGTCAGGCAGGAACGGGAAGGGCGATGTTATGGTATACCGGCCAGCTAAAGCAGAAGCGCGCGCCGCCAAGCTCGCTCTCCTCGCAATGTACCGTGCCGCCCATCGCCTGCGCGATAGAGTAGACAATCGCCAGCCCCAGACCACATCCGCCGGTGGCGCGATCGCGGCTGGGATCGAGGCGGACAAACGGTTCAAACACGGTTTCTCGCGCTTCCGGGGCGATCCCCGGCCCGTCATCCTCAACGGTCAGGCTGGCCTGATTGCCCTGCAAATCCAGCCCAATCTGTAGCGTACTTTCGCTGTAGCGCATGGCGTTGTTCATCAGATTGTCGAGCACGCGCTCCATCAGGCGCATATCGAGCGCGCCGTAGTCACCCGGCGTGACGCGCGTCAACAGCGTGCGCTGCGGGTTCACGCTCTGAACGTCGTCAATGTGGGTTTGCAGCCAGGCGGGCAGGTCCGGCGTGCTGAGGTTCAGTTCGTTTTGCGGACGATCGAGGCGCGCGTAGGTCAGTAGCTCCTCAATCAGCGCCTCAAGCTGGCCAATGTCGCGGTTCAGGGCCTGAGACTCCGCTTCCGTCAGATTTTCGCTCATCTCCAGACGATAGCGCAGGCGGACCAGCGGCGTGCGCAGCTCGTGCGCAATTCCGTCGATCAGCTGCTTTTTACTGGCGATCAGGGCATTGATGTTATCGGCCATCTGGTTAAAGGCCACGCCCAGACGTTCAAAGCTGGAACCGCTGTCAAAGTGGATGCGTTCGGTAAAGTGTCCCTCACCAAAACGCTGCGCGGCGGATTCCAGCTTCAGCATGTCCTGCCAGTGCGGGCGCATCCAGATAAAGACCGGAAACGCGAGCGAAATGGCGATAAAGGCCATCAGCGCCATGTCCAGCAGACGCATCTGGTGCAAATAATAGAGATAGGGCACCGGCCCGACGGCCAGCACGTAATGGCTGCGCGGAATACGCTGGATAAAGGTGTATTTCTCATCCAGCGCGACGATGTCCCCGTCGCGCAGACGCTGCATGGCGGGCGGATCCAGATCGAAATCTTTCAACGGCTCAATGCGTAAATCGAATGACAGATTCAGATCCAGCTCTTTCAGGGTTTTCGCCCAGTCGTGCGGCGGGATTTCTCTCAGCTCGCTGCGCATCAGATAGAGCGAGCTTTTCATCAGATCGTCCAGCGACTGCCTGCCCGCGCGTTCGGCGGTAAATTTATAAACCAGCCCGACCAGCATGGTCATCACCAGGAAGCAGACAAAAAGTAAAAGATAAAACTGCACAAACAGCTTTTTCATTGGATCTCACCGAAGAAACGCTTTGTGCAGAATATACATGAAAACCCTTCGAGTTTTTCACGTCTGTGGAGCGTATTACATGGCTTTCGCGCTGTTTTTTACCTTGGCGATGAATGTTTCCGTCACGGCCAGGCCTTCTGCGATGTGCGTATCAATCACATCCATCCCGTATTCGCTGATGAGGTCGAGCAGTATTTCGTAAGACTGGATGAGTTCCAGCAGGTCAAAGAGCGCTTTTTGATCGGTGCGTGAGGGGGAGGCATGGTTCAGGGTTGCCTGATTAACAATCCACTCGAGATTGGTTTTGATGGCTTCTATCCGATTGTAGCTATACATATGTCATGGGCTTAAATCCTCATTTCAAGATTTATGGGAGAGATGTCGTGAAAACTTCACGGCGAAAAATGAGTAAAACGGTTGCGAGAGCGGGGCGCGCTGAAAAAAGGAGAGTCGAGAAGGTAATTATGGAACAGTTCGTGTGCTTAGCAAATTAATTGTTGCGCAAACGTAAAAATAAACGCGCGAAAGAGAAGGCATCGTCTCACTACGCCTTCATTTCGCGCAGGTTATCTTATCCGGCGTTTAGGTTTCCCACGCATGTGGGGCAAACAGATAGCCCTTGTTACGCACGGTTTTAATGCGGTAGGGCTCGGTGGCGTTATCCTGCAGCTTTTTGCGCAGACGCGAAATCGCTACGTCAACGCTGCGGTCCATTCCGTCATAGCTCACGCCACGCAGGTTTTTCAGCAGCGCGTCGCGGTCCATGATTTGCCCGGCGTGCGTTGCCAGCTCCCACAGCAGGTCAAAATCTGCGGTGGAAAGGGCGATAAGCTCGCCAGAGAGCAGCACCTGACGGTTAATCGGATCGATAGACAGCGTACCGAAGCGCATCGCTTTGTGCGGCGTCAGAGACGGCGCTGGTGCTTCGCGTTCGATGCTGGCGTGCTGGCGCAAATGGAGGCGCAGGCGAGCGAGCAGGACGGCAGGCGGTGTGGTTTTCAGAATGTAATCATTGGCACCCATCTCCAGCGACAAAATATGGTTCATATCGCTGTCCAGTGAGGTGAGCAGGACGATAGGGCCCTCCCAACGGGCGCGCAGGTCACGGCAGAGCGTCATGCCGTCTTTGCCTGGCAACATGATATCCAGCAGTACCAGATCCGGGTTTTCACGGACGACCACCTCTTCGGCACGATCGCCGCGAGGTTCAACAATGACGTCCATATCATGTTTACCCAGATAGGCGGCGATCAGCTGCCCGACTTCAGGTTCGTCTTCAACATAAACAATCTTATTCATACAGCGTCTGTTTTCGTGAAAAAAGCCAACATACACCGCGAAACCTTAACCTTCCATTAATCTTTCAAAATTAACGCCGGTTCCGTTATTCTGGCTGATATTGTGAGTTGATTATTCCAGGGAAAAAGATGGGGCTGGTGATCAAAGCCGGGCTGGGCGCGCTGGTGGTGTTGCTGATTGGCATGCTGGCGAAAACGAAAAACTACTATATTGCCGGGCTGATCCCTCTCTTCCCGACCTTTGCACTCATTGCCCACTATATCGTGGCGTCTGAACGCGGTACGGAAGCGTTACGCACGACCATCGTGTTTGGCATGTGGTCAATCATCCCGTATTTTCTCTACCTGCTTTCGCTTTGGTATTTCACCGGTTTTCTGCGTCTCCCACTGGCGCTGAGCGGGGCGGTGGTCTGCTGGGGGCTCAGCGCCTGGCTATTAATTTTCTTCTGGAGCCGCTTTCACTAGCGCAGCGGTCGGCCGCCGTCCACGGCAAAGGTTCTGCCGGTGACGTAGCAGCTGGTGAGCAGGTAATCCACCAGGTCGATGACCTCTTTCTCGCCCGGGGCGATTTTCATAAGCGACTTATTCAGCGCCTGCTGGCGATACTCCGCATCATCGTTCTCGTTAAATAAAATCATCGCCGGTGCGATGGCGTTCACCTTCACCTCGGGGGCGAGCTTGCGGGCAAACGATCGGGTCATGTTATCCAGTGCGGCTTTACTGGCCGCATAGGCGATGTGCTTGTCGCTGCCGCGCTCAACCACATAATCAGTGAAGTGAATGATGTCGCCCGCCGCGTGCCCGTGGCCGCGCAGTAGATCCTGCAGAGCGTGGTTAAGCAGATAAGGGGCATTAACGTGGATCTGCAACATGGAGGAGAGCGTTTCGCTGAGTGACGTACCGGGCTTTTCGGCACGCCATGCGCTGGCGTTATGGATCACGGCGCGCAGCCCCGTCGTGGTGGATTTTACCTTTTCGGCGAAAGCCAGAATGCCTTCATCGGTTGAAAAATCAGCCTGAATGCAGACAGCACCGGCTTTGCGTAACCCTTCAATCGACGGATATTCCGTACGGTAGCTGACAATGACCGGATGGCGAAGGTTGAGAAAATGATGGGCGAGGGCGAGGCCGATACGGCGGCCTCCGCCGGTAATCAGTATTGGGCGAAGCGGTGCATTTCCCATCGTATTCTCCTTAACAGTTCAACAATGGGAAAGGCGTTGCTATCCCATTAACATCCAGGTTGCCGGTAGGGCAGCAACCAGTAACAGTCCAATTAATGCCATCTCACGGCGTTTCAGCGCGTTCTCCAGCTGATGCGTGCGGCGGGCGTAGATAAACACCAGCAGACCCGGTGCGTACAGCACCACCGACAGCAGCAGATGCATAGGTCCGGAAGCATACAACAACCACAGGCCGTAAATACAGGCTCCGACACCCACGAGATAATGCGCCGGGCGAGTGGCAATTTTTAACAGATACGCACCCACTAAGAAATAGGGTACCAGAATCATCTCCGAGGCGATGGTCAGCAGGGTGTTATAGTCTGAACCTGTGAGCCAGATCAGCACCAGACAGACCTGAACGCTGATGTTGGTCAGCCAGAGTGATGCCGACGGCGCGCTGTTTTTGTTTTGACGGGCAAACAGGCGTGGAAACGCCTTGTGCGTCGCGGCCAGGAATGGCACTTCAGCCGCCATGATGGTCCAGCTCAGGTAAGCGCCGCAGACGGAAACGATCAGCCCAGCGGCAATCACCACATCGCCCCATGGGCCGAGCATTTTCACCATCAGGCCAGCCATTGACGGGTTACGCATTTCCGCGAGCTCAGGACGCGCCACGACGCCGAGCGACAGCAGCGTCACCAGCAGATAGACCCCGAGCGCAGCCAGTACGGCCAGAAGCGTGGCGCGGCCCACATCGCGTTTGTTGCGGGCGCGAGCAGAAACCACGACCGCGCCTTCAACGCCGATGAACACCCACAGGGTAATCAGCATCGTGTTTTTCACCTGCTCCCAGACGGGAACGCCCAGCGCAACGCCGCTGAAATCGAGCTTAAACACGTCGAGACGGAACGCAATAAAGGCCAGAACGATAAACAGCCCGAGCGGAACCAGTTTCGCCAGCGTCGCCACCAGGTTGATGCTGGCGGCCGTTTGTACGCCACGTAATACCAGCCAGTGGACGAACCACAGTAACACCGAGGCGCCCACAATAGACTGCCAGGTGTTCCCGTCGCCAAAAAGACGCAGCTCAGGCGTATCGGTAAAGAAACTGAGCGCCGAGAAGACGATAACCAGATAGGAGACGTTGGCGATAACCGCACACAGCCAGTATCCCCACGCGGAACAGAAGCCAATCAGCTCGCCGAAACCTTCACGCGCATAGGTGAAAATGCCGCCGTCCAGGTCCGGGCGAATGCGGGTGAGCAGCAGCATGGCGAAGGCCAGCAGCAGTATGCCGACACCGGTAATGCCCCAGCCAATGATGAGCGCGGAAGGGCTGGCGACGGCCGCCATATTTTGCGGCAAACTGAATACGCCCGCACCCAGCATTGAGCTTAAAACGAGTGCAGTCAGAGCACTCAGGCCAAGTTTCTTTTCCATTGGCTTCCTGTTATGAAAGGTCAAAATCCAGAATAATTATTTCGCTCAGGCGCATAAAAATGGTGGATCACACTAAGGCGCGGGATTTTACGGAGTGTAACGAAAGCATGCAATGACGTGGGGCAGAAATTCAAAAAAAGTAACAAAAAAGGCGGCATTGCGCCGCCTTTCGTAAACGATTTTGTTACTTGTACAGATCGGCGCTGATGGTCACGTTGTTACCACGTTCCTGCCACTGGCGGGTGATGTGGTAGAACTTCGCCCCTTTCTTCGCCGCACGCTTCGCGACCTGGTAAGAGACTTCCGTCATGTTGCCGTAGTTGCCGGTAAATTTGATGCTGTCGAACGGCACCATCTGCGCGGCAGTGGCGTTGTTCAGCTCTTCAATTTTGGTACCGTCCGGCAGCGTAACCGAATAACGGCCACCTTTCGTGGACTGCGTTTCGAAGAAACGGCCCACTTCAGCGCTCGGGGCAGCGGTCGTTGCTACGCCTGGAATTTCAACTCTCTTCGCTGCTTCGCCGCCTTTCGCTATTGCCGCGCGACCGGCTTCTGAGTTCGCCGGAATCGCATCCGGGCTCTGCAGAACACGTTTTTTCGCATCTTCTTTATAGATGAACGCGGTAATACGCTGGTTGCCACCCTGGTTAGCATCGACCTGACGCACGATGTAGAACGAGTAAGCCCCTTTCTCTTTCGCGGCTTTGGTGATGGCATCGTTCACTTCAGGCTGGCTGCGGTAGAAGCCCTGAACGGTGACGGTATCGTAAGGTTCCAGCTCAATCGCCTGATCTTTCGGCAGCTCAACAACACCGTTGATCACGCGGTTTTTTGGTGCATCAGCTTTTGGCGCATTGTCTTTGAACAGCGCAATGGTCACGCGCTGGTTGCCGCTGTTGCCGTAATCGGACTGGTCAACGACATAAAACGAGGCGGCCCCGTTTTTATCAGCAGCTTTTGATGCCGCGGCGACGGCGTCGCCAATAGAATTATAACGACCCACAATGACCGTATGGTCAAAAGGTTTTAACGCTGCCGCTTGCTCCGGCGTTAACTCTGTTGCGGCATTCGCAGACAGGGCGGTCGCGGAAAGAAGTGCGGACGCCAGGAGTGTGTTCTTAAGCTTCATAAAAATGATCCTTCGCCTTGCGCAAACCATGTACTGGTATTGTTGTTAATTTGAGACGGTCCCGATTATTGCATTTAAAACCCGTCGCTGTCTGCGCCATTTTTCACTGCCTGTGCTTACTGAATCACCTTATTCGATAACATTTAGTGATATGTTGAAAAAACACGCATTTGACAAGTAAAACTGATAAAGCATATGACTTTTACAAGTTAATTTAATGTTAATAAGTTGTTCTCTTATGGCGCTATATCATGTTTTTACCGCTTCGCTTGCGCGTTTTATCGGTTCTGACAATCAATTTAAGGTAAATATCACTGTCAGTGACGCCGATCGCTTATTTTTCACAGATAAAATAAGAAATAGTGTTTTCTGGCGGTAGATCGCGGGCGCTATTTTCAGTAGGTTATAGACAGTTTGTTACCGTTTTATTTTCCGGGGTTAATCATATCGCGTCGCTCGCGCGATGGCGAAAATTGATACAAACCACGGGCATTTATCGATAAACCATCATCAAAAACCGATGGAAGGGAAAACTATGCGTATTGGGGTACCAAAAGAACGGTTAGCCAATGAAACCCGCGTAGCGGCAACACCGAAAACGGTGGAGCAACTGCTTAAACTGGGTTTTACGGTCGCGGTTGAAAGCGGCGCAGGCAAACTGGCGAGTTTCGATGACGAGGCCTTTATCCAGGCTGGCGCAGAAGTGGTCGATGCTGCTGACGTCTGGCAGTCGCCGGTGATTCTGAAGGTCAACGCACCGGAAGAGAGTGAGATTGCGCTGCTGAATCCGGGGACGACCCTGGTGAGCTTCATCTGGCCTGCGCAAAACCCGGAGCTGATGGAGAAGCTGGCAGCCCGTGGCGTGACCGTGATGGCAATGGACTCCGTGCCGCGTATTTCGCGCGCGCAGTCGCTGGATGCCTTAAGCTCCATGGCAAACATTGCCGGCTACCGTGCCATTGTTGAAGCGGCCCACGAATTTGGTCGCTTCTTTACCGGTCAAATCACCGCCGCGGGTAAAGTTCCTCCGGCGAAAGTGATGGTGATTGGCGCGGGCGTGGCGGGCCTTGCCGCAATCGGTGCGGCAAACAGCCTGGGCGCTATCGTACGCGCCTTTGACACCCGCCCAGAAGTAAAAGAACAGGTCCAGAGTATGGGGGCCGAATTCCTTGAGCTGGACTTCAAGGAAGAAGCGGGCAGCGGCGATGGTTACGCGAAGGTGATGTCCGAAGCGTTTATCAAAGCCGAAATGGAACTCTTCGCCGCCCAGGCGAAAGATGTCGACATTATTGTCACCACCGCGCTTATCCCGGGCAAACCGGCGCCGAAGCTGATTACCCGTGAGATGGTTGACTCCATGAAATCGGGCAGCGTGATTGTCGACCTGGCCGCCCAAAACGGCGGTAACTGTGAATATACCGTACCGAATCAAGTGACCACGACCGCTAACGGCGTGAAGGTGATTGGTTATACCGATCTGCCGGGCCGCCTGCCAACGCAGTCTTCCCAGCTCTACGGCACTAACCTGGTCAACCTGCTGAAGCTGCTTTGCAAAGAGAAAGACGGCAGCGTCACCGTTGATTTCGACGATGTGGTGGTGCGCGGCGTCACCGTGGTCCGTGACGGTGAAATTACCTGGCCTGCGCCGCCTATTCAGGTTTCTGCTCAGCCTCAGGCGGCACCGAAAGCGGCACCTGCGCCAAAAGAGCCCGCCAAACCGGCTTCTCCGTGGCGTAAATACGCGATCATGGCGCTGGTAATTATTCTGTTCGGCTGGCTGGCTGACGTTGCGCCGAAAGAGTTCCTCGGCCACTTTACCGTGTTCGCGCTCTCCTGCGTCGTGGGCTACTACGTGGTGTGGAACGTCTCCCATGCGCTGCATACGCCGCTGATGTCGGTAACCAACGCCATCTCCGGGATCATCGTCGTGGGGGCGTTACTGCAGATTGGTCACGGCGGCTGGATCAGCTTCCTGAGCTTTATTGCGGTGCTGATCGCCAGTATCAATATTTTCGGTGGTTTCACCGTGACTCAGCGCATGCTGAAAATGTTTCGTAAAGGGTAAGGGGTAGCATATGTCTGGAGGATTAGTGACAGCCGCATACATTGTTGCTGCAATCCTGTTTATTTTCAGTCTGGCGGGGCTTTCCAAACACGAAACGTCTCAGCAGGGGAATAACTTTGGTATCGCCGGGATGGCGATTGCGCTGATTGCCACCATCTTCGGGCCGGATACCGGCAACGTGGCGTGGATCCTGGTGGCGATGATCATCGGCGGCGCGATTGGTATTCGCCTGGCAAAACGCGTTGAAATGACCGAGATGCCGGAGCTGGTCGCTATTCTGCACAGCTTCGTGGGTCTGGCGGCGGTGCTGGTGGGCTTCAACAGCTACCTGTATCACGAACCGGGCCTGGAACCGATTCTGGTGAATATCCACCTGACGGAAGTGTTCCTCGGTATCTTCATCGGTGCGGTGACCTTCACCGGCTCTATTGTCGCGTTCGGCAAACTGCGCGGGAAGATCTCCTCCAAACCGCTGATGCTGCCAAACCGTCATAAGCTGAACCTGGCGGCGCTGGTCGTATCGTTTGTACTGCTGGTGGTCTTTGTGCGTACCGAAAGCGTCGGTCTGCAGGTGCTGGCGCTGCTGGTAATGACCATCATCGCGCTGGCGTTCGGCTGGCACCTGGTGGCGTCCATCGGTGGTGCGGATATGCCGGTGGTGGTCTCGATGCTGAACTCCTACTCCGGCTGGGCGGCAGCGGCGGCAGGCTTTATGCTGAGCAACGACCTGCTGATCGTCACCGGTGCGCTGGTGGGTTCTTCCGGTGCGATCCTGTCTTACATCATGTGTAAGGCGATGAACCGCTCGTTCATTAGCGTTATCGCCGGTGGTTTCGGGACCGACGGATCTTCTTCCAGTGCGGATGAAGAAGTGGGTGAGCACCGTGAAATTTCTGCGGAAGATACCGCAGACATGCTGAAAAACTCGCATTCCGTGATCATCACCCCGGGCTACGGTATGGCGGTGGCGCAGGCGCAGTATCCGGTGGCGGAAATCACCGAGAAGCTGCGCGCGCGGGGCATCAAGGTTCGCTTTGGTATTCACCCGGTGGCTGGGCGTCTGCCGGGCCATATGAACGTGCTGCTGGCGGAAGCGAAAGTGCCTTACGACATCGTGCTGGAAATGGATGAGATCAACGATGATTTCGCCGACACCGACACCGTGCTGGTCATTGGTGCCAACGATACCGTTAACCCTGCTGCACAGGACGACCCGGGCAGCCCAATCGCCGGGATGCCGGTTCTGGAAGTGTGGAAAGCGCAGAACGTGATCGTGTTTAAACGCTCCATGAATACCGGCTATGCCGGGGTTCAGAACCCGCTGTTCTTCAAAGAGAACACCCACATGCTGTTTGGCGATGCTAAAGCCAGCGTGGATGCGATTCTGAAATCACTCTGACAGGGTAAAGCCCGGTGGCGCAAGCTTACCGGGCCTACCAAACCCGTAGGCCGGGTAAGGCGAAGCCGCCACCCGGCAAAAAAAAACCGCCGGTTCTCCGACGGTTTTTTTCATCCTGCGGGTTAATCGTCTTCCGGATCGTCCAGCTCGACCGGCGTCTGGTACTCATCCGGCTTAATGACCAGCAGGTCGCAGCGCAGATGGTCGATCACCTGTTCCGCGGTATTACCGAGGAACGCGGCAGAAATACCGGTCCGGCCAATGGTGCCCAGCACCACAATCCCTGCCTGCAGGTGTTCCGCCAGGTCCGGGATCACCTCTTCAGGCAGCCCTTTTTCCACGTGGGTCATTTTCTCATCGATGCTGAATTTCTGGCGCAGCGCTTTCATGGCCAGCAGGTGCTGACCGCGGATCGCGTCGTTGTACACGCTTGGGTCAAATTCAGGCAGCTCAATGGCAATGTTAATCGGGGTGACCGGATAGGCGCCAACCAGATGTACTTCGGTATGATTGACCTGATCGGCAAGCTGGATAGTCTCCTTCACCAGCTTCTCGTTCAGGGAGTTGTGGTAATCCTCTTCGCTCGCGAGGTTTACCGCCACAACGGCTTTCCCACCTTCAGGCCACGGCTGGTCTTTCACCATCCAGACCGGGCAAGGGCATTTACGCAGCAAGTGCCAGTCGGTTGGGGTGAAGATCACGGATTCCAGCTTGTCGTGCTGGTGCGCCATCTTCAGCAGCAGGTCGTGCCCACCGGCGACAATTTCCTGGATGATGGCTTCAAAAGGTCGGTTATGCCAGACCACTTTAATATCAATGGGCACGCCCGCTTCCAGGTAATACTTCGCCTGTTCACGGATCCACGCGGTACGCTGGCTGATGACGCCCTGACGCATAGCGGTGCGCTCGTCAGGCGACAGAAGGGTGGTCATCTCATACGAGAAGTCATAGATCGGCAAAAACGCTTTGATTTTGCCACCAATCCGTTGATGTAAATACACAGCACGTCGTAATGCCGGCTGATCGTCCTGATTCGGATCGATAGCTACCAGCATGTTTTGATACTTGGCCATACAGGTCTCCTTACTACTGTCACCACAGTCTGTAATTAAAAGAGTAACCTATATATCCTGAATGAAACAGAGGGGAGGTTTTGCCAGATCAATAATTCATGAAAATTTATCAGAGGAAAAGCACCGTGGTCGTCACCGCGATGAACGCAATAAACAGCAGCACCATCACCGCAATCGCAAAGGTCGTGGAGTCCTGGACGTAGGTTTTTTCCTCCCCCTTCATCGGGCCGACAAGCATGATCCAGATGAAGATAAAGGTCACAGAGGCAATCACGACTGAAACGAAAAACAAACTTTCTCTCAATTCATAACCTCAACGAGAACCTTTTGGGCGCTGTGTGGGGACGTGCTACGGTGAAAATATCTTGAAACGGAAGAGATTACACCAGACCAATAAATCACAGGAATTTATCAGTCTGGTCATCAATATGCGGAGTGTTACGCCACGTTGCGGGCGTGCCCGGCAAGAACGGCAAGCGCTTCACCGTTTTCGATAGTGATGTATTTACCTTTAACGGCCAGCATCCCGCTTTTCTGGAAACGCCCCAGCAGACGGCTGATGGTTTCCACGGTCAGACCCAGGTAGTTACCGATATCGCCACGCGTCATCGTCAGACGGAATTCACGCGGCGAGAAGCCACGCTCGGCGAAGCGGCGGGAGAGGTTGTAGATAAACGCGGCCAGGCGCTCTTCGGCATTCTTTTTAGAAAGCAGCAGGATCATGTCCTGATCGCCTTTGATCTCACCGCTCATCAGACGCATCATCTGCTGACGCAGGTTAGGCATCTTACCGGACAGATCGTCCAGGGTTTCAAACGGGATTTCGCAAACCATTGAGGTTTCGAGCGCCTGAGCAAAGCTCGGGTGATGGCCCGTACCGATGGCATCAAAGCCCACCAGGTCGCCCGCCAGATGGAAGCCGGTGATCTGCTCATCACCCTGTTCGGTGATGGTGTAGCTCTTGATGGTGCCAGAACGGATAGCATAGAGCGATTTCAGTTCGTCTCCCGCTTTAAACAGCGTCTGCCCTTTCTGAATAGGCTTTTTGCGCTCGATGATATTATCAAGCTGATCGAGTTCATGCTCATTCAGGGTAAACGGGATACAGAGCTGGCTGATGCTGCAATCCTGGCAATGGATAGCACAACCGCCAGACTGAATGCGTCGTATAATTCGCTTTTCCGGGATCATAGGTTTGCTCAAGCCTTAATTGATATTGGTCAATTTTAACATCTTTTTGGTAAGTACGTAAGCCTGACAAACCCTCAATAAGGACAAGAGACGGCAACGTGTCGCCATCTTCTTGAAATTCCACAGCTTGATTATGGATTTTTAGCCTAACCGGTAGAAAATTAAGCACAAAAAGCCTGGGAACTAGAGCAAGAGATACCCTTCATGGCGCAGTAGCCACTCTTTTCGCTGCACGCCACCGGCATAGCCCGTCATGGTGCCGTTGCGGCCAATGACGCGATGGCAGGGCACTACGATGCTGACCGGGTTAGAGCCGTTCGCGGCACCCACCGCGCGTGCGGCGCCAGCGCGACCTAACTGCTCCGCGAGCTGGCCGTAATGCATGACCTGCCCGCACGGAATCGACCGCAGCGCCTGCCATACTTCACGCTGAAAAGGGGTGCCTGCCGTGGCGGTGGGCAGCGTGTCGATGATGCTGAGATCGCCTTCGAAGTACGCCGCAAGCTTGTCGCTCAGCCCGCCCGGGTTGGTGGCGCTGATGCGTTCATAACCCTGCAGGCGGTAATGAATATTGAGCAGTTCTTCCATGCGGTCGCTGTGCTCTTCCCACTCAACGGCGCGCAGATTGAACGTCTCATCCGCGATCACCCACAGCGGCCCGAGCGGCGTCGCAATCTTATCTTCGAGTAATCTCAGCATCCTCATTCCTTTAGTTCAGCCTCGGGTATATTCCCGGCCCAATCGGCAGGCCGACAAGATACCATGCCACCAGCATCACCAGCCATACCCCTAAAAAGATAAGCGGGTAGGGTAAAACCAGCGAATAGTAGGTACCCAGTTTGGCCTCGGGTTTATAGCGCTGGAGGAAGCCTAAGAACAGCGGAACAAACGGCGAAACCGGCGCCAGCGGAATGACCGAAGAGTCCGCGATGCGGAACAGGATCTGGGCAAACGCCGGATGGAAACCCAGCATCATAAACATCGGCACAAAGATCGGGGCCAGAATCGACCAGATGGCGGAGCCGCTGGCGATAAACATGCACAGCAGGGATGACAGCAGCGCCAGGCCGACAAACGCCGGTACGCCGCTTAATCCGGCAGCCTCCAGCGCGTCGGTCAGGCCCACGGCCATAAACTTGCCCATGTTGCTCCAGTTAAACATCGCCACAAACTGGGCCAGCGGGAACACCATCACGATAAAGCCCGCCATCTCTTTCATCGGCTCGATCATCAACTGCGGCAGATCGCCCTGACGGCGGATTTTGCCGGTAGCGATACCGTAGGCGAGCGAAACAACAAAGAAGAAGAGAATAATCAGCGGCACGATGCCCTGAATAAAGGGTGACGGCAGGACGGTATGTTTAACCGGATCGCGCAATATGCCGTTTTCCGGTACCACCATCAGCGCCACCGCGGCAATAAACGCCAGCGAGACAATCCCCGCCACGCGCAGGCCGAAGCGCTGCTCTTTGCTCAGCGTTTCCAGCTTTTCATCACTGCGGCCTTCCCATTTACCCAGTCGCGGCTCGACGATCTTATCGGTAATCAGCCCGCCGACAATCGTCAGGACAATGACCGAGCTTGCCATAAAGTACCAGTTGTCGATCACGCTGACGCGCATCCCCGCATCAATGGTTTTCGCCGCCTCCGTACTGATGCCCGAGAGCAGCACGTCGGTGGTCACGATCAGCAGATTGGCGGTAAAGCCGCAGCCCACGCCCGCAATCGCCGACAGCAGGCCCGCCACGGGATGACGCCCGACGGCGAGGAAAATCAGCGCCCCCATCGGCGGCATGATCACCAGCGCGGCGTCGGAGGAGATATGGCTGAAGAAGGCGATAAACAGCACCATATAGCTGGCGTAACGCGCGCTGACGTGAGAAGCCATCTTCGCCATCAATGCGGGCAACAGGCCCACGCGTTCCGCCAGCCCGGCGCCCAGCACCAGCGCCAGAATGGCGCCCAGCGGGGCGAAACCGCTGAAGTTTTTGATGACGTTGGGTAAAAACCAGTGCAGCCCGTCAACGCTGAGCAGGTTCTTTACCGCCACCAGGCTGCCGTCGGCCGGGCTGCGCACGCTTACGTCAAAAGCGGAGAGCACGGCGGTGGCGACCATCAAAATCACAATCAGATAGATAAACAGCAGGAAAGGATGCGGCACTTTATTGCCGATCCTTTCAACCCAGCCATAGAGCTTACCGGATGGGGAATGCGAAGGTATGGATGACATACTCATGGGCGTTCCTCGGGAGTGTTGTGTTTTTTTATTTTAAAGGTGACGGTGTCACGCCCTGTGGGATCGGACACACGTACGGTTTTTCTTGTATTTGTTGTTCAAACTCTTCACGGCATTTTTTCAGCAGCGCGGCGTCCTGCAGCAGATTGAGCGCGGTTGCGCCCATCACTTTCCCGGCCAGCAGCATGCCTTTGTGGGCAATAGAGGTTCGCCCCTGAGACACCAGTTGCCAGGTATGCAGCGGCGTGCCGACGGTAAAGCAGGGGCTGAAGCACTGGGCGACCGGCATTTTCCAGCTGACGTCGCCCACGTCGGTTGAACCCGCCAGCACGTTGTCGGTAATAGCGTAGGGCGCGACTTCATCCACCAGCAGCGTCTCCTGATGACGACGAGCAAAGGCTTTCCCCGCTTCACCTCCCGTAGCGGCAATATTTTTCAGGCTGTTCTGCAGATCGTTGGACGTCAGGGTGGCGCGGATCTCGCGGGCGAAGGCGCGTTCTTCCTCGGTCCAGAGAGGCGTACCGTAGTGCTGCAGGGCGCGATACATCGCCGCCTCGAGCGTGCGGTTCGGCAGATAGCTGGAGCAGGCTTTATCAAAGCGACACTCGACGGTGGTTTCGGTCATCATCGCCGCGCCCTGGGCAATTTTCTCGATGCGTTCGTAGATCTGCTGCGCATCGG
The DNA here is from genome assembly GCF_043965265.1 of Enterobacter sp. ECC-249. Taxonomy (NCBI): domain Bacteria; kingdom Pseudomonadati; phylum Pseudomonadota; class Gammaproteobacteria; order Enterobacterales; family Enterobacteriaceae; genus Enterobacter; species Enterobacter sp. ECC-249. The sequence continues at coordinate 2,558,505 of NZ_CP143660.1, forward strand.
CCATTTCAGGAGCGCGGATCAGGTACAGCACTTCAGCCTGCGCCTGTACCACGTTGGGGGAAATCCCGCCGGTGTCGGTGATGGCGTAATGGACGCGCGCTTTCTCAATGATGTGTTCGTTGAGGAAGTTGGTGCCGGTGGTCATCAGCGTCACGGCGTCCAGCGCGCTGCGTCCCAGATGGGGGGAGTTGGCCGCGTGCGCCGCCACGCCGTGAAAACGCCAGGCGGCCTGAATATTCGCCAGCGTGCTGACGTTAAACATCCCGGCAAAGGCTTCCGGGTGCCAGGTGACGGCGGCATCGACGTCATCAAACAGACCTTCGCGCACCATAAAGGTTTTTCCGGAGCCGCCTTCCTCGCCGGGACAGCCGTAAAAACGCACCGTTCCGCTGCCGCCGTGCTGCTCCAGCCAGCTTTTCACCGCCACCGCGCCCGCAAGCGCCGCGGTGCCTAAGAGGTTATGCCCGCAGCCGTGGCCGTTGGCTCCCGGCGTGGCGGATTGCGCCGTTGCGCAGTGCGCCTGCTGGCTTAATCCGGCCAGCGCGTCGTATTCGCCCAGCAGGGCGATGACCGGTTTCCCGCTGCCGAAGCTGGCGATAAAGGCATTTGGAATACCGCCAGCCTCGCGCGTCAGCGTGAAGCCTTCTGCTTCAAGTTCGCTGGCCAGCCGTTCGGCGGACCAAAACTCTTCAAAGCGGGTTTCAGGACGATCCCAGATCGCGTCGGCAATATCGGTTAACGTCCGACATCGCGTGTCGATCGCATCGGCAATAAAAGCGTAGTTCTCCTGCATTACACACCTCGCGTCCACGGGAAATTGAGCGCAGTTCGCGCCAGCGTTTCAATGGCGATGGTCATGACCTGCTCATCGAAGTCGAATTTTTCGTTGTGATGTCCGGCGCTCAAATCCGTGCCAAACACCATATAGGACGCCATGCCGCCGTTCTCCTGCACGCGGGCCATCATCAGCGTGGCGTCCTCGGAGCCTGCTGGCGCCTTCACCTTATCGATGGCGTGAATAACTCCGGAAACCCGGCTCGCCTGTTCGCGCAGATAATCAACCCAGGCCGGCGTCGGCGCGCTTGACGTCGCGGCACCCATCAGGCGCATCTCGGCGCGCACGCCGTAGAGCGCCGCCGCGCCGGTAATCACCGCCTGCGCGCGTTCAAAGACGTACTGATTAATCGCTTCGCTTTCGCCGCGCGTTTCAACCTTAATCAGCGCATTCGCGGGCACCACGTTGCGTCCGCTGCCCGCCTGCATCACGCCGACGTTCACCCGGGATGCGCCGTCGCTGTGCGGGGCGATGCTGTGCAGGGCGAGGGCGGCCTGCGCGGCGGCGAGCAGGGCGTTACGGCCGTCCTCCGGTTTACCGCCCGCGTGTGCGGCCACGCCGGTAAAGCTCACGTCGAACTTGGTGGTGGCCATAAAGTTATCGCTGCCGCAGATTACCGTACCGGCGGGGACGCCAGTACCAATATGGATAGCCGTGAAATAGTCCACGTCGTCCAGCGCCCCGGCGGCAACCATGGCGCGTGCGCCGCGGGTGCCTTCTTCGGCAGGCTGGAAGATCAGCTTGATGGTGCCGTTCAGCCGGGCTTCATTCTGCTTAAGCACCTGTGCCAGTCCCAGACCAATGGTGGTGTGGCCGTCGTGCGCGCAGGCGTGCATCATTCCCGGATTGCAGGAGGCAAACCCGTCGCGGAACGGGCGATGGCTTTCATCCAGCGCTTCGCTTAAATCAAGGGCATCCATGTCGACGCGAAACGCCAGGGTTGGGCCCGGGCGGCCGGTATTCAGGGTGGCAACAATGCCGGTAAAGCCGCCTTCAAACGGCGCCAGCCATTTCTCAGGCGCGCCTTGCTTGCGCGCCCGGGCAAACTCTTGCGCCAGGGTTGCGGCATCGGGCAGCCCCATCCGGCTTTCGGCATCCACCACGTCGCGACCCATCGCCAGTTCGTAACCCAGCGAGTCGAGGATTTCCGCGACTTTCGCGGAGGTACGAAACTCTACCCAGCCGGATTCCGCATAATGGTGAAAATCACGACGCCATGCGCTCAGCTGCGGGGATAACGTCTGGATGTACTGCGCCAGTGTGTCCATATCTGTTCCTGTCATCATTAAAATATGTGAACTGCTTCACGCTGTGATAGTTTTTACTTATCACTAACCGATTTTTCACAGTTTTAACCGTTCAGGAATTACCCTCGCACATCCCTTTCCATTAAAGTAGATGACAGTTTCTTTACTCTGATAAACAACGGTTATCGGTCGGGCTATGACATTCCAGATTAAATTTCATCAAATCCGGGCGTTTGTTGAGGTTGCGCGTCAGGGCAGCATTCGCGGTGCCAGCAGGACGCTGAATCTTTCCCAGCCAGCGCTGACCAAGTCCATTAAAGAGCTGGAGGAGGGCATGGCGGCGCAGCTTTTCGTGCGCAGGAGTAAGGGCGTCGCGTTGACCGAATGCGGTGAGGGCTTTTACCAGCGCGCCCGGTTAATTCTGGAAGAGCTGCGCGCGGCGCAGGATGATATCCGCCAGCGGCAGGGTGAGCTGGCCGGGCAGATCAACATCGGGATGGGGGCCAGCGTTTCGCGCAGCCTGATGCCCGCCGTCATTACCCGCTTTCACACGCAACATCCGCAGGTCAAAGTGCGGATAATGGAAGGACAGCTGGTGTCGATGATCAACGAATTACGGCAGGGAGAGCTGGATTTCACCATAAATACCTATTATCAGGGGCCTTACGACCAGGAATTTACGTTTGAAAAACTCTTCGAAAAGCCGTTTGCGGTATTTTGTCGCGAAGGGCATCCGGCAACGGCGGCAACGTCGATTAATGAACTTCTGCATTATAACTGGACAATGCCGACGCCGCGGGGAAGCTATTACAAGCAATTGGAAGAGGTATTTAGCGATCGCTCACAAATACCGCGAATTGGTGTGGTTTGCGAAACATTTTCTTCCTGTATTAGCCTTGTCGCGCAAAGTGATTTTCTAAGCATATTGCCGCAGGAGCTAGGCTGTGACCCGCTGCTGGCGCACCGCCTGGTTATGCTGCCGGTCGTCGAATCGCTTCCTAAAGCGGCCTATTATTTAATTCAGCGCCGTGATTCACGTCAGACACCCCTGGCGGAATCATTAATTACGCAATTCAGAAGGGAAGCGAGAAAATTAATCGGCTCGTAAAACAGATATTAAAAAAACAGGATCTGCCCGACATCAGACAGACCCTATAGTACACACAGCAGTGCGTCCTTTCGCCAATCCTGGGTATTATTTCCATGGGGCAGGTATATTTAGGTATAACACCTTTCTCGCAAAAAGAAAGGCTATTGAGTGGTTGATTTTACGAAAATTTAACACAAATCACTTATTTCATCTTTGCTGAAGTTTTAGTTAAGTCGGGTTTAAATTCATTTAATAAATACTATATATATTCATCGGCTTAATATTTGTGGCGCATGAGGGCCTGTAACGGTGATTGAGGCCAGTCTCGGGCGCAGGTATAGTACCGTCCTCAGTTGTAGCCGGAGGATATCCATGAACCCTGACGACAAATCCTTTTTTCTTGACGCCATGGAAGATGTCCAGCCCCTGAAGCGCTGCGCGGATATTCACTGGCAGCCCAGCCGCAATACGCGGACGCGCCAGGAGGTGGATAGTGAACAGCTGGATAACTTCCTGACGCTGGATTTTCTTGACATGCTTCCCCTGGAAGAACCGCTGGCGTTCCAGCGCGAAGGGGTACAGCAGGGCGTTATCGATAAGCTGCGCTCGGGTAAATACGCCCGCCAGGCCAGCTTAAACCTCCTGCGTCAGCCCGCCGAACGCTGCCGTCAGATGCTCTATTCTTTTATTCGCCAGGCCGGACGAGACGGGTTACGCAATCTGATTATCATTCACGGGAAAGGGCGCGAGCAGAACTCGCATCCCAATGTGGTGCGCAGCTATCTGGCGCGCTGGTTAACCGAGTTTGAGGAAGTGCAGGCCTTCTGCGTGGCGCTGCCGCATCACGGCGGCAGCGGGGCATGTTATGTTTCACTGCGAAAATCTGATGAAGCAAAACAGGAAAACTGGGAGCGGCACGCCAAGCGCAGCCGCTAGCGGGCGATATCCTCGCCCGCCTGAAACTCAGAAGGTTTCCCAGTTGCTGTCGGTGGCGGCGGTTGTTGTTGCCGGGCGCAGCAGCTGTGGCGTTTTCAGACTGGCCGGGCGTGGAGCGACCGCTTTTTCTTTGCCGTTCAGACGAAACGCGGCTACCGCCTGGCGCAGCTGCTCGGACTGATCTTCCAGCGCCGCTGCCGCCGTGGCGGACTCCTGCACCAGCGCGGCGTTTTGCTGCGTCACGCTGTCCATCTGCGAAACGGCCAGGCTCACCTGCTCAATACCGCGGCTCTGCTCGTCAGAGGCCGATGAAATCTCACCCATGATATCGGTCACGCGGGTGACGGCAGCGACAATTTCCTTCATGGTGGTGCCCGCCTCGCTGACCTGCTCAGAACCGGTATTCACCCGGCTGACGGAGTTCTCGATAAGCCCTTTGATCTCTTTCGCCGCCTGCGCGCTGCGGCTCGCCAGCGTACGGACTTCACCTGCAACAACCGCAAAACCACGGCCCTGTTCCCCGGCGCGTGCCGCTTCCACCGCTGCGTTAAGCGCCAGAATGTTGGTCTGGAACGCGATGCTGTCAATCACGCCGGTAATATGCGCAATTTGCTGCGAACTGTCGGCGATTTCGTTCATGGTGCGAACCACATTATCCACGACGTGACCGCCGCGCGCGGCCGTTTCAGAGGCGTTTTTCGCCAGCAGCGTGGCCTGACGGGCGTTATCGGAGTTCTGTTTAACCGTTGCGGTCAGCTCTTCCATGCTGGCGGCGGTCTCTTCGAGCGAGGCGGCCTGCTGCTCGGTGCGGGCGGAAAGATCGTTGCTCCCTGCGGCAATTTCACCTGCGCCGGTGTAGATGGAATCGGTACTTCCACGTACGGCGCTGACGGTGGTCACCAGCGACTGCTGCATCTCATGCAGTCCGGCGGCCAGCTGACCCATCTCGTTGCGGCCAGAGATTGCGATATCCTGCGTCAGGTCGCCCCCTGCAATGGCGCGAATATGGTTCATAATGGAGTGGAGTGGTTTTAACAGCAGGTGCTGTAAACCCTGCCAGATGACCACCAGAACCGCGATAACGGCCAGCAGAATAGCCGCAAGCGTCCACTGCATCTGCGTGAAGCTGCTCTGGTTCTCTTCGGTTGCGGCCTTCAGCAGGGTGTTGTTTTCGGCGCGCCAGCGGTTATAAACCGCTTCCATATCGTCCTGCGCCTGCTGGGCGTCCAGATCGCCATAGGCCTGATAGTTGTCGGCACGCAGATACTCAATCGATAAACGCATGACTTCGTGCATCTGGTTCCAGGATTTCTGCATTTCGTCGGTCAATGCCGCCTCCTGGCCCTTAACCTGCGGCAGTTTCTGCCACTCTTTGTTATAGGCTTCGGCTTTTGCCAGCGAGTCGCTTGCCGTGCCAAGCAGTTTATTGATCGCCGCAAGGGAAGCCGGGTCACGCTGGTTTTTCAGATAGCGTATCGCCACGCGGGTGACGGTGACGCGCGTTTTCACCAGCGTGTTCACGCTGTCGCTCAGGCTTTCCTGCTGGGCATTGAGCACGCCGGAATTCTGGAAGTTATGGCGATCGTTGCTGACGGCAGAGTAGAACAACCCTCCCGTGACAACTTGCAGCAGACAGAATATGGTGAGGGCAAAGATAATACCGGTAATCACGTGCAAATTTTTCAGCATAGCGGTCGTCCGTTAGAAAGGATGCAGAGGTACACCAATACTATCGTCGTATAGAATTTAAACTTTAATTTAACTCGCGCTTAACTAAGGGCTCCGGTGAGGAACCTGTTGTAAATCCGGATCATTTTTATGAGGAAGGTCAACATGAGCAGCATTGATAAAAGCGGGACGTACGCGCTCGGGACGCGGACGGTTAAACGACTGGGCTACGGTGCGATGCAGCTCGCCGGGCCGGGCGTCTTTGGTCCACCGAAGGATAAGCAGGCCGCGCTGGACGTGCTACGCGAAGCGGTGGCAGCGGGGGTGAACCACATTGATACCAGTGATTTTTACGGCCCTCATGTCACTAACCAGCTGATCCGCGAGGCGCTTCACCCGTACCGGGACGATCTGACGATCGTCACCAAGATTGGCGCCCGTCGCAACGATAAAGGCGCCTGGCTGCCGGCCTTTTCCGCGCAGGAACTGACGCAGGCGGTGCATGACAACCTGCGTAATCTGCAGCTGGACGTGCTGGACGTGGTGAATCTGCGGATCATGTTTAGCGCACACGGGCCGGCGGAAGGGTCGATTGCTGAACCGCTCTCCACCCTGGCAGAATTACAGCGGCAGGGTCTGGTGCGCCATATTGGCCTGAGCAACGTCACGGCCACACAGGTCGCGGAAGCGCAGAAGATGGTCCCGGTGGTGTGCGTGCAGAACATGTACAACATTGTGAACCGGGGGGATGATGCGCTGGTGGATCTGCTGGCGCAGCAGGGGATTGCGTATGTGCCGTTCTTCCCACTGGGAGGCTTTACGCCACTGCAATCTTCCGGGCTGAAGGCCGTCGCGGATTCACTGGGCGCAACGCCAATGCAGGTAGCGCTGGCATGGCTGCTGCAGCGTTCCCCGAATATTCTGCTGATCCCGGGGACCTCTTCCGTGGCGCATCTGCGGCAAAACCTCGCGGCGGGGGAACTGCAGCTGCCGCCTGAGGCGCTGGAAACATTGAATACGCTGCTGGACTGATCGTCACAGGCGCAAAGCCCGACATGCGCTTCCGGGCTTTGCGCGTTTTAAATCTTCTGACACTTCAACGCGTTTGGGTTCGCTTCCGGAAATGGCCTTGATCCCTGGCCATAATCCGTAATACTGTATTTATATACAGTATCTGGCGAGAAAGGCATTATGGACACTCTCTTTTCTTATCACCCAAACCAATGCATTGAATTACCGTTGTTTGCAGAGCGTGTAGCCTGTGGTTTCCCCAGCCCGGCGCAGGATTATGTGGAGGATCGTCTCGATCTTAACCGGCTGGCAGTGAGACACCCCAGTGCGACCTATTTTATCAAGGTGAGTGGAGACTCCATGATTGGCGCGGGGATCGGCGACGGCGATCTGCTGGTGGTTGACCGCTCGTTAAATGCCGAACATGGGGACATCGTCGTGGCGTCGGTTGCCGGTGAGTTTACGGTGAAGGAGCTACAGACGCGCCCGGTTCTGAGGCTATTGCCACATAACGCCCGCTATCAGCCGATCACCTTTCAGTCCGAAGAGGAGCTGCAAATCTTCGGTGTCGTCACCCACACGCTTAAAACGCATAAACATGTTCGCGCTGGTTGATGTGAACAGCTTCTATGCCTCCTGCGAGAAGGTATTTCGCCCCGATCTGGAGGGGAAGCCCATCGTGGTGGTGTCCAACAACGACGGCTGCATTATTTCACTGTCGCGGGAGGCAAAGCAGTTCGGCATAAAAATGGGTGAGCCCTATTTTAAATTCAAAGAGAAGCTATACCCGTCGCGGGTTTACGTCTTTAGCTCGAACTATGCGCTGTATGCCGATCTCAGCAGTCGGGTGATGCAGACGCTGACCGATCTCGCTCCGGCCATAGAAATTTACTCGATTGACGAGGCGTTTGTGAACGTTTCAGGGATCGGTAACTGCCTTGCTCTGGAAACGTTCGGACACCAGATGCGCACTCAGGTTTTAAAAAATACGGGCTTAACCGTTGGCGTCGGCATTGCCCCGACAAAAACGCTGGCGAAGCTGGCCAACTATGCGGCGAAACGGTGGGCCAGTACCGGCGGCGTGGTCGATCTGTCGGGCCGGGAGCGGCAGCGTAAACTGCTGGCAAAGGTTCCGGTAGAGGAGGTATGGGGCGTAGGGCGGCGCATCACGAAAAAACTGAACGCGATGGGGATTACCACGGCGCTGGAGCTGGCGGAGGCCTCCTCCTGGGTCATTCGCAAACATTTTAACGTGGTGCTGGAACGTACAGCACGCGAGCTTCGCGGTGAGCCCTGTCTTGACCTGGAAGAGTACACCCCCACGAAGCAGCAAATCATCTGTAGCCGTTCGTTTGGACACCGTATTACGCAATATGAAGAGATGCACCAGGCGATTTGCGCCTACGCGGAACGCGCCGCAGAGAAACTACGCGGCGAGCATCAATACTGTCGTTTTATCAGCGTGTTTGTGCGCACCAGCCCGCATGCTGACAACGAAATTTATTACGGCAATCAGGCTTCTGTCACCCTGATGACGCCCACCAATGACTCGCGGGATATCATCCGCGCCGCCACGGAGGCGCTGGGGCGGATATGGCTCGACGGGTATCGCTATATGAAGGCCGGGGTCATGCTGGCGGACTTTTTCAGCAGCGGCGTCGCCCAGCTTAACCTGTTTGACGATAATCGCCTGCGCGCCAACAGCGCGGCGCTGATGGAGATGATCGACAGCGTAAATCACTCCGGCAAAGGGAAGATATGGTTTGCCGGGCAGGGGATTGAGAAATCCTGGGCGATGAAGCGTGAGATGCTGTCACCGGCCTATACGACGCGGTACGCCGATTTGCCGGTGGCGAAGTAGAGGATGGTTGCGTTATTTCTTTTGCGTCAACCAGGTTGCCGCAGCCGTCAGTACGCCGATCAGCGGCATTTGGCCCGCTCCGGCCAGAAAGTTATGGCGATCGATCTCATTATTTTTGCGGATATCCGCAAGGCGGGTAAGCGCCTCTTTTTCATCCGCAGCGCCGATCTCCTCAAACTGTTTATCAAACCCCTGAGCGATGAGCTGAGCAGCCGCATCGGTGTTTGCGCTCTCAATCGCAATGAGGTTCGGGCCTTTTTGGAAAAAACGGTAATCCGGCATACGTGCTCCAGAAAGAGGGAATACGGTAAAAACACTCTATTCTTTGCGGTTAAAAAATGCACGTGATTTACGGCGGAAACAATCAGCTTTTCTTTATTATTTCAGGCAGTAATTGCTCAATCACGCTGACGACTTTTCTGACGCGTTGCGGTATAAAGCGGGCATCAGGATAGACGGCGTAGAGGAAGCGATCGGGTAACCGCCAGTCGGGCAATACCGGCACCAGCGTGCCGGTTTGCAACGCGCGGGTCACGAGCGGTCGCTGCATGCCGCCGATACCGATGCCTGACTCCAGCGCCTGTAGCAGCGCCACACTGGTGTTGGCACGGAAAACGGTATTCACCTTGACCTCGACCATTTCCTCGTCAGACATCAGGCGCAGGGGAGCATCCGACGGAATGCCGCTGAACCGTACGTGTGGCAGCGTCGCCAGCTCGCTGACCGCGTGTACTGCCTGAAAACCGGGAGCGGCAAACAGTGCGGCTTCAATCCGTCCCAGCACGCGAGCCGCGTGCGCCTGCGGAGGCTCGCTGCTCAGCCGTATCGCGACATCCACGCCCTCCGTCACCAGATCGGCAAGGCGGTCATCCAGGGAAAGCATCAGCTGCAGTTCGGGATGCAGGCGCTGTAGCGCCAGCAGATGCGGCAAAATGATCTGCCCCAGGCCGCTCGGCAACTGGACATGGACGCGTCCCTGAACGCTATGATCGACAGGATGTAATCGCCTCTCCGCTTCCTCCATGGCGTCCAGCACGAGCTGCATATCACGCCGGTAGCGTTCCCCCTGTTCGGTCAGCTTCATCGTACGCGTCGTACGGTGCAGGAGTACCACACCCAGCGATTCCTCAAGCGCCGCGATCTGTTGACTGACGGCGGACTGCTTAATACCGGTCTGACGGGCAGCCGCCGAAAACGAGCCTGCTTCAGCGACGCGCAGAAAGGTAGAAATGGCATTGAGCTTATTATTCATTTAATGATTTTGCTTATGAGTGCCATCGGTTTGAGGGGATATCTCCAGAAAAAATAATATATCACACTGCGTCTGTCACCCTTTCCGGAGAAACACCATGAATAATAGGCAGCAACACAGCGTCGCCCTGGTCGCGGGCGCCAGCGGCATTGTCGGCAGACAGCTGGTCAACACGCTCCTGCACCATCAGTGGCAGGTGATCGGCCTTAGCCGCCATGCCGGGTCGCATCCTGACGGCATTTCGATGGTCAAAATCGATTTACTGGATGAAAAGGACAGCGCCCGGGCGCTGCGCTCCCTGGACGGTGTCACCCATCTCTTTTACAGCGCCTGGGCGAACGCGGCGAACTGGACAGACATGGTTGAGCCGAACGTCACCATGCTGCGTAATCTGGTCAGCATCCTCGAAAAAACGGCACCTTTGCGGACGGTAAGCCTGATGCAGGGATACAAAGTTTATGGTGCGCATCTGGGACCGTTTAAAACCCCGGCGCGCGAAAGCGATCCCGGCGTACCGGGTGCCGAATTTAACGCCGCGCAGCTTGCGTGGCTCAGCCAGTTTCAGCGGGGAAAGCGCTGGCACTGGAATGCCATCAGGCCGGGCGTAGTAGGGAGTGCGGTACCGGGCAATGCCATGAACCTTGCGCTGAGCATCGCCCTGTACGCCTCCCTGTGCAAGGCGCTGGGTTTACCGCTGCGTTTTCCCGGTTCGGAACAGACCTGGCACAGCATCGTTGACCATACCGACGCCGGGCTGCTGGCCGACGCCACTCTGTGGGCCGCCACGTCACCTGCGGCACAGAATCAGGCGTTCAACGTGAATAATGGCGATATCTGGCGCTGGAGCGAGCTCTGGCCGCGCATCGCACGCTGGTTTGACCTGGACTCTGCACCGCCGGTGAGGCTGTCATTTCATCAGCTGTTTACGGACTATCGCGGCGTATGGCGCGAACTTGCCGAAGCGCGGCTGGTGGAAGCGGATATTCTGCAGCTGAGCGACGGGCGGTTTGCCGATTTTGTCTTTAGCTGGAACTACGACATGTTTGGTGACGGGAGCAAGCTGCGCAGGGCGGGCTTTACGCAAATGCAGGCGACGGATGAGATGTTTTTCCGCCTGTTCGCGCAGCTGAGAGCCGCGCGGATTATTCCCTGACCGTAAGGGTTGTTGTCATCAACGATCGGCGCGTTATACTCACGCGTTAAAATGAATATATTGTGGGGCAGGGATATGCACGAAAGTCTAAAAATGATATCAGTCGCTCTGCCCCTCATTGCGCTTCTCATTCTGTTAAGCTTTTTGGTCAGACGCATCCGCCAGGCAAAACGTATCATTTCAGACCGTAACGGGATGAAAAAGATTTCTGCCAACCCCTCAATATTTGGCGGGAATGCAGGTAAAAACTGGTTTTATGATGACCAGTTTTTATATGAAGTTAAAAACAACGCCATCCGTAAAATTGCGCTGGCTAACATCATCAAAATCGGACCGGGGAATACAGAGATAAACAGCAGACGGGTCTGGATTGTTATTTACCGGGATGGTGTTAGTGAAAAGCAGGTGCAGTTTTATAACAATCTCACCCTCTGGAATCATAACTTCACGGCTTTTCTGGCGGCGATAAAAAGTGCCAATCCTGACGCTGTCATTAAAGAACGCTCATTCCTCAATCTATGAAAAAGGACCGCAGACGCTTTGCGGACGCCGCACGCGGGCAGCGTCCATAGCATCAGGGTTAAGGGCTTACTCAACCGTTAACGCATCGACAACCTCGGCCACGCTTTTCACGCTGCGGATATTCCCGATCCCCGTGCCGAGCGCGATATAGCCTTCATCGGTATTATTTTCCAGCATTCCCAGGCGCAGGCCCCGTAATCCTCCCATCGCCTTGCCCAGCGCTTCGTTGCTTGCGCCAGCTTTATCCATCGCCGCCAGTTTTTCCGCCAGCTTGCCGGGAAGAGAACGATAGTAGTGGGGAACGGTACGGAAAAGCAGCAGGTCAAGGCCGTTGGCGGCAACAATTTTCTCTTTGACCTCCTGCGGCACGCGGCTTTCTTCGGTACTGATAAAGACCGAACCGGCAAACACGCCTTCCGCACCTAACGCATGCGCCGCTCTGGCGGTGCGGCGATCGGTAATACCGCCCGCCGCCATCACCGGAACATGCTTCACGGCGTCGGCAATCAGCGGCACGATGGAAAAGGTCCCCAGCGCCGTTGCGGGTAGCGTCCCGCCCTCGTCAAAACCGGTGGCGACGATGATGTCAGCCCCGATTTCTTCTGCAAGGCGTGTGTTCTCCGGCGTGGGATTGATGTCGCGGTAGATAATGGCGATACCTGCCTCTTTTAACTCATTGAACAGCGCGGGAATAATGCTGCCTTCCCCGTAGCCCGTATACACAACGGCCCTGACGCCTTCCTCTTTTACCACCTTAAGAATTGGCCCGGTCCAGACGTCATTAACGGCGGTGGGGATCAGGTTCACGCCAAACGGTTTTTCGGTCAGCCGTTTGGTTTTCCGAATTTCCTCCCGCATTTTTTCGGCGGTCGCTTCCGGGGTGGAGACCGCGGTATCGGCGGTTAACCCTGCGTTGGGGCCCAGCACGCCGAGTCCTCCGGCATTGCTGACTGCGGCAACTAAACGGGCATCAGTAAGCCAGGATAACGGTCCCTGAATAACAGGCTTTTCGATACCCAGGATCTGACAGATACGGTTATTTTTCATAGCAGACTCTCCCTTACGTTTGAATGGGGAAGAGTGTAGGGCGCAATATTGTTAGGAAAAATAGCCTAAAAGATTCATCACTGTTATAAAATCAATAACAATATCCCGTTCGCGGTTTGAAACCCTTTATGCAAATAAATCTCTTTGAATCTATTCGAATTTTTATTGAAATTGTCGAGTCAGGCAGTCTTACCCAGGCAGCGGAGAATCTGCAGGTCCATCGTCCGGCAGTGACCAAAGCGCTGCAGCTTCTGGAGCAACACAGCGGCACGCGGCTCCTGCAGCGCACAACGCGTCGGATTAGCCTGACGCCGGATGGGGAAGCGTTTTATCGCCGCAGCAAACCCCTGCTGGCGCAGGCGGATGAATTACTGGAGTCGTTTGGCGCTGACCGGGCAATACACGGCCAGCTGCGCGTGGATATGCCGGTCTCTTTTGCGACGCTGCGGGTGATACCCAATCTGCCTGATTTTTATCGTCAGCATCCTGAGATAGACATCATTCTGAGCAGCTCTGACCGCCGTCGGGATATGCTGCGGGATGGCCTGGACTGCGTGCTGCGGGTGGGCGAACTGGACGACGGCGACTATATCGCGCGTAAAATCGGGAACATCAAAATCACGACCTGCGCCAGCCCGGCCTGGCTGGCAAAACACGGTACGCCAGAAACGCCGGAGGATTTACGCAAGCATCAGGCCATCAACTGGATTAATACCAGCAGCAGACACATTCAGCCGTGGACGTTTACCACGCCCGAAGGCGTCGCAGAGATGACGTTGCCCGGTAAGCTCGTGGTGGATAACTCCGAGGCCTACATCGCGGCAGGCCTGGCCGGGCTCGGGTTAATGCAGGGGATGAATCTCTTTCTCCAGCCTTACATTGACCGCGGCCTGCTGGTTGAGGTCTTGCCAGCCTATCGCTCGCCGGACCGCAAGCTGTCACTGCTCTACCCACACCGTCATCTCTCCCGCAAGGTGCGGGTCTTTACCGAATGGCTGGAGAGTCTGGTGTGAATACGGCCAGTTCATGGCATAAAGTCCCAATCTGCCCTACGGCATTAAGCAGTCGGGGCGTCGGTTCGTTTGCGCAGTTTAGCCGCAGAAAGTGCGTGAGTTCTGCGCCAGGAGAAAACAGGGGGCCGGGGCTGACGCCAATACCCAGCGCCAGCGCGCGACGATGCACCTCCAGCGCGTTGACCTGCTGAGGCAGTTCTACCCACAGCAGGAAACCGGCAGCGGGCACGTTAACGCGCGTACCGGGCGGAAAGCTCGCCTTGACCTGCGCCACGACGGCGCGAACGCCTTCTGCGATCCGGCGCTTCAGCCGCCTCAGATGGCGATCGTAGTCGCCGTTCGCCAGAACGTCGCTCGTCGCAGCTTCCAGCAGCGGCGCACCTGCCCAGTCTCCGGCCATGCGGGCCTGCAGGACCTGCGTGTAATAGCGTCCGGCGGCGATCCAGCCGATTCGCCACCCCGGCGCAAGCGTTTTAGACAGGGAGCTGCAGTAAATCACATTCCCGTTCTGGTCGAACGCTTTGCAGGCCGGAGGGCGTTGCCCCTCGCCGACCAGGTCACCGTAAACATCGTCCTCAATCAGAGGAATACCGGCCTCTTCAAGCAGAGCAACCAGTTCCTGCTTACGCGCGACGGGCATGCTGGCACCCAACGGGTTTTGCACGGTGGGTGAGGCCAGGACGGCAGCGGGGCGATGGCAGCGAATGGCGTCCGCCAGCGGTTCCAGCAGCAGGCCTTCCACAGGGTCGGTGGGGATCGTCAGGGCCTTCAGGCCTAAATCCTCCAGCAGCAGGAGCGTGCCGAAGTAGGCGGGCTGCTCAATCGCCACCACATCACCCGGCTGACAAACGCCACGCAGGGCCAGACGCAGCGCCTGCGTCGCGCCTGCGGTGATAATAAGATCGTCCGCGCCGAAACGGGCTCCCCACTGTGCAGAACGCGCGGCAATCTTACTTCGCAAATCCCGCCTTCCCGGAGGCAGGCTGTAGCTCTGCCCATGCGCGTCCAGACGACGCCCCGCGGAGTGCAACGCCCGCTGCAGCGCATCTCCTGGCAGCCACGCGGGATCGGGCAGAGCGGCGCCCAGCGGGACCAGACGGGCTTCTGCACTGCTGAACAGCGACCTGGCCACGGCGGAGAGGGTGACGGGGACCGGGCCTGCCGGGGAACGCGCGGGCTCCGCACGCGGCGGCAGGCTGGTCTGGCGGAGGTAATAACCCGAACGCGGACGCGCAACGATCAGCCCTTCAGCCTCAAGGCAGCGAAGGGCCTCCAGCGCCGTCGGAAGGCTAACGCGCTCGCGCTCGGCGAGTTTACGCGCGGAGATCATCCTGTCACCGGCGCGCAGCGCGCCAGACGTAATGGTAAGACGCAGCATATCCGCAATTCGGCGATAGTGAGGAGAGGAGTGGGACGGGGCAGACATGGGTATCTGTTCAGGCTAATTTTCGATAAAACTGACTATACAGCCAATGATGCGCGCCATCTATAGTGTCCGGCATGTTCAGGACAAGGAGGCATTATGCACAGTGATAATTTCAATATTTCCAACTATTTCAAACGCATAAACTACACCGGACCGGCGGCTGCCGATACGGCCACTCTGCATGCGCTGATGCGCCATCAGCTCTTTTCCGTTCCCTTTGAAAATCTGGACGTGCAGGCGGGCAAAGTTGTTTCGCTGGCGCCAGACGACATTGCCGATAAGGTGTTAAAGAAAGGGCGCGGCGGCTACTGCTATGAGGTGAACGGGCTTTTCGCCATGGCGCTGGAAGCACTCGGTATTCCTTACCGCTTCGTGGCGGCGCGTCCGATGTTCTACCCTGCGCGGCGGCCGAAAACCCATATGGCGCTCATCGCTGAGGTAGATAGCCGACTGTGGCTTTGCGATCTCGGGTTCGGCAGCTACGGCATTCGTGCGCCGATGGCGCTGGACACGCTTGACGTGGATATCCCCCAGGATTTCGACACGTTTCGCCTGAGCCGCAGCGCGGAGGGTGAGTATCTGCTCGAGGCGAAGGTGGAAGGCGAATGGGCCCGGCAATACGGCTTCGATCTCACGCCTCAGGAGTGGATTGATTTCGTTCCGGCCAACTACCTGAACTCCACGCACCCGGATGCGATCTTTGTGCAGAAGCGGGTGGTAGTGCAGCACAGCCCGGAAGGACGCCAGATTTTACTGGGCGATATGCTGAAAACCATCACCGCAAACGGCACTGAAACGCGGAAACTGGCGGAGGATGAAATCCGCCATGTCCTGAAGAACCGTTTTGCGCTGACCGCCGCGTAATTTGTCGGGCAGAGATGGGGGCTCAGTTTAGCCTGTCTTCTGCGGCTTTACGCTTAGACCCCCACTGTAACAACAGGCTAAACGACGCGGGTAACACGGTCAGCGTTACCAGCGTCGCCACCAGCAGCCCGCCGATAATGGCATAGGCCATTGGGCCCCAGAAGACCTGGTGAGAAATGGGGATCATGCCCAGAATGGCGGCACAGGCGGTCAGACAGATGGGTCTGGCCCGGTGCTCCGCAGCCGCCATAATCGCGGCATCGCTTGTCATCCCCTGAGCTAGATTGCTGTCAACCTCGCTAATCAATATCACCGCGTTACGCACGATCATCCCCGCCAGGGCGATGACGCCCAGCAGCGCGACAAACCCCATCGGCGTGCCGCCGGGCAGCATAGCCAGCACGATCCCCGGTAAACCAAAAGGGGCCATCAGAAGGGCCAGCAGCATCCGGGAATATCGCCGCAGCTGAAGCATCAGCAGCAACAGCATGATGACCAGCGTTACCGGAAGAACGGTAAAGACGGAACTGTTCCCCTTATCCGATTCGGCGACCGCGCCGCCTTCTTCAATGCTGTAACCTGCTGGCAGGCTCGCGCGCAGTTTATCCACCGCCGGACGCAGCGCGGCTGAAACTGCTTCAGCCCTCAGCCCCGGGGCAAGGTCGGTTTGCACCGTGATAAAGGGCAAGCGCTGCCGACGCCAGATGACCGGATCGTCCACGCCCCAGACCGGCGTCGCAACGGCGCTGAGCGGAATTTTTTTACCGTCATTTCCCTGAATGGTGAGCGAGGAGAGTGTGGCGGTGCTGTGGCGCGCATTGTCCGTGGCCCGGAGCACCACGTCGACAAGGCGGTCGTTATCTCTGATGGACGTGACAACGCTGCCGGACCAGACGGTATTCAGCGTGCGGGCGAGACTTTCTGACGATATTCCCGCTGCTCTGGCCGCCGTCTGATTCACCTTAAGGGTGATGACCCTCTCCGGCTCTCCGGCCGTCTGGTTAACGTCGCGTGAGAACGAAGACCGGCCAATCGCGTCCGTGAGACGGTTCGCGAGGGCCCGGACCTGCAGATAATCCGGCCCGCTCACCCGGTATTTGATGGGCCAGCCGACGGGGGGGCCCAGCTCAAGGGGCGACACGCGCGTGATGATGTCGCTAAACTGTGTCGCCAGGAGCCTGTTCAGCTGCGCGTGCAGACGATCCCGAGCCTCAAGATCCTTAGCCACCACAACCATCTGGGCGATATTTTCATTTTCCAGCAGCACGTCCATCGGCAGGTAAAAACGGATGGCACCCGACCCGACGTAGGTCGAAAAGCGCTCGATATTGCTGTTGCCGGCCAGCGCCTTTTCCAGCTTTTCCACCTCTCTGAGGGTTTCCGGCTGCGAGGCGTTGGCCGGAAGCGTCAGGCTGACCAGCAGTTCAGGCCGGTCGGAGGCGGGGAAAAACTCGCCCTGCATAAACGTCGTGCCGTACGCTGACAGCCCCAGCGCGGCAAGCGCAATCAGCACGGTGGAGAACCGGTGGCGGAGTGCCAGACGTAAAAGCCGTCCGTATCCGCGCGCGATCTTTCCAGGTCCTGCCGCGTGATGTCTGACTTTTTCCGGCAGCAGCCACGTGCCGGTCAGCGGCGAAAACAGGATCGCGACAGCCCAGGAGCAGAGCAGGGCAATGAGCACCACCGCAAAGAGGGAAAAACAGTATTCACCGGCGCTGGAGGCCGCAAACCCAACGGGAATAAAACCGGCAATCATTACCAGAGTACCGGTGAGCATCGGGAAGGCCGTCGTTTTGAATGCATGGGCGGCCGCGTGCCGACGGGAATCCCCGGCTTCCAGCCGGGAGACCATCGTTTCGACGGCGATCATGGCGTCATCCACCAGCAGGCCCAGGGCAATGATCAGCGCCCCGAGCGAGATGCGCTGAAGGCCGATACCTGCGAGCATCATGCCGGCAAAAGTCATGGCGAGCACCAGCGGGATGGCCGTCGCCACAACAAGTCCGGCCCGTAAACCCAGTGAGACAAATGAAACCGCCATCACGATAACAACGGCTTCGATAAGCACGCGGATAAACCCGCTTACCGCGTCACTGACCACCGCTGACTGATCGGCGACTTTCACCATCTCGATACCGTGCGGCAGCCCGGCGCCAAGCGCCGCCATTCTGGCGTTCAGCGCAGCGCCGAAACGCAGCATGTTGCCCGTTGGCGCCATCGACACCGCCAGTCCGATCGCCGGCTTGCCGTTCACCCGTTAGGCCGGGGCCGGTGGCTCGGCGATTTGCCGGGTGACGGTGGCAATGTCGGTCAGCGGAATATAGCGATTGTTAACGTGCAGCGTGACGGCACGTAAACTCTCTTCGGTCGTGAGCGCCCCGCTGACCTTTATCGCCATGTTCTCCTGTTCGGTACGCATCGTTCCTGCCGGGACAACGGCGTTTTGCGCCCGGAGGGTGTCGGCAACCTCCTGAATATCCAGCCCCATACCGGCCATGCGCGCCGGAGAAAAGGCGAGAACCCACTGCTCCTGCTGTTCGCCCAGCAGGGTGGTTTTACCCATATCCGGCAGGGACATGAGCTCGCGCCGTATTGTCTCTGCGCGATCCCGCACCTCCCGAAGCGTAAAACCTTCGGGAATAAAGGCGTAAATTGTGCCGAACGTGTCGTCAAACTCGTCATCCACGGCAGGGCCCTGCACTCCTTCAGGCAGGGACGGCGCGATGTCCTGCATTTTTTTGCGGACCTGATACCAGATATCGGGCACGCTTTGCGGGGGCGTATCGTCACGGAGGTTGACGTGGATAACGGTGCGTCCGGCCCGGGTTTCACTTTCGAGGTAATCCAGCCAGGGCGTTTCCTGCAGCTTTTTTTCCAGGGTATCGGTCAAAAGACGGGTGGTATCCGCCACGGATGCTCCCGCCCACTGCGCGGAGACGACGGCCGTTTTAATGGTGAATGCCGGATCTTCGTTACGCGGCAGCTTTTCATAGCAGAACACGCCCATCGCAATCACCAGCAGCATGAAAAAGCTGACCATCTGCTGGTTCTTAAGCGCCCAGGCGGAGAGGTTAAATTTCGCTTCCGGTTCTGTGTTCATGGCTGAACCTCTCCGGCCATGACCCGCTCGCCGGATCGTAATGTGCTCACGCCCGCCGTAATCACCCGATCGCCTGGCTCAAGGCCGGAGGCAATCATGACGGAGGTGGCCGTATAGCCGACGGGCACCACCACGCGCAGCTGCGCCTTCGACTGCGTGGTAATGACGAAAACGGCCGGTTTGTCGCCGACGCGGGTGAGCGCCGACGCGGGAAGGGTGTACCCGTGCGGGGATGACGATGGCAACGTGACGGTAACGCTGGCACCCAGCGCCATGGCCGCTGGCGGGTTTTGCAGGGTGGTCCTGACGCGCCAGGTGCGGGTCTGAGGATCGGCCTGCGGGGTGATATCCCGCAGCAGGGCAGACGCCTGTACCGACGGAGCGCTGAGCAGGGAAACCTGCAAAACCGTCTTGTCCAGAGACGGGATCGCATCGGGCGCGGCAATATCAAACACCACGTCGCGGGCTTCCCCGGTTGCCAGCGTCAGCACGGACTGACCGTCGCTGACAACCTGCCCCGCAGAGGCGCTCACGGCCGTGATGACGCCCGCTTGCGGCGCGATCAGGCGCGTCCAGCCGAGACTTTCCCGCGCGTTGCGCCATGCGGCCTCGCTGCTTTTTAAGCGCGCGCGGGCGACAAGCCAGTCTGCACGGGCGCTGTCGAGCTGCGTGCGGGCTATCGCGCCCGTTGGCATAAGCTTTTGCATGCGACTGACGTTAAGCGCGGCGACCTGCGCAGAGGCCTTCGCGCCTTCATAGTCGGCCGCAGCGCTGTCGAGCTGGTTTTGACCGGTCGTATTGTCAAGCGTGGCCAGCAGCTGTCCGGAAGTGACGCTGTCACCTATATCAACGCTGCGCGTCAGTATCCGGCCTCCGGTACGAAAGCTCAGGGTCGTTTCATCGTGGGCATGGATCTCACCGGTTCTTTCCAGCGCGGGAAGGGAGTGGGCGGTCCCGACGACGACGTAGCGTACCGTCCGCACAGGGTCAGGCATGTTTTCGTGTTTATCACCGCAGCCGGTCAGCGGAAAAATTGCCAGCGCAAGCAGGGCCAGGGGAAGAAAATGCAGCCAGGAAAGGGTGCGCGCCACGCCGTACAAATGATGCAGGCAGTGGCGGAGGGAGATAAAAAATTCGTCTGACATAACGCCGCTCCATAAAGGGAATGGCGTTATTAAATGCGCGCTACGTCGAGAAAGATTCGATGTTGTGTCAAGGCTTTATCAAGAGCTGAAATTTTCATTATTGGACGGATGCCAGGGCAATAAAATGCGTACGGCGAGGCCGCCCGTTTCCGGTAATGACGCGCTAATTTCACCCCCATGGGCCTGGCAAATCGCCCGGGCGATGGACAATCCGAGGCCGCTGCCGCCTGAATGCCGCGCGCGGGACTGCTCCTCGCGGCTAAAACGTTTAAACATTTCCGGTAAGAATTGGGGCGACACCCCCGGCCCGTCATCGATAAAGTCGAGAGCGTAGCGTCCGCTGGCGTAGTGCAGCGCCACCTCAAGATGTCCGCCCTCGCGCCCGTAACGTAGCGCATTTTCCATGAGGATAGTCACGACCTGTCCCATACGGAACGCGTCGCCTCTGAAGGGGCAACTGCGCGGGTTACGCAGCGTTATCCGGAAATGATGCGCATCTGCCTGGGGCATGAGCCAGGCAGCCCGCTCCTGAACAAGCTCATCCAGGCAGAACGGCTGGTCTTCCAGCACAAGGTTACCCGCATCGGCCAGGGAGAGAAGGTGGAGCTCATCGGTGAGGCGGTTGAGGTGCTGGAGCTGTTTCATCACCATTCCCAGCTGCGCCGGGCTGGCATCAAACACGCCGTCTAACATGCCCTGCAGACGCCCGATGGCGGCCGTCAGGGGCGAGCGCAGCTCGTGCGCCATAGCGACGTGCGAGGCGCGGAGCTCTTTTTCGTAGCGGGCAAGTTGTCCCGTCATAGAGTTAAAGTCGGTCGCAAAGCTGACCATTTCCGCCGGTGCATCCTTGATCAGTTCCGCCTGACGGCCAAACTGCCCTTCGGCGACATCCTTTGCCGCATCGCGAAGGCGGCTGAACTGCAGCGCCAGCGGGCGGGCGTGTTTGAGCCCCATCACCACAATAAACGGGATCATTACCAGCACCAGCAGGGCCACCGTGACCCAGTCGGCTGAGGCGATAGACGGCGTGGAATAGCTCAGGCCCCACCAGGTGTCCACAATCGCGTGGAAGCGGGCCGGATTGGCCTGCGGATTCTGGCTGAGCGTGAGAAACTCCTGCCGGACCGCCGACGGCATCCTTCCCATGATCCAGTAGTTCTGGACCGCATAACGTAGCCACATGCAGGTGGCAATAACGATCACGCTGCCGATAGCCAGCGCTAAGATGCGCGCGCAAATCCAGCGCCACAGAGAGGAGTGCCGGTTTTTTATCATGGCTGTCTGAACCTGTAACCCACGCCGCGAACGTTGATCAGCACGCCGGAAATACCCGCAGCTTCGAGTTTTTTACGCAGGTTATAAATATGGGTGTCCACCACGCGCTCCAGCGCCTCGCTTTCCGGCAAACAGTGTTCCAGTAAATACTGGCGGGAGAACGGGTGCGCAGGCGAACGCAGCAGCGTTGCCAGAAGCGAGAATTCCGTTGGCGTAAGATCGAGCATCACGGGCGCGTCGTCGCCGTTATCCACGCTTGCCACAATGGCGGCGACATCCACCGCCAGCGTTTGCCAGCGAAGTATCTTTTCCTCTGTCTCTTTTTTACTGCTGCGCCGCAGCACCGCCTGCACCCGCGCCACCACTTCGCCCGGATGATAAGGCTTCACAACGTAATCATCGGCACCGTAGCGCAGGGCGCCAATGCGATCGGGAGTATCCCCCATGGCCGTAACCATAATCACCGGCACATCGCTTTTACGACGCAGGCCAGCCAGTACCTCGGTGCCGTTAAGTCCCGGCAGCATCACGTCCAGCAGAATGAGGTCGGGCTTCCACCGCTGCGCCATATCCAGGCCGGAAAGACCGTCCCCGGTAATGGTCACGTCGTAATTTTCACGCCGTAAATAGGCTTCGAGCACGCCAGCCGCATCGGCGTCATCTTCAATAATCAGCACTCTTCTGGACAACATCCGTTCACCTTGACCATTTCTTAACACTATCCCGACGATTCATTGATTCAGCCAAATCATACTGCGCCAACATTGTGTGGCTGTCCCTGTCTCAGGAGACGCCAGCGTCTGTAAGGAGAGCAGTATGATAGCGATAAAAAAAGTCCTGTATATGTCCGTCCCGCTTCTGATGGTCGTGACCTCCGGCGCGCAGGCGGATGACGCCTCCGCGTCCGATTCCTTAACCGTCGGGCTGGGGGGACAATATGCCCCGCGTTACTCAGGCTCAGACAAGCAGGTGTGGCAGGTGGTTCCGGTGCTGCAGGGTCGTAAAGGCGCTTTCTTTATTGATGCGCAAAAAGGGGTGGGATATGACCTACAAAACGACAGCGGTTGGTATTTCGAACACACGCTGGGCTATGACTTCGGAAGGGCTGAGAAAAATTCTGGCTGGCGTGAGGGGGCAAACAATCTGAAAGGGATGGGGGACATTGATGCCACCCTGAATACCGGCCTTGCCGTCGGCTGGCAGGCCGAGCCATGGCTGAGTATGGAAGGCAAAGCGACGCTGCCGTTAACGGACAGTCAGGGGGCAAGCTATCAGGCCTCCGTTACGCTGATCCCGGTACAAAATAACCAGGACACGATCGCCTTGCAGTCTGCGGCCCTGTTTGGCGACAGCCGTTATCTGAATACGTGGTATGGGGTCAGCGAGCAGCAGAGCCGCCGCACCGCCTATCGCCGCTATTCAGCGTCGGGTGGATTTTATGGCGTCGACACCAGCCTGACCTGGAGCCATCAGTTCGATACCCACTGGGGGACGGTCCTGAGCGCGGACTATACCTGGCTTAGCGATCGTGCGAATGACAGCCCGATCGTAATGCGGCGCAATGAAGGGTCTGCAACCGCCGCTATCACCTGGACATTTTAACCAGGGAAAGGATCAGGCAAAGAGCCCCTTAATAAGCATCCAGAAAAGTGAGAGCAGGCAGAGGAGTTGTACGGTTCGCAATGACCACAGGTGAAAACGCCATTGATACCGCTCTCGGGCATCGGCTTCAGCGATCGGGCCAGCGGCATCAGCAGCGTTTTTCCCTGGGCGGCGCAGAATATCATGGCACAGCCAGACCAGAAGTATGAGGCTAAGTATTCTCGTGAAAAGTAAACCGTAGGCGGTATAAAACGTATCCCAGTAGAAGCGGAGGGTGTCCATGGCCTTTATCCTTTCCTGAGCCGCCCATACGGCAGGTATGGGCGGTGAACGATTATTTCTTTTTATCCATCATCGCTTTTAAATCGGCAAACGGGTTAAACGTGGCGACGCCCACGTCTTTTTGCGCGTCTTCCCCGGCCACCACGGTGGTGCCGTACTGATCTGCTTCGGTGTATTTCGAATGCTCGTGATCGTGGCAAAACAGGCACAACAGCTCCCAGTTGCTGCCATCTTCCGGGTTGTTGGTATGGTCATGATCGATATGGTGAACCGTGAGTTCACGCAGATTGGAATAGACAAACTCGCGCGAGCAGCGTCCACACACCCAGGGATAGATTTTTAATGCTTTTTCGCGATAGCCGCTTTCCAGCCGCGCGTAGTTTTTGGGGAGCAAAGCCATTGCCGGTTTTACCTGTCATAAAATAGTGAGCCAATATATCTCATCAGGCACTGTAAATGTATATACGCTTCCTCCGTTAGAGTGAGAATGTACCTTCAAGCGTAATTACGCATTTTCCGCCGACGCGAACCACCGCCTTTCCTGAGGTGGCATCGTATCCCGTGAACAGTACGCTTGCTCGTCCCATATCGACTCCCTGACTGACTGTCAGGTCAAGCGTCGTTTTATCGCGGTGTAATGCCAGTAGCGCCGTAACAGCGGCGGTCGCGCTGCCTGTTGCAGGATCTTCCGTCATTCGGGGCGTAAACATGCGTGCTTGCACATCGCAGGGCGCATCGGAATCTGAATCCAGGGTATAGGCATAGAGTGAAACTGCACCGTCCAGCGGTAACGTCGCACGAAAACCCTGTAAATTGGGCACGCATCGACGGAGCGCCTCGCGAGAGGCCAGCTCGGCTATCAGGAAGGGCAGACCCACCGACGCGACGACGGGCATATGTACCTCGGTACGGATATCTTCTGCGTTCAGGGACAAGCAGGCAGCCACGTTTTCCGGGCTAACTTCAGAGCGGCAGGAGAGTGCCTCTGGCACCAGAAGTTCTGCGCCAGTCACCGTATCGTTGTCACGCAGCAGGCGCACGGGCACCAGGCCAGCGATTTCCTCGAAGTGCAGTGTATCAGGCAGGTGCTGATGATTCATCGCAGTGTGATGAGCGAGCACGTAGGCGGTACCCACATTCGGGTGCCCGGCGAAGGGGATTTCGCGCGAGGGCGTAAAAATTCGGACGCGTGCTGTATTGGATGGGTTGTCTGGCGGCAGCACAAACGTCGTTTCGCTGTAACCAAACTCAACGGCGACCTGCTGCATTTGTGCTTTACTCATGCCTTCCGCATCGAGTACGACGGCAACAGGATTCCCCAGAAACGGCGTGTCAGTAAAAACATCCGCCACAACATAGCGTCTTTTCATTTTTTATCCAGTGTGAAAGGTCCCGACCTATAGTAGTAACGTTAATTCAAACGGATAACCAACGGGTTTTTACCTGAGGGACATGAAACTATTTCAATCAATTTATTTGAATCATTCCGTTAAATAAACGGCATTTATTCTTACCGGGTAATGCGTAAAGTGGACAGAACGCAATGCATTATCAGGACACATGGTTATGAAAAAGATCGGGTTTTTATCCTTTGGTCACTGGACGCCTTCGCCGCAGTCCGGCACGCGCTCGGCGGCAGACACGCTGCTGCAGTCCATCGATTTAGCCGTGGCGGCTGAAGAGCTGGGGGCAGACGGCGCCTATTTCCGCGTGCATCACTTCGCGCGACAGCTTAGCTCGCCGTTCCCACTGCTGGCCGCCATTGGTGCAAAAACGAAGACCATCGAAATCGGCACCGGCGTAATCGATATGCGCTATGAAAATCCGATGTACATGGCTGAAGATGCGGGCGCGGCGGACCTGATTTCCGGCGGTCGCCTGCAGTTGGGCATCAGCCGCGGCTCCCCGGAGCAGGTCATTGATGGCTGGCGTCATTTCGGCTATGTCCCGCAGGAAGGGGAAAACGAATCGGATATGGCGCGTCGTCATACCGAGGTGCTGCTTGAGGTGCTGCGTGGGGAAGGGTTTGCCAAACCGAACCCGCAGCCAATGTTCCCGAATCCGCCGGGGCTGCTGCGCCTGGAGCCTTATTCAGAAGGGCTGCGCGAGCGTATCTGGTGGGGCGCCGGTTCCAATGCGACGGCCGTGTGGGCAGCAAAACTGGGCATGAACCTGCAAAGTTCAACCCTGAAGGACGATGAAACCGGTGAGCCGTTCCATATCCAGCAGGCAAAACAGATCCGCGCGTACCGTCAGGCCTGGAAAGAGGCTGGGCATACGCGCGAGCCGCGCGTGTCGGTTAGCCGCAGTATTTTTGCGCTGATGGACGACCGTGACCGGATGTACTTCGGTGCCAGCCGCAACGACAGCGATAGCGTGGGTTATCTTGACGAGAAGACGCGCGCCATCTTCGGGCGCAGTTATGCCGCGGAGCCGGACAAGCTGGTTGAACAGCTGAAAAAGGACGAGGCGATTGCCGAGGCGGACACGCTCTTACTGACCGTGCCGAACCAGCTGGGTGTGGATTATAATGCGCACGTGATTGAGTCTATTCTCAAACATGTCGCACCGGCAATGGGCTGGCGCGAGTAGTTCCGCTATCAGCCTTGAGATCGTAATGGAAAATCTGGCCCTCTGGTATCGCCGGTTTGGCGAGCCAGAATCTGTTCTGCAACCTGAAACCGCGCCGCCGGGCGCGCTTGCGCCGGGACAGCTCCGCGTGCGGATGCTGTTTTCTCCGGTCAACGCGTCCGATCTTATCCCCATCACCGGCGCCTATCGCCACAGAACCCCGTTACCGGCGGTAGCGGGGTATGAAGGTGTCGGGGTTGTCACCGAGGCGCCCGCCTCGTTTGCGCATCTGCTGGGTAAGTGCGTCCTGCCGCTGCGCGGTCAGGGCACCTGGCAGCGCTATGTGGATTGCCCGGCAGAGTATGCGATATCCGTTCCGGACACTGTCGACTCGCGCCTGGCCGCACGGGCCTATATCAACCCGCTGGCGGCGCAGATGATGCTGACCCGCTACCCGCCTCGTGGAAAGCGGGTCTTGCTCACGGCTGCCGGATCGGATTGCGCCATTCTGCTGGGGCAGTGGGCGCGTCAGGCGGGGGCGGAAGCGGTGTACGGGATTCACCGTTCTGCCGTGCATGCTGAACGGCTGGAAGCGATGGGCATCACGCCCGTCGCGCAGCATGACGCAAACAGAATCGGCACCGTCGCCGCCCGTAGCGATATCGTCTACGATGCCACCGGCGGGCCGCTTGCGGAAGCGATCCTCAGCGTCATGCCTGAGCAGGGCATGTTTGTCTGCTACGGGCTGCTGTCCGGGCAAACTTTCACACAGCGGCGGCCCGTGCCGCGCGTGGCGTGGTTCCATATCCGAAACGGTCTGGATGCGCTCGGCGCTGAGGCGTGGCGCGCGGAGTTCGATCGCATCTGGCTGACGTTGCCCGACAGTGAGTACAGCGATGTTAAGGTGTACCCGCTGGCGGATTGGCAGAAGGCGCTCAACGCTTATCGTGAAGGTGGAAGGACCCGCAAGCCCCTCCTGTCGATGGCGGAATGACGGCTATTTATGGCTCATATCGCTCAGCAGCACGGCGATGCTTTGCCCGCCCGCCGTCTGCTCCAGGCCAATCTTGACGATGATGGTGAGCGGGACGGAGAGCAGCATCCCAACCGGCCCGAGCAGCCAGCCCCAGAATATCAGGGACAAAAAGACCACCAGCGTGGACAGTCCCAGCCCTCGACCCATCATGCGTGGCTCAAGAATGTTACCGAACACCAGGTTGATGACCAGATATCCGGCCAGCAGGATCAGCGCGTCATAAAGCCCGCTGAAAACCAGCACCTGAAGGATAGGGGGGATCGCCGCCAGCACGGAGCCGATGTTGGGAATGTAGTTAAGCGCAAACGCCAGTAACCCCCAGACGAAAGCAAAGCGAACGTCCAGCGCCAGAAGCATCACCCAGACGACAACGCCCGTCACCAGGCTAATGGCGGTTTTCAGCACCAGATAGCGGGAGACGCTGTCCAGCGCGCGCTGAATCGCCCCCATTCCTTCAACCGGACGGACCATTATCTGCTGCAGCTTTGCAGGAAGCTGCGGCACCTCCAGCAGCATGAACACCACCGTTAAGAACAGCAGGAAAATGGAGGTCATGGCATTGGAAAGCTGCGCCAGCAGGCTGGTGACGATCGTCATCGCCGCATTGGGGTCGATATATTTCAGCAGTTCTTCAACCGAGACTTCGATACCCGCACGCTGCAGCCAGGGCTCCAGCTGCAGCAGCGGTATTGCCAGCGAAGAGCGGTATTTCGGCAGCGTTCGCGCCAGTTCATTGAGCGAGGTACCCAGATAAGCCACCAGCAGTACCATCGCCACGATAATGATGCTGATAAGCAGCGTGATGGCCAGCACGCGCGGAATGCGTAGCCGCGTCATGCGCTGCACCAGCGGGTTGAGGATCACCGCAATAAACAGGGCCAGAATAAAGGGCACAATAATGTCGGCGGCGAAGCGCACGCCCGTCAGTATGATCACCAGCATGCCCAGCATGATGACAATTTTTAACCCGTTCAGGGTAATGATGGGTTTAGCCATGGTGACTCCGAAATTTTCTTTATATTTATAATAAAGGTGAAAGGCATTGCAATAAACTAACCAAAATCAAACGGGATGGGTAAAGAATTGCAAAGACTTTGAGTAAAATCCTGGCTTATGGTACAAATTTGGTGTGTTTAACTACCGAGGACAATTTTCATCCGCAAAGACGAGAAGCAACAACGCGGATAATTGTAATTTTATGGACAATATGTTCAGGACGTACTCTTCAAACAATACTGCTGTATACTCCACCTCTTTCTGCCTGCTTTCTGGTGAGCAACACTGGCGCACCGCACTATAGTCATTTCTTCTGCCTGAGCTGGCGCTAAGCGCTTAGCTATCTGATTTCAATTTGTATTTTTTGGTTTGCTGCACGCAGCGGGCCATGATGGATTATATTCTCAAGCAGGAGAAAAACATGTTTTACTGGATCCTATTAGCGCTGGCTATCATCGCTGAAATTACCGGCACGCTGTCTATGAAATGGGCAAGCGTCAGCGATGGCAACACCGGTTTTATTTTGATGCTGGTAATGATTTCGCTTTCTTATATTTTCCTCTCGTTTGCGGTGAAAAAAATTGCGCTGGGCGTCGCGTATGCACTGTGGGAAGGGATTGGTATTTTGTTGATTACGCTGTTCAGCGTGCTGATATTTGACGAAACATTAACAACAATGAAGGTCGTCGGGTTAACGACGCTGGTCGCGGGTATTGTGCTGATTAAATCAGGTACCCGTAAGCCGTCTAAAGTGCAGAAGGAGCAGAACCATGCAACAGTTTGAGTGGGTTCATGCTGCCTGGCTGGGGTTCGCCATCGTGCTGGAAATTCTGGCGAACGTACTGCTGAAATTCTCCGATGGTTTTCGCCGTAAACTCTACGGCCTGATGTCGATTGCCGCGGTACTGGGGGCGTTCAGCGCGCTGTCCCAGGCGGTAAAAGGGATCGATCTTTCGGTGGCCTATGCGCTGTGGGGCGGTTTTGGTATCGCCGCCACGCTGGCCGCAGGCTGGGTGCTCTTCGGTCAGCGTTTAAACAACAAGGGCTGGATGGGACTCATCCTGCTGCTTGCAGGTATGATCATGATAAAACTTGCCTGACGTTCATAAAGCCATCCTTTACAGGCAGCGAAATTCGCTGCCTGTATTACGCTTAGAAAAGCAAAACCTTGAAGAGGATGGCTGATGTATCGCACGTTAAGCTGGCGCAATATTCCCACCGCGAGAACGTTGTTTGCCATGGTCTTTATGGCGGGCATCGGCTTAATCATCTCCGTCGTCGCACTCCTCTATCTTTCCCTGCATCTTATCAGCACCAAAACCAATGAAATTGATGAACACCGCACGGCGCTTTCCGTACAGGGTGCCATTCAGACATCGGTTAACCGCGTCTCCTCGCTGGTGCTGGATAACGCCGTCTGGGACGATGCGGTGCGGGAGGTCTACCGTCCCACGCTCGATACCGACTGGCTGTATAACACCTGGGGCGCAGGCTTTAAAATCAACAACCTCTATGATGGCACCTTCGTGCTTGATGAGCATTTCATTGTCATCTGGGGATCGTATCAAAGTCAGCCATTTCGGGAGACCAACCTCGATTTTTTCGGTAAGGGGCTTAAAGCCCTTATTGCTCAGCACGCGCGCGCCCTATCACGCGATAAAAATATCTATGCCGGGATCAGCAAAACGCGAAGCGGCGTCGCCTTTGTGGGTATTGGGCTGATTCGCCCGATGGTCGGAAGATTACAGGTGACCGACGAAACGCGCCGCTATCTGGTGATCACCCGACATCTGAACGCCAGAATCTTGTCCGACCTGGGGGCGACCTTTCAGATCGATAATCTTCACTTTACGCCGGAAAAAATTAACGAACTGAGTATGCCGCTACGCAGTTCGGCAGGGGAGCTGTTGGGCTATCTTAACTGGCAGGCGCGGCTTCCGGGGGCGCAGGCCGCCCGCGCGGCATCCTCTGATATCACGCAGATTGTTGTGCTGGCATCGGCCCTGATCCTGCTCTTTATTCTGGTGAGCAGCGTGGGGCTGTACAAGCTTGCGCGAGGAGAAAGCCAGGCGCGTCTGGTGGCGAGAACGGACTGGCTAAGCCATCTGCCGAACCGACGAGCGCTCATCGAAGCGCTGGATCGGGTGAGTTTGCGCGGGGATACCGACGTCAAAAGCGTGGTGTTTATCGATCTGGATGGTTTTAAAGACGTGAATGATATCTACGGCCACAGCGTGGGAGACGATCTCATCGTGGCGATTGCGAAAACGCTGAGTGAACGCGTGCCGCCGGGGGGAATGCTGGCGCGTATGGGCGGGGATGAGTTTGCGATGACCATCGGCGGTGATGATGCAGAGGCGCAGGCCACCGCCTTTGCCGTTTCGGTGCTGGATTTTCTCACTACCCCGATTCAGCTGGGGGAACGCACGATCCATATCGGGGCCAGTATCGGTATCGCCAGCGGAACCCTGATTGAATGCACCAGCTCCGAGCTGTTTCGCCGCGCCGATATTGCCATGTACCATGCCAAAATGAGCGGGAAAGGGCGTATTACCCACTACGACGCGGAGCTGAACAACGTCCGGGAACGCAAGCTGGCGATCGAAAATCAGATTCGTGACGGTCTGGAACGCGATGAGTTTGATGTCTGGTATCAGCCGATTATTCACGCCCACAGCCAGACAATGATCAGCGTCGAGGCGCTGGTCCGCTGGCCGCGTCGCCCGGACGGGCCGCTTGGGCCGGATATTTTTATCACCATCGCGGAGACCAGCGGTCTGATTTACAAGCTGGGCCAGTTTGTGTTGCAGCGGGCCTGCCAGGATCTGCAGCCGTACGGCGACTTAAAGCTCTCCGTTAATATCTCCCCCGCGCAGTTTCGCGATCCCGCCTTCGAAGACAAAGTGGCCAGCGTGCTGGAGACCACCCGTTTCCCGGCCCAACGACTGCAGCTTGAGGTCACGGAGTCCTATGTGCTGGAAAACCCGGAGCGTGCCCGCATGGCGATAGCCAATCTTAAAGCGTTGGGGACCGCGGTGGCGCTGGATGATTTTGGTACCGGCTATTCCAGCATTGGCTATTTGCGGCGTTTTAACTTCGACACTATCAAGATCGATAAATCCCTGGCCGGGCTGGTGTACCACGATGAACAGGCGGCCGCGCTGGTGAGCGGCACGGTGCGGATCGCCAATGCGCTGGGCATGGCGGTGGTGGCAGAAGGGGTGGAAACCGAGAAGCAAATGAAACTGCTGCGGCTGGCCGGCTGCGATCAACTGCAGGGTTTTTGGTTCAGCCAGCCGATGCCGATTGAGTCAATAAGAGCGTTACGTAAGGTCAGACGCTGCTGATTTACTGCTGCGCCAGCGCTTCCAGCTTGTCGCGAAAACCGGTCACGGACAAGGCCCGGTTATCTGCACGCCAGCGGTCTTTGGCTGCCGGTGCAGAGCTCTGGACACCAATCAACTGCCAGCCGTTATCTGTTCTCAGCATCAGCGGTGAGCCACTGTCACCCGGCAACGTATCGCACTGGTGCGAGAGTACGCTGGTTTGCGCCCAGCCCGTCACAATACAGTCGGAGTGCGTATAAAGCGTATCCAGATGGTCGACAGGGTAGCCTGACTGAGTCACCTTTCGGTCGGCGGCCTTTAGCGCGGCGGTGAGCGCGTCTTTGTCGCCGTCAAATAGCGGAAGCGGCGTAATGCCGGAAGGCGGGTAGCGTAAAACGATCAGGCCAAAGTCCCATGAGGCGGCTGCCGGGGGCACGATCCAGCCGTCACCATCCGGTTTCAGGCGTTTGCCGAGAGACGGATCGACCCGGCCTTCAATGCCGTGAATTTCATAACGCCAGGTTCCTTTTTGCGACACAAACCGCAGGGCCACCGCTTTATCCGGCTTGCCGTTTGGCGGCGTTAACAAGCAGTGGCCTGCCGTCAGGGCAAGCTGAGGGGTGATCAACGTCGCAGTACATAAGTTACCGCTGGCGGTTTCCAGTTGACCTATAGCATCCCAGGGGGCCTGGGTGGGATCGGCGACGCGCGTACGATCGTCATGACCGAAAAAAAGCGTCTTTAGCTCTTTCGCGCTAATGGTGTCATCACCGCCATCATCCGCATGTGAGAATCCAGAAAAAAGACCAAACGTTCCCAGTAACAACACAACAGATTTACGCATATCACACTCTGGTGGGGGTAATTATGATTATTAAAAGTGAACCCTATGAAAATACTATAGACGGGACAGCGCTAAAGTGGGAGTAAAATCAGCGTGCTACAATCAGGAAAGATAAAAATGGCTTGCGATGAGCGCGCATAAAATAAGCAGGATCAGAATCAGCTCAAACCGATAGCGTCGCAGCATACGCCCTCCGGATATAAAAAAACGGCGCGGAACCTGTCCGGTTCAGCGCCGGTTTACCAACGTGCCCCGAAGGGCACGGTTAAGCTTGTACTCTTACGCAGCTGGCTGTGCAGCTGGTTTAGCAGCTTCGTGTTTTACTGCTTTTTTGTGATGCTTTTTAGCAGCCTGAGCTTTCTGTTCTACAGCCGGTTTGGTCGCTTTTTTGTGGTGCTTTTTAGCGGCCTGTGCTTTCTGCTCTACAGCCGGTTTAGCGGCTTTTTTGTGGTGGTGCTTTTTAGCGGCCTGTGCTTTCTGCTCTACAGCCGGTTTAGCGGCTTTTTTGTGGTGCTTTTTGGCAGCCTGAGCTTTCTGCTCGGTTGGTGCTGCGGTTGCTGGTGCAGCGGCTTCTTTTTTCGCTGCAGCTTTGTGATGTTTCTTATGGTGAACCGCTTTTGCTGGCGCAGCGGTGGTGGTTGCAGCAGGTGCGGCAGCTGGTGCAGCAGTTGCGGTAGTGTCAGCAGCAAATGCAGCAGAAGACAGACCCATAGCAGCGGCAACAACCAGAGCTAATACTTTATTCATTCTCATACCCTCGAATTTGGTTTTTCATTTAACCCCACTGCGGGGCCGTTGAAATAACTATATCCCTGTAAATTCGAGGTTTCCGTGAGTGATTGGTATCGGCGTGTAACGGAATGTACAGAGGGGAGAAAAGTGTACGAACAGGCCAAACGCCGCTGCTCGTACGGGTCTTTGTTATCTTTTCAGTGTGGCCAGAATAGCCGCCGGAGACTGACTGCCTATAATCGACCGCGATTCAGGCTCAATAACCACCATTACCGGGGTGATGCTAATGCCCAAACGTTCTGCCAGTGCAGATTGCCGCGCGATCAAATCGGAGCACGCTGTCGTGGTGTCGTTATTCGGTAAAAATCCCGCCATCGCTTGTTGCAGGCTTTTGATCTTATCGGTTGAACACCAGACGCGCCCCATATCTTCAATTACCGAGTCGCGAATGGCGTTGGGCGCAACGGTCAGAAAAGACATCGTCAAGCCGGCATCCGTATATTGCTTAACGTTTTTCACTACATTGCTGCAGTAAATGCACTGATTATCAATAAACACCAGCAGCTTATATTTTTCAGCGGGAGCCTGGAACGTGATGGGCTGGAGGTCTGCAAGAGAGCGGGTAATATCGTTGAACGCGTCTTGCGGGGTATTATCCGTGGCTGCGAAAGTACTTAAACTGGTCGCACACAGAATCGCTAACATCGTTTTCATTATGCCTTTCATCATTGATCCCTTTATTTTTTTAATCCTGGCCTGATAGCAGTCTAATTGTGTCGGAAGGACACGCATTCATACACCCGGCGCAATCATGGCAATATGTGCTAAATCATATTCTTATTAAAAAGGATGAGAAGAGTGCCGGAGCAGGCTCCGGCAGAGGGATTAAAGATAGCGGGAAGTCAGATGTTCGCGGAAGTAACGGATATTCAGATCTTCGCCCGTCGCCTGGGTGATTAATTGCGACGTGCTGAAGCGGCTTCCGTGCTGCCAGATGTTCTGACGCAGCCACTCAAAGAGTGCGGAAAAATCGCCTTCAGCGATGGAGGCCTGCAGACCTGGCAGTGCGGTTCTGGCGGCATGGAACAGCTGCGCGGCGTACATAGCGCCAAGCGTATATGACGGGAAGTAACCAAAACCGCCGTCGGTCCAGTGAATATCCTGCATACAGCCGTTGCGGTAGTTGTCTTTGGTGGATAACCCGAGCCAGGCCTGCATTTTCTCGTCCCACAGGGCGGGAATGTCGTCCACTTCGATCTCGCCGTTAATCAGCGCACGCTCAATCTCATAGCGCAGCACCACGTGTGCCGGGTAGCTCACTTCGTCCGCATCGACGCGGATATAGCCAGGTTTGACGCGCTGGTTCCAGGCAATGAAGTTCTCTTCGCTAAACGCCGCCTGGCTGCCAAATCGGGCGTGTACCGCAGGGAGAAGATGCCTGAGGAAGGCTTCACTGCGTCCCAGCTGCATTTCAAAGAACAGGCTCTGTGACTCATGGATCGCGGTTGAGCGCGCCAGGGCAATCGGCTGTCCTGCCCACGCGCGCGGCAGGTTCTGTTCGTAGCGGGCGTGTCCGGTTTCGTGGATCACGCCAAACAGCGCGCTGAGCAGTTCATCCTCGTCATAGCGCGTGGTAATGCGCACGTCTTCCGGGACGCCGCCGCAGAACGGGTGCGCGCTCACGTCAAGGCGACCGCCGTTAAAATCGAAGCCAAGCATCTTCATGGCTTCCAGGCCCAGATCACGCTGGGTTGCCGTCGGGAAGGGACCCTGCGGGGGAATAAACGACCGTTGAGCCTGTTTTTCCACCACGTTTGCCAGCAGGTCCGGTAGCCAGGACTTCATATCGCCGAACAGAACGTCCAGACGCGCGCTGGTCATGTCGGGTTCAAAAATGTCCAGCAGCGCGTCGTACGGCGTACAGCCTTTGGCTTCCGCCCGCAGGCGAGCCTCTTCGCGGCTGAGTTTGACCACCTCTTTCAGGTTGGCGGAAAAACCCTGCCAGTCGTTGGCGGGGCGCTGAGTACGCCAGGCGTGTTCACACCTGCTGCCTGCCAGGGATTTCGCTTCCACCAGCGACTCCGGCAGCAGGGTGGCCTGCTGGTAGTGGCGCGTCATTTCGCGCAGGTTGGCCTGTTCGACATCATTCAGATCTTCACCTGCCGCCGTCGCTAACAGGTCGCCGACTTTTTTATCGGTCAGGATCTGGTGTTGCAGGACGCTCATCTCCGCGAGTGCTTCACCCCGCGCGGCGCTGCCGCCCGGCGGCATCATGGTGAACATGTCCCAGCTGGCGATGGAGGAGAGGTGCGAGAAGCGGGAGAGGCGCTGGAAGGTTTTCACAAGTGACTGATAGGCTGATATTTTTTGCAATTCTTATTTCCTCATGCCGGGGATGTGTTTCAGGGAGCATACAATGAAACCGACCAAATTCCCCAACATTTCCCACGCGGAGGAAATCCGTGTCGATTTCCTCCGTTGAAACCGTCCCCGGCATTCCGGGAGACGGTTTTCGGTGGGCACTTAGTCCTTATCACGCATAACCTGTTGCAGGATCGCCAGCGCCTGAGTGAACTGGGCATCCGGGATGGTCAGCGGATAGAGGAAGCGGATCACGTTGCCGTACTGGCCGCAGATCAATAACAGCAGGCCCCGGGCGAGCGCCTTTTGCTGGATCGCCTGCGCGATGGCGGCCGAAGGCGCGCGGCTTTCGGGATCAAAAAACTCCGCCGCAATCATCGATCCTCTTCCTCTTATCGCCACGAGCGCAGGGAAGCTGCCCTGAATCTCCTCCAGCGTGGCTTTCAGTCGATCGCCCAGCTGACGGGCGCGCGAGCAAAGCGACTCGTTGTCGATAATCTTCAGCACCGCGTGCGCGGCGGCCACCGCAAGCGGGTTGCCTGCATAGGTCCCGCCCAGACCGCCGGGAGCCGGCGCGTCCATGATTTCGGCGCGGCCCACCACGCCGGACAGCGGCATTCCGCCTGCCAGGCTTTTAGCCATCGTCATCAGGTCAGGTTTGTCCGCGTAGTGTTCCATGGCAAACAGTTTACCCGTTCGGGCGAAGCCGCTCTGCACCTCGTCGGCAATCATCACGATCCCGTGCTCATCACAGATACGGCGGATGGCGGCCACCAGCTCTGGCGGGGCGACGTTGAATCCGCCTTCACCCTGAATGGGTTCAAAAATAATCGCCGCTACCTGTTTCGCCTCAATATCCGCTTTGAACAGGCGTTCTATCGCCGTGATGGCATCCTGCGTCGTGATGCCGTGCAGCTCGGAGGGATACGGCACGTGGTAAACCGACCCCGGGAAGGGGCCAAATCCCAGCTTGTAAGGCGCGACCTTGCCGGTTAACGCCATGGTCATATAGGTTCGGCCGTGAAAGCCTCCCCCGAAGGCGATCACACCCGGTCTGCCGGTGTGGGCCCGGGCGATTTTAATGGCATTTTCCACCGCTTCCGCGCCCGTTGTGAAGAACGCCGTCTTGGCCGGGCTCTGCACCGGGGCCAGCTCGTTAAGCTTTTCGGCTAATGAAACGTAGCTTTCATACGGCACAATCTGATAGGCCGTGTGGGTGAACTGGTGAAGCTGTTTTTCCACTGCGGCCACCAGTTCAGGATGACGATGGCCGGTATTCAGTACCGCGATCCCGGCGGCGAAATCAATGTAGTCGTTGCCTTCCACGTCGGTAAGCGTGGCATTCTCCGCCGTGCGGGCAAAGAAATCACACATTACGCCTACGCCGCGCGGGGTGGCAGAAAGTCTGCGCTGATGAAATTCCTGGTTACTCATGTCAGATACCCTTTTGTCGAAACGATCATACGCCAAGACGATCGCGCAGGCTGTAATACGCCGCGCCCATCGCCGTGAATGGAATCCGCAGGCTGCGACCGCCCGGGAAGGGGTAGTGCGGGAGTTTGGCAAACGCGTCAAAGCGCTCAGCGTCACCGCGCAATAGTTCCGAGATCAGCCGTCCGGCCAGGTGGGTGCAGGTCACGCCGTGGCCGCTGTAGCCCTGCATGTAATAGATGTTTTTATCCAGACGACCAAACTGCGGCATACGCGACAGGGTCAGCAGGAAGTTGCCCGTCCAGCGGTAGTCGATTTTGACGCCTGCCAGCTGAGGGAAGGTTTGCAGCAGCTTTGGCATCACCAGGCGCTCGACATCGTCCGGATCGCGCGCGCCATAGACTACACCACCACCGTACAGCAGGCGGTTGTCGGCGGTGAGACGGTAGTAATCCAGCAGGTAGTTGCAATCTTCCACGCAGTAGTTGTTGGGGATCAGCGTGCGGACGACCTCTTCCGGCAGCGGGGCGGTGGTCACCACCTGGGTGCCGCAGGGCATGCTGCGTTTTGCCAGTTCAGGTTCTATCTTATCGCCCAGATAGGCATTCCCGGCGACAATCACGTAGCGGGCCGTCACCTGACCATGCTGCGTGCTCACCACGGCCGGGCTGGTGTGCTGAATGGCGGTCACCGGGGACTGTTCATACACCCGCCCGCCGTTCAGGCGAATGGCGTCCGCTTCGCCGATCGCCAGGTTCAGCGGATGAATATGCCCCCCGCTGCGGTCCAGCAGCGCGCCGATATAGCGCTCGCTGTCGACTTCCCGGCGGATGGCGCTGGCGTCCAGCAGCTCCAGCTGCGTATTGCCGTAGCGTTCCCAGTTCGCCTTTTGCTCCTCCAGCGTCTCCATCTGCTTATGGTTTAACGCCACAAACAGCCCGCCGGGACGATAGTCGCACTGGATCTGATAGCGCTGGATACGCTCCCGAATGATATCCCCGCCTTCAAACATCATGCTCCCGAGCATTCTGGCGGCATCGGGACCGTAGTTTTTCTCGATCACGTCGATATCGCGGCTGTAGGAGTTAACCAGCTGGCCGCCGTTGCGTCCGCTGGCGCCGAAGCCGATGCGCGCCCCTTCAAGGAGCACCACGTCGTAGCCCATTTCGGCGAGATGCAGCGCGGAGGAGAGGCCGGTATAGCCGCCGCCCACCACGCACACGTCACAGCTGATGGACTCGTTAAGCGTCGGGAAGGGTTCATAAGCGTTAGCGCTGGCCGCGTAGTAGCTGGTGGTATGTTCGGTCATGATTGAGGCTCCAGGGCAATCCAGATGGTTTTCAGTTCGGTAAATTTTTCCAGCGCGTGCAGGGACTTATCGCGACCGTTGCCGCTCTGCTTATAGCCGCCAAAGGGAACGGTCATATCACCGTCGTTATAGTTATTGACGAAGACCGAGCCGGCCTTCAGACGGCGGCTCATGCGGTGCGCGCGGGAGAGATCGCGGGTCCATACCGCCGCGCCAAGCCCGTATTCACTGTCGTTGGCCAGCGCTAAGGCTTCCTCTTCGGTTTTAAAACGGGTGACGACCAGCACCGGACCGAAAATCTCTTCCCGGCACAGCGGGGAGTCGGGCTCGATGTCGACAAAAATGGTTGGACCGACTGCGGAAGGCCATGATTGTTCCCGCCCGTCCAGCAGCAGCGTGCCTTTCCGGGTTCCTTCGCGAATAAACGTGTGGACGGTATCGGCGTGCGCAGCGTCGATGAGCATGCCCATCGTGCTGTCGGGGTCGAGCGGATCGCCCGGCTGCCAGTGACGAGCCTGCGCTTTTAGCTTTTCCAGGAAGTCATCGGCGATGCTGTCTTCGAGCAGCAGGCGGGTACCGGCGATACAGACTTGTCCCTGGTTATAAAAAATCCCGGCGGCGGTCGCGCTCACGGCCTTGTCCAGGTCAGTACAGTCGGCAAAGATAATGTTGGCGCTCTTGCCGCCTGCTTCCAGCCAGACGCGCTTCATGTTGCTATCACCCGCGTCCTTCAACAGCTGCTTGCCGGTACGGGTAGAGCCGGTAAACGTCAGCACCTCGACCTCCGGATGCAGTGCCAGCGCCTGGCCCGCTTCGTGGCCATAGCCGCTTATCACATTCAGCACGCCGTCCGGCAGGCCCGCTTCTTTCGCCAGCCCGGCCAGCCGCAGGGCGGTGAGCGGTGATTTCTCCGACGGTTTCAATATCACGCTATTGCCCGCGATCAGCGCCGGGCCCAGCTTCCAGCAGGCCAGCAGCAGCGGGAAGTTCCAGGGTACGATGGCCGCGACAACCCCGATGGGCTCGCGCACGATCATCGCCAGCTCGCCCGGACCCGTAGGCGCCACTTCGCCATAGACTTTATCCGCCGCTTCGGCGTACCAGCGAATGGCGCGCGCCGCGCCGGGAATATCGTCGCGCAGGCTGTGGCGGATGGGTTTACCGGTGTCCAGCGTTTCCAGTAAGGCCAGCTCTTCACTATGGCGTTCCATCAAATCGGCGAGCGTATTTAGCACGGCCTTGCGCTGCGCCGGAGACGCCTGCGACCAGTCACCGCGCTCAAATACCTCACGCGCGGCATGAACCGCGCGGTCCACGTCCGCCTGCTTGCCCCGGGCCACGTTCGCCAGCGTCTGCCGGGTAGCGGGATTGACGGTTTCAAACATGGAATTATCGGCGGCGTCACAATAGGCACCGTTAATAAATAACCGGGCCTCAATGGCGCTGTTTTTTGCTTTATCCTGCCAGTAAGTCAGGTGCTTAAAATGCATATTCACTCCTTTCTTTCGCAATCAGATAAATAAAGGCATGGCCGTTTCAGGCAATACGAAGCCGTGGGGCATCCCGGGAATTAACCCGTTAAATGCCGACATCGATCGTTTTTATGTGTCCCGGCGTAAGCGTGCTTACGCCGGGACCGAGTGGTAATTAGAACGTGGTGGGGGTGTGGGCGCTGATAATGCGGCAGATGCCTGCCGAGGTGTTACTGAAGCTGTGCGGTATGCCGGTATTGATGGCATAGCTCTGCCCCGCAACCAGGTGATATTGCTGGCCATTAATGGTCAGCAATATTTCACCTTCCAGTATCGTACCGATCTCCTCACCCTGATGTTTGATCCTCTCTCCGGTCGTGGTCCCAGGCTGGTAAGTTTCAAAAATCATCGCCAGCGTACGGTTCGGATTTCCGTTATGAACCAGCTTCATCGAAACCCCCTGACTGCCTATTTCGATAAGGTCTTCCTGATTAATAACCACCTGCGGTTCATCAGGTTTTTCCGGTTCCGAAAAGAATTCCGAGAGCGACAGCCCATAGACTTTCAGCAGCTTTTGCAGCGTACTGATGGCAGGACTAACTTTATCCTGCTCAATGGTGCTGATGGCACTGTGTGTTAACCCAGACAGTTCGGCGGCACGCCGCTGCGAGAGACCCAGCTGCTGGCGGATCTCTGACAGACGTTTCCCTGGCGCCAGTCCGTCATCGCTCATAGTTGCATTTCCTTTACGATAGTGGTCAAAGCCGTTGCTTCTCGGCAACGTGGCTTTGACAGGCGGTGATAAAACCTTCAAACAACATGCGTGACAGGGCGTACTCGCTGCTGTTCCATTCGGGGTGCCATTGCACGCCGAGGGCAAAAGGATGGTCATGAACGCTAACCGCTTCGACCAGTCCGTCCGTCGAGCGGGCCTCCACGCGGAGCCGTGGTCCTAACGTTCGTGCGCCTTGCCCGTGTAACGAGTTTACCCAAAATTTGTTACAGCCTGGTATTAATTGAGACAGCAGTCCTCCTTCCTGAACCTGAACTTCATGAGAAGGGGCGTATTGTAGCTCAACCGGCAGTTCAGCATCCTCCCGGTGTTCAAGCAGGTCGTTCTGCTCGAACAGGCGGCGATACAGCGTTCCTCCCGTCGCAACAACCAGTTCCTGCAGCCCCCGGCAGATGGCGAAAATGGGGATGCGCCTTTCGAGCGCGGCGGCAATCAGCGCCATACTCAGAAGATCTCGCCCGGGATCGGCGTTAGGCTCATCGCCGTTTTCACCATAAAGGTGCGGCTGCACGTTACTTGGGCTGCCCGGCAGGTAAATCCCGTCCAGGATTGGCAGCAGAGCGGTCATTAACTCTGGCTCTGCCAGCGCATGCGGTAAGGCGATAGGTAAGCCCCCCGCGTTAATAACGGCATTCAGGTATTTTTCTTGCAGGGTTTGGGTCTCATGACCCTTAAGCCTGTTTCTACACATCACCACGCCAATAACTGGCTTGTTCATTATATTTTCCATGATCGCCCTCACAAAGTGGACTAAATTTAGGCCATTCTCACCTCTGAAACGGCCTTTTCGTTCAATATTTTCTCAATCTAGCAACGGGATCTGCCTTTTGCAAACTTAATTTAACATTTGACAAACAATTTGTTTGCATACAGATTCGATAGGGTGGACATTATATTTGACAGTCCTGAGCAGCGAACGCAAAACCCAAAAACGGTGGTAAATCATGGAAACCAATATCGTAGAAGTTGAGAACTTTGTGCAGCACACGGATGAGAGGCGGGGCAGCGCCTTTACGCAGGAAGTGAAGCGCTATTTAGAAAAGTATCCTGACACCCAGTTTATTGACGTCCTCCTGACCGACCTGAACGGCTGTTTTCGCGGCAAACGCATCCCGGTTGCCGGACTGAGCAAGCTTGAAAAAGGCTGCTATTTCCCGGCATCGGTTTTCGCCATGGACATTTTGGGTAACGTCGTGGAAGAGGCGGGCCTGGGGCAGGAGCTCGGCGAGCCGGACTGCATCTGCGTGCCGGTACCGGGCACCCTGACACCGTCCGCCGCCGACCCGGAATACATTGGTCAGGTGCAGCTCACCATGGTCGATGAAGATGGCGCTCCCTTTGACGTTGAGCCGCGGAACGTACTCAACCGACTCTGGCAGCAGCTGCGCCAGCGCGGTCTGTTCCCCGTGGTAGCGGTAGAGCTGGAGTTCTATTTACTTGACCGTAAACGCGATGCCGAAGGCTATCTGCAGCCCCCCTGCGCGCCGGGCACCGACGTGCGTAACACGCAGAGTCAGGTCTACTCGGTTGATAACCTGAACCACTTTGCTGACGTGCTGAACGACATTGACGAGCTGGCGCAGCTGCAGCTGATCCCTGCCGACGGGGCAGTGGCCGAGGCCTCCCCGGGCCAGTTTGAGATTAACCTGCACCATACGGCAAACGTGCTCGATGCCTGCGACGATGCGCTGGCGCTAAAACGTCTCGTCAGGCAGATGGCGGAAAAACATAAGATGCACGCCACGTTTATGGCAAAGCCGTATGAAGAGCATGCGGGCAGCGGGATGCATATCCACATCAGCATACAAAACAACCGAGGCGAAAACGTGCTCGCAGACGCCAGCGGCGAGGATTCCGCGCTGCTGAAACGCGCGCTGGCCGGGATGATCGATCTGATGCCGGCGTCCATGGCGCTGCTGGCACCGAACGTCAACTCCTACCGCCGTTTCCAGCCGGGAATGTACGTGCCGACGCAGGCGTCATGGGGACACAATAATCGCACCGTTGCCCTGCGTATCCCCTGCGGCGATCGCCATAACCATCGGGTCGAGTACCGGGTGGCGGGAGCAGACGCGAATCCCTATCTGGTGATGGCGGCGATTTTTGCCGGCATTCTACATGGGCTGGATAACGATTTACCCCTGCAGGAAGAAGTTGAAGGCAATGGTCTGGAGCAGGACGGACTGCCGTTCCCGATCCGTCAGAGCGATGCGCTGTGGGAATTTATGCAAAACGATAGTCTTCGCGAGCGGCTGGGCGAGCGTTTCTGCCACGTCTATCACGCCTGCAAAAATGATGAGTTGCTGCAGTTTGAACGCCTGATTACCGAAACTGAAATTGAGTGGATGCTGAAAAACGCCTGATAACGTGCCCCGGTAAGGGGCCGCTTTGTTTCATCGCATATGTATCACCCAACGGCCTGCGCGGAGCCTGGCCTAACTGTTTGCTGGCACGCCAGCTATCTCCCGGGAGTCGCGTTATGGAGCGCAGGCGGCACAGGGATTTTCTTAACGACACTGTGTGACGAGGTAGGAAATGATGCAGATGTTCAACTATCCGCAGGGCGAAGGGGGCCAGTCAGGCTCCTGCTGTGAGTGCGAGCCAGAGACGGTGCGCTGGTACGATCGCGTGTGTTCTTTACAACTTCCCCCTTTGCTAAGCAGGTTTGCGTTAAGGTCAACGCAATTGCAAACCACGGTAAGCATGGGGGGGACGGTTTATGGCGACTAACACCTCTCTTGACTCGCCGGGCATGGCCGGAAGAACCCGGCTGCGCAGTTCCCTCAAGCTCTGGCAGGTAGTCATGATGGGGCTGGCTTACCTCACCCCCATGACCGTGTTTGATACCTTCGGCATTGTGTCCGGTATCAGCAATGGCCACGTGCCCGCCTCGTATCTCCTGGCGCTGGCTGGCGTCATGTTTACCGCCATCAGCTACGGCAAACTGGTACGACAGTTCCCGGAAGCGGGCTCTGCGTACACCTACACGCAGAAATCGATCGGCCCCCACTTAGGTTTTATGGTCGGCTGGTCATCGCTGCTGGACTACCTCTTTCTGCCGATGATCAACGTGCTGCTGGCGAAGATCTACCTTTCCGCGCTGTTCCCTGAAGTCCCGCCGTGGGTCTGGGTAGTGGGGTTTGTGACGATCCTGACGCTGGCGAACCTGAAGAGCGTTAATTTGGTCGCCAACTTTAACACCCTGTTTGTGCTGGTGCAGGTCGCCATCATGGTGGTGTTTGTCATTCTCGTGGTGCATGGCCTGCACAAGGGGGAGGGGGTCGGCACCGTCTGGTCGCTCCAGCCGTTTATCAGCGAGAACGCACACCTGATCCCGATTATTACCGGCGCGACTATCGTCTGCTTCTCTTTCCTCGGCTTTGACGCGGTCACCACGCTGTCGGAAGAGACGCCAAACGCGGCGCGGGTGATTCCCAAAGCCATTTTCCTCACCGCTTTGTATGGCGGGCTGATATTCATTGTTGCCTCGTTTTTCATGCAGCTCTTTTTCCCGACGATCGCGCGCTTCAAGAACCCGGACGCCGCGCTGCCGGAAATCGCGCTGTACGTGGGCGGCAAGCTCTTCCAGTCGGTGTTTCTGTGTACCACGTTTGTCAATACGCTCGCTTCAGGCCTGGCCTCGCACGCCAGCGTCTCACGCTTGTTGTATGTGATGGGGCGTGACAACGTCTTTCCGGAGCGGGTGTTTGGCTACGTGCATCCGAAATGGCGTACGCCAGCCCTGAACGTCATTATGGTAGGGATAGTGGCGCTGTCGGCCCTGTACTTTGATCTCGTGACCGCGACGGCGCTGATCAACTTCGGCGCGCTGGTGGCGTTTACGTTTGTTAATCTCTCGGTGTACAACCATTTCTGGCGGCGTAAGGGGCTGAACAAAACGTGGAAAGATCGGTTCCACTATCTCCTGCTGCCGCTCATTGGTGCCGTCACGGTCGGCGTGCTGTGGATAAACCTCGAAGCGACGTCCCTGACGCTTGGCCTCATCTGGGCGGCACTGGGGATCCTTTACCTGACATGGCTCACGCGCCGTTTCCGAAAACCGCCTCCGCAGTTTGAAGCCGGTAAGATAGAGCAGGCCTGGGATTCCTGAACGAAAAACGGCACCAGTATGCTGGTGCCGTTTAGCTGGAGCTCGTCTTACCGGGCATCGGTTCCTTACTATCTAAGACGTCTATGAAGACTGGCCCCCACCAGCAGCGCCGCGCACAGCATCAGCGCGATAAACCCGCCCACGCCGTTCCAGCCGTAGTTATGCCAGAACACGCCGCCGAGGGTCCCGGCGATGCTGGACCCCAGGTAATAGCTAAACAGATAAAGAGACGATGCCTGACCTTTGGCGCGACGCGCGCGCGGGCCAATCCAGCTGCTGGCGACCGAGTGAGCGGCGAAGAACCCCGCGG
Organism: Enterobacter sp. ECC-249; assembly: GCF_043965265.1. Taxonomy (NCBI): domain Bacteria; kingdom Pseudomonadati; phylum Pseudomonadota; class Gammaproteobacteria; order Enterobacterales; family Enterobacteriaceae; genus Enterobacter; species Enterobacter sp. ECC-249. The sequence goes on from NZ_CP143660.1 coordinate 2,603,126, forward strand.
AGAAGAGCAGCATCCCGGCAAAGATAAACCACAGCGAGGAAAAGAGCGTCAGCAGCAGGCCGACCAGCATCACCGCCGTGAAGAACAGCATGACCGGGCCGCGTCCATAGCGTGCCGTCATCGCTCCGGCTTTCGGTGAGCTCCAGGTGCCGGTGAGATAGGCCACAGAAAGCAAACCGACAACGGCCTGATTTAGATGCCACGGGGAGAGCATCAGGCGGTAGCCTATATAGTTAAACAGCGTGACGAAGGAGCCCATCAGCAGAAAGCCGATCAGAAACAGTCGCGGCAAACCTTTATCGCGCCAGTGCAGGCGGAAGTTGATAAAGAGCGTTTTCGGGCGCAGCGATGTCGGGCGGAAATGACGCGATTCCGGCAGAATTTTCCAGAACATCAGGGCAGATGCCAGCGCGAAACAGCCGATGACCGCCAGCGCAATACGCCAGCTAAAGAAGTCCGTAAAGACCCCGCTCAGCAGGCGACCGCTCATCCCGCCAATCGAGTTCCCGCTGATGTAAAGCCCCATAGAGAAGGCAACAAAGCTCGGGTGGATTTCCTCGCTGAGGTAGGTCATCCCGACCGCCGCCACGCCGCTGAGCGAGAGTCCGATCAGCGCGCGCATCACCAGAATGCCGTGCCAGCTGGTCATCATGGTCGAGAGTAGCGTACAGACCGAAGCCAGCATCAGCGCGGTTACCATCACCGGTTTACGGCCAATGGCGTCGGACAGCGGACCGGTAAAGAGCAGGCCAATCGCCAGCATCCCGGTAGAAATGGAGAGTGAAACGCTGCTGCTGGCAGGCGATACGCCAAATTCATGGGAGAGCACGGGCAGGATCGGCTGAACGCAATAGAGCAGGGCGAAGGTGGCCAGACCGGCGGAAAAGAGCGCCAGCGTGACGCGCATAAATTGGGGTGTACCACGTTTAATGAACTGAACCGGCTGCGATGATGAAGGTAAATCATTGATATCGCTTGCCGGATCGATATCAATGGTAGTTGTACGACTCACACAGTTTCCTTGCTTAAACATCCCCGTGATTTCTGGTGACGGGTATGACCACCTCTTCAGGGTAGGAAAATGTAAATATTCTGTCTAATATATTAATAATCTCAAATGATACGTTAAAAATATGAATATCGAGCTGCGTCATCTCCGCTACTTTGTCGCCGTCGCCGAAGAGCTGCATTTTGGTCGCGCGGCGGCACGGCTGAATATCTCTCAGCCGCCGTTAAGCCAGCAGATACAGATCCTGGAGCAGCAGGTCGGGGCGCGCCTGCTGGCCCGCACCAACCGCAGCGTAAGCCTGACGGCGGCGGGTAAACAGTTTCTGAACGACAGCAGGCAAATTCTGAGCATGGTCGATGACGCCGCCGCCCGGGCAGAACGGCTGTATCTCGGGGAAGCCGGAGAGCTGCGCATCGGGTTTACCTCGTCAGCGCCGTTTATCAGCGCCGTCTCGGAGACCCTGTCGTCATTCCGTCGCCACTTTCCGGATGTTCACATTCAGACGCGCGAAATCAACACCCGCGAGCAGATTGCGCCGCTGAATGAAGGTTCGCTGGATTTGGGGCTGATGCGTAACACCCAGCTCCCGGACACGCTGGCGTGGGAGGTGATCCTGCGCGAGCCGCTGATGGCCATGATCCCGCACGATCACCCGCTGGCGTCGCGTCCGGCGGTTTCGCTGGCAGAGCTGGCAAAAGAGCCGTTTGTCTTTTTTGACCCGCAGGTCGGAACGGGTCTGTATGACGATATCCTGGGGCTGATGCGCCGCTACGATCTTGCCCCGGTCATTACCCAGGAAGTCGGGGAGGCGATGACCATTATCGGCCTGGTCGCCGCCGGTCTGGGCGTGTCTATTCTTCCGGCCTCCTTTAAACGGGTACAACTGCGCGAAATGCGCTGGGTGACCATCGCCGAAGAGGATGCCGTTTCAGAGATGTGGCTGGTCTGGTCAAAACATCGCGAACAGAGCCATGCCGCACAGCGCTTCAAACAGCAGCTAATTAGCGCCTCTGTCAGGCGGGATTTCCACGGAAAAGAGGGTGAAAATGTGCGGTAAATCACATGGCTAAGTAAATATTTGACGACGGCCATGGAAGTGCTTCACCATAGCAAACAGTTTATTTCGAAGCTCGAAAATAAGGGAGTACGAGGTGGTTGCTGATAGTCAGCCAGGGCATATCGATCAGATTAAGCAGACCAACGCTGGCGCGGTGTATCGCCTGATTGATCAGCTTGGTCCGGTTTCGCGTATCGATCTTTCGCGCCTGGCACAACTGGCACCTGCCAGTATCACTAAGATTGTCCGCGAGATGCTGGAAGCGCACCTGGTTCAGGAGACGGAAATTCAGGAGCCGGGCAGCCGTGGCCGTCCGGCAGTCGGGCTGGTGGTTGAGACGGAAGCATGGCACTACCTTTCATTGCGCATTAGCCGGGGGGAGATCTTTCTTGCGCTGCGCGATCTGAGCAGCAAGCTGGTGGTGGAAGACCGCCTTGAACTGCCGCTCAACGCGGAGGAACCGCTCCTCGACGCGATTGTTTCGCACATCGATCATTTCTTTATCCGCCATCAGCAGCGGCTTGAACGCTTAACGGCGATTGCCATCACCATGCCGGGGATTATTGATACCGAAAACGGTATTGTTCACCGCATGCCGTTTTACGACGATGTCAAAGAGATGCCGCTGGGCGAGGTGCTGAAAAATCATACCGGCGTGCCGGTCTATATTCAGCATGACATCAGCGCCTGGACGATGGCGGAGGCGCTGTTTGGCGCGTCCCGCGGGGCGCGGGATGTGATTCAGGTGGTTATCGACCATAACGTCGGGGCGGGCGTGATTACCGACGGACGACTTCTTCACGCCGGGAGCAGTAGTCTGGTGGAAATCGGCCACACCCAGGTCGACCCGTACGGCAAGCGCTGCTACTGCGGGAACCACGGCTGTCTCGAGACCATTGCCAGCGTGGAAAGCGTGCTGGAGCTGGCGCAGGTCCGGCTCAGCCAGTCCATGAGCTCCTCGCTGCACGGACAACCCCTAACGGTGGATTCTCTCTGCGCCGCCGCGCGTCAGGGCGATCTGCTGGCGAAGGACATCATTACCGGGGTGGGGAATAACGTTGGCCGCATTCTGGCCATTATGGTGAACCTCTTCAACCCGCAAAAAATCCTCATCGGTTCACCGCTCAGCCAGGCAGCGGAGATCCTCTTCCCGGCGATCTCGGCCTGTATTCATCAGCAGTCGCTTCCCGCCTACAGCAAAAATATTGCGGTAGAAAGCACCCAGTTTTCCAACCAGGGGACCATGGCTGGCGCGGCGCTGGTCAAAGATGCCATGTATAACGGCTCGCTGTTGATCCGCCTGTTGCAGGGTTAACTCTTTTCCGCAGATGTAAGAAAAATTGCGCTATCTCAAGCCGGGTAGCGCACGCATCCCGTAGACTTCCTCCACTGAATTATTTACCTGGTTTATATTTTCGAAGCATACCCAAGAGGTGGAGTGAGTCATGCTTAAGCGTTTCTTTGTTACTGGTACAGATACCTCTGTCGGCAAGACCGTCGTATCCCGCGCATTGCTGCAGGCTCTGGCAGCAAGCGGTAAACGCGTGGCAGGGTACAAACCGGTCGCAAAAGGCAGTAAAGAGACGCCAGAGGGATTGCGCAATAAAGACGCCCTGGTGCTGCAAAGCGTCTCGTCACTGGAACTGCCTTATCACGCGGTCAATCCCATTGCGTTAAGCGAAGAAGAGAGCAGCGTAGCGCACAGCGGCCTGATTAATTATCCCCTGTTGTCCGACGGCCTGGCGAACCTGAGCGAGAAGGTTGACCACGTGGTGGTTGAAGGGACGGGCGGCTGGCGCAGCCTGATGAACGACCTGCGCCCGCTGTCTGAATGGGTCGTGCAGGAGCAGCTTCCGGTGGTGATGGTGGTGGGGATCCAGGAAGGGTGCATCAACCACGCGCTGCTGACGGCGCAGGCGATCGCCAATGACGGCCTGCCGCTGGTTGGCTGGGTAGCCAACCGCATCAACCCGGGCCTCGCGCACTACGCGGAGATCATCGACGTGCTGAGCGCTAAACTGCCCGGACCGCTGGTGGGTGAACTGCCTTATCTGCCACGCGCCGAGCAGCGCGAGCTAGCGCAGTACATCGATCTCTCTGCCCTCGGTGGCGTGTTGACCGTAGACAGAGTCGTGGCGTAACGTCCGCGACAGCACTGACGCCACCACGCAGGCGACCAGCAGGCCGGGCAGTAAAAAATACTGCCCGGTCATTTCACAGACCATCAGCGCCGACATAATGGGCGCATGCGTGGTCGCGGCGAGTAGCGTTGCCATCCCTGCCAGCCCCAGCAAAATAGCCGTTTCAGAACCCGGCAGCCACAGCGCGAAAAGCTGCGCGAAGAGCATCCCCGTTGCCATACCGACAAACAGCGTGGGCGTAAACACCCCGCCCGGCGCGCCCGATCCGCTGCTCGCCAGAACCGCCAGCAGCTTACAGATGAATACCCCGGCAATCACCGACAGCAGCGGCGGCGCGAGCAGAAAAGCCTGCACCACGCTGTAGCCGTTTCCCCATACCTTTGGCGTCAGGAGAGACAGCAGCCCGACGATCGCACCGCCCAGCGCTAATTGCCACGGCGGCGAAAGCCTGAGGCGCAGGAAAAGACCGTGGCTGAACGCCATCAGCCACATCAGCAGCGGCCCGCAGAGACCCGCCACCAGCCCCATCGCGACCAGCAGGGCATAATCAGCCCCGGTGAGGAGGCCGCTCAGATGGACCACGTAGAGCGTGCCGGCACCCGGGGCCAGAATCTGCGTCGTGAGCAGCGCCACCACCGCCGCGACAACCACGGGGCCCAGCGAGGCCAGCATCAGGGTGCCAAACAGAATCTCCGCAATGAACAGGCTTCCGGCAAGGGGCGCATGGTAAGCGCTGGCCATCCCGGCGGCGGCGCCACAGGCTATCCACAATTTCCATTCGGATTTGGGCGTAAAGCGCCGGGCAAAAAAGGAGGCGGCGAGGGCGGCAAGCAGGATCATCGCCCCTTCACGCCCGATGGCGCTGCCGCTGGCAACGACCAGCAGTGAGGCAAGGGATTTAACCAGGCTGGCGCCGTAGTCAAACTGACCGTCATCGGTCTCCAGCGCTTCCATGTAGTCGGTGGGCGCATGAGGCCGCTGTGCGGTCAGACGCTGCCATCCCCAGAGCAGCATCCCGGCAGCCAGCCCGCCCAGAGCGGGCGTCAGGGCGCGCCGCCAGGGTGAGAGCGAGGCGGCGGCATTCACCAGGCTGCCGCTGTCGTTGCTGAGAAGCAGCCACTCCAGCAGGTACATGCTGTGGCGGAATACCGCAACGGCCAGCGCGGCCAGCACGCCGATGACGGTGGCAATCAGCAGTCGGCGAAACATCGCGCAGATGTCGGGGTACGTATGAAGACGTTGCATGGGTCGCGAGTAAACGGGGACGATACGATATTGTGGCGGCAAATCGTGGGGTTAGCAAAAGGTATGCGTGCGAAAAAGCCGGGCGATGCCCGGCCAGAAAGGTTAGATGTCGCTATGAATATTCAGCGCCCGGCGCGTACGACCTGAACTGAGATACTCGGCAATATAGTCCTGAGAAATCTCGCCGTTGTAGCGCCCGTCTTCATCCACGATCGGCATCCAGCTGGTGTTGCTCTCATACAGACGCGAAAGCACCACGCGCAGGTTGTCTTCCGCTTTGCCGGTCATGCGGAACGGATGCAGGATGTCGGCGCAGGTCCCGCTGGCATTACGCGCTTCGCGACGCTTCACAAAGCCCAGCGGTTTGCCGTGCTCGTCAACTACGGTAATCGCGCGAATATCGTTATCATCCATAGTCGCAAAGGCTTCGGGAAGCGGAGTGGAGCCCCGCACCGTGATGGTCGGCTGCTGGTCGGTAACGTCGCCCGCCGATACCAGAAGCAGGCGCTTCAGGGTGCGGTCCTGACCGACAAACGAGCCGACAAACTCATTCGCCGGTTTCGCCAGCAGCTCATCCGGGCTGGCGCACTGCACGATTTTCCCCTGACGGAATACCGCGATACGGTCGCCGAGCTTCAGGGCTTCGTCGATATCGTGGCTCACCAGCATGACGGTTTTTTTCAGCTTGCGCTGCATCTCCAGGAACTGGTTCTGGATCACCTCGCGGTTGATCGGGTCCACCGCGCCGAAGGGTTCATCCATCAGCAGTACCGGAGGATCTGCCGCCAGGGCGCGGATCACGCCGATGCGCTGCTGCTGGCCGCCGGACATCTCGCGCGGGTAGCGGTTGAGGAACTTATGCGGATCCATCGCCACCATATCCATCAGCTCTTCGGCGCGGGTTTTGCAGCGCGCTTTATCCCAGCCCAGCATGCGCGGCACGACGGTAATGTTCTCTTCGATGGTCATGTTCGGGAACAGGCCAATCTGCTGGATCACGTAGCCGATGTTGCGGCGCAGGGTGACGGTGTCCATTCCGCTGGTGTCTTCGCCGTTGATCAGGATCGTCCCGCTGCTCGGGGTAATGAGGCGGTTAATCATCTTCAGTGTGGTGGTTTTCCCGCAGCCGGACGGGCCGAGCAGGACGCACATTTCCCCTTCGGGCACGTTCAGGTTGACGTTGTCCACGGCCTTAAAGGTCTGGCCGTGCTTCTGTGAAAATTGCTTGGTGAGGTTTTCCAGTTTTATCATTATCGAATCCCCTTTGGAGTCAGAACCACCTGCAGACGGTGCAGCAGCCAGTCGAGCACAATCGCTAAAAGACAAATCATCAGCGCGCCCGCAATCAACATGCGGATATCACTTCCGCCGATGCCGTTGAGCAGCAGCAGGCCCAGACCGCCCGCGCCGATCACCGCGGCAATCGCCATCACGCCGATGTTCATCACCACGGCGGTGCGGATCCCGCCGAAAATAACCGGCAGCGCCATCGGGATTTCGACCCAGCGAAGACGCTGCCAGAAGGTCATGCCGATGCCGCGTCCGGCTTCGCGCAGTCCCGGCGGCAGGCTGTCGAGCGCCGTATGGGTGTTACGCACAATCGGCAGCAGCGAGTAGAGAAACACCGCCGTGATCGCGGGCAGGGCGCCAATCCCCTGACCGATCAGCGAAAACAGCGGGATCATCAGGCCAAACAGCGCAATGGACGGAATGGTCAGCACGATGGTGGCAATGCCGAGCACCGGCGTTGCCAGCCACCTGTGGCGGACAATCAGAATGCCCAGCGGGACGCCGATGATGATGGCTAAACCTACGGCCAGCGCCACCAGCCACAGATGCTGCAGCGTCAGGGTTAACAGGTAGTCCCAGTTGTCCAGAATGTAGTGAATCGTCTCCATAGCGCCTCCTACAACAGCTGTTTGCTACGCAGGAAATCACGGGCGACCTGCTGCGGTGACTGATGGTCGATATCCACCTTTTTGTTCAGCTCGGTGATAACGTCGTTGTTGAGCTGGGCAGAGAGGGTGTTGAGCGCCTCTTCCAGACCGGGGTTGGCCTCCAGCGTGTCCTTACGGACCACCGGGGTGACCGCATAGCTCGGGAAGAAGCCTTTATCGTCCTCCAGCACCTTGAGGTCGAAGCCCTTCACGCGCCCGTCGGTGGTGTAAATCAGACCGGCGTCAACGAAGCCGTCTCGCACCGCGTTATAGACCAGACCGGGGTCCATTTGACGGATCTGCGGGCGGTCCAGATCCATCTTGTAGGCCGCCTGAAGCGGCTTCATGCCGTCGCTACGCCCGGCGAATTCCAGGTCTAAGCCCAGCAGCCAGTTTTTGTCCGGATCGGTTTTACGGATCTGTTCAATCTTCGCCACCATCTCCGACATGGTGTTGATGTGTTCCGCCTCGGCGCGCTTGCGCTGCATGGCGAAAGCGTAGGTGTTATTCATGTCGGCGGGCTTGAGCCAGACCAGACCGTGCTTCGCGTCCAGGCGTTTCACCGTCTCGTAAGACTCCTCTGGCGACATGCGCTTGTTGATGTGGTTAAAGATGATTAATGACGTGCCGGTATATTCCCAGGTCATATCAATCTGTTTGTTGATCATCGCGTTACGGGAAATCACCGTGGCGATATTGGTTTGCGGCTGCACCTGGAATCCTTTCTTCTGCAGGTACTGCACGGTCATTGCCGAGAGAATGTGCTGCTCGGTAAAGCTCTTGGTCGCCAGAATCAGCGGGGCCGCCATCGCCTGGCTGGTGAACAGCGCCGCGGCACACATCGCCGTCAGGCCGGATATCAGTCTCATAAAAGCTCCTTGTTATTGTTATCGAGCGAGATGGGGACTCATCACGCGACCCAGTGCCGCCAGCAGGGTATCGAGGATCAGGGCGAACAGGGCGGTGGCCGCCGCGCCGAGGATCAGGGTCGGGAAATCGTTCAGGTAAATACCGGGGAAAATCAACTCGCCGTAGCTGCTGGCACCAATCAGGAACGCCAGCGGCGCGGTACCGACGTTAATGGCGGTGGCGATGCGGATCCCCGAGAGCATGACCGGCCAGGCGGCTGGCAGCTCAACCTGACGCAGACGCTGCCATTTGGTCATGCCAATCCCATTTGCCGCTTCCAGCAGCGACGGCGGGACCGAGCACAGCCCGGCATAGGTATTACGCACGATCGGCAGCAGCGAGGCGAGGAACAGGGCAATGATGGCGGGCGTATCGCCAATGCCAATCACCACCATCGCCAGCGCCAGCACGGCCAGCGGCGGCAGCGTGTTGCCGACGTTGAAGATTTGCATCACATATTCGGCGATACCCCGCGCGGCCGGACGGCTCAGCAGAATGCCAGCTGGAATACCCACCAGCAGGGCAAAAAACATCGACGAGAAAACCAGAATCATGTGCTGTTGCCCGAGATAGACCAGGTCAACCTGGCGCGCCCTTATCGTCTCAAGCCCAATGCCCCAGACGAGAAGGGCGAGGACCACGAAAATGGCGCCGACAAACAGCAGCGAACGTTTGAGTAATGGGTGCATTGCGGTGTGTCTCCCTGTGCGCATGCGTTATAGCAACCACCGGTTGCCTGTTGTTATGCCATGTTTCGGCAGGGGTATTTCACCTATAGCAAGCGTTTGGGAAGGGTTCCAGCGAAGGGGTAAAATCAGTAACCCTATGAAAACAGTGACAACCTCGGGTTAAGCCTTATGGCGTAAGGGCTGACTGAGGGGGAGGCAGAATAGTCCTAAAGCGAACTTTTAGATGTGACACTGTCACATCTAAAAGGCTCTTACGCCGAATACAGGCCATTATCATCATAGAGGGGCGCGAACCCGTCGAACTCGCGACGAGACGGTGATAATTGAGACGGTGGCGACAACCGCGAGCATCACACCCAGCGCCAGCATGGCGTTGAAGCCAATCCATCTGAACAGCATCAGTCCCGCGATACCGCCCGTAATGAACGAAAACAGGGTGGTTAAGTGGGTTTTTAGCTGACTTTTTTGCGCCGCCGTATCTTTGGAGTAATCCCTGCGCAGCATCGCCACCATTACGGAGGCCAGGGAAATCCCCGCGTCCGTTAGCGTGCCGGTAATGTGCGTCGATCTTACCCGTCCGCCGGAAAGTTGCGTGGAGGTGGAATTATGAATGCCCATCAGAAAGCAGAGAAAAAGAATAATCTCGCGGTTGCTTGTGAGCGCATGAAAATACATTTCGTAGAAGGAAACGCCGGTCAGTAATATCCCCTCTACAAAAAGGATCTGGCAAAAAACCAGCCTGACGTTATGGATAATGCCCCATATCACTATCGTGCGGGCAAGAATGGCACCTGCGACAAAGGAGAGAATAATCGAGCCGAAGAAAATAATATCGCTGAGGTCGGTGGAGGAGACTTCGCTGGATAACTGTGAGGTGTTGCCGGTCATATGTGAGGGAAAAAAACCAAATGCCCCGAGGGCGATGGCGTTCAGCAAACCTGCCGAGGTCGCCAGCCAGAGAGCAAGCCGGCGATCCTCCTTATGCGTTCGTTCTTTCTTGAGTTTAATCAGCAAGAATACCTCCGGGTTGAGCTTTGCCTGATTATTCAGGCTAGCAAAGCGGTGCAACGGGCTGTCCAGGATATGGCTTAATTATTATTCCCTCTGACGACTTTCAGGGTTTAGTAATTAAATAAAACAGCCTCGCTGCGGTATTCATTCAGATATTAAGTTTCACACCATGCCGTTATTGCCGTGACGCAAAAAAGCCGGACGCTGGTTTAGGCGCTCGAACCAGGCCTCAATGGCGGGCACGTCTGGCTTATCAAACGGCGTCATTTTCCAGCGATTCACCGACAGCCCTAGCACCACGTCCGCGAGGGTAAACGTCTCGCCCGCCGCGAAGGCCCCGGTGCGCTGCAGCTGGTTTTCCAGAATGGTGATGCAGTGATTCCACTCTTTGATTCCTGCCGCGATGCGCTCAGGGTCGTTAAAGTCCGGGTTTTTACGCCCCAGCGCCGGGAAGACATAGCGCCAGGCGTTGTTAAATTCGGTGGCCTGCCAGTCCATCCAGCGTTCAACGTTGGCGCAGGCCCGCGGTTCTGCAGGCAGCAGATCGTGACGTTCGGCCTTGCGCGCCAGATAACGGCAGATGGAATTGGACTCCCACAGCACGAAATCGCCATCAATCAGCACCGGCACCATGGCGTTGGGGTTCAGGGCGCGGAAGGCATCCGTTTCCGTCGAGGCAAAACCGCTGCCGTAATCTTCCTGTTGATACGCGATGCCTGCTTCTTCGCAGGTCCAGAGTACTTTACGCACGTTGATGGAGGTGGTTTTGCCGAGGATGGTGATCATTGCGCAGGTGTCCTTTAGAGGAATGAATTGTCTAAAAACAATACACCAGTTGCATGGGTGAGGTTGGGGCAAAATTTGGTGGGGCGTGCTGTGCCTGGCCCCGGTGAATGTTTCTGGAAGGCGCCTCGCAAACCACAAATTAACCGCGTGAAATTCAGGGTTATGTCTTTTCTTCAACGGGCCGCGGTCGTAAAGTGGCTGCGTTGCGGCACATCCGCAATCGGGCGTAGGAACCCGTCAACCATATAGTGACATTACGTATGTCGCAGCAGTGCCGATCTCGTTACAATAACGGTGGCGCTGACGGAGCAGCCGCAAGGCTGGCCGTTTTCTATATGGGCGGTATTCCTACCTCTGTCAGCGCTACCCCCCGAGCGTAGGAACTCAAAGGGTGGTTAAATAAACTCCATATAGAAGGAAGCCTTGTATGGCGACTATCCCAACCCTGACTTATCTCCCGTCTGACGAAAACGTCATTCTACAACTTATCTCCCGACCGCTTCCGGCCGATGCGGATCTCTTTGACGTCGCAGACAACTGCGCCGCACTGGTGAGCGTGCTGGTCGAAACCGATGATGTCGCGAGCCGTACAGCACTGTGCGAGCGTCTCCTTCAGGCCATGCGCAGGCTGCGTGAACTCTGTGATGTCGATCTTCCTCCATACCTGATTGAACAGTTGATCATGGGTGAGAAAATCAACTCCTGCGTGCCGGACTGCTGGCAGGACACCTTAACGCAGGTGGACTACGTTCTGGCGCTGACGCAGGCGGTGATGGGTGGGACGCTGCCCGCTCACGTAGCGAAAGAGATGACGGGCCTGCTGCACGATATGGTGTGGCTGCTGGCTGAGTTTTTGAAGGAGCCGCGCATTACTGCGCATTAAGGGCGCTGGCATGGAGGGGCGGCAGCGCCCCTTTGAGACTGTGATTAACGCGATCGGTTCCCGGTATCCAGAAGCGACGTACCGTAGGAGTTATCGATGGTACAAAGCCAGCGACCGTCGCTTTCCTGTCGAAAAACATAGGTCGCGCGGCGCGATATTTCCGTTATCCCACCCTGACCATCAGGAAAACGCAGAACGGTTTCCATGATAACGAGGGCATTGCCGCCACCTTCGATCACCTGCATCTCTCCTTGTTCCACAACCAATTGGTTCTGGAAATAATCCGAGATGGCAATAAACGCGCTGCGAATGTTTTCTTTACCTTTAACCGTCATGCCGGGCTTAACGACCAGAGCCGCGTCGTCGGCGTAATACTCCATCAGCACGTCATAGTTTTTGGTAGTGATGGCGCGATCGCAGGATTCGATTATCTGGCGTAGCGGGTGTGGGGTCATGCGCGATTCCTCGTTATGGGGTAAGCAGTTATTAACGTAACAGCTTGGCGCGTTTGTATAGCTACCAGGTTTTATGGCTGTAAGGCGCTGGGTTTGGGGCGAAAGATATAGTTAATAATGTTACGTCAGCGTTAGACGATAGTGGCGGTACCCTTAAACCAGACACAACTTCATGCAAGAAATTATTAATAAGCGTAAATATGACATTACTTCTACTAAGTATTGTGTATTTATATCGAAGAATAGTATTTTTGTAGAAAACCTTCTGAAAAGGCCAATGTAATGTATGTTTTTGATAAGAATGGAAATAAACTTGATGCAGAGTGCTCTGTGTGTGAAGAAGATGGCATTTATGGGCTAATCCTAGACTCTTGGGGGCCAACGCACAGGAACAAAGATAACAACATAGCCCTAGATTGTATCATTGAGAGACTGATTGAGTCCGGTGTAGTTAACGTTGTGGTATATCTGGCCTCATCTAGAGTTAGACAACATATTTTATCCATAACAGAAAGGAAAATCCATCCGGGCGAATTTTTCTCTCTAAAAGGTGATAATCCTCGAGGCATTCGACTGGAATTGTGTAGTTATCAGGCTCATTTTAGTAGTACAGGCAAAAAAGATGTTCCTTCCGGGAACAGGGCAAAACGAATAATGATAAACGTTCCTGGTATTAATAGCGGCGAATTTTGGGAACAGATAGTGCTTGGGGAACTATCAGATCTCATTCAACCTACAGAAGATGAGGCTGTTCTAAATGCAAGGGTTAGTAAGTTAATCAAACACAATTTAAGTGAGCCTGAAGGTTATCAAGTACCAGTTGCTGTAGAGCGGCTTCAAAAGGTCTATGCTCGAGATCCAAGAGTAAAGACTTGGGTATTACAGAAAAGTAATGGAGTTTGTGAATGTTGTGGGGAAAATGCACCCTTTTATGTAAATGATGGCATCCCATATCTTGAAGTACATCACGTAGTACCCCTTTCGTTATCCGGTACTGATACCATAAGCAACTGTGTAGCTCTATGTCCTAATTGCCATAGGGCCATACATTATAGCCAAAATGCAAAAGAGTTAATTGAGATGCTTTATATTAAAATAGATAGATTACATAAGTAAGCAGTAGTCTTGTTAGAGTAATCTTTAGGTGGGCATCATTAGCGATTTACCGATTGTGGACTACTCGAGATGAGCCCTAAACAATACATTCTTATTCGTGCCGATGGTTCTTCTTTCCCGACCGTAACTAATATAGAAAAATTTTGCTCGAACCCGATTCTGGTTTCGATGAGACCAGGACGGTTTACGTCGCCTCAATGCACCCAGCCGTTACGTGTGCAGCGACGATTGGCAGACTGGTCTCAGAGGGGTTAAGCGACGGCCAGAGCAATGAAATCCCGGAATGTTACCGGCCATCCCGCTTTAGCGTGTTACAGGGCTGAGACAGGTTTCTGATCTTTTCCTTCATTCCTTGCCGCACGCCATCTCCTTTACTCTTTTCATGTTCAGAATAAAAAAAGCCGCAAGCAGTTATCTGCTTACGGCTTCCAGAACGGTGATGATTTTCTGACAATCAGGCCGCTTTCACAGCCCTGATTTTTTTGGCGTCAGCCGCGTCGGATTCTGTTTTATCCGCTACAGCTGGAGCAGTGACATCGGGAAGCTTGCTGGTACGCAGAATATGCTGCACGGTCTCTTTCTGCTCGGCGAGATACAGGCCAAGGTTTTCAGCCTGCGTTTCATCCATCTGCATTCCGCTTTGCAACAGCCAGTCGGTGAAGGCGTCTGCCATATCGAGCAGCTTGTCGTGAGCGTCAGCCTCTTTCTTACTGGCAAAAGTCATTTTCTCTTCACCTTTTCTTACGACAACAAATTTTGTTTCAACAGCCATCGTGCACCTCGCTATACTGTATTTATATACAGTATAGCAGCATCGGATCGACGTTGCAGCAAAATATGCATTACTGGCGTAGCTGCTGCGTTTCCGGGCCACCCATACTGCGTCGCCATGCCCCGGGCGCCTGACCATACTGGCGCTTAAAGCTGCGGTTGAAGGACTGCTGGGAGTCAAAGCCCAGCGCGATCGCCACGTTCAGAATCGGTTCATCGCTGCGGGATAACCGCTCAACCGATTTTTGCAGCTTTTGCGCGCGAATATACCCGGCGAGGGGGTAGCCAGTATGCTCTTTGAACAGGCGCTGGAGGTGCCATTTCGAGTAGCCGGAACGTCTTGCGACGGTCTCAATGTCCAGGCGACTGTCGAGGTTGTTGTCTATCCAGTCGAGTAAATCATGCATAAATGCGCCAGTGTTCATCTGGTTACCCCCACGCAGCGGATTAAAAGGTATCTTTGTCTGTTGCATTTAAAGGTGGCGCGTTTTTGCAGTAATTGCAAGTTTTATTGTTGCATTTAAATCCCTGACCGAAACGGGTCTTTTCACATCCGCTCAAATAGCACATAAAGTGCAACAATTATTCTTGCACTTAGTTAAGCGCCTTCCTACAATCGCCGCGAATAGTGTATTCGCAACTGTTACAGTTTTGTGGCGATGAACGACACAAATGCCTTAAGACAGCTCCCGGACAAAGGAAGTGGCGCGGTGCCTCCTGCTGCGTCTTGCCCGGTGGCGACAATTATCGGAATAAAAATAATGAGCCTGCAAAAAACCTGGGGTAATTCTCATCTGAGCGCGCTGGGGGCAATGTTGCTCTCCGTGCTGCTCGTCGGATGCGATAACAGCGTCGCGCAAAATGCCGCGCCGCCTGCGCCCGCCGTGAGTGCCGCTGATGTAGTGGTGAAATCGATTAGCCAGTGGGATAGCTTTAATGGTCGGATTGAAGCAGTGGAGAGCGTTCAGCTGCGCCCGCGCGTGTCCGGCTACATTGATAAGGTGAATTACACCGACGGCCAGGAAGTGAAGAAGGGCGAGGTGCTGTTCACCATTGATGACCGTACCTATCGCGCCGCGCTGGAACAGGCGCAGGCGAACCTGGCAAGAGCCAAAACGCAGGCCAGCCTCGCGCAAAGTGAGGCTAACCGTACCGATAAGTTGATCAATACCCATCTGGTCTCCCGGGAAGAGTGGGAGCAGCGTCGATCGGCTGCCGTTCAGGCGCAGGCCGACATTCGCGCCGCGCAGGCGGCGGTTGACGCAGCGCAGCTCAACCTGGACTTCACCAAAGTGACCGCGCCTATCGATGGTCGCGCCAGCCGGGCGCTGATCACCAGCGGCAACCTGGTGACTGCGGGCGACACCGCCAGCGTCCTCACCACGCTGGTCTCGCAGAAAACGGTTTACGTCTACTTTGACGTGGACGAGTCAACCTACCTTCACTATCAAAACCTGGCCCGCAGCGGGCAGGGAGCGTCCAGCAATCACACGGCGCTGCCGGTTGAGATTGGCCTGACGGGCGAGGACGGCTATCCCCACCAGGGCAAAGTGGATTTCCTGGATAACCAGCTCACGCCGAGCACCGGGACAATCCGCATGCGCGCGCTGCTGGATAACTCACAGCGTCAGTTCACGCCGGGACTGTTTGCCCGCGTACGCCTGCCGGGCAGCGCGGAGTTCAAAGCCACGCTTATCGACGACAAGGCGGTGCTGACCGATCAGGATCGTAAATACGTCTATATCGTGGATAAAGAGGGGAAAGCGCAGCGTCGCGACATTACGCCGGGTCGTCTGGCAGACGGTTTACGCATCGTGCGGCAGGGGCTGAACCCTGGCGACAAAGTCATCGTCGAGGGTTTACAGAAAGTGTTTATGCCGGGTATGCCGGTTAACGCCAAAACCGTTGCCATGACCGCCACCAGCGCCCTCAACTGATCCCTTGACCTGAGAATCCAACCCATGGACTTTTCCCGCTTTTTCATCGACAGGCCGATCTTTGCTGCCGTCCTGTCGATTCTGATTTTTATCACAGGGTTAATCGCCATCCCGCTGCTGCCGGTGAGCGAATACCCTGACGTCGTGCCGCCAAGCGTGCAGGTGCGCGCGGAGTACCCGGGCGCCAACCCGAAAGTGATTGCCGAGACCGTGGCGACGCCGCTGGAAGAGGCGATCAACGGCGTTGAGAACATGATGTACATGAAGTCCGTCGCGGGTTCCGATGGCGTGCTGGTGACCACCGTCACCTTCCGTCCGGGAACCGATCCGGATCAGGCGCAGGTTCAGGTACAAAACCGCGTCGCGCAGGCCGAAGCGCGTCTGCCGGAGGACGTGCGGCGTCTGGGCATTACCACCCAGAAGCAGTCGCCCACGCTGACGCTGGTGGTGCATCTGTTTTCACCAAACGGTAAGTACGATTCGCTGTATATGCGCAACTACGCCACGCTGAAGGTGAAGGATGAGCTGGCGCGCCTGCCCGGCGTCGGCCAGATCCAGATTTTCGGCTCCGGCGAGTACGCGATGCGCGTCTGGCTGGATCCAAATAAGGTGGCGGCCCGCGGGCTGACCGCTTCTGACGTGGTCACGGCGATGCAGGAGCAGAACGTACAGGTCTCCGCCGGGCAGCTTGGCGCCGAGCCGCTGCCGAAAGAGAGCGATTTCCTGATCTCCATTAACGCCCAGGGGCGCCTGCATACCGAAGAAGAGTTTGGCAATATTGTCCTGAAAACAACGCAGGACGGTACGGTCGTCCGCCTGCGCGACGTGGCGCGGATTGAAATGGGCTCCGGGAGCTATGCGCTGCGTTCCCAGTTGAACAATAAAGACGCGGTCGGGATTGGTATCTTCCAGTCTCCTGGGGCGAACGCCATCGACCTGTCTAACGCGGTGCGCGCGAAAATGGACGAACTGTCCACGCGCTTCCCGGCGGACATGAAGTGGGCGGCACCTTACGATCCGACCGTTTTCGTGCGCGACTCCATCCGTGCGGTGGTGCAAACGCTGCTGGAAGCCGTGGTGCTGGTCGTGCTGGTGGTCATTCTGTTCCTGCAAACCTGGCGCGCGTCGATCATTCCGCTGATCGCGGTGCCGGTGTCGGTGGTGGGTACCTTCAGCATTCTTTACCTGCTCGGCTTCTCGCTGAATACCCTCAGCCTGTTCGGGCTGGTGCTCGCCATCGGTATCGTGGTGGATGACGCCATCGTGGTGGTGGAAAACGTCGAGCGAAATATCGAAGAGGGGCTTGCGCCGCTTGCCGCAGCGCACCAGGCGATGCGTGAAGTGTCCGGGCCGATCATCGCGATTGCGCTGGTGCTGTGCGCGGTGTTTGTGCCGATGGCGTTTCTCTCGGGCGTTACCGGGCAGTTCTACAAGCAGTTTGCGGTGACGATCGCGATATCGACGGTGATTTCAGCGATTAACTCGCTGACGCTCTCTCCGGCGCTGGCGGCACTGCTGTTAAAGCCGCACGGCGCGCCGAAAGATTTCCCGACCCGGCTTATCGATCGTCTGTTCGGCTGGATTTTCCGTCCGTTTAACCGCTTCTTCCTCCGTAGCTCAAACGGCTATCAGGGGCTGGTGGGCAAAACGCTGGGACGACGCGGCGCGGTATTCGTGGTTTATCTGCTGCTGCTCTGTGCCGCAGGCGTCATGTTTAAAGCGGTGCCCGGCGGGTTTATTCCGACCCAGGACAAGCTTTACCTGATTGGCGGCGTGAAAATGCCGGAAGGTTCTTCGCTGGCCCGCACCGATGCGGTGATCCGCAAAATGAGCGAAATCGGGATGAATACCGAAGGCGTGGACTATGCGGTCGCGTTTCCGGGGCTGAATGCGCTGCAGTTCACCAATACGCCGAACACCGGGACGGTGTTCTTCGGCCTGAAGCCGTTCGACCAGCGTAAACATACTGCGGCGGAAATTAACGCGGAGATTAACGCGAAAATCGCGCAAATTCAGGAAGGCTTTGGCTTCTCCATTTTGCCGCCGCCGATTTTAGGGCTGGGTCAGGGGTCGGGCTATTCCCTGTACATTCAGGATCGCGGTGGTCTGGGCTATGGCGCGCTGCAAAACGCGGTGAACACCATGTCCGGTGCGATTATGCAGACGCCGGGGATGCATTTCCCGATCTCAACCTACCAGGCTAACGTGCCGCAGCTGGACGTGCAGGTTGACCGCGATAAGGCGAAAGCGCAGGGCGTGTCGCTGACCGATCTTTTCGGGACGCTGCAAACCTATCTGGGCTCGTCGTACGTCAATGATTTCAACCAGTTCGGACGTACCTGGCGCGTGATGGCGCAGGCTGACGGGCAGTTCCGCGACAGCGTAGAAGATATTGCGAATCTGCGTACCCGCAACAGCCAGGGCGAAATGGTGCCGATTGGCAGTATGGTTAACATCACGACCACCTACGGGCCCGATCCGGTGATCCGCTACAACGGCTACCCGGCGGCGGACCTGATTGGCGATGCCGACCCGCGCGTGCTCTCATCAGCACAGGCGATGACGCAGCTGGACGCGATGTCTAAGCAGATCCTGCCGAACGGGATGAACATTGAATGGACCGATCTGAGCTTCCAGCAGGCCACCCAGGGCAATACGGCGCTGATCGTCTTCCCGGTCGCGGTGCTGCTGGCATTCCTGGTCCTGGCGGCCCTGTATGAAAGCTGGACGCTGCCGCTGGCGGTGATCCTCATCGTGCCGATGACGATGCTTTCCGCGCTGTTTGGCGTCTGGCTGACCGGGGGCGATAACAACGTCTTCGTGCAGGTGGGGCTGGTGGTGCTGATGGGGCTGGCCTGTAAAAACGCCATTCTTATCGTGGAGTTTGCCCGCGAGCTGGAAATTCAGGGTAAAGGCATCATGGAGGCGGCGCTGGAGGCGTGCCGCCTGCGTTTACGCCCGATTGTGATGACCTCCATCGCCTTTATTGCCGGGACCATTCCGCTGATCCTCGGCCACGGTGCGGGCGCAGAAGTACGTGGCGTCACTGGTATAACGGTGTTCTCCGGTATGCTGGGGGTGACGCTGTTTGGTCTGTTCCTGACGCCGGTGTTCTACGTGACGCTGCGTAAGTTCGTCACGCGTGGGAAGAAAGAGGAAAGGGACGTGCTTCCCGCGTAGGGACGTTGCCGATAATAAAAAACCGCCTTCACAGTGAAGGCGGTTTTTTTTCGCATCAGGTAACGTTACGACGTTTTTTGATACTGGGCGATGAGGTCGGGAAGCGGATCCCAGCCGCTGCTGTCGGCGTTTTTTACCGCTTCCAGGGCGCTTGCCACGGTATGGCGGGCCAGTACCGCTAACGACGCCTGCTCGGCTTCTTCGGAAATTGATTTAAAGTACCAGCACGCGTTAGCGCTGACCACGCAGCGGGCCGGTACGTCAGGGCGCGACGCCCACAGCTTTTTATCTTCGATGACCGAAAGGTAGATGTCGCGCAGGGTGATCTCTTCCGGCGGGCGACCAAGATGAATGGAGCCGTTACGGCCAAGCGTTGAGACGATAATGCCGTCTCGCGTCAGCGGAACCATCAATTTGCGGATGAAGCTCGGGTTCGCTTCCAGGCCGTAGGCCAGAATCGCACTCGTTGAACGTTCACCCAATTGCTCCGCCATCGCTACGCTGAGAACCATCTGCAAAGCTGTCGGGAAGCGGTAATCTAACATTTCTCTGTCCTGGGTTGCGGTGAATCTTGTTCTTTTTGGCACCGCAGAGGTGAATAAGCAATAAACAACAATATAACAAATACGGTAATTATTTTGAAGCAATCTGCGGCATTTGCGATCAAACCCCCTGTTCTGCTTTAGCTAAACGTGCGGTTCGGGAAGTCAACCGTGACCAGGAGGCCACCTTCTGAAGAGGTACTCAGATTTACGCTGCTGTTGTGTTGCTGCGCCACGGCTTTGACGATGGCAAGCCCCAGCCCGCTGCCGCTTTGCACCTGATTGGGATCGCGGAAAAAGCGGTCGAACACGCGCTCCTGCAGTTCATCCGGAATACCGGGGCCCGCATCGGAGACGCGCAGCTGAACGACGCGATCGCCTGCACGCACGTCGACCTGAATCCGCCCGCCCTCGGGGCTGTACTTCACGGCGTTCTCAATGAGATTATCAATCAGCGACACCAGGCGTTCCCTGACGCCTGAGATCCACACCTCATCCTCGGCAAAGAATTCCAGCTCGATCCTGCGCGCAGATGCTAAGGGCTCCAGCTCGGCCATGCGCTCCTGGATGAGCGTCGTCAGCGGCACGGGCTCCATGGCCGTATCAATACGCGCTTCGCTGTGCATCATCAGCAGCAGCTGATTGACGAGACGCGCGGCGCGGCTGTTGCTGCGGATCACGCCGGCAAGCAGCTCCTGCTGGCTTTCGCTGATGACCCAGGACTGCAGCGCTTCCACGTTGATGCGCATCGCCGCGAGGGGCGTACGCAGCTCATGCGCGGCATCCGCGATGAAAACCCGCTCCCTTTCCGCGCTTTCACGCACCCTGGCAAGGAAGTCATTGATCGCGTCCACCATCTGGCGAAGCTCTCTGTGCTTCGGTACGGCTCTTAACGGGGAGAGATCGTCCGGCGTGCGTAAGGTAATCTCATTGACCACCTTATTCCAGGGACGCATCGCAATGCGTATTGACAGCCACGCGGGAAACAGTAGGAAAGGGAAGCAAACCAGCAGCGGCAGGATGTAGTATCCGCGAGAGTTAAGGTAGATAAAGAAGTTCCAGCCGCTGGCTGGGGTGAAAAGGGTAACCTCCACGTCGGAGTGAGGGGATTTAAGGGTGCGGCTGGTCCAGGTACGATCTCCACTCTGAACGTGCTCCAGCTCGCCGAACCGGGTGTTTGTAATCCCCGCGGGCGCACCGTCTGAGGCAAAAATAACGGTATTATTTTTGCGAACGATGAGGTTAATCGACAGCACGGGATCGTCCCCTCCGCCGTAACCTTCACGCAGCGCCTTGCTGAAGGCCTCCAGCACGGCGGTACGATCCTGCGGACGCCCGTCCATACGCTCAGCCAGGGTGAAAACGGTTTCGTACGTTTTACTGCCCGTGAGAATAGGAGGGCTACGCAGGTCCTCCCACAGAATGAAGGTTACAAAAAGACACCACAGCAGGGTTAGAAGCAGCATCTGGGCGATGATAATTCGCCGTACCAGCGTCGGGCGCCTCAGGTGATACCAGACGTTTTGCATTAACCGGTCACCTTTTGTATTGAGACGGTATCAATAACGTACCCGACGCCCCGGACCGTTCGCACATAGCCGTCGCCGATTTTTCGCCG
This sequence comes from Enterobacter sp. ECC-249, assembly GCF_043965265.1. Lineage (NCBI taxonomy): Bacteria > Pseudomonadati > Pseudomonadota > Gammaproteobacteria > Enterobacterales > Enterobacteriaceae > Enterobacter > Enterobacter sp. ECC-249. Next base: position 2,624,412 of record NZ_CP143660.1, read on the forward strand.
TAAATTCCCCATATGCACGTCGAGCGCGTTGCTGAGGTTCTCTTTGTTGCCGAATATCCTTTCTTCCAGAAACCGCCGGGTCAGTACGCGGTCCGCGCGCAGCATCAACGTCTCCAGCAGCGCGTATTCACTGGCCGTTAAATCGATATGGCGCGCGCTCACCGTCACGCGGCGCGTCGGGACATGAAGGGATAGCCCGCGAATTTCTATCGCCTCATTCTCAAAACCGTAGCTGCGCCGGGCAAGGGCTCGCACTCGCGCCAGCAGCTCGGCGAGAATAAAGGGTTTGACGAGATAGTCGTCCGCGCCGGCATCCAGACCGCACAGGCGATCCTGCAATGTCCCTCGTGCCGTCAGGATGATGACGGGGATCCCCTTGAGCTGCTGACGCAAACGCGTCATCAGGCTCATGCCATCGCCGTCGGGTAGCCCCAGGTCGAGCAAAATAAGTTCCGGCACGCAGACGTCAAGCTGATGCAGCGCATCCTCTTTCCGGCGAACCCATATGACGTCAAACCCTTGATCTGAGAGGGCGATACGTACGCCATTGCCGAGATCCAGGTCGTCTTCGATAAGTAGAATTTTCACATTGGTAACGGTATCAACCGTGAATGAAGAATAACTTAAGAAAAAAACGGTAGCAGGAAATCTGTCCGGATGACAGCACCTGCCCGCGCTTCAGTCTTTCTTCATTTTCGGCTCATAAGAACCTTAGGGTCAGTATTCAAAATGGGCGTTCCGGCGGTTAACCGCTTGCATCGTCATCATTTGAATCCAGAAGGGCTTCTTTAATGAGAAACATCGAACTGCGTCATACGTTCCCCCATTTACTCTCGGGCCGCAGCCTGAAAAACATCGTGCCGGGCGTCGTTCTGGCGTTACTGGCCACGCCCGTTCTGGCGGCAGAACAGAGCCAGGGTAACGTCTTAACCCTGGGGGGCGGCGTGGATGTTGGGCCGCGCTACTCGGGTTCAGATAAAACCCGCGTCAGTGCGGCTCAGGTGGTGGATTACGCCATGGCAAACGGCTTTTTTATCGGCACCACGCGCGGGATCGGTTACGGCAACAACATCGGTAACCTGGATTACAGCGCCGCGCTGAGCTATCGAGTTGGCCGTAAAGATAAAGACGTGAGCAGCGATTCGATCGCCTCCGGCAGCGACGAGCTACGAGGGATGGGCGAGATAAAAGGCTCGGCAATCGTTGTGCCCGGGCTGGAGTACAAGGTGACCGACTGGCTTCACCTGCAGCTGCAGGCAGAGGTACCGGTTTCTGAGAGAGACAACGGTGAAGCCGTGCATTTCGGCATTTCCAGCCCGTTCTATACCTCACCAAAAAATGAGGTGAGTCTGGCGCTGACCGGCAGTTGGGGATCCAGCAAGTACATGCAGACCTACTACGGGGTCAGTGCCGCTCAGTCGAGCGCGTCGGGATTTGCCCGACATGACGCCGGGGCCGGAATTTATGCCTGGTCGATGAACCTTGACTGGACCCATAAGCTCACCTCGCGCTGGAGCGTACTTGCCTCTGCGGGCGTGACGCAGCTGACGGGAGATGCAGGCGACAGCCCGATTGTGCAACGCAAAACGTCGCCTGCGGGGAGTTTGAAGGTGACGTATAGTTTTTGATTGTTGGCTGCGGTGGCTAAAAGTGTTGAGAGCGCACTAGCGGTAATTTAAGCCCCTCCGGTTGAGACGGTGGGGCGGTTCCACTTGCAGACAGTTACAGCACTGCACACGTGGTTGACGGATTTATCTAAAGCTCCATTGTGCTGTAATGACAAACACGGAGGGTATGATAATACCCACATCCATCCCAAAATAAGACGTAAAATTATACTGGAATCCATGATATATATACGGAGAGAACCCTATCCCTGTTACTTTTTTAAAATCATGGTATGAACCATGGTCGCCACAATCATCGAAAGTATCAAAGAAAAACTCACCTACATATCCATAGATACCCTTAAAAACCCAACCGTTATCCCATCCAGCCCAGTCTCTTCTAACGCCGGCAGCCAGGCATCTGTCATTAAAGCTGTTTTTCATTGTGCCTAGCACTACACTATATTTCGACGTGTCCGAGAATTTCCTCTCGACGGATATAAACTTATTTTCAAAGTTCTCCGTGTATTGTCCGTGATTATGCGTCAGATGATAAACGTATGAGCCAGTGTTTATTGAATACAGATTTATTTCATCTGCAGAGCAATTTAATGTAACCAGATAAAAACTTCCGCACCACAGCCATGCGGGGTATCTTTTCAGGGCTGTCTGCTTATGTGGAATATTATCCATATTCGCTCACTTTGGCTAACATACTGATGTTATAAGGGGTTATTTTCGGCCTGCAGCTGTACAAATTTTAGCATACATACGGAAACTTGAGGTCTTCACGTCACGGGCTGGAGGGCTGATATGACCTTACAGAGCAGGTTCTGCGAACCGTACCCCACGCTCTACAATGGTCAAAAGCCGCATTTTTACAGCCCATTGAATCATAGACTCTGACGTATAATCGCTGCTCAGATAAACGGCAAAAAGGACGTAACAAGATGCTGACTTATATCACTATAGGTACAAATGACCTTCAGCGCGCAGTGGCGTTTTATGACGCTGTTTTTAACGTGCTTGGCTATTCACGTGTGCCTGCCTGGACAGAAGACTGGGCAATGTGGGGAGATGAAAATAATCCGGAGGAGGGGTTCAGCTTCTGTATTTGCCCTCCTTTTGACGGGCATCCCGCAACGGCGGGAAACGGGACAATGTTTGCATTCCGTGCAGATAACGCGGACCTTGTCAGACGGTTCCATGCGGCAGGCCTCCTTGCGGGAGGGAAGAATGAAGGCGCGCCGGGTACACGAAGCGCGTACGGCCCCGATTTTTATGTTGCCTATCTGCGCGATCCTGATGGGAATAAGCTGGCAAGTGTTTGTCAGCATTATTCTCCGGAAGCAGATGAGTATTCAAAGGAACAATAGTTACATTTTAGGATGTTGAGTGGTGACGAAATCAGCCGTGCGATAGGGCGTTCCCTGAGAGTAATCTCAATTCAGTGAACGGCTGGCGGCTCGATGCGTACGATTTGACTGAGCTTAAGATCCGCAGTGAGCGAACAGCAGGCCTGCCATTATGCTAATTTTACCAACGGTGAGTGTTTTTGCCTGAGTGCTTCAGCCACCACTGCGGGCAAGCTCATTTATTTTTGTGCCAAAAACCCGATGATAGTTAACACTCTTGATAACCTGAGCACCGAGGGACTCATAAAATTTCTGTGCCAATGGGTCTGCTGCCACAGATAACCAATCGAGTTGTAAACACTCACGCTCTTGAGCACGGCAGGCTATAAAACTCATCAGTTTTCTACCAACTCCAGTCCTCCTGAAAGGTGCAGAAACAAAAAGCTCTTTGATAAACATTTGCCCGCTGAAACGGGGTGAGGGGTACATCACTGATACACATGAAAACGCAGCAATTACCCCTTCACAAACCACTTTGTGAACTTCGGTATTAGAATCGACTGCGAAGACCTTATCCCTCAGATATGCGGTCATGTCACTCCTGGATAAGCAAAGTTTCTGATTATAATAGTTTTCCATCTCGATAAAAATATCAACCAAATCAGGGTATTCGTGTGGTTTACAGATGGTGATGTTCACGCATGTCTCCTTAAACAATTGTATCAATTTAAAATTAACACAAAAGCAATAAAGCGATATCAATAAATGTATCTACCGCAAATTGTGAAAATAACGCAGTTGTTCCATAGTTGCTGAAGCAGTATTGAGCGAGGAGCGGACGCTGTACTTTTATACTCTCTGATCTGTCCGACGTATGTACCACAGATTCATGGCCTCATTAGTATGAGCGGAGATTGCATATGCTTATTTATAACGTTTTTGGACGTCATATTGGCGTTCAGCGTAAGAACGATCGGTGGCTGGTATTTCGTGCTGACCTGACCGAGAGAAAGTTTTCTCGACTCTATGATATCGCTATTCCAGACGATATGAGAGAAGGCGAGATTGCCAGCTGGCTGGGTGACATATTCCATGAAGCCGCAACCGCGCGTCATCCAAATGTGGAACGCATCGAATAAGGGCGTAACGGACAGCACGACATTGAGTCCGCTCCCGGCACGTAGCACACTGCAGCGTCCGGCCAGGCCAACCCCCGGCTAAGCGGTAGTTTTTGAACTATGTTTAATACCAGTCAGAATACGACGGGGGCTGTAGTTTTATTAGGTACTGAGAGGCGGCGGCCTCAGTCCGGAGCATTTGAAAGCCAGAACCTCACATAAAAGTGTGTCAACATTTCGTGAGTAATATTAATGTCCGGAGAATAACGTGTTCGGAAAAGTTTTATTAAACTACATGCCAGGCTTACAAAATTTGTTAGCCTACGATAAAAGCTGGCTAAAACATGATGTTAAAGCCGGGTTGTCTGTTGCGGCTGTAGCGCTACCCGTTGCTATTGCTTACGCTGAACTGGCGGGTGTTGGGGCAATTGTAGGGCTCTATTCCTGCGTTTTACCAATGATAGCTTACGCACTGTTTGGCTCTTCACGCCAGCTTATTGTTGGCCCTGATGCCACGACCTGCGCGGTGATTGCGGCCGTCGTGTATCCTCTCTCTGCAGGTAATCCCGAACTGCACTGGCAACTGACAATCATCATGACATTGATGATGGGCGGGTGGTGTCTGCTCGCCAGTAAATTCCGCCTGGGCGCGCTCGCCGATCTGCTTTCTCATCCCATTCTAACGGGATTGCTTAATGGCGTAGCCGTGACGATTATTGTCGGACAATTAGGCAAGGTGTTGGGGATCAAGCTTGATGAGGCGCAGGTTATAGAGAAAATAATGGCCCTGCCAGGTCGACTTTCAGAAAGCCATTTATTAACCGTAGGAATATCCCTTTTTACGTTAATTATTTTGATGGTTATCAAAACGTATCGCAGCCAGTGGCCAGCACCTTTAATCGCCATTGTAATAACAACGGCACTGGTTTGGGGAACATCTGCCCAACAGTATGGTATTGCCACTATTGGAGGGGATGGCTTCCAGCCCGGTTTACCCGTCGTTAACTGGGCGGCGTTCCAGCCCGGTCCGATGCGTGATTTAGTGATCCCGGCGCTGAACCTGGCGTTGGTCAGTTTTGTCAGCCTGATGCTGACCGCCAGGAGTTTCGCCGCGAAAAATGGCTATGAAATAAATGCTGATGCAGAGTTCCGGGCGCTGGGTATTGCGAACATTATGTCGGGGTTATCTCAGGGGTTTGCTATCAGTGGTGCCGATTCCCGGACCGCGGTTAATGATTCGGTTGGGGGGAAAAGTCAGCTGGTTTCGGTGGTTGCAGCTTTGATCATCGGTATTGTCGTGGTGTTTTTCACTCAGCCATTACAATACATTCCGGTATCTGCGTTAGGTATAGTTCTAATGTATGCCTCGTGGTCATTAATCGATTTACGTGGATTATGGAACCTGAGGCGCAGAAATAAGCAGGCATTTCGTCTGGCCTTTTTCACGTTTGGCTGCGTTTTAATTATCGGCGTGATCCAGGGGATCGGCCTTGCGGTGTTGCTTGGGTTATTACAATTCCTTCGTACAGTATTTCGTCCCTCTGAGCACCTGCTGGGCACTGACGAAGATGGAATGATTCACTCGTTAGGTAATACAACCGATATTAAAATGGTCCCTGGCGTGCTGATGTATCGATTTAACTCACCGTTGACCTATTTTAATGTGGCTTATTTTAAACGTCGGGTATTGAACCTGGTTGATGGTGCAGCCTTACAGCCTAAATGGGTGGTCATTGATGCCGTTGCCTGCTTCACCTATTCAGACATCAGCGTTCTGGCAACCATTAATGAGTTAAAGCGCGATCTGAAAGGTCGACAGATTAAGTTAATCCTTGCGGGCAGGAAAACGGAATTAACGCGCTGGTTTAAAGACAGTCGGCCAACAATGAATGATGATGACATGATTCTGGCGCCAGACCTCTACCTGGCACTTCGGTTCATTCAAAGCAAAGAGAGCGTGAGTGAATCAGGTGGAGAGGTGTAAGATAAAGGCTTGCCCGCCAACCGCGAGCAAGCCACATCTTTTAACGATACAACGTCTTTTCCGCAACCGGAATAAGCAGCCCCGATCGCCAGTCCGCGAGCGTCAGCTGCGCGAGCTTACCCAGCGCGGCATAAAACGGATGCCCGGCGTTGTCGACGAACACTGACAGGAAACGGGTGCTCCACGGCAGCAGGTGCCACGCCAGAAGCTGAGCGCACTCCGACTCGCGGCCATTCTCGGCCAGCCACGCCGCCAGCAGCAGCAGCGTACCAAAATGATCTTCCGGCTCATTCTGCTGCATCTCAAACGCGATATTATTCTCCCGCATCCACTGGCGCAGGGCGAGGGTCGAGTCGCCAAATAGCACGGATTCACGGTCAAGCCAGACGGATCCCCACGGCGGAGCGGGCAGGGCGTAAGGGCCAATAAACAGCCGTTGCCAGGCGTCGGTCAGCGGTTCATCGGAAGAGGAGGCAAACGTATCGGCAACGGGCTGCAGCGTTTCCGATGGCAGGGGCCAGTCCTGAACCCATTCGCCCGCCGTGAGGGCCTGCACCAGCGGCGCGGCCTGCTCGCTGTCCGGTGCGAAATAAAACAGCGCGCCCAGCACCCGGGCGCTGAACGCGAACGATTCACGATATGAGACGTCTTTCATTAAATCTTCCTTGCTCGCGCGGATTTCGCCCGCGCGACTGTGTTAAACCAATTCATAGACCATAGAATAAACCACGGTCATGCGCTTCACTTTCTAGACCTTCTCGATCTGCACCAGATTGGTGTGTTGCGGATTGCCTTTTGCCAGCGGAGAAGGTCGATGGGACGTCAGCGTGTTGATGCATGAGCCGTGGTCGATGCGGTCGCCGTTCATATTGGCGTCGTGCCAGGCCCCCTGGCCCATGGCGCTCACGCCGGGCATGATGCGTGGCGTGACCTTCGCTTCAATTCGTACCTCGCCGCGATCGTTAAAGACGCGCACCATATCACCGTTCTTAATGCCGCGTTTTGCAGCATCGACGGGATTAAGCCAGACCTCCTGGCGGCAGGCCGCTTTCAGCACCTCGATGTTACCGTAGCTCGAGTGGGTGCGGGCTTTGAAGTGGAAGCCAAACAGCTGCAGCGGGAACTGCGCGCGCTCGGGCGCATCCCAGCCGTCGAAGGTTGATGCGTAGACGGGCAGCGGGCTGATGGTTTCATCTTTTGCCAGCTCCCAGGTGGCCGCAATCTCCGCCAGCTTGCTGGAGTAAATTTCAATCTTGCCCGAGGGTGTTTTCAGCGGATTGGCTTCCGGGTCTTCGCGGAATTTTTTATAGGCCACAAAGTGTCCGTTCGGATCTTTGCGCTTGTAAATGCCCATTTTTTTCAGCTCGTCATAGGACGGCAGCTTAGGGTCTTTTTCGAGCATTTTGGCATACAGGAACTGCAGCCACTGCTCCTGCGTGCGTCCTTCGGTAAATTTCTGATGGATATCCGGCCCGAGGCGTTTCGCCACTTCGCTCATGATCCAGTAAATGGGCTTGCGCTCAAACTTCGGCGCAGTCACGGGCTGGAGGAAAATCAGGTAGCCCATGTTCCCGGCGTAATCGTTAGGAATGATGTCTTCCTGCTCGACGGTCATCAGGTCCGGCAGCACGATATCGGCGTACTTCGCCGACGACGTCATAAAGTTATCGATGACGACAATCATCTCGCACTTGCTTTCATCTTGCAGAATTTCGTGGGTTTTATTGATATCGGAGTGCTGGTTGATGAGAGTATTGCCCGCGTAGTTCCAGATGAACTTAATCGGCACGTCCAGCTTATCCTTGCCGCGCACGCCGTCGCGCAGGGCGGTCATCTCCGGCCCTCGGACGATGGCGTCCGTCCAACTGAAGCAGGAAATTTGCGTTTTTACCGGGTTATCCGGCAGCGGCATACGTTCGATGGTGATGGTGTAGGTCGACTCGCGCGCGCCGCTGTTCCCGCCGTTGATCCCTACGTTTCCGGTGAGGATCGGTAGCATCGCGATGGCTCGGGAGGTCAGCTCGCCGTTTGCCTGACGCTGAGGCCCCCAGCCCTGACAGATACAGGCCGGCTTCGCGGATCCGATTTTCCGCGCAAGCTTAACGATGCGTTCTGCGGGAATGCCGGTGATGCGTGAGGCCCACTCCGGTGTTTTCTCCGTGTTGTCATCGCCCTGGCCGAGAATATACGCTTTGAAGTGACCGTTAGCAGGCGCGCCTTCCGGCAGCGTTTTTTCGTCATAGCCAACGCAGTATTTGTCGAGGAACGGCTGGTCGACCAGGTTTTCGTCGATTAACACCCAGGCAATGCCCGCCACCAGCGCGGCATCGGTTCCCGGACGGATCGGGATCCACTCATCTTCGCGTCCGGCTGCCGTATCGGTGTAGCGCGGGTCGATAACAATCATTCGCGCGTTGGACCGCTCGCGGGCCTGCTCCAGATAGTACGTAATTCCCCCGCCGCTCATGCGCGTTTCCGCCGGGTTATTGCCGAACATGACCACCAGCCTGGTGTTTTCGATATCCGAGGTGCTGTTGCCGTCGTTACTGCCGTAGGTGTAGGGCATCGCGCAGGCAATTTGCGCCGTGCTGTAGGTACCGTAGTGGCTCAGGAAACCGCCGTAGCAGTTCATCAGACGAGCCACCAGCGAAGCGTAAGGGGAGGAGCGGGTGATATTGCCGCCGACAATCCCGGACGAGTAGTTGATGTACACCGCTTCATTGCCGTAGTTGGTCACCACGTCTTTCAGGCTGGCGGCGATCGTGTCGAGCGCTTCATCCCACGTGATGCGCTCGAACTTGCCTTCGCCGCGTTTGCCCACGCGTTTCATCGGGTAGTTGAGACGGTCAGGGTGATTGATCCGACGGCGAATAGAACGTCCGCGCAGGCAGGCGCGCACCTGATGATCGCCATAGACATCCTCACCGGTGTTATCCGTTTCGACCCAGTATACTTCGTTGTCGCGCACGTGCAGACGCAGCGCACAGCGGCTGCCGCAGTTGACCGAGCAGGCGCCCCACACAACTTTATCTTCAGAAGGCTGGACGGCGTTCTTCACCGCCGCGGCGGCGCTTTTTAAGCCGAAAGGAAGCGAGATCCCGCCGGCGGCAAGCGCCAGAGAACCTATTGCCGTAGATTTCACGAGAGTTCGACGGCTAATTCCGCCGTGATGTTCAGTATCGGACATGGCTCACCCCATCATTTTACCCTTCATACTTCAAGTTGCAGGTGCGTTGGGTGCACTCACTCACCCCAGTCACGTACTTATGTACGCTCCTGGGGATTCGTGCCCTTGCCGGCTTCCTGCAACCCGAATTATTTAGGGTCTATAATTGCGTATTATTTTTCCCGAAATGATAACCGGGCTAATGATGGGGGGAGTGTTACTGATTTGGGTGTATTAGATCTTAATCCTCATCAAATCCAAGGGAATTGAGGATAAATTACTGAGCTTCAGCAGCTCCGTTGCCTGTACGGGTGTACAAAATTTTAAAGGTGTCGTTGGCGCAGTGGCCTACCACCTGCGTGCCCGTCCGATCGGCCTGATCGTTTGGCACAATGCTCAGCGTAAAGCCTGACTCAGGCACGCCGTTGTTGATGATTTTCTGCTGAATGTCGCTTTTCACGCGCTCGCAGGAATCCGGTGCCGCCAGCGCGGCCGTTGAGGCACTCATTAACAGCAGGGCGGTAATCCAGGGTAACCGTTTCATCTGTAGCTCCTTTTCTCTGTGTGAACGTTAAGCATAGCAGGATAAAGGTAACCTTTTGTTTTGTGTGCGTCTTTCTGAATAGTCCTGGAAGTAGCTTGACGCCCTGGTAGTAATCAAAACACAAAACCAAGCTTATCCTTTACCCTGGTTGATAATTGTATTGAATAACGGAGTAATGGCACGTCGATAACGGTGACGAAGTTTTGCAGCAAAAGGTCTTTCCTGCATCAGTGCATCCCAAATTTGTTTCTTTTTAGCATCTATCACGGCATCGCCTTTGGATTCATTAATTGTTGACGCATTAGCCTCTTCAGAAAGACGAACTGGATAAGGTACTAAAGAGTGAATTTTTGCCAAAGAGAGATCTTCGAATAAGCTCCATTTATCAGAAACCATCCACACAGGATAAAGGTTTGTCAGGAGCCTGTCGGCAGCTTTTTGATTAATAATATAAGCATGCGCTGTTGTGGCCTGATGCGTCTTATGTAGATTATAAGAGCCGCATATGTTTTTAATTGACTTTTTGTGATATTTATTGACTCGACTAAGAAGTATAATCTCAGGCTTAGTCTTGCTAAGTGTGATATTATTTAATATTTCACGAAGATCGCTACTAAGTATAACATCATCTTCGAGAATCAGGGCTGCTTCGATATTTTCGCTGATGATTTTTTTATATATTTTTTGATGGCTTAACGCGCAACCCACTTCCCCTGGGAGAAAAGCATAATTTACCTCACGTGTAACATTTTTACGTTCAGCTTCCGTCATTTCCCGACCATCAACTGCTTCAACAAACTCGTGTGCAATATTCAACTTTAACAGTTGAGACTCCATTTTGGCACGACGTTCGCGCGAGTTTTTAAGATTGATTATAAAAGTTATCATCCTTTGAACGTACCTTAAAGACTGAATAGCTGGACCAATTTCGGGCATTTTACCAGTATTTGGGGCTGTTCAACATCAGTAAGTGCATATCCGGTGGGGGAAAAAATAATTTTTAGCCGTAGTGAACGTAAAGGTATGAATTTCCAAAATGCTATCCATCGTTACCATTCTATTTGATACTATGAGAACAACAATCCTTTCATTCTATTGGTAAATGATGTGATGAAATACGCAGCGATAACGCTACTGGCAGCAACACTGGTGGGTTGTGACAACAGCTCCGCGCCGCTGTCGTTTACGCCCGAGATGGCGAGTTTCTCGAACGAATTTGATTTTGACCCGCTGCGCGGCCCGGTCAAAGACTTTACCCAGACGCTGTTCAACGAGAAGGGCGAAGTGTCCAAACGGGTCACCGGCACCGTGTCTACGGAAGGGTGTTTCGATAGCCTGGAGCTGCACGACCTGGAGGCCAACACCGGCGTGGCGCTGGTGCTGGACGCCAATTACTACCTTGATGCCGAAACCCAGCAGCGCAAAGTGAAGCTGCAGGGAAAATGCCAGCTGGCCGAACTGCCGTCAGCCGGGATAACGTGGGATACCGACGATAACGGTTTTGTAGTGGCGGCGCACGGCAAAGAGATGGAAGTGATGTATCGCTACGATGCGGATGGCTACCCGCTGGGCAAAACCACCGTCTCCGGGGATCAGCACCTGTCCGTTCAGTCGACGCCGTCTAAAGATCTTCGCAAAAGAATGGATTACTCGGCCGTGAGCATGTTGAATGACAAGCCGCTGGGCAACGTGAAGCAGAGCTGCGATTACGATCGGCACAATAACCCGGTGAGCTGCGACCTGACGATCACGGACGACAGCGTCAAACCCGCCGTTGAGCGCAAGTACACCATCAAAAATACGATTGAATATTACTGAGAGTAAAGCCGCGCAGGTTACTGCGCGGTCGGTTTCAGCAGGCTGGCGCCTGACGGCTTGTGTCCGGCCAGGTGCTGATGCTGGAAGATGCACATGCGAATGGTATTGCGGTATTCGCCGTTGATAAAGAACTCGTGAATCAGCTCGCCTTCCACCATAAAGCCCAGCTTGCGGTAGATATGGATCGCTTTCTCGTTCTCTTTATCCACAATCAGGTAAAGCTTGTAGAGATTCAGAACGTTGAATCCGTAATCCATTGCCAGCTTAGCCGCCCGTGAAGCAAGGCCTTTTCCCTGATGCTCAGGGGAGATGATTATCTGAAACTCCGCCCGGCGGTGAACGTGGTTAATCTCAACCAGCTCCACAAGACCGGCTTTTTCACCTTCACACTCCACCACAAAACGACGTTCACTCTGATCGTGAATGTGCTTATCGTAGAGATCGGACAGCTCGACAAACGCCTCGTAAGGCTCTTCGAACCAGTAGCGCATCACGCTGGCATTGTTGTCGAGCTGGTGGACAAAGCGCAGGTCTTCACGCTCCAGCGGACGGAGTTTGACGTCGCAGGACACCGACATTACGGTGCTACCGTGCGGCCAGTGCGGCGATCCAGGCAGCGCAGGGTATTAGGCTCCCAGTAGGCATTGACGTTTGCACTTTGCTGACACTTATCGCGCGCGTCAAAAGCGACATCTTCTTTGTCCCACTCTTTTTCAGCACGTTTGTTGACCTTCTGACGAAGGCTGCGTGTGTCATTCCATTGTTCTTTGTCCATAGCGGCGTTCTGGCGGCTTTGCGCGCTGTCACCAGACTCAATAATGAGCTTGCTGGTTTCCGCTGTCGCAGAGGCGGCAAAGGCGAACGATGACAGCGCCATCAGGGCTGTCAGACAAAGGCGTTTGCTTAATGTGGTCATAGCGTTTCCTTTTAAATGGGTGAAGATAATCAAGTTACCCCGTACAGATTCTACACTAAAGCGAAATGACGGCATACCCGCGGAGCAAGTATGGAAAAGTAAAGGACATCATCAGGTATGATGGTTAAATAGATCCTCACCTGACGTGAAATATGCTGAAAACGACGCTGCTTTTTTTTGCCACCGCGCTATGCGAAATCATCGGTTGCTTCCTGCCCTGGCTCTGGCTGAAGAAGGGAGGAACCGTATTGTTGCTCATCCCGGCAAGCGTCGCGCTGGCCCTGTTTGTCTGGCTGTTAACGCTGCATCCGGCTGCCAGCGGGCGCGTTTACGCCGCTTATGGTGGCGTATATGTTTGTACTGCGCTGCTGTGGTTACGCGTGGTGGACGGCGTCAAGCTCAGCGCATACGACTGGGCCGGGGCGCTAATTGCCCTGTGCGGTATGCTGATTATTGTGGCGGGATGGGGGCGCGCGTGAGCGTCCGTGTTTTGTGATCGTTAGCTGATTTTATGATCATTATACTTGTATGGTAGTAGGGTTGGTGGGTAAATTTCCAGCATCACAACGAACGATGTAAGGAAAGGAATTATGAAGATTGTCGCGGCTGACGTGTTTGTTACCTGCCCGGGGCGCAACTTTGTCACCCTTAAAATCACCACCGATGAGGGGATTGTCGGTCTCGGTGACGCTACGCTAAACGGACGCGAGCTCTCCGTGGCCTCTTACCTGAAGGATCATCTTTGCCCCCAGCTGATTGGCCGCGATGCGCACCGCATAGAAGACATCTGGCAGTTCTTTTATAAAGGCGCCTACTGGCGTCGCGGTCCGGTCACCATGTCGGCCATCTCCGCCGTGGATATGGCGCTGTGGGATATCAAAGCCAAAGCGGCAAACATGCCGCTCTACCAGCTGCTGGGCGGCGCCTCCAGGGAAGGGGTGATGGTCTACTGCCATACTACCGGCCACACCATTGACGACGTGCTGGAAGATTACGCCCGTCATAAAGAGATGGGCTTTAAGGCGATCCGCGTGCAGTGCGGCGTGCCGGGCATGAAAACCACCTACGGTATGGCCAAAGGAAAGGGGCTGGCCTACGAGCCTGCGACCAAAGGCGACTGGCCGGAAGAGCAGCTCTGGTCCACCGAAAAATACCTCGATTTCACGCCGAAGCTGTTCGACGCGGTGCGCAGTAAATTCGGCTTCAATGAACATCTCCTGCACGACATGCACCACCGCCTGACGCCAATCGAAGCGGCGCGCTTCGGCAAGAGCATCGAAGCATTCCGCATGTTCTGGATGGAGGATCCAACGCCTGCGGAAAACCAGGCCTGCTTCCGCCTGATCCGCCAGCACACCGTCACGCCCATTGCGGTGGGGGAAGTGTTTAACAGCATCTGGGACTGCAAGCAGCTTATCGAAGAGCAGCTTATCGACTATATCCGCACCACCATTACCCACGCGGGCGGCATTACCGGGATGCGTCGCATCGCCGATTTCGCCTCGCTTTACCAGGTGCGCACCGGCTCACACGGCCCGTCGGATCTGTCGCCCGTTTGCCATGCTGCCGCGCTGCATTTCGGCCTGTGGGTGCCGAACTTTGGCGTGCAGGAATACATGGGCTACTCCGAACAGATGCTGGAAGTCTTCCCGCACAGCTGGCGCTTCGAAAACGGCTATATGCATCCGGGCGACAAGCCGGGGCTGGGCATTGAGTTTGATGAAAAACTGGCGGCGAAATACCCGTACGACCCGGCCTATCTGCCGGTGGCCCGTCTTGAAGACGGCACGCTGTGGAACTGGTAAGCGAGGAGCGAACGATGAAAAGCGTAGTGATTCAGCAGCCGAACGAACTGGTGATTGAAGAGCGGTCACGCCCGGAGCCAGGCGCAGGCGAAGTGCGCATCAAGATTAAACTGGCCGGGATTTGCGGTTCAGACAGCCACATCTATCGCGGGCATAACCCGTTTGCGAAGTATCCACGCGTCATCGGGCATGAATTTTTTGGCGTGATTGACGCCACAGGCGAGGGCGTTGACAGCGCACGTCTGGGCCAGCGCGTCTCGGTTGACCCGGTGATCAGCTGCGGGCACTGCTACCCGTGCTCCGTGGGAAAACCGAACGTCTGCACCTCGCTGGTGGTGCTGGGCGTACACCGCGACGGGGGCTTCAGCGAATATGCGGCAGTGCCCGCTAAAAATGCCTGGCCTATCCCGGATGACATTCCTGATAAACACGCCGTGATGGTTGAGCCCTTCACCATCGCCGCCAACGTGACGGGGCAGGCCAACCCGACAGGGCAGGACGTTGCGCTGATCTACGGCGCTGGCCCGATGGGGCTGGTCACCGTGCAGGCGCTGAAAGGCGTCTATCAGGTGAAGCAGGTAATCGTGGTTGACCGCATAGACGAGCGCCTGGCGATGGCCCGGCGCAGCGGCGCGGACTGGGTCTTTAATAACGGCGAGCAGTCGCTGCAGGCCGCGCTGGAGGAAAAAGGCGTCAAACCGACGCTAATCATTGATGCCGCCTGCCATCCATCTATTTTGCAGGAAGCGATAACCCTGGCCTCACCGGCGGCGCGCATCGTGCTGATGGGGTTCTCCAGCGAGCCGAGCCAGATTGTTCAGCAGGGCATCACCGGCAAAGAGCTGGCGATCTTCTCCTCGCGCCTCAATGCCAACAAATTCCCGGTCGTTATCGACTGGCTGAAGAGGGGGCTGATCGACCCGGAAAAACTGATCACCCATACCTTTGACTATCACCACGTAACAGACGCCATCGAACTGTTTGAGAAAGACCAGCGGCAGTGCTGCAAAGTCTTACTCACGTTCGGCCAATAATCATTTACGCGGTTAAGCGCCTGCGCAGACAGGCGCTATGTGGTACGCATCTTACCTTTCAGAGATAGCCATTATGACGCAAGTACAACCTCAAAGAACCACATCCGATCTGGTGAAAGCCGCCGTTTCCGGCTGGCTGGGCACCGCCCTGGAATTTATGGATTTCCAGCTTTACTCGCTGGGCGCCGCTCTTGTCTTCCATGAGATCTTCTTCCCGGAACAGTCCGCCGCGATGGCGCTGATCCTCGCGATGGGCACCTACGGAGCAGGCTATATTGCGCGCATCGTCGGGGCCTTTATCTTCGGCAGAATGGGCGACAGCATTGGCCGTAAGAAGGTGCTGTTCATTACCATCACCATGATGGGGATCTGTACCACGCTGATTGGCGTCCTGCCAACCTACGCGCAGATCGGGATTTTTGCCCCCGTGCTGCTGGTGACGCTGCGCATCATTCAGGGCCTCGGTGCCGGGGCGGAGATTTCCGGAGCCGGAACCATGCTGGCGGAGTACGCGCCGAAAGGAAAACGCGGCATCATCTCCTCGCTGGTGGCGATGGGCACGAACTGCGGGACGCTGAGCGCAACGGCGATCTGGGCCATCATGTTCTTTGCCCTTGACCGTGAACAGCTGCTCGCCTGGGGCTGGCGCGTGCCGTTCCTCGCCAGCGTCGTGGTGATGATCTTTGCCATCTGGCTGCGTATGAACCTCAAGGAGAGCCCGGTCTTTGAGAAAGTGAACGATGCACAAACCGTGCAGCCGGACACGTCGCTGGGTTCCATGGTGAAAAGTAAATCCTTCTGGCTGGCGACCGGCCTGCGTTTCGGCCAGGCGGGCAATTCAGGTTTGATCCAGACCTTCCTCGCGGGCTATCTGGTCCAGACGCTGCTGTTCGATAAGGCCATCCCTACCGATGCGCTGATGATCAGCTCCATTCTCGGGTTTATCTCCATTCCGCTGCTGGGCTGGCTTTCCGATAAAGTGGGGCGCCGTCTGCCGTACATTATTCTCAATATCTCAGCCATTCTGCTCGCCTACCCGATGCTGTCGATCATCGTTGATAAGAGCTATGCGACGGGGACGATCATGCTCTCTATCATCGTTATCCATAACTTCGCCGTTCTGGGGCTGTTCGCGCTGGAAAATATCACCATGGCGGAGATGTTTGGCTCGCGAAATCGCTTTACGCGTATGGCCATCTCCAAAGAGGCGGGCGGTCTGGTGGCGGTGGGCTTTGGTCCTGTGCTGGCAGGGATCTTCTGCAATATGACCGGCTCCTGGTGGCCGATTGTCGCCATGCTGGTGGCCTATTCCGTGACAGGACTGGTCTCGGCAATCCTGATGCCGGAAGTGCGAGACCGTGATTTGAGCGCGGCGCATGACGCGGCCGAGTCTGCGCCAAAAGAGACGGTTGGGTACGGCGCTGTCTCCTCACGACGCTAGTGGTTTATAGCTTGCGCTACCTGTCACACAACTTTGTTTTTATGTCACACCACATGACCAAAAGTTAATATAAATCAAAATCTCAAACGGCAGTATCAGTATGGTTGATGGCAGTTCTCTTTTTACTCCAGCTGCCATTCTAGTTGGTGTAGTCAGCAGGCGCTGCCGCTTCAACATGAGCGGCAGCGATCCACAGCTTTCTAATTAACGAGTCTTAATCATGGAAAATACGTTATTACAGGCCAACGCGACGCTGCCTCAGTACGATCGCGACAGCCTTAAGGCACGCATCGTTCATTTAGGCTTTGGCGCATTTCACCGCGCGCATCAGGCGGTGTACGCCGACATCCTCGCCGCTGAGCACGGCAGCGACTGGGGCTACTGTGAGGTTAACCTGATTGGCGGTGAGCAGCAGATTGCCGATCTGAACGCGCAGGATAAGCTCTATACCGTGGCTGAAATGTCTGCCGATGCATGGACATCCCGCGTGGTGGGCGTGGTCAAAAAGGCTCTCCATGCGCAGGTTGACGGGCTGGAGACGGTGCTGGCGGCGATGTGTGACCCGCAGGTAGCGATTGTCTCGCTGACCATCACCGAGAAAGGCTACTGCCACTCTCCGGCGACCGGGAAACTGATGCTCGATCACCCGTTTATCGTCGCCGACCTGCAAAACCCGCACCAGCCAAAATCTGCGCCGGGCGTCGTCGTGGAAGCGCTCGCGCGCCGTAAGGCGGCGGGTCTGCCTGCGTTTAGCGTGATGTCCTGCGACAACATGCCGGAGAACGGTCACGTGATGCGCAATGTCACCTGCGCGTACGCCCGTGCGGTAGACGGTGAGCTGGCGGACTGGATCGAATCCCACGTCACCTTCCCGTCAACCATGGTGGATCGCATCGTGCCTGCGGTGACCCCCGACACGCTGGATAAAATCGAACGACTGACCGGCGTGCGCGATCCGGCGGCAGTGGCCTGTGAACCGTTCCGCCAGTGGGTGATTGAAGACAACTTTGTTGCAGGGCGTCCCGAGTGGGAAAAAGCCGGTGCCGAGCTGGTGTCGGACGTGATCCCGTTTGAAGAGATGAAGCTGCGCATGCTCAACGGCAGCCACTCGTTCCTGGCCTACCTGGGCTATCTGGCGGGCTATCAGCATATTAACGACTGTATGGAAGATGCGAACTACCGCGCCGCCGCGCACGCGCTGATGCTTAACGAGCAGGCGCCTACGCTGAAGGTCAAAGGCGTCGATTTAGGACGCTATGCCGATCTCCTGATTGCTCGCTACAGCAACCCGGCCCTGCGCCATCGGACCTGGCAAATCGCGATGGACGGCAGCCAGAAGCTTCCGCAGCGCATGCTTGATTCCGTGCGCTGGCACCTGGTGCATCAGAAACCTTTCCCGCTGCTGGCGCTGGGCGTGGCAGGGTGGATGCGCTATGTCGGCGGCGTGGACGAGCAGGGTAACGCGATTGACGTGAGCGATCCTCAGCTGGCGGTGATTCAGGCGGCGGTAAAGGGCAGTGCGGAAGGGGAAAGCCGGGTCAGGGCGCTGCTCGGCATCGAAGCCATCTTCGGCAAGGAGTTACCGCGTGAAGCCGTCTTTGTTGATGCGGTGATGAAGGCGTACCAGACGCTGCTGCAAAAGGGCGCGAAAGCGACCGTGGCGCAGTACGTGTCTCAACGGTAATTCAGCACATGCCGCCGTTCGCGGCGGCATGTCTGCGCACCGTTTAGTGCATACCCAGGCGAATCAGCTCAATCGGTTCGAACTTACCTTCGCATCCTTCCACTTCAACCGTTTTGCTGCGGCGCACCTGCGCGGCATCCAGCCCGTCGCTGTGGATCGCTTTAATCACGCCAGTTTTGCCCGTGCCGCTAATCATGACGCGGCTGCCGGTGGTGATTGCATTGCGGTTACGGTCGTATGTCATCATGGTATTTTCTCCTCTCTAACCTGTTCGTTACGGCGTTATTTCAGGGTTGCCGTTCACGGAGCATATAAATACGCCTGTCTGCACAACATGTTTTTGTTTTTGATCAAACTCACACTTTTTTCTTTATTGTGCCGGGCGCTGACGATTCACGACAGCAATTGACAAACCAGACCGTTATTTTCATTTATTGATAGTTTCAGAAGGGAAACGTTGAGGGTTGGTTTATATTCCCGGTGCCATTCTGGGTACAGGAAATAACCCTTTCATCGGAATAAGGAGTCAGGCTTATGTATAAGAAGATTTTGATGCCTGTTGACGTGTTTGAAATGGATTTGAGCGACAAAGCGGTTCGCCACGCGGCAAACCTTGCGAAGGCGGAGGGCGCCTCGATTACCCTGGTCAACATTCTGCCGACCAGCAGCCGCTCCCTGCTGCGCGGATTTAACGCCGATATTAAAAAGTTCGAAGAGTATATGACGGAGGAATCCGGCAAGAAAATGAACGCGTTAAAAAGACTGTTCGATATCTCGCCGGAGAAAATTGACAGCCTGGTGCGCTTTGGCAACGTCCGCGATGAAATCATCAGGCTGAGCAAAGAGGGGGAATATGACGCGATCGTCATCGGGTCGAAAAATCCGGGCATCACCACCCATCTGCTGGGATCAAATGCCGAATCTATCCTGCGCTACGCCACAATTCCGGTGTTAGTCGTTCGCTAAATCCATCGCCGCGTCCGAAAGGGGGCGGCGTAATATTACTCTTCGCTAAACCACTCGCTATTTTCCTGACGAATCAGCTGTACGGATTCGCTAATTTCCTGCAGATGCAGCGTCATCGCTTTTTCCACGCCGTCCGGGTCGCGTTTTTCCAGCGCGCTGAAAATGTCGTGATGCTGTCGGAGCAGCATTTCCGGCGGGGAGACGTGATCGAGACTCATGTAGCGCACGCGGTCAATGGTGGCCTTGATGTTCTCGATGGTATCCCAGGCCAGCTGGCAATCCGCAATCTGCGCCAGTTTCTGATGGAATTCATCATCAAGCTGGAAGAAATCATTCAGCTGCTTGCGGTCAATCGCAATCCGCTGCTGATGCAGGTTTTGCTCCAGCAGGTAACACTGCTTGTCGTTGATGAGCGTTGCGGCACGGCGCGCCACCGCGCACTCAATGGCCTGGCGAACAAAACAGCCGTTGCGCACCTGAGAGAGTGAAATTTTGTTCACATAGCTGCCGCGCTGCGGGCGGATCTGAATCAAACCGTTTTCCGCAAGCTTAATAAAAGCTTCACGCACCGGCTGACGGGAAACGTCGAAACGCACGGACACCTCTTTTTCAGAAAGCGGCGTTCCCGGTGGGATCAGGCAATGGACAATATCACGTCGCAAAATGCGATAGATTTGCTGGTTTACGGGCTGGGTGGGATTGAGTTGCGATTCAGCGGCCATGAGTTGTCATTTCTCAGAGAGTTAGCCCGAACATACTACCATTCTTTTATAACCCGAAACAGACCCGGCCCGCAGGCCGGGAACGGCAGATTTAGCCACGATGGACGCTAAGTCCGGCAAAACTCTGGCTGACCGGCATCATTTCTACGGTATTGATGTTGACGTGTTTTGGCAGCGTCGCCACCCACCAGACCGTTTCGGTGACATCTTCCGGCGTCAGGGCGTTAGCGTTTTCGTAGGTTTTGTCCGCTTTCGCGTCATCGCCTTTGAAACGCACGTTGGAAAACTCGGTGCCGCCCACCAGGCCCGGCTCGATATCGGTGACGCGAATGGCGGTGCCGTGCAGATCGGTCCGCAGGTTAAGGCTGAACTGGCGCACAAACGCTTTCGTCGCGCCATAAACGTTGCCGCCCGCGTACGGCCAGCTTCCGGCGGTGGAGCCAATATTGATAATGTGGCCGCGGTTGCGCTCGACCATGCCCGGCAGCACCGCGCGTGTCATATAGACCAGGCCTTTGTTGTTGGTGTCGATCATGTTTTCCCAGTCTTCCACGCTGGCTTTGTGTGCAGGCTCCATGCCAAGCGCCAGACCGGCATTGTTGACCAGCACGTCGATGGCGCGCCACTCGGCGGGCAGGTTGGCAATCATCTCTTCAATCGCCGCGCGGTTACGCACGTCCAGCTGCGCGGTCAGGATGCTGTCGCCTAACTCATCTTTCAGCTCCTGCAGGCGCTCCTGACGACGGCCTGTGGCAATAACCTTGTGCCCGTTGGCGACGAAGCGACGCGTGATGCTCTCACCAAAACCTGCCGTTGCCCCGGTAACTAAAATAATCATCTCACTGTTCCTCAACGCTTTTTGTGTTGTATTAACATAGCACGGCCGCAGAGGGTGCGTTAAGGCAACATTTGTATGACGGCGTTGCAGGGGATGGCGGCCTGGCCTACTCTGGGAGGATACCCGTACTCAGGAGTGAAAGATGACGGCCACCAATCCCTTTTTTGAAATCAGCCTGTTGCCATATCAGGCTCCCCATTTTGATGAAATCAACGACAGCCACTATCGTCCGGCCTTCGATGAAGCCCTACGCCAGAAGCGGGCGGACATTGACGCGATTGTCTCTCAGTCCGCTGCGCCTGACTTCACTAACACCGTGCTGGCGCTGGAGAAAAGCGGCGCCATGCTCGCGCGCGTCAGCAGCGTGTTCTTCGCCATGACTTCCGCGCACACCAATCCGTATTTACAGGAGCTGGAGGAACAGTTCTCCACCGAGCTTGCCGCGCTGGCAAACGATATCTGGCTGAATGACGTGCTGTTCGCCCGCGTGGAGAGCGTCTGGCAGGACCGTGCCGCGCTGGACGCCGAATCCCGTCGTCTGGTTGAGGAGACGTATCAGCGGTTTATTCTGGCCGGTGCGCGTCTGAATGAGACGGAAAAGGCCGAGCTGAAGGCGTTGAAT
Source organism: Enterobacter sp. ECC-249 (assembly GCF_043965265.1). Lineage (NCBI taxonomy): Bacteria > Pseudomonadati > Pseudomonadota > Gammaproteobacteria > Enterobacterales > Enterobacteriaceae > Enterobacter > Enterobacter sp. ECC-249. The sequence continues at coordinate 2,646,032 of NZ_CP143660.1, forward strand.
ACCGAGGCGGCGACCCTTATCAGCCAATTTAACCAGCGTCTGCTGGCTGCCGATAAGACGGGCGGGCTGGTGGTGGATTACGCGCACCAGCTTGACGGGCTCAGCCCCGGTGAGATTGCCGATGCGGCGCAGGCTGCCGCGGAGCGAGGGCTAAACGATCGCTGGCTGATCCCGCTTCTGAACACCACCCAGCAGCCCGCGCTTGCCGCGCTGCGCAATCGTCAGACCCGCGAAAACCTGTTCAACGCAGGCTGGACGCGTACCCAGAAAGGGGATGAAAACGATACTCGCGCGCTGATCCTTCGTCTGACGGCGCTACGGGCGCGACAGGCCCGTCTGATGGGCTTTGAGGATTACGCCAGCTGGAGCATCGCCGATCAGATGGCGAAAACCCCGGCCGCCGCGCTGGAGTTTATGCGCGGCATTGTGCCCGCCGCCCGCGCCCGCGCGGAACGCGAGCAGGCCGATATTCAGAAAGTCATCGACGACGAGCAGGGCGGTTTCACCGTGCAGTCCTGGGACTGGGCCTTTTATGCCGAACGCGTGCGCCAGGCAAAATATGCCCTTGATGAATCGCAAATCAAACCCTATTTTGCGCTCAATACCGTGCTGCAGGACGGCGTATTCTGGGCGGCAAGCCAGCTGTTTGGCATTCGCTTCGTTGAGCGCTTCGATATCCCGGTGTATCACCCGGACGTCCGGGTCTGGGAAATCTTCGACCACACCGGTGAGGGCATGGCGCTGTTTTACGGCGACTTCTTTGCCCGCGACTCCAAACAGGGCGGGGCATGGATGGGGAATTTCGTCGAACAATCCTTCGAGTTTGTTGCCCGTCCGGTGATCTACAACGTCTGTAACTACCAAAAACCGGCGAATGGCGGGATCGCGCTTCTCTCCTGGGACGACGTGATAACCCTGTTCCACGAGTTTGGCCATACGCTGCACGGTCTCTTTGCCAGCCAGCGTTTCGCCACCCTTTCCGGCACCAATACGCCGCGTGATTTTGTTGAATTCCCGTCGCAAATCAATGAGCACTGGGCCAGCCATCCACAGGTGTTTACCCATTATGCACGCCATTACGAAACCGGTGAGCCGATGCCGGACGCGCTGCGGGAAAGCATGCTCAACGCGACCCATTTCAACAAGGGTTATGACATGACGGAACTGCTGAGTGCGGCGCTGCTGGACATGAACTGGCACGGCATCGGCGAGGCCGTGTCGAGCGTTGAAGAATTCGAAGCCGCGGCGTTGAAAAAAGAGGGGCTGGATCTGCCCGCCGTGCCGCCGCGCTACCGCAGCAGCTATTTTGCCCATATTTTCGGCGGCGGCTACGCGGCGGGGTATTACGCCTATCTGTGGACGCAAATGCTGGCGGACGATGGCTATCAGTGGTTTGTCGAGCAGGGTGGTTTGACTCGCGAAAATGGACAGAAATTCCGCGAGGCGATTTTGTCCCGCGGGAACAGCACGGATTTAGCCGAACTGTATCGCAACTGGCGCGGGCACGATCCGAAGATTGAACCGATGCTGGAGAATCGTGGGTTGAGCGCGTAGGTTACTTTTAGTTGAAAACAGAACCGGGCTTTGCGCCCGGTTTTTTATCTTACAACCAGCACAGGACATTTCGCATGCCGTACCACTGCCGCAGCGTTTAAACCCAACAGATAGGTCTAGATGTCCGGCTTATGGGAAGCGATGATAATCAGGTCGGCGCCAATGGTATCTGCGAGCTTAAGAATCTGATCCTTCGGAGAGCCCGTCACGACATGCGTCTGTATCTTGCCTGCAGGGATTTTGAATTGCTTAGCGCAATGCCCGGTATCGTGTTCATACTGCGTGACAGCTTACGGATGCCATAATTTTATTCCCGCCAATATTATCCATAATCAGCTCGAGTAATTTCCGGTATTCCTCACGGGTCATCACCTCGGCCCGTATTTCGGTTTTACCTTCTGCCTGCGCCGTATCGCAATAAATGGCTTTCAGGCTTAACGTTAACTCTTTCGCCATATTGACAATATTCTGCCGCACCGCATCTTCATGCTCGTCATTACAGGTAATTTTAAGGACATAGCATTTTTCGCCTTCATGGAGCGCGGGCAGTTGATTAATCCGCTGCGCAGCTTCGCGAAGCAGGATGTTGGCGCACAGAATAATCACGCTGGCCATACCGGCATTCCAGAATTGGCCTAAGCCGCATAACACACCAATTCCGGCTGAACACCACAGCGTTGCTGCGGTATTAAGACCCCGAATATTCATCCCTTCACGCATAATAACGCCTGCGCCAAGAAAGCCTATGCCAGAGACTATCTGCGCTGCAATGCGCCCCGGGCTATCGGGTGACGTCGAGAGGGAACTTAAAATAAACACGGCAGCGCCCGTCGCAACCAGTGCATTGGTACGAAGCCCCGCCATACGCTGGCGCCATTGTCTTTCCGCGCCGATAATTGCGCCCAGCAGCATCGCTGCGAGCAGATGAGAGATATAAGGGAACATCAGCCTGTCGCCTGTTAACATGATTAAACGATAAGCGTCAGCGCTTTACAAAGCACAGTATGACGCCGTTAAAACGCAAAGCATGTCAGCGCGAGGGTGGTGGAAAGAGTGAATGATTAAACATGAACATCGCGATGCCCCACAAACCTGGTCGTTCTTAATGTATTGGGATGCAATCACGTCAGGAGGATTGCTGCCCACCGTTAAGGTAAGCAGCGAGAAATCGCGTCAGCTTACCTTCGTATCGACGATAAAATAACTTTCCAACGAAGGACTCCTGTGAAAATTTATTGCCAGTATAGTCAGGGCCGATAATGAGTAAAGTGAAAAAACAACGTCCGTTATGAATTGTTTAAGTTCGGAAGAGATGTTTTTTAAGACGTCATCTGATTTTCAAAAATACCCGGTATACTACATTTTCTATTTTTCAGGCGATAACAGGCAAGGCAGGAAGTATGTCTCTTCGTTCGCTGCGGGCGTTATGCCTGACAAGTTTTTTCATTGCGGATGTCCGCGATGGCCTGGGGCCTTTTCTCGGTATTTTTCTGACCGAACGCCACTGGACCCCTGATGATATCGGCATCCTGATGACGGCCGGCGGGCTGGCGGGGTTACTGGCCACGCTGCCGGCGGGGTTCATCACCGACACCTCCCGCAACAAGCGCGCTGTGCTCGCGCTTCTGTGCATTCTGATTACGCTAAGCACGCTTCTGCTCTGGTTTAGCCAGCAGAGCGGCGTTGTCGCCCTGTCGCAAATCGTCACTGGTATCTGTGCGGCATTTGTCGGGCCGTTGATCGCCGGGATTACGCTGGGGCTGACCGGGCAGAGCGGGTTCAGCGCGCAGATGGGCAGAAACGAGGCGTTCAACCACGGCGGCAATTTTGTCACCGCGCTGCTTGCGGGCGGCATTGCGTGGTACTGGGGCGTGGGCGGGATTTTCCTGCTGATGACCTGTACCACGCTGCTAACGCTGTGTGCGCTGCTTGCCATTCGCAACAGCGATATTGATAACGATGCGGCGCGCGGGCTGTCCTCTTCTGCGAGCCTGCCGGTCCCCGGTTTTGCCGTGCTGATGAAAAACCGGGCGCTGTTTGTGACCGGACTGACGCTGCTGCTGTTCCACCTGGCGAACGCGGCGCTGTTGCCGATGCTGAGCATGAGGGTTGCCGCGGCACCTGCCACGATCAACCCCGGTTTATATGCAGCCGGTACCGTCATCATTTCTCAGGCCGTGATGATCCCCGTCGCCATCTGGGCTTCGCGCCGGATCGAACATTTTGGCTACTGGCGCTTGATTATGCTGGCGCTGCTGGTTATGCCGGTGCGCGCGGCGCTGGCGGCATCCACGGACGCGCCGTTAATGATGATCCCGGTACAAATTCTCGACGGCCTGGCCGCCGGGATCCTGGGAGTCGTCGTACCATCGTTTATTGTGGTGCTGCTGCGCGGAAGCGGGCACGTCAATGCCGGGCAGAGTGTGGTGATGTTGATGCAGGGAGTAGGGGCATCCATGAGCCCGGCGTTAACCGGGACGATCGCCGGTCATTACTCGTTTGCGACGGCATTCAGTGTCCTGAGCGCGATTGCGCTGGCTGCCGTTCTGATCTGGTGGCGCGTTGCGCACCGCAGCTGGGAAACAAACGCGCCGGGTGAGGCTTAGCCCCCACCCGGCGTAGCACTTAAGCCAGCTCGTTAGGGCAAGGCTCACCCTTTTCTAACTGCTGGAGATTACCCAGCGTGGTTTCCGAAATGCTGATCAGCGCTTCGGCAGTCAGAAACGCCTGATGTCCGGTAAACAGCACGTTATGGCAGGCAGAGAGGCGACGGAACACGTCGTCCTGGATGACATCATTAGACTTGTCTTCAAAGAACAGATCGCGTTCGTTCTCGTAGACGTCCATCCCCAGCGCGCCAATTTTCTGGGTCTTCAGCGCTTCGATAGCGGCCTGGGAGTCAACCAGCCCGCCGCGGCTGGTGTTGATGATCATCACGCCATCTTTCATCTGGTCAAATGCCGCCTGGTTAAGCAGGTGGTAGTTTTCCGGCGTCAGCGGGCAGTGCAGGGAGATCACGTCGGACTGCGAGAACAGCGTCGGCAGGTCGACGTACTCCACGCCCAGATCCAGCGCTGCGGCGCTTGGGTACGGATCGAATGCCAGCAGACGCATGCCAAAGCCTTTCAGGATGCGCAGGGCAGCCACGCCAATTTTACCGGTCCCGATCACGCCAGCGGTTTTGCCGTACATGGTAAAGCCGGTCAGGCCTTCCAGCGAGAAGTTGGCGTCACGGGTGCGCTGATAAGCGCGGTGAATACGACGGTTGAGCGACATCATCATGCCAATCGCATGTTCCGCCACCGCTTCCGGGGAGTACGCCGGGACGCGCACTACCTTCAGACCCAGCTCTTTTGCCGCGTCGAGATCCACGTTGTTAAAGCCTGCACAGCGCAGGGCGATGTACTTCACCCCCTGTTTTTTCAACTCTTCCAGCACCGGACGACTGCCGTCATCGTTTACGAAAATGCAGACGCCTTCACAGCCGTGCGCCGTTTTAGCGGTTTTTTCGGACAGCAGAAAGTCGAAAAATTCAAGCTCAAACCCGTAAGCCTCGTTAACATGTTGCAGATACTTTTTGTCGTACTGCTTTGTGCTGTATACCGCGAGTTTCATAAGACTTTCTCCAGTGATTTTGCATTCACGTTAGCATGATTAAAATTATCTTACAATTTCTAAAATATTATTGAATTCAATAAGTTCTATCAATTATTCTAGAGCATATGTACACCCTAACTCCATGATATTCTTGCTACGAAGAATCTTTGGCGCGTATCTGGTCAGGGGATGTAGAGGAAATTTCATTGGGTAGAGGATGCGAAAAACGCCTGTCTGAATTACGTTAAAGAATGGCAAGAGGGTGCAAAAACTGCAATCCTTCCGGATGTGATGGGACGGTATCAGGAACTGGGTGAATTTCTGATAAAGAGGGAGAATGGTGTATGTCGCAACAGCTGGAGTTGTCCTTATCTCCGCCGGTGCTGCCTGCTTTGTACTATTTTATTGTATCTATTGTCATTTTTTGCTTGTTGTATCTCGGAAAACTCAAGGTCAACAGGCTTCGTAAATATCCTCTGTTGATTGCCTATACGCTGTTTGTGATAGCCATTGCAGCCATCCAGATTAACGTTTTTGCCAACGGCTATGATTTTGTTCGCGGTTTTTTACATATTGATTTTGATCCCTGGCGGTACGACTCGGTGTACTGGGGGTCATTGATATTCGCAATGCTTTACCTGCTGGCAATGCCCAGGAACAGGTATTAATTACTCAGTTATTCCGGTTTCTTCGCCTGAAATTATGCGTAACCCACTGAATCTAAATTGTGTTCTTTAGGTTACGCATAGCAAAAAAGTTACCTCATACTATTTACAGCATCTATCCTTAATCCTGGCGTTAACTTCAACTTAACCGCTAAACATGCGACAATGATCGGCACTGCCGGCTTAATTCTTTCGCTAAATCAGGACATTAACTGCCCATGAAGGGTAAATACAAAGCCGCTCTTGCGCTTTTACTGCTGTTCATACTGGTGCCGCTGACGCTGCTGATGACGCTCGCCCAGTGGGTACCGACGCTCGCCGGGATCTGGCTTCCCGTCGGGACGCGCATCGCTTTCGAAGAGAGTCCGAAACTGACTCGCCGCGCGCTGGTGATCCCCGACCTTCGCTATCTGGTTGAAGACTGCGAAATTGCCCGCATCGATAACGTGACGCTGTCACATCCCAGCCGCTGGAAGCTCGATATCGGCGCGCTGGATCTTAACTCCGTCTGCCTGAGCAAAATTCCCCAGTCGGCGCCCTCAACGGTCGCACCCAAAACGCTGGCCCAATGGCAGGCGGTATTGCCCAATACCTGGCTCACGGTTCACCGTCTGACGCTGTCGCCCTGGCAGCAGTGGCAGGGTGAGCTTCACGCGTCGCTAACCCCGTCCAGCCAGGAAATCGCCTATAAAGGCGAGCAGGTCAGCATTAAAGGCACGCTTCGCGGCCAGACGCTCTCGGTCAGCCAGTTCGATATACGGTTCCCGGACCAGCCGCAGCCGATTAAGCTGGTGGGCGAGTTTACCTTGCCGCTGGTTCCGGATGGCGTGCCGGTGAAAGGCCACGCGGTTGCGACCTTTAACGTGCCACAGTTAACGTCTCTGGTCGACGCCGATCTCGACTGGGAAGATAATCAGGGACAGCTGGTGGTGATGGCGAGAGACAACCCCGAACCGCTTCTCGACCTGCCGTGGCAGATCACGGCGGAACAGCTCAACATCAGCGACGGACGCTGGAACTGGGATCTCTCGGGTATGCCGCTGAGCGGGCGGGTGTCCCTTCGCGCCGACAACTGGCAGCAGGGGCTGGAGAAAGCCACGCTGACCGGACGACTGAACGTATTGACGCAAGGCGATGCGGGGAAAGGCAACGCGGTACTGAATATTGGGCCCGGCAGGCTCAGCATGGAAAACAGCGATATGCCGCTGCATCTGAGCGGCGAGGCGAAGCAAAACGATCTCATCCTTTACGCCAAATTGCCCGCAACGCTGACCGGCAGCCTGTATGAACCGCAGCTCACCTTTGAGCCGGGCGCGCTGCTCCGCTCGCGCGGACGCATCATTAACTCCCTCGATATCGATGAAATCCGCTGGCCGCTGGCGGGCGTGAAGCTCACCCAGAAGGGCGTGGACGGTCGTTTACAGGCGATTCTGCGCGCCCATGAGAACGAGATGGGCGATTTTGAACTCCACCTGGACGGCCAGGCCAACGACTTTTTACCCGATAACGGCCTGTGGCAGTGGCGCTACTGGGGGAAAGGCGGCTTTACGCCGATGCATGCCCGCTGGGATGTCGCCGGGAAAGGCGAGTGGCGCGACAACCTGATTGAGCTGACGGCGCTCTCCACCGGTTTTGACAAGCTCCAGTACGGCACGATGGAGGTCAGCAAGCCGCGTCTGGTGCTGGATCGGCCGGTGCGCTGGCTGCGCGATGCCGAAAAACCGGCCTTCAGCGGCGCGCTGTCGCTCAATGCCGGGCAAACCCGTTTCTCCGGCGGCAGCGTGTTGCCGCCCTCGGTCCTGACCTTCAGCGTCGACGGCACCGACCCGACAATTTTTCAGTTTAAGGGCGACCTCCATGCGGACAAAATCGGCCCGGTACAGGTGAACGGTCGTTGGGATGGCGTGCGCCTTCGCGGACAGGCCTGGTGGCCGAAACAGTCGCTCACCGTGTTCCAGCCTTTGATCCCGCCGGACTGGAAAATGACGCTGCGCGACGGGGAGCTTTATGCGCAGGTAGCTTTCTCGGCGGCGGCCGATCAGGGCTTTGAAGCGGGCGGGCACGGCGTGCTGAAATCCGGCAGCGCCTGGATGCCGGATAACCAGATTAACGGCGTCGACTTTGTGCTGCCGTTCCGCTTCAGCGAGGGAACCTGGTCTCTGGGCACGCGCGGTCCGGTGACGCTGCGCATCGGCGAAGTGGTAAACCTGGTGACCGCGCGCAACATTACCGCGGATTTACAGGGCGATTATCCCTGGACGGAGGACAATCCGCTGCTGCTCACCAACGTGAAGGTGGAGGCCCTCGGCGGGAAGATCACCATGCAGCAGCTGCGGATGCCGCAGCACGATCCGGCCCTGCTGCGGGTGGACAATATCTCCTCCAGCGAGCTGATTAGCGCCGTCAATCCGAAACAGTTTGCCATGTCGGGGCCGGTGAGCGGGGCGCTGCCGTTCTGGCTGGACAACGAAAAATGGATTATCAAGGATGGCTGGCTGACCAATCCTGGGCCAATGACACTGCGCATCGACAAAGATACGGCCGACGCCATCGTGAAAGATAATATGGTTGCGGGCGCCGCGATTAACTGGCTCCGCTATATGGAAATTTCGCGTTCGTGGACGAGAATCAATTTAGATAACCTCGGTGAATTAACCATGCAGGCGACCATCAAGGGGACCAGCCGGGTCGATGGCAAAAGCAGCTCCGTCAACCTGAACTATACCCACGACGAGAATGTCTTTACCCTCTGGCGCAGCCTGCGTTTTGGGGACAACCTGCAAAGCTGGTTTGAGCAACATGCGGCGATACCTGCTCCCCGCAGTTCGACCGGCAAGGAAAGTGAGGAACAACAATGAAAAAGATGGCTGGTGCGCTCACCGTTGCCGTTGCCGCGCTACTGTCCGGCTGTACGCCGCGCATTGAAGTCGCTGCGCCAAAGGAGCCGATTACCATCAATATGAATGTCAAAATCGAACATGAGATCCATATTAAGGTCGATAAAGACGTTGAAACTCTGCTGAAATCGCGCAGCGATCTGTTCTGAGGACGCCATGAAACGATTAGCTCTGATTTTACTGGCGCTGGGGATGAACGTACAGGCGGCTACGCTCACCCTGAACGATGCCCGGGCGCAGGGGCGCGTGGGGGAAACCCTCAGCGGTTATCTTGCCCCTATTCAACAGGATGCCGAAACGCTGGCGCTGGTCAACCGTATCAATGCGGCGCGCACGGAAAACTACCAGAAGCTGGCTGACAGCAATAATTTGCCGGTCGATGAAGTGGCCAAAATGGCAGGGCAGAAACTGGTTGCCCGCGCGCAGCCGGGCGAATACGTGAGGGGCATTAACGGAAAGTGGCTCAAAAAGTAGCTAGCGGTAGCGCCTGCGGTATTCACCCGGCGAAACGCCAAAGCGCTGCTTAAACGCCGTTGAAAAATGGCTATGGTCGGTGAACCCCCAGCTGTAGCCAATGCCCGCCAGCTTTTCATCATCACCGGTAGATTGCAGTGCCTGCGCGCAGAGATCCAGACGACGGTTTTTGATGTACTGCGCCACCACCAGCCCCTTCTCGGCAAACATGCGGTAAAGGCTGCGCACGGACATACCGCTCTCGGCGGCAATCCATTCCGGGCGCAGGGATTCAGACTGAATATTATCGTCAATCAGCGCCACCACGTGCAGGAACTGGCGCTCCTTGCGCGGCTGAATGATGTCACGCTGCTGGAAAGCGGGGCGCAGCAGGCAGATCATCGCTTCGAGCGCCGCTTCGCTCTCCCGGTCACTCAGGTCGGCATTGCTCATGCTCTCCATCAACAGGCGATGGCTCAGCTGTACCGTGGGCAAGGTGCGGGAAAGGGCGGTCGCGCAGCTTATCTCCTGGAAACGACACTGCTGCTCAATAATCTGACGGGGAACCAGGAGCGAAATCTGGCGTGATTTTTCCCGCCAGTTGATCGAGCAGGGACGCGACGCGTCAATCAGCGTGATATCACCGGTTCTGAGCAGCGCGCGACGGTCATCCTGCTCAATTTCCGCGCTGCCTTCAAGCTGGAACACGGTATAAAACCAGGCATCGTTACTCTGCGCGATCTCCTGACGGGAGCGGAACAGGTTAACGCCGCCTGCGGTCACGGTGCTGAGCTTCAGGCTGCGCGCATAGCTGGTCTCCAGCTCGCCGAAAAATTTGCCCCCGGTGGGCTGCGCGTTAAAACGCCCGCAAACCTGGTTAATTTGCGCCAGCCACTGCTGATACTGTTCCTGCTCGCTTGCACACGCCATCGTTTCTCTCACTGCACCGTCAACGTTTTCGCATTGTTGCATTTGTGTTGCATTTTGTCAGAGCTATGAGGCTGACTATAGGAAAGAACACTCACCGGTAACAGCGATATAAGCGGCAATTATCGCGATTTGCGGAGCCTGTCACAGGTGGCAAAGCGAATGTCACAGAGACAAAAGCGAGAACTCAAAACCCCACTTAGACTGGATGAACACCCTGCGAAGAATAACGAAGGAGTATCCTATGTCTGAATCACTGGTGGCTATTCAGCCTGCCGTGCAACAATTTTTAGACCGACAGCATGGCCTGTGGATTGAAGGGCGTCAGGCCGCGTCGGACAGTGAAAAGCGGCTGAACGTCTACAACCCGGCCACGGGCGAGGTCATTGCCTCAACTGCCGATGCCAGCGTCGACGACGTTGACCGCGCCGTTATGTCCGGCTGGCGCGCGTTTGTCGCCCGCAGCTGGGCCGGAAAACTGCCGGCGGAGCGCGAGCGGATCCTGCTCCATTTCGCCCATCTGGTGGAACAGCACAGCGAGGAGCTGGCCCAGCTTGAAACGCTGGAGCAGGGCAAATCCATCAACATCTCCCGTATGTTTGAAGTCAGCTGTACCCTGAACTGGATGCGCTATACCGCCGGGCTGACCACTAAAATTACGGGTAAGACCCTCGACCTTTCCATACCGCTGCCGCAGGGCGCACGCTATCAGGCATGGACACGTAAAGAGCCGGTTGGCGTGGTGGCCGGGATTGTGCCCTGGAACTTCCCGCTGATGATCGGAATGTGGAAAGTGATGCCAGCGCTTGCCGCGGGCTGCTCTATCGTCATTAAGCCGTCTGAAACCACGCCGCTGACCATGCTCCGCGTGGCGGAACTGGCCAGTGAAGCGGGCATCCCTGACGGGGTGTTCAACGTGGTGACCGGCAGCGGCGCGGTGTGCGGCGCAGCGCTGACCTCGCACCCGCATATTGCAAAGGTGAGCTTCACCGGCTCAACGGCGACGGGTAAGCAAATTGCCCGCGCGGCGGCGGACACGCTCACCGGCGTGACCCTTGAGCTGGGCGGGAAAAACCCGGCAATTGTACTCAAGGATGCGGACCCGGCGTGGGTAATCGAAGGCCTGATGACCGGCAGCTTCCTGAACCAGGGGCAGGTGTGCGCGGCGAGCTCGCGCATCTATATTGAAGCGCCGCTGTTTGACACGCTGGTCAGCGGGTTTGAGCAGGCGGTGAAATCCCTGAGCGTCGGGCCGGGCATGTCGCCGGAGGCGTTTATCAACCCGCTGGTGTCGCGCGCCCACTGTGACAAGGTGCAGACCTTCCTTGATGAGGCGAAGTCGCGCAACGCGGAGCTGATCGTCGGTAACCGGGGGCCGGAAGGCAAAGGCTACTACGTTTCGCCTACGCTGGTGGTGAACCCGGATGCCGCGCTGCGCCTGACCCGCGAAGAGGTGTTTGGTCCGGTGGTCAACGTGGTGCGCGTCGCCGACGGGGAAGAGGCGCTTCAGCTGGCAAACGACAGCGACTATGGCCTGACGGCGAGCGTCTGGACTCAGAATATCAGCAAGGCGCTGGAGTACACCGACCGGCTGCAGGCGGGCACCGTCTGGGTGAACAGCCATACGCTGATTGACGCTAACTTACCGTTTGGCGGCATGAAGCAGTCCGGCACCGGCCGCGACTTTGGCCCGGACTGGCTGGACGGCTGGTGTGAAACCAAGTCGGTGTGCGTGCGGTATTAAAAAGCAAGCCGGGTGGCGGCTACGCCTTACCCGGCCTACAACACCTCTAACCGTAGGCCGGGTAAGCGCAGCGCCACCCGGCTTTTATTTAGAGCGACCAACGATCCCGCCCGGCCTCCTTCGCCCGATAGAGCGCCGCATCGGCGCGGGCGATGATCTCGGTGCCCGCCAGCCCCTCCGCCATGCTCGCAATCCCCATGCTCACGGTGACATGGTCGCTAACGGTTGAGGCGCCGTGCGGTATGGCTTCCGTACGAAGGCCGTCCTGAATGCGCAGGGCAACCTTCTCCGCGATGTTTTCCGGGCAGTTAAACAGAATCACCACGAACTCCTCGCCGCCGTAACGCGACACCACATCGTCAGGTGTGCGCACCGACTGCTTCAGCACCCGCGCGACGCGGGTCAGACAGTCGTCGCCTGCCTGGTGCCCGTAAGTGTCGTTGTAGCGCTTGAAATAGTCGATATCCAGCATAATCACCGAGAAGGTTTTCTTCTGCTCAACCGCGTTCTCCAGTACCACCTCCATTTTCCGGCGATTGGCGGTTTTGGTTAACGGATCCTGATGCGCCAGCGCGTCCAGCCGCGAAATCAGCAGCTGATTTTGCTGGTTACGTCGCCAGGCCTCGTCAAACCAGCTCAGCAGAATGAAACGCCCGCAGACCAGGATCAGCGTAAAGACGCTCCAGATAACCACGAAGTGAAGGTTGAGGCCATCGTTCCGTATCCAGCTTGCTATCGGCAGGGTGATCCAGAGCGGGAGCACAAAGGCGAGCAGCCCTTCAGGGTAAAAATAGAGCGCCGTTAAACCGGCGAGTAATAAAATGACGCACAGCGGCCAGACGTGAGGCAGCAGCAGCTGGGTAATGAACCAGAAGCAGGAGACCGACCAGATGGCGCTACAGATAAACAGCACCACGCTGATTCCGGCGATACGCCGCCAGGCCATGAGGATCAGCGCGGCCGAGAGGATGATAATGCCGAGCATGGAGGCATCGACCATTCTCGTCAGCTGCGGCGAGTGGGGATAAAGGGGATCGCTGGCCTTAAGCAGGACGTGTCGCAGCAGGATCATCACCGCGAAGCTGATATTGACGAAGGCCAGCCACGGCAGGTTCATCGCCAGCCCGTGCATGACCATGGCATGGCGCGTTGGCCATGTTGCCCGTTCAAGTGTCGGTTTTTTTCTTTTTTCCATAAAGCCCTTTCCCGTCCGGGGGATAAATCATGCAGGTGAGATATCAGTAACTATAAGCAAGCCAGGGCGATCCTCAAACGCCAGGGCAAAAAAAACCGGGCTATTGCCCGGCGGATGTTTATTTTTCGTCTTTCTTCTTCCCGAGCGTTGGCGTCTCGTCGAAGAAGTTCCACGGTTTAAGGAGGGTATGCACCCATTCCGTTGGCATAATCGGCCACTCTTCCGCGCGCGCTACGTGGGTGGTGCCGGTGGTCATCCAGACCACGTCATCCTGGTCGTTGAGCGACTCGTTATCCTTGCTGTACTGTCCGAGGCCCGTGTCGTGGATGGAGCGGTTAGGGAATTTGCCTTCCGGGTAGAGCTCATCCGGGTGGTAGCGGGTCACCCACAGCTGTTTGTCCATAAAGCTCAGGCGATGGTAGATCCACTCGTCCGGGGCAAATTTCGCCCCCGTCGCCACCGGGTGCGTGCCGCCCGCGTAAGGGATAATCTGGTACGAAACCGGGTTGCCCATGCGGTTCTCTTTACTTATGTTGCTCAGCAGTCGAATGGTGCCCGGGTCGAACTTCTGCGCCGCCTGCTGCTCGGTATCAATATCGTACTGATTGATCTGCATGGTGCTGGTGCGCGGGCCACCGGCGGTATTCGGCTTCACTTCCGGATCCATGGCCACCAGCTTGTTGTTGATGCCGTCCACGTCCATATCGAGACGGAAGTTGTAGATGTGCTGGTGCGTGGTGCCCACGATGTTGTGGTCGATCAGCGTGCCGTATTTTGTATCGTCTTTGGCGGTGGCATCGTGCATGGTTTTCGCCTGCACGCCTTTCACCGCTTCGATACCCGTCGCACCTGCGTCAATGCCGATGGTGCCATTTTCATGGAACACCCAGTCGAAGATGTAATCGTAATTACCCACGGTGCTCACCCAGCGCACCACCAGTTCGCGGCGCTCGGTGCTGACGTTAGGCTGGCCCATCTCCTGATGCTTATATTCCGGGCCCGCGTAGCGTTCGAAAATGGCGATTGCGCGCGGGATCTCCATCGGCGCGCCGGTGTAGTCCGGGATGGTTTCATTGAGCATCACGGCGTTTGACGGCACGTCTTTACCGCGTACCAGCGGTGAGGTCAGGGTGCCCATGCCGTAGTCGCCGGAATCAAGATAGGCCTTAAAGTACCAGCCCACGTCCGGATCGCCGTAGGGGACAATCATGCCGCCGAGCGACCCCTGATACATAATCTGGCGTTTTTTGCCGTTGTCGTTATAGGTGACGGTTGAAATCATCGGGCCGACGCGGGAGTCCAGGCTCAGGTGGAAGTCCCAGTTCTGCCAGTGCACCATATCGCCGGTAATGGTATAGTTCTTGCCTTCCGGCTCAATGATGTCGAGCGGTTTTTTCGGCGTCTCTATACGGTCGCGGCCATCGTAGGGGCGCGGCGTCATCGGAACCGGAACAACGGCACCTTCCTCAATCTTCTGGATTTTCTTCTGCTCAAGATCGACCACGGCCACCAGGTTCTCAATCGGGTGCGCCCAGTAGTTGCCGTCGCCGACATCCAGATAGCTCACCACCTTCAGCAGGCGATCTTCCTGCTTCAGGCCATCTTTACCGTCGAAATAGCCGACGGTCAGCGGCGTGGTAATCACTTTTTTCGGGTCGGTAATGCCGTGTTTTTTAAGCACCTCGGCAAACTCGGTGCTGTCGTTGATGATCTGCTGTACCACGGTGAAATCATCCAGCAGCACCATGCCGTGCGCGTCTTTCACCGGCTCCCAGCGCAGGATTTTTTTATCCTTCAAATCCACCACGCTTTCGATAACGTGCTTTCCATCGAGCATCACAATCTTCGCCTGACGCGGGGCATCCACCGGCGTTCCGTTAAGCACAAAGTCCCATACTTTGGCTTTCTCTGGCTCAGCAAGGGCGATCTGGGTAAAGCGGGTATTCGGTTTAAAATCCGCCGAGGCTTTGACAATCTCAACGGCCTGCTTAATTTCGTCCGCCGTCAGCGCGTTTAGCGGGTGAGGACGTTTTTCAACCTGGAAAGTCTGGTCAAGGCCGGACTGGAAAACATCGTTGATGAAGCTGTCAGAGATAAAGGCTTTTTTGCCTTTCATCACCACCGGCACCTCGAGCTTGAGGGTTTTCCCGTTGACGATGGCGGTTTTAGCGCCCGGTTTGACCTTCACAAAGGCGCCGTCTTTCGCAATGGTGAACATCTGTGCGTAATCATCCCACTGAACGTCGGCGCCAAAGTCCTGCAGCGTCTTATCCATCGGGACCATATGCGCCTCACTGCCGTGGGCGAAAACAGGGGATTGCCAGGCGCAACACAGCGCAACGGCCATAGCCAGCGCCGTTCTACGGGCAGAAAAAGAAGAATTGCTTCCCATCGTAGACCTCATCTTGTTGTGTTTATTGTGTTGTGACAGCCTTATCCTGACAGGCGCCTGATAAAAGCGTTTGCCTGCATCTGCCAGATTATTTGTCAGTCTTGCCAGGTTAAAAAAAGAGCGGGGATAAATCACATGCCGCGCCATTTCCTCTTCCCATTGAGGCTGAGGGAACCCCACAAATGATGTCAGCACAGACGGCCCCCTCTCCCTTGAGGGAGAGGGCTGGGGTGAGGGGGAACATACGGCTGTGGTGGTCATTCCGTTCACTTTATGTTCCTTACTACTCTGTAACGACATGACCGGTGAACGTGCCAGGGTGGCTCAGTCGCCACCACCCTGGCAACCCGGGCTCCCGGCGGTAAATCGCCGCTTCGCGGATTGTTCGCCCCATCCCTGGGGCTCACCCTTTCAGGGCCAGCGCAGGGGCTGTCCAAAATTGCTCCCGGCAATTTTGTCCTCGGCTTATTCCTTCCGGCTTATCGGGGACGGGCGGAGGTAACATCCCTGTAAAGCCCGCCCTCTCGGCGCATCCATGCGCCTCGCCCCGGCCGGAAGGCAAACGCCTCAGCGATTTACAGCCGGACCAGGGCATCGCTGAAGGCCCTCAGCCATTCTAAAAGCAGCGTTATTGCTTCTGCTTGCTCATTACTTGAGAGCGCTCAGCCATTGTGGGGAGGATTAGGAGCAGGGAACTAGCTGAAATCACCCCGCTGGCGCGCCACCAGCGTCAGGATGGAGTAGAGCGCCACGGCCTGCTGGTGCTGGTTGAAGATCTCAACCGCCCATTCCACCACGCCGGTTGGTTTTTCCTCGGCGGTGCGCTGTTTCTTCAGCGTTTTACGCTTGCAGGTCAGACGCACCTGAATGGTATCGCCCGGTTTAACCGGCTCGATAAAGCGCAGGTTTTCCATGCCGTAGTTGGCAATCACCGGCCCGACGCCCGCATCAACAAACAGCCCCGCTGCGGCGGAAATCAGGAAGTAGCCGTGCACCACGCGCTCGCCAAAGATCGACTCTGCCGCGCCGATCTTGTCCATGTGGGCGTAGAAGTGGTCGCCGCTCAGGCAGGCAAAGTTCACGATGTCCGCTTCCGTCAGGGTGCGGCGCGGCGTCAGCAGGCTGTCGCCCGGCTGCAGCTCCTCAAAGTATTTGCGGAACGGATGCACGCGATCTTCCTGCACCGTTGCGCCACGCACCCACTGCTTGCCGATGGCGGCCAGCATGGTCGGACTGCCCTGAATGGCGGTGCGCTGCAGGTAGTGTTTCACCGCGCGCAGGCCACCCAGCTCTTCGCCGCCGCCCGCGCGCCCCGGGCCGCCATGCATCAGCTGAGGCAGCGGGGAGCCGTGGCCGGTGGACTCTTTCGAGGCTTCCTCATTGAGGATCTGAATACGCCCGTGGGCGCGCGCTGCGCCAACAATAAACTGGCGGGCAATGGCCTGATCTGCGGTGACCAGCGTGCCCGCCAGGCTGCCGCCGCCCGCGCGGGCTAGCTGCATTGCGTGGCGCGCGTCGCGATACGGCATCAGCGTCGCAACCGGGCCAAAGGCTTCGGTTGAGTGCACTGCCGGAGTTTCATCCGGCTGCGGGCAGAACAGCAGGGTCGGCGGGTAGAACGCGCCCGCGGCCTGCAAATCCGCTTTGCCACCCAGTCGGACCTGGCAGCCTGCGGCGATCAGCTGCTCCACTTTCTCCTGCACGTCCGCACGCTGTTCGGCGTTGACCAGCGCCCCCATCTTTACCCCTTCCTGCGCCGGATCGCCCACCACCACCTTTTCCAGCCGGGCAACCAGCGCCTGGCTCACGGCGTCAATCTGGCTCTGCGGGACGATAATGCGGCGAATGGCCGTACATTTTTGCCCGGCTTTGGCGGTCATCTCGCGGACCACTTCCCGAATGAACAGGGCAAATTCCGGTTGCTCCGGCGTTACGTCTTCCCCCAGCACGCAGCAGTTCAGGGAGTCGGCCTCCATGGTGAACGGAATCGAATTCGCCACAATATTCGGGTGCACGCGCAGGCTTTGCCCGGTGCTGGCGGAGCCGGTAAAGGTCACCACGTCCTGGCTGTCGAGCTGGTCGAGCAAATCCCCCGCGCCGCCGCAGATCAGGCTGACAGCGCCGTCCGGCACCAGCCCGCTGTCGACGATGGATTTCACCATCGCCTGCGTCACCTGTGCGGTGGCGGTGGCGGGTTTGATGATGGCGGGCATGCCGGCAAGCAAGGTCGGCGCCAGCTTTTCCAGCATCCCCCAGCAGGGGAAGTTAAAGGCGTTGATGTGTACCGCCACGCCGGATTTTGAGGTGAGCACGTGGCGCGCGGCAAAGCCGCCTTCTTTTGAAAGCGGGATCAGCTCGTCTTCCGGCCACACGGTGTCGTCCGGCAGCTCGCGGCTGCCCAGGCTGGCGTAAGTGAAGAAGGTGCCGATCCCGCCTTCGATATCGACCCAGCTGTCCGCTTTCGTCGCTCCGGTCTGGGCGGACAGGGCATAAAACGTCTCTTTCTCGCTAAGCAGGTGCTTTGCCACCGCCTTCAGCATTGCCGCGCGTTCGATAAAGGTCATCGCGTGAAGCGCTTCGCCGCCGCGCTCAATCGCATAGCGACGGGCGGCCGCCATGTCCAGCCCTTCGCTGGTCACGCTCCACAGCGCTTCGCCACTGATGGCGTGATGAATAGTGCGTTCGCGGCCCCGGCCAGACTGCCAGGTACCGGATAAGAAGCTGGCTAACTGCTGCATCGCTTATCTCCAAATGTTACGTAATTTACTCATTAATAGTTTGATCATGAATCATAAAAATCAAGCTGAGTTTTAATGAATTGTTAACATTGTGATCCGCTCTGATGAAACGCGGTGCGCCAGGACGGCCTTCAACGCGCCTGCTGTAAAAGCCTTGCGAGCAACGTCACATAATCAGGAAACAATTCTTGGGGTTATATTTAACCTTTGTGTAACTTTTAAAAAACAAAGTGATTCAACATTACGCTTTAATTTGCAAACTAACGAATCATAAAGGTGATGACGTGACGCAAGAACAACGGTTTGAGCAGCGCATAGCGCAGGAGACGGCGATTGAGCCTCAGGACTGGATGCCTGACGCCTACCGTAAGACGTTGATCCGTCAGATCGGTCAGCATGCGCACTCCGAAATTGTCGGCATGCTGCCGGAAGGAAACTGGATCGCCCGCGCCCCGACGCTGCGCCGAAAAGCGATCCTGCTGGCGAAGGTGCAGGACGAAGCCGGACACGGGCTTTACCTCTACAGCGCGGCGGAAACGCTGGGCTGCGCGCGGGAAGACATCTACCAGAAGATGCTCGACGGCAAGATGAAATACTCCTCCATCTTCAACTATCCGACCCTGAGCTGGGCCGATATCGGCGTGATCGGCTGGCTGGTGGACGGCGCGGCCATCGTCAACCAGGTGGCGCTGTGTCGAACCTCCTACGGTCCCTATGCCCGTGCAATGGTGAAAATCTGTAAAGAAGAGAGCTTCCACCAGCGTCAGGGCTTTGAAGCCTGCATGGCGCTGGCGCAGGGCAGTGAAGCGCAACGCCAGATGCTTCAGGACGCCATCAACCGCTTCTGGTGGCCTGCGCTGATGATGTTCGGGCCGAACGACGACAATTCGCCGAACAGCGCCCGCAGCCTGGCGTGGAAAATCAAACGCTTCGGCAACGACGAGCTGCGCCAGCGCTTTGTCGACAACACGGTGCCGCAGGTGGAGATGCTGGGCATGACGGTGCCCGATCCCGACCTGCGCTTTGATGAAGAGAGCGGTCATTACCGCTTCGGCGAGATCGACTGGCAGGAGTTTGACGAGGTCATTAACGGGCGCGGCATCTGCAACCACGAACGCCTGGCCGCCAAGCGTAAAGCCTGGGAAGAGGGGGCGTGGGTGCGGGAAGCCGCACTGGCGCACGCGGAAAAACAACACGCCCGCAAAGTGGCTTGAGAGGAATCACGATGAGCAATGTCTACTGGCCGCTGTACGAAGTGTTCGTACGCAGCAAACAAGGGTTATCCCACCGTCACGTGGGCAGTCTGCATGCCGCCGACGATCGCATGGCGCTGGAAAATGCGCGTGATGCCTACACCCGCCGCAGCGAAGGGTGTTCTATCTGGGTGGTTAAGGCGAGCGAGATTGTCGCCTCTCAGCCGGAAGAGAGCGGCGAGTTCTTCGACCCGGCGGAGAGCAAGGTTTACCGCCATCCGACGTTCTACAGCATCCCTGACGGCATCGAGCATATGTGAGGCAAAGAATGAATTCAGTGACTGCCTATGCCCTGCGTCTGGGCGATAACGGTCTGGTCCTTTCCCAGCGTCTCGGCGCCTGGTGCGGCCACGCGCCGGAGCTGGAAATCGACCTCGCGCTCGCCAATATCGGTCTCGACCTGCTGGGCCAGGCGCGCAATTTCCTGACCTATGCCGCGGAGCTGGAAGGCCGGGGCGATGAAGACACGCTGGCGTTTGGCCGCGACGAGCGCCAGTTCCGCAACGTCCTGCTGGTGGAGCAGCCGAACGGCAGCTTCGCCGACACCATTGCCCGCCAGTACCTGATGGATGCCTGGAACGTGGCGCTGTACGAACGCCTGACCCAAAGCCGCGACGGCCAGCTTGCCGCCATTGCCGCCAAAGCGATTAAAGAGGCGCGCTACCACCTGCGCTTCAGCCGCGGCTGGCTGGTGCGTCTGGGCGACGGGACCGAAACCTCCGCGCAAAAAATGCAGCAGGCCATCGACAGCCTGTGGCGTTTTACGGCCGAGCTATTTGAAGCCGATGACGTCGAGCGGGAGCTGATTGAGTCCGGCGTGGCGGTTGACCCGCGCCTCCTGCGCCAGCCGTGGGAAAGCGAAGTGTATGCCGGTCTGAATGAAGCCTGCCTGCAGGTGCCCGCAGAGGTGGCGTACCGCACCGGGGGCAAGCAGGGGCTGCATACCGAACATCTGGGTCCGATGCTGGCGGAGATGCAGTATCTCCAGCGCGCGTATCCCGGTCAGCAGTGGTAAAGGAGAACGCTATGCAACGCCTCGTCGACATCGCGCCCGCGCAAATCCCGCAGATCTGGGCGCTGCTAAGCCAGATCCCGGACCCGGAAGTGCCGGTGTTAACCATCACCGATTTAGGCATGGTGCGCAGCGTGAAGGCGCAGGGGGAAGGCTGGGTTATCGGCTTCACGCCAACCTACTCGGGCTGTCCTGCAACGGAACATCTGCTGGGGGCGATCCGCGAGGCGATGACCGCGCACGGCTTTACCCCGGTGCACATTGTACTTCAGCTTGAACCCGCCTGGACCACCGACTGGATGACCGCCGACGCGCGCGAGCGCCTGCGGGCGTACGGTATCAGTCCGCCGGTGGGGCATAGCTGTCACGCGCACGCGCCGGTGGAGGTGAGCTGCCCGCGCTGCGCCAGCACCGACACCTCCCTTATCAGTGAATTTGGTTCGACGGCCTGCAAAGCGCTCTACCGCTGCAATACCTGCCGCGAGCCCTTCGACTATTTCAAATGTATTTGAGGCTGCCATGACAACGTTTCATTCATTAACAGTGGCAAAAGTGGAACCCGAAACCCGCGACGCGGTGACCATCACCTTTGCGGTGCCGCAGGCGCTGCAGGAGGCCTACCGCTTCCGTCCCGGCCAGCACCTGACGTTAAAAACGACTCTTGGCGGGGACGAGCTGCGCCGCTGCTACTCCATCTGCCGGAGTGCCGCTCCGGGCGAAATCAGCGTGGCGGTCAAAGCGATTGAAGGCGGGCGCTTCTCCCGCTATGCCCGGGATGAGATCAAAGCGGGTATGGCGCTGGAGGTGATGGTTCCTCAGGGGCAGTTTGGCTACCAGCCGCGGGCCGAACGCGAAGGCCACTACCTGGCGATTGCGGCAGGCTCCGGGATCACCCCTATGCTGGCGATTATCTCCGCGACGCTTGCGACCGAACCCAACAGCCATTTCACCCTCATCTACGGCAACCGCAGCAGCCAGAGCATGATGTTCCGCCAGGCGCTGGCGGACCTGAAGGACAAATACCCGCAGCGGCTGCAGCTGGTCTCCATCTTCAGCCAGGAGCGGCTGGACAGCGATCTGCTCTTTGGCCGCATCGACGGGGAAAAACTGCAGGCGCTGGCGAAAACCCTGATCAACTTCCGCCAGTATGACGAGGCGTTTATCTGCGGCCCGTCGGCGATGATGGATGACGCCGAAGCCACGCTGAAGGCGCTGGGGATGCCGGACAAATCCATTCACCTTGAGCGCTTTAACACCTCCGGAATCACCGTTAAGCGCGCGGCGCACGTGCAGGTGGAAGGCCAGAAAGTCACCGTCCGCCAGGACGGGCGCGACCGCGAAATCACCCTGACGGCGGACGACGAAAGCATTCTGGATGCCGCCCTGCGTCAGGGAGCGGATCTGCCGTATGCCTGCAAGGGCGGTGTCTGCGCCACCTGTAAATGCAAAGTGCTGCGCGGGAAGGTGGACATGGCGACCAACTACAGCCTGGAGCCGGACGAGCTGGCCGCCGGGTATGTCCTGAGCTGCCAGTCGCTGCCGTTAACCGCCGACGTGATCGTCGACTTCGACGCGAAGGGGATGGCATGAGCGAGCTGATTGTTACCCGTCATGGCCGCGTGCTGCAGCTGACGCTGAACCGTCCGGCGGCGCGCAACGCCCTCAACAACGCGCTGTTGACCCAGCTTGCGGAGCAGCTTGAGGCCGCCGCCGTGGATGCCGACATTGCCGTCTGCGTAATTTACGGCAGCGAGCGCTGCTTTGCCGCCGGGGCCGATCTCAACGAAATGGCGGAGAAAGACCTGCCTGCCACCCTGAACGATATCCGCCCGCTGCTGTGGGCACGCATCAACGCTTTTCCTAAACCGATGATTGCCGCCGTGAACGGCTTCGCGCTGGGCGCGGGTTGCGAGCTGGCGCTGCTGTGCGACGTGGTGATTGCCGGTGACAACGCCCGTTTCGGCCTGCCGGAAATCACGCTCGGCATCATGCCCGGCGCGGGCGGCACCCAGCGTCTTATCCGCTGCGTCGGTAAATCTCTGGCCAGCAAAATGGTGCTGACGGGCGAGAGCATTTCCGCTGAGCAGGCGCTGAGCGCCGGGCTGGTCAGCGACGTTTTCCCGGCAGCGCTGACGCTGGAGTATGCCCTGAAGCAGGCGGCCCTGATGGCGCGCCACTCGCCGCTGGCGCTGCAGGCGGCCAAACAGGCGCTGCGCCAGTCGCAGGAGGTACCGCTCCAGGCCGGTCTGGCACAGGAGCGCCAGCTGTTTACGCTGCTTTCTGCCACCGAAGATCGCCGGGAAGGTATCGACGCCTTCTTACAAAAACGCACCCCCGACTTTAAAGGACGCTAATTGTGGAATTTATTCTCAGTCATGTTGAGCAGGGCGTAATGACCATTACGCTGAACCGTCCGGAGCGACTGAACAGCTTCAACGACGTGATGCACCAGCAGCTTGCCGAGTGCCTGAAACAGGCCGAGCGCGATGACACCGTTCGCTGCCTGCTGCTCACCGGAGCGGGACGTGGCTTTTGCGCCGGTCAGGACCTGAACGACCGCAACGTCGACCCCAACGGCCCGGCGCCGGATCTGGGGATGTCCGTTGAAACCTTCTATAACCCGCTGGTGCGCCGCCTTGCAAAGCTGCCGAAGCCGGTCATCTGTGCCGTTAACGGCGTGGCGGCGGGCGCGGGCGCCACGCTGGCGCTCGGGTGCGACATGGTGATTGCCGCCCGTTCGGCCAACTTCGTGATGGCATTCAGCAAGCTTGGCCTGGTGCCGGACTGCGGCGGCACCTGGCTGCTGCCGCGCGTGGCCGGACGCGCCCGCGCCATGGGGCTGGCGCTGCTCGGCGACAAGCTCAGCGCCGAACAGGCGCAGGCGTGGGGGATGATCTGGCAGGTGGTGGATGACGAGCAGCTCTCCGCTACGGCGCAGCAGATGGCCCTGCATTTTGCGTCGCAGCCGACCTTCGGGCTGGGGCTGATCAAGCAGGCCATCAATGCTGCGGAAACCAACACCCTGGACGCCCAGCTCGATCTTGAGCGCGACTATCAGCGCCTGGCCGGGCGCAGCGACGACTACCGCGAGGGCGTCAGCGCCTTCCTGGCGAAGCGCGCGCCGAACTTTACGGGGAAATAAGATGCTGAACATACGCACTGTTGCCGTAATTGGCAGCGGCACGATGGGCGCAGGGATTGCCGAAGTTGCCGCCAGCCATGGTCATCAGGTTCTGATCTACGACATTTCTACCGATGCGATTTCGCGCGCCATCGACGGGATCCGCCAGCGTCTGGCCTCCCGTGTAACGCGCGGAAAGCTCTCCGCCGATGCCGGGAGCCAGATCCTTGCCCGGCTGGTTCCGGTCACGGATATCGAGGCGCTCTCTGGAGCCGATCTGGTCATAGAGGCGGCCTCCGAGCGTCTGGAGGTGAAAAAGGCGCTGTTTGCCCGGCTGGCTGAGATCTGCCCGCCGCAGACGGTGCTGACCAGCAACACCTCTTCCATCTCCGTCACGGCGATTGCGGCGGACGTCCACCACCCGGAACGCGTCGCAGGGCTGCACTTCTTTAACCCGGCGCCGGTGATGAAGCTGGTGGAGGTGGTCAGCGGGCTGGCGACCTCTCCGGAAGTGGCCGACGCGCTGTGCGAGCTGGCGCTGAACTGGGGCAAACAGCCCGTTCGCTGCCAGTCGACGCCGGGGTTCATCGTCAACCGCGTCGCGCGTCCGTTTTATTCCGAAGCCTGGCGCGCGCTGGAAGAACAGGTCGCTCCGCCTGAGGTGATTGACGTCGCCCTGCGCGAAGGCGGCGGCTTCCCGATGGGGCCGCTGGAGCTGACCGACATGATTGGTCAGGATGTGAACTTCGCGGTGACCTGCTCGGTATTTAACGCCTTCTGGCAGGAGCGTCGTTTCCTGCCTTCGCTGGTTCAGCAGGAGCTGGTGCTGGCAGGAAGGCTGGGTAAAAAGAGCGGGAAGGGCGTATACGACTGGCAGGGCGACAAACCTGAGGTGCGGTGGATGACCGCCGTGAACGACAGCTACAGCGCGATGCGCGTGGAAAAAAGAGGTGACGGTGTCACCGAAATTGATGATGTGTACCTGATTGAAACGCAGGGCGAAACCGCGCAGGCGCTGGCGCTGCGGCTCAACGGCCCGGTGGTGGTTGTAGACCGCATTGAGCGCGACGTGGCGGTCATTGCCGCCGCCGCCAGCAACCCGCATACCGCGACGCAAAAAGCCATCCGCTACCTGCAGCTGCAGGGACATCGGGTGGTGCAAATTGCCGATTATCCCGGCCTGCTTATCTGGCGCACGCTGGCGATGATTGCCAACGAGGCGCTGGATGCCCTGCAAAAAGGGGTCGCCAGCGAGAAGGACATCGACACGGCCATGCGCCTGGGCGTGAACTACCCGAGCGGGCCGATCGCCTGGGGCGAGCGCCTGGGCTGGCAGCGCCTGCTGACGCTGCTGGAGAACCTGCAGCGCCATTACGGCGAAGAGCGTTATCGCCCCTGTTCACTGCTGCGCCAGCGCGCGCTTCTGGAGAGTAGCTATGAGTCATAACGCCTGGCATAACGCCCGCGCCATGTACGAACGGGACGCCTGCGCGCAGGCGATGGGGATGGACATTGTCGAGATGGACGAGGGCTACGCGGTGGTGACCATGACCATCACCCCGCAGATGCTGAACGGCCATAAAACCTGCCACGGCGGGCAGCTTTTTTCGCTGGCGGACACCGCCTTTGCCTACGCCTGCAACAGCCAGGGGCTGGCGGCGGTGGCCTCTGGCTGCTCGATTGATTTTCTGCGGCCGGGCTTTGCCGGGGACACGCTCACCGCCACCGCGCGGGTGATGCATCAGGGCAAGCTGACAGGCGTGTATGACATTGAAATCCAAAACCAGCAACAGAAAACCGTCGCCCTTTTTCGCGGAAAATCTCACCGCATCGGCGGCAGTGTGACAGGAGAGGCCTGATGCGTGACGCATTTATTTGTGATGGTGTTCGAACCCCGGTGGGCCGCTACGGCGGCGCACTTTCCGCTGTTCGAACTGACGATCTCGGTGCCGTGCCGCTGCGCGCGCTGCTGGCCCGCTACCCGCAGCTCGACCTGGAGCGGATTGACGACGTGATTTTCGGCTGCGCCAACCAGGCGGGGGAAGATAACCGCAACGTAGCGCGCATGTCGTCCCTGCTGGGCGGGCTGCCGCAGACGGTGTCCGGAACCACCATTAACCGCCTGTGCGGGTCGGGGCTGGATGCGATTGGTTTTGCGGCGCGCGCCATTAAGGCGGGCGACGGCGACCTGCTGATTGCGGGCGGCGTGGAGTCGATGTCCCGCGCGCCGTTTGTGATGGGCAAAGCCACCGCGGCGTTTCAGCGACAGGCGGAGATCTTCGATACCACCATCGGCTGGCGATTTGTGAATCCGCTCATGCATCAGCAATTCGGAACTGACAGTATGCCGGAAACGGCAGAGAATGTAGCTGAATTGTTAAATATCAGCCGTGCCGATCAGGACGCCTTCGCGCTGCGCAGCCAGCAGCGTACCGCTCGGGCGCAGCAGAACGGCATTCTGGCGCAGGAGATCGTCCCGGTGCCGGTGCCGGGTAAAAAAGGGGCAATCACGGAGTTCAGCGTGGATGAACATCCGCGTGCGGATACCACGCTCGAACAGCTTGCCGGGCTGAAAACGCCGTTCCGTAAGAACGGGGTGGTCACGGCCGGAAATGCCTCCGGGGTCAACGACGGCGCGGCGGCGCTGATTGTCGCCAGCGAGAAGATGGCGCTGGCGCAGGGGTTAGTTCCTCGCACGCGGATCGTGGCGATGGCGACGGCGGGCGTGGAGCCGCGTCTGATGGGGCTCGGCCCGGTACTCGCCACCCGCAAGGTGCTGGAGCGCGCCGGACTCAGTATTCACGATATGGACGTGATCGAGCTTAATGAAGCTTTCGCCGCGCAGGCGCTGGGCGTGCTGCGTCAGTTGGGCCTGCCGGATGATGCCGCGCACGTCAACCCGAACGGTGGCGCGATTGCGCTGGGCCACCCGCTGGGCATGAGCGGCGCCAGGCTGGCGCTGGCCGCGAGTAACGAACTGCACCGACGCGGCGGGCGCTACGCGCTGTGTACGATGTGCATCGGTGTGGGTCAGGGCATTGCCATGATCCTTGAGCGTGTTTGAGCATAAAAACAATGTGAGTACCCTACAATGACAAATACAACAAAGCTTGATCCGATTGAAACGGCCTCCCTTGACGAGTTACAGGCGCTGCAGACCGAGCGTCTGAAATGGACGCTGCATCACGCCTATAACAACGTGCCGATGTACAAACGCAAGTTTGACGCCGCGGGCGTTCACCCTGACGATTTCAAAGAGCTGGCGGATATCCGTAAATTCCCGTGCACCACCAAGCAGGATCTGCGGGATAACTATCCGTTCGATACCTTCGCCGTGCCGATGGAGCAGGTCGTACGCATTCACGCGTCTTCCGGCACCACCGGCAAACCGACGGTTGTCGGCTACACGCAGGGCGACATTGATAACTGGGCCAACCTGGTGGCGCGCTCCCTGCGCGCGGCGGGCGGCAGCGCGAAGGACAAAATTCACGTGGCGTATGGCTATGGCCTGTTTACCGGCGGGCTGGGGGCGCACTACGGCGCCGAGCGTTTAGGCGCGACGGTGATCCCAATGTCCGGCGGCCAGACGGAGAAACAGGCGCAGCTGATCCGCGATTTCCAGCCGGACATGATCATGGTGACGCCATCCTACTGCCTCAATCTGATAGAAGAGCTGGAGCGCCAGATGGGCGGCGACGCCAGCACCTGTTCCCTGCGCGTGGGCGTATTCGGCGCCGAGCCGTGGACGCAGGCCATGCGCCGCGAAATTGAAAAACGCTTAGGCATTACGGCGCTGGATATTTATGGCCTCTCCGAGGTGATGGGGCCGGGCGTGGCGATGGAGTGTATCGAAACCGTCGACGGGCCGACCATCTGGGAAGATCACTTCTACCCTGAAATCGTCAACCCGAACGACGGCACGCCGCTGGATGACGGTCAGCAGGGCGAACTGTTGTTCACCACGCTGACCAAAGAGGCGCTGCCGGTGATCCGCTACCGCACCCGCGACCTGACGCGCCTGCTCCCGGCCACCGCACGCAGCATGCGCCGTATGGACCGGATCAGCGGCCGCAGCGACGATATGCTGATCATCCGCGGCGTCAACGTCTTCCCGTCGCAGCTGGAAGAGGAGATCGTCAAGTTCGAACATCTTTCGCCGCACTACCAGTTGGAGGTGAACCGTCGCGGGCATCTTGATTCACTTTCCGTGAAGGTGGAGCTAAAAGAGAGCAGCCTCACGCTGACCCACGAGCAGCGTTGTCAGGTGTGTCATCAGCTGCGCCACCGCATTAAGTCGATGGTGGGGATTTCCACCGACGTGACGATCGTGAACTGTGGCAGCATCCCGCGCTCTGAGGGCAAAGCCTGCCGGGTGTTTGATCTGCGTAAGGCGGCGGCCAACGGTTAAAACAACACCCCCTCATCCTGGCCTTCTCCCCGAAGGGGAGAAGGGACGGTACGGTGCGGCCTTTTCCCTCCCCAGAAAGGGGATAAGAGACAGCTCGGTGCGGCCTTTTCCCCTCTCCCCTCAGGGGAGAGGGTCAGGGTGAGGGGTGAGGATATCTACCCCGAATTCCTATGCTATGATTCATCCAGGACAAAAATAACAACAGAATGAATCACATGAATAAACTCGACGCCTTTATCCAGCACGCGGTCAGCTCCGTTCCCGTCAGCGGGACCTCGCTTATCTCCTCGTTATACGGTGACGCGCTTTCCCATCGCGGCGGTGAGATTTGGCTCGGCAGCCTGGCCGCCCTGCTGGAAGGTATGGGGTTTGGCGAACGGTTCGTGCGTACCGCGCTGTTTCGCCTCAACAAAGAGGGCTGGCTGGACGTCTCGCGCATCGGGCGACGCAGCTTTTACCGCCTGAGCGATAAGGGGCTGCGCCTGACGCGCCGTGCGGAGAATAAGATCTACCGCGCGGAACTGCCCGCCTGGGACGGCAAATGGCTATTGCTGCTCTCAGAAGGGCTGGACAAAACCACTCTCGCCGATGTCAAAAAGCAGCTGATCTGGCAGGGGTTTGGCACGCTGGCGCCGAGCCTGATGGCCTCGCCGTCGCAGCATCTGGCGGACGTGCAGTCCCTGCTTCACGATGCCGGCGTGGCGGAAAACGTGATTTTCTTTGAAGCCCACTCGCCGCTGGCGCTCTCGCGCGCCGCGCTGCGTTCACGCGTAGAAGAGTGCTGGCAGTTAACCGAGCAAAACGCGATGTACGAGTCGTTTATCAGCTCATTCCGGCCGCTGCTGCCGCTGCTGAAAGAGGCCGCGCCAGAGGAGCTGACGCCGGAACGCTGCTTCCAGATCCAGCTGCTGCTGATTCACTTTTATCGTCGCGTAGTGCTGAAGGACCCGCTGCTGCCGGAAGAGTTACTGCCCGCGCACTGGGCGGGGCAAAGCGCCCGACAGCTCTGCATTAATATCTATCAGCGTGTCGCGCCGGGGGCGCTGGCGTTTGTCAGCGAGAAGGGCGAAACCTCTGTCGGCGAACTGCCCGTGCCCGGCACGCTCTACTATCAACGCTTTGGTGGTCTTACAAGCGCATAAGGAGTGAATATGCCAGTTTATCAAATTGATGGTCTGACGCCGGTCGTGCCTGACGAGAGCTACGTTCACCCGACGGCGGTGCTGATTGGGGACGTGATTTTGGGCAAAGGCGTTTACGTTGGTCCTAACGCCAGCCTGCGCGGTGATTTTGGCCGTATCGTGGTGAAAGACGGCGCCAACATTCAGGATAACTGCGTGATGCACGGCTTCCCGGAGCAGGACACGGTGGTGGAAGAGGACGGGCATATCGGTCACAGCGCCATTCTCCACGGCTGCGTGATCCGCCGCAATGCGCTGGTGGGCATGAACGCGGTGGTGATGGACGGCGCGGTCATCGGTGAAAACAGCATCGTCGGCGCGGCGGCGTTCGTGAAGGCCAAAGCGGAGATGCCCGCCAACCATTTGATCATCGGCAGCCCGGCCAAAGCGATCCGTGAGCTGAGCGAGCAGGAGCTGGCCTGGAAGCAGCAGGGCACGCGGGAATACCAGGTGCTGGTGGAACGCTGCAAGCTCACTATGCACCAGGTCGAGCCGCTGCGCGAGGCTGAGCCTGACCGGAAACGGCTGACGTTTGACGAGAATTTACGGCCGAAGTCGGCGGTGTAAGACGGGAAGATCGCGCCACGGCACTAACGGGAAGATGTTCCCCCGCCTCACCATGCTATAAATCCTCCAACACAGACTCATCACGATAAAGGACGCAGAGTTATGCTGAGAGGAAAACGCGCTGTTATCACGGGTGGCGGTGGGGGATTTGGTCAGGCGCTTTGCGTCTGGCTGGCGCGAGAGGGCGTTGACGTGGATTTTAGCGCCCGTCGGGTCGAGGATATTGAAAAAACCTGCGCCCTCATCGCGGCTGAAGGGGGGGCGGCAAGAGGGTATCTCTGCGATTTAGCCCAGCCGGAATCCGTTTCTCAGTTCTCTTCACAGGTCTTACGTTCAGAAAAGCCAATCGATATTTTAATACTGAATGCTGCTCAGTGGCTGTCAGGGACGATAGACGAACAATCGAGCACAGAAATCGTCAGTACCGTCAGTTCAGGCCTGACTGGTTCAATCCTGCTCACCCAGGCACTGCTTCCAGGATTGCGACGCTCAGAGAGCGCTGACATCATTGCGATTATTTCCGCATGCGGTATTCCGAATTTTACAGATTCCATTGCCCATCCCGCTTTTTTTGCCAGCAAACACGGGCTCAGCGGCTTTACAACGAAACTGTCAGAAAACGCATCCAAAGAAAATATTCGGGTAACCGGGTTATATCCGCCTGATTTTGAACTGACCGGTTTAGATGCGCATGTCGATAATCAAACAAGAATGGGGGAGCGTCTGATGAATGGATGGTCAATCTGGGAAACGATGCGTTTTGTGCTGACTCAGCCTCGAAGTTGCCATATTAGTACTATCTACTTTCAGGGGCCGACTCGTGAAGATCTGGCACATCAGGCCTGAATCTGACGGCGGGCGTTCACCGTTATTGCTGATAAACGCGTTCAGGCATCCTATTATTCGCAAAACGGTTGCCAGAGGTAATAAGGCCGTCTTTTTTCGCCATATCCATCAAAAGCGCGATGCCAATGTAATTACTCCAGTTAAAGGTATTTTGCAGCACTACCACCGCATTGCCTCTTTCTTTGTCATAACCGATAAAGCTGGAGTAGCCGCCGATATAGCCGACCTGATAGGTGATTTTCTCCAGACCGATAAAGTCGGTGGTCCAGGCAATACCCTGTACTCCGTCAGGTCGTTGAATGTCGGTATCCCTGACTTCGGCAAAGACGCTGTCCAGTAGGCGATTGTGAGTCGTCGATACGTGATAGCGCGCATAGGCCGCCAGATCTTCAGCGTTGCTGTATAAGCTCGCTGCCGCCACCATATTATTGGAAAAATGCCAGTCCGGCGTGAGCTGCCCGCGCGGGATAAATTTAGGCTGATCGCCCGCGTGGCCTAGCGCCCGCTGGGGGTATCCTTTTAGCTGCTGCGGCGTAAAGCTGCTGTTAGCCATCTGCAGCGGATGGAAAATGTAGCGCGAGGCTAAACTCTGGATATCTTCGCCGGTTTTGTGTTTCAGGATGTAGCCGATCAGCGCGTAGCCGGTATTGGAGTATTGCGGAACTTTATTCTTTGGCGCTCGCCAGTCGGCGAGGTAGCTCAGCACGTTATCGCTATCCAGCTCACCGTAGAAATTATCGCCCGTGCTTAAATAGCCGATAAATTTTCCAAGCATCGGAACATCCATATTCTGACGCGGCAGGCC
Source organism: Enterobacter sp. ECC-249 (assembly GCF_043965265.1). NCBI lineage: Bacteria > Pseudomonadati > Pseudomonadota > Gammaproteobacteria > Enterobacterales > Enterobacteriaceae > Enterobacter > Enterobacter sp. ECC-249. Next base: position 2,677,387 of record NZ_CP143660.1, read on the forward strand.
GGAGGTGTGGGTTACCAGTTCAAGCAGGGTGATTTTTTGTGCATCCGCGCTAAGCGGCGTACCCGGCGGTAGCAATGTCGCCAGGTTATCGTTCCAGTTCAGTTGCCCTTCATTGACCAGACAAGTCACCACTTCCGCCGTGATCCCTTTGCTGAGCGAGCCGAGTGCAAACAGGGTGTCGGGCCTGACCGGATAGCGATTGACCGCATCGGTTACGCCCCAGGTGTAAAACTGCGGCGAGCTGTGATTATGGATCACCGCGACCGTCATTCCAGGCACGGATTTTTGCGCCATATAGTGACGCACTACGCTGTCAACGTCGCCATCCAGCGAGTCATGGGTGAGAAGTTCCTGAGTACCTTCCGGGGAGGACATTTGTGAGAGTGTGCCACAGCCGCTGAGGAGTGGGAGAGTAAGCAGAAGCCAGTGAATTTTTTTTGTTATGTTCTGCATACCTGATAGCAAGTGTAGGGGTCATTGGCGCGCCAGGAATGTATCACACTTAGCCTGCTTGAATGTAAACTTTCTACACGGTGACGGCATTGTTGATGGTCACCGTGACTTTACGGCCTGAATTGAAGGATTTTAATATGACTCGCTTTTATCAACTTAGCGCCGCCCGTCTCGATGGGCAGCTTACCTCAATGGCCGACTATGCGGGAAAGGTGGTTTTAGTCGTGAATACTGCCAGCCAGTGTGGATTCACGCCGCAATATGCTGGTCTTGAAGCGCTATACAAGAAATACGCCGATCGAGGGCTGGTGGTGCTGGGCTTCCCATGTAACCAGTTCGGTAAACAGGAACCCGGCGGCACCGACGAAATCTCGAAAACCTGTTTCATCAACTACGGCGTGAGCTTCCCGATGTTTGAGAAGGTCGAGGTTAACGGTAGCGCAGCGCACCCGCTGTTTCGTTATCTGAAAAACGAATTGCCCGGCGTGTTGGGTGGGCGGATCAAGTGGAACTTTACTAAGTTTCTGATCGGCCGCGACGGTAAACCACTCAAGCGTTTTGCTCCGATGACGACGCCAGAAAAAATAGACCCTGTAATTCTTGCGGCACTGGAAATGTAAGGTTTCTGATAGCCGAACCGTTCTCCTTTAGAGCATGCCGAAATACTCATACTCGAGAGAAGATAACGCCCGCTCTGTGCTCCTGTCGGACTAAACGCTATTTTTTACGCGTTGTGCCGGGAGCGGACGTTATTGTTTATAACAGCAGACGGCTCGCTAATGAAGAGGAACGCAAAGTAGGTGGTCCACACTAGCATAGCGAGCATATGAATTATAGAGCTATTTTTTCGACAAGAAAAAGGTGTCCTGAATTCGTTGGTTATTATCCTTCACTATTTTATCTGATGCTTCTAAAACAGATTTTAAAATTGCAGTCTCTTTGCCAAATTTTATGGATTGGGTATCTATTGTGAGATTGTACGCCGGCATGTTTTCAGAGTGATATACATTGTGGATCTTCAATGTCAGTGTTGCAGGGACTTTTAAAGAAAGTCTGTCTACAGTTGTTTTTTTATCATCGGGTTTATCTTTGTTATACTCATCAATAATTGACTGAATTTCGCTCTTAATGCCGTTTTGATAAGAACCGATAGATAAATCGGTAAGTTTGAAGATGGATGAGTTATCGCTGTCAGTTTTTAATTCAACATCGATAAATGCATTTTCACTATAAACCTTTCCTAATGATACATGACCGTTATCATTACTTAAAATGTTCTGTTTCTTAAATTCTATATTTCCTGATAACATCGCAGCTGATAGCAATACTGACGCGCCAATTATTACACTCGATATGATGACTTTCATTTGTTTCCTTGATAAGTTAAATTCATTTTTTGGGGTTTGACGTTGCTGGTGTGCCAGGCTCATCAATAACTAACGCCATGTCTGTAATTGATTGTTAGCACCTTGCAACCATATTACAATCTCTTGTTTTGAGTTAAAACTGTTATTTTTTGAAACGCGCCAGTTAAAGGAAATGAAGCTGGCGCCAACACCTGGGGTTGGATGGCAGGCATTCTGGGGCTGTCCCTGGCAAAGGCGTACTTCAGAATCAGACCCTGTCAATCCAAACGTTTTTCACATTGATGAGAATTAGCTCAACGTAACGAAAAAGGCCCCGTCAGGGGCCTTGTCTGCTTTTACAATCGACTGCGTTTCGCCTGAATTAGAAGCGATATTGCAGACCCGCTGTAATGGTATAGTTATGGTTAGAAATACCTGCCGCATCCCCACCAATAGAGCCGGAGTCACCGGTATTGGTATCAATAATCTGCGTACCGCCTTTACCTTCTTCGTAACTGCTATAGGTAAATTCAGCAAAAACTTTGGCGTGCGGCGTCACGTAATATCCCGCATCAACAGACGCACCATAATAGCGGGAATCCGATGTCTTTTCGCGGAAGGTCAGATCGCGCATGTAGTGTTCGTCGTTATCATGTGCACGTACCCAGTCACTGAATTTGAACAGGGCATTAAATTCAAAGTCATTGAAGCGGTACTGACCTGCAAGACCAATATACGGCATAGAGAAACGCTGGCTATAGCCAATACCGCGTTCGCCTGCCGGGAAGTTCCCCTGATAGGCGCCGTTGTCGTAGTTGTAAGAGCCACCGGTCGCCGTCCAGCTGAAGCGGGTTTCCTGATAACCTGCGGTTACGCCCGCTTTATAGTTGTCGCCCTGGAAGATCCAGCCTTTAACGTTGAGATCGTATTCATTGGCATAATTCACGTTGGTTGCCGGGTGGCTTGAATGGTCTGTCCAGGAGGATTGTTTTGCATTCATCCAGTCATAGTCATCCATATGACCAGAGCCTGATGCCAGAGATGTCCAACCGCGAGCGTTAAGTGTCAAAAATGAGTATGCATCCCAGGAAATATCGCCTTTCAGAATAGCAACATTTTTTATTTTCCAGTCCAGCTGGCTAATTTTTCTTCCTGTGACTTCGTCATAAACCATCTCGTGGGATTTTCCGCTCAGCATCCCGGCAGAGGCTGAAACCGTTAAACTTTCCGGTGAAAAATCCGGTATGGCTTGTGAGGAACCTGCATATACTGCCCCTGAAAACGCGGCCATCATCATTCCCGCAACAATATTTCTTGTCATTTTTATTTCCCTAAAACAAATTAATCAATGAGTTGCAGGGAAATATTAAAAGTCACACAAATAAGAATCAACTGCCAGTTTTGGTAATTTTTTTATAATTTGACGTAAGGAGCAATATTTGACTTTAGGCCACCTGAGGAGGAGGCCGGTAATATTTAAATCATTACTGTCTCGATGCGAAATAAGGGTCAGCTGCGGGAAAAAATTCGCTTTTAATTGTGGTTCGCGCCTCTGAAAACGGCACCACAAACGCTTCCTCATTACCCCCGCAGCCACGGTGTAATCGTCAGCCCGGTAAGCAAACCTTCCGGGCTGAGGAGGCGAGTAACGGTCTGGCCCCACGGTTCGGTGCGGTTAGCCACCAGCAGCCGATAGCCTTTGTCACTCAGAATGCGGGTAGCCGAGTCCAGATCCTGCACCTCATACTCAACCCATCCCTGCGGTATCGGGTGCTCAACTGGCCACTGTTCTTCTCCAAAACAGGACGTAGCCGCCTGCGCGAGCGGCCACACGGCAAAATGCTTCACGCCTTCCAGCTTGCCCTCTTCAGTGAGCAGATAATCACTGTTCCCCTCCATCGGCTTCAGCGGAAGGCCGAGTGTCTGGACATAAAACGCGGCGCTGGACTCCGTATCCCGCGAAATGGGCCCGAACCCGGCGACAAATAAGACATCAATTGCTGGTAACGTCTGCGACATATCCACTCCTGAATGAGGTGAAATCCACCCTGAATTTATCTTACGATCGGCTGAAAAACGACCCTCAATTCTGGTATCGCATTCATCATGCCTGCACGTCCACGACGGGTTTAAAATTCAGCGCGATGACGATCAGCAGCACGACTCCCGCACTCATGATCAGCCATGCGCTGGTCAGCGAGACCGAATTGTCGCGAACGATCCCAGCAATTAACGGCATAAGCGCGGCAATCATGTATCCACCTCCCTGAACTTTAGACAGTAACTTGCCGGCCTGCGCGGGCGTTCGCGCATGATCGAACGTGACGATGAGCGACAGCGGGAAGAGGGCGCCGATCCCGGTGCCAAGCAGCAGCGTGGATAACACAGGCGTCGTACCCGGCGAAAAGACCAGACACAGTAATCCCGCCAGCAGCAGCAACAATACGGCGATTAGCGGCACGCGACGGTCGGGGAATTTACCGATCAGCGCGGAGACGGCAAACCCTGCGACAACCTCGGTTAACGTCAGCCAGGCCAGCATGTAGCCGCTGCTGCGTGCGGACCATCCCGCCTGAATATAGAGCGGGGGCAGCCAGGCCAATACCAGAGTGTAGGCTCCTGTTCCCACGCCGAAAAAGAGCAACAGCAGTGCTGTACGGGAGGACGAGAGCGTAACGGTTTCGCGTGCTGGTTTTTCCCCTTGAGTATGCTTAACCAGAGTTAACCACATTATCAACGCCAGCAGCGCTAACAGCCCTGCCATAGCCAGTGCGGGCTTGAGCGTGAGCCATGAAAACAGCGGCTCGGCGCTGGCGGCGGCGACTGCAGCTCCGGCCATAATGCCCGTGCTGAATAGCGACATAATCGTGCTGGCCGTTTGCGTATACTCCTTTTTTATCAGGGCAGGCATTAACGCCTGGATAGTGCCTATGCTGGCCCCGCCGAGTAACGCGGTGCCCATAAGACTCTCCGGTGAGGCGCTAAAACCGCGTAATAAGCAGGCTACCAGCAGGATGAACAGCCCGAACATAATTCCCCGTATGGCGCCGACTCTGGCTAAAAGCCAGGGTCCCGACAGGGCAGCCAGTCCCATCATCGCCACCGGCAGGGTGGTCAGCAGGCTGAATTGCGTCGCGGTGAGTCCCGCTTCGCGCTGCAGCACGGAGAAAAGTGGTCCGACCGAGGCCAGAATGGGGCGCAGGTTCAGCCCGACGATAAAAGCGATAACGGCGAAGAGTAACGGCGGTGTGCGTTTCAACATGGCATCCTTTTCGGTTGTGAATGGCCCGGGTAAATCGCTGCGAGCATTTATCTTAACGTTAAGATAAAATGTGTTTTTGCGTAAGGTGTACCGCACAACAGGATAAATACCCACCCCATTAGAGGTGAAAATGAAAGACCATGTAGATTTCGTCGTCGGCCAGTGGAGCCGCGCTATGCCGGAGCTGGACGCCTCGTCGATGAAGATTTTTGGCCGAATGCTCCGGCTGATGAAGCATCTGGGAAAAGAATGGGCGGAGGCGATGGCGCAGTTTGGCTTTCGCGAGGGCGAGTTTGACGTGCTCGCCACGCTGCGCCGCGCCGGTGAGCCGTACTGCCTTTCTCCCACGCAGCTGTATACATCGCTGTTGATCACCTCAGGGGCGATGACGAACCGGCTCAACCATCTTGAACAACAAGGCCTTATCAGGCGGATTGCCGATCCCGATGACAAGCGCAGCTCGCTCGTCAGCCTGACGCCGCACGGGCAGGCTCGTATCGAACAGGCGCTGCTCGTGCATACGCAAACGCAAAATGCGCTGCTGAGAAACCTCTCTGAGGCGCAGCGCGCGCAGCTTGAGTCCCTGCTCAGGGTGCTGCTGCTGACGTTTCCGGCTGAGGAGTGGGGGGAAACGTCACCGAGCGCCGATAATACAAAAACTGCATGATTACACCTTACAGAAAGGAAATGTATGTCTTTACCGCCACTGTATGCGCTGCGCGCGTTTGAAGTTGCCGCACGGCTGAACTCCTTCAGCAAAGCGGCTGAAGTCCTGAATATCACGCCGGGGGCGGTCAGCAGGCATGTCCAGACGCTTGAAATGTGGTTCGACTGCGAGCTGTTTAAGCGGCAGGGGCCGAGAGTGGAGGTCAGCGACGCCGGGCGTATTCTGGCCGGGCAGCTTAGCGAAAGTTTCTCGAACATTGAGTGGGCCTGTCGCGCATTCAAAAGTGAAAACCATCTTCTGCGCCTCAAAGCGCCCAGCTCGCTGACGATGCGATGGCTTCTGGATGTGCTTAAATCCTTTCGCGAGAACCACGCGAAGCCGAAAATCGAAATTGCCAGCGTCTGGATGGACTTCGACACGGTTGACTTCAGCCGGGAACCTTACGATTGTGCGATCCTCCTCGGTAACGGCTATTTCGGCGAGTCAACCGAGAGTCGGCTACTGTTCAGCGAATGGCTTATTCCGGTTTGTACTCCGACTCTGCTGGAGTCGGCCCGGCATCAGCTTCCTGAGTGCGATCTTATTCATCCGTCACCGGACAGACGGGACTGGAAGCGCTGGCTGAAAAGGACGGGCTTATTCCCCGGCCTCGACATGAGCGGTGGGATCGTGTTCGACACCCTGGAGCAGGGAAGCCTTGCGGCCATGCACGGTCACGGCGTGGCGATGGCCGATCTCCGGCTCACGCTCGACGCGCTGAAAAGCGGCCTGCTCGCGCTGCCCTTCAGGGAGGCGATAGCAACAGGAGACGGTTACTACCTTGTCTGGCCCAAAAATTCCCTCAGAGGACAGAGTATTGAACGGTTGCTGACCTGGCTTAACCTTAATGCGCCAGTGGTGCCCTCTTTGGATATTGTCTGTCTTGATTACAATGAAAAGCGGGTTTAATAAATAGCGGAATATTTATTATGGGATATTCCGCAAAATGAACGTATTTATGCGTAGGGAATATTCGCCATCTTTTTATATCTTTCCGGCAGGGCGCTGTTCAGGTTGAGTAATTTATCCAGTATATAAAGCGCAGGCGTACCTTTTTCGCGCTCAGCTTCAATCAGCGCTGAGCGTAACACATTGGCGGCAGCGGTGATTGTTCGGAAATAATCCTCGGAACCAGGCGTCTGAACTTCACCTGACCCCACGTAACGCACCCGGGGCCAGTCCGCGAAGTCCAGAACCGGAAGGATCCCGTCTTCTTTTGGTAAATGCGCAGAAAGCAACTCTTCTGCGTTACCCGGATTGTTTTGAGCGAAAGAGAGCAGATGCAGGCGATGAATAAAGGGTGAAAGCACCTCGGCGCTATCGCCTTCTGACGAAAGTAACGTTATTAACGCATGTATATTTTCACCCGCGATGTTTTTTTCAGGTGAGATCATTTTCATTAGATGAAATAAAACATCGAGTGTCATTGGGACTCCATATACATGCAGGTTTATTTATTATTTGAATTTCGTTCTCTGTTCCAGGCCAGGAAGAGACCGGGAATAAAGGGATGGTATTTCAATGCGATCGGGTTTGAAAAACGAGAAATAGTCGGAATCAATGTGAGTTTTACTCAACATAGGTTTTATTATTCAATGAGATTCTCCAGATGTGATGATTAACTTGCAATGAACAGCAGAATATCTATCCGACAAGCGTCTACAGAGGCGAGCAAACATGAAATTAGAGAGTGCGTCAGTTTTAGAAGAACTCCGGACCAGGCTAAGACCCGCATCGGTCGCGCAGGTCGGTGGGTTCCGGCCGCCTGAAGATCCCATTACGTCATGGTTTCTGAAGGGCGCTTCTCGTGCAGATGAAGGATTACCCACCTGGAAGGGCAAACCAATGTTTCCACTTCTTCAGATAAGGGTCGACGAGCTTTCTGTTATTCCTGACCAGTTGAAGGGCATAGCCCTTCTGGTGTTGTTTCACAATTTGGAACAACATCCCTTTGACGAACCGCACGGTGAAGGATGGTTAATTCGCGAGTATGCCACCCTTGAAGGGCTTCAGCTATTGCCTGAATTGGACACGCCGTATCGGCCGTTTCCAGTTCAATGGCTGAGTGTCATTGACGATGCTCCTGGATGGGAAGATGCCTGGGATATTATTGATCTCTCTTGCGTAAATGATGATGAGCAGGCCAGTGATAGTTTTTTTGAAGATTTCAATCGCTACAGGGGAACCAAGGTAGGGGGATTTCCGACTGAGATACAACACGGTGTGGGTATCGAAGAGTTTGTTTTTCAGGTTGGGTCAGAAGAAAAAGTAAACTGGATGTGGGCGGATAACGGTATAGGTTACTTTCACCGGTCATCAGAAGGGGAATGGCGGTTTTCATGTCAGTTCTACTGATGAGCTTCCTGCCGGGGGATTGACCACTCGCCCGGCAGTGATTTGTTTCACAAATCCCATCGCTCTTCGACCGTTCAGGATGGTATAACGTCCTGCGGCAATCGGGTTGCCGTAGACAGCCCACATTCCTAAAGGTGTATATGAAACAAATTACTTTCAGTGACCTGCAGCAGCAAAGCGAGCAGGCCGCAAATTCTCCTCGCTTACGCGCTCATCGTAATTTACACCCTGAACTGAGCGACCCGGTGCAGCGCCTGGCCATTGCAATGGAACCCGGTACCTATGTCCGCCCCCATCGCCATCCGCACACCTTTGAACTGCTGACGGCGCTGAGCGGTCGCTTTCTGGTGCTGAATTTTGATGACAGCGGTAGCGTGACCCAGCGCGTGGTGTTAGGTGAAGACTGCAAAGTGGTGGAGATGGAGGCCGGTATCTGGCATGCCGTGCTGTCGCTGGATAAAGGCGGCGTCATTTTTGAAGTAAAACACGGCGGCTACCAGCCTGTTCCGGAGCATGATACCGCCCCATGGTCACCTGCAGAAAACGAGCCCGGCACCGAGAAACTGATGAAATGGTACGCTCAGGCACAGGTGGGTGACGCTGGTTTTATCCTGTAATTATTCTCTTTTGTGCCCGGCGCGCGGAAAGGCGAGCCGGGTTAAGAGATAAGATCTCGCCGATTCAACTCGCGCGAGCCGATTTTATTTAAGGCTCCCGAGCTTGCTCAGGAATTCCTCAACCTGACCAGGCGTCGCCGTGTCTGCCTGGTAAAGGATATCGAGCTTAACGTTCTTCAGCCCGCAGAAGCCAAATACGCCTTCGATTATCTGCGTCTGAATCGCCGTTGAGTAGCCGTGTTTGTCGAATCCGGCGAGATCGCTGCCGCCGGTGGCAATCAGACGGACGGGAACATCACGTAAGTTGCCTACAATCCGGCCATCGTCGGCCACCTTATACGCCCAGTTCAGGGTTAATACGCGATCGAACCAGCCTTTCAACAGCGCGGGGACCGACCACCAGTACACCGGGAAGACAAACACCAGCATATCCGCTCGCTCGACGCGCTGCTGCTCGCGCAGGATATCGTCGGGAAGGGCGCTGGGATCGCCGTGATACAAATCGAGATCGGGACGAGACATGGCTGGATTAAACCCTTCAGCATGCAGATCGGCGATCTCAACCTGTGTTCCTTGCTCGCGTAATTTCCCGGCAATACGGGCTGCCAGCGTATGGGATAACGAATTGTCGATTGGGTGTGCCGTCACGATCAGCGCGTTTTTAATGGCATTTGTAGCAGACATAGCGACCTCGGATGGGTGAGAATTGACTCCTATATTACTATTGGTAACTTAGGTGTCAATCCGCCACCGACGATCATTTTGTGCTATTCGCGTAGGTCTCCAGCACCCCGGTCATGGCACCGCTGAGCGTATCTTCCGCAACGTTTCGGGCGAGCACGCCGCTGCCCGCGGCGGTGCTGAGCGCCTCCGCCGCGCCAATGATGGCCGTCAGTACCGCTTCCCCCTGAACGCCTTTTAAGACGATAAAAGGCGCAAGCGCGGTGCGCAGGCAGTCGGCACATTCGGCCACGCATGCTTCCCGGAACGTCTGCAGCGCGCGAGAACCGGACAGCGCCGCGGCGATTGGTCCGGTTTCAGGCCCGGCGGCAATCGCGCAGTCGATATAGGCCGCGCTGAAAAAGCGGATCGTCTTCTCCAGCGTTTTGCTGTCAACCGCCAGCGTCTCGCGGAATTTCGCCAGCTGCCGATCGCTATAGTCCTGATACAGCGCCATCAGCAGCCCTTCACGATCGCCGAAATGGTCGTAGGGGATAGGCTTGGTCACGTTGGCCCGTTCTGCCAGATAGCCAAGGGTCAACGCCTCGGTGCCTTGCTGACGCACGATCCCACGCGCAACCTCCAGCAGCTGCACGCGGCGGTCCTCTTTTCTTAAGCGCTTAACAACCATGCTTTCCTCAGATTAGTTATCTACTAATGGTAGTTTACACGTTTTCCGTGCCGTGCTGCACGCGTTGTTCAACCGGGCGGATCCGGAACCAGATCGCATACATCGCGGGCAGGAAGACGAGGGTAATGATCGTCCCGCCCAGCGTTCCGCCGATCAGCGTCCAGGCCAGCGTGCCCCAGAACACCGAATGCGTCAGGGGGATGAACGCCAGCACGGCGGCCATGGCGGTCAGTAAGACCGGTCGCGCTCGCTGGACCGTCGCCTCGACAACGGCCTGGAACGGGTCGAGGCCGTCCTTCTGGTTATGATCGATTTGACCGATCAGAATCAGCGTATTGCGCATCAGAATGCCGGAGAGGGCAATCAAACCGACCAGCGCGTTGATGCCAAACGGCTGATTAAATATCAGCAGGGTCGGCACGACGCCAATCAGCCCCAGCGGCGCGGTTAAGAACACCATGACCATCGCGGAGAGTGAGCGCACCTGCAAAATGATGATCAGCAGCGTCAGGGCAATCATGATTGGGAACAGCGGTAACATGGCCTGCGTGGCTTTACCCGACTCCTCAATCGAACCCGCCATGTCGATACGGTACCCGGCCGGCAGCGCATCAACGATCGGCTGGAGCTGTTTCATGATGGCGACCGACACGTCCGGCGGCTGAAGATTGTCGGCGATATCGCCCCGTACGGTAATCGTGGGGGTGCGATCGCGACGACGCAGGATCGGATCTTCCATGCCGATCTCAATCCCACCGATTTGAGACAGCGGCACGCGCTGTCCCGCATTGCCGACCAGGGTAAAGCCTTCGATTTTTGCCGGGTCGAGGCGGATATCACCCGCCGCGCGGGCAACGACGTCTACCGATCGAATATCTTCCCGCACGGAGGTGACAGGCACGCCTGATAACAGGAACTGAAGCTGCTCTGCAACGGCGCTGGAGGTTAAGCCGGTCGCCTGCAGGCGGTTCTGATCGAGAGTGAAATGCAATACCGGAACGCGCGACCCCCAGTCGGTGTTGACGGTTCGCATCATCGGGCTTGCCTGAAGCACGGCTTTCACCCGATCGGCGATGTCCTGTACCTGTTTGACGTCCGGCCCCGACACGCGCCAGGCAACCGGGAAGGGCGAGTAGGGGCCAAACACCAGCTGCGTCACCCGCACGCGGGCTTCGGGCGCAAGGCCGCTGGCGACAGCCTCCCTGAGCCTGAACTTAAGCGCCTCGCGCGACGTCTCGCTGTCCGTCAGGATCACGATTTTCGCAAAAGAGGAGTCGGGCAGCTCTGGAGCCATTGCCAGATAGAAACGGGGCGAGCCCTGACCAATATAGGCCGTGACGATTTTGGCTTCCGGCTGCTGGCCCAGCCACGCTTCTATTTTTGCCGTTGCGGCGCTGGTTTGCGCAATCGAGGTGCCATAAGGCATCTGCACCTCAACCAGCACTTCCGGGCGATCGGAGGTCGGGAAGAACTGTTTTTTGACCAGCCCCATGCCAAGCACGGCCAGAATGAAAATGGCGACCACTGACCCGGCCACCCGCCATTTTCTGGCGATAACGCGGGCAAGCAGCTCTCGAAAACGGTTATAGCGAGGCGTGTTATAGATGGCGGCATGACCTCCTTCTACTTTGGGGATCGCCGGCAGGATCTTCACCCCAAGATAGGGCGTGAACACCACCGCGACAAACCATGAGGCAATCAGGGCGAGGCCGACAATCCAGAACATATTGCTGGTGTATTCCCCGGCGGTCGACTGCGCAAACCCATTCGGCATAAAGCCAATGGCCGTCACCAGGGTACCGGCCAGCATCGGCGCGGCGGTGTGGCTCCAGGCGTAGGCCGAGGCTTTGATTCTGTCGTAACCTTCCTCCATCTTCACCACCATCATTTCGATAGCGATAATGGCATCGTCAACCAGCAGGCCGAGGGCGAGGATCAGGGAGCCTAGCGTGACGCGGTCAAAGTTTATTCCCGCGGCTTCCATCACCACGAAAACGACCGCCAGCGTCAGCGGTACCGCCGCTGCAACCACCACCCCCACGCGCCAGCCCATGCTGACAAAACAGACCACCATTACCACAAGCAGGGCGACGAAGAATTTGATCATGAACTCATCGACCGACGAGCGAATGTTCACGGACTGATCGGTGACTTTGGTCAGGGTCATGCCAAGCGGCAGGCTATCGTTGATTTTCGCCGTTTCCGCATCCAGCGCTTTACCCAGCGCCAGGCCGTTCCAGCCCTCACGCATGACAATGCCCAGCAGCAGGGCGGGTTCATGCTGATTGCGTATCAGCATCGTCGGGGGATCTTCGTAGCCTCGTTCAACCGTTGCCACATCCGACAGCGTGAGCGTTTTGCCCTGGGCGACTAAAGGCGTATCGCGAATTTTCTGCAGTTCATCGAACGCGCCGTCCAGGCGGATAAAAATCTGCGCGCCCCGGGTCTCAATCGAACCCGCCGCGGCCAGGGCGTTCTGGCTGTTGAGGGCATTAAAAATATCCTGCGGTGAGAGGCCCATCGTCGCCAGACGGTCATGGGAGAAGGCGATATAAATCCGCTCGGCCTGTTCGCCGATAATGTTCACTTTTTTCACCCCGGGAACGTGCAGAAGCTGCTGTCGCAGGCCTTCGGCATCGCGTACCAGCTGCCGCTGCGGTTCGCCTTTCGCTTTCAGGGCAAAGAGGGAAAAGGTGACATCCGCGAATTCGTCATTGATCATCGGGCCGATGACGCCCGCCGGAAGACGCCGGGATTCATCCCCAAGCTTCTTACGCGCCTGATAGAACTCCTCCTGCACCTCAGAAGGCGGGGTTTTGTCCTGCAGTGACAAGGTGATATAAGCCATGCCGGGGCGGGTATAGGTTTCCGTACGGTCATACCACTTGAGCTCCTGCAGGCGCTTTTCCAGCGGTTCGGCTACCTGATCCTGGATCTCCCGCGCGGTCGCACCCGGCCAGACGGTTATCACCGTCATTTGCTTTACCGTGAAGGGCGGATCTTCCGCGCGTCCCAGTCCAAAAAAGGCGTAAATACCGGCAATCGTGACCAGAACGATCAGAAACAGCGTGACGGAACGTTCGCGGACGGCCAGCGCTGACAGGTTGAATCGACTTTGGCTCATGGCGCGTTCTCCGCCGGAGCGGCATGGCGTTGTTCTGCAAGCCTGACGACTTCACCTTCGTGCAGAAGATGGGCCCCTAACGCAACGATCGTCTCCCCGGGCTTCACGCCACCCGTGACCTGGACCGTATCTTCGCCTACGCTCAGCACCTTAACTGGGGTCCATGCGACCTTTGCCGGCCGGGCGGAAATGCGCCAGACGCCTGGCCCTTTACCCGCATCGTAGAGTGAGGCCAACGGGACCTGCATGACCTGACCTTCCGCTTTATTGTCCTGAATGTTCAGCGTGACGGTCGCCCCCAGCGGCGCGTTTGCCAGCGGGCCATCCAGCACGTAGCGGGCTTCGTACGTGCGGGTTGTGGCATCGGCTGAGTCAGACAGCAGGCGCAGCGTTGCGCTGACCGGATGTTTTTCATTGCCATACAGCGTGGCCTGCGCTTCGCTGCCGACGGCAGGGCGCAGCGTTTCCGGAAGCTGGACGAGCGCTTCGCGTTGTCCCGCTCTGGCGAGCCTGATTGCCACCTGTCCGGCGCTGACGACCTGACCCGGCTCGGCGAGCGTCTCCATCACAACGCCGTCTGAATCCGCCAGCAGCACGGCATAGCCCGTGGCGTTTTGCGCCACGCTGGCCTGCGCCCGGGCAGCGCTGAGATCCGCCCTGGCCGTATCGGCCGCCGCTTTGATCTGGTCATACTCCGCGGCGGACACGGCGCCGGACGCAACAAGACCGCGATAGCGCGACTCGTCGCTGGTGGCTTTTCGCGCGCGCGCCTGGGCCGCATCCACCGCGCGCTGCTGCGCCTGGGCCTGTAATTTCAGGTCAACCGGATCCAGGCGCAGCAAGGGCTGACCCTGTTTGACGGTCTGCCCGGTATCAACCAGCCGCTCAAGGATTTTACCCTGAACCCGGAAGCCCTGGTCGCTTTGCGTTCTTGCGACGACAACACCCGTGAAGGCGCGGGCAGTATTGTTCGCAAGCTCGACGGATGCGGATCTGACAAGCGGTGGCTTTGTGCGCGGATCGTCACTCGCGGAAATATCGCCGCATGCCGCCAGGGCAAACGGCAGGAGACAAACGGCAACGCGGGCTGAAGTGAGCCTGAGCATGGGAAACCTTTTCAACGTAACAGGACGGTTTCCGCATTCTCTGACTGGTGACCAAAAATGTCAATGGTCACAAATTAGGGGGCCAGGCTTCTTAAAATGAGTGAAGAGAGAAGCACCGCCGCGGTGGGGGCCATTTCAAGGTTGTACTGCAGCTGAACGGGGTTAATGTAAGGACACATCACCATGTGGATAGCCTGAGTGACCTCATCCAGCGGCGTTTTTCTTTCAAACTCTCCGGCCTGCCTGCCTTCGATGATGATGCTCTCAATCAGCTTCATCAGGCTTTCTGCATACCGTTCTGTCGACGGCCACTGCTCGCGTGCGGCGACGGCGGCAATGTCGTAAAGCTTACGATCGTGGAAAAACAGCTCGCTTCCGGCCTCGGTAAGCGCTTTGAAGAGACGGCGGAGTTTTTCGCTTGCTGACGGTGCACCCTCAAGAGCGGAAAGCACTGCCGCCATGATCAGCTCCAGGCGGTTAGCGCAGATCACCTCGCCGATAGCCTGCTTGGAATCGAAGAACTTATAAATGTAGGACTTTGAAAAACCGATCGATTTCGCCAGCTCGGCGACGGTGGTTTTTTCATAGCCGTAGTGACCGAAGTGCTCAAAGGCGGCTTCGACAATTTGCTCTCTGACAGCGTGGTCAAGTGGACCACGTGCTGATGGGGGATTCATATTTTTAGTCATTATTTAAGCTTAGCGTGACAGGCTTCGATTAACAACGAGTGACCATTTCGTAATTTGGTTACCGTCATTCATCATGAGCCCTTCAGACGGGACGATCAACCAGGTGGGGTAAGTGTATCACTGTTTTTCGTGCACTATGGCATCTATCTGTCGACGATAAGCGAGGGTTTCGGCGCAGTTGCCTTGCACTGAACATAACTGTTTGAGGAGGCCGCAGAACCGATGCGGCCTTATATTTCAGGCAGCCAGCTCAGGCATCTGTTCCTTTACGAAGTCCAATACCTTCCTCGCGTCCAGAGAGGCATAGGGAAGACTCTCAACGATGGCGATTGAACGCGTATTACCCACCGTTTCTTTTATCTCATCGAGTTTGTACTGAATGTGCGGCGCGATGAGAAACCCATCGAACGCGGGAGCGACGCTGGCGAAGTTATCCAGCCCTACAGCGCTAATCATCAGCGGATAGCCGTCGCGTTCTGCCAGAGACTGCATCTTTTTGGCGAGTGAGTTTGCGGTATTACCAAACAAACAACATATCAGAAGCTTTTTCATGTTTTGTTCCTCCTGAAAACCGCTCATAGGGTAGTCCTGAGGGTGGCACCGAAATGCGCGCTGTCTCTTATTTTGGCGACGAATTAATGTTCTTTTAGCCACTCGAGAAAAAACTGGCTGAACGCCGTAACCTGAAGCGGCTGCAGCTTGCGCTGCGGATAAACAAACTGCAGCCCGACATCTTTGCGATCGTATCGGCTAAAGCCCGTGAAGCTGTCGGCAAACAGCACCGTGAGTCTTCCGGCTTCAACGTCGTCTTTGACGTCCCACCACGATTTTCCCGCGATGCCAGCTCCGCTGAGAGCCCACTGGCGAAGCACTGCACCGTCGTCGCACACCATGGCGGGCTCCACGCGCACAACGTTTTCCTCTCCCTCTTTTTCAAAACGCCATTCGTTCATCACCACGCCCTGAGACTCCAGCGCCAGGCACCGGTGTCGGGCTAAATCCGCAAACGTGGCGGGGATGCCGCGGTCGTTAAGATACGCCCCGGAGGCAACCAGCACCCGATGGTTCGGGCGGATGTTTCTGACGACAAGGCTGCTGTCCGGCAGGTTACCGAAACGCACGCTCATATCCAGCCGGTTAGCAACCAGATCCTCAACGTGTTCATTTAGCGAGATGTAAAATTTTACGGCAGGATGGCGTCGGGAAAATTCAATGACGGCGGGGCTGAGGTACTGTCTGCCAAAGTCCGAGGGCGCGGAAAGGCGAATGTTGCCGCTGAGCACGCCCTCTTTTTGCATCAGTAACGACTCGGCGTGATGCATCTCTTCCAGCACGCGCAGCGCGGCGTGGTAAAACTCTTCGCCTGCGCGGGTCAGGGTGAGAGATCGCGTTGAGCGATGAAACAGGCGCGTCTGGTAACGCTCCTCAATCGCCTTCAGCCTGGCCGTCATGGTGGCGGGGGAAAGCGACAGGCGTCGTCCGGCGGCGGAAAGACTTCCGGCCCCGGCAACTTCCACCAGTAAGGCCATGTCTTCGAGTTTACCCATTATTCATCTTTTCCGAAAAGTGCATCTGCTTTTAGCGTAATTATCAAAATCAGATGTCGCCTGTAAAGTGATTTCATCCACACCATAAGGGATGAAAATATGCAACGTACCTCTCTTTTTGAACGCTACAGGCTGGGTCAGCAAGAGCTGAAAAACCGTATCGTCATGGCGCCGATGACCCGCGCGCGCTCACTTCAGCCGGGCAATATTCCCTCCGCGCTAATGGCGGAGTATTACCGGCAGCGGGCCACCGCCGGGTTAATCATCACGGAAGCCACCCAGATTTCGCCTCAGGGCCAGGGATACTCATGGACGCCCGGCATCCATTCGCCGGAGCAGGTTTCGGGATGGCAACTCACGACTGGCGCCGTGCATCAGGCGGGCGGGGTGATTTTTTCTCAGCTCTGGCACGTTGGGCGAATGTCGCACGCCAGCTTTCACCCGGACGGTCAGCCCGTCGCCCCGTCAGCGCTGGCGCCGGACGCGCAGGTGTGGGTGGTGAATGAGCGTGGGGAAGGCCAGATGGTTGACTGCCCGCAGCCGAGAACCCTCTCGCGCAAGGACATTCACAGCATCATCGCGGACTACCGTCAGGCGGCACTCAATGCCGTTCAGGCCGGGTTTGATGGCGTGGAGGTTCACGGCGGAAACGGCTATCTGATCGACCAGTTCCTGCGTCAGACATCCAACAAACGCACGGATGAGTACGGCGGCACGCTGGCGAACCGGATCCGCTTCGCCCAGGAGGTGTTAAGCGCCATTGCCGAGGCCATTGGCCGCGAGCGCACGGGCATCCGCCTTTCGCCGTTTATTACCCAGCGCGGGATGAACGACCCGCAGGTATCTGAAGCCATACTCGCGCTTGCGGCCTGGTGTGAACAAAAGGGGATTGCGTTCATCCACCTGGCGGAGGCCGACTGGGACGACGCGCCGAAGATACCCGAGCGTTTCCGTCAATCCCTTCGCGAGACGTTCAGCGGAACCCTGATCGTCGCGGGTAACTATGACCTGAATAAAGCCGAAGAGATCCTTGCGGCTGGCTATGCCGATTTGATTGCCTTCGGCCGACCGTTTATTGCCAACCCGGATTTACCTCACCGTCTGGCGCACCGGTTGCCGCTGGCACAGGTACGCGACCCCGCCACGCTGTTTGGCGGTACCGCAACGGGGTACACCGATTACCCAACGTACACCCTGCAGGAGGAAACGTTATGACCCGTAAAACCTTAATTATTGGCGGCGCTTCCGGCATCGGTTTCGCCGTGGGCAGCCTGATTGCCGGGCGCGGCGAGGAGATTATTCTCGCGGGACGCGACAGCGCGAAGCTGGACGCCGCGCGGCAACGACTGAGCGCCCACGCCGCGTCTGTTCACACCCTCGTGCTGGATATCAGCCGTGAGGCAGAGCTTGTTGCACTCGGTGAGACGCTGGGCAAGGTCAATAATATTGTCGTTACGGCAGGTTCACAGGCACCGGGAGGGCTCCTTTCCGGACTGGATCTCCGTGCGGCAAGAGTGGCCTTTGATACAAAATTCTGGGGAAGCATAAATGTCGCCCGCTATCTCAGCGGGAACATCGCCCCCGGCGGTACGCTGACGTTCACCAGCGGCTTTGTGGCGCGCCGCACCGTGGCGGGCGCCATTGTAAAAACCACGATGAATGCCGCCATTGAGGCCGCGACAAAAGTGCTGGCGAAGGAGCTTTCCCCGCTGCGCGTCAACGTCGTGAGTCCTGGCCTGACCGATACGGAAGCGTATGCGGGGATGGACGCCGCCGCGCGGGAAAAAATGCTCGCCGGCGCGGCGGAAACCCTGCCGGCCAAAGCCTGGGGAAGGGCGGCGGACATCGCGCAAGGGTATCTTTTCGCTATCGACAATCCCTTTGTCACGGGCTCGGTCATTGATATTGAGGGCGGGGCGTTAATTAACTGAATCCACTCCGGTTTAAGCCGCAGGTAATCGTCTGCGGGTAACGTAATACTCTGTTGAGAGACATCATGAAATATACGACGTGTTTTCGTCCAGCTATAGCGATGCTTATTCTTGCCGGTCTGTCCGGCACCACATTTTCGGCGCAGCTGGAATGGCTTCAGCCGAAACAGCTTATTGTTGATAAGAGCCTGCCCCAGGCGCAATTAAGGGCGAATGAAGCCGTTGCCAGAGAATATGCAACGTTCTGGAATACGGGAGAAGAGTCCCTGGCGCGTGATGCGCTGGCGGTGAATTTCATCGATAAAACGCCCCCGGAAGGTCGTAAACAGGTGCCTGAAGGCGCTATTTTAGCCTCCCGGGCGTTTCGTGCCGCCGTGCCGGATTTACGCTGTGACGTTGAGCAGATGATTATTTCAGGCAATCGCGTGGTTTCGCATTTGCATTTTTACGGCACATTCACCGGGATATTTGGCAAGCTAAAGGGAAAAGGGCAGAAAATAGATTTCATCGCTACGGATATTTATGAAGTCCGCGACGGTAAAATTGCGGCAAACTGGCATATTGAGGACAACCTGACGCTGATGAAACAGCTGGGCGCGCTGTAAATTCATCACTCCGGGGCGGCCCGGAGTGATGCGAAAATTCTATAAGCCCAGATCGCTCAGCGACGGGTGATCGTCCGGGCGTCTGCCCAACGGCCAGTGGAACAGGCGCTCGGATTCTTTTATCGGCATATCGTTTACGCAGGCAAAGCGGCGCTTCATCAAGCCGTCCGGGGCGAATTCCCAGTTTTCGTTGCCGTACGAGCGGAACCAGTTGCCTGAATCATCATGCCATTCATAGGCATAGCGGACCGCGATGCGGTTATCCGTAAAGGCCCACAGCTCTTTAATCAGACGATAGTCCAGCTCTTTTTTCCATTTCCGCTCGAGAAACGCCCGGGCCTCTTCACGGTTGGTGGCGAACTCTGCGCGGTTGCGCCATTGGGTATCCAGCGTATAGGCCAGCGCGACTTTCGCCGGGTCGCGACTGTTCCAGCCATCTTCTGCCAGCCTGACTTTTTCGATGGCGCTTTCACGGGTGAAGGGCGGTAAAGGAGGACGTGTGTTCATGGCGGTTACCTCAGTGTGATTTTATGTAGACAGGTCTGTCTACTTGGGGTAATCTATGCCTGAAAAATAACGCTGTCAACACCCTTTTTGAGGCTGTCGAAAAAATGAAAACCGAACACGCAGGCAACGAAACAAAAATTAGCGTCCGGGATAAAATATTACTCACGGCGCACGATCTGTTTTATTCAACGGGCTTCAGGGCGACGGGGGTGGATACGCTGATTAAAGAGGCGAAAGTGACGAAGGTGACGTTTTACCGCTATTTTCCGAGCAAAAGTTTACTTATTCTCGCCTATTTGAACTATCGGCATGAAATATGGATTAGCTGGTTTGAATCCACGCTGCGCCGACATCTCGATGAAGGCGAAATACCCGCTGATGCGATTTCTGCAACGCTCTTTGAATGGTTTATTTCGCCCGAGTTCCACGGCTGTGCGTTTATTAATGCCAGCGCAGAAGCCAAATCCGAAGATATTGAAAGCGAAATAAAAGCGATATGCCGCGATCATAAAATCGAAACAAAGAATATTATTGCGTCGCTGACGACCATCGCGGATGAGCGCGTCGTCAATGAAATCATGCTGCTCATTGACGGTGCCATTATTCATGCGCAAATGGGCATGGAGACGGATGAGGTCATCACGTCGCTGAAGAGGGCGATGGCAGAATTAATCGGGGGCTAGCGAGGCTCCTCTTAGTTCTCCAGACGATGGCTGACAGGTGCATTCAGCATTTGCGAATAACAGTCGGCTGGCGTGCGCCGAGGATGAACAATCCTCGGCCTCAGCATGTGCCGCTATACAATGCTGTAAACCCCCGCTCCCCAGTACCCCTTACCCGGAAGAGTCTGTTCTTTCCAGCCTGATGCGATCAGTTCTTTTGCAATGAACCGGTTGATGACCCCGTGCCCCATGAGCAAGACGGGTCCGTCGGCGCCCCTTGCCGCCGACATGAGGATCTCAGCCGCCTTAGCGGCACGTTTTTTTACGGCGCTTACGCGCTCTGACTCGCCAGACAGGCCGCAGAGCCAAAGAACGCGAAACAACGCTGCCCAGTAAAAAGGCGATAGCCGTAACCCCGGAATACGGAACACCGGCAGCTCTGCTTCCCGAAAAACCTCATTAATTAAGCCTGGTTCACACCCCAGCGATTTCAATGATGAAAGGGCTCGCGGGAGAGGGCTGCTGAGAAACGTCAGCGCGCGGCACGCGAGGATTTGAGCCATCTCCGAAGGTCTGTCGCGTCCCGTTGAAGAGCGGTTATAGCTGTCGATCCATCCCACCATTTCCCTGTACGACACCTTTCCCGCGCCCCTGTATTCAGGTTCGCCGTGTCGCATCAAAATAATTTCCATATGTCTCCATCGCTCATCATCCATTCACCTGAGGCAGACTAGCGCGTTCTCACACTGATGTTCACCCACCCGTTTTGGTGTGTCAGGGCGTTGATCGAACTTACCAGACTTGTCGGTCTGGTAATTAATAAGTAGACTTGCCAGTCTTTTAAATGATCAAAGAGATAATTCAGTGTCAAAAATCACGTCATCTATCACTACACTCTGTCTTTCAAGAATTTTACTGACCTTTTTCTTCTGGATGGCAGGCTTTTACGGGTTGTTCAACTTTGGAGAGATTGTGCTGGAAATGGTGGACGTGGGTCTCCCCTGGCCCGTCTTATTCGCGACAGGCACCATTCTCTGTCAGCTTGTAGGCTCTGCTCTGGTGATTTCGAATTTTGCGGGCTACGGATGGATTGGATCGGCAATGCTGATTGTGTTTACATTACTCACCATTCCGGTGGGGCATCCATTCTGGAAATTTAGCGAGCCCCAGCGCACCCAGGAGTTTCATATCGCGCTTGAACACATAACCGTTATCGGGGGGCTCATGATGAGCATGCTTTTGTCAGGTCGTAAACGATGAGAGAAAAGGTTCGGCAGAAAGGCCGCCCAAAAGATCCGTCAAAGGAGCAGTCGATACTGCAGGCCGCAAGAAGCCTGTTTCTCGAGAAAGGCCTCGATGTCACGACGGAAGAAATTGCCCGCGTTGCCGGGGTGGCAAAAGCCACGCTTTATGCCAATTTCGCGGATAAAGATCTGCTTGTTGAGGCCGTACTCCGTAAGGAATCGGATCTGACCATCAGTGACAGTGATTTTTCCGAGCGGCATCATCTGTCGTTGACCGAGGTCTTAACCGCGTTTGGCAACCGTTTTGTCCGCTTCATCAACCAGCGCGAGCTGACGGGCTGGGACCGCTTAATTGCCTCCGCCGCTATTCGTCATCCGGAGTTACCCGCGCGTTTTTATGCGGCAGGTCCCGGCAGGGCGCAGCAGATGCTGGAGACAATTATCGGTGAAGCCGTTGAAAAGGGCTTACTGATCGCGTGCTCCCCGCGCGAAGCGGCTGACGACCTGGCCGGGTTGTGGCTCGGGATGACAAGCCTTGAGATAAAGCTTGGCGCCAGAAAAAGCTTATCTGATGAAGAAATTGCTCGTCGGGTTACGCATGCGATCGCTGTTTTTATGTGCGCGTATTCAGTGGAAAAGCGCTGAGCATAACCATTTAGAGTAAAGGTAACGGAAATGAGAACACAGAAACGATGCCTCGGCTGCGTGGCTATTGTGGTTGATGACTATGATCGCGCCATTGAATACTACACCGACAAGCTGGGGTTTACCCTTGTAGAGGATACGCCCCAACCGGGGAAACGCTGGGTAGTCGTCTCACCCAACCCGGAAAGCGACTGCAATATTTTGCTGGCTCGTGCGTCTAACGAAAGGCAGGAAGGTTTTATCGGTAATCAATGCGGTGGCCGAGTTTTCCTGTTCCTTCAGACGGATGATTTTTGGCGCGATTACCATGCCATGAAAGCAAAAGGCGTTCATTTTTGTGAAGAACCTCGTGAGGAAGAGTACGGTATGGTGGTGGTGTTTGAAGATATTTACGGCAACCGCTGGGACCTCTATCAACATGCCCAACGCGGGTGATGACCAGGGATACCTTCCATGACTCATCGAATTCGACAGGCCAGCGGGGCCGATTCTGCGCTCGTATGCGAACTTGGATACCGCATATACCCCGCCCATTTTCAGCATCTGTGGGTATCCGACGCCGAGATGAAGGCCTTTCTGGACGGCGAGTACGCCGTTTCTGTACTTGAACAGAGCCTGAAAGATAACGCTGTTTATTGGTATGTTGCAGAGACCGATCGGCCAGTGGGATTTATGAAAGTGACCTGGGACGCCATGCTTCCAGAAACGGACAAGAGGGGCGTTCTCCTCAACAAGCTCTACCTCGATCCTGCCGAGACCGGCAAGAACTATGGTCAGGACATGTTCAATAAAATTATCGACATGGCCCGGAGCAGGGGAAAGGACTATCTCTGGCTGGAAGTGCTTGAGCAGAACGCAGGAGCGTACCGGTTCTACCAGAAGCAGGGCATGCTCTGCATTAAGAACGTCCTTTTTGAAACAGCCTCACAGCAGAGCGTACTCAGAATTATGGGGATGTCTCTTTAGGCCCCGTGCTCTCGTCCCGCTGTGCCAGCGACAGCGCGCTGGCGCTGGCGGGATCGAACAGCGAGATGCTCTCAATCTGATTGAGTAAAATCACCTTGCGGAATGACATGGCGCTGCGGGGTTCCGAGTCGAGCGTAATGTCATGCTCCGCATACCACCGGCTGTAATTATTCTCGATGCGCAGATTCATGGTTTTCGCGTCCCGGTACCCGCTCAACATCGGGATCAGCACGATATTGGCCGTTTTTTCATATTCCAGCGTCGCGGTGTGGATCATACCGACGTAAATTCGTCTCGAGCGAAGCGTGACCTGCGCCAGCTCGCCTTGCTCCATACATTGGTACAGCAGTTGTTCGATCCCGCTCGCCTGCGCTAGCCGTTTGTAGAGTTTTTTCCGGCTCTCGCCGTCCAGCCTGGCGCTGCCTGCCCAGTTAGACCGGTAGAGACAAAACAGGATGGCAAACGCCAGCATCACCACCACCGGCGCCTGAATGCCTAAAAAACTCCAGTTCATAAAGTCGATTTGCCAGTCGGTGTATTTCGGTGAGGCAAAGTGGAAAGCGTTGTTAGCGGCAGAAAGGGTGAGCAGCAGCAGCCAGAGCAACCCCGTCGCAATCACCCCCTGCAAAACGAAAATACAGCCGTAAAGCGCAACGAGAAAATAGACGTCCCAGCCGAAGGAACGCTTGATTTTAAAGCGGGTCGAAAGGTCGCGGCTGGTGTACCAGTACCCGCAGACCATCAGCACCATAAATATTGCCGTTCCCATATCAGGCCCTCTTCAGCGCGTTAACGTGACGCAGAAAGTCCTGCCGCACCTCGTTGCTCTTGTAGTTCACCGAGGCGTTCCCGTCCTGGTCGATGATGATGCGATCGCCATCTTCGACGGCTTCAATAATTTCCTGCTGGCTCATCACCTGCAATAAGGATTCCGGGCTGGAGAATAGGGAGAGAAAGAAACGTTTCATGTCAGGCATCCTTATGAATAAAAAGGATAAGCCTGGAAGATGACCGCTGAATTTGCCTTAAGGATAACCTGAAAGTGAAAGCCGGGTGGCGGCTACGCCTTACCCGGCCTAAAAAAACGTCAAATTATTGAGTTGTCAACTTGTTGATATTTATAAGTAATAAAAAATAATTTTGCACAAACTTGGACAAATAACGTTAATTGTGTAAGTTTTAAGTATGCGATTACGCCACGTTGTTTACAGCCAGGATGTGACCCATGAGCACTTTGCCCTCTGTCGTGAGTCGGTTTGTTGAGTACTACGCCGCACTGGATAGCCAGCCGCCGTCCGCGCTGGCGGGGCTTTATCATTCGAATGCCACGCTTATCGATCCGTTTGGCCAGCATGACGGGCTTTTCGCGCTTCAGCGCTATTTCACTCATCTGCTGGCCAACGTCGAGAACTGCCGCTTTTCTATCGATCCGCCGCTGTGCAGCGGGAACCGGTTTGTTGTCACCTGGGTGATGCACTGGTCGCATCCGCGCATTGCCGGAGGCGAACCGCTCGACCTGCCCGGATGTTCGGTGGTGGAGACGGAAAACGATCTCATCACGCGCCAGCGCGACTACTACGATGCGGGAGAGATGATCTACGAACATCTTCCTCTGCTGGGCTGGGCGGTTCGCGGCGTGAAGCGGAGGGTCAAATCATGAAGACGGTGTTGATTACCGGCGCAAGCTCGGGGATTGGCGCCGGGCTGGCGAAATCCTTTTCCGCTGACGGCTACCATGTGATTGCCTGCGGGCGCGATCCGGCGCGTCTGGAAGCGCTGCATCAGACCTGCCCCAATCTCACCGTGCGCCTGTTCGATATGACGGACAGGGACGCCTGTCGCCAGGCGCTGACGGGCAGCTACGCCGACCTGATTATTCTCTGCGCGGGTACCTGCGAATACCTCGACGGTGGCGTGGTGGATGCGGCGCTGGTGGAGCGGGTCATAAACACCAATTTCCTTGGGCCGGTGAACTGCCTTGAGGCGCTGCAGCCGCAGCTGGTTCGAGGCAACCGCGTGGTGCTGGTGAGCTCGATGGCCCACTGGCTGCCTTTTCCCCGCGCGGAGGCCTACGGCGCGTCCAAAGCGGCGCTGAGCTGGTTTGCCGACAGCCTGCGCCTGGACTGGGAGCCTAAAGGGATTGCCGTCACGCTTGTCTCTCCGGGCTTTGTCGATACGCCCCTGACGCAAAAAAACGATTTTGCCATGCCGGGCAGGGTGACCGTCGACGAGGCGGTCAAGGCGATCCGTATCGGACTGGCGGCAGGGAAAATGCACATCGCGTTTCCGTCCGGGTTTGGCTTCATTTTACGGCTGCTCTCCGGGCTGCCTGCGTTTCTTCAGCGCGCGCTGCTGCGCAGGATGGTGCGTTCATGAACATTGCGATTATCGGCAGCGGCATCGCCGGGCTGACCTGCGCCTGGCGCCTGGCCGGACACCATCAGGTGACCCTGTTTGAAGCGGGATCCACGCCGGGCGGCCATACCGCAACGGTTGACGTGACGACGCCACAGGGCACATACGCGATCGATACCGGATTTATCGTCTACAACGATCGCACCTATCCGCGCTTTATGGGCCTGCTCAGCGAGCTGGGCATCAGCGGGCAAAAAACGCAGATGAGCTTTTCGGTGCACGACCCCGCGACGGGGTTTGAGTACAACGGCCACACCCTGACGTCGCTGTTTGCCCAGCGTCGAAACCTGGTGAATCCGGCATTCTGGCGGCTGCTGGGCGAGATCGTTCGCTTTAACCGCCTGGCGAAAGCGGCGCTGGACGGGGAGGTGGATCCGAACGCCACGCTGCAGACGTTTCTGGACCAGCACGGCTTCACGCCGTTTTTTGCGCGCCACTACATTCTGCCGATGGGGGCCGCCATCTGGTCCTCATCGCTGCAGGAGATGACGCGCTTCCCGCTGCCGCTTTTTTTACGCTTCTTTCATCATCATGGCCTGCTGGATATCACCCAGCGCCCGCAGTGGTACGTGGTGCCGGGCGGCTCGCGGGAGTATATCCGCGCCATGCTGGATAAGCTGGGAGACCGTCTGACGCTGCATCTCAATTCGCCGGTGCAGCGGGTGAGCCGCCACGAGCGCGGGGTCACCCTCCAGCTCGAAAACGGCAGCCATACTTTCGATCGGGTGATATTTGCCTGCCACTCCGCTCAGGCGTTGGCCATGCTTAACGACCCGACCACCGCAGAACGCGAGGTGCTGGGCGATATTGGCTGGCAGCGCAACGAGGTTGTGCTGCACAGCGACCCGCGCTGGCTGCCGGTGCGGCCTCGCGCGTGGGCGAGCTGGAACTACCGCCTGAGCGCTCAGGCGCAGTCCAGCGCCTGTGTTACCTACAACATGAACATTCTGCAGGGGCTGCCTGCAGGCAGTCCGCTTTTCTGCGTCACCCTGAACCCTGACGCGCCGGTAGATGAACGCTTCGTTCTGCAACGCTTCGTTTATGAACATCCGCTGTTTAACCCGCAAAGCTGGCGGGCGCAGGCGCGGCGCGGCGAGATCAACGGTCATAACCGGAGCTGGTACTGCGGGGCCTACTGGTACAACGGTTTTCATGAGGATGGCGTGCGCAGCGCGCTGGACGTGGTCAACGCGATAGCGGCCGGAGAGGGGAACTGAGATGAACAGCTGCCTCTACCACGGCGTATTACGCCACCGCCGCCTCCAGCCGAAAACCCACGAATTCAGCTACAGCGTCTTTATGGCCTGGCTGGATCTCGATGAACTGCCGCTGCTGCCGTCCGTCGGCGTGCGGCGCAATCGCTTTGCCGCCGCCTCGTTCCACGACGCGGACTATCCGCTCGGCACGCCGCTCAAAGAGAACGTGCTGAGCAGGCTGGAGAGCCTGACCGGAGAACGTCCGGCCGGCCGGGTCATGCTCCTGACGCAGCTGCGCTATTTCGGCTTTCATTTCAATCCGGTCAACTTTTACTACTGCTATGACGGGAGAGGAAGCCTGCGCTGGGTGCTGGCGGAGGTTCGCAACACGCCGTGGAATGAACGTCATTACTATGCCGTCAACGGACGGGAGGCACAGCCCACGGAAAAAGCGTTTCACGTTTCTCCCTTCAATCCAATGGACATGACTTACCACTGGCGCTTTAACGAGCCGGATAACACGCTGCATATGCACATTGAAAATCATCAGGAAGCGAAGGTGTTCGACGCCACGCTGGCGCTGCGCAGGGAGCCGTTGACGCGCCCCGCGCTGCGTTCGCTTTTGGTGCGCATCCCGCTCATGACCCTGAAAACCGTTTTTGCCATTTACTGGCAGGCGCTGCGCCTGTGGCTCAAGCGCGTGCCGCTGTATAACCATCCCGTCAGCAGGAGTGAACGCTCATGACCGATCCCGTCTTTGCGTTAGAACCCGATATCCCGCGCAACGTGCGCCTTGCGCGCTGGCTGCTTTTTCGTCTGTTAAGCGGTATCCGCGGCGGCTCGCTCACGCTGCGTGAAGGGGCGCAGACCTTTCATTTTGGTGAGTCAGCCTCCGCGCTGCATGCCGATGTACAGATCCTGACGCCCGGCGTCTACTGGCGCGTCTTAACGGGCGGGAGCCTTGCCGCGGCAGAAGCCTGGATGGACGGCGAATGGGAAACTACGCACCTTACGCCGCTACTGGAACTTCTGGCGCTCAACGGCGAGGTGCTTGGCCGTCTGGAAAACGGGTTCCGTCTGTTCGGCAGGCCGCTGGAGCGGCTACGCCACTGGACGCGACGAAACTCCCGCGCGCAGGCGCGTGAAAATATTGCCGCCCATTACGATCTGGGTAACACCTTCTATGCCCATTTTCTGGATAAGGAGCTGCTCTATTCCAGCGCCTTGTTTACGGAGGACGAGCAGGATCTCACGGCGGCCCAGCAGGCCAAAATGGCGCGTCTGTGCGAACAGCTGGCGCTGAAGCCGGGCGATCATCTGCTGGAAATCGGTACCGGCTGGGGCGCGATGGCGGAATATGCGGCCCGTCATTATGGCTGTCGGGTGACCACCACCACGCTGTCGCAGGAGCAATACGTCTGGGCGACCGAGCGGATCGCCCGCGCCGGACTGCAGGATCGGGTCGAGGTGCTGCTCTGCGACTATCGCGACCTCTCCGGGCAGTACGACAAGCTGGTCTCGATAGAGATGATTGAAGCCGTCGGGCAGCGCTATCTGCCCACGTTCTTCCGTACCTGCCAGGCGCGGCTGCGACCGGGAGGACGCATGGCGATTCAGGCCATCACTATTCAGGACCAGCGCTATCGCGACTACAGCAAAAGCGTCGATTTTATTCAGCGCTACATTTTCCCCGGCGGCTTCCTGCCGAGCATCACCGCGATGAACGATCTGATGACGCGCCACACCGATTTCGTGGTGCGCAATCTGTTCGACATGGGGCCGGACTACGCCCGCACGTTGGCGCACTGGCGGCAGCGCTTTGTCCATGCCTGGCAGGAGATTGAAAAGCTCGGCTTCGATGAGCGGTTCCGCCGCATGTGGCTGTACTACTTTGGCTACTGCGAAGCCGGGTTTAACGCCCGCACCATCAGCGTGGTGCAGCTGACCGCCGAGCGCGTATGAAACGATATCTTCAGGTCTT
Source organism: Enterobacter sp. ECC-249 (assembly GCF_043965265.1). Taxonomy (NCBI): domain Bacteria; kingdom Pseudomonadati; phylum Pseudomonadota; class Gammaproteobacteria; order Enterobacterales; family Enterobacteriaceae; genus Enterobacter; species Enterobacter sp. ECC-249. The sequence goes on from NZ_CP143660.1 coordinate 2,706,095, forward strand.
TCTGCTGGCCGTCGCGTTCGATCTTTACTGGGCGCTGGTGGTGCTCTTTCGCGAAAAGGGCCTGATTATCTGGCTCGCGCTGGCGATCCTGGCATGCCTGCTCTTGCCGTCTGTATACCGTTTTTACGCCATCGGGCTGGCCGCGGCGGGCAGTTTGCTCGATACGCTCTGGGCGCTGACGGGACTGATAGCCTTCACGGGCGACTCCCTGATGCCGCTATGGATGGTGGCATTGTGGCTGATGTTCGCCACCGTCTGGACGCAGCTGACGCGCACCACCACGTTGCCCGGCTGGCTGTTGACCCTGCTGGCCGCGGTGGGAGGCCCGGTGGCATACCTGATTGGCGAGCGGCTGGATGCCATCACGTTTCTGGAGCCGACCTTTATCGTCGTCAGCTGGATGGCGCCGGGCTGGCTGGTGTTGATGCTGTTTTTCCACCTGCTGATGGGGAGACAAAAATGAGAGCTGCGATTTTGCTGCTTTGGCTGATCGCCATGCCCGCGGCACAGGCCGCCGACTGGCTGGCGTGGCGTAAGGTGGGCGATGCCACGCTCACCTGGGGACCGTTCACCGTCTATACCTCCCAGCTGCGTACGCCGGACGGGCGTTACGGTCGGGAGAACCAGGATCAGGCGCTGATTATTACCTATGCGCGCGACATCGATCGCGATGAGCTGGTCGAGGCGACCCGCGACCAGTGGCAGGCGCAGGGGATCCTGGCGCAGGAACCGCAAAGCGAAGCCTGGCTGCGGATGCTCCGGACGCTGTGGCCGGATGTCCGACCGGGCTCGCAGCTGGCGTTTGTCCTTGATGACCAGCAGGGGCAGTTCTGGTACCGCGATCCGACCCTTCAGAAAACCTTTATTCCCCTGGGACCACGCCAGTCAGAAGCGTTCAGTACCCGTTTTCTGGCCATCTGGCTGGCTCCCCGTACGCAATATCCTGAGCTGCGTCAGCAGTTAATCGGAGGCCAAAAATGAAACGTATCCTGATGATGGCGCTGGCATTGACGATGCTGCTGGCGGGCTGTAGCACGGAGGTGGCCGAGTACCGCCAGCAGCAGCCGCGGCTTGATATCTTCCACTTCTTCCAGGGCAAAACCGAAGCGTGGGGGATGGTGCAGGATCGCAGCGGCAAGCAGATCCGACGTTTCCACGTTGAGATTGCTGGAGACGTTATCGGCGATACGCTGACGCTCAACGAACATTTCGTTTACGACGACGGTGAGAAGCAGCAGCGGGTCTGGCATATCCGGCGCGTGGGGAACGATCGCTATGAGGGCACGGCAGGGGATATCGAAGGGGTAGCGACGGGGCAGGCCGCCGGCAACGCGTTCAACTGGCATTACAGTATGAACGTGAAGGCCAACGGCAGCACCTGGCTACTGAACTTTGACGACTGGATGTACCTGCAGGATGAGAACCATCTGTTTAATAAAACCGAGATGAAGAAACTGGGCGTCACCGTCGCCACGGTGACGTTGTTTTTCACCAAGGGATAAGGGATCCCCACTCAATTTGTAACCAGAAGCGATTCGGATTTTTTAAATGACATGATTATTTTGCAGCGATGACCTGGTCCGGCTGTAAATCGCTGAGGCGTTTCCTGCAGGCCGGGGCGAGGCGCAGAGATGCGCCGAGAGGGCGGGCGTTACAGGGATGTTACCTCCGCCCGTCCCCGATAAGCCGGAAGGAATAAGCCGAAGGGACCGCGAAGCGGCGATTTACCGCCGGGAGCCCGGGTCGCCAGGGTGGTGGCGATTGAGCCACCCTGGCACGTTCACAGGTCATGTCGTTACAGAGTAGCAAGGAACATAAAGTGAACGGAATGACCACTACAACCGTATGTTCCCCCTCACCCTAACCCTCTCCCCAAAGGGGCGAGGGAACTGTTTCGTGTCTACGCTGTGTCCGCAAGGTGTGATGTTATGCCCCGGCAGAACGGGTTTTACTACCCGAGTAAATAAAGACAAGCGCAATCCCCAGGCAGACTACTGCCCCCAGACGGCTGGGCGAAAAGGGAATGGCCGCATTACCCAGCCAGCCAAAGTTATCAATCAACATGCTCATGGCGAGCTGGCCGAAGATCACCGCCACCGTGGCGACGGCGGTGCCGATGCGCTGTACGGCGAGTACCATAATCACAATATAAGGCACGCCAAACATCGCCCCGAGGAGCTGCCATTTCGGCACGTCCAGCAGCGTGACCGCCTGCTTAGGCTCAAAGAAGAAAATCAGCAGGGCGGTCACCAGCGCGCCGACGGAGAAGGTCAGAAACGCGCTTTTGAATACCCCCACGCTGCTGCCGAGCTGGCCGTTAATGGCGGCCTGAATGCTCAGCGTTGCGCCGCCGCAGACGGCCAGAAGAATCATAATCAGTGTCATACGTTACCCCTGTGCGACCAGAACAAGTGCTGCAATAATGAACCCCAGTGCAATAATGCGCTTCGCGTTTATCTTCCTGTGCGGTGAACCCAGCAGACCGTAGTGGTCAATGATCAGGCTTTTAAAGACCTGACCAGCCAGAATGCCAATCATGGTCATGGCGATGCCGATGGCGGGTGTCGCCACGGTCAGGATGACCACGTACACCGGACCGAGCACGCCGCCGAGCAGCTGCCAGCCGGGCTGTGCGAAAAACGACGGGCTGTTGCGCGGGCTGAAAAACAGCATCAGCAGAAACGTCAGCGCGGCGCCAACACCAAAAATACTGAACGTCGCCCATAAATCCCCGACCTTTCCCCCCAGCGGTCCCAGCAGGCCCGCCTCGACGGAGAGGCCCATCCCGCCAGCAATCACCAGTAAAATCAAAACAAACTGCATTCTTCTTCCTCCGTTTTCAGGCGAAGAAGATTACGTGGGTTGTTCAATGAGAAAAATGCCATAATGCAGTAAACACCTTTGCGAGAAATGCATTAATGGTTGACGCCAGCAACATCAACATCCGCGCGCTGCTGATCTTTATCGACGTGTATGAAGCGCAGAACTTCTCCGTCGTGGCGCGGCGGCAGGGGATATCGGCCTCGCAGATATCGCGCGTGATCCACCAGCTTGAGGATGCGCTCGGGCAGCAGCTTTTTTATCGCAATACGCGGGCCGTCATTCCCACGGAAAGCGGTCATCTGTTTATCCGCTACGCCCGGTCAATGGCGGAAAACCTGGAAGAGGCGCGACGGGAGCTGGACGCGCGTGCGGTGGAACCGTCCGGTGCGATCCGCATTAACGGACCGGTGTTTTTCGGCCAGAAGCACATCGCCCCCGGGCTTCCCGGCCTGTCGGAACGCTATCCCCGCCTGAACGTAGAGCTGACGCTGACCGATGATTTTATCGATCCCCACCGGGATGCGGCAGACCTTATATTCCGCATTGGCGTACTGACGGACTCCTCGTTTCGGGCGCGGGTGTTCGGGCAGCAGGTGTATTATCTGGCCGCGTCGCCAGATTACGTGCGTAAACACGGTGCACCTGAAGCGCCGGACGATCTGAACCGTCATCACTGTCTTGTCTATCGCGGATCGTCAGGGCCAAACCGCTGGCTCTTTCGCAGGAAGGGCGAGGCGTGGATACACTATCCCGTGACGCCATTGATGACCTCCAATAATGCGGAGGCGTTACTCGCTGCGGCGCTGGGCGGGATGGGGATTGTGCTGTTTCCGGACTGGCTGGTGAGCGAGCCGCTCCAGCGCGGTGAGCTGATTCCGCTCCTGCCCGCGCTGGAGTGTGCCATCAATACGGAACAGCAGGCTATTGCGGCGATCTATCCCGATGCCCGACATCCGCCCCTGAACGTCAGGGCGGTAATTGATTATTACGTCGAGCGTTTCGGCACGCCGCCGTACTGGCAAACCGGGCGCGACTGACCGCCGGGATTGCGTGACAGGTCCGGCATCCAGTAGTGTTAAGGGATATCAACTGAGGATGATTCGGCCATGCACCTTGATTTTCGCCAACTTCGCAACTTTGTCGCGCTGGTTGAATACGGCAGTTTTAACCGGGCGGCGGAGGCGGTTTGCCTCTCGCAGTCCGCATTTAGCCGAAGCATTCAGGCGCTGGAGCAGAGCGTAGGGCATCCTTTATTCGATCGCCAGAGCAAGCTTCCCACCCTCACGCTGCACGGACAAACGCTGCTTCCTTATGCCCGCCGCTTTCAGGCCCTGAACGTTGAGCTCAGCAGCCAGATGCGCGAGGCGGAGGAGGCGCTCACCGGCGAGGTGATGTTCGGCTGCGGCCCGGCACCGTCGGCGCGGCTGATCCCCGCCGCGGTGGGGGCATTCCACCGCAGCATGCCCCAGGCGAAGGTAAGGTTTCAGGTTGATAACTGGTTTGCCCTCCATCAGGCGCTGACCTCTCGCCACTATCCGTTCGTCGTCGCCGACAGCTGGCAGGCCGAACTCGATCCCCAGCTTCGCGTTCAGCCGCTGAGCCCGCAGCGCTGCTTCTTTATCTGCCACGTCGATCACCCGCTGGCGAACGAGGGGCCCGTTTCCGTCCAGACCATGCTCCGCTATCCGTTTGCTGCACCCTATTTGCCGCCCGGCGTGCGCAAAGTGCTGGCAACCCTGAGCGAGCAGCAGGATTTTTCGCCGGCAATCCAGTGTGACCACATTTATGCACTGCTTTCTACGCTGGCCCATACGCACGCCGTCAGCTTCGCCAGCGAGGACGGCTTTGCGCTGTGCCAGCAGAGCCACCGCCTGGTCAAGCTGGAGCTCAGCGATCTGCCGGAAGAGTGGCGTCTGATGCAGACCCGGTTTGGGATTATCTCTCCGGTTCATGCGACTCAGACGCCGCTGGTCGAGAAGATGATCGAGATTATTCTCCACGTTGACCGCCAGCACGCTCTTCAGATTCTGGAGCAGGAGGAGGTTTAGCGCGGCTGACCTTCGGCATCGTACTGCGGCCAGCGGGTTTCCAGCTTCAGCGTGGTGAGTGCCTGTTCGACGAATTTTCCCTCGGCCCACTGTCGGGCATCAAAGGCGCTGCGGATCAGGCGAGACGCCTGTGCCTGTTCAACACTCTGGCTGAAACTGTCCGTCAGGAACGGGTCGATGCGCGGTGAGGTGGTAAAGTTAAGGTCATCGGGGCGGAGTTCTTCCAGGAAGAGCGCCTGGGGGATCTGGCTTTGCTGCGCCATTTCAGCGGACCAGGCGTTGCGGCCGGACGGGTCGCTTATCTCAGCCGCATTTTTCACCAGAACGTCGACGATCTGTTGGGTAGCCTGCGGCCACGCGTCGATAAAGTGTTGCGTACCGAGCAGCGCAGCCTGCGTCGTATTCTGGCGGCCAGAGTCGCCGCTTCTGGCCACCACGTCTATTTTCTCGCCGCGTAAGGCAAGAAGCGATACGCCGCCCCAGACGGCATCCACGCGGCCAGCGGCCAGCGCCGCCTTACCGGCATTCCAGTCGAGATTAATCACCTGCAGGCTGCGCTCCGTAAGCCCCGCCGTGCGCAAGGCGCGGTCAAACGCCAGCTGATCCGCCGTGCCGCGATAGACCGCGACCCGTTTCCCTTTCAGGTCTGCCAGAGAGCGAATGCCCGAAGCTCGGGTCACCGCCAGATAGGATTCGGACCCGCGGCTGCCGAGCAGCAGGCGCGTCGGAAGACCGTTTGCCTTTCCGATAATAGCCGCAAGATCGCCAAGCCAGGCAAAATCAAGCTGCTGGTTAGCCAGCGCCTCATTCACCGCCGGTCCCGCGCCCTTGAAAAACTGCCATTCAACGCTAACGCCCTGGGGTTTAAACACGTCCTCCAGCTGATGGCGGATATACGCCATGCCGAGCGGGCCTCCGATAAAGGGTTTGCTGCCTGCGCTCTGGTCCGGTACGCCGATACGTATGGTGCGCAGCGGGTCGGCGCTGGCATTCGCCGTCAGCATCATTACGGCTGTCAGCGCCAGCAGGGTGCGGTTGATAAAAGCTTTCATCATAACGAGTAACTCCTGTTGTTTTTTTTCACCCTAGAGATCTCGTCGCCCGGCTGTTAAATGCTTTTAGTGGAAAAGAACAGGTGAAAAAAAGCTAAATCAGCGTCCGTGCACCCGGCAGGTTCACATGCATTTGTTGCATCGGGATTATTCGCGTAACGCAATGACGACGGGCGGTAAGAGGGGATTTGATAACGGCATGGCTCGTTAATCAGTGAACTGCTATGTCGCAAATGATTTTAAAAACTGCACCTTCCGGCAGGTCAGGGATCCGGCTTAACGGCTGGCCGTGGCTTATGCCCGCGCTCCTTCTGCTGCTGTGGTACGTCGCCGCGTATGCGCGGTGGATGCCCGAACAAATTCTGCCCGCCCCCGGCGCGGTGGCTGACACGGCGCTCTCGCTTCTGCGCGGCGATCTGCTGGGGCAGTGGGCCTTCAGCCTGCAGCATCTGGCGCTCGGCCTGCTGCTGGGGGCGATCATCGGTACCGTGCTGGGCGCGCTGTTTGGTCTGATGCCCGGGGCGGCCCGCCGCGTGGAGCCGCTCTTTTATGCGCTGGCGCAGATCCCGACGCTGGGCTGGATCCCTCTGTTTATGGTGCTCTTCGGGATTGATAACGGCCTGAAGCTGGCGGTTATCATCAAAAGCACGATTGTGCCACTGACCCTCAACACGCAGCAGGCGGTAGCGAGCGTGCCAGAGGCGCTGAGCGAGGCGGGAAAAGTCATGCACTTTTCCCGCTGGCAGCGCCTGCGCTGGCTGGTGATCCCGGCAAGCCTGCCGGGCTGGTTTACCGGCCTCAGGCTGGCGCTTTCGCAGGCATGGGTATCGCTGATTGTGGTTGAACTGCTGGCTTCCTCGGAGGGCATTGGCTACCTGATGGTCTGGGGACGTCAGCTGTTCCAGCTGGATATTGTCTTTGTGACCATTATCGTCGTCGGCATTAGCGGCATGGTAATGGATTGGGCGGCCAGCCGTGTCGGTTCGCGACTGGTGTTCTGGCCCCAGGCTGCCGTCGGGCGGCTGGCCTGGAAGCCGCAGGCCAGCTGGCAGGCGCTTCAACTGCCTGCCGCGCTGCTGGTGCTCTGGCAGGCCGCCAGCCAGTGGGGCTGGATTGATGCCTCGCTGTTTTCATCCCCGCAGGCGGTTGTCGCGCGCTTTGTGCAGGGCGCGACGAGCGGTGAGCTGGCATCAGCCATGCTGGCGAGCCTGGAGCGCACCCTCGTTGGCGGTGCCGTGGGGATAGCCGCGGGATTTTTATGCGGCCTGCTGCTGGCCCTGCGCCCGCGCGCCGGCGAGATCGTCACCCCGACGCTAAACGTCCTGCGCCATATTGCCCTGTTCGCCTGGCTGCCGCTTCTGACCGCGTGGGTCGGTAATGATAACGGCGGAAAGATGGTGTTTATCGCTCTGGCTTCATTTTTCCCGATGTTCTTCAACACCCTGCAGGCCGTTCTGCAGCGCAATCCGCATCTGGACGAGGTGGCCCGGGTGCTGCGCTTAAGCGGGCTGACGCGACTGCGCACGTTGATCCTTCCCGGCGCAGCGCCCGGTATCTTTGCCGGTCTACGGCTGGCGCTGATTTACGCCTGGCTTGGCAATATTGGTGCGGAATATTTCATGTCCTCCGGGACCGGAATTGGCAGCCTGATGATCAATGCCCAGCAGCTGCTGGACATGCCCACCATCCTCTGCGGCATGGTGCTCGTCGGTATTACCGGCGCAGCGCTGGATAAAGCCGGACGTTTACTGGAAATCCGCGTCACCCGCTGGCGCATACAGGAGCCATCATGAGCAACATACCTTTGGTCTCGTTTCAGCAGGTGCGCAAATCCTGGCAGCAGGTAACCGCCGTGCAGAACTTTAGTCTTGATATCGCCGCCGGCGAGCTGGTAGCGCTGGTGGGAAGCAGCGGCTGCGGAAAGTCGACTCTGCTGCGGATGCTGGTTGGCCTTGAACCCACGACTCAAGGTGAAATCCGCGTTAACGGCGAGCGGGTGTGCGGCGTGGGCAAGACGCGCGGCATGGTCTTTCAGGAGCCTCGCCTGTTCCCATGGCTGCGCGTCATTGACAACGTCATGCTGGGCCTGGCGGATGAAAAACTCAGCCGGGCAGCCAGGCGCCAGCGCGCAGAGGAGATGCTGGCGCGCGTGCAGCTTGCCGAATTTGCCAACGCACTCCCCGCGCAGCTCTCCGGCGGCATGGCCCAGCGCGTGGCCATTGCGCGAGGCCTGGTGGCGCGCCCGCAGATACTGATGCTGGACGAGCCTTTTGGCGCGCTGGATGCGCTGACTCGCCACACCCTGCAACAGGAGCTGCTGCACCTCCACCAGAGTGAAGGCACCACCACGCTGCTGGTCACTCACGACGTTGAGGAGGCGGTAGCGCTGGCGGACAGGATCGTGGTGCTTTCCCCGCGTCCCGGACGCATACGCGACGTGATTAGCCTGGCGCTGCCTCATCCTCGCCAGCGTGACGATGTCGCCTTCACGGCTGCCTGTCGCCAGATACGAAACCTGATTACCTCATCCTGACTATTCAATTTCAATTAAGGAGTAATAACATGGGACATCCTTCCGTCTTCCCCACCGGCGCTACGCTTTACGATCCGGCGCGTGCCTGGAGCGGCTATACGCTTTTTCAGGCCACTGAACACGGTGCCGTACTGGTGGACATGAACGGCACGGTAGTGCGGGAATGGCCGGAGCTGCACGGTTTTCCGAACAAGATCTTGCCCGGTGGGGCTATCCTCGGGCACAGCGGCGAACGCGACCCGCGCTACGGAATGCAGGACATGCTTGACCTGATTCAGGTGGACTGGGAGGGGAATGTCACCTGGAAATTTGACCGCTACGAAAAGATCGCCGATCCGGGCCATGAGCCGCGCTGGATGGCGAGGGCGCATCATGACTATCAGCGCGCGGGCAATCCGGTTGGCTATTATGCGCCGGGGCTGGAGCCGCAGGTCGACGGGGGGAATACGCTGATCCTCGCCCATACCAATCTGGTCAACGAGGCAATTTCAGACAAGGTCCTGCTGGATGACGCCATCATCGAAGTCGACTGGGAGGGGAACGTGGTGTGGGAGTGGCGCTGTAGCGACCATTTTCACGAGCTGGGCTTCGACGACGCGGCGAAAACCGCGCTTTACAATAACCCGAACATGCGCGCCAGCGGCGGCGGAATGGGCGACTGGATGCATATCAACTCGATGTCGGCGCTCGGGCCGAACAGATGGTATGACGCAGGAGATGAACGCTTCCATCCCGACAACATTATCTGGGATGCGCGCGAATCCAACATCATCGCCATTATCGATAAGCGTAGCGGACGCATCGTCTGGCAGCTTGGTCCCGATTACAGCAAGCCGGAGCTTAAACACATCGGCTGGATTATCGGCCAGCATCACGCCCATATGATCCCCCACGGGCTGCCCGGGGCGGGTAATATCCTGATCTTTGACAACGGCGGCTGGGCCGGATACGGCGCGCCAAACCCGGCCTCGGCGGACGGCGTGAAAAACGCCTGGCGAGATTATTCGCGGATCCTGGAAATCAACCCGGTCACGCTGGACATCGAGTGGCGCTACTCGCCGTACGAGGCAAACTTGCCCCAACCGACCGATTCCTACCGATTCTACAGCCCTTACATCAGCAATATGCAGCGCCTGGAGAACGGCAATACCTTGATTAACGAAGGATCAAACGGACGGATCTTCGAGGTGACGCGCGATCATGAAATCGTCTGGGAGTATATCTCTCCCTGGTGGGGAAAAACGCTGAATAACAATATGGTGTACCGCGCCTACCGCATTCCCTACGCCTGGATCCCGCAGCTGAGCTCGCCACAGGAGACGCCGATTGAGCCGGTGGACGTGCGAACGCTGCGGCAGCCGGGTGCGGCGGCGGGCCCGGCGCAAAGCGTGGTTCGGGTTGCCGGGGTACAGCCCTACAGTAAAGGTGCCGATGCGCTGTGCGTCGCGACGGATAACGATACGCTTCACCGCAGTCCGAAACTGTTCCGCGTGGCGGAGAGCCGGTTCAGGCCGATTCAGAATGAAAGCGAGCTGGAACAGGAGGGGACGGTGCTGCTGTTTGTCGGCGCAGAACGCTGCGTACATTGCCGAAAACTCTGGCATATTCTGGCTCAGGAGGCGGTCATCCCGCTGACCGACCGGCTTGATACGCGCTATCTTGATGCCGACCTGAACCCGGCGCTGGCCGCCCGCCTCGGCGTGCGCGGCCTACCTGCGCTGCTGGCGCTCAGGGGAGGGAATGAGATATCGCGGGCACCAGCACATCTGACTTCAGAAAGCGTGCACGGCTGGTTGAGAAATCTTTCTGCATGACGGCTCTACGGGCGAGGCCGTTAACGCCTCACCCGGAAACCGGATGACTATTTCGCCAGGATTTCCTGTCTGACGATCTCCGCGCCCGCGCTTAAGGCTCTCAGCTTACCGTTAGCAACCTCACGTGAAAGCGGAGCCATACCGCAGTTCGTTGACGGATACAGCTTGTCGGCGTCGACAAACTGCAGCGCTTTACGCAGCGTATCGGCCACTTCCTCCGGCGTTTCAACCGTGTTGGTTGCCACGTCAATCGCGCCGACCATCACTTTCTTACCGCGGATCAGCTCCAGTAGATCCATCGGCACGCGTGAGTTGTGGCACTCCAGGGAGATGATGTCGATGTTAGACGTCTGCAGCTTAGGGAAGGCCTCTTCGTACTGGCGCCACTCGGATCCGAGCGTTTTCTTCCAGTCGGTGTTGGCCTTGATGCCGTAGCCGTAGCAAATGTGTACAGCGGTTTCGCACTTCAGCCCTTCAATGGCGCGCTCCAGCGCGGCGATGCCCCAGTCGTTAACCTCATCAAAAAAGACGTTAAACGCCGGTTCGTCGAACTGGATAATATCCACGCCTGCGGCCTCTAGCTCTCGCGCTTCCTGGTTGAGGATTTTGGCGAATTCCCAGGCCAGCTTTTCGCGGCTTTTATAGTGCGCGTCGTAAAGGGTGTCGATCATGGTCATTGGCCCCGGCAGAGCCCATTTGATCGGCTTGTCCGTGAGCTGGCGCAGGTATTTCGCATCGTCGACGAAGACCGGCTTCTGACGCGCGACGGCTGAAACCACGGTCGGCACGCTGGCGTCGTAGCGGTTACGAATGCGCACCGTCTGGCGATTTTCAAAATCCACGCCGCTCAGGTGTTCAATAAAGGTGGTGACGAAATGCTGGCGGGTCTGTTCCCCGTCGCTGACGATATCGATGCCCGCGCGGATCTGCTCATCCAGAGACAGGCGCAGCGCATCCTGCTTGCCCGCCAGCAGTTCCTGATCCTGCAATTTCCAGGGTGACCACAGCGTTTCAGGTTGCGCAAGCCAGGTCGGCTTTGGCAGGCTGCCAGCGGTAGAAGTCGGGAGCAATGTTTTCATAATAAAAGACCTTTTTTGATGTATTAAAGCGTGTAGTTATCAGACCACTGCTCAAGAATGTGTTGGTAAGGCTTAATAAAATACGCTTCGGTAAAGCGACCCTGTTCAATCGCCAGACGGCTACGCTCTTCCCGGTCATAAACAATTTTGGTTAAGGAGTGATCCTGCTGGTTTAGATCCGGTCGGTAGCACAGTCCCGCCGCCGAGTTGGCGTTATAAATTTCCGGGCGATAGATCTTCTGGAACGTCTCCATCGTGCTGATGGTGGCGATCAGTTCCAGATCGGTGTAATCACTCAGCAAATCTCCGGTAAAGAAGAACGCGAAAGGCGCCACGCTGTTTTCCGGCATGAAATAGCGAACCTGCAGGCCCATCTTCGCGAAGTACTGCTCCGTTAGCGATTCGCCATCCGGCTGATACTCAATGCCCAGTACGGGGTGCTGATTACCGGTGCGGCGGTAGGTGTCTTTGCTGGAGACGCTCAGGCAAATCACCGGACCCTTGCTGAAGTTCTCTTTGTATTCCGGCGAATTCACAAAGTGGCGGAAAATATTGCCGTGCAGTTCGCCAAACTTTTCCGGAATGCTGAAGTGCTGCTGATTCTTGTTTTGCTCCAGCAGCAGGACGCTGAAATCATAATCCCGCACGTAAGACGAGAAGTTATTCCCGACGATGCCGGGGATTCGCTGGTTGTTTTTCTTGTCGACAATAGTGGTTTGCAAAATCTCGATGGCCGGGAACGGCTTTTCCGCGCCAATATTCAGGTCGACAGAAATAATTTCAAGCTCAACCGCGTAGCGATCGGCGTTTGGGTTATCCCAGCGCGCCAGGGCGTTAAAGCGGTTATTGATCATCACCAGCGTATTGCGCAGGTTTTCCTGACGTTTTTCGCCGCGCGCCAGGTTGGCAAAGTTGGTCGTCGTGCGCGTATTTTCTGACGGGTTGTAATTCTCATCGAAGCAACTGCGCTTAAGGGTATATGTGAAAGCTTTGCTCATTGTGGTTATGCATCCTAAGTTCATGTTGCTAAGAAGTTACCAATGCATAATTTATGCCTGAGCCCGCGTCGCAGGGGAAGTGACTTAATTTCAATGCAACATGAGGGAAGTTCATGAAGTGTAACGCTCGAGGTGGCGCTGCCTTCTTGCCGGGTGGCGCTGCGCTTTCCCGGCCTACGATTCAGCGTCGTTAACCGGCTGCAGGGGAGAGGGATTTTTTATTTCCGTTTAATTCCCGCTATAATCCCCAAAATTTCCAACCGGTTTAGAAACAATCATGACAAAACTCACCTTACAAGAGCAGATGCTGAAAGCGGGCCTGGTCAGCAGCAAGAAAGCGGCGAAAGTGCAGCGTACTGCAAAGAAATCACGCGTTCAGGCGCGTGAGGCTCGGGAAGCGGTAGAAGAGAACAAAAAGGCGCAGATCGAGCGTGACAAGCTGCTGAGCGAACAGCAGAAGCAGGCCGTGCTGGCGAAAGAGTTTAAGGCGCAGGTGAAGCAGCTGATTGAGATGAACCGCATCACCGTTGCGAAAGGTAACATCACCTTTAACTTCACCGACGGTAATCTGATCAAAAAAATCGAGGTCGACAAACAAACCCAGGCTCAGCTTATCAATGGCCGCCTGGCGATTGCCCGTCTGGTGATTAACGCCAGCGGCGACTGCGAATATGCGATTATCCCGGCGGTAGTGGCCGACAAAATTGCCCAGCGCGATGCCGACAGCATCGTATTGAACAGCGCGCTCAGCCAGGAAGAGCAGGACGAAGACGATCCGTACGCAGACTTCAAAATCCCTGACGATTTGATGTGGTAAACCGCATTCAGAACGGGGCGGCGTGACGGGCGTTAGCCGGCTCGCCGCTCGCGGGATGAATAAAATTCAGCTCGCTGGCATGCAGCATCAGCCGGGGCGTTTCCTCAGTCCCCGGCGCGTCAAGACCGCCATACAGATCGCAGCCCAGAATTGGATGCCCCAGCTGCTGGCAGTGAATACGCAGCTGATGGGTTCGCCCGGTCTCCGGAGTCAGTTCCACCCGTGTTAACGGCAGTCCCGTCTCCTGATAAAACCGTTCCACTACCCGATAGCGGGAGCGGGCGGGTTTTCCGTTGATGGCGCAGATCGACATCAGCGGGAACAGCGCCGGGTCTTTGGCAATCGGCGCATCGATTACACCTTCGTCATTTTCCACATGTCCGCAAAGCAGGGCGCTGTAGACTTTCGCCACGCGGCGCTGGCTGAACTGCTGGCACAGCGCCGCGTTGGTGGCCTTATTTCGCGCAACCACCATCAGCCCGGACGTGCCGAAGTCAAGGCGGTGTACCAGCGTGCAGCCCGGGAACGTCTGGACCAGACGATAGTGGACTGAATCAAGGTTTTGCGGATTTTTGCCCGAGAGGCTCAGCAGGCCGGAAGGCTTATTGATCAGCAGCAGATGTTCATCCTGCCAGAGGATCTCAATGTCGTCGTGACACGGTGGGGCAATAAAAGAATCAATAATCGCAGACATCAGGCCGCCCGGCTGGAGAGTGGGAGCGGATGATAACGAAATGCGGGGGAAAAGAAAAACCCTCCCACCGGGCGGTGAGAGGGTGAAGTCTTACGCTGCAACCAGGCTGTCGATTGCGGCTTTCGCGTCGGTCTGCGCTTTAGTCGCCACTTCAGGACCGTAAGCGATACCTTCCGCGAACACGAAGTTCACGTCAGTGATGCCGATGAAGCCCAGGAACAGGCTCAGGTACGGCGCAACCAGGTCGGTTGGGGTGTCTTTATGGATGCCACCGCGGCTGGTCAGGACGATCGCACGTTTACCTTTCACCAGACCTTCCGGGCCGTTCTCGGTGTAACGGAAGGTTACGCCAGCGCGCGCTACCAGGTCGAAGTAGTTCTTCAGCTGGGTTGGGATGTTGAAGTTGTACATTGGGGCGTTGATGACGATAACGTCATGCGCCTGCAGCTCAGCAATCAGCTCGTCGGACAGGGCCAGCGCTTCCTGCTGACGTGGAGACAGCGGCGCATCGCTTGGGCGCAGCGCGCCAACCAGCTCGCCGTCCAGCACAGGAATTGGGTTTGCAGCCAGGTCACGCACGGTGATTTCGTCAGCAGAATGCTGTTCACGCCACTGTTCAACGAAGTAATCAGACAGCTGACCAGACTGAGAGTACCCTGCCAGAATGCTGGATTTCAAAACTAATACTTTGCTCATGGGTGATTCCTGTTGTTGCATTTGATTGAAGGGGGTTGCCCCGTTGCTTGTTGACACTCTATTCACAATCCTGCCAGAGAGATAGCGCAATATATCGAAGCCTATGTTCGAATTTTTTGAATAAGGCGCGAAAGACGTCAGTGTGGTACTCTATAGCAATCATTAAAAAGAGAATTTATCAGGGCGTGTACTGCCCTTTAACGCTATGACAGAACAACAAAAATTAACCTTCCCGATGCTCCTGCAACAGCTTGATTCCCTGACGCTGCGCGATAAACAGCGCTTCGCCCGCCGTCTGCACGGCGTCAAGAAGGTTAAAAATCCTGATGCACAACAGGCCATTTACCAGGAGATGGCGAAAGAGATTGAACAGGCGGCAGGGAAAGTTGTGCTGCGCGAAGCCGCACGTCCGGCGATTACCTACCCGGAAAACCTCCCCGTTAGCCAGAAAAAACAGGACATCCTTGAGGCCGTTCGCGACCACCAGGTGGTGATTGTCGCGGGGGAAACCGGCTCGGGGAAAACCACCCAGCTGCCGAAAATTTGCATGGAGCTTGGGCGCGGCCTGAAAGGGCTGATTGGCCACACCCAGCCGCGCCGTCTCGCGGCGCGCACCGTGGCGAACCGTATTGCCGAAGAGTTGCAAACGGAGCCGGGCGGCCGCATCGGCTACAAGGTGCGATTCAGCGACCACGTTAGCGATAACACCATGGTCAAGCTGATGACCGACGGTATTCTGCTGGCGGAAATCCAGCAGGATCGCCTGCTGATGCAGTACGACACCATCATCATTGACGAAGCGCACGAGCGCAGCCTGAACATCGACTTCCTGCTCGGCTACCTGAAAGAGCTGCTGCCGCGTCGCCCGGATCTGAAAGTGATCATCACCTCCGCGACCATCGATCCGGAGCGCTTCTCGAAGCACTTCAACAATGCGCCGATTATCGAGGTGTCAGGCCGCACGTATCCGGTGGAAGTGCGCTATCGCCCGATTGTGGAGGAAGCGGATGATACCGAGCGCGACCAGCTGCAGGCCATCTTCGATGCCGTAGACGAGCTGGGCAACGAGAGCGCGGGCGACATTCTGATCTTCATGAGCGGCGAGCGCGAAATCCGCGATACCGCCGATGCGCTCAGCAAGCGCGACCTGCGCCACACGGAGATCCTCCCGCTTTACGCGCGCCTGTCGAACAGCGAGCAGAACCGCGTATTCCAGCCGCACGGCGGACGCCGCATCGTCCTGGCGACCAACGTGGCGGAAACCTCGCTAACCGTGCCGGGCATTAAATATGTGATCGACCCGGGGACGGCGCGCATCAGCCGCTACAGCTACCGTACCAAGGTTCAGCGGCTGCCGATTGAGCCCGTTTCCCAGGCGTCTGCTAACCAGCGTAAGGGCCGCTGCGGCCGCGTGTCGGAAGGGATCTGTATTCGCCTCTATTCCGAAGACGATTTCCTGTCGCGCCCGGAATTTACCGACCCGGAAATTCTGCGCACCAACCTGGCGTCCGTTATCCTGCAGATGACCGCCCTGGGGCTGGGCGACATCGCGGCGTTTCCGTTCGTCGAGGCGCCGGACAAACGCAACATTCAGGACGGCGTACGTCTGCTGGAAGAGCTCGGGGCGATCACCACCGACGAGCAGGCGACGGTCTATAAGCTGACGCCGCTGGGTCGTCAGCTCAGCCAGCTGCCGGTCGACCCGCGTCTGGCCCGCATGGTGCTGGAAGCGCAAAAGCACGGCTGCGTGCGCGAGGCGATGATCATTACATCGGCGCTCTCCATTCAGGATCCGCGCGAGCGTCCGATGGACAAACAGCAGGCGTCGGACGAAAAGCACCGCCGATTCCACGATAAAGAGTCCGATTTCCTCGCCTTTGTGAACCTGTGGAACTACCTCGGCGAGCAGCAGAAGGCGCTCTCCTCGAATCAGTTCCGCCGCCAGTGCCGGGTGGATTTCCTCAACTATCTGCGCGTGCGCGAGTGGCAGGATATCTACACCCAGCTGCGTCAGGTGGTGAAAGAGCTGGGCATTCCGGTCAACAGCGAACCGGCGGAGTACCGCGAGATCCATATCGCGCTGCTGACCGGCCTGCTGTCCCACATTGGGATGAAGGACGCCGAGAAGCAGGAGTATACCGGCGCGCGCAACGCCCGTTTCTCCATCTTCCCCGGTTCCGGTCTGTTCAAAAAGCCGCCAAAGTGGACCATGGTCGCGGAGCTGGTGGAAACCAGCCGCCTGTGGGGACGCATTGCTGCACGTATCGATCCGGAATGGGTAGAGCCGGTGGCGCAGCATCTGCTTAAGCGCTCGTACAGCGAGCCTCACTGGGAGCGCGCGCAGGGCGCGGTGATGGCGACCGAAAAAGTGACCGTTTACGGCCTGCCGGTGGTCGCCGCGCGTAAGGTCAACTACAGCCAGATCGATCCGGCGCTCAGCCGCGAGCTGTTTATCCGCCACGCGCTGGTGGAGGGTGACTGGCAGACGCGGCACGCCTTCTTCCGTGAAAACCTGAAGCTGCGTGCTGAAGTGGAAGAGCTGGAGCATAAATCGCGCCGCCGCGACATTCTGGTGGACGATGAGGCGCTGTTCGAGTTTTACGACCAGCGCATCAGCCACGACGTCATCTCCGCCCGCCATTTTGACAGCTGGTGGAAGAAGGCCAGCAAAGAGACGCCGGACCTGCTCAACTTTGAAAAGAGCATGCTGATTAAAGAGGGCGCGGAGTCGGTCAGCAAGCTCGACTACCCGAACTTCTGGCATCAGGGCAACCTCAAGCTGCGTCTGACCTATCAGTTTGAACCGGGTGCCGACGCGGATGGCGTGACCGTTCACATTCCGCTGCCGCTGTTAAACCAGGTTGACGAGAGCGGGTTCGAGTGGCAAATCCCCGGCCTGCGCCGCGAGCTGGTGATTGCGCTGATCAAATCCCTGCCGAAACCGGTGCGCCGCAACTTCGTGCCTGCGCCAAACTACGCGGAAGCGTTTTTAGGCCGCGTCACGCCGCTGGAGCTGCCGCTGCTGGACGCGCTGGAGCGTGAGTTCCGCCGAATGACCGGCACCACCATCGACCGCGACGACTGGAACTGGGATCAGGTGCCCGATCACCTGAAAATCAGCTTCCGCGTGGTGGACGATAAAAACAAAAAGCTGCTGGAAGGACGTTCCCTGAGCGAGCTGAAAGAGGCGCTCAAAGGCAAAGTCCAGGAGACGCTCTCTGCGGTGGCCGACGACGGCATCGAGCAGAGCGGGCTGCACATCTGGAGCTTTGGTCAGCTTCCGGAAAGCTACGAGCAGAAGCGCGGCAACTACAAGGTGAAAGCCTGGCCTGCGCTGGTGGACGAGCGCGACAGCGTGGCGATCAAACTGTTTGATAACCCGCAGGAACAGCAGCAGATGATGTGGCGCGGGCTGCGTCGCCTGCTGCTGCTGAACATCCCGTCGCCGATCAAGTATCTGCACGAGAAGCTGCCTAACAAGGCCAAGCTGGGGCTCTACTTTAACCCGTACGGCAAGGTGCTGGATCTGATTGACGACTGCATCTCCTGCGGCGTGGACAAACTCATCCACGAGGCTGGCGGTCCGGTCTGGACGGAAGAGGGCTTTGCACAGCTTCACGAAAAGGTGCGCGCGGAGCTGAACGACACCGTGGTGGAGATTGCCAAACAGGTCGAGCAGATCCTCACCGCCGTGTTCAACATCAACAAGCGCCTGAAGGGGCGCGTGGATATGACCATGGCGCTGGGGCTGTCGGACGTGAAGGCGCAGATGGCGGGACTGGTTTACCGCGGCTTTGTTACCGGCAACGGCTTTAACCGTCTTGGCGATACGCTGCGCTATCTGCAGGCGATTGAAAAACGCCTGGAGAAAATGGCTATCGACCCGCACCGCGACCGCGCGCAGATGCTGAAAGTGGAGAGCGTGCAGCAGGCGTGGCAGCAGTGGCTGAACAAGCTGCCGCCGGCGCGCCGCGACGATGAAGACGTGCAGGCGATCCGCTGGATGATCGAGGAACTGCGCGTCAGCTTCTTTGCCCAGCAGCTCGGTACGCCGTATCCGATTTCGGATAAGCGTATCCTGCAGGCGATGGAGCAGATTTCCGGTTAAACCCTTGCCCGGTGGCGCTGCGCTTACCGGGCCTACGGTAGAACGGGTAGGCCGGGTAAGGCGTAGCCGCCACCCGGCTGGTTATCGTTCTACAATCGCCAGCGTAAACCCATCCCAACCCTTAATCCCCACCGTTTGCAGCGCGGTGGCGGTTAAGCGCGGGTTATCCGCCATCATCTCAATAAAACGCCGCACGCCCAGCACGCGCGCGTCGTCGCTTTCCCCGTTGATTACCTCGCCATCCCGGACCACGTTATCGCCGATAATTACCGTGCCGGGGCGGGAGTAGTGCAGCGCCCATTCCAGATAGCCGGGATTGTTTGGCTTATCGGCATCAATAAAGATCAGGTCGAACGGCGGAACCTCACCGAAATTCTCCAGCGAGCTCAGGGCCGGGCCTTCAATTAATTCAATACGTTCGTCTAGCCCCGCGAGGTGAATATTCTGGCGGGCAACCCCGGCATGCGTCGGATCTGCCTCAAGCGTAATCAGCTTTCCGTCCGGCGGCAGGGCGCGCGCCATCCAGATTGAGCTATAGGCGCCCAGCGTGCCGATCTCAAGAATGCGTCTTGCCTGCGTCATGCGCACGAACAGCGCCAGCAGCTGCCCCTGATTGGCTGCGACATCGTGTTCGGGCAGCCCGGCGCGCTTGTTGTTTTCCAGTACCTGACTCAGTACGTCATCTTCAGGAATAAGCGAAGAAATCATGTAATTATCTACTGCAGACCACTGTTGTTGCATAGATTGACTCCTTGTTGGGATTGCCGGGTGGCGGCTACGCCTTACCCGGCCTACAGGGCTGAGGAATAAACGCCGGGTGGCGCTTCGCTTACCCGGCCTACGGGGCGAAATGTAGGCCCGGTAAGCGAAGCGCCACCGGGCAGGTTTTCAGGCACTGACCCAGCCGCCGCCCAGCGCTCTGTACAAATCAATCTGCGCCAGCAGCAGGTTATTTTTTACCTGCACCACGCTGGTCTGAACCGAGTACAGCGTGCGCTGCGCGTCCAGCACGTCCAGATAGGAGGAGTAGCCGTTGCGATTGCGGTTCTGCGCAATGCGCAGCGTCTCCTGGGCAACATCCTGCTGGGCAAGCAGTTCTGTCAGCTGTTCCTGATAGCGCGTAATCGCATCAAGGCTGTTATTCACCTCGGCAAACGCGTTACGCACGGTCTTTTCATAGGCGTACAGCGCCTGGTTTCGCTGGGACTGGGAAATGTCCACCTGCGCATTTAGCGCCTGACGGTTCAGGAGCGGGGCAAGGATACTGCCTCCGACGCTCCAGAGCTGAAGCGGGTTGTCCAGCAGGCCGGAAAGGGTGCGATCCTGAACCGATCCGCCGGCGGTCAGGTTGATCGACGGCAGCAGGCTGGCGCGCGACGCCGCGAGCGAGGCGTCAGCCGCCACCAGCTGGCGTTCGGCCTGAACGATATCCGGGCGGCGGTTCAGGAGCGAAGAAGGCAGCTGCGACGGCAGCGTCAGCGGCGTCAGTGCCGCGAAGCTTGCGCTGCGCGCCACGTCGCCGGGGTTGCTTCCCAGCAGCAGGCTCAGGGCATTCTCCTGCTGTGCAATCTGGTGCTGCAGCAAGGGCACCTGCGCCCGCGTGGAGCGAAGCTCGGAATCTGACTGCATCAGCTCCAGGCGCGAGCTGTAGCCCGTCTCAAACTGACGCTTCGCAAGGTTAAACGCCTCCTCGCGCGATTTCAGCGTGGATTCGGTCACGCGCAGCTGTTCATCAAGCGAGAGCAGGGTGACGTAGCCGGATGCAACGGACGAGGCAACGATCAAATCCGCAGCCGCGGCGGCGGCTTTTTGCGCCGCCAGCGAGGCCTCGGCGGCATTGGCCGTGCTGCGGTTGACGCCCCAGATATCCACGTCATAGCTCGCCGTCAGGCTCCCTCTGTACAGCGTGCCGTAAACCGGCAGCCCGGTCGCGGCGGATTGTGAACGGGCGCGCGTCCCCGTTACGCCCGCATCAAGCGAGGGAAACAGGCTACCGTCGGCCGCATAGACCCGCGCCTGATACTCGCTTATCCGTTCGCGGGCGATCAGCACGTCGCTGTTATTCTGCAGCGCCTGGTCCACATAGCGGTTGAGATGGTTGTCATGGAAATTGCGCCACCAGAGCTGCTCCGTCGGGCTGGCAGGCCCGGCATCTGCTCGCCACTGGGTGGGGATATGCAGCGTCGTCTGAGCCGGCTTGACGTCAACGGACTGGCATCCGGCCAGCATGACCGCCGCCACCAGCGCGGCTATCGGGCGAAGGATCATTACTTCGCCTCCCGCGTATCAATGGTCACCTGTACCGACATACCCGGACGCAGCAGCGCGGAATCTTCTGGCTTACCGAGCACCTCAATGCGCACCGGAATACGCTGGGCAATTTTGACAAAGTTGCCGGTGGCGTTGTCCGGCGTGATGGCGCTGAACTCCACTCCGGTTGCCGGGGAGATGCTCTCCACGCGGCCCTGATAGGATTTGTTGTTCAGGGCATCCACCGTGAATTTCACCGGCTGACCGACGCGCAGCTCCGCGAGCTGGGTCTCTTTAATATTGGCGATGACCCAGTGCTGAGGCGGCACAAGGGTGGTGAGATGGGTTCCTGCGGTCACGTATGCCCCGAGGCGCACGGCGATCTGGCCGAGCTGGCCGTCGCGCGGCGCCACAATGCGGGTGTTTTGCAGGTCAATCTGCGCCAGCTCCAGCGCCGCTTTGGCGTTTTCGACATCCGCCTCCAGCGCACCGCGGTTGACAATCACCGTCTGCAGATCCTGACGCGACATCTCAAGCGCGGCTTTCGCCTGGTCGATGTCGGCGCTGCCCTGGGCGGCACTGGCCAGCGCCGCGTCGCGCTCGCGAATGGAAAGCGAGCCGTCAGACGTCAGCTCTTTCACCCGCTTTAAATCCGCCTGGCTTTTCAGGCTCTGGGCGCGGGCATTTTTCAGCGCCGCGTCATTTTTGGCGATCGTCGCTTCGGCGCTTTTACGCTGCTGCAGGTTGTTATTGAGGGCGGCTATTTTCATCGCCAGCTGCGCCTCGGCCTGATGTACCCGCTGACGATAGATACGGTCATCAATCTGCATCAGCAGGTCGCCTTTTTTGACCTGCACAAAGTCCTGAACCTTCACCTCGGTGATATAGCCGTTCACCTGCGGGCTAATAAATGTCGTCTGACCGCGCACGTAGGCGTTGTCGGTAAACTGCGCGTGGCGGGTGAACGGCGGCAGCTGCCACGCATAAAGGATCACCAGCACGCCGACGATACCGATGGCGGCGGCGGTGAAAACGGAAACAATGCGCACATTTTTGCGGGTGTTGGCCTGCTCTTTAGCGGCATCCTGCTGACTCATAAACTCTCCAGAAATATTTCAATTATTTGTTGCCGGTGGCGTTCTTAAGCGCCAGACGGGCAGTGATGCGCAGGCGCAGCAAGCGCCATAAAATCCAGACCAGCGTGGCGGCAGCGATGCTCGCCGTCAGCAGATAAGTATCGTTGTAGGCCAGAATATTCGCCTCCAGCGCGGTCACCGTTTGCAGCTGCGTTATCGCCTGGGTGCTCAGCAGCGCGCTGTCGCCAATCAGGCTTTTATACATCTGGGTATAAAGCTGGATTCGCTCGTTGACCAGCGGGTTGAGCGTGGTGAGCTGGTCCGCCAGCAGGCTGGAGTGGTATTTCTCGCGCCAGGTCTGGAAGGTGCCGAGGATCGCGGAGCCCAGCAGGCCGCCGAGGTTCTGGCTCATGCCAAACATCACCGAGAAGCTGACCAGGTTGCGCGGGTCGGCGATCACCCCGCCAATGGCGGCCAGCATGGCGGGCGCCAGGAAGAAGGCGCTGCCGAAGCCGAGCAGGAACTGGCTGAGCATCAGCTGATCCGGTCGGGTCAGGTTGTTGGACTGGCTGTCCAGCAGCGAGGCAACAATCATCAGCGCCAGGGAGGTAATAATCGGCCACGCCAGTTTGGTCGGCTTAATCGTGAGACAGCTGGTGACAATCCCGCAGACGATCCCGGCAAAAATAGACCACGCCAGGTGGGTCATCTGCTCATTCTGTAACCCCACGTACTGCAGCCAGCCGATGACGCCGGTGTTTTGCTCGGCCAGCACGATACGGATCAGCAGCATGATGAGTCCCAGACGGACGATGCTGCCGCTCGACAGCCAGCGGGTGTTCAGGAGCGGGTTTGCGCGGTTATGTTCAAAGACGATGGCAGCCACAATCAGCACCAGCGATAGCGCCAGCGACCAGCCGATCCACGGCGCTTCGAACCACCAGTCCAGACGGCCCAGCGAGAGCACGGCGCAGAGCAGGGCCATCCCGGGGGCCATTAAAAAGAAGGTGATAAAGTCTTTCTTCTCGAAGACCTTGCGCCTGTCGCCCGGCGGCAGTTTTAAGGCTATCACGCAGGCCAGGGAGATCAGCGCCAGCCCCAGCTCGAAGAAATAGAGCCCGCGCCACTCGTCCAGCTGAAGCAGCTCTGTCGAAAACAGGCGGGCCAGCGGGATGGCGAGTGACGATCCGGTGATGCCGATGGTGAGCGCCTTCAGGCGGTGCTTCGCAGGCCAGGCCTGGATCTGATAGTAAATCCCCAGCGAGCTGAGCGCGGCGGCCACCATGCCGTGCGCGGCGCGAACCATCAGCGCCGAGCTGAGGTCGTTTACGAACAGATGGAAGAAGGTGACCAGCACGTACAGCACCAGGAAACCTTCAGTGAAGGCGCGCAGACCGTACTGCTGGCGGAACTTGACCAGCAGCAGGTTGATGGAGATGTTGGTCATCACATAGACCGCGGGCAGCCAGGCGATTTCGGTGGACCAGGCCCCGAAAGTCCCCTGCAAATTTTGCAGGTTGGCGGTCACCACCGCATTCCCCAGCGCCCCCGTCAGGCAAACCAGCAGGCCCACGACGCCGTAGGCAATGCGTTTTGGCGTACTGTGTTCGGGCGTGGAGGGCGAACCCAGCAGGGCGGGTTTCTCATGTGGCTGCCACTCGCGAGGAGCATAAGGGTCGCGTTCGGGCAGGCGCATAACGTCGTTTACCTTAGAAATGATTGAATAATTAGCGGGCTAGCGATTCTACGTCTGCCGCAAATGATAATTCAAGTGAATATGATTTACGCATGTTAATCAAATGGTGAAGGGAAATTTAAGGAAAAAGAGCGGCCCGAAAGTCGGGCCGACAGCAATCAGAGACGTTCGGGTTGCGCCTGCAGAGGGGAGGCTCGCTTAACGCGGCTGGCGCAGAAAATCGCGATTAAGGAGATGGCTACCGTGACGGCAAGATACCAGGCCACCGGAACCCAGTCGCCGTCATATTTCGCCAGCAGTCCGGTGGCAATCAGCGGCGCGGTACCGCCTGCCAGCGCGGCACCCAGCTGATAGCCGAGCGTAATGCCGGTGTAGCGCACGTTTGCGCTAAAAATTTCAGAGCACAGCGTGCCGAGTACCGCCGTTACCGGTGCCCACAACACGCCAAAGGCGATCACCGTCGCGAGCACAATGCCCCAGGTGGTATCGGTGTTGAGCAGCATAAACCACGGCACGATAAACAAACCCAGGATGAAAACGCTCGCGGCATACATGCGTTGACGGCCAATTTTATCCGAAAGTAACCCCATTAACGGGATCATAACCGTGGCCACCAGGGCTCCCAGCGTCACGGCTTCCAGCGCCTGAGATTTTTGATACGTCAGCGTAGTGGTGGCATAGCTCACCACGAAGGTAGAGAAGATGTAGAACGGCGCGGTTTCGACAACCTTCAGACCGGCGGCAATCAACACTTCGCGCCAGTAGTATATCAGGGTATCGCGCAGAGGCGCTTTCGCCACCTGGCCCGATTTTTTTACCTTCTTGAAATCAGGCGTCTCGTCGATGTCCTTACGGATCCACAGGCCGAGCAACACCAGAACCGAACTCAGCAGGAACGGGATGCGCCAGCCCCATGAGAGGAAATCCTCCTCGCTGAACAGCGTCATCAGCGAGACGATAAAGGTCGCCATCAGCATGCCGATGGTCACGCCCGCCTGCGGAATGCTGCCGAAAAAGCCTTTACGTTTTTCGGGCGCGTATTCGTAGGCCAGCAGCAGCGCGCCGCCCCATTCACCGCCGATGCCCATCCCCTGAATGATGCGCATCAGGATCAGCAGAGCGGGAGCCCACAGGCCGATCATCTCATACGTAGGCAGCAGGCCAATCATAACGGTTGCACCTCCCATCAAAGAGAGGGTCAGCACGAGGGTCTTTTTACGTCCGATGCGGTCGCCAATGTGGGCGAAAAGTACCCCGCCAATGGGGCGAATAAAAAAGGTTAATGAGAAAGAGAGATACGAGAGAATGAGCCCGATCACCGGATCGACCATCGGGAAAAAAATCTTATTAAAGACCAGCGCGGCCGCCGTACCGTAGAGAAAATAGTCAAACCATTCAATGGCGCTCCCGGTAAGGCTGGCGATTAACACCTTTTTATTTTTACGTAATACCGTCGTCGTACTTTCATGTTCTGTCATGACCTGAAACCCCGCCAGTTTGATGATGTGAGAGGTGTCACCTGGCGCGCTTCAGGTGCAACCTGTGATGATGAAAAGGTTGTGAAATTGTTAAGCAACTTAGGGTTGGATGTTGTGTTTGGCAAGCGCGGGGGGGATAAAACTGGTCAGATCACGATGAAATAAGCAGCGCCGGGTGCTTTTTCATGACGCCTGCACAATACAATGTTTTGTAAGGCAGGAAATCAAAAGCATAATAGGCAGGTGCAACCCGATGATTTTTGGATGTTTCTGGTTATTTCAGAAAAATGATAAATTCGGCGCTTCAACAACGTGAGGAGTTCACCATGGTTCAGCCCCATTTTCCCGTTCTGGCGGATGCCACGCTGGCGGCTATTAATACTGTCGGTGAATGGCTGGCGCAGGACGACCTGAGCGCGACCCGTCCGATCCCGGAAGTCGATGCGGTGATTCTGGCAGGAAACGCGGTGATCCCAACCATTGACGCGGCCTGCCGGATTGCCTCTCAGAAAGACGTGCCGCTTCTGATTAGCGGCGGCATCGGGCATTCAACCCCCTTTTTATATGACGCCATCGGCAGTCATCCGCGTTATCACACCGTACCGGCTGCAGGGCGGGCCGAAGCGAGCATTCTTGCCGACATTGCGCGGGCGTTCTGGCAGATCCCCGAGGCGCATCTGTGGGTTGAGGATCAATCCACCAACTGCGGTGAAAACGCGCGCTTTAGCTGGGACATGCTGAAACAGCACCATCGAACGACGGGGCGGGTGCTGGTGGTGCAGGATCCGACGATGCAGCGCCGCACGATGGCGACGTTTGCCCGAGTTTGTCGGGATGAGCCCGTTTCACCGCAGTGGGTCAGCCATCCGGGGTTTACGCCGACGCTGCGAAACGGTAAAGAGGGCGTGGAATTCAGTGAGAGCAACACAGGACTGTGGCCCGTTGACCGTTATCTTTCACTCGTTATGGGGGAACTGCCGCGCCTGTATGATGACGCCAGCGGCTATGGCCCGGCCGGGCGGGATTATATTGCTCACGTTGAATTCCCCGAGGCCCTCACCGCCGCATGGAAACAGCTACAGCAGGATCCGGTCCTTGCGGATGCGTTGTTAAGGCGCTCGGTTTAAGGACGTAATTAGAAGCAATAACAACCGCTTCAGAATAACATTTGGCTTACAGCGACACCCTGGTCCGGCTGTAAATCGCCGAAGCGTTTCCGTAAGGCCGGGGCGAGGCGCAGGGATGCGCCGAGAGGGCGTGGCCTGCAGGGATGCAGGCTCATGCCCGACCCGATAGCCTGAAGGAATAAGCTGAGGGCACCGCAAAGCGGCGATTTACCGCCGGAAGCCTGGGTCGCCAGGGTGGTGGCGATTGAGCCACCCTGGCACGTTCACCGGTCATGTCGTTACAGAGTAGCAAGGAACATAACGTGAACGGAATGACCACCAGAGCCGTATGTTCCCCTCACCCTAACCCTCTCCCTTAGGGAGAGGGGATGGTTCACAGCTCATATTAGCCCTGAATAAAGAAAAAAATCACAGCGCCGCAAACTTATCCAGCGTCCGCACAAGCTGGGTCACAAACCCATACTCGTTGTCATACCAGGCAACGGCTTTCACCAGCTGAAGTTCTCCCGCTTCTGATACCTCCGTCTGCGTGGCGTCAAACACCGAACCATAGTGCGAGCCAATCACATCGGACGACACAATCTCTTCGTCGGTATACCCGAACGATTTATTGCCCTGCGTCGCCTTTTTCAGCGCGGCGTTGATCTCCTCAACGGTTACTTTCTTGCCCAGAATCGCTACCAGCTCGGTTACCGAACCCGTTTTTACCGGCACGCGCTGCGCGTGGCCCTTCAGTTTGCCGCTGAGCGCAGGGATCACCAGACCGATGGCTTTGGCGGCGCCGGTGGTATGCGGAATAATATTCTCTGCCGCCGCCCGCGAGGCGCGAAGGTCTTTCCCGCGCGGACCATCTACCAGCGCCTGGGTACCGGTATAGGCGTGAATGGTGGTCATGGTGCCCACTTTTATTTCAAACGCATCGTTCAGGGCTTTCGCCAGCGGGGCGAGGCAGTTGGTAGTGCAGGATGCCACGGAAATAATGGTGTCACTGGCGTCAATGGTGTCGTCATTCACGCTGTAGACGATCGTTTTCATGTCTCCCGCAGGCGCAGAGATCAGCACTTTCTTCGCGCCAGCGTCCAGGTGCGCCCGTGATTTTTCTTCAGACGTATAAAAGCCGGTGCACTCCACGACGATATCCACGCCTGCGGTTTTCCACGGAATGTGCTTCGCCTCTTTTTCGGCGTAGACCGCTATGGTTTTACCGTCAACGATCAGTGCATCCTCGGTGAAATCCACGCTCCACGGGAAGCCACCGTAGTTAGAATCATGCCTGAGAAGGTAGGCCAGCACTTTGGGAGAGGTGAGGTCGTTGATGGCGACGACGGTATTACTGTCCTGGGTTTCAAGAAGGCGGCGCAGAACAAGACGTCCAATGCGTCCAAATCCGTTAATGCCAATTTTACTCATGGTGTTCTCCTGTAAACGTGTCGATGCGACAGTTTGAACTCATCCAGGCTTAGACCATCACGGGCAGGGCGGCAATTGAAGATGATTCATGCGGGGGGAAGTATTTGAAAAACCATACAGAAAAGTTAATGAATTTTTAAGGAAAGGGGATTATGTTGGCGCGGTAACTGTTTTTAATCGAGAAATCACATGCGCACTAAATATACAAGCCTGCAAATCGGCATCCACTGGCTGGTGTTTCTGTTAATCATCGTCGCCTACTGCGCCATGGAGTTCAGAGGTTTCTTCCCGCGCACCGCGCGTCCGGCAATCAATATGATTCACGTCTCATGCGGTATCGGTATTCTGGTGCTGATGGTGACGCGTCTGCTGGTTCGCCTGAAGTTCCGCGCGCCGCCGATTCAGCCGAAGCCAAAAGCGATGGTGACGGGGATGTCTCATCTGGGGCATCTGGTGGTGTATCTGCTGTTTATTGCGCTGCCGCTGATCGGCATTGTGATGATGTATAACCGTGGCAGCGACTGGTTTGCTTTCGGACTGGCGATGCCGCATGCGGCAGAGTCCAATTTTGACCTGGTTGATACGCTGAAGGAGTGGCACGAGACGCTGGCAAACCTGGGCTATTTTGTGATTGGCCTGCACGCGGCGGCGGCGCTGGTGCATCACTATTTCTGGAAAGATAATACTCTTCTGCGCATGATGCCGAAAAAGCGTTCGTAGTCATTAACGCTTGCCGGGTGGCGGCTACGCCTTACCCGGCCTACGATGCAATTCCAGAATCGTAGGCCGGGATCGCTACGCGTCACCCGGCTTGTTTTTAACCCAGCAAAGCACGTTCTTCAGCTGTTAATGCCAGCGCCTGCGTTGACCCCGTCTCAGACGACTTCACCGCCGCTTCCAGCACGGCCATCACCGCTAATGCCTCGACCGGGTGGACCGGATTGTCGATTTTCCCAAGCAGCGCGTCACGCACGTTGATGTAATACTGGCGCTGATCGCCTTTCGGGGTAGGGATCGTCTGCGGCGTGCCGTCAGCGCCAAAGAACACCATGCTGTCGCTGTCTTCGCCCCAGGCTTCACTGCCGGGGATAACCCCGGATAGCAGCTGCGCTTCCTGCTGATCGATTCTGGCCTTCACCAGGCTGCCCTTGTCCCCGTGGACGGCAAAGCGTGCCGTACCGCCCGCCACCAGCATGCTGGCGTGCAGAACGACCTTATGCTCCGGGTAGTTTAATACCACGTGCGCCCAGTCGTTGATTTCTGCACCGTCGCGCAGCGTCGCGATATTCCCCTGAACCGACTGCGGCAGGCCAAAGAGCTGCAGCGTCTGATCAATAAGATGAGGCCCCAGGTCAAACCACAGGCCGCTCCCGGGGACATTCTGCTCGCGCCAGCGCACGCGCACTTCCGGGCGGAAGCGGTCGATGTGCGATTCCAGGTGCTTAACCTTGCCGAGCGTGCCTTGCTCAATGATCTGCTTAATGCCGAGGAAATCGCTGTCCCAGCGGCGATTGTGAAAGACAGAAAGCAGTAGCTGCTTTTCATCCGCCAGCGCAATCAGGTCGCGGGCTTCCTGCATGTCGAGGGTAAAAGGCTTATCCACGACCACGTGTTTCCCCGCGTTCAGGGCCAGCGTCGCCAGCGGGGCGTGCGTGGCGTTGGGGGAGGCAATCACAACCAGATCGATATCAGGATGCCCAATGGCCTCTTCCGGTGTCGCCACCACCTGTACGTCCGGCAGATCGCGTTTAACCTTCTCTTCATCACGAGAAGAGACCACCGCCAGCTTAAGCCCGTCCACAGACTGGATTAACGGGGCATGGAAGGTTTTACCCACAAATCCATACCCGATCAGCGCAATGTTGATTGTTCGAACTGTACTCATGAACTTCTCCACGTTAATTCGCGCACACCGTGACCTGCAATGCGCCGGGGTCCCCAAGCTCAGGCCAGGGACGATCTAAAAAGAGTTGTTGAATGTTGGATAACCCGGAAACCAGATACGGTTCGCAGCGGTTGACTTTCAGGTGATCGGCCACAATCCAGCGCGCATGGCTTGCTTCAAGCATCGCGCGTTTAACCTCGGCATCCGCTTCTTTACCGGCGCTCAAACCGAGTTCAGCATGAATGGCGCACGCGCCGAGGATGGCGATATCTGCCCGATAGCGGGACAGCAAGGACAACGTGGCGCTTCCGGCAAACAGGCGCTGCTGGTGGTCCCATTTCCCGCCGAGGAGGATCAGCTCCACGTCTTCCCGGTCGCTAAAGTGCTGGGCAATATCCAGAGACGTGGTAATGACGGTGAGCGGCCCGCGAAGAAAGGAAGCGACAGCCATCACCGTGCTTCCCGCATCCAGAAACAGGGTAGAACCCGCAGGAACCTGCTGTGCGACCTGTTTTCCCAGGCGCCGTTTGGTTTCCGGCAGCAGCGTATTTCGGCCCTGGCGATTCATGGCGGAAAGATTCAGCGCGATGGCCCCGCCGTGGTTCTTCTGCGCCAGCCCCTGGTTTTCCAGGTCGGTCAGATCCCGTCGGATGGTGTCGGCTGAAACCTGCAGCTTTTCTGCCAGCTCGGTGATGCTGGCCTGGCCTTGCTCGCTCAGGATATCCAGAACGTGGCGTTGTCGTGCGGTTTTGTGCATCGGTGTGCATTCCTGCAAAATGTCGCAATAATTTGCATAATACAGCATTTTGACGCAGAGAAAAGGGCAACGTCATTTTGATATCGTGGAGAGGCGTGATGATTGAGATGCGTGATTATTAAAATTTTATTAAGGAGGTATAAGTAAGCCGTTTTGAATGTTAACCATAATGTTATTGTTATGTTTTATTTAATGGTTTGGGTTATGTAACCACTTCATAACCATTGGGTGGATTTTAATTCTCAATAATTGCTTTAATGTGGTTTTAAATCGCTTCAATTAGTTTATTAATAGCATTAAGTTTTGTTGAGTTTGACTCGGTTACTTAAATTGACATTTCTTTGAAAATCTTTGTGTCTGACCCGACCGGAAATTAACCCAAAAATGTGCAGGTAACGAATTAAGAATTTTCCTTAAATAACAGTCGGTTTATATGTTTCATCTGAAAGGTCATTTTCAGAGTTTTGTCCAGAAACCCCATCTTTTTTCTTAATTGTAACACCGCATTAACATTGTGGGTGTAGTGGCCTATAACTCATTTTGTTATGCTGCTAACCACTTTAAGAAATAAGTAAATTCTTAATTTAAATAGGAGCAGGCAGATCTCATCTCCAGAGGAAATGGGTATGGGGAGTTTTACCTAAAATTCGGCAAGGATGCTAAATAAGATATTTGTCTAATTATCTGTACCTCTTTTTGGGTAATTGCTTCAGTGTCACTCAGAGTCAGGGAGATAAAAATGACGATATTGCGAAAGCCTATGTTACGCCAATTTACAGCAGCACTGGCATTCATTTCATTAGCCATACATACGGCGTACGCCAATAGTAGCCAGGTGGGCATTGCCCCGGTTGCCACGACAACCTTAAAAGAAAGTATTCTTTTTGCTATCGATCGCGATCCGTCAATTAGTCAGCAGGCTGCGCAATTAGGTATTGGCCAGGCACAAATAGATGAAGCGCGCAGCGGCTGGATGCCGCAAATATCGTTGAACGGGAGTACAGGGCACAGCCAGACCACCGATTCCAGCGGGTCGCTGAAGAATTCAGCCGCCTGGGGGCTGAGCCTGACGCAGCTGCTGTACGATTTTGGCAAGACCAATAACAGCATCAGCCAGTCCTCCTCCCGGCGCGATAGCTACCGCTATCAGCTGATGGGCACGCTCTCTGACGTGGCGGAAAAAACCGCGCTGAGCTATGTCGAGGTCAAACGCTATTCCGATCTGCTGCAGGCGGCAAAAGAGAACGTTCAGGCGCTTAAAAATGTTGAGCAGCTGGCAAAGCTGCGCGCCGACGCGGGCGTGAGTTCCACCTCTGATGAGCTCCAGACCCGCACGCGTATTGCCGGCATGCAGGCGACGGTCGCGCAGTATCAAGCCGCCTTAAACAGCGCCCGCGCAAGGCTCGCGGTATTAACCGGCATGCAGGCAGATAACTTTTCGCCTGTACCTGCAAACCTCGCGGTCGAGCCTGATTCGCTCAACCGCATTGATTATTCGCTGATACCGGCGGTCATGGCCGCGCAAAACATGGAGCGCTCTGCCCAGTATGGCGTGGAAACCGCTAAGTCCCAGCACTGGCCAACCTTAAGCCTGAAGGGGGGGCGTACCCGTTACGAGTCGGACAACCGTTCGTACTGGGACGACCAGATCCAGCTCAATATTGACGCACCGCTTTATCAGGGGGGCGCGGTCTCCGCACGCGTGCGGCAGGCTGAAGGAGCACGGGCAATGGCCTCCTCTCAGGTCGATCAGGCGCGTTTCGATGTCCTGCAAAAAGCCTCCGTTGCGCAGGCGGACTGGACCGGCGCACGGGGAAGAATGGAGGCCGGGAAGCAACAGCTGGAAAATGCCCTGCGCGCCCGCGATGTCTATAAAAATGAATACACCCTGAGCAAGCGGAGCATTAACGATCTGCTCAGCGTTGAGCAGGATGTCTGGCAGGCCACCTCGGCGAAAATAATCGCTGAGTATGACGGCTGGAGTTCGGCAATTAATTATGCTTCCGCGGTTGATAATTTAATGCCGCTTATTGGGATAGAGAAAAACGCAGCCGCAAAATTACCCGATTTGAGTTAATAAAAGACGCGCAGTGTTGCGCAAAGTAAGACTGAAAATAATGGGTGTTTTTTCCCAGGGATAGCTACATCCGTCTGGTGGACATATCCACAGGAATCCGTACACCTGCAAGGAGAGAAATATGAGTAACATAAAGGTTGTTGATGTCATCATTCGCAAAACGGCGGAGAAAACGAAATTAACCGGCGAAGGGAATTTGTCGGTCTCTATTTCATCTCCGAGCGTCATTGAAATCCAGGGTTCTGCTCAGGATGTGGTGCGTTATGTCCGCCAGGGTAAAGACCTCCTCATTTATATGAAAGATGGCAGCGTGATTCGCTGCAATAACTATTTTGTTGAAGATCCTGAAACGCATAATCAGTCAGAGCTGGTATTCAACGATCGTCAGGAACTGACGCATATTTCTTTTGCCGATACCGGGGAAGCATCGGGCGTGGCGGTGACCGAGTTAACCGCGCAGGCCACACCAATTAGCAGCATTCAACCTTTCCTGGCGCAGGAAAGCGTCTTAAGCGATGCCCCGTGGGGCTGGATTGCCGGGGCTGCGTTAGGCGGCGGCGCCATCGGGGCACTGCTGGCAAACGGCGGTGATGGCGAAACTAAAACAAAAGTTATTGATAATACAAAGGAAGTAGAAAGCGCCACGCCAACCTTTTTGCTGACGGACAATGCGGGTGACCGGCAGGGCGTGCTGACAGCAAACGCGATCACGGACGACAACACGCCAACCTTTAGCGGTACCGGTCAGCCGGGGGCGACGATCCAGATCAAAGACAGCAGCGGCAGCACCATCGCCAGCGCCATGGTGAGTAAAGAGGGCACCTGGACGGTAAAATTACCGACCCAGACGGACGGGGAACACACCTGGTCTGTGGTGCAGATCGACGGCAGTAAGACCACCGATGCGGGCAACATCACCGTAACGGTCTCGACCGCCGAGGCCGCCATTACGCTTGCCACCACCGCGGGCGATAACGTGCTTAACGCCAGCGAGCAATCCGCGGGCTTTACGCTCTCCGGTGCCAGCAAGAATCTGGCGCAGGGCACTGAACTTACCGTGACGCTGAACGGCAAAACCTACGCGGCTGAAGTAGGGGCAGACGGCGCGTGGAGCGTGAACGTGCCTGCAGCAGACGCGCAGGCGCTAGGCGACGGCACCTGGACGGTTAACGTCAGCGGCAAAGACGCGGCGGGTAATACCGTGAGCGGCAGCCAGACGATCGGCGTGGATACCGCCGCGCCAACCCTCTCTGTCGATACCCTCGCGCAGGACAACATCATTAATGCGGCTGAACACAACCAGCCGCTGACCCTGACCGGCAAAACGAATGCGGAAGCCGGTCAGATCGTCACGGTCACGCTGAACGGCAAAAACTATAACGCCACGGTGGGCAGCGACGGCACCT
Source organism: Enterobacter sp. ECC-249 (assembly GCF_043965265.1). Lineage (NCBI taxonomy): Bacteria > Pseudomonadati > Pseudomonadota > Gammaproteobacteria > Enterobacterales > Enterobacteriaceae > Enterobacter > Enterobacter sp. ECC-249. The sequence continues at coordinate 2,739,919 of NZ_CP143660.1, forward strand.
GGTCCGTCACGCTGGCGGCGAACGACGTGCAGGCGCTCAGCGAGGGCAATCACAGCCTGACGGTGAACGTTAGCGACAAAGCGGGCAACGGCTCGTCTGTCACCACAGAATTCACGGTTGATACCGCCGCGCCGGTCGTCACCATCCATACCGTGGCGGGCGACGATATCCTCAATATCAGCGAGCAGGGTCAGGCGCACATTATTTCCGGCCAGGCGAGCGGTGCAGCCGCGGGCGATGTGGTCACCGTGACCCTTGGCGGCCAGACCTTCACCGGCGTGGTGCTGGCGGATGGCAGCTGGGGCGTTGGCGTTCCGGCGTCCGTGCTGGGCGCGCTGGGTGAAGGCAACCACACGATTTCGGTTTCCGTCACCGACGCGGCAGGCAACACCGGCAATGCCACGCACGGCATTACGCTGAGTGGACACCCGCCAGAATTTACGATTGACGCCATCAGCCAGGATAATGTTCTGAATGCCCAGGAGGCGATGCAGCCGCTGAGCCTGACCGGTACCAGCAACCTGCCGGACGGCAGCGCCATCACCGTGACGCTGAACAACGTCAGCTATCAGGCCACCGTTGAAAACGGCATCTGGGCAGTTCAGGTGCCGGTTTCCGACGTCCTGAATCTGGCGAACACCCTTTACACCGTCAGCGTCAGCGGTACTGACAGCGTGGGTAATAGCGGCTCTGCCGAAGCGAATCTTCTGGTGGATACCGTGCTGCCGCAGGTGATTATCAACACCTTTGCGGGCGACAACCTGGTCAATAACGCCGAAGCGGGTGTGGATCAAACGCTCAGCGGTCGCGTCACCGGCGCGGCGGCGGGCGATACCGTTTCTGTCACCGTGGGCGGCAAGAGCTACACCGCCACGGTGGGGAACGATCTGACCTGGAGCGTGAAAATCCCGTCAGCGGATCTTCAGGCGTTCGGCGACGGGGATTTAACCTTCACCGCGTCGGTGACCAATTCGCACGGCAATACCGGCACCGGCGAGCGTGATATCAATATCAACGCCGAGCTGCCGGGTCTGCGCGTGAACACCATTTCCGGCGATGACGTGATCAACGCCATTGAGCAGCAGCAGGATCTGACCGTTACCGGCTCCAGCACCCATCTGGCTGCCGGCACGCAGATTACCGTCACCATCAACAACGTTGAGTACGTTACCGCGGTTAACGCCAGCGGCCACTGGCAGATCGGCGTTCCGGCAGCGGACCTGCAGTCCTGGACGGCGGGCGGCATGACGGTTAGCGTCAGTGCGGTCGATGCCTGGGGCAATCCCGTTGCGGCTGAACACCCGATCGAACTCGATCTGAACGCCGTGGCGGTCACCATTGATACCGTCTCCGGCGACGACCTGCTGAATGCGGCAGAAAAAGGCGCAGATTTAACCCTTTCCGGCCAGACGCAGGGCGTGGAGGCGGGGCAGACCGTGGTGGTGAAATTCGCCGACCAGACCTTTACCGCACAGGTGCAGCAGGACGGCTCCTGGAGCCTGACCGTGCCCGCCAGCGCCATGGAAACCCTGATCGACGGCCGCGCGCAGGTGAGCGTCAGCGTCACTAACGTCAGCGGAAACAGCGCCGACGCGTCGCGCGTGGTCACGGTGGATACGCTGCCGCCAGCGATTACGCTCGATAACCTGACCGCCGACAACATCATCAACGCGGCCGAGGCGCAGCAGGATTTAGCCTTAAGCGGCACCAGCAGTGCGGAAGCAGGCCAGACGGTCACCGTGACGCTGAACGGCAAAACGTATCAGACCACGGTCCAGACGGACGGTACCTGGCAGCTGATCGTGCCGGCGGCTGACGTCGGCGCCCTCAACGATGGCATCGTGATCGTGACGGCCACCGTGAGCGACGTGGCGGGCAACGCCAGCAGCGCCGATCGCGTGGGTCTGGTGGATGCGACCGTACCGCAGGTGACCATCAACGACTTTGTCACCGACACCAATACCGTTAACCAGCTCGCCCATTCGCAGGCGCAGATCCTGAGCGGCTCCGTCACCGGTGCGGCGGCGGGCGACCTTGTGACCATCACCATTAACAGCGTCGATTACACCACCGTGGTGGATGCGGCGGGCAACTGGAGCCTTGGCCTGCCGGCGTCCGTCGTGCAGGGGCTGACTGACGGCACCTGGACAATCGACGTCTCCGTGACCGACAGGTCCGGCAATACAGGAAGCAGTTCGCTGGACGTGGTAGTGAATACCGTGACGCCCGTCATCGGTATCAACACGCTGGCGGTGGACGATGTGATTAACGCCACCGAGAAAGGCGAAGATCTGCAGATTTCCGGCACCAGCAACCAGCCGGAAGGCACGACCATTACGGTGACGCTGAACGGCATTCACTATACGGCCACCGCTGACGCGAGCGGAAACTGGAGCCTGACCGTTCCGGCGGCAAACGTCTCGTCTCTGGGCGAAGCGAACTACACCGTGACGGCGAGCGTCACCGATAGCGTAGGCAACAGCGCCTCAGCCTCGCACGATGTGCTGGTGGACAGCTCGCTGCCGGTGGTAACGATCGACACGCTGGCGGGCGACAATATTGTTAACGCGGCGGAAGTGGCGGCAGGGCAAACCCTGTCCGGTAAGGTAACGAACGCGGCGTCAGGTGACAATGTCACGATAATTCTCGGCGGCCAGACATACACGGCTACCGTGCAGGACGATCTCACCTGGAGCCTGCCGTTAACCCAGAGCCAGTTCACCGCATTGGGCAATGGCGATCTCACCGTATCGGCCAGCGTCACCAACGCGCACGGCAATACCGGCTCCTCTTCGCTCGACTTCACCATCGACGCCCAGCTTCCGGGACTGCGTATTGATACGATCGCAGGTGACGACGTGATCAACGTGATTGAACACGCGCAGAACCTGATTGTATCCGGCACCAGCACCGATCTGGTGGCGGGCAGCGCCGTCACCGTGACCATCAACGGCAAAGCGTATTCCGCAACGGTGCTGGCCGACGGCACCTGGCAGGCAGCGGTACCGGCGGCGGACGTGTCCCAGTGGGCGGATGGCTCGCTGGATATCAAGGCAAGCGCGCAGGATGCCTCCGGCAACCCGGTAACCATCGGGACCGTCGTGGACGTCGATCTCGCGCCGGTCGCCATCACCATCAGCAGCGTGACCGACGACAACGTGCTTAACGCGGCGGAAAAAGGCCAGGATCTGGTCCTGTCCGGCACCACCTCCAACGTGGAAGCGAGCCAGACCGTCACCATCACCTTTGCAGGGAAAACGTACACCACGACGGTGGATGGCAACGGCGACTGGACCTGGACCGTTCCGGCTGCCGATTTGAGCGGCCTGAAAGAAGGCGACGCCAGCGTGCAGGTCAGCGTGACCAACGTGAACGGCAACGCGGCGTCTTCGGCGCAGGAATTCAGCGTTGATACCGTCGCGCCGACGGTGACCATCAACACCATCAGCAATGACAATATGCTGAACGCGGCTGAGGCAGCGCAGGATCTGACCCTGAGCGGCACTTCAACTGCCGAAGCAGGCCAGACGGTCACCGTGACCTTCAACGGCAACCAGTACACGGCCCAGGTGCAGGCGGACGGCAGCTGGACGCTCGACGTTCCGGCGGCGGATATGGCTGGCATCACCGACGGCAGCGCGGCGATAACGGCGACCGTCTCCGACAAAGCAGGTAACCCGGCCAGCGCGGGCTCTTCAGTGCTGGTCGACACCACCGTACCGCAGATTTCGTTCAACATCGTTGCGGGCGACGACGTCGTGAATATTGCCGAGCACGGCCAGGCGCTGATCGTCTCCGGTAAGGTGACGGGCGCGCAGGCGGGCGACGTGATTACCGTGACCCTGAACGGTAAAGACTATTCCGCCATGCTGGACGCATCCGGCAGCTGGAGCGTGGGCGTTCCGGCGGCGGACGTGGGCGCGCTGGCAAATGGCGAGCAGACGATCTCCGCGACCCTCACCGACAAAGCCGGTAACAGCACCACCGCGACGCACGAGTTTGACGTCTCCCTGACCGCGCCGGTGATTGCCATTAATACCCTGGCGGTTGACGACGTGATCAACGCGACCGAGAAAGGCCAGGATCTGCAGGTGTCCGGCACCAGTAACCAGCCGGACGGCACGACCATTACGGTGACCCTGAACGGCATCAGCTATACGGCCACCACCGACGCGAGCGGGAACTGGAGCGTGACCGTTCCGGCGGCAAACGTCTCGGCGCTGGGCGAAGCGAGCTACGCCGTGACGGCGAGCGTGACCGACAGCGCGGGCAACAGCGCAAGCACCGGCCACAGCGTGCTGGTCGACAGCGCGCTGCCGCAGATCGCCATCAACCCGGTCGCGACTGACGATGTCATTAACGCGGCGGAAGTGGCTGCCGGGCAGACCCTGAGCGGCAAAGTGAGCGGTGCGGCGAGCGGTGACACTGTCACTATTTCAATCGGCGGCAATACCTATACGGCGACGGTTCAGGACGACCTGAGCTGGTCGGTCAACGTGCCGTCTACGGTCTTAACCGCCATCGGTAACGGCGATCTGAGGGTGTCAGCCAGCGTCACTAACGGCCACGGCAACGCCGGAACGGGCGAGCGCGACATCACCATTGATGCCAACCTGCCGGGCCTGCGCGTCGATACCGTGGCGGGTGACGATGTCATCAACAGCATTGAGCACGCACAAAACCTGATTATCACCGGCTCCAGCGACGGACTGGCGAGCGGCTCCGCGCTGACGGTCACCGTTAACGGTAAAACCTACGCGGCCACCGTACTGGCGGACGGCACCTGGACGGCGGCTATTCCGGCGGCAGACGTCAGCGCGCTGAATGCGGGTACGATCGCCGTGACCGTGGAAGGCCAGAGCGCGGCGGGCAACCCGGTTTCCATCAGCCATGACGTGAAGGTGGATCTGTCGGCAGTCGCCATCAGCATTAACCCGATTGCCTCTGACGACGTGATTAACGCGGCGGAGAAAGGCGCGGACCTGGTGCTGTCCGGCTCCACCACCAACGTGGAAGAAAACCAGACCGTCACCATCACCTTCGGCGGCAAGTCGTACACCACGACGGTGGATGCCAGCGGCAACTGGACGGCGACCGTACCGTCTGCCGATTTGGGCAGTCTGAAAGACGGCGATGCCAGCGTGCAGGTGAGCGTTACCAACGTGAACGGCAACAGCGCCTCGGCGGGCCGCGAGTACAGCGTGGACGCGACCGCGCCGACGGTGTCTATTGAAATCATCAGCGACAACAACATCATCAATGCGGCCGAAGCGCAGCAGGATCTGGTGATTAACGGCGTGACCAACGCCGAAGCGGGCCAGACCGTCACCGTGACGCTGAACGGCGTGGACTACACCACCACCGTGCAGGCCAACGGCAGCTGGGGCGTGACCGTGCCGTCCGCGGATCTGAGCGGTATTACCGACGGGAACTACACCGTCAGCGCCGCCGTGTCGGATAAAGCGGGTAACCCGGCCTCCGCGGACCGCGACGTGCTGGTTGATACCACCGTTCCACAGCTGACCATTCACACCGTTTCGGACGACGATGTGATCAACAGCGCCGAGCATGCGCAGGCCCTGATTGTCACCGGTTCCGTGACCGGCGCGGCGGCGGGCGACGTGGTCACCGTTACCCTCAACGGCAAATCGTACACCGCCACCCTGGATGCCTCTGGCAACTGGAGCGTCGGCGTGCCTGCGGCGGACGTCACCGCGCTGGCTGCCGGGGATCACGCTATTACCGCAGCGCTGACCGATAAAGCGGGCAACAGCAACAGCGCCACGCACGGCGTGGAGGTGAACCTGACCGCGCCGGGGCTGACCATTGACACCGTTTCCGGTGACGATGTGATCAACAATGCAGAGAAAACCCAGGATCTGACCCTCTCCGGTACGGCTTCCGGCCTGGCGGCAGGCGCGGTGGTGACCGTGATGCTCAACGGCAAAGCGTACAGCGCGCAGGTGGACGATAGCGGAAAATGGACCACCACCGTTCCGGCGAGCGAAGTCGGTCAGCTGGGCGAGGCGCTTTATACCGTCACCGCCTCGGCAACGGACAGCGTCGGCAACAGCACCAGCGCGTCGCACACCGTGAACGTGGAGTCCGTTCTGCCGGGCGTGATCGTTAACACCATTGCGGGCGACGACGTCATTAACGCGGCGGAGCTGGCAGCCGGCCAGACCATCAGCGGTAAGGTAGTGAATGCCGAAGCGGGCAATATCGTGACCGTGACCATTGGCGGTAACAGCTACACCGCAACGGTGCAGAGCGATCTCACCTGGTCCGTTAACGTGCCGTCGGACGTGCTGACCGCGCTGGGTAACGGCGATTTGACGGTGTCGGCCAGCGTGACCAACGGCGTCGGCAACAGCGGTTCCGCTGAGCGCGAAATCGTGATAGACGCTAACCTGCCGGGCCTGCGCGTGGATACCGTCGCGGGCGACGACGTGATCAACAGCATCGAACACGGGCAGAACCTGATTATCACCGGCACCAGCGACGGGCTGGCGGCTGGCGCGGCATTGACCGTGACCGTCAACGGCAAAACCTATCCGGCGACCGTGCTGGCGGACGGCACCTGGAGCGCGGCGATCCCGGCATCAGACGTGAGTGCTCTCGCAGCAGGCACGGTTACCGTGACCGTTGCAGGCCAGAGCAGCGCCGGTAATCCGGTCTCCATCAGCCACGATGTGACGGTGGATCTGGCGTCCGTTGCCATCAGCATCGATGCGATTGCCGCCGACGACGTGATTAACGCCGCCGAGAAGGGCGCGGATCTGGTGCTCTCCGGTGCGACCTCGAACGTTGAGGAAAACCAGACCGTCACCATCACCTTCGGCGGCAAGAGCTACACCGCGACCGTAGGCGCCGACGGCAAATGGACGACCACGGTGCCAGCCGCCGATCTGGCGGGTCTGAAAGACGGCGATGCCAGCGTGCAGGTGAGCGTCACCAACGTGAACGGCAACAGCGCCTCGGCGGGCCGCGAGTACAGCGTGGATGCGACCGCGCCGTCCGTGACCATCAACACCCTGGCGACGGACGACATTCTCAATGCCGCCGAAGCGAAGAGCGATCTGACCGTGTCCGGCACCAGTACCGCCGAAGCGGGCCAGACGGTAACCGTATCGCTGAACGGCAAAGACTACACCACAACCGTCAGCGCGGACGGCAGCTGGACGCTGAACGTCCCGGCGGCCGATGTTGCGGCCCTGACGGACGGCAGCGTGACCGTCACCGCCAGCGTCAGCGATAAGGCGGGCAACCCGGCATCGGTGGACCACAACCTGGCGGTAGATATCACCGTGCCTGCGGTGACCATCAATACCGTGGCGGGCGACGATGTCATTAACATCGCAGAACACGGCCAGGCGCAAATCATCAGCGGCACCGCCACCGGCGCGGCAGCGGGCGATAAGGTCACCGTCACGATTGGCGGCCAGACGTACACCACCGTGCTGGACGCGGCGGGCAACTGGAGCGTGGGCGTCCCGGCCAGCGTGATTTCCGGCCTCAGCGACGGCACCGTGACCGTCACGGCGTCTGTCACCGACGCGGCGGGCAACACCGGCACCGGCAGCCATAACGTGACCGTCGATACCGGTCTGCCATCGGTCAACTTCAACGCCATCAGCGACGATAACGTGCTGAACGCGGTAGAGAAGGGTCAGGATCTGAGCGTGAGCGGCAACAGCGCCAACCTGGCGGAAGGCACCGTGGTCACCGTGACCCTCAACGGTAAAAACTACACGGCCACGACCGCCGCGGACGGCACCTGGAGCCTGACCGTTCCGGCAGCGGATCTGGCCGGTCTGGGTCAGGCAAACTACACCCTGAACGCGACCGCCACCAACGGGGTGGGCAACAGCGTGAGCAACACCGCGAACCTGCTGGTAGACACCGCGCTGCCAACGGTCACCATCAACACCGTGGCGGGCGATAACGTCATTAATGCGGCGGAAGTGGCCGCAGGCCAGACGCTGAGCGGCACCGTGGCGAATGCCGAAGCGGGCAACACCGTGACCGTGACCATTGGCGGCAACACGTACACCGCGACGGTGCAGAACGATCTGACCTGGTCCGTCAGCGTGCCGTCTGACGTGCTGACCGCGCTGGGCAACGGAAGCCTGAGCGTGACGGCGACCGTCACCAACGGCCACGGCAATACCGGCACCGGCGAGCGCGAGATCGCTATCGACGCTAACCTGCCGGGCCTGCGCGTCGATACCGTGGCGGGCGACAACGTGGTCAACAGCATCGAGCATACGCAGAACCTCATTGTTACCGGCTCCAGCGACGGGCTGGCACCGGGTACGGCGCTGACCGTCACCGTCAACGGTAAAGACTATGCGGCCACGGTGCTGGCGGACGGCACCTGGAGCGCGGCGATCCCGTCCACCGACGTGAGCGCGTGGCCGGAAGGCACCGTCAAAATCAGCGTTACCGGCGACAGTTCAGCGGGTAACCCGATTACCATCAGCCACGATGTGACGGTAGATCTGGCGACCGTTGCCATCAGCATCAACTCCATCGCCACCGACGACGTGATTAACGCGGCGGAGAAGGGCGCGGATCTGGTGCTGTCCGGTGCGACCACTAACGTGGAAGCCGGGCAAACCGTGACCATCAGCCTGAACGGCAAAATCTATAGCGCGACAGTAGACGACAGCGGCAACTGGACCTGGACCGTGCCGTCTGCGGATCTGGCACACCTCAAGGATGGCGATGCCAGCGTGCAGGTGAGCGTCACCAACGTGAACGGCAACAGCGCCTCGGCGGGCCGCGAGTACAGCGTGGATGCGACCGCGCCGACCGTGACCATCAATACCCTGGCGACGGACGACATTCTCAATGCCGCCGAAGCGAAGAGCGATCTGACCGTGTCCGGCACCACCACCGCCGAAGCGGGCCAGACGGTCACCGTGACGCTGAACGGCAAAGACTACACCACAACCGCAGGCGCGGACGGCAGCTGGACGCTGAGCGTTCCGGCGGCGGATCTGGCGGCGCTTGGCGACGGCAGCGTCACCGTGACGGCGAGCGTCAGCGACAAGGCGGGCAACCCGGCGTCGGTCGATCACACTCTGACGGTGGACGTGACCGTGCCTGCGGTGACCATCAATACCGTAGCGGGCGACGACGTGATTAACATCACTGAGCACGCTCAGGCGCAAATCGTCAGCGGCACCGCCACCGGCGCGGCAGCGGGCGATAAGGTGACCGTCACCATCGGCGGCCAGACGTACACCACCGTGCTGGACGCGGCGGGCAACTGGAGCGTGGGCGTCCCGGCGAGCGTGATTTCCGGCCTCAGCGACGGCACAGTGACCGTCACGGCGTCTGTCACCGACGCGGCGGGCAATACCGGCACCGGCACGCATAACGTGACCGTCGATACCGGCCTGCCGTCCGTGGCCTTCAACGCCATGAGCGGCGACAACGTGCTGAACGCGGTGGAGAAGGGTCAGGATCTGAGCGTCAGCGGCACCAGCGCCAACCTGGCGGAAGGCACCGTGGTGACCGTGACTCTGAACGGTAAAAACTACGCGGCCACGACGGCGGCGGACGGCACCTGGAGCCTGACGGTTCCGGCGGCGGATCTCGCGAGCCTGGGCGAAGCAAACTACACCCTGAGCGCGGCTGCGACCAACGGCGTGGGCAACAGCGTGAGCAACACCGCGAACCTGCTGGTGGACACCGCGCTGCCGGGCGTCACCATCAACACCATCGCGGGCGATAACGTCATCAACGCGGCGGAAGTGGCCGCGGGCCAGACCATCAGCGGCAAGGTAACGAACGCGGAAGCGGGCAATACCGTCACCGTAACCATTGGCGGCAACACGTACACCGCGACGGTACAGAGCGATCTGACCTGGTCTGTGAGCGTGCCGGAGTCCGTCCTGACGGCGCTGGGCAACGGTGACCTGACGGTGTCAGCAACCGTCACCAACGGCCATGGCAACACGGGCGCAGGCGATCGCGAAATCGTTATCGACGCCAGCCTGCCGGGCCTGCGCGTCGATACCGTGGCGGGCGATGATGTCATCAACAGCATCGAACATACTCAAAATCTGATCGTCTCCGGCACCAGCGACGGGCTGGCGGCAGGCACAACGCTCACCGTGACCGTCAATGGCAAAACCTATGCGGCCTCCGTGCTGGCGGACGGTTCCTGGAGCGCGGCGATTCCGGCGGCTGATGTCGGGGCCTTCGCAGCAGGTACGGTCACCGTGACCGTTGCGGGCCAGAGCACGGCGGGCAACCCGGTGACCATCAGCCATGACGTGACCGTCGACCTGGCGGCGGTGGCTATCAGCATCGATGCAATTGCCACCGACGACGTGATTAACGCGGCGGAGAAAGGTGCGGATCTGGTGCTCTCCGGCAGCACTTCGAACGTGGAGGAAAACCAGACCGTTACGGTTACCTTCGGCGGCAAGACGTACACCGCGAAGGTGGATGCTGACGGTAACTGGACGGCCACCGTGCCGTCTGCGGATCTCGCGGGCCTGAAGGACGGCGATGCCAGCGTGCAGGTGAGCGTCACCAACGCGCACGGCAACAGCGCCTCGGCGGGCCGTGAGTATAGCGTGGACGCGACTGCGCCAACCGTGACCATTGATACGGTCGCAGGCGATAACGTGATTAACGGCAGCGAAGCGGCTGCGGGCGTGGCCATCTCCGGCACCACCACGGCGGAAGCCGGGCAGACGGTCACCGTGACGCTGGGCGGTAAGAGCTATACCGCCCAGGTGCAGCAGGGAGGCATCTGGAGCGTGAACGTGCCGGGTACCGACCTGTCCGCGCTGGCGGATAACGGCTACACCGTGCAGGTCAGCGTGAGCGACGCCGCGGGGAACCCTGGCAGCGCGGGCAAAGCGATTACGCTTGATACCACGCCGCCGACCGTCAGCTTTAACGTTGTCGCGGGCGATGACGTGATTAACAGCGTGGAGCACGGCCAGGCGCAGATCGTCAGCGGGTCGGCAACCGGCGCGAACGTCGGGGATAAAGTGGTTATCACCATCGGTTCGCACCAGTACACCACTACCGTTGACGCCAGCGGTAACTGGAGCGTGGGCGTTCCGGCCAGCGTGATTTCCGCCCTGACAGACGGCACCGTGACCCTCAGCGCGACCATTACCGACAGCGCGGGTAACAGCAGCACCCAGACCCATGACGTGGTGGTCAACACCGCCTCCGTGGCGCTGACGGTGAACACCGTTAGCGGTGACGACGTGATCAACGCGGCTGAAGCCGGTTCGTCACTGGTGATTAGCGGCTCCAGCGCCCAGTTCGCCAGCGGGACTCAGGTCACCGTGACCCTGAACGGCAAGAGCTATACGGCCACCATCCAGAGCGACGGCAGCTGGACGACCACCGTTCCCGCCGCAGACGTAGGTGCCCTGGCCGATGGCGCGAGCTATCAGGTGTCCGTGTCGGCGCAGGACAGCGCGGGCAACAGCGCGTCGGCGACGCACGGTATCAGCGTCGATACCACTGCGCCGGTGGTGAGCATGGGGACGCTGTCGGTTGACGACATGCTGAACGCCGCGGAAGCGCAGCAGCCGCTGACCGTGCACGGATCTTCCAGCGCGGAGGCGGGTCAGACCGTTACCGTGACGCTGGGCGGCAAAACCTACACTGCGCTTGTCGGCAGCGACGGCACCTGGACGCTCGACGTACCTGCAGCCGACCTGGCCGCCCTGAGCCAGGGCGCGCTGACGGTCACCGCCTCGGTCAACGACAAAGCCGGCAACGGCGGCCAGGCCACGCACACCTTAACGGTGGATACCGTCGCGCCAACCGTGACCATCAGCACCGTGGCCGATGACGATATCGTCAACAACGCGGAGCAGCTGGCGGGCCAGACTATCCGCGGCACCACCACGGCGGAACAGGGCCAGACGGTGACCGTCTCCTTCAACGGGCATAGCTATCAGGCGACCGTCGGGGCGGACGGATCGTGGTCGGTCTTCGTGCCGGGCCGTGATTTCCTCGGCCTGAGCGACGGGGAGTACACCATCACCGCTTCGGTGAGCGACAGGGCGGGCAACCCGGGCAGCGCAACGCACGACGTGACGCTGAACGGCGATGTCCCAACCATCACCATTAACACCTTTGCGCAGGACGATATCGTCAACGCCGCCGAGCACGGCACGCCGCTGGTCATCAGCGGCACCACCGACGCGCCGGCGGGCCAGACGGTGACCATCACGCTGAACGGTAAAACCTACACGGCGACCGTTCAGAATGACGGCACCTGGAGCTATACGGTGGGCAGCGCAGACGTGACCGCGCTGGCGGACGGCGGTTCGTACGTGATTAACGCGCAGGTCAGCAACACCATCGGCAACAGCGCCAGCGATAACCATACCGTCACGGTCGATCTTACCGCGCCGTCGATGGGGATTAGCATTGATTCGCTGCAAAACGACACCGGCCTGAGCGCGAGTGATTTCATCACCAACGATGCTCAGGTAGTGGTCAACGGCTCGCTGACCGCGCAGCTCGGCAATAACGAGAAGGCGCAGATCAGCCTCGACGGCGGCGTCACCTGGATTGACCTGACCGTGACCGGCACCACCTGGCGCTACGCCGATGGCCGCACCCTGACGGACGGTACGTATCAGTACCAGGTCCGCGTGATTGATAACGCGGGCAACGTGGGGGCCACGGACAGCCAGGACGTGGTGATTGACCTGACGAAGCCTGCGGCAACCACCATTACCGTGGACTCCATTACTCAGGATACCGGCCTGTCCGGCAGCGACTTTATCACCAGCGACAATCAGATCAGCCTGAAAGGCACGCTCGGCGCGGCGCTGGGCAGCGGCGACCACGCGCAGATCAGCCTTGACGGCGGCGTCACCTGGACCGACGTCAGCGTCAGCGGCCTGAGCTGGACGTATGTCGATGGCCGCACGCTGGCCGACGGGGATTACAACTACCAGCTGCGCGTGATTGACGATGCGGGCAACATCAGCGCCACTGCCTCTCAGGTGGTGACTATTGATACCGTTGCGCCGGACGCCAGCAAAACGATCGCCATCGACAGCATCAGCGACGATACCGGCCTGAGCAGCAGCGACTTTGTCACGAAAGATACGTCCCTGACGCTGCACGGCTTGCTCGGCGCGACGCTGGCCGACGGCGAATATGCCCAGATCAGCATCGACGGCGGCGTCACCTGGCAGAACGTGATCGTCACCGGCAACAGCTGGTACTACGTGGATGGCCGCACGCTGGGTAACCAGACCTATGACTACTACGTTCGCGTGGTGGATGCCGCCGGTAACGTGGGCGCCAGCGCCCATCAGCAGGTGACTGTTGATACGGTCGCCCCGGATGCGGCGATTACGGTGACCGTGGATAACATCACCGTCGATACCGGCTTCGACAATAACGACTTCCTGACCAGTTCGACCTCGTACACGCTGCACGGAACGCTTGGCGCAGAGTTAGGGGCGGGTGAGTACGTGCAGGTGAGCGTGGACGGCGGCACCACCTGGGTGTACGCCACCGTCAGCGGGACGCAGTGGAGCTACAGCGATACGCGTACCCTGACCGACGGCAGCCATAGCTACCAGGTGCGGGTCGTTGACCTGGCGGGTAACGTCGGGGCAACCGCCTCGCAGGCGGTGACTGTGGATACGCAGGCGCCGCAGTACGGCATCACCATCGACAGCATCAGCGAAGACACCGGCCAGTCCGGGAGTGATTTCATCACCATGGACACCACGCTGACCATCAACGGTTCGCTGGGCAGCGCGCTGGCAAGCGACGAGCGCGTGCAGATAAGCCTCGACGGCGGGAATACCTGGTCAGATGCCACGGTCACCAACCAGCGCTGGAGCTACACCGATACCCGCGATCTGGCTGACGGTGACTACACCTACCAGGTGCGGATTATCGACCAGGCGGGCAACGTGGGATCCACGGCCTCACAGGTCGTCACGGTAGACACCACGCCGCCGACCACGGTGGGCACGGTAGTGAGCTACACCGATGGCGAAGGCGAGCGTCAGGGCACCTTTGGCAGCTCGGTGGCAACGGACGATAACTCGCCGCTGATCAACGGGACGCTTAACCGCGCACCGGACGACGGTGAGATCGTGCAGCTTTACCGTGACGGGGTTCTGCTCGGCCAGGTGACCATGAACGGCAGCGCAAGCTGGTCCTTCCAGGACAACGGCCTGAGCGACGGGAATCACACCTACATCGTGCGCGTCACCGACAGAGCCGGAAACTACACGGAATCCGACGGCTTTGTGCTGAACGTCGATACCAGCATACCGACCACCACGGCGGTGATTACCGCGCAGACAACGTCGGATACCACGCCGATCGTCACCGGTACCGTCTCCGCTGACCTGGTGAACGGTGAATACCTGGTGGTGACGGTGAACGGCAAAACTTACACCTCGCAGACCGGCGGCGCGGTGGTGGTCGACCCGGATCACAACACCTGGTATCTGCAGATCCCGGACGGCGATGCGCTGGGCGTGGCGAGCTACAGCGTCACGGCGCAGGTGAAGAGCAGCGCGGGGAACGGCAACACCACGGGTACGGCGACCGGCAGCCTGGTGATTGATACCACCTCGGTGAATACCGACTGGGCAACCACGGCGGGGAACAGCAACAACTCGACCATGACGGTGGGGACGAACAGCAGCGGCCTGTGGAATATCATCGCTAACGGACAGTCTTACTCCAGCAGCGATAGCTCAACCTATGCCGGCAATACGCTGACCAACACCCGCGGCTACTACGTGGTGAGCCAGACCGCCGCCGACTTTGACCGTAACGGCACGCAGGATATTTTCGCGACGGAAAATACCTACGCCGGGTCAACGCAGGTGATGTGGACCTACGATGGCAGCACCTATAACGCCAGCCAGCTGGCGATGGGGACCACCATCTGGTACGGCGGCGTGATTGCGTACGATAAAACCGGCGATGGCTATCTGGATCTGGCGTACGGCGATGCCGGCATGGACTCACTGACCTACCTGGTGAACAACAACGGCGTTCTGTCGCCGGACGGCACCGGCGGCGAAGGCGGTTTCTACGGTCAGTTTGATTCCGGGCGCGAAATCTCCGGCGTTGACCTGAACAACGACGGTACGGTGGATATTGTTCAGCACACCAACCGCAGCGGCGCGTACTCGTTAACCGTGATCAACAACAACGGCAACGGGACGTTATCCATCGGTCAGAACCTGACGAACGTGTTTGTGGCTAACGCCTCGAATACCACCACGGCGGCGTCGATGACGTGGGCGGACTTCAACGGCGATGGCTATATGGATCTGTACCTGGGCAGCAGCTACAACAACAACGGCGGGGTGATCTACTACAACGACGGTACCGGGAAGCTCTCGGCCACCAAGAGCGCGGTGGAAGCCTCTAACGCCACGGCGGGGTATCTGTCGGTGGCGGTGGACTGGAACGGTGACGGGCAGATGGACATCGTCAAGCTCAGCACCTACGGCGGCTCGCAGACGGCAACCCTGTTCACCAACAGCGGTTACGGCTCGACCTGGACCTCAAGCCAGCTGGCTTCCGGACTGGCGAACGTCACCGGCGTGGCGGCAGTGGACTACAACTGGGACGGCGCGCAGGATCTGCTGGTCTCTCAGCAGAACGGCAAGGTGGTGCTGGTGCAAAACAGCAAAACCATTGCTGACGGCACCGCGATGCATCTGCACATTGTCGACAGCGAGGGCATCAACGCCTACTACGGCAATACGGTCAACCTGTACAACGCCGCGGGCGTGCTGGTGGCCTCGCAGATCATTAACGCCCAGTCCGGTATCGGGTCGAACGACACCTCCGCGCTGGTGAGCTTCTACGGGCTGGATCCGAATGAAACTTATTCGGCCGAGATCCTGAAGATCACCAACGGCGTGTCGGATAACGTCACCTGGAGCGGTCTGGAGGCGGGCAACGGCAAAGAGGGCTACGTCCTGACGGCCGAAGCGGCCACCGGCGGCCACAGCGGAACCATCACCGGGACCGGGTATAACGACACCTTTATCGCAGAGGATGGCACTTATACCTACAACGGCTCCGGCGGATGGAATACCCATTCCGACTACGACACCTGGAGCAACACCGGTGGGATGGACGTAGTGGATTACCGCAATGCGACCTCCGGCGTTACCGTTGATTTGCGCCTCTCTACCGCGCAGAACACCGGGTTCGGCACGTCACGACTGCTCAACATTGAGGGCATCAACGGCTCGAACTTCGACGACGTCATTACCGGCAACAGCGGTGATAACCAGTTCGAAGGTCGCGGCGGGAACGACACCTTCAACATCGGCAGCGGCGGTCACGATACGTTGCTCTACAAGCTGATCAACGCTTCGGATGCAACGGGCGGTAACGGTCACGACGTGGTGAACGGCTTTACGGTCGGCACCTGGGAAGGGACCGCGGACACGGATCGCATTGACCTGCGCGATCTGCTTTCCGGCAGCGGCTATACCGGCACGGGCTCGGCGAGCTATGTGAACGGCGTGGCGACGCTGGACAGCAGCGCGGGCAATATCAGCGATTACATCCGCGTGGTGCAGAACGGCAGCAATACCGAGATCCAGGTTGACCTGGACGGTACGGGCGGCCAGTTCTCGCCGACCACTCTGGTGACCCTGAACGGCGTGCAGACGGATCTGGCGACGCTGCTGGCGAACCATCAGCTGTTAATTGCGTAAAACAACGCCGCGGGGAGCGATCCCCGCGGCCTTTTGGCGTTTCTTTACACGAATAGTCATAACCCTATATTTCACAAGATTATTTTGCGGGCTCGTTTAGAAAGCGTTCGTTTTTTAATCATCCCGTAAAGGTATCATTTCAGTGCGAAATTACCGCTCTGGACAGGACGTAGCCTTATGAAGACACATCCACAGTACGAACCCTGGCTGCAGGGCATGCTCATCATCGCGAAGCACTACCGGCTGGATTTTTCCGCGGAGCATGTTCGGGTCACGATTAACCACGAAAGCCAGTCTCCGCGCCAGCTGGTGCTGGAGGAGATGGCGCGCCAGCTTGGGCTGGGGATGCGTGTGCTGGCGGCTGAAGCGGTATCCCTCGATCCGTGGCGCCTGCCGCTGCTGGCGGAATTCACCGGCGGACAAATCGCGGTCATCAACCGCATGGACAGCGAAGGCAACGTCAGCCTGCAGTTTAACGGCGACGCGGGGCTGGAGACGACGCTGACGCGTGATGAGCTCGGGACGCGGTTAAAGGGCCTGATGGTGCTGCGTCCGCTCGAATCCACGCCGGATGCCCGCGTAGACGACTACATCAAACCGTATGAAAAAAACTGGTTCTGGCAGCTGGCGCTGAAGGACTGGCGACGCTACAGCGACATCATGCTGGTGGCGCTGGTCGCCAACGTGCTGGCGCTTTCCGGCATGGTCTTCTCCATGCAGGTCTACGACAGGGTGGTTCCGTCGCAGTCTGAAGCCACGCTGTGGGTGCTGTTTGGCGGCGTGATGATTGCCATCGTGTTCGAATTCATCATGCGCATGCTGCGCGTACACATTTCCGACGTGGTGGGGAAACGCGCCGACCTGCGTATCTCTGAACGCGTGTTTGCCCACGCGCTGCGGATTAAAAACGGCGCGCGCTCGAAATCAACCGGATCGTTTATCGCGCAGATCCGCGAGCTGGAGTCGGTGCGCGAGCTCATCACCTCGACCACCATTGCGGCTATCTCCGATCTGCCGTTCTTCCTGCTGTTCGTCTTTATTCTGTGGATGATTGGCGGCCCGCTGGTGCTGGTGGTCCTGCTTGCCGTGCCGCTGCTGCTCATCCCCGGCCTGCTGGTGCAGCGCCCGCTGGGGAAACTCTCCAGCGAAGGGATGCGTGAATCCGCCATCCGTAACGCCACGCTGGTGGAAGCGGTGCAGGGCATTGAGGACATCAAACTGATGCGCGCCGAGCAGCGTTTCCAGAACCAGTGGAATAACACCAACGACGTTGCCGCCAGCGTCGGCATGAAGCAGCGCTGGCTGACGGGCCTGCTGCTCACCTGGACGCAGGAGGTGCAGTCCATTGTTTATGCGGTAGTGCTGCTGGTGGGGTGCTATCTGGTCATCAGCGGCGATATGACCACCGGTGCGCTGGTAGGTACCTCGATTCTGGCGTCGCGCACTATCGCGCCGCTGTCGCAGATCTCAGGCGTGCTCTCGCGCTGGCAGTCGGCAAAAGTGGCCCGCAAGGGGCTGGACGACCTGATGCAGCGGCCGATTGACGATCCGCAGCACGGCAAGAAGGTGCACAAAGCCCACCTGCGCGGCGACTATGCCCTGGAGGACGTCGGGTTTTATTACGACGAGGAAGAGAAACTTACCGTGCTCAACATCAGCAAGCTGCGGATCCGCGCCGGAGAGCGTGTGGCGGTGCTCGGGCGGAATGGCTCCGGAAAAAGCACGCTGTTACAGCTTCTGGCGGGCATGCAGGAGCCGCAGCAGGGCAGCATTCTGCTGGACGATATTGCCCTCAATCACCTCGACCCGGCCGACGTGCGTCGCGACATGCAGCTGCTGAGCCAGCAGGCCCGGCTGTTCTTTGGCTCCGTGCGGGACAACATCCTGATGGGGAACCCGCTGGCGACCGATGACGAAATTCATCAGGCGCTGGTTAACAGCGGCGCGCTGGAGTTTGTGCGTAAACAGAAAATGGGGTTGAACTATATCATCAACGAGGGCGGGGCTGGCCTCTCCGGCGGACAGCGTCAGGCGCTGCTGCTGGCGCGCGCCCTGATTACCTCGCCGAATATTCTGCTGCTGGATGAGCCAACGGCCTGGCTGGACGAAATGAGCGAGAAGCAGTTTATACAGCATCTTCATAAATGGCTGGGTAAACGCCGGACGCTTGTGGTGGCGACCCATCGCCTGCCGATTCTGGACCTGGTCGACCGCATCATTGTGCTGGAAAACGGCAGGGTGGTGATGGACGGCCCGCGCGATGCGATCCTACATCAGCACGGCATGGCGCCGCAAAAGACAGCCCAGCGCACCGTGACCATGAAGCCAGCTGCGGTTGCAGAGGAGGGCGCGGCATGAATGATTTCTCTCGTTTCAATAGCCGGCTGAAGGAGCCACGCCTGCCGCGATCGTCACTGGTGGCATGGTCGCTTTTCGCCCTGCTGGCGGTGTTTATCGCCTGGGCAAGCCTGTTTCATCTTGATGAAGTGACGACCGGCAGCGGCAAGGTAATACCGTCTTCGCATGAGCAGGTCATTCAGTCCCTGGAAGGCGGCATTATCCACAGCCTGATGGTGCGCGAGGGCGACATTGTGGAACGCGGCCAGCAGCTCGCGCAGCTTGACCGGACGAAAACCGAGTCGAGCGTGCTGGAGAGCGAGTCTCGCCTGAATGCGGCGCTGGCAACGGCCGCGCGACTCAAGGCCGAGGTGAACGACACGGAACTCGCGTTTCCGGATGAGCTGGACGACGACGTTGAGCTGGTCAAACAGGAAACGGCGCTCTACCAGTCCCGTCGTGAAAGCCTCGAAAAAGGGCTGGCCGGATTACGTCAGGGCGCCGAGCTGGTGCAGCGCGAGCTGTCGTTAACCCGTCCGCTGGTGACCCAGGGGGCGGCCAGCAAGGTGGAGGTGCTGCGTCTTGAGCGTCAAAAAAACGAGCTTGAGAACAAAATCACCGAGATGAAAAACCAGTATTACGTTCGCGCCCGCGAAGAGCTGGCGAAAGCCAATGCCGAGATTGAAGCCCAGCGTTCGGTGATGAAGGGGCGGGAAGACTCTCTGACCCGGCTGACCTTCAATGCCCCGGTTCGCGGGATCGTGAAGGATATTGACGTCACGACCGTGGGCGGCGTTATCCCGCCGAACGGCAAGCTGATGAGCCTGGTCCCGCTTGACGACCAGATGGTGGTTGAAGCGAAAATTTCGCCGCGCGATGTGGCCTTTATCCATCCCGGCCAGAAAGCGCTGGTGAAAGTGACGGCCTATGACTACTCCATTTACGGCGGGCTGGAAGGCGAGGTGACCATGATTTCCCCGGACACCCTGCAGGATGAGGTGAAAAGGGATGTTTACTACTATCGCGTCTATATTCGTACCGACAGTAACCATCTGACCAATAAGCAAAGTCAGGAATTTCCGGTCTTTCCGGGCATGATTGCCACCGTTGATATTAAAACCGGCAGCAAAACCATTCTGGATTATCTGTTAAAACCGCTGAACAAGGCAAAAGAGGCGCTGCGGGAACGATAGATGAGTGGCGTTCGGAATTCCGAACGCCTGGTGGATTATACGGTTGACGTCACGCTGTGAGCGTGGCGTCGCTCTTTAGGGACAACGTTAATGTAATGCGTAACATACGCAAAATATAAACCGGCATAATTTTCGACGAGTTCGATAAACGCCGGGTATACCGATAGCCGACCATCACCCCGATCTTTCAGATAGCCCGCCTCTTGAGCTGATTTGATAATCCGGTTGACGTGGATGCGCGAAACGAAAAATTCTTTTGCGAGCATGCTTGCTGAATAGTCAATGACGGCACCATGGGCAGATTTGTTTTTCATAGCCTGCAGGTAAAGATAAAGCATAATCATACGCCCGCCATCTTTATCAATAAATAATCCCACTTCCGGCAATACCTTTCTGAACGTTAATCCCCGAAAAAGATATTCTGCCGCGCGGCGGAAGAAGTTATTTCTCAAAATATCATTATCCAGCAGGTTTACGTTAATATTGAATGTCGGGTAAAGAATACTGACGGGCAAAAAAGCGCCGGACATATATCGCTTAAGTTCATTCAGGCCTTTTTCGGTTGGCGCGATTCTCGTTTTACGTCGGTCTTCAGTACAGCGCCAGGTCTTGATGCGCCCGGTGGTTCTCAGTATCGTAATGATCGCAATGACGCTGTTGGGGCTGGCTATCTTATAGCGAGAGCATAATTCTTTAATCTCTGAAACTGACTCGGCCTGATTTCCAAAAATAAAACAACACATGGAGAGAATAATGTTAAATCGTGATTCCTGCAGCATGGTCTTGTAGAACAAAGGTTGTTTTTTGTAGATGGTGTCATTAATTGCGTAGTGCTCTAATATTGCCTCACCGAATCGCGGATTGTTCTTTATAACATCCCTTCGATGTAGCAAGGCCCTGGATGAGATGTGATTATCCATAGCATTTTTCTCGTATTTGAATGAACCGATAGATGAAGTATCCAGTCTTCTTTTTCGGAATTTTCATTATACCCTGAGAACAAAACATTTGCCGTGGTTATTTGAAAAGAAAAGTATATTTAAATGCTGGTGATTAACGCAAAGATGTTCCGGCGAGTTCGGTTGATAACAGTTTATTAACCAGAGGGGGTACGGTAAAATTAAACTACGCAACAGGTACAATTAATTTTACGCATTCTCAAATGGAAATGGCGCTTTGGTGCCCAGGAGCAGGTTATGACCCACCAAATTTCTCTCAGAAATGGGGCTTGCGATGAACATAAGTTTGTCATCTCAGCCTGCGGTTTCACATTCCAGGGATATTGTTCGATCCTTAATAAATACGGAATCCATGCTTCCCGGATCCACTTTGACGGAGATGAAGCATCTCAACAGGATATTGAAAATATCCTTAAAAATCAGGAAGCGCATATCGTGGTGTTTCTCGGAAAAGGTGTTGTCAACCTTCTGGAAAGCCTGAAGCGACTGGCATCCGTACTTAATGCACTGCCCGTCATCCGGCACGTCACACTGTATGGTGATATTCCCGATGGCTGGCTGTATCGCACGCTGGGCAGTCTTTTAAATAACCGCTATCAACTATCATTGATTCGCGTAGCCAGCGTTTCTGATGTAATCGCTTGTTTTCATACCCATTACAAAAGTTTTAAGGATCGCTCCCGCGTATTACGCGAACGCTACATGGATATTTCCCCGCAAGATAATCTCAAGTGGTTAACACGAAGAGAAATTGACGTATTATTAAGTTTCTACCGCGGCATGTCCGTAAAAGAAATGTGCGATAGAATGGGCTTGTCTAATAAAACGGTGTATACCCACCGTAAGGAAGGCGTGCTTAAATTACACTTAATTAAGCGTTGGCTACACGATCCGCATAATTTTAAAGCGGAAGTGTCTGCTAAACAAACACGTCCCCAAACGGGGCTCACGGAGAAAGAAACCGACGTTTTTAATGCGCTACGTAATCGCGAGATATTTCCGGCATATCAGATCATCACCGATCGGGATAAAAAGGGTGTTGGTTTTGAAATACTGATTCGCTGGAATAAAAATGGTAAAATTGTCAAGCCCGCCAGTTTTTTAACGGATATTTCCAACCATGAAATATGGCTGAAAATTACGGCGCTGGTCATCCATGCCGCCGTTTCAGGTATTAATAAGTATAACGGGAAATATTATTTTTCTGTGAACATCCCGCCTCGGCTGGCTTCCGGAAATGCCTTGCCTGATATGGCACGAAAGGCCATCGATATGCTGCTTAAACCGCAGTGGGCCGAAAAGCTGGTTTTTGAATTTGCAGAGGATATTGACGTGACGAAGGACAAAAGGATCCCTGAAACCATGCGGCATTTACGCAATACGGGGTGTCGTTTGTTTCTGGATGACTGCTTTTCTAACCACCAAACCATGTTCCCGGTTCGTCAGGTCCATTTCGATGGGCTCAAGCTGGATCGCGACATCGTTGAGCATTTTGTGGCAAACGACAATGACTATAACTTGATTAAAGCGATACAGATTTATAGCGACATGACAGGAACGGACTGTATTGCAGAGGGGGTTGATAGTGAGGAAAAGTTTGAGAAATTAGTCGCGCTGGGCGTCAAAAACTTTCAGGGGTATTATTTATCGCGAGCCGTGAAAGAGGAGGAGTTAGATCGCATGGTCAGGATGTTTAGCTAGTAAAAATAAAGCCCCGAAGGGCCTTTTGTTATTTTCTACCCAGCAGCAGGCCGAGAACAATACCGACAGCACCCGCGGCGATGAGGCCGGTGAGGGGATTATTTCTGACCGCTTCTGTGACGTCGGAAACGGCATCGCTGGCCTGAGCGGCATACTTTTTCGCGGCACCTTTTACCTGATGTTTTGGTGAATCGACGAATTCACCAAACTGCTGCTGCGCTGAACCTGCGAGTTCATCAAATTTATTTTTTGCCTTGTCTTCAGCAAACTGGGTGTTTTTATCAGTACCGATATCAGACATTTTTGCCTCCTTTTGTTGATAGTTAAAGGATAGCCGCTCTTTGTGGATATGGGAGACGCAAGGCTAAATTCGGCACCTGACAGGGCAGTTTTAGGATATATCTCTATACCCGAAACCCGTTATTTCTCATTGTCATCCTGACCGTAATACAGTTTCCCTATGCGGATCAGCGGGCGACCCTGAGACTTACGGTGCAGGTTACTGTCCCTTAGCGAATAAACGCACCCGCAATATTCCTGCTGGTAAAACTGTTCCCGCTTGCTGATCTCAATCATGCGTGAGGATCCGCCCTGTTTTCGCCAGTTATAGTCCCAGTAAACCATACCCGGATAGCGCGCGGCCGCACGCTGGCCGCAGTCGTTTATCTGCTGCATATTCTTCCAGCGGGAGATCCCCAGCGAGCTGCTGATAACGCTGAATCCATTTTCTGCCGCATAGAGCGCGGTACGCTCGAAACGCATATCGAAGCACATGGTGCAGCGGACACCTCGCTCGGGTTCCCATTCCATGCCTTTCGCGCGCTCAAACCAGTTATCGGTGTCGTAATCGGCATCAACAAACGGCACGCCGTGTTTTTCCGCAAATCGAATATTCTCCTCTTTGCGAATCAGATATTCCTTTTGCGGATGGATATTGGGGTTATAGAAAAAAATCGTGTATTCAATACCCGACGCCTGGATAGCCTCCATCACTTCACCCGAGCAGGGGGCGCAGCAGGAGTGCAGCAGAAGCTTGTCGGCACCGTCGGGCAGGGTAAGTTGTGGGCGAATAAAAGGAGCTGTCGTCATGGCGTTCTGCACTATGTTTATGAAATTTATGGAAGGGTAGCATAAATTCAGAATTTGTTGAGACAGGATCGACGCAGGAAAGAGCGATTCCGCGGGGCGAGGTCTTCTCCGGTGACACGTGTTACCCAATGGCTTAAGGAGCAGCCAGCGAACGCTGGCGCGTTATTCCGGCCTGTTCGGCTCCCGGTGGCATGTAATGCGCTCCACCGGTGGCCGTTTCTGAAGGTGATGAATATAGTAACATGCGCTGTCTGTCATATTTTCACCTTTAGAATTATCAGTTACGCCATCACGATAACTGCTGCCGGGGCAGATTATAAGAAGCTAATCTTCTTATGACATGTCGAACATTGTCCAATACAATCTGAAATCTCATTTTTCATTACCTTCGAACAACGCCATGGAATATACCCATGAAGGCATTGCATTGATTTTTCTTTCATATGAGTGACCTGTATTGGAACAATCATTTTTAATATTGTATCTGAAGCTTGGTAGACCAGAGTTAATTAAGTGTTTATCTATAAGAGATGAAACGCAAAAGTAAGGCTGGTTATTTGCTTCATTAACTAGTTGTTGTAAATTAGTATTGTTGCCTGCAGTGATAAACACAGGAACATCACCATAATCAGTCGGTTTTATATCCCATTTAAATACGAAGTCGTTGTCGAGATCGCCTGTTTTGCTGAAAAGATTAGCAGGTAAGACATTCTTGTCCATAAAAAATTTATTTAAGGCGGGCTTATGATCACCATAAATAACTATCACAGCATTAGGATCTATTTCTCGTACTTCTTTGGAAAAATCAATGAACCGGTCAATAGCCTGTTTTAATTCATAGGTATATACATACTCCCCTGAATCATTCTCTCTAGGGTATGGGCCATGCGTAGACATAGTAATTAAATTCATGAAAATACTTTTTCCGTCAGCTTTTTTTAGACGTTCAATTGCTGACCTATAAAGAAGATAATCATCAGGTTGCCACTGCCATTTCTTTTTGGTTGCGACAATTTGATCGGGTAGCTTTATATTAGACATTTCATTGAGGCCGTCAAATTGTTCGAAACCAAATTTTTTATAAACAATATCTCTATGCCAAAATTCTTTTATATAATTATGTGCCGCATAAGTGATGAAGTTTTTCTCTTTTAAAACGCTTGCAATAGTGTCTGAATCCGATTTGAACTGCGAGGCATATTCTTGATAAATTGTGCCAGATAAAACGCGTGAGTTGCTTGGTAGCCCGGTTAGCATTTCAAATTCAACATTTGCAGTGCCTCCGCCATAAACTGGAGAGGTTGCACGGAAAGTTACAAAGCCTTCCTTTAATAAAGGATTGATAATTTCTTTAAAGTTTTCATTGTCATACCAGCATGACTCGCAGAGCACATAAATAATAGTTTTAGGTTTTGGTGATGATGAACTACCAGCTGACTTTTCAAGAGAGTAAATCTCTTTGCTAGTCTTATCAGCAAATGGTGCAGATTTACGTGAGCCTGTCATCAAAATATGCATTGCCATGCCGTTTTCCTGTAAGTTTACAGGCCAATTCCACGATATATAGCTCACATTCATTTTAATAGCGATCAATGTCATTTTTCTGGCGAAGATATTATCTTCTCCTAAGAGAGCGCTAAAGTGGGAATAAAATGAAAAGGGTAATGTTATGGCAAAGCTAATAGCAAGAAATAATTGGTTTTTCTTCGTTGTGTAAAAAAATCGGCTAATAAAGAACAAAAATATACAGAATGATATCCCGAGAAATAGATAAAACAGTGACCAGGGTGTAAGGTAATGTTTTGCAATGGATATATTTGAGTGAGAAAATAAGTCATTCCAGGACAGAACCTCGCCCGTGAGGGATAACTTAGTGTTGCTTATATATTCTAGCAATTTGAAAATCATAAAGACAGCAAAAGCTGAAATTAATGATGGTATTCTTAATAGCCGAAGTGAAATATAGGCTAAAGGTAAAGGGCTTGCAAGCCAGATATAGTGTATTATTATGTATAAATAGTTCGGCAATGGTATTGAATTTCTAATGCCTGCTATGGCTATTATAAAAAAAAGAACAATAAAAATGAAATCCAAGAGTGAAGATTTTATTTTTTTTGAATAATTAATTGTAGTGAGAGACGCAGTATTGAAGAGCACGTTTATTTCTCGAGCCATAAAATTAAGAATTCTTAGTTTATCATGTTCTTAGAGGCAGTGTAAGAGCCAATCTCAATAGTTAACCACTGCCAATACTCAAACATTAACATTACCGGGATAGCCTCAGGAATCAGTATGTATGGCCGCCATGTAGATGCATACATTGATAAGCGACTGTGTAACTGCGTGATAGCCATATGAAACTTAAGGTTTACATAAGGTCGTTTTAAAATATACCATACCCCCCTATAGTATCAGGAGGGCGTATGCCGCATTCACCCGAAGATAAAAAACGTATTCTTACCCGCGTCCGTCGCATTCGGGGCCAGGTTGATGCCCTTGAACGCGCGCTGGAATCGGGCGACCCCTGCCTGGCCATCCTGCAGCAAATTGCCGCCGTGCGCGGGGCTGCCAATGGCCTGATGGGCGAAATGGTTGAAATTCACCTCAAAGATGAGCTGGTAGCGGGGGACACCACGCCGGATCAGCGAGCCGTACGCATGGCGGAAGTCGGCCATTTACTGCGCTCTTATCTAAAATAAATCCACATACCTGACAAAAAAGGGAAGGCATATGAAATCTCGCGCTGCAGTTGCATTCGGTCCCGGCCAGCCGCTTAAAATCGTTGAAATCGACGTGGCACCGCCGAAGAAAGGCGAAGTGCTGATCAAAATCACCCATACCGGCGTGTGCCATACCGATGCGTTTACGCTCTCCGGTGACGATCCTGAAGGCGTCTTCCCGGCGGTGCTGGGTCATGAAGGCGGCGGGATTGTGGTGGAAGTGGGCGAGGGCGTTACCAGCCTGAAGCCTGGCGATCACGTGATCCCGCTTTACACCGCGGAGTGCGGCGAGTGTAAGTTCTGTAAATCCGGTAAAACCAACCTCTGCCAGGCTGTTCGCGCCACGCAGGGGAAAGGGCTGATGCCGGACGGCACTACACGTTTCTCCTATAACGGTGAGCCGGTTTATCACTACATGGGCACCAGCACCTTCAGCGAATACACCGTTTGCGCGGAGATCTCGCTGGCGAAGGTGAACCCGCAGGCGCCGCTGGACAAAGTCTGCCTGCTGGGCTGCGGCGTAACCACCGGTATTGGCGCGGTGCACAACACGGCAAAAGTTAAAGAAGGCGATACCGTGGCGGTGTTCGGTCTCGGCGGCATTGGTCTGGCGGTGATTCAGGGCGCGGTGCAGGCGAAGGCCGGGCGTATCATCGCTGTCGACACCAACCCGGAGAAATTCAGGCTGGCGGGTGAGATGGGCGCGACCGATTTCGTGAACCCGAAAGATCACGAGAAGCCGATTCAGGACGTCATCGTTGAGATGACCGACGGCGGCGTGGACTTCAGCTTCGAGTGTATCGGCAACGTCAACGTGATGCGTTCCGCGCTGGAGTGCTGCCACAAAGGCTGGGGCGAGAGCATTATCATTGGCGTGGCCGGTGCGGGTCAGGAGATTAAAACCCGTCCATTCCAGCTGGTGACCGGGCGCGTGTGGCGCGGTTCCGCGTTTGGCGGCGTGAAGGGCCGTACCCAGCTTCCGGGTATGGTTGAAGATGCGATGGTCGGCAAGATCCAGCTCGACCCGTTCATCACCCACCGTTTACCGCTGGAGCAGATCAACGAGGCGTTCGATCTGATGCACGAAGGAAAATCCATCCGTACCGTTATCCATTTCGGCGACAAGTAACTCTTCTGCCAGCGGTTTTTCGCCGCTGGCATTTCTTTAATAATCTTCTCTAAAGTGTGACCAGTGCGGCGTTTTTAGCCGTAATCTAAATCCCTGCCGTGCCGATGACTATTTAACAGGCGTGTTTTTACGCATCTTACCTACAAGAGAGTCGACGGTCATGGACAACACTACTTCGATGCTGGCGCAGCGCAAGCTGGGCTTCTTGCATCACATCAGGCTGGTTCCGCTGTTTTCCTCCATTCTCGGTGGCATTATTCTTCTGTTTGCCTTGAGCTCGGGTCTTGCGGGCTATTTCCTGCTGCAGGCCGATCGCGATCAGCAAGATGTCACATCCGAAATTCAGGTGCGTATGGGGCTGTCGAACAGTTCAAACCATCTGCGAACCGCGCGTATCAATCTGATCCACGCCGGTGCGGCAAGCCGTATCGCGGAGATGGACGCCATGAAGCAGAACATCAGCGAGGCGGAAACGCGCATTAAGCAGTCTCAGGAGAGCTTTACCGCCTACATGAATCGCGCCGTGCGCACCGCCGAGGGCGCAGCGCTGGATGCGGATCTCAAGGCGCGTTACGACGCCTATATCGCAGGCATGCAGCCGATGGTGAAATTCGCCAAAAACGGCATGTTCGAAGCCATTATCAACCATGAAAACGAAACGGCGCGCCCGCTGGATGACGCCTATAACGCCGTGCTGCTGAAGGCGATTAAGATCCGTACCGACCGTGCCAATGCGCTGACGGCGCAGGCGCATAGCCGCACGCAGCTGGGCCTGATGTTTATGGTAGGCGCGTTTGCCCTGGCGCTGGTGCTGACGGCGATGACCTTTGTCGTGCTGCGCCGCACGGTAATCAATCCGCTGCAGCGTGCAGCGAAACGTATCGAGAATATCGCTAAGGGCGACCTGACGATGCCGGACGACGTGGCGGGGCGCAGCGAAATTGGTCGCCTGACGCGCGATCTGCAAACCATGCAGCACTCGCTTGAAACCACCGTGGGCACCGTACGTCAGGGGGCAGAGGAAATCTACCGTGGCACTAGCGAAATTTCTGCCGGTAACACCGATCTCTCTTCCCGCACCGAGCAGCAGGCTGCCGCCATCGAGCAAACCGCCGCAAGCATGGAACAGCTGACCGCGACGGTGAAGCAGAACGCCGATAACGCCCATCATGCCAGCAAGCTGGCGGAAGATGCCTCCGGTAAAGCCAGCCGAGGGGGCCAGATGGTCTCCGGCGTGGTGAAAACTATGGGCAATATCTCCAGCAGCTCGAAGAAGATCTCTGAAATCACCGCCGTGATTAACAGCATCGCCTTCCAGACCAATATCCTGGCGCTCAACGCGGCGGTAGAAGCGGCCCGTGCGGGTGAACAGGGGCGCGGATTTGCCGTGGTGGCAAGCGAAGTGCGCACCCTGGCAAGCCGCAGTGCGAATGCCGCAAAAGAGATCGAAAGCCTGATCAACGAATCGGTATCGCTGATCGACCAGGGCTCCGGCGAGGTTGTTGCCGCCGGTAACACCATGAATGAGATCGTCGACGCGGTGAAACGCGTTACCGACATTATGCTGGAGATCGCGGCGGCGTCCGATGAGCAGAGCCGCGGTATTGTGCAGGTGAGTCAGGCGATTTCTGAGATGGATAAAGTGACCCAGCAGAACGCCTCGCTGGTAGAAGAAGCCTCCGCGGCGGCGGCGTCTCTGGAAGAACAGGGCGCGCGTCTGACCGAGGCGGTTGGCGCGTTTCGGTTGAGCGGTAAGACTCAGGGGCGTACTCAACCGCAGAGTTCTGCGGCAGTAAAACCGGCTGCACTACGTCCGGCGGTTGCAGATAACGGAGATAACTGGGAGACGTTCTGAGTGGCGTGTTGCGTCGGGTGGCGCTTCGCTTACCCGACCTACAAAATCTGACCTACAAAAAAGGGACCTTTCGGTCCCTTTTTCTCATCTTATTTCTTATCGGGTAACGCGTACGCGATAACGTAATCACCGCGATCCGGTGACTGGCGGGCGCCACCGGCGTTAATGATGATGTACTGCTTACCGGTTTTCGGCGACACGTAGGTCATCGGGCCGGACTGGCTGCCGACAGGCAGGCGGTCTTTCCAGATCTCTTTCCCGGTGGCGGTATCAAACGCGCGCAGGTAGAAATCCTGGGTGCCGGCGAAGAACAGCAGGCCGGACTGGGTAGAGAGCGACGCGCCCAGGGTCGGCATACCGATTGGGATTGGCATGTGCATGCGAATGCCCAGTGGACCGGTATCTTCCACCGTGCCGACAGGGACCTGCCACACCAGCTTGCCGGTTTTCAGGTCAACGGCTGACATGGTGCCAAACGGCGGCTTCTGGCACGGAATGCCCAGCGGTGACAGGAAGCGTTCACGCATCGCGCCGAACGGCGTGCCGTCCATTGGAACAATCCCCATCTCGATGCCACTGGCGTTTTTCGCCACGTTCGCGCGCGGCACCATATAGTTTGCCAGACCCAGGCGCATATCGTTGACGAACATCAGGCTGTTGTTCGGGTCAACGGAGACGCTGCCCCAGTTCATCCCGCCGAGAGAGCCAGGGAACTGCAGGGAACGGTCGAGACCCGGTGGGGTGAAGACGCCCTGATGACGCATCTCTTTAAACTGAATGCGGCACAGCAGCAGGTCAACAGGCGTCGCCCCCCACATGTCGGACTCGGTGAGCGTCTGGTTGCCAATCATCGGCATGCCTACGGAGTACGGCTGGGTCGGGGAGTAGCGTTCACCTTCAACGTTACCCGCCGGAACGGGACGTTCTTCCACCTTCGCCACCGGCTTGCCGGTTTCGCGGTTAAGCATGAAGATCATGCCCTGCTTGCTGGTCTGCACCAGTACAGGCGTGGTGCCGCCTTTACCGTCTGGCAGATCGTACAGCAGCGGCTGGGAAGGCAGATCGAAGTCCCACAGGTCGTGGTGGGTGGTCTGGAAATGCCAGCGAACCTGACCGGTGGCCGCGTCGACGGCGACGATGGAGGAACTGTACTTATCGTC
Organism: Enterobacter sp. ECC-249; assembly: GCF_043965265.1. Classification (NCBI taxonomy): domain Bacteria; kingdom Pseudomonadati; phylum Pseudomonadota; class Gammaproteobacteria; order Enterobacterales; family Enterobacteriaceae; genus Enterobacter; species Enterobacter sp. ECC-249. The sequence continues at coordinate 2,770,783 of NZ_CP143660.1, forward strand.
CAGCGCGGTACGCTCACCCGCCCAGAAGTCTGGCGTGGCGTTGCCGGTAGGCAGGTAGATCAGGTTCAGTTTGGCGTCGTAAGACATCGCAGACCAGACGTTCGGCGTACCGCGGGTGTAGGTCTGGCCTTCCGGCGGCAGGCCGGTCAGGTTCGGGTTACCCGGATCCCACGCCCACGCCAGCTTACCGGTGTGAACGTCGTAGGCGCGCACCACGCCCGGCGGTTCGCCGGTAGAGTAGTTATCCGCGACGCGACCGCCGACGACAACAACGTTCCCGGCAACCAGCGGCGTGGAGGTTTGCTGATAATATCCGGGCTTAATCTCGCCCATGCCAACGCTCAGATCCACCGTACCATGGTCGCCAAAGTCGTCGCAGACCTTGCCATTATCCGCGTTGATGGCAATCAGGCGGGCATCGGTGGTGGGCAGGAACAGGCGGCGAGGGCATGCCGCTGGCTGCGTCCCGGTCTGTGACGCCGTCACGTTTGCATGATCTTCAAAATAGCCCAGACCGCGGCAGCGCTGCCAGTTAGGCGCGGTGGCTTTGGAATCATAACGCCATTTTTCTTTACCGGAATCCACGTCAAGCGCCAGCACTTTACTGTACGGCGTACAGACATACAGCGTGTCGCCAATCTGCAGAGGCGTGTTCTGATCTTCCGCGCCCGAGCCGTTGCTCTGCGGAATATCGCCGGTGTGCGCAACCCACGCGACTTTCAGGTCGCTGACGTTTTGCTTGTTAATCTGATCCAGCGCGGCGAAACGGTCGCCGTGCGTGGTGTTGCCCCAGTGTTCCCAGTTTTTTTGCTGCTCACCGGGTGCGACGGGTTTCACCGGAACGGGTTCGTTCGCTGCCACGAGGGTTTGCGGCTTAAACATCCAGCCCAGGCTGACCAGCATGGCCACCGCGAGCAGCGCCGCGACGCCAAAAGCGGGCGCCTTGTTCGGTGCAGTGTGGTTTGCCGTGCGCAGGAAGGGCCAGACGATGGCGCACAGGAACGCCAGTACGGCAAAGGTAAACAGGCGGGAGAAGAGCGGCCAGAAATCCCAGCCCGCATCGCTTACCGCCCAGAACAGCGAGGCAATAAACGCGATGCCGTAAAGCACGATCCCGCTGGTGCGGTTAAGGAATATCAGGATCGCGGCAATCACCATTACCACGCCCATGATCAGGAAGTAACTACTTCCGCCCACGGTGGCGAGCTTAAAGCCCAACCCGCCGACGGCCAGACCGATGAGCATCATCAGTCCGGCAAGAAGCCACTGCAGAATACGAGGTATCCCGCGCGGCGCGCTGCCAAATGCCATTTCTCTCTCCTTAGCTCCCCCCGCCGTGTCGGGTATGTACCAGTTGGGTAATAAATGCGGTGGGAATGATGATTGATACAGGTGAATTCGTTTATATCAAATAATTTGTGAACCATTTGGTGAATTCACCGCTATGATAAAACTGTTAAATTGTTTTACGCAATTGTTAATGATTTATTCCGCATTATTTGATTAACGCACAGGATAGCCCCCTCGCCCCTGAGGGGAGAGGGTTAGGGTGAGGGGTGAAAAGGTGTTATACCGGCATCGATTTACGGATGGCGCTCAGAAGCGTCTGCGCGCCCGTGGAAAGCGGGGTGTCTACCCGGGTCAAAATACCAATCGGCTCCCCGGCGCCGGGGGCCGTTACCGGGAGTGCGGTCAGCGTGCCCTGGCGCAAATCATCTTTTACCGCCCCGGAGGGGACGAACCACACGTAGTCATAATCGAGCGTGAGCTGGCGTGAAAGCGAGGCCGACAGCGTTTCGATGCACCCTGAGGGCAGCGTACACCCCTGCATTTGCAGCAAGGTTTCGGCGGTCTGGCGCGGGACGGTCCCTTTCGGACACACCACCACCGGCCACTCCATCACGCGGCTTAACGTCACCGTGTCCTGCAGCAGAGGGTGATCGGGACGAACCACCAGCTTCAGGGACTCCAGGAACAACAGTTCATAATTGAGGCCGCCCATCAGCTCGGGGTCGGACATGCGGCCGATACCGATATCCAGCTCACCCGATTTCAGCCCCGCGAGCAGCATGGTGTTATTCATGGTGGCAACCTGAATTGTGGTATGCCGCTGCTGCTTGTGGAACTGGCCAATCACCGGCGGAAGAATGCCGAGCGCCGCGGTGGGCAAGGCGCCTACGCGCACCACCTCGCTGGATTGCTCTTCTTTTCGGTGCAGGGACTGGCCTGCGGTATTGAGCGCATCCAGCACCTTAACGGCGTGCGTGAGGAACTGTTCGCCCACGATGGTAAGCTGCGCCCCCAGCCGACCGCGGTCAAAAAGACGGGCGCCGGTCAGCTGTTCGAGCTCGTTGAGGGTTTTCGAGAGCGCAGGCTGGCTCAGGTTGAGAGTTTCAGCCGCACGCCCCAGCGTTCCCTGTTGAGCGACGGCCACAAATGTATGCAAATGGCGCAAGCGTATGCGCTGACTGAACAGACCATTTTTTTCCATAGGCGATGTTAAAAACAGAGCGATGCGGGTGACAAGTTAAGTTGTTTAATTTTGATAACCTGATAGCAAAATATTTTTAACATTTGATCTGTTTGAGTTACAACATGTTTTTCGGCAGGGGAATAAGAGCGAACGTCCTTGTTCATTTATTGCTCATTGCTGAGGGTAAGGGTTAAGCGGTTAGATCACACCGTCTCCGCCGTCAGAACACCACACCTGGCCGGACGTAAATGAACATTCATCCGAGGCCAGCGTGACGTACAGCGGGGCAATCTCGACGGGCTGACCCGGACGTCCCAGCGGCGTATCTCCGCCAAACTCCTTCACTTTTTCCATCGGCTGGCCGCCGCTGGACTGCAGTACCGTCCAGTAGGGACCGGGCGCGACCGCGTTGACGCGAATGCCTTTCGGACCCAGCTGCTTGGCTAAGGATTTGGTAAATACCGCCAGACAGGCCTTCGTCTGGGCGTAGTCCAGCAGCACCGGGCTGGGCTTCACCGCCTGAACGGAGGAGGTATTAATGATAACGGACGAGGCTTTCAGGTGGCGCAGAGCCGCCTTCGTGATCCAGAAAGGCGCGTACACGTTGGTTTTAAACGTCGCGTCAAAATCTTCGGTGGTCAGTTCTTCAAGCGATTCACGGAACTGCTGGCGACCGGCGTTGTTGATCAAAATATCCAGCCCGCCCAGCTTCGAGACGGCTTCTTCGACCAGATTCTGGCAGAAGGTTTCGTCCCGGACGTCCCCCGGCAGCGCGACGGCGTTCCGCCCTTCGGCTTTGATCAGGTCGATGACCTCAGCGGCGTCTTTTTCCTCTTCAGGCAGGTAGTTAATGGCCACGTCCGCGCCTTCACGGGCATAGGCGATGGCCACTGCGCGACCAATACCCGAGTCACCGCCGGTGATCAGGGCTTTTTTGCCCGCCAGGCGGCCGTGCCCTTTATAGCTGGTTTCCCCGTGGTCGGGTACAGGCTGCATTTCGGATGCCAGTCCCGGTGGCGTTTGTGGCTGTTCCGGGAACGGGGGCTGCGGGTAAGCGTTCGTACGTTGTTTGGTATCACTCATAGCTGACTCCTTAAGCCAAGGGGTGAGATTTGATGGATAACTGCAGCGTTAACGCTTCGCTGAATTATTTCTGCAAACGATCGACACGGACGACGGCAGGGGATGATTTTTTATCAAGCGAACCGTTGATACTGATCATCTGGTCGGGTTTTACCGTTCTGCCGTCAAAGACTGCCTGGGGAATAATAACGTCGATTTTTCCGGTTTTATCCTGAAATACAAACTTATCGCCGCTACCGTCAATAAGATTACCGCGCAATGAAATTGTCGCACCGTCGTGCATTTGTTTGGCCTGATCGATGGTCATAATACGCGCGTCGTCGGTTCCGCGATATCCGCTATCCAGCGCATGCGGTGGCGGCGGGGCTTCGCCCTTTTGTAACCCGCCGTTATTATCAGCCCATGCGGCTGGAACCAGAAATATCAATAAAGCGGAAATAAGTGATAATTTCATCCGATATCCTTCATTTTGCGTGTCTTGACTTATTAAGTATTGTTGCTATTCCTTTATGTGGCAAATGTGATAAGTCCTAAAAACATTCGCGTGAGAAATCAAACTTATCGGATAATAAGCGAAACGGTGACGATGACTATGAAGCGTGAAAATGAAAAGTTGCCCGGGATAGATGAGAGTTATCGCTTGCTGACGTTTGAATACGCGTTTCGTCAGGTAGGTTTTATTGTTCTGCTGGCTATAATCATCGCGGCGATTGCCGGTCTGTTTTCAAGCGGGTGGGTCAGCGATACGGTCAAAACCAATTCCGCTAAATCACTGACCATAAGCTATGAACGGTTTGGCCGACGGGAGACGGAGACGCGAATGGAGCTGGCGTTCCCGGTGCAAACAGAGGGAAAGTATGTTCTCAGCATGACCAGCGAGAGCAGCGATGTTTACGAACCCGGCAGCGTCTGGCCGCAGCCTGACAGCATGTTCAGCCGTGGTAAGACCCTCTATTTTGTCTATAACAACCTGAAAAAGTCAGACCGCTTTTCAGTGTTACTTTTCACCACGCCTTCGAGAGCCGGTAAATGGAACACGACCCTCCGTGTAAACAGCGAGCCGGAGATAACCCTCTGGCAATTTATTTACCCCTAGGAGGCTGATATGGATATGGTCTTTCGTGCGCTGGCGATTTATCTGTTTCTCGTGGTGGTATTTAAAGTGGCCGGGCGGCGCGCGCTGCTGCAGATGACCAGCTTCGATCTCATTCTGCTCCTGATAATTAGTGAAGCGACTCAACAGGCGCTTCTCGGACAAGATTTTTCCGTCACCGGTGCGATGATTACGATTACCACCCTGGTGGTAGTGGATATTATATTTGGCCTGCTGAAGAAATATTTTTCCCCGGTGGAGAATATTCTGGACGGCACTCCCGTCATTTTGGTTGAGAACGGCGTGCCTTTAGCAGATAAAATTAAAAAAGTCGACGTGTCGTGTGAGGATATTCTGGTTTCGGCGCGCCAGAATAATGGCATCACGCAAATGAGTGAAATTAAATATGCCATACTTGAACGCAATGGGCATATTTCAATCATTCCTTTCGAGTAATAAGAGGCGAAAAGATGAGCAATCTTTTTCACGACAACAATTATACCGTGGGTGAACTGACGAAAAAACTGGCGAGCAAATTAACCGATCTCGGGCTTCGCTTAACCACGGCAGAATCCTGTACCGGGGGAAAGCTCTCGGTAGCTCTCTGTGCCGAAGAGAACACGGCCGATTTTTATGATGTTGGCCTGGTCGTATTCAGCGACGAAGCCAAAGCGCGGATCCTCGGCGTGCATCCTGAGACGCTCGCGCGCTATACCGCCGTCAGTGAGCAGACGGTGACCGAGATGGCCGCCAGCATCCGCGACATCGCCCAGGCGGATATCAGCATCGCCATTAGCGGATACGCAGGCCCGGAAGGGGGCGACGACGGCACGGCGGCGGGGACGGTCTGCTTTGCGTGGAACATCCGCGGCGAGACGCAAACCCGCACCGTACTGTTTTCCGGAGACTGTCAGGACGTAGTGGAAAAAGCGGTGCATTTTTCGCTGGCCGAGCTGGTGACAGCCTTGTCGGACGGGCATAACGGATAAACTCACGTGGAGGTTCTATGGCTGTCATAGTGATTACCGGCGGGACGGCGGGCGTGGGAAAAGCCACGGCGCTGCACTTTGCGAAAGCAGGTTACGATGTCGGCCTCATCGCCCGCGATGAAGCAAGCCTGCATTCTACCCAGGAAGAGTTGCGCCGCTTCGGCGTTAATGCCCACGCCGTCCAGGCGGACGTCGCCGACAGCCAGGCTGTGGTGGATGCGGCTAACGAGATTGAGTATCGCCTCGGCGCGATTGATGTCTGGGTAAATAATGCCATGGGGGCCGTGCTGGCGCCGTTTCGCACCCTTACGCCGGACGAGTTTCGGCGCGTGACTGAGGTGACCTACCTCGGCTACGTGAACGGTACCCGCGCGGCGCTGGAGCTTATGGTTCCGCGCGACAGGGGCGTGATTATCCAGGTTGGGTCCGCGCTGGCCTACCGTTCCATTCCCCTGCAGTCCGCCTACTGCGGGGCCAAAGCGGCGATCCGCGGGTTTACCGATGCGGTGCGTACCGAGCTGATGCATGAGAACTGCCGGGTTCAGCTTTCGATGGTGCAGATGCCGGGGCTTAACACACCGCAGTTTGAATGGGCAAGGAACAAGTTCGCCTGGGCCATGCGCCCGGTGCCGCCGGTTTTCGAGCCTGAAGTCGCCGCCAGCGCCATCTTCAGGGTGGCGCAAAAGCCGGTGCGCGAGCTGTGGGTTGGCAGCAGCACCATTCAGTCGATTGTCGGGCAGTTCCTCTTCCCGGGCTTTCTGGACCGGCTGATGGTGAAGAAAGCCTGGGAAGGCCAGATGACCGACGATCTGAACGCGCCGGAGCGGCGGGACTATCTTGACCAGCCGGTTAACGACCTGCACAAAATCCATGGCCGTTTCACTGACGAAGCGAAAACCCGCGCGACGTCCGTGAGCTCCGGGATGCCGGGCAAAGTGGCGTTAGGCGGGCTGGCGGTGGCGGGGATTGTATTAACGCGTTTGCTAACCCGCCGGAAACCATAATCAGCGCAGCGCGCTGCGGTGCGTCCAGAACCAGCGATAGCCGTAGCCGCCAAGGCTGAGCTCAACGGTTTTACCGCAAACCAACGCGTCATCGTAGCGTTTGTCCGCGAGACAGGCGGTCCAGGTGGCGTTGCGGATCCCCTTGACGGTGAACCGTACCGACTGGTCGCTGAAGTTAACAAAGGTCAGGATGCTGCGTTCTTCGGTTTCGTAATAGATCCCCAGCACCGCATCACTATCGACCGTGAGGAGCCGAAAGGGTGCAACGGCGATTTCGGGGAACTCCGAGCGGGTATTGGCGATATCAATGATCCGGTGCAGAAGCGAGTTGCGGTGGAGCAGCGAATCGGCGACGTTGATTTTCTGATAGCGATAGGGGCCGTGGTCGATAATCGGCGCGATAAATTTTTCCGGGTCGGCCGCCGAAAAACCGCCGCCTTGCGATCCCGCCCATTGCATGGGGGTGCGGACGGCGTAGCGCTCCTCCAGATCGAGGTCATCCCCCATGCCGATCTCGTCGCCGTAGCGCATCACCGGAACACCCGGCAGGGAAAACAGCACCGCGTGACAGAACGCCAGCCGCTTCCGATCGCCATTGAGCATCGGCGCCAGGCGGCGGCGGATCCCGCGCTGATAGACGTTCATCTCCTCATCAGGGGCGAAGGTATCGAGGACAAACTGTTTGTCTTTCTGGCTGATGCCTTCCAGATCCAGCTCGTCGTGATTGCGCAGCCAGTTGGCAAAACAGCAGGAGTCAGGCGGGACGATCATCTTTTTCACCGCGTTGCGCAGCGGGCGGGCGCTTTTTCGGGCCAGGCTGACGTAGAAATACTTGTTGAGCCAGAAATTGAGCACCAGATTCAGGCGATCGTTATTGCCGAAGTAGTCCTGATAGGCCTCCACCTCGACGTCCACCTCACCCAGCAGGATCGCCTCCGGATTGTGCTCTTCGATAAGACGCCGCATATGCTCGAGGATCCACAGCCCCTTTTTTTCATCACCGTTTCCCGCCTGCGTGGTGAGGTGGGAGGCGGCGTCGAGGCGGAATCCCGACACGCCCAGCTTGAGCCAGAAGAGGATGATGTTCTCAATCTCTTTCAGCACCGCGGGCGAGGTGAGGTTCAGATCCGGTTCGTGGCGATAGAACATATGCCGGTAGTATTGTCCCGCCTCATCGTCCCAGCTCCAGATGCTCTTCTCCACGCCGGGGAACATGGGGGGCGTATCGTCCTCGTCAGAATCTGACCAGAGGTAGTAGTCCCGGTAGGGTGACGTCGGGTTGCGTCGCGCCTGCTGGAACCAGGGATGCGCGTCGGAGGTGTGCTGGATCAGCAGTTCGATAATCACCTGCATGCCCAGCTCGCGGGCCTGTTCGATAAGGGCGATGATATCGGCCAGCTTTCCGAAGCGGGGGTCCACCTGGAGATGGTCGCTGACGTCATAGCCTTCATCGAGAAAGGGCGTGAGATAAAACGGGGTGATCCAGATAACCGTCGCCCCCATCCGGCGAATGTAGCGCAGCTTGGCCGCGATCCCGGCGATGTCCCCGCAGCCATCGCCGTTCAAATCATAGAAGAGTGCGGTATCAATCTGGTAAATAATGGCCCGTGTATGCCAGTCCGTCATAGCGTTCCTCAGTGATAGCCTTCAGTATCCGAAACCTTGCCCCGGAAGACGTAGTAGCTCCAGGCGGTGTACACCAGGATCACCGGAATAATCAGCAACGTGCCTACCAGCATAAACAGCTGGCTGGCAGGCGGTGCCGCGGCTTCCCACAGGGTGATGCGCGGCGGAATAATGTTCGGCCAGAGGCTGATGCCCAGCCCGCTAAACCCGAGGAAAATAAGCCCCAGCGTCAGCAGGAAAGGGCGCGCGTGGCTGGCCGGGTTGCGGGTGAGGCGCCAGATCAGCACGCTGAAGATCCCGACCAGCAGAGGAACCGGCAGGAACCAGAAGAAGTTGGGTAAGGTAAACCAGCGGTCGGCGACGTACTGCCAGCCGAGCGGCGTCCAGACGCTGACTACCGCGATTACCACCATCAGGGCCAGCAGCACGTGGCGGGTCAGCTCGCGCATGCGGACCTGCAGCGCGCCTTCGCTTTTCATAATGAGCCAGGTGGTCCCCAGCAGCGTATAGGCGACGACCAGACCGATGCCGCAGAAGAGGTTGAAGGGGGTGAGCCAGTCCAGCGCCGAGCCGACAAAACGTCGGCCCTCCACGTCAAAGCCGTTGATCACGGCACCCACCACCACGCCCTGACTAAAGGTGGCGAGCAGAGAGCCGCCTGCAAAGGAGTAGTCCCAGAATTTGCGGTGCGACGGCGTGGCTTTGAAGCGGAACTCAAAGGCGACGCCGCGAAAGATGAGGCCGATCAGCATCGCGGTGAGCGGGATCGTCAGCGCATCAATAATGACCGCATAGGCCAGCGGAAACGCGCCGAAAAGACCCGCGCCGCCGAGCACCAGCCAGGTCTCGTTGCCGTCCCAGACGGGCGCTACGCTGTTGACCATCACATCGCGCTCTTTCGCATCGCCCACGAAGTTAAACAGCAGGCCGATGCCCAAATCAAAGCCATCCATGATGATGTACATCAGCGTGGCAAAGACGATGATGGCAAACCAGATAACTGAGATATCGACGCCCATCAGATTCTCTCCTCTTCCGGAACAGACTCAGCGGCAGACAGCGGACGGGCTGGCGTGCCCGAAGTGTTTGAGGTCAGCGTATCGACAGGCTGCGGCCCTTTCTTAATCAGCCGGATGAGATAAACATAGCCCACGCCAAACACGGACGAGTAGACGACAAAGAAGGCCAGCAGGCTGATGCTCATCTGCAGCGTGCTGTGCAGCGATACCGCGTCGATGGTGCGCAGGTAGCCATAGACGACCCACGGCTGACGTCCCACCTCGGTGGTCACCCAGCCGGCGAGCAGCGCCAGCAGTCCGGCAGGCCCCATGCACAGGGCAAACCACTGGAACGGGCGCGAGTGGTAAAGTCGATGGCGATAGCGCAGCCAGACGCTGATAAGACCAAGGGTAATCATCAGCAGTCCCATCCCGACCATCACGCGGAACGACCAGAAAACGATGGTCGAATTTGGCCGATCCTCTTTCGGAAAGTCTTTCAGTGCGGGCACCTGCTTGTCCAGGCTGTGCGTCAGGATCAGGCTGCCGAGCGCGGGGATTTCCAGTCCGTATTTGGTGCGCTCCTCCTCCATATCCGGCAGGCCAAACAGCAGCAGCGGGGTGGCCTCTCCGGGGGGATTTTCCCAGTGCCCCTCAATGGCGGCAATTTTTGCCGGCTGATGCTCAAGCGTGTTCAGGCCGTGCATATCGCCCACCACCGCCTGAATGGGCGCGACGATCAGCGCCATCCACATCGCCATCGAAAACATGGTGCGAACGGCGGGCGTATCGTTACCGCGCAGCAGATGCCATGCGCCCGATGCTCCGACAAACAGCGCGCTGCTCAGAAACGCGGCGATAGCCATATGAATAAGACGGTAAGGGAAGGAGGGGTTAAAGACGATCGCCAGCCAGTCCTGCGGGATCACCTGCCCGTTTTCGATAGTGAAACCCTGCGGCGTGTGCATCCAGCTGTTTGAGGCGAGGATCCAGAAGGTTGACATCAGCGTGCCGAGCGCCACCATGCAGGTCGAAAAGAAATGCAGGCCTGGGCCGACCTTATTCCAGCCGAACATCATGACGCCGAGGAATCCGGCCTCCAGGAAGAAGGCGGTTAACACCTCATAGGTCAGAAGCGGGCCGGTAATGCTGCCCGCGAACTGGGAGAACCCGCTCCAGTTGGTGCCAAACTGGTAAGCCATCACCAGCCCGGAAACGACCCCCATGCCGAAGTTAACGGCAAATATCTTTAGCCAGAAATGGTATAGCGATCGCCAGACGTCGTTTTTGGTGCGCAGCCACATGCCCTCCAGCACCACCAGATAGCTGGCGAGACCGATGGTAATCGCGGGAAACAGGATATGGAACGAGACGGTAAAAGCGAACTGAATTCTGGCCAGATGAAATGCATCGAGTTCGAACATGGTCCGTACCTCTGAGACGATGGGGCACGCGAATTGCCGGGCAGTTCAGTGCTGCCCGGCAAACCGATTACGGTTTAGTCTTACCGGCACCCAGCTCGGCACCGGTCAGCGGATCGGAATGTGGATCGGATTTAGTGCGGGCAGACATCGCCTTGACCAGGGTTGCCTGTTCGGTCGTGAGCGTTACGCTGGCACTGCCATCGCCGCCATCCACCGCAGGCTGGGGGGACTCAACGTAATCGAAATGTTTATCGCTGTTCCAGCTTCCGCGAACCTCTCCACCTTCAGACATATTGTAGTACTTGTTGGTGAATTCCTCGATTGGCGGCAGTTTTCCCGGCGGGAAATTATTACGGATGGACTGCAGCGCCTTCTCAAAGGAGAGCTGATGCGCCGCCTCACGCGTCATCAGGAACGCCAGCGCGTCCTTAACGCCGGGATCGTCGGTCACGTTGATCAGCCGTTCATAGATGATTTTCGCTCTGGCCTCGGCTGCCACGTTTGAGCGCAGGTCCGCCGTCGGCTCGCCGATGGTGTCGACGTAGGCAGCCGTCCAGGGCACGCCCGCCGAGTTGGTGAGCGGGGTACCGCCGCCGTAGAGCAGGGAAGTGATGTGGCTGTCATTGCCGTTTTCGGTCATGGAGCGATACAGCTCGGCCTCATTTTCCACCCCTTCCGCCAGCGCGCCTTTGGCACCTTTATTCAGCATGCCGACAAGGGTACCGATGATTTCGAGATGGCTTAGCTCCTCGGTCGCGATATCCATCAGCATATCCTTGCGGCCCGGATCGTCATCGCTTAACCCCTGCGTAAAGTAGCGGCAGGCTGCGGCCAGTTCGCCCTGCGGCCCGCCAAACTGTTCCAGTAAAAGGTTGGCAAGGCCAGGGTTGGGTTCGGCGACGCGAACCGTATATTGCAGCTGTTTGACGTGTCGAAACATAGGCACTCTCCTGTGGATTATTTTTTCGCTTCGACACCCGATGCGTCTGAACGCAGCAGGAACTGTTCCGTCGTTTGCGGGATATGGCGAATCAGCCAGTCGGCCATTTCACGTTCTTCTGCGAGGATCGTCTCAATAGCGGGTATCGAAGCGGTGTCCCCGGCTTTTTTAGCCGCTGCCAGCAGGGAGGTATAGCAGGCTATTTCAAACTGTTCGAAGACATAGCCGCTGATGGAGCCTTTAACGATCTCATCAGAAGGGAACATGCCGCCGATGGATTGTCCCAGCGCCGCCATTTTGCTCATTGAGTCTTTTAAGACCGAACGAGAAATATCATTACGATCGAGGATTTCCTCCAGCAATGTAATTTGCCGTTTTGTCTCATTAATATGTTGTTCTATTCTGGCGCGAACATCAGGATAATTATCGATACGGCTGGCCATGGATTCCAGCATTGATTCGGCTTGCTTTTCCATCGCATGGGCATCGCGTAGCCAGTCATGGTAGTGTTCTACGTGATTCATCATTGTATCCTCATTAGGGGTTCGCTTATTTGGTCTCACTTTCAGCAGCCTGATCGGCTCGTGCGGCACTGTAGCCAGATAAATGGCCGACAATATTGGCGTAAATGCTGATGATAATGACCCATAGTACGCTGTTCTTCCACCATATTACGGAAGGAATAGCGAGAATGAACCATATTATGGCTGCCGTTAAATGGCACCGTTTAATTGTCCTGGGACTGATGCTCATTTTATTTAACCTGTATTATCGCGTCATTTCTGCGCTTTTTGGTTAATATTTCCAACGGCCAGGTCGGTGAGTTTAAGGTCGGTCTCTTTTTCTTCTTCCAGCGTTTCGGCCAGAAGTTTAACGGCTTTTTTATAGCCCAGCTGTTCTGCTAATGTGGCAAGGGTACCGTAACTGGCTATTTCGTAGTGCTCAACTTTTTGTGCAGCGGCAATAAGCGCGGCATCACGCACTTCATTTTTTTCCGTGCTCTCAATAACTTCGTTGGCTTCTTCAATTAAGCCTTCCATCGCCACGCACTTCATGCGTTTGATCTTAATACCGTCTTCCTGCTCGACAATCTGGTCGATACGTTCGATCTGACCCTGCGTCTCTTCAAGGTGTGCGGTGAAGGCGGCGCTGAGCTTCTCGCTGGACGCGGCGCGGGCGAGCTTGCTCAGCGCGCGGGTAAGCTGCTTTTCTGCGCTGTAGGTATCCGATAGTAAATGAATAAAAACATCCTCGACGCTTTTCATATTCATAATAATTACGCTCCGGTAAAATAACGAAAGGGTACTGCGAGCTTTTCAGCCCGCAGCATGCTCTCTGGTTTTATTAAAAGAGTACTAAATAAGATCAGGAGTTATCAGACTTACGGCCTCCGCCGTGACTGTTCTGTCCCCCTTTCTTACCCGCTTCAGATGCGCGTTGCGGATCGTTTTTAAAATTACCACCGCTGTGCTGGCCACCTTTACGTCCAGCTTCTGATGCTTTTTCACGGTCTTCAGCGAAATTACCGGAACCACCACGATGCTCTGCCATATTAAACCTCATAGTCATATATTGGTTATGTCAGTACGATACGAAAATATTCCGTATCACTCGTCGTTCGAGTAATAACTCTAGTCGCTGTGCGTCATCCGTCAAATGCGTTTTGCTATTTGCGGTTGCGTTATTTTTAAATATTTGTAAATTTGCGCTTCGCTTAAAATGGAAATATGGATAAGCAGGAAGGACTTGTAAACAACCATTCGGATTAATCCTAACTTCGAACTATAAATTTGAAAGGTGAGGAAATAATTACGGCGTGCTCAAATTGGTTAATTTGCAGTCAGTAGAAAAGCAAAAAATACTCCTTTATAGCTAGAAAGCGGAACCCTAAATAATTATAAGGAAAATCCTGGATAAAAGCGTTCAGGTAGAAAGGGCGGTTCCGTTCGGAGCTGTTCAGGGGCCAGTAGCACACGGTTTAACCACTGTCGTCTTAAGATCACAAATCAGAAATTCTTCCCCCCGGAAGGAACGGGTTTCTCTACACTCCAGGTAATATTCACTGGAGGCATGACATCATGGCGAACACCATCACGGCTGATGACATACGGGAACACTTTTCGCAGGCTATGTCGGCGATGTACCAGCAGGAAGTTCCGCAGTACGGCACCTTGCTTGAACTGGTTGCGGACGTAAACCTGGCGGTACTGGAAAATAACCCACTATTACATGAACAACTGGCAAACGCCGATGAGCTTGCCCGCCTGAACGTTGAGCGTCACGGAGCGATCCGCGTTGGCACAGCACAAGAACTTTCAACCCTGCGCCGTATGTTTGCCATTATGGGGATGTACCCGGTCAGCTATTACGATCTCTCCCAGGCGGGGGTGCCGGTTCACTCAACGGCGTTTCGCCCGATCGATGATGCGGCGCTGTGCCGTAATCCGTTCCGTATCTTTACGTCGCTGCTGCGCCTTGAGCTGATTGACAACGTCGCGCTGCGCGAACGGGCGGCGGAAATCCTCTCTCACCGGAACATCTTCACCCCGCGCTGTCTGGCGCTGCTCGATCTGTATGAATCGGAAGGGCAGTTCACTGACGAACAGGCGCACGAGTTTGTGCAGGAAGCGCTGGAAACCTTCCGCTGGCACCGTCACGCGACGGTCGATCAGGAAACCTATCAGGCGCTGCATAACGAGCACCGCCTGATTGCAGACGTGGTCTGCTTCCCGGGCTGCCACATTAACCACCTCACGCCGCGCACGCTGGATATTGACCGGGTGCAGGAGCTGATGCCGAAGTACGGTATCGAGCCGAAAATTCTGATTGAAGGGCCGCCGCGTCGCGAGGTGCCCGTCTTATTGCGTCAAACGAGCTTTAAAGCCCTGGAAGAGCCGGTGCTGTTTGCCGGTGAACATAAAGGCACCCACACCGCGCGCTTCGGTGAGATTGAACAGCGCGGCGTGGCGCTGACCCCGAAAGGCCGTGAACTGTACGATAGCCTGCTTTCCCAGGCCGGTACCGGCAAAGATAACCTGACGCATCAGCTGCATCTGCGGGAAATCTTTAGCGCCTTCCCGGACAGTGAGCTGTTAATGCGCCGCCAGGAGCTGGCGTATTTCCGCTACCGTCTGACGCCTGCGGGTGAAGCGCATCGCCATGCGTTCCGTCCGGGTGACGATCCGCAACCGCTCATAGAGCGCGGATGGGTGGTCGCCCAGCCGATCACCTACGAAGATTTCCTCCCGGTCAGCGCCGCCGGGATTTTCCAGTCCAATCTCGGGAACGAAACCCAGGCCCGCAGCCACGGTAACGCCAGCCGCGATGCGTTTGAAGACGCGCTCGGCTGCCCGGTGTATGACGAGTTTGCGCTCTATCAGGAGGCTGAAACCCGCAGCAAACAGCGTTGCGGTTTGCTCTGAAATCGTTACTCTGCTGGGGTGTGATGGAAAAAATAAGGTCGTTATGCAAAATCCTTCCGCCCCTGTGGTTGAAACGCGCCAGGGCGCACTGTCTGGTTTAACCGATGAAAATGTCCACGTCTGGTGCGGTATTCCTTACGCCGCACCGCCCGTGGGCGAGTGGCGCTGGCGTTCCCCGCGCCCCCCTGAACCGTGGGATGACGTTCGTGAGGCCACCGCCTTTTCGGCCTCAAGCTGGCAAAGCAGCGAATATTGTCAGGAGTTGGGCGGGGGCGATCCCGGACAGTTCTCGGAAGACTGTCTTTATCTGAACGTCTGGTCCCCCAAAGAGCGCGCCGGGGCGCTTCCGGTCATGTTATGGCTGCACGGGGGTGGGTTTACGATTGGTGCCGGCGGCCTGCCGCCTTATAACGGCAAAGCGCTGGCCACGCGCGGGGTGGTTGTGGTCACGATTAACTACCGTCTCGGCCATCTCGGCTTTTTCGCCCATCCCGCGCTGGAAGGCGAGGAAGGTCGCGTGGTGCATAATTTTGCCCTGCTGGATCAGATCGCGGCCCTCGAATGGGTAAGAGACAATATCGCCGCATTTGGTGGCGATCCCGCTAATGTGACCCTGTTTGGCGAATCCGCCGGCGCGCGCAGCGTGCTCTCTCTGCTGGCCTCTCCGCTGGCAGCAGGATTATTCCATAAGGCGATTGTGCAAAGCGGGTACACGTTGCCGGACACGCCGCGTGAACAGGCCCTGCAAAAAGGGGAGGCGCTGGCCGCCCATTTTGGCCTGGAGAAGGCGACTGCCGAGCAGCTGCGCGCCATTCCGCCCGAGGCGTTCTGGCCGTTAACCGCGCCGCTGAACGTCGCCCCGGCGCCCATCGTCGGGGACTGCGTTCTGCCCGAAGCGATGCTGGACGTCTTTTTCGCTGCCCGCCAGCATCCCGTACCGGTGATGATTGGGTCGAACAGCGATGAGGCCAGCGTGATGGCGGTGTTTGGTATCGATTTGGCCGGGCAAATCCAGAAGCTTCGCCGGGAGCGGCGCTTCGGTCTGGGGCTGATTAAGCTGCTCTATCCGGGCGTCAAAGGCGATGAAGAGCTGGGCAGGCAGGTGTGCCGCGACATGGCGTTCACCACGATGGGCTACGTCGTGATGCAGGCCCAGCAGCGCGCAGGCGGACTGTGCTGGCGTTACTGGTTTGACTATGTCGCGGAAGCGGAACATGCCACCTACATCAACGGCGCCTGGCACGGCAATGAGGTGCCCTACGTCTTTGATACCCTCGGCCAGGTGGAGCCTTCACGCCAGTATGTCAACGAACGGGATTTACAGTTTGCTGCTCAGGTGGCGGATTACTGGGTGAGCTTTGCGCGAGACGCAGGTCGTCGCGACAGCCTGCCGGGGCCGACGCACTGGCCTGCATGCCGAAAAGGGCGGGACGTTTTATTACGCATTGGTGTGAATAAACATGCAGGTTTCCGGCTTGAAAACCGCTTTATGCGCGCCCGCATGAGCCTCTTCAAACGGGTGATGAAGCACCACGTCAGCCTCGATTAAGCAAACAGGCGCGAAACGCCGCCAGTCCATTTTCCTCCCCTGGCGTTTCGCGCAGCACCAGACGGTAGCTCGCGCCGGTTTTTATGCTGGTTTCATAAGGCCGCATCAGCCTTCCCGCGCGAACATCTTCGGCCACCAGCGTTTCGTCGGCAATGGCAACGCCCAGCCCCTGAATGGCGGCCGTGATGGCGAGATCCATCGTGTCGAAGTGTTGATTTTTGTGCATGGCAAAGCCCGGACCTTCCTGTTTCGTCAGCCACAGCGACCAGTCTGTCTTATCTCTTGTCGGGTGAAGAAACGTTAACGATCCCAGCGCTGCACCTGCCCGAACCGGGCTTATTACCGGGGTGAGCGCTTCTTCAAACAGCAGGTCGCCTGCGCTCATGTGCGTGCCGAACACGATGGCCGCGTCGTAAGATTCGGTTTTGAAATTGACGTTGTGATCGGTGGTGGTGGTCAGGGCGATTTGCAGGTCCGGCTGCTCGCGCTCCACTTCCAGCAGGCGCGGCACCAGCCAGCGCATGGCGCAGGTGGGCGCCTTGAGCCGGATCACGGTCTGCTGGCTGCGGGCCCGATCGGCCACGGTCAGCAATTGTTCAAAAGCAGACTGCAGTTCCGGAAGCAGTGCGCTGCCCTGCGAAGAGAGGCGCAGGCCGCGCGCGTGGCGTTCAAAAAGCGGAAAGCCAAACCACGCCTCGAGGGAGGCTATCTTGCGGCTCACGGCCCCCTGCGTCAGGCAAAGTTCTGCGGCAGCATGGGTCAGATTCAGATGACGCGCGGTGACTAAAAATGCGTCAATGGCATTGAGCGGGAGCGAACGGCGCGACATGGAAAACCCTCAGCTATGCATTTTTCTCATGGCTATTATGACAACAATTCGATTGTCCCGACAACAGAGATGTTGTTTGAATAGTTATGCAATGTCCATGAGAAGGGAAAGAGGATGACTTTACGAACGCCAGTGCAAACGCGCTCTAAACTGCCCGATGTGGGCACCACCATTTTTACCGTTATCGGCCAGCTTTCGGCGCAGCATAACGCGATTAACCTTTCTCAGGGTGCACCGAATTTTTCCTGCGATCCGAAGCTTGTTGCAGGCGTCACCCGCGCAATGGAGGCAGGACATAACCAGTATGCGTCGATGACCGGTCTGCAGCCGCTCAAAGAGCGTATTGCCGATAAAATTGCCACGCTGTACGGCACGCGGTATGACCCGGCCAGCGAGGTGCTGGTGACCGCCAGCGCCAGCGAAGGGCTCTATTCGGCGATTAGCGGGCTGGTGCATCCGGGCGATGAGGTGATCTACTTTGAGCCGTCATTTGACAGCTACGCGCCGATTGTCCGTCTGCAGGGGGCAACGCCGATTGCCATCAAGCTCACCGTGCCGGATTTTGCCGTCAACTGGGACGAAGTTCGGGCTGCCATCTCCCCGCGCACGCGCATGATCATCATCAATACGCCGCACAACCCGAGCGGCCAGGTTTTTTCAGCCAACGACCTGCAGCAGCTGGCGGCGCTGACGCGCAATACCGACATCATTATTTTGTCTGACGAAGTGTATGAACACGTGGTGTTTGACGGTGAGCCGCACCACGGGATGGCCACGCACCCGCAGCTGGCGGAGCGTAGCGTGATTATATCTTCTTTCGGAAAAACCTATCACGTCACCGGGTGGCGCGTGGGTTACTGTGTTGCACCGGCGGTGCTGATGGACGAGATTTGTAAAGTCCATCAATTTTTAATGTTTTCTGCCGATACGCCAATGCAGCACGCGTTTGCTGAACATATGGTCGATCCGCAAACCTGGCTGTCGCTGTCGGCGTTTTACCAGCGCAAGCGCGATCTGCTGCACAGTCTGCTGGCCGATTCGCCGTTCACGCTGCTGCCCAGCGCCGGATCGTTCTTCATGCTGGCGGACTACAGCCAGTTCAGCAACGAGCGCGACAGCGAGCTGGTGAAACGGCTGATCGTTGAGTACGGTGTAGCTACCATTCCGCTGTCGGCGTTTTATGCGGACGGTACGGATAATAAATTGATTCGTCTCTCTTTTGCGAAAGATGAGGCGACGTTACGGGCAGGTGCCCAAGCCCTGTGTCGGGTTAAACCACGCTGAGATAGGCTCTGAGGAGTTTGAGATGAAAATACGCGCGCTAGTTGTCGGCATGGGATTGCTGTGTACCTTTTCCTCCTTCGCGGCGTCCGAGCTGCGTTACGGTCTGGAAGCCGAATATCCGCCGTTTGAAAGCCGCAATGCGGCAGGCGAACTGGAAGGGTTTGACGTTGAGCTGGGGAATGCCATCTGCAAAGCGGCAGCGCTGAAGTGCAGCTGGGTGGAAACCTCGTTTGATGCGCTGATCCCGGGCCTGGTGGCGAAGAAATTCGACGCCATCAACTCGGCGATGAATATCACCGAGCAGCGCCGCAAGAGCATTGATTTTACCCAGCCGATTTACCGTATTCCGTCGCAGCTGGTCGGCAAGGCCGGCACGGCGGTAGAGGCGACGCCTGAAGGGCTGAAGGGGAAAACCATCGGCGTGCTGCAGGGCTCCATTCAGGAAACCTATGCCAAGGAGCACTGGGAAAAGCAGGGTGTCACCGTGGTGTCTTATAAAGATCAGAATATGGCCTGGGGCGATCTGCTGAATGGCCGTATCGACGCCTCGCTGGTCATGTCCGCGGCCGGGCAGGCAGGTTTCCTCAGCAAGCCGCAGGGGAAAGGGTTTGGCTTCATCGGCAAGCCGGTATCTGACGACACTATCCTCGGCAGTGGGATCGGTTTTGGGTTGCGTAAAGGGGACGAGGTTACCAAAAAGCAGCTTGATGCCGCGATTGATAAAGTACGTGCCGACGGCACGATCGCTAAACTCGCTGATAAGTACTTCCCGGGTATCGATGTCAGCGTAAAATAACCGCCTCATTGGCCCCGGCGAACGATGTCGCGCCGGGGCATTTTTCTACACATTTTCCAGGCTTTCTTTACACCACTTTCGGGCCGTTCTGGTCGACAGAAAATATTTCTCACTTTGTTCAGATAATCACCGGCCAACAATTGGATTCTTAACCATTTTTGTTTAGGCTGTGCGTTCTTTCTTGCCGTCATTTCGCCGAGCGCGAAACACATTCACACGACCATAAGGACGTTTTTCCAGGCATGAATCGCAGACGTTTTCTAAAAGGCTCGCTGGCAGTGGCAGCCCTGAGCGGCACATCCGGCCTTGCTTCCCTGTTTTCCAAAGCGGCATACGCTGCCGACTCTGACATTGCTGACGGCCAGAGCCGTCGTTTTGACTTCTCCGTACTGCAATCCATGGCGCATGACCTGGCGAAAACCCCGTGGGGTGGCGCGCCGCGTCCGCTGCCGGAGACGCTGGCGACCATGACGCCGCAGGCGTACAACGCCATCCGCTACGATGAAAAACAGTCACTGTGGAACAACATTGAAGGGCGTCAGCTGGACGTGCAGTTCTTCCATATGGGAATGGGGTTCCGCCGTCGCGTACGGATGTTCTCTCTGGATCAGTCCACCTCTATGGCGCGCGAGATCCACTTCCGTCCGGAGCTCTTCAGCTACGGTGAAACGGGGGTGGATACCAAACAGCTGGAAGGGCAAAGCGATCTCGGCTTTGCGGGCTTCCGCGCCTTTAAGGCGCCGGAGCTGGCGCGTCGCGATATCGTCTCTTTCCTGGGCGCGAGCTATTTCCGCGCGGTGGATGACACCTACCAGTACGGCCTTTCCGCTCGCGGCCTGGCGGTTGACACCTTCACCGACACGCCGGAAGAGTTCCCGGACTTTACCTCCTTCTGGTTTGAAACCGTCAAGCCCGGCGACACGACCTTTACCGTCTATACGCTGCTCGACAGCCCGAGCATCACGGGTGCCTATAAATTCGTGATCCACTGCGAGAAGAGCCAGGTAATCATGGAGGTGCAGAACCACCTCTACGCACGGAAGGACATCAAGCAGCTCGGCATCGCGCCGATGACCAGCATGTTCAGCTGCGGCAATAACGAACGCCGCATGTGTGACACTATTCACCCGCAAATCCATGACTCCGACCGCCTGGCGATGTGGCGCGGCAACGGGGAGTGGATCTGTCGTCCGCTGAACAACCCGCAGAAGCTGCAGTTTAACGCCTATATGGATAAGAACCCGAAAGGGTTCGGCCTGCTGCAGCTCGATCGCGATTTCTCGCACTATCAGGACGTAATGGGGTGGTACAACAAGCGTCCAAGCCTGTGGGTGGAACCGCGTAACGACTGGGGTAAAGGCGCGGTTGGCCTGATGGAGATCCCAACCACCGGTGAAACGCTGGATAACGTGGTTTGCTTCTGGCAGCCGGAAAAAGCCGTCAAAGCGGGCGACGAGCTGGACTTCAAATATCGCCTCTACTGGAGCGCGATGCCGCCGGTGCGCTCCCCGCTGGCCAACGTCTACGCCACCCGCACCGGCATGGGCGGCTTCCCGGAAGGCTGGGCGCCGGGCGAAAACTACCCGAAAGTGTGGGCCCGTCGCTTTGCGATTGATTTCGTCGGCGGCGACCTTAAGGCCGCCGCGCCAAAAGGCATTGAGCCGGTGATTACGCTCTCCAGCGGTGAAGCGAAGCAGGTTGAAATCCTCTACGTTGAACCGTTTGACGGCTATCGCATTCTGTTTGACTGGTACCCGACGTCGGATTCGACGGAACCGGTGGATATGCGCCTGTTCCTGCGCTGCCAGGGCGACGCCATCAGTGAAACCTGGCTGTACCAGTATTTCCCACCGGCGCCTGATAAACGTCAGTATGTTGATGACAGGGTAATGCGTTAACGCTTGTGGGCTTGTGCCGGGTGGCGGCTTCGCCTTACCCGGCCTACGTTTCAGTACTGTAGGCCCGGTAAGCGCAGCGCCACCGGGCGATGACGAGGCACCATGACATCTGAAATCATCCCCGTTTCACAACACATCGAACTACGTTCCGTCGAAGAACGCTACACCGCCGACCTGCACAATCTCGTCGTCAAAAACAGAGCCTTTCTGCAAACCGCCTTTGACTGGGCGCAGCACGTGGGCAGCGAAGAGGATACCCGCCGTAACGTGCAGAGCAACCAGATGCTGCACCAGCGCGGCTATGCCAAAATGTTTCTGATCTTCAAGGATGATGCGCTGGCTGGCGTACTGTCGTTCAACACCATTGAACCGACCAATAAAGCCGGCTACATCGGCTACTGGCTGGATGAAGCCCACCAGGGGCAGGGCATACTCTCTCAGTCACTGCAGGCGTTTATGCGCTACTACGCTGAACGCGGTGAGATCCGTCGTTTTGTGATCAAGTGTCGGGTGGCGAATCAGCACAGCAACAGCGTTGCCGTGCGCAACGGTTTTATGCTGGAAGGGTGCCTGCGGGAAGCAGAATACCTGAACGGCCGCTTTGACGATGTGAATATCTACGGCCGGATCTATACCCTATAACGCGCCCAGCAGCGGCGTGCGGGTGATGCGCTGGTCACCGTTAATCACTTTTTCGCCGCGCAGGTGAATGCTCTCGCCGGCAAACGCTTCAATGACCGCATCGTCGGTGATTTCAACCCGATGTTCGATCAGCACATCTCCGCTGATGCGCGCGCGCCCCTGAATGACCACTTTATCATCCAGCATGATCGGCCCGCCGCGTAGCCATGCCTGGCCGCCAATCAGGACGTGATGCTTGATGACGCAGTTGCCTTCGACCACGGCATTCTCAGCAATCTGCGAGCTGTAGCGCACCGTCGGGATGGCATCGTCGTCAAACCCGGCAATCACGCGGGCGTTACCATAGACTTTTGCGCAGTCGCATACCCAGACGTTGTTCAGATCGTTACCCTCGAGGATCGCGTTGTCGAAGACTTCGGCCCGGTGTTCAACAAAGGCAAAATTGACCATCGCCTCGCCGTAGATTTGCGCCTGATGCACAATCCGCGACTGGCTCACCGTCGCCTTGTCGTAAATTTGCAGGATCTGTTCATGGTCCGGCGTCAGCCCTTTGGCTGCAACGACCACGCTATGATGCAGCACGCGCGCTTCGCCGTAGATATGACACTCGCCCCGTACGCAGGATTGCTGAATGGTGACGTTGTCACTTATTCGCGCCCCGTGGCTGACCTCCGCGCCGTCCAGCCAGCAGCTGTCGCCGATATGCGCGTTATGGCTAATGATGCATGGAAGGGTAAGACGCGCGTTGCCGGAGACGACTGCACCCGCGAACACCACGCTGTTTTCATCGTAGATCCAGCAGTCGCCGTCCTGCGCGAGGGCGCGCTCATCGTCAATCCAGCCGCCTCTCGTGCCGACCGTCACGTCGTTAAAGTCCGCCGTGGCGATAATCTGCCGCAGCGTGGTGGCGTGGGTGGTTTCGCCGTTTTTCCATTGCCAGAGGCGTGTCTCGTCGCTAAGGCGATATTTGTTCATCTTCATGTCTCTGCTAAGCGTCTTCACTAAACGTAGCAAAGTTTTCGCTTTTCGAGCGGCTGGAAACCAGACGGTAAACGCCTTAAAATGGCATCCAGAATGCACTTTCAGCTTATGTAGGCCCAGGAAAAAATAATGACCGTCGATGAGAATTACTTCACAGAGAAATATGGCTTAACCCGTACCCATTCAGAGGTGCTGTACAGCGCGGAGATTGTGAAGCCCGGTAAAACGCTGGATCTGGGCTGCGGCAACGGCCGTAACAGCCTCTACCTTGCGGCTAACGGCTACGATGTGACCGCGTGGGACAAGAACCCGATGAGCATCGACAATATCGAGCGCATCAAGGCGGAAGAAGGGATTGCTAATCTCCATACGGCGATTAAGGATCTCAACAACCTTAGCTTTGACGGCCAGTACGATTTTATTCTCTCTACCGTGGTGATGATGTTCCTGGAGGCAAAAACCATACCGGTCCTTATCGCCAATATGCAGCGCTGCACGACGCCGGGCGGTTACAATCTGATTGTTGCCGCCATGGATACGGCAGACTACCCCTGCACGGTCGGCTTCCCGTTTGCGTTCAGGAGCGGTGAGCTGAGCAACTACTACGAAGGCTGGGAGTTGCTCAAATACAACGAAGACGTTGGCGAACTGCACCGCACCGATGAACACGGCAACCGCATCAGGCTGCGCTTTGCCACGATGCTGGCACGCAAGCCCGCTTAACGGGCGGCCAGCAGGCAGATCTGCAGGGCTGTCTTGTAAGACGCCTCGAACGAGGAGAGCGGCAGGAATTCAAACTTCGAGTGGAAGTTATGCGCCCCGGTGAAGAAGTTAGGCGTGAGTAGCCCTTTTGCCGAGAGCGCCGCGCCGTCGGTGCCGCCGCGCATCGGCGTCGGTTTCGGCGTGATGCCGAGCGATTCCATCGCCTCGAACATCAGATCGATGGCGCGCCGGTCTTCGCCAATCGCATTGCTGATATTGCTGTAGGTATCTTCAATGCGATAGTCCACTCTGGCCGTCGGATGTTGGGCGGCAATCAGTGCGGCAACGTCGGCAATCTGCTGCTTGCGGGCGGCAAAGCTCTCCTTGTCAAAGTCGCGGATATTGGCCTTAAGAACGGCCTCGTTCTGTCCGGCCTGAATGCCGTTAAACCAGATATAGCCTTCACGTCCCTCGGTGTACTCGGGCGTTTGCTTGCGGTCAAAATGGCTGATGTAATCAGTCGCCATCAGCAGGGGATTCACCAGCACGCCTTTGGCGGACATCGGGTGCGCCGTCACGCCGGTAAAGCGGATCTCCGCGGCTGCCGCATTAAAGTTCTCGTAGACAATCTCACCCAGCTCGCAGCAGTCAATGGTCCAGGCAAAGTCGACGTCGAAGCGCTTAAGATCCAGCGCCTTGGCACCGTTCAGGCCGATCTCTTCGTCAGGCACAAACGCCACGACGATATCGCCATGCCGATGCTCCGCCGTCAGGTTTTCCAGCACCGTCATGACTACCGTGACGGCGGATTTATTATCGGCACCCAATACGCTGGTACCGTCGCTGAAAATAATCTCCTCGTTCGGATAAGCCAGAATTTCAGGGTGCTCTTTAACCCGCAGCCAGATGTCTTTCTCTTTATTCAGACAGAGATCTTCACCGGTAAACGTTAATATTTGTGGATGAATATCCGGTGAAAGTCCCACGTCGACGGTATCGATATGGGTAATAAAGCCGATGCGCGGCGCACCGGGCACTTTGCCTTTTTTCACCGCCGTCACCGTGGCGAATTCATCAATCACAATGTCGTCTAACCCCAGCTGTGCCAGCTCCTGCGCCAGCTCGCGCGCCATGTCATGCTGGCCCGGCGTTGAGGGCAAGGTTTTGACTTTAGGATCGCTCTGGCTGGTGATAGAGAGATAGCGGAAAAAACGATGCGTTAATTGTCTGGAAAGCGGCGAGCCCATAGTGATTTATTCCTTATTTATTTTTCAGGTGTTTGCCACATCACTTTAATGTTATTTATGAAATGGCAAAAGAATTAATTAGCCGTCGAATTAAAAAGACAGGAATAAATGATGACAAGCAAACTCACAACTTTCACATTGGCGCTCGCGGCACTCACGGTCAGTTCCGCCGTCGCCGCCAAAACGCTGGTGTATTGCTCCGAAGGATCGCCGGAAAACTTTAACCCTCAGCTTTACACCTCGGGAACCAGCGTCGACGCCAGCGCCGTGCCGGTCTATAACCGTCTGGTCGATTTCAAGCCCGGCACCACGGAGCTGGTGCCGAGCCTGGCGGAGCGCTGGGAGGTGAGCGACGACGGCAAGGTTTACACCTTCCATCTGCGTAAGGGCGTTAAGTTCCAGAGCAATAAATCCTTCACCCCGACCCGCGACTTTAACGCCGACGACGTGATCTTCTCGTTTATGCGGCAAAAAGACGTGAATCATCCCTACCACAACGTCTCTAACGGCAGCTACTCCAACTTCGAAAGCCTGGAGTTCGGCAGCCTGATAACCGCCATTGATAAAGTCGATGACCACACCGTGCGCTTTACCCTGGCGCACCCGGAAGCGCCGTTTGTCGCCGATCTGGCCTGGTATTTTGCCTCGATCCTTTCAGCGGAGTATGCCGACGCGATGCTGAAAGCGGGCACGCCGGAGAAGGTGGATATGGAGCCCATCGGCACCGGGCCGTTTAAGCTGGCGCAGTATCAGAAGGATTCCCGGATCCTGTTCACGGCCTTTGCCGACTACTGGCAGGGGAAATCGAAGCTGGACAGGCTGGTGTTCAGCATCACCCCGGATGCCTCCGTGCGTTTTGCCAAAATTGAGAAGAACGAATGTCAGGTGATGCCGTTCCCGAACCCGGCCGATCTGCCGCGCATGAAGGCCAACAAAGATATTAATCTGATGAGTAAGGCGGGTCTGAATACCGGCTTCCTGGCGTTCAACACCCAGAAGCCGCCGCTGGATAACGTGAAGGTCCGTCAGGCGCTGGCGATGGCCATCAACAAACCGGCCATTATTGATGCGGTGTTCCACGGTACCGGCACCGTGGCGAAGAATCTGCTGCCGCCGGGCGTCTGGAGTGCCGACAGCGAGCTTAAGGATTACGACTACGATCCTGAAAAAGCCAAAGCGCTGCTGAAAGAGGCCGGGTTTGCCAATGGCGTGAGCGTCGACCTGTGGGCGATGCCGGTTCAGCGTCCGTACAATCCCAATGCGAAACGCATGGCGGAGATGATTCAGGCCGACTGGGCGAAAATAGGCGTGCAGACCAAAATCGTCACCTACGAATGGGGCGAGTATCTTAAACGCGTGAAGGGCGGAGAGCATCAGGCCGCGCTGATGGGCTGGACGACAGCCACCGGCGATCCGGATAACTTCTTCGGCCCGCTCTTTACCTGCACCTCGGCGAACGGCGGGTCAAATTCGGCGAAATGGTGCTACAAGCCTTTTGATAGCATCATCGCCGAAGCGAAATCGATAACCGATCATGATAAACGCGTGGCGCTGTATAAAGAGGCTCAGCAGATGATGCATGACCAGATGCCCGCGGTCATGATTGCGCATTCAACGATTTTCGAACCGGTGCGCAAGGAGGTGAAGGGCTATGAAATCGACCCGTTTGGCAAACATCTGTTCTGGCAAGTGGATATAAATCAATAATTTTTCACTGCCCGGCATGCGTCCGGGCAATCTTTTTGCAATTTGTGCTCCCCGCATCATTTTTTGTCACAACAAACCCGCCCGTCTTTTGCTATAACTTCAAATGCATACTTGCAGATAACATGGAAAACTATCATGCGTACTCAAACTTTTTTTAAAGTTGCAGTGCTTACTGGTCTGTTGGCGTTAGCGGGTTGTTCTTCAAAAGTCGCTGCGCCAGAACAATACTCCGGCTTTTTAAAAGATTACTCAGGCTTGCAGCAAACGACTTCGGCGACGGGAAAACCAACGCTGCGTTGGGTTGACCCTTCTTATAATGAAGCTAACTACGACAGCATTCTCTGGACACCAATTACCTACTATCCAACGCCAAAACCGACTACGCAAATCGGTCAAAAAACGCTTGATGAGCTGTTGAACTATACCAATAACAAAATGAAAACTGCGATTGGTACGCGTAAGCCAATTGTGACCACGCCGGGCAAACACAGCCTGATTTTCCGCGGCGCGATTACCGGGGTGAGTTCGCAGAAAGAGGGGCTGCAGTTCTATGAAGTGGTGCCTGTTGCGCTGGTGGTTGCCGGTACGCAGATGGCAACCGGGCACCGCACCATGGATACGCATCTCTTCTTTGAAGGCGAGCTGATCGATGCGGCCACCAACAAACCGGTTATGAAGGTGGTACGTAAAGGCGAAGGTAAAGAGCTGAATAACGAAAGCACGCCAATGACCTTTGCGACGCTGAAGCAGGTTGTTGATGATATGGCGACGGATGCCACCATGTTTGATGTGAAAAAGACCGCAAAATAAAATAAAAAGGCCTGCGTAATGCAGGCCTTTTTATTTACGCCATCCGTAAGCGTCTGAACCAGGTTTCCGGTTTGGTAAACATCACCATATTTCCCCCCAGAATCAGCACTAACCCCACAATACCGTTGATATGCCAGACGTAGCCTTCGTAGACCGTGGAGATGGAGAGCGCCACCAGCGGAAAGAGCAACGTGCTGTAGGCCGCTTTGCCCGGACCAATGCGTCCCACCAGCGTGAAGTAGGCGCCAAAAGCAATCACCGAGCCAAACAGGGCCAGATACACCAGCGCGCCGAGATAGCTCACCGTCCATTCCGGCACAAAGCTATCGCCTCTGAACAGCGCAATGCAGCCCATCACCAGCGTGCCATAGAGCATCGCCCAGGCGTTGGTGGTCATGGTTTCAAGGCCTCTGCGCTGATGGCGCATGCTGATCATATTGCCCAGCGAGAAGCCGTAGGTACCGAGTGCGGAAAGCCCAATGCCGGTCAGGAGAGACGCGCTCCAGCCGCTGGCCAGCAGATCGTCCCAGAAGAGGGTGACGATCCCAACCAGGCCCAATGCCGCCGCCGTCCAGAAACGCGCGGGCGGGCGCTGCCCGAAGAAAATAAAGCTGTTAATGGCGTTATAAAGCACGGCCATGGAGAAGATCACCGATTCCAGCCCGGTGTTGATATGTGCTGCTGCCGTGTAAAAACACCAGAAGTTAAAGCAGAAAACACAGCATCCCTGAAGCAGGCAAAAAAGATGATCCCGTAGCGCCAGCGCGCGCAGGCGACGCAGGGCGAGTAACACCACCATCATGGTGAGGCTGGCGACGGCGAAGCGCCAGAAAATCGACACCGGCGCCGCGACGGGGCCCTGCTGAAGAAAAATCGCAATCCAGGTGGTTCCCCAGATAATGACCACGAGTCCATATAATAATGCGTTCATAGTTGTCTCTTCTCAAACCGCGGAAGCCCGCAGTATGGCGCAGAGCTTCGTAACGGGCTTTCACCCGCTTGCGGGTGACTTGCAAAATCTTGCGCTTTTTTCTTCCCAGGGGTCTGGCAACGGGGGACAACTCTTCTTAGACTGATATTCCCATCAATCATGCGCTAACGGTTATGTCTCACGCTTACGATACCTTTGAAACGCTTTGCCAACAGAATGCAGTCCTGCGGGAAACCGTCTCGCTGAATTCGGGTATTCAGCTGGCGGCGTGGTACAACAAGCACGACACGATAACCGTTAAAAGCAACCATCATACCCTCAGCCTGTACGTGGCGGACGGCTACGAAAGCTATCAAAAAACGCCGGGCGGCTGGAAGAACGGCGGGGGGCCGGACCGTTTCTGCCTGATGCCGAAAGAGAGCGAATCAACGTGGGATATCCGTGATGACCTGTCGTTTGTGCATCTCTACTGCACCGATGAACACCTGCGCGACGTGGGGGAGAAAATCTGGGACAAGCGGCCGCTTTCGCTCACCCTGGACGAGCGTATTTTTGGCAGCGATCCGAAGATCACTGCGCTGTATCGCCAGTTTTTACTGGGCTGCGACTGGCAGCAGCATGCCAACCAGCTGACCCTGAGCACGGCCTCTACGCTGCTCCTGACCCATCTGCTGCAAAACTACTCAAACGTGCAGTGGAAGCTGCCGGTCGTCACCGGCGGGCTATCGCCATTCGTGCTGCGCAACGTGCTGGCCTTTATCGAAGAGAATCTCGGTCAGCCTCTGACGCTGGCCGAACTGGCGGCGCAGGCTGCCCTCAGCGAATACCATTTTGCCCGCATGTTCCGCCAGTCGACGGGGCTGGCGCCGCATCAGTATGTGATGCAGAGGCGAATGGATAAAGCGAAAGCCCTTGTCCAGCATACGACGAAGCCGCTGACGGAGATCGCGCTTGCCTGCGGGTTTAACTCCGCCAGCCACTTCAGCAACCGCTTTCGCAGTGCGACGGGCATGACGCCTTCGCAGCTACGCGCGGCGAGCGCGTGAAAACAGGGCGTAACATACCCCGCCCTGCACCAGCCCCCAGAATGCCGAACCGATGCCCAGGATTGTCACGCCGCTTGCGGTCATCAGAAACGTGACGATAGCCGCGTCGCGCTCCGCTTCGTGATTCAGCGCCTGATATAAACTCCCGCTGATGGTGCCCAGCAGCGCCAGGCCGGCCAGCGTCTGGATCCAGCTGAGCGGCAGCGCGGCCATAAGCCCGGTAATGGATCCACCGAAAATTCCCGCCAGCAGATAAAACCCTCCCGCTGCGATGGCCGCCAGCCAGCGTTTATCCGCATCCGGGTGTGCATCCGGGCTTTGGCAAATGGCGGCGGTAATGGCCGCAATGCAGATTGAAAATACGCCAAACGGAGAAAACAGCAGCGCCAGTCCCCCCGTGACGATAATGAGCGGTGACACCGCCAGCGGGTAACCGGAGGCTTTCATCGTGGCGAAACCCGGCGCGTTTTGCGAGGCCATGGTTACCAGGAAGAAGGGCACGCCAATACTCACCAGGCTGGTGAAGGTGAACGTGGGCGCAATAAATTCGGGCATCACAAGGGAGAGCGTGAGCTTATCCGTGACAACGTCACCACTCGTCCATGCCACAATACCGCCTACCAGCAGCGTGACCACGATGGCATAGCGCGGCGACAGCGCTTTGGCGATCAGCCACGCCGCAATCATGCTGCCGCACAGCAGAAAGTGCCCTTCCAGATGCGCAAACGCGTGCAGGCCAAACTGCAGCAATACTCCGGCCAGCATGGCGGCAGCAAGCGAATGGGGGATCAGCTTCATCAGACGGGCGAAAAGCCCGGTAATGCCGCAGAGTAAAATAAGCGCGTTAGCAAAGATGAACACGCCGATGGTTTCCGCCAGCGTGACGCCGTGCAGGCTGGTGGCGAGCAGCGCCGCGCCGGGCGTCGACCAGGCGGTCATTACGGGCGCTTTGTACCACCAGGAAAGCGCCAGCGTGCTGACGCCCATCCCAATCCCCAGCGCGGTCATCCAGCCCGCAATCTGCTGCGCGCTGGCGCCTGCCGCGGCGGCGGCCTGCCAGATGATGGCGGCCGAACTGGCGTAACCGACCAGCACGGCGACAAATCCAGCCAGTGCGACTGGAATAAGATGAGAAGAAGGGCGCATGAAAACTCCGTTGTGCGTTATAGCGTCCGGAGTAAGGTAGCACTGTGCGCTATAGCGTACAAGTGGTATGCTGTACTTCACCAGGAGGGAACATGGACATCACACGACATCTTGCAACCACATTGAAAACGCTGCGCCAGGCGCGCGGCTGGAGTTTGTCGAAGCTCGCGGACGAGACCGGCGTGTCAAAGGCCATGCTCGGACAAATCGAGCGCAATGAATCCAGCCCCACGGTGTCGACGCTGTGGAAAATAGCCACGGGACTGAACGTGCCGTTTTCCGCCTTCATCACCCCGGAGGCGGACCAGCAGGCGGTATTTGACCCGCAGCAGCAGGCGATGGTCGTCAAGCCGCTCTTTCCATGGGACGAGGCGCTCCGGTTTGATTATTTCTCCATTACCCTGGCACCCGGTGCCCTGAGCGAGTCCACGCCGCACGAGGCGGGAGTGATTGAACATGTGGTGGTGGTCAGCGGCGAGCTGGAGATGAAGCTCGACGACAAATGGCAGACGATTTCAGCCGATTCGGGCGTCCGTTTCGCCGGCGATAAACCGCATGCCTACCGCAACAGCAGCGACCGGACGGTGCATTTTCACTCCCTGATTCATTATCCCCGCTGAGGCTACGCAAAACTGTTTCGCTGACGCATACTTCTGACTACAATAGCCGCCATTTTGACCATAACGGATAACGACGAAGTATGCGCCTGCAATCCCATCATCTTGAACTTTTAAGCCCGGCCCGTGACGCCGCCATTGCCCGTGAAGCGATCCTTCATGGCGCAGACGCCGTCTACATTGGCGGCCCAGGCTTCGGTGCCCGCCATAACGCCAGCAACAGCCTGAGCGATATTGCTGAACTGGTGCCGTTCGCCCACCGTTTCGGGGCGAAAGTGTTCGTGACCCTGAACACCATTCTTCATGATGATGAGCTGGAGCCCGCGCAACGTCTGATTACCGATCTCTACCAGGCCGGCGTTGATGCCCTGATCGTTCAGGATATGGGCGTTCTGGAGCTGGATATTCCGCCCATTGAACTGCATGCCAGTACCCAGTGCGATATTCGTACGGTCGAGAAGGCGAAGTTTCTCTCCGACGTCGGCTTTTCGCAGATCGTTCTGGCGCGCGAGCTGAACCTGAATCAAATCCGCGATATTCACCAGGCAACAGACGCGACGATTGAATTCTTTATCCACGGCGCGCTGTGCGTCGCCTATTCCGGCCAGTGCAATATTTCCCACGCGCAGACGGGGCGCAGCGCCAACCGCGGCGATTGTTCACAGGCCTGCCGTCTGCCGTATACCCTGAAAGACGATCAGGGCCGCGTCGTGGCATTTGAAAAGCACCTGCTCTCGATGAAGGATAACGATCAGACCGCCAACCTGGGCGCGCTGATTGACGCGGGCGTGCGTTCCTTCAAGATTGAAGGGCGCTATAAAGACATGAGCTACGTGAAGAACATCACCGCGCACTATCGCCAGATGCTTGACGCCATCATCGAAGATCGCGGCGATCTGGCGCGCGCGTCAGCCGGTCGCACCGAGCATTTCTTTATTCCGTCGACGGACAAAACGTTCCACCGCGGCAGCACGGACTATTTTGTGAATGCCCGTAAAGGGGATATCGGCGCGTTTGACTCACCGAAGTTTATCGGTTTACCGGTGGGTGAAGTGCTGAAAGTGGCGAAGGATCACCTTGATGTCGCAGTGACGGAGCCGCTGGCGAACGGCGATGGCCTTAACGTGATGATTAAGCGTGAAGTCGTGGGCTTTCGCGCCAATACGGTCGAGAAAACCGGTGAGAACCGCTACCGTGTCTGGCCGAACGAAATGCCCGCCGATCTCTACAAGGCGCGACCGAACGCGGCGCTTAACCGTAACCTCGATCACAACTGGCAGCAGGCGCTGCTGAAAACCTCCAGCGAACGCCGTATCGGCGTGGATATTGAGCTGGGCGGCTGGGAAGAGCAGCTGATTCTGACCATGACCTGTGAAGACGGCATTAGCGTGACGCATACGCTCGATGGCCTTTTCGAGGTGGCAAACAACGCGGAAAAAGCGCTTAACAACCTGAAGGATGGCGTGGCGAAGCTGGGCCAGACGATTTACTATGCGCGCGCTATCGACGTCAATCTGCCGGACGCGCTGTTCGTGCCGAACAGCCTGCTTAACCAGTTCCGCCGCGAAACGGCTGAGATGCTGGATGCCGCGCGCCTGGCACAGTATCCACGCGGTAGCCGTAAAGCGGAAGCCGTCCCTGCGCCGGTATACCCGGACACCCATTTATCCTTCCTCGCCAACGTCTACAACCATAAAGCGCGTGAATTCTATCATCGCCACGGCGTGCAGCTGATCGACGCGGCCTATGAAGCGCATGAAGAGAAGGGCGATGTGCCGGTGATGATCACCAAGCACTGCCTGCGCTTTGCGTTTAACCTGTGTCCTAAGCAGGCGAAAGGCAACATAAAGAGCTGGAAGGCCACCCCAATGCAGCTGGTAAACGGTGATGAAGTCCTGACCCTCAAGTTCGACTGCCGTCCTTGCGAAATGCATGTGATTGGTAAGATGAAAAACCACATCTTCAAAATGCCGCAGCCCGGCAGTATCGTGGCGTCCGTCAGCCCGGACGATCTGATGAAAACCCTGCCAAAACGCAAGGGCAGCTAATTACCGAACGTGCGTGTTGGGTTTGCGCGATTTCTGCCACAGGTGGTGTTCGCGCAAACCCTCCGCCGATTCCTCCGCAGCGCTTCGCAATTCATCGCTGTCGGCTTCATGCCGAAGCTGATGCGCCACATTCTTTACCCACAGATATTCATGTCCTTTGTGCCCGGCCATAAGCTCGCCCGAAAACAGCGCACAGATAAGCATGACGAGAGATAACCCTTTTTTAATCATGGATTCACCGCTTAAAACAATTCGGGATAATCATGTCGATTATTTTTAAGGGTTATTATTCAAAAATTAAAATTAGCGCAAAGAAGATGTCAAATATTGTGCGTTCGAAATGGCGGTTAAGACATTTCCTAAAAACAACTGAAACTTTGTAAACTACCATTTCTGGTTCACGATCGGACGTATGCATAACGGATTAATCTTATATAATAGTGCTCTTAGGCTAAGGAACAGGTCATTTATAAATGAAAAAGATAATAGCGCTTGCGCTTGTGGTGGCGGCTGTTGGAGCCGTTGCAGCGGTTCGTTATGCAGGCAATGGCGAACCAGAATATATTCAATCAGCAGAAACGCGCGTGGGTTCTTATTTAACCAGCGACTATGGTGGCGTTGCCTGCGCCAGCAAAAAAGTGAACGATCAGCGTTGGGAATTAGACTGCACTCATCAGGCAAAAGGAAAAACATTCCAGTTCGCGGTGTATCCCTCTGAAAAAGCACCTTATGGTGTCGCTCGCTCCTTTTATCTTGAAGCCATTAATGACGACGCAAAAGAGAGCGCTGAGCAGGGTCTTATGCGTTATTTGCAGATAAACACCCACACAGGTTAATAAGGTTGTTTAGCGTTCGTTAAGGCTACAGGTGTTAGGTTGTAAGCGATCCGCAGCCCGGCCATGGAGCGTCGGGACGTAGAGACCAAAATACAAATCTATCCATGCAAGCATTTACCGCCATTTTTGGCGGTTTTTTTTGCGCAGCGTTTACCGAGGTTTTACGGCATCAGTCGATAGTGCGACTGCACCAGGCCTGAAGGGAAGCTGAGGCTGGATACCAGCGTCAAATCGATATCTCCGGACAGGGCGCCAAACAGCGATTTACCCGAGCCGAGCAGGACAGGAACGGTCGTGATCACCATATCGGCGACCAGTCCTTCTCGCAGAAACGACTGTATCACCTGCCCACCATCCAGATAGACGCGACGCACGTTCTGCATCGCCAGATCGTCGAGCACTTCCCTGGGCGTGCGGTCGGAAAACTGTACTTTGCCCCTCAATGCGTCGGGCACGGGCGTGTTGGCCAGCTGCCGGGAGAGCACCAGCACGGGCCGGTCATACGGCCAGGTGTCAAAAGTCCGTACCTTCTCATAGCTCCCCCGGCCCATGACAATCCACTCTTTGTCCGCGATGAACGCCGCATAGCCATGATCCTCAGTCGGGTCATCGCGCTGCAGCAGCCACTCGATATCGTCATTATGCCGGGCGATATAGCCATCGAGACTGGTTGCGATAAAAACGTGTGTGGTGACCATCATGCTCTCCATATTCATGCGAAACCAAAAGACTGACGCCTCAGCGAGCAGTACCGGAATGAGAAAATTGTTTGCGGTACTGGGCCGGAGAAATTGCGAACTGCTGGCGGAAATGATGACGCAGCGTCGATGCCTGGCCAAACCCGGTCTGTTCCGCGATGCTGTCGATGCTTAAACGGCTGCTTTCCAGATAATCTTTCGCCCGCAGCAGACGCTCGTTGAGTAACCAGCGCGCGGGCGTCGTCCCTGTTGCCGACTCGAAGCGACGAAGAAACGTGCGCTGACTCATACCGACGCGGCGCGCCAGCGAGTCGACGCTGTGCGGCTCGGTAAGATGCGTGTGCAGAAAATCAAACAGCTGGCCGAGACGTTGACTCTCCCGCAGCTGCGCCACCGGGCGGCTCAGCTGCTGCGGCTGTGAACCGTCCCGGTGAGGAGGAATGACCAGCCGACGCGCCACGCTGTTGGCGGTTTCCATCCCATAATCTCTTCGTACAACGTGAAGGCAGAGATCGATCCCCGCCGCGCTGCCTGCGGAAGTCAAGATATCGCCTTCGTCCTGGTAGAGCACATCCTCGACCACGTCGATGCCAGAGAAGCGGGTCTTTAGCGTCTCAATGTAGCGCCAGTGCGTCGTGGCTTTACGTCCGTCCAGTAGCCCCGAGGCGGCCAGCACAAACACGCCCGAGCAGATGGAGAGCAGTTGACACCCTCGCGCGCTGGCCTGACGTAATGCGTTGCAGAGCGCGTCCGGAACCGGCGAGTCCAGCCCCCGCCAGCCCGGCACTACGATCAGATCGGCAGACTCAAGCAGGGAGAGATCGCCATCGGTAATAATACGGATCCCGCCTGTCGCCCGAAGCTCACCGCTGTCAACGCTTGCGACGGCAAAACGATACCAGTCGTCGCCCAGCTCGGGGCGCGGCAGGCCGAAGATTTCCACCGCCACCCCAAACTCAAAGGTACACAGACCGTCATACGCCAGCACTACCACCTTCGGGCGGGCAATCTGTCTTAACGTTGTCATCTTTTTGCTGTTTTCTGGCATAAGCGAGCGCATTCACGGGCTGAATTTGTGGATAGAGTAGTGTTAACACAAACGCCAAAGATGAGGAAGGATCATGAGCTATGTTACTGAATTTCCGGCTGCCGAGCCGCAGGAAGCCGTTACCCATTTCCTGCGCCGCCTGAGCGTCGAAACCGACTGCGCCGATGTGCACCATGCCATCGCCAATAATGAGCAGGACTTCGTCCTGCTGCACGTGGTGGGAAGCCCGGAGCAGTTTGCCCGCCGTCACGTGCCGGGCGCTCTCCATATGCCATGGAGCCAGATGACCGCTGAGCGCATGGCCCAATGGCCCGAAGGGACGCTGTTCGTCGTCTATTGCGCAGGGCCGCACTGTAACGGCGCGGACAGAGCCGCGCTGAAGCTGGCGCGTCTCGGGCTGCCGGTCAAAATCATGCTCGGTGGGATCACCGGCTGGGAAGATGAACGATTCGCCTTTGCCAGCAGCGAAACCGCTGCCGCGCTGTGAAGATGAATTTTTTTCAACACCCGTGAAATTTTCTCGTTTGCCCGCGCCGGTGAGGTATGACATTGTTTTTGGACATTTAGACATCCAGAAGTCTAAAACTTCAAATAATGAATTATCACTGCGGGCAATTATCGCCGGCAGACTGAGGAGATTTTATGCAACGACACCACGCCCCGTTCCGCGCCGATGTAGTCGGCAGTTTTTTACGCCCGGATGCCATCAAGCAGGCTCGCCTGAAGTTCGCCAGCGGCGAAATTGACGCCGGACAGCTTCGCGCGGTGGAGGACGAGGCCATTCGCCACGTCGTTGAGCAGCAGTGTGCGTGCGGTCTGCATGTGGTCACCGACGGCGAGTTTCGCCGCGCGTGGTGGCACTTCGACTTCTTTGACGGTCTGCAGGGCGTTGAGCGTTACGATTCGCAGCAAGGCATTCAGTTTAACGGCGTACAAACCAAAGCCCACGGCGTGCGCGTCACCGGCAAGCTGGGCTTTGGGGAGCATCCGATGCTGGAAGACTTTCGCTATCTGAAAAGCATCAGCGGGAACGCCCAGCCGAAAATGACCATTCCCAGCCCGAGCGTGCTACATTTCCGCGGCGGTCGTAAAGACATTGATGCGACCGTCTATCCGGACCTGAACGTCTATTTTGACGATCTGGCCACCACGTGGCGCGACGCCATTCGGGCCTTCTACGATGCGGGCTGCCGTTATCTGCAACTGGATGACACCGTCTGGGCCTATCTCTGTTCGGACGACCAGCGCCGTCAGATCCGCGAGCGCGGCGATGATGCCGATGAGCTGGCGCGCATCTATGCCCGCGTGCTGAACAAGGCGCTGGAGGGCAAGCCGGACGACCTGACCATCGGATTGCACGTCTGTCGCGGCAATTTCCGCTCCACCTGGATTTCCGAAGGCGGCTACGAGCCGGTGGCGGAAGTGCTGTTCGGAACGGTTAACGTTGACGCCTTCTTCCTCGAATATGATAACGACCGCAGCGGGGATTTCGCGCCATTGCGCTTTGTTCGCCCGGGCAAGCAGCAGGTGGTGCTGGGTCTTATCACCACGAAAAACGGCGAGCTGGAGAACCCGGAGGGGATTAAAGCCCGTCTGGAAGAGGCGGCGAAATACGTGGCGAAAGAGCAAATTTGCCTCAGCCCGCAGTGCGGCTTTGCCTCTACCGAAGAGGGTAATAGCCTGAGCGAAACCCAGCAGTGGGACAAAGTCCGTCTGGTCACGCAGATCGCCAGCGAAGTCTGGTAAAACTTCCTCCTCAGCGCTGCATTATAAAAGTGCAGCGCTGTGCCATTCTGAGACGTTCTCTTTACATCCGGCGTTCCCTTCCCATAAATAGCGCTATCTCCATTCTGGCATTCTTTTTGCTCCTGCTTCGCTGACACATTTATTTCCGCGTCCACGCCGTAACGGACGTTTTCGCACAGCGTTCTTTTTCAGGAGTGAAAATATGCACCGTCGTACTTTATTAAAAGCCTTCGCGTTGTCTGCGTCCGTTGTGGCGATGGGGATGAGTTTTGGCGCGCAGGCGGCCGATACCATCAAAGTGGGGATCATGCATTCTCTTTCCGGCACGATGGCTATCTCTGAGACTCCGCTGAAAGATGTCGCCCTGATGACTATCGACGAGATCAACGCCAAAGGCGGCGTGCTGGGCAAGAAGCTGGAGCCGGTGGTGGTGGATCCGGCCTCAAACTGGCCGCTGTTTGCCGAGAAGGCCCGTCAGCTGCTGAGCCAGGATAAAGTGGCGGTGGTATTCGGCTGCTGGACCTCGGTTTCGCGCAAATCCGTACTGCCGGTCTTTGAGGAGCTGAACGGCCTGCTGTTCTATCCGGTGCAGTATGAGGGCGAGGAAATGTCGCCAAACGTCTTCTATACCGGCGCGGCGCCGAACCAGCAGGCGATCCCGGCGGTGGAATACCTG
Organism: Enterobacter sp. ECC-249; assembly: GCF_043965265.1. NCBI lineage: Bacteria > Pseudomonadati > Pseudomonadota > Gammaproteobacteria > Enterobacterales > Enterobacteriaceae > Enterobacter > Enterobacter sp. ECC-249. The sequence goes on from NZ_CP143660.1 coordinate 2,809,072, forward strand.
ATGAGCGAAGACGGCGGCGCGGCGAAACGCTTCTTCCTGCTGGGAACCGATTACGTCTATCCGCGCACCACCAACAAGATCCTGCGTGCGTTCCTGCATTCGAAAGGGGTGGAGGATAAGGATATCGAAGAGGTTTACACCCCGTTTGGTCATAGCGACTACCAGACCATCGTCGCCAACATCAAAAAATTCTCCGCAGGCGGCAAAACCGCCGTGGTGTCGACCATCAACGGCGACTCCAACGTACCGTTCTACAAAGAGCTGGCTAACCAGGGGCTGAAGGCGACCGACGTGCCGGTAGTGGCATTCTCCGTGGGTGAAGAAGAGCTGCGCGGGATCGACACCAAACCGCTGGTGGGTAACCTGGCGGCGTGGAACTACTTTGAGTCCGTCGATAATCCGACTAACCAGGCGTTCGTGGCGGATTACAAAGCCTATGCGAAGGCGCACAAGCTGCCGAACGCCGATACCGTGGTGACCAACGACCCGATGGAAGCGACTTACGTGGGAATTCATATGTGGGCGCAGGCGGTGGAAAAAGCGGGCACTACCGACGTGGACAAAGTGCGTGCGGCGATGGCCGGTCAGTCCTTTAAGGCGCCGTCTGGCTTTACGCTCACCATGGATGCCACCAACCACCATCTGCATAAGCCGGTCATGATCGGTGAAATCGAAGGCAACGGTCAGTTTAACGTGGTGTGGCAGACCGAACAGCCGGTACGCGCCCAGCCGTGGAGCCCGTTCATCGCCGGGAATGACAAAAAGCCCGACCAGCCGATGAAAACCGCCAGCAACTAAGCCATCACCGCAGGGAGAAACGTCATGAACGCCATGCGCCTGTTCATCGCTCTTGTATGGCTTTCCGGACTGCTGCCAGGGATGGCGCAGGCATCGGATGCCGATCGTTTTGTTGCCGCCAGCCGCAGCCAGCAGGCGGATTTGTTGACGCAGTGGGCCGCCGCGCCGGATGCGTCCAGGCTGCCGCTCCTTGAGGCGCTGCAAAAGGAAAACCTCTACGTCGATACGCAAAAGCACGCCTTTGCACAACGCGATGGCAACGTCATCCCGCTGGGTGAAAGCCAGACGGCAGGAGGGCAAACCAAAGCCGTGCGCCTGACGAACCGGCTTCGCGTGCTTGCTGCAACCGCTATCGCCACGCATCAGCTTGTGAGTGACAGTGTCACCGAAAGGCGGGCAGCGGCGCGCCAGCTGCAGCGCGATGCCCAGCCCGGGATGCTCGCTTTTCTGGAAAAGCGTGTGACCGCTGAAACGGATGCCGTGGCGCGTCAGGCGCTGCTGCTGGCGGTCGCGAATCTCCAGCTGGCTAGCCCGCAGGCCGAGGTGCGCCGAAGGGCCGTCGAATTGTTAGGCCAGTCAGACGACCCGGACGTACAGTCCAGACTCACCCCCTTTACCCAGCCACAGGCGGAGCCGGATAGCGGCGTTCGCGCGGCCGCAGAAGAGAGTCTTAGCCAGATCCAGCACCGACTGATGTGGGGCGATCTGCTGGGCCAGGCGTTTATGGGGCTGTCCCTCGGGTCGGTGCTGCTGCTGGCCGCGCTGGGGCTGGCTATCACCTACGGCCTGCTGGGCGTGATTAACATGGCCCACGGCGAGATGCTGATGCTGGGGGCATATGCCACCTGGATGGTGCAGCAGGCGATGGCCGGGCTTGCGCCCCAGTGGCTGGCGCTCTATCCCGTTATCGCCTTGCCGGTCGCGTTCTGCCTGACGGCGGGCATTGGAATGGTGCTGGAGCGCACGGTGATCCGTCATCTGTACGGTCGTCCGCTGGAAACGCTGCTGGCGACGTGGGGCATCAGCCTGATGCTTATCCAGTTGGTGCGCATGACCTTTGGCGCCCAGAACCTGGAGGTGGCGAACCCGGCATGGCTCTCCGGCGGGGTGCAGGTTTTTGCCAACCTGACGCTGCCGTGGAACCGCATCGTGGTGCTGGGCTTCGTGCTGCTGGTGCTGTTCTTCACCTGGCTGATTCTGAATAAAACCCGTCTGGGGCTCAACGTGCGGGCGGTAACGCAGAACCGCAGCATGGCCGCCTGCTGCGGGGTACCGACAGGCCGCGTCGATATGCTGGCGTTCGGACTTGGCTCAGGGATTGCGGGGTTAGGCGGCGTGGCGCTATCGCAGCTGGGTAACGTCGGGCCGGAGCTGGGCCAGGGCTACATTATTGACTCCTTCCTCGTGGTCGTTCTCGGTGGCGTAGGCCAGCTGGCAGGCAGCGTGGCCGCAGCGTTTGGTCTGGGGATCTTTAATAAAATCCTTGAACCACAGATGGGGGCGGTGCTGGGCAAAATCGTGATTCTGGTGGCGATCGTGCTGTTTATTCAGAAACGTCCCCAGGGCCTGTTTGCGCTGAAAGGGAGGGTAATTGACTGATGAGCCAGCCGCTGACCTTAACGCTGGCGCGCAAAGCGCCACGCACAACGCAACTTGCAGGCAGCCTGCTGGTGGTATGTCTGCTGATATTACCGTTCTTCGCCTTACTGCCTGCGACGCATCCGCTTGCGTTGTCGACCTGGATGCTGACGCTGATTGGCAAGATCCTCTGCTATGCCATCGTTGCGGTGGCGCTGGATCTGGTGTGGGGCTATGCCGGTATGCTGTCGCTTGGGCACGGGATCTTCTTCGCGCTGGGCGGCTACGCGATGGGCATGCACCTGATGCGCCAGGCCGCGGGTGACGGTCTGCCCGCGTTTATGTCGTTTCTCTCCTGGAGCGAACTGCCGTGGTTCTGGTGGAGCACCCAGCACTTTGCCTGGGCGCTGGTCTTGATTGTGATGGTGCCGGGACTGCTGGCGCTGGTGTTTGGCTGGTTTGCCTTCCGCTCAAAGATCAAAGGGGTCTATTTCTCTATTATGACCCAGGCGCTGACCTATGCCGGGATGCTGCTGTTCTTTCGCAACGAAACCGGCTTTGGCGGCAATAACGGCTTTACCGGCTTCACCACGCTGCTCGGGTTTTCGGTAACAGAAACGACTACCCGTATCGCGCTGTTTCTGGCCACCGTGCTGTTGCTGCTCCTGGCCCTGGGCACCGGATTTGCGCTGGCAAAGAGCAAGTTTGGCCGCATCCTGACCGCCGTTCGCGACGCGGAAAACCGCCTGACGTTTTGCGGCTACGATCCGCGCGGGTTCAAGCTGCTGGTGTGGACGCTCTCTGCCGTGCTGTGCGGCCTCGCGGGGGCGCTCTATGTCCCACAGGTGGGCATTATCAACCCGGGCGAAATGTCGCCGACAAACTCGATTGAGGCCGCCATCTGGGTAGCGCTGGGCGGGCGCGGCACGCTGGTGGGGCCAGTGATTGGCGCGGCGCTGGTGAACGGAGCGAAAAGTTTCTTCACCGTCGCGATGCCGGAATACTGGCAGCTGTTTCTGGGGCTGATTTTTATCGCCGTTACGCTGTTTTTACCGCGCGGCGTCTACGGACTGTTTCGTAAGGGAGAAAAATAATGCAGCCAGCCGAAGGATTATTTACCCGCCAGCTACCCGGCGATCGTTACCGCGAGCAGACCGATCCGGTCCTGCAGCTTGAGGCGATTAACGTCAATTTTGATGGCTTTCAGGCCCTGACCGATCTTTCGCTGAATATCGGCGTGGGCGAGCTGCGCTGCGTGATCGGTCCCAACGGTGCCGGTAAAACCACGCTGATGGACGTCATTACCGGCAAAACGCGGCCAAAGAGCGGCAGGGCGATTTACGACCAGTCCATCGACCTGACCGCGCTGGAGCCTGCGGCCATTGCCCGCCTGGGCATCGGGCGTAAATTCCAGAAACCCACTGTCTTTGAGGCGCTGACGGTGTGGGAAAACCTGGAGATCGCGATGAAAAGCGATAAGTCCGTCTGGGCGAGCCTGCGGGCAAAACTCAACGGCGCGCAGCGCGACCGGATCGATGAGATGCTGGTTTTACTGCGGCTGACCGGCGAGCGCGACCGCCGCGCCGGGCTGCTTTCCCACGGACAAAAGCAGTTTCTGGAGATTGGCATGCTGCTGGTGCAGGACCCGCACCTGCTGCTGCTGGATGAACCCGCCGCCGGGATGACCGATGCGGAAACGGAGTACACCGCAGAGCTGTTCAAAACGCTGGCGGGCAAACACTCTCTGATGGTGGTGGAGCACGATATGGGCTTTGTTGAAACCATCGCCGACCATGTGACGGTGCTGCATCAGGGGCGGGTGCTGGCGGAAGGATCGCTTCGCGAGGTTCAGGCCAACGAGCAGGTGATTGAGGTCTATCTGGGACGTTAAGGAGAGGGAATGTTACAGGTCAACGAACTGAATCAGTATTACGGCGGCAGCCATATCCTGCGCGGCGTGAGCTTTAAGGCCGTCACCGGCGAAGTCACCTGCCTGCTGGGTCGCAACGGCGTGGGAAAAACCACGCTGCTGAAGTGTCTGATGGGGCTGATCCCGGCGAAAACCGGGGAGATCATCTGGCTGGGAAAAACGATTACCCACAGTAAACCGCACCAGCGGGTGCAGTCCGGCGTGGCGTATGTCCCGCAGGGACGGGAGATTTTCCCGCGCCTGACCGTGGAGGAGAACCTCCAGCTGGGGCTGTCGCGATTTTCCGCCCGCGAGGCGAAGCAGGTGCCGGAGGAGATCTGGCAGCTGTTCCCGGTGCTCAAAGAGATGAAGCATCGTCGCGGGGGCGATCTCTCCGGCGGGCAGCAGCAGCAGCTGGCGATTGGGCGCGCGCTGGCGAGTCGTCCGCAGCTGCTGATCCTGGATGAACCGACCGAAGGCATTCAGCCTTCCGTCATTAAAGAGATCGGACACGTGATCCGCACCCTGGCAAACAGAGGTGACATGGCGATCCTGCTGGTGGAGCAGTTTTACGACTTCGCCGCCGAGCTGGCAGACAGCTATCTGCTGATGTCCCGCGGCAGCATTATTCAGCGCGGGCGGGGCGAAAACATGGAGCAGGAGGGCGTTCGCGGTCTGGTTGCGATCTGAAATGTTATAATATAACATTCCCATTCTTATAAAACGGAATGAGGATGTTATGTTGGCTGCACATATTGCAAAATTTGCCATGACTCTGGGGGCGCTGCTGGTCAGCGGCCAGCTGTTTGCACACTCGCACGGCCATCAGATGACCGAAGCGGAACAGAAAGCGGCGAACGGCGTGTTTGAGGATAAAGATGTGAAGGACAGAACGCTTTCTGACTGGGACGGAACCTGGCAGTCGGTCTATCCGTTCCTGCTCGATGGTTCGCTGGATCCGGTCTTTAAACAGAAATCCCAGAAGGATAAAAGCAAAACCTTTGATGAGGTGAAAGCCTACTACCGCAAGGGTTATGCGACGGACGTGGATGCCATCGGCATCGAAAATAACGTGATGGAATTCCATCAGGGGAAAACGGTCAGCCGCTGTCAGTATGATTACAGCGGCTACAAAATTCTGACCTACGCGTCCGGTAAGAAAGGCGTGCGCTATCTGTTCGAGTGTAAGGACGCCGCTAGCAAAGCGCCGAAGTTCGTGCAGTTCAGCGACCATACCATCGGACCGAAGGCCTCCTCTCACTTCCATATCTTCATGGGCAACACCTCCCACGAGGCGCTGCTGAAAGAGATGGACAACTGGCCGACCTATTACCCGAACGAGATGTATAAAGAGCAGGTGGTGGAGGAGATGTTGCACCACTGATGCTTGTGCTTTTGCCGGGTGGCGGCTGCGCCTTACCCGGCCTACGATTAGGGTTTTGTAGGTCGGGTAAGCGCAGCGCCACCCGACACGCTATCTTCACTTTTCACGCTCATCCCGCGCAAAATCATCAGCCAGGCCATAACGATGGCGACCATCATGATCGCAAACAGCGACCAGTGCGGCAGGTTGGTCAGGATGATGCCGGTGATCATCGGGTTTGCCGCCGCGCCGAGCCAGCCCAGCGCCTGCGCGGAGAAATAGCTCGCCTTCATTCCCGGTGGCGCAATATTGTCGATCAGCATGTATTCACCCGGCGCATAGATAATCTCACCCAGGGTAAAGATGGCGGCAGCAATGCCCCAGTAAACCAGGTTTTCACCTGAGAGCATAAAGCCGCCTAGCCCCAGGATAAAAAACAGGGTGGCGAGGGTCATCAGCGGGCGGATATTGCTGGCTGAGATTTTGCGTCCCAGCGCATATTGCAGCGTTACCACCACGGCGGCGTTGACCGGGAGCACCACGGCCACCACCTTTTCGGCGAAATCGCTGTCCGCATGCGCGGCCAGAACGTATTGCGAAATGCAGGTCGCGAACGAGCCGCCGACGTAGGACGCGAGCAGGCCAGAGAGCGTGTACCAGAACAGCGCGCGGTCTTTCAGCAACACAGACGGCTGCCAGGGCATCTTCTCCTCTGCGGTATCTAACGCCACGCTTTTTTGCACAAAGAAATGGATGAATCCCAGCGGCAGGGCGGCGCAGAAGGCCGCCAGCCAGAACGGCAGCTGCAGGCTGTACATCACCAGCAGGGTGCCAATCGGCGGTCCGATCGTCCAGCCAATGTTCAGGAAGCTGTAGTTCAGCGAGAAGACGCGCGCCTTCTGGCTCGTGGTGAGCACGTCGGAGAACCAGGCCTTCAGCACCGTCGAAAAGACGGAGTAGGCGCAGTTGATCAGCGCAAAGAACAGCACCACCAGCGTGACGTTATGGACCAGCGGGATCGCGACAAACCCCGCGATAAAGGCCACGATCGCGATCAGCATGTAGCGTTTTTTATCAAACTTATCGGCCAGAATGCCAAATCCCAGGCTGAATACCACGCCAATGGTCAGCGCCACGGTCAGGGCATAACCAATATTCTCAACGCTCATGCTGTAGACGCGCGTGAGATAGATGGTCATGAACGGCAGCGTTGCCCCTCTACCGATGGTTAACAACAATGACGATGCCAGCAGCGCTGCGGTTGAGCGCCTGAGAGATGGTTTCATATTCCTGCCCGACAGTTGCTTATGCTTTTATTAGAGGTGTGTTAACAGGATTACCATGACATAAGGGGCTTGTATAGCACCTGATTTATCCCTAAGTGCTTCAGCTGCCTGCCAGAAATAATGATCTTCTCGTGACGTACTTTTTTCTGTTACCTTGAAGTGTTAACAAATTATTAATAATTCAGGGGCTGGATATGACGCGGAAAGACGGGCTGCTGGCGTTGCTGGTGGTCGTAGTATGGGGGCTCAATTTTGTGGTCATTAAGCTGGGGCTGCATAATATGCCGCCGCTGATGCTGGCCGGTTTACGCTTTATGTTGGTCGCTTTCCCGGCCATCTTCTTTGTGGCGCGTCCAAAGATCCCTTTTAAACTGCTGCTGGGCTACGGTCTGACCATTAGCTTTGGCCAGTTCGCGTTTCTCTTTTGCGCCATCAAGTTCGGAATGCCGGCGGGTCTTGCCTCGCTGGTGTTGCAGGCGCAGGCGTTCTTTACCATTATTCTCGGGGCGTTTGTGTTTGGCGAGCGTCTGCAGGGCAAACAGCTGGCGGGGATCGCGCTGGCGGTGTTCGGCGTGCTGGTGCTCATCGAGGCCAGCCTGAATGGTCAGCACGTGGCGCTGCTCGGGTTTATGTTGACGCTGGCGGCGGGATTGAGCTGGGCCTGCGGGAATATCTTCAACAAGCTGATCATGCAGCACGAGGCGCGCCCGGCGGTGATGTCGCTGGTGGTGTGGAGCGCGCTGATCCCGGTTATCCCGTTTCTGCTGGCGTCGAGTCTTCTGGACGGTCCGGCGGTGATGCTGCACAGTCTGGTCGACATCGATATGACCACGATCCTGTCTCTCGTCTATCTGGCCTTTGTCGCCACCATTGTGGGCTATGGGATCTGGGGATCGCTGCTGGGGCGGTATGAAACCTGGCGCGTCGCACCGTTATCTCTGCTGGTGCCGGTGGTAGGACTTGCCAGTGCGGCGATATTGCTGGATGAAACGCTGAGCGCGCTGCAGCTGTTTGGCGCCGTGCTGATCATGGCCGGGCTGTACATTAACGTGTTTGGTCTGCGGGTTCGTCGGACGACGCGGGTAAGCGAAAAGGCATAAAAAAAGCCCCGCATCTGCGGGGCAAAAACGAATCAGAGGCCGTGCTGATTATAATAAGGCACGCCTAATTCGTCGGATTTGTCGCTACCAGCACCCATATGGTTGAAATCATAAGGCGACTGGTCATGTGCTGACGGCAAAATCATCGTATCAGGATTATTTTGCTGCGTTGCACGAGGGGTTTGCTCCGCGAAGGTCTGGCTGGAGAATAGCACCAGCAAGGCGAGGGCGGCGGAGGCGGTAACTTTCATGATTTCCTCGGTTACGTCTGTTACAGGCGATGATTAGCTACAGTGTTTTAACGGATACAGGTATCGGGATTCGCCCGGCACGCTGGTGATTCGGTACTTATGAGGCGGCACGTCAAAATAGTTCTTGAACGTACGCGTCAGGGTTTGCTGCGATTCAAAGCCGTAACGCTCCGCCAGATAAAGGATCGGCTCATTGCTTTCTTTCAGTTTCTGGGCAATTTCCGTCAGCTTGCGGCTGCGAATGTATTGACCTAATGAATGACCGGTCTCTTTTTTGAACATCCGTTGCAGGTGCCATTTGGAGTAACCTGAACGCTCTGACACTTTTTCAAGGGAGAGCGGCGATTCCAGGTTATCTTCGATCCAGTCCAAAATGCTATGAATGGTGATAGCGTCAGTATTGCGTCTGGACATCGTCATACCTCTTTTTCTGTTTACGGCAGTATTTTTTTGAGCAGAAGCTCAAGAGTTGCCACTTCATCTGCCGTTAAGTTTTTTGTTAGTTCCTGATGCAGTGTTTGTCCTACTAATTGATGACATTGCTCGCACATGGCCGCGCCATCGCTGGTTAGCTTCACCAGTACGCCGCGTTTGTCATTCGGGTTAGGGCTTCGTTCTATCCATCCTTTGCAGACGAGACGATCGAGCATGCGGGTTAACGCACCCAGATCGACAGAGAGCACCTTTTTCAGCTCAACCGGCGTGATACACACTTCGCAGCGAATGGAACACAGCACTTTGAACTGTGTTGCGGTGATATCCAGCGGTGACAGGTAGTCATTGAGCAGGCGGTCTTTTTTCTGATTTACCATATGAATAAGACGACCCAGCGGAACAACGTCGTTAAAGATATCACTGGTGCTTTTCACAATGATTGCCCTGGCAAGTAGTTAGTCACGGCAGATATTATTGCTCAGGCAAGTATAAGTCAACTGAATGAGTCAGCCGATGCCACGAATTGCTAAAACGTTTCATGAACTTTTTTTGAGGTCTTTCAAATCATATAGATAACTGACAGTTATCTTTTCTGAAGGAAAATAATCGTTACGTTGCGCCCATGGCTGAATGTCGCACTTTCCCCCTATAATTGCTGTGTTAAATATGGATAAGGACGACAACGCACTATGTTGGATTTAATTAAAGCAGTCAGCCTCGGGCTGGTGGTCTTGCTGCCGTTGGCTAACCCGTTAACGACGGTGGCGCTTTTCCTCGGGCTGGCAGGGAATATGAACAGCGCCGAGCGCAACCATCAGTCGATGATGGCCTCGGTGTATGTGTTTGCCATCATGATGGTGGCTTATTACGCCGGACAGGTGGTGATGAATACCTTCGGGATTTCCATCCCTGGTCTGCGTATCGCCGGGGGGCTGATTGTGGCCTTTATTGGTTTCCGCATGTTGTTCCCGGCGCAGAAAGCGCATGAGTCGCCGGAAGCGACCAGCAAATCGGAAGAGCTGGAAACCGAACCGAGTGCGAATATCGCCTTTGTGCCGATTGCCATGCCGAGCACGGCGGGGCCGGGGACCATCGCGATGATCATCAGCTCCGCGTCAACGGTGCGCGATAGCGCAACCTTCCCGGACTGGGTGCTGACGATTGCGCCACCGCTGATTTTTGCGATTATCGGTCTTATCGTGTGGGTGTCGCTGCGCAGCTCTGGCGCTATTATGCGCTGGGTAGGTAAGGGCGGTATCGAGGCAATTTCCCGTCTGATGGGCTTCTTGCTGGTCTGTATGGGCGTGCAGTTTATTATTAACGGCGTGCTGGAAATTATTAAGACCTATCATTAAGTTCATTGCCGGGTGGCGGCTTCGCCTTACCCGGCCTGCGAAATCCGTCTTTTTGTAGGCCGGGTAAGCGCAGCGCCACCCGGCACCAACAACCCTCACCCGTGCTGCCCCTGTTCCTCCAGCGCCACCGGCCACTTGCGGAAGATGAGTACCGACCAGATCAGCGCCACCAGGGCCGGAATAGCCCCCAGATAGCCAATCGCCGACATCGACACGTGCAGTATGACCTGATTTCCCACCAGCGCCCCCGCGCCAATGCCCAGATTGAAAATCCCCGAGAACAGCGACATGGCGACGTCCGTCGCATCCGGCGCCAGGGCCAGCACTTTCACCTGCATACCCAGGCCAATAATCATGATCGCCACGCCCCAGAACAGGCTGAGGATCGCCAGATGGCTTTCGCTGCCCGCGGCGGGCATCAGCAGCAGCAGGCAGGCCAGCAGCAGGCCGATGGCGCTGCTCACCAGCAGGGAGGCGTGCCGGTTACCCAGCTTGCCGAACAGCACGCTGCCAACAATGCCCGCGCTGCCGAGGATCAGCAGTAATACGGTGGCAAAGTTGGCGCTAAAGCCCGCCACCACCTGCACAAACGGTTCAATATAGCTGTACGCCGTGTAGTGGGCCGTCACGACGATGGCGGTCAGCAGGTAGATGCTCAGCAGCGCAGGGCGACGCATCAGCAGCGGCAGGCTTTTCAGCGAGCCGGAATGTTCGCTCGGCAGCGCGGGCAGCAGTTTAATCAGACACACCAGCGTCGCCAGCGCGCCCATGCCGATGGCGAAGAAGGTCGTGCGCCAGCCGAAGTATTGCCCCACGATGCGGCCGATCGGCAGACCCAGCACCATCGCCAGTGCGGTACCGGTGGCAATCAGGCTCAGCGCCTGGGCGCGTTTTCCCGCCGGTGCAAGGCGAATCGCCAGCGATGCGGTGATCGACCAGAACACCGCATGGGCAAAGGCAATGCCGATGCGGCTCATGACCAGCACCGTAAAGTTCCACGCCATAAACGACAGCACGTGGCTTGCAATGAACAAGACAAACAGACCGATCAGCAGCCTGCGCCGCTCCATCTGGCTGGTCAGCAGCATAAACGGCAGGGATATCAGCGCTACCACCCAGGCGTAGATGGTCAACATAATGCCCACCTGAGCCGTTTCCATCTGGAAACTTTCAGCGATGTCAGACAACAGCCCAACCGGAACAAATTCTGTGGTATTAAAAATAAACGCGGCAATGGCCAGCGTGACCACGCGTAGCCACGCAACCCTGCGGGAAACTGTGTTCGTTGTCATAGGGATGTCGGAGATTCGTTGCTGAAAAGAAGAGGAGACGATCTTAAAACGTCAAACGGCGAAAACTCAACCATTATGTGATGCAGATCTCAATATTTACCTTATGAAAGCGGTAGCCGGGAACGCTGTTTTCATTGAATATAAAAGAACAACACAATAAAAACAGGCGGTAAGACAATGCAGGAGATTGATTTTTATCTGGTAGATGCGTTCAGCGATATTACGTTTGGCGGTAATCCGGCCGCCGTATGTCCGCTGAAAGCATGGTTACCCGATGAGACCTTGCTGAAGATGGCGCAGCAGCATAATCAGTCGGAAACGGCTTTTTTCGTCTGCAGCAAAGGGGGCATTGAGCTACGCTGGTTTACCACGCTTGGCGAAGTCAATCTCTGCGGCCACGCTACGCTTGCGGCCGCGCACGTACTGTTTGCCGAGCTGGATTACCCGGATTCGCGGATCCACTTTGATACCGCTTCTGGCCGCCTGACGGTTAGCCGCGAGGGGGACTGGATGACGCTGGACTTCCCGGCATGTCCAACTCGTGAAGCTACGCCCCCGCCGGAGATGCTTTCGGCGCTGGGTGTCAGCCGCTACGCTGAAGCCCGGAAAGGGCGCGCCTGGATGATCGTTCTGGAAAATCGCCAGCAGGTCGAGGCCCTCACGCCAAACTTTTCGGCGATGACGCCGGGCGAGCATAAGGTGAGCGTGACGGCGCGGGGTGAGGGGGAATACGATTTTGTCAGCCGCTTTTTCTCACCGGGCGTTTCCGTCCCGGAAGATCCGGTCACCGGCTCCGCACACACGATGCTGATCCCCTGGTGGAGCGAAAAGCTGGGTAAAACGATGATGTTTGCCCGTCAGGTTTCCGCGCGCGGCGGCGACGTGCGCTGTGAACTGAAAGGCTCGCGGGTGCTGATGAGCGGGCAGGCCACACTTTATCTGAAAGGCACAGTTTTTCTGCGCTAAATAGCCATAACAAAAGAGGAAGAGACAATGCAGGAAATTGATTTTTATCTGGTGGATGCCTTCAGCGACAAAACCTTTGGCGGCAACGCGGCAGCGGTATGTCCTCTGGAAGAGTGGCTGCCGGACGAGACGCTGCTCAAAATGGCGCAGCAGCATAACCAGTCTGAGACCGCCTTTTTCGTCCGTACCGACGGTGGTTTTGAGCTGCGCTGGTTTACCACGCTGGATGAAATTAACCTGTGCGGCCACGCCACGCTTGCCGCATCGCACGTTATTTTTGAATACCTTGACTATCCGCACACTGAAATCACCTTCACCACGCGCTTCGTGGGCGAGCTGACGGTCAAACGCAGCGGCGACTGGCTGACGCTGAACTTCCCCGCGTGGTCAACGGAGGTGGTCGAGAACCCACCTGCGCTGCTGTTTAGCGGCCTGGGCATCACAGAGGCAAAAGAGGTGCGCGTGGGTCGGGATTACATGGTGGTGCTGGAGAGCCAGCAGCAGGTGGAAGCGCTAACGCCGGATATTGGGGCCATGCTTCCGCTGGATAAAATGGTCTGCGTGACGGCGCCGGGAGAAAACTATGACTTCGTCAGCCGCTTCTTCTGCCCGGGCGAAGGGGTGCCGGAAGACCCGGTTACCGGATCTGCCCACAGCATGCTGATCCCTTACTGGAGCGAAAAGCTGGGTAAAACGTCACTCAACGCCCGTCAGGTGTCACACCGTGGCGGGGATCTGCGCTGCGAATTGAAGGGCGACCGCGTGTTGATTGGCGGACAGGCCACCCTGTATCTGAAAGGGCGGGTCTTTTTGCGCTAACAGGGCGCAGCGATAAGTTAATACTATGAAGCACCCCGGCAGGCCTGCGCTATGTTGAAATTTAGCCTCATAAAAAAGCAAGGAGCCTGCCATGTATTCCATTACCTCTGAATCTGCTCGTCACCCGGACATTCTCAGCCTGATCGCGGCGCTTGACCGCTATCAGAGTGAACTCTATCCCGCCGAAAGTAATCATCTGCTCGATCTGGCTGCACTGCCGGAAGCCTCGCTGATCCTGATGATCATTCGCGACCAGCAGCTGCATGCCGTTGGCTGTGGTGCTATCGTGCTCAACGGCGACGGTACGGGCGAGATGAAACGGGTCTATATCGATCCGGCCCATCGCGGGCAGCATCTCGGCGAGACGCTGCTGGCCGCCCTGGAAGATGAGGCCCTGAGCCGTCATTGTCATACCGTAAGGCTGGAGACGGGTATCAAACAGCATGCCGCAGTGCGTCTTTATGAGCAGTGCGGATACGATTTGCGCCCGGCGTTTCCCCCATACGTTGACGACCCGCTCAGCCTGTTTATGGAGAAGGCGCTGGTTGAAGACGTTCGTTTAGCAGCGCTATAAAGGCCTCCAGCTGGCGGGTCATCGCTCCGCGTCGCCACACCAGCCAGGTAGTAAGCCAGCGCCAGTTCTCCGCCAGCGGCCAGGCTTCCACCTGATGATGCCCAGGCATACTCTCAAGCATCGAGCGCGGCATCAGCGCGATGCCCGCGCCCGCAATGACGCAGGCGAGCATGCCGTGGTAGGACTCCATCTCATGAATGCGGCCGGGTGCGGCGCGGTCAGCGTGAAACCAGCTCTCCAGGTGTCGGCGATACGAGCAGTTTGCCCGAAAGGCATAAACGTCGCTGCCGCTGACCTGCGCGGCACGCGTCACCTCCGCGTGCCCGGCAGGCGTGACCAGCATCATCTCTTCCCGGTAGACCGGCATTCCTTCAAGCTCCGGGTGCGACAGCGGCCCGTCGACGAAGGCGGCGCTCAGGGTTCCCTCAAGTACGCCATCAATCATCGTCCCGGATGGTCCGGTCGAAAGGGCAAACTGGATGCGCGGATAGCGCTGGTTAAACTGCGCCAGCGTTTCAGGAATGCGCACGGCGGCGGTACTTTCCAGCGCGCCGAGGGCAAATAACCCCTGCGGTTCATCACCCGCGACAACCATGCGCGCTTCATCCACCAGCGCGAGGATCTGCTTGCTGTAGCGCAGGAAGTTATGGCCAGCCGGGGATAAACGCAAACGCTGGTTCTCACGAATAAACAGCTCAACGCCCAGATCGGCTTCCAGCTGGCGGATGCGGGTCGTCAGGTTGGACGGCACGCGATGCACCTTCTGCGCCGCCTGGGTGATACTGCCAGTCAGCGCGACGGCGTTAAACATCTCAAGCTGGGTTAAATCCATAATATTCTCGTTTTGTGAATAAGGTGGTTAGTATTATTCATTTTTAAGAAATAGCAGAGTGGTCCACAATTAATCAACCGAAAAACGTGGAGAACACCATGACTTATTCCTCTGCAACACATGCCTTCTCAGTCAACCCGGCCACGGGTGAAACCCTCGCCGCGTATCCGTGGGCGACGCCGGAACAGGTTGAATGCGCGATTTCTCAGTCAGACGCGGGCTATCGCCAGTGGCGTCGCGAAAGCGTCTCCCACCGGGCGCAAAAGCTGCGCGATCTTGGCGCCGCGCTGCGACACCGCGCAGAAGAGATGGCGCAGACGATCTCCCGTGAAATGGGCAAACCTGTTCAGCAGGCGCGGGCCGAAGTGGCGAAATCTGCCGGCCTGTGCGACTGGTACGCCGAGCACGGCCCGGCGATGCTGCGTGCGGAACCTACGCAGGTGGAAAACCAGAACGCGGTTATTGAATACCGTCCGCTGGGACCGATCCTCGCGGTAATGCCGTGGAACTTCCCGCTCTGGCAGGTGCTGCGCGGCGCGGTGCCGATTCTGCTGGCAGGGAACAGCTATCTGCTCAAACACGCTCCCAACGTGCTCGGCTCGGCGGATCTTATCGCGCAGATTTTTGCGGATGCGGGTTTCCCTGAAGGCGTGTTCGGCTGGGTGAACGCCACCAACGACGGCGTCAGCCAGGCGATTAACGATCGTCGTATTGCGGCGGTGACCGTCACCGGAAGCGTGCGTGCCGGGGCAGCCATTGGCGCTCAGGCGGGGGCCGCGCTGAAGAAATGCGTTCTTGAACTGGGCGGCTCAGACCCGTTCATTGTTCTCAACGATGCCGACCTGGATCTTGCCGTGAAGGCGGCGGTAGCGGGGCGCTACCAGAACACCGGACAGGTATGCGCGGCGGCCAAACGCTTCATTGTGGAGGAGGGCATTGCGGACACCTTTACCCAACGCTTTGTCGATGCGGTTGCGGCTCTGAAGCTGGGCGCGCCGGACCAGGAAGAAAACTACCTGGGCCCGATGGCGCGTTTCGATCTGCGCGATGAACTGCATCAGCAGGTGCAGGCGACGCTGGCAGAAGGGGCAACGCTGCTGCTGGGCGGAGAGAAAATCAGCGGCGAGGGGAATTATTATGCGCCAACCGTGCTGGCGAATGTCACCCCGTCGATGACGGCGTTCCGCCAGGAGCTGTTTGGGCCGGTCGCGGCCATTACTGTTACGAAAGACGCGGAGCACGCCCTGATGTTGGCCAACGACAGCGATTTTGGCCTGTCGGCGACGGTCT
The DNA here is from genome assembly GCF_043965265.1 of Enterobacter sp. ECC-249. NCBI lineage: Bacteria > Pseudomonadati > Pseudomonadota > Gammaproteobacteria > Enterobacterales > Enterobacteriaceae > Enterobacter > Enterobacter sp. ECC-249. Next base: position 2,824,920 of record NZ_CP143660.1, read on the forward strand.
TCACCGCTGACGCAGCGCTTGCGGATAAATTCTCCCGCGAACTGGAGTGCGGCGGCGTGTTTATCAACGGCTTTAGCGCCAGCGATGCGCGTGTAGCCTTCGGCGGCGTGAAGAAAAGCGGCTTTGGCCGCGAGCTTTCCCACTTTGGTTTGCACGAATTCTGCAATGTGCAGACGGTGTGGAAGGATCGCGTGTAATCCCGTGATTGCGGCCCTCCTCGCGAGGGCCGTTGTCATTTATCTGCAATGGTTCTGTCATTTTCATTTCGTAGACTCGCACGCGTCTAACGCCTTGTAAATGAAGCTAATTATGAACCTAACGCAAATTTTTCGCCGTATTGCGCAGCGTCTCACCCCTCGTCACTTTGGTCTGCTGACGGGTATCTTTTGCATTATTGGCCTTTTCTCCGCGCTGCAGCTCTCCTCGTCATTCCTGCTTAACGCCTCCCTGAACGACGCCCAGCGCAACGAGCAGCAAAACCTTCTGGCCTGGCAGCAGCAGAGCAAGCTGGATCTGGCCCGTGTTTCTCTGCTGGCGGCAAGCGATCTTCTTAACCGGTCCGGCGTCTGGTTTATGCAGGATAAAGAGACCGGATCCGACGGAAGCTGGCATAGTCTGATGGATGATGCGCAAAAGGCGCTGACGGTTTCGCAGCAGGCGTGGAAGGCCTGGCTGGCGCTGAATCCGCCGAAAGACGACGCGCTGGTGAACAGCTATCAGCTTTTCTATGGTGCAATCAAAGAGCAGGCAGACGGTCTGATAAAAACCAACACCATCGACGCTTTTTTTGCCGTACCGGCTCAGGCGTTTCAGTCTGATTTTAACGACAACTATGCGCGCTATCAGCAGGCAAGCGAGAAGCAGGCCATGCAGGGGCGTCAGAGCCTCATGGCGCAGCTCTCAGGATTGCAAACGTTGTTCCTGTTTGCGCCGGTGCTGCTGCTCGCCATTGCGGTTGCCGTCTGGTTCGGCATGTCCAGATGGGTAATTACGCCGCTGCGTCGTTTGATTGCGCATATTAACCGGCTGGCGGCAGGGGATCTCTCCGGCACGCCGCCGAACGTCATGCGCTTCAACCGGGAGATAGGGCAGCTTAGCGACAGTATTGCGACGATGCAGCACGGTCTTCAGCAGCTGGTGACGCAGGTCAGCCATGCTACTGCCACCATGGTGGAGAATATTGGCTCCCTGGCGGAAGGTAACCAGAAGCTGTATCAGCAGTCAGCGCGCCAGGCGAAAGAGCTTGAGGATGTGACGGCGCATATCGCGGCGCTGGAAAGCCACGTTGAAGGCAATACCGGGTATGCCAGACTCGCCAGCTCCCGGGCCGATGAAGCGCGCCAGGCAGCCGTGGGGGGAGACCAGATGATGTCGACCGTGAACGCGTCCATGCAGGCGATCGTCGACCGATCGTCAGAGATGCGCGGGATCGTGGCGATGATCGACAGCGTGGCGTTTCAGACCAACATCCTGGCGCTGAATGCCGCTATTGAGGCGGCCCATGCCGGAAATCAGGGGCGCGGTTTTGCCGTCGTCGCCCGGGAGGTTGGGCTGCTGGCGAGAAAGAGCAGCCACTCGACGCAGACCATTCAGGAGCTGATCAACCGCTCGCTGCAGGGCATTGAGGACGGTTCCCGCGCCGTTACCCTGATGGAAGAGAATCTGCAGCAGGTCACCGGTCTGGTGGGCAATTTAAGCAGTTTGCTTAATGAGATCTCCACCGCCACGCTCAGCCAGGGAGAGAGTATTCACCAGATGACGCGTCAGCTTCAGGCGCTGAACCAGGTCTCCCGTCAGACGGACCTGCTGGTCTCTGACGCTTCTGATGCTTCTGAACGTCTGCAAAAGCAATCCGATCTTTTATTGCAGGCCGTTTCGCGTTTTCGTCTTAGCGCCTGACGCAATACATAAGCCTCTGTTATACTCGCAGCCCGTTTTAGCCTGAGGGCAAGGAGCAAAGTGTGGCTGCGGTCATCCATAATGAGATGTTGGACGAGATTCTGGCGCAGGTTCGTCCGTTAATTGGAAAGGGGAAGGTTGCCGACTATATTCCGGCCCTTGCCTCGGTCAGCGGGAATAAGCTGGGCATTGCTATCTGTACCATCGACGGACAGCGATACCAGGCAGGGGATGCAACAGAACGTTTTTCCATTCAGTCCATTTCGAAAGTGCTCAGTCTGGTTGCGGCGATGCGCCAGTATGAAGAAGACGAGATCTGGCAGCGGGTGGGCAAAGATCCGTCCGGCCAGCCTTTTAACTCGCTGCTTCAGCTCGAGATAGAACAGGGTAAACCGCGAAATCCCTTTATCAACGCTGGGGCGCTGGTGGTCTGCGATATGCTGCAAAGCCGCCTCAGCGCGCCGCGTCAGCGAATGCTGGAGATAGTGCGCCAGCTCTCGGGCGTCGACGACATTGCCTACGATCCGGTGGTGGCACGTTCGGAGTTTGAACACTCCGCCCGTAACGCGGCCATCGCCTGGCTGATGAAATCCTTCGGTAATTTCCACAACGATGTGGCGACCGTGCTGCAAAACTACTTCCATTACTGCGCCCTGAAAATGAGCTGCGTTGAGCTGGCCCAGACGTTCCTGTTCCTTGCGCACCAGGGGCACGCGCCGCATCTCGATCAGGAAGTCGTTTCTCCGCTTCAGGCCCGTCAGGTTAACGCGCTGATGGCAACCAGCGGGATGTATCAAAATGCCGGTGAGTTTGCCTGGCGCGTTGGTCTCCCGGCTAAATCGGGTGTCGGCGGCGGGGTCGTGGCGATTGTGCCGCATGAAATGGCGATAGCCGTCTGGAGCCCGGAGCTGGATGAAACGGGAAATTCGCTTGCCGGCGTCGCGATTCTGGAGAAACTGACCCAGCGTCTGGGACGTTCCGTATATTGATGGCCGATCTGGATCCTCTCTTTTCCCGACTGGCGCGATCGACATTTCGCTCGCGCTTTCGTTTAGGCGATAAAGAACGACAGTACTGCTGGGACAAAGGCCCCGAAACCATTGACCAGCATGCCGCGGATTTTGTTGAAAAGCGCCTTGCGCCTGCACAACCCGCAAACGACGGGAAACAGACGCCTATGCGCGGTCACCCGGTGTTTATCGCCCAGCATGCAACCGCCACCTGTTGTCGGGGCTGTCTGGCAAAATGGCATAACATTCCACAAGGCGTAACGCTGACGGCGCCGCAAAAAAATTATATCGTCAGCGTTATCCACCACTGGCTGGTGCTGCAAATGAACGCCTAAATTTGACGAGTTATGCTCCAGTGGTATTTGTGTTATAGATGCATCCCAGGTTAGTCCCGATCTTGCTGACGACCGCAATAATTGCCATAAGCTTTCATATGGAATGATATTTAATGCGTTCTGCTCTTACCGCCTTCAGGCCGTTCCAGGTTGACACGCCGCTGCGAAACGCAACGACGATTTTCATTCTCACCACCTTATTCTATTTTGTGGGTGCGGAATTACGGCTCGTTGAGGCCCTGTCGCTGTTCTGGCCGCTGAATGGCGTTATGGCAGGGATCTTCGCCCGCTATGTTTACCTGAATCGCCTGCATTACTATGCGGTATGTTATGTCGCGATGCTGTTGTACGACGCGGTGACAACCAGCTGGGGTATAGCCTCAGTGGTGATCAATCTGTCTAACATGATCTTTATCGTTGTCGTCGCCGTGCTGGTTCAGCGCGACAAGCGGCTGATGAAGAAAACCCCCGATCCGCTTAACGCATTACGCCTGTTTAACTACTGTCTGATTGCCGCGCTGCTTTGCGCCTTGCTAGGCGCGGTGGGGTCGGTCGGGATTGACAGTCACACCTTCTGGCCGCTGTTTGCCGACTGGTTTAGCGAGCAGTTCTCAACCGGCGTGCTTGTTGTGCCCTGTATGCTCACGCTACGTATGCCCGGGCGCGAGCTCAGGTTACGTCTGGAGCAGCTGCTGCCGGTGATTGCGCTGATCGTCTCGGTGATCGCCTCGGTGGTGATTGGCGGAGCGGGGAGTCTCTCATTTCCTCTGCCTGCGCTTATCTGGTGCGCGGTTCGCTACTCGCTGCCTGCGACCTGTCTGCTGACGTTTATCACGGGCGCCACTGAAATCATTTTGGTCGCCAATTCGATTATTAATATCGCCGTGGCGACGCCGTTTACGACGCCAATGATGTTTTCAGCCCGGCTGGGCATTGCCACGATGGCGATTTGCCCGGTGATGGTTTCCGTCAGCATGGCGGCGATTAACTCCCTGATCCGCCAGGTTTCGCTGAGGGCAGATTATGACTTTTTAACGCACGTCTACTCGCGCTCCGGGCTTTACGAGGCGTTAAAGCATGAAGAGACGTACCGGCATACGCGTTTTCTGACCGTCATGCTGCTGGATATTGATTATTTCAAAAGCATTAATGATAACTACGGCCACGAGTGCGGAGACCGCGTGCTGACGTCGTTTGCCCGACAGGTTCAGCAGGTCGTCGGCGAAGATGGCATGGTGGCGCGCATGGGCGGGGAAGAGTTCGCTGTGGTGGTCAACTCAGGCGACGCGCAGCACGGTTTTGAACTGGCTGAGCGTATCCGTTCCACCGTTGCCAGCCATCCTTTTACATGGCGTCACCAGACGCTCTTTCTGACGGTCAGTATTGGCCTTGGAAGCGGAAAGGCTGAGTCATGGCAGTTGACCGAGGTCTTCAACAAGCTCATGGCCGAGGCGGACGATCATCTCTATCGTTCAAAAAAAGCGGGTCGAAACCGTACCAGCGCCCGGGTGGCGGACGAGCAAACTGCCGCGCCCTCCGGGAGCGAAACTTAGCTGCGTTAATCGTCATAAGGCATTGACGTGAATAGTAAGCGACTTAACAGGCTGTCAGAACGCTGACAATGCCTCTGTTTAAGCTACGCTTTTAGTAACGCTTTACGTCAGGAGACATTATGAAAGCACCTGCAACCCCTGAAAATGAAACAGACAGACTCAACTCGCTGCGAGAATCCGGTCTGCTTGAGATCGACAGTTCTCCGGCGTTTGACCGGTTAACCCGTCTGGCAAAACGCTTCTTCCAGGTGCCGCTGGCGATGGTCAATCTCATTGATGAGCATTCACTTATTGTGAAGTCGGCCGACGGGCAGGCGCCCAATTCCGTACCGCGTAACATTTCGTTTTGTGGCCATACGATCCTCACCGAAGCACCGCTGGTGGTGGGAGACATGCTGCAGGACGATCGTTTTGCGGATAATCCGCTGGTGGCCGGTGAACCTCGCGTGCGGTTTTACGCGGGCTTCCCGCTACGCCTGCGCGACGGTGCAAGCGTTGGCTCGCTGTGCCTGATTGATTACGCTCCCCGTGAGTTTTCTGCCGCTGACCTCGCCGTCCTGGGAGACCTTGGCGCGCTGGCGGAAGATGAATTTGCTGCCATCAGCGCGGCGACCACGGACGAATTAACCGGGCTATTCAACCGTCGGGGCTTTAATCAGCTCGTGCGTTTCACGCTTTCCGTTGCCCGGCGCCGGGCTGAGCCGCTGACGCTCGGCTGGCTGGATTTGGATCGCTTTAAGGAAATTAACGATCGCTACGGCCATGAAGAGGGGGATAAGGCGCTGAAAGCGATGGCGCAGCTGATGCGCGCCTCTTTCCGTGAAGCGGATCTGCTGGTTCGTTTTGGCGGGGACGAATTCGCCGTGCTGTTCGCGGATACGGATGAGCAGGGCGCCTGGATAGCCATGCAGTATCTCGCCGAGCAGGTGGAAAACTATAACGCCCGCAAGCTGCATCCCTGGTCGCTTCTTTTCTCATGGGGGCTCAGTGAATTCGATCATAACGGCAACGACCTGCAGCAGTGGTTAAAAGATGCCGATGAAAAAATGTACGCGATGAAACAGCAGCGCCAGCGCGCCCGGTGACATAACAAAAGCCTATGTTCGATCCGTTTGCGTTAAGAAGATGTTAAATGCACAGTGATGGTATTCAACGTAAGGAAAAACAATGAATACCTCACTGCAAATCAAAAATCTCACCCGAGATGAAATTCTCACCCATCTTGATGCGCTGGCCGGGATCCTCGAAAACTGTGTGAACGGCGGGGCATCCGTCAGCTTTATGCTTCCTTATAGCCTGGATAAGGCTCGTATTTTCTGGCGCGGCATTGCCGAAAGCGTCGCGCGAGGCGAGCGGCTGGTGCTTGCCTGCGTCGATGCGCAGGACGGCGTTATCGGAACGGTGCAGTTGATCACAGACCAGCCGGAAAACCAGCCGCACCGGGCCGATGTGGCAAAGCTGTTGGTTCACGAGAAAGCGCGCCGGAAAGGGGCCGCGATGGCATTGATGGAAGCGCTGGAAGCTGAGGCCAGGGCCAGAGAGATTTCGGTGCTGGTGCTCGATACCTCCACCGGCAGCGGGGCCGAGACCTTCTACCAGCGCGCCGGCTGGCAAAAGGTGGGTGAGATCCCGCGCTATGCCCTGATGCCGGACGGTGCCATGACGGCCACGTCTGTCTTTTATAAGTTCTTATAATTTTTCTGCACAACTACGCGACGTATTGATCAAAACAGGGTTTCTGGTCGTTAAGTTTTGATAAGTTATCATACCAATCTTATCAGGCTGTATGACTAATCATAAAAGGAACCTCTTGTGAACACGCTCAACCGTCGCGATTTTCCCGGTGCTCTGTATCCCGAACGCATCATTCAGTTTGGTGAAGGCAATTTCCTGCGCGCGTTTGTCGACTGGCAAATTGACCTGTTAAACGAACATACCGATCTTAATGCCGGCGTGGTTATCGTCCGTCCGATTCAGAGCGACTTCCCGCCGTCGCTGAATACGCAGGACGGTCTTTATACCACGCTCATTCGCGGTCTGAATGAGAAGGGTGAGGCGGTGAGCGAAAGCCGGCTTATCCGCTCCGTTAACCGGGAAATCGACGTTTACGGCCAGTATGACGCGTTCCTGAAGCTGGCACACAATCCGGATATGCGCTTTGTTTTCTCGAATACCACCGAAGCGGGTATCAGCTACCACGCGGGTGACAGGTTTGACGATGCCCCTGCGGTGAGCTATCCGGCAAAGCTGACGCGTCTGCTGTTTGAGCGCTTTAGCCACTTCAACGGTGCGGCTGACAAGGGCTGGATCATCATTCCGTGCGAACTGATTGACTATAACGGTGACGCACTGCGTGGACTCGTCCTGCGCTATGCGCAGGAGTGGGCGCTGCCCGCCGCCTTTATTCAGTGGCTCAACGACGCGAACAGCTTTTGCTCTACGCTGGTTGACCGTATCGTGACAGGCTATCCTCGTGACGAAGCGGCTGCGCTGGAAGCCGAGCTGGGTTATCACGATGGGTTCCTGGACACGGCCGAACACTTCAATCTGTTTGTTATCCAGGGGCCTGCATCCCTTGCCCGCGAACTTCGTCTGGATAAATACCCGTTAAACGTGCTGATTGTCGACGACATCAGGCCCTACAAAGAACGCAAGGTCGCTATTCTGAACGGCGCGCACACGGCGCTGGTGCCTGTCGCCTTCCAGGCCGGACTGGATACGGTAGGTGAGGCGATGAATGATGCGGAGATCTGCGCGTTCGTCGAAAAAGCGATTTATCAGGAAATCGTTCCGGTCCTCGATCTGCCGCGTGAAAAGCTGGAATCGTTCGCCAGTGCGGTGACAGGGCGTTTTCGTAACCCTTACATAAGACACCAGCTGCTTTCCATTGCGCTTAACGGCATGACTAAATTCCGTACCCGCATCCTGCCGCAGCTGCTGGCAGGGCAAAAGGCAAGCGGACAATTACCGGCACGTCTGACGTTTGCCTTAGCCGCGTTGATCGCGTTCTACCGCGCGGAGCGTAACGGGGAGAACTACCCGGTGCAGGATGATGCATTCTGGCTGGAACGCTATCAGCAGCTCTGGGCGCAGCACCGCGATCGGCAGTTGAGCACCCGTGAGCTGGTGCAGTCGGTGCTGAGCGTGAGAGAGCACTGGGAACAGGATCTGACGCAGGTGAGTGGGCTTGTCGACCAGGTGACGCTGGACCTTGATGCCATCTTACTGAAAGGGATGCGCGCTGCAGTTAAACCGCTTTGCTAAAACGTTCACCCGGCTACGGCCGGGTTTGAATACACCTTATTTTAGTTACAACATACTATGTGCTTTGTTTTTAAAAGAGCATATGCAGCACCGTGCGGTTTTCGCTAATCAGGGGAGAAAATGCAATGTCCCGTTAACAAGCTTGCAACGGTGACGGGGATCACGTTTAATAGCCTCGCTCTTTTCTTTCCTGAAACTCACTATGATCGTTCGTCCAAAACAGCACTGGCTACAACTGATTTTTGTCTGGCACGGTTCGGTACTGCCTAAGATCTATACCCGATTGCTGCTCAACTTCCTGCTTTCTATCGCCGTTATCCTGATGCTGCCGTGGTATACCTCGCTGGGCATCAAATTTACCGTGGCGCCATTCAGCATTCTCGGCGTGGCGATCGCTATCTTTTTGGGTTTCCGAAACAACGCCTGTTATTCACGCTACGTTGAGGCTCGCCTGCTCTGGGGGCAGTTGATGATAGCGGCACGCTCGCTGTTTCGCGAGGTAAAAAACACCTTGCCTGACGATAAGCACCTCGGCGAATTCGTACGACTGCAGATTGCTTTTGCCAACTGCCTGCGCATGACCCTGCGACGTGAACTGAACGCCGAGCAGCTCTCTCGCTATCTTTCTCCTGATGATTTACGTCAGGTGATGAACGCCAGCGCGCCCGCGAACCGTATTTTACTGATCATGGGGGAGTGGCTGGCCGTGCGGCGACGTAACGGGCAACTCTCAGACATCCTGTTTCACAGCCTGAATAACCGCCTGAACGATATGTCCATCGTCCTGTCCGGCTGCGAGCGCATCGCGACCACGCCGGTACCGTTTGCCTACACGCTGATTCTGCACCGTACGGTCTATCTGTTCTGCATCATGCTGCCGTTCGCACTGGTTGTAGATCTGCATTACATGACGCCCTTCGTCTCGGCCCTGATTTCCTACACCTTTATCTCGCTGGATACCCTGGCGGAAGAGCTGGAAGATCCGTTTGGCACAGAAGATAACGACCTGCCGCTGGACGCCATCTGCAATATGATGGAACGCGATCTGCTGCAGATGAACGACGAAGAGAACATTCCGGAAAGGCTGATGCCGGATAAACACTATCAGCTAACCTGACGGGCGTTCCACTCGTCGCGGGTGATCTCCCACAGCTCGGAGTCCAGCATGCCGCTGACGTAGGCTTTTTGTTCCGTTCTGATAAGCCGCATGCCGCTACTGTCTGAAATACGCCGTGAGCGGCTGTTTGCGGCGGCTTTCGGAGCGCGTAATACGGGTTTGTTTAGCGTATTGAACCAGTAATCCGTCGCGGCAATGCTGGCCTCGCGCATATATCCCTGGCCCTGAAACTCAGGGGCCAGCCAGAATCCACGGTTGTTATCCTCGACGTCGTACAGGCAAATAATGCCCATCAATTCATCCGGCACCTCACGTCGCCGGATGCTCCAGAACCAGGCAATCCCTTTCGCCATATCCGGCAGCGCCACGTTGTTGACATAGTTTTCCGCGCCGTTATCCGGATAGGGCCAGGGCACGGAAGAGACCATATAGCGGACGATCTCCCAGCGCGGATACAGCTTCTGTATCTGGGCCGCATCTTCGGCAACCAGCGGTTTCAGCAGTAAACGTTCTGTCGTGAGCGTCGGTATCGTCATGCGCGGATCTCCCTTTTTAGGCGTTATGCTTTTGTTTGCGTTCTGGTATTTTCATCTCTATCACATTCTGTTGAGACGTGCTGTGGTTATTCACTACCAAAGATGGGTTGCATCTCTAATGGCGAAATTTTAATGGAATTTTTGTCTCTTTTAGTTGGACGTGTTTTCCAGAATCTCTTGCAGCATGGCAGAGAGATAGAGGAAGCTGTTACCCGTGGGGATACCCGACCCACTCCCGAGCTGGAACGGTATTTTTCGCGCCCCCTCAGCGAGCTTCCGCTTCAAAATCCTTACCGGGTAGCTATGCTGTTACCTCTGTTTTTAGTGGCGTTTGCACTAAACCTTTTGCCTTTTCTCAGCAGGTTGCAGGGTTTGTCACCTTTACATCATGCATTGAGCTTTTTCTTACCATCATTGACGATGACAGGCGCGCTCATTGTGACAAGCGTACTACTGGCTCGTGGGAATACGTCGGGATTGTCGGGCTTTATGGCGTTGTTCATCATCCTGCTGATAACGACCCTCGTTCAGGTTCTACACATCCTGCTTTCTCATGATGGAAGCCTCTGGCCACTCGTCATTGCATCTTTCGCGCTGTTACTTTGTCGGGTGGTGATGAACGGCAGCGGCTTTGTTCTGTTTACGCTCTATTGTCGTACTCAGCGTCTTGCCAGATTGGCACGGGAAATGCGGCTAAAAAGCCGTTAAAGGGGGAGGTTATGACGTTACGAAAAGCCACGCCACATGAAGCCGAAACACTCTGGAATATTCGCAACCAGGCGATTCGTCACGGCTGTAAAACGAGTTACAACGCTGACGTCATTGCGCGCTGGACGCCAGAACTGATGCCCGAACGTTATCGGCAAATGGTCATTGAATACCCTTTTTACGTGGTTGAAGATGAAAAGGGCGATGCTGCGGCAACCGGCTATCTGGATCTTGATACCCACTGTCTGGAGGCGATTTTCACCTTGCCCGCGGCATCGGGTAAAGGCATGGCTACCCGGATTATCGAGGCGCTCAAGCAGGAAGCCCGCAGCCGGGGGATAACCCGCCTGACACTCGATGCGACGCCTAACGCCCAGGCGTTTTATCAGAAGCTGGGGTTTGTGACGCTGAGAGAACATAATCATTACTCGCGTATGGCGAGGGCTGATTTACGCTGTTTTGAAATGGCAATTTATCTGTAATGTGAGGAAAACATGGCAGTTACGGTAAGACCTTTACGCGCAGAGGATTATTCCCAATGGCGACCGCTGTGGGATGGTTACACCCATTTTTATGATTGCTTCCTTGAGGAATCCGTTACCGCGGCAACGTGGGAAAGGGCGCTCTCAGCGCATTCATCGATGTTCTGCCGGGTCGTGGAGAAGGACGAAAAGGTCATCGGTTTCGCGATGTGCATTTTGCATGAAGGCTCCTGGTCAACGGCCCCCGTCTGCTACCTGGAAGATCTGTTTGTTGATGCTGCCGAACGCGGGGCGGGAGCCGGTAAGGCGCTCATTGACGCTCTGGTTGAGGAAGGCAAGCGCGAAGGGTGGTTTAAACTGTACTGGGTCACCCGGGAGAACAACCCGGCGCGTAAACTCTATGATAAATATGGTGAAGCTGACGATTACGTCCGCTATCGTCTCTCCCTCTAAGACTTCAGCGCCTGTGTTTGTATCACACTGTATCTGCGTCCCGGGTACATACACAGGCTTGCAATAAACCTGCTTTAGCAAATATCCGCTATACATTGAGGTGTTGTTATATCCCCGTGAATTGTACTCAACCGGAGATACCAACATGTTCAGCAAACTTGCTTACTCAACCCTCGCACTGACCGTTTCGCTCGGCACCGTGATGTCCTGTCAGGCCGAAGTCACCGGCGCAAACGTCGCCGCAGCCTTCGATCATCCTCAGCAAATTAACGCCGGCGATCTGAATGTTGGATATGTCGACATTGGCCCGAAAGACGGTCAACCGGTTATTTTACTGCACGGCTGGCCCTACGATATTCACAGCTACGCCGAGGTTGCACCCGCTCTGGCGGCAAAAGGATACCGGGTCATTGTGCCGTCTCTGCGCGGCTACGGCACCACGCGCTTCCTGTCAGCAAACACACCGCGCAACGGCCAGCCGTCGGCGATGGCGAAAGATATCGTTAATCTGATGGATGCCCTGAATATTAAGCAGGCGGTATTTGCAGGATATGACTGGGGCGCCCGGACGGCGGATATCGTCGCGGCGCTGTGGCCAGAGCGCGTAAAATCACTGGTGTCGGTGAGCGGGTATCTCATTAGCAGCCAGCAGATTGGCAAACAGCCGCTGCCGCCAAAAGCAGAGCAGCAGTGGTGGTATCAGTTCTATTTCGCCACCGCGCGCGGCGCTGAAGGCTATGCCAAAAACACGCATGACTTTGCGCGCTTAATCTGGTCGCAGGCCTCGCCTGACTGGAAATTTAGCGATGCGGTCTTTAACGCCAGCGCCAAATCCCTCGATAACCCGGACCACGTCGCCGTGACGCTCAGCAACTATCGCTGGCGTTTAGGGCTGGAAAAAGGCGAGGGCAAATACGACCGCTATGAGCAAAAACTGGCCACGCTGCCGAATATCACCGTTCCAACGATCACCATCGAAGGCGGTAACAACGGCGCGCCGCACCCGGCACCGCAGGCCTATGCGGCTAAATTTACCGGCAAATATGAGCACCGCACCTTCGGCGCAACCGTGGGGCACAATCCGCCTCAGGAAGATCCTCAGGATTTCGTCAAAGCCGTCGTTGACGCTGACAAACTCTGAAATATGCTATTTTCAGTACGTTACCCCTCGGTCTGGAGAGTTCGGTGGAGCATATTGATCATATCCTTGTCGTCGATGACGACAGGGATATTCGTGAACTGATTGTCGATTATCTCGGTAAGTCTGGCTATCGCGCGACGGGCGCGGCCAACGGTAAAGAGATGCGTAGCGTGCTGGATAAACAGCATATCGACCTGGTGGTGCTGGACGTCATGATGCCCGGCGATGACGGCCTTACGCTGTGCCGAGAGCTCCGCGTCGGGAAATATAAAGATCTGCCCATTCTGATGCTGACGGCCCGCAATGAGGAAACGGACAGGATCCTCGGTCTGGAAATGGGGGCGGATGATTACGTGGTGAAGCCGTTTGTCGCCCGCGAACTGCTGGCGCGTATCAAAGCGATTTTACGACGTTTTCGCACGATGCCGCCGAATCTGCAGGTGACAGAAGCCGGGCGGCTGGTGATGTTCGGTGAATGGCAGCTCGATACCGTCGCCCGCCACTTAATCGATCCGGAAGGGGTGATTGTGGCGCTCAGCGGGGCGGAGTATCGTCTGCTGCGCGTTTTCCTGGATCATCCACAGCGCGTGCTTACCCGTGACCAGCTGCTCAACCTGACGCAGGGGCGTGACGCAGAACTGTTTGAACGTTCTGTCGATCTGCTGGTAAGCCGGGTTCGCCAGCGTCTCAATGAAGATGCCCGCACGCCCGCCTATATCAAAACCGTGCGAAGCGAAGGCTACGTCTTTACGATGCCGGTGACCATCAAAGAGGTTAACGAATGACGCTCTGGCCACGCTCGCTGCTGGCCCGTTTGCTGATCGTCGTACTGTCCGGTTTGCTGCTGGCTAACGCCCTGAGCCTGACGCTGGTGATGATTGAACGCATGCACAGCGCCCGCACGGTGATGCTCGGTAATCTGGAAAACGATGTCGCAACCAGCGTCGCTATTTTAGACCGCTTGCCGGCCAGCGAACGCGCTGCCTGGCTGCCGCGGCTTGAACGAGGTAACTATCGTTATATTCTGGGCACAGGGGAACCCGGCGCTGCACCGACGGATAAACGTTCGCAGGATGCTATCCGAACCTTAAAAGCGGCGCTGGCCGCGCATTACCCGCTTAGCTTTACCGCGGTTCCCGGCACCATTTCACATATTCAGGCCCATCTTACGTTACGCGATGGCGCACCGCTGACCATTGACCTGATCCCGCGCATGCCGCCCGTCGCCAGCTGGCTACCGGTCGTTCTCATCCTGCAGCTGCTGGTTCTGGCGGCCTGCGCCTGGATTGCCGTGCGGCAGGTTGTACGACCTTTTTCACACTTTACCCGCGCGGTGGATGCGCTGGATCCGGCGTCTAGCACGCCAATGACGGAAAAGGGGCCGCTTGAGGTGCAGCGGGCAGCGCATGCCTTCAACGCCATGCAGGCGCGCATTCAGTCTTATCTAAGGGAACGCGCGCAGATCCTGGCCTCGATTTCCCACGATCTTCAGACGCCCATTACCCGCATGAAGCTGCGCGTCGAAATGGCCGGGGAACCGGAAATACGCGACAAGCTCCTGAACGACCTTGATAGCATGTCTCGTCTGGTGCGGGAGGGTATCGCGTATGCCCGGTCATCAGAATCACTGGAAGAGACGTCGCTGAAGCTGGAGCTGAACGCCTGGGTCAACAGCATCGCCTGCGATTATCAGGACATTGGTAAAAACGTGCAATTTCAGGCAAACGAAGTCCGTTTGCCGATCGTCACGCGTCCACAGGCGCTTCGTAGAGTGATGACTAACCTGCTGGATAATGCGCTGAAGTTCGGCGGCGGTGCCGTCATTGCCATTGATATTTCGTCTGCCGAAGAGGTGGTGATTCACATTGTGGACGACGGGCCGGGAATACCCGAAGCCGAACTGGAGGCGGTTCTGCAGCCGTTTTATCGGGTTGAAACCTCGCGTAATCGCGATACCGGCGGGACAGGACTCGGCCTGGCGATTGCCGCGCAGCTGACCGCACAGCTGGAAGGAAAACTCAGGCTGGCGAACCTCGCCGGTGGCGGACTGGATGTCGCCATTACGCTACCGCGTCGTTAGTAAAATTGTACGGCTTTGTATCTCCCGGCCAGGGTGATACAGAGCCAGACAAAAACCGCGCGTTTACATATACCCTGAACACATCAGCACGATGAAATAGCCTCACTGCAGTGTCGCAGGACGTATAACGTGAGGTCATTATGTTTCTGGTAATCGCTTTTCTGGGCGGGATGATAAGCCTGCTCAGCCCATGTACGCTCCCGGTTATTCCACTCCTGTTTGCCGGTTTTCAGGGACAACGACGACATATTCTGGCCCTGCTAGCAGGGATGGTCGTGATGTTCACCCTGGTGGCGATGGTCGTTACCGTCGCCAGCGAGTGGATAACAGAGGCGACCATTGTCGGGCGCTGGATCGCGCTCGTCATTCTGGCTACCGCCGCGCTGGCCTTAATTTTCCCCTCTTTCGCCCAGCGTATTGCGGGTCCGGCCGTCAGCGCGGGTAATGTCCTGAACACCCGAAGCGGACAAACGCGCGGAATGGCATCGGCATTTCTGGCCGGGCTTGCGGTAGGACTGCTCTGGTCTCCCTGCGCCGGACCCATTCTGGGGGCGATCTTCAGCATTAACATTGCGGGGCATTCCGCTATTACCACCGGCGCACTGCTGGCCGCCTATGGCAGCGGATGCGCGCTGATGCTGGGATTACTCGTCATCGGAGGCCGCACGCTAGTGACCCCGCTGAGAGCAAAATCGGCGCTCATGGCAAAGCTGCGTCAGGGGGCGGGGGTAGCGATGTTAGCGGCGGTCATCCTGAACGCGACGGGGATGACCTCGCAGCTGAAAGGGGCTAACGGCGTCGCAGATCGTCTTGAGACCGCGCTCTTAAATCTGGCAAAACCCACAGCCGCGCCGGTGAAGCTCCAGCCGGTAGCGATCGCTGAGCCCAGCAGCCAGCTTCCTTCGCTAAGCGGCGGAACAGGATGGCTAAACGGTGACCCTGTCACGTCTGAAGCATTGCAAGGGAAGGTTGTTCTGATTGATTTCTGGACCTGGGACTGCATTAATTGCCAGCATACGCTCCCACATGTGCGGGATTGGGCTACAAAGTATCAATCGCAGGGTCTGGTGGTGATTGGGGTTCACACGCCGGAATACCCCTGGGAAAAACCGCTTTCTTCGGTACAAAAGGCGGTAACGAAATGGCAATTGCCTTATCGGGTGGTGACGGATAATAACTACCAAATCTGGAATGCTTTCGGCAATCAGTACTGGCCAGCGCATTACTACTTTGATGCCAAAGGCCAGCTGCGCTATACCGCCTTTGGCGAGGGTGATTATGAGCAGCAGGAAAAGGTTATCCAGCAGTTGCTTAAAGAAGCCCGCTTATAATCGGATCAGGGCTGGCGTTGAGCCACGATAAACAACCGAGGAAAAGCCAGCAGTATCTGCCCGTTTTCCTGGAGCGGATACTGCTCTTCCAGCAGTTCATGGTAGCGTTTCAGGAAACGTTTCTGCTCGCTCTCATTCAGTTCCTGGAGCCAGGGGCGCAGGCCGGTGGCGCTTACCCAGTCAATAATAGCCTGATGAGAGCTCATTTTGTGATAATAGGTTGTCCGCCAGATATCCACGTCACAGCCAGCCTCCGACAGAATATCGTAGTAAGCATGTACGCCCGGCAGAGGTTCGCGGCCACGGTCCGGGTAGTCTTGCTCCAGCGCCACTTCACGCATCGCCACATGGGTGGGTTCCAGCCAGTTGTCGGGCATCTGGATCGCCAGCACGCCATTTAACTTAAGCAGGGAGACAAGATGCGGCAGGAGATCGTAATGGTCAGGAACCCATTGCAGCGACGCGTTGGCATAAATCAGGCTCAGCGGCTGGCCAGGCTTGTACTGACGGATATCGGCCTCAACAAAGTGGCAGTCAGGTAAGGCGGCGCGTGCTTCCTCAAGCATGGCAGGGGAGTTATCGACCCCGGTAATGTGCGCAGAAGGCCAGCGATGCTTTAACAGCGCCGTGCTATTTCCTGGACCGCAGCCCAGATCGGCGATAGTAGCGGCTTCATCAAGAGGAATTCTGGCGAGCAATTCAGCGGCTGGACGCGTTCTTTCCGCGCCAAACTGCAGGTAAAGAGAAGGGTTCCAGTCAGCCATCATCAATTCTCCGTCTTACATGATTCAGCAAGAATAGCACAGGCAGATGCCTGTAAAACGGTACCGACGAGGGTTTCGGGCAGAAGAAAATCACTAGAGTCAGTAAAACGAAGGGAGGGTGGAAAAATAATAAAACAGAAATATTACCCCTTAAAAGATTAAGGGGCAATGTTTTTATTGTAATTATTGTTTTTTAATATTTTATCGGCAAAGTGCTTCTTATGCTCTGTACCCGAAACTTTAATTATTAGATAATCATCGATGGGTATATCCCTGGTGTTTCGTAGGTCTTTGACCTCCTGACCGCTTAGTTTTGCGAGAACTTCGTGGTCAGGTACTTTTTAAGTATAGGGAATATGCGGCACAATGAAAGCTGTCCTAAAAGACAGGTGATAATAGTTTCAGGTGTTATTATCAGGAACAAGAGCATGAATTCTGTCATTGAATTTTTTTTACACGACTACGATGATTTGCCACCAGCATTAGCATACGAACTCTACCGACTCAGAAGAAAAACTTTTCGGGACCGACTCGACTGGAAAGTTGAATGCATCGAAGGCATGGAAAAGGATCGGTTTGATTCCCATAACACGACCTACTTGCTGGGTATGTATGATGGACAGCTGTTATGCGGCGCGCGATTTATTAACGCAACGCAGCCGACAATGATAAGCGAAATCTTTCACAACTATTTCGATAATCCCATTGTTTTTCCAGCAGATGTTCCCTGCTGTGAAGTGAGTCGTTTATTTTTAGATAAAGAAACACGAGACTCTGCAAGTCTGCAGGGTGTACCCGCCAGTAAGGCATTGTTTCTAGCGATGAATATTTATTGCATAAAGAAAAAATATCACGGGATGTACGCAGTAGCCAGTCGTGGTATGTATGCCATATTTCGCCATGCAAACTGGAAAGTTGAAGTCATTCAGCGCGGTGTCTCTGAAAAAGGGGAGGCTATTTACTATATTTATATGCCTGCCAGCACCAGCATTATTGAAGACATTATTAGCAAAGACAAATCCAGTCACTGGCTTCGCGAAATGCTCGAACATTTACGCCATTTATAACCAGTGGCTGAGGGTCAGTCGTCCAGTAACCGGAGTTCCGTTCCAAGTTTTATTGCGTGTCTGGCATTATTCACACCGAGTTTCTTCATTATATTGCCCATATGGAATTTAACGGTGCGCTCAGCAATAGACAAAATAACCGCAATTTCGGCGTACGTTTTCCCGGCGCTGACCCATTTAAGGATTTGGCGCTCGCGTGGCGACAAGAAAACATTCTTTTTCTGCTGATGCTGACTGTAAAGATTGAGCGTCTTCTGATGTAACTGAACAAGGAAGCGTAGAAATTGCGGTCGATATTTATCAATGTCAATGCCTGAATGCTTAGGGCTGATGACGGATAAGACCACAAGATTATTCAGATAGTCATGCAGAGGAAACGTCTGTCCCTGGTAAATATCATACTGGACACTTTCGTCGAAAATGCGTGTCAGGTTATAACCATCCGACAGGACGACATCACTTTCCCAGAAAAAATCTTCAACACAGCGCAAAGCCCGAATAATGACAGGGTCAATGAACTGATATTTTCTTTCAAGATAGATATTAAACCACTCAGAATTATTATTGAGTATCCTCATCTGTGAAGGATCTTTCTTGTTCATAATAGCGTAGGCGAAGACGATCCCTTTGAAATCCTCAAAAAACGCGTCCAGCTCACTCTGAATTTGCGTATTGATCGTTATGTCGTTGTAATATGTATCCTTCACGTGAGTTGCTGCCTCCTGTTCGAGTGGAGGACCAAGTATAATATGCTTCGTTATCTGTAGCGAGTCGCATTTTAATCCAGACAAAAGATAAGACAGGCTACCTCAGCAGGCAGCCTCGTGAACGTTTGGCATTTTTGAATGATAAATGCAGGTGACTCAGGGAAATGTTGATGATTTTATCGAATTTCGAAATCGTTCACTAAATATAGTAGGCTGCAAAATTTAGGAGGTATTCTGCTTTTTATCCCCGTAACGAACAAGCGAACCACCTTCATGCGCTTTCAAATAAGGATTTAAACCAGTAGGTTACAGAATACCTTTAAGGGCAACATGATAAAGCAGCATGATGGTTTTACCGTCGACAATCTTGCCCGTTTCAATGCTGCGTAATGCCTCTTCAAGCGTCATTTCCAGCACGCCGATATCTTCACCCTCAGCCTTGAGCCCGCCGCCTGCGCCGGTTCTGTCATCTGGCTGGTACTCGGCAAGATAAAAATAGAGTTTTTCTGTGACCGAGCCTGGGCTCATATAGGCTTCAAGGATTTTCTGCACGCGCGAAACGTGAAAGCCGGTCTCTTCTTCCGCTTCTGCTTTTATGCGGCTTTCGGGATCCATGTTGTCCAGCAATCCCGCTGCAGCTTCAATTAAATCGTCCTCATGGCCGTTGATAAAGACAGGGAAGCGGAACTGGCGCGTCAGGATCACCGTCTTTTTCTCACGGTTATAGAGAAGAATCGTCGCGCCGTTGCCACGGTCATAGACTTCCCGATGCTGCCGTTGCCATTCGCCATCACGTCGCTGCAGGTCAAAGGTATATTTTTTAAGGATGTACCAGTTGTCGGAGAGGGTTTCACTGTCGATGATGCGCACATCTGCACGTTTTGATTGCACGATTGTTCCTCCTTACGTAGAGTAATGGTCATAAACAGCAATATCATGCATGTTCAAGATAAAACATGCAACATCAGGAATCCATGATGCTCACCAGTCAGCGAAAACAATTGATCCTTGAAAAGCTGGGTGCCGAAGGGCAGGTCCAGTCAAAAGCGCTCAGCATTCTCTTTGATGTCTCTGAAGACACCATCCGGCGCGATCTGCGCGAGCTGGCGGCAGAAGGGCGTTTGCAGCGTGTTCACGGCGGCGCGCTGCCGTCATCTTCCGCTATTGCTCCGTTTGCCGAACGGCAATCCGTAAAGATGGATGCGAAAAAAAGGGTGGCCCGAAAAGGAGCACAGCTGATTTCATCAGGCCAGGTGGTGATTGTCGACGGTGGCACGACGACCTCGGAGCTGATTACCTTTTTCCCACCTGACTTGCGCATCACCGTGGTGACGCACAGCCCGAGCATTGCTCTGGGGCTCGTTGATCATCCTTCCATTGAGGTGATTTTAATCGGCGGACGCTTGTATAAACACTCGATTGTTGCGGTCGGCGCTGCGGCCATCGAAGGCATAGAGAATATACATGCAGACCTGTTCTTTATGGGGGTGACCGGTATTCATCCCGATGCGGGGCTGACAACCGGTGATTTCGAAGAGGCATGTATCAAACGTGCATTTTCCGGCAGAGCCGCGGAAACGGTCGTTCTGGCGTCTCCGGAAAAAATCAACACCGCGTCGTCGTTTGTGATTGGCGATGTATCTTCAGTGAATACCATCGTCGTTGAAGACGGTACGGATAAGGAGTGGATCCGCGCGGTATCGCAAAAGGGGGTATCCGTCGTGCTGAGCTCAGATCGTGACAGCCTCTGACAGCCAGCCTTAAACGACAGGCTGGCTGACGTCCTGGCTTACGCTTCTGGAATGCTCTCAAGCGCGGTATAAACGCTGAGACCATATTTTCTGGCTACCTCAATGTCCATATCGGCACCTTTAGACGCACCGGCAATACGATAAATCGCATCGCATTTTGCGATGAGCCGGTGAGCAACGGGGTACAGCATCGCTTCGCTGATTTCATCACCCACCGTTTTTGAGCCTGCGGCTTTTGCCAGCGGCAACGCAAGCCATTCACCAATCACCGGGATGTGGCCACGCTGGTAAACGGCTAATGCTGCGTTTTCGAGACGCGCCAGATTCTCATCTACTCGCGCCTGAACGCCATCGGTTCCGCTGCGATAGGGACCGGCAATTAAAATCAACTGTTGTTTCATTGATACCTCTGTCAGTGTTATTGCATGAAACTGCACATTTACAGAGGATACCTTACGTCACTATCGGCCTTAAATACAACAATTCGTGTATTTTCGTGCAAAAAGACGCATGAGCAGATCGGTTGACGACTTTTGAAAAAGGCGTTGGGCTACGGGCTCTCCGGTGCATGGCACACGGCCTCGATGTTATGACCATCAGGTGAGATGACAAAAGCGGCATAATAATTTTCACCGTACGGTCGTAATCCCGGTCCGCCGTTATCACGTCCGCCAACGCGCAGCGCGGCGTGGTAAAAATCATCTACCTGCTGGCGCGTATTAGCCACAAACGCCAGATGCAGAGGCGCGGGTGTGTCGTTTGTCTGGAAAAGGCAAAGTGAAACGTCGCCAGCGCTCATTTCGACACCATAATCTGGTGCGCCTTCATCAATGAGCTCCACACCAAGCGGGCGAAGCGCCTCAAGGAAGAAGGTTTTACTTTTTTCATAATCGCTAACGCCGAATTTAACATGGTCAAACATTATCGACTCCTCAAAAGAGATAGAGAAATGAAGAGTATAGAAGGTGAGAGGAGTCGAATAAGATCAACGGCGTGTCTATGTGACAGATGTCTCGCTACAGAGCAGACCGTTTCCGTCCAACAAATGTCCAGCGCAGGTAGTCGTAGATCCAGTTAAACAGCATCGTGTACGGCAGGAAAAACAGTACAAGACCGATCTCAACAAAAAAAGCCTCCGTTACTGTAAGATTCAGCATAATCATCGCGACAGGCATTAAGGTTATGATGAGTCCCGTTTCAAAACCTACTGCATGGATCGCACGAATGAGAAATGTTCTTTCAAACTGGTATTTTTTCTGAAGGGAATCAAAGAGTTTATTAAAAATAAAATTCCAGATCGTTGCGGTAAGTGCGGATATGACGGACAACGAGCCTGACTGGAGAACAGACACATTCATCAGCCAGGCAAGTGACAGGGCGATAATAACGTTGGCCATCACCTCAAAAATGACTGCATGGAAGAGTCTCTCTTTAACACTTTTATTTAATTCAATTTCCATTTGCTTAGGGCTATGTTTTTCAAAAGATTGAGTATATCAGACATATTTCAACTCTTTCTAAACTGCAGGTTATGTTAAATACAGCCCAAACCAACTAATGTTGCATGTACGGCCTCATTAAGAGGGGTCTGAGGTTCGTGGCCTAAAAACCCAATCAGTTTTGAGTTGTCCATCTCTATTGTCTGCTCCCAAAGATAACGCATCTCCCGTATTTCATGCAGTGTGGTGTTAAAGGGACTCATCGCAGAGATAAGCCACCAGGGAAACGATTTCACTTTCGCCTTTATGCCGGCACGTTCCACGACGAGCTTTATGGCGGTGGTCATTGCTGTCCCATCAGGATCCCAATACCCGCGCATGTGGAAACGGGCCAACGGTTCGAGTTCATCCCGACGCGCCAACAGCGCTGCGAGCGTTTCGGCGACATCCGGCAAATAAGCCCACTGGTGGCCTACGCCGGTTTTCCCTGGGTTTTTAATGACCTTCGGTGGATACCCCGATTTGACCAATCCCTGTGAAAACCAGTTGTTGCCAGCATGCGGACCAAAAAAGTCTCCAGCCCGCAAAATCAGCACCTTTCCGCCACGCTGTGCATAGGCTGCAAGTTCCTGCTCCATTTGCACTCGTATGGCGCCTTTTCGGGTAACCGGATTCTGAAGAGAATCCTCACGCAAGAGGGGAAAAGCATCCGGACCGTAGTTGTAAATCGTGCCCGGCAGAACGATTAATGCACCGTTTCTCTCCGCTGCGTTGAGGGTGTTATGCAGCATGGGCAAAACCAGCTGTTCCCAGTTTCGATAACCCGGCGGGTTAACGGCATGGACGATCACGCTGCATTCTGACGCAGCCGCCTCAACCTGTTCAGCATTCAGCGCATCTCCGCTTATCCACGAAATGCTATTGTTGCGAACGCTATTTTGCGGAGTACTGCGGCGCAATGCACGCACATCCCATTCGTCCCGGATCAGTTTACGGGCTATTTCGCCACCGATACCACCCGTTGCGCCCAGTATTAGTACCTTATTTATGCTTTTCATCGTCTGACCCTTATTGGATATCTGCTTGACATCTTAATGACCGCACGGGCTAAATGTAATTGCATAATATAAGCCAGCAGGTATGCATTTTTGTATGAAGCTAAATATCCCGTGGGAATGGTATCGCACATTTTTGGCCGTGATGAGGGAAGGGTCTCTGTCAGGGGCCGCACGCAGGCTTGCCATTACCCAGCCAACCGCCGGACGTCATATTGCAGCACTGGAATCAGCCCTCGGCCTTGTTTTATTTACACGTTCACAGACAGGATTGCAGGCCACGGACGCAGCCGTCGAACTGAAGGGCCACGCACAAGCGATGGAAAATACGGCCATGATGATTGAGCGGTCGGCTGCCAGCTTCAGTTCCGGCGCAGCCGGAATACGAGGCGTGGTGCGCGTTGCCGCAAGTGAAATCATCGGCACTGAGGTTCTGCCTCCCGTGATCGCACAAATAAAGGAGGAATACCCGCAAATAACCGTTGAACTGGTTCTGTCTAATCGCGTTCAGGATTTACTGAACCGGGAAGCTGATATTGCAGTACGCATGACCACACCGGTGCAGGAGCAACTAATTGCTCGTCGAATGGGCAGGGTTGAAATAGGTCTGCATGCCGCGCCAGCCTATCTGTCACGACATGGTGCACCGGAAAGTATTGATGAGTTATTCACCCATACGCTTGTGGGTTTCGATAATATGACACCCTTTATTTTACAAGCGCTTAAACAGTACCCACAGATCAACCGCGAGCTATTTACCGTGCGAACCGACAGCGATATTGCGCAATTAAACCTCATACGTGCCGGAGCAGGTATCGGTATGTGCCAGGTGCATCTGGCCGAATTTTCTCCGCCGTTACAGAGGATAATGCCTGATTTCTTTGCATTTCATCTCGACACATGGCTGGTGATGCATGAAGATTTACGCCACAGCCAGGCCTGTAAGACGGTGTTTGATTTTCTTGCAGAGGGTTTACAGGCTTATATCAACAGAGAAAAACGGTAAGTAAACCCTGGAAGGCGGCACCGTTAAGCTGACGTGCGCTGGACGCACAGTGAGATAGTCAATTCAGAACCCATAAGTATTCAGGCCAACGTTGTCAGCAAAACGCCAGATTTTCCCTGATTCCATATCAGTGCGCATAATGTATATTATGTTAAATGAGATATTGCAGTAATCATAACCTCAATACCTTCCGTTACATCCCCTGGTCTTGCCCATAAAAAACGCCCCACTTTTAAGGAGCGTATCAAATACTCATTATCCCAGACGCGAGATTTTTTGCCTCGCTTCGTCCAGATGGCTTCGCAATGCTGCAAGACATGGCGCAAAATTGGCGGAAAAACGGCTGCAACCGTTCGCAAGTGCATAAAAGCGTTCAGCCAGCTCAAGCGCCTGATGCCAGGTCCCTGTCTCGATCGCGTCGATCAGCGCAATCGGGCGAAGCGTATTCACCATTCCGCCACCTGACTTCGGCGCAAAGCCCATAGGCAGCATGTCATAGGCTGGCGCAAGATCGTAAGGACGTCCATGGGAACTGATAAACGACAGATTGCCATGGTGCATGTCGGTATTGCCGATAAGCATTCCAAACGCCCAAAGCCTTGCCGTGCTGGCGACCGCATCCGGGTGAACACATCCCTGCTTTGCCAGCTCGTTCACCAGTACCGGCCAGGTTTCTCTTGCACGACCGACAAACTCCGCCTCAAGCGCACGTAATGAAAAGAGCCCCTTACGACCAAGTGGTCCCGTGCGGTCGAACCGCGGTATCTCAAGGAAGCGCTGTCCACCAAAATCAAACACTTCTGTTTCGACGCCGAGCACGTTTAACGCCAGATGTTCCGCCAGCAGCAGGTCTCGCCAGCGTTCACTTACAGGGTTATCGTCCGGTGCAGTGAATTTCACAATGACGTGACCGCGTTCTGTGTAAGTACAGAATTTGGGCTGCTCACCGCCTGCGGAGGAACCCGGTACATCGCCGGCGCTAACGGCCAGCGCCAGTGACGGATATGCGGTTGCCCGGTCCACTTCAACTGGCGACGGCATCTCAACAAAATGATTCCGCGCCTGTTCACCAATTATCAGGTTCCCTACTGCATCATGCCCATGGGCCAGCAGCGCCCTGATAACATCGGAGTCAGTCCAGTTTTCCGGATTTGCCGGCAGGCCAAGCTCGGATGAAAATCGGGAGGCATACGCGCGGCCAAGGTATCCCTGAGGCCGCATGTCAAACAACCACCACGGCAACCCGTCGCTGTGGAGGCATACATTGTCCGTTTGCTCCATGACAAATCCGTCTGGATACACCGGAACGAGTTTACCCAGCGGTTTAACCTGCCCCTCTTCCGTTATGCGGTAGATGGGGGCCGAACTGAATCCACGATGCGGGTCGCGCAGCACATAGTGAATAGATGGACCGGAGCCAATGCGAACAACTTCATCGCCAAGCGCTTTAATCGATCGCGAAATGGTAGGCTGACTAATTCCCATAATATCAGTAAGTTGCCTTACCGATACTGGTCCTTGCCTCAGCAATTGACGTAGCGTTTCGGATCGATTTATCATGGCGTTGAATCGCTTTTTGAATAGGTTATTGAATAGCTAATTTATCAGTTGTTGACTCCCCTGTCATCTTCTCCAAAGGCTGTCTTTGTTTTATGCCTGCGCAACCAAATTAACTTATACGCCGCAGGAATAATAAACAGCGATAGCAACGGTGCCGTAATCATCCCGCCGATCATCGGCGCCGCTATCCGGCTCATGACTTCTGATCCTGCGCCGGTCCCCCAGAGAATGGGCAGCAGACCCGCGATGATCACCGCGACGGTCATTGCCTTTGGCCGCACGCGCAGCACGGCGCCATGATAAAGAGCGTCATCAAGCCCCTGCTCAGTGAACGTTTCCCGATGGGATAACGCCGGTTGCGCTTCAACGGCATGACGCAAATACATCAGCATGACCACCCCAAATTCTGCCGCCACCCCGGCCAGGGCGATAAATCCGGTACCGGTTGCAACTGACATATGAAAACCCTGCCAGTAGAGGAACCATATCCCGCCGACCAGCGCGAACGGCAGGCTCATCAGGATCAGCAACGCTTCATCTACGCGACGAAACGCCAGATAGAGCAGAATGAAAATGATCATCACCGTCATCGGCACCATCAGCTTCAGTTTCTTGTTAGCGTGCTCAAGCAGTTCAAACTGTCCGGAGAATGACACGCTGGTACCCGGCCTCAGCTTTACGTTCTGGCCGATGGCCGTTTTAATGTCGTTCACGACCGACACCATATCCCTGCCGCGGGCATCGATATAAATCCAGCTCGCAGGTCGGGCATTCTCCGTTTTTAGCATCGTGGGGCCGGAAACGATGTTTATATCCGCCACATCACCCAGCGTAATCTGCTGTTTCATCGGCGTCAGGATCGGCATCTGCCTCAACGCATTCGGGCTGTTCCGGTAGTCCTGAGGATAACGAATATTAACCGGGTAGCGGGCCACGCCTTCAACCGTTTCACCCACCGTCGCGCCGCCGATGGCCGAGGAGACGAACAGCTGCACGTCGCCCACCGTCATTCCATAGCGGGAGGCTTTCTCCCGGTTAATATCAACATCGATGTAGCGCCCGCCTTCCAGACGTTCAGCCAGGGCGGACACCACGCCCGGCACCGTTTTGGCGACGGCCTCTATGCGCTGCGCCGTGGCGTCGATATCAGCCAGAACGGTACCTGACACCTTGATGCCAATGGGGCTTTTAATCCCGGTTGAAAGCATATCGATGCGGTTGCGGATGGGCGGAACCCAGAGATTCGCCAGGCCAGGTAAACGAACGGTCTTATCGAGCTCGTCAACGATCTTGTCAATCGTCATGCCGGGTCGCCACTGTTCTTCAGGCTTTAGCTGAATGGTGGTTTCCACCATTTCGAGCGGCGCGGAATCCGTGGCCGTTTCGGCTTTACCGGTTTTACCGAACACCGACGCCACCTCAGGCACGGTTTTGATGAGTTTGTCCGTAGTCTGCAGGAGCGCCGCCGCTTCTGCCGGAGACACGCCAGGCAATGTTGACGGCATATACAGCAGGTCGCCTTCATTTATCTTCGGCAGGAACTCGCCGCCCACCTGGCTCAGGGGCCAGATCACCGTGAAGATGGATAAGGTCGCAACCAGCAGGGTTGTTTTAGGCCAGTGGAGCACCCGAATCAGAAGCGGATGATAGGCGTTAATCAGCAGTCTGTTCAGCGGGTTACGGGTCTCAGCGGGGATTTTACCCCGGATCCAGAATCCCATCAGAATGGGGATCAAGATGATGGCCAGCGCGGCCGCACCCGCCATGGCGTACGTTTTCGTGAAGGCCAGCGGACCAAACAGCCGCCCTTCCTGCCCCTCGAGGGTAAAGATGGGAATGAACGACAAGGTGATGATCAGCAGGCTGATAAACAGTGCTGGCCCCACCTCAACGGAGGCATTGGTGATCACCTTCCAGCGGGTTACGTTGTCAATCTGCTCGCCCGGATGCTGGTGATCCCACTCTTCCAGCCGTTTATGCGCATTTTCAATCATCACGATGGCGGCATCCACCATTGCGCCGACGGCAATGGCAATACCTCCGAGCGACATAATATTGGCGTTCAGCCCCTGGAAATGCATGACGATAAAGGCAATACACAGGCCAAGCGGCAGTGAGATAATCGCCACCAGCGCCGAGCGAATGTGCCAGAGGAACAGCGCGCAGACGATGGCCACGACAATAAACTCTTCGAGAAGCTTGCCGCTCAGGTTATCTATGGCCCGGTCGATGAGCTGGCTGCGATCGTAGGTGGTCACAATCTCAACGCCTTCCGGCAGGCTGGCCTTCAGCGTCTCCAGCTTATCCTTCACCGCCGTGATGACTTCACGCGCATTTTTGCCCGAACGCAGGATCACCACGCCGCCCGCCACTTCACCCTGCCCGTTCAGCTCGGCAATGCCGCGGCGCATTTCCGGCCCTGTTTGTACGCGTGCAACGTCACGGAGATAAATCGGGACGCCGTTCTCGCCGGTTTTCAGGACGATACTATTGAAATCATCGATGGTCTGCAGATAGCCGCTGGCCCGCACCATATATTCCGCTTCCGCGATTTCTACGGACGATCCCCCTGCTTCCTGATTAGACGATTCAAGGGCCTGCTTAACCTCCGGCAGGCTGACGCCGTACTGAGCCAGTTTTAAGGGATTGACCTGGATCTGATATTGCTTGACCACGCCGCCGACGGAGGCCACTTCAGCCACGTTCGGGATCGTTTTCAGCTCAAACTTCAGGAACCAGTCCTGCAGTGAGCGCAGCTCGGCGAGATCGTGTTTTCCGCTGCGATCCACCAGCGCATACTCAAATATCCAGCCCACGCCGGTGGCATCAGGGCCGATCTCGGAACTTACGCCGGCAGGGAGTTTGCCCTGAACCTGATTCAGGTACTCCAGAACGCGCGAACGGGCCCAGTACAAATCAGTACCGTCTTCAAAAATGACATACACATACGAATCGCCAAACTGCGAAAAACCGCGCACTGTCTTTGCGCCGGGAACAGACAGCATGGTGGTGGTGAGTGGATAGGTCACCTGGTTTTCAACAATCTGCGGGGCCTGACCGGGATAGCTGGTTTTGATAATCACCTGAACGTCAGACAGATCGGGCAAGGCATCGACCGGCGTGTTAATAATCGTCCATGTTCCCCAGACGCTGAGGAACAGCGCACCCATCATGACCAGGAAACGATTGGCCACTGACCGGCGGATAATCCATTCAATCATCATCGTCTCCTTAATGGCCAGAATGCGCGTCGTCAGGTGTTTCCGCGTGGCGCATGCGCTCCAGCGCACCGGTAATATTGGCCTCCGAGTCAATCAGGAACAGACCCCTGACCACGACTGACTCCCCCTCTTCCAGCCCGCTACCGATGCCTGACTGCTGCTGAGATTCATGCAGAACGTGGATCGATTTCGGCACAAAGCGCCCTTCTGCATCAACGGTAATGACGCGCTGCTCTTTGCCGGTATCGATAACCGCCTGTGACGGAATCAGCAGCATTTCCTCACTTTGGGTATTCAGCTTCAGGTAGGCATTCATTCCCGGTTTCAGCAGCTCATCCCTGTTGGAGACCTGCAGGCGCACCTGCAGCGTACGGGTGGTTTGATCCACGCTTGGCAGAAGACTCCACTTTTCAACCGGGAAGGATTTATCCGGATAAGCCGGTATGGAAACAGCAAACTGCGAGGTGTCTTTCAGCAGATACGCAATCGATTCTGGGATCGCCGCGCCGATCCATACCGGATCCATCCCCTGAATTTGCGCCACGACCTTATCTTTCGAAATATTCATCCCGGTGCGCAGGTCAAAGGCCGTGATCACCCCGTCAATGGGCGCCCTGATGGTAAATCGGGTCTGGATCGTTCGGGTCGCACGCAGCCTCTGAATATCGTCATCCGGCATACCCGCCAGCCGCAGCCGTTCCAGAACGCCCTTAATCTGCGTCGGCGTTCCACCGGTGCCGGATAGCAGCAGGAACTCGCTCTGCGCTTCGACCCAGTCCGGAATAGTAATATCAATCAGCGGCGTGCCTTTTTTCACCTTATCGCCGATCGTCAGCGGGTAGACTTTCTCAACAAACCCCTCCGCGCGCGCCTGCACAATGACAAACTGATAGTCGTTATAGCTGACGTTGGCCGGGATCGTCTGGGCATAGTTCAGCGTTCCGCGCGTCACTTTTTGCGTTTTTAATCCTAAATTCTGGACCTGCGTCGGATCGATACGGATACCGCCACTGCTTTTATCGTCATTTTCGTCCGCATATTTCGGCACCAGATCCATATCCATAAACGGTGATTTACCGGGCTTATCGAATTTCACGTCAGGTTTCATCGGGTCATACCAGAAAAGAACCTTTCTTTCCGCAACGCTATTTTCTGTTTTTTCAGATGAATAAAGCGTCTGCCATGCCGTCACGGATATAAGCCCTCCCGCAATAAGGCTGCTGACTATCATGGCAGCGTATTTTATTTTTAATGAGGCCATGCCGCTTCTCGCTATTTAATGCTCTTCAGTAAAGAGATATTGCCCTGCTGAACAAATGAAAAATCAACCTGACGGCCGACCTTTAAGGCGCTGATGCTCCCATCGGCCTGAATAAAGGTGAAACGCATGGTCATCGCGGGCCAGCCAATCGCCGGGATGGCCTCATGAGAAATCGT
Source organism: Enterobacter sp. ECC-249 (assembly GCF_043965265.1). Classification (NCBI taxonomy): domain Bacteria; kingdom Pseudomonadati; phylum Pseudomonadota; class Gammaproteobacteria; order Enterobacterales; family Enterobacteriaceae; genus Enterobacter; species Enterobacter sp. ECC-249. The sequence continues at coordinate 2,854,836 of NZ_CP143660.1, forward strand.
GACTTTTTTATTCTTGAGATCAATGTCTTTCACGATGCCGGTCCCGGTAATAACCTGCTCTGCGGCCCCTTCACGGGCGTCGCTCATCGCCTCGTGCTGATGAACTTCAGCCTGCAGGTCGGCAGAAAACACAATAGAGATCGCACCGAATACAACAGCCTTAAGTGAATTGCGCATATTTATTTTCCTGTTTAATTAGTAACGTTATTCGACCCAACCGCCGCCGAGCGCGGTGAAAAGATTAATTTCATTAACCTGCCGGGCATAAGTAAGATCGAGAATATTTTGCTGCGTGGAGAAAAGAGAGCGTTCCGCATCAAGCACTTCGATATAGCTGACAGCGCCGCTGGAATATAACCCTCTGGCACGCTGGAGCGTGATCTGGAGCGAATCAAGATACCTCTGTTGCGCAGCTAGCTGCTGGTTAATACTGTCCCGCAGCGCGAGCGCATCGGCTACCTGTTTGAAGGCGGCCTGTATTTTTTGTTCGTAATTTACGACCGATTGCTGCTGGCGAATTTCAGCCAGCTTCAGGTTGGCCTTATTCCTGCCCGCATTAAAAATGGGAATATCTATTTTAGGGATAAAATTCCACATCCCACTGCCGGCGGTGAACAGGCTGGATAATTCCGTGCTGCCTGTTGAAAGCCCGCTGGTTAGAGATATGGACGGGAAAAAAGCGGCACGCGCGGCGCCGATATTCGCATCGGCCGCTTTAAGCTGATACTCCGCCTCCATAATATCCGGGCGCTGCAGCAGTATCGCTGAGGAAAGATGGGGCGGGAGTTTTACCGGCGCAATATCGCTGGCGTCCATTCCGCTGTCGCCCGGCAGCGCGCGATACGTCCCGAGGACCAGCTGCAGGGCATTATTGGCCTGCGCCAGCTCCCCCTCTCGTTTGGCAATCTCTGCCCGCGTGCTTTCGATCTGTCCCCGGGCCTGTTCCAGCGCCAGGACGTTCGTACTGCCCGTCACCAGCTGTTGCTCAACGAATGCATAAGACTGCTGGTAATTTGTCACCGTTTCCCGCGCAATGCGCAGCTGTTTATACGCCAGCTGCTGGTTGAAATAGCTCTGCGATACGCCAGAGACGAGCAGAATATGTACCGCGCGACGGGCCTCTTCGCTGGCGAAATAGTTTTGTCGGTCAGCCTCGCTCATGTTCTTCAGCTTGCCGAAGAAGTCGAGTTCATAGCTAAGCGCAAGGCCCGCGTCGTACTGCTGCGTGGTGGGTTTGTCACTTTTCAGCCCACCGCTGTACGTGATGCCCGAGGAGGCATTCAGCTGAGGATAGCGATCCGCATCAGTCACGTTGAACTGCGCCCGGGCTTCTTCGACCTTCAGAGCGGCCATTTTTATATCGCGATTATTGCTCAGGGCTTCCCTAATCAACCCGGCTACCTGCGGGTCGACAAAAAAGGTGCGCCAGCCGGTTTCCTGATACCCCGCCACCGCGGGCGTCAGGCCGTTGCGCGAGAGCGAAAATTGCTGGGGTACCGGTGACGCCGGGCGCTGATATTCGGGGGCCAGCGAGACGCAACCTGCCAGAATAAATACCGTACTAATGCTTAGTCGTTTTAACAGGAACATAACGGTTCAAATGAAGTCCAGAGTAGTTTTAGGGCTACTCTACGGAACGCTTCCTGTTTGACGGGTGACGGGATAATGACAATGTTGTCATTTTTAACGTAAGTCATTGTGAACGGTGGCGGGCGCCATAGAATGTCATCAGCAGCCAGTCAGGGGAGCAAGATGAAAATACTGATCGTTGAAGACGAAATGAAAACCGGTGAGTACCTCAGCAAGGGGCTCACTGAAGCGGGGTTTGTCGTGGACCACGCTGATAACGGCCTGAACGGCTACCATCTCGCCATGACCGCTGAATACGATCTGCTGATTCTGGATATCATGCTGCCCGATGTGAACGGCTGGGATATTGTCCGCATGCTCCGCTCTGCCGGAAAAGGGATGCCCATATTGCTTCTGACGGCTCTCGGTACGATAGAACACCGGGTTAAAGGGCTTGAGCTGGGCGCGGATGATTACCTGATTAAGCCATTCGCCTTTGCCGAACTGCTCGCCCGGGTAAGGACGCTGCTAAGACGCGGAAATACGGTGATCGCGGAAAGCCAGCTACAGGTAGCAGACCTGATGGTTGACCTCGTGTCGAGAAAGGTCAGCCGGGCCGGAAGCCGCGTCCTGCTCACCAGCAAGGAGTTCAGCCTGCTGGAGTTTTTCATGCGTCATCAGGGGGAAGTGCTACCCCGCTCCCTGATTGCCTCCCAGGTATGGGACATGAATTTTGACAGCGACACGAACGCGATTGACGTGGCGGTAAAGCGACTGCGCGCAAAGATCGATAATGACTTTGAACCGAAGCTGATCCAGACGGTGCGCGGCGTGGGCTATATGCTGGAGGTACCGGATGCGCGTTAAGCCCCTCCGACGCCCGTTCTCACTTGCGCTGCGGCTGACCTTTTTTATCAGCCTCTCCACCATTCTGGCCTTCTTCGCCTTTACCTGGTTCATGCTGCACTCCGTTGAGAAGCACTTTGCCGAGCAGGATATCAGCGACCTTGAGCAGATCAGCACCGCGATGCACCGCATACTGCATTCACCGGCAGACCCCGACCAAAAGAAAATCAGTAAGATCAAAGAGTCGATCGCCAGCTACCGTAACGTGGCCGTCCTGCTTCTGGATCCGCAGGGCAATACCCTGTTCAGCTCGGCGCAAGGCGCGGCATTGCGCCCGGCGATGAATACGGCGGACTTTAGCGAACACCGTCGCGCGCAGGATGTGTTCCTCTGGGCGGTAGAAGACCCGGCCAACCCCATACATGCCGGGTCGGGGATGAAAATGGAAACGTACCGGATTATCGCCTCCTCAGGAACGGCGACGCTGCAGGGCAAAACCCAGGACTACGTCATGCTGATCGGGCTCTCCATAAATTTTCATCTCCACTATCTTGAGGCGCTGAAAAAAAACCTTCTGGCGATTGCCGCGGTTATCAGCCTGCTGATTATTCTTGTCATCCGCATCGCGGTGCGTCAGGGACATTTGCCCCTGCGTAACGTCAGCAACGCCATTAAAAACATCACCTCCGAAAATCTGGATGCACGACTGGAGCCGTCCCGCGTCCCCGTTGAGCTGGAACAGCTGGTCATCTCTTTCAACCAGATGATCGAGAAAATTGAAGATGTCTTTACCCGTCAGGCTAACTTTTCCGCCGATATCGCGCACGAAATCAGAACCCCTATCACCAACCTGGTGACGCAAACCGAAATCGCGCTGAGTCAGAACCGTTCTCCGAAGGAGCTGGAGGATGTGTTGTACTCAAGCCTGGAAGAGTACAACCGGATGACCCGCATGGTCAGCGACATGCTGTTCCTGGCGCAGGCGGATAATAATCAGCTCATCCCGGATCGGGTGATGTTTGATTTAAGCGCCGAGGTCATCAAGGTGTTTGATTTCTTCGAAGCCTGGGCGGAAGAACGCCACATCGCGCTGAAATTTAACGGGATGCCCTGCCTGATAGAAGGCGATCCGCAGATGTTCAGAAGAGCAATCAATAATCTGCTCTCCAACGCCCTGCGCTATACGCCGGAAGGGAAAGCGGTAACGGTCTCCATCAGAAAACGGGATAACGACGTTGAGCTGGTGACAGAAAACCCCGGCACGCCGATCCCGCAGGCGCATCTGCCGAAGCTGTTTGACCGTTTTTATCGCGTCGATCCGTCCAGGCAGCGTAAAGGCGAAGGCAGCGGCATTGGGCTTGCCATCGTTAAGTCCATCGTCACGGCACACCGCGGAAAAGTCCGCGTGGAATCGGATGCGGCGTCGACGCGCTTCATCCTCACCGTGCCGGGGAAAGTGCTCTGAGCCTCAGCAAACAGCGCGGCACACCTCAAGGACCTTTTCCCTGAGCCAGCGATGCGCCGGGTCCCGTTCCATGCGCGGATGCCACATCTGGGACACCGTAATGGTCCGGGTCTTAAAGGGCAGTTCAAAGACGTGCACGCGCTCGGTCATCGCCTGGTTGAGCAGGTATAATGCCGGCACCATGGCAATCAGATCGGAGGCCAGCGCCACGGATAACGCCGTCGGAAAGCCGGGCACCACGCTGGCGACCTTGCGCTTCATCCCGCGCTCCGCCAGCGCCTCATCGACAAACCCGTGCAGCGATCCGTCCGGCGAGGCCACCACATGACCCCAGGCAACATAGTCACTCAGGCTGACCTCCGGCTGCTCTGAGAGCGGATGCCCCTTGCGCACCGTGCCAACAAACCGATCCTGGAAAAGCCTTTGCAGCCGTATTTCAGGCCCCATGTTGCCCTGCAGGCCAATCTCCAGATCGACAAGCCCCTCCCGCAAGTAGCGCGACGTTTTTTCCGGTTTCGGAGAGAAGCGGATGCACACCCCGGGCGCAACGCTCGCCACCGCAGCAATAAGCAGAGGCCCAAACGCCACCACAAAACCGTCGTTGGCCCGGATGGTGAACAGCCGTTCGAGGCTTTCAACCTTCAGCGCGTCGGTGGAAGGCTGCAGCACCGCCCTCGCCTCGTGCACGGCGCTTCTGGCGCGGTCACGGGTGGCTTCGGCCCAGGGCGTCAGCACCATGTGACGACCGGCCCGTACCAGGATCGGATCGCCGGTCACCTCCCGCAGCCGGCTCAGGGTGCGGCTCATGGCGGAGGTGCTCAGGTTCAAACGTCGCGCCGCGCCCGCCACGCTGGCTTCTGCCAGCAAAACGTCGAGCGCAACCAGAAGGTTAAAATCAGGATCGGACACGGTGGCTCCTCAGATATGGCGTTACGTGCAATGATTAAGTGCAAATGCTGCGTCTTCCGCCCGGTATACCGCATGATTATAGTTTCGTCATCACGATTCTTATACGGAGTAACGACGATGACGCTCTTTTCAAACCAGCCCGGCGATGAGGGTTTACCCGGGCATGAACGCGCCAGGGTGATGGCCGCCGTTATGACCACCACGCTGATGGGCGTTTTTGACGGTACCATGATCAACATCGCGCTGCCCTCTATGGCAAGGGCGATGCAGGTTCCCGCAAACATTGCGGTCTGGTTCGCCAACGGTTACCTGCTGTCAGCGGCAATGACGCTAGCCATCTTCGCCGCGCTGGCGGCACGCGTGGGCTATCGCCCGGTGTTTCTGGCCGGGCTTGCCACCTTTACACTCACCTCGCTCGGCTGCGCGCTGGCAACAACGCCGGAAATGTTAACCGCGATGCGAATTCTGCAGGGGATCGGCGGCGCGGCTACCCTCAGTATCGCCCCGGCGATCCTGCGCTCCGTTTTTCCGGGTCGGCTGCTGGGCCGCATTCTGGGGCTGCACGCCCTGCTTATCGCCTCCAGCACGGCGATTGCCCCGGTGCTGGGCGGAACAATACTGGACGCCCTGAGCTGGCAGTGGCTGTTCGCCATTAACCTTATTCCGGGCAGCATCGCCCTGCTGCTGGCTTGGCGGGCCATGCCGCGGGAATCGGTCGTTAACCGCACTCCCTTTGACGCGCCGGGCGCCGTGCTCTCCGCCGCGCTGTTAGGTTCGGCGATCATGCTTGCCGACAGTCTTCAGCACGTGACGCAACACATAAACCGGCAGGCCATCTGCTGGGGCGTTCTCGCGCTGGTCAGCGCCTTCGCGTTTACCTTGCGTATCCGCCGCGCGCAACATCCTTTACTGCCGCCGGTGATGTTCAAAAACGGGCGCTTCACCCTCGCCGCGCTGACCTCGCTGGCGTCGTTTGTGAGCCAGGGGATCGCGTTTGTCGCGCTGCCGTTCCTGTTTCAGAGCGTGTATGGCTACAGCCCGGTGGTATCGGCGCTGCTGTTCACCCCATGGCCGATTGGCATCGTGCTGATCGCGCCGCACGCGGGTCGCTGGGCGGATACGATTTCCGCGCCGCTTATATCGACCCTCGGGCTGATCGTTTTTGTCGGTGGGTTGGTCCTGCTGGCCACGTTGCCGGAGAATCCTTCCGTGTGGAATATCTGCCTGCGCAGCCTGGTATGTGGGATAGGGTTTGGCTGTTTCCAGAGCCCCAATAATCGGGAAATGCTCGCTAATGTCGCGCGGGAAAATGCCAGCTATGCGTCAGGCGTATTGTCGATAGTAAGGACATTCGGCCAGTGTCTCGGCGCCGCCGTGGTGGGGGTTCTGCTGGGAGCAGCGGCAGGATGGGACCATCAACATGCTATCCAGGTTGCACTGTGGCTAGCCGTCATCGCCTCGGCGGGTTCGGTGGTATTTAGCCTGAGCAGGCTGCGCCCTGCGGTTCGGGCATCCGCGTAAATTGTTGCAGCGCCTCTCGGCGCTGCTCGTTTTTACGCCTACGCTGTAGGGCGTTCGTTCCACGCATCAGTGTACTGAATATTTCCGTCCAGAATTTTCCATGTGATTTTTGCATATCGCAAAGATACATTTTCCATGTGACCAGTACCGGGACAATCTCTTGTATCATGCATTATTGGAGTTATTGAAATGATCTTCACTCCTTCCATAAGGATATTGAAGTATTCCACTTCCTGACCAGCATCATTGATGTGATAGAACTTTAATTCAGCACTATGAAGCGTCTGACCTGTAGCCACTGCTTTGTATAGATAGGGTGAAGATGAATCAATTGCTTTTGTTAGACTGAAAGCTGAGTGTTGCCTTGTACCTGTAAGTTTACCCGTTGCATCATCTGTTGGAATACTCAGGTTATGAATCAGATCTCTGAGCTCTATACTTCCTTCACGGTCTGCAACATCAGAACCGCCACGGATCATTGCTCCGCCATCGTCTTTTAAAAAGAGGTGTACTGGTACAGCCATTTCTATAACTCCTTATGTTAATTAATCTCTTATTCCATTGGCTATGAGGTTAATTACAGGCATGATCGCTACACCATCTGCATAGAACAGATCAGAATTAGTAAATGAATAAACCTTGCCGGTAATTTTTACATTTACCGTGTTCCCATAAGCTGAAACAGTAGCATTGCTTGTATTGGCTTCAAGGAATGGTGATCGATCTTCAAGGGCTTTCATAATGTTCCCGCTGTTGTCTTTATCTAAATAGAAGCGGTAAACATCCGACACCGTAGCGCCTCCATCATCATACTTAGTTATGTACAGCGTGACGGTATCAGATAGTTTCTGTTTGCTGACAAAACTATCGTGAGGAGGTACATTAAAATAGTATTGATATATCAGAAATCCACAAACAACGAGCAATAGAATTGTTGTCAGTAAGCAATGGAGCCGTTTAATAACCGTATTTCTTGGCATATTCTATACCTTGCCTTATCCAAAACTGATCGTGAGGATCATCCCCATAAGGTGGTTTTTGATACCAGTGTCCCCATTTCTTTTTGGAGGTTTTAGCTCTTTCCTGCGCCCATCCAGCACCCATCAATAGCGTTTCTGATGGTATCCCGGCAGCAAAGCCAGCCGAACCATAATTGAAATTCCCAAAATTTGCTAACTCAGGGTGTCCTTGCTTGTAATCCCACGTCCCCTTATTTCTTACTTTTTGATAAAACCAAAGATAGGTTGTAGGGATAGCCATATTTCTACTCATACCATGCGCTCTTGCAATCCTCATGTTTGCCAGCACAAGTGCGATTCCTTCTTTAGGTAACAAAGGTATAACAGCCATATTAACCATTCGTTCAATGTGGGTATATGGCCGCATATCGTACACTTTTGCGATGGTAAAAAAGATATCTGTTTCCAGAGAAATGACGGAAAAATATTCGACTAAGGTATTAATCTCATTAAAAATCAAAGATTTTTAGGCTGCGCCCTGCGGTTCGGGCATCCGCCTGATTCGCCCGGCGCGGCCTAAGGGCAAGTGTTGCACAATGTAGGCCGGGTAAGCGCAGCGCCACCCGGCAAGAAAGACGGCGCGTTTATTTACTCCAGCGCCAGCAGCGCAAAGCTCGCCAGCCAGTGCCCGCCGCTATAGTGGCTGCCGACCACATGCCCGACGCTGGCGGCCAGATGTTTCGTCACCGCCTCGCGCAGCGCCGGTTGCGCCGGGTGGCTGGCAGGAAGCGCTTTCGCAATGTGCTTCATACACCACGCGCGGCTGAGGTTTAATCCGTCCAGATGGGCAATTTTCGGGTCGGTACGATCGCTCACTTCCGCCGGGTTCATCAGCGCCGTAACGGCCCCCACCTCCGGCAGAAACGCGTCAAACCAGGCCGGGAAGTCTTCAGACACCTTGCTCATCAGCAGCGCTTCCGTCAGCGCGCCGGAAATATACTCGTCTCCGCCGGGTTCGTAGTGTGCCGGATAGCGCGTATCGGCGAGATAAAATCGCTCCGCCGCTGCCACAATCGCCTGTTCAAGCACCTTATCTCCCACTGCGCGACCGTAATCGAGCGCCAGCGCGAGGGCAAACGCGGTGTTGTAGTGCGTCCCGACGCGGATCGGATAGGTGAGCTTACCGAGATAATCCACCAGCCGGTTGCGAATATCCTGGGTGAGCGGCTCCAGCGTCTCGTACCAGCTCGCGGCCTGCGGCAGCGACGACTGTTTCAGCTCCTGGGCCAGCGCCAGCAGCCAGCCGTAGCCATACGGACGCTCAAACGAGGCGCGGAACGGCGCGGTGAAATAGGCCAGCTCCTTCGCCACGTTCTCTTCGGTCAGGTGCTCGTCGAAAAGCGCGACGATTGCGTCCCTGCTCGGCAGTTCCGGGTAAAGGCGCACGCAGCGCAGCAGCAGCCAGTAGCCGTGCACCGCCGAATGCCAGTCGAAACAGCCGTAGAAAATCGGGTGCAGTTCGCGCGGTGGGAGAACGTCACCATCATCATTAAGCAGGTGCATGATGTGGTTCGGGTATTCCTGGCGCAAATAGGTCAAAGGCATGCGGGCAAACGCGTCGGCCTGATGTTGCGTTAATTCCATGACAGCTCCTTAGCGAAACACGAGGAAATACATTAAGAACACGTTCACCACCAGCAGGGTTAACGCGGTCGGGATCTGGATCTTGATCACCTGATATTTGTCTTTCAGCTCCAGCAGCGCGGCGGGAACGATATTGAAGTTCGCGGCCATCGGCGTCATCAGCGTGCCGCAGTAGCCCGCGTACATGCCAATCGCCAGCAGCGGCGCCGGGTTGCCGTGATGCACGTTGATCAGAAACGGCAAGGCGATACCGGCACTTAACACCGGGAAGGCCGCAAAGGCGTTACCCATAATCATGGTAAACAGCGCCATACCCACGCAGTAAATCACCACCAGCATGAAGCGGCTATCCGGGTTCACGAACAGGCTCACCACCTTCTGTACCGAGTCGCCCGTGTTGGCCACCACGAACACGCCGCCAAGCATGGCCAGCATCTGCGGCAGGATCACCGCCCAGCCGATGGTATCGACAAGACGACGGGACTGACGAACGGCATGCAGCGGCGTGCCTTTGGTCAGCCACCAGCCGGTGAGGATCGCCGCGACGCAGGCCACGCAAAGCGCCGCCAGGGTGAGCTGCTTCTGATCGAGCAGAAACACGCCGCCGATCGAAACGCCCTTCAGGAATAACGTGCCCAGCACTGTCACCACCGGGATCATCAGCGCGGGCAGGAACAGCCAGTTTTTAAGCCGGTTTGACGACGCGACGCGCTCCTCCTCGGTCGACATTTTATAGTGCCCTTTCCCGACGAGGCCAAACCCCGCCAGCAGCGCGATGACGATAACGCCGCCGCCGATGATCCGGTACGCCAGCGATTTACCGAGCTCTTGCACCATCAGATCGCCAAACAGGAAGATCCCGCCAAACAAGAACCAGAACAGCGCGGTGGTAAAGCGCTTCGGATTGGCGCGATCGCGCAGGGTCATCACGACCAGCAGCATCACGACAAAGCCAATCAGGTAGTACACGCGGTTAATGGTGATAAGCGTCATCATTGCGCGGCCTCCTGCGTACCCTGCTCGGCGCGCCAGGCCATGACGTCGCGACGGATGCTGGCATCGAGGCGCAGCAGGCGCGTCATATGAATAACCAATGCCGCAATGGCGGTTGGGATGGCCCACAGTCCGATATGCAGCGGTTCAATCCCCTGAATACCGTTCTCTTTCAGAAAAGCGTCGATCAGCAGCACCGCCCCGAAGGCGATAAAGATATCTTCCCCGAAGAAGACCGCGATGTTGTCGCACGCGGCGGCGTGGGCTTTGATTTTGTCGCGAATGTGCTGCGGCAGCTCGCCATATTCGTTCAGCGCCGCCCCTTCGGCCATCGGCGCCAGCAGCGGACGGACCGTCTGGGCATGACCGCCCAGCGACATCAGCCCCAGCGCGGCGGTGCCTTCCCGCGCCACGAAGTAAAGCATCAGAATACGCGCCGAGGTAGCGCTGGCGATCTTCGCCACCCAGGCCTGGGCGCGCTCCTTAAGCCCGTAATATTCCAGCAGGCCAATCACCGGCAGGATCAGGATGAAGGTAGCCAGCGACCGGCTATTGACGAACTTTTCGCCAAAGGTCTCCAGCAGCATGCCGAAATCCATCCCGACCAGCAGACCCGTCGCCAGCCCCGCCACCACGACCACCAGCAGCGGGTTGAAGCGCAGTGCAAAACCAATAACCACGATCGGTATCCCGATCAGCGGCAACAGCGTAGTACCGTCCATAACGTTTACCCTATCCAAAGTGAGCGTTGCGCGCCGACGGCTATTTTTTTAATTTGCGGCGAGCGATGTTGTGTTTTTCGTCAGGTTTCGGAAAACCTGCGCTAAAAAGCTATATCTGAACCTCAAAAACATGTAAACAAATTATCAATAAAATGTTCTTATTTTATCGATGAGTTTACATTTCTGGCTAAGGAACGTTATGACCTCGAAGAAGAGTGCTTCACCCGATCGCGACGATATCAACGATGGCCGGATCGTCTCATCCCGCCATCTGGTGTCCGAGCGCTGCGCGGAACTATCAGAGCTGGAGTACGCCCTGATCATGACCAGCAACGCGTTCAACAAATGGATGGTGCGCTGCATGACGGCTGCCGGCGAGCCCGACATGGGCGCTTTTGACGTTTCGCTGCTGCATCACGTGAACCACCGCGACCGCAAGAAAAAGCTGGCCGATATCTGCTTCGTCCTTAACGTGGAAGATACTCACGTGGTGACTTATGCCCTGAAAAAACTGGTCAAAGCAGGCTATGTGACGAGCGAGAAAGCGGGTAAAGAGCTCTTTTTCTCTACCACGGAGGAAGGGAAAGCGCTGTGCATGAAATACCGGGACGTGCGGGAAGCGTGTCTGATTGCGATCCACGCGGAGAGCGGCATTGCCGGGAAGTCGATTGGCGAGACCGCGCAGCTGTTACGCACGATCTCCTCCCTGTATGACACCGCCGCCCGGGCGGCGGCGTCACTGTAATTAAGGACGTCGGAACAGCGTAATGCTGCGCCCGGCCAGATCGTACTCAACGGTTTCGGTGATCGCTGTCCCGGTGGCAGCGTCATCCGCCGTAGACAGCTCCAGCACCCATCCCCCTTCGCCAAACTGCGGGATCTGGAACGGCACGGTGCCTTCAAACGGGTTGAACAGCATCAGCACGTCGTGCCAGATACCGTCTTCCTGCTGAAGATCCGGCCTGCTGATGGAGACTCCAAGCGTCGAGCCTTCATCCCACTGCTCGGCCTGCTGCGCGCCACCTCCGGCATTGAACCAGCGGATCTCCAGCCCGTCGCGCCAGCTTTCACGACGCAATAACGGCTGCGATGCGCGCAGAGCAATCAACCGCCGGGTAAACTCGCACAGCGCGGCGTCGTTTTCGGACAGTCCTTTCCAGTCGATCCATGAGATCTCACTGTCCTGGCAGTACCCGTTGTTGTTCCCCTTCTGCGTACGGCCAAACTCGTCTCCGGCCAGCAGCATCGGCGTGCCGTGGGAGAACAGCAGCGTGGTCAGGAAGTTACGCTTCTGCCGTTCGCGGGTGGCGATGATGTCCGGATTCTCGGTTGGCCCTTCCTCGCCGTAGTTGTACGATCGGTTATCGTTATGGCCGTCGTTATTGTCCTCGCCGTTATCGGCGTTATGCTTTTCGTTGTACGACACCAGGTCATTCAGCGTAAAGCCGTCATGGGCGGTGATGAAATTGACGCTGGCCCACGGGCGGCGGCCGCGCAGATCGTACAGATCGCCGGAACCGAGCAGGCGCGCGGCAAAATCAGTAGAGACGTTATCCCCCTTCCAGTACTCGCGAACGGTATCGCGGTATTTGTCGTTCCACTCCCCCCAGCCCGGCGGGAATCCGCCCACCTGATAGCCGCCGGGACCAATATCCCAGGGTTCACCAATCAGCTTCAGTCGGGATAAGACCGGATCCTGAGTCATGGCGTCGAAGAAACCGCCGCGCGGGTCAAAACCTTCGGGCTCGCGGCCCAGAATCGTCCCGAGGTCAAAACGAAAGCCGTCAATGTGCATCGATTCCGCCCAGTAGCGCAGGGAGTCCATCACCATCTGCAGCACGCGCGGGTGCGAGGTGTTGACCGTGTTTCCCGTCCCGGTGTCGTTGATGTAGTACCGGTGCTGGTCGGGCAGCGTGCGGTAATAGCTGTAATTATCAATCCCCTTAAACGAAAGCGTCGGGCCAAGCTCGTTTCCTTCCGCCGTGTGGTTGTACACCACGTCCAGAATCACCTCGATGCCCGCGTCATGATAGGCGCGCACCATGTCGCGAAAGCCCTGGATCCCCGCCGGGCCGTAGTAGCGCGACGCCGGAGCAAAAAAGCCGAGCGTGTTATAGCCCCAAAAGTTCTTCAGGCCGCGGTCGAGCAGGTGCTGATCGTCCGGGAACCAGTGAACCGGCAGCAGCTCCACCGAGGTAATGCCGAGGCTTTTAATATAGTCGACCGAGGTTTTATGCCCCATGCCTTCAAACGTGCCGCGCAGCTCGGGCGGAATGGCCGGGTTCATCTGGGTAAAGCCTTTCACGTGGCTCTCATAAACAACGGTATGCGGCCAGGGCACGTTCGGGCGGTTGTTGTCCTGCCAGTCAAAGGCGTTCGGATCAATGACCCTGCATTTCGGCGTATACGGCGCGCTGTCGCGGGTGTCAAAGCTCAAATCCAGCTCGTCGTGCCCCAGCTCATAGCCGAAATGGGCGTCGTTCCAGTCGATATCGCCCACCAGTTCGCGGGCGTAGGGGTCGATAAGCAGCTTGTGCGGGTTGAAGCGATGACCGTTTTCCGGGTCGTAGGGGCCGTAGACGCGATAGCCGTACAGCGCCCCCGGCTTCAGGTCAGGCACATAGCCGTGCCATACCTCATGGGTATACTCCGGCAGCTCCAGCCGGGCGATTTCCGTTTTCCCGGACGGATCGAACAGACAGAGCTCCACCCGCTCGGCGTGAGCGGAGAACAGCGCGAAGTTGACCCCTTTCCCGTCATAATTCGCACCCAGCTGCTGGCCATGACCGGCCCGAATTTCAAACGTTGTATCCTTTGCCATTTTCGTTCTCCACGATTATTCGCAGGTAAGCAGAACCAGTACACATCCCTTTTCTGACGTTAACTCCAGCGTTTCTTGCAGCATGCGGCTTTCGCCGCTGAACAGATCCCGATAGCGCTTCCCGGCCAGTTCGTCGGGTAACGCGACCGTGGTATTGACCCACAGCTGATGATTATCGGTGACGTCAAAAACCAGACGCGGCACGGCAACAATCATCGCCTCGTCGTCCTTAACGCGCGCATAGACAATCAGGTTCTCCTCACGATCGCCGGTGACCTTAAGCGGCAGCCAGTCGCCGTAGCGGAAAAGAGCGTCGTAGTGCGGTCTAAGCCGCAGCAGCGTGGCGGTAACGAACTGTTTGACACGCCCGTCTCGCCAGCAGGCCGGGTTGTCAAACACCCCGGCATCCGCCGCGCTGAGGTTGTGCACCAGGGTCGGGAAATCTGGCTCCCGTCGGTTATCCGGGTCGACGAGGCTAAAGTTGAGCGCCTCGCTGCCCTGATAGATATCCGGCACGCCGGGCGCCGTCAGCTTGATCACCGTCTGGCTGAGGCTGTTCATCAGCCCGGCGCGGATAAAGGGCTGCATCGCCTCGCTGAAATCGTGCAGGAACAGGCTGTTGTCCGGTGAAAGCAGGTGACGCGCGTAGCTCAACACCACGCTCTCGTAGCTCTCGTTGCTGTCGATCCAGTCGGTGCGCTGCTTCGCCTCGCGCAGCGCTTTCTCGAGGAAGCCAAGGAAACGTTCTTCCAGTGATTTCAGCCCGTCAGCGTCGTCCGGTGAAAGCGTGGCGGGCCAGACGCCCGCCAGCGCCTGGTAGATCATCCACGTATCGGCGGCGTTAGGCGCGGTACCGTCATTGAGAAAACGCACCTGGGTCTGATTCATCTGCCGCCAGCGGGCCAGATTTTCCCCCCAGCGTTCCGGGGCTTCCGTCAGGGTGTAAAGGCGCGCCCGGGCATCTTCCCCGCGCTTGGTATCGTGCGTGGAGGTACCCAGCAGCGCGTCGGGCTGACGGGCCAGGCGAATGCGCATCTCCTGGTGGAAGCGGGATAAGGAAAACGCGCGCGGCGTCGGGTCGGCGCCCACTTCATTGAGCGCGAGCTCGAGGTTGTGGCGAAAGAAAAGCGTGTCTTCAACGGACTTTGCCATCAGCGGCCCGGTGAGCTGCTGGAAGCGGGTCCTGAAAAGTGCGGCGGTATCGCGGCAATCTTCCGACAGATCGCCGGTAAGAATGCGCACGATCAGGCTTAGCGCCGCTTCCGACGTCTCCACGCTGGCAACTACGCGGTTAAGCAGCGCCACGTCCGTCGGGGTTAATCCTTCCCGGGTGCCGTAGGTGCGGTAGACCGGAAACGCAATAAGCAGCTCGCGCAGCGCGTGGCGAATATCCTCGCGCGGCAGCGCAACCTCATTGCGGCGGGCCAGATCGTCAGCAAGGTTTAGCAGCGTGGTGAATTCACCCTCAAAATTGCGATCGGCCATCAGGCCTTTGGCATCGCGCAGCTCCGCGTGGCGATCGACCGTCACGCCGAGCGTCTCGTCGTGGATTTTCTCCAGACGCCCCAGGCTATCGTCGTCGACCAGCACTTCCGTCAGCGAGGCGATAAACTCGTAGCCGGTGGTGCCGGATACCGGCCAGTCAGCGGGGAGCTGTTCCCCTTTGGCGAGGATCTTTTCGACCGTAATGTAGCAGTCGGGCCCGGTGGCCTGCCGCAGGCGCTGCAGATAGCCCAGCGGATCCGCCAGGCCGTCGACATGGTCAATGCGCAGGCCGTCCACCACGCCCGCGTTGACCAGCTCGAGGATCAGCCGGTGCGTGTCGTCGAAGACCGCGTCATCTTCAACACGAACGCCGACCAGCCCGGTGATTTCAAAGAAGCGACGCCACGAGAGCTGCTTCGGCGCTTCCCGCCAGGACATCAGCCGCCAGCTTTGCGCATCGTGCAGTTCCTCAATGCTCTTCTCTTCGCTGTACGTACCCGGGTTGAGCGGATACTCGGTGTCGTAGTAGACCAGCGCGGCCTTTTCCGTGACAGGGTCACGTTTTAGGGTGATGGCGCCCTTCTCCAGCTCCGCCTCAAAGGTATCGCCGAGAAACGGCAGCGTAAGCGGTCGCGACCCGTCAATATCGAAATAGCGGAAATAGCGGCTCTGCTGGCCGTATTCAATCACGTCCCGCCACCAGGGGTTTTCCAGCGAGGTCGACATATGGTTCGGGACAATATCCAGAATCAATCCCATGCCGGCCTGCTTGAGGGCCGCTGCCATGCGGTCAAACCCGTCTCGCCCGCCGATGGCAGGGTCGATTTCATTCGGGTTGGTCACGTCATAGCCGTGGGTAGACCCCGTCGTGGCAGTGAATACGGGCGACGCGTAAAGGTGGCTAATGCCGAGGTCCTTCATATACGGCACCAGCGCCACAACGCGGTCGAAGGTCATGCCGTTACGGAACTGAATACGGTACGTGGCGGAAGGGATCATAACGATGCTTCTCCATCAGCAAAGCGAACGACAATACCGTTCGGGGGTAAAACGTCAGCGACTTCCGGCCAGGCAAAGCGCGTCTCACCCGCGAAATCGGGCAGCCCGACGGGCTTAATGCCGATATTAAGCGCCAGTGAGAGCGTCCCCGATGGGAAGCGCCAGCACACCGCCACCATGCCGGGCGCGGTCTTGATCACCTTGCCCTGAACGGTGCCGCCATGACGCAGAAGCGGAACGATATGGCGATGACGCAGCGTCAGCAGGTGGCGCGTGAAGCGTAGCCACGTTTTACCTTCGTCGGTGGCAATCTTATTCCAGTCGATTTTTGAGCGAACAAAGGTGTTCACGTCATTCGGATCCGGGACGGTTTCATCGTGCCCGGCATGGCCGGTAAACTCTTTTGCGCGCCCTTCCCGCACTGCCTTAGCCAGATCGCCGTGAAAATCGGTGAAGAACAGGAACGGATGCGTTTCACCGAACTCCTCGCCCATAAACAGCAGAGGGATATGGGGGGAAAGCAGCAGTGCGGCAAGTAGCACCCGCGTCTTGTCGGCACCGGCCAGGGAGATAAGCCGCTCGCCCTGGGCGCGATTCCCGGTCTGATCGTGGTTCTGAATAAAATCGACGAAGAACTGCGGCGGCTGCGTCTGACACTCCACCCCGCGGGATTCGCCGGTTTGCAGCGAAATCTCGCCCTGATAGACAAAGCCTTCCGCCAGCGCCCGGGCGAATTTTTTCTCCGGCTCAAAGGCAAAATCCTGGTAGTAGGCGTGCGTCTCACCGGTGGCAAACACGTGAGCGGCGTTGTGGAAGTCATCGTTCCACTCGCCGGTAAACAGCGGCGCGTTGCCCTGTTCATCGCGCGGATGCAGAAAAATCACGTTACGACTGTCTTCCGTGGTCAGGTGAACGTGACGGTGCGGAATGGCCTCGCGAATTTTTGCGGCAATCTCCTCGAGAATATGCGGGTCCGAGCCGTCTTTAATCTGGTCGATGGCATCAAAGCGCAGGCCGTCCAGGCGATATTCCGTCAGCCAGTAGAGCGGCGCGTCGGTCATGTACTGCCTCACCGGCTCGCGCTCGTAGGCAATGCCGTTGCCCCACGGCGTCATACGCTGTGCATCGAAAAACGCGGGCGACAGCAAAGGCAGATAGTTCCCCTCCGGACCGAAGTGGTTGAGCACGATATCCAGCACTACGGAAAGCCCCAGCCCGTGCGCGGCGTCGATAAACGCGTGGAAATCCTCCGGCGTACCGTAGGAGGAGTGTGGGGCATACAGCAGCACGCCGTCGTACCCCCAGCCGCGGGAACCGCCAAACTGAGAGACGGGCATCACTTCAAGCTGAGTAATCCCGAGTTCTGCCAGATACGGCAGCTTGTGGATGGCCGCCCGGAAGGTGCCCTCCGGGGTAAAGGTGCCGATGTGCAGTTCGTAAATGATTGTCTCTTCCCACGGCCGCCCTGCCCAGTCGCGGTTGACCGGCTGGTAACGTCGGGGATCGATCACCACCGAGGGTCCGTTAACGTCGCCCTTTTGCGCCCGCGAGGCGGGATCGGGCACCGCCATGCCGTCCTGAAGAACAAACTGATATTCTGCACCGTGCGTGACGCCAGGGACGTCTGCCTGGAACCAGCCGTCGCCGGTTGCCGTCATCGGCATATCGGTGGCGGCAAGACGTAGCGTAAGTTCTTTCTGTCCTTGTGCCCAGACGCGAAAACGTACAACGTCATCGGAAATAAACTCAGCACCCCACTGCTTTTGAAATGTCCTGAATTCCATTCATTGTCCTCGAATGACCCACATTTTACGCGGAACGAAGTACAAGCTTAGTTCAGGATTAAAAGTGCGTGAGCTCAGCGGATTTAACCGCTTCGTCTATTCTTTATGAAATAACTCACTATCGGGAATACTATGCAGATTCGAAAAGGATTAAATACGGACCTCGTCCGTCTTGAATGTTGTGACTTTTCTTTCACCATTAGCCACATTGCGCGAGAGCCCTTTATCCATTGTGATTTGCATATTGAAGCCGTCGCCGAGCCGTGGATAAAAACCTACGAACTCGACATTCAAACCCTTGAAAACCACTGCGTTAATCCGGACGCCATATTTCTTGTGGCGGAAACGGATGACGGTGAATTAGCCGGATTTATTACCGCGTCAATCGGCTGGAATAAGTTTATTTCAGTGGATTATATTGCCGTTGATCGCACCAGACGCAGAACCGGCGCCGCGCAAAAATTAATGGCCGCCGCCCACGTCTGGGCCCGCAGCGTAAACGCGCCCGGATTACGGCTTGAAACACAAAATGTGAACGTCTCCGCCTGTCTGTTTTACCGTAACTACGGATTCACCCTGGGCGGATACGATCGTTATCTCTATAACGCCTTACCGGAAAAAGACGAGGTCGCCCTGTTCTGGTATTACATGCTGGTCTAGCGGAAACACATTGCCACATCGCGGTCATATTTCTGTCACTGAATTTCATTACGCTTTCGGGATTTTAACCAGGGTGTTGAGGAAAAAAGCGTGAATTCAATGGCTAAGGCATTACTGCTGGCATTACCTGTTATGAGTGCAGCGGCAACCGCGACGGCTGCCGGGCGCGACCTGTGTGAACCGAAAGCGTACGAAATGGCGCTGCGCTATCAGCAGAAATCGGCAGAGATTATGGCCCTTCAGCTGCAAACCTATCGGTTTGCCACCGAGCGTTTCAACGAAAAGTTAAAGGATCTGAAAACGCCCGAAAATTACGCCGTAGTGATGGACCTCGACGAAACGGTGCTGGATAACACCCCTCTGCTGGTGCGCGACGCGGAGCAGTGTCACGACTATACACAATGGGACACCTGGAGCGACTGGGAGAAGCAGGGAAAACCCGGCCTAATTCCGGGGGCGAAGGCGTTTCTTGACCATGTGAATCAGAGCAAGGTCCGGATCTACTACGTCTCGGACCGCATGCAGGAAAATAAAGCCGACACGCTGAAGACGTTAAACGCTCTCGGCCTGCCGCAGGTGTCTGACGAAAGCGTGCTGCTGGATACGGTCAGCAAGGAAGAGCGTCGCCAGAATATCCTCAAGAAGCAGCAGATCGTGATGCTGTTCGGCGACAGCCTGCCGGATTTCGCCGTGCAGTTTAAAAACAAAAAGCCGAGCGAGCAGCAGCGTGAGCTGGTTGAGGCCAGCGCCGAACGCTTCGGCAACGACTGGATTGTGCTGCCTAATGCCGCTTATGGCGCATGGTCCAAAGCCACGCTGGACAGCTGGAACGCACCGCTGACAAAATAAGGTCTTACGGGCCGGGAAAGCTATTGAGCGCCTTCCCGACCCTTCGGTTGGCTATCCATCCCGTTTATAGGTCCTATCATTTCTGGGCAGGTTCTTATAATTTTACGGAGCAGTAAGATGAGCACTTTCAAAGGAGACTCGTATGCTTACCGTGAAAAAACTTGCTCTTTCCACGCTGATTTCCAGTTCACTGCTTTTCTACCCTGCGCTCCAGGCCTCGGCAGAGACGCCCCAGCACGTCGTTAAACAACCGGCGGGCGGATACAGCGTTCAGGTTGGGGACGTTCTGGTCACCTCGTTTACCGACGGGACCGTCGCGCAGGATCTGCACAAGCTGCTGCGCCGGACAACGCCGCAAAACATTGATGCGCTGCTCGCGAAAAACGTCCAGACCAACCCGGCTGAGGTCTCCATCAACGCGTTCCTGATTGCGATACCCGGACATAAAATCCTTGTGGATACCGGCTCGGGCCAGCTCTTTGGCCCTGACACCGGCGGACGTCTGGTTGAAAGCCTCGCCACGCAGGGGATAAAGCCCGAGGACATCACTGAAGTCCTGCTGACCCACGCCCACTCCGATCACGCGGGTGGCCTGGTGAAGGACGGAAAAGTGGTGTTCAGCAACGCGCGCGTTTTCGTTGGCAAACCGGATATCGACTTTTTCTTTAACGACGACAATCAGAAGAAAACCGGCTACGGCAAGAACTACTTTGACGTCGCGCAGAAGACCTTAAAGCCCTATCTTGACGCGGGGAAAGTGGTGCCGTTTAGCGGCACATCGGAGATTCTCCCGGGTTTGACCGGCACGGTTCATCCCGGCCATACGCCGGGTTCAGCCTTCTATACGCTAACGAGTAAAGGCGAGAAGATCACCTTTGTCGGCGACATTATTCATGCCGCGGCGGTTCAGTTCCCGCAGCCTGCGGTGACCATCACCTACGATGAAGATCAGAACAAAGCGGCAAGCGTTCGCGAGCATGCGTTCGCTGACTTTGTGAAAAACAAGGACCTGGTTGCCGCCCCGCACCTGCCTTTCCCGGGCATCGGCTATGTGACGAAAGGCGAGAAAGGCGGCTATGCCTGGGTCCCTGTCACCTATACCAACCGGGACGCCAGCGGCGCGAAATAGAGCGATGACGCGGATATCTGACATGGACATAGACCTGCTCCTGACGCTGGACGCCCTGCTTCAGGACAGGAACATCACCCATGCGGCCGCGCGGCTGGGCATCAGCCAGCCCGCGCTGTCTGCCCGTCTCGCGCGTCTGCGCACGCTGTTTGGCGAACCGCTGTTCATTCCCTCCCCGCATGGACGCGGAGTATTACCCACGCCGCGAGCGGAAGCGCTCAGGCCGCAGGTGGCGAGCGTGCTGCGCGGGATCAGCGCGATGTTTGCGCCCACCGCGTTTGAGGCGCAAACCAGCAGCCGGACCTTTGTTATCGCGCTGCATGAGAACCCGGCGCTGATGCTCGGCACCGGGCTGCTTAACCAGGTGGGAACCGACGCCCCCGGCATCCGCCTGCGCTTCGCCCTGCCGGAGATGGCTGACCTGCCGCAGCAGCTGGAAAACGGTGATGTGGACATCTACATCGGCGTGAGCGCGGGCGCTCATGACGGCTGGGTGAGGCGTAAACTGCTCGACGACGCGTTTGCCACCGCCCAGCGTAAAGGCCATCCGCGCGGAACAGGTCCGCTGGATCTGGAGAGCTACTGCGCGCTTTCCCATCTGGTGGTGTCGTCGGCGGGCGATCCGTTTACCGGCTTTATCGACCAAACCCTTGCCGGGCTGGGCTATCAGCGGCACGTCGCCATGTCCACCCAGAGCTACGCCATGGCGCCGCCGCTGGTTGCCGGTACCGACCTGGTCTGTACCCTGCCGGAACGGATGCTGCGACGGTTCGCCAGCACGCTGGATATTTTTCCACCGCCGCTTCCTCTCCAGCCGATTACCATCAACATGTACTGGCACCCGAAAAACAGTCAGGATCCGGCTAATGCGTGGCTGCGAGAGCAGCTGCTGCGGGCCGCAGGACGTCAGGTGTGATCGAGGGTAACCAGAAACTTTTTAAGCACCTCTGAGCGAATAATCCGGTGGCAAACCAGGGTAAGTTCGCTCTCCCCCAGCCGGTCGAGGATGTCCACGTAGACGACGTTCTCGACGCTCACCGCCTTTGCCGACGCGGGCAACAGCGCCAGTCCAAACCCTGCCGAAACCAGGCTTATCACCGTGGGCACGTCGGTCGCGTTTTGCACCACGTCCGGCTGAAAGCCCGCCCCGCTGCAGGCGTCATAGAAATACTGTTCCAGCCCCATGCCCTCAGGGTCGCGCAGGGAGATCCATTTTTCGTCTTTTACTGACGAAAGCGTCAGCGCGGCGGACCCGGCCAGCGGATGCTGACGATACAGCGCCAGCACCGTTTTCTCCGAGGCGAACGGACGGCTTTGCAGATCGTCCGGCAGCGACGGCAGCGGCGCGCGGATGATGGCCACATCCAGCTGGTTGCTCTGCACGGCGGCATAGAGCGTCTGCACGTTTCCCGTCATCAGGGACATGGTAATGGCCGGCCAGCGGCTGTGCATCTGGCGAAGCGCGGCGGGCAGCCTGCCGTCGAACATCGCGCTCGACACGCACCCGAGGTTTAACACGCCCTGCTCGCCCCTTGCCGTTTGTCTGGCGTCCAGCACCGCCTGCTCGGTCAGCGAGATGGCAAGCCTGGCTTTTACCAGGAACGCTTCGCCCGCGGGCGTCAGGGTTAAGCGTCGGTTCGCACGGCTGAAAAGCGTGACGCCTAAACGTTCTTCCAGGGCCTTTATCTGTTGGCTCAGCGCCGGTTGTGCCATGTTCAGACGCTCGGCGGCCCGGTGCATATGGAGCTCTTCGGCCACGACGATGAAGTGGCGCATCTGACGAAACTGCACGAGACGACTTCCTGAATTGATATGAATTTACTTATTAATTTAACAGTAATGATGCAATTGATGCTATTGGTCATTGCCATAAAAATGGAGGTATTCAACCGAGGGAGGAAAATATGGAACACAAGATTAACGATCTCCGCAGCGCCATCGCCTTACTGCAGCGCCACGAAGGGCAGTATATTGAAACCGAGCATCCGGTCGATCCCAACGCGGAGCTGGCTGGCGTCTATCGCCATATCGGCGCGGGCGGCACGGTCAAACGCCCAACCCGTACGGGCCCGGCCATGATGTTCAACAGCATTAAGGGCTATCCGCACTCCCGCATCCTGGTGGGCATGCACGCCAGCCGCGAGCGCGCGGCGCTGCTGTTAGGCTGCGAGCCTTCGGAACTGGCAAAGCACGTCGGCCAGGCGGTGAAAAAGCCGGTTGCGCCGGTTGTCGTTCCGGCCTCGCAGGCCCCCTGTCAGGAGCAGGTCTTCTACGCTGACGATCCTGACTTCGACCTTCGCAAGCTGCTTCCGGCCCCAACCAACACGCCGATTGATGCGGGTCCGTTCTTCTGTCTGGGGCTGGTGCTGGCAAGCGATCCGGAAGACAGCTCGCTGACGGATGTCACCATTCACCGCCTCTGCGTGCAGGAGCGCGACGAGCTTTCCATGTTCCTTGCCGCCGGGCGCCATATCGAAGTGTTCCGCAAAAAGGCGGAAGATGCTGGAAAACCGCTGCCGGTGACGATCAACATGGGGCTCGATCCCGCCATCTATATCGGCGCGTGCTTTGAGGCCCCAACCACGCCGTTTGGTTATAACGAGCTGGGCGTCGCCGGGGCGCTGCGCCAGCAGCCGGTCGAGCTGGTGCAGGGCGTGGCGGTCAAAGAGAAAGCCATCGCGCGGGCGGAAATCATCATCGAAGGCG
Source organism: Enterobacter sp. ECC-249 (assembly GCF_043965265.1). Taxonomy (NCBI): domain Bacteria; kingdom Pseudomonadati; phylum Pseudomonadota; class Gammaproteobacteria; order Enterobacterales; family Enterobacteriaceae; genus Enterobacter; species Enterobacter sp. ECC-249. The sequence continues at coordinate 2,877,897 of NZ_CP143660.1, forward strand.
AACTGCTTCCGGGCGTGCGCGTGAGAGAGGATCAGCACACCAACACCGGCCACGCGATGCCGGAGTTCCCGGGCTACTGCGGCGAGGCGAATCCCTCCCTGCCGGTGATCAAAGTTAAAGCCGTGACCATGCGAAACCACGCGATCCTCCAGACGCTGGTGGGACCGGGGGAAGAACATACCACGTTGGCCGGATTGCCGACCGAGGCCAGCATCCGTAATGCCGTTGAAGAGGCTATTCCGGGCTTCCTGCAGAACGTCTATGCCCATACCGCGGGCGGCGGTAAGTTTCTCGGGATACTGCAGGTGAAAAAACGCCAGCCGTCAGACGAAGGACGCCAGGGCCAGGCGGCGCTCATCGCCTTAGCCACCTATTCGGAGCTGAAAAACATTATTCTTGTCGACGAAGACGTGGATATTTTCGACAGCGACGACATTCTGTGGGCAATGACCACCCGCATGCAGGGCGATGTCAGCATCACTAACATTCCGGGGATCCGCGGCCACCAGCTGGACCCGTCCCAGTCGCCGGATTACAGCACCTCGATTCGCGGCAACGGCATTTCCTGCAAGACGATCTTCGACTGCACGGTGCCGTGGGCGCTGAAGGACCGCTTCGAGCGCGCGCCGTTTATGGAGGTGGATCCGCGTCCGTGGGCACCAGAGCTGTTTGCCGGTAAAAAATAGAGAAAATCACGCGCGTATGGCCCGCAGGTCATACGCTTATTTTCTTTTCAAGCGTGGCGATATTTTCACCCGCCACGCGTTCCACAGTGAAACGATCGACGCTCAGCAAAATGAGCATCAGCCCCCTGCCGCTCTCCAGCAGCGGCGACATTTCGCAGAAGCGGTCTCGCCTGGCGGCCTCAAGCCGCTCCTGCGGGAACGCGTCACCCGCGTCGCTAAAAACAACGCAGACGTCATTGCCGCGGACGTCGAACTGGACGCTAAAGACGCGCGAGTTATCCTCGTGAAGCGCGTAGCGGATGATATTCGTCGCCACTTCACAGGCGGCGAGATCGAAGGCGAAACGCCACTCATCATCTACGGGAAGCGCGCTCAACCTGTCTCCCAGCCAGCCGGACAGCGGCGTCAGGGAATCGATCGCCGCAGGAAATTCAGCCTGCTCCGGCCTCTGCATCTACTGCCCCAGCTGCGCGAGCGCGCTATGTTTATCCGGATAGATGCGGAATATGCGATCCATTCGGGTCAGGGTGAACATGTTCATGATCCCGGGGTTAAGGGAGCACAGCGCCATTTCGCCTTTCCCGTTCATTAGCTTGAACAACGACACCAGCATTCCCAGCCCGCTGCTGTCGATGAAATCCACTTTGCTAAAGTCGACGATTAAGGCTTTACGATCGCTGCCAATCTCCTCCGTCACGGACGCTTTAAACCTCGCGGCAACGGAGGCATCCAGCCGCCGGACTGCGGGCGTGAGAATATTGGCATGCGTTAATCGCTCGGTGTTAATAATCATTCTGTTCTCCCTGACGTTCAATCACGAGCAGTGATACGTCGTCGGTTAAGGCGATCGGTTCATCACGATTTGCGTTGCGCCAGCCGGTCAGGTGGTCACCGAACCGCGGCAGGAGCTGGTCAACCGGGAGCCGGGCATGCTCATGAAGCCAGCGTTCGAGACGCAGCGGGCCAAACTGCTCGCCGCTGACGTTCTCACACTCCGTAATACCGTCACTGAATAAGCATAAGCGATCCCCCGGATTGAGGGTAAACGCGACATCTTCCCAGCTCAGGTCTGGGATCAGCCCGACCGGCGGGCCGCCATCGCCCACGGACGTGACGGCGCTGTCCGCGTTCACAATGACGGGAGTAGGATGTCCTGCCTGGCACAGCAACCCCTGCCCGGTTTCTGGATCGATCACGCCGTAAATGAGCGTGAAATAACTGGTGATATCGCTCTCTTCACTGCAAAAGCGGCTGTTCAACATCCTGACGACCTCCGCGGGCGACTGAATGCCGCCCTCATCGGTAAACAGAAAGCGATCCACCACCCGGCCGTGTAAAAACTGGCGAGCCACCGCGAGGGACATCATCGCGGCTCCTACGCCGTGACCCGAGACATCAACGCAATAGAATCCCAGATGGGAATCCAGCGGAAAGATATTGAACACGTCGCCCGAGACCCAGGCTGAGGGTAAGAAAAGCCAGTCGGAGAAGTAGTCGCCATAGCGTAAGCGGCGTGAAGGCAGCACCGAGTGCTGAACGCGCGCCGCCAGTTCAAGATCTTTTTCAATCTGCCCCAACGCTTCACTCAGGCGCTTGTTGTGCGCCGCGAGGGTCGCTTCAAGCGTCAAAATACGGACCCCGGCGTGGAGCCGCGCCCGGAGTTCGGCCTGTTCAACGGGCTTACTCAAAAAATCATCCGCCCCGGCATCAAAACCCTGCGTCACGTCCCCGGCATTCTCGCGGGCCGTCAACAGGATGATATACACGTAGCGACCAAACTGACGGTTGCGGATGGTCTGACACAGCGTCAGCCCGTCCATTTCCGGCATTTCCCAGTCGCTTATCACCATGCTGACCGGCTGGCTGGACAAGATTTCCAGCGCGGCAACACCATTTTCCGCCTCGCTCACGAGATACCCCCACTGGGTGAGCATCCGGGAGAGCAGACGACGATAAATCAGCGAATCTTCAACGATTAACACGTGCAGCGCCGACATGTATCCCTCCTATAGCGGTAAGAACCAGATGAGGCTCACGGTCCCTTCCCTGAATTTTGCGTTACCGTTGCCGTGCCCCGGATAGCGCGTCCCGGCATAGTTTGCGTACTGGACGGAAAACGATCCCGGCGTATAGCCCGCATAGCCGAAGCTGTAGCTGTAATCGCCGTTCCAGGGCTGCTGCTGGCTGCTGTCCGGGAACCAGAACGCCGTTGCGCGAACGAAGAAATGTTGTTTAAAGGTGTATCCGCAGCCGCCGAGCATGACGTTTTTATTTTTGCGGATGTCATCGCTGCTGAGGTCGTAGTACCGCGGAACCCAGCTGTACCCGACCTGGCAAATGATAGAGTCCCCTTTATTAATCAGGAGCGTGTTTTCAACCGGTTTCGGTAGCGAAAACTTATAGGCAAGCGTAAAGGCGCCCTGTTCGAAATAGGTATGTCTCCGGCTGCCCGACGTCCAGAAGTGGTTATCGCCGTAGTTGCCGTATACCAGGCTGAACGTATTGGCATGCCAGTCGTCATAGCCGAAGCTGTAGCGAAAATCGGCGGTATAGCGCGTGGTATCTCTGACCGGCAACCGGGAGGTAATGTTGGCAAACCAGAAGCTGTAGGGCGAATACTGCAGACTAAGATTCAGCGTCTGGTTAATTTTTTTTTCCTGCGCGGCGCTGTCAGAGCTATTAGGCACGCTCACCATCTGCTCTTTCAGCCCTGAACTGAAGCTCAAAGCCCCTGAAAATTTCTTGTCATTTCCCGAGAACAAACGCCCCCACCGGCTGGTAAACACGCCTGCCTGAACGGGTTCACCGTTCTTATCGCGCAGGGTTTCTTTATCACTGCTTTGCGCCGCCTCTGCGGCGGGGATCGCGGCGAGCAGCACGCCCGCCAGAAGCCATTTTTCGCGCATAACCGCCATCCTTAGTTAGGTATCCAGCGTGCGCCGACGTCGTATTTTGCCATCAGCCACAAAATACCCAGTGCCGCCGCATGCACTAACGTGTTCTCTATCCAGGCGTGACGCCATAAGTCGAAGGTAATGAACTGGCTCACCAGCAGCACCACGTACACATGCAAAATAAAGGTATAAAGCGAGTGCTGGCCTAGCGGGATCAGGAACCATCCCAGCAGGCGGTTGAGCGGCGTCCAGCAATACGTCAGCACCAGGTAGACGGTAACCATCAGGGCGATATCGTTTAACACCCGCACCGGGCCCAGCCCGTTCTTCGCCGCCCAGGTGTGATAAAACGTATTGAAGCTGTCGGGCGGGATGACGTGCATGAGCAGCGCGGGTGGCATAAACGGGTTGGTATGGTTCTGTGCGACGAACCCAAGAATGAGCGCCACCATCACCAGCGCAACCACCACCACTTTTCCCGGCGGCGTACGGGCGAAAGAGAGCAGTTCGGCTTTATACCAGCCGCTGGCCATGCCCAGCACAAAGATGAACTGCCAGGCCAGCAGCGGAAAGGCAAATTCGAACTCCGACGGCGTCAGCCGAAGCGGCCACCGCTGCCACAGGCCGTACACCAGCAGCGACAGCCCTAACAGCCACCAGACTTTTCCTTTCTGCAGCATCCCTAAAAAAAGGGGGCTAAAGAGCAGCAAAAAGATATACAGCCCCAGAATCTGCGTCTGATGGGGGCCGATCTGCAAATAGAGAATAATGTTGAACCAGGTCTCTTTAATTTGCGGCGTAACAGGATAAAGCGACCAGCTTTGACCCGAAAAACGGTCGGTAAAATGAGTGACTTCGAAAACATTAATATGTGGGATATAGGCCAGGAGAATAAACGACACTATGATAATGATATTTACACGATATATTTTCCACGCCCTGAGATAAAGCCCCCAGGAAACCGTGAGTAAAACCACTTTTTGCAGACGCGCGCGATTCAGCATTCCCAGCATAAACCCCGAGAGAATGACAAAGCCTTCTGCACCGGTTGTTAGCCCAAAACGCTCCCAGGAGAATATATTAAATACCGACATCACCTCCGTATGCGCCACGACCATCATGACGAGGGCAATGCCGCGCATAAAGTCAATTCTCAGGTCCCGGGCACCTGCAACGGCATAACGCCATGCTGTTGATTTAGCGCTATCTTCTTGCGCGATCGACGGCGCAACATGGCTCATAGGGTGTCCTTTGCCTGAAAACGAAAATTAAGGTCTAAATAAAGTAGATAGCCTAAAGGAATAGTAACTGCAATTTATCGGCGACAGATGAAACATATTAAGCGGAGTTTAAGCTGGATTAACCCCTGCTACATATTAATAAAAACGCGGCTGGACACTTTTATTCGGCGTTCTACACTTATCTTAAATCTTGTTTAATCGCTATTTTCTTTCGCTTTTGGGCAACTTTCTGCGCAGCAGAATGGGTCTGCATTTTCACGGAATCAGGAACGCCGGAACTATGGATTTTTATTTTTCCCGTTTTGAAGATCGTCGTCCTCCGGAGCCGCTAACAACACCGCGTTGGGTAATGATGACCTGGCAGGTGTTAGCGGTCGCGGCGCTTATTCTGGGTGCCAATTATATTTACTGGCGCTGGACCGCCTCCCTGAATACTGACGCATTATGGTATGCCATACCGCTGGTCCTCGCCGAAACCCTGGCCTGGATCGGCACCGTGCTGTTTACCATCAATTTATGGAAAGAACAGGACCCTCCCCAGTGCCCGCCGCCCGGCGAAATTAACGAATGCCTGTCGCCAGAGGAGGCCGTAGAACCTCGTCCTGTAAAAGTGGATTTGTTCATTGCCACCTACTCGGAAGACACCGAGCTGGTCAGGCTATCCATTCGCGATGCCCTGAAGATGGCGTACCCGTTCCCGATTGACTACCGCATCCACGTGCTTGATGACGGCCGACGCCCGGAGATGAAAGCCGTCTGTGAAGAGGAAGGCGTTAATTATATCACTCGCCAGAGCAACATCGGCTTTAAGGCCGGCAACCTGCGCAACGGCCTTGAGCAAACCGACGGCGATTTTATTGTTATCTGCGACGCCGATACCCGCGTTTTTCCTACCCTGCTCAGCCATACGCTGGGCTACTTCCGCGACCCGGACGTGGCCTGGGTGCAGACGCCGCAGTGGTTCTTCGATCTTCCGGAAGGAGAGAATTTGTCGCGCTGGGGCCAGCGAAAAGCCGGCAAAGTGGGCTACGGCTTGGGCTGGCTGATTCAAAAGTGTGTTGGCCCTGTGACAGTTGGCCGCGACCCGTTTTTTAACGATCCGCGCATGTTCTATGACGTGATCCTGCGGCGGCGCAACTGGGCAAACGCGGCTTTCTGCTGCGGCGCGGCGTCCATTCACCGTCGCGAGGCGGTCATGCAGGCCGCGCTGCGCAGCTACGTCTGGTCCGTCGAAGAGGAGATCCATCGCCATACGCGCGACATTCGTGATGACGAAACGCGGGACGCGCTGCAGAATGCAATGCGCCCGCACGTGGCGTTTGACACCGAGCTCACCCCCTACAAATTCCACGTCTCGGAAGATATTTACACCTCGGTGCTGCTGCACGGTGACGCCGCGCGACGCTGGCGCTCGGTTATGCATCCGCGGGTGGAGTCGAAGATGCTCTCTCCGCAGGATATGCTCACCTGGATGATCCAGCGCTTTAAGTACGCCGCCGGTTCGCTGGATATTTTGTTTCATGACAACATCTTCAGCCGTCGCCGCTTCAGGCTTTCCCTCCCCCAGACGCTGATGTATGCCACCACCTTCTGGTCGTACATGGCCTGCGTGTGGAACACGGTATTTTTGATTTCGCCCATTATCTATCTCTTTACCGGCATTCCGCCGGTGTCCGCCTGGTCGACGCCGTTCTATCTGCATTTTCTTCCGTTTTTTATTTTCTCCGAACTGGCCTTTATGTTTGGTACCTGGGGGATCTCGGCCTGGGACGGCAGGGCCTCTTACCTCTCCTTCTTTTCCATGAACCTGCGCGCGCTCAATACGGTGCTGCGGGGCGAGCAGATCAAATTTCACGTCACGCCAAAAGAGCGGCAGACGGGCCGTTTTCTCTACCTGGTAAAGCCGCAGATTGCCATCGTGGTGCTGACCCTCGCAGGGCTCATCTGGGGCGGTATCCAGGTGGCGCGTGGACAGGTGGACGACCCCTCCGGCTACGTCATCAATATTTTCTGGGGAGGGGTGAACATCGCCGCCATGCTGCCGCTGATTTTCGCGGCCATGTGGACGCCCGCCGAAGAGGATGAGGTCACCCAATGAGGATACGTGATGCCCTGCTGCCCGCGCGCAGCTACCTCACCATTTTGCTCGGCTTCCTGCTCGGCTTTGCCATTGTGGTCTGGGTGGAGAAACAGATGCCCACGCGCGTGGAAAGCAGCGGCGGCATCGCGCTCAGTAAAGACTTCCCGCCGCTGCCTGCAAAACGCCCGCTGACCTATGACGAAGCCATCTGGGCGCGGGTCGCCTGGCAATACTACGTGAATAATACCCAGCCAAACGGCCTGGCGAACGCCAGCGACGGCGAACCGTGGCTGAGCCTCTGGAGCGTCGGGAGCTACCTGTTTGCGACCGCTGCCGCAGAGCAGCTCAACATTATTTCCGCCGATGAGTTTGACGAGAGGATCGGCACGGCCCTGTTTGCGCTGGGGCAGCTGCCGCTCAACGAGCGAGGCCTCCCTGCCGCGTATTACCATGCGGACACCCTGAAGATCCTCGGCAAACCCGACGCCTCGGCAATTGGGCTGAGCCGCCTGCTGACGGCGCTTCAGACCCTCCTGTGGCGCTATCCTCAGCACGCGGCGGCTATCCACGATCTGTTTAGCCTCTGGAACACCAGCGCTCTGATTGAAAATAACGTTCAAAGTCAGGCGGCCGTTCCGCTCCATCACTGGACGCTGACCGATGACGAACAGCGGGACAGCTTTGGCTATCGTCTCTATGCCAGCCATACGCTGCGCCTGATCGACAGCGCGGCAGGCCTCGCGGTGACCAACCCGCCTGAAGGGCAAAAGATGATCGATCTGGATGGCGTGATGGTGCCCGATGAGGGGCTACGTACGCCATGGGGCAAGCAAACCTCCCTGATTAGTCTCCCCTATCTGTTAACCGGTCTTGAGCTGGGCTTTGATGCGCAGAGCGCTGAAATCGCGTGGCGGATTATGCAGATCCAGCAGCGGCGCCATAGCCTGCGCACCCCAAAACCGCCGGTCAGCACGGATTATGCCGAACCGGCGCCGGATTACGTTAACGATCTGCCGGACAGGCAGCCGGTTCAGGCGCGCAACCTGCGTGAGGAGGTTCCGGAGAAAGTGGCGATCACCTCCACTCGCACCGCGTTTGCCTGGTATGCCCTGTTCCGCAACGGCTGGAGCGAAGCGCTGCGCCAGCAGGTTCTGCCGCTTCAGGTTGCGGGTAAAGGCTGGCAGCGCGGGTTAAATCTCAACAACAGCGTCAATGCCGTCGTGGACGCCGATACCAATGCCATTGTGCTCGAAAGTTTGTCTTACATCGCGCATGGCCAGATGCTCTGTCTGGCCTGCCTCTACACTTCCCCCTCAGCAGGAGCAACGCCATGAAGCCACGATCCCCGATCCTTTTCCACCTGCTCACGGGAATAACGATCTGCTGGCTGGCGTTATCGACCGTGCGTGCGGATACCGAGCTGCCTGCATCAGGTTACTCCCCGCGCAGCGGCGAGCTGACGGCCCGGGAGATGACCATTGCGAAAAACGCCTGGCAGTATTTCGTCACCAACTATCAGCCCACGACGGGCCTGGTGAATGCGGTCAACAAATATCCCTCCACCACCATGTGGGACAGCGCCTCCTATCTGGCCGCCCTGACGGCGGCGCGCGAGCTGGGGATCGTTGATAAAGCGGAATTTGACCGCCGGATGCTGAAATTCCTCGCCACGTTAAACACCCTGGTACTGTTTCGCAACGAGCTCCCCAACAAAGCCTATAACACCATCAGCGGTCAGAAGGTGGACTACACCAACAAGCCCGGCGAAATTGGCTTCTCGGCGCTGGATATCGGGCGAATGCTGGTCTGGCTGAAAATCATCAAAGAGCGGTACCCGGAATACGGCAACAGCATTGATAACGTGGTGCTCGGCTGGGATTTCAGCCACGCGATCGACCCCTGCGGCACGCTGTATGGGGCCTATCTGGAGAACGGACAGCCGAAGTACGTTCAGGAAGGTCGGCTGGGCTATGAAGAGTACGGCGCGGCCGGTTTCCAGCTGTGGGGGTTTAATACCTGCAAAGCCAGCCGTCCGCAGCCTTACGAGCTGGCCGAGATCTACTGCGTGCTGGTCCCGTACGATACGCGCGACCCGCGCAACACGTCGCAGCATAACTACGTGGTGACGGAATCCTACCTGCTCTACGGGCTGGAGTTCGGCTTTGATAAACCGACCGACCGGGATAACGCCCCGCGCGACTACTCCCTGACGTGGATGAAAAATTTTGCCGACCGCGTTTATCAGGCGCAGGAGAACCGCTATACCATTACCGGCGTCCTCACCGCACGCTCCGAGCACCAGCTCGATAAGGCGCCTTACTTCGTCTATGACACCGTCTTCAGCGACGGGTACAACTGGAACACCATTACCGATAAAGGCCAGTTCGTCCCTAACGCTGCCGCGATATCGCTGAAGGCTGCGCTGGGCATGTGGGTGTTGTGGAACTCCCCTTATACCGACCGCCTGCTGAATACCATTGAGAATGCCAACGAAGAGGGAAAAGGCTACTACGAAGGGCTGTATGAAAACGGTGACGGCCCGATCAAAGAGTTCACCGCGAACAATAACGGCATCATGCTGGAGGCCCTGTTGTTCAAAAAAGAGGGAAAACTGCTGGCCTTCAACACCGACAACCCGAAGAGCAAGGATTTTGCCCCGTCCCTGTGGGATCAAAAGCTGCTCGACCAGTTTGAAGAGAACAACGCGCTGCGCAGCCGTCCGTTCCTGACCAGCACACCGGCCGTAAAAAGCTGGTGCGACCGGATCGGCGTCACGCAGCGTACCAAACCCGCCTGTCAGGCCTGCCAGTGCGCGTCATGCAGCGCGGACGAGCCCGTTAAACTGCCTCCGGTGACTGCGCAATGCTTAAAACCATAGCCAGAGGGCTCGCGGGATTACTCCTCGCAGGCGCGATCGTCTTTGCTCTGTTTGGCCATCAGGGAGCAGGCTGGCGCTGGCTCATCAATGGCGGCTGGCACTCCAGCGCGCGTATTGCCGCCCTGACGCCGGAAGAGCAACAGTGGGCGGCGATCGCCTGGCGCTATTTCGTCAATAATACCCAGCCGCAAACGGGGCTGGTCAACGGGAGCGACAAGCAGCCCCGCGTCACGCTCTGGCAAATGGGCGATACGCTTATCGCCCTGCTGGCGGCAAAAGAGCTGGGGCTAATTGATGATGCCGAGTATGACGCTCGCTTAACCCGCATCATGGGCACCCTTAACCGCCTGATGCTGACCGATGCCCGGACGCCGGGCCGACTCTATTCCAGCCAGACGGCGGCACCCGTCGACTTTAGCGGCAAGCCCATCAAAAATGGCTGGTCCGCGCGTGACATGGCGCGTCTGATGCTAGCCCTGCGCCTCACCGCAGAACGGGAGCCGCAGTACAGCGAATACCTCGATAAAATTATCCTGCGCTGGAATTTCTGCCCGGTCATCGACGGCGAAGGCGAACTGTGGTCATCTTCCCTGCAAAACGGCCAGCCGGTCGTAAGGGAGGAACTGCGCCTGGGCGAGAGCGAATATGCCGCGACGGCGTTTCAGCTGTGGGGATTTTCTCCGGATAAAGCGTTTTCGCCCCCTGCGCACCACGTCATCATCGCCCAGCGGCGTCTGGCCGTTGATGCCCGGGATCCGCGCACCACGTGGCAGCCCTCCCTGATTAGCACCCTTCCCTATATGCTGCCGGGCCTGGAGTTTGGCTGGGAGCCAGAAGGCGTTGCGGCCGATCTGCAAAAGCGTCTGCGCAAGCAGGCCGAAAACGTCTGGCTAAGCCAGAAGACCCGCTGGGAGACCGATAAGATCCTGACGGCCAGGGCAGATTTCTCGCTCCCTCAGGCGCCCTGGCATATCCAGGATACCGTCTGGGGAAATGGCTACGCCTGGAACTCTGTCGGCGACGATGGTCGGGACTACACCCGTTTCGCGCAGGTATCGACCAAAGCAGTCTTTGCCCTGTGGGCCCTGTGGGACACCCCGTACACCGACGTGCTGATGACGGTCACAAAACACCTTAACGATCCGCAGAAAGGCTGGTACGAAGGCCGTCAGGAAGCCACGGGCGATACCAACGCTGCGTTAACCCTCTCAACCAATGCCACGGTTCTGGAAGCCCTTTTCTTTAAACACAACGCCGGGCCGCTGTTTGACGTTCGTCGGTCGAAGAAAGAGAGCTATTTTTCACGCCGTCTGGCAGAGGAATACACGCCCATCGGGCACTGTCTGCCGGGCGAAAGCACCATCAGGAGGACGCCGTGAAGTTTTATCGCGATCTGTTTGAATCCAGCCTGAACCGCGTCTTTCCGAATAATGAAAAAACCGCGTTTTTTCAGACATTCTATGACGCCTTCGTCCATATGACACCCGAAACTGAGGCGCATTTTTCTCGCCTGCCGGATCGGGAAGGTCAGCAGACCCTGTTTAAAAGCTTCTTCGCCATGCTTGCGGTGGACGGCGCCCTGATCGTCCCTGATTTTCTCGAACGCCTGGCGCGGGAGCAAAGCGACGACGGTCTCCACCTTCCCCCGCGATTTTTTGCCCTGTGGCGCGAAGCGATGTTGAACGCGGTGAGCGAACGCGATCCGCAGTGCGACGATGAGATCCTGACGGCCTGGGCCATGGCGATCGCGCCCGGGCTGGAATATCTGCGCCGACAGGCAGAACTGCACTACCGCGCGTAGGGAGGATGACGATGAGTTCGTTCACGTACGATCTTAACGCGCTGCCGGCCGCCGTCATGATTTATGACCGCGAGGAACGCCTGCAGGCCTGGAATCACAACGTTGCCCTGTTTTATCCGGTCATCACTCCGTGGCTGAAGGTGGGGACGACCCTTGAGGCGCTGGCGGAACGCTTTATCGATGCCGTTTACAACGTCGACCCCGGACTGCGCCAGACGCTGCGCGAGTCGATCGTGCGTAACTGTCGGCAGGATAAACACTGCGAAGTGCGGCAGGCGGGCCAACGGCGGATCTTCGTCCAGCATCAGCGGCTTGCGGACGGCGGCATTGTCAGCCTGCACAGCGATATCACGGAGCTGGATGAAGCGCAGCGCGCGCGCCACCAGCTGCATGAGGATTTTCTACTGACGGCGGAATCCATTCATATCGGGATCTGGGACTGGCAGGTTTCCGGCGACACGCTCCAGGTGAACGACACCCTGCTTGCCATGCTGGGCCAGTCGCGCACGCAGTGGCGATATCCGGTGCGTTTTCTGCTCAATCAGGTCCACGAGGACGATCGCGCACCGCTGCGCAAGGCGCTGCAGGCTTCTAAGCAGGATCACCGCCCGGTCTTTGAATGTGAAATTCGCGTGCATCACCCTACCGAAGGGCTGCGCTGGATGCTGCTGTCCGGCCAGGTGGTCACGCTCTCCATTGAGGGAAACGCCGAGCGCGTGATCGGTACGCTGCAGGATATTACGCGGCGCAAAGAGGCTGAAATTCAGGCGTTCGCCTCGGCCATTGAGGCGCAAAAAGCCAATGAGGCGAAAAGCGCGTTCCTGGCGAATATGAGCCATGAAATTCGTACCCCGATGAACGGCATAATTGGCATGACCCAGCTGTGCCTGGATACGTCTCTCAGTGCCGATCAGCGCGATTATCTGACCCTGGTGATGAGTTCAGCCCAATCTCTGCTGCATATCATCAACGACATTCTCGATTTTTCCCGTATTGAAGCCGGCAAAGTGGAGCTGGAGACGGACCCCGTGCCTGTTCGCCCCTTCATTCAGTCGCTTATTCGCCCGCACATGCCGGGGGCGAGCGAAAAAGGTATCGAGCTGCTGGTTGATATTGCGCCCGACGTGCCCGACGTGCTGCTGGTCGACGGCGCGCGGCTGCGCCAGATCCTGACCAATCTGCTGGGTAACGCGCTGAAGTTTACCCATCAGGGAGAAGTGATCCTGGTTGTTGAACCCGGCGATAGCGCGGATCGATGGCGTTTTGGCGTGCGCGACAGCGGCATTGGCATACCGGCAGATAAGCAGAAGGCCATTTTTGAAGCCTTCAGCCAGGCGGATAACTCAACCACCCGCCGCTACGGCGGTACAGGGCTCGGGCTAACCATCTCTGCGAGGCTGGTTGCGGCGATGGGGGGCGAATTAACGGTCTCCAGCGAGCCGGGAAAAGGCAGCGAATTTTCGTTCTCGCTGCCGCTGGCGGCACAGACCCTTGCGCCCGGAGAGCGTCCACATAGCCAGCGCTTTAACGGTGAACCCGTGCTGGTGGTTGATGATAACGAGACCAACCTGCGGCTGCTGGCAGCAATGCTCAGCCAGATCGGGCTGAAGCCCACCTGCGTTAACAACGCCAGCGAGGCCATCGACCGGGTTAAAGCTGGAACATTATGGCCGCTGATCCTGCTGGACGCGCAGATGCCGGATATGGACGGCGTGTCTCTGGCCCTTGAGCTTTCGGTGCTGCCACAGGTTGCTGAAAGCCATATCATCATGCTGAGCTCCATGAGCCGACATTTTGATATCAATATGCTGAAGCGGATCGGGATCAAAACCTATCTGCATAAGCCTATCGCCCAGGATGAATTACATCAGGCGATTGCCGCCGCGTTTGAACGTTCGCCGGCCCCCGTGGGTGAAAGTACGCCCGCGCCTGTCGCCTCTCCAGGGGCTACGGAACTACGGATCCTGCTGGCGGAAGATAATCTGGTTAACCAGAAGGTCGCCGCGCGCCTGCTCGAGCGGCTCGGGCACACCTGTCAGATCGTCGATAACGGCGTCGCGCTGCTGGAACGCTGGCGCGCGGAGGCGTGGGACGTTTTGCTGATCGACCTTCAGATGCCGGAGATGGACGGTGAGACCGCCATTCGCCTGCTGCGTGAAGAAGAACGGTCCCGCCCCGGCCCGGCGCAGCCCACCGTCGCCATGACCGCACACGCCATGCAGGGAGACAAAGAGCGCTGTCTCAACATGGGTTTCGACGGCTATATTGCCAAGCCCATCAGCCAGGAGCGTCTCGCTGAAGAGATTGACCGCGTGCTTCAGCGTCACGAAGATTCCTCCGGTTTTCCGGATGAAGCACGCCTGCTGAAGCAGTGCGCTGACGATCCCGCCCTGGTGCAGGAGCTGCTCGCCCTGTTTGGCGAAGGGCTGGAGGAGGCCATGAAGGCCATCACCCGGGCTATCGACAGCGACGATCGCGACGCGCTGCGCCGCGCGGCCCACAAGCTGCGGGGAGAAGCCGTCACCCTGGACTTCAGCACGCTCGCACAGCAGCTGCAGGTGCTGGAAAGCGACGCACACGCGCTGGATGGGCAACAGCTTTCGGCCCTGAATGACAACCTTCGCCAGGAATCGCAGCGCCTCACGGCCTGGCTCACCGCACGCGGGGTAAACGCATGATGACTCGCAGCTGCGCGCTGTTTTTTGCCCTGTTGACCACCCACTCGGTGGCGAACTCTGTGCCGGTCAGTTGGTCTCTTGCTGGAAAGTGGCAGGTTCAGGACGCCAATAGTAGCGCGCACCCTGCCGCATCAGGCTGGCGCCCGCTTCAGGTTCCTGCCAACTGGTACAGCGCCGGGTACGATCACCAGGGCGCGCTGTGGTATAAGCACGCGTTTTCCCTGCCCGTGCAGCCGCCTGACGTGATGAGTACCCTGGTGTTTGATGGCGTCGATTACCTGGCTGAGGTGACGCTGAACGGCCAGCCGCTGGGCAAGCACGAGGGCTATTTTCAGCGCTTTTCGCTGGATGCCAGCCCGGCGTTACAACGTCACAATAAGCTCGTGGTCAGGGTGGACAGCCCTTACGAAGATCCCACTAAGATCTGGCCGCTGCATAAAACGCTTATGAAGGGGATCCTTAACCAGCATGATACGCGCCCCGGCGGGGCCTGGTCGCCGCAGGGACAGGACGCCAACTCTGGCGGCATCTGGGCACCGGTTCGTCTGCATCTTAGCCGGGGCGCTACCCTTGATGAGACCATTCTGCGTCCCGACTGGACGCAGGGGCTGACTCGCCCGGCGCTAAAGGCGGAGATTCGCTATCGCGCGCTCGGCCAGGGCACGGCGACCGTGCGGCTCACCGCCACGCCCGCCAATTTCAGCGGCAAGCGCTATCAGGCAGACTTTCCGGTTACCCTCGAAAGCGGCGCCCATTCCGTGCAGGTGACGCTGCCCATGCCGAAGGCAAAACTGTGGTGGCCCGTCGGCACGGGAAAACCGCACCTGTATACCATTCGCGTGGCATTACGCGATGAAAACGGCGTGATGGACACGGCGGTGACCCGCACCGGGCTGCGCAAGATCGTCGAGCAGTCCGACAATAAGGGCTGGCTCATTAACGACAGACGCCTTTTTATTAAGGGCAGCAATTACATTGGTTCCCCCTGGCTCGGCACCATGACGCGAGAAAAATACCGTCGCGATCTTCGTCTGGTGGAGGCCATGAACGCCAACGCCATACGCGTGCACGGACACGTTGCCGGACGTGCGTTGTATGACGTTGCCGATGAGATGGGGATGATGATCTGGCAGGACGTCCCGCTGCAGTGGGGCTACGACAGCCGCGACGCCTTTACGAAAAACGCGGTTCGCCAGACGCGGGAGATGATCGAACAGTTTGGCAATTCCCCCGCCATCATCGTCTGGGGCGGGCATAACGAACCGCCGTGGAATTCGCCGTGGATGGAAAAACGCTTCCCGGACTGGAATAAAGATCTGAATCGCGAGCTCACGCAGCGGGTTGCGGATACGCTTGCCGAAGATACTTCGCGCATCGTGCATCGCTTTTCCGCCGTTGAGGAGCATTACTGGGCGGGCTGGTACTTCGGTACCGTGCGCGACCTGCTGACGCCGGCCAAAACGGGGATCATTACCGAGTTCGGCGCGCAGGCGCTTCCCCGCCTGTCAACGCTAAAAACCATCATCCCGGCGGCGTCGCTCTGGCCAAAAACCACCGCCGCTGACGATCCCGGCTGGACCGTCTGGAAATACCATAATTTTCAGCCCTTCCAGACCTTTAAGTTTGCCGCTATCCCGCGCGGAAACAACATTCAGGAAATGATCCGCAATACTCAGGCGTACCAGTCTCAGCTGGTGGCCACGGCGGCAGAAAGCTATCGCCGACAGCGCTACCAGCCGGTGACGGCCCTGTTCCACTTCATGTTTGTGGAAACCTGGCCCTCCATCAACTGGGGCGTGGTGGACTACCTGCGTAAACCTAAGGCCGGGTTTTACGCGCTCCAGCGCGCGTACCAGCCTGTTTTGCCGTCCATTGAACCGGTCACGGCGCAGTGGCAATCCGGGGCGGCGGCGACCGTGCGTCTGTGGGCCATCAACGACACCTGGAAACCGTGCCGCGATTGCCGTCTGACATGGCGCATCACCCAGCGCGATAAGGTGCTGGCAAAAGGCACGACGACGATGACGATCGCAGCAGACTCGGGAACGATGGTAAAAGCGGTCACGGCTACGCCCGCGGGCCAGGATGACGTGTCGATTCGGTTTACGATAAAAAACAATGCGGGAAAAATTGTCGGCGAAAATCAGCGCACGGAGTCCGTCATAAAGTGAGCGAGGGGAAAAGGAAAATTGCCGCTTCCCCTGCTTTCTTGTACCCTTTCAGCGTTTACCCCAATCCCCTAAAAATCGAGACTTCCGGACGCCTATGACTGCACATATTTCTAAAGATCCTTTGCATGGCGTAACGCTGGAGATGATGGTCAACGCCCTGGTGGCGAAATATGGCTGGAGCGAGTTGGGCGACCGCATCAAAATTAACTGTTTCAGAAAAGACCCCAGCGTTAAATCGAGCCTGAAATTTCTGCGCCGCACCCCATGGGCGCGCGCGGAAGTGGAAGCCCTGTATCTGGACTCTCTCAACGATGAGGGAAATACAGCGCAGGCGGCGCCCGCCTTTAATCCCTGGGCCAACAGTCGGATTATCAAGAGCTAATACGCAAATGACGCGACACGTAAAACGGATCGGCGCGCTGGCTGCCTGCGCGCTTTTACTTGTGAGCTGCTCCTCAAAACCACCGAAATCGCTGGTTACCCCTCTCCCCACCGTCAGCAAACCGACGCCGCAGGCAAACGAGCCGATGCGCGGCATCTGGCTGGCGACCGTCTCGCGTCTCGACTGGCCCCCGGTGGCCTCGGTGAATGGCCGCAGCGCGGACCAGCGCATCGCGATGCAAAAGCAGGCGCTGATCGCAAAGCTCGACAACCTTAAGCACCTCGGCATCAACACGGTCTTTTTCCAGGTGAAGCCGGACAGCACGGCCCTCTGGTCATCAAAGATATTACCGTGGTCAGATATGCTGACGGGCAACATCGGGGAGTATCCGGGATACGACCCGCTGCAGTTTATGCTTGATGAAGCGCACAAGCGCGGCATGAAGGTTCACGCCTGGTTCAACCCTTATCGCGTGTCGACCAACACGAAGCCGTCCACCATCGCCGCGCTCAACCGGACCGCCTATCAGACGCCGTCCAGCGTCTATGTCCAGCACCCTGAGTGGGTGCGCATCTCAGGCGACCGCTTTGTACTCGATCCGGGTATTCCTGAAGTGCGGGACTGGATAACCAAAGTGGTGACCGAAGTGGTGGCGAACTACCCGGTAGACGGCGTGCAGTTTGATGATTACTTCTATGCCGAATCGCCGGGATCCGCGCTGAATGATTCCCAGACCTGGCGGCAGTACGGCCAGGGATTTGCCTCAAAAGCCGACTGGCGAAGGCACAACACGCAGCAGCTAATCGTCCAGGTCTCCCGCGCGATCAAGCAAACAAAGCCCAACGTGGAGTTTGGCGTCAGCCCGGCGGGCGTGTGGCGTAACCGATCCTTTGACCCGGCAGGCTCCGACACCCGCGGCGCCGCGGCCTATGATGAATCCTTCGCCGATACGCGTCAGTGGGTGCAGCAGGGCCTGCTGGACTACATCGCTCCGCAGATTTACTGGCCCTTCTCCCGGGATGCCGCGCGCTACGACGTGCTGACCAAATGGTGGGCCGACGTCGTGAAGCCGACCCACACGCGCCTGTATATCGGCATTGCGTTCTATAAGGTGGGCGAGCCGTCGAGAAACGAGCCGGACTGGACGGTTCAGGGCGGCGTGCCGGAGCTGAAAAAGCAGCTCGATCTCAACGATTCTCTGCCCAACGTCAACGGCACCATCCTGTTCCGGGAAGATTACCTGAACCAGCCGCAGACCCAGCAGGCGGTAAACTACCTTCGTGGACGCTGGGGTAGCTAAGTGACGGTCAGGCAGAAACGCCCGTTTCTGCCTGTTTTTTTTACGGCTTCGGCCCGAACATCGCCTCGAGCTGCTGCGCATCCGGCATCCCCACCACCTGCTGCAGCTCGTTTTCCGCATTCAGATAGTAAATGGCCGGCGTGGCGTTAGCGCCCAGGCTGTCCATCAGCGCCTGGTGCTTCTGCAGTATCGCTACCGTTTCGCGTGAAGCCTCGCCTTCAGGCTTGGGCAATTTTTTGCCGCCGGAGAGCTCGTATTCGCGCCAGGCCGAGACCGGATCTTTCGCATTCAATATGGCGGCGGCGTTACGCCCGCTGTTGGGGTTGAGGAACGCCACCAGCAGCGTATTGAGCTGAACCTTACCGGCCTTGACCCACGGCTGCGCTTCGGCCCAGAACTGCTTGCAGTACGGACAGAACGGATCGGCAAAAACAAAGACCTTACGCGGGGCGTTATCCGCCCCTTCCTTCAGGGGATGCGCCGCGCTGAGGTTCTTCCACATCTCGCGTCCCATCGGGGCGTAGATCTCTTTCTGGAAATAGCCTTCGCTGAGGTTTTTTCCTTTTTCATCATGCAGATAGCCCGAAATGACGTGTTTGCCGTCCGGTGTTAAAAAGAGCGTCACGCCCATATCCTGATACTGCCCCAGCCAGGCGGGCGCGCCGCCGGGGGCATCCAGCTTCTTGATGATTTTAATATTCTGCTGCTCGCTGAAGTGCTTCACCACATCCGGTATGGCTTCAGCCGCCTGTACCAGCCCTGACGTCGCCAGCGCCGAAAGTAACAGTAATTTTTTCATTTCCCTCTCCGGTTTGTCGGGGGCATCACGCCCCCTTCAGGTTAGCGGTTTTTCAGTGCTTCACTGACCATTTCGTCGAACTGTTCGTACGGCACCCAGCCGGGCAGCAATCCCTCGCCGATAAGCGTGGCGGGCGTGCCCTGGATCCCCATTTTTTCCGCGACGATAAGGCTGCGCCTGATCGTCAGAAAACTCTCCTCGTCCGGCGTCGTCACGCTGACGCCCGCCCGCTTTTGCGCCTCCTGAATGCTGGCGTCATCGTGGTACCCCTTTTTCGCCATCAGGGTATGGTTCAGCTTCATAAACTGCCCGGGATCTTTTCGCCAGAGCGTTAAGGCGTTTCGCGCGGCGGTCAGCGAACTTTCCGAGCGGAAAGGTAAAAACTTAAACACCACCGCCACGTCCGGATGTTTTTCGACAATCTTCTCCAGGTACGGATCGAATTTTTTACAGTACGGGCAGTTGTAGTCGGTAAACACCACCAGGGTGAGCTTTGGGTTTTTCGCGCCGATGCGCGGGGAGTTTGGATCGTTAAACAGGAAATCAGCGATCGTCTTCTGCGCGCGCTGCTCCTGGTCCGGCGTCAGCGGCTGGGCGGCAAATACCTGAACCGGGGCCAGCAGGAGCAGAAGCGTAATAAGGAATTTTTTCATGACACAGTTAGCCTTTTGCGTTGTTCAGGGTGGTGACCAGGGTGCGCTTGTCCAGCAGCGGCGAGAGGATTTCCCCTTCAGGCAGACCGGGGCCATACACCGCGTTAAACGGAATGGCGTAGCGGTTTCGCTTCGCCAGAAAATCCGCGATAAACGCGGACGGCTGGCTCCAGTCTCCGCGCAGGGCCACCACGTCCGGCTGGCGCAGCGTGGCTATAACGTCCGGCTGGCTGAGCACCCGATGCTCGTTGACTTTGCAGGTCACGCACCAGTCCGCCGAGATATCTACAAACACCCGTTTCCCCTGCGCCAGCGCCTGCTCAATGGCCTCTTCACTAAGCGGCTGCCACGGGATGGTCTGCGCAACGCTTTGTGGCGGAGCGTCAGGCGGCGCGTTAAGCAGACCGCGCAGCTGATACCCGCCGAACGCCGACAGCACGATGACTACCAGCCAGAACAAGGGCGAGGATTTTTGCCCCTTCAGCGCGAACGCTACCAGCGCAGCGGCAGTCAGCGCCAGCATCACGATCTGGCTGGCCGCCTCGCCCAGATGCACGCTCAACAGCGTCGCCAGCCAGAGGCTGGAGGCCAGCATCATCATGCCGAGGATGACCCTGAGCATGTTCATCCAGCGACCGGGTTTCGGCAGCAGCATGGCCGTTTTCGGTACCAGGGCAACGAACAGACACGGCAGGCTCATGCCCACGCCGAGCATCAGGAAGATAAGCCACAGGGCGTGCAGCGGCGCGCCAAGGGCAAAGGCGACCGCGGTACCGAGGAACGGCGCGGAGCACGGCGTCGCCAGCAGCGTGGCGAACATTCCTTCGCAGAAGCTGCCCCCGACCCCCGATCCCCCTGCCGTCGCCAGCCGACCTGCGGCAGAAGAAGGCAGAAGCACTTCAAACGTCCCAAAAAGGTTCAGCGCAAACAGGAAGGTCACGGCGACCATCAGGCCGATAAACCACGGGTTCTGGAACTGAATGCCCCACCCCAGCGACGCTCCGGCCAGCTTCAGCGCGGTAACCATCCCGGCCAGCAGCATAAAGGAAGTCAGGATCCCGGCGCTGGTGGCAAGAAAGCGCAGCCTGATGGCGCGACTGTTCGATCCCGCCAGCAGGATGCTGTTAAGCTTCATGCCCATAACTGGCAGCACGCAGGGCATCAGGTTCAGGATCAGCCCACCCAGCAGAGCAAAGAGCACCATTTTTCCCGTGCCGTCCGGCGCGGAGGTCTCTTCGGGCGTTGTCCCAACGGTCATGGTGGTTTGCTGCGCCCGATCGCCGTTGGTCAGCACAAACGACAGCCTTTTACCTGCCAGCGAGGCGGGCTTATCGCCCCATTCGTCGGTCACGGGAACCGTGACCCGAAGCGCAGTGCCGTCATGTTTAATCACCGGTTCGCCAGGCAGAATATCGCCCTCCAGCGGGTCAAAATAGATCCCCGGATTCTCCCATTTTCCGTCCGTCGTCCCCGTCATCACCAGGTTACCGTCAGAAAGCCAGGCGGACAGATCGGCAGAAACGCCCGACGTGCCCGGCACGGCGCGCATCGCCTGTTCGAAGGCGCTGCGGAAGCCCTCATCCACCGGCTGGGTAAAATCGAGGTGCAGCGGGTAGTCCGTCAGCAGGCAGACGTTGCTGCAGGTAGAGAGCGTCAACGTCCCGTCGAGCGCGTCGCCCTTCGCGCCGTCGAGCGTAATCGGGATCGTCACCTTATCGTGATAGCCCTGCGTGGTCATGCCGGAGATATCGAAGCGCGACGGCACCGGCCAGGACCAGCTGTCCGTTACGCCTTCCGGCCAGCTGATTTTCGGCGCCACGCCGCCCTCGCCCGGCGATCGCCAGTAGGTTTTCCAGCCGGGCTTTAGCTCAACGGTGAGCAGGCCTTTAACGTGCGTTTGTTCCCTCTCCGCCTGAAAGCGGATGCGGGCGTGATCGTTTTGTGGGGAGACCAGCCAGCCGGTGTCTGCCGCATGGACAATGCCGATGCATGACAGCCACAGGAAGACGAATCCCCTGAAGAGGTTAACCATGTTGTACTCCGTGAACAGTGAAAAATTATCGTGTGGTGACGATGTTTTTCATTCACGGAAAACGCAGTTTTTAAGGTGTATTCGGGGAGGCGGCGCCTGAACGGGCTGTTCCACGGGAGCAAATGCTCGCCCTTGCGTAAACAGCTGCAGCAGCGCGAAGAAGATAATAATGGCCGGCAGCGCGCCGTCGAAGAACAGCGGCTGCGCGCAAAGCAGCGAGTGCGCGCCGAGCTGACATGGCGACGGGCCGGATTGTTCAGTGGTGCTGGTTTGAGCCGGGGCATCTGCACTCAGCGAAATTTGCGGATCCAGTCCCTGTAAAAAATGGTTGAGCATCACCGCACGCTGCACGAGGCAAAGCGCCATCGCGAGACAGGTGATAATTAAAAGCCATTTTCCGAGAAGCTGACGGTTGCGCATAACATTCCAGAGTGACAAGACGCCCCGATCATAAACGATAGTGATGAATCTACAAGTGCCGGAAGTGTAAGGTTTTGTCTGCCGCCGCTATTCGCCCGTCAGCGCATCATAGACGTCCCGCAGCCGCGTGCGCAGAAACAGCACCGCCTTGTGCTTGCGGGATAACAGCGCCTGTTCGCTGGCGCCGGTCTCCTCTGCCAGCATTTTAATGCTGTAGCCGTGGAGTTCGGTCTTTTCAAACGCCTCCCGCTGCGGCGGAGGAAGTTCAGACAGCGCCTGCCCCAGCTCTTCCCACAGCAGCGTTTTGAGGTACTCCTCTTCCGGCGTGTGCGGTACGCCGAACAGGGTTTCGGCCAGCTCGTCTTCCGGATAACCCTCATCGTCTTCGCCCGTAAAATAGCCGGAGAGCGACACCTCGCGCTTTTTACGCGCCCGGTCGGTCATCTCGTTACGCGCCGCGCGGAACAGCCAGGCGGCGACGTTTTCGACCGGCTGCTCCACTTTCATCAGCTGATACGTCACTTCCTGCAAAATGTCGTCGGCATCATCGCGAACGGACGTCCGTCCGCGAATGAAGGCTTTCAGCCGGGCGCGGCAGGCGTTTAGCGCCGACATCAGCATGGAGCCGCCCGCCTCCCCGGCTTTCATCTCGCTCACTCTGCTTCCGGCGCTTTTGGCGTGGCGTCATCGCGCTTATCGTCACGATGACCGTGCCAGCCGCAGTGCCCGCGACCGTGGCGACCAAACCCTTCGCGGCGCTGCTGAATAAACGCCTCACGCTGTTCGGGCGTCATGTTCATCCAGCGCTCGTGCATCCGGCGGTGCGCGCCAAACATCCCGGGGCGGAAACCTAACCCACCAAACAGAATGCGGCTCAGCACCAGAATGCCCAGCGCCTGCCAGAATCCGATGGCCTTCACGCCCAGTATCGCCGGGAGCAAGGCGTTCCACAGGGTCATCACCAGCAGGCCGAGCACGATGAAAATCACCGCGCCGATGACTAAGCCTTTGCCCATACGGTGGCGACCAAATCCGCGCCCGTGACCTCTGCCGTGCAGTTCAAAATCTCTCATGGTGTTTACCTCGTTTACAGTAACTGATTATGGCTTGTGATGAGGTAGACGGATGAGGGAGGAAAATATTGCTGGGGTGAATATAAATTTTTTTGTGCTGTCGGATTTGGACTCATAGCGGTAACGGCTGGCGGATGCTATGAGTCGCTTGCAGGCAAATCATCGCGGACGAAGAAGTCGCTTAACCAATGCGATAGCAATGACGGCCAGTATGATTGATAACAATGCCAGGAAGATGAGCAAGGATAATAATGGATTTAACAAGCCACCTAAACTGGTGAAGTCGCTGATACGGCCAAGTTGCTCGGACGTGCATACACGCAGAATGATCTCAGGGATAATAAGCAAAAAAATAATGACGGTCAGGACATAAACCAGAGCACTCTTACGCTTTCCCATTTTCGATGTTGCCCCTCTATCAAACATGATCAATGATAATAAGGTAATGATACTGCAAGGTTATATAAAATAGCACAAAACTCATAAATCACATCCTATTCGACGTATTAAAGTTTTACTAAAAACTGCCGATTTATGAGTTACCACTTAATTTTGAGGCCCCAAAATGCTCACTGATATTTTTAAAGACAAAGATTTTATTATTTATTTTCTATATGGCACTATATTTATATTAATTGTAAATAGAGCGTGCGGAATGTCTAATTTGCTAAGATTTGTCTTTCGCTACCTGGCAATTGGCTACTCAGATGTAAGAATGAAAGAACTTGATAATAAATGGTTTGATGTCCAACTATTCAAAATCACAAATGGAATTAACACCACCAACCTAAGAGACGCGCGACTAATACAACGAGGGTTAAATGAGGGGGTGTTAAAGCCATCATGGTTTTTATTTACCAGTTCATGGGGAGACATCACCATAAAAATGTCGAAAAAGAAATTAATCTTATCCTCTTTAATGGGGTTGGTTATATTTTGCATGGGGAATTATGCATGGATTGAGCAAACCAGAATTCTAGATGGATTCGTCAAAATCGACTACAAGGAATTTAGTTATTACCTTTCTAAAGAAAAGCTGATCATAACATCACTTAACAGATCCACTGATAACGCCACCGTTCACAGTAAAGAGGATTGCAAGAGTATCCCGAACTCAATCGCTAAGGACTCAATGTTCTCTATAGCATGCACAAAGCTACTTGATGATAGATTATCGTATATATGGTGGCTTGAAAAAGAAATCCAGTCTGTAAATAGTAGAAAAAATATGCTAAAACTTATATCTTACATTTATTGTATCACTAGCGTTTTGTGGGGGTTTTCATTATACCAATTCAATCGTGCCAGCACTCATGTCGTAAATTATAAGTTATCAATGCAAAATCAGACTTCATAGAGAGAAGTAAAAGACCACCTTCGACCACTTTTATAGAAGGTGGCTTTCGAAAATGCCCCCGAGAAAGGTATTATTACTGAAAGCCTACCCATTTTAGATCCATATATTCCACAGTTGCCTTGCTTTGTGTTGTTTATTTCGATTGTAATTTCAGACAGGGCAAATTACAAACATATTCCGGAGAAATAGATTAATAAAAAGATCTACCGAACACTAAAAATGTTCACTACATGTGCGAATAGCTACCTCGCTCCATAGCAAATCAAAAAACATGTTAGTCGTTACAAATGTAATAATCACCGCCGAAAACTGTCAGAATTATAGAATTGTGGTGGAAGTAGTAAACGACGAGGCCCTCTCAGGGGCCTCGCTTCAAATCAAGCCTGCACCGGCAAACTAAAACTCGAAATACTGCGTGAAAGCTGCTGCGCCTGCTCTTCCAGCGATGCCGCTGCCGCGGCGGACTGCTGCACCAGCGCGGCGTTCTGCTGGGTCACGCCATCCATCTCGGTCACCGCCTGCCCGACCTGGCTAATCCCACGGCTCTGCTCTTCAGAGGCGACGGAGATCTGCTCCATCAGCGTATTTACTTTATTCACCGACGAAATGATCGAATCAATCACCTCCCCCGAGCGGCTTACCAGCTCCGCTCCGTTTTTCACGCTGGAGACCGACTGCGCGATCAGGCTTTCGATGTCCTTGGCCGCCACCGCGCTTTTCTGCGCGAGGGTGCGGACTTCACTGGCCACGACCGCAAAGCCGCGGCCCTGCGTGCCAGCGCGCGCCGCTTCTACCGCCGCGTTCAGCGCCAGGATGTTGGTCTGGAAGGCGATGCTGTTAATCACGCTGGTGATGTCTTCAATGCGCTTCGAGTTCGCCGCGATGGTATTCATCGTGTCGATGACTTCACGGGTTACCGCTTCACCGGTGTGGGCATTTTTCACCGCGTCCTGCACCAGCTTCCCGGCCTGATACACGTTGTCGGTATTGTTCGCCACCGTCGCGCTCAGCTCTTCCATGCTGGCCGCCGTCTGGGTTAACGCCGAAGCCTGCTGCTCGGTGCGTGACGCCAGGTCGATATTACCGGAGGCAATCTCCTGGGCCGCGTGCGTTACGGTATGGCTCGCATCGCGCACCTGGGCGATAGTCGCCAGCAGCGCCTGACGCATCTGCTCCATCGATCCCATCAGATGGTCGATTTCGTTGCCTGTACTCCCCTTCACCGGCACCGGAATGTCCAGCTTGCCTGCCGCAATCTGGCTGCAGTGCTCGCGCGCCAGGTTGACCGGCGCAAAGACAAAGCGCTTCATCAGCAGGCTGACGGCGACAATCACCACCACAAACAGGCTGGCGATAGCGGCAATGATCGCCAGGCCAGAGACGAAGTTACTGCTCGCATCTTCGTTCAGGCTTTTGGCGTATTTCTGGTGGACGGAAAGGACCTGGTCGAGAACGATCTCGTACTGGCGGTCGAGGCGGGATACTTCCGGGATCAGCGCGTTGAATTTGGCGACATCGTGCGCCTCGGCGGCATCGATCAGCGGCGCCAGCCCCTGGTTGCGGTAGTTTTGCCATGCATCCTGATAGGCAGTCACCAGAGGCGCTTCATCGTTCAGGCGCGGCGACGCCATAAAGGCCGCAAAGGCGTGGTCCGCTTTGGTCAGCGCCTCTTTCACGGCGGTAAGCTTTGCAGCGCCGTCCGCCGCGTTGCCCGCTTCCACCATCTTCACATACTCCATCACCCGAACGCGCAGCGTACGGCTGTGGTTGATGGGGTCAATAATGGACAGCACAACCTGGATCTCTTTGTTGACGTTATCCAGCGAATTATTACTTTTAATGATGAGGCCAACGCTGGTGACGGTGCTGACGACAAAGAAGAAAAGCAGCGAGAACAGGACAATCAGGGACGACTTTTTCAACGACATAAACCAATACCTCAAGGAGAATTATTCCTTATGGTTATCGGCGCTTCCAAAACTTAAATTAATTAAAGTTATTGATGTTTTGAAGCGGACTATACCGCGGACTTATAGCGCCGCTGCAGGGTGGCAGCCAGCTTGCGTTGCAACGGTTCCGGGGTCTCGCCCTCAATCAATTTACTAATCAAATCAAAGCAGTGCCACGCCAGCTGGCGGTTATCCTGACGAATGGTATCCACCGGGATCGTCAGCGAATCGTAGAGATAGTGATCGTCAAAACTGGCTAACCTGATATCGCTTTGCAGCAGGTTATGCTGGCCCATATAGCGCAGCACTCCTTCCAGCAGCCCGCAGGCGGCGGCAAAGAGCGCTTTCGGCGGACGCCCCAGGCGGGCGCAGAGTTCAGCAAACATCTCGTATCCGGAGCTCGGGTGATAGTTGCCGTGAATGATCCACTCGGGACGCAGCTCCACGCCGGCATCACGCAGCCCTTGCTTAAAGCCTTCCAGGCGGTCGCGCGTGGGCGACAGGCGGGGCTGGCCGCCGAGGAAGTAGAACTCATCCGGATGCTGGCGCGCAATGTCCGCCACCAGTTCGGTCGTCGGGGTAATGGAATCGGTGATCACCAGCGGCAGCGCGCTGTCATTGATGTGGCGGTCAAACAGAACCACCGGCAGCTGCTCGCTCAGCTTATGGTAGTCCGCGTCGTTGAGCATGCTGGAGGCCACAATCAGCCCGTCTACCTGACGCGCCACCATGTTGTTCACCACCACCGTCTCCTGCCCCGGGTTTTCATCGCTGCAGGAGATCAGCAGCTGCACGCCCGCCTCGCGGCACAGCGTTTCCAGCTCGTGAGAAAAGACGGCAAATCCGTAGTTGGTGATCTCCGGGACCACCAGACCAACGGTGTGGCTGCGGTTATCGCGCAGCGACCGGGCGTGAATGCTGGGCTGATAGTGGTGCTCTTTTGCAATCGCCAGCACGCGCTCGCGCGTCTCTTCCGCCACGCGTAGCTCTTTGCTGCGACCGTTCAGAACCAGGCTGGCGGTGGCTTTTGACACACCCGCCAGCTCCGCGATGTCTTTAATGGTGACGCGTTTTGTTTTTCTCACAACGACTTAGATCCGGCTGCCAAAACCCTCATTCTATCATGCAGGCGCGCAGCGACCAGTAGCGTAATGTGATATCGGACGCACCTTCGAATCGCACCCGGGCCGGATGGTCAGGAAAATAGCGGCTGCTCATCACCCCTTCGCCGTGGTTAATGAAGATTTCGACGCTGGAGCGGTCGCACAGGACGCGCAAATGACGGACGTCACCCTGCCAGTAGCGGGTCAGCGTTCCACCGGTTTTCAGGCTCGCGCGTTCCAGACGCACGCCCTGCTCATCAACCCTGAGACGCAGCGCGCCGGCAAAATCGACGCTCACGTGCGCGGCGTCCAGCTCAAACTCCAGGCGCGTCGCGTCCAGTTCGGGCGCGTCGCTGGCGCGCCCCTGCCAGTGCTGCTCATCTTCACGCAGCGCCGCCAGCTCGCGCGCCGGGGTTTGCCAGAGCCTGCCGTCGCGATAGCGTAGCTCGCGCGGGCATGTCATCTGATGCATCCAGCCGTGCGCCCGGGTGGGCTGAAGCATCTCTTCCCCGTCCGGTACGCCCATCCAGCCGATCAGAATGCGTCGCCCGTCTTCCGCCAGCGTGGTTTGCGGGGCGTAGAACTCAAACCCCGCGTCCAGCTCGTGCAGCTCGCCGTGATCGAATGCCGCATTGGCATAGTCAAACGCCCCGCTCATCCAGGCGGCCGGATAGGTATTGAGGTAGCGATGAGGCTCGCGCGCCAGCCCCTGCGGGCAGGAGATCAGGACGTGCGTCCCGTCGAGGGCGAACAGGTCCGGACACTCCCACATATAACCCGCGTCCGACAGGCCGTTAACCCCGTGACCGGCGATCTCCCCGCAGGATGTCCAGGTGTGCAAATCGGCTGATTTAAACAGCAGCACCTTGCCGCGCTTCTGGGCATCCTGCGCGCCGAGCACCATGTACCACATCCCCTCGTGCTGCCACACCTTCGGGTCGCGCACGTGGCCGGTGTAGCCTTCAGGCAGGGCCAGCACCGGTCCCAGCTTCGTAAAGGTTCCGTCCGGCTGCTCCACGGCCAGACACTGCCAGGCCGTGCGGCTGCCGTCATCGAACTTGACGTTGCCGGTGTAGCACAGGGTCAAAACGCCCTCGTTATCGACGGCGCTACCGGAGTAGCAGCCGTTGCGGTCATACTCTTCGTCAGGCATCAGCGCCAGCGGCTCGTGCTGCCAGTGCACCAGGTCCGCAGAGCTCAAGTGCCCCCAGCACTTAAAGCGATGCTCGCAGTCCAGCGGGTTCCACTGATAGAACAGGTGATAGCGGCCGGCAAACCAGATAAAGCCGTTCGGGTCGTTCATCAGCCCCGTCACCGGCGCGGGGTGCCACTGCGGATAGTGGCTATCCGCCAGCGCCCGCGGCTGGCCTTTCATAACGGCCTGCAGGATCGCAGGCCAGCGGGAAGGTAACGTCATTATTCAGAATCCGTTTTATATTTCAGCAGCAGTGAGACGGTAAACGCCACGCCGAAGGCAATCACCATGCCGATAATATAGTTCAGCAGCGAGCTGGCCTGCACGATGGCCATGCCCGGAATCGCGGTCAGCCCGACAGCGGTCATGTACACGTGCACGGAGACCACCCAGGCCCCGCCCACCGCACCGCCGATTAGCGCGGCGATAAACGGCTTAACGAAGCGCAGGTTGATACCAAAAATGGCCGCTTCGGTGATGCCCAGCATTGCAGAGAACGCCGACGGCAGGGTAATGGCTTTGATTTTGGCGTCTTTGGTTTTGAACCACACCGCCAGACAGGCGCCACCCTGCGCTACGTTCGCCATGGCCCAGATCGGCAGCAGGAAGTTAACGCCAATCGACGGATTCCCCAGCAGCCCGGCTTCAATCGCGTGGAAGCTGTGGTGAATACCGGTGATCACAATCACCGAGTAAAGTCCGCCGAACAGCAACCCGGCGAGCCAGCCCGCGTGGGCGATCAGCGTGCTCAGAATAAAGGAGATACCGTCCCCCAGAGCGCGCCCCGCCGGGCCGATAATCAGCAAGGCGATAAAGCCGGAGATAACCACGGTGAGGAACGGCGTCAGGATCAGGTCTAACGCGTCCGGGATCGCGCGGCGCAGGTTTTTCTCCACGATGCTCATAAACCAGACGGCCAGCAGCACCGGGAATACCGTGCCCTGATAGCCAATCATCGCAATCTCAAGGCCGAAGAAGTTCATGGTGTGGAAGCCCGACGCCACGCCCCAGGCGTTGGTCAGCGCCGGGTGGGTCAGAATGCCGCCCAGCGTCGCGCCGAGGTACGGGTTACCGCCAAATTCGCGCGCGGCGGTAAAGCCAATCAGAATAGGCAGAATGATAAACGCCGCCGAGCTGCACATGTCCAGCATGATGTAAATGGCGTTATCCGCATTGACCCAGCCGTAGGTTTTCACCATGCCGAGCAGGCCCATCAGCAGGCCGGACGCCACAATCGCGGGGATGATCGGCACAAAGATGTTGGAGAGCAGACGGGCAATGCGCTGGAACGGATTCAGCTTGCGCGCCGCCAGGTCTGCAGCCTCAGATTTACTGGATTCGCTAATCCCCGCCGCCTGAATAAACGCGGCGTACACCTTGTTGACCACGCCCGTGCCAAAAATCACCTGCATCTGCCCGGCGTTACGGAAGCAGCCCTTCACGCCGTCAACCTTGCCAATAGCCTGCTGATCCGCCAGCGCGTCATCGACCAGCACCAGACGAAGACGCGTTGCGCAGTGCGCCGCGCTGGCGATATTTTCCTTGCCACCGAGCAGCGGAATAAGCTCGCGGGCGATTTGATTAAAATCCATAGATACCTCTGCCTGACTTCTTTTTATGATGTGCGAAACGCTCCCGCCTGGCGGGAGCGTGATGGGTTAAAACCAGGTTTCCATCTGGACCCCAAAGTTCCATTCCCCGCCGGCGTTGAAGCCGCTGCTGCCAAAGGCATCATCGCTGGCGTAATGATCCAGTTTGCTGCTCCAGTCCATCCAGGTGGCAAACAGGCGCAGTTCAGGACGGCTGAAGAAATCGCCGATTTTGCTCGCTTTTAAGGTCGGCGCAAAGGTCAGCTTGTAGAAACTGCCGTTCACGGCGTTGCGGTCCTTATAGCCTTCCGGATTTAAATCCATGTACTGATAGCTGCCCTCAAACGCCAGCGCGAAATTCTGGGTGACCTCTTTGATCAGGCGGGTGTTGAGCGTTACCCACTCATAGCTATCGCCCTTGACGTAGCGATCTTTACTGCTTTGTGCCAGAACGGCGGGCGCAACGCTCCAGCCACCGCCGATCGGCGTGACACCGTAACTTGCGAAGCGCCAGGTATCCGCCTCAGACAGCAAGGCGCCGTCGGAGCCGATGCTTTTCACCTCCGCACCCAGGCCGTGACCATACAGCAGCGCCGTTTTGGCGGTCCCTTCGCGCAGGCCGTAGAAGCTGTCATTATGCAAGCCCACCAGGGCATGAACGCCGTGATTGGCGGCATCCGTTTTGATGAGATCGCCGTTTGTGTCTTTACGGTCGTCGTTATCCTTCGCCCGCAGGCCGCTCACCATCAGTTGGAACGGGCCGGCGAAGTGGTTCATGCTGAGGATATAGTTCTGAACGTTGTTGTCGGTCTGCTCCACGCTGCCGAAGTTGCGGCCATAAATGGAGAAGTTGCTGCGCAGCGAATCGTTCCATTTCACGTCATACACGCCGCCGCCGGTACCGGCCAGGAACACCACGTCGGAATCCAGCCAGTGGATGTCAAAATTGTCGCGGTCGAAGCGTTTACCCGCCCAGAAGGTGCTGCCCTTCAGCGCGCCGGTAAAATCAGGCAGGTTGCCCAGCTCCGCGAAGGCCTGACGAATATTGAGGTCGCTG
The DNA here is from genome assembly GCF_043965265.1 of Enterobacter sp. ECC-249. Taxonomy (NCBI): domain Bacteria; kingdom Pseudomonadati; phylum Pseudomonadota; class Gammaproteobacteria; order Enterobacterales; family Enterobacteriaceae; genus Enterobacter; species Enterobacter sp. ECC-249. The sequence continues at coordinate 2,909,235 of NZ_CP143660.1, forward strand.
GTATCGGCTGACCAGTCGTTATAGGTTCTCTGACCGTCGGCCAGCATCGCCTTGAAGCGCGTGGTCGCCCCGTTATCCAGAGTTTGCTTGTGCTCCAGGTTCAGCTCGACGTAAGTGTCGGCTTCGTTACCCAGACGCCCCACCGCACCGCCGGTTTCACCGGCTGGCGTCAGGTAAGGGCCGCTTTTGCTGCTGGAGGCCGCATCGTTCATCAGCAGGCCAGAGCGGGCATAGCCGTGGAATTCTAACCCGCCGGTCTGATCCGCCTTCTTCTCCAGCGCGGTGGTGCGCTGCGCCACCTCCTGGGTCGTCGTTTGCGCCTGCTGCTGCGCGGCAACCAGCTGCTGCGTTTTTTGTTCTGCATCGGTGGCGCGCTTCTCGGCCACCTGCGCACGCGTTTCCGCAGCCTGGAGTCGCTGCTCCATCGCGGCAAGGCGCGCTTCGATACTTGTCATATCCGTCTGGGCAAATACAGAGGTACTTCCGGCCAGCATGCCTATCATCACGGCAAGTCTGCGTTTTTTATACATTTTGTCGCATCCCTAAAAGAAGTCATTAAACGTGCTAAATTGCTAAACCGGTTTAGGTTGCTGATACTAAACCTGTGAATTTTGGATCGCCAATCTTTTTTGCTAAACCGATTTAGTAAGTGTGATCGAGGCGACAATTCAGGCCGCCGGATGGCGGCCAGGAGAGGAAGAATTACAGGTCGTGCTGCCAGGGCAACGCGGTCATCGCCCCTTTGGCCGTGGTGGCCAGCGCGCCGCAGCGCTGGGCGAGCGCGATAACCGGGGGCAGAGCCTGACCGTCAGCAAGGCCGTAGAGCAGACCCGCCACAAAGGCGTCGCCAGCGCCGGTCGTATCAACGCACTGCACAGGCGTTGCCGGGTAGTGTTTCACAGTGCCCTTATGCCAGGCGATCACCCCCTCTTTACCCTGCGTGACCAGCACCAGGCGCGCCGGGCAGCGCTGCATCAGCACCTCCAGACCGGCGTTGACCTCCGCGCTGCCGGTGAAAAAGGCCAGCTCTTCTACCGAGAGTTTCACTACGTCTGCGCTTTGCAGGGCCTGTTCGAGACAGCGGAGAAGTTCGTTCTCATCCGGCCAGAGATCCGGGCGAATATTGGGGTCGAAACTGACGTAACCGCCCGCTTCCCGGATGGCGGCCATCGCCTGAAATGTTGCAGAACGGCTCGGCTCGGCGCTTAAGGCGATGGAGCAGAGGTGCAGCCACTCCCCGGCGCTGAACGTCGGCAGATCGGCGGGTTCCAGAAACAGATCGGCGCTCGGACGCACCATAAAGGTAAACGAGCGTTCGCCGTGGTCGTCGAGATCGACCACCACCGTTGAGGTTCGGTGCGCCGGGTCAAGGCGCATCCACGTCACGTCAACCCGCTCTTCAGCGAGCGTTTTCGCCATAAAGCGCCCGAAAGGATCGTCGCCAACCCTGCCGATAAAGGCGCTCTGGCCGCCCAGCCGGGCAATACCTACCGCAACGTTCGCCGGTGCGCCGCCGGGACACTGCAGTAATCGACCTTCTCCATCAGGCAGCAAATCCACTACCGCATCGCCAAGTACCCAGATTTTCTTCATGTAATCCTCTTAGCTAAACCATGTTAAACCGATTTAGCTATTTAAGCACAGGCCGGGCAAAGGGGAAATAACGGGAGGAAAATTTGACTTAACGCACCAGGTGCGGCCAGTGGATATCGCCGACGCCATTCAGCTGCGGCCGGGCAAAGAGAAACCCCTGAAAGCGGCGGATCCCGGCAGATTCGAGCCAGCACCACTCCTCTATTTTCTCGATGCCTTCCGCCACCAGGGTGATTTCAAGATCGGAGCAGCAGCTGATGATGGAGCGCACAATCGCCTGTTTGGGGCCGCTCAGGTGGATGTTGCTGACAATCTCACGGTCGATTTTAATTTTGTCCGGCTGGAAGCGGGTAAGCAGCGAAAGCCCGGCATAGCCCGAGCCAAAATCATCGATCGCCAGGCCAATCCCCTCACCGCGAAGCTGCTTAATCGCGCTGTTAAACTGGTTGAACCCGGAGATCATCTCGTTTTCAGTGACTTCAATAACCACCTGCTCCGGCTGCAGGCCATGTTTCTTAATCTCATCGACCAGAAATTCCACGGCGCCGGGGACATTCACCAGCGACATGGGCAGCAGGTTTACCGCGATTTTATGGCTGCCAATGCCCAGCTTTTCCGCCAGCGCAAAGGCATAGGCTTTTGTCTGGAGATCGACTTCGTAGATTCTGTCCGGGTCGACAGTGCTGAAGAAATGCTCCGGGCTGCCGCCGTCGTTGCTACGGATAAGCGCCTCAAGGGAGCTGATCTTCCCTTCCGAGGGCTCGACAATAGGCTGCAGCGCAAACTGGCAGGTTTGCCCGGCAATCAGGCCCAGGTGTTCGCCAAAGGGTAGCGTTTCGGTCGAGAGCGTCCATTTGTCCGCGGTGTAGCGTGCCCCCGACGGGACCGGACGTTTACCGGTTATAAAGGTCTGAATAAATTTGAACACCCGATCGTCGGAGGTGAGATAGCTGTCCAGCTTGCTGTAACGCAGCACCGACTGCAGCACCTCTTTCGGAGACTGCGTTTGCAGATCGAACAGCAGCATACCGACGTTTTCGAAGCGTCTGCGCGGACCATAGTCCCGCAGCAGTTCTACCACCCCGCTGTGCCGCTTGTCCTCACGGATGGTATGGAACAGTTTGACCACACTCTCTTCGGACCCTTCGAGGATTTGCAGAACGTCGTTCCCTTTAGCCAGGAGGACGCCGGTAATATCCAGTTTTGTGTTGCGGCCCCTGGCGCGCTCCACCAGCTCCCGCAGTTCGGTGGACGGGCGGGATAAATTCAACTGGCTTCGGTAAATCAGAGTCGTCAGCACAAAAATGGGTTCCGATGAGAAAAAGAGGTGCCTTGAAGCTTCTATTTAACATACTTAATCAATGCGACCTAACATATTCACGCCACAGGGGAACGTTACTTTTCCCCGTCCCCGATCCGGCTGTTAATCCTATCCTGCATATAGTCATAAAACGGGTTCGAGGTGACCCGCATCAGCGCCTCTTTTCCGACGCTCAATACGGAGGTTTCGCCCCAGAGCGCAATCGTTCCGAGACTGATGCCGTAGCGGTTTTTCACCCCAGGATCGCGGCCATAAAGATCGTCATCCGGCGGGAACGGCACGGCAACGTGCGACAGGGAATAGACATCCTGCGGCCAGGACTGGGCAAGCGGCACGACCGTCTCCTGCGTGCTGCCTGCCGGGGTTATTTTCGCCACCGTCGAGAAACTGTGCTCGCCAGCATTGGTGACAATCGTGACACCGTAACGTCTCTGAGCGACCGGCAGCAGCGCCGAGGTGGCCGTCCATGATGACGGTTTGAAGAGCGGACGGAAGCTCGCGGCCTGGTTGATATCAAACACTACCAGCTCGCTGCCGTTTGCCGGAAGCTGGTCAAACAGGGCGCTGACCACCGCGCGGGTGCTGACCGTGGAGTCCATTACCGACTGGAACGCCAGTACCGGCGGCAAATTCGCCAGCCTGTTTTCCCGCGCCGCGCGGCCAATCTGCTCCTGCAGGGCCTTCGTCAGCAGCCACGACTGGCGGGCGGCGTTGACCGGGAACGAATTGTATTTATACGGATTATATTCCGGGGCGATATTCAGCCATGCCGCTTTGGCAAACGGTGGCAGCAGCGCCGGTAGTCCGGCGAAGCCGGCAAACCGCGCAAAGGCCGTCACGCCGATCATCGGTGAGAGCAGGATCACCTGCTGCGGTTTACGTAGCGCGGGCGCGTCCAGCGCATCGAGGGCATATTTCATCGCCAGCGCCCCACCGTTGGAATAACCCACCAGATGCAGAGGTACAGCCTCACCCGCCAGGCGCGTGGCTTCCCGTACGGCAAGACGCGTGGCAGCCAGCCACATCTCCCAGTCAACGTCCGTCAGCGCACCGGGCGCGGTGCCGTGTCCGGGAAGACGCGGGACCACGGCCACAAAGCCGTGCTGCTGGTAGTTCACGGCAAGGCGCCTGACGCTGTAAGGCGAATCCGTCAGCCCGTGCAGCAGCACCACCGCGCCGCGCGGCTTTCCGGCCGGCATCAGCACAAAGGAGCGGTTGGCATCGGGGGCAAACTGACCGGGCCACACCAGGCTCTGGCGGTAGTAGCGGTTTAACGGGGTTTGCTCCTCGCCCGCTGTTTTCGCCGTCACCGCGTTATCCAGATCGGTGAAAATCGCCTTTTCCCGGGCCTGATACCCGGCAAAATCGGCTTTGTCGAGCTCGCGCACGGACATCTCGTCCGCCCGCCAGGTGTGCCACAGATGCAGTTCCGGCCCCTGCTGCGAGAGATACACCCGCACCGCCAGCAGGACGATCAGGACGATCCCCACGACCATTCCTGTTTTCTTTGCAAGCGCGATCAGGCGCACGCTGACTCGCCAGGGCAAATTCGCCATGAGGGATCCCTTTTATGTTCTCAGTGCTTCTATCTTATCAAAAATGTGAACGGCCTGACGTATTCACCAAATTCATACCTGTCCGGTCAGCCAGTGCACCAAAAGTGAACTACGATGCACAAATGTTGATCATTGGTTAACCAAATATTGCATGAAGTTTACTACGCAGCGGGTTTTGACCCGCCTGTGAAAATGGCACGCGTCATGCATTGTTAACCAGGTAACACAATTTCGGCCATTGACAGCCTGTTAACAGCGAGGCGGTATGACGACGAAACCTGAGATGTTGAGCCGTATCGAAGCGACCTTCAGCCAGCTGACCCCCAGCGAAAAGCGGGTCGGAAGCTGGCTGCTGGCGCACGCCGCGCAAATCCCGTTTGAAACGGCGGAGAGCGTCGGGCTGGCGAGCGGAACCAGCGGGATTACCGTCGGACGCTTTCTCCGCAAGCTGGGGTATCGCAACCTTGAGGATGCCAAAAAGAGCCTGCGCGATCCGTATCAGCCCTGGGGCATGAACGAGCGCCTCGACTCCTGGCAGCAGCAGCGCCCCCTGCCCAATCGCCTTCAGCACGCCCTTTCGCTGGAAGTGGACGCCATCACGCAGGTGTATCAGTTGGCGCAAACGGACGCCTTCCGCCAGGTGGTACACCATCTGGCCCACGCGGACGCGGTCTTTGTGCTGGGGATCCAGTCCACGCGCGGGATCGCCAACGCCTTCTTCAGCCACCTTGAATACCTCCGCCCGCGGGTGAGCTACTCCGAAGGGGCATCCGGTAGCTGGGTGGAATCCCTGAACTCCGGGTTTGCGCACCCTTATGTCGTGCTGACCGATACGCGCACCTACTCCACGATGGCCCGACAGTACTGCCGCGTCGCGAGCGAGAAAGGCATTCCGCTGGCCTTAATCACCGATATCTGGTGCCCGTGGGCGCGGGATTACCCGATTGATTTACTGCAGGTGAAAACCGATACCGGTCATTTCTGGGATTCACTTGCCCCCGTGAGCTGCCTGTTCAACCTGCTGCTGTCGGGCGTGGTGGAAGCGCTGGGTGATGCGCTCCCGGCGCGCCTGGCGGTAAACCGACAATTACAACAAGAGTTTGGTCAATTCGAACGCTAAAGGAGCGGAGCTATGCCCGTAGAGAGTGAACTGATTGATGTGGCGAAGACGTTCCCCACGCTGCATATCGATCTGAAGTACGCCACCGCCGACAATATTACCGGCCGCCCGATTTACCAGGAGGCGCTGTGCCTGCTGCATACCGACGCGGCCACCGCGCTGGCAAAAGCCATCAGCATTGCCACGCTGGCCGGACTGAAGCTGGTGGTCTACGACGCCTATCGGCCGCAGCAGGCGCAGGCCCAGTTGTGGGAGGCCTGCCCGAATCCGGAATACGTGGTCGACGTGGCGATAGGCTCCAACCACAGTCGCGGCACGGCCATCGACGTGACCCTGATGGACGAGCATAACGCCGTGCTGGATATGGGCGCCGGTTTTGACGAAATGCATGACCGCTCGCATCCGTATCACCCTTCCGTGCCGCCGCACGCCCAGCGCAACCGTCTGCTGTTGAACGCCATCATGTTCGGCGGCGGTTTTGTCGGGATCGGCAGCGAATGGTGGCACTTCGAACTGCCGAACGCCGCCAGCTACCCGCTGCTTGAGGACCGTTTTGCCTGTTTTCCCCTGACGCACACCCCTCTTTAAACCTGGAGCACTGCCATGAAAACATCGCTTCTCTCGACCGTCATTGCCGCCGCGCTGGCCCTGAGCGCACCGCTGGCGCTGGCTGCCGTCCCGAAAGACATGCTGGTCATTGGTAAAGCCGCCGACCCGCAAACGCTCGATCCGGCCATCACCATTGATAACAACGACTGGACCGTCACCTATCCATCCTACCAGCGTCTGGTCAAATACAAGCCAGGCTCAACCGAGGTGGAAGGCGATCTGTCGACGGGCTGGAAAGCCTCCGACGACCAGAAAGAGTGGACCTTTACCCTGGCGGATAACGCCAAATTTTCCGACGGCACGCCGGTCACCGCCGAGGCGGTCAAACTCTCTTTTGAGCGCCTGCTGAAGCTCAGCCAGGGGCCGTCAGAAGCCTTTCCCAAAGATCTGAAAATTGATGCCGTGGATGACCATACGGTGAAGTTCACCCTCAGCCAGCCGTTCGCGCCTTTCCTCTACACCCTGGCGAACGACGGCGCCTCCATCATTAACCCGACGGTGCTGAAGGCCAATGCCGCGGACGACGCGCGCGGCTATCTGGCGCAAAACACCGCCGGCTCCGGGCCGTTTATGCTGAAGAGCTGGCAGAAAGGCCAGCAGCTGGTGCTGGTGCCAAACCCGCACTGGTCGGGCGACAAGCCGCACTTCAAGCGCGTCTCGGTGAAAATTATCGGTGAGAGCGCGTCGCGTCGTCTGCAGCTTTCCCGCGGTGACCTGGACATTGCCGACTCCCTGCCGGTCGATCAGCTGTCGGCCCTGAAGCAGGAAGGGAAAGTCGCCGTCGCCGAATATCCGTCCCTGCGCGTGACCTATCTCTACCTCAACAACAGCAAAGCGCCGCTCAATCAGGTCGATTTACGCCGAGCGGTCTCCTGGGCGACGGACTATCAGGGGATGGTGAAAGGCATTCTGAGCGGCAACGGCAAGCAGATGCGCGGCCCGATCCCGGAAGGCATGTGGGGCTTTGACGCCACGGCAATGCAGTACAGCCTCGACGAGGCGAAAGCCAAAGCGGCGCTGGAGAAAGTCAAAGACAAACCCGCCAGCCTGACTTTCCTCTACTCGGACAACGATCCTAACTGGGAGCCTATCGCGCTCTCAACGCAGGCCAGCCTTGGCAAGATCGGCATTAACGTCAAGCTGGAAAAGCTGGCTAACGCCACCATGCGCGACCGCGTCGGCAAAGGCGATTACGACATCGCCATCGGCAACTGGAGCCCGGACTTTGCCGACCCGTACATGTTCATGAACTACTGGTTCGAATCGGACAAGAAAGGTCTGCCGGGCAACCGTTCGTTCTATGAGAACAAAGAGGTCGATTCCCTGCTGCAGGCGGCGCTGAAAACCACCGACCAGGCGGAACGGACTAAAGATTATCAGCAGGCGCAGAAGGTGGTTATCGACGAGGCGGCCTACGTTTATCTGTTCCAGAAGAACTACCAGCTGGCGATGAACAAAGAGGTCAAAGGCTTCACCTTTAATCCAATGCTCGAGCAGGTGTTCAACATCGCCACCATGAGTAAATAACGGTTATCGCCGGGGGAAAGGGTATGACGTTCTGGAGCATCGTGCGCCAGCGCTGCTGGGGGTTACTCCTGGTGGTGGCCGGTGTCTGTATTATCACTTTTATTATTTCGCATCTGATCCCCGGCGATCCGGCCCGTCTGCTGGCCGGCGACCGCGCCAGCGACGATATCGTGCAGAACATTCGCCAGCAGCTGGGGCTGGATCAGCCGCTGTACGTTCAGTTTGGCCGCTACGTGGACGCCCTGGCCCACGGTGATTTAGGCACCTCCATCCGGACCGGCCGTCCGGTCGCCGAGGACCTGAAGGCCTTTTTCCCCGCCACGCTGGAGCTGGCCTTTTGTTCCCTGCTGCTGGCGCTGGTCATCGGCGTGCCGCTGGGGATTTTGTCGGCGGTGTACCGCAACCGCTGGCTGGATCACCTGGTGCGTTTAATGGCGATGACCGGGATCTCCACTCCTGCCTTCTGGCTCGGTCTGGGCGTCATCGTGCTGTTCTACGGGCACCTGCAGATCCTGCCGGGCGGCGGCAGGCTGGACGACTGGCTCGACCCGCCGACGCACGTCACCGGCTTTTATCTGCTGGATGCCCTGCTGGAAGGCAACGGTGAGGTCTTTTTCAATGCGCTGCAGCACCTGATTTTGCCCTCGCTGACGCTGGCGTTTGTTCACCTGGGCATTGTGGCGCGGCAGGTCCGTTCCGCAATGCTGGAGCAGCTTGGCGAAGACTACATTCGCACGGCCCGCGCCAGCGGCCTGCCCGGCTGGTATATCGTCCTGCGCTACGCCCTGCCGAATGCGATGATCCCGTCGATTACCGTGCTCGGGCTGGCGCTGGGGGATCTGCTGTACGGCGCCGTGCTGACCGAAACCGTCTTTGCCTGGCCGGGCATGGGCGCCTGGGTGGTGACGTCCATTCAGGCGCTCGATTTCCCTGCCGTGATGGGCTTTGCCGTCGTTGTTTCGCTGGCCTACGTGCTGGTTAATCTGGTGGTCGATCTGCTTTACCTGTGGATTGACCCGCGAATCGGGCGCGGAGGTGCCGAATGATGTTAACGCAGGAAACGCCCGTCCCGGTTAAACCCGTCAGACAACGCATCAACTGGGCAAAGCTGTTCTGGATGCTGCGTAAAAGCCCGCTCACGATCGTTGGCGGCGTCATTATGCTCGTGATGCTTTTCATTATGGTGGCCGCACCGTGGATCGTGCCGCACGACCCGAACGCGCTGGATCTGACCGCGCGCCTGCAGGCGCCTTCCGGGCAGCACTGGTTTGGTACCGACGAGGTGGGCCGCGATCTGTTCAGCCGCGTGCTGGCGGGCAGCCAGCAGTCCATTACCGCCGGACTGGCGGTGGTGGTAATTGCGGGCGGCATCGGCTCGCTGCTGGGCTGTCTGTCCGGCGTGCTCGGCGGGCGCGGCGACGCCATTATCATGCGGGTGATGGACATTATGCTCTCCATTCCTTCCCTGGTGCTGACCATGGCGCTGGCCGCCGCGCTCGGGCCGAGCCTGTTTAACGCCATGCTGGCGATTGCGATTGTCCGCATTCCGTTTTACGTCCGCCTGGGACGCGGGCAAACCCTGGTGGTGCGCCAGTTTACCTACGTGCAGGCCGCCCGCACGTTTGGCGCCTCCCGCTGGCATTTGATCCGCTGGCATATCCTGCGCAACGCCCTGCCGCCGCTGATCGTGCAGGCGTCGCTGGACATCGGCAGCGCCATTCTGATGGCCGCCACGCTGGGGTTTATTGGCCTTGGTGCGCAGCAGCCGACCGCCGAGTGGGGCGCGATGGTGGCCGTCGGACGTAACTACGTTCTGGACCAGTGGTGGTACTGCGCGTTTCCCGGTGCGGCGATTTTGATTACCGCCGTGGGCTTTAACCTGTTTGGGGACGGCATCCGCGATCTGCTGGACCCGAAATCGGGAGGTAAACAGTGATAATCGACCCGGTACTCAAGATTGAAGACCTGCATCTGAGCTTCCCGATTTTTCGCGGCGAGGTCCACGCGCTGAACCACGTCTCGCTGGAGATCGGCAGGGGGGAAATTGTCGGCGTGGTGGGCGAATCCGGTTCAGGTAAATCGGTGACCGCCATGCTCGCCATGCGTCTGCTGCCGGAAGGCAGCTACCGCATTCATCATGGTCAGGTGAAATTACTCGGCGAGAACGTCCTGACGGCGTCCGAGAAACAGCTTCGCCAGTGGCGCGGCGCAAAGGTCGCGATGATTTTTCAGGAGCCCATGACCGCCCTCAACCCGACGCGGCGAATAGGCAAACAGATGGTGGAGGTGATCCGCCAGCATCAGCCGCTTTCCCGCCGTGAGGCGCAGCAGAAGGCGATTACCCTGCTGGAAGAGATGCAAATCCCGGATGCGAAAGAGGTCATGGCGCGCTATCCGTTTGAACTGTCCGGCGGCATGCGCCAGCGGGTGATGATCGCCCTTGCCTTCTCCTGCGAGCCGGAGCTGATTATCGCCGACGAACCGACCACCGCGCTGGACGTTACCGTCCAGCTTCAGGTGCTGCGCCTGCTGAAGCACAAGGCACGGGCCAGCGGCACCTCGGTGCTGTTTATCAGCCACGATATGGCCGTGGTGTCCCAGCTCTGCGACAGAATGTACGTGATGTATGCGGGCAGCGTGATCGAGAGCGGTGCCACGCAAACGCTGATCCACCAGCCTGTGCATCCCTATTCCATCGGCCTGCTGCAGTGCGCGCCGGAAAACGGCCAACCGCGCGCCCCGCTTCCCGCCATTCCCGGCACGGTGCCCAACCTCAGCCAGCTACCGCAGGGGTGCGCGTTCCGCGAGCGCTGCTTTGCCGCCGGGGTGAAATGCAGCGAAACGCCGCGCCTGCAGCCCCATGGCGCAGAAGGCCAACAGGCTGCCTGCTGGTATCCACAACGGGAGAAAGTCCATGTCTGATGTACTGCTGGAACTGGAAAGCGTTCACGTCAATTTTGCGGCACGTAAAAACTGGCTGGGCCGCGTGACGGAAAAAGTCCACGCGCTCAACGGGCTCGACCTTGAGATCCGTCGGGGAGAAACGCTGGGCATTGTCGGGGAGTCCGGCTGCGGGAAAAGCACTCTGGCCCAGCTGCTGATGGGCATGCTTAAGCCCAGCACCGGCGCCTGTCAGCGGACGCACCGTGCGGGCGGCATGCAGATGGTGTTTCAGGATCCGCTCTCCTCGCTCGACCCGCGCCTGCCGGTCTGGCGCATTATCACCGAGCCGGTGTGGGTGCAAAAGCGCAGCAGCGAGCGCGAACGCCGTCAGCTGGCTGAAAACCTGGCGCTACAGGTGGGCATTCGCCCGGAATATCTCGAACGGCTTCCGCACGCCTTCTCCGGCGGGCAGCGCCAGCGCATTGCCATCGCCCGGGCGCTCTCGTCCGATCCGGATATCATCGTGCTCGATGAACCCACCAGCGCGCTGGATATCTCCGTTCAGGCGCAGATCCTCAACCTGCTGGTGACCCTGCAACGGCAGCGTAATCTGACCTACGTATTGATCTCGCATAACGTCTCGGTGGTCAGACACATGAGCGACCGCGTGGCGGTGATGTACCTCGGGCAGATTGTGGAGCTGGGCAGCGCCGCGCAGGTGCTTGGCGAGCCGCGCCATCCTTACACCCGTCTGCTGCTCGATTCGGTTCCCCGCACCGGTGAACCGCTGGATGAGACGCTGGCCTTACGCAAAACGGAGCTTCCCGGCAACCGCCGCCTGCCCGAAGGCTGTTTTTTCCGTGACCGATGCCCGATGGCCGCGCAGGGGTGCGAACGTCCTCAGCCGTTACGGCCCTCTCGCGAGGGCCGTGACGTGCGCTGCTGGCGCAGTCTGGGCTAAATTTGCGCCATCCCACCGTCCACGAACAGCTCGGTGGCGTTAATAAAGCTGGCCGCGTCGGAGGCCAGAAACGCCACCGCTTTACCCACCTCACCCGGCGCGCCTAAACGCCCCAGCGGCACCTGAGCGGCCAGCGCGTCGTACAGCCCCTGACGATGTTCTTCCGGCACCAGATCGCCGAGGCCGGGGGTTTTGATCGGGCCCGGGCTGACCACGTTGACGCGGATCCCACGGCCCTGTAAATCCAGCGCCCAGGAGCGGGCAAAGTTGCGCACGGCGGCTTTGCTGGCGCTGTAGACGCTGAAGTTTGCCGTACCCTTAATGGACACCGTCGAGCCGGTCAGAATAATCGAGGATCCGGCGGACAGCAGCGGCAGCGCCTTCTGTACCGTGAACAGCACCCCGCGAACGTTGGTGCCGAAAACCCGGTCAAACTGCTCTTCGGTTATTGCGCCCAGCGGCAGCATATCGCCGCCACCCGCATTGGCGAACAAAATATCGAGGCGGCCTTCTTCTTTGGCTATCCGGGCATAGACCTCGTCCAGGTCCGCCAGTTTTGACACGTCAGCGCGAATACCCACTGCCGTTGAAGCAATTTCAGCCACCGCCGCGTCCAGCTCGGCCTGACGACGTCCGGTGATGTATACCTTAGCGCCCTGGGCCGCCAGCTCCTGCGCCGTAGCAAGACCGATGCCGGTGCTGCCGCCGGTGACCAGTGCAATTTTTCCTGAGAGAGTCGTGTTCATGTCATTTACCTTTTGCTGGGTTTGCGTTGGACAAACTTTAGCCCTTGCGGGATTAGTGAAAAACCGGCAAAAATGAAAATGACTATTCACACACAGAAATAATCAGGGGAGCCTAATGGACCAGCTAATGGCGATGCGCGCTTTTACCCGGGTGGTGGAAACCGGCAGCTTTACCCGCGCGGCGGACTCGCTAAACATGCCCATCGCCACCCTGAGCAAGCTGGTGAAATCGCTTGAGGCGCATCTGGAGATACGTCTCCTGCACCGAACGACGCGCCGGGTGGTCGCGACGCCTGAAGGGGCGGATTACTATGAAAAAGCGCTCAGGGTTTTGATCGATATCGAAGATATCGACACCGCGTTTCGCGTTTCCCGCGCGACGCCAAAGGGTCATTTGCGGATTGACGTGGGGGGCTCCACCGCCCGGGACGTGCTCATCCCCCTGCTTCCGGATTTTATGCAGCGTTATCCGGAAATCCGCATCGACCTCGGGGTAGCCGATCGTCCGGTGGATCTCATCAGCGGTAACGTAGACTGTGTGATTCGCGGCGGCCCGCTGAACGACTCGACCCTCATCGCCCGCCATATTGGCAACGCCGAAATGGTCACCTGCGCGACGCCGGGTTACCTGAAAAACCATGGCGTTCCGGCCTATCCCCAGGAGCTGTGCAACGGCCACAAGCTCATTAGCTATCTCTCGCCCGTCACCGGGCGGGCGTTTCCGTTTCGCTTCAGACAGAACGGCGAGGCGCTGGAAATCAACATTCCGCATTATCTCGGGGTAAACGAAAGTAATGCCCATCTGGCGGCTGCCGCGGCGGGGCTGGGGATCGTTCAGACGTTTGAGTATTCGGCAAACGCGTATTTACGGGCGGGTACGCTGACGGCGATTCTGGGCGACTGGCGGCCTGCCGCCTATCCGTTTCATGTGGTTTACCCGCAGAACCGGCATTTGACGCACAGACTGAAGGTATTTATCGCCTGGCTGGCGGAGGTGTTTCCTACCGCGCTGAAGGGATAGCCGGGCGCAAACCCGGCTGTGGCTTAGTTAAGCTTATAGTCCAGCGTAATCTCAGCCTTCAGGAGCTGCGATACCGGACAGCCCGCTTTGGCTTTCTGAATAATACCGTCGAACTGCTGAGGAGCGATGCCGGGAACGGTGACCTTGCTTTTCAGGGCAACCTTCGTGATGGCAAAGCCGCCGTCGGTTTTATCCAGCGAGACGTCCGCGGTGGTATCAATGGAATCGGCGGTATAACCCGCTTCGCCGAGCATCAGCGACAGCGCCATTGAGAAGCAGGCCGCATGTGCGGCGCCGATTAGCTCTTCCGGGTTGGTTCCCTTTTCGCCCTCAAAGCGGGTGTTAAAGCCATAAGGCTGCTGATTGAGAACGCCACTCTCGGTGGAAACCGTCCCTTTACCGCGCTTAATGTCGCCAGACCAGTGTGCCGAACCGTGCTTATGAATAGTCATTCTTGCTCTCCTTTTGGCTTACAAAGGGTTAAGTATAGAAGGCTGTCCGGATTCTGCGGGGAAGACAGACGAGTCTTAGTCACCGAGTAAATGGTGTGCCAGCGCGTCGAGGAACACCCGCAGCGCGGCAGGCTGGTATTCACGGGACTGATAAATACCATGGATGGCCAGCGGTTTCGGCTCCAGCGCCTCCAGTACCGGCACCAGCAATCCCTGCTCCAGCGCGGCACGCGCTTCGCGCTCCGGCAGCATGGCGATACCGCAGTGCTTAACCGCCGCGTCCATCAGCAGCGAAGAGATGCTGGCGCTCAGGTTGCCGCTGACGGCCACGCTCAGGCTTTCGCCTTCCGGCGTCAGGAAGTGCCAGGACTGCCCGGCAAAAAAGCTGTAGTGCAGGCAGTTATGCTGAGATAACTCCTGAGGACTGACGGGCGTGCCGTGCTGTGCCAGATAGTCCGGCGAGGCGCAAAGCACCGAGCGACACTCCCCCAGACGGCGGGCGATCATGCCGGGTTCGGGGTTGTCGGTAATGCGCACGGCGACGTCAATGCGCTCTCCTACCAGGCTCACCGGGTGGTTGTTCACGTCGAGCTCAATGCGCAGCTGCGGGTAACGCGAGAGCAGACTGGGCAGTACCGGCGCAATCAGGTGCATCGCGGTAAAGTGCGCGCACGCCACCCGCAGGGTGCCGGACGGCAGATCTTTCTCCGACTGGCCTTCGATTTCCTGCGATATCTGCGTGAGCGTCCGCGTTTTTTGCAGCACCTTTTCCCCTGCCGCGGTCAGCGTCAGCTTGCGCGTGGAGCGATTTACCAGACGTGTACCCGCCCACTTCTCCATTTGTTCAAGGTAGCGGCTCACCATCGGTCGGGAAATACCCAGCGCGCGGGCCGCCGCGCTCAAGCTTCCCAGCTCGCATATCCGGTTGTAAACCTGAGCGGCAATAACGCGATCCATATAAGCTCCATTTGCTCGATTTATGAAACTAAGCATGTCCTGTTTCAGGAATTCTGGCAAATGCGAATATCCGTACAATAGAGACATTCCTGAACAACAGAGACAACAGCATGAAACTCACTCACATTGCCCTGCTTTCCACGCTTTTTACTCCGGCTGTTTTTGCCGCGCCGCTGAGCATTGATACCTATAACCCGCAGGAGAAAGGCATTTTCGCTGTCTCCTCCACGCTGGTTTCCGGCCCGAAAGAAGCGGTGCTGTTTGACGCACAGTTCAGCGTGAAGGATGGCGAAGCGCTGGTAGAGAAAATTCGTCAAAGCGGTAAGACACTGAACAAGATTGTGATCACCTCCGGCGATCCGGATTTCTATTTTGGCCTGCAGCCGCTGGTCAAAGCCTTCCCGAACGCCAAAGTGGTGGCCACGCAGCACGTGGTTGACCACATCAAGGCCACCAAAGACGCCAAGCTCGCCTTCTGGGGTCCGCAGATGAAAGACGGCGCGCCAACCGAGCTGGTCGTCCCGCAGGTGCTCGTCTCCACCACGTTTATGGTGGACGGAGAAAAGATCGATATCGAACAGCCTGACAGCTACGCGGCCTATGTGTGGATCCCGTCAGCGAAAACTATCCTCGGCGGCACCGGTGTAGCCTGGGGGATCCACGTCTGGACGGCTGATACCCAGACGGCAGCAAGCCGTAAGCAGTGGCAGGAAACGCTGGTGAATATGGCGGCGCACAAACCCGAGCGCGTGATCCCGGGTCACTATCTGGGAACCCCGCCAGCCGGAACGGGCGCGATTGATTTTACCCGTGACTATCTGCAGCGCTTTGAAAAGGCTTTAGCCGTTCATAAAGATTCCGCAGGCGTCATCAGCACCCTGAAAAAGCAGTATCCGAACCTGGCCGAAGAGAGCTCGCTGGAATTAAGCGCTAAGGTGAATACCGGCGAAATGAAGTGGTAATTTAAAATCTGCACCTGCTATATTTTCTTGATAGCAGGAGCACCGCCTTAATATCCTCTCAACTCCACTTCAATTTACCCCCACATTTCAAAAGCACACAAAAGCATACACTTATGTCATTTTTATTTCTAAGATGAATCTGAGCCACAACCGGGAAAATATTTGCCATTCTGTTTATGAATTAAATTTTTTGCGAGCCGTACCATTAAACAGACAACGACACGGAGGCAGCATGTTTACTTATTACCCGGCTAATACCGCAGCAGCACAACCTGAACTCGTTAACGCGATTGCACAGGGTCTTCACGCCGAGCACGGTGCTGTGACTGAAGATGACATTTTGATGGAACTGACCAAATGGGTGGAATCCACAGATAATGACATCCTCAGTGACATCTACCAGCAGACCATTAACTACGTCGTCAGCGGGCAAAACGCACCCTTGTAAAAACCTGCTAAGCTGGATCTGCAACCTAAGGGGTTACATTTCGTTTGCGTAAGCAAACTGGTCCTTAAAACTATCAACAGGATTGAGGAGTTAATATGAAATCGAACCGTCAGGCACGCCATATTCTGGGACTGAACTACAAGCTTTCTAATCAGCGCAAAGTGGTGATTGAAGGCGACCATGAAACGCAAGTCACTCACGCCACCGGCAGAAAACGCCACGCCGGCAAGTAAGTTCCAGACTGAGATCCAGAACACCATCGGTAATCCCGATGGTGTTTTTGTTTATGTGTTGCGGTAATTAATATTTAGCTCCTTTATAATACCGCCGGACCGCACCCCATCGCACAGGCCAGAAAGATGACAAACAGCAGTGTCAGGGACGGATCTTCATAAAAAGAGTGAGTGACATGGACAACAAACTGAAAAAACATCGTTCCTTATACATCCCATACGCCGGACCGGTTTTACTCGAATTCCCCCTGCTCAACAAAGGCAGCGCCTTCAGCATGGAAGAGCGCAGCAGCTTTAACCTGCTGGGTTTACTGCCCGAAGTGGTTGAAACCATTGAAGAACAGGCAGAGCGCGCGTGGATCCAGTACCAGGGTTTCAAAACTGAAATCGACAAACACATCTACCTGCGCAACATCCAGGACACCAACGAAACCCTCTTCTATCGCCTGGTGCAGAACCATCTCGAAGAGATGATGCCGGTGATCTACACCCCGACGGTGGGTGCGGCGTGCGAGCGCTTCTCAGAGATCTACCGTCGTTCACGCGGGGTATTCATCTCTTATCAGAACCGTCACAACATGGACGACATTCTGCAGAACGTGCCGAACCACAATATCAAAGTGATTGTGGTGACCGACGGCGAACGTATTCTCGGCCTCGGCGACCAGGGCATTGGCGGGATGGGGATCCCAATCGGTAAGCTCTCTCTCTACACCGCCTGCGGCGGCATCAGCCCGGCGTATACCCTGCCGGTGGTGCTGGACGTCGGCACCAACAACCAGCAGCTGCTCAACGACCCGCTCTATATGGGCTGGCGTCATCCGCGTATTACCGACGACGAGTACTATCAGTTTGTCGACGATTTCATTCAGGCCGTGAAGCACCGCTGGCCGGACGTTCTGCTGCAGTTTGAAGACTTCGCGCAGAAAAACGCGATGCCGCTGCTGAACCGCTATCGCGATGAGATCTGCTCCTTTAACGACGACATCCAGGGCACCGCAGCCGTGACCGTGGGTACGCTTATCGCCGCCAGCCGCGCAGCCGGCAGCCAGCTGAGCTACCAGAAAATCGTCTTCCTGGGCGCAGGCTCTGCGGGCTGCGGTATCGCCGAGCAGATTATCGCCCAGACGCAGCGCGAAGGCTTAAGCGAAGAGCTGGCCCGCTCCCGCGTCTTTATGGTCGACCGTTTCGGCCTGCTGACCGACGCTATGCCAAACCTGCTGCCGTTCCAGAACAAGCTGGTGCAGAAGCGTGAGAACCTGAAAAACTGGGATACCGACAACGAAGTTCTTTCCCTGCTGGACGTGGTGCGCAACGTGAAGCCGGATATTCTGATCGGCGTTTCCGGGCAAACCGGCCTCTTTACCGAAGAGATTATTCGCGAGATGCACAAGCACTGCGAGCGCCCTATCGTCATGCCGCTTTCCAACCCGACCTCCCGCGTGGAAGCGACGCCGCAGGACATCATCGCCTGGACCGAAGGTAACGCGCTGGTCGCGACCGGCAGCCCTTTCGACCCGGTGGTGTGGAAGGATAAAACCTATCCGATCGCCCAGTGCAACAACTCTTACATCTTCCCTGGCATTGGTCTGGGCGTGATCGCCTCCGGCGCGTCCCGCATTACCGATGAGATGCTGATGTCGGCGAGCGAAACCCTTGCGGGCTACTCGCCGCTGGTCAACAACGGTGAAGGGCTGGTGCTGCCGGAGCTGAAAGACATTCACAAGGTGTCGCGCGCTATCGCGTTTGCGGTAGGTAAAATGGCGCAGCAGCAGGGCGTGGCGGTGAAAACCTCTGCCGACGCGCTGCAGCAGGCCATCGACGACAACTTCTGGAAGCCTGAATACCGCAGCTATCGCCGTACTTCGATTTAATCCGCTTTGACCGTTCCCTCTCCCAGTGGGAGACGCGGTGCGGCCCAATCGCCCGGTGGCGCTTCGCTTACCGGGCCTACGGGCTGGGTGTTTCCCCTCTCCCTCTGGGAGAGGGTTAGGGTGAGGGCAACAAACCGAACCATCGAATACCCACTAGCCAAACTCCTTTTCCCCCGCTACACTCCTTTCATCCATTAACCCACTGAATATATAAGGAGGCCAATTATGCTGTATCGTGAAATTTTCAATGTTTCACATACATTTGGTGATCGCACCAGCTCAAGCGTTATCGGTATCGTGCTGCGATAACTTCTGCTTGAGCGAAGACACCAACCCCTGAAATCCCTTCTCTCGGGCTTACTGAGTTATCGTCAGCGATGTTTGACGAGGCATAAACATGCCTGTAACTCTTGGGTAAGCAACAATGAGCACTTTACTCACTGCACAATCTTTACGCGTTGATACGGCGTTTGGCACGCTCTTCGACTCACTCTCCTTTACGCTGAAAAAAGGCGACCGCATTGGCCTGCTGGGCGACAACGGCTGCGGCAAAAGTACGCTGCTGAAGGTGCTGGACGGCACGGACTCCCCCGCCGCCGGAACGGTAGCGCTGGCCGGGCACTGCCTGATGGCGCGCGTGGAGCAACATCTCCCGGACGCTATTTTTCCGCTGACGATGCTGGATGCGGTACTCGCGCAGCTGCCTTTTGCTGAGCGCGATAGCCTGCGCTGGAAATCCGAAACGCTGCTGGCAAGCATGGGCTTCACGCCGCAGGATATGGCGCTGCAATCCGCCACCCTGAGCGGCGGGCAGCACACCCGCCTGCTGCTGGCGCGGGCGCTGATTCACGAGCCGGACCTGCTCCTGCTGGATGAACCCAGCAACCACCTGGACCTGCCGACCATGCTCTGGCTGGAACACTTCCTACAGAACTGGTCGGGCAGCTTCGTGCTGGTCTCGCATGACCGACAGCTGCTGGATGCCGTCACCAACGGCAGCTGGATCCTGCGCGACAAAACGCTGCACTACTTCGCCCTTCCCTGCACGGCCGCCCGCAAGGCGCTTGAAGCAAAGGATGAAAGTGATGCCCAGCGCCACAAGGCAGAGCAAAAGGAGATCGACCGCGTGACCGCGAGCGCGAAGCGGCTGGCGACCTGGGGCAAGGTTTACGACAACGAAGACCTGGCCCGCAAAGCCAAACAGATGGAAAAACAGGTCGAACGGCTGAAGGAGAGCCAGACGGAACTCACGGCAGGCAGCCAGTGGACGTTAACCCTGCGCGGCGACGCGCTGCGGGCAGATCGTCTGCTGGAGATGGAAAACCTCGGCGTACCGCCTGCGCCTGGCCTGCCGGCATTGTTCAGCATCGACGTTGCGCGGTTAAAAAGCGGCGATCGCGTGGCGATTGTCGGTCGTAACGGCTGCGGTAAATCGTCGCTGATGAAGCTTATCTGGCGACAGTTTACCGATGAACTGACCCACGACGGGCTGAAGCTGCACCCGCGCGTGTCGCCGGGCTATTACGACCAGACGCTGAATCAGCTGCCGGACAACGCCACGCTGCTTGACGCGCTGGAGCCTTTCGCTCCGGATCCGCAGAACCGCAAAATGGCGCTGATAAGCGCGGGTTTCCCGTGGGCGCGTCACGGGCAAACGGTCAGCACGCTCAGCGGCGGCGAGCGCTCGCGCCTGCTGTTCGTTGGCCTGACGCTTGCCCGCTACAGCCTGCTGATGCTGGATGAGCCGACCAACCACCTCGACATGGAAGGCAAAGAGGCGCTGGCGCAAACCCTTCAGCAGTTTGAGGGCGGCGTCCTGCTGGTCAGCCATGACCGTCAGTTAATTAGCCAAAGCTGCAATCGTTTCTGGCTGATTGAAGAGGGAAAGCTGAGCGAGTGGCACGATGCAGAAGCGGTGTTTGAGCGCCTGCGTGAAAGCGCGGGGCTGGTGACACCCACCGCGCCTGTCATCGATACTGCGGCGGTTCAATCCTCACCGTATGACGATCTGCTCGAGCGGCTGGTCGCCCTGGAAACGCTGCTGGAAGACGATCTGGCGCGTAAGCCAAAGCATCAAAAGCCGCAGCTGCAGGCGCAATGGCGTAAAGAGATTGAGGAAATAGAAGCACTGCTGTAAGTCTGCGCCCGGCGAGCGCCTCGCCGGGCCAGAATGTTCCCCCTTAATTATTAGAGGAACGCCGTATTCTTATTCTGAAATCGAATCAAATGATGACATTATGTTGCTGCAGTCTTGCATTACCAGGCTAATGTATTAATCCTTAAGAGGTACTACACCTGCTATGCAGATTCTTATCATGAACAAGGAGATACACATGAAGGCTGCTGTTGTCACTCAGGATCATCAGGTTAATGTCACCGAAAAAACTTTACGCCCGCTTAAGCACGGGGAAGCCCTGCTGAAGATGGAGTGCTGTGGCGTATGCCACACCGACCTCCACGTGAAGAACGGTGATTTTGGGGATAAAACCGGGGTTATCCTGGGCCACGAAGGGATTGGTATCGTAAAAGAAGTCGGCCCAGGCGTGAAGTCGCTGAAAGTCGGCGACCGCGCAAGCGTGGCCTGGTTTTTTGAAGGTTGTGGCCACTGCGAATACTGTAATACCGGCAATGAAACTCTGTGCCGTGATGTGAAAAACGCCGGTTACTCCGTTGATGGCGGCATGGCGGAAGAGTGCATCGTCACCGCGGATTACGCGGTAAAAGTGCCGGACGGTCTGGAATCCGCTGCAGCCAGCAGCATTACCTGCGCCGGGGTCACCACCTACAAAGCGGTGAAGGTATCGGGTATTAAACCGGGCCAGTGGATTGCGATTTACGGTCTGGGCGGGCTGGGCAACCTCGCGCTGCAGTACGCCAAAAACGTCTTTAACGCCAAAGTCATCGCCCTTGACGTCAACGACGAACAGCTGAAGCTGGCGGCCAGCATGGGTGCAGATTTAACCATCAACTCCCGCAGCGAAGATGCCGCTAAAATTGTGCAGGAGAAAACCGGCGGCGCGCATGCCGCTGTCGTCACTGCCGTTGCAAAAGCAGCATTCAACTCGGCCGTTGATGCCGTGCGCGCCGGTGGCCGCGTGGTCGCGGTTGGCCTGCCGCCGGAAGCGATGAGCCTCGACATTCCTCGCCTGGTGCTGGACGGCATTCAGGTAGTGGGTTCGCTGGTTGGCACTCGTCAGGATCTGCAGGAAGCCTTCCAGTTTGCGGCTGAAGGTAAGGTGGTGCCGAAAGTCACTATGCGTCCAATCGAGGACATCAACGCCATCTTTAAAGAGATGGAACAGGGCCAGATCCGCGGCCGTATGGTCATTGATCTCCGCTCGTAAACACCTTTCGCCGGGTAGCGGCTTCGCCCTACCCGGTATTGTTACGACGAACGCCGGTCCGAAATCCACTCCTGCACCTCAATCTGGAACGTGTCCGGCGCTTTTCGGTACATTTTGCGCGCCAGATCGAGAATGGTATGTCGGGCTAACTCCTCTTCCATTCGCTGCTGCGCGCTGTCCATCACCGAACGCACCCCGCACGGACCGTCACATACCCATGCAGGCGGCGTTTCATCAAACACGGCCAGCCGCTGGCGTATCTCCCTGCACTCAAACATATTTTTCTCGCCGTCGATGGCGTGTGCTACGTCCAGCACGGTGATCAGTTCCGCCGGACGCGCCAGCTTAAAGCCCCCACCCTTGCCTTCCGTACTGATGACCAGACCGGCACGCGACAGGCGGGTGAATATTTTACCGAGATAATCATACGGCACGCCCTGAAGGGCAGCCATCTCCCTGACGCTCATCTCCCGCTCATTACCCTTTGCATCCACCATACACATCAGGCTGTGAATGCCGTATTCCACACCGGAACTGTAAAACGCCATGGTTAACCCCAGTTTGCTGTTCAGGCCATTATAACGATTTTTAACTCAGAAAGAAGTTGTCGCAGTTAACTCCGACAAGTATAGTGGCAGTTATGTCAGGTACAGAGCCTGGCGATCAAAAGGATCGAGTATGAAAAAGCAAATTTTAATTGTGGGTAGCGGCTTCTCCGGTATGTGGGCTGCGGTCAGCGCCGCTCGCCTGTCGGCGCTGGAAGGAAAAAACAATCTTAAGATTGCCGTGCTGGCGCCCGTTCCTGAGCTGCGCGTTCGCCCGCGCTTCTATGAAGAAAAGGTATCAACGCTTGTCGCGCCGCTGACCGAACTGTTCGCAGAGCTGGATATTGAGTTTATTGCAGGAAGTGCTGAACATATTGATACTCATGAAAAAAAGGTGGTATGGCGTGATAATCAGGGGATGACATCCTCGGTGACTTACGAACGTTTAGTGCTGGCAACGGGTAGCCAGACCAAACGCCCTCCCATTGCCGGGCTTGTCGAATACGCGTTTGATATCGATCAGCTGGAATCGGCGCTGGTATTTGAGCAGCACCTGGATTCACTCGCTTCACGCCCTGCCTCACCAGAACGTAACACCGTTGTGGTCTGCGGCGGCGGTTTCACCGGCATTGAGCTGGCGACCGAGCTCCCTGCACGGATTCGTTCTCGATTAGGTGAAGATACAAAGATTAAAGTAGTCGTAGTTGAACGCGGTGCAGTTATCGGTGGACGTTACAGCGAAGCCTTGCGCAAGACCATTGAAGACGCAAGCCGCGAGCTGGGCGTTGAATGGCGTCTTAACAGTGAAGTGGAAGCCATCGACGCAAACGGCGTTATCTTAAAAAATGGCGAACGTATTGCCGCCTCTACCGTGGTCTGGACGGCTGGCGTCGAGGCCAACCCTCTAAGCCAGCAGATTGACGGCGAACGTGACAACCAGGGGCGACTTATCGTTACCGAGTCGTTGCAGGTCCCAGCCCATCCGGACATCTATGCCACCGGCGACATGGCGCACGCCAAAACAGACGATGCGGGCAACACGGCGCTGATGACCTGCCAGCACGCGATCCAGCTTGGAAAATTTGCCGGACACAATGCGGCAGCCAGCCTGCTAAACATCGCGCCATATCCTTATCGTCAGGTGAACTATGTTACCTGCCTGGATTTAGGCGCGTGGGGCGCGGTTTATACCGAGGGCTGGGAACAGGCCGTCAAATCCGTCCGCGACGAGGCGAAGAAGATCAAAATCGCCATCACTAACGAGCTGATCTACCCCCCAGCAGCGGATAAAGTGGTCGCGTTTGCCGCCGCGGACCCGCTGGCGAAATTCGTTTAGCTCCCGCTCTCGCCCCGATTACGGGGCGTTTATATTTTCAGTTTCCGGCAATCCTTATCTTAATTCCTTTGTTCCCTTGCTTTCCCCCGCGCCCGATGATGAATCCGACGCTAACAAGAAGATAACAAAGGAATTCACCATGCAAACCCCATTTCGTCTGCCGCTGCTGGCGGCGCTGATTCTGGCGACAACCGCCGCCTGGGCAGCAGATGCGCCCGTCAAAGGCGGCACGCTGATTTATCTGGAGCAACAGGCGCACACTAACCTCTATCCGCCTGCCGGTGGCTTTTACCCGAACGGCGGCATTCTGAATCAAATCACCGACAAACTGACGTGGCAGAACCCCAGGACGCTGCAGGTGGAACCGTGGGTGGCAGAAAGCTGGACCACCAATGCAGATAAAACCGAATACACCTTTAAACTGCGTCCCGGCATAACCTTCTCCGACGGCACGCCGCTCGACGCCAACGCCGTGGCGAAAAACTTTGATACCTACGGCTTAGGCAACAAGGCGCAGCGCCTGCCGGTGTCAGAAGTGATCAATAACTACGATCGCAGCGAAGTGGTCGACCCGCTGACCGTGAAGTTCTACTTCAAAAAACCGTCGCCGGGATTTCTGCAGGGCACCGCCACCATAGGATCGGGTCTGGTCTCGCTCAGCACGCTGAAGCGCAACTTTGAAGAGCTGGGTGATGCCCGGCATATCATTGGCTCCGGCCCGTTTGTGGTGAAGGACGAGAAGCTGGGCCGTGAAGTGACGCTCGAAGCGCGCAAAGACTATCAGTGGGGACCCAAAAATCTGGCGCAACAGGGGCCAGCCAATCTTGACGGCATCAAGTTTATCGTGACTCAGGAAGACAGCGTGCGCGTCGGCGCCCTGCTGGCCGGTCAGGCCGACTTTATTCGTCAGGTGCAGGCGTATGACGAAAAGCAGGCAACCGATCAGGGCTATAAAATCTACGCCGCCCCAACGCGCGGGGTGAATGACAGCATCAGCTTCCGCCCGGATAACCCGCTGGTCTCCGATATTCGCGTCCGCCAGGCGCTGCTGCATGCCACCAATGCAAAACAGGTGGTCGAGACCCTCTTCTCGGCCAACTATCCGCAGGCGAAGTCGGTGATTGCCGATTCCGCCGCAGGCTTTGTCGACCTCAGCGACAAATTGACCTTTGACCCGGCAAAAGCCAATCAGCTGCTGGACGAGGCGGGCTGGAAAGCGGGCAGCGACGGGATCCGCGCCAAAGACGGACAACGTCTGGCACTGACGGTATATGAATCCCTTCCGCAGCCGCAAAACAAAGAGGTGCTGCAGCTGGTTGCCCAGCAGTGGCGACAGGTGGGCGTGGCGCTCAGCGTTAAAGCCGGTGACGCAGGCAGCCGCACGCTGGATAACCTTGATCCGCTGAAAACCCCGTTAACCGTCTCCGAAGTAGGCCGCGCCGATCCTGACGTGGTGAAAAGCATGTTCTACCCGGCGAACCGCGACGCGCTGCTGCAAAAAGGCGGATCCAGCGACAAGGTCAAAAACTTCCGTGACGACAAGCTGAATGAACTGCTGGTGAACATTTCTGCTGAGGTCGATCCGCAAAAACGCCTGCAGCTGACCGGCGATGCCCAGCGCTACCTGCTGGATAACGCCTACGTCATTCCGATTTTCGAAGAGCCGCAGGTCTTTGCCGGTGCCCCATGGCTGAAAGGCGTCAATTTTGAAGCGGTCGGCCGCCCGTCGTTCTACGGCGCGTGGATCGAGAAACACTGAGGAGCTGACGATGCGCCACGCACTTCTTCAACGTTTTGGGCACGGGCTGCTGGTGCTGTGGGCCGCCTTTACCCTCTCGTTTGTGTTGCTCCAGGTGCTGCCGGGCGACGCGGTGCTGATTAAATTTCAGAACCCGGACCTGGGCTTGAGCCCGGCGCAGATCGAGGAGATGCGCGTGGCCTACGGCGCGAACAGCCCGCTGTGGCAGCAGTACGGCCACACGCTGCTGGCAATGCTGCGCGGGGATTTCGGCTATTCGCTACAGGCCGGGGTGCCGGTCAGCGAGCTGATTGCCAGCAATCTGCCGGATACCCTGAGCCTCGCCCTGCCCGCGTTTGTACTCGCGGTCCTGCTGGCGTTCGTGCTGGCCTTTGCATCGCGTCTGCCGGGTCTGCGCTGGCTGAGTAATACCCTACAGTCTCTGCCGGTCCTGTTTATCTCTTTACCGACGTTCTGGCTGGGGATTGCCCTCATCCAGCTTTTTTCTTTTCAGCTGCGGCTGATCCCGGTGATTAACCCGACGCCGCTGCAGGGGCTGATCCTGCCGATCGTGACCGTCGCGATCCCGATCTCCGCCCCGCTGGCGCAAATTCTCATGCGCAGTCTGGACCAGGTGGCGACGCAGCCGTTTGTCGCCGTGGCCCGCGCCAAAGGTCTGAGTGAAACCGCCGTCCTGTGGCGTCACGTTACCGGCAACGCCCTGCTACCGGTCCTGAACATTGCCGGGCTGCTGCTGGGCGAGCTGATTGCCGGGGCGCTGATCACCGAAACCGTTTTTGGCCGCAGCGGGCTCGGACAGCTGACCCAGCAGGCGGTGAACAACCAGGACATCGCCGTGCTTCAGGCGGTTGTGATGATTTCCGCCCTCGGTTTTGTCCTGATCAATCTGCTGGTTGATCTGCTGATGCCGCTGCTGGATCCCCGTCTGCAAACCATTACCGGAGGTGCATCATGAGCCTGGTCGATTACGCTGCCGCCGCGCGAAAACGCGTTCCAGCCTGGCAGGGCGTCGCGTGGCAGCCCGGACTGTGGCTGGCATGGGCGGTGATCATTATTGCGGTTTTTGCCGCCGTAGTACCCGGCCTGTTAACTCACTACAGCCCGATCGAGGGCATCGCCGGCGCACAGCGCCTGGCACCGCAGGCGGGACACTGGCTCGGTACCGATCAGCTTGGCCGCGATGTTTATACCCGTATTGTCTACGGCGCATCACACTCGCTGAGCGCGGCGCTCGCCGCCGTCACGATGGGGCTGGTGGCAGGCACCGGCCTGGGGGTCATCGCCGGGGCGTTCGCCGGACGCGTCGAGTCTTTCCTGATGCGTTTTGTCGACGTGCTGTTGTCCATTCCGTCTCTGCTGCTCTCGCTGACGGTGATTATTCTGCTCGGGTTTGGCACCGTTAACGCCGCGATTGCCGTCGGCGTGGCCTCCATTGCCAGCTTCGCCCGCCTCGCGCGCGGTGAAGTCGTGCGCATCCGCCACACGGATTACGTCGAGGCGGCGTTTGGCAGCGGCGGGACGTTTTTCGCCGTGCTGTGGCGACACATCCTGCCCAACGCCTTAACCGCCGTCCTCGCCTTTGCCACGCTGCAGTTTGGCCAGGCCATCCTGGCGCTCTCCACGCTGAGCTTTCTCGGCTACGGCACCCCGCCGCCCGTGCCGGAATGGGGCTTATTGATTGCCGAAGGCCGTAACTATCTCTCTACCGCCTGGTGGTTAACCACCTTCCCCGGCGTGGTCGTCATCGCCGTCGTGCTTGCCACCAACCGTATCAGCCAGCAGTTCAGCGGAGGCCTGAAATGACCGTACTCTCGGTAGAAAACCTGACCATCAGCTACCGTACCGCGCGCCAGTGGCGCGAGGTGGTACATAACGTCAGCTTTACCCTCAGGCGAGGGGAAATGCTGGCGTTTGTCGGCGAATCCGGATCCGGCAAAACGACCACGGCACAGGCGATCATTGGCCTGCTGGCGGATAACGCCCGGCGCGATGCGGGAAAAATCGTGCTCAACGGCGAGGAGATTAGCCGGTGGTCAGCGAAGCGTCTCGATACCCTTCGCGGGGCGCGAATCAGCCTGGTTCCGCAGGATCCGGGTAATTCGCTCAACCCGGTGAAAACCATCGGTGCGCAGGTCGGAGAAATTATTCAGTTACACCAGAAAGTGACCCGCGCCGAGCGCGACGAGCAGGTGCTCGCCCTGCTGACAAAGGTCGGCCTGAGCCACCCCGAACAGCGCATGACGCAGTATCCGCATCAGCTCTCCGGCGGGATGAAGCAGCGCGTGCTGATTGCCATCGCCATTGCCCTGCGCCCGGACGTGATCGTTGCCGATGAGCCCACCAGCGCGCTGGACGTGACGGTGCAAAAACGCATTCTCGATCTGCTGGATATTCTGCGCCGGGAATCGGGTACTGCCGTTCTGTTTGTCACGCACGATCTGGCCCTGGCCGCCCAGCGTGCGGACAGGCTGCTGGTTTTTCGCAATGGTGAGGTTCAGGAGCACGGCGAAACCGCCGACATCGTCCGCACGCCGCAGCACGCCTATACCCGTCAGCTACTGAGCGATCTCCAGGGCCAGCGCCTGACCATCGCCCCGGTTTCAGGTCTTCCGCTCTCGTCACCGGCCATTCGCGCCCGGGCCATAAGCAAACGGTTCTCGCTGGGCAAAGGTCATCAGCTTCAGGCGCTGGATCGGGTGACGTTTGACGTCAGGCGCGGCAGCACGCATGCGCTGGTCGGTGAATCCGGTTCCGGGAAGACCACCCTCGCCCGTATTTTGCTGGGTTTTGAACAGGCGGACAGCGGACAGGTCATCATTGATGATATTGATGCCACCACGCTCAGCCGCGAAGCCCGTCGACAGCTGCGCCAGAAGATCCAGTTTGTCTACCAGAACCCGTTTGCCTCTCTCGATCCGCGTCAGACGCTGTTTGACATCATCGAAGAGCCTCTGAAGAACTTTTCCCGCCTGCGTAAAGCGGAGCGAAAGGTCCGGGTGGAGACCGTGGCGCAGCGGGTTGCCCTGCCCGTCGAACTCCTGACCCGCACCGCCCGGGAACTTTCAGGCGGACAGCGTCAGCGCGTTGCCATCGCCCGGGCGCTGATCCTGGAGCCGACCATTCTGGTGCTGGACGAAGCCACCTCCGCGCTGGACGTCACCGTGCAGGCGCAGATTCTGGCTCTGCTTCAGCAGCTGCAGCAGCAGCTGGGATTAACCTACCTGTTCATCACGCACGATCTGTCTACCGTCCGTCGGATCGCCCACAGCGTAACGGTGCTGCGCAGCGGTCAGGTGGTCGAACACGGTGACGTCGGAACCTTATTCGCGTCTCCGCAGAACGATTACACCCGCGAGCTGATTGACGCCATTCCCCATTTTTCACCCGCTACGGAGGAGTTCGCATGACGCGAAAACGCCTGGGATTTTTCACCCGTCTGCTTGACGACGCCACGCCGAAGGAGCGCTATCGTCTGGCAACTGAACAGATCCGCCACGCCGAACGCCACGGTTTTGACAGCGCCTGGATTGCCCAGCACCACTTCCACGAAAGTGAAGGCGGCCTGCCGTCGCCGCTGCTGTTTCTGGCGCACGTAGCGGCGCATACCGAAACCATTCGGCTGGGTACGGCCATCATAACCCTGCCGATGGAAAACCCGCTGCGCGTGGCGGAAGACGCCGCGGTTCTGGATTTACTCGCCGATGGACGACTCGAAGTCGGCTTTGGTTCGGGCGGCACGCCGACCTCTTTCCTGCCGTTCGGACTGACGTTTGAACAGCGCGGCGCGGCCTTTGCCGACCATCTGCATGTGATCCAGAGCGCCTGGCGCGGGGATTCGCTCACCCATCCGGATAACCACCTTTACCCGCCTGCGCCACAGCTTGCTGACCGGATCTGGATTGCCACCTTTTCCGTCGACGGTGCCGTTCGCGCCGCGCGGGCCGGACACGGTTTAATGCTCTCCCGCACGCAGCCGCGCCCTGCAGACCAGTTGGATTTAACGCTCGACGCGATCCAGAACCCGATTGTGGATGCCTACCTTGAGGCACTGCCCGCCGGTATCGCGCCGCGCATTCTGGCCTCCCGTACGGCATTCGTCGCCGACAGCGATGACTATGCGCTGAAGGTCGCCGCACCGGGTCTCACCAGGCAGGCCCAGCAGCATCGCGCTGCCGGGCACATTGTTAAAGGTGACAGTGTCACTGATTATCGCCGTCAGTTCGACGCCCACATCGGATCGCCAGAAACGGTGCTGCATTCTCTGCAGGCTGATTCCGTTATCCGGCGCGCCACGGACATCTCATTCCAGGTCCATTCGGTCGAGCCCACCCATCGCGACACGCTGCGCTCCATCGAACTGATCGCCGAACGTATTGCCCCCCACATACTTTGAGGAGACACCTATGTCATTAAGTCAGGACATTCTCGCCGAGCTGGCGGAAATTCAACCCGGTTCCCCTCTGGCAGAGGCGCGCGCCACGCGTGATGCCGCCACGCGCCACGCGCAGGGCAGCTACGAAATCCTGTTTAGCCAGCAGGATGATAATTTCGCACTCGACGAGCGCTTCGCCGTGGCGGCAAAAGTCGCCCGGTGGCACGGCGCGGAGGCGTTGGCCGCGCACTATGCGGGGTTTGGCCTGGCCGACCCCACCTCAGACCGTCTGACTCCTGCGCTCAATTTTGCACGTCTGCTGACGTTCTCCCCCGTCGAAGCGACGCCTGCAGCGTTAAAGGCGCTAACCCAGGCGGGATGGAGCAAGGAAGGCATTGTTACCCTGGCGCAGCTTATCGCGTTTGTCAGCTTCCAGAGCCGACTCATCACCGGGCTGCGGCTGCTGAACGACAAACCCGTCGCCAAAAGCGATGCGCCGGTGGCGGCAGGCGTCTGGCACACGACCGCAACAACGATCACCGGGAAGTCGGCCCCCGTCGCGTTCACCCAGCAGGAGCTGGGATGGGAACCATGGATAGCAGCAAAACCGCTTGCGGATTTCCGTGACGATGAGGTTGCCATCCTGGCGAAATTTGGCCATACCGATTCCGACTATTTCCGCCTGCTGGGGCGCAACCTGCCGGTGCTTGAACAGCGCACGCTAACGGATAAAGGGATTTTTTATACACCGGGAGGATTACCGCGCGCCGAGCGCGAGCTGGCCGCAACGGTCGCCAGTAAAATTAACGGCTGCATCTACTGCGCATCTGTCCATGCGCGGAAAGCCAGCCAGCTGTCAAAGGATGACGCGGCGGTAGAGGCCCTGCTGGCCGTGCGTCCAGGACAATCCCTGAGCGAGGGGCAATCTGCGCGCTGGCAGGCGGAGATTAATTTTGCGGCAGCGCTGTCGGTTACCCCACCTGCCGCCACGCCGCTGCACCTTGCCGCGCTGGAAAAAGAGGGGCTGGACACCTTAGCCCAGCTCGACCTGGTGCAGTCCGCCGCGTTCTTCGCCTGGGCCAACCGCCTGATGCTGACCCTGGGCGAGCCCTGGCTTGCCTGACTTCAATCAGGCTAGCGCGCGAGCGTTAGCCTGAGCCTGTCTGGCCCGCAGGTAACCGTATACCAACAGCGCGCTCATGGCCGAGAACGAGAGTATCGCCGCAGGCAGCGTGACGTAGCGCCAGCTAAAGCCGAGGGTAATCATCATCCCGCCAAAATACGCCCCAATCGCACTCCCAAGATTAAACGCCATCTGCCCCCCGGCAGCCCCCAGCATCTCACCGCCCTTCGCATTTTGCAGAAGCAGAATTTGTAGCGGCGCTGAGAGCGCGAACAGCCCGGCACAGCAGATAAAGCCCATGACCAGCGAGGCCGTTTTCAGTTCGCCAAAGGCGAAAAGCAGCAGCAGCGAGGCGACAATCACCATGTCTGTGGTGGCCGCAATGCGCAGCGGGCTAAAGCGCCCCGAGAGTTTTCCGCTCAGCAGATTGCCCAACACCATGCCAAGGCCCATCAGCATCATAATGGCCGTCATCATCCCTTCGGAAAAGCCAGAAACGTTGACCATAAACGGCTTAACGAAGCTGAACCACGCGAACACCCCGGCGTTGCCAAACATGGTGGCGGCAAAAATCAGCCAGGGTTCTGGTTTTTTCAGAAAGTGGAACTGCTCGGTCAATTTGATTTCTGATTTGTCATGGATGTCCGGCACCCAGAGCAGAACCGAGAGGATCACCAGCGCGTCGAACACCGCAATCAGGAAAAAGGTATAACGCCAGCTGAACTGGTGCCCCAGCCAGGTGCCAAGCGGGACGCCCACCAGGTTCGCCACGGTCATCCCTGCGATCATCCCGGCCACCGCGACCGTCACCTTCCCCGGCGGCGCAATTTTAGACAGGATAATCGCCCCGACGCCGAAAATCGCGCCGTGCGGGAAACCGGAAATCAACCTTCCCAACGCCAGCCAGAAGTACGACGTGGAGAACGTAAACAGGCCATTGCCGACAGCGGACATCGCCACCAGAAACAGCAGCGTGGTCTTTAACGAGAACTTGCCTGAGAAGAGCGCCACTATCGGGGCGCCAATCACCACGCCGAAGGCATAAAACGAGATCATATTCCCGGCGGAGGGAATCGAAATACCGGTGTCATGCGCCAGCTCGGTTAACACGCCCATAATGCCAAATTCGGCCATGCCCAGACCAAATGTGCCAAGCGCCAACGAAAATATTGTCTTTTTCATACCTCAACCACGGGTTAATCACTCGCAGCGGGCATTATTGAATAATCTTGTATGGTGAGCCAGTTCAAATCAGCTGGCTGACAGGTTCATCCATTGATTCAGGAATTTTCTCCAACTGCTACGCCGTGGGAATGGAAAACAAAAAGCACCGGCATGTGTCAGGGCTTGAAAGGATTTGAGGTGTAGCTTTTACAGTGCGCTTTCTGCCGCTGCTTTAGCGCCTGTAATAGCACCAGCACTGAAAATAGGGTGCTCGTGATTGTTCGTTATGTCACGGACGCGGTAGATTTTCCATGCATCATCTTCACGACGAAGAAAAACCTCAAGATGGATGCTTCTCCCGTTACCCGCGCCCTCAATGACCTGGACTACTTCACCGTTTAAAAATGACCTGGCGTTTTCAACTCGTAACGAGGGTATCCATTCGCGAGAGTAATCCTGGGTATATGTAAAATAGTCAGACTCTATTAACTCTTGTTCTGAGATTTCCTGAATGACATTAATGCGAGCAATAGTATCAGCAGAAACATATTTACGCAGTTCGTCGGCAGGATAAGGCCTGGCTTCATCGCTGCCGAATACGGAAAGATAGGATTTATAAAATGATTCGGTAGCGTCTTGCGCACTATGATCTTGGTTGGTAGCCGAACTGCACCCCACCAGCAATATAGCGAATGATAGGAATATTCTTTTCATCAATGCATCCTGTAAATTTTAAAGGATGGTTGCATTTTGCGGTAACCTGGCCCCGGATACATGCTTTTTTGAACAAAATCAGAAATCCACTGCTTACCGTCATACATAGTCATGTGACCTATGCCATTTCCACCAGGGTATGGCTGTATTACAGCCACATCGCCAGAAATTAACGTTGAACCGGGCGGCAGCTCACTGAATCCAGCACGTAATAATTCCGCCCCATAATCTTTTGCATAATCTGTGTTTGCTACCTTAACACCGCCAGCCAGAATGGCCAGGCGGGTAAACTTAGCTCATTCACTATGAGAGCGCCCTAGAGCGTGTGAACGGAGATACGAAACCGCAGTTTCTTTATTCCAACTCATTCTTAGTTCCTTAAGTAAGTAAATAAAAATCAATTATTACATTAACCATACATAGCAAAAGGGGTTAAAAATGCTGATTTTATTGCATCCGCTGCTTTCTAATAGAGGAACAGGTGCTTAGCATCTTCTTGCATACCTCAGTATCTGAAAAAAGTGTCGTGACATTAATTACCTAAAAACAATACGCATAATATCAGGTGGATTACACTTCATAGTGCGGTCTCGCTTTTTCCGCGCCGGACAACCTGAGGATGACAATCATGGGAAGCAAAAAGAAAACCCCTGTCGCTGTTGATGTCGTAACAAATGCACCGCTTAAGACCAAAGACTACGAAAAAGAGCTCCGCCGATTGCACGTTGAACTGGTTAAGCTCCAGCAGTGGGTCGTCGCCAAAGGGTTAAAAGTGTGTATTGTTTTTGAAGGACGCGATGGCGCCGGCAAAGGCGGCACCATCAAAGCGATCACCGAGCGCGTCAGCCCTCGCGTGTTTCGCGTTGTTGCGCTCCCTGCTCCGACTGAAAAGGAAAAAAGCCAGCTTTACTTCCAGCGCTATGTGCCCCACCTGCCCTCGGCCGGTGAAATCGTGATCTTCGATCGCAGCTGGTATAACCGCGCGGGTGTCGAACGGGTAATGGGGTTCTGCACGGAGGAACAGGCGGAGAAATTTTTAGACGGCGCGCCGGTTATGGAAAAAGCGATGGTCGATGCCGGGATTATCCTGCTGAAGTACTGGCTAGAGGTGACGCCGAAAGAGCAGGAGCGGCGCCTGCGCGACCGTATTAACGATGGGCGTAAGATCTGGAAGCTGTCACCGATGGATATTAAATCCTTTAACCTGTGGGACGAGTACACCCGCGCCCGCGACGCCATGTTTGAAGCCACTGATACCGCATGGGCGCCGTGGTTTGTGGCGCGGTCAGAGGATAAAAAACGCGTTAGACTGAACATTATTTCGCACTTGCTTTCACAAATCCCCTATAAAGAAATTCACGTAGACAAGGTGGATTTACCGAAACGCAAAATCGGCAAAGTCAAACCCACAAAATATCCGTTCCGCTATGTGGAGGAGCGATTCTAAAATTACTGGAATACGCCTCGCAGAATAGATATTACCAGGGGATACAGTATTGTTTTTTGTTGGCTGCGGTTGATAATAACCGCTCCAACAGAGGAGATAAAAATGAAACCAAACCGCAGTAAAGACGCTGGTAAAAGGGAGAGCGTGGCGAGTGGCGTGTCCCGTGAGGCCCTGACCCCAGAGGTGCGAAGAAGTCGGCATCAGCAAGATAAAGAGTTCATAAGAGCCATGAATGAATTTACGGCTAAAGCGGGACGATTATCAGACGATCCTTTCTTTGGAGGGATTTAATGTGTTTTCAATTTGACGTTTACCGTAACCCTTCAGAGAGAACACGGGATTACCAGCCTTATTTTATGATAATTCAACATGACTATTATGATGATTTATCAACGAGACTCATTATTCCATTAAGTTACCACAACTATTTACGTGGACATATCAACGCCGCAGCGCCGTTAGTTAATATTGATTTTGAGCGATATTTTCTAAATACATCTGGCATAACACACGTGGAGAAAAAGAAACTAAATAATAAAGATTTTGTATGCAATCTTCGCAGCGCGAGAAGTACCGTGATTGCGGCGATAGATGCGTTAGTGACCAATACATAACGTAGGCCCGCGCAAGCGCAGCGCCGCCGGACAAAGCCGACGGCGCAGGTCTTACTTAATCCCTTACGTACTTTCCTGTTTTGCTTCCAGCCGTTCCACATCACGATACCAGCGCGGGTGATGTTTCTGCGCCCAGCGGCGGCTCACCTTCCCTTCAATCATCCCTTTAATCGATCCCTTTACCCAGAACGCCATATACATATGGATGAGGATGGCGTGGATCAGAACGATCGCTGACGTGGCGTGGATCAGCAGCGCGTAGCGAATCACCTGAATCGGGAAATAGTGCGCAAAATACGGACGCCAGATAATCACGCCGGTCACCAGCAGCACAAATATCATGCTCATGATGGTCCAGAACATCATCTTCTGTCCGGCATTGTATTTCCCCACCTTCGCGACCTTATGCTCGTTACCCTTCAGGACTTCGACAATCCCTTTCACCCACGGGATGTCCTGCTTGTCCGGAATGTTGTGATGGACGAAGCGCACGAACATAAACATCAGCACCACGAAGATCAGCACGCCGAAGAACGGGTGCAGAATGCGCCCCATCTGCGGCGTACCGAAGGTTTCGGTCAGCCACTGCAGCGTCGGGAAGAAGAACGAAATCCCCGACACCGCCACCAGGAAGAAGCAGATCACCACCGTCCAGTGACAGGCGCGATCGACAAACTTCGTGCGCACTATCATTTTTGACTTACTCATGATGCTCCTCCTCGTCGTCATCCACCTCTTTATTCGGCCCGATACCGATATAGTGATAGATCAGCCCGGCAAAGGTGGCGATAAAGCCCGCCGCCGAGAGCGGTTTAAGCGCCCCTTTCCACAGGTTGATGGACGTATCGATGGCCGGATCCTTCGGCAGGTTGTGATACAGCTCCGGCTGGTCGCTATGGTGCAGCACATACATCACGTGCGTACCGCCCACGCCCTGCGGGTTGTAAATGCCCGCTTTGTCGTAGCCCCGTGCTTTGAGCTTATCGACGCGCTGCTGCGCCACGTCCAGCATCTCTTTTTTGGTGCCGAAGTGGATCGCCCCGGTGGGACAGGTCTTGACGCAGGCAGGCTCCTGTCCAACGCTGACGCGGTCCACGCACAGGGTGCATTTGTATACCCGGTTATCCTCTTTATTGAGGCGCGGAATATTAAACGGACAGCCCGCGATGCAGTAGCCGCAGCCAATGCAGTTGTCCTGCTGGAAATCGACGATCCCGTTGGCATACTGAATTATCGCTCCGGCAGACGGGCACGCCTTCAGGCAGCCCGGATCTTCGCAGTGCATGCAGCCGTCTTTGCGGATCAGCCACTCCAGCCTGCCGTTCTGGTCGGTTTCGCTAAAGCGCATCACCGTCCAGGATTTGGCGCTCAGATCCGCCGGATTGTCGTAGACCCCAACGCAGTGCCCTACCTCGTCGCGGATGTCGTTCCACTCTGAGCACGCCACCTGGCAGGCCTTACAGCCCACGCAGGAGGAGACGTCGATAAGCTTGGCGACTTCTGCCTTGTAGTCCCGCGCGCGGGGTGCGGGAGTTATCGGGTTAGTCGCGGAGCGTTTGATAACGTCTTGTGTTTCCATCGCCATTGAATCGCTCCTCACGCTTTCTCGATGTTGACCAGAAACGCCTTATACTCTGGCGTTTGCGAGTTGGAATCGCCGACGTTAGGCGTCAGGGTATTGGCGATGTAGCCTTTCTGCGCCACGCCTTCAAAGCCCCAGTGCAGCGGGATACCGACGGTTTCCACCTGCTGCCCGTGCACGTTCAGACTTTGCAAACGACGGGTCACCACCGCCACCGCGCGAATAAAGCCGCGCTTGCTGCTCACCTTCACGCGGTCGCCGTTGGCAATCCCTTTCGCTTTCGCCAGCGTTTCGCTGATTTCCACAAACTGTTCCGGCTGCGCGATAGCGTTAAGCAGCGCGTGCTTGGTCCAGGTGTGGAAATGCTCGGTCAGGCGGTAGGTTGTTCCCACGTACGGGAATTTGTCCTTTTTGCCCAGACGCAGCGCGTCGTCTTCGTAGATACGCACCACCGGACTGGAGATCACGTTCGGGTGCAGCGGGTTGGTGCCCAGCGGCGTTTCCATAGGCTCGTAGTGCTCCGGGAACGGCCCTTCCGCCAGCTTGTTGAGAGCAAACAGGCGCCCCAGCCCTTCCGGCTGCATGATAAACGGCCCGGTGTTGCTGCCCGGCGCGGCGGTACCGTAGTCCGGGATATCGTTACCCGTCCATTTCGCCCCGTTCCACTGGATCAGCATGCGCTTCGGATCCCACGGCTTGCCGTTGAGGTCCGCCGATGCGCGGTTGTACAGCACGCGACGGTTCAGCGGCCACGCCCATGCCCAGCCGAGGGTGTTGCCCAGCCCGGACGGATCGGCGTTGTCGCGGTTGGCCATCTGGTTACCCTGCTCCGTCCAGCTGCCGGTGTAGATCCAGCAGGACGAGGCCGTGGTGCCGTCGTCGCGCAGCAGCGCGAAGCTGTTCAGCAGCTGGCCTTTCTTCGCCAGCAGATTGCCGCTCGCGTCATACAGATCCGCCAGCGCCACGCCGTTGTTCTCTTTCGCGACTTCTTCAGACTCGGGACGATCCG
This sequence comes from Enterobacter sp. ECC-249, assembly GCF_043965265.1. Classification (NCBI taxonomy): domain Bacteria; kingdom Pseudomonadati; phylum Pseudomonadota; class Gammaproteobacteria; order Enterobacterales; family Enterobacteriaceae; genus Enterobacter; species Enterobacter sp. ECC-249. Next base: position 2,946,507 of record NZ_CP143660.1, read on the forward strand.
TCTGCTTGTAGCTCCAGCTCATCTTCAGCAGCGGCTCAGCGCCTTTGCCGCCTTCGGTGCGGTACATCTCGCGCAGGCGATGGTAAATCCCGGCCAGGATCTCGCCGTCGTTGCGCGCCTCACCCGGTGCATCCTGACCTTTCCAGTGCCACTGCAGCCAGCGGCCGGAGTTGGCAATGGAGCCGTCCTCTTCGGCAAAACAGGTCGACGGCAGGCGGAACACTTCGGTCTGAATCGACGCCGGATCGACATCGTTTGATTCCCCGTGGTTCTGCCAGAAGGTAGAAGTCTCGGTCACCAGCGGATCGATAACAACCATGTACTTCAGCTTGCTCAGGCTGCGAACGACTTTGTTTTTGTCCGGGAATGACGCCACCGGGTTGAAGCCCTGACAGATATAGCCCGTGACGTTGCCCTTATCCATCATGTTGAAATACTTGATGACGTCATAAGCCTGATCCCACTTCGGCAGCCACTCAAAGCCCCAGTCGTTCTCTTTCTGCGCCGCGTCGCCGTAGAAGGATTTCATCAGGCTGACATAGAACTTCGGATAGTTGCTCCAGTAGTTCACCTGATCCGGCAGCGTCGCCTTCGGCGTATTTTCCGTCAGATAGGTTTGCAGATCCGTCTGCTTTTCAGACGGCAGCGTCAGGTAGCCCGGCAGGCTGGTCGACAACAGGCCGAGATCGGTCAGCCCCTGTATGTTGGAGTGACCGCGCAGCGCGTTCACGCCGCCCCCCGCCATGCCCATATTGCCGAGCAATAGCTGGATCATCGCCATGGTGCGGATGTTCTGCGCGCCAACGGTGTGCTGCGTCCAGCCCAGCGCGTACAGGAACGTGGTGGTTCTGTCGGCGGCGCTGGTGGAGGCCAGCACCTCACACACCTTCAGGAAGTCCGCTTTCGGCGTGCCGCAGATGTTTTCCACCACCTCCGGCGTGTAGCGGGAAACGTGCTGCTTCAGCAGGTTCCACACGCAGCGCGGATGCGTCAGGGTTTCATCGCGCATCGCAAAGCCGTTTTCGTCGAACTGATAGTTCCAGGACGTTTTGTCGTACTGGCGCTTTTCGGCGTCATAGCCGCTAAACAGTCCATCATCGAACGCAAAATCATCCCGCACCAACAGGTTCGCGTTGGTGTAGTGCTTAACGTATTCCGCGTTAATTTTGTTGTTTTCGATCAGGTACAGCAGCACGCCGGACAGGAACGTAATGTCCGTACCGGAGCGAATAGGCGCATAGATATCGGCCACCGATGCCGTACGCGTAAAGCGCGGATCGACGACGATCAGCGTCGCATCGTTGTTGTTTTTCGCTTCCATCGCCCAGCGGAACCCCACCGGATGGGCCTCAGCGGCGTTACCGCCCATCACCACCACGACGTTAGCGTTTTTGATATCAACCCAGTGGTTGGTCATCGCACCGCGACCAAATGTTGGAGCAAGACTTGCTACCGTTGGTCCGTGTCAGACGCGCGCCTGGTTGTCTACCGCCAGCATGCCGAGAGAGCGCACAAATTTTTGCGTCAGCATGCCGGTTTCATTGCTCGCCGCAGAGGCGCATAACATGCCGGTTGATAACCAGCGGTTAACCGTTACGCCCTGCGCGTTCTTTTCAATAAAGTTGGCGTCGCGGTCGGCTTTCATTAATTTTGCAATACGGGAGAAGGCCTCATCCCAGGAGATACGCTGCCATTTATCAGAACCCGGCGCGCGGTACTCCGGGTAGCGCAGGCGGTTTTCGCTGTGAACATAGTCCAGCAGCCCCGCCCCTTTCGGGCAAAGCGCCCCGCGGCTCACCGGATGATCCGGATCCCCTTCAATATGGTAAATCGCTTCTCTGGCGTTCTTCGCGCCATCGCCCAGGCTATACATTAATAGCCCACAACCTACGGAGCAGTATGTGCAGGTGTTACGGATCTCTTTGGCGCGCAGTAGCTTATAGTTGCGTGCCTGAGCCAGCGCCATTTTGGGAGCAAATCCCAGCATGGCTGCCGTTGTTCCGGCCATACCGCCCGCGCAGATTTTGAAAAATTGTCTGCGGCTGACGTCCATTGTTGTCCTCGTTATCTGAAAAGACTTCGCGCCGCAAACTAACAGCAAAGCCCCTGATTTTTTTGCGTCAAATCAAGGTCATCTGTCTTCCCCCCCTTAATAGTCACCCCCGCAATATTTCATTACCCCTTTTTGATTAACGGCTTAAGAGAAAAATTCACGACAGCGACAGGCGTAATGCGATACATTTTTCCTTTGATTTTTATTGTGATGGCGAAGTAATGGACAGAAAAAGAGCAACGCTTATTGGGCTGGCGGCGATATTGTTATGGAGCACCATGGTCGGCCTTATTCGCAGCGTGAGTGAGGGATTGGGGCCGGTAGGCGGTGCAGCAATGATCTACACCCTCAGCGGATTGCTGTGCCTGATGACGGTAGGATTTCCTGATATCAGACGGTTTTCCCCCCGCTATCTTATTGCCGGCAGCGTTTTATTTGTCAGTTACGAAATATGCCTGGCGCTGTCGCTGGGTTATGCCGCAACGCGCTCGCAGGCAATAGAAGTGGGCATGGTCAATTACCTTTGGCCAAGCCTGACCATTGTGTTTGCCATTTTGTTCAACGGACAGAAATCAACCCTGTGGGTGATCCCCGGCTTAGCCGTCTCATTGCTGGGCGTCTGCTGGGTATTGGGCGGTGAACAGGGTTTACATCTTGATGAAATAACCCGCAATATCGTTTCCAGCCCGCTGAGTTACGCGCTGGCGTTTGCCGGGGCATTTATCTGGGCCGCCTACTGCACGGTCACCAGCAAATTTGCGAAAGGACAAAACGGCATTACCCTGTTTGTTTTGCTCACCGCACTGAGCCTGTGGGTGAAATATGCCCTAAGCGATCAGCCCGAGATGGAGTTCACGCTTCCGGTGGTGGTGAAGCTTGTTATGTGTGGGATCGCGCTTGGGTTCGGTTACGCCGCATGGAATATTGGCATTCTTCACGGTAACGTCACGGTACTGGCTGCCGTATCGTATTTTACCCCTGTCCTTTCAGCCGCGCTTGCCGCCGCGGTGCTGAGTTCCCCCCTCTCTTTCTCGTTCTGGCAAGGCGCGCTGATGGTCTGCGCCGGGTCGTTGCTCTGCTGGTACGCAACCAGAAAATAATATTGATTTCGCTGTCGGGTAATATTTATCCCGACAACGAAAAATTAACATAAATTTAATATGTGAGCGCGCACCAAAATATTTATCAGGCAAGTAGAGCACGCGTTTAGATTCTGTTTATATTACCGCCTTTTCGTAAACAACCGTCTTCTTTTATTGACATAAATTGACACCGGAGGGTGATTAGTTTCTTGCAAATACTCACAATGTTAATAGCACGAAGTGCAATAGTATGTTTCTGTGTATTTCCATGAAAACATCGAAAAATCCGTACACTCGACAGTGTATAAACAATACCTTAGGGCTAAATACAGGATTTAAGACGCGGCAAAAGCACGTAAATATCGATAATTACCACTTTTTATTAAACCGCAATGAAACTATATTCACAGCAATCAAACCCACCTAAAATTGATTAAATAGCCGCCATTTCACGCTATTCACTCGCCATTTACCCGATCTCGATCACACTAACTGAAATTATTACTAATATTTTGAAACTTATTATTGAAATAGGACTACAAGATTTTTAAAAATAGCATGCCATTGACGATTAGCCTCGTTTAGAAATTGTTCAAAGTGGCTCAGGAAATACCTAAGAAAATTATAAGGAATATTTAAGATGAAACTTAAATTAGTTGCAGTGGCAGTGACTTCCATGTTGGCAGCAGGCGTTGTAAACGCGGCTGAAATTTATAACAAAGACGGTAACAAGCTGGATCTGTACGGTAAAGTAACGGGTCTGCACTATTTCTCTGATGATACCAGCAACGACGGCGACAAAACTTACGTGCGTCTGGGCTTCAAAGGCGAAACTCAGATCAACGATCAGCTGACCGGTTACGGCCAGTGGGAATATGAGTTCAAAGGCAACCGTTCTGAATCCCAGGGCACTGACGGCAGCAAAACCCGTCTGGCATTCGCGGGTCTGAAATTCAACGAATTCGGTTCATTCGACTACGGTCGTAACTACGGTGTTGCTTACGACATCGGCGCGTGGACTGACGTTCTGCCAGAGTTCGGTGGTGATACCTGGACCCAGACTGATGGCTTTATGACTGGCCGTACGACTGGCGTTGCAACCTACCGTAACACCGACTTCTTCGGTCTGGTTGACGGTCTGAACGTTGCCGCTCAGTACCAGGGTAAAAACGACCGTAATGACATCACCGAAGCGAACGGTGACGGCTGGGGTCTGTCTTCTACCTATGAAATGAACGGTTTCGGCGTCGGTGCAACCTACGCGAAATCTGACCGTACTGACCGTCAGGTTGCTGCAGGTCGCGTTGCTAACACCGTTAACGCTGGCGGTGAGAACGCAGAAGTATGGGCTGCTGGCCTGAAATATGATGCGAACAACATCTATCTGGCAACCACCTACTCTGAAACCCGCAACATGACCAACTTCGGTAGCGGTTATATCGCGAACAAAGCTCAGAACTTCGAAGTTGTTGCTCAGTACCAGTTTGACTTCGGTCTGCGTCCATCCATCGCTTACCTGAAATCCAAAGGTAAAGACCTGGGTTCATACGGCGACCAGGATCTGGTTGAATACGTTGACGTTGGCGCGAGCTACTACTTCAACAAAAACATGTCTACCTATGTTGATTACAAAATCAACCTGGTTGACGACAACAGCTTCACCAAAGCAACTGGCGTTGCTACCGACAACATCGTAGCTGTAGGCCTGACCTACCAGTTCTAAGATTTGTCACGATAAAAGGCCAGCCCATGTGGCTGGCTTTTTTTATACGGATTTCTGGCGTCAAAAAGGAGTACGCCATGCATATATTCAAAGGACGCTGCCTGTGCGGAATGAGTCAGTTCAGCGTGAGCCTCAACAATTTTGACGTGTACGCATGTCATTGCACGCAATGCCAGAAGTGGTCAGGTGGCATTGCCATGTATCTTGAGCCTCAGGGCGAACCGCTTCTGGAGCAAGACTCAATTGCCCCTTCTCATTTCTGCTCGTCGACTCGAGGAGAACGCTGGTTTTGCCCCGGCTGCGGCTGCCCGCTGTGGTTCAAACTCACCTCCACGGCACGCTATTTCATTCCCTGGACGCTGCTTGAGATGAGCGAAGATGAGCGACGTCGACTGGTGCTCGCAGCAGAAATCTATACCGAAACCCAACCTGCGTTTTTTGGTCTGACCGGGCAATACGCACGCTACAGCGGTTCGGAAATTGAAGCGCTGGATAAACACTGCCTGCTTACGCCGTAGACGAATCAACGCCCGCCGCCCGGCGCAGCCAGTTTTGCAACAGCTTACCGTCCTCGGTCATCCCTGAATCTGAACGCACGCAGAGGTGATAGTCGCGCCCGTCATCAATGGGTAAGTCAAATATCTTCACCAGCTCGCCGCTCTCAAGATACGGCGCAATCAGCGGCTCGCGCATTAGCGCACAGCCCAGCCCGGCCTGCACGCCCGCCAGCGTTAACAGCCCGTCTTCAAACAGAGGGCCGCTGCGCCGCAGAGGACGTTTTACCCCCTGCTGCAGAAACCACTGCGCCCACGTTGTGCGCTCCTCGTCATGCAGCAGCGGCATTTGCAGCAGCTGTTCAGGCGTGTCGATATGGCCATGAATGCGTAAAAACGCGCGGCTGCACACCGGCACCATCTGACCGGAAATCAGCTTTTCGCTCTGATAGCCCGCCCACTGACCATTACCAAAACGAATCGACATATCCGACGCATCGCTAAGATAGTTGCGATGGTTGGCATACACTACGTTGATCTCGGTCTGCGGATTGGCACGCATAAAATCAGGCAGACGCGGGATAAACCACCCCATACCAAAAAGCGGGATCAGGCTGATGGTGACCTGACGCGTTTGTGCCTGCTCTGCCAGGTGCTCCGTCGCCTGGCGCAACACGTTAAACGCCGCGCGGATGGAGCGGTAATATTCCCGCCCGTGCTGGCTCAGCACCAGCCTGCGCCCCTGACGCTCCGTGAGCGGCATTTGCAGATACCCTTCGAGCACCCTGAGCTGATGACTGACCGCCGACGGGGAGATATCCAGCTCCTGTGCGGCCAGCGTGACGCTGCCCAGCCGGGCTATTGCCTCAAAGGCACGGACAGCCCGCAGCGGCGGATCGTTTGCCAGGCGGCTTTCTGCATACGCAGCCAGGCTCGCCAATTGTTCTGTTTTATTCATATATTGATTTCTTTAGGCTTTTTAGCCGGAAGCGCGATTACATCATCTTCATATAAATCATTAAGATAAAGCAATACCGGTTTATCATAAGAAATAATATATGTGTATTTTACAATTTAATTCATTTATTGGATGGTAGCCGCAGAACGAGCACTTTGCGGGTACAGACGTTGGATACACTCATACAACAACTGATCAACGGTGTGATGCTGGGAAGCATCTACGCGCTGATCGCGCTGGGCTATACCATGGTGTATGGCATTTTGCGCATTATTAACTTTGCTCACGGCGATATTCTGATGGTCGGCGCGCTCACCACGCTCTCCGCGATTAACGCCCTCAACACCACCTTTCCACACATGCCGCTGCTGTTGCAGCTTGGCGTTGCCCTGGTGATAGCCATGGCCGTCTGTGCCCTGCTGGCAATGGCCGTGGAGCGCTTTGCCTACCGTCGACTGCGCAACGCCCCGCGCCTGGCGCCGCTGATCTCGGGTATCGGCGTCTCCGTTCTGCTGCAAACCGTGGCGATGATTATCTGGACGCGTAACCCGCTGATGTTCCCGCAGATCCTGCCGATGGACCCTATCGCCGTCACGTCCGGCAGCGAAGCGCATCCTCCTGCCATTGTCACCGTCACGGGTATCGTCACCGTTGTCCTGGCGCTGGCGGTGATGACCGGGCTGTGGCTGCTGGTGGAATACACCCGTCTGGGACGCGGCATGCGCGCCGTGGCGGAAAACCCGCGCGTGGCCACGCTGATGGGGGTTAACCCAAACGCCATTATTACCCTGACGTTTGCCATTGGCGGCGTATTCGCCGCGCTGGCAGGCGTGATGATGGCGAGCAATTACGGCAACGCCAGTTTCTCGATGGGCTTTTTGCCCGGAATTAAGGCCTTTACGGCCGCCGTTCTGGGGGGCATCGGTAACATTCGTGGCGCAATGATTGGCGGGATCCTGCTCGGCATTATCGAAGCGCTGGGCGCTGGCTATCTGGGTGAACTGACCCACGGCGTATTTGGCAGCAACTATCAGGACGTCTTTGCCTTTATGGTGCTGATCCTGGTGCTGGTCTTCCGTCCGGCTGGCCTGCTGGGCGAGCGCGTGGCGCACAGGGCGTAAGGAATACCATGACAACACTTCAACTCCAGACCCCGGCGACCACGCGCAAATTCTGGTCAGGCATGAGTCTGTTCTGCCTCGCGCTGCTGATTGCTCCCGTGGTGGCAACGCAGCTTGGCGGCAACTACTGGGTGCGCGTTATCGACTTCGCCCTGCTCTACATCATGCTGGCGCTCGGGCTTAATATTGTGGTGGGCTATACCGGCCTGCTGGACATGGGCTTTATCGCCTTTTACGCGGTCGGCGCCTATCTCGCTGCGCTGATGGCCTCCCCGCACCTGCTGGAGGTGTTTCCAATCCTCGGCGTCTGGTTCCCGGACGGGCTTCACACCTCGTATCTGCTCATTATTCCGCTGGCCGCCCTCGTCGCGGCAGTTTGCGGGATTTTACTCGGTGCTCCTACGCTCAAGCTGCGCGGGGACTACCTGGCGATAGTGACCCTCGGCTTTGGCGAAATTATCCGCATCCTGATGCGCAATCTCGACCGTCCGGTGAACATCACCAACGGCGCAAAGGGCATTACCGGGGTGGATACGCTAAACCTGTTCGGCCTGAAGTTTAGCGGCGTATACCACTGGTTTGGTTTCAAAGTGCCCGCGCTGTGGCTGTGGTACTACCTGCTGATGCTGGTGATTGTGGCGATTATTTTTGTCTGCCTGCGCCTGCAGCATTCCCGTATTGGTCGCGCCTGGCACGCCATCCGTGAAGATGAGGATGTGGCGCGCGCGATGGGCATCAACGTGCGTAACTATAAGCTGCTGGCCTTTGCGATGGGTGCCTCGTTTGGCGGCGTCGCGGGTGCCCTGTTCGGCGCGTTTCAGGGCTTTGTCTCCCCGGAATCCTTCACGTTACAGGAATCCATTGCCGTGCTGGCGATGGTGGTGCTGGGCGGTATGGGACATATTCCCGGCGTGATCCTGGGCGCGGTACTGCTGACCGCCCTGCCGGAACTGCTGCGCAGCCAGGCAGCGCCGGTTCAGCAGGCGCTGTTCGGTACGGTGCTGATTGACCCGGAAGTGCTGCGTCAGCTGTTTTACGGCCTGGCGCTGGTGCTGGTCATGCTGGTGCGTCCTGCCGGGATCTGGCCGGTACGCCACAAGGAGGCGAAGGCATGAGCCTGTTAACCGTTCGCAACATGACAAAACGCTTTGGCGGGCTTACCGCCGTGGATGACGTTTCGATCGCCGTGAACAAGGGTGAGATCTACGGCCTGATTGGCCCTAACGGCGCGGGAAAAACCACCTGTTTTAACCTGATCACCGGGCTTTATCCGGCGGACAGCGGCGAATTTTCCATTGCCGATAAGCCCTATTTTCCAAAGCACATTGAGAAAGTCACCGCCGCCGGGATCGCCCGCACGTTTCAGAACGTCAGGCTGTTTAACGAGATGTCGGTGCTGGAAAACGTGATGGTGGGCCGCCACGTGCGCACCCGTAACGGCCTGTGGGCAGCGCTGAGCCGTCACCTACGCGCTCGCGAAGAAGAAAAGCAAACCCGCGAACTGGCCTGGCACTGGCTGGAGTACACCGGCATTGCGCAGTTTGCCCACTATCGCGCCTGCGATCTGGCCTATGGTCATCAGCGTCGCCTTGAAATCGCCCGCGCGCTGGCAACGGATCCGCTGCTGCTGGCGCTGGACGAGCCCGCCGCCGGGATGAACGCGGCGGAAAAAGTGGCGCTCGGCGAGCTGCTCATCCGCATCCGTGATGACGGCAAAACCCTGCTGATGATTGAGCATGACGTCAAGCTGGTGATGGGCATCTGCGACCGCCTGACGGTCCTTGATTACGGCAAAACGCTTGCCAGCGGCACGCCGGAGAGCGTGCGGCGCGACCCGGCAGTGATCGCCGCCTGGCTTGGAGGTAACGCTCATGTCTGAATTACTGAAGGTGGAACGTGTGGACGTGCATTACGGCGGCATTCAGGCCGTACGCGACGTCTCCTTTAGCCTGCGCGAGGGCGAACAGGCGACGCTGATCGGCGCTAACGGCGCGGGGAAAAGCTCCACCGTACGCGCCATTACCGGGCTGGAAAGCTTTAGCGGCAGTATTGAATTCAGCGGTAAAGCGGTGCGTAAACAGAGCCCGGAGACCCTGCTTCGCGACGGGCTGGTGATGGTCCCGGAAGGCCGCGGGATTTTCTCCCGCATGACGGTACTGGAAAACCTGCAGATGGGCGCCTGGCTCAGGCGTGACACTGTCACCGTTAAGCGCGAGATGAACGAGATTTTCGAACGGTTCCCGCGTCTGGGCGAACGCCAGCATCAGCTTGCCGGGCTGCTGTCCGGCGGCGAGCAACAGCTGCTGGCCCTTAACCGCGCCCTGCTCAGCCGCCCGCGCCTGCTGATCCTCGACGAACCGTCGATGGGCCTCGCCCCGAAGATGGTCGAAAACATTTTTGCCGTCATTGCCGGACTGCGCGAACGCGGCGTCGCCCTGCTGCTCATCGAACAAAACGCCCGTCTCGCGCTGGAAGTGACCGACAGCGCGTGGGTGATGGACAGCGGCAGCATTGTTCATCATGGCGAATCGAAAGCGCTGCTCGATGACGACCAGATTGTACAGATTTATTTGGGCGAAATGCCCGTTTAACAACACCAGCCAACATCAGGGAAATACAATGAAAACAGTAAAAATCAGTGCGCTCAGCGCCGCTATTCTGCTCAGTAGTGTTGTCTCTACCGGAGCCTGGGCTGCCGACGGTGAAACCGTGGTTATTGGTCTGGCGGGGCCGCTGACCGGCCCGTCCGCCCGTATCGGGAAAGATCTGGAGAACGGCGCGCAGCTGGCAATTGACGACATTAACAAGCAGCACCCGACCATCGGCGGCAAAGCGGTGACTTTCAAACTGCAGTCCGAAGACGATCAGTCCGACCCGCGCATCGCCGTGGCCGTGGCGCAGCGTCTGGTGGACAGCGGCGTGGCGGGCGTGGTCGGCCACTGGAACACCGGTACCAGCATTCCGGCGGCCCGCATCTATCACGATGCAGGCATCGCCCAGGTTGCACCGGTCGCGACCGGTCACGCCTATACGCAACAAGGTTTTGATACCAGCTTCCGCGTGATGGGACATGACGATGACGGCGGTCAGCTTGCCGGTCAGTACGCGGTGAATACCCTGAAAGCCAAACGCATTGCGGTGATCGACGACCGCACAGCATTTGGTCAGGGGCTTGCAGACCAGTTTATAAAATCGCTGGAAGCGCAGGGCGTGAAAATTGTCGATCGTCAGTACGTGGATGACAAAACGGTCGATTTCAGCGCCGTACTGACCGCCATCCGCAGTAAAAACGCCGATCTGATCTTCTTCGGCGGCGTCGACAGCCAGGCCGCACCGCTGGCGCGTCGCATCAAACAGCTGGGCATGAACGCCACGCTGATGGGCGCAGGCGGATTCGTCAGCCAGACGTTCCTGAAGCTGGCGCAGAAAGAAGGCGAAGGCGTTGTGGCGCTGGAGCCGGGTCTGCCCGTTGACCAGATGCCGGGCGGCAAAGCGTTTGAGCAGGCCTATCAGTCCCGCTACCACACCCATATCGAACTGCACGCCCCGTTCGCCTATGACGCCACCCGCGTGCTGGTTGCGGCGATGGAAAAAGCAGACTCCGTTGAGCCGTCCGACTATCTGCCCGCCCTGCGCGCCATCAGCTACTCCGGCGTCACCGGACAGATCGCGTTTGATAAAGAGGGCAACCTAAAATCGCCGTCGTTCACGGTCTACAAGGTTGTCGACGGCAAATGGCAGCCGCAGACCGTGCTGGGCGGCGCAAAAGCGAAGTAACGCAGCGAGGCAATGTGATGAGTGATAATAACGAGCTGGGCATTCTCGCCCGCCGCAAAATTGAAGCCGAAATTATTAAGCCAATTTATGAAATCCTGGTGCGCGAGATAGGGAAAGCCCGCGCCCAGGCGGTGATTGGCGAGGCCATTGAGCAGGCCGCGATTGACGCTGGCAAAGCGTTTGCCAGCAAAGAACCCAACGGCGCGGATGTGAAGAGCTTTATCGCCCTGCAGTATCTGTGGGAGAAAGATAACGCCCTTGACGTAAAGGTGATCGACGCCGACGACCAGCAGTACAACTACAACGTGACCCGCTGTCGCTACGCGGAGATGTATCACGAGATGGGGCTGGGCGAGATTGGTCACCTGCTCTCCTGCGCGCGCGATGAAAAATTCATCGTTGGCTATGCGCCTGACGTGAAGCTGACCCGCACTACCACCATCATGCAGGGCGGTTCGTGCTGTGATTTCCGCTACCGCAGCAGCAAGGACAAGCCATGATCCGCGTCAACGCAGAACGGCTATGGTCAACGCTTGAGATGATGGCGCAGATCGGCGGCACGCCCGCCGGTGGCGTCACCCGTCTGGCGCTGAGCGAAGAAGATCGTATTGCGCGTAACCTGCTGCGCGACTGGGCGCGGGAAGCCGGTTTTACCTGTGACGTCGACAGCATGGGCAATATGTTTATCCGCCGCGCGGGGAAAAACCCGCAGCTTGCCCCGGTCCTGACGGGTTCACACGTGGATACCCAGCCGCTGGGCGGAAACTATGACGGGGTTTACGGCGTGCTGGCCGGGCTGGAGCTGCTGCGTACCCTCAATGACCATCACGTTGAGACGGAGCGTGACATCGTGCTGGTGAACTGGACTAACGAAGAAGGCGCGCGCTTTGCGCCAGCCATGCTCGCTTCAGGGGTCTGGACGGGGCAGTTTAGCGAAGCGTACGCTCATGCCCGCGCGGATAACGATGGCATCACCGTGGGTGAAGCGCTGGATTGCATTGGCTACCGGGGTGAAGCCCCTGCCCGTGCGTTTCCGGTTCACGCCTGCTACGAACTGCACATCGAACAGGGCCCGATTCTGGAAGACGAAGCCCTGGATATCGGGTTAGTCCGCGCGGCAATGGGCCAGCGCTGGTTTACCCTGACGCTGGACGGATTTGCCGCCCACGCGGGCACCACGCCGATGCACAGTCGCCGCGACGCGCTGACCGCCTTCGCAGAGCTGGCGCTGAAGGTGGAAGAAATTGGCTATCGGCATGCGGCGGACGGACGCGCGACGATCGGTATGGCGCAGGTTACGCCAAACTCGCGCAACGTCGTGCCGTCTCGCGTGGTATGCAGCGTGGAGTTTCGCCATCCGGCGCAGCAGGCTCTGGAAACCATGGAAGCGGCGCTGCATAAGGTGGCTGAGAGCCTGAGCCTGCGCGGCGTGTCGGCTCTCGTTGAGCGCATTTTTGACTACGCGCCCATCGCGTTTGATGCCGAATGTCTGGCCCGCACGGAGAAGGCGGTGGCAGAACTGGGCTATTCGTCGAAACCGATGGTCTCGGGTGCGGGACATGACGCCTGCTACGTCAGCAAAATTGCCCCTGCCAGCATGATCTTTATCCCCTGCGTGAAAGGCATCAGCCATAACGAAGCGGAAAGGATCCTGCCGGAGTGGTCGGAGAAAGGGGCGAACGTGCTGTTGCACAGCGTCCTGTCCGCGGCCCAGGAGAGCTAGAACGGCGCGAAAGCAGCCCCTGCTTTCGCGCGACGCTAGACGGCAACGCGCCGGCTGATTTCAACCACCCGATCGCTGGGAAGGTGGTAGTGGTTGATGACGTGGGTGCAGTTGCGCTTCATGAAGGCAAAAATGTGTCGCTGCCAGGCCGCCATGCCTGTCCCGCTTTCACCTGCCACAATGGTTTCATGCCCGACGTACCAGGTGGCATCGTCCGTGGCAAAAATTGCGTTAATCTCGCTGACGCCCTGCAACAAACGCGGGATGTTCGGGTGTTCCATGAAGCCATATTGCGCCACGCCGTGCCAGTAGCCCGGCGCGCGCTGCTCCACACTGATACGCTGCTCTTCGCCGACGTAGGGCACGTTGAGAATATCAATGGTCAGCGACAATACGTCCTGCTGAAGCGCCCGGTTTCGCGCGACGTGCCAGCGCATCACCGGCGGGATATTGTTCTGCGTGCGGGTCAAAAAGACGGCAGAACCCGTCACTCTGGGCACCGTTTTTTGCTGAAGCTGAGCAAAGAACGCATCCACGCTGACGCCCTTCTCGCCCACCGATGCGGATACCGCCTTAACGCCGCGATGCCAGATCAGCATCACCGTACAAATGGCGGCGGCCATGAGCAGCGGAATATAGCCGCCCTCAAGAACCTTAATCAGATTGGCAAATAAGAAGGTGGCATCGATCGTCAGGAAACAGAGGGCGATAATCCCGCTGCTGAACAGGCTCCAGCGCCATACTTCCCGCATGGCAACAAACAGCAGTCCTGTCGTCATCAGCATGGTTAACGACACGGCAATGCCGTACGCCGCGGCAAGCTTATCGGAGGATTTAAAGAACACCACCAGGCCTATCGTCACCACCATCAGCAGCCAGTTTATTATCCCGATATAAATCTGACCGTAGCTTTCCGCCGCCGTCTGTTTAATGCGTAACCGGGGTAACCAGCCAAGCTGAATGGCCTGGCGGGTCATGGAAAAAGCGCCGGTAATAATCGCCTGACTGGCGATGATCGTCGCCAGCGCGGCAAGAATGATGAGCGGCACCTGCAGCGCTGGTGGACAGAGCGTATAGAATAGATTTTGTTTGCTGTCGGCACCGGCCAGAATCAACGCTGACTGACCAGCATAGTTGAGCAGCAGCGAAGGAAAAACGACGCCGTACCAGGCAAGCCAGATGGGCTTTTTACCGAAATGACCCATGTCGGCGTACAGCGCCTCGGCCCCCGTCACGCAGAGAAATACGCCTCCCAGGACCAGGAAACTGGTGTACCCGTTCGAAAACAAAAACGCGATGCCGTAAGCAGGATTAAGGGCCAACAGTACCGAGGGGTGCTGAACGATCCCCCGCACGCCCAGGGCCGCAATCGCCAGGAACCACAGCGCCATCACCGGGCCAAATATTTTTCCTATGCGGGCGGTGCCAAAAGGCTGGATGAGGAACAGCGCCAGCAAAATCGCCACCGTCAGGGGTAATATGTACGGCAGGGATTGCGGAATGACCATCTCCAGCCCTTCCAGGGCGGAAAGCACGGAGATGGCCGGGGTTATCGCGCCGTCACCGTAAATCAGCGCGGCGCCGATCAGGGCGGCAAAAATGACCCAGCGCCCGCCTTTGCCTTTTTCCACCAGAAGCGACATCAGGGCCATAATGCCCCCCTCGCCATGATTATCAATTCGCATGGCGAAGGCGGCATACTTGATGGAGGTCACCAGGATGAGCGTCCAGGTAATCAGGGAGAGCAGGCCCAGGATGACGTCGGGCGTCGGGGCATGCTCAGAGAGCGAGAGCACGGTCCGGAAGGTATAAAGCGGGCTGGTGCCGATATCACCAAAAACGACGCCCAGCGCGCCCCCTGCAAGCAGGGTTAACCGGGAGAGAGGTTGGGACGGTTCACTGCCGTGGCGCGGGCTCATATTTTCCAGCAAGAGTCAGATAATCCTTTAAAAAACATAGCCCATCTGCCCCGCCCGCGCCAACCTCCGCCCCTGTTTTACCGCGTTTTTTACTGCGGATTGACCTTCGCCAGGCTGAACCAGATCCCTACTGCCAGCAACAGCAGCATGCCGCCCGCACTTCCCAGCGCCACGCTGTGGGAGGTAATAAACGCACTTTTCGCCGCCTCAATCACCGGCTCGGCTAGCGTCGGGGTCAGATCCTGCGCCACCTTCATCGCCTCACCAATGGATGACGAGGCTTTGTCGACGAGCGAGGCATTCAGCCCCTGCGGCAGTTCAATTGAGGCCGAGAAGCTGCGGGTCAAGAGCAGACCAAAAATGGCGATCCCCAGCCCGGCGCCCAGCTCATAGGACATGGTTTCAATGGCCCCTGCGGCGGCGGCTTTCTCCTTCGGCGCGGCCGCCATAATTGCCGAGGTCGAGGCCAGCAGCGCGCTGGCGGCACTGAAGCCGAGCAGCACCATCAGCCCCCACGCCTGCCACTGCTGCGTGCTGAAGTCGAGCGTCGACAGACCGATAAAACTGACGGCGCTGAGCCCCATGCCGCCGGCCGCGACGATGCGTAGCCCTAATCGTCCAACCAGCACGCCCGCGATCGGCCCGCTGAAGCCGCTGGCGACCATCACCGGCAGCATAAACATGCCCGCTTCAAACGGCGTAAAGCCGTGAACAAACTGCAGCTCCTGGGCCATCAGCAGCTCAAACCCGACCAGGGCAATCATGGCGGTCATCGCCATCACTACGCCGCTCAAAATGATGCGATGGCAGAAGAGACGCATATCGATCATCGGTACGCGGGCACGAAGCTGAATACGCACAAAGATAAACATCAGCACCGAGCCGGTAACCAGCGCGGCGACCACCAGCCACGGCGACAGTACGCCCTTAAGCGCGGTTTTGGCGCTGTAGACCAGCAGCAAAATCGCCACAATCAGCATGATGGCATGGCTGATATTCAGCGGCTGCTCCGGGCGGCCCTGCTGACGGGGTACAAAACGCGCGGCCAGCGACACGACCACCAGCACAATCGGCACGTTGATTAAAAACACCGATCCCCAGTAAAAATGCTCCAGCAGCATACCGCCAATCAGCGGGCCAAACGCCGCCCCGCCGGAACCGACCGCTGCCCAGACGCCGAGCGCGATGTTGCGATCTTTCGCGTCGGTAAAAAGCGTGCGGATCCCTGCCAGGGTGGCCGGAATAATCATCGCCGCACCGATCGCCAGCGAGGCGCGCGCCGCAATCAGCCAACCTGCTGACGGGGCAAACGCTGCCGCCAGCGACGACAGGCCAAACAGCGTGCTGCCAATCATGAGCAGTCGTTTAAAACCAATCCGGTCACCGAGTGCACCCATCGGCAGCACCATACCCGCCATCACCAGCGAGTAGATATCGATGATCCACAATAATTCGTTACCGCTGGCGCCCAGCGTCATGCTCAATGTTGGCGCCGCCACGTGCAGCACCGTCGCGTCAATCGCCACCGGGATATACACCAGCACGATAATCACTAACGCTAACCACTGACGAAACATAAATTTCCTTTTCATTTTAAACCTGGACACATGTCCAGGTTGCGATCCTACGTAAAGTTGAACGCGTGTCCAGCTTTTTGTTACACTCGTTTCGTTCCCATTGAGAGTGAGTAAAGATGCGATATCTGAGCAAGGATGAACGGCGCGAGGCCATCTTACAGGCCGCCATGCGCGTGGCGCTGGCCGAAGGACTGGCGGCAATGACGGTACGCCGCGTTGCGGCTGAAGCCGGCGTCGCGACCGGACAGGTTCACCATCACTTCACGTCCGGCGGGGAGCTAAAATCGCTGGCCTTCGTGCGGCTAATCCGCGAGCTGCTGGATGCGGATGTCGCGGGCAAACAGGCCGGCTGGCGGGAGCAGCTTCATGCCATGCTCGGCAGCGATGACGGCAGGTTCGAGCCTTATATTCGACTGTGGCGTGAAGCCCAGATCCTTGCCAGCCGCGATGCCGACATCAAGGGCGCCTATGTGATGACCATGGAGATGTGGCACCAGGAAACGGTGGCGCTGATCAACGCGGGAACGGAAGCCGGGGTATTTCGTCCCGGCGATCGGGCGGAAAATATCGCCTGGCGCTTGATTGGCCTGGTGTGCGGTCTTGACGGGATGTATATCTTAAACATGCCCGAAATGGATGAGGCCGCGTTTAACAATCATCTGGATAAGTTAATCACGCTCGAATTGTTTACTCCCCCGTCTCAGCCGTGATGTTGCCGGGTGGCGGCGACGCCTTACCCGGCCTACAGCCCACCTCTTTGCGCATTATTTCCCGGCCTGAGGGTGCGTATCAAAGCCCGCCATTACCGCCGTCAGTTCTGTCAGAGAAAAACCGTGCTTTGCATCGTCAACGCCGAGCCCAAAGCGTTCCTGCATCAGCTGGTAAAGCGCCTTTGCATCCGGCAGGTGGATCTGCTCCTCCACATGACCGTTCTGCCAGTGGGTAAAGTTGAAGTTGGTCAGCGTAAGCTTGCCGCCGTCCGGCAGATGGCGGCACATCAGCAGATGATGGCGGAAATGGGACTGCGGCCAGTGCGCCGACCAGAAATTCCCCATCACGTAATCACTAAAATACTGCGTCGTCAGGTCAAAGTGGTACATCGACTGCCAGTGCTCGTGGTGACGGAACTGCAGCACCCAATCGTTGCCCTCGCTCAGCAAACGATACAGGCCGTGTGGCGTTTCCTGTTCTTCACTGGCGAGCAGACGAATTGGCGCCGTCAGCGTCTGGCCGCCAAACCCCACGTCCGCAATCCAGCGCTCGCCGTTAAGCTCAACCAGCAGCAGGCGATGCGTGCGCGGCGGCATTTGCGGCGGGCTCGCTAATACCACGCGTCCCAGCACGCTGCGTACCGTGAAGCCGACTTCACGCAATGCCCGCTCAAACAGGCCGTTTTGCTCAAAGCAATATCCTCCGCGACGTGCGGTGACCAGCTTGTCGACCAGACACCGATCGTCAAGCTGGATTTCGCGCGGCAGAACGACATCAATATTCTCAAAGGGGATTGCACAGTTGTGATGTAAATGCAGCGCGCGCAGGGTATCGATATCCACCTGAGTTGGTTGCGTCCAGCCGATGCGGGCGAAATAGGCGGTCAGGAATGGGGACATGAATCAGTTTCCTTTGATTGTGATGTTCTGTTTATAAACTAATTTTACGCGCTCACTTTGATTTCCGTGCTTTTTCGTCATACTCATCGATGTAGATGAGGAGATCCTATGAGCCACTTTCGCCCTGTTGAATTACGTCATGCCAGCCGTCTGCTGAACCACGGCCCTACCGTGCTTATCACCAGCCGGGATGAAAGCCTCGACAGACGTAACGTGATGGCCGCCGCATGGTCAATGCCGGTTGAGTTTGAACCGCCGCGTATCGCAATCGTGGTGGACAAAAGTACCTGGTCGCGCGAGCTGATTGAACGCAGCGGGAAATTTGGCATCGTCATCCCCGGCGTGGCGGCAACCAACTGGACTTACGCGGTCGGCAGCGTCAGCGGGCGCGATGAGGACAAATTCAACTGCTACGGGATCCCGGTGGTGAACGGTCCTGAACTTGGCCTGCCGGTGATTGAAGAAAAATGTCTGGCGTGGATGGAGTGCCGGTTATTACCCGCCACATCAGCAGCGGAGAAATACGACACGCTGTTTGGGGAAGTGGTTTCAGCGGCAGCGGATGAGCGGGCGTTTATCGCCGGACGCTGGCAGTTTGACGAGGATAAGCTCAATACCCTGCATCATCTTGGGGCCGGGACGTTTGTGGCAAGTGGGAAGATGGTGAAGGCGCTGGATTGATTGTTTAAATCATATATGGCTGAATTATATTAAATTTCTATGGCATTTTATGTTTACTCTTGCGTTGTAAAACGGAGGATATTTCCGGAGTTGCTGCATTAGCACTCTCCCGTTAAGGAAATATCAATGTCATGGAATAAAGATGGCGCAATCTCCTATGCCAAATCACACGCCCAACCGAAGAGCACCGGTTATTGTGCTCGCTACGTCACCGAAGCGATCAGAACGGGGGGAAAATTAAAAATTCCCAATACGCGTCTGGCAAAAGATATGGGGCGTACATTGGCCAACGCTGGATTCCGCCTGGTATACGATCAACCTCATGCCGGAGACGTAGCCGTTATCCAAAATATAGTGGGTCACGATAGCGGGCACGTTTGCATTTATGATGGCCAGCAGTGGATAAGCGATTTCGTACAACGCACCCTGTATCCGGGACAGGCTTACCGAAATATACAGCCTCATTACGAACTGTTCAGGCACGACTAATGAAAATACTCTGCTTTTTTCTTTTTGCCCTGTCTCCATTCGCGGTAGCCCAAACTGATTATGCCCCAGGCCAGGCTGCGCTTAAATTCAATCAATGGTATATCGCTCAGCTGAATCAGGACAAACCGCCAGTGCTGAATCCAGAGGTTATGAATGAATACGTTGCCTCAGGGACAGTTGCTGCAATTAAGGATATGTACTCAGAGGACAGTAACGAAAAAGACATGCCCGATGCTGATATGTTCATTAAAGCGCAGGACTGGGATGAGGACTGGGATCAGATAACCGTTCTGCATTCTGATTTTGATGCCGTTTGCACAAACGTTTATATCGCATTTGGTAAGAAACAAGATCACGTTGTAGCAGATTGTCTCGTTCAGGAAAAAGGGAAATGGAAAGTTCGATCGGCCACGCTGATCAAGTAATAAACGTATATGAAAGCCTTCTGCTACAGCGGCAAAAGCACATGGTAGCCCAGCGACTACCATGTGCAATGCATTAACTACTTCGCACGCCGTGAAATAATCTCATCCGCAACATTCCGCGGGGCTTCCGCAAAATGATGGAACTCCATCGTATACGTCGCGCGTCCCTGGGACATCGAGCGCAATGTGGTGGCATAACCAAACATCTCTGCCAGCGGCACGTCAGCGCGAATAATCTGACTGCCGTACTGCTCCGCCATCCCCTGCACCATGCCGCGGCGGGAAGAGAGATCGCCCATAATGTTACCGGCGTACTCTTCCGGTGTTTCCACCTCCACGTGCATGATCGGCTCAAGAATCACCGGATCCGCCCTGCGGGCGCCCTCTTTAAAGCCGAGGATCGCCGCCATGCGGAACGCCATCTCCGAGGAGTCGACGTCGTGATACGAGCCAAACGTCAGCGTCGCTTTGACATCGACTACCGGATAGCCCGCCAGCACCCCGCTGTTCATCGCTTCCCGCAGCCCTTTCTCAACGGACGGGATATACTCACGCGGCACCACGCCGCCCTTGGTGGCATCTTCAAATTTAAAACCACTTCCAGGCTCAAGCGGCTCCAGGCTCAGTACCACATGGCCGTACTGGCCTTTACCGCCGGACTGTCGGACAAATTTGCCTTCGATATCCTTCACCGTTTTACGCAGGGTTTCACGGTAGGTCACCTGTGGACGACCGATATTTGCCTCGACGCCAAACTCACGTTTCATGCGGTCAACGATGATCTCAAGGTGTAGCTCACCCATCCCGGAGATAATGGTCTGGCCGGACTCTTCGTCAGTATGCAGTCGGAAAGACGGATCTTCCGCCGCCAGACGCTGCAGCGCGATCCCCATTTTCTCCTGATCGCCTTTGGTTTTCGGCTCGATCGCCAGCGAGATAACCGGGTCCGGGAACTCCATGCGTTCAAGCGTGATCACTGCATTCGGATCGGTGAGCGTGTCGCCGGTGGTCACATCTTTCAGCCCAACGCAGGCCGCGATATCACCGGCGCGCAGTTCATCCACCTCGTGGCGATCGTTGGCATGCATCAGCACGATACGCCCGATGCGCTCTTTCTTCCCTTTCACCGGGTTATACACCGCGTCGCCTTTGCGCAGCACGCCAGAGTACACGCGGATAAAGGTCAGTTGCCCGACGTATGGATCGCTCATCAGCTTGAACGCCAGGGCCGAGAACGGCTCATCATCGCTTGGATGACGCTCCGCGTGCTGTCCTTTTTCATCCACGCCATCAATGGCCGGCACGTCCAGCGGCGACGGCATCAGCTCAATGACCGCATCGAGCATGCGCTGTACGCCTTTGTTTTTGAACGCGCTGCCGCACAGCATCGGCTGGATTTCACCTGAGATGGTTCGGATACGCAGCCCTTTGATGATTTCCGCTTCGTCGAGATCGCCGATTTCCAGGTATTTGTCCATCAGTTCATCGCTGGCTTCCGCCGCCGCAGAGACCATTTTTTCCCGCCATTCCTGGGCGGTACTGACCAAATCGTCCGGCACGGGCGCATAGGTAAACACCATGCCCTGCGTCGCGTCGTCCCACAGAATGGTGCGCATCTTGATCAAATCCACCACACCGGTGAAGTGATCTTCGGCCCCCACCGGGATGACAATCGGCACCGGATTGGCCTTCAGGCGTTCCTGCATCATCCGCACGACGCGGAAGAAATCGGCACCCGGACGGTCCATTTTGTTGACGAAGGCCAGACGCGGAACGTGATATTTATTGGCCTGACGCCAGACGGTTTCCGACTGCGGCTGCACGCCGCCCACGGAGTCATACACCATCACGGCACCGTCGAGTACGCGCATGGAACGCTCCACCTCAATGGTGAAGTCCACGTGCCCCGGAGTGTCGATGATGTTGATCCGGTGCGGTTCATAGCCTCTGTCCATGCCTGGCCAGAAGCAGCTAACCGCCGCGGACGTAATGGTGATCCCGCGCTCTTGCTCCTGCGCCATCCAGTCAGTGGTTGCCGCGCCATCGTGTACTTCACCCAGCTTGTGGCTCATCCCGGTATAAAACAGGATGCGCTCAGTGGTGGTAGTTTTACCGGCATCGATATGCGCGGAGATACCGATGTTGCGATAACGTTCGAGAGGGATGGGTCGGGGCATGATATTTCCTTAGTCACTATGACATGTTTGTGACGACCAGGATGGTCGTGCATTCGTTCGTTTGCTATAATAGTCCTATTGTACGAGTATTATCGAACTATTTTTTAAGGGTTGACCTATTGTTGATATAGCTCAATCTGACGCCATACGCAGGAAAACGATGATTCCTAACCACCCTGAAACTGAACAAATACTGCTGGAAAATGTGCTCTTTGCCCTCGGCAACCCGCTCCGGCTATCGATTATTCGCCGGCTCGCCGACGGCAGCGAACTCAGCTGCAACGCGCTGCGCCCGGAAGATGTGGTGAAGTCCACGATGACCCATCACTGGCGCGTATTGCGCGACAGCGGGGTCATCTGGCAGCGTCCGCAGGGACGCGAAAACATGATTTCATTGCGACGAGACGATCTGGATACCCGTTTTCCAGGGTTGATGGCGATCCTGCTGCAGGTTAAGTAATTTCAGTCCCTTCCAGGCGATAGACCGGGATCTGCCGGGTTGTTTTGGTGAGCGTATCGAACACCTCGGCGTTGGACGTCACGATCCGCATCCCTGTTTTGCGTAGACGTTGTACATCAGCCGCGATGCGCTGAATGCCAAACCAGAAAAGCCCGTCGAGCGCGGTCACAGACAGTCCGTTTTCCAGCGCCAGCTTGAGGCGCTCCTTTGGGGCTTTCACCTGCTGGGCAATTTGCCGGTAAGACGCTTCCGTCGCGCCCGTGGCGTCACTGCGCTGGATACGCGTCTTCAGGTGATAGGTAAACTCGTCAGGTATACCGTCCAGATCCCGTTTAAGGCTGTAGACGCAGCCAAAGCGCTTGCCGTTAAACAGAACATTTTTCTGACTGAGCTGAAGCTCTTTTCTGACAGCGTCAATCAACTGGGGCGCGCGGGTGAGAAGTAGCCTGAAGGGCAGCTCGAAGCTGGTGACGTAGTCCACATTAAGCAACGCGAGACGCAGACGATCCTCCGCACCGGACTGTTGCTCACGACACTCCTCCAGCACCTCCGCCCACTGGCGCGTCAGGCGCTCCGGTTCGGCGGCTTCGGTCAGGAGATATTTTTCAATCTGATAATCAACTCTTCCGGTCATCGTGTGGTGTCCCGTCGCTGTGGCTGCGGTAATTCTATACAGCGCGGTGAGTTTTATAAAGGACTGAACCGCAGCGACACGCTGTAAATGTCGTTGCGATTCAGTATCCTGACGTTTTGAATCAGTGCGCCATAATCCAGCCCATCAGCAGGGTGGCGAAAATGACCGTCGACGCGCCGCCGATGCGGGTGGCGATCTGCGCGAACGGCATGAGCGACATCCGGTTAGACGCGGACAGAATGGCCACGTCCCCCGTCCCGCCCAGCCCACTGTGGCAGCAGGTTACAATCGCCGCTTCAACGGGATACATATTCAGACGCGACGCGATAAAGTAGCCGCTCAGCGCCATCGCAATCACCACCGAACCGCATACCACGACATAGCCCACCGAGAAGACCGACACCACGCTCTCAAGCGGCACGTATAGCATCCCGAGGCCGATCATCAGCGGCCAGACCAGCGCAGCCGAGACGAATTTATAGCAGCTGTGTGCGCCCTGCTCCATTGAGGCCGGGATCACCCTGAAGTATTTACACAGGACGGCAATCAGTATCATCAGCACCGGGCCGGGAATGTGGACCAGTTTTTCAAACAATCCGCCGACGATGAAAAACGCGCATACCATCAGCAATCCGCCGCCCATCAGATGAAAATCCGTCTGCTGCGCGCTTTGCGCTCCGGCAAACAGGCTGGCGTCGTCTTTACTCCGCGTGAGCATGCCATTTCCCGAAAGCCCAGGACGTTTCGCGCCGAGACGCGCCAGCGAGCCCGCACAAATAATGGCGAAGATATTCCCGACGACCGCAGCGGGTGCCAGCTGCGCCACGTAGACGTCCGGCGTCTGCCCCAGTATTGCCGAATAGGCCAGGGACAGGGGCAAAATCCCCTCTCCAATCCCGCCGCCAATGATAGGCACAATGATGAAGAAGAAGGTGTGGTAAGGCGTATAACCAAACAGTGAGCCCACAATGAGGCCGCTCAGCACGGCCATGCATGTTCCCGCCACCAGCGGAACAAACATGCGCATCATCCCCTGGATCAGCAGCACCCGGTTCATCCCCAGAATGCTGCCGACCACCAGGCAGGCGATGACGAAATAGAGCAGATTCGCCTCTTTCATCAGCAGATGCACGGTATCAAGGGTATGTTTCCCGAAGACGCCAAAATAGACCAGCACGGAAGGCACCATCAGACACAGAATCGCCGGGCCGCCGATATCCTTCAGCACCGGGATTTGACGCCCCACTTTGGCAAACGCGAAACCGAGGGTCATGATGACCGCGAGACCACCGATCATATTTTTCGGCAGCAGCCCTGCCCAGGCGGACGTCGCCACAATTGCGGCAATCCCGACGAACAGCATCAACGGGACCGTGCCGACCTCGGTATTGTTGAGCCCAAAGGCAAAACGCGAGGTCGCCAGTTCAGAAGTCGGTACAGGATTATCTTTCATATAATCACCTGAATTTGTGTTCGGATAAACAGAGAAAGGAATAAACTGGAACTATTCCTGATACGAATAAATGTTCTTAAATATAAATTAATGACTTAGATGGCCTTTTCTAAAAACAGGCTCAGCGTAAAATTAACATGAGCCGCCAAAGAGAAATGTGAACACAATAGCCCTTCCCTTTTAAATAATTTAATTCATTATTATGTAACTAAAGTTATTTACGACGATCGATGCAATCCTTTTGAAATTAATAAAACCATAAAGAATGTGAACCTTGTCACTCCTGCTCCGTTAGCTAAGCGCTAAATTAGCCCTCCAACAAAACACAGAAAACTCCGTGCCTTTATCATCCTTAAAGTCACTGTTTCTGCTCATCTTATTTCTGCTTCGTTTAAAAATTCAGGAGTTAACCATGTCCCGGAAAGAAGTTCTTTACACCCCCTATAACGGGGCCGTATTGCTGGAAAACCCGCTACTAAATAAAGGTCTCGCCTTTATTAAGGAAGAGCGGGATAATTTTAACCTGCATGGATTATTGCCGCATAACGTTGAAACCATTGAAGAGCAAACCGAGCGCGCCTGGGTGCAGTTCTGCCATTTTAAAAGCGATATTTCACGTCATGTTTATTTGCGCAATATTCAGGACACAAATGAAACTCTCTTTTACAACCTCTTGCGTTCACATTTGAAAGAGACGTTACCGATTATCTATACCCCGACGGTCGGTGAAGCCTGCGAACATTTTTCTACGATTTATCGCCGGGCGCGCGGCTTGTTTATTTCATGGCCTAACCGCCATCGTATTGATGAGATGCTGCAAAGTTTTTCGCGCAACGACGTTCGCGTGATTGTGGTGACGGACGGAGAACGTATTTTAGGGCTTGGCGATCAGGGTATCGGCGGAATGGGTATCCCAATTGGCAAGCTGTCGCTCTATACCGCCTGCGGCGGGATCCATCCGGCCTCTACCCTCCCGATTATGCTGGATGTCGGCACCAATAATCAGCAACACCTCGACGACCCGATGTACATGGGCTGGCGTCATCCGCGCATCAGCGACGATCAATACGCTGAATTTATGGATATGTTTATCAGCACGGTTAAAGCGCGCTGGCCCAACGTTCTCCTGCAGTTTGAAGACTTTGCGCAGAAAAACGCCACCCGACTTCTCCAGCGCTACCGCGACCAGCTGTGCTGCTTCAATGATGATATCCAGGGCACGGCAGCCGTCACCGCAGGGACCCTGATCGCTGCGGCCCACGCGGCGGGAACGCGTATTCGCGATCAGCGCGTGGTCTTCCTCGGCAGCGGCTCGGCCGGGTGCGGGATCGCTGAAAAAATTGTGGCGCTGATGGTCGACGACGGCCTGACCGAGTCCGAAGCCCGCAGCAGGATCTTCATGGTCGATCGCTTCGGCCTGCTGACCGACGACATGACCAACCTGCTCGATTTCCAGAAAAACCTGCTTACCGCGCGCGACGCCGTTTGCAGCTGGCAGGTAGACGCGAAGAATATTTCCCTGCTGGACGTGGTGAAGAACGCGCATCCCACGGTGATGATCGGCGTTTCAGGTCAGCCGGGACTCTTCAGCGAAGAGATCGTCAAAGAGATGCATCGCCACTGTCCGCGCCCAATCATCATGCCGCTCTCGAACCCAACGTCGCGGGCGGAAGCCCAGCCGCAGGATCTCATCGCCTGGACCCAGGGAGCCGCGCTGGTGGCCACCGGCAGCCCGTTCGCCCCGGTATTCTGGGAAAATGCGCACTACGAGATCGCCCAGTGTAACAACGCCTATATCTTCCCGGGCCTGGGACTGGGCGTGCTGGCCTGTAACGCGCGCCGGGTGACGGAAGAGATGCTGATGGCAGCAAGCCGCAGCCTGGCCGCACAGTCACCGCTGGTGACCACAGAAAAAGGAGGATTGCTGCCGCCGGTAGATCAGATTGAAACGGTCTCGCGCCAGATTGCCGTTGCCGTCGCCCGGGCCGCGATTGAACAGGGCGTGGCACCGGCGATAGATGATGAAACGTTAATGGCGCGCATTGAGAAGACCTGGTGGCAGGCGGACTATGCGCCGTACCGCCGATCCGCGCTGTAGCGCCGATCGTGCCCTCACCGCAGGGTGAGGGCATCGCTGTGGTTTTAGTGCTGTATGCCTGAGCGGTCAGAAAAATCGCTGGCGGAGAGACTATCACCCCGAGTTGCCGCCTTTTTCAGACGGGCATACCGGTCAGGTACCCCTTCAGGACGCGTTTTGAAGCGACGGTGCAGCCACATATACTGCTCTGGCGCCATGCGTACGGCCTGCTCAATTGCCCTGTTCATCTGCGTCGCCACGGCTTCTTTATCGCCGCCCTGCAACGCCTCGCTGATATCCTCAAGAATAATCAGCTCGTAACCGGAGCCATCCGCCCTGCGGCGAGGCACAAAGGGAATGACGGCAGGCTTAGCGCTTTTGACCAGCATATAGCTTCCAGCGGTCGTCGCGGCATCCGGAACCGCAAAGAAGGGCACAAACACGCTGTTGGTTTTGCCATAGTCGTGGTCCGGGGCGTACCACAAAATTTCATTCTGCTTCAGCGAGCGGATCATGCCCTTTAAATCATGGCGATCGAGCATGGTTTTATTTGAGCGCAGGCGTCCGCGCGTCTGAAGCCAGTCCAGCAGCGCATTATTATTGGGACGATAGACCCCAATACCGGGGTTAAGCATGCCAAATATCCGCGCGCCCAGCTCAAGCGTCAGAAAATGCATCCCCACCAGCACCACGCCCTTTCCTTGCGCTCTGGCCTTTTCCATGTGCTCATATCCCGTCACGGTAAAGCATTTCCGCACTCGCCATGCAGGCCAGAACCATGCCATTCCGGTCTCGATCACCCCCATTCCTACCGATTCAAAATTACGCTGCAGCAGTGACTCGCGTTCATCCTCTTTCATCTCCGGAAAACAGAGCTCCAGGTTGCGGCGGGCAATCTCGACGCGGCGAGGAAGCAGGCGCATCGCCAGTCGACCAAGGCCATGACCGATTTTGAACAACAGCGGATAAGGGAGCAGCATGATAAGCCACAGTGCGGCAATGCCGGCCCAGCTTAGCCAGTAACGGGGATGAAGAAAGGCGAGTGAAAAACGGGGTAATTTTGTCATCAGAAAATTATCCTTTAACGTGTCTGTCCTTAATTGATTCTGTTGAAGATCTTTCCTAAGGATGAATAAAAAGTCAGCCAGAAACGTTAAGTGTAGCGGATAAGACAAAACGCATTTTTATCGATTTTTGCGAAAACGGGAAAACAAGCCGGGGCACTTATTCGCTCCCCGGCAGAAGATCTTACATTGAATAGCCGGGCTTTTTAATTAACTCGTCCAGCTTCGGTCCTATTTCGGTATCCCAGACCTGCGCTTTCCAGCCCTCCTGGTTCACCTGATTCAACGCAACGGACACGGAACTGTCTTTGCTGTTGAAATGGCGAATAATGACCTCAGCAATATCCTCGGCCAGGGCTGCTTTTTGTTCGTCGTTCAAATCGCGGGGAAAACATTTAATATCTACGTGTGGCATGTGCAGGCTTCCGGTTGTGAATGAGGGTTACACGTTATCAGATAATATTGTTTGCCTTTAACACCTTGTGCAGTTCCGGTAGCTGACATACGGTGTCCGCAATCGCCGTAAATTTAGGGGTGTTCCCGGCAAACCAGTCGTGACGCGGCCCCCAGGTGCGCGCCACCGCAATATACACATCGAGCAGCGTCAGCCGTTCCCCCAACGCAAACGGGGCGGCCTTGAGCTGAGTTTCGAACCACAAATAGAGGGATTTCCGGTATGCGATGCAGTTTTTCTGCAGCTGTTCTGGCGCATCCGGCACCCAGCGCTCGGGATAGTCTGCATAGGTAAACGTGGGATAGACGTTGGCCACAAACCAGATCAGCAGACGCTGAAACTGCTGACGTTCGGCCTGCCCCACGGGCGGAGCGAGATCGGGACATCTGTCGAGCACCATCAGGGCAATCGCCGCCGTTTCGGTCATGATGGCGCCATTTTCGAGCTCCAGCGTGGGTACCTGACACAGCGGGTTGAGCTTTTGCAGCAATTCACGCTGCGGGCCGGGCTGGTCAAACCCGTCCACGTTGATAAATTGATAAGGGATATCAGCCAGGGTCAGCATCACCTCACCGATCGCCGATCCCCAGCCGGGTACGCCATAAAGTTTAATCATGTTGCCCCCTGAGGGTGAGGGATGAAAACCCTAAGTGTAGAGCACCATTAGTAGGTTATCCCAGGCGGGTTGACCTCCGATTGCGCTACCGCTTCGCCCTGTTCGCCCCAGCGCGCCAGCACCTTCTGGTAATCACCGCGCTTAATCGCGCCGTCCAGCGCGGCCTGCAGCGCGTACACCAGCTCATTGCCTTTTTTGGTCGTGGTCGCGACATAGGCTTTCTTCGGCCCTAAACCGACCACGCGGGTTTTACCGGTGAGCGCCGCTTTGTAAGATGAAACCGACTGCGGTCCGAAGAACACATCTGCCCTGCCGGACTGGATATAGAGATTGCCCGAGGCATCGTCGTGGAGATAGACCGGCAGCGCGGGCGCCCGCCCCGCCTTTTTATTCTCTTCGTTCCAGCCCAGCAGGATGCGCTCCTGATTGGTACCCGAGCCGACAATCACCCTTTTCCCGGCCAGATCTTCCGCGCTTTTGATTGACTGAATTTCGCTGGTGGATTTCACCGAAAATGCCAGCGAATCGACGCGGTAGGTCGCAAAATCAAACTTCTCTTTACGCTGTTCGGTCACCGCAATGTTCACCAGCGCCACGTCGTAACGCCCGGAAGCGATCCCCAGCGGCCAGTCTTCCCACGCCGTCGGCACCAGCTTTAGCTTCAGCCCCAGGCTGCCCGCCAGCAGGCGGGCAATATCCGGGTCGCTGCCGATTCGCGTGCGGTTATCGCTGGCCAGCAGCGCCAGCGGCGGGGAGTTCAGCGCCGAAACGGCGACCGTCAGCGTTCCCGGCTCAACGAATTTGTAACTGGCGGGGATCTTCGCCACGGCCTGCCGATCCACCGTCACCGGCAGCGGCTGCTCGTTGGCTTTCAAATCAATGCTGGCGTGGCTCGCCGTCGTGAAGACCAGCCCCGCCAGAAGTCCATATTTCATTGGCACTCCTTACAAGACTTTGGAGAGAAACTGGCGCGTTCGCGCATGTGACGGACGGGTTAATACCGCGTCACTGCTTCCCTGCTCGACAATTTTTCCGTCGACCATAAACACCACCTGATCCGCCACTTCCCGGGCAAAGCCGATCTCGTGGGTCACCACCACCAGCGTGGTACCGGACCGGGCCAGTTTTTTGATCACATCCAGCACTTCCCCTACCAGCTCCGGATCCAGCGCCGACGTGGGTTCATCAAACAACATCACGCGGGGACGTAACGCCAGCGCGCGGGCAATCGCAATGCGCTGCTGTTGCCCGCCGGAGAGATGGCGGGACCAGGCATCGGCTTTGTCCCTCAGCCCGACCACGTCCAGCAGGCTATACGCCCTTTCCACCGCCTCTTTTTTGCTGAGCTTTTTATGCGCAATGGGCGCCTCAATCAGGTTTTCCAGCACCGTGAGATGGGGAAAGAGATTGAAGTTCTGGAATACATAGCCGACGTTGACGCGCTGTTTGAGGATCTCTTTCTCCTTCAGCTCGTAGAGCTTATCGCCCTGACGGCGATAGCCGATGTAATCCCCGTCGATCTGGATAAAGCCTTCATCGACGCGCTCCAGGTGATTAATGGTGCGCAGCAGCGTCGATTTGCCCGACCCGGACGGCCCGAGGATGACCGTCACGGACCCGGGCGGGATCTCAAGAGAAACGTTGTCGAGCGCCTTATGGCGACCGAAATACTTGCTGACGCCGGTAATCGAAATATGTCCTTCAGGAGAGGCTTGCATGGATAGGCTCCTGTGCTGGCGTGGTGGTGACAGAACGGGTACGACGGGTGTTACGGTTCTGATTAACCGCAGAGCGGCGTTCGCTGCGGGCGAGTGCACGTTCAACACCGTACTGAATAGCGGACAGGACGGTGGTGATCGCCAGGTACCAGGCGGCACCGACCATCAGCAGCGGGATCACCTCCTGCGTGCGGTTGTAGATCATCTGAATGGTATAGAACAGCTCCGGCATCGCCAGGACGTACACCATCGCCGTGCCCTTGGCGAGGCTGATGATTTCATTGAAGCCCGAAGGCAGGATGGTGCGCAGCGCCTGAGGCAAAATGATGCGCACCGTGCGGCGCCAGGCCGGCAGGCCGAGCGCGGCGGCGGCCTCATACTGGCCGTGATCGACTCCGAGGAACCCGCCGCGAATGATCTCGGCGGTATAGGCGCTCTGCACCAGGGTTAGCCCCACCACGGCGGTAGAAAACTGCCCCAGCACGTTGATGGTTTCAAAGCTGCCCCAGGTGATGCCGGTGAACGGCACGCCGAGAGAGAGCGTGTCGTAGAGATAGGAAAAGTTGTACAGGATGATCAGCACCACAATCAGCGGCAGCGATCGAAACAGCCAGATATAGCCCCATGCCAGGCTGCTCAGAAGCCATGACGAGGACAGTCTCGCCAGCGCCAGCATGCCGCCCAACACCACGCTCAGCGCGGTGCCGATCAAGGTAAGCAGCAGCGTCTGACCGACACCTTCAAGTATCACCGGGTCAAAAAACCAGCGTGCGAACACCGCCCACTCCCAGCGCGGGTTAAAGGCCACGGACTGAATCACGACCGCCAGGACAAACAGCGCCACCGCGGCGCCGACGGTCCGCAGCGGATAACGCGCCGGGACCACCTTAATGGTTTCAACGTTGCTCATCGTCGTTCCTCATGCGGTTTTACTGAACGCTTCACGTACCAGCGTTTTGGTGAATCGCAGCCGACCGTCAAACGGCGGCTGGCTATACTCTTCCGGATCGCGGTTCAGATCGAACTGCGGCTGATAGCCCTGGCTAAGATAGAGCCTGACCGCCTCCGGCTGACGAAAGCCGGTTGTCAGGTAGATCTGACTGTACCCTGCCAGCACCGCCCTGCGCTCCAGCTCCTGCACTACGCGCCCGGCAAGCCCCTGCTGACGCAGGGTTTTGTCGGTCCAGATGCGTTTGATTTCCGCGGTGCGTTCGTCGAACGGTTTGTACGCGCCGGTGGCGATAATCTTCCCGTCGCGCTCCAGGACGATAAACAGCCCCTGCGGCGCTAAATACCACTCGGTAAGCTCCACTTCCGCGTCTTTTGAGAAGTAGTCCCCGTAGCGGGCCGCGTATTCCCCGAACAGCCCCTCGATAATAGGCTGAAGCTCGGCGTCTTCCGGTGAAACATCACGAAATCGTTCGCTCATCACGCCTCCTTAATCACCCAGGCCCGCCGGGTTCACTTCTGATTGAGGAATACGCTCAACCCCTTCCCCCCAGCGGTTCAGCACTTTGTCGTAATCGCCGTTTTTGATGACGCCGTTCAGCGCGGTTTGCACCGGCTCAACCAGACCGCTGCCTTTTTTCAGCGTCACGGCAATGTGCGCCGCCTTCGGCCAGCCGCCGTCGACGCTACCTACCAGTTTGGTTTTGCCGTTCAGCGCCGCCTTCCACGCGCCAATCACGTTCGGGCCAAAGTACGCATCCGCGCGTCCGGACTGCAGCGCCAGCGTTTGTGCCGCATCGTCTTTGGTGTAGATCGGGGTAAAGGGTTTCAGCCCCTTCTTCAGGTTTTCGGCATTCCATGCGAGCAGGATGGCCTCCTGGTTGGTACCGGAGCCGACGATAATCCGCAGCCCGGCGATGTCCTCAGCCTTCTCAAGCGACTTGATCGGGCTGGTTGATTTCACGTAGAACCCGAGGGAATCTTTTCGGTAGGTGGCAAAGTCAAACTTCTCTTTACGCTCTTTGGTGACGGTGATGTTGCTGATGGCGGCATCATATTTCCCGGAGGCCACGCCCAGCGGCCAGTCTTCCCAGGAGGTCGGCACCACGTTCAGCTCCAGCCCCAGGCTGTCGGCCACCAGACGGGCGACGTCCACTTCACTTCCCAGCAGCGTTTTGTTGTCATCGGAGAAGACCGTCAGCGGCGGTGAGTTAAGCGCAGCCACTGCTACTGTGAATTTTCCCGGTACGGCAAAGCGGTAATCTTTTGGCAGCTGCGCTACCGCATCATTGTTTTTGGCAGTGTTAATCGGCGTTTTATTGGCCTCGATGCTCACGCCGGTGCCGTTAATATTCACATTCTCTGCCCAGACGGCAGGGGTAAAGGCCAGCGCGAGCGCCAGAATAAGCGATGTTTTCTGCATAGCGGTGTTCTCTTTTATTGTTGTGTGAACTGATTTTTCGGTTGGTCTAAACCGAGGCTTTCGCGCAGCGTGGTGCCAGGGTAGTCGGTGCGGAACAGGCCGCGGGTCTGAAGAATGGGCACCACCTGGTCAACGAAGCGCGGGAAGGTGTCCGGCGTACCGCCCTGAATGATGAAGCCGTCTGCGGCATAGCCTTCAAACCAGGCCTGCAGACCGTCAGCCACCTCTTCTGGCGTACCGGAAAAGCGCGGGCGCGGTGATGCAGCTTCAAGGGCCACCTGACGCAGGGTTAAGCTGCGCTCGCGGGCGTTACGCTTGATTTCATCGGTGGTGCTGCGGAAGCTGTTTTTGCCTAAATCGCCGATATCAGGGAATGGCTCGTCGAGCGGATACTGGCTGAAATCATGATGTTCGAAATAGCGCCCCAGGTAATTGAGGGCATCGTTAATCGACACCAGCGCCGCCGTGGTCTGGTACTGGTTTTCCACGTCCTCGGCGTCTTTTCCCACAATCACGCTGACGCCCTGGAAAATATGGAGATCAGAGGCGCGGCGGCCGTTTGTTTCCAGCTGCTGCTTCACGTCACGGTAAAAGGCTTTTGCCTCGTCGAGCGTCTCGTGATGGGTAAAAATGGCGTCGGCATGCTTCGCCGCCAGCTTTTTCCCGTCGTCCGACGCCCCGGCCTGAAAGACAATCGGACGTCCCTGCGGCGTGCGGCCAATATTCAGCGGGCCGGCGACCTGGAAGAAGTCACCGTGGTGATCGAGCGTATGCAGTTTCGCCGGGTCAAAAAATTGACCGCTCTCTTTGTTGCGGATAAACGCGTCCCCTTCCCAGGAATCCCACAGCCCTTTCACCACGTCGAGATACTCATCGGCAATGCGATAGCGCAGCGCATGCTCGGGGTGTTTTTCGCGAGAGAAGTTCTTTGCCGAACCTTCCAGCGGGGAAGTGACCACGTTCCAGCCCGCGCGTCCGTTGCTCAGGTGGTCGAGGCTCGCGAACTGGCGCGCCGTGGTGAAGGGCTCGCTGTAGGAGGTGGATAAGGTTCCCACCAGCCCCAGGTGCGAGGTGATGCTGGCCAAAGCGGAAAGCACGGTCAGCGGTTCAAAACGATTCAGAAAATGGGGAATCGATTTCTCGTTAATATAGAGACCGTCGGCAACGAATAAAAAATCGAGTTTGCCCTCCTCCGCCTTTAACGCCGTCGCTTTGACGAAATCAAAATTGATACTGGCATCGGCGACGGCCTCAGGGTGACGCCAGGCGGACATATTTCCGGATGCACCATGCAAAATGGTCCCCAGCCGCAGTTGACGATGTGCAGACATATTCACCTCTTAAGAATTAAACGTGTTGCAGGGCTTTTTCCGCAAGCTGTGCAAAATAGCGGGCAGCGGGCTCAATTAAGGCTTCATCCGGATTAAACGACGGATGATGTAAACCATACGGGCTGTTGCTGCCGATGCTGACAAACGCCCCCGGGATCTGCTGCAGATAGACCGCGAAATCTTCCCCGCCCATATGCAGCTCGGCGTGCCGGGTTTCATATCCGGCCTCACGCGCGACCGAGGTGGCAAAATCGGCCCAGCGCTCGTCATTCACCAGCGCGGTGGGCCCGGCATACCAGGTGATATCAATCTGCGCGCTAAAGGCGCTGGCAAACCCGGCGGCAATTTCGCCCACGCGGGCTTTCACATTCTGCTGCACTTCCGTGCGATGGGTTCGCAGCGTGCCTTCCAGCTCGACGCTTTCCGGCAGCACGTTCCAGGTGTTGCCGCCCGCAATGCGCGTCACGCTCAGCACCACCGAATCCAGCGTGTTGACGTTGCGGCTGGCGACGCTTTGCAGCGCCGTCACCAGCTGGCTCGCCAGCACAATGGCGTCGTTGCCTTCATGCGGACGTGCGGCGTGCGCGCCCTTACCGGTAATACGGATCACGAAGCGGTCGACGTTGGCATAGAACGGCCCGCCGCGGGTGGCGAACTCACCGACCGGCAGGCCGGGCTCGTTGTGCATACCAAAAATCGCGCTGACATCGCGTAAGGCTCCGGCGCGCACCATGCTCTTCGCACCGCCAAAGTTCTCTTCGGCAGGCTGAAACAGGATCCGCACCCGGCCGTTAAGCGAGGCTTCCCGCTCTTTTAGCTTCAACGCGGCGCCGAGGATCACGCTGGTGTGGATATCGTGTCCGCAGGCGTGCATTACGCCTGCACGCCGGGAGCTAAACGGCACGCCGCTGCGCTCTTCAATCGGCAGGGCATCAATATCCGCCCGTAGCGCAATCAGTTTGCTGCCCGAGCCGATTTCCGCCACCAGTCCGGTAGACAGATCGTAAGGCTGCGGGGTAATCCCGGCATTCGTCAGCCACTGGCGCAGGCGCGTTGTGGTCTCCACTTCCTGGCCGGACAGTTCCGGGTTCTGGTGCAGTTCGCGACGCCAGGCAATCAGCTGTTCGCCAAAGCTCATACGGTGACCTCCCTGTTAAGACGCGCCTCGGCCAGCAGACGCAGCGACGCGACGCGCGTTGCTCCCTCCGCCACCGGCGTGTCGATGATAAATTCGTCAATGCCCCACTGCTGGTGCAGCGCGTTGAGCTGTTCCACTACCGACTCAGCGGTACCCGCCAGCAGCGACTGCGCCCGGCGTGCAATGCGCACCGGCTCGCTGCCCGCCTGGCGTGCAAAGGCGTAGGCCTGCTCTTCGCTGGCCACGGTGACACGCTGCCCGTTTGCCAGCTCAACGCCCCACACTTCGACCTTCTGCGCCAGGGCTTCTGCCTCGGCCTGCGTTGGCGCGACAATCGCCTGCACCGCCACAAGCACGTCCCGCGCGCTGTTCTCGCGCCAGGTCGATACCACCTCGCGCAGCAGTTCCGGGTCACCGTTCAGGTGTGCGGCAAACACAAAGTGCCAGTCGAGCCTGGCGGCCAGCAGCGCGCTTTCGGTACTCGCGCCCAGCAGGAAACCTTCAGCAGGCAACGGCGGCAGCGGCGTGGCGCGGACGGCCTCTTCAATAGCGTGATGCTCAGGACGGATCCAGCGGTCGAGCTGGGCCAGCTGTTCGGCAAAGCTGCCCTTTTCCTGTTGATTCAGGCCCTGCTGCAGCGCGCGGGTTGAGAGCGGTAATCCGCCGGGGGCTTTCCCGACGCCGAGATCCACGCGGCCGGGCGCCAGCGCGGCCAGCACGTTGAAGTTCTCGGCGACTTTATAGGGGCTGTAATGCTGGAGCATCACGCCGCCGGACCCGACGCGAATGCGCGCGGTTTGCCCGAGGATCCAGGCAATCAGCAGCTCCGGCGAAGGGCTGGCAAGCTGTGGGGTGTTGTGGTGTTCGGCAATCCAGAAGCGGTGATAGCCCAGATTTTCTGCCTGCTGCGCCAGCGCCAGGGTACGCGCCAGCGCATCGGCAGCCGTTTCGTTTTCAGCGATGGGGCTTTTATCCAGAATGCTGATTCGCCATGACATGTTGCGTTCTCGTTTGACTTAACATGTCGACATTATTAAAGGCGCATTTCACCACTGAGAAACAATTAATTTACATTTAGTTTGCCGGAAATCAGATATATAAAACCATGCTAAGAATAAGACTTTAGGGTGGCGATCAGCGTTTCCACCTGCTCCCGACGGGTAATGCGGACGAAGCGAATATGGCTATATTGCGGGTTTTGCAGGTCGGCTTCGTAGCGCGTACGGTTATTACGCCAGGTTTTCATCGTCCAGATGATAATGGATTCTCTGCTGAAGAACGCGCGCCGGAAACTCTCTTTATTCCCCGTTCCCGGCCAGAGCTCGTGCTTATGCCAGGCCCGCTTCATTGCTCGCGTGACGGCCTGCCAGAGGGTGCGGGTAAACCCGTAATCCACCCACACCACCACATCGACATCGCGCCATTTCACAGGCCGCGTGCGGTTGTAGTTACCGTCCAGCACCCAGTCTGGCGAAGCCTGTAGCGCCTGCTCCAGCTTTGCCAGAAACTCATCGTCCGGCGTGCCCTGCCAGTCAGGTTGCCAGTAGAGCCTGTCCATTTCGATACAGGGGATCGCCAGTTCGGCTGCAATCCGCTTCGCCAGCGTGCTTTTTCCACTTCCGCTGGTTCCTATGACGTTAATTTTCACCTCAGCCTCCCTGTATTTACGAAAATGGAACCAAATCATAGCGTTTTCATCCTGTTAACGAAACGCTATTTCAGCATGACAATTTTTCCAGGGAGACGATCTCCCTCTTGAAGTTTGGCTTATGTCATTTATTTAAATCGATTCAAAATAACACCCACCAAAATATTTTCAATTTTATTACATTCGAAAAGATTAACACATTAAAAATAATGAATGCCGGGTATTTCGGAGAATCTCAATTTCAGCGAGAATATGCGCAGACCGTTATTAAAATAATCAATCTTATCTTGCCGGAGCGCTTTCCGGACTTTTTTATTCTTGCACAACATCATGGAGTTACTCATGAGGCGTAACACCCCCGTTACACAAAACGAGTATTTACTTAACGCTGGTTCGACGTTAATGTCCACCACCGATACAAAAAGTCATATTACCTATGCCAACTCCGCTTTTATAGAAGCCAGCGGATATAAAGAAGAGCATCTTCTGGGTGAGCCGCATAACCTCATCCGCCATCCCGACATGCCTGCCGAAGCGTTTGGCGATATGTGGTTTACCCTCCAGCAGGGCGAGACCTGGACAGGGCTGGTGAAGAATCGTCGTCATAATGGCGATCACTACTGGGTGCGGGCCAACGTGACGCCGGTATGGCAGGGTGGATCCCTGACCGGCTATATTTCGGTGCGTAATATCCCCGCACGGGAGGAGATCGCGGCCAGTGAAAAACTGTATGCAAAAGTGCGGAATAACGAATTAAAACATTATCGCTTTTATAAAGGACTGTTAGTTCGACGCGGTTTATTTTCATTTTTGTCGCTATTTAAATGTCTCAGTACCGGAAAACGAATTCAGCTTGGTATTACTGCGACAGCGATACTCTCCTGCATGGCGATCTATTTATTCCGCGATCGCCTCGTTCAGGCCGCCACTCTGGTTCTGCTTTTTTCTGCGCTGTCCTGTTATCTTCATGCGCAGATCGCCCGGCCGGTAAAATCCATTGTTCAACAGATGCAGCGCGTGGTTTCAGGACGTATAACGGACTATTACCATTTTGACAGGATCGATGATATCGGGCTGATGATGCGCCTGGTGAATCAGTCAGGTTTAAACCTGAACTCGCTGGTTGACGATGTCGGGGCGCAAATCAGCGGGATTGGCACCATCAGCCAGCAGGTCGCGAAAGAAGGTGCAGCGCTGCAGGCGCGTTCAGAAGAGACCGCAGACTTTCTGCAGCAAACCGCGTCGGCGGTAGAAGAGATCGCCAGCGCGGTGAAGCAGACGGCCGAAACAGCGAACGAGGCGATTCAGATGGCGGATCGCACCCGCGACAGCGCCCACTGCGGTGAAGCGATGATGAAAGAGACCATCGGTATGATGCAGTCCGTTTCGCAGGATAACGGCCAGATCGTCGATATTATCAGCGTTATCGATCGTATTGCCTTCCAGACCAACATTCTTGCGCTGAATGCTGCCGTGGAAGCGGCGCGCGCGGGTGAAGCCGGCCGCGGTTTTGCCGTGGTGGCGGCTGAGGTGCGCAATCTTGCGCAGCACTCCGCGACGGCGGCGAAGGAGATCAAAGCGCTGATCGAGAAAAACGTCGCCAGCGTCAACGCTGGCGTGGAGAAGGTGGTACAAACCGAATCACAGCTGACGGTCATGATTGACCATGTTCTGCAGGTTTCCACCTTGATTAAGGAGATCGGCCACGCCACGCAGGAACAAACCCAGGCGCTGACGCTCATCAACGCCTCCCTCTCCCGTATCGGCGCAATGACCCAGAGCAATACGGGGATGGTGGATAACGTCACTCACGCCGCGAATCATCTGACGCAGCGGACGACGCGCCTGCAGCAGGCGATTGCCGTTTTTGGCGGTTAGCCGTTCGGGTACTGCTCGTCGGTCACCTTTTCCAGCCAGGTTACCGGGCTGCCGTTCACCGCTTCGGCGATGGCGAGATGCGTCATCGCCGTTTGCGCACTTGCGCCGTGCCAGTGCTTCACGCCGGGTGGGATCCAGGCGATATCGCCCTGATTCAGGATTTCCGCCTCTTTGCCCCACTCCTGTAACCAGCCACGACCCTGCGTCACAATCAGCGTTTGTCCCAAGGGATGCGTATGCCAGGCCGTGCGAGCCCCCGGCTCAAAGGTTACGGTTGCCCCGCCGACGCTGGCAGGTTCGGTCGCCTGAAAGGGTGCGTCAATGCGAACAGTGCCGGTAAACCAGGCTTCCGGTCCTCGTGCTGAAGGTAATGAACCGCTGCGGATAATTTTCATCTTTTGCTCCTCGTTGACTGTTGCGTTAACAGTAGCGCAAAGCACTCCGGAGCATTAGGGTGCATAATCAGATAGAACACATGACTGAAACTCATAAATAGAACCGCGATGCTAAAAGATAATTTCAACGATCTGCTCTCCTTTATGGTGGTGGCCCGCGAGCGCAGCTTTACGCGCGCAGCGGCGCAGCTGGGCGTCTCGCAATCGGCACTGAGTCATGCGATGCGCAAGCTTGAAGCGCGATTAGACGTTCGCCTGTTAACCCGCACAACCCGCAGCGTGGTTCCGACACCCGCGGGTGAGCAGCTCTTTTCGCGCCTCAGCCCGCATCTGCTGGAGATCGAACAGGAACTCACGGCGCTTCGCAGCACCCGCGACAAACCCGCAGGCTCTATCCGCATCGTCGCCGGCGAGCACGCGATGGACGCCGTGCTCTGGCCGGTACTGAAGCCTTTTATGCTGCAGTATCCTGACATTAACGTCGAAGTGACGGTCGACAATGGCCTGACAGATATCGTCGATGGTCGCTTCGACGCGGGGGTTCGCCTGGGTGAACAGGTGGCTAAAGATATGATTGCGGTGCGGATTGCGCCGGACATGCGCATGGCGGTCGTCGGCTCCCCGGATTACCTGGCACGTTTTGGCGTGCCGCTCGTGCCGGAGCAGCTGGGTGAACACCGCTGTATCAATCTCCGCCTGCCCACCCGAGGGGGATTGTATGACTGGGAATTTGAGCGCGACGGGCGCGAGTTTCGGGTGAGGGTTGACGGACAGCTTACGCTGAATAACCTGTCGCAGCGCATCGACGCCGCGGAGAATGGCCTCGGATTAGCCTACGTGCCCGAGTCCTCGGTTCTGGACGCGCTTAATCACGGACGGCTGGTCAGGGTCCTTGAGTCGTGGTGCCCCACTTTTGAAGGATATCACCTCTATTATCCGAGCCGACGGCAGCATACAACCGCGTTCAGGTTACTTCTCGATGCCCTGCAGCAGCAAAATTTTATACCATCTGGTAATAATTAAGAGATCCTGATGATTAAATAATCAACCCCGCCATTGTTTTGACTAAAAACTCATCACGTTTCAGCGTGTTGTGATCCCCGTCTGCTCTGACCACACGATTTCCTTCGACGTGCATCACTTTCGGCACGGTTATATTTTGCGTCGCTTATGAATTGCAGGTAGGATGCCTCGCCATGTTTCGCCTTATCCATACGCAGAATGACTGGGAAGGCGACATGTGTTTGCGCAGAAGCAATCGTTTGTATTGCGCTCTGCCAGGCAGGACTATCACGATAATGGTTCAGACAGGCAAACAGGTAACTCAATGAAAACAAGCAATAAAAGCGCAGCCGATCATCACGCTGCTAAACGTCGCTGGTTGAACTCCCACGAAGAGGGCTACCACAAAGCGATGGGCAACCGTCAGGTTCAAATGATCGCCATCGGCGGCGCTATCGGAACGGGTCTGTTTTTAGGTGCTGGTGCACGCCTGCAGATGGCTGGCCCGGCTCTCGCCCTGGTCTATCTGGTGTGCGGGATCTTCTCTTTCTTCATTCTTCGCGCGCTGGGCGAACTGGTACTGCATCGCCCTTCCAGCGGCAGCTTCGTCTCTTACGCCCGTGAATTCCTCGGTGAAAAAGCCGCTTACGTCGCGGGCTGGATGTACTTCGTCAACTGGGCGATGACCGGTATCGTCGATATCACCGCCGTTGCGCTGTATATGCACTACTGGGGCGCGTTTGGCGATGTGCCACAGTGGGTCTTTGCGCTTGGCGCACTTGCGATTGTCGGCACCATGAACATGATCGGCGTGAAGTGGTTCGCGGAGATGGAGTTCTGGTTTGCGCTGGTAAAAGTGCTGGCCATCGTGGTGTTCCTGGTCGTGGGTACCGTCTTCCTCGGCAGCGGTAAGCCGCTGGACGGCAATGCCACCGGCTTCCACCTGATAACCGATAACGGCGGATTCTTCCCGCACGGTCTGCTGCCTGCGCTGGTCCTGGTTCAGGGCGTCGTGTTCGCCTTCGCCTCTATCGAGCTGGTGGGCACCGCAGCAGGTGAATGTAAAGATCCGCAGACGATGGTGCCAAAGGCCATCAACAGCGTTATCTGGCGTATCGGTCTGTTCTACGTCGGTTCCGTGGTACTGCTGGTTCTGCTGCTGCCGTGGACTGCCTATCAGGCAGGTCAGAGTCCGTTCGTAACCTTCTTCTCTAAGCTGGGCGTACCTTACGTTGGCAGCATCATGAACATCGTGGTCCTGACGGCAGCGCTCTCCAGCCTGAACTCCGGCCTTTACTCTACCGGTCGTATCCTGCGCTCGATGTCGATGGGCGGTTCCGCGCCGAAGTTCATGTCGAAGATGAGCAAGCAGCAGGTTCCCTATGCGGGGATTCTGGCAACGCTGGTGGTTTACGTCTTTGGCGTGTTCCTGAACTATCTGGTGCCGTCCCGCGTATTTGAGATCGTTCTGAACGTGGCTGCACTGGGGATTATCGCCTCCTGGGCCTTTATTGTGGTCTGCCAGATGCGTCTGCGTAAAGCGATCAAAGAAGGCAAAGCGGCTGATGTGAGCTTCAAGATGCCGGGCGCACCGGTGACCTCCTGGCTCACCCTGCTGTT
Organism: Enterobacter sp. ECC-249; assembly: GCF_043965265.1. Lineage (NCBI taxonomy): Bacteria > Pseudomonadati > Pseudomonadota > Gammaproteobacteria > Enterobacterales > Enterobacteriaceae > Enterobacter > Enterobacter sp. ECC-249. The sequence continues at coordinate 2,988,175 of NZ_CP143660.1, forward strand.
CCTGTTCAGCGTGCTGGTGCTGATGGCGTTTGACTACCCGAACGGTACTTACACCATCGCGACGATTCCGCTGCTGGCGGTACTGCTGATTGCCGGCTGGTTCGGCGTGCGCAAGCGCGTTCACGAGATCCATAGCACCGCGCCGGTTCATCACGACGATGAAAAACACGACGCGCCGCTGGTAGAAGAAACCTCGCGTTAATAAAAATGCCGGGTGGCGGCTTCGCCTTACCCGGCCTACATTTCATGGTTTTGTAGGCCCGGTAAGCGCAGCGCCACCGGGCAATTCCCATCTTACAGCGCAATACGAATCACATCGTCAGGCTGGGTAGCTTCCTGCTGGCGAGTCGATTTCTGTTTCACCGTCACGTACAGGGTTTTGCCATCCGCAGAGAGCGCAAGGCTGTTCGGGTAAACCGGCGTGTCGAAGGTTTTTGTGACCTTATACGTTTTCGCGTCAATCACGCTCACCTTACCGGCTTCACGGTGCGTCACATAGGCTTCATTGCGGGCCGGGTTAAACAGGACCGCCAGGGACTCCGGCGCGGCGATTTTCTCGATCACACTGCCGTCTTTCAGGCTCACCACCAGCACTTCCGGCTGTTTTGAATCAGTCAGGAACGCACGCTGACCGGCTGTATCGAGGCTCAGGTTCAGGTAGAAGTGTTCTTTACCGTCATCCTGCACTTTTTTACGGCTCAGGATTTTGTTCGTGGCCGTATCAATGGTTAACAGCTCGCCGTCCGCATTCGTGGTGTACAGACGTTTCGCCTGCGCATCCAGCGCCAGACCGGTGCTGTAGGTGCCGGTATTGGCAATGGTCTCTTTCAGCTTCAGCGTGGCGCCATCCACAACCCAAATCACGCTCTCTTTGCCGACACCGGTGATGTAAATTGTGTTGCTCGCGTCATCCGCCACCAGCTGGCGCGGCTGCAGCGGTTTAACGGTTTCGCTGCGTTGACGCCCGTCCAGCACCAGTCGCCCTTTTACGTCGCCCGTTTTTGCATCAATAGCGGTTACCGCGCCGTTAATCGTATTGCCGAACCACAGCGTTTGCGTCGCGTTGTCAAAGGTGGCACCAAAAGGTTTGAGATCGCTATGGATCGCCTGCGTCACGTCCAGCGTGACCGGATCAAGACGGTAAACAACCCCGCCCTTGTCGGTTTTACGGCTTTGCGAGGTCGCCACCCACAGCGCATTCTCCTGCTGGCTCACTGCCATTTCATACGCCCCTTTGCCCACCGCTTTACGCAGCACCTCTTCGGCGGCATGCACCTGGAACGTCCCGGCAAGCAGTAAGGTGGCAGACAGCAGTGACAGGCTCAGACGCGGCGAGCACAGATGACGTAAATACATAACAATTCCTTTTCTGAAGAGTGGGGTTTGGGCTGACATCACTTCCGGCAGACAACGTCATGGCATTGTCTTTTGATAATGAGAATAGTAATCATTAATCAGTTGAATGTGGAGTTTTTCTTTCCCCTCTTGCCTTTCATTAACGCAATGTGCGGTTATAGTTTTCAAAACATTTACAAAACCTTTAACATGTATGGACATGTTCCATTTGGTTCGTTTACATACCACAACCGGTTTTATTCATGAAAATCATTTCTGCCCGTAAGGCTTCTCTCCCGCTGCTGCTGGTTCCTGTTATTTTTGCGCCGCTCACCGCCATGAGCGCAGAGGAACAGACCATGATCGTCAGCGCCACGCCGCAAACCGTATCGGAACTCGATACCCCGGCCGCGGTCAGCGTCGTCAATGGCGACGACATGCGCCACGCCGCGCCACGCATCAACCTGTCTGAATCCCTCGGCAGCGTCCCGGGACTGCAAATCCAGAACCGTCAGAACTACGCCCAGGACCTCCAGCTGTCGATGCGCGGGTTTGGCGCTCGCTCAACGTTTGGCGTGCGCGGTATCCGTATGTACGTCGACGGTATCCCTGCCACCATGCCGGACGGACAGGGCCAGACCTCCAACATCGATCTTTCCAGCGTGGAGAGCGTTGAAGTGCTGCGCGGCCCCTTCTCTGCCCTGTACGGTAACGCCTCTGGCGGCGTGATTAACATCAACACCCAGACCGGGCAGCAGCCGCCGACCATTGAGGCCAGCAGCTATTACGGCAGCTACGGTACCTGGCGCTACGGTATGAAAGCCACCGGCGCGATGGGTGATGGCACCCACGCGGGGGATGTGGATTACACCGTTTCCACCACCCGTTTCACCACCAAAGGCTACCGCGACCACAGCGGCGCGCGTAAGAATCTTGCCAACGCGAAGCTGGGCGTGCGTATTGATGACGTCAGCAAGCTGACGCTGATCTTCAACAGCGTGGACATGAAGGCCAACGATCCGGGCGGACTGAGCTATCAGGAGTGGCAGAATAATCCGCGTCAGTCTCCGCGCGGCGATCAGTACAACACCCGCAAGACCATCAAGCAGACCCAGGCCGGTCTGCGCTACGATCGCCAGCTCAGCACGCAGGACGACCTCAGCGTGATGATGTACGCCGGCGAGCGTGAAATGACGCAGTACCAGTCGATTCCGTATCAGCCGCAGCTAAAAGCCACTCACTCCGGCGGGGTGATTGATATGCAGCGCCACTATCAGGGCGTGGATACCCGCTGGACGCACCGCGGCGAGCTGCTGGTGCCGGTGACCTTTACCACCGGTCTGAACTACGAAAACCTGAGTGAAGATCGTCGCGGCTACGAGAACTTCGTCATGAGCAATGGCGTGCCGGACTACGGCGTCAAAGGCGATAAACGTCGCGACGAACGCAACCTGATGTGGAACGTCGATCCTTATCTGCAGAGCAGCTGGCAGCTGACACAGAAACTCTCTGTCGATGCGGGTGTCCGCTACAGTTCGGTCTGGTTTGACTCCAACGACCATTACGTTACGCCGGGCAACGGCGATGACAGCGGTGACGCGAGCTATCACAAGTGGCTCCCGGCGGGCTCCGTGAAGTATGCGGTGACGGACGCATGGAACCTCTACGCTGCCGCAGGGCGTGGATTTGAAACGCCAACCATCAACGAACTCTCCTACCGTGCCGATAATCAGGGCGGTCTGAATATTGGCCTGAAGCCATCCACGAATAACACCTATGAAGTGGGCAGCAAAACCCGCATCGGCAACGGCCTGCTGACGGCGGCGTTGTTCCGCACCGATACGGATGATGAGATCGTGGTGGACTCCAGTTCCGGCGGCCGCACAACCTATAAAAATGCCGGGAAAACCCGCCGTCAGGGTGTAGAAGTTTCCCTGGATCAGCAGTTCGCGGAGAACTGGAAGCTGAAGATGGCGTGGACGTACCTGGATGCCACCTACCGGACTAACGTCTGCAGCGACGCAGACTGTAACGGTAACCGTATGCCGGGGATTGCGCGCAACATGGGCTTCGCTTCGTTTGGCTGGCAGCCGGAAGAAGGCTGGTACGCGGGCACGGACGTGCGTTACATGAGCGATATCATGGCCGACGACGAAAACACCGCGAAAGCGCCGTCATATACGGTAGTCGGGCTGAATACCGGGTATAAGTTTAACTACGGCAACTGGGGAATGGACGTCTTTGGCCGCGTCGATAACCTGTTCGATAAAGAGTATGCGGGATCGGTTATTGTCAACGAGTCCAACGGTCGTTATTACGAGCCTGCACCAGGCCGTAACTATGGCGTCGGGCTGTCGGTCTCTTATCGCTTCGAGTAAGCAAAAAAGAAAAGTTTATTTTATAAATGAAATAACCCTCCTGATGGCAATAAGCCATCAGGAGTTATTCACCAGATAAATAATTAGCGGCGGTATATAGTCGCTCTGATAAATAATCTCTCAGTTAAAATATTGTCGCTGTAAAAGAGAATCCGCTTCATCAATCAACTTATCAATCGCCTTTTGGCTGGCCTCCACATCTCTCCGCTCAAGGGCTGAAAGAAGCTCGTCATAGTGATATGTTGCCGTTTTGATGTCGCTAAGCTCCTGGTGCAGATAGTTCATACAGGGGCCAATGCGGACCCATAGCTGTTCAATTAAGGCATTGAGCGTCGGCATTTCCGCATACTGATACAGCGTAAACCTGAAGACACGATTCGCATGCAAGGCCTGCTGAACATTTCCATTGCGCATGGCCTCATGGAAGGCCTCTGACATTTTGCGCAACGCCTCCAGCTTGCCGTCTGACATATTCTGGCATGCAGCGGCAACCGCCATTGGCTCAAGCTGTTTTCGGATGGCGTTAATCTCGTTATAACGCTCCAGCGTCACCTCAGGGACCAGAAATGCCTGCGCTGGCGTGGCGTGAAGCGCGCCTGAGGAGACCAGACGCAGCAGCGCTTCGCGGACCGGCGTAATACTGGTGCCTAATTTATCAGCAATCTCTTTCGTAATCAGTCGTGCTCCTGGTTTGAGGGAGCCTGTAATTAGCGCCCCTTTCAAACTGTGTTCAACCTGCATGGTAAGGCTAACCCTTTGGGCTTTTTCTAAGTGATCCAAATCAAGCATGTGGAATTCCTGTAGCTAAAACTTAATGCTATTTTTAAACGCCAGTTTTAATAAAACGGCGCCGGTACGATATATCCTGTATCGTCATGCCTGGTGGTGGGAAGTACGTAAAACAGCAAAAAAAGCAAACATCATTTTTTTTATCGTTTTCGCGCTCATCCGGAATGATGGCGCGAAAAACCGTGTCCAGTAATTAAAGACAATATATCGTATCTTCACAAATAAATATGGCGGGAAACCCCGCCATCTTGCTCTTTATTTATTGTCACTCGCGACGCGAATCACGACTTTGCCGAAGTTTCGTCCTTCCAGCAGGCCAATCAGCGCCTCGGGGGCGTTTTCCAGCCCGTCCGTCACCTGTTCGCGATAGTGGATTTTCCCCTCCTGCACCCAGCGCCCCATCTCTTCCTGGAACTCATGAATGCGGTGCCCGTAATCCTGGCCGATGATAAAGCCCTGCATCCGAATGCGTTTCTTAAGAAGGGTCGCCATCAGAAGCGGCAGGCGGTCCGGCCCCTCGGGCAAGCCCGTCGCATTGTAGCCGCTCACCAGGCCACAGACCGGCACGCGCGCGGAGGTGTTCAGCAGAGGTAGCACGGCGTCAAACACTTTCCCGCCGACGTTTTCATAATAGACATCAATCCCGTTCGGGCAGGCGCGTTTCAGCTGGTCGGCAAAATCGGCGGCGTGGTGATCCAGGCACAGGTCAAAGCCGAGAACCTCAACGGCATGGCGGCATTTCTCTGGGCCACCGGCCACGCCGACCACCCGGCAGCCTTTGATTTTGCCGATCTGCCCAACCGTCGCGCCAACCGGGCCGGTCGCCGCAGCCACCACCAGCGTTTCACCCGCTTTCGGTTGCCCGATATCCAGCAGCCCCATATAGGCGGTAAAGCCCGGCATACCCAGTACGCCCAGCGACCAGGAAGGATGAGACGGATTTTCGCCCAGCTTCACCAGGCCGCTGCCGTCCGAAAGTTCATACTCCTGCCAGCCGCTGTAGCCCAGCACCCATTCACCGGCTTTGAAGTCGGGATGGTTTGACAGTTCAACCCGGCTGACCGTTCCCCCTACCATCACCGCACCAAGCTCAACCGGCGGTGAATAGGATGGCGCGTCGCTCATGCGACCCCGCATATATGGGTCCAGCGATAGCCAGACGGTACGAAGCAAAAGCTGCCCCGCACCCGGTTCCGGAACAGGCTGCGTTTCCAGACGAAAATTTTCCGCAACCGGTGCGCCCTGTGGACGAGAGGCCAGCACCCAGCGGCGATTTTGCGAAACAGGTTGATTCATCGGGATCTCCTTCTGGTACAAATGTCATTACAGCCTGGCTCACGATTGGCGTTATCGCATTAGCATTACGAGCCAGACTGGTTAAGCCTTACAACCAGATAGATGCAGGTTTCATTCGTTTCGTTGATGAACCGGCAGTCATTTGGCGGCCCCAGCTCCAGACAGTCGCCGGCGTGCATTTCGTGGCGCGTATCGCCCTCCTGAAACACCAGCTCGCCGGACTGGAGCCAGATAAGCTGACGTGCCAGCGCGTAAGAGGATGCAGGCATCGGAACATCGCTGCCCGCAGGCAGTTCAACCTGAACAAGGTCGATGGGCAGATCGGTGCGGGGAGAAACATGGCGGCGGAGGTAGTGCGTCTGCGGATCTCGCCAGACGGGCTGGTTTGCAAGGCGCAGCAGCTTGCCCTCCTGCACTTCGGCCCGGGCAATCAGCGTAGACATGCTGATGCCAAACGCGCCCGACAGACGGGCAAGCAAGGTAGCCGTTGGGCTGCTGTCTCCGCGCTCTATCTTGTGGATCATCGCGCGTGAAACCCCTGCCCGGTCAGCAAGCTCGCTCAGGGACCAGCCGCGAGACTCGCGTTCAAGGCGAATTCTTGCGCTAATCCGTTGATTCATTGTGTCTGTTATGGTGTTCATGACGTCATACTATAGTGTATGAACGGCATTTCAATGGGCTTTTGATAACAAAAAAATATGCCTTATGCCGTAGCGTTCGGGCTATACGGTTGTGTAATATCGTAGGAATAACGTAATACTATAGTGAACAACACAGAGGTTTCATCATGATCGTTCGTCATGCCTGCAAAGAAGACTGCGCTGCGATAGGAGAGATTTACAACCACGCGGTGCTGCATACTGCCGCGATCTGGAACGATAAAACCGTCGATACCGATAACCGAATCGCATGGTTTGAGGCGCGCTCGCTTGCGGGCTACCCGGTTCTGGTGAGCGAGGAAGACGGCGTAATCACCGGCTACGCCTCTTTCGGCGACTGGCGCGCCTTTGACGGCTTCCGTCATACGGTTGAGCATTCGGTCTACGTCCACCCGGCCCATCAGGGCAAAGGGATTGGCCGCACGCTGATGAAGGCGCTGATTAACGAGGCCCGCGCCATTGGTAAACACGTGATGGTGGCCGGCATTGAAGCGCAAAATCACGCCTCGATTCACCTCCATGAAACGCTCGGCTTTGTGACGACAGGACAAATGCCGCAGGTGGGAACCAAGTTTGGCCGCTGGCTGGACTTAACCTTTATGCAGCTGCAGCTGGACGAGCGCAGCGATCCGGACGCTATCCCATGAATCAGTCCCTGACCCTGGCGTTTCTGGTAGCGGCGGGCATCGGTCTGGTGGTGCAAAACACCCTGATGGTGCGTATCACCCAGTCCTCCTCCACCATTCTTATCGCGATGCTGCTGAACTCCCTGGTCGGCATCGTGCTGTTTGTCAGTATTCTGCTGCTGAAACAGGGCGTGGCCGGATTCAGCGAGCTGGCCGCGACGGTGCGCTGGTGGACGCTTATCCCGGGGCTGCTGGGGTCGTTTTTCGTGTTTGCCAGCATCAGCGGATATCAGAACGTTGGCGCGGCGACGACCATCGCCGTGCTGGTCGCAAGCCAGCTGATTGGCGGGCTGGTGCTGGACGTGCTGAGGAGCCATGGCATCCCGCTGCGCGCCCTGATTGGCCCGGTATGCGGCGCGGTGATGCTGGTGGTCGGGGCCTGGCTGGTGGCGCGACGCCAGTTTTGATGGTTACAGTATGGTGCCGCCTTTGGTCAGCTGTTCCTCACGCGCGTCCATCTCCTCTTTATGCTGCTTGCCGTGGTGCGAAATCGCGGTGCGCAGACGCTGCTGCTGGGCGTAGCGATCTTCACGGCTCAGCTCTGCATCATCGCTTAATTCAATCAGCAGCTCGTTCATGTGGGTAATCACGCTCTCTTCGATAGCGGCATCGACGCGGGCGATAACTTCGTTTAAATGTGACATTGTCACTCCTTGTAATGTGCCCGGTGGCGGCTCCGCCTTACCGGGCCTACAGGTGCCAAATGTAGGCCGGGTAAGGCGGAGCCGCCACCCGGCTAAAAAGGTTTAGTTCAGCTTCGCTTTCGAGAAATCGCTGCCCATCAGGCTTACGCTGTACCCGGTCACGTTGCTGCGGGTCGCGTAGAACGTTTTCCCGTTGGCCAGTGCGATCCACGGCGCCTGCTGGTAGAAGATCTCCTGCGCCTGGCCGTAGAGCTTCGCGCGCTCAGCCGGGCTGCTGGTCAGCTTCGCTTTTTGTACCAGGGCATCATACCCCTTATCGCACCAGCGCGCGGCGTTTGAGCCAGTTTTAATGCTGTTGCAGCCGAGCAGCACGTCGGCAAAGTTGTCCGGGTCGCCGTTGTCGGACATCCAGCCAAACAGCGCGGAGTCATGTTCGCCTTTACGCATTCCGGAGAGATATTCGCCCCACTCGTAAGAGACAATTTTGGCCTTCACGCCGACTTTTGCCCAGTCGCTCTGGATCATCTCAGCGATACGACGCGAGTTCGGGTTATACGGACGCTGAACCGGCATTGACCACAGCGTGACTTCCGCGCCCTTCTCCAGACCCGCCTGCTTCAGCAGGGCTTTCGCTTTTTCGGGATCGTAGCTGTAGTCCTTCAGGTCTTTATTGAAGCCCAGCATATTTGGCGGGATCGGCGATTTTGCCACCGTGCCAGATCCCATAAAGACCGCATTAACGATGGCCTTCTTGTCGGTCGCATAGTTGAGCGCCTGACGCACCAGCACGTTATCAAACGGTTTTTTCTCGGTGTTAAACGCCAGATAACCTACGTTAAGCGCGTCGACCGAGTGCAGCGTCAGGTCTTTGTTGTTCTTGATGGCGTCAAACTGAACCGGGGATGGCGCAGGAATGATCTGGCACTCGTTGGTCTGCAGCTTCGCCAGGCGGGTTTCCACATTTGGCGTAATCGAGAAGATGAGATGCTTCGTCGGCACTTGGCCTTCCCAGTAGTTCGGGTTCGCGACGTAGCGGATCAGCGAATCCACTTTGTACTGCTGCAGCACGTAAGGCCCGGTACCAATCGGCCAGGTGTCCACGTTCTCAGGTGTGCCTTTTTTCAGCATTGCGTCGGCGTATTCAGCGGAGAGAATCGAGGCGAAATCCATCCCCCAGTCGGCCAGAAACGCGGCGTTGGGTTCGCTGAGGGTGAACTGGACGTGGTAATCATCGACCTTTTTAACGTCCTGGATCAGCTTATCGAGACCCACATCGTTAAAGTATTCGTAGTTGCCCTGCGACACGTTGTGGTACAGGTGTTTAGGGTCTTTCTGACGCATGACCGAGAAAATAACGTCATCGGCATTAAAGTCGCGCGTCGGTTTGAAGTATTTGTTGCTGTTGAACTTCACCCCTTTACGCAGGGTAAAGGTATAGGTTTTGCCGTCCGGCGAGATGGTCCAGGACTCCGCCAGCGACGGCACCGGAGTGTTTTTTACCGGGTCGAAATTGATCAGGCGGTTGTACAGTACCTGAGAGCTGGCCACAAAAGACGGGCCAGAGCTGGCGATTTGCGGGTTGAAGGACTCGGGGGACGCTTCTGAACAGTAAATGAGGGTGTCGTTGTTTGCCGCCCATGCGGCACCGGCTGGTAGAAGAGCGCTCAGCGCAAGGGCGAGCAGTGTTTTCCCTGTAGACATGGTTATAACCCTGACAGTTTTATTATATAGGACAGTAATAACAGCACAGGCGTTTTGACCTGGCAAATAACGAAACACTATCAGGTTATTCTAAAGCAGCTTTTTTTGCTGTTTTAACCGCCAGCGCCCAAAAAGATGATTTGCCTTAAGGGCCATTATTCGTCAAGCACAACCGTCACTTTCTATGCCGCAAGAAATCGGCCCTTTTAGCGTCTCTTCCCCCGTTTGGTTGCTTCCTCGTTTCGTTAAAGTAACGGTGTGAAGAAGTATATGGGATCAAATCGTGGCAAAAACTCTTTTACGCAGCGGTAATCTGGATGATTTTCAGGCCGTTGGCGGCGGCGGACAAGCCGTTTTCGAATCAGCGCTGCAAATCCGGGAAGCGCTCCGGTTGCGCAAACAACAGGCCATCGTCGACTGTCTGGCTATTCCTCAGGTCAATGACAGCGGCGACCGCGTGGACTGGTATTCCCCTGTCGAAGGGAGCGTAACCAGCTGGAAAGCGGCCGATGAAGATGATCGCTATCGCGCCCTGCGCTATCTGGAAAACACGCTCGCCAGCGTCGAGTCGTTAAGCAAGAAATGCCTCCAGTCGCCCAAAACCGCGCAGCAGCTTTTTGGCTCTCTACTGTCGAAGGCGTTTCAGTTCCCCGGCGAAAACTTCCTCTTCATGGTGGACGGAAAGCCGGTCATCAGCTTCTGGGGTTTTGTAAACCTGAACGAAAATGCGCGCGACGATGTCCTCGACTGCCTGCGTGAATCGCTTGTCCCTGAGCCCGCCCCCGTTGTGATTGAAGATCCTGAACCCGAGCCTGAGCCTGAACCGGTTGTAGCCTTTGAACATGCCGACGAGCCGCTGATCGCCCCTTCCACGGTGGTGCGCATCACGCCGGAAGATCTCTATGAGCCAGAGCCGGCCCCGGCGGTTGCGCAACCCGTTCAGGAACCGGCCGTGCCGATCGTCGCGAAAAAGCGCCGCGTTCCCCTGTGGACGCTGCCGGTTGCCGTCGCGATCGTTGCCGCCATTGCCGCACCGCTGCTATGGCCAAAACAGTCGCCTTCCGCTGAGCCCGCTCCGGCGCCTGCACCTGCGCCCGTGGAGATTGCGCCAAAGCCGATCAAAGCGGTTGAGCCGCTGGCGATGAAATTACCGCTGCATCAGGCAGAGGTCGTGGCCAGCAAGGAAAAAGAGCCTGCTCCTGAGCCACAGCCCGCCCCGGTGGTGATTGTCGCCATCCCGAAAGACGCCATGGTAATGGAAGCAAATCAGGTGAAAGCGGGATCGACGCGTTTCCTGAACGGCACCTGGCGTGCGGTTCTCGACGTGAAAGATCCGGTCACCGGCAAACCGCCGTCAATGCGCTATCAGATTCAGAACAATAAAGGTTTCGCCCGGGTTGTCCACGGCGACAACGTTGTCTGCCGCGCGGAGGTCTTCTCCGGGCTGCACAGCAATGGCGAGCTGATGATTAAGAGTCGTGGTACTGCCCGCTGCACCGACGGTTCCCGCTACCCGATGCCGGAGATTGCCTGTAAAGCAGGCGCCAGCGATATCGCAGAATGTCGCGCCCGTTATGATGCCAATACCGTCGTTCCACTGACGTTCAAGAAAGCAGGTGCCTGATCCTATGCTGGTAAATCTTTGCGACTATAAACAAAGCGTCACGCTTATTGCCAACAGCGGCGTGCAGTTCCTTGATTTCGGTCTGACGCCGCAGGACACCGCCAGCAACGGGCGCTTCGTACGTAAAACCGCGAACGGCCCGCTTTTGCGACTCGATTTCGACCTGGTCAACGGGCGCTATACCCTGCCCGGCATGAATGGCGGGCAGCCTGAAGTGGTCAAACCTGAAACCACCATCCCGCTGCATCAGTCGCTGGCGGTACTGGACGGCGTCTGGCTTCCGGTTCCGTTCCTGCGCTTCAACCCGCCGCGGACCTTTGTTGAAGGGCCTGATAACTGGGCGCGCGTTCAGGTGCGCAGGCTTGATACCCCGGACACGGCAGGCAATACGCACCGCGTCACGCTCGCGCTTGACAGCCAGATTGCCGGGCATGCCACGTCCGCGCTCTCCCCGGTTGAAAACGATATTCTGAACGGGACCCGCTTCGCGCTGGCCTGGCGAGACAATGAGGTTGAAAGTTTCCTCGACCAGACGTGGATTGACGGCTGGCTACGCGAAGCATTTACCCAGTATGCGGACGGCGTTGAAAACCGCTCCGAACGCGACCTGCAGCAGGCGATGCGCGGCTTTGAGTATCAGGCCCACTGGCTCAACCTGATGACCATGCTCGGTGAACAGCTCACCGTGCCGGAAGTGAAATTTGTTACCCATACGCTCAGCACGCCTGCCATTCCGGTTGACCTGATCCTCGACGTGGGTAACACCCACACCTGCGGCGTCATTATTGAAGACCACGGCGATGCGAACGATGGGCTGCGTCAGACCGCCGAGCTGCAGGTTCGCTCGCTCAGCGAGCCGCAGTTCCTGAACGAGCCGCTGTTCACCAGCCGTCTCGAGTTTTCGGAAGCGCGTTTTGGCAAGCAGCACTTCTCGGTTGAAAGCGGTCGCGAAGATGCCTTTGTCTGGCCGTCGATTGTTCGCGTGGGTGATGAAGCCCGCAAGCTGGCGATGCAGCGTCTGGGGACCGAAGGCAACAGCGGCATCTCCAGCCCGCGTCGCTACCTGTGGGATGAAACCCCTGTCGTGCAGGACTGGCGCTTTAGCCAGATGAACAGCAAGACCCAGCGTGAACCGCTTGCCACCGCGTTTCCGCTGATGAACCTGATGAACGATGACGGCGAGCCGCTCTTCACGCTGCCGCAGGACGAGCGCCTGCCGGTCTTCTCGCCGCAGTACAGCCGCAGCACCCTGATGACCCATATGCTATGCGAGCTGCTGGCGCAGGCGCTGGGGCAGATCAACAGCGTCAACACGCGCCTGCGTCTGGGCTTCCCGGCGTCGCCGCGCCAGCTGCGCACTCTGATCCTGACGCTGCCCTCGGCCATGCCAAAGCAGGAGCGCGAGATCTTCCGTCGCCGCATGTTTGAAGCTATCGCCATCGTCTGGAAAGCGATGGGCTGGCATCCGCAGGATGAGGATTTTGTCACCCGCAAACAGCAGGATAAAAGCGTGGTGCCGGTTCCTGAAATCCAGATGGAGTGGGATGAAGCCAGCTGCGGTCAGCTGGTCTGGCTGTATAACGAAGCCATCTCCCGCTTTGGCGGTCAAACCGAAGCCTTCTTCGCCTCCCTTGCCCGTCCTGACCGTGAGCCTGAGCCGGGTAGCCAGCCGGGGCGCGCGCTGCGCGTCGCGTCCATCGACATCGGCGGCGGCACAACGGATATGGCGATCACCCATTACCAGCTGGACGACGGTTCCGGCAATAACGTTAAAATCACCCCGCAGCTGCTTTTCCGCGAAGGGTTTAAGGTCGCGGGCGACGATACGCTTCTGGACGTGATTCAGCGCTACGTGTTGCCCGCTCTGCAAACGCAGCTGCAGAAATCCGGTATTGCGGACGCCTCGCTGCTGATGGCTTCGCTGTTCGGCGACTCCGGGCGCATTGATACCCAGGCCGTACTGCGCCAGCAAACGGCGCTGCAGCTCTTTATGCCGATTGGCCATGCCATTCTTGCCGCGTGGGAATCGAGCGACGTTGACGATCCGCTGGCCGGTCTGCATGCCACCTTTGGCGATCTGCTGCCGCAGAAGCCAACCCGCAACGTGATGAACTATCTGCAGCAGGCGATCGATCATGCCCTGCCTGCGGGTTCAGACGCGTTTGATCTGTTCGCCGTGCCGCTGCATGTGAATTTCCGCGAAATGCAGGATGCGATGCTGGCCGGGCAGTTTACGCTGGCCTCGCCGCTCCACGCGGTGTGTGAGGCGATCTCCCATTACAGCTGCGACATTCTGCTGATCACCGGACGCCCTGGCTGCCTGCCTGGGGTTCAGGCGCTGATTCGCCACCTGCAGCCGGTGCCGGTCAATCGCATCGTCTGGCTGGATAAATACCAGGTGCACGAGTGGTATCCGTTCAGCCAGCAGGGGCGCATTGGCAACCCTAAATCCACAGCTGCCGTCGGGGCCATGCTCTGCAGCCTGGCGCTCGATCTGCGTCTGCCGCGCTTCAACTTTAAAGCCGCGGACATTGGCGCGTATTCCACCGTGCGCTATCTGGGCGTGCTGGATAACACCGTCAATACCCTGCGTGAGGAGAACGTCTGGTATCAGGATATCGATCTTGATAAACCCGGCGCGAAGCTTGACGCACGTCTGCACTTCCCGCTGCGCGGTAACGTCACACTCGGCTTCCGCCAGCTGGCGAACGCGCGCTGGCCCGCCACGCCGCTCTACACGCTCAGCATTAACTCGGCCGAACTGGCGAAAGCCATTGCCGGCGACGGCGTGCTGAACGTGCGGCTCAGGCTCTGCGGCGGCAGCAAGCAGGAAGGCCCGGAGGCCTTCGAGCTGAGCGATGCCTGGCTGCAGGACGGCACGCCGGTTGCGCCTGACGCACTAACCTTCAAACTGAATACTTTGGCCGATCGCCGACACAGCGGTAGCCACTACTGGATCGACAGCGGGAGCGTATATCTGAAATGACAGCGACGACGACCACCACTCAGGCCTTAATCGGGTGGATTAACGAGACGCGCCTGAACGCCCCTGTGCTGGATAACGATGCTGACGCCCTGCTTGCTCGCATCAACGCGGCGCAGGCGCGGGAGCAGGCTATTGAACGCGCCATGACCCGCCAGAGCAGCATTGGGCTTTACGGCCATTCGCAGAGCGCGAAAGCGCACCTGCTGTTGTCTTTGTGCGGCAGCGGCAATGGACGCCTGAACGTGACGCCGGGCCAGCGCACCTTTGACTATTTTTCGCATATCAATCCGGGACATGCCCTGACCAACATGGCCGTCCGCTTTACCCGGGAAAACACGGAGGTAGCGGATGAGGCGTTCCCGCTGCGCCTGCGTCTGGTCACCGAGGCCGAGCTGGTACAGCTGTTCATTGCCCGCACGACCCTGCATCCGCAGATGCGCGCGGTGGATAAGGCGGTCATTGAGACACGCCTAGAGAAATGGCGCGGGCTGCGCCAGCCGCAGGGCGTGCCCGGCATCACGGCTCAGGAAGTGGGTACGATAGCCCGCTTCTGGCAAAGCACCGTACCTGCCGCTAAGCAGCAAATTGATGATGCCCTGTGGCATGCGTTTGCCCAGCTGGTGCCTTCACTCGATCTCAGCACGCGGGCCAGCGTCTGGTCGCTGCTGTGGGGCGAGCAGCAGGAGTTGACCCAGCAGTGGTTAAAACTGGCCCACGTGCTGCACCAGACCAGCCATGCCGACGAGCTTGCTGCCCCGCTTAGCCTGCTGGTGGACAGTTTTGGGCTGCCGGGTGAAGGGTTCCTGACGCACGACGGCACGTTAGACCTTCAGGACGCGCAGGAGACGCTGCTTCATCCGCTGAATAGCGGTGAAATGCTCAACGCCATCAGCATCCCCGTCGATGTGCTGGCCTTCCTGACCCGCGAGCTGGTGTTGCCGGTTGAGAACGGCGCGCTGGATAACGTCGATATTATTGATATTCCGGTTTTTGAAGATAACCGTGCCGACCCGCTACGCCAGGCGAAGTCCCAGTGGCTGCTCGAGCATTATCGTCAGCAGCTTCAGCCAGACGTGCTGGTAATTTGTAATGCGACGGCGCAGCACGAACAGACGGCCAAAAAAGCAAAAGTGTTGATGAACTGGGTGAAGGAGACGCAGCCTGCTGAAGAATCTGCTCTTCCAGGTCTGGTCTGGGCGATTACCCCCCATGACGCCCGCTTTACCACCCGGCAGAATCTCGATGAAGCCGTACAGCATTTGCTCGGAAAACCGGGTTTACGCTGGGGCACGCTGCAGGCGCTGGACAGTCACAGCATGCAGCGCGTCATCGAGTGGCTGTCTCAGGCCACGCTTCCCGCGCAGCGACAGAAGCGTCTCAGCACGCTGAAAGGCCTGCTGCGACAGGAGCTCTCATCACTGATGCAAAGCTATCTGGCACCGCTGGTGGAGGAGCCGGGGCCAAGACGTACTCAGGCCGAAAACATGGTGCGCACGCTGCAAAGCAGCGCCGCGCGCCACGGCGAACTGCTTGAAGGTCTGCTGCCGCCGCTGAAAGCCTTTGAAACGCTGCTCGCCGTTCAGCAGCCACGCGAGGAGCAGGTGAACGGGCTGTTTACGGACACCATTGACCTGTTTGCCGAGAATGCGCAGGAAAGCAACGGCCTGTTCCAGACAAAAGACAAAGCGCGTCTGGCGCACAGAGTCTGGATAAATCATCTGCGCCAGTGGAGCCGCAATGAGGCCACGGCGGCACGCCTTGGGCTGGAACCAGCGGTATTACAGCAAATCGCGGATGTGCTGATCGTCACCAGCTACCGGCTTAATCTGCCTCAACAGCTTCAGCGCATTGTCGAAGCTGATAAAAGTAGCGCTGCGCAACTGCATGCCGTGATGGGCAATTTCGTTGGCTGGCTGGGTTACGACCAGACGCCCGTGGCGACGCGTCCGGCAAGCCGCATCCGCAAGGGCCAGGCCATCTTCGTCACGCCAGTGGTCAGCAGCGCCGAGACTCGCCTGACGCGCCTGGGGGAACAGCCGGTCCATGCGGCTACCGCGTACGTTTACGACTGGCTGGTCGCACTCTATAGCCGCGCAATAGAGAACATTGATTACCAGCACCCGCATGATGTTCAGCCCGGTGCGCGCCAGGCCTTACACGCGTTATTACGCTGAACGCTGATTAACAATGTAGCCGCATTTCTTGCCGGGTGGCGCTGCCGCTTACCCGGCCTACATTCTTCATCGTTGTAGGCCCGTGCAAGCGTAGCGCCGCCGGGCGAAACTTTTGCGCTCATCACACCTCCATACACCCGGCTAACGTCTCTGCCAGCGCAGAGGGGTTTTCCCACGACATTGAATGCCCCGCCGCAGGGATGATTTTTACCTCAACACCCTTTTGCTTCAGATTATCCACATCGTCATCCGGAAGAGAGAGCTCGCCAAAAATCAGGGTTACCGGGCAAGAGAGTGACAGGAACTGCGCTTCCCATTCCGGTTCAACGCCCGCCACCAGGCTGGATGCACCGCGCCAGAGGGCATAAGCGGCATTGCTCTGCAGGCACCCGGCCCACGCCGTTTTTTCCGCGCTGAGCATGGCGTCATAACCTTGGTCCAGAAACTGTTGCTCGGTTTGCGCCGCTATAGACCGGCTGAACATGCCCCCACCCGCGTGAAAATTGGGTTCTGACACCATCAGTCCCTTCACGCGCGTTGCCAGCAGCCCCGCCGTTTCGATAGCAATACTGCCGCCCATGCTGTGGCCGTATAACCAGAACGTCTCCAGCTTAAGGTGGTCAATCAGTTCCGCGACAACGTGCGCCTGGTCAGTGGTTTTATAGCTGTAGTGCTCAGGTTTGTCGCTGTAGCCGCTGCCGGGCAAGTCGATGAGAATCGCTCTGCGCGCGCCAAACAGCGGGTCACGAACGACGCGGGGATATTCATAGGAAGAGGCGCAGCCCAGCCCGTGAATGAACACCACGGGATCGCCGGAACCGGGCAAGTCGTGCCAGCGCACGATGCAACCGGCCTGCTGCGAGTAAAAACTGTTCATAAGCACTCCTTTTACGACGTACTGTTTATTTATACAGTCATCACATCAGGAATGCTATGTTCATCTTTTAAAACTGGAAGCGTGCTTCAGAAAAGCGAGACCAGCAGCGCAACGGGAAAACTCATTGGCCAGGTTGACCCGACCAGGAAAGCGCTGAGCAGGCGGATACGTTTGCGGTCTTTAGAGAGGAACCAGGTGATTAATGCGCAGATGGAAGCCATGATTGCGTAAAAAACCAACATCTTTTGATACAACGTCATTCTGTATACCAGAGCCGAAAAAATAACCGCACGCAATATGCGTCATATGTTGACACAGATCAAGTTTTTTCGTTACAGAATAACCACTTAAAAACTACGGCTAATAACAATTGGGTATCTTTCGTAACACGCGTGGCGGGAAAAGAGAATGCCTGGCCGCGCAAGCGGCCAGGCTGAGCGGATTAGTGTTTGATCATCACATGCCGTACGACCGTATAATCCTCAAGCCCGTAGACCGACATATCTTTGCCGTAGCCGGATAATTTCATGCCGCCGTGCGGCATTTCGCTCACCAGCATAAAATGGGTATTCACCCAGGTGCAGCCGTACTGCAGGCGCGCGCTCAGGCGATGGGCGCGGCCCACGTCTTTGGTCCAGACCGATGACGCCAGGCCATACTGCGAATCGTTCGCCCAGGCCAACACCTGCGCCTCGTCATCAAACTCGGTGACGCTTACCACCGGGCCAAACACCTCGCGCTGAACGATGGCATCGTCCTGTTTTGCACCCGCCAGCAGGGTTGGCTGGTAGTAGTAGCCCGCCCCCTCTTTTTTGCTCCCGCCGGTGACAACGCGGATATGGCCGAGCGCTTTCGCCTCATCGACGGCCTGGCAGACGCGTGAAAGATGGGCGGCCGAGCTGAGCGGACCGAGTTCGGTAGCCTCGTCCTCCGGCGCCCCCATTTTAAGGCTGGCGACCGCTGCGCCGAGCTTTTCTACCAGCGCTGCATAGATGCCCTTCTGGGCATAAATGCGGCAGGCCGCCGTACAGTCCTGCCCGGCATTGTAAAAGCCAAACGTCCGTACCCCTTCAACCACCGCATCCAGGTCAGCATCATCAAACACAATCACCGGCGCTTTGCCACCCAGCTCCATATGGGTGCGTTTAATGGAAGACGCGGTATGTCCGATGATATGTTCCCCGGTCGCAATCGAACCGGTCAGCGAGACCATACGGACCTTCTCGTGTCCGGTAAGCGGGTCGCCGACCGTTTTCCCCCGGCCAAACAGAACGTTCAGAACGCCCGCCGGGAAGATATCTTTTGCCAGTTCCGCCAGCTTAAGCGCGGTCAGGGGCGTGATCTCTGAGGGCTTAATCACCACGCAGTTCCCTGCCGCCAGCGCGGGGGCCAGCTTCCAGGCCGCCATCATCAGCGGGTAGTTCCACGGCGCGATAGAGGCCACCACGCCCACCGGGTCACGGCGAATCATTGACGTGTGGCCGTCAAGGTACTCGCCAGCGGCGAGGCCATTCAGACAACGCGCGGCCCCGGCAAAGAAACGGAAAACGTCGACCACCGCCGGAATTTCATCACCCAGAGCACAGTGCAGCGGCTTGCCGCAGTTGAGAGACTCGAGCCGGGCAAACTCCTCGCCGTGCGCTTCAATCGCATCCGCCAGCTTCAGCAGGCACTCGGCGCGAGTTTTCGGCGTCGTTTGTCCCCACACCTCAAAAGCACGATCGGCCGCCAGAACCGCCGCGTCGACCTGGGCCGCTGACGCCTCAGCAATCTCCAGCAGTACCTCTCCGGTGGCCGGGTTATAAACCGGCTGTTTTTCACCTTCACCGGCAACCAGCTCACCGTTTATCAGCAGATGTTTTTGCATAGCATTTTCCTGTTGAATTCTCTGTTATTTCCCGCTGCCGGCAATATTCTCGCCGTCGCGGGTTAGCCACCAGGCACCCAGAATGGGGATAGTTGTCACCAGCATCACCAGCAGAGCAACGACGTTGGTGACGGGCACGTCGCGCGGACGCCCGAGCTGGTTGAGCAACCACAGCGGTAACGTGCGCTCGTGTCCCGCCGTAAAGGTTGTGACGATAATCTCGTCAAACGACAGGGCAAACGCCAGCATTCCCCCGGCCAGCAGCGCGGAACCCAGATTGGGCAGCACCACATAGCGGAAGGTTTGCCACCCGTCAGCCCCGAGATCCATCGACGCTTCCACCAGGCTCCAGGAGGTGCGTCGGAACCGGGCAATCACGTTGTTAAACACCACCACCACACAGAATGTGGCGTGTCCGACCACGATGGTGAAAAACCCCGGCTCAAGATTGATCGTTTTGAAAGCCGTCAGCAGCGCCAGGCCGGTGATGATCCCCGGTAACGCAATCGGTAACAGCAGCAGCAAAGAGATCGCATTCTTGCCAAAAAACTCGCTTCGCCACAGGGCCGCTGCAGCAAGCGTGCCAAGCACAAGGGCAATGGCGGTGGAAAACGCGGCAATTTGAAGTGACAACGTCACGGATTCGATAATATCTCCGCGCCCTGCCGCCACGCTAAACCACTTCAGCGTTAGCCCCTGGGGCGGAAAGCTGAAGGCGGCGTCTTCGGTGTTGAAGGCGTAGGTCGCGATAATCAGCAGCGGGAAGTGCAGGAAGATAACGCCTCCCCACGCTGCCACTTTCAGGAACAGCGGTGCGCGTTCAGAGTGCATCGAATGCCCCCAGACGTTTCACGAACGCCAGATAAAGAGAAATCAGCACGATGGGTACCAGCGTGAACGCGGCGGCCATCGGCATATTGCCGATAGCGCCCTGCTGGGAGTAGACCATGTTACCGATGAAATAGCCCGGCGGGCCGACCAGCTGAGGAACGATGAAGTCCCCCAGCGTCAGGGAAAACGTGAAAATGGACCCCGCCGCGATGCCCGGAATGGCCAGCGGCAGAACGACATAGCGGAACGTCTGACGGGGACGCGCGCCGAGATCGGCCGAGGCCTGAAGCAGCGAGGCCGGCAGGCGCTCCAGCGCCGCCTGGACGGGCAGGATCATAAACGGCAGCCAGATGTAGACGAACACCAGAAACCGTCCCAGCCCGGAGGTGGACAAGGTGTTACCGCCCACTGCCGGGAGCGTCAGGATTGAGGTCAGAATCGGCTCCAGCCCCATATGGCTGAGAAACCACTGGGCCACGCCGTCCTTCGCCAGCAGCAGCGTCCAGGCGTAGGCCTTGACGATGTAGCTCGCCCACATTGGCAGCATCACGGCGATATAGAAAAACGCTTTCCACTTGCCGCTGGTGTATCGCGCCATGTACCAGGCCATTGGAAATGCGAGGACGGCGCTGGCAATGGTCACCGCAATCGCCATCGTTAACGTGCGCAGGATGATGTCGTAGTTTGCCGGGTTAAAGAGCGCCTGAATATTCGCCAGAGTCAGATCCGGCGTGACCGACATGGTGAAATCGTCAAAGGTGTAAAACCCCTGCCACAGCAGCGTCAGCAGCGATCCTAAATAGACGATGCCAAACCACATCAGGGGCGCAAGCAGAAGCAGGAACAGACCAAGCGACGGTTTTCGCCAGAACAGTGCGGTCATGCGGCTCAGGCGGCCGCGCGGGGCGGGAGGATGCGCGACACTCATATCCATTTCACCTCTCCTCATGCAGGCGGATCATCGCGTCGCGTGACCATGACGCCATGACCGCCTGCCCTGGCGCAATGCCGCTCAGCGGCGAGACGTCACTGAAGTTAGCCTGACTCACCAGCAGTTTGGCGCCATCGGCGAGCCTCAGCTCCAGACGCGTGGCGGCCCCCTGATACTGAACGGCCTGCACAACGCCCTGAACCTGAACGTCACCCTGTTCATTGAGGCGAATATGTTCCGGGCGCAGGGAAAAGGTGCCCTCCATCCCGCAAAGCGTCTGCGCAAGACCCGCATCAAAAACGTTAGAGGTGCCAACAAAACCGGCGACAAACGGCGTGCGCGGACGCATGTAGAGATCGCGCGGGGTATCCACCTGCTCGATGCGCCCGTTATTGAACACCGCCACCCGGTCTGACATAGAAAGGGCCTCGCCCTGATCGTGGGTGACAAAAATAAAGGTGATGCCGAGTTCCTGCTGAAGCTTCTTCAGCTCGAACTGCATCTGTTCCCGCAGTTTGAGATCGAGCGCCCCTAAAGGCTCGTCCAGCAGCAGGACGCGCGGTTCATTCACCAGCGCGCGGGCGATGGCGACACGCTGACGCTGGCCGCCGGAAAGTTGCGAAGGTTTGCGGGCAACGGCAAAGCTCAGGCCCACTTTTTCCAGGGCATCGCGAGCCTGGGCATGACGTTTTTTCTTGTCGACGCCTTTGACCATTAGCCCGTAGGCAACGTTGTCGAGGATCGACATATGCGGGAACAGCGCGTAGTCCTGAAACACGGTGTTCACATCCCGCTCCCAGGGGGGAAGTTCGCTCGCCTCTTTACCGAAGATAGAAATCGTCCCGCCTGACAGCTGTTCAAAACCGGCGATCAGCCGCAGGCAGGTGGTTTTGCCGGAGCCAGAAGGCCCCAGCATGGAGAAAAACTCTCCGTCACGAATTGCAATGGTGACCCCATCCACCGCCCGGACGTCGCCGTACAGGCGGGAAACATTATTAAACTCGACCGCGTACGTCATGTTCTGCTCCCGGGCAATTAACGACCGCCCATAATGGCGATGTAATCCTGCGTCCAGCGGCTGTAAGGGACAAATTTGCCGCCTTCGGCGATGGGGGTTTTCCAGAACATGATTTTGTCGAATTCGTTATAACCGTTTGTTTCGCAGCCTTTATCGCCCAGCAGCGTGCTGGCTTTACACCCTTCCGGAACCACGGGCAGGGAGCCAAACCATGCTGCCAGATCGCCCTGCACTTTTGGCGTCAGCGACCAGTTCATCCATTTGTAGGCGCACATCGGGTGTTTAGCCTGCGCGTGAAGCATGGTGGTGTCCGCCCAGCCGGTCACCCCCTCTTTCGGGAAGACGGTGGCAACGGGCTGGTTCTCAGCTTTCAGGGCATTCGCCTGATACGGCCAGGCGCTGGAGGCCACGACGCCTTCGTTTTTGAAGTCGCTCATCTGGACAGTGGTGTCGTGCCAGTAGCGGTGGATCAGGGCATGCTGGTCGCGAAGCACCTTAAGCACGGCGGCATACTGTGCTTCGGTGAGCTGGTACGGGTCTTTGATACCCAACTGCGGCTGCGTGGCTTTGACGAACAGCGCGGCATCGGCGATATAAATCGGACCGTCGTACGCCTGCACGCGTCCCTGATTGGTTTTACCGTCAGGCAGATCCTGTTTAGTAAAGACCACGCTCCAGCTGTCCGGCGGCGTCGGGAAGGTTTTGGTGTTGTACATCAGCAGGTTTGGCCCCCACTGGTACGGCGTGCCGTAGACCTTGCCCCCGACGTTAAACCATTCCCCTTTTACAATCCGTTCGTCGAGGGTTTTCCAGTTGGGGATAAGATCGGGGTTAATCGGCTGGACGCGTTTGCCCATGATCAGCCGCAGGGAGGCGTCACCCGAGGCTGTGACCAGATCGTATCCCCCTTTCGCCATCAGGCTGACCATTTCATCCGACGTGGCCGCCGTTTTGACGTTGACCGCACAACCTGTCTCTTTTTCAAACTGGGTGACCCAGTCGTAGTTTTTATCCGTCTGCCCCCGCTCGATGTATCCCGGCCAGGCGATAATATCCAGTCGACCTTCCCCGTCGCCAATGGCTCTGGGGGGTTCTGCGGCTTGCGCTGTCATGATAGTCATGCCGAGCGCACACAGGCTGCTGCGGGCAAAATGTTTGCTCATAAGAGTTACTCCTGTCGCAATGAAATTTAGCGGCAGCCGTGCCGTAAAAATATCTCCCTTATTAAACGTAGACCGCGCAAATGCGCCGCACCGTACGGCTTCAGGAAATTTCATCAAGGTGTGACCGAGGGCGCATTCCCCGTTAACTGGATTATAGACAAGGAGTTAGGCGCGAGAGACGGTATGCAGATTTCCTATGACAGGGCACCGCGAAATATTCGCAGCGCCGTCATCAGGATAAGAATTGATTATTTAAATAACGCAGATAAGTTTATTCCAGCATCGTGCTAATTAATTTTCCTAACTGAATGACCGCCTGCTCTTCCCGCTCTCCCCAGGCCCAGGAGGTATTAAACCGGAAGAACGGTGTCCATGCGTCGGAGGTGGAAAACATCTTTCCGGGAGCAATGCTGATGTGGTGCGTTAAGGCTTTTTCGCTCAGCAGCCCCGCGTCCAGCTGCGCCGGAAGCTCCAGCCATAAAAAGTAGCCGCTGTCGTTATGGTGAATTTTGACGCCGGCAGGCATATGGCGCAAAAGTGACTGCCAGGCCTGCTGCTTTCGCTCGGCCAGCGTACGGCGCAGGCGGCGCAGGTGCGCGTCGTAGCGTTTGGTCGCCAGGTAATCCACCAGCGCCAGCTGCATGGGAGAACTGGTCGAGAGCGTGCTCATCAGCTGCAGCTGCTGAATGCGCCGCGCGTGTTTTCCTGCCGCGACCCAGCCGATGCGAAAACCGGCCACCAGACATTTTGAAAAGGACGAGCAGTGCAGCGTCATGTCCTGACGATCCCACGCTTTCGCCGGGAGCGGCTTTTCCCGGCCAAAATAGAGCTCGCTGTAGACATCGTCTTCAATCAGCGGGACGTTGTGCTGCGTTAACAGCGCGACTAGCTGCGCTTTTTTCTCCGCGCTCAGCGTGAAGCCGAGCGGGTTTTGGCTGTTGGTCATGATCCAGCAGGCTTTAACCGGGTACTCATTCAGCGCCTGTTCAAGGGCGTTGAGATCGATCCCCTCGCGGACGTCCGTCGCAATCGACAAAGCCTTGAGTTTCAGGCGCTCCAGCGCCTGAAGCGCGCCGTAGAAACAGGGGTTTTCGACGATCACCCAGTCACCCGGCTCGGTCACCGCCTGCAGGCTAAGATTCAGCGCCTCGAGGGCGCCAGCGGTGATCACGATCTCTTCCGGAGAGATGTTCATCCCCTGCTGCGCGTAGCGGCGGGCAATGGCGTGGCGGAGATCGACGTTTCCCGGCGGCAGGTTCTCAATCACGCTCATCGCCGTCGCGGTTTTACTGACGTTAGCCAGCGAGCGGTTGAGCTGCTGAAGCGGGAAAAGCCGGGGGTCGGGAAACGCGGAAGCAAAGGGAACAACGGAGGGGTCGCGGCTGGCCTGTAGGACATCGAAGATATAGGTATTGATATCCACTGCTTCGTCACGCATCACCTGAGCGGGTGGCGCAGGCTGTTGTGCGGTCGGGCGCGAGGCAACGTAATAGCCCGACTGCGGTCTGGCGACAATGCGCCCCTGACTTTCCAGCATCTGATACGCGTGGCCAACGGTCATAAAACTCATGCCGCTGCTCGCCACCTGCTCTCGCAGGGAAGGCAGCTTATCGCCCGGCAGCCATACGCCAAGCTCAATCTGCGAGATAATTTGTTGCGCCAGACGCTGGTATTTTTTCATCAAATTCTCCTTGTGACCGACAGTGTATATCAGCAGGAGAAAAAGAGAAGATTTAGCTAACTGTTATGGTTCGGGAAATGAATTACTTACGGTATTCAGTAACGTGGCTCTGCGCCTGACGCGCAGCGGCCAGGTGATCGAGCGTAATCATCGACGATTTGCAAAAGATGCATTTCGCGCCAAACGGGTTTTTCTCAGACACGTCAAAGGCTGAGGTACGGTACTGCGAACCATGGCAGCATGGGCAGCGAAAATGGATATAAGAAGTCATAGGATTCTCCTGAAACGTTAAAACGTAAATTACTAATGGGCCGATTGGGCATAATGGTTTTAAACAAAACGAATCGGAAAGTAGATAAAGACCCAAGAGAGGCTGCGGAGAGGCACAACGTGATGAGAACTGCTTTATAAAACTACGTCAGATATTTATTTGGACTCAAAACCAGAGGACCATTAACGCACGGCGCTGACGACAAGGCAAGCAGTTTTATGCGCAAAATTCATAAAAACAGTGTTTTTATTCCTCATCGGCGAGGTATATCAGATAGCTAAAGCATGAGTTTTATGCCAACTGTTATGGTTAAAAATCACTTTTCTGCGTCTGATAGTCCGAACGTTGCCCCTATACCATAACAGCACACCGTTTGACATTGAGGCTGTGCATGTTTGGTTTAGATGCTTTTCACCTTGCACGGATACAGTTTGCCTTTACCGTATCCTTTCACATTATTTTCCCGGCCATCACCATTGGTCTCGCAAGCTACCTTGCCGTGCTCGAAGGGCTGTGGCTGAAAACAAAAAATCCGGTCTGGCGCTCGCTGTACCATTTCTGGTCGAAGATTTTTGCCGTTAACTTTGGCATGGGCGTGGTATCCGGGCTGGTGATGGCCTACCAGTTTGGCACCAACTGGAGCGGCTTTTCACAGTTTGCGGGCAGTATTACCGGCCCGCTGCTGACCTATGAAGTGCTTACCGCCTTCTTCCTCGAAGCCGGGTTCCTCGGCGTGATGCTGTTCGGCTGGAACAAAGTCGGGCCTGGGCTGCACTTTTTTGCTACCTGCATGGTGGCGCTGGGCACCATTATTTCCACCTTCTGGATCCTCTCTTCAAACAGCTGGATGCAGACCCCGCAGGGCTATGAGATCGTCAACGGTCAGGTGGTACCGGTGGACTGGTTCGCGGTGGTGTTTAACCCCTCCTTCCCTTACCGCCTGCTGCATATGTCGATAGCCGCGTTCCTGAGCAGCGCCCTGTTTGTGGGCGCATCCGCTGCATGGCACCTGCTGCGCGGGAATAATACCCCCGCTATCCGGGCGATGTTTTCGATGGCGCTGTGGATGACGCTAATTGTCGCCCCCATCCAGGCCATGGTTGGCGATATGCACGGCTTAAACACTTTAAAGCACCAGCCCGCCAAGATTGCCGCCATTGAAGGCCACTGGGAGAACCCGCCGGGTGAGCCTACCCCGCTGCTGCTGTTTGGCTGGCCGGATATGGAACAGGAGCGCACCCGCTTTGGGCTGGAGATCCCCGCGCTGGGGAGTCTTATCCTGACGCACAGCCTGGATAAACAGGTTCCGGCGCTGAAAGAGTTTCCAAAAGAAGACCGTCCGAACTCCACCATCGTCTTCTGGTCGTTCCGCATTATGGCGGGCCTGGGCATGCTGATGCTGCTGCTTGGGGTGACGGCACTCTGGCTGCGCTACAAAAAACGCGTTTATTCGTCGCGCCCTTTCCTGTGGTTTGCGCTGCTGATGGGGCCAACCGGGCTGATTGCCATTCTGGCCGGGTGGATCACCACCGAAGTAGGCCGCCAGCCGTGGGTGGTCTATGGGCTCCAGCGAACGAAGGATGCGGTTTCTGCCCATGGCGATTTACATATGAGCGTGAGCCTGCTGGCCTTCTTCATCGTCTATACCTCGGTATTCGGCGTGGGTTACAGCTATATGGTGCGCCTGATCCGAAAAGGCCCGCAGCCGCATGAATCTTTCGCCACCGAGTCCGACGGACGTCCGGCGCGCCCGCTTTCTGCCGTCACAACTGAACATAAGGAGCAGCCATAATGGGGATCGATCTTTCCATTATCTGGTTTGTCATAATCGTCTTTGCCACGCTGATGTATATCGTGATGGACGGTTTTGATCTGGGAATCGGTATTCTTTTCCCGGCTACGCAGAACGCCGACGATCGCGACGTGATGGTCAACAGCGTCGCGCCGGTCTGGGACGGGAATGAAACCTGGCTGGTGCTGGGCGGTGCCGCCCTGTTCGGCGCATTCCCGCTGGCGTATGCGGTGATCGTTGATGCTCTCACCATTCCGCTGACGTTAATGCTGATCGGACTTATTTTCCGCGGGGTAGCATTTGAGTTTCGCTTTAAGGCCACTCCGGCCCACCGCCCCTTCTGGGATAAGGCGTTTATAGGCGGTTCCATTCTGGCGACGTTTACCCAGGGCGTGACGGTGGGCGCCGTCATTAACGGATTTACCGTCACCGGTAGGGCCTATACCGGCGGCCCCTTTGACTGGTTTACCGCGTTTAACCTGTTTTGCGGCGCGGGGCTGGTGGTGGCCTACGCGCTGTTAGGCTCGACCTGGCTGGTGATGAAAAGCGAAAACGCGCTGCAGCAGCGGATGCGTGAAGTATCGAAAACGCTGTTAATCGTGCTGCTGGCGTTTATTGCCGCCATTAGTCTCTGGACGCCGCTGGCGCAACCGGCCATCGCCGCGCGCTGGTTTACGCTGCCGAATCTGTTTTATCTGCTACCGGTTCCTGCTCTGGTGGTGATGTTTAGCCTGTACCAGTGGCGCTGCCTGAATAATCCAGCCAGCCATAGCCGTCCGTTTATCCTGACGCTGGGGCTGATCTTCCTCGGCTTTAGCGGGCTTGGGATCAGCATCTGGCCGCATATTATCCCACCGTCGATCACCCTGTGGCAGGCGGCCGCACCGACGCAAAGCCAGGGCTTTATGCTGGTGGGCGCGCTGTTGATCATTCCCGTTATTCTGGTCTACACCTTCTGGAGCTACTACGTGTTTCGCGGCAAAGTTCAGCATGGGGAGGGTTATCACTGATGCAACAACCGGTCTGGAAAAGAATACTGTGGCTGGTCATTATCTGGGGCGGCAGCGTACTGGCGCTGGCTGCGGTCAGTATGCTCTTCCGTATGCTAATGACGGCGGCAGGGTTTAAATCGCATTAACTTTATCCCGGGCAGCCGCAGCGTTGCCCGGTACCTCTCCCCGCACTTTCAGATAAACCCCATTAACGCACGGCAGAGTATCGTTACACTGGAAAAAGATTCACAGTGTTTATAGTTTGAGAAGAAAAATGAAAAAGCTCATTGCGTTAAGTGTTATCAGTCTTGTCCTTTCCGGGTGTGTTAATCCGGGTAAAGCCTCCGTACAGCCGGAGCAGCTTAAAAGCCACCGCTTTGTGCTTGAAAATGTGAACGGTAAGGCCGTTAAGACCGCGACAACGCAACCTGAGATCAGTTTTAGCGCCCTGCCTGATATCAGCCTGGTGAATAACATCAGCGTTTCTGGCCAGATGTGTAACCGCTTCAACGGACAGGGGAAATTGTCCGAAGGCGAGCTTAAGGTGAAAACGCTGGCCATGACGCGCAAGCTCTGTACTGAACCGCAGCTGAATGAGCTGGATCAGGCCATCGCCGACATGCTGCGCACAGGGGCGCAGGTCGACCTGACTGAGGACCAGTTAACGCTGGCCACAGCCGATAAAACGCTGATGTTTAAGCGTGCAGAATAATCAGTAGTTACCGCAGCTTCCGACGGCAAGCGACTGTTCACTACAGCGTTTGCCGTTTGGCAAGGCGCACATCCCAATAGCAGAACCATCAAGCTGGCGGGCGACAGACAGAGAACCGCCAATCATAGCGCAGTTAGCCTGACCAGAGCTGGACATCGCCGCCTTCATTCCCGGCGCCACGTGGGCTGCCGTTGCCTGCTGGACTGGCTCACTGCTACATGCCGACAACAATAATGCGGCACACCCTACCCAAAATGCTGAGCGCATGCTCTCTCCCCCATGAATAATGCGAAACCTATGCATAATAGGCATCACATCCCGTGTCGTCGAGAGCAGAAGTGCGTATTTATGCGCTCCAGAAACAATTTCTCGCAATTTTTTCGCCAAAAGTTTGATCTACTCATTGATGGCGAGAATACCGAGGACACAAAAGCGAAAATCGTAAAATCCCCCGTTTGCTAGAATACACAGATAATATTCAGGGTTTGTCGTCGTAATACAGACCCCTATTTTTTGCGCAATGTAAGGGTGTTGTCCTATGCAAACTATTGACGGTAATGGTGCAGTTGCCTCAGTCGCGTTTCGCACCAGTGAAGTTATCGCCATCTATCCGATTACGCCAAGTTCTACCATGGCTGAGCAGGCGGACGCCTGGGCGGGTAACGGGTTAAAAAACGTCTGGGGCGATGTCCCGAGAGTGGTTGAAATGCAGTCCGAAGCCGGTGCGATTGCCACGGTGCACGGCGCGCTTCAGACCGGCGCGCTTTCCACGTCGTTTACCTCTTCTCAGGGATTGTTGTTAATGATCCCGACGCTGTACAAACTCGCCGGTCAGCTGACCCCCTTCGTTCTGCACGTTGCTGCGCGTACCGTTGCCACCCACGCGCTCTCTATCTTTGGCGATCACTCAGACGTGATGGCCGTTCGCCAGACCGGCTGCGCGATGCTGTGCGCCAGCAGCGTTCAGGAAGCTCAGGACTTTGCCTTAATTTCGCATATCGCCACGCTCAAAAGCCGTGTGCCGTTTATTCATTTCTTTGATGGTTTCCGCACCTCTCACGAAATTAACAAAATCGTCCCGCTGGCTGACGATACCATCCTGAATCTCCTCCCGCAGGCGGATATTGACGCGCACCGAGCCCGCGCCCTTAACCCGGAACATCCGGTTATTCGCGGGACATCGGCGAACCCGGATACCTATTTCCAGTCCCGCGAGGCCACGAACCCGTGGTACAACGCGGTTTACGACCATGTTGAACAGGCGATGAATGACTTTGCCGCCGCGACCGGTCGGGAATACAAACCCTTTGAGTATTACGGCCATCCGCAGGCGGAACGGGTCATTGTGTTGATGGGCTCTGCCATTGGCACCTGCGAGGAAGTTGTTGACGAGCTGCTGACGCGCGGCGAAAAAGTTGGCGTGCTGAAAGTTCGTCTCTATCGCCCGTTCTCGGCGAAACATCTGCTCTCTGCGCTGCCGGAGAGCGCGCGTACCGTTGCGGTGCTCGATCGCACCAAAGAGCCGGGCGCGCAGGCGGAACCGCTCTATCTGGATGTGATGACGGCCCTTGCTGAAGCCTTTAATCAGGGCGAACGTGAGACGCTACCGCGCGTAATTGGGGGTCGCTATGGTTTGTCCTCCAAGGAGTTTGGGCCGGACTGCGTGCTGGCGGTATTCAATGAGTTAAGCGAGGCGAAACCTAAGCCGCGCTTTACCGTCGGCATTTATGATGATGTGACGAATCTGTCCCTGTCGCTGACGGAAAACACCCTGCCCTCGACCGCAAAACTTGAGGCGCTGTTCTATGGTCTGGGCAGCGACGGCAGCGTCTCTGCGACCAAAAACAACATTAAAATCATCGGCAACTCAACGCCGTGGTACGCCCAGGGATACTTCGTCTACGACTCCAAAAAAGCAGGCGGTCTGACCGTTTCCCACCTGCGCGTGAGCGAACAGCCCATCCGCTCTGCGTATCTTATTTCTCAGGCTGATTTTGTTGGCTGTCACCAGCTGCAGTTTATCGATAAATACCAGATGGCCGAGCGCCTGAAGCCTGGCGGTATTTTCCTGCTGAATACGCCATACAGCGCAGATGAAGTCTGGTCGCGGCTGCCGCAGGAAGTACAGGCGGTGCTGAACCAGAAAAAAGCCCGTTTCTTTGTGGTGAATGCGGCGAAAATTGCCCGCGAATGTGGCCTCGCCGCGCGTATCAATACCGTTATGCAGATGGCCTTCTTCCATCTGACGAATATCCTGCCGGGCGACAGCGCGCTGGCGGAACTGCAGGGTGCGATTGCCAGAAGCTACAGCAGCAAGGGGCAGGAGCTGGTCGAACGTAACTGGCAGGCGCTGGCGCTGGCACGCGAATCTCTGTTTGAGGTACCGCTGCAGCCGGTGAACGCGACAAGCCCGAACCGCCCTCCGGTCGTGTCCGATGCGGCGCCTGATTTCGTTAAGACCGTGACGGCGGCGATGCTGGCCGGGCTGGGCGATGCCCTGCCCGTCTCTGCGCTGCCGCCGGATGGCACCTGGCCGATGGGCACCACCCGCTGGGAAAAACGTAACATCGCCGAAGCGATCCCCATCTGGAAGGAAGAGCTCTGTACCCAGTGCAACCACTGCGTGGCGGCCTGCCCGCACTCTGCCATTCGCGCCAAAGTGGTGTCACCGGAAGATATGGAGGCCGCGCCGGCCAGCCTTCACTCTCTGGATGTGAAATCCCGCGATATGCGCGGACAGAAATACGTTCTGCAGGTCGCACCGGAAGATTGCACCGGCTGTAACCTGTGCGTCGAGGTCTGTCCGGCGAAAGACAGGCAGAACCCGGAGATCAAAGCCATCAATATGATGTCGCGCCTGGAGCACGTTGAAGAGGAGAAGGTCAATTATGACTTCTTCCTGAATCTGCCGGAAATCGATCGCAGCAAACTGGAACGCATTGATATTCGCACTTCACAGCTGATCACGCCGCTGTTTGAATACTCCGGCGCCTGCTCAGGCTGCGGTGAAACGCCGTACATCAAGCTGCTTACCCAGCTGTACGGTGACCGGATGCTGATTGCCAACGCAACCGGCTGTTCATCCATCTACGGGGGCAATTTGCCTTCGACGCCGTACACCACCGACGCGAACGGGCGCGGTCCGGCGTGGGCAAACTCGTTATTCGAGGACAACGCTGAATTTGGCCTGGGCTTCCGCCTCACCGTCGACCAGCACCGCGCGCGCGTGATGCGCCTGCTGGAACAGTTTGCCGGGCAGATCCCTGCGGAGCTCAATGAGGCGCTTCATGCGGACGCATCGCCAGAAAAACGTCGTGAGCAGGTTGCTGAGCTGCGCCAGGCGCTTCAGGGCGTGTCGGGCGCTGAACAGCTGCTGACCGACGCTGACGCCCTGGTCGAAAAATCGATCTGGCTGATTGGCGGGGACGGCTGGGCTTACGATATCGGCTTTGGCGGACTGGATCACGTGTTGAGCCTGACCGAAAACGTCAACATCCTGGTTCTGGATACGCAGTGTTATTCCAACACCGGTGGGCAGGCGTCGAAAGCCACACCGTTAGGCGCCGTGACGAAATTCGGGGAACACGGTAAACGCAAGGCGCGCAAAGATCTCGGTGTGAGCATGATGATGTACGGTCACGTTTACGTCGCGCAAATCTCGCTGGGTGCCCAGCTTAACCAGACGGTAAAAGCCATCCAGGAGGCGGAAGCGTATCCTGGCCCGTCGCTGATCATTGCCTATAGCCCTTGCGAAGAGCACGGCTACGATCTGGCACTCAGCCACGACCAGATGCGTCAGCTGACAGCGACCGGCTTCTGGCCGCTGTACCGGTTCGACCCGCGTCGTGCTGACGAGGGTAAATTACCGCTGGCGCTGGATTCGCGTCCACCGTCAGATGCCCTGGCCGAGACGTTGATGCAGGAACAACGCTTCCGTCGCCTTAACGCGCAGCAGCCGGAAGTGGCCGAACAGCTCTGGAAAGATGCCGCGGCCGATCTGCAAAAACGGTATGACTTCCTGGCGCAGCTGGCGGGTAAAGCCGAAAAATCGACCAGCGACTAGTTCCCCTGCCCGGCGTGTCCGGGCTTTTTTTTGCCATAAAAAAACCCGGTGTATTCACACCGGGCGAATCCAGATAATCATTAAATATCTATTTAGTTTCCCAAATAACATTCACACGAATTATGGACAAATAATGTAAAGGCATATAACGCTGCCAACAATAGCTTATTTAATGACTGATTAATAATTTTAATTTAATATGCTTGGCATTAAAACATTCATAAAACCAATGACTATTACCATTGATTTATTCGGTTTAGATTTTACTTAGTTCGTAACAATTATAATTTATTACTCTTACACAGGAGTGATTTAGCATGAGACAACTTTCTCACTCGGAAAGTTCAACAGGTAATTAAATAAAAACAACTGCAAAGGAATATCACAATGCAAAGAAAAGTACTGGCCCTGATGATTCCGGCTCTGTTAATGGCTGGCGCAACTCATGCAGCAGAGATTTATAATAAAGACGGCAACAAATTAGATCTGTACGGAAAAGTAGATGGTCTGCACTATTTCTCCGACGATAAAGGCGCTGACGGGGATCAAACCTATATGCGTCTGGGCTTCAAAGGCGAAACCCAGATCAGCGACATGATGACCGGCTACGCACAGTGGGAATACAACATTCAGGCCAATAACACAGAAGGGTCTGATAATCAGTCCTGGACGCGTCTGGCCTTCGCCGGTGTGAAGGTGGGTGACTACGGTTCCTTTGATTACGGCCGTAACTATGGCGTGCTGTACGACGTGGAAGGCTGGACCGATATGCTGCCTGAGTTCGGCGGCGACTCCTATACCAAAGCCGACAACTTCATGACCGGCCGCGCCAACGGCGTGGCAACCTACCGCAACACCGACTTCTATGGTCTGGTGCAGGGTCTGAACTTTGCGCTGCAGTATCAGGGTAAAAATGAAGATGCCAGCAACAATCAGGAAGGCACCAACAACGGTCGCGACACGCGTCACGAGAACGGCGACGGCTTCGGTATCTCTACCACTTATGACTTCGGCATGGGCATTACTGCGGGTGCAGCCTACACCTCTTCTGACCGTACCAACGAGCAGGTGATGAATACCACAGCGGGCGGCGACAAAGCGGATGCATGGACTGCGGGTCTGAAATATGACGCCAATAACATCTACCTGGCAGCAATGTATTCTGAAACCCGCAATATGACCCCGTATGGTGATAACACCGACGCCGTGGCGAACAAAACCCAGAACTTCGAAGTGACCGCCCAGTACCAGTTCGACTTCGGCCTGCGTCCGACCCTTTCCTACCTCCAGTCTAAAGGTAAGGATCTGGGCAACGGTCAGGGCGATCGGGATCTGGTTAAATACGCTGACATCGGCGCGACCTACTACTTCAATAAAAACATGTCCACCTACGTTGATTACAAGATCAACCTGCTGGATGAAGATGACAGCTTCTACAAAAACAACGGCATCGGCACCGATGATGTCGTAGCGTTAGGTCTGGTTTACCAGTTCTGATTATCAGAGCCCGCATTATGATGCGGGCTCGTTTTTTTTTGAAGTCCGTCACAAATGACAGTTTCAGAAAGGGGTTGGTTGAGGGTAAGTTGAAAGAAAGCTGGTTAAACTCAGGGGATAGCCTTTTTGTCACTAAGGATAACAGCGTTGTTTGGTCGTGTATCCCTTGCCGTACTTACCCTTTTAGCCGTACTGTGGATGGCGTTAATTTTTGATTTTGGTGATATTGTCGGGCATCTCGGCGCGCTGTTAAACCATCTGGATGGCAATTAACCGCGTTCCCTGTAAACAAAAAGCCACCAGCAGTGCCGGTGGCGGGTAAACGCACAGGTCGCGTTATTTCTTCACAGGCTGAGGCTTTTTATCCCCTGACTCAGGGGCCTCACGCGGATCGTCTTTTTCAACACAGAGCATAGTTTCTCCTGTTTCAGATAACCATTCTCCACTATAGCCAGGCTTATTAAAGAGTGGCCAGGCGGCAATCATGCCTGCTCTTCCCCTTTCTTTCGAAAAGTGAGATAGCCAAATACTCCACTTTCCCCATCTGTGGGATGGTTGACACCGTCCATCACGGTTACCTGAGGGAAATCAAACGGAGAAACACTTTCAAAACAGGCGACGTTCACGCCGTATTCATTAGGATTAGAACGCCTCTGATGGAACGTGTAAATTCCGCACACCGAGCAAAAAAAATGCCGTGCCGTACCCGTGTTAAAGCGGTATTCGGTGAGCTTATCCTCACCTTTGGTCACCGTAATCCCCCACAGCGGCGCAGAAACGACGACCGCGCCTCGCATTCGACAAAAAGAACAGCTGCAGCGCCGCGCGGTGTTCAGGCCATCGGTAAGCTCAACGGTGAATGCCACCGCGCCGCAATGGCACTTCGCATTACGTCTTTCAGCCATGGGCTATACCCCTTTTCTCACCAGCTCGGCGGCTTTCACGAAAACCTCATCTTCTACACCGTCGCCTTTTTGCCTGCCAAGCCTGACCAGCTCATCGACAATACTGTTGCGATGGATCGGTTTTTGCGCTGAAACCAGCCCAATAACGGCGGCTCCAATCGCCAGCCCCACTAATCCGGTTTGTTCATCTTTGTTTTTCATATTCATGCTCCTGGTACAACAAACAAGAGTAGCAGGAATACGGTAAAACGGAATGCAGGACACATGCTCTGTGAATATTATTTAAACAGTTCAGACAGGTACGACTTCCAGAATCGACAGATACGAACGGGTGTCTATTATTTTATTCAGCTTCAGATTGGTCTGTTCAAACAAGGCCTGATATTCAGACTCTGTTCGTGCTCGTCCTCCATCAAAGCTTGTTAACAGAAGAAGGTCAATTTCAAATCGTCCCTGTTCATTATTTTCTTTTTTAATAAGCGGCTCAAAAATTAATAGCCGGGAGTTTTCTTTCATTGCATTTCTGCAGCATTGAAGTATCTGAATGGCCTTCTCATCAGACCAGTCCATCAAAATATACTTAAGCAGGTAAATGTCCGCTACAGGACAGGCGTCAAAAAAGCTCCCATTAACGGTTTCCCATCGACGATTATCATTTAACAGGTGCAGTCGATTTCGCTCAAGCACATCTTTTTGATCAAAAAGGATCCCCGTCAGAGTCGGATTTCGACGTAAAACAGCCAGCAATAAGTTACCCAGCCCACCGGCGATATCGGCAACCACGGCGTTTTGCGGGAACGAATAGCTTTCTGCGATGACTTCATTTTCTACGGATGACATAGAGGCCATACCCGCATGAAAGATGTTGCTGTCAGTCATCGTGTCGTCATGCTGCCAGTAGTCGTAAAAAGGCTTGCCAAACAAATCATTAAAAACAGGTTTGCCTTGCAATATCTCATCCATTTTAGCCGCTGGCTGCCAGAATGTGGGGTCTGTCAGCATGAGCACCGCCGCGCGCAAGGAAAATTCATGCTCAGAACAGAGGAATTGTGCTGAATGGCTTAGACTGTATTCAGCTTCAGATAATTCGTTGAAAACTCCACGAGAGGACAGCAAGCGCATGATCCGATGAAGATAGTTGCCATCGACATTAAGCTCCTCCGCCAGTTGCGTAACGGATTTTTTTCCTCCAACCAGACGATCTGCGACCCCTAATACCGCGACCGCCCGAAGTGCTGCCTGCCAGACAAAACCCATGCTTTGCTCTAACAGACACATTCCTTCTTTACGGCTTAGTAAATCCAGACTATTACGTTGCGACATTTTCTGCTCCTTACCAGTAAAGATGTGCTGAACAACTAAAACGCCGCTAGCAAGCGTAAGTCTGGTAGTGAGCTTTATCCATAATTTCAGAAAGGATTATTTGTGCGGCTTCGTACCGTTTAGCATACAGTCTATTTAAATACGTAAAAAAACAGGGCCACTTACTCTTTATTTTGATTAATAACACCACGAGACTATTATTTCATAAATGATTGCCATAATAGAAAAAATGCCTGTCGTGAGACAGACATTTGATAGTTAGAATCTCGGTGCCAGTCCGTATTTGGGGGTTTTGATATTTGCCGCCCAAATTTTGATATCGTTTTGCAGCAGAATAGTGAAGTCAGATTTCAAATGCGTCACCATACCATTGACGCTGTCCGCATCTACCACTGAAAAATGTTCAATTCTGTTCCGCCCTATCTGGAAACAATCATATTTGGCGGGCAGCACTTTACCATTCACATTAAGCGGCAGGTTATTCTCACCACAGCGGCCTTCAGTAATATAGGACACCAGTAAATTAGCGGATTTTCTCCCTGGCTGGGAAACACTCACCATGACAGGGAAACCTTCCGAGGTCTGCGTCATATCATAAAGAACCGCATTTTTGATATACCAGGTATTATATTCCCGTTCCTGAAAAGCAGACCAGGAAGGCGCAGAAAAGAACGCCAGCGCTGCCAGTAGAATAGATTTTATTTTCATGGATGTTGTCGTCCGTGTTGTTGCACGTATTATTCAGATTGTGCAAAAAACAGCAACCCCTTAAGAATAGTCCTACTACTATTGGCAGTGATGGATGATTATTTAACGACGTGCGATGCGCCCTACTTCTTCGTTCCTGACGGTTACCTGCGTTATTTATCCTGGTTCATCGTTCGAATCGCTTCCAGGCCTACGCGCTGCCCGAATGACAGCTCTAACGTATTTCCATCGGGATCGGCGAAAAAGACATAGTAGCCGACGGGATCGCCTAAATTCTCAGGCGCCTTCCTTAGCACACCTTCAGCGGCGGCCATCGCTGTTTTTCTGTCAATTTCGTCGCGGGTCGCGCAGGCAATTCCCAGATGCCCAAAGCTACCCAGCGGCGTATCAGTCACGGTATCGGCCTGCACCAGGACCAGTGCAAAAGGACGAGTATGGTCGCTAAGCCATGCCACTTTTCTTGCATCAGGCATATCGGGTTCACGCAAATGAATGACCTCCATACCGGCATAGCGACGATAGAAAGCAATACTCTTTTCCAGGTCTCTGACCATAAACGCGACATGAGTGAATCCTACATCAATCTCTTTCATTTTAATGATGTTACTCCCTTTTCGACGTGGTGCCGGCATCTTAAAAGCTCAAGTTAACTTGATGTCAATACGTTCATTAAGAAGAA
Organism: Enterobacter sp. ECC-249; assembly: GCF_043965265.1. Lineage (NCBI taxonomy): Bacteria > Pseudomonadati > Pseudomonadota > Gammaproteobacteria > Enterobacterales > Enterobacteriaceae > Enterobacter > Enterobacter sp. ECC-249. The sequence continues at coordinate 3,025,757 of NZ_CP143660.1, forward strand.
ACAGGAGAGAAATGGTAAACCGCCGCCATCATGGCGATGCTGACCACGACGCTTAAGAAAAAGTAGGTTTTGAAGGGCTGCTTTTGGGTTTTATGACGAAAAAGCTGCTGGCCCACAATGGCGCCAGGCCAACCTCCCGTCACGCCAAATACCAGCAACGTCGCTTCCGGTACCCTGCGCATCCCTTTACGCGCCGCCATTTTATCAGCGCCATACAGAGCCATCGTCAGCACATTGATCAGCAGAAACCACATCACCACAGGATTCGAGGCCAGAAAGCTTCCGATCGCAGCAAAGATCAGAAGTAAGTAACAAAAACGATTGAGGGTCATAGCACAAAGCCACTGGGTTGTTGGGCGGTTTTGGAAAAGGGATTATACGCTATCTTAGAAATGTTTCAGGGTGAAATGCGGATAGCGGGTTAAACCTCATTCCACCCTCACCTTAACTTTTGGCTTCGACAAGAGAACTTTGAGCAGTTCCTTGAAAGGAAGAGGTTTATAGAAGTAAAAACCCTGTAAAAAACGGATATGATTGCGCGTGAGATAATCAAGCTGCTCTTCTGTTTCAACACCTTCCGCCACGATGCTAATTGAAAGTTTTTTTGCCAACTCCAGCACCGAATCCAGGATCAACGTTGAATCCTCATTCGCATTAACCCTGGCAACAAAGCTTTGGTCGATTTTAATGTAATCAATATGCAGCGCTTGCAGATAGGATAGACCTGAGTATCCCGTACCAAAGTCATCCAGGGCAATAGCAAATCCGTTCTTATGCAGCTCATTGAGCGTCTTGACGAGATGTTCATCGATATGGAGCGGTTCGCGCTCGGTCACCTCAACGACAAGATTAAGATCCCGTTGAATAAAACTGTGTTTGTAGTGGAGACACTCTTCAACAAAGGTGGGCGCAACGATATGAGAAGCGCTGAAGTTAATCCCTATGTGGAACCCTTCTGGCAGCAGTGTAGAAATAGAATTCATCTGCTTTGCAACTTGTCTCATTAAACTTTGCGTTAACGGAATAATTAACCCTGATTTTTCAGCGAGAGGAATGAAAGACGCGGGAGAAATAAACCCTGATTGCGGATGCTTCCATCTGGCCAGTACTTCTACACCTCGCAAGGTTCCCTCTTTGCCGCTCACGACGGGTTGGTAATAGGGAATAATTTCATTTCTGTAGATGGCGGTACGCAGCGATTCCTCAGGCGAAATATCCTTTGAGAGATATCGCTGCAAAAGATAAGCAGGAAGAAAGGAAATGAGCAACAGAAATAACAATACCCCACCGGCCTGGTCGAATAATCTCGTCAGGCTAAAAAGAGGCGGAGCGTTAAATTGAATCGCGAAGGGATAATCAGCGTCTTTTACCGTCAGTACATCTTTGTTCGAATGGGCTGCCGTCACCACATCGCCTGTTTGGCCCAGGATACGATCGCCGACGTTCAGTGAATATCCCACGCCACGTAATGGCATATTCAGCGCATCCCGGATATGGCTGTCGCTGATGCTCACCATGATTCGGCTTCCGAAATGGTTTGTCTGGTATAAGAGAACCGGCAGGCCGTTGACCGTACTTTTCGCTGGAACGAGTAGTAACGATGCTTCAGGCAGCGCCGAGCCGTTAACCAACAACACGCGGTTTCCCGGTAAAGAGGAGCACCAGACCGCATCATTTTTCAGAATAACGATCGTTCTCAGGTGAGGCTGTAATGCCGCCTCGGTACCCAGCCGATATTGCCCTTCAGCATCACACTCATTCTCAGCAAGTTGCATTGCCAGTTGAGTTGCATGACGGGCTTCCTTAAGAATGACGTTTATGTTCCGCACGACATAGTGCGCCCCTGCAAGACTGTCCGCCCGTGCAGAATACCAAACCTGTAAATTGATGATAAAAACGCCCAGCAAAAACATTGTCGTGGCTGCAGCTACGGGGATAGATGCATGGCGCATTTAGGGTTCTCGATTTAAGTAAAGTTGCCGCTTCAACGATGCTGAAGTGATTGAATTGTCTTCGTCTTAAGCATGGTTGATAAAGAAAGAAATACCATGTCAGCCGTCAGAAATTTTCCCGCAAACAAGGCTCCATCTTTGCACCATCTCAAATGGGGAAATAAAAAGGCCGCCGAATGGCAGCCCTGGTTGATAAGCACTTATTAGTATTGCTTTATTGTCTTGACCGGCGTTCTTTCTGACCAGTCAGGCCGCTCGCCTGCCATGATTGCACGCTGCTGTGATGGCGTCACAGACTGGGTTATTTCTGGCATAGCCTTGTATTCGGGTTGTTGAGGTGGATTGAGAACCAGATCTGAACTACAACCCGACAGCAAGAAAATGGCCAGTAGCGATGAATTAAGCTTGAACACGTTAACCCCTTCCAATGGGATAAAAGTTACAGAAAAAGCGTGGTGTCGGCTCTTTCCCGGTGACTTTTCTTTGTTATACAACGTCACGCACCTGGCTACAGGCAGCAGATTCACCACACAGATAACCCTACAAGGATATATTTACTCGGGTAATAAGCGCAACGCCTTGTTTTCCTGCCCACCAGTGAAAAAAGGTGTCAGGAAAGCAGAGTACGCTTCTGGTATCGACAATGTTTATGCTAAAACCGCAGGTATGTTTCTTTTGACAAAAGTTATGAGGGAAGTTGAATGGTGACGGTTGATGAATTAAAAATGAAATACCCGGGCGCACAGGCCTGGCAAATGGGTGACAGCCCGGAACTGGCGAACGAGCTGGCGGGCCTGATTAAAAAAGGAATCAAAACGGCTACCTGCGGATCTTTTACCTCGTACTCGCAGGATGTATCCGCTCCGCGGATGGGGAGCTATAACATCATTCTTGATGGTCAGAATGTCCCGGCCTGTGTGATCCGGCTGGTTTCAATGCGACTGGTACGTTTTTGCGATGTAAATGAGGAATTTGCTCGTAAAGAGGGTGAAGGTAATTTAAGCCTTGAATACTGGCAGATAGAGCATCAGCGTTTTTTCTTACGCGAAGGCCATTTTTCTGAAGAAATGGAACTGATCGCAGAAGAATTTGAACTGGTTGAGGTGCTGTAAGCGGAGCTAAAGCGGCTGAAGATAGTACCTTCGCTGAACTCGTTCCGGTAAAACACAACGTAAGTACCCCCTCGCTGGTCCTCATGGGAGTATCAAAATCTGCGATTTGTTTTCATGCCCAAGTCCAGATAACTCCCCCCCAGAGTGACTTATTGACGCGGTAAACAGTAATCGGGCACAGACTCGAGTGCAGGTATAACTCCATCAGGAAGTTTCTTCATACGATCAATGGTTAGCTCGATGTTCATTTTTCCCTCCGCAATGAATTACTGTATGCATGTACAGTATATTTATAAACTTATGTAACGGATTTTGCAACGATTTAGTGATCAACTCCCGATGATTAAAACACCGCTATGTTAGTACTGTTTGCATAACCCACATCAGGATATTCCTATGAAGAAGCGCTTTCAGACAACAATTTAACTTGTATTTCCCGCATGCCGAAGCCAAGATTTTGCATAGGCACTCATCAGCATACATGTTAATGAAGAAAACACTCTTACAATTGGCGAAGGAAAAATGAAGGTATAAAAGTCCTAGAAGTGAAGCGCCCTTCGATAAGGAGAGCATATGTACTGAAAATAATTCGTTTAAATCATGCTCAGTCGCTTCAAATGACCCACAACGTAATTTGTGGAGACAGACCAGAAGCATTAACCCCTTGAAAATTATGTTTTAGGCTCAGCCTTCGATTGATAATACGAAGCAAACTCTTCACATGGTTGAGCTGGCACGTCAATGTTTTGTTTAGAGACATATTCGAAGTCTTCTGCGGCGTGCAGGTCTTAGCGTTGATTGCAAATAATAAGTATAAGCAAACGATAAATATCAAAAATCATCAAATAAATTTACTATCCTTGCATTTAATTGCCATTTAAATATCATCCGTCTTGGTATGGTCGAAATACCAAACCAAATAATAGCTCTATAAAAAAATTAAGAATAGCCTTTATAAGCATAAGCCCCTAAGTATTTAATCCTAGGAACTTATACATTAACTAGCATAATGAAATTTGAAAAATTTTTCATGCAAAAAAACACGTTTGGAAAGTTAAAAATCACTCCCGAAGAATCTTACCTTCTGGTGTTACATTGGTATAATCATCTAAACCTCCACCAGGGTTTTGAACATCCCAATGATCTTTATGAAACTTATCCCAATGCCATTCACGCCGCTTATCATCCAAAAAACCATAATTCGGTTTTCCAGCCTTTAAAGGCTTCGCACTTTTACGCCAATGTTGAGGGGGCACAAAAGGAAAATCACCTTGCGATGGAAGATTATCAGGATAAATTTTGTACCACGTGTATTTGGCAAGTTTTATATCTTTCACTTCTTTTATGTTAATGAAATCGTTGTAATTTATGCACATAGGTGTAGGTGTATAAATAGCCTCTTCATTTGTTTTATCGTGAAATGTATGAGTAGAAATATAGTTTATAAAATCACAAAAAATATCATTCACTTTTTTTGTGATACCTGCACATCTAACTTTACTAACATTGCCTGTTATAGGATGTACAACAATATCCATGTCATTTAACAACGGTTTTAATACTGCATGCCAATCAGCCAGCCACTTGGTCCATTTTACGTCTTCACCTAAAGACCAAGGGTGCAGCTCCTCAAACATCTCAAGCAAAGTCTGTGAAATAGAAACTTTCAACCCCATGACTTTACAGGCTTTAATAAAGTCAACCAATGGCATTACATAAAACTTTTCTATTACCCTTGGATCAAGGTTAGGATCAATGTTTAAAATATGATGTGGGCAAAATGTGATTTTTGGCATGTTATTTTTCCCAAGGCGCCTTCAACTCTTGATTCTTTTTTACTCTTGCTTGTAAAATTGCATCGGCTAACTTAGTCGACTCATCTAAAAAGCCATCAGGATATTCTGGGAACATTCCATTTTCGTCTATTTTAAATTGCATTATAGTAGCCCCAGACTTTTTACCATCTCCAGTATTCTCAACAAAGACGATATTAATATCATCTTTAATACTTGGTTCTTCAATAACTCGCAGCCTTAATCGGTTTATTAATTCAGCACTATGTGTTTCAACCATTATTCTGCGTCCGTCTTTAATGAATCGTAAAAAAAGATCAGCTAGATTTGCTGCACTTGATGGATGCAAGTGTATTTCTGGTTGTTCAAGCAATATTAAATCACCGGGAGAACTGAGCAAACACATTAGAATTATAGGAATTACTTGAGAATATCCGAAACCGACATCTGAAATAGTTACTTCAGATGAACAATCAGCATTACTTAAATTAATTTGATAAATTAACTCACCTACTCTTGCGGGGCTAATACGCTGACTTAATCCCATAACATGAATACATTCATTTAATGCATCTTTAAGTTTTAACTCTTTTCCATCAAACTTAACTGAATCATTCTGTCGAGCCCACAAGATATGAGCTGCATTTTCACCAGACGGTAACAACTCCTTTGCCACTTCACTAAAATGAACATATGCACGTTTCGGAATAGCACGCAAGGGTCCTAAATATTTAATGTTAATGATATCAGCAATGAGTCTTGACATCATAAAACTTTCTTGAGGGTAAAAAGCAGATACTGGTAGCCCGAATTCTGTAAATCGTTCATTATTATATGTCAAATCCTGTCGTTTAATTTGAATGAAACTAGGATAAAAATATTCAAACTCAGAACTTGTTTTAAACTTAACATTATTATCAACGATAATATCTTTGAGAAAGGATGGCATATCACCTTTGTTAATTCTTAATTTTAAAAAATCAATTTTTCTATCTTCTCCTTGGGCAGCAATAGAAAATGAATTAACCATTGGAGAATAATGATTAAATCTTTTTTTATTTTTAAAGCTGAATTTGATATTGGCTTCATCGCCTTTATATGCTAGTTTAAACCCGTACTCTATACTGGCTCTGTCAATGCTTGGAATAGAAAAAGATAACTCTTTTAAGTTTGTAAAAGTAAGGTATTCCCCATCAAGTTCGAGCTGTTCCTTTGATTTACTTGATAGCGTCTGCTTGAGTAACAAAAGGCTTTGAAAAATAGAAGACTTCCCACAGCTATTTTTACCAGCAATAACCGTAAGATTATTTACAATTAAATCATCCAAATTCTTAAATGATTTAAAATTGCGCAAGGATATTGTTTTGATCATATAAACGCCTAGTGGATGTTATTTTAAATGTCAACTGAGCAATGTTACATTAGCATATACAAATTCTAATATAGATCAAGTACAAAATTACATTACACCAAGCAAAATAACCTTTTGTTTTTAAAGTGTTTTCATTAAATCGACCATCCATTCGCCCTTAAGCGAAATTTACATGATTATTAAACCTATGCGTTCCGCAGTAAGAATAGAGCAGAACTATCCCAACATGACAAAGCGTTACATAGTCATTCTTTTCGAATAGACAACCAAACGACTTTCATAGTGCTACAGAAAATTTTTTTCCCGTGGAACATACCCAGCAATCAAGATAATATTGTCGATTTGATGGGCCTACCTGCTCTTTTGGTATACTTATACGAAGTAAACTTTCTAGCACTTCACATGCATCATATTTATAAGTTTCTTCCGTTTGGTTCCATAACGAATACATTATTAATTATTTCGGCCACCCAAATACTGTTAGTTCTCAATAAAGGGCCTGAATCACAGAAATGGATTTCATCATCTTTCTTAATAATCTGGAAATTAGTCCAGAGGTAGTTAATCGCATTATGCATACTCTCCCAACAACCTTGATGCGCACATATATTGCCATAATCAACTCCGCCGGTCTCGATCCATTTGATGCGACTTGCGCATCCAGCAGACTGAGCTAATTTCTAACGTTTAGCCACATCTCAAATATCACTGTTTTTGTATAAAAGCCATCATTACCCACCCAACATCGAAACATTCTTAACAAAAATTGCTTACACTTGAAACCCCTTCCCCCTCGCCTGGTTAATTCTGTCAATGCATTCCCTTAATGCTTTGACTTGCTCAGGGGTAAGTTCAGATTCATCGATTGTGGCCAGAAGAGCGTTGAGGGAGCGCTCAATATCGTTTTTAGTCAACCGTAAACAGATAACCTTAACCCAACGTGGCGAGAACTTGCTGAGGCCGATTGCTCTTGTGATACGTAGTTTCATGAGATGCCTCTTAACCGCCAGTGGTGGCGATTTCAAACTCGCTTATAACACACGTAGAAAAAACTTATGTGATTATTACGCCATAGAAATTTCTAAGGGTCGTTTCGCTTGAGGACAATCAGGCTTTCAGTAAACATCTAAGTTGGTTTTCCAGCATGTCACACAAGCGTCTCGTCATTACCCGAAGCGGCTTATCACGTGAAGGTAGTTTTTACGGTCATACACAGGCTGGGATGTCAGCTTTGTGCCAGAAGCGGACGGTGGACGCCGCGCTATGCGGCAATTTTGGACCAAAGCTGAAAAATTGCCTGACAGCAGCGCTTTAGTATACGAATCCCGATCAAAAGAAAATGGTCACTCAAATCTTTGCTCCCGCCGGTTGTACTCTTCGGCCTCACTCGCTCTACTCTCTCTAATAGACCTATTTAGAAGAGAAAGCTTGGTCTTAGCCATCTCTCGCACCTCAGGAGAGACATGATTTAATAGGACTTCGAATGCCTCCAAACGAACTTCAAGAATATCGGCAAGTGATCCTGACCACCCACTAGGAAAAGTCCTTGAGTAAATAGTTTCAACTATCGCGGCTTTGTTATCTGCGGCATCCAAAAGTGATGTAATATGATGACTGAGAATTACTTTCTTTGGATTGTCTAGTGGCTGTGATTCCTTGTCTAAGGATGTGTATGCCGAAACGGCACCTGCAACTTTATAAATCCTATCTTGATATCCATTACACCATTTCAGCAAGCGCTCTATCGGCGCTAAGTTTAATGGCGAGCTACTACGATTAATCCTATCTTGGAAAAGCAAATAAATAAGTTGTTCACTATTCTCACTATTTATTAACACTCTATCCAATACAAATTCTGGATAAGTTTTCACTAGATAGGATATGATAGTCTCTAATTCAAAGCTATATAAGCGATACGTCTCTACGCCATTGCAAAGCAAGTTAATAATATCGCGAACTTCATTCTCCGCTGCTGGCTCTGATAAACACTCTGCAACAACACGGTCCATTCCATGGAGATGTCGCCTACTAATCTCATCCCTGTGCATTGATAACAGTTTCAAAATGGCCTGCCTTCCAACAGATCGTAGGTTATCGCTAGGACTGTTGCCACCCTTTTCAGTAAAGAATCGCATGCTCAAAATTTCAATAGTTGAAAATATCCCATCGGCCAAATCATTAAGTGCGGCAAGTAATTCTGATAAATTATCATCAGAAATGGATTCATGAACTCGACCGTAACTTATCTGTTGAAACCTCCGTGCTTCCAGTTCACCTGTCTTCGCCAGCTCAATAAGCTTTTTTGTTCCCCATGGGGCTATCGGCGTTGCAGACAAAATATCAACAAAATACTGTTTAAGCTCCGGCACATCTAATACAGACTCTTGGAGCTTCCGAGACAAGCCAGGGTCACCGGCATGAACGCCAACAATAAAACCGCAAAAGAGAATAGGTTGTACGACTTCTAACTCTTGCTTTTGCATTAGACGGACAAGCATCTCAAAGGTTAAACCTTGGTTTGATGATCCTTTGGCCAATCCTTTGCCGAATGACCAAAGCGCATCAATACGTTTTTCCCATAACCTTGGTGCCAATCTTTCAAGGTAGTCAGGTTCAGATGACGCAAGCTCACCTAGTTCTTCGATCTTCTGATGAATTTTTTCAGAATTTTCTGTGTAATCCCCACTTAATACTTCTACGTGATCCCAGGTGTTAGTCAGGGCATATGCCTCGATTTCGAAATACGGATCAGCCGGTGCGGTTAAATGTTCGAGTGCTTCAATCCTTTTTAATATTTCGGGAACGTGTTTCTTCCCGTTGTAATGGATTGTCCGCTTAACGGCCATCCATATATCTGGCCATTTACCGCCAGCACCATATTTCAGCACTATGTTTTCGAGAATTTCAAAGCAGCCTGCATAGCTCCATAATGCAACAAAGTGGTTAGCTAGTATCGCCTTTGCCCAATTGCATAGTGGAGCATTACCAGAATCTAAAAACGGTACTAACAGCTCAATATAGCCTACGTACCAGTTTAATATATCTTCATTCGTTGTCGGTTCCCACCCAAAGTCCCTGCTACGAGCGCCAAAATCAAATCCTCCAAATGAGCTCCAGTGAGAAACCTGAAATGCAGACCGAAGAATATCCTGCGCAATTTCAAGCTGTCTCAAGCTGCCGGAATTTAACATCCTATTGACAAAGCAATGTCTTCGCGCTGGTGTAGCCTGGGTTCCAGAAAGGTATAATGAAAAAAGGCTCGCCAATTGACGAGCGATACTATTATTGTTCTCCCCAGATTGTTCAGTTTCCGCAAAGCGAAGAATTAACCCGGCAGAACGGTCGAAGTACTGATCATCATATGCTATTTTTCTAAGCAATCTAACGAGCGTAGAAAAATTCTGATTATCTCGTGAGCAGAAATCTCGAGCTTCCGAAGCATTCTCTATAGCGGTTAACACTACTTCTGGAAACACTGGTGCGATGTGAGTTAGTGCCGTAAGCATCTCAGCATCGCACCGTGCAATGTTATGAAATGGCCCATCAATGTTCATCCATGTATGGGCGAGATATCTAGCAGGTTCAAAGTCATGCAGATATCCTAGTCGATGGGCACATGACTTGAATAAACGAAAATTATCAGCCTTTAATAACTCAGCATTAATTTTATCAGGATCGATATTCTGAAGTGCTCGTCGTGCGAGACGGTTAGCTATTGCATGCGGAAGCACTGCTCGCCAGTTTCCCCGCTTTTGCGATAGCTGCCTTCGCAATAGCTCTGCATGATTGCGATTCAACCTGTCACGTTCAAATCCGCCAATTCTAGAAAGAGCGCTCAATTCATCATTGTACTCTTTCGGGGAAATATTGAACGAATAAACCAAGGATAGGATCTCTGCGCTTTCAAGCAAGCTTTCGGTTGTACCTTTTCTTTGATTGAAGAGCCTCTGGAACAAGTCCTCATCAGAAAAATTTGTCAAGGTTTCATCTGGACCCACTCGACTCGCCAATGCAATCGCAACACGTGCATTCCCTCCGGAAAACTCTGCAACTTTATCGGAATTAACACGCCCTAGAGACTGAAACCTCTTTTGGATAAGTTTAGATACGGTCTGTTCACTTGATGGTTCAATATGTATTACTTCTGTTTCTTCTGGGCGGTCATCCGAAATATCATATTCGATAGTGAGAAGACTCAACTTTGCTTGATTTGACGAAACCTGTTTTTGAAGTTTTCTATGAACATCTGGTGGGCAGTTATCCAATACCAAATAGCTTGAAAAATCATTAGCTATCAAGTATGAGACAAGCTCTGATGCTGTTGGAGTTAATTCATCACCAAGATCCGCATATATTACATTCGTTTTCGGTAGCGAGTTATCGCATACATCACTTTCAAAGAGAGCCTGAGCAAAGCGTGTTTTTCCAACTCCTGATAGACCAGTTATTCTTACAGCCGAGCCAGATCTTTTTAATCTTTCACGCACAAGCCTGATTCCATCCGAAATCGTTGAAGGCTCTTTGTGGTTTGAGTTCATATCAATGACACATGGGTGTTCGTCAAGCAAAAACTCATCATCTTTATCGACTGGGGTGGAAGCCCATCTCCCAAACGGTCGCCATCCGGATAATGGCTTGCCTAGTCTAGAGCGGACCCACAAGGCAACCTCGGGAAATTGTCTCAACCATGCGCTTAGCCGATCCCTACCATAAAAGTCAAGGAGAAGCTCTTCGCTATCTGGTAAACCTTCGAGCGCAGATTTCATTCCTAGAAGGCGTTCTGATAGCATTTTGTCAGAACAATCATCTTTGCCACTAACAATTATATAAGCCCCTTTTTTTTCTAAGAGATCAGCTATAACAGTTTTTAGCTTCCCTTTATCAAGCATTTCATTTTTGCAAGCCGCCTTACTCATACTGTTTTTCTTCACTTGAAAGCCAGTATTTTCACGACTTATAAAGCCCGGCTTTAGTAAAGGAATAGCATCGACAACTCGAACATCGAGACCGCCGTCAGCAGCTTCCTGAGCTCCCCCCCATAGAACACGAGATGGCTGTAGTTCTTGACGAATCAATTCCGCTTCACACAACCTAGCGACCAACTCTCTTAGATCAGCATCATTGAGATTGGAAATATCAGAAGGTTCAAGTTCAAAAAATATCATTAGGTTTCAAAAGTCCTTATATTGCCAATTGATATCGGTGAACTGCTCCCCTTTGATTCACACAAAATGCAGTTAGCAATGCTCACTCTTCGCTTGCAGCGGAACTAGTGACCTTGATTTCTGCCTTTCCATGCCAGTGGCAGACGTTGCTAAAAGCGTAGTGTGATAAGTTGAAGGGCGCAGGTCACGCCAAAACGCGACTTAAGAATAATCTACGCCAATACTAACTGTGTTCTCAACTGAAGAATAACAAGTTTATCAATATAAGATCTCTTTTAGGGAATACGAGCGATTTACCTGTTATCTGACACCGGAAAAATACCGACTGATGCAGTATTTGCCGGGATCTCATAAGGTGAATGGTTCGTTTTGCAGGGATGCTTACACTGCCACGGCAGGGTTAATCAAGGGGTAGCACGTCACTGGATCTATAAATATCCCTGTCATTCTTGCTTAATACAGCCCAACGTGATTTAAATAAGCAGTACCAGCTATGCCTTGACTGCGAGGCTAACTGTGTACTTCCGCTATTAGCTCATAGCAGACCATTTCATTTCTATGCCCTCCCTTCCGCCTTCATCCGCTCATATTTAGCTTTCAAAAGCTCAGCAGGTGTCGGCCCCTTTGGCGATACTGGCGCCGCCAGCGCTCTACGTACAGGCGGAATCGGCTGCCCGGCCAGCACCCGCTTTTCCCACCTATCAAGAATGTCGCTGGCTTCACGCTCTAGTTCTTTGTGGCTCAACTGGCCATCAGTTCCCCGGCGCCGCAGTTCCAGACAGATGTGGTAATAAACCGGCTTAGGCCACGGATACTGCTCACTGCTCGGGTACCGGAATACCAGCTTACGCCACTTCCAGTACTCAGCCATGACGTCAGCGGCGGTGATCCCCAGCACGCTGCGCCCTTCCCTGCACCACTTGATGAATTGGCCAGGCGATGGCAAGAATGGACGCTCCTGGCGACGCACCACACGCATGCCGGCTTCGACCTGCTCCATGGTTGTGATCCCGTTTTCTTTGAAGGCCAGCACCCACTGCCGGCGGATCTCGTTTACTTCTTCCTGGCTTCGATTAACCAGGCTTGCCGGGAACGCGGCCGCCAGCTGTACGAACAGCCCGTTGATAATCTGAGCCACCTGCTGCGTTTGTTCGCGTTCGGTGTACTGCTCAGGCATGTTGTGCGCTACCCGGCGAGCCTGTTCCCGGTCAAAATCGCGAATGCTCTCTGCGAGGTTTTTCATTCCAGCACCCCGTCAATCCAGTCGGTGTTATGCAGGTCAATGCCGCCCCGGGATGGCTTTGCCGTTCCGGTTGCACGCAGCCGCTTGGTGGTGAGCTGATCCCACTGTTTTCGCAGACTCGAGGGGCTCAAGATGTTGTCTTTCCAGAACTCGTCCCGGTTGGCCCACTGGAACAGGTCACAGATTTCGTAGTGAGTACGCTTGTCCTGGACACGCATCAGCCTGATGGTGTTTGCCCATTCAGCCCAGTTTGGTTCGGATAGCGATGCGTTGACGGTGAGAAGCCTGTCGTAAATCCAGCGTGCGGCCTTGAGGTCGTCAGCGGATCCCCATGATTTACCTGCCGGGGTGTATATCCCGGCGGCAGCTTCTGGATGGCGTGAGAGAAACTTTTGAGTTTTCTGGTTTCGGGATTCGTCAGAATTCCGAGACGAGGATATTTTAATATTGTTCTTGTTATAGTCTTGGGTGTCTACCGTTTCCGGGAAGGTTTTTCCCGTTTTCGGTAACACTTTTCCCGATTTCGGGAAGACTTTTCCCGTTTTCGGTTTGTCTAAAATCCAGGCGGAAAGGTCAGTATTTATACCGACCGTTTTCATCACGCCCTGTTTCTGACTGAAGATAATTTTGCGTTCTGCGAGCGATTTGAGCGCATCCGAAACGTGGGAATCACTTAGCCCTGTAAGCTCAGCGATCACTGTGTTCGTAACGCGGTCCTGTTTCTTGTTCCAGCCGTAGGTAAGCCAGATCACCGCCTCAAAACACTGCCACTCCCGGCCTGACATTCTCAGACGAGGCTTGAGCTGTTGGATCTCGTTAGCGACCTTGGTATACCCGTTCGACAGGTCGGCCATACGACCTCCCGGTTGTTCGGTTCTGTGGGGGAAATTGATAATTTCAGCTGTGTTTGACATACTTAGCTCCGCAATTACACTCCGTTTTTGCACCTGAAAGTCGGTTCTGTTAGCGCAGACCGGCTTTCGCCTTTTCAGAAGTCTTCACATTGCCCCCAGCATGGTTGTGACCATCGCCAGCAGCGGCGCAGTAAGGTCCGGATCGACACGGAACATCTCAAAAATCCCCTCGCCTAACTCCTTCAGCTTTTCCTTCTTCGGTGCATCGAGCATCAGAGCTTGCTTCGCCTCACTCACCTCTTTCTCCAGCCTGGCCATCCGGTAGGCAAAGGAGTCGTTCTTTACGACACGGTCGCGGTATCGAAGCGGTAATACAGACATGATCGCTGGCACCAGCTGTTCGACATTCTTTCGGTAAGATGCGGAGTCTTCTTTGTTGTCCAGCCATCGGAACAGCTTCACGTTCCAGACATCTGCCTGACCAGACACATACACGCTATCAAGTTGGAGTTCTTCCGCCGCTTCTTGGATTTGAAGCGCAACAGCTACGCGCCCTTCTGCCGCTGCCCAGGCTCGGACCGCTGAGCAAATATCGCGATGATTTATATCCTTCACTGCCGATTCGCTTTGATGACACTGGAATATCAGTGAATTAGAGGAAGCTCTGCTACTCTGTTGAAATGAAACAGTTTGCATTGTTAAGGCTCCTGTTGAGGTAAACCATCAGTTGGGTTTGGATAGAGGTCGGGGCGCAACTCGTGGGGAGTTACGCCTGTCATTTTGAAAATCGGGAAGATATAACTTGGCGGGACGATCCCTTGGTCACGATTCTTCCAATGACTTACAGACATACTCGTCACACCAAGCGCGATGCTGAGCTTTCTGGCTGAGCCAGCGGCTTTAATTGCTTTATCAAGTGCGGACATGTGCTTCTCCTGCTTATTAATAGCGGAAGTAAACCACAGATTTATAAATCATGCAAACTATGGATTTATTGTGTGTATAAACCAAATATTTACAATGAACCTATGAGAAAAGAAGAACCCAACCTCGTTCTGGTAGAGCGCCTTACTGAGATCACTGATCGCGGCGTTACAAAAGCAGACATGGCACGAATAGCTGGAGTCACTCCTCAGGCCGTAAACGGCTGGTTCAAAAAAGGCGTGATTAGTAAGAAATCGGCACTGGCCATAGCCGACGCTGTAGGCATTTCTGTCGCCTGGCTACTCGGTGAGGACGTTGGTGAAAAAGACGGACTAAAGCCGGACGAACAGCGCTTGCTGGAGCTCTACCGCCAGTTACCGGAAGAAGAGCAGCAGAACATGCTCCGCATATTCGCGATTCGCCTGAAAGAACTGGATGACCTGTATGAGAAGTACATAAAGGGGCGGATTCGGTCGCAGGAGGATTGATAACCGGCGAAGGTAGAATTGACTTTTACAATCGAGAAGCGGTAGGGATTTCCATCCGGCATCAAGCATTGTGTCGGGGTAAAAAGTAAATTTACTGTATATGCGATCAGGTGAGTGCCATAATGGATGCAGGCAGCAATTCGGAAACTAATGATATGAAGTTCAGGATAGTATACGACGGACCAGCATTGGAGACGCACGAAATGAACGTGCGTGACCTTGCCCCTGCACTCCTATCACTGTCAGATGCATTAGAGGAAGCCGGAAAAACAGTTTATGGTAACAAGACCGTTGTTTCAGTAAAGGTTAATGCATCATTCAAAGCTGGCTCATTTGGAATAGATCTGATTGCCTCATCGACATCTTGGTTCAAACAGGCAGTTGATTTCTTTTCGGGCGATTCAGTAACAGCCGCCGCTAATCTTATTGCTTTAATTGGTTTTTGCCCTGGTCCCAGAGAAAAAATTTGTAAGGGTCTGATCCAGTTGGTTAAATGGATCGGACCAAGAGAAATTAAAAAGTTACACAATCTGCCTGATAGCAACATTGAAGTCTTTGTTGATGACGAAAGTGAAGTTTTCGATAGCAAAGTAATCGAACTGTATAGAAACATTAAACTTCGTTCTTCATTGCAAGAAGTTATATGCAAGCCGCTAGAGCAGGAAGGTATCGACAGTTTTGCTTCCACTGTCGATGATGGACTGACGTTCATGACGATCGACAAACAAGAGGCGCATTATTTCAAAGTTGAGCTTCCTGCTGAATCAATAATTTCGGAGTCCACGGTAGAGAAAGCCCTTCAGATTAAGAACATTTCTTTTAATGAAGGCAGCCGATGGAGATTTTCGGATGGAGCTAGTAGCTTTTTGGCTGAGATTAAAGACCAGAAGTTTATCAGTGATATTGATAACAATACCCTAAACTTCTCTAAAGGCGATATGTTGCTTGTTGACCTAAAGGTAACCCAATACATGATTGGTGATACTATAAAAACCACATTCGAAATTGAGCATGTAAAAAAACAGCTGAATCCACAGAGACAAATAGATCTCCCATTCGAATAAATGCATCCGGCCACTGCGCCGGTTTTTTATACTTTCACCCTTCAACTCTTCCGCCAAACTAACGCCCAGAACACCCCATCCCGACCTTTCCGTCGGGATTTTTTTTGCCTGCGATTCGGCAGACACGTCACAAAAACCAGCAATATAAACCTCAGATTTACAATTAGCATTAACCATTAGTTGACACACGTATAAACCAGTGATTTAATCTAACTAACCAAGACGCACTACGTTCCACCAAGGCAGGACGCCCACGAAGTAGCCGCCGATGGCATACGAATATTCGGATGAGGTGGAGAGATTAACGCGCATCAGGTGTAAACGTTCCGCTGGCCGGCGATAAGGCAAATGAGGGTGAGAATGATTGATTTCGCACGCAAACCAGGACGGCAGCAGGCCGTAAAACTCAATTTCTTCGAAGTGATTCTTCGCCGCCTGTGCTACCTGCTGGCGCAAAAGGGGAATCCAGATGTGTAACTCAACGAAATGCGGGTACTGCGGCAAGCCGGTTGAACCGGAGGAAGTAGTCAAAAGTACCCTTCTCTATCGCAACGGCGCACAGCTGGCGCGCAAAGAAAAAGAATACTGCTCTGAACGTTGTGCTTCGTACGACCAGATGGCCCACGAGGCATAACGTAAAAGCCGCGCAAGGCGGCCCGTACGTCCGGTGCTCCCGACCAAAGTTACACCGGAAAACTACTTAAAAAACCAAAGTTCACCCAATGGGCGCTATCTCTGGCCCGGGGATCTTACATCCAAAAAAGAGGATCTCACATGGAATTTTTCTATGTAGTTAAGGCTACGCAGAAATCAGGCAAAGAAGACGCAGTGATTTGGTTCACTGCGAAATCAGAAGCCCGTGCAAACCTGCAGCTCGATGTTGAGCTGGAAGATGCCGGTATTGAAACCGGCCGCGGTAAGGATTACGCCAAACCGGTTCGCACCGATTTCCCTGTTTACAACGATCTGCCTGAAGAAAGCACAGTGGATTACACTTGGTGCAAACGCTACGAACTGCAGGACGATGGACGCACCTGGCTGCCAAAGGCTGGCGCTGAGTCGACTAGTGCCGTGGACAACACTGCCACACCGGAGACGTCCGTTACTGTCGAAACTACCGTCGAGAGTGTCCCGCTTGAAAACCGCACTCCAGCGGTCCGTTTTGCCGTCCATCTGACCAGCGACAAATACCAGTCACATATCACTAAAGAGCAGCAGCTGGCTGCCAGCGAAATGTCACTGGATGAAGGCAACACCTATCTCCAGAACCTGCTGCTGGCAAAGAACTATATCCCTGAAGTTGCCGAACTCAGCCTTAACGCTGAGTGGAAACTCGTACAGGCGATAAAGCAGGTATTCGCGCCAGATGAAGCGCACGAAGCTGAAATTATCGCTGCATTCATGGCTGACTGGGTGAAAGTAGATGCCAGCGATCACAAACAGTTAGCTGAAGAATGGAGAAGCGGAAAGCTTGCTCTTATCAAATCAGCTAGCACCAGCGACGCCGATGTTACAACCGATCAGGTTCTGGAACCTGATAACGGTATCCAGATTGACGAGAATGATGACGAAACCACACGTTATCCAGTCGTTCGTATGCCGTTCCGCAAGCAGCTACTCGCCCAGTTCACTGCCGACGAACTGCGCCACCATTTAACCCGCGAAGAATACGAAGGTATCAGCGCGCTTGAAATGGACACTGACAACGGCTATGTCCAGAACCTGCTGCTGGCGGCAGAAAACTGCGAAGAGGTGAAAGGTTACGATACCAAAGACCTTTGGCGCTATACCAACGCCATTCGCAAGGTGTTCAGCCAGGAGAAGCGTCACGAACTCGCTTTGGTTCTCCGTTTCACCAGAATCTGGGCGGCGACTGATTATATCGATCGCGGCATTCTCGTTCGCGAGTGGGTAGCCGGTAATCGCATCAGTAATGTTCAGCGCACCGATTCTGGTACTAATGCCGACGGTGGCTGCGTAACGGATCGCGGCGAAGGCGCGCATCACACTCTGGACACTCTCGATCTTGAGATCGCATGCGCAATACTGCCTATGGACTTCCACCACTTCGAAATTCCTTCGAGCGTGTTACGACGTGCCAAAGAAATCGTGGCTAAGAAAGAAGAACCATGGAAGTCATGGAGCGCAATCTTACGCAATCAACCAGGCATATTGGCGGTGAACCGTGCGGCAATCTTCAATCTGATCCGCATCGCGCCGGAAAACATCCACCACACGCCAGCAGCTCATCTTGAGTTTGTTAATAAAATCATGACGGCTGAGTTTAACTCTGCTGTGGAGTTACTGCCGTTGTCTGCAGCGGCAGCTGAGACCGTAGCCCAGGTTGAACAACCGAAGGTTGCAAATCTCGGCAGCGGCATGTTCTCCATCGATGGTCTTATGGGTGGAAATACCGATCCGGTTATCAACACCACCTCAAATGAAGTCGAAAAAACGGAAAACACAGCGGAGACCACCAGCAATGTGCAGATGGAAACGGCTAAGCCAGAGAAAGACGAAGATGTTGGTTCGATACCACCGGGCGAAAGCACTGATGCAGCTAATACGCAGACAGATTCCGTAGCGCAGGAAGAGCAACAGTCAGAGCCAGTAATCGAACACCCGGCCTATTTCGAGCCAGGCCGCTACGAAGGTCTGCCGAATGATGTTTATCACGCAGCAAACGGTATTAGCTCAACCCAGGTAAAAGATGCCCGCGTCAGCCTGATGTACTTCAACGCGCGCCATGTGGCTAAAACTATCCCACGCACAGCATCCAAAGTGCTGGATATGGGAAATCTGGTGCATGCCCTTGCACTGCAGCCGGAAAACCTCGAAGCAGAGTTCAGCGTAGAACCTGAGATCCCGGAGGGTGCCTTCACCACCACCGCAACTCTGCGCGAGTTCATCGATGCGTTCAACGCCAGCCTGCCGGCGCTGCTAAGCGCTGACGAGATTAAAGCGTTGCTTGAAGAACATAACGCATCCCTTCCCGCTCCAGTGCCACTTGGCACCAGCCTGGAAGAAACGGGTCAAAGCTATATGGCTCTCCCTGCTGAGTACCAGCGAATTGAAGAAGGCCAGAAGCAGACAGCAACGGCAATGAAGGCATGCATTAAAGAGTACAACGTCACCCTGCCCGTACCGGTTAAAACCAACGGCAGCCGTGATGCGCTACTCGAGCAATTAGCGATCATCAATCCAGACCTGGTGGCGCAAGAAGCGCAGAAACCGACACCGCTGAAAGTGTCCGGTACCAAAGCAGACATGATCCAGGCAGTTAAATCAGTTAAGCCCGATGCCATCTTCGCCGACGAACTGCTGGATGCCTGGCGCAACAATCCTGGCGAAAAGATATTGGTTACCCGCCAGCAGTTGGCCACAGCGCGGGCAATTCAGTCTGCACTCCTAGGGCACCCGACCGCCGGCATGCTGCTGACACATCCAAGCCGCGCCGTTGAAGTGAGCTATTTCGGTTTCGACGACGAAACCGGATTAGAAGTGCGTGTACGCCCGGATCTCGAAATCGAATTGGATGGCGTGCGCATCGGTGCTGACTTGAAAACTATCAGCATGTGGAACGTTAAGCAGGAAAGTCTGCGCGCCAGGCTGCACCGGGAAATCATTGACCGTGACTATCACCTCAGCGCGGCTATGTATTGCGAGACAGCGGCGCTGGACCAGTTCTTCTGGATTTTCGTCAACAAAGACGAGAACTACCACTGGATCGCCATCATTGAGGCGTCCACCGAACTTCTGGAACTGGGCATGCTCGAGTACCGCAAAACGATGCGCGCCATCGCAACCGGATTCGACACTGGCGAATGGCCAGTGCCGATCACTACCGATTACACCGATGAACTGAACGACTTCGACCTGCGCCGCCTCGAAGCGCTGCGCGCTCAGGCTTAAGGGGGATTTATGCATAACACAAACGTTACCGTTGCTGACCAGAATACCGTTATTAACTCCAACGTGGCTTTGTTCGATTCCCAGTATCTGAACGCCATCAGCACGTTCGCACAGATTATGGCCCAAGGCACCGCTACTGTTCCTAAGCACCTGCAGGGCAATCAGGCCGATTGCATGGCTGTAGCGATGCAAGCGGCACAGTGGCAGATGAATCCCTTTGCCGTGGCGCAGAAGACGCACCTGATTAACGGTGTGCTCGGGTATGAAGCTCAGCTGGTTAATGCCGTCATTTCACGAAGCGGCGTGCTGGCCAGCCGCTTTGAATATGAATGGTACGGGCCATGGGAAAAGGTCGTTGGAAAATTCCACATCCGTAAAGGCGACAAAGGCGAGTACCGCGTCCCGGGCTGGACCCTGGCTGACGAAGCCGGGATCGGCATTATTATCCGCGCAACCCTGAAAGGTGAAGATCAGCCAAGGGAACTCGATTTGCTGCTGGCTCAGGCCCGTACCCGAAATTCTACCCTCTGGGCTGACGACCCTCGCCAGCAACTGGCGTACCTGGCCGTCAAACGCTGGGCGAGGCTGTTCTGCCCGGATGTGATTCTGGGCGTGTATACACCTGATGAGCTCGATGATCGTCATGAAGAACGAGAGGTAAATCCCGCACCGGCGCAGCACGTTAGCCTCGCTGATATTTCAGGTGACAGCGTCACTACGACTCAAACGGCTCAGGAATCAGCTCAAAATATTGATGCACTTGCTGATGATTTCCGTGACCGCATCGAGGCGGCTCAGGATGTGGATAGCGCTAAAGCTCTGCGCGCAGATATTGAAACCGTGAAAGCAACGCTGGGTTCTGCCCTGTTCACTGAACTGAAGAACAAAGCTGTGAAGCGTTATTACCTGGTTGATGCTCGTAACAAGGTGGAAGCGGCAATCAATTCCCTACCGTCTCCAGATGAACCCGGTGCGGCAGAACGCTTTGGCGAAGCTGAACGCGTGTTGGCATCTGTGAAACGCCATCTGGGCGACGAACTGCATGGTCAGTTCAGCATCACCCTGGCGGATATGAAACCGGAATACGTGGACTAACGAGATCGGGAGGGGAAACCCTCCCTCAAGGAGAAGAAATGCGACTGATTAATCGAGGCAGTAAGCAATCCCCTTTGGCTCGCCAGGCATGTGAAATCGCACTCGCAGCCCACCAGCAGAGATATGGTGACTACGGGCGCAGCAAGATGAAAGAGACCTATACGGTGAGAGTGGAAGGCGTGAAGGTCTGGGTCGAGGTAGTGAACTGCAAGGC
Source organism: Enterobacter sp. ECC-249 (assembly GCF_043965265.1). Taxonomy (NCBI): domain Bacteria; kingdom Pseudomonadati; phylum Pseudomonadota; class Gammaproteobacteria; order Enterobacterales; family Enterobacteriaceae; genus Enterobacter; species Enterobacter sp. ECC-249. The sequence continues at coordinate 3,046,945 of NZ_CP143660.1, forward strand.
AAGCTACGTGGCCACAGCAATGACTGGCATGCGCCGACTACGCTCCCTGCCCGGCCAGGCAAACTGAAACTGAAATATCAACAACTACGGACCGGCATATCTATACTCATGCCGGTTACCTGAGGTGAACCATGTCGCAGGTAATTTTTAACGAAGAATGGGTTGTTGGCGCAAGGCTCACAGAAAAAACAGGCCTGACCGAACGACAGATTGAGAAGTATCGCCAGGGCTGTTGGGTGGAAGGTGTCCATTTTAAACGAGTATCTCCTTCTGGAGAAAAAACGTTGCGTGGCACAACCTGGTACAACTATCCGAGAATTAATCAGTTAATAAGGGATGCGTAAGATGGCAGCTTTGCCTACAGGTGTCGAAATCAGAAACAATAAGATTTGTATCTGGTTTATGTACCGGGGAAAGCGTTGCCGCGAAATTCTCAAAGGTTGGATTAACACCCCGGCGAACATCAAAAAAGCCGGGAATCTTCGGGCTGTGATCGTTAGTGAGATCAACCTTGGAGAGTTTGATTACCACCAGCGCTTTCCTTCATCGTCCAGAGCAAAAAAAACCGTAACCACTGTTTCAGTTCAAACCTTTTCAGAGCTGTGTGAACTGTGGACGAGCATTAAAGAAACCGAAATTAGCGCGAATACCATGCGTAAGACTCGTTCACAACTCGGTACGTTAATGCACATCATTAACGGAGATACGCCTGTTTCAACTATACGCCACAGCGACATTCTGAAATACAGAAAGGAGCTGTTGAACGGTGAGACACTTTACCTGGCAAATCCCAGAAGTAACAAACAGGGACGCACTGTGCGTACCGTGAACAACTATATATCGCTTCTGTGCTCCCTTCTTCGGTTTGCACACAAATCTGGCTTTATCAGTGGCAAACCCTTTGAAGGGATCAAGAAACTACACAAAGGGAAAGTAAAACCGGATCCTTTAACGAAGCAGGAGTTTAGTTTGCTTTCGGAATCCGAGCGTGGCCAAAGCCTCAATATGTGGACGTTCGCAGTTTATACTGGTGTCCGTCATGGGGAGCTTGCAGCTCTTGCCTGGGAAGATATCGACTGGGAAAAAGGTACGGTTCATATACAGCGCAACCTTAATGCGCTAGGAATGTTCGTCCCACCAAAAACCGATGCAGGTGATCGAGTTATCACGCTATTAGAGCCAGCACTAGAGGCCTTGAAGGCACAGCGTACGCTGACTTCGTTACAGCCCAAAACCGAGATTGTGTTTCATCACCGAGAGTATGGTGCGATGGAATATCAGAACCTGCGGTTTGTTTTCATGCCCAGGATGCGCAAAGGAGAACAGAAAGCCTACTACTCTTTATCGAGCATCGGTGCGAGATTCAACGCAGCTGTAAAACGTGCTGGTATTCGCCGCCGGAATCCGTACCATACGCGGCATACTTTTGCCTGCTGGCTTTTATCTGCCGGCGCTAACCCGTCTTTCATAGCCAGCCAGATGGGGCATGAAAACGCGCAAATGGTTTATGAAGTCTACGGTGCGTGGATTGAAGAAATGAATGGCGAACAGGTGCTGATGCTTAACGATAAGCTCGCACGCTGAAAAATTTTTGCCCCTATTATGCCCCTATTGGCTCCGAAGGTAGTAATAAATGCAAGAAAATCAATCAAATACAAAGAAAGAGCAATACAACCTGAACAAACTGCAAAAGCGACTGCGCCGTAACGTGGGCGAAGCCATTGCAGACTTCAACATGATTGAAGAAGGCGACCGCATCATGGTCTGCCTGTCAGGGGGTAAAGACAGCTATACCATGCTGGAGATCCTGCGTAATCTTCAGCAAAGCGCACCGGTGAAATTTTCCCTGGTGGCGGTCAACCTTGACCAGAAACAGCCGGGTTTCCCGGAGCACATTCTGCCGGAATACCTCGAAAATCTGGGCGTTGAGTACAAAATCGTCGAAGAAAATACCTACGGTATTGTGAAAGAGAAGATCCCGGAAGGGAAAACCACCTGCTCTCTGTGCTCTCGTCTGCGCCGCGGCATTCTGTATCGTACCGCGACAGAGCTGGGCGCGACCAAAATTGCGCTGGGCCATCACCGCGACGATATTCTGCAAACGCTGTTCCTCAACATGTTCTACGGCGGCAAGATGAAAGGCATGCCGCCTAAGCTGATGAGCGATGACGGTAAACATATTGTGATCCGCCCTCTGGCCTACTGCCGTGAAAAAGACATTGAGCGTTTTTCTCAGGCTAAAGGATTCCCGATCATTCCATGTAACCTTTGCGGTTCTCAGCCGAACCTGCAGCGTCAGGTGATTGGCGACATGCTGCGCGACTGGGATAAGCGTTATCCGGGTCGTATCGAAACCATGTTCAGCGCGATGCAGAACGTTGTCCCTTCCCATCTCGCCGATGTGGAACTGTTCGACTTCAAAGGCATCAACCATGACTCAGACGTGGTGAATGGCGGTGACCTGGCGTTTGACCGGGAAGATATTCCGATGCAGCCAGCCGGCTGGCAGCCGGAAGAAGATGACAATCAGTTTGAAGAGTTGCGTCTCAACGTGCTTGAAGTGAAGTAAGCGATTAGCGTCTCAGAAAGCCCTTCTGAGACGCTTGATTCTTTATTTCAGCAGACGTACGCGACAGGTTTTACCCTTAATTTTTCCGTTTTGCAGCTGCTTCCATGCCTTATGGGCCACCGCCTGGCGAACCGCTACGTAGACATGCGCCGGATGGACCGCAATCTTACCGATATCTGCCCCGTCCAGCCCCACATCCCCGGTCAGCGCGCCTAATACGTCGCCTGGACGCATCTTGGCTTTTTTACCACCATCGATACACAGCGTCGCCATTTCGGCTTCCAGCGGCACCAGGCTGACGCCAGCAGGGGCATTCATCCAGTTCAGCTTAACCTGCAGCATCTCAGAGAGAATATTGGCGCGCTGCGCCTCTTCCGGTGCGCAGAAGCTGATGGCCAGACCGCTGTTCCCGGCGCGCGCGGTGCGGCCAATACGGTGCACGTGCACTTCAGGATCCCACGCCAGCTCAAAGTTCACCACCAGCTCAAGGGATTTAATATCCAGACCGCGCGCAGCGACGTCAGTTGCAACAAGAACGCGGGCGCTGCCGTTCGCGAAACGGACCAGCGTCTGATCGCGATCGCGCTGTTCCAGATCGCCATGCAGCGACAATGCGCTCTGGCCGGCGGCATTCAGGGCATCACAGACCGACTGACAGTCTTTTTTGGTATTACAGAACACCACGCACGACGCTGGCTGATGCTGGCTCAGCAGTTTCTGCAGGAGCGGGATTTTCCCCTGCTGCGAGGTTTCAAAGAACTGCTGTTCGATAGCGGGCAGCGCATCTACGCTGTCGATTTCAATGGTGAGTGGATTTTTCTGCACGCGTCCGCTGATGGCGGCGATGGCCTCCGGCCAGGTCGCGGAGAACAGCAGCGTCTGGCGATCGGCCGGGGCGAAACGAATCACCTCGTCAATGGCATCGCTGAAACCCATGTCCAGCATGCGATCGGCCTCATCCATGACCAGCGTTTGTAGCGCATCCAGCGAGACGGTGCCCTTCTGCAGATGATCGAGCAGGCGACCGGGCGTGGCGACAATAATATGCGGCGCATGCTGGAGTGAATCACGCTGCGCACCGAACGGCTGTCCGCCGCAGAGGGTTAAAATCTTGGTATTGGGCAGAAAACGCGCCAGGCGACGCAGTTCACCCGCGACCTGGTCTGCCAGTTCGCGGGTCGGACACAGCACCAGAGACTGGGTCTTAAATAGCGCCGCATCAATGTGCTGCAACAGGCCAAGGCCGAATGCCGCCGTTTTCCCGCTGCCCGTTTTCGCCTGTACGCGCACGTCACGGCCCTCGAGGATGGCGGGCAACGCGGCCGCCTGAACAGGCGTCATCGTGAGGTATCCCAAATCGTTGAGGTTATCGAGTTGGGCGGCGGGCAGAACATTCAGGGTAGAAAAAGCGGTCACTGTAGTCTCTCGTGGTCATCTTAGCAGTCAGATGGCGCGTATCCTCGCAGATCTCGCGGTTCGATGCGACAATTTAATCGGTTCTTCATCAGGCGGCGGGTCGGGCATCGGCTGCGGACGCGGGATGGGATCGGGCATTGGCACCGGATCGGTCGGGATAGGATCGGATTGACGCGATTGTGGCAGTAGCAGAGCGTTAAGGATGCTCATCATTCCCTCCAGAATTTGCTGTCGTACCTTTTAGGGTAGACGCTGAGAATCAGGAGGCAAAAAAAAGCCGACTATGAAGTCGGCGTCGTACGAATCAATTGTGCTATGCAGTAATTCAAAAAAAGGAAGTAAGACAATATGGAGCGCAACGCCCATCGCTTGACGTTGCATTCACCTGCGGAAGTAATATTGCACCTTACGGGGTAGATGTTTATTGACTTCGCTCAATTAAAAGAGCGTTTTGATCCCGGAAAAAGATGAAAAAAGCGTAAATTTACAGCCATTTACTACGATGCAACCACCATGCAACACCCCCAATCAAAACAACTAACATCACGCAAAAGGCCGTAAAGCCGTAGCGATAAGCGCCCCCCGGAATTCCGCCCAGGTTGACGCCAAACAGCCCGGTAAGAAACGTGCTGGGTAAAAACACCATCGCCATCAGGGACATCGTATAGGTTCTTCTCGCCAGCGACTCCTGCATCACCTGCGCGATTTCGTCCGCCATTACCGCCGTTCTGGCAATACAGGAGTCAATCTCGTCCAGCCCGCGGCCCAGCCTGTCGGCAATATCCTGCATTCTGCGTCGATGGTCGTCGTTCATCCAGGCGAGCCTTTCGCTGGCCAGCCGCGCATACACGTCGCGCTGCGGCGTCATGTAGCGGCGCATCACAATCAACTGCTTACGCAACAGGGCCAGAAAACCGCGCGGCGGGATCTGCTGATCGAGCAGGTTATCTTCCAGGTCGATGATTTTGTCGTGCAGCTCTTCGATAAACTCGCTCGCGTGATCGGTAAGCGCGTCACAGACGTCCACCAGCCAGCTGCCGCAGTCCACCGGCCCGGTGCCCTCTTTCAGATCGTTGACGATGTCATCCAGCGCCAGGACTTTTCGCTGCCGGGTCGACACAATGAGCCCATCGTCCATGTAGACACGCATCGCAACCAGCTGATCCGGGCGTTCATCCGTGCTGCCGTTAATACAGCGCAGGGTGATCAGCGTTCCGTCACCCATTCGGCTCACGCGGGGCCTCAGGCTTTCACCCGCCAGCGCATCGCGCACGTTATTGGGCAAAAGCGGGGTCGATGCCAGCCAGTCAGCGCTGTCCGGGTGGGTATAGTTCAGATGTAGCCAGCAGGGATGCGCACTATCGATCACATCATTATCTTCCAGCGGTCGCGCACCGCCGCGACCATCCAGCACCCACGCAAAAACTGCGTCAGGAACGTTAAGTTCAGATCCTTTAATGCTTTCCACAGCGCCTCCGCCTTTTTAGCTCTTCGGTGTCAGTCTAGCTTTCATCAGGGGTTAAGCAACAACTATGTATGCCATCGCGCTGAAATCGCTCAGGAATTGTACATAGTGGCCAGAGGCGTAAAAAAAGCCTGGCATGCCAGGCTTTGAGGTACTGTCAAAGAGAGTGCTCTGGCCGCTGAAGGAAGGATGGCGAGCCGCCAGGTAATGAGGAAGAAGAGCCCTGGTCCAGTCTGAAATTACGCGTTCGGGCCTGCAGCTCAATCACCTGATTGCGCAATACATCAGAGGAACCGTTGAGCTCTTCTGCCATCGCCACGTTACTTTGAGTGACTCGCTCCAGCTCCGATAGCGCGAGGGTAATCTGAGAAATGCCTTTCTCCTGCTCTGACGTTGACGCGGAAATTTCGTCCATCAAGCGGCTGACATTCCCCGAACCCGTCACGATTTCATGCATGTTTTTCTCAGCCTGTGACACAACGCCAACGCCCTGCGTGACGTTACTGCTGGTGACTTCAATCAGCGTTTTGATATTCTTGGCGGCCTCTGCGCTGCGGTGTGCCAGGTTTCTTACCTCTTCCGCGACCACAGAAAAACCCTTTCCATGATCGCCCGCCCTCGCCGCCTCTACGGCCGCGTTGAGCGCGAGAATATTCGTCTGGAACGCAATGCCGTCAATCAGCGAAATAATCTCCGTCATCTGCTGGGCGCATTCGGTAATGGACTGCATATTGCTGGCGACCTGCCCCATGAGCTCACCGCCTTTGCGCGCCTGCAGCGTCGCCACATTAGCCTGCTCGCTCGCCAGGCGGGTGTTATCGGCATTGTTTTTGGTGCTCGCAGCCATTTGCTCCATGCTGGCTGCGGTTTGCACCAAAGACGCAGACTGCTGCTCGGTTTTCACCGAGAGCTGAGCGCTACGGGTTGAGAGCTGATCCGATAAGGTCATGGCGGTTTGCGACGACGCCCGGATCTCACGCACCAGCGTCGCAATGTTGCCGGACAGGCTATTGATCCCGGGAATAAGTCGACCCGCGCAGTTATTGCCAAACTCCGGGATAGAGACCCCAAGGTTGCCTGCTGTCACCTCTTCAATACTTCTCTTTACCGTATTGATCGGCGTCACAAGATAGCGGGTCATGTAGACCCAAAGCAAAAATAGCGCAACGAAATTGATAACGTTTATGGAAATAAAGAGAGAGGACTTGCTGGAAATTAGAACAACGACACCTGCGTTTACCAAAAATAGCGATAAAAGGAACCCGATAATAAAGGTCCTGACACTAATATTTCTTAGCATGATGATACCCACGTTTTATATTTTGGTCGGCATCTAGACTTATAGCATTGGCTTTGCCGTTTTTCCTCGCAAACTTCACGGGTTTGTTTTTTCGCCGTTAGCAACCTGGGATTTAACTTAAGTCAGATAAAAAGAGCGTATTAGTGAAAATGTTCTTCGCAGCATGCTGTGATACTGGTCTGCCACCACGTTAAGCGATACCATCCTCTGCGGCGTACCGATACAATCGCCGTTATATTTAAGGAGCTTTGCTACTTTTATTCGATCTTGTTTAGCAATGCTTAATATATTAACAAGAGAATATATTTTATATTCTTAATTAGTTATAGAGTATTAATATGACCGGTCATTTTTCACGATAAATAACTAATATGGTTTGAATGCGCATGTTCGTTGCCCGATAAAAATGTACCCGGCAGGCGAAATCGGTAACCCTCTCAGGCGTGGGATTGCATAATGCTCAATATATCGTGGGACCCTGTGTTAATCGCTATCTCTTATCTGGTGGCGTTTATAGCCTCCTTTGTGGCGCTGGACAGCGCCGGAAAGATCCCCCTTTCCAGCCGAAAGGCTGCCCTGTTCTGGCGTATGGCCGGAGGCATCTCGCTCGGCATCGGCATCTGGTCGATGCACTTTATCGGCATGCTGTCGATGCAAATGCCCATGATGATGAGCTACGACCTCTGGTTAACCCTTGCATCCCTGGGCGTCGCGGTGGTTGCTTCGGCCACGGCCCTTAATATTGCCGTCGCGGGAAAAAAACGCTCTCTCTTTCGACCGATCGTTGCCACCGCGATCCTGAGCGCAGGCGTGGTGTCCATGCACTATACCGGTATGGCTGCCCTGATGCTGGATGGCAGCATCATCTGGGATCGCCGTATTGTGGGGTTGTCCGTCGTCATTGCCGTGGTGGCTTCCGGCACTGCGCTGTGGCTGGCTTTCCGCCTGCGAGACAAAGGGGTTTTTATCGAGCGCCTTCTCGCAGCCCTGGTCATGGCCGCCGCCATTTGTGCGATGCACTATACCGGCATGAGTGCCGCGCATTACCCGGAAATGTCGCATACCCTCCCGGGCGGGATCGGCGAGCTCGGTTTATCCATCTGGGTTTCGGTCACCACGCTCTGCCTGCTTGGCGTGATGTTGATTATTTCCCTTGTTGATTCTCACCGGCGCACCGGCCGGCTGACCGACAATCTGCGGCAGCTCAATCGGCAGCTTGAGCTCCAGGCGCGCTTTGATGCGCTCACCGGACTCGCGAATCGCCATCAGATGGATATCCGCATGCAGGACTGCCTGCGCAGCGCGTTGCTGGGTAACAGGCAATTTGCCGTCATTTTCCTGAACGTCGATCATTTCAAACGCGTCAACGATACCTGGGGCCATAGCGTCGGCGATGAGTTATTGATCGCCGTTGCTCAGCGCATTACGGCCCGACTCACGCGTGAAATGACCCTGGCAAGGCTGGGAGGTGACGCCTTTATCCTGCTGGTTCCTGAATGTGACGACGACAAGCTCAACGCCCTGCTCACCTCGTTGCTCGGGGATGTACGACGCCCCCTGTCTATCTGCGGACATACGTTGAGCACGACGATTAGCGCAGGCGTCAGCCTCTATCCTCAGGATGGCGAAACGCTGCACGAGCTGAAGCTCAAGGCGGATGCAGCCTTACATCACGTCAAAGAAGATGGCCGCAACGGCTGGGCGATTTACCGGGCCGAGATGTCAACAGCGATCCCGGCGAAACCCGGCTTCCTGCAGGAGCTCTCTCAGGCGCTTGAGCGCGATCAGTTTGAACTGTGGTACCAGCCAACCTGGCATGCGGGAGAGAAAACCATTCACGGTTTTGAAGCCCTTCTGCGCTGGCGGCATCCTGAGCAAGGCGTTGTGCTGCCGGGCCTGTTTATCCCGTCGCTGGAACAAACCGGCTTAATTATTCCGGTGGGTAACTGGGCCATTGAAGCGGCATGCCGACAGCTTCATTTCTGGACTGAACAAGGGTTCAGCCAGTGGACGCTGTCGCTCAACCTATCCCCCGTCCAGTTCGAACAGCCGGACATTTTCCAGATCATCTCGTCGATGCTGGAGAAATATAGCCTTTCTCCGTCCAGGCTGATCCTTGAGGTCACGGAGAGCACCGCGCTGAAAAATCTCGACCGCAGCATTGAGTTACTCAACGCGTTTAATCAGGCGGGGATCGTCGTCTCGATTGATGATTTTGGTACGGGCTACTCGAACCTGCTGATGCTGAGCGTGCTGCCGGCAAAAGAGCTCAAGATCGACAGAAGCTTTGTAACGTCGATGCTGGAAAATGAAAAAAGCTACAAGCTGGTTGAAACCATTATCAGTATCGCCCGAACCATGGAGATGAACGTGGTGGCAGAAGGAATTGAGACCGAAGCACAACAGGAGGTTCTCACCCGTCTCGGCTGCGACTACCTGCAGGGTTACCTTTTCTCCCGCCCCTTACCTGCCGAACAGGTGCCGTGGCTACTGCTGCAGATAAACTCCGACAGGCAGATTATACCCATTAATAAAATTCAAACGGACCCCGCATTTATTTCTCAAAAAAATCATGCCTGACGGGGTTAAGTGGAGTATGTTTCAAGGGAGTAGACGCGAGTCAATTCTGTCATGATTGTCAGGCACATGTTGTCGATGAACAGGAAACGCCTATGTCGCAACCTTGTTTTGATGCGTTGAATGTAATTAAAACACCCGTGTGGCTCGTTTCACCCGTGTCGGAAAAGATCATTTTTGCGAATGTGGCCGCAACGCAGATCATGGGGAATAAAACGCTCGATGACCTGCGCAAAGGGATCTACTCTGCCAGGGCGCAAACCCTCCTGACGATGTATGTACCTGAACTGAAAATAGAGCAGGAGATCGTCGAAATCTGGACAACGAGCCGTGATGGACAGGATACGCCGTTAAGCTGTCGCCTCTCGCTTGCCCACTACGCTCCCTGGGGAGAGGTCATTATCTTCGAGGGCATCTCCCAACAAATACTCTCGGGATTGAAGGCGAGCCGTTCCGCCACCTATCGGCGAAAAAAACAGGGTTTCTATGCGCGCTTTTTTCTGACCAACAGCGCCCCGATGCTGTTAATCGATCCGGCCCGCGACGGGCAAATCGTCGATGCGAATCTGGCCGCGCTTAATTTTTATGGTTATTCACACGATGACATGTGCAATAAGCATACCTGGGAAATCAATACGCTGGGGCGAGATGTGATGCCCATTATGACTGCGATTGCCGCGCTGCCCGGCGGACATAAGCCGCTCAATTTTATTCACCGGCTTGCCGATGGCTCTACCCGCCACGTTCAGACGTATGCCGGGCCCATTGAGATCTACGGTGACAAGCTGATGCTGTGCATCATCCACGATATTACCGAGCAAAAAAGGCTGGAGCAGGAGCTGGAACATGCGGCGTTACGTGATTCCATGACGGGGTTACTCAACCGGCGCCAGTTCTACGCGATTACCGATCAAAGCAGCCAGAATAACCTTCCTTCCCGGCAGCAATTTAGCCTGCTGCTGGTGGATACCGATCATTTCAAAAACATTAATGACCTTTTCGGCCATCTGAAAGGCGATGAGGTACTTATCGCCCTTTCCCGGACCCTGGAAGCCTGTAGCCGGGAGGGTGATATGGTGTTTCGCTGGGGTGGCGAAGAGTTTGTTATCCTGCTGCCGCTTACCTCTCTCGATACCGCGATGCAGATTGCCGAGTCAGTCCGCGCAGCCGTTGCCCGCATTACGATTCCGGGCTTGCCGCGGTTTACCGTCAGTATTGGCGTAGCGCGGCACAATCAGGGAGAGAGTATTGATGAGCTGTTTAAGCGTGTAGACGATGCGCTGTATCGCGCTAAAAATGACGGACGCAATAAAGTCCTTGCTGCATGAAACTGGAGTATCCGGAAAAGCCCCGCTACAATGCCCACCTCGAATCAATTAGCTTCAGGTGGGTAAAAACCGCAATGGGAAAAACTGAAATAATACTCACCTTAATTATTTTACTCCTTATTATATTTGGCTTCTGGTTTATTTTTAGCGGTGAGATCTGGTATCTCGTCGAGTTTCTTGAAAATAGCCTTTACCCAACCTTCGACGCACCGTAACGCACGTTTAATCGCTTGTTTCACCTACCGAATATGTCAGGTATCTGCCTCCCTTGCAGCCGCGTAAAATACGCATCGTTATCCTCCAACAACGTTGATAACGAATCACTTATTCATTTGCTTATGTTGCCCGTGCTCTGACGGGCTTTTTTATTCCCGGCAATTCAGCCACGCCAGGCTATATCTTAATCATCTTTATTGATAAAGGTGAGGAAAGATGAGCAAGAAGATCCTGATGCTGGTTGGCGATTACGCCGAAGATTATGAAACCATGGTGCCTTTTCAGGCTTTGCAGATGATTGGCCATCAGGTGGATGCGGTCTGTCCCGACAAACCGAAGGGCGACTACATCATGACGGCAATCCATGACTTTGACGGTGCCCAGACCTATAGCGAAAAACCGGGTCACCGATTTACCCTCAACGCCGATTTTTCCACCGTAAAGGAACAGGATTACGACGCGCTGCTCATCCCCGGCGGGAGAGCGCCCGAGTATCTACGGCTAAATGAGGACGTGTTAAAGCTGGTGCAGGCATTTGACGCCGCGCGTAAGCCGATTGCAGCGGTGTGCCACGGCCCACAGCTGCTCGCTGCCGCAGGTATCCTGAAAGGACGAACCTGTAGCGCCTACCCGGCCTGTGCGCCTGAGGTACGCCTCGCCGGTGGACACTACGCCACTATCGGCATCGATCAGGCCCATGTAGACGGCAACCTGGTGACGGCTCCCGCCTGGCCCGCTCATCCGCAGTGGCTGGCGAAGTTTAGTGCGTTGTTAGCACAATAGCGCGCCGGTATCAGCCCGCGCGGATACCGGGCGGAGCGGTGCAATGTTTTCAGGACTGACGCGAGAAAGCGTCAGTTCTCGTTCTAACCGTTGGCAACATCCCGCCTTCAACCCGAAAAGCACTGTGATATCAGCCCATCAACACCTGCAGGGCATCCTGCCGATTGGCCTTGATAGAAAATATACGATCCATTCTGGTCAGCTTAAAAAGATCGTGTGTATTGCTATTAAGCGAACACAGCACCAGCTCACCCTTACCGTTTAAACTCTTGAGTATGGATACCAGCGCGCCGAGACAGCTGCTGTCAATAAAATCTACGTGGCTGAAATCCAGCAATATCTTTTTATTACTTTTTTCAATCACCTCCAGCACCTGCTGCTTAAAGGTCTGTTCGACAGAAGCATCCAGTCGGCGAACCAGCGGAACGACAATCTGTACGTCATTTTCACTCTGTATTTCAAAGTTCATACTCACCCCCGGCATTGGCTGCAGTAAGCTAGCTTTTCGAATCACCGACATCGCTTCTGAAAGAAGCCTGGAAACATAACCATCAGCAGTTTATGCCCCAAATATCCTTTGCATAGCCCTGAATGGTTCTGTCACTCGAAAACTCCCCCATTCGGCTAATATTTAGCAACGCTTTTCGATGCCACTGGCGGGGGTGTTCAAAATCCGCCATTGCCTGACGTTGGGTTTGGCTGTAGCTGTCAAAATCCAGAAGATGGCAATAATGATCGGCTGCTGTCAACATATGGTGTAACGGTGCAAAGAGTTCGCGATCGGCGGTAAATACGCCAGAAATAAGCGTATCCACTATACGCATTATTCGCGGATCGCTCTGGTGATAGAAACGATTATTATCGCCATTTGAGCGAATTTCATTAATTTCTTCAGCCGTCGCGCCGAAAAGATAGAAGTTTTCCGCTCCAACAGCATTAAGAATTTCAATGTTGGCACCATCATACGTACCGATTGTTAACGCACCATTCAACGCGAACTTCATATTACTGGTTCCAGATGCCTCCGTACCTGCTGTGGATATTTGTTCAGACAGGTCTGTTGCCGGTATTATGCTTTCGGCTAACGAGACTTTGTAATCCTCAAGAAAAACGACTTTCAACTGCCCGGCAATACGCGCATCGCTATTAACTTTATTCGCAACAGCATTGATTAACTGAATAATCAGCTTTGCCATTCGATAACCGGGTGCCGCTTTACCTGCAAAAAGATGTACTTTAGGTGCTATGGTTCTCCCATTCTCTTTGATATCTATATAGAGAGAAATGACGTGCAGAATATTCAGGAGCTGGCGCTTATATTCGTGAATGCGTTTTACCTGGCAATCAAACATTGCCATCGGATCCAACATAATCCCGTAACGTTGTGAAACAATCTGGCTCAGTGCGGATTTATTTTTGAATTTAATGCCGCGGATGAGATCGAACACCCCCGTATCATCCGCATGCTTCTCCAGCTGTCGAAGCATATTTAAATCCGTCGGCCATCGGGTACCCAGCTGCTGATTAAGAAACGCAGCAAGATTTGGGTTAGCCTGCTGCAACCATCTGCGCGGCGTAATGCCGTTGGTCTGATTAATGAATTTATCTGGCGTAATAAAGTAAAAATCGGGAACCAGGTGCGTTTTGATAAGCTCGGAATGGAGCATCGCCACCCCATTGACACAGTGACTCCCGACGATGGCCAGATTTGCCATCCTGATACTTTTCTCGTTGTCCCCCGAAAACAGAGACAAGGAGGTCAACAAGTGCGGTTTATCTGGCCATCGGGAGGCGACATCCGCAAGAAAACGGTGATTAATCTCAAAAATAATCTGCAAGTGCCGCGGCAACAGTTTTTCGAACAACGCCACTGGCCAGGTCTCCAGAGCCTCGGGCATCAACGTATGGTTGGTGTATGCACAGGTTCTTTGGGTGATATCCCAGGCCTGGTGCCAGGGAAGGCTGTATTCATCGACAAGAATTCGCATCAACTCGACAACAGCCAGCGCGGGATGCGTATCATTTAGCTGGATGGCGACATGCCGCGGCAGTAACGAAATGTCAGTTTCAATCTCAGCGTATTCGCGAAAAATATCGCGCAAGGTACATGCTACAAGAAAATACTCCTGAGTAAGCCTGAGCTCCTTACCTGAAAGAATTTCATCAGAGGGATAGAGTATTTTTGAAATATTTTCAGAAGCTATTTTTTCACTGACTGCTTTTATATAATCGCCATGATTGAAAATATGAATATTGAAAGAGTTAGAAGCTACGGCACTGTATAAACGAAGTTTATTAGTGGTGCTGCCTCTGTAACCCGAAACGAAATAATCATTAGGAATGCCGACGATGGTATTCCATCCCATCCACATTGGATTGTAATTCCCGTCAGCATCATCTGCATGTTCAATAAAACCGCCAATAGGGATCAGCATTGCCTGACTATGATGTTCAACCAGCCATGGGGAGTGCCTGGAATGCCAGTCATCCGGATGTTCGACTTGCTGACCATTCTCAAACGTCTGCCTGAATAAACCATATTCGTATTTGATACCATGCCCTGACGCAGCAATATCTAACGTAGCCATAGAATCGATGAAGCAGGCGGCCAGGCGTCCTAGCCCACCATTCCCAAGTGCCGCATCGGGTTCTTCATCAAAAATATTATCGAAATCGAATCCTAGCTCATTGACAACCTGACGCATATCATCTATCAAATTCATATTCATCAGGTTGTTACGCAATGACTGTCCGAGTAAAAATTCCATTGAGAGATAATAAACGCGTTTTTTCTTTTCCGCGCGCTGCCGGGCCTGACTATCGAGAAAGCGATCTTGCTGAAAATACCGCACTGCCAGCGCAACAGCATTGAATATATCGCCATTGGTCGCCTTGTCCAGGCTAACGCATAACGTATATTTTAATTGTGTTTCGACAAGTTCACGCAACTCTCTGTTAGTGAAAGACATGTTGACCTCACTGGAGTTACTGCATGTTTTTAATATGCAGAACACAAGATATTATTTTGTTCAAGTGTAGACGGCGATATTCAACTCATGCAATTTTTACCCACAATTGCATATTGCGTTGTTTTTGAATCGCCTGAGAAATGTCAGCAGTGTGTATCGTCAGGAAAATCCCGCTTTCTGCGGTGGCGAGAGAGGATCAGAAGGAGCAACTGGCGCTGAACTCCGCGCCAGTTCTGGATTTAGTCGTATTAACCCCTACACATCAGTGCTTCTCAATATACATTGTCCGGCTATACGCCACGTCTTCCGGGTTATTGATGGGATAACCTTTCACCCATGGCTTAATCAGGCGACCATTGGTGTACTGGTAAATTGGCGCGATGGGCGCTTTCTCCATGAGGATTTTCTCCGCCATGTTGTAGTCCGTATTACGCGCTTTGGCCGTGGTTTCCAGCGTCGCCTGGTGGATAATTTTATCGTAAGCCGGGTCGTTGAAACGCGAGATATTGCCGCTGTGGGTTGAGGTCAGCAGGGACAGGAAGGTCGAGGGCTCGTTGTAATCCCCCACCCATGACGCGCGGATCACGTCAAAATTGCCGGTGTTGCGGCTGTCGATGTAGGTTTTCCACTCCTGGTTTTGAAGTTTGACATCCACACCGAGATTTTTCTTCCACATGGACGCCACCGCAATGGCGATTTTCTGGTGGTTTTCCGAGGTATTGTACAGCAGGGTCAACTTCAGCGGACGCTGGGGGCCGTAGCCTGCGGCCTGGAGCAAGGTTTTCGCCTGAGCGTTCAGCTCCTGCTGGGACATCTGCTCGAACGGCGAAGGTTCAGGCGTGAAGCCCGCCGTCACGTCTGGAGTGAAATGCCAGGCCGGTTTCTCGCCGGTGCCCAGTACCTTTTCCGCCATAATGCGGCGATCGATAGTCATGCTCAGGGCAAGACGAACCCGGGCATCGGCCGTCGGCCCCTTTTGCGTGTTAAACGCGTAGTAATAGGTCCCGAGCTGAGGCGGCGTATATACCTGTCCCGGAATGTCCTTCAGGAGCTTCTGATACATGTTCTTCGGGAACGATTCGGTAATATCAATATCCCCTGCCAGATAGCGTTTGGTGGCGGACGATTCCTGATTAATCGGAATAAAGGTCACTTTTTGCAGGACAGTTTTCGCATTGTCCCAATAGTGGGTGTTCGGCACGACAACCAGTTTTTCATTCACCACGCGCGCGTTCAGGACGTAGGCGCCATTGCCCACCAGCGCTCCCGGACGCGTCCACTCTTTCCCGCTCTCAACGTTCGCTTTTTGCACCGGATAGAAGGCAAAGTTTGCCGTCAGGTTGCTAAACCACGGTAGCGGTTTGTCCAGCTGGACGCGTAATGTCCTGGCATCCACCGCCGTCACGCCCAGGGTATCTGGTGCCGCTTTGCCATCGATAATGGCCTGGGCGTTGTAGATACCCGCCAGCGCCGCAAACCAGGCAAAAGGAGAGGTTGTTTTTGGGTCAACCAGACGCTGCCAGCTGTAGACAAAATCCTGCGCGGTGACCGGCGTACCGTCAGACCATTTTGCGTTATCGCGCAGGGTGAATGTCCAGGTACGGTTATCGTTACTCTGCCAGCGCGTCGCCACGCCCGGGGTCAGTTCCCCTTTCTCATTCTGATTCACCAGCCCTTCGAAAAGATCGCGAATCACCTGAATCTCTGGCAACCCCACCGCTTTTGCCGGATCGAGCGAAGCCGGTTCGTCTTTAATATGTCTGACCAGCTCCTGTTTTTGTGCCAGTACCGTGCCCTTCGGCACATCAGCAGCAAACGAGAGTGTAGAGAGCCCGCACAGGCACAGTGCGGTGAAAAGACGCGAAACAGGATGCTTCATAAGATCCCCTTTGAAGAATTCAGGTAACAAGCAGATGCGTAATTATTTGTTTCGACAATAAGAAATGCAAATAACTTACGCCTGAATAGTGATTTAAGGCAATTCTCAGCCGTTACGGAAACTATTTGATTAACAGCGGCTTTTGCACAACACTGCCAGTAGAGACTTCTTTATCAGGATTTCGTATGGCAACTACCCGACCACGCGCGGAGCGCGGCGCCTTTCCTCCGGGCGCTGAACAATATGGCCGCTCATTTTTAGGCGCATCGCTGATCTGGTTCCCGGCACCCGATGCCGATCGCGACAGCGGTTTGATTATTGCCGGCACGCACGGTGATGAAAACTCATCAGTCGTCACGCTCTCGTGCGCGCTGCGGACATTGACCCCTTCATTACGACGTCATCACGTGATTCTTGCCGTCAATCCGGATGGCTGTCAGCTGGGATTGCGGGCGAATGCGCGGGGAGTCGACCTCAACCGTAATTTCCCGGCGGCAAACTGGCGCGCCGGCGAAACGGTTTATCGCTGGAACAGCTCCGCCGAGGAGCGGGACGTAGTGTTGCTGACGGGAGACAACCCAGGCTCAGAGCCGGAAACGCAGGCGCTGTGCCAGCTTATCCATAAGATCCACCCCGCCTGGGTTGTCTCCTTCCACGATCCGCTGGCCTGCATTGAAGATCCGCTCCACTCTGAACTGGGCGCGTGGCTGGCCCAGTCGTTCGACCTGCCGCTCGTCACCAGCGTGGGTTATGAAACACCTGGATCATTCGGAAGCTGGTGCGCCGACTTAAGCCTGCCCTGCATTACCGCTGAGTTCCCGGCGATCTCCTCCGACGAAGCCAGCGAAAAATACTTAAAAGCCATGATGGAGCTTCTGCGCTGGCAGCCTCAGAGATGAAGCACGCCGCTGGTAAATTTAAGGGCCGGTGAAACGTCAACCGCCAGCCACGTCGGGCCATCCAGATCGGCGAAACGAACCTGATTGACCAGCGGCAGCGCCGCGCCAATCGCCCGGGAGGTGCAAAGCATGCATCCCAGCATCAGGGCGAACCCCTGCGCCCGGGCGTCCGCCGCCAGGGCCAGGGCTTCTGTCAGTCCGCCTGCCTTATCGAGCTTGATATTGACCATGTCATAGCGGCCCTTAAGCTCGCTTAAATTCTCGCGGGTGTGGCAGCTTTCATCCGCGCACACGGGCAACGGATGGATAAAATTCTTCAGCGCCGCATCATCTTTTACCGGCAGAGGCTGCTCCAGCATCGCCACGCCCAGATCGGCCAGCAGCTGGCATCGCGCGGCGAGCCCTTCGGGGTGCCACGACTCGTTGGCGTCCACAATCAGCGTGGCTGAGGGGACCGCCGAGCGAATAGCGACCATCCGCTCGCTGATCAGACGATCGTCTAGCTTCACTTTTAACAGCGTGGCTCCGGCGTCATAGAGCGCTTTCGCACTGGCGGCCATCTGCTCCGGTTCACCAATCACGACCGTTTGCGCGGTCACGATCGATTCGGGCATAACCACGCCCAGCAATGACGTCAGCGATTTTTGCTGCTGAGCGGCTTCAAGGCTCCAGAGCGCGCAGTCGATGGCGTTGCG
Source organism: Enterobacter sp. ECC-249 (assembly GCF_043965265.1). NCBI lineage: Bacteria > Pseudomonadati > Pseudomonadota > Gammaproteobacteria > Enterobacterales > Enterobacteriaceae > Enterobacter > Enterobacter sp. ECC-249. The sequence continues at coordinate 3,065,041 of NZ_CP143660.1, forward strand.
CGCCGCCCCGGCGGGTAAACGCAGCTGTAATGCCTCGCGCGTGAGCCCTTTTTGCAGGTCTGGCACCAGGGTCATGATCTGCGCCATTACAGATGCAAGGCTTTCCCCATAGCGGGGATAAGGCGTACATTCACCGACGCCTTTCACACCCTCTTCTTCAATTTCAACCACGACCACGCTGGCTTCACTTCGGCTGCCGCGAGAGATCACAAACGGGGTATGCAATGGCCAGGCTTCTTCATAGACCTTAACGCTTCTCATCACTGACTCCTTGCGGCCCGGTAAGGCGAAAAATTTGGTTTGCCGTGTTATCCGCTGATGGCATACACTAGCCACGACGTTAACTATATGTAAACAGGAAGATATCTATGTCACAACTCGTTCATTTCCAGGGCAACCCGGTTGCTGTAGCAGGTTCCATTCCGCAGGCTGGCAGCAAAGCGCAGGCTTTTACTCTGGTGGCTAAAGATCTGTCTGACGTCACACTGGCTCAGTTTGCGGGCAAACGCAAAGTACTGAACATTTTCCCAAGCATTGATACCGGCGTTTGTGCCGCATCCGTGCGTAAATTCAACCAGCTGGCGACTGAAATGGACAACACCGTTGTGCTGTGCATTTCCGCTGACCTGCCGTTTGCCCAGTCCCGTTTCTGCGGTGCCGAAGGCCTGAGCAACGTTATCACCCTCTCCACCCTGCGCAGCGCAGATTTCCTCGAGAAATACGGCGTTAGCATTGCGGAAGGCCCACTGAAAGGTCTGGCAGCACGTGCTGTACTGGTTCTGGATGAAAACGACACCGTTGTCTTCAGCGAACTGGTTAACGAAATCACCACCGAGCCGGACTACACTGCCGCGCTGGACGTGCTGAAAGCATAATAAGTCCTTAGCATTCTATACAACTTATTCTCAACCTCGCTACGGCGGGGTTTTTTATTGCTTCTAAGCTGAATCGTTAAAGCTTTAATGGTCGTAAATCACATTAATCATGCAATAGCTAAGGCAATATGTAACATGAGCGTGATCAATAGCGCATAATAATCGTTAAAATCCCCTATTTTTACCCCGAGTGAAGCCCATCACATTTCCCTTTTTGTCTAAACATTAGATTTGCTTACGAAAGAAAATAATCGTTTCAGCAAAAAGGATAAAATATGAAGATCAAATTCGCTTTTACGCTCCTTGCGATCCTGATTTCTGGCCATGCCGCGGCTAAAACCTGGGTGCTGACAAGCGCTGAAAGCAGCGTAGAGAAAGGAAACTGGAAGATTTCCAGTGATGAGCTGAAAGTTAAGGATCAGACGTTCAGCATTGAGCAAAAAGTCTTACACGGCGGTAAGCAGGAAGGCAGCAAAGTCATCACTATTAGCAGCAAAGATGGCCTCACCATCACCCTAAGCCCGACACGCGGGATGAACCTTCTGCACGTAGAAGGTTTTGGCACCCGACTGGGATGGAATTCACCCGTTAAAGAGGTCGTTAATCCGGCTTATATCAACCTTGAAAGCCGAAACGGTCTCGGCTGGCTGGATGGATTCAACGAGATGATGGTGCGCTGTGGCTACGAGTGGACAGGTCATCCGGTCACCGCGGACGGGCAAATTTACACCCTTCATGGCAGGGCCGGAAATACGCCGGTATCGCAGGTGGAAATTGAGGTGGCCGATGCCGCCCCGCATGAGATCCGCGTTCGGGGTTTGATCAAAGAGAGCACGTTCAAAAAAGCGGATCTGCAGACCATGACCGAACTGCGCTACGTTCCCGGAACCAATCAGTTCAGCCTGCATGATGTTCTGACCAACCATGCCGATTACCCTCATGATTACCAAATCATCTATCACAGCAACTTCGGTACGCCGATCCTCGAAGAAGGCGCACGTTTCCTTGCGCCGGCGGCGAGCGTGAGCCCATTCAATGACTACGCCAAAGCAGGCGTTAACGACTGGCAAACCTACGCCGGGCCGACAAAAGGCTTTGATGAGATGGTCTTTAACATTCAGCCGCTCGCGGACAATAACCACGAAACGCTCGCGGCAGTGGTCAATAAAGCCGGAGATAAAGGCGCATCAATCCAGTTTGATACGCGCCAGCTGCCCGTGCTGACCTTATGGAAAAATACCCACACGCTGAAGCAGGGCTACGTCACGGGCATTGAGCCGGGCACCAGCTACGCCTACCCCGTCACGATTGAACGCGAACAGAAGCGGGTTAAGCAGCTGGAGCCAGGCGCCAGCGCGCAGTTTGATTTGACCTATACCCTGCTCCACAGCCCGCAGCAGGTGAAAGAGGTTGAAAGCAGGATTGCGTCGATTCAGGGCGAGACAAAAACAGACATCATCAGCACGCCGCTGGCGAAGGAATAAACCTAAAGTAAAAAGCCTCTTTGCAGAGGCTTTTTTGTTATTCGTCACCTTTCTTATGATTCAAACCATATTCACGCAGCTTATTTGCGATCGCGGTGTGCGACACGCCCAGGCGTTTTGCCAGCTTGCGGGTGCTGGGATAGCTGCGGTACAGCTGCGTCAGCACAGAGCGCTCGAAACGGCTGGTGATATCATCCAGCGACCCTTCCATCGCCTCTTCACCTACCGATACCGTTCCGGCGTCGTAATCCGGCAACAGAATATCCTGCGGACGCAGTTCGTAGCCCTCAAGCTGGGTCAGCGCGCGATAAACGGCGTTTTTAAGCTGACGAATGTTGCCCGGCCAGCCGTAGCGCATCAGCACCGTGCCAAGATCGGCAGACAGCTTCGGACGCGGCACTCCCTGCTCGTCGGCAAAGCGGGCAACGAACAGCTCCGTGAGCGGCATGATGTCCTGCGGACAATCGCGCAGCGGTGGAATGTTCAGCGTCAGGACGTTAAGGCGGTAATAGAGATCCTCGCGGAAGATCCCCTTTTGCACCAGTTCAACCAGGTTTTTCTGAGTAGCGCAAATAACCCGCACGTCCACATGTACTTCGTGATCCTCACCGACGCGACGGAACGTGCCGTCGTTCAGGAAACGCAGCAGCTTAGCCTGCATACGCGGCGACATTTCGCCGATCTCGTCCAGCAGCACGGAGCCGCCGTTAGCCTGCTCAAAGAACCCTTTCTTGCCTTCCGGCGCGTGACCAAACAGCTCGCTTTCAACGGCATCTTCCGGAATAGAGGCGCAGTTAAGTGCCAGATAAGGCTTAGCCGCACGCGGACTCGCCAGATGCACGGCGTGAGCCAGCAGGTCTTTCCCGGTGCCGGTATCCCCGGTAATCAGCAGCGGCGCGGTCAGGCTTGCAAGCTTACGCGCCTGATCAACCACATGACGCATTTTCGGGCTGACGGCAATAATCTGGCTGAATGCGCCAACGTCCTGACTGGAGAGGTTTTGCAGCTGGCGCCCCATGCGTAGCGTCGAGCGCAGCATGATCACCGCCCCGGTCAACACGCGGGTATTCCCTTCCCCTTTCAGATAGACCGGCGTGATCTCCATCAGGAAATTCTGCCCGTTAATCACCACATGCTCGCTAAGCGTGTTCTGCGGATTGCTGTCCAGCCAGCGCTGGAAGTTAAAGCCGGGGATCAGCTGCGCGGCGTTATGATTGCTGAGCTTCTCCTGGCTCTGCGCGAAAAGCTGGCAGCTCGCGTGGTTAACGCGCTCAACTTTGCTTTTCAAATCCAAAGAGAGGAACGGTTCAGGCATGGCTTCCAGCAGCGCGCTCAGCGCCAGGTGCTCACGCTCAGAGGGCATCCATGGAATGGTGCGTACATCCGTAACGCCAGCGATACGGCGGATTTCCGCCATCAGGCTGCTGAAGGTGTTAAATTCAATTTCGGCAAAATTGAGGTAAATTCGCCCGACAGGATCGATCTCAATGCCACGTAAATCAATGCTACGTAAAACAAGAAGATCGAGTAATTCGCGGGTCAGACCGAGACGGTCTTCACAGAAGACTTCAAGACGCATGGGAAATTCACCGTTCTAAGCCAATAACACTAAAATGATATGTCAGAACACGGTGATCCGGAAGATGGCTGTCAACAAATATTGACAGCCAGCACGATTAGTGAACAAAACCTCAGGGCGCAGGTTTTTTATTGAGCGTCTCTTTGAGCTGGCCGATCAGTTCACGCCTGAAATCCCCCAGACGGGGCTTATCGCCATCGATCCACGGAAGCGGACGGCAGACTTCCATCGCTTTAATCCCCAAACGCGCGGTTAATAATCCCGCACCGATACCCTGAGCCGCGCGGGCAGAAAGACGCGCCGCCAGATCCTGCGACATCCAGTCCATTCCCACTTCGCGCACCAGCTCACTCGCCCCGGCAAACGCGATATTGAGCAGGACCAGCTTAAACAGTCTGAGCCGACTGTAGTAACCCAGCTCTATGCCGTAAAGGTTCGCGATACGGTTGATCAGACGCAGGTTACGCCAGGCGATAAAGGCCATATCGACCAGCGCCAGCGGGCTGACGGCAATCATAAGGGTGGATTCCGCCGCAGAACGGCTTATCTCGCGTCGCGCCTGGGCATCCAGTACCGGCTGAACCATATGGGAGTAGAGCGTCACCACTTCCCGGTCATTCTGGGTTTCATGGATAGCGGCATACCAGCGCTGAAGCGCCGGATGCGACTGATCGATTCCGGCCTGGCTGGCCAGCTTTTCACAGAATGCGCGACCTTTCCCGGTGCCGTGGCTGTGGAGCAGATCCCGCGCTTCATCACGCTCGTGCGCGCGCTGGCGCAAACGCCAGAGCCGACGCCACTCGGTGGCAACCGACCCGATGCCCGCCCCCACAATCAGCGCGCCCGCGGCGCATCCGCCCAGCGCGACCCAGTCCTGAGTATGCCAGGCATTCATCGTCCACTGCACGCCCTGACCCACCACGCTTACGCCAAACAGCGCCAGACCGGCGGTAACCATCCTGCGCCACAGGCTGCGTTTGGGACGCAGAGCGGCTTCCACAACCGCCTCCGCTGGACCTTCCTCGACGCCCGGATCCTCAGTCAGGGCCGGGGCAAAGTTATCAGCCTGCGTGCCGCTGAACGTCTGCGCGGTTTTGAACGCCTCCTGAGGGTCCTGCTCAAGCGTTCCGGTAAAATCAATGCGCGGTTTTAAAGGTTCCGTCATCGCAATTTATCTCCAATCAAAAACTCCAGCGCCGCATCCAGACGGATGTGCGGTAATGGCCTGTCGACGCTCATTGCCTGCGGGCGGAAGGCTTCAAACTGGAAGCCCTGGTTCTGCCAGAAGGCCTGCCCCGGCAGCCGAGCAGGCACTTCGCCCGGATAGACGGTAAGTGGTTCACCGTCGCTGAGCCGGTTCCCGCGTAATGCCGGTATTTTCTCGCCGTTAAGGTCAATCAGCCCGCTTTGCGTTGCCTGCACCGACGCGAGCCCAAGGCAATCCATGCCGATCCCTTCGAAGGCGGCGTTTTGCCAGGCGTCCTGAACCAGCTGCTGCAGCAGCGATACCATATTGGCATGCTGGTCGACCGTGACGTGATCGGCCTTCGTGGCCGCAAAGAGCAGTTTGTCGATCACCGGAGAGAACAGACGGCGGAACAGCGTCCGCTGCCCGTAGTGAAAACTTTGCATCAGCTGCGTCAGCGCAAGGCGCATATCGTTGAAGGCCTGTGGCCCGCTGTTGAGCGGCTGCAGACAATCCACCAGCACAATCTGACGGTCAAATCGCAAAAAGTGGTTTTTATAAAATCCCTTGACCACTTTTTCACAGTAGTAATTGTAACGCTCGCGCAGCATCCCGGCGTTAGTGTGCCTGTCGGCCTGCGCCAGCTTCGACTCGCCCACCCCATCAACATCCGGCCAGGGGAAGAACTGAAGCGCAGGCGCGCCCGCTAAATCTCCCGGCAGGACAAAGCGACCCGGCTGAATGAAGTGCAACCCTTCCTGCTTGCACTGATGCAGATACGCCGTCCAGGCGTCGGCAATGACCGCCAGACGATTTTCATCGGCCGGGGCAAGCGGGTCTAAGCCTTCGCACAGCTGCCGCCATTTGGCCGACCACCCGGCGCGCTGCCCCTGCAGCAATCCCGTCATTTGCCGGGACCAGCTGAGGTAGTCCTGCGCCAGCATCGGCAGGTCCAGCAGCCATTCCCCGGGGTAATCGACGATTTCCAGGTACAGCGTGGAGGTATCCTTGAAGTGGCGCATCAGGGATTCATTCGAGCGAAAGCGCAGCGCGAGGCGGATTTCACTGACTCCTCGCGTCGGCGTCGGCCACGTGGGCGGATCGCCGTAGAGCTGCGCCAGCCCTTCGTCATAGGTAAAGCGTGGAATACCAAAATCACGCTGAGGGACGCGCTTCACGCCCAGCAGGCGTTCTTCACGCACCGCGCTAAGCAACGGCAGACGCGCCCCGGCGTGCAGGTTCAGGAGCTGGTTTACCATCGCGGTGATAAACGCCGTCTTACCGCTGCGGCTCAGCCCCGTCACGGCCAGACGCAGGTGACGGTCAACGCCACGGTTCACCAGTGAATTGATTTCGTTTTTAAGTCGCTTCATCGCCGTCCTTCGTTGCCTGGAAGCCTTGAATGCATGGCTTCAGAATACAATAAATGGGGGCAGATCGTTGATTATCAATTCTTATTTATTGCTATTGCCGTTTTCTCTCCAGTAAGATGAACGACATTGCTGTCAGTCCGGAGTGAGTAAGGTGTATGTCACCCACCATCTATGATATCGCACGGGTTGCGGGCGTATCGAAATCAACCGTTTCCCGCGTTCTGAATAAACAAACGAATATTTCTCCCGAAGCGCGTGACAAAGTGCTGAAGGCGATTGACGAATTAAATTATCAGCCCAACAAACTGGCGCGCGCCCTGACCTCTTCAGGCTTCGATGCCATTATGGTTATTTCGACCCGTTCAACCAAAACCACCGCCGGCAATCCTTTTTTCTCCGATGTCCTTCATGCCATTACGGCAAAAGCGGAAGAGGAAGGCTTTGATGTTATTTTACAAACGTCAAAAAGCAGCGAAGACGATCTGCTGAAATGCGTGAGTAAAATAAAACAGAAAATGATCAAAGGGATCATTATGCTGAGTTCACCGGCAAATGAATCCTTTTTCACTACGCTTGATGCGTATGGCGTACCGGTAGTGGTTATCGGTAAAGTGGAAGGTGAGTATCAGAATATTTACTCCGTCGATACGGATAATTTCCATGACAGCGCTACGCTGACGGAAACCTTTATTAAAAACGGCCGCAAAAAAATTGCCTGCCTGCATGCGCCGCTTGATTATCATGTTTCGATCGATCGCCTGGCAGGCTATAAAGCCAGCCTGGAAAAGCACCACATTGCCATTAATCCGGACTGGATCAGGGATGGCGGTTATACCCATGAGAGCGCGCTCGCGGCGGCTCTGGAATTGCTCTCTTCACCCACGCCGCCTGATGCGGTATTTGCGACCGACAGCATGAAGTTGCTCAGCCTCTATCGTGCGGCGGATGAACTGAACCTGATGATCCCTGAGCAGGTGGTGATAGCCGGATACAGTGACCCGATGCTGTCTCTCATCTTAACGCCCGCTCCTGGCGGCTTTGATATCCCCACCCGAAAACTGGGGGAAGAGAGCTGCGATCTTCTTTTCAGGCGAATTGCGGGTCAGTCCGCCCCGCAAAAAGTGCTGGTTGATACCCACTTTTTGCTGGCCGCTTCCCTTCGCTAAAACCAGGGGCATACTGCCCCTGGCATGCCATCGGTCAGAACGCGTAGTTAACCCCAACGCCCGCATAGTGGAAGCGGTCGTTTTCACCCTCGTCATGGTTTTCCCATTCATAGGCGTACTCAAGCGTCATGGATAAACCGTTGTTGAAGTCATAGGCGTACTGCATACCCAGTCGGTTGAAATTATGCCCTTCACGCTCAGGATCGTCCTGCCAGTCCCAGTTCGTCCAGCGATCGAGCCCCAGTCGGGTGTAAGGCGTTAAGGTCGTCTGGCCCAATGAAATAGGCAGATAGGCGCGAATTTCCTGGGTAGAAAACTCGCCGTTATTACGGGAACTATCCATATTGAAACCGCGCTCTAAATAGTAATTCACTTTCGCCGCAAAGGTTTCGTTAATGGTCCAGGTAAACCCCGTTTCGGTTTCGACGCGGCTGTCAGCATAACCGGTTTTTTCCAGATCGTTGGCAAACTGATACATGGCAAACCAGCCGCCAAATCGCCAGTCATCGGTTAATTTAATATCCCAGTCAGGCTGAACTTTATAGCGTTGCATATTAGCGCTGCCGTCTCTGGCGCCGTGTTCATCCTTAAAGTGATAACCATAATTACGGAAACCGCCGGTCAGACCTAACGTAAAATCATCGGTTCCGATAAAGCGATAGCGTAATTCAAATTCAGGACGGTCAAAATAGGTTCCACGGGTCATACTGCTGTAATCAACCGGCCCCTCCTGATACATCGCCAGCGAAATAGTCCACGCATCCCAGGTAGCATTAAACCAGACGGAGGGTTCATATAATCCATCTTTATCCTCCCCCTGGCCTTCGACGTTTTCTATTTCATACATCGCGCCAATATTAAATTCCCACTTTTTAGCCGTTTCTGTTGCATGTGCACAGCTAACCCCTGCGCACAGCACGAGCGCAGCACTTTTTAGTAGAGTACTCATCAAATATTCCCTTTATAAGTAACAAACAAAAAAACCGGAAATTCGCATTTCCGGCGAACACCTTTCTTATCTAATAGCCGCTTCGGTTTCAGCGTCGAAGAAATGGCACTTATTCATATCGAACTGGATATCGATATTATCCCCGGCAGCATAATCATTCGCGGCGCCAGCTCGAACAACCAGCTCATGGCCCCCAACGGTGGCGTAGAGCATAAACTCCGCGCCAGTCAGTTCGGCTACGCTGACTTTCGCCGCGATGTTTTCACCTCGGCTCTGCAACGTGAAAATATCTTCCGGGCGGATCCCAAAGACCACGGCTTTGCGTTGATACCCTCTGGCATTCAGTGACGCGAGCTTGTCTTCCGGGATCTCAAGACGCAGCGTTTCCGTGACGAAGTAGCGGTCATCGATAGCGCCGCGAATGAAATTCATGGCAGGCGATCCAATGAACCCCGCGACAAACATGTTCGCCGGTTCGTTGTAGACCTGCTTCGGTGCACCAACCTGCTGAATAATGCCGTCTTTTAAGATCACGATGCGGGTCGCCATCGTCATGGCTTCCGTCTGATCGTGGGTCACATAAATCATCGTGGTGTTGAGCTTCTGGTGCAGCTTGCTGATTTCAGCCCTCATTTGCACGCGAAGCTTGGCATCGAGGTTGGAGAGCGGTTCATCCATCAGGAAGACGCCCGCTTCGCGCACGATCGCCCTGCCCAACGCCACGCGCTGACGCTGGCCGCCGGACAGCGCGCCGGGTTTACGCTTGAGGTACTCCCGTAAGCCGAGGATCTGTGCCGCCCAGTTAACGCGCTCTTCAATAACCGCCGGGGCGATTTTCTGCATCTTCAGACCAAACGCCATGTTGTCGTAGACCGTCATATGCGGGTAAAGCGCATAGTTCTGGAACACCATAGCGATGTCGCGCGACTTGGCGGGCACGTCGTTCATGCAAACGCCGTCGATGACCAGCTCGCCGGCGGAGATCTCCTCCAGCCCGGCAATCATGCGCAGCGTTGTCGATTTACCGCAGCCAGACGGGCCAACAAAAACGATAAACTCCTTGTCCTCGATTTCGAGATTAAAATCCTTCACCACGTGGACCTGGTTATCGTAAATTTTCTGAATATGTTTCAGTGACAGTTGTGCCATTTTTAATTCCTTATCAATACGCCCGGGAGGCCCAGAAATCGGTCAGGCATTTCCAGGTCAGTTCCTGCGTTGAATGAAGCTGTAATCCCGCCTGGGTCAGGCCAGCGCCAATCCCGACCGACAGCATGCCCGCCGCGTTGATCGCCGCCACGCCTGCGGGCGCATCTTCGACCCCGATGGCCGCACCAGGGCGGACTTTCAGGCCAGCACACGCGGCGAGGAAGATCTCCGGATCCGGTTTTGAACAGACAATGCGGGAGGCGTCAGCGCAAAAATCAAAGGAGCCATTAATACCCAGGGCATGCAGTATTCGAGGTGCATTGAGGGAAACGGAGGCGAGCCCAATTTTGACCTCTGCCGCCCGAATGTCCGCAAGCACCTCCCGGATGCCCGGCAGCAGCGACGCCTCGGTCAATGACGACAGCGATGCGACGTAGAGCGCATTTTTCTTCCCCGCCAGCGCCAGGCACTGTTTGTCGTCAAACGCCCCCTCTTTTCTACCGTGTCGCAGGATCCGCTGCAGGGATTCCATGCGGCTAATTCCCTTAAGCTCCTCGTTAAACACCTCATCGATAGTGATGCCGATCTCCTGCGCGACCGAACGCCATGCGAGAAAGTGCAGATGCGCGGTATCGGTGATAACCCCATCAAGATCGAATACAACGGCTTCAGGCTTCATGGCTGGCCTCCGTGGTAGCGGTCCCATCAATAGATGTAAGAAATTCCCTACGAGACAGTGCCTGCCGCTCCGATACGCAAACCGTTTCTCCCCACAGGGTTAACGTGACGGGTGCGGAGGTATCGATGGTTAAAACGTCATTTTCAAACGTGAAGCGCAGGCGTGCGTTCTGCCAGCGCAGCGGGAAGGTAAGTTTTCGCCAGCGGGCGGGGAGCTTCGGCGCAAGATGCAGCTCGCCATCAACAATCTGCATGCCGGCAAACCCCTGAATGACGCCGGACCAGATGGCACCCGTGGCCGCGGCATGAATGCCGTCGTCGCTGCTGTGCGGATCGTCGCCAAGATCGATAGCCACGCCAGCGCGCCAGAAGGCGTAGGCCCCTTCCGTATCGCCACAGCGGGCGGCCACAATGCCGTGAATAGCCTTGCTCAGCGAAGAGTCATGGATCGTCCGCGGCTCGTAAAACGCCAGGTTGGCCGCACACTGGGCTGGGGTAAATTTCTCCGGCAACAGGTAGTTAAGCATCACCACGTCGGCCTGCTTGAGGATTTGCATCTCGTTAACTTCCGCGCGAGAGTAATCCAGCAGGATGGTCTGCTTGCCCGCTTTGGCTTTATAGCGGCTTAAATCGATCGATGGTTTCGCCATGAATGAATCGTCCTGCGGGATCACTCCCCCGTCGTCGGCTTCCGGCAGCCACAAGCGGGCCAGGAAGGTGGTCGCCTTCTCCATGAAGCAGGCCTCTTCACGCTCAAACATCGACATGAACCGGCATGCGCTGGCCACGTTGTGCCAGGCCAGATAGTTGGTGTAGGCGTTGTTATTCACATGCTCGGTGTATTCGTCCGGCCCAATCACATCATGAATCTCCAGGCGCCCGTTGACCTCCGTGGCGCGGCCCATCCAGAACGTTGCCGTCTCCACCAGCAGGGTCAGCCCTTCATTACGCATAAACGCGTCATCGCGCGTGGCCTGCCAGTAGGCCACAACGGCCCAGGCAATGTCCGCCACGATGTGGTGTTCGGCCAGGGCGGAGGCCACTTTCTGCCGCATGCCTGTACGGATGTTGATAGCCGCAAACTCCGGCGTTTCCTCTTTGCCGCTCGCGGCGCTCTCCCATGGGAACAGTGCGCCCGGCCAGCCGTTGCGGCGCGCTTTTTCCCGGGCCCCGGCCAGGTTCAGCCAGCGATAGCGCAGCAGACTTCGGGCCACCTGCGGCCGAGTGAAAAGATGGAAAGGCAGCAGGAATATTTCAGTATCCCAGAAGACGTGACCTTTATATCCTTCGCCGGTCAAGCCCTTCGCGGCAATGCTGCTCCGCTCATCATGGGCTGGCGTCATGGTGGTCAGATGCCAGACGGCATAGTCCAGCGCCATCTGATCGTCAGGAGCTGCAGAAGCCACTTCAACCCGGGCGTCACGCCATACGTCTTCCCATGCGCAGGCTGAACTTTCCAGCAGCGAGGCATAACCCCTTGCCGCGCAAACCTTGAGATCCGCCAGGTTCCTGCGCGCGAACGACTCCTGCGACAGGGCTTTATCATTGCGATGGGCCACCCAGACAAACTTATCCAGCGTGACAGTGTCACCCTGCGGTATCGTCAGGGAATAGTGGGCAGAGACACGACGATTTTTAGCGGTAAAGCAACTTTCGCTATCGGCTGATAGCTGACAAAAGGCTGAGATAACAACATCAGCGCGCCGGTCCTGCGTTTCATACACACCCTGCATATAGTGCTGGTCAAACACCCTGACGGAAATTTCATCCAGATGCTGCCGGCCCGTATTGGTTTGGGTCGCATCAATGCCGGTTTTCATCACCACCTGCGTGGCATCATCAAGCGGGGTGATCGCAAGCTGCATGGCAACGAGCGGCAGCTGATCCAGAGAGACAAAACGACGACTCTCCAGGCGATAGCGCTTTCCGTTAGGCGAACGCCAGACGACGCGGCGATGCAGTTCGCCGTTGGCAAATGCCAGCTCGCGCTGCCATTCGAGAATGTCCCCGGCCAGAAGGGTAAAATTCACCCCGTCCAGCTCAACCTCGATACCGGTGATATCGGGCAAATTGATCAGCTCAGTGGTCTCGTTACGACCCGCCTGATGATAGAGGCCCGCAATATACATCCCTCGGGTTTGCTGGGTGTAATCTTCTTCGTGCGCAGCGCGAATGCCCATGTAGCCGTTACCGCATGCCATAATGGATGCGTACTTATTCAGACTGTGCGGACAAAAGCCCGGATCGGTTAATACAGACACGCTCAGCATAATGTTACGCTTTCCCCTGTTTCTGCCGATTGATAAAGCGCCGCGACAAGCTGCTGAATCACCAGCCCCTGTTCAGCATCTGCAATCATTACGGGCTCTCCCTGCACGTGACGGACAAAGGCCTCCATGCTGCGTAAATGGCGCTGGTCGTCAGCCTCTTCACGCTGGACCAGGGTTTGTAACGTCCCGGCGTCATCCTGATAAACGTGGGCCGGGAAAAGCGTCGCCCCCGCCTTTTCACCGCAAAAGGCGACATTCATGATCGACTGCTCGCGAATATTCAGCGCGAACGAGGTGTCCAGACGCAAAATGCCGCCGTTGCAGAATTCGATGGTGCCAAACAGGGCATCTTCAACCGTAAACTGTGCGGGATCCCACGCGCCGAACTGGCCGCTGCTTTTTTGTGTTCCCAGCCTCTGGAAGCCGTGCGCCGTGACCCTTTTGACCGCCGGGAAACCCAGCACGTACATCGCGGCATCCAGCATGTGAATGCCAATATCAATCAGCGGCCCACCGCCCTGCAGGGCTTTGTTGGTGAAGACGCCCCAGCCCGGCACGCCGCAGCGCCGTAACGCCTGCGCCGAGGTGAAGTAGATTTCGCCCAGCGTTCCGTTCATCACGGCCTCGCGCAGCAGTTGCGTATCGAGCGCGAAGCGGTGATGAAAATCATATGCCAGCACTTTCCCCGCCTTGCGGGCAGCCATTCGCATCTCATCGGCCTCTTGCGGCGTCATGGCGGGCGGTTTTTCGCACATCACATGACAACCAGCCTCGAGCGCCGCCATCACATGCTCAAAATGAAATCGGTTTGGCGAACAAACGCTCACCACGTCCGGCTTAACCGCCTCCAGCATGGCACACGCGTCCTGCCACGCAGACGGTATGGCATGCCGCTCCGCAAAAGCCTGTGCCTGTTCGAGGCGGCTGTCCATGACAGCCACCATCTGAACATCACTGCGCGTGGCGTAATACGAGGCATGCACTTTGTCCGCAACCTGCCCGGCGCCAATGATGGCGACGCGCAGTGGCGACGTTGTTGAAGCACTCATCACGCTCCTCATCCTTAGCATTCGCGTAAATAAGTGAGTGAATCCCGATAAGCCTGAGCGGGATCTTCAGAACGTACGCGGCACTCGTAAACCACATAGCCCTGGTAATTATCCGCACGCAGCTGATCGAACAGGCTGGCAAAATCGAGGCTACCGCTTCCCGGCTGGTAACGGTGGTTATCAGCGATGTGCACATGGCCCAGCAGATCGCGATGCTGATGCAGTGCCTCCGTCAGCGAATCTTCTTCAATGTTCATATGATAGAAATCACCGATGATCTGCACGTGCTTGAGGCCGTTCTCTTCGATATAGCGTCGTGCGTCAGCCAGGGTGTTGATCATGTGATCCTGATAGCGATTCAGCGGCTCCAGGTAGACGGTGGTTCCGGTGCGCGCTGCAACCTCATCCAGCCAGCGCAGCGAAGCACTCACCGCTTTACGGTCGCCTTCGAGGCTGCGTGGTGAGGTCATTGGCGGCAAACGGAAGGTGAACATTCCCCAGGCTGCAGGCACGATAATGCCCTTGCCGCCCACTTCGGCCAGCGCTTCCAGAATGCGTTCAATCTGCGCTAAGCCGTTCAGACGACGCTCTTCGATAAAGTCACCAATCCAGCCATCGTATCCGCCGCAGGCGGTTGTGACCGGCAGGCCGGTGGCCTTAATCGCCGCTTTCACTTCGGCGAGGTTTTCCACCAGCAGCTTGCCGTCAATTTCATAGCCATCAAAACCCATCGCTTTGATGTACTTGAATTTCTCCAGGATATTGCCCGGGAAAAAGGTCTGATTTTGTGTTGCGATTTTCATGAGTTGCTTTCCTTAGCTTAAAAAGTGACGCCCATTTTGATGCTCAGTTCCGGATGCTGGTCCACATATTTCATGTAGCTTTCAGCGCTGGTGGAGAAGGTCACAACCGGGTCGATCAGATCTTCACAATTCAGATAACCGTTCATCAGCAGTTCCCAGCAGGTCTCTTCAATACGCTTGCGGCTCCAGCGCGGGTAATCCGGGTTTGGCTCACTGCAGGCGCGGGAGAAGACAATCTTCGCGTTGTTGAAGTGCGCTTCACGCCCCAGATTGAAACCTGCAGCGAACGGTTTAGCGAACGCAACGTAGGAAATGGTGCCGCCGTAGGCCAGGCCGCGCAGCGCAGACTGCAGAGCATCTGCAAAGCCGCTGGTCTCGATAATCACGTCTGCGCCCTGCTTCCCGGTCAGCTTTTTAATTTCCTGACCGACATCTGTGCCGATAGGGTTCAGGCAGTAGTCCGCGCCATGACGGCGGGCAATGTCGCAACGGTGTTCGATAGGATCCACACCGATGACGACTGACGCGCCGGCTTTTTTCGCCAGTTGGATCGCAATCTGCCCAATCGCGCCGAGGCCTACCACCACGACAAAATCCCCGACCCGCACGTTGGCATCACGCACGCCGCTCATGGCAAACTGTGCCGGATCGTAGCAGACGGCGTTCTTCCAGGAGGCACCCTGCGGCATTTTGCGCAGCTTGTAGTTGTTGACGGCATTGACGATGACCGTCTCCTGGAGCGGCCCGTAACAGCAGACGCGATCGCCAGTCCGGTATTCCGTGACGTCAGCGCCGCATTCGATAATGTCGCCAACAATCATATTGCCCAGCTGGAACTTACCGAATTCGATCCCGCGGGCCGTCCCCTCTTCGCGCGGGGTAAACATCTGCCACTCCGCATTGAACTCTTCATCGATAAACGGACTTGCCGCGCGGAAATCCACCACTTCGGTACCGTGTTTCGGTGCGCCAAAGCAGGCACGAATTTTTACTTCATGTCCCGCAACCGGGCGATCTTCGTACTCTACGAGCGCCGCCACGCGTGGCGCTGTCGCAACTAATTTTTTCATGATTGACTCCTTGTTAAAAATTGGCCGCCTCAGCCCTTCACGCCACCGGCGGTCAAACCACTTTTAATAAAACGTTCAGACAGGGCGTACATGATGACCACCGGAAGTGCCGTCACCAGCGATGCCGCCATCATGCGACCCCAGATATAATCGGGTGTGCTAAAGAGCGTGTTCAGCCCGACCGGCAAGGTGAAGTTGCTGGCGCTGGACAGGAAAATGGACGCAAACAGATAGTCGTTCCACGCCACCATGAAGCAGTAGACAAACACTGATACGAGCCCGGATATCGCCAGCGGCACGGTAATTCGGAAGATAATTTGCAGGCGGTTAAGGCCGTCCATCATTGCGGCTTCTTCTATTTCGTCCGGGATGGTGTCGAAGTAGCTGCGAAGCATGAACACCGCCGTCGGTAACGTCTGCGTCACCATGGTGATAATCAGCGCCAGCTCGGTGTCGTAGATCCCAAGGGCAGTGATGATTTTGAACAGCGGCACCACCAGCAAGATGCCGGAGAACATGTAGACGGTGTAAAAACTCGCATTGATCGTCGTGCGGCCCTTAAAACGCAGTTTGGATAAAGCGTAAGCACCCAGCGTGCCGAGAAACACGGCAATTACCGAGGAGGTCAGCGACACCACCATGCTGTTTTTGAAATAGTCCACAAACGGGAAGATCAGCGGGTTAAAGATGTCTACATAATGCTGCAGCGTCCACGCCTGCGGCAGAATGGTAGGATTGAGCGAGATCGCCTCTTTAGCGCTCTTGAATGACGTCATCAGCATCACGAAGAACGGGAAAAGCGTGATGATCAGGAATACCGCCAGCCCGAGATAAAAACCAATACGGCTCAGTACGCGTTTATTTGTTGCCATTGAGGTTCACCCTTTTTCTGGTCAGCAGAATCACCGCGAAGATGATCACGAACAGCACCACAGAGATCGCCGCTGCTTTACCTAAATCGTTGAAAGCGAATGCGGTTTTGTAGAGATAGACGCCTAAAATATCGACCTTGGTGGTCAGCAGGTAGACGTCAGCAAACATGTAGAACATCCAGATGGTGCGCAGCGTGACCACCGTGGCCAGGACCGGCATAATCGCGGGCAGCGTGACGATACGAAAACGTTGCCAGGCATTTGCGCCGTCCATTTCCGCCGCTTCATACAGGGATTTATCAATGGTCTGTAAAATCGCCAGGAATGAGATAAACGCGTACGGGAAGTAACGCCAGATAGCGAACAGCACCACCAGCACGAAGCTGCTGCCCGGGTTGTCAAACCACAGCGGAGCCTGGTCATACAGGTGCAACAGGTCTACGCCCAGATAGTTCACGATGCCGTAGCCGTTGTTGAACATGTATTTCCAGGCAAACACCAGCGAAATAGACGGCGTGACGTAGGATAAAATCACCAGTGAACGTGCCGTCTTGCGCAGGCGAAACTCGCGATTAAAGAAGATGGCGACGGCAAGACCCAGCACCGTGCTGCCAATCACTACCAGCGCCGTGTACCAGAATGTCATCCACAGCGAGTGCCAGAAAGCGGCATCGCTGAGAATGCGAATGTAATTGTCCAGTCCGACAAACACGGCGCTAATGCGCGGATTGAGCGGCAAGCGTAAGAAACTGATTTCAATATTGGAAATCATTGGCCAGGCCACCAGGCCCCCCAGCAGAATCAGGCTGGGGGCCAACAGCAGCATGGCGAAAGGCATATCTGAACGACCAGAAAACAACGTCTTCATAATTTCCTTCCGCAGAGCGCTCCTATCGTTGTGTAATGAGATCAGTCAGTCGCTTCTGGCTGCTGCTTAACGTTGTGTTAAGGTCCTTCTGCCCCACCGTAACGTTATGCACCATGGAACTGATGATGCCGGAGCCCGTCACGTCGCCCATGCGGGTGAAGTTTTTATCCCCCACTGCGCCAAACACCTGCACGTTCGGGAACTGCGCAATCAGCTCATAAGGCAACTGCCCAAACGCTTTGATCACGTCGTTGTTTTTCCAGGTATCCGTGCCCACCACCAATTTATTCACCGGCAGCGCCGCGCCCGGCGACATCATGACCCAGTCCGTCGCGTTTTGAGCCTGTTCCATCCATGTAACAAACTTCTCGGCCGCTTTGGTCTCCTCTTCGGTTTGCCCGGTGGTGATCGTCAGTGAGGTGATCATGCCGTACACCGCCGATGACGTTTCAGTCGGGACAACGAAGCCCAGATTAGAAGGGTTTCCGTCCTTGTAGACGGCAGGCAGGATGTAGGTGGAGTAAACCGCCATCGGCGCAGAACCGTTCATGAAGGCGTCTTTGATCTCCATGACATCGTTCGAACCCGGCATGGTGGTCGCAGCCAGCGCTTTATAAAACGCCAGCGCTTTTGCCATTTCCGGCGTATCGATATCGACATTGCCTTTTGCATCAAACACGTTCGCGCCACCAGAAAGGGCAAACTGGGAAAATGACTGCTCGGTCATCACGCTTTCCGCCGTCGGCAACGCGATGCCGTAATGCTTTTTAGCCGGGTCGTTCAGGCGCTGGCTGGCTTGCAGAAGCTGTTCCCAGTTATGCGGCTCCTCAATGCCCGCCGCGGCCAGCACATCTTTGTGATACCAGACGCCCGAAAGCCAGGCGCTGACCGGCACGCCCGTCCAGGCTGCACCATCTTCCGTACGGACTACGCGTAAAATTCCGTCATAGAAGGTCTTTTCCCCCACCGCTTTAACGGCTTCAGCAATAGCGTCACGATCCAGAAGCTGTTCTTTATCCATCACTTTTGCGTAGTCATGGCTGACCTCAATCACTTCAGGGAGCGCGCCGGTTCTCGCCAGCGTAATCACCTTGGTGTTGTAGGCATCCTCTTCCACCGGTACCTGTTTTACCGTGATGCCAGGGTTCTCTTTCTCGAATTTTTCGATCAGTTTCGTAATAACGGCCTGACGCTCCTGCTCTACCGACGAGTGCATAAACTCAATGGTGACAGAGGACGCTTTGTCATCCTTACAGCCTGATAACAGGGCGCACGAAACCAGTGCTGATATCAGCACAATTCTGGGTGTTTTCATGTTTAAGGTCCTTTTTAGTTTTCTTTAATCCACAAAACCTGCCATGGATTTAGGGTCAGAGTCGTATCGGTAATATCTTCTCCGCTAATCAATTCCCGTCCGGAGTGAATATCTGATTCAACCGTTTGAGGAGAATCACTGAAATTAAATAGCGCTGTTATTTTTTCACAACAATCCGCCACGCGAACAATTTTTAATACATGCTCACCTGACGTGCTAAAATAAGCCTGACTGTCAGGGTGAAATGCTTTTTCCGCACGACGAAGCACGATTAGCTGGCTTAACGCACAATAGACCTGATAACGCAGGCTGCTTTTATCTTCAAGCGCGCGGTCAATTTGTCCCGCGGTATATTTTTCGCGATTTATCGCACGGTTATATCCCAGACGCTCTACACCGTCATAATCATTACGGGAGCCGAGAATACTCTGAATATAAATCGCAGGAACGCCGGGGAAGCTTAAAAGGACGGCATGGGCCAGAATAAACCGGGCAATGCGATCGCTATCATGACTTTCTCGTGTGCTTAATGCATCCAGATAGGTCACATTAATTTCATAAGGGCTTCGTGTGCCGTCCGGGTTATTTTTCCAGTTAACCAACGCGCCTTCGGACTGAAGCTTCTCTACAAGCGAGATGATCTCCGACTCAGGTAATATTCCGCGTAATGGGTTAAGACCGATGCCATCATGCGAGGCCAGGAAGTTGAACCAGGTCGTTTTTGTGGAAGGCAACGCAAGCGACGCAGCCCACTGGCTTAGCGTGCGCACATCCTGACAATGCACCGCATGCAGTACAAGCGGGGGTAAAGAGAACTGATAAACCATCTGCGCTTCATTTTCGCCGTCACCGAAGTAAGAGACGTTATCTTTATGCGGAACGTTCGTCTCGGTGATAATCACCGTGCCAGGGGCAACCGCCTCGGTAATGGCGCGGAAAAGCTGGATGAGTTGGTGGGTTTGCTCAAGGTGAATGCAGCTCGTTCCAGGTATTTTCCACATGAACCCAACGGCATCCAGTCGAATATATCGCGCCCCTTCAATAAGGTAACGCAGCAGCACGTCGACCATCGCAATCAGCACCTGCGGAGAGGCGAAGTTGAGATCAACCTGGTCCTCACTGAAGGTGGTCCACAGGTATCGTACGCTGCCATCATGAAGCGTGAAAGGCGTAAGAAGCGGTAAGGCACGCGGACGCGTCACCGCGGATAAATCTGTTTCAGGATCGACAGAAATAAAGAAATCATCATACCCTGGCATTTGCTTCAGGTAATTAGCAAACCAGGCACTTTTGGCCGACATATGATTGCAGACGAAATCAAACATCAGGCTGGCTGACTGTTTTAATTCAGCAACATCTCGCCACGTTCCCGTTTCAGGCGCAACTTCATGATAATCAACGACAGAAAATCCGTCATCCGAAGACCAAGGATAAAAAGGCAAAAGATGGACATGAGAAAAAGAATGCGAAAGCCATTTGTTATAAAAACGTGTAAAAACCGGGAGTGCTTTCTCCCCTTTCGCTGAAATCTGGTCGGCATAGGTTATCAAAACGACATCTTTTTCATCCCAGCCCATTTTACGCCTTTCCGTAATAACAGAGGCGGCCTTTTCAATATTTTCCAGCAACACGTGAAGATGCGCTTCAGAAAACGTTTTTCCATAAATAAGATTAATGAGTGCTTTAATTTTTTCGTTCACTTGATTTTCCATGGTAGCGGTCCCACGAAGTGGCAATCTACTCCCATGAAAAATATCTGTCAACGGACCGGGCAGGAGAAAAACACGATTGCAAAGCAGCTCAGAACAATATTGTGAGCTGCCGCAAAGAAAGCAGGGGAAACGAGGAAGTGTGGTTAATCGTCGCCAGCCCCTCTCCCGGAAGAGTAAGGGCTAACGCGTGCGGAAATTACTGGGATAAGTAGCGGCGAGACAGCCGTTTTGCCACTTTTTGCAACAGCGGTTCGAGCGCCACTGCCAGTACCATTCTGACCGGCTTGCGGGCAACGGATTTTATCGCCCAACCCGCCACGCCTGCCGGGCCGAAACGTAACGCGGTCAGCAGGACCAGTTTACCTGCGATTTTGAGGCCGGGTTTAACCTTCTGACCGGCCTGTTGCCAGTGTTGTTTCATCTCTTCTCTCTCTTAAAGCTGACGAAAACGACTTCTCAGCGTAAAGGTATCCGACGTGACATAGCGTTCCATTTCCCGTAACCGCTTCTCCCCGGCAGCGAGTTGTTCATCAACCGCATTCAGGAGATCGCTGCTGGTGGGGGCGCCTTCCGCTGCCAGTTCTCCTTCCGGCATCGGGTCAAGAACAAACGACAGCACGATGTACGCGACCAGGGTAATAAATGCCAGACCAAAGAAGATCGACAGCACCGTCACCACGCGTACCAGCTTAACCGGGACGTCAAGATAATGAGCCAGCCCGGCACAGACGCCGCGCACCATGCCCTGCTGTGGAATTCGCCACAGCTTTTTTTTCAGATTCAGTCCAGACATTAACGGTCCCTCCAGTTTGGATGTTCAGCATCCAGGATGGCTTCCAGCGCCTGAATGCGTTCGCGCATTTTGTTCGCTTCATCAGAGAGCTGAACCAGACGCTGTTGTTCACTCTGGGAAAGTTCGCCCCGTGAAGAACGGTTGCTGTAGTGCAGCCATAGCCAAATCGGCAAAACGAACAGCACGAAAATTGTCAGGGGAATGGCCAGAAAAAGCGCGCTCATGTGTACTCCTTGTCTTACGATGCGGCACGCTCAGGTGCCGCAGGAATTATTATTGGTTGTCTTGCTTCATTTTGGCTTTCAGTGCCGCGAGCTGTTCGCTGATTTCATCATCAGCCTTCAGATCGGCGAACTGTTGATCCAGCGACTTTTGCTTGCCGATGCCGTGGCTTTCGGCTTCCGCTTCCATGTGGTCGATACGACGTTCAAACGATTCAAAACGCGCCATCGCTTCATCAAGCTTACCGCTGTCCAGCTGACGACGCACGTCGCGGGAGGAGCTTGCCGCCTGGTGACGCAAAGTCAGCGCCTGCTGACGCGCGCGGGTTTCGTTCAGTTTGTTTTCAAGCTCACCAATTTCTTTCTTCATACGGGTGAGCGTGTCATCCACCAGCGTGACTTCATGCTCGAGCGTAGCGACCATATCAGCCAGCTTCTGTTTTTCGATCAGCGCCGCACGGGCCAGATCCTCTTTGTCTTTGCGCAGCGCAAGTTCAGCTTTTTCCTGCCATTCGTTCAGCTGAGCAGTGGCCTGTTCAATACGACGCGTAAGCTGTTTTTTCTCCGCCAGCGCGCGGGCGGAGGTAGAGCGCACTTCAACCAGCGTGTCTTCCATCTCCTGAATCATCAGACGCACCAGCTTCTGCGGATCTTCCGCTTTCTCCAGCAGTGAGTTGATGTTGGCGTTCACGATGTCGGCAAAACGAGAAAAAATACCCATAATCTAATCCTCATAGTTCTGTTATTGGGCTATGCCCTGCTGTACAGATAATACAAACATCATGCCAACTTTTTATCTTATTGATTTAAAAAGCCATGATTGATTTTCACGCAGTGAAGAACTATTCTTCCCTGGTGAATATCGCTAAGGAGTGGTTAATTTCATCATGCCTGGATACAAAGACAATTTACTCGGCGAAGCAAACAGTTTTCTGGAAGTGCTGGAACAGGTTTCTCGTCTGGCGCCGCTCAACAAACCGGTGCTAATCATCGGCGAGCGCGGTACGGGTAAGGAACTTATCGCCAATCGTCTGCACTATTTATCCGGGCGCTGGGACGGCCCCTTTATTTCCCTTAACTGCGCGGCGCTGAATGAAAACCTGCTTGATACCGAGCTCTTCGGCCATGAAGCGGGCGCGTTTACCGGCGCCCAGAAACGCCATCCCGGACGCTTTGAGCGCGCCGACGGCGGTACGCTGTTTCTTGATGAGCTTGCCACCGCGCCCATGCTGGTGCAGGAGAAGCTGCTGCGCGTGATTGAATACGGCGAGCTGGAGCGCGTCGGCGGTAGCCAGCCGCTGCAGGTCAATGTGCGTCTGGTGTGTGCCACTAACGCCAACCTGCCGGAGATGGTGGCACAGGAGAAATTCCGTGCCGACCTGCTCGATCGCCTGGCCTTTGACGTCGTTCAGCTTCCTCCCCTGCGTGAACGCAGAAGCGACATCATGCTGCTCGCAGACCAGTTTGCGATTCAGATGTGCCGCGAGCTCGGACTGCCGCTGTTCCCCGGCTTCAGCGATTATGCACGGGAGACGCTGCTTGCTTACCACTGGCCGGGAAATATCCGCGAACTGAAAAACGTCGTGGAGCGTTCCGTCTATCGCCACGGCAGCAGCGAGACCGAGCTGGACAATATCATTATCGATCCTTTTCAGCGCAGCGCGCCGCCCTTGCCCGCACCAGCATCTCCAGGCGATGCCCCTGCTCTTCCCCTTGATTTACGCCAGTTCCAGCACGACCAGGAAAAACAGCTGCTGGAGCAAAGCCTTAAGACGGCGAAATATAACCAGAAACGGGCGGCTGAACTGCTGGGTCTGACCTACCATCAGTTAAGGGCATTGCTCAAAAAGCATCAAATGCGCTGACAATATCAGCACTTAACCGCAGAGATTTTTACGGAGCATGGTCTGATTGATATTCTTCATAAGGTTTACAGCACTCTGCTGGCATCCTCACCCCGTTACTACCAAACATGCTTAATCACTAACCTGCCTGTAATGAAAATTTAGTAGGTTAACCAGCCATTTATTATCAATTATCATTTCTGCAAAATGACAATCGAAACGGGAGTATGAGCTTGCAGATTTGCATGATGGATTATGGTCGGCTGTCGCCAGATGGGAAAACGCTCAAGCTGGATTGTTATGGTATTGGATCGTTTGACGTACTGTCAGGAATTGAACGGTATATAAACAATCCAAACTGTTCAGATATCGAAAAAGCCGCTATACCGCCGGGTACTTACTGGATTGTTGACCGCCCCGCTGGCAGTTTTGTTAACCAGGTCAGAGCAGAATTTATCGATATGGTGCACCTGTACAAAAACCATCACTCTGAATGGTTCGGTTTGTATAGCGCACAAACCATGAGCGATTACGTCTATGTTAATGGAGCGAGACGCGGAAGTTTCAGACTTCATCCTCTCAACACCGATGGTTCTGGTGTATCGTGGGGCTGTATCACCCTTTACAGAGCGGCCGACTTCCAGATTTTACGGAATGCGTTACTCAACCGGAAAAAAGTGATTGTACCCGGCGGTAAAGGATTGATGGCTTACGGACGTATTGATGTTCGTGGTGTACCTGACTTCAGTAAATGTGGTGTGAGATGAAAATCATAATATTCGTTGTTTTACTTATTGCCTGTTTTATCCTCTTACCGGACAGCTGGATTAATGATGTTTTCATGCAACATATCCAGATTTCAGGCGATGGTGAAGAAGCCATGAATAACTATGATTTCACAGCAATTCTGATTAAGTTTGGCCTGTCTGCAACGATAGCGTTTGTACTGATAATGCTAATGAAAGCGCTGAAAAAGTGAACCAGGGTGGCTGGTATGCACGTGAACAATAAAGTAAGGATTTTTACTTTATGCTATTTAGTCTGTGCGTATGCCATTGCGTTACCAGTGCTTGCTCTGTTCTCAGATCTGGTAATAAACGGCGGCGTTATTGATATATGGAAGGGAGTATACTCTTTCGCAGACCTTCTCAGTTTTCGCAAAGTTCTTTTCCTGAAGTTTGCCGGGTTAGGTGCTGTGCTTGGCTTTTTTTACTGGCTTTTTTTCTTCAGAAAGTACAGGTATCACGATCCACTGGACAAATACTTTAAGTAGTCTTTGAGCCTATGTGGTGTTCGGATGCCTTCCTGCAGCGACCTCAATCATGTCTGTCCGCAGACGATCCCAGACCTTATAGTGAGAACGTTTCTTCCTGTATTTCGCGGTATATATGCGCTTGCCTGATGCTATCCGCCGGAGCAAATCCTTCGTATATAGCGAGTCAGATGCGCCACGAAAATGCTAAGATAGTCCATGAGGTATATTCAAAGTGGATTGCAGGTATGAACGTGCATCTGGTTGTGACGCTGAGTGACCGACTGCAAACGTTACTGCCCCCATTATGCCCTCAGGCTTAAACGACACTGGATAATGTCGTTTAAAATTAGTAGGATAGCCACTTCATATATAATACCTTAAAAATTATGCGTCTGTTTTTATCGTCCTTTTTTGCACTTGGTCTGTTTAGCAGCCAGGCTTTTGCCGCGCCCGGGCAAACGCCGCAGCCTGACATTCGTGACAGCGGCTTCGTCTATTGCGTAAGCGGCCAGGTGGATACCTTCAACCCGCAAAAAGCGGGCAGCGGCCTGATTGTGGATACCCTTGCCGCGCAGCTTTATGACCGTCTGCTTGACGTTGACCCGTACACCTACCGTCTTGTACCCGAGCTTGCGGAAAGCTGGGAAGTGCTGGATAACGGCGCAACCTACCGTTTTCACCTGCGCGATGACGTCGCATTTCAGCGCACACCGTGGTTTACCCCCACGCGCAAGCTGAACGCGGATGACGTGGTCTTCACCTTCCAGCGCATTTTTAACCGCAACCATCCGTGGCACAACGTTAACGGCGGTAACTTCCCCTATTTCGACAGCCTGCAGTTTGCCGACACCGTCAAAAGCGTGCGTAAGCTGGATAACCGGACGGTCGAATTTACGCTGACGCGCCCGGATGCCTCCTTCCTCTGGCACCTGGCGACCCACTATGCGTCGGTCATGTCCGCTGAATACGCGGCGAACCTGACGAAAAAAGATCGTCAGGAGCTGCTCGATCGTCAGCCGGTCGGCACCGGTCCGTTCCAGCTGGCCGAATACCGTGCCGGGCAGTACATTCGTCTGCAGCGCCACGAGCATTTCTGGCGCGGCACGCCGCTGATGCCGCAGGTGGTGGTCGATCTCGGTTCTGGCGGGACGGGACGTCTGTCGAAACTGCTCACCGGGGAATGTGACGTTCTCGCCTGGCCCGCGGCCAGCCAGCTCACCATATTGCGCGACGATCCGCGCCTGCGCCTGACGTTACGCCCCGGCATGAATATCGCTTATCTGGCCTTTAACACGGATAAGCCGCCGTTGAATAACCCTGCCGTTCGTCACGCTCTGGCGCTGGCGATTAACAACCAGCGCCTGATGCAGTCGATCTACTACGGCACGGCGGAAACCGCCGCCTCAATTTTACCGCGCGCCTCGTGGGCCTATGACGGTGAAGCTAAAATTACCGAATACAATCCGGCAAAAGCGCGTGAACAGCTGAAGGCGCTGGGGGCGGAAAACCTCACGCTGCAGCTTTGGGTGCCCACCAGCTCCCAGGCGTGGAACCCGAGCCCGCTCAAGACCGCCGAACTGCTGCAGGCGGATATGGCGCAGGTGGGCGTGAAAGTGATCATCGTACCGGTTGAGGGCCGTTTCCAGGAGGCGCGCCTGATGGACATGAATCATGATTTAACCCTGACCGGCTGGGCGACCGACAGTAACGATCCGGACAGCTTCTTCCGGCCACTTCTGAGCTGCGCGGCGATAAACTCGCAGACCAACTATGCCCACTGGTGCAACCGGGAGTTTGACGCCGTGCTGCAAAAAGCGCTGGCTTCCCAGCAGCTGGCCTCGCGCATCGATGCCTATGATGAAGCGCAGAAGATCCTTGCCCAGGAACTGCCGGTGCTGCCGCTGGCCTCTTCCCTGCGCCTTCAGGCGTATCGCTATGATATTAAAGGTCTGGTGCTGAGTCCGTTCGGCAACGCCTCGTTCGCCGGCGTGTCGCGTGAAAAAGAACAAGAGGTGAAAAAACCATGATTATTTTTACCTTACGTCGGCTCCTTTTGCTGCTGGTGACGCTCTTTTTCCTGAACTTTGTCGGCTTCAGCCTGAGCTATTTTACGCCCCACGCCCCGCTCCAGGGGTCGTCGCTGTGGGATGCCTGGCTGTTCTGGTTTAACGGGCTGCTGCACTGGGATTTCGGCGTATCCAGCATTAACGGGCAGCTTATTTCCGATCAGTTGAAAGAAGTTTTCCCGGCCACGATGGAACTGTGCATTCTGGCCTTTGGCTTTGCCCTGATGGTTGGCATTCCCGTAGGCATGCTGGCCGGGATCTATCGCAATAAATGGCAGGATAAGTTTATCAGCGCCCTCGCCCTGTTGGGCTTTTCTATCCCGGTATTCTGGCTGGCGCTGCTGCTGACGGTTTTCTTCTCTCTGACGATGGGCTGGCTGCCGGTTTCTGGCCGTTTTGACCTGCTCTACACGGTTAAAACGGTGACCGGTTTTGCCATCATTGACGCGTGGCTGTCCGATTCGGTGTGGCGCCACGAGATGATCGTCAGCGCCCTGCGCCATATGGTATTGCCGGTGCTGACGCTGGCGGTTGCGCCAACAACCGAAGTGATTCGCCTGATGCGCCTGAGCACCATCGAGGTGTTTGACCAGAACTATGTCAAAGCCGCCGCCACGCGCGGTCTGTCGCGCCTGACCATACTGCGCCGCAACGTCCTGCACAACGCGCTGCCGCCGGTTATTCCGCGTCTGGGATTACAGTTTTCCACCATGCTCACGCTGGCCATGATCACCGAGATGGTCTTTAGCTGGCCAGGGCTGGGGCGATGGCTGATTAACGCTATCCGCCAGCAGGACTACGCCGCTATTTCCGCAGGCGTGATGGTGATTGGTTCGCTGGTGATTATTGTTAACGTGTTGTCCGATATTCTGGGTGCCATGGCTAACCCATTGAAGCATAAGGAATGG
Source organism: Enterobacter sp. ECC-249 (assembly GCF_043965265.1). Classification (NCBI taxonomy): domain Bacteria; kingdom Pseudomonadati; phylum Pseudomonadota; class Gammaproteobacteria; order Enterobacterales; family Enterobacteriaceae; genus Enterobacter; species Enterobacter sp. ECC-249. The sequence continues at coordinate 3,092,526 of NZ_CP143660.1, forward strand.
TATGCCTTACGATAGCGTATACAGTGAAAAGCGCACGCCCGGCGTGCTGCGTACCGTGTGGCGTAAATTCTATGGTGACACCACGGCAATGATCGGCCTTTATGGCTGTGCAGGCCTGGTGTTGCTGTGCGTCTTTGGCTCGTGGTTTGCGCCGTATGGCATCGATCAGCAGTTCCTCGGCTATCAGCTGCTGCCGCCGTCCTGGTCGCGCTACGGCGAAGTCTCCTTCTTCCTGGGAACGGACGACCTCGGACGTGACGTGTTGAGCCGCCTGCTGAGCGGTGCAGCCCCGACGGTGGGCGGCGCATTTGTGGTGACGCTCGCGGCCACGATCTGCGGGCTGGCGCTGGGTATTTTTGCGGGATCTACGCATGGCCTGCGCTCGGCGGTGCTTAACCACATTCTGGATACGCTGCTGTCGATTCCGTCCCTGCTGCTGGCGATCATTGTGGTTGCCTTTGCCGGTCCGCATCTGTCGCATGCCATGTTCGCCGTCTGGCTGGCTATCCTGCCCCGCATCGTGCGCTCGGTTTACAGCATGGTGCATGACGAGCTGGAAAAAGAGTATGTCGTCGCCGCGCGTCTGGACGGTGCGACCACCTTCAACATTCTGTGGTTTGCCGTGCTGCCTAACATTGCCTCCGGGCTGGTCACCGAGATCACCCGCGCCCTGTCGATGGCGATCCTGGACATCGCTGCGCTCGGCTTCCTTGACCTCGGCGCGCAGCTGCCGTCGCCCGAATGGGGCGCGATGCTCGGTGACGCGCTGGAGTTAATTTACGTGGCGCCGTGGACGGTTATGCTGCCGGGTGCGGCCATTATGGTGAGCGTGCTGCTGATCAACCTGCTGGGCGACGGTATTCGCCGTGCAATTAACGCGGGGGTGCAATAATGCCGCTTCTTGATATTCGCAACCTCACCATTGAATTCAAAACCGGTGAAGGCTGGGTTAAAGCCGTCGATCGCATCAGCATCACCCTCGCGGAGGGTGAAATTCGCGGGCTGGTGGGGGAATCCGGCTCAGGAAAAAGCCTGATTGCCAAAGCTATCTGCGGCGTGGCGAAAGATAACTGGCGCGTGACCGCCGACCGTATGCGGTTTGATGACATCGACCTGCTGCGCCTCTCTCCCCGCGAGCGGCGCAAGCTGGTCGGGCATAACGTCTCGATGATTTTCCAGGAGCCGCAGTCCTGTCTCGACCCGTCCGAACGCGTGGGCAAACAGCTGATGCAGAACATCCCCGGCTGGACCTATAAAGGCCGCTGGTGGCAACGCGTTGGCTGGCGCAAGCGTCGCGCCATTGAGCTTTTACACCGCGTCGGGATCAAAGATCACAAAGATGCGATGCGCAGCTTCCCGTACGAGCTAACCGACGGCGAATGTCAGAAAGTGATGATTGCCATCGCGCTGGCCAATCAGCCGCGTTTGCTGATCGCGGATGAACCGACGAACGCGATGGAACCCACCACGCAGGCGCAAATCTTCCGCCTGCTGTCGCGTCTTAACCAGAACAACAACACCACCATTTTGCTGATCAGCCATGACCTGCAAATGCTTAGCAAATGGGCGGATAAAATTGACGTGATGTACTGCGGACAAACGGTCGAAACCGCGCCGAGTGAAGACCTGATCACCGCGCCGCACCACCCGTATACGCAGGCGCTAATCCGCGCTATTCCCGATTTTGGCAGCGCGATGCCGCATAAAAGCCGCCTGAACACCCTGCCGGGGGCGATTCCGCTGCTGGAATCGTTGCCGATTGGCTGTCGTCTGGGTCCGCGGTGCCCCTATGCTCAGCGTAAATGTATCGAGACGCCACGCCTGACCGGGGCCAAAAATCATCTTTACGCCTGTCATTTCCCGCTGAACATGGAGAGAGAGTGAAATGGTCGAAACCTTACTGGAAGTCCGTAACCTGAGTAAGACCTTTCGCTACCGCACGGGGCTGTTTCATCGCCAAACTGTCGACGCGGTAAAACCGCTGAGCTTTACGCTGCGTGAAAAACAGACTCTGGCGATCATCGGCGAGAACGGTTCCGGGAAATCGACCCTGGCGAAAATGCTTGCCGGCATGGTTGAACCGACGGCAGGCGAAGTGTTGATTGACGATCATCCTCTTACATTCGGGGATTACTCTTTCCGCAGCCAGCGCATCCGCATGATCTTCCAGGATCCGTCTACCTCGCTCAATCCGCGCCAGCGCATTTCGCAGATCCTCGATTTTCCGCTGCGTCTGAACACCGACCTGGAGCCGGAGGCGCGCCGTAAGCGCGTGTTTGAAACCCTGCGTATGGTTGGGCTGTTACCGGATCACGAAAGCTACTACCCGCATATGCTGGCCCCCGGCCAGAAACAGCGTCTGGGTCTGGCGCGTGCGTTGATTTTGCGACCAAAAGTGATCATTGCTGATGAAGCGCTTGCCTCGCTGGATATGTCGATGCGCTCGCAGCTGATTAACCTGATGCTGGAATTGCAGGAAAAACAGGGGATCTCGTATATCTACGTTACCCAGCATCTGGGAATGATGAAACACATCAGCGATCAGGTGATGGTTATGCATCAAGGTGAAGTGGTCGAGCGCGGCAGCACGGCGGACGTGATGGCCTCCCCGCTTCACGAGCTGACAAAACGGCTGATTGCCGGTCATTTCGGTGAAGCACTGACAGCCGATGCGTGGCGCAAAGACCGGTAAACAAACGTTGCACCGCTTAATAAGGATTAAATAGCCTTTACACGCTGTTTAATCCTTAATTTTTTCATCTCCATTGTGGCTCCATATTCTAAGCAAAATACATCAACAGTTCTTCTCCAAAATATCCGGACATTACGGAGGAGAAGAAATGAACAACGCCACTTACGTTCTCAAATATACCGAGTACCTCATCAGAAAATGTCGTTCATTTTTAATGACGGACCTGCATTTTCATACTATGAGGCTTAAGAAAACAACCGGAAAAGAACCTGACATTAACTCGCCCACGACGTTGAGTGAAAAAATATGTCATCGTCTGGTTTATGACCACAATAACGTCTATACCATGCTTGCCGATAAACTCGCCGTTAGGGAATACGTTTCATCCAGAACAACGCGCGTGAAAACGGTGCCATTAATTGGTGTTTATACCAGAGCGTCGCAGATTGATTTTTCAGTACTCCCTGAAAAATTCGTCCTTAAGTGCAACCATGACAGCGGCAGCACAATAATATGTACAAACAAAGCGCAATTTAACGTCAGGGAAGCGTGTAAAAAACTGAGTCTCGCGTTAAAGAAAAATCTGTACTACACCACGCGCGAATGGCAATACAAAAACATTACGCCCAGTATACTCTGCGAGCCGTTTGTCGATCTCTTCGATGATGCCGACAGAAACACAACGCCGGAAATGCTGAGGATCCACTGTTTTCATGGCGTTGCCCACTATGTTGAAGCGGATTTTACGGATGATAACGGCAAAGGGTTTATCAACGTTTATGACAGGCACTGGCACTTACAACCCTTCCGGATGGAATATCCGAATACTCCAGTAGAACCAGGCGAACCGCTCTTGTTCCGACAGGCATTGCTGGCATCCCAGGAGCTGGCGCATGGAATTGACTACTGCCGCGTTGACCTCATGCTAAAAAAAGATGAAATCTATTTCAGTGAAATAACCTTAAGCCCGAGACGCGGTAAACTGTCGATTACCCCGCAGGAATGGGATGCTAAACTAGGAAAAATATGGCATTTATCACCGGCAGGCACATTTGACCTGCCGCTGAAGCTCACGAGTCGGGCCAGGTGAGTTTAAATATCGAGTGGTTATGCGTCGATAACGTATAGGTAACATCGCCACCATGCGCGAGCATGATGGCTTTTACCACCGACAAGCCCAAACCACAGCCTTCCGGGTTCAACTGTCTGGCGCCATCATCGCGCTGAAAGGGCTGAAACAGGAAGTCATGAAACTCCCTGGGGATACCCGGCCCCCCATCCTGAATAAGGATATAATTGCCTTTATCCGAAACACCATTTTTTACCGTGAGCTTCCGCGAGGTTGAATAGTGTAAGGCATTGTCAAATAAAACGGTCAGACACTGATTAATGCGTAAGGGATCGAATACGCACTGCTGCTTCCTTAATTCGGTATTGACGGTAAATGCCTTACGGTTGAACTCGGGCATGAAAGTATCGAGCGCGTCCTGGATTGTCCCTTTTAGATCCGTTCTGGCCCGGTATAACGTGTATCCTGCCCCGCCATCCGAACTGATAACCCTGAGATCTTCAATCAGACGGGTTAATCCCTCCGTCTGTTTGAGGAGGTTATTAAACAGCACCGGATCCGGCGTAAACACACCGTCAACCAGTCCCTGAAGCCGTCCGCGTAAAATGGTGACCGGGGTTCTGAGTTCATGCGCAATCGCGGCATTCCAGGATTTCCGCTGGATATCCAGGGTTTGCAGCTTTTCTGCCATTTCATTGAAATCCGTAACCAGGTGATTGATCTCTCCCAGCCGGGAACTGGCGCAGAATGCCCTGGCGTCCAGATCGCCCTGAGAAATTTTTTTCAGGCTGGACGCGACCGCGTTTAGCGGGGTGAGTATTCGCGATGAAAGTTTGACCGTAAAGAAAACGGCAATGATCAGGCTGATCGTTGTCGCGGTCCCAATCCATGCCCAGTCCCACATCGTCATCTGCTCGTCATCGCCCGCAGCAGGACCGCCCGGAAGATGATCCAGAATAAAGGAGTAAAAAAACCAGGAGCCCAGTATGGCGATGGCAATTATCGTAAACGTCAGCAACAGCATATACGTTAAGATCTGACGGCTCAGGACAGACTCTTTATTCATTTCTTTTCCCCAAGCCGGTAGCCCATGCCCCTGATGCTCTCGGGAACGCCATAAAGACCGGCCAGCTCAAGTTTTTTTCGCAGCTTGCTCATATGGCTGTCAACGGTTCTGTCGAGCGTATCGCCTTCCGGCAAACACGCGTTGAGTAACTCTTCGCGGGAGCAGACCTTTCGCGGATACCTCACCAGCCAGGTGAGCAATTTAAATTCGGTCGTCGTTAATACCGGTGAGACAACCTCTGCGCCCACGGTGACTTCCACGTAGAAGTCATCCGGATAGACCGTAATAAATGGCGTTCTGAGCGGCAGAGAACCCGCCTGCTGAAGCGCGGGTTTTGTCCTGCGCAGCACCGCCTCAACTCTTGCGACAACTTCAGCCGGGTTAAAGGGTTTGATTACGTAATCATCCGCGCCGAGCCTCAGGCCCATGAGCTTATCGACGTCCTGATCGAGAGCGGAAACCATAATGACGGGGACAGAACTTTCCTGACGAAGCGTGGTAAGCACGCTCCAGCCGTCACACACGGGCAGGTGAATGTCCAGCAAGATGAGATCCGGTTTATGGAGGCGATTGAGCGTTATCGCCTGCTCGCCCTGCCTGGCCCTCAGCGTTTTCATCCCCGAACGCTCTAAGTAGCTCATCAGTATATCGGCGATTTCGTCTTCATCTTCAACAACAAGGATCAGCGTATTTTTGTTCATATTATCTCCGCGGGTGAAATCCCTTTAAGCACGCTATCAGATATCTTTAGCACAATAAGACACAGCCTCCGGGAAAAAGTGCCGTAGTCACGAAAATTTCCCGGTTGATTTAAATGCCCGGTTATTTCTCCACACAGCCTACACATTCAGTCAATAAAGACTCGACAATGTCCGTTCAAAATCGCTATTGAGGCATAACGCGTTGTGCATTGCGCGCTGCAAATTACCACTGTTTCTTAAAGATTTTATGAAGTTGGCTGAAATAATGAACATGGAACTTTCTAAATATTTTTCCCCAAAAAAACTGGGCATATATTTCCTGTTTCTGCTGCTGTCGTGGGGATTACTTTATACCTGGCTGATGCTGGTACACAGAATGGATGAAAAAGTCGCCTCGACGCTGCTCTCTTCACCCATTATTTATGGCTGCATCGCATTGTCGGTGGTCTCTCTGATCGTTCAAAATAAAGCTGGCGCGTTGACTGAGCTGCTTGTCATCGCCTTCTGGCTAATAGTGATATTTGTTTATCTCATTATTACGTTCACCGTGCTGTTAAACACGATGCCCGATATCGAGGATCTGCTCTTTTACTACGAGTGTTATTTGATCATTTTTTTTGGCGGAGCGCCGCTGTACCTGATTATGAGAATGATTTGAGCCCTTGCTCCACACGTTCTCCATAAACCGCCCACTTCCGCTAAACAGGTGCGCGGTAGACTTTCTCCCTCACTCTTTCGCACAAAAATAACCCAATGCCTCATTTTTTTATTGAACGCCCCGTTTTCGCCTGGGTAGTGGCGCTGTTTATCGTCCTGACGGGTCTCCTGTCTATTCCCCGTTTGCCGGTTGCGCAGTATCCGGCGGTGGCTCCGCCGGGCATCATTATTTCCGTCAGTTACCCGGGGGCCAGCCCCGATATCATGAATACGTCGGTGGTGTCGTTAATTGAGCGCGAAATCTCTGGAGTCGATAATTTGCTCTATTTCGAATCATCCAGTGACACAACCGGTTCGGCATCAATTACCGTCACGTTTAAACCCGGCACGGACATCAAGCTGGCGCAGATGGACCTGCAGAATCAGATTAAGATCGTCGAGCCTCGTCTCCCTCAGGCGGTGAGACAAAACGGCATTAACGTCGAGGCCGCTAATTCTGGATTTTTAATGATGGTGGGGCTGAAGTCCGCGACGGGCCAATTTGAGGAAGCCGACTTAAGCGACTATTTTGCCAGAAACGTCAGTGACGAGCTTCGTCGCGTGCCAGGCGTCGGGAAAGTTCAGCTGTTTGGCGGCGAAAAAGCGCTGCGCATCTGGTTGGATCCCATGAAGCTCCACGGCTACGGCCTTTCGGTGAGCGATGTGCTCACCGCTGTTGGCCAGCAAAATGCCCTGGTTTCGCCCGGCAAAACGGGAGACGAGCCAGCATCTGCAGGACAAGGGGTGACGTATCCCATCACCGTGAAGGGACAACTCTCCTCGGTCGAGGCGTTCAGGAATATCACCCTGAAATCTGAAGCATCCGGCGCCCGCCTGAAATTGTCCGACATTGCACGCATTGAATCTGGCCTGCAAAGTTACGCTTTCGGAATCCGCGAAAATGGCGTGCCTGCAACGGCGGCGGCAATCCAGCTCTCGCCGGGTGCCAACGCAATGAGTACGGCTTCAGGCGTACGCGCGCGAATCGACGAGCTTTCCCGGGTGTTACCCGAAGGAATGGCGTTTACGGTTCCCTTCGATACCGCGCCGTTTGTGAAACTTTCTATCATTAAGGTGGTTCAGACATTTGTGGAAGCGATGGTCCTCGTCTTCCTGGTAATGCTGCTGTTTCTGCACAAGTTACGCTGCACGCTTATCCCGGCGATTGTTGCTCCCGTCGCACTTCTGGGCACCTTCACGGTAATGCTATTGAGCGGATACTCCATCAATATTCTGACGATGTTCGGCATGGTGCTGGCGATAGGGATTATTGTTGATGATGCCATCGTGGTCGTAGAAAACGTTGAACGACTGATGGAGGAAAAAAAACTCTCCCCACGTGATGCTACCCGGCAGGCCATGCAGGAAATCACCCCGGCGATTATAGGCATCACGCTGGTGTTAACCGCAGTCTTTATCCCCATGGGGTTTGCTGAAGGATCCGTCGGAATTATCTACCGACAATTTTGTATTTCCATGGCGGTCTCCATACTGCTCTCGGCGTTTCTTGCCCTGACGCTGACGCCTGCCCTGTGCGCAACGTTACTTAAGCCGCACAATGCAGGAAAGAGCGGAGGTGGAAGGTTCGCGGTCGGGTTTAACGCGCGCTTCCGTTCGCTCACCGCCTGTTACGAAGCCGGTCTGGGTGCCGTTCTGAGGCGAACCGGACGTATGCTGCTCCTGTACGCTGCGCTTTGTGCTGCGCTGTTTTTGGGAATGTCTTCGTTACCGTCGTCCTTTCTGCCGGACGAAGATCAGGGCTACTTTATGTCCTCAATCCAGCTGCCTTCTGATGCCACGATGCAGCGCACCCTCAAGGTGGTTAAAAAGTTTGAAGAGGAAATTTCGGCCCGGCCGGATATTGAAAGCAACATTATGATCCTGGGGTTTGGGTTTTCAGGTTCAGGACCAAATTCGGCTATGGCCTTCACCACGCTGAAGGACTGGAAAAATCGGCAGGGCTCGACGGCCCAGGATGAAGCCGACCATATACAGGCCAGCATGGCGAACGTCTCTGATGCCGTCACGATGAGCCTGCTTCCGCCGGCCATTTCGGATATGGGCACCTCATCGGGCTTCACCTGGTACGTGCAGGACAGAGCGGGGCTTGGCTACGAGGCGTTAAAGCGAGCTGCCGACGCGCTGGTCCTGCAGGCTAATCAGCGTCCTGAACTGAGTGACGTCTATATAGACGGTCTGCCGGAAGGAACAAGCCTCGCGCTCCAGGTTGACCGGGAGAAGGCGGAAGCGATGGGCGTCTCATTTGATGAAATCAACCAGACGCTCTCCGTCACCCTGGGCTCAAACTACGTCAATGACTATACGAACAACGGCCGCGTTCAGCAGGTGATTATCCAGGCCGATGCACCCTACCGAATGCAGCCCGAGCAGATACTGAAGTTATCAGTGAAAAACCAAATGGGTCAGATGGTGCCGGTATCGACATTTGCCACGCTTTCATGGAACGTTGCGCCGCAGCAGCTGACGCGTTATCAGGGATATTCTGCTATTCGCATTACCGGAAATGCGGCGTCGGGAGAGTCCAGCGGCACCGCAATGAAGGTTATGGAGGGTTTGTCCAGGAGCCTGCCTCAGGGCATGGCTGGCGAGTGGGCCGGGAGTTCGCTACAGGAGATAAAATCGCAATCTCAGCTTCCGGGCCTTATCGCCCTGTCGATACTGGTCGTATTCATGGTGCTCGCCGCGCTGTATGAGAGCTGGTCTATTCCATTTGCGGTGATGCTGGTCGTTCCGCTGGGTCTTATCGGCGCGGTCATGGCAGTGGCTATTGCCGGCATGACGAATGACGTTTTCTTCAAGGTTGGAATGATTACGCTTATCGGCCTGTCGGCCAAAAACGCCATTCTGATTGTTGAATTTGCCAGGCAGCTCCATCGTCAGGGGCAGCCCCTGCTGGCGGCAACCGTTCATGCCGCCAGCCAGCGCCTGCGGCCCATTCTGATGACATCGTTAGCCTTCACTTTAGGGGTTGTTCCGCTGATGCTGGCCAGCGGGGCGAGCGACAGTACGCAGCATGCCATCGGTACCGGAGTATTTGGCGGCATGATTAGCGGTACGCTTCTCGCGATCTTCTTCGTGCCGGTTTTCTTTATCGTCATCGCGCGTTTCATCGACAACATCAGGAAAGCGTGAATCCCTTTGAGGGATCACGCTTATCTTCAAGCTATTGAAGAGTTAATATCACGACTGCACTCGCCGAAAAGGCACCCGTTGGGATATCACTGATTTTCACCGAAGGGTCGCGCACAGGTTCGAATGTTAATTTCTCTGTCTGAGTACCCGTACTGTAGGTTCGGGTATAGGTATCCATTGGGTTGACCAGGCCACCATTCAACGACAAAGCTACCGCGAGTCCGTTTGCCGAAGTGGAAACCATTTCTGTCCCGGCTATATTTACGGCGGTGTATTGAAAACCAATTGTGTAGGTCGCCTCACCGTCACCAGTACAGGTGATGTTTATATTTTTCTCGACCCCAGGAAGTGTACCGGGAACTGCTCCTACTAAAGATCTGTCTACCTCTCCTAATGGAATATTCAGTGTGCTCCCGTCTGCAAATACACACTGCAGCGGTGCAGGTAGCACATCTGATCCTCCAGAACCAGCATCACAACTTTGCGGAGTATTATTGAACGAATACATTTGACCTCCAGTCTCTCTTTTTAAGAGATAGCAAATATATATACGATCTGCTCCCATTTGAACCTGAAAAACAGGGTTAGGCCATGTAATATTTAATGTATTTAATTCAACACCAGCCTCGAGATGCATACGACCACTAGTGATAGTATAATTATAAACCCCATTAGTGTCAGCAACGCCAAGGACTATAGAGTAATCACCAGAATATGGAACTTGATTACTCTCCCCCACAGATAAATTACATTGCCCCACGCTATAATCCTCAGAAGCCAAATTCACCTTTGTACTGGGGCTTAGAGGGCAAACGATTTCTCCCGTCCTATACACATGTACTCCAGGGGTATTTATCCATGAAGCAAAACAAGTTACCGGCAGAAAAACAAAACCTAAAAACAAAAACGAAGTAAGCATCATAAAATTAATATAACATTTGTTTTTTTTCATTTCAAAAATACGCATTTATCAATTTGGAATGATCACGCTTATCGGCCTGTCGGCCAAAAACGCCATTCTGATTGTTGAATTTGCCAGGCAGCTCCATCGTCAGGGCAGCCCCTGCTGGCGGCAACCGTTCATGCCGCCAGCCAGCGCCTGCGGCCCATTCTGATGACATCGTTGGCCTTCACTTTAGGGGTTGTTCCGCTGATGCTGGCCAGCGGGGCGAGCGACAGTACGCAGCATGCCATCGGTACCGGAGTATTTGGCGGCATGATTAGCGGTACGCTTCTCGCGATCTTCTTCGTGCCGGTTTTCTTTATCGTCATCGCGCGTTTCATCGACAACATCAGTAAAGCGTGCAGCCCTTTGAGGGATCACGCTTATCTTCAAGCTATTGAAGAGTTAATATCACGACTGCACTCGCCGTAAAGGCACCCGTTGGGATATCACTGATTTTCACCGAAGGGTCGCGCACAGGTTCGAATGTTAATTTCTCTGTCTGAATACCCGTTCTGGAGACTCGGGTAAAGGTATCCGTTGGGCTGACTAACTCATCATCCAACGACATAGCCACCGCGAGTCCGTTTGCCGTTGAAGTAATCATTTCCGTCCCCGCGATATTGACGGCGGTATATTGAAAGCCAATTGTGTAGGTTGCCTCACCGTCACCAGTACAGGTGATGTTTATATTTTTCTCGACCCCAGGAAGTGTACCGGGAACTGCTCCTACTAAAGATCTGTCTACATCTCCTAATGAAATATCCAGTGTGCTCCCGTCTCCAAATACACACTGCAGCGGTGCAGGTAGCACATCTGATCCTCCAGAACCAGCATCACAACTTTGCGGAGTATTATTGAAAGAATAAAGATCACCCTTGCTATCTTTTAAGAGATAGCACATATAAACCTTATCATCTCCGATGTAGTACCCAACTTCAGGACCAGGAGATAACCAAATATTCAATGTATTTAATTCGACGCCAGCCTCAAGATAAAATGGACCACTAGCGTGTGTATGAGTAAAAGTCCGATTAGCATCAGTCGTACTAATTTCAAGAGTATAATTGCCAGAAGATGGAACTTTATTACCCGGCCCCACATTGAAAACACACCCCGGCGTGTAGTAGTCATCATAGGTCAAATCTTGCATGGGTGTATCAGCGCTTAAAGGACAAACAAGTTGCCTTGAGCTACTTTCATATATTCCCAATGCATTTGTCCATGAAGCAAAACAAGTGGTCGGCAGAAAAACAAAACCTAAAAACAAAAACGAAGTAAGCATTATAAAATCAATATAACATTTGTTTTTTTTCATTTCAAAAACACTCACTTATCAATTTGGAATGATCACGCTTATCGGCCTGTCGGCCAAAAACGCCATTCTGATTGTTGAATTTGCCAGGCAGCTCCATCGTCAGGGGCAGCCCCTGCTGGCGGCAACCGTTCATGCCGCCAGCCAGCGCCTGCGGCCCATTCTGATGACATCGTTGGCCTTCACTCTAGGGGTTGTTCCGCTGATGCTGGCCAGCGGGGCGAGCGACAGTACGCAGCATGCCATCGGTACCGGAGTATTTGGCGGCATGATTAGCGGTACGCTTCTCGCGATCTTCTTCGTGCCGGTTTTCTTTATCGTCATCGCGCGTTTCATCGTCAACATCAGGAAAGCGTGAATCCCCTTGAGGGATCACGCTTATCTTCAAGCTATTGAAGAGTTAATATCATGACTGCATTTGCCGAAAAGGCACCCGTTGGGATATCACTGATTTTCACCGAAGGGTCGCGCACAGGTTCGAATGTTAATTTCTCTGTTTGAGTACCCGTACTGTAGGTTCGGGTATAGGTATCCGTTGGGCTGACTAATCCACCATTCAACGACAAAGCCACCGCGAGTCCGTTTGCCGTTGAAGTAATCATTTCCGTCCCGGCTATATTTACGGCGGTGTATTGAAAACCAATTGTGTAGGTCGCCTCACCGTCACCAGTACAGGTGATGTTTATATTTTTCTCGACCCCAGGAAGTGTACCGGGAACTGCTCCTACTAAAGATCTGTCTACCTCTCCTAATGGAATATTCAGTGTGCTCCCGTCTGCAAATGCACACTGCAGCGGTGCAGGTAGCACATCTGATCCTCCAGAACCAGGAAAACAACTCGCCGGAGTATTATTGAAAGAATAAAGTTTACCCTTGCTATCTCTTAAGAGATAGCACATATAAAGCTTAGGATTTCCGAGTCCGCCCCTGTCATCAGGACTAGACAACGTAATATTCAATGTATTTAATTCAACACCAGCCTCAATATAAAATGGTCTACTCCTGTGTGTATTAGCAAAAACCTTGTCATCGTCAGTAGTACTAATATCAAGAGTATAATTTCCTGAGGATGGAACTTTATTACCCTCCCCCACATTGAAAACACATGCCGACGTGTAGTAGTCATCATAAGTCAAATTTGGCACTTGTGTACTAGGGCTTTCAGGACAAACGACTATACCTTTGCTTCTTTCATATACTCCCAGGGCATTTTTCCATGAAGCAAAACAAGTTGCTGGCAGAAAAACAAAACCTAACAACAAAAAGGAAGCGAGCATCATAAAATTAATAAGACATTTATTTTTTCTCATTTTAAAAATACTCACTTATCAATGTTGCCGTTCCTGAAAATTCTGCCGCCTGTAATTCTACCGCAGGATCTTTTTCCAGCTCGATCTCAAGCCTGGGAGGAGATTGCCAGTCCGTAACAATAAACGATGCATTTAAAGCCTGCGGCTGCCCATCTTTGATAAACCTGAGCCATAACCCCGGTATATTCGACGCAATTGCAGCTGTGTCACCTGTGACAGGTGTAGCCTTAATGGTCATCTCCACCGTATTGCTCGCCTGAGTTCCTGAACAGTCTAAGCTGTAATCCATAGCGTGGGTAATATGATCGGTAGAAACCCTGGCAATATTCACGTTACCGAAAGCGACGTTAATATCCTGGTTGTTGTTTACCACACAAGGTTTATGATTATTTAGCCGACCGGTAAAAGTTATTGACAACGTATCACCCGTTTGGGCAGCAGTTACTATATTCGTCTGCGCACAAAGCAAGACCGTAAAACATGTAAGGATTAATGTCTTTAAACGCATTACAGAAACTCCATTACCAGCGTTGCGCTGGCACTAATAGAGGCCCCATTAATTAAACCGCTGCCATCACCTACCTGCACTAGTTCTACCTCTAACCCAGGCTGAGCGAGCATATCAACAGCAAATGCTGCATCAACATCCTTCTCAACACCATCAACCAGTAATCTAATTCCCAGCTGCTTACCCGGATTTGATGCATTTATGCTTACGGGTAACAATTTCTGTCCCTTAAAATCAACCGTCCCACCCGCAACTGATTTAAAAGTGAACTGAGTTTTTCCAGCACTATCACCCGTACAGGTCATCGTTGATGGCAAAGGCTTGCGATAGTTTCCGTCAAGTGTCGAGTTTCCGTTAACGGTTGAAAAATTCACATCACCAAAATCCACGGTTAAGATCTTGCCTCTATTAAACGTACAGGAACCGTTCACTACTACAGTTCCTGTAATATTGAGGTTTAATTTGGCAGGTTCATCCGCACTCACGTGTAACACACCCGCAAAAAGCCCTGCAGCAATAATCATCGGGTACCATAATTTCATCGTATTAACCTCATGGATACGCAATCTCAAATGTGGCTGTAGCCGTAAATGCCCCCGCCGCGATGCTGTGAGCGGCAATAGCGGCGGGCTCAGCCTGGACATATCCCTTCAGCGCGATGACATTATTACCGCTCGTCAAACTGAATACGGGGCTTGGCTTATTCAGCGCCAGCTGTTGTGGGTCTGCGCTATTGGTTTCGATACCAATGGCGATACCCTGCGTATTACCCCCATTCGGCGTTAATAAACCCGGCAAGGCCTGGCTCTCGCTCCCCTTAAAGGTGATAGTGGCGCTGCTGCCCAGTGTCGTATCACAGTTAACCAGCGTAATAATGAACGGTTGACCCGGCGTACGATTGCTGTGATAGAAGAAGGTGCTTACCAGGTTACCGAAATCAAGTTGAATATCTGATGATGCTTCAGATAACGTACAGGGCTCTGAAACCAGAGCACCACTGATTTTGACGTTATTATTCCCCGCATAAGCATAGGGCATAAGAAAAATAAAACCCAACAGCCATAAAAAACGCGTCATCAATCGTACTCCAGAGAAAAGTTCACCACTGCCTTATAGGGGCCCATAACCAACTGTTCAGAGGTTCTCTCAGGCGCGACGTAAAACACGAGGTCATCACTACCAGGCGTTAGAAACTGTGGCTTACTGCGTTCCCCTAAGCGTATGTCATTCTGCCCGGCATCAGTGATGCGTAGCCCTATGCCTCGAGCCCCGGTAACCTGCACCAGTGCTGGGTTATCGCTATCAGCAGGAGCCAAAAACGTTAAGCTGGCGATGGGTTGGATGGCATCCCAGGAACGACTGCCGGTGCGTCTGTCCGTAATTGAGCCCTGCATTCTTATGCAATTTTTGAGGTGCAGGACTATTGGTAAAGGCGCTCCGCGATTACCGATTTTTTTTAGCAACGATGCAGACACGGCGCTGAGTGAAATTTCCTGTGATGCTGATTGCATTTCTAGTATGCATGCCCCCTCAACCATTATTCCTGCAATAATAAAAGGAACATCGCCGCTCTCGCTCTTTTCAGAAGCCAGCGTCGTGGAGCTTATGCTCAACAGCAGAGATAACAGCACGCATACTTTTTCCATCTGTTTAGCCAGCATGCGCAGATGTAAGATTGCAGCTATTACCACTGCAGCTGTAGACCAGCTTCGGGCGTCCGCCGTAATCATTTATATAGGTAATAACCGGGTTGTTTCCCAGATTGTGGGTATCACCTTCTAACCGGGCGCTGCTTTTTGGAGCGACCAGCAACGGCTTCACGCTTTTAAACGGCTCACCCTTTAGCGATGGGGCAACTTCAACTACGGAGATATAATACGGAGTAGGATTATTCACCGTGTAACCTTCACCCTGGCGCGTCAGCGTCATTTGCTCCTGCCACGGTTTGCTGTTCTGCTCCACCGCCAGCGATGCCGGACGATAGAACAGCTTGATGCGTGTTTGCAGTGCTATCTGCAGGGTATTCGGTTTGTCCGTCTTCGGCGGGATTTCACGCAGGTTAAAGAAGAAAAGCGTTTCTTTATCCTGCGCTAACAGTTTCATTGCAGGCGTAATCTGAATTTTGATCTGGCTTTTACTGCCCGGTTCAATACGCTGTACCGGCGGGAGTGCGACCAGGGGATCGCTCACCTTGTTACCCTGAGCATCCTCCACCCACGCTTGTGCCAGATAAGGCAGCTCACGGTTTTGATTAGTCACCCGAAGGCTTAATGATTTATCGCCTGCATTAACGATCGCGCGGGTACGATCCAGCGCAAGTGCTGCATTTGCCTGCTGCGCGATCAGGGTAGTTAATGCCAATGCGAGCAAACAACTATTACGTTTCAATGTATTGCGAATCATGACTCTTTTCTCTTCAACAAATAGGATTAATGGATGCTGTCTGTCGTGGTGCATGGCAACAGCAATTTTTGACTATCCAGGTCGGAGGGCAACATTGCCGGGAGGTTTATGTGACACTGTTCTGAACCGTCCCAACTCACGCTCATCTCCTCACCAGGCTTTATTCCCGTCAGCCAAACGATACCGTCTTCACTGACCAGCCCGGTCTGTTCCTTATCCTTGTTAGCCACCGTAGCGCCAAAAGGCGGCACGTTATTATCCGTGAGGCGCAATATCGCCATTGCTTTTTTACCGGCAATAATGCCGAACTTGCGATAGCCGATCGCCCCTTCAGTCAGGGTGCCCTGCACCACTGAACGGCTGGCGTCCACATCATCACCCAGTTCATCCATATCGATATTCATGCTGTTGCGGTAATAGCTACTCACATCGCCGACCACGGCCTTACCAAAAGCATTAGTATGGGTATTGTTTCCACCGGCTTTAACGGGCACGCCACTTACACCATCAGTGTCCACCATCATGCGCGTGCCTCCTGCCACCGACATACGATGCAGGGCCGCGCCCTGCGCTGTTGCCGTCATGCCACCGCGTACTGACAATCCCATCGAACTGTATTTATTACCCTGCTGCGTTGCTGTGGCCGTTACTTCAGCAGTATCACCATCATGCGTAAGATATCCGCTACCGCCTTTCACGCCGTTTTGATCGGAGTTGAGGCTAATCTGATACGAGTTATCCTTGTTGATGCGATCGCTATATGAGATGGAATGACTGGCTCCATCCTGGCTAACCTGATTGCCATAACTAAAATAGCCAGAGTCTCCCCATGGAACGGATAAACTCATATAGGCACCACGATCGTCAGTGTCGCTATTCGTAGTACGGAACGCTGAAATACTCAGGCTAAGATTTTTAAAACTTCTGAAATCAAAATAGTGCGAAACCGACACGTTATACGTTGTATTAGCTGGATGATCCCAATAGGTTTGACGGCTGTAGTCCAAATAAATACTCATGTTCAACGGTTTTATTTGTTGGTTGAATGACACCGTATACATTTCTTTGCCGCTGCCACCGTTGTCATTATCATGGTAACGCGCATCCAGATAATCAGTCATACTCATAAAGCCGCGCTCAGAGAAGCGATACCCGGCAAAGGTCACCTGACTATCAGTGCTGTCAAATCGTTTTGAGTAGCTTACTTTGTACGACCCACCCTGCCGGGACTCCTGCTGCGGCAGACGAGCTCGAGATTCAGTTGCATCCAGAGATATTGCTCCGAGAGCCAATAAATCTCGCCCGATCCCTATAGACATCGCGTTGTAATCACCGGCAACCAGCGCGCCGCCGTACAGTGACCACCCGTTGTTGACCCCCCAGGAGAATTCTCCTGTACCGAAGACCGGACCATCACTGTGATGATCAAAATCTGAGGGTTTCCCTGCGGCTAATTTGTATCGAACCATCCCTGGGCGAGTCAGATAGGGAATCGTCGACGTATTTATCTTATAGGTCTGTACTGAGCCATCCTGTTCAGTAATTTTGACATCAAGCGTTCCAGACACAGCGTTGTTCAAATCCTGAATACGAAAAGGACCGGCAGCAACCGTAGTTTCATTGAGCACACGTCCCTGTTGGCTAATCGTCACTTTGGCGTTTGTTTTCGCCACGCCCGTGACCTCCGGAGCGTAGCCACGAAGGTTCGGCGGCAACATATTGTCGCTGGATACGAGGCTCACGCCGGTAAAGCGAAAGCTGTCAAACATATCTGAGGTGAGGTAATCTTCACCCAATGTCATTTTTGCCCGCATAGAGGGCACTGCCCGGTATAAGTAATAGCGGTTCCATTCAAAATCTTGAGTATTTCTTGCCATGCTCCCGGAACGTTTATCAATCTGACCTTGCCAGTCTGCGCGTAAACGCCATGCGCCAACGTTCATCCCGGTAGTGCCATTACCGCTGAGAGTTTTGCTTTCTTCATTACTGCTACTATCGTGCTGACTTATAGCCTGGCCGTTCAGATTATAGTCAAACAGAATGCCTGCGACCCCTTCATCCCAGCGTGAAGGTGGATCCCAGTTCTCGGCCACGTAATCAAGGTAGGCCTGCGGAAGATTAATAAAAAGCGTATTGCTGGCCATGTCGGTCCGCATAACCATTCCCTGCAGTGATGTCGGGTCGAGACATTCACCGTTATGCCACCAGGATAAGTTTTTACTTGCAGCCGTGGTTAGCCCAAACTGAGCAACAATGTCATTAGTCAGGCACGCTTCGCTTCCATTTTTATCATTATCGGGTACCAAAAATGTGATTTGCTGTTCGGGCAATGAACTATTATTAATCTGAATCGATAACGCGTATGTGCCGGGCATAATGTAACCCGCACGCGAAAACTGGCTTAAATCGATATGGCCACGATCCTGCACGTCCAGGACGTCAGTATTAAACTGAATAGTTTTTTCTTCAGCATATGCGTATCTGGCTAATACGGCAATTAACACGCTGGCAATAATTGACCGACGCGATATCTGTATTTTATACACTAACATCACCTTTAATCAGTCAAAAATAATCCAGACTCATGCGTACAACAGTGGCATAGAAACCAGGATGTAGTATTTCCCCATTACCTGTTAATGTGAGGGTGTAGTCCAGGGTATTTAGTTTAGCCATCGACTGATTAATATAAGATGGCTCACCCGGTTTAATACGTACCCCACTTGCATCTGTAATACGTATGCCCACACCTTGCGTATTGCCAAAAACATGGAATGTTTCACGATCATCTTTAGAACCGTTGAAAGTTATATAAAAACGGCGAGAATCTAATTGAGTTGAGCATCCCACTAGATGAATTCTGAGCAATGTGCTTCCAGCCTCACCATCATGCATTAATTGGCCTACAGAAACGGTTTTCATCACTACCAACTGTTTCTTCGAAGCCATATCAATTGAGCATGAACTCTCAAAAATGCTGCCTGCCACGCTAACGCGTCCGATTTCTGAAGCGTGACATACGAAAGAAAACAAAAAAAACACACTAACAGCAAAGCACTGGCGAAGAACTACGGCTGTCAACATAGGCCCCCACAATTCCATGAATAGATGTCTACCCTTTCGGGTAGACAGTATTTACTTATTCGTAAGTCATCATGAAGTTAGCGATAGAGGTAAAGTTACCTGGGACGACAGCGCCTGATACAGTTGACCCCTGCACGTAGGCCAGAAATTGCAGGTCATTGTCCCCATCATTCATGGCTGCGAGAGCTGATTTGGTGCTCGGCTTAATCACTTTGCCACCCATATCGGCAATTACTACACCCACACCCGCTGCCTGACCGGTAACAGCAAAAGCACCGTCCAGACCACCAGTTTGATCGCCAGCCAGACCGTTGAAAGTGATGGACGCTTTATTCGCCGTTGCAGCATCACAGTCGTGGAGTTGGATATCAAAGCCTACCGGTGTGGATTTACCACCATCAGCGAGCTGGTTTTTAGAAATTGCACCCAGCTGAACGGTCTGATCGAGGCTTTTTGCATCGATTGAGCACGGTGCATCAATAACAGAACCAAGGAATGTAATTTTACCGTGTCCCTGATCGGTTGCCGCATGAGCGCCTGCGGCCATTAAGGAAGAGAGTGCCATTGCCAGCAGTATTTTTTTTGCGTTCATTACATAAATCCTGTATTAAAATTCATATTTTATGACTATGATGAGATATCAGATTGAAGAAGTTTTCATTTGGCAAATCCTTTAAAAAAACCTCACAACTTTGATACCGATACATTCAAATGACTAATGTCACCAGACAAATATTATTCTATAAAGAAACATAAACTGGCTAAAGAAGATAAAGCGTACACTTTTGGAATCATTGTTGTGATGTTGTTAAAAATCAACATAAAAATATCATTGTTGACGTCCTTTTATATTAAGCGATAATCCCCCTCCCCAAAAAAAGGTCCATATTGCGGTCAGCCCTCTATTTCTTGAAGTTTCATGAGTGGCTGGACTATTTGCTGCTATCATAAGTACTGATTCTTGCTTCTATCATTAGTACTGGTTCGATACCGAAGGGTGACACTATGTCAACGAAACCAAAATCAATAAATGAGAATACAAAAGCCATCGCAATAGAAGGGAGCGTATCACCGGTGGTTTCGCCTGATTTACTCCCCCGACAAAGCTATATGGCGTTAGATGCGATCACGCTTCCAGGCGGGGCCTTGCGAAAAATTCATGATGCATTACTCCCGTTTTCAACACCTTACGAGTCAACATCCAATCGGGCCATGATTAAATCGCCAAAGCCTACGAACACACTTTGGCTTGTGAGCAACGGTTCCGTATCAATTCACAGATCTTATGATGACCTTAAGGTATCAGTAACAGCAGGCCCCATTGTTGCAGGCCTTGGAGACTTATTTTCCCCTCTTGGCCGTTACTACTTTCGAGCTTCGCGAAGTTCGAAGGTTTCTTACATGCCAAGTGAATATGCCAAATCAATTATCACTGAGCAGCACCTCTGGCAGGAAGTTGCAGAAGTACTCGCCTTTACAGTTCATATGATGGTCTACCGGGACGAACATTTGGTGAGTAAAACGTCTTACTCGATAATTCGAGCCAAACTGCTTGAGTACATGAAAAAACGAGAGGTAAGTGATTTAAGTCGAACAGGCATTGTGGCTTACATCCAGGAGACAACGCACCTGTCGCGCAGTATGATTTATAACATCATTTCGCAACTGGCTGAGGGTGGATACATCAAGACCAGCAACGGGAAACTCGTCGAAATCACAAAGCCACTCCCCAAAAATTTCTGACAAAATGAAGGGCCACAACGGCCCCTCATGGTTTTACCCCAATCAACGTAACGTATTTATAACCCCAACCACTCAAAGGATGCTTCTGAATCATCGATAAGGTTATAGTAATTCTTCTCCACCCTTCAGCGTTCGTATCTTCTTTCTCCACTGTTCCAACAATCGTATTGGAATTTGCAGTAGCGCCAGGTAAAAAGCACGCTACATCAGAGAGCAGCAAATCCTGGCAATGCGAGTATCATAACATTCCTATTGCTCCACAATAATGGAAGCGACATTAAACACGCACCGATAATAAAAAAGGTTACAGCTTCATTTAGCTTTTTTTTACATAGCAACACACAATAGCCAGATATAACAGGGCGAATTTTGTTTATAAATAGACATTATGTTATTCGCCGACTCAACAGCAAAACAAATATTTAACAAATGCAGCGCGATGTTCCTCCAGCCAATACACCAGTGATGTTTATTTCAGAGAAACCATAGCTTAAGGGATCTATAAAGGATGGTCTGCTATTCGTGAGACATATCAGGAGCGCCCACTTTGCTCTTCTGGTTGGATGAGGCGAATCTAAGGCTCAATGATATACTGGACGAATGCTGGAAGATATCAAAGGTACTCACACCCTTTCTTACGCTCGCATACGAGGATTTCATCAGCGGATGTTACTACTCACTTAGCCACTGCACGCAATGCTGCAGGACTGGTTCGGGAAATTGCCTGTTCACCGTTCCCGCGCTTCGACTTTGTCTGTCCGGCTGCTTGCGAAACAGCCTGATGATGAGTTTGCCCGGCACCATCCGGGGCTTGTGTAGCGTGAGAAGTGCGAGAAAATTCGTGACACAAGGGGCTGTGAGTGGGCTATAATTTCGAGCTAATTTCGAATGATTTTGAAATACTGCCTGTAACGCTATGAATTACAAGGCAAAATAAGCAATGAATATAAGGATTAAAGCTATGGGTTTTCTTTCCGGTAAGCGCATTCTGGTGACTGGCGTTGCCAGCAAACTGTCCATCGCATACGGCATCGCACAGGCAATGCATCGCGAAGGCGCTGAGCTGGCGTTCACCTACCAGAACGACAAGCTTAAAGGCCGTGTTGAAGAGTTTGCCGCGCAGCTGGGTTCCAGCATTGTTCTGGAATGTGACGTTGCACAAGACGAAAGCATCGACGGCATGTTTGCTGAACTGGCAAAAGCATGGCCGAAATTCGACGGTTTCGTTCACTCCATCGGCTTCGCTCCTGGCGATCAGCTGGACGGCGACTACGTGAACGCGGTTACCCGTGATGGCTTCAAAATCGCGCACGACATCAGCTCCTACAGCTTCGTTGCGATGGCGAAATCCTGCCGCGCGATGCTGAACCCGGGCGCAGCCCTGCTGACCCTGTCCTACCTGGGCGCAGAACGTGCTATCCCTAACTACAACGTTATGGGTCTGGCTAAGGCGTCTCTGGAAGCCAACGTACGCTACATGGCGAACGCAATGGGTCCTGAAGGCGTGCGCGTTAACGCCATCTCTGCAGGTCCGATCCGCACCCTGGCCGCTTCCGGTATTAAAGATTTCCGTAAAATGCTGGCACACTGCGAAGCGGTTACCCCGATTCGTCGTACCGTTACCATTGAAGATGTGGGTAACTCTGCAGCATTCCTGTGCTCTGACCTTTCCGCAGGTATCTCCGGCGAAGTGGTTCACGTTGACGGCGGCTTCAACATCGCTGCAATGAACGAGCTGGAAATTAAATAAGCTGTGACTCTCTTCCCGCCCGGGAAGAGAGTATTTCTCCCCGCGTCATCCCTTCGTTATTCCGTTCTGCTATTTGTTATCACCTAACAATATTTTTCCCTTTATCTGCCTTACGCCAGGATATTGATCGCCATTTTGAGATCAAGGAACGCACATGGAACAACGCCGTTTTTCCGGCAAAGGCCACTGGTATCACGAGACCCAGTCGAACCACGCGCAGACGGATGTTCTGCCACTGGTGCCCGAAGCCGCTAACGTCGACGATCGTTTTTTGCTCGATTTAGCCCTGCCTGAAAAGATTGTCGCCGCCTGTTCTGGCTGGCTAACTCCTGCCAGAGCCTTATGTCACCAGCTGTTCCCGCTCTCGATTCCCGTGAACCGATTGCATACGCTCAGCGCTTACGATCGGCTCAGTACCGCGCTAACGGTCGCACAGGCTTGTGGCGTTCAGCGGCTCTGTAACCATTACGCCGCCCTCCTCGCCCCGCTTCCCGGCCCGGACTCCTCGCGCGAAAGTAACCGGCGTCTGGCGCAAATCACGCAGTATGCCCGCCAGCTCGCCAGCTCCCCTGATGTCATTGATGATAAAGCGCAGAACCAGCTTGATGAGGTTGGCCTGTCAACGTATGACATTGTGGTGATTAACCAGATTATTGGGTTTATCGGTTTTCAGGCGCGCGTAGTCGCGATTTTTCAGGCGCTGTTGGGACATCCCGTTCGCTGGTTGCCAGGCCATCATATTCAGCCGCACACTCTGCCCACGCGCCACGCCGCGTGGACGCCGCTTTTGCCCGTCGTCGAGCTGCGCTATGCGAGTGCGCATCAGCTTGAGTCGCTGTCTCGCTGGCAGGCTGAACCCGCGCTGGAAGCGCTGACCCCGGTCCTTTGTCATGAGCCGTCGCTGCTCGACCTGACCGGAGAAATCCTGTTAAACACCCGCGACGAGATCCCGCTGACGCCCCCCGCACTTTCGGCGGCGGTCGAACTGCTGACACGCTCTCCGGACCGCTTTAGCGCCGCGCAGTTTACACCTCTCACGGATCAAGGGCTCTCCGGCGAACATGCCATCACGCTGCTTACCCAAAGCGCGTTTGAAGGCTGGCTCAATCGTCTGAAACTCGCGTTTGGTAAAGAGGAATAACCATACTAATTACCCAAAGACCGCTTGCTGAGACAGTGAGAATCGCGTAAAACTGTCAGCCGCTCAATGGCTACGAAAATAGAACATTATGTTTCAGGACAACCCGCTGCTAGCGCAGCTTAAACAGCAACTGCATTCCCAGACGCCGCGTGCAGAAGGGGTCGTAAAAGCCACGGAAAAGGGCTTTGGATTCCTTGAAGTTGACGCGCAAAAAAGCTACTTCATTCCGCCTCCGCAGATGAAGAAAGTGATGCATGGCGATCGCGTCATGGCCGTCATTCATACCGAGAAGGATCGCGAGTCTGCCGAGCCGGAAGAACTGATCGAACCGTTCCTGACCCGTTTTGTGGGTAAAGTGCAGAGAAAAGACGATCGTCTTTCTATCGTGCCGGATCATCCCCTGCTGAAAGATGCCATTCCCTGCCGCGCCGCCCGTGGCGTTGAGCATGATTTTAAAGAAGGTGACTGGGCTGTAGCAGAAATGCGCCGTCATCCTCTGAAAGGCGATCGCGGTTTTTATGCTGAGCTGACCCAGTTCATCACCTTTGGCGCCGATCATTTCGTGCCATGGTGGGTCACGCTGGCACGCCACAATCTTGAAAAAGAAGCGCCGAACGGCGTAGCGACCGAGATGCAGGACGAAGGTCTGACGCGCCGCGATCTCACCGCGCTGGAGTTTGTCACCATCGACAGCGCCAGCACCGAAGATATGGATGACGCGCTGTACGCTGAAGAGAGCGCCGACGGCAAACTGCATCTGACCGTCGCCATTGCCGATCCCACCGCCTGGATTGCCGAAGGCAGCAAGCTGGATGACGCGGCGAAAATCCGTGCGTTCACCAACTACCTGCC
Source organism: Enterobacter sp. ECC-249 (assembly GCF_043965265.1). Lineage (NCBI taxonomy): Bacteria > Pseudomonadati > Pseudomonadota > Gammaproteobacteria > Enterobacterales > Enterobacteriaceae > Enterobacter > Enterobacter sp. ECC-249. The sequence continues at coordinate 3,116,952 of NZ_CP143660.1, forward strand.
GGGCTTCAACATTCCAATGCTGCCGCGCGAATTGTCAGACGATCTCTGCTCGCTGCGTCCAAATGAAGTGCGCCCGGTCCTTGCCTGCCGCATGACCATTGCCGCAGATGGCGCGATTGAAGACGATATCGAGTTCTTTGCCGCTACTATCGAATCAAAAGCCAAGCTGGCCTACGATAACGTCTCCGACTGGCTGGAAAATACCGGTAGCTGGAAACCTGAATCAGACGCCATTGCCGCGCAGATCCGTCTGCTGCATCGCATCTGCCTCAACCGCGGCGAGTGGCGTAAAACTCACGCGCTGGTGTTCAAAGACCGCCCGGATTATCGCTTTGTTCTGGGTGAGAAAGGCGAAGTGCTGGATATCGTGGCCGAACCGCGACGCATTGCAAACCGCATCGTTGAAGAGGCGATGATCTCCGCCAACATCTGCGCCGCACGCGTGCTGCGTGACAAGCTGGGCTTTGGCATTTACAACGTCCATACCGGCTTTGATCCGGCGAATACCGAAGCGCTGGCGGCCCTGCTGAAGAATCACGACGTGCACGTTGATCCGGAAGAAGTGCTCACGCTGCCGGGCTTCTGCAAGCTTCGCCGCGAACTGGACGCGCAGCCGTCGGGCTTCCTGGACAGCCGCATTCGTCGCTTCCAGTCCTTCGCGGAAATCAGCACCGAGCCTGGCCCGCACTTTGGTCTCGGCCTCGAAGCTTACGCCACCTGGACATCGCCGATCCGTAAGTATGGCGATATGGTTAACCACCGTCTGCTGAAAGCGATTATCAAAGGTGAAACCATTGCTCGCCCTCAGGAGGACACCACCCTGCAGATGGCCGATCGCCGACGTCTGAACCGTATGGCGGAACGTGACGTTGGCGACTGGCTGTACGCGCGCTTCCTGCAGGATAAAGCCGGAACGGATACCCGTTTCGCCGCAGAGATCATCGATATCAGCCGCGGGGGTATGCGCGTCCGTCTGGTCGATAACGGTGCTGTCGCGTTTATTCCTGCGCCGTTCCTGCACGCGGTTCGTGACGAAATGGTCTGCAGTCAGGAAAACGGTACCGTGCAAATTAAAGGTGAAACAGTTTACAAAGTCACCGACGTGATTGACGTCACTATCGCCGAAGTTCGCATGGAAACCCGCAGTATTATCGCGCGTCCTGTCGCCTGATAACCGGTTCAATTGTCGGTCATTTCCTTTCCGGAAGGGCCGACAATTTTTCTTTTTATCCCCGCCACAAAATCATTATTTTTCCTTACTATTTTCAGTATCCCTTCACCCAAAACCGCCATAATTATCTACAGTAAAAGAGTGTTGTTATATTCGGTTACGTGAATTTCAATACGCTCAGTACCCTTTTTCACCTGACTCGTTTTAATATAAGAAAGCAGGGAAAAACAACAGGTTCACTTCGGTTTTGCCGCTATTTCTCAACGAAAAAGTCGACAACAAATGAATAATTTGTGCGCTAATGAACAGCTGCGGGAGAAAACATAATGGACGATCTGGAGCAGAATTTGCTGTTTCGCTACATGGGGACTCACAGCCCGTGGTGGCGCTTGTCAGCTGACAGCAATGCTCTGCACCTTGCCGCCAGTGAAAATGCCGATGTCACTCAGGTGATTGCGCTGGACGACGATCAGGCCGATCTCATCCGTCATTTAACCGTTATTACCTCCAGCGTTTCCATGACGCTCTCGCTATTCGGGGAAGATCTTCCGGTTCACCTTGTTGGACGGAAAATTACGCGTAACGAGTGGGCCGGTACCGCTTCCGCCTGGAACGATACGCCCTCCGTGGCGCGCGATCTGGCTCATGGGCTCTCTTTCGCGGAACAGGTTGTCTCAGAGGCAAACTCCGTCATTGTTATTCTCGATCAGAACGGCAATATTCAGCGTTTTAACCGGCTTAGCGAAGAGTACACCGGTCTGAAAGAGCAAGAAGTCATTGGCCAGAACGTCTTTAAGCTGTTTATGAGCCGCAGCGAAGCGGCAGCCTCAAAGCGCAATATTACCGGTTTTTTTCGCAACGGCAGCTCCTACGAAGTTGAACGCTGGATCAAAACGCGTAAAGGGCAGCGGCTGTTTCTGTTCAGAAACAAATTCGTTCACAGCGGCAGCGGTAAAAATGAAATTTTCCTTATCTGTTCCGGGACTGATATTACCGAGGAGCGCCGCGCTCAGGAGCGGCTGCGCGTGCTGGCCAATACCGATACCATCACCGGCTTGCCAAACCGCAATGCGATCCACGATCTGATTTCTGACGCCATCGACAACCGCGGCGACACGCAGGTAGGCGTGGTGTATCTCGATTTGGATAACTTTAAAAAGGTTAACGACGCTTACGGGCATATGTTTGGCGATCAGCTGTTACAGGCTGTCGCCCTCGCCATTTTGAGCTGTCTGGATGAAGAGCAGGTGCTGGCGCGACTTGGCGGTGATGAGTTTATCGTCATGGCCACCAATACCTCTCAGGGCTCTCTGGAGGCGATGGCATCGCGCATTTTAACCCGCCTGCGCCAGCCGTTCCGCATCGGTCTGATTGAGGTTTATACCGGCTGCTCTCTGGGTATCGCCCTCGCCCCGCAGCATGGGAACGACCGGGAAAGCGTCATTCGTAACGCCGATACCGCCATGTACACCGCCAAAGAGAACGGTCGGGGCAAGTTCTGCGTCTTCTCGCCCGAGATGAACCAGCGCGTGTTTGAGTATCTCTGGCTGGATACCAACCTGCGTAAGGCCCTCGATAACGATCAGCTTTTGATCCACTATCAGCCGAAAATAACCTGGCGCGGAGAAGTCAGAAGCCTTGAAGCGCTGGTCCGCTGGCAATCACCAGAACGCGGCTTGATCCCGCCGCTGGAGTTTATCTCTTATGCCGAGGAGTCGGGGTTGATTGTGCCGCTGGGCCGCTGGGTAATGCTCGATGTGGTTCGCCAGGTGGCGAAATGGCGTGATAAGGGAATAAACCTGCGCGTGGCGGTGAACGTCTCTGCGCGACAGCTGGCAGACCAGACTATCTTCAGCGACTTAAAGCAGGCGCTGAAGGATCTGAATTTTGAATACTGCCCTATCGACGTCGAATTAACCGAAAGCTGTCTTATCGAGAACGAAGAACTGGCGCTGTCCGTTATCCAGCAGTTCAGCCGGCTCGGGGCGCAAATTCATCTGGATGATTTTGGCACCGGTTACTCTTCTCTTTCGCAGCTCGCCCGCTTCCCGATCGACGCCATTAAACTCGATCAATCTTTTGTCAGGGATATCCATAAGCAGTCTATTTCCCAGTCACTGGTGCGCGCTATCGTCGCGGTGGCGCAGGCGTTAAATCTGCAGGTGATTGCCGAAGGTGTGGAAAGTGCAAAAGAAGACGCCTTTCTGACCAAGAACGGCGTCAACGAACGGCAGGGTTTTCTGTTTGCTAAGCCTATGCCCGCTGCCGCATTCGAGCGATGGCTAAAACGATATCAAGCGCGAAATCAACGTTAACTGGCTTTACGCAGGCCAGCCGCGTGATGGCGGTTTTGCAGCGTGACCAGACGCTCCATGTAGGCGATATCTTTCTGCTCCAGGCAAAAAGCGGCATCAACCCAATCTTCCGTGATATCCATCAGTTCACTGCGAGGCAATTGCAGAACGCGCGTACGGGCGCGCAGCATTGCCCTTACGCCATTCAGTTTTGGCCGCAGCGTATCGATGAAGGTTCGGGTGGAGACATAGCTTTGTCCGGGTTCAAACAGGACATCCACCAGCCCGTGCTGTTCGTACCATTCAGCCGTATGGGATTCGCCTTTGTAGATGAGCTCCTCCGCAAGCTTCATACCTGAACGGCGTGCAACCAGGGAATATCCTCCCATGCCCGGAAACAGGTTGAACGCAATCTCGGGGAAACCTAAACGGGCATCGCGCTGCGCCAGAACGAAATGGTGCGCCAGCGCGGCCTCAAACCCGCCCCCTAACGCGCTGCCTTCGACCATGGCCAGAGAGATGGCCCCCGTGTCAAACCCCCGCGAGGCCGCATGGACGCAATCAACGCAGGCGCGCGCATAGGCCCGTAGCGCTTCACGTCGACCATGCTGAATGCACTCAACGAAGAACTGCAGATCGCCGCCCACGTTATACATCTCGGGAACCAGCGATCCGGTTACCCAAAAATCAACCGCAAAACCAGACTGGCGAACCAACCATGAAAAGTTCATGATCTCTTCAATTAACGCATGGTTAAAGCAAGGCCGTGGCTGAGCCCGCAGCATCATCCAGACGGTATGCCGCTCCGCCTCGTAATACCCTGACAGCTGCGTGAACCGTTCAGTATCGGTAAACAGTGTGCAGGTAGGCTGATTGATAACTGTCATAGTCTAATTCCTCCTATAAAAAAGCGCGTTGCGCGCAGTTTTAGACTAATCCACTCAATAAGCCCGCTGTATGAAGGGGAATAATTTTATCACTTCCGTTTAAGTAATTTAGTTATTGCATTTTTTCCCTTCTCTTTTGAACCTAATTTCTGCATCATTGAAAATATTAACTTTTCGCGCCTGGGGTGAGATTATGTCGACTATTGACGCACAAGCTGTAGCACAACGAATTGATACCGTGCTGGATATCCTGGTGGCGGGCGATTATCACTCTGCTATCCGTAATCTTGAGATCCTGAAGTCTGAACTTCTTGCTCAGCATGGTGCTGACAATGCGCCAGAAAACGGACAGCCAAAAGCGCCGTGGGAAGTTTGACTCCCACCGTCTCCGACCTCGTTTCGCTTTATTAAATGGATGCTATGAATTCCCGACAACAACTCATTTTGCAGATGGTCATCGATCAGGGACGCGTAAGCGTAGTCGATCTCGCTAAAACCACCGGCGTTTCTGAAGTCACCATCCGTCAGGATCTTAATCTGCTGGAAAAACAGAGCTACCTGCGTCGCGCGCACGGCTATGCTGTCCCGCTGGACAGTGATGACGTTGAGACGCGCATGATGAACAACTACGCGCTCAAGCGTGAACTGGCGGAATTTGCCGCGTCCCTGGTGAACAACGGCGAGACCGTCTTTATTGAAAACGGCAGCAGTAATGCCCTTCTGGCGCGCACGCTTGCCGATCAAAAGGACGTTACTATCATCACCGTCAGCAGCTATATCGCGCATTTGCTCAAAGAGACGCGCTGCGAGGTGATTCTGCTCGGCGGTATTTACCAGAAAAAAAGCGAAAGCATGGTTGGCCCGCTGACCCGTCAGTACGTCCAGCAGGTGCATTTCAGCAAGGCCTTTATCGGGATTGACGGCTGGCAGCCGGAGACAGGTTTTACCGGCCGGGATATGATGCGCTCCGACGTCGTGAATGCCGTGCTGGAAAAAGAATGTGAAGCAATTGTGCTCACCGATAGCTCTAAATTTGGCGCCGTTCACCCTTATACGATGGGCCCCGTTTCACGCTTTAGCCGCGTGATTACCGACGAAAGATTGAGCGACGTGCACCGTAATAAACTGGAAGATGACGGGCTGATCGTCAATATTATTAAAACGACCGCCTGAGTCCCCTCCGCGCCCGAATTTCGGGCGCAAACGCCCTTCTTTCTCTGAGATGATTCCTGGTACTTCTTTAAGAGTTTTTACCTGTTTAAGCTGCATTAAAGTCGTAAAATTAATGTTAGCGATATAACAGGAAGTGACTATCACCTGCGTGATTACGTAACGCCTGCGCGACCAGCTTTCACGGAGAACAGAATTAAGTATTCGATTCGTCTATACTTAACGTGTACATCTTTCCGTGAATCGATAATTCAGGAGAAAGTATTATGACCTTAACCAGCAAAAAATTAGCCGCCGCTGTTCTGGCAATCACTGTAGCAATGTCCCTGAGCGCATGCTCTAACTGGTCTAAACGTGATCGTAACACCGCGATTGGTGCCGGTGCCGGTGCTCTCGGTGGTGCAGTATTAACGGATGGTAGTACGCTGGGTACATTAGGTGGCGCTGCTGTCGGTGGTATTATCGGTCACCAGGTTGGCAAATAATAATTATCTAAGCCTTCCCCGGTAATGCGATTTTTGAACGCATTTCAGGTCTGACATACGCACGTATATAACACGAGCCACGGCATTTGCCGTGGCTCATTTATTTCAGCCGCCTGCCAGTTTGACTTTCATGCCTTTGGCTTCCAGCAGTGATTTTATTAAATCGCGCTTATCGCCCTGGATTTCAATAATGCCGTCTTTCACTGCACCGCCGCAGCCACATTTCTTTTTCAGCTCGGCCGCCAGCGCTGTCAGTTCTGCATCATCCAGATCAATACCGGAGATAAGGCAAACCCCTTTCCCTTTTCGTCCACTGGTCTGGCGCTGGATACGAACGATGCCGTCCCCCTTCGGACGTTCCACTTTCGTTTTTGGTTCGTCTATACGCCCGGTATCGGTTGAATAGACCAGACGGCTGTTGGAATCGGTCATTACGCCCCCTTCTTCAGCGATGCGTTGATAGCCTTAAGCGTCTCCGCCGGGTTTGCAGACTGCGTCACCGGACGCCCGATGACCATGTAGTCAACGCCAGCATCAAGCGCCTGCTCAGGCGTCATAATGCGACGCTGATCGCCCACTTCGCTGCCTGCAGGACGGATGCCTGGCGTAACCAGTTTAAAATCCTTGCCCAGCGCTGATTTGAAACGTACCGCTTCCTGCGCGGAGCAGACGACGCCATCCAGGCCACACTGCTGCGTGAGGCGCGCGAGACGTTCGGCATGTTCCGCAGGTGACAATGTCACTCCAAGGTCGCGTAAATCACTTTCGTCCATACTGGTCAGCACGGTGACGGCGATCAGCAGCGGCGCGTCTTTACCGAACGGCAGGAGCGCCTCACGGGCAGCGGTCATCATTCTTGCCCCACCCGATGCATGGACGTTGACCATCCATACGCCCAGCTCTGCGGCTGCGGCAACCGCGTGCGCCGTGGTATTCGGGATATCATGGAATTTTAGATCGAGGAAAACGTCAAAGCCGCGCTGCTGCAGATCGCGTAAGATTTGCGGTCCAAACAGCGTGAACATCTCTTTGCCAACTTTCAGACGGCAGTCGCGAGGGTCGATGCCGTCGACAAACGCCAGTGCGGCGTCACGCTTATTGTAATCAAGCGCAACAACAACAGGAGAATCCGTAATTACGCGGGAAGTGGAGGATGTAACAGACGTCATGACCAGCCCTTTTCGTCTATGGGCGCGCAGCGGCGCGGAACAGATAAACGGCCAGCATTCTACCTGCCGACGCCGCAAATTGACAGGGTCCATTTACGCGTCTGCCAGGCCGGCAAACCGCACGGTGTTGAGACAGTGCTAAAAGCCTTAAGTATGTTGTAACTAAAGTGAAGGCTTTTAAAAAATCACTGCCCGTCCAGGCCACGAATTGGCTTGATGGTGGACCAGGCGCGGCAGGAAGGACAGTGCCAGTAGAGCGTATATGCGGTAAAACCACACTTCTGGCAGCGATAGCGCGGCTTGCTGCGCACCTGCTCGCCAACCATGTCGCGCAGCACCATCAGGCTCTCTTTGGCGCGCCCTTCTTCAGCATCGTTCAGGTGGTAATCCATCAGCTTATGGAAAACCCGCATGGTCGGATGACGCTGCAGCTGGCGCGTAATATAAACCTGCGCGGTGTCGCTTCCCTCATACTGCTCAACAACGTCTGAGAGCATCAGTTCCGCGGTGGCGCCGGTATTTTCTTCCACGCAGCGACGCAGGAAAGCCACCCACTCTTCCTGCTTGTCCAGCTGTTGATAGCAGGTTTGCAGCATTTCCAGCGTTTCACTGACCAGCTCTTTGTCCTGGTCGATAACCCGCAGCAGGCTTTCAACGGCTTTGGCGTAGTCGCCATTCGCCATAAAGACGCGCCCCATCATGATGGAGATGCGCGCGCTGTTGCGGTCCGCGGCGGCGCCTTTCTTCAGCAGCGCCATGGCTTTGTCCATGTCGTCATTGCCCATCTGCTGAAGCGCAAGCTCACAGTAGAAATGGGCTATCTCAACGCGCTGCTTATCTTTACCGAGCTTCACCAGACGTTCAGCCGTATCAATGGCTTTCTGCCAGTCGCTGGTGGCCTGATAAATCTGCAGGAGCTGTTGCAGCGCGCCGATGCGGAAATCTGTTTCATCCACCAGCTGCGCGAACATGTCTTCAGCGCGATCGTATAACCCCGCAGCCATGTAATCCCGCCCCAGCTGTTGCACCGCAAGGAGTCGTTGATCGTAGGTCAGCGAGGCGCTTTCCATCAGGGTCTGGTGAATACGAATGGCGCGGTCAACCTCACCGCGCGAGCGGAAAAGGTTTCCCAGGGTGAGATGCGCTTCAACCGTCCCCGTATCCTCTTTCAGCATATCGAGGAACAGGTCTACCGCTTTGTCCTGCTGATTGCTCAGGAGGAAGTTCACCCCCGCAACGTAGTCGCGGGAGAGTCGGTTGGCCTCATCCTGTTTTGTTTGTTGCGCACTTCTGCGGCCCATATACCAGCCATAGGCTGCGGCTACAGGCAAAAGCAGAAACAACAACTCCAGCATAGTCGATTATTCCTTCACGACCGGCACGCCAGAGCTTTCCGGGATGTCAGACGCAGGGGCAATGTTATTTTCGAGTCGCTTAATTTTACGTTCAGCGCGCGCAAGAGAAACACGGACTTTCAACCAGAACAGACCGCAAACCAGCCAGCCAATAGCAAAGCCGGCAGCAAATAAGACCGCCAGCAGGCTCGAGACGCGATACTCACCCTGAGCCAACAGATAGTTAAACGTCACCTGCTGATCGTTTTGTGCACCCAACGTGACTGAAATGACAAAAATCGCCAATACCAGTAAGAAAATGAGTAAATATTTCACATTACTTCCCGTTATGTGGTTCAAGCGAATAAAGTGTGTTCAACTCACCGCAATCAGCCTTATAAACTATCATTTTAGCGACGGGCGCGAAACGGAAAAAGTGACGCGCCAGTCATCTATCTATGGGCAAAATACGGTTTATCAACCGTCAGGCGTCCGTTTGGTCCCTTTCGGCAATTTCTTCTTTCTCTTGCGGCGGTGGTGTGAGCGGGCCGCAGAATCGTTCAGTGAGCCAGGTCGCCAGCACGATCAGCAGCCATGAGATGAGCGTGGCGACGACCAGATCCCGCGGCCAGTGCATCCCCAGCAGCAAGCGGCTGCCCATGACTCCCGTCGCCCAGACCAGTAAAATCACGATAGTGATCGTTCGACGCCTTGGCCAAAGCAGCCCAACCCCCAGCAACGCCCAGCTGGCCGCAAACATGGTGTGACCGGAAGGAAACGCGAATCCGGTCTCTTTCTGCCAGTGTTGACGCAAGAATTTCGGGATATCCTGCTGTTCCGCAAGCTGTTCTTTCACCAGCGCACCGCGATCTTTACGCTTTAAATTGTAGAACTCATCCACCGGAACATGATGCGTTTTTTCCAGCCAGACGACAAAAGGACGCGGTTCCTGAACGCGATCTTTAACCCAGGACTTCACGACCTGACCGACAAGGATAGCGCCAGCGAGGATAGCAAAAAGCATCAGCGCCGCGCGCAGACGAAAGCGCAGGCACCACAGAAACCAGGCGCAGAGGAGCACATGGGTAATAATTCCCCACGGCTGGGTGACCGTTTCCGTAATCCAGTATAACGTTTTCAGCCACGTGGCGTTCTGCCCGGGCTGCCACATCCAGCCTGAAAGCCATACGGCCAGGGGCATAATCAGTAAAATGGCCGCACCTGCTGCCGTACGTCTGGCGATTGAAAGCATGTCTTCTCCTTTTTCGCTAAGCATCACAATCATAACTGAAATTAATCCACCGGGTGGATATGTCGGATCGTGCGTTTAACGTTCATATAGCATGGTGCCCATTAGGCGAACCTGCTGAGCTTGTGGCAAAATGATCTGATACAGAAAGCAAAACAGGGCAAAGGCACGAAACGTGTCAGCCTACTCTGGAGAATCACATGCAGCTTAAACGTGTGGCAGAAGCCAAACTGCCAACCCCATGGGGCGATTTCCTGATGGTGGGTTTTGAAGAACTGGCAACCGGACAGGATCATGTCGCGCTGGTGTATGGCGACATTTCAGGACAGACGCCGGTGCTGTCCCGCGTCCATTCAGAGTGTCTTACCGGCGACGCGCTGTTCAGCCTGCGCTGTGATTGTGGTTTCCAGCTGGAAGCCGCCCTGTCTCATATTGCAGAAGAAGGCCGCGGTGTGCTGCTTTATCACCGTCAGGAAGGTCGTAATATTGGTCTGCTGAATAAAATCCGCGCTTACGCGCTTCAGGATCAGGGCTACGATACGGTTGAAGCAAATCATCAGCTTGGTTTTGCGGCTGACGAACGCGACTTTACCTTGTGCGCCGATATGTTCAAGCTGCTGGGCGTGGACGAAGTTCGCCTGCTGACCAATAATCCGAAAAAAGTGGAGATCCTGACCGAAGCGGGGATCAACATCGTCGAGCGTGTACCGCTGATTGTCGGCCGTAACCCGAAAAACGCCCACTACCTGGATACCAAAGCCGCCAAAATGGGCCATCTGCTGAAAGAGTGATGCTACCTGAAATTGATGACAAAGCCTGTTATCAACAACTTAGCCGTTTTTTGCCGGGTGACGCTGCGCTTACCCGGCCTACTGTTATTTGTAGGCACGTGCAAGCGTAGCGCCGCCGGGCGAAACGTACATTAAGCACTTTGTCAGCAGTATGAGCCCGGCACGCGTGCCGGGCTCGTTCATCAATCCAGCATCTTACGAATCACATAATGTAAAATGCCGTCGTTTTGGTAGTAGGTCAGCTCGGTTGCCGTATCAATACGGCACCGGCAATCCAGCACCTCGGTTTTCCCGTCTGCCCGCGTTAACGTCACCGGCACCGTTTTACCCGGCTGCAGGTTTTGCAGACCGCGAATCTCAATCTGCTCTTCCCCGGTCAAGCCCAGCGTTTTACGCGTCACGCCCTGTGGGAACTCAAGCGGCAGGATCCCCATGCCGATCAGATTCGAACGGTGAATACGTTCGAACGATTCGGCGATGACCACCCGAACGCCAAGCAGGCGCGGACCTTTCGCCGCCCAGTCGCGGCTTGAGCCGGAACCGTACTCTTTCCCGGCAATCACCGCCAGCGGCGTACCTTCCTGCTGATATTTGACCGCCGCATCATAAATCGACACGACTTCCGTTCCCGGCAGATGGCGCGTCATGCCCCCTTCCACGCCCGGTACCATTTCGTTCCGAATGCGGATGTTGGCAAACGTTCCGCGCATCATGACTTCATGGTTGCCGCGACGCGAGCCGTAGGAGTTAAAATCGCGGCGTTCGACGCCCCGGCTTTGCAGATAACGGCCAGCCGGGCTATCGGCTTTGATGCTCCCCGCTGGAGAGATATGGTCGGTTGTGACGGAATCTCCCAGCATCGCCAGGATACGCGCGCCGTGGATATCCTTAAGCGGCGCAGGCTCGGCCAGCATCTCATCAAAGAACGGCGACAGACGAATATAGGTCGAGTCATCCTGCCAGTCATAGGTATCTGAGCCCACAACGTTAATGGTTTTCCATTCCGGCGTGCCTTCAAAGACCTCCGCATACTCTTTGCGGAACATCTCGGTTGAGACCTTTTCAACGGCCAGCGCAATTTCACGTGCAGATGGCCAGATATCTTTCAGGTAGACAGGGTCATTCTTGCGATCGTGGCCAATCGGGTCGGTCGCCAGGTTGATATTCATGTTCCCTGCCAGGGCATAAGCCACAACCAGCGGCGGCGAGGCGAGCCAGTTGGTTTTCACCAGCGGGTGAATGCGCCCTTCAAAGTTTCGGTTACCGGAAAGGACCGCGCCTACCGTCAGGTCACCCTGCTTAATCGCCGTTTCAATGGGTTCAGGCAGTGGACCGGAGTTACCAATACAGGTCGTACAGCCGTAGCCCACGAGGTTAAAGCCCAGTTCATCAAGGTACGGCGTCAGTTTGGCCTGCGCCAGGTAATCCGATACCACTTTGGAACCCGGTGCCAGCGAGGCCTTGACCCATGGCTGAGGTTTTAGCCCAAGCTCTACCGCCTTTTTAGCCAACAAACCGGCCGCCATTAATACGCTGGGGTTCGAGGTGTTGGTGCAGGAGGTAATGGCGGCAATAACCACCGCGCCATCCGGAAGCTGATACTGATGTCCGTTCAGAACATAGTCGACTGGGCGATGGTCTTTCTGCGCCACGTTCACTTCCAGCGCATTGCTGGCAGCAAATGCTTTTGGCACGTCACTCAGCGCAACCCGATCCTGCGGACGTTTCGGCCCGGCGAGGCTCGCCTCGACGCTTGCCATATCGAGTTCAAGCGTGCTGGTGAAGACCGGTTCATCGCCCGGGTTTCGCCACATGCCCTGCGCTTTCGTATACGCCTCCACCAGTGCGACCTGCTCTTCGCTGCGCCCGCTAAGGCGCATGTATTCAAGCGTGACATCATCAATGGGGAAAAAGCCGCAGGTTGCGCCGTACTCCGGCGCCATATTGGCAATGGTGGCGCGGTCGGCAAGCGGCAGCGAATCCAGACCATCACCGTAGAATTCGACAAACTTGCCCACCACACCATGCTTACGCAGCATCTGGGTGACGGTGAGCACCAGATCGGTGGCAGTAATACCTTCAGAGAGCTTTCCGGTCAGCTTGAAGCCCACCACATCCGGGATAAGCATGGACACCGGCTGGCCGAGCATGGCCGCTTCCGCTTCGATACCGCCGACGCCCCAGCCCAGCACGCCCAGACCGTTGATCATGGTGGTATGGGAGTCCGTGCCCACCAGCGTGTCCGGATAGGCGACCCACTCTTTATCCTGCAATTCACTCCAGACGGCTTTCCCCAGATATTCAAGGTTAACCTGGTGGCAAATACCGGTACCCGGCGGGACCACGCTAAACCGGCTGAACGCCTGCTGCCCCCACTTCAGGAAGACGTAGCGCTCGTGGTTACGTTCCATCTCCAGGCGCACGTTCTCGCCAAAGGCGTCGTCATCACCAAAGCGGTCAACGGTTACGGAGTGGTCAATGACGAGATCAACAGGGGAAAGCGGATTAACTTTTGCCGTATCTCCGCCGAGACGCTTAACGGCCTCGCGCATCGCGGCTAAATCCACGACGGCCGGGACGCCGGTAAAGTCCTGCATCAGAACCCTGGCCGGGCGGTAAGCGATTTCTCTGTCGGCATGGGCATTTTCAAGCCACCCTGCCAGCGCCTGGATATCGTCAAGGGTGACAGAGTCACCGTCCTGCCAGCGCAATAGATTTTCCAGTAAAACTTTCAATGACTTGGGTAAACGCGAAATGTCCCCAAGCGTTCTGGCAGCCAGCGGCAGGCTGTAGTAATGCCAGGTTTTATTTTCTGCCTGTAATGTGTCCTTACTGGCTTCGCGTAGGGTTAACGACATAAGCTCCTCCTTAATCACAGAGATGCCCTGACAATCATCAGGGCCGTAATTAAAGATAACACAAAGATGTCGTAACGTTTTGATAACAACCCAAATTGATAAATTTAGGATTGGTCCAGAATGGGAAAACAAAAAACCCCGCCGTAGCGAGGTTTTACAATTTAGTGGAGGGCCAACCAGATGAGCTGACTCCAGAACAGAATCGACACGGTAAAAACGCCGATCCATGACCAGTATTTGTGAGACGTCATGTTATTCATCATAGGGACACCAGGCATTATTTATAAAAAGTTCTGAGGTAAATCCTCAGTGCTATATTGCTGATGTGTATTTATTAAAGAGTACAAAAGTGCAGAGTCGATATTCAGACTATTTGCATCATTACGCAATTAACTAAATTATTGTTTTTTGGGTTCGTCTTCTGCGAACACATCAATAAACGCTTGCTGCTGCGGCGTCAGTTTCCAGGACGCGGGTACAACAGTCGCAGGTGCTTTACGCCCTCTGTGGCCGTTGTCACGATGCTGACACATCTGTTTTACCGTTTCTGTACGTACCGTCACTGCCATATTTAACCCCAATATTTCCAGGCCAGGAGAGCAACCACCACCCAAAACAGGGTAGAGACGAGAAAGACCGCCAGCCAGGCTTTACGCTTGAGCGCAGGATCCCTTTGCGGTTCTTCACTTCCTGAAGGCATTGCTAACCTCATACAATCGACATCGCTTATCATTTAGGACCAAACAATTGGTACAATTAATCATCTGTTGAGATAAATCCTAAAGAAACTTTAGCCGAAAAGCCAGTGAATTTACGCACCGGGAGGTATGAAATATTCAATCTTTTGACCAGAAATAAATAATTGAAAAGAAAAATTTGCGAAGGCGTAAATTAGTTTCTACTTTTGTCGCCAATTCACGACATTATAACCTTACGGATTAAATGGATAATGACATTATATGACAGGGGATGCGTAGATGATGATAATTCTAATTTAGCTTTGAGGCGTTATTTCGGTATCTTTCCCTAAGGGAAAGATACCGGGTGTGATTATTTTTCGGGGAGTTTGATGTCTTTAAACATCTCTTCAATATCTTCATTTGAGCGTAATGCAACGGCGGTATCGACCACGTCACGCGTTAAATGAGGGGCAAAGCGCTGAATAAAATCATACATATAGCTGCGCAGGAAGGTGCTGCGACGGAAGCCAATCTTTGTCGTGCTATGACTGAATACATCATGAGCATCAAGACGCACCAGGTCAGGATCTGACACCGGATCCACCGCCATGCTGGCAATGACGCCCACCCCCAGACCAAGCCGGACATAGGTCTTAATCACGTCCGCATCCGTCGCGGTAAACACAATACGCGGCGTTAGCCCTGCCCGGTTAAAGGCCGTATCAAGCTCGGACCGGCCGGTAAAGCCAAACGTATACGTCACCAACGGATATTGCGCCAGCTCTTCGATAGAGACCGACCCTTTGCCCGCCAGAGGGTGATCCGGGGTCACCACGATAGAACGGTTCCAGTGATAGCATGGAAGCATTACCAGATCGTCATACAGGTGAAGCGCTTCGGTGGCGATGGCAAAGTCTGCATTACCCTTAGAAACGGCTTCAGCAATTTGCGTTGGCGAGCCCTGGTGCATATGCAAAGAGACGCGTGGATAGCGCTCGATAAAGCCTTTGATTACACCGGGAAGCGCATAGCGCGCCTGGGTATGCGTCGTGGCAATATACAGCGAACCTTTATCCGGCCAGGTGTGTTCCCCTGCCACTGACTTAATCGCATCGACTTTAGAGAGGACTTCCCGCGCAATGCGGATGATTTCCTGCCCCGCGGGCGTCACCTGAGTGAGATGCTTACCGCTGCGGGCAAATATCTGGATACCTAACTCATCCTCCAGCATACGAACTTGTTTGCTGATGCCCGGTTGTGAGGTATATAACCCCTCGGCGGTTGAAGAGACGTTAAGGTTATGATTCACCACCTCAACGATATAACGAAGCTGCTGTAATTTCATGCCAGACCATCCGATTTAGCGCACGCGGTCAATCGCTTAAGACGATTTAATAATAAGAAACAGGTTAACTATAACCACTATATCATTTATAGCCTGACTGTATAGTACGGAACAAAAAATAATAACAAGGCAATAAAAAAGGGCCGGAAATCCGGCCCTTTTACAGGTAAGTTACGGTAAGGGAAGATTATTTCTTGCCTTCAACCCATTTGCCATCGACAAAGAAGGCTGACCATCCGGTCGCTTTACCCTCTTTCTCGGCCGCAACATACTGCTGCTTGGTTTTACGGCTAAACCGTACCACGGTTTTGTTGCCTTCCGGATCCTGCTGTGGCGCATCGGCCAGATAACGCAGTTTCTCAGGCAGACGATCGCGGAAGCGATGCAACTCTTCCACCAGCGGCGCGCGCGTTTCACGCGATTTCGGGAAGGTGTTGGCGGCCAGGAAGACACCCGCAGCGCCGTCACGCAGCACGAAGTACGCGTCCGATTTCTCGCACGGCAGTTCTGGCAGCGGAACCGGATCTTCCTTCGGCGGAGCGACTTCGCCGTTACGCAGAATTTTGCGCGTGTTTTTACACTCGTCGTTGGTACAGGCCATGTACTTACCGAAACGCCCCATTTTCAGGTGCATTTCAGAACCGCACTTCTCGCATTCCACAATCGGGCCGTCATAGCCTTTAATGCGGAATTCGCCTTCTTCGATCTCATACCCGTCACACGTTGGGTTATTACCACAAACGTGCAGCTTACGTTTTGGATCGATCAGGTAGCTGTCCATTGCCGTGCCGCATTTTTTGCAGCGGCGTTTGGCACGCAGAGCGTTAGTTTCCGCATCATCACCTTCCAGCACGTTGAGAACTTCGTTCTCAGGCACCAGGTTGATGGTGGTTTTGCAGCGCTCTTTTGGTGACAGTGCATAGCCGGAGCAGCCAAGGAACACGCCCGTCGTGGCAGTACGGATCCCCATCTTGCGACCACAGGTTGGGCAGTCGATGCTGGTCAGAACCATCTGGTTAGGCAGCATGCCGCCCTCTTCAGGATCCTTCTCCGCTTTTTCAAGCTGGTCGGTGAAATCGCTGAAGAAGCTGTCGAGTACCTTCTTCCATTCCGCCTGATGGCTTGCAACCTGGTCGAGGCTGTCCTCCATTTGCGCGGTGAAATCGTAGTTCATCAGCTCGCGGAAGTTGGCTTCCAGACGATCGGTGACGATCTCACCCATTTTTTCCGCATAGAAACGACGGTTTTCAACGCGTACGTAGCCACGATCCTGAATCGTCGAGATGATGGACGCGTAGGTCGACGGACGGCCTATACCGCGTTTTTCCAGCTCTTTTACAAGGGATGCTTCACTGAAGCGCGCAGGCGGCTTGGTGAAGTGCTGGGCTGGCACGAGGTCAACCAGCGAGAGTTCATCCCCTTTGTTCACCGCCGGCAGCGTTCGGTCTTCATCACCTTTACGCAGCGCTGGCATCACTTTCGTCCAGCCGTCGAAACGCAGGATACGACCGCGCGCTTTGAGACGGAAATCACCCGCGCCAACGGTCAGCGTGGTGGAGTCATACTGTGCCGGAGTCATCTGGCACGCCACGAACTGGCGCCAGATCAGCTGATACAGCTTCTGCGCGTCGGCTTCCATATCTTTCAGCGATTCCGCTAACACCGAGACGTCAGAAGGACGAATCGCTTCGTGTGCTTCCTGAGAGTTCTCTTTGCTGGCGAACTGGTTAGCGCTTTCCGGCAGGTATTTCTTACCGAAATTGTCACTGATGTAGCCGCGCACCATGTTGACCGCGTCCTGGCTCAGGTTGGTTGAGTCGGTACGCATGTAGGTGATGTAGCCCGCTTCATACAGGCGCTGAGCCATCATCATGGTCTTCTTCACGCCGTAACCCAGACGCGTGCTTGCGGCCTGTTGCAGCGTTGAGGTAATAAACGGCGCACCCGGCTTGCTGCTGGTCGGTTTGTCTTCACGTTCCAGCACCTGGTAGCGTGCTTTTTCCAACAGCGCTACGGCGGCCATGGTCTGGTCGCGGTTTTCTGGACGGAAAGGCTTATCGTTCTGATGGCTGACCTGCAGCGGCAGAGCGTCACCGCCCGGCGTGGTCACATTTGCGTCAACTTCCCAGAACTCTTCCGGCACGAAGGCTTTAATTTCGCGCTCACGCTCAACGACCAGACGCACGGCGACGGATTGCACACGCCCGGCGGACAGGCCACGGGCAATCTTCTTCCACAGCAGTGGAGAAACCATGTAGCCCACGACGCGGTCCATAAAGCGACGCGCCTGCTGGGCGTTTACACGGTCGATATTCAGCTCGCCCGGCTTCTCAAACGCCTGACGAATCGCATTCTTCGTAATTTCGTTAAACACTACACGGCTGTAGCGTTTGTCATCACCCCCGATCACTTCCCGCAGGTGCCACGCAATGGCTTCCCCTTCGCGGTCAAGGTCGGTTGCGAGATAGATGTGGTCTGCTTTTTCAGCAAGCTGCTTCAGCTCGTTAACGACTTTTTCTTTCCCGGGCAGCACTTCATATTGTGCATCCCAGTTGTGCCATGGGTTCACACCCATGCGGTTGACAAGCGCGCTACGTTCATCCTTTTTAGGCTTTTTAGCCCCTTTGGTGGAGGTAGAGTCTGCGCTCTTTTTGCTGGCTGAGCCACTGGTCGGCAAATCGCGGATATGACCCACGCTGGACTTAACCACGTAGTCATTACCCAGATACTTATTGATCGTTTTGGCTTTTGCCGGGGACTCAACGATGACGAGAGCTTTACCCATATTCACCTTTACCTAATTTAATTCTTCCAGGAATACGCCGCACGTTGATTTCCCTTCCGCTGACGACGAGCCAATGATATTGAGACTGCGTCAGGAGATATCAACCCCTTTGTCTTACCGGGCGTTAAAGAAAACCCGCCCAGGTGATTGAGTTTTCGGGTATTTTTCTCACATCTCGTGTAATTCGTGACGAATTCCCGGTTGAATGTCAAGCAATTCTGTTGCCAGAATGACGAAAGCGCACACTCTACCTGATAAAATTCGTTACGCAACTTTATTAGCATGCAAAAGCAAATCCCGCCAGCCAGGCCCCTGCACCTTATCCCCTCACATTACAGGGAAAATTTGCCCCCAAAGCGCCCGCGGCGTAGACTATTGTCACTGTTTAAGGAGTGGATTATGCAGAATACGACCCAACCTATTGACCGAGCCTCTCTGCTTATCGAAGCAAACAAGCTTATCCGTGACCATGAAGATACGCTGGCGGGCATTGAAGCCACCGGCGTAGAGCAGCGTAATGGCGTGCTGATTTTCAGCGGAGAATACTTCCTTGATGAACAGGGCTTGCCGACCCCGAAAAGCACCGCCGTGTTTAACATGTTTAAATACCTGGCGCATACGCTTTCCGAGAAATATCACCTGGTCGATTAACGCAAAACGCGAGGCATAAGCCTCGCGTTTTTGTTTACAGCAGCGGTTTTTGTCCGCGCTGTAGCCAGCGCAGCAGCAGGCGGTCCGCGCTTTCTGCGGCACTGTTGGTAAAGCGGTCCATCAGTCGTTTGCGCTGTGTAAAGCGCACGCCAACCAGTTCCCGGCCTTCCATCAGGTTGAGCAGAAGATCGTCGCTGGTTCCGACTTCATCCACCAGCCCTTTCTCCTGCGCCTGAACGCCGTACCAGTGCTCACCCGTCGCGACCTGCTCAATATCCAGCGTCGGGCGCATACGGTGCACAAAATCTTTAAAGAGATGATGCGTTTCGTTGAGATCTTCACGGAATTTTTGGCGCCCTTCTTCCGTGTTTTCCCCCAGCAGCGTCAGGGTGCGTTTGTACTGACCCGCCGTGTGAAGTTCGATATCAATCTCTTTATTTTTCAGGAAGCGGTTAAAGTTCGGGATCTGCGCGACCACGCCGATTGAGCCAATAATAGAGAACGGTGCGGCCACAATTTTGTCCGCCACGCAGGCCATCATGTAGCCACCGCTCGCCGCCACTTTATCTACGGCCACGGTCAGCGGGATCTGTTTGTCACGCAGGCGCTGCAGCTGTGAGGCGGCCAGTCCGTAACCGTGAACCACCCCGCCCGGGCTCTCAAGACGCACGACAACCTGATCCTGCGGTGTCGCCACGGCCAGAACGGCAGTCACTTCCTCCCGCAGCGAGGAAACCTCATGCGCATCCATACTGCCTTTAAAATCGAGCACGTAGACGCGGGGCGTCGCCTTATCCTGCGGCGCATTGAGCTTTGCTTTTGCCTTTGCCGCTTTGGCTTCCTGTTTATGCTTTTTCTTCTGCGCTTTCAGCCAGAGTTTCTGTTGATGACTATCCAGCAGCGCCAGAGACATCTCTTCCTGCATCTCTTTATACTGCTCGCTCAGGCGGGTGATGCGTAACTCCCCACGCTGACGCTTGCGCTGCGTCAGGTTGACAATCAGAACGGCAACCACCGCAATGGCAATCACCACCGTCGCGATTTTCGCCAAAAACAACCCATATTGAGAAAGTAATTCCACGCGTTCCACCTTGATTTAACCACGAATCTTTCACGGGAGTGTACAACAGCCCTGCCCATGCGTCTCGCTCGTGACATTACCTCTGCGAGCCGCCTTCAGGAATCCCCGAACTGGAGTTTAAATATTTGCAAATTGTTAATTTTACAGCAATGCGTCCTGTAGACTGATTGAATTATCAGGCGAATTCGGGCATAAAGCCGAAAAGTCACAAAAGAAGGCGTCTTTGAGTCACCGTGCGCCGAGGAGTCACCTTGCATTACCAACCGCAAAAAAATCTGCTGCAGAACCGCATCATTCTTGTCACTGGGGCCAGCGACGGGATTGGCCGTGAAGCGGCGCTGACCTACGCTGAGTATGGCGCGAGCGTCATCCTGACCGGCCGCAACGAAGAAAAACTTAAAGGGGTGGCGCAGGAGATTGAAGCCGCAGGTGGGATTCCTGCTCGCTGGTACACGCTCGATCTGCTCACCTGCACGCCCGCGTCATGTCAGGAGCTTGCCCACCGCATCAGCACCCATTACCCGCGCCTGGACGGCGTACTGCACAATGCCGGCTTGCTTGGCGAAGTTCGCCCGATGGATGAACAGGATCCCGAGATCTGGCAGGAGGTCATGCAGGTAAACGTCAACGGGACGTTTTTCCTGACCCAGGCATTGCTTCCTTTATTACTGAAATCCGAGTCGGGGTCCCTGGTCTTTACCTCTTCAAGCGTTGGCCGCGAGGGACGCGCAAACTGGGGAGCCTATGCCGTATCAAAATTCGCGACCGAAGGCATGATGCAGGTACTGGCGGAGGAGTATCAGAGCCGCCATCTGCGCGTCAACTGCATTAACCCGGGCGGTACGCGCACCAAAATGCGTGCCAGCGCCTTCCCAACGGAAGATCCGCAAAAGCTGAAAACCCCGGCAGACATTATGCCGCTCTATCTCTGGCTGATGGGCGACGACAGCCGCCGCAAAACCGGAATGACCTTTGACGCCCAGCCGGGCCGTAAACCAGGAATCTCGCAATGAGTGAAGAACGTCACCAGCAGCGCCAGCAGCGGCTGAAAGAACAGGTCGATGCGCGCGTCGCGGCCGCTCAGGACGAGCGCGGGATCGTCATCGTCTTTACCGGCAACGGCAAAGGGAAAACCACTGCGGCATTCGGCACGGCGACACGCGCGGTCGGCCACGGGCAGAAGGTCGGCGTTATCCAGTTTATTAAAGGCGAATGGCCCAACGGCGAGCGTAATCTGCTTGAGCCTCACGGCGTTGAGTTTCAGGTGATGGCGACCGGGTTTACGTGGGACACCCAGAACCGCGAAACCGATACCGCAGCCTGTCTGGCCGTCTGGGAGCACGCTAAAAGAATGCTGGCCGATCCTTCACTCAATATGGTTCTGCTGGATGAGATCACGTATATGGTCGCCTACGACTATTTGCCGCTGGACGCCGTGCTTAAGGCACTGAAAAACCGTCCCGCCCATCAGACGGTCATCATCACGGGCCGCGGGTGTCATCGGGATATACTTGAGATGGCCGATACCGTCAGCGAGCTGCGTCCGGTTAAACATGCGTTTGATGCAGGCATTAAAGCGCAAATCGGGATTGATTACTAAAGAAAAAAGCCCGGTGTCTTCACCGGGCTTTTACATTAACCGTTGTTATTACGGCTGCCGGAGCGGCGGCTGCTGCTCACCTGGCTGTGACGCTTAACCGCACGGCGAATCTGATTCGCCTTCATCCGGCGGCGATCTTTTTCCACCGCCACTTTAGAGGTGGTTTCCGGCGTCAGGCCGACCAGCTCGCGCAGGTAGTTGGTTTGGGTCAGATCCAGTTCGGTATAACCCCCACGTGGCAAACCTTTTGGCAGCAGGATGTCGCCGTAACGGACACGGATCAGGCGGCTAACCTGGACGCCTACCGCTTCCCAGAGACGACGTACCTCGCGGTTGCGGCCTTCGGTCAGGGTCACGTTGTACCACTGGTTGATGCCTTCCCCACCGGTAAACTTGATGGTTTTGAACGCCGCAGGACCGTCTTCCAGCTGAACGCCACGTGACAGGTCGCGCAGTTTATTCTCGTCAACCTGGCCGAACACACGCACGGCGTATTCACGTTCCACTTCACGGCTTGGGTGCATCAGACGGTTTGCCAGTTCACCATCGGTGGTAAACAGCAGCAGACCGCAGGTATTCACGTCCAGACGACCAACGGCAATCCAGCGAGCACCACGCAGTTTAGGCAGACGGTCAAACACCGTCGGGCGACCTTCCGGGTCATTGCGGGTACACAGCTCGCCTTCAGGCTTGTAGTAAGCCAGCACGCGACAGATTTGTTCAGCAGACTCTTTCACGGAGATAAGATGACCGTCGATGCGGATCTTCAGCCCCGGTACGATTTCAACGCGGTCACCCAGCGTGGCGATTTTACCATCCACACTCACGCGACCTGCTTCAATAATGGCTTCGATTTCACGGCGTGAACCGTGGCCGGCACGCGCCAGCACTTTCTGTAACTTCTCGCTCATTGAGCTTCCTCAGGTGTCGCCTTCACAGGCGTCTGGTGTACTTTATGAAATAATGAGCTAATTTAAAAAGCATCTCATTGTCATGTAAGTACTTATTACATTAAAGGGTGTCTCATTTAGTACACCCGCATAAAAGTGACCTGGCATATTACATTAACTTCGAAAGGAATGCTTCTTCACGTTTCATTTGTTTAAGTCTGGCTGCTGATAGTCTGGACCAGGACTCGTTGGTTATGAACCCGGTTTCCCGAAACAGCCTTCTTTTCCGAAAAGAGTGAACGAGCCTTTGATATTATTTTACTTTAGTTCGACCATTATTGCTCATGAAGTAATTGTATGTAAAATAGTCACTCGGTTAATATCCATTAAGAATAGAGGGATTTATGGCAATGGGTTTTTACCTTCGGGTGGGTGACCCAACTACCTGTAGAGGGAAGATACTGACCGGGGATGAAACGCTAAGTTGGTATGGTGTAGCCGGAGCGCGGGAAGGTGACCTGGTTTCATGCGGCAATCATCCGGGGACATATAAAATATTAGGAGGCACATCTGACACGTGGGACGATGGTAGAAGACTGGCGGGAACACTGGACAGCGTCAGTTCCTGTCCGTGTAAGGCCAGGTTCATCCCTACTATTCCTGACTGTTATGAACAAGATACTCTCTCTTCGTTGAAACATTCAGGTATCACAGAAGAAATCCTTGCATCAACATTTCTCCCACAGTTAGATCCTGAAGAACATGCACAGGCAGCGAAGAAACAAAACAGCTTTGCTGACACCTGCAAGCAAGAAGATAACTCGCTATTGAACGGCGTTTACATCTGGACTGAAATCACCGACGCAGGACACGCTTTCGTTTCGGTGCATGAGAATAACTCGATCTACGTTTACACCTACGGGCGCTTTGGTAGGAAAGGCCCCGCTACATTGACGGGCGATGGGATTCTTAACTTCCTAACTGGCGATGATGCGCGTCTTTACTACCGTGAAGAACTCTACAAATACCATGCGAGAGTATTCCAAATCGATGATGTTACACCTGACGAAACCCGCAGGATTTTTGAATCTCTATGGAACTCCGGTAAAACACCAGTTTTCACGGATGTGATGGGAGATCGTACCAAACGACGCGGAAAAGTGATTGACGTTTACGATCTGACTGGCAGTAACTGCACAACCCACACAGTGCAAGTGATTAGAGAGGCTGGGACTAAAATCTTCGATGCCAGTTACACATCAACAACAACGCAACTTCGTATCGGTAGTGAAGAAGAGTTCACTATTCCTTTATCTTTACAGCGTTACCTGACGGAGAAGAGCGGCGATCTGTCTTCAATGAACGTTATGGAAGTTACCAGCACATTCAGAGAACAGTATCTGAACATCGAACACTTCAGGCCGAATTCTGAAAGTCTCACAGGACGAGTGGAGGAAGGACTTGCTAACAGTGCGTCAACAGTTGGATCATCTACGGGTTATTCTGGTGGCACGATTGGCGGCGTTTTAGGTGGATCGTATGACATTGACGAGTAGAGCAAAGGCGATTCTTCGGTGGGGAGGCATTGCTTTAGTTTTCGCCATCTACGCTATCGCCCTGATGATCCCAGTGCTTGATTTTGGGTTAACCCGAAAATACAACGGCCCCCCTTCAACAGGTGAGATGGAAGCCCGTCTATGTGAAGCGATCATTGATGACTTATCGCGTTCAGTGGATAACCTCTTAATTACAGCATTTTTCGGGAGTGCTATCTGCCTTGTTTTGGTCTTATTCATCTTTAAGAAAGTAAGATGACCGCCAAAGGCTGGAGAGATCCAGCCTCCGCTCTTCTCTTAATTTGAGGCATTAAAAACCTTCATTACAAGAAAGGCTTTACGTCACCCACGCCTTCACGAATCACTTCCGGTGCATCTTCGGTTAAGTCGACCACGGTGGTCGGCTGCTGGCCGAGATAACCACCGTGAATAATCAGCTCGACCACCTTCTCCAGACGATCTTTGATCTCTTCCGGATCGGACTCGGTAAACTCGCTGCCCGGCAACATCAGCGAGGTAGACAGCATCGGTTCGCCGAGGGTTTCGAGCAGCGCCTGCGCAATTGGGTTCGACGGCACGCGCATGCCGATAGTCTTACGCTTTTCCTGCAGCAGGCGGCGCGGCACCTCTTTCGTCCCTTTCAGGATAAAGGTGTAGTTACCCGGCGTGTTGTTCTTAATCAGGCGGAACGCCACGTTATCGACATACGCATAGGTCGACAGCTCAGAGAGATCGCGGCACATCAGGGTAAAGTTATGGCCGTCCGGCAACTGGCGAATGCGGCAAATGCGTTCCATCGCCCCTTTATCTTCAATTTTGCAGCCCAGCGCGTAGCCGGAATCGGTCGGATAGACAATCACGCCGCCTTTGCGGACGATCTCCACGGCCTGGTTGATCAGACGTGGCTGCGGGTTATCCGGATGGATATAGAAAAACTGACTCATACTTCCCTCTCTTCAATTTGCTGCGGCTGTTCCCAGAGCTGCCAGACCGGCTCAACGCCAGCGGGCAGCCAGAGCTTGCGCCCCAGTTCGATCCAGGCGCAGGGCTGATGGAAATCAGAACCCTGTGAGCCAAGCAGGCCGTACTGGCGGGCATAGGTCGCGAGCTGCGCACGCTCGTTGGGTGCCTGCTGGCACTGGGCGACTTCCATCGCCTCGCCACCGCTTTCAGCAAAGTGCGCCAGCAGCCTTTTCAGCCATTTAGCAGAAAGATTATACCGTCCCGGATGGGCCAGCACGGCCTTACCGCCAGAATGATGAATCACATCAATAGCTTGTTTTATTGTACACCACTGTGGCGGAACGTATCCGGTTTTCCCTCGCGCCAGATACTTTTTAAAGACGTCCGCCATGGTCGTCGCTTTACCCGCCTCTACGAGAAAACGGGCGAAATGACCGCGCGTGACCGCCCCGCCGTTCGCCAGCTTTTGCGCGCCTTCCAGCGCGCCCGGAATATGCGCCTTTTCCAGACGCTCGCCGATCATCTCTGCGCGCTGGTTGCGGCGCGTTTTTTGTTCTTGCAAAAAGGCAATAAGTGCCGGATGGTCTATATCGATGTTCAGCCCAACGATATGAATCTCGTGGTTTTCCCAGACGGTCGAAATTTCGACGCCGGACACCAGATCAAGCGCCAGCCCGCTGCGGGCAATCTCGGCGCGGGCCGCAGGAATGGCATCCGTCGTATCGTGATCGGTTATCGCAAGCGTACCGACGCGCATTTCAACGGCACGATGAACCAGGGCTTCGGGTGTCAGCAGGCCATCAGAGGCCTGAGTGTGGCTGTGTAAATCATAAATAATAGCGTAGGTGGTATCGCTCAAAGCACTTCCCATAACAGGTTGGAGACATCCGAAACCATCATGATACCGACTTATATCGAAATTCTGAAATCAAGGGTTGACAATACGCCATCGAACTAGTTAACTAGTACGCAAGTTCACACGAGAAAGGTATCTGAAAATGACAGCACATTTCACTCTGCACGGTTGGTGGCGTACTTCCTGATCTTCGGGCAGTGTCACGCGTCTGCGAAATGCAAACAGATACCCAGCCCGCTTCCAAGCGGGCTTTTTTTTGAACAGAAAATGAGAACAATATAATGCAAACAGCCAAACCACACCTCGAATTGCTGACCTGCGAGGCGGCCTATCGCCACAACCCCACCGCGCTGTTTCATCAGGTCTGCGGTGCACGTCCGGCGACTCTGCTGCTGGAGTCTGCGGATATCGACAGCAAGGACGATCTCAAGAGCCTGCTGCTGGTCGACAGCGCGCTGCGCATTACCGCTCTAGGTGACACCGTCACAATCAAGGCGCTGTCAGACAATGGCGCATCGCTGCTGCCGCTGCTGGATGCCGCCCTGCCTTCAGGCATTGAAAACGAACGTCATCCAGAAATGCGCATTCTGCATTTCCCGCCGGTTAGCCAGCTGCTGGATGAAGACGCGCGCCTGTGCTCCCTTTCCGTCTTTGATGCCTTCCGCCTGCTGCAGAACCTGGTCACCGTGCCTGAAGACGAGCGTGAGGCGATGTTCTTTGGTGGGCTGTTTGCCTACGATCTGGTCGCCGGATTTGAAGATTTGCCGGAAACCGAGCAGGGTAATCGCTGCCCGGACTACTGTTTCTATCTGGCTGAAACGCTGCTGGTGATCGACCACCAGAAGCAATACACCCGCATCCAGGCAAGCCTGTTCACGCCTTCGACCGCTGAGAAAAACCGTCTTGAGCACCGCATCGCGCAGCTTCAGCAGCAGATGACGGAAGCGCCGCCTGCGCTGCCGGTACAGCGTGTGGAAAAAATGACCTGCGATGTTAACCAGACTGACGACCAGTACGGCGCCGTGGTTCGCCAGATGCAAAAAGCGATTCGCGCCGGGGAAATTTTCCAGGTTGTACCGTCCCGTCGCTTCTCCCTTCCCTGCCCGTCGCCGCTCGCAGCCTACGACGTGCTGAAAAAGAGTAACCCAAGCCCGTACATGTTCTTTATGCAGGACAACGACTTCACGCTGTTCGGCGCCTCGCCGGAAAGCTCTCTGAAATATGACGCCACCAGCCGTCAGATTGAGATCTACCCGATTGCCGGAACCCGTCCGCGCGGACGTCGCGCCGACGGCTCGCTGGATCGCGATCTCGACAGCCGCATCGAACTGGAAATGCGTACCGACCATAAAGAGCTCTCCGAGCACCTGATGCTGGTTGACCTGGCGCGTAACGATCTGGCCCGTATTTGCACCCCGGGCAGCCGCTACGTGGCGGACCTGACTAAAGTCGACCGCTATTCGTTCGTGATGCACCTGGTCTCCCGCGTGGTCGGCGAGCTGCGCCACGACCTCGACGTACTCCACGCCTACCGCGCCTGTATGAACATGGGCACCCTGAGCGGCGCGCCGAAAGTGCGCGCCATGCAGCTGATTGCCGCCGCCGAAGGGCGTCGTCGCGGCAGCTACGGCGGCGCGGTGGGTTACTTCACCGCCCACGGCGACCTTGATACCTGCATCGTGATCCGCTCCGCCTATGTCGAAGACGGGATTGCCACCGTTCAGGCGGGTGCCGGAATTGTTCTTGATTCTGTTCCGCAGTCTGAAGCTGACGAAACGCGCAGCAAAGCCCGTGCGGTCCTTCGCGCCATTGCTACCGCACACCACGCACAGGAGATTTTCTGATGGCTGACATTCTGCTGCTCGATAATATCGACTCCTTTACCTATAACCTGGCAGATCAGCTGCGTGCGAATGGCCACAACGTCGTTATCTACCGCAACCATGTCCCGGCCCAGACCCTGATTGACCGTCTGGCAACCATGCAAAACCCGGTGCTGATGCTTTCCCCGGGGCCAGGGGCACCGAGCGAAGCGGGCTGTATGCCGGAGCTGCTGACCCGCATGCGCGGCAAGCTGCCGATTATCGGCATCTGCCTGGGCCATCAGGCGATTGTGGAAGCCTACGGCGGCTACGTCGGCCAGGCGGGTGAGATCCTGCACGGTAAAGCGTCCAGCATCGAACATGACGGCCAGGCGATGTTTGCCGGGCTGCCGAATCCGCTCCCGGTCGCGCGCTACCACTCGCTGGTTGGCAGCAATATTCCCGCCGGGCTGACCATCAACGCCTCGTTTGAAGGGATGGTGATGGCGGTACGTCACGACGCGGATCGCGTCTGCGGGATGCAGTTCCATCCGGAATCGATCCTGACTTCCCACGGTGCCCGCCTGCTGGAGCAGACGCTCGACTGGGCGTTACAGAAGCTGGAGCAGACCAACACCCTGCAGCCGATTCTGGAAAAACTGTATCAGGCGCAAACCCTGAGCCAGCAGGAGAGCCACCAGCTCTTCTCCGCCGTGGTTCGCGGCGAGCTGAAGCCTGAGCAGCTGGCGGCCGCGCTGGTAAGCATGAAGGTCCGCGGCGAAAGCCCGCAGGAGATCGCCGGTGCCGCTACGGCCCTGCTGGAAAATGCCGCCCCGTTCCCGCGCCCGGACTATCAGTTTGCCGATATCGTTGGCACCGGGGGAGACGGCAGTAACAGCATCAATATCTCCACCGCCAGCGCCTTCGTGGCGGCGGCGTGTGGTTTAAAGGTCGCGAAACACGGTAACCGCAGCGTGTCCAGCCGGTCAGGTTCGTCCGATTTGCTCGCCGCATTCGGCATTAATCTCGATATGAACGCCGAGCGTTCCCGTGAAGCGCTGGATGACCTGGGCGTCTGCTTCCTGTTTGCGCCGAAGTATCACACCGGTTTCCGCCACGCGATGCCGGTTCGTCAGCAGCTTAAAACCCGCACGCTGTTTAACGTGCTCGGCCCGCTGATCAACCCGGCGCACCCGCCGCTGGCGCTGATCGGTGTCTACAGCCCGGAGCTGGTTCTGCCGATTGCAGAGACGCTACGCGTGCTGGGTTACCAGCGTGCCGCCGTGGTGCACAGCGGCGGAATGGACGAAGTGTCACTGCATGCGCCGACGCTGGTAGCCGAACTGCGCGACGGTGAAATCCTCAGCTATCAGCTGGAAGCCGCTGACTTTGGTTTAACCCCGTATCACCAGGAAGCGCTGGCCGGCGGTACGCCGGAAGAAAACCGTGACATTCTGACGCGCTTATTACAAGGTAAGGGAGAGGTCGCTCATGAGGCCGCCGTTGCTGCCAACGTCGCCATGCTAATGCGTTTGCACGGTGAGGAAGACCTGAAGACCAACGTTCAAAAAGTTCTGGATGTACTGCGCTCCGGTGCAGCTTACGATCGCGTTACCGCACTTGCGGCAAGAGGGTAAAGAATGCAGACCGTTTTAGCGAAAATCGTTGCCGATAAGGCCATCTGGGTGGAAGCCCGCAAGCATCAGCAGCCGCTTGCCAGTTTCCAGAATGACGTCGTCCCGAGCAGCCGTCGTTTCTATGATGCCCTGCAGGGTGCACGCACCGCGTTTATTCTTGAGTGCAAAAAAGCGTCCCCGTCTAAAGGCGTTATTCGTGACGATTTCGACCCGGCACGTATTGCCGGCATTTATAAGCATCATGCGTCCGCCATCTCCGTGCTGACGGATGAGAAATATTTTCAGGGCAGCTTCGATTTTCTGCCGATCGTCAGCGGCATCGCGCCGCAGCCGATCCTGTGCAAAGACTTTATCATTGACCCATATCAGATCTGGCTGGCGCGCTTTTACCAGGCCGACGCCTGCCTGCTGATGCTCTCGGTGCTTGACGACGAGCAGTACCGCCAGCTCTCTGCCGTCGCGCACAGCCTGAAAATGGGCGTGCTGACCGAAGTGAGTAACGAAGAGGAGCTGGAACGCGCGATTGCGCTGGAAGCCAAAGTGGTTGGCATCAACAACCGCGACCTGCGTGACCTGTCTATTGACCTGAACCGCACGCGCCAGCTGGCGCCGCGTCTGGGCGCTGGCGTCACGGTGATCAGCGAATCCGGCATTAACAGCTACGCTCAGGTGCGCGAGCTGAGCCACTTCGCCAACGGTTTCCTGATTGGCTCCGCCATGATGGAACATGACGATCTCAATGCGGCAGTACGCCGCGTGCTGCTGGGTGAAAACAAAGTCTGCGGCTTAACCCGCGAACAGGACGCCCAGGCCGCATATGAAGCCGGAGCGATTTATGGCGGGCTGATTTTTGTGGATTCGTCTCCTCGCGCGGTGAACGAAGAGCAGGCGCGTAAGGTCATAGCCGCAGCACCACTCAGCTATGTTGGCGTGTTCCGCAATACGGATATCGCGGAGGTGGTTGAAAAAGCCGACGCGTTATCCCTTAGCGCGGTGCAGCTTCACGGCGATGAAGATCAGGCCTATATCGATGCCCTGCGCGCCGCGCTGGCACCGCAGGTACAGATCTGGAAAGCGCAACGCGTTGACGATACGTTACCCCCGCGTAACCTGAACCACGTGGATAAATACGTCCTCGATAACGGCCGGGGCGGAACCGGCCAGCGTTTTGACTGGTCTCTGTTGAACGGCGAAAAGCTGGACAACGTCCTGCTGGCGGGCGGATTAAGCCCGGACAACTGCGTAGAAGCCGCGAAAACCGGCTGCGCAGGCCTCGATTTCAATTCAGGCGTAGAGTCCCAGCCGGGTATTAAAGATGCCAGCAAACTGGCCTCGGTTTTTAAAACTCTGCGTGCATATTAAGGAAGAGAAGATGACGACATTACTTAACCCGTATTTTGGCGAGTTCGGCGGGATGTACGTCCCGCAAATCCTGATGCCCGCGCTGCGCCAGCTGGAAGAAGCGTTTGTCAGCGCGCAGAAAGATCCGGCGTTTCAGGCTGAATTTACCGACCTGCTGAAAAACTATGCAGGCCGCCCAACGGCCCTGACCAAATGCCGCAACCTGACGGAAGGCACGAAAACCACGCTGTATCTTAAGCGTGAAGACCTGCTGCACGGCGGCGCGCACAAGACTAACCAGGTGCTGGGCCAGGCGCTGCTTGCGAAGCGTATGGGCAAAACCGAAATCATTGCCGAAACCGGTGCAGGCCAGCACGGCGTGGCCTCGGCGCTCGCCAGCGCCCTGCTCGGTCTGAAATGCCGCATCTATATGGGGGCGAAAGACGTTGAGCGTCAGTCTCCAAATGTTTTCCGTATGCGTCTGATGGGTGCGGAAGTGATCCCGGTGCACAGCGGCTCTGCGACGCTGAAGGATGCCTGTAACGAAGCGCTGCGCGACTGGTCTGGCAGCTACGAAACCGCGCACTATATGCTCGGTACCGCGGCGGGCCCGCACCCGTTCCCGACCATCGTGCGTGAATTCCAGCGCATGATCGGGGAAGAGACCAAGGCGCAAATCCTCGAAAAAGAGGGACGCCTCCCGGATGCGGTCATCGCCTGCGTCGGCGGCGGATCTAACGCCATCGGCATGTTCGCTGACTTTATCGACGACACCAGCGTGGGTCTGATTGGCGTCGAGCCTGCGGGACACGGCATTGAGTCCGGCGAGCACGGCGCGCCGCTGAAGCATGGCCGCGTAGGGATCTACTTCGGCATGAAGTCCCCGATGATGCAGACCGATGAAGGCCAGATTGAAGAGTCTTACTCTATCTCTGCCGGCCTCGATTTCCCGTCCGTCGGGCCGCAGCACGCCTATCTGAACAGCACAGGTCGTGCGGACTATGTCTCCATTACCGATGACGAAGCGCTGGAAGCGTTCAAAACGCTGTGCCGCAGCGAAGGGATCATCCCGGCGCTGGAGTCTTCACACGCTCTGGCCCATGCGCTGAAAATGATGAAAGACAATCCGGAAAAAGAGCAGCTGCTGGTAGTCAACCTTTCCGGACGCGGTGACAAAGATATCTTCACCGTCCACGATATTCTGAAAGCACGAGGGGAAATCTGATGGAACGCTACGATAACGTATTTGCAGAACTGAAATCCCGCCAGGAAGGCGCGTTCGTTCCCTTCGTCACCCTTGGCGACCCTGGCCCTGAACAGTCGCTGAAGATCATCGACACCCTGATTGAAGCCGGTGCCGATGCGCTGGAGCTGGGGATCCCGTTTTCTGACCCGCTGGCGGATGGCCCGACCATTCAGAATGCGACGCTGCGCGCGTTTGCCTCAGGCGTCACGCCGACCCAGTGCTTCGAGATGCTGGCGGCAATCCGTCAGAAGCACCCCGCTATCCCGATTGGCCTGCTGATGTACGCCAACCTGGTGTTCAACCGCGGTATCGATGAGTTTTACGCAGAGTGCGCGCGCGTGGGCGTCGACTCCGTTCTGGTCGCCGACGTGCCGGTTGAGGAGTCTGCGCCATTCCGTCAGGCGGCAATGCGTCACAATGTCGCCCCTATTTTTATCTGCCCACCAAACGCGGACGATGAGCTGCTGCGCCAGATTGCCTCTTACGGGCGCGGTTACACCTACCTGCTCTCCCGCGCAGGCGTGACCGGTGCCGAGAATAAAGCGGCCCTGCCGCTGCATCATCTGGTGGAAAAGCTGGCCGAGTACCATGCCGCACCGCCGCTGCAGGGCTTCGGGATCTCCTCTCCGGATCAGGTCACCGCGGCGATTGACGCGAAGGCTGCGGGCGCAATTTCCGGCTCTGCAATTGTGAAGATCATCGAGAAGAACGTGGACAAGCCCGAGCAGATGCTGGCCGAGCTTAAGGCGTTTGTGAACGCCATGAAAGCGGCGACGCGTAAAGCCTAACCCCTCCACCGTCTGGCATCCCTGCCAGACGGTTACTCTTTATTCCCCGCCATCAAAAAAGGATGACGTTAAAATTGATCCTTTCGATATTTTCGGTGTGAATGGCTTTTCAAACTGTCGTGTAAGCGTATGATCTGAACTCTTTTTTATATTTAATCCTTCTGAGTTCAGAGGCTTATTCATGTCATGGCAATCCTTCAAACAGGCTTACCTGGTTAAGTTCTGGTCACCCGTTCCGGCCGTTATCGCGGCAGGCATTCTCTCTACTTATTATTTTGGCATCACCGGTACCTTCTGGGCCGTGACCGGCGAGTTTACCCGCTGGGGTGGACAGCTGCTGCAGCTCGCTGGCGTGCATGCCGAAGAGTGGGGATACTTTAAACTCATTCATCTGGACGGCACCCCGCTTACCCGCATCGATGGGATGATGATCATCGGCATGTTCGGCGGCTGTTTCGCTGCCGCGCTGTGGGCAAACAACGTTAAGTTGCGGATGCCTAAAAGCCGGATCCGCATTTTGCAGGCGATCGTCGGCGGTATCATTGCCGGGTTTGGCGCGCGCCTGGCGATGGGGTGTAACCTTGCCGCCTTCTTTACCGGGATTCCTCAGTTTTCGCTTCACGCCTGGTTCTTTGCCGTTGCTACGGCCATCGGCTCTTACTTTGGCGCAAAATTCACCCTGCTGCCGCTGTTTCGCATTCCAGTGAAAATGACGAAAGTCAGCGCAGCGTCTCCGTTAACCCAGAAGCTCTCTCAGGCACGCCGCCGTTTCCGTCTCGGAATGCTGGTCTTTTTCGCCATGGTTGCATGGGCGCTCTGCACCGCCATGAACCAGCCTAAGCTCGGTCTGGCGATGCTGTTCGGCGTGGGTTTTGGTCTGCTCATTGAACGCGCGCAGATCTGCTTTACCTCCGCGTTTCGCGATATGTGGATCACCGGGCGTACGATGATGGCTAAGGCGATTATCGCCGGGATGGCGGTCAGCGCCATCGGCATCTTCAGCTATGTCCAACTGGGCGTCGAACCGAAAATCATGTGGGCCGGTCCTAACGCGGTCATTGGCGGCCTGCTGTTCGGCTTCGGGATCGTGCTGGCTGGCGGGTGTGAAACCGGCTGGATGTATCGCGCCGTCGAAGGCCAGGTGCACTACTGGTGGGTGGGGCTGGGAAATGTGATTGGCTCTACAATCCTGGCGTACTACTGGGATGACGTGTCTCCCGTTCTGGCCACCAGCTGGGACAAGGTCAACCTGCTAAACGCCTTCGGGCCTCTCGGCGGCCTGCTCGTCACCTACGCCCTGCTGTTGGTCGCTTTTTTACTGGTCGTCGCACAGGAGAAACGTTTCTTCCGCCGTGCGAGCGTTAAAACTGAAACGCAGGAGAATGCAGCATGAAAGAGATCGTGCCTGATTATCGTCTGGATATGGTTGGCGAGCCCTGTCCATATCCTGCGGTTGCTACGCTTGAAGCTCTACCGCAGCTAAAGAAAGGTGAGATTCTGGAGGTGGTCAGCGACTGCCCGCAGTCCATCAACAACATACCGCTGGATGCGAAAAACCACGGTTATATGGTGCTGGATATCCAGCAGGATGGCCCAACCATTCGCTATCTGATTCAAAAATGATCGCTAAGGGCCTCGTAAGGGGCCTTTATCGTATTGAATAATAAGACATCTTGATCCACGGCAAAAACGCGATTTTTGACTTAAGTAAAATCTCATTTCCCTTTTGAAGGAGGTTTTCGCGGTTTGATGTATTTACGAGCTTTACTGGTTTTCGCCTTATTGATTCCCTTCCATGCGCTGTCCCTGAATTTCTCTTCTACCTTCCTGCGCCTTAATTGTCCGCAAAGAGGACTTGTCGAGGTTATTCTTCACGTTTATGACCATACCCAGGAACGGTGGCACGGTCATTTTGAAACCGGCGCGGGACATAAACGTGCGGGTGATACTGAAATTATCCCGTTTGCCAACGGCGATATTCTCTTCCATTCCCTGTCCAGCGACGCTTTTAGCTATTTATATGATGGGGAAAAGATCCTGAGGCACTGCGTAAAGCTTGATGAGCGGCCGGTTTATCCGTCGTTTTGAAGTGAGCAAAGCAAACTGGCCACCCTGTGGCCAGTTTGATGGGGGATCAGAAACGGTAACCCGCAGAGAACATAAACACCCACGGATCCAGACGAGTATTGATGCTTTGCTGCTGACCGCCCGCCTTGAAGCGTACATCCGTATCAATATCCATATACCAGACCGAGGCGTTGATCAGCCAGTCGCGATTAATCAGGTAATCCAGACCGACCTGTCCCGCCATGCCCCACGAATCTTTCAGGCTGAGGTCCGTCAGACCCGCCTCTTTACCGGTATCGTTGAATTTCTCATCAAAGAAGGTGGTGTAGTTCACACCGGCGCCAATATAAGGACGTAACTTGCTGCTTGAGTCGCCAAAGTACCATTGCGCCATCAGCGTTGGCGGTAAATGGTGAACCGTGGCGATATCGCCGGTTGGTCCTAAACCTACGCGATGACGGAACGGCGTTGCAGCGAGAAGCTCAACGCCCACGTTATCCGTCGCCATCCAGGTAAAGGTTAAACCTAACTGGGTATTATTACTGACGTTAAAACCGCCCATTCCCAGCACGTTATCCGATCCTTCAGTTGGGCGAACCGTAGCCGAACCGGCACGAATAAAGAATTCGCCTGCTTCATGCGCATATGCGCCGCCAGAGAGACTGCTTAATACAAGGGCTGCCACCGCTAATTTTTTCATATCCACTCCATCGTTGTGGTTTTAATCGCGGATGAGAATATACTCACAAAAGAGTAATAAGTGATCTGCCACAGATCACATTAAAACCAGTAACTTAACATTCATTGATCTGGATTAATTTTTTGTTACGCATCCAAAACCAATAAGTTGTTTCCATGTCAATTTTTGGCATTTCACAGTTACAAAATTTTCCCTTTTCCCCCTCTTGCTCTTCCTCTGGCGGCTGGATAATTTATCGCTCTCACAAGTTGATTTGATGCGTTCTTCTTTTGCAGGTGTGCCATGAGTGATATTAACCCGTGCATGACGTGCGGAGCCTGTTGTGCGTATTTTCGAGTCTCTTTCTACTGGGCCGAAGCCAGCGATGGCGGCGGTACCGTTCCGGTTCATCTTACCGAGCCGTTAACCCCCTTCTTGCGCTGCATGAGCGGCACGAACCAAAAGCAGGCCCGCTGCGTGGCGCTACAGGGTGAGCCTGGGGTCTCTACCCGATGTTCCATCTATGAGGATCGCCCCAGCCCGTGCCGGGAATTTGCCATGTCGGGGGAAGATGGGCAGGTCAACGAAGCCTGTAACCGAGCCCGCGCGCGCGTTGGATTACCGCCGCTTTACAAAGATATGCTTTTCCATACAAGCCTTGATGCTGCCACAGCAGGTGCATCCGGTGTACAATTGCCGGCTAATTAACACCTGCAATACTCAAGGAGAGTGCATGTCTATCACGGCGAAGTCTGTCTACCGTGACACGGGAAACTTTTTCCGCAATCAGTTCATTACCTTTTTACTGATCGCGTTGCTTTGCGCCTTTATCACGGTGGTGCTGGGTCATGCGTTCTCACCGAGTGAAGAACAGATTGCCAGCCTGAGCCAGGGCGACCATCTTGCGGGTAGCGTGGGGCTGTTTGAGCTGGTGCAAAATATGACGCCGGAACAGCAGCAAATTCTGCTGCGCGCTTCTGCCGCATCCACGTTCTCGGGCCTGATTGGTAATGCAATTCTGGCGGGCGGCGTGTTGCTGATGATTCAGCTGGTATCGGCGGGTCACCGGGTCAGCGCCTTACGGGCGATTGGTGCCAGCGCGCCGGTCTTACCTAAGCTGTTTATACTGATCTTTTTGACCACCCTGCTGGTGCAGATGGGGATTATGCTGGTCGTGGTGCCGGGGGTATTACTGGCTATCGTGCTCTCATTTGCCCCGGTGATGGTCGTGCAGGGTAAGATGGGTATTTTTACCGCGATGCGCAGCAGCATCAGGCTGGCATGGGCTAATATGCGTCTGGTGGCGCCCGCCGTGATCGGCTGGCTGCTGGCCAAAACGCTGCTGTTATTGTTTGCGCCGAATTTTGCGGTATTAACGCCTAATGTTGGCGCCGTGGTGGCGAATACGCTGAGCAATCTCATTTCAGCGGTACTGCTCGTCTATCTGTTCCGCCTGTATATGTTAATTCGTCAGTAATCCCGAGGCGGGGAGACATCGCAGTCTCCCGCCCCGCTCATAAGATGGAATCACAGAATGAAGCAGTTTCTTGATTTTTTACCGCTCGTGGTCTTTTTTGCTTTTTATAAGCTCTACGATATTTATGCCGCGACCACAGCGCTGATCGTTGCAACCGCCGTCGTACTGATCTACAGCTGGGTTCGCTATCGTAAAGTCGAAAAAATGGCGCTTGTCACCTTCGTCCTGGTCGCCGTATTTGGCGGGCTTACGCTGTTCTTCCACAACGATGAATTTATCAAGTGGAAAGTGACCGTGATTTACGCGCTGTTTGCGGGCGCACTGTTAATCAGCCAGTGGGTGATGAAAAAGCCGCTGATCCAGCGCATGCTGGGCAAAGAGCTGACGCTGCCTCAGGAAGTCTGGTCGCGTCTGAATATCGCATGGGCGGTGTTCTTTATTCTCTGCGGACTCGCTAATATCTATATCGCCTTCTGGCTGCCGCAGAATATCTGGGTCAACTTTAAGGTCTTCGGCCTGACCGCGCTGACGCTTATCTTTACGCTGTTAAGCGGTGTATACATCTATCGCCATATGCCGCAGGACGACAAGCACTGATTAATGACTGACCAGAACGTCAACGACAGGCGTTCTGGTCTATTCTCTCCGCTGTGAAATCATAGTAGCATCCCGCCTGAAGTCTTCCGTTACGAGTTAAAACAATGACAACAACTAACGCCCCTCAGGGCGAACTGGTTTTACGCACACTGGCAATGCCCGCTGACACCAATGCCAATGGCGATATTTTTGGCGGCTGGCTGATGTCGCAGATG
The DNA here is from genome assembly GCF_043965265.1 of Enterobacter sp. ECC-249. Classification (NCBI taxonomy): domain Bacteria; kingdom Pseudomonadati; phylum Pseudomonadota; class Gammaproteobacteria; order Enterobacterales; family Enterobacteriaceae; genus Enterobacter; species Enterobacter sp. ECC-249. The sequence continues at coordinate 3,154,616 of NZ_CP143660.1, forward strand.
GATATGGGCGGGGCAATTCTGGCAAAAGAGATCGCCCACGGGCGCGTGGTTACCGTGAGAGTGGACGGCATGACCTTCCTTCGCCCGGTGGCGGTGGGTGATGTGGTTTGCTGCTACGCGCGCTGCGTGAAACGCGGTAATACCTCCATCTCCATCAATATCGAAGTCTGGGTGAAGAAAGTCTCTTCTGAGCCGATTGGGCAACGTTATAAGGCCACTGAAGCGCTGTTTATTTATGTCGCCGTGGACAGCGAGGGCAAACCTCGTCAACTTCCACAGGCCTGATCGACAGGCAAAAAAAAGCCTCCTTTCGGAGGCTTTTTTTATTCCATCTGCGCCCCGCCGTTGAGGCGGAAAACGATATTGACGATCAATCCGCTGCCCGGCTTGCCTGGCTCATAGCGCCATCTGCGCATGGCAGATTTCACTTCGCGCTCAAACATATTAGACGGTTGCGCAGACAAGATTTCCACGTTATCCACGCGTCCATCCGCGGTCACGTCAAATTTCACCCGTACGCGGCCTTCAATACGCAAGGCCTGAGCTCGCGCCGGATACTGAGGCTGATTGCGGCTTACGGCTCGCGGGCCCGCAGGCGCGGTAACCGTTGGCTTTGAAGTCGTTGCCGTATTGTTCATCACCGGACGTGAAGGCGCTGCATTTTCTACCGGCTGGGCGGCGCGCGGTTCAACCGGACGTTCCTCACGTTTCGGACGCTCCTCGACCTTCTTCACCGGCTTTGGCTTCGGCTTAGGTTTTGGCTTCGGTTCAGGTTTGTGGATCACCACCGGGGCTTCCTTCGGTGGCTCCGGAACGGGCTCGGGTTCTGGCTCCGGTTCAGCCACCGGCTGTGGCGGCGGAGGGGTAACCTGCGGCGGTTCAAGGTCCGCTGGCGATACCATCGTCACGGAAATCGGCTGCGCGGGCGCGGGCATTTCAATAACCTGATGAACCGAGGTATACAGCAGACCCGCCACCACGGCACCGTGAATAACGACAGAAAGCAGCGTCGGCCAGGGAAAGCGGCGAGGTAAATCAAGGGTCATCGAAGTCATATTCATCAACGTTAAAAAACCGAACCCTGATTTTAAATGCAAATAGCAATCATATTCAATAAGACACTTTGTTCTGGCGCAACTTTAGCGCCTGAGAGGCCAAAAAAGGCGCATTCAGATCAGGGTATTAACATTGTTTTTATTTTACATTGCAGTCGTTTGCCCTTTCACATAACGTAACTGACACTTTTACCGGTTAAGGAGCTTCGCCGTGTTTTACGTGATTTACTCTGAAGATGTTGCTGATTCGCTCGAAAAACGCCAGTCTGTGCGCCCTGCGCATCTGGCACGTTTGCAGTTGCTTCAGGATGAAGGCCGATTACTGACCGCTGGCCCCATGCCTGCAGTAGACAGCAACGATCCGGGTGCTGCCGGTTTTGCCGGCTCCACGGTTATTGCTGAATTTGAATCCCAGGAAGCCGCTCAGGCCTGGGCCGACGCAGACCCGTACGTTGCTGCGGGTGTGTATGCAAAAGTAACGGTCAGACCGTACAAGAAAGTGTTCTAATACCAAAGCGGCTCCGAAAGGAGCCTTTTTTTAGGCGCGATTACACGCCTCTGTACCGGGTAAACTGCTGCTCTGTAATAAGACTTCCCCACTGGTCACCTTCCCACTCCTTTACCAGCGTAAACCCAAACGACTCGTACAGACGTCGGGCGGCGGTCAGCTTATTGAACGTCCAGAGGTGCATGGCAGAAAAACCGACACTGTCGCAGAACCGCATCGCTTCATTCAGCAGTTTTTTCCCCACGCCATGTCCCCGACAGCCATCATCAAGAATGAACCAGCGAAGATGGGCTTCACCCGGCGCCAAATCTTCGCCATCTATCGCCACCGAGCCGACAATTTTGTCGTTGAGTACCGCCAGCCAAATCTGGTTACAGGGCTTCTCCAGTCTTTCACTAAACTCGGCCAGCCCTGAAGCCACTTTGGCCTCGAAGAAGCGACCAAAATTATGCTCCCGCGAATAATAGCTGCCATGCATCTCCGCGATCCGGCCAATCATGCCGGGGATATACCCCTGCACTATCTTCAGCTCGTCGGGGTGCATATCGTTGCCCGTTTCACGACATGCCAGCAGCGAGTTAGCATAAAGGGAGAGCCCCTCAGAGATGGTCTGCTGCTGGGCAGGAGCAAGACGCTTTATTGCTGTAACCACGCGCTCATTGCTGAAGGCATTAATTTTGCTGACCGTCTCGTGACCTTTCGCGGTCAGCCTGAGGCTCTTTGCTCTCGCATCCTCAGTAGAAATGACTTCCTCGAGTTCGCCTGCGGCGATCAGGCGAGCCAGCATCCGGCTGACGCTGGACTTTTCCAGACCCAGCAGTTGCACCAGCTGACTCGCCGTCATCTCTTTGCGTAGCGCAATTTCAACCAGGGTATGGACGGCCGAAGGCGAGTAATTCGTTGAGGCCAGGGTAGAACCCATAAAACCTAACTCTCGCACCATCAGGCGCGAGGAACGTCGAATAACACTGACTACCGGGGTTTCGCTGTGCATATTATGCCCTCATCATTTAGTTGTACTATACAACCAAATGATGAGGGATTGTCAAACAGAATTAAAAAGGCTCCCGCAGGAGCCTTTCATCAATCAATGCAGCGACGCCAACCTCGCCGCAAACCCGACAAACAGCAGCCCTATCAGCCCGTTCCCCAGCTTTGCCAGTTTCTTTTTCGTTTTGAGATAGCGCGTGACAAACGCACCGGAGAAGATCAGGAAGCTCATGTACATAAAGCTTATTAACTCCAGCGTCGTCGCGAGGATCAGGAAAGAGGTGCCGGTGCTCTGTGCGTTCACGTCAATGAACTGAACAAAGAACGATACGTAGAACAGAATCGCTTTGGGATTGGTCAGGCTTAACACCAGCGAACGTTTCATGATCATACTGGCAGGTTCGGGGGCGCTCTCATGGGCGTTTTTTTGACGATTCACCACCGACCAGAGCATTTTGCCCCCCAGCCAGAGCAGATAGAAAGCCCCGAGATAGCGCACGATATTAAACAGCACCGGGGTGGTCTGAATTAATGCCGCGACGCCCGCCCAGGCCAGAAACATCAGTACCGCATCGCCGATAAATACGCCTGACGCGGCAAGATATCCTTTTTTAACGCCGTGTCCAATTCCGGTTTTGAGCACAAACAGGGTATTCGGCCCCGGTACCAGCACGATAAACAACGCGCCAACAACATACGTCCAGAAATTCAGTACGCCAAACTCCGCAAACACTTCTCCCTCCTTTTGCTCAATACAGCAGGAATAGCGCTGCAAATACGCTACTCCTTAAAATCAGACTCTATAAAATCAGCGGGCACCATTACGGTGCCCTCATGGTACTCAGATATCCTGGACTGCGAACAGCAACGCGTTGCGGTGCCGGGTCATTCCACATTTTCTGATGGCGTGAATACGCATATTGCGGCGGGATTGTGCTTCCAGCCAACGAGCCTTGCGACGGCTCACCTGTCGCAACATGCGCCAGCGCCCTACTTCTGTTCTACTGCGCTTCATGTCTACAACTCTTTCTTTAACAGAGTCGCCATTATAAACCCAACCCGGCAGCAAACCAGCGCTTTTACCTGGCGTTTTTATTTGCCAGATGAATCCTGATGCGTACACTCATAACAATACGCTTTCAAAAGGATTTTTTTACCTATGACAACCTTCTACACCGTGGTGAGTTGGCTGGTCATTTTGGGATACTGGCTGTTAATCGCGGGTGTGACGTTACGCATCCTGATGAAGCGCAGAGCCGTACCCTCTGCCATGGCCTGGCTTCTGATCATCTACATCCTGCCGCTGGTGGGAATTATTGCCTATCTCTCTTTCGGTGAGCTTCATCTCGGTAAACGCCGCGCCGAGCGGGCCCGCGCCATGTGGCCCTCAACCGCAAAGTGGCTGAACGATCTTAAGGCCTGCAAGCATATCTTCGCCGAGGAGAACAGCAGCGTCGCATCGTCACTATTTAAGCTGTGCGAGCGCCGTCAGGGGATTGGTGGCGTTAAGGGCAATCAACTCCAGCTGCTGACCTCGTCCGACGACGTCATGCAGGCGTTAATCCGCGATATTCAGCTGGCGCGTCATAATATCGAGATGGTTTTTTATATCTGGCAGCCCGGCGGGATGGCTGACCAGGTCGCTGAATCGCTGATGGCCGCCGCGCGACGCGGCATTCACTGCCGCCTGATGCTTGACTCTGCGGGCAGCGTGGCATTTTTCCGCAGCCCCTGGGCGGGCATGATGCGCAATGCCGGTATCGAAGTGGTTGAGGCGCTGAAGGTCAATCTCCTGCGCGTGTTTCTGCGCCGGATGGATCTCCGTCAGCACCGCAAAATGATCATGATCGATAACTATATTGCCTACACCGGCAGCATGAATATGGTTGACCCGCGCTTCTTCAAGCAGGACTCGGGCGTGGGCCAGTGGGTGGATTTGATGGCGCGAATGGAGGGGCCGATTGCCACCTCGATGGGCATCGTTTACTCCTGCGACTGGGAGATAGAAACCGGCAAACGCATTCTGCCGCCACCGCCGGACGGCAATATTATGCCGTTTGAAGAGGCCAGCGGTCACACCATTCATACCATTGCTTCCGGGCCGGGCTTCCCGGAGGATTTGATTCATCAGGCGCTGCTGACGGCGACGTACTCGGCGCGTGAATACCTGATCATGACGACGCCCTACTTTGTCCCCAGCGACGACCTCCTGCACGCGATCTGTACCGCGGCGCAGCGCGGCGTCGATGTGAGCATTATTTTGCCGCGCAAAAATGACTCCCTTCTGGTGGGCTGGGCCAGCCGGGCATTCTTCAGCGAACTGCTGGCCGCCGGGGTGAAGATCTACCAGTTCGAAGGCGGATTACTCCATACCAAGAGCGTTCTTGTCGACGGCGAACTGAGCCTGGTGGGAACGGTCAACCTGGATATGCGCAGCCTGTGGCTCAACTTTGAAATCACGTTGGTTATTGATGATGCGGGCTTTGGCGGCGATCTCGCGGCGGTGCAGGATGATTATATCTCCCGCTCGCGGCTGCTGGATGCCAGACTGTGGGTAAAACGTCCGCTGTGGCAGAGAATTGCCGAACGACTGTTTTACTTCTTTAGTCCGTTGCTGTAAAACGTGCCCAACGATGTTAAACAGGTAGTCATCATGGAAATGGATCTGAACAATCGCCTGACCGAAGACGAAACGCTCGAGCAGGCCTATGACATTTTTCTCGAACTGGCGGTTGATAACCTCGATCCCGCAGACGTGATCCTCTTTAATCTGCAGTTCGAAGAGCGCGGCGGTGCCGAACTGTTCGACCCTTCAGAAGACTGGGCTGAGCATGTGGATTTCGATCTGAATCCGGACTTCTTTGCCGAAGTGGTCATCGGGCTGGCCGATGAAGACGGCGGCGAGATTAACGATATTTTCGCCCGCGTCCTGCTCTGTCGAGAGAAAGACCACAAGCTGTGCCATATTCTCTGGCGCGAATAATAAAAAGGCTGCGATTGCAGCCTTTTTTATTTACTCCGGCAACGCACTTCCGCAGCGGTTACAAAACCGCGCGTTGAGGTCATGTTCCCCCTGATGACATGCCGGACATTTGTGCTGCTGCTTGCGGCTCTGAAATGCGCTGCTCATGTGCGTGGTAATAAGCCCGGTCGGGATCGCAATGACCGAATAACCAATCAAAATCAGCACTGACGCCACGATGCGACCCAATGGCGTATGGGGCGTAATATCACCGTACCCCACGGTCGTCACGGTCACAATGGCCCAGTAGACGGACGCATTGAGGGTCGTAAAGCCATATTTAGGCCCTTCTATTAAATACATCAGCGCGCCAAAAACAATCATGACGATGGCGATAAACGAGTAGAACAAAATAAGCTGATGCCGGGCGCTGACGATCGCACTCCAGAACACGCGCAATGACGGCATAAAGCGCAGTAATTTCAGAATACGTAATACCCGAATAACGCGCATCGCCCGCCAGGCAAAGACATAGCTCAGGCTGATTTCCGGCCACAGCCACATTACGTAGAGCGGCAGAATGGTGGCTAAATCAATAAATCCCCAGAAGCTGAAAACATATCGGGCCGGGTTGGGCCAGGCTATTACCCGGAGAAGATATTCAGCGGTAAAAACCAGGGTAATCGCCAGCTCAAGCCAGACAAAGATATGCCATTCGTCAAACGTCAGGTGGTATTGCGTCCCGGCACCCGATTCAATAAAGATGACCACCACGCTGAGAAGCGCAAATAAACCGCAAATACCTTCGAATCGTCGTCCGGAAACCGTTTCAGGATCGAATAAAAAATGATATAGCCGCCGACGGGCTGACGTGAATAAACGCGACACAGTGACCTCGCAAAAAATAAGGGCTGACATCATGTCAGCCCTTGCGATTATAACGGGTCTACTTTCAGGCAGGAAACCGCATGTCGGAAACTGCCTTCCAGAACCGGTCGCGTTTTTGCACATTCCGGCCCGGCCATTGGGCAGCGCGTACGGAAAACGCAGCCCGACGGCGGATTAATCGGTGAAGGCAATTCCCCTTCCAGAAGCTGGATGGTTTTATTTTTCTCCAGATCGGGATCGGGAATCGGCACCGCCGACATCAGCGCCCTGGTGTATGGGTGCAGCGGATTGTGGTACACCTCGTCATAGGTGCCCAGCTCCACGGCGTGCCCCAGATACATCACCAGCACGCGGTCAGAGATGTGTTTCACCACGGCCAGGTCATGCGCGATGAAGATCAGCGACAGCCCCATTTCGCGCTGCAGCTTCTGCAGCAGGTTAACCACCTGTGCCTGAATGGAGACGTCGAGCGCGGAAACCGGTTCATCACAGATAATCAGCTTCGGTTCGAGGATCAGCGCACGCGCAATGCCAATACGCTGACACTGACCGCCGGAGAACTCGTGAGGATAGCGGTTGATGAGGTTAGGCAGCAGCCCGACTTTCAGCATCATTGCCTTAACGCGATCGCGCACTTCCTGACGGGACATCTTCGGATGATAGGTACGCAGCGGCTCGGCAATAATCTCACCGATGGTCATACGCGGGTTTAATGACGCCAGCGGATCCTGGAAAATCATCTGGATATCGCTGCGCACGTCGCGCCACTCGTCAGATTTCATGCCCAGCAGATCTTTACCCAGCCAGGCCACTTTACCGTCGGTGGCTTTCACCAGACCGATAATGGCGCGCGCAAAGGTCGATTTACCGCAGCCGGACTCGCCCACCACGCCCAGGGTTTCCCCTTCATAGAGGCGCAGCGTGACGCCGTCCACCGCTTTCAGGGTCTTCGACGGCTGCCAGAACCACTGTTTGCCATCTTTGATGTCGAAATGCACCTTAAGGTCAGCAATCTCGAGCAGCACATTGCGTTTTTCATCTAATGCGTTCATACCAGCTCCTCCTGCGGCTTAAAGCAGGCGCGCAGACGGCCTGGTGCAAACTCTTCCAGCGGCGGTGCGCTGTTGCAGATTTCCATCGCGTGCGGGCAGCGCGGCTGGAACGGACAGCCTTTCGGCAGGCGCAGCAGGTTTGGCGGGTTGCCCGGAATGGTGAGCAGGGATTCCCCTTCCGCATCAAGGCGCGGCACCGCGTTCAGCAGGCCAATTGAGTAAGGATGAGCTGGCTGATAGAACACGTCACGCGCTTTGCCGTATTCCATGGTACGACCGGCGTACATCACCAGCACTTTGTCACAGATGCCCGCCACCACGCCCAGGTCGTGGGTGATCATGATAATCGCCGTATTGAACTCACGCTTGAGCTCGTTCAGCAGGGTCATGATTTGTGCCTGAACGGTAACGTCCAGCGCGGTGGTCGGTTCGTCGGCAATCAGCAGTTTTGGCCGGCACAGCAGCGCCATCGCAATCATCACGCGCTGACGCATCCCGCCAGAGAACTCGTGCGGGAACATACGCATGCGCTTGCGCGCCTCCGGCATTTTCACCGCATCAAGCATTTTGACCGACTCTTCAAAGGCTTCGGCTTTGCCCAGACCTTTGTGCAGCATCAGGACTTCCATCAGCTGCTCACCGACGCGCATGTACGGGTTCAGGGAAGTCATCGGATCCTGGAAAATCATCGAGATCTGTTCGGCGCGCAGCTTGTTCAGCTCGTGCTCCGGCAGGTTGAGGATTTCGCGACCGTTGAATTTCGCGGAACCGCCAATCACACCGTTAGCGGCCAGCAGGCCCATTAGCGCAAAGGCGGTCTGGGACTTCCCGGATCCAGATTCACCCACGATGCCGAGCGTTTCGCCCGCGCGCAGGTTGAAGTTGAGATCGTTCACGGCGGTCACATCACCGTCCGGGGTCTTAAAGGTGACGCGAAGATCTTTTACGTCCAGCAGAAGGTCGCTCCGCTGCTGCGCCTGTGGCGCGGTTGCCGTTTCAATAATTGTCATGACGGCGCTCCTTAACGGTCTTTCGGGTCGAGGGCATCACGCAGGCCATCGCCGATAAAGTTAAAACAAAACAGGGTAACGACCAGGAAACCCGCCGGGTATAACAGCAGCCACGGTGACACTTCCATTGAGTTTGCACCGTCACTCAGCAGAGCGCCCCAGCTGCTCAGCGGCTCTTGCGTACCCAGACCGAGGAAGCTCAGGAAGGATTCAAACAGGATCATGCTTGGCACCAGCAGTGAGGCATAGACCACCACCACGCCCAGCACGTTAGGAACGATATGGCGAACCACGATATTCCCGGTAGAGACACCGCCGACCTGCGCGGCTTCGATAAACTCTTTGCGTTTAAGGCTCAGCGTCTGGCCGCGGACAATACGCGCCATATCCAGCCAGGAAACCATCCCGATGGCCACGAAGATCAACAGGATATTCTGACCGAAGAAGGTCACCAGCAGGATGACGAAGAACATGAACGGGAAGGAGTTCAGGATTTCAAGCAGACGCATCATTACCGAGTCGATTTTACCGCCAAGATAGCCGGAAAGTGAGCCGTAGAGCGTACCTACGATCACGGCCACCAGCGCGGCAGCAATACCGACCATCAGCGAGATACGGCCACCGATAGCGACACGCACCAGCAGATCGCGTCCGGAAGAGTCCGTGCCAAAATAGTGGCCAGACTCCATATCCGGCGCGCTGGACATCATGCCCCAGTCGGTGTCGAAATAGGTAAATTGCGACAGCATCGGCGCCAGGGTCACAAACAGCGCAATGATCACCAGAACAACCAGACTGGCAACCGCAGCACGGTTGTGCATAAAGCGACGGCGCGCGTCCTGCCAGAGGCTACGACCTTCTACTTCCAGTTTTTCACTGAAGTTTTCCAGCGCCTCGCTGTTTTTCTTACTCAACATCATGGCGTGCTCCAGCGTTAGTAACGAATTTTCGGGTCGATGACGGCATACAGCACATCGACGATAGCGTTGAAGAGAATGGTCAGCGCACCGACGAGAATCGTCAGGCTCAGAACCAGCGAATAGTCGCGGTTAAGCGCGCCGTTAACGAACAGCTGACCAATGCCAGGCAGGCCGTAGATTGTTTCGATAACCATTGAGCCGGTGATGATCCCCACGAATGCCGGTCCCATGTAGGAGAGCACGGGTAACAGCGCCGGTTTGAGCGCGTGGAGGAAGATAATCCGACGCATCGGCAGCCCTTTAGCGCGCGCGGTACGAATGAAGTTCGAGTGCAGCACTTCGATCATTGAACCACGGGTAATACGCGCGATACTGGCAATGTACGCCAGAGATAATGCTACCATCGGCAAAATCATGAACTTCAATGCCCCGCCGTTCCAGCCGCCGCCCGGCAGCCACTTCAGCGTGATGGCAAATATCATCACCAGTAATGGCGCGACAACGAAGCTGGGTATCACTACCCCGGTCATTGCCACCCCCATTACGGCATAATCCCATTTGGTATTTTGTCTGAGCGCGGCGATAACGCCCGCGGTGACGCCGAAAACGATGGCCAGAATGAATGCCGCAGCACCCAACTTAGCCGAAACCGGGAAGCTGGACGCGACCAGGTCGTTAACGGAATAGTCTTTATATTTAAATGACGGTCCAAAATCGCCGTGGGCCAGCTGCTTCAGGTAATTGAAGTACTGGGTGGAGATAGGATCGTTCAAGTGGTATTTCGCTTCGATATTCGCCATGACTTCTGGCGGCAGCGTACGCTCACCGGTAAATGGACTTCCCGGCGCAAGGCGCATCATGAAGAATGAAATCGTGATGAGAATAAATAGCGTTGGAATCGCTTCAAGACAGCGACGTAGGATAAATTTCAACATTGCCCGTACCTTCTGGCGTGTGCCTATATTATGTGACGTTGGTTAGACACCGTGGGGCGAGCACGCCCGCCCCACTCATTGCCATTAATGCTTGATAATATACAAGTTTTTAACGTAGATATTATCCATCGGGTCTTTACCGGTATAACCACCTACCCACGGTTTCACCAGACGGGCGTTAACGTAGTAGTAAACCGGTACGATCGCGGAATCTTTATCCAGCTGCTGCTCGGCCTTAGAGTACAGTTCTGTACGCTGTGCTTCGTCAGTGGTTTTCAGCGTGTCGCCAATCAGCTTGTCGAACGCCGGGCTCTTATAGTGCGCGGTGTTGTTCGAGCTGTCGCTCAGCATGGTGTTCAGGAAGGAGGTCGGTTCGTTATAGTCCGCACACCAGCCTGCACGTGCCACATCAAAGGTGCCCTGATGACGGCTGTCGAGGAAGGTTTTCCACTCCTGGTTCTCCAGCTTCACGTTCGCGCCCAGGTTCTTTTTCCAGATCGAGGCGACGGCGATAGCCAGTTTTTTATGCAGATCGGAGGTGTTGTACAGCAGGCTGAAGGTCAGCGGCTTATCTGCGGTGTAGCCCGCTTCGGCCAGCAGTTTCTTCGCTTCTGCGTTACGCTGTTCCTGAGTCTGTTTGAACCAGTCTGGCTCGGTCAGTTTTGCGCCATCGGTGTATGGAGGGGTATAGCTATACGCCGGCAGATCGCCCTGGTTTTTCACTTTGTTCACGATGATATCGCGATCCAGTGCCAGCTTCAGCGCGGTACGAACACGTACGTCGGTGAACGGTGCTTTCTGGTTGTTGATTTCATAGTAATAGGTGCACAGGTACGGATCGACGTGAACTTCTTTAGGGATCTCTTTTTTGAGTTTCTGGAACAATTCAATCGGCATGTTGTTATAGGTCATGTCGATTTCACCGCTGCGATAGCGGTTAACGTCAGTCACTTCGGAAGAAATTGGCAGGTAGGTCACCTGATTAATGACGGTTTTCGCGTTGTCCCAGTATTGCGGGTTACGTTCAAGCACCATACGCTCGTTGACCACCCAGTCTTTCAGCTTATAGGCACCGTTGGTCACGATATTGGCAGGCTGGGTCCATTTTTCACCAAATTTTTCCACGGCGGATTTTGGTACCGGGGAGACGGACGGGTGAACCAGCAGCTTATAGAAGTACGGAACAGGTTCGCTCAACGTTACTTCAAAGGTATTAGCATCGATCGCTTTTACGCCCAGATCGGTGATCGGTTTTTTACCCGCGATGATGTCATCAATATTGGCGATGTGGCCATATTGCAGGTAGCTCGCATATGGAGAGGCGGTTGTTGGGTTCGCCAGACGCTGCCAGCTATAAACGAAATCTTCGGCCGTGACCGGTGTACCGTCGGACCATTTCGCATCTTTACGCAGGTGGAAGGTCCAGACTTTGAAATCTTTGTTTTCCCATTTTTCGGCTACACCCGGTGCCGGATGGCCGTCTACGTCCGTTACCAGCAGGCCTTCGAACAGGTCGCGGTTAACGTTAGACTCAGGAACACCTTCAATTTTGTGCGGGTCAAGAGACTGAACTTCCGCACCGTTGTTACGCACCAGCGTCTGTTTCTCAGCCAGTTGAACACCTGCAGGAACGTCCGCAGCCATTGCAGCGTTGCCCGCGATTAGCGCAGTTAAAATCCCCGCCGCTACCAGATTTTTTTTTGTGATGATGGACATTGTGTTGGTACTCCACTCATTATAATGACTGGCCTTCGCCAGCTGTGTAATCCCCTGTTGGGGCCTGTACAGCGCAGGAGTTTTTTTTTGCTGCTGTCAGGTTCTTCTTTTACTGCTTGCTATCACCGACTTTTTTATTACTGACCGCTCGTATGGCCGTCTTGCGTCGATTCTTTACAGGCCTCCCCTGTTTGAGGCCTGCGCTGGATATCTGAGAAGAGAACTATATGAAAATAATTCTCATCTGCTTGTTTTATGCTGCAAAATATTAGGCCGGAAAGTATCAAATGGCGTAAACGCGCGCCAATACATTTTGCAAATTTGTTAAGCAATTCTCTTTTACGGTGAGTACCGCATCGTTGAGGGCAGCCCTGCCGGACATCGAACATCACGTAAAAAACATAATATTCAAAAAGATAGAGAATTTTTTCTCTACAAGCGCGTCGCTGCGCTATCATCGAGTGATTTTGTACAAAAATTTAACAACTGGTTATTATTTAGCACATTCATCTAGGGGAATGTTGAAATTACTAATATCATTTCGGTTATCTCTCAGCAAGCCCCAGAGTATCATGTGAGTAAAATAACAGAGCGATCGAAGATTTTCTGTGCAGGCGGGTTTTAGAGGAATTAATAACTTATTGAAATACAAGCAATGAACATTATTAGTAGAATTTATTATGATATGTGAGCATTTCAACTTTAGTTATAGGATTTACTGATAATGACGTAAAAAAAACGGAGCCGTTGCTCCGTTCTATCATACGAAATATCAATGCAGCAAACCGGGGAAAATGCTTTTAATTCCCGTAACGATGAATTCAATCCCTAACGCCATCAACAGCAGGCCCATGATTCGCGTAATGACGTTGATGCCCGTTTGACCCAGCAGGCGCACCAGCCAGGGTGCCATGCGGAATACGCCCCAACAGCAGAGCGCGAAAAGCGCAATGGCAACGGAAAATCCAACCAGGTGCATCAGGCTATGGTAACGCGTGCCCCAGACAATGGTTGAACTGATGGCGCCGGGGCCAGCCATGAGCGGCAAGGCCAGAGGCACCACGCCAATACTTTCGCGGATGGCGGTTTCGGACTTCTCCTGCTTGTTCTGTTTATCCTCGCCCAGCTTACCGCTGATCATGGACATCGCGATGGTCACGACCAGGATCCCACCCGCTATGCGGAAAGAGTCAATCGAAATTCCAAAGAGCTGGAGAATGGCGTCACCCAGAAAAAGGGAGGTGAGCAATATGATAGCTACCGACAGGTTAGCGGTCAGGTTGGTCTTATTCCTGGCCGCCGCTGTCTGGTAACTCGTCATACTAATGAAAACAGGAATGATCCCCACCGGGTTCACCAGGGCAAACAAACCAATAAAAAATTTAAAATACGTTGGAAAATCAAAGAGCGTTTGGATCACGTTTTGCTCCGCTTATACACATGCCCGGGACTGACAATTTGTCGTGAGAAATCGCGCTGAAGATACCCTTTTTAGCAGCATACTTCACTCGAAATCTGTGGCAAAACGTTATCATTTCAGGATGTTAAACTTATGTATAATCAATGATAGCGCCGCTTCCAATACTTACGTAATTATTTAACACTGGAAAAATCTCAAAGAAATAACCCTGCTGAAAGGTATCAGCTTGGGGGAAAATTGACGTAGATCATGATTTCCGTACTCAGAAGTGAGTAATCTTGGTTACGCCCCCAGGGAGATCGCCTGACAAAAAGGGATGATGCTAAGGTAAGGCTCTTTTAGTAAATTAGTGTGCTGACGCAGAAAGTAACTCTTTGTTTTACTTTGTGTTACGCAAGTCGTATCGGCTCTGTCTATACTGTGTGACGTATCGAGCGCTGGTTTACTAAAAGAGTTTAAACATTATCAGGAGAGCATTATGGCTGTTACTAATATCGCTGAACTGAACGCCCTCGTTGAGCGCGTTAAAAAAGCCCAGCGTGAATATGCCAATTTCACCCAAGAACAGGTTGATAAAATCTTCCGCGCGGCCGCACTGGCTGCTGCAGATGCTCGAATCCCTCTCGCTAAAATGGCCGTTGCCGAATCCGGCATGGGTATCGTGGAAGATAAGGTGATCAAAAACCACTTTGCTTCCGAGTATATCTACAACGCCTATAAAGATGAGAAAACCTGTGGCGTGCTGTCCGAAGACGACACCTTCGGTACCATCACCATCGCTGAACCTATCGGCATCATCTGCGGTATTGTTCCGACCACTAACCCAACGTCTACTGCAATCTTCAAATCACTGATTAGCCTGAAGACCCGTAACGCAATCATCTTCTCTCCACACCCACGTGCGAAAGATGCGACCAACAAAGCTGCAGACATCGTCCTGCAGGCGGCGATCGCTGCAGGCGCACCAAAAGACCTGATCGGCTGGATCGACCAACCTTCCGTCGAGCTCTCCAATGCGCTGATGCATCATCCGGACATTAACCTGATTCTGGCGACCGGTGGTCCAGGCATGGTTAAAGCCGCATACAGCTCCGGTAAACCTGCTATCGGCGTGGGCGCCGGTAACACCCCTGTTGTTATCGACGAAACTGCTGACATCAAACGTGCCGTTGCGTCTGTGCTGATGTCTAAAACCTTCGATAACGGCGTGATCTGTGCATCTGAACAGTCTGTTGTTGTTGTCGATTCCGTATACGACGCTGTTCGTGAACGTTTCGCCAGCCACGGCGGCTACCTGCTGCAGGGCAAAGAGTTGAAAGCGGTTCAGGACATTATCCTGAAAAATGGCGCACTGAACGCTGCTATCGTGGGTCAGCCAGCTTACAAAATTGCTGAGCTCGCAGGCTTTACCGTTCCGGCAACAACCAAAATCCTGATCGGTGAAGTAAAAGTTGTTGACGAAAGCGAGCCGTTTGCTCACGAAAAACTGTCTCCAACGCTTGCCATGTACCGTGCGAAAGATTTCGAAGACGCGGTTGAGAAAGCAGAGAAGCTGGTTGCCATGGGCGGTATCGGTCACACCTCTTGTCTGTACACTGACCAGGACAACCAGCCAGAGCGCGTTGCTCACTTCGGTCAGATGATGAAAACTGCACGTATCCTGATCAACACCCCTGCTTCTCAGGGTGGTATCGGTGACCTGTACAACTTTAAACTCGCACCTTCCCTGACTCTGGGTTGTGGTTCCTGGGGTGGTAACTCCATCTCTGAAAACGTTGGTCCAAAACACCTGATCAACAAGAAAACCGTTGCTAAGCGAGCTGAAAACATGTTGTGGCATAAACTTCCGAAATCTATCTACTTCCGCCGTGGCTCTCTGCCAATCGCGCTGGATGAAGTGATTACTGATGGCCACAAACGTGCGCTCATCGTGACTGACCGTTTCCTGTTCAACAACGGCTACGCTGACCAGATCACCTCTGTGCTGAAAGCGGCTGGCGTTGAGACTGAAGTGTTCTTTGAAGTTGAAGCTGACCCTACCCTGAGCGTTGTACGTAAAGGTGCTGAGCTGGCTAACTCCTTCAAACCAGATGTGATTATCGCACTGGGTGGTGGTTCCCCAATGGACGCCGCGAAAATCATGTGGGTCATGTACGAGCATCCAGAAACTCACTTCGAAGAACTGGCGCTGCGCTTTATGGATATCCGTAAACGTATCTACAAGTTCCCGAAAATGGGC
Source organism: Enterobacter sp. ECC-249 (assembly GCF_043965265.1). NCBI lineage: Bacteria > Pseudomonadati > Pseudomonadota > Gammaproteobacteria > Enterobacterales > Enterobacteriaceae > Enterobacter > Enterobacter sp. ECC-249. Next base: position 3,170,311 of record NZ_CP143660.1, read on the forward strand.
GTCAAAGCGAAGATGATCGCGGTAACCACAACTTCCGGTACCGGTTCAGAAGTTACGCCATTCGCGGTAGTAACGGACGATGCAACAGGTCAGAAATACCCACTGGCTGACTATGCATTGACTCCAGACATGGCTATCGTTGATGCAAACCTGGTTATGGAGATGCCGAAGTCACTGTGTGCATTCGGTGGTCTGGATGCGGTAACTCACGCCCTGGAAGCTTACGTTTCTGTGCTGGCATCTGAGTTCTCTGACGGTCAGGCTCTGCAGGCTCTGAAACTGCTGAAGGAAAACCTGCCAGCGTCCTACAACGAAGGGTCTAAAAACCCGGTAGCACGTGAACGTGTCCACAGTGCAGCAACCATCGCCGGTATCGCGTTTGCCAACGCCTTCTTGGGTGTTTGCCACTCAATGGCGCACAAACTGGGCTCACAGTTCCACATTCCTCACGGTCTGGCGAACGCCCTGTTGATCAGCAACGTTATCCGTTATAACGCTAACGACAACCCAACCAAGCAGACGGCTTTCAGCCAGTACGACCGTCCACAAGCACGTCGTCGCTATGCTGAAATCGCTGACCACCTTGGTCTGAGCGCACCGGGCGACCGTACTGCTGCGAAGATTGAGAAACTGCTGGCATGGCTGGAAAGCCTGAAGGCTGAACTGGGTATTCCTAAATCAATCCGTGAAGCGGGCGTACAGGAAGCTGACTTCCTCGCTCACGTAGACAAGCTGTCTGAAGATGCATTCGATGACCAGTGTACTGGTGCCAACCCGCGCTACCCACTGATCTCCGAGCTGAAACAGATTCTGCTGGATACCTACTACGGTCGTGAGTTCAAAGAAGGTGACGTTGCCGCTGTGAAAACAGAAGCCCCTGTCATCAAAGCTGACAAGAAAGCGAAGAAAACCGCTTAATTGACAGCAGCAGATGAAAAACCCGCCTTAATGGCGGGTTTTTTTATGTCTGTAAAATAAGACTGAGGTTATTTTCTATTGTCGTGCTGAATCGCCGTCAGCGAGCCTACAGACAGCGCTTCTTTATAATGCTTACGGCAGACCGAAACATAGCGTTCATTGCCGCCTATCACCACCTGCTCGCCATCTGCATAAGGTTTACCGGCCTGGTCGAGACGAAGTACCATGCTGGCTTTACGACCGCAGAAGCAGATCGTTTTCAGTTCGACAAGTTTATCCGACCAGGCGAGCAAATATTGGCTCCCTTCAAAAAGCTCCCCACGGAAATCCGTACGCAGGCCGTAACACAGCACGGGGATATCAAGCTCATCGACTACCTCTGACAGGGCATGGACCTGTTCACGCGTCAGAAACTGGCTCTCATCGACCAGAACGCAGTGAATGGGCTGTGCCGCATGTTCTGCGCGAATGTCTTCAAACAGATCGGTTTTCGGGTTAAACAGCCTGGCAGGCGACGAGAGCCCTATTCTGGAGCTCACCTTCCCTGCGCCAAAGCGATCGTCAATTTCAGCCGTATAAACAACGGTACGCATCCCGCGCTCCTGGTAATTGTACGAGGATTGCAGCAGCGCGGTGGATTTCCCGGCATTCATTGCCGAATAGTAGAAATAAAGTTGTGCCATTGGCCGTAAAACCCTAATCAATGTGTAATATTCCCGATGAGTCATTGTACCATATTTTGTCTGGTCATCCGCGATGCAGCGCACAGAGGATGCGGTTCTGTGCCGCATTCAGTCCCTTCTGTTTATGAAAATAACCCGTTAAAACATGAAGTAAACCCATTCAGCCCGGCCAATATGTTATAAGTTAAGCCAAACATAACACTTCTTTTTATAGTGGAATCCCGGCCCTTTAAAATTCACTATTTATTAACTATTTCAGGCTTAACACCAGGGGTGAGAACTAATACAAAAGGCTGATATTTCTCCGCCGCAACTATAATTCCTGCGGGAAATGTCACAAAAAAAAGACGCAATCGACCGGGTTAAGCAGGTTCCGGTGATAACAACCGAGACAGTTGGATGCTGGAATTTAAGTTAGCGTAATTAATAATAGCGGCATTATTTAGTATTTTTTGAATTCCTTACATTCCTGGCTATTGCACATCTGAATTTATGGCTCTATTATTAGGTCAACAAACCACCCCCCATTATAAGTTTGAGATTACTACAATGAGCGAAGCACTTAAAATTCTGAACAACATCCGTACTCTTCGTGCGCAGGCAAGAGAATGCACCCTCGAAACGCTTGAAGAAATGCTGGAAAAATTAGAAGTTGTAGTTAATGAACGTCGTGAAGAAGAAAGCGCTGCTGCAGCGGAAATCGAAGAACGCACTCGTAAACTGCAGCAATATCGTGAAATGCTGATTGCTGATGGTATCGATCCAAATGAATTGCTGAACAGCATGGCTGCCGCTAAAACCGGTACTAAAGCCAAGCGTGCTGCACGTCCTGCTAAATATAGCTACGTTGATGAGAACGGCGAAACTAAAACCTGGACTGGCCAGGGTCGTACTCCTGCTGTTATCAAGAAAGCGATGGATGAGCAGGGTAAACAGCTGGACGACTTCCTGATCAAGGATTAATCGAGCCTCATTCAGAAAATCCCGCATATTGCGGGATTTTTTTTAACCTAAATTTGTCGCAAACATCCTCTTACACTCTGTCATAAAGCATTATTCGGCAATTTCATCGACTGTACTTTCAGACAGGTTTGGGGAGTGTTATAGGCATAAAAAAACCGGTGGGCAGCGCCTCACCGGTTTCGAACATTTACAACCGTGGCTTATTTCTTAATACCCGTGCTCTCTTTGAGCCAGGTTTTAAATTCTTCGCCAAGGGTATTATGGCGGATACCATATTCAACAAACGCCTGCATATAACCGAGCTTATTACCGCAGTCATGGCTCTTACCTTTCATATGGTAGGCCTCAACGGTCTCTTTCTCGATCAGCATATCGATGGCATCCGTCAGCTGGATCTCATCACCCGCTCCTGGAGGCGTTTTAGCCAGCAGAGGCCAGATTTCAGCACTCAGGACATAGCGACCTACAACGGCGAGGTTTGAAGGCGCTACGTCGGCTTTAGGCTTCTCTACGACGCCAACCATTGGCACGCTTTCGCCCGGCTCAAGGTTAACGCCTTTGCAGTCAACCACACCGTATGCGGTTACGTCTTCAACAGGCTCAACCATGATCTGGCTGCTGCCGGTTTCGTCGAAACGTTTGATCATTTCAGCCAGGTTATCCTGAGAAAGATCGGATTCGTATTCGTCCAGAATAACGTCAGGCAGAATTACCGCTACAGGCTCATCACCCACAACAGGATGCGCACACATAACAGCGTGACCCAGACCTTTAGCCAGCCCCTGACGAACCTGCATAATGGTGACGTGTGGAGGGCAAATAGACTGAACTTCTTCTAACAGCTGGCGCTTAACACGCTTTTCCAGCATGGCTTCAAGTTCAAAGCTTGTATCGAAATGGTTTTCGATAGAGTTTTTAGATGAATGCGTAACCAGCACAATTTCAGTGATGCCGGCTGCAATACATTCATTAACGACATACTGGATTAATGGCTTATCAACCAGAGGCAACATCTCTTTAGGAATCGCCTTAGTTGCTGGTAACATCCTGGTCCCCAATCCCGCTACCGGGATAACGGCCTTTCTGACTTTCGAATTTAGGGCAGCCATTCAAATTCTCCTGAGCTGTTCAAGTTTTGAACTTTTATGCAATAAATAACGCGTTGAGTATATCAGTCTCGCCCCGCAGTTCGGGTCTGAAAAGAACGCGTTGCCGATCAATTAGGATAAATACGCATGAAACTGGGCAGCGATAGTAGCACTCCCCGCAAAACACAGGTAAAGCAATCTTAAAATTACGATCCAATTGCTTATTCCGTGGACAACATTAAGCGTAGCCGTCCTCCGGCGCCCCAAATTTGGCACTGCCAGGAGGAACAGCGGTGGCTAATTTGATTAAGATACGCCGTTCCCAACGTCCCAAGCGGTACACCGTTACTCACCTGAATATGGTGTTCACCGGTATTCAGTGATGCATTGAGACCAGCTGAAACGAGGATCAGATTTTTTAAACCGCTATGGTAATAGCCGACCAATAGCGGGAACTGTCCAGGCAGATTGGCCTGACGAAAAAGCTGGTTTACCTGTTTGAGTAAACTGCCTAACTCCGGCAACCGTTGTCCCTGATGGGATAACTGTTCCTGCAACAAACCATTAAATAGCGCACGAAGAAGTAACGCGGCTAATACACCGTTATCCCCCGCCCGGGTGACATCCAGAGAATAAAACGCAAGGTCGGAATCTGACAGTGGCGCAATATCCAGCACCAGTCCTGGCTGGTCAGCGGCCACCAGCTGTCGATAATTTACGCGACAGTGTGAAATAGTTTGCTGAACGGGCGGCTGGAGCTCTTGCAACAGTTTCGCCGCGGCAGGCGGATCGCTCACCAGAGCGTCCCAGTCCTGGAAAAGACGCTCCTCTTCCTCTACCCGGGAATTAAACATATTAGGATAAAGGCACGCTAACACCGTTTCTCGCAGCCGGTGCAAATCCTTGACCGGCTTAAGCAGAATATCCTGTACCCCAAGACGTAATGCTTTTGCGATATCCGCCATGTTCTCGGTGGCAGAGATCACCAGAATCGGCGTCTGATTGCCTTCGTTACGCAGATGTTCAACCAGCTTCAGCCCATTCATGCGCGGCATCGCTATGTCGCATATCATCAAATCGGGCGTAATGCCGATCATTTTTTCCAGGGCGTCGATGCCATCTTCAGCCAGTGACGTCATTGCGCCCAGCGAGGATAACCACGAATCCAGTAGCGATCGGAAAACGGGCTCGTCTTCAACAATCAAAATGTGTTTTCCGGCCAATGGCTGCGTCATGGTTCCTCCCCTGGCTGACAGTAACTAAATAGTGGCATGCGATCGGCACTATCGCCTGTCAGATTTTGCTGAAGTAGTCAAAAAAAGGTGCTTAACGTGCGGTCTGCACAAAAGGCAACAATTCGTCCATTTTCTTTTCGACGGCTAACGAGCCCGCTGCGATGGCGGCCTCAGCCCGATGGAAATCAAGGGTAGAGATTTGCGGACAGTACGGCTGAATAAGAATATCCGGAGGGTCGCCTGCCATACGGTTACGTTTAAGGCGATTCTCGAGTACCTGAATTGAGGTGGTCATGATTTCCATCGCCGTCGGCGCGGCAACCGAACGACGCGCGGCCATACGCCCTATTCTTCCGCGCAGGCGTTCATGCCAGGCCAGTTTTTCGCCCTCAGCATCTTCGCTCTGGAGATTGACCGGCATGAGATCCTGCTGCATCAGGTGGGCATCGTGCTGCAAGTCGACGGCAATCACGATGTCCGCCCCCATTGCGCGCGTCAGAGAGATGGGAACCGGGTTAACGACGCCACCGTCGACAAGCCAGTAGCCGTTGTGTGGGACAGGCGCCATGAGCCCCGGCATGCTGCAGGAGGCGCGCACGGCAAGATGGATATCGCCTTCGGTGAGCCAGAGTTCGCGTCCTGTACTGAGGTTCGTCGCGACGGCGCCGAAAGGCATCTGACAATCAGTGAAGTCTTCGAGAGGCATAACCTGGCGGAACTGGTTAAAGACGCGTTCGCCGCGCAATAGCCCACCACGCTGCCAGGAGAGATCCATCAGACGCAGCACGTCCCAGTAGCTGAAGGAGCGCACCCACGTCTCGAGTTCCGGAAGCTTCCCGCACGCGTAAGCGGAGCCGACAAGCGATCCGATTGAACACCCTGCAACAATATCGACAGTAATGCCCATCTGATTTAGGGCATTAATCACGCCGATGTGCGACCATCCCCGGGCGGCACCTGAACCCAGCGCCAGCCCAATTTTAACCTTTCTCATTAGTCCTGTTTTACTTCCCCTGGATTCCTGACATAGCGTCAACGCAACGCCTCAGTTAACATAGTGCTACCCGAAGCGTTTTACGCCTTTATATTTTGTTCCAGGAAGAGAATCGTGTCTCAACTCTGCCCTTGTGGTAGCGCTCTGGAGTATAGCCTATGTTGCCAGCGATATCTTTCTGGCGATCAGGTTGCACCAGACCCGTCACACCTTATGCGTTCACGGTACACTGCTTTTGTGATCAAAGACGCAGACTACCTGATTAAAACCTGGCATCCATCCTGCCGCGCAGCCGATTTCAAACAGGACATCGAAGCCGGGTTCGCGAATACGCAGTGGCTCGGCCTCACCGTTTATGAATCCTCTCCAGGCAGTCATGTGGATGAAGGTTACGTCAGTTTTGTTGCCCGTTTTAGCGAGAATAATAAACCGGGTGCCATTATCGAGCGTTCCCGGTTCTTAAAGGAAAGCGGGCAATGGTATTATATTGACGGAACGCGCCCACAGTTTGGTCGTAACGATCCCTGCCCGTGTGGTTCAGGTAAAAAATTTAAAAAGTGTTGCGGGCAGTAATGCCTGACAGCCCAGACTTCGCAAATACAAACAGGATTTCCCGGCGATGCAATCATTACAACGTAAAGTTCTGCGCACCATCTGTCCCGATCAAAAAGGGCTGATCGCACGAATTACCAACATTTGCTACAAACATGAACTGAATATCGTGCAGAACAACGAGTTCGTTGACCACCGTACCGGCCGCTTCTTTATGCGTACCGAACTGGAAGGTATTTTCAACGACACCACCCTGCTGGCCGATCTGGACAGCGCGCTTCCGGAAGGTTCCATACGCGAGCTGACCCCAGCCGGTCGACGCCGCATCGTGATCCTGGTGACCAAAGAAGCACACTGCCTGGGCGACCTGCTGATGAAGGCCAACTACGGCGGTCTGGACGTTGAAATCGCTGCCGTTATTGGCAACCACGAGACGCTGCGTACGCTGGTCGAGCGCTTTGATATTCCGTTTGAGCTTGTGAGCCATGAAGGCCATACCCGTGAAGAACACGACGATATGATGGCCCAGGCCATTGAAGCGCATAACCCAGACTACGTGGTTCTGGCGAAATACATGCGCGTGTTAACGCCGTCCTTCGTGGCGCGCTTCCCGAACAAGATCATCAACATTCACCACTCGTTCCTGCCGGCCTTTATTGGCGCGCGTCCATACCACCAGGCGTACGAGCGTGGGGTGAAGATCATCGGTGCGACCGCGCATTACGTGAATGACAACCTGGACGAAGGTCCAATCATCATGCAGGACGTGATTCACGTAGATCACACTTACACCGCTGAGGATATGATGCGCGCGGGGCGTGACGTTGAGAAGAACGTACTGAGTCGTGCGCTGTATCAGGTGCTGGCGCAGCGGGTCTTCGTGTACGGCAACAGAACCATCATTCTTTAATCTTTCGGAAAATGAATTGATTAGCTTTGCGCCTTTACGGATAAAAAGCAGGCAAACAGCTTCGTTTCCCTAAAGGAATGCTTTACAGGGGCGTCTCATTTGATATGATGCGCCCCGCTTCCAGCAGGAAGCGGGCCAGTAAAAAGCATTACCCCGTGGTGGGGTTCCCGAGCGGCCAAAGGGAGCAGACTGTAAATCTGCCGTCATCGACTTCGAAGGTTCGAATCCTTCCCCCACCACCATCTCTCAGCACGACCTCAAAATTTGAATTACCCCTGGTGGGGTTCCCGAGCGGCCAAAGGGAGCAGACTGTAAATCTGCCGTCATCGACTTCGAAGGTTCGAATCCTTCCCCCACCACCATCACTTTCAAACGATTCCAAACCTTCAGTTCGCACCAGGCATCATGTATTTCCGTAACGGGGAAGGATGAGAAGCTTCGACTAAGGTTCGATTCGAGCGCAGCGAGAAAGCGTTGCCGCAGGCAACGACCCAAAGGGCGAGGCGCAACGCGCCGAGTAATCCTTCCCCCACCACCATCACTTTCAAACGATTGCAAACCTTCAATTCGCACCAGGCATCATGAATTTCCGTAACGGGGAAGGATGAGAAGCTTCGACTAAGGTTCGATTCGAGCGCAGCGAGAAAGCGTTGCCGCAGGCAACGACCCAAAGGGCGAGGCGCAACGCGCCGAGTAATCCTTCCCCCACCACCATCACTTTCAAACGATTCCAAACCTTCAGTTCGCACCAGGCATCATGCATTTCCGTAACGGGGAAGGATGAGAAGCTTCGACTAAGGTTCGATTCGAGCGCAGCGAGAAAGCGTTGCCGCAGGCAACGACCCGAAGGGCGAGGCGCAACGCGCCGAGTAATCCTTCCCCCACCACCATCACTTCTCCAAGATAAAAAACGAATCCGCCTTTGTAGGCCGGGTAAGGCGCAGCCGCCACCCGGCGAAAAATGGCTACATCGGCGGCAAACGCCGCTTGACCGGCGAACTCTTCACAATCGACGTATTACACTGGGCATGCTCCGCCAGGCCGTCCAGCAACGCATCCAGTTGCTCTATCGAGCGCACCACCAGCCTAATCACAAAGCAATCTTCCCCGGTGACTTTGTCGCTCTCAATACACTCCGGCATCGCCTGAATGTATTTATCCACCTTATGCAACAACCCAGGCAAAGGCCGCACGCGCACCAGCGCCTGCAGCGTATAGCCCAGCGCTGCCAGATTCACACGCGCACCATAACCCTGAATCACACCGCGCTCTTCCAGCCTCTTCAGGCGTTCTGCCGTGCTGGGGGATGTCAGACCGATGCGTCCGCTGAGCACCTTCAAAGACATGCGCGCATCCTCAACGAGGCAGGCTAAAATTTGTCGGTCGATATCGTCAAGAAGGCATTCCATTCTTTTCACCTAATTTTAAAAAGCCTTTCACCTCTTTAACCTTATATCACCCCTGTAAAACCCGACAGCGATTTTCGACAATAACGTCATTAATCAGGAGGTGGATGATGCGTGATTTACATAAAGGCGTCTGGCAAATGAGCCTGGCGATGTTAATTTCCGGCTCTATCGGCGCGTTCGTTTTGCTCTCCGGTCTGCCGGTGACGGAAGTCGTGTTCTGGCGCTGTCTTATCGGAGCAGTGGCGCTTTTTATTTTTATCCGGGTAAGTCAAAAGCCCTTTAGTCCCCTCACCCGCACCACACTGCTGCTGGCCATTCTCGGCGGCGTGGCATTAGTGGTGAACTGGCTGCTGCTCTTCGCAGCCTATGCGCGGATCTCGATTGGCCTTTCGACCGTGGTCTATAACACCCAGCCGTTTATGCTGGTCCTGATGGGGATGTTTTTAGGTGAACGCGTCAGCCTCGTGAAATGGGGCTGGCTGTTCCTCGCCTTTGGCGGCGTGGTGATACTGCTCTCCAGCGAGCTGACCGGCGCGCATGGCGGTGAATGGCTCGCCGGAATCGGCCTGGCGATGGCCGCGGCTTTCTTCTACGCGGTCACGGCCATTATTGCCCGCAAACTCAGATCCGTTGCGCCGCAGCATATTGCCTTTATCCAGGTGCTGACGGGCGTCGTGATGCTTCTGCCGTTTGCCAGCATGCCGTCATTTTCCGGTGATTTCCCGTGGCCGATCCTGCTGACGCTGGGCATCGTCCATACCGGCATTATGTACCAGTTGCTCTACAGCGCAATTCAGAAGCTGCCGACGCCTGTAACCGGCTCCCTCTCGTTTATCTATCCGGTGGTGGCAATTGTTGTTGATAATCTGGTGTTCGGACACGCGCTGAACCTGACGCAGCTGGCGGGCGGCGCGCTGATTCTGTTTGCTGCAGCGGGCAATAACCTGGGCTGGGGCGAAAAAAAACCCCGCGAGTGCGGGGTTGGCATCAAAACGGCGGATTAGCGACGGGCGCGCACAATCTGGTATTTGCGCGTCAGGTACTCTACCGGCGCACTCCAGATATGCACCAGACGAGAGAACGGGAACAGCACAAACAGCGTCATCCCCAGCACCAGGTGAACGCGGAAGATAAACGCCACGCCGTCCAGGTGCGCGGACGCTCCGCCGTGGAATGTCACCACGGACTGCGCCCATCCGACCAGCTTCATCATTTCACTGCCGTCCATATGCTGCGCCGAGAACGGGATGGTCAGCAGGCCCAGCGCGCACTGCACCATCAGCAGGGAGAGGATCAGGATATCCGCTGCGGTCGTGGTCGCACGCACGCGTGGGCTGAACAGACGACGTTTCAGCAGCAGCAGGCCACCTACTAAGGTCATCACCCCACAGGCACCGCCCGCGATCATCGCCATCTTCTGCTTCACCTCAATCGGTAGCCACGCTTCATACATCCAGTGCGGCGTCAGCATCCCCAGGAAGTGACCGGCAAAAATCCCCAGAATACCGATGTGGAACAGGTTAGACCCCACATGCATCCCTTTACGATCCAGCATCTGGCTGGAGGCGGCGCGCCAGGTGTACTGGCCGTAGTCATAACGCAGCCAGCTTCCCACCAGGAACACGGTGCCCGCGATATACGGGTAAATGTCAAAGAAGAACATATTCAGGAAGTGCATTAGTGCCGTCCTCCGTTAGAGATATTCAAATATTGCGGGGCAACCGCGCCGGCAAAGCGACGCTGGTGAGCGGAGATTTCAGACTCGCCGCAGTTCTGGTCAGCAAAGAATTTCACCTGCTCTTCTTCCCAGACCGCATCCAGCGCCTGTGGCGTATCATCGCGGGCTTCATCGGCGATTTTCTCCGCCACTTTTTCACTGTCGACCGCGGCGTTGGCCAGCTTCACCAGCAGATCGAACAGCACCGCATAGCGGCTCTCCCGCTGCTGAAGACGCGCGCCGAGCAGCGCCAGGATCGGCGCAATGTCCTGCAGACCGCCCAGCGCCTCCTCTTTCGGCAGCTGCGCCAGGTACTCCAGATAGAGCGGCAGATGGTCCGGCAGTTCGCGGCTGTCGAGCTGCAGGCCGTGCTGTTCGTACTGGGCCATAAGATCCACCATCGCCTGACCGCGGTCACGGGATTCACCGTGAACGTGTTCAAACAGCAGCAGGGACGTTGCACGTCCGCGGTCAAACAGCTGGCTGTAGTCCGCCTGCGCGTCCAGAAGGTCGCGCGCTAACAGGTCCCGGAGGAAAACGCCAAGCTTCTGGGCATCCTCTTTATCCAGATTTTCAGATGACGCGAGTGCATCAAAGAGCTCCTGCTGATGCTGCGCAAGCGCAGCATCCGGGTACTCGAGCAGACGCGAAACAATGACGAGTTCAATCATGAGTGCGGCTCCGTTTTACTGGTCACATCCATGGCGTCGATGCGGCGGCTGTTGAACAGGTTGAATTTGCTGTCTGACCCGTGGCAACCGTCGCCAAAGCTAAAACCACAGCCATTTTTTTCCGGGAAGGCTTCGCGGGCCAGTTCACGATGGCTGCTTGGCACCACGAAACGGTCTTCGTAGTTGGCAATCGCCAGATAGCGGTACATCTCCTGCGCCTGCGCTTCGGTCAGACCGACCTCTTCCAGCGCGCGGGTATCGGTTACGCCGTCCACGGTTTCGGCACGCTTGAAGTGACGCATCGCCAGCATGCGCTTCAGCGCCAGCAGTACCGGCTGGGTGTCCCCTGCGGTCAGCAGGTTTGCCAGGTACTGAACCGGGATACGCAGGCTCTCCACGTCCGGCAGGATACCGTTGCTGCCCAGTTCGCCCGCGTCAGCGGCAGACTGAATCGGCGACAGCGGCGGCACGTACCAGACCATCGGCAGCGTGCGGTATTCCGGATGCAGCGGCAGGGCCAGCTTCCAGTCCATCGCCATTTTGTACACCGGCGACTGCTGCGCGGCGTCAATCACGCTCTGCGGAATGCCGTCCTTCAGCGCCTGCTCAATGACCTTCGGATCGTTCGGATCGAGGAACACGTCCAGCTGACGCTGATACAGATCTTTCTCGTTCTCGGTGCTGGCTGCGTTTTCAATCGCGTCCGCGTCGTACAGCAGCACGCCGAGGTAGCGAATACGGCCTACGCAGCTTTCGGAACAGACGGTTGGCATCCCGGCTTCAATACGCGGGTAGCAGAAGATACACTTCTCGGATTTGCCGCTCTTCCAGTTGAAGTAGATCTTTTTGTACGGGCAGCCAGTGATGCACATACGCCAGCCGCGGCACTTGTCCTGGTCGATCAGCACGATGCCGTCTTCTTCACGCTTGTAGATGGCCCCGCTCGGGCAGGTCGCCACGCACGCCGGGTTAAGGCAGTGCTCGCACAGGCGCGGCAGATACATCATGAAGGTGTTTTCGAACTGGCCGTACATCGCCTTCTGCATGTTCTCAAAGTTCTGGTCTTTGGCGCGTTTCTCGAACTCGCCGCCCAGAATCTCTTCCCAGTTTGGACCGCTGGTAATTTTGTCCATGCGCTGACCGGTGATCAGCGAGCGAGGACGGGCGATCGGCTGGTGTTTGCCTTCCGGCGCGTTGTGCAGGTTCTGGTAGTCGTAATCAAACGGCTCGTAGTAATCATCGATGCCCGGCAGGTGCGGGTTAGCGAAGATTTTTCCCAGAAGCATCGCGCGGTTACCCATGCGCGGCTGCAGCTTGCCGTTGATTTTACGGATCCAGCCGCCCTTCCACTTCTCCTGGTTTTCCCAGTCGGTGGGGAAGCCGGTGCCCGGCTTGCTTTCGACGTTGTTGAACCAGGCGTATTCCATACCTTCACGGCTGGTCCAGACGTTTTTACAGGTGACCGAGCAGGTATGGCAGCCGATGCATTTATCCAGATTCAGCACCATGCCGACTTGTGAACGAATTTTCATTTTACGCTCTCCTGTACCTGGTCATTACCTTCGCCGTCTAACCAGTTAATGTTCTTCATCTTACGTACCACCACGAACTCGTCGCGGTTCGATCCTACGGTGCCGTAGTAGTTAAAGCCGTAGGCCAGCTGCGCATAGCCGCCGATCATGTGGGTCGGCTTCGGCGTAATGCGGGTCACAGAGTTGTGGATCCCGCCGCGCTGCTCGGTAATTTCTGACCCCGGCAGGTTAACGATACGTTCCTGCGCGTGGTACATCATGGTCATCCCGGCAGGTACGCGCTGGCTCACCACCGCACGCGCCGTCAGGGCACCGTTACTGTTGAACACTTCGATCCAGTCGTTATCCTCAATACCCAGATCTTTAGCGTCCGTTTCGCTCATCCAGACGATCGGACCGCCGCGCGACAGGGTCAGCATCAGCAGGTTGTCGCTGTAGGTGGAGTGAATACCCCACTTCTGGTGCGGCGTCAGGAAGTTCAGCGCCTTCTCAGGGTTACCGTTCGATTTCGCGCCCATCACCGCTTTGACGGACCGGGTGTCGATTGGCGGACGGTAAACCAGCAGGCTTTCTCCGAAGTCGCGCATCCACTGGTGATCCTGATACAGCGACTGACGGCCTGACAGGGTGCGCCATGGGATCAGCTCGTGAACGTTGGTGTAGCCCGCGTTATAAGACACATGCTCGTCTTCCAGGCCTGACCAGGTCGGGCTGGAGATAATCTTGCGCGGCTGGGCCTGAATATCGCGGAAGCGGATTTTCTCTTCCTCTTTATTCGTCGCCAGGTGCGTATGGTCGCGACCGGTGAACTCGCTCAGTGCCGCCCAGGCTTTGACGGCAACGTGGCCGTTGGTTTCCGGGGCCAGGGTCAGGATCATCTCTGCCGCATCAATCGCCGTATTCAGCATTGGCTGGCCTTTCGCCGGGCCGTCCGCTTTGGTGTAGTTGAGCTTACGCAGCAGATCCATTTCGCTCTGGGTGTTCCAGGCGATCCCCTTCCCGCCGTTACCGATTTTCTCCATCAGCGGGCCGATAGAGGTAAAGCGCTCGTAGGTTGCCGGGTAGTCGCGTTCAACCGGAATAATGTGCGGTGCGGTCACGCCCGGGATCAGGTCGCATTCGCCTTTTTTCCAGTCCTTCACGTCCAGCGGCTGCGCCAGTTCGGCGGCGGAGTCGTGCTGGATTGGCAGCGTCACCACGTCGGTCTCTTTGCCCAGGTGCCCCACGCAGACTTCGGAGAATTTCTTCGCGATGTCTTTGTAGATTTCCCAGTCGCTTTTTGATTCCCACGCCGGGTCAACGGCCGCAGACAGTGGATGAATAAACGGATGCATATCCGAGGTATTCATGTCGTCTTTTTCGTACCAGGTCGCGGTTGGCAGCACGATGTCCGAGTACAGGCAGGTGCTGGACAGACGGAAATCGAGCGTCACCACCAGATCCAGCTTGCCGTCGAGACCGTTATCTTTCCACTCCACCTCTTCCGGCTTCACGCCGCCCTGCTTGCCGAGATCTTTCCCCTGGATACCGTTTTCGGTACCGAGCAGGTATTTCAGCATATACTCGTGGCCTTTACCGGACGAGCCCAGCAGGTTGGAGCGCCAGATGAACAGGTTACGCGGGTGGTTTTTACCGTTTTCCGGCTGTTCCGCCGCGAAGCGGATTGAGCCATCCTTCAGGGATTTCACGGTGTAATCCACCGGTGACATGCCCGCTTTCTTCGCCGCTTCCGCGATGCGCAGCGGGTTCGTGCCCAGCTGCGGCGCCGACGGCAGCCAGCCCATGCGCTCGGCGCGCACGTTGAAGTCAATCAGGTGCCCACTGTAGCGGGATTTATCCGCCATCGGCGACAGCAGCTCCTGCGCGGTGACCGTCTCGTAGCGCCACTGGCTGGAGTGGTTATAGAAGTAGGAGGTGCTGTTCATGTGGCGTGCCGGGCGCTGCCAGTCGAGGGCAAACGCCAGCGGCTGCCAGCCGGTCTGCGGACGCAGTTTTTCCTGGCCCACGTAGTGCGCCCAGCCGCCGCCGCTCTGACCTACGCAGCCGCAGAAGATCAGCATATTGATCAGGCCACGGTAGTTCATATCGAGGTGATACCAGTGGTTCAGGCCCGCACCGACGATGATCATCGAACGGCCGTGTGTTTTGTCCGCGTTTTCTGCGAACTCACGTGCGATACGGGTAATGTGTGCGCGCGGTACACCGGTGATCTTTTCCGCCCAGGCCGGGGTGTAGGCTTTCACGTCGTCATAGCCGGTTGCGCAGTTTTCATCGCCCAGACCGCGTTCCAGGCCATAGTTCGCCATGGTCAGGTCATAGACGGTGGTGACCAGCGCGGTAGAGCCGTCGGCCAGCTGCAGGCGCTTAACCGGCAGCTTGTGCATCAGTACGTTTTTCAGTTCAACCTTGTTGAAGTGCTCGGAACCTTCGCCGCCGAAGTACGGGAACCCGACTTCAGCGATTTCGTCCTGGCTACCCAGCATGCTCAGGCGCAGCTCCGTCTCTTCGCCGGTCGTGCCGTTACGTTGCTCAAGGTTCCACTTGCCCTTCTCGCCCCAGCGGAAGCCGATAGAGCCGTTTGGCGCCACCAGCTCGCCGTTGCTGTTGTACGCAACGGTTTTCCACTCAGGGTTATTTTCCTGACCCAGCGAATCCACCAGATCGGCAGCACGCAGCGTACGGCCTGCGGCATAGTACCCGTCACGCTCTTCCAGCATGACCAGCATCGGCATGTCGGTATAGCGGCGGACGTAGTCGGTGAAGTACTGGCTTGGTTTATCCAGATGGAACTCGCGCAGCATGACGTGGCCCATCGCCATCGCCATCGCGGCATCGGTACCCTGTTTCGGCGCCAGCCACAGATCGCAAAGCTTGGCGATTTCCGCGTAGTCCGGGGTCACCGCCACGGTTTTGGTACCTTTGTAACGCACTTCGGTAAAGAAGTGCGCGTCCGGCGTACGGGTCTGAGGCACGTTTGAGCCCCAGGCGATGATGTAGCTGGAGTTGTACCAGTCCGCGGATTCCGGCACATCGGTCTGCTCGCCCCAGGTCTGCGGAGACGCTGGCGGCAGGTCGCAATACCAGTCGTAGAAGCTCAGGCAGGTACCGCCGATTAAGGAGAGATAGCGCGCGCCGGAGGCATAAGAGACCATCGACATCGCCGGGATCGGCGAGAAGCCCGCCACGCGGTCAGGACCGTAGGTTTTGACGGTGTAGACGTTGGAGGCGGCAATCAGCTCGTTCACCTCTTTCCAGGAGGAACGCACAAAGCCGCCGCGGCCGCGAGCCTGCTTGAAGCTTTTCGCTTTGTCAGCGTCTTCGATGATGGACGCCCAGGCATCCACCGGATCGCTGTGCTGCACTTTCGCTTCACGCCACATTTTCATCAGGCGCTTGCGCATCAGAGGGTATTTCAGACGGTTCGCGCTGTAGAGATACCAGGAGTAGCTGGCGCCACGCGGGCAGCCGCGCGGTTCGTGGTTCGGCATATCCGGGCGGGTGCGCGGGTAGTCGGTCTGCTGCATTTCCCAGGTCACCAGACCATTTTTAACGAAAATCTTCCAGCTGCATGAGCCAGTACAGTTCACGCCGTGGGTCGAACGGACGACTTTGTCATGCTGCCAGCGCTGACGGTAACCGTCTTCCCAGTCCCGGTTGGTATCCAGAACCTGGCCGTGCCCATCGGCAAAAGTTTCACCCTTCTGTTTGAAGTAGCGAAACCGGTCCAAAAATTTGCTCATCGGGTATCTCCTGTATGGAGCCTGTGGCTCTCTAAATCGACATTGCTGATTTGCAGCGAAGGTAACGCCCTGAAAGAGGGGGAGAATTGATAACGATCAAGACGACGAGGGACTTTCAGGCGAGGGGTTACACCGAATACCACCAAAGCGGTATCTCCAGGAAAATCATATCAACATGAAATATAAAGTTATTTTTATTTCATCGTACAAAAAGCCAGTCAGAATTTAACATCTCAGGTATTAAGGGGTAGAGCGCCCTGCAAAGCGATGGCGATCACAGTGTTATCCGCGGGCTTCTGTGTAAACCCATCAGTATGTTGTAACTATTTTCAATGTAAAAAAAACGCGGCCCGAAGGCCGCGTAAACGGATAATCATACTTACTTATTTTTCTTGGTATTACGGCCATATACCAGCCACGTAATCACGACGCAGGCGATATAGAAGACGAGGAAGACTTTCATGGCACCCGCCGGAGAGCCGGTCAGGTCGAGTGAGATACCGAACGCTTTCGGGATAAAGAAGCCGCCAATTGCGCCGATGGCGGAGATGAAGCCCAGCGCCGCAGCCGTATCCGTCGCCGCTTCGCGCATGGCCTGCTCTTCGCTGCCGCCCTGCGCCTTCACGCGATCCATCGTCAGCTTACGGAAGATCACGGAGATCATCTGGAAGGTGGACGCGCTCCCCAGACCGGCCGTCAGGAACAGCACCATAAACACGCCGAAGAAGGCGATGAAGTTACCGCCCTGTCCGTCGGCCGGCAGCGTGAGGAACAGCAGCGCGCAGAATACCGCCATCACGACGAAGTTAACCAGCGTCACGCGGGTACCGCCCAGACGGTCAGACACCATGCCGCCCAGCGAGCGAGCAAGGGCACCAATAAACGGGCCGAAGAAGGCGAATTGCAGGATCTGCACGTCCGGGAACTGCGTTTTCGACAGCATCGCGAAGCCCGCCGAGAAGCCAATAAACGAACCGAAGGTCGCCAGATACAGCAGCGCCATCACCCAGAGGTGTCCACGCTTCAGCACCGGCAGCTGTTCGCTCAGCGATGCCTTCGACGCGGACAGGTCATTCATAAAGAACCAGGCTGCGAGGGTGAAGACCACGAGGAACGGCACCCAGATCCAGGCGGCGTTCTGCAGATAAAGGGAAGAACCATCTGCCTGCTCAACGCCAGCGCCGCCAAAGGCCGCAAAAATAGAAACAGAGATCGCCAGCGGGGCAATCAGCTGCATCACGCTCACGCCCATATTCCCCAGACCGCCGTTAATGCCCAGCGCGCCGCCCTGCTTCGCTTTCGGGAAGAAGAAGCTGATGTTCGCCATGCTGGAGGCGAAGTTCGCGCCCGCAAAACCGCACAGCAGGGAGATAATCACGAATACGCTAAATGGCGTAGAGGTATCCTGCACCGCGAAGCCGAGCCAGACGCAGGGAACGATCATGATGCCCGTACTGAACGCCGTCCAGCGACGGCCGCCAAACACCGGCACCATAAACGCGTAAGGGACGCGCAGCAGAGCGCCCGACAGCGACGGCAGCGCGGTCAGCATGAACAGCTGATCGGTCGTAAACGTAAAGCCGACTTTCGGCAGGTTGACCGCCACCGCGCTAAACAACATCCATACGCAAAACGCTAATAACAAACAGGGCACGGAAATCCACAGATTCCGGCTTGCTACACGATGGCCGCGCTGTTGCCAGAACGCCGGATCCTCTGGACGCCAGTCTGTAATAACGGCACCATTTTCCCTTTCGGGAGCGGATGAGTGACTCATAGACACCTCTGATTCTCGAATGATGCTGCAAACATTAGGGTTTTAGGGCGGCGGTAAGTTGATATAAATCAAAGGAAAAGTGGGGGGATTTGCGGAGCAAAATAAGGCCTCACCCTTAGTGAGTAGGCTAATTCGGTAAAAAAGACGTGGTTTTTCACGGCGCTGACGGTTCATGGCTACCCTCACCTCCTTCCCCCTACTCCGTTGGCAATTTAGGGGTAATCCTTTATTGGTATGGGTATACTCCAGGGTATGCACCAGAATAGCGCCATTCCTGCAAGCAGGCCACGTCAGGAGCACGCCACCTCTATGTTAAAAAGATGTTTATCTCCGCTGACGCTCGTGAATCAGCTCGCTCTGATCGTTTTGCTGTCCACCGCCATCGGCGTGACCGGCATGGCGATCTCAGGCTGGCTGGTACAGGGAGTACAGGGTAATGCGCATGCCATCAACGAGGCAGGCTCGCTGCGCATGCAGAGCTATCGCCTGCTGGCATCGGTTCCCTTGACGCAGGACGATCGGCCCCTGATTGATGAAATGGAGCGCACGGTTTTCAGCCCCGAACTGGAAAACGCCGCTGTCCGCGCCGGCCAGCAGTCCCAGCTTAAGGCTCTTCAGGGGTACTGGCACACCCAGCTGCAGCCAGGGCTGAAACAGGCACGCAGCACGGAAACCGTCGCACAGGACGTGGCGGGGTTTGTCTCACGTATTGATGCACTGGTCTCCTCTTTCGACCAAACCACCGAATTACGCATCGACCGGGTGGTGATGGTGCACCGCGCCATGGCGCTGTTTATGGGTCTGCTGCTGATCTTCACCATCGTCTGGCTTCGCGCGCGGCTGCTGAACCCGTGGAAACAGCTGCTGGCAATGGCCCGCGCGGTCACCGCACGCGATTTTACCCAGCGCACGCACATCAGCGGGCGCAACGAGATGGCCATGCTCGGCCAGGCGCTTAATACCATGTCGGCAGAGCTCTCCGAGAGCTACGCGGTGCTGGAGCAGCGCGTTCAGGAAAAAACGGCCGGGCTGGAGCAGAAAAACGAGATCCTCTCATTCCTGTGGCAGGCCAACCGTCGTCTGCACATGCAGGTGCCGCTATGTGAACGTCTCTCGCCGGTGCTGAACGGTCTGCAAAATCTGACCCTGCTTCACGACCTTGAGCTGCGGGTCTACGATGTGGAAGACGAAGACAACCATCAGGAATTTACCTGCCAGTCGGATATGTCCTGCGATGACAAAGGCTGCCATCTTTGCCCTCGCGGCCTGCCGCCGCTGACGACCGGCGGCACCACCCTGAAGTGGCGCCTGACCGACAGCCACACCCAGTACGGTATTCTGCTGGCAACGCTGCCAGCCGGGCGTCACCTGAGCCACGACCAGCAGCAGCTGGTGGATACGCTGGTTGAACAGCTAACGGCCACGCTGGCGCTCGACAGGCATCAGGAAAAGCAGCAGCAGCTGATCGTCATGGAAGAGCGCGCGACGATTGCCCGCGAGCTTCACGACTCTATCGCCCAGTCGCTCTCCTGTATGAAAATGCAGGTGAGCTGCCTGCAGATGCAGGATGCGGAGATGCCCGAAAGCAATAAGCAGCTGCTCGGCCAGATCCGCAACGAGCTGAATACCTCCTGGGTGCAGCTGCGCGAGCTGCTGACCACCTTCCGCCTGCAGCTGACCGAGCCGGGCCTGCGCCCGGCGCTGGAAGCCAGCTGTCACGAATTTAGCGCCAGGCTGGGGTTCCCGGTGAAGCTGGATTACCAGCTGCCGCCGCGGTTTGTCCCCTCCCATCAGGCCATACATTTACTGCAGATCGCCCGCGAAGCGCTAAGCAATGTGCTTAAACACGCCGAAGCGACGGCGGTCACGGTCACCGTCAGCCAGCACGACAATCAGGTCAGACTGACGGTTCACGACAACGGCCGCGGCGTGCCGGAAAATGCCGAACGGACTAACCACTATGGTTTAATCATTATGCGAGACCGCGCCCAAAGCCTGCGCGGTGATTGCCAGGTTCGCCGGAGAGAAACGGGCGGCACGGAAGTTGTCGTCACCTTTATTCCCGAGAAACCGCTTACAACTGCTCAAGGAGAAACCCATGACTAATCAGGAACCGGCATCCATCCTGTTGATCGACGACCATCCGATGCTGCGTACTGGCGTGAAACAGCTGGTCAGCATGGCACCCGATATCACCGTGGTGGGCGAAGCCAGCAACGGCGAACAGGGCATTGAGCTTGCCGAATCCCTCGATCCCGATCTGATCCTGCTCGATCTGAATATGCCCGGCATGAACGGTCTGGAGACCCTCGACAAGCTGCGGGAAAAATCGCTTTCCGGACGCATCGTCGTCTTTAGCGTGTCGAACCATGAAGAGGACGTGGTCACGGCGCTTAAGCGCGGCGCTGACGGCTATCTGCTGAAAGACATGGAGCCGGAAGATCTGCTTAAGGCGCTGCAGCAGGCGGCGGCGGGCGAGATGGTGCTCAGCGAAGCCTTAACGCCGGTCCTGGCAGCCAGCCTGCGGGCGAACCGCGCCACCTCTGACCGTGACGTCAGCCAGCTCACGCCGCGCGAGCGCGATATTCTCAAACTGATTGCCCAGGGGCTGCCGAACAAGATGATCGCCCGTCGTCTGGACATCACCGAAAGCACGGTGAAAGTGCACGTGAAGCATATGCTGAAGAAAATGAAGCTAAAATCCCGCGTTGAAGCCGCCGTGTGGGTGCATCAGGAACGCATTTTTTAAGGGCTACTCATCCGGCAGCAGCTTCCAGCGCGGATCGTCGTCAGGCAGTGCGACCAGCGGCTGCACCACGGCAAGCGTGATCTCATTGGACGAGACGCGCTGGCCTTTCTCATCTTCTACCACAGCCGACAGGTGCCAGCGGTTTGTCGCGCCTTCACGGTCATCCCAGGCAGGCATAATCACACTCCAGCCGTCGGTGCTGTTGCTTTTCGCCGGTGACGTCAGGCTCAGTGCCTGCGTATCCCCCTGCCAGTGGATCTGACGAATACCGTTCGTGCTGCGAACCTGAAGCTTCAGCATAACGGTCTCGCCCCCTTTCAGGTCCCACGGCGGCGTTGCCAGCCAGACGGACAGCGTTTTGCGCTGGCGGAACTCCATCACCGGCAGGCTATTGCGCTCCGGCGAATCATAGCGGCTTCCGCGCAGGGAACGCGTGGCGGCGACTTCACCGGCGGAAAGCTGCTTCACCAGCGGCACGCCGAAGCGATAGTTGAGCTTCAGTCCGAGGTTATTCTGGCTCTCGCCGCTTTCGCCCTGCTTGTGCCCGGCGGTCAAAGTGACCAGCGGAACGGGGGTATAGTTAAGCCCAAGATTCACCGCTACGGGATTGTGATAGCCGGTTCCGCTGTTGAAGAGATCGACGTTATCGCCATAGTATTGCTCGAAGCTAACGCTGGTATTGAGATGGTGGAACCACGGCAGCCAGGCTTTAGCGGTGACGTCATATCCGCGCGCCATGCGCTGCTCCTTGACGTCAGAGCGCTCGCGCCAGCCGCTAAAGGGCTGATAATAGTTGGCTGAGAGGCGCAGATTTTCCCCCCACGCTTCCGCGCCCAGCCCGGCACGCTGCAGATTTTCATCCAGGAGATTATCGTAAAAGGTGTTGTAACCCAGCAGCCATTTCCCCGCTACCCAGCGCTGGCCTATACCGGCGTTGCTGACCAGGCCATCCGTCTGCTGGGTCAGGCCAAGCTGGCTCCAGCTCAGATAACGGTTGTTATCGTTCCACGGGATAAACCAGCTCCCGTTGCTGCCGTTAAATTTGCCGTCGTTATCGACCAGTAAGTTCACGCTGGCGTTCCCCCAGGGCGAAAGCCAGGATTCAATCTGCTGGTTCACTTCGCCGCTTACCGCGTCGCGCACCTGACCAAAAGCAAACTGACGCGCCTGTTCGCCGGTCGTCAGACCGTTGTCGGTCATGCTGGCTTCACCAAAGGCTTTCGCCATTTCGGCCAGATGCTTCTCCCCCTCGCCCGTTGGCGCCGCCATGCCGAGGTCGGGCAGACTGTCCCCGTTATTATCAAAGGGGTGCTGGGCCTGATGCATAAAGGAATTCGGCGCACCGTGAACGGCTCCGGCCGACAGAAGGGAGAGTAATAACAGAAAACGAATGCGAGACGATACAGCCATCAACGTCGGATTTAGCGCCTGGATTTTTATAAAAGACTTCTTACCTTAACGCGATCAAGAAAGAATTGCAGCCTTACGGGAAATTTCAGGAATATCCTGAAGTTTATTGACAGCAGCAGGCAGCGTAAACTCGGTAAACCCTATATTATTCGTGCCTTTATATGTACAGGAGTCAACATGCAAAAGATTGTTATCGTCGCTAACGGTGCGGCCTACGGAAGTGAATCCCTTTTTAACAGCCTGCGCCTGGCCATTGCGCTGCGTGAAAAAGAGAGCGACCTGGCGTTACGCCTCTTTTTAATGTCGGACGCGGTAACTGCGGGGCTGAAAGGTCAAAAACCGGCAGAGGGCTATAACATCCAGCAGATGCTGGAGATCCTGACCGCGCAAAACGTGCCGGTGAAGCTGTGCAAAACCTGCACCGACGGGCGCGGCATTACCGGACTACCGCTGATTGATGGCGTTGAAATTGGTACGCTGGTTGAGCTGGCCGAGTGGACGCTGTCCGCTGATAAAGTATTAACTTTTTAATAATAAACCCGTAAAAATATTATTTTCTTATGGACGCGGTTTCAGCATCAAGTTTACCTGCGGGGTTGCCGATAGGCATGGAAACAACACAGCAGGTATTTCACTTATGTTCAGATCGATTCGTGCACGCATCATCGCTGCGACGGCAGGTTGTCTGGTCGTCGCCCTTCTCCTCAACACCGTTATTAACTTCCAGGTCACCCGTCAGGATAACCAACAGTCGCAGCGCGATATCCTGACCAGCACCAGCGCCAGCCATAACATGGCGATTGCCGACTGGGTCAAAAGCAAGATGACGGTGATTGCCTCTGCCCAGACCGTTGCGCTGAGTGACGATCCGGTTCCGGTGTTTAAACAGCTTGCGCAGGCGGGTGGGTTCACTAACGTTTATGTCGGCTACGCCAGCAAAACGGCGAAATTCTCTGAACCGGCGGGCGTTCCGGCTGATTATGACCCGACCATTCGCCCCTGGTATCAGCAGGTGGTCAGTACGGACGGTCCGGTCGTCACCGCGCCCTACGTTGATGCGGGTACCGGTAAACTGGTGGTGACCTTCGCCGTGCCGGTGAAAGAGAATGGCACCCTGAAAGCGGTGGTGGCTGGCGATGTGGCCATGGACAGCGTGGTGGCGAACGTTCGCGGGATCCATCCAACCCCGTCCAGCAGCGGGTTGCTTCTGAACAGTGACGGCAGCGTAATTGCCGCTAACGACCCGGCTCTGACGCTTAAACCGTTCGCTGAGACCATCAAAGGCATCGATTTTGCCGCGCTGAAAAGCGGTAACCTTGTCGACGGCACGCTTAACGACGCGGAAAAAACCTTCGTGGCAACAGCCGTGCCGGGCACAAACTGGCTGTTAGTCGTCGCGCTCGACAACGGTGATGCCACCTCCGGCATGCGTTCCATGCTCAAGGCATCGGCGATTTCGCTGGTGATCCTGGCGCTGCTGAGCGCGGCCATTGTTCACTTCCTGATTGCCCGTCTGCTGAAGCGCCTGTCTGACATTCGCGACGCGATGCACAACATTGCCAACGGGACTAACGATCTGTCGCAGCGTCTGCCGGACAGCGGCGAGGACGAGGTGGCGCAGATTGCTCAGGCCTTTAACGCCTTTAGCGATAAGCTGTCGGTGGTGATGGTACAGCTCCGTGATGCCAGCGAGTCGGTGAAAAACGCCGCCCAGGAGATTGCCGCGGGTAACCAGGATCTTTCCGGACGTACCGAGCAGGCGGCGTCCAGCCTGCGCGAGACGGCCAGCGCCGTGGAGCAGATCACCGCCTCCGTGACGCAGTCGAACGAGTCGGCGGCAGAAGCGAACGATCAGGCGAGCAAAGCCTCTGCGGCCGCTGCGCGCGGCGGCGAGGTAGTCTCCCAGGCGATCAGCACCATGCAGTCCATTGAAGTCGCGTCGGCAAAAATTGGCGACATCACCAGCGTTATTGACGGCATTGCTTTCCAGACCAACATTCTGGCGCTGAACGCTTCCGTCGAGGCGGCGCGTGCCGGTGAGCAGGGGCGCGGGTTTGCCGTCGTAGCAGGCGAAGTGCGTAACCTGGCGAGCCGAAGCGCTCAGGCTGCGAAAGAGATCAAATCGCTGATCGACTCCACCACCGACAGCGTGGCAACCGGCTCCCGCTACGTGCATCTGGCCGGGGAAAGCATGGACGAGATCCGCTCCAGCATCGGCAGCGTCTCCGGCATCATGCGTGAAATCTCCATCGCCACCAGCGAGCAGATGAAAGGCATTCACGAGATCAACCACGCGGTGACCCATCTCGACCGCATGGTTCAGCAGAACGCCGAGCTGGTCGTGCAATCCGCCGCCGCTGCGGGTGCCCTGCAGAGCCAGGCGGGCGACCTTGCTGAAACGGCCGGCCATTTCCGCATTTAATTTTATTCCGGCGCGGGTTTACCGGTTAAAACCCGCGCCAGCTGAATGCTTTCAGGAATTTTGTCATTTTTGTTTAAACGTTATGCCATTTTTTGATCAAAATCAGCATCCCACCCCCTCCCCTTTGGTGTTATGCCATGAGTGAATTGTGAACAACATCACTCTCGGATATGGCTGCAGGGAGAGCGTTGTTTAAGACTACGGGGTAAAAAATGGCACTGGTAAAAACAAGTTTGAAACTGTTTGGCGGGGATACGGTAGTGGTGCGTTGCTCAGAGCGCTGTCGTATTCATCTCATGAGTGCGAAAGCGCAAAAACAATCCCAGGCGGATATTCTGACCGTGCAGGATGATAACGCCTGGCTTACCGTGCCGTATACCGGCACGTGGGATGTGCTGATCGACAGCCACAGCCAGTCGCTGGAGCATTCCGTCAGCTACGTGGCCGCATAACGTCATACGCCCGGCGAACCGTGCGTATTTTCAGGCAAAACCCGGTCGCAGCGTGCCGTTGAGCGGGTTCCCTTCCAGCAGCGCCTTTACCTTCGCTACCAGTTCATTCAGACAATCGTCCTGCATGCCGAGGCGGGTCAACTCCTGATCGAGGGAGAAGAGATACTGCGCGTTGGTGCCCAGCGGCCCGCTCGCGGTGGCAATCAACGGAGCAATCACCTGCGTGCGGGTATCCGCTTCATACAGCGGATGGCGCGGATCCATAATAAATACCAGCGCATTAACGGTACGACCGTCATCCAGTTCCAGCTTGCACCAGCTCGGCATATAGCAGCCAGTGATCATCTCACGCTTCCAGAGCAGCGTGAGCTCCTCTTCCAGCGTGGCATCCGGAAGGCGATACGCCACGCCCGTGGTGCGTCCGCCCTCTTTCAGTGCAAGCATGCGCCCCGGCTGGCACGCGCTGCCGCGTCCGGCCGTCAGGCGCAGGCAAAATGCGCGGTGCCAGCCAGGCAGCGTTCCCGTTGCCGATTCGACAAATTCCAGAGCCGGGTTCCACATCAGAGAACCGTAGCCAAAAATCCATACCGGGCCATCATCCGGGCGGCAGGCAAGCGTGGCAGCAAGTGACGCCGCACGTTGTTCAGCTGACCAGAGAAGCGATTCCTCAATAGCACCAAATGCCGTCTTACAATCTGCCTTCATTAAGAAATCACGCGTTAACACTTTACACCTCCGCCACTGCATGCTTCCTTGCGACATCTGTAATTCGCCTTCCCGGCATTATGTGCTGGTCATTTTGCCAGCAGTTAAATAACGATAAGCAATTAGCGGACCAGTTGCAATACAACGGCAGTTCAACCGCCTGAAAAGTCAAAATGAAGGCAGCGAATTATTTCACGGCTATTTCTTTTTATGCCATTTATCGTCGTCTCCTTTTTCATATTCATGTTTTACGGCGGCCCAGGCGACTTTGTGTGCCGTCTCTTCACGGCTGGCATCATCCCGGCGATCGTCCTTATCTTTGTACTGATCCCAGGCACTGTTAAACGCCTCTTTGTAGATATCCTGCGCGTGAGCGGGCAGCACGTTTTGCACGTTATCGGGTAATTCGCGTTTCGTTTTATATGGCATCACTCACCTCTCTTTTGCTTAAAGAGATAAGTGTGGACGACGATATGGCATGGTGCCACTCCGCGATAATTTATGAATAAATATCATTTCTAATTCATTGTTATTTAATGAATAATAAATAAAGACAGCTAATTATAGACATCAAAAAGAAAAATCATGATAAAAGGTAAAATTAAGTAAAAGATAAAGGGTATTTAACAGAGATCTGTTAGTTTAATGCCCTCAAAAATCTATCTATAATTACAAGCACCTGCATTGATGGAGAAGCACATGACAGCAACACACGAGGCGGTAAAGACCCGCCACAAGGAGACGTCACTCATTTTCCCGGTTCTGGCACTGGCTGTGCTGCTCTTCTGGGGAAGCAGTCAGTCACTGCCAGTGGTGGTTGGTATCAATATTCTTGCCCTGGTGGGCATCTTGACCAGCGCATTTAGCGTTGTTCGCCATGCGGACGTCCTGGCCCACCGTCTGGGCGAGCCCTACGGATCGTTAATTCTCAGCCTTTCCGTCGTTATTCTCGAAGTCAGCCTGATTTCCGCGCTCATGGCGACCGGCGATGCCGCGCCGACGCTGATGCGCGACACGCTCTACTCGATCATTATGATTGTGACGGGAGGCCTGGTGGGCTTCTCTCTGCTGCTGGGCGGCCGCAAGTTCGCGACCCAGTATATGAACCTGTTCGGCATTAAACAGTATCTGATTGCCCTCTTCCCGCTGGCGATTATCGTGCTGGTCTTCCCGATGGCGCTGCCGGGTGCAAACTTCTCCACCGGTCAGGCGCTGCTGGTCGCCCTGATTTCCGCTGCCATGTACGGCGTGTTCCTGTTGATTCAGACCAAAACGCACCAGAGCCTGTTTGTGTATGAGCATGAAGACGACAGCGACGACGATGACCCGCACCACGGTAAGCCGTCGGCCCACAGCAGCGCGTGGCATACGGTTTGGCTGATCGTGCATCTGATTGCGGTGATTGCCGTCACCAAGATGAACGCCAACCCGCTGGAGACGCTGTTAACCGAGCTGAACGCGCCGGTGGCGTTTACCGGCTTCCTGGTGGCGCTGCTGATCCTGTCGCCTGAAGGGCTGGGCGCACTGAAAGCGGTGTTGAATAATCAGGTGCAGCGCGCAATGAACCTGTTCTTTGGCTCCGTGCTGGCGACCATTTCACTCACCGTGCCGGTGGTGACGCTGATTGCCTTTATGACCGGTAACGAGCTGCAGTTTGCGCTGGGCGCGCCGGAGATGATTGTGATGGTTGCCTCGTTGCTGCTGTGCCAGATTTCGTTTTCCACCGGGCGTACCAACGTGCTGAACGGTGCGGCGCATATGGCGTTGTTTATTGCATACTTGATGACGATTTTTGCTTAGCCTTTTTGCCCAGCGGTGCTGCGCTTGCAGGGCCTACGGGTTTCGTAGGCCGAGTAAGCGCAGCGCCACCCGTCAATATGCCCCATAAAAAAACCCGCCGAAGCGGGTTTTTTATTACTTGCTGGTATCCAGTTCGTCGAAGCTCTTCACCAGATCGTCAATCGCTTTGATCTGCTTCAGGAACGGCTCCAGCTTATCCAGCGGCAGCGCGGATGGGCCGTCGCATTTCGCGTTATCCGGATCCGGGTGCGCTTCAATGAACAGGCCAGCCAGGCCGGTCGCCATGCCGGCGCGCGCCAGTTCGGTCACCTGCGCACGACGGCCACCGGACGCGGCGCCGAACGGGTCGCGGCACTGCAGCGCGTGGGTCACGTCGAAAATCACCGGAGACTGGCCGGAGACATTTTTCATCACGCTGAAGCCCAGCATGTCGACAACCAGGTTGTCGTAACCGAAGTTAGCGCCACGGTCGCACAGGATGACCCGATCGTTACCGCCTTCGATAAACTTATCGACGATGTTGCCCATCTGACCCGGGCTGACGAACTGTGGTTTTTTCACGTTAATCACGGCACCGGTTTTCGCCATCGCCGCAACCAGGTCGGTCTGACGAGCCAGGAATGCCGGGAGCTGAATCACGTCAACCACGTCTGCCACCGGCTGCGCCTGGGAGGCTTCATGCACGTCGGTGATCACTTTCACGCCAAAGGTCTGCTTCAGCTCCTGGAAAATCTTCATCCCTTCTTCCAGGCCCGGGCCACGGTAAGAGTTGATAGAGGAGCGGTTGGCTTTGTCAAAAGAGGCTTTAAACACGTACGGGATGCCCAGCTTCTGGGTCACGGTCACGTAGTGCTCGCAGATACGCATGGCGAGGTCGCGGGATTCCAGCACGTTCATGCCGCCAAACAGCACGAACGGCAGGTCGTTTGCTACCTTGATATCACCAATGCTAACCACTTTTTGTTTCATAGGATCGCCTTATTCAGGTGTGAATCGGAATTAAGATTAATGCAGTGTAATTTGCTTGTGCGAGATCGCGTTGATCTGCGCACGAATCATTTCGCTAATAGGGTCTTCCGGACACTGCTCGACGAAATAGCTCAGATCGTTCAGCGCCACGTGCTCGCAGTCGAGCTGGGCGTAGATCAAGCCGCGGTCGCGAATTTCGTACGGGTCTTCCGGATTAAACTGCAGCAGCACTTCGCTGGCGCGCAGGGCCAGCTCCATTTGACGCTCTTCCATTAACGCAGACTTCAGCGTATCGAGCAGCTTGCGGATCACTTCTGCGTTATCCGCCTCGTCGAGATCTTCGTTGAAGAGCTCAGCCACTGGGCTGATGTTGCCTTTCAGCCACACGTCCAGCGTATGTTCATCCAGCGTGTCGCCGTTGAAGGGATTAATGAGCCACATCTCGCCGTCCAGCCACTCCGCACGCAGGATCATCTGCGTCGGAAAGATGACCGGCACCAGCGGAATATCCAGGCGGTGCGCGACCCACAGTAAAATAGAACCCAGCGCAACGGCGCTGCCCTGACGATTTTTTAAGACCTGGTCCAGCCATAATGCGTCAGACAGGCGATACACGCCCCGCGTGTCGCAGAAACCCCATTCGCCGTAGAAAAGCTCCAGCAGCTTCTCTAATTGCCAGTCTTGCGGGCGAGCCTGATTAATCTCTTCACGCGCCAGGCTGACCAGATTCTCCAGCTCATCGTAGACAAACTGCGACGTAAAATCGTCGCGAATCATCTCAGAAATCAGGATCATGCCATCGCAAAGCGGCACTTTATTAAATTCGAAATCGGCTAAGGACCTCATGACTTACCCCAGTAACGGTATTCTTGTGGTGGCGAGTTTAATGATGATGTACAGCACCACCAGACCCAGCAGAAAGGCGATAAACCCGACCTGCTGGCTGCGCGGACGACGACGTCCAAGCGCGATAAAACCCAAAACGATGTAGATGATAACGCCAAACAGCTTTTCAGTCAGCCATGCGCCTTTATCAGTAAATGGCAGATAGCCTGTCTTCCACATGAGCCCGGCACCGGAAAGGAGCAACAGCGTGTCGATACAGTGCGGCGCGATACGCGCCCAGCGGGCATCCATCAGGGGATTGTTGCTGTAACGCCACCAGTAACGGACGATGAAAAAGCTGATGGTCAGCGCAACGGAAATCAGGTGGACGATAAAGAGCACGGTAAACAGGCTCATAGCCACTGCCCCAGCGTCAGGCGTTCGTTGCCGCCGTAGTCGCGGCAGGTTTCAACAGCGGCGTAGCCTGCTTCGGTAAACAGTGCCCGCACGGCCTCTCCCTGCGTCCAGCCATGTTCCACAAGCAGCCAGCCGCCGGGAAGTAAATGTTTCCGTGACGTTGTAACAATGTGATCAAGATCGGCTAATCCCGCGTTCGCAGCAACCAGCGCCGTGAGCGGTTCGAAGCGAACATCTCCCCG
Organism: Enterobacter sp. ECC-249; assembly: GCF_043965265.1. Lineage (NCBI taxonomy): Bacteria > Pseudomonadati > Pseudomonadota > Gammaproteobacteria > Enterobacterales > Enterobacteriaceae > Enterobacter > Enterobacter sp. ECC-249. The sequence continues at coordinate 3,200,491 of NZ_CP143660.1, forward strand.
CGCAAGGTGCGGGTCATATTCGTCGATGTAGGGAGGATTGCTGACAATCAGCGCAAATGAACGATTCGCAAGTGCTGCAAACCAGCTGCTCTGCAGCACCGTCACGTTGCTTAGCCCGAGACGTTCCACGTTACGCTGCGCCAGCGCCACCGCGTCGGGTATTACATCCACCGCCGTCACCGTACAGTCGGGCCGCTCGGTGGCCAGCGCCAGCGCGATGGCACCTGTACCGGTACCGAGATCGAGTATGCTGCAGGCCGCCGCCGGTAATCGCGCCAGCGCCTGCTCAACCAGACACTCCGTGTCCGGACGCGGGATCAGCGTCGCCGCCGAAACGTAGAGCGGTAACGACCAGAACTCTCGCTCACCAACAAGATGCGCCACCGGCTCGCCGGTTTTACGACGGGCGAGCAGCGAGGCGAGCTGCGCTTCCTGCTCCGCGGTCAGTTCGGTTTCACCAAAAGCCAGCAGATACGTGCGGGCTTTACCCGTCACATGCTCAAGCAAAATTTCGGCATCGCGTTTCGGGCTTTCGCTTTCTGAAAGCTCTCCGACCGCCTCACGTAACCAGCGCTGAAAATCCATTATTCCTGCTCGGACAGTGCCGCCAACTGGTCGGCCTGGTATTCCTGCACGATAGGCTCGATCAGCATATCCAGCTTCCCTTCCATCACCTCGTCCAGACGGTACAGCGTCAGGTTGATGCGGTGGTCGGTTACGCGGCCCTGCGGGAAATTATAGGTGCGATTACGGTCGCTGCGATCGCCGCTGCCCAGCAGGTTACGACGCGTAGACGCTTCCGCCTGCTGGCGTTTCGCCATTTCGGCCGCGTGGATACGCGCGCCCAGCACGGACAACGCTTTGGCTTTGTTTTTGTGCTGTGAACGCTCGTCCTGACATTCGACGACGATGCCGGTTGGCAGGTGGGTAATACGGATGGCGGAGTCGGTGGTGTTGACGTGCTGACCACCCGCCCCGGAGGAGCGGAAGGTATCAATACGCAGGTCCGCAGGATTGATGTCCGGCAGTTCTGCTTCCGGCAGCTCCGGCATTACCGCCACCGTACAGGCAGAGGTGTGGATACGGCCCTGAGATTCGGTAGCCGGTACGCGCTGCACGCGGTGACCGCCGGATTCAAACTTGAGACGACCGTATACGCCGTCGCCGCTGATCTTGGCGATAACCTCTTTGTAGCCACCGTGTTCGCCTTCGTTGGCGCTCATGATCTCCACGCGCCAGCGACGCGACTCGGCGTAGCGGCTGTACATGCGGAACAGATCCCCGGCAAACAGCGCCGCTTCGTCACCGCCGGTCCCGGCGCGGACTTCCACGAACGCGTTACGCTCATCGTCCGGATCTTTTGGCAGCAGAAGCACCTGGAGCTGCTGCTCCATCTCCTCAGAACGCGCTTTCGCATCCTGCAACTCTTCCTGCGCCATCTCGCGCATTTCAGGATCGTCGAGCATCATCTGCGCGGTTTCGATATCTTCCTGAACCTGTCGCCAGTCGGTAAAGCATTTGGAAACATCACTTAACTGCGCGTATTCACGCGAGAGCGCGCGAAAACGTTCCTGGTCCGCAATGGTCCCGGCATCGCCGAGCAGCGCCTGGACTTCTTCATGGCGCTCGTGCAGAGCTTCCAGTTTAGCGACGATAGAAGGCTTCATAGGCGTAAGTGCACCTTGTCTTAGAAAATGGGTATAGGGCGCTATTCCAGCCCGAGGCTGTTGCGCAGAATAGTCAGGCGTTCATCATCCCCGTCACGGGCAGCCTGTTGAAGAGATTTGGTTGGTGCATGGATCAGGCGATTGGTCAGTTTCCACGCCAGATCCTGCATAATAGCATGTGCGTCGCCGCCCTGTTCAAGGGCCGCTAACGCTTTGGCAGTCAGGTCATCACGCACCTGCTCCGCCTGCCCGCGATACTCGCGGATGGTCTCGCTGACGCTTTGCGCGCGCAGCCAGGCCATAAACTCACTGGTTTCCTGCTCAACGATGGTTTCCGCCTGAACCGCCGCCGCTTTACGCTGGGCAAGGTTGTGCGAAATGATGCTTTGCAGGTCATCCACGCTGTAGAGATAGGCGTTAGGCAGCTTGCCCACTTCCGGCTCAACATCGCGCGGGACGGCGATATCCACCAGCAGCATCGGCTGATTACGGCGGGACTTCAGCGCACGCTCCACCATCCCTTTGCCGATAATCGGCAGCGGGCTGGCGGTAGAGCTGATGATAATGTCCGCCTCTTTCAGGCGTTCATCGATGTCGCTCAGGGCAACCACCTCTGCACCCACTTCATCCGCCAGGACCTGCGCGCGTTCGCGGGTGCGGTTTGCGATAATCATCTTTTTCACTTTATGCTCGCGCAGATGGCGCGCCACAAGTTCGATGGTTTCGCCCGCGCCCACCAGCATCACAGTGACGGTGGAGAGGGATTCAAAGATTTGGCGCGCAAGGGTGCAGGCCGCGAAAGCAACGGAAACCGCACTGGCACCAATGTCGGTTTCGGTTCGCACACGCTTCGCCACGGAGAACGACTTCTGGAACATGCGCTCCAGCTCGCTGGCCTTCAGATGTCCCTTTTGCGAATCCGCAAACGCCTTTTTCACCTGACCCAGAATTTGCGGCTCGCCCAGCACCAGCGAATCCAGCCCGCTGGCGACGCGCATCAGATGGCTGACGGCATCATTGTCCTGATGCCAGTACAGGCTATTGCGCAGTTCGTCTTCGTTGAGATTGTGGTAATCGCATAGCCAGCGGATAAGCGCTTCTTGCAGGTTGTCCTGCTCTTCCACGCTTAAATAGAGCTCGGTACGGTTGCACGTCGAGAGCACCACGCCACCCTGCACCATCGGCTGTGCAAGCAGGCTGTCCAGCGCCAGGTCAAGCGTATCCGGCGAAAACGTTACGCGTTCTCGCAGCGAAACCGGGGCGGTTTTGTGGTTGATGCCGAGTGCTAATAGGGTCATGTTGAGCGGGAGTAGTACCAGCGTTAATAAGGTTAGCAGAACGCATCATACAGGATGCGCGAGATCAATAAAAGGGACTGCCCCCTTTCGGAGTAATAGCTTATACCCGTCATACTTCAAGCTGCATGCGCGTTGGCTGCGCTCGTTCACCCCAATCACATAGTTATCTATGCTCATGGGGATTCACTCTCTTGCCGCCTTCATGCAGCTTGAATTATTTAGGGTAGATACAACGCTTTGAGATAATTTGAACGTAGACGGTAGCCCCCTTCGACGCTAGCATTAACAGTCATAACTGCAACGTATCTCAAGGATTTGTCCTCATTATGACCCGACTGATTCGCCTGCTGCCGCTGGCAGCACTGGTTCTGACCGCCTGTACCGTCACTAAACCAAAAGGCCCGGGCAAAAGCCCTGACTCACCGCAGTGGCGTCAGCACCAGCAGGACGTCCGGAATTTGAAGCAGTACCAGACCCGCGGGGCATTTGCTTATCTTTCTGACGAGCAAAAGGTTTATGCTCGCTTCTTCTGGCAGCAGACCGGTCAGGACAACTACCGCCTGTTGCTGCTGAACCCGCTGGGCAGCACCGAGCTGGAGCTTATCGCTAAACCGGGCGAAGCGCAGATTACCGATAACAAAGGCCAGCACTACACCGCGACCGATGCCGAAGAGATGATTGGCAAGCTGACCGGAATGCCTATCCCGCTCAACAGCCTGCGCCAGTGGATCCTGGGCCTGCCGGGTGAGGCTACTGACTACAGCCTTGACGATCAATACCGTCTGAGCCAGGTGAACTACACCCAAAACGGCAAAACCTGGAAAGTGGTGTACAGCGCCTATGACAGTAAGAGTAAACCGTCGCTGCCATCGAATATGGAACTGACCCAGGGCAGCCAGCGTATCAAGCTGAAAATGGACAACTGGATCGTTAAATGATGACCCACTGGCCCTCTCCGGCAAAGCTAAACCTGTTTTTGTACATTACCGGCCAGCGTGCTGACGGTTATCACACCCTGCAGACGCTGTTTCAGTTTATTGACTATGGCGACACGATCTCCATTGAACTGCGCCAGGACGGGCAGATTTGCCTGCTGACACCGGTCGACGGCGTGGCGCATGAGGACAACCTGATCGTGCGCGCCGCGCGCCTGCTGATGAAAGCCGCAGCGGAATCAGGCCGTCTGCCCGAAGGAAGCGGAGCGGATATCCGTATCGAGAAGCGGCTGCCGATGGGCGGTGGTCTGGGCGGTGGATCATCCAACGCCGCCACCGTGCTGGTTGCACTAAACCACCTTTGGGGCTGCGGGCTGTCGAAGGACGAACTGGCCGCTCTGGGTTTGACGCTGGGTGCGGATGTGCCGGTGTTTGTTCGCGGCCATGCGGCCTTTGCTGAGGGTGTGGGCGAGATCCTCTCCCCGGCTGAACCGCCGGAAAAATGGTATCTGGTTGCTCACCCTGGCGTGAGCATTCCGACCCCGGTCATCTTTAAAGATCCTGACCTGAAAAGAAATACCCCGGTGCGGTCAATAGAAACGTTATTAAATTGTGAATTCAGCAACGATTGCGAGGATATCGCAAGAAAACGTTTTCGCGAGGTTGATGCGGTGCTTTCCTGGCTGTTAGAATACGCGCCGTCGCGCCTGACTGGTACAGGAGCCTGTGTCTTTGCTGAATTTGACACCGAATCCGCCGCTCGTCAGGTGCTTGAGCAAGCGCCAGTTTGGCTGCATGGTTTTGTAGCGCGTGGGATGAACACCTCCCCCCTACAGCAGGCCATTCTGGCGCAGACTGAGTTTCGGTGACAACGTCACCCTGTTCCAGACGTTGCATCGCGCTCTTTAATACACCGCCTGGATAGCATTTGCCTGGCCCGCACAGTTTGCGGCGAACGCTATCCACCACTGGACGCATGCCTGAGGTTCTTCTCGTGCCTGATATGAAGCTTTTTGCTGGTAACGCCACCCCGGAACTAGCACAACGTATTGCCAACCGCCTGTACACTTCCCTCGGCGACGCCGCCGTAGGTCGCTTTAGCGACGGCGAAGTCAGCGTACAAATTAACGAAAATGTACGCGGTGGTGATATTTTCATCATCCAGTCCACCTGTGCTCCAACAAACGACAACCTGATGGAACTGGTTGTTATGGTCGACGCCCTGCGTCGCGCTTCAGCAGGCCGTATCACTGCTGTAATCCCTTACTTCGGCTATGCCCGTCAGGACCGTCGCGTCCGTTCCGCACGTGTGCCAATTACCGCTAAAGTTGTCGCTGACTTCCTGTCCAGCGTTGGCGTTGACCGCGTACTGACCGTTGACCTGCACGCAGAGCAGATCCAGGGCTTCTTCGACGTCCCGGTTGATAACGTATTCGGCAGCCCAATCCTGCTGGAAGACATGCTGCAGCTGAACCTGGATAACCCAATCGTGGTTTCTCCGGATATCGGCGGCGTGGTACGTGCCCGTGCTATCGCTAAGCTGCTCAACGATACCGACATGGCGATCATCGACAAGCGCCGTCCGCGCGCTAACGTTTCTCAGGTGATGCACATCATCGGTGACGTTGCTGGCCGCGACTGCGTGCTGGTTGACGACATGATCGATACCGGCGGTACGCTGTGTAAAGCAGCTGAAGCGCTGAAAGAGCGTGGAGCCAAGCGCGTGTTCGCTTACGCGACCCACCCGATCTTCTCCGGTAATGCGGTAAACAACCTGCGCAACTCCGTCATTGACGAAGTGGTGGTATGCGATACCATCCCACTGAGCGACGAGATCAAAGCACTGCCAAACGTGCGTACGTTGACCCTGTCCGGGATGCTGGCCGAAGCGATTCGTCGTATCAGCAACGAAGAATCCATCTCAGCAATGTTCGAACACTAATCGAACACGGCCGAAAAACCCGCTGCGGCGGGTTTTTTTGTCTCCGGGTTTTATTTGTATGATTAATGCCTCCTTCACCTGCCATTCATATGACAGATGATGCGCATACGGATGATAGATAATTGTGAAAAACGTAGCCTCCTCACATGTTCTGCCCTTTCGCGCCCTCATCGACGCCTGCTGGAAAGAGAAGTACACCTCCTCACGCTTTGTGCGTGACCTGATTGCCGGGATCACCGTCGGCATTATTGCCATCCCGCTGGCGATGGCGCTGGCGATTGGCAGCGGCGTTGCGCCGCAGTACGGCCTGTACACCTCGGCCGTTGCCGGGATCGTCATCGCTCTGACCGGCGGTTCGCGCTTCAGCGTCTCCGGCCCGACCGCCGCCTTTGTGGTGATCCTCTACCCCGTTTCGCAGCAGTTTGGTCTGGCAGGCCTGCTGGTCGCCACCCTGATGTCCGGGGTCTTTTTAATTCTGTTCGGCCTGGCCCGCTTTGGGCGGCTGATCGAGTACATCCCCCTTTCCGTGACGTTGGGGTTCACCTCGGGGATTGGTATTACCATCGGAACCATGCAGATTAAGGATTTCCTCGGCCTGCAAATGGCTCACGTCCCTGAACACTATCTGCAAAAAGTGGGGGCGCTGTTTATGGCGCTGCCGACTGCCAACCTGGGCGACGCCGCCATCGGGATTGTGACGCTGGGCACGCTGATCCTCTGGCCTCGTCTGGGCATTCGACTGCCGGGTCATCTGCCCGCGCTGCTGCTGGGCTGCGCGGTAATGGCTATCGTCAATATGTTCGGTGGTCACGTCGCGACTATCGGCTCGCAGTTCCACTATGTTCTGGCGGACGGTTCGCAGGGCAGCGGCATTCCGCAGCTGTTGCCGCAGCTGGTGCTGCCGTGGGACATGCCCGGTTCCAGCTTTACCCTAAGCTGGGATTCTCTGCGTGCCCTGCTTCCCGCCGCGTTCTCTATGGCGATGCTGGGGGCGATTGAATCTCTGCTCTGTGCCGTCGTTCTGGACGGTATGACCGGCACCAAACACAAAGCCAACTGCGAGCTTGTCGGTCAGGGATTAGGCAACCTCGTCGCGCCGTTCTTCGGCGGCATTACCGCAACGGCAGCCATCGCCCGTTCAGCTGCAAACGTGCGAGCGGGGGCAACCTCACCCGTTTCGGCGGTTATCCACTCCGTGCTGGTGATCCTCGCCCTGCTGATCCTCGCCCCGCTGCTCTCCTGGCTACCGCTTTCCGCCATGGCTGCCCTCCTGCTGATGGTGGCCTGGAACATGAGTGAGGCGCACAAGGTGGTGAACCTGCTGCGTCGTGCGCCGAAAGACGACATCATTGTGATGCTGATCTGTATGTCGCTGACCGTGCTGTTCGATATGGTCATCGCCATCAGCGTCGGGATCGTGCTGGCTTCCCTGCTGTTTATGCGCCGCATCGCGCAAATGACTCGCCTCTCCCCGGTCAATGTGGAGGTGCCTGACGATGTGCTGGTTCTGCGCGTGATTGGCCCGCTGTTCTTCGCCGCGGCGGAAGGTCTGTTCAGCGATCTGGAGTCCCGTATCGCGGGCAAGCGGGTTGTGGTGCTGAAGTGGGATGCCGTACCGGTGCTGGATGCAGGCGGCCTGGATGCCTTCCAGCGCTTTGTTGCACGTCTGCCGGAAGGCTGCGAGCTGCGGGTGAGTAACCTGGAATTTCAGCCGCTGCGCACCATGGCGCGGGCGGGCGTGCAGCCGATCCCTGGCCGTCTTGCCTTTTATCCTAACCGTGAAGCCGCGTTAGCGGATCTGTGAACCGCCTGATGCAGAGAAACGTCTCTGCATCATCACCCCAATCGCCTGTTGAAGCCACTCAAGCACGGCAGGCGTCATCCATGTTCCTTTCATCAGATGCGGCTCCTGCTGCATGGCGGTGCGAAACTTTTGCTGGGTCTCCGGACGGGTGCCCGCGTACGACTGGAATAACGCCAGCCAGTTTTCAGCCAGCTTTTGCGCCGCCTCCGAGGCAGGATCGATATTTTCCCGCTGCGCCTGATGCAGTTTCGCCACCAGCGGCGGCCACTCCATCATGCGGTCAAAATAATGTGCCCGGGTAAAGGCCATCTCTTCGGCAGTGAGATACTTCTCCCATATTTTTAGCTTTGATTCCGCAAACGCGTGCGTGATGTAATCCGTCATCTCCGGCGTGATACCGGTCTGCGCCTGCATCTGTGGCTCCACGCTGTGCATCTCGTTCAGCCGGGTGAGAAACTCAGGCTTGCCCGCCGTGTCCTGCTCCAGGCGTTCCATCCAGCGTGCCGCCAGGTCCATCGGCCGCGGATCCGTAACGGGTATATGTTGCTCCAGAAGCGTGTTGGCCTCTGCAACCAGCCCTGACCAGATAGCCGCCAGCGCATCCTTCTGCACTGCAAACGGTAGCTGCTGTAACTCTTCTTTGCTAAACCAGCGATCGTACATATTCATTAACTCCAGAGTCTGTAGCCAGGATTCCAGATCCGGCGTCGCATCGTCGATAAGCCCGGTCCGCAACTCCACCAGCCGGTCGCGCAGCGTATGTATGCTGCGCAGCTGTTTATCCAGCAGCGTGATTTGCGCATCGAGTAACTCGGTTAACGACAGCGACTCCTGTTCCAGGAAATCCCTGATTTCAGCAAGTTCCAGCCCCGCTTTTGCCAGCGCCTGGATCATGTGCAGACGCTGGACATCCGCCAGGTTGTAAAGCCGGTAACCTGCCGCGCTTCTGGCAGAAGGCAGCAACAACCCTGTTTGCTCATAGTGGTGCAATGTCCGCACGGTGAGCCCGGCACGTTTCGCCAGCTCACCCACCTGAATCAACATAACTGCTCCTTTTTCTTTGCCAGTGGCATCACTCTGGAGCCTTACGTTACGTGAGGGTCAACCCTTGATGCAAAAAAAAACGACTCCCTCGGGAGCCGTTTCGGTATTCTTTATTGTAGCACTAGCTGTGCTTATGCTGGTCGCGACGACAGCGTTTATCGTAGTGGCGCACCCACCAGTATTTGTCACACACTTCCTCATGGCCGCTCACGCGAGCCCCAGCCAGCCACAATACCGCACCAACGAAGATGCTCAATATCGCACCATGCGCAAAGTATTGCGGGAGGTCAAGCTGCGGTAACTGGTTTAAAATTGAATAACCCACGCCGGCTACCATCACGAACAGCCCCAATCCCATCAGCACGTTACCGAGTAACGAAGCGTTTTTGCGTTTCATGTGTCACCTCCGGAACTTTGGGTTGTCAGGGGGAAAGCCCCTAATCCTTGTGTGTAAAGTATAGACAACGCCCCTTTTATGAGTTGCGTGAATGATCACAATTACAGATAACTCCCAAACAAAAGTTTACAAATAAGTCTTTGAACAGCTTGAAATTCTAATTGTTCAAATCAGAAATTATTCGTATTTCGCTGGGAAGATCGCAGAATTTTGTCAAGCGGCGCGCCAGACAGTAAACTACGCGCCAGATCTGGAACCCATTAGGAATTGAATCGTGACGATTAAACTGATTGTCGGCCTCGCCAACCCGGGCGCAGAATATGCGGCCACCCGCCACAACGCCGGGGCATGGTATGTCGATCTGCTGGCCGAGCGGTTACGTGCTCCCCTGCGTGAAGAACCTAAATTCTTCGGGTACACCTCACGTATCAACCTTGCTGGCGCGGATGTTCGCTTACTGGTGCCCACCACCTTTATGAACCTGAGCGGTAAAGCCGTGGCGGCAATGGCAACATTTTATCGCATCAATCCGGATGAAATTCTGGTGGCTCACGATGAGCTGGATCTCCCGCCCGGCGTAGCAAAATTCAAGCTGGGCGGCGGGCACGGCGGCCACAACGGTCTTAAAGACATCATCAGCAAGCTGGGCAATAACCCGAATTTTCACCGTTTGCGCGTGGGAATCGGCCATCCGGGCGATAAAAACAAGGTTGTCGGTTTTGTTCTGGGTAAACCCCCGGTTTCAGAGCAGAAACTGATTGACGAGGCGGTAGACGAAGCGGCGCGCTGCACTGAAATTTGGCTGAAAGACGGGTTAACCAAAGCGACAAACCGCCTGCACGCTTTCAAAGCGCAATAATCCGCCCGATCCGGCTTTTTTACCGCGCGTCATGCGGGTTACGTGTATAATAGGCGTAGTTATTTACTTTTCATCAATCGGTTATCGTTAACGGATTGATTATCAAGATATTAAGGTGATTTAGAAATGGGATTCAAATGCGGTATCGTCGGTCTGCCAAACGTGGGCAAATCCACCCTGTTTAACGCGCTTACCAAAGCGGGTATCGAAGCGGCGAACTTCCCGTTCTGTACCATCGAACCTAACACCGGCGTTGTGCCAATGCCGGACCCGCGTCTGGACCAGCTCGCGGAAATCGTGAAGCCGCAGCGCATTCTGCCAACCACCATGGAATTCGTGGACATCGCGGGCCTGGTAAAAGGCGCATCCAAAGGTGAAGGTCTGGGTAACCAGTTCCTGACCAACATCCGTGAAACCGAAGCGATCGGCCACGTTGTTCGCTGCTTCGAAAACGACAACATCATCCACGTTAACAACAAAGTGGATCCGGCTGACGACATCGACGTCATCAACACCGAGCTGGCGCTCTCTGACCTCGACACCTGCGAACGCGCGATTCACCGCGTGCAGAAGAAAGCCAAAGGCGGTGATAAGGACGCGAAAGCGGAACTGGCTGCGCTGGAAAAATGCCTGCCACAGCTGGAAAACGCGGGCATGCTGCGCGCGCTGAAAAACCTGACTGAAGAAGACAAGGCGGCGATCAAATACCTGAGCTTCCTGACCCTGAAGCCAACCATGTACATCGCCAACGTCAATGAAGACGGTTTCGAGAACAACCCGTACCTGGACAAAGTGCGCGAAATCGCCGCGGCGGAAGGTTCTGTGGTTGTGGCCGTTTGCGCGGCCGTTGAATCCGACATCGCCGAGCTGGACGACGCCGACCGTGAAGAGTTCATGGCCGAGCTGGGTCTGGAAGAGCCGGGCCTGAACCGCGTGATCCGCGCGGGCTATGAGCTGCTGAACCTGCAGACCTACTTCACCGCTGGCGTGAAGGAAGTGCGTGCATGGACCATCCCTGTAGGTGCGACTGCGCCTCAGGCGGCCGGTAAGATCCACACCGACTTCGAGAAAGGCTTTATTCGTGCGCAGACTATCGCGTTTGAAGACTTCATCACCTACAAGGGTGAGCAAGGCGCGAAAGAAGCAGGCAAGATGCGTGCGGAAGGGAAAGATTACATCGTTAAAGATGGCGATGTGATGAACTTCTTGTTTAACGTCTGATTTGTTTTGAATGAAAAAAATCCACGCTTTGGCGTGGATTTTTTATTGCGGGGTCAAAACACATTGCCTAAGAGATCTGTCTTCATGCTGGGTTCAAAGGGAATGATCTCAACAGTCGCAAGTTTTAACTTCTGAAAAGGATCCTCGCGTAGGCGCTCTTCAAGAGAGGCAAGGCTCTCACCTTTCGCGAGAATGACCCCACCGTTTCTTGGGATCCGTCTACCGGACGTCAGGAAAATCCCCTCTTCGTACCCCTTTTTAAGCCACTCAACATGAGCAGGTATCGCTGCGTCGATTTCTTCGAGTGGTTTTATATAGGTCAAAATGACAATGTAAACCGTGCTCATCTTTTGCCTCTCAGCTAGGCTTTCATCTAAGTAATAATTAATTCGTTTGTTAGATATACAGAAAAAAACCCTCTTATGATATAAGATAACGTTATAATTTTTAGCGGAGCTTTTAATCTTAAAAAGGGAACGCTATGCGACATTACCCTACGCTTCACCGTAATAATGCCAAAATATACAATAAAAACTGGCTAGATCTTTCTTCTTAATATTTTCACTTCACTTACTCACTAAAAATAAAGTTATCTTCTGCCAGTTTATTTTTTTTCTTGCATTCCTTTTCCCACTCGAAATATCCCTCAGGTTCATTTGGAGAAACTCCTTTTGTCCAATATTGATCACCATAGACAATTAACATTGCCCAATGATATTCACTTTCATGACTGCGCAAAGCCACAGACATGTAATCATTTTCCGTAATACGAACAAGTGGAGAGGCTAACACTATACGCTCAGCCTCACCCTCTGTTTTATTCGCATATTTAACAATAATCGCTTTAATTAACTCAACCCAACTATAGTAATTAAAAACAACACTTTCATTAGAATCATTAAATCGGATACCATCGATAACTTTCATTACCCTTTACGCCAAGTTTTACTTTACAAGTATCAAATATGACTGCTGCTTAATTTGATAATTCGCTGCTGATGAAGATTGCACATTGCCAAGAGAGATGCTGTGACTATACGGAGTGAACTCCCTCTGTCATAGTTGGATTGCTTCAACTCGCCATCATCCTGCAGCGTAAAGACGCACAATTGCAGAGGGGATGTTTGGTATTGCTCTAAAGCCTTGGCGTATTTTTTAACATCATGAAACTCGTTTCTTTTTTCTACAAGAGATGTAAATCTTTTTTCATATGTTTATTCATTATTAATAGCAAATAAACCTCCTCACCTATGAAAAGGGGCATAAGAAATAAATGCTTTTAGAAGCAAGGAGGTATCTAAAACAGTGAATATTAATTATTAAGAAATTAAAAACTAACCAAAAAAGAATTTCTTAAACCCTTCCGCCTCAACATCTTTTAGTTTGGTTTTAAGCATCAAATCGATATCCTCCAGGAAATCCCCTCGAAAATTAAAATCATCATCTGTAGCATCACCATCATAATTATTTTGTTCTATCTCAATGGCAGAACAAAAAGCATCCAAAAAGTTAGCTAGGGAACCGGAAATGATAAAGTTGCGTTTTTGAATGCTACCATAAACAGGAGATGTTAAATTTTGGGTATCACAAAAAAGAACGTCACCATTTCTTTCAGCAAAGATTATATATTCATCGCGCCAAGCTGTATCATTTTGAACTCGCCAACCGGATAATATTTCATTGAGATCGTGAGGCTCAATAATCTGTAAATAGAAAGTACCATCAAATGTTGGACGGTCATTTAAAATTAAATGACGATAAAAAAAATCAACCTCCCCATTTATATTCACGGGAAAAGAAGTCTCATTTTCATCGTCTGTATAGTCTATCTCTCCCATATTCAAATCATTCATTTTGAATTTGTTCGCAAGATTTTGGACTGCATTTTTTATGTTCATCTTTCCACCTATAATTGCTTACATCGTTGTCTAGATTTTAGTGTTCTTTCTCTATCTATTAAGCGCCCGCGCGTCGAGTTTTTAGTATTCCCTCTATGTCCTTGATCACCATGGACATGCTCATTGAACTTGTCGGGATGGTTATGATTTTTCAAGAAAACAATATTCCTCGGATCACCTTGCCATTTAGAACCAAGTGTACCATTGCCTTCTACCGAGTTGATATGATGCCCAGTATAGCCTGCCCGTGACATCACGGAGGTAAGACTCTTGTTCGGAGTCTTCAATATTAAATCTCTCTCATGCGCTGTCCAATTCCTGGTGCCAGCCCCACCATCCTGCAATAAGGCTTTTTCTTGCACCCATGCCCTAGAGATAGCAGAGCTTCGAGCTCCGTTTTGAGCAGAAAGGGAATCGTGTGGGCGGTAGCGAATCAGATCTTCAGGAGTCAACCCCCACGGATCCACCCACCCCAGCGCATTCGGCGCATACTGGTAAAGGTTTATCCCCCCCGCCAGCCCTATCGGGTCCTGCTGCGTAAACCGCCCGCAGTCCGGGTCATAATACCGGAACAGATTGTAGTGCAGCCCTGTCTCACGGTCCAGGTATTGCCCCTGCATCCGCAGGTTCTGAGAATATCCTGATACCTGCGTCTCGCTTTCCCGCAGTAGCTTGCCCCAGGCGCTGTTCACGCCTTCCCAGCGCACCTGCCCTTCGATATCCGTCATCCGCTCCGGCGTGCCGTTGGGCTGGCAGTGGAACCAGAAAATCTCCGGAGCATCAACGCCGTCAATACGCGCCAGCGGGTCGTAGCTGTCCTGATCGCTGTAGACGTAGGTCAGCGGCACATCCCCGTGCACTTCCTGCAGCAGGCGGAACCCTTCCCAGACAAACCGGGTGGTGACCGGCTTGCCGGTTGGCTGTCCGCCCAGCATCTGGCGGCGCGTTTTGCTGACGCGTCGACCGAGCGGATCGTAGCGGAAGCTGACCTGCGTCTGCGGCTTGTTACGGTCCCGCGGCTGGCTGATGACCTCCGTCAGGCGATGTTCGCCGTCGTAGCGGTAGTGCCAGCGGGTCTGGCCGTTATCCTTCTCCACGGTGCGGCCGTGGATGTCATAGCGCCAGCGAATGCCATTCAGCTGCGTCAGGCGGTTGTGCGTGACCTTCTCAGCAGATCCTTCGAGCGGGTTACCGGCCGCATCCCAGCGCCACTGCTCCTGGCCGGGCAGCGTACCGTCCTGAACGAGCAGACGCCCGGCGCTGTCGTACTGCCAGCGGTACCAGCTGAACGGGTTATCGTCCCGCTCTTCGCGCACCAGATTATTGCGGTAGTCGTAATCCCAGCGGCGGGACCAGCGGCGCGGCGACGGGCGCTGGGCATTGCCGGTAAAGACGTCCCGGCGATGCAGGCGGCCGAGGCGGTCGTACTCGCTGCGGGTGGTCAACAGCCCCTGGGTGCGGCTGGTCTCACGGTGGAGTTCGTCGCGGGTAAAATCGGAGACCGACAGCTTATCGAGAGCAATGCTGAGCAGATGCCCGCTGCCGTAGTAGAACTGCTTCAATTCGCGGCCATCGGGCAGCGTGACGGAGGTGCGGTTGCCCAGCGCGTCATACTCCCACGCCAGCTCGCCGTGCTCGCCCGCTTCTCGCGTCACGCGACCGAGCGCGTCATACTCAAAGACGAGCTCCTGCTCTGCCTCGGTGGTCCACGCGTCGGCTGAAAGCGCAGGATGCAGCCCAATCCGGCTTAACAGCCCGGACGGCGTGTAGTGGTAGCGTGTCTGCCCTTCCGGCGTGGTACGCGCGACCAGCTGGCCACTCGCGCTCCAGGCGAAGGCGTGGGTGATGGCCTCCGGATGACCGGCGGCAAACGTGCGCGCTATCGTGCGCCCGCAGGCATCGTAGCGATACTGCGAGGCTACGCCATCGAGCCCCACCTCTTCCAGCAGCAGCGAGTCAGGCCCCCAGCGGAACTGATACGCTTCGCCGTTCTCGTTTTCAAGGGCAATCAGACGCCCGCGGCTGTCCCAGCGGCGGCGCACCTCTTCACCCTGTGTATTACGGGTGGCGGTTAAGCGCCCCGCCTCATCGTATCTGAACTCGCTCTCTTTCCCGTCGGCGCCCGCATGCTTTACCGGCAGGCCACGTTCGTTCCATTTGAGCGATTCCGTCCAGCCTTCCGGGCGGTCAAGCTGCACCGGACGCCCTGCGGCGTCGTAGCGGTAGCGCGTCTCTTCGCCGTCGGCGGCTATCTCAGCCACCAGCCAGCCCAGCGGATGATAGCGATAGCGGGTAATACGCCCAGAACAGTCCGTCGAACGAACGATCTGCCCGGCCTCGTTGTACTCCTGGTAGCGGCTGTTTCCGGCGGTATCGACCTCTTCAACGACCTGGCCGAACTCGTCCCGGCGCAGCTGCGTCGTCTGCCCCATCGGGTCCACCACGCGCTTCAGCCCGTGGTGTTCGTCGTACCAGAACCGGGTGGCGCTGCCGTCGGCTTCGATAATGGCTGCAGGAAGCGCGCGGTGCTCCAGCCAGGTGGTGGTGCGGGTATTGCCGTCGGCATCGGTCTCCTGCACCCGGTTGCCCATTTCGTCGTAGACGAAGGTGACGGCGTTTCCGAGCGGATCGATACGACGCGTCAGAAGCTCGTTGTCGTCCCACTCGTAGCGCCAGTTTTCACCGCGTTCGTCCACGTAGCGGACGATTAGATTTTGCGCGTTCCAGTAGTGGCGGCGCGTCTGGCCGTCGTAGTGCTCGACGGTCGTCAGCCCGGCGGCTAAATCGTAGCTAAAGCGGCAGCCGTCGCCGGTGCTGGTGCGGTTTTCCACCACGCGCCAGTGGTCGAATTTTTTCCATCGGTATTCGCTCTCCAGACCGCCCGGCATCCGGTGCCAGACCATCAGGCCGTGGTCGTTGTAACGGTATTCACGCGTCACCACGCCGGAGGCATCCGTCGCGCTCGCCAGCTGGCCGCGCGCGTCGTAGCCCCACTGCATCAGCGGCCATGTCTGGCTGCCGTCGAAATGGCTGGCTGCGGTAACGCGATGCGGGAAGCGCTCATCTTCATATCGCAGGGTAACGTCTATTGCCCGCGGCTCGTCGTGAAGACCAACCAGCCTGCCGTGCTCGTCCCACGCCGTCAGCAGCGCATTGCCGTACTCGTCGCTGAGGGAGGCCAGACGCAGGATGGATGGATTCGCGCGGGTCGGTTTATACAGACGCCACACCGCGCCGTCATCGTCGGCAATCGCCACGTCGCCGCCCTCATTGCGGCGGATGATAATGCCTTCGCTGATGCTGTAAAACGCGCGGTCGACCGGCGGCAGCTCAAAGCTCAGCTCGCGCCCGGTTTCGTCGAACCAGGTCGCATTGTTATCTTCCAGCGTCAGATAGCTGTCAAAAGTCGTTGCCCAGCCCAGACCAAACAGCCCTTCGCGGGTCGTCAGGCTGTTGTAGCTGCGCTGCCAGCGAAGCGGGAAGCGCCCCGGCAGCGAGAAGTCGAGCTCATCGTCGTCGTTCAGCACCTTCACGCCGGTGGCGGCGTGAACCGGGTGCGAGGAGCCAAACACGGCGTTGACGGCCATATCCGCCAGCATCCCACCGCCGGCTGCGGCCAGCGCGCAGGGCATGTTTTTCAGGATCTTGCCCGGACGCCCGCGCAGCAGGGAGAGCGCAATCATCCCCAGCGCCAGACCCGGCGTTTTACCGCTTTTGATATCGCGGACCGTGAGCGTGTCCCCGCCGATGATCACGTTCGGGGAGACGTCGTCGGAAACGGTGCCTTCGCAGGTGGTGCGATCTTTCGCACGCACCGCAGGCTGTCCGTTGATAAAGACGCTTTTGGAGCCTTCAGCCAAATACTGCGGCCCGGAGTGCTTTTCGCACGCCACCTTGTCTTCTTCCAGCGGCGAGGTTCCCGCGGCGGCCGAGGCGACGCTCGGCTGCCACATTTCGCTGCCAAACTGTCCGGCGGCGGAAAGCAGCATGCCTGCGTAATCGGCAAAGCTGCCGGGCGACTGCGGCTCAGGGGACGGTGTATCGGCAGGCGTCAGCGTGCCTGCCGCACGTGCGGCGGGGATTGCGTTGGTCAGTACGTTGTTCGAACCGGTGGTAATTTTACCCGCAGGCGACGGCGGGAAAAGCGCATTGCCTAACCCTTCCGCAGCGTTGCTGATATCGTCGGTGATCCCTGCCACGTTCGCCAGCACGCCACCGATAATCCCGCTTAACAGACAGCTGGATCCAATCGCCGCCACGCCTGCAGCTGCTGCACCAGCCCCCAGCAATGGCGCCGCTACGGTTGCTGCTGCGCCCACCGCCGCGCCGATCACCGCGTAGGCGGCACCTTCCGCGACGATGCTGGTGATGTCAGCAAAAATGCTGGAGTGAATAATCTCGTCGCCCTTACGGGCCGCGTTGTTATCGCTCATGCCTTACACATTCCGGTTGTCGTTTAGCGTCAGACTCTGCTTCAGCGCGCTCCAGCGCACCTCATCCTCTTTGGTAAAGGCTCTGAGCGCCGAGAGGGTAAAAATCATCAATACCGGTTTACCCGGCGTCTGCACGGCCAGCTGTTTTTGCCACAGGCGCTGCCCGTTACGGTCAAACGTCGTCTCAACTTCCAGCCCGTTAATTTTTCCGTCAGGCCCGGCTTTTACGTTCCTAAATTCGCTCTGGGCAATCTCACCCATCTGAGGACGCAGCACATCCCACTGGCGGTGAAATTCTTGTTCGTAGTCGCTGCCATCGGGAATCACGCCGCGGCTGACCACCACGGACAGCCCGCTTTCGTCATCGCGAATAATGTTCATGCTGTTATCCTGCCAGGCAGCAGGAAAAAGGGAAAATGAACCTTCCTGGAGGGTGTATTTCATAAGTGAACTCGGGATGATTAATAGTGAGAGAAACAAAAGAGGCCAATCCATGCTGGCCTTTTGGCTGGCTGTTTTATTTACGCCACTGACCTGACTGTTCGACTAAAACATGGCTGCCTTTACTGACAACCAATTTCACAGGCGCATACGTCACGGTGTAAACGATCTCGCCATTCTTGTACGTTGAGCCGATTATTTTACCTGCGGAGTCGTGTAACGTTTTTCCCTTTAAGGAGATCGTACTGTTATCCCTTTTGCGCACGCCGAGATAAAACATCTCGTCACATTCGCTCTCGAAATGTCCGCACTTGTTTATAAGCGAAATAGCGAACTTTCCGGTGTCCAGTTTTCTGGTTTCAGCGTGATGAACCGAAGCGGCTTTACGTAACGTATAACGCACCGGAGCATAATCATTTCCTTTTTGAGGAGGAGTAGCTAAACGCCATTCCATTTCACCCCCCTTTATTTCCAGAACAGCCCGTCCGCCTATGCCACCAAACGATGAGTTGAACTCTACGTTGGCACGGTTTCCCGCAATAGTACCGCTAAGATTTCGCTCATCTTCTTCCGGGCAGTCGATGCGATTCCCTCGCTGGGAGATATAGCAATAAGACCCGGTGATACGGTTGCCTGATTCAGCTAACTGCAGGGTTAACGTCGAGTCGTTCCCGTTTTCACCAGCCCACGTCCCGTCAAACGCGGGTCCTGACTGGCTGTTTTTTGCAAACTGCTTCGTATTAAATCTGGCGGCCCATCGCTGAATATCGGCATTAATGAGCTGACTATTATCAGAGGACTGGTAATGGATAATGTTTGACTCCGGAACCACCCAGGCCGCAAAGATTTTGCCGTCAGGATTGATAACCAGCGCGGATGCATTCTCCTGGTAGAGATCCTTTAGCCAGCCCTCGACAAACAATCCTCCACCTGTGGTGGTATGCGGTTCGCCGAAGACATCAAAGTTATCAATAAAGGTCTGGTAATGATTTCCCAGCGTTTTTCTGAGATTGTCTGTCACTTCGCTGTCGTTAACGATGCGACTGACCGTATCGAGGTTATTGTATTGCGATAATTCAAGTGCCGATGACGTTTCAACGACGCCTGTCAATAAAGCCGTGAACAATACGGCTGCCAGATATTTTTTGGTCATAAATTATTCTAAAGAGCCATTATTGTAATTCATTGTTATTTTTACAACCTTGCCGCCATTTATCTCAAAAGAGATGAGTTTTTTACCCGATTCGTAGCTAATCCACTGCTCCCCGGCATCATTGTCGACCTGACCGGTGCCGTATGCGTGGTTTAGTTCCTCTCTCGTTGAACCCACATGGACACCGCGCGGCGTTGCGAAGTCTTTGGCAGTCAGCGTAATTTGAGACACGATATAATCATCAACGCTTCTTTCCGCTTTATCCCACCAGAGGTTGGAAGTGAATATTTCTACTCCAGCGTTTTGATGCTGAAAGAATTTATAGTGGATTCCATCAAAAGGAACCTCACCGATAAAACTGCCTTCCACCGGCACGTCAATTTTACGGGCAATATCAGGCGTCCATCTGTCGCCCAGAGCGACAGGCTGGTCTTTGATCTGCACGGAAAAATCCTGTTTAGTCAGAATGGATGGCATAGCCTGAGCAAATACCGCATAACTGCTTAAACAGATAGAAATTAGGAAAAAAAAAGCAGAAATGCGTTTTTTCACGGTAACCGTCATTTACAGGATATATATTATGCTTCTCACCACTTGAAAAAGCGGTGAGTCATGGAATCAGTATTCTTAGTCTGCACCAATAACGACCGCACTCAGGCAGTCAGGTTTTTTTACCGTGAAACTGAAGCTTACTTTTTGTCCATTCATATCCTTTGGCGCTGTATAACTGGTCACTTCGTTCTCCGAACGTCCTCGTGGATAATCAGTTAGCGTCAGCTGCGGATAATGTTTTTTAACGGAGTCGAGAGTGATGCACTGGCCTGACGGTGAAAAATTCAGTAACGGTGCCATACCGCCACTTTCTTTACTTAAACGTAAATCAATTGCTGTAATGTTCGTTCCATCCGCAAGTTTGACATCGTCGGCATTGTAGAAATTGATATATTCATTCTGTTTCGTTAGCTTGAACGACAACGGAGCGTCGCTCAGACTGGTAACAGACAACGTTTTAAGTGAAGCGCTCATTTCTGCAATGAACTGCCAAAGATCCTGTTTCTGCATGTTACCTCCTGCCATTCCCGTGGTTAATAAAGCCGCAAGCACAGTACCCGTTTTTAGACTATGGATAATTTTTATCATACCAACCGCCATAATAATCTTCGTAATATTGCCCTGTGGTAGACGTTTGTTCGCCTTTACCAAAGATGCGGCCTATCTGCGTTCGCGCTTCACTTTCCTTTATAGCCCCGCGTTCGAGAGAATCATAGATACGATTATATTGTGTCTGATTTGCCGGATTGCCCGCAATACCGATATCCCCACCCTTGTTGGCTATGATTTCGCGTTGGACCCGGATATTGTTCAACGTTGCAGCGCCTTCATCACTGAGTGTGCTGTTGAGGTAGGCCTCGCGTGAAGAAACATCAATATTGGGCTCATATAAAGCGTGGCCACTCTCATGCGAAAGAGACTGAACGACCTCATCCGGATTACCGAGCTCATTTTTATCAACGGTAATAACTCGCTTTTGACGATTTGCAAACGTCCCTTTGCCTGGTTCACCTTCTTCAAATGTCCAGCCTCGTTTCTTTAACGTAGCGATGTCATTTTTCATCGTCGGTGATTTATCGACAAGACTATCTACATCCTTTCCATATCCGCTTGAAGGAACATTGGATGCTGGAGGCGTTGCGTTTTTAGAGGTTTCGGCAGGCGCGCTTGCAGCCGCACCTGCCTTACTCTCCTTTCCCGGCGAAAACTTCGCCTGCACCGCCGCATCAATATCCCCCTTATGCCCCGATCCCGGTGCCGTTGTGCCCGGCTTGGTGCCCGAGGTATTCAGATGCAGCTTACCGCCCGTGGTGATATACCCATCCCCTTCCACGAAGAAGTTAAACTCTTTGCCGATGAGGTTAATCTTGCCGTTAGCATTCAGCTCAATTGCACTCTCACCGGAGACCAGCCGCAGCTTCGTCCCGGAAGCAATGACGTACTGCTCCACCGCCGCATCCAGCTTGCCTTTCCCCGTCAGGATCTCTGTGCCGCCCTTCACCGCCTGGATCTGATTCGCCTCCACGCGATGCAGTTCATTTTTCTTCACGTAATGGCTGCGCGCTCCGCCGACGCTGTGCGTTTCATCATTTTTAACGCTGGTGTCCATGTTGCGCTCGGCCTGGATCCACACCTGCTCTGCACCCGCCTTGTCCTCAAAGCGCAGGGCGTTGGCGTTGTCGACGGAACCGTCTTTCGTGCGGCTCATAAAGCCCATCTGCGTGGCCGCAGCCGGCAGCGCCCACGGCGGCATGCTCGCGTCGTTGTACACGCGACCGGTAATGATCGGACGGTCCGGGTCGCCGTTGATAAAGTCCACCACCACCTCGTCGCCGACGCGCGGGATCTGCACCCCGCCGTAGCCCTGGCCCGCCCACGCGCTCGACACGCGCACCCAGCAGGAGCTGGTGTCATCGCCCTTCGCCAGACGGTCCCAGTGGAACTTCACCTTCACGCGACCGTATTTGTCCGTCCAGATACTCTCGCCGTTCGGGCCCACCACCTTCGCCGTCTGCGGGCCGTAGGTGCGCGGCCACGCCGTGGTCTGCGCCGGACGGTACACCACCGCCGCCGGGATGACCGTGAAATCGGTACGGTGAATGGTCTCCCCCTCGCCGCTGGCATAGCGGTTCTCTTCGAGGTGGTAACCCGCCGCCGTCACCAGATACTCACCGTTGTCGCTGAAGAACGGCGCGTTGGTTAAGGTGAAGGTGTGGCCTGGCGCAATCCCCGCCGCCGTCGCGGTGGCCTGAATCTGCTGATGCTCAACCTGCCAGCGCTCCTGACGGATACGGGCATAGAACTCCCCGTGCCCCTTGTCCACAAAGCGACCCGGCCAGTCGTACACGTCAATACTGCCCGGCTTCGGCGACGCCGGGTTCTGCTGGGCCTGGAACAGCCACGCGTTCGGCTTGCGGAAGTCATAGTCGTCGAGGCTGTAAATCCCCGGCGTCACGCTGTCCTCCAGCGCCCACTGGCTGATGCCCTCTTCGTCCGTACTGCCGCCCGACGGCGTCTGGTGGTAAGGAATGACCTCATAGCCGCTGAACGGCTGATGCTGCGTCGCGGCGTCGGTGAGTACCAGGGTATGTTTGTCCGCCTCGTGGCGGAAGTGATAGGCAATCCCCTCCAGCTCCATCAGGCGGCTGATGAAGTCCAGGCTCGACTCCTGATACTGCACGCAGTAGTCCCACACCCGGTAGCTGCCGGTGAGTTTGTCCTCAACGTTGACCTGATGCTCGCCAAGCAGGGTTTTCACAATCTGCGGCACCGTCTGGCCCTGGAAGATACGCAGGTTACGGTCGCGCTTCATCGGCCACAGGTCCGGCTCCACCGTCAGCTGGTAGACCGCATAGCGGGTACCCGTCAGCTCAACGGCGCTGACCGCCACGCGGGTAATCTTGCCGTTTATATAGCGGGACGCCAGCAGATTCTGCGTCGGGATGGTCACCGTGACCGGCTGCCCCAGCAGCCTGCTGCGGTCAATGCGCGCGTCCGTGCCGAGCACGGTCAGCGTCAGCGCAAACGACTCAGACATCGCCTCGCGGCCCGTCAGTTTCCAGAACAGAAGCCCCTCCACCGGGAGCTGAACGGTAATTCGGTTGAGCATAATCTTTATTCCACTATGGACTAATCTCAGTGTTGATTGAGATATTTTTTATTTAATATCGTGCTTATTTAAGCCATAAACCTGAAAACATAAGGACGCTACCCAGGGAAACTACGCTTTTAACAACGATAAGTAAGCCAGGCGCAACGACGCGTGTTAAAGACGATATCGCTTCATAATTTTCAGCATTGTATTTTTTGTGCCCCCTTATAATCCCGGAAAAGATCGTGCAGAGCAGCACAACGGTAACTTTTAGTCCCCATACGCACAGGAAAGACATGGAAAAGATAATCGAATATTGTTTCGCCGTTGCGATGGAGAATAATGACATTGACTGCGCGAACCATTTCAACGTAAAGCCAATGCCAACCGTAGCCACCAGCACCAGAACAAACATTAACCCGGCCAGGAGCCATTGATTTTTGTTGAAAAAATCTTTTCCATTCCAGATATAGGCTAAAGTGATAAGAGTGAAAAATATACAGCCAATCCATTTCATCTTTTCATTCTCCACTCAATTTTTACTCATCGCCATGCAAACAGTAAAAATAAAACCAATCGGGCTAGAAAGTTCACAGCTTATCAGACATTAAAACAAAGAATCTTAATCACTTGCGATTTCTTTTTTGTCTTTTCAAATATTCCACATCTTGTTCATGAGGAAGAATGATCTTTAACCCTTGCCCCATCTGCGAAGCTATATAATTTGCATTAGATAAATGCTCAGCAAGCTCGGCATCTGTTGTATCAAATTCTTTGGACGCGAGTGACCCTAGGTTCAACGCATGTAATTTACTTCTATCTTTTTCAGCACCGATTAAAAGAGATTTAATATAATCCAACTGACACTTCACCATAACATATAGTGAAAAATCAGGTTTTATTTCTAATCGTTGATTGATTATATCAATGGCATCATTAATGTAATCCAGACCGGTATAGTTTTCTTTACTCATGTGCATTCTTACACCGATTTTTATCTTGAAAAATACTCTATCCTTCCATCTTTTTGCTGGTGAGGTCGTTTTTTAACCGAAAATATAAGGTGCGAGAAAACAACATTACCTAACAGGTGTATTTTATTGCTGAGCAATTCAATATATTTTCAGTGCTGGCTAGGTGAGTTTTTTCTCACATATAACTTCACATTAACACGACATTTTCTGTTCAACTGAATAGCACGCTACAATAGCCGTGCCATAGGAATTATTCAATTATAATAAATTGTCCTCAGGTGCTCTATCGAATAACTCACCTGCCATTGTGGCGATACGTTCGTGTTGCACGAGTTTATCTTTCCAGTCCTGCGGAATTCCGGAATAACCATATAATGCCCCCGCGATTTGTCCCGCCGTCGCTGCAACGCTATCAGCATCATCGGCAAGGTTAGCTGCCAGTAGAATGGCATCACGGAAATTATCAGTATTCCATACGGACCACATCGCGGCCTCAAGCGTATCGATAACATAACCACTTGAACGAATCTGATCGCGAGTTTTTTGCTTATACTCACCCGCGTTGATTATCATTACACGTGGCTGAAGCGGCATGACGTGCGGAGAAAAAACAAAATCTTTATTGCTACCGTTAATCATATGCACAAGCAAATAACTTAAATACTGTGTACTATTTATTGCTTCCGCGGCACCGTGTGTTGCGATACTTTGTTTTTTAGCTTCATAAAACGCTTTGCTTAATGATTTTCTAAAAAAAATAGAGACAGGTGCTTGTCTGATAATGGAAGCATTACCTGCAGTCTCTGGCGCTGTATTACCGCTCCACCCAGGACCAACAGTTAAATATTGGTCTAAAGCAAAACGAGTTGTATTACCTATATCAAAACAGATGCCATTTGAACTGTTATAACCATGCCGATACCATTCCAGAAGCTTATTCCTGAAGCATATAGTATCAGCATCACCTTTCTCAAGAAGCGTTTCCGCAAGACATAATGCCATGGATGTATCATCCGTCCATTCGCCTGCGCGAAGTCGAAATGGCCCACCACCTGTCATATCGTTGACGTGTACTTTGTCTCGAGGTAAAAACTCAAGCGTAGTACCTACAGCATCTCCTACAGCAAGACCAATAAGCGCACCGACAGCACGATCCCGTGATTCAGCCAGGGAGATGTTACATGATGGTGTTAAGTCCCATTGTTTTTGTACATCACTATTTGAGGGTGATTCTAAGGGTTTATTATCATAAGTATACTGCTGCCTCCGCTGGACGGAAGGATTGCTAATCGGTAAGTATTCGCGATATTTATCAACATATTTCATCAGGATATTCAAATTAGCATGTAAATCTATCATCCATCACCTAAAATATAGTTACATTCAATATCGCATCCTAAAATTCATCAGGATATCTCATCTTTAGGTTTTGTTGCTTTATTGTGTAATTGGCGTCAACTTCGTGCGGTAGCCTAACCTTTAACCCTCGACGTATTTGATCCACAATAAACCAGGCATCCGACAACCTTTCAAAAAACAACTCATCAGAATTATCAAACGCCTTCGCTGCATACATACCGAAAGTCATTTTCCATAATTTTGCTTTATCCTTTTCCTTGCCTTCGATTAAATCTCGTAGAAATATTAATTGTTGTACAATAGAGTCGTACATTTGTAAAAGCGGGGATTGGGGATCACGATTCTTGACGTCTGCATATCTCTTCTGTGCTAAAGTTAATGCTTTATCAACGTAACCAAAAATTGTCATTTCATTCATTACAGTAGATTCAGTTAACTAACCATTCCACATCTGATCGCAAGTCATCATATCCCTTCGCTTACCCTTGGTAATGCTAACTATAAAAAATTATCCTGAGGTGCTCTATCGAATAACTCACCTGCCATTGTGGCGATACGTTCGTGTTGCACGAGTTTATCTTTCCACCCCTGCGGGATACCGGAATAACCATATAATGCTCCCGCTATTTGTCCCGCCGTCGCCGCAACGCTGTCAGCATCATCGGCAAGATTGGCGGCCAGCAGAATCGCATCGCGGAAATTATCCGTATTCCATACGGACCACATCGCGGCCTCAAGCGTATCGATAACATAACCACTTGAACGAATCTGATCGCGAGTTTTTTGCTTATACTCACCCGCATTTATGATCATTACGCGCGCGCATAATGGGAAAACATGAGGCGAAAAAGCTTCTTCTTTTTGATATCCGTTAATTAAATAGTGCAATACCAATCCAAGAAATTGGCATGCATTAATTGACTCTACTGCTCCATGAGTTGCTCGACTTTGAGCCTGGGATTCGAAGTAAATCGCACGCAATGATTTTCGACGAAAGATAGAAACCGGAGCTTGACGAATAATCCCAGCATTACCAGCGGTGTGTTTCTCTGTATTACCATACCAGGAAGGCCCGACGCGCATATACTGTTCAAGCGCAAATCGTGTCGTGTCCCCTATATCAAAACAACGACCATTACTGCTATTATCCCCATTTAGGTACCATTTCAGGAGATATTGTCTAAGTACATCGGTATGCATTCTGTTTTCTGAAAGGTAAGTTTCCGCCAGACATAATGCTATAGATGTATCATCTGTCCATTCACCAGGTTTTAATTGAAAAGGCCCGCCGCCAATCATATCCACTACATGTTCGCTGTCTCTTTTCTTGAACTCAAGAGTAGTGCCGACTGCATCCCCAACAGCCAAACCCACCAGTGCCCCAAGCGCTTTATCACGTGAAACATCTTCAGTCGTAATTAAAGGTAAAGTTGCATCCCAGGCTTGTGAAGAACTCAAATTATCAATACTGTTGCTTCTTATTGCCTTACGGACATTAACTGGCATGTATGTATGATAGCGATCGGCATAATGATTGATTACTGAATCTTCGGAATGAAGGTCGATCATGGTATTTCCTTTAATTCTATATTCGTTATACCAAGTTCATCTGACCTGCTGATAACCTCAAACGATGTATTCGGCTTAAATAGCACGTCAGTCTCTGTTGCAATGAACTCTGAAAGGAAGTCAATTTTCCTACCGGAAAAACCTTCAATACGCATTTGGATAGGACCGCTGAAGCCTCGATTAACATCAGTACTAAGAAAGACGGGATCGATAACTGTTTTGCCGGGAGTATATCCTTCCAATATGTGCGAAGGTAGGCTGTTCATCCCGCGGTATGTCTTTCCACTAAAGTTCGCATCTGTGATAAAGCGTCATTCAAGAAAGGGGCTTTTCCCTCTTGATCATCCAAAAAACAAGAGAGTAGATTTTCAGTGACTCTGATGTGACAAATAAACCTACATTCAACCAGATGTTTGAAATATCAAACATACTTACTAAAAGTGGGAACAATGAGACCGAACATCTGAATGAAATCAAGCGAAATAATTCCTGAGCAAGGGCAAATTTAACCGCTCCAATCTTTCTCTTAAAGAATAACCAGGCCGAAGTAAACAAAGAGAGTAATAAAAGTAAGTCAAGCACAAAAAAAAGCATGACCAAAATGCTGAAACCATCACCTGCATAATAATGCAACGAATCACTAAACGCTTTTGCATCAGAAATGAATGGAATTCTGTCGTGGCGAACTGAGTTCACGCAATAAAGTAACATTGCGAGAAGATCCATGCTTCCCCAGAAATACCATAGATTGCTATTTAAATGAGCGAGGTTATGTTGTGTACGCCCGATATTGTTATTTACAAAAATGGGGAGGCGCATGTTGGCTTCAACTCAACTCTCCAGGTTAGGATTAAATTCAAAACGCATAAACAGGAGAGACAATCTTTTCGAATTCCTTTGGATGAAGCCTTTGGCTTCGAAGATCGTACGCTTCCATAGCATCTCCTGTTTATATTCCTACGGGTTCACCAGCCAGGTGCCCGGCTTGGTGATATCCAGCGTCTGACCACGCGTTCTTCCGTTGCCCTGCAACTCAATCTTCGTCTCCCCGGCCGGCAGCTTGAGCGATGCATAGCCGTTGGTTCCCGGGCGCAGCGCTTTTGGCTCGCCGTTTACTTTCAGCGTTTCGCCGTCGAGGATGCGGATATAGACCAACGCAACAGGGCTCTCGGCAGGCGGTGGCGTCTGCTGTGCCGTCGCAGGCTCGCTCACCTTCGCCGCTTCTGGCTTCACGTCTGGCGCGTTCGCGGCGGTTTCGGTTGGACGCGTCTCTGCCGGTGCCTGCGCAGCCTGCTCTGGCGCATCGTTACCGCCGCTGAACAGCATCGCCCCGGCGACAACACCCACCAGCACGCCTGCGGCAATCATGCCCGGGATCTTATAGCGACGCCAGTCGAGCAGCGACGCCGGTTTTTCGTCTTCGACCGGAACCAGCATCGTGCCGGGCTTTTTCGCGGTCAGCACATCGTTGATACCGGCGACCGGCATCTCAATCAGCGCGGCGAACTCGTCGATGGACTGCGGACGGTCCTCCATGTGCAGAGCCAGCGCGCGGTCAATGGCCTGCAGCAGCGGAATGGAATAGCCCTGCGGCATGATTTCCACCAGCGGTTTGCAGGTATCCTGAATAGAGCGTACCACGCTGACCGGTGGCGGAGAGCCCACAATCAGGGTACGCAGCACGGCGCCGAGGGCGTAAATATCCGTCCACGGGCCCTGCTCGCTTTCGTTGTCGTCGGTGTACTGCTCAATCGGCGCAAAGCCCGGGCGCAGCATGGTTTCCGTTTCGTCGGAGAGGTTACCAATCGTGCGGCGCGCGGAGCCGAAATCGAGCAGCACCGGCAGGCCGTTATCCTGGATCTGGATGTTATCCAGAGAGATATCGCGGTGCAGGTAGCCTTCGTCGTGGATGGTCTTGATCGCACCGAACAGCATCGGCAGCGTGCGGCGGATCCAGGCTTCGTTGATCAGCTCAGGCTTTTCTTCGCGCAGGCGTGAGAGCGTCGTGCCGCTGTAAAACAGCGTCCCCATGTAGGCCGTGTCGTTTTGCACCCAGAAACGCAGGACGTGCAGCAGGTTCGGATGGTTAAAGCGCGCCAGCAGACGGGCTTCCTGAATAAAGCTGTTCAGGCCCGCGGAGAATGCTTTGCCAAAGCGCTCGCTGCGCAGCACCAGGGTCATGTCGTCGCCGCGTACGGCGAGCGAAGAAGGCATAAATTCTTTGATAGCGATAGTGCGTTCGAGCTGGTGATCCCACGCGCGATAGACAATGCCAAAACCGCCGCCGCCGATCACCTCTTTGATTTCAAACTCGTTGAAGCGGTACCCGACCGGGAGCGCGTTTGGGACAGTCCGATTGTTATCATTATCCGTCATCTTTTACAGTTCTCTTGATGATTATTACGCGGCAAACTGACAGTGAAACTCGCCCTGCTCGCAGGTGACGTGCAGACGTCGATACTGTTCGTCGCTGCGGCTGGCGGTAAGTAAGATCTGGCTCATCTGAGGCAGCAGGGTGTTGGTCAGAATAGCATCCACCATGCGACCGCCGGACTCCACCTCGGTACAGCGCTGAACAATCTGTTCCACCACGCTGTCGTCAAACTCAGAAATAATGCTGTGATTCTCTTCCAGACGGCGCTGAATGCGCTTGAGCTGCAGGCGAACGATCTGCCCCAGCATCTCGTCGCTGAGCGGGTAGTACGGCACCACCAGCAGACGGCCCAGCAGCGCGGGCGGGAATACCTCCAGCAGCGGCTGGCGCAGCGCGCCGCTTAACGCCTCAGGCTCCGGCATCAGCTCCGGATCGGCGCACATGGCGCTAATCAGGTCGGTACCGACGTTGGACGTCAGAATAATAATGGTGTTGCGGAAATCAATGTGGCGCCCCTCGCCGTCTTCCATCCAGCCTTTGTCGAAGACCTGGAAGAAGATCTCGTGCACATCAGGGTGCGCTTTCTCAATTTCGTCCAGCAGCACCACGCTGTACGGGCGGCGGCGGACGGCCTCGGTTAATACCCCGCCTTCACCATACCCTACGTACCCCGGAGGCGCACCTTTTAAGGTGGAGACGGTGTGCGCTTCCTGGAACTCGCTCATGTTGATGGTGATAACGTTCTGCTCGCCGCCGTACAGAGATTCGGCGAGCGCCAGCGCGGTTTCGGTTTTACCGACCCCGGATGGGCCGCACAGCATAAAGACGCCCACCGGTTTGTTCGGGTCGTCGAGCTTCGCCCGCGAGGTTTTCACGCGGCGGGCAATGAGATCCAGACCGTGACGCTGGCCGATAACGCGCTGGTTGAGCGTGTCGGCGAGGTTAAGCACCGCATCGATCTCGTTTTTCACCATCCGGCCCAGCGGGATCCCGGTCCAGTCAGAGACCACCGCGGCGACCACGTTTTCATCCACCGCCGCAAACAGCAGCGGCTCGTCACCCTGCAAGGCATTCAGCGCCTGCTGCTGTTCTGCCAGCTGGCTACGCAGCTCAGCGGTGTCTTCCTCGCCCGCCGCGAACAGCGCCGCGCGCAGGCGAATAATCTCCTGCACCAGGCTGCGCTCTTCTTCCCAGCGCTCGGCCAGGGCTTCGCGTTTTGTTTCATACGCGTCGCGTTCGGCGCGTAACGTTGCTACGCGCTCGGCATCACCTGCCCCCACGCGCGCCTCGCGTTCAGCAATCTCAATTTCCACATCCAGCGCGGCAAGATGGCGCAGGCAGTCTTCCAGATGCGCCGGCGGCGCGCTCTGGCTGACCGCGACGCGGGCGCAGGCGGTATCGAGCAGCGCAACAGCTTTGTCCGGCAACTGACGCGCCGGAATGTAGCGATGGGACAGCTTCACCGCCGCGCTGACCGCTTCGTCGAGCAGCAGGACCTGGTGGTGCGTCTCCAGCGGCGACACGGTGCTGCGCAGCATCAGAATGGCTTTCGCTTCGTCCGGCTCGTGAACCTGCACTGTCTGGAAACGACGGGTCAGCGCCGGGTCTTTCTCGATGTACTTTTTGTATTCCGCCCAGGTGGTGGCCCCGATGGTGCGCAGCTGGCCGCGCGCCAGCGCGGGCTTCAGCAGGTTTGCCGCATCGCCGGTCCCCTGCTGGCCGCCTGCGCCAATCAGGGTATGGATCTCATCGATAAACAGAACGATCGGCGTGGCGCTGGACTGGACTTCGTTAATGAGCGCCTGCAGACGGGCCTCAAACTCGCCTTTCATGCCTGCACCGGCCTGCAGCATGCCGATATCCAGCAGCCACAGCTGAATGTTCTGCAGCGGCTCCGGCACGTCGCCGTCGGCGATACGCAGCGCCAGCCCTTCCACCACCGCCGTTTTCCCGACCCCGGCTTCCCCGGTCAACAGCGGGTTGTTCTGACGACGGCGCATCAGGATATCGACCATCTGGCGGATCTCCTCGTCGCGCCCGACAACCGGGTCAATCTTCCCGTCGCGGGCGCGGGCGGTCAGGTCCTGGCCGTACTGGGCCAGCGTCCCCTGGGCTGCCGGTACCGCACCCGCCGGTGCATCGACGGCGGCAGCGGCCTGCTGCGTCTCTTTGCTGTTGGCGCAGATGGTATCGAACTGCTCGATCAATACCTCGACGTTAAGGCGGGTAAACTGCGCCGAAATGCTTTTCAGCACGTTGGCCAGATTCCAGGTTTTGAGCATGCCGATCAGCAAATGGCCGCCGCGAATACGGCTGACGCCAAACTTCAGCGAGCCGAAGACCCAGGCGCGCTCAACGGCGCTGTCGATATGCTCGGAGAGATCGGAAACGGAACTCGCCCCGCGCGGAAGGACATCCAGCGCCGCAACGATATCGCGCGTCAGCTGCTGTTCATCAAGGGCAAAGTGGCGGATGACCTGCTGCAGATCGCCATCCTGCTGCTGCATCAGCTGATGCAGCCAGTGCACCAGCTCAACATAGGGGTTGCCGCGCAGCTTGCAGAACGCAGTGGCGCTTTCCAGAGAGGTAAATAACAGCGTATCCAGTTTGCCGAAAAGCACGGCACGGCTAATTTCTGACATGTTAGTTTCCATTAACAATGATTCGGTATACGGAAGGATTACCGCTCTGCGCGATACACCAGATCGCCGCGCGGGACAGGCTGCGGCTGAAGGCCCAGCCAGGTGTTATAGCCCAATCGCGCATGA
The DNA here is from genome assembly GCF_043965265.1 of Enterobacter sp. ECC-249. Lineage (NCBI taxonomy): Bacteria > Pseudomonadati > Pseudomonadota > Gammaproteobacteria > Enterobacterales > Enterobacteriaceae > Enterobacter > Enterobacter sp. ECC-249. The sequence continues at coordinate 3,232,270 of NZ_CP143660.1, forward strand.
CTGCCGAGCGTGGCGCCCTGCACCGCGTCTTCGCGCAGGATCACCCGCGTTTCCCATTCAAACTCCACTCCGGCGTACTGACGCACCCAGTCTCGCAGCTCGGTGACCCACGCTTCGCCCGGGAGAAAGCGGTTGTACTCCTCCGCGCTCAGCGGCCCAATCTCGATGCGAAACTTATGCTGCACGTCGCGGACGGCAACGCCGAGAAAGGCGGATTCACCCATGCGCGGCATGCGGCGCCCTGCTCCCAGCTGCGCCTGCTCGCGTGTGGAGAGCGGCATCCACTGCGGCACGTTGCTGACCAGTTTGACCGGCGCCTTAAAATAGCTGCGCAGGATCTTCTCCAGCCCGTCCGGATCCCGCCCGTGACGGGTCAGGTGCCCGGCGTGGGTAAAGCGGGCGTGCGAGCTCAGGCTGCCTTTGTTCATCTGACCCGGCTGGCCCATACCAATCAGCGACGCCAGATAGCCCTCAAAGCGTTTGTTATCGGCGCGGTCCAGCGAGACGGTGGGCTGCGCATCCGCCCAGGCGCGGTAAAACAGCAGCGCCAGACGATGATGAAACAGATCGGCAAACGCGCTCAGGCTGGTGTCCTGATGATGATAAATACGCTCGCGGGCGTACTCGGTCATGTGGACCGGCAGCGGGCCGTTCGGGCCAAACAGGCCGAAGCTGAGGATAGATACCTCATGCAGCCCGCTCTCTTCCCGCTGACGCACCTGGGCCAGCGTCGACGGAGCAAAACTCATCGACGGCTGCTGGCCGATGCGCAGCGGTTCAAATTTTGGCAGCGGCGCGCGGCCCAGCGGGTAGCGCTCGCCGCCCTGGGCATCAATGCGCCTTAACAGCTGAAACAGATCGTAGCGCCAGGGCGTCTCGCGGACTCTGTGCCAGAACGCATCCGGCAGCTTCGTCAGGCGATGCACGCGCAGCGGTGCAGTGGCGGCGTCACTCATATCAGTGCCCTTTTACCCATGCGCGGCGCCCAGCAGCCAATCTCGCCGCGCTGCTGACTTTTCAGGGTGAACTCCGTAAAGCTGTTGATGGAGACCAGGCGGGCAAAAAGACGCTCCATCACGCTGCCGAAGAGCCACGGGCTGGCACCCGAAAAGGCTCGCTCATCCACCGTCAGGGTAATGCCGATCCCGCGGGCAAACACCACCGGGCCGGGTTCAGGCACGCGGCGGTGAACCGGCTCCAGCACGCAGTGACGAACGCCTTCCACCTGACGCGCCACGGGCGTTTCGGCCAGGTTGGCATACAGCCCTAAAAGCTGGCGCAGCGCGGCCGCCCCTTCCTCGTTGTCACTGTCCATCAGGCTGAGGTAGTTCATCTGCAGCTGGCTGATAAGCCGCCAGGTGCTGAACCCTTCTGCCAGCGCCGGACGCGGCGGCGTCGGGCCTTTACGCAGGGTGAGGGATTTCACCGGCATGGAGTCCGCCATAATGAACTGCCCGAGCTCCTGCTGCAGCATCAGCGGCAGGTCGCGGCTGGTGCAGAGCACCTCGGCAGAGATATAGCGCAGGTTTTCCTGCCAGGGGGCGTGCTGTTCATCCACCAGCGAGACGAAGACCTCCGAGCCGATATAGCCGGTACGGGTGCCGTAGCGCAGGGCATGCTCGGACAGCACGCGCTGTTCACGGCGCAGGGAAAAATAGGCTCCGTAGTTGCCCGCATCACCGCTCCAGGTACTCCAGAACGGGCGAAACGTCTGGTCATCGCGCTGACCATCCGCGCTGCCATAGATTTTTTTGACCGCGTAAATTTCATAATCCAGCGGACGGATGTTATCCACCACCAGATGGTATTCATGCTGGCCTTCATTCAGCTTCTGACGCGCCGCGACCTTTGGGAACAGGTTGATGACCGGCGTACAGTGCAGCGCCAGATGGCTGGCATCGACCACGCGCTCCAGCTGTTCATCCGACTTATCCAGCAGGATAAAGATATCGAAGGCTTTTTCGTCTTCACAGCGCTGGATGAGCGTGCTCAGACCGCTCAGGCTAATGAAGCGGAAACGGGCCGGAAACGCGAAATACTCCTGCAGCAGACGATAGCCGTCAAAGTTGCGCAGATCGTCCGGAAGCAGCGCCTGATCGGGCTCAAAGCCCTCCTGGCGCAGCGCATCCGACGCCAGCAGCTGCCGCTGCGGCTGCGGGCTGACCGTCTGACAGACGATCCCGGCGTGGTGCTCCATCACCAGCTCCAGCAGCTTGAGCGCTTCAATATCCGGACCGGCGAGGAAAAATTCCAGACGGTCGAAATCCAGATGGCCAAGATTTTGCGGGCCGTCGCAGGCGATGCGGATCCGTAAGGCGCTGCCGATCCCCCGCTGGCTCAGCCCCAGCTGCGCGAGCGGCAGATCGGCGGGCACGCCGCCCAGCTCGACCTTGTCAATTTTCAGCGGCAGCAGGTTAACCTCGTGCGCCGTGGTATAGCTGCAGGTCACGCCGGTTTTTTTCAGCGCCAGGCTGTCCATCATGGTACCGCGCGGCACGATGAAGCCCTTGCTCAGGTCACCCCGGCTGCTGTCGGGCTGAATCTCTGCGATCGCCATCGACGGCGTGGGCGCGAGATAGTTAGGCGCAATCATCTCCAGCAGACGCTGGGAGAAGCGCGGAAACTCCGCGTCCATTTTCATCTGCACGCGGGAGGTCAGGAAGGCGAAGCCCTCCATCAGACGTTCGGTATACGGGTCCGCCACTTCGATGCCGCGCATGCCCAGCCGTCCGGCGACTTTGGGGTAGCGTTCGGCAAACTCGGCTCCCATTTCGCGCAGGTAGGCCAGCTCACGGTTGTAGTATTCGAGCAGTTTACTTTCCATGATTACCCCGCATCTTTCAGTTCAAAATGGCCGTTTTCCAGATCGACATCGGTACGAAACAGAAACTCCAGCGGGTACGGCACGCACCATAGACGCCCTTTGATCTCGATGGAGAGCACGTTGTGCAGATCCAGCGAGGAGGTATCCGACACGCAGCGAACCTGCAGCCCCTTCGGCAAAATGCGTGGTTCAAAATTGATGATGGCTTCAGTGAGCTTGCGCTGAATGTCGTGCCATTCGATGTCCGACATTCTTTTCCCGGCCAGCGGCGCGACGCCGAAGTTAACCACCGAGCGGCTGACGTGCGGTAGCGCGCTCAAATCACCGGAGGCATCGTGGTTGATGGTATTAAACAGCCACTGCAGATCCCGCAGGACATTGCGGCGCAGGGCGGCGTGGGTGATCAGATTGCTGTTGGCCGACTCGCGCTTTTTTTCCGGATCGTTATCGGTGAGGCGATCGAGCAGCGAGGGCTGCATTTTGTCGCGCGCCCCCACCTTCTCCTGCTTGCTGCGGGCTTGCCAGCCGCTGCGCAGCAGATCGCCTTCGCCAGCGGGATTACTCATCGGCTCCATCCGTCGCAAACGTCACGAGGCTTAGCGACAGCAGCGGGCTTTCGCTTTGCTCGCTCAGCCAGGCTTTCTGACCCGTACCTTCGTATAGGGTGCCGTCTTCGTCGAGCGGCTGCCAGTCGGTGGTGCGCCCCAGCTTGACCGCATCAGAGGCATCGTCTGCAAACGGATAACGCGCCGGGATCTGACACACCTGTTCCGTTCCGTCGGTCAGGCGCACCAGCGCGTGACGCCAGACCAGATCGGTGACGCTGGCAGGCGCCTGGAAACGGATCTCCGCGATGGCGTTAAACGGCAGCCAGAAATAGCGGCCGTTGACGATGGTTTCGCACACCGGGCCGAGACGGGCATCGCCGTCCATCAGCCAGTCAAAGGCCTGCGTCTCCTCGTTTTCGAGAGTAATGTTGCCGGGGGTGGCCTGCGCCTGTTCGAGAGCCTCAAGACGCAGCGCCTGCGCGCGCTCGCCCTCTTCGCTCAGCGCCGCGGCAAGGGTGGTCAGCCACGGCCACTGGGTTTCAGGCATGGCCGGACGCGCCTGTCCCGTCATCACCTGCACGCGCTGCAGCTCGCCCTGAATGGACTGCTCCAGCAGCGTGACGGTGGGCTTCGCCTGCGGCTTCAGCGCCAGCCAGCTTTTGAGCTGGGTCAGAGCACGCGTCCAGTTGCCGCTGAGGGTTAAAAACTGCACGAACGCGGCGCGGAGATCGGCATCCGCTGGACGGGCTTTGATTTCTGCTTCAAGGCGCGCGAGCGCGTCGTTGAGCGACTCACCCGCCAGGTGTTGATAGAGCGTATTCATCGCCATTCCTTAATTTGCCGCGCGCCATGCGCCGACGGCCGGATCGCGCAGCTGAGGACGCAGGGTGTCAATCAGAACGATATTCAGCGGGGTGCCGGGTGCCACCCAGGCGCTCCAGGTCTTTTTCACCGCCGCGATACGCGCCTGCAGTTTTGCATCATCGCTGGCGGTTTCACGGGAAATCTCCACCGCGACGGTGCCGTTGCTCTTCCAGCTGTTCAGGGCGTTGTCGTAAGGCAGGATCATCCAGCTCTGGTCGCTGTCTGGGGTACTGAATACCATGCGCTCTTTGTTGACGGAGGTGATCAGCGCGTTTTCCGGGTCGGCGCTTTGATTCAGTCCGGTCACCGGGAAGCCGTGGATGTAAGTCACCGCCATCTCTTTCTGCCCGCCGTTACGGGACTGCGACACAACGGTATGTCCGCTCAGCCAGCTGCCGTTCCCGCAGCGGGTGGTGTCAGAATCCGGAATAAAGAGCGCCGGTGCAGAAGCGCCCCCTTCCCAGAAGGTGCGCAGGTGGCAGCCGTCCTGAAGCGTAAACTCCTGCCACGGCGTACGGTCGGCGGCAACGGTGCGGGAAGCCACGTTCTGATCTGGCGGCATTAACGCGCCGCTGGCTGGGGTTGCGGCGACGGTCGCGGCAGGCGCGGCCTGCTCCTGTTTCACCACCAGCGCCCAGTCCTGCGCTTTGCCAGCCGTGCCCTGCGCCAACGTGGTACCCGCCGGATCGTTGAGCGTCCAGCTGAGTTTATTCACTTTGCTGCACTGGTGTTCCAGCAGTGAGCCAAGACGCGGCACAAAGTTCTCCAGCACGGAGACGTCTTTCTTGCCGTTCGCCACAATACGCAGCGCCACCTCAGGCTTACACCAGCTCTGCGGCGTGTTGTCTTTGATGTTGTCGATCCAGATATCCAGCTTCTGCGCAGGAGACTGCACGATGCGGAAATTTTCAGCCTGTGCGGTGGAGGTCGCCGCCAGAAGTGCCAAACCCGATAGCCAAAGTTTCATATCGTTCCTTGTGTGTCTAATCAGTTCCGCAGGGAAGAAATTGTGCTGCGTCAGAGAGGGTGTGCAGCAAAGTGGTGTCCTGAGGGTTGCCCATCCATACCGCCAGGGCGGTATAGTTATCCTGAGCATTCCCCTCCTGCTCGCCATTCTTTTGAATGATTTGGTTCATTAAGGTCAGCCACTCCTGCGGCGTATTCACCATGTGCAGCGACTGCTTCATTTGCTCTTCGCTGACGCCGTGCCAGAATCCGTCGGTGCAGAGTAAGAATGCATCGCCGTCTTCAACCTGCACCACGTCGCTGTAGCTCGCTTCCGGCCCGCCGTTTTCAATCCCGAGCGCCAGATAGAGCAGATTGCTGTTCAGGTTGTCGGTCTGGTGTCCGGCATCTTTCATCTGCTGCACCAGGCTGTGGTCGGTGGTCACATGCCACAGCCATCCGCGGCGGAACAGGTACAGGCGGCTGTCACCGGCATGCGCCCAGTAGGCCAGCCCGTAATCACGGTCGATGAACAGGCTGACCAGCGTCGTGCCCATCCGGCGATAGTCCTGAACGGCCTGCTGTTCGCTGAGAATGGTGCGATTCGCCGTCTGCACGTAGTCGCGGATGTGCTGCGCATTAAGATGTTTGTCGCCATCGAAGCGGGAGATAATGCTGTTGCGGGCCAGCTCTGCAGCCACCTCACCGCCCGGCAGGCCCGCGATGCCGTCGCAGACGACGAAGCAGGCTGAACGTTCCCCTATGGTTTCTCCCGTCTGATCCTGGTTGCTGGCGCGCGTCCCCTGGCGGGAGAGAGAAGCCGTTGCGATATTCATTTATCTTCCGATCCGCTCTGTGAGTCTTTGTACTGATTCACCTCCATGTCATACGCATGAAGGAAGGCCTCGCCGAACAGGGTGTGGAAGTCGTCCTCAATCTCGCCCGCCGTCTCGCCATAGCTGCGAACAAAATAGTCCCACAGGGCGGCTTTGCGGCTGCCCGGCAGCGCCAGACGCGAGGTCATACCGTTCTGCTTCGCCTGCTCTTCCAGCTGCTCCGGGTTAAAGGACTGCAGCATCGCGGCAATAATGGCGCGGATGCCGGAGATCATACCCAGCTGGTGCGCCTGCAGATCGATCAGCGCGTCGCGCACGGATTTGGTTGGCGGCATAAAGCCCGGCATCGGGGTGCCGAACATTTGGATTAACACGGTTTTGCCGGTTGGCAACAGCTTGAACGGGTTGTTGGCATCGTCCAGCACCATGGTCATGTCGGCTTTTACGCCGCGCTTGAGGATAGAGCGCGAGGAGAGCAGCGCCACGGTCCCCTGAGAGAACATACCGAGGATCTGCCCCAGCTGACGCATATTTTCACGGTCAAACTGCGGAACGGGCTGCATTTCGCTGAGCCCCATCCCCTCCAGCAGCGCTTCCAGCAGCTCGCCCTGCAGCACTTCACCCTTCTCACCGCTGTTTGCCGTGGCGGTTGGCGAGGCGGCGTTATTGACCGGGTCGATGCGCAGGCGCCCCTTCGGGGCCTGCGCGCTGCTGCGCGCAACGGCCTGTGGCGTTGGCATGGTGAAGCCTGCGTAATCCGGTCGCGCGGGTTCCTCTTCAGCACGCGGTTCTTCCTGCGGCTCAGGAGCGAACAGCGGAGAATCTGCCAGCGCGTCCTTTTCCTGCTCAGGTTCCGTCACCTGGGCAGGCTTTTCGTCAATAATGTCATCCGGATGGGTTAACGGCGCGCCGCCCATCAGCCCGAGCGGGTCGTCATTGCGCGCGGCTGGCGCGCTGGCTTTACCGCCAAACAGGGCCAGCGGATCGAGCTCATCCGTTGCCTCTTCTTCAGGCTTAACGGGGTTCGTCTCGCCCGGCGGCACCAGCGTTGACGGGGTGACGTCGTCAAAAATACTCTCTTTTTTGAACAGCGCTTCATCGCTGAACAGCGTATCCGGATCGACATGCTTACGCTCAAGCGTCGGATCGCTGTCGTTGAACATCGCCAGCGGATCTTCGGCGTTACGCTCCGGGGCCGCAGGCTGAGAGAATGGATCGTGCGATGCCGCAGGCTGCGGTTTTGTACGGTTGCTGGAGATGCTGTCGGAGATGGAGAACTCCTGCATCAGGCTATCCCAGATCTCCGTTGGCACGGCGGTCGGCTCGGTTTTCCCGCGGGGTGCGGCATTCGCCGGTTTCGGCTGCTGCGCAGGCGCAGGGGCGACCGTCGGACGCGCCTGCTGGTGCAGGCTGGCCGCCATGCGGCTCACGGGCTGCGTATCGTGGATCAGTTCGGTCACTTCAATACGGTAGTCATCAATACCGAGAATGTCGCCATCCTGCAGCTCAACCTGACGTCCTCGCTCCAGCGGAATGTCATTCAATACCACGCGGGTAACGCTGCCGCGGTTGGTGACGCGGCATTCGCCCTGGGCGTCAACGTGAACAATCGCCTGCAGACGAGAGATGGTGCGGTCATTGTCCGGCAACACCAGGTTGTTATCCGTACCGCGCCCAATGGTGCCGCCCGGGGCGTAAAAATCACAGCTGCTTTGCGGCGGCTGATGACCGGGTTTCGTAGAAATAATCGTGAATCGCATGGCGTATTCCTGCTGGTATGATTAGCGCTCAAACGCTGCCGCTCTCAGGACGAGAACGGCGGCGTTTGGGGGCGATTCCATTGCTTCTATTTTGCGGTTTGGAGCGGACGAATCGCGTCGCTGTTGGCGATTAAGCTGCACTTTAAAACCTGATATTGACCCGGTTCGGTACCGCCTACTTTCTCTTTCAGTAAAGAAACAATCACCTTGTCAGCTTTTTCAAAATTCTCAGCAGGGAGATTGCTTGCTTCCAGCCATGCGGCTGCACTGGCCTCTGCATCATCTTTGAGACTTTTACTGTCCGCAATCTTACTGATGCATCGATTTTGCACCCAGTTTTCAAAGATTTGTTGCTGAGAAAAAGCGCTGACATCAGGCAGGGTTTGGGCATAAACAGCAGGGGCATTTATAGCCAGGATCAGCAGTAATAAACGTTTCATTTCAGGCTCCAGAATGTTGCGTTGGTCGGAATAAATGAACCATTACCCGGTGAGCCCAGAAAATGGCAATCATCAGAGCAAATATTTCCATTCCAGAGTGTGACATGCCCGGTAGCGTCGCTCCAGCCGTGCCCGGTGAAGATGATAATGCCTTGTTTGCCTGCAAATTGCGCAGGAGTGGGAGAAGAGACAGACATATCGGCATTGCCCAGTACCGTGGGTAGAAATGCAATCATATCTTTAACGCGGAACATATAGCGCTTTTTGTCGTTTCCGGTCACTGTCGCATATTTACTGTTAGAAGGAATCGGAATGCCACAGTAATTTAAAACGTAGCTCATACGAATTGGGCAGGCATTTTTAAAAATACCGGCGTCAATATTATGCTGAACTTTTCCACCCAACAATTTGCCAACCTGTTCTACGCTTACGTTTACTTCTCTGAATCTGTTCCAGGCGGCACCAAAAGCAGGACGCATTTGAGACATCTTGTTTCTCCTTGATAAGAAGCTCAGGATAAAGTGAGCCCTTTCGGGCCCACTATTATTACGCTTCTTTGTTCTCTTTGATGTTCCAGCCAGCGCTGCTTTCAGCACCTTTACCACCCGACGTGGTCTGCTCCCAGTACTGCTGTTTCACTTTCGCAGCCTGGAATGCGTAGGTCACACCAACGGTATCGCCGTTGTCAGCACCTGTGTACTGAACAGAGGTCACCAGCACATCTTCCAGCGTAATGCGGGAGTATTCCACCTGCTGGCCGCCGGCTTTACAAACGGACAGTTCGACTTTGGTCAGGTGTTTACCGCTGGCGCAGTGTTTCAGGATAGCGGTGGTGGATTTGTCGATCAGCGCGTTAACGTGCAGGTCGTTAAAGTTAACTTTACCGGCACCGCCGCCACCGCCAACGCTCATATTACCTGGCTGGGAAGCGCCCCAGGAGAAGGAGGTAATATCAGTCCAGCCGGTGTGGTTAGAATCTTTAGATTCGCCCGTAACACCCTCGACCTTCAGAAACATATCAATAGCCATAATATCTACTCTTCGTGGATGAACAATATTGCTTTCGAAAAAGCACTTATATGGCAAACAGGAAAGCATGGGGCTGAATAAAACCGTCCATATTTTACCTCTGCCTCTAGCCTGACGAATTCGTACTTCGTACAGACTCTTCAGAGTGCCTGCAATTGCAACCACCCTAAATTTTGTTAGTTACACTTCATGGTAACTAAGCGCTAGACAATCATTCACTGTATCATCTAGAATATTTTCAATCGTCTATCATTCATCAAAGGCAACATAACATGAAGAAAATATTGTTATTAATACTTACCATTGTATTTTTAATTATCGCAATTTTCACAACTGTAGATCTTTTTCAGTCCGCCTGGTATGTATTTTCATTAGAAAAAGTCACTACAACTTCTGCAGGTTTACTTTTTGGAAAATTACTTTTCCTGCTGGTCATACTTTTAGCATTTTACTTCTCGCTAAGATTTTTGCGCAAATCAAAGCCTTGATTTTAATTTTTCCGCAAAATAGTAAATAGCGATAGATGCAACTAAGAGAATGATTAATAGAGCGGCATTTATCGTTATTTCCAAGATGGTTACCGACCAATCAAAAACAAAAATATAATAGCCAAGAGTTGAGAAAAAAAGCATAAATGAAACAATAAGCATGAGATAGACTATAACGTACTTTGATGCTCTTTCAAACACGAGTAGCTCCTGCTAAAAACTGACTAAAAATCTCTTTATCTATGGCACCATGACTCTGTTGGAAATTTATAGCTTCAATAAATGGCTTAATATTATCTTCAACGAGAAAATATAACAAATCTAAATCGCCCGCACCACGCAACTCATAGTAAACATTTTTGTTTAATTTTAATAGATCGTATGAGGCATAAACTGAGCGAGAAATTGAAGCCCCCACACTTAATACACCAGTAAGCCCTGCAGAAACAAGAAATCGCGGCACAATTTTTGAAACGAATAGCGTAATTAATTCATTTACGAAAACCATTTTAAAGGCTATACCACCTACTTGTGACCCACCGACTTTTAGGAGGAGTTCCTTAGATTGTTCTTCAGATAAACCAGACAGATATCGTTTGACCACTGTATTGATTAACCGACGCACATCTTCTGATGTAAGCCCTTTTTTTATTAAAGTTAACAATCTAATTTTATCTGTTTCATTTCGCCACCGATGGTCTGTATCCAGAAAATCTTTTGTTAACATCCATAAGTCTTCTGGAATTGACATAAAACCATCGACCGCGCTGCGAGCGAAAATTTCTGGGCCACTTTGTTTACGCGTATCAAAAATTTTCAGCATGCCATCTGCAATTTCTTTTGGTGAACTCGTTCCCAAAGTTGATTCCTCCTGAGGTTCATGAATGTCGATGGCTTTCTAGATGAATTTTGCCAATGTAGTTTACTTTGCCGGCCCTCCAGGGCCGGCACTCATCATCACGCGTCTTTCGTCTTCAGCGACGGCAGCTTAGAAACCAGACGCAGGGAAACGGTCAGACCTTCCAGCTGGTAGTGTGGACGCAGGAAGAACTTCGCGGCGTAGTAGCCTGGGTTGTCCTCAATCTCCTGCACCTGCACTTCCGCAGCTGCCAGCGGTTTACGGGACTTGGTTTCCTGGGAAGAGTTCGCCGGGTCACCGTCGACGTAGTTCATGACCCAGTCGTTCAGCCAGCGCTCCATCTCTTCGCGCTCGCGGAAGGAGCCGATTTTGTCGCGCACGATGCACTTCAGGTAGTGGGCAAAGCGGCAGCAGGCGAACAGGTACGGCAGGCGAGAGGCCAGACGCGCGTTAGCGGTGGCATCCGGGTCGTGGTACTCGGCCGGTTTTTGCAGGGACTGCGCGCCGATGAAGGCGGCAAAGTCGGAGTTTTTGCGGTGAACCAGCGGCATAAAGCCGTTTTTCGCCAGCTCGGCTTCACGACGATCGCTGATGGCGATCTCGGTCGGGCACTTCATGTCCACGCCGCCGTCATCGCTCGGGAAGGTGTGGCACGGCAGGTTTTCCACCGCCCCGCCGGACTCCACGCCGCGAATCGAGGTACACCAGCCGTACTCTTTGAAGGAGCGGTTGATGTTGGCGGCCATCGCGTACGCGGCGTTCGCCCAGGAGTAGCTGTTGTGGTTCGCGCCGTCGGTCTGCTCTTCAAAGTCAAAGCTGTCGACCGGGTTGGTGCGAATGCCATACGGCAGGCGCGACAGGAAGCGCGGCATCACCAGACCCAGATAGCGGGCATCTTCTGATTCACGCAGCGAACGCCAGGCCGCGTATTCGGTGTTCTGGAAGATCTTGGTCAGGTCGCGCGGGTTAGCCAGCTCCTGCCAGGATTCCATCTGCATCACGCCCGGTGCGGTACCGGTAATGAACGGACAGTGCGCCGCAGAGCCGATGCGCGCCATTTCGCCCAGCAGCTCAACGTCCTGCGGGCTGTGGTCAAAGTAGTAGTCGCCGACGATGCAGCCAAACGGCTCGCCGCCGAACTGACCGTACTCTTGCTCGTAGATTTTCTTGAAGATCGGGCTCTGATCCCAGCCCACGCCCTTGTAGCGCTTCAGGGTACGGCCCAGCTCCTGCTTGGAGATGCTCATAAAGCGGATCTTCAGCATCTCGTCCGTTTCGGTGTTGTTCACCAGGTAGCTCAGACCGCGCCAGGCGCTCTCCAGCTTCTGAAACTCTTCGTGGTGAATGATCTGGTTTACCTGCTGCGACAGCTGCTCGTCGATACCGGCAATCAGGTTCTGAATGGTACGGTAGGTATCGTTCGAGAAGGTGACGGTATTTTCCAGCGCCTGCTGCGCCAGGGTTTTGACCGCGCTTTCTACGGCGGAGCGGGCCTGATCGGTTTTCGGGCGGAACTCTTTATTCAGCAGCGCGCTGAATTCATCCTGGCTGAACGCCTGACCCGCCTGCTGCTCGTGTTGTTGAGTCTGGTTGCTCATCGATTATTCCTCGCTACCTTTCGCGCTTTCGTCATTTTTCGGCAACTGGCTCAGGGATTTGAGCAGCGTCGGATCCTGCAGAATTTTTGCGATCAGCTCTTCCGCACCGTTTTTACCGTCCATATAGGTCAGCAGGTTAGAGAGCTGGGTACGCGCTTCCAGCAGCTTGTTCAGCGGCTCAACCTTGCGGGCCACCGCGTCCGGCAGGAAGTCGTCCATGCTGTCGAAGGTCAGATCCACGTTGAGCTTACCTTCGCCGGTCAGAGTGTTATCCACCTGGAACGCCACGCGCGGCTTCAGCGCCTTCATGCGTTCATCAAAGTTGTCGATGTCGATTTCGAGGAATTTACGCTCGTCGACGGCCGGCAGGTTTTCCACCGGTTTGCCGACCAGATCGGCCATAACGCCCATCACAAACGGCAGCTGAATCTTACGTTCTGCACCGTAGATCTCTACGTCGTACTCGATCTGCACGCGGGGGGCACGGTTACGTGCGATGAATTTCTGCCCACTGTTACTCATTGCCATGATGTTCTCCATCAAAGATGCGCGGTGAAGGTGAAACGGCAGGCTCCATGCCTGTCGTCATAATGCCTGGACGCGTTATTCGCGGCGCCCAAAGATGTTTTCAAGTTGGTTAACGCCGTCTGGCGCCAGGTCGCGAATAATGTCCATAAAGTTAAGTTCTGACAGCCGCTGCACCCGTTCAATCATCAGCGGTGCGGGGTGGCTCGGTTCGTACTGCGCAAAATACTGCTTCGCTTTTTCCAGCATCAGCTGCGCGTCGGCGCGGCTGGTGACCTGCACGCTGCGCCAGTCGGTGACCGGCTGAGCGGGCTGCGCTGTCGCCGGCTGCTTCTCAGCCTGGGGTTCCGCCTGCGCCTCACGGTTTGGCAGCAGCTTGCTGATGTCGGTCACCTGACAGGCGCTGGCTACCAGCCCCACGGTTTTCAGCAGCTGTTCCATCTCGGGCACGCCGCTTTCACCGAGATGCCCCGTGAGCAGCTCGCGAATCGCCAGCAGACGTTCGTTAATAACGATAACCGCTGCGGTTCCCGGCTGGTCGCCGCGAGCCAGTTCGTCAATCAGCCGCGGACGGCCGCCGGGATAGTCCGGACATTCCGTCTTGCTGCCGTCCAGCAGGGCCTGGGCATCCCGGAGCGAAATTTCATCGCCGTTTGAACGCAGAAGCGAGGCGTTTCGCACGGCGACGGTGAGGTCGGATTTATCGCTCAGCCCCGCCAGGGCGTTAATGCGGTAGAACGGATCGGTTTCGCCATACTCTTCGAGCAGCGGATAGAGCGGCTCCCAGTAGCGGGCGATTGCCTCCTGCACCAGCAATAATCCGTCCGCGTAGCCCGCCAGCCCGCGACGGCGGGTCCAGGCATGGGTTAACGCAAGCAGGACGCGAAGATCTTTGGTGCGGCTCAGCAGGCTGGTGGCGTATTTTTCGACCGTATTCCAGTCAGCAGGCTCCGCCGGGATGATGGTGTCGCCAAACTGCTGCTCTGCTTTCCCGAGGCTTGCCTGGTTCATCGCCTGAAAGTCAGCGTCGTACTCCAGGTTTTCGCCGCAGGGCTTTTCGGAGCTTATTGGCGCGAGAAATTCTTCGATATTCATGAGATCCCTGCTTATTCAAACATAGGCGGATAGAGACCGTGACGGCCCGGACGGGCGCCCCCTGCCGGGTCGAACAGCAGGGTGAAAAGCTGCCCGGTGAAGTTACCGCTGTGCACGTGGGTGTATAGCGGGTAACCGTCGCAGCGGTTGGTCCACCAGTAGCTGGTCTGACGCAGCGGATCAAAACACTCGGCCGCCTGCGGCCAGCCCAGCGTGCTTTGACCGTCCTCGTCATAGCCAATCACATCCAGGATGTCGGAACGCTTTTGCGGCTCGACGGGCTGCGGCGCCGGAATGGTCATCAGCATCTCATCCAGCTGCGAGGCGGAAAAACTGTTGCGTACCGCGTGCAGCCCCAGGCGCCCAATTTGCTGGTACCAGCTTTCGGCCTGGCTGAGCAGGCTTGTCGACCATTCGGACGGCGCGAAGCTCAGCTGAAGGCAAATCGGGTACTGTCGGCCAACGCTGTCGCGGCCGGGCAGCAGACAGCCCATCTGGATCATCTGGCTGCCCAGCATGGGCGGTACCACAAAATTCCATACTGGCGCTTTCTGGAACGGGCGCTCGCCGCTGCGCTGCTCTTCCTGCTGCCAGGCCAGCAGACCGACCTGGAACCAGTGCGACCACTGGCGCTGCAGAGTGTCAGGAAAGCGACGCTGCAAAAAATCTCCGGCGCTGGGTAACTTGCCATACCAGCTGTAGCGGTTCATCGCAGGGGTATTCGTCATACGGCTGTCCTTGCGGTTATGGGCATGAGAAACGAGGAAGCTGGAACGGGTTACGAATGCTGTTCGGCGCAAACTCCAGCGTGACCTGATGTCCGTCGACGCTGAAGGTGGCCTGACGGCTGAGGCTGCCCGCGCCCGGACTAGTGCTCGCTTTATCGAAGAAGCGGTTGAGCGCCCAGGCGCCGTTGGTGACCAGCGTCGCCGTGCTGCCGTTCGCCAGCCCCAGCTGCATGCGTACCTGGTTGGTGCCGCCCGGCCCCGGCCAGTTCATGATCTGCACGGCCTGCGGGCCGTGGCTGTAGCGCAGCAGCTGGCCGTCAACGTCCAGGGTCAGGTTCAGAATGGTGTTATCCATCCGCACGGTGCGAACCGTCACCTTGAAAGACGGCGTGGTTGCGCCGTTAGCAAAGAAGGCGTCGCGAATCGACTGGGCCTGCTGGAACGGCCTCAGCAGCCCTTCACTTCCCGGCAGCGTTTTCCCGTCAATGCCCGGCATAAAGCGCCAGTTGGCCTGCGTGGTATCCACCTTATTGGTCAGATTGTCGCGGAAGAAGGCGTCCATAAGCCCGGTTCCCGGCGCAAACATGCGCGCGAGATCGTCAGGGGTGACCTCGGTGCTGGCGCTGCGCACCAGCGGGTAGCGACCGGCAATCGCCTGGCGGCAGAACCCGCCCACCTCAACGTTAATCCGCTTACGTACGTTTTCCAGGTCGCGGCGCTGGGTATCGCTGCTGGCACCTACCGCCATGTTGCTGAACATGGTTTGCAGCCCGCCCGGCAGACGACCGGCGCTGGCCTGCAGGCGGCTGATCGCCTCCCCGCCCGGCGCAGGCATGCCGCTGTTGGCCGCATCCTGAACGGCGGTCAGGTAGCGATAGAGTTCATCCACCTGCTTGAGAAAATCATCAAACACGATGGTCTTCCCGCCCTTCTCCAGCGGCTGCGCCAGCTCAATCATCGGCGCATAGTGATCGGTCACCAGCTGTTCCGGTGCCTGCGTAACAACGGCGGCCTGGGTCGGCGCAGCGTCATTGTTGCTGAACAGGGCTTCCAGCGTACGGGTGGCGCGGTTGCTTTGATCCTGCGCTTTACCCGCATCTTCTGGCGCTGGCGCGTTGCGTGACAGCGTCAGGACCTGGCTCAGGTTCTGCACCAGACGGCGCAGCGGCGAGTTGGCACCGGAGAGCAGGCGCGCGGTGTTGATGCGCTGGGAAAGGTCGGCGCTGTTATTAAGCTGAATGTCGGCGAGGAAGCGATCCCAGTTGGCGATAAAGTCGCGCATGTAGAGCTGGCGCACGGCGTTATCGATCTGCTGCTTATCCTCCTGCGCGGTGGCGGTCCCAAGCACCCAGGCGTCGTCCTCGTGCAGTGCGGTGGTAACGCTGTCAATCTGGCCGTTAAAGCTTTTCCAGTAGCCGTCCGGCGTATAGAGACCCGGTACGCCCTCGCTCACCGGCTTGCCGCTTTTACGTGAAAACACCAGCTCGCTCTGCGGTCCGCCCAGGTCGGAAAGGGAGACCGGCTTGAGGTTGTCATCATGTTCCAGCAGGCGCTTGAGACGACCGTATACGCGCGTGGAGAGCGGCTGCTGGCCGATCATCGCTCTTTCGCGGGCAACCAGAGATTCATCCTGCGCGTACGGCGAGGCCTGGATTTTCGGCTCCAGCAGCTGCGTCAGGTGCCATTCAAGCTGCTGCAGCTGCGCTTTTGTGACGTTCTGCGGCAGGTTACGTTGCAGGTTGAGCATCACCCATGAATGCAGGAATTTGCCGTCGTAGTGTTTCGGCTGATACAGCATCTGATAGGCTTTCAGCGCTTCATAGCTGTATTCCACATCGCTGCCGTTGTCGTTGCGAAGCCAGGTGGTGATGTGCATGGCGACGGCAGGGAGCAGCATTTGATCCAGCGCTTTCTGATACAGGGACTGGGAGGCGTCGCTGACGTCATCCCCGCGATAGAGTCCCATACGGCGGGAGACTGGCGGATCGTTCACATCAAACGCGTCGCTTTTCGGCAGGTCAACCAGCCCGTTCAGCAGCGGCAGCAGTTCGAACAGGTCACGTTGAGCCTGGTTCTGTAAGGCTTTGCTCTGCTGGTCAAGCAGCGGCACCTTCGCATCCACCTCTTCCAGGTAGGCCTTGTTTTTGGCATAGCTGGTAAGCCACAGTCCGCCCAGAATCGCGAGCAGCGCCAGCAGCGCCGCATAGCCGGACCAGATAACTGCCCGGTTGCGCAGCTCCCACCAGCGGTTTTCCCCGGCGATCCCGGCTTCCTGGAAGATGACGTTTTGCAGCAGGTTCTTGATGAAGAAACTCTGGCCTTTTGCGCCCGGGATTGGCGCTTCTTTGCTGACCGAATCCCAGTTATCCGCCTCGCCCCCTTCCGGCAGCGACAGGGCGCGGTTCAGTTCGCCCATCACCCGGTCGAACGGCATGCCTTCCTGCGTCCCGCTGGCGAAGTAGATCCCGCGCGGGGAGAACTCGGTTTCGAAGTTGGAGCGGGCGAAGACCGTGCTCAGGTAATCCGCCAGCAGCGGACGCAGCGCGGCGAACTCCTGCGGGAAGAGATACGCTTCTGCGCGGGTTTTCGCGTCATGCTCTTTGAGCATAGTTTCCGGCAGCCCGGCATCGAGGCGCTGCTGCAGCAGAGAAAACTCCTGCTGGAAGTTGCCCATCAGGTCGTAATCGGCGTGTTTGGTTTGTTCCCACGGCAGCGTAAAGCCCCAGATCTGGTCGCGCTGCGCTTTGTCGTAGTCGGCAAACCAGGCGCGGAAGCCCTTGAGCAGGTCGGCCTTGGTCACCATCACGTAGACCGGGAAGCGGATACCCAGCTGTTCATGCAGCTCGGACAGACGCTGGCGCAGATTTACCGCCTGCTGGCGGGACGCCTCGGCTGACTGGGTGAGCAGATCGGAAATGCTGATGGTGACGATCACGCCGTTGATCGGCTGGCGGCGGCGATACTTACGCAGTAACCCCATAAACTGCAGCCATTCCCCGGCGTCCTGCACCTGCTCGCTCTCCTGGGTGGTATAACGACCCGCGGTGTCCAGCAGCACCGCCTCGTTGGTGAACCACCAGTCGCAGTTACGCGTGCCGCCAATGCCCCGCAGCGCGGTCTTACCGAAACGATCGGCCAGCGGGAATTGCAGCCCGGAGTTGACCAGCGCCGTGGTTTTACCGGATCCCGGCGCGCCGATAATGACGTACCACGGGAGCTGGTAGAGGTACTGCGTGCTGAAGCGCTGCGTCCACTGGGTGCCCTGTCCCGCCTTGCTGAAGTGCGCTTTTTTCAGCATCTGCGCGGCTTCATCAAAACGGCTGGCGAGGATCTGCTCCTCGTTGTTCAGTCGCTTCTGCGGATCCGCCGCTTCCGGGCTGGCGGTGTTCTCTTTGAGCTTGTCCATCAGCTTGCGGTTCAGCCAGGCGTTGTACAGGCGCGGCAGAATGTGGCCCTGCGCCCAGAGCAGGTAGACCACGGCGATGCTGATGATGCGGTTCTGTTCAGATTCAAGCGGTCGGGTGTCCACGATGGACAGCAGAGGTCCAATCATCCAGATCACCGCCGCCAGCGCCGTGACGCCGAGGAAGCTCCACAGAATGCGGTTAGTCAGTATGGAAAGAAGAGTCGTCAGCATTCCTTAGTTTCCTTGCGGCAATCCGTTCAGCTCGGCCTGGGTATTTTCAGGCGACACCAGCAGAGTAATTTCCACACGGCGGTTACGGGCGCGGTTTTCAGGCGTCGTGTTCGGCGCCACCGGGTTAATCTCGCCCCGCCCTTCCGCTTTCACGCGGCCAGGCTGAGAGAGGCTTCCCTGCAGCATTTTCTGTACCGAGCGGGCGCGTTCCAGAGAGAGTTCATAGTTAGAGGCAAAGCGCGCGCTGCGGATCGGCACGTTGTCGCTGTAGCCCACCACCAGAATTTTGCCGCTGACGTTATTCATCGCCTGCGCAATGCGGTTGATGACCGGTTCATAGCGGTCACGCACGACGGTCGAGGCAGAGGCAAACAGCCCGTCGCCTTTCAGGATAACGACGCTGCGATCCGCTTCGTCTTTCACCGCGACCAGGCCAGCCTCGATTTCAGGCTTCAGGAAGCCGCGCAGGTTCAGCACAGCCGGAAGCTGTCGCGCCGGCTGCTGAATAGTGGTTTCCGGCAGCTGGGACTGGTAAATCTTCGCCAGTACCGGGTTGGTGCTGTCGCCTAGACGCCAGTTGAGCACGATATAAAACAGGCAGGCGATAAACCCGGCCAGCGCCACGCAGGCCCACAGGGGAACCATCGGCCGCCAGAGCTTGCGCAGCACCGGACGATCTTCCGGATGGGGAGAAAGCGGTGGCGGATAGCTGCCGCGCACGCCGCGGATCATCTGCCACAGCCGCTGCTTGATGGTTTCAAGCTGGGTGCGGCCATTATCCAGCACCCGATAGCGCCCTTCGAAGCCGAGCAGCAGGCAGTAGTTGATCATCTCCAGCAGCAGGATATGCTCGCGCGGGTTTTGCGACAGGCGCGCCAGCAGCTGGAAGAACTTCTCCCCACCCCAGGTTTCGTTATGGAACGTCACCAGCAGACCGTTGCTTGACCAGACCCCGCTGCTGCCCCAGGGGGTGAGCGCGGCGGCCTCATCGAGCGCCGTACACAGGCAGTAGCGTGCCCCGACGATGACTTCGTAGGGCAGCCCCGCCTGCTGGCAGCGGACTTCGAAACGGCGAATCTCATCGATCAGACGCTGGCGTAACGCCACCTGATCGTCATGGGAAACCGAATGACGGATCTGCGGAATCGCATTGAGCAGCGGATTGGCGGCCGCCACCAGCTGATTGTTGCTACTGGCCCCGGTAAACGCGGCATCGCTGCCGGTGTCCTGTCGTTCCTGCATATTTAGCGCTCGCTTTATTATTCTGTCGGGCTACGGATGGCCCAAAACTCCATATCCAGCCCCGGGAATTCCCCTGCAAGATGCAGGGCGAATGCGCCGGACTTATCCATCTCGTGCCACAGCTCGCTGCCCTTCTCCAGCTCAAAGTAGCTGTAGCCGGCATGCCACGGGATCTGCGGCGGCGCGACCGGCATGGCGCGCAGCATAATGCCTGGCAGCTGAAGCTGAACCAGATCGCGAATTTTCGACACCGGTGCGACCTTCATCTGCGCCGGGAAATGGGTTTGCAGGTGTTCGCCCGGCACGTTGGCTTTAACCGCCAGCACGAAGCCGAACTCACGCACCATGCTGGTTTCAGGCACCGTGGCAATGTTCAGACCGTGAGAGCGTTCGTTAAGAGGCAGCTGAATCGCGTGGTCTTCCATCACCAGCGACAGCCCCTGACGCAGCATCAGCATAAGCTTGCTGAAGCAGTTAGCCAGATCGTCATGATCGTAAATCGGCAGCACGCTTTCGGCGGTCCGCTGCGACGTCCAGGTGGTGAGCTCTGTCGCGAATGGCAGCCAGCTGCGCCAGAGCGTTTCCGGATGCAGCAGCGGGAGGGTTTTTAAATGAGACACCTCGCCCAGGTGGCGGTTAACCAGCGACAGCAGCGTGAACTCAATCAGTTCAGAGGTATTAAAGCGGCCGGGCTGGCGCAAACGACCGCCAATCTGCTGGCTGCGCTGCACCAGCAAGCCGTGCAGATCGTTGATCATGCTGTAGATCTGCGGACTGTTATTGGCGTTGAGCATCGGCGGGATGTAGCTGTTGTCGAGCCGCACGTGGTTGTCGTTACGTTTCTCGGTCACAAAGGCCACGCCGATGGCGGTCCACTCTGCCGTGAGGTCTTTTTCAAGCATCAGGGTCAGACGCAGGCGGCCAAACTGGACGGTGGCATCCCCCACCGACATGGCGTTATCGTCTTCCACCTCTTGCTCAAACGCGATGAAGCGCGCCAGCGAGGCCGGCTCTTCGCTAAAGATCACCTCTTCTCTCTCGCCACGACGAACCGGCAGCGCGAGCACCACCTTTTCGTTAGTGAGATTGTCAGGAATTTTCAGCGGTACAGGCCCGTTTCGCCCGTTACGCACCTGGAAAAAGGTGCCGTCCGGCAGCAGTCCGCTGCAGTAGCTCAGGGCAATGCATCCCTGACGAAGCATCGCTTCATCCAGTTCAACGTCAAGAAAGCCCCAGAGATACGATCGCTGTAGCGCGCCCCATTCACGAACATGGTTGAGCAGATAGCTTTCAGTCCGCTGAAAATGGTGTGGACGCAGGAACATGCCTTCGGTCCAGACGACCTTTTCTGCTTTCGTCATGATGATGTGTTTCCTGTTTTGAAGCGCGTTACTGGCTGATGACCCGAATGCCGTTCACGTCGAGAAAAACGTTGGCCTGAAGTTCATCTGCGGACCATTTCCAGAACTGGTAGATATGATTTTCGCCAGGCACGGGCAGAGGAAGTGAAACGCGCCATTTTTTGCCATCCAGCACCTGATACTCCGCCATCACGCCGATGTAGCGGGCCTCCGGAGAGCTTTGCCCGCTGAGGGTTTTGGACAGCTGTCCCGGCATCAGGAAGAACACGTCGCTGTTCAGCAGATTCGCGCCAAGCGTGGCCGACGCGTTGTTCTGCAGGGAGAAGAAGTCGCTGGACATGAAATCCGCATCGGATTTCAGCAACAATACCCGGACCTTAAGCGGCGCAGATTCATTGATTTGTGGATGAGCCTGAAACTGCAGATTGTAGCGGGAGGGGTCGCTGTGTGAAGACGACGTACAACCACTGACCAGGGCGAAAATCACCGCGTAAAAGAATAACCACAGCTTATGAAAATTTTTATTATTCATAAAAATGCGCTCATGAAAGCCGTTTAGTTCAGGATCCAGGTACCGTTAGCGCTGTCTTTGCAGGCTTTGCTGTTACCGTCGACATCAACACAGGTCGCTTTTTTACGCGTCTTTGGACGAATAGCCTGTTTACGCACGGCGGCGTCGTACTGGTCGGCCTTGATCACGGCGCGCATCGGGACGTAACCAATCAGCTGTTCGTTACCTTCATCGGCAAGCGCCATCCAGTAGTGTTCAACCTGCCCCAGCACCACGTAAGTTTTTCCGGTCTCGAGATTACGGATAACTTTGCCGCCGAAGTCAGGACGGCTCATCAGAGAGGCCGGATACATAGCACGATACGGCTCGTTCACCGGCGTGAACTCCGTCGGCGGCGTAACAGCGTGACGGTGGGTTAAGGTGACGCCGTTGACCTGACTGGTCTCGATCGTATCGTCGTTGATCACAGGTTTCTGCGGCGCTTTACAGCCCGCCACCGCCATTACAAACAGAAGTGAAAACAGTACGCGCATTTTCATATGCTTTTCCGTAGCGATATTTCGATGATGAAGATAAGGGGGTGAAGTTTGACTTAAGTGCTATTGTTAAAATAGCCAGGATATTTTCGGGGCGTTACTATTTTAAGGGCATAGCTACCGCACGAGCCCTTCAGAATAAGGCCCAGTGTCTTCCTGACATATTTTGACAAACGGTAAGCAAGTTTACATGAGCTTCGCATCAATTCAATATTTACCGCCGCGTAACTGTTGGTAAATGAAGCAGTCGGAAAATTATAGGATTAATCCTATGAAAAAAAACGACCTGGCCAACCCTTTCTAATTTCATCAATGCAAAGCAACATAAACTCATGTTATATATAATAAAAAACACAAAAGAGAACCACTTTCATTAACGCAATAACGCTATTATCGCCACTACCATAATTAGTAGAATTCACGTTTTTTTGATGTCAAAGGAATATATCGCAGATGAATTATTTGTTGCATTAACAGAGTATATTTAATATTGAACACGCTTCATCGTTTGGGTGAGAATATTTCACTTATGCACCCAGACGTTAATTTTACGCCGCAAAAAAACTGTATATTCACGCGGTGATATTTCCACTATAAGGGATACCTTATATCTATTATTGATTAAGCCTGAGTAAACCTTCCTGTCATTTCCTCAAATGAAAAATGCCTCCAGCAGCCCGCCAGTCGTGAATCGCGGCTATATCTCTCGCTCATTAGCTTCATTCGAAGTTTTACTGGCACTACATCCTTTCCTGCTCGCCGCCATCTATCTCGCCTACCGGCTAATAGATAAGATTTATTATTAAAATGATAAAAATTCGTTATAATTTCTTTAAATATTTAAACGCCAGACCATACAAATCACTGTAATAAAAAGAGTTTTGGTTAAGGCATTTTCACACCCCGTATGTGCGTTGCCACCCGGCGGTCATTGCTTTCACCTATTGCTCCCTTCAGTGAGTTTTTGAGCTCGGACGTTGTGTAATCGAACAAATCAGGAGTGGGTATGAACAAGAAAAGACGCTCGGTGCCAGGTATCAGACACTATGATGGCCCTGCCGGCGGCTGGGGGGCATTAAAAGCAACGGCCATTGTGGTACGTACCCAAATGGATACCCTTGACGCCCCCGCGACGCTGCTGCGCACCAACCAGCCTGACGGCTTCGACTGCCCGGGCTGCGCGTGGCCGGATAAAGAACACAAGTCGACGTTCCAGTTCTGCGAGAACGGCGCCAAAGCGGTGACCTGGGAAGCGACAAGCAAACGCGTCACCCCCGCGTTTCTGGCCGAAAACAGCGTCTCCTCGCTGCTGGCAAAATCGGACTTTGAGCTGGAGGGCTACGGTCGACTCACGCACCCCCTGCGCTATGATCTGGCGAGCGACACCTTCCGCCCCGTCGACTGGGACGAGGCGTTTCAACGCATCGGCGACGTATTGCGCGGGCTCGAACCGGACCAGGTCGAGTTCTATACCTCCGGACGCGCCTCTAACGAAGCGGCTTATCTGTTCCAGCTGTTTGCTCGCGAATACGGCACCAACAACTTCCCCGACTGCTCGAATATGTGTCACGAGGCCACCAGCGTCGGTTTGCCCCGTTCGATCGGCATTGGGAAAGGGACCGTCTCGCTGGACGACTTCGACAAGACGGAGCTGGTGATCTCCATCGGCCATAACCCCGGCACCAACCATCCGCGAATGATGGGGACCCTCCACGAGCTGGCCCGCCGCAGCGTGCCGATTATCGTCTTTAACCCTCTGCGCGAGCGCGCGCTGGAACGTTTTGCGGACCCGCAAAGCGTGATTGAGATGGCGACCTACAGCTCCACGGATATCGCCTCGACCTATTTCCAGGTGAAGGCCGGAGGCGATGCCGCCGCGCTGAAAGGCATTGCCAAACACCTTCTCGAAATGGAGGCCGAGCGCGGTGGCGTGCTGGATCATGCATTTATTGCCGAACACACCCAGGGCATTGAGGACTTCGCCGCCGATATCGCGCAAACCCGCTGGGACGAGATCGAACGCGAGTCAGGTCTCAGTCAGGCGGCGCTCAAAAAGGTAGCCGAGGCCTATGCGAAATCGAATGCCACCATCATTACCTACGGGATGGGCATTACCCAGCACAATAAAGGCACGGCGAACGTCCGCCTGATTGCCGACCTGCTGCTGCTGCGCGGGAATATCGGCAAGCCCGGCGCGGGAATATGCCCGCTGCGCGGCCACTCAAACGTGCAGGGGAACCGTACCGTCGGGATTAGCGAGAAACCCACGCCGGCCTTCCTGAACAGTCTCAAAGACGTGTTCGGCTTTGAGCCTCCATCGCACCACGGACACGACGCGGTGCAGGCCACGCAGGCGATGATCGACGGCCGCGCGAAAGCGCTCATCTGCCTCGGGGGTAATTTTGCCGTCGCAATGCCCGATCATGAACGCGGTTTTCCGGCGATGGGTAACCTGGATTTGAGCGTTCACGTCGGGACCAAGCTGAACCGTACCCATCTGCTGGTGGGCAAAGAGACCTTTATTTTCCCGTGTCTTGGCCGTACCGAGCTGGATATTCAGGCCACCGGCCGCCAGTCCATTACCGTCGAAGACTCGATGTCGATGGTCCATGCCTCATCCGGCAAGCTGAAACCCGCCTCGCCGCTGCTTCGGTCAGAACCCGCTATCGTCGCGGGCATGGCGAAAGCCACCCTGCCGGATACCCGCGTGGACTGGATGACGCTGGTTGAGGATTATGACCGCATCCGCGATCTGATCGAGCAGACCATACCGGGCTTTGAGAACTACAATGCGCGGATCCGGGTTCCCGGCGGCTTCCGTATGCCGCTGCCGCCAACGCAACGCATCTGGCCAACGGCGACGGGAAAAGCGATGTTCTCGGTCTTCGACGGCGTACACGAGAACGCCAGCGGTGAAGGTGACCACGTTCTGCGCCTGATCACGCTGCGCAGCCACGACCAGTACAACACCACCATTTACGCCCTGGACGACCGCTACCGTGGCGTGTTTGGCCGTCGCGACGTGCTGTTTATGAACGAAGACGATATGGCGCAGTCAGGGCTGGAACACGGCGACCGCGTGGATATCGAAACCGCCCTGCCCGGCAACGGACAGCGTCTGGAAGATATTACCGTGGTGGCGTACAACATCGCGCCGGGGACCGTCGGGGCCTATTATCCGGAGGCCAACGTGCTGGTACCGCTTGATTATCTGGATAAAGACAGCGGTACGCCGTCGTATAAATCCGTTCCGGTTCGCATCACCCTGCGCTCAAAAGAGATCCGCATGCTGTAAGGCTGTTCGCGCAAAGAAAAAGATGGATATTAAACAGTTAAAATATTTAATCGCGCTCGACGAGACCCGCCATTTTGGCAAGGCGGCCTCGCAGTGCAACGTCACCCAGCCGACCCTCTCCATGCGCATCCGCAGCCTGGAAGAGGAGCTGGGGCTGGTGCTGATTGTGCGCGGGCAGCGCTTTGAAGGGTTTACGCCGGAGGGCGAACGCATCCTCGCGTGGGCCCGCGCGCTGCTGGCCGCGCACGACGGGCTACAGGCGGAAGCCGCGCTGTGCAAAGGCCAGGTGGTGGGCGAACTCCGTCTGGGGATGGTGCCGCTGGCAAGCGTGGATCCGATGATCTTTATTCGCCTGCTGACGCAAAAATACCCGGAGCTGACCTACAGCCTCTATTCCATGTCCTCCGCGCAGATAGCCGACGGCGTCAGCCGCAATCAGCTTGAGCTGGGAATTTGCTATCTCAACAGCATCGACACCAGCCTGTTCGATATTATCCAGCTTCCCAAAACGAAGATGGGCCTGCTGCACGACGTCCGCCATTTCCAGCTCGGCCAGGAGACATTAACCTGGCGCGATCTGACGGATTTTCCGCTGGGGTTCCTGACCAAAGGGATGCATTACCGGGCGCATATGGAGGCCAGCTTTAAGTCTGTCGGCATTGAACCGACGTCCGTTTTCGAGAGCGACTCCACGTTCCAGATCATTCAGGCCGTGCAGAGCGGCGTGTGCTGCGCCGTGATGCCGCTGAACAACGGGCTGGAAGATCTGAACAGCCATTTCCGGATTGTCCCCATCGCCGATGCGAACATTGAGGCTCCTGTCGGCTTGATTATGCGCAGGCAAAAACCGGTCTCCTCGCTGGCGCTGCGCTGCTTTACCGACGCACAGGAGATTTATCACGCCAGCAATGAGGCGTAGGCCTGACGCGTCACGACGCTAAAACCGCCGATCAGCACCGCGTCGCAAACGGCCCGGTGTTCCGGCAAACTCACCAGCGCGTGGAGCGCATCGCGAAGGGCATCAAGGGTGTCAGGCGAGGTGTGGTGCGAGGTTATAAGCGGCAGCCCCGGCGACAGAGGGGTACGGTCAATGACCGCCAGACCCGTCAGACCTTCCGGTTCGTGACGCTGCAGCAGTGCCCAGGTGACACAGTCGATGGCTGCGATATCCCCTGCTCCGCGTTTGACATCCTTCAGCGACTGGCGATGGCTGCCGCTAAAGGACGTTTGCGCGAAAAACGGACCGTCCGTCGCGAGAGGCGCCACTTTTTTTCGCAGCGCATTGTAGCCGGACTGGGAATCCGCAGAGTTACAGACCGCCCGTCGTCCGCGAAAATCCGCCAGCGTGAGATGCCGATCCTCCTCGCGCACCACCAGAAAGCTGCGGTACTGGATCCCTTCGCAGCCCGGGGCCGCGTAGTGAAAACAGCCGACAACCTGCACGTCCGGAAGCTGGGTAACCAGCGGATAACCGCAGGTCTGGCTGAGGACAAGCCGGGGCTGTCGCCAGTGCGTGAGCAGATCGGACTCCGGCCCGTCGGGGAGATCATCGACGGGCACACCGCGTGCGGCCAGCAGCCCCTTTACCGCCAGCCAGAGCGCGCGGGTATCGGCGCGATCCACCGCATACATGGGAAACGCCAGCAGGTTACTCATACCCTTCCCCCTGTTGCTTTCCGGGGTGAACGGTGACGTCGACGGGACTGACCCAGAATCGGCGCAGCCATTCACCGTAGCCTCTGACGAGAAAACCGCGGTTTCGCTCCCGGTACGCCTCCCGGTTTTGCTGGTAGATCGCCTTCAGCCCGTACCACGGCACCCCCGGTAAATCATGATGTACTGAATGATAGTTGAGATTCAAAAACAGTATCCGCCAGAACAGCCCGGCCTCGTTAATGACGGAGCGCGCCAGCGGATCGTCCGCTGCACGATGTTCGAAAAACGATCGCACCTTGGTCAGCGCCAGCGCCGGATAACTGACCGCCAGCACGAACCAGACGGGTGAAAAACCGACGTGCGTCATCCAGGCGAAGAGTGCCGCAAGCAGCGTGATGTGAACCAGCCACATCGTCATCGCCCGCAGATGAAGATGACGAAACGCCGCCAGGGCGCTGCCCAGCGTCTGCAGGATATCCAGCAGCGGCGCCAGCAAAAGCCGCCCGGCAAAAGTATTTCGGGCCCGGATCAGGCGCTTCTGCCAGGGGGAAAAGCGCGCCCAGCTCGCCTCGGTAAAATAGTACGACTCCGGGTCATCCACCGGATGGGTCAGGCTATCGTACCGATGGTGGGCCAGATGGGAATCCCGGTACAGGCCATACGGGTACCAGACCGCCAGCGGGAGCGTGCCGAACAGCTGGTTCAGCCAGGCAAAACGCGTGGGGTGTCCGTGGATCAGCTCATGCTGCAGCGACATGTACCAGGCGGTAAACCAGATGAGCAGCAGCGTGGCGGGCAGCAGGCCGAGCGTTTGCCAGAACGCCAGCGTGGCAAACCAGCCCGCATAAATCGTGAACATTAACAGCCAGGTGGGCAGTTCGCTTCGCCATATAAAACCCGATGCAAGATGACGGATTTGTTCGCGTTGTTGCGGATGTAAATAGAGGGAGCTTCGTTTACCCATTCCTTCAGACGCCGTTTCGCCAGAGACAGAGCCCTGAAGATCGGGGATTACGCCTGAAATAACAAAGAACTTAAATCGCTTTGCTTTGCCAGAAACACAGAGCGTGCGCGTCGCTTGACTTATTCTGTAATAAAGGTACTTTTCAGGACATGAAAAAGATCCTGATTATCGTTCCCGACGGCGGCATGCTGTTTGAAGCCGCCGGTATCGCCGACATTCTGATGCAGGCCAACCGGCTGCATCCGGACGGGCTTGAGCAGCCCCGCTACCGGATTATCATCGCCACCACGCAGCCTCACCAGGTGATCCACGGCCAGTCCGGCCTGAACCTGCTGGCGGACTATCGTCTGCCGGAGCTGGATCCGCGCGAGCCGCTGGATACCATTATCATTACCGGGCGCGGTATGAACGAGCAGGAGAGCACAGCCGTAGTCGACTGGCTGCACCTCGCTGCGCCGCACGCCCGGCGAATCGCCTCTATCTGCGGCGGCGCGATGCTGCTGGCCCAGACCGGCCTGCTGGACGGCCGTCGCGCCACCACCCACTGGCGGCTGCTGGAGACCATGCAAGCCCAGTACCCGTCAATCCAGGTCGAAGGCGGTCCGCTGTATATCCAGGACGGCCCCATCTGGACCTCCGGCGGCGTGAGCTCCGGGTTCGATCTGACCCTGGCGCTGGTGGAGGACGACTACGGATTTACCCTCGCCCGCGACGTGGCGCAGGATATGGTGATGTATCTGCGACGTCCCGGCGGACAGCTGCAGTTCAGCCGCTACAGCCTGCAGCAGCCCGGCGCAGCAGGACCGATAGGCGAGGTGCAAAGCTGGATCCTGCAGAACCTCACCGCCGATTTATGCGTGGAAAACCTGGCCGAGAAAGCGGCGATGAGCCCGCGTAACTTCACCCGCGTGTTTACCCGCGAGGCCGGGGTCTCTCCTGCCCGCTACGTGACCGAAGCGCGTCTGGCCGCCGCCCGGCAGCTGCTTGAACAGACCCGCGATCCCCTTGATCTCATTGCTGAGCAAAGCGGCTTTGGTACCAGCATTAACTTGCGCCGCATCTTTGAGAAACAGCTTCACCTCACGCCCGGCGAATACCGCCAGCGCTTTCACTGCCGCAAGATGGCGTAATCTGATCCTTTTTTGTCGTTTACGCCAACCTGCCCGACGCCTACAGTGACTCCAGACAACAGAGATAAGGAGTGCACCATGGTTAAGGTCGGTATTAACGGTTTCGGCCGTATCGGACGTAATTTCCTGCGCGCGGCGCTGGGCAACCCGGCGCTTCAGATTGTGGCCATCAACGATCTGACGGACAGCAAAACCCTCGCCCATCTGCTAAAACATGATTCCCTTCTGGGCAAGCTGCCCGCGCCCGTTGAAGCGGCTGACGGCGCGCTGCAGGTAGACGGACAGCGGATCGCCGTATTTAGCGAACGCGATCCGGCGAATATCCCGTGGCGTGACGCTGGGGTAGACGTGGTGATTGAGGCCACCGGCTTCTTTACCGAGCGGGAGAAAGCGGCGGTGCATATCACCCACGGCGGCGCTAAGCGCGTCATCATTTCCGCTCCCGGTAAGAACGACGACCTGACGATTGTGATGGGCGTCAACCATGACCAGTACGATCCCGCCCGGCACGCGGTGGTAAGCAACGGGAGTTGCACCACGAACGGTCTGGCGCCGGTCGCTCAGGTGCTGCACCAGCAGTTCGGGATTGAGCATGGCCTGATGAACACGACGCACGCCTACACCAACAGCCAGGCGCTGCACGATCAGCCGGAGAAAGATCTGCGCGGCGCGCGCGCGGCGGCGCTGTCGATTGTGCCTTATTCAAGCGGCGCGGCGAAAGCGCTGGGGAAAGTGATCCCTTCTCTTGACGGCAAGCTGACCGGGTACTCCCTGCGCGTGCCGGTGCCGGTGGTGTCGATTGTCGATTTAACCGTGACGCTGAGCCGTAACGTGACCGCCGAAGAGGTGAATGACGCGTTTCGCAACGCGGCTGCCAGCGGCCCTCTTAAAGGCATTCTGGGCTATAGCGATGAACCTCTGGTTTCCAGCGATTACCAGGGCGACCCACGCTCCTCAATTATCGACGGGCTTTCCACGCTGGTGATTGGCGGGAACATGGTGAAGATCCTTGCGTGGTATGACAACGAGTGGGGCTTCTCCAACCGCCTGGTGGACCTGGCGGTGCTGATGGATAAGAAAGGGCTGTAAGCCTGAGGCCGGGTGGCGCGATTGCTCACCCGGCAAAAAATCATTCCGCTTTCACTTTCACACCCATAAACACAATCACCATCGCCGTGACCAGCAGGAAACCGCTTCCCGCGAATACGCCGCTGGCGCCGTTGAGGTCAAATACCGCCCCGCCCCCGGCCGCACCGGCACTGATTGCCAGCTGGATTGAGGCCACCAGCAGCCCTCCTGCACTTTCGGCTTCATCCGGGACCGTAGTGGCAAGCCAGGTTGACCAGCCCACCGGAACCAGACCAAATGCAAAGCCCCACAGCGCGACCAGCAGCCCGTCCAGCATGGCCAGATGACCAAACGCAACCATCATCAGCGCGAGAACGCCCATCGCAAACGGCACCAGCGCCAGCGTCAGGCGCAGATTACGTGCCAGCAGATGCCCGGCTACGGAGGTGCCCACAAAGTTGGCGATACCAAAGCCCAGCAGGATCAGTGAAATGGTCTCCACGCTCGCCTGGCCTACCGTCTCCAGGAACGGACGCAGGTAGGTAAAGAAGGCGAAATGGCCGCTGAAGATCAGAATGGTCGCCAGCATCCCGCCGATCATCCCCGGACGGCGCAGCACGCGGAACAGCGTACTCAGACTGCCGCTGCTCTCCGGCTTCATGGACGGCAGGACCCAGAGCTGCCACAGCAGCGCCAGCATGCTCGGCAGAATGCAGAGCACAAAGACGTTGCGCCAGCCGATCAGGCTGCCCAGATAGCTGCCCAGCGGCGCCGCGACTATCGTGGCAATCGACACGCTGGAGAAGATCACCGCCAGCGCTTTCGGCACTTTATCTGCCGGAACCAGACGCATCGTCGTGGCCGTCGACATCGCCCAGAATCCCCCGATGGCGACCCCCAGCAGCAGGCGCCCCATCAGCAGGACGTGCAGATTAGGCGCAAAGGCCACCAGCAGGCTGGAGATAATTTGCAGCACCGAGAAAAACATCAGTACCCAGCGGCGGTCGATACTCTTGGTTGCCGGGGTAATCAGCAACCCGGTGACCAGCGCCACCAGCGCGGTGGCGGTGACGGCCTGTCCAGCCATCCCCTCGGTAACGCCCAGGCTCGCGGCCATGGGTGTTAACAAACTGGCGGGCAGAAATTCTGCCGTAATCAAACCAAATACCCCCAGCCCCAGTGAATAGACGGCCCGCCAGGCGGGTTTTGCAGGCGCTACCGCCTCGCTCGCCGCGACACATGAACTCATCTGTTGATCTCCCGTTATAAAAATGTGACTACTGTCGCAAAAGAATAGAAGGTTCACCCTGGACGATCTATGACATATAATCTCCACTTATTGATTATTCGTCCGGAGTTGCGCCATGACCGTACAGTCACCCGATTTGATCAGCGAACTTTTACGCGGCATGCGCCTGTCAGGCGTGAAATACCGGCGGATTGAAGCCAGTGCGCCATTTGGCGTCGCGTTTCATCAGGCTCCCGGCAGGGCGCAGTTTCATTTTGTGAGCCACGGTAGCGCCCTGTTGCGCATGGAGAGCGGCGCAACGTTCGAACTGAGCGGTGGCGACGCCCTCTTTATTCCCGGCGGAAATTCCCATGCCCTGCTCTCGGACGAGCAGGCCACCATTACCCCCGTCAACGCCTTTCCGAGCGAGCCTATCTGCAGCTCGGTCTGTGCTATCACCTGCGAGCCCTGCCCGGAAAGCGAGAACACCCTTATCTTTAGCGGGTGCATGGATTTTGAGCTGGGCGGAATGCAGCCGCTGATCAAGGCGATGCCGGAAGTGATGATGGTCAGCCGGCTAATGTCTACCTGGCCGGAAATTCATCCGCTGCTGGCGGCGATGGAGCGGGAATCCGCGGCGCGTCAGGCCGGGTATGCCGGGATCCTTGCGCGGCTGGCCGACGTGGTGGCGGCGTTAATCGTGCGGGGCTGGGTTGAAGGCGGCTGTGGTAAATCCACCGGCTGGGTGCAGGTTCTGCGCGACCCGCGCCTCAGCCGCGCCATTTACGCCATGCATCAGCAGCCAGGCCTGAACTGGAGCGTGGCGGATCTGGCAAAAGAAGCGGGAACGTCCCGTTCCGTGTTCGCGGAACGGTTTCTGGCCGCGACGGGAACCACCCCGGCAAAATATCTCAGCGAGCTGAGAATGCGGCTGGCCATCCAGTACATTCGCCACGAAAATCAGCCGATTGAAACCGTCGCGCTGCGGCTGGGATACGGCTCTCTGGCGGCATTTAGCCGGGCATTTAAGCGTATCATTGGACATGCGCCGGGCACGCTGCGGGAAGCCAGCCAGACGCCGGAAGAGGTCTGACGGGCAAGCAATTATTAACGCGAAGCGGGCAATATTCGTCTAAGGTTTTCAGGTGATTGACAACAGCGGTCACGCTGTTTAGTGAAGACAGGAGACGAACTAATGATAAGACCTCGTACACTACGCCCCGCGTTTTTGCCCCTTGCGTTAGGAAGCGCGCTGCTCGGCGTAACGACTTTCGGTTATGCCGACGATACCCCCGCAGCCCAGACAACCTCACCCGATATTTTGCTGGGCCCTCTGTTTAATGATGTGCAAAGCGCGAAACTGTTTCCCGATCAGAAAACCTTCGCTGATGCCGTCCCCAAAAGCGACCCGCTGATGATTCTGGCGGATTATCGTATGCAGCACACGCAGTCCAGCTTTGACTTACGCCACTTTGTCGAGATGAACTTTACGCTCCCTGCGGAAGGGGAAAAATATGTTCCGCCTGCTGGACAAAGTTTACGTGAGCACATTGACGATCTCTGGCCCGTACTGACGCGCACCACGGATAAAGCCAGCAACAAATGGGATTCCCTTCTGCCGTTGCCGAAGCCTTACGTTGTGCCCGGCGGTCGTTTCCGCGAGGTCTACTACTGGGATAGCTATTTCACCATGCTGGGCCTAGCTGAGAGCGATCATTGGGACAAAATCAGCGACATGGTGGATAACTTTGCCTATGAGATTGACACCTTCGGCCACATTCCCAACGGCAACCGCAGCTATTACCTGAGCCGATCCCAGCCGCCGTTCTTCTCGCTGATGGTGGAACTGCTGGCAACGCACGACAGCGATGCGCTGAAGAAGTATCGTCCGCAGATGGAGAAAGAGTATGCCTACTGGATGGACGGCGTCGATGCCCTTCAGCCGGGTCAGGCCAACAAGCGCGTGGTGAAACTGGATGACGGCGCGATCCTCAACCGCTACTGGGACGATCGCGACACCCCGCGCCCGGAGTCCTGGCTTGACGATGTGAATACCGCGAAAAATAACCCTAACCGACCGGCAACCGAGATCTACCGTGATTTGCGTTCCGCCGCGGCCTCGGGATGGGACTTTAGCTCCCGCTGGATGGACGATCCGCAAAAACTCGGCACCATCCGGACCACCAGCATTGTGCCCGTGGACCTGAACGCCCTGATGTTCAAGATGGAAAAACTGCTGGCCCGGGCAAGCCAGGAGAGTGGCGATGCCGCCAGCGCAAACAAGTATGAGACGCTGGCCACCGCGCGCCAGAAAGCCATCGAGAGCCACCTGTGGAATGATAAAGAGGGCTGGTACGCGGATTACGATCTGAAGAGTAAGAAAGTACGCAATCAGCTCACGGCCGCAGCCCTGTTCCCGCTTTACGTGAAGGCGGCGGCGCAGGATCGTGCCGATAAAGTCGCCGCGGCAACCTCGTCGCGCCTGTTGAAACCGGGCGGTATTGCGACCACCACCGTAAACAGCGGCCAGCAGTGGGATGCGCCAAACGGCTGGGCTCCGCTGCAGTGGGTAGCGGCGGAAGGATTGCAGAACTACGGGCAAGAGAAGGTCTCGATGGATGTGACCTGGCGCTTCCTGAAGAACGTTCAGCACACTTATGACCGGGAAAAGAAACTGGTCGAGAAGTATGACGTGTCGTCAACCGGGACGGGCGGCGGCGGCGGAGAGTATCCGCTTCAGGACGGCTTTGGCTGGAGCAACGGCGTAACGCTGAAGATGCTGGATCGGGTCTGCCCGAAAGAGAAACCGTGCGACAGCGTGCCGGAGAATCGGCCTGCGGCGAATGATGAGGCTGCACCGGTAAAAGCTGCGGCGCAGTAAGGGAGTATTGCCGGGTGGCGGCTACGCCTTACCCGGCCTACTTTTTGAAATAACAGGGCTTTGCTTAGAAACTGTAACTCGCCCCTAGCTGATACGTTCTGTCACGCCCAATCCAGCAGTTGGTCGCGTCGTAGCAGGTCAGCGTCTCTTTGTTGGTGATGTTCTGCGCACTGGCCTTAAGCGTTAGCCCTGCCAGCGAGGGCAGGATTTCACCCATCCGGTAGGAAGCCGCCAGATCGTACTGCGTAGTGCCCCCCAGTTTACCCGCATCGTTTGCCGGAGAGATTTCCATCGGGCCGGTATAGCGCGCCCCCGCCCCCAGCATCAGCCCCTTCAGCGGCGTGTTCTCAAAGGTGTAATCCCCCCAGAGGTTGAAGGCATTCTCCGGCACCTGCGTTGGACGTTTCCCTTTGTACTTGTCATCTTGCGTATTGATCGCGTGGGTGTAGGCATAGTTAGCAATCAGCGTCAGGTTGTCCGTCGGGCGGCTAATGGCGGAGAGTTCTGCCCCTTTAGACTCCACTTCCCCGGTCTGACGATAGTTCAGGAAGCCCGGATCGGAGGTGACGACATTTTTCTGACGGATGTTGAACACCGAGGCGGTAAAGGTGGTTGCGTAGTCGGCCAGCAGATATTTCACGCCGCCCTCCACCTGCTTGCTGGTGGTCGGTTTGACGTCTTTCGCCACGAGGGTTCCCTGCGGCGATACCGGAGCAAAGCCTTCGGAGTAGCTGATAAACGGTGACAGACCATTATCAAAGGCGTAAAGCGCGCCCAGGCGTTTGGTGACGCGATCCTGAGAGACCCAGGCCTTATCACCGTTTTGCAGATAATTGGTGGTAACGGAGCGATAATCGTCGTAGCGCAGGCTGCCCAGCAGATTGAGGCCACC
Source organism: Enterobacter sp. ECC-249 (assembly GCF_043965265.1). NCBI lineage: Bacteria > Pseudomonadati > Pseudomonadota > Gammaproteobacteria > Enterobacterales > Enterobacteriaceae > Enterobacter > Enterobacter sp. ECC-249. Next base: position 3,267,210 of record NZ_CP143660.1, read on the forward strand.
CCACTCCACCTGATCCTGCAGGTAGTAGCCGTTCTGCTGATAGCTCAGACGGTTTTTCTGGGCGGTATACAGGCCCAGCGCGCTTTCGACGATCTGCGAATAGTCAGGGTTGCGCATATCAATGCCCGGCGTGGTCGACGCGTAGCGGTAGTGGAAATGGGAGTTCAGCTTCTGATAGTCAAACCCGGCCAGCAAGTGGTGTTGCCAGTCGCCCAGCGCAACGGTTTTGGTCACCTGGTTGTCAATGTTGAAGCTCTTTAGATCTTCATCGGTGGTGTAGGCAAAGCGGTTTAGCTGATAGACCTCGCTTCCCGTCCCTGTCGCATAGACGCTGCGCTGATGGGTATCGACGTCAAAATAGCGAGCTTTCTGATTAAAGCCCCAGCCGCTGTCAAATTCATGTTCAAAGCTGTAGCCCAGCATCCACTGACGCTGCTTAAACCCGTTCCACTCGTCACCGGCGTAGTCGCGCTTGCCCGCGTATTTCGAGCGCAGGTAGGCGAGCGGCAGAGGGTTAGACGGCGTCAGGCTCGGTGTGTTTTGCGCCAGCGCGTCCAGGGTAAGGCGGGTTTTGCTGTCCGGTTGCCAGCTGACGGACGGGGCAACCAGGTAATTTTCATACCGGGTGGTGTGCGGCTGATCGTCATTTTCCGTGGCTTTGCCCAGCAGACGGTAGTTCCAGTCGCTGTCGGCAATTTGCCCGGTTGAGTCGAGATAGCCCTCTTTCAGGTTGCGGTTGCCGGTGTTAACGCCGATCTCCGTTCGGGCTTCTCGCTGCGGTTTTTTACTTTGAATATTCACCAGCCCGCCCGGCGAGCCGCCGCCGTAAAGGACCGATGAGGGGCCTTTCAGGATATCAACGCTGTCGATCAGCAGCGGATCGATGCGCGCTTTGGTATTGCCGGTGACGTTATAGGGCAGCTGCAGGCCGTTGTAGAACTCCTGGTCGACGGTAAAGCCACGAATTTTATATTCGCTCATGTAGGAGGTATTTCCCCGCACCTCGGTTGAGACGCCCGGGGCATAGCGCAGGATTTCATTCACCGAATTCGCATGGCGCTTTTCAATTTCCGGCGCAGAGAGGGTCGTGATGACCTGCGGCGTTTTACTTTCAGCAACGGCCGATTTTGTGGCGCTGTTCGTCCAGGCCGGCAGCGCGCTGCCCTGCTCTGAGCCGGTGACGACGATGGTGGATTCTTCGGCGAATGCCGGGACCTGCAATGCCACCGTGACGGCGCCTGCCAGGGCGCAAAGCGTAAAGCGTGAGGTATTCATAATGTCGTCTTGTTGTTAGATGCAATACGGAACGACAATTATTATCATTTAGATTAACAAATCAATACTCAGGCAAAAAAACGGCCCTCCGCAGAGAGCCGTTTACGTCAATTTATGCTCGTCGCAGTAACCTGAATATGCCCAGCACCACAATGGCACCCACGACAGCGACCAGAAAACTGTGCAGGTCGAAACCACTTATGTTGCCTCCAAAACCAAACATCGTCGCCAGCCAGCCGCCCACAACCGCACCAACGACCCCGAGTACACAGGTCAAAATAAAGCCGCCACCATCGTTTCCCGGCATGATCAGTTTAGCGATAGCGCCAGCAATAAGACCAAAGATAATCCAGGCGATGATACCCATAGCGATGCCCTCTTGCAGGTTTAACGCGTGCGCAGAAAACCTTCTGCACAGCTAACTTAAGTATAGGTCATCGCAGGAAAACCATTTTCATCTCACCGACTTATCTTTGCGTAAACAGGCAAAAAAAACTCACCGGTTTGTATTAAGTTTCATCGCAGATTGCCGATAACGCTAAGACAGTCTGTCATCAATCAAGGAGCCATCCGGCGTGAGTCATTACAGTGAGCAGTTCCTCAAGCAAAATCCGCTGGCTGTATTAGGGGTATTACGCGACCTGCAAAAAGGTGAAGTGCCGCTGCGCATCAGCTGGTCGAATAATCAGTTCATCAGCAAGATCCTTGACGCCTCGCAGGAGCGGCTGGTGATTGATTTAGGCAGTCAGGAGTATGAAAACCGCGCGGCGCTAAAAGCGGAAAATGTCGCGGTGATGGCCGAAACGCAGGGTGCCAAAGTGGAGTTTGTCCTGTCGCGGCTGGAAATGAGCGAATACCAGGGACTCCCTGCTTTTGCTACCCCTCTTCCCACCAACCTCTGGTTTGTCCAGCGTCGCGAATATTTCCGCATCAACGCCCCGCTTCATCCCGCTTACTTCTGCAAGGCCAAAATGCCGGACAAAAAAGAGATCCGCTTTCGCCTCTTCGACCTGTCGCTGGGCGGCATGGGCGCACTGATGGATACGCCGAAACCTGACGGACTGGTAGAGGGCATGCGGTTTACGCAAATTGAACTGGATATGGGGGGCTGGGGTCGCTTTTATTTCGATGCACAGCTGATTGCCATCAGCGATCGCACCGTCGTGGACAGTAAAAATGAAACCATCACCACGCCGCGTCTGAGCTTCCGTTTTCTGAATGTCGGGCCTGGCGCAGAGCGCGAACTGCAGCGCATTATCTACTCTCTGGAGCGGGAAGCGCGGGAACGCGCAAATAAAGTTCTGTAAGGGAAATCGGGCAGCGTGACCGCCGCCCGTCTGCGGCATTACATGGCATCCATCGCTTTCTGTACTTTCCAGATATAACGAGGCGCCTGTGGTGCCGGGTGATTTTTCGCCACATGTTCAAAGAATTCGTCTTTGTCCATGCCGTTAATCTCTTCTATCGCCTCTTTGCGGTCAGAGGAGAAGGTTCTCAGCAACGCGCCGGCACCGTTAACGTAAGAGACCACCAGCGCGTACTGCATCACCTCCGGATCCTTAATGCCCTTCAGCACGCCATGCTCCATGATGCTCAGGTAGGCCGTGCCCATTGAAATGTTGCGTTCCGGGTTCTTCAGCTCGCTGGTCGACGGCTGGCCGCTCCAGCCCATATAGCGGTAAACCTCTTTCCCCGCCGTTGACGCTTTAAGCTGCATCAGCCCCACCGCGTTGGACTTGCTGACAAGCGTGGGGTTACCGCCGGACTCCACCGCAATGATCGCCGTGATGAGACGCGGACTGACGCCCCAGGCTTTCCCGGCTTGTTCACTGATCGGCATCCACTGCATCGCCCGCTTCACCGGCACTTCCGGGTTCCAGGGCGGGTTTTGATAATCATGTTTTGAACTACAGCCAGCGAGCAACACAATCAAAAAAGCAAACCATCTCAATTTCACGTCATCTATCCTTATAGCCGATCATCGCGGTGCGCCGCTCTTGAAGCAGGCGGCGTATAAGCGGCATGATATAGACAATTAGTTTCTCATTCAGCAAGGAATTGCCATGTCTCAGTTTCATCTCATCGCGCCGTCGGGCTACTGCATTAACCAGGACGCGGCGCAGCGGGGCGTTCAGCGTTTGCTGGAGTCGGGCCACCAGGTAGAAAATCAGACAATTATCCCCCGCCGCCAGCAGCGTTTTGCCGGTACGGAAGCGCAGAGGTTGAATGATATCAATAGTCTGGTGAACCTGACGGGCGGAAACCGGATAGTGCTGGCGGTGCGCGGCGGATATGGCGCGAGCCGGCTGCTGGAGAGCATCGACTGGCAGGGTCTGGCGCAGCGTCAGCAGCAGGATCCGCTGCTGATATGCGGCCATAGCGATTTCACCGTCATTCAGCTTGGGCTGCTGGCGCTGCATAACGTTGTCACCTTCAGCGGCCCGATGCTGGCCGGTAACTTCGGCGCGCCGGAGCTGGATGCCTTTACCGTGGAACATTTCTGGCGCGCGCTGCGTAATCCCACCTACAGCGTGGAATGGCAGGGCAATGGACCGCACTGGGAATGTGAGGGCCAGCTCTGGGGCGGCAACCTGGCGATGCTGGTTTCGCTTATCGGCACGCCGTGGATGCCGCACATCGAGGACGGCATTCTGGTGCTGGAAGATATCAACGAACATCCGTTCCGCGTCGAGCGAATGCTGCTGCAGCTCTATCATGCCGGTATTCTTGAACGCCAGTCCGCAATTGTGCTGGGCAGCTTCAGCGGCTCTGCCCCGAATGACTATGACGCGGGTTACTCCCTGGAAACCATGATTGAGTTCATTCGCTCGCGGCTGGATATTCCGGTCATCACCGGTCTGGATTTCGGCCATGAGCAGCAAACCGTGACCCTGGCGCTGGGGGCGCATGCCTCCCTGATCCACAACGATTCCGGCAGTCGGCTGACCATCAGCGGCCATCCTGTCATAAAGGCATAAAAAAGCCGTTATACCCCCTTAATAAAACGCTGTTGCCGTCGTTAATATGTTAGGGTTTTAGTAACAGCGTTAACATTGAGGTGGGAGTAAGAGAACATTGGATGCCGCAGCGATAATCAGTCTTTTCATTCTGGGTTCGGTCCTTGTAACCAGCAGTATTTTATTAAGTTCATTTTCATCGCGTCTCGGCATACCTATTCTTGTCATTTTCCTCGCCATCGGCATGCTCGCCGGCATTGATGGTATTGGCGGTATCCCATTCGATAACTACCCTTTCGCCTACATGGTGAGTAACCTGGCGCTGGCGGTGATCCTGCTGGACGGCGGGATGCGCACCCAGGCGAGTTCCTTCCGCGTGGCCTTAGGGCCTGCGCTGTCGCTCGCCACCGTCGGCGTGTTGATTACCTCTGGCCTCACCGGAATGATGGCCGCGTGGCTTTTCCATCTCAATATCATGGAAGGTTTACTGATTGGCGCGATTGTTGGCTCAACCGATGCGGCAGCGGTGTTTTCCCTGCTCGGCGGAAAAGGGCTTAACGAACGCGTTGGCTCCACGCTTGAGATTGAATCCGGCAGTAACGATCCGATGGCGGTGTTTCTCACCATCACGCTGATTGAGATGATCCAGCAGCACGAGACGGGCCTGAGCTGGATGTTCGTCTGGCATATCCTGCAGCAGTTCGGGCTGGGGATTGTTATCGGCCTGGCGGGGGGATATCTGTTACAGCAGACGATCAACCGCATCTCGCTGCCCGCGGGGCTATACCCCCTGCTGGCGCTGAGCGGCGGTATTCTTATTTTTGCCGTTACCACCGCGCTGGACGGCAGCGGCATTCTCGCCGTCTACCTCTGCGGGTTCCTGATGGGCAACCGCCCTATTCGCAACCGGCACGCTATTTTGCAGAACTTCGACGGTCTGGCCTGGCTGGCGCAGATCGGCATGTTCCTTGTGCTGGGTCTTCTGGTCACGCCATCTGACCTGCTGCCGATCGCCATTCCGGCGCTGCTGCTGTCCGCGTGGATGATCTTCTTCGCCCGTCCGCTGTCGGTATTTGCGGGCCTGCTGCCGTTTCGCGGCTTCAACCTGCGCGAGCGGGTCTTCATCAGCTGGGTGGGCCTGCGCGGCGCGGTGCCGATTATCCTTGCCGTCTTCCCGATGATGGCCGGTCTGGATAACGCGCGGCTGTTCTTTAACGTGGCGTTCTTCGTGGTGCTGATTTCGCTGCTGTTCCAGGGAACGTCCCTCGGGTGGGCGGCGAAAAAAGCCAAAGTGGTGGTGCCTCCCGTGGGCTGGCCGGTCTCCCGCGTGGGGCTCGACATTCACCCGGAGAATCCGTGGGAACAGTTTGTCTATCAGCTAAGCGCTGACAAATGGTGCGTGGGAGCCTCGCTGCGCGATTTGCACATGCCGGCCGAAACGCGTATTGCCGCCCTGTTCCGCGATAATGTCCTGCTGCACCCTACCGGCAGCACCCGCCTGCGCGAAGGGGATATTCTGTGCGTGATTGGCCGCGAGCGCGACCTGCCCGCCCTAGGCAAACTGTTCAGCCAGTCGCCTCCGGTGGCGCTGGATCAGCGCTTCTTCGGCGATTTTATTCTGGAAGCCAGCGCCAGGTTTGCCGATGTCGCGCTGATTTACGGCCTGGATGAAGGTGCTGAAGACGGAGATAGCCAGCAAACGCTGGGCGAAATCATCCAGCAGCGGCTTGGCGCTGCCCCGGTCGTGGGCGATCAGGTAGAGTTTGCCGGGATGATCTGGACGGTAGCAGAGAAAGAAGATAACGCGGTGCGGAAAGTCGGTTTGAGGCCGATGGAAGAGGAAGCGGAGTAGCTGTTTTTTGCCGGGTGACGGCTTCGCCTTACCCGGCCTACAAAATCCTCGAACGTAGGCCGGGTAAGCGTTAGCGCCACCCGGCGAACATTCGTTACACCGTCACAACCGGCACTCGTGGTGCCAGGGCACACATCAGTTCATACCCCACCGTGCCCGCTGCGGCCGCCACGTCATCAATTTTGATTTCGTTACCCCACAGCTCGACCGGCGAACCGATGCCCGCCTGCGGGCATGGCGTCAGGTCAACGGCCAGCATATCCATTGATACGGTACCCACCGTTCCCGTGCGTACCCCGTCGACCCAGACCGGCGTGCCGGTCGGCGCGATGCGCGGGTAGCCGTCGGCATAACCGCCCGCCACGATGCCAATCCTCTGCTCGCCCTTTGCCCGATAGCGGCTACCGTAGCCCACCGTGTCTCCGGCCTTCAGCGTCTGCACGCCAATGATTTCGCTGCGCAGGGTCATGACCGGCTTCAGGCCGCTGTTGGCGATATCCTGCCACTGGCCCGAGGGCGACGCGCCGTACAGAACGATCCCCGGACGCACCCAGTTGTAGTGCGCCTCGGGATGCCACAGCGTGGCCGCCGAGTTGGACAGCGAGCGCGGGCAGTCCAGCCCTTCTGCCGCCTGCTCGATGCGGACCATGGCGTCTGCGATGCCGTCCGGTTTTTCCGCATCGGCAAAATGCGCCATCAGCGTCATTTCACCTACATTCTTCAGCGCGCGCAGTTGCCGCCAGACCGTATGCACCCGCTCAGGCTGGAAGCCCAGGCGGTTCATGCCGCTGTTGACCTTGAGATAGATATCCAGCGGAGCATGGAGCTTCGCATCCTGAATCGCTTTGATCTGCCAGTTGCTGTGAACGCTGGTGGTCAGACGGTACTTGTCCAGCAGAGGCAGATCGTCGGCGTGGAAGAAGCCCTCCAGAAGCAGTATCGGCCCTTTCCAGCCGCGCTCGCGCAGCAGAATGGCCTCTTCCAGATTCAGGAGCGCAAAGCCGTCGGTGGCGCTCAGCGCGCTCCAGATACGGTCAATGCCGTGGCCGTAGGCATTCGCTTTCACCACCGACCAGACGCGAGCGCCAGGCGCCGCCCGTCGAACAATTTGCAGATTATCCTTCAGGGCCTGCAGGTTCAGCTGGGCCAGAACAGGACGGGACATGACAACTCCTTAGCTATGCGCGCCGTGCAGGTGCTGTGGACGCGACGGCGTAAATCCCGATTGATAGCGCGCGGCGCTTAAATCGTCAAACGGAATGGCCGGCGTGCGCCCGGAAATCAGGTCGCTCAGCAGCTGGCCGGAGCCACAGGCCATCGTCCAGCCGAGGGTGCCGTGTCCGGTATTGGTCCACAGGTTTTTAAACGGCGTACGCCCCACGATCGGTGTGCCGTCCGGGGTCATCGGACGCAGGCCGGTCCAGAACGTCGCCTGCTCGACAAAGCCACCGCGCGGGAAAAGATCGCCTACCACCATTTCCAGCGTTTCACGACGCGGTTTCAGCAGCTCGGTGTTGAAGCCGACGATCTCCGCCATGCCGCCTACGCGGATGCGGTTATCGAAGCGGGTAATGGCGATTTTGTAGGTTTCATCCAGAATGGTCGACACCGGCGCGCCGCTCTCTTCTTTCACCGGAATGGTCAGCGAGTAGCCTTTTAGCGGGTAGACCGGAATGTCGAGAATGCCTTTCAGCATGGCGGTGGAGTACGAACCAAACGCCATCACGTAGGCATCGGCTTTGATCACCTCGTCGCCGCACTTCACGCCGTAAATTTTTTCCCCTTCCGACAGCAGCTTGTCGACAGAGGTGTTGAAGCGAAATTTCACCCCCACCTGCTCGCACATTTGCGCCAGACGCTGCGTAAAGAGCTGGCAGTCGCCGGTTTCGTCATTCGGCAGGCGCAGGCCGCCCGTCAGCTTATGGGCCACTTCCGCCAGCGCGGGTTCAACCTGACCAAGCTGGCTGGCTTCCAGAAGCTGGTACGGTACGCCGGCATCCTCCAGCACGGCGATATCGCGGGTGGCGTTTTCGTACTGTTGCTCGGTGCGGAACAGCTGCAGCGTTCCGCCCTGACGGCCTTCATACTCAATCCCCGTCGACGCGCGCAGCGCTTTCAGGCAGTCGCGGCTGTACTCCGCCAGTCGCACCATGCGCCCTTTGTTCTCCATGTAGTGGCGAGTGTCGCAGTTGCGCAGCATCTGCCACATCCACTTCAGCTGGAACTGCGTGCCGTCAAGGCTGATGGCCAGCGGCGCATGGCGCTGGAACATCCATTTAATCGCTTTCAGCGGAACGCCCGGCGCAGCCCAAGGTGCCGCATACCCCGGAGAGATTTGCCCGGCGTTCGCCGCGCTGGTTTCAAGCGCGGGACCGGATTCACGATCGATAACGGTGACGTCATGTCCCGCCTGACTTAAATACCAGGCGCTGGTTACCCCAACGACACCACTTCCCAGTATGACAACACGCATAGCCACTCCATTATGTGCAAAAGAACAATCTTCTAATTACAGATTGATAACCTAGTTGAAAATATTATTCAACATACGACTTTTTTATGGTGACTTACCTCACACATCCCCCAGCATCAGGGGATAGCGCTAATTTGGGATCTCCTGCTGCGCGTTATTTTTAACCAGCATAATATGCTGAGACATACCGTTTTTTTGCCGTATCAAAAACGCGAAATCGCAAAGAAAAAATTTCTGCCCCAGCACGCTTTTTAACACGTTGATCTATGCTTGAAAGGAGGCTCTCCAGACAGAGAGAGCACCCACAACGAGGGCGCGCTAATGGCTACTATTGATTCCCTGAACAAGGACAACACACGTCTGAGCGATGGACCCGACTGGACCTTCGAGCTGCTGGATGTTTACCTCGCCGAAATCGACCGGGTCGCAAAGCTGTATCGTCTGGATACCTATCCCCATCAGATTGAAGTCATTACGTCCGAACAGATGATGGACGCCTACTCCAGCGTCGGGATGCCGATTAACTATCCGCACTGGTCGTTTGGTAAAAAATTTATTGAAACGGAGCGGCTGTATAAGCACGGCCAGCAGGGGCTGGCGTATGAGATCGTCATTAACTCCAATCCGTGCATCGCCTATTTAATGGAAGAGAACACCATTACCATGCAGGCGCTGGTAATGGCGCACGCCTGCTACGGGCACAACTCCTTTTTCAAGAATAACTACCTGTTCCGCAGCTGGACGGATGCCAGCTCCATCGTCGATTACCTGATCTTCGCCCGTAAATACATTACCGACTGCGAAGAGCGCTACGGCGTGGACGAGGTGGAAAAACTGCTCGACTCCTGCCATGCGCTGATGAACTACGGCGTGGACCGCTATAAACGCCCGCAGAAAATCTCCCTCCAGGAGGAGAAAGCGCGGCAGAAAAGCCGCGAAGAGTATCTCCAGAGCCAGGTGAACATGCTGTGGCGCACCCTGCCGAAGCGTGAGGAGGAAAAAACGATCGCCGAAGCGCGTCGCTATCCGTCCGAGCCGCAGGAAAACCTGCTCTATTTTATGGAGAAGAACGCCCCGCTGCTGGAGCCGTGGCAGCGTGAGATCCTGCGCATCGTGCGCAAGGTGAGCCAGTATTTTTACCCGCAAAAGCAGACGCAGGTGATGAACGAAGGCTGGGCGACATTCTGGCACTACACCATCCTCAACCACCTGTATGACGAGGGGAAAGTCACCGAGCGGTTCATGATGGAGTTCCTCCACAGCCATACCAACGTGGTGTTCCAGCCGCCCTACAACAGCCCGTGGTACAGCGGCATTAACCCGTATGCCCTTGGCTTTGCCATGTTCCAGGACATCAAGCGTATATGTCAGTCGCCGACGGAAGAAGACAAGTACTGGTTCCCGGATATCGCCGGTTCTGACTGGCTGGAAACGCTGCACTTTGCGATGCGCGACTTTAAGGATGAGAGCTTCATCAGCCAGTTTATGTCGCCGAAGATCATGCGTGACTTCCGCTTCTTCACCGTGCTGGACGACGACCGCAACAACTATCTGGAGATTTCCGCGATCCATAACGAGGAGGGATACCGTGAGATCCGCTCTCGCCTCTCTTCCCAGTACAACCTGAGCAACCTTGAACCGAATATTCAGGTCTGGAACGTGGATTTACGCGGTGACCGCTCCCTGACGCTGCGCTATATCCCGCACAATCGCGCGCCGCTGGATAAAGGGCGTAAAGAGGTGCTGAAGCATGTGCATCGCCTGTGGGGCTTTGACGTGCAGCTGGAGCAGCAGAATGAAGACGGCAGCGTCGAGCTGCTGGAACGCTGCCCGGCGCGGTTGAATACGCTGTAGTTTTTTGCCGGGTGGCGGCTACGCCTTACCCAGCCTACGAGTTTTGTGGACCCGGTAAGCGAAGCGCCGCCCGACGAAAAAAAACCTCTCGTACGAGAGGTTTTTTATTTTAGCGGGTCTGAATCGCTAAATCACCCGGCAGCGTTTTCTGCATACGGTGCCAGATTTCACCGGAATCGTGACCGTAGCGGCGCACCGTCTCATAAACCTGATCGTGCAGGCCTTCAGAGCACAGCTTGCTCAGCTTATGGTAGAAGCCCAGCGCCAGGCTACGCGCTTCCGGATTGGCAAAGTAGTGGCGCCCGATGCGGGTGTAAAGCCCTTTCATACCGTTGAGGATCAGACCGTACACCGGGTTGCCGGAGGCAAACGCCAGGCCGCGAAACACGTTGTAATCGAGGGTAGCAAACGCGTCGGCGTGATCTTCCACCGCGTTCGCTGTGGCCAGCACCGCAAGGGCGTCTTCCGGATGCTGACGGAAAGCCGTACGGATAAAGATCGTCGCGATGTTGGTGCGAACGGAGAGCAGATTATCAATGAGCTGCGGCACGCTTTCATGGTCCAGACGCGCCAGCGTTTCAAGAATGTTCAGCCCGGAGGTTTCCCAGAAGTTGTTCACTTTTGTTGGCTTGCCGTGCTGGATCGTCAACCAGCCATCGCGCGCCAGTCGCTGAAGCACTTCACGCAGCGTGGTGCGAGTGACGCCAATCAGTTCAGAGAGTTCGCGTTCAGCCGGAAGGATGGACCCCGCAGGGAAACGATTATTCCAGATGCTTTCAATGATGTACTCTTCCGCGAAACCCGCCGGGCTCTGCGCCTTAATGACCATAGTGAGATTTCCATTACACAGCTTTAGCAAATTGGACTCATCATACCAGAGGCAGCCAGTGGCAGGTAGCAGGGCAAAGAGAGAAAAGAGGGATCGCCGTTTCATTTTTGTGAAATTTACAATGCAGGCTTATCCGCCTCCAGGCCGCGATTTTTGCGTATACTGATGTTTTGTCTTACTTGACGGGGATGGATGTCTGTCGTGGAAATTTCTTTTGGGCGCGCACTGTGGCGCAACTTTTTAGGCCAGTCTCCGGACTGGTACAAACTTATACTTCTGGTGTTCCTGGTCGTTAACCCCCTGCTCTTTAGCGTAAACCCGTTCATTGCCGGGTGGCTGCTGGTGGCGGAGTTTATCTTCACCCTGGCGATGGCGCTGAAGTGTTATCCCCTGCTGCCGGGCGGATTGCTGGCATTCGAGGCCGTCGTCATCGGCATGACCAGCGCCGAGCATGTCAAAGCCGAGCTGGCGTCAAATCTCGAAGTGCTACTGCTGCTGATGTTTATGGTGGCGGGCATCTACTTTATGAAACAGCTGCTGCTGTTTATCTTCACGCGCCTGCTGCTCAGCATTCCGTCGAAAATGCTCCTCTCGCTGGCTTTTTGCCTTGCGGCCGCCTTCCTGTCGGCCTTCCTGGACGCGCTGACGGTTGTCGCGGTGGTGATAAGCGTAGCGGTTGGGTTTTACGGTATTTATCACCGCGTGGCCTCTTCTCGCCCGGGTGACGATTTGCAGGATGACAGCCACGTCGAGGCACATAACCGTGAGGTACTGGAACAGTTTCGCGCCTTCCTGCGCAGCCTGATGATGCATGCTGGCGTCGGTACCGCGCTGGGCGGCGTAATGACCATGGTGGGCGAGCCGCAAAACCTGATCATTGCCAAAGCGGCGGGCTGGCACTTCGGTGATTTCTTCCTGAGAATGGCGCCGGTGAGCGTACCGGTGCTGATCTGCGGGCTGGCGACCTGTCTTCTGGTGGAGAAGTTTCGCCTCTTCGGCTATGGGGCGCAGCTTCCGGAGCCGGTGCGTCAGGAGCTGCATAAATTCGATTTGCAGAGCCGACGCCAGCGGACGCGCCAGGAGACGCTGCGTCTGATTGCTCAGGGGATCATCGGCGTCTGGCTGATTGCAGCGCTGGCGTTCCACCTTGCCGAAGTGGGGCTGATAGGCCTGTCGGTCATTATTCTCGCCACCACCTTTACCGGCGTAACGGACGAACATGCCATCGGCAAAGCCTTTACCGAAGCCCTGCCGTTTACCGCCCTGCTGGCGGTCTTCTTCGCGGTCGTGGCGGTGATTATCGACCAGCACCTGTTCGCGCCGATTATTGCCTTTGTATTACAGGCATCGCCGGATGCTCAGCTGTCGCTGTTTTACCTGTTTAACGGCCTGCTCTCGTCGATCTCAGATAACGTTTTTGTCGGGACGGTCTACATCAACGAGGCCAAAGCGGCAATGGAGCAAGGCGTTATCAGCGCCGGACAGTTTGAGCTGCTCGCCGTGGCGATCAATACCGGCACCAACCTGCCGTCGGTGGCGACGCCAAACGGCCAGGCCGCCTTCCTGTTCCTGCTGACCTCCGCTCTCGCGCCCCTCATACGTCTTTCCTATGGCCGGATGGTGTGGATGGCACTGCCCTACACGCTGGTGCTCACGATCGTGGGATTGCTTTGCGTCAAAATTACCCTCATTCCCTGTACGCAATGGTTGATACAAGCGGGTATACTTGCGGCGCAGTAAATACTGCATCTCGGGCAGTTCGCTGCCCGTTTGCCTTTTCGCACGATAAACATCCAATTACGTTTTATTTCGCCAGGTACAGGTGGCGCGAAAAACGAATTCGTTTACACTGCGATTTCTAAGCATGTTCCAGGGAAATGATTATGTTGAGATTTTTAAACCAGTGCTCCCGCGGTCGCGGAGCGTGGTTGTTAATGGCCCTGACCGCCTTTGCGCTGGAAATGGTGGCGCTATGGTTCCAGCACGTAATGGGACTCAAACCTTGCGTGCTGTGCATTTACGAACGCTGCGCGCTGTTCGGCATTATGGGTGCGGGCCTGGTGGGCGCGATTGCGCCGAAATCCCCGCTTCGCTATGCCGCTATCGCCATCTGGCTGTACAGCGCCTGGAAAGGCATTGAACTCTCCTGGCAGCACACCATGATGCAGCTGCATCCGTCGCCGTTTATGACCTGTGATTTTGCCGCCCGCTTCCCGAGCTGGCTGCCGCTGGATAAATGGCTGCCGCAGGTGTTTGTTGCATCCGGTGACTGCTCCGTTCGTCAGTGGGAGTTCCTGACCCTCGAGATGCCGCAGTGGCTGGTGGGCATTTTTGCCGCCTACTTCGTCGTGGCGCTGCTGGTGCTGATCGCTCAGCCGTTCAAACCGAAGAAACGTGATCTATTTGGAAGGTAAAAGCAAAACGGCAACCTCGGTTGCCGTTTTTAGTGTTTGCACCCTCTCCCGTGGGAGAGGGTTGGGGTGAGGGCATCAGGCCGCACAAACACAATAAAAAATCCGCCTCGGCGGGTTTTTTAATCTCAACGGGTCGGGTGGTTCATGATGTGATCTTCCCAGTCACGCACCTCGGACTCTTTCACCGCAATGTGGCGCACAGAAATGCGTTCACCGTGCATCGCCGCTTTTGAACCGGTTAACAGGGGATGCCAGGCCGGCAGATCTTTTCCTTCCGCCAGCAGGCGATACGCGCAGGTATGCGGTAGCCATTCAAACGTCGGCAGATTATCCCGGGTTAACTTGATGCAGTCCGGCTCAAATTCAAACCGGCGTTCATAGTTGCGGCACTGGCAGGTTTTAATGTTTAACTGCTTGCAGGCAACGTTGGTGAAGTAGATTTCGTCCGTGTCTTCATCCATCAGCTTGTGCAGGCAGCACTGGCCGCAGCCGTCGCACAAGGATTCCCATTCCGCGTCAGTCATGTCGTCGAGAGTTTTGCTTTGCCAGAAAGGGATGTTGTTCATCAGGATGTCCACACGTCAAAAGAAAGCGCACCTTATAACGAGTCTGGCACGTCGTTGCAAGTTTTGCCGCCCTTTTCAGGCGGCAAGAGGAGGTTACAGCACGCGGGTTTTCAGCGACAGGCCGTTAAAACCGACCTCCAGTTCATCACCGCTAGCGAGCGGACCAACGCCTTCCGGCGTGCCGGTCAGAATCACATCACCTGGCTTCAGGGTAAAAAAGCGGCTCATGTAGGCGATCAGCGGCACAATCTTGTGGATCATGTCCGCGGTGGTGCCCTGCTGGCGGATTTCACCGTTAACCTTCAGGCTAAGCGGGGTGTCCTGCGGGTCGCCGGTAAATTCGCTCACCGGCACAAACGCCGAGATCGGGCAGGAATTATCAAACCCTTTGGCTTTTTCCCACGGCTGCCCTGCTTTCTTCATTCTGCCCTGCACGTCACGCAGCGTCAGATCCAGCGCCACGCCGTATCCGGCAATCGCTTTCTGAACATGCTCTTCGGAAGCCTGGCGCAGCGTCGCGCCGATCAGCACGGCGAGTTCAACTTCGTGATGCACAGAGCCCAGCCCCTGCGGCAGCGCCAGCGGCTGGCGGATATCGCAAAGCGCCGTTTCAGGCTTAATAAACAGGACCGGCTCTTCTGGCGTCGCGCTGCCCATCTCCTGAATATGTTTTGCATAGTTGCTGCCCACGCAAACCACTTTGCTGACGGGATAATCCAGTAATGCACCTTGCCAGTTATGATGTTGATACATGGTCGACCCCTAAACGGTTGATGTGTTGTGCCCAAAAACAGTTGAGACTATTTTTTACCGTTCGCCTCAAGATGCTGTTTTAATAAATTCTCGGGTGGCGGTGGAAGCTGTAAATAATAGCCTTGCTCGGCTAAGGCCGTTTTCACTTTATCCAGATCGGCATTAATCAGTTTCTTACGACCATCAAGCGGCAGCAGCATCGCCAGCTGTGGTCGGCCAAAGTTCTTCATTAATTCTTCAGGCACGCGTGAAAAATCGTCTTTCTTTTCGACATAAAGATAGGTCTGGTCACGGCTTGTACTTCTGTAGATCACACAAAACATGTTTTTACTCTGAATTAATGGGTGGTTGCTTGCCTCAATATACTCCTGACTATAACATGCCTGATACTCTTCGGAATATCGCAGCGAGTGGTTGCGGTTAATAGCAAATTGAGTAAGGCCAGGATGTCAAACACGCCCATCGAGCTTAAAGGCAGTAGCTTCACCTTATCAGTGGTACATTTGCATGATGCAAAACCCGAGGTTATTCGTCAGGCGTTAGAAGACAAAATCGCCCAGGCTCCCGCCTTTCTGAAGCACGCCCCTGTTGTTATCAACGTCAGCGGTCTTGAGGCTCCGGTTAACTGGAAACTTCTCCAGCAGGCCGTCTCGTCCACCGGGCTGCGTATCGTGGGCATCAGCGGCTGCAAAGATACTGAGCTGAAAGCGGAAATTGAGCGTGCGGGGCTGCCTCTTCTGAATGAAGGCAAAGAAAAAGCCTCGCGTGCGGCACCCGTTGCCGTGCAGACGCCCCCTCCTGCGGTGCAAAACGTTACTACCGTCACAAAAACGCGAATGATTGATGTGCCGGTTCGTTCCGGTCAGCGCATTTATGCACCAAACTGTGATCTGATTGTTACAAGCCACGTCAGTGCTGGCGCTGAGCTGATTGCAGATGGCAATATTCACGTATACGGTATGATGCGTGGACGTGCGCTCGCAGGTGCAAGTGGCGATCGAGATGCGCAAATATTTTGTACTCACCTGACGGCGGAACTGGTGTCCATCGCAGGTGAATATTGGCTGAGCGACAAGATCCCAGCCGAATTTTATGGCAAAGCGGCTCGCCTGCTTCTGGCAGACGACGCGTTGACCGTTCAACCGTTGAATTGATCCCTTTTTAACAAGGAATTTCTATGGCACGCATTATTGTTGTTACTTCGGGTAAAGGAGGCGTTGGCAAGACCACCTCCAGCGCGGCCATCGCTACTGGTTTGGCCCAGAAGGGAAAGAAAACCATCGTTATCGACTTCGATATCGGTCTGCGTAACCTCGACCTCATCATGGGATGTGAGCGTCGCGTCGTGTATGACTTCGTGAACGTCATTCAGGGCGATGCCACGCTGAACCAGGCGATGATTAAAGACAAGCGCACCGAGAACCTCTACATTCTCCCGGCCTCTCAGACGCGTGACAAAGACGCCCTGACCCGTGAAGGGGTGGAAAAGGTGCTCGACGATCTGAAAAAAATGGATTTCGACTTCATTGTCTGCGACTCCCCTGCCGGCATCGAAACCGGTGCCCTGATGGCACTGTACTTCGCTGATGAAGCGATCATCACCACTAACCCTGAAGTTTCATCCGTGCGTGACTCAGACCGCATTCTGGGGATCCTCGCCTCTAAATCCCGTCGTGCGGAAAATGGCGAAGACCCGATTAAAGAACACCTGCTGCTCACCCGCTACAATCCGGGCCGCGTGAACAAAGGTGACATGCTGAGCATGGAAGACGTGCTGGAGATCCTGCGCATTAAGCTGGTGGGCGTTATCCCGGAAGATCAGTCCGTGTTACGCGCTTCTAACCAGGGCGAGCCAGTGATCCTGGATACAATGGCAGATGCAGGTAAAGCTTACGCCGATACCGTTGACCGTCTGCTGGGAGAAGAACGTCCTTTCCGCTTCATTGAAGAAGAGAAGAAAGGTTTCCTCAAACGCCTGTTCGGAGGATAAGTTATGGCATTACTGGACTTTTTTCTCTCGCGGAAAAAGAACACCGCCAACATCGCAAAAGAACGTCTGCAAATTATCGTTGCGGAGCGTCGTCGTAGCGACGCCGAGCCTCACTACCTGCCCCAGCTGCGCAAGGACATCCTGGAAGTGATCTGTAAGTACGTGCAGATTGACCCGGAGATGGTGACGGTGCAGCTGGAACAAAAAGACGGGGATATTTCGATTCTGGAGCTGAACGTTACGCTCCCGGAAGCGGAAGAGTCGCGTTAATCCGTTTGTGATTTTGTAGGCCGGGCAAGCGTCGCGCCGCCCGGCAATTTCCCCGGTGGCGCTGCGCTTACCGGGGCTACAATTTTTTAGCGTGGGTATGCTGCCAGCAGCGTATTCAGGCGATCGGCCATCAATTCCCCGCGCCATCCCGCCATCATTTCCGGTACGCCATTCTGCGGCTTCAGCTTCCAGTGCCAGTTCAGCAGCTGGTTAATCTGACGGCGTGAGGCGAGCAGTTCCGCGCTCAGCTTGCTTTCCGTTGCCACTGCCTGCACCAGCGCTTTGATATCTTTAAACGCTTTGCGATAGCCCGGCATATCCATCAGGTTCAGCAGCGGTTCCGGCAGCGCATCTTCCGGCAGCTCCTGCGCTTTTGCGACCAGCGCCAGCAGGGTTTTGCCGTGGAAGCGGATCTCGCTGCCCGAAAGGCCAATGCTGTCCAGTTCGCCCAGGCTGCCCGGCATATAGCGCGCCACCGCCCAGAGATGCTCTTCGCGAACGACAAAGTTAACGGCCAGATCGCGCTCGCGCGCTTTACGCAAACGCCAGTCTGCCAGCAATTGCAGGCATGCCAGTTGACGCGTGCGCAGCTGCCAGGCGTTGCTGATATCGCGCCAGGCCTCTTTCGGGTCGACCACTTCCTGGCGACGCTGCTGGGTCATACGACACTCGTCAAGCGCCGCAGACAGCCAGCCGGAGGCTTCCGCCTCTTTCATCAACTGTCCGGCAATCGGCAGCAGGTAAAACACGTCTGCCGCCGCATACTCCAGCTGACGCTCGGTAAGCGGACGCGCCAGCCAGTCAGTACGGGATTCGCTTTTATCCAGCGTCAGGCCCGTATACTCCTCTACCATGGCAGCAAAGCCCCATGAAAGCGGACGATTGCTGAATGCCGCGAGGATCTGCGTGTCAATCAGCGGCTGGGGCATGATGCCAAAGGTGTTAAGAAAGACTTCCAGATCTTCACTGCCTGCGTGCAGGTATTTCGTCACGGCGGTATCGAGCAGCAGGTCACGCATCGGCGTCCAGTCGGTAATGCCGAGAGGGTCGATCAGCGACACGTGTTTACCGTCGTACATCTGAATCAAACCCAGCTGCGGATAATAGGTCCGGGTACGGACAAACTCGGTATCCAGGGCAATGGCAGGAAAGTCGCGCGTCACTTCGCACAGCGAAACCAGCTCGTCGTTGGTCGTGATTATCTGGTAATTCAAATCGGATTCTCTTATGTTTGCGCCCATAAAAAACGCCGGCTTAACCGGCGTCTGGGCGATTAACGTGTAGCTCAGGCCTTATTGTCTACTTTGGCACGGGCTTCGTCACGTAATTCTCGTCGTAATATCTTCCCGACGTTGGATTTCGGCAGCTCGTCGCGGAATTCCACCAGCTTCGGCACTTTATAGCCCGTTAGCTGACGACGACAATACGTTACCAGCGCTTCCTCAGTGAGAGAAGGATCTTTCTTGACCACAAATATCTTCACCGCTTCGCCGCTGCTGCCGGAAGGCACGCCGACGGCCGCCACTTCGAGCACGCCGCTGTGCTGCATAACCACGTCTTCGATCTCATTCGGATAGACGTTGAAGCCGGAGACCAGGATCATATCTTTCTTGCGATCGACGATGCGCAGGAAGCCCTCGTCATCCATCACCGCGATGTCACCGGTATGCAGCCAGCCGTCTTTAATGATTTCGTCGGTCGCATCGGGACGCTGCCAGTAGCCCAGCATCACCTGTGGACCTTTAACGCACAGCTCTCCCGGCTCGCCCGGGGCAACTTCATTATCGTTATCATCGACCAGTTTCGCTTCAGTGGAAGGAACCGGCAGACCAATGCTTCCGCTGTGATAGTCGATGTCATGCGGGTTAACGCTGACCAGCGGCGCGCATTCCGTCAGGCCATAGCCCTCCAGCAGATACTGACCGGTGAGCTTCACCCAGCGCTCGGCTACCGCCTGCTGAACCGGCATGCCGCCGCCCGCAGAGAGATGCAGCGTGGAGAAGTCCAGCTGCTGGAACTCTTTGTTATTAAGCAGCGCGTTAAACAGGGTATTTACCCCGGTCATGGCGGTAAACGGGTATTTCGCCAGCTCTTTCACCAGCCCCGGGATATCGCGCGGGTTGGTGATCAGCACGTTTTGCCCGCCCAGCTCAATAAACAGCAGGCAGTTCATGGTGAGAGCGAAAATGTGGTACAGCGGCAGCGCCGTGATGACCAGCTCTTTGCCGGGATGCAGCAGCGGCCCGTAGGTTGCGTTTACCTGCTCAAGATTCGCCAGCATGTTGCGGTGGGTCAGCATTGCGCCTTTCGCCACGCCGGTGGTCCCACCGGTATACTGCAGAAACGCAAGATCTTCCGCCACCACTTCGGGTTTCACATACTGCATCCGATAGCCCGCATGCAGCGCGCGGCGGAAGGAGATGGCGTCCGGCAGGTGGTATTTTGGCACCAGACGTTTGACGTATTTGACGACAAAGTTAACCAGCGTGCCTTTGGCGGTGGAGAGCTGGTCCCCCATGCGCGTCAGGATGACGTGTTTAACCTGGGTTTTGTCGACCACTTTCTCCAGCGTATGGGCAAAGTTGGACACAATCACAATCGCGACCGCGCCGCTGTCGTTCAGCTGATGCTCCAGCTCGCGCGGGGTGTAGAGCGGGTTAACGTTAACGACGATCATCCCGGCACGCAGGATACCGAACAGCGCCACCGGGTATTGCAGCAGGTTCGGCATCATCAGCGCGACGCGATCCCCTTTTTGCAGCCCCAGCCCTTCCTGAAGATACGCCGCAAACGCCCGGCTGCGCTCCTCCAGCTTACGGAACGTCATCACCTCGCCCATATTCACGAATGCGGGCTGGTCCGCGTAGCGCCTTACCGAATGCTCAAATAATTCCACCAGGGATTGATAACGGTCAGGATTGATCTCAGCAGGAACGTCTGCGGGATAACGGTTAAGCCAAACCTTCTTCAATGCATCACCTCTGAAATGAGTGTTCGTCGTCATCACAACCCCGATAATAAACAGTTTGTTAACATTATATTAACTCAGCGTACCAGTTTATTAATTGTTCAGATTTAAGGTTGCGAAGCGCGTCACTCTTTTTTTTCGTTTTATCCGTAAAAAAACAGAGACAGCGGCTGAGCCGCTGTCTCTTTTCTAACAATAACAGTAAGTTACTCAGTAACGATCGTCTGAACCTGTGCAGGACCCGGGTTATACCAGCCCCAGCCCGGGTAGCCGTAACGATATGGATGTGGACCCCACATCCACGGATCGATCGGCTGCGGCGGCATGATCACCTGCTGTGCCAGCCGCCAGCGTTTATACCCGTTGACCTGCATGGTCATAAATTTATACGGCGTGCTGCCGATTTTGCCCTGCACGGCGCCGGTAATCGGCCCGACGACGGTCACCAGCTGTCCGCGGAAATCGACCGGATCGAGGAACCCGCTGACGTCCGCATAGATACGTCCCCGGGAGGCTTCGCCCAGTACAGGCCGCGCGCCGCTGTCCAGCGGAACGGTGGCGATCTCCAGGCGGGTTTTCCCCTGCTGGTTTTGTACGTCGATGACCTTACCGCCAAAGCGCGCTTCCTGGCCAACGTACAGCTCAGGCGCATTCATCACCCGAACCAAATCCTGCTGTGGCGTCGGGCTGCTGCCCTTAATCGCATCAGGAACGGAAACGCATCCGCTCAATGCTATGGCAATTGCGCCTGCCATAATAAGGCGTACTACTTTAGTCTGAACCGCCATGATGCGACTCCTTTTTCTCAGTTCCTGTTACTGAGATTCACTCGCGGCCCGGAAGTTTCTTCCACGCGACGGTGTTTCGCAAATAAACCGGCTCCGCCTGTTCAACGGCCACGGTTTTTCCTGCTGCGAGCAGCTGGCAGGCAATCGGAAGCATATCTTCCGCAGCCGGGAGAAGCATGTTGCCGTCCACCAGCGTCAAACCGGTGTCGTTAGCCATCTCAGGCCACGCTGGCCAGCCGGTGCCGACGGTTGCCCACTCACCGGACAACTGCTTCAGTCGTTCAGTGACCGCTTCCGGCTTAAGCACGGCTTCCGTCTCTTCACCGTGCCACACGCCCTGCTCGTCGCGGGTGTATTCGGCCCAGTAAACTTCGCCCATGCGGGCATCAATCGCGGCCAGAACGCGCGTTGCCCCGGTCATGCGCCATGCACCCTGCGCCATGGTGGCGAGGGTAGAGACGCCGATCATCGGCAGTTCGGCGCCCAGCGCCAGCCCCTGCGCAATGCCAATCCCGATACGTACGCCCGTAAAGCTGCCGGGGCCGCGGCCAAAGGCCAGCGCGTCGAGGTCGGTTAAGGAGGTGTTGCCCTGGGTTAAAATGGCTTTTACCAGGGGCAGAATGCGTTGGGTGTGTTCCCGGGGGCACTCTTCGAAATGGGCAGAAACAGCACCGTCGTTCAACAGAGCGACAGAGCAAGCCTCTGTCGCGGTATCAATAGCCAGAATTCGCATCAGTCGTCGCGCTCTCGCAAGGGTCAGTCACAAAATGGCGCGCATCTTAGCACACTCCGGGGTAAATTACTCCGCCGTTGGGTTTGCCAGGAAACGCACCGCGCGTTTTATGTCCCGCGTCCGCGGCGCGGGCGGCAGGCTTGCGAGGAAAGTCGCACCGTAGGGACGCATCACCAGCCGGTTATCGCAGATGACCAGCACGCCGCGGTCGGTGACGTCGCGGATTAAGCGCCCTACCCCTTGCTTCAGCGTAATGACCGCATCCGGCAGCTGAACCTCGTCAAACGGATCGCCGCCGCGCAGACGGCAGTCCTCCATCCGCGCCTTCAGCAGCGGATCGTCCGGGGAGGTAAACGGCAGCTTATCAATGATCACCAGCGAAAGCGTGTCGCCGCGCACGTCCACTCCTTCCCAGAAGCTGCTGGTTGCGACCAGCAGGGCATTACCGGCGCTGACAAACTGCTGTAACAGCTGGCCTTTACTGGTTTCGCCCTGCAGCAGCACCGGTAAGGTCATAGTGGCGCGAAACTGCTCGGCGAGATCGCGCATCATGGCGTGAGAGGTGCAGAGCATAAAGCAGCGCCCGTTGTTGGCCTCGATCATTGGTTTTAACATCGCGGCCAGATGGCGCGCAGCACCCGGCTGGTTCGGCAGCGGCAGATTACGGGGGACGCAGAGCAGCGCCTGTTTTTCGTAATCGAACGGGCTGGGCAGGAGCAGCGATTCCGCCTGCTCAATGCCGAGGCGCTCGGTGAAGTGGTGCAGATCGTCATTCACCGACAGGGTTGCCGAGGTGAAGATCCAGCTGCCCGGCTTCTGCGCCATCACTTCTTTAAATTTATCGGCCACCGTCAGCGGCGTGAGTGCCAGCGTGAAATGCCGTGAAGTGCACTCATACCAGTAGCTGTACCCCGGCTGATTGATCTCTTTCAGCCGTTTGAGCCGCCCGCGATAGAGCGTGGCGCGTTCGAAGGCCGCGTCCAGCAGCGCGGAGCGGCCGAGCGACAGCTTTGCCACGTCGTAGCAGAGCTCAAGCGCATCATCGAGCAGCAGCAGCGCGCGCTGGATATTTTTGTCCGCCAGCAGCTCGCGCAGGTTGCCGCGATAGCCCGGCTCGCCGAGCTGTAAGCGGAAATCCTGCGCGCTTTGCGCCAGACGGTCCGCGCACTTCTGCAGCTGCTGGGTATCTTTGAGTTCGGTCCGGTAGGCAATGGTAAAATCTTTCGCCAGATCCTGCAGCTGGCGGCTGGAGAGCGACTGGCCGAAATACTGGCTGGCGATATCCGGCAGCTGGTGGGCTTCGTCGAAGATCATCACGTCTGCCTCCGGGATCAGCTCGCCGAAACCGCTGTCCTTAACCACCATATCCGCGAGGAACAGATGGTGGTTGACCACCACGACATCCGCGTCCATCGCCGTTTTGCGCGCTTTCACCACGAAGCAGTCTTTATACAGCGGGCAGTCGCTGCCGAGGCAGTTGTCGTTGGTGCTGGTCACCAGCGGCCAGGCGGGAGAGTCTTCCGGTACGCTCGCGCAGGTGCTGATATCGCCCTCTTCGGTCTGGTTCGCCCAGGCGCGAAGGATAATGACGTCGCTGAGGGTTTGCACCGGCAGGTCGCCGCCCGCCAGCGCCTGCTGCTCAAGGCGTTCCAGACAGAGATAGTTGGAGCGCCCCTTCAGCAGGGCCAGACGGCCTTTATATTTCAGCGCCTTTGCTACGGTGGGTAAATCGCGGCTGTAGAGCTGATCCTGCAGCGCCTTCGAACCGGTGGAAATAATCACCTTCTTTTTCGCCCGCAGCGCTGGCGCAAGGTAAGCATAGGTTTTACCCGTGCCGGTACCGGCTTCGACCACCAGCGGCTGGGCCTTATCAATGGCGCGTGCAACAGCGTGCGCCATCTGTCGCTGAGGCTCACGGGGTTTGAAGCCGGGGATCGCCTGCGCTAATTGACCTTCAGGGGAAAAATCGTCTGCCACGGTGTTCTCTCACTGTATTTTTGCACAGGGATTATGTCAGCCCATCCTCTCCTGTGCCACCCCAAATAGTGACGACAGGTGAACAATATGGCAGTCTTGCCGCCTGACGACGAAAAATAACGAGGAAACGTTTATGACAATTGTGCGCATTGATGCCGAAGCCCGCTGGTCTGATGTGGTGATCCATAACCAGACGCTTTACTACACCGGCGTTCCGGCTAACCTGGACGCGGATGCGTTCGAGCAGACGGCTAACACTCTGGCGCAGATTGATGCGGTGCTGGAAAAACAGGGCAGCGACAAATCCCGCATTCTGGATGCGACGATTTTCCTGGCAAACAAAGATGACTTCGCGGCAATGAATAAAGCCTGGGATGCGTGGGTTGTGGCGGGTCACGCGCCTGTACGCTGCACCGTACAGGCCACGCTGATGAAACCGGAGTATAAGGTTGAGATCAAGATTATCGCGGCGGTGTAAGCCCGATTACTCTTCTGGATCTTCATCTTCATCTTCGAAACGCGCCACGATCCGCTCGCCGGAATGACTGGCGCGAATCTCCTCGGCGACAACGGTAATCGCCTGTCCGCTGCTCATCCCCTGGGACATCAGTTCCTGAATTCGCTCAACCGCTTTCTGCTGCTGTTCATGGCTCAGAGAAGGTAAACCTGCAAACATCGTCAACTCCTGCTAAATTATTCGCGCTAATTATTTCACGCTGCCCGGTAGTATGCCACACATGAACATGCGCTTCCCCACTGTTATTACCCTGCCCTGGCGGACAGACGCCGCTGAATACTGGTTTGCCCGCCTGAGCCATCTTCCGTTTGCGATGCTGCTGCACTCCGGCCATGCGGACCATCCCTATAGCCGCTTTGATATTCTGGTTGCCGATCCGCTGAAGACGCTGACAACCGATGACCTGTCGCTGACGGACGATCCGCTGATGCAGCTTCAGCACGACATTAACGCGCTGGGCTTATCTGCCACACCCAACCCGGATCTTCCTTTTCAGGGGGGCGCGCTGGGCCTGTTTGGCTACGATTTGGGTCGCCGTTTCGAAACGCTGCCCGAGCATGCGCAGGCTGATATTCCCCTGCCCGACATGGCCGTGGGGCTGTATGACTGGGCGTTAATTGTTGATCACCAGAAAAAAACGGTTTCCCTGCTGAGCCATCAAGACGTGCAGGCGCGTCTGGCCTGGCTTGAGGCGCAGCAGCCTGCACCGGCACAGACGTTCACGCTGACCTCCGGCTGGCGCTCGAACATGAGCGCCGCGGAGTATGGCGAAAAATTCGCACGCGTTCAGGCGTATCTGCAAAGCGGTGACTGCTACCAGGTTAACCTCGCCCAGCGTTTCCAGGCGACATACCGGGGAGATGAGTGGCAGGCGTTTACCCGTCTTAATGCCAGCAATAAGGCGCCGTTTAGCGCGTTTGTGCGTCTGGAACAGGGGGCGATCCTCAGCCTGTCGCCCGAGCGCTTTATTCATCTGGCCGAGGGCACGATCCAAACCCGTCCGATTAAAGGCACCCTGCCGCGTCTTGCCGATCCCGATGCCGATCGCCAGCAGGCGGAAAAACTGGCCGCCTCGCCAAAAGATCGCGCCGAAAACCTGATGATTGTCGATCTGATGCGTAACGACATTGGCCGGGTGGCCGTTCCGGGCAGCGTCCGCGTGCCGGAACTGTTTGTCGTTGAGCCTTTCCCGGCGGTGCATCATCTGGTCAGCACCATTACCGCGCGGCTGCCTGACTCGCGCACGGCCTGCGATCTTCTGCGCGCCGCGTTCCCGGGCGGCTCCATCACCGGCGCGCCTAAGGTGCGGGCAATGGAGATCATTGATGAGCTGGAGCCCCACCGCCGCAACGCCTGGTGCGGCAGCATTGGCTATATCAGCCTGTGCGGCACGCTGGATACCAGCATCACCATTCGCACGCTGACCGCCTGCAACGGAAACCTTTACTGTTCGGCCGGGGGCGGCATTGTTGCCGATAGCCAGGTCGATGCGGAATATCAGGAAACCTTTGATAAAGTTAACCGTATCCTGAAACAACTGGAGTAATAACGGGTGGAAAAAGAGAACCTGACGCTGGATGACTTTTTATCTCGCTTTCAGCTACTAAGACCGCAGGTCAACCGCGAAGCCCTGAATCAGCGTCAGGCGGCCGTGCTGATCCCGGTCGTGCGTCGCGCGCAGCCGGGCCTGCTGCTCACCCAGCGTTCTCCCCATTTACGCAAGCACGCGGGTCAGGTCGCTTTTCCAGGGGGCGCGGTAGACAGCTCAGACGTCTCGCTGATTGCCGCCGCGCTGCGCGAAGCGCAGGAAGAGGTTGCCATTCCGCCGGAGGCCGTTGAGGTCATCGGCGTGCTGCCGCCCGTCGACAGCGTCACCGGTTTTCAGGTCACGCCGGTGGTCGGCATTATCCCGCCGGGCCTGCAGTATCACGCTAGCGTCGATGAAGTCTCAGCGGTGTTTGAAATGCCGCTGGATGAAGCCCTCCGACTGAGTCGTTATCACCCGCTGGATATTCAGCGTCGCGGGCATGACCATCGGGTCTGGTTGTCCTGGTATCAGCATTATTTTGTCTGGGGCATGACGGCGGGCATTATTCGTGAGCTGGCGTTGCAAATCGGCCTGAAGCCTTGACTATACTTTACATTCCGCCCTCTTCGGCCAGGTTTGCGATCTGCGTCGCGCTATTAGCAAAACCCATCGTTAACCATTAGTTTAATTCATGTGAATAGTTAAGCCGAGGTCGGTGTTCCCTCTTACACTATGCGCAGTTATAACATCGTTACTGGAACCCCGGTAACCCTGTCAGGAGTGTGAAAGTGATTAGTATATTCGACATGTTCAAAGTGGGAATTGGCCCTTCGTCTTCCCATACTGTTGGCCCGATGAAGGCCGGTAAACAGTTCGTCGATGATCTGGTCGAAAAAGGATTACTGGAAAGCGTTACCCGTGTTGCCGTGGATGTTTACGGCTCGCTGTCATTAACGGGTAAAGGCCACCACACCGATATCGCCATTATTATGGGTCTGGCAGGCAACATGCCGGATACCGTTGATATTGATGCCATCCCGGCATTCATCCGCGACGTGGAAACACGCGGTCGCCTGCTGCTGGCAAACGGCCAGCAGGAAGTCGATTTCCCGCAGGATGACGGCATGCGTTTCCGTAGCGACAACCTGCCGCTGCATGAAAACGGCATGACCATTCACGCCTGGAGCGGTGAAAAAGAGATCTACAGCAAGACGTACTACTCCATCGGCGGTGGCTTCATCGTGGATGAAGAGCATTTTGGCAAAGACAGCGTCGGCGACGTCAGCGTACCGTACCCGTTCAAATCGGCTACCGAAATGCTGGGCTACTGCAAAGAGACCGGTCTTTCCCTGTCCGGCATGGTGATGCAGAACGAGCTGGCCCTGCACAGCAAAAAAGAGATTGAAGACTATTTTGCCAACGTCTGGCAAACCATGCGCGCCTGTATCGACCGTGGGATGAACACCGAAGGGGTTCTGCCGGGTCCACTGCGCGTCCCGCGTCGTGCCTCCGCCCTGCGCCGTATGCTGGTGACCACGGACAAGTTTTCCAACGACCCGATGAACGTGGTTGACTGGGTAAACATGTTTGCCCTGGCCGTTAACGAAGAGAACGCCGCCGGCGGCCGCGTTGTGACGGCGCCAACCAACGGTGCCTGCGGTATCGTTCCGGCGGTGCTGGCGTATTACGATCACTTTATTGAGCCCGTGACGCCGGACATCTACATCCGCTACTTCCTGGCGGCAGGTGCCATCGGCGCGCTGTACAAGATGAATGCCTCCATTTCAGGTGCGGAAGTGGGCTGTCAGGGTGAAGTCGGCGTGGCCTGCTCCATGGCGGCGGCGGGTCTGGCAGAGCTGCTGGGCGCAAGCCCTGAGCAGGTCTGCGTGGCGGCTGAGATCGGAATGGAACATAACCTCGGTCTGACCTGTGACCCGGTCGCGGGCCAGGTGCAGGTGCCGTGCATCGAGCGTAACGCGATTGCCTCGGTGAAAGCCATCAACGCCTCCCGTATGGCGATGCGCCGTACCAGCGAACCTCGCGTATCGCTGGATAAGGTGATTGAAACCATGTACGAAACGGGCAAAGACATGAACGCGAAATACCGCGAGACGTCCCGTGGTGGCCTGGCCATTAAGGTGCAGTGCGACTAATACTGCCTTTCGCCCATCTGCAACGGATGGGCGAATTTCCCTCTTCTTCCTCGTCTCCTTCTGCTTTCCCCACTACACTTTCACTGTTGCGTCCGGCTTTTGTGGCTGGTGGCTTATCAGGCGACCGTTCATGCAAACTGCACAAACGATCATTAAAAACTATCGCCGAAAACGCGTTATCGTCTGTGTGACGGTTGCGCTCCTCACGCTCATCCTGACGCTAGGCATTCGCTTTATTTCCCAGCGCAACGTTAACCAACAGCGGATCCTCGATTTTACCAGCCACACCGTCCGCGCCCTTGATAACATACTGCTTTCTTTAGAGAACCGTCGCAGCGTACTGCAGCCCCTGGTGGGACAGCCCTGTCCCCTGGCGCATCTTGCGTTGCGAAAGCAGGCCGCCATTTTGCAGACGGTTCGCTCCATCGCCCTGATTAACGACGGTGTCCTGTATTGCTCAAGTATTTTCGGCAGCCGCAATGTGCCCGTTCGTGACTTCCTGAAAGAATTACCCGCCAGCACGGCGAAGCTGATTTTATCCACCGACCAGTGGCTGCTTAAAGATAGCCCTATATTGATCCAGTGGTATCCCGTTTCTCCGGACGGTGAAGCAGGCGTCATCGAAATCATCAATATCGATCTGATCGCCAGAATGATCCTCGAGCCCCAGCGCCCGCTTATTAATGACGTGGCGCTGACCGTGGGCGATCGCTTTCTGCGCTATGGTCAACGCGTCAGCGACAGCCTGACGTTTGATGAGGAGGGCTCTCTTTTCCGGCAGGCATCAACCCGAAATCCTTTCACCATTACGGTCAGCGGGCCAGGTCCCGGAGCATTAGCCTTAAAAAGCCTGCCAGCCCAGCTGCCGCTGGGACTCATGCTCAGCCTGCTGCTGGGCTATCTCGCCTGGCTGGCGACGGCAAACCGGATGAGCTTTACGTGGGAGATCGATATGGGGATTGCGGGGCGGGAATTTGAGCTTTTCTGCCAGCCGCTGGTGAATGCCCGTACCCAGGCGTGCACTGGCGTGGAGATCCTGCTGCGCTGGAACAACCCCCGTCAGGGCTGGATCACCCCGGAAGTGTTTATCCCTCTGGCAGAAGAACATAACCAGATTGTCCCCCTGACCCGCTATGTCATCGCCGAAACGGTGCGCCAGATAGGCTACTTCCCTTCCAGCGCCGGTTTTCACATCGGCATTAACGTCGCTGCCAGCCATTTCCGTCACGCTGTGCTGATACAGGATCTGAACCGCCTCTGGTTCAGCGCCAGTCCGCGACAGCAGCTGGTAATTGAACTCACGGAACGGGATGCGCTGCTGGATGCGGATTATCGCATCGTGCGCGAGCTGCATCGCAAAGGGGTGAAGCTGGCAATCGACGATTTTGGCACCGGGAACAGCTCCCTCTCCTGGCTTGAGAAGCTGCACCCGGACGTGCTGAAAATTGACCAGTCCTTTACCACCGCCATCGGCACCGACGCCGTGAATTCAACGGTGACGGATATGATTATTGCGCTGGGTCAGCGGCTGAATATTGAACTGGTTGCTGAGGGGGTCGAGACAGAGGAGCAGGCGCGCTATTTGCGCCGCCATGGTGTACCTGTCCTGCAGGGCTTTTTCTATGCGCGGCCGATGCCGCTGCGGGATTTTCCGAAGTGGCTGGCGGGAAGCGCGTCCCCGCCAGCGCATCATAACGGGCACATCGTGCCCTTAATGCCGCTGCGCTAAGCCGGCTTACTCATCTTCGTCGTGGGCTGATTGTTCTTTAACAATACGAACCATATCAACGCGATAGTCGTTAGCCTCAACGATCGTAATGTGCAGCGGCGCCAGTTCGATTACATCTCCGACGCGCGGGATTTGCCCGTTAACCGCGATCACAAGACCGGCAACGGTCGCGATGTCTTCTTCATCGTTAATCACGTTTTCCAGCCCCAGCGTGTGCGAGAGCGCGTGCAGGTCGGTGGTACCTTTAACCAGCCAGCCTTCGCCGTCGGCAACAATTTCTGGCGTTTCGTCGGCATCCGGGAACTCACCGGCAATCGCTTCCAGCACGTCCAGCGGCGTAACCAGCCCCTGCACCACGCCAAACTCGTTGGTGACGATAACAAAGCTACCGCGAGCGCGACGCAGCACCCCAAGCAGGTTGATCGGATCCAGCGTTTCCGGCACGACGATCGCAGGCGACGCGGCAGCAACGGCTTCCACGTTGACGCCCTCTTCCAGGGCTACCAGCATCTCTTTCGCCCGCACGACGCCGATGATCTCATCCAGCTCACCGCGACACACCGGGAACAGGCTGTGCGGTGAAGAGAGCAGCTGCTGGCGAATTTCATCCACGCTCAGGTTAGCATCAACCCAGCTGATCTCCCCGCGCGGCGTCATGATGCCGCGCAGCGAACGGGAGGCCAGGGAGAGCACGCCGTTGATCATGTAGCGCTCCTGTTCCACAAACGCCCCTTCCGGAACAGGAACCGGGTTGTGGTTTTCGGAATCAGACTGAACGTTCACCTGACGACGACCGCCCATCAGGCGCAGAATGGCATCTGCGGTACGGGCGCGCAGCGGCTGATTTGACTGCTGCTTGATAAAGTTACGGCGCGCAATCTGGTTGAACAGCTCGATCAGGATCGAGAAGCCAATCGCGGCGTACAGGTAGCCTTTCGGTATATGGAAGCCAAAGCCTTCCGCCACCAGGCTCAGGCCAATCATCAGCAGGAAGCTCAGACACAGCACGACCACCGTCGGATGCTGGTTCACGAAGCGCGTCAGAGGCTTCGAGGCCAGCAGCATGACCGCCATTGCAATAACGACAGCCGCCATCATTACCGGCAGATGGTTCACCATGCCGACCGCCGTGATCACCGCATCCAGCGAGAAGACCGCATCCAGCACCACGATCTGCAGCACCACCACCCAGAAACTGGCATAGCCTTTACCGTGACCATCATCGTGCTGACGGTTTTCCAGCCGCTCATGAAGTTCTGTCGTCGCTTTGAAGAGCAGGAATATCCCCCCTATCAGCATGATTAAATCACGCCCTGAGAAGGTGTAGTCCATGACGGAGAACAGCGGTTTGGTCAATGTGACCATCCAGGAGATGACGGAGAGCAGCCCCAGTCGCATAACCAGCGCCAGCGAGAGGCCAATCAGACGCGCTTTATCACGCTGTTTTGGCGGCAGTTTGTCCGCAAGAATGGCGATAAACACCAGGTTATCGATGCCGAGAACAATCTCGAGCACCACCAGCGTGAGCAATCCCACCCAGATTGACGGGTCCATTAAGAATTCCATGACAAGCTCCTGCTAAAGGAATGACGAAACGGTGCCCCACTCAATGTGGGCAAAACAGAGGCAGACAGAGTCGATACGTGGCGAGGATCGCCGGAGAAAAAGGCGCGAAATGGCCTGGCAGATGACTGACGTCGGTGACGGTCCATATAGTGGGCTGGAGCCCTATACTCCTGAACAATTAAACGGAGGCTAAACATATCAGAGAGACTGTGTTTTTAGCAAAGATTTACGTTCCTTTGCAAAGTTCTGTAACACAGCGGCTATACGCTACAGATAATTCTGTAACGCGTGGCTAAATTACGGATCTTCATCACATAAATTATTTTTTCACTATCTAAAATAATTCGCGGAAGTCTTAGTTTTTTTGAACTCTAACCCTTATCTGAATCGATTCGGTTCGCCAATACGATTCTCAGTACGGCTGCCTGGCAGGCGTATTAATGATAATAAAAGGAGGTAGCAAGTGACCATTGCTATTGTCATAGGCACACATGGTTGGGCTGCTGAGCAGCTACTCAAAACGGCAGAGATGCTGTTGGGCGAGCAGGAAAACGTCGGCTGGATCGATTTCGTTCCCGGTGAAAACGCCGAGACGCTGATAGAGAAGTACAACGCTCAGCTCGAGAAGCTGGATACCAGCAAAGGCGTGCTGTTTCTCGTTGATACATGGGGCGGCAGCCCGTTCAATGCTGCCAGCCGCATTGTCGTCGATAAAGAGCACTATGAAGTTGTCGCCGGGGTCAATATTCCCATGCTGGTGGAAACCTTCATGGCGCGTGACGACAATCCGTCCTTCGACGAGCTGGTTGCTCTGGCCGTTGAAACCGGTCGTGAAGGGGTTAAGGCGCTGAAGGCACAGCCGGTTGAAAAACCTGCCCCTGCGCCTGTAGCGGCACCGAAAGCGGCGGCACCGGCAAAACCGATGGGCCCGAACGATTACATGGTGATCGGCCTTGCGCGTATTGATGACCGCTTAATCCACGGTCAGGTTGCCACGCGCTGGACCAAAGAGACCAACGTTCGACGCATCATCGTGGTCAGCGACGAAGTGGCCGCTGATACCGTACGTAAAACCCTTCTGACTCAGGTTGCTCCTCCAGGCGTTACCGCGCACGTCGTGGATGTCGCCAAGATGATCCGCGTTTACAACAACCCGAAATATGCGGGCGAACGCGTGATGCTCCTGTTCACTAACCCGACAGACGTTGAGCGCATTGTTGAAGGCGGCGTGAAAATCACCTCCGTTAACATTGGTGGTATGGCATTCCGTCAGGGCAAAACGCAGGTCAACAACGCCATTTCAGTCGATGCGAAAGACATTGAAGCATTCAATAAGCTGAATGCACGCGGTATTGAGCTGGAAGCCCGTAAGGTTTCCACGGACCAGAAACTGAAAATGATGGATTTGATCGGCAAAGTTGGGAAATAAGCCCGTGCCGGTTCTCACATAAAGCTTATGTAATAGGAGAAGTGCAATGGAGATTACCACTCTTCAGATTGTGCTGGTGTTCGTCGTCGCATGTATTGCGGGTATGGAATCCGTACTTGATGAATTTCAGTTCCACCGCCCTCTGGTGGCCTGTACGCTGATTGGCGCCGTTCTGGGTGACATGAAAACCGGTATTATCATCGGTGGTACCCTGGAAATGATCGCCCTGGGCTGGATGAACATCGGTGCGGCGGTTGCGCCCGATGCCGCGCTGGCCTCTATCATTTCGACCGTTCTGGTTATTGCTGGTCACCAGAGTATTGGTGCCGGTATCGCCCTGGCGATCCCGCTGGCAGCAGCAGGCCAGGTTCTGACCATCATCGTTCGTACTATCACCGTTGCCTTCCAGCACGCGGCGGATAAGGCGGCCGACAACGGCAACCTCACGGCACTGTCGTGGATACACGTGTCATCCCTGTTCCTGCAGGCGATGCGTATCGCGATCCCGGCGGTTATCGTGGCGATCTCTGTCGGTACCAGTGAAGTCCAGAGCATGCTGAACGCCATTCCAGAAGTGGTCACCGGCGGTCTTAACATCGCGGGCGGTATGATCGTGGTTGTGGGTTATGCGATGGTCATCAACATGATGCGCGCAGGCTACCTGATGCCGTTCTTCTACCTCGGCTTCGTGACCGCGGCATTCACCAACTTCAACCTGGTTGCACTGGGTGTGATTGGTGCTGTGATGGCGATTCTCTACATCCAGCTCAGCCCGAAATACAACCGCGTCGCGGGTGCCCCAGCGCAGGCTGCTGGTAACAACGATCTCGATAACGAACTGGACTAACAGGTGAGCGAAATGGTTGATATGACAAAAACTACCACCGAGAAAAAACTCACTCCGGGTGATATTCGTGGCGTGTTCATCCGTTCTAACCTGTTTCAGGGTTCATGGAACTTCGAACGTATGCAGGCGCTGGGTTTCTGCTTCTCCATGGTACCGGCGATCAAACGCCTGTACCCGGAAAACAACGAAGCGCGCCGTCAGGCGATCAAGCGTCACCTGGAATTCTTTAACACCCATCCTTACGTTGCGGCCCCCGTACTGGGCGTAACGCTGGCGATGGAAGAACAGCGTGCGAATGGCGCAGAGATCGACGATGGTGCTATCAACGGTATCAAAGTCGGTCTGATGGGGCCGCTGGCCGGTGTCGGTGACCCTATCTTCTGGGGTACCGTGCGTCCGGTCTTCGCGGCGCTGGGTGCCGGTATCGCGATGAGTGGCAGCCTGCTTGGCCCACTGCTGTTCTTCATCCTGTTCAACGCCGTGCGTCTGCTGACCCGTTACTACGGCGTGGCCTACGGCTACCGTAAAGGGGTGGACATCGTTAAGGACATGGGCGGCGGCTTCCTGCAGAAACTGACTGAGGGGGCGTCAATCCTCGGCCTGTTTGTCATGGGGGCGCTGGTTAACAAGTGGACGCACGTGAACATCCCGCTGGTGGTATCGACCATCACCGGGCAGGATGGTCAGACCCGCGTCACCACCGTGCAGACGATTCTGGACCAGTTGATGCCGGGCCTGGTCCCGCTTCTGTTGACCTTCGCCTGCATGTGGCTGCTGCGTAAGAAAGTGAACCCGCTGTGGATTATCGTTGGCTTCTTCGTCATCGGTATTGCGGGCTACGCCGTCGGCCTGCTGGGTCTGTAAGTTTCAATGCTATAGGCCGGGGGCTTGCCCCCGGCTTTTTTTATCTGGAGGATGAATGACTGTCACGGACATCGTACTGGTTTTATTTATTGCTGCCCTTCTGGCTTACGCTATCTATGACGAGTTCATCATGCCGCGCCGTTACGGCGAGACGCTGCTCTCCCTTCCCCTCCTGCGACGCGGGCGCATGGATGCGTTTATCTTCGCGGGTCTCATCGTTATTCTTATTTACAATAACGTCACTAGCCATGGTGCAATATTAACCACATGGTTATTATGTGCGCTGGCATTAATGGCTGTGTATCTGTTCTGGATCCGCACGCCGAAAATCATTTTTAAATCACGCGGATTTTTCTTCGCCAATGTGTGGATAGAATATAACCGTATTAAAGAGATGAATTTATCCGAAGACGGCGTGCTGGTGATGCAATTAGAACAACGCCGCCTGCTTATTCGGGTGAAGAATATTGATGACCTGGAAAAGATATACAAGTTACTCGTTAAAACTCAATGAGTTATATATATAGCAACGGCTATATCCTGTGTTCATTTTGCGCAAGAAATATAGCCGAAGCTATATCCCCACCGTTAATTTTATCTCTATTTATTAACGATATTTTCACGCTTAAAGACAAATGAAAATCGTTATCAATAAGCATTTTAAATAATGTCTCTTCATTGTTGTTTTATATTCTCAAAATATGTTAAGGTTGCGCCCGTCGTTGGGGAGTAGCCGATTTCCTGTTCGCAGGAAATGTACGTGTCAACATACTCGTTGAAAAACGTGGCGCGTACGGATCGCTTACCGCACATCTTATGTGCATTGCGATCAGGCGAGACCATAGATACATCAACTGCTGTTTACTGGGGGCAGTGATGTGTCATATGGATATCCCCGGTCTGGACGCTGTTATGAATATCTCCGCTACGATCCTTCTCGCTTTTGGCATGTCCATGGACGCATTCGCTGCTTCCATCGGAAAAGGCGCCACGCTTCACAAACCTAAATTCTCTGAAGCCCTGCGTACCGGCCTGATTTTTGGCGCTATCGAAACGCTGACCCCGCTTATCGGCTGGGGACTTGGCATGCTCGCCAGCCAGTTCGTGCTGGAGTGGAACCACTGGATTGCCTTCGTCCTGCTGGCGTTCCTCGGAGGCCGAATGGTCATTGAAGGTTTTCGCGGAGGTGATGAAGAAGACGTGGAGCCGCAGCATCGCCACGGATTCTGGCTGCTGGTCACCACGGCCGTCGCCACCAGCCTTGATGCGATGGCCGTCGGTGTCGGTCTGGCATTCCTGCAGGTCAATATTATCGCCACCGCGCTGGCTATTGGCTGTGCAACGCTGATTATGTCCACGCTGGGCATGATGGTCGGACGGTTTATCGGCCCGCTTCTGGGTAAACGCGCCGAGATCCTGGGCGGTATTGTGCTAATTGGTATTGGTGCCCAGATCCTCTGGGCGCACTTCGCCGGTTAGTCTTCGCGCTGCCAGACGTGGATGCTGAAGTCGGTCTGGCAGCGAAATGTTGAATGTGCCGCTAGCGTTTCCCACACCTCCGGTTTTGCCCGCCACGCGAACGGCGTCATCTGCAATAACGCGACGGCCTCTTCCCCTTTCAGCGTCATTTCGTACGCCACCGATTCCGCTTGCTTCAGGGTAAAACCGGCCAGCTGTTCCGAATGCGGGGCATGCAGACGCACTTCGTCGTAGATCAGCCCTTTGAGCTCCATCAGATGACGCGGGCCCGGCGTCACGGTGACCACCCATCCGCCAGGCTTCACCACGCGCGCCAACTCCTCTGCCTTACACGGCGCGTAAATGCGGATGACCGCGTCCATGCTGGCATCGTCAAACGGCAGCCGGTGGCTGGATGCCACGCAGAACGTCACGTCGGCGTAACGCTTTGCCGCCGCGCGAATGGCCGCTTTCGACACGTCCAGACCGAATGTCTGTGCGCTCTTCTCACGAGCAACCTCTGCAAACCGTGCGGTGTAGTACCCTTCTCCGCAGCCGATATCGAGCACGGCGGTGGCTGACCCCGGCAGAATGTCATTCAGCATCTGCGCGACTGCCTCCCGCAGCGGCAGATAGTGCCCGGCATCCAGAAACGCGCGGCGCGCCTGCATCATCTCTGCACTATCGCCTGGATCGCGGGAGCGCTTATGCTGCACCGGCAGAAGATTCACGTAGCCTTCTTTTGCCATATCAAACTGATGCCCCTGCGGACAGGTATAACTTTTATCTGAGTGCGTCAGGGGGGCGTGGCAAAGGGGACAGCTGAAGGACATGGTGACTCCGGAGCATAATCAAAGGGCGAAGTGTACCGCTATTCGCCCAGGTTATAAACGTCCGGTTAACGCATAACGATGAGGTGATCGGAACCCGCCGGTAACCCGTCAGGTTTCACATTCTCCAGACGCAGCACGTTGCCCATAATCTCACTGAAGACAGGCGCGGAAACGGCCCCGCCGTAGTAGGCCCCGTTTTGCGGATCGTTAATGACCACCACCAGGGCAAAGCGCGGATCGCTGGCAGGTGCAACCCCCGCGGTGTAGGCGACGTATTTATCGACATACTTCCCGCTATCGTCAATTTTCTTCGCCGTACCGGTTTTCACCGCCACCCGGTAATCACGAACGGCGGCCTTAACCCCTCCGCCGCCCGGCAGCGCAACGCTCTCCATCATGTGCTCCACTTCATGGGCAATCTCTTCCGGCATGACGCGGTGCCCGATAACGGGGGGATCGATGCGGGTGATGGAGAGCGGACGCTCAAGCCCGAACCCGCCAATCGTGGCGTAGACGTGGGCCAGCTGGAGCGGCGTTACCATCAGCCCGTAGCCGAAGGCAAAGGTCGCGCGATCGAGCTGGCTCCAGTATTTACGCTGGGGCAACAGCCCTGAGCTTTCCCCCGTTAAGCCAAGCCCCGTACTGGTGCCAAAACCAAAGTTGCGATAGGTGTCAATGAGATGCTGGACAGGCATCGCCAGCGAAAGCCGTGACACGCCGGTATCGCTCGATTTTTGCAGGATCCCGGTCATCGTCAGCTCAGGGTAAAAGCCCACGTCGCGAATACGGTGCCCGTCAAGTGTATACGGGTGCGTGTCAATCACGCTGTCCGGCTGGACCAGCCCCTGCTGCAGAGCCGTCATCAGCACCAGCGGCTTGACGGTCGAACCGGGTTCGAACGTATCGCTGATCGCACGGTTGCGAAAGTCGTTTATCGTCGCCCCTTCCCGGTTATTGGGGTTGAAATCCGGATAGCTCGCCATGGCGAGGATTTCCCCGGTTGGGATATTAATTAATACCGATGCCCCGGACTCGGCCTTGTTCCAGGCCACGGCATTATCGAGCGCATCTTCGGTGATGGTCTGCAGCCGCTCGTCGATACTTAACTGGATGTTATGCGCCGGTGCGGGTGCCACTTCCGTCAGGTTCTCAACCACGCGGCCGTAGCGGTCTTCCCTTACCTGCCGCACTCCGGCCTTGCCGGTCAACTGCGCGTTGAAGCTTTTTTCCACGCCTTCAATGCCCTGCCCGTCAATATTGGTGAAGCCAATCAGGTTCGCTGCAACATGGCCGGCAGGATAAAAACGGCGGGATTCATCGCGTAAATTGATGCCGGGCAGATTGAGCTTATCGATCCACTTTGCCTGTGCCGGATCGACCTGACGGGCAAGATAAATAAAACGGCCCTGCGGGTTGGCGTTGATTCGCGCCGAGAGCGTGCCCAGGGACAGATGCAGCGCGTTTGCCAGCGCCTGCCAGCGTTCATCAACGCCAACGCCCCCTTTTGCCAGCACCGTTTTAGGATCGGCCCAGACGGCCCGGACGGGCACGCTCACCGCCAGGGGGCGACCTTCGCGATCCATTATCATGCCACGCGGCGCATCAATCGACAGCTGGCGAAGGGAGCGCATATCTTCCTGCTTCACCAGATTGTCAGGCTTGATGATTTGCAGCCAGGCAACGCGGCCCAGCAAAAAAGCCAGACTACAAAAAATCGCTAAACAGAGCAGCACAAAACGCGCCGGCGTGAAATTTCCAGTTGCTGTTATCAATGTCTTCTTCACCTGAACCCCAGGGCTGTAAAACAACGCCCTGATTTAACGGGAAAAGATGGGGTTAGGGTGGCAAAACAGTGCTACTAACCTCGCAGCTTTGCAACAAGTTAATAACGAGACCGCGAATGGTAATATTTTGAAAGATTAGGGACATAAAAAAGCCCCGCGTTATGCGAGGCTTTATGTCTGAGAGTGAAGTGCTAAGCGCTTCAGTCAGCAGCGGTTCGATCAGATAGCAGTTACGTTAACTGCAGCTGGGCCTTTCTGGCCGTCCTGAATTTCGAACTCAACGTTCTGGCCTTCAGCCAGAGTTTTGAAGCCGTTACCCTGGATTGCAGAGAAGTGTACGAACACGTCTTTGCTGCCGTCAGCAGGAGTAATGAAACCAAAACCTTTAGACTCGTTGAACCACTTAACTTGACCTTTAATCTTTGCCATTTTGCAAAATTCCTTAGAGTGTTTTCTTAGCCCGCAGGCATTAACTGAGATAAAACTGAGACATTACTGCATGAGGCACTAATATAAGGTTCGGCAGAGAAGCGGTATTCAACGACAACGTGTTTACTCAGGACTTCTTTACTGAAAATGCCACACATAAACAGAACTGTACCTCGTTTGACCCAAAACGTGTTATCACACACTATGTTTAATATGGCAAGCCATTTTTAAACATGTCTCGATCCGCCGCACAAATTCGAACAGTGCCTGTCAGGTTTTGCACAATTATGCGCATCACATACAGACAGCTCTGCTGCGTAACAAAGACCCAGCGTTGTTTTCACGACCGCTGTAATCTAAGACTTTTTTAACATAGCTCAATCCTAACGAAGCGTCCAGCAACCGGTAAAAGAAATCTTACGTCTTGATTGAGTTAGAACAATTTGTGAAAACTTATGCTTAAATCATTGTAACGCGACCAAATTGTTTCAGAGAAAAAACAGTGTTAATAACCGGTGCCCGGCTGTATTAAAATGCACCAGTTAATAAACAGCGTTATGCACCAAAATAATGAAATTTTTATGACTCTGCATCAAAAGAAGGCAAGCAAAACGTTTCGATAAAAATAAAACATTCCTGCGCGCGTTTACATCAACAATATATGCAACAATTTATCGCTTCGTTTATAAGGATAAATATTCACCAATTTTCAGTATCCTGAAAGAATGATTAACTGATGCTAAATTATCGAGCGCGATAGTTAACTCCTGCACAGGTTCATCTAAGGCTTCATCTGCAAGTTCAAACACGCCCCAGTGAATGGGGAACGCCACAGGACAGCCCAGCTGCTGCCACAATGCCACCGCAGATTGCGGATCCATATGATGGACAGCCATGAACCATCGTGGGGCATAGGCACCAATCGGTAACGCGGCGGCATCTATCTGGCCCAGGCGTTCAGGTATCAACAGCAGCTCGGGCGAATACCCCGTATCACCGCTGAACCAGAAGCGGTGATGCCGTCCTTCCATCACCCAGCCGCACCATAAGGAACGATTGCGGTTCCATGGCGTGCGCATGCTCCAGTGCTGTGCCGGTACGGCGGTCAGCGTCATTCCCTGCCAGGTAAAACTCTGCCACCAGTCGAGTTCGACCACGCGTTTTGCTCCCCGGCGACGAAACCAGTCGGCCAGGCCCAAAGGCACAAAAACACTGACGTCGGGAAAGCGTTTGAGGATTCGTCGAATGGTTGCGTCATCAAGATGATCGTAATGATTATGGGAAATAACGACCGCATCCAGCTGATGAAGTTGCTCGACAGACAGTACGGGGGGTGTCTTACGCTGTGGCCCCAGGAAAGGCAGCGGAGAAGCGCGCCGTGAAAACACCGGATCGGTAAGGATGATATTGCCGTCCAGCTGCAGCAACACGCTCGCGTGTCCGAGCCACCATACCCCATCTTCTTGAGGTTGCGTTAGCTCAACAGGTTGCCACCACTGACGGATAAAGTCTTCATAACCCAGCGCGGGCGGCTTCGGTAAACCGGCCTTTTTACGCGCTTTACGCCAGCGGTCAAGGTCGCCGGGTTGATGTTCGACAGGAGAGGTATTACGAAAACCGTTCGGGGTGTGATGTTTCAGGGAGGGGTCATACCAGGGATTTTTCCAAACCACAGCCACCTCCCAGGACAAAAAGATTAACGCTCAGCCACCAGGCGGATAAAGTCGTCTTCGTCTTTGTTATCTTCAGCGACCGCGTCTTTCGGCGCGTCTTTCTCTTCCGGTTCGTTAGCCTCACACAGACGGCGTAGCAGCGCATTCTGACGTTTTTGCTGATCGAGCAGCGCTTCCAGCAGTTCGATCTGCTCGTTAGTACGGGAACTGGCGCGGTTCACGAAAAACCAGATGACCAGCCCCACAAGCAGAACAACCAAAGAAATCATCAGGGATGCTATATTCAGCAGCCCTGAATTCAGTAACTCACCCATTTCACCACCTCAATAAAAACGTCTATTTTACCACTGGCGCGAAGGAAGGAAATCACGTTGAGAAAAAATGTCTACTACCATGGAATAAACTTGTTTATTGCGCAAACGCCGCTAAAAAACTGTACATCCTGATCGCACATCACATTGATCGTCTGTGTCCATAACACCACGCACGCTATCAGCACGATAATCAGAATTACCCAGCGTATTTTTTTCACTCCACACTCCGTCTAAGGACCTGATGTAACGAGATTATCACGCTTATCTTAAACAAGGACTAACTGTGCCTCCATCGCGCTTTTTTTAAGAATCCTGCACTTGTTTCATCGCGTAAACACTTTACGCTAGCATTACGATAACAACGATAAAAGAGGTAATGATGCGATTCATTATTCGAACAATTATTGCACTGGCCCTTGTCTGGATTGGCCTTCTGTTAACGGGCTATGGCGTGCTCGTGGGGAGCACCGAAAACGCAGCCGGGCTAGGCATTCAGTGCAAATATTTAACAGCACAAGGAATGAGCACTGCCCAGTATTTGCATACTGACAGTGGGATCGTTGGCTTAACCCAATGTCCTGTACTGCGTAAAACATCCGTCGTCATTGATAATGGCTAATCACCCTGGTGAATGACAAACAAAAAACGCCGCATCAGATGCGGCGTTTTTTTCTGCCAGCAGGGATTAAAACGGGTAGTCGTGATACCCCATCTGCTCAGAAATTTTACGTGCGGCAGTGTGCAGAATAGCCACATACTCATGCAGACGCTCTTCGGAGAAGCGTAAGGTTGGGAAGGAGATACTTAAGCCCGCGATCACCACGCCAAAGCGGTCAAATACCGGAACGCCGATGCAGCGCAGCCCTTCTTCCTGCTCCTCGTTATCTTCGCCATACCCCTGCGCGCGCACGCGGTCGAGCACTGTAAGCAGCGCGTCCGTGTTGGTAATGGTTCGTTCCGTGCTGCGCTTGTATTCCACGCCTTCGAGGATCTGCTTCACTTCCTCACGATCGCGCCACGCCAGCAGAACTTTACCAATAGCGGTACTGTAGAGTGGGTTGCGACGACCAATGCGCGAATACATGCGCAGATTGTACATGGAGTCGATTTTATGGATGTAAACAATGCTGTCTTCATCCAGCGCGCCGAGATGGATGGTCTCTTTGGTCAGGCGAGAGATTTCACGCATCTGAATATCAGCGCTGCGGATCAGGTCAACATTCTGTAGCGCACGGGCACCCAGCTCAAACAGCTTCAGCGTCAGAGAGTATTTTTCAGATTCGCCTTCCTGGGCAACGTAACCCAGCGACTTCATGGTTTGCAAAAAGCGATACACGGTGCTTTTTGACATCATCACGCGCTGCGACAACTCTGTAATACCTATTTCACGCTCTTCTCCCAGCGCCTGTAAGATGCCAAACACCTTCAGCACGGAAGAAACAGAATCTGGCTGTTTATCC
Source organism: Enterobacter sp. ECC-249 (assembly GCF_043965265.1). Lineage (NCBI taxonomy): Bacteria > Pseudomonadati > Pseudomonadota > Gammaproteobacteria > Enterobacterales > Enterobacteriaceae > Enterobacter > Enterobacter sp. ECC-249. The sequence goes on from NZ_CP143660.1 coordinate 3,309,493, forward strand.
AAATCCGCAATAGCCATTTACCACCTCATAGAAAGTGTTTTATAAAAATCAGAACCGGTTTTTATTATAAGTTCCCGTCATGTCACCTGCAATCAATCCGCGTTTACTTCGTTACAAATCTGCGACATATCGCGGCTGTAACAATGCTAAAATAGTTACCAGGAGAATAATTTCACGCTGAGCTTTTTTAATCCTAATGGAAAAAAATCTTTCCGATGGCCTGCCTTTACCCCAGCGGTATGGCGCAATAGCGACCATCATTATCGGTATCTCAATGGCCGTCCTTGACGGCGCAATCGCGAACGTTGCTCTGCCAACCATTGCCAGCGACCTGCACGCCTCTCCCGCCAGTTCGATATGGATTGTTAACGCCTATCAGATTGCGATTGTGGTTTCCCTGCTCTCGTTCTCTTTCCTGGGCGATATGTTCGGTTACCGTCGGGTGTATCAGTGCGGCCTGGTAGTTTTCACTTTTACCTCTCTGCTTTGTGCCCTTTCAGATTCACTGCATACCCTGACGCTTGCGCGCATAGCGCAGGGTTTTGGCGGCGCGGCGCTGATGAGCGTAAATACGGCGTTGATCCGCTTGATTTATCCGCAACGTCATCTGGGGCGCGGCATGGGGATAAACTCGTTTATTGTCGCCGTCTCTTCCGCCGCCGGGCCAACGATAGCGGCAGCTATTCTCTCCGTTGCGTCATGGCAATGGCTGTTCGCCATTAACGTGCCGCTGGGTATCGTCGCCATCTTCTTTGCCCTGCGCTTTCTTCCCGCTAACGGTCCCAAAAGCAGCATGCCGCGCTTCGACGTGGCGAGTGCGGTGATGAATGCCCTGACCTTTGGCCTGCTGATTACGGCGCTGAGCGGCTTTGCGCAGGGACAATCTCTGATGCTTACCGCCGCGGAGCTCATCGCCCTGCTGGCAATCGGCTTCTTCTTTGTACGCCGCCAGCTCACCCTGCCCGTTCCTTTGCTGCCGGTCGATCTGCTGCGTATTCCCCTCTTTTCCCTCTCCATTTGCACGTCCGTCTGCTCGTTCTGCGCCCAGATGCTGGCCCTGGTTTCTCTGCCCTTCTTTCTGCAGAGCGTAGTTGGCCGTTCAGAGGTGGAAACCGGGCTGCTGCTCACCCCCTGGCCGCTGGCGACGATGGTGATGGCACCGCTGGCAGGTTATTTAATTGAACGCGTTCATGCCGGTTTATTGGGAGCGTTGGGGCTGGCGGTGATGGCGACAGGCCTTTTCGCGCTGGCTCTGCTACCGTCATCGCCAACCGATCTGGACATCATCTGGCGCATGATCCTGTGCGGCGCGGGGTTTGGCCTGTTTCAGTCCCCTAACAATCACACCATTATCACCGCCGCGCCGCGCCATCGCAGCGGAGGTGCCAGCGGCATGCTGGGGACCGCGCGCCTTCTGGGGCAAAGCAGCGGAGCGGCGCTTGTCGCCCTGATGTTTAACCTCGCCGGACAAAACGGTAACCACATAGCGCTTCTCACCGCGGGTGCCCTTGCCTCCCTCGCGGCGGTCATCAGCGGCCTGCGCGTGACCCAGCCCAGGATTCAGGCATAAAAAAAGCCGGGCGGAGTGTTCTCCTGCCCGGCTTATTAGGGTTCTTAGCGTTACTTCAGGTATTCCCCACTGCGCAGCGCTTCGATACGTTTATCCAGCGGCGGGTGAGACATAAACAGCTCGCTCAGCGATTTGGATTTACCGTTAATGCAGAAGGCCATCATGCTGTTCGCTTCCTGCGGCTCGTAGCTGGTTTTCAGGCGCTGCAGCGCGGCAATCATCTTCTCACGACCAACCAGCTTCGCAGAGCCGGCATCCGCGTGGAATTCACGGTGACGAGAGAACCACATGGTGATGATGCTGGCCAGAATACCGAATACCAGTTCCAGAACCATCGAAACGGCGAAGTAGATCAGCGGATTGCCGTTGCTCTCTTCACCTTCGTCGCGGTTGCCGCCCATAAAGCCTGCCGCAATCTGCGCCAGAATACGGGAGATGAAGATCACGAAGGTGTTCACCACGCCCTGAATCAGGGTCATGGTCACCATGTCACCGTTGGCGATATGGCTGATTTCGTGGGCAATAACCGCTTCGGCTTCGTCACGGCTCATGTTCTGCAGCAATCCGGTGCTGACGGCCACCAGCGACGCATCGCGACGGGCGCCCGTGGCAAAAGCGTTGATGTCCGGGGCATGGTAAATCGCCACCTGCGGCATGGCGATCCCGGCCTGACGGGACTGTTGAGCCACCGTATTCATCAGCCACTGTTCCATATCGTTACGCGGCTGTTCAATAACCTCACCACCCACCGATTTCAGTGCCATCCACTTCGACATCAGCAGGGAGATGAACGAGCCACCAAAACCAAACAGCAGCGCCATAATCAACAGACCCTGAACGCTGCTCGACTGAATTCCCGTCAGGCTTAGCACGAGCCCGAAAACCACCATGACCGCAAGGTTGGTGAGCAGGAAGAGCGCGATTCGCATCATAATTTTCTTTTTACCTCAGTTTAACAAAACGCACTATGCGATTACCCACATCGTATGGGTATTGCGGCTATTTTCAAGCATCCGGCGGGCGTAAGTCACCAGAAAGACACAACTTTACACAATTGGAAATCTGACTGACGGAAGGATGAAGAACAAAAAGAAACAGGCACAATTTCTTGTGCCTGTTGGGAGGTTATTTTGCCGGAGCGGGCTGTACGGGAGGTTTCTCTTTTTCCTGATTCGCCAGGTCGATAGCAATATGCACCGTCTCGTCCAGATACGGATCCGGTTCCTGGTAATCTTTAGGCAGATCGTCCAGTTTCTTGAGCAGAGGCTTACCTTCACGCTTGAAGCGATCGTTGATACGCGCCAGGCGGGTTGCATCGTCTTCGTTGTTCTCTTTCTCACGCTGTGCGTAGTTCAGAGAAACAATATTCCGCTTATCTTTCAGGGCATTGAACCGCGCAATGTCCTTCATGATGTACTGGAACTCCGGATCTTTCGCGATGCGGTCGTTATGCGCTTTCAGCAGTTCAGGGCCAAATTGCGTCATATCACCCGCTTTCACGTAGGTAGCGGCATTGATGCTGTCCCATGGCAACGCGTTATCTTCAAACTTCTCGCCGGTTTCCGTCTCTTCCGTGCCTGTCGGCATCATGATGTCCGGCGTTACGCCCTTACGCTGCGTACTGCCGCCGTTCACGCGGTAGAATTTCTGAATGGTGTACTGAACCGAGCCCAGTGCAGGCCACTCCGGACGCAGCATCTGATCGTAAATACGATTCAGAGAGCGATACTGCTGAACGGTGCCTTTCCCGAAGGTTGGCTCACCGACAATCAGCGCGCGGCCATAGTCCTGCATAGCAGCGGCAAAGATTTCAGACGCGGAGGCACTGAAGCGGTCAACCAGGACCACCAGCGGGCCTTTATAGTAGACCACACCGTCGTTATCAGCATCTTCACGGACCTTACCGTTGTTATCGCGCACCTGAACCACAGGACCCGATGGAATGAAGAGACCAGAGAGTGAAACCGCTTCCGTCAGCGCCCCGCCGCCGTTACTGCGCAGGTCGATGATAATGCTGCTGACGTTCTGCTTTTCAAGCTTCTGCAGCTGAACTTTCACATCGTCAGTCAGCCCCACGTAGAAGCCAGGAATATCCAGGACACCAACTTTCTCTTTACCCACGGTTTTCACCGACATTTTCACCGCGCGGTCTTCCAGACGGATACGCTCGCGGGTCAGGGTAACGATACGGGTTTTGGTGCCTTTACCGGCAGGCAGAATCTCCAGACGAACCTTGCTGCCTTTCGGACCTTTGATCAGTGCGACCACGTCATCGAGGCGCCAGCCGATCACGTCGACCATGTTCTGGCCGGTTTGTCCTACACCCACAATGCGATCGCCTACGCTAATCGCTTTGCTTTTAGATGCCGGGCCACCCGCGACCATCGAATTGATCACCGTGTAGTCATCGTCCATCTGCAGCACCGCGCCGATACCTTCCAGAGACAGGCTCATCTCGGTATTGAACTGTTCAGTGTTGCGTGGTGAGAGATAGTTGGTGTGCGGATCGATTTCGTGCGCAAAGGCGGTCATGGCCAGCGAGAAAACATCCTCACTGTTGGTCTGGGCCAGACGACGAATGGCAAATTTGTAACGACGCGTCAGGGTGTCACGGATCTCTTTTTCGTCTTTGCCGGTCAGCTTAAGACTCAGTTCGTCGTATTTAACTTTGCCGTCCCACAGCGCATTCAGCTCGGCTTCATCTTTTGGCCAGGGCGCTTTGCTGCGGTCCAGATTGAAGGTGTCGTTGCCGGTGAAGTCCATTGGACGTTCCAGCACTTTCAGCGCGTACTGATAGCGTTCGAAGCGGCGCTTTTGCGACAGGTTGTAGAGATCGTAGAACAGATCCAGCTTGCCTGAACGCAACTCGTCACCCACCTCGGATTTTCGCTTAGCGAACTGCTCGACATCGCTGGCGAGCAAAACGTTATGGCTGTAATCCAGCAAGTTCAGATAGCGGTCAAAGATTTTGGCCGAAAAGGCCTGATCGAGATCGAACTGACGATAGTGCGAGCGGGTAAAACGTGAGGTCACGCGCTCGCTCACCGTCGCGTGCTGCGTCTCTTCCTTGAGTACCGGAATTTGATCAACACGCGTGATATCGTCCACTGCAAAAGCGTGGCCTGTTATTGCAAACAGGCCCGCCAGCGCGGTGAGCTTAAAAAAAGTGTTCATGCCAGGCTTGGCCTCCGTTTCAGAACAACAAGTGTTCTGCGCGTACAATCATTGACATACCAGAAGTCAGCTGTACACGAACGCCATCTTTGGTGATTTCCATTACGGTGGCGTCCATAGCATTGTTACCCGCTTTTACCTTCAGTGCCTGACCCACGCTCAGGGCGTTAATGTCAGAAACCGGCGTATGGCGCGGCTCTTCACGAGGGGCACGCGGGGCTTTTGCTGCTGGTTTGTCTGCACGCGGTTTGCGATCGTTATTATCGTGACGACGCGGCGCAGGGCGTGGTTTACGCTCGCGACGAGGCGCTTCTTCCTGGCCGTTTGCCGCTGCGGCTTCGCGTTTTTTCGCCTGCTGCTCGGCACGTTGTGCCTGAACGCGTGCTTTGGCTTCTTCAAGCTGCTTACGCGCGTGCTCAACGTGCTGCTCGTCCAGCTCGCCACAAGGGTTGCCGTCGAGATCCACGCGGGTCGCGCCAGGTTTGATACCGTACAGGTAGCGCCAGCTCGAAGTATAAAGACGTAAGGCGGAACGCAGCTGAGTTTTGCTGAGGTTCATTTCCCCTTCAACACGCGCCACCAGATCCTGAAAAATACCGACTTTCAGGGGACGAGCTTCACCTTCCGCGCTGAAGCACTGCGGGAAACGCTCGGCCAGAAATGCGATAACTTCTTTACTGCTATTCAACTTAGGTTGATTTTCCATGAAATTTCCTGATTACAACGGACGTTGCCAACAAGCGCAGGCATGAACAGGCGTCATTATAATGACGCTATCAGTAAATGCTACGTTATCCGTTGATTATCCTGCGACGCTCGCAAAGAATTTTTGATAATCGGTTGCTGCGAGTACGTTTTCCAGATTCGCCACCAGCTCGCGCAGCCCCTGTTCGTCCTCGGTTGTAAAGCGACTGAAGACCGTACTGTCGATGTCCAGAACGCCAATAATCTGATTTTTGACCACCAGCGGCAGAACGATTTCAGAGTTACTGGCTGCATCACAGGCAATGTGCCCGTCAAACGCATGAACGTCTTCCACACGCTGCACCTGATTCTCGGCCACCGCCGTGCCGCATACGCCACGCCCAACCGGAATACGCACGCAGGCCAGTTTGCCCTGGAACGGGCCAAGCACCAGCGTTTCACCTTCCAGGAGGTAAAAGCCGGCCCAGTTTACGTCAGAGAGACGTTCAAACAGCAATGCGCTAGTATTTGCCAGAGTGGCTAAGAAGCTGGTCTCACCCGCCATCAATGCTTTAAAATCGCGGTTCAGATCCGCGTAGAATTCTGTTTTGTTCATTATTCAATCACTTAGTTGTCTTACAAAATTACCGCATAGCCTATTAAAATAAGCATTAAATGCGCTCATGCTCAAGATGAATCCGTTCATGAGTTATTATAACTTTCAACAATACTTATTTGTGCGCAGCTGATGGCCTTAAAAACAACCAAAATTACGCCGACGAGAAAGATAACTGTCCATACGGTAAGCGAAGCTTTGCCACGTGCACATTATCAGCGTTGCCCCCAGTGCGATACGCTTTTTATGTTGCCGAAGATGAAATCGCACCAAAGTGCCTTTTGTCCGCGCTGCGACGCGAAAATTCGCGATGGCCGCGACTGGTCGCTAACCCGTCTCGCCGCCATGGCCGTCACCATGCTGCTGCTGATGCCCTTCGCCTGGAGCGAACCGCTGCTGAAACTCTACCTGCTTGGCGTGCGCATTGACGCCAACGTACTGCAGGGTATCTGGCAGATGACCCGTCAGGGCGATCCCATCACTGCTGCCATGGTGCTGTTCTGCACCGTTGGCGCACCGCTGGTGCTGGTTGCCGCCATTGCCTATCTCTGGTTTGGCAATATTCTTGGCATGAACCTTCGCCCGGTGCTGCTGATGCTGGATAAGCTCAAAGAGTGGGTGATGCTGGATATTTATCTGGTCGGCGTGGGCGTTGCGTCAATAAAAGTCCAGGACTACGCCTTTTTGCAGCCCGGCGTCGGCCTCTTTGCTTTCATCTGTCTGGTGTTGCTGAGCATCCTGACGCTGATCCACCTGAACGTTGAGCAGCTCTGGGAGCGTTTTTACCCTCAGCGCCCCGCCACGCGCCCCGATGATAATCTTCGCGTCTGTCTGGGATGCCACTATACCGGGTTGCCCGACCCGCGCGGACGCTGCCCGCGGTGCCACATTCCATTACGGCTGCGGCGCAACAACAGCCTGCAAAAATGCTGGGCCGCGCTGATCGCCTCCCTGGTGTTTCTGATCCCAGCCAATATGCTGCCGATTTCCATCATTTACGTGAATGGCGGACGCCAGGAGGATACTATCCTCTCCGGGATTATCTCCCTTGCGCACAGCAACGTCGGGGTGGCGGCGATCGTTTTTATTGCCAGCATCCTGGTTCCCTTTACCAAAGTGGTGGTGATGATTACCCTGCTCATCAGCATTCACTTAAAGTGTGAACAAGGTTTGCGAACCCGCATTCTGCTTCTGCGGTTCGTCACCTGGATTGGCCGCTGGTCAATGTTAGATTTGTTCGTGATTTCGCTGATGATGTCGCTCATCAATCGCGATCAGTTACTTGCTTTTACAATGGGACCCGCGGCTTTTTATTTCGGCTCTGCGGTGATATTGACTATTCTTGCTGTGGAATGGCTGGATAGCCGCTTACTTTGGGATGCACATGAGTCAGGAAACCCCCGCTTCGCCGACTGAAGCGAGAATTAAAACAAAACGCCGCATTTCGCCATTCTGGTTGCTGCCCGTCATCGCCCTGATGATTGCAGGCTGGCTCATCTGGACAAGCTATGAAGATCGCGGGAGTACGGTCACCATTGATTTCCAGACCGCCGACGGCATCGTCGCCGGACGAACGCCCGTTCGCTTCCAGGGGGTTGAGGTCGGTACGGTTCAGGACATCTCCCTTGGAAAAGGGCTGAACAAAATTCAGGTACGGGTCAGTATCAAATCTGACATGCAGGATGCCCTGCGCAGCGAAACGCAGTTCTGGCTGGTGACGCCAAAAGCCTCTCTGGCCGGCGTGTCCGGGCTGGATGCGCTCGTGGGCGGTAACTATATCGGCATGATGCCGGGCAAAGGCGAACCGCAGGATCACTTTGTGGCTCTGGATACACAGCCCAAATACCGCCTCAATAACGGCGATTTGATGATTCATCTCCAGGCGCCGGACCTCGGTTCCCTGAACAGTGGCTCCCTGGTCTATTTCCGGAAGATCCCGGTTGGGCGCGTATACGACTACGCGATCAATCCGAATAAACAAGGCGTCACCATCGACGTGCTGATCGAACGTCGCTTCACCAATCTGGTGAAAAAAGGCAGCCGCTTCTGGAACGTGTCCGGCGTGGATGCGGACCTCAGCCTGAGCGGTGCGAAAGTGAAGCTGGAGAGTCTGGCCGCGCTGGTGAATGGCGCCATTGCCTTTGACTCCCCGGAAAACTCAAGCCCTGCCACCGCTGATGATTCATTTGGCTTGTACGCCGACCTGGCGCACAGCCAGCGCGGCGTGATCGTTAAACTCGCCCTGCCCGATGCTAAAGGTCTAAAAGCGGGCTCAACGCCGCTGATGTATCAGGGGCTGCAGGTTGGTCAGCTCACCAAAATGACGCTCAACCCGGGCGGCTCGGTCACCGGCGAAATGACGGTCGATCCGAGCGTGGTCGATCTCCTGCGTGAGAAAACGCGCATTGAAATGCGCAGTCCAAAGATCTCCCTGAACGATACCAGCCTCAGCACGCTGCTGACCGGCAATACCTTTGAGCTGATCCCGGGTGAAGGTGAGCCCAGCAACAGCTTCGTGATTGCCCCGGCGGATAAAGCCCTGCTGCAAAAGCCGGGCGTGGTGACGGTTACCCTGAATGCGCCAGAGAGCTATGGGATTGAAGCCGGTCAGCCGTTGATTTTACACGGCGTGCAGGTCGGTCAGGTGCTGGAGCGTAAGCTCTCCGCGGATGGCGTGACGTTCTCGGTCGCTATCGATCCGCAATACAGCGACCTGGTGCACGGTGACAGTAAATTCGTGGTGAACAGTCGCGTCGACGTGAAGGTGGGTCTGGACGGCGTGGAGTTCCTCGGTGCCAGCGCCAGCGAATGGGTTAACGGCGGTATCCGCATTCTGCCTGGCGACAAAGGCCCCGTGCGCGACAGCTATCCGCTGTATGCCAACCTGGAGAAAGCGATTGAAAACAGCCTGAGCGATCTTCCTACCACCACGCTGACGCTGAGCGCCGAGACGCTGCCGGACGTACAGGCGGGATCCGTGGTGCTGTATCGCAAGTTTGAAGTCGGGGAAGTGATCGCCGTTCGCCCGCGTGCGGATGCGTTCGATATCGAACTGCACATCAAGCCGGAGTACCGCAAGCTGCTGACGCCAAACAGCGTCTTCTGGGCCGAAGGCGGCGCGAAAGTTCAGCTTAACGGTAACGGGCTGACCGTGCAGGCCTCCCCGCTGTCGCGCGCGCTGCGCGGGGCGATTAGCTTCGATAACCTCAGCGGCGCGGGCGCGAATCTGCGTAAAGGTGACAAACGTATTCTCTTCCCGTCCGAAACCGCTGCGCGTGCCGTGGGTGGACAGATAACCCTGCACGCGTTTGATGCCGGTAAGCTGGCGGAAGGCATGCCAATCCGCTATCTGGGCATTGATATCGGGCAGATCCAGAAGCTGACGCTAATTACCTCGCGTAACGAGGTGCAGGCCACCGCAGTGCTCTACCCGGAATATGTGCAGACCTTTGCCCGCACCGGCTCGCGCTTCTCGGTGGTCACGCCGCAGATCTCGGCCGCGGGCGTTGAGCATCTCGACACCATTTTGCAGCCGTACATCAACGTGGAGCCAGGCCAGGGCAATGCCCGTCGTGATTTCGAGCTGCAGGAAGCCACAATCACCGACTCGCGCTACCTTGGCGGCCTGAGCATCGTGGTGGAAGTGCCGGAAGCGGGCTCGCTGAGCATCGGCACCCCGGTACTGTTCCGCGGCATTGAAGTGGGTACGGTCACGGGCCTGACGCTCGGTACGCTTTCCGACCGCGTGATGGTGGCATTACGCATCAGCGAACGCTACCAGCACCTGGTGCGTAATAACTCGGTATTCTGGCTGGCATCCGGCTATTCGCTGGACTTTGGCCTGACGGGAGGCGTGGTGAAAACCGGCACCTTCAACCAGTTCATTCGCGGCGGTATCGCGTTTGCCACGCCGCCGGGTACGCCGCTGGCGCCGAAAGCGCAGCCGGGCAAACACTTCCTGCTGCTTGAAAGCGAACCGAAAGAGTGGCGCGAATGGGGAACCGCCCTGCCGCGTTAATCTGAGAGGCTCCGGTGTCAACGCACCGGAGCCTTTATGCTACACTGCGCACCTGAACTTTTCCCTGTGGTGTGCCCGTGGCTCAAAACTCCGTATTTCTTCCTGAACAATTCCTGGCGCAGATGCGCGAGGCGCTTCCTTCTCACCTGTCGTTAGACGATTTTATCGCCGCCTGCCAGCGTCCGTTACGCCGAAGTATTCGCGTCAACACGTTGAAAATCAGCGTCGATGATTTTCTGGCGCTGGTCTCGCCGTACGGCTGGCAGCTTACGCCGGTACCGTGGTGCGCTGAGGGGTTCTGGATCGAACGCGATGACGAAGCCTCACTGCCGCTGGGCAGTACCGCTGAACATCTGAGCGGTCTGTTCTATATCCAGGAGGCCAGCTCGATGCTGCCGGTGGCCGCCCTGTTCGCAGAGGGCAACGCGCCTGAGCGCGTGATGGATGTGGCCGCGGCGCCTGGCTCAAAAACCACGCAAATTGCAGCCCGCATGGGTAACCGCGGGGCGATCCTCGCCAACGAGTTTTCCGCCAGCCGCGTGAAGGTATTGCATGCCAACATCAGCCGCTGCGGTATTCATAATGTTGCCCTGACGCACTTCGACGGACGCGTGTTTGGCGCCGCCTTGCCGGAAGCCTTCGACGCCATTCTGCTGGACGCCCCCTGCTCCGGCGAAGGAGTGGTACGGAAAGATCCCGATGCGTTAAAGAACTGGTCCGTGGAAAGCAACCATGAGATCGCCGCCACGCAGCGAGAGCTGATCGAGAGCGCATTTCACGCGTTGCGCCCTGGCGGCACGCTGGTCTATTCCACGTGCACCCTAAACCGCGATGAAAACGAAGACGTCTGCCTGTGGCTGAAAGCGCAATACCCCGATGCGGTCGAGTTCCTGCCGCTTAACGATCTGTTCGCCTCGGCACAGGAGGCGCTCACGCCGGAGGGTTTCCTCCACGTTTTCCCGCAGATTTACGACTGCGAAGGGTTTTTTGTAGCGCGTCTGCGTAAAACGCAGGCGGTTGCTCCCCTGCCCGCCCCTAAATTCAAGGTCGGCAACTTCCCGTTTGCCCCTCTTAAAGGCCGCGATGCAGCACAGCTTATCGCTGCCGCCAAAAAGGTTGGGCTGGTCTGGGATGAGAGCCTGCATCCCTGGATGCGTGATAAAGAGATTTGGCTGTTCCCGGCACAGATCGAGCCGCTCATCGGCAAGGTCCGTTTTTCCCGAATCGGGATCCGCCTGGCGGAAGTCCATAATAAAGGCTATCGCTGGCAGCATGAGGCCGTAATCGCCCTTGCCGGAAGCGAGAATACCTTTGCCCTGACGCATCAGGAAGCTGAAGAGTGGTACCGTGGTCGCGATGTCTATCCGGACAGCACGCCATCAGACGATGAAGTGATTGTGACGTATCAGGGCTACCCGCTGGGGCTGGCAAAAAAGGTCGGCTCAAGGCTGAAAAACAGCTATCCGCGCGAGCTGGTGCGGGACGGCCGACTGTTTACCGGTAACGATCGCACGGACTGAAAAAAAGCGCATTTTTTTACTGGCGATTTTGCTCTCCTTGTCTACGATCAAAAATGGGTGGCCGCACTGGTCATACCAGATTTTGACAACCGACCCGGAGAGCACTATGACGAAAACCAGCGTGCGTATTGGCGCTTTTGAGATCGACGACGCAGAGCTGCGCGGCGAAGCACAGGGCGATCGAACGTTAAGTATTCCCTGCAAATCCGACCCGGATTTGTGCATGCAGCTCGATGCATGGGATGCAGACACCAGCGTCCCGGCAATACTTGATGGCGAACATTCTGTCCTTTACCGTGAGCATTACGATAGTAAAACCGATGCCTGGGTCATGCGTCTTGCCTGACCTAAAGAGAACCCGCCCGAAGGCGGGTTATTTATTACTGCAGCTGCGCCAGCGTAAAGTAACCGTCAAAAACAGCCCCCGTATCAATGTAGTGGAGATTATTAAAATCATACCTTCTGTCGAGGGGCGTATGCCCAAACCAGAAATGATCCGCGCCGCTGATGCCCTCTCCTTTGCCCACCATAAATCCCATCAGCCTGTCGCGGTTCCATAAGACGCGCTGGGCGCTTACCGGCTTTTGCCATTGGTATTCCGCAGCCGGATAATCAGCATGGGCAATGACATTCAGACCGTTCGCACAGGTTATCTCGATGATATGCGGTAATTCACGACAGGCTTCGAGTAACGACAGCGCAAGCTGTTGCTGGCCCCGTTCAAGTTGAGAAAACCACATTCCGCCATTCATCGTCCAGAGCGAAAAATCGTTATTATCCAGACTATCGAGAGCCATTTGTTCATGGTTTCCCCGCACGGCACGAAACCATTTTTCATGAATTAACTGCAGGCATTTAACGCTATCAGGGCCACGATCGATCACATCCCCGACTGAAATAAGTAAATCCTCATACGGGTTAAAATGGCGGCGTTTAAGCTCATCCATAAGCCACTGATAACAACCGTGTATATCGCTGACAACCCAGACGTGACGCCACTCCCCACCTTCAATTCGCTGATACATAGGACCTCCTTTTAATAGTATAGCCACCGCTGAAAAGGCAACGGACGGGCGTGGTCCTCATCAAGTGAAACAAACGGTAAACCAAACAGAAATAAAGATCCTCGCGCTATTAATCCCTTTTTATTGGCTCTTTAGAATAAGGGTAGAAAAAAAAGAGGGTCTTCACGTGTCTAATACGCACCTGCATAACGATGTTTTTTATCCGCATCGCACAAATATTATTTCCGAGCTGGTGAACGGCAAACGCGTCCCGGGGCCGATCTGGCGCAAGCGCGAATATCGCCTGAAGTTCCTGTTACGTTCGCTGGTGTTCTGGTCCTCTACCCATCGCATGCTGGAGGCCCTTTCAGGCCGTGACGATTTCGACAAACTGCTGGCCTCTCAAATTACATTGCCGAGCAAGACCCACCGGCAGTACCTGATGCGCGGCCTGACGGCTAACGATCGCGCCGACGCGATCGTTAGCCATTATTACTGGATTGATAGCCTGAAAGAGAGCGGTCTTGCTCAGGCGATGACCAGCCCGCAGGAGCAAACTGTCGCACAGTTCCATGCCAAAGACGGTGTTATCTATACGGTCAATGCGTCCTCTGCGGGGAAAGCCGAACGCGAAGGTGAAAGCACACTGTGGCTTCGTGACAACGAGGATACGCTGCTGGCCAGCCTGACCTTTAGCGTCGCACGCAGCAACGGTCAGCAAGTCATGGTCATCGGCGGGCTTCAGGGACCCCGTCGCTGCGTAACGCGAGACGTTATTAAACAGGCCACCCGCGCCTGCCATGGCCTGTTCCCTAAGCGCGTGTTGATGGAAGTCCTCTTCCAGCTGGCTGCGCAGTCATCTGTCCGGGCGATTTTTGCCGTCAGCGATGAGGGGCACGTGTTCCGCGCGTTGCGATATCGTCTCAGCAAAGGCCGCCATTTCCACGCCAGCTACGATGAATTCTGGGCATCTCTGGACGGTAAAAAGCTCTCCACTTTCTGCTGGCAGCTGCCGCTGCGGATGGAGCGCAAATCCCTGGAAGAGATTGCCAGTAAAAAACGCGCTGAATACCGTCGTCGCTTTGAGCTGCTCGATGAAATCGAGGCGTCGGTTAAATCGCACTTTTAGACCCCGCACGCGCTTTCCTGAATTGCACACGAAAATTTAACAAAACAGGCAAAAAGGGCTGGACTACAGCATGCTGTAGTGTGTTATGTTTTAACCAGACGTACAGGACGTGCGCTGCAGAAGTGAGACATCGAAAGGATTAGTCTTTTACTTTCATGCAGATAAAAAGAGACCGAATACGATTCCTGTATTCGGTCCAGGGAAATGGCTCTTGGGAGAGAGCCGTGCGCTAAAAGTTGGCATTAATGCAGGCTAAGTCGCCTTGCCTTTTAAGAATAGATGACGACGCCAGGTTTTCCAGTCCACAGCTAAAGCGGTCGGAAAAAAAGCGCCAGAGCATCATAAAATGTGAAAAACCGCAGTGCTTTCGCAAGCATCTGCGGTTTTTTATTGGAAACCTGAACGTTAGCAGAGCTTGTCGGCACGCTCGATAAACGGCGCCAGACTCATTTTTTGTCCCGGATGCGCCGGGTCATCGATCTGAATGATGCTAATCGGCTGGCCGCTGCTCTTTCCGCTGGCCACCTGCTGCTCGGCGGTTTCATTTAACGGGTATTGCACCAGCGTGCTCGGGTTAATGGCATACAGCGCATGGCCTGGACGGCAGGTCAGCATCACCTCTTCACGATTGAACGCCCATTTGTCCTTACCCACTTCAAAACGGCTGACGGTGATAACCTGCGGTGCGGCAAGCGCGCTCCCCGTGCAGGCCAGCAAGATGAGAGAAAGTACTGTTTTTTTCATATGATATTTAACCTTGTCAGAAGGGTTCCCAGGTGGCGAACAGACTGACCGTTGCCAGTACCAGCGCCCCCAGTACCACTTCTGCCTGTGTCATCCTGATAAAAATCTGTTGTGCCCGGCCGGTCTCCGGACGAAACCGTGGCACCAGAAAATACCGATTTGCCAGCGCGATTACCACCATCAACGCCACCAGCGCACATTTGAACAACAAAAACTGCACGTACTCAGCCTGCCAGGGAATATGGACGCCCAGTATCATGAGCGCATTGATCGCTCCGCTGAGCAGCACGCCCGCGACCGCATAATGGCCCACGCGCGAGAAGCGCATCATGGTATAGATGGCGGCATTCTGCCAGCGCCCTTTAGCCAGACGCATGCAGAACAGCAGGGGCAGTAATCCGCCAAGCCAGGCTGCGGCACAGATCAGGTGAAAAGCGTGATTAATGCGCTGCAACGCCCCCATCGGACCATCGTTCATCGCCGCGTGTCCTACTCCCGCCAGCAGAATAAGCTGGCCCATGGCGAGCAGCAGCAGCCGCGACCCTTTCAGCGGCGCGAGCCATGCTGCAGCGACCATCATCACAGCAAGAATCATTTGCCACAGCCAGACGCCGCCAAACTGTGTCCTCATTACGCCGTACCAGACCTGCGGGGCAAACACATCTCCCCAGCCGTTACCCATCAGTCCGCCCTGAAGCATAAACATCAGGAGTGCAGCCGCCAGGCTCGATAAGGCCGCCACTTTCTGCTGCAGCTGGAAACGCCGGGACATCAGTCGCTGGAGAGAGGAAGGCGCAAACCAGACGCTGTAAAGCGCATTGCCAAAAACCAGCATCAGCGCCCCGAAATGGATAAAGCGCAACCCGATATAACACAGCGCCAGCATGCTATTTCACGCTAAAGTGATAGCTGCCTTTGGTTTTATGACCGTCTACAGAGACTACGTGCCAGTCTACCTGGTACGTCCCTGACGTCAGCGTTTGTTCCAGCGGAACGGTGAGTTGCGCCTTGTTCTTTTCGTCTCGCGTAGCGGTACCCGTTTTGATGACCTGCTTTTGCGCATCCGTCACCACCACACCGCTAAATCCCGGTTCGATACCTTCTGAAAAATGCAGCGTAAGTGCCTGCGGTGCGGCCACCACGCTGTCTGCTGCCGGGATCGGCTGTTTAAGATGTGCATGTGCCAGCACGGAGGGCGTCATCATTGTAGAGGTCAGAAAAACCAGTGCGCATACCGCGCGGGAAGCGGAGAAACCCATCGCAATCATTCCTTTTTGTTATGTCTGTATGCTAAAGAATAACGCTGTATAATAAGCGAGTCGAGGATCATCCTGCCTCCGCTTGTCATCATCGTGCAATCGCGGTAACGTTGCCGCCGCAGAAAAAGGAGAAGGTAATGAAGATCAATCTGGCCGCCCTTCCGCAGGACGAGATGGATAAAGTGAATGTCGATCTTGCTGCCGCTGGCGTCGCGTTCAAAGAGCGTTACAACATGCCCATCGTGGCTGAAGTCGTGGAACGGGAACAGCCCGCCCATCTGCGCGACTGGTTTCGCGAAAGATTAATTGCCCACCGCCTCGCCTCGGTTAACCTCTCCCGTTTACCGTACGAACCTAAAGTTAAATAAGCTTAACGAGCCGTTACACTTCCTTACGCGTAATCTGGCAGGATAAGAAAACCCTGATAAATTTAGGTGTATTCTTAAATCCCTGCGACTCAGTGTATAAGGAAGTCACGATGTCACATTGGAATATAGCGGCAGCTCAGTATGGCGATCAGCACCACAGCGTGGATGACCATGTTACGCACCACCTGCGCTTCATCGCCGAAGCAGCACGGCAGCGGTGCGATTTGCTGGTTTTCCCTGAACTCTCATTAACGGGCTCTGGCGCGTCGACGCTACCTCCCCCACCCGATGACGCGCAGCTGGAGCCGCTGCTCAACGCGGCACACCTATACCAGATTACCGTTATTGCCGGGCTCCCCGTGGAACACAATGGCCTGCGCCAGAAAGGCCTCGCGCTCTTCACGCCCGCCCGCAACCGCATCCTGCGCTATCCGCAAGGGCACGGTGCCAGCCTGGTGCAGGGAGAGAAACAACTCAGCATTATTGATGCGCACGCCGATTCCCCCAATCTCGATCCCAGGGCAACTCTGGTTACCAGCTGCCAGTCAGTCAGGGATAACCGCTGGCGGCAGTCTATCAGTACCCTGCAGCGCTTCGCGCATAAGTATGCCATTGCGGTGCTAATGGCAAATGCCTGCAGCGGTAGCGCGCTGTGGGATGAAAAAGGCCAGCTGGTCGTGCGTGCGGATAAGGGCGAGCTTCTGGTGACCGGTACGCTCGGCGGAGAGGGTTGGCAAGGCGATGTCATTCCTTTAGGCTAGGCGTTTTAAGCTCAGGAGTGTTCAATGCTGCGCGTCATCGATACCGAAACTTGCGATCTTCAGGGCGGAATTGTGGAAGTGGCCTCTGTCGACGTGGTTGATGGTAAAATCGTCAACCCAATGAGCCATCTGGTGCGTCCCGACCGCCCTATCAGCCCTCAGGCAATGGCTATCCATCGCATTACCGAATCGATGGTGGCGGATAAGCCGTGGATCGAAGAGATCATTCCCCACTACTACGGTAGCCCGTGGTACGTCGCGCATAACGCCAGCTTTGACCGCCGGGTGCTACCTGAGATGCCGGGTGAATGGATTTGCACCATGAAGCTGGCGCGTCGTCTCTGGCCGGGGATTAAATACAGCAACATGGCGCTGTACAAGTCCCGCAAGCTCAGCGTCCGCACGCCTGAAGGGCTTCACCATCACCGCGCCCTGTATGACTGCTATATCACCGCCGCGTTGCTGATTGATATTATGAATATCTCTGGCTGGACACCGGATGATATGGCGACCATCACCGGACGCCCCGCACTTCTGACCACATTTACCTTTGGGAAATATCGCGGGAAGCCGGTGTCCGAGGTGGCGGATAAAGACCCGGGCTATTTGCGCTGGCTGTATAACAACCTCGACAGAATGAGCCCGGAGCTGCGCTTAACGCTGAAACACTATCTGGGCGACGCTTAACGCTCCGCACGGCCTGGCAGCGTGTCCTGCGCCAGGCCTATCAAAAAGGCATATTCCAGGGCAACCCCTTCGTAGGATTTAAATCGTCCCGATTTCCCGCCGTGGCCGGAGTCCATATCGGTACACAGCAGCAGCAGGTTGTCGTCGGTTTTCAGCTCCCGCAGTTTCGCCACCCATTTTGCCGGCTCCCAGTACTGCACCTGAGAATCATGCAAACCTGTGGTGACCAGCATGTGCGGGTAGGCTTTCGCCTCCACGTTGTCGTACGGGCTGTACTCTTTCATATAGCGGTAGTACATCTCATCCTGCGGATTCCCCCACTCTTCAAACTCCCCGGTGGTAAGAGGAATGGATTCATCGAGCATGGTCGTCACCACATCGACAAACGGAACCTGCGCGACAATCCCCTTAAAGCGATCGGGACGCTGGTTGATAACCGCCCCCATCAGCATGCCGCCCGCGCTGCCGCCCATGCCAAAGCAGAGTTGCGGATCGCCATAGCCCTGCTCAATCAGCGCATCGCAGACGTCGAGGTAGTCATTGAAGGTGTTTTTCTTTTTCAGGAATTTCCCGTCTTCATACCAGTGCTGCCCCAGCTCACCGCCGCCGCGAATATGGGCGATGGCGAAGACAAAGCCGCGATCGAGCAGGCTTAACCGGCTGCTGCTAAAATCGGCGTCCATGCTTGAGCCATAGGAGCCGTAGCCGTACACCAGGATCGGGTTTTTGCCTTTCTGAAAATGGGCTTTGTGATAGACGAGCGAGACGGGGACCTCAACGCCATCCCGGGCGGTGACCCACAGGTGCTCGCTGCGGTAGTTTTCAGACTCAAACCCTTTAACCTCGGTCTGTTTAATCACCTGGCGCTGTCCGGTATCCATGTCCAGTTCAAAGAGGGTGTCCGGCGTGGTCATGGAGGAGTAGCCGTAGCGCAGCCGCGATGATTCAGGCTCAGGGTTGAAACCAATCCACGTCACATAGGCCGGGTCGTCGAACGCGATCCCCACCACTTCCCGCGTTTTACGGTTGATTTGCCGGATACTGGTCAGCCCGCGCTGACGCTCCTCCACCACCAGCCAGTCGGTAAAGAGGGTGAACCCTTCGAGCATCACCTGATCCCGCGCGGGGATAAGCACCTCCCACTTGCGCTCATCGCGCACTTTGGTTTTATAGAGACCAAAGTTTTTGCCCTCGCGATTCGAGCGCAGATAAAAGCTGTGCTGGAAGTGATCCAGACTGTACTCGTGATCCTTGCGCCGCGGCAGGAAACAGAGCGGCTGGGCGTCCGGCAGTTCGGCATCCAGCAGCAGAACTTCAGACGTCGTCGCGCTGGCAAGGAAGATAATCACATAGTGGCGCGAGGAGGTTTTATGCAGGCTGACATAGAACGTTTCGTCTTTCTCTTCATAGACCAGCTCGTCGCCTGCGGAGTCCGTTCCAACGGTATGTCGCCACACCTGATAAGGCAGCAGCGTCGACGCGTGCTTTTTGACGTAGTAAACCGTCTCGGAATCATTCGCCCAGACAAAATCCGGGGAGACGTTTTCCAGCATTTCCGGATACCAGTTGCCGCTCTCCAGATTGCGAAACCGCAGGCCGTACTGGCGACGGGAGAGATAATCCTCCGCCAGCGCCATCACCGCGTTGTCAGGCGAAATGGACATGCCGCCCAGGGTATAAAACTCGCTGTGGGCAGCACGCTGGTTAGCATCCAGCAGAATATCCCACTCGTCCCATTCGGCGCTTAACACCGACTGACGCTGGTAGATGGGATACTCATTGCCGGGCTCGTAAATATGGCGATAGCGATAGCCGTTTTTGGTCCAGGGCGCGGAGATATCGCGCTGAGGAATGCGCTGCACCATCTCATTCAGCAGCTGGTCCTGAAGCGTCTGCTGGCTCGACATGACCTTACGGCCATAGTCGTTTTCCGCGTGCAGGTAATCGAGTACCTCTGGCCGGGAGCGAGAATCGTCCCTTAGCCAGTAATAGTTGTCTATACGCGTATCGCCATGCGTGGTGATCGCATAAGGTATACGTCGGGCTTTCGGTGGCATGTCATCATTCTTTTAAGTTTTACATCCTATAAGGTTGGCAAAACCCACGCATGATGCAAGCGAAACCGGATTGCAACGGCGAGCACTATCCCTGTAACGCCTGTTTTTGTTCCCGGATATCCCGCTCAATGCCTTCGCGCACGTCCTGTGGGATCTTCAGCGCGTCCCCAAGCGCATTCAGGTAGCTGCGTTCCATAAAGTGATCGATATCGATGGCGGCGCAGCTGAGGAAGTAGAGCTCCAGCGCCTCTTCCTCATTTTTCACGCTTTGCGCCAGACGCTGCGGCTCCAGAGGCTGTTCGATGGCCTGCGCCACCAGCGCTCTGACCTTCTCTTCGACGCCAGCTTCGCGCATCTGCTGCTCGATCGCCAGTCGTTCTTTATCGTCAATATGCCCGTCACTTTTCGCGGCAAAAACCAGCGCAAGGATAAGCCGTTCGGTACGCAGATCCAGCGGCGAGGTGTGCTCGCCATAATGCGGTTCATCACTGTGCGCGGTCCGGACCCTGTCCTTGTATTTGTTCCACAGGACGGTGCCCGCAATGGCGCCCCCACCGGCGAGCAGTGCGCCTGTGCCATACTTTGCCAGCAGCTTGCGCGAGGATTTATTGGCGACCAGCAGGCCCGCCAGCCCGCCGAGCGCCCCGGGTACCAGCAGTTTACTGAGATCCCGCTCGCCGGAAGACGATGTTTTCTGCCCTAACAGGGATTGCAATTGATTTAGCCAGCCAGACATGGTTTCCCTCACTTAACGGTGAATATGTTCCACAGCGTAAGCGAGCGGGCGTCAGGAAATGTCTGGACGGGCTAAAGAAGCGCAAATTTCTCCCCTCTCGTTTAGCCGTGCACAAGACAGACGCAAACGTTTTCGTTTATACTGCGCGCAACTTTTTCAGGGGGATTGTTATGATTCGTTTAGGAACCGCGCTGCGACCTGCGGCGACGCGAGTGATGCTGTTGGGATCGGGCGAGCTGGGAAAAGAGGTCGCCATTGAGTGCCAGCGTTTAGGTGTGGAAGTCATTGCCGTAGACCGTTACGCCGATGCGCCCGCCATGCACGTCGCCCATCGTTCTTATGTGATTAACATGCTGGATGGCGATGCCCTTCGCGAGCTGATTACGCGCGAGAAGCCCGATTTCGTTGTACCGGAAATTGAAGCTATCGCCACCGATACGCTTATTGCGCTTGAGCAGGAAGGCCAGCGCGTGGTGCCCTGCGCGAAAGCCGCAAAGCTGACCATGAACCGCGAAGGCATTCGTCGCCTGGCGGCAGAAGAGCTGGAATTGCCCACCTCGAGCTACCGTTTTGCTGGCGATAAGGCCGCATTCCTGCAGGCCGTCGAGGAGATTGGCTACCCGTGCATCGTTAAGCCGGTGATGAGCTCCTCCGGAAAAGGGCAGAGCTTTATTCGCGACAGCAGCGCGCTGGATAACGCGTGGGATTACGCCCAGCAGGGCGGCCGCGCCGGTGCCGGTCGCGTTATCGTCGAAGGCGTCGTGAAGTTTGATTTTGAGATCACCCTGCTGACCGTCAGCGCCGTTGACGGCGTCCATTTCTGCGACCCGATTGGCCACCGTCAGGAAGACGGTGATTACCGCGAATCCTGGCAGCCGCAGCAGATGAGCGCCCTGGCGCTGGAGCGTGCTCAGGCGATCGCCCGTAAAACCGTCCTGGCGCTGGGCGGCTATGGCCTGTTCGGCGTGGAGCTGTTTGTGTGCGGTGATGAGGTGATTTTCAGCGAAGTCTCCCCTCGCCCGCATGACACCGGCATGGTGACGCTGATTTCGCAGGATCTCTCCGAGTTCGCCCTGCACGTGCGCGCGTTCCTCGGCCTGCCCGTCGGCGGTATTCGTCAGTACGGCCCGGCCGCCTCGGCGGTGATCCTGCCGCAGTTAACCAGCCAGAACGTTACGTTTGATAATGTCGACGCGGCGGTGGGTGCCGGGTTGCAGGTACGTTTGTTCGGCAAGCCGGAGATCGACGGAACCCGTCGTCTTGGCGTGGCATTAGCCACCGGGGATAACGTTGACGACGCCGTGGAGAGAGCGAAAGCGGCCGCTGCGAGCGTCAAGGTTGCAGGATAAAAAAACGGGCCGTAAGGCCCGTTTTTCATACGGCGAATGGCTTACTGCTTCGCGCCTTCAACCGCTTCACGAGCCAGTTTGGTGATGCGATCCCAGTCGCCCGCTTCCAGCGCATCCGCCGGAACCAGCCATGAGCCACCGATGCACAGTACGCTTTTCAGCGCCAGGTAGTCACGGTAGTTGGCAGGAGAGATACCGCCTGTCGGGCAGAAGCGTACCTGAGAGAATGGACCCGCAATCGCCTGCAGCGCTTTGGTGCCGCCGTTCGCTTCAGCCGGGAAGAATTTAAACTCTTTCAGACCGTAGTCCATGCCCAGCATCAGTTCAGAGACGGTGCTAATGCCAGGGATCAGCGGAATTGTGCCTTCGGTCGCGGCTTTCAGCAGCGAATCGGTCAGACCCGGGCTGATGGCAAACTGTGCGCCCGCTTCGGTCACTTCAGCCAGCTGTTTTGCGTTCGTCACGGTACCCGCACCGATGATGGCGTCCGGCACTTCTTTGGCAATCGCGCGAATAGCATCCATCGCGCAGGCGGTGCGCAGGGTGACTTCCAGAACGCGAACGCCGCCCGCAACCAGCGCTTTCGCCATCGGTACAGCGTGCTCCAGCTTGTTTACCACGATAACCGGCACGACAGGGCCCGTGGTCAGGATTGCTTCTGCACTTGTTTTCCAGTTTTTCATCAGAGTTTTCTCTCGCCAGATCGTTAAAATCAAGTCGTCTTAAAACGTAATACAGGTTGCGCCCTGCTCAGCACCGGAGAGTTTCTCACGCAGCGCGCCAAACATTTCGCGTCCTGTTCCCACGCGCGACGCGCTCAGGTCAGGAATATGGGGCTGACGTGCCGCCAGTTCGGCATCATCCACCAGCAGGGTTAACTCGCCTGTCTGACCGTTAACGCGGATCATGTCACCGTCACGCACTTTCGCCAGCAGCCCGCCGTCGTACGCTTCCGGCGTCACGTGGATGGCTGAAGGCACTTTACCTGAGGCACCAGAGAGGCGTCCATCGGTCACCAGTGCAATTTTGAAACGGCGGTCCAATAATACACCAAGTGGTGGCATAAGTTTATGTAATTCTGGCATCCCGTTGGCTTTAGGCCCCTGATGACGCACCACTACCACGCAGTCTTTATCGAGCAGACCGGCGTCAAAGGCAGGTAATACGTCGTGCTGGCTTTCAAATACCACCGCCGGCGCTTCGATAATCTGGTTCTCTTCCGGTACGGCAGAGGTCTTCATCACCGCGCGACCGAGGTTACCGCTGAGCACTTTGGTGCCACCGTGAGGAGAGAACGGTTTGTCGATGGTGGCGATAACCTGCGCATCAAGAGACGCGCTCGCCCCTTCACGCCAGTCCAGCTCGCCGTTGTTCAGCCATGGCTCCTGGGTGTAGCGCTGCAGGCCAAAGCCCGCCACGGTGTTGACATCTTCATGCAGCAGACCGCCTTTCAGCAGCTCGCGCATCAGCAGCGGTACGCCGCCCGCGGCCTGGAAGTGGTTAATGTCCGCCGGGCCATTCGGGTACAGGCGTGCCATCAGCGGCACCACGGAAGAGATCTCGGAGAAGTCATCCCAGTTAATCAGAATGCCCGCCGCACGCGCCATGGCCACCAGGTGCATGGTATGGTTGGTTGAACCCCCGGTCGCCAGCAGCGCGACAATCCCGTTGACGATGACCTTTTCGTCGACCATTTTGCCCATCGGCATCCATTCGTTGCCGTTGCCGGTCAGGCGCGTAACCTGACGGGCTGCAGCCTCGGTTAGCGCCTTGCGCAGCGGCGCATCCGGCTGGATAAAGGACGAGCCCGGAAGCTGCATCCCCATAAATTCCACCACCATCTGGTTCGTGTTAGCCGTACCGTAAAACGTACAGGTTCCCGGCGCATGGTAGGACGCGGCTTCCGCCTCCAGCAGCGCCTGACGGTCTGCTTTCCCTTCCGCGTACAGCTGGCGAATACGCACTTTTTCTTTGTTCGGCAGACCGCTCGCCATTGGGCCTGATGGCACGAAGATCGCTGGCAGATGCCCAAACGACAGCGCCGCCATCACCAGGCCCGGGACAATCTTGTCGCACACGCCGAGATAGAGAGCACCATCAAACATGTTGTGCGACAGGCCTACCGCCGCAGACATGGCAATAACTTCACGGCTCAGCAGGGAGAGCTCCATACCGTCCTGACCCTGCGTTACGCCGTCGCACATGGCAGGTACCCCACCCGCCACCTGGCCGACCGCATTCACGCTGTGCAGCGCTTTACGGATGATATCCGGGTAAACCTCATAGGGCTGGTGCGCGGAAAGCATATCGTTATAGGCGGTAATGATAGCGATATTGTTACGCAACATGCTTTTCAGCGACGCTTTATCGTCAGGCTGGCAGGCGGCGAAGCCGTGCGCCAGGTTACCGCAGGCCAGCTGAGATCGGTGGACTGTATTGCTCTTTGCCTGTTCAATCCGGGCGAGGTAGGCCGAGCGGGTCTCTTTCGAGCGCTCGATAATGCGCTGTGTTACGCGTAACAATGTCGGATTCATAAAAGCTCCTCTAAATTATCTGTCCGGCTCGGGAGTTTACAAAGTCGCTGGCAGTTGTTAACAACGCTGAAACGCTTGCTGTCCGGAGCTCAGGGGCAAAATCACTTCCGGCAGTGTAATAAAAAAAGCTCCGCGGGTGAATCCACGCGGAGCTTAAAAGTTGAAAATTATGCCACTAGCTGTGTTAGATCATGTTACCGGTAAAATAACACTTTCGAGCTAGAGGAATATCTTACTCAAACTCGTTCCAGGAGCGGCCATCGCGGGTGATCATCGCCACCGACGCGACAGGCCCCCAGGTACCTGCCTGATAAGGTTTTGGCGCATCCTGATCGGCAGCCCAGGCTTCGGTGATGGAGTCGACCCATTTCCACGCCTCTTCCACTTCATCGCGACGCACGAACAGCGCCTGGATACCGCGCATGGTTTCCAGCAGCAGACGCTCGTAAGCATCGGCCAGGTGCGTCTGGTTAAAGGTTTCGGAGTAGCTCAGATCCAGCTTGGTGGTCTGCAGGTTGTGTTTATGATCCAGACCAGGCACTTTGTTCAGGATCTGGATATCCACACCTTCGTCCGGCTGCAGACGAATGGTCAGTTTGTTCTGCGGCAGCTCCTGCCAGGACTCTTTGAACAGGTTCAGTTCAGGGTTTTTGAAGTAAACCACCACTTCGGAACATTTGGCTGGCAGACGTTTACCGGTGCGCAGGTAGAACGGAACCCCCGCCCAACGCCAGTCGTCGATATCCACGCGGATCGCCACGAACGTTTCTGTGTTGCTGGACTTGTTCGCACCCTCTTCTTCCAGATAGCCAGGCACTTTTTTGCCCTGCGCAAACCCGGCGGTGTACTGACCGCGAACGGTCTTCTCGCGCACGTTGGAGCGGTCGATGCGGCGCAGTGACTTCAGCACTTTCACTTTTGCGTCACGGATGCTGTCCGCCGTCAGATCTGACGGTGGGGACATGGCAATCATGCACAGAATCTGCAGCAGGTGGTTCTGGATCATGTCGCGCATCTGGCCTGCCTGGTCAAAGTAACCCCAGCGACCTTCAATACCTACCTCTTCCGCCACGGTGATTTCCACGTGGTCGATAGTGCGGTTGTCCCAGTTATTCACAAACAGGGAGTTGGCAAAACGCAGCGCCAGCAGGTTCAGTACCGTCTCTTTACCGAGATAGTGGTCGATACGGTAGACCTGGCACTCTTCAAAGAACTCGCCCACCTGGTCGTTGATTTCACGTGAGGTTGCCAGCGACGTACCCAGCGGCTTCTCCATCACGACGCGCGCCGGTTTGGCGTTCAGTTTGGCTTCGCCCAGACCTTTGCAAATGGCGCCGAAAGTGCTTGGCGGCATGGCGAAGTAGTTAATGGTGACACGGTTTTTCTGATCCAGCATCGCGCCTAAGCGGGCGAACGCGCTGACGTCATTGACGTCCAGGTTGCAGAAATCGAGGCGTCCACTCAGGGTGTCCCACAAACTTTCATCAATCTTTTCTTTCATGAAAGTTTCGAGCGCCTCGCGGACGACTTTGGTATAAGCGTCCTTGTCCCAGTCGGCGCGCCCTACACCCAGGATACGGGTATCCGGGTGAATTTGGCCCGCTTTCTCCAGTTGATACAGGGAAGGCAGCAATTTTCGGCGTGCAAGATCGCCTTTCGCGCCGAAAATGACCAGGTCACATGCCTGGGCTGTTTGCGTTACCGCCATGTCATTCTCCTCAGTTGGATCACCTGGTACTTCTGCCAGGTATCGTTGTAATTTTATTACAATGCACTGTACTGCTTTTACGTCATTCCCGAAACCATTAGCGCTTATCGTCGCGTGCGATACCGCGATTTTTCACCCGTCGGATCATTTCGACGGCTTAATGACGCAACAACCGTCGTTTCTTTGCGCAACAGGGTCATAGCAAAACCCGACACCGATCAAGTAATGAAAAAAAACAACAACATTATCTTGTCGATTGTTACCCTTAATGGAAGCCACAAGGGTAATATCGGCTAAATCGAATCACGATTTCATCAATTTATGAAATCGTTTACACCCATGAGCATCCTGTTAACATGAACATGCTGGAAAAAATCCAGTTTCAACTGGAACACCTTAGCAAATCCGAGCGAAAAGTGGCTGAGGTCATTCTCGCCTCTCCCGCTCAGGCGATTCATTCAAGCATCGCCGCTCTGGCACAGGAAGCGGGTGTTAGCGAACCCACGGTCAATCGCTTTTGCCGCAGCCTGGAAACGCGCGGCTTTCCTGATTTTAAACTGCATCTGGCGCAAAGTCTGGCTAACGGCACCCCTTATGTTAATCGTAATGTGGATGAAGACGACAGCGTTGATGCCTATACCGCGAAAATTTTTGAGTCGGCCATGGCTTCGCTTGACCACGTCCGCCAGTCACTGGACATGAGCTCCGTGAATCGCGCGGTGGATTTACTCACCCAGGCCAAGCGAATTGCGTTCTTTGGGCTCGGGTCCTCGGCGGCCGTCGCGCATGACGCCATGAACAAATTTTTCCGCTTTAACGTCCCGGTGATTTATTCCGATGACATTGTCCTGCAACGCATGAGCTGTATGAATTGCAGTGAAGATGACGTCGTGGTACTGATTTCGCATACCGGCCGCACCAAGAGTCAGGTAGAACTGGCGCAGCTGGCCCGTGAAAACGATGCCATGGTGATTGCCCTTACGACGGCAGGCACGCCGCTGGCGCGTGAGGCAACGCTGGCGATCACCCTCGACGTGCCGGAAGATACCGACATTTATATGCCGATGGTCTCCCGCCTGGCCCAGCTCACCGTGATTGACGTGCTCGCGACCGGTTTTACCTTACGTCGGGGAGCAAAATTCCGGGATAACTTGAAGCGGGTCAAGGAAGCGCTGAAGGAATCGCGTTTTGATAAAGAATTGCTTATAAAGAGCGATGTTCCCTGATAGTTGATAACGAATACGTCACGAATAATGACGATGTAACGATTTACGGCATTCGGTCCCCTCGCTGCTGCCTTGCAGCAGATGAAGGCCGATTCAATTCAATGTTCACGCAACACCAAAGTTGTTTCAGTCAACGGAGTATTACATGTCCAGAAGGCTTCGCAGAACCAAGATCGTAACTACCTTAGGCCCGGCCACCGATCGCGATAATAATCTTGAGAAAATTATCGCCGCCGGTGCCAACGTGGTGCGTATGAACTTCTCTCACGGTACGCCAGAAGACCATAAATTACGTGCCGATAAAGTGC
This sequence comes from Enterobacter sp. ECC-249, assembly GCF_043965265.1. Lineage (NCBI taxonomy): Bacteria > Pseudomonadati > Pseudomonadota > Gammaproteobacteria > Enterobacterales > Enterobacteriaceae > Enterobacter > Enterobacter sp. ECC-249. The sequence continues at coordinate 3,336,945 of NZ_CP143660.1, forward strand.
GTGAAATCGCAGCAAAACTGGGCCGCCATGTGGCTATCCTCGGCGATTTGCAGGGTCCAAAAATCCGCGTATCCACCTTTAAAGAAGGTAAAGTTTTCCTCAATATCGGCGACAAATTCCTGCTGGATGCCAACCTGGGCAAAGGCGAAGGCGACAAAGAAAAAGTCGGTATCGACTATAAAGGCCTGCCGGCTGACGTAGTGCCTGGCGATATCCTGCTGCTCGACGACGGTCGCGTACAGCTGAAAGTGCTGGAAGTTCAGGGCATGAAAGTGTTCACCGAAGTTACCGTCGGCGGCCCGCTCTCCAACAATAAAGGCATCAACAAGCTGGGCGGCGGCCTCTCTGCAGAAGCGCTCACCGATAAAGACAAAGCGGACATCGTGACGGCTGCGCTGATCGGCGTTGATTACCTGGCTGTCTCCTTCCCGCGCTGCGGCGAAGATCTGAACTATGCGCGTCGCCTGGCACGCGATGCAGGCTGCGATGCCAAAATCGTCGCCAAAGTTGAGCGTGCGGAAGCCGTTTGCGATCAGGATGCCATGGACGACGTGATCCTCGCGTCTGACGTAGTGATGGTTGCGCGCGGCGATCTGGGCGTGGAAATTGGCGATCCTGAGCTGGTAGGTATCCAGAAAGCGCTGATTCGTCGCGCACGTCAGCTGAACCGCGCCGTGATCACCGCCACTCAGATGATGGAATCGATGATCACCAACCCAATGCCAACCCGTGCGGAAGTCATGGACGTGGCTAACGCCGTGCTGGACGGTACCGATGCGGTGATGCTCTCCGCAGAAACCGCAGCGGGCCAGTATCCGGCCGAAACCGTGGCCGCCATGGCGCGCGTCTGCCTGGGCGCTGAAAAGATCCCAAGCATCAACGTCTCTAAACACCGTCTGGACGTGCAGTTCGACAACGTGGAAGAAGCGATTGCGATGTCTGCCATGTATGCGGCAAACCATCTGAAGGGCGTAACCGCGATCATCACCATGACCGAATCTGGCCGCACCGCGCTGATGACCTCGCGTATCAGCTCTGGTCTGCCGATCTTCGCCATGTCCCGCCACGAACGTACGCTGAACCTGACGGCGCTGTACCGCGGCGTGACGCCGGTTCACTTCGACAGCACCAATGACGGCGTAGCGGCGGCACACGATGCCGTAAACCTGCTGCGCGACAAAGGCTATCTGGTGTCCGGTGATATCGTCATTGTGACCCAGGGCGATGTGATGAGCACCATTGGCTCAACCAATACCACCCGCGTACTCACGGTCGAATAATACCGGTATATGTGCGATCCCCTCTCCCCTATGGGGAGAGGGACAGGGTGAGGGGTGTTTTTTTATTTCCTCGGATAAAGCTCTTTGCGTTTATACGGCTCTGTTTCGCCCGGCTTGCGCGTTTTAAGCAGCTTCAGTATCCACGTGTACTGTTCGGCATGCGGCCCTACCAGGATTTCCACCTCTTCGTTCATTCGACGCGCGATCGTGTGGTCGTCAGCGGTCAGCAGATCGTCCATCGGCGGACGGACCTCAATACTCAGGCGATGCGTTTTGCCGTCATAGACCGGGAAAAGCGGGATCACGCGGGCACGACAGACTTTCATCAGGCGACCGATCGCCGGGAGCGTCGCTTTATAGGTCGCAAAGAAATCGACAAACTCGCTGTGCTCGGGGCCGTGGTCCTGATCCGGCAGATAGTAGCCCCAGTACCCCTGACGTACCGACTGAATGAAGGGCTTAATGCCATCGTTACGCGCATGCAAACGTCCGCCAAAACGACGACGCACCGTATTCCAGACAAAATCGTAGATTTTATTTCCCTGGTTATGGAACATCGCCGCCATTTTCTGGCCCTGAGACGCCATCAGCATCGCCGGAATATCAACACCCCAGCCGTGGGGGACAAGGAAAATGACTTTCTCGTCATTGCGGCGCATCTCATCGATGATGTCCAGCCCCTTCCAGTCAACGCGATCGACGATTTTATCCGGCCCTTTCAGAGCCAGTTCAGCCATCATCGCCATGGCCTGCGGCGCGGTGGTATACATCTCATCAATGATTGCCTCGCGCTCGGCGTCGCTTTTCTCAGGAAAACAGTAGTAGAGGTTGATCTGCGCGCGACGGCGGGCGCTCTTGCCTAAACGCCCGGCCAGCCGACCAATTTTCCCCAGAACAGGATCGCGAACAGAGGCAGGCAGCATCGCCATCCCCGCAAAAGCGTAAACACCAAGCCAGGCGCCCCAGTTGCGCGGATGGCGGAAGGATTTTTCAAACTCAGGAATGTATTCAATATTGTTTTTTTTGGTTTCCATGCTGGATCCAGGGTCTGATGACGCAAAATTTTATTCAGATAGTGTAGCGAGGCAGTCGTCCACGCACAAAAGAAAAAGCCGGCGTCAGTGTGCGCCGGCTTTTTTTAACAAAAACAGAGGGCTTAGTCTAAGCTCAGCTGCGGCAATACCTCTTTCACCTGCGCCAGGTAATCAGTACGATCTTTACCCGTCAGCCCTTCGGTGCGCGGCAGTTTCGCCGTCAGCGGGTTCACCGCCTGCTGGTTGATCCACACTTCATAGTGCAGGTGCGGGCCGGTAGAACGTCCGGTATTACCGGAGATTGCAATACGGTCACCACGCTTCACCTTCTGGCCCGGTTTAACCAGCAGCTTACGCAGGTGCATGTAGCGGGTCGTATACGTACGGCCATGACGTACCGCGACGTAATACCCGGCTGCACCGCTACGCTTGGCCACCACCACTTCGCCATCCCCTACCGCCAGTACCGGTGTGCCCTGCGGCATAGCAAAGTCAACGCCACGGTGCGGCGCGACGCGCCCGGTTACCGGGTTCAGACGACGCGGGTTAAAGTTGGAGGAGACGCGGAACTGTTTCGCCGTCGGGAAGCGCAGGAAGCCTTTCGCAAGGCCCGTACCGCTGCGGTCGTAGAACTTACCATCTTCGGCACGAATCGCGTAGTAATCTTTGCCCTCAGAGCGCAGACGTACGCCCAGCAGCTGGCTTTGCTCGCGCTTGCCGTCCAGCATTTCGCGGGACATCAGGACGGAGAACTCATCGCCCTTCTTCAGCTTGCGGAAATCCATCTGCCACTGCATGGCTTTGATCACCGAGCTGATTTCAGCGCTGGTCAAGCCTGCATCTCGCGCGCTGGAGACAAAGCTCGCGCCCACGGTGCCTTTCAGAACGCTGTTAACCCAATCGCCCTTCTGCATTTCGCTGGTCATCTTGAAACCGTTTGCAGTGCGATCGTAGGTGCGGGTTTCGCGGCGGGACATTTCCCAGGTCAGACGCTGGAGATCGCCATCCGCCGTTAACGTCCAGGAGAGCTGTTGCCCAATTTTCAGGTTGCGAAGATCTTTATCCGCAGCCGCCAACTGGCTGATATTACCCATGTCGATGCCGTACTGGTTCAGCACGCTGCTCAGCGTGTCCCCGGTAGAAACAACATATTCGTGAATACCCGCTTCGTTCTCGGTTTTATCGTCCAGCTCATCCTGTGGAATAGCTTCATCTTCCTGAGCCGACTGGTCGATAGGCTCACTGGCTTCAGGCAGCAAAGAACGGATTTCGCTCTTTTCAAGCTCGATGGTTTTGATGATAGGGGCAGAACTCGGGTGGTAAACATAGGGCCGCCAGACGGCGACCGCTAAGGTGAGTACTGTAAGCGACCCCAGCATGACGCGGTGGGGTCGAGGCAGATTGTTAAATGCCAGGGCGACAGAGCGGGCTATCTGTTGCACGTATTCACTTCCTCGTTAATCTCCTTTCAGGCAGCTCGCATACTGGTTCGCCAGTTGGCTGAGGAACTGCGAATAGCTCGCTTTGCTCAACTGGATATTCGTACCTAGCGGGTCAAGGGTTCCCATGCGCACGGATGTTCCCCTGGCCACGGCTTCTACGACCGCTGGCCTGAACTGTGGCTCAGCAAAAACGCATGTCGCTTTTTGCTCAACCAGCTGTGTTCTGATTTCATGTAAACGCTGCGCACCAGGTTGAATTTCCGGGTTGACGGTAAAATGACCCAGCGGGGACAAACCGTAGTGTTTTTCGTAATAGCCGTAGGCGTCATGAAAAACGAAATACCCTTTTCCTTTCAACGGTGCGAGCTCATTACCTACCTGCTTATCGGTTGCGGCTAATTGTGCCTCAAAATCCTTCAGGTTGGCGTCTAGTTTGGCTCGACTTTGCGGCATAAGTTCCACTAATTTGTCATGGATTGCAACCGCTGAAAGCCGCGCTATCTCTGGGGATAACCAAAGATGCATGTTGTACTCGCCGTGATGGTGATCTCCATCACCTTTTTCACCGTCTACAGCGTGATGGTCATGTTCGTCGCCGTCGTCATCCGACCCTTTCATGAGCAGCGGTTTCACGCCGGGGAGGTCGGCAATCGCGACCTGCTTTTCGCCAGCAACCTGTTTTGCTGACTTCTGCATGAACGCTTCCATTTCCGGGCCAATCCAGACGACTAAGTCCGCGTTTTGTAAGCGTTTTACATCAGAAGGGCGCAGGGAATAGTCATGCTCGGATGCACCATCCGGGAGCAAAACCTGGGTTTCCGTTACCCCGTCAGCAATGGCTGACGCGATGAACCCGAGTGGTTTAAGCGAAGCGACAACCGCAGCGTTAACATCTTGTGCGGTTGTACCCCAAAGGGCAGCGGATAATGCTGCGAAAAGAAGCGTATTTTTATGTAACATAATGCGACTAATCATCGTAGTGAATGCGTGGAATGTGATATTATAACATTCGTTGACTTCTTCAAGCTTAAAATGACATGACGACATTGGTTTCCCTTGAAAATATTTCGGTCTCATTCGGGCAGCGCCGCGTCCTCTCTGACGTGTCGCTCGATCTGAAGCCCGGCAAAATTCTGACGCTGCTCGGCCCCAATGGCGCAGGTAAATCCACCCTCGTGCGCGTGGTACTGGGTCTGGTCGCACCCGATGAAGGCGTGATTAAGCGCGAGGAAAAATTGCGTATTGGCTATGTGCCGCAAAAACTTCATCTCGACGCCACGCTGCCGCTGACGGTCAGCCGTTTCCTGCGTCTGCGCCCCGGCACCCGTAAAGCCGATATTCTTCCGGCGCTGAAGCGCGTGCAGGCGGGCCATCTTGTCGATGCGCCGCTGCAAAAACTGTCCGGCGGTGAAACTCAGCGCGTTTTACTTGCCCGCGCGCTGCTGAGCAGCCCGCAGCTGCTGGTACTGGATGAGCCAACTCAGGGCGTGGATGTGAATGGTCAGGTGGCGCTTTATGATTTGATCGACCAGCTGCGTCGGGAACTGAACTGCGCGGTGCTGATGGTATCCCATGACCTGCATCTGGTGATGGCAAAGACTGACGAAGTGCTATGTCTCAACCACCATATCTGCTGCTCCGGTACGCCTGAAGTGGTGTCAATGCACCCGGAGTTTATCTCCATGTTCGGCCCTCGCGGCGCTGAACAGCTGGGCATTTACCGCCATCATCATAATCATCGCCATGATTTACAGGGACGAATCGTACTGCGTCGGGGAAATGGACACTCATGATTGAACTGTTACTGCCCGGCTGGCTGGCCGGGATTATGCTTGCCTGCGCCGCGGGCCCACTCGGCTCGTTTGTGGTGTGGCGCAGAATGTCTTACTTCGGTGATACCCTGGCGCACGCGTCTCTGCTGGGCGTGGCTTTTGGCCTGCTGCTTAACGTCAATCCGTTCTACGCGGTGATTGTGGTGACGCTGCTGCTGGCGGCCGGTCTGGTCTGGCTGGAGAAACGCCCTCATCTTGCGATTGATACCCTGCTTGGCATCATGGCGCACAGTGCCCTGTCGCTGGGCCTGGTGGTGGTCAGCCTGATGTCAAATATCCGCGTGGATCTGATGGCTTATCTGTTCGGTGACCTGCTGGCGGTTACGCCAGACGATCTCATCGCTATTGCTATTGGCGTGCTGGTGGTGCTCGCAATTCTGCTCTGGCAGTGGCGTAACCTGCTGGCCATGACCGTCAGCCCGGACCTGGCGTTTGTCGACGGCGTGAAGCTACAGCGCGTTAAGCTCCTGCTGATGCTGGTAACGGCGTTAACCATTGGCGTGGCGATGAAGTTCGTCGGCGCGCTGATTATTACCTCGCTGCTGATCATCCCTGCGGCTACGGCGCGTCGTTTTGCCCGTACGCCGGAGCAGATGGCCGGTGTGGCCGTGATTATCGGGATGATTGCGGTAACGGGTGGACTAACCTTCTCGGCGTTCTATGACACTCCTGCGGGGCCGTCCGTGGTATTAAGTGCAGCGGTGTTGTTTATCTTCAGTATGATGAAGAAGACAGCAAATTAATTAATATTGAGGGCGCTGATGCCCTCACCCAGGCCCTCTCCCACAGGGAGAGGGAATAATGCATTACGGCATTGCCGGTGGCGTAATGCCGAAATGATTCCACGCCCGCACCGTCGCCATACGTCCACGCGGGGTGCGCTGCAGGAAGCCCTGCTGGATCAGATACGGTTCAAGCACATCCTCAATGGTTTCACGCTCTTCCCCGATTGCCGCCGCCAGGTTATCCAGCCCGACCGGGCCGCCAAAGAACTTATCCAGCACCGCCAGCAGTAGTTTACGGTCCATATAGTCAAAGCCTTCGGCATCGACGTTAAGCATATCCAGCGCCTGAGCGGCGATCTCGGCGGAAATCGAGCCATCGTGCTTCACTTCGGCAAAGTCACGCACGCGGCGCAGCAGACGGTTGGCGATACGCGGCGTACCGCGGGAACGCTTCGCCACTTCAAACGCGCCCTCTTCGCTCATTTCCAGCCCCATAAAGCGGGCGCTACGGCCAACAATGTGCTGGAGGTCCGCCACCTGATAAAACTCAAGACGCTGCACGATGCCAAAACGGTCGCGCAGCGGAGAGGTCAACGACCCGGCGCGGGTTGTGGCGCCAATCAGGGTAAACGGCGGCAGATCGATTTTGATAGAGCGCGCAGCCGGGCCTTCACCGATCATGATATCCAGCTGGTAATCTTCCATCGCCGGATAGAGCACTTCCTCCACCACCGGTGACAGGCGGTGGATCTCATCGATAAACAGCACGTCATGCGGTTCGAGGTTGGTCAGCATCGCAGCGAGATCGCCCGCCTTCTCCAGCACCGGGCCGGAAGTGGTGCGCAGGTTGACGCCCATCTCATTGGCGACGATATTCGCCAGCGTGGTTTTCCCCAAACCCGGAGGGCCAAAAATCAGCAGGTGATCGAGCGCATCGCCGCGCAGCTTTGCCGCCTGGATGAAAATCTCCATCTGGGAACGAACCTGCGGCTGGCCGATATACTCATCAAGCAGTTTTGGGCGGATCGCGCGATCCACCACGTCATCTGCCTGAATTGTGCCTGCCGATACCAGGCGGTCTGCTTCAATCATCCTTTACCTCACAATGCAGCGCGCAGCGCTTCACGAATCAGGGTTTCACTGCTGGCATCCGGTTTGGCGATTTTACTCACCATGCGGCTGGCCTCCTGAGGTTTATAGCCCAGCGCCACCAGCGCGGCAACCGCTTCCTGCTCGGCGTCATCATCCGTCGCAGGGCCGCCTGGAGAGGTCAGTACCAAATCGGCAGCCGGCGTGAACAGATCGCCATGCAGGCCTTTAAAGCGGTCTTTCATCTCGACAATCAGGCGTTCGGCGGTTTTCTTGCCAATGCCCGGAAGCTTAATGAGCGCCGCAGGATCTTCACGCTCAACGGCATTCACAAACTGTGGCGCCGACATGCCGGATAAGATCGCCAGCGCCAGCTTCGGGCCGACGCCGTTGGTTTTAATCAGCTCGCGGAACAGCGTGCGTTCCTGTTTGTTGTTGAAGCCGTACAGCAGCTGAGCATCTTCACGCACCACAAACTGGGTAAAGACAATCGCCTCTTTGCCCGCGTCCGGCAGCTCGTAGAAGCAGGTCATCGGCATATGGACTTCATAGCCCACGCCACCCACTTCCAGCAGCACTAACGGGGGTTGTTTTTCAATGATGATGCCTCTGAGTCTGCCTATCACGTGACGCTCCTGCGTTCTGGAAGAAATTAACTGCCGACATAATAAAAAAAGGCTGGATAAACATCCAGCCTGATTTGTCATTATCGTAACCTGCCCCGCGCCAGATTGAGCCGCGACTCGCTCATTTGCATCGCGTTCTGGCTGACGTGACAGTGGGTAATCGCAATCGCCAGCGCATCCGCGGCGTCAGCCTGCGGGTTCGCCGGGAGCTTCAGCAGGGTACGCACCATGTGCTGCACCTGACTTTTCTCCGCGCTGCCAATGCCCACCACCGTCTGCTTAACCTGCCTTGCCGCGTATTCAAATACCGGCAAATCCTGGTTTACCGCAGCGACAATGGCGACACCACGCGCCTGACCGAGCTTTAGCGCCGAGTCGGCGTTTTTGGCCATAAAGACCTGCTCGATGGCGAAATAGTCCGGCTGAAACTGGGTGATGATCTCCGACACGCCCGCATAAATGAGCTTCAGGCGCGAAGGCAGATCGTCCACTTTGGTGCGAATACAGCCGCTGCCGAGGTAGGTTAACTGGCGTCCCACCTGACGGATAACGCCATACCCGGTGACGCGTGAGCCTGGGTCAATCCCGAGAATAATCGACATCACGCGTCTCCTGTAACGGATCTACACGCTCTCATCAGAGAGTCGCTGCAACCTCATCAGAGATTTCACCGTTGTGGTACACTTCCTGCACGTCGTCGCAGTCTTCGAGCATGTCGATCAGACGCAGCAGTTTTGGTGCGGTTTCCGCATCCATGTCCGCTTTGGTGGACGGAATCATGGAGACTTCAGCATTGTCCGCTTTCAGGCCAGCTGCTTCCAGCGCGTCGCGTACGGCACCCATCTCTTCCCAGGCGGTGTAAACGTCGATAGCACCGTCATCAAAGGTCACCACGTCTTCCGCACCGGCTTCCAGCGCCGCTTCCATGATCGCATCTTCGTCGCCTTTCTCGAAGGAGATGACGCCTTTTTTGCTGAACAGGTAAGCAACGGAACCGTCAGTGCCCAGGTTGCCACCGGTTTTGGTGAACGCGTGACGCACTTCCGCAACGGTACGGTTACGGTTGTCGGACAGGCACTCAACCATCACCGCCGTACCGCCAGGACCGTAACCTTCATAAATGATGGTTTCCATGTTCGCGTCTTCGTCACCGCCCACGCCACGTGCGATAGCACGGTTCAGGGTGTCACGCGTCATGTTGTTTGACAGCGCTTTATCTACCGCCGCTCGCAGACGCGGGTTAGAAGCCGGGTCGCCGCCGCCCAGACGCGCTGCCGTCACCAGCTCGCGAATGATTTTGGTAAAGATCTTACCGCGCTTGGCATCCTGTGCCGCTTTGCGGTGTTTGGTGTTGGCCCACTTACTATGACCTGCCATAAAAATATCCTCAAAGAGCGCGCCTTTTCAGGCAGCGTTAATTACAAATTCTTCAATCGCCTGCCGGTTGCTCCACGACTTGGTCAGTGCGGCAGCATCCGCCGCATTCACCCAGCGGTAGGTCAGGTGTTCGGTAAACACGATCTCCCGTTCATGGGGGAGCGCGAGACAGAACCACGACTCCGTATTGCGCTCGGTACCCGGCGCGTAGCGATGACGTAAATGGCTAAAAATTTCAAACTCCACCGTGCGCTGGCAGTCCTTCAGGGTCAGTTGCTCGCGGGCAACGTCAATGGCGACCTCTTCCTTTACTTCACGCGCGGCGGCCTGCGGCGCGGTTTCCCCCTCTTCCAGGCTGCCGGTTACCGACTGCCAGAAATCAGGGTCATCGCGCCGCTGCAACATCAGCACCCGCTTCGTGTCTTCTGCATAAATGACCACCAGGACCGAAACGGGAAGCTTATATGCCATATCAGTTTTTCTCTTCCTTCTTCACCACTTCGATGCCCAGCTCGGCCAGAGAGGCCGGGTTGGCAAAGCTTGGCGCTTCGGTCATCAGACACGCGGCGGCAGTGGTTTTCGGGAAGGCAATAACATCACGGATGTTATCGGTGCCGGTCAGCAGCATGGTCAGACGGTCAAGACCGAAGGCCAGACCCGCGTGCGGAGGCGTACCGTATTTCAGCGCGTCCAGCAGGAAGCCGAACTTCTCGCGCTGCTCCTGCTCGTTGATGCCCAGGATGCCGAACACGGTTTGCTGCATTTCACCGCTGTGAATACGCACGGAACCGCCGCCCACTTCGTAGCCGTTGATAACCATGTCATAAGCGTTCGCGACCGCGTCTTCCGGCGCCGCTTTCAGCTCTGCCGCCGTCATGTCTTTTGGCGAGGTGAACGGGTGGTGCATCGCGGTCAGACCGCCTTCACCGTCGTCTTCAAACATTGGGAAGTCGATAACCCACAGCGGCGCCCATTTGTTTTCGTCGGTCAGGCTCAGGTCTTTGCCGAGCTTCAGACGCAGCGCGCCCATCGCATCCGCCACGACTTTCTTATTGTCTGCGCCGAAGAAGATCATGTCGCCGTCCTGCGCGCCGGTGCGCTCAAGGATAGCTTCCACGATGTCCGCGTTCAGGAATTTCGCTACCGGGCTGGTGATACCTTCCAGACCTTTCGCACGCTCGGTCACCTTAATATAGGCCAGACCTTTCGCGCCGTAGATCTTGATGAAGTTGCCATAGTCGTCGATCTGCTTGCGGCTCAATGCTGCACCACCCGGCACGCGCAGGGCCGCCACACGGCCTTTCGGATCGTTAGCCGGGCCAGCGAAGACGGCAAACTCAACGCCTTTCACCAGGTCTGCAACATCCACCAGCTCCATCGGGTTACGCAGGTCTGGTTTGTCGGAGCCGTAGCGACGCTCGGCTTCCGCGAAGGTCATGATCGGGAAATCGCCCAGCTCAACGCCTTTCACGTCGTTCCACAGGCTACGCACCAGGGCTTCCATCACTTCACGCACCTGCTCGGCGGTCATGAAGGAGGTTTCCACATCGATCTGGGTAAATTCAGGCTGGCGGTCAGCGCGCAGGTCTTCGTCGCGGAAGCATTTAACGATCTGATAGTAGCGATCGAAGCCGGACATCATCAGCAGCTGTTTGAACAGCTGTGGAGACTGCGGCAGCGCGTAGAATTTGCCTTTATGAACGCGGGATGGGACCAGGTAATCGCGCGCGCCTTCCGGCGTGGCTTTGGTCAGCATCGGGGTCTCGATGTCGAGGAAACCGTGGTCATCCATAAAGCGACGCACCAGGCTGGTGATTTTCGCACGGGTTTTCAGGCGCTGAGCCATTTCCGGGCGACGCAGATCCAGGTAGCGGTATTTCAGACGCGCTTCTTCAGTGTTGACGTGGTTGGAGTCCAGCGGCAGCGCTTCTGCACGGTTGATAATCACCAGATCGGACGCCAGCACTTCGATGGCGCCCGTCGCCATGTCGGCGTTGACGTTTTTCTCGTCACGCGCACGCACGGTGCCGGTGACCTGAATGCAGAACTCATTACGCAGCTCAGAGGCCAGCTTCAACGCATCTGTGCGATCCGGGTCGAAGAACACCTGAACGATACCTTCGCGGTCGCGCATATCGATGAAGATAAGGCTACCAAGATCACGACGACGATTGACCCAACCACACAGGGTGACCTGCTGTCCGACGTGGGACTGACGCAGCTGCCCGCAATATTCTGTACGCATGAGATATCCCTTAATTAGCCGCAGGCTAAATGTCGCCTGGTATGCAGGCTACTATGTCGCAGCTTTCTGTATGTCACAACTGGATGAAAAAAGGCGGCTATTATACTGGAAATTCCGCCGGACGATAAGAGCGAACCACGGCCAGGCGGTCGTTTGCTGCACTCTTATTGCGCATTCTCACAAAAATTAACAAAATTATGCGACCAATAACAGGCCATCACGTCGTATGGTGTCTGGAAGTGATTAATTTAACGGGAGTAACGATGTTAACCCTTGATGCCAGAAAAACAGCGCTTGTAGTCATTGATTTACAGGAAGGTATTCTGCCCTTCGCCGGTGGCCCTCATACCGCGAACGATGTAGTCAGCCGCGCCGCCCGCCTGGCGGAAAAATGCCGAGCCAGCGGTGCCCCGGTTGTCATGGTGCGCGTCGGCTGGTCTGCGGATTACGCCGAAGCGTTAAAACAGCCCGTTGATGCGCAGGCTCCCGCGCATGCCCTGCCGGAAAACTGGTGGACGTACCCGGTCTCGCTTGGCAAACGCGACAGCGACATCGAAGTCACCAAACGCCAGTGGGGCGCATTTTACGGCACCGATCTTGAGCTGCAGCTCCGCCGTCGCGGCATCGACACCATCATCCTGTGCGGCATTTCCACCAACATCGGCGTGGAGTCGACCGCCCGCAACGCGTGGGAGCTGGGCTTTAACCTGGTGATTGCCGAAGATGCCTGCAGCGCGGCCTCCGCGGAACAGCATCAGGGCAGCATGACCCATATCTTCCCGCGCATCGGCCGCGTGCGCAGCACGGATGAGATTATCAGCGCGCTATGATGTACGTGGGCCTGCCCCAGTGGTCGCACCCGAAATGGGTGCGCCTTGGCATCACCAGCCTTGAGGAGTATTCCCGACACTTCAACTGCGTCGAGGGCAACACCACCCTGTATGCGCTCCCCAAAGCCGAGATTGTTGCGCGCTGGCGGGAACAAACGACCGACGACTTCCGCTTCTGCTTCAAGTTTCCGGCAACGATTTCCCATCAGGCCGCGCTGAGAAACTGCGGTGAGTTGACCGACGAGTTCTTTGCCCGGATGGCGCCTCTGGCAAACCGCATCGGCCAGTACTGGCTGCAGCTTCCTGCCGTCTTTGGCCCGCGAGACCTGCCCGCACTGTGGACGTTTCTGGACGCCCTGCCCCGTGAATTCACCTACGGCGTTGAAGTCAGGCATCCTGAGTTTTTTGCAAAGGGCGAAGCGGAAAAAGCGCTCAACCGCGGCCTGCTTGAGCGTTCCGTAAACCGGGTGATTCTCGACAGCCGCCCGGTGCACAGCGCAATCCCCCATAGCGAAGCCATCGTTGAGGCGCAGCGTAAAAAACCGAAAGTGCCGGTCCACGCCATCGTGACCGCGCAGAACCCAATGGTCAGGTTTATCGGTAGCGATAACATGCAGCAAAACCAGGCGCTGTTCGCCGTCTGGCTGGAAAAACTGGCCTCGTGGGAACATACCACCACGCCGTATCTCTTTTTGCACACGCCGGATATTGCCCAGGCCCCCGAACTGGTCGATGCTCTGTGGCAGGCCTTGCAGGCTGCGGTGCCGTCCGTGGGAAGCGCCCCTTCCATCCCACAACAATCTTCTCTTTTCTGATATCACCCCCTATCATAGTGAAGTGCCATCTGCCAAAAACAGGGAGTTTGTATGGTCAGCGCGCTGTATGCGGTGTTAGGTGCATTACTGCTGATTAAGTTTTCATTTGATGTTGTGCGCCTGAGAACGCTCTACCGCGTCTCCTACGGTGACGGCGGATTTTCCGAGCTACAAAGCGCTATCCGCATTCATGGCAACGCGGTCGAATACATCCCCGCAGCCTTAATCCTGCTGCTGTTTATGGAGATGAATGGCGCAGAAACCTGGATGGTGCACATCTGTGGCCTGCTTCTTATTGCTGGCCGACTGATGCACTATTACGGTTTTCACCACCGCTTAATCCGCTGGCGTCGTTCCGGCATGAGCGCGACCTGGTGTTCGCTTTTGCTGATGGTGCTGGCTAACCTGTGGTATATGCCGTGGGAGTTGGTTTTCTCCCTCCATTAGCGCACAATACGCCACTTTATTTTTCCCGGATTTTTACGTTATGTCAGATCGCGACACGCTTTTTTCCGCGCCTATCGCCAGCCTGGGCGACTGGACCTTCGATGAACGGGTAGCCGAAGTCTTCCCGGATATGATCCAGCGCTCTGTTCCCGGTTATTCCAATATTATCTCTATGATCGGCATGCTGGCTGAGCGCTTCGTTCAACCCGGCACGCAGGTCTATGACCTGGGATGCTCGCTCGGCGCGGCAACGCTGTCGGTTCGTCGTAATATTCACCAGGAAGGCTGCCGAATCATCGCCGTCGATAACTCCCCGGCCATGGTTGAACGCTGCCGTCGCCATATTGACGCCTACAAGGCCCCTGTGCCAGTGGACGTGGTGGAAGGTGATATCCGCGAGATTGAGATCACTAACGCGTCGATGGTAGTGCTGAATTTCACGCTGCAGTTCCTGGTGCCGGAAGACCGCCAGCTGCTGCTGGACAAAATTTATCAGGGGCTGAATCCTGGCGGCGCGCTGGTGCTCTCTGAGAAATTCAGCTTCGAAGATGCCGAGGTTGGCGAACTGCTGTTCAATATGCACCACGATTTCAAACGGGCGAACGGCTACAGCGAGCTGGAGATCAGCCAGAAGCGCAGCATGCTCGAAAACGTGATGCTGACGGATTCCGTAGAAACCCACAAAGCGCGTCTGAGCAAAGCCGGGTTTGAGCACAGCGAACTGTGGTTCCAGTGCTTTAACTTTGGCTCTCTGGTGGCGCTGAAAGCGGGAGAATCCGCATGATCGAATTCAGTAACTTCTATCAGCTGATTGCCAAAAACCAGCTCTCCCACTGGCTGGAAACCTTGCCCGCGCAGATTGCCGCCTGGCAGCGCGACCAGCAGCACGGCCTGTTAAAGCAGTGGTCAAATGCGGTGGAGTTTTTGCCGGAACTGACCCCGCATCGCCTCGACCTGCTCCACAGCGTTACCGCAGAGAGCGAAGAGCCGCTTCCGGCCGGGCAGATCAACCGCATCGAAACGCTGATGCGGAACCTGATGCCGTGGCGCAAAGGGCCGTTTTCACTTTACGGCGTGAACATTAATACCGAATGGCGCTCGGACTGGAAATGGGATCGCGTTCTGCCCCACCTTTCCGACCTGACCGGACGTACCATTCTGGACGTGGGCTGCGGCAGCGGTTACCACATGTGGCGCATGATTGGCGCGGGCGCGCATCTGGCTGTCGGTATTGACCCGATGCAGCTGTTCCTGTGCCAGTTTGAAGCGGTGCGCAAGCTGCTGGGTAACGACCAGCGCGCGCACCTGCTGCCGCTGGGCATCGAACAACTCCCTACCCTGAAAGCGTTTGATACCGTGTTCTCCATGGGCGTGCTGTATCACCGTCGTTCTCCGCTTGAACACCTGTGGCAATTGAAGGATCAGCTGGTCAGCGGCGGCGAGCTGGTGCTGGAAACGCTGGTGATTGAAGGTGATGAACATGCCGTTCTGGTGCCGGGCGATCGTTACGCGCAGATGCGCAACGTTTACTTTATTCCTTCCGCGCTGGCGCTGAAGAACTGGCTTGAGAAGTGCGGGTTTGTGGATGTGCGAATTGCCGATGTCAGCGTGACCTCTATCGAAGAGCAGCGCCGCACCGACTGGATGATCACCGAATCGCTGGAGCAGTTCCTCGACCCGACCGACCACAGCAAAACCATCGAAGGCTATCCGGCCCCGATGCGTGCGGTGTTGATTGCGACCAAGCCGTAGTCTTTTAGCCGGGTGGCGGCTGCGCCTTACCCGGCCTACGCGTCGCACGTTTTCTCCAAAATAGTTCAAGTTGCAGCAAGGCGGCAACGCAGCGAATCCCCGGGAGCTTACATCAGTAAGTGACCGGGGTGAGCGAGGCGGCCAACGCGGCTGCGGCTTGAAATATGAAGGAGAAAAAAAGGCCCCTGTGTAATTGGCAGGGGCCTGGTACAAGCAAGCATCATATTGGGCGACATGATGCGCGGTAAAAATCGGTACGTTGCTACACGTGATGGCGCTCAATCAGCGACTTCATTTCCGCAACCGACTCTCCCTCTACGCCGTAGCGTGAATACTCATCCGCTTCAGCATCCGTCGACATTGACAATCCTGTATTGCGATAACGCATGGGTGAAGGTATCCATTTACCCGCGGAGCTGTGAAGCTCTTCTACCCCGGCGTTTAAAAACCGTTCCAGATTGCTGGCACGGACTCCCGCACCCGCCATTATTATTGGAACACCGGAATGTGCTTTTAGTTCCGTAATTAATTGCAGTCCTTTTTCAGCTGACGCCTGCTGACCCGATGTCAGAATGCGCGCCACGCCAAGTTCTCCAAGCGTTTCAAAGGCCTGAAGCGGATCTTTGCACATATCAAATGCGCGATGAAAAGTAACGGCCAGCCCCTGTGCGGCGCTCATTATCTGACGCATGCGCGGTATATCGATATTGCCGTCTTCATCCAGCAGGCCGGTCACCAGCCCTGGAAACCCCAGGTCCCGAACGAGTGCAATATCATCAAGCATGGCACTGAACTCGCTCGCCGTGTAACAAAAATCACCGCCGCGCGGACGAATAATCGGGTGAACGGGAATGGTGACGGCCTGACGGGCAGACTTCAATACGCCGTAGGACGGCGTCAGACCGCCCTCTTTGGGTGCCGCGCACAGTTCAATGCGGTCAGCCCCGTGCTTTTGCGCGGTCACGGCACACTCCACGCTGTAACAACAAATCTCCAGCAGCGCCATTTAATCCTCCTGAAATCCCACTAAACGAACCATCATGCCACGCCGTCCATTTTCAGTCCCGGCGTGAACTCACATCTCTTACGCTTCACTGGCAACAATCTGCTCAATGGTCCACGGATGAAACTTCACCGTGACCTTTCCGTCAGTGACGGCCAGCGTCGGGTTAGGTAACCGCTCGCGCTCGCCTTTGGGTGAACTCGTCTTCACAAAAATTCCCGGCTGGCTTAAGCCTTCGTCCGCTAACAGGGCCAGCGCGCGCGCGTTCAACGTTTCCGGCTCACCCGGCAGGACAATCTCGATATGTTCCCAGCCTTCGTGCGGATAGCGTTTCTCACCCGGCCACGGCAGTTCAACCACGGTGAATTGCCAGTGCGCCACGTTCACAGGCTCATGCAATTTAAACAGGCAAATCGGGCGACCATTAATGATGTTCTCGGAGAGCAACTCGCCGCACCGTTCGAACCCGCGACGCCAGCGCTCGGCGGTGGCATTCTGGTGACAGCGCAAAGAGATGTGATCGGCCTCAAGCGGCGCGATATCCAGACCAAGACGGGTGGCAAGTTCTGTGAACGCCTGGGTGAAGCGCGGTAAATCTGCGGAAATATCATGCAGTTCGTCAATGGATTGCCAGTTCGCCATAAGTCACTCTCTTTTCATGTCGCAAAGCCGCTAATTTACTCTGTTGCCCTGTTTTGACCAAATGCAGAATCCGGCTTTTTGCGACTGCATGATTATGCATACCTTCATCGCCTGGATTCTGAGCAATCTTCAGGCCCCGCAATGCTGACGCCAGAAGGCATTTGCAGTATACTCCCGCCCTAAATTCTTTAACTGGCGCGGGCGGTTGTAAGCCCGCATCAAAAACGTAAGGTATCCAGGTGAATATTCAGGCTCTTCTCTCCGAAAAAGTCAGTCAGGCACTGATTGCCGCAGGCGCGCCTGCGGATTGCGAACCGCAGGTTCGTCAGTCAGCAAAAGTACAGTTTGGCGACTATCAGGCTAATGGCGTGATGGCAGTGGCTAAAAAACTGGGCATGCCGCCGCGACAGCTCGCTGAGCAGGTACTGACGCATCTGGATCTTTCCGGCATTGCCAGCAAAACCGAAATTGCCGGCCCGGGCTTTATCAATATTTTCCTGGAACCTGCGTTCCTGGCAAGCCACGTTGACGCGGCGCTGAAATCTGACCGTCTGGGTGTTTCCCAGCCGGAGGCGCAGACCGTCGTGATCGACTACTCCGCTCCGAACGTGGCGAAAGAGATGCACGTTGGCCACCTGCGCTCCACCATCATCGGTGATGCCGCGGTGCGCACGCTCGAGTTCCTCGGTCACAAGGTGATCCGCGCGAACCACGTGGGCGACTGGGGTACCCAGTTCGGCATGCTGATTGCTTACCTGGAAAAACAGCAGCAGGAAAACGCGGGTGAAATGGCGCTGGCGGACCTGGAAGGGTTCTATCGCGAAGCCAAAAAACACTACGACGAAGACGAAGCCTTTGCCGAGCGCGCGCGCAGCTACGTGGTTAAGCTGCAGGGCGGCGATCGGTATTTCCTTGAGATGTGGCGCAAGCTGGTTGACATCACCATGTCCCAGAACCAGCTGACCTATAACCGTCTGAACGTCACCCTCACCCGTGACGACGTGATGGGTGAAAGCCTCTATAACCCAATGCTGCCCGGCATTGTGGCTGACCTGAAAGCGAAAAACCTGGCGGTTGAGAGCGAAGGCGCAACGGTTGTGTTCCTTGATGAGTATAAAAACAAGGAAGGTGAACCGATGGGCGTGATCATCCAGAAAAAGGATGGCGGCTACCTCTACACAACCACCGATATTGCCTGCGCGAAATACCGTTACGAAACGCTGCATGCTGACCGCGTGCTGTACTACATCGACTCCCGTCAGCACCAGCACCTGATGCAGGCGTGGACCATCGTGCGTAAAGCCGGTTACGTGCCGGATTGCGTTCCGCTGGAACACCACATGTTCGGCATGATGCTGGGTAAAGACGGCAAGCCGTTCAAAACCCGTGCGGGCGGTACCGTGAAGCTGTCCGATCTGCTGGACGAAGCGCTGGAACGCGCCCGCCGTCTGGTGGCAGAGAAGAACCCGGACATGCCTGCCGATGAGCTGGAAAAACTGGCCAATGCCGTGGGTATCGGTGCGGTGAAATACGCGGATCTTTCCAAGAACCGTACCACTGACTATATCTTCGACTGGGATAACATGCTGGCGTTTGAAGGCAACACGGCGCCTTACATGCAATACGCCTACACCCGCGTGTTGTCGGTCTTCCGTAAAGCCAATATCGACGAAAGCGTGCTGGCGAATGCCACCGTGACCATCACGGAAGATCGTGAAGCGCAGCTGGCAGCGCGTCTGCTGCAGTTCGAAGAGACGCTGACGGTTGTCGCGCGTGACGGCACGCCGCACGTGATGTGTGCTTACCTCTACGATCTGGCGGGTCTGTTCTCCGGCTTCTACGAGCACTGCCCTATTCTCTCTGCGGAGAATGAATCGGTCCGCAACAGCCGCCTGAAGCTGGCGCAGCTCACGGCGAAGACCCTGAAGCTGGGTCTGGATACCCTGGGTATCGAAACCGTAGAACGCATGTAAACGACAAAAAACCCGGCAATTGCCGGGTTTTGTTTTTTGCAGTTCTGCTAATTCAAGCGTCAGCGGTAGTTCACGATGACGGAATTACTCTGCACCTTCAGCGCAGGGATTAAGCGCCCCCCGCCCGGCACTTCCCAGATGAAACGCAAAGGTTCAATGGCCGGTACGCCGTTGAATGCCTGCGTTGTGCCATTCTCGCCGTCGATTTCCGTGCAGCGCGTCTGAGAACAGAGGCGCACCCGCAGCCCCGCAGGCGTTGGGCCAATCAGCCGGTAATTCCAGACCACAAGCCCCATCTGACCGGAAACGCCTTCAGAAGGCGACAGCGGGTTAGAAGACATGGCGACGCCCCGGTTGCTGAGGGTCACCCCCATGCTGCTCGCCTGCCAGGTGCCTCCCCCGGCAGCCTGCGCCGCCAGCGGGAAGAGCAACATCCAAAGCCATTTACGCATTATTTTCCTCCAATCGTCGCGGTCATGCGGATATGACGGTTATCCGACAGCTCCAGATTCGACAGCACGACCAGCTGATTCAGGCTACGACGCAGGAAGCGGGACAGCAGCGGACGCAGCGCATGGTTCACCAGCAGCACCGGCGGCGCGCCCAGCATCTCCTGACGCGCCAGCGCCTCCTGCGTTTGCGCCAGCAGACGGTCCGCCAGCCCCGGCTCCAGGCCGCCCCCGCCCTGCAGGGCCTGCAGCAGCAGACGCTCAAGCGGCGTATCGAGGCCAATGACCTGCACTTCTCCGGTTCCCGGGAACCACTGCTGGGTGATCGCGCGACCCAGCGCCACGCGCACCACCGCCGTCAGCTCGTGCGGATCGCTCTGGATTGGCGCATGCTCTGCCAGCGTTTCCAGAATGGTGCGCATATCGCGAATCGGCACCTTCTCTTCGAGCAGATTTTGCAGCACCTTGTGCAGCGTGGTTAAGGTCACCACGCCAGGAACCAGATCTTCCGTCAGCTTCGGCATCTCCTGCGTGACGCGGTCCAGCAGCTGCTGCGCTTCCTGACGACCAAACAGCTCGGCCGAGAATTGCCCAATCAGGTGATTAAGATGGGTCGCCACCACGGTACTGGCTTCAACAACCGTATAGCCCTGGATCTGCGCCTGCTCTTTCAGGGCACTTTCAATCCAGATCGCGGCCAGGCCAAAGGCCGGGTCGATAGTTTGCTCGCCCGGAAGCGTGCCTGCGGCGGTGCCTGGGTTAATCGCCAGCCAGCGGCCCGGATAGGCATCGCCGCTGCCAATTTCAACGCCTTTCATCAGAATGCGATAGCGCGCGGGCGGCAGGTCCATATTGTCGCGGATGTGAACGACCGGCGGCAGGAAGCCCATATCCTGCGCGAATTTTTTACGGATACTGCGGATACGCCCAAGCAGCTCGCCATCCTGCTGGAAATCGACCATCGGGATCAGGCGGTACCCGACTTCCATACCCAGGGAATCTTCGAGCTGAACGTCGTTCCAGGTCGCTTCGACGGCCTGGGTATTCTCCGGCATTTTGACCTGAACAGGTTCCGCTGCCGGTTTGGTTTCACGGCCACGCATCCACCAGGCAAGCCCCAGCAGACCTGCCGTAAACAGCAGGAAAACGAGGTTTGGCATACCCGGCACCAGACCGAGCAACCCGAGAACCGCCGCGGCCAGCAGCATCACGCGCGGGTTACTGAACAGCTGGCCCACCATCTGCTCGCCAACGTCCTGATCGGTGCTCACGCGGGTCACGATGACACCCGCC
The DNA here is from genome assembly GCF_043965265.1 of Enterobacter sp. ECC-249. Taxonomy (NCBI): domain Bacteria; kingdom Pseudomonadati; phylum Pseudomonadota; class Gammaproteobacteria; order Enterobacterales; family Enterobacteriaceae; genus Enterobacter; species Enterobacter sp. ECC-249. The sequence continues at coordinate 3,357,799 of NZ_CP143660.1, forward strand.
GCAGTAGAGATAACCAGCGCCGGGATCTGTGCGACCAGACCGTCACCGATGGTCAGCAGCGTATAGCTTTCCGCCGCGTGGCCCATGTCCATCCCGTGCTGCAACACGCCCACCAGCAGGCCGCCGACTACGTTAATCACCATGATCAGAATGCCCGCGATGGCGTCACCGCGGACAAACTTGCTCGCACCGTCCATGGAGCCGTAGAAGTCCGCCTCCTGCGTCACTTCCGCACGGCGCTTTTTGGCTTCATCTTCAGCGATAAGACCGGCGTTCAGGTCGGCGTCGATCGCCATCTGCTTGCCCGGCATGCCGTCCAGCACAAAGCGCGCGCCCACTTCCGCGATACGCCCAGCACCTTTGGTGATAACCATAAAGTTGATGATAACGAGGATAACGAACACCACGATACCGATAGCGAAATTGCCGCCCACCAGGAAGTGGCCGAACGCCTCCACCACTTTACCCGCCGCTGCCGCCCCGGTGTGACCTTCCATCAGGATGATACGCGTGGACGCTACGTTCAGCGCCAGTCGGAGCAAGGTAGTAAACAGCAGAATGGTCGGGAATGCGGCGAACTCCAGGGTACGCTGGGTGAACATCGCCACCAGCAGCACCATGATGGACAGCGCGATATTGAAAGTGAAAAGCAGATCGAGGATGAACGCCGGGAGCGGCAGTACCATCATCGACAGAATTAGCAGGATCAGAATCGGCCCGGCAAGGATCTGCCATTGGGTCGATTTCAGGTTGCCGGGCAGGCGCAACATTGCCACCAGATTAGCCATCAGTGTCCTTCTCGTTCATAAAATCCAGCGCGGCAGGCACCGGAAGGTTCTCAGGTTTCACAGGCCGCTGACCGCCGGCCAGACGCCAGCGCTTCAACTGCCATACCCAGGCCAGCACTTCCGCCACGGCGGCGTAGAGTTGTCCCGGGATCTGTTGTCCAATATCCGCATGGCGATACAGGGCACGCGCCAGCGGAGGCGCTTCCAGGATCGGCACGCGGTTTTCAGTCCCAATTTCTCTGATTCGCAGTGCGATCAGCCCCGCCCCTTTCGCCACCACTTTCGGCGCGCTCATTTTGTTTTCGTCATAGCGCAGCGCAACGGAATAGTGCGTCGGGTTGGTAACAATGACGTCGGCCTTCGGCACATCGTCCATCATCCGGCGACGGGCGGCGGCACGCTGCATCTGGCGGATACGCCCTTTTACGTGCGGGTCACCTTCCATCTGCTTATATTCATCACGGATATCCTGACGTGACATGCGCAGCTTTTTGAAGTGGGTATAAAGCTGGAAAATCACGTCAAAACCCACCATCGGAATAATGCTAAGCACCACCAGCAGCGCGCAGAGCCCGACCAGATTCAGCGCGTTGCTCATCGCGGTGAGAGGCGATTCGCTGATAAGACGCATCATTTCCGGCCAGTGGTACCAGAGGTAAAACCCTGCGGAACTGCCCATCAGCACCGATTTGAGAACGGCTTTGAGCAGCTCGGCCCCGGTCTGCGCAGAGAACATTTTCGCAATACCCGGCAGCGGGTTCAGTTTGGAAAATTTTGGCTGCAGCGATTTGGCACTAAAAACCAGACCGCCGAGCATCACCGGCGAGACCAGCGCGACCAGCACGACCCCGGTAATCAGGGGCAACAGCGCGACCATGGCCCCTTTGATAAGCTGAATAATCTGGCTGAGGATCAGATTCGGATCGTTGACCATGCTGTGGTCAAAACGTAAGCCGGTGGACAACATTCCCGCCAGCTTGCGGGCGAGCGACTCCCCGCCCCACCAGATAATGCACACCCCTACGATAAGGATCAGCAGGGAGGTTAATTCTCGGGATCGGGGGATCTGCCCTTCCTCACGCGCCTTTTCTAGTCGGTGGGGTGTGGGGGCTTCCGTTTTGTCGTCGTTCTCTTCTGCCACAATGCATGCTCAGCCCATTACGTCACGGGTATCATGCCAGCACCGCCTTTCATCAATGGGCTGATAAACCCCTATAACCGGGTCTTTTTATCCAGTTTAAGGCCACCCTCCGCACGTTGGGTGAGCGAAGAGAGAACAAATAATGACCGGGAAAATATTATTCAGTTTTTGTGATGCGCTTCAAATTACGAAATGAATTAATCGCAGTTTAAAAGAACGTTTACTCAAAAAACATTCCAGAAGAAAATTAACATAGACGTCAATTTTAACCGCTTAATATTGCAGGGATGATGCAAATATGTAAATTCGATAATTCAGAGCAATTGTATTATATTCACCCATTACCGCAGGAAATCCAGAAATGGATTAATCAACATAGCACTAATCCTAAAACCCACTTACCAGAAGAAGTTTAAATGTTATAATTCCGCGCGACATAATTTACTTTTCGCAAGAAAGCAGAATGTATGCCAGATATATTTTCTACTTAAAGGAACATTTAAGATGGATTTAAAAAAGAATATTATTGCGGGCTTAGCCCTTGCGACACTCTCGTTAAATGGTTTCGCTGCAGAATTGAATGCCGGTACTATTCACTTTACGGGTGAAATAATCGAATCAAGCTGTACGATTCAGGGCGACAATGGTGCGGACAGTACTATCCCACTGGGAACCTATCCTATATCATTGTTTACTGCCGTTGGGACAGAAACCTCACTTACGCCGTTCTCCATTACGCTGGCGAACTGCCCGTTGAAAAGCGATGGGCTTCCGGCTGTACAGCTGACCTTTAACGGCCCAACAACCCTGACCGGGAGCAAAACGATGCTGGACGTCAGTAAAATTACCACCACGGGTGAAACTGCGGCCACCGGTATCGGCGTTGCCGTCAGCCCGTCGGGTAAAGACGATCAATTCATCACTATGGACGGCGCTGAAGGGCAGGTCTATATCGAGCTGGCGACAAAAACCTCAGATACGATTAAAGCTGATTTTAATGCTCGCTATAAATCATTTGCAGCTGCGGTTACCGCCGGTCCGGCAGATGCTGATATGACGGTAAATATTCTTTACCGTTAATAAACACAGCACTGATATTCAGAATATATATATTAGGCGTCATGACGTTTAAGGAGTCATGCTCTGATAATAGTCCGAATCCGGATTCGGACTATTATCATTCCCCCTCAACGTCCTTTATTGAAGGTTTCACCATGCGCATATCACCCCTGGTCTTATTATGTATTCCTGTTATTGCGAGCACCTTTTGTCACGCAGCAGGTGTTCAGATAGGTCGCACACGCATAATCTACGATGCCGCGAAAAAGGAAGTTGCCCTGCCCTTACAAAATAATGATAAAGAGCTTCCCTGGTTAATACAGTCATGGACGGATACGGGTGATGGGAAAACGCACGGACCGTTTATCGTGACACCACCTCTCTTTCGACTCGATCCGCAAAAAGAGCAAAGCCTGCGCATTACCTGGAACGGGACAACCTTAGCAGGAGATAAAGAGTCATTGTTCTATATGAACGTGCGAACCGTTCCTGCCACGGCTACGGATGGGGGTGACAAAAACGTCCTGCGGTTAATCTATAAAACGCGTCTGAAACTGTTCTGGCGCCCTGTCGGACTGAGTGGTAGCCCCTCTGAATCCTGCAAAAACCTGCGCTTCGCTCGTCATGGTCAGCAGCTCACTGTCATCAACGCGGGGGCATTCTACAGCGTCTTTGATTCACTTGCGCTGGGCTCCCATAAAGTGGAAAAAGCCGACATGGCTGCCCCTAAATCCCGCGTTGACATTCCTCTCCCAGAGAATGCTCAGGGGACGAACGTCACCTGGCGTTGCATTACCGATTACGGCAATGCTTCAGATAAATACACTTCCACCCTTGCGCAGGATTAAAAGACCGCGATGATGACAGGACGTAATTATTTGTCATACGGGCGGCTCTTTAGACCGAATCCGCTTCTTCGCTGCCTTGGCGGTGTCTTGCTCATGGCGAGCTTCTCGACGCTGGCCCGTGAGTATCGCTTCTCTCCCTCATCGCTTGAAGGGGACATGCTGGCACAGCAGGATATCGATCTTTCACTCTTTTCAAAGTCGAATGCTCAGCTACCCGGCACCTATTCTTCACGAGTACAGGTGAACGAACGCCGCCTGAGCACCACCAATATCGCTTACGTCAGCTCGCCGGAAGGGTCACTGATACCACAGCTCACACCGGATATGCTGCGGGCATGGGGGATTGCTATCGACCGGTATCCCGCCTTGCTTGCATTACCCGCCAATAAGGTTTTGCCCAACGATATCAGCAACTATATCCCCCAGGCCTCCGCGCGGCTTGATTTTTCAACCATGACGTTAGCGTTGAGTATTCCTCAGGCCGCGTTAAGTGGTACCGGTCACGATTATATCGATCCCTCGCGCTGGGACGATGGGGTTCCCGTGTTGTTCAGTGACTACGCTTTTTCAGGATCAAACAATAAGGACAGCGGCGACAACAGCGCCACCAGTCAGTATCTGAATTTGCGCACCGGCGCTAACCTGGGTGGCTGGCAAGTGCGCAACTATTCTACGTGGAGCAATTCAGAGAGTGAAAACCAGTGGGAAAACATCAATACCTTCCTGCAGCATGACGTTGACGCCCTCAAGTCGCAGTTCACGGTCGGGGAAAGCAGCACGCGGGGCGAAGTATTTGATAGCTTACAGTACCGGGGCGTCAACCTTGCATCAGATGAAGAAATGCTTCCCTATAGCCAACGCGGCTATGCCCCTGTCATACGCGGCATCGCAGGTTCAAATGCTGAAGTCTCGGTGCGCCAGAACGGCTATCTCATCTATCAGCAAAATGTCGCGCCGGGCGCGTTCGTAATCAACGATCTCTACTCCACGACCAACAGCGGCGATCTGGACGTTACGGTGAAAGAGGCTGACGGCACCGAGCATCACTTTACCCAGCCCTACTCCAGTATCGCGGTTATGCTGCGGCCCGGGCGTATGAAGTACGAAATTACGGCAGGCCATTATCGTGCTGATAGCGGGAGCGACCAAAAGGAACCCGACTTCCTCCAGGCAAGCATGATTTACGGTCTAAATAACCTTCTCACCGGGTTTGGCGGACTGACGCTCTCGAAAGACTATAACGCAGCCAATACCGGTGCCGGTCTGGCGCTCGGGCCGCTGGGCTCACTGTCGGCTGACGTTACCGTGGCCGACACCCGGCTGGACGATAACAGCCAGCATACCGGCCAGTCATGGCGTTTGCTTTATACCGGTAAACTGGATTCGACCGATACCAACTTCAGCCTCGGCAGCTACCGATACTCCAGCCGCGGATATTACACCTTTGCCGACGCCAACCAAAAACGTGACGGCCACGAAGACGATTGGCTGTTTCGTTACAATAAACGCAACCGCATCCAGGCCAGCGTCAGCCAAACCCTTGCTGGGGTAAGCCTGTATCTTAACGGTTATCAGCAGGATTATTGGGATACCTCTAAAAAGGAGCGAAGCCTGTCTGTTGGATTCAATACCGTTGTTGCCGGTACGAGTTATCACGTGGCCTATACGTACAGCAAAACCAACGACGAAGAGTCTGACAGGATGGTCTCTTTGGGGTTTAGCATTCCTCTCGCCAGATGGCTGCCACACGCCTGGAGTAGCTATAACATCAGCAACACTAAAAATGGCTATACGCGACAAAACGTCGGCCTCAGCGGCACGCTGCTGGACGACGAGCGTCTGAGCTACTCGCTGCAGCAGAGCCATTCCAACCACGACGGGGGCGATACCAGCAGCGTCTATGGCAGCTACCGCTCGCAGTATGCCAACCTGACCGCAGGCTATTACGCCTCCACTAATGACTCTCAGCAGCTTAATTACGGCATTAGCGGCGGTATTGTCGCCCATCCTCAGGGCGTCACGCTGGCTCAACCTTTAGGCAGCCAGTTTGCTATCGTGAACGCCAACGACGCTTCCGGCGTCCGTTTCCTGAACCAGCGGGGTATTCAGACCGACTGGCAGGGTAACGCAGTCATCCCATCGCTCACTCCGTACCAGGAAAACAATATTCGTATTGATACCTCGAGCCTGCCGGAAAATGTGGACAGCAGCGATACCGCCATCACCGTCATTCCCTCGCGCAACGCGGCGGTGTTAGCCAGATTTGACGCCCACACAGGCTACCGGATGCTGGTCACCCTCAGGCGTCCAAACGGCCTCCCCGTTCCGTTCGGCGCCATCGCGACCAGTAGCGACCCGGTAATGAGCGGCATTGCCGATGAAACCGGAACCGTCTATCTGGCAGGCATTGGAGAGACCGCGCAGATTACCGTGAAATGGGGCAACGGCACGGGCCAGCAGTGCCGCGCCAGCATTACGCAACAGTCAGCCAACCAAACCGAAAGCCCTAACGGTATTCGCTCGGTTAGCGAGCTTTGTCAGCAGGAATAAGCACATGAGAACTATACTCACGAAACAGGCCGTCTGGGCTTTATTGGCCACGGCATTGAGCCTGGCCGCAGCCAGCCCGACCAGGGGGGCGGTGACTTTACTTCGTAACTGCTTCGGTGCGCCGCAAGCCTACACCATGACGTACGATCATGAGTTTTCGTCCAGCGAAAATATCGCCAATCATGACTATGACGTGCCAAATCATCTGGTCGGCGATGGTCCGGCGATAGTGGCCAACTGCAGCTGTCCCGGAAATATTTTTTCTTCGAGCATGGTCTATGAAAAAACGTTTGCCGGGAGCCCGCTGAGTCCGGGAACAACCGGATACGGCTATTTGACCGAAAAGATCGATGCCGATATCACCGCCTACGCTGATGCAATCAACTCTCCGGACGGCAATTCTTTGACCCCGATAGCCGTCAATGAATACCCGACGCCCAAAGGGAATATGCGTAACACGACCGAGAATGCACTCGCCAAAACGGAGGGCGATGCCAACGTTTGCAGAAGTGGCACCCAGCCGAGCAATGCCGCTACGGTAAAGCGTAATTTCCGCTGGAACGTCATTGCGGTCACGCTTCACGTTAAAAAACCCATCCTGGGTCAAGAGGTGATACCTTCGACGATCGTCGCGCAAAACTATGCCTGCCTCTATTTCGGCACAGGGGGAACCTGCGATCCCGGGCAGGCGGATCAGGTATCTGATATCTGGTTTAGCGGCACGCTTTCTGCGCCGCTCAGCTGCACCATCAACGCAGGCAGTACCATCGAGGTAGAGTTCGGCAGCATCGTCAGCAAGCAATTCGTCATCAAGGGGCAACCGCCAAAACGTTATGCCATCAAAAACGTTGATATTGCCTACCACTGTGATGATAACGCAGTGGGAAACACGGACAGGATAAAGCTCACGCTGACAGCAGATCAGGGGGTCGCGGATAGCAGTACGCCTTACATTGCAAAACTTCTGGACAGGGACGATCTCGGCGTACGTGTATATGATCAAAACAGTCAGAACGTTGCGCTGGATGGTACCTATGAGTTTCCGGTAACGATGGACAATCAGGGAAACGGTGTGGTCAAAATTCAGGCTGTACCTGTCAGCACGACTAATGCTCCCCCGGCCCCGGGTCGCTTTGAAGGTAACGTAACGGTGAAGATGGATCTTCGGTAACCGAAATACCCTCAGGTTGACGCCGCAACCTGAGGGTAATCAGAATAATCAGAAGCCGAGGCTGTCCAGCAGATCGTCGACCTGATCCTGGCTTGCCACCACGCCCGCCTTGCTGGCGTCGAGCTGTGGACCATTGAGCAGGCTTTCGTTCTCGCGTTTTGGACGGGCTGCCGGTTCCGGAATGTTCTCGAGCAGAACCATCAGCAGCTGACGCTCAATCTCCTGGATAACATCCATCATGCGCTTGATCACCTGACCGGTCAGGTCCTGGAAATCCTGCGCCATCATGATGTCCAGCAGCTGTGCGTTGGTGAAGCTGGTGTGACCCGGCACATCCCCCAGGTACTGACGGGTATCCGTCACCAGCTCGCGGGCATCCGCCAGCTCGATAGGGTTCTCAAACCACTCGTCCCAGCGTTTGCTCAGCGCTTTCGCCCCCTTTTCCATCGCATCCTGGTGCGGCTGTGACGCTTCAACGCTGTTCAGCGCACGTTCCGCAGCCTGAGCGGTCATCTGCACAACATAGTCCAGACGATCGCGGGCATCAGGAATGGCTTCCGCCGCTTCGGCAATCGCCTGATCCAGACCCAACTCACGCAGGCTGTCACGCAGCATGCGCGTCAGGCTGCCGATGCGGACGATGATATCGCTCGGCGAGTGTTCTTCTACGGGTTTCATAGCAGGTTGCAACATTTCCATCACCTCACATGCCGAGTTTCTCGAAGATCTTACCGAGCTTCTCTTCCAGGGTTGCCGCGGTGAATGGCTTCACCACATAGCCGCTTGCGCCCGCCTGTGCAGCGGCAATGATGTTCTCTTTTTTCGCTTCTGCAGTAACCATCAGAACTGGCATAGACGCCATTCCCGCATCGGCACGAATGGTTTTCAGCAGTTCCAGACCGTCCATGTTTGGCATGTTCCAGTCGGAGATAACAAAACCAAACCCGCCAGCCTGCAGCTTGTTCAGCGCATCAACGCCGTCTTCTGCTTCTTCAACGTTGTTGAAGCCCAGCTCTTTCAGCAGGTTGCGCACGATGCGACGCATGGTGGAAAAGTCATCCACAACCAAAAACTTAAGCTCTTTATCCGCCATAAAATAATACTCCTGAGTCAAATACGTATTGCCTGTCCGGCACTGATTTTCGCCAGCATCTGCTGGCTTACCTGGCTAAGATCGACCACTTCGCTCACGCCACCCATATTGATGGCCTCGCGCGGCATGCCGAACACCACACAACTTGCTTCATTCTGCGCAATCGTCCAGGCGCCAGCCTGGTGCATTGCAAGCATTCCGGCGGCACCGTCGTTGCCCATCCCCGTCAGGATCACCCCAACGGCGTTGCGCCCCGCATGTTTCGCCACCGAATGAAACAGCACATCCACAGACGGACGGTGCCGGTTAACCGGCGGTCCGTCATGAATTTTGATTTGATAGTTAGCGCCGCTGCGCGCCAGCTCCATATGCTTGTCGCCCGGCGCGATATAGGCATGCCCCGGGAGCACGCGCTCGCCGTCTTCCGCCTCTTTCACGCTGATCTGGCACAGCTTGTTCAGGCGTTCGGCGAACGAACGGGTAAAGCCTGGCGGCATATGCTGCGTGATCAGAATACCCGGACTTGAAAGCGGCAATGGCTGGAGTACATGACGAATTGCCTCTGTTCCTCCGGTTGACGCCCCAATGACCAGCAGTTTTTCCGAGCTGAGTAAGGGACCGGCCTTCAGGGTCGCAGGCGCGGCCATTGGCGTGTGGGCGGCAAGCTTCGCCCGCGACGCGGTGCGGATCTTCTCGGCGATCATTTCGCTGTAGGCCAGCATCCCTTCGCGAATGCCGAGCTGCGGTTTGGTGACAAAATCCACCGCCCCCAGCTCCAGCGCGCGCAGGGTGATTTCCGAGCCTTTTCCGGTCAGGGAGGAGACCATCACCACCGGCATGGGCCGAAGCCGCATTAATTTTTCGAGGAAATCTATGCCATCCATGCGCGGCATCTCGACATCCAGCGTTAGCACGTCGGGGTTATATTTTTTAATTAAATCCCGCGCTACCAGCGGATCGGGCGCGGTTGCCACCATCTCCATGTCGCTGTGGCTATTGATAATTTCAGTCATGATCTGACGCATCAGCGCTGAATCATCGACAGACAACACCCTGATTTTACTCATGCTTTTTCCTTACTCAGCGCATATACCGTTTGCCCACGCAGGCTAAACTCACGCGCGAGGTTGCTGAAGTTTTCCGAGTGCCCTGCAAACAGTAAACCGTCAGGCTTGAGCAACGGAACAAACCGACGCAGAATGTCCTGTTGCGTCGTTTTATCAAAATAGATCATGACGTTACGGCAAAAGATAGCGTCGAACGGCCCCGGCACGTTGTACTGCTTATCCAGCAGGTTTACGGGCGCGAATTCGACGCAGTTCGCCAGCTCCTGGCGTACGCGTACCAGGCCTTCATGCGGGCCCGTCCCGCGCATGAAATAGCGCTGCAGCTGCTGCGGCGACAGCGTTTTCAGTTCATCCTGGCGATAAACGCCGTTACGCGCCTTCTCCAGCACCTCGGTATCGATATCGCTGGCGTAGACTTTCCAGCGTCCGGGCGTCATGCCCAGGGTGTCGGCCAGGGTGATCGCCAGCGAGTACGGCTCTTCACCCGTCGAGGCGGCCGCACTCCAGACGCGATACTCCCCGGTGCGACGGCGCGCATGCTCGGCCAGTACCGGGAAGTGGTGAGCCTCGCGGAAAAACGCCGTCAGGTTGGTGGTTAACGAGTTGATAAAAGCCTGCCACTCTGCGCTGTTCTGGTTCGCCTCAAGCATGCTCAGATAGCGGCCAAAATCATCCAGCCCCAGCGTACGCAAGCGCCGCACCAGACGGTTGTAGACCATGTCCCGCTTATGATCCGCAAGCACGATCCCCGCACGCTGGTAGATTAACTGACATATCCGACGAAAATGCGCGTCGGACAGCGCGAGGCGCTGTGTCATCTGCAACAATAATGACGTTTGCCCAGGGGGCATTGGTGATGTCATAGCGCCTTCTTAATTACATTCAGGATACAACTGGCACGGCCTGCGACCGCCCGACTTCTGTTACTGCTTCAACGTGCTCTTTGACATTAAATACCGCGACCAGTCCGGTCAGACGATCCGCCTGGCTGGCCAGCTGATCGGTTGCCGCTGCCGCTTCCTCAACTAACGAGGCGTTCTGTTGCGTCACCTGATCCATCTGGCTGACGGCCTGAGCAACCTGCTCAATGCCGCGACGCTGTTCGTCCGACGCCGAGGCAATCTCGCCCATGATGTCGTTAACCCGCGTGACGGAAGTGACGATTTCATGCATGGTTTTCGCCGCGGTATCCACCAGCGTTGAGCCCTGCTGAACGCGCGAGACCGACTCTTCGATCAGCACCTTAATCTCTTTCGCCGCGTTGGCACTGCGGCTCGCCAGGTTACGCACTTCCCCCGCCACCACCGCAAATCCGCGCCCCTGCTCACCGGCACGCGCCGCTTCAACCGCGGCATTCAGCGCCAGAATGTTGGTCTGGAACGCGATACCGTCAATCACGCTGATGATGTCGCCAATTTTCTGCGAACTGGTGGCGATCTCCTGCATGGTGCTGGCGACGTGGGACGCCTGGTCGCCGCCCTTCTTCGCCGTCATCGCCGCCTGTTTTGACAGATCAGACGCCTGACGCGCGTTATCGGCGTTCTGGCCTACCGTCGCGGTCAACTGCTCCATGCTGGCCGCCGTCTGCGCCAGCGAGGCCGCCTGCTGCTCGGTGCGGGAAGAGAGATCGTTGTTACCCGCCGCAATCTCAGAGATCCCGGTGTGCATGGCATAACTACCCTGCCGCACGTCGCTCACCGTTTCCCGCAGCGATCCCTGCATCGCCTTCAGGCTGGCAAAGATCGCCGAAATTTCGTTCCTGCCGAACACCGCCACCGGACGCGCCAGATCCCCTTTCGCAATACTGTCGAAGTGGCTGCTAATAATCGCCAGCGGCTGCACGATCATTCTGCGGGACCAGAGCAGTGCCCCGCCGGTCAGCAGCCCTGCCAGAATCACAACCACGGCAAAGATGACGCCAGACATGTGATAGCTTTGACGGCTCTGTTCACCCGCACGCTGAACAGACTGATTGATATTCTGCTGCCACGCGTTAAAGCTGCCGTCAAACGCCGCCTGAGACGCCTGAACCGGTGCGGTCATAAAGTCCGACAGCTGGTTGTTCTCAAGCCACGTCGCCTGATGGTCCAGATCGCTGTACCACTGTTCAAAGTTCGTCTTCATGGCGGCCTTCAGCGCTTTCTCTTTCTCGCTGTCGGCGGCCTGTGCCGTAAAGGCCTTAAACTGTGCGTCAGCCTGCTTCAGGCTGTCGCGCGCGGTCGCCATCAGCGCCTTAATGTCATCCGGCGGATAACTCAGCGCGGTTAAGGTTCCCGCCTTGTTCAGCGCAGTGCTTGCCTGCAACAGCACGGCACGCGTTTGTGCCAGTGCGGAGCGCTGCTGATTACTCGCCTCAACGTCCTGCAAATTCTGATAGCCATCGCGAAACGCCCAAAAAGACAACCCGTTACTGCCAACCTGCAACACACCGCAAAGGATCAGAATCAAAAACAGTGTGGTCGAGATACGAATACGATTTAACATCCACGCTCCCATCAAGCGGCAAGCAGCCGCGGTTTAATTGTCAGTCAAAATGTTTCCCAGTTTTCATCTTGTCCGGTCGTCGCGGTGCGCGTACGGTTTGCAGCCGGTTCAGCGGCTGGCGCGCGATACGTCGCCTGCGGGGTGACCGTGTTTCCAGCGAGTGAAGCGAGACGAAACGCCGAGACGGCCATCTTCAGACGGCTCGCCTGGTCTTCCAGCGCAGCGGCCGCCGCAGCGGACTCCTGCACCAGCGCGGCGTTTTGCTGTGTCACGCGATCCATTTCCGATACCGCCAGGGCAACCTGGTCGATACCACGACTCTGCTCATCGGACGCAGAGGCGATTTCACCCATGATGTCCGTCACGCGGGTGACGGCATTCACGATGTCATTCATGGTCTCCCCGGCGCTTTCCACCAGCACGGAGCCGGTATCGACGCGGGAGACGGAATCTTCAATCAGCGACTTGATCTCTTTTGCCGCGTTGGCGCTGCGGCTGGCCAGGTTGCGCACCTCCCCGGCCACCACGGCAAACCCGCGTCCCTGCTCGCCCGCACGCGCCGCTTCCACGGCGGCGTTCAGCGCCAGAATGTTGGTCTGGAAGGCAATGCCGTCGATGACGCTGATGATGTCGGCAATTTTCTTCGAGCTGTCGGCGATTTCGTGCATGGTTTTCACCACGCCATCCACCACGCGACCGCCGCGCTGCGCGGTCTCGGAGGCGCTTTCTGCCAGCTGAGACGCCTGGCGGGCGTTATCGGCGTTCTGCTTCACGGTCGCGGTGAGCTGCTCCATGCTGGCGGCCGTCTCTTCCAGGGCGGACGCCTGCTGCTCGGTGCGCGAAGAGAGGTCGTTATTGCCCATCGCAATTTCGCTGGTGCCGGTATAGATGGCATCCGTGCCGCTACGCACGTTGGCGACGGTTTCGATTAGCGAACGCTGCATATGGTCAACGCTGTTTGCCAGCTCGGTGATCTCATTGCGCCCGGACACGGTCAGCGTTTTGGTCAGGTCACCGCCGGCAATGTCACGAATGTGGGCAATGACGCGGCCGAGAGGGTTCAGCAGGATATGGCGAATGCCGTACCAGACCGCAACCAGCACAATAACCAGCGCCAGCGCCAGCACCGCCATCTGCCATTTCGCAAAGCGGTAGTCATTCTGGCTTTCAGCAAACGCGGAGTGATAGAGATCGCCACTGACCTTCGCGTACTCCCCCAGCGCCGCGCCGAGGGCGTTTTGCATCCCCTGCGTCGGCTGCGCGAAATAGGCGTCCATGTTGCCGCTCTCAAGGAACTGAATCAGCTCTGCCAGACCGGCATGGTAGGCGTTGTATTTTTCGTCAATATTCTGGCTCACCTGCTCCATCGCAGGCTGCGGGGTAATCTTTTTGAAGGCGTCGTAATGTTTTGCGGCGTCAGCGAGAGTGGCGCGGGCATTTTTCAACAGATCGGTTTTCGCGCTGCTCTGCTGATTGTTGGGATCCATCATCATGCGCGCGGACGAGCGGCTCAGGTTGATACGCGTTTGCAGCATCAGATCCCACGTTGAGGTGAGCTCACTCTGCTGCAGGCGGAGATCGTTCGAGGCCGCGAAGCTGTCCTGGTTCTGTTTTAATGACGAGAAAAAAAGCCCGCCGGAGATAAGCTGAAGAAGTGCGAAAATGACCAGCACCATCATGAGCATTGTGACAACGCGGATACGGTTCAACATACAACACCTTCTCATAGATTTATTAACGGTGTTATCGGCACAGCCAACAGGAACTTTACATTTGAGAAAGGGAAAAGCGCGGGGTTAGAAAGCCACGTCGACAATCAGCGTATCGGTGTAGGTTCCGGCGGGTGGCGTGGCCTGATTGGTCAGCACTTTCGCGGTGTAGTTGTAGGTTCGCAGGAGACCGTCGGTACTGACCTGCGACGAGGTCGCGCTGGTCCAGCGTTCGCTGCCGCTGCCGCCCCAGCGGTTACCCGTGGCTTCTTTATAGATGTCATAACTCAGGTAGTTACTGCCGCTTACCATCCGGCGCACGTTATTCAGCGCGTTAGCACCGTTGTTAATGCCGATGGTATACGTACTGCCTTTGGTACAGGTGACGGCAATCGCCTGCGAGACGGTAGGGAAACTTTGCACCAGCGGCGCGCTGTTGAAGTTGACGTCCGGCGTGGTCATGGCGCTACAGTCGTTGGTCACGGTCAGGTTAAGGAGGATGGTGGTCGTCGCCGTGCCCGTCTGATTGCTTGTGCAAATGCCTAGCGCGCCCACGGAGCAGACGCTGTAGTTAACGCTGAAGGTTAACTGCACCTGGTACGGCCCGGCAGAAACGTTCTGTCCGGCGACGGTGCGGAAATAGAGCGGGATGTTGTACTGCTTTGAGCCCAGCAACCCCAGCAGGGTATTCCCGCTCCAGGTATACGATTTACTTATCTGTACCTCGCTGCTGCTCGCACAGCCCGCGAGCCCGCATAGCCGGGTGGGGATCACGTCCGTGATGGCCGCGTTATCCGTGCGTTTCATGGTGGCCCGGCTGCTGCCCGAGACCGATGCCGCGGTATAGGTCAGGGTCACCGAGTCGCTGGTCAACAGATTCAGTATGGCATCGCACGCCACCACCAGCGTGCCGGTGGTTTCCACCTCCCCGGTTCCGCTGAGCGCAAACGACGTGACGCTGCCAAACGAGGCATTGACCGTACTGACGGTACACGCCGCCCAGCCTCCGCCGGAAAATAGCAGCAGTATCAACAGCAGCAGGCGCTTCATGGCGCCTCCCGACAGACCAGCGGACCGTAGGTTTGCAGCTTATGCTCCGGGTTGGCTCCCACGGTCAGGGTAGCCCGGCAGCGTTTTCCATCAGGCGCGATCACCTCCAGCGGGTTAACATCGCTAAGATTTTCCAGCCAGGCGATGCCGTCATACCCCACCACCGCATTGCTGCGCGAGGCGCGTCGGACCTGGCTTCCCACCGGCAGCGCCTGGCCGCGCGCATCGTGCAGAATGACGCTTGCCACCCGCTCCTGCTCCATCGGGAAATCAACCAGATAGCCGCTGTGACGCCGGATCGCGATCCGCCGCTCGGTCTCTTTCAGACGGGTATCCGCCGGCAGGTTCAGGGTATCAATGCGGTAGCTTGCCGGATAATATGCCGACACCCCGCTGACCAGCAGGTAACCGTTGTTATTCGTTTTGCCGACGGGCTGATTCTCATAGCTGACGGGCACATCCGGATGACCGTCGGTACTGATGACGACAAACGCATCGTTGATCTTATTCGCCGCAAACAGCTCGCCGTCCATCAACACAATTGCGCCCATCGCCTCGCCCCACCAGGTCATCATGTCCCTTTCGCCGTAGCCGCCGCCCTGCAGCTCTATGTTGTTATTGCGCCAGCCCAGCGTGCCCTGCTGATAATCGCTGGATCTTGACTGGTTGGCCCAGGCCATGTTCCAGCTGAACCCACCGTCAGAAGGCATGGAGTGGTTATAGTTGATGCGCTGGGTACTGCCGGCATCCGGGGTGTTTTCAACGGTAATGGCAGCGCTGTCGCGTGCCCCCAGCGGCACCTGCAGCGACAGCGCGACCGTCCAGTCTCCCCGCTGCTGGTCCCGGCTGCCGGCCAGATAAATACTGCTCGCGCCCCACAGATTGCGGCTCCATGAGAGGTTAAGCAGCTCGGTTTTTTGGCTGTCAAAACTCTCCACCCCGATCCAGGCCGCGCTGATGTTGCCGTACTGTCCCAGGTTGAAGGTCAGAGAATACTGGTCCGTATTACGGCTGAAGCTGGCGATGGGTTTATCGTTCTCGTCATACACCGTCGGCTGGTCGTAAAGGGCCAGATTGCCAAAGCCGCGGTCGCGACGGGTATGCTGGGTGGCCACGCTGAACTCGCTGGTGCTGTACTGGTAACCCCAGTTGATTTGCCCGCCCGCATCCCCGCGCATGCGGCTCTGCGAGTAAGCGGTATTCACCACGCCAAGCTGGCCGAGTTTAATCACCGTCCCTGCCCCGCCCAGCGCCAGTTCCTGCGCCCCTTCCGCGTGCCCTTCCAGGGTCAGCCAGTCCGTCACCCCGTAGCGATACGAACCGCTGCCCGCCGCCGAGCCGTAGTCAAAATTCTTGATACCGTAATTGCGCCGCAGGCTGCCCAGCGTCACGGCGCCGTCGCTAAGCCCTTTTTTGAGCAAGTCGCTGGTGACGTAAAACGGCAGCGTGGTGCTTACCTGTCGCCCCAGCGCATCCGTCGTGACCAGCACAGCGTCCCCGGCGCCGTTGATATAGGGCAGATTGGTCAGGGTGAAGGGGCCCGGCTGAAGCTGGGTTGAGCCGGAGCGGTACCCGTTGATAAAGAGATCGACCGACGTGGGTACCGCCGCTTCTCCTGCGAATTCGGGCAGCGGCCACGTCACCAGGTCAGGGCGCAGGGAGAAATCCCGCCCGACGCTTATCCCCCCCATCCGCACGCTGGAGCTCCAGCTCAGGGCATCGCTGATCACGTCCCCGACGCTCCAGCTCATCGCGTCATCCTCGTTGGTGAACAGCAAGGACGTGTCATAGCGAACATATCCCTCCTGCTGCCCCTCGTTGCCGGTGAAATTTTCCCGGGCATAGCCGGTGGAGGAAAACGAACCGCTCTCATTGAAGTAGCGGAACTCATGCCAGAGCGACGCCTGACCGCCGATATGTTCCGTGTGGTTGGTGTAGAAATCGTAATTCAGCAGCGCCCCGCGCCCAAAGTGCGGTTTGGCCTGCGCCGCTTGCGTGCTGAACGGCGTCACGCGGGCCGTCACCCAGTCGCGAGGAACCGTCAACAGCAGGCGCTGCGCGGCGCTGTCGTACTCCGCCCGCACCGGTGTAAGCGAAGAGAGATTCACCTCTCCGGGGGGAACATGGGCCGGTGGCAGCCCCGCGCGCAGCAGGTCGGCGCTGGAAATAAAGAAAGCGCCTTTACGCTGCGTCACGGGCACGACCAGACCGGTATCGTAGTGGTTGAGCACCAGGGCAAGCTGGAACACCGCTTCATCATTTATCGCCTGTGCCTGGGGTGGCGGCGGTAAACTGTCGTCGCCGGGCTCGGCCAGGGTCGCGGAACTGACGCAGAGCAGTATCATTATTGCCGGCTTCAGTTGACGGGCGTCGACTGCCATTGTGCGTCCCTGGCATTAATCTGCGCGCTCATCCGCTCTGGCTGGCGAACGCCAGCGGGTATGGGCCAGCTGCGGGTGCTGCCGGGAAGTACGTAACCCAGCAATCCCTCCGCAACCGTGCGTTTCTGCCCTCCCTGCTCCAGCGCCACCTGGCTGAGCCTGACGTGGACATCCCCCCGATTTCTGACCTCCAGCGCAGGCTGCCCGTCCGAACGCGTCACCCGCCAGCTCAGGTTTTGGGTTTCCGCCAGCGCGTGATGCGCGCCCTCTTTGATGGTCGGGATCCCCTGTCCATACACGAACAAAGGAATGGAGTAACGCATCTGCAATTTGAGGCCGATGGCGGGTTCGGCTTTGGCATCAGGCTGGGGGATTTCATCTACGATGATGCGGTAAGCCTGTTCGACACCCGCGGGAACCGAAGCCTGTTTGATAAGGCGAATAAGCTGCTTGCTGCCGGTGCCAATCGTGACGATGGGCGGGCTGGCGACCACGTCCTGCTGCGCGGTGTAGCGCTCTAGCCCGTTCTCCTGCTTCCAGCGCACGATGCGTACCTGCATCGTCGTCGCGCTGCTCCCCTGGTTCTGGATCCACAGCTCCGTGGCGTTGGCATCCGCAGCAAGCCATGGATCGATAGGCCAGAGCAGAATGGTGGCTGCCGCCTGCGCCTGGCCAGCAACCGCCATTCCCAACGCGCCCGCCAGACAAACAGGTCTAAAAAATGGCTTCATCAACACTCTCCCTTTTTTACCATGACAAGGTCACAGTGAGCTGATCGGTATACGTTCCC
The DNA here is from genome assembly GCF_043965265.1 of Enterobacter sp. ECC-249. Classification (NCBI taxonomy): domain Bacteria; kingdom Pseudomonadati; phylum Pseudomonadota; class Gammaproteobacteria; order Enterobacterales; family Enterobacteriaceae; genus Enterobacter; species Enterobacter sp. ECC-249. The sequence goes on from NZ_CP143660.1 coordinate 3,375,930, forward strand.
GCCGGGCTAAACCCGGTCAGTAGCGCCACGCCAAAAAGCGGCAGCGCGATGTTATTGCTGTTGGTATAGGTAACCGGTATCGCCTGGTTGACGCCGATTTCACTGTTCGCGGCCAGCGAGCTGCTGCTGTAGAGCCGGTATGGCACCAGGTCTGTTCCACCGGACCGCTTCATGCGGCGAACGGATGAATAATTCTGGCCGCCATTAATGCTCATGCTTAGCGTCACGCCTGGCGTACAGGCGATGGATAACGCCCCGTTTGGCACAAAGCTGGTGCTCACCGGTGCGCTCTCGACGCCGTTATGGCTGCCAAAATCCAGCGTACCGAGAAGCCCTCCGCTACCGGTGGCCACCACGCACCCTGGAACAATGGTCGCGCTGACCTTAAAGGACTGTGATGTCACCGCCCCCGCCGCGGGCATCATGAGCACTCCTGCCATCAGCGCGAAAAAAGGCTGCACGCGTCCCTCCGCGCGTTTGCGCAGACCTGTGAGAGTTGCCTTCATGGCGGTTCGGGACTAGTAGGTAACGCTGACGTTTATCGTGTCGGTGTAGGTTCCCGGGACGACCGTCACGCTGTTACCGCCGCCGGTAATACGCCCGTAGAGGGTGTAACTGTCCACTCCTCCGGCCGTAGAGGCGATCGGCAGTGCGGTATTGTTGGCAATCACGCTGTTAAACCCGCTGTCGCTGTAAAGGCTGTAAGCCACGCCCTGCGCCGTATTGCTCGTATTGACCAGATAGCGTGCTGGCGTTCCCGGCGTGCCTACAACGGTGCCGGGTGCCGAGGAGTTGGTGTTGCCGGTGATCGCCACCGTATAGCTGGCGGTCGTACATTGAATGGTGAAGGTGTTTCCGCCGCTGGCACCGGTTAGCTGCGTGGTCAGAGTGGAAAACGTTGCCGGATGGGTGCCAAAATCCAGCGTCCCGAAGTTAATGCCGTTTTGCGTGGGCGAGCCGTTTATCAGGCAACCATTCGTGAGCGTCAGCGTCGCGCCGATGGTGCCGCTGCTGGTGACGCCCAGTGCCTGATGGGCCGTTGTCGCAGTCAGTAAGGTGCCTGCGCAGATCAAAAGGAGTTTTCTTTTCATTTACCACCCTCCAGAAGACGTCTTCGTTCCCTTGCCACGTTTTATTTTTGTCGTTCAAGATGTTAGCCCCGCTTAAGGTTCCTCTGAGGGGGGTTATTGAGAATTTAGTTTACGGATATCGCTTCGACCACCTGCCCCTTAACGCCTAAGCACTTTGTCCTATTGACTTCTTATTACCTTATATAACAGTGAGTTAAATTCATTTTTTCAGCTTTTTTATTTTATCTGGAGAGAATATATCCATTAAAGTGTGATGGCGATCACAATATATCGTCAGGGTAATAACAACAAAATTAATAAAACTTAAAAAGGAGTTGTATCCCCCTACGCTTTGCGTCAATTTATGTGCCGAATAATTTCCCGCGTCGTAATAAAAAATTTATATGTATCGCCGCGGGCTACATCTGAAGCGCATAGAGGGTCTTTTTTCGTGGCAAGTGCAAACAAACTCACACTCTTCATCGTGATATTCATGCTGGCGGGTATTCTTTCAGGGGCAGCAATTCATGAATATGCATCTGCGGATGCCATCAAAGCCTGGTCGGATAATATTACCCTTCTGACCGATATTTTCCTCCGACTGATCAAAATGGTCATTGCACCGTTGGTCTTTAGTACGCTCACCGTCGGCATTATGAAGCTGGGCGAAACCTCTACCATTGGACGCGTTGGCGGCAAAGCGATGGTGTGGTTTATCAGCTCATCCGTGCTCTCTATTCTGGTTGGCCTGTTTATCGTCACGCTGGAGCATCCGGGAAGCGGTCTGAACCTGACGGTCCCTACCGAGGCGGTAGATACCGGTCTGGCCGTGGGCGGCATGACGCTGAAAGCGTTCCTGTCACACACCATTCCAACCAGCATCGCGGGGGCAATGTCGAACAATGAGATCCTGCAGATTGTGGTGTTCTCAATGTTCTTCGGCATTGGCGGCGCGTCGCTGGGGCAGAAATTCAACGCCCCGCTGGTGGCCGCGCTGGACGTGGTTTCCCATATTATGCTGAAGGTCACGGGTTATGTGATGTACGTGGCTCCGCTGGCCATTTTCGCGGCAATCTCATCGGTCATCGCCACGCAGGGTCTGGGCATTCTGCTGAACTACGCCTCCTTTATTGGCGGCTACTATGTTGCCATTCTTCTCACCTGCATGGTGCTGCTGGCCGTGGGTTACATGGTGCTGAAAAAAGAGGTGTTCCGCCTGGTCAGCATGCTCAAGGATCCGGTCCTGGTGGCGTTTACCACCAGCAGTTCTGAAGCGGCCTACCCTAAAACGCTGGAGCAGCTGGAGCGTTTTGGCTGCTCGCGCAACATCGCCTCTTTCGTTCTGCCGATTGGCTACTCCTTCAACCTGGTGGGGTCGATGGTGTACTGCTCTTTCGCCTCGATGTTTATCGCACAGGCGTACAACATTCACCTGAGCTTCTCTGAAGTGACGGTGCTGATGCTGACCCTGATGCTGGCCTCCAAGGGGATTGCGGGCGTGCCGCGCTCCTCGCTGGTGGTGCTGGCCGCGACGATCCCAAGCTTTAACATTCCGGTGGCAGGTATTCTGCTGCTGATGGGTATCGACCACTTCCTGGATATGGGCCGTTCCGCGATTAACGTGTTGGGGAATGGTATTGCGACCGCGATGCTGTCGCAGAATGAAGGCGCGCGGGAAGCGGAAGCTGAAGCTGAGCTGGTAAAGCAGGAAGCGTAAGGGTATGAAAAAGCCGGGTGGCGGCTTCGCCTTACCCGGCCTACAAATGGCTCGAACACGTAGGCCGGGTAAGCGTCAGCGCCACCCGGCTTTGTTTTAGGCTACATGACTCGCGGCGATATCCAGCAGCGCCATCTCATCGCTGTTCAGCAGCTTCTCAATGTTCACCAGAATCAGCATACGCTCGCCGAGCGCGCCCAGACCGGTCAGGTATTCGGTCGACAGCGTGACCGCAAACTCCGGCGCAGGGCGAATTTGATCAGAGGTCAGGGAAAGCACATCAGATACGCCATCCACCACGATACCGACCACGCGCTGCCCCAGGTTGAGAACGATCACCACGGTGTTGTCGTTATAGTCAACGTCGCCCTGGCTGAACTTCACGCGCAGGTCCACGATGGGCACAATAACGCCACGCAGGTTGGTGACACCTTTAATAAAAGCAGGCGTGTTAGCGATGCGGGTAACCTGGTCGTAACCACGGATTTCCTGCACTTTCAGGATATCGATGCCGTACTCCTCATCGCCTAAAGTGAATACCAGGAATTCCTGCCCTGATGGCTCGCCCGCCAGTTTCGTTACATTACTCATACCGGTCATGTTATTACCTTCTACTTAATCAGGCGGCTGTGTACGCCACACGTTGTTCACGATTTAATCCCTGAAGCGCCGACACGTCGACGATCAGCGCCACGCTACCATCACCCAGAATGGTGGCGGCAGAAATACCCGGCACTTTGCGGTAGTTGCTTTCGAGGTTCTTCACTACCACCTGGTGCTGACCAATCAGCTGATCGACCAGCAGCGCGTAGCGGCGGCCCGCGCTTTGCAGGATCACAACGATGCCCTGCGTGGCCTCGGTCTTCGCCCCGTCCACTTCGAACACTTTCCACAGTTCCACCAGCGGCAGGTATTCACCGCGCACTTCAAGCACGCGCTCGCCGCCCGCCAGCGGATGCAGATCTTCTTCACGCGGCTGCAGGGATTCCATCACGGCGTTCAGCGGCAGGATAAAGACTTCGTCCGCCACTTTGACCGACATGCCGTCGAGGATTGCCAGCGTCAGCGGCAGCAGGATGCGAATGGTAGTGCCGGAACCCTGTTTAGACTGGATCTCAACGTGGCCGCCCATCTCCTGGATGTTACGTTTCACCACGTCCATGCCTACGCCGCGCCCGGAGACGTCGGTCACCTGCTCAGCGGTAGAGAAGCCCGGCGCGAAGATGAGCATGCCCACTTCTTCGTCGGTCATGTTTTCATTGACCGCCATCCCCTGCGAAATGGCTTTTGCCAGGATGCGCTCGCGGTTAAGACCGGCGCCGTCATCGGTCACTTCGATGCAGATGTTCCCGCCCTGGTGTTCCGCAGAGAGGATCAGGTTGCCGACCGGGGATTTTCCGGCGGCAATGCGGTTTTCCGGCAGTTCGATACCGTGGTCGAGGCTGTTACGCACCAGGTGCGTTAACGGGTCAATAATGCGCTCGATCAGGCTCTTATCCAGCTCGGTTGAGCTGCCCATCAGGGTCAGTTCAATCTGTTTATTCAGCTTGCTGGCAAGGTCGCGGACCAGGCGCGGGAAGCGGCTGAAGACATATTCCATCGGCATCATACGGATGGACATGACCGATTCCTGCAGGTCGCGGGCGTTACGCTGCAGCTGGCCCATGCTGGTAATCAGATCGCCGTGGGTGACAGGGTCCAGCTCGTTAGAACGCTGCGCCAGCATCGACTGGGTGATCACCAGCTCGCCAACCAGGTTAATAAGCTGGTCGACCTTCTCAACGGCAACGCGGATACTGGTTGACTCGCTGGAGCGCGCGGCAGGTTTCTCACCACGGCCAGGCGCAGCGGCCTCTTTTGGCACTGCCTTCAGCGCCGGGGCCGCAGGGGCCACAGCCGGTGCGGCGGCCTGAGCGACAACGGCCACCTCTTCCGCAGCGGCAGGGGCGTCAACCGCAGCCGTTTCGGTTTCGAAGGCGATCTGGTCAGCTTCAATCACAAAGCACAGAACCGCCACGATATCGTCCTGGCCAATGCCGTCATCAAGCGTCGCGGCCAGGCTGTCTTTGCCTTTTACCACGTTGCTTAATTTCGCCAGGTTACCCAGCTCTTCTTCCAGCAGGTTAACTTCATTCTCTTTCAGGCGAGACAGCACAACGCGCAGTTTGCCCGCTTGTGCAGCGGCTGGCGCGGCCTCGTCGGCAGCAACCGCATCGACAACGCTCAGTTTCGCCGCAGGGACAACGGCTACAGCGACCTCACCTTTTGCTTCCAGGGCGAGCTGGCGCAGCGCATTGCAGATGTATTCAAAGCTGGCGGCATCAGGCTCTGCCGAACTTTTATAGGCGTCGAGCTGTTCCTGCATAATATCTTTGGTTTCCAAAAACAGGTTGATAATGTCGGTATTGAGCTGCATCTCACCGCGTCGTGCGTCATCAAGCAGGTTTTCCATTAAATGGGTCGTTTCCTGCAGGATGGTAAATCCAAACGTTCCGGCTCCGCCTTTAATAGAATGCGCCGCACGGAAGATGGCATTGAGCTGCTCGGAATCCGGTGCTTCGGGCACCAGATCGAGCAAGTGTTGCTCCATATCGGCCAACAATTCGTCGGCTTCATCAAAGAATGTCTGGTAAAAATCGCTAATATCCATGCTCACGCTATCACCTCGGATTGGCTGGTGGCGATGTTGGAACGGCAGCCGAAGGAACGGCCCCAGGCTGTTTTAAATCGTCCAGTGACTCATTCTGACTTTCGGCGTTTTCATGCAGGATGGCCTGCTCCGCCTGCTGGTTCAGCACTAGAAGACTGATACGACGGTTGATGGCATCATCCGGCCCGCGGTCGGAAACGCGCATGGTTGCGGCCATGCCGACTACGCGCAGTACCTTGCCATCATCAAGCCCACCTACCACCAGCTCGCGACGCGAGGCGTTGGCACGATCGGCAGAAAGTTCCCAGTTGCTGTATCCCTTCTCCCCACTGGCGTACGGGAAATCGTCCGTGTGTCCTGACAGGCTGATTCGGTTAGGAATGCCGTTCAGCACAGGTGCAATAGCACGCAGAATATCGCGCATGTACGGTTCAACTTCCGCACTCCCGGTTTTAAACATCGGGCGGTTCTGGCTGTCGATAATCTGAATACGCAGGCCTTCCTGCACCAGGTCGATCTTCAGATGCGGTCGCAGCGCGCGCAGCTTAGGATCCGCTTCAATCAGCTGGTCAAGATCGCCACGCAGTTTCTTCAGGCGCGCCTGTTCCATCTTTCTCTTCAGCTCGTCGATGTTCGGCTCTTTTTTCACCTCACCCTTCTGCTGGGTGTAATCATCGCCGCCGCCCGGAATCGGGCTTTCGCTGTTAGAGATACGCGGCCCACCGGCCACCGCCGTTGCCAGCGGCGTGCGGAAATACTCGGCAATCTGGATCAGTTCTTTTGGGCTGGAGATGGAGATCAGCCACATCACCAGAAAGAACGCCATCATTGCGGTCATAAAATCGGCGTACGCAATTTTCCACGAGCCGTGCGCGCCATGCCCACCGCCCTTGTGCTTGCGTTTTTTTACGATGACGATCGGATGGGACTGGTTTTTCATGCGTCCTCAGTTGTCGTCTGTTGGTTTGGGTTTTTCACCGCACGCACGTGTTCTTCAAGCTCGATAAACGACGGACGCTCGCTGGAGTAAAGCGTTTTACGGCCAAACTCAACCGCGATCGGTGGCGCATAACCGTTGAGGTTAGAGAGCAGCGTGATTTTCACGCACTGCATCATTTTGGTGGTTTCCGCGCTCTTCTGGCGCAGTACGCTTGCCAGCGGGGAGATAAAGCCATACGCCAGCAAAATACCGAGGAAAGTCCCCACCATCGCATGGGCAATCAGCGCGCCGAGCTCGGCTGCCGGACGGTCTGCCGAGGCCAGGGCGTGAACCACTCCCATTACCGCAGCAACGATACCGAATGCCGGAAGCGAGTCGCCGACCAGCGCCAGGCTGTTGGCCGGCACTTCAGATTCGCTTTCATGGGTTTCGATCTCTTCGTCCATCAGCGCTTCGATTTCGAAGGTGTTCATGTTGCCGCTGATGATCAGTCGCAGATAATCGACGATGAAGTCCAGCATCATGGCATCGGCAAGAATGCGCGGATAGCTGGCAAAAATCTCGCTCTCTTTCGGGTTTTCAATATCCCGTTCAAGCGAGAACATCCCCTGCTGACGCGACTTCGCCATCAGGCGATAGAGCAGTGCCAGCAGATCCATATACATGCTTTTGGTGTATTTTGAGCGACGGAACAGCAACGGAATCGCTTTCAGCGTGCCCTTGATCGATTTACCGTTGTTGCCAACGATAAAAGCCCCTACCCCTGCGCCGCCGATGATAATAAGTTCAGCCGGTTGATAGAGTGCTCCAAGGTGCCCGCCGGTCATCATGTAACCGCCGAAAACTGTACCGAGAACTACCAGGTAACCTAATAAGATAAGCACGACATCATCCTTCCGCTAGTGACTATGGCAAGGACGTCCAGCTCGCAGCGTTTACCGTTTGCGGGGTAAAAAAAAGCAGCGGTAATTGCTTACCGCTGCTGGAATCTTTCCCACACGTTCGGGTTAAACAGCTTGTTCGATCTGTTCATCCAGCAGTTGTGGAATAATATCGGCAGCATCCCGGGAAAGTTTACGTCTTTTTACTGCTCGGGATGGAGGCTGACATAAACTACAGGCGAAGCTGCCTGCAGGCTGATGAGCATGGGTAATAAAATTGCCGTCGCAGCAGTTGCAGCGCGACAGTTCAAGCATTCCGCTCTCAACAAAACGCACCAGCGTCCATGCGCGGGTCAGCGCCAGCAGAGGGCCTTCTTCCTGCTGTGGGCATTGTTCAAGGTAAAGTTTGTACGCTTTGATCACGGCATCAACGCCGCTACACAAACCGGTTTTCAGAAGATACTGCCAGGCATTACAGAACATGGAAGCGTGAATATTCTGCTCCCACGTCATAAACCAGTCGGTAGAAAACGGCAGCATGCCTTTCGGCGGGGGACTACCACGTAACTCTTTGTACAGCTTGATGAGACGACCACGGCTCAACTGAGTCTCGCTTTCCAGCATTTGTAAACGAGCACCCAGTGTAATCAGCTCCATGGCTAACTGTATGTCACGCGCTTCCTGAACAATGCTTTTCTCGCTCATTGCTAGGCCCTTTTCTTGCGGGCTACGTCATCAGGCTGGCTGATTTCGTTAAGCAAGCGAGTGGAAAGAAGAATACCGGTATGGATCTGTTGAAGATCGTCTACACGGGACTCCTGCGTCAGACGCGTTATTGTCTGCGAATCATCGAAACGGAACTGGCAAACCAGTTGATTCGTTTCAGCCAGTTTAACCATCTGCGGGAGGGTTAAACCGCCCAGCATGGTTGCCATCTCTTCGTTAATACCCAGACGAAACATCGCGGACGCCTTGTCCTGACTAATCAAACGCTGCGCGAGCAGTAAATACGACAAATTGATGTCATAGATATGTTTTAGCAACTCGGATGTATGCATTGTTCCCATCCCGAATAACCAACTATTATTTTTATGCGGAAAGACCGCACCCCGTGATGTCGCCGGGAAATCACCCGGTATAAAAAAGAAAAGGCTAAATGCATAGTTGAATTTAGGTTTGTATTCATTGAAACCCGTAAGAGAGAAACCGCGAATGCGTCTCTTACATGTTTTATCATTTCTTACAAATAACTAAGATTTTTCCTAATTCGACGCAAACTCTACTCGTCAGTTTTGCCACATACAATCCAGCCACCCTCAAATTTAAAAAAAATGTGATCCACGTCACACAATTTAAGTGAATATGACCCATAAATCCATCAGTATGACTTGTAATTTGTTCAATTTTTAACCAATCAGTACTGTTTTGTATTCTTAATTGACGAATACTCATGCAGACGGGCGATCCGAACTGGCATGCAACGTGCTTTTACCGTCGTAAGCGCCGTGCGGAAACATTTACAGCAACCCCCTCTCCAGGAAACATTTTTCTTACCGTGAAAAAACATATAGTTATGCAGATAGCACAAGAAAGATGTTTCAGGGGGTGATCATTCGAAATGATTTTGTAACGTGGAAAAACGATTTAACAGTGAAAGCGTGAATTTGTGTGATTTACGTTAAGTTGTTAATTTTTTTCATTTAGGCGCATTTTTCAGTTATTCTTCTTATAAGAATAATTAATGAATAATTATGATAAGCTTCACACTAATGTCGTAATCAGCTCTTGCAGAACCAGGGAATTCGCGGTAAAGGTGATCAAACGCTGTCTTTCAGACCCCCAAGGAGTGCGCCATGAGTTACTCCCATCTACTTGTTTCTGTTGCCGTTTCCCCAGAAAGCCATCAGCTCGTCGCCCGGGCGGTTTCGATTGCCAGACCCCACAATGCCCGCATCAGCCTCATCACGCTTGCCGCCGAACCGGAGATGTATAATCAGCTGGCCGCCCCTATGCTGGAGGATATTCGTGAGGTACTTCAGGAGGAAACGCAGCAGTTTCTGCGCGAGCTGGTAGAAAAGGCACACTATCCTGTCTTTGAAACCGTTATTGCGACAGGAGAACTTAATGCCCATATTCTCGATATGTGTCGTAAACAGAATATTGATTTAGTGATATGCGGGAATCATAACCACAGCTTTTTATCGCGCGCGGCCTGCGCGGCGAAATCTATTGTCGCGTCAAGCCAGGTTGATGTCCTGCTAGTGCCGCTTGGGGGGCGTTAACCCCCCGGGGAAATATCAGGCCAGTTTAGGGAAGGTTGCGATCTTTTTTTGTAAATCGCCTTCTTGGCTTTGCGGGGCGATATCGCGGAGATCCTGAATAAAACGCGCCTGCCAGTGGTTAATATCGTTTTTCCGGATCGTCTCCATCATTTCAGCATGGCGGGAAATACGCTCCGTGAGCGGCATGGTCAGCGCGCGGTTCAGCGCATTAGCCACATCATCGCGATCGTAAGGGTTCACAATAAGCGCCGACGTGAGCTCATTTGCAGCTCCGGCAAACTGGGAAAGCACCAGAACACCCGGGTCGGCAGGATCCTGGGCCGCCACATACTCTTTCGCCACCAGATTCATCCCGTCGCGCAGCGGCGTGACCAGCCCAACGTCCGCATAGCGGAAGACCTTCATCAGGATCTTACGGTCAAAATGCTGATTCAGGTAAAACAGCGGCGTCCAGCCCAGCTGGCCGTAGCGGCCATTAATGCGCCCTGCTTCTGTCTCCAGCTGGTGGCGAATGTCCTGATAAGCCTGCACCTCACCGCGCGACGTCGGGGCGATCTGGGTATAGCGAATTTTCCCGTGATGCTGCGGGTATTTATCCAGCAGCGTTTCGTATGCCAGGAAGCGCTCCGGAAGCCCTTTGGAATAATCAAGACGCTCAACCGAGAAGATATTTTTCACGTGCTTGAGTTCATTCTTAAGCTGAGCCAGCTTCGGCGGCAGCGGGCCAGAGGCCTGCTCCGCGATTTCGTCAGGTTCAATTCCTATTGGATACACTTCGGTGTGGAACGTTTTTCCCCACGCCGTATGGGTTTTCCCGCCTTTGGTCACCAGACGCGCCTTCCCTGACACGGAGTCAAGGAATGCCAGTCGGTCATTTTCCGTCTGGAAGCCCAGCAAGTCGTAGTCGCACAGCGCCTCCAGCAGCTCTTCATGCGGCGGCAGCGCGGTAAAAATTTCCGGCGTCGGGAACGGAATGTGGAGGAAGAAACCAATCCGGTTATTCACCCCTCTTTTTCGCAGCTCGCGCGCGAAGGGCAGCAGGTGATAATCGTGGATCCATAAAATATCGTCTTCTTCTATTAATGGCAGCAGTTTATCCGCCAGTAGCGCATTCACGCGCGAGTAGCCTTCGAAAGATTCACGCTGAAATTTGACCAGGTCAAGACGATAGTGAAACGCAGGCCACAGGACGGCATTCGAGAACTGCGAGTAATACTCGTCGTAGTCTTTCTCTTTCAATGCAAATGAAGCCCACGTAATGTTTCCGCGCGTCACCTTTTTAAGCGGCTTCTCCTCTTCACTGATTTCCCCACTCCAGCCAAACCACAGCCCGCCAGCGGCTTTTAAGGCACCTAACACCCCTACCGCCAGGCCACCCGCACTGGCTTTTTTATCATCAGGCGGTGCGATTCGGTTAGAGACGACGACTAAGCGACCCATAATGGTTTCCCCCTTTGTTTTGCGCTATTTGTTGTTGTTGCTGGTTAGCGATATCAGATACCCACTGCCAGACGCTGGCGACATCCGCCAGCCGCCATTCGGCGACAGTGTCACCAGGCCCTACCTTAACGGCGATCCCTCCGGCCTGATTAACCACACGGAACCCGGCCTCGTCGGTCAGGTCATCCCCAAAGAAAACAGGCGTCCGGCCCTTGAAAGGTGCCTCCGCCATAAATGCGGCGATGGCTGCGCCTTTATTAATCCCCTTCGGCTTTAATTCCACCACGCATTTGCCCGGCTGCAGCGCCAGCTGTGGATGTGCTTGCGCAACCTTCTGCGCAAGCGCAAGCACGGCAGCTTCATGCTGCGGCGCCTGGCGATAATGCAGGGCAAAGGCCATCCCTTTGGCTTCCAGCTCGGTGCCAGGCAGGCCTGCCAGCGCAGCAGAGAGCTGCTTCTGGAGCGTTTGCGTGAGTGCGTCGGGGAGTGAAACGATATGCGTTTGATCATGGATGTCGCGGCGCTCCGCTCCGTGTACACCGGCCAGCGGAAAGTGGTAAGGACTGGCGAGCAGATCCAGCTCGGCCATTGAGCGCCCTGATATCAATGCCAGTGCTCCCTCGTTCATGAGCGAGAGCTGATGCAAATCCTGTAACACCGCCTCCGGAATAGACACCTGATCGGGGTGCGGTTTTATCCCGGCGAGCGTGCCGTCGAGATCAAAAAAGAAAGCATAGTGTCCGGGCAGTACAGGCGGTGCGGTTAACATGTCAGCCACCCTTTTCCTCCTTACGGTTTACGAGAGGTAAACGCCTTTACCTCTTTCATAGCCATGTAAGTATAGACAGTGTGACGTGGCTCGCCATTTGACAACCGCCCCGCCAGTATTACTGGCGGGGCGGTTCGGGGGTCAACTATGGTTATAAGTTGAGCAATAAAAGACGGGAAAAAGGATTACACGGTACGCTTCGCTTTTTGCTTGTAACGGTCGAAAATCACGGCTGCGAGCAGGATCAGACCACGAACCACGTACTGAGAGAACGGCGAAATATTCAGCAGGTTCATGGCGTTCTCCACCGTCCCTAAAATCAGGATACCGGCCACCACATATGAGATTTTTCCGATGCCGCCCTTGAGGGAAACGCCCCCTAACACGCAGGCTGAAATGACGATCAGCTCATAACCGATAGAGGTCATTGGCTGGCCGCTGGTCATACGCGACGCCAGAATAATCCCCGCGGCGGCAGAAACCAGCCCTGAGAGCACAAAGATAATAATCTTGGTGCGTACGACCGGCACCCCAGCCAGACGGGCGGCCTCTTCGTTACCGCCGATCGCCAGCGTATTACGGCCAAAGGTGGTCCGGTTGAGCAGGAAGCCGAACAGGATCAGGCAGGCCACGGTCAGCCAGATTGGCGCAGGCAGCCCAAGCCAGTTGGCGTAACCCAGCGTAAAGAAGCGCTCGTCTTCAATCCCCACCGCTTTACCGTCGGAGATAATATAGGCCAGCCCGCGGACAATTTGCATCGTCGCAAGCGTGGTGATCAGGGCGTTAATCTTCAGGCGGGCGATAACAAAACCGTTCACCAGACCGCTGATGACGCCGAGTAGCAGACCGGCAAAAACGCCAATCCACAGGCTCTCCGTCATGTTGATCACCACGGCCGTCGTAACGCCTGCGCAGGCAATCACCGACGCCACCGACAGGTCAAAATCACCGGAGGCCAGGCAGAACAGCATCCCGCAGGCCACCATCCCGGACATAGAAATGGCCAGCCCCAGCCCCTTCATATTTATAAAGGTGGCAAAATTAGGGACAAAGATCGCGCAGGCGAGGAACAGCGCGGCAAACACTACCAGCATGCCGTACTGGTCCCAGATACGCCCAACGCTCAACGCCGACTTCGACTTCGGCACTCCGGATGTAGTAACAGAGGACATCATTAACTCCTTACTCAGGCGACAGCCTGGCTGACTTTAGGCATGGCGAGGTTCAACGCCTGTTGTTCATTCGCCTGTTCATGAAGTAATTCACCGGCAATTTCGCCTTCACGCATCACCACAATGCGGTCGGCCACGCCCAGCACCTCCGGCAGATCGCTGGAGGCGAAGAGCACCGCCACGCCGCGTTTTGCCAGCTCATAGATCACGTTATAAATCTCGTGTTTTGCCCCCACGTCGATACCGCGCGTCGGCTCGTCCAGCAAAATGACCTTCATATCCTCCGACAGCCAGCGGCCCAGAATGGCCTTCTGCTGGTTTCCGCCGGAAAGATTCATGATCAGCTGTTCCGGACCCGGCGTTTTGATATTCAGCGAGCGAATATGGTGGTCGGCGTTGCTCGACTCCCAGCTGTCGTTTATCAGGCAGCCTGCGCGAATAAACTTGCGGCGGGCGGAAATATTGATGTTGTCGCGCACCGAGTGCACCGGAATAATGCCCTCCGCTTTCCGGTCTTCCGGGCAGAGCATCATGCCCGCCCTGATTGCGTGGGCCGGTTTCTGGATATCTACCCGTTCGCCGTCAATGGAGACCTGCCCATCGGTAATACGGGTACCGCCGAACAGACCTTTCATCAATTCGCTACGCCCCGCGCCCACCAGGCCAAACAGGCCGACGATTTCACCGCTGCGTACGGATAACGAAATCGGCGTTCTGACGCCTGGCGCTTTTACGCTATCCAGGCGCAGGCGTTCCGGTCCGTACTGGCGCGGCTGCCAGTGATAGATATCACCCAGATCGCGTCCGACCATCGCCTGGACCAGCTGGTCATGGTTCACCTGCGCCATGTCGGTAAAGGTGCGCACATAGCGTCCATCTTTAAATACGGTGATGGCATCGCTCAGGGCAAATATCTCTTCCATGCGGTGCGAAACGTACAGAATCGTACGCCCTTCCTGACGCAATTCGCGGATCACGCGGAACAGATTTTCGATTTCACGCTTCGAGAGCGAACTGGTGGGTTCATCGAAGGCAATAATTCTGGCGTTACGCGCCAGCGCCTTGGCAATTTCGACCATCTGCCACTGGCCGATGGAGAGATATTTCAGCGGCGTCTGGGGATCGACGTCCAGACCCAGGTGTTTAAGCTGCAGCCCCGCTTCATAATTAAGTAGCGAACGATTCACCACGCCGCCTTTGTGCGGGAGCTGTCCTAGATAGATGTTTTCCGCCACGGTCATCTCAGGGATGAGGTGCAGCTCCTGATAAATAATGGCTACCCCGGCATTGAGCGCCGCCGTGGTATCGGCAAAAGCGACCTCTTCGCCGCGGATCGCCAGCGCACCGGTCGTGGGCGAGTAGTTGCCGCTGAGGATTTTCAGCAGCGTGGATTTTCCCGCACCGTTTTCCCCCATCAGGGCATGGACCTGGCCGGCATAGCAGTCGAAGCTGATATCGGTCAGCGCGTTAACACCGGGGAAGGTTTTCCCGATGCCGCGAAAAGAGAGATACGGATCAGACTGTTGCATAACGTCTCCGTGATTCCTGTAATGTGTACGTCAGGCCCCTCACTAAGGATGAGGGGCACAATCACCGCGTATTACTTCCCGCCCAGTCCTTTTTTCGCCAGCTCCTCTTTGAAGTTGTCGCGGGTGATCAGCACCACGTCGGTCACTTCGGTAAATTTCGGCGGTTCAGCCCCTTTGGTGACCCAGTTGTAGAGCATCTCGCTGGATTTGTAGCCGTGAACGTCCGGGCTTGGCAGCAGTGAGCCGTAGAAGCCGGTTGCCTGCGCTTTGGACAGCTCGCTGACGGCGTCAACGCCGTTGATGCCAATTCCGATCACGTCAGGCGCTTTGAAGCCCTGACCTTCCGTCGCGCGCACCCCGCCCAGCACGGTGTTGTCGTTCATACCGACCACCAGCCAGTGTTTGACTTCTGGATGCTGTACCAGCATTGAGTTCGCGGCGTCGAAAGCGCCCGGGATATCGTTGGATTTGGTTGGGACCTTGTAGATCTGTTTTTCCGGGAAGCCGGCTGCTTTCAGCGCGTCCATTGACCCGGTCGTACGACGACGTGCCGTGTCCAGCTCATCCGCCGTAATGGCCATCACCGCGGTCTCTTTGACATCCCAGCCGCGCTTTTGCATCTCTTTATAGAGTTCCTGGCCCTGACGTTCGCCGATTTTGGTCGCCGCCATCATCACCAGCGGGACGCTGTCCATCGGCTTGCCTTTGGCGTTAACGAACTGGTCGTCAACGGCGATGACCTTCATGTCATAGCCCCGGGCCTTGGCCGCGATGGCCGAGCCCAGCTTTGGATCCGGCGTGCAGATCACAAAACCTTTCGCGCCGCTGGCCGCCAGGCTGTCGATGGCGTTAAGGGTTTTCTCACCGTCAGGCACGGCGATTTTAATCACTTCAAAACCTAAATCTTTCCCGGCCTTATCGGCGAATTTCCACTCCGTCTGGAACCAGGGCTCTTCGGGCTGTTTTACCAAAAAACCGAGTTTTAAATTCTCAGCGATAGCGGATTGTGACATAACGGCAGCCAGACCGATGGCCGCCAGCGCTTTAGTAAATTTGTGCATGGTAAACTCCAGCTTTAGCGTTCTTTTCTGTAGGGAATATGTGCGTGCTTCTTATTTAATCGGACTTAAAACAAGGCATTAGCGCTTACCTCGTCATAAGCGTTATTGCTGGTGATAGTTTTAGCGGGAAATTAATCATCCATAAGAGAGCCCCATCACACCGCAGAATTACAGTAATTGCGTACATAAATTCAGCGAAAAATGACATAAAAAAGGCAGGATATGTCAGACAAATGAAACAAGGGTAAGCAGGATTATCCATAAGATTAGCTAAGATATCCCTGATGGCCTGTAACAGGCGTGAGGAAGCCAGACGTCAGAAAGCTGCAGCATGTTTCTCATCAAAAACGCAGCACGTCCTGAGCATTATTTATTTTGTAGAATTTGATTTAGCGCAATTTTATTACTGCATCATATATTTGAAATAATTAATCCGTAATTCATTCTTTTATGGAGGATTATTCCAGCTTAATATTTCCAAAAGAGTAACAGTATATCTCTTCAACAAAAACCATTGATTATCAATAAATTAATGAATGAGCAATCGATGGAGAGCAAATTGTATTTATGTACTATATTAAAGTTTGTAATGTATGGTAAACACAGCCTATTTAAGAGTTTTCTTAGACCACAGACAAGGGTATGCTTATTTATATCGAACACAGGAAGTGAATTTCGGTCGACTTCGTTTACTGCAGAAAGCGTATTTCTGCTCTTTTCTTCGTATTTGCCTGGCGCTCAGGTTAAGCAACGGACATCACGTCCCACAGTCAATAAGGATATGAGTATGGCTACCCAAACGATGATGCAAAAACTTAACGCGCAGATGAACCTTGAGTTCTACGCCTCGAACCTGCACCTTCATTTAAGTGCCTGGTGTGCCGAGAATAGTCTCACGGGGTCTGCCACCTTCTTTCGCTCTCAGGCGCAAAGTAACGTCACCCATATGATGCGTGTCTTTAACTTCCTGAAGGCCTCAGGGGCAAATCCTGTCGTTAAAGCCCTTGATGGGATCAATGAAAACTACTCTTGCCTGGAAGAACTGTTTCAGAAAACGCTTGAAGAGTACGAACAGCGCTGCAGCACGCTCAACAAACTGGCTGATGAAGCCAAAGCGCAGCAGGATATTACGACGCTCAGATTCTTACGCGATATGGACAAAGAACAGCAGCAGGATGGCCTGCTGCTGAAGACGCTGGCGGATGAGATCCATAATGCGCAGCAGGCAGGTTTATGTCCCGAGCAGACCGACCGTCACCTGCTCGACATTGTGGCGGTGCAGCACCACTGAGTTTTTGGCCTGCTCCCATCCGGGGAAGCAGGCTCTCTCCCTATCTCCAACCTTCTGCTTTTGCTGAAATTTAACAAATCAGATCTGGCTCCCAATGATTAACCACACAACGTGTGATGATTTATTTAGTTACATAATCATTGACGAGGGAGCATCATGATCACCATTGAGTTTGTTGTCATACTCCTCTGCCTGCTGACGGGTACGCGTTTCGGCGGTATGGGGCTTGGGTTAATTAGCGGTATTGGTCTTTTTATTTTATGTTTTGTCTTTGGTATGCAACCGGGTAAGCCGCCGGTAGACGTTATGCTGACCATCCTCGCGGTGATTGGCTGTGCCGCTACGCTGCAAACTGCGGGCGGCCTCAACGTCATGATGCAGTTTGCTGAACGTTTGCTGCGCAGGCACCCGCAGCACATCACCCTGCTCGCCCCTTTCACCACCTGGATGCTGACCTTTCTGTGCGGCACCGGGCATGTGGTCTACACCATGTTCCCCATCATTGCGGATATCGCCCTAAAAAAAGGGATCCGCCCCGAGCGCCCCATGGCCGTGGCATCGGTCGCGTCGCAGATGGCGATTACGGCATCCCCCGTTTCCGTTGCCGTGGTGTCCCTGGTGTCCATCCTGGCGGCCCAGCATGGTATCGGTCACGCGTGGGGGATCCTGGAAATTCTCGCCGTGTCGGTTCCCGCTTCGCTTTTTGGCGTGGCCATTGCGGCCCTGTGGAGCTTACGCCGTGGGAAAGATTTGGCTGACGACGTGGAGTTTCAGGAAAAGCTGAAAGATCCTAAGCAGCACGAATTTATCTACGGCGGTACGGAGACGTTAATGAATCAGCGTTTCCCAAAGCAGGCCTACTGGTCCACGTGGATTTTCTTTGCGGGAATTGCCGTGGTCGTTCTGCTGGGCGCCTTCCCTGAACTGCGCCCCGCCTTTGAGCTGAAAGGCAAAATGACGGCGCTTTCGATGAACCTTGTCATTCAGATGATGATGTTAATTGCGGGCGCCGTGATGCTGATGGCCTGTAAGGTCAATGCATCCGCGATTTCCAACGGCGCGGTGTTCAAAGCCGGTATGGTCGCGATCTTCTCGGTATTTGGCGTGGCGTGGATGAGCGATACCTTTTTCCAGGCACATCTCGACGAGTTAAAGCTGGCGCTGGAAGGCGTTGTGAAAAGCCACCCGTGGACGTATGCCATTGTGCTGTTTCTGGTATCAAAACTGGTGAACAGCCAGGCGGCTGCGCTGACGGCCGTTGCGCCTATGGGGCTGATGCTCGGCATCGATCCGAAAATGCTGATCGCCTTTTTCCCGGCGTCATACGGCTATTTTGTTCTGCCGACCTATCCAAGTGATTTGGCCTGCATCGGCTTTGACCGTTCAGGCACCACCCGCATCGGCAAATTTATCATCAACCACAGCTTCATTCTGCCAGGGCTGATTGGGGTAAGCTGCGCGTGCGCGGCGAGCTACCTGCTGGTCCAGACGTTCTTCTAACCGCATTAAAGGGCGACTCATGCCGTCGCCCATTTCCCTGCTTCAGTGGGACTCACCCTGCGGCGTGAATCGCAGTTCAATCAGCGCAATGGCTTTCTGGATCGCACGAAGCGTAACCGGGTCAGCGGCAGCGGGATGGCTGGCGAAATCGATGTTTTTCAGCTGAGTAGACATCTTCTCGCGCACTTCAACCGGCGCGATTACGTCAAGAACATCAAGGATTTGTTTGATAACCAGCTGACAGGCAACAACGTCAGAGACCAGTTCCTGATCGGCGCTCAGGTTTTGTGACATGGGGTTTCTCCTTATTTAAAGGCCGCCATAGTAGCAAAACACGCCCCCTGACATCTTCCCTTCATCGCCTGCAGGTACAAAAAAACCCGCCGAAGCAGGTTTTTTTATCAGAACATGGCGCCTGGCGGCACGTCTTTGAACGTGCGGCAGTAATTGGCCCACATGCTTTTCAGGATTTTGCGCAGTTTCACGATGATGCTCCATTAACTTGTTATACAACTTTATCGTCAACGTGCTTATAATATGACCACCATCACAAAAATCAATATTTTTGTGACTAACATCACATTTTATCGCGAATGGCCTGATAGCGCTCACCACTGACCCGTTGCGAAGAGTGAGGGCAGATTGTCCGGCTATTCCAGCCATTGCAGCGGGCATCTGCGGGTACGATAACGTATTTCCATCCACTCAGAGCGAACCATGAAAAGAGTCATTGTAGCCGGCACACTCCTGCTGCTCGCGGGATGTACTATTAACCGCCAGGCTGAAGTCAGCAGCCTCGACGCGCCGAACGGCATCGTCCGCCTCGACTACGGCCAGGCTGCGCTGCAAAATGCGTATTCCGATGAGTATGTGAATAACGGCACGGCGGCAAAAGCGTGTCAGAGCATGGGGTATGCCACCGCCTCAGCCTATGGTCAGCCCATTAAAACCTGCACCCTGACGAGCGGCTCTTTGTGCCTGAACGAAAGCGTGACTATCCAGTATAAATGTATGGGTTACGCCGTTAACCCTAAGTCAACTAATCCCTGGTATTAATCGAAGCTGCCAGCGTGTGCTGGCAGTTTATTTCATCAAGAACAAAAATAATTCTCATTAATAAATTATAAAAATTGCCAATGCGTTTTATTCCCATTCGTATTTTAAATAAATAAAATAATAATTTACGTTTTGCATATAATTAAATAACAAATTATAGTGTCGCTCATCGTGAACCAGAAATAATAACCCGGAGCGTCACCATGCTGAAAACTGAAATGATCGACAAGCTCAACGCGCAAATGAACCTCGAGCTTTTTTCATCCCTCCTCTACCAGCAGATGAGCGCCTGGTGCAGCTACCACAGTTTCGAAGGCGCTGCCGCGTTTCTGCGTCGTCACGCTCAGGAAGAGATGACCCACATGCAGCGTCTGTTTGATTATCTGACCGATACGGGCAGCCTGCCGCGCATTGAAACCGTGGCATCACCGTTTGCAGAGTATAATTCTCTCGATGAACTGTTTCGCGCCACTTACGAGCACGAGCAGCTGATCACGCAGAAAATTAACGAACTGGTTCATGCGGCGATGACCAGCCAGGATTATCCAACCTTTAATTTCCTGCAGTGGTACGTTGCGGAACAACACGAAGAAGAGAAGCTGTTTAAATCCGTGCTGGATAAATTATCTCTTGTGGGCAAATCCGGCGAAGGTCTTTACTTTATTGATAAAGAACTCTCCACGCTTGATACGCAGAATTAATTTCAGCGCGGTGCCGGTTTCCGGCACCGCGTTAATTTACATACACCCCGCACAGCTGGTGCAACGCCAGTCATGGGGATTCACGGCCTGGTAAAAATAGCGGTAGCTGGACGTCTCCAGCGGAATACCCACCTCGAAGAACATATCCGTTAACCAGTCGACATTCTCGACAATCCACTCATCTTCCTGTAAGCCTTGCGCAAAGGTTTCATCTTCAGGATCAATAACCGAATAGATCCCCCAGGTGCCCATATCCTTTTCGCGGCGGGACTCGGGAAGGTTCAGGGGTTGGTTCTGCCAGCTGATTATCCAGTGACCATGGCACAACAGGTTACCTCCCCGACTCCATGCCGCGGTAAAGGGATTCTCCCCCGCCATAAAACCCTCACTTTATTTGATAATTTATATTTATTGTTTACGTTACGCCGGAATGTCGCGCAGCAACATTGCCCTTATGAGGTAGACATAAGCTTAAAAAGGATCTCAGGGCTATTAATCCGTAAATCATTCATTACAGCACTTGTAACGGTGATTTGACGAGTTGCGGCTTTTCCCTTACTCTGCGCCGCAGATTTTGTCGCGGTTAAGAAGCGTTGTAGAGGAAAGCGTGAAAAACAGAACCCTGGGAAGTATTTTTATCGTCGCCGGAACGACAATTGGCGCAGGAATGCTGGCAATGCCCCTGGCTGCTGCGGGCGTGGGATTTGGAATGACCCTCCTGCTGCTGGGTACGCTCTGGGCGCTGATGTGCTACACCGCACTGTTGCTGCTTGAGGTTTACCAGCACGTGCCCGCCGACACCGGTCTGGGTTCGCTTGCGGCGCGCTATCTTGGACGCTACGGCCAGTGGATAACCGGCTTTAGCATGATGTTCCTGATGTACGCCCTGACCGCCGCCTATATCAGCGGCGCCGGGGAGCTCATCGCCTCCAGCATCAACGACTGGTTTGGCTCTGACATTAGCCCAGCGACGGGGGCTATCTTCTTTGCGCTCATCGGCGGCGGCGTGGTCTGCGTGGGCACATCGCTGGTCGATCTGTTTAACCGTTTTCTGTTCAGCGCCAAAATTCTCTTCCTGATAGTCATGCTGGTGCTGCTGGCGCCGCACGTGCATAAGGTCAACCTGCTGACGCTGCCGCTGGAAAAAGGACTCGCGCTTTCCGCCATCCCGGTCATTTTCACCTCCTTTGGCTTCCACGGCAGCGTGCCGAGCATCGTCAGCTATATGAACGGCGATATCCGCAAGCTGCGCCGCGTCTTTGTGATCGGCAGCGCGATCCCGCTGATCGCCTATATTTTCTGGCAGCTGGTGACCCTGGGCAGCATTGACTCTTCAACCTTTATTGGGCTGATGGCGCAACACGCTGGTCTGAATGGTTTTCTGCTGGCACTGCGCGAGGTTGTCACCTCCCCGCACGTAGAGCTGGCGGTGCACCTGTTTGCCGACCTGGCGCTGGCAACCTCGTTCCTGGGCGTGGCGCTCGGCCTGTTTGATTACCTTGCCGACCTGTTCCAGCGCCGCAATACCGCGGCCGGACGTTTACAGACGGGCGCAATTACCTTCCTGCCGCCGCTGGCGTTCGCGCTGTTTTATCCACGCGGGTTTGTGATGGCGCTGGGCTATGCGGGGGTGGCGCTCTCGATCCTTGCTCTCCTCCTCCCTTCCCTGCTGGCGTGGAAAAGCCGCCAGCAGCATCCGCAGCAGGGTTACCGCGTGGCGGGAGGAAAACCGCTGCTGTGCGTTGTGTTTGGCTGTGGGGTGGTGATTATTCTGGTGCAGGTGTTGATTGCAGCCGGGATGCTGCCGGAAGTGGGTTAAAAAAGGGTTTAAGGGGAAACTACCCGCTTTCATAGGGATCGATTCCCCTTTTAAAAATCCCTTATATCCTGATCATAACAATCCATTATGCTGTCGTTAAAATCATTGGTTCATTCATCATCACATCCCCATGTGCTCATAAGCTTTGTCACCATAATACCAGGTAAACAATGCCCCCATCCCAATGAATAATCCTATTACCAGAACAGCCATTAAAGTTATAAACCAGCCGGATAACGTTTTGCCGTCGTCACCAGCGCTGGCAATGCTTAACATCAATCCAAAAAAGAACATCAGACCGCCGATCCCGCCAACTTCCCACGGCAACGTATATCTTTTTTCTTCGGGATAATCTGGTTGGCAGGTTAACCGGGAGGATAGCGCGGCCATGGCAAAATGGTTCTGTTCGGACACGGCCACAAGCTGATCGCCCTGCCCGTACATAACCGCATCAGCGGCCAGCGTCAGCATCAGCCACTGATAACCGGCAGAGCCCTCACCGAGCGATGCTTCAAGCTCCAGCCTGTCAGGCACCACTTTGTTCTCATCCAGCACTTCCAGCAGCGGATACTTCTCTGTGCGGGATAACCCGGTATACCAGAGTTGTTTAGGCTTGCTGATGGTTTCTGTCCTCAGGTACACGGGCACTTTGCTTTCTACGTCTGTGACACCCGTCATCGGCTGATAAAAATAAACCGGTTTTTCTCCTTCTGTTTTGACGTAGTCGTTCGTGAAGAGAAGTGCCGTAACATTTTCCATCTGTTTAGACGCTTCTTCGTCAGAATGCAGATCGACACAGATAAGCAGCCGTTCTACGACGTAGCTTTTCGCCAGCTTTATCCATTCCGTGACTTGCGTATAGTCCGGGCATTCAGGTAAAAAAGTGATTTTCTTTGTCGCGATCGCCGAACGTTTTAGCACGCGCCGGAGCTCATCGCTACAGGCTTCATCCCCGCCTCGAACCCACACCAGCACTTCTATCTGCTGGTACCGAGAAAGTTTCCCAGCCATGGGCTCCAGAACGCGGGATATTGCCTGCCCGGCCCTCGTGAAATGGAAAGATTCTTCCAACTCGATTTTCAACGGCATTTTAGCGGCCAGCGGAAACTCTCCCTCAAGTTTCAGCATTCTCAATGCCAGTTCCTTTGTTGCCTTTGGTGGAGTGAGTACCGACCAGCCTGCAAGGGTAATGTTCCCCCTGGCGAAGCTGACAACCTTGTATTCCTGCCGGGCGGCAATCAGCAGCCTCGTTTCCATGTAATGCCTCATGACGTGATACCCGATAGAACACACCTGAACGAACCCCGTCAGAAAAACAACTGGAATAACCACGGACTGGGCAAGAAAATCGAGATTGACATGTTTATTACCCGGCCAGGTGACAGCCCGGACGGCCAGGCAGATAACCAAGACGACCACATATAAGAGACATATCCACCAATAGGGATATTTCTCGTCAAATTCATTCTGTTTTGAGAATAACCACCAGTTCATCAAACAGCCCCCGCAGTGGGGAGCGTGGTGCGAATGGCACAGCCGCACACCGCTTTACAGCCATCCACGACCACGCCGCGGCCGTTCATCGTCCAGGTCGGGTGGCATTCGTTGATAGGGAACGTTCCTTTATGCTCAGGGCACATAACCAGATCGTTTTTCAGGGCCACAGGTTTTTCCATAAAGTCCGCGCCGGACGCTTTAATCACTTTTCCACCGCTCATCAGCGGATCGTTCAGTCGAATTACACCGTTCATGGTTATGTCCTTATTTACCTACGGTACCCATCCCAAATGGAATGATGAAAATCTGCACTGGAATGGTCACAGCATCAAGGAGAATAGTCACAGGATAAAGCAACATTAAAGCATATGAACTGAGAGGCGTGTGCTCAGTATACTTTTTCATAGCCAATATTACTGGTTTTTGTAAGTGGATAATATTTTGTTCTTCAACTCTCACAGGCTTCTGATTGTAATCACCAGATAACTCACTGATTTCAAAAACACATTCATTCATCTCATTTAATTGGCAATTTGTGTTAGAAAGCAATTCATTAGTTTTATCCAAGTTTTTAAATGAATAAACAAAATTTACTTTCCCATAAACTTTTGTATAATTACCTTCGTCACTCAAAATAAACCCACCATTTTGCCTTAATGATAAGTTATCAACATTCATCAAAGATGAAGATAGAAGTGTTTTCAACCTATCCGAATCATCAAACACCAGAAAAGAGCTATTCACCCCACCCAGTTGAATATAATAAGGGGAGTTTCTATCAATATAAACATCAGTTATTGTATCAGATAAGACTTTTTCTGTGCTATATTTACTATCTTTAATGGCATTTGATAAGCTAATTGTAAAACAACCAGTTAAATTAAAAGCAAAGAAAACAACAAAAATCATTCTTAATATATTCATAACTAACGACCTTCATCCATGTTGCACTGCATATGATCCCCACCGGTGTAGCCTTTCACTTCCGGCACTTTGTCGGGCAGGTCCTGATAATTGGCCTCACGGCACATAACCTTTTCCTGTAAACCTTCCTTCGTAAAATACCCCTCCCAGGACCATCCTGGGGCATCTGGAGTAATTTCATCCATTTAACCAGTGTCTAAACGATATTGAATCCCCGGTCCGCCCGGCAAAATTCGCGGATCATTAAACGGTTTTGACGACATATACAGCCGGTGTTTGGTCTGTAAAAAACCCTGGTCATTAATGACGGTGAAGGAAAGAACGTCCTCATAAGGCGCGTAACCATCGCCGTTAGGTTCATTTTCCCCTGGTGCAAATTGTGCAAGTTTCCATGTTCGACCATAATCCTTCGAGACCCTAAAGCCATCATCCCCCCAAATAGGGATAGACATATATTTTTCTGAAGGATGAATAAGTTTACGGGTGAAGATCCTATAAAACTGTAAATAAACTTGAGAATGGATAGCCCTTTGCGTATCGGTGTACCAGAGTTCTCCTTCGCAGTCCCAGCCTTTCAGTTCCAGATAGCGGTGATCATCAAAACGATAAACTACTTGGGTAGGCGGTTCTGAAGCCTTACAAGTCGCCGCAAATAAAACAGCAGTAGTAATAATCCCTACATATAACCCTTTCATGAGTTATTTCCCCATGTCCATGTCACAACGCATATGGTCCCAACCGGTGTCCCCCTTCACTTCGGGCACCTTGTCCGGCTGATCCTGCCAGTTGGACTGAAGTTCCTGAACTGTTCCTTTAAGCCCTTGCTTAGTCATATAAACCATTCCCCAAGCCCACCCCCCAGAACCGGGCTTAATATATCCTTTTGTTAAATCGCCAAGTTTATATTGAATCCCCGCCCCCCCAGGCAATAAACGAGGGTCATCGAACGGCTTTGACGACATATACAACCTGTGTTTAGTTTGTAAAAATCCCTGATCGTTAACGACGGTGAAGGATACTGCGTCTTCCGCTGGCGCTCGGTTATCACCATTCGGTTCATTCCCCGAAGGAGAAAAACCTACAGTCTTCCAGGTTTGCCCATAATCTTTGGAAACCATAAATCCATCCACCTCCCAGTTTGGAACAGCAATATAGCGCCGGGATGGGTGTTCAAACTTTTTAGTGAATATCCGGTAAAATTGAAAAAATGGCTGAGAGTGAATCCCTCGTTCTGTGTCCGTATACCAGAGTTCACCTTCACAGTCCCAGCCCTTCAACTCCAGATAACGATGGTCATCGAACCGGTACACTACCTGCGTTGGCGGCTCTGAAGCCTTGCAACCTGCGGCCACCAGCAACAGCGCGGTCAGGCATGAATAAAGTCCTTTCATGGCTATCTCCCTGCATCCATATTGCATTGCATATGGTCCCAGCCGGTATAATCTTTCACTTCCGGTACTTTATCGGGTAAGCCCTGATAGTTAGCCTTAAACTGGGCTGTATCCTCTTTCAGACCTTGTTTAGTTATGTAGTCCAGCCCCCATGCAGGGCCAGCATTGCTTGGCTCCAGCTTGCCGTTTACCTTACCTCCCATACCGTCATCCACGATGTATTCAATCCCAGGACCACCAGCGGCAAGGTGCGGGTCGTCAAACGGTTTGGACGACATATACAGTCGATGTTTGGTCTGCAAAAAACCCTGATCGTTGACCACTGTGAAGGAAAGAACATCTTCCTGCTGTGGGGCATTCATTCCATTAAGATCATTTTCACCAGGGGAAAACTGTGCAATTTGCCAGGTCTGCCCATAATCTTTCGAAACCCTAAATCCACCAACACCCCAACCAGTTATTGCAATATATTTCTCAGATGGATGGACATATTTTTTGGTAAATATCCGGTAAAACTGGCTGACAGGCTCCGTGTGGATACCCCGCAGTGTATCCGTGTACCAGAGTTCACCCTCGCAGTCCCAGCCCTTCAGCTCCAGATAACGATGGTCATCGAACCGGTACACTACCTGCGTTGGCGGCTCTGAAGCCTTGCAACCTGCGGCCACCAGCAACAGCGCGGTCAGCAATGAATAAAGTCCTTTCATGGCTATCTCCCTGCATCCATATTGCATTGCATATGGTCCCAGCCGGTATAATCTTTCACTTCCGGTACTTTATCGGGTAAGCCCTGATAGTTAGCCTTAAACTGGGCTATATCCTCTTTCAGACCTTGTTTAGTCATGTAGACCATCCCCCAAGCCCAACCAGGTGAGCGAGCCTCCAATATTTGCTCTGTTCCATCATCCAGTTTATAGGGAATCCCTGGACCATTAGCTAATACACGAGGATCTTCAAATGGTTTGGATGACATATACAGCCTGTGTTTAGTCTGTAAAAATCCCTGATCGTTGACGACAGTGAAAGAAAGAACGTCCTCATAAGGCGCGTAATTATCGCCGTTAGGTTCATTTTCCCCTGGTGCAAATTGTGCAAGTTTCCATGTTCGACCATAATCCTTCGAAACCCTAAATCCATCAGCCCCCCAAATAGGGATAGACATATATTTTTCTGAAGGATGAATAAATTTACGGGTGAAGATCCTATAAAACTGTAAATAAACTTGAGAATGGATAGCCCTTTGCGTATCGGTGTACCAAAGCTCTCCTTCGCAGTCCCAGCCCTTCAGCTCCAGATAGCGATGATCGTCAAACCGATAAACCACCTGCGTCGGCGGCTCTGAAGCCTTACAAGCTGCCGCAAATAAAACGAAAATAGTAATAACTCCTACACATAGTCCTTTCATGTCTTATCCTTTAGCCAACTGGCTGTCGCTTTTAGGTTTCGGCATTTCCCATTTCAGCAGCTTTATTTCATGGAAATCTCCAGGCCTGACAGTTCCCGTCTCAATATCCATCAGTCGTCAAATCGGTAAACCACTTGCGTCGGTAGCTTTTCTGCCTGGCAGCTTGCAGCCTTTAAAAAAACGGTGACAGCCAGCTGCACATAGTCCTTTCATGGCTATCTCCCTGCGTCCATATTGCACTGCATATGGTCCCAGCCGGTATAACCTTTCACCTCCGGTACTTTGTCGGGTAAGCCCTTCCAGTTTGTCTTATACTGCTGCGTACTATGTTCCAATAGCTGTTTAGTCATGTAGACCATCCCCCAAGCCCAACCAGGTGAGCGGGCCTCCAATACTTGCTCTGTTCCATCATCCATTTTATAGGGAATCCCTGGACCATTAGCTAATACACGAGGATCTTCAAATGGTTTGGATGACATATACAGCCTGTGTTTGGTCTGTAAAAATCCTTGATCGTTGACGACGGTGAAAGAAAGAACGTCCTCATAAGGCGCGTAATCATCGCCATTTGGTTCATTAGGTCCAGGGGCAAACCGCACAGAACTCCAGGTTTGCCCATAATCTTTAGACACAATAAAACCCCCCGCCCCCCAGCCAGTGATTGCTATATACCGCTCCGATGGATGGATAAATTTACGGGTAAATAATCTGTAATATTGGCTAACAGGCTCAGTATGGATACCGCGTTTTATATCCGTGTACCAGAGTTCCCCTTCACAATCCCAGCCTTTCAGCTCCAGATAACGATGATCATCAAATCGGTAAACCACCTGTGTTGGCGGTTCTGAAGCCTTACAAGCAGCCGAAAATAAAACAGCAGTAGTAATAATCCCTACACATAACTCTTTCATGTTTATCCTTTAGCTAACTGGCTGTCACTCTTGGGCTTTGGCATTTCCCATTGCAGCAGTTTTATTTCCTGGAAATCTCCCGGCCTGACAGTTCCCGCCTCAATATCCATAAGATTACGCGGACGAGGCCGGATACCGGCATAATCGTTTTCAACCCCAAAATCACCTTTTGGTAGAATGTCATCAGGCTTGTTCATAAACCATTTAGTTTGCGGTTCATCCAACTTGCCAGTCCGATAATATTCTTTAGCAGCAGGAAAACCATTCAACGGATCACGCCAGTCAGCACGATGTAACAAGCTTTCCCAGAATTTACCGGCTTTGTAGTCAAACGACTTACACTGACCAATTGCAAGGTCGAATGCCATCGCGTGCGATGGCGCGAACTCACTCATGACAATTGACGAATGCTGGCTGTAGCTTACCGGGTCAGTTTTTTTCCATTCTTTTTCAAGTTCTTCACGGGTTTTCAGCCAGGTAATGGACAACACAGGATATTCTTTAGAACCAGTAACTTCCCCGTGAATAACGGTATGCTCCCGGTCATGGCTTTCTACATTCAGTTCATCTGGTGTTAAAACATGCCCAGGCTTACAGCTAATACGCTGATAACTGTTAAGCATATACATCGCAGAATCCGTGCGCTTGGTGGCACTGGCTTTAGCCGAATAGGATATGTAGGCATCCGGGCTATCCGGATCGATATAATACGTATACGGCTTGTCACTCGTTTTAGGGTCATTATCCGGATGGTTATCCTGACCCTGTAGTTTGAAAATAAAGGGTTCCGGCAATTCTTCACCGTTTACCACTACGTCATGGGCGCGGTAGCTGGCATTCGGGAGAAACGCATATTTTGCATCCCCCTCTTTTCGTTGTGGCAACTCAAAGGGTTTAGTGTCAGGTGCTTTCCCGACTTCGCCGTGCTGATAAAAAACTCGCTGGAACAGGTTAGGAATGCCATCTGCAATTTTCTGAGGGATCCCTCGCCAGCCAAATCCCTGTACATTTTCCAGCGATACAACGCCATCATTTGGACAGAAGTAGTTATACACTTTACCGTTATTGTTGCGTCCATAGCGATCATCAGCTCGCAACGGATTATCAGAGGGTTTGCGCAGCGTACAGGAGGCTTCCAGGGTCAGTAATTCATCCTCGCCTAATATCCCTCCCCCTTTCCACTGCGTATGCATCAGGCTACAGAAATTTTTGAATGTCTTCTGCCTGGCAGCATCCGTCTGTTGGTATCCGGGCTGAATATTTTCAGCCACGCGGGACTCCAGTGAATAAGGGGAATGGTTCAGAATGACGCAGTTAACTGGATCATATCCCGCCTGCTTCACCAGCATATTTGCCAGCATGGTGATAATGGTGCCCTGGCTGTGAGCCACCACATTAATCACATCTTTCGTTGTAGTAGGTTCACTTCGAATCTGAATAATCAAATCTGCAAGACGCTGGGCAGCAAAAAACTGGTAAATACGGTGCGGGTTTTCATAAATGGGGTGAGTGTAATCCCCGTCGTTCATATGCAGTGATGCAAATCCCGCCGCTGCCACCCCAAAACCTCCAGCACCTGGCCCCAGCATATCGGGAATGTTGGTAGTCGCATTGGCAAACGTCCCGCCACCTTTTGCAAAATTTGAATCAAGACCATTCTTGAGGCTGTCATTCTGGTACTTAAACGAACCCTTACCGTCATTACCCAGCGCGGCCTTGTTCGTCTCGTTATCTTCCTGATAGGCGTCATACGGCAGATGGGCACCGGAAGACAGTTTTCCGACTTCATCCCTATATCGCTTCTGATCTGCAACGTAATCCTCATGCGTTACCGGCTTGTACCCCCAGTAAAACGGGATAACAGGCGAACGGCCAGGATGCGCAATTCTGTATTCCCCCCACTCATGCGCGTAAAAATCCTGACGATTAAGACGCTTACTCAGTCCCGCAAGAATACCCTTTTCCTGATTCTGATACGCCTCACCCACGTCATTCACCCCGTGGACCAGAATTACAATTCCCGGCATCGGGCGCGGCACGCCAACGCGACGGGTCTGGGCCACCTCCCCCAAATCTTTGTGTACCGGAATATCCCCTTCTGATATGACCCGTGAGGCGTACGGGCTTTGTCTGGCTTCCGTCATTCCATTAACTCCATTTTGTAGGTGTCCAGGTCATCGGCATCGAGCAATGATGAGTGGCCGTTGCTGTCCGTCACGCCTTCCACCACTTTCCCGGCAGTGCTGGTCAGCCTGAATTTTTTGTTTGCGAGAATTTGCTCCGGGTCGTCTCCGGCGTGCAGCTGGTAGCGGAGTTTAAACGCGCCCTGATTGAACGGCGGGACCGTGACCTGTGCGCTTTCCGGGCCGTCATACTTCAGATTTGGCCCTTTCAGTTCGATTCCTGTTGGCGAGAAGATGGTGACCAGTCCGTTTGGACTGACGCGTATTCCGCCACCGCCACAGACCAGCTGTATGCCTTGCTTGGCGCTGCCGTTCAGTTGCCCGGCGGTACTCGCCATCGTGAAATCATTCTGCGAGAGCATATGCATGGCACCGCGCTGGGCCTGCGTCGTGATATCCCCGGCCCCGGCAATCATCTGAATGCCGAGCTTGCGGACAAACAGAGAAAGTTTTTCCCCCACGGCCAGCGAGAACTTTTTCACCACGTTTAGGCTGGTATCCTGGCCTGCTGTTGCGATCAGGTCTTTCCCGGCGGATAGCTGCAGACTGTCCGGCGTGACGTGCGCCTGACCTTTGTCGGCATAGGTCAGCAGGCCCGCGCCGGTAAGGTTAGTCAGTGTCTGGCTCAGTTGACTTTGCTGATCGGTTTCTAAATTACTGGCCCCGGCTGTCAGTGCGCTTTGTTGCAGCGTGATTGCCAGCGACAACGCTTTCTCCAGCTGCGCAATGGCGGCCGTCATATCCAGCTGTTGGCCCTGCGCGCGGGGCTGGGCCTCTGTGGTAATGAGTACCCCTTTGGCGGCACGCAGCGCCATCCAGTCATCAGTGCGGGCTTCCACGCCCTGCCCGCGTTTTTTCCCCGTGGCATCGACCAGGTGGCCGACGCTGACCTGTCCCTTGCCGTGCTCTGTGGAAATCTTGATATGTTCCTGCCCGCGCCGGTCCTCCAGGCGGATTTTGTTCGAAGCAGCAGTGCGGATCACGTTGCGGGTGTCGTTGCGGTTTGTGACCAGATCAGGGTGCTTGCCGTCATGCATGACATGCGCAATAAAGGGCCGGTCCGGATCGCCGCCTTCAAAGGCTACAGCCACTTCTGTGCCGTCCAGCAGCGGGAAGTGAAAACCAAACACATCCCCACCGTACGGTCTGCCTAAGCGCATTAGAGCACTTTCAAAGCCGTCACGTTTCTCGTCGAGGTCAAAATCAAACTTCACGCGGTAGCGGCCATGCGCATCGACTCCGGCATACGTGTGATCCCGATTGATGGCCGCCACGTGACCGGGTACCGTACCGGCTATCACCGGGCGCGGCAGATAGTCCGGACGGTAGCTGTAGCCGTTCAGATAAGGGATCCCCTTCAGGATGGCGCGGTAGTGCTGTGCGCGACTGCCGGATAGCGTCATTATGGTCACAAGATATCCGGACTTGAACCCGTCAGGAATATCCCCTGTCGGGTGAAACATCACGCCCGGCAGCAGTTCCGGATCGCTGGTTGTCACCCCCAGTACGCTCTGTTTGTTCAGCAGGCGTTCATAACGCAGGCGTGCGTAGAACGAGGCTGTTTCTGCCTCCTGGCCGTAAAAGTCACCTGCAGCCAGAAAGTGATCGGCGTAGTGGTACTGTTTTCCGCGGGTTATCCCGTGAGGAATGTCGTTCCCTGCAATGGTTTTATCCGCCTGTGGGGAAAACGAATCGCGGTAGTTATATGTGCGGACCAGTACATTTTCGGGGATGAGCTGGTACTGCTCTTCGAATTCGGTTACATACTCTTCATGACTGGTCATGCCGGAATGGCGGACGTATGGCAGCTGCTTATTGCTGAAAACATAGCGGCGACCACCGTCACCGAAAATCACCACCGTTTCACCTTGTACCTTGTCGTGATTTTCAAAGCGGAACCAGATCCCGACTTCGGCCAGTAGACGGCGGATAAACTGTAGATCGGTTTCCTTCCACTGGATAATCATTTCGCGGCTGGGGTAGTTGTGGCTCAGTTGATCAAAATCGATGTTGTAACCCTGAAAATGCCCGCTCTCCTTCATCAGCTTCTTGACGAGCTCAGGCACTGTCATGTCCATGTACACGGCTGAACGGTAATTCCGGTCCAGCAGCGCCAATTCATGCTCCAGCACGCACTCATACAGGGCTTCATCAGAGGACGACTTCAGACGGGAAAATGACGTGATCACGCCATTAATCTGGCGCACCGGCAACCAGGATTCCTGATTGTGCCAGGTCGATTTCGCTTTCGGGTCAGGCGCGCGCAGAATAAATTCAGCCATCTGGTTCAGAACGTCTTTGACTGCAACGTTCGGATTTGGACTGGAGAAGCGAATGGTGTAACGGTAGGGCTTACTGAGTTCTTCTTCCCCGCAAAACGAATGAACATCCGGTGAAACGGTTTTACTTCGTGGGAAATACAGTAAATAACGATTCAGAGTATCCTGTTGTTGAACCGTGTCTGATTGTCCTGCCATCGTCAAATATCCTTTTGATCAATCGAGAAGATTAATCAAAATATACGCCTGGAGACCACTCATTAAAACATTATTTCGCAAAAAGGGATAAGAGATTTAATTCATTCAATGCACAAATAAACACAAAATAAACATTCATGAATTAAATGAAAAGATAAAATAAATACCAGAAAGAAATATGACAATATCAGAATACAAATAAGAATCTCAAGGCGTATAGATCAATGATATTCGGTGAGCAACGATAACATTGAGCTTATTCACGTCTGATACGCCTGGCCATATAAGGGGCCTCGACGGCCCCTTATCTCGGTCACAGGTTAAAAACGTATTATTTTCTACTGGTCTTAAGGTGAACGAACCAAAGCCACAAAAATGTATCAGTGCAAACAGCAGCTCTTAAACTTCTTCCCGCTGCCGCAAGGACACGGATCGTTACGCCCGACCTTCGTGCCGTTCACAATCGGCTTCTTCGCTTCCGGCTGCTGCGGGTTGTTCGCCCAGTAGTTATACAGGCGCAGCGCCGCAGGCTGGATGCTCTCGATGCTGGCGATATACTCCTCTTCGGACAGTTCATCCAGCTTGTCGCTGTTCTCTTCTGTACCGTGCAGCGCAATCGTATCAAGATCGGCCTTCAGAGATTCCGGCAAGGCTGACCAGTCCGTCAGCGCCGCGCCGCGCATATAGCCGTAGCACCACTCTTCCACCACGGTATAGCTCTCACCGTCCACGTCGTTATAGCCAAACATCGGTTCGAATTGATCCGGGTATTCGCTCAGGCGCTCGGCAATATCGTTCATGTGCTTAAAGCAGAGATCGATAAAACGGTTCATCTCACGATCGTTTTTCCAGCGCGGAATGTACTTCTCGCCACCCCAAACCGCCACCAGCCAGGCATCTGGCTCAACGACAACAGAACCGGAAAGCACTGCGGTAAGCATGCCGTCCAGTTCGGACACGTCAATCACGGACGCGTCATCATGACCGTAAGACATTAACGTCTCTTCAAGCCACGCCATCTCGCTTTCATTCAATGGGCCTTCAGTCATCGCTGATACTCCTGCAAAAAAGGAAACGATCCTAACACATAACTCACGCCTCTCCGGGCTGAAGTTTAGGTCTTTATTGCTGCAAAAACGTGCAAACCGTGACCTTTGCACAACTTATGGGCTTTATTGTTAACGATATGTGATCTCCGCTGTAATTTCTTCTCCTCCCGCAAGGCGGCATAACGCGGCGCTCTATACTCAAACATGTCACAAGCCCGTCAATGGGTTAACCATTCTGGCAACGTTTTTGCTTAATGTTCTTCGCGCGACGCTGCGCAGGGATACCTCGCCGTATATGCAGGATGCCGTCTGTATCTTGTTCGTTTAGTGCATTTTGTTCTTGCTCGTGTTTCGGATTGGCTGCGCCGTCGGTCGTTCGGGTTTACGCCGTGGTGCAAAAACCTCTTTGCTAAGGAACATAATAATGTCGCTGAAATTTATCAGAACTCCTCTTTCTCTTGTGCTGGCCGGTTGCCTGGTGACGGCGTTTTCCGCCCGGGCAGATATTGTGATTGGCGTGGCCGGGCCGTTCACGGGACCGAACGCCACCTATGGCGATCAGTACTGGCACGGCGCAACCCAGGCCGCCGAAGACATTAATGCCGCCGGCGGCATTAACGGTGAGAAGATCAAACTGGTTCAGGGAGATGACGCCTGCGAGCCGAAGCAGGCCGTCGCCGTCGCCAACCGATTAGTTGACCAGGATAAAGTCAACGCCGTGGTCGGCCATTTCTGCTCCTCTTCAACAATGCCCGCCTCCGAGGTGTATAGCGACGCAGGCATTATTGCGATTACCCCCGGCTCAACTAACCCGCTGATCACCGAACGCGGCATGAGCGATATGTTCCGCATGTGCGGCCGCGACGACCAGCAGGGTCAGGTTGCCAGCGACTTCATCATCGACAAGCTGAAGGCCAAACGTGTGGTGATTATTCACGACAAAGACACCTATGGTCAGGGTCTGGCTGACGCCACCAAAGCGGCGCTGGCGAAACGCGGGGTTCAGGATGTGATGTACGAGGGGTTATCCCGCGGTGAAAAAGACTTTAACGCGCTGGTCACCAAGATCGGCGCGCAAAAACCGGACGTCGTGTTTTTCGGTGGCTGTCACCCGGAAGCCGGACCGCTGGTTCGCCAGATGCGTGAGCAGGGCGTGCAGGCGAAATTCTTCTCCGGGGACTGTATTGTCAACGAGGAGATGGTCACCGCGGCGGGCGGCCCGCAGTACACCAACGGCATTTACATGACCTTCGGTAAAGACCCGCGCCTGATCCCGGACGGCAAAGCGGTTATCGAGAAATTCCGCGCCGGTAAATTCGAGCCGGAAGGTTACACGCTTTACTCCTATGCCTCCGTACAGGCCATTGCCGCGGCCTTCAAGGCCACCGGCGGCAAGGATTCTGCCAAAGCCAGCGAGTGGCTGAAGGCCAATTCCGTCGACACGGTGATGGGTAAAAAAGCCTGGGACAGCAAAGGCGATCTGAAGGTCTCTGACTACGTGGTTTACCAGTGGGACGACAAAGGAAAATACAAGGAAGTTCAGTAACGGGACGGAGTCACGCTCAACGTCGGCGGGCCTGCCCGTCGGCGCGTAATAAACATCAGGCTGCGCGTATCGCGCAGCCTATAAAACGAGCGCGCTAAGATGAGTACATTCTTCCTGCAACAGTTAATCAATGGCTTAACGCTGGGTTCCGTCTACGGCCTGATCGCCATCGGCTACACCATGGTGTACGGCATTATCGGCATGATTAATTTCGCCCACGGCGAAGTGTATATGATTTCCGCCTATCTCTGCGCCATTGGCCTGGCGCTGCTCTCGTTCTTCGGCCTGCAGTCGTTCCCGCTGCTGATCCTCGGCACGCTGGTGTTCACCATTGTGGTCACCGGGGTGTACGGCTGGACTATCGAGCGTATCGCCTACAAGCCGCTGCGCAACTCCACGCGCCTGGCGCCGCTGATCTCCGCCATCGGGATGTCGCTTATCCTCCAGAACTACGCGCAGCTGAGCCAGGGCCCGCGCCAGCAAGGGGTGCCGACCATGCTGGACGGCGTTATTCGCCTGCATCTGGGCGACGGGTTCGTGCAGATTACCTACACCAAAGTGTTTATTCTGGTTGCCTCGTTTGCCGGCATGCTGGTGCTCACCTGGATAATCAACCGTACCCGCCTGGGGCGGATGTGCCGCGCGGTCCAGCAGGATCGTAAGATGGCCTCCATTCTGGGCATTAACACCGACCGGATTATTTCGCTGGTCTTTGTCATCGGCGCGGCGATGGCGGGCCTGGCGGGTGTGCTGATCACCATGAACTACGGCACCTTTGATTTCTACGTCGGGTTCGTGATCGGTATTAAAGCCTTTACTGCAGCGGTACTCGGCGGCATCGGCTCCCTCCCGGGCGCCATGCTCGGTGGCCTCATTCTCGGCGTGGCGGAAGCGCAGTTCTCAGGCATGGTGAACTCAGACTATAAAGACGTCTTTTCGTTCGGCCTGCTGGTCATGATCCTTATTTTCCGTCCCCAGGGCCTGCTTGGGCGCCCGATTGTGGCCAAAGTGTGAGGAAGAGAATGATGACATCACACGGTTTTTCACTTAAACGCTGCATTCTGGACGCTGTTTTTTCAGGGCTTATTGCGTTGATAATCTTCGGCCCCATCGCGGGCGTGGTGCTGGACGGGTACAGCTTTAACTTCGCCGGACAGCGGCTGGCCTGGATGGTTGGCATCGTCATGCTCGGGCGTTTTCTGTTGAGCGCTTTTTTAGGTACCGCTGCCGGGGCCCGTTTCCAGGCGCGCTTCGAGGCCGATAGCGCGGGCGTATATGTCAGGCCAGCGGATTACAAAAGCCGCATGCGCTGGATTATTCCTCTGGTGATTGCTCTTGCGGTTTGCTTCCCGTTTGTCGCCACTAAATATGTGCTGACCGTCGCCATCCTCGGGCTGATCTACGTGCTTCTCGGCCTGGGGCTGAACATCGTCGTGGGCCTGGCCGGTCTGCTGGATCTGGGGTATGTCGCGTTCTACGCGATTGGGGCGTACGGCCTGGCGCTGGGATACCAGTATCTCGGCTTAGGCTTCTGGAGCATGCTGCCGCTGGCGGCAATCATGGCCGCCGCCGCAGGCGCCCTGCTCGGCTTCCCGGTACTGCGCATGCACGGTGACTATCTGGCCATCGTCACCCTCGGATTCGGGGAGATCATTCGCCTGATACTGAACAACTGGCTGACCTTCACCGGCGGACCTAACGGCGTGTCGGCCCCTCCCCCCACCTTTTTCGGCCTGGAATTTGGACGACGGGCGAAAGAAGGCGGCGTGCCCTTCCACGAGTTTTTCCACCTGACCTATAACCCGAACATGAAGTTTATCTTTATCTACGCGGTGCTCTTTCTGGTGGTGATGCTGGTGCTCTACATCAAGCACCGCCTGACGCGCATGCCGATTGGCCGGGCATGGGAAGCCCTGCGTGAAGACGAAATCGCCTGTCGCTCAATGGGGTTGAATCATGTTCTGGTCAAGCTTTCCGCCTTTACGCTGGGCGCGTCGACCGCGGGCATTGCCGGGGTGTTCTTCGCCACCTATCAGGGGTTCGTGAATCCAACCTCCTTTACCTTCTTTGAATCGGCACTGATCCTCGCCATTGTGGTGCTGGGCGGTATGGGCTCGACGCTGGGCGTGGTGCTGGCCGCCTTTGTGCTCACGGTCACGCCGGAGCTGCTGCGCAGTTTTGCCGAGTACCGCGTCCTGCTGTTCGGCATGCTGATGGTGGTGATGATGATCTGGCGTCCACGCGGTTTGATCCGCATTAACCGCAGCGGGTTTGCCGTGCGTAAGGGCGTCGCGCCATGAACGAAACGATATTACGCGTTGAGCATCTGATGATGCATTTTGGCGGGATTAAGGCCCTGAATGACGTCAACCTGGAGGTGCAGCGCGGCTCCATTACCGCCCTGATTGGGCCAAACGGGGCGGGAAAAACCACCGTCTTTAACTGCCTGACGGGGTTCTACAGAGCCTCCGGCGGCAGCATTTTATTTAATACCCGCCATAAAACGACCAACGTTATTCAGGTCCTTGGACAAAAATTCCAGCCCGGCGACTGGATTAACCCCGCGCAGCTCGGGCAGCGTCTGTTCTACAAAATGTTTGGCGGAACCCACCTGGTCAACCGTGCCGGGCTGGCGCGCACGTTTCAAAATATCCGTCTTTTTCGCGAGATGTCGGTCGTGGAAAACCTGCTGGTCGCGCAGCATATGCGGGTGAACCGCAATCTGCTCGCCGGGATCCTGAATACGCCGTCCTACCGGAGGGCGGAAAGCGACGCCCTGGACAGAGCCTTTTACTGGCTGGAAGTGGTGGATCTGGTGGAGTGCGCCAATCGCCTGGCGGGAGAGATGTCGTACGGCCAGCAGCGGCGTCTGGAAATTGCGCGGGCAATGTGCACCGGGCCGGAAATGATCTGTCTGGATGAACCCGCCGCAGGGCTGAACCCGGTTGAAACGCACAAGCTGAGCGGCATTATTCGCTTTTTGCGGGATCACCACGACATCACGGTATTACTGATTGAGCATGATATGGGGATGGTGATGGAGATTTCGGACGACATTATCGTGCTCGACCACGGCGATGTGATTGCCAGGGGTAAACCCGAGCAGATCCAGCATGACGAAAAGGTCATTGCTGCCTACCTGGGCACGGACGAAAGCGAGGTCACCCTATGAACGAACCGCTGCTGGCTTTTCGCGAGGTGGATGTATTTTACGGCGTGATTCAGGCGCTGAAGCAGGTCTCTCTTGAGGTGAATAAGGGGGAAACCGTGGCGCTGATTGGCGCAAACGGCGCGGGTAAATCGACATTGCTGATGTCCATCTTCGGCCAGCCCCGTATCCGCAACGGACAGATCCTGTTTAGTGGTGAAGATATCAGCCATAAATCCACCCACTACGTCGCGTCCGGCGGCATTGCGCAGGCGCCTGAAGGCAGACGAATCTTCCCGGATATGACCGTTGAAGAGAACCTGCTGATGGGGACCATCCCCATCGGCAGCCAGTTTGCGGCTGAAGATATGCAAACCATGTTTGACCTCTTCCCTCGCCTTAAAGAACGACGCAAGCAGCGCGCGATGACTATGTCCGGCGGGGAGCAGCAGATGCTGGCGATCGCCCGGGCGCTGATGAGCCGTCCGAAGCTGCTGCTGCTGGATGAGCCCAGCCTGGGCTTAGCCCCGATTGTGGTGAAGCAGATCTTCCAGACGCTGAGCGAGCTGGCCCGCAGCGGCATGACCATTTTTCTGGTGGAGCAGAATGCGCATCACGCGCTGAAGCTCTCGGACCGCGGATATGTGATGGTTAACGGGCAGATCCGGCTGAGCGGCAGCGGCGAGGAGCTGCTGGGCAATCAGGAGGTGAGGAAGGCGTATTTGGGCGGGGTGTGATGTGATATCTGCCAAATGGGCTGATTCCATGATGAATCACTTCGGCACATACGGGATAGAAGAACTGGAGGATACGTTAGTCGATATCGCCTCTATATTTGGATTACTTCCGGCAATTCTTACAGGTTTGTTAGTAAGAAAAGCCGTAAAAAGAATGTGATTTATGAGCCTTCAGGCTTAGCCTCGAAGGCTTTTTTGACCCGGAAAAGCAAAACCCCTAATCATTGGATGTCCAACTTTCGGGGTTCACTTCATTTCTGTGGTTTCACGATAGCGTCGTTAAATAAAACTGTCGTCGTCATTGCTGTAGTCGTCATCAATATCGTCGTTCTGCCAGGCGTCGTTATTATTGCCGAACGGATCGTTCTGGTTGAGGAAACGGGTGTCAGAGACGTTATTAAAGTCGCCGTATTGATTGCCGACAAACGGTTCACCGCCGACGGGCATTGTCGGTTCTTCGATGATGTTCACGATCTCTTCCGGCCGCGACTGATGGAACATGCTGGTAAGCATCTCGGCAAGCGCGATGCCACCGGCCACACCAGCGGCTGTCTGGAGCGCGCCAGCCATAAAACCGCCGCCGCGAGTAGCTGGCGCTGGCGCCCGAGAGTAATCCTGCGCCGGTGGCTGTTGCGGCTGGGTATTCCAGCTGTTGTCAGGCTGCGGGTTACTTTTCGCGCCACCAAACAGGCCGCCGAGGAAACTGCCGCCCGTCGAGGGTTTGCTTTTTTGCGCGGCTAATTCGCTTTCAAGCTCCTGAACCCGGGCCTGCAGGCGTTTCAGCGCCGCTTCCTGAATCAAAATCGACTGAGCCATATAGTACGGGGCCGCAGGCTGCTGTCTGACGAATTCAGCGATCTGACGCTCTGCATCTGCATCCCGTTGGCTGTTTTGTTGTCCGGCCTGTTTCAGACGTTCGAAAAGGCCGTTGATAAGCTGCTGTTCTTCATATTGCATGACAATAACCTTCCGCTCTCCAGGATGGATACCAGCCAGTTTATCAGCGGCTGCAACCTGTGTCTGGCGAGTGAAATGTTTGTTTAAGATTGGTTGCAGGTTAGCTAAAAATCGCCCTGCTTGCTGGGCTTGCTGTTAGAGAGTTAGGCTTAACGTTCTGGTATAGCAGCAAATTCTCGGGCACAGCACGATCGTGATGACGATGAGACACGCTCACCTCGCGCTAAACCAGAGGCACAAAAAAACCACCTTTCGGTGGTTTCACGACACTGCTTATTGCTTTGATTATTCTTTGTTTCCCATGGTAGCCGGAGTGGGACTTGAACCCACACAGCGCGAACGCCGAGGGATTTTAAATCCCTTGTGTCTACCGATTCCACCATCCGGCCAGGGAAGAAAGTGGAGGCGCGTTCCGGAGTCGAACCGGACTAGACGGATTTGCAATCCGCTACATAACCGCTTTGCTAACGCGCCGTAAAACTTTTCAAAATGACACCCGCTACTGCGCATGTCTTTAATCTGGAGCGGGAAACGAGACTCGAACTCGCGACCCCGACCTTGGCAAGGTCGTGCTCTACCAACTGAGCTATTCCCGCATGTCATCAAGTAAACATCTAACCACTTGATTTCATTATCGTCCGGCTGACTGTGCCGCCGTTCGATGCGTTGCATTCTACTGATATGACGTTATGAGTCAACGTTATTTTTTGCATACCCGGATCGTTTGCTGAAATTTACGGCGAAACGATCACTGATCAAGCAAATCCCCGCGCGCGGCGTTCAAATATTGCAGCATAGACCACAGCGTCAGCACTGCCGCCACCCACAGCAGACCAATTCCCGCCCATTCAACCCAGGCATTCGGACGCCAGAGCATCCAGACCAGCGCCGCCATCTGAGCCGTCGTTTTCACTTTACCGATCCACGAGACCGCCACGCTGCTGCGTTTCCCCAGTTCAGCCATCCACTCGCGCAGCGCAGAGATGATGATCTCGCGGCCGATCATGGTTGCCGCAGGCAGCGTCACCCACCAGGTGTGATAGTGCTCGGCCACCAGAACCATCGCAATCGCGACCATCACCTTATCCGCCACCGGATCGAGGAAAGCGCCAAAACGGGTGCTTTGGTTCCAGCGGCGGGCCAGATAGCCATCAAACCAGTCGGTGACCGCCGCGATCAGAAAGAGCAATGCGCAGGCAAAGGGCGCCCAAACAACCGGCAGGTAAAACGCCAGCACAAAGAACGGGATGAGTACAACACGAAAAAGAGTGAGCAACGTAGGGATATTATATTGCATAGTGACGGTAACTATTTGTTGTCAGTAAAATTTAGCTCTATGTTGCTACAGAGCCCTCAATGTTTCAACGAGTAGTAGATCTTTTCTGCCAGCCCTTGCGAAATACCCGGCACTTTTGCAATTTCCTCCATGCTGGCGTTGAGTAATCCTTGCAATCCGCCCATATATTTCAGCAGCATCTGGCGACGTTTTGGCCCCACGCCTTCGATCGTTTCCAGGCTACTGGTATTTTTCACCTTCGCTCGTTTTTTACGGTGACCGCTGATGGCGTGATCGTGCGATTCATCGCGAATATGCTGGATGACGTGCAGCGCCGGGGAGTCAGGCGGCAGGCTGAAGCCCTCTCCTTCCGGCTCGAAGAACAATGTCTCCAGACCGGCCTTACGATCGGCCCCTTTTGCGACGCCCAGCAGCAGTGGATGGTTTTTATCCCAGCTGACATCAAGCGATTCAAATACCGCTTTCGCCTGGCCGAGCTGCCCTTTCCCGCCGTCAATCAGGATCACATCCGGGATCTTGCTCTCTTCTATGGCTTTACCATAGCGACGACGCAGCACCTGATTCATCGCCGCATAGTCGTCACCCGGTGTGATCCCGGTGATGTTATAGCGGCGATACTCAGCGCGCAGCGGGCCGTTAGCATCAAACACCACGCAGGACGCTACCGTCTGTTCCCCCATCGTATGGCTGATGTCGAAACACTCCATCCGTTTCACTTCCGGCAGCTTCAGCAGCGTCGCCAGGGCCGTTAAACGCTGGTTTACCGTCGACTGCTGCGACAGCTTAGTGGTGAGTGCCGTTGCCGCGTTGGTTCGTGCCAGCTTCAAATAACGCGCACGATCGCCGCGCGGTTTGGTTTGTACATTGACCCTACGGCCCGCCAGTTCAGAGAGCGAATCGGCCAGCAGGGTTTTATCGTCAAGATTAAAATCGAGCAGGATCTCAGAAGGCAGCGTGCGCATCTGGCTTCCCTGCAGATAGAACTGGCCGACAAAGGTTTCCACCACTTCACCCAGTTCAGTACCGCCGGGCACTTTCGGGAAATAGCTGCGGCTGCCGAGCACTTTGCCCTGGCGAATAAACAGCACGTGTACGCAGGCCATCCCGGCGTCAAAGGCTACGCCGATGACGTCGAGATCGTCACCGGTATTCGAGACAAACTGTTTCTCAGTAACTCTGCGCACCGCCTGGATTTGGTCACGGATACGCGCGGCCTCTTCGAACTCAAGCGCGGCGCTGGCTTTTTCCATCCGCGCGATCAGCTGCGTTAAGACCTGATCGTCTTTTCCGGCTAAGAACAGACGCACATAATCCACCTGCCGGGCATACTCTTCTTCACTCACCAGCCCGGCCACGCACGGCCCCAGGCAGCGCCCAATCTGATACTGCAGGCACGGGCGCGAGCGGTTACGGTAAACGCTATTCTCACACTGGCGGATCGGGAAGATTTTTTGCAGCAGCGCCAGCGTTTCACGCACGGCATAGCCGTTAGGGAACGGCCCGAAATATTCACCCTTCGCATGTTTCGCACCACGGTGCATGGCAAGGCGCGGATGGGTGTCGCCGCTCAGAAAAATAAACGGGTAGGATTTATCATCACGCAACAGGACGTTATAGCGCGGCTGGTAGAGCTTTATATAGTTGTGCTCAAGCAGCAGCGCTTCTGTCTCGGTGTGCGTGACGGTGACATCAATATTCTGAATGAGTGAGACCAGCGCTTCGGTCTTACGGGAGGCCAGGTTGCTGCGAAAATAGCTGGAGAGACGTTTTTTAAGATCTTTTGCCTTCCCCACGTAGATAACCGTACCGCCAGCGTCATACATGCGATAGACGCCAGGCTGGCTGGTTACGGTTTTCAGAAATGCTTTTGAATCGAACACATCACTCACTGACTTAACAACGTCTCCGCATTACACAAACCATGTCGGATGGCCAGATGCGTCAGTTCGACATCACCATGAATGTTCAATTTACTGAACATCCGGTAACGATAGCTGTTGACCGTTTTCGGGCTGAGATTCAGCTGTTCCGAGATCTCATTCACCTTCTGACCTTTGGTGATCATCAGCATAATCTGCAATTCACGCTCAGACAAACTGGCAAAAGGTGATTCGGTTTTCTCAGGCTCGATCTGACTCAGTGCCATCTGCTGAGCGATGTCGGATGCAATGTAACGCTGTCCGGCAAACACGGAACGGATAGCATTGACGACTTCCTGCGGTGCAGCACCTTTACTCAGGTAGCCCGCTGCCCCCGCCTGCATCACTTTCGCGGGCAGTGGGTTTTCGGTATGCACGGTCAGCATGATGACTTTTGTATCAACAAAGGTACGCGCGATTTTGCGTGTTGCCTCAAGACCACCGATACCGGGCATGTTCATATCCATCAGTACCACATCGGCGGAGTTGGTACGGCACCATTTTACCGCATCTTCGCCACAGCACGCCTCACCGGCAACTTTAATACCTTTAATATCTTCAAGAATGCGTCGTATCCCTGCGCGCACCAGTTCGTGGTCATCAACAAGAAGGACGTTGATCAAAGGAAATGTCTCCAGAATAGGGATAACGCTACTGAGTGATAATTTGGTTTATATTAACGGTTTTCCTCACAAGAT
The DNA here is from genome assembly GCF_043965265.1 of Enterobacter sp. ECC-249. Taxonomy (NCBI): domain Bacteria; kingdom Pseudomonadati; phylum Pseudomonadota; class Gammaproteobacteria; order Enterobacterales; family Enterobacteriaceae; genus Enterobacter; species Enterobacter sp. ECC-249. Next base: position 3,419,947 of record NZ_CP143660.1, read on the forward strand.
TAAAACGTTAAAAAACCGGCTATTCGATTTTGCTCTCGTTTTTGGAAATTAGACTGTACAGTCCGTGGAAAGAGAGACCATGCATTCAGGGCTTTTGCAGCTTTTTTTAAGCATCTGTATTCAAAAAGTTACAAAAAACTTGCAGGCTTTCCCTGCAAAAAAACAGCTCTCAAATTTTTGTAACAATAATTAACGACAAGCGAACCGGGCATCAGCAATTAATAGCCTTTAACAGCGGTTAAGTTTACCGGTACGTTCTGTTTACGCAATTAAACATCCGCGTAAAAGTACAAAAAACAACCGCTGCATTTTTTGCTTCAGCTTGTGGTATACTCCGCCGCCTTGACTTTCGTCGTCGCGCTTTAGCGCCGTTTAATAATGAGGAAAATAAATGAGCACACCTGAATTTGCCACTGCGGAGAATAACCAGGAACTGGCACAGGAAGTAAACTGCCTGAAAGCATTGCTAACGCTGATGCTGCAGGCGATGGGCCAGGCGGACGCCGGTCGTGTGATCATTAAAATGGAAAAACAAATCGCGGAGATGGAAGACCAGGCTGAATCTGCGGTATTTGCGAACACCGTTAAGCAAATCAAACAAGCCTACCGCCAGTAACAAAAAAACGGCTGGATGCAGTGCATTCAGCCGTTTGCTCGTCTGTCACGCAGAACGTATTATCCTGTCAGATCAGACCCGTTGCCGCCGCGTAGCACGCAATCTGGGTTTTGTTTGGCGCGTTGAATTTCTTCTGCATATTTTTTTGATGGAAGTTAACGGTATTCTCAGAGATAGAGAGAATGATCGCTATTTCCGCTGACGTCTTCCCTTCCGCAGTCCATTTCAGAATTTCACGCTCGCGCTTGCTGAATTTCATTTCGGGCGGCATGACCATTTCATGGTCAAAACGCATCAGAGAGGTTAAGGCCATTTGCACCAGCATTTGCAACCGCAGTTCTATTTCCTCATGAGCTAATGGCCCTTCCTGCACACGCGTACGAGAAACTGACAGGAAGCCGAGCGCATGATTCGGCAGCATCAGGCACTGCGTTATTCCCGCGCGTAAACCGTGGTCCTGGGCGCTATGCCATAATTCCTGCGCCTCAGCGAATAATGCGTCTGTCCAGGGGAGATGCCCCTGAATGAAATTCTCCGGTTTTAAAACCGGATCGATCGCGAAATAGTTCGCGGATTGATATTGCGCCATCCACAGCTTGGGGTAAGTGGTTTGCAGGGAGATCTTGGGGCGGGTAAATGGCACGGGATGTCGCACGCAGAGCGCGTAATAATCGAATTCCAGCGCCTGAGTTTGTCGCTCCAGCTCCTCATATACCTCGGCGGCACAGGTCAATTCCTGAAACCGGAGGGAGCAATCCCGTCGCCAGGTGAAAAAGTCTAAATCCTTCATACTTACTAAATGAAGCCTCTGAACAGATAATCATTATTATGGTGAATATAACCTAACACATAAAACTTTTTTCTAACTACAAAATATCGGCATTAGCACAATTAACTTTACTATCGATAAAGCTTATCCAGGCCGGATGGAATAAAAAAACAAACCACTGCCCCCGAGGGGAGAATAATTTGCTCCAGCCTAAATTTCTGGAGCAAATTAGTGCAAAAATGCTACTGCATAAGGAATTTTTCAAGGAACTGACGGGTTCGCGGCTGTTGAGGGTTGGCGAACAGGCTTTTCGCCGGCCCCTGCTCCACAATTCGCCCCTGATCCATAAAGATGGCTCTGTCAGCAACATCGCGCGCAAAGCTCATTTCATGGGTCACGATCACCATCGTCCGTTTTTCCTTCGCCAGCTGGCGAATGGTGTTCAGCACCTCCCCCACCAGTTCCGGATCGAGCGCAGAGGTCGGTTCATCAAAAAGGATCACGTCAGGGCGCATAGCCAGCGCGCGCGCTATCGCCACGCGCTGCTGTTGCCCTCCCGACAGACGGCGCGGATAGCTGGTCTCTTTCCCCGCTAGCCCGACTTTAGCGAGCAGTTCGCGCGCGCGCGCCGTCGCGTCCTCTTTCGGCTCACCTTTTACAATGACCGGCCCTTCAATGATGTTCTCCAGCACCGTACGGTGCGGGAAGAGATTAAAGTTCTGGAAAACGAAGCCGACATGCTGGCGCAGGCGGCGAATCAACCCTTTCTGCTGGCTGATGGATTTCCCGGTATCAATCGTTATCTCCCCGACACGGATGGTGCCGCCTTCCGGCTGTTCAAGCAGGTTAATGCTGCGCAGAAGCGTCGTCTTTCCCGAACCGCTCGGACCGATAATCGCCACCACTTCACCCTGCTCTACTTCAAGATCGATCCCGTGGAGCACCGTTTGACCGTGGAATTTTTTCACCAGGTTTTTGACGTCGATAGCACTCATTTTGGATCACGCTCCTGGCGGTTAAGCTGGTTTTCGAAGTAGTTTTGCAGAGCAGACAGCACCGTCGCCATCACCCAGTAAATCAGCGAGGCGGCCAGATACATGGTAAAGACTTCAAGCGTGCGCGAAGTAATGAGCTGTGCCTGACGGAACAGTTCCGGCACCTGAATCGTTGCCGCCAGGGAGGTATCTTTTACCAGGCTAATAAAGCTGTTGCTGAGCGGCGGAAGCGCCACGCGCGCCGCCTGCGGCAGAATGGCCCGACGCAGCGTCTGCCATGGCGTCATCCCGATACTGGCCGCCGCTTCCCACTGCCCTTTGTCAATGGAGGAGATGGCCGCACGCAGGGTTTCTGACGTGTACGCCGCGGTATTAAGCGACAGACCAATCATCGCTGCGGGGATCGGATCCAGCTCGATACCAAACTGCGGCAAGCCGTAGTAGATCATAAAGAGCTGGGCGATGAGCGGCGTACCGCGAAACACGGAAATATAAAAGCGCGCCAGCCAGCGCACCGGCAGGATGGGCGACATGCGCATCAAGGCCAGCACAAATCCCAGAACCAGCCCGAAGAACATCCCGCCGATACTGAGCTGTAACGTAAATACCGCACCTTTCAGCAGATACGGCAGAGAATCAATAACCAGTTGAATACTTTCTTGCATTATTATTTTTCGACCTGATTTTTAGACATGAGGATGGTAGGCAAACAGCGCAGGCGCTCCGCCGGTATGGACAAATAAAATCGGCCCTTCATCCTTAAAGCGTTTCTGCGCAATGCCGTCGATCAGTCCGGCCATCGCTTTGCCGGTATACACCGGATCGAGCAGGATCCCCTCGAGACGCGCCAGCAGCTTCACCGCCTCCATGCCCTCTTCGTTAGGCGTGCCGTAACCCGGCGCAAAATAGTCGTCCCAGAGCAGAATATCCGCCTTTGCCTTCAGCTCCAGCTGCGCGGCCACAGCCTGCTGTAAAGTGACCACTTTCGGCTTCTGATCTGCGACGCTGCGGGACACCGTCACGCCAATCAGCTCGACGTCCGGCAGCAGTTGTTCCAGCCCCACCGCCAGCCCGGCATGCGTGCCCGCACTGCCGGACGCGACAACCACGGAGGAGAGGCTCACCGCGCCCTCGCACTGCTGGGCGATTTCCAGCGCGCTTTCCACATATCCCAGCGCACCCAGCGCGTTCGAACCGCCAACTGGGATAACGTAGGGGCGGAAACCCTGCGCTTCCAGGCGCGTTGCCAGCTCGTCGAGCTGGGCGGTCGGGTCGGTCAACGCATCTACCATTTCGACCTGCACGTTAAACAGGTCCAGCAGCAGGCGGTTGCCGTTGGTCAGATAGTTTTCTGCCCGCGTGCCAATCGGGTTTTCCAGCAACGCCACGCAGTGGAGCCCGAGTTTCGCCGCCACGGCCGCCGTCTGGCGAACGTGGTTTGACTGGATAGCCCCGGCAGTGATGAGCGTATCCGCGCCTTCGCGCAGGGCATCCGCCGCCAGAAACTCCAGCTTGCGCAGCTTGTTGCCCCCCATCGCCATCGGCGTCACGTCATCACGCTTAATAAAAATATCGCGCCCTAAATAATCGGAAAATCGCGGCAGGTACTCCAGCGGCGTCGGCGCGCCGATAAACTCCAGGCGGGGAAAGCGCGTTAAATTCTGTAATGGCATGGATGCTCCGGTAACTCTGACAAAATGTGATATTTTTCATTATGCACGCAGACGCGTAAGAAATAAAAAAGGCGCTTTTAAAAGCGCCTTTTTTTTACGGCAGAAACTTATTTCGTAACGTCTGCACCGAACCACTTCTCAGAGAGTGCTTTCAGGCTGCCGTCTTTTTGCATGTCAGCAATCGCGGAATCAATCGCTTTGACCAGGTCTTCGTTACCTTTACGAACGGCCACGCCTGATTCCTGACGAGAGAACGCATCACCCGCTACGGCCAGGGTATTGTTGGTTTTCTTCACCAGATCCAGCGCTGCCAGGCGGTCAACCAGAATGGCGTCGATACGGCCCACGCGCAGATCCTGGTATTTCGTCGGGTCATCGTCATAGGTGCGGATATCCACGCCCTGCACGTTCTGGCGCAGCCACTCTTCGTAGTTGGTTCCCAGACCGACACCGACTTTCTTCCCTTTCAGGTCTGCGGCAGTTTTAATCCCGCCTTCGTTACCTTTCTTCACCAGCGCCTGAATACCGGACACGGTGTACGGCGTAGAGAAGTCATACTTCTTCTTACGCTCGTCAGAAATGGTCACCTGGTTAATGACCACATCAATACGTTTGGAATCCAGCGACGCCAGCATACCGTCCCATTTGGTCGGTTTCAGTGACGCTTTAACGCCGAGGTGCTTAGCCAGCTCTTCAGCAAACTCCACTTCAAAACCGGTCAGCTTGCCGTCATCGCCCTGGAAGCTGAACGGAGGATAGGTTCCTTCCAGCCCGACCAGAAGCGTACCGCGCTCTTTTACTTTATTCAGCAGGTTTTCTGCGGCGAACGTTTTCACGCTCATGCCCGCAACCAGCGCAACGGCCATAACACCCATCAGCGCCTGACGACCCAGAAGTGCAAATTTCATAAATACCCCGATATAGTGGAATTTTTACGTAGTGTAGAGAAATCGCCTGCAACGTCAAAGGCGACTGCGCTACATCTTATTCTTTTTTAATATATATCAGAAGTTGTTCCGGCGTGGGCTTTCTGCTTTATGGCACCCGGCATTTGTACCTTGTATTGCGCATACTTGCGCAGCGCAATTCGGTAGTTGTTGGTGCTGGTCGCAGGCAGCCACGGCTCCAGATTTTCATCCAGATAACCGGTTTTCAGCAGATCGCGAGAAATATTGTTTACGGTCAGATGTTGCCCAAGGCGACGCAGGCGAACGACATATTCGCGAACGGTGCCGTGGCTCATCTCCGTTTGTTCAAACAGGAACTGCTTGAAGCCGATAATATCGAAGAAGTCGCTTTGCTCTTTGCAGTGGAGATCCCCACAGAAACGGCAAAGCGCCACCCACTCTTTTTGCTCTTCGAGCCATGCTGCTTCGTCCATCAACGTGTCGAGGCGCGAAATCGCAATTTTATTGACGATTTCGCCGCGGCGAACCAGCGTGATACGATCGAGTAACTTGTTACAGTGGGCGCAATGCGTCTGGCTGTGTTTAAAGTCTTTCAGGTAGCGGCTTAAAGGCCGTCTTTTAGATTGCTGCACCGTCATGATAACTCCTGGTTGTCAATACGTTGTGCGGCATTTTTAAGGTGAATCAATCACCTATAACTTACCCAGCTTGGTTCGTAAGCGTTTAATGGCCTGGCTGTGCAGCTGGCTCACCCGCGACTCTCCCACCTCCAGAACAGCGCCAATCTCTTTGAGGTTAAGCTCTTCCTGGTAATAAAGGGTCAATACCAGCTGCTCGCGTTCAGGCAGAGCTTCAATAGCTTCCATGACGCGCTGGCGTAAATTCCCTTCCATTAAATGGTGTAACGGGTTTTCCTGCTGGTGCTCATCCGTCACCAGCTCGATGCTATCGCCATGCTCTTCTCGCCACTCGTCATAAGAGAAGAGTTGGCTATTATTGGTATCGAGCAACATCTGACGATACTCTTCAACAGCAATGCCAAGACGTTCCGCCACTTCAGTTTCCGTTGCGTTGCGTCCCAGTTCCTGTTCCAGCTGCCCCATCGCATGCGCCACTTCGCGCGCGTTGCGGCGAACACTGCGCGGCACCCAGTCGCGGCTGCGCAGCTCGTCCAGCATCGCACCACGAATACGCTGAACTGCGTAAGTCGTAAATGCCGTTCCTTGCAGAGCGTCGTATCGGTCAACTGCATTCAATAACCCGATACCGCCCGCCTGTAGCAGATCGTCGAGTTCCACGCTCGCCGGCAAGCGCACCTGGAGGCGCAATGCTTCGTGACGCACCAGCGGGACATAACGCTGCCACAGCGAGTGTTTATCCATTACACCTTCAGCGGTATAGAGTGAATTCACGATAAACAGCCCTGCGTTAGTTGAGTTATCGGCATGATTATCCGATTCTGGAGGGCAATCAATTGGATGAATAATGGGTGAAATGGGCGGTTATTTGCCTATTACTGTAATAACCTCGTTTTCGGCACAGCATATAAAACCAGTTCAAAAGCCAGTTCCGGATGGTGGCCGCGAAGATAAAAATGGTAATCAGCGCTGAGTGTCTGAATATATTGTGGAACAGTCAGAAGATCTTCCGGCTTATGATAAAGACTAATCGCTAATAGTGGATGCCAGGCGCGAATAGTGCCCGCGGCGCCCTGGAGTGCTTTGAGCTCTGCACCTTCAACATCCATTTTTATGAAAGTGGCTCTACCGCCCTGCAAGATATTATCAATGCTATCGAGCTCAATCGTAACCGTATCGCAGCTTTGCTCCACAAGCCGCGAAGAGAGCGCATTTCCAGATTGAAAAGAGAGCACGGTATTATTTTCCCATACCCCTTTTTGCACTGGCTGACAGAATGGCCATTGTCGGGTATTGTCACAAAGCTGAGAAAAATTATCGGCATCAGGTTCGAAACCGACAATCTTCTCCGGCATCTCAACGCCCTGATGGACAACTTCCTGCATAAACGCGCCGATGCTATCACCATTGTAGGCACCGCAATCGATGAACACTTCGTTGTTCTGCAGGCGGAGAATATCGGCAGGAAAATAGTGGGCTGGCTCGTATACTGCCTGGTAATAGCCGCGGGTTGCGCTGAGACGCTGTTTAAGGAACGCGACCAGCGTTTCTCTTGAACGTTCGTCCGCGAGGCCGGCATAGACGGCTTCAAGGGTATCGCTATGCTCGTCACAAAACGACGGTGTATACCACAGCGTGGTGCTAACTCCGATAAAGGCGGGATCGTAAACCAGCACGTTTGCGCCGCCGCGACGTAATTCCTGTTGCAATGCATCAGGGACGTATTGAAGCGCAACGATACAGTTAAATTTACCGGGTTGTTCGATAAGATCTTCAATTGCCACCACCGGCAGACCATGGAAGGTCATGCCTTCAGTGATATATTCTCGGTTTAACGCTACCTTATCGAGAGGCATATTTTCCCGGAACATAAATTCCGCGGTCATCTGCCCAAGGCAACCGGCTCCATAGAGAACCAGCGGAAGTCCGTTGGCGCGCATGTTGCGGATGCCCTTGAAGAAGTGATTATCGTAGCCCTGTATCTGTTCCAGTAATGTCATATAGTCCTCAGTTCAACCTTTATTAACGATGCAAATCGACTTTGGCAGACGTCACGGCGCTCTGCTGCGCTTTTTCGAGAAACTCGAGACCGCGAACGGCCGTATCACAACTGAAGCTATATCCCGTGGGATCACCGCGTAAACTGGCGGCGATGTCGGCGTAGTAGTTAGCGAATGCCTCAATGAATCCGGCAGGATGCCCTGCTTTAAAACGACAATAGCGAGGCTGATTAGCCACCTTGTTGTCTCCTGCCGTTCGATCAATCAGACGCACGTTGCCATGGCGATCGGCGAGTCGAAGATATTCTGGCTCCATTTGCAGCCACTCTGCGCTGCCTTCTGACCCATATATACGGATCCGCAAACCATTGCGGTAACCGAGCGCCGCCTTGCCGTACCAGTAGTTACAGACCATGTTGTCGCTATAGCGGGAGATCAGGTTAACCGTATCGATAACGTCCGAAACACGGGCAAAGGTGCTGTTGATCGCATAGACATCTTCGGCTTGCTTATCCGTCAGAAACTCCACCAACTGGTGCACATGGACACCCAGGTCGAGTGAAACAGTAGGAATATCCCCATCAACTCGTCGCCATTCCTGAGGCTGAGGCACGCTGCCATCCTCGCGGCTGCGAATAAATCCTTCCTGGGGCATTTCAACCATAACATGCTGAATTTTGCCCAACTCGCCGCTAAGCAGACGATTACGCAGTTCGCGCACCATGGGATAACCAGTGTAGTTATAGGTGACGTACAGTTGTCCTTTCATCTCGAAGACTCGCCGGGCGACATCCCTCGCGTCGCCTACACTTGCAACCATCGCTTTTTCACTGATCACCGGCAGGCCATATTCCAGACAGGCGAGGATAATTTCACGGTGGGAGGGCGTGGGCGTCAGTATGACGACAGCATCCATCTGCGCGTGTTGTTCTTCAAGCAGCGTGACTGCGCTGGAGTAAATGGCCTCGTCTTTAACCCCCCAGGCTCGACCCGTCTGCTGATTCAGCGACGTATCGCGGCTAAAGCAGCCCGTCGTAAGCTGAAAATGCCCGTCCATTTGACTAGCGATTTTGTGAGTAAGACCGATGGCAGAATTGATCCCACCGCCGATAAACCCAAGAGACAGAGGCCTGTGCATAATCCGGTCCTTACAATGAATTAAATGAGAAATAGTTTTTTAGCTGCGGCGTGTGGCGTGCCATGGCATCGAGTTCGGTAAACTCCGCAAAAACCAGTCCGGCGCGATCCTCTGGTGCTGGTCCGAGTTCATCGCCCGGCTGTTTCAGGGGGATAGTCTGAATGATCGTGGCTGGTAGCGGAGCATAGCTGAAGCCAAAAAATCGGCTCTGCCGTTCGCAAGAGACCGTATGGCGCGCAACGTATCGCTGGCGCGCCGGTCGCCGATTTGGGAACGCACTCCCCCCACCGATAAAGGGCGACACAAATTCACGGCAATAATCCACGCCAGTTGAATATTCGATCAATTTTGAGTAGAGATCGCCCGGGCATCGGCGGGTGACTTCAATCAACCAAAAATCCCGTTCGTCAGCGATGAGTTGCGTGTGCAACAAACCATCCACCAGAGCCAGGTCGCTGACAATAGCCTGCATACACTCGCTGATGCGGTCGCGCATCGGCTCGCTGAGATTGACGCTCAAGCAGCTGCTATTTACCTGCCACGGATAGACTGTGCAAAACTCATCAACAAAAAATTCGCAGACGATTTGCCCATTGCGAATAAAAGCGGAGTGGCTATACAGGGCACCCTGGCAGAATGTTTCAATGACGCACTGCCCTCCCGGAGATGCAGCGCAGGCGATATTCACCGCCTTATCCAGCTCTGACGGCTGATGAATAAGTGAAATCCCCATACCACTGTAAGCATCAACGGGTTTAACCAGCAGCGGGAATGTTAGCGCGTGCGCGTCCTGCAGACTTCTCACAGCACGCGGTATAGGGTAGCCCTTGGCGCTGGCCCATTTTCTGAAGCGATCTTTCAAAAAGAGAAGATCGCTGACCTCGGGTGAGTCGAAGCCCGGAAGGCCAAGCTCATCCGCCACCCGGCTACCTGAAAGATAGGACACATCGGTTACGCCGGGGGAAAGCGCCGTAATTTTTTCATTACGGGCAATCGCCAGTACGGCTTTGCTATCGGCATAATTTTGCACGCAGGTCGCGTCGGCATATTTCATCCCTGCATCCTGAGCTTTGCCGCTACAGGCGAGCGTACGAAAACCCGCCGCTTTAATAGACTGTTGTAACGGCAGTGAGGCAAAACCCGCATCCAGGATCATTGCAGTGTGCATCATGGTCATACTACGAGCCCCGTGTATATTACCGACTCGTTAGACGGTACTTCACCAGACAGGGATGCACGCCTAAGAGCATTCACTACGCGGTCTTGATCTTCTGGCGTCAATCCGGGATAAATTGGAAGGCACAGCACCTTGTCGGCGATATCATTGGCAACAGGCAGATGCTCTTCAGCAGAAGAAGGGAACCCCCTGTACATCGCAAAAGAACTGATTAACGGATAGAAATAGCGGCGAGTCAGAATGCCGTCAGCTTTAAATAATGTATAAACATCATCGCGACTCATGCCAAATTTCGGCTCAATGAGTACCGGGAAATACGCATGGTTCCAGCTCACATCGTCTGGAACGTCGACAAACGTTAATCCTTCCAGACCGTTTAACAGCTCGCGATAGCGTTGATGAATCGCTTTGCGTTCTTCAAGAGCTTTATCAATATGCTTAAGCTGCAGAAGACCAAATGCCGCCTCCACTTCGTTCATTTTGGCGTTTATGCCTGGTGCCACGATGCGGGTCTCGCCGGCAAAACCAAAGTTCTTGAGATAGTCGATGCGCTGTTTAGTTTTAAGATCCTGGGAAATGATCGCCCCGCCTTCAAAGGTATTAAAAACTTTGGTGGCATGGAAGCTGAGTACCGATAAATCGCCGTGATTTAGAATGCTGATACCATTTTTTCGAACATTAAACGCATGCGCGGCATCATAAATTACCCTTAAACCATAGACGTCAGCAATTTTCTGTATTTTGTCGATGTCGCAAGGGATGCCATAACAATGGACAGGCAAAATGGCCGTGGTATTGGGCGTAATTAATTCTTCGATGCAATCCGGGTTAATATTATAGGTTCGTGGATCAATATCAGCGAAGACAGGGGTTAAGCCATTCCACAGCAAACTATGTGAGGTCGCCACAAAGGAATACGGCGTAGTGATTACCTCTCCGCTCAGACGCAATGCCTGAAATGCCGTCAGCAGCGCCAGCGTACCGTTCGCAAATAGAGACAGGTGCTTAACGCCAAGGTATTGCGCCAGAGCCTCTTCCAGCTGCTGGTGGAAAGGCCCGCCGTTTGTCAGCGTCTTGTTTTGCCAGATTTTCTCCAGATAAGGAATAAACTCCTCAAGAGGGGGCAAAAATGGACTGGTTACGTAAATTTCATTCATAGCGTACCTCGGTATTGATACCGTTAAATTTTGCCCAAACTGGCAGCCTGATATCGATTGCCATTCACAAACGCTCCTCGGCAATGAGAAACGAATGCGGCTTTTCTCCCCGGCAATAGATTTCCCATGCTTCACGCAGCGCCCGTTCAAAATTTTCGGCAATATTAAAATCTGGCACGGGATTAACCGGAATCCTTTCCCGCATCCCCTGACGTATTTCAGCTAACGCTGAAATATGTTGACGCCAGCCTATTGCCTTAGAAATATAATCACCCTCATCATCAGCGATAAATTGCTCCAGCCCATAAGAGCGCATAATATCTACGCCCTGCTGGCAGGGTATGGTCGGGCCATTCATCGTAATTGTCGGAACGCCCATCCAGGCTCCATGATGCGTCGTCGTACCACCACTGTAGGGGAAGGCATCCAGTAAAATATCGATTTCATGGTGCAGAGCCAGGTATTCGTCCAGTTCGACCAGCCCACGGAAAAGTAATCTGTCTTGCGAAACTCCACGCTGTTTAAAGCGCTTCGTCATGGCAGAGATCATTTCAGCATCGGTCATATTACCGATTAAGAGGCGACTCTCAGGGTAGCCCTGCAAAATTGAAGCCCACGTATCCAGAACCTGGTCATTTATTTTTTTTGACCGGTTGAAGCTGCCAAACGTGATAAAGCCATTGTGCAGTGCAGGTAAGGGGTTAATATCCGGGCTTCGTGGGTGAGGTTCGAAACTCTTACGCGTTGCCACGAACATCGCATTTTCCACCAGCTGTTTTTCAAGGGCCGGAGACTGTGCCAGGCTCGCCGAAAGCAGAATGTAATCCATCTCTTTCATCCCGGTGGTGCCGGGGTAGCCTATCCATGTAATCTGGATCGGTGCAGGGCGCAGAGCGAAGACCGGTAGCCTGTTGTAAGCGGTATGGCCCGATAAATCGAACAGAATATCAATCCCGTCTTCTGCGATCAGTTTTGCCAGCTCAATATCGCTGATAGCATCAACCTGGCGCCAAAGGGTAGCGCTCTGACGCAGGTGGCAATAAACGTCATCTTCTTCCAGGAAAAGCGTGTTATAGGCAACCAAATCATATTTTTGGCGATTGATAGCATCCCAGTATGGCAGCAGGAAATTTGCCACCGGATGCTTACGCAAATCTCCGGAAACAAAACCGAGCCGAAGTTTGCGCTGAGGTTCCAGGGAATGAGTTAGCGTCAGCTTTACCCCGCTCTCTTTAGCCCAGGATGCCGTACGGCGGCCAAACTCGATATGCTTTTCCAGCAGCTCTTCAGCCTTCACGCTTGCGTCATGACTCATCACGAAAAGTAAATTGCTGAAGTAACCAAAATTGTAATTACTGAGCTCAACAGCCTTTTCCATAAAATAGCGCGCTTCTGCCATTTTATGGTTATCGCTCAGTACAATGCCGGTGAGTCCAAGCGAACTGGGGCCAGGATGCTGAAAGCGCATAATTTCCCTGCAGCATTTTTCTGCCAACGACATATCGCCGTAAGCATGGTGCAGCGATGCCATGCTGAGCCAGTAATCAATATTTTTATTATTCAGGCGCAGTAAAGTACGGACGATGAGCCGCGAACCGTAAAACTCACGCTTGCGCTGAAGCACCGTGGCGAGATCATAATAGATATCAAGGCTGGAGAAATAATATCCCATTAGCGTGCAAAGTGATGCCAGAGCGTCATCCCAGGCAGAGGTTAAGACGCACGTTTTTGAATAGCAGCGAAGCACATGAATATTGTCAGGGTTTTTCTCCATCAATGCGCGGGCGTACTCCCGGGCTTCTTTAGAACGCCCTTGTTGAATAAGACTGTTCGCTCGTGCATAAATGGCATCGACGTCAGGATCGGCTAATTCGGATTCGGCGTTGCCCTTCAGCAACAATCCCCCCTGTGCCCTGTCGACGCTCAATAATAACAGCAGCGAAAGCTGCGATTTGAGTACATCGAGCATCCCCGCACGCAGAAAACACTGCAGATGTTTTTTCCACGCCTCCGGAGAGCCCGTCAGCAGCCCTTTGATTTTTAGCGACGAGTAGTGTTGCCAGTTTGCCCGTCCTGCTTTGTTCATGTCGTACTGAAGATAACCCCACTCGTCGGGCGCTAAGGAGACCCACTCTCCCCACAAATTCATCATGCGGATAGCATCCACCGGACGTTCGGAAGGCAGCACCCCCACTGGTGCCAGCTCATCGTTTTGCGCAGCGTTATAGGGGCCAGGAGCCGCACTCCAAAAGAGGCCGTCCGCGCCTGTCATAAACAGCGTTGCGAGGGCATCCAGGACAGTATCCTGATAATCCTCCTGCGTTTCAGGGGCGCGAGAGTTGAGCAGTAGCTGCTCGAAACTTAAGGACATCGGCCAGACATTACCCAGCAACTCCATGATGCGGATAATGACGGCATTGTCGGTGCGAATGATTCGACCGTTACTGTTCCTGAATTCATGCGGTGCTTTTGCGGAATCCATTTCGACTGGCACAAAGCTTCCGGCCCAGTGCAGGTTTCTAAGCTGATTAAGATCCGGCTTGATGGGAGGCTGGTGACTGTTCAGGTAACACAGCAGAGTAAAACGTTCTGAGCGCTGCACGGCATAGTCAAGATACTGCTGTGCCATTGTTCTGCTGGCTCCGGCACTGACGGCCTCGAGCAGTTTTTCAATTGTCGGATTATAGAAGTTTCCCAGCTCTGACTGCGGAAGGATATCGCCCACATACTGCAGACCCACCTGTTCCGCCTGTGAACAGAAGGCAGCCAAAGTACAAGCCCCGTCAGTCGGGGTTAAGAAGGCGAGAATCAGTGCGTTGTCGTCCATTTCTTCAGCAAGCAGGACTTCGTTTTTGAGCGTACCTTCTTCCAGAGTTAATAGCATAAAACTCAGCATCGCACGGGCTGAGGCCAGCAGGTCGGTGCCCGCTTCTGCCCGTTCAAGATGAAAGCGTAGCGCTTCACCCAACGCGAGGCGCGCTGAACTTCCCGGCAGTACAGACCATTTTATGGCGATAACACCATTGACGGATAAATGCGCGTGACACCACTGCAAGAGTGCTTCCCGCTCGCTTTTGCCCAGAAAAGCAAAACTCCGGTGGATAATGATGTAATCAAAGTCGCCGGGATCGGCCGCAAGCAAATCCCCTAATCCTGCCTCAAACAGTTCAACGTTCTGACATCCCAACTCTGCAACCAACTGCTTACCCTTCAGGATCGCTTTTCCATCAATATCCACACCAATAGCGATACTCTCCGGGTGAGCCCAGGCGTGCATAATGAGGCTCGTTGCTGATCCACAGCCAATCTCCATGACACGGGCAAACGCAGGAACCGGCGTGGCCAGGAGATTAAGTGCCGCAGCGGCATAAAGGGTCTCAGGGCTGACCCGTTGGTTGGGATACAGTGTCGTCACGTTTATTCCAGATTCTCGTTATTACAGGGCCATTGTTTAGCGTTGGTATTTACCGATAAGCGTCGATTTAAACTCCTGATAGGAGCCCTCTGCCTTCATCGCCACCCAGCAAAACGCCTCATCCCCAGCCTGGCTATCCAGTACTGCGCTACGCTCAGCACGGGTAATCGAATGCTGGTCTTGTGGCGAAAGGCTATCCAGGCACGCAAAGAGTGCTACCTGTTCAAGGCCCGGCGCACAGTTGCCGCTGGTAAGGTTAACGTCGATAAAGTGTGCGACCCGATCGAGATAGCGTTGTGCGATGCCGCAAGGCCTGGCGTAGATAAAACCGGCAAAGACCTCTTCCCAGAACGGCGAGTTTTCGTTTTGTAACAACATCAGCGACGCGTCAGGCTCGGCCCAGGATTTACGCGCAAGAACATTTGCATTAATGGCAATAACAGGTGTATTAAAAGTGCTCAGAGCATGGCGCAGGAAAACAATGCGACGCGCAGCGCCGATCACTGCGGTGTCAGTATTGCTGGCGATCGTCTCATGGCTGGCAGAGAGATTGAGCTCGGGAAACTGTTCCCGAAGCGCCAGCAGACTTTGTTTTATCTCATTGCTGCCATTGAACACGTGAACGTGAACATCCAGGACATCGCGATTGGTTTCATAGAGGGAGTAAAGCGTCGGTACGGCGTGTTCGAAATAATCTTCGCGAGTGCAGGTTAGCAACACCGTCGTCCTGGTGCCTGAGGTTTTTACAATCCAGTTTTCCCAGGCCCCCTTCACCGCTACGTACTCGCTCGCGTTAAGCGATCTAAAATCAATGTAAGAATCCGGAATGCCTCCAAGCCGGTAGATCCCACAGGTAATCAGCAGCAGGGCCATAGGATCTTCACCAATAAGTAACGCATCGGTGGTCAGTACCTGGATCACGACCATCGCCTGATTTAAGTCGTTTTCCATTAAACAGATCAGCAGCAGAATTTTCAGAACCGGAGCCGAGCTGCTTACCAGCGAAAGATTGTTGTTTATTAAGAATAGCGCTGAGCTGATTTCATTTACGCGAAACAGCAGCTGAATGGCGGCGACAAGATAATGAATATTACTGTCGGCGTTTAATGCCGAGACAACATATTCGGTCAGCTGTGCACATTGGGATGAAGATAATATCTGTTTATCACCAGTACGGGACTCATCAAGCGCACTGTTGGCCAGCACGATCGCGCACAGCATGTTTTTTAAGGCCGAGTCTTTGTTCGCCTCCAGCCCCGTTTCTACCGCACGTATCATGGGTTCGAGTGCCGTAATATTGGCGCTCTTAAAGCTGAAGATTTCCGCCACGATGTTAGCGGGCATAACATCTGCTTCCGGGAGATCAATGAATCGGGTAAAGACATTCCGATAAAACTGACGCATGGCCCGGCTACGTGCGAATTCACTCATCTTATAACTCATCGGTAAACTGTCGTCAGACGACCGGAAAAGGACATTTTAGGCAGAGTAACACTGCATTACGGGGGGTGATGGCAGGAAAACGCCGCTAAATGCAGCCTTATTTTGCAGATTAAAGACGGTTTTTTTTTAGATAAATAGTGAAAAAAAAGGCTGCTGTTTCCAGCAACCTTTTTTAAATATTTGGCGTCTATTAACGCAGCAGGGACAGCATAGCCTGTGGAACCTGGTTTGCCTGAGACAGCACAGAAGTACCAGCCTGCTGCAGGATCTGCGCGCGAGACATGTTAGAAACTTCAGTTGCATAGTCAGCGTCCTGGATACGGGACTGAGCAGCAGACAGGTTTGTGATAGAGTTGTTCAGGTTGTTGATGGTAGATTCGAAACGGTTCTGAATCGCACCCATGTTAGAACGCGCGGTATCAATTTTGGAGATAGCATTGTCTGCAGCAGTGATGAACGCTTTTGCAGTGCTGTTATCGGTGATGGTACCGGTCAGGCCAGTGTCGAGGCTGGTTGCTTTAGCGTCGATCAGAGCGCCAGTGGTGATAGCGATGCTATCAGTTGCGCCAGTACCTGCGCCAACCTGGATGTTCAGAGAAGCTGTCTGGCTACCATCCAGCAGTTTTTTGCCGTTGAAGTTAGCAGCGCCAGCGATACGGTCGATTTCACCCAGGCGCTGAGTGATTTCAGTGCTGATTGAGGTGTAGTCAGTAGTACCGTTTGTGTCGTTCGCAGCCTGAACAGCCAGCTCACGGATACGCTGTAAGTTGGAGTTGATCTCGTTCAGGTTACCTTCAGCGGTCTGAACCAGAGAGATACCGTCGTTAGCGTTACGTGCAGCCTGAGTCATCCCTTTGATCTGAGAGTTCATGCGGTTTGCAATTGCCTGACCAGCAGCGTCATCTTTAGAGCTGTTGATACGCAGACCGGAAGACAGACGCTCGATAGCGGTGCCCAGAGAAGACTGAGATTTGTTCAGGTTGTTCTGAGTGGTCAGGGACAACAGGTTAGTATTGATAACTGCCATAATTTTAATTCCTTCAAAAATGGTTTCTAGGGTCGGTGCCTAACACTCACGGCGTCTCTCACCGTCAACAAGGTTATCGACGCCCTTGAAGCAGACTTTAGAAAATATCGAAGAAAAAAATTTAAACAGTTGTTTTATAAGCGTTTATTTAACAAAAACAGCTCAAGAAATACCTGCCAGTTGTAAAACGTTAAGGCTAATTGCTTCTTTTTTACGCTTACCAATAACGACCTGTCAGGCGTTAAAAGCAACATAATGAACGCTTATTACGCAATTATTTTTTAAAACTCGCCGTAAACTTTTTGCAAGATGGGCCGATAAACGACTGAAACATCCATTGAAAAGGAACATTACATGGCGACTATCAGTAACCTCGGGGTGGGCGTGCCCGGCCTGTCGGATCTGTACGATAAGCTGCAGGCAGCAGAAGAGACTAAATTAACGGCGATTGCCAAACAAAAGACTACTTACGACGCGCAAATCACCGGTTACGGAAAATTACAAAGCGCCCTGACTACCCTGCAAACCGCAGCGGCAAAGCTGGCAAAGACGGATACCTGGAACTCTACGTCCGTTTCCAGTACCAACACCGCATTCTCCGCTGTCAGTACCTCCAGCGCTAACGTTGGCGACGTGACTATTAATGTCAGTAAGATCGCGAAAGGCCAAGTCCTGACGACCACTCCCGGCACCATTGATAGCAACACAAAGCAGCTGGGGGGGACAACGGGTTCCAATAGCCGAACCATTACCATCACCCAGGCAGGAGCCGACAGCAAACCGCTGACAGTAACGCTCGCCGATAGCGATACGTCATTGAATGGGATTGCTAAAGCTATTAATGCGGCTAACGGCAACGTATCAGCAAGCGTGGTGAAAGCCGATGACGGCGACTACCGTCTGATGCTGACCTCAAAAACCACGGGTACCGACTCCGATATGACGGTGACGGTGGCGGGAGACGATACGCTAAATGCCGTGATCGGCAGCGCCGCGCTAAATGTGCAGGTTAAGTCGCAAAATGCTGTCATTAACGTGAACGGTATTCAAATTGTTCGCCAGAGCAATACCATCACTGACGCCCTGCCTGGCGTAACATTAACCCTGAAAGCCCCGAGCACGGCAGATGAAACTCTGACGATAGCCCGCTCAACCGACGATAACAAAAAAGCCATTACGGAATGGGTCAATGCCTATAACTCTCTGCAGTCTACCATTGCTGCGCTGACCAAATACGAGCCGCCAGCAGTGGGTGCAACCGCCCAGTCTTCGAACAACGGCGTGTTAATGGGTGACAGTACTATCCGTGGAGTACAATCCGATCTTCGTGCTTTATTGACCAATGTACAGAGTGGCTCCTATGCCATTATGGCTCAACTTGGCATCACTCAGGACCCGGTCAAAGGCGCAGACGGCGCGATTGGCAACCTAAAAATTGATGATAAAAAATTAACCAAGATTCTCACCGACGATCCGGCTGGCGTGCAGGCCTATTTTGTGGGTGACGGGAAAAAAACCGGTTTCGCCACACAGATGAATAACACCTTGACCGATATGCTGAGCACCTCTATCGGTAAAGAAGGTGTGATTCAGAATGCGAAGGACGGTATTAACGCCACGCTCAAATCCATCGGCAAACGTTACGATGCGATGGAGTTGACCATTGAAGCCACGATGGCGCGTTATAAAAAGCAATTTAACGATTTGGATAAGCTGGTCACTAAATTCAATGGTACGGCCACTTATCTGAACCAACAGTTCAGCAGTAAGTAATAAAGGAACCGATATGTATAGCAAATCTGGTGTACAAGCCTATCAACAGGTAGGACTTGAATCTGCTGTCTTGAGTGCCAGCCCGCACCAGTTGGTAGTCATGCTGTTCGACGGTATCCATAGCGCGCTTATTCGGGCGCGCCTTTTCCTTGAGCAAGGGGATATCCCAGCGAAAGGAGAAGCCCTGTCCAAGGCCATTAATATTATCGAAAATGGCCTTAAGGCTGGGTTAAATATGGATGTGGGGGGGGAACTTCCCCGCAACCTTTCTGCGCTTTATGACTATATGGTACGCCGTTTGTTACATGCCAACCTGCGCAATGACATCGAGGCTATTACCGAAGTCGAGGCTCTGCTGCTCAATATTTCTGACGCCTGGAAGCAAATCGGCCCGGGTTATTCTCCCAAGCAGGATTAACGGTAATGAACAACTCCAGCTTATCCCTAAAAAAGTGGCATGCCCTTAATGCGCTTAGTAATACCATGCTAAGCCTTGCTCAATCCGGGAAATGGGATGAGCTTATTGACCAGGAGGTTGCGTACGTTTCGCTGGTTGAAGAGATCAGCACGACCCCATTTCCGCCTGACAGTAAGTTTGTTCAGGACCAGGCAATGGTGATACTAAATCAGGTGCTTCAGAATGAAATCATTCTTAAAGCGTTGCTACAGGAAAGGATGAGTGAGCTGAGCGGCCTTATTGCGCAAACCAACAAGCAAAAAAACGTAAACGTGACCTACGGTAGGCTTTCTGGCAACATTTTATTTCCCGGAGAGATGAATCAATAATACACACTAGCGATTCTTCATCCATACTCCAGAAGTCTGCCAATGGCTTCTGGAGCAAGGATGATGAAAAACCCCACCCTGTTACAATGTTTTCACTGGTACTACCCTGCTGGCGGTGAATTGTGGCGAGAGGTCACGGCGTTAGCACCCAATCTTAACGAAATCGGCATTAACATGATCTGGCTACCGCCCGCCTATAAAGGCGCGTCAGGCGGGTATTCTGTCGGCTATGACTCCTATGACCTGTTCGATCTGGGCGAGTTTGACCAGAAAGGCAGTATCGCCACGAAATACGGTGACAAAGCGCAGCTGCTGGAAGCCATCGACGCCCTCAAGCGCAACGACATTGCCGTACTGCTGGACGTGGTGGTGAACCACAAAATGGGTGCCGATGAAAAAGAGCCCGTCCGCGTTCAGCGCGTGAACGAGCAGGATCGCACGCAGATCGACGATGAGGTCATCGAGTGCGAAGCCTGGACCCGCTATACCTTCCCTGCCCGCGCCGGGCAATATTCCCAGTTCATCTGGGATTACAAATGCTTCAGCGGCGTCGACCATATAGAAAATCCTGATGAAGACGGCATCTTTAAAATCGTCAACGACTACACCGGTGAAGGCTGGAACGATCAGGTTGATGATGAGATGGGTAACTTCGACTATCTGATGGGCGAAAATATCGACTTTCGCAATCACGCCGTGACCGAGGAGATCAAATACTGGGCCCGCTGGGTCATGGAACAGACCCGCTGCGACGGTTTTCGTCTGGATGCCGTCAAGCATATTCCCGCCTGGTTCTATAAAGAGTGGATTGAGCACGTCCAGGAAGTCGCCGACCAGCCGCTGTTTATCGTGGCGGAATACTGGTCTCACGAGGTGGATAAGCTTCAGGCCTATATCGACCAGGTCGAAGGCAAAACCATGCTGTTTGATGCCCCTCTGCAGATGAAATTCCACGAGGCGTCACGTCAGGGTCGGGATTACGACATGAGCCAAATCTTTACCGGCACGCTGGTAGAAGCCGATCCGTTTCATGCGGTCACCCTCGTCGCGAACCATGACACTCAGCCTTTGCAGGCGCTGGAAGCACCGGTCGAAGCCTGGTTTAAACCGCTCGCTTACGCGCTGATCCTGCTGCGGGAAAATGGCGTGCCGAGCGTCTTTTATCCGGACCTCTTTGGCGCCAGCTATGACGACACGGGAGGTGACGGTGAAACGTACCATATTGATATGCCGGTCATTGAGCAGCTTCACGAGCTGATCCTCGCGCGCCAGCGTTTTGCCCACGGCGTGCAGACGCTGTTTTTCGACCATCCTAACTGCATTGCCTTCAGCCGCAGCGGCACCGATGACGATCCCGGCTGCGTGGTGGTGATGTCAAACGGGGACGACGGTGAAAAAGTGATTTGCCTGGGGGAAAACTACGGCAACAAAACGTGGCGGGATTTTCTCGGCAATCGCGAAGAAACCATCACTACGGCGGCGGATGGCGAAGGGACGTTTACCTGCAAAGGCGGAAGCGTCAGCGTGTGGGTGATTGAGGATGCGTTGTAGAAACAATGCCGGGTGGCGCTGACGCTTACCCGGCCTACGGTACGGTACTTTTGTAGGCCGGGTCAGGCGAAGCCGCCACCCGGCAAAAAAACGGCTACGGTAGCTTACTTTCCAGCGGATTCTTGCGCAGGTAATCAGCACACTCAACCGTTGGGCGATCGACCTTCTGCAGCTCCAGCCCGTCGTACTCAAGCGTCGAGCCTTCGCGCTCCAGCGGATAGATATCCAGCTTGCGCGTCACGTTGTAATAACTGTCTGAACGCAGCATGATTTTACCCGGCACGGCAATCACGCGCTGCCACTGTCGGCAGTCCAGCGTATCGCCCTCTTCCGTCACCACCAGCGTGGCAATCGCATTCGGGCTGACCATGTTGCTCTGCGGCCCTTTCGACTGCCAGTATCCCGCCAGATGCGCCGGGACAGGATGCTTGATCACGTCGTTATAATTATCGACCTGAACGCACCCGGTCAGTGCCAGCAGCGCGCCAGCAATTGCTATTTTTTTCATCATCTTTCCTGCATTCGAAGAAAAAAATATTGTGGCATTAAAGCGCTGCGGCTGCCAGCGAAGATCGACAGGTCTTAGACCTGTATATAAATGTTATGAGCGGACATTTTTCATAATCAACAAAGGCCTGGTCGACCTTAATGATCGTCGAGTACGTGCTGTCCACTGGAATGAGCTGAACGGCTGGGCGCAGCTCACGGCCACGAAAGCAGATGAGTGGTGAGCTCTACTGCCGCAACGAAGACAGCGTGTATGTCTGCAGTGCGTGGCATGATCATTCATAAAATCAACTGTATAAATACGCTGCGTAGTTAAACATGAGGGTCGATCAAGTGAATGCCAGATGCTACACTTCAGACTTTTCTGAATTTACTGATTTATCACATGTTCAAGTTGTTCGCCAGGTACACATCAATAGGCGTAATAAACACGCTAATTCACTGGGTCGTCTTTGCTGTATGCATATACGCATTCCACACAGGACAGGCGCTTGGCA
This sequence comes from Enterobacter sp. ECC-249, assembly GCF_043965265.1. NCBI lineage: Bacteria > Pseudomonadati > Pseudomonadota > Gammaproteobacteria > Enterobacterales > Enterobacteriaceae > Enterobacter > Enterobacter sp. ECC-249. The sequence goes on from NZ_CP143660.1 coordinate 3,442,017, forward strand.
ACTTTGCCGGATTCGTTGTCGCTGTGTCGTTCAGCTTCTTCGCCAATGCCAAATTTACTTTTAAATCTTCCACAACATCCATTCGCTACCTGCTTTACGTAGGTTTTATGGGCTCATTAAGTGCCGCTTTTGGCTGGTGTGCAGACAAATCAGGCATGGCTCCTGTCATCACATTAATCGTGTTCTCCGCCATCAGTCTGGTGTGCGGGTTTGTATATTCAAAGTTCGTAGTATTCAGGGATGCTAAATGAAAATTTCACTGGTCGTTCCAGTTTTTAATGAAGAGGATGCAATTCCGATTTTCTACAAAGCCGTGCGTGAGTTTGAAGAGCTTAAGCAACATGAAGTCGAGATAGTGTTCATTAATGACGGCAGCAAAGATAGTACAGAATCAATTATTAACGCACTTGCCCTTGCCGATCCGCTTGTAGTTCCGCTGTCCTTCACTCGCAACTTTGGTAAAGAACCTGCGCTGTTCGCAGGTCTGGATCACGCTAGCGGAGAAGCTATTATCCCGATTGATGTTGACCTGCAGGATCCAATTGAAGTCATTCCACATCTGATAGAGAAGTGGCAGGCCGGAGCAGATATGGTGCTTGCCAAACGCTCCGATCGCTCCACAGATGGCCGTCTGAAGCGCAAGACCGCTGAGTGGTTTTATAAGCTACATAACAAAATCAGCAATCCGCAAATCGAAGAGAATGTTGGAGACTTCCGCCTGATGTCCCGCGAGGTCGTGGAAAATATTCAGCTCATGCCAGAGCGCAACTTGTTCATGAAGGGCGTGCTGAGTTGGGTTGGCGGGCGTACTGATGTCGTGGAGTATGCACGCGCTGAGCGCGTTGCCGGCAGCACTAAATTTAACGGCTGGAAACTGTGGAACCTTGCACTTGAGGGAATAACAAGTTTCTCTACTTTTCCGTTAAGGGTTTGGATGTATATAGGCTTCATAATTGCATCTATTTCATTCTTATACGGCGCATGGATGACTTTACAAACATTAATTATAGGCAATCCGATAAAAGGGTACACATCTCTATTGGTATCCATCCTGTTTATCGGCGGCGTTCAATTAATCGGCATTGGTGTCTTAGGTGAATATATAGGGCGCATCTATATTGAAACCAAAAAAAGACCACGCTATTGTTTAAAACGGAATAAAGAAAAATGATTTCCAAAAATAATCTGTTAGTTCTAAGTATTATTTTTTTACTTATGTTGGTGCCATACCTACACACACCAGTATTGTCAGATGACTATTATTATTATTTTCATGCCAGCCTGCAAGAGCAAATTGGTCATTATTTAGTCTGGAGCGGGAGGCTAGTTACTAACATATTTAGCTCCTATATGCTCAAATATGTCAATCATGATATTTATCAATCTTTGACAGCTGCTGCGCTAGTTGCCAGCGTTTATCTTATTGCAGCGATACCATCTGCATTATTTGATGGTAAGCCAAAACCAAGCGCCATTTCGATAGTAATTATCTTTTTAGCTCTTTGGATATCAAATCCAGCGCTTGGTGAAACTTTTTTCTGGTTTGTTGGCGCATCTAATTATTTATGGCCTATATTTTACATATCTTTATTTTTCGTTATTCTCGCTCGACAAAGAAAATCACATACATTACTGAGTTATTCCGGGGCGATTTTAGTTGGTTTTTTGGCAGGTTGCTCAAACGAAAACACTTGCATTGTTGCAACGATACTGACAGTTTTATATTCTATTTGTTTTAACCGCTTTAAACTGTCGGCACCCTATTTGATTGGGATTATCTTAGGCTCTGCGGTGCTTTTATTCAGTCCAGGCTCTGCCATCAGATCGTCTTATTTTAAAGATTGGCACTCATTAACATTAATTGAAAAACTTGATCTACATTTATTTGAAAGACTGCCTGCAGCGCTGGATAGCTTATGGCCAATATTTCTAATCATTATTTTCATTGCACTTTCATTTGGACTGCTCAAAATAGAACCAAGGGGTTCATTAATTTGTGCACTAGCATTTTTCATTGGTGGGATATTGTGTGACCTTGCATTTGTTGCTTCACCGTACATGCCTGAAAGAGCTGGTATTGGTACCTTATTTATGTTTTTAATAACCCTTTCTTTTTTAATTTACTCGGCTAATTTTTCAAACGAAAAAATATATAGAAACTCGATATTTGGCATTGTCTTTGTGTTCGCTATGACTTACTTTGTACCCTCTTACGGCTTAATTTCCTATTCTAATATAAGAGCGTCAAAGCAAGATGCAATACGCATGGAGATGTTAACACAGCAAATCAACGAAGGAAAAAAAGAGATCGTAATACCTGACTTTTACCTAAACCGACTTTTAAAAAAATCAGATGGTTTCCCTACTTTCAAGAACTCATATATGTTTAATTATTTTAAAGTAGATAAAATCACTGAAGAGCCAATTAATTTCGATTACTCAATCATTGACTCACTTCCCAAAAGAGACGTTAATGCAAAATTAAATGAAGACATAACATTGAAATCGATTTATTTTTACACTGATAAATTATCAGGGAAAAATAAGCTTATATATCGTATCTCGGGTGACATAAATGTTTATTTGATGAATAATACCGCCATTTTTTCTCATGTTACTTTAAAAAATAATGATAACATAAACATGGATACTATCGTTAAGGCGATTAAAGTAGGGAGTGATTGGTATACTTATAGTGATGCAGGAAAGTTAGATTTATCAGAAATAAGTAAAATCAATATCGGAATGTACACTACTGATCCAGTAAAAATACTGTCCAGCAATTATTTAGAATTTAAATAATCACCTTGCGGTTTTACTGGTAGATCCGGAAATGGCGTTATCCAGAACGCCATTTTTTTGAAGTATTACGTAAAAAAAGCTTCCCTGTTTATATTAAGGATATCAATGTGGTCAAAAGCATTCATTATTTAAGGGGAATTGCGGCTTTATTCGTGGTTCTTTTCCATTTAAGAGGCTATGTTAACAACACCTACGTACAGTCAAATCTTGGAGATTTACTGTTTGTTAATGGAGCTTTTGGTGTAGATTTATTCTTTGTAATTAGTGGATTTATAATCTGCTTTGCAACTCAAAAAAAGGAATACTTTTATCCACTTAAGTTTTTTATAAGAAGATTTTTTAGAATCTATCCACTTTTGATCCTGGCAGTGTCAATTTACTTTATCTTTTTGGCAATCAAAAAGGGATCAACCGGCTTAGACGCATGGTTTCTATGGTCAATCGCCCCTCTCCAAATCGATTATCATGCTGGGGCTCCTTTCTTTGGATACAATGTACTTGCGATAGCATGGACATTAACTTACGAGATTTCTTTTTATATTATTTTTCTTGCAGCTATGATTATATCCCACAAGTATAGGGCTATATTATGCTCGTCTATAATCTTGACAATGGTTTTATCTTCACAATTAATGAGCGCCACTCCAACACTCAATGCCGTAAATACAAACTATATCAAAAATGACTTCATCACTCTTATTTCATCACCTATATATATTGACTTTGTATATGGCATAATATCGTATGTTATATATATTAATCTCTTACCAACTCTATCGAGACACAAGGGAACAGTTTTAAACGTTTTGCTAATTTCAGCCATAATTGTTACTACAGCATTAATATTTACAACCCAACACAACGACCACGGCCCTTTAGGCTGGGGGGCTATGGCATTTATCCTTGTCGTATCAACAACTTTAATGGAAGCAAGTTTCACGACGGCAAAATACAAACCTCTAATTATACTCGGGAATATTTCATTTTCTCTTTACATGTGGCATTTCATTTTTATAGAAATAACTAACGCATATTTCCCAAATATTTCAATAAATGGATTTTATACCTTAGCCATTATGACAACCTGCTCAATTGCAATAGCCTGGATTTCATTCAATCTCATTGAGACTCCATCAATTAGCCTTTCAAAGAAAATCATATCATGGATAGACAGAAACAACCCAGAGCGTGTTGTTTCATAGATAAATAGTTCGCAATGTGCCTCATTCTAAAATCGGCCCCTTACCTGGGGCTCAGCACGCGCGTGCCAGCGAAATTATTTTCAGCTCCATTCACATTCGGCTGATTGTGATGGGAAATATCTCAACCATTATGTTTTGAAAGCTGTATCGAACTTTTGAGACGTGGCGATGACGCATCGGGAAGGTGTGCAATTGCTGCTTTTAATCGTACCCATTAATTGGGCATAGCCCTTCAATCGGGAACAATGATTACCCGTGCCTGCCATCATTACGCAGTCGGGTCTTTCAACCAGTCACAGGAGGCAGCAATGCGGCGCGCAGATGGTTTACCGGATGTAGGGATCCTGGATGGCTAAAATAACCAGGACCAGGTCCTCATCCTCAACCAGAAATCGAGCGAGTTTGCCCCATACATCTCCCACCCTGTGGGATCGGATGGTTATTAATTATAAATAGCATCAGGTTAGATAACCTACACCTGCATCCCCATCACTTCCTGATACGCCGACACCAGCTTGTTACGCACCTGGATCCCCATCTGCAGAGAAACCGAAGCTTTTTGCAAATCGGTCATCACATCATTCAGCGCCACGCCCGGCTCGCCGAGGGTGAACTTTTCGGCCTGAGTGCGCGCTGCCGTCTGGGTATCACTGATACGGTCAAGAGCGGCATGCAGTTGCCCTGCGAAGCTGATGCTTGGCTGCTGATCTGCCACATTCTGATTACGGGCCGTCATCGCCGTTGCCTGCAACTGACTGATTACCCCTTCAATGCCCTGTATAGCCATGACTTTCCCCTGGATGGTTTTTTACGCGGTCAAGACTAACAGCTTGTCAATAAGATAATGGCGGTAAATAGCATGAAAAAACCAGGTTATTTGACGCATAGAAAATCACGAATCATCAAATAATGGCAGGGCCATCAATATGGAACTTTTGTCGTGTTTGCCGACCCGGGAGTCAGTTTTGTTTCTCTACACGAATAACGTAAACCACCAGGATTTAAGAGGTGCGCAATGAGTGCAACAGCATCGACAGCGCCGCAGAATAAATCACTCGAGTGGATGAACCGCCTTCGCGCGAATCCTAAAATCCCGTTGATCGTGGCAGGCGCTGCCGCAATTGCGATCCTTGTAGCGATGGTCCTGTGGGCAAAAAGCCCTGATTACCGGACGCTCTACAGTAACCTTTCCGATCAGGATGGCGGCGCCATCGTCACCCAGCTGACCCAGATGAACATCCCTTATCGCTTTGCCGATAATGGCGGTGCGCTGGAGGTCCCGGCAGATAAGGTGCACGAACTGCGTCTGCGTCTGGCTCAGCAGGGGCTGCCGAAGGGCGGCGCGGTGGGCTTTGAGCTGCTGGATCAGGAAAAGTTCGGTATCAGCCAGTTCAGCGAGCAGGTGAACTACCAGCGTGCGCTGGAAGGTGAACTGGCCCGCACCATTGAAACATTAGGCCCGGTGAAGAGTGCCCGCGTGCACCTGGCGATGCCTAAACCTTCCTTATTTGTCCGCGAACAGAAATCACCTTCGGCTTCCGTGACCGTGAACCTTGAGCCCGGCCGCGCGCTGGACGAAGGGCAAATCAGCGCGGTGACGCATCTCGTCTCCAGCGCCGTCGCTGGTCTGCCGCCGGGTAACGTGACGCTGGTTGACCAGAGCGGTCACCTGCTGACGCAATCTAATACCGCCGGTCGCGATCTGAATGACGCGCAGCTGAAATATGCCGCCGATGTCGAAAGCCGTCTCCAGCGCCGTATCGAAGCGATCCTCGGCCCGGTCGTGGGCAACAGCAACGTGCACGCGCAGGTCACCGCGCAGATCGACTTCGCGAATAAAGAACAAACCGAAGAGCAGTACAGCCCGAACGGCGATGCGGCTCAGGCGGTGATGCGTTCACGCCAGATCAATTCGAACGAACAGGTCGGCGGTGCCTACCCGGGCGGCGTGCCGGGCGCGCTGTCTAACCAGCCTGCCCCGGCAAACGCGGCGCCGATCTCTACGCCGCCGGTCAATCAGCAGAACGGTCAGCAAAATAATCAGCAGACCACCTCAACGACCAGTAACGCCGGTCCGCGTACCAGCAGCCGTAACGAAACCACGAACTACGAAGTGGATAGAACGATTCGTCACACTAAACTGAACGTGGGCGATATTCAGCGTCTCTCTGTTGCGGTAGTGGTGAACTACAAAACGCTGGCGGATGGCAAACCGTTGCCGCTGACCGCCGAGCAGATGAAGCAGATTGAAAACCTGACCCGCGAAGCGATGGGTTACTCCGAGAAGCGCGGCGATACCCTCAACGTGGTGAACTCACCGTTCAACTCGGTTGAAGAGACCGGCGGTGAACTGCCGTTCTGGCAACAGCAGGCGTTTATCGACCAGCTGATGTCCGCAGGACGCTGGCTGCTGGTGCTGATTGTCGCGTGGCTGCTGTGGCGTAAGGGCGTTCGTCCGCAGCTCCAGCGCCGTGCTGAAGCTGAAAAAGCGGCTCGCGAGCAGATGAATGCGCGTCAGGAAACGGAAGAAGCGGTTGAAGTTCGCCTCAGTAAAGATGAACAGATGCAGCAGCGCCGTGCTAACCAGCGCATGGGTGCCGAGGTGATGAGCCAGCGCATTCGCGAAATGTCAGATAACGATCCGCGCGTCGTGGCGCTGGTCATCCGTCAGTGGATGGGTAACGAACATGAGTAATACGCTTACGGGCACCGATAAAAGCGTCATCCTGCTGATGACCATTGGCGAAGATCGCGCGGCAGAGGTGTTTAAGCACCTCTCCCAGCGAGAGGTACAGATTCTCAGTGCGGCGATGGCCAACGTGCGTCAAATCTCCAACAAACAGCTGACCGAAGTGCTGTCGGAGTTTGAGCAGGAAGCCGAACAGTTTGCCGCGCTGAACGTCAACGCCAACGACTACCTGCGTTCCGTGCTGGTCAAGGCGCTGGGCGAAGAGCGCGCCGCCAGCCTACTGGAAGATATTCTGGAAACGCGCGATACCGCCAGCGGTATCGAAACGCTCAACTTTATGGAACCGCAGAGTGCCGCCGACCTTATTCGCGACGAGCACCCGCAGATTATCGCCACCATCCTTGTCCACCTCAAACGTGGTCAGGCGGCCGATATTCTGGCGCTGTTCGAAGAGCGCCTGCGTCACGATGTGATGCTGCGTATCGCCACCTTCGGCGGCGTACAGCCGGCCGCGCTGGCGGAGCTGACCGAAGTGCTGAACAACCTGCTCGACGGCCAGAACCTCAAGCGCAGCAAAATGGGCGGCGTGAGAACGGCGGCGGAAATCATCAACCTGATGAAAACGCAGCAGGAAGAAGCCGTCATTACGGCGGTTCGCGAATTCGACGGCGAGCTGGCACAGAAAATTATCGACGAGATGTTCCTGTTCGAAAACCTCGTCGAAGTGGACGACCGCAGCATCCAGCGCCTGCTCCAGGAAGTGGATTCCGAGTCGCTGCTTATCGCCCTCAAAGGCGCCGAGCAGCCGCTGCGCGAGAAGTTCCTGCGCAACATGTCTCAGCGTGCAGCCGATATTCTGCGCGACGACCTTGCCAACCGCGGCCCGGTTCGTCTGTCTCAGGTGGAAAACGAACAGAAAGCCATTCTGCTTATTGTTCGTCGTCTGGCGGAAACCGGCGAGATGGTGATTGGCAGCGGAGACGACACCTATGTCTAATGAGCTGCCGTGGAAGCGCTGGACGCCGGACGATCTGGCCCCTCCCCTCTCCGAGTTCACGCCAGCCGTGATCCCGACCGAGGAGCTTGACCCGGACGTCGAGAAGCCCGAGCTGAGCGAAGAGGAGCAGCAGGCGCAAATGCTGGCTCAGCTGCAAATGCAGGCGCACGAGCAGGGCTACAATGCCGGTCTGAACGAAGGCCGGCAGAAAGGCCACGAGCTGGGGTATCAGGAAGGCCTGTCGAAAGGGTTAGAGCACGGTATCGATCAGGCGCGCCAGCAGCAGGCGCCGATCCATGCCCGCATGCAGCAGCTGGTCAGCGAGTTTCAGCACACCCTGGACGCGCTGGACAGCGTGATTGCCTCGCGTCTGATGCAGATGGCGCTGGAAGCCGCGCGTCAGGTTATCGGCCAGACGCCCGTGGTGGATAACACGGCGCTGATCAAACAAATTCAGGGCCTGCTTCAGCAGGAGCCGCTGTTCAGCGGTAAGCCGCAGCTGCGCGTCCATCCGGACGACCTGCAGCGGGTGGAAGAGAGCCTGGGCGCAACGCTAAACCTGCACGGCTGGCGTCTGCGGGGCGACCCGTCGTTGCATCACGGCGGCTGCAAAGTCTCTGCCGATGAAGGCGATCTGGATGCCAGCGTCGCCACCCGCTGGCAGGAACTGTGCCGCCTGGCGGCACCGGGAGTCGTCTGATGACCGCGCGCCTCACCCGCTGGCTCACTACGCTCGACAACTTTGAGACGAAGATGGCGCAACTGCCGTCCGTTCGTCGTTATGGCCGACTGACGCGCGCCACCGGCCTGGTTCTCGAAGCCACCGGCCTGCAGCTTCCGCTGGGCGCGACCTGCGTGATCGAGCGTCAGGACGGTCTGGAAACGCGTGAAGTGGAAAGCGAAGTGGTCGGGTTTAACGGCCAGCGCCTGTTCCTGATGCCGCTTGAAGAGGTGGAAGGCATTCTGCCCGGCGCGCGCGTGTATGCCAAAAACATTTCTGGCGATGGGCTGCAAAGCGGGAAACAGCTGCCGCTTGGCCCTGCCCTGCTGGGCCGCGTGCTGGACGGCAGCGGGAAACCGCTCGACGGGCTGCCATCCCCGGACACCACCGAAACCGGCGCGCTGATCACCCAACCGTTCAACCCCCTGCAGCGTACCCCTATCGAGCATGTGCTGGACACCGGCGTGCGCCCTATTAACGCCCTGCTGACCGTGGGACGTGGACAACGTATGGGCCTGTTCGCCGGGTCAGGCGTAGGTAAATCCGTCCTGCTAGGCATGATGGCGCGCTATACCCAGGCCGATGTGATCGTCGTGGGGCTGATTGGCGAACGTGGTCGTGAAGTAAAAGACTTTATTGAAAACATTCTGGGTGCGGAAGGCCGCGCCCGTTCGGTGGTTATCGCCGCGCCGGCGGATGTGTCGCCGCTGCTGCGTATGCAGGGGGCAGCGTATGCCACCCGTATCGCCGAAGATTTCCGCGACCGCGGCAAGCACGTGCTGCTGATCATGGATTCCCTGACCCGTTACGCGATGGCGCAGCGTGAAATCGCGCTGGCCATCGGCGAGCCACCGGCGACCAAAGGCTACCCGCCTTCCGTATTCGCCAAGCTCCCTGCCCTGGTGGAACGCGCGGGGAACGGCATCAGCGGCGGCGGCTCCATCACCGCGTTCTATACGGTACTGACGGAAGGCGATGACCAGCAGGATCCGATTGCCGACTCCGCGCGCGCGATCCTTGACGGCCATATTGTGCTGTCGCGTCGTCTCGCCGAAGCCGGACACTATCCGGCAATTGATATTGAAGCCTCTATCAGCCGCGCAATGACGGCGCTGATAACCGAGAAGCACTACGCCCGCGTGCGTAACTTTAAACAACTGCTCTCCAGCTTCCAGCGCAACCGCGATCTGGTCAGCGTGGGGGCGTATGCCAAAGGCAGCGACCCGATGCTCGACAAAGCGATTACCCTGTGGCCGCAGCTGGAGGCATTTTTGCAACAAGGCATTTTTGAACGCGCCGACTGGGAAGATTCGATTCAGGCACTGGAGCTGATTTTCCCGCAGGTGTAACACAGGTGGAGGGCGAAGGTCATGGCGCAAAACAGCGCGTTATCAACGCTGAAAGATCTGGCTGAAAAAGAAGTTGATGATGCCGCATTGCAGCTTGGCGCAATGCGACGCGGGTGCCAGCAGGCTGAAGAACAGTTGAAGATGTTGATCGACTATCAGCATGAATATCGCACCAACCTCAATACCGATATGACACAGGGCATTGGAAGCCAGCGCTGGATTAACTATCAGCAGTTTATCCAGACGCTGGAGAAGGCGATAGATCAGCATCGCCAGCAGCTTCACCAGTGGACCCAGAAAGTCGATACCGCGCTGAATTTCTGGCGCGAGAAGAAGCAGCGACTGCAGGCCTGGCAGACTTTACAGGACCGACAGATCGCGGCAACGACCCTGGCGGAAAACCGTCTGGATCAGAAGAAAATGGATGAGTTTGCCCAGCGCGCATCAATGAGGAAACCGGAATGATCACACTGCAACAACTGCTGATGAGCGACAGCGACCTGTCAGGCGGTACGCAGACGGGGAAAGGCACCGACGGTGCACAGGACTTTCTCGCACTGCTCGCGGGCGCCCTGTCGGACGCAACGGGCAAGGGCAAAGATGCGCCGCTGACCCTGGCTGACCTGAAAGCCGCCGGCAGTAAACTGTCAAAAGTGGCTCAGGACGCCAAAGGGGATACCACCCTGCAGGCCAAAATTGCCGACCTGCTCTCGCGCCAGACCGCGCTGAATGGCGATGAAACGTCGCCCGTCGCGCCGCTTGATACGCTGGTTTCCGGGCTGGTGCCGCTGTCTAAAGGTGACGCGCTGAAGACGCTCAATGTAGCGAACAGCAAGGATGACGGTAAAAGCGAGCTGAGCGAAGAAGAACTGGCCGGATTAAGCGCGCTGATGGCAATGCTGCCGCACCAGCAGACCAGCACTTCACGCGCGGCAGGCAGTGACGGCGTTTCCGCCACCGCAACGCTGAATTCAGCGCCGCTTGCGCAAAACGGCGCAGGCCAACCTTCCCTGAACGCGCTTCCAGGAAGCCATGATAAAGCGCTGAGCTCTGCGCCTTATCAGAGCCAGGCGAAAAACAGCGATCCGGCCCCGTCCGGCAACGCGCCGGCCACGCCGGCCGTGGCCGCAACCGCAGAGAAGCAGGAGTTCGCCAGCGCCTCCTCATCATCATCGCCGACGGCTACCCTGGCACCGATTATGTCCAGCCATGCAACCAGTCAGACGGCCGCCACCGTCGCCACCGCGCCGGTGTTAAGCCAGCCTCTGGGGACCCACGAATGGCAGCAATCCCTGAGCCAGCACATCACCCTGTTCACTAAGCAGGGCCAGCAGACAGCCGAGCTGCGTCTGCACCCGGAAGATCTGGGTCAGGTGCAAATTTCGCTTAAGCTGGATGATAACCAGGCCCAGCTGCAGATGGTCTCTGCGCACAGCCATGTTCGTGCGGCGCTGGAAGCCGCGCTGCCGGTACTGCGGACATCACTGGCGGAGAACGGCATTCAGCTTTCGCAAAGCAGCGTCAGCAGCGATAGCTTTGCCGGGCAGCAGCAGTCCTCATCCCAGCAGCAGCACCAGGCTTCGCGTTCCGGCAACACCGGCGGTTTTAATGAAGAGAGCGATGAGCTACTGGCTGTTCCTGCCGCCCTGCAATCCGCCGCGCGCGGTAACAGTGCCGTAGACATCTTCGCCTAAACGCCCGAGGTAGCGTGATTATCCCCGTCTTTTCCACGCTTTGACGACAGCAGGACACGGGATAATCACCTTATTAAGCTGTACCGAAACAGGAAGCTCGTATCAGATGACTGACTCCGCTATCACCAAAAAAAGTAAGCGTTCCATCTGGATCCCGCTGCTGGTGTTGATCACGCTCGCCGCCTGCGCCACCGCGGGCTATAGTTACTGGCGTATGCAGCAGGAACCTACCACCGCTGCAGCCAAAGCTGAAGCGCCACCTCCGCCGGCTCCAGTGTTCTTCCCGCTGGATACCTTCACCGTCAATCTGGGTGATGCGGATCGCGTGCTTTATGTTGGCATTACGCTGCGCCTGAAAGATGAAGCCACCCGTTCACGTCTGAACGATTACCTTCCGGAAGTGCGCAGCCGCCTTCTGCTGCTGTTCTCTCGTCAGGACGCTTCGGCGCTGGCTACCGATGTGGGTAAGCAAAAGCTGGTCGACGCCATTAAACAAACGCTGGCGACCCCGCTGGTAAACGGCCAACCTAAGCAGGAAGTCACTGACGTTCTGTATACAGCATTCATTCTGCGGTAACGACATGGGCGACAGTATTCTTTCTCAGGCAGAAATCGATGCGCTGCTCAACGGCGACAGCGATAAAAGTGATGATCCGCAACCGGGTATTGGCGGCGATAGCGATATTCGTCCCTACGATCCGAATACCCAGCGTCGCGTAGTCCGTGAACGTCTGCAGGCGCTGGAGATCATTAACGAACGTTTTGCACGTCAGTTCCGTATGGGGCTGTTTAACCTGCTGCGTCGTAGCCCGGATATCACGGTCGGTGCGATCCGCATTCAGCCGTATCATGAGTTTGCCCGCAACCTGCCGGTGCCAACCAACCTTAACCTGATTCATCTGAAGCCGCTGCGCGGCACCGGTCTGGTGGTGTTTTCCCCAAGCCTGGTGTTCATCGCGGTGGATAACCTGTTCGGCGGCGACGGGCGTTTCCCGACCAAAGTAGAAGGTCGTGAATTCACCCACACCGAACAGCGCGTCATTAACCGCATGCTGAAGCTGGCGCTGGAGTCTTACAGTGACGCGTGGAAAGCGATTAACCCGCTGGAAGTGGAGTACGTCCGTTCTGAGATGCAGGTGAAATTTACCAATATCACCACCTCCCCGAACGATATTGTCGTTAACACCCCGTTCCACGTGGAGATCGGTAACCTGACCGGTGAGTTCAACATCTGCCTGCCGTTCAGCATGATCGAACCGCTGCGCGAGCTGCTGGTTAACCCGCCGCTGGAGAACTCCCGCAACGAAGACCAGAACTGGCGTGAAAACCTGGTTCGCCAGGTCCAGCATTCACAGCTTGAACTGGTGGCGAGCTTCGCCGATATCCCGCTGCGGTTATCTCAGATTCTGAAATTACAACCCGGCGATGTTTTGCCGATAGAAAAACCCGACCGCATTATTGCCCATGTGGATGGTGTCCCCGTGCTGACAAGCCAGTACGGCACGATTAACGGTCAGTATGCGTTACGCGTTGAGCACTTGATCAACCCGATTTTGAATTCGCTGAATGAGGAACAGCCCAAATGAGTGACATGAACAATCCGTCCGATGAAAACAGCGGAGCACTGGACGATCTGTGGGCTGACGCGTTAAACGAGCAAAAAGCGACCCCGGCCAAAAGCGCAGCGGATGCCGTATTCCAGCAGCTCGGCGGCGGTGATGTCAGCGGCACGCTGCAGGACATCGACCTGATTATGGATATCCCGGTTAAGCTGACCGTTGAGCTGGGACGCACCCGTATGACCATTAAAGAGCTGCTGCGCCTGACGCAGGGTTCCGTGGTGGCCCTTGACGGTCTGGCCGGCGAACCGCTGGATATTCTGATCAACGGCTATCTGATTGCCCAGGGTGAAGTGGTGGTGGTTGCCGATAAATACGGCGTACGTATCACCGACATCATTACCCCGTCTGAACGTATGCGTCGTCTGAGCCGTTAAGCATGAAAACCCAGGCAACAATATCACAACCTTCTGCCGTTCCCGGCTCGCCTCTGCTGCAGGTGAGCGGGGCGTTGTTCGGTATTATTGCCTTTATTCTTATCGCCGCCTGGCTGGCAAAACGCTTTGGCCTGGCGGGTAAAACCGCCGGAGCCCGCGGCCTGAAGGTCAGCGCCAGCACCACGCTGGGGCCACGCGAACGCGTGGTCATCGTTGAGGTGGAGGACGCGCGCCTGGTCCTTGGCGTAACGGCCTCAAACATCAGCGTATTACATAAGCTGCCGCCCGCCCCTGTTGTGGTGGACGAGCGCGCAGAGGCCCCTGCGGATTTTCAGTCCGTCATGAAGAGTTTGCTTAAGCGTTCCGGGAGATCCTGATGCGCCGTTTGTTATCCCTGACGCTCGTGGGCGTTGGCCTGTTTGCTCCCGCGGTCTATGCACAGCTGCCCGGTCTGGTTTCAACCCCTCTCGCGGGCGGCGGTCAAAGCTGGTCGCTTCCGGTTCAGACGCTGGTTTTCATCACCTCGCTGACGTTTATTCCGGCCATCCTGCTGATGATGACCAGCTTCACCCGCATCATCATCGTTTTTGGTCTGCTACGAAACGCGCTGGGAACCCCTTCCGCTCCGCCAAACCAGGTTCTGCTTGGCCTGGCGCTGTTTTTGACCTTTTTCATTATGTCGCCGGTGATCGATAAGATTTACACCGACGCCTACCAGCCGTTCAGCGAAGATAAAATCTCTATGCAGGAGGCGCTGGATAAAGGCGCGCAGCCGCTGCGGGAATTTATGCTGCGCCAGACACGCGAGGCCGACCTGGCCCTTTTCGCCCGCCTGTCCAACACCGGCGAGCTGCAGGGACCGGAAGCGGTGCCAATGCGTATTCTTCTGCCTGCGTATGTCACCAGCGAGCTGAAAACCGCGTTCCAGATTGGCTTTACCATCTTTATTCCGTTCCTGATTATCGATCTCGTGATCGCCAGCGTCCTGATGGCGCTCGGGATGATGATGGTGCCGCCTGCGACCATTGCCCTGCCCTTTAAGATCATGCTCTTTGTTCTGGTCGACGGCTGGCAGCTGCTGGTCAGTTCTTTGGCGCAGAGTTTCTACAGTTAAGGAACGGCAATGACACCCGAATCGGTCATGATGATGGGCACGGAAGCGATGAAAATCGCGATTGCCGTTGCCGCTCCGCTGCTGCTTGTCGCGCTGGTTACCGGTCTGATTATCAGTATTCTGCAGGCCGCCACGCAGATAAACGAAATGACGCTGTCATTTATTCCGAAAATCATCGCCGTGTTCGTGGCAATTATCGTGGCCGGACCGTGGATGCTGAACCTGTTGCTGGACTATATGCGCAACCTGTTTACCAACCTGCCGTACATCATCGGCTGATCTGACGATGCTGCACTTCACCAGCGACCAGTGGGTTCAGTGGCTCGGCGTCTACTTCTGGCCGATGCTCCGCATCATGGCGCTGATCTCCACCGCCCCCATTCTCAGCGAGAAATCGATACCCAAACGCGTCAAGGTGGGGCTGGGGATTATCATCTCCATTATCGTCGCGCCCTCTCTGCCCCCCGTGGATATTCCGATCTTCTCGGCGAACGCGGTGTGGGTGGCCCTGCAGCAGGTGATGATTGGCGTCGCCGTCGGCTTTACCATGCAGCTGGCTTTTGCCGCGGTGCGAACCGCGGGGGAACTGATTGGCCTGCAGATGGGGCTATCGTTCGCCACGTTTGTCGATCCCGGCAGTCATCTCAACATGCCCGTGCTGGCGCGCATTATCGATCTGCTCGCCATGCTGCTGTTCCTGTCGTTCAACGGTCATCTGTGGCTTATCTCCATGCTGGTGGATACGTTCCATACGCTGCCGATTGGCGAAAATCCGGTGAACAGCAACGCTTTCCTGGCGCTAACCCGCGCGGCGGGGCTGATTTTCCTAAACGGGCTGATGCTGGCGCTGCCGATCATCACCCTGCTGCTGACCGTCAACCTGGCATTAGGTTTACTCAACCGAATGGCGCCGCAGCTTTCGGTGTTTGTCATTGGTTTTCCGCTGACGCTGACGGTGGGAATTTTATTAATGTCATTACTGATGCCACTGATCGCTCCTTTCTGTGAACATTTATTCGGCGAGATATTCAACCTCTTAGCGGATATTGTCAGCGAACTGCCTCGTAAATAATAGCCCGCACTGTTGCTACTGTCTTTCTGAGGATATTCCTAAAATAAAACGCGAAAAACATCTTCCAGGATATATCTGACGCGGTTTAATTGTTTCTAACCACCTCACAATACTTAATATTTACTTTACTTTAAGAAGATTCCTGGCAAATTATACGTAACTTTACGGGATAGTGAGTCCGCCTGAAAGTCTTTGTCATGCTCACAGGTTTATTATTTTTTTCCATCCCGTATGGCTGTTTTGAGCTCTCAGGCAGATGGTGAATTATCGTTACGCATTGAGTGAGGGTATGCCATGTCAACGATCATTATGGATTTATGCAGCTACACCCGGCTAGGGTTAACCGGGTACCTGGCAAGCAGAGGGGTAAGAAAGAGAGACATCAACGATGCACACACCGTTGACGAACTCGCAGCCGCTTGTGACGAACTAAAACCAGGCGTGGTGTTTATTAATGAGGACTGTTTCATTCACGATCCAGCCAACAGTCAGCACATTAAGCAAATCATTAATCAGCATCCAAAAACCCTGTTTATTGTTTTTATGGCGATCGCGAATATCCATTTCGATGAGTATTTGTTGGTCCGTAAAAATTTATTGATCAGTTCTAAATCGATTAAACCCGAGTCGCTGGATGACATTCTGGGTGATTATTTGAATAAAGAAGTTAAAAATGTAGGAGCGGTTAACTTACCCACCCTATCATTAAGCAGGACTGAATCAAGTATGCTGCGAATGTGGATGGCGGGACAAGGAACTATTCAGATCTCCGACCAGATGAATATTAAAGCGAAAACCGTTTCGTCACACAAAGGAAATATTAAACGGAAAATTAAAACGCATAATAAGCAAGTGATCTACCATGTGGTACGCCTGACCGATAATGTGACGAACGGGATTTTCGTCAACATGCGTTAGTCGCTTAAGACCCTGTGCACCCTACCTTTGATCTCTGGCCTGGCCAGAGATTTTTGCTTCTATGAGGTTGTCGGGCACGCGATGTGCTACCCGACGCCGTGTTAGTCAGCTTTCTCAACAAAAATCCCGTCCGGATGCCCCAGTTCGTTAAAAAACCAAATGCCGAGCGGGTAGTCTTCCAGTGATACCAGGTACATTGTACCTTCGCTAAACTCTTCAATTGCCAGCACCACACCCGGGCGGCGCGGCCCACCGTCCGTTTTAACGGTTACCCGATCGTTGACCTTCATACATTCCTCCTCTGGTTTTGAGCCAGTGTAGAACAAAACGCAAAAACGCACATCGCCGCCCGGCGTGAATGGCGTTTTTATGCACAGTCTATACTTACCGTTGGACACGGTTGAATGAGGAACCCTGTAATGAAGACCGATAAAGAGTACAGCGACACCATCAAGCGCGAAGTCGAGGTGGATGTCGATGCCCTGCTGGCCGCCATCAATGAGATCAGCGAGTCAGAAGTCCGCCGCTCGGACGACAATTCTGACCGCGTCATTGTCAACGGAAGGGATTATCACACCTATCGTGAGCTGGCGGAGGCCTTCGAGCTCGATATTCACGACTTTAGCGTGTCTGAGGCCAATCGTTAGGGCGAAAAAAATCCCGGTCATGGGGATGACCGGGATCAAAACTTGCTTATGCAAGAAGCACTTGAAAATTCGTTACACCAGGAAATCTGATGTACAAGCCACACTATCCCCAACGAATTTGTCTGACAAGCATATATTCTTACGATGAATATAATATTTTTAACATTATGCTTTTCGTTATGAGCAATAACATACGCCGAATGCGGGTTTGCCAGGGATTGTTCCCATTTCTTCTGTTAACAATTCGGATCTTTTTTAGGAATTTTCTTAGTATCAAACGTAGCCGATACCAGGAGCCACTATGCCTTCACTGCGGGATACCTTGCTGATTTTTTCCGATCTGGATGGCTCGTTGCTGGATATTCATACCTACAACTGGCAACCCGCAATGCCCTGGCTGGACAGGCTGCAGGATAACCAGATTCCGGTCATTCTCTGCAGCAGCAAGACTGCGGCAGAGATGCTGGATATCCAGCAGGATCTGGGGCTGGAAGGCCTGCCTTTTATTGCCGAGAACGGCGCGGTGATTCAGCCAGACGTGCGCTGGGACAAGGTTCAGCGCCAGATAAGAGGGATGACGCACCGGGATATTCGCCCGCGGATTGAGCAAATTCGCCTGCAGACAGGCTATAAATTCACCACCTTTGACGACGTGGATGAGCACGTTATCAGCGAGTGGACCGGACTGACGCGCTACCGTTCGACCCTTGCACGCAAGCATGAAGCCTCCGTCACGCTCATCTGGCGCGATACCGACGAGAAACTGGTCGAGTTTGAAGAGCAACTGGCGCACAGCGGCCTGAAGTGTCTGCAGGGGGCGCGCTTCTGGCATATTCTGGACGCCCGCTGCGGTAAAGACGTGGCGGTTAACTGGCTGATTGAACAGTATCGCCAGCAGGACGAGATCGCGCCCACCACGCTGGGGCTCGGCGATGGCCCTAACGATGCGCCGCTGCTCGACAGCATGGACTTCGCGGTGGTCATCAAGGGGATTAACCGCCAGGGCATCACGCTACGGGACGATAACCCCGAGCGGGTCTATCACACCCAACAGCCCGGCCCGGCGGGCTGGCAGGAGGGGCTGGATCACTTCCTGTCCTGATCCCGCCACACGACCCGGTTACGCCCGCTCTGCTTGGCCTGATAGAGCCGGGCGTCCGCCACGGACTGCAGCTGTTCAAAATCGTAGTTGCCCGTTTCATCCGCGCTGCTGACGCCCAGCGACGCGCTGATGCGCAGGGTTGTGCTCTTTTTCACCAGGATCTCCTTACTGTTGATTCGGCAACGAATGCGGTCCGCGACGCCTCTCGCCTCCTCCAGACCGATCCCCGGCAGGACTACACAAAACTCTTCTCCCCCGACGCGCCCGGCCACATCATTCTTGCGTAACGCGCTGGCAATCACGCCTGCCGTATGGGAAAGCACCTTGTCACCGGCCTGATGGCCGAAGCGGTCGTTGATGTTTTTAAAATGGTCGAGATCGATCTGAATCACCGAGAACGGCAGCGCCTGCTGCCGACAGGTTTCCGCCAGCAATTTTGCGCGGTCGAACAGCGCGCCGCGATTATTGAGCCGGGTCAGCGGATCGTGCCAGGCCTGCCACTGGAGGGAGTGCTGAAGCGTATACATGTTACTCACCATCCGACGGATCACCAGCCACGAGATCAACAGCATGGCGGTAAAGAGCGCCCACAGCAGCGCCAGCACGATGCTGATACTGCCGAAATCGTCCTGCACCCCTTCATGCAGGGTGTGGATGCGCAGGACGACGCCATCGAAGTGATCGAGCCGCTCCCAGGTAATAAACCGGCTCCCGAGGCGGATCCCGCCGCCGGTATCATGCTCAATCGCGTGGGCAATCTGCGCCGTTTCGCGTTCGTCAAACTGGTTAACCTGGCTTCCCGCATGGGCTGAGGTGGCAATCATATTGAGCCGGGTATCGTACAGCTGATACTCCCCCTCCGTCCGCTCTTCCGTCGCGTCGGTCAGCAGACGCTGCATCGTGTCTAAGGTAAAGTCCATCGCCACGACGCCGTACCAGTAGTGATCGAAATAGATGGGGACGCTGGCGGTAATCGTTCGTTCATCCCTGGTCCAGAATGAGGCTGTGGAGATAAACCAGCGCACGGCGCGCGCACGATTGTTACGCTCTGACTGCTGGGTAAACCAGGACTGCGTGACCAGATGGTAATAGCGGGAGGTAATATCCCCCGCCCGATCCGGCGTATCCGTGGAAAGGTAAAACCCGGCGCGAGAGACGTAGAGCACCCGCGTTTCCGTTTGCGCTCTCGATGACGCCAGCCTGAGCAGATACCCCACTTCAAGCGCGGCAGAAATTTCATGACTGATGCGATCGGCGTCCCGATTCAGAAGCGTGGTTTTATCCACGAACGCGTCCGAGACCCCGTTAATGGGAAGCGTGCGCTTTTTATCAACGGCAAGCTGCCAGGTGGGAAGCATGCGGACGGCATTAAAGCGTGACACCGCATCCTGTAAGACATCAAAAGCCAGCGGCGTCTCGATCGCATCATGCATGCCCTGGCGAAACAACAGCATCCTGTCGACGCTGTTCTGTAACTGCCTGTCCAGCGAACTGGCCACCGTATCCAGATGGTTGCGCTGGCTGGAGATGTAAGCCTCTTCCAGCACCACCACTTCACGCCAGGTCAATAGAGTAGAAAATACCAGAACAACCAAAAAACAGAGGTTAACAATCAGCCCCGGATTGCTACGCTTATGCAGCCATTGCAAAAAAGATTGTCTTACAACAAAGGTATCGCGCTGCACACACACTCCCTGAACGCTGCCTTACACCCGGTACTTGAGATAAAAACGCCCGGCAAAGCCGGGCGTTATGTGATTAAGCCTTGTCCCGCTGGTGCTGCCCGTCACCCGGCTGAAGCTCATCTTCACGGAATGCTTCCCGCTTGATGCTATAGCCATCGTGCCACCGACATTCCACCATTCCGCTGGAATACCCGGTGACAATCATACGTGGACCGCCCTTCTTAGGCTTAACTTCATCACTGACCAAAAAGACCATACCTGCCTCCTGTATCAGGGTGAAACTGTTTCAATTTAGACGAGGAATGGTCTTTTTGCATCCTGCCGCGGGTAACAATTAGTGCGACGTGCCGCGAATTTTCTCAACCAGCTTCACCGCCGCAACGACGATAGCGCCAATGATAAAGCCCAGCACAAGATTCAGCAGCGTGGGCAGAATCGCCGCGATAACTGCCCCCTGCGTGGAGGAGAAATGTTCGATGGCATGGTGCAGCGGCGCAATGCCGTGAACCACAATTCCGCCGCCCACGAGGAACATCGCCAGCGTGCCTACCACCGACAAACTCTTCATCAGCCACGGGGCCAGCACCAGCAGGCTTTTGCCGATGCCTCTTGCCACCGCGCTCGACTTCTCTTCCAGCCAGTAGCCAATGTCGTCCAGCTTGACGATCAGCCCCACCAGACCGTACACGCCCACGGTGACCAGAATCGCGATTCCTGAGAGGATCAGGACCTGATTCAGGAGCGGCGCGTCAGAGACAATGCCCAGCGTAATGGCGACAATCTCGGCGGACAGGATAAAGTCGGTTCGAATGGCGCCTTTGACCTTATCGCGCTCGAAGGTTTTCGGATCCTGCGCGGCCAGCGCTTCAAGACGCTGCTGGCGCACCTCCGGCGTATCGCTCTGCTTGCGCGCGCTAAAGGAGTGCAGCACCTTCTCCACGCCCTCGAAGCAGAGAAATGCCCCGCCAATCATCAGTAACGGCGTGATGGCCCAGGGAATAAACGCGCTGATCAGCAGCGCCAGCGGCACCAGAATCACCTTGTTCAGGAAGGAGCCTTTCGCCACGCCCCATACCACCGGCAGTTCACGGTTAGCCCTTACCCCACTCACCTGCTGGGCGTTAAGCGATAAATCATCTCCCAGCACGCCTGCGGTTTTTTTCGCCGCCAGTTTCCCCATCACTGAAATATCATCCAGTAAGGTGGCAATATCATCCAGCAATGTTAATAAGCTACTTCCTGCCAAAATCTTAATCCTTCATTTTTTGGTAATTAAGTGAATAGTATGGAGCAAAAGTGCAAACCCGGAAACAGGCACCTAACGTCAACAAAAAATTCACATCCGCTACACAATTAAAGGGCTCGCCAGCGCGATAGTTTTCGCGTTTACTATCAGCGAACTTTTTATTTCGTCGTGAGGGATTATGCGTTTCCGGCAATTGCTACCGCTCATCGGGGCACTCTTTTCGCTGTACATCATCTGGGGTTCAACCTACTTTGTTATTCGCATCGGCGTGGAGAGCTGGCCGCCGCTGATGATGGCGGGCATTCGCTTCCTCTCGGCGGGCATCCTGCTGCTGGCTTTCCTGCTCCTGCGCGGGCATAAGCTTCCCCCGCTGCGCCCGATGCTGAATGCCGCCCTGATCGGCCTGCTGCTGCTGGCGGTGGGTAACGGGTTTGTGACGATTGCCGAGCACCAGAACGTCCCGTCCGGGATCGCCGCCGTGGTCGTTGCCACCGTACCGCTGTTTACCCTCTGCTTTAGCCGCCTTTTCGGCATCCGCACCCGCAAGCTGGAATGGCTGGGGATTGGAATTGGCCTTGCAGGCATCATTCTGCTGAATAGCGGCGGTAACCTGAGCGGGAATCCGTGGGGCGCGGTGATTATCCTGATTGGCTCGATGAGCTGGGCGTTTGGTTCCGTCTATGGTTCACGTATCGAACTGCCGACCGGCATGATGGCCGGTGCGATTGAGATGCTTGCCGCGGGGATTGTCCTGCTGCTGGCCTCCGCGCTGACGGGAGAAAAGCTGGCCACGCTGCCGGACCTGTCGGGTTTTCTCGCGGTAGGGTATCTTGCGCTGTTTGGCTCCATCATCGCCATTAACGCCTATATGTTCCTGATCCGCAACGTCTCTCCGGCTGTCGCCACCAGCTACGCCTACGTCAACCCGGTCGTGGCCGTGCTGCTCGGGACGGGACTGGGGGGAGAAACGCTCTCACCTGTGGAATGGATGGCTTTAGGGATCATCGTGTTTGCCGTCGTGCTGGTCACGCTGGGCAAATATCTGCTGCCGGCAAAACCGGTGGTCACGCCTTGCGAGGCGGAGAAACCGTAAGCAGGTGAATGCCCTGCGTGTCGATCTGCGCGGTCTGGCCGCCGCCGCAGATCCACTCTTCCAGCCGTTCGCTCAGATCGGCATCGTTCAGCTTTAATCTGCCTCTCAGCGCACACTCCCAGACGATCAGCACCCGCCAGCCCTGCGCCATCAGCGTGGCCAGATCCCGCCTGTCGCGCTCGACGTTCTTGCCAATCTTATCCAGCCAGAAATCGGTGCGCGTCGCCGGGACTTTAAACAGGTAGCAGTCGTGATGGTGCCAGAAACAGCCGTGGGTAAAGATGATGCACTGCCAGGCGTCGATGACGAAATCCGGGCGTCCCGCAAGCGTGGGATCCTGCACGCGGAAGTCAAACCCCGCCTGCGTCAGCAGCCCGGCCAGGCGCTTTTCAATGGCGGTGTCACGCGTGCCGATGGCACGCATGTTTTTACTGCGCGTCGCCTTATCGTGAACATCCGTCATTGACGGCCTCACCCTGACGAAGTGCCACCGCCTGTCGAATGCGCGAGGCCAGCAGTTTGGCCACCGCCGCAAACGCGGGAACCACCACCGAATTACCAAACTGGCGGTACGCCTGGGTGTCCGAAACCGGGATGCGGAAGCGGTAACCCTGCGGGGACTCAAAGCCCATCAGCCGGGCGCATTCTCGCGGCGTTAAGCGCCGCGGGCGATGGCGCTGGTTGTGCGGATCGTCGAAATCTTTTTCACCCAGCGCCTTGTCCCAGCCTCTGTCGATCAGGATTTCCGCGCCGTCTTTATAGTAGCGAGCAGACAGCGTGCGGGTGACGCTGTGCGGATCGTTCGGGTTTACCATCCCAAAACCGAAGCCGTTGCCTTTCGCCTGGTGCTTCTTGGCATAGCGGTAAAGGTATTTCCACAGCACCGGGGTCAGGATAAATTTCGCGTCGACGACCGGTTCAAGCAGATCGGCCACGGTGGGACGGCGCTCGGGATACAGAGAAGGAATATCCCGCAGTGTGAAATCGCCTTTCAAATTGAGGTCGCGGCGGAAGCCCACCAGCACGATACGTTCGCGATGCTGGGGCAGGAAATGTTTCCCATCAATGATTTTAGGATCGTCCGCGCCCATGTCCTCTGAATCGGCCACGTCATAGCCCATCTCATCCAGCGTTTGCATAATAATGCGGAAGGTTTTCCCGCCGTCGTGGCTTTTTAAGTTTTTGACGTTTTCCAGCACAAAGATGGCCGGGCGGCAGGCGTCGATAATGCGCGCCACATCAAAAAACAGCGTTCCCTGCGTATCGCAGGCGAAACCGTGGGCGCGTCCAAGGGCATTCTTTTTGGAAACGCCGGCCAGCGAGAAAGGCTGACACGGGAAGCCCGCCAGCAGCACGTCATGCGCCGGGATCGTCTGGCGAATGTGCTCGGCTGCCTGTTCATCGCTCACGCCGCTTTTATGGCTCAGCGTCACATCGCGGATATCCGCGTTGAAATGGTGCTCGTTCGGATCGCAGTACCAGTTGGCCCTGTAGGTCCGGACGGCATGTTTGTTCCACTCGCTGGTAAACACGCACTGTCCGCCGATAGCTTCAAAACCGTGCCGAATGCCGCCGATACCGGCAAACAGATCGATAAACCGGAAGGCATAATTCGGGTGCGCAGCAGAAGGACGAGGAAGCAGGTTTTGCAGATAACGAAACTCGCCTTCACTCAGGCGACGCCCTGCGCGTTCGCTGGTCAGCAGACGTTTAAGGATCGCCGGGCTCCAGTGGCTCTCGCCGTGCGCCACCAGCAGACTGGCCAGCGTTTTAGCATCATAGATATCCAACAGCTGGCGCAGTAAGGCCTGCACCGTTGCCGTTGATTTCTCAGCCTGCGCGGGCGCGGGCTCTGTCACTGATCGATTTTCCTGCATTCTTTTAACCGGAGAGTAAAGACTGGGAACAGATTACCACAGTTCAGTTGCGCAAACTGCGACGGAAGCGGCTCAGCACCTGGCTATCCAGCCCGAGGCAGTCGCCGTGTAATTCGGCGCTGAGTTTCGCCATAAACTGAATCAGGAAATCGGCATTGTGACTTGCAAGTTCGCGGCCCATTTCCGTTTGCATTGTATCAGGCAAACGCAGCAGCTTGGTCTGAAAATGGTCGAGGGCAAACGCACGGTCATCGAGGGGACGCGCACCGGCAAAGGGATCGTCTGCGTCAAAAAGCGGCACGCCCAGCGCGCCCGAGACGGCAAAAACGCGCGCCAGGCCGATGGCGCCTAACGCTTCCAGCCGGTCAGCATCCTGCACAATTTTGGCTTCCATACTCTGCGGCGCAATTCCGGCGCTAAAGCTGTGCGCCTCAATCGCGTGCGCGACGGCGGCAATATGCTCTGGCGGAAAGTCAGGGAAGTAGCGGTGCAGAATCTCGCACGTTCTGCGCGCTGCCATCTGCGATGACCGGCCGCGTTCGGGATGGTTTTTCGGCAGGCTGACGATATCGTGGAAATAGCATGCGGTCAGGATCACCAGCGGCTCCACCACCACCTGGCAATCCATGATTTTTTGCGCCGTCATCCAGACCCGACGAAAATGCGAAATATCATGTGCAGTATCGTCGGTGCTGTGGTTTTCCTCGAGCCAGCGCTCAAATCTGTGCTGCCAGCGGGCAAGTTCCATCATCATGTCCTGTTGGTCAAAAGAGAATGAATTATAACATATATAAATTAAACCAATTTAAAAATAGAACTCCGAAATACTTAATAATAATTACGCCAAATAAATTCAATCAATTAATTCATAAGAAAAATAAAGAGATTAATAGAAACATTTAGCAATATTTAACAGCATTTAATTACATTTATTTTTGAAACTAAATAACGCCTCATGGAATAGTATCGACGCTGTAATTACGGAGGGTGATTACATTTATTCATATAAATTATGTTTGAATTATTCATATAAATTATATTTTAAGGGAATATATAATGAAAAGAAAAGCTCTGGCAATTCTGGTCCCCGCTTTATTAATGGCAGTCGCTGCTAATGCGGCTGAAATGTATAACAAAAACGGCAACAAAGTTGACCTGTACGGCAAAGTCGATGCACGCCATACCTTCTCTGATAACCCTGGCGACGACGGCGACGAAACCTATGTGCAGATTGGTTTCAAAGGCGAAACTCAAATCGCTAACGACCTGATCGGTTACGGCCGGTGGGAATACAAAACCTACGCGAATAATACCGAGTCTGCCGGTGATAGATCCTTTAATCGTCTGGCATATGCTGGCCTGAAATATGGCGAATACGGTTCATTTGATTATGGCCGTAATTACGGCGTCGTGTACAACGTAGAAGCCTGGACCGATATGCTGCCTGTATTTGGCGGTGACTCTTACACCCGTACCGATAACTTTATGAACGGCCGTGCTAACAATCTGGCAACCTACCGTAACCAGGATTTCTTCGGTCTGGTTGAAGGTCTGAATTTCGCGCTGCAGTATCAGGGCGCGAATGAAGGTCAGGATCCTTCAGAAGATCAGGAAGGCACTAAAAACGGTCATGATGATATTCGTTTCCAGAATGGCGACGGCTTCGGTATCTCTACCACCTACGACTTCTCTGGCGATCTCTCCGGCCTGAGCCTGGGTGCGGCGTACTCGTCTTCGGATCGTACCAACAAGCAGGTTGGATACGGCAAAAGCTTTGAAAGCATCGGTTATGCGGGTGGCGATAAAGCTGAAGCCTGGACCGTTGGCGCGAAATACGATGCTAACAGTGTCTACCTGGCCATGATGTATGCTGAAACCAGCAACATGACCCCATTCGGTAGCACTAGCAAGAAAATTGGTATCGCCAACCAGACCCAGAACTTTGAAGCGGTAGCCCAGTACCAGTTCGACTTCGGTCTGCGCCCTTCCCTGGCATGGGTCTACTCAAAAGGTAAAGACCTGGACGGTAAAGGATTCAATCCGGATCTGGTTAACTACATCGACCTGGGCATGACCTACAGCTTCAACAAAAACTTCTCCACCTATGTTGATTACAAAATCAACATGCTGGATCAGGACGAAGCGCAGTATGACGCATACGGTATTTCCACCGATGACATCGTTGGCGTAGGCATGACCTACCAGTTCTAATCACCAAAATACC
The DNA here is from genome assembly GCF_043965265.1 of Enterobacter sp. ECC-249. Lineage (NCBI taxonomy): Bacteria > Pseudomonadati > Pseudomonadota > Gammaproteobacteria > Enterobacterales > Enterobacteriaceae > Enterobacter > Enterobacter sp. ECC-249. The sequence goes on from NZ_CP143660.1 coordinate 3,468,445, forward strand.
AAAGGCCGCAACTGCGGCCTTTTTTATATCTTCACTTTAAATTACGGGGCTTCCTGCAGCGCTACGCGGATAAACCCGTTATTCTGCGCCAGCAACTCATGGGCTTTCCATGCATCCAGCCCTGTCAGCACCATTAATACCGCCGTTTTACAGTTAAAGTTACAGCTCTCCAGCGCGGCTTTTGCCTCTGTCCGGCTGCATCCTCCCGCTTCCATCACAATGGCGATTTGCCGTTCAACCCATTTGGTTGTACCTGCCTCAAGATCCACACGCAGATTGCTGTAAACCCGTCCGGTTCGGACGGCCAGCCCGGTAGCGATCATCGAGAGGATCATCTTCTGTGCAATCCCCGCTTTGGTGTTGATATAGCCTGCAACGACATCGGCCCCCAGCTCCGGAGCGATAACCATGCTCGCCAGCTGTGCGGCTTCACTTTGCGCATCACCGGTAATAATGGCGACCGGTGAACCCAGCGACCACGCATGCCGCATTGCCCCCCAGACCCACGGCGTTTTTCCGCTGACGGTCACGGCCAGCATCATATCGTGTTCACCAAACTTAATAGCCTGAATATCGGCAACGCCGCGCTCGTAGCTCCCTTCCCCTTCTTGTCCCGTAACGGCCATCACAGGGGTTTTGCCCGGCGCATATTCATCGGCAACCTGTTGCGCAATGCGCCCCGACGGCCCCGCGCCAACGATGACCAGGCGACCGCCGTGGCTGAGCGTCGCGGCGGCGTTGTCCACTACGCGGGCGAGGGTATGTAAACAGGGGGCGATCGCAGCAGAAATGAGTGCATCATCCTGGTGAATGACTTTCAGCATGTCCAGCGTGGACAATCTATCAATATTCATCGTGCTGGCGTGCCGTCTTTCCTTGACCGAACCGGTAAGCATAATGCTCATAAACAGCCTCCTTATTATGAGTACCCACACACTATAAAGTGTTTTATATAGATGACCTGCGAGGAGGGTCACGAAAAGAGGACCAAATCCACGCCTTTACATGGCTTTAAGAAATGCGCGTCATCGGCGATAATTACCCCTTTCTTTATCATCGCGGAGTGTTGATGAGCGATTTGCAGCCTTTCCTTCCGACGCGCAAGCGCCCCATGAAGCTGAACACCCTGGTCACGTTGATGGTGTGCGCGATTATTGCCTCTGTGCTGCTGGTAGTCTTTGCGCTCTACTCCGTACAAATTACCCGGGCGACCCGCGATGATGTTAAAGACACCGCGCTCGGCATTGCCCGCACCCTCGCCGACAGCCCCGAGATACAGCGCGGCCTGATGCAGGCACCGCAGGAGAATATTATTCAGCCCATCGCCCAGGCGGTAACGAAGCGAAACGACCTGCTGTTCACCGTGGTCACCGATATGCGCGGGATCCGCTATTCACACCCGAACGAAGCGCTGCTTGGGCTGCATTTTATCGGCGACGATTTAACCCCCGCGCTGGAAGGCAAAGAGAACGTATCGGTTAACCGGGGGGCGCTCGCGGAAGCGCTGCGCGTTTTTACACCCGTCTACGACGGCCAGCACGAGCAGATCGGCGTGGTGGTGGTCGGTATCTCCCTGAATAAGGTTGAAGAGCAGATTGCCCGCGGGCGGCTAAACGCCGTCTGGACCATTTTATTCAGTATTTTTATGAGTTCGATGGCAATTTGGGGTCTGGTGCGGGTCCTGAAACGCATCCTGTTCGGGCTCGAACCTTACGAAATTTCCGCCCTGTTCGAACAGCGTCAGGCGATGCTGCAGTCGCTTCGCGAGGGGGTGCTGGCCGTCGATATTCACGGGCGCGTGACGATGATCAACCAGACCGCCAGAGAAATATTGCTTCTCCCCTCCGGCAAGCAGACCGAAAACGCCAGCGCGCCCCTGCTGGCCAGCCTGCGTGAAGTCTCAAAGACGGGCGTCGCGCGCCAGGATCAGGAGATCAGCTGTAACGGGCGTCTATTGCTGTGCAATATGGTGCCCGTTAAAAGTCAGGATCGGGTGATCGGCGCCATCACCACCTTCCGTGATAAAACAGAAATCAGCCAGCTAATGCAGCGTATTGATGGCATGGTCAACTACGTCGACGCCCTGCGCAGCCATACGCACGAGTTTATGAATAAGCTGCATGTGATCCTGGGCCTGCTGCACATGAAGCGCTACGACAAGCTGGAAGAGTACATCATTCAGACGGCACAAAATTACCAGACGGATATCGGTACGATACAGAGCAAGGTAAAATCCCCGGTTATCGCCGGGTTCCTGCTGGGTAAAATCAACCGGGCGAAAGAAGCGGGCGTCACCCTGACGCTGGCGGATGAATGCCAGATACCGGATACCGCGAGTGAAGAGCAGGTCGCGGTGCTAATCACCGCGCTGGGTAACCTCATTGAAAACGCGCTCGACGCGATGGAAGGACAGCAGGAAGGTGAAATCGGCCTGCTGCTGCATTATCAGAATGGCTGGCTCAGCTGCGAAGTCAGCGACGATGGCCCCGGCATTGATCCCACTCAGCTGGAGGCTATTTTTACAAAGGGCTTCTCAACAAAAGGTGAAAACCGTGGCGTTGGGCTGTTCCTTGCTCGCCAGCAAATCCAGAACCTCGGCGGCGATATTACCGTCGAGTCTGAGCCGGGCGTATTTACCCAATTTTTTGTTCACATCCCCTGGGATAGCGAGAGGAATATCGCGTGATAAATGTATTAATTGTCGATGATGACGCCATGGTAGCCGACCTCAACCGTCTGTATGTCAACCGTGTTGAAGGTTTTAGCTGCTGCGGCGTCGCCTCCACGCTAAACCAGGCCGAGGCCATCATTAATAACCCCGGGCAGCCTGTCGATCTGGTGCTGCTGGATGTCTATATGCAGCAGGATAACGGGCTGGATCTGCTGCCCGTTATTCGCGCATCCGGCCGCCCAATTGATGTGATTATGATCTCGTCGGCTGCCGACGCAGCCACGATCCAGACCTCCATTCACTACGGCGTGGTGGATTATCTGATCAAGCCGTTCCAGTTCCCGCGCTTTGAAGAGGCGCTGAACGGCTGGAAGGCAAAGCACAACCTGATGGGTTCGCACCAGTACTATGAGCAGGCCGACGTCGACCGGCTGATCCACGGCGGGGCGCCGGAACTGGCGGACAGTAAAAAGTTGCCGAAGGGGTTAACGCCGCAAACGCTGCGCACGATTTGCCAGTGGATTGACGCTCACCCGGAAACCGAGTTTTCTACCGATGACCTGGCAAACGCCGTCAACATCTCCCGCGTGTCCTGCCGTAAATACCTGATTTGGCTCGCGCAAATCAACATTCTGTTCACCAGCATTCACTACGGCGCCACCGGGCGTCCGGTGTATCGCTACCGTCTCCAGCCGGAGCAGACCGGCTTGCTCAAGCAATATTGCCAGTAACGCGGTAGTCGTTATCCAGCAGGGTAAAGCGGAAGTGGTGTGCTGAAGAGAACACCACTTCTTTTGTTTTGGTCACAAAGATTGCTTCAATATCGGGGCGCGCGCGCAGGGCGGCACAGCCCTTCTCTACCCCCATGCCGTACATCAGCGTGGTCCAGATATCGCCGTCGATGGAGTCTTTCGAAACGATCGTCACGCTGTCCAGCTCGTTGTCCAGCGGATACCCGGTGCGCGGATCGAGAATATGGTGATAGCGCTTGCCGTTTTGCTCAAAGTAGCGCTCGTACGTTCCCGACGTCACGACGGACAGGTTCTCTACGGTCATCGTGCCGATCAGCGCGTCACCGGCGAACGGTTTTTTCAGCCCAACGCTCCAACCCCCTTCCGGCGAGCCTAACGTCTGAATGTTTCCGCCGAGGTTGATCAGCCCCAGCTCAGCGCCCTCTTTACGAAGGTAATCACGCACCCTGTCGGCGATATAGCCTTTGGCGATGGCCCCCAGATCGATCTCCATCCCCGCCCGGGTCAGAAACACGCTGCTGCTGGCCTCATCAAGGAGGACATCTTCTGGACGGGTTATCGCCAGCAGCGACGCGATTTCATCGGCAGGCGGAACGCTGTCCCCCTGAAAACCAATCTTCCAGCGCTTCACCAGCGGACCTATAGCCAGGTTAAAAGCGCTGTCCTTGAACAGGCTTGCCGCTTTTGCACAGCGGATCAGTTCAAACACAGGCCGACTGACGGTGACCGGGTTCTGCCCAGCGGCATGGTTGATGTCCATCACCTGCGAGTGCGCGCGGTTGACGGTGAGCAGGTCTTCATACTGTTTGATCAGGCGAAACACGCGGGACGCGAGGGCTTCATCGTGGGAAAAGAGTTTCAGGAGAATGGGTGAGCCCATCAGGACGGCGGAGTAGCTGTAAACGCGATGGCTATCAGGCATGGCAGGAGTCCTCAGATGTAGCCCCGGCTAGCACCGCGCCGCCGGGGAAAATGCCGGATAGCGCTGCGCGTATCCGGCCTGGGAAACAGGTGCCTTACCTCTTTTTCGAACGCAGAGCCGCCTGATGTCCTGCAAGGGTACCAAAAATTATGATATCTGCCACCGCGTTACCGCCGATACGGTTACCGCCGTGGATCCCGCCGACCACTTCACCGGCCGCAAAAGCCCCTGGCAGCACGTTGTGGCTGCTGTCCAGCACGCAGGTTTCGGTGTTGATGGTCACGCCGCCCATGGTGTGGTGCACGCCCGGCGCAATCTGAATGGCGTAGAATGGCCCTTCATTGATTGGCGCACGCAGCGCGGTGGTACGACCAAAGTCGTCATCGTGCTGTTTTTCTACGAAACCATTGTAACGTTCCAGGGTGGCCAGGAAAGCGTGGTGATCCATACCGAGCGCTTCCGCCAGAGCTTTTGGCGAGCTGGCGCTGGTCACGAAGCCTTTGGCAATGTACTCATCAGCGGCTTTGTTTTTGGCGCGTACGTGCTCGTCAAAGACGATGTAAGCGTATTTCTCCGGCAGGTCGATGATTGCCGCGGAGACTTTATCGCGGGTCGACATCTCGTTAAAGAAGCGGTTCCCCTGCTGGTTCACCAGAATCGCCCCGCCGCCGCGGATGGATTCGGAAATCAGATACGAGGTTTTCTGCTCCACGGTTGGGTGAATTTGAATTTCACCCATATCGACAGTGCCTGCCCCGATGCGCTCAAGCAGCGCGATACCGCCACCGGTTGCCCCTTTGTGGTTGGTGGTGACGAAACCTTCCAGATCCGGACGGTATTTCACGACCATCTGGCTGTTGGCGCTGAAGCCGCCCGTTGCCACAATCACGCTTTTCGCTGCTACGGTGACGGTTTCATTCTCTTCGGTGGTCAGGCGCACGCCGGTGACTTCGCCGTTCTCGAAGATGATGTCGCTGACGGAGGTATCCAGCATTACCTCGATGTTGCGTTTGTTGACGTTACGCACCAGGCCGCTAATCAGGTAACCGCCCACCGCAGAACCGTCTTTTGGACGGTGAGTACGGTCGATGCTCATCCCGCCGGTGGTGGTGATATCGTTCAGCATAATGCCGCGCGTTGCCAGCCACTCAATCGCCTGCGGCGCATTCTCGACGAAGCGACGCAGCAGTTCCGGGTTGTTCTTGTTGCCGCCGCCTTTCAGGCTTTCCTGGTAGAACAGCTCTTTGCTGTCCTGAATGCCCTTCACGCGCTGGAAGCGGGTTTCGGCGGCGTTCATACCGGCAGAAGCTTTAATGGTATTCCCGCCGATGGTTGGCATTTTCTCAACAATCAGCACGCTCGCGCCTTCGTCGTGCGCCTGAATCGCCGCCGCCAGACCGGCACCGCCGCTGCCGACAACCACCACGTCCACGCTGCGGGTTTCGTTCGGGTCAACGCCCTCTTCCGCTGCCAGCGCTTTGCTGGATTTCAGCATCGCTTTAGAGACCGCTTTCTTCACCGCTTCACTCTGGCTGGTTGCGCCGGTGATGGCATCCACGTGCGGGGTATTGGCATCCAGAATGCGGGTACGGATCTCTTCAAAGCTGGTCACAAACTCAACGTCGTCACTCGGGCCGGAGGCCAGCTCGATGTCCGCAATGCGGTCGGTTTCCAGGCTGACGTTAATCACCAGTTCATTAGCGTCGTCCTGTACTTTCTCAGCAAAGGTACCCGGTTTGAATTTGGATTCGCCCATGCTCATGTCGCGGATCATCGCTTCTACCAGCGAGAAGCGCCACAGCGGTTCAGGAATGTTCAGCGCCTCGCGCTGGGTGCTGTCCATAAACAGCTCCAGCGTTTCCCCGGCCGCGATGCGGTCAGTCCAGTCCGGATAGGCGATAGTGGCACGGCCCACGGCAATCAGGTCGTAACCGTGTTCAAGCGCTTCATTGGCATCGGCGGCATTCACTACTCCACCCACGCCCATGACCGGAACCTGCGCCAGCGTTTCAGAACGCATCGCGCAGTATTTTTCGATAAGCGGCGTCGGGTCCTGGGTGTCGACAATGGAAGGACGCAGGGTCGCGCCGACGGAGAAGTGCAGGTAATCCACACCGCGTGCCGCCAGTTTTTCCAGCAGGTACATGGTGTCTTCAAAGCGGATGCCCGGCACTTCCAGCTCTTCAGGGGAGAAGCGGTAGCCAATAATAAACGCGTCGTCCGCGTACTGGCGCACCATTTTGTGGGTGATATCCAGAACCGCCAGCGGGAACTTCGCGCGGTTATCGCGGCTGCCGCCCCACTCGTCGTCACGCTGGTTTGAATTCGGTGAGTAGAACTGCTGAATCAGATAGGTGTTTGCCCCGTGGATTTCCACGCCGTCGAAGCCGGCCTGGATGGCGCGGCGCACCGCTTCACCAAACTTGCCGATCATGCCTTCGACTTCTTCGCCAGTCAGCGCCACTGGCGTTGCTGCACCCTCACGCGGCGCGGCAACGGCGCTTGGGCCAACCGGCGTACGACCACCGATCAGTTTCGGGTCAACCATGCGGCCGCCGTGGTAGATCTGCAACAGGGCCTTAGAGCCTTTAGATTTAATCGCCTCCGCGATTTTCGCCAGCCCGGCAATTTTCTCGTCATTATCAATCCCGATCGCGCCAGGGAAGGCCAGACCGAGATCGTCGACGAAGCAGCACTCCACAATGATGGTGCCGATACTGCCGGAGCGGGCACGATAGTACTCCACCAGTTCGCTGGTAACGGTGCCGTCGTAATAGCCGGTGCAGGTGGTCATAGGTGCCATTAACAAACGGTTTTTCAGTTCAGTGCCATTCGGTAATGTGAAGGGGCTAAGAATGCGTTCGTTAGTGCTCATAATAGAAACTCCAAACTTTTAAAAAATTAAGAATTCGTTATCGGATTGTTTTTTTAGTTCGTCGTTATTTGCCGATGTCATGATATTAATATAATGATTTTTTTAGTTTCTAAAGTTATTACGTTAGTTAAAAAACTATTTAATCCCTGCAATAACACAAATAACACATTGGTGTTAGCGAATGTAATTCAGTCATTCACAATAATTTAAAGTTCGTTAAATAAAAATTGGTAAAACCAATTCACAGGACACAAATAAACCGATAAAAAACAATAGAATGCAAAGCACAGAAAACATAAATGTTACAAAAATGATAAAACAAACCAATAAAACAGGCAATACCCACATACGCCTGAGTGGTTATTAATAAAAGCATAAAAATAACGCTGCGATTCTGTTTTTTTGATCGCGATCAATAGTTATGGCATCCAAAAGCGCAATATAAAAACATCATCATTTTTTAATTTAGCGCCACCGTAAAAGCGTTAAATTGCTATTACTGAAAATACAAAACCGCACCTTTAATAACTAAAAAAAGCAAAGAAACTTAAGAAAGTGATTTTGTTTTTTCAGTACGACCGAATCTTTGACAACTTAAGACGTGAAACTATGAATACAAAAACTGCTGTAACGCCCCCTGTGGCGAACCAGGCATCAAATGGAAACGCAAAACGTCTGCTGATGATGGCTCTGCCCGTCATCGTCGCCGTACTGCTGCTGTTTGTTCCGGTACCGGAAGGACTGCCTCCTTACGCATGGCACTACTTCGCCATCTTCGTCGGCGTGATCGTTGGTTTGATCTTCGAACCGCTGCCGGGCGCGGTGATCGGTCTGACCGGCGTGGTCGCCATTGCCCTGTGCAGCCAGTGGGTGCTGTTCAGCCCTGAACAGCTGGCCGACCCGAAATTCAAGCTGGCAGGCGCCTCCTTTAAGTGGGCGGTGAGCGGGTTTGGTAACTCTACCGTCTGGCTGATTTTCGGTGCCTTTATGTTCGCCGCAGGCTATGACAAAACCCGCTTCGGCCGCCGTCTGGCGCTGATTCTGGTGAAATACCTTGGCCGTCGCAGCCTGACGCTCGGTTACGCGATTACGTTTGCAGACCTTCTGCTGGCACCGTTCACTCCGTCGAACACCGCGCGCAGCGGCGGGACCATCTACCCGATTATCGCTAACCTGCCGCCGCTGTACGGTTCAAAACCGAACGACCCAAGCGCGCGTAAAATTGGTTCGTACCTGATGTGGGTGGCAATCACCGCGGCCTGTATCACCAGCTCAATGTTCCTCTCCGCCCTCGCGCCAAACCTGCTGGCCCTGGCGCTGGTGAAAAGTACGGTTGGGATTGATATCTCCTGGGGTACCTGGTTCCTCGCCTTCCTGCCGCTGGGCATCCTGCTGATTCTGACCATGCCGCTGCTGGCCTACTGGTTCTACCCGCCAGAAGTGAAGGTGAACAACGAAGTGCCGCTGTGGGCGACCCGTGAGCTGGAAAAACTCGGCAAACTGTCCCGCAATGAAATCCTGCTGCTGGTATTCGTGTGCTGCGCGCTGCTGATGTGGATCTTCGCTGCCGCGTGGATTGAGCCCGCGATGGCTGCCCTGCTCATCGTCGGCCTGATGCTGTGGACCGGCGTGCTGGAGTGGAACGATATCACCGGTAACAAAGCGGCGTGGAACACCTTCGTCTGGTTCGCCACCCTGGTTGCGCTGGCGGACGGCCTCTCCTCTACCGGCTTTATCAGCTGGCTGGGTAAAGAAGGCGGTCTGTTAATGAGCGGTATCTCTCCGGGCGTGGCGACCATCGTCCTGCTGCTGGCGTTCTACCTGCTGCACTACCTGTTTGCCAGCACCACCGCGCACACCACGGCGCTGCTGCCAGCGATGCTGACCATCGCCTCCACCATTCCGGGCATGAATATGGAAGTGTTTGTCCTGCTGATGGTGACCTCGCTGGGCGTGATGGGGATCATCACCCCGTACGGTACTGGCCCAAGCCCGATTTACTACGGTAGCGGCTACCTGCCAACCAAAGACTACTGGCGCCTCGGCACCATCTTCGGTGCCATCTTCCTGGCGGCCCTGCTGCTGATTGGCTATCCGTGGATGTCCATGATGTTCTGATTCCTGACCGCCGGACTTATCCTCCGGCGGTTTAATTTTTGTGGAGCAATACGCTATGTCAAACAAACCGTTTATCTACCAGAACCCCTTCCCTCTTGCGCATGACGACACCGAATACTATCTGCTGACCAAAGAGCACGTCTCCGTTGCCGAGTTCGAAGGCCAGGAAATCCTGAAGGTGGAGCCGGAAGCGCTGACCCTGCTGGCGCAGCAGGCCTTCCACGATGCCGCATTTATGCTGCGTCCTTCCCACCAGAAGCAGGTTGCCGCCATCCTCAACGACCCGGAAGCCAGCCAGAACGATAAGTACGTTGCCCTGCAGTTTCTGCGCAACTCCGAAATCGCCGCCAAGGGCGTGCTGCCGACCTGCCAGGATACCGGCACCGCGATCGTCATGGGTAAAAAAGGCCAGCGCGTCTGGACCGGCGGCGGTGACGAAGCGGCACTGAGCCAGGGCGTGTATAACACCTACATTGAAGACAACCTGCGCTACTCCCAGAATGCGGCGCTGGATATGTATAAAGAGGTGAATACCGGTACCAACCTGCCCGCGCAGATCGATCTCTACAGCGTTGACGGCGATGAGTATAAATTCCTGTGCATGGCTAAAGGCGGCGGCTCTGCCAACAAAACCTATCTGTATCAGGAAACCAAAGCGCTGATCACCCCGGCTAAGCTGAAAAACTACCTGGTTGAGAAGATGCGTACCCTGGGAACGGCGGCCTGTCCGCCGTACCATATCGCATTCGTGATTGGCGGCACCTCGGCGGAAAGCACGCTGAAAACCGTGAAGCTGGCCTCCACGCGCTACTACGACGCGCTGCCAACCGAAGGCAACGAACACGGCCAGGCGTTCCGCGATGTTCAGCTGGAACAGGAGCTTCTTCAGGAAGCACAGAACCTCGGCCTCGGCGCGCAGTTTGGGGGTAAATACTTCGCCCACGACATCCGCGTGATCCGCCTGCCGCGCCACGGCGCGTCCTGCCCGATCGGCATGGGCGTCTCCTGCTCCGCAGACCGCAACATCAAAGCGAAAATCAACCGTGACGGGATCTGGATTGAGAAGCTGGAGCACAACCCGGGTCAGTATATTCCTGAATCGCTGCGCCAGCAGGGCGAAGGCGACGTGGTCAGCATCAACCTGAACAAGCCGATGAATGAGATCCTGGCGCAGCTTTCCGCGCACCCGGTCTCTACCCGCCTGTCGCTGAACGGAACCATCATCGTGGCGCGCGACATCGCCCACGCGAAGCTGAAAGAGCTGCTCGACAATGGCGAAGAACTGCCGCAGTACGTCAAAGATCATCCGATTTATTACGCGGGCCCGGCCAAAACGCCGGAAGGCTACGCGTCTGGCTCACTCGGCCCAACCACCGCAGGACGCATGGATTCGTATGTGGACTTACTGCAGTCCCACGGCGCGAGCATGATCATGCTGGCAAAAGGCAACCGCAGCCAGCAGGTAACCGACGCCTGCCATAAGCACGGCGGCTTCTACCTGGGCAGCATCGGCGGCCCGGCGGCGGTGCTGGCGCAAAACAGCATTAAGAGCCTGGAGTGCGTCGCGTATCCTGAGCTGGGAATGGAGGCCATCTGGAAAATTGAAGTGGAGAACTTCCCGGCGTTTATCCTGGTGGATGACAAAGGCAACGATTTCTTCCAGCAGATCCAGAACCAGCAGTGTAAAGGCTGTTCACAGCGCTGAGTGCTTCCATACGTCCGGCAAGAGCGACAGCGTTTCAGCGATCGTGCTGCGCTTGTCGCTCCCCGGCTTCCAGATGGTGACCATCGTCTGACCAATCCCCTGGCTGCCCACTTCGGTGTGCAGCCTTTTTACGTTTTGCCACTGACAGGCATGAAAATGCGTCGGTAAGAATCCCCAGCCGCAGCCGCGTTCAAGCAAACCGCGCAGCATCTCCGGTTCATTGGTAAAGAGGGTATGCCCGGAAATCTGCAGGCGGCGCGCCACCGGCTCGTCCGAGGCGGGGTGCATGACGACCTGGGGTACCAGGGAGAGATCGAGCAGCGACAGAGGCGAAGAACAGTCAGCAAACAGCCCGCTGGCGGCATAAAAATCCATATCGATGGCACCCAGGGCACGCCAATCCATATCATTACCCACGCTGCGGTTGCGCGCCTGGCAGATGGCGAGATCCGCGTCGTTGTTCGCCAGCAGCCGTTCCGATTCATCCCGCGAGGCGCAAATAAGGCTCAGGCGGATTTTTCGCACCGCCATTTCAGCAATTACCCCGTGCAGAAAGGCTCTGGGCGTAAAAGGATCGTAGACCAGCGTCAGGCCCTGCGTGGCACCGTGCGGCACCTCTCTGGCAAACGCCTCAAAGGCTTTTACCTGCCGCATCAGCAGGTGCGCCTGACGCTGAAGCTGTTCCCCTTCGGGCGTGAGCCGCAGGGTGCGGCCGTCGCGAATAAACAGCGCGTAGCCTAACCCATCCTCAAGAAAATCAACCAGATCGCGAAGCGTCGTTCGGTCCTTCTTCAGCGCCACCGCGGCTTTACTCAGGCTCCCGTTCTCGGCCACGGCGGTAAATGCCTCGAGCTGTGCAAAAGAGTAAATCAGTCCCGCCACGCTACGCTCCTTCTGTTTTTTTGGGGGATTTTCCCCCGCTACGCGTTTTTTATTATAGCCCCGGGGTTTTTAAACTGAAGCCGTTCCTAACCTGTAAGAGACGGATATGAAAAACAGAAAAGTAAACCATGCCCTGCTGGCGGGCCTTGTCTTCAGCACCCTGATATCCCCTTCGGCAGTGGCGGCCTGTAAAGGCACCGACCTCAGCGCCTGCCCAGCCCCCTTCGACACCACGCTGCCTGACCCCCATAAGATGCTCACCTGGAGCCAGGCTGACCGCGTGGTGGGCTTTCGCAATGACTACCGCAACTACGCCGGGGATGTTTTCCGCCACGGTAACGCCGTGCCGCTGCGGGTGTCGGACAAGCCGCTCACGGACGCCCACTATCAGGTCAACGGCAGGCGCTACGGCCTGGAAGAGTATCTTAAACGCCAGAACGTCAGCGGCATGCTGGTGCTGAAGGACGGCAAAATCGCCTGGAAGTACCTTGGAGAAGGCAACACCGACTCCACGCTCTGGACCTCGCGCTCGGTTGGGAAATCGGTGGTATCGGCGCTGGTAGGCGTGGCCCTCAAAGAGGGAAAAATTCACTCGCTCGACGACCTGGTCACGCGGTATGAACCCGACCTGAAAGGCACCGCGTGGGACGGCGTGACGCTTAAGCAGCTTATCACCCATACCTCCGGCGTGGCGTGGAACGAGGATTACACCAACCCTAAATCCGACTTCGCGCAGCTCACCGAGTGCGAGGCGAAGCCGGGTACCTATGACTGCGTGCGCAAGCTGGTGAAGGGGCTGCGCAGGATTCACCCGGCCGGAGAGAGCTGGTCCTACTCTTCGGGCGGCGCCTGGCTGCTGGGTGACGTGCTGGAGCGGGCCACCGGCATGACGCTTGCGGCCTATCTGGAGAAAAGCATCTGGCAGCCTTACGGCATGGCGAGCGACGGCGTGTGGCATGCCTACAGCAAAGGCCAGCACGATGTCGGCGCGCACGGCTTTAACGCCACGCTGGAGGACTGGGGACGCTTCGGGCAATTTATCCTGAACAACGGTACGCTGCCGAACGGTAAGACCATCCTGCCGGAAAACTGGATCCGGCAGTCGTCAGACTGGACGAAGGCCAAAGGCTCGGTCTCTGTCGCCCATCCCGAGGGGCTGTACGGCTATCAGTGGTGGAACAACGAAGTGCCCGCCAACGCCACGGGCGTAGAGCCGACGGCACAGGATTCGCTGAAAGGTTCACTCTGGGCGCTGGGCATTTTCGGGCAGATGATTATGGTGAACCCGAAGGAAAATCTGGTCATCGTCCAGTGGTCTACCTGGCCGCAGGCGGAACCGTCCTTCAGCGCCCAGCCGCTGGAAGCCTCTCTGATGTTTAGCGCGATTGCCAGGGCGCTGCGCTAAATGGCCTCCGCCGGGTAACGACGCGGTTACCCGGCTCATTCTGAAACGCGCCTCTGCGCCGCATCACAAAATCGCAATATCAGAGACTTACAGAATGCTGGTGAATAAAAAGCCAATATTTTGTTAAGTTATTGTTGCCATTAATTGTATTTATTCACCGGATTATATTCATGCAAGAAATGCATCAGTCGATGCGGCATTTGCGCTTATCTAATTCCTCATCCTGATCCAGTTTTCAGAAACAGACGCGTAAAACGTCAACAATAAAACTGGAGATAACCATGTTTTCCTCAACCTCACCTGCAACCGTACGGTCGAAGGCGGGCGCGATACTTCGCGTCACGTCCGGCAACTTTCTTGAGCAATTCGATTTCTTTCTGTTCGGCTTCTATGCCACCTACATCGCCCACACGTTCTTCCCGGCGAGCAGTGAATTTGCGTCGCTGATGATGACCTTCGCCGTCTTCGGCGCGGGCTTTTTGATGCGTCCCATCGGTGCCATCGTGCTTGGCGCCTATATCGACAAGGTGGGGCGCAGGAAGGGGCTAATCGTCACGCTGTCCATCATGGCGGCGGGTACGTTTCTGATTGTGCTTATCCCCTCTTATCAAAGCATCGGTCTGTGGGCGCCGCTGCTGGTGCTGACGGGCCGTCTGCTGCAGGGCTTTTCCGCCGGTGCGGAGCTTGGAGGCGTCTCGGTCTATCTGGCTGAAATCGCCACGCCGGGCCGCAAAGGGTTTTACACCAGCTGGCAGTCCGGCAGCCAGCAGGTCGCCATTATGGTCGCCGCCGCGATGGGCTTTGCGCTGAACGCCGTGCTGGAAGAGAGCGCCATTCGCGAATGGGGCTGGCGCATCCCGTTCCTGTTCGGCTGTTTAATCGTGCCGTTTATCTTTTTCCTGCGCCGCAAGCTGGAGGAGACGGAAGAGTTCAGCGCGCGCCGCCATCATCTGGAGATGCGTCAGGTCTTTAAAACGCTGCTTGGCAACTGGCAGGTGGTGGTCGCGGGCATGCTGATGGTGGCGATGACCACCACCGCGTTCTACCTGATTACCGTCTACGCCCCCACCTTTGGCAAAAAGGTGCTAATGCTGAGCGCGTCGGACAGCCTGCTGGTCACGCTGCTGGTGGCGATCTCTAACTTCATCTGGCTGCCGGTGGGCGGTGCCCTGTCGGATCGCTTCGGGCGCAAGCCGGTGCTGATTGCCATGACCCTGCTGGCGCTGGCGACCAGCTACCCGGCCCTGACGCTGCTGGCGAGTGCCCCTAGCTTCTCAATGATGCTGAGCGTGCTGCTGTGGCTCTCCTTCCTCTACGGCCTCTATAACGGCGCGATGATCCCGGCCCTGACGGAAATTATGCCTGCAGAAGTGCGCGTGGCGGGCTTTTCTCTGGCTTACAGCCTGGCAACGGCGGTCTTTGGCGGCTTTACCCCGGTCATGTCCACCGCGCTGATTGAATACACCGGTGATAAAGCCTCGCCTGGCTACTGGATGAGTTTCGCCGCGGTGTGTGCCCTGCTGGCGACGCTCTACCTCTACCGCCGCCGCGCGGTATCGATGCAAAACACCGTCAAGTCAGAGGGGGCAGTATGAAACGCACTTATCGCTATACCGCCAGCGCGCTGGTACTGACGTTCCTGAGCGTGAGCGCCTGCGCTCAGGACGTGAAGGTCATGATCTCAGGCGGCTTCAAAGCCGCCCTGGAAAAGCTGGCGCCCGAGTATGAACGCCAGACCGGGGATAAAATCGTGATCATCCCCGGCCCCTCAATGGGCGCTACGCCGCAGGCGATCCCGAACCGCCTGGCGCGCGGCGAGAAAGCCGACGTGGTGATTATGGTGGGCGATGCGCTGGAGAAGCTCGAAAAAGCCAGCCAGACCCAGCCGGGTTCGCGAACGGAACTCGCGGACTCTCCCGTTGGCATGGTGGTGAAAAAAGGTGCGGATGTTCCTGATATCAGCAGCGAGGCGACCCTGCGTAACGCGCTGCTGCAGGCCAGCTCCATCGCCTACTCTGACAGCGCCAGCGGCAGGTACGTCAGCCAGGCGCTGTTCAAAAAGCTGGGGATTGAAAAGGAAGTAGCGGGCAAAGCGACAATGGTCGAGCGTATTCCGGTCGCCTCAGAAGTGGCGAAAGGAAAATACGCCGTGGGCTTCCAGCAGGTCAGCGAGCTGCTGCCGGTTCAGGGCGTCACCTTTATCGGGAAAATCCCTGATAATGTGCAGTACATCACGCGCTTCGCGGGTGCGGTCACCCGCCATGCCGAACATCCCGCAGAGGGGAAAGCGCTGCTGACCTATCTCGCCTCACCGCCCTCAAGGGCCGTCATCAAGGAGACGGGGATGATCCCCGTTACGTCCGGCGATACTGTTCGGTGATCTGCTTTTCCAGTTCAGCCGCAATATAAGACTGGATGCGCCCCCGGCGCCGGATAAGCCCCACGGTGCGTTTCACTTCCGGCGCCACCAGCGGCAGATGCGTCAGCAGCGTGTGCTCTGAGGTCGGCATTGACATGGCGGGAACGGCAGCAATGCCGATCCCCGCCTCTACCATGCCGATCATCGTGGTAACGTGACGTGTTTCGCAGACGCTGGGGCGTTCGGGAACGATATCCCCCAGCATCCGATCGAGCAGGTTGCGGTTGCCAGACGTTTTATCGAGGGAGATATAATCCTGCTGATAAAACGCCTTCCAGCTCAGGTGACTCTTCTGCGCCAGCGGATGATCCTTTCTGCACGCCGCAACGTAGACATCCTCCACCAGCGGGAAAAATTCGATGTCAGACGGCAGGTTTCCTGCGAAGGAGATGCCAAAATCCGCCTGGCTTCGGGCCACGGCGTCAATCACATTCCCCGCGCTGCTGTCGATGAGCTTAATGCGAACGCGCGGATAGCGAGACTGAAAACGACGGATCACATCAGGCATAAAGTAACAGGCGGCGGACGGTACCGTGGCAACCGTGATCAGCCCCGTCCGCTCTTCACTGACTTTATCAACATCCGCCAGCATTGACTCAACGTTGTCGAGCAGCTGCGCGGAGCGTTCAGCAAAGTTTTGCCCGTATAGCGTTAAGGCCACGCGCCGGGTGGTACGATCGAACAGCCTGTTTCCCAGCGCGGCTTCCAGCTTTTCAATCCTGCGGCTCAGCGCCGACTGGGATAAACAGATAGATTCAGCGGCGACACGGAAGTTACCGTACTCCACTAACGCTCTGAAAGCATAAAGATCGTTAAGGTCAAAATTCACGGGCATAGCGTCTGGATGTCCTGTCAGGGAATACGCAACAAAGTCAAAAATAATAGCGTCTTATTGACCCACCGCAACCGGTGCGGCGATGAAATAGGTCAGAGGTCGTTGAGATGCAGGCGAACGTATTCTGCGCGGTCAGCAATGGCCTGCCGCTCCTCTTCCTTCATGTCCGCAAGCTGTTTAAAGACAATGCCCAGGCGGGGATTGTTACCGAGACGCGCCCGATTGCGCGCAAAGAAGTCCCAGTAAAGGGCATTGAAGGGGCACGCCTGCTCTCCGGTACGCTGGTTGTGCTGATACCGGCACCCCTGACAATAATTACTCATCTTATGAATATATGACGCGCTTGAGACGTAGGGTTTACTCGCCAGTAACCCGCCATCGCCAAACTGGCTCATGCCGAGGGTATTGGGCAGCTCCACCCATTCAAAGGCATCAATGTAGACCCCAAGATACCATTCATGAACCGCCTGCGGCGACAGGCCGCTGAGCAGGCTAAAGTTCCCGATGACCATCAGGCGCTGGATATGGTGGGCGTAAGCCTCGGTGAGCGACTGTCCAACGGCATGCGCCAGGCAGCGCATCTGCGTTTTTCCCGTCCAGAACCAGTCCGGCAGCGGGGCGTGCTGGTCTAAGGCATTCAGCTCCCGATAGCCCGGCATCTGCGACCAGTAAATCCCACGCACGTACTCCCGCCAGCCGAGAATCTGTCGGATAAACCCTTCAACGGCAGGCAGCGGCGCATGGCCCGAACGCCATGCCTGCTGGGCGGCAGCCACCACTTCCCGCGGATTAAGCATTTTGGTGTTAAGCGCGAATGAAATTAACGAGTGGAAAAGAAAGGGTTCCTCAGCGTGCATCGCGTCCTGCCAGGCGCCGAACTGCGGGAGCACGTGAGTGATAAATTCATCCAGCCCGGCTTTGGCTTCCGAACGGTTGAGCGGCCAGCGAAAATTCCCGGCCTGCGGTTCGCCGAAGGTGTTTACGCCGCAGCGTTGGATCTCCGCCCATAAGGCTGAATAATCGTGGAGCGGACGCGCGTCCCCCGGCGCGGGAGGCTCGCCGGACCAGCGCCTGCGGTTTTCAGCATCGAAATTCCATTTCCCCCCTTCCGGCTCGCCTTCAGCGGTTAACAGGACGCCGTGCTGACGACGCATTTCCCGATAAAAGTACTCCATTCGCCAGCTTTTGCGGGTCGCAAAGAACGCGCTCACCTGTCCACGTGTGGTGAAGAAATGCTCGCTGCTGACGCAGGCCGTTTCAACGGAGACCGTCTTCGCCCACGCCTGCAGCTGAGTATCAAGACGCCATTCGTCGGGCTCCTGCCACAACACCCTGTCAGCGCCGTAATGCGCGACAAGCGCGTTGAGATTATCTTCCAGCGCGCCGCGGTTTGAGCTGTCAGAGAGCCGGACATACCTCACCCGATGCCCCTTTTCTTTTAACGCAGAGGCAAACGCGCGCATGGCGGCGAAGATGGCGATCACTTTCTGAGCGTGATGAAGCACGTACGCGGTTTCCGCCCGCAGCTCCAGCATCACGTAAATGACGTTCGGACTGCAGGTATCAAACCAGCTGTGATGCGGATTAAGCTGATCGCCCAGGATCAGACGCAGCTCGGTCAACGGTGGCTCCTGCGGCAACGTTCAGAACAGTATTTAACCTCATTCCAGCATTTGGCCCATTTTTTGCGCCACGTCATGGGCCGCTGGCAGTGCACACACAGTCGACTGGGCAGGTCCTGCTTGTTACCTTTGAAATCGCTCATTTTTCAATACCGTACTGATTTCTTCACTGAACCTGTGGGTTAAGGCTACGACAGACTTCACAAAATGAAGGTGATGCCCGCAAACCGCTACCCACCGCTACGTACGAATGATAGTTTATTCAGGCTGGATTTGTCGCAGTGAGCGATTTTCTGGCATCTTAACCGAACCTGACTTTCCCATTTTTGTTCAAGTGACGAGTTTGCGAGCAAAGCGATGATAAAGTGGCCCTGGAAAACGAATGAGGCTGGCCGGGATATGGCGCTGCCATGGGATGACGCATTGACGATCCCTGTTCTGGCTAATCTTAAGCCGGAGGAACAAGCGAAACTGGTTCAGCTGGCGGATCGTTTTTTACAGCAAAAACGCCTGGTTCCACTGCAGGGTTTCGAACTCGATCCCCTGAAAAACGCACGCATCGCCCTGCTGTTCTGTCTGCCGGTGCTTGAGCTCGGCATTGAGTGGCTGGACGGTTTCCACGAAGTGCTTATCTATCCCGCGCCGTTCGTGGTGGATGACGAATGGCAGGACGATATCGGGCTGGTACACAACCAGCGCGTGGTGCAGTCCGGACAAAGCTGGCAGCAGGGGCCGATAATCCTCAACTGGCTTGATATTCAGGACTCGTTCGACGCGTCCGGTTTTAATCTCATTATCCATGAAGTGGCGCACAAGCTGGATACCCGCAACGGCGATCGCGCCAGCGGAGTACCGCTGATCCCGCTTCGCGAGGTGGCGGGCTGGGAGCACGATCTGCACGCGGCGATGGATAACATTCAGGATGAAATAGACCTGGTGGGCGAAAGCGCGGCCAGCATTGACGCCTATGCGGCAACCGATCCGGCCGAGTGCTTTGCGGTACTCTCGGAGTATTTCTTCAGCGCGCCGGAGCTCTTCGCGCCCCGCTTCCCCGCGCTCTGGCAGCGTTTCTGCCAGTTTTATCAGCAGGATCCCCTGCAGCGTCTGCGGCAAAATGAGGAGTCTGGCGGTCATTCCTCCCGCCAGATCCATTAAGGCTTTTCAGCAGGGGTCCGCTCGCTTGACCGTACCCCTATGCTCAACGCTAAAAACAGCACAGCCATTCCCCATGCGGTCACCGTTAAAGACTGCTCGCCGTAAAAGCGCGTCACCACAGGCACCAGCAGGGCGCTGACACCGTAGCCTAGCGTGTGGCTGGTGGCGATGACGCCCGCCCCTTTTCCGGTGGTGAGCCTGTCGTTCAACAGCAGCTGGTAGCCCGGCGTGGCCATCGCCGCCCCGAGTGAAGTGATAACAATCCCCACGTAGAACAGCGTTAAGCCCGCGACGGACATCAGCCCAAGCCCTGCTACCATTAACACCGCCGCGATGCAGAGCAACGTCATCGGGGTGAAATGCTGCGGGCGGACCACCAGAAACTGCGCCGCGAGCGTGGCCAGCGCGGCCAGGCTCAGCAGAAGCGCAACATGATGGCTGATGTCCCGGGCATTGCCCTCCAGCAGGGGGCTAAGATGCGGTGACAGGCCAAGCTGCATCAGGCTCACCAGCGCCGCCAGCAGCAGCGCCAGCAGCAGAAACGGCAGCATGGAGGCCTGCAGGCGGGTTGCCTGGTGGGCTACCGGCGGCAGCGGCGGGTCCGCGACTTCGCGAAGCACCAGCAGCAGAGCGATTAACGGTGCGATCGCCATCAGCCAGAGCGGCGCCACCGGATTAACGCTAAGCATCATCGCCGCCAGCGGCGGGCCGACCAAACGTCCGCAGCTGAGGCCGGAGCTTATCGTCGCCAGCGCTGCCATCCTCTTCTCCAGCCCCGCACGCTGAATAGCCCACGTCTGGGCCGCAGGCACCAGCCCCGAGACCGTCAGCCCGTAGACCAGGCGCGAGAGGATCAGTCCCGCCAGTCCCCAGACCGTATCCAGCCTTCCGGCCGCCATCGCCCAGACCACCAGCGCCATCACGACGAAACTGGCCAGATAGCCGCTGAGCGAGGCCACCATCACGACCTTACACCCCCGCCGCTCGCTCTGGCGTCCCCACCAGGGCGATGCCGGTAAAAAGAGCATGGATCCGAACATCAACAGCCCGGCCCAGACCGAGAGCGACAGCCCGGTCAGAGTGACCAGCTGCGGGAGCATCACCAGCAGGCCGTTTTGTCCGATACCTAATAAACCCGCACATAGCGCCAGGGGCCAGTTAGCTTTTGAGGTGACGTTTTCGGTCAATGTTTCTGAGTCAGTGCGCATGAGAATGTGAACATAGTGTCAATAAATGTGTGGAAATTATGAAGTTTATGAAAACAAATATTGCAAAAATGGTTGCGGCTGTAAACAGAATGAATATCATAACGAGAATTATTATCAATCATGGAATGAGGTACATCTATGCGTGCTCTGCCCCGCTCTGCCGGTACAGACGTTGCAGCCCAGTGTTTTTTAAACGCCCTGTTGCGCGAAACGAAGGACTGGCGCTATCTGCCCGCTACCGCTGCGGATGCGTTACCGGACATTCATATCCCGCTTTCCCAAACCCAGGCGCTTCGGGTGCCGGTACGCTATTTCTCTCCCACCCAGCATCATCAGTACCGTTTCCCGGCAACGCTTATTCAGAGCAACAGTGATGACGGTGACGCCGTCACATTTGATCAACTGGTTGATTTAATTCTTGAAAAACCGTCAGTAAGAGGCTCGCTGGATGCCGATACGCTGGCGCGTTTTAAGCAGCGCGTTCTCGAAAGCCATGCCCACACCTGGCAGGCGATCGATCTGCGCCACAGCTGGGCAAACCTGCGCGATAAGCCGTTGACGTTTGCCGACGCGGAGCAGGCGCTGCTGGTCGGCCACGCGTTTCACCCGGCGCCGAAGTCGCACGAGCCGTTCAACGAAACAGAGGCGCGTCGCTATCTGCCTGATTTCGCCTCCCGCTTCCCGCTGCGCTGGTTTGCCGTTGAGAGTACGCTCGTTGCTGGCGACAGCCTGAACGTCTCCCTGCGCGAGCGTCTGCTGCGCTTCGCGGCCCAGAGCGCGCCTGAGCTGCTCGGCCACTTCACCGACACCCGCTGGCTGCTGCCGATGCATCCGTGGCAGGCCGACTATCTGCTGGAGCAGGACTGGTGCCGGCGTCTGGCGGAAAACGGTTCACTGCAGGACCTGGGTGAAGCGGGCGCACAGTGGCTGCCCACCAGCTCCTCACGCTCGCTGTACAGCGAAACCAACAGCGACATGATTAAGTTCTCCCTCAGCGTGCGCCTGACCAACTCCGTGCGCACGCTGTCGGTCAAAGAAGTTAAGCGCGGCATGCGCCTGGCGCGCCTGGCGAAAACGGAACGCTGGCAAGATTTACAGGCGCGCTACCCGACCATGCGCGTGATGCAGGAAGACGGCTGGGCGGGACTGCGCGATGAAAACGGCGTCGTTCAGGAAGAGAGCCTGATGGCCCTGCGCGTCAACCTGCTTTTCGATACGCCAGAGACCCAGACCAACGTGCTGGTCAGCCTGACGCAGGCCGCGCCGGACGGCGGTGACAGCCTGCTCGCTGCGGCGGTGCGCCGTCTGAGCCAGCGTCTGGAATTACCGCTCGCCCAGGCCGCCCGCTGCTGGCTGGAGGCCTACTGCGACCGCGTATTGCTTCCGCTGTTCAGCGCCGAGGCGGACTACGGTCTGGTCCTGCTGGCGCACCAGCAAAATATCCTCGTTGAGATGCAGCAGGATTTCCCCGTCGGGCTGATCTACCGCGACTGCCAGGGCAGCGCGTGGACCGAAGGCGCCGACGCGTGGCTGAAAGAGGCGGGCGAAACGGAGGTGGAAAACCGCTTTGGCGAGAGCCAGCTGCTGCGCTACTTCCCTTACTACCTGCTGCTGAACTCTACCCTTGCCGTCACCGCCGCCCTCGCCGCCGCAGGTTTCGACAGCGAGGAGAGCCTGATGTCCCGGGTGCGCGACGCGCTGGCAGAACTGCGCCGCACGGCGAAACAGACCCGCTGCCTCGACTACGTGCTCGATAGCCCGACCTGGAACTGCAAAGGCAACTTCTTCTGCTACCTGCACGATCGCAATGAAAACACCATCGCCGATCCGGCAGTGATCTATTTCGACTTTAGCAACCCGTTTTACAAGGAGAAGGCGTAATGGCAATCGCGAATATCGTCCATTCCGGCTATGGCTTTCGCTGCACCGCAACGGATCGCGCGCTGCCGCTGGCGTTGGGTCTCGACGGCAGCGCGGTGCTGGAGCGTCTGAAGGGGATCCCGGACGGCTGGCTGGTTGAAGCCCTGGATCAGCTGTTTGTTGCCGCACCGGCGCTGACCGGCATTACCCTGCCGTGGGCAAGCTGGCAGGATGAACCCCAGTCGCAGGCGCTGTTTGGCCAGGCCCACGGGGATTATCTGGCGCGTGAAACCTTCTGGCAGCTGCCACTGTGGCTGCAAGGCGAGCGTCCGCAGGCGAGCGCCGGAATGCAGTTTGATGATAGCCGTCAGCTGTATTTCCCGCTGCGCCCTCACCGCCCGCAGGGCGAAGTGTACCGCCGTTACGATCCGCAAATTAAGCGCACCCTCAGCTTCCGCGTGGCCGACGTGGAGCTGGACGGCGAGCGCTTTACCCGCTGGATGAATAACCCGCGCGTGAACGCCTTCTGGGAGATGGCGGGCCCGCAGGCCGAGCAGGAAAACTACCTGCGCCGTCAGCTCGACTCGACCTACTGTTACCCGGTTATCGGCTGCTTCGACGATCAACCGTTTGGCTATTTTGAACTCTACTGGGCACCGGAAGACCGCATTGGCCGCCACTACCGCTGGCAGCCGTTTGACCGCGGGCTACACATGCTGGTGGGGGAAGAGAACTGGCGCGGCGCGCAGTACATCCGCAGCTGGCTGCGCGGTCTGAGCCACTACCTGTATCTCGATGAACCGCGCACCACGCGCATCGTGGCCGAGCCGCGCTTCGACAACCAGCGCCTGTTCCGACACCTTTCCTCTGCCGGTTTTGACACGGTGAAAGAGTTCGACTTCCCGCATAAACGCTCGCGCCTCATTATGAGCCAGCGTCACCGCTTCTTCAGCGAGGTGGGCCTGTGAACGCGCTCTGGGAAAAAGTGAACCGCGAGATGGTGGCGAAGATCCTCGCCGAGCTGGAGTATGAACGCACCCTGCGCGCCGAGCCGGTTTCGTCGGACACCTGGCGCATCACCATGGGCAACGAGTCCTGGCAGTTTCGCGCCACGCGCGGGATCTGGGGCTGGCTGCATATCGACCCGGACAGCCTGACTACCGCCAGCGGCAATGCCGTCGAAGCGGAAAGCGCGCTGCTGCAGCTGGCTGTGGTGCTGGAGATGAGCGACGCGCAGACGGCGGAGCATATGGAAGATCTCTACGCCACGCTGCGCGGCGACATTCAGCTGCTGCAGGCGCGTGAAGCGCTGGACGCGGACGCGCTGATCCACCTCGATCCGGACGAATTACAGTGTCTGATGAGTGGTCACCCGAAGTTTATTTTCAACAAAGGCCGCCGCGGCTGGGGTCTGGACGCGCTGCGCCAGTACGCGCCTGAGTATCGCGGACGTTTTCGTCTGCACTGGGTTGCCGTTCAGCGGGAGCATCTGGTCTGGAGCAGCGACGCCGATTGCGACATTCACCATCTGCTCGCCAGCGCTATGGACAACGCCGAGCGCGCCCGCTTTGACGCCCGCTGGCAGGCGCTGGGTCTCGATGAGAGCTGGCTGCCATTGCCGCTGCACCCGTGGCAGTGGCAGCAGAAGATTGCCATTCATTTCCTGGCGCAGCTGGCGCGCGGAGAGCTGGTTGAGCTTGGCGAGTTTGGCGACGAGTATCTTGCCCAGCAGTCCCTGCGCACGCTCACCAACGCCAGCCGTCGCGCGCCGTACGACATCAAGCTTCCGCTGACGATCTACAACACCTCCTGCTATCGCGGTATTCCGGGCAAATACATTGCCGCCGGGCCGCTGGCCTCGCGCTGGCTGCAGCAGCAGTTCGCCACCGACGCCACGCTTGTCCGCTCTGGCGCACAGGTGCTTGGCGAACCCGCCGCCGGATATCTGTCGCATTCGGGCTATGCGGCGCTGCCGAAAGCGCCCTACCGCTATCAGGAGATGCTGGGGGTGATCTGGCGCGAGAACCCGTCCTGTTATTTACAAGACGGTGAACAGGCGGTGCTGATGGCGGCGCTGATGGAAACCGACAACGCCGGGCGCCCGCTGATCGACGCGTGGATTAAACGCTCGGGCTTAAGCGCCGAAGCGTGGCTGGAAAAGCTGTTTGAGGCAACGGTGATCCCGTTTTATCACCTGCTCTGCCGCTACGGCGTGGCGCTGATCGCCCACGGCCAGAACGTGACGCTGGTGATGAAGGATTACATCCCGCAGCGCATCCTGCTGAAGGATTTCCAGGGCGATATGCGCCTGGTGGATGAGGATTTCCCGCAGGCGCAGAGCCTGCCGGAGCAGGTGAAGGCCGTCACGGCGCGCCTGAACGCGGATTACATCATTCACGACCTGCAAACCGGCAACTTTGTGACGGTGCTGCGTTTTATCTCGCGCCTCACGCTGCAAAGCGGCGTCAGCGAAACGCGTTTCTATCAGATCCTCGCCGGGGTGCTGCACCGCTATATGGCCGCGCACCCCGAGCTTGCCGAGCGCTTCGCGAAGTTTGACCTGTTTAAGCCGCAGATTATTCGCGTGATCCTCAACCCGGTCAAACTGACCTTCTCCGAACACGACGGCGGCAGCCGCATGCTGCCGAACTACGTCACCGACCTTGATAACCCTCTTTTTCTCGCCTCCCGGGAGTCCGCGCAATGAAAACCTATGATTTCATCGGCATTGGTATCGGCCCGTTTAACCTCAGCATCGCCGCGCTGGCGGAAGGGCTGGACGGCTTTAGCTCGCTGTTTCTTGAGCGTAAACCGCACTTCTCCTGGCACCCGGGGATGATGGTGCCGGACTGCCACATGCAGACCAGCTTCCTGAAGGATCTGGTCAGCGCCGTGGAGCCGACCAACCGCCACAGCTTCCTGAACTACCTGGTGCAGCGCAAAAAGTTCTATCGCTTCCTGACCACCGAGCAGCGCACCGTTTCCCGCGAGGAGTTTGCGGACTATCTGTGCTGGGCGGCGGAAAACCTCACCAACCTGTCCTTTAGCCAGCAGGTGCAGCAGGTGAGCTTTGATGAGAAAAACGGCCTGTTTGAGGTGGTGACCCAGCGCGACCGCTTCCTGGCACGGCACGTCTGCGTGGGGATTGGCAAACAGATCAACCTGCCCGACTGCGTCACGACGCAGGACGATACCTGCTTCCACGCCAGCGAGATGATGCTGCGCACGCCGGATCTCGCAGGCAAGCGCGTCACCGTCGTCGGCGGCGGCCAGAGCGGAGCCGACCTGTTCCTGAATATCTTCCGTGGCGAATGGGGCCAGCCGCTGAGCCTGAACTGGGTCTCGCGCCGCAACAACTACAACGCGCTGGATGAAGCCGCCTTCGCCAACGAGTACTTCACGCCGGAGTACGTGGACAGCTTCTCCACGCTCGGCGATGAGGCCCGTCGGCAGATGCTGCACGAGCAGAAGATGACGTCCGACGGCATAACCACCGAGTCACTGCTGGCAATTTACCGCGCCATGTACCACCGCTTCGAAGTGCTGCGTGAAAAACCCTGGGCACACCTGATGCCGTCCCGCTCGGTGACGGCCCTGACGCGCCTGGAAAGCGGCCAGCGTCTGAGCATACAGCATCACCTCGACGGCGGCCGCGAGCAGCTGGAGAGCGACGTGACGATCTTTGCCACCGGCTACCGCGCCGTTCAGCCTGCGTTCCTGGCGCCGCTGTCTCACCGCCTGCATCTGGATACGGACGAAGCCTTCTGCATCAACAATGATTTCACCCTCGAATGGGACGGTCCGCAGAGCAACCGCCTGTTCGCCGTGAATGCCGGGATGCACCGTCTCGGCATTGCCGAACCCCAGCTCAGCCTGATGGCCTGGCGCGCGGCGCGCATTCTGAATCGCGCGCACGCTGACGAGCCGTTTGAGCTGGCTACTACCCCTGGCGTTATCCACTGGCGAAGCACCACCAGCCCGGAGAACAGTCAGGTTTTTAAATCATTAGCAAAAACCACCGAGTACTGACACACACAATCAGGGTCAACATAACAATGAAACGTTCTCATCTTTGGGTTTTAAATCCTTGCTTGCTTGCAATGCTTTCTACCTCTGCGTGGGCGGAAGAACAAAAGGAAGAAAATATCGTTGTCTCCGCCAGCCGCGCGCACCGCAGCGTGGCGGAGATGGCGCAGACGACCTGGGTCATTGAGCGGGCTGAAATTGAGCAGCAGGTTCAGGGCGGGAAAGAGATTAAAGAAGTGCTGGCGCAGCTGATCCCGGGTATGGACGTCAGCAGCCAGGGACGCACCAACTACGGCATGAACCTGCGCGGCCGTTCCATGATGGTAATGGTGGACGGCGTGCGCCTGAACTCGTCCCGCAGCGACAGCCGCCAGCTCGACTCTATCGATCCGTTCAACATTGACCGTATCGAAGTCATCTCCGGTGCCACCTCACTCTACGGCGGCGGCAGCACCGGCGGCCTGGTGAACATCGTCACCAAAAAAGGCCAGCCTGAGACCGAAGTCGAGTTCCAGACCGGGGCTAAAAGCGGGTTTAACAGCCACAACGACCACGATGAGAACGTGTCGGCAGCGGTCAGCGGCGGCAACGATAACGCTTCCGGTCGTCTGTCGGTGTCGTATCAGCGCTACGGCGGCTGGTATGACGGCAACGGCGATGAGGTGATTATTGATAACACCCAGACCGGCTTACAGTATTCCGACCGTATCGATGTGATGGGCACAGGCACCATCAATATTGACGATCATCAGCAGCTTCAGCTGACGACCCAGTACTACAAGAGCGAGTCCGACGGTAAGCATGGTCTGTATCTCGGGAAGAACTTCTCGGCGGTAACGGGAGATGCGACCGCCTACAACAAAGGTAATCTTGATTCTGACCGCGTACCGGGTACCGAGCGCCATCTGATCAACCTGCAGTACTCCAATACCGACTTCTGGGGCCAGGATCTGGTCGCGCAGATTTACTATCGCGACGAGAGCCTGACCTATTATCCGTTCCCGACCCTGACCAAAGGCGTGGTGAGCAGCATCGGCGCGTCCCAGCAGAAAACCGATTTCTACGGCGGCAAGCTGACGCTGAACAGCAAGCCGGTGGACGATTTAACCCTGACCTGGGGTGTGGATGCCGACCACGAAACCTTTGATGCTAACCAGCAGTTTTTTAACCTGAGCAAAGCCGCGGCGAGCGGCGGCATGGAGCTGGATAACGCCTACAACGTGGGTCGTTACCCGGGGTACAGCATCACCAACCTCGCCCCGTTCCTGCAGGCCAGCTACGACATTGACGCCATCACCCTGAGCGGCGGCGTGCGCTACCAGTACACCGAGAACAAGGTGGACGACTTTGTCGGTTACACCCAGCAGCAGGCCATCGCTACCGGGAAAGCCACCTCCGCCGACGCGGTGCCGGGCGGGAAAACCGATTACAACAACTTCCTGTTTAACGCCGGGATCCTCGGTCGCCTGACCGAACAGCAGCAGGTGTGGTTTAACTTCTCCCAGGGCTTCGAAATTCCGGACCTGGCGAAGTACTACGGCTCCGGCACCTATCAGCTCAGCAACGGTCACTATCGCCTGCTCAACAGCGTCAACGTCAACGACTCGAAGCTGGACGGTATCAAGGTCAACGCTTATGAGCTGGGCTGGCGCTACACCGGCGATAACCTGCGTACCCAGGTCGCGGCGTATTACTCGCTCTCGGATAAAACCATCACCATCAACAAGACGGACATGACCATCAACCTGGAAGACGACAAGCGTCGTATCTACGGGGTGGAAGGCCAGGTGGACTATTTCTTCACCGACAGCGACTGGAGCACCGGGGCGAACTTTAACGCCATTAAGTCTGAAACCCGCGAAAACGGGAAATGGGAGAAGCTGACGGTCGACAGCGCCAGCCCGTCGAAAGCCAGCGCGTGGGTCAACTGGGCGCCGGGCGACTGGACCCTGCGCGTGCAGAGCATGCAGACCTTTGACGTATCAGACTCCGACGGTAAGAAGATCGATGGCTATAACACGGTCGACTTCCTGGGCAGCTACGCCCTGCCGGTGGGTAAAGTCAGCTTCAGCGTGGAAAACCTGCTGGACAAAGACTACACCACCGCATGGGGCCAGCGCGCGCCGGGGCTGTATAGCCCAACCTACGGTGCACCGGGTCTTTATACCTACAAAGGCCGTGGACGTACCTTTGGTCTGAACTATTCCGTTCTGTTCTAATCCTGCGCGCCGCCTTCGGGCGGCGCATTTTGTTGTGTAATTTCGAAGCAAATTTACTATAAAATCAGCGATTTGCTGAAATTGTCGGCAAACGAACGAAAAGTGCGTTTTCACCCTTTGACAAGGCGTATTGAGGTCGCTACTATGCGCCTCGTTCACACGATTCCTCTGTAGTTCAGTCGGTAGAACGGCGGACTGTTAATCCGTATGTCACTGGTTCGAGTCCAGTCAGAGGAGCCAAATTTGAAAAGCCTGCTTTTAAAGCAGGCTTTTTGCTTTTCTGCGTCTCTGATGTTAACTCAGAATCGCATCCAGCCTGGCAAGCACCTCATTTACCACGGCGTCAGGTATGCGTTCCAACCGCATGCCGTTTCGGGCAGCCATATCAATAGTTCTGGGCTGGTCGCAGCGAATAACGCCCGTTGTTTTTGTCCCCGCCTCTTCCAGTGAAACGGTGAAGCCTGCTGTACGTGCAAAGTTTCCGCCGCTGGTAACGGGAACCACTACCGGTAGCCGGGTCAGCTTGTTAAACGACGCCTTCGATATGATGAGTACCGGACGCTTTCCACTTTGCTCGTGACCAGCAATCGGATCCAGTGAAACAAGCCAGATTTCCCCTCTGTCCATTTACAGGATCTCCTTACCCACCGCAGGCGCATCAATCCATTCCCGATCCTCTTCGCTCATATCAGCGTGCGGATCGCACTGAGCCAGCAGCTCCTCAAGCGAATAATGAGGCCGTTTCTGGGGTTCGATAATCAGGCAGCCATTATTGATGGTCATGCCGACTTCGCTGTCCGTCGAGAGTTCCAGCGTTTTCAGCACGGCGGGAGGAACCGCCAGCATGATGGACCCACCGACCTTTTTAAGACGAGTTTTATACATAGCGCACCTCCAAATATTATATTTTAATATAACATTTATGGCGGGAGGTGCGCAATTATTCATCAGATTCATGGTGATTTCCTTTTCGTAATTAAGTGTCCATAAAGCCGTAATCCATCGCAGTGCAGGTGGGAACGTAGTGCGTAACTAAGAAGGCAGATAATAGAGAACTGTTTTTGCGGTTCAAAGGATTATGGCGGATCGGATAAACGAAATGCGAGGCGGCTTCCGGCTCGGAGCCGTCTCGGGGCCAGGTTGAGCCCCCCTCTCACGGCTTCATAACGATGCGGCCAAGCGGTTTCGCTGTCTCAGCATATTCATGGGCCGCGGCGGCGTTAGCCAGGGGGAAGATGCGATCAATGACAACCCTGATGCGCCCTGCAGCCACAGCCTGCAACATGTCGTCGACACTTGTCCGAACGCCGGGCCTTTCAAAAAGAGGCCCCATGAATACCCCCATGAGCGTCTGGTTAGACTGCATTGGCGGCCACAGGTCGACAGTCAGGCCGCCGCCGCCCGCATTACCGACGAAGACGAGACGTCCTTCCGGAGCGAGTGCAGAAAGCGAAGCTGGCAACGTCGTCCCTACCGGATCGATGACGAGGTCAACCCCGGCGCCAAGGGTGTACTCTTGGACACTGTCCACGACGTCATGCCGTGCACGATCCACGACATAATCGGCCCCCAATTCAAGCAACCGGTTTATTCGCTGCGTTCCGCTTGCCACGGCGATGACCGTCGCGCCTGCCTGTGCGGCAAGCTGAACGGCCGCGAGCCCCACGCCCCCCGCTGCAGCCTGAATCAGGACGGTTTCTCCGTGCCGGAGCATGCCTCGTGTGAACAGGCAATGATGTGCGGTTCCAAAAGAGATCGGTACCACCGCCGCTTCTGCTGAATCCACCCCGTCTGGTATAAGCCAGGTACGTTCCGCAGGCACGGCCCAACGTTCCGCATGCGATCCCTGCATGTTAAAAGCTGTCACTCTGTCTCCAACCCTGCGGTTATGGACTTTCGATCCGACGGCAACCACCGTGCCCGCGGCCGCGTAGCCGACGATCCATGAAGGAAGAGGCGGCGGAGTTGAGCGGCGATTGATCAGATCGCCCCCTTCAATCGAGATAGCCTCAACAGAAATCAGGACGTCGTCAGGCCCTACGACCGGATCCGGGACGTCGGCATACTGCAGGACGTCGGGAGCGCCTTCCACGTCAAAAACCGCTGCTTTCATCAATTTTCCTCTGTCTTATCTTTCGACCGGCGGAAAGACCCGTAACGCCAGGGCAGCCTGGCAATCACCTTAATCTCACACTGGAATCCGTACAGCCACGTCACGCCGATCCCGGTCAGCGTCGGATAAGGTGCTTCCCCCCAATATTCTGGCAGGATACTCCAGATAGCGTCGAGGTTTGACTCGGGATCGACGACAAAGAGGGTAACGTCAACCACGTCAGCGAACGTGCAGCCCGCAGCCGTAAGAACAGCATTAAGGTTATCGAATGCCAGCCGGACCTGCGCGTTGAGATCCTCTTCAGGTGAACCATCCTCCCGGCTACCAACTTGCCCCGAAACAAACAGGAAGCCGTTAGATTTGATGGCGGGTGAATACCGATTGCGCTCGTAGAGCGCCTGGCGTCCGAAGGGAAAAACTGCTTCGCGTGTTGTCATGTCTGTACCTTTGTTATGGGGCTAAATCTGCCCAGTGAAGATAAAGACACTTTACAGGCGCCAGATCGGGCGGATAAACAAGCGACTTTGTCCATCATTGTTTGTAATATCCAAACAATCGGTGAAAAGAGAGGACAAGGGATGGATCGTTTCGATGCGATGCGCGCCTTTGCTCGCGTGGTGGAAGCAGGCAGTTTCACAAAGGCTGCCCAAACGCTTCATATGAGCAAAACCACGGTGACGCAGCTTATTCAACAGCTGGAAGCGCGCCTGCGCGTCAAGCTGCTTCATCGTACCACCCGCAGGCTTGGCGTCACTCCTGATGGTGCGGTCTATTACGAGCGCGTCATCCGTCTTCTGGCGGACATGGAAGATGCTGAAAACAGCCTGTCCAGTGCGACGATGACGCCCAGGGGACGCCTGCGGGTAGATGTGCCTTCTCCTCTCGCCCGCCTGTTGCTGGTGCCCGCGCTACCGGCTTTTCACGCGCGCTACCCTGATATCCAGTTCAACATGGGCGTCAGTGACCGGGTTGTGGATCTGATTGGCGACAACGTGGATTGCGTCCTGCGCGGTGGCGAAATCAACGACCAGTCCCTGATCGCACGCCACGTCGGCGATTTGCAAATCGGTGTTTACGTCGCACCGAGCTATGTGGAACGCCTTGGCGCCCCTGCGCATCCGCGAGAGCTGGAAAACACGGATCATCGTATCGTGGGATTCTTATCTTCACGCACCGGTAAGGTTGATCCTCTGGTACTACGCTGTGATAGCGAACATATTGAAGTCACGGGCAGCTATGTACTTGCCGTGGATGATGGCAATGCTTATCTCGAAGCGGGATTAGCCGGGTTAGGCGTGATTGCGCTACCCGTCTATATGGCGGCAGCGCATCAGGCGTGTGGCTCCTTGATACCGCTATTTGAAGATTGGCGTATTAAGCCAATGCCCCTGTACCTCGCATTTCCGCCTAACCGCCATGTCAACGCTAAACTGCGCGTTTTTATTGATTGGATCGTTGAATTGATGCAGCAGCATGTCCCTACTTCTACCAATAAGTGACGACATTTGAAGCCGGCTTTTTGCTTCTGTGACTCACTAATAGTTACCAAGCGGATTCTTTTCACAGGCAATACCGCAAATGCCCTCAAGTTCGGCTTCGAGTGTTTTAACCAACGATTGAAGATAGTCTGGGCCTTCCTGATACTGGCGACGTTGTAACTGGTACTCTTCGGAAGAGAGCAAAGTTAATCGTTCTTTGACGCGTTCACCGCATGATGCTATCTCTTCAATAAAATCAATATCATAAAATGGAAGAATTTCTTTAGTTTTGTTATTAAAAACGATGACTTTTACGCTATGAGCATCCAGAACCTCAATGAATTTTTTATCACAGGTTAAGATTGAGGGAAAAAAGAATGCCGCGTTTTTATCAATATTTAAGGTAACAACAAATTCGAGAAAGCGCTGATGGCGAAGATCCCAGGCCATACCTCTAACATATTCCCAAAATCTCGCCGTATTACGGTTCACTTTGTGAAAAAAGGCTTCCTTACAACCATTTTCAAAAAAACGCTTAGCAAGCAAAATTTCTCTAATGCCAAAGAAATGGGCCTCATTGTGAGTAAATTCGAGAAGTTCGAGTAATTTTTCCTGCACCTGCTTAGCACTTGTTTTTGGGTTCCGCAGGTGAATCGCGCACATTTTTAACACATATACATATAAGCGATTATAGTCGCGAGCCAGCTCTTCCATTAGCGATTTATTTATAAACTCATAATTTTTACGCGCCATATATTGCTGCGTTTTAGCTATAATTTCCTGTTCAGACACATTAAATTTTAACTGCCTATGCTGCTGCCAGGCCGCAACATCCAGGTTGCGTAACATTTCATAAGCTCGAATGCGTTCGAAGATTTTTTCCTGTTTATTGAGATCGCTAAAATTACACAGATTTTCGAGTTCATACAGCAAAGGATCAACATTGACCTCCTCTCTGGCTATGAAGTCAAAAATTTCTTCAAAATCATCGGGAAGTCGCGATCTTTGCCCTTCAAAGAAAGGTTTAAGATAACTTAATACCTGCGTATCGAGCGAGATAGAATAGTCGATGGGAAATGTAACGCTGTTACCAGAGATAAACATTTCTCTGAATATGTCTGGTGTAAGAATAAACACATGCGGCGTCTTGAATAAGCTACGCACGGCAGAACCACTGCTGAAGTTCCTGTTAACCGATAAGCCCGGAGTCGCACCTTTCTCCGCTGCAAAAATGAAGGTATAATCGTCAAGATAGTGGTAATAGAGTGCATATTGTTGAACAGCTGCCTCAAGATTTTCTGAGTGGCAGATATCATAAATAAAATCATGAATAACATTTGCCATTGTGCCCTCCCGGCATCGACGTAGCCTCCATTTTTAACACGCCTAAGCTTTTGCTATCAATATATTCATTATTTATTCCTGCATGCATACTTCATAAAATTTATGCCGCGATACTAGCGTACCGGGCATAAACGATAACAGACTGCTTGTCTAAGTTGGATTATTAAATCTGATAATCAATCGCCACTTCTTCCGGCTCCATTACCTGACGCTTAATCTCATCCACCGACAGCCCGGCATTGCATAGCTCGATAAAGCGCCACACGTAGTTGCGCTGCAGCTGTCCGCGCTTCAGGCCAAGCCATACGGTGTTGGCGTCAAACAGATGACGCGTGTCAAGACGCACCAGGTTCCCGTCTTCGCGTTCTCCGCTGGACTGTTCCGCCACCAGCCCAATGCCCAGCCCCAGCTCGACGTAGGTTTTGATCACGTCAGAATCCTGCGCGCTCAGCACGATGTCCGGCGTTAAACCTTTGCGGTTGAAAGCCTCGTCTATGCGCGAACGTCCCGTAATACCCTGCCGGTATGTGATCAACGGCCATTTAGCAATGTCTTCCAGCGTCAGGGGAGAAACCTGATTTAGTGGATGATCGACCGGGAGTAATAAGCTGTGATACCAGCGGAACCAGGGGAATGCCACCAGCAGCGGGTCGTTGCTCAGGCGTTCGCTGGCAATGCCGATATCCGCCCCACCGTTTTGCAGCAGCACTTCAATTTCCTGTGGCGTGCCCTGGATAAGCTCCAGACGGACGTCGGGGAAAAGTTCGCGGAACGCTTTAATCACCGGCGGCAGGCTGTAGCGCGCCTGGGTGTGGGTGGTGGCGATGGTGAGTACGCCCGAGGCGTCATTGGTGAAGAGATCCGCCAGACGACGCACGTTGCTGGCCTCGTTGAGGATTCGCTCTGCGATGGTGAGCAAAGCCTTACCCGGCTCAGTCATGCCGAGCAGCCGCTTGCCGCGACGGATAAAGATCTCTATACCCAGTTCCTCTTCCAGCTCGCGGATATGGCGGCTGACGCCGGACTGAGAGGTATAAAGCATATTGGCGACCTCGGTCAGGTTGTAGTCCCGCCTGGCCGCCTCACGGATAATTTTAAGTTGCTGGAAATTCACGATTCACTCCGGCGCATCTGACATAGCTCTATTGTTAGAGTCAGCCGAGCTGCAGAACAAATAATAAAAACCAGCATCTTATGCTTTTATGGAATATCAGCTCACGAGCTGGAGTTCACGGTTCTCAAGCGATGGCTTGCTGACCAGCGACATCAAAATTTCTTTTACCGCCTGCGCCTGTGGCGACAGCGAACCGCGTGCGGACATGTTCAGCGACAGCGGCAGGCTCATCGAAGGCGTGGTGATCCGCGCCATCCAGCCGTTTGCCGCGCTGCACAGCGAGCGTGCTGCGGATTCCGGCAGAACGGTCACCCCCATGCCGCTGGCAATGGCTGCGGTCAGCGTGGAGATTGAGTCGATTTCACCGATAATTTTGGCCGTCAGGCGGCGCAGGGAGAACGCTTCGTCCACGCGCACGCGCACGGCGCTGTAGTCGCGCGGCAGATAGAGATTCATCTCTGCCACGGCGGTAAGGTCTACGCTCTGGCCCGGACAGTCGCGGGTGCCCACGAGGTAGAGATCTTCTTTCAGCAGCGGCTGGCTGGTGATGCCGGCGACCGGGGAGCGATCGTAAAGGACCGCCATATCGAGCTGGCCGCTCAGCAGTTTGTCATTCAGTACGGAACCGCTGTTTTCGTGCAGATAGACCAGCACTTCAGGCAGCTCGGCGCGGACGGCCTGCAGCAGCGGCATGGTAATGGACGATGCCGCCGTTCCCGGCGCCAGCCCGATGGACACGTGCCCGCTCAGAGTCTGACCCACGTTATTCACCGCCAGCTGCGCCTGTTCACACTGGCGAAGAATGGTGCGCGCATGGGTATACAGGATCTTACCGGCTTCCGTTGGCGTGACGCCGCGTTTGGTACGGATCAACAGCTGCTGATCCATCTCGCCTTCCAGAGTAGCCACCTGCTGGCTCAGCGCAGGCTGCGCGATATGCAGCACTTCTGCCGCTTGAGTCAGGCTGCCGATATCGACGATTTTTACGAAGTATTTCAGTCGTCTTAAGTTCATTTTGCCCCCTGTTCGAAATGCTGTGCCGGAACCGGCTGTCGTTGTTGAACAGGTTTTGCAATATGAATGCCACTTTTACCAGGCGGTACAAATTGCGCCCTAAGCGCCTGAAAATAAGGAAACCTAATCATGGAGGGGGGTTTTATTACCGAAACAGCAGTTTATGATCTGCCCCATTAGGGGTATACCCGCACCATGACGGTGCATTCCGCTGCCAAAAACATCACTTTGCCGATTTTGTCAGCAAACGATCAAAAGGCGTTGATCCACCCTTTGACAAGGCGAACGCAGGTCGATAATATGCGCCCCGTTCACACGATTCCTCTGTAGTTCAGTCGGTAGAACGGCGGACTGTTAATCCGTATGTCACTGGTTCGAGTCCAGTCAGAGGAGCCAAATTTGAAAAGCCTGCTTTTAAAGCAGGCCTTTTGCTTTTCGGCATCTGGAAAGATTGCCCGGTGGCGCTGCGCTTACCGGGCCTGCTTGTCACGTAGGTCGGGTAAGGCGCAGCCGCCACCCGACTAACATGCCCTCAGTTGCCCATCTTAACCGGCATCCCCGACCGTCGCTCCAGTTCGGCTCCCGCGCCCTCGTTTATCAGCTGCGTTCGCTGCGCGGCTGAAACAGGCAGAGGCACTTTCCGGGTCGATTCAAATTCCGCGCGGTTACGCGACAACGGCTCGTGAACTTCCACCCAGCGGCTGCCGTCCGGCTCGGTGGTGACTTTAACGGGCCTGTCGATAAGCTGCACGCGGGTTCCGACGGGAACGTTATCGAAAAGATATTTGATGTCGTTATTACGCAGACGGATACAGCCCTGACTCACCCGCAGCCCGATGCCAAAATTCGAGTTTGTGCCGTGAATGGCATACAGCCTGCCAATATAAATCGCATACAGCCCCATCGGGTTATCCGGCCCGGCGGGCACGAATGCCGGCAGCGTTTTCCCTTCTGCCGCATAGGCACGGCGCGTATTCGGCGTCGGAGACCAGGTTGGCCCCTCCTGCTTACGCTCAACGGCCGTCACCCAGTTACGCGGGGTTTCACGCCCGGCCTGACCGATGCCGATGGGCAGCACTTCAACGGTATTGCCGCCAGGCGGGTAGTAGTAGAGGCGCATTTCTGCCGCGTTAACGATAATGCCCTCGCGGACGGTGTCGGGCAAAATCAGCTGCTGGGGGATCACCAGCCGGGTGCCGGATTTGGGCAAAAAAGGATCCACTCCCGGGTTCGCTTCCAGCATATTGCTTAGCCCCTGCCCATACTGCGCGGCAAAGGCCTCAAGCGGTAACGTATTGCGTTCGGGAACGGTGATGGTAATCGGGTTTCCCACCAGACGACTGCCTTGCGGCGGTAGGGTATAGGTTACGGCAAACGCGCCGGGAACAGCGGCACACAGCGTAAGGACGAACCAGGTAAATCGCATCATAATTTCCTGTGCTCAAAAAAAGAGAAAGCCCGGGCTCAGGCAGGCTTTCTCAGTTTACGCTATTACGCCTCGGTTTTGCGCCATCTGCGCGTCAGCACTTTTTCCGCCTCGACAATCAGGAACATCACAAAACCAATCAGGAAGGTGATGACCCAGTAGCGGAACGGCAGCGCTTCGGTGCCAAACAGCATCTGCATGAACGGGGCGTAAATGATAAGAAGCTGTAGCGCCAGCAGTACGCCGCTCACGATCCAAATCCCTTTGTTCGCCAGCAGGCCTTTGCTCAGCGAGAAGCCATCGTTAACGCGGCAGTTAAGCATGTAGAACCACTGCGCGGTCACCAGGGTTTGCAGCAGCACGGTGCGGATAAATTCCGCCGAATAGCCGCGCGGCTGTAGCCAGGCTTCCAGCACGAAGGCGCTGATGGCAATCATCAGACCGACAAACACTACGCGCCAGATGGCATAGCCGTCCATCACATGCAGATTCGCCTTACGCGGTGGCCGGTTCATGATGTCCTTCTCACCCGCTTCAAACGCCAGGCCAAACGACAGGGTTGCCGATGTCGCCATGTTCATCCACAGGATCAGGACCGGCGTCAGCGGGATCAGGTTCCCCGCCAGCAGCGCGATGATGATTAGCAGTGCCTGCGCGATGTTGCTCGGGATTACGAACAGAATGGTTTTTTTCAGGTTATCGTAGACCCGACGCCCCTCGTGCACCGCACTGGCAATAGTGGCAAAGTTGTCATCCGTTAACACCATGTCGGCGGCTTCCTTGGTAACTTCAGTCCCCTTAATCCCCATGGCGATACCCACATCCGCCCGCTTGAGCGCCGGGGCATCATTTACGCCATCCCCGGTCATGCCCACCACTTCCTGTTTACTTTGCAGGGCCTGCACGAGGCGGAATTTATCCTCCGGGCTGGTACGGGCGAAAATATCATACTGCTGCGCGGCGTCGCTTAGCTGACGATCGTCCATCGCCTCCAGCTCACGTCCGGTGATAGCGCTTGCCGCGTTACCAATCCCCAGCATCTGCCCAATGCTCATGGCCGTTTGCGGGTGGTCGCCGGTGATCATTTTCACGCGAATCCCGGCCTGCAGACAGTCGGCAATCGCGGTAATGGCCTCCGGACGCGGTGGATCCATCATTCCAGCAATACCCAGCAGGATCACCCCATCGTGCAGGTCCGGGTGATCCAGCTCGCGTTGTCCCTCGCGGGCAGGCTTCCAGGCCGCAGCCACCATACGCAACCCTTCCCGGGCATACTCTTCAATCTTCCCTTCCCAGTAAGGCTGATCGAACGGCTGCAGTCCGTCATTCGTCTGCTGGTACTGGCAGAGGCGGAACAGGACGTCCGGCGCGCCGGTGATTAAGATCGCCTCTTCTTCGCCCAGCCGGTACAGCGTGGACATGTATTTATACTGCGAATCAAACGGGATTTTGCTGCGCATTTCGGTATCGAGCGCTGGGAGCGGAATTTTCGCCGCCAGCACCTTCAGCGCGCCCTCGGTTGGTCCCCCGGTGATTTTCCACAGCCCCTGCTCGTCTTTGATCAGCTGGCTGTCATTACAGAGGTCAATGGTGCGCAGGTAGCGTTCCAGCAGGGAACCCTGCGTCACGCTGACGGGCGTCGGGTCATCTACGGGGTGAATATTCCCCACCGGTTCGTAGCTGTCACCCTCCACGCGATAGGTCGTGTCAGCGGTAATCACCGCTTTGACTGTCATTTCATTCATCGTCAGGGTGCCGGTTTTATCCGAGCAGATGACCGTCATTGCGCCCAGCGTTTCTACCGTGGGCAACTTACGAATGATGGCCTTGCGACGCGCCATGGCCTGTACGCCAAGGGAAAGGATGATGGAAATGATGGCCGGCAGGCCTTCCGGCACGGCGGCAACGGCGAGGCTGATAAGCGATAGCACCAGTTCAGAAACCGGCATATCCCGGAACAGGAGGCTGAAAACAAACAGCGCCACCATCATCACCAGGATAGTCATGAAGATGGTTTTACCTAGCTTATCCATCTGCACCATCAGCGGCGTGCGGTGCTTTTCAATGTCGGACATCATCTGATTGATGTGGCCCAGTTCGGTCTCACCGCCGGTTGCCACCACCACGCCTTTACCGCCGCCGGAGCTGACGGTGGTGCCTGAGTAGAGCAGATTATACCGGTCACCTAAAGGCAGTTCCCCGCTTAACGCATCGCTGTTTTTCTCAACAACGGTGGATTCGCCGGTCAGGATGGCCTCCTCCACGCGAAGGTTATGCGCTTCAATCACGCGCAGGTCCGCAGGGATACGATCCCCGGCACGGATCACCACGATATCTCCCGGGACCAGCGACGTGGTGGGGATCGTTTCATGATTCCCCTGTCGTACAACCACGGCTTCGCTGGAGAGCATATTGCGAATACTCTGCAACGATTTTTCAGCATTGCTCTCCTGGATATGGCCAATCAGCGCGTTAATGATGGCAACCCCAAGGATCACAAACATGTCTACCCAGTGGCCCATGAATAGCTTAAGCAACGCGGCCACCAGCAGAACGTAAATCAATACGTCGTTAAAATGCGCCAGAAAGCGCAGCCATGCGGGTTTGCCCTTTTTTTGCGGCAACGCATTCTCACCGTGCTGCTGAAGTCGGGCTGATGCCTCAGTGCCGCTAAGTCCTTCCAGGGTGGAGTGGATATTCGACAGGGTTTCGTCAACGGTTTGTTGATAATACGGACGTTCAGGTTTTCCTGTTTTCATCGTTCCTTCCTCAGGTTCTATTCAGAAACCACCTTGCTTTTATGTCATTAACGAATAACGAAAACAGGAACATGGGCGTAACGAACAATACTTGCCGCCTCCGATCCTAACAAATGGGTTTGAATATTTGGATTCCGGGAGCCGACAATAATCGCGCCAGCAGCAAGTTCATCCGCCAGCTTAATAACCTCATCACGAACATTTCCGCTGCGCACATGGAGATGAACACGATCTTCTGGCAGATTCACTTTTTTGACCAGTTCAGACAATTTTTCTTTCGAATTATTAATCATATATTCATCCATCTTGCGCGCATCTGAAATAAAACCACGCGTCAGTTCGGCTGAGAATTTGGGCATGACGTGCAGCAAATGAATGTCACCCGATGCGCTTTGCGCCAGAAACCGTGCATGCTGCAGCGCTTTATCCGCCAGGCTTGTCTCGTAGACGTCCACCGGAACGAGAATGTTTTTATACATATCGAGCATCCTTTTTATAACCAACACGAGAGTGAATGAAGCAAAAAAACGCATTAAATGCAGGGGGTTGCCCTTAATGCCAGTTACGGTAAAAAAAGATGGATGATATTAAACGTAGCACAGGAATATCAGGTTTAGCGCTTCCCCAATGCTAATGGTTATTTAACATTTATCTTTTCGCCGACTATGCTCATTGTTAGCCACCGCTTCCGGCTCATGGAGGAATGTATGTATGGTTTAAGCCTGATCCGTCTGGGTATGTTTATTGCGCTTGCCATTATCGCCAGCACGGCGATTGGTTTATTTACCTATATGGTCGTCACTTTTCTGGCAGAATAGTGTCACCCCTGTCCAGGTTATGGAATAAATAAAACAGTTATTTATTAGGGGAATACAGTGAACCGCTACCTCTCTCTTTTACCGTTCGTTTTGTTAACGCTCACAGCGTGCGACCCGAAACCGAAGCAAGCCTCACCCCTTCCCAGAATGGTAAAAGTGGCGGAGGTGACGGTTCCCGGTCACGCCCAGCAGCGCGTTTTTCCCGCCCGCATTGAATCGGGCGATGCCACAGACCTTTCCTTCAAGCGCGCAGGTCAAATTGAAGCGCTCGATGTGCGTCAGGGCGCAGCCATCAAACAGGGGCAACAGCTTGCCAGACTGAACGCCCGTGAAGCCCAGCAGCGGGTAAATGACAGACAAACGGCGGCGACGCTTGCCCAGAGGCAATTCGAGCGCTTCCAGACGCTGGCGGGCCGCCAGGCAATTTCGAAAGCCGAAATGGACGTGCAGCGTGCGAACCGCGATTCGGCGAATGCGGCGCTACAGATCGCCCGAGAAGAGCTGAATCAAATGACGCTTGTCGCCCCCTTCAGCGGAACGGCGGCCAGCGTGCATGTCCGAAACCATCAGGTGGTGTCTGCCGGTCAGCCCATCGCGACGTTAACCCGCACCGATCTGCTTGACGTGGTGTTCAGCATTCCTGAAAACCTGTTTAAGACCTTTGATATCCGCAACGCGCAGTATCGCCCGGTAGTGAGAATTAACGCCATTCCGGATCGGGAATTTACCGCCGTTTATAAAGAACACTCGGGCAGCAGCGACAGTAATACCCTGACCTGGCAGGTAATACTGACCATGCCGCGGCCAGATGATTTTCCCGCCGTCGGTGGCGTAAGCGGTACGGTGACCATCAATTTAACCAACCTCCCGGCTGGCGCGGGCGCTGAGGCGCTGGTCGTACCCGTTGAGGCAGTCTTTAATCCGGACAACAGCCCGCGCAATGAGCCGCACGTCTGGGTTGTGGCGGGGGAAGGCGACACGCTCCATCTTGAAGACCGCAAGGTCAGCGTGGGGCAAGTGATTACCGAAGGCGTGGTGATCACCAGCGGGCTTAAGGCGGGCGAGCGCGTGGTGGCCGCAGGCGTTGGGGAGCTGCATGCTAACCAGCCGGTGCGTATCTGGACGCGTGAACGGGGACTGTAATGGATATCTCTCGTCAGTTTATTAATAACCCTGTTCGCGTCTGGCTAACGATCCTGCTGCTGGGCATCGGGGGTATTTTCGCGCTGTTGAATATCGGCAGGCTGGAAGATCCCGCCTTTACCATCAAAACCGCAGTGGTGGTCACCCACTACCCCGGCGCATCCGCTCAGCAGGTCGAAGAAGAGGTGACGCTGCCGCTGGAGAATGCCCTTCAGCAGTTGCCTTATCTGGACAACGTGAGCTCCATCTCTTCAAACGGTTTGTCGCAAATCACCGTTAACATTGCTTCACGCTATCACTCAAACGAACTGCCGCAGATTTGGGATGAGCTGCGCCGCCGCGTTGGCGATGCCTCTCGTCAGTTCCCGCCCGGCGTCGTCACGCCCTTTGTAAATGACGATTTCGGCGACGTGTTCGGCTTCTTCTTCGCAATATCCGGGGATGAATTCAGTAATCCTGAACTGGTGAGATACGCGGAACAGCTGCGCCGCGAGTTGATTCTGGTCCCCGGGGTCGCGAAGGTTGCCATCGGCGGAGCGATTAGCCAACAGGTCAACATCGATATTTCCCTGACCAAAATGGCCGCGCGCGGCATTACGCTGAACCAGCTTTCGGCCCTGCTCAGCAGACTCAACGTCGTTTCCAGCGCCGGAGAAATCACCTCCGGCAGCGAATCCATTCGTCTGCACCCGACCGGTGAGTTCGAGAATCTTGATGAACTGGCGGATCTCATCATCACGCCTTCCGGCACCGGGGCGGCAACGCGTCTGCGGGATATCGCCACGCTGTCGCGCGGGCTGAACGAATCGCCAGCCAGTATCTACCATGCCAACGGCAAAAAAGCCGTCACCATGGGCGTCTCGTTTATTCCCGGCGTGAACGTGATCGACGTGGGCCACGCGCTGGAGGCGAAGCTAAACCAGATGTCGGCGGAAAAACCGGCAGGCATACAGATAGATCTGTTTTACGATCAGGCAGCCGAAGTGGGCCACTCTGTTAACGGTTTTATTATTAACTTCCTGATGGCGCTGGCGATTGTCATCGGCGTGCTGCTGATCTTTATGGGCGTACGCAGCGGGATCATCATTGCGGTTTCTCTCGCCCTTAACGTGCTGGGCACGCTGCTGATTATGTATCTGTGGGGCATTGAGCTGCAGCGCATCTCGCTTGGGGCGCTGATTATCGCCCTCAGCATGCTGGTGGATAACGCCATCGTAATTGTCGAAGGGGTGTTGATTGCCCGACAGCAGGGCTCCCCGCTGTTGACCGCCGTTAATACTATCATCCGCCGCTCCGCCCTGCCGCTGCTGGGGGCGACGGTGATTGCTATCCTTGCGTTTGCGCCTATCGGTCTGTCGCAGGATTCCACCGGGGAATACTGTAAATCCCTCTTCCAGGTGCTGCTGATTTCCCTGATGCTGAGCTGGTTCTCGGCGCTCACCCTCACCCCGGTGATGATTAAGTGGTGGTTGTTTAAAAACGACAGCGCGCCGGACACCACTGACGAGTCAGATCCTTACGACAAACGTCTCTACCGCCTCTACCAGCGCCTGCTTAACACGCTGCTGCACCATAAGGCACCGACGCTGGTAGTGATGGCCGCCCTGCTGGCCGCGTCTGTCTGGGGGTTTGGCGCGGTGCGGCAAAACTTTTTCCCGTCATCTAATACGCCGATTTTCTTTGTCGATCTCTGGTTACCCTACGGGACCGATATCAAATGGACCGAGAAAATGACCGGTGATATTGAGAAAACCATCAAGGGCCAGCCCGGCGTGGAAACTACTGTTTCTACCATCGGTCAGGGGAGCATGCGGTTTATTCTGACCTACAGCGGACAGCGCCAGTACAGCAACTATGCCCAAATCATGGTAAGAATGGATGACCAGCGTAACATTTCTCCCCTGACCCGCCACGTTGATGAGTACATCGCGCGAAACTACCCGCAGGTCAACGCCAGCACGAAACGGGTGATGTTTGGCCCCTCCGGCGACAGCGCCATTGAAGTGCGCATTAAAGGCCCGGATCCTGACAGGCTGCGCCTGATCGCCAGCCAGGTGGACGATATTCTGGCGCGCGACCCGGCCACGGGGAGCGTCCGAAACGACTGGCAAAACCGCAGTAAAGTGATCCGTCCGCAGTACGTCGCCGCGCTGGGACGCGAGCTTGGCGTGGATAAACAGGACGTCGACAACGCGCTGGAGATGAATTTCTCCGGCAGTCGGGCGGGGTTGTATCGGGAAGGCAGCGACCTTCTGCCCGTGGTGGTGAGGCCCCCGGAAAGCGAAAGGCTGGATGCCAGCCACCTGAACAACGTGCTGGTGTGGAGCCAGGCGCGGCAGCAGTATATCCCGCTGAGTAACGTCGTCAGCAGCTTTTCGCTGGAGTGGGAAGATCCGCTCATTCTTAGACGCGACCGCTCGCGGGT
Source organism: Enterobacter sp. ECC-249 (assembly GCF_043965265.1). Classification (NCBI taxonomy): domain Bacteria; kingdom Pseudomonadati; phylum Pseudomonadota; class Gammaproteobacteria; order Enterobacterales; family Enterobacteriaceae; genus Enterobacter; species Enterobacter sp. ECC-249. The sequence continues at coordinate 3,512,753 of NZ_CP143660.1, forward strand.
ACTGACGGTTCAGACGGACCCGGACCCGCTGAGCCAGCAAACCTCCGGCGATATTCTCGCCCGCGTTAAGCCGCAGGTAGATGCCCTTCCCCTGCCCCACGGCTACAGCATCGAGTGGGGCGGCGACGCGGAAAACTCCAGCGAAGCGCAGCAAGGGCTATTCACTACGCTGCCTCTCGGGTATCTGGTGATGTTTGTCATTACGGTGCTGATGTTCAGCTCGGTAAAAAATGCCGTCGCAATCTGGCTGACCGTACCGCTGGCGCTGATTGGCGTCACGCCAGGATTTTTAATTACCGGTATCCCGTTCGGCTTTATGGCGCTGATTGGTCTGCTGAGCCTGAGCGGAATGCTCATCCGCAACGGCATCGTGCTGGTGGAAGAGATCGAACAGCAGAAAACGCAAAAGGATCAGCACAGCGCGATCGTTTATGCCGCCACCTCGCGCCTGCGCCCTATCCTGCTCACCGCGTTCACTACCGTACTTGGCCTGGCTCCGCTGCTGCTGGATGTTTTCTTCCAGAGCATGGCCGTTGTGATTATGTTTGGACTGGGGTTTGCTACAATCCTGACGCTACTGGTACTCCCCGTGATCTACGCGTGTTTCCATCGTAAGGACGAAGCCAAACAACAATGAATGCGACAGGGCTGAACATTATCAAGACGCTGGGCTGCATGACGGCGGTTACCTTCTTCACTATCTACAATACCTGGGATCATTATGATTATGACTATCACTGGATCCTCGGGTTTTTAACCTTTATCTCGACCATCGCCACGCCGCTGTTTTTTGTGGTGTCGGGCTATCTCGACGGACAATCCCGGCACGGCACGCGCTGGCAGCTGGGTAAAATTAAAAGCCTGGTGATTGTTTTTCTGTTCTGGATAACGATCTACTACCTGTGGGAGCCTTATCAGCGCGGGTATTTAATCCAGCCCTGGTTCGTGTTCGCCTTTGTCGTGATTTACACCTTCCACCCGGCGGTGGAGTGGCTTAGCCAGCGGAGATCGCTGTTCTGCGGCGCGATTGCTGCCCTGCTGTTCTTTTCCTACGGATACGATCTGTTATCGGCGCTTTATCCTGAAACGCACGTCCTTTCTCTTTCACCGCAGTATCGGCTGTGGACATGGCTGCTGTTTTATCTGACGGGGCAACTCTTCTGCGACCCAAAAATCGCCGAGTGGATAAGCCGCAAAAATGTAGTCAGGGCGGCGGTTATCGCCATCCCGTTTATCTATCTCTTCACCTGGTTTTACGAGCGCCACTTCTTCTTCGCGCTGTTCAAGGCCGACAGAAACGCCTTTATCCTCACCGGCTCTCAAATTTACATTCTGATCATCGCGCTGGTGATTGCCGCGAACGGCGTGCGCTTTCGCCGCAATGCTGAATTTAAGGAGTCCATACTGGCCGCCATCAGCAAAACGATGACTGGCGTATATATTGTGCACTACTCGGTGTTTCATCTGCTGACGGCGCTGATACCGGTGACCTCTCTCGGAATGAAGCTGGCGTTGATTGTTCTTACGTTCGTCACCTCTGTTCTCTTCTCCATGCTGGTATTGTCTAACGCCGTAGCAAAAAAGGTGATCACCCTTTAAAAGCCTAAGCGCAGCCAGGCAAAAAGCACGTTGCCGTTATTATAAGTCCCGGGAATATAGGTGAACTGGACGGTAACGCGCTTATACCCGGCTGAAAACAGCGGGAAGATGAACGGTAGCGGGACATAGTTCGCAAAATCATCTCGCGCCGTGATGCCCGCTGCGGCACCGAGCCCAAGGCGGAAATCTTTGGCACTATCCAGATACCAGCCCTTCTCCCAGCCATAGCCCATCGCGGGCTGCCATTCGTTGTGCGAGTCCTTGAACATCATCGCGAAGAGCGCGCTCCAGTTGCCCTCTTCGTTATAGCGGGACACGCCCAGGCCACCGCCCCACGGCATTTCATTGTACTTGTCGGTTTTTTCTTTGTCGTACATAAAGCGAGCGTGCCAGCTCAGAAACGGCAGGTACAGATCGTAACGCTGAGGCTGCTCCCAGGTTTGCGAAATATCATCCGTCAGCGCATTCCACCAGCCGCTAATTCGCTGTTCTCCATAGACTTTCGGCTCGGCATGAAGCGGTGCGGCGAATAAAAACAGGACAATCCAGATGGCCGAAAAGGTGCGTTGCATCGTTTTTCCCTCAGCTTAAGTCACGCAGCGGTATCTATTACTGTAATCCATTCAGCACTAACCGGAGCCAAACAGACTGATTTATCTCGAGGCAGGGGAAGATGAAATTTATTTATTCAGCACCTTCCGGAAAGATAAAAACGTTTTCTAAGGCGTTTTGTCGCGGTAGTCTCATAGGTTCCGTTTATATGACGGGCGCAATGTGAGTGACCTTTTCTTATACCAATAATTAAAAATTAGTACGGACAGGACAACTATGGACTCCACCCTCATCTCCGATCGTCCCAACGAGGAGACACCTTCGCTCAATCGTGCCCGCCGCGCCGCACTCGGCAGCTTCGCGGGTGCCGTCGTCGACTGGTATGATTTTCTGCTTTATGGCATTACCGCCGCGCTAGTGTTTAACCGTGAATTCTTCCCCCAGATCAGCCCTGCGATGGGTACGCTCGCCGCGTTTGCTACCTTCGGCGTCGGCTTTCTGTTTCGCCCGCTGGGTGGGGTGATCTTCGGCCACTTCGGCGACCGCCTGGGCCGCAAGCGCATGCTGATGCTCACCGTCTGGATGATGGGGATCGCCACTGCGCTTATCGGTATTCTCCCCTCGTTTGCCTCTATCGGCTGGTGGGCGCCGGTACTGCTGGTCACCCTGCGCGCCATCCAGGGTTTCGCCGTGGGCGGCGAATGGGGCGGCGCGGCGCTGTTATCCGTTGAGAGCGCACCAAAAAATAAAAAAGCATTTTATAGCAGCGGCGTGCAGGTCGGGTACGGCGTCGGACTGTTGCTTTCCACAGGGCTGGTGTCGTTAATCAGCCAGCTCACCACCGACGAGCAGTTCCTGAGCTGGGGCTGGCGCATTCCGTTCATCTTCAGCATCGTGCTGGTGATTGCCGCACTGTGGATCCGTAACGGCATGGAGGAGTCTGCTGAATTCGAACAACAGCAGCAGGAGGAATCGGCCGTTAAAAAACGTCTGCCGGTGATGGAAGCCCTGATTCGACACCCTGGCGCTTTTCTGAAAATTATCGCCCTGCGCCTGTGCGAGCTGCTGACGATGTATATCGTCACCGCCTTTGCGCTGAACTACTCGACGCAGAATCTCGGCCTGCCCCGTGAATTGTTCCTGAATATTGGCCTGCTGGTCGGCGGGATCAGCTGTCTGACGATACCCTGCTTCGCCTGGCTTGCGGACAGGTTTGGCCGCCGTCGCGTCTACATTACCGGGGCGCTGATTGGAACCCTCAGCGCCTGGCCGTTCTTTATGGCGCTGGAGGCGCAGTCGATCTTCTGGATTGTCTTCTTCGCCATCATGCTCGCGAACATCGCCCACGATATGGTGGTGTGCGTGCAGCAGCCGATGTTTACCGAACTGTTCGGCGCCAGCTACCGCTACAGCGGCGCGGGCGTGGGCTACCAGGTCGCAAGCGTGGTCGGCGGCGGGTTTACGCCGTTTATTGCCGCCGCGCTGGTGACCTTCTCCGGCGGTAACTGGCACAGCGTGGCGATTTATCTGCTGGCCGGTTGCCTGCTGTCGGCGGCAACGGCGCTATTGATGAAAGAGACGAGCCACCGCTGATCTCACTTTTGTTTCACAGGCGTGTGACATACTATCGGGTAGAGTCGCACACCTGTGGAACAAGGAGACAGAGATGAATAATAAGGGCTCCAGCCTGACCCCGGCTCAGGCGCTGGAAAAACTCGACGCGCTGTATGAACAGTCCGTCAACGCGCTGCGCAGCGCCATCAGCGAATATATCGAAACAGGGAAACTTCCCGACGAAAAGGCCAGAACCGAGGGCCTTTTTGTTTATCCATCGCTCTCTGTGACCTGGGATGGCAGCGCTAGCAGTAATCCCAAAACCCGTGCCTATGCGCGCTTTACCCACACCGGCTGCTACAGCACCACCGTCACCCGCCCTGCGCTGTTCCGCCCGTATCTTGAAGAACAGCTCACGCTCCTGTACCAGGATTACGGCGCGCATATTTCCGTTGAGCCCTCGCAGCATGAGATCCCGTATCCGTACGTGATTGACGGTTCGGCGTTAACCCTTGACCGCTCCATGAGCGCGGGGCTGACCCGCCACTTCCCGACAACGGAACTGTCGCAGATTGGCGATGAGACGGCCGATGGGATCTATCACCCGGCAGAATTTTCTCCCCTGTCGCACTTTGATGCCCGCCGGGTCGATTTCTCCCTGGCGCGTCTGCGCCACTACACCGGCACGCCCGTCGAACATTTCCAGCCGTTCGTCCTCTTTACCAACTACACCCGCTACGTTGACGAGTTTGTCCGCTGGGGCTGCAGCCAGATCCTCGACCCGGAAAGCCCGTATATCGCGCTCTCCTGTGCGGGAGGGATCTGGATCACCGCCGAGACCGAAGCGCCCGAGCAGGCCATTTCCGACCTGGCGTGGAAAAAACATCAGATGCCCGCCTGGCACCTGATCACCGCCGACGGTCAGGGCATTACGCTGATCAACATCGGCGTAGGCCCGTCAAATGCCAAGACCATCTGCGACCATCTGGCGGTGCTGCGTCCGGACGTGTGGCTGATGATCGGCCACTGCGGCGGCCTGCGTGAAAGCCAGCTGATTGGCGACTACGTGCTGGCCCACGCGTATCTGCGCGATGACCACGTGCTGGATGCGGTGCTGCCGCCGGATATCCCCATCCCGAGCATCGCGGAAGTGCAGCGCGCGCTGTACGACGCCACCAAAGAGGTCAGCGGCATGCCGGGAGAAGAAGTTAAGCAGCGCCTGCGCACCGGTACGGTCGTCACGACGGATGACCGCAACTGGGAGCTGCGCTATTCCGCCTCCGCGCTGCGGTTCAACCTGAGCCGCGCGGTGGCCATTGATATGGAGAGCGCCACCATCGCCGCGCAGGGGTATCGCTTCCGCGTCCCGTACGGCACGCTGCTGTGCGTTTCCGATAAGCCGCTGCACGGTGAAATTAAGCTGCCGGGCCAGGCCAACCGTTTCTATGAAGGTGCGATATCCGAACATCTGCAAATCGGCATTCGCGCCATTGACCTGCTGCGGGCAGAAGGTGACCGGCTCCATTCCCGCAAGCTGCGCACCTTCAACGAGCCGCCGTTCCGCTAATAACGATAAGGAATCACCATGTCCAGCACATCTCCGCTCTCTGCCCTGCGCCACTGGCTTGAGGCCAGCCATCTCGACGGGATGATCGTCCCGCGTGCGGATGCGTGGCAGAGCGAATACTGCGCGCCATACGACGAAAAGCTGGCCTGGCTGACAGGCTTTGACGGTTCGGCCGGCGTCGCGCTGGTGCTGAAAAACAAAGCGCTGCTGTTCGTTGACGGGCGCTATCAGGTTCAGGCCCGCGTTCAGGTCAATATGGATGAGGTAGAGATCCGCCACCTGCACAACGAGCCGCTGGCTGAATGGCTGGCGGAAAACGTTGAGGCCGGGACGCGCATCGGTTTTGATCCGCTGCTGATGACCCACTCAGAGTTTGAGCAACTGTCTGCCACGCGTTGCGAGCTGGTCCCGCTGAAAGCCTCGCCGTTTGACACTCTTTGGACTGACCGCCCTGCCGCGCCGGCGGGGCTTATTCGGGAAATGCCGGTTGAACACAGCGGTGAAAGCAGCGCTGATAAACGCCAGCGCGTCGCCGCCGTGCTGGCTGCAAGCAATGCCGATTATCTCGCCGTTACCCTGCCGGATAATATCGCCTGGCTGTTAAACGTCCGTGGCGCGGATATCCCTTACAGCCCGGTACCGCTCTCTTTTGCTCTTCTGGGCCGTGACGGCCACGTTGAGTGGTTTGTTAACGACAACAAGCTCGCCGTCCTGCCGGAAGATGTGCGCAATGCGTTTACCCTTGCGCCACAGGACGCCTTCGTCGAACGCTGCCAGCAGATTGCTGCAGGAAAACGGGTGATGGTTGATGCCGATTCCGCGCCGGTCGCCCTGCGCTTCGCCATCGAACCCCGGGGAGAAATTGTCTGGCGGACCGACCCCATCACCCTGATGAAAGCCACCAAAAACCCGGTTGAGCTGGCCGGTTATCGCGCGTGTCATCACCAGGACGGCGCCGCCTGGGTCAACTTCCTGGCCTGGCTGAGCCGTGAAGTTCCGCTGCGCGAGGCGGCAGGGAATCCGCTAACAGAGCTGGAAGTCCAGGCGCAGCAGCTGGCGTTCCGTCAACAGCAGACCGGGTTCATCGAGCAAAGTTTTGCGACCATCTCCGCCTCTTCGAGCAATGCGGCGATGTGTCACTATCATTCGAGCGAGGCCAGCAACAAGCCCATCGGTCATGACCATTTTTACCTGAACGATTCCGGCGGTCAGTACGTTAATGGCACCACCGACGCCACGCGCACGCTGGCGTGGGGTAAGGTCGATCCGCAGCAACGTCTGCACTACACCGCCGTGCTGAGAGGCTTCCTGTCGCTCATTACCCTGCAGTTCCCTTCCGGGACTCAGGGGCATCAGCTGGATGCATTTGCGCGTCGCCCGCTGTGGGAGATGGGGCTGGATTACGATCACGGCACGGGGCATGGCGTGGGTCATCAGCTTCTTATCCACGAAAACCCGCATCGCATTGCCAAAAAGGTCAACCCGTGGCCGCTGGTGGCGGGAAATATCATGACTATCGAGCCGGGCTACTATCTGGGCGATAGCCACGGTATTCGCATTGAAAACCAGGTGGAGATTGCCGAGAGCCGTCCGGGGTTCTGCAGATTTGCCTCGCTGACGCTTATCCCGATCGACTTAAGCCAGGTTGAGCTGCATCTGTTGAGCGAGCAGGAAAAACAGTGGCTGGATGCATATCACCAGCAGGTACGCGAGGCGCTTTCACCTCTGGTGAACAGCGAGGCGCGCGAGTGGCTGGTGGAGGCGACGGCGCCGGTTCGCGTCAAACAGTAGTGCGGTTTGTTGCCCGGTGGCGCTGCGCTTACCGGGCCTACAGTTCCGTAGGTCGGGTAAGGCGAAGCCGCCACCCGACAATTTTACCTGGTGCAGAAAAGCAAAAAGCCTGCTTTAAAAGCAGGCTTTTTAAATTTGGCTCCTCTGACTGGACTCGAACCAGTGACATACGGATTAACAGTCCGCCGTTCTACCGACTGAACTACAGAGGAATCGTGTGAACGGGGCGCATATTATCGATGCTCCCCCACGATGTCAAAGGCAGAATGCATATTTCCGATCGTTTGCCGAATTATTCTCCACTTCGCGCAATTGTCAGGCATTTTGTCGCGGATATTTCCACAGCCAGCGCCCGCTGACCATACGCCAGTAGAACAACGCGCCCCGCACGGCCCAGTCCAGGAACATCCCCAGCCAGACGCCAATCACACCCCATCCGAGCATCACCCCGAGCGTATACCCCGCCACGACGCGACATCCCCACATGCCGAGCATCGACACCCACATCGCAAAGCGGGCGTCGCGCGCCCCTTTCAGCCCGGCGGGCAGTACCCATGAGGCTGCCCAGATGGGCATAAAGGCCGCATTGAGCCAGATGAGGACTTTTACAACCTCTTTAACATCGTCTTCGTGAGTGTAGAACGAGGCCATCAGCCCGGCAAACGGCGCGGTTCCCCAGGCGATCAGCGTCAGTCCAATGGTCGACAGCCAGAAAACATGGCGCAGCTGTCGCTCCGCCTGGCCTATCTGCCCTTTCCCGAGCCGTTTCCCGGTGATAATGGTCGATGCAGAGCCCAGCGCGTTACCCGGCAGGTTAATCAGCGAGGCGATGGAGAAGGCGATGAAGTTACCGGCGATCACGTCGGTGCCCATCCCGGCGACAAACATCTGCGTCAGCAATTTCCCGCCGTTAAACAGCACCGATTCAATGCTCGCGGGAATGCCGATCCCCATCACTTCCCAGATAATGGCGAAATTAAAGGGACGGAAATAGCTTTTTAGCGTCAGACGCAGCGAGGGGGTGATCCCCGCCATCAGCACGCCGATAATCGCCGCCGCACCAATATAGCGTGAAATGGTTAAACCCAGTCCGGCACCGACGAAGCCCAGCCCGTCCCACGAGAACACGCCGTAGATCAGCACGCTGCTGATGATAATATTCAGGATATTCATTCCGCCGTTGATCAGCAGAGGAATTTTAGTGTTCCCTGCCCCGCGCAGCGCGCCGCTGCCAATGAGGGCGATAGCCGCCGCCGGATAGCTGATGACGGTCATCTCCAGATAGGTCAGCGCCAGATCTTTAACCTCGTTCGTGGCCTCCCCGGCGACAAAGTCGATAATCTCTTTACCGAAATAGTGGATCGCCGCCGCCAGAACGATCGAAAAAATGGTCATGATCATCAGCGACTGGCGGGCCGCCTCGCGTGCACGTTTGGGGTCAAGCTTGCCGAGGCTAAAGGCCACCACCACCGTCGTCCCGAGGTCAATGGCGGCAAAGAACGAAATCACCACCATGTTAAAGCTGTCCGCCAGCCCCACCCCAGCCATCGCCTCTTTTCCCAGCCAGCTCACCAGAAAGGTGCTCAGAACTCCCATCAGCAGAACGCAGGTATTTTCCAGGAAGATAGGCACGGCAAGAGGGGTGATTTCACGCCAGAACAGGACACGATAGCTTTTACGTTTTGCATACCATGGCGTGCGCGCGATCGCCTGGCGTAAGGAGGCAGTGACGTTCAAAATGGACCTTAGCGAGAAAAGTTGAAACTCCATTTCAAATGATGGGGGACAAATGCTAATCCTGCAAAGTATTTTCCAGAAAAAGATGTGTGGATTTACAACAAACTGATGACAGAATCAGCAATCGGTCGATTTTCCCTAAGATCAGGTTTGACAAAACTTTTTTCGCCGCTAAGATAAGCCTCCACAACGATTCCTCTGTAGTTCAGTCGGTAGAACGGCGGACTGTTAATCCGTATGTCACTGGTTCGAGTCCAGTCAGAGGAGCCAAATTTAAAAAGCCTGCTTTTAAAGCAGGCTTTTTGCTTTGCGGACGAGGGAAAATGAACGCTCTGTTTGTCTACGGCACGCTGCGCCCGGGCCACTCTAATGCGCATATTCTTGAAAACATTGGCGGTGAATGGCTGGCCGGTTCCGTATCCGGTACATTTTATGAACGCGGCTGGGGCGCTGCGGCTGACTTCCCGGGGATCGTGCTCCACCCTGATGGTCCCCGCGTCGAAGGCTATCTGTTTATCTCTGATAACCTTGCCGCACACTGGCAAATGCTGGATGAATTTGAAGACGGCTACGATCGGGTTGAGGTCACCGTGACCACCCTTGAAGGCAAACAGGTTAAGGCCTGGATTTATCAGCTACAGCCGCGTTCTGCATCATAAAAAAAGGCTCTCTGTCACCAGAGAGCCTTTTTCACTATTCGCTGCGATTACTCGCTTTTTGCTTCGCCGTTTTTGATTTCGCCCATCACTTTCAGCTTCTTGGAGATGTCGCGACGCTCTTTGGACAGCTCTGCGTTTTTGATGATGTAGTCATCAACGCGGTCTTCATAGTCGCTCTTCATGCTGGCGATGATGCCCTGGATAGCTTCAACGCTCATGCCTGGCTTGATGTAGTCGCTCAGGTTGTCGAGCAGCAGAACACGTTTCTGGTTGTCACGGATCTTCTTCTCAACGTCCTGGATTTCACGCTGCAGTTTGTTTTTGCGGCGGAACAGGCGGACGAATTCCAGAACATCCTGGAACGAAGGCTTGGTAGTTTCCATTTTTACACCCCTGATAATGTGAGATTCGGATTCGTTAAGGCAACCGTTGTAACAATAACCTTACTGACAGCGGCTGCGAATGGCAATGAGTATACCCGTCATACTTCAAGTTGCCTGTGCGTTGGCTTCCTCGCTCACCTCAGTCACGTACTGATGTACGCTCCTGAGGATTCGCTGCGTCGCCGCCTTCACGCAACTCGAATTATTTAGGGTATATATCGTTTAAAGCTATCATAACCCCAATTGCTGCTGAATCGAAGCAGCAGGCGTCACATACGCCTTTTATTTGCGCAGCGCCCGGCAAATCAGGTGCGATAACAGCTCAAGCTGCCGCGCCAGTTCCATGCTCAGCCAGACGTAGCCATGAATAGGCGTTTCCGCGACGTTATCGCTCTGGCGCTCGTTGATTAGCTGCTTCAGCTCCGCGACGATCTCATTCAGTCGCTCGCTGTTGGCCAGTATCGGCTGCGGGTTCCCTTCATAGAGCGCATGGGCGATGGTCAACAGCGTTTGCTGCGTCATCTGCTGGGTCTCTTTGAGGGTCTGCGCGTTAAGCATCAACAGATGGCTGGGACGCGAAGCCCAGTGCGCGTTGATTTGCAGCTCAAGCATGCAGACCAGATTGCGGCTCACCGTCTGGATGGCTTCGAAAATCGATTTCTGAATACGGGTTTCTTTGCTGGCGGGCGTGATCAGGCCACGCATTTTAACCACGTCGTTGAGGATCGTTTGCAGATGCTTTTCCAGCCGGGGGCGCTCGACCAGATTCGGGGAAAAACCGGCCTGATAGACGCGGTTAAACGCGGTGACGTAGTTCGCCATCTGAATACGCCAGTGCAGAAAAGCTCGCTGTGGCCATATGCCGGTGAAGAGCATGGCCAGCAGTGACCCCAGGATGACGTCCCCGCTTCGCCACAGAGCCGTGGTCATATCCCCGGCGGGTGCGCCGACAACCACCGCGAGCGTAATACCAATCAGCAGCGCCTGATACGGCTTTTTGCCCAACGCCAGCCAGCCGCAAAGGAACATGGCGGCACCGCACCATGCCAGCATCACGGGAAATGAGATGAGCTCCAGCTTCAGGGCAATAAGCCCGAGGGCCGAGCCTAACACCGTCCCGCCAATTCGCTCGAAAGCGCGCGGAACAACGTTCCCCCAAAACGAGATGGGCCCCATCACCACCACCAGCGTGATAAGCGGCCACGTCCCTTCCGGAACATTCAGCAAACGGACCAGTACAAACGTCAATACGAAAGCCAGCGCGATGCGGCACCCGTGCACCACGCGGTAGTGTTTGTACAACCGAATTTCAAAAGGGGTTAATGATTTGTCGGGACGCACACCCGCTCTCCAGCTACACGGCAAATCACAATTGTACTGTGTTTTCAGCCGGGCGGATCGCTCCCGGCTGAAAAACCCTTCATTTAGCAGGCTTAAACCGTTTTGTGCTCGACGGCGATATACATTTCGATATCCCAGTAGCCGTCCGCATTGCCGTCATTGAGATAGCGTTCGAAGCAAGGTTTGAGCGCCATCTGGTACTTATTGTCCTGCAGCAGGGAATTGAAGAACTGATACCACGGCGTGGCGAAGTCGTAGTTTTCCACGCGCGCCGTCGCCACGGCATAATCCCCGGCCGCGATTTCCGTCATCATGACGCCTTCGCTGTTTTCCGGGATAACGAAATCATCCGGTACCGTAACGGCCGTATCACAGCGCAGTTTTTCTGGCGGGACCTCATCGGGATTATCGTAGTAAACCGCAACCCACTCCAGCGGCTCAATGTGACGCCCGTCGACCCACATGACTAGCTGTTCAAAGCCCTGTTTTACCGTGTGTTCCCACGGGCCGACTAAATGAAAACCGGCAATCTTACGTTTCTGTTGCTGCGTAATGCTGTAGTCCATGCTGCCTCCGTTTATCACTGTATATTTATACACTATAAAACTGGATTATCATTATCAGCAAACGAGGAGTGTTTATTATGTGAGCAGACTCGCAACCCTGCTAGTCTGCTCATCTGCCGTTAGAGCGTGTGGTGCAGATAATCGCTCAGACGAGAGAACAGGCCGCCTTTATCAACGGCTTCCAGCGTTACCAGCGGCCAGTGGGCTACCACCTTGTCGCGATCGTAGAGCTGAATCTCCCCGACCCGCTGATGCGCGGCAATCGGCGCTTCCAGCTCTTTTTTATCCAGCACGTATTTGGCTTTGATGTTCGGCACTTCCGCTTTCGGCAAGGCCAACCAGAAGTCCTGGTCGGTGCCCAGCTTCACCTGCTCTTTATCGCCGTACCAGATGCGCTCCGTCCCTACTTTTTTACCGCTATGCAGGATCTGCACCGTATCGAAATTCTGCTGCCCCCAGTGCAGCAGTTTTCGGGCCTGGTCCTCACGTCCTTTCGGGCTGTCCGCCCCCATCACCACCGCGATTAAACGGCGCTGGCCGTCAACGGCAGACGCAATCAGGTTAAAACCCGCCCCCGAGGTATGTCCCGTTTTAAGGCCGTCCACATTCATGGTCTTATCCCACAGCAGGCCGTTGCGGTTTTGCTGGGTGATCCCGTTCCAGGTCAGGCTCTTTTCGCTGTACATATGATAAAACTCAGGCTCGCCGTGGATGATGGCCCGGGAGAGGACGGCCAGGTCATAGGCCGAGCTGTGCTGACCAGGCGCGTCCAGCCCGTGGACGGTTTCAAAGTGCGTATCGCGCAGGTTCAGCTTCTGCACGTAGTCGTTCATCATCTTCACAAACTGCGGCTGCCCGCCCGCCACGTGATCGGCCAGCGCCACGCAGGCGTCGTTGCCGGAATCGACAATCAGGCCGCGGCTCAGATCGCGCACGGAGACGCGATCGCCCTCTTTCAGGAACATAAGCGATGAACCGTCAAACACCGGGTTACCTTTTGCCCAGGCATCGCGCCCTACGGTGACGATGTCATCCGGGGTAATGCGGTGGCTATCAATGGCCCGATCCACAACATAGCCCGTCATCAGCTTGGTCAGGCTCGCCGGATTGCGTTGTTGATGTTCGTTGCCCGCCGTTAAGATCTGACCAGTCGTGTAATCCATCAGCACCCAGGAGCCAGCCTGAATGGCCGGAGGCTGCGGCGAAAAATCCAGTGGTTCGGCCGCAAAAGCAGATGAGACACTCGAAGCGAGTAAAGAAACAGCAATAAACAGACGGCGTTTCAACGGTATATCCTCAGGTCATTAAAAATCGATGACCTTTTTACGGGAGTTCTGATGTCGTTACCTGGCTTAATTGCAAAAAAATGTGACAGAACGCTGATTTTTCTCTGAAGCTGGCGCGCAAATTTGCGACGCGGCGGTGCTTTTTATTCGGTCTGGCCCGCACGATCGTTTACCATAGTGACGTCATTTTTTAACAGGATGGTATTACTGGTGTCTGACTCTGCCGCTCGCCCGACTTTTTTATTCCACGACTACGAAACCTTTGGCACGCATCCGGCGCTGGACCGACCGGCCCAGTTTGCCGCCATCCGTACCGACGACGAATTCAACATCATTGGCGAGCCCGAGGTCTTTTACTGCAAGCCTGCGGACGACTACCTGCCGCAGCCCGGCGCGGTCATGGTTACCGGGATCACCCCTCAGGAAGCGCGGGAGAAAGGCGTTAACGAAGCAGAATTCGCCCGACGCATCCACGATCTGTTTACCGTTCCCAATACCTGCGTGGTCGGTTACAACAACATCCGCTTCGATGACGAAGTGACGCGCAACATTTTCTATCGCAACTTCTACGATCCCTATGCCTGGAGCTGGCAGAACCGCAATTCACGCTGGGATTTGCTCGACATCATGCGCGCCTGTTATGCCCTGCGTCCTGAGGGCATTAACTGGCCGGAAAATGAGGAAGGGCTGACCAGCTTCCGGCTGGAACACCTGACGCGCGCCAACGGTATTGAGCACAGTAATGCCCACGATGCGATGGCGGACGTCTATGCCACCATTGCCATGGCGAAGCTGGTGAAAAGCGCGCAGCCACGACTGTTCGAGTATCTCCTGAGCCACCGCAGTAAGCAGAAATTGACCACGCTGATTGATGTGCCGCAGATGAAGCCGCTGGTGCATATTTCCGGCATGTTTGGCGCATGGCGCGGCAATACAAGCTGGGTCGCCCCGCTGGCGTGGCATCCGGACAACCGAAATGCGGTCATCATGGTGGATTTGGCGGGCGATATTTCACCGCTGCTGGAACTTGACAGCGATACCCTGCGTGAACGGCTGTACACGCCGAAAAATGAACTCGGCGATCTGCCTGCGGTGCCGGTCAAGCTGGTGCATATCAATAAATGTCCGGTACTGGCGCAGGCGAACACGCTGCGCCCGGAAGATGCAGACAGACTGGGCATTAACCGTCAGCATTGCCTGGATAACCTGAAAGTGCTGCGTGAAAATCCACAGGTGCGCGAGAAAGTGGTGGCCATTTTTGCCGAAGCCGAGCCGTTCGTGCCGTCTGAAAACGTGGACGCTCAGCTCTATAACGGTTTCTTCAGCGATGCCGACCGCGCTGCGATGAATATCGTTCTGCAAACCGAGCCACGTAACTTACCGGCGCTGGATATTACTTTCGCCGATAAGCGCATCGAAAAGCTGATGTTTAATTACCGCGCGCGTAACTACCCCGGCACGCTGGATGAAGCAGAGCAGGAACGCTGGCTGCAGCATCGTCGCAATGTCTTTACCCAGGAATTCCTTAATAGCTATGCCCAGGAGCTGGAAATGCTTTATGGCCAGTATGAAGGAAATGCTGAGAAACAGGCGCTGTTGAAATCACTGTTCCAGTACGCTCAAGAAATTGTCTGAGTGAGGGGTATAAAAAAAGCCGGAGGCGATGTCTCCGGCTTTTTTTTGCCCGATGGCGCTGCGCTTGCGCGGGCCTACGGGGTATGTAGGTCGGGTAAGGCGTAGCCGCCACCCGACACAGTCTTACGCGACGTCTTCGTACTGAGGAACCGGGTTACGGAAGCTCTTCGTAACGCAGGCCAGGTAAATCAGGCCGATACCTGCCCAAATCAGGCCAAGCACCATAGAGCTCTCTTCCAGGTTAACCCACAGCGCGCCCACGGTCAGGGCACCGCACATCGGCAGGAACAGGTACTGGAAGTGATCTTTCAGCGTCTTGTTACGCTTCTCACGGATCCAGAACTGAGAGATAACCGACAGGTTAACAAAGGTGAACGCCACCAGCGCACCGAAGTTAATCAGCGCCGTTGCCATCACCAGGTCAAAGTTAATCGCCAGAAGCGCGATCGCACCGACCAGGATAATGTTCATCGCCGGGGTACGCCAGGTTGGATGCACGTAGCCGAAGAAGCTTTTCGGGAATACGCCATCACGGCCCATCACGTACATCAGACGCGCAACGCCTGCATGCGCGGCCATACCGGACGCCAGTACGGTGATGGTGGAGAAGATCAGCGCGCCGACCTGGAACGCTTTACCCGCCACATACAGCATGATTTCCGGCTGAGACGCATCCGGATCCTTGAAGCGAGAGATATCCGGGAAGTACAGCTGCAGGAAATAGGTCGAGAAAATAAAGATCAGACCGCCAATCAGCGCCGTCAGGAAGATGGCACGAGGAATCACGCGCTCTGCATCTTTCGTTTCTTCAGACAGGTTGCTGATCCCGTCAAAACCGGTAAAGGAGAAGCACAGAATGGTTGCCCCGGTAATCATCGGGATCACATGCGCATCACCAGACCAGAACGGTTTGCTGCTCGCCAGGGTGCCCGCGCCTTCGCCGTGGAATACGCCATAAATAACCATGCCAAGAATAACCGCAATCAGCACAACCTGAAGCACAACGATAACGGAGTTAAAGTTGGCAACGGACTTAATGCTGCGCAGGTTAAAGGCCGTCATAAAGGCCACCAGCGCCACGACGAATATCCAGGATGGAATCGACGGCACCAGCGCTTCAAAATAGATTTTTGCCAGCAGAATGTTGATCATCGGCGCGAACAGGTAGTCGAGCAGCGAAGACCAGCCCACCATAAAGCCAACCGTCGGGCTGATGGATTTCTGGGCATAGGTGTAGGCGGAACCAGCAGACGGATAGCGACGCACCAGCTTACCGTAGCTCAGCGCGGTAAAGAGGATCGCAATCAGCGCGAAGCCGTAAGCCGTCGGCACATGACCGTCGGTGAGGCCCGATACGATACCGAATGTATCGAACAGCGTCATCGGTTGCATATAGGCCAGGCCCATCATAACAACCGGAATCAACGTAAGCGTTTTACGTAATTCCACGCGAGAGGTGTTTGGAGTTGCGTTATGCGACATAGTTAATCTCCTTTACGGTGATAACCGCCACGTAAGCGAAAAATTGCCCCATTTCTTTCTTCCTCAGCGACAACAACTGTCGGATTTTAGTAAATATCTATCCGGTACGAAGCCCGGCCTCTTGGTTTTTAGTTTCGTTTCGTACATGCAAAAAAAAATAACCGACGCCTTTTATATCGTCGATTATTCATTTGGTTGCAGCGGCGGCATTTTGCCCCACATCGGATACAAAAGGCAATACTTTGCAACGCAGCGGGTAATTTTCTTTTTTCTAACTGGCTGATTTCTCGACACTGCCCTGAGCATATACAGCGGCGATAGCACTATTTGCTAAAATTTCGTCCCGCCACCAGGCGCTGGCCAGCCCCGCGGTTTGCTCATTCCACCCTACCCATACCGATTCTTGACTGTTTTGAGCAAGTACCTGTTTTTCAACAAGCGCACCGCTGTCAATGTACCGCTGTGCCAGATAGCGGGGCAAATAGCCGCAGCCCAGACCGCTTATTTGCAGCTCCAGCTTGGTTTTAAAGTCAAAAACGGTGATGGCCTCCTGCTCGTCAAGCAGCTGCGACGAAACCGCACATTCCGGACGAGAACTGTCCCCGACCACGATGGCGCGGTAGCCTTTTATCACGCGGCGGTTAAGCGGCTCAGGCACCTGAGCCAGCGGATGATGTGGCGCCACGGCGAACACCTGCTCCAGCACGCCCAGCCGGGCAAAACCAAAATCACTCAGCTGGGGGGGCTCATGCAGTGCACCAACGAAAATGTCCGCCCTGCCCTGCGTTAAGGCATCCCAGGAGCCACCCAGCACGCCGTTGATAAAGATAAGCCGGGTCACGCTGTGATGTTGATAAAAGTCTTCAATCAGCGGCGTGAGGAGAGAAAACGGAAAGGTATCATCCACGCCAATAACCAGCTCGTTTTCCCATCCCTGATGGAGTTTCACGGCCTGTTTTTCGAGTTCACGAACGGTATGGAGGACTTCACGGCCTTTTTCCAGCAGCATTTGTCCGGTACGGGTAAAACGAGCGCGGTGTCCGGAGCGATCGAGGATCTGGATATTAAGATCGCTTTCCAGTTTTTGAACGGTATAGCTCAACGCAGATGGGGTTTTGTAGAGCTTTGCCGACGCTGCGGCAAAGCTCCCCTCTTTTTCCAGTGCATCCAGAATAATAAGAACATCCAGCAGCGGTTTCATGCTCGCCCCCTTTCGGTGTGCGACGGTCTCCGCTGCGGGATTTATTCCATGGGCATCACCAGCGGATCGGGATACTGATACTCAAACCCCAGCTCATGACAAATGCGATTGCCATCAACAATTTTGCCTTTACTGTCATCCTTTGCCTCACCGAAAACCGGCGCCGCCAGGCCCAGCTGACGTGCCATCAGCGGGTAAAACGTGCTGCGCGTCGGATGAGACGGTGCACATATATTATAGATGTGTCCACCTTTCGGGGCCTGTAAGAGTAGCTCAATCGCGCCAACCACATCATCAAGATGCACAAGATTGACAACATGCTGGCCATCTGGCGCCGACTTTCCGGCAAAAAAGCGTCCCGGATGGCGACCCGGGCCAACCAGCCCCGCCAGACGAACAATATCGACCTGCGTGCCGGGAAGATGATGCAGCCAGTCTTCCAGCTCTTTCAGAACCTGACCGCTCGCCGTAACGGGACGGCGCTCGGAACTCTCTTTCACCACGCCCTCAACTTCGCCATACACCGACGTCGAGCTGGTAAAAATGATGCGCGGCACATGGTGAGCCAGCGCGCTATCGACAATCTCCTGCATCGCCTGCAGATAAAACGACTTACCCGGACCGCTGCGCCGCGCGGGTAGCGTGATCACCAGCGCATCGACGTTCATTAGCGTGTCCAGATCGTCAGCATCACACACCAGCTCCGGTTCAAGTCGCAGTTCAACGCCATCAATACCGCACATGCGCGCTGCCTCTACCCCATCCGCCGTGGTTTTGCTCCCGGTCACCTGCCAGCCTTTCGCGGCTAATGACATCGCCAGCGGCATTCCCAGCCATCCTAAACCGACAATCGCGACCTTTTTCATGCGAATTCTCCTGACTCTCACTCGTCTTTTATAAGGCTACGCCAGCCCGGCAGAACACACAATTCATAGCATCAATATGAAATGAATTAATGATCAAAAAAAGCCCTTGCAATATGTCGTACAACTGGTTTAGGTTAAAAGACATCAAATGAATAAGCATTCATCGAGAATTTATATGACACGCGTTCAATTTAAACACCACCATCATCACCATCATCCTGACTAGTCTTTCAGGCGATGTGTGCTGGAAGACGTTTGGATCTTCCAGTGGTGCATGAACGCATGAGAAAGCCCCCGGAAGATCTTCTTCCGGGGGCTTTTTTTTGGACCGAATTCAGACAGGTTAAAACAGGTTAACGAGGAATAAAGAATGTTAGATAACTCACGCTTACGCATAGCTATTCAAAAATCAGGCCGTTTGAGCGACGATTCACGCGAACTGCTGGCCCGCTGCGGGATTAAAATTAACCTGCACACCCAGCGCCTGATTGCTCTGGCTGAAAACATGCCCATCGATATTCTGCGCGTGCGTGATGACGATATTCCCGGCCTGGTCATGGACGGCGTCGTTGACCTCGGCATCATCGGGGAAAACGTGCTGGAAGAAGAGCTGCTGACCCGCCGTGCGCAGGGCGAAGATCCGCGTTACTTTACCCTGCGTCGTCTGGACTTCGGCGGCTGCCGCCTGTCGCTGGCGACGCCGGTTGACGAAGCGTGGGACGGTCCGGCCGCGCTGAACGGCAAACGTATCGCCACCTCTTACCCTCACCTGTTAAAGCGTTATCTCGACCAGAAAGGCGTGCAGTTTAAGTCATGCCTGCTGAACGGCTCTGTTGAAGTGGCGCCGCGTGCCGGTCTGGCGGACGCCATCTGTGACCTCGTCTCTACCGGCGCGACGCTGGAAGCGAACGGTCTGCGCGAAGTAGAAGTGATTTACCGCTCTAAAGCATGCCTGATTCAGCGCGACGGAGAGATGGCAGACGCCAAGCAGCAGCTGATTGACAAGCTGCTGACCCGCATTCAGGGCGTGATTCAGGCGCGTGAATCCAAATACATCATGATGCACGCCCCAACCGAGCGTCTGGATGAAGTGATTGCCCTGCTGCCGGGCGCCGAGCGCCCGACCATCCTGCCGCTGGCGGGCGATCAGCAGCGCGTGGCGATGCACATGGTGAGCAGCGAAACCCTGTTCTGGGAAACCATGGAAAAACTGAAGGCGCTGGGCGCAAGCTCCATCCTGGTGCTGCCAATTGAGAAGATGATGGAGTAATTGCCATGAGCTTTAACACAATCATCGACTGGAATACCTGTAGCGACGCACAGCAGCGCGAGCTGCTGATGCGCCCGGCGATTTCCGCCTCTGAAAGCATCTCGCGCACCGTGGCGGAGATCCTGGATAACGTCAAAGCCCGTGGCGATGACGCGCTGCGTGAATACAGTGCAAAATTTGATAAGACGGAAGTCGGTGCATTACAGGTTACCGAGCAGGAAATCATTGATGCCAGCAATCGTCTGGGCGACGACATCAAGCAGGCGATGGCCGTTGCGGTGAAAAACATTGACACCTTCCACACCGCGCAAAAGCTGCAGACCGTGGATGTGGAAACCCTGCCCGGCGTGCGTTGCCAGCAGGTAACCCGCCCTGTTGCCTCCGTCGGTCTCTATATTCCCGGCGGCTCTGCCCCGCTTTTCTCCACCGTACTGATGCTGGCGACACCGGCGCGCATTGCCGGATGTCAGAAAGTGGTGCTTTGCTCACCGCCACCGATTGCCGACGAGATCCTTTATGCGGCGAAGCTATGCGGCGTGCAGGCGGTATATAAAGTTGGCGGCGCGCAGGCGATTTCGGCCCTGGCGTTTGGCACAGACTCCATTCCTAAGGTCGACAAAATTTTTGGCCCGGGCAATGCGTATGTGACCGAAGCCAAGCGTCAGGTCAGCCAGCGTCTGGACGGCGCGGCCATCGATATGCCTGCCGGTCCGTCTGAAGTGCTGGTGATTGCCGACAGCGGCGCAACGCCGGACTTCGTCGCCTCCGACCTGCTTTCTCAGGCGGAACACGGCCCGGACTCGCAGGTCATCCTGCTGACGCCGGATGCCGATATGGCGAAACGCGTGGGCGAAGCCGTGGAGCGTCAGCTTGACGATCTGCCCCGCGCCGACACGGCACGCCAGGCCTTAGCGGCCAGCCGCCTGATTGTGGCGCGCGATCTGAACCAGTGTATTGCTATCTCCAACCAGTACGGTCCGGAGCACCTGATTATTCAGACCCGCAGCGCGCGCGATCTGGTAGACCGCATTACCAGCGCTGGCTCGGTGTTCCTCGGCGACTGGTCACCGGAGTCCGCAGGCGATTACGCCTCCGGCACCAATCACGTGCTGCCCACCTATGGCTACACCTCTACCTGTTCCAGCCTGGGGCTGGCGGACTTCCAGAAACGCATGACCGTGCAGGAACTCTCCCGTGAAGGGTTTGCCTCACTGGCGTCCACCATTGAAACCCTTGCCGCTGCCGAGCGCCTGACCGCCCACAAAAATGCCGTTACGCTGCGCGTTGCAGCCCTGAAGGAGCAAGCATGAACATTGAAGAATTAGCCCGCGAAAATGTCCGTCGCCTGACGCCCTATCAGTCTGCGCGTCGTCTGGGCGGCAAAGGGGATGTCTGGCTGAACGCCAACGAGTATCCAACGGCGGTGCAGTTTGAGCTGTCGCAGCAAACGCTGAACCGCTATCCGGAGTGTCAGCCGAAAGCAGTGATTGAAAACTACGCCCAGTACGCGGGCGTGAAGCCGGAGCAGGTGCTGGTCAGCCGCGGCGCAGATGAAGGCATTGAACTGCTGATCCGCGCATTCTGCGAGCCTGGCAAAGATGCGGTGATGTACTGCCAGCCTACCTACGGCATGTACAGCGTCAGCGCGGAAACTTTCGGCGTAGCGTGTCGCAACGTGCAGGCGCTGGAGAACTGGCAGCTGGATCTGCAGGGGATTGCCGACAACCTCGATGGCGTAAAAGTCGTGTTTGTCTGTAGCCCGAACAACCCGACCGGACAGATTATCGATCCGCAGGATATCCGCACCCTGCTGGAGATGACGCGCGGTAAAGCCCTGGTGGTGGCCGACGAAGCCTACATCGAATTCTGTCCGCAGGCGACGCTGGCAGGCTGGCTGGAAGAGTATCCGCACCTGGTGGTGCTGCGTACGCTGTCGAAGGCTTTCGCCCTCGCGGGTCTGCGCTGCGGATTCACCCTGGCGAATAAGGAGGTCATCGACCTGCTGCTGAAAGTGATCGCTCCGTATCCCCTCTCGACGCCGGTTGCCGATATTGCGGCACAGGCGCTAACGCCTCAGGGGATTAACGCGATGCGCGAGCGCGTGGCGCAAATCCTTGAGGAACGTCAGTATCTGGTGGTTGCCCTGAAGGATATCCCGTGCGTGGAGCAGGTGTTCGACTCGGAAACCAACTACATCCTGGTTCGCTTCACCGCCTCCAGTGCCGTATTTAAATCTTTGTGGGATCAGGGCATTATCTTACGAGACCAGAATAAACAACCTTCTCTGAGCGGATGCCTGCGCATTACCGTCGGCACCCGTGCAGAGAGCCAGCGCGTAATTGACGCCCTGAAAGCGGAGAAAGTATGACCCAGAAGATCCTTTTCATCGATCGTGACGGCACCCTTATTTCGGAGCCACCAGCTGATTTTCAGGTCGACCGATTCGACAAGCTGGCGTTTGAACCGGACGTGATCCCGGTGCTGCTTAAGCTGCAAAAAGCCGGATACAGGCTGGTGATGATCACCAACCAGGACGGTCTGGGTACCGACAGCTTCCCGCAGGCAGATTTTGACGGCCCGCATAATTTAATGATGCAGGTGCTAACCTCTCAGGGCGTGGTGTTTGATGAAGTGCTGATTTGCCCGCACATGCCGGCCGAAGAGTGTGACTGCCGTAAGCCAAAGGTGAAGCTGGTAGAGCGCTATCTGGCGGAGGATGTGCTGGATAAAGCCAACAGCTATGTCATCGGCGATCGCATCACTGATATTACGCTCGCGGAAAACATGGGCATCGCGGGGCTTCGCTACGACCGTAACAACCTTAACTGGGCGATGATTGGTGAACAGCTGACAAAACGTGACCGCTACTCGCACGTTGAACGTAACACCAAAGAGACGCAGATTGATGTGAAGGTCTGGCTGGACCGCGAAGGCGGCAGCAAGATCCACACCGGCGTCGGTTTCTTCGACCACATGCTGGATCAGATTGCCACCCACGGCGGTTTTCGCATGGAAATTACGGTAAAAGGCGATCTCTACATTGACGATCACCACACCGTGGAAGATACCGGTCTGGCGCTGGGTGAAGCCCTGAAGCTGGCGCTCGGTGATAAACGTGGCATTAACCGTTTCGGCTTTGTTCTGCCGATGGACGAGTGTCTGGCGCGCTGCGCGATGGACATCTCCGGTCGTCCGCATCTGGAATATAAAGCCGATTTCACCTACCAGCGCGTGGGCGATCTGAGCACCGAAATGGTGGAGCACTTCTTCCGCTCCTTGTCCTACACCATGGGCCTGACGCTACACCTGAAGACCAAAGGCAAGAACGACCACCACCGCGTGGAGAGCCTCTTCAAAGCCTTTGGCCGCACCCTGCGCCAGGCAATTCGCGTGGACGGTGACGCCCTGCCTTCATCGAAAGGAGTGCTGTAATGAACGTGGTAATTCTGGATACCGGATGCGCCAACCTGAACTCCGTCAAATCGGCAATTGCGCGCCACGGCTATGAGCCGATGGTCAGCCGTGACCCGGACGTGGTGCTGCGTGCCGACAAACTCTTTTTACCGGGCGTGGGAACCGCGCAGGCCGCGATGGAGCAGATTCGTGAACGCGAGCTGGTCGATCTTATCAAAGCCTGTACCCAACCGGTGCTGGGCATTTGCCTGGGCATGCAGATCCTGGGCCGCCGCAGCGAAGAGAGCAACGGCGTTGACCTGCTGGGCATTATTGATGAAGACGTGCCGAAAATGACCGACCACGGTCTGCCTCTGCCGCATATGGGCTGGAACCGCGTGTACGCCAAAGCGGGCGACAGGCTGTTTCGCGGCATCGACGACGGCGCGTATTTTTACTTCGTGCACAGCTACGCCATGCCGGTGAACGTGAATACGATCGCCCAGTGCACTTATGGCGAGGCGTTTACGGCAGCCGTACAGAAAGACAATTTCTTCGGCGTGCAGTTCCACCCGGAGCGCTCAGGCGCCGCGGGCGCGCAGCTGCTGAAAAACTTCCTGGAGATGTGATGATTATTCCCGCGTTAGATTTAATTGACGGCACGGTTGTCCGTCTTCATCAGGGTGATTACGGCCAGCAGCGCGACTACGGAAACGACCCGCTGCCGCGTCTGCAGGATTATGCCGTCCAGGGGGCGCAGGTATTGCATCTGGTGGATTTGACGGGCGCGAAAGATCCGGCGAAACGCCAGATCCCGCTGCTTAAACAACTTGTTGCGGGTGTTGATGTGCCCGTCCAGGTCGGCGGCGGCGTGCGTACGGAAGATGACGTTGCGGCGCTGCTGGACGCTGGCGTGGCACGCGTGGTGGTAGGTTCAACCGCCGTGAAAGATCCTGAGACGGTAAAAGGCTGGTTTCGCCGCTTTGGCGCCGACGCCCTTGTACTGGCGCTGGACGTGCGTATTGACGAACAGGGCAATAAGCAGGTGGCCGTTAGCGGCTGGCAGGAAAACTCCGGCGTGACGCTGGAAGAGCTGGTTGATATCTATCTGCCCGTTGGCCTGAAGCACGTGTTATGCACTGACATCTCCCGCGACGGAACGCTGGCGGGATCCAACGTCTCGCTGTATGAAGAGGTCTGTGCGCGCTATCCGCAGGTGGCGTTCCAGTCTTCTGGCGGTATCGGTGATATAAGCGACGTGGCCGCGCTGCGCGGTACCGGCGTGCAGGGTGTGATTGTGGGCCGTGCCCTGCTGGAAGGTAAATTTACTGTGACGGAGGCGATTCAATGCTGGCAAAACGGATAATCCCTTGCCTGGACGTACGTGACGGCCAGGTCGTGAAAGGCGTGCAGTTCCGCAACCACGAGATCATTGGCGACATCGTCCCGCTGGCAAAACGCTATGCCGATGAAGGTGCAGACGAGCTGGTCTTTTATGATATTACCGCCTCCAGCGATGGCCGCGTGGTGGACAAAAGCTGGGTAGCTCGCGTGGCGGAAGTGATCGATATTCCGTTCTGCGTGGCGGGCGGGATTAAATCCGCTGACGATGCGGCCAAAATTCTCTCGTTTGGTGCCGATAAGATCTCCATCAACTCCCCTGCCCTGGCCGACCCG
Source organism: Enterobacter sp. ECC-249 (assembly GCF_043965265.1). Classification (NCBI taxonomy): domain Bacteria; kingdom Pseudomonadati; phylum Pseudomonadota; class Gammaproteobacteria; order Enterobacterales; family Enterobacteriaceae; genus Enterobacter; species Enterobacter sp. ECC-249. Next base: position 3,537,312 of record NZ_CP143660.1, read on the forward strand.
GAGCTCATTACCCGCCTCGCAGATCGTTTTGGCGTACAGTGTATTGTGGTTGGGATCGACACCTGGCATGACGCCGCAACGGGCAAGTACCACGTCAATCAATATACGGGTGACGAAAACCGCACGCGCGTAACGCAGTGGGAAACGCTCGACTGGGTGCAGGAAGTGCAGAAGCGTGGCGCGGGCGAGATTGTGCTGAACATGATGAACCAGGATGGCGTGCGTAATGGGTATGACCTCCAGCAGCTGAAAAAAGTCCGCGCGGTCTGCCACGTTCCGCTGATTGCTTCCGGCGGCGCGGGCACCATGGAACACTTCCTCGAAGCCTTCCGCGATGCGAACGTGGACGGCGCGCTGGCCGCTTCCGTGTTCCACAAACAGATTATTAATATTGGTGAATTAAAAACGTACCTGGCCGACCAGGGCGTGGAGATCAGGGTATGTTAACAGAGCAACAACAGGCACAGCTGGACTGGGAAAAAACGGACGGATTACTGCCGGTAGTTGTCCAGCATGCCGTGTCAGGCGAAGTGCTGATGCTGGGTTATATGAACCAGGACGCGCTGGCGAAAACGATCGACAGTGGCAAAGTGACCTTTTACTCGCGCACGAAACAGCGCCTTTGGACCAAAGGCGAGACCTCGGGTAATTTCCTGAACGTGGTCAGCATCGCGCCTGATTGCGATAACGACACCCTGCTGGTGCTGGCAAACCCAATCGGCCCAACCTGCCATAAGGGCACCAGCAGCTGCTTCGGCGAGACGAGCCACCAGTGGTTGTTCCTGTATCAACTGGAACAGCTGCTGGCAGAGCGTAAAACAGCGGATCCCGAAAGTTCCTACACCGCGAAGCTGTACGCCAGCGGAACCAAGCGTATCGCACAGAAGGTGGGAGAAGAAGGCGTTGAGACCGCGCTGGCCGCGACGGTGCATGACCGCGAGGAACTGACGAATGAAGCGTCTGATTTGATGTATCACCTGCTGGTGCTGCTGCAGGATCAGGAGCTGGATTTGACGGCAGTGATTGAAAATCTTCGCAAACGTCACAAATAAAAAAACCGGGGATATTCCCCGGTTTTTTTATCTACAAATCAGGCTTTAGGTTTGTAGTTGCGTAATCCACTACGCGCCAGTACCACTACAGAACCGATCATTAAGCCCAGCAGCACGGCAAGAATCAGAATAATAGGTTTTTTTGGGCTGTCACGATGGACAGGTAGATTTGGCTTCATCACGTAACGATAAACGTGAATAGTGTCCGGGTTTACGTTCAGATTCTGGATGTCCAACAGGTTTCGTTTGGTCTGATAGTACGCGGCTGAGAAGACCAGCGGGCGTGAAGCTTCATTGTCAATCATCGATTTCAGCCCGTCGCTTCCAAGCAGGAACAACGTTTCCTGAGTTACATCCTGGGCTTGCTGAATGCGCGGCGAGGTAATTTTCGCTGCCTCAGCATTTTTCAGCGCTTCAGCAATCTGTTTGATTCGCAGATCTTTCTGCTCCTGAGCGACCTTCTCCTGACTTACCAGAGAATCGTTCAGGCTTTTAATCTGCTCCTTGATATTGTCCTTGAGGTCAAGAGCAAGTTCTTTTGCCGTCTGTTCATCAACCTGCTGGATGTACTGCGCAAGCTGCTTTTGAGCAGCTTCAGCTGATGTACTGGTATAGGTGACGCTTAACGGCAGCGTTTCCCCTTTAACAGCAGGCTCAATGGTAAGCTTTTCAGGTTCGTCCTGATTGTCCAGCGCCTGCGATAACGCTGAGAAAGAAGAGTTAAAACGGCCAATCGCGCGCGTTTGGATGTCCAGCATTGAAGGGGCAGCACTTCCATAGAGGATGTTCAATGCATTTGAATAGGTAGCAATCTGGGCCGCATCAGGTTGTGCAATAATAGCCTTTGAGGTCCATTTTTCCTTCGCGAGTGCCAGATATCCAACTGCCATGGCGATAAAAACAACAACACAGATCGCTATCGTCCCCTTCCCACGCCACAGCTGCTGCATTAATTCAAGTAAATCAATATGCTCAGGGTCATTGCTTCGGCTGACCGGGCTATTGTTGTTTTGCGTCATACAATCCCTAACAGATAAAAAAGGGTAAACATTATTATGTTTGCATAGTGTATATATTGCTGAAAATTTTTCTATAAGAATCCGATGAGTTATATCGGAAAGATGCGTTATGTAACTTGCTGTCTTCGCGGTATCATAGACATCATTTGATGTACACAAGCATCAGTACGTAAATGCATTTGAGGGAAGATATGAAATTTCTGGTCACGGGCGCTGCAGGTTTTATCGGTGCGAATGTCAGTAAACGCCTCATTGAGGTCGGTCATCAGGTTGTCGGTATTGATAATCTGAATGATTACTATGATGTCAATCTGAAGCTGGCGCGTCTGGAACGGTTGCAATCTGAGCGTTTCACCTTTCACAAGCTGGAGTTAGCAGATCGTGAAGGCATGGCTGCACTTTTCGCTCGTGAGAAATTTGATCGCGTCATTCACCTGGCCGCACAGGCAGGCGTACGCTACTCCCTGGAAAATCCGCACGCCTATGCAGATGCCAACCTTATCGGCCATCTCAACGTACTGGAAGGCTGCCGACATAATAACGTTCAGCATCTTCTGTATGCCTCATCCAGCTCTGTATATGGCCTCAACCGCAAGATGCCCTTCTCCACTGACGATTCCGTGGATCATCCGGTCTCACTCTATGCCGCGACCAAAAAAGCCAACGAACTGATGTCGCATACCTACTCGCATCTCTATAATCTGCCGACCACTGGCCTGCGCTTCTTCACAGTGTACGGTCCGTGGGGACGTCCGGATATGGCCCTGTTTAAGTTTACAAAGGCGATGATTGAAGGCAAAAGCATTGATGTCTATAACTACGGTAAGATGAAGCGCGACTTCACGTACATTGATGACATCGCTGAGGCAATTATTCGTCTGCAGAATGTTATTCCTCAGTCTGACACAAACTGGACCGTTGAGACCGGTTCGCCGGCAACCAGCTCAGCGCCTTACCGGGTCTACAACATCGGTAACAGTTCACCAGTGGAACTGATGGATTACATCACCGCGCTGGAAGAGGCCCTCGGTAAAAAAGCGGAGAAAAATATGCTGCCACTCCAGCCCGGGGATGTTCTGGAAACCAGCGCAGATACCCAGCCACTTTATGACGCGATCGGATTTAAACCGCAAACCTCAGTTAAAGATGGGGTGAAGAACTTCGTCGACTGGTACCGCGCTTTTTACAAGGTTTGAAAATAAAAAAACCCGGCAATTTAGCCGGGTTTTTTACCAGATAAAGCAGAGAATCAGTCGCTACCAAACAGATCTCGGGTATAAACCTTATCCGCCACGTCAGACAGCTCTTCCGCCATACGGTTTGAAATGATGACATCCGCTTCTTGCTTGAATGCATCCAGGTCGCGGATCACCCGGGAATTGAAGAACTGATCGTCCGGCATGGCAGGCTCATAGATAACAACCTCAACCCCTTTCGCCTTAATGCGCTTCATGATCCCCTGAATGGAAGAGGCGCGGAAGTTATCGGAGCCGCTCTTCATGATCAGACGGTACACGCCAACCACTTTCGGTTGACGCGCAAGGATGGAATCGGAGATAAAGTCTTTACGTGTACGGTTCGCATCAACAATCGCCGAAATGAGGTTATTTGGCACAGCCTGATAGTTTGCCAGCAGTTGCTTCGTGTCTTTCGGCAGGCAATAGCCACCGTAGCCAAATGACGGGTTATTATAGTGGTTGCCAATGCGCGGGTCGAGACACACCCCTTCAATAATCTGGCGGGTATTCAGTCCAAGACTTTCAGCATAGCTGTCGAGCTCATTGAAATAAGCCACACGCATTGCCAGGTAGGTATTCGCGAAGAGCTTAATCGCCTCAGCTTCAGTGGAATCGGTAAACAGCACCTGAATATCTTTTTTCACTGCGCCTTCCTGAAGCAGCGCAGCAAAACGTTCAGCGCGCTCAGAACGTTCGCCAATGACGATTCGCGAAGGATGCAGGTTATCGTAAAGCGCTCTGCCCTCACGCAGGAATTCCGGCGAGAAGAAGATATTATCGATACCAAATTTTTCTTTAATGGATTTGGTAAAACCGACAGGAATGGTTGATTTAATGACCATCACCGCATCAGGGTTGATCGCGATAACGTCTTTGATCACCGCTTCTACCGTTGAGGTGTTGAAGTAGTTGGTTTTAGGATCGTAGTCAGTAGGCGTCGCGATGATGACGTAATCCGCATTGCGGTATGCATCTTCTTTATCTGTCGTGGCGCGGAAATTCAGCGGTTTATTGCTGAGATAGTCCTGGATTTCTTTATCCACAATCGGCGATTTTTTCTGATTGAGCATATCAACTTTGGCCTGCACGATATCCAGCGCAACCACTTCATGATTCTGAGCAATCAGAATGCCGTTAGAAAGACCGACATACCCTGTTCCGGAGATTGTTATTTTCATTCGCTAATGACTTCTGTGAGTTAACTGTACTGATGGCCGCCAGACCATCGCGATAAACATAACTGTTGGGCTTTGTACCTCCTGGCAAACTGAACTGTCAAGGCAAACCAGGAGTAATCACTACGAGCGGGCCGAGATTCGGACTACTTCGAATAACAGGTGACATTTTTTGCATAAAAAAACCCGGAGACAGGCTCCGGGTTTTGATTACAGCGAGTAAGCTAACTTATTCCATCCATTCGGTATGGAATACGCCTTCTTTATCGATGCGTTTATAAGTATGCGCACCAAAGTAGTCACGCTGTGCCTGAATCAGGTTAGCAGGCAGAACAGCCGCACGGTAGCTGTCGTAGTAGGCTACTGCAGCAGAGAAGGTCGGAACCGGGATACCGTTCTGGACAGCGTAGGCAACCACGTCACGCAGCGCCTGCTGATAATCATCCGCAATTTTCTTGAAGTACGGTGCCAGCAGCAGGTTCGCGATACCGGCGTTTTCAGCATAGGCATCAGTGATTTTCTGCAGGAACTGCGCACGAATGATGCAACCCGCGCGGAAGATCTTCGCGATTTCACCGTAGTTCAGATCCCAGTTGTTCTCTTCTGACGCAGCACGCAGCTGAGAGAAGCCCTGCGCGTAAGAAACGATTTTGCCCAGGTACAGTGCACGACGAACTTTTTCAATGAATTCGGCTTTGTCACCAGCGGGTTTAGCCTGTGGGCCAGAAAGCACTTTAGACGCCGCGACGCGCTGCTCTTTAAGGGAAGAGATGTAACGCGCAAAGACGGATTCAGTGATCAGAGACAGCGGTTCGCCCAGATCCAGAGAGCTCTGGCTGGTCCATTTACCGGTACCTTTGTTCGCTGCTTCATCCAGAATCACATCAACCAGGTATTTACCGTCTTCATCTTTTTTCGTGAAGATATCTTTGGTGATGTCAATCAGGTAACTGTTCAGCTCGCCTTTGTTCCACTCGGTAAAGGTTTCAGCCAGCTCTTCATTGGAGAGATTCAGACCGCCTTTCAGCAGGGAATAAGCTTCAGCAATCAGCTGCATGTCGCCGTATTCGATACCGTTGTGAACCATTTTCACATAGTGACCTGCACCGTCGGCGCCAATGTAGGTTACGCAAGGCTCACCATCTTCAGCCACGGCTGCGATTTTGGTCAGGATAGGCGCAACCAGTTCGTATGCGTCTTTCTGGCCGCCAGGCATGATAGATGGGCCTTTCAGAGCGCCCTCTTCACCACCGGAAACACCGGTACCGATGAAGTTGAAACCTTCAGCAGACAGCTCACGGTTACGACGAATGGTGTCCTGGAAGAAGGTGTTACCGCCATCAATGATGATGTCACCTTTTTCGAGGTAAGGCTTCAGGGAGTCGATAGCTGCGTCAGTACCTGCACCCGCCTTCACCATTAACAGTATACGACGAGGCGTTTCCAGAGACTCAACAAACTCTTTCACCGTATAGAAAGGAACCAGTTTCTTGCCAGGGTTCTCGGCAATCACTTCTTCAGTTTTATCACGGGAGCGGTTGAAAACGGAGACGGTGTAACCACGGCTTTCGATGTTGAGCGCCAGGTTGCGCCCCATCACTGCCATACCGACAACGCCGATCTGTTGCTTGGACATTACATACTCCTGTCAGGTGTGGTCCCACCGGGGTACTTCCCGGTGGAGATATTATCGAATTATCTTAACTCAGAAATCGAGAGCAGAGGTAGGTAATTATGGTCATTGACACGCTTAAGCCTTAACAAAAGCATGGTTTATTGTGAGGTTATTTTTTCATCAATGAAACACATTGATTTTTATTTTCTTTAATAATTTTCTGATAGCTATAATAGCTTAACTTCGGTGTACGCTTCAATGTCTTATCATCAAAATCAACACCAATTATGCCAAACCTATTTTTGTAACCCCATAGCCATTCGAAATTATCAAGTAAGCTCCAAAATAGATAGCCCTGGATATCCAAACCTTCCTTTTTTGCTTCAATAACTGCAGATACATGTCTCTTTAGATAGTCTGCTCGCAACTTATCAGAAATGATACCATCATTAAGTTTTTCATCGGCTAAACCAAAACCTGCACCATTCTCAGTAATAATGAAAGTAGGATGCGAATATTGGGTATCAAACTTTTTCATCATCATTACCAGCGCCTCTGGAGAGACTGGTCCGTTGACAGAAGGCTCTTTATCTGGATTTGGAACGTTACCTATTTCAAACGGTTCAGATTTATCATGCTTAACCAATGTAGGACCATAATAATTTACGCCGATAAAATCAGGTTTCCCCTGGGTAATGAGTTGCATATCTTGAGATGTAGGCTTGAATTTAGGATATGCAGACTGATACATTTTCAATACTGAATCAGGATATTTCCCCTTATAAAGGGCATCCAGGATCCAGTTGTTATGGAGATCGTTACATAACTTCTCAGTAGCACTATTTGGATTGTCATTATCAATGCATGGCGATAAGTTTAATGCAATCCCAATACGTCCATCATATTTTGCTTTGTGGTAATTACGTACAACCATCGCATTAGCGATCAAAAGATTGTGAAGTGCTACCGCTTGTTTTCCACGAGAAGCAACGGATAAAACGTCACGATATCCGTCTGGCTTTTTATCAATAAGGTTTGCTGCAAGAGGTTCAAGAGTAAAAACGTATCCTTCAGGCTCATTAAAAGTTATAAAATAATGACTTCTGCTACCAAAATTTTCAAAAATGACCTGTGCATATTTCTCAAACCAAACTGGTGATTCAGGATTAGACCAACTTCCTTTCTTATAAAGTGCTAATGGCATGTCCCAGTGGTAAAGTGTAATCACAGGTTCAATATTGGCGTCTTTTAAGTCAGTAATCAATTGGCTATAATATTCTAATCCCTTTTTATTAACCGTCACTCCGTCGGGCATGATCCTTGACCAGGAAATAGAGAAGCGGTACGAATTGACACCTAGTTCTTTCATGAGTTGTATATCTTTTAGATAGACATCTCGCGAAATTTGATTGGCCGCAATATCTCCATTTTGAACAGTGCCAATGGTATACTTTGTGACCTCATTATGGGTAAAATAATCCCAATTTGAAGGCCCCTTTCCATTTATATTCCAACCACCTTCAACCTGGTAGGATGAGGATGCCGTGCCCCAGAGAAAATCGCATTGCTGTTTTTCGCCGGAGAATGCGGGAGGTAACAGAAGTACAGAGGTAAAGAAAAAATATTTTGCTTTCATTTTAGAATTATTACCAGATACCCATGAAAGATATGATATTGTTTGATAACAATAACTGCTATTTACTATTCTTTATTAAATTGAGTAAATATTGACCGTAATTAGTCTTGCTCATCTCATTCCCTAAGGTCACGACCTCACTTTCAGTGAGCCAGCCGTTACGGTAAGCAATTTCTTCCAGGCAGGCGATTTTGAATCCCTGTCGTTTCTCAATAGTATGAATAAATTGTGATGCTTCGATTAAACTATCATGGGTACCGGTATCGAGCCATGCAAAACCACGGCCGAGCAATTCTACCTGAAGATTCCCCTGCTCGAGATACATTTCATTCAGTGTAGTAATTTCAAGTTCACCGCGTGCTGATGGCTTGACACGTTTAGCCATATCAACCACGTTTTCATCATAAAAGTATAGGCCAGTGACAGCCCAGTTGGATTTAGGCGCAGCTGGCTTTTCTTCTATACTTAATGCCTTGAAGTTTTCATCAAACTCGACAACTCCAAAACGTTCTGGATCCATTACCTGATAACCAAAAACAGTAGCTCCGGCATTGCCGGAAACAACCGATTCAAGTTTTCTGCCGAAACTTTGCCCGAAGAAAATGTTATCGCCTAATACAAGGGCACATTTATCACCCGCGATAAACTCTTCACCAATAATGAATGCTTGCGCGAGGCCATCAGGAGATGGCTGAATTTCATAGGATAAATTAATTCCGAAACGACTGCCATCGCCCAGCAAACGTTTAAAAGAAGGCATATCTTCAGGTGTTGTGATTAAGAGAATATCTCGAATTCCCGCAAGCATAAGCACTGACATTGGATAATAAACCATAGGTTTATCATAAATGGGTAAGAGTTGTTTAGAGACTCCACGTGTTATCGGGTGCAAACGTGTTCCAGAACCGCCAGCCAGGATAATGCCTTTCATTCTACTACCTCAATACTTTTAAGCTAAAATAGATTAGATATCTTTATTTAAACAACATCTTCTCTGATATCAGTCGAGCATAATGTTTTTACCCACGAGTCTACACTATAACGCGAAATTGCATTCAGGTGCGCATCGTTATATGGGATTTCAAAAAAATCAGAGTCGATATGGATATTATCGCGATCGATAAAGTAAAAATTTTCAGCTGAATAAAAATCGTAATTTTTAACTCGTGAATTGGTAGTTATAAATTTCCTCTTGAGAGGCAAGCATTCTATTGTCCTCATCGTCAAACCTGTCTGACGGGGGTGCTGGATATCAAGGACCGCATCAGCACTAGAGAAGAATGATGCTATCTGCTTTTTATTTCTAGAGCGAAGGGTAAAACTAAAAAGTCTGAACCTAATGATAGACTTAATATTAGTAAGAATAAAACCTGCCAAGACAACAATTGAAGGGAAATAAAGAACAAACCTCAAATCATATTCATTTTTATATTTCTCATAAATTCCCCCCAATAGCCTGTATCTGTCACTATGTACGGTACCGAGAAATGCAATAGATGGCTTAAAATTCTTTGAAGCGTCTTTTTTCGCTGTGCTTACAAAATCCGGGGAATAAAACAATGGCAAATGAGTCATAAAATCATATTCTCGCGCATCGTTATCATCAAAGGTAAACACGCGGTCAAATAAATTCAGATACTCTTGAATATGAGGGTAATTTTTAATAGAATCCCATGCGTAGTAAATGAATTTAGCTTTTTTATATTTATTTTTGAATTTTAATAAATTTTTTCTATTGAGAGATTCACCTTTGAGTACTATGACGTAGTCATAGTCATCATTTGTTTGAAGCAAAATTTTCTCAAAATACGCATCTGAAATACGTTTAAGAAAATTATTATCTTTCCAAAGCCTGAGTAATATTTTAAAAAATACGTTATTAAATGGTTTTTCATCGAAATAATCAACGGTGGCACCGGCTCGCCTTAATCCATCAGATATTTCATTTTCATAGTTAAAAAAGCGAGGACATAAAAACAACACTTTCATTTCAAATACTCTTTTTCACAACGGCCGGGATGCCTACAAGTAGCACATTGTTATCACAGGAATGCATTACAACAGCGTTAGCAGCGACAATAACGTTGTCGCCAATTCGAATACCGCCAAGAACCTTAGCCCCAGATGCAATAACCACATTATCACCTAAAACAGGGCGATTTAGGTGATTAAAGGGAATATCTATATTTTTTGCACCCAGAGTAACTTGTTGGTATATCGTAGCGTTAACACCAATTTTAGATGCACCAATAACAATGCCCTGCGAATGAGGAATAAAGAAACCACCACCTATTTCGCAATTAGAAGCGATCTCAACACCAAAGACAACAAAATTTATTAGAGAAAAAACCTTCCCTAAAACAGGTATTTTTTTCTTAAAGCAAAAATGACTCATCCGGTATAATATAACTGGAGTCATTTTCATTCCAAAAAAAGCCGATATTATACCGAAGATAGATACTTTTGATTTATTTCGCCCAGTCAGTTTGTAATATCTCAGCACATCATCTTTAACTAACTCAAACATGAGAATGACTCCCTGTAAATATTTTTATTCTCACAAAAACAAGAGTAACAATGAAAAGTAAAAAATATGTTTGAATAAAGAATAAATTATAAAAGCCACTGAATATTGCACATTGCATTGCAATCGCATAAGGAAACAAACTATAACGATACGATTTAAGCAAATTCTTGTAAGCAATACTAAAAAGCAGAAGTAAACATGTAACCACAATAAGGGAGCCCGCTATCCCAAGATCGGGCATTAGCTTTTCAAACATTGTCGAAACGTTGGCATTATCGTCTACTAACGCCATGGTATCATGGAATCCTAAATCACTGTAAATGAGATTTCGGATAACACTGGGGAAAAGATCCTGGAAGCTTGTAAAATCGTATACCGGAACTATGTGCGCAAAGTTATATGCAAGGTTTGCAAGACCTGCCGTAACATAGACATAAAACCATGTGAAGCCTGAAGGCAAACTCGACAGAAATTGTCCTTCTGGTGACAACAAATATTGATAAGGATTTTCAGCGCCCCTGATATCTCCTACTGCTCCAAAAAGGAGAACTATTGTGATTACAGAAAACACTGTGTAAATAAACATCTTTTTAGTGAATTTTTTATAGATAAAAAATAAAAAGAATATTTCCACGAGGCCAGACATCAGTATACCTCGTCTGAAGACCAGCATTTCCCATATACTCATCAATAGTATAATCAGCAGAATAATTTTTCTTTTTGACAAAAGAAAATGATAATACAATGACGGAAAAACAAAAAGGAATAGCATATTAACTATCCCATGATACGTCGGTATACCGAACTCAGTATAATTATAGCCGCCCCTAAACTGCATAATCATTGGAATCCCGCCAGCAACAACCACATCAGGAATTATCGCAAAGCACCAAATGATGAGCCATATTTTAGTCGCTCGCCAGGATGGCATAATTTTATCCAGACGAACGCGATTAATACTGCCAGGAGTGATAAATGGAAGTGAAAAAATCAAACCCAGAACCACATTAATTGATAAAAACACCACCATCTCGTTTGAGAGCGGGCTAATGTTAGTAGTCAATCCAAGCGAATATAATATAATTGTGAACAGCCAAATTGAAGCATACACAAAACCTGGGGACATTAAAAAAATACTCATCCTACATCCTCAGCTGTCGAATTCGTCCACCTTCAATATATGAAAGTGCCAATACGATCTTATATATGAAGTCAGGTACTTTAATCGCTTTCGTATCTAGTTTGTCACACAACCAAAGAAGGCTTTTACGGGTTGTTGTAAGTGGGAGAAGATGGATAACATTTATGAGCAATTTACTAGGGAGTCTCGTATCATCTAACATTACTTCGTAGGATGAAAAGAGGCTGTCCTTCACGCACTCCGGATGTTTCTCTTTCAATACAGGGAAAGATTTTGATGCATACACAACCATTCTTTCTGATGCTCGGCGCAATGTTGGTGTATCACTGTCTTCTGCCTTTGCATCGGGTAAAAAATAAAAGTCATATTTTGCTTTTGAAACTCGGATGCCAAGTTCCTCATCTTCACAGCCGTAATGATAGAACGTCTCATCAAAACCACCGATTGTATTAATGATATCTCGTGTCAGGATAATGCCGTCACTTGCAAAGAAGCGAGTACTTATAATCCCTTCAGGTATATTACGCGCTCCGAGATAACGGCTATCAAAATAACGGAGATAATTGCTAGTGGAAAGTCTGGCTGGGTCGATTCGTATATTAATTCTGGCTGCAGTGAAGTGCTTACCATGGAAAAAAGAAACTATTTTTTTTATTGCATTAGGTTCAAGCAGGTTGTCGATATCAATAAACATTATCAACGAGTTTGTCGCTAAAGAAATACCAACATTGCGGGAAATAGCCCTGCCAGAATTTACCTGATTCCTGTGAAATGAAAAATTTATTTTATCTTTAAAGGCTTCTCCATAAGAGGCTGCGATTTCTTCCAGTGAAACCGGACTACAATCATCAATAACAATTAATTCAATAAGGTTATCAGGATAATCAATATTCAGCATGGCATCCATGAAACGCTTAACTTTCGATGGTTCACAATAGGCAGGGACCACTATTGAAATCTTATCATTGTACTGCACCAATGCACCTCGTAGAATAAATTATATTGAAGGCGTAAACTACTGCTAAACCGAAGACGATGTTACTAACACCCATATAATGATAAATAGCAGGCACAACAGCCACTACCAGGCAGAAAGCTATCAACCACTTAATAGCTAATTTATTTAGCTGATTCATTCTAATTAGAACCATACTGAGCAATTGATCTATAGCTAAAATTGGGGTTAGCCAGACAAACGTTCGCAAATAACTATAGGCATTAACAAGCTTTGTACCATAAAGAATATGAATAATCATGTCTGCAAGAACTGTTGTAAATAATGCGCCTGCGCAGGTTACAGCAAGTGTAGCGAAAACACAGAATGGTAATTTTCTTTTAATGTTTGTTATATCAATGAATTTAAATATAAAAATTGGTGCAATTGCCTGGACAAACAGAATACATATTGCATACCAGTTATCGACCAACTGAAGTGCTGCAGCATAGTTTGAATACATTTCTCCGGAAATTTTACCTTCCAGATATACACGATCAAACTTCATCGTGACCTGTTGCATGATCAAACAAAACCATACGGCAACGCCAATCTTAAGATATGAGAAAATTTCAGAATCAACCTTCACAAATCTAAACCCGGTAGCCTTTCTGAAAGAATAAAAGATAAAGCCACAAGGTAAAAGTGATTCAATGACCCATGCTACCCAAAGATAATTTATTGGTAACTGATTCCTTACACCAATATAAATGACAATAAGTTTAATTATTGCAGCTAACATTAGTACCAGGCAAGGTAATTTGAGACGAGCCTGGCTTTGGTACCATGTTAAACCGACGATGAAAGTTTCTCTCAATGCGACAGATATGGCCAAACCAATTATGAACTGTCTGGACAGCCCACTTGCAGCAAAAAACCCCCATGCCACCATGCACAACGCAACGAAGGTCCCTGCAGCCAGACGTAATATAATCACGTTGCTCATTGTGGTATTTATTTTAGATGGAGCATCCAGCAATTTAGGAATTACCACCTCGGCCCCACAGATCCATGTACCTGTCATAAATATAGCTAAAATGACGAGAGAATATTGCCAACTGCTGAAATCACTAAAATCATAATTATTTATCAATAATCTGTTAATGATAATAATGATAACAAGTTGAGTGATTCTCTCGAGGCTAAGATAAAAGAAGTTAACAAAGACTTTTCTTTTATCTTCATCCGCCAAATTTTTTTTTATGGCTGATAATAAAAAATTAGACATCTGTCATATTCTTTCTAAAGTTATCAATCATTATTTCTATATCAGACAATACATTGTTATAGACATGGCCAAACTCGTTCGTGGTTCTGGTATTATCTGTTGGCGGGAAATATTCACCTTTGAAACCTTCATGCCATTTGATCGTGCAACCAGTTTTACTTGCAATTAAGTCGGCAATATCAGCAGCTGTTGTATTAACACCTGATGCAATATTGTAGATTCTATACTCATTTTTACGGCTGATCTGGTAAATAAGCTCAGCAACGTCCGTAACTGAAACATAATCTTTTGCATAGGCAGGGGCAACATACATATCAATATGTTTATTCGAGATTGCATTTCTGATTATGCTAGGTAGGAATAACTTACTCTTTAATGCCAAACCATATACATTACTAGGTCTGACAATAATCGTATCTCGGTTGCTTTTTAAGCATAACTCTTCACTTACCAGTTTAGTAAGATTGAAAAGCCTTCGGTTATCGCTCGTGCATACCGTAAGATTATCCATTTCCGACGCGCTATCCTGTTCCATGTAAACACGCGTTGATGAAATATAGATTAATTTCGAGAATTGAGCGCGTTCCAAAAGTGTTGCCAGCAACTCGGTGTTAGATTTATATACTTCAAACGGCGTGTTTGCACAATCACCATTGCCAGCAGCATAAATGACAATTCCCAGATCTCTTTCAAAAAGAGTCTTATCATCACGCGGTGGAACCTCAACATTCTCACCCTTAGCCAGAAGGTTTTCAACGATTTCACTGCCAATGAAACCACGTCCACCGATCACTGTATAATGTGCTTTCATAAAGATTTTTTATACTCTGCAAGTGTAATTAATTTAATATCTTTTTCTGAGAGAAGTGGTTCTGTTACCGGCCAGTCAATCGCAATATCCGGATCATTCCAGATAATTCCACCTTCATCCTTTGGATCGTAAAAATCAGTACACTTATAGTGAAAATCAGCATATTCGCTTAATACACAAAATCCATGGGCAAATCCGGGAGGAACGTACAACTGGTTATTCTTCTCGCCAGAAAGAAGAACCCCCACATACTGACCAAACGTCTCAGAATCGCGGCGCAGGTCCACTGCAACATCATAAACTTCCCCGCTGATTACGCTGACTAATTTACCCTGGGGTTTCGTTTTCTGGAAATGCAGTCCACGCAAAACATTTCGACTCGAACGTGAGCGGTTATCCTGTACAAAATTACCTTTGATTCCTGCATTTTCATATTTTTCTTTATGCCAGGCTTCAAGGAAAAAACCGCGAGAATCGCCAAAAACCTTAGGTTCAATGATGACACAATCTTTTAAAGGTGTTTGAATTACATTCATTTAAAATCCCTCAGCTGGAAAAATATTCTCACCAGCTGCTTTGTTAGTTAATTTCGGATACTGGTTGAAACTATAAATACTTAACTTTTGTGTTCTTTCCAAAGTAAGTCACAGATATCATCAGTAGGATTAAATGCGGTAGGTGCATTAAGCAATATTTCGCGTACCCGCTCATAATCAAAGTTGCGACATGAGCTATCCAATTCTGCGATAATGCCTTTCATTTCATTCCACGGAAGCATGACCTCATTAGCCGTCTTAATTCGTGGATGCTGTGTTATTGAGACATTATCGCCAATCAACAGCTCTTCATACAGCTTCTCACCAGGACGCAAGCCAGTCGTTTTGATAGCAATATCGCCATAAGGGTTTTTATCATCACGTACTGAAAGTCCTTGTAAGGCAATCATACGGTGGGCGAGGTCAATAATTTTGACCGGATCCCCCATATCCAATACGAAAACATCCCCACCACTGCCCATTGCTCCAGCTTGAATAACAAGCTGTGCTGCCTCAGGAATGGTCATGAAATAACGTGTGATGTCAGGATGCGTTAACGTCACCGGACCACCAGCAGCAATTTGTTTTTCAAATAATGGAACGACGGAGCCGGATGAACCCAACACATTTCCAAACCGGACCATGCTGAAACAGGTTTTACTTGACTCTGATGCGAGAGCCTGAAGTATTAGCTCTGCCATTCTTTTTGTTGCGCCCATGGTGTTCGTTGGTCGCACAGCTTTATCCGTAGAGATAAGCACAAAACTTTCGACACCACAGTTTTCGGCAGCTTGTGCACAACATAAGGTCCCGAAGATATTATTACGAACACCATCAATAACGTTAAATTCAACCAGGGGAACATGCTTATAAGCAGCCGCATGGTAGATGGTCTCAACGTTAAATGCCTTGATTAACCTTTCAAGATGTGCAATATCCTGAACGTTGCCCAGAATTGGGTAAATCTTAACATTTAAAGATTGTGAAAGTATTAAATTTCGCAATTCAGAATCAATTGAATATAGTGAGAATTCTGATAATTCGAAAAGAATTAGTTGAGAAGGTTTATTTCTGATTATCTGTCGACATAGTTCAGAGCCTATAGAACCACCCGCGCCAGTAACCATGACTGTTTTACCCTGAATATTCTTTGAAATTAATTCAGGGATCGGGGTAACAGGATCGCGTCCTAAAAGGTCAGTAATTACTACCTTACGTAAGGCATCGATTCTTGCTTTTCCTTCAACGAGGTCGACCATTCCAGGTATTGAAAGCACCTCGCACGGAAGTCCCTCAAGGGTAGATATAACCTCATTTTTTCTGGCGCGGCTGGCACTTGGCATTGCCAGGAGGATTTTCTTAGCTTCATACTTCTCTATCAACCAGGCCAATTTTTCAGGTGAAAATACGCTTACACCATGGATGACCTGCCCCTGCAATGAGCGATTGTCATCAACAAAAGCCACAGGATAGTATTCATCCATTTGGCTTAACGCAGGAAGTAACTGGCGTCCAGACGCTCCAGCCCCGTATATAATTACGCGGGTTCCCAATTTTAAACCACGATTGACCAGCATTCTCATAGCAAGGCGTGAGCCTGCAACGAACAATACTCCGAAAGAGAAGTAGATAAACGGGATTGTTCTTGGAAGATAGAGATTCGTGTAAAATGCGGCAATAATCAGCAACAACGACGAAATTAGCATCCCAATAGCAACTACAAGCAGTATTTTCGCAGTTATATACCTTATGACTGCTCTATAAAGGCCAAGTTTTACAAAGATGGCCAAAGTAATCACTATTATCGATGTCAGCAGTAACCAATGAGATACGCTTGATAATGGCGTCATTGAATCAATACGGACCCAAAATGCAAACCAAAATGCGCACATTAATAGTACTACATCAATAGAGAGCGTTATAATCCGTTTTATTGGTCTTGGCAAAGAAATTAAATAAGTTAGCATACTAAAAACTAGTCGCCTCGTTAAAGCTTGCTATTAATTTATAAAATAGTACCTGGAGGGCATATGACATGCTCTTCCACTGTTGCACTATATCCACCCACTGTTCCCGCTTGCAGAAATGCCGATTTACCAATACGCGCTCCCCCTGCAAGATGCACCCCAACACCTAAATGGGCGAAATCACCGAGAGTTGAATCATGATCGACTGTAGAATGACAATTAACTATCGTACCTACACCAAGAGTTGAGTTCGCTCCTACAACCGCACCGGCTAAAACTACGCTGCCATGTCCCAAAGTAGCGGACGGGCTCACAAATGCAAAAGGATGAATTAGCGTTATCGGATAAATGCTTAGCAATTCTAGCTGTTGGTGTAATGACTCTCTGAGCTTATTATTACCTATGCCAATTACAATGTGTTTAGCAGTACTAGCATAAAGCTTCAGATCTGAGGTTTTCCCGATAACACGAACCTTTGAATTGTCGGAGCCAGATTCATTATCGTCGAGGAATACAATTTTTTCATATCCCAATAGCGTAGCAGTTTCGTACAATGTACGTCCATGTCCTCCAGCTCCCACAATGATCAGATCATTCATTTATGCCTTCTCTTTATCTTTAACTCCAGCACCACATCTGAATGCAAGAATAATCAATGGTAACCAGGCGATGGTAATGCCTACAATTCCATCAATTTTTGCAGAGATGATTAAGTAAGCAATAGGGAGCAGCCACATGAAGTTAATAGCTATAGCCGCCATAGTAACAGGAACATGGCTCTTATATTTACGGGCAAGAATTTGGTAACAATGACTCGCATGTGCTTCATAGACTTTCTTACCCGCCAGTAATCTTCTCAGTAAGGTAGTAGTTGCATCAACAATGAAAACACCCAGCAGACAGAGTTCTGCGATCAGAACACGTGAGTCTAGCTTTGCAAAATAAAGGATCATCAACCCAATGGTGATACCCAGAAAACCGCTTCCAGCATCGCCCATGAAGATCCTTGCCACAGGGAAGTTCCACACGATGAACCCCGCGACCGATCCAGCGAGTGCTAATGCAAGCATAGTCATTGCATCAGATGAATCAGAGTAGTTATTGATAGTTATTATCAAGATACTACAAAGCGAAAAGGTAATAGCTTGCGCACTTGCAAGACCATTAATACCATCCATAAAGTTATATAAATTCAACATCCATACAAGATAGATACTACCGAGGATCATTCCAAACCATGACAAAGAAACATCATAGCCAAACATATTAATGCTTGGGAACGATCCTAGATAAAAAAGCCCTATAGCTGCAGCGATGAAGTGCATTAACAAGCGCCAGCGTGCGGCGATATGGCCATGATCGTCGAGGAAACCAATAACCGCAATCAATAAGCCAGGCACGAAGAAACCTAAAAATGTTGCCGTAGTTATATGATTTGTAAGGACCAGCCATACTAATGAAGCTAACAATGTTAATACAATAGCTACCCCTCCCCCACGAGGTGTAGGAACACTATGAGAACTTCTTTGGTTTGGTTGATCAATTACATTATTCTTGATGGCATATAACCTTAAACCCCAGGTCAACGCGCATGATATAAAGAATGCAAAAACGACAATGCCCAGATACAACATTATTTGTTACCTTCAATAAAATACTTCGCTGTTTTTACCATCGTTTCTTGTAACGAGACGGGTGGCGTCCATTGAAGCTGCTCTCTTGATTTTCTTGAATCAACTTCCAGATCGCCAAACAGTTGATCATATATACTTTTCTTGCCCAGTATAGAAAGGAAAATTTTCAGTATTGTTTTGGGGAAATAGACAAGTCGCGCTTTCATACCCATCCCGGTAGTAAATGCCGTTATCATTTCTTCCGTTGAAGGATGCACCTCGTCAGCCAAAAGATAGAGTTCATTCTTTGACTTCTCATTCGTGACACATTCACTGATAAAACTCACAACATTGTCCAGTGAAGCAAGAGCACGCTTATTTTTAACCGATTTAAAAGGTAGTGGCAGATTTCGCGACACTAATTTTAACAATCGTTGAATGTTACCCGGTGCATTTGGACCACAAATCAATGCCGGACGCACTATGGTTATCCCCATATTGCTACCAGTAAATGCTTTAAGAAGACTTTCCTCGGCTTCTAGCTTTGAAACAGCATAATCTGAAGTGGGTCTGGCAGGTGTCGTTTCACTAAAAGGTATCCCCGAAGTGGAATTACCATTAACACCTATTGAACTGACAAAGATGAAATGTTTCACATTACAACTTATTGCATCATGAGCTAATTTCATCGTGGCATCATGATTCACACGACGAAATTCTGTCAGCGTATCTTCGGCTTTATCATTAAGGATATGTGCTCTGCCTGCTGTGTGAATGACAGTATCACAACCCTGGAGAAGGGTTGTCCAGTTTGTTTGTGCAGAGATATCGCCAAGGTTGTACATCCCATTGTCGATATTTTCGTCTCGACGGGAAGTGAAAATTACCTGATGACCTGCCGACCTCAGCGTTTTGACTAAAGCAGAACCGAGAAAACCAGTTCCCCCTGTCACTAAAACTTTCATTGTCATCCCCTATCAGTTAATGAACTATAAACAAATATAGAAATGAACTGCTCTTAACGATTTTGATAATTTTGCGCAATCCAGGATTTATAATTACCGCTTTTAACGTTTTCAACCCATTCTGTATTTGTCAAATACCATTCAACGGTTTTACGAATGCCACTTTCAAAGGTCTCCTGTGGCGTCCATCCCAACTCAGCACCAATTTTATTTGCATCAATGGCGTAGCGACGGTCATGGCCCGGGCGATCAGCAACATAGGTAATCTGATCGCGATAAGACCCCTCTTTTGGCACAATCTCATCAAGCAGATCGCAAATCGTATGGACCACGTCCAGGTTCTGCTTCTCGTTATGACCGCCAATATTGTACGTTTCACCCGGTTTCCCCTGAGTGACAACGGTGTAGAGTGCGCGCGCGTGGTCTTCAACATACAGCCAGTCACGAATCTGGTCCCCCTTGCCGTAAATAGGCAAAGCTTTATCGTCCAGCGCATTCAGGATAACCAGAGGGATCAGTTTTTCAGGGAAGTGATACGGGCCGTAGTTATTTGAACAGTTGGTGACAATGGTCGGGAAACCATAGGTACGCAGCCAGGCACGAACGAGATGGTCGCTCGAGGCTTTCGACGCTGAATATGGGCTGCTAGGTGCATATGCGGTGGTTTCAGTGAAGAGTGGCAGCTCAGTTGATGCGGGATGTTCATCAGGATGCGGCAAATCACCATACACTTCGTCGGTAGAAATGTGATGAAAACGGAACGCTTTCTTCGCCTGCTCATCCAACGTTGACCAGTAAGCACGGGCGGCTTCCAGAAGCACATAAGTGCCAACGATATTGGTTTCGATAAAAGCAGCCGGGCCGGTAATAGAACGATCGACATGACTTTCAGCCGCCAGATGCATCACCGCATCAGGCTTATGCTTTGCGAAAATGCGATCCATAGCGTTTTTATCGCAAATATCCGCATGCTCAAAAGCATATCGATCGCTGTCGCTGACTTCACTAAGCGACTCAAGGTTGCCGGCATAGGTCAGCTTATCTACGTTGACGACGTCGTCCTGGGTATTTTTAATAATATGTCGTACAACCGCTGAGCCGATAAAGCCGGCCCCACCCGTCACAAGAATTTTCACGTTATCTGTTCCGTCTAGTGTATTTGTCTGGATACTGGCGTTCTGAAACCTGAGCATTTATTAACGATTTCAGAAATTGAGCACGCTACCGCCCCTGGCTTAACAGCTACCAGTGCACTGAGCGATGTTTGATTAAATGATTTTCTTGTCTGGATACAGACAAAAAACTGGCGTTAATTGTCGTCCTAAACGACCTCAGAAACAAGCACAAATCGCTACAAAGCGGTCCAGATTTAAACCGCATAACTCTATGTAATCATTTACTTTATAACAAAAAACGGCAGTCATCATTTTGGTTAGATATCAACACACCAAAATAATGACTGCCGCTTGTTCAAGTCGTGGCTGGAATATCAGTCGTTTGCGAGCAACTTCTCAATACGGGTTCTGAACTTCGCCCCTTCCTTCAGGTTGCGCAGCCCATAGTTCACGAACGCCTGCATGTACCCCATTTTCTTACCGCAGTCATAGCTGTCGCCGGTCATCAGCATGGCATCCACGGACTGCTTTTTCGCCAGCTCGGCAATCGCATCGGTGAGCTGAATACGATCCCAGGCGCCTGGCTCGGTTTTCTCCAGCTCTGCCCAGATATCGGCGTTCAGAACGTAACGACCCACAGCCATCAGGTCTGAGTCCAGCGTCTGTGGCTGATCCGGTTTTTCGATGAACTCAACGATGCGGCTCACCTGCCCTTCCGTTTCCAGCGGTTCTTTAGTCTGGATCACAGAGTACTCGGAGAGATCGCCCTTCATACGTTTCGCCAGCACCTGGCTACGGCCGGTTTCATTGAAACGTGCCACCATTGCCGCCAGGTTATAACGCAGCGGATCGGCAGAAGCAGTATCAATGATGATATCCGGCAGCACGACGATGAATGGGTTATCGCCCACAACCGGACGGGCACACAGAATTGAGTGACCCAGACCCAGCGGCTGCGCCTGACGCACGTTCATGATGGTCACGCCCGGCGGACAAATAGACTGCACTTCCGCCAGCAGCTGGCGCTTAACGCGCTGCTCGAGCAGCGCTTCGAGTTCGTAAGAGGTGTCGAAGTGGTTTTCTACCGCATTCTTGGACGAGTGCGTAACCAGGACGATTTCTTTGATCCCTGCAGCAACAATCTCGTCGACAATGTACTGAATCATTGGCTTGTCGACGATCGGCAGCATCTCTTTAGGAATGGCTTTTGTGGCTGGCAGCATATGCATGCCCAGGCCTGCTACCGGAATGACTGCTTTCAAATTAATCATTATTTCTTCCACCTTAAAATGGTTGACGAATTATAGCTCTTAAACCTGTTTTCGCCAGCATGATTTGCCGTAATCCTTCGGTAATGTTACGCCTTAGCACTACAAATTTCTGTAGTTGTAATCTGATTCGAACGCGCTTTTATGCCAGGAATTGTCTTAAAACAGATTATTGTCGATTATCTGTGCGGAAGCGCAAAGTTCAGCCTTTCCACATTCACCACCTGCTGGTCGACCCGGTCAATATCCACCGAGCTTTGCCCCTTCTCATTAACTGCTTTTATGTTCGCCAGCGACAGCAGCGTCTCGTCTTTCGCCATGAATTTTCCTCGCACATCCTTGCGCAGGTCGAAGTTAATCTTCAGGGCAGGCCCCACGGAGGCTTCCTGCATGACATTGATATTGCGTAAAAAAAGATGCTGCGGCTTGTTGTGCAATTCCAGCGTTGCACGCTGCATTTCCACGTTGGTAATCGCCACAAACGAAGTGGCATTACCGGATGAAATCTGTATTCCGCGCAATTTATACGCAAGCTGTCGATTATCGAGGTGAATATTGTTGAGCTTGAAGTTCTGCGGGATGGACAAATAATCGCCTTTTATCACCCCATAGCCGATTAACATTCCGGCGCTGTTCACCATATCGACATTATCAATAATGAAATTATCACAGCCATAAATGGCGACCGTGGCGTTGTCTATTCCCGCCTTTTTACTGAAGTCGGGAGTAATATTTTTGGCCTTAATATTGCGGATAACAAAATGCTTACCGTTTTCAACGTGCACCAGCTGGCGACAGTTGCTGCCGGTAATGTTGGCCACCACGAAGTTCTTGACGGTTTGCTTCTCCGGGTAGTCGTTATCGTAGGTGCTGCCGGCGAGGCCAATGCCGATGCCCCAGTTGATCTTGCCGTTGGTACAGCTGATGTTGTCGATGACATGATCGGAGATCAGGATATTGCGATCGTTGATGGCGACGTTCCACTCGATCGCATCCCCCTGCAGATGGCTAAATTTACTATTGGTGATGCGGGCACCGTACACCTGGTTGTGGAAACCCTGGCGCAGGATGGCGTAGTTGGCCTGACTCACGCTGATGTTATCAATCAGCAAATTGCGCATCACGCTGGGTTTCTTGCCACCGATGTAGATCTGCGTCACCGGGCCAAAACCGCTCATGGCCAGCCCTTTGATGACGCAGTCAGAGCCGCGAACGTCGAGCGTTATGTTCTCCGTGCGGCCAGCACCTTCGCCTATTACCTTGCTGCCTTCCTGAAGAACAAAGCGGCCGCGCCCGTTACCGGTTAATGCCCCGCGGATCAGCAGCGTTTTACCGTCGGGAATGAAAATGCCCGTGTTGATGTTTTCGCAGGTCAGCCCGGCAGGGACCACGACGGTGTCGCCATCATTAAACGCCTGCTTAAAGGCGGCGATCCAGTCGTTGTTATTGTACTGATTAACAGAGACCGTTCTTCCGCTTGCCGCCCGGGCAATACGTGACGACAGCAGCGGCGTGGCCGCCAGAACGGAGAGAGAAGAGACAAAGGTGCGTCGGGTAATCTTTTTCAGCATACATCCTCGGCGTTACAACGTTTGCAGCAGGCTCGCTAACTGGCGGTTAATCACCTGCTGGTTAAAATCGGTTTCCACTTTTTGTCGGGCGTTATGGAGCACGGGCTCCAGCGCCTGCTGGTCGATATCGCTGAAGGCTGCCAGTCGGTCCGCAAGAGCCATCGCGTTATTCTCCGGCACCAGCCACCCGGAATGGTCAGACTTAATCAGCTCCGGGATCCCGCTGTGCAGAGTCGATACCACCGGAATACCTACGGCCATCGCCTCCATCAGCGCCACCGGTATGCCTTCCATATCGCCATCGGCGCCCGTAACCGAGGGCAGCAGAAAGACATCCGCCTCATCGAGCATGGCCTTGACCTCGTGGCTCGGCTTGAAGCCGGGCATCTCTACGACATCTTCCAGCTGATACTGTTCGATGAGCGTGCGCAGACGACGCTCCCACGGCCCAATGCCGAGAATGCGATAGTGGAAATCCACCCCGCGCGCTTTTAGCTGGCGGCAGGCTTCAATGGCCACATGCAGGCCTTTCTTCTCGGTGAGACGAGCAACGGAGATGATCTGCAGCGGTTTTCCCGGCACCTTTACAGGACGGCGAGTGAAGCGCGTTAAATCCACGCCCATACGCGAAACGGCAATTTTCTCTCCCGGACAGCCCATGTTTTTCAGGCGTCCGGCCCACAGGTCGCTGATAGGCAGCATCATGTCGCCGCGCCTGAACAGCTGCTGATACTCCGGCGTGTAGTGGTTCAGCACTTCCCGGCTGGAGATGTCGATACCGTGGAAGATGGTCGCAATTTTACCTTCAATCACGCCCAGCTCGCGCAGCTTCGCGGCGGTGACGCCCGCCGGGCCAAAGTGGGCGATAAACACGTCGGCACGATACGGCTGCGCCGTTTGCCCGCAGATGGCCGACAGGATCAGATTGCGGGATTCGGACCCATAGCGGGAAACATTCAGCGCCCGCCAGGTCGACGCGCGGTGGATCCCGCGCAACGTCTGGCTGGCCCGGTGGCGCAGCTTGCTCAGCTTCCCGGACGGCTCATCCTGCAGCCAGCGGGTTTTCGCCTCCAGACCATACTGGGTATACGCCGCATGGGTATTTTTGGTATCGCCCTTTTGCAGGGCGATAATCTCCACGTCATATCCCATATCGATAAACGCGGTGACTTGGTTCAGGACAAACGTTTCAGACGACAGCGGAAATTTCAGCAAGAAGAAACCAACCTTCATTTCCCCTCCCGTACGCGGTCAAGTACCGATTTCACCATCCCAATGCCCTTCTCGCGCTCGGCTTTCACCGCCACGGCCAGGCGTTCATTGATCGCAGGCAGCTGGCCGAGCGTGTCGCCCACCATCGCCCCGAGCGAACCATCAAGCAGATGACGGATATCCACGGCCATTTCCGGCATACCAAGCTGCTGCATGATGCCTGCTGATTTGTGCTCATAGTTGATGGCAATGGCCGGCGTGCCAAAGTTCATGGAGATAATGGCGGAGTGCAGGCGCGTACCCACGGTCAGGTCGCAGGCGGAGAGCAGCTTGCCCATCTCCAGGTCGTTCAGTTCGTCCATCACTACGTGATAGCGGGACGGATCGTTAACCAGGTTGCGCAGGTTCAGCGCCACCATACGGTCGTCTTTGTTATAGCTGTCGATGCCGGTGCAGGTTGAAAGCGCCAGCACCTGGTACCCGCTGTCCAGCACGCGGTTAACCACGTCGGCGAAGGCTTTCTCATACGCCGCCTGCGTCGTGCCTAAACGTTTATCAAAGGGCGCCAGCTCGCGCAGGGTTATGGCGACGGTTTTCTGTTTCGCCGCCACGTCGAGCCAGTGCTGCACCGCGTAGCTCGGCTGGAAGCTGTCGTCCTGGTGCTCCACCAGCCAGGCGGTGTCCACGCCGTGCTCAACTTTTGAGGTGTCAATTTCGCTGCGCTTCATCATGTCGAGGCTGACCGACTCGCGCAGGATCAGCGCGTCGCAGTGGCCGAACACGTAGTTCGCCAGCTGGTTAAACTGCGGATCCTGGAATGGCCCGACGCTGTGCCCAATCATAAACAGCGGCTTTTTCGCCATAAAGGTGCAGAGCGCATGCTCAAACTGCGGCACGCCGTAGAGATCGACGAAGAAAGAACCGCCGACCTGAATAATGGCGTCATAGCCGGAGAGCAGACGGACGAAATCCGTAAAGCCCTGGGCAATGGCAATATTGCGCAGCTTGCCGGTATCGGTCACGCGGGAAAGCAGCACCTGATGCTGGTAGCGACGGCGCAGCACTTTCTTCACGCGGCCCATCACGCCCGCGGCGTTGTTGTGCTGTTTCATCTGGCTGTAGAGCGGGTCGCCCATCACCGGGCGGTTCAGTAACCAGGATGAGCTGACCGGATAACGGCTCATCACGTCCACTTCGGTCTCAGGCTTAAGGGTGTTAATCGCATCCAGTAAACCGCGCAGGATGGCGCTGTCGCCACGGTTGCCGCAGGTATGGTTGCCAAGAATAAGTAATTTCATAATGGCCTCTTAAAATTAGCCTGCGCGAAGCAGCGTTTTCATTTTTTCGTTACGGCAAAACTGGCGCTTCATCTCTACCACCAGCGCATTGCGCGACAGCACAATCATCACGCCGAACGCCAGCGCGCCCGCGGCGACCTGTACCGCCAGCAGCGCGGCCAGCGGCAGATGACCGCTGAGCACCACGCCCAGGCCATAGCTAACCGCAAGAGTGGGTAAGGAGAGATAAAACGGCAGCCACAGGCTCAGGATGTACTGACGGTAGCTGGAGCCCAGCACCGGCTTGATCATGATGAAGTAGCTCAGAACGGTATTAACGATCTGCACCAGCAGGAAGCCCAGCGTAACGCCGATGGCGCCCGCTATGTGCCCGCCGACGATAATTGCCGGAATAAACAGGAAGGTTTTGAACACGTTGAACTTAAAGCTGATGTCCACGCGCGCTTTTGCCATCAGCAGGGACCCAATCGGGTTCCCCACGGAGCGCAGTAGCCCCACCACGCACAGCAGCTGCAGGATCGGGATGATGCCGTTCCACTTCTCGCCAAACACCAGCGGCACGAAGTTGCTGGAAACCACCATCAGCCCCAGCAGCACCGGGAAGTTGATAATCCCCACCACGGAAAGCAGCTTGTAGAAGTTGACGCGCAGCTTCTCGGTGTCGTCCTGAATCTTGGCGAACGCCGGGAACAGGACGCGGGTGATTATCGGGTTCAGCTTCATCGGCGGTACTACCGCGACGTTGTAGGCCAGGTTGTAGCCCCCCGCCACGCTCGCGCCAAGAATACGCGCCAGCACCAGCGTCGACAGGTTGGTATTCACATAGTTGATGATGCTGTCCGCCGTCAGCCACGCGCCAAAGCGCAGGTTGGACGAGACGGACGCAAGAGAGAAATGCAGTCCCGGACGGTAAATTTTACGGCCAAAGTAGCCGAACAGCAGCGTACGCACGGCAGAGTTCACCAGGTAACCGAGGATGGCGGTCATCGCCAGCGGCCAGAAATGGGCGCTCACCACGGTAAAGGTAAAGCCCGCCAGCACCGCGCTGGTCTCGATCATGCCGATCTTATTGAACTCCAGCTCTTTCTGCATCAGCGCGCGGAACTGCTGCCCGTGGGGGATCACCACGAATGCAAACGACAGCGTGCGCATCAGCGGAGCGAGATCCGGGTTATGCAGCACGCTGGCGATAGTGTCGCTCAGCAGGAACACCAGCACGAAGACGAAAATCCCCAGCCCCACGTTCAGCCAGTAGAGCGTAGTCAGCTCGAGATGGCTGATCTCTTTGCGCTGGATAATCGAGTTGGCAATACCAAAATCAGACAGCGTATCGGCCAGCGCGATGATCACCAGCGAGACGGTCAGCAGACCGAACTGGTGATTATCAATAATGCGCGCCAGCACGGTCATCTGCACCAGACCGAGGCCAATGATGACGATGGTCGCCATCGCTGACCACTTCGCTCCGCTGATGGTTTTTTCACGTAAGCTCATCTTAGTACGCCGCTTTGTTCACGAAACCTTTGAAGATGGTCAGAAAAACAATCTTAATATCGAACCAGATACTCCATTCACGGATGTACTCCAGATCGAATTCGATACGTTTTTCCATTTTTTCCAGCGTGTCGGTTTCGCCGCGCCAGCCGTTGATCTGCGCCCAACCGGTAATGCCCGGCTTCACCTTATGGCGCAGCATGTAGCCCTCAATCAGCGAGCGGTACTGCTCGTTGTGCGCCACCGCGTGTGGACGCGGGCCAACAATCGACATGCCGCCCGTGAAGACGTTGATAAACTGCGGCAGTTCATCCAGCGAGGTGCGGCGCAGGAAGTTGCCCACGCGGGTGACGCGCGGATCGTTCTGCGTTGCCTGGGTCACCACCTTGTCGTTTTCCATCACCTTCATGGAGCGGAATTTCCACACCATAATCGGCTTACCGTCCATACCGTAGCGGGTCTGGCGGAAGATAACCGGGCCGGGAGAGCTCAGCTTCACCGCCAGGGCAATGCAGCACAAAACAGGCGAAATCAGCAGCAGGATCAGCGAAGAGAGCACGATATCTTCCGCGCGCTTCAGCACGCGGTTAATGCCCGACAGCGGTGTGTCGTACAGTGGTACCACCGGCACGCCGTTCACTTCTTCAATGCGTGAATGGAGGATGTTGAAGGTAAAGACGTCCGGGATCAGGATCACCGAACAGGTGGTGTCCGCCAGCTCGCGCATCAGTTGCTTAATGCGGGATTCGTCTCTCATCTGCATGGCGACGTAGACGTTATGAATTTTACCGGCTTTCGCGTCCTCAATAAGCTGGTCGTAATTACCCGCCCAGTCCGATGGCACGCCGCCCGGCTTCGCGTCGTGATAAATCCCGACCACTTCAAACCCTAACCACGGCTCTTTGCGGAAGCTATCGAGCAGCACCTTCCCGACCGGCAGATCGCCCGCCACGGCAACGAAGCGACGGTTATAACCGCGGTTACGCAGCCAGCCCGCGCCAAAGCGGATAAGAGAACGGCACACCACCATGCCGACGCTGGTTAACAGATACCAGCAGAGATAGGTGACGAGGCGATTGTCAAAATCATGGCTGAAGGCCACCAGACCTGCGCTGAAGATCAGGCTCAGGGTCCAGTTCTGCAGCAACAGCATCAGTTCGGTGGTCATTTTCACGCCGCGCCACGAGCGGTAGAAATCGGTCATCCCGCCGATCATCTGAAACACGACCAGCGCAATCAGGGCCATCAGCAGATGCATGTATAAGAACGGCAGCCCGCTGATCCGACACACCGCCCACAATCCACCGACCATGATGGTGATATCAGAAAAACGCTGCACCATAGAGATTAACGATGCATTCGTTCTCGCTCGTTCGCGTTTTTTTAGATTCGTCATCGTTGTTCCTGTATTCGGTTCCCCCTCCCACCGGGAGGGGCAATTATTACTGATTCAACAGCGCCAGAATGTCCTTCGTTCGGGCTTCCATCAGCGCCGTGTCAGCACGGGACTCCACGTTCAGGCGCACCACCGGCTCGGTGTTGGACGAGCGCAGGTTAAAGCGCCACTGCGGGAACGCCATGCTGATGCCGTCGGTGCGGTCAATTTCCAGCGCGTGAATCGCAAAGTGTTGCTCCACGCGGGCAATAGCCTCGGCTGGCTGCGCCAGCTTGCTGTTGATCTCCCCGCTCGCCGGGAACGCTGCCATGCGATCGCGCACCAGCTCGCCCAGCGTCTGCCCCTTCAGGCACAGCAGCTCGGTCACCAGCAGCCACGGGATCATCCCGCTGTCGCAGTAGGCAAAGTCACGGAAGTAGTGGTGGGCGCTCATCTCGCCGCCGTAGATGGCGTCTTCTTCGCGCATGCGCTCTTTGATGAAGGCGTGGCCGGTTTTGGACATCACCGGCGTGCCGCCCGCCGCTGACACTACGTCGACGGTGTTCCAGGAAAGGCGCGGATCATGAATGATTTTCGCGCCCGGGTTTTTCTCAAGGAACGCTTCCGCCAGCAGGCCAACAATGTAGTAGCCCTCGATGAACTGCCCTTTCTCGTCGAACAGGAAGCAGCGGTCAAAGTCACCGTCAAAGGCGATACCCATGTCAGCGCCGTGCTCAATCACCGCGTTGCGGGTGTCGTCGCGGCACTCCGGCAGCAGCGGGTTAGGAATACCGTTCGGGAAGTTGCCGTCCGGGGTGTTGTGCACCTTGACAAAGGTGACCGGCACGTTCAGTGCCTTAAAGCGCGCTTCAAGGGCATCGACAACCGGGCCGGCAGCGCCGTTACCGGAGTTAATCACCAGCTTCAGCGGCTTCAGGTTCGCCACGTTGATGTAGCCCAGCAGGTGGTCAATGTACTCTTTCTGCAGGTTGATTTTTTTGTAGCTGCCGCGCTTCGCCTCGTTCACCGGCGGGAAATCATTAGCTTCCGCCAGGCGCTGCACGTCGCGCAGGCCGGTGTCGCCGCTGATCGGGCGGGCGCCCTTGCGCACCAGCTTCATGCCGTTGTAGTCCATCGGGTTGTGGCTGGCCGTCACTTCGATACCGCCGTCCACGCCCAGGTGGAAGGTGGCAAAGTAAATCTCCTCGGTCCCGGAAAGGCCGATATCCAGCACGTCCACGCCCGCGTCCTGCAGCCCTTTCGCCAGGGCCAGCTTGAGGGACTCGCTGGTCAGGCGCACGTCGCCGCCCAGCACGATGGTCTGCGGTTTTAAATATTCGCCGTACGCGCGGCCAATGCGCCACGCGATGTCTTCATTCAGCTCTTCGCCCAGCTTGCCGCGAATATCGTAGGCTTTGAAACAGGTTAATTTTTCCATGATGACCCCTTTTTCAGGCAACAGTCGGCCCTGACCACTAAATGGCCAAATTGATTTTTTTGTCATTCGTAGGCCCGGCAAGCGCAGCGCCACCGGGCATGATGCTAAGTGCTACACCCGCCCGTAGCGGTCCTGGAAGCGCACGATATCGTCCTCTTCCAGATACGAGCCGGAGCGCACCTCAATTAAGTCGAGAGGAATTTTCCCCGGGTTCTCCAGACAGTGCGTCGCCCCCAGCGGAATATAAATGGACTCGTTTTCACCCAGCAGTTTGACTTCACCGTCAATAGTTACTTTCGCGGTACCCGCCACCACTACCCAGTGCTCGGCGCGGTGATGGTGCATCTGCACCGACAGCCCCTCGCCCGGCTTCACGGTGATGCGTTTCACCTGATAGCGGTCACCGGAATCAATGGAGTCATATTTCCCCCATGGACGGTAGACTTCGCGATGAATATGGTGCTCGTGGCGACCATCCGCCTTGATCTGCTCCACCACTTTTTTAACGTCCTGCACGGCGTTACGGTCGGCAATCAGCACGGCGTCCTTGGTCTGGACAACCACCAGATCCTTCACTCCGACCGTTGTCACCAGGCCGGACTCGGCGTAAACGTAGCTGTTTTCCGTTTTGTGGCTAATAACATCGCCGTGGTGGACGTTACCCTCCGGGGTGTGGGCGCTGATCTCCCACAGGGAGGACCAGGAGCCGACATCGCTCCAGCCCGCATCCATCGGTACCACGACGGCGTCTGCCGTACGTTCCATCACCGCGTAGTCAATAGACTCTTCCGGGCAGGCGAGGAACGCCTCTTCATCCACGCGGATGAAGTCGAGATCCGGGTCCACCACCGCCATCGCTTTCTCGCAGGCGTTCAGAATATCCGGGCGGTATTTGCGCAACTCTTCCAGATAGCGTCCGGCGCGGAACAGGAACATCCCGCTGTTCCAGTAATACTCCCCGCTGGCGACATACGCCTGCGCGGTTTCCAGATTCGGTTTTTCAACAAACTGCGCCACGTCAAACGCCACGCTGTCGCCCTCACCCGGCGTCACGCTGCCGCGGCGGATGTAGCCGTAGCCGGTTTCCGGCAGATCCGGCACGATGCCGAAGGTCACCAGCTTGCCGCTCTCGGCATAAGGAATGGCCGCACGCACCGCGTCGCGGAATGCGTCTTCCTGCTGGATAACGTGGTCTGCCGCCAGGACCAGCATCAGCGGGTCACAGTCCGGGCTGCTGCGTTTTGCCGCCAGCGCCGCCAGAGCGATCGCAGGCGCGGTGTTACGTCCGGCAGGCTCCAGGATGATATTTTCTGTGAGTTTGTTCAGCTGGCGCAGCTGCTCGGCAACGATAAAGCGGTGCTGTTCATTACAAATCACCACCGGGCTTTCACACTCCACGCCGTGCAGACGGTTTACCGTCGTCTGCAGCATGGTGAGATCCCCTTTCAGGCAGAGGAACTGTTTTGGATAGAGCACGCGGGACAGCGGCCACAACCGGCTACCAGAGCCACCAGCCATCACAACCGGATACAAAGTGGTTTGACTCATGATTTATCCCCGTATATCTGCAATAAATTGGCTCAGCACGTTCTCTTTCTCGAGCGTGCGTTCGGCATATTCACGTGCCACCGTGTTCACTTTTGGCATGGCAAGCGCTTGCTCAATTCCGGACACCAGCGCCGGGACCGATTCCGGCTCCACGCACACGGCAATTCCCGGATAGCTGTCGCACAGCTGGCCTAATTCTGTTTCGGCTTCTGCCGTAATCACCGCGTTGCCGCCCACTGCCAGAATGTTGGTCAGCTTGGACGGCAGCACCGCATCCGCGGCGCCGCGTTTTTGCACCACCAGATGGCAGTCGCCCATCTTCAGCAGCGCAGGCAATGCCTCGTAAGACTGAAGCGGGTAAAATTTCACGTTGGTCAGGCCGCGCTCGCTGACCATTTTCTCCAGCCGCGCTTTTCCACCGCCCTGCCCGACAATCACAAACATCCATGGATGTTCGTTCAGCAGTTGAGCCGCCTCGATCACGCTCTCCAGCCCCTGCTTTTCGCCGATGTTGCCTGAGTAAAGAATGATTTTTTGATCTTCAGGCAAACCGAGCTGCGCGCGCAGCGCCTGAGCGTCTTGCTCTGTCACGTCGCGAAAACGCGCCACTTCGGACCAGTTCGGAAAGAAGATCACCTTCTCTGCCGGGACGCCCTTTTCCTGCGCCTTGTTCATCATCGAGCGCGAGATAGTCGAAACATAATCCACGTTGTGTAAGCCGCTGCGCTCAAACGCGCTGGCGAGCTTCGCTACCTTGCCGCCCTTGCTTTTGCCTGCCATCCCCAGGCCCAGCATGGCGTCAACTTCATAATCCTGAATGTGCAGCAGGGTGCGCGCGCCGGAGAGTTTGCCCAGCAGGCGCATGCCCGGCGTGCAAAACAGCGTCGGCACCACGCCGATAATGCGATCCGGCTTCCAGCGACGCTGCGCCATCAGCGGGAAGAAACTGCTCAGGGCAAAGCTGCCGAGATGAATCAACCGCTTAAGCGTTGAGGGCTGCTTAGGCACATACAGCGGGCAGCGCCAGACGGTCGCTGCACCCTCTTCGCGACGGTAGCGCCAGCTTGAGTAGCGCTCCCCGACTTTCCACTCCGGGTAGTACGGCGGCGCGGTAATGACCCGCACGTCATGTCCCTGGCTCGCCATCCACTCGACCATCTCGCCGGTGTATTTCCCGATGCCGGTTAATTCCGGCGAGTAGTTGATTCCGTACACTAAAATTTTCATAAGCCCGGCACTCCGGACTGACGATCGGCCAGGAAATAGGCACGACTGTTGTCATGCACATTGTCGCTGGCAAGCAGCGCCTCTGGCGTCTGCCAGCGGTAGTCGTCATGCTGAGAATCAGGCAGACGCAGGTCTGCCTCACTCACCTTCAGGCGGAACCCCAGCACGATGTAGTGCGTGGTGAACCCGGTGCCTGAAAAGTTATCGTCATAGAAGTGCTGCCAGACCCCGTAAAACTGGCCCGCTGCCATCGGCAGCTGCAGACCCAGTTCCGCCAGAGTGAGACGCTCAAACGCATCGGTAAGCGTCTCATCCTTTTGAACGCGCCCGCCGGGCACGAACCAGAAGCCCTGCGCAGGACGGTTGGTTCGTTTCCCCAGCAAGAACTCGCCGCGTTCGTTCTCCACGATCAAATCAATCGAGATGAGCGGAGTGGAACGCACTACCGTGGCAAAATCTTCCTGACTTAAAAACATCGTTACCCCCGGAAGCGGTGCTGGTTTTCCAGGAACCACTGGTAGGTGCTTGCCAGCCCTTGCTCCAGTGACACCTCGTGATACCAGCCCAGCTGATGCAGACGGGTCACGTCCAGCAGCTTGCGCGGCGTGCCGTCCGGTTTCGTGGCATCAAACACCACGCGGCCTTTGTAGCCCACCACCTGCGCGATGGTTTGCGCCAGCTCGCGAATGGTGCAGTCCACGCCGGTACCCACGTTAATGTGCGACAGCATCGGCTCGGTATTCTCCTGCCACACTTCGCGATCCAGCTCCATCACGTGAATGCTGGCCGCAGCCATGTCATCCACGTGCAGGAATTCACGCATCGGCGTACCGCTGCCCCACACCACCACGTCCGGCGCGTTCTCGGCGGTTGCCTCGTGGAAACGACGCAGCAGCGCCGGGATCACATGCGAGTTGCTCGGGTGGAAGTTGTCGTGAGGTCCATACAGGTTGGTCGGCATCACCGAGCGATAGTCGCGGTTGTACTGACGGTTGTAAGACTCACACAGCTTGATCCCGGCAATCTTGGCAATGGCGTACGGCTCGTTGGTCGCTTCAAGCGTGCCCTGCAGCAGCTCGCTTTCGGCGATCGGCTGTTTCGCCATTTTCGGGTAAATACAGGATGAGCCCAGGAACAGCAGCTTGTTCACGTTGTGCAGATGCGCCGCGTGAATGATGTTGCTCTCGATCATCATGTTTTCGTAGATGAAATCCGCCGGGTAGGTGTTGTTAGCGACAATGCCGCCCACCTTTGCCGCGGCCAGATACACCTGGTCAATGCGTTCGTTAGCAAAGAAGTCCTGTACCGCACGGCTGTCGAGCAGGTTCAGTTCGTCGCGCGAACGGACAACCACTTCGACGTCACCGCGCTGCTCCAGCTGGCGAACAATCGCGGAACCCACCATTCCGCGATGACCGGCGACAAAAATACGTTGTTTTGTCATTCTCAGGACTCCAGCGCGATGGCAACCTCGTAGCCATGAGACTTGAGCAGGGAGTGTTTTTTCGCTGCTTCAAGATCTTTGGCTACCATCTCGGAAACCATCTCCTGCAGAGTGATTTCTGGTTTCCAGCCCAGCTTCTCGTGCGCTTTGGTTGGGTCGCCCAGCAGGGTTTCCACTTCAGCAGGACGGAAGTAGCGCGGGTCAACCTGCACAATCACGTCGCCTGGCTTCACGCCCGGAGCGTCGTGGCCGGTTACGGAAACCACGATACCTTTCTCTTCCACGCCGGTACCTTCGAAGCGCAGCTTGATGCCCAGCTGTGCCGCGGCCATTTCAACGAACTGACGTACGGAGTACTGCACGCCGGTCGCAATCACGAAGTCTTCCGGCTGTTCCTGCTGCAGCATCATCCACTGCATTTTTACGTAGTCTTTGGCATGGCCCCAGTCACGCAGGGAATCCATGTTGCCGAGGTGCAGGCAAGACTCCAGACCCTGCGCAATATTGGCGATAGCGCGGGTAATTTTGCGGGTCACGAAGGTTTCGCCGCGACGTGGAGATTCGTGGTTGAACAGAATGCCGTTACAGGCGTACATGCCGTAGGATTCACGGTAGTTCACGGTGATCCAGTAAGCGTACAGTTTTGCTACCGCATACGGAGAACGCGGGTAGAACGGCGTGGTCTCTTTCTGTGGGATTTCCTGCACCAGACCGTACAGCTCTGAGGTAGACGCCTGGTAGAAGCGCGTTTTCTTCTCAAGGCCCAGGAAGCGGATCGCTTCCAGCAGACGCAGCGTACCCATGGCATCAACGTCAGCGGTGTATTCCGGGGACTCGAAGGAAACCGCTACGTGGCTCATCGCGCCCAGGTTGTACACTTCATCCGGCTGCACTTCCTGCAGGATACGGGTCAGGTTGGAGGTATCGGTCAGGTCGCCGTAGTGCAGGTGGAATTTCGGGTTCGCCGCGTGAGGATCCTGATAGATATGATCCACACGTTCGGTGTTGAAAGAAGACGCACGACGTTTAATACCGTGTACTTCATAACCTTTTTCCAGCAGGAACTCTGCCAGGTAAGAACCATCCTGCCCGGTAACGCCGGTGATGAGAGCGACTTTAGACATGTTTATATTCCTCTACTTATGAATTTAATCAGTTTCAACGCGTTCGCGTATCACCACTGCGGGGTTGCCACGGCAAATTTTATTTGCCGGTAGCGATTTAAAAACGCTGCTGCGGGCACCAACTACCGTGCCATCGCCAACAGAAACACCCGGTGCAACAAAAACATCCGTTGCCAGCCAGCATTTTTCACCAATCACAACAGGCGAAGCGGTAATATCAAAATGCTGACTCATAAAATCGTGGCTACCGGTACACAAATAACATTTC
Source organism: Enterobacter sp. ECC-249 (assembly GCF_043965265.1). Classification (NCBI taxonomy): domain Bacteria; kingdom Pseudomonadati; phylum Pseudomonadota; class Gammaproteobacteria; order Enterobacterales; family Enterobacteriaceae; genus Enterobacter; species Enterobacter sp. ECC-249. Next base: position 3,573,211 of record NZ_CP143660.1, read on the forward strand.
TGTGAAACAACCGAGTTTGCGCCAATCGTTATTTCGCCAAGGGTATATAACACCGCGTCATCCCCAACCCATGCATAATCCCCCAGCGTTAATTTCCACGGATAGGTAATTTTCACAGAAGGTCGGATGACTACGTTTTTTCCTATTTTTGCGCCAAACAGGCGCAATAAAAAAGCTCGCCAGCGGTACAGTATTTGCGGCGACCAGGCAAATAAGGTTGCCTGAACGGCCCACCACAGCTGTACCTTAATACCGTTCCCGCCCCGAAAACCTTTCGGCACGGAGAAACCTTTTAAATCCTGCATTGCGTTTCCTTATATTCAGGCTTTGTTATATAAGGTTTTCGTTTTACCTGTGGTACGCAGGCGCAATAAATAAGACAATTCCGCCCACAATCCCGGCACGCGTAATATTTTACGCTGTACGTTTTTGGCATCCTGGCACAATTCCAGATTATTAGACGTTGACACGCCGCCCATTGAGAATTCAGATACCAGCCCTTTAATTCGACGGAACGGGTAACCTGATTTATACAGGCTGGCCGCCAGTGCATAATCCGAAGACACTTTATACTGCAAATCGTAAGGCTGTTTTTTCAGACCTTTTACCGGGAAGAAAATGGCCTGATGGCTGGCCGGCAAGCTGTGATAGATATACCAGCCCGGCTTCGCGCTGCGACACACTTTATGTCCGTCGCCAAAATCGAGCAGCGCATCGCCAATATACATGGCGTCCTCTTTCTGGCGAGCCAGCTGACGGGCAAATAGCGCCACGTCATCATGGAAAATGTCGCCCGAGTTCAGGAAGATGGCATAACGGCCTTGCGCCATGTTAATGCCTTTATTCATTGCATCGTAGATGCCTTTATCTTTCTCGCTGATGTAGCGTAAGTTGAACTCACCGTTGAGTTTTTCCAGAAACTCCGCCGTGCCATCGTTCGAGCCGCCGTCGACCACAATCCACTCAAAGGTGAGGCTTGGATCGCGCGCCAGGTTGCGCAGCGAGCGCCAGGTTTTTACCACCCCTTCGTAATTACGAAAAGCGACAGTAATGACGCTAAGAAACATAAATCACCTCATTTCGTCATACGTTCGTAATATTAAGCGCTTTGCGCAGAATAAACGGACAGACAATCAAGAAAGCATATTCCGGGCTAAATATTGACCCGGTAAAAAACAGCGACACCGGAGTAAAAAGATAAAGCTGAACGCGAAAGTTCTGGTTATCACCAAACGCGTTAATCATCATTTTGAAAACTTTAAACAGATACCACAGGGTCAACAGTACGGCGAACCACGAAAAATAAATAATTAACAGATACAGACCATTGTCTATGGTTTTACCGACATCCGCACCGTTAAAGATTCCGAATGATGCAACATATTCGTAAAGTGAGCCGAATCTTACTACCCCATCAATGTGGGTTAAGGAATAACCCACCATCACCAGTGGCCCAATGATGCGATAATAGGACGAAGACCCTTCCGTTCCCAAATCACCCAGACGTTCTGAGATGTACGGGAAGGCAAATATCACGCCTACCATAAATACCGTCAGGGAGATAATCGCCAGCGGCAGTTTTTTCTTAATCGCATCTTTGTTCAGGTACTGGAACGCCCACTCCAGCAGGTAAAACAGGATAAATGTCATTACCCCTGAGAACGATCCAGACAGAACAATTCCTGCAAGAATCATAGCATCGGTCTTAGGCGTTTTGATACCAAACTGTTTGATGCTGAGCCAAATTGAGATTAACGCCAGAGCGAAAAACGCCGGTTCAAAATAGAGGGCCGTAGTACGCTTCCCGCCAAACTTGATGAAGTTCAATACATAGCTGTTGCTGTAAATGAGATATTTCGAAATTATCTCCATCAGGCTGCTGCCGCCGGTAAGAATAATTTGCGCCATCTCCATGGCAGCAAGCATAACAATTAACGCAACGGCAATATAAAAGAACCTGAGGATTTTCCGATAATTGTGCGGAGAAATCGTTTTGAAGCGAATACTCCAGACCATTCCGATAATAATAACAATATAAACAAACAGCATGGTCGAGGTGACGTATTTACTGGCATCCAGCGACTGGCCAAAGATGTAGTTAAACAGCGTCAGGCCCGTGCCCAGCCCCAGGGCAATCATCAGCTTCTTCAGGTTGATTTTATCGACATACAGCAGAAGCAGAACGGGCAAGAAGGTGACGATGGTTATCGGGAAGCTTTCGCCAAGCTGGGCAATTTTGACGTTGACCAGCAGATAAATCAGCGGCAGCAGCAGATAACTACAGATTCTGATAGAACGAGACATATTCCTCCAGCATCTGTTGTCCACTGTAGGCCTTGCGGCTGCGGTTGCGGAACGATTCCAGGTCAGTGCCAAAAACGGCCTGAGCAATTTGCGCCTTCGGCAGCTGCACCAGCGGCAGGACCTCCTGCTCCGCAAAAGTTTTCCCGCCGGACTTTTCCAGCACTTCGCGGGCCGCATCGCTGTGGGTAGCAATCACCGGCACGCCGATAGAGAGCGCTTCGCAGAGGATCAGCGGGTAGTTATCCACGCGGGAGCTGAACACCAGCGCGTCCATTTCATTCAGCGCGCTCATCAGCTTGCGCTTGTCTGTCTCAAACCCATGGTTCACCACGTTGGCCCCTTCGAACGGTGAAAACTTGCCGAAGGTATGAAGCTCTATCTTGTCACCCAGCGCCATTATGTCGCGCACCAGCTGCTGGTTGGTTTTACCGTCGTAGCGCAGGTCATGCGCAACGATAGCGATTTTCGGTTTGCCCGCGGTTTCCGCCACCGGGGTCAGCTCGGCAAGAATGGCTTCCGTCGCCACGTCGATCCCGTTGTTGATAATCTGACAGCGCCCTGCCCCGTAAAGGCTGTTGAAGGCATCGGCTACGTGCTGGCTCGGGGAGATAAACGTACAGCCGAGCGAGAGCATGTCGCGGAACAGCTGGCGCTTTCCGGCCACCAGCTGATGCGCGCGATCCACCTTCACCGGCGGGTAGTTGCTTAACGTCGGGCACTTCTGGCAGTTATCTTTCCAGCCTTCGCAGCCGTCGGTAAACGCGCAGCGGCCCGTCACGCTCCAGTGATCGTGCAGCGTCCAGACGAAACGGGTGTCGGGCTTGTGGGCCTGTACCTTCTGACAAAAGGCCACCACCTCTTCCAGATTCAGCCAGTAGCTGTGCAGCACGTGAAAATGCAGCACAACCGGGCCGGTAGTGCGGGTCACCGTGCGGTAAAGCGTGTTCAGGTTGCCAAACAGATCGCGGTTAAACAGACGGAAAAGCGCAATGTTGGCAATCGAGGTCAGACGCGGCGTGTGCTTATGCACCTGCGGAAAATTATCGTGGCTGACGCTTTTCTTGCCGCCTTTGCCGTAGCCGTAGATAAAACGAGACTGGAGTCCTTTTTGCAGCGCGCGCTGGTGTAGATCCAGGGCTACGCCCGCCGCTCCGCCTTCTGCGAGGCGTACGTTAAATTGCAGAATGTTCATTTAATCACCTTCACGCGGGCTTTTTCTCCCACCACCAGCGCGTTATCCGGAATGCTGTCCAGCACCACGCTGCCCGCACCAATCGTGACGTTGTTACCAATCGTGATGTCACCAATAATCACCACGTTCGCCCCCAGCTCGACGTTATTGCCGATGACCGGGCAGGCCAGGCTGTCAGGGCCGCGGTTGCCAATGGTGACCGCATGACGAATGGTGAAATCATCCCCGGCGACCACGAACTTATTGATCACCACCGCATAGCCGTGATGGATGGTAAAGCGGCGGCCAATTGTGGCAGCGGCCTGGATTTCATAGCCGAAAAAGCATTCGGTGATGATGCGGTACAGCACCAGCACGGGTGCCGCCCAGATGTTGTTCAGGACATTTTTTTTACGCCACACCGAGCAAAAATGCGCGATGCGGTACGCCAGAACCATGCAGCACGGACGCAGGCTCCAGCTGTTAGCGCGGCAATCTTCCAGAAACATTATTTCCCCCGAAGTCCATCAGCCAGGCGCTTGCCGTTACGCACGGAAAACAGCGTCAGCAGCGTGCGCCAGTTCATGCGCTTATTGCGGATCTGATAGAGGGTAAAGAGCTGATATTTACGGCTGGCACGGTCAAACTTGTCCTTGTGCTTGCGGTAAAAATGGAAGTAGCCGGAGAATTTTTTCGGCGAGGAGGTGATTTGCATCTCCCCGTGGTTGATGTGCAGGATCTGCGTGGCCTCTTCCACTTTCCACGGTTCGCCGTATTCCACCACCATGCGCAGGAAGATATCGTAATCCTGCGCGGCCTTCAGTTCGGTATCGAACAGGCACTCTTTGAAACGCCACGCCCAGGTGAAGACCTGGTTACCAATAATGTTGCGCTTGTAGAACAGGCGGCGAGAGTACGGTGATTTCGGGTACAGCGGCAGACTGGCGGGCTGCGAGTAAACCTCGCCCTGGCAGACATAGTCGTTGGCATACAGGAAAGCGTGCGTAACCAGCTGCTCTTTATGCGACAGGAAGACTGACAGGCGATTCGGCGTCCATTCGTCGTCGTCGTCGATGCCGGTCAGAAACTGCCCTTTGGCCTGCATAATCGCCTGATTACGCACCGCACAGGCGCCGGAGTTAATGGCGTTGTGCGTATAGACCACCCGCGGGTCGTTGAGGTCAGTCACAAACTTTTGCAGCTGTTCATACGAGGAAGAGCAGTCATCAACGATGATCAGCTCCCAGTTATCGTAATCCTGACGTAACACCGACTTTATTGCGCGGATCGCCAGCTGCTGACGATTCCATGTCGGCATATAGATTGAAACTAAAGGGCGTTGTGTGGTCATTTTTTCCCCTCACCCCGGCCCTCTCCCCAAAGGGGAGAGGGTGAAAGGCAGCCAGTGGTTATCATTACGTTTGTCCCCCAAATCCAGCACCGAACAGTCCCCTCTCCCCTTTGGGGAGAGGGTTAGGGTGAGGGGTGTTGGGGGTGTTTTTTTATTTACTGTCAGACTTGTATTCGTATTCGTAATAGCCGTAATCCTGGTACCCGGTCGCGCGGCGGAAGATGGAGTTCAGGATCACCCCTTTCACCTCAATCCCGTTCTGCTCGAAGCGGCTCAGGCTGGTTTCCACCTCTTTCAGGGTGTTCACCGCGTAACGCGCTACCATCAGCGTGGTGCCAGCGTGGCGGCCAACAACCGCTGCGTCGGTCACGGCCAGAATTGGCGGCGTATCGATCAGCACCAGGTCGTAGTTTTTACTCGCCCACTCCACCAGCTCGGTAAAGCGTTCGCTCATCAGCAGCTCGGACGGGTTAGGCGGCACCTGACCGCGTGGGATCAGGTCAAATTTCGGCACCGTTGTAGGTTTCGCGCTCTGGCTAATGTCACCTTTGCCGAGCAGGATTTCCGACAGACCGTTAACGTTGTTGGTGCCCAGCAGTTCGTGGGTATAGCCCTTACGCATATCGCAGTCGATCAGCAGCACGCGCTTGTTGGTCTGGCTGACCACCGCCGCCAGGTTGGCGCAGACGAAGGTTTTACCGATTGACGGACTCACGCCGGTCAACATCAGGACGTTATTTTTGGCCTGCAACATGGCGAAGTGCAGACTGGTACGCAGGCTACGGATCGCTTCGATGGCGAGGTCGGTCGGGTTACCCACCGCCAGAAGCTGGCTCTGTTTGTAACGCTTGACGCCCTTGATGGTTTTGACGCGGTCACGGGATTTTTGCCACTCAGACAGCGGAATGCTGGCATAGACGTTGATACCGCTCTCTTCCAGCACCTGCGGGCTTTCGATACCGCGGTTGAACAGCGAACGCAGCAGCACGCCCACGATGGAGAGCATCAGGCCGAGAATAATGCTGCCGAGAATGATCAGCGCTTTCTTCGGCTTCAGTACGCCAGGCTGGGTAATAGCCGGGTCGACGATGCGCACGTCACCGACGGTACTGGCTTCGGTGATTTTCAGCTCCTGCTGCTTGTTCAGCAGCTGCATGTAAACCTGCTGTCCGGACTCCACGTCGCGGGTCAGACGCACGATCTCCTGCTGCGTTTTCGGCATCGCGGTCACGCGGTCATTGAGCTTCGCCTTCTCCTCTTCCAGCGTGCGGCGTTTCTCCAGCAGCGTGCGGTAGGCTGGGTGACGCTTGGTATAAAGCTTGGAAATCTCCGCCTCTTTGAAGGTCAGCTCGTTGAGCTGCGCATCAATGTTGACCATCGAATCGAGGACCGATTTCGCCTCCAGCGGCAGGTCAACGGAGTCTTTATCCTGACGATAGGCGTTCAGCTTGTTCTCGGCATCATCCAGACGGCCGCGCACTTCCGGGAGCTGTTTCGCGAGGAAGGCCAGGCTTTTCGCCGCTTCCGCCGACTTACGCTCAACGTTCTGCTCAAGATAGTTGCGGGTAATGCTGTTCAGGATGTCGCGGATTTGATCTTTATCTTCACCGGTAAAGGTCATGCTCAGCACGCCGGTGTCCTTACCGTTTTCGGTGACGGTCAGGTTGTTCTGCAGATTGTTGATCATCCCCAGCGTGGAGAATTTGGTAACGGTGAATTCACCGCCCTCCTGGGCGTTAATCGCGCTGACCATCATGCTGACGCCGTCTTTGGTCAGCATCTGCCCCACTTCGCCGCGGGCGCTAAAACCCGCGTCGCTGGTTAGCTGGTACTGTTTCGGGCCCAGCACCGTCAGGGTAAACGTCTGATCGGCAGCCCCTTTCGGCAGCACGAAGTCAGTCACTTTCACCGTGTCGTTGCTTCGCCCCATCAGACGATCCCAGCCGGCACCAAAGACTGGGAAGGTATTTTTGGTGACGGAGATATCGAGCCCGAGGTCGTGAACCGTTTTACCCAGCACCAGGCGTGACTGGATGAGCTGAATTTCGGCGTCGGATGCCGGCGGCTTGTTCGCCAGCGCGGAGCCAATGTCCTGCACCAGAGAGTTGCCGGTATTCTGCTCGATTTGCACCAGCGCGTCGGCACTGTAGATAGGGGTGGCGAACAGCGTATAGACGACGGCCGCCGCCGCGAACACGGCGGTAATGCCCAGCACCCACCATTTTGCCTCTACAACAGTGCCGACCAGGCGCCCAATATCAATTTCATCACTGCCCGAAGTCGGGGCGGCGGAAGGTCTTGTTTTTTCTGTCATTGTTATCCCTGCTGAACTTTCAGTGCCTGCGCCCACTGTTGGGCAGACTGGTCAAGTAAGGTGTAAACCGCCTCAAAGGCCTCATGGCTTTTGCGATACGGATCGGGGATTTCACGTTCATTGTCCCAGTGACCAAACAGCATCACCTTGCCGCGCATCTCCGGAGCGATATCGCACAGCGCATGAATATGGCGTTTTTCCATCGCCAGGATCAGGTCATACTCCCGGCACATGCGGCCAGTGACCTGGCGAGCCACGTGGCCGTCGAGAGAGAGGTGATGATCCCGCGCCACGCTCGTTGCGCGCTCATCGGCACCTTTACCGACCAGTGCACCCAGCCCTGCCGAATCAACGGTCAGCTCGGGCTGGTAGTGTTTCAACAACCGTTCAGCCGTAGGGGAACGGCAAATGTTCCCCACGCATACCACCAGAATTTTGTTAAACATCGCGGATTACCAGGTATGAATGTCGCGCGCCGTATCCGTCATGTAGCGAACGCCACTGATGGTTGGCAGCAACTGGTTGATCAGACGGTTCCAGCGGGCAACCGGCGCGGTGGTGACATACACCACATCGTATGGCTGGAGGCGGAACTCCGTTGCCATCACCAGAGAGGTCGCATCGGACATATCCAGCTGGTAGATGTTGGCAATCTTGCCTTTCGCACTGCCCTCACCTTTCAGCGGACGGATAACGAAGATACCGGTCGCGTTAGAGGTCGTCAGATCGATACCCTCAGCATTGCCCAGCGCTTCGGTCAGCGTCATACCGCTGAAGTCCATTTTGAGGGTGCTCTGTTTCTTCACTTCACCCATCACGAAGACTTTCAGATCGTCATTGCGCGGCACGTAGAGAATGTCGCCCGGATAGAGCAGGCGGTTCTGGGTAAGATCGCCGTTTTGCATCAGCGCCTGCAGAGAAATGCGCTGCTCCTTCCCGTTGTGGGTCAGTACGACGTTGCGCCAGTCGGCACCGTCGGTTAACCCGCCCGCAGCGTTAATGGCATCCAGTACTGTCAGAGGAACGTTGGTGATGGCCTGCTGGCCGGATTTGTTCACCTGGCCGGAGATATAGGCTTTTTGCGAGCGGAATGCGGCGATATTAACGTCCACCTGCGGATCGGCGATGTACTGCGCTAAGCGGCCGGTAATATCACTACGGATCTCGGCAAGCGTTTTCCCTGCAACATGCACTTTACCAATATAGGGATAGAACATGGTGCCATCTGACTGCACCCAGTTACCGGTGTCGCTTGAGCTGCGGTACTGACCCGCTGGCGTGGTCAGTTCGGGGTGGTCCCAGACGGTCACGTTGATCACGTCACCCGGACCCACGCGGTACTGGTAGGACGCAATTTCCTGGTCCAGCGACATATTCGGCTGGGCAACATTCGGACGTGGACGTAATTGTTCGACCAGTCGAGGCGTAAGTGGATAAACATTCACCATTTTGTCGAGATCAAAATCGGCATCCTGTTGCTTGATCACATCCTTACCCATTGTAGACATATTGCTGCCGGGAAAGACCGTGCAACCACTCATCAAGGTCACAGACACCAATAATGGCATCAATTTCATTTTGGATTTCATCATTGATTATTTATCACTTTGGCAGAGTAATTATCCTGTGCAATTTAAATAAGCTCGAGTCGTATTGGGTTTCAGCATGCAGTTAATCAAATAGAAATATAACTGGCATCAGTCCTAAAAAAAGCTTATTCATCCATTGGCTATTGACAGAATAATCGAGGCTGATTCACACGCTTTCAGGCACGCTACCGCCCTTGGCTTTCAGTTACCAATCCACTGACTAAACAATGTGTTATGGATAGACACCCTCTTGAGCAAGGTCTTCTGGAAATATATCAGTCGCTTGAGAAACCCGACGGATAATGAATAACCATCTCCTGAAGACCGAACATTAATAGCAACACCGAGATTTAACATTTGATGCTGGGAGAATTGTTGCAGCTAACCTAATAGCAGGCAAGGAGACAACTGTCCTAATATCGGTTTTTAAGATTAATATTAAGAGCAAATTTTTGACCTTTTAGGATTTTCTTTATATTGACAAAGTGAGAGTAAAAAATAGCGCCTGCGATATATCCTAAAATGCTATCTCTGCAATTAAATATTCGCATTTCGCTTATTTACACATTATTGAGAATGCTCTCTTTTTTAACCGCCGTATTAAGAGAAATCTCAGCCCGGCATTGCAATTTCCCCCAGCTTTATCCATGATCGAAGTGTGACATTCGTCATATAACAGAAGGTATTGCTATTACTATGGAATGGATTGCCGATCCCTCAATCTGGGCCGGGCTGGTTACGCTGGTCGTCATCGAGCTGGTGCTCGGGATTGATAATCTGGTTTTTATCGCCATCCTTGCTGAAAAACTGCCGCCTTCCCAGCGCGACCGCGCGCGCGTGACGGGCCTGCTGCTGGCGATGGTGATGCGGTTGCTGCTGCTGGCCTCTATCTCCTGGCTGGTGACGCTCACTCAGCCTTTGTTCTCCATTCACGGCCTGAGCTTTAGCGCCCGCGATCTGATCATGCTCTTCGGCGGGTTGTTCCTGCTATTCAAAGCCACGGTGGAGCTCAACGAGCGGCTGGAGGGCAAAGACAGCGAGAACCCAACCCAGCGGCGCGGAGCGAAATTCTGGCCGGTAGTGGCGCAAATCGTGGTGCTGGATGCGGTCTTCTCCCTTGACTCGGTGATCACCGCCGTCGGAATGGTGGACCACCTTGCGGTAATGATGGCCGCGGTGATTATTGCCATCACGCTGATGGTAATGGCCAGCAAGGCGCTGACCCGCTTTGTAAACAGTCACCCTACCATCGTGATCCTCTGTCTGAGCTTCCTGCTGATGATTGGCTTTAGCCTGGTGGCCGACGGTTTTGGCTTCCATATTCCGAAAGGCTACCTGTACGCCGCCATCGGATTCTCCGTCATGATTGAAGCGCTCAACCAGCTGGCGATATTTAACCGCCGCCGCTTCCTGTCCGCGAATCAAACCCTTCGTCAGCGCACGGCCGACACGGTTATGCGCCTGCTAAGCGGTAAGAAAGAGGATGCGGAGCTGGACGCGGAATCCTCCGCCATGCTGGCCGACCACAGCGACGGGCTGATCTTTGATCCGCAGGAACGACGGATGATCGAGCGGGTGCTCAATCTGAATCAGCGGACGGTCAGCAGCATCATGACCTCGCGGCATGACATTGAGCATATCGACCTGACGGCACCGGAAGAGCACATTCGCGCCCTGCTGGATAAAAACCAGCACACCCGCGTGGTAGTAACCGGCGGTGAAGAGGAAGAGGAGCTGCTGGGCGTGGTGCACGTTATTGACCTGCTCCAGCAGCAGCTTCACGGCGAGGCGCTCAACCTGCGCGTACTGGTGCGCCAGCCGCTGGTTTTCCCTGAGGGGCTGCCGCTGCTTTCCGCCCTTGAGCAATTCCGTAACGCGCGTACGCACTTTGCCTTTGTGGTGGATGAGTTTGGTTCGGTGGAAGGGCTGGTCACGCTGAGCGACGTAATGGAAACCATCGCCGGTAATTTGCCTAACGAGGTGGATGAGATTGATGCCCGCCATGATATTCAGAAAAACGCAGACGGTTCGTGGACGGCTAACGGCCATATGCCGCTGGAAGACCTGGTGCAATACGTGCCGCTGCCGCTGGATGAAAAACGGGAATATCACACTATTGCCGGTCTGCTGATGGAGTATTTACAGCGTATCCCGCAGCCGGGAGAAGAGGTTCAGGTAGGCGACTATCTGCTCAAAACGCTGCAGATTGAAAATCATCGCGTGCAGAAGGTTCAGCTCATCCCGCTGCGGGATGAGGAAGAACTGGATTTTGAGGTGTAAAAAAGCCGGGTGGCGCTGCGCTTACCCGGCCTACGACATCAGATTTTTGTTGGCCGCCCACCCGGTACAATGGCGTCAGGCTTTTGTAGGCCGGGTAAGGCGGAGCCGCCACCCGGCACAACGAACGTCAAAGCTTATCCAACAGCTTCTTCATATCCTTGCCGTCCTGTGAATCTTTATTGCGATCCGCCCAGCCGCTAAGCCGACGTTTCGCTTCATCCTGCAGATGCTTGCGCAGGATCTGATCCACCTCCAGGCTGTAATTCAGGGCCTGCCATTTGCCGTATACGGTCAGCGGGACCGGCGTCTCTTTCAGGAAGTCGATGAGCTTGCTTTCTCCCTGCCAGCCGGAAAGTACGCGCACGTTAAAGCGCGTGTCCGCCGTCTCTTTCACCAGATCCAGCTTACCTTCACCGGTCATTGATAACAGTGAAGAGGCACCCTGCATACCGTCGAGCGTGAGTTGCCCGTTGTCCAGCGTCAGGTCCGTGGTGAAGCTGTCGAGGCGCGTGGCGCTATCGTAGTTATCCTGGACCTTCACATCGCTGCTGCGCTCAACCGCCTGCTGCACCAGCTGCTGGAAGTTAAGCCCTTCCATGCGGGAATTTTTCAGATCAAGATGCGCCTGTCCCTGCCACTCGCGGCGGAAAGCAGCGGCATCAATTTTCGTGCCTGAGAAGTCACCCGCGAGGGTTAACTGCCCCGTCAGGGATATCGGGTAGTTAAACGCTTTCAGGATAGTGCCTATCTCAACGTTGTCGAGACGCGGCTGGAATTCGGCGCTGGCAACGTCTTTACGGACGTCCAGCGTGCCGGGCAGCGAGAGATTCCCTGCGCCCATCTTCCCGCTCAGATCGGAGATCACCAGCAAACCGTTATGGTTAAACATCTGGCTGCTCACGTCGGTAAAATCAATACCGCGCCAGCGCAGGCTATTGGCTTTCAGCAGAATATCCGCTGTGAATCCGCGCAGAGCGTTATAGTCAGGTTGATCGAGATTAGACGAGATAACCGGACGTGAGATCGGCGCCTGACTTTGCCCCGTCTGCGTGGCATCGCTGTCCGTGGCGCTGGCCGGCAGAGGCGGCAGCAGGTTTTCCAGATTGAGCTTGTCAAACTGTAAATTCAGCACCCACTTTGGCTTCTCTTCGAGCGTGACGCTTGCCTGCCCCTTGAGGCTACTGTCATTTGCCTGCAGGTTGAGGTTATCCAGCTCCAGCTGCTTTTGCTCTTCGCGCCACACGGCCTGCAGCGTTCCCTGCCCGGCGATCCCCTGGTTGGGAAGATCTGCCCCCGTCAGCTGCCAGTTCAGCTGCTGGATGTCGGCCGTAAGCTGATGCGGATAGTCTGAAGCGTTGACGCTGGCATTTAACGACAGGGTCAAATCGCGCTGATCGCGGTTCACGCGCCCGCTAAACTCCAGCGACGCTAAATGGTGTGCATCCTGTTCCATCTGCAGGTTAATGTTGCGAACGGTCACCTGCTCCTGGTGCTCATGCTGGAAAACCAACACGCTATCGGCAACTTTCAGCTTGCCAATATCAAAGGACCAGCCGGTATCGGACGGCTCATCAGGAAGGGTATTTTCGCGCGGCGCAACCGGCGCATTGGCATCACGCACGGCTTCGGTTTGCGGAGTAAGCTGGATCACCGCGCCCTTCAGCATCACCTGCTTAACCTGCAGCTGATGGGAAATGAGCGGGATTAACGCCACATCAAGGCGCATGTTGTCTGCGGACACCAGCGGCTGGGACGCCCCCGGTGCCGTGAGCGACATGCGGCCAGAGAGAATGCTGAGCTGCGGCCAGACGTGCCAGCGCAGTGGCCCGTCAAGATTCAGTTGATAACCACTGCGCGCCTCGACCTGCCGCACCATGTAAGCGCGGAAATCGTTGGGGTTAACCAGCAGAACCAACGCCGAAAGGCCAGCCACCAGCACCACCAGCAAAATCATCAGCGTTGTCAGAACTCTTCTCATGGCATCCTCAATGGGCTAACGATCAGTCTTTATCAATACGGCTGGCAACCGCGCCCTGCTGGTCGCGATATTTTGCGTCCTGCCGACGGTTGTAAGGACGATCTGCCGGGCCTGACAGCGGTTCAAAGCTCAACGCGCCGATCATCATGCCCGGGCGCAGCGCCAGCGGCAGTTTACCGGCATTAAAGAATTCCAGCACGATACGCCCCGACCAGCCTGGATCGATACGGTGCGCGGTCACGTGTACCATCAGTCCCAGTCGCGCCAGCGAAGAGCGGCCATCAAGCCAGCCGACCAGGTCCGCAGGCAGGGTGACGGATTCAAACGTTACCGCCAGCGCCAGTTCACCCGGATGCAGATAAAAGGCTTCGCCATCGTCGATAACGATTTCGTCACTCATCACGCGATCGAGGGCGGCGCTGACTTCGTCCTTCGGCCCGCTGAGGTCAATGAACGGTGCGGTATGGCCGCTAAAGGTGCGGAATTTATTCCCCAACCGGACGTCAACGGTCACCCCATTGATACGCTCAACAGGTGGACGTGGGGTTATAGACAAACGGCCTTCATCCAGCCAGGCTTCTATATCGCGATCACAAAGACGCATGCCTCTTTCTCCTTTCATGCATCGTACCCTGAGTCGGTAAGCGCTCAGGGTAAAACCAGGTTATCTCTGAACGGTACACAATTCACGCGGCTTATTCAAAAAACTGGCTGATTTTCGCTTTTAAGATATCAATCGCAATGCGGTTTTTACCCCCGCGCGGCACGATGATATCGGCGTATTGTTTGGAGGGTTCAATAAACTGCAGGAACATCGGGCGGACCGTTTTCTGGTATTGCGCCATCACGGAGTCCATTGAACGGCCACGTTCATTAACGTCACGCTTGATGCGGCGCATCAGGCAGATATCCAGCGGGGTATCGACGAAAATCGAGAAGTTCATGGATTCACGCAGACGGGCGTCGGTCAGCAGCAGGATGCCTTCAAGGATAATGACCTTTTTCGGCTCGATGCGGATGGTTTCCTGCGTGCGGGTGTGTTCTACGTAACTGTAAACGGGCAGCTCAATCGCCTGGCCGCTCTTAAGCGCTTCTAAATGCTGGAACAGCAGGCTGTGATCCATTGCATTTGGGTGGTCATAGTTGGTTTTGACGCGCTCTTCCATCGACAGATGGGATTGATCTTTGTAATAGCTGTCTTCGGGAATGACGCCGATATGCTCATCACCTACTTGTTCACGCAGTTCGCGATAAAGCGTACTGGCAATTAGACTTTTACCTGAAGCCGATGCGCCGGCGATGCCTATAATGACGCACTGATGAGACTTATCAGTCATAAATTTAGCGACCTGATTAACCTGGATGTTAAGGAAGGACGACGCCGGAGCGTCAAACGCGGCAATTATAGGGATTTCGCGGGCGTGATACCAGTCGAAAGCACAGGTTCTGCGAGACTGGCCGAAAAGTAGCGCTTTAATCCCTGAGTGAAATTTAAATGAACGTTTTTTCAGCGTTTAACCGTTTTTTTTCACAGAGCCTCTATTTAATAAGTCTGTGGTGTCAAATTCTGAGCGGTCACCATATGAATTGTAAATTGTTTGTACTAGCATAAACCAAATTATCAAATTCACGCGTTCGGACATCTTCCCTGACGGCATGGCGTCTCTGGATAAAGCGGTAATGAATAAACAATACCAGCGGGTTTTGGTTACCACCCCACATCCTTTAATACGACTTGTCTGTCTGGGCCTGGTCACCTTTATCTTTACCTTATTTTCGCTGGAGCTCACCCGGTTCGGCACCCTGCTTGCCCCGCTCTGGTTCCCCACCGCGATTATGATGGTGGCGTTTTACCGTCATGCCGGAAAAATGTGGCCAGGAATCGCCCTGGCCTGCTCGTTCGGCAATGTTCTGGCCTCGTGGATGCTGTTTTCGTGGGGGTCGGTCAGCCTCATCTACCCTTCTATCAACGTCATTGAGGCCGCAATCGGCGCGCTGTTCCTGCGCAAATGGCTCCCGTGGTATAACCCGCTGCAGAATCTGAACGACTGGATCCGCGTGGCCGTCGGCAGCGCGCTGGTGCCGCCGCTGGCAGGCGGTATTCTGGTGTCTCTGCTGGCACCGGGCCCTGAGCCCCTGCGTAATTTCTTCGTCTGGGTATTGTCAGAAGCGATTGGCGCGCTGGCGCTGGTGCCGCTAGGGCTGTTGTTTAAGCCGCATTATCTGCTACGCCACCGTGACCCGAGACTGCTGCTGGAAACGCTGGCCACGCTGGCCGTGACGCTGGCCCTCAGCTGGGCAGCCATCACCTGGCTGCCGTGGCCCTTCACCTGCGTGATCGTTCTGCTGATGTGGAGCGCCGTGCGCCTGCCGCGGATGGAAGCGTTCATGGTGTTTCTGGTCACCGTGATGGTGGTGTCGCTGATGATTGCCCGCAACCCTCTGGCGCTGACCACCCAGCACGCCGGGCCGATGCTGAACGCCCCGTGGCTACCGTTCCTGATGTTGCTCCTGCCTGCTAACGTGATGACCATGGTGATGTACGCCTTCCGCGCCGAGCGCAAACACATCACCGAAAGCGAAGAGCGTTTTCGTAACGCAATGGAATATTCTGCCATCGGTATGGCGCTGGTCAGCATCGAAGGAAAATGGCTTCAGGCGAACAAGGCGCTGTGCAATTTCCTCGGCTACAGCCAGACGGAGCTCCAGTCGCTGACCTTCCAGCAGCTCACCTGGCCGGAAGATCTGAATACCGACCTGGAGCAGCTCGAACAGCTCATTAACGGCGACATCAATACCTATACCCTCGAGAAGCGCTATTACACGCGCGATGGAGAAGTGGTCTGGGCGCTGCTTGCCGTCTCCGTGGTGCGCCATGCCGACGGCTCGCCGCTCTATTTTATCGCCCAGATTGAAGACATTAACGATCTAAAGCAGACCGAGTGGGTCAATAAACGTCTGATGGAGCGCATCACCCTGGCAAACGAAGCAGGGGGCATCGGCATCTGGGAGTGGGATCTGGAACCCGACATTATCAGCTGGGATAAGCGGATGTTTGAGCTGTATGAAATTCCGCCGCACATCAAGCCCACCTGGCAGCTCTGGCACGACACGATGCTGCCGGAAGATCGCGCCCACGCAGAGCAGGTACTGCGGGACTCTCTGATTTCCCGCCTGCCGTTTAAGCTGGAATTCCGCATTCGCGTGAAGGAAGGCGTGCGTCATATTCGCTCCCTGGCGAACCGGGTGCTCAATAAGCAGGGGGAAGTCGAACGGCTGCTCGGCATCAACATGGACATGACCGAGGTTAAGCAGCTTAACGAGGCGCTTTTCCAGGAAAAAGAGCGTCTGCACATTACCCTCGACTCCATCGGTGAAGCAGTGCTGTGCACCGATATCAACATGAACGTCACCTTTATGAACCCGGTCGCCGAGAAAATGAGCGGCTGGCTGCAGACCGAAGCTATTGGTCAGCCGATCCTGAAGGTGTTACACATCACCTTTGGTGAAAAAGGGCCGCTGATGGAGAATATTCACAGCGGCGATATGTCCCGTTCCGATATTGATCAGGACGTGGTGCTGAACTGCCGTACCGGCGGCAATTTTGATATTCACTACAGCATTACGCCGCTCAGCACGCTGGATGGACAGAATATCGGCTCGGTGATCGTAATTCAGGACGTGACCGAATCGCGCAAAATGCTGCGTCAGCTGAGCTACAGCGCCTCCCACGATGCCCTGACCCATCTGGCAAACCGGGTCAGCTTCGAAAACCATCTTAAACGGCTCCTGCAGACCGTTCGCGAAACGCGCCAGCGTCATGCTCTGGTGTTTATCGACCTCGATCGCTTCAAAGCCGTCAACGATACGGCTGGCCACGCGGCGGGCGATGCCCTGCTGCGGGAACTCGCCTCCCTGATGTTGACCATGCTCCGCTCCAGCGACGTGCTGGCACGTCTGGGCGGGGACGAATTCGGATTACTGTTACCGGACTGCAATATTGAAAGCGCGCGCTATATCGCCGGGCGCCTGATTCACACGATCAATGACTATCACTTTATGTGGGAAGGCCGTCTGCACCGGATCGGCGCCAGCGCCGGCATCACGCTGATTGATGAAAATAACCATCAGGCGTCGGAGATCATGTCCCAGGCGGACATTGCCTGTTACGCCTCGAAAAACAGCGGGCGCGGCATGGTGACGGTTTACGAACCCCAGCAGGAGCGGGATCACAACACGCGCAGCATGATGTCGCTTGATGAACAGTGGCACATGATTAAAGACAATCATCTGATGATGATTGCCCGCAGCGTCGCCTCTCCGCGCATCCCGGAAAGCAGTAATTTCTGGCTGCTGTCGTTACGCCTGTGGACCAGCCAGGGCGAAGTTCAGGAAGAGCATGCCTTCCGCTCGGGCCTGGCGGAGCCTGAGCTTCTGCATGCCCTCGACAGACGGATCTTTAGCGAGTTTTTCCGCACCTCAGCCGCACAGATCGCCAGTAAAGGCATGGGCGTGGCGCTGCCGCTTTCTGAAGCCGGTTTAGCCAGCGTGACGCTGGTGGATGAACTGCTCGACCTGCTGGATAAAAGCCCGATGCCGGGCCGTCTGCTGCATCTGGTTATCTCTGCCGATGTGGTGTGCAGCCCGGAAAAGAACCTGCATCGGGGTCTGCAAAAGCTCCGTCAGGCGGGCTGCCGCGTGATCTTCAGCCAGGTGGGACGCGATATGAACGTCTTTACCCACCTGACCGCGAATATGGCCGACTATCTGATGCTGGATGCGGAGGTGGTCACCAACGTATACGGCAATCTGATGGATGAGATGATGGTGACCATTATTCAGGGCCACGCCCAGCGACTGGGCATGAAAACTATCGCAGGTCCCTGCAACCAGCCCATCATGATGGATACGCTCTCCGGTATCGGCATCGATTTTATCTTTGGTGATACCATCGCCGAGCCGCAGCCATTAGATCTTCTTCTCAACACCAGTTATTTCGCGATCAACTGACGGTGCCCAGCCGTCGGTATACCAGATATGCAGCAGCGCGTAGGAGCGCCACGGCTTCCAGCGTTCGGCATAGCGACGAATTTGTGCGGGCGTCATTCCGGCGAAGCGTTGTTTAATCAGGTAATCATCCGGCAGAAACACATCTTTCGCCTGCCAGCCGCGCAGGGCCAGGTAGTTTGCCGTCCAGCGCCCTATTCCCGGCCGCTGCTGTAGCGCCTTCATCCCCTCTTCTATATTCGCGGGTGGGAAAAGCGGAAACGTTCCGTCGATAACCGACTGCGCCAGGTGAATCAGCGACTCAGCGCGCTTTACCGGCATGCCCAATGCTTTCAGCGCCAGCGGGTCCGCTGCCGCCAGCGCCTGCGGCGTGGGGAAGCAGAGATAGCCCGGACAATCCGCCACGGGTTCACCGCATAGCGCCACCACGCGCGACGCCAGCTTCGCCGCCATCGCCACGCTCACCAGCTGCCCGAGAATCGCCCGGACGCCCTGCTCGTAGGCATCCATCGCTCCCGGCAAACGCAAGCCTGGGCGGGCAGCACCGAGATCGCCCAGCGTCTCCGCGATGTGCTGCGGATTGCAGGCAAGATCGAACAGGCGTTCGATGCGTTTAAGGCACGGCTGTGCAACCGGAATTAACCCCGGACTGAGGGTCACGGTCAGCGTCTGTGTTGCGATATCCGGCGTCACGCGGAAAATCCCCTGATGCCCCTCGCAGGCAAAACTGCGCTCGTAGTAGTCGTGAGTGACGGTTTCAATGCCCGTTACCGCACGCGCGCCAAGAAAGCCAAACATCCACTGCCAGTCGTAAGGGGGAAGCCAGTTGAGGGTGTACATCGTCTCTCCTTTTGGGTTCTTCACAGCATAAACGGAAAGGTCCTGTTTCGCCTTGCTTTCATATTCCTGTTGTCGCCATGCGGACATTTCGTTAAAGTCTCGCCCCTTCTCACCGGCATGGGGATTCATCGTGTTTATTGGATTTGACTACGGTACGGCAAACTGCTCGGTTGCGATTATGCAAAACGGGCAGCCACGGCTCCTGAAAATGGAAAAAGAGAGCACGCTGCTGCCGTCTATGCTCTGCGCGCCGACGCGTGAAGCGGTGAGCGAATGGCTGTTCCGCCACCATCAGGTTCCGGCCACGGCGGCAGAGACCCAGGCGCTGCTGCGCCGGGCGGTCAGCTTTAACCGCGAGGAAGATATCGATGTTACGCCGTCCAGCGTGCAGTTCGGCCTCTCTTCGCTCGGGCACTACGTTGAAGACCCCGAAGAAGTCTATTTCGTTAAATCGCCAAAATCCTTCCTCGGCGCCAGCGGCCTGAAGCCGCAGCAGGTCGCGCTATTCGAAGACCTGGTGTGCGCGATGATGCTGCATATTCGTCAGCAGGCGCAGACGCAGGTCTCCGATGCGATTACCCAGGCAGTCATTGGCCGCCCGATCAACTTCCAGGGGCTGGGCGGCGAAGAGGCCAACCAGCAGGCGCAGGGGATCCTTGAACGCGCGGCGCACCGCGCAGGCTTTCGCGACGTGGTATTCCAGTATGAGCCTGTTGCAGCGGGGCTGGACTTTGAAGCCACGCTGACGGAAGAGAAGCGCGTATTAGTCGTGGACATCGGCGGGGGCACAACGGACTGCTCGCTGCTGCTGATGGGCCCCCAGTGGCATAACCGTCGCGATCGTGAAAACAGCCTGCTTGGGCACAGCGGCTGCCGCGTAGGCGGTAACGATCTTGACATCGCCCTGGCATTCAAGAGCCTGATGCCGCTGCTCGGCATGGGCGGGCAGACGGAAAAAGGCATCGCCCTGCCGATCCTGCCGTGGTGGAACGCGATTGCCATCAACGATGTGCCTGCGCAGAGTGATTTTTACAGCACCGCCAACGGCCGCTTCCTTAACGATCTGGTGCGCGATGCACAGGACGGCGAAAAAGTCGCCCTGCTCTATAAAGTGTGGCGCCAGCGTCTGAGCTACCGCGTGGTGCGTACGGCGGAAGAGAGCAAAATCGCCCTTTCCGACCGCGCTGAACATGAGGTCTCCCTGCCGTTCATCAGTGACGAACTGGCTACCGCCATTTCGCAGGACGGGCTGGAGACGGCGCTCGCCCAGCCGCTGCAGCGTATTCTGGAGCAGGTGCAGCTGGCGCTGGAGAACGGCAAAGAGAAGCCGGACGTTATCTACCTGACCGGGGGGAGCGCCCGTTCACCGCTGATCAAGAAAGCGCTGGCGGAACAGCTGCCGGGAATACCGATTGCGGGTGGCGATGATTTTGGCTCCGTTACCGCAGGGCTGGCGCGCTGGGCGCAGGTGATGTTTAGCTAATGCGGTCGTGCCGGGTGGCGGCTTCGCCTTACCCGGCTTACAAAACGCGTGCTGTTGCGGTGCGGTCTGGTGCCCTCACCCCGGCCCTCTCCCACAGGGAGAGGGAGAAAACACCCAAAACGGCAACATCCGTTGCTGTTTGCATTTACCTTGTAGGCCGGATAAGCGAAGCGTCACCCGGCAACACTCAGACAATTCCAGACAGTCTTCCATATTTCCTCCATTTTTCCGCTGTGTTAGCTGACTAAACTAGTATCATTCCCCGAAGTCTTCAGGATGAGAACGTATAACGATGAAAGGCAGTAACAAATCCCGCTGGGCAATCGCCGCTGGCATCATTGTGGTGGTCCTTGCCGCCGCCTGGTACTGGCACAGTCAATCCGCGAACTCCGCCGCTCCCGCCGGTGCCAACAGTCAGGCACAGCGCCCGTCAGGCGGAGGGCGCCACGGCATGCGCGGAGGTGCGCTGGCGCCGGTTCAGGCGGCGACGGCGGTGAATAAAGCCGTTCCTCGCTATCTCACAGGTCTCGGGACCATTACCGCCGCCAACACCGCCACGGTGCGCAGCCGCGTCGACGGCCAGCTGATGGCCATTCACTTCCAGGAAGGGCAGCAGGTCAAAGCCGGTGATTTACTGGCAGAAATCGATCCGAGCCAGTTTAAGGTCGCCCTCGCCCAGGCGCAGGGACAGCTCGCGAAAGACAAAGCCACTCTTGCTAATGCCCGTCGCGATCTGGCCCGCTACCAGCAGCTGGTGAAAACCAACCTCGTGTCTCGTCAGGAGCTTGATACCCAGCAGTCGCTGGTCAGCGAAACGCAGGGCACTATCAAAGCCGACGAAGCCGCCGTTGCCAGCGCCCAGCTGCAGCTGGACTGGAGCCGCATCACCGCGCCGATAGACGGCCGCGTCGGCCTGAAGCAGGTTGATATCGGCAACCAAATCTCCAGCGGCGACACCACGGGCATCGTGGTGATCACCCAAACCCACCCGATTGATTTAGTCTTTACCCTGCCGGAAAGCGATATCGCGACCGTCATGCAGGCGCAAAAAGCCGGTAAAGGCCTGGTGGTGGAAGCCTGGGACCGCACCAACAAGCAGAAATTAAGTGAAGGGTCTTTGCTCAGTCTGGATAACCAGATCGACACCACCACCGGCACCATCAAGCTGAAAGCGCGCTTTAATAACCAGGACGATGCCCTCTTCCCGAACCAGTTCGTCAATGCGCGCATGCTGGTCGCCACCGAAGAAAACGCGGTGGTGATCCCCACCGCCGCGCTGCAAATGGGTAACGAAGGTAACTTCGTCTGGGTGCTTAACAGCGACAATAAGGTCAGCAAGCATCTGGTAAAAACCGGAATTCAGGACAGCCAGACGGTGGTCATCAGCGCCGGGCTTTCCGCAGGCGACCGCGTGGTCACCGACGGCATTGACCGTCTGACCGAAGGGGCCAAAGTGGAAGTGGTTGAACCTGCGAAACAGGGAGCGACCTCCTGATGCAGGTGCTGCCGCCGGGCTCTACAGGTGGGCCGTCACGCCTGTTTATCCTTCGTCCTGTCGCCACCACGCTGCTGATGGTGGCGATCCTGCTCGCCGGGATTATCGGCTATCGCTTCCTGCCCGTGTCGGCGCTGCCGGAGGTGGATTACCCAACGATTCAGGTGGTGACGCTGTATCCCGGCGCAAGCCCGGACGTGGTGACGTCCGCCATCACCGCACCGCTGGAGCGCCAGTTCGGGCAGATGTCGGGGCTAAAACAGATGTCCTCCCAGAGTTCCGGCGGGGCGTCCGTCGTGACGCTGCAGTTCCAGCTGACGCTGTCGCTGGACGTCGCCGAGCAGGAGGTACAGGCCGCCATCAACGCCGCCACCAATCTGCTGCCGTCAGACCTGCCTAACCCGCCGGTCTACAGCAAGGTGAACCCGGCGGATCCGCCGATCATGACGCTTGCCGTCACCTCCTCCGCCATGCCGATGACCCAGGTCGAAGATATGGTCGAAACGCGCGTCGCGCAGAAAATTTCTCAGGTCTCCGGCGTCGGCCTCGTCACGCTGGCGGGCGGCCAGCGTCCCGCCGTGCGCGTGAAGCTTAACGCGCAGGCGATTGCCGCGCTGGGGCTCACCAGCGAAACCATCCGCAGCGCCATCAGCAACGCGAACGTCAACTCGGCGAAGGGCTCGCTGGACGGCCCAACCCGCGCCGTCACGCTCTCCGCCAACGACCAGATGCAGTCCGCCGACGAATATCGTCAGCTGATTATCGCCTACCAAAACGGCGCCCCGGTGCGTCTGGGCGACGTGGCGACCGTAGAACAAGGCGCGGAAAACAGCTGGCTGGGGGCATGGGCCAACAAGCAGCAGGCGATCGTGATGAACGTGCAGCGCCAGCCGGGCGCTAACATCATCGAAACCGCCGACAGCATCCGCACCATGCTGCCGCAGCTGATCGAAAGCCTGCCGAAATCGGTCAGCGTGAAGGTGCTTTCCGACCGCACCACGAATATTCGCGCGTCGGTCACCGACACCCAGTTTGAGCTGATGCTGGCGATTGCGCTGGTCGTCATGATCATCTATCTGTTCCTGCGTAACGTTCCGGCAACCATTATTCCCGCCGTCGCCGTGCCGCTCTCGCTGGTCGGGACCTTTGCGGTGATGGTGTTCCTCGATTTTTCGATCAACAACCTGACGCTGATGGCGCTCACCATTGCCACCGGGTTCGTGGTGGACGACGCCATCGTCGTCATCGAGAACATCTCGCGCTATATCGAGAAAGGCGAAAAACCGCTGGCCGCCGCGCTGAAGGGCGCAGGGGAAATCGGCTTTACCATTATCTCGCTGACCTTCTCATTGATTGCGGTGTTGATCCCGCTGCTGTTTATGGGCGATATCGTCGGGCGTCTGTTCCGCGAGTTTGCAGTAACGCTGGCGGTCGCCATTTTGATCTCCGCCGTGGTGTCGCTGACCCTGACGCCGATGATGTGCGCCCGCATGCTGAGCCACGAGTCCCTGCGCAAGCAAAACCGCTTCTCGCGCGCCTCCGAGCGCATGTTCGAGCGGATTATTGCCGCCTACGGTCGCGTGCTGGCGAAAGTCCTGAACCATCCGTGGGCCACGCTCGGCGTGGCGCTGGGAACGCTGGCGCTCAGCGTGATGCTGTGGATTTTCATTCCGAAAGGCTTCTTCCCGATCCAGGACAACGGCATTATCCAGGGCACGCTTCAGGCCCCGCAGTCGGTCTCCTTCGCCAATATGGCCCAGCGCCAGCAGCAGGTGTCTGAGATCGTCATGAAAGATCCGGCGGTGGAGAGCCTGACCTCCTACGTGGGCGTCGACGGCACCAACCCGTCGCTCAACAGCGCGCGTCTGCAGATCAACCTTAAGCCGCTGGATGAACGTGACGATCGCGTCAACGCCGTCATTGAGCGTCTGCAAAACGCCGTCGCGCGCGTGCCGGGCGTTGAGCTTTACCTGCAGCCGATTCAGGATTTGACCATTGATACGCAGGTCAGCCGCACGCAGTACCAGTTCACGCTGCAGGCCACCACGCTGGATGCTCTCAGCACCTGGGTGCCGCAGCTGGTGAACAAGCTTAACACCCTGCCCCAGCTCTCCGACGTCAGCAGCGACTGGCAGGACAAAGGGCTGGCGGCGTACGTTAACGTCAACCGCGATACCGCCAGCCGCCTGGGTATCACCATGGCAGACGTGGACAACGCCCTGTACAACGCCTTCGGTCAGCGCCTGATCTCCACCATCTACACCCAGGCCAACCAGTACCGCGTGGTGCTGGAGCACAACACGGAGAACACGCCTGGCCTGGCGGGGCTGGATTCGGTGCGCCTGACCAGCAAAGACGGCGGCATTGTGCCGCTGAGCGCTATCGCCACGGTGGAAGAACGCTATACCCCGCTGTCGATTAACCATCTGGATCAGTTCCCGTCCACCACCATCTCCTTTAACGTGCCGGATAATTACTCTCTGGGTGAAGCGGTGGAGGCCATTCAGGCGGCTGAAAAAGATCTCAGCTTCCCGTCCGATATTCAGACCCAGTTCCAGGGCAGCACGCTGGCGTTTCAGGCCGCGCTGGGTAACACCATCTGGCTGATCGTGGCGGCGGTTGTGGCGATGTACATCGTGCTCGGCGTGCTGTATGAAAGCTTTATCCACCCGATCACCATTCTCTCTACCCTGCCGACGGCGGGCGTGGGGGCGCTGCTGGCGCTGATGCTGGCGGGCAGCGAGCTGGACGTCATTGCCATCATCGGCATTATCCTGCTTATCGGGATCGTGAAGAAAAACGCCATCATGATGATCGACTTTGCCCTGGCCGCCGAGCGCGAGCAGGGCATGTCGCCGCGCGATGCCATCTTCCAGGCCTGTCTGCTGCGTTTTCGTCCGATCCTGATGACCACGCTGGCCGCCCTGCTGGGTGCGCTGCCGCTGATGCTGAGCACCGGCGTCGGCGCGGAGCTGCGCCGTCCGCTGGGTATCGGCATGGTCGGCGGTCTGCTGGTGAGCCAGGTGCTAACGCTGTTCACTACGCCGGTGATCTACCTGCTGTTTGACCGCCTGGCGCTGTGGACCAAAAGCCGCTTCCCGAAACGTGAAGAGGAGGCATAAGTGAAGTTTTTCGCCCTCTTCATTTATCGCCCGGTGGCGACGATTTTAATCTCGCTCGCCATTACCCTCTGTGGCGTGCTGGGCTTCCGGCTGCTGCCGGTAGCCCCCCTGCCGCAGGTGGATTTCCCGGTGATCATGGTCAGCGCCTCGCTGCCGGGCGCCTCGCCGGAAACCATGGCCTCGTCCGTTGCCACGCCGCTGGAGCGCTCGCTCGGGCGGATTGCGGGGGTCAACGAGATGACCTCCAGCAGCTCGCTGGGCAGCACGCGCATTATTCTGGAGTTCAGCTTCGACCGGGACATTAACGGCGCGGCGCGCGACGTGCAGGCCGCCATCAACGCCGCGCAAAGCCTTCTGCCGAGCGGGATGCCGAGCCGCCCAACCTACCGCAAGGCCAACCCGTCCGATGCGCCAATCATGATCCTGACGCTGACCTCGGACACTTATTCTCAGGGGCAGCTTTACGACTTTGCGTCTACCCAGCTGGCGCAGACCATCTCGCAAATTAACGGCGTCGGTGACGTGAGCGTCGGTGGGAGTTCCCTGCCCGCCGTGCGCGTGGGGTTAAACCCGCAGGCGCTGTTTAACCAGGGCGTGTCGCTGGACGACGTGCGCTCCGCCATCAGCAACGCCAACGTGCGTAAACCGCAGGGGGCGATTGAGGACAGCAGCCACCGCTGGCAGATCCACACCAACGACGAGCTGAAAACCGCGGCGGAATATCAGCCGCTTATTATTCACTACAACAACGGCGCGGCGGTGCGCTTAAGCGACGTAGCCAGCGTCACCGACTCGGTGCAGGACGTGCGTAACGCCGGGATGACCAACGCTAAACCGGCCATTCTGCTGATGATCCGCAAGCTGCCGGAGGCCAATATTATTGAGACGGTGAACAGCATTCGCGCCCGTCTTCCGGACCTGCAGGAGACCATCCCGGCAGCAATCGATCTGCAAATTGCCCAGGATCGCTCCCCGACCATTCGCGCCTCGCTGGAAGAGGTCGAGCAAACGCTGGTGATCTCCGTCGCGCTGGTGATCCTGGTGGTTTTCCTGTTCCTGCGCTCCGGCCGCGCGACGCTGATCCCGGCGGTGGCCGTGCCGGTATCGCTGATCGGTACTTTTGCCGCCATGTATCTGTGCGGGTTCAGCCTCAACAACCTGTCGCTAATGGCCCTGACGATTGCCACGGGCTTCGTCGTGGATGACGCCATCGTGGTGCTGGAGAACATCTCCCGCCATCTGGAAGCGGGCGTGAAGCCGCTGCAGGCTGCCCTGCAGGGCACGCGCGAGGTCGGGTTTACGGTGCTCTCAATGAGCCTGTCGCTGGTGGCGGTATTCCTGCCGCTGCTGCTGATGGGCGGGCTGCCGGGCCGGCTGCTGCGCGAGTTTGCCGTCACTCTCTCCGTCGCTATCGGAATATCGCTGGTTATCTCCTTAACTCTGACGCCAATGATGTGCGGCTGGATGCTCAAGCGCAGCAAACCGCATTCGCAGCCGCGCCGCAAAGGCTTTGGCCGTTTCCTGATGGCAATGCAGGAAGGCTACGGAAAATCGCTGAAGTGGGTGCTGAACCATACCCGACTGGTCGGCCTGGTGCTGATCGGCACCATCGTGCTCAACGTCTGGATGTATATCACCATCCCGAAAACTTTCTTCCCGGAGCAGGACACCGGCGTGCTGATGGGCGGCATTCAGGCGGACCAGAGCATTTCTTTCCAGGCCATGCGCGGCAAGCTGCAGGACTTTATGAAGATCATTCGTGAAGACAAAGCCGTGGATAACGTGACCGGCTTTACCGGCGGGTCGCGCGTCAACAGCGGGATGATGTTTATCACCCTGAAACCGCGCGGCGAGCGCAACGAAACCGCCCAGCAGGTGATAGACCGCCTGCGGGTGAAGCTCGCCAAAGAGCCGGGGGCAAACCTGTTTTTGATGGCCGTTCAGGATATCCGCGTCGGCGGGCGACAGGCGAACGCCAGCTATCAGTACACGTTACTCTCGGACGATTTGGCCGCCCTGCGCGAGTGGGAGCCGAAGATCCGTAAGGCGCTGGCCGCCCTGCCGGAGCTGGCGGACGTCAACTCCGATCAGCAGGACAACGGCGCCGAGATGGCCCTGACCTACGACCGTGAAACCATGTCGCGGCTGGGCATCAACGTTGAAGCCGCCAACAGCCTGCTGAATAACGCCTTCGGCCAGCGCGAGATCTCCACCATCTACCAGCCGATGAACCAGTATAAGGTGGTGATGGAGGTTGACCCGCGCTACACCCAGGACATCAGCGCCCTGGACAAAATGTTTGTGATTAACAACGACGGCAAGGCGATTCCGCTCTCCTACTTCGCCAGCTGGCAGCCTGCCAACGCGCCGCTGTCGGTGAACCATCAGGGGCTTTCGGCGGCGTCGACCATCTCCTTTAACCTACCCGCCGGTTCGTCACTGTCTGAGGCCAGCGATGCAATCAACCGCGCGATGACCCAGCTTGGCGTGCCGTCCACCGTCCGCGGCAGCTTCGCCGGGACCGCGCAGGTGTTCCAGGAGACGATGAACTCGCAGGTGATTTTGATTCTGGCCGCCATCGCCACGGTCTATATTGTGCTGGGCGTACTGTATGAGAGTTACGTGCACCCGCTGACCATCCTCTCGACGCTGCCGTCGGCGGGCGTTGGGGCGCTGCTGGCGCTGGAGCTGTTCGGCGCGCCGTTCAGCCTTATCGCGCTTATCGGGATCATGCTATTGATCGGCATCGTGAAGAAAAACGCCATCATGATGGTGGACTTCGCGCTGGACGCCCAGCGCAACGGCAACCTCTCGCCGGAAGAGGCGATCTTCCAGGCCTGCCTGCTGCGTTTTCGTCCGATTATGATGACCACTCTGGCGGCGCTTTTTGGCGCGCTGCCGCTGGTTATCTCGGGCGGCGACGGCTCAGAGCTGCGTCAGCCGCTGGGGATCACTATTGTCGGCGGGCTGGTGATGAGCCAGCTGCTGACGCTGTACACCACGCCGGTGGTCTATCTGTTCTTCGACCGCCTGCGGCTGCGCTTTTCGCGTAAAAACAGAGAAACGGTAAACGGGTAAATGACCGAGCTTCCCAGCAACGTTCGCTGGCAATTATGGATAGTCGCCTTCGGCTTCTTTATGCAGTCGCTGGATACGACCATCGTCAACACCGCCCTCCCCTCCATGGCGAAAAGCCTGGGGGAGAGCCCGCTGCATATGCACATGGTGATTGTCTCCTACGTGCTGACGGTTGCCGTGATGCTGCCCGCCAGCGGCTGGCTGGCCGATAAGGTCGGCGTGCGGAATATCTTCTTTACCGCCATCGTGCTGTTTACCACCGGCTCGCTGTTTTGCGCGCAGGCCAATACCCTCGACCAGCTGGTGATGGCGCGCGTGCTGCAGGGCATCGGCGGGGCGATGATGGTGCCCGTCGGGCGGTTAACGGTGATGAAGATTGTGCCGCGCGAGCAGTACATGGCGGCGATGACCTTTGTCACCCTGCCCGGTCAGGTGGGGCCGCTGCTGGGTCCGGCGCTGGGCGGCATTCTGGTGGAGTACGCCTCCTGGCACTGGATCTTCTTAATCAACCTCCCGGTAGGCATTATCGGCGCGATTGCGACCCTGGCGCTGATGCCGAACTACAAAATGCAGACGCGGCGCTTTGATTTCTTTGGCTTTATCCTGCTGGCGGCGGGTATGGCAACGCTTACCCTGGCGCTCGACGGGCAAAAAGGACTTGGGATTTCGCCCCTGACGCTCGGTCTCCTGATCGCGCTCGGCGTTACCGCTATTCTGTGGTACCTCCGGCATGCCAGAGGAAACGATAAGGCGCTGTTCAGCCTGGCGTTGTTTAAAAACCCCACCTACCGTCTGGGCCTGTCTGGCAGCTTTGCCGGACGCATCGGCAGCGGGATGCTGCCGTTTATGACGCCCGTTTTTCTGCAAATTGGCATGGGCTTTTCGCCGTTCCACGCGGGTCTGATGATGATCCCGATGGTGCTCGGCAGCATGGGGATGAAGCGCATTGTGGTGCAGGTGGTAAACCGCTTTGGCTATCGACACGTGCTGGTGGCCGCCACGCTGGGGCTGGCGCTTGTCAGCTTGTTGTTTATGGCCGTGGCGCTGATGGGCTGGTACTACGTTCTGCCGCTAGTGCTGTTCTGCCAGGGGATCGTCAACTCCATGCGCTTCTCGTCGATGAA
This sequence comes from Enterobacter sp. ECC-249, assembly GCF_043965265.1. Classification (NCBI taxonomy): domain Bacteria; kingdom Pseudomonadati; phylum Pseudomonadota; class Gammaproteobacteria; order Enterobacterales; family Enterobacteriaceae; genus Enterobacter; species Enterobacter sp. ECC-249. The sequence continues at coordinate 3,602,347 of NZ_CP143660.1, forward strand.
TACCCTGACCCTTAAAGACCTGCCGGACGATCTGGCGAGCAGCGGCAACAGCCTGCTGTCGATGGTGATGCAGCTCTCCATGAGCGTGGGCGTGACTATCGCGGGGTTACTGCTCGGCATGTACGGCCAGCACCACCTCAGCGTCGACACGCCGGTGGCGCATCAGGTCTTTTTGTATACCTATCTCAGCATGGCGGTCATCATCGCCCTGCCCGCTTTCATCTTCGCCAGAGTGCCGGATGATACCAGCAAGAACGTCGTGATTAGGCGCGGCAAAAGGAGTGGCTCATGAAATTCTGGCGTCCGGGCATTACCGGCAAGCTCTTCGTGGCGATATTTGCCACCTGTATCGTCCTGCTGGTCACCATGCACTGGGCGGTGCGAGTAAGCTTTGAGCGCGGTTTTATTGATTACATCAAGCATGGCAATGAGCAGCGTCTGCAGGGACTGAGCGATGCGCTGAGTGAACAGTACGCCCAGCACGGTAACTGGCGTTTTTTGCGCAATAACGACCGCTTTATTTTCCAGATCCTGCGCTCGCTGGAGCACGATACCGGTGACGACCGTCCCGGCCCGGGCATGCCGCCGCACGGCTGGCGCACCCAGTTCTGGGTGATCGACCAGGATATGCGTCCCCTGGTTGGCCCGCGCGCGCCGATACCGCCGGACGGCACCCGGCGAGCGATAAAAGTGAATAACGCCACCGTTGGCTGGGTGATCGCCTCCCCGGTGGAGCGCCTGACGCGCAACACCGACATCAACTTTGACCGCCAGCAGCGTCGTACAAGCTGGCTGATTGTCGCCCTCTCCACGCTGCTCGCCGCGCTCGCCACCTTCCCGCTGGCGCGCGGTCTGCTCGCCCCGGTGAAACGGCTGGTAGAGGGCACGCACAAGCTGGCCGCCGGGGATTTCACCACCCGCGTCGATACCCGCAGCCAGGACGAACTGGGCAAGCTGGCGCAGGATTTTAACCAGCTCGCCAGCACGCTGGAGAAGAACCAGCAGATGCGTCGCGACTTTATGGCCGATATTTCCCACGAGCTGCGCACGCCGCTGGCGGTGCTGCGCGGCGAGCTGGAGGCCATTCAGGACGGCGTGCGCCAGTTTACCCCCGAATCGGTGGCCTCTCTGCAGGCGGAGGTGGGTACGCTCACCAAGCTGGTGGACGATCTCCACCAGCTCTCCATGTCCGACGAAGGCGCGCTGGCCTACCAGAAAGCGCCGGTGGACGTGATTAACATTCTGGAAGTGATCAGCGGCGCGTTCCGCGAGCGGTTTGCCAGCCGCAACCTGAAAATCGATCTCTCCCTGCCGGACAGCGCGGTGGTGTTTGGCGACAAAGATCGGCTGATGCAGCTGTTCAACAACCTGCTGGAAAACAGCCTGCGCTACACCGACAGCGGCGGCGGGCTGCATATCTCCGGCAGGCAGGAAAACGGGCGCTTTGCCCTCACCTTCGCGGATTCCTCCCCCGGCGTGCAGGACGCGCAGCTGGAAAAACTGTTTGAACGTTTCTACCGTACCGAAGGCTCCCGCAACCGCGCCAGCGGCGGTTCCGGCCTGGGGCTGGCGATTTGCGTAAACATCGTTGAGGCGCATAATGGCACGATCCGCGCCGCCCATTCGCCTTTTGGCGGGGTTAGCATTACAGTAGAGTTACCTCTGGAACGGGATTTATCGAGAGAAGTATGACCGAGTTACCGATTGACGAAAACACGCCGCGCATTTTGATCGTCGAAGACGAACCCAAGCTGGGACAGCTGCTGATCGACTATTTACGCGCGGCCAGCTATGCCCCGTCACTGATAAGCCACGGTGATCAGGTGCTGCCGTACGTGCGCCAGACCCCGCCGGATCTGATCCTGCTTGATTTAATGCTGCCAGGCGTTGACGGACTGACCCTCTGCCGGGAAATTCGTCGCTTCTCCGACGTGCCGATCGTCATGGTCACCGCCAAAATCGAAGAGATTGACCGCCTGCTGGGGCTCGAAATCGGCGCGGACGATTACATCTGCAAGCCCTACAGTCCGCGTGAAGTGGTTGCCCGCGTGAAAACCATTCTGCGCCGCTGCAGGCCGCAGCGCGAGCTTCAGGTGCTGGATGCCGAAAGCCCGCTGATTGTCGACGAAAGCCGCTTCCAGGCGAGCTGGCGCAGCAAGCTGCTGGACCTGACGCCTGCGGAGTTCCGCCTGCTGAAAACCCTCTCCCACGAGCCGGGCAAAGTCTTCTCCCGCGAACAGCTGCTGAACCACCTGTATGACGATTACCGCGTGGTGACCGATCGCACCATCGACAGCCATATCAAAAACCTGCGCCGCAAGCTGGAGGCGCTGGACGCCGAGCAGTCGTTTATTCGCGCAGTGTATGGGGTGGGATATCGCTGGGAAGCGGATGCGTGCAGGATTGCGTGACCTTTCGACGCTGAAACCCGCCCCAGGGCGGGTTTTTCTTTTCTGGAATCAATTCAGGAATCAACCATACTCTTTTTACCGGTTCGCTTGCTTATAACTGGTGCCTCTCATTTTACTTTCGATCAAGGAGTTCCTATGTCTGGTTGGTTCGAATTAAGTAAAAGCAGCGATGGTCAGTTCAGGTTTGTGCTGAAGGCGGGTAACGGGGAGATCGTTCTTACCAGCGAGCTTTACACCAGTAAAAGTGCCGCCGAAAACGGCATTGCCTCCGTACGCACGAACAGCCCCCTGGACGAGCGCTATGAGAAAAAAACAGCCTCTAACGGTAAATACCATTTCAATCTCAAGGCGGGCAATCATCAGGTGATTGGCAGCAGTCAGCTTTATGCAACGGAACAATCGCGTGATAAGGGCATAGCCTCGGTCAAAACTAACGGGTCCACTCAGACGGTAAAAGACAACACCTGACAACACGAAGCACGCCGGGATAGCGTTGACGCGACCCGGCGCTTTACCTCCCTGCCCCGCAGCGCTACAATGCCCGCCCTTAAAGTGGGGGATCTCCCCTTACCGCTGCACCTGGTGCACGCGGATCTGACCTGTCATCAGAACGAGAACAAACATGTTTAAACCGGAACTCCTTTCCCCGGCGGGAACGCTGCAAAATATGCGCTACGCTTTCGCCTATGGCGCCGATGCCGTGTATGCGGGCCAGCCGCGCTACTCGCTGCGCGTGCGTAACAACGAATTCAACCACGAGAACCTGCAGCTCGGCATCAACGAAGCGCATGCCCTGGGCAAGAAATTCTACGTGGTCGTGAACATCGCGCCGCACAACGCCAAGCTGAAAACGTTTATCCGTGACCTGAAGCCGGTGGTCGATATGGGGCCGGACGCGCTGATCATGTCGGACCCGGGTTTAATCATGCTGGTTCGGGAGAACTTCCCGGAGATGGATATTCACCTCTCCGTACAGGCTAACGCCGTCAACTGGGCGACGGTGAAGTTCTGGAAGCAGATGGGGCTGACCCGCGTCATTCTGTCTCGCGAGCTTTCGCTGGAAGAGATCGAAGAGATCCGCACCCAGGTGCCGGATATGGAAATCGAAATCTTCGTCCACGGCGCGCTGTGCATGGCCTACTCCGGCCGCTGCCTGCTCTCCGGCTATATCAACAAGCGCGACCCTAACCAGGGCACCTGCACCAACGCCTGCCGCTGGGAATATAACGTTCAGGAAGGCAAAGAGGATGACGTCGGCAACATCGTCCACAAGCATGAGCCTATCCCGGTGACCAACGTTGAGCCGACGCTGGGCATCGGCGCGCCAACCGACAGCGTGTTTATGATTGAAGAAGCCAAACGTCCGGGCGAGTACATGACCGCCTTTGAAGACGAGCACGGCACCTACATCATGAACTCGAAAGATCTGCGCGCCATCGCCCACGTAGAGCGTCTGACCCAGATGGGCGTGCACTCCCTGAAGATCGAAGGCCGCACCAAATCCTATTACTACTGCGCGCGTACCGCGCAGGTGTATCGTAAAGCCATCGACGATGCGGCCGCCGGTAAACCGTTCGATACCAGCCTGCTGGAAACTCTGGAAGGCCTGGCGCATCGCGGCTATACCGAAGGCTTCCTGCGCCGTCATACCCACGACGACTACCAGAACTACGAGCACGGCTACTCCGTATCCGAGCGCCAGCAGTTTGTCGGAGACTTCACCGGCGAGCGCAAAGGCGCGCTGGCGGCCGTTGCGGTGAAAAACAAATTCACCAAAGGCGACAGCCTGGAGCTGATGACCCCGCAGGGCAACATGAACTTCACGCTGGAGCATCTGGAAAACGGCAAAGGCGAAGCGATTGACGTGGCGCCGGGTGACGGCCATACCGTATGGCTGCCGGTTCCGGAAGAGGTGGAGCTGAAGTTCGCGCTGCTGATGCGTAACTTCAACGGTGAAAGCACCCGAAACCCACACGGCAAATAGTTAATCAGGGAAATTTTTTCGCGCTGGGATAATTCTTAGAATCGGATCACATACCGCTTCGTTCAATACGGGTATTATCCCCCCGCTGAAAAACATAACCCATAAATGCTAGCTGTACCAGGAACCACCTCCTTAGCCTGCGTAATCTCCCTTACGCGGGCTTATTTTTTTGTACCATTCAGTCCACTTAGTCAGAATGAAATTGCACCGCCCCACCAAATGAAGGGTGTTGATTCGCGACAGCGTCTGCTGGAATATCTTTTACGAAAATCGGGCGGGTATATGATATCCATCACAATTTTCATTGGATCTGGCAGGATGGAGCGTTATTAGGATCATTCCTAATTCCCGCCCACAACATGCCCTTTACTCTTGATTTCTTAGCGATATACGATTTCACACGGACGGAGAGACGACATGACATTTCCTGGTCAGATTTCAAAGGATATTCCGGATTACGAACTTGCACGCAGTCTGGGTCTTGCCTCCGGCGGGGATATAAATTTCACCGCTCTTGCCAATCAGTTGGACTGTAGCCGTAACTTTAGCCAGGTTGGGATCATCTACTCAGACGGCGCGCGTCAGTGGTTAGTAAGACCCTCAAGGCGAATTGCGACGCCAAACGAAAGCTCGGTAAGCCATGTCGTCATCACTAAAGTAAATGCCTCATCAAATAATCCCATCCAGGCAACGACGACGACGATTCAGTCACCGTCATTAGCGACTGAAATAGGTTCTACGGCGATTTCTTGCGGAGCTGCCATTCTCACTGTAGTACTTGCTGCAGGTGCAGGTATGGCCATTCCTCTCACCGCAGGTTCTTCCGGTGCTGTTGCCGCTGTGATTGTCGCTGGTGGTGTAGCAACAGGAATTCAGTGTGCAAACGGGCTTGGCCGCTTGTCACTTATTGCCATGAATCATAATGACTATGTTGCGTGGATGGACTCCCAGGAATGGTATACCGCAACCAATACTGCTCTGGATGCGATTTCACTTGCCGGGGCTGCTGCGGGTCTAAAAAGCGCTGTATTAACCTACCGCCTGCTTAATCGCTCAACGTCTGAAAGTTTACTCTCGTTATTACAAAAAATGAGCCGGGCAGACCGCACGCGGTTAACTGAGGAAATCATTCGTATCCGAAATCCCGGCATCTCGAATTCAGGGGTTAAAGCAGCAATGAAAGCCGGGGTATATCCTAAACGTTATCCATCGGAAGCGCTGCAGTTGCTCTTACAGCGAGAGCTGTTGAATGCTATTTCAAACTCCTCAGCATTTGTTGGTAGTGCTCTCTCGGGTACAATCCGGAACCCTCAGAATATTACACAATCTGGTAAATACGTTTTTGGTTTGATTCAGTCTTTTTCATTTACAGGAAGTTATTGACCCGGACATGATAAATTACATCAAGAAGAGCCTTGCATTAAGTACAGTGATAACAGGTGAAATGGCGACTGACGATCGCCAACGGCTTGAATCATTGAAAGATCGCTTAAAAGGTCAGTTCGGCGTTCCTGTGGGCGTACATATGACAGGCATTCCATTAGCAATAAGTACCTTACTCACTATTTTTTGCTACGCTATGCTGCAAGTTTCTGTCTGGATGTTGCTGTTTCGTCTGCTCGGTTTACCTGAGTTTAAAGTAATGATGGGAGTATTCCTTGGAGCAGTGGTGTATTGCATGATTGTGATGAGCACGATGTTTTCAACTGCCAGAGGGTCCTTTACGGGATATAAACTGCATATTTCTGTCATTACACTGACTGGCTTGATGAGCATCGTTTACTTTATCTGGACGTGGATTTCGCTTTTATTCAGCTCTGTAGAGAATTACACACCGCAAATAACCTCATTATTAGGGCTGGGATTTTTCTGCCTGAATATCTTGTGGATGAACACATCGGTCTTTTACCGTTCAATTGCGCTAACGCTACATAATCGGGTGTGGCGTAAGCAGTTGAAAATAGAGGCAAAGCAAACGGCAGGGCTCAAACGTTAACGGTAAGAGTCAGTTGAGCAAAAGCCGTAAAAAGAGTCAACAACGCGGGGCGCCGCTTTCGTTGTAAAGGAGCCCCTTTTTACGCGGGCTAATTTTTCCCTTTCATCCTGTTCTTACCCGCTTTTTCCCTCTCTGCTATACACTCTTACTAACGCTAAAAAAGGGAGCAGCGCGGATGGCAACCTATCCAGACAGTTTATTGATTCTCAACGGCAAAAGTGCGGGCAACGATCTGTTGCGTCAGGCAATTCAGGGTTTGCGTGACGACGGCGCGCGTATTCACGTCAGGGTGACGTGGGAAAAAGGCGACGCGGCACGCTATATCAATGAAGCCCTCGGGCTTGGCGTCAACACCATCATTTCCGGCGGCGGCGATGGCACCATCAATGAGATTGCGTCAGCGCTTATCGACCTCCCCCCGGCAAACCGCCCGGTTATGGGTATTTTACCACTCGGCACCGCCAATGATTTTGCCACCAGCGCCGGGATCCCGGAAGAGTTAGAGAAGGCGCTCCAGCTGGCGATCCTCGGCAAGGCCACCGCTGTGGATATTGCGCAGGTGAATGACAAAACCTGCTTTATCAATATGGCCACCGGCGGGTTCGGCACGCGTATCACCAGCGAAACGCCGGAAAAGCTGAAGGCGGCGCTGGGCGGCGTGTCGTACCTGATCCACGGGCTGATGCGCATGGACACCCTCAAGCCTGACCGCTGCGAAATTCGCGGCGAGGATTTTCAGTGGCAGGGTGACGCGCTGGTGATAGGGATTGGCAATGGACGTCAGGCGGGCGGCGGCCAGCAGCTGTGCCCGGAGGCGCTGATCAATGACGGCCAGCTACAGCTGCGAATTTTCACGGGCGACGGCCTGCTGCCCGCGCTGTTTACCACGCTGACGCAGCCGGAAGAGAGTCCGAATATCATTGCCGGGAAATCGGCGTGGTTTGAGGTAAATGCGCCGCACGGGATGACGTTTAATCTTGACGGAGAGCCGCTGAGCGGGACGCAGTTCCGCATTGAGGTGTTGCCCGGCGCGCTGCAGTGTCGGCTGCCGCCGGACTGTGTGCTTTTGCGCTGATGTTTCACACGGTGCGCGATGATGCCCTCACTCCAACCCTCTCCCACAGGGAGAGGGAGATGGAGGCGTCAGGCAATCGTGACTTTGCTGTCCAGATAGACGTCCTGCACCGCATTGATCAGCTTCACGCCGTCGGCCATCGATTTCTTAAACGCCTTGCGGCCAAGGATCAACCCCATACCGCCCGCGCGTTTGTTGATAACCGCCGTACGCACCGCGTCTGACAGGTCAGTATCGCCGCCCGCCGCGCCGCCGGAGTTAATCAGCCCTGCACGTCCCATATAGCAGTTCGCCAGCTGGTAGCGCACCAGGTCGATCGGGTTATCGCTGGTCAGCTTGCTGTAAACCCGGTCGTCGGTGTAACCAAAGTTAACCGCTTTGTATCCGCCGTTATTTTCGGCCATTTTCTGCTTCACGATGTCTGCGCCAATGGTCGCCGCCAGGTGGTTCGCCTGCCCGGTCAGGTCGGCAGACACGTGGTAATCCACGCCGTCTTTCTTGAACGCGTTGTTGCGCAGATAGGCCCACAGTACGGTGACCATGCCCAGCTCGTGCGCGCGCTCAAACGCCGCGGAGATCTCTTCAATCTGACGACGGGACTGCTCAGAGCCGAAATAGATGGTCGCACCTACCGCTACCGCCCCCATATTGAACGCCTGCTCGACGCTGGCGTAGAGGGTCTGGTCATATTCGGTAGGGTAGCTCAGGGTTTCATTGTGGTTCAGCTTCACGAGGAACGGGATGCGGTGGGCATAGCGACGCGAAACCGAGGCCAGCACGCCGTAGGTGGAGGCTACACAGTTACAGCCCGCTTCAATCGCCAGCTCAACAATATTTTTCGGATCGAAGTAGAGCGGATTCGCCGCAAAAGAGGCGCCCGCCGAGTGCTCAACGCCCTGGTCCACCGGCAGAATAGAGAGATACCCGGTGCCGCCGAGGCGCCCAGTGTTGTAGAGCGTCTGCATATTTCGCAGGACCGCAGGCGGACGGTTGTTATCGATCATCACGCGGTCAACGTAGTCGTGACCAGGCAGATACAGCTGGTCGGCTGGAATGGTCATACAACGATGCTGTAAAAGGCTGTCGGCGTCTTTGCCAAGCAACTGCGCAATATCAGTCATGTGATACTCCCGTAAGTCCGACGTCGTGTCGGTGTGTGTTTATCCAGTCCCATCTTTTATGGGCAGACTAAGCCTGGTACCGACTTAACAGATTTTCCACCCTTTGCATTTTTTTTCAGCACAATCTGCTGGCTCGATTCGTGTACAACAAAACTGTTACATTGATCAAACAATCGCCACAAAGGTATTTAAAAGGTATTATTGAGTGGTATGTTAAAGGCGTACCCTCTCTGACATGCAGGATTAAAAAATGAAAACGAAAGTCCAACTGTCATTCATGATGTTTGTTGAATGGTTTATCTGGGGCGCATGGTTCGTGCCGCTGTGGCTGTGGCTGAGCAAAAGCGGGTTTACCGCCGGGGAAATCGGCTGGTCTTACGCCTGTACCGCGATTGCCGCAATCCTCTCTCCTATTCTCGTCGGCTCGCTGACGGACCGCTTCTTTGCCGCGCAGAAAGTGCTGGCGGTGCTGATGTTTGCCGGCGCGATTCTGATGTACTTCGCCGCACAGCAAACCCAGTTCAGCACCTTCTTCCCGCTGCTGCTGGTTTACTCCCTGACCTATATGCCCACCATCGCGCTGACCAACAGTATTGCCTTCGCGAACGTGGACGACGTCGAGGCCGATTTCCCGCGTATCCGCGTAATGGGCACTATCGGCTGGATCGCCTCCGGGCTGGCGTGCGGGTTCCTGCCGCAGATGCTGGGCTACAGCGACATCTCCGATACCAATATCCCGCTGCTGATGACCGCAGCCAGTTCCGCCCTGCTCGGCGTATTTGCCCTGTTCCTGCCGAACACGCCGCCGAAGAGCACCGGCAAGCTGGACTTCAAAGTGATGCTGGGGCTGGACGCGCTGATCCTGCTGCGCGATAGAAACTTCCTCGTGTTCTTCTTCTGCTCGTTCCTGTTCGCCATGCCGCTGGCCTTTTATTACATCTTCGCCAACGGCTATCTCACCGAAGTGGGAATGAAAAACGCCACCGGCTGGATGACGCTCGGCCAGTTCTCTGAAATCTTCTTTATGCTGGCGCTGCCGTTCTTTACCAAACGCTTTGGTATTAAAAAGGTCTTACTGCTGGGTCTGATCACCGCCGCCATCCGCTACGGCTTCTTCGTTTACGGCGGTGCGGAGCAGTACTTCACCTACGCCCTGCTGTTCCTCGGCATTCTGCTGCACGGCGTGAGCTACGACTTCTACTACGTCACCGCGTATATCTACGTGGACAAAAAAGCGCCGGTGCATATGCGTACCGCCGCGCAAGGCCTGATTACGCTGTGCTGTCAGGGCTTTGGTAGCCTGCTGGGTTACCGCCTGGGCGGCGTGATGATGGAAAAAATGTTCGCATACAAAGAGCCGGTGAATGGGCTGACCTTCAACTGGGCCGGAATGTGGGCGTTTGGTGCAATCATGATTGCCGTGATTGCCGTGCTGTTTATGCTGTTTTTCCGCGAATCGGACAAAGAGATCACCGCAATTGAGGTGGTTGATGGCGATACCGCGCTGACACAAGGGGAAGTTAAATGAAACAAGAACGTGTTCTCGGAGCCCTTTACGGGCAGGCGTTAGGGGATGCGATGGGCATGCCGTCGGAGCTGTGGCCGAGAAAGCGCGTCAAGGCGCACTTCGGCTGGATCGACCGCTTTTTACCCGGCCCGGCAGAGAATAATGCGGCCTGCTATTTCAAACAGGCAGAGTTCACCGACGATACCTCAATGGCGCTGTGCCTCGCTGACGCGATCGTCGAGTGCGACGGAGAGATTAACGCGGACGTTATTGGCAAGCATATTCTGCGCTGGGCGCTCGATTTCGACGCGTTTAATAAGAACGTGCTCGGGCCGACCTCCAAAATCGCGCTTAACGCGATTCGCGACGGCAAGCCGGTCAGCGAACTGGAAAACAACGGCGTGACCAACGGGGCGGCGATGCGCGCGTCCCCGCTGGGCTGCCTGCTCCCGGCCACGCGTCTGGAACACTTTGTTCAGCAGGTGGCGCTGGCCTCCAGCCCGACCCATAAATCGGACCTCGCCATTGCAGGCGCGGTGGTGATTGCCTGGGCGGTATCCCGCGCCATCGACGGCGAAAGCTGGCAGAACATCGTTGATGCCCTGCCGGGGATCGCCCGCTATGCGCAGGAGGCGAAAACCACCACCTTCAGCGCGTCGCTGGCGGCGCGTATTGAACTCGCGCTGAAAACCGTGCGGGAAGCCAACGGGATTGAGTCCGCCAGCGAGCAGGTTTATCAGCTGATTGGCGCGGGAACCAGCACCATTGAGTCCGTTCCGGCAGCCATTGCGATGGTGGAACTGGCGGGAACCGACCCGAACCGCTGCGCCATTTTATGCGCCAATCTTGGCGGTGATACGGACACCATTGGCGCCATGGCGACGGCCATCTGCGGTGCGCTCCACGGTGTGCAGGCGATTGACCCAGCGCTCAAAGCTGAACTCGACGCCGTCAACCGGCTCGATTTCGGCCACTATTGCGAGAAACTGCTGCACTTCAGGGAGCAAAGGGAGGGCGTATGAATGTATTTGCCCAACGTCTCGAAAATCTGCACGCCACGCGTCCGGTGACGGTGCTGGGCGCAGCGGTGATTGACGTCATCGCCGACGCCTACGCCCTGCCCTGGCGCGGGTGCGATATCGAACTTAAGCAGCAGGGCGTGAATATTGGCGGCTGCGCGCTGAATATCGCCATCGCTCTGAAGCGGCTCGGCATTTCGGCGCAAAACGCCCTGCCCGTCGGCCACGGCGTGTGGGCGGACATTATCCGCAACGCCATGGCGAAGCAGGATCTGCACAGCGCCGTGGAGGCCGATACGGGCGATAACGGCTGGTGCCTGGCGCTGGTTGAGCCTGACGGCGAGCGCACCTTTATGTCCTTTAGCGGCGTGGAGAACCAGTGGCAGCAGCGCTGGCTGGATGCGCTTCACGTTCCGCAAAACAGCCTGGTCTATTTGTCCGGCTATCAGCTTGCCTCGCCGTGCGGCGAGCTGCTGACACGCTGGCTGGAGGGGTTGCAGGAGGTAACGGCCTTTATCGATTTCGGCCCCCGCATCGCGGATATCCCCGACGCGCTGATGGCGCGAATTATGGCCTGCAGGCCTATTGTGTCGCTTAATCGTCAGGAAGCGGAGATAGCAGCCGAACGACTGGGTGTAGCGGCTGAAAACCTGGGTGCGGAGTGGCAGCTGCGTTTCGGTGCCGCGCTGATTGTGCGCCACGATAAAGACGGCGCCGCGTGGTATGACGGTAATACCTCGGGCGTTGTTGCGGCGTTCCCGGCGACGGTTGTGGATACCATTGGCGCAGGCGACAGCCACGCGGGCGGCACGCTTGCCGGACTGGCGGGAGGATGGTCGCTGGCGGACGCGGTTCTGCTAGGGAATGCCGTGGCGTCCTGGGTAGTCAGCCAGCGCGGCGGCGATTGCGCACCAACTCGCGAGGAATTACTCCTCGCACACAAAGACGTATAGGTCGCTACGACAGTAGCTGATGCTGTACTCAATCGGCCGGTGCTGCTGGTCAAGCGCGACCTGTTTAATCACCAGCACCGGTATTTTTTCATCCATCTTAATGTGCGCCTGAAACTCGCTGTCCGGCATGCGGGCGCTCACCCTTGAGCGGGTGCGCTGCGGGAAAATATTCTGACTGCGGAAGTAGTCGTACAGCGAAATGCCAATCGCATCCGGGTCGGGAATTAACCCGACCGGGACCCAGGACTCTTCAATCGACACCGCATCGTCATCCACATAGCGAATGCGCTTGAGCAAAAAGACCTCGCTGTCCGGGGAGATCGACAGGTGGTCAGCCACCTCTTCCGGGCATTTCACCACCCGCTTGTTAACCCAGAGCGTATTTGGCGTTTGGCCGCGCAGCACCACCTGCTGTGAGAAGCCGCGCGCCTCTTTCAGCGAATATTCGAAGATATTGTTGATTTGCGTCCCGTAGCCACGGGCGCGCGTCACCACGCCCTCTTCCTCCAGCGCCTGCATCGCTTTACGCACGGTAATGCGCGACACCCCGGTCAACTGGCTCAGATCGCGCTCGCCGGGCAAAATATTCCCGTGCTCCAGCACCCCGCTGCGCACCGCATTTTTTACTGTTTCGGCAAACTTCAGGTACAGCGGCGTGTTATCGGGCGCGGCGATCCGTTCATTCAGTTGAGCGATTAACCGGGTATGCGCTTGTTCCATCTCTGTTTTCTCAGGCGTGATGTATTCTGCCAGTATACTGGCTTACCACCATGCATGAAAATGGTGTACCGGCCCAATACCGTGACCGACTTCCAGAGTATCGGCTTTTGCCAGCGCCGCCGAGAGCCAGGCTTTCGCTTCGCGAACCGTATCGGCCCAGCCTTCATGCCGGGGACGCAGCGCCGCCAGCGCGGCCGAAAGCGTACAGCCCGTGCCGTGGGTGTTTCTGGTCTGCACGCGCGGCGCGGTAAAGCGCACTTCGCCGTCGCGGGTGAAGAGCCAGTCCGGGCTTTCCGCGTCATCCAGATGCCCGCCCTTCATCAGCACCGCCCCGCAGCCCATCGCCAGCAGCGCGTTCCCCTGCGCTTTCATCTCGCGCTCAGTTTGCGCGTGCGATGTGCCCAACAGCGCGGCGGCTTCCGGCAGATTGGGCGTGATGAGCGCCACCTGCGGCAGCAGCTTTGTACGCAGCGTCTCCACGGCAGAGGCGGAGAGCAGCGGATCGCCGCTTTTCGCCAGCATCACCGTATCCAGCACCACGTTTTGCACCTGATAGCGTTTAAGCCGCTCGGCCACCGCTTCCACGATATCCGTCTCGGCCAGCATGCCGATTTTGGTGGTATCGATGCGTACGTCGCTGAACACCGAATCCAGCTGCGCGGCAACAAAATCCGGCTCAATACGATAGACCGACTGCACGCCGCGCGTGTTTTGCGCCACCAGCGCGGTGATGACCGAGCAGCCGTACGCGCCAAGGGCCGAGAAAGTTTTCAGGTCAGCCTGGATACCCGCACCGCCGCTGGGATCGGTGCCGGCAATAGTCAGGGCGTTAATCCGCTTCATGCCTGCTCCTCCAGCGTATAGAGCGCGTCGAGGAACGCGCTGGCAAAACTGCCTGGCCCACGCGACTGCGCTACGGCGACCGTTCCGGCTCGCTTCATCCATCCGCAGGCGGCAGCGATGTTATCCAGCCGGTCGCCCGGCAGCGAACAGCTCGCCGCCACAACGGCAGAAAGCGCGCACCCGGTGCCCACCACGCGCGTCATCAGCGGGTCACCGCCGGTTACCGTTCGGGTGCGTTGCCCGTCCGTGATGTAGTCCACCTCGCCGGTGACCACCACAATCGTATTGGTCTGGCGGGCCAGCGCCTGTGCAGCGGGCACCGCGCTGGCTGCGGTGTCGGTCGTATCGACGCCGCGTCCGCCTGCGCTCATCCCGGCAAGCGCCAGGATTTCGGAAGCATTGCCGCGAATGGCCGCCGGTTTCAGGGCAAGAATTTGATGGCAAAACCGGGTACGGAACGCCAGGGCGCCCACGGCAACCGGGTCCAGCGTCCAGGGCTTGCCTGCCGCCACCGCGCTTTCAATCGCCCGACGCATCGACTGGGCGCGCGGCGCGGTCAGCGTGCCAACGTTAACCAGCAGCGCATCGGCTAACGGGGCAAACTGCTCGGCCTCTTCGGCCTCGATCACCATCGCCGGCGATGCGCTAAGCGCCAGTAAGACGTTGGCCGTAAAGGTCTGTACGACGTCATTGGTCATACAATGGGTAAGCGGAGAACGGGTGCGGAAGTGATGTAAAACGTGTAAATCGAGCAGGTCAGGCTGCATGGGTTCGCTCCTGCCTTGCGTGAAGAAGCGATGACCGGGAAGGCATCTGACTTCCCTACGCTGGCATTATCCAGATCAGGTAATACGGGTATTTCTCAGCCTTCACAAAGAAGGGCACCCCGAGTCAAAGCTATATAAAACAATCAGTTACACAGAAACAAATTGTAGATTCTTAGTGTAACCGGGGGTAGGGATCAGGCGCAAGGATTTTCGATTTACAACTAAATTCAAGTCTGCCGCCAGAAGATAAATAGAGATTTTTTATTGATTTTATATTACATAAATACTACTTTTGGCACCATCGAAATATAATCCACGCCAAAGACATGCCAATAGACAAAATAACTAACCACACTTCAAAAGATGTTTAAAAGTAGATAATAGATTCCCTTATTGTTACTCATGGCTTGCAATTCATATCAATCCAATGAATACATCCAAGGGATTTATCTATCATGGGAATAATTGATAATATAATTTCCTCTGATAATATAAACCTTTTGCATTGTGAGGGATCTACATGCACGATTTCAGATTGTTCATGATATGGGATGCAGAAAGGGAACTTAAACCCGAAGATTTTCAATACATACTAAGTCCGGAAGTCGCTTTTGAAAAAGCAAGAATCTTCTACGATCTTGATTCTGACAACTATTCTTATTTTAGTCTCCATCAAATGCCAAACAGAAAGAGTGGGTTTGTAAATCCTCATTCAGCTAAATATGACCGTAAACTTAATGGCATGTATGATGGTGCGTATGATCATACACAGCATAATATAAATACTGGCTGGTTTATAGGAATAGACACCTCTGAAAAATGGGATTACTTCAAACATCCATTTTATTTTAATGAAAATGGCAATCTCGTTTATGATAGCTTTATGGAACATTGGCATCCATGGTTTGAAATGGAAGTCAGGGAAGCATATGAAAAGTGTTTAAATCATCATCAGGGAAGGAAACCAGCGCCTACACAAAAAATTCATTATTCATACGCCCCTATCCAATATGCGCAATCAGCTAAAACTATCAATAGCAAAGCAGCAGGACGTTTATTAGCCGCTGGTGGGATTTATAATGGAAACATTCAAGGATTCAGGAAAACAGCAGAACAATTAGGCGGTGAAGCTATACAGGGTTATGAACAGGTATTAAATGAAAAAACAGCAGGTACAGCAATAGCAGCAGCCTCTATTTTAATGGCTAAAAGACCTAATTCTCAACTGTATGAAGAAATGAATAGTTACTTAGGAAAGTTGAGAGGTGAAACTAAGTTGCTTGATGGATTAGAAATTAAGCAACTTAACTATGTCAGACGTGATCCAGCCGAAGCAGTAGTATTAAGACGAGAGTTTAATAGTTCTATCAGAAAAAATTTCCTTAAAGACATTGCTGGTACACCGGAAGCTGCAAACAAGTTTAATCCATCAGATTTATTGCGTATGTCAGAAGGCGGTGTCCCCAGTGGTTGGAGCGTTCACCACAAGTTACCATTAGATGATGGCGGTACTAACGCTTTTGAAAACCTGTCATTAATTGAAAATGAACCGTACCATAAAGTGTTTACCAATATGCAATCATCCGTAATAAGAGATATGATAGCAGGTGAAAGTAAGATAACTCCGTGGGCTATGCCTACTGGTTCTATTTATCCACTTAAATGATTTGAAAGGAACAATGATGGAAAATAACATAAATGATATTCTTATCGAATTAAAAGGAATAATGGATAAATGGGAGTATCCAGTAGAAGCCCCTATCAAAGATTCATTTCTTGAAAGCATAAAAAATAGAGAGTCTAGCAATACTCTAAATCCGATGTTACAGACTTTAGGTAATGAAATTGACTTGTTATTTACAAATCAGCCTGATTATGTAAGTTTTTTAAAGTTTATGGATGGATTTGAATATAACGGATTAATCTTGTTCAGTCTTTCTATACCTGAACCATTCGTTAGAAATTTATTTGTTATGAACGATTTTTATAGAGATAATGATGATTATATCAATCCTGATCTTGCTCAGAGACTAGTGATCGGAGAAGATAGTATTTCATTATTTACTTATGATACTAAATCTAATTTATTTGAAATTAGGGATAATGTTGGTACAGAAAATGTTTTTGATTCATTTGATAACTTCACTTATTTTTTAAAAGAGATCCTTGATACTGTCGCATAGTCTGTGGATGGGGGACTTGAGAGTCCCCTTCTTCTAAACTGTCCATATTATATAATAATCTAACATTAACGTAGCCCCATTTGTATGGGGCTTTATTTTGGCTCGTGACTAAATATAAATTTACTCTAACTGCCACGCTCCGCCATGAATAAGCGACGCTCCCCCCGTCCAGGCAAATAACGCCAGCTCGCGGCAGTCTGCATCAGGATAGATACGGCTGCTGAGGCACGCCTCACCCTCGTTAACAAACACTTCCACAGACGAGCTATCAAAGAACAGGCGCAGGCTGAGCGCGTCGTTCAGGTTAAGCGCAACGCTTCGGGTACCGCACAGGCCATACTGTGGATAGTGTCGCTCCAGCACCAGGCGCTGCATCTGTGCATCAACATAGAGGCGTAGCCCGTCGCCGAGACGAATGCCGTATTGCTCCGCGCTGCTGTTCGCGCAATCCCATTGCAGAATGACCTCCATCGCATCGCAGTGTTCCACCAGCGTCATCTGCTGGTTATTAAGCGTACTTACCGGCCAGGGGAACCAAGCCCCGCGCAGGGTTTCAACTTCTCTGGCCGGCCGCATTTGCAGATGATTATCCGCACTCAGCGTCAGCTCGCGAGGTAAGGAGAGCATGCCCGCCCAGCCATCGTCCTGTTCCGGCAGCGGAGATTCCCACATGTCCAGCCAGCCGATGACGATGCGTCGACCATCCGGCGTCAGGAAACTTTGCGGCGCATAAAAATCATGCCCGTAATCCATCTCCACAAATTCACCTTCACGCACAAAGGGCTGACCGGGCTGCCATTCACCTACCAGATAGCCACTCTGGAAAAGATTGCGATTTTTAAAGCCGTCTGCGGTCAGCCCCTGAGGAGAGAACATCAGCACGCGTTTGCCACTGAGAGTGAAGAGGTCCGGGCATTCCCACATATAACCCATCTCTTTTTCAGCCACCGCGAGCACGCCCCAGTCCTCCCACTCGCGCAGGTTGGCAGACCGGTACGCACGCACCTGGCCCGTATCACCCTCTCGCGCGCCAACGACCATGTACCACCACTCCCCTTCACGCCATACTTTCGGATCGCGGAAGTGATGCAGTCCAGGCGGTGTGTCAATGACGGTCCCATGGCGCACAAAGTGGATGCCGTCACGGCTGGTTGCCAGGCACTGAACCTGGTAGAGATTAGCCTCATCGCCGGGATCGCCGTGGAATTTGTGGCCGGTGTAGATTAGCGCCAGCGTGTCGCCATCCACCACCGCTGAGCCGGAAAAACAGCCGTCCTTGTCGTCTGGTCCTTCCGGTGCCAGCGCAACCGGGAGATGCTCCCAGTGAACTAAATCTTTGCTGCGCGCATGGCCCCAGTGCATCGGACCCCACTGGGTCGAATACGGATGATGCTGATAAAAGGCGTGATACCAGCCGTCAAACCAGACCAGACCATTTGGGTCGTTCATCCAGCCAGCGCGTGCAGCGAGGTGGTAACGCGGATACCAGCGCAAGTTAAGCCCTTCGCGTCTGGACTGTAGTTCCTGTTCTGCTTTCGCGATTGTATACGTCATTTCTCTACTCTTTCGATCAGATGGTGGATGGTTGCGGCATAAGCGGGTCAGAAGAAGACTTACCCGAGCGCAACAGGAAGATGGAGATAAACGTGGTGCTGAAGACCAGTAGCCCCATGATGAGATAGGACTGGGCAAAGCCGTATTTCTCATAGCTGTAACCTGCCAGCGGCGACAGCACCGAGGCAATCACCGAGCTTGTACAGGCAAAGCCCACCAGATAGAGGGTGGAAGAGAGCCGCTTATCAAAATGCAGGCTGTTGTATTTAAAGATGGAGACCAGCAAAACGGGCAGTTCAACCGCGTGCAAGAGCTTGGTAATGGAGATCAATACCGGACCCTCAACCAGACCCGATGCCACCATACGCATCGCCATCACCATTCCGGCGAAAATCAGGCCGTTTTTCGCACCGAGGCGATTCACCAGCCACGGGGCGCAAAACATACCCGCCGCCTCAAGGAAAACCTGGAAGGAGTTGAGATAGCCGTACATGGCGTTCCCTTCCTGTAACGTCGGGAACTGGGACGAGAAATAGACCGGGAACTGCTGGTCATAAACGCCATAAATACAGGTGCCGATAACGAAAAACACCAGCGCCCAAAAGCGCGGCAACGTCAGCAGGCGCAAGGCATCTTCCAGCGTGACCTTACCGCCGGACACCGCCTCCTGCATGGCGTGCGGAGCGGAAGAGACCCTGAGGCGCGCCAGCAGCACAAAAAACACCAGCCCGGCGCAGCTCGCCACCGCGAAGTTCAGCTTCGGGTTAATGTTGAACAGGAGCCCTGCAAAAAAAGTTGCCGCCGCCCAGCCAAGCGATCCCCACATCCTTGCCTTGCCAAACTCAAACTGGCTCTGGCGGGCCACGCGCTCGGTATAGGACTCCAGCACCCCTATTCCGCCGTTAAACGTCAGCCCGATATAAATCCCGCCGAAAATACTGCCGAGCAACACGTTAATTTGCAGCAGATAACCAAACAGCAGGAAGGCCGGACCGGAAAGAATGAGCAGGCTGGTCAGAAACCAGAGCAGGTTTTTTCGCAGGCCGAGCTTGTCCTGAATGAAGCCATAGCAGATTTGCGCGCACAGCGCGGAGACAGAAAGCACGGCATAGATAACGCCGGTATCCCCCGCTTTTAAGCCCACTTCCTGATGAAGCCAGATGGAGAGCAACGAGCCGGAAGAGGACCACGTGACAAAAAAGAAAAACAGTAATGCGCTTAATAAAGGGTAGCTGTGAGAGTGATGCGTTTTCATCATGACATTCTCATGTTGGAGTAATGACGCGATGGTAACGTTAACATTTATCCTTTCTCATGCTGTTTGGTAAAAATTTAAGATGTTAATCACGAAAGTTAACGTTAACATCAAGAGAGTGAGATCGCGATCAAATATTTATCACTGAGGTAAGCCTGACCTGGCCCGTGCATTAGCCTTCCTTTTACATCAGCGACTTAGTTGTATACCCTTTCACACAGAGCATTAACGGAGTAAGAAAATGGCTTCCCTGAAGGACGTCGCAAAGCTGGCAAACGTATCGCTGATGACGGTCTCCCGCGCGCTGAACAGCCCGGAGCGCCTTAAGCCGGAAACGCTGGCGCGCGTTCAGCTGGCTATCGAGCAGACCAGCTACGTGCCAGACCTGTCCGCCAAGAAAATTCGCGGCGCGCATGCCTCGCCGAAAACCATAGGCGTGCTGGCGCTCGATACGGTGACGACGCCTTTCTCGGTGGACATCACGCTGTCGATTGAAGAGACGGCCAGAATGCACGGCTGGAACAGCTTCGTGATGAATATGTTTACCGATGACAACCCGGATGCCATTGTCGACCTTCTCCTCTCGCATCGGCCTGACGGAATTATCTACACCACCATGGGGTTACGTCAGGTTCCTCTCCCGGCCAAACTCCTCACCCTTCCCTGCGTGCTGGCCAACTGCGAAAGCGACGGCGAAAAGGTCGCCAGCTATATTCCAGATGATGAACAGGGGCAATATACCGCCGTGCGGGCGTTACTCTCGGAGGGTTATCGCCAACCTCTCTGCCTGCATCTGCCTGAGGGGCATCTGGCCACAACCCGACGTCGTCAGGGGCTGGAACGTGCATGCCGTGAAGCGGGGCTCGATCCTCACAGCCTGGTACACAGCTATATGGCGTTCGGGGACGAGCACTATCGTGATATCCCGTCAGTGTTGCTGGCGCACATGCAGAATGGCATTCCCCGGTTCGACTCCGTTATCTGCGGCAACGACCGTATCGCGTTTATGGTGTACCAGACGCTTCTGGCGCAAGGGCTTCGCATACCGGAAGATGTCGCGGTAATCGGCTATGACAATATGGTGGGTATTGGGGAGTTGTTCCTGCCTCCTCTCACGACGGTTCAACTGCCACACTATGAAATTGGTCGCCTGAGCGCCTTGCATATTATTAACGGTGAAGAGCATCAGAACATCACGCGCGTTGAGAGTCCTTTTTTAATGCGTAATTCCGTTGTACTTGCATCATAAGCACCGTTTTTTACACATGACACAGGAATAGAGAGAGCCAGCCTCCTTTTTTGCCATTCGATGGCACGTTTTGTCACACTCTTTTCTGGGACTTTACACACGGGATAAACAGCCTGTAACAGGCTGTTTTTATTTGGCATAAATTGCAATTTTCATTTTATAAATGGGGATATTCTCTCCCTACAGCCCCGTGTCACAAAACAGTAAACAAATTAACCATTGAGCCCCGTGGCAAAAGGCTCTATATTGGCGGCGTTTTTTTCAGGCCCCCATCTGTTTTTTAACTTTTTATTCAATCGTGGCTCATAACGAAGCGGCGGTTGTAGGAGTGATATG
This sequence comes from Enterobacter sp. ECC-249, assembly GCF_043965265.1. Taxonomy (NCBI): domain Bacteria; kingdom Pseudomonadati; phylum Pseudomonadota; class Gammaproteobacteria; order Enterobacterales; family Enterobacteriaceae; genus Enterobacter; species Enterobacter sp. ECC-249. Next base: position 3,623,320 of record NZ_CP143660.1, read on the forward strand.
ATGACGGATAAAGTCCGTATTGACACCGTAGATGCCCACAAAAGCAACGAAACCTATCTGGCCCGTCAGGCCGAGTTTGAATCTAACGTCAGGAGTTATCCGCGCAAACTGCCTTTAGCCATCACTAAAGCAGAAGGCGTGTGGATCACCGATGCAGACAATAAAGAATACCTTGACTGTTTAGCAGGCGCGGGGACCCTTGCGCTTGGCCATAACCATCCTGATGTGCTGAAAAGCATCCAAAATGTCATTACCAGCGGCTTGCCGTTACATACCCTGGATCTGACTACGCCTCTGAAAGACGCGTTTTCTGAATACCTGCTCTCTCTGCTGCCTGGTCAGGGCAAAGAGTACTGCCTGCAGTTCACCGGTCCATCCGGTGCTGACGCCGTTGAAGCGGCGCTGAAGCTGGCGAAAAAAGTCACCGGCCGTAGCGGTATCATCAGCTTCTCAGGTGGTTACCACGGCATGACCCACGGCGCATTGTCCGTGACCGGCAACCTGTCTCCTAAAGAAGCGGTTGACGGTATGATGCCAGAAGTGCAGTTCATGCCTTACCCGCACGAGTACCGTTGCCCACTGGGTATCGGTGGTGAAGCGGGCGTGAAAGCGCTGACTTACTACTTCGATAACCTGATCAACGACGTTGAAAGCGGCGTGCGTAAACCTGCTGCGGTGATCCTGGAAGCGGTTCAGGGCGAAGGCGGCGTGAACCCGGCTCCGGCTGAATGGCTGCAGCGCATCCGTAAAGTGACTCAGGAACACGGCATTCTGCTGATCCTCGACGAAGTTCAGGCTGGCTTTGCCCGTACCGGTAAATTCTTCGCCTTCGAACACGCTGGCATTGAGCCAGACATCATCGTGATGTCTAAAGCAGTGGGTGGCGGTCTGCCGCTGGCCGTGCTCGGTATCAAAAAGCAGTTCGATGCATGGGCACCAGGTCACCACACCGGTACCTTCCGCGGCAACCAGCTGGCGATGGCAACCGGTCTGACGACGCTGAAAATCCTGAAAGATCAGAACATTGCAGGCAAAGTGGCTGCACAGGGCGAATGGCTGAAAGGCCAGCTGAAAGAGATGGCGAAACGTTATCCGGTTATCGGCCACGTGCGCGGTCTGGGCATGATGATCGGTATTGAGATCGTTAAGCCACACGAAGCCGCTGACCACATGGGCTGCTTCCCGGGCGACGGCGAGCTGTCTGCACTGATTCAGAAGAAGTGCTTCGAAGCCGGTCTGATTCTGGAGCGCGGTGGCCGTAACGGTATCGTTCTGCGTCTGCTGCCTTCTCTGCTGATCAGCGATGAAGAGCTGAAGATCTTCCTGGATAAATTCGAGCAGGCACTGCTTGCTGCGGGCGTTCGCCCGGCGTAACCGGAGTTGTTGATTACGATGTCTGATTCAAACCCAATTTTGTTCTCCTCTGCGCAGAGCATTGAAGCTTACCAGCAGGCGATTGAACAAAGCACTCAGGCTGTGATGCAGTGGCTGAAACAGCCTGAGATGTACCAGGGCAAAACGGTCGCGGAACTGCGCGACCGTATTAAGCTGGATTTCAACCCGAAAGGGTTGGGCAACGAAGCGGCGATTGAACGCGCCGTCGAGTTCTTCCTGAAAGACAGCCTGTCCGTTCATCACCCGCAGTGTGTGGCGCACCTGCACTGCCCAAGCCTGGTGGTAAGCCAGGCGGCGGAAGTGCTGATCAACGCCACTAACCAGAGTATGGACTCCTGGGATCAAAGCCCGTCCGCAACCATCATTGAGATCAAGCTGATCGAGTGGCTGCGTACCCGCGTGGGTTATCAGGCCGGCGACGCAGGTGTCTTCACCAGCGGCGGTACCCAGAGCAACCTGATGGGCCTGATGCTGGCGCGCGATGCGTTCTTCGCGCGTCAGGGTCACTCCGTTCAGCAGGACGGCCTGGTGGGCGATCTGCGTAAAATCCGCGTGCTGTGTTCCGAAAATGCGCACTTCTCCGTGCAGAAGAACATGGCGCTGATGGGTCTGGGCTACCAGTCCGTAGTGCAGGTGAAAACGGACGAATTCTCCCGTATGGATCTGACCGATCTGGCGGCGAAAATTGAACAGTGCAATGCGAACGGCGAGCAGATTCTGGCCATCGTCGCGACGGCAGGTACCACCGATGCCGGTGCTATCGACCCGCTGCGTGCGATTGCAGAGCTTGCCGCGAAGCAGAACATCTGGGTACACGTTGATGCGGCCTGGGGCGGCGCGCTGCTGATGTCTGAGCAGTATCGTCACTACCTGGACGGCATTGAGCTGGTGGATTCCGTAACCCTGGACTTCCACAAGCAGTTCTTCCAGACAATCAGCTGCGGCGCGTTCCTGCTGAAAGAAGCGCGCCACTATGAGCTGATGCGCTACCAGGCGGCCTACCTGAACTCTGAGTTCGACGAAGAGGCAGGCGTGCCAAACCTGGTGTCCAAATCTCTGCAGACTACCCGTCGTTTCGACGCGCTGAAGCTGTGGATGAGCCTGGAAGCGCTGGGTCAGGAACAGTACGCGGCGATCATCGATCACGGCGTCACGCTGGCACAGCAGGTTGCGTCCTACGTGAAAGAGCAGCCTGCTCTGGAACTGGTTATGCAGCCACAGCTGGCAAGCGTCCTGTTCCGCTTCCGCGGACAGGTCCAGATGGACGACGCGGGTATCGCCCTGCTGAACCAGAAAATTGGTGATGCGCTGCTGGAATCAGGCCGTGCAAACGTCGGCGTGACCGAGCATAACGGCGTGACCTGCCTGAAGCTGACGCTGCTGAACCCAACCGTGACGCTGGAAGATATTAAAATCCTGCTGTCTCTGGTTGAGCGCACCGCGCAGGAAGTTCTGGCTAAGTAATACAAAACCCCTCTTCCGCCGGGAGAGGGGTTATTTTTATACGCCTGCCCACCACATCCTTAATTTTAATCCCCAGTAGCTCGTCCAGCCCGTCGTTGTACCCACCACATTTCCCTTCGACACAACCACCAGCGTTGGCGTGACGCTCACCTGCCACTGCTGCGACAAATCACCGTTTGCATCGTTAATCACCGGCATTTTCAGCTGTTTCTTATCAACCCATCGCTCAAGCTTTGCGTTGTCTCCGGAACGCATGGCGATACTCACCACGTTCCCGCCCTCTTCTGCCAGTTGATTAACCGAAGGCGTTGTGTAGCGGCAAATGCTACACCAGGTCGCCCAGATGTAGATCAGCAGCGGGCGATCCTGGCTGAGCGCCGCGATATCGTGCATCTTGCCGTCAATGCTCTGCATTGGGGTTGCGCTAAAGGTGGCGGGCAGCGTCGGCTTCCGGTACCGATCCACGGCCCACACCACGACCAGCGTCAGGAGAACGAGGATGATCCCTTCCCGCACCCAGCGGCGCAGTCGACTCATTTTGCGGTTTTCCATTGTGACCTCTTGATTTAACGAAGGTCATCTTAGCGGGCAATACACCATCACGCTGTAAAGAAGTGTCGCGCCAGGTTTACTCCTGGGTATAACCGTAGTCGTAATAGCTATATCCCGAGTTGTAATAGAGCACGGCAGATTTCACGATATCATTGAGGATCGCGCCATTCACCTGCACACCCATTTGCTGCAGACGCTTCAGGCAGTTCTCGATCTCCTTTACGCTGGTTTTACCAAAGCGGGCGACCAGCAGCGTGGTAGCCGCTGTTCTGGCTATCAGCAAGGCATCCGTTACGGCAAGCACAGGCGGGGTATCGACGATAACAATGTCATACAGTTTGTCCATCTGAGACATCACGACCTGGAAGCGTTCACTCATGAGCAGCTCAACGGGATGCGAAGATTGGGGTCCGCAGGTCAATACATCAAAACCGCCTTTCTCGACGCGTTGAATTGCCTCCTGCCACTCAACGACTCCGCCGAGCACGCAGGATAATCCCCGATGATTGCTCAGTTTGAAAACATTGTGGACATATCCCTTGCGCATATCCGCATCAATAAACAGCACTCGCTGTCCGGCCTGAGCGGCAATCGACGCCAGTGACGTACTGACCAGCGTCTTTCCGCAGTCCTGCGTGGGGCCAGACACCACGACGATCCGGTTTGTGGCCTCCATCATGGTAAAATGCAGACTGGTGCGCAGCCCGCGCACCGCCTCGACAAACATATCTGCCGGACGGTCAACGGGCAGAAAAGGAACGTTCGACGTCCTGTGCCTCCAGTGGGACGCAAACAGGGTTTTCCTGCGCAGGTGCGTTTTTTTCCAGAGCCATACCGAGCGCGGAAGCGTCGCCAGAAGCGGTATCCCCTGCAATTCCAGTTGTTCAGAAGAGGTAATGCCCCGATTAAAGGCTGAACGCACTAAAACCATTCCGGCAGAGAGCATCAACCCCATCAGCATACCCAGTATGATAATGAGCGCTTTGTGCGGTTTGATCGGATCTGGCTTCGCTACGGCCGGGTCTATAATCCGCACGTTCCCGATAGCGCTGGAGCGCGAGATACTCAGCTCTTGCTGACGCGTCAGCAACTGCAGGTATATAGTACGCCCGGATTCAACGTCGCGACTCAGCCGTAAGATCTCCTGCTGCGTGGAAGGCATGGTTGAGACTCGATTATTCAGGCGCGCACGCTCCCGCTCAAGCGTTTGTTTCTTCTCCGTCAAGGCACGGTAGGTGGGATGGTCCTTTTTGAAAAGCTGTGAAACCTCTGCTTCGCGGAACGTCAGCTCGTTAAGCTGGTTTTCCACGTTAACAACCTGATCAAGGACTGACTTCGCTTCCAGAGATAAGTCGACAGAATCGCGTTGCTCTCGGTAGGCATTCAGTCGCGCTTCAGCTTCATCCAGTTCCCGGCTGATCTTAGGTAATTGCTCCTGTAAGAACGTGAGGCTGCGGGAATCTTTCGCTTCCTGGCGCGCAATATTCTGGCTGAGAAAACTATCAGCAATGGTATTAAGTACCGTGGCGATCCTGGCGGGATCTTCACCCATTAATGTTAATGCGATCATACCGCTCTGTTTCGCCGACTCAACAACCGTAAGCCTGTTCTGAATGGCGTTGATCGCGTCAAGCCTTGTGACGGTTTCGAGGGTAAACTGGGTGCCTGGTTCCGCGCGGAGGGATGTTACCAGAAGCGATATTCCGTCTTTAACCAGCGTTTTCCCCACGATGCCGTCTGCTTCAAGGTTTTTACCCTCAAGACGATACCGCCCTTTCTCCTGTACGGTAAGTAATAGCTTTTGTGGCTTTCCTTCCAGAAGGGGAATAGCCAGCGCGCCAATCTTTATTTCATCGGATTTACGTCCCCGCACGTATTCCCACAGAGGCCCGATGACAGGAAACACGCGTCGCTTAACGCTGTACGTCAACCCTAGTTGATCAACGGTCTCTCCCAGAATCATCCGCGATTTAAGGAGTAAAAGTTCCGGCGCGACCTCTGGCGAGAGATCGGACCCGAACGGGGGCAGGTTCTTGAGCAGCGAGTTACTTTGTCTGGCTTCTACCTGCACCAGGGCATCGGCCTGATAAACTGGCGTGGCGCTGAACGCGTAGATACCCGCGCATACGGTGAGCAGGAGCGTGACACACGCGATAGTCACCCGGTTATCAACCATCTCAGCAAGCAACTGAAGAAGATCGATTTCATTATTCTGCGGTGTCGCAGCACTATTTTTATCTGATTTAGAAGACGACATTACGGCTTCATTCCTTGTTGACTCAAACGACGAGCCCATTCCTGACTGGCTTTCCCCAATTGCTCGAAAACATATTCATAGACTTCGCGACTTTTGTGATACGGGTCGGGAATGTCCCTGGTTTCCAGCCATTGTCCAAAGAGTAGCGATTTTCCCCGGTTCTCCGGGGCCATAGCGGCTATGTAACGGAGATGTTCCGGCTCCATCACCAGAATCAAATCGGATTTTTGCAACAGGCTGCGCGTCACCTTGCGGGCAACATGACCTTCCAGCGAAACACCATGACGCCGGGCCACAGCCTGCGCAGCTGCATCCGCCGGGCGTCCTTCAAGTCCAAAAATACCTGCTGAGGTCACCTGCTTGCCAGGCAATTGCTGGCGCAACAGCCGCTCCCCCATCGGTGAACGGCAAATATTGCCGGTGCAGACCACTAAGATTGACTGGAACATTATTGCGGCCACGATCTGATGTAACGAACGGTTTCAGTCAGGTCATGTACGCCACTGATAGTAGGCACCAGCTGCGATATCACGCGATTCCACCGGGATAACGGTGAGGTGGTGACGTAGACAATGTCATACGGCTCCAGCTGGAATTCCGTACCCAGCACCATGGCTGAAGCATCTTCCGCATTTAGTTGATAGATATTGGCGATTTTGTCCGTGCCGCCTTTCTTAAATACCTGTCGAATAACAAAAATGCCGGTTGCATCGGCCATATTTTGGTTAAGCCCCCCGGCATTCCCCAGGGCTTCGGCCAGCGTCATGCCGCTACGATCCATCTTAAGCGTGCTCTGCTTGACCACCTCGCCCATCACGAACACTTTCAGCGCGTCGTTCCGGGGAATAAACAGGATATCGCCAGGATAAAGCAGCTTGTTTTGGGTCAAATCGCCATTCTGCATCAGCGCATAGAGCGAAAGGCGGGAGTCCTTGCCATCATGCGTGAGCACGACGTTACGCCAGTCGGCATCCGCAGAAAGACCGCCAGCGGCGTTAACCGCATCCATCACCGTCAGTGGAATATTGGTTATGGGCTGTTGGCCCGATTTTTCGACCTCTCCGGTGACATAGGCTTTTTGGGAACGGAAGGCGGCAATGCTGACGTCCACCTGCGGGCTCTCAATGACTTTATCCAGTCGCGCTGTAATCTCTTCACGTACCTGTGAAACTGTTTTTCCCGCCACCCGCAGCTTACCGACGTAGGGATAAAAGAGCGTACCATCGGCGTTGACCCAGTTGCCTGCATCGCTCGCACTACGATATTGTCCCGCGGGCGTCGTTAATTCAGGGTGATCCCAGACGGTGACCGTCAGGATGTCGCCTGTGCCTATACGGTATTCCCAGTTTTTGATCTGCTCATCCAGATTAGGATTCGCCTGAGATTTTGATACGGTCGGACGCAGCTTTTCAATCAAACCCGGCGTTAGTGGAAAAACTTCTACGCGCTTATCAAGCTGATAATTGGCGTCTTCTGCAGAAATGACTTTTTTCCCGGATACACTTAAGTTCTGGCCGGGGGAAAATACACACCCTGTTAATTGACTAACAGTAAGAAATAAAAGCGAAAATACAGTTGTACCTTTCATTATATAAAAATTTCTTTTTAACGTTGCGTTTATCGTCAGGCTTGCGAAGAGGTCTCACCTAACTTTATGAAATTTAATTGCTTATTCTTCTGCAATATGAAATTCTGGCATAACAAAACATGACCAAATTGCTCTCTAAAAAACAAAAGCAATACTCAGCCCTGTAATAAAACGGAAGTAAGCCCGCTTCACTCAAAAACAATATTAAATCTTCTTTAATGGTAAAGCATTCGCATAGCAGTCCAATTTTGACGTGAAAATTCCTTTTGAGAATTGAGTAGCGAAATAATAAATTTTAAAAATATAAAGCGCAGGTAATATTCACCACAATGATAGACATCTTCCAATTCGACTACACAAAACCGTCCACTTTTGTTACATTTTTTTTCAAACATACCCTGCGTTGATACTTAAAATGGACTGTCTGCTCCGCTTTGCACGACCCGCAGACGAAAAGTATCTGTCACGATATCACTGGAGAAAAAATGGCTAAGCGTAAATTGCTGCTTCTGGGTGTATTACTGTCTCTGGCGGGATCTGCATTCTCTGCCCCGCAACCGGCCGCTGCCCCCTCCGGCATCAAGGCCTACGAAGAACAAGAGTTCATCGCTGACTTCACGAAATTCAAGATTGGCGACACGGCACCGGCGCAGTATCAGACGCCCGAGTACACCATCAAACAATACCAGCTGCGTAACCTGCCGGCTCCGGATGCCGGAACCCACTGGACCTACATGGGTGAGAACTACGTGCTGATCGGTGATGCGGACGGCAAAATCTACAAAGCCTATAACGGAGATATTTTCTATCACCGCTAATACCATTCTGATCCGCCCCTGGCAGGAAATCGATCGCCCTTTCCTGCGCACGCTTTTCCTCCACGCCCGGCGTGAAGCCTGGCCATGGCTGGACGGTTCAGACTGGCAGCTGGAAGACTTTGACGCGGCGACCCGTGACGAAGTGATTTGGGTTGCCACGCAGAACGGCCATCGCCTGGGTTTTGCCTCCGTCTGGACGAACGATAATTTTCTTCACAACCTGTTTGTGGATCCGCAGTATCAGAACCTCGGGGTCGGGAAGTTACTCCTGGAACAGGTTCAGAAGACCTTTACCAGTACGGGTTCGCTTAAGTGTCTGGTGAAGAATGCGCGGGCTGTCGCGTTTTACCAGCGGCACGGCTGGCACATTGAGGCGACGGGTGATTCTCCGGAGGGAGAGTATTATTTGATGCACTATCGGTTGGGTTAAAGTCGGGTGGCGGCTTCGCCTTACCCGACCTACGTGATGGTGCCACTTGTAGGCCGGGTAAGCGAAGCGCCACCCGGCAATTCTACGCTAAGGCGTTACACCGCGCGGAACGCGATTTCCCCTGGGATGATTTCGCCCTGCCAGTAGAGCTGCGCCGCAACGCGTCCCGCCAGCTGACGATACATCTCTGCAAATTCGCTGTCCGGACGGCTGACAACCGTCGGCTTGCCGCTATCCAGATCTTCGCGCAGGGTAATGTGCAGCGGCATCTGTCCCAGCAGTTGGGTGTGATACTTCGCGGCCAGTTTTTCTGCGCCACCCGTACCGAAGATAGGTTCGTGGTGACCGCAGTTGCTGCAGATGTGCATGCTCATGTTCTCCACGATACCGAGCACCGGCACTTCCACCTTCTCGAACATCACGATGCCTTTCTTAGCGTCGATCAGCGCAATATCCTGCGGCGTAGTCACGACGACCGCCCCCGTCACCGGAATGTTCTGCGCCAGCGTCAGCTGAATGTCACCGGTGCCCGGCGGCATATCCAGCACCAGATAATCCAGATCCGGCCACATCGTCTCCTGCAGCATCTGCAGAAGCGCTTTACTGGCCATCGGGCCACGCCAGACCATGGCGTTATCGTCAGTCACAAGGTAACCGATGGAGTTGGTCGCCAGACCGTGGGCCATGATTGGCGCCATGTGGGTCCCGTCCGGCGAGGTTGGGCGCTGGTTTTCCGCGCCCAGCATATTCGGAATAGACGGACCGTAGATATCCGCATCCAGAATTCCGACCTTTGCCCCTTCCGCTGCCAGCGCGAGCGCCAGGTTAACGGCGGTAGAGGATTTCCCTACTCCACCCTTGCCCGAGCTGACGGCAATGATATTTTTCACGCCGTTCACGCCAGGCTGGTTTTTCACGCGCTTCAGCGTGGCGATGCTGTGGCTCAGCTTCCAGTCGATCGCCTTCGCACCGGTAATGCGCAGCAGCTCAGAGCTGGTCTGCTCTTTCAGCGCGTCAAAGGCGCTGGTCCAGACGAACGGCATCTGCAGCTCAATGTGCAGCGTATCGTCCAGCCAGGCAACGTGGTGTAACGCTTTCAGCGTAGTGAGATTATGCTTCAGGGTTGGATGCTGAAAGTTAGCCAGCGTCCCGGCGACCATTGCTCGTAAGGCTTCCGGTGATTTGGCCTGGGATTGAGAACTCATCCCGACTCCTTTGTTCTTGTGAATAAGACCTTAGATGAACAAGTTTACCTGAAAGGCCGTGGTTTGTGCTTACTTAATAATGCCCCTTTTGGTAATATCAAAAACCCTTTTCACAGTTAAAAGAAGTAATGCCTACTATGACTCAAGTCGCGAAGAAAATTCTGGTAACGTGCGCACTGCCGTACGCCAACGGCTCAATCCACCTCGGCCACATGCTGGAGCATATCCAGGCTGATGTCTGGGTCCGTTACCAGCGAATGCGCGGCCACGAGGTTAACTTCATCTGTGCGGACGATGCCCACGGCACGCCGATCATGCTGAAAGCGCAGCAGCTGGGGATCTCCCCGGAGCAGATGATTGCCGAAATGAGTCAGGAGCATCAGACCGATTTTGCTGGCTTTGACATTAGCTATGACAACTATCACTCCACGCACAGCGATGAAAACCGCGAGCTGTCGGAGCTGATCTACACCCGTCTGAAAGAGAACGGTTTTATCAAAAACCGCACCATCTCTCAGCTGTACGATCCGGAAAAAGGCATGTTCCTGCCGGACCGTTTCGTCAAAGGCACCTGTCCGAAATGTAAATCCCCGGATCAGTACGGCGATAACTGCGAAGTGTGCGGCGCAACCTACAGCCCGACCGAGCTTATCGAGCCGAAATCCGTGGTTTCCGGCGCCACGCCTGTGATGCGTGACTCCGAGCACTTCTTCTTCGATCTGCCGTCCTTCAGCGAAATGCTGCAGGCGTGGACCCGCAGCGGCGCCCTGCAGGAGCAGGTGGCGAACAAAATGCAGGAGTGGTTCGAATCCGGCCTGCAGCAGTGGGATATCTCCCGCGATGCGCCGTACTTCGGCTTTGAAATCCCGAACGCGCCGGGCAAGTACTTCTACGTCTGGCTGGACGCGCCAATCGGCTACATGGGCTCCTTCAAGAACCTGTGCGACAAGCGTGGCGACACCGTAAGCTTCGACGAATACTGGAAGAAAGATTCCACTGCCGAGCTGTACCACTTCATCGGTAAAGACATCGTTTACTTCCACAGCCTGTTCTGGCCGGCCATGCTGGAAGGCAGCAACTTCCGCAAGCCAACCAACCTGTTTGTTCACGGCTACGTGACGGTGAACGGCGCGAAGATGTCCAAGTCCCGCGGGACGTTCATCAAGGCCAGCACCTGGCTGAACCACTTCGATGCGGACAGCCTGCGCTACTACTACACCGCGAAGCTCTCTTCCCGCATCGACGATATCGATCTGAACCTGGAAGATTTCGTACAGCGCGTGAACGCGGACATCGTGAACAAGGTGGTGAACCTGGCGTCGCGTAACGCGGGTTTTATCGCCAAGCGTTTTGACGGCGTGCTTTCTGCAGAACTGGCCGATCCTGAGCTGTATAAAACCTTCACCGATGCCGCCGCTGCGGTTGGTGAAGCCTGGGAAAGCCGTGAATTCGGTAAAGCGATTCGCGAAATCATGGCGCTGGCCGATGTTGCCAACCGCTATGTGGACGAGCAGGCCCCGTGGGTTGTCGCGAAACAGGAAGGCCGCGACGCCGATCTGCAGGCGATCTGCACCATGGGGCTGAACATGTTCCGCGTGCTGATGACCTGGCTGAAGCCGGTACTGCCGCAGCTGGCAGCCCGGGCTGAAGCGTTCCTGAATACCGAACTGACCTGGGATGCTATCCAGCAGCCGCTGCTCGGCCACAAGGTGAACACCTTCAAGGCGCTGTACAACCGCATCGAGATGAAGCAGGTTGAAGCCCTGGTGGAAGCGTCTAAAGAAGAGGTGAAGGCGGCTGCGGCACCTGTTACCGGCCCGCTGGCAGACGATCCAATTCAGGAAACCATTACCTTCGATGATTTCGCTAAAGTTGACCTGCGCGTGGCGCTGATTGAAAACGCGGAGTTCGTGGAGGGTTCAGACAAGCTGCTGCGCCTGACGCTGGATCTGGGCGGTGAGAAGCGCAACGTCTTCTCCGGCATCCGTTCCGCCTATCCGGACCCGCAGGTGCTGATCGGCCGTCAGACCGTGATGGTGGCTAACCTGGCGCCGCGTAAAATGCGCTTCGGCATTTCTGAGGGGATGGTGATGGCCGCAGGCCCTGGCGGGAAAGATATCTTCCTGTTAAGCCCTGACGAAGGCGCGAAGCCGGGTCAGCAGGTGAAATAAGAAAAAAGCCGGAGATAATCTCCGGCTTTTTTTATGGCATTTTGTTTTCTCCCTCTCCCCGTGGGAGAGGGTCGGGGTGAGGGCATCAGGCCGCCCCCATTCCGCAATCACGCCTTCGGGTGATGCACCCGGTGGGTCAGCCCGCGCAGGAAATTACGCAGAAACTGGTCGCCGCACTCGCGGTAGTTTTTATGATCCGGCGCGCGCATCATGGCGGTCACTTCCGGCACGGATACGCGGTATTTTTGCTCGGTCATGATCGCCACGATATCGTCCGTTTTTAGCGAGAAAGCGATGCGCAGCTTTTTCAGCACCGTGTTGTTGTTCACCCGCCGCTCCAGCGCCAGCTCTGGTGCGGCCGGATCTTTGCCACGCTTATCGTAAATCAGGCCGTTCAGGAAACCCGACAGAATGATGTCAGGGCAGCGGACAAAGCCCTCTTCGTCTTCTTTGGTCATCCAGGTGTCGAAACCGGCAGACGTGGATTCCATGTCGGACAACGCAAGAATGCGCACCATGTCGTTATTGTTCGCTTTCAGGGTGTAGCGCAGGCTACGAAGAATATCGTTACTTAGCATAGAGCCTTCGAATGTCGATGATGCAATGGCGCGCAGTGTATCAGTTTTACAGGCCAATCGCCTCTTTCAAACTCTTCAGATAGCGACGGCTGACGGGTACCGTTTGCCCGGCACGCAGCACCAGCTCGGCCTGGCCGTTATCTTCCAGGCGGATCTCCTTCAGGTGCGCCATATTCACCAGGTACTGGCGGTGACAGCGAATCAGCGGCGTGCGGCTCTCCAGCGTGCGCAGGGTCAGCTCGGTAAACCCTTCGTTCCCCTCCGCGCTGGTGACAAACACCCCGCTCAGACGGCTGCTGACAAAGGCCACATCATCCATCTGCAGAAGATAAATCCGGCTGTGCCCGGTGCAGGGGATAAACTTCAGCGGCTGCTGGTTTTCCGGCAGCAGCGTGACGTCCTGTACGGTGCGCTCCTGGCGTAAACGGGTGAGCGTTTTTTCAAGGCGCTTCTCTTCAATCGGCTTGAGTAAATAGTCAAACGCGTGCTCCTCAAAGGCCTTAACGGCATATTCATCAAACGCCGTCAGAAACACGATGTAGGGACGATGTTCCGGGTCGAGCATGCCCACCATCTCCAGGCCGCTGATGCGGGGCATCTGAATATCGAGGAACAGCACGTCCGGACGCAGTTTGTGCACCGCGCCGATGGCCTCAATGGCGTTGGCGCACTCCCCCACAATCTCAATATCCGGCTGCTCCTGCAGCAGAACGCGCAGGTTTTCCCGTGCCAGCGGCTCGTCATCCACAATCAGCACTCTTAACATGCGTTTTCCTCCAGCGGCAGTCGTACGGTAATACGGGTAAATCGGTCAGGCTCGCAGGCGACGGTAATGCCACAGTCGTCGCCAAAATGGGCGCGCAGGCGTTTATCCACCAGGCTCATCCCCAAACCGCCTGAAGCGGAAGGCTGATAGAGCCCGGCATTATCTTCAATATCCAGCACCAGATGGTGATTAAAACTGCTGGCGGCAATGGTTATCTCCCCCGTTCCCAGAAGCTGCGATGTACCGTGCTTAATGGCGTTCTCGACAATAGGCTGCAGGGTAAAGGCCGGGAGATGCTGATACGCCAGCTCGTCCGGCACCGAGAGCGTCACCTGCAGGCGCGACTGGAAACGCGCCTGCTCAATTTGCAGATAGGCGTTCACGTGCTCAATCTCATCAGCGAGGGTCACAATCTCAGACGGCCGTTTCAGGTTCTTGCGGAAAAAGGTCGACAGAAACTGCACCAGCTGGGCGGCCTGATCGCTGTCGCGGCGGATCACCGCTTTGAGCGTGTTGAGGGCATTAAACAGGAAATGCGGGTTGACCTGGGCATGCAGCAGTTTAATCTCAGACTGCGTCAGCAGGGCTTTCTGCCGCTCATACTGCCCGGCGAGGATTTGCGCGGACAGCAGCTGAGCGATCCCCTCCCCCAGCGTGCGGTTGATCGAGCTGAACAGACGGTTTTTCGCCTCATACAGTTTGATGGTGCCCATCACCCGCTGATTCTCGCCGCGCAGCGGAATCACCAGCGTGGAGCCCAGCTTGCACTGCGGGTGCAGCGAACAGCGATAAGGCACTTCGTTACCGTCGGCATAGACCACCTCGCCGGTTTCAATGGCGCGCAGCGTGTAGGCTGAGGAGATCGGTTTGCCCGGCAGATGGTGATCGTCGCCGGTACCGGTAAAGGCCAGCAGCCGCTCGCGGTCGGTGATGGCCACCGCGCCGATATCCAGCTCCTTGTAGAGCACCTGCGCCACCTTCATGCTGTTCTCTTCGTTAAAGCCCTGGCGCAGTATCCCTTCGGTCGAGGCGGCGACCTTCAGCGCCGTGGCGGAAAAGGCCGAGGTGTACTTCTCAAACATGGCGCGCTTGTCGAGCAGAATACGCATAAAAAGCGCCGCGCCCACGGTGTTGGTTACCATCATCGGGGCGGCAATACTGCTGACCAGGTGCAGCGCATCTTCAAACGGACGGGCAATCAGCAGAATGATCGCCATCTGCGCCATTTCGGCCACAAAGGTAATGGCACCGGCCGTGAGCGGGCTGAAGACTTTATCCGGGCGACCGCGTTTTATCATATAGCTATGCACCAGCCCGCCGAGCAGCCCTTCCACGATCGTCGAGATCATACAGCTGAGCGCCGTCATACCGCCCATGGAATAGCGATGCAGACCCCCGGTTAAACCGACAAGGCCACCGACGACGGGACCGCCCAGCAGTCCGCCCATCACCGCGCCGATAGCGCGCGTATTAGCAATAGAGTCTTCGATATGGAGACCAAAATAAGTCCCCATGATGCAGAAAATAGAGAAGGTGACGTAGCAGAGCAGCTTATGCGGCAGACGGACGGTGACCTGCATCAGCGGGATAAACAGGCGCGTTTTGCTCATCAGCCAGGCAATGACCAGAAACACGCACATCTGCTGAAGCAACAGCAGCACCAGATTAAACTCGTACATACTCAAAACCGCACACGCTAAAAACGCGTAACATACACTGATGCGGGTTTACTTTCTTTGAAGCATCCCAAAAAAGCGCAAAATCGTGTCCGTTATCACACCTTTTTCTGAATATCGCGCATGCTTCGCATTGTTTGTTCAAAAATCAAACAATCCTTCCTGGTTCGCCAAAGTGAGTCTACAGTTAAGCTGGGGACGCGTAAGCCAGGGGGCGAATATGGCGCTTTACACGATAGGTGAAGTGGCACTCCTTTGTGATATCAATCCCGTTACCCTACGGGCGTGGCAGCGACGGTATGGATTACTCAAACCGCAGAGGACCGACGGTGGGCATCGCCTTTTCAATGAAGCCGATATCGACCGCATTCGCGAAATTAAAAGCTGGATCGACAACGGGGTGCAGGTTGGCAAAGTGAAGTCCCTTCTGAGCCACGACGACCCGGATACGCAGCATCTCTGGCGCGAACAGCAGGAAACCCTGCTGCGGCTCCTGCAGGCGGGCAATCTTCAGCGCCTGCGCGCATGGATAAAAGAGCAAGGCCGCGATTACCCGGCACAGACGCTGATCTCCCATCTTTTCATTCCGCTCCGTCGACGCCTGCAGTGCCAGCAGTCTACCCTGCAGGCGCTGCTCAGCATGCTCGACGGGGTGCTGATCAACTACATTGCCGTCTGCCTTGCCTCGGCGAAGAACAAAGCCGGAAAAGATGCGCTGGTAGTCGGCTGGAACGTACACGATACCACCCGCCTGTGGCTGGAAGCGTGGATTGCGACCCAGAAGGGCTGGCGCGTGGATGTCCTGGCGCACTCGCTGGCGCAGCTCAGACCTGAGTTTTTCGACGGCCAGACCCTGCTGGTCTGGTGTGGCGAAGTGCCGTCCGCCACGCAGCAACAGCTGCTGACGGAATGGCGAGAGAATGGTTACCCGGTTTATTCCCTTGGCCCGGATGAGCCATAACGGCATTTAATGGTTCATTAACAGCTGCGCTTCACCGTATAATTGTTCCGTTAACAACAGGAGCACATGATGAAGGCAACCAAACTGGCCATTATTACCCTTTTTATCCTGATGGCCGTGAGCGGTATCGGCGGCGTGATGTTGGCAGGATACTCGTTTATTGTTCGCGGCGGTGTCGGCTGAGATACAGCGCCAGCCGCTCAAAAAGGCGATCGACGACGATTGCCGCCAGCGCGACCAGCACCGCTCCCTGCACAATATAAGCCGTATTAAACCCGCTTAAGCCGATAACGATCGGCGTTCCCAGCGTATTGGCACCGACCGTAGACGCAATGGTCGCCGTCCCGATGTTAATGATTACCGAGGTGCGGATCCCGGCAATGATTACCGGTGCCGCAAGCGGCAGTTCAACCTTGCGCAGCCGCTGGAAACGACTCATTCCCATCCCTTCAGCCACGCTCAGCACCGACGCCGGTACCGCCGCGAGGCCCGCCAGCGTGCCCTGCAGCACCGGCAATACGCCGTATAAAATCAGCGCAATGATCGCCGGCTGCTGACCAAAGCCCATAACCGGAACCGCTATCGCCAGCACCGCCACGGGGGGAAACGTCTGTCCGATAGCCGCAATCGTCTCCACCAGCGGGCGAAACTCCCGGCCCGCAGGCCGCGTCACCGCGATGCCCGCCCCCACGCCCAGCACAACCGCGATGGCACTGGAGAGCGCCACCAGCCAGAGATGCGCCAGGGCGAGATTAATAAAGCTCTCCTGCTGATACACCGGCCGCGGCAGCCCGGGAAAGAGGCTGTTAAACAGCGCCGCGCTGTGGGGCATCAAAAACAGTAAGGCGACAAAGAGCGCTATCAGCCAGAGGAGCGGATCACGCAGTGCCTTCACGCGTCACCTCCCCGGCCAGCAGATCGCGAAAGTGTAAGGTTCCGCACGGCGCGCCCCGGGCATCCGAAACGGGCAATACCTCGCACTGGCGTGCGACAAACGCGGAGAGCGCATCCCGCAGGCTCATCTGCGCCTGCAGCGGTTCGCCGCTCACCGACACCGCATCCCGACGCATATAGTCGCTGACCGTTCGCAGTGAGAGCAGCCTGACGCCCAACTCGCTGCGGCCAAAAAACTCGCGCACAAAGTCGTTCTTCGGCCAGGTTAACAGCTCAAGCGGCGAGCCCTGCTGCACCACTTCGCCATGATCCATCAGCACCAGATGGTCGGCCAGGCGCAGGGCTTCATCAATATCGTGCGTCACGAGTACGATCGTGCGTCCGAGAATGCGGTGAATGCGGGTCATCTCCGCCTGCAGCGCCCCGCGCGTAACCGGATCCAACGCGCCAAAGGGTTCGTCCATCAGCAACACCTGCGGGTTGGCCGCCAGCGCGCGCGCCACGCCCACGCGCTGCTGCTGCCCGCCGGAAAGCTGATGCGGATAGCGATCGCGCAGCGCGGGCTCGAGCCCCAGCAGCGACATCAGCTCATCAACACGCTCGGCGATTTTCGCCCGCGACCATTTTTCCAGCTGCAGCACGGTGGCGATGTTCTGCGCCACCGTCCAGTGCGGAAACAGGCCGATAGACTGAATGGCATAGCCCATCCGCCGACGCAGCTCCAGCACCGGCAGGCTGCGGATCTCCTCCCCGGCAAAGCGAATCAGCCCGCTGTCATGCTCAACCAGCCGGTTGATCATCTTCAGCGTGGTAGACTTGCCCGACCCCGAGGTGCCTATCAGCACGGAAAACGCCCCCTCGGCAAAGTTCAGGTTCAGGTGGCTCGCCGCGGGGCGACCGGCAAAGGTTTTACTGACATCATGAAATTCAATCATTGGCTCTTCTCCCGAGCAGCGCGAGCCATAAGGCAAACAGTGCGTCGACGACCACCGCCAGCGCAATCGTGGGCACCACGCCCAATAACACCAGATCCAGGGCACTGCTCAGCAGCCCCTGAAACACCAGCGCGCCAAAGCCGCCCGCGCCAATCAGCGCCGCAATCACCGCCATGCCGACGGTCTGTACCGCCACCACCCGCAGGCTGCGCAGCAGCAGGGGCAGCGCCAGCGGGAGCTGAATTTTCCAGAAACACTGCCGGGCGCTCATGCCCATCGCATGGGCGCTTTCCAGCACGTCAGGTGCGACCTGACCTAAGCCCGCAACCACGCCGCGCACCAGCGGCAGCAGGGCATACAGCACCAGCGCGATTAGGGCGGGCGTTAACCCCGTTCCGGCAATACCGAGCGTTCCCAGCACAGGAAATGACTTCACCAGCCCGGCCAGCGGCGCAATCAGCAGGCCAAACAGCGCAACGGAAGGAATGGTCTGGATCACGTTGAGCACGGCAAAGATCCCCCCCTGGCGTGAAGGATGGCGATAGCACCACATGCCGAGCGGTATCCCGATCAGCAGAGCCGGGATCAGCGTGCCGAAAAGGATCGTCAGGTGTTGCGCCAGGGCATCATCAAACACCTCCTGACGGTTGGCGTACTCTTTTAGCAGCGAGAGATTGTTCAGTTCCCCGCTGAACAGCAGGAGTAAAGGAATACACCATATCTGCGCATTGAGCACCCAGCGCCAGACGGCGCTGGCGATGAGTCGACGAATGGCATCGCTGCAGGCCAGCAGACAGAGCGCCAGCCACAGCCACAGACCGCTGCCCACCGTGGTTCTCGCCAGCGGACTTTCCGCCGAGGCCATATGCGTCGCCGCCAGCCCGGCACTCCAGAACAGGATGATAAACAGCCCTTCGGAGAGGAGCAGCGTCAGCCACTGCGCCGGGCGTCCCTGCCAGAGCGACAGGATAACCCACGCGCCAGGAGACGCCACAAGCCACACCGGCGTGAACGACCAGACCTGCCAGAGCGCTTTGCCCTCCCCCGACATCAGGCGGTTTGGGGCAACGTTGACAAACGGTAACGCGACCGCCGCGATGGCCACGCAGGCCAGCAGCAGCAGGACGCGGTTATGACATTTTATTGGCACAGCCTTTTCCCGTTACTTCACAAGCCCTTGTTGCTTCAGGAAGTCGGCGGCCACTTTTTTGGCATCCAGTCCCTCGACGGCAATGCTGGCATTCAACTGCTGCAGCGTTTTTTCATCCAGCTTTTCGAAGACCGGTTTGAGCCATTCTGCAATATCCGGATAGGCTTTCAGCACCGCCTCGCGCACCACCGGGGTCGGCGCGTAAATCGGCTGTACGCCTTTAGGATCGGTCAGGGTTTGCAGGCCGAGAGCCGCCACCGGGCCGTCGGTGCCGTAGGCCATTGCCGCGTTAACGCCGGAGGTTTGCTGTGCCGCCGCTTTGATGGTTACCGCGGTATCACCCCCCGCCAGCGAGAGCAGCTGCGCCTGATCGAGCTTGAAGTCGTAGGCTTTTTCAAACGCCGGCAGCGCGTCAGGACGCTCGATAAACTCCGCGGACGCCGCCAGCTTAAAGTCGCCCTTCTCTTTCAGGTAGCGGCTGAGATCCGCCAGTGTAGTCAGCTTCCCTTTCTCCGCCACGTCCTTGCGCACGGCGATAGTCCAGGTATTGTTGGCCGGCGCCGGGGTCAGCCAGACCAGCTTGTTCTGTTCCGCGTCGAGTTTTTTGACTTTCTCATACCCGGCTTTGGCGTTTTTCCAGGCCGGATCGTTTTCTTGTTTGAAGAAGAACGCGCCGTTGCCGGTGTATTCCGGGTAGATATCCAGCTCGCCGGAGGTAATCGCGCCGCGCACGACGGGCGTGGTGCCGAGCTGAACTTTATTGACGGTTTTCACGCCGTGGCTTTCCAGCACCTGCAAAATAATATTGCCGAGCAGCGCGCCTTCAGTATCGATCTTTGAGCCCACCTTTACCGGCTCCGCCGCCTGTAACGGCAGGCTCAGCGCCGCCAGTAACACCGCAGATCCCAACATCCCCTTTGCAATCGTCATTCCGCTATCCTCATTTTTTTGCTGCCTTTTTCAGAGGCTTGAGAGAAAAGCGTAGCTTAAAACGGCGGAATTAACCGTCAAAATGCCTTTTTAGCATAAGGTAAGACGCCTCCCCCGCAGGACGGGGGGAGGCAAAGGAGGGAAAGGTTACAGCAGCTCGAACTCGCCTTTATTCACGCGGGCGGAGTCCACGCCGATAAAGACGTTAAACTTGCCCGGTTCCGCGTCATATTTCATCTGCTGGTTCCAGAACTTCAGCGCATCCACGTCGATCGGGAAGCTGATGGTTTGGGTTTCGCCCGGCTTCAGGTTGACCTTCTCAAAGCCGCGCAGCTGTTTCACAGGACGGCTCATCGACGCGGTGACATCCTGAACGTACATCTGAATCACCGTTGCCCCTTCGCGCTTGCCGGTGTTGGTCACCTCAACGCTGGCGGTAACTTTGCCGTCACGCTTCAGGCTCGGCGACGACATTTTGACGTCAGAGACCTTGAAGGTGGTGTAGCTCAGGCCGTAACCAAACGGATACAGCGGGCCGTTAGCTTCGTCGAAGTAACGAGACGTGTACTTGTTCGGCTTGTCGGCGTTGTACGGGCGACCGGTATTCAGGTGGCTGTAGTAAACCGGGATCTGCCCGACGGAGCGCGGGAAGGACATCGGCAGCTTGCCCGACGGGTTGTAATCGCCAAACAGCACGTCGGCGATGGCGTTACCGCCTTCGGTACCGGCGAACCAGGTTTCCAGAATGGCGTCAGCCTGCTGGTCTTCTTTCACCAGCGCCAGCGGACGACCGTTCATCAGCACCAGCACCAGCGGCTTGCCGGTCGCTTTCAGGGCGGCGATCAAATCGCGCTGGCTCTGTGGAATGGTGATATCGGTACGGCTGGAGGCTTCGTGCGCCATACCCTGCGCTTCCCCCACGACCGCGACAACGACGTCAGACTGCTTCGCGGCGTTCACCGCCTCGTCAATCATCTCCTTCGGCGTGCGCGGATCGACCTTGACCGCTTCCTCGTACTGGTTGAGGAAGGTCACGATGTCTTTATCGTTGGTGACGTTCGCCCCTTTGGCGTAAACCACTTTGGCATTTTCACCGACGGCACTCTTGATACCGGTCAGCACGGTCACGGACTGGTCGGCTACGCCTGCGGCGGACCAGCTGCCCATCACGTCGCGCTTGCTGTCGGCCAGCGGGCCTACCACGGCAATAGTGCCGGATTTTTTCAGCGGCAGCGTGTCGAGGCGGTTTTTCAGCAGCACCAGGCTTTCGCGCGCCACGTCACGTGCTTCTTTGCGGTGCAGGCGGCTTTCGGCGTTGGTATCTGCCGGGTCAGAGTCTTTCGGACCCAGGTGGCTGTACGGATCGTTAAACAGCCCCATGTCGTATTTCACGTTCAGAACGTGGCGCGCGGCATCGTCCAGCTCCGCCATCGTCACCTTGCCGCTCTTCACCAGCCCCGGCAGGTATTTGCTGTAATACTCGTCACTCATGCTCATGTTGATGCCGGACTTGAGCGCGACGCGCACCGCGTCTTCCGGGTCGGAGGCGGTGCCGTGTTTGATCAGCTCTTTAATCGCGCCGTGGTCGGATACGGTGATGCCCTTAAAGCCCCACTGGTCGCGCAGCACGTCTTTCAGCAGCCAGGAATCAGAGGTTGCAGGCGTGCCGTTCAGCGAGTTCAGCGCCACCATCACCGCGCCGCTGCCCGCGTCCAGACCAGCCTTGTACGGCGGCATATAGTCGTTGAACAGGCGCTGCGGGCTCATGTCGACGGTGTTGTACTCTTTACCGCCCTCCACCGCGCCGTAGGCCGCAAAGTGTTTGACGCTGGTCATCACCGAGTAGCGGTCCGCCGGGCTTTTGCCCTGCATCGCTTCCACCATGGTTTTACCCATCGTGGAGGTTAAATACGTATCTTCACCAAAGCCTTCCGAGCCGCGGCCCCAGCGCGGATCGCGCGAGACGTCCACCATCGGCGCCCAGGTCATGTTCAGGCCGTCGTCCGCCGCTTCATAAGCCGACACGCGCCCGACGGTTTTCACCGCGTCGAGGTTAAAGGAAGACGCTAAGCCGAGGCTGATGGGGAAGACGGTACGCTGGCCGTGCACCACGTCATAGGCAAAGAACAGCGGAATTTTCAGGCGGCTGAGATCCATCACCTGGTCCTGCATCTTGCGGATATCCTGGCGGGTGACGGTATTAAAGATGGCCCCCACCTGCCCGTCTTTGATCATCTCGCGGATGGCCTCTTTCGGGTTATCCGGGCCGACGCTGATCAGACGCAGCTGGCCGATTTTCTCATCGACCGTCATTTTCTTGAGCAATTCCGTGACAAACGCATCCCGCGCTTCAGGCGTGAGCGGGTGATTGCCAAACAAATCCTCTGCCAGCGCAGGTTGCAGCGCCAGGCTGACGGCGACACCTACAGAACATAGCCATTTCATGTCGTTTTACTCTCTCATCAATAACCGCCGGACGATCTCGGCCATACCGTGCGAAAAGCGCAGTGTGCCACAAACCCTCTGAACGTTGCAGGGTTATTCTCTGATTTTTCTCGTGAATACTCGACCGCTTAACAGTTAATCGCGCTATGCTTTACAGCGAGAAATTTGCCCCACCACAAGGAGTGGAAGATGTCTTCTGTTCGAACTGACGATAACAAAACATTTATTAACGAACTGTCGCGCCTGGTTGGCTCCTCTCACCTGCTTACCGACCCGGCTAAAACCGCCCGCTACCGCAAGGGCTTCCGCTCCGGTCAGGGCGAGGCGCTGGCGGTGGTTTTCCCCGGCACGCTGCTGGAGCTGTGGCGCGTGCTGAGCGCCTGCGTCGCCGCCGACAAGATTATTTTAATGCAGGCGGCCAATACCGGCCTGACCGAAGGCTCCACGCCGAACGGCAATGATTACGATCGTGACATCGTGATTATCAGTACCCTGCGCCTCGACAAGCTGCACCTGCTGGATAAGGGTGAGCAGGTGCTTGCGTTCCCCGGCACCACGCTTTACTCCCTCGAAAAAGCCCTTAAGCCGCTGGGTCGTGAGCCGCATTCGGTGATTGGCTCCTCCTGCATTGGCGCCTCGGTGGTCGGTGGGATCTGCAATAACTCCGGCGGCTCGCTGGTGCAGCGCGGCCCGGCCTACACCGAGATGTCGCTGTTTGCCCGAATTGACGAAAACGGCAAGCTGACGCTGGTGAACCATCTGGGCATCGACCTCGGCGTAACGCCGGAACAGATCCTCAGCAAGCTCGACGACGATCGCGTGAAGGACGAAGACGTGCAGCACGATGGTCGTCATGCGCACGATCACGACTATGTGACCCGCGTGCGGGATATCGACGCCGATACGCCGGCGCGCTACAACGCCGACCCGGACCGCCTGTTTGAATCCTCCGGCTGCGCGGGCAAGCTGGCCGTTTTCGCCGTGCGTCTGGATACCTTCCCGGCAGAGAAAAAGCAGCAGGTATTTTATATCGGCACCAACCAGCCTGAGGTTCTGACAGAGATCCGTCGTCATATTCTGGGCGAATTCACCCATCTGCCGGTGGCGGGCGAGTACATGCACCGGGACATTTACGACATCGCCGAGCGTTACGGCAAAGACACATTCCTGATGATCGACAAGCTCGGCACCGACAAAATGCCGTTCTTCTTCACCATGAAGGGCCGTACCGACGCGATGCTGGAGAAAGTGTCGCTGTTCAAGCCCCACTTCACCGACCGCTTTATGCAGAAGCTGGGCAACGTTTTCCCGGCGCATCTGCCGGAGAGGATGAAAACCTGGCGCGACAAGTATGAACACCACCTGCTGCTGAAAATGGCCGGAGACGGGATCGCTGAAGCGCAGAGCTGGCTGACCGAATTCTTCAAATCCGCCGAAGGGGATTTCTTTGCCTGTACGCCTGAAGAAGGCAGCAAAGCCTTCCTGCACCGCTTTGCCGCCGCAGGAGCCGCCATTCGTTACCAGGCGGTGCATTCCGAAGAGGTGGAAGATATTCTGGCGCTGGATATCGCCCTGCGCCGTAACGACACCGAGTGGTTTGAGCACCTCCCGCCGGAAATCGACAGCAAGCTGGTGCACAAGCTCTATTACGGCCACTTTATGTGTTACGTCTTCCATCAGGACTATATCGTCAAAAAAGGGGTCGATGCGCACGAACTGAAGGAGCAGATGCTCGCCCTGCTGCGTGAACGCGGCGCACAATATCCTGCGGAACACAACGTCGGGCATCTTTATAAAGCCCCTGACGCACTTAAGCAGTTTTATCGCGAGAATGACCCTACAAACAGCATGAATCCCGGCATCGGTAAAACAACGCGGAAGAAATACTGGAAAGAGAGCACAGACGCGGAGCAGCGCATAACGCAAGCGTCTGATTAATTCCTACAGCCAAATTTGAGAGATTGTTTAGCGCTCCTTAATCGTAATAGAGTAACCGTCTGACGCCGGAGGAACGTTTCTCCGGCATTCGATAACGAGGAGCAGGCACATCATGTCGGCTATTGATGTTTTATCCGAGACCGAACTGGAAGTGCGCGATGCCCTTCCCGATGATGTGCATGCCATTGCTGCGATCTACGCCTGGCATGTGCTTCACGGGCGCGCGTCATTTGAAGAAGTCCCCCCCACCGTCGATGAAATGCGTCAGCGTATGAAAAGCGTAGCAGAGAGCGGTTTACCGTGGCTTATCGCGCTGTATCGCGGCATAGTGGTGGGCTACTGCTACGCCACCCCTTACCGACCGCGACACGCCTACCGCTATACCCTGGAAGAGTCGATTTACGTGGATGCCAGCATCACCGGGCGCGGTTTTGGTTCGGCACTGATGGATGCGCTGATTGAACGCTGCGAGCAAGGGCCGTGGCGGCAGATGATTGCCGTAGTGGGAGATGGTAATAACAACGCCGGTTCGTTACGCCTGCATAAAAAACATGGCTTCGTGATTGTCGGTCAGCTGCGCAGCGTGGGCTATAAGAAAGGCGACTGGCGGGATACGGTGATTATGCAGCGCCCGCTCAACGACGGTGACTGGACGCTGCCGGAATAAACGCAGTGCGGTCTGGTGCCCTCACCCCGGCCCTCTCCCACAGGGAGAGGGAGAAAACATAAAAAACGGTAACATGCGTTACCGTTTTGCTTTTACCTAATCGTTCTGCGCCGTCGCCATCTGCTCGGCTTTCTGCTTTTTATACGTCAATGCCGCGGCCGGTACAGGCTGCACTTTCCCGGTCTCAATCCAGGTACGCAGGCGGCTCGCATCCGCAAAGTGCGTGTATTTGCCGAACGCATCCATCACCACCAGCGCCACCGGCTTACCGTTAAACACCGTGCGCATCACCAGACAGTGTCCTGCCGCGTTGGTAAAGCCGGTTTTGGTTAGCTGAATATTCCAGTTATCGCGGTAAACCAGATGGTTAGTATTGCGGAACGGCAGCGTATAGGCCGGATTCGCAAAGGTCGCCATCTCTTCACGGGTAGTGCTGAGCTGACCAATCAGCGGATACTGTTTGCTGGCAATCAGCAGTTTCGTCAGGTCGCGCGCCGTGGAGACGTTGTTGATCGACAGCCCCGTCGGTTCAACGTAGTGCGTATTGTTCATCCCCAGCGCTTTGGCTTTGGCGTTCATTGCGCGGATAAAGGCGTCGTAGCCTCCCGGATAGTGGTGCGCCAGGCTCGCCGCCGCGCGGTTTTCAGACGACATCAGCGCCAGCAGCAGCATATTTTTACGGCTGATCTCACTGTTCAGCCGCACGCGAGAGTAGATCCCCTTCATCTCCGGCGTGTGGCTAATATCCACTTTCAGCTTTTCGTCCAGCGGCAGATGGGCATCAAGCACCACCATCGCGGTCATTAATTTGGTAATAGAGGCGATCGGTCGCACCAGATCCGGATGGCTGGCGTAAATCACCTTATTGGTGTTGAGATCGACAATCATCGCGCTGCCGGAAGCAATTTGCGGCTGAGCGGCTGCGGCAACCACCGCAGGCGTTTTAGCGACGGCCGGCACGGCAGCGGACGCACCCAGCAACAGCGCCAGGCTAAGTAAAGAGACTCGGAATTTCAGCATGGTGAGACTTCTGATAATTATTCACGCACGTTATGACGTACACCGCCTGGGTCGACGGATAAACTCAGGCTGGCTTCGGCATCATAGCCGTCAGCGGGCGTTGTCGCCAGAGGATAATCGTGAACAGATGCTGCATTGCTGGCATTTACGCCAGCAATGCAGTGCGTTTAGAAGAGACGGTATCCATAACCCCAGAGAATCACCGTCAGCGCCAGTAGCGCCTCCAGCACCAGCACCCCGATGGCGAGCGTTGAGCTGGAGAAGCTCAGGCCCTCTTCTTTATTGATATTCAGGAAGGTTGGGATCCCCAGATACAGCAGATAACCGGTGTAAAAGAGGGCAATGGTACCGATCAGCGCGCACAGCCAGACCAGTGGATAGAGCGCAACAATACCGCTTAAGAACAGCGGGGTCGCGACATATCCGGCAAAGACCATACAATGCGCCAGCGATGGACGCTGCGGATAGTTACGCGCCATCCAGTGAATGACCCGCCCCATGACCGCCACACCCGCCAGCATCAGGCCATAAAAGACGATGGCCAGATAGAGTCCGGTAAACCAGGAAAGCTGAACCACGGTGCCATCACCGAAGTTCCAGCCGATTTGTGTCGTTCCGATAAAAGCGCATATTACCGGTACCGCAGCCATCAGCAGCACGTGGTGCGTGTAATGATGCGAGACCGTTTCGTTCTCACTTTTAATGACATGCATTTCACGATCGGGATGGGAGAAAAGTCCCCAGACATGGTTCATAGCGCCCCCTTGTTGTCGGCCCGTCAGCGATACCTTAAGTATAATGCAGGCTTTAGATTATTTTATGTACAGTGGGAAATTTCCGTTGATTTCCCCGCTGTTGATTCATGGGGTATATGATTAAACGAGGCACGCAGAGGGAGATAACAGTTACGTAATGGATATTAACGCACTCATTGAGCAATATGGATATGCCGCGCTGGTCATCGGTAGCGTGGCAGAAGGTGAAACCATCACGCTGTTAGGGGGCGTCGCCGCGCATCAGGGGTTACTGAAATTCCCGCTGGTCGTCGCCGCGGTCGCGCTGGGCGGGATGATAGGCGATCAGCTGCTCTACTTTCTCGGGCTGCGCTTCGGGCCAACGCTGCTTAAGCGTTTCGCAAAGCATCAGAAGAAAATCCTCCGCGCTCAGCGGCTCATTCAACGTCATCCCTATCTGTTCGTCATCGGCACGCGCTTTATGTATGGCTTTCGCATTATCGGGCCGATACTGATTGGCGCCAGCCATCTGCCGCCCAAAATTTTTCTGCCGCTCAACATTGTGGGCGCGATTGCCTGGGCGCTGATCTTTACGACTCTCGGTTATGTAGGGGGCGAAGTGATTGCGCCCTGGCTGCATAATCTCGACCAGCATCTGAAGCACTGGGCGTGGTTGATTCTGGTGGTCGTGGCGGTGATTGCGGTTCGACTGTGGCTGAAGCACCGGGAAAAGAGGCGGGATGATGAGTAGCCTGGTTCAGCCTGATGCCCTCACCCACAGGGCTGAGGGTTCCCCAGTAATTTTTTTACCTGAAGCGATGAACACTGCTTCAGGAAAATTAATGGCTTACAGCGACGCCCTGGTCCGGCTGTAAATCGCCGAGGCGTTTCCGTAGGGCCGGGGCGAGGCGCAGGGATGCGCCGAGAGGGCGTGGCCTGCAGGGATGCAGGCTCATGCCCGACCCGATAGCCCGAAGGAATAAGCTGAGGGTACCGCGAAGCGGCGATTTACCGCCGGGAGCCCGGGTCGCCAGGGCGGCGGCGATTGAGCCGCCCTGGCACGTTCACAGGTCATGCTGTTACAGAGTAGCAAAGAACATAAAGTGAACGGAATGACCACTACAGTCGTATGTTCCCCCTCACCCCAGCCCTCTCCCTCAAGGGAGAGGGAGAAAGGTTACTATCCCCCCGGCTTAAACTGCGGGTTCGCCAGCATAAAGCCCCCGTCGACGATAAACGATTGCCCTGTTGTATAGCTGGCGTCGCTGTCGCACAGCCACGCCACCAGGCTGGCAATCTCTTTCGTGTGGCCCGGCCTTGCCAGCGGGATTTCCGGCATTGAACCTTCCTTCACTGCGCTGTCGTCCATATCATTCATCGGCGTGGCAATGGCACCCGGCGCGACGGCGTTCACCAGAATATTGTGCTTAACCAGCTCCATCGCCATGGATTTGGTTAACCCGCCGAGCGCGTGTTTCGCCGCCGTGTAGGCGCTGGCCTCCGGCAGGGGCGTGTGCTCATGTACCGAGGTGATGTTCACAATCCGCCCCCCTTTCCCCTGCTTCACCATCTGCCTTGCGGCAATTTGTGAACAGAGAAACGCGCCGTCCACGTCGACGGTGAAAATGTTCCGCCAGTCGTCAAACGGCATCTCGAGAAACGGCGCTTTGGTCATCGCCCCTGCATTATTGACCAGCACGTCCAGCCGACCAAAACGCGCAATCAGCGTTTCAATGGCCTCAGCGCCTTCCGGCAGCGTGCTTAAATCAAGATGGATAGCCTCCGCGCGCTGCCCCTGCGCTTCGACTTCGCGGCAGGTTTCCAGCGCCCCTTTTTCATCCGAGTGCCAGGTGACGCCAATATCAAACCCGCGCTCGGCCAGCATCAGGGCCGTGGTTTTCCCAATTCCGGAATCCGATGCGGTAACAATCGCTACTCTGGTCATACTCACCTCCTGAAAAACTACAAAGAGGTAAGTATAGATAATGGCCTTTTTTAGCCATGATGATAGCCACCGCCCAGCGCCGACGTCAGCTGCAGCGTGGCGTCGAGATACTGGCCTTTCAGCATGACGCCTTCAAGACGTTCTTTCAGTGCCGGAATTCTGGCTTCGCTGACCCGGGAGCCCGCAACGATCCCCGCGCTGAAACGCGCCTGCGCCAGCGCTACAACCCGCGCCGCATCTTTTTCGACCTCCTGCTGATGGCGGTTCTTCGCCGTCAGCGTTTCGACTTCACTGGCCGTGCGTGCCACCTGATTGACAGCCTCAACCACCGCTTTGTTGTAGTTGGCTACCGAGAGATTATTCTGCGCCTGGGCGATATCAAGGCTGGCGTTCAGCCTGCCGCTGTCAAAAATCGGCAGCGTCAATCCGGCGGTCACGCCCATCTGCTGCGCTGAAGAGCGAAACAGATCGCTCAGATGGAGGGCATCCTGCTGCAGGAACGCCATCAGGTTCACGTCAGGATAGAAAGCCGCTCTGGCGGCCTCCACCTCGCTCATGGAGGCTTCGATATACCAGTGCGCCTCCTGTAGATCCGGACGGCGTGCCAGCAGTTCATAGCCGAGCGTCGACGGTAACGAAGCGTCTACCGTCGGCAGCGCATGGCGCGTAAGCGTTACGGAGGAAGAATTCGTCAGCGCGACCAGACGCGCCTCGACGGCTTTCATCTTCCCGTTGACTTCTGCCAGCTGCTCTTCGGTTTTGTTGGCGTTGATATCGGTTTCCACACCCTCCACGGAGGAGGTGATGCCGTGCTGATACAGTTCGCGATCGGCGCCTATAATGTTGTCCTGCTCATGTTTGATCTGCGCGAGTACCTCCCCTGCGGCGGCCTGCGTTTGCCACTCCCAGTAGAGCCGCGCCACGCTGCTGGCCAGCAGCTGCCGGGTCTGCTCCAGCTCCGCTTTTTGCGCATTCACTTTGCCAATCCGGGCCTCGACCAGGGCGCGATTTTTTCCCCACAGATCGAGATCCCAACCTGCGGTCAGGCCAAAGGTGCCGTTGGTGTACCACGGCCCGGTGGTGCCTGCAGCCGGGTCGGTAAGGGCAAAGGGACCCATCAGCCCTTCGGCGGACATTTTCTGGCGCTCCGCATCGGCGGAAAAATCAATCTGCGGACCGTCTGCCGCCATTACGGCTTTGGCCTGGGCTTCCGCAAGCGTAATGCGCTGACGGGCAATCTGCATATCCGGCGCATCGCTTAATGCTTTCGCAATAAGCCCGTTAAGCTGGGGATCGTTATACGCTTTCCACCACTCATTTTTCGGCCAGTCCTGATGATTCAGAACCGTATTAACCGACGCCGCCGTGGTTTGCTTTTTAATGGGAGACACCGTGGCATGTTCAGGCGCGCAGGCAGCCAGAATAAAAAAGAAGGGTGCGCTCAGAGATAAAATAAGAGAACGTTTCATGACGCCATACACTCAAAAAATAAAGGCGCACGTTACGCTCGATGTTGTTCATTTTTTTAGTAACGCGTGGCAATCCGCAAATTGTCATACATCTTAATACCCGGAAATTTATTCCCATAGAGAATGATTAAATTCAATACATTCACGTCAAATATAAATACGCTGCTACACTTATTCAGGACATACATGAGCGGGAGAAAGAAATGAAAATATTACTGTGGGTTATTTTGATTATATTTCTGATAGGGCTCTTAGTGGTTACCGGCGTTTTCAAGATGATTTTCTGATTCATTTGCCCGGCTCTGAGCCGGGCAACGGCGTTGATATCAGTCTTTCAGCGAAGCGCCTTTCGTGGCAATAACCTCTTTATACCAGTAGAAACTTTTCTTACGGCTGCGCGCCAGGGAGCCTTTTCCGCTGTCATCGCGATCGACGTAAATAAAGCCGTAGCGCTTAGAAAGTTCAGCTTTAGACGCGCTTACCAGGTCGATTGGCCCCCAGCTGGTATATCCCATCACCTCCACGCCGTCGTCAATCGCCTCTCGCACCTGCACCAGGTGGTCGTTGAGGTAGCTAATGCGATAGTCATCCTGCACCACGCCGTCCGCATCCGGTTTATCCTTCGCCCCGAGGCCATTCTCCACGATAAACAACGGCTTCTGATAGCGATCCCAGAGCACGTTTAACAGGGTACGCAGGCCGATGGGGTCAATCTGCCAGCCCCATTCGGAACTTGCCAGATGCGGGTTTGGCACCATGCTCAGGATGTTGCCGCGCGCCTGCTGGTTGAGCGCCTCGTCCGCGGTGACGCAGCCCGTCATGTAGTAGCTGAACGAGATAAAATCGACGGTCGATTTCAGCGCCTCGCGGTCGGCATCCGTTACCTCTAGCTGAATACCGTTGTCGCGGAAGAAACGCTGCATATAGCCCGGGTAGGCGCCGCGACACTGCACGTCGCCAAAGAATTGCCACGCGCGGTTTTCCTGCAGCGTCTCCAGAACATCTTCCGGCTTGCAGGTCAGCGGATACATCAGACCGCCCAGCAGCATGTTGCCGATTCTGGCATCCGGAATAATCTCGTGGCAGGCCTTCACCGCCAGCGCGCTGGCCACCAGCTGGTGGTGGATCGCCTGGTACACCTCCCCTTTGCTGCTGGTTTCCGGCAGGCCCACGCCGGTCATCGGCGCGTGCAGAGACATATTGATCTCGTTGAAGGTCAGCCACAGCTTCACCTTCTCCCTGTAGCGCGTAAACACGGTACGGGCGTAGCGCTCGAAGAACCCAATGGTCTGGCGGCTGCCCCAGCCGCCGTACTGTTTCACCAGCCCCCACGGCATTTCGTAATGCGACAGCGTCACCAGCGGGGTAATGTTGTGCGCGGCCAGCTCGTCAAACAGCCGGTCGTAAAACGCCAGCCCCGCTTCGTTAGGCTGCTGCTCGTCACCGTTCGGGAAGATACGCGTCCAGGCAATGGAGACGCGCAGGCAGCTAAAGCCCATTTCGGCAAAGAGCCTGATGTCTTCCGGGTAGCGGTGATAGAAGTCGATGGCGACGTCCTTGATGCCGCTGTCGCCCGCCACGCGCTCAACCACCGGGCCGAAGACCCCCTGCGGCTGAACGTCTGAGGTGGACAGCCCTTTGCCATCATCCAGATACGCGCCTTCTACCTGATTCGCGGCAACCGCGCCGCCCCATAAAAAATCGTCCGGGAAAGTTTTCATCACATTCTCCTGTTATTAATGGCTTACGCTGAGTAACGGCGCACCGGCACTGACGGACGTTGCCGCCACGGTCACCACGTCACGATACTCATCGCTGTTGCTGATAATGATCGGTGTCGCCAGGTCGTATCCGGCATCGATAATCGCCTGTCGGTCAAACTCCAGCAGCAGATCGCCGGGCTGTACCTTGTCGCCCACCTTCACGTGGGCGGTAAACGGCTTGCCGTCGAGCTTCACGGTGTCGATCCCCACGTGGATCAACACTTCTATTCCGCCGTTGCTGAGCAGGCCGATGGCGTGTTTGGTCTGAAACAGCGAGGCCACCACGCCGGCAAACGGGGCAATCACTTTGTTATCGGAGGGAATAATCGCGGCACCACTGCCCAGCAGGCCGCTGGCAAACGTGGTATCCGGCACCTGGTCGAGCGCAAGAACGGTACCGGTCATCGGTGCCAGCACATCGTTTACACCCGCTGGCGCAACCGCCTCGGGCGCTGAGCGTGCTGGCATGCCCGCCGCCAGCGTCAGGCCGCAGCTCAGCACCAGCGCCACCACCGTACCGATAATGCCGCCCCACAGCGTAGCGTCCACGCCGCCCGGCGGAATCATCTGGGCAATAGTAAAGATATTGGCGAAGCCGAAAGAGTAAACGTGGGTGTCACTGAAGCCGACAATAGCCCCGCCGATAGCGCCTGCCACGCAGCCAAAAATAAACGGACGGCGCAGCGGCAGGTTTACGCCATACACTGCGGGTTCGGTAATACCGAAAATACCTGCCGTCACGGATGAACCGGCCAGCATTTTCTGACGCGCATCGCGGGTACGGAGGAAGATCCCCAGCGCCGCTCCCACCTGGCCGAACACTGCAGGCAAAAGCATGGGCAGCATGGAGTCATGCCCCAGCACCGCCAGGTTATTGATCATCAGCGGCACCAGCCCCCAGTGCAGGCCGAAGATGACGCAGACCTGCCACAGCGCGCCCATCGCCGCGCCCGCCAGCCACGGTGCCAGAACGTAAATAGTCTGATAGCCATTCGCCAACATCTGGCTCAGCCAGGTCGCCAGCGGCCCGATAACGAGGAAAGTCAGCGGCACGGTCACGACCAGACAGATCAGCGGCGCGAAGAAGTTTTTCATCGAGGAAGGCAGCAGCCTGGTGCTCTGCTTTTCCAGCCAGCAGCTGACCCACGCGGCGAGAATGATCGGGATCACCGACGAGCTGTAGTTAAACCAGGTCACCGGGATGCCGAGAAACGCCTCGGAAACCGCCCCCGGCTGCTGGCTGGCATTAAACGCCGCAATCATCATCGGATGGGTGAGCGCCCCGCCGATCACCATGGTAATGAACGGGTTGCCGCCGAACTTTTTCCCGGCGGTATAGCCCAGCACCAGCGGGAAGAAGAAGAACAGCGCATCGCTGGCGGCGAACCAGATTTTATAGGTGCCGCTTTCGGTGCTGAGCCAGCCGCACACCACGGCCAGCGCCAGCAGCCCTTTCAGAATACCGGACGCGGCCAGAATGCCGATAAACGGGGTAAAGATCCCGGAGACAATGTCAATCAGACGGCCCAGCAGGTTCCCCTTTTCACCCTTCTCTTCCACAGCAGGGGCGTCATCCGTAAGGCCTGCTTCATTACGGACAGCCTGCCAGACGTCGTGAACGTGGTTGCCAATCACCACCTGAAACTGGCCGCCGCTTTCGACCACCATGATTACGCCCGGATTTTTCTTCAGCCCTTCTGCATCCGCCCGTTGATTCTCTTTCAGTTTGAAGCGAAGCCGGGTCGCGCAGTGCACAAGACTGACGATGTTCTCTTTTCCGCCAACGTGGCCGAGAATATCCTTCGCTAAAGCCTGGTATTCCATCTCGATTTCCTTACATCCGATGCCCGCAGGCACCTGTTGACTGAGTACAAAAAATAAAAAAACCCGAGAACGGCCTTCTGACGAAGGCCGCGCTCAGGTTTTGCCTGCGTGATGCAGTAACAATCCTGTTTTGAGGCTTAACGCCCCTCTTTTCTCACCCGCTCGATATGAATGGCGAGGAACATAATTTCTTCGGTTGTCAGCTCACGCTGATAGCTTTTGTTCAGGTGCTGCGCGATTTTCTCGGCGCATTTCCACGCTTTCGCGTAGTTGTCTTTTACTGCCGTATGCAGCGAGACATCATCATCTTCCACCACCGTGCGGGTGAGCATCCGCTGGGCAAAAAACTTCAGGTGGGTGACAAAACGCTGATAGCTGAGCGACTCTTCGTCATACTCAAGCTGGAGCTGATACTTCACCAGCTGCAGGATCTCCTGCATCACCCGCGTCACGTGCATCACCTCCGGCATTTCGCTGTTCAGCTGCGCGGTGACCAGATGCAGCGCGATAAATCCGGCCTCATCCTCCTCCAGTTCGACGTTCAGGCGTCTGGCGATAATGGCCCGTGCCTCCTGCCCTAACTCGAACTCCTTCGGATACAGCCGCTTAATATCCCACAGCAGCACGTTTTTGATGGCCAGCCCTTTCTTCTGCCGCTCAATCGCAAAGTAGCAGTGATCGGTGAGGGTGATATACAAACTCTCCTGCAGCTTGCCCAGCCGCTGCGCCGCCAGCCCGATGATGCGGTCGCAGGTGGTCATCACCTCCAGCGGAATTTGACTCAGCAGCTCCCCAAGCCGACGCACCAGTTCATCGCTTTGTAACGCAAACACCTTTTCAACCAACGCGGTATCCAGCGCTTCACCGACGCGCTTCTGAAAGGCCAGCCCACGGCCCATCACCACCTGTTCGCGCCCGCGCTCATCCTGAACAACCACCACGTTATTATTGAGTATCTTGGCGATTTTCATCTGAACCCCAGAAACAAAAAAACCTGACCTCCGGCAGATGCCAGAAAATCAGGTTTTGCCTGCCTAAGCAGTAACAATCCAGTTCTGGCACTCTATCAGTTTCATTCGTAGCCTCAATGCCTCACGCGTCAGAAACGTGACGCGGATCGAACTTGCTGCGGAGATATCAGAAGCTCACCACCGTTTTCAGCTCGGTGACCCAGGCATCCTGGGTGCGACTGACCCCGCCGGGATGGTGCCAGTACTGAATGCCCGGCTGCAGCTCAAGCCATGACACCGGACGAAAACGGTAGTAAAACTCGCCGTTCAGGGAATGGCCCGGCACCGGGTGATATGCCGGATTGTTATAATCGCTTACGCCGCTCACGCTGTTCAGGTAACGCTGGTTGCGGGCGTACTGGCTGCTCATATCAATCCAGGTTAAGCCAAAGCCAATCCAGTCTTCCGGTCGCGCATCAAACAGCCCGCGGTAGCGCAGCGAGGCGGCGTAAACCTGGTGCATGTAGTTAGTGCTCTGATCCGCAAGGCTCATGCTGAACGAGGTGCTCAACCCGCGATTCGGGTCATCCTGGTGCTGCGTAAGCTGCTGGTTCAGCCCGGCGTACATAAACCATGTCCGG
This sequence comes from Enterobacter sp. ECC-249, assembly GCF_043965265.1. Lineage (NCBI taxonomy): Bacteria > Pseudomonadati > Pseudomonadota > Gammaproteobacteria > Enterobacterales > Enterobacteriaceae > Enterobacter > Enterobacter sp. ECC-249. The sequence continues at coordinate 3,658,486 of NZ_CP143660.1, forward strand.
CTGTGCGTATCGAATCCGTCCGGGTCCGTCGCCCCCGCCCCACCCGATTTACCGCGATAAAGATCGGTTTGCGGCGCGTTGGTAAACACCACGCCCAGGTTGTAAGCGCCCGGCAGACCGTTAATCAGCGGACGCGCTTCGATTTCAACCGGCAGTAAGACCCCTTTGCTTCCCTTCGTCGACCAGCTCCACGCGTGGCTGCGGCTGGATGCCTGCGGATTTTGCTCCATCACGCCGCCCTTCAGGGTCAGCGTCGGCGTTAATTTATAGGCAAGCGTGGTGCCCCAGGTGTGCACGTTCCAGTTGTTCCAGGTGAGCGAGTTGGCTGACTTACCGCCGCACTGGGACAGCAGCTGGAAATCACAGGGGATAATTTGATCGAAGGTTTGCACCTTGTTCATCATTCCGATGCGCCAGGTCAGACGCCGGTCGTCAAAGCTGCGGGCAAAGGTCAGCCAGCCCAGACGGGTAATCGACTGCCCGCCCCAGCTCTCCTGGGTCAAATCGTTAAAGTTGACGCGCGGGTCCTGCACGCGTTTGGTGGTGAGGTCGTCATTGTGGTTGCGGTTGACGATGTTCCCCTCGATACGCGCGTCCGGGATACCGGTCCAGCGCTCCAGATCCTGGTTGAAGGTCAGCGCGAACTGGTCAATATAGGCTACGTGGGAGTCGTGGTTATAGCCACCGCCGCCGTTCCAGCCAATTTCATTCAGGTATCCGAGGTTGTAGGTAAAACCGTTATCGCTAAGGATTTTACGTATGCCGAGCATTTCGCCGAGAACAGGCTCCGGCGGAGATTCAAACCCTAATACCGTTCCGTTCCAGTCTTGCGCCATCGACAGCGGGGATATCGCCAATAAGGCGAGCGCATAGAGTTTATTTTTATATGCCATAATAACAACCTGTGATTGAGTATTGAGTGCGTAACCGGCCGCAGGAAATTTTTCTATTTCCTGTCGATATTTCATTTTTTAAAAACCCGTAAATAGCGCTAAGCCAAATGTCTCTCCTGCGTAAACGACAGGCAAAAAAAAACCTAAGCGCTCCACAGCGAAAATGCCGTGAAACGCTTAGGTTTTGCCTGTTAACCAGTAACAATCCTGCGTTGAAAACAGTGGCACCTTAACACCGTCGCGCCACGTTGAAAACCTGAACTGTTTTCTGCTTTAAAAAAGTGTGAGCAATTTAACGCTTATTATTTTGACTGAATCACCCGGGCAATATCAGCCGACGTCTGTAAAGTACGAATCTCCTGAAATAACCCCAGCGCTTCATCGTACTCTTTGCGTAAATAACTCAGCCACTGCTTAATTCGCGCGACGTGATACAAACCGGTGTCGCCCTGCTTTTCCAGACGGCTGTATTTTTGCAGCAGCGTGACGACGTCTGCCCACGGCATCCGCGGTTCGTTATATTTCACCACCCGGCTGAGGTTAGGCACGTTCAGCGCGCCGCGGCCGATCATTACCGCGTCGCAGCCGGTGGCCTGCAGACAGGTTTGCGCGCTCTCGTAGTCCCAGATTTCGCCGTTGGCGATCACCGGAATGGTGAGGCGTTTGCGGATCTCACCGATCGCCTGCCAGTTTATGCGATCGGCTTTGTAGCCATCTTCTTTGGTACGGCCATGCACCACCAGCTCGGTGGCTCCGGCCTGCTGCACCGCATCGGCGATCTCGAACTGCCGCGCGTCGCTGTCCCATCCCAGGCGCACCTTAACCGTCACCGGCAAATGCGCGGGTACCGCCTCGCGCATGGCCTTCGCGCCGCGGTAAATCAGCTCAGGATCTTTCAGCAACGTCGCCCCGCCGCCGCTGCCGTTCACCAGCTTCGACGGACAGCCGCAGTTGAGATCCACCCCGTAAGAGCCCAGCTCAACCGCCCGGGCGGCGTTTTCCGCCAGCCATTCCGGATACTGGCCGAGCAGCTGAATACGCACCAGCGTGCCGGAAGAGGTCCGGCTCTGGTTGTGCAGCTCAGGGCACAGACGGTAGAAGGATTTTACCGGCAACAGCATATCGACCACGCGCAGGAACTCCGTCACGCAGAGATCGTAATCATTCACCTCGGTCAGAAGCTCGCGCACGAGGGAGTCGAGCACGCCTTCCATTGGGGCCAGTAAAACACGCATAGCAGTACCTGTGAAAAAAGACGCGCTATAGTAGCCGCTCTCTATACCGCTGGGAAGCGCTTCTGTTCAGGCAGAAAGTCACCCGGCGTTGCCCCAACAATGGCGCGAAATGCCGCCGCAAATGCCGCCTGGCCGGAAAACCCCAGCATCCAGGCCACCTGCTTTACTGGGTATCCGTTTGCGAGCAGATCCAGCGAGGCACAAATCCTTGCACGCTGTCGCCAGGCCCGGAAGCTAAAGCCGGTATCTTTGATAAACGCGCGTGAAAATGTGCGTTCAGACATCGCGGCCCGTTCCGCCAGCCTTTCCAGAGAAAGATCCCAGAGATTGTTGGCAATGATGTCACAGGCAACGCGATGTAAGCGCTCATCCACGGGCATCGGTAATTCGGCCGAGATTTGCTGAGCTTCACTGAGGATATCGAGCAGCAAAACGGCCATGCTGCGCTGGATGGCTGGCCGGTATTCCGCGCTGAACAGCCCGGCAATCAGCTCTTTGAACAACGCGGTTGCCATAATCACGTGAACCTCGTCTTTCCGCTTAAAGGGCTCGCATTGCGCTATCAGCGCCGGGCTAAACCAGACAGCGCGCAGCTCCGTTGTGGATAACACGCGGTAGGTATGCTCCTGGAAGGGAGGGACCCACAGCGCGCGCTGCGGCGGTATGACCCAGCGCTTGCTGCCGGTTTCGACCAGCATGACCCCTTTGATGGCAAACAAAAGCTGTCCCTGCGAATGCTGGTGAGGCGGATCGATTTCGCCGCGCGTATAGCGGATTGCTCCTCTTGACCATCCGATGGCATCGTCGTGAATTGGCGTTTTATCGATAACGGTTGGCATTTCACATTCCCCCCTTCCTCTTATGATGCTGCTTGTACACGTAACCAGAGAGAGACGCAATGCACATCCATTTTATTATTCATGAACATTTCGAGGCGCCAGGCGCCTATGAAATCTGGGGGAAAAATCGCGGCTGCAGTCTGAGCTACACCAGAGTGTATCAGGGCGATCCGTTACCCGAGGCGCTGGGGCACATAGACCTGCTTATCATCATGGGAGGCCCGCAGTCACCCGCCACCACGCTGCAGGAATGCCCCTGGTTTGATGCGCAGGCGGAAAAAGCACTCATCAGCCGCGCGATAAAGGCAGGTAAAACGGTGATAGGCGTTTGCCTGGGCTCACAGCTTATCGGCGAAGCGCTGGGCGCAGCGTTCTGTCATAGCCCGGAAAAAGAGATCGGCAAATTCCCGGTCAGGCTCACAAATGCAGGCAAGGCGAATCCGCTGTTTGAGGACTTTGGCAGCGTGCTGAACGTCGGTCACTGGCATAACGACATGCCAGGGCTGACGCCGCAGGCTAAGGTTCTCGCTTACAGCGAGGGCTGTCCCCGCCAGATTGTGCAATACGACGAACGGGTTTACGGTTTCCAGTGCCACATGGAACTAACGCCGGAGGTGGTAGAGTTGCTGATTGAGCATTCACAGAACGACCTCCGTCGCGCGGGTGAATACCGTTTTGTCGAAACGGCAGAAAAGCTCCGCTCGCATGATTATCGCGAAATGAACCAGGTGCTGTTTTCTTTTCTCGATAAACTGACCGCCAGATGCTGATGCATTCTCTGGCGCGCCACGTCGCCAGCGCAACCCCTTTCCTCTAAACTGTAGCCTGCACCAGTAAGGTGATACCGGACGTTCCATTCTGGAATGTCTGGTATGCTCAAATTTCATGATGTGATCCGTGGCACATTTTTAGGTTTAATTGTATGATGAATGCGTTTCAGCAAGGACTATCACCATGAGCAAATCATTGAACATTATCTGGCAATATCTGCGCGCATTCGTCCTGATTTACGCCTGCCTGTATGCCGGGATTTTCATCGCGTCGCTGCTTCCCATCGTCATTCCCGGCAGCATTATCGGCATGCTGATCCTTTTCGTTTTGCTGGCGCTGCAAATCCTGCCCGCAAAATGGGTCAACCCCGGCTGCTTCGTCCTCATTCGCTATATGGCGCTGCTTTTCGTGCCAATTGGCGTCGGGGTCATGCAGTATTTTGATTTGCTCAAAGCCCAGTTCGGCCCGATTGTGGTCTCCTGCGCGGTCAGTACGCTGGTAGTTTTCCTGGTAGTGAGCTGGAGTTCGCATCTGGTGCATGGCGAACGTAACGTGGTCGGGGAGAAAACAAAAAAATGATGGCCAATATCTGGTGGTCGCTGCCGTTAACCCTGGCGGTGTTCTTCGCCGCGCGCAAACTTGCCGCGCGTTTCAAAATGCCGCTGCTGAACCCGCTGCTGGTGGCGATGGTGGTGATTATTCCGTTCCTGCTGCTCACCGGCATTCCTTACGAACGCTACTTTGCCGGCAGTAAAATCTTAAACGACCTGCTGCAGCCTGCCGTTGTGGCGCTCGCTTTTCCTTTATACGAGCAGCTCCACCAGATCCGCGCCCGCTGGAAATCCATCATTACCATCTGTTTTGTGGGCAGCCTGGTGGCGATGATCACCGGAACGTCGGTAGCGCTGCTGATGGGAGCCTCTCCACAGATTGCCGCCTCTATCCTGCCTAAATCGGTGACCACGCCTATCGCGATGGCTGTCGGGGGCAGCCTCGGCGGCATTCCGGCCATCAGCGCGATGTGCGTCATTTTCGTCGGTATTCTCGGCGCGGTGTTTGGTCACACCCTGCTGAACGGGATGCGTATTCATACGAAAGCGGCGCGGGGACTGTCGATGGGAACCGCCTCGCACGCGCTGGGCACGGCCCGCTGCGCGGAGCTGGATTATCAGGAAGGGGCGTTTAGCTCGCTGGCGCTGGTGATCTGCGGGATTATCACCTCCCTGCTGGCTCCGTTTATTTTCCCGCTGATTCTGGCGGTGATGGGCTAAAATTTGCGATACGTCGCGCAAATTTCATTTTGATTTCATAAGTTGCATACATAATGAGAAGTGGATCACATATAAAGCCCTGACGGCTCCGTAAACTACCGATCCATTAACCTTTATGAGGCAAACGCCATGCACCCACGTTTTCAAGCTGCTTTCGCCCAGCTTGCAGAGAATTTGCAGTCAGCCCTTGCTCCCGTTCTGGCAGATGCGCACTTCCCCGCCCTGCTGACCGCGGAGCAGGTCACGTTGCTGAAACAGGCAACGGGACTGGACGAAGACGCGCTGGCTTTCGCACTGCTTCCTCTGGCTGCCGCCTGCGCGCGGGCCGATCTCTCCCACTTTAACGTCGGGGCCATTGCGCGCGGCGTTAGCGGCACCTGGTACTTCGGCGGCAACATGGAGTTCCTGGGCGCAACCATGCAGCAAACCGTGCACGCCGAGCAGAGCGCAATCAGTCACGCCTGGCTGCGCGGTGAAAAAGCGCTGAGCGCCATTACCGTTAACTACACTCCGTGCGGCCACTGCCGTCAGTTTATGAACGAGCTGAACAGCGGGCTGCAGCTGCGCATCAATCTGCCAGGCCGCGCGCCGCATACCCTGGGGGATTATCTGCCTGACGCGTTTGGCCCGAAAGATCTGGAGATCAAAACGCTGCTGATGGACGATCAGGACCACGGTTTCGCCCTGTCCGGCGATGACCTGAGCCAGGCGGCGATTACCGCCGCCAACAAGAGCCACACGCCTTACAGCAAGTCCCCGAGCGGCGTGGCGCTACAGTGCCGCGATGGCCGAATCTTCACCGGCAGCTATGCGGAAAACGCCGCGTTTAACCCAACGCTGCCGCCTCTGCAGGGCGCACTCAACCTGCTGAGCCTGAACGGCTATGATTATCCTGACATTCAGCGCGCCATTCTGGCTGAAATTGCCGATGCGCCGCTGATTCAGTGGGATGCCACTGCCGCAACGCTTAAAGCGCTGGGCTGTACGACGATTGACCGCGTACTGCTGGCGTAATCCTTCCGGCGGGCAGAAATGCCCGCCAGTTTGCTGAAAAACCCCTCAGTTGAGTCGCTGTTTCTTGCGCTAACCAGGCGGGTAAAGTAGCCTGAGTTAAATTTCACCTTCGGTACGAGCCATCTGCATGTTAAAGCGCGTTTTTTACAGCCTGTCTGTCCTGGTCGGCATACTGCTGTTGATCGTGCTCGGTCTCGACCGCTGGATGAGCTGGAAAACCGCTCCCTACATCTTTGACGACCTGCAGGACCTGCCCTATCGCCAGGTTGGCGTGGTGCTCGGCACCGCCAAGTATTATCGCACCGGCGTCATTAACCAGTATTACCGTTACCGAATTCAGGGCGCGCTGAACGCCTACAACAGCGGCAAGGTGAACTACCTGCTGCTGAGCGGCGATAACGCCCTGCAAAGCTACAACGAACCGGTGACGATGCGTAAGGACCTGATTGCCGCGGGCGTGGATCCTGCCGATATCGTGCTCGACTACGCCGGGTTCCGCACCCTGGACTCCATCGTGCGCACGCGCAAAGTCTTCGACACCAACGACTTCATCATCATCACCCAGCGCTTCCACTGCGAGCGCGCGCTGTTTATTGCCCTGCATATGGGCATTCAGGCGCAGTGCTACGCGGTGCCGTCGCCAAAAGATATGCTTAGCGTGCGCGTCCGCGAGTTCGGCGCCCGCTTTGGTGCCCTTGCCGATCTGTACATCTTCAAACGCGAACCGCGCTTTTTAGGCCCGCTGGTGCCGATTCCGGCGATGCACGAAGTACCGGAAGACGCGCAGGGTTACCCGGCCGTCACGCCCGAGCAGCTGCTCGATATGCAGAAAAAAGAGAAATAGCGGGACCGCCTTTATACTTTCTTTACGCCGGGCCTGACGCTTTTTATCTCCCCTTTACGTCGGCTCTTTTAAGCTGAGTTCACTGCCGCTACGGCTTCATTGAAGAATGACTATGAACTCGATAATGAATGCGTTTTTCCTCAAAAGTCTCCGCCCTTACTTTAACTTTCCCGGCTTATCACTCCCTGGCGCACTCCATTCTGGTCTCTGGCTGGATGAAAAAATTGACGCCCTGCAGCACGACGTTGCCGTGGAAGTGGCCGATTATCTGGAACGTTACCCGCAGACGAAACATGTTGACGTTTACCTGAACGATATCAACGGCACGATGCGCGGCAAGCGCCTCTCAGTGGAGAGCATGCTGAGTCTGGAAAAAGGCTGTTATTTTCCGCTTTCCGTTTACTCAATGGATCAAAAAGGAAAAATCGCCGCCCCGCTTCATGATGAACCGGACCGGCTCTGCGTTCCGGTCGCCGGCTCTTTGCGTCCCTGTCCGCAGGATCCGGAGCACAACGCGCAGATCCTGCTGACGATGAAAGACAGCGGCGGTAACCCCTGCCCGCTTGAGCCGCGCGCGATACTGCAGAACGTCGTGGCCCGCTTCCACCGGCACGGCCTTTTCCCGGTGATTGCCCCGGAAATCGAGTTCTATCTGACGGGGCAGGGCGATCGCGATCCGCAAAATCAGGGCTGCTTTCATATGGATACCTCGTCGGCGCATGCGGCGCTGTTTGACGAGCTGGAACAGCTGGCTCACCTGCAGCGCATCCCGCTGTCAGGGGTCGTAGCGGAAGCCGAGTCCGGTCAGTACGAATTAAACCTGAAGCACAGCCATCGCGTCGTTGAGGTCTGCGATAACGTGCTGGCGCTGCGTCGCCTGACCCGATACGTTGCCGAAAAGCACGGCCTGCAGGCCAACTTTATGGCTAAGCCATTCAGCCAGCTGTCCGGTAGCGGTTTGCACATCCATTTCAGCCTGAACGATAGCCGCGGCGACAACGTTTTTGCTTCCCCGGTGAATGCGCCGAGCAGCATGATGCGTTTGTGCATCGCGGGCCAGCTGGCGCTGATGCCCGCCTCCGTCGCCATTCTTGCGCCGGGGGTCAACGCGTTTCGTCGCCTGCGTAAAAACCTGACGGAACCCGTCTTTAACTCCTGGGGCTATAACACCCGCTCCGCCGCCTTGCGTATTCCCTGCTCGGATGACCACAACCGTCGTATTGAGTACCGGCTGGCCGGAGCCGATGCGAATCCGTATCTGGTGGCGGCCACTATCCTTACCGGCATGCTCTACGGGCTGGAAAACATCGACGAGGAGGATTTGCCCGAACCGCAGCACGATCGGCCCGAACTTCCCCTGTTCCAGCAGGAGGCTATTGAGGCCTTTGCCCGCTGTCAGTATCTCACCGACAGCCTGGGCGACGCCTTTTCCGAACAGTGGGTCGCCTGCAAGCTTTCTGAACTCGACTGGTTTGAGCGGATTGTGACGCAGGAGGAGTTCCATCTGGCATAGGGCATAAAAAAAGCCCGCTCGGTGAGCGGGCCGGGTATAGCGAGAGACGATTATTTCTTACGCGCGTACTTCAGTGAATCCAGCGCAACCGCGAAGATAATAATGGCGCCCTTGATGATGTACTGCCAGTACGGGTTCACGCCGATATAGGTCAACCCGTAGTTGATGACGGTGAAGATGATCACACCGGTCACCACGCCGAGCACCGTCCCCACGCCGCCGCTGAAGGAGACGCCGCCCACCACGCAGGCTGCAATCGCATCCAGTTCGTACATGAAGCCAAGGTTGTTCGTGGCAGAGCCGATACGGCCCGCTTCCAGCATCCCGCCGAAGGCGTAGAACACCCCGGACAGCGCATAGATGAAGAGCAGGTTCAGGGCAACGTTTACGCCGGAAACTTTCGCCGCTTCCGGGTTACCGCCGATAGCGAAGATGTTTTTACCAAAGCGCGTTTTGTTCCACAGGATCCAGACGAAGGCCACCGCAATCAGCGCATAGAAGGTGATATACGACAGGCGGAAGCTGCCCAGCGCGATAAACCCTTGCGTAAAGGTCGAGAAGCCGCTGTCAAAGCCCGAGATAGGTGAAGCACCGACAAAGTCGTAGTACAGGGAGTTGATACCGTAAACGATGATCATCGTACCCAGGGTGGTGATAAACGGCGTCACGTTCAGGTAGGCGATGATAATACCGTTGATCAGACCAATCACCGCACCGATGGCGCAGACAATCAGGATCACCACGAAAATCGGCATGGTGGCCATTTCCGGGAAGACCTTGTTGGCGTTTTCCATCGACTGCAGCAGGGTTGCCGCGATAACCGCCGCCAGACCTACCTGACGCCCCGCGGAGAGGTCCGTCCCCTGGGTCACGATCAGGCCCGCCACGCCCAGCGCAATGATAATACGCACGGAGGACTGGGTCAGAATGTTACTCAGGTTCAGCAGGCTTAAGAACGTAGGGTCCTGGAAAATGATGATTGCCAGCAAGACTAAAAGAACAACGTAAATACCGCCTTCTTTCAGGTAAGTGAGAAAACTTTTTTTATTTAACGCACTCATGAGGAGCCCCTGATCTTAAAGGTGCAAAGACGCAAGACGCAAAATTTCATTTTGCGTTGTCGTTTTGGTGTCAACAATACCGGCGACGAGACCATTGCTCATAACCAGAATACGGTCCGTGATCCCTAACAATTCCGGCATTTCGGAAGAAATAATAATGATCCCTTTATTCTTTTTCGCCAGCTCGGCAATCAGCTGATAAATTTCAAACTTCGCGCCGACGTCAATACCGCGGGTCGGCTCATCCAGCATCAGAATTTCTGGCTGCGTTAATAACCAACGGCCAATAATCACTTTCTGCTGGTTACCGCCTGACAGCGAACCAATCTGGGTGCGGTGGCCTGGCGTTTTCACGCGCATGGAGTCTATTACCCATTGGGTATCGCTCTTCATGCGGGAGTTATCCAGCAGCCCGACTTTGTTTTTGTAATTGCGAATGTTAGAAATTAACGAGTTAAAGTTAATATCCAGATAAGCATAAATACCGGTCGAACGACGCTCTTCCGTCACCAGCGCAAAACCATTATTAATGGCTTCGTTGGCGTTGTGGTTATTGATTTTCTTACCGTGCAGCGTAATGGTGCCTTCGGCTTTCTCACGAATGCCAAACAGGGTTTCCACGATATCGGTGCGTTTTGCGCCGACCAGACCGGCAATCCCCAGGATTTCACCCTTGTGCAGGTCGAAGGAGACATCGCGGATGGACGGCTGGCGTAACGAGGTCAGATTACGCACTTCCAGAATCACTTCGCCCGGCTTGTTCTCTTTATCCGGGAAGCGCTGGTTCAGGGAGCGGCCGACCATCATGGCGATGATCTTGTCCATGTCCAGCCCTTCCAGCGGCTGCGTGGCAATCCACTGGCCGTCGCGCAGGATGGTGATCTCATCGCACAGCTGGAAGATCTCTTCCATTTTGTGGGAGATATACACAATGCCGCAGCCGCGATCTTTCAGCTTGCGAATAATGGTAAAAAGGTGATTAACCTCTTTTTCCGTTAATGACGATGTCGGTTCGTCCATGATGACGATTTTCGCATCATAGGAGAACGCTTTGGCAATTTCGATCATCTGCATCTGGGAGACGGATAATGTTCCCACGCGGGCGCGCGGATCGATATCAATATCCAGCTCGTCGAAAATCGCCTTGGTGTCGCGATACATTTTTTCCTGATCGACAAAGACACCCTTGGTTGGATAACGCCCCAACCACATGTTATCCATGACTGAACGCTGCAGAACCAGGTTTAATTCCTGGTGAACCATCGAGATACCGTTTTCCAGTGCTTCTTTCGCTGAATGGAAATCGATCTCTTTCCCCTGAAAAAGAATGCTGCCAGAATCTTTTTGATAGATCCCAAAAAGACATTTTAATAATGTTGATTTACCCGCACCGTTCTCCCCCATTAAGGCGTGAATAGAGTGAGGACGAACTTTTAAATTAACATTATCGAGTGCCTTAACGCCGGGAAATGACTTGTTGATACCGCTCATTTCCAACAGGTATTCACCGGATGACTGAGTAGTTGTGCTGACCATAATTATACCTTGTTGGCCTCGCATATCGCGTTATAAAAGGGCGCAACGAATTGCGCCCAGTGGAGACAGTACCGCTTACTTATTTACCGATAAACTCAGCCAGGTTGGACTGGTCTACGCCCACGTAAGGTACGCGAACGATTTTGTTGTCAATTTTCCAGCTGGTGCCATCAGCCGCACCTTTGCCATCGGCCAGGTTTTTCGCCAGATCGAAGGTCGCTTTCGCCTGGTTGTTGGCATCGTTCAGCACGGTACCGGCCATCGCACCGGATTTAACCAGCGCCAGCGCTTCTGGCAACGCATCCACGCCGAACACAGGAATGGAGGATTTGTTGTGTGCTTTCAGCGCTTCTACCGCACCCATTGCCATCGCATCGTTGTTGGCGATAACCACTTCGATTTTGTTGGCGTTAGGGCCGGACAGCCACGCGTCCATCTTATCTTTCGCCTGAGCGGTATCCCACATCGCGGTATCTAACGCCAGCTGCTGGGTTTTCAGACCTTTGTCGTTCAGCTCTTTGATAACGTAAGTGGTACGCGCTTCAGCATCCGGGTGGCCTGGTTCGCCTTTCAGCAGCACGAACTGAATCTGGCCGTCTTTGTTCAGATCCCAGTTCGGGTTCGCCGCCCAGTGTTTGGCGATCAGATCGCCCTGAATAATACCGGACTCTTTGGAGTCGGTACCGACGTAATACGCTTTATCGTAGCTATCCAGCGCCTTACGGGAAGGTTCTTTGTTGAAGAAGACGATCGGCACGTTCTGGCCGCGCGCTTTTTCAATAACCGTGCCTGCTGCAGCCGGGTCAACCAGGTTGATGGCCAGGGCTTTCACGCCTTTCGCCAGCAGAACGTCGATCTGGTCGTTCTGTTTGGACTGGTCGTTCTGGGAGTCGTTCATCAGCAGCTGAACGTCTGGCGCTGCTTTCGCATCTTTCTCAATCGCTTTACGCACAACAGACATGAAGTTGTCGTCGTATTTATAGATGGTCACACCAATACGGGTATCCGCAGCGTGCGCTGCTGCACCAAAAAGCATGCTTGCCATTACAGCAGACAGGGTCAACACCTTCTTATTCATGGTATCTCCGGTTTTTTTATGCAGGGTAGTTCTTGTGAATAACGATCGGCGGGCAGGTGTTAATAAAACGTTACTGACAGCCGAAGTTCACTTATAAAATTTCTATCTTCCGTGTTCGGTAACGCTCCAGAAATGCGTTTTATTCGTTGTTTGCGGCTCGTTGGCTATAGTGAAAGTGAATAATCACCGTTACATAGCGTTTCAGCTCCTAAAACGCTGACATCATAGTCAGCGCCTTGTTAAGATACTGTGAATTTACTCACAGATTGAAAACGGTTACATCACCTGATGTAATCAGTTAGTGATCGGAACCACAATTTGCCTGGCCGCGACGGAGTGGCGGCGCACTAAAGTCGGCATGAAACAGTGCGTTGCGCCCGGATCCAGCAGCCCTGCCGCCCCCTGTAACGCCAGCTCAGTCGCCAGTTTCGCCATAGAAGCAATGGGGTAACGCACCGTTGTCAGCTGCGGGTCGGTGTAACGGGCAATCGGAATATCATCAAAACCAATGAGTGATAAATGCTGCGGCACCGCAATGCCGTTATCCTTCAGCGCCGTCAGGGCGCCAGCCGCCATGCTGTCGTTATAGGCAAACACCGCAGACAGCTGCAGGTTGCGGCCCAGCAGCTCCACCATTGCCGCCTCACCGCCCTGCATGTCCGGCGTGCCGGTGCCCGTCCAGCTTTCAGACGGCGTAATGCCGTGCTCTTTCAGGGCGTTCTGCCACCCCTCGCGCCGCAGATCGTCATCTTCAATCTGATGGCTGGAGGCCAGATAACCGATCCGCTGATGCCCGTTGTTGATGAGCATTTTCGTGGCCATCATGGCGCCGCTAACGTTATCCAGCCCGACGCAGCGGTGGGCATAGCCCGGAACGATGCGGTTGATCAACACCATGCCCGGGATCTGATCCATAAAGCCGGTTAGCTCTTCATCACTTAAGGCTTTTGAGTGGACAATCAAGGCGTTACAGCGCTGGCGGATCAGCACTTCGATGGCATGGCGCTCTTTTTCGGCCTCATGATAGCTGTTGCCGATCAGGACGTATTTCTGATGCTGCTGGGCGACCACGTCGACCGCTTTCACCAGCGCGCCGAAAAAGGCATCTGATACATCCATCACCACCACGCCGATGGTGTCGCTGACCTGCGTCGCAAGCGCCTGCGCATTGGCATTTGGCCGGTACCCGAGCTGGGTCACGGCTTTCATTACGGTTTCACGGGTTTCAGGGCTGACCAGCGCGCTGTTGTTGAGCACGCGTGAGACGGTAGCCACGGAAACGCCCGCCTGACGGGCGACGTCACGAATGGTGATCATATTCACCATCCTTCAAAGGATTGCAGCAACTCACAGACACCCCCTGTGTTTAGCAAGGTGGCTATTTTGGCAGCGAGAGAAAGGGGACTACGTGAAGAAGCTCACACTCATGAAAACGCTTACATCCGTTTTGTTAATGATTGTGATCCAGATCGTTATCTGGATGTGTTTTTCAATGATACCCCTGAAGCATGTGCGGTTAACTGACGCCACACCCACTCCAGCGGTCCCTGGCGGAAATAACGTAGCCAGAGCACAGAAAACGCCAGGTTTACTACCCAGACCGGGATAACAAACGCCAGCAGCGTAAGGCGGTCGAATTTCATAAACAGGCCAAAGCGATAGAAAAGCGTGGTGCAAATCAGCGTTTGCAGGAGGTAGTTGCTCAACGCCATACGGCCCACGCAGGCGATAGCGCTGACGATCCACAGGCGGGAAAGCATTGGCCAGAAGCCATAGATCAGCGCCGCATAGCCGATGGTCTGAAACGGCGCGCTCAGTTCGCGCGGCACCTGGAGCAGGAACGCGCACCAGCGGTAATCCCAGTGGATATGCCACTGCATAATTACCGCCGGGAGGTTAATCAGAACGCCGAGCAGCACCAGACCGGCGCCGGTACGACGATAGTGACGCAGGCTGAATTCGCCTTTCAGCCAGCCGGTGCGCATCAGTGACGCGCCCATCAGCATCATGCCCGCCAGCTGCCAGCCGTATTGCGCCCCGAGCGCAAGGAGGTTATCCCCCAGCATATCCGCGCGGTTGCTTATCGCTTCCGTACCGCCTTTCAGCTTCCAGTACTGTTCGTACTGCAGGTTAGCGGCATCCGGTATCCAGGAACGGTTTGTCGCCTCGCCGGAGATCATCCCCAGCAGCAGCAATACAGCAAGCCCCATGACATAGAGCATCACCCCGGTGTTGAACAGGCTTTTAACGCTGTGCGCATCGCGAATGAGGCGCCAGCAGATGAGCCCGACTAACCCATAGGCAAGAAGAATATCGCCGTCCCAGAAGAACAGGCCGTGAATAGAGCCGAGGATAACCAGCAGCGTCAGGCGCGACTGGATCCAGCGCGTGCCGCGTTTGAGGAGAAGCTGCAGGCCTGCGCCAAACAGAAGGGCAAAGAGCGTGAGGAATTTGACCTGCGCAAAGAGATCGAGGATTGCCCAGGTCCAGGCATCGCTGCGCGTGATGTCGCCATACCAGGCAGGATTGAGATAAGCCGCCTTCGGCAGACCGAAGGCGCTGATATTAAGCAGCAGGATACCGAGAATGGCGACGCCGCGAACAAAATCGAGCGTGACGTTTCGCTCCATGGTCCCTGCCCTGTAAGACTTAATTGTGGTGACGTACCGCGCGCAGGAACTCCTGGCGGGTATTCTGGCTCGATTTAAACAGGCCGCCCAGCGAAGTTGTTGTGGTCGCGCTGGTTGCATCACGCACGCCGCGCGCCTTGACGCAGTAGTGAACCGCGTCGATAGAGACGGCCACGTTATTGGTACCCAGCAGCGTTTGCAGCGCGGTCAGGATCTGCTGCGTCAGACGCTCCTGCACCTGCGGACGCTGAGCGAAGAACTGCACGATGCGGTTGATCTTCGACAGCCCAATCACCGTATCTTTTGGGATATACGCCACGGTCGCTTTGCCGTCGATGGTGACGAAATGGTGTTCGCAGGTGCTGGTCAGCGTGATATCGCGCACCGTCACCATCTCATCCACCTTCATCTTGTTTTCAATGACGGTGATTTTCGGGAAGTTGGCGTAATCCAGCCCCGAGAAAATTTCGTCGACATACATTTTCGCGATGCGGTGCGGCGTCTCCATCAGACTGTCGTCACTCAGATCGAGATTCAGCAGCTCCATGATGTCGGTCATATGACCGGCAATCAGACGCTTGCGGGTTTCATTGTCCAAGTCCTGTACGGGCGGACGCAGTGGCGTTTCAAGACCGCGCGCAACCAGGGCTTCGTGGACCAGGGCAGCTTCTTTACTGAGTGATGACATTTTGTTCTCCTGCAGGTGTGGCGTCTTTTGCCCTCGTTGTGGCAAAAGTATGCGTTCATTGTGCGTGAGGCGGCGCACATAATCCAGTATTCACGACGATAATTATTGCAATTGCTGTTGCCTTTCAGCGTGACGATTCCAGACCAGGGCTCCCCCCACGAACAGCGCAATGCCCGCCAGCCCCAGCGCGGGCTCCAGTCGGTGGGTAAGCCAGGTTGATAACGCCGAGGTCATCGGGCCAATCAACTGCCCAATCGCATATCCGGTGGTGAGCAGGCCGGCCATATAGCGCGTGTGGTTTGGCGCCAGTTCGCGACCGTATAAAAGCGAGAGCTGCACGGCACACAAAAAGCCGCCGCCCACCAGCAGCCCGCCCGTCAGCAAACCGCCAATCCCCGGCAGCAGCCAGGCCGCCAGCACGCCCGCCCCCTGTAACCACAGGACTATAGCCAGCCTGCGGTTAGCCGTTGAGGTATGGCGTAAAAGAATACTGAGCGCAATGCCCACCACGGCGGCGATACCAAAAATCGGCCAGACAAACTGCGCAAACAGGCTGCCGGGAAAACGCACGGCCGCCATTTGCGACAGGAAGGTCGCCGGGAGGATATAGCCAAAACCGGCCAGGCTGTAGCTCCAGACCAGGCGCTTTAAATCCGCCGTCAGCACCAGCGCCAGCACGCCGTAGATTTGCCATGCCGCCCCGGCCGAAAGGGATTTTGCCTGGATATAGACGGCGAGCAGGCCGCTCAGGGCAATCCCCGCCCCCGGTCCGGCAAACACCGCAGCGCTCAGGCCCGGTTTACCCAGCTGTCCCAGCCGTTCGTTGGTCCAGGCGGCAATGAGTACCATCGACCAGCCGCTCATACAGCCAATCACGAAGCGCAGCAGGCCGTGCACGACGGCGTTCTCCGCCGCCGCGGAGAGCAGCGTCAGCGCCACCGCGCCGGTGATGCCAAGCCAGAGGCGCGTTTCCACAAAGCGGTGCGCGCGCATCGCATCCCACGCGCCCACCAGATAGCCCAGATAATTCATCGCCGCGACCAGACCCGCGCTGGTCAGCGTAAGCTGCCCGGCAGCAATCATCAGCGGCACCTGAGGCGTAAAGGCAAAGCGCCCTATCCCCATCGCCACCACCAGAACGACAAACCCACTGAGCGCAATACGCAGCGCCATGACCGCTCCAATTGTTAAAGAAAAGTAAATTTATGATGCAGCATCTCGTCGTCTGGCGAAAGTGAAAGTTACTCACAGGTCAATGAAAAGACTGTATTATGGTTTTTATGAATACGTATTCTCATTAAGGAGCCCTGCATGGAACTGCTCGAAGAGCACCGTTGTTTTGAAGGTCGACAGCAGCGCTGGCGGCATGACTCCACCGTCCTGAACTGTGCAATGACGTTCAGCATTTTCCTGCCGCCGACGGAAAATCCGCCGGTTCTGTTCTGGCTTTCAGGCCTGACCTGTAACGACGAAAACTTCACCACCAAAGCGGGCGCGCAGCGTATTGCTGCCGAGCTGGGCATTGCGCTGGTGATGCCTGACACCAGCCCGCGCGGCGATGATGTGGCCGACGATGCCGGATACGATCTGGGCAAAGGCGCCGGGTTTTATCTGAATGCGACCGAGCAGCCCTGGGCGCGCCACTACCGCATGTATGATTACCTTCGCGATGAACTTCCTGCGCTGGTGCAGTCGCAGTTTGCGGTCGGCGAGCGCTGCGCGATCAGCGGCCACTCGATGGGCGGACACGGCGCGCTCATCATGGCGCTGAAAAATCCGGGGAGATACGTCAGCGTGTCGGCATTTGCGCCAATTGTGAACCCAACGCAGGTGCCGTGGGGGCAGAAAGCCTTCACGAACTATCTGGGTGAAGATGAAGCGAAATGGCAGGAATGGGACAGCTGTGCGCTGATGCTGGCCAGCAGCTCAGCAAATGCGATCCCGATGCTTATCGATCAGGGTGATGCGGATCAGTTCCTCGCCGGACAGCTACAGCCTGCGGTGCTGGCAGAAGCGGCACGCCAGAAGGACTGGCCGCTGACGCTGCGCATTCAGCCGGGATACGATCACAGCTATTACTTCATTGCGTCCTTTATTGAGGATCATCTTCGCTTCCATGCGGAGCATTTATTTGCATAAGCGCTGCCTGTTTTGCCCGGTGGCGCTTCGCTTACCGGGCCTACGGGCCTGTGCCCTTATGTAGGCCGGGTAAGGCGCAGCCGCCACCCGGCACATGGCTGGATCAGAACTTATAATCCACGCCGACAAAGTAGCGACGGCCATCTTCCGTGTAGCTGTAATCGTCACGGCTCAGATCTTTATCCAGCAGGTTCTGCACGCCCGCGCGCAGCTTAACGGCTTTCGTTACCTGCCACGCGGCACCGGTATTCCAGATCACGTAGCCGCCCGGCGTTGGTGCACTGCTGGTCAGCGCGCGTTTCTCACCGGTGTAGTTGCCCTGAACATAGAACGACCAGTCCTGCGTTGCCTTCCAGTCAACGGTCCCGTTGGCGGTGTGGAACGGCAGATCGGACAGCGGCTTGTTGCCGCCGTTGCTGATATCACGACCGTCGTTATAGGTGTAGTTCAGCGTCACCTTCCAGTCTTCAGCAACCGGGAACTTAACCTCTGTTTCCACCCCGCGGATGCGCGCCTTGTTAACGTTGTAATACCGGAAAATCGGTTCACCGTCCGCATTCAGGCCAACGTAGTTAGGGTAGCCCTGGGCCTGTTTCGCATTGGCCGTACGGCTGATGCTGATGCGGTCATCCACATTATTCTGGAAGGTAGTGACGCTGGCCTGCACGCCCTCCAGCCATCCCTCTTCCCCGCTGTAGTACAGACCGAATTCGAAGCTCTCGCTGGTTTCCGGCTTCAGATCCGGGTTACCGACAATCTCACAGGCACCGCGACACGAGCCGGTGACCCAATCCGGGCTCAGCTGCAGCAGTGACGGCGCTTTAAACGCGGTAGCCCAGCCCCCTTTCACCGTTACGGTATCGGTCGCGTTGTAGACCAGATAGGCGCGCGGGCTCCAGTGATCGCCGTAGGTATCATGGTCATCCATACGGATGCCGGTGGTCAGCGCCAGAGGTTCAAAGATACGCCACTCATCTTCAAGGAACAGGGCATACTGGCTTGTCGACGTACTGCTGCTGGAACCGCCCGTCAGGTTGACAGGATCCTTCAGCTTATCGTGACGCCATTCGCCGCCGAAGGTCATCAGCTGGTTGATTTCGCCCAGCGGCAGCACGTATTTTCCGTCCACCGCGTTGCTCTCGGAGGTGATCGGATTGCTGTTGCCCGGGTTTTTGTTATCTACCTTTTCGCCGTAAACCTTCAGCTCGCTGTTGCCGACGCCCCAGCGACCGTTGTGGCTGAGCGAGTAGTTCTGGCGCTCAAGGCGGTTTTTGTCGAGGGAATCCGAGTCACGATCCTGACGATCGAAACCGTAGCCCGCCGTAAAGTCATGATTTTCAGACGGCGTCCAGGCGAATTCCACATTCGCATCGCGGCTGGTAAAGCCTTCAATGCGCGGCGTTTCACCGCTCGCCGTGGTAGAGGACTTCTGCTGACCGTCTTTCTCACGCTTCGCGAGGCTACCGTAGGCTTTCAGCCCCAGCAGACCGTCCACCAGCGGACCGCTGGTATAGAACTGACCGTTATAGGTGTCTCCACGGTCGCGATGTTCCTGAATTGTGGAATCGGCGCTCAGGGTGCCCGTCCATTTCTGGCCGATTTTTTTGGTGATAATGTTTACCACGCCCCCCAGCGCATCGGAGCCGTAAAGAGAAGACATCGGTCCGCGCACCACTTCAATTCGTTCGATGGCGTCAACCGGCACCCAGTTGAGGTCGAAATCATTATGGCGGAACACCGCGTTACGGGAATTAACGCGCTTGCCGTCGATCAGAATCAGCGTGTAGCTGCTGTCCAGTCCACGGATACTTACCCCTTTACGGTTGTCCCCTTCGCTCGTGAGCTGAACGCCCGGCACATCCCGTAACACATCTTTCAGGTTCTGAACGGGTTTGCGCTGCAAATCTTCCTGGGTAATCACGCTGATGCTTGCCGGTGCGTCTTTCAGGTTTTGCTCGGTCGCGGAGGCCGTGACAACCATTGTGTCGCCGGATTCCGCTGCGATAACAGGCAGGGCCAGGGACATTGCGGACGCACAAAGTCCTCCCCTGACGAAGGGATTCAACCTAAACATTCCATATCTCCATGAGGTAAATACAACTAAATCAAATCATCATTGCTCACAGCGTCTTCCCTGCCGCCCACATCTGCGGTGGGTCGGTGACACGCTTATTTTTGATAACGATAAAGCAAACGATAATTATTATCAATTAAATTGTTAGGAAATATATCTTTGTTTCAGAATGCAGGAATAAAAAAACCCGCTCGAATGAGCGGGTTAAAAGAGAGGAATTGCGGTTATTGTTTAAATCGTTCCGGGAATTCCATTTCACTGTAGCGAACGAATTTTGTTCCTTTCGTCAGCTTGTAGCCAAACCAGATAACGAGGAACAGCGGGATACCAATGTAGGTTGCCGTGACGGCGCCCCAGTCAATGGTGTCCGCCAGGAACGCTTCATAGTTCTGTCCAAGCGTAATGATCAGGCACAGAATGAAGGCGAAAATGGGACCCAGCGGGAAGAACCCTGAGCGATACGGCAGCGAGTTAATATCGTGACCCTGTTTGACGAAGCCACGGCGGAAACGATAGTGACTAATGGCAATCCCCAACCAGGCAATAAAGCCCGTCATCCCGGACGTGTTAAGCAGCCACAGGTAAACCGTCTGGTTGCCAAACATGGAGGTCAGGAAGCACAGACCGGCAATCACCGTGGTGGCATACAGCGCGTTACGCGGTACGCCGCCGCGGGACAGCTTCGCGAAAATACGCGGTGCTTTACCGTCGCATGCCAGCGTGTAGAGCATACGGGTGGACGCGTACATCCCGGAGTTACCGGCTGAAAGCACAGCGGTCAGGATAACGGCGTTCATCACTGCCGCGGCAGAAAGCAGACCGGCGTGCTGGAAGACCAGCGTGAACGGACTGACGCTAATGTCTTTAACATCATTACGCAGCAGGCTTGGATCGGTGTACGGGATGATCAGGCTGATAATCAGGATCGCGAACACATAGAACAGCAGGATACGCCAGAAGACCTGACGAACCGCGCGCGGAATATTCTTCTCCGGGTTCTCTGACTCACCGGCAGCGATACCAATCAGCTCGGTCCCCTGGAAGGAGAAGCCGACAATCATCGCCACGCCAATCATTGCCGACAGCCCACCGGCAAACGGCGCATCGCCTGTTGTCCAGTTACTCCAGCCCGCAGGTTCTGCGCCTTTGAAAATACCAACGATCATCGCCACACCGACGACGATAAAGATGATGACGGTTGCCACTTTGATCAAAGAGAACCAGTATTCCGCTTCGCCGAAACCGCGCACGGAGATGTAGTTCAGCAGGAAGATGACGGCCAGGAACAGGGCGCTCCAGATCCAGCCCGGCGTATCCGGGAACCACCAGTTCATCACCAGCTGTGCGGCGACAAGGTCAACGGCGATAGTGACCGCCCAGTTGTACCAGTAGTTCCAGCCCAGCGCGAAGCCGAAGCCTTCTTCAACGTATTTTTGACCGTAGGTCGAGAACGAACCGGATACCGGCATGTACGCGGCCAGTTCGCCGAGACTGGTCATCAGGAAGTACACCATCAGGCCAATCAGGATATAAGAGAAAAGTGCCCCACCCGGGCCGGCTGCCGAAATCGTTGCGCCAGAGGCAACGAAAAGACCTGTACCGATTGAGCCGCCAATGGCGATCATCGTCAGGTGACGCGCCTTGAGTTCACGACGTAGCGTGGGCGCTTCTGTGGTTTTAATTTCTGAAACCATATGAAAATGCTGTCCATTTAATAAATGAGGCGCGATTGTAGCAGACGATCCGCGTTCCTTCCGGCAGAAATACTCAGTTATAAGAGAGCTTCATGACTCGGCCAGGATTATAAGTAAAGCATAATTTTTCCCTCTCCCCGTTGGGGAGAGAGTCAGGGTGAGGGGAAGATTACATCTCGCAATAGCGCAGAAAACGCTGCAGCGAGCTGGAAAGGTGTTTCTGGCGGTGATGAATGCACCATAGCGTGCGCACCAGCTTCGGCAATGGAACCGGGATTTCAACCAGCGACCCCGTTTCAAGCTGTTCGGCAATGACGCGCCGGGAAAGACAGCTGATCCCCAGTCCATGACGCACCGCGTGCTTGATGGCCTCAGAGTTCCCCAGCTCCATCCCTAACTGGAAATGCGGCAGATGGGAAAGCAGCAGATAATCGACAATTTCACGCGTGCCGGAGCCCTGCTCGCGCAGGATCCACTGCGCCTGCGCCAGCCGTTCCAGCGTCACCTCGCCCTGCAATAACGACGAGGCCGGAGACGCAAACACCACCAGCTCATCTTCCAGCCAGGGCTCGGCAATGATATCGACGTTATGGCAGGGTCCTTCGATGAGGCCAATATCCACGCGGAAATCGATCACCGCGTTGATGACGTCCTGGCTATTACCCACGCTCATCTCCAGCGGCAGGGTCGGGAAATCCCGGCGGTAGCGGGCAATCACTTCAGGCAGGATGTAGTTTCCGATGGTGCTGCTGGCGTAGACGCGGATCGCGCCGTTGTCTTCGCGGAACAGCTGCTCGATTTCGATAGCCTGCTCGAGCAGCGCCAGCGCGCGTGGATAAAGAAGACGACCGTGCTCGTTGACCACCAGACGCTTCCCTACCCTGTCAAAAAGCTGAACGCCCAGCTGTCCTTCTAGATCGGTCAATGCCGCGCTGACCGCAGACTGTGAGAGCGCCAGCATTTGTGACGCCTGGGTCGTCGAGCCGCTTTTCAGCACCTCGGCAAACACTTCCAGCTGACGCAGAGTAATGTGCATGGTTGCTTACCACTTATATAGATTGATTATAAGTATATAATCAATTTTATTTTTAAGCCAGTGCGCCGTAACCTTTAGCCAGACAAAGGAGAAGGTTATGTCAGAAATCACCTTACAACATCATCGTACAGTGTGGCACTTCTTGCCGGGTCTTGCGCTCAGCGCTGCAGTCACCGCCGTAGCGCTATGGGGCGGCAGCATCCCGGCCATCGCAGGCGCAGGTTTCAGCGCGCTGACGCTCGCCATTTTGCTCGGCATGGTCGTGGGAAATACCGTTTATCCACATATCTGGAAATCCTGCGACGGCGGCGTGATTTTTGCCAAACAGCACCTGCTGCGCCTTGGGATCATTCTTTACGGCTTCCGTCTCACCTTCTCGCAAATTGCGGATGTGGGCGTGAGCGGGATCGCCATCGACGTTCTGACCCTGACCAGCACCTTTTTACTGGCCTGCTTTATCGGTCAGAAAGTGTTTGGCCTGGACAGGCAAACCAGCTGGCTGATCGGTGCCGGGAGCAGTATCTGTGGCGCAGCGGCGGTGCTGGCAACGGAACCCGTCGTTAAAGCCGAAGCCAGCAAGGTGACGGTGGCGGTAGCGACGGTGGTGATCTTCGGTACGCTGGCGATTTTCCTCTACCCGGCGATGTATCCGCTGGTTGCCCACTGGTTTAGCCCGGAAACCTACGGCATCTATATCGGTTCGACCATGCACGAAGTGGCCCAGGTGGTGGCGGCAGGACATGCCATTAACCCGGACGCCGAAAACGCGGCGGTGATTGCCAAAATGCTGCGCGTGATGATGCTGGCCCCGTTCCTGATTTTCCTCGCCGCGCGGGTTAAGCAGCTGGCACCGGCAGACAGTAGCCAGAAGAGTAAAATCACCATTCCGTGGTTTGCGATCCTGTTCATCGTGGTGGCTATCTTTAACTCCTTCCACCTGCTGCCGAAAGCGGTGGTGGATATGCTGGTGACGCTGGATACCGTTCTGCTGGCGATGGCCATGGCTGCCCTGGGGGTGACCACGCACGTCAGCGCGCTGAAAAAAGCCGGTGCAAAACCGCTGCTGATGGCGCTGGTGCTCTTTATCTGGCTGATTGTCGGCGGCGGTGCCATTAACCTCGCGGTGCACAGCCTGATGGCATAAACCACTACGTCCTTCTCCTGCTAACCCGCTATCATAAGCGTTTCGGGTTAGCAGGAGTTTTTTTATGAAATATGTTGGAGCGCACGTCAGCGCTGCAGGTGGCCTTGCGAATGCCGCCATTCGTGCCGCCGAAATTGAGGCGACCGCTTTCGCCCTGTTCACCAAAAATCAGCGCCAGTGGCGCGCCGCACCGCTCACCGCTGAGGTGATTGATGATTTCAAAGCCGCCTGTGAGAAATACCGCTACGGGCCAGGCCAAATCCTTCCCCACGACAGCTACCTGATCAACCTTGGTCACCCGGTTGAAGAGGCGCTGGAAAAATCCCGCGAGGCGTTTCTTGATGAAGTTCAGCGCTGCGAGCAGCTGGGGCTGACGCTGCTGAACTTCCATCCGGGCAGCCATCTGATGCAGATCGATGAAGATGCCTGCCTGGCGCGCATTGCCGAGTCCATCAACATCACCCTGGACAAGACCAAAGGCGTCACCGCGGTGATTGAGAATACCGCCGGTCAGGGCAGCAACCTCGGCTTTAAG
The DNA here is from genome assembly GCF_043965265.1 of Enterobacter sp. ECC-249. Classification (NCBI taxonomy): domain Bacteria; kingdom Pseudomonadati; phylum Pseudomonadota; class Gammaproteobacteria; order Enterobacterales; family Enterobacteriaceae; genus Enterobacter; species Enterobacter sp. ECC-249. The sequence continues at coordinate 3,682,481 of NZ_CP143660.1, forward strand.
TTCGAACATCTGGCGGCGATTATCGACGGCGTGGAGGACAAATCCCGCGTCGGCGTGTGCATTGATACCTGTCACGCGTTTGCCGCCGGTTATGACCTGCGCACCACCGAGGCAACAAAAAACACGTTTGATGAGTTCGAGCGCATTGTGGGCTTTAAGTACCTGCGCGGAATGCACTTAAACGATGCGAAAAGCGCCTTTGGCAGCCGCGTTGACCGCCACCACAGCCTCGGCGAAGGCAACATTGGGCACGATGCGTTTCGCTTTATTATGCAGGACGCCCGCTTCGACGGTATTCCGATGGTGCTGGAAACCATCAATCCGGACATCTGGGCAGAAGAGATTGCCTGGCTGAAGGCTCAGCAAACCGCTGAACAGGCGGCATAAAAAAAGCCGGGTGCGTAGTGCAACCCGGCTTTTTTTGTAGGTCGGGTAAGGCGAAGCCGCCACCCGACATCTTATTTTACGCTGCTTTTGCCACGACTTCCGCTTCCGGACGTTTCAGCACCGCGTAAGAGAGACCCGCCACCAGCGTACCGGCAACAATCGCCAGCAGGTAGCCCAGTACCGGCGTGATGGCGCCAGGGATCAGCAGCACGAACAGACCGCCGTGTGGTGCCATCAGCTTCGCACCGACAGCCATAGAGATCGCCCCCGTTACCGCACCGCCTACGATACAGCACGGCAGCACACGCATTGGGTCACGCGCCGCGAACGGAATCGCCCCTTCGGTGATGAAGCACAGACCCAGCACCAGCGCGGCTTTACCGCCTTCCTGCTGCGCTTTATCGAACTTACGACGGGCAATAATCGTCGCCAGGCCGAGCGCCAGCGGAGGCACCATGCCTGCCGCCATGATCGCCGCCATCGGCGCGTAGGTCTGGGTACTCAGCAGGCTAACACCAAAGGCGTACGCCGCTTTGTTCACCGGACCCCCCATGTCGGTACACATCATGCCACCGAGAATTGCACCCAGCAGAACCGCATTCGCGGTACCCATGGTTTGCAGCCAGTGGGTCAGACCCGCCAGGATGCCCGCCACCGGCTTACCAATCAGGTAAATCATCGCCAGACCGACCACCAGGCTGGAAATCAGCGGGATGATCAGGATCGGCTTCAGCGCTTCCATGCTCTGCGGCAGCTTCAGCTTCGAACTAATCAGCTTCGCGACGTAACCCGCCAGGAAGCCGGCGATGATACCGCCGATAAAGCCGGAACCGGTGCTCACGGCCAGCATACCGCCGATAAGACCCGGCGTCAGACCCGGGCGGTCAGCAATGGAGAAGGCAATAAAGCCCGCCAGTACCGGCACCATCAGGGCGAAGGCTGAGCCGCCGCCGATCTGCATCAGCGCAGCCGCCAGCGTGCCTTGTTCTTTAAAGGCGGTGATACCAAACGCGAATGAGAGAGCGATACACAGACCGCCCGCAACCACCATCGGCAGCATGTAAGACACGCCGGTCAGCAGGTGACGATAGGCGCCTGCGGACTCTTTCTTCCCTTCCGTCGCGGTCTGACGCGCGCCGGTTGCCTGATACGGCTTCGCTTCGACCAGCGCTTTATCAAACTCCTGCGCGGTTTTTTTCAGCGCCAGGCCGGTGGAGGTACGGTACATTGGCTTACCGGCAAATTTCGCCAGGTCCACTTCGATATCCGCCGCTACAATCACCAGATCGGCCTCAGCCACTTCTTCAGGGGTGATCGCGTTGCCGGCACCGACGGAGCCGCGCGTTTCAACTTTTACCCACCAGCCGCGTTTTTTCGCTTCGGTTTCAATGGCTTCAGCTGCCATAAAGGTGTGAGCTACGCCTGTCGGGCAGGCCGTCACAGCCACGATACGTTTAGGACCGGTGGCCGCAGCCGGTGCCGCTGCGACAGGCGCGCTGTAGACAGACGCGTGACCTTTAGCTTCGCTCAGGAACAATTCCGGGTGTGCCACCGCGCGATTAATATCGCCCAGCCACACTTTTTTACCGTTCAGCGCACTGTCAGCCGGGATTTTGTCGCCCAGTACAATGGCCAGTTCTGCATCGCCTGGATTATCGATAATGTCCAGATGTGCTTTTTGTGCCGCCGCGCCCAGCAAGGTCTTCGCCATATAGGCGCGAGCCTGTCCGAGACCGGAGTCAATGATCAGCAGCGTTTTCATTATTCCTCTCCTGCTGTTAGTTAAAAGGTTTTAAGTCAACGCGCGCCATCATCGCGGCTAACTGGGTACGATCGGTAATACCGACATTGCTCTGGCTGACGGCCAGGGCAGCAACGGCAGTGGCAAGACGTAAGGTATGTTCACTGGATTCACGCATCAGCAGACCATAAATCAGGCCGCCAACCATGGAATCCCCTGCGCCAACGGTACTCACAACTTCCATTGACGGCGGTTTGGCGATCCATTCGCCAGACGCGTTAACCCACAACGCGCCTTCTGCACCAAGAGAGATCACCACGTGAGCGATACCCTGCTCGCGCAGCGCATGGGCAGCGTCAATCACATCTTTTAATTCTGGCAGCTTACGACCCGCCCAGATTTCCAGTTCGCGGCGATTCGGCTTCACCAGCCACGGCGAGGCTTTCAGGCCCGCAACCAGCGCGTCACGGCTGCTGTCAAAAATGATGCACGGGCACTGGCTGCGCAGGCGCGTCATCCAGTCGGTAAAGGCTTCCGGACTCACGCCGGACGGCAGGCTGCCGCTGACGCAGACCATGTCAAACTGACCCAGCCAGGTCAGCGAGTCGTTTACAAAACGTTCCCAGTCCGACGGCGTCACTTCGAAGCCAGAGAAGTTCAGGTCGGTTACTTCACCGTCTTTCTCCGTCAGCTTAACGTTAATACGGGTACGGCCCTGAACAACCTGAAAACGGTTGGCAATGCCCAGCTCGCTGAACAGCTGCTGGAAACCATCCTGGTTGTCTTTACCGAGGAATCCGCCCACGGTGACATCGATACCGAGATCCTTGAGCACTTTCGCGACGTTAATCCCTTTACCCGCAGCATGCAGGCCAGTGGTACGCACGAGGTTGACTTCGCCGCGCTCAATTTCCGGGCAAAATCCTACCAGGTCATAAGCCGGGTTCAGCGTAATAGTCGCAACACGTCTGCTCATTATGCGCCCTCCCCCAGACCTGCCGCGATGGCGTCGCCAATCGCTTTCAGCGCCTGTTCAGCATCAGCACCCTGCGCGGTGAAACGCAGACGGTGACCTTTCTTCACGCCCAGCGCGACCACTTTCATCAGACTACGGCCGTTGGCCGGTTTGCCCGTGCCGTCAAGATTCGCCACGGTAATCTCACTCTCGAATTGTTTAATGGTATTCACCAGCATGGTGCCCGGACGGGCATGCAGGCCGTGTTCGTTACGTACCACGAACTCAGCTGTCTGCACGTCTTCAGTCGGCGCATCATCACTGGTCAGCAGCGCCAGCACGGTGGAGGCATCAGCGTTCAGCAGCTTTTCAGCTTTGTTGTTCAGCAGCAGGTCGCCCAGACGCTTCAGCACGGAAACCGGCTGTTCATCGTTCATCGCCACGGTCACCAGCATGGCCGCGCGCTCGCCTTCTACGTCAAACGCGTTGGCCGCGCGGCTCACGGCGATAGCGCTGCGCAGGTTGCCTTCAGCACTGTCGTTCAGCCAGATACCCTGACCCAGATTCAACGGCTTATCGTTAATCACGCGCGTCACAAAGGTGGCATCCGCCGCGCCGGCTTCTTTCAGACGACCCGCGTTCAGCGCCTGCAGCGTTACCAGATCGGAGGCAACCACATCCAGCGTTAGCGTTTCATTATCCAGTTTCAGCGCTTCGCTCTGTTTTTCGCCCATCAGCAAGGCGCGCAGCTCTTCCGCGGTGGTTGCAGACTTAAGCTGTTCAGCCACATCGTCATCGCTCAGGACATGCGTCAGCTGACGCAGCAGACCTAAGTGTTCGTCGCTGCTGGCCGCGATACCGATCGCCACATAGGCCACCTGACCGTCTCCCCAGAGCACGCCCTGCGGGAACTGGTAAACCTGAACGCCAGTTTTCAACACCTGATCGCGGGTGTCGGTGGTGCCGTGCGGAATGGCAATGCCATTGCCGAGGAAGGTTGAGGTCTGCTGCTCGCGCGCCAGCATGCCGTTGACATAGCCGTCCGCGACGTTACCCGCCTGCACAAGCGCAGCGGCAACCTGGCGAATAGCCTCTTCTTTATCCCCGGCCTGAGCGCCCGGGTGGATATCCTGAACAGATAACTGGAACATGGTTCTCCACTCCTGCTGAACTTGAATCGTTTCAGCTTTAATGAGAAAAAATGCGCTAGCCTGCTCCGTTTGTTAAAACAAGATAGCGCTGAAACGTTTCAAAAAGTCTTGCGCTTTCTGCAATGTCTTGCAAGAAAACTCGTATTTCAGATTGCAGAATTTAGAGATACAGCACATTTCTTCTTCGTTCAGCTGAATTTTGCTGAAGTTCAGCAAGTCAGTTTCAGCTAAGGTCAGCCGGGTGAGAGGTAAGTTGAAATGCCATTTTGATTTTTCGTGGCATCATTGACCGCACCCACTGTTTATTTTTTAGCTGACGGCGTACACTCCGCCCCTCTCTGCTACTCGCTAATTATAAAACATGCATAACACCCCTGCGGCTGCCTCGCCGAAGCCCTTTGATTTAACCTCAGCGGCCTTCCTGATTGTTGCCTTCTTCACAGGCATTGCCGGTGCGTTACAGACGCCGACGCTGAGCTTATTTTTGACCAATGAGGTGCATGTTCGTCCGGCGCTGGTTGGCTTCTTTTTTACCGGAAGCGCCATCATAGGCATCCTGGTCAGCCAGTTTCTGGCGGGACGATCCGACAGAAAAGGCGATCGTAAAAGCCTGATCGTTTTCTGCTGTCTGCTGGGGGTCATGGCCTGTGTTCTGTTTGCCTGGAACCGCAACTACTTCATTCTGCTTTTCGTCGGGGTATTCCTGAGCAGCTTTGGCTCGACGGCAAACCCGCAGCTGTTCGCCCTTGCCCGCGAACACGCCGACCATACCGGACGTGAAGCGGTGATGTTCAGCTCCGTCATGCGTGCGCAGGTGTCGCTGGCTTGGGTGATTGGCCCGCCGCTGGCTTACGCGCTGGCGATGGGTTTTGGCTTTACGGTGATGTACCTGAGCGCGGCCGTTGCGTTTGTGGCGTGCGGCGCGCTGGTGTGGTTCTTCCTGCCGTCCATGCGCAAAGAGCCGAAAGTGGCAACGGGCGTGCTGGAAGCGCCGCGCCGTAACCGCCGCGATGCCCTGCTCCTGTTCGCGGTCTGCACGCTGATGTGGGGCACCAACAGCCTGTATATCATCAATATGCCGCTGTTTATTATTAATGAGCTGCACCTGTCGGAGAAGCTGGCGGGCATCATGATGGGCACCGCGGCCGGGCTTGAGATCCCGACCATGCTTATCGCGGGCTATTACGCAAAGCGCTTCGGGAAACGTTTTTTAATGCGCATCGCCGCGGTAGCCGGTCTGCTGTTCTATGTCGGTATGCTGACGGTACATACGCCGGGGCTGTTGCTGGCTTTACAGCTGCTGAACGCCATCTATATTGGCATTCTCGCCGGGATAGGCATGCTCTATTTTCAGGATCTGATGCCGGGCCAGGCAGGCTCAGCCACCACCCTTTATACTAATACCACCCGCGTGGGCTGGATTATCGCGGGCTCAATGGCCGGTGTCGTGGCCGAAATCTGGAACTATCACACGGTGTTCTGGATTGCGCTGCTGATGTGTACGCTGACGATCGGCTGCCTGGCGAAGATTAAAGACGTTTAAGGCGCGGTGAGCTTTTCAAGGTCAAGAAGGTACGTCATCGCCTGCTCTCGCGTGCTGCCGCACATTTCGGCAGCGGGCTGAAGTCCGGAGCAGACTTTCGGGCGCAACGGTGAGCCAAAGATCATGCACAGGTTGGTTTCCGAGAGCTGAACGCAGCGGGTATTGGCAGGCTTGCCCTCGGGCATTCCTGGAATGGGGCTTGAAATGGACGGTGCAGTACAGCACGCGCCACAATCGGGACGGCAATCCATAAATGCTCTCTTTCGCTGGCGAACGCCCGTACGGTCGGGCATCGCGCGCACAGTAACACCTTTTGCGTATTGATAGCAAAAGCCACGAATTCCTCTTGCCTGAAAGGCCGCGCGCGAGTAATTTGGCGCGATATTTTTTACCTCCCGTAAACAGGATTACTGCAATGCCAAGAGCGAACGAAATTAAGAAAGGTATGGTGCTGAATTACAACGGCAAACTGCTGATTGTGAAAGATATCGACATTCAGGCACCAAGCGCCCGTGGTGCAGCTACGCTGTACAAAATGCGTTTCGCCGATGTGCGTACCGGCCTGAAGGTGGAAGAGCGCTTTAAAGGTGACGATATCGTCGATACCGTGACCCTGACCCGTCGCTACGTTGATTTCTCCTACATCGACGGCAACGAATACGTGTTCATGGACAAAGAAGATTACACCCCGTACATCTTCACCAAAGATCAGATTGAAGAAGAGCTGCTGTTCATCCCGGAAGGCGGCATGCCTGACATGCAGGTTCTGACCTGGGACGGCGTGCTGCTGGCGCTGGAACTGCCTCAGACCGTCGATCTGGAAATCGTTGAAACGGCACCAGGCATCAAAGGCGCATCAGCGAGTGCGCGCAACAAACCGGCTACCCTGACGACCGGTCTGGTTGTGCAGGTGCCGGAATACCTCTCCGCTGGCGAGAAGATCCGCATCCATATCGAAGAAAAACGCTATATGGGTCGCGCTGACTGATTGCGGCTTTTGTCGGGTGGCGCTACGCTTACCCAACCTACGAAAAAACCGGCCCTGAAGCCGGTTTTTGTGTTTTTGTAGGCCGGGTAAGGCGAAGCCGCCACCCGGCAATTCCGGTTACAGAAGCTCCGGATACTTCGTCATCTTCAGCGCCAGCTCCACGCCGCGCACTTCCGCCATCCCTTTAAGACGACCAATCGCCGAATAGCCCGGATTGGTTTTCTTACGCAGATCGTCCAGCATCTGGTGGCCGTGATCCGGACGGAACGGAATAGGACGCACATCGCCCGCCTGCTTACGACGCGCCTCTTCCGCCAGAATAGCGTCCACCACCGCGACCATATTCACATCGCCACCCAGGTGCGCCGCCTCGTGGAAGGTTTTTGGGTTCTCTTCACGGCAGGTCGCGCGCAGATGCGTAAAGTGAATGCGGTCGCCGAAGGTTTCAATCATCCGCACCAGATCGTTATCCGCCCGCACGCCGTAGGAGCCGGTACACATGGTGAAGCCGTTATAGATGCTGTCGACCGTCTCTTTCAGCCACTGCATATCTTCAATCGTGGACACGATACGCGGCAGGCCGAGGATTGGACGCGGTGGATCGTCCGGATGCACGGCCAGACGAACCCCCACCTCTTCCGCGACAGGCACAATTGCGCGCAGGAAATACGCCATGTTTTCACGCAGCTGCTGCTTATCTATATCGCCGTATTCCGCCAGGCGCGCGCGGAACTGATCCAGCGTATAGCCCTCTTCGGCACCCGGCAGGCCCGCAATAATATTTCGGGTCAGCTTTTCGATATCTGCGTCACTGGCGGCGTTAAACCACGCGAGCGCATGCTGCTGCTCTTCCGCGGTGTAATCCGCGTCTGCGCCAGGGCGTTTCAGAATGTGCAGTTCGAATGCCGCAAAGGCAATCTGATCGAAGCGCAGCGCTTTCGAGCCGTCCGGCATCTGATATTCGAGGTCGGTACGCGTCCAGTCGAGGATGGGCATGAAGTTGTAGCAAACCGTATCAATACCGCAGGCCGCGAGGTTACGAATGCTCTGCTGGTAGTTAGCAATCCAGGTCTGGTACTCCCCTGAGTGGGTTTTGATATCTTCATGAACAGGAATGCTTTCCACCACAGACCATGTCAATCCCTTCTCCGCCAGCAGCGCCTGACGCGCCTGTATTTCCTCTACCGGCCAGACCTGACCGTTAGGAATATGATGCAGCGCCGTGACGACACCCGTTGCGCCAGCCTGACGCACATCATCAAGAGAAACCGGATCGTTCGGCCCGTACCAACGCCAGGTTTGTTCCATTGCCTCACCCTCTTAAGTTGTTATACCAATATGTGTTACTGCAATGACGACTACCATACATGTTTGCCGCTAAGGGTCAACATACCGCCGCACATTGATTGATCAAACTCACATAACGGGGATATTTACGGCTCACCAATTTTATTTGCTGTCATATAACTTTACACTGACATTGTTAATTAATGGTTAATCAGGTGTGTATCTCATGAAGACAATTGCCTCCGCCGCCCTTCCTGCCCGGGTTCAGCAACCGCGTTACGATCGTCAGCAACTGCGCTCCCGCATCGTCCACTTTGGCTTTGGCGCGTTTCACCGTGCGCACCAGGCCTTGTTAACAAATAGGGTGTTGAATGAAAAAGGCGGCGACTGGGGGATTTGTGAGATTAGCCTCTTCAGCGGCGATGTGCTGATGAGCCAGCTTCGCGAGCAGGATCACCTGTTCACCGTGCTGGAGAAAGGGGCTGAAGGAAATGAGGCGATTATCGTCGGTGCCGTCCACGAATGCCTGAACGCAAAGCTGGACTCCCTGCCCGCCATTATTGAGAAATTTTGCGAGCCTCAGGTCGCAATTGTATCGCTCACCATCACGGAAAAAGGCTATTGCATCGATCCCGCGAGCGGAAAACTCGATCTGAATAACCCCCGGATCGTCCACGACCTTGAAAACCCCTCAGAGCCACATTCGGCCCCAGGGATCCTGGTCGAAGCCCTCCACCGCCGCCGCGAGCGCGGCTTGCCTGCGTTTACCGTGCTGTCCTGCGACAATATCCCTGACAACGGGCACGTGGTGAAAAACGCGGTGCTGGGCATGGCGCAAAAGCGTTCCGCGGCGCTGTCTGAATGGATTGATAGCCACGTGAGCTTCCCGGGGACGATGGTCGACAGGATTGTGCCCGCCGCGACAGACGCCTCGCTTGCGGAAATCACCGACGCGCTCGGCGTGGAAGATCCTTGCGCCATCAGCTGCGAACCTTTCATTCAGTGGGTGGTGGAAGATAATTTTGTCGCCGGTCGTCCGGCCTGGGAAGTCGCGGGTGTCCAGATGGTGCAGGATGTTCTGCCGTGGGAGCAGATGAAATTACGCATGCTCAACGGCAGCCACTCTTTCCTGGCGTATCTAGGGTACCTCGCGGGCTACGCCCATATTAATGAATGCATGGAGGACGCGGCGTTCCGTGAAGCTGCCCGTCGGCTGATGCTGGACGAACAGGCCCCCACGTTACGTATTAAGGATGTCGATCTCACCGCCTACGCCGATAGCCTGCTGGAGCGCTTTGCCAACCCGGCCCTCCAGCATCGGACCTGGCAAATCGCGATGGACGGTAGTCAGAAGCTTCCGCAAAGAATGCTGGACGGGATCCGCGTTCATCTTGAGCGAAAAACACCGTGGCCGCTGCTGGCCCTGGGCGTGGCCGGCTGGATACGCTACGTCAGCGGTACCGACGACCATGGCAACGCGATTGAGGTTCGCGATCCCCTCAGCGATAAAATCCGCGCCATCGTCAACGCCAGCAGCGGCGCCGACCGCGTTAACGCGCTGCTGGGGCTGAGTGAGGTCTTTGGTCAAGATCTCGCGCAAAACAGCGTTTTTGTGGAGGCAGTCAGCCAGGCCTATCAGCGTATTACCTGCCACGGCGCGCGTCAGGCTGTTATCGAAACGTTAAATCTTTAACGATTATTGCCCTTAACGCGAACGGATAAGACCTCCGTTCGCCCTTCCCCTTCTCACAGGACCCGTTTTTCGCCAGGATAGAGAGAAGTGTTATAGCATCACAATTCTCATCTGGAGCGCACGTGACCAAAACCAACCTCATCACCGGTTTTCTCGGCAGCGGTAAAACCACCTCAATTCTCCACCTGCTGGCGAATAAAGATCCGGCCGAGAAGTGGGCCGTGCTGGTCAATGAATTTGGCGAGGTGGGCATTGACGGCGCGTTGCTGTCATCCAGCGGCGCAATGATTAAAGAGATCCCCGGCGGATGCATGTGCTGCGTCAATGGCCTGCCGATGCAGGTCGGACTCAATACCCTGCTGCGTCAGGGCAAACCTGACCGCCTGCTGATTGAACCGACCGGACTGGGTCACCCGAAGCAGATCCTCGATTTACTGACCGCCCCGGTTTACGAGCCGTGGATCGATTTGCGCGCCACTCTATGCCTGCTCGATCCGCGTCAGCTTCTGGATGATAAGGCGGTGGCTAACGAGAACTTCCGCGATCAGCTCGCCTCGGCGGACGTTATCGTCGCCAACAAGGAAGATCGCGCCACGGCTGAAAGCCAGGCCGCGCTGGACGCGTGGTGGCAACATTTTGGTGGTAACCGCATGCGGGTGCAGACCACCCAGGGGAATATTGATAGCGCCCTGCTTGACCTTCCACGCCTGAACCTCACGGCGTTGCCTGCCAGCGCGGAACATGCGCACAGTCACCCGGTTAAGCAGGGTTTAGCCGCTCTCAGCCTGCCGGAACATCAGCGCTGGCGTCGTAACCTGAACAGCGGCCAGGGATATCAGGCCTGCGGATGGATTTTTGATGCTGAAACCGTTTTCGACACCATCGGGATCCTCGAGTGGGCTCGCCTTGCGCCCGTCGATCGCGTGAAAGGGATCATGCGCACGCCGGACGGACTGGTGCGGATCAACCGCCAGGGCGACGATTTCTTTATTGAAACGCAAAACGTGGCGCCGCCTGACAGCCGAATAGAGTTAATTAGTGCGGTTAACGCCGACTGGAATGCCCTCCAGTCCAGCCTGTTGAGGATTCGTTTAAGTTCGGGCGGCTAACGTTGCCCCAGTTTTCACTCTATGCAGAACGTTATGACAACTCGATTTCCCCTGATATTACTGCTTAATGTCGCCGGTCTGGCGCTTTTCTTCTCCTGGTATATCCCGGCGGATCACGGTTTCTGGTTCCCGCTGGATTCTGCCATTTTTCACTTCTTCAACCAGGAGCTGGTGAAGAGCAACGCATTTTTATGGCTGGTGGCGATTACGAACAACCGCGCCTTCGACGGCTTCTCGCTGCTGGCCATGGGCTGCCTGATGCTCTCTTTCTGGCTGAAAGAGGATAAAGCCGGGCGTCGGCGTATTCTCATTATCGGTCTGGTGATGCTGCTGTTTGCCGTCGTCATAAACCAGCTGGCAACCGCGATTATTCCGGTTAAGCGTTCAAGCCCAACGCTATTCTTCACCGATATTTATCGCGTCAGCGAACTGCTGCATATTCCAACAAAAGATGCGTCGAAGGACAGTTTCCCCGGCGATCACGGCATGATGCTGCTTATTTTTTCCGCAATTATGCTGCGCTATTTCGGCAGAAAAGCCTTTGCCATAGCCCTGATTATTTTTGTGGTTTTTGCCTTCCCGCGCGTAATGATTGGCGCTCACTGGTTCACCGATATTGCCGTCGGTTCGCTCTCCGTGGCGCTGATTGCGCTGCCGTGGTGTTTGATGACCCCACTGAGCGACAGGATAATAGCGCTGTTCGATCGCTATCTTCCTGGTAAAACGCAACAACAATTAAACAAATAACTAACCTAAATTTAGGTGGGCTATCAGGGATCGACATGATCCCTGATAGCGTTCTCGCCGCGATCTTTTCCCGCTGTCATTTTCTCGTCATCATATTCATGATAAAAATGAAGCAATTGCACACTGGCGCAGCGGATCCGTCGCTATTTTGAGCAATTCTATGTTTTTACTTTCTGTATCACATTTTCTTATAAAAAAAAGGCTTTTTTTTCTCGCAATACCCCTGGCAATCGGTTAATCTCGAACTCGTTTTGCCCCATAGAGATAATTATTTCACTGGCGAATAATTTTGTGCGCTGTGCCACAAATGTGACCAGAAAGAATTGTCTCAATGTGAACAGATAATTAGTCTCGTCACGTTTGGCATTTTTATAACGATATTTGTCGTTAAGGACTTCAAGGGATAATAAACAAAATGGTCAAATCTCAACCGTTTCTGAGATATATCTTACGGGGGATCCCGGCGATAGCAGTCGCGGTACTGTTGTCTGCATGTAGTACATCGAACACCGCAAAGAATATGCATCCTGAGACGCGTGTTGTGGGAATGGAAGATTCCTCGTCACTGCAAGCCTCTCAGGATGAATTTGAAAATATGGTACGTAATCTGGACGTGAAGTCCCGCATTATGGACCAGTATGCTGACTGGAAAGGCGTGCGCTATCGTCTTGGCGGCAGCACAAAAACAGGTATTGATTGTTCCGGTTTTGTACAGCGTACTTTCCGCGAGCAATTTGGGTTAGACCTTCCGCGTTCGACCTATGAACAGCAGGAGATGGGCAAGTCGATTTCACGTACCAAATTGCGCACCGGTGATTTAGTCCTGTTCCGTGCCGGTTCTACAGGTCGACATGTTGGCATCTACATTGGTAATGACCAGTTCGTACATGCCTCCACCAGCAGCGGTGTGACCATTTCCAGCATGAATGAACCGTACTGGAAGAAGCGCTACAACGAAGCACGCCGCGTACTGACCCGCAGTTAATATGACTATTGTATCGTTGGTTATCCCTTGGCTGACGATATGATGAAAAAAAGCACTGCTTCGGCAGTGTTTTTTTTTGCCCGTTACACTGAATACATCCAGCGGCATTTCAGGAATCACGACGTCTATGCTCACCCGCTACTTCTCCAGTAATCGTAAGATACTGATCCTCAGTATTATCACGGGTCTCATCACCGCCCTGCTCCTGGGTTCCCTGCAATTTTCCTGGAGTTACCACAAGCGGGAAGCCAAATTCGACACTCTGGTGAATGATGTGAGCGCCTATATGGGGAGCTATTTCGACGATTTAAAAAAAGCTGTCAATGTTCTCCAGCCCCTCACACTGAACACGTGCCACGACGTCAATCAGGAACTCACCTCACGCGCGGCCTTCAGCATTAACGTTCGCGCCTTCCTGCTGGTCAGGGACAAAATGGCGTTCTGCTCTTCCGCCACAGGCCCAATGAATGTCCCGATGGAGACGCTGATACCTGAGCTGAATATCGATAAACCGATCGATATGGCGCTGCTTCCGGGTACCCCAATGCTGCCTGATGAGCCTGCAATTGCGATCTGGTACCGCAACCCATTAGTAAAGGGCGGCGGTGTGTTCACTTCAGTGAATATTAATCTGACGCCTTACCTGCTCTATACGGAGCGCCAGGACGAGTTCGCGGGTATAGCCATCATCATCGGCGATAACGCGTTGTCGACGCAGTCCAGTACCCTGGTTCATGCGCACGAGTTACATGACATCCCGGTCCGTACCGCGACGCTTAAAGACGTTCCCCTGACCATCAACCTGTATGCGGACGCATGGACCAGTGATGAAATTCTCTACGCCGTGTTCTTCGGGCTGGTATGCGGCATTTGTGCCGGATCGCTCAACTACTACATCCTCAGCATTCGGCTCAACCCGGGTAAAGAGATTTTAAGCGCCATTAAGCGCGGTCAGTTTTACGTGGTTTATCAACCCGTCGTTGATGCCAAATCGCTCCAGATGACCGGGCTTGAAGTGCTGATGCGCTGGAAACACCCGACAATGGGTGAAATTCCGCCGGACGCGTTTATCAATTTTGCCGAAGCGCAGAAGCTGATCGTCCCGCTGACGCTGCATCTCTTTGATCTTATTATCGACGATGCGCCCGTATTACAAACGCTGTTACCTCCGGGCGCAAAGGTGGGCATCAACATTGCGCCGGGACATCTGCACGCGGAAAGCTTTAAGGACGATATGCGCACCTTCAAAGCGCTACTACCGCCGGATTATTTCCAGATCGTGCTGGAAATTACCGAGCGCGACATGCTCAATCATCGGGAAGCCAACAGCCTCTTCGAATGGCTGCACAACGAAGGGTTTGAGATAGCCATTGATGATTTTGGTACCGGCCACAGCGCGCTGATTTATCTTGAGCATTTCACCATGGACTACCTCAAGATCGACCGCGGTTTTGTTAATGCGATTGGCACTGAGACCGTGACGTCGCCAGTGCTGGATGCCGTCCTGACGCTGGCAAGACGACTGAATATGTCGACCGTCGCTGAAGGGGTAGAGACGCCGGAACAGGCGGCCTGGCTGCGCGAACACGGCGTTAACTTCCTGCAGGGATACTGGATTAGCCGCCCGATGCCGCTGGCGCAGTTCCGCGAATGGCGGCCTGATATTTCGCCCGAAGGCGATTAATTTCACATTGCCCGCGACGTCACTTATTATTCAGCTTAACCGAGCCGGTCTGTAAAAGAGGGAGCTGCCGCGAGATGCTTATGCGCTTTATGTTGCTGATGTTGGCATTCACGAGCCTGTCCAGCCAGGCGCAAGCCATCAAAGAAAATATCGCCTTCGCGGTGATTGGCGAGCCGAAATATGCGGTCAATTTTACGCACTTCGATTACGTTAACCCTGCCGCGCCGAAGGGCGGAAAGGTTACCCTTTCCGCCACGGGAACCTTCGACAACTTCAACCGCTTCGCCCTACGCGGCGTGGCGGCAGCGCGGACGGAATCGCTTTACGATACGCTCTTTGTCACGTCGGATGATGAACCCGGCAGCTACTATCCGCTGATTGCCGAGAACGTGCGTTACGCCGATAACTTCGCCTGGGCGGAAATCTCGCTTAACCCGCGAGCACGTTTTCACGATGGCACACCGGTTAAGGCCAGCGACGTTGCGTTCACCTTCCATAAATTCATGACCGAAGGCGTCCCCCAGTTCCGCATCGTGTATAAAGGGGCTTCCGTCAGAGCCATTGCGCCGCTCACCGTACGCATCGAGCTGAGCGAACCGAACAAAGAGAATATGCTCAGCCTGTTCTCGCTGCCGGTAATGCCGGAATCGTTCTGGAAAAATCATAAGCTGAGCGACCCGCTTTCGACTCCCCCACTGGCAGGCGGCCCCTACCGCATCACCGACTGGCGCATGGGGCAATATGTCGTCTATTCCCGCGTCAAAGACTACTGGGCGGCCAATCTGCCGGTAAACCGCGGGCGCTGGAACTTCGACACTCTTCGCTATGATTACTACCTCGACGATAACGTGGCGTTTGAAGCGTTCAAAGCCGGGGCCTTCGATTTGCGCGTCGAGAGCAGCGCCAAAAACTGGGCGACCCGCTATATCGGTAAAAATTTCGCTAAAGGCTATATCGTCAAAGACGAGCACAAAAATGAGTCTGCGCAAGACACGCGCTGGCTGGCGTTTAATATTCAGCGCCCGGTATTTAATGACCGCCGGGTGCGGGAAGCGATATCTCTGGCCTTTGATTTTGAATGGATGAACAAAGCGCTGTTTTACGGGGCTTACAGCCGCACCAACAGCTATTTCCAGAACACAGAATATGCCGCGCGTGATTACCCGAAAGCCGACGAGCTGGTCCTTCTGGCGCCGCTGAAAGCAGAGCTGCCCCCGCAGGTTTTCACCACCGTGTTTCAGCCGCCCGCATCGAAGGGTGACGGCTACGACCGTGACAACCTGCTGAAGGCCAGCAAGCTGCTGGATGACGCGGGCTGGCACCTGAAGAATCAAAAGCGTGTTGATGCCAAAACGGGCAAGCCTCTCAGCTTTGAGCTGCTGCTCTCGTCCGGAGGCAACGATCAGTGGGTGCTGCCGTTTAAGCACAACCTTGAGCGGCTGGGCGTGACCATGAACATTCGCCAGGTTGATAACGCGCAGATCACCAGCCGCATGCGCAGCCGCGATTACGACATGATGCAGCGCCTGTGGCCGGCGCAGCCGTGGCCCAGCTCGGATCTGCAAATCTCCTGGGCTTCCAGCTACATCGACTCCTCGTACAACGCGCCGGGGGTAAAAAGCCCGGCGATTGATGCGCTAATTGCGAAAATAGTTGCGGCGCAGGGGGATAAAGAAAAGCTCCTGCCGCTCGGACGCGCCCTCGACAGGGTTTTAACCTGGAACTACTACATGCTGCCGATGTGGTATATGGGCGAAGATCGCCTTGCGCGCTGGGACAAGTTCTCCGTGCCTGCCGTGCGCCCTGTCTATTCCCTGGGCTTTGATACCTGGTGGTATGACGTTAACAAAGCCGCCAGACTTCCCGCTGAGCGGCGATAAGGAATCATAATGGGTGCTTATCTTCTCCGCCGTCTCCTGCTGGTTATTCCCACCCTGTGGGCCATCATCACGATTAACTTTTTTATCGTGCAAATCGCCCCCGGCGGCCCGGTCGATCAGGCTATTGCCGCCATTGAATTTGGCAACAGCGGCGGCATGCCCGGCGGCGGCGGTGAAGGGATGGGCGCCAGCCATGCGCGAACCGGCGTAGGGAATATCAGTGAAAGCCACTACCGCGGCGGACGCGGGCTGGATCCGGAAGTGATCGCCGAGATCACCCACCGCTACGGCTTTGACAAACCGATTCACGAGCGCTATTTCAAAATGCTCTGGGATTACATCCGCTTTGATTTTGGCGACAGCCTGTTTCGCAGTGCGTCAGTGCTGACGCTGATCAAGCAAAGCATGCCTGTTTCGATCACGCTGGGGCTGTGGGGAACGCTGATTATCTATCTGGTCTCTATACCGCTCGGGATCCGCAAAGCGGTGTACAACGGCAGCCGGTTCGATATCTGGAGCAGCACGTTCATCATTATCGGCTATGCCATCCCCGCGTTTCTGTTTGCCGTCCTGCTGATCGTCTTTTTTGCCGGGGGAAGTTATTTCGACCTCTTCCCGCTGCGGGGGCTCGTCTCCGCCGATTTCAGCTCCCTGCCCTGGTACCAGAAAATTACCGACTATCTCTGGCATATTACGCTGCCGGTTCTGGCAACGGTCATTGGCGGGTTTGCGGCCCTCACCATGTTGACCAAAAACGCCTTTCTCGATGAAATTCGTAAACAGTACGTCGTCACGGCCCGCGCCAAAGGCGTGAGCGAGAAGCAGATCATGTGGAAACACGTGTTCCGCAACGCCATGCTGCTGGTGATCGCCGGGTTTCCGGCCACGTTCATCAGTATGTTTTTTACCGGCTCGCTGCTGATAGAGGTGATGTTCTCGCTCAACGGCCTGGGGCTGCTGGGCTATGAGGCCACCGTGTCGCGCGATTATCCGGTAATGTTTGGCACACTCTATATATTTACCCTGATTGGCCTGCTGCTGAATATCATCAGCGATATCAGCTATACGCTGGTCGATCCCCGAATCGATTTTGAGGGCCGATGATGCCGCGTTTAAGCCCCGTCAACCAGGCCCGCTGGGCCCGCTTTCGCCACAACCGCCGCGGCTACTGGTCGCTGTGGATTTTTACCGTGCTGTTTGTTTTAAGCCTGTTTTCAGAACTGATCGCCAACGACAGGCCGCTGCTGGTGCATTTTAACGATCGCTGGTACGTGCCGGTCATCGCCAATTACAGCGAAAGCGACTTTGGCGGCCCGTTTGCGACACCGGCGGAGTATCAGGATCCGTGGCTTCGCCAGCAGATTGAGCAGCACGGCTGGGCGCTCTGGGCGCCGGTGCGCTTTGGCGCAAACAGCATTAACTTCGCCACCACGACCCCCTTCCCTTCCCCGCCCTCCGCGCAAAACTGGCTGGGAACGGATGCTAACGGCGGCGACGTGCTGGCACGCATCCTGTACGGCACGCGAATCTCGCTTCTCTTTGGACTGATGCTGACGCTCTTCTCCAGCTTGATGGGCGTCGTTGCGGGCGCCGTTCAGGGCTACTACGGCGGGAAGATTGACCTGTGGTGTCAGCGCATTATTGAAGTCTGGTCAGGCATGCCGACGCTTTTTCTCATCATCCTGCTTTCCAGCGTCGTACAGCCCAACTTCTGGTGGCTATTAGGCATCACCGTCCTGTTCGGCTGGATGGCGCTGGTGGGCGTGGTGCGGGCGGAGTTTCTGCGCACCCGCAATTTCGACTATATTCGCGCCGCTCAGGCGCTTGGCGTGAGCGACCGCGGGATCATTTTCCGCCATATGCTGCCCAACGCCGTGGTGGCAACGCTCACCTTCCTGCCGTTTATTCTGTGTAGCTCCATCACCACCCTCACCTCGCTGGATTTTCTCGGTTTCGGGTTACCGCTGGGTTCCCCGTCGCTTGGCGAACTGCTGCTCCAGGGCAAGAACAATCTTCAGGCGCCGTGGTTAGGCATCGCCGCGTTTCTTTCCGTGGCCGTGCTGCTGTCGCTGCTGATTTTTATTGGCGAAGCCGTGCGCGATGCCTTTGATCCGAACAAGGCGGTATAAGATGACCCAGCCCCTGCTCAGTATTGATAACCTGTCGATTGCTTTTTCAAAGCAGGACGAGACGCGCACCGTGGTCAGCGACCTGACGCTGCAGATCCAGCGCGGTGAAACGCTGGCCCTGGTGGGTGAATCGGGTTCAGGAAAGAGCGTTTCGGCGCTGTCCATCCTGCGGCTGCTGCCCTCTCCGCCGGTGAGCTACCCGCAAGGGGATATTCTGTTTCACGGCCGTTCGCTGCTGCACGCCGACGAACAGACCCTGCGCGGCATTCGCGGCAACAAAATCGCGATGATCTTCCAGGAGCCGATGGTATCGCTTAACCCGCTGCACAGCCTGGAAAAACAGCTCTATGAAGTGCTCTCCCTGCACCGTGGGATGCGCAAAGAGGCCGCGCGGGGAGAAATTCTGGATTGTCTTGAACGCACAGGCATACGCAATGCGGCCAAACGACTGAATGATTTTCCGCACCAGCTCTCCGGCGGCGAACGCCAGCGCGTGATGATCGCCATGGCCCTGCTCACGCGCCCCGAACTGTTGATAGCCGACGAGCCCACAACGGCGCTGGACGTGACGGTACAGGCGCAAATACTGACGCTGCTGCGGGAACTGCGTGACGAGCTGAACATGAGCCTGCTGTTTATCACGCATAACCTGAGCATTGTGAGAAAGCTGGCCGACAGCGTCGCGGTGATGCAGAACGGACGCTGTGTTGAACAGAATACGGCGTCAACGCTGCTGAGCGCACCGCAGCACCCCTATACGCAGCGGCTGCTCGACAGCGAACCTTCCGGCGACCCGATTCCTCTCGATGCGGACAGCACGCCGCTGCTGCGCGTTGAGGATCTGTCCGTCTCGTTCCCGATCCGCAAAGGTATCCTGCGGCGCATTGTCGATCGGAATCTGGTGCTGAAAAACATCCGCTTCTCGCTGCGCCCGGGGGAATCCCTGGGACTGGTGGGCGAATCCGGCTCGGGTAAAAGCACCACCGGTCTGGCGCTGCTGCGCCTAATCGCCTCGCAGGGCGAGATCCTGTTTGACGATATGCCGCTGCACCGCTGGAACCGCCGCCAGATGCTGCCCGTGCGGCCCCGCATGCAGGTGGTCTTTCAGGATCCCAACTCCTCGCTTAACCCACGGCTCAGCGTGTTGCAGATTATCGAAGAGGGTCTGCGCGTGCATCAGCCCGGGCTGAGCGCTCAGCAGCGAGAGCAGGAAGTTATGCGGGTGATGGCCGAAGTGGGCTTAGATCCCGAGACCCGCCACCGCTATCCGGCTGAATTCTCCGGCGGTCAGCGCCAGCGTATCGCCATTGCCCGCGCGCTGATCCTGAAACCAGAGCTGATTATTCTGGATGAACCGACGTCGTCGCTGGACAGGACCGTTCAGGCGCAGATCCTGGCGCTACTGAAAGGGCTACAGGAAAAGCACCGGCTGGCCTATATCTTTATCAGCCATGATTTGCAGGTGGTGCGGGCGCTATGCCATCAGGTGATTGTGTTGCGACAGGGAGAGGTGGTCGAGCAGGGTGATTGCCAGCGCGTATTTAGCGCGCCAACGCAGCGCTACACGCGCCAGCTGTTGTCGTCAGACTAGCGCTCAGAACGGGTACTGGCCGGAGAAAGGCTCGGCAATGGCAACGCCGAAATTTTTCAGGCGGCAGGTGGCGGCAAACTCGTCCTGGCTTTTCACAAACAGGCACGGCTCCCCTTCGCACTCCAGCACGGAGCTGTCCACTTCGATATCCGTCAGGGCCTGACTGAGACGTTCCATCACCCGCCAGGCATTTTCGTCACTCGGACTCAACAGCTTGAGTGCCACCAGGCAGTTTTCACAGCCCGCGACGTTTTGCGGAATCGGTTCAACTTTCGAACCAGCAAAACCCGCCGACCAGCGATAGCTCTGGGGCAAGCGATGGACAATAGAAAGTTGTAATGTATTCACGTTCGTTCCCCGGAAGCAAAATTTACTTCACAATTTATTTACATTTATAGTAACACATCATCGTCAGCCTGCACTATTCAGCACTTTTTTATCGGTATTCAGGCTCGCGTCGGCGCTATATGTACCCGTTTCTGCGATCTAACTCAACCTTTTTGAATACAATGATGTGACTTTTTACACAAATAGATTTTACATAAAATAAACAAA
Source organism: Enterobacter sp. ECC-249 (assembly GCF_043965265.1). Lineage (NCBI taxonomy): Bacteria > Pseudomonadati > Pseudomonadota > Gammaproteobacteria > Enterobacterales > Enterobacteriaceae > Enterobacter > Enterobacter sp. ECC-249. The sequence continues at coordinate 3,702,906 of NZ_CP143660.1, forward strand.
CACGGCATAAACGAACGGGGGTTTGGTTGATATGTATCAACAAAAAAGGCCCTGCCGGGCCTTCTCTGTGTTTTAGTGGGCCGCTTTTCGCGGTCGACTGGCGTAAAGATAGAAGAGTATCGAGCTGGTAGCGCAAAAAGCCATCGCCCACAGCATGGGCCATGCCGTCGTAAAGGTGGCCATCGAAAGTAACGCTCCGACGATAGCGCCGATGCCGAAGCGGAACGTCCCCGCCAGGGAAGATGCGGTTCCCGCCATGTGCGGGAACTCATCCAGGATCACCGCCATCGCATTGGACGACACCATCGACACGCAGCCGACAAAGGCCGCCACGCCGACCACCAGCGCCCAGAAGCCCACGCCCAGAAACGCACTGACCACCAGCCAGATCGCCATCACAAACTGGATCCACAGCCCGGCGCGGAACATGTTCAGCGCCCCCACCCGCCGGACAAAGCGGCTGTTAATGATGGTCATAATGAACAGGAAGACGATGTTAAGCGCAAAGTAATAGCCGAAGTGCTGCGGCGAAACGTGGTTCAGTTCGATGTAGACAAACGGCCCGGCGCTCAGGAAGGAGAACATTCCGGCGAAGCTGAACCCGCTTGCCAGCATATAGCTCAGCACCCGCTTGTGGCGGAACAGCGAGGCAAAGTTGCCGATGGTGGTTCGGATGTGAAACTTCTGGCGACGCTCGACGGGAAGCGTTTCATCAATAAAGAAGAAGATCATCGCGGAGGCCAGCAGCGCGGCCAGGGCCAGGATCCAGAAAATCACATGCCAGCTGAACCACACCAGCACCGCACCACCGGCCATCGGAGCCACCAGCGGCGCAATCGTCGTCACCAGCATGACAAACGACATCATGCGGGAGAACTCTTCTTTCGGGTAGATATCGCGCATCAGGGCGTTAATCACCACGCTTGCCGCTGCCGCCGCCAGACCGTGGAAGAAACGCATGACAATCAGATGATCGATGGTCTGCGCCAGCGCGCAGGCAACCGCTGCGGCCGCAAAGACCAGCGTCCCGCCCAGAATGACCGGCTTACGTCCAAGGCTGTCGGCCATCGGGCCATAAAATAGCTGGCCTAGGGCAAAGCCGAGAATATAGGTGCTGAGCGTCATCTGCGCGCTGCCCGCCGGAACGCCAAACTGCGCGGAAATCACCGGCAGCGCGGGCAGGTACATATCAATAGACAGCGGCATCAGCATGGCCAGCAGGCCAAGAATGAAGACGATTTTGAACGACGAGTGTGGCCTGGTGGTCACAGAGTTCTCCTGAAATTAGTGCGAAGGCAGACCGACGCTGGCGATCTCTTCTTCCGTTAACGGGCGATATTCGCCAGGCGCCAGGTCGGGATCGAGTTCAATCGCACCAATCCGCTCACGATGCAGGCCAACAACGTGGTTCCCCACCGCGGCAAACATACGTTTCACCTGATGGTAACGCCCTTCGCTGATGGTCAGACGGACTTCCGTCGGCGCGATCACCTCAAGCACGGCGGGTTTGGTAAGATCTTTTTCATTATGCAGCTGAACGCCTTTCGCGAAGTGCTCTGCCGTGTCATCCGACACCGGAGACTCCAGCGTGACCAGATAGGTTTTCTCGCAGTGGTGACGCGGGGAGGTGATGCGGTGCGACCACTGCCCGTCGTCGGTCATCAGCACCAGACCGGTGGTGTCGATATCGAGTCGACCTGCGGCGTGCAGCTTGTGCGCCACCGGCTCGTCGAGGAAATAGAGCACCGTCGGGTGATCCGGATCGTCTGTTGAACAAACGTAGCCTTCCGGCTTATTGAGCATGAAGTAGCGCGGACCGTGCTGCTGGGTCAGCGGATTGCCGTCATACTCTACCTGATGGTCAGGTTGCAGTTTGAACGCGCTGTCTCTCACAATGTCGCCATCCACGGTAACGCGGCTGGCGCGAATTTCGCGCCCGGCAATAGCGCGGCTTACGCCGAGTTGCTGAGCGATAAACTTATCAAGTCGCATGAAATCTTTTTAGCCTTAATGGTGCTGGAAGTCGGACAACAGGTCCGAAAAAAGAAGCAGTCTGGAACGGTTCAGTATAATGGTCTGGTTGCGCCACTCAAGGGAAAAAGTTTCGTGGCATACTATCTATACCCTAAATAATTCGAGTTGCATGACAAAACGCCTATAGCGTTTTGAACAGCGCTTGCGCTGGCCCCGTAGGGGCGAGGCCACAGGTCGAGTCACGCGGCAAAGGAGTGAATCCCCGGGAGCTTACATAAGTAAGTGACCGGGGTGAACGAGTGCAGCCAACGCACAGGCAACTTGAAGTATGACGGGTATATGTGCGGAATAACGAAACCGAGACCCCATGACTTTTACACTTCGTCCCTATCAGCAGGAAGCCGTTGACGCTACCCTCGCCTGGTTCCGTAAACATCGCGAGCCGGCGGCGATTGTGCTTCCGACCGGTGCAGGCAAAAGCCTGGTCATTGCCGAACTGGCGCGTCTGGCACGCGGTCGAGTGCTGGTGCTGGCACACGTCAAAGAGCTCGTCGCGCAAAACCATGCCAAGTATTGTGCGCTTGGGCTGGAAGCCGATATTTTCGCCGCCGGGCTAAAGCGTAAAGAGAGCCACGGCAAAGTGGTGTTTGGCAGCGTGCAGTCGGTGGCCCGCAATCTGGATCTGTTTCGCAGCGAATTTTCGCTGCTAATTGTCGACGAATGCCACCGCATCAGCGATGACGACGACAGCCAGTATCAGCAAATCCTGTCCCACCTGAAAGAGGTGAACCCACACCTGCGCCTGCTTGGCCTGACGGCGACCCCGTTTCGCCTGGGGAAAGGCTGGATCTACCGTTACCATTATCACGGCATGGTGCGCGGCGATGACAAGGCCCTGTTTAGCGACTGCATCTACGAGCTTCCGCTGCGCTACATGATTAAACATGGCTACCTGACGCCGCCTGAACGGCTGGATATGCCGGTGGTGCAGTACGATTTCAGCCGCCTGCAGGCGCAGAGCAACGGATTATTCAGCGAAGCGGATCTTAACCAGGAGCTAAAAAAGCAAAAGCGCATTACGCCGCATATCATCAGCCAGATTGAGGAGTTCGCCGCGACGCGCAAGGGGGTGATGATCTTTGCCGCCACCGTTGAGCACGCACGCGAAATCACCGGGTTACTGCCCTCCGGCGACGCGGCGCTCATCACCGGCGAGACCCCCGGCCCGGAGCGCGACCGCCTGATTGAGGCCTTTAAAGCCCAGCGGTTCCGCTATCTGGTTAACGTGTCGGTATTGACCACCGGCTTTGATGCCCCGCACGTCGACCTGATCGCCATTTTGCGCCCGACCGAATCGGTGAGTCTGTATCAGCAAATTGTTGGCCGCGGCCTTCGTCTGGCGCCGGGGAAAACCGACTGCCTGATTCTGGATTATGCCGGTAACCCGCACGATCTCTATACGCCTGAAGTCGGCGCGCCTAAAGGGAAAAGCGACAACGTGCCCGTTCAGGTCTTTTGCCCTGCCTGCGGGTTTGCTAACACCTTCTGGGGCAAAACCACCGCCGACGGCACGCTGATCGAACATTTTGGCCGCCGCTGTCAGGGCTGGTTTGAAGATGATGACGGGCATCGCGAACAGTGCGATTTTCGTTTCCGCTTTAAAAACTGCCCGCAGTGCAACGCCGAAAACGACATTGCCGCGCGCCGCTGTCGGGAATGCGACACGGTGCTGGTTGACCCGGACGACATGCTGAAAGCGGCGCTAAAGCTGAAAGATGCCCTGGTGCTGCGCTGTTCCGGCATGGCGCTGCAGCCCGGCGCCGATGAAAAAGGTGAGTGGCTGAAAATCACCTATTACGACGAAGACGGGGCGGACGTCAGCGAGCGCTTCCGGGTGCAGACGCCTGCTCAGCGAACGGCCTTCGAACAGCTGTTTATCCGCCCGCACACCCGCACTCCGGGCGTGCCCCTGCGCTGGATCGCCGTGGCCGATATCGTGCGCCAGCAGGTGCTCTTGCGCCATCCGGATTTTGTGGTCGCCCGTAAGAAAGGCCAGTTCTGGCAGGTGCGCGAGAAACTCTTTGACTACGAAGGTCGCTTCCGTCGCGCCAACGAATTGCGCGGTTAGCGGGACTTTTCATTGATGTGAGGGGCATTTGAGTATAAAATACCGCCCGCTTCACATCCGTGAGGCAGAACACTCACCTGCTGCTGGGTCGCCTGTAGTAGGGTTTTAAATACAGAGAGAAATCAATGTTCACTATCGAAGCAGAAGTACGTAACGTGCAGGGTAAGGGTGCGAGCCGCCGCCTGCGTACCGCTAACAAGTTCCCGGCTATCGTTTACGGTGGCGAAGCTGCTCCAGTTGCAATCGAACTGGATCACGACAAACTGTGGAACCTGCAGACCAAAGCTGAATTCTACAGCGAAGTTCTGACCATCGTTGTTGGCGGTAAAGAAGAGAAAGTGAAAGTTCAGGCTGTTCAGCGTCACGCGTTCAAGCCAAAACTGACTCACATCGACTTCGTTCGCGCGTAATCGCAAACCTGTCGAAAAAAACCCCGCTTCTGCGGGGTTTTTTGTGCCTGCTATTTACCGCCCGAGGTGCGGCGCTGAAGCTGATCGCGCAGGTTCGGTGGCGTCCCCTTAATGGTCAGCGTATCGGTGGCCGGATCCCAGAAGATACGTTCCCCCAGCAGCATCGCATCAAAGTTGATGGTTAACCCGCCGCCGCTGCCGGCAAACTTGGTTAACTGACGCAGCGTGCTGCGATCCGCCGGGAAGCTCTCTTCAAGCTCATAGCCCTTCTCTGCGGTAAATTCCTGGAAGCTGACTTCGCTGACGCCCGCCAGCTCTTTTGACAGGGACTCCAGCTCGATCTCTTCCCCAGCCTGCAGCTGCTCGTTGCAGTAGCTGTAAACCTGCTGGCGCACCGTCTGGCGCTCAGATTTATCGAGCTGCGCTTCTGCTGTGAAATCGTCAACCGCCTGGAGCAGCCCTTTGTTCTGCGCTTTGGCGTTAAGCCCTTCGCTGGCACCGAGGAAGTCCATAAAGAAATCCGCCACTTTGCGGCCCACGCGTCCCTTCAGGAAAGTCAGGTAGCGGGTCGATTCCGGGTTGGTTTCCCACTCGGTCAAATCAATACGCGCCACGATATCCGCATGGTTAATGTCCAGATAATGCGTCGAGCTGATATCCAGCTGCTCGTTCACGCGCATGCTGCTTAAGTTATTCAGCACGGTAACCAGTAAATACTCTACCGCCAGATAGCGGTAATGGCAGAACAAGACAATCCCGCCGTCGGCGAAAGGATATTTCGCCAGCTCGTCGCGCAGACGCCCGGTTGCCGCACGGCTAAACGCCAGGAAATCCTCTTCGCCCTGGCGCTGCAGGCGCAGGCTATCGGCCAGTTCACTCTCTTCGCTGAACAGGCCATAGGCTTTATTTTTGGCGCTGTAGACGCGATGCAGCTCTGCCATCATCTCCACAACGGTCGCCGTGGGTTCCAGTAATGAATCGCGTAGCACCACTTCAAGGGTTTGCTCATCGCGCTTGATAAGCTGGTGCAAGGCAATCTGGTTGATTTCCAGACTCATGATAAACTCTCCTTTTAGACCGGGCGGTATTCAACCACCACCAGGACATGTGTGCAACAACAGATAAAAAAGGGGAAAAAAAGCTGTTGCTACGGTAATATGTTGCCCTTTCATCAACAAACTGATTTTGATTTATGCCACAACATTCCCGCTACAGTGATGAACACGTTGAACAACTGCTCAGTGAGCTGGTCAACGTACTGGAAAAACATAAAACGCCGACCGATCTCTCCCTGATGGTTTTGGGAAATATGGTCACCAACCTGATTAACACCAGCGTTGCTCCGGCTCAGCGTCAGGCGATCGCAAAATCTTTCGCCCAGGCTTTACAGTCGTCCGTCAGCAACGACCCGGCCCATTAAGGGATACGAACAACAGTTTATGGTGACGAATCGTCAGCGCTACCGTGAAAAAGTCTCCCAGATGGTCAGCTGGGGGCACTGGTTTGCCCTGTTCAACATTCTGCTGGCGACGGTCATTGGCTGTCGTTATCTGTTTGTCGCAGACTGGCCAACAACGCTAACCGGGCGTATATACTCCTGGATAAGCCTTGTCGGCCATTTTAGCTTTTTGGTTTTCGCCACCTATCTGCTGATCCTGTTCCCCTTGACGTTTATCGTCATGTCGCAGCGTCTGATGCGATTCTTGTCCGCCATCCTTGCGACGGTGGGGATGACGCTGCTGCTTATCGACAGTGAAGTGTTCACCCGCTTCCACCTGCATCTCAACCCCATCGTCTGGGAACTGGTGATTAACCCCGACCAGAACGAAACGGCCCGCGACTGGCAGCTGATGTTTATCAGCGTCCCGGTGATCCTGTTGATTGAGATGCTGTTTGCCACCTGGAGCTGGCAAAAACTGCGCAGCCTGACCCGCCGACGCCACTATGCGAAGCCCGTCGCCGCGCTCTTCTTCGTCTCTTTTATCAGTTCGCACATCATGTATATCTGGGCGGATGCGAACTTCTATCGTCCTATTACCATGCAGCGCGCGAACCTGCCGCTCTCGTACCCTATGACGGCCCGTCGTTTCCTCGAGAAACACGGCCTGCTTGACGCGCAGGAGTACCAGCGCCGTCTTATCGAGCAGGGTAACCCGGAAGCCGTCAGCGTGCAGTATCCTCTGAGCGATCTGCGCTATCGTGATATGGGGCGCGGGCAAAACGTCCTGCTGATTACCGTTGATGGCCTGAACTATTCCCGTTACGAGAAGCAGATGCCTGTGCTGGCCGATTTCGCGAGTCAAAACGTCTCGTTTACTCAGCATATGAGCTCCGGTAACACAACCGACGCGGGTATCTTTGGCCTGTTCTATGGCATTTCAGCTGGCTACATGGACGGCGTATTATCTTCACGCACACCTGCGGCGCTGATCACCGGGCTGAATCAGCAAGGCTATCAGTTAGGGTTGTTCTCCTCCGATGGCTTTAACAGTCCGCTCTACCGTCAGGCGCTGCTGTCGGATTTCTCACTGCCGACGGCACAAAATCAATCCGATGCGCAGACCGCCGGCCAATGGATAAACTGGCTTCAGCGCTACGCTCAGGAAGATAACCGCTGGTTCTCATGGGTTGCCTTTAACGGCACAACGCTTGCTAACAGCAATAAGAATGACTTTGCGCGCCGCTACAGTCGCGCGGCTGGCGATGTTGATGCGCAGATAGGCCGCGTGCTTAATGCGCTTCGCGAGTCAGGCAAGCTGGACAATACCGTGGTGATCGTGACCGCCGGCCATGGCATCCCGTTAGGTGACGAGACGAAAAGTATGAGCTGGTCACGCCCGAATCTGCAGGTTCCGCTGGTCATCCACTGGCCGGGCACCCCGGCGCAGCGCATCAATATGCTTACCGAGCATAAAGATGTGATGACCACCCTGATGCAACGCCTGCTGCACGTTAGCACGCCAGCCAACGAGTATTCGCAGGGGCAGGATCTCTTCAGCGCCGCGCGCCGCCATAACTGGGTCACGGCAGCGGGGAGTAATACGCTGGTGGTGACCACGCCGAAGCTGACGCTGGTGCTGAACAACAACGGGAATTATCAGACGTATAACCTGCAGGGTGAACGGCTGAAAGACCAGAAACCGCAGCTAAGCCTGCTGCTGCAGGTCCTGACGGATGAGAAGCGCTTCATCGCTAACTGATTAATAATAAACCAGTTAGCGACGGATTCCCTTGCATTCAAAACGGAATCGAGTAGTATTCTTTCTATGCGTCGGCACGTAGCGCAGCCTGGTAGCGCACCGTCATGGGGTGTCGGGGGTCGGAGGTTCAAATCCTCTCGTGCCGACCAAAAACACATTGAAAACCAGCCTCTTATGGCTGGTTTTTTTATTTCATCTCGTCCGGGGTTTTGCGCAGGTACACCAGCGTAAACAGACAAATCACTGCTCCGGCGTAAAACGTATATTCTGCGCCAAACGTTTCCCAGATGACCCCGGCGCCCAGGCTGGCGACTAATAACCCCACGCCGCTGACCAGACTAAAAATGCCGTAGGCGGTACCGCGCAGATCCGCAGGCGCAGTTTTCGCAATCATTGCCGCCAGCAGCCCCTGCGTCATTCCCATATGCACTCCCCAAAGCGCAACGCCCAGAAGCATTCCAGCCCAGTGGGTGCTCAGCGCCAGCACAATATCTGCCCCAATCAGCATCACCAGACCCCACTGCAATAGCCGGGTGTGGCTCATACCGTCCGATAGCTTGCCAAACGGATAGGCAGAGAGGAAATAGAGCATATTCATGGCAACCATCACCAGCGGGATCAGCGCCAGCGGCACACCCGACTGCTGAGCGCGAAGCACAAGAAATGCTTCACTGAAGCGTGCGAGCGTAAAGATGGCCCCAAGGCCAATGACCCACCAGCAGCCTTTCCCGAGACGCTTTAGGTTTTCTTTTTTGATGGGATTTGTGCGTTTATGTTCGACGGGCGTTTTCGGCTCATGCAGGCCGAAGAAAAGCAGCGCCACGGCGAGCACGGCGGGGATCACCGCGATCCAGAAAATCGTGCGGAAATCATCGTTCCACAGCAGCATTAATCCCACCGCCAGCAGCGGCCCGAGAAATGCGCCAACGGTGTCCATCGACTGACGCAGCCCAAAGGCCGCGCCGCGAAGTTCCGGCGGCGTAACGTCAGCAACCAGCGCATCGCGCGGCGCTCCCCGGATCCCCTTCCCGACGCGGTCGATTAAGCGTGCCCCAAGGATCATGCCAGAAGAAGAGGCAATAGCGAACAGCGGTTTACTCAACGCGCCAAGACCGTAGCCCAGAACCGCCAGTCCTTTACGCTTGCCCAGATAGTCACTGATGGCGCCGGAAAACACCTTGATAAACAGCGCCGTGGCCTCAGCCAGGCCTTCAATCAAACCAATGAAAATTACGCTGGCGCCCAGCGTCGTGACCATAAACAACGGCAGCAGGCTGTGAATAATCTCCGAGGAGATATCCATTAACATACTGACGCCACCCACAACCCAGACGCCTTTCGGGATCCGGCTGAGCGTTGCAAACCGGGATAACATTGCGCATCTCCTGCTTTATGCCGAACAACCTTGTTCGAAACAGAATATCCTGGAAATGCGAATAAAAATCATCTGACATAAAAAAAGCCAGCCCGCAGGCTGGCTTCATTATCTGAGGTGAAGGCTTAGTGCTTCTCACGTCCACCCAGGAAGAAAATGCCCAGCGGGATGGCCAGCAGAACGGTGAACACCAGGCTGTAGACAAAGATCATCGCCGATTGCAGGACATACATGCTGGTTGTCCAGGCAGAGAGTGGAATGTTGTACTGTTCGATGACGCCAACAATGGTGGCACGCCCCACGCACGCGGCAGCAATCATAAACACAACCAGCAGCGCCAGGAGAAATTTGCGGCCTTCAGGCGTTTTCAGTTTTGCACGAACCATCTCTCTTTCCTTTTACAGATGAATAACATTATAGAGGGTCTAAAATAACACAAACGCCTGCCGGACTCCACGCCAGTACAAATCTCTACCAATATGGTAAATACGTGGTTTATTACGCTATCCATATTGAAAATGTAAGTAAATAACACCAATCATTGTTAGTTGATATGTTAACCTGCACGAGATCGTTTTGACATAAAGGAATGACAATGAAAAACGCACCTAAATTTGCCATCGCCCTCATCGCCGCCGCGTGTGTCAGCACCAGCGCTTTCGCCAGCGAAACACCTAAAGAGCAGCCGCTGGAAAAAGTCGCCCCGTATCCGAAAGCGGATAAAGGAATGAAGCGTCAGGTGATCCAGCTGCCGGCACAGCAGGATGAAGCGAATTTCAAAGTAGAGCTGTTAATTGGCAAGACGCTGGAAGTGGATTGCAACCAGCATCGCCTGGGTGGTCAGCTGGAAAGCAAAACGCTGGAAGGCTGGGGTTACGACTACTACGTCTTTGATAAAGTGACCTCGCCGGTCTCCACCATGATGGCCTGCCCGGACGGCAAGAAAGAGAAGAAATTTGTGACGGCGTATCTGGGCGACAATAGCCTGCTGCGCTACAACAGCAAGCTGCCGATCGTGGTCTATACGCCTGAAAACGTGGAAGTGAAGTATCGCGTGTGGAAGGCTGAAGAGACTATCGGACAAGCGGTAGTACGTTAAAACCAGGTCGGGTGCGCTCTGGTGCCCTCACCCCAACCCTCTCCCACCGGGAGAGGGGGAAAATACCAAAAACGGCAACGTATGTTGCCGTTTTGCTTTTACCTTACAGCGCGATATCCGCAACCGGTTTGTTTTCCGGCTGAGGCTTCAGCTCAGCTTTTGGCGCAGCATCCGCAGCCTGCGGTTTGATGTACTGCAGCTGCAGTACGCGGCTGGTGTATTCCAGCTCCTGCTCCGTCGCGTCCACGTTACCGTTCAGCTTCGTGCCGTAGGATGGAATGATGGTTTTCAGCTTCGCCTGCCATTCCGGACTGGCGACTTTATCTTTAAACACTTTTTCCATCAGGTGCAGCATGATTGGCGCAGCGGTAGACGCGCCCGGTGACGCCCCCAGCAGCGCGGCGATGGTGCCATCCTTATCGCTTACCACTTCGGTACCCAGACGCAGCACGCCGCCCTCTTTCGGATCGCGCTTGATGATCTGCACGCGCTGACCCGCCTGCCACAGACGCCAGTCTTCTTTCTTCGCCTGCGGATAGTACTCTTTCAGCGCCTCGAAACGGTCGTCGTCAGAGAGCATTACCTGGCTAATCAGGTATTTCACAAGATCGAAGTTATCCAGCCCCACGTCCATCATCGGCTTGACGTTAGAGGTAGTGGTTGCGCTGAGCAGATCCCACAGGGAGCCATTTTTCAGGAACTTGGTGGAGAAGGTCGCGAACGGCCCAAACAGCACCACGCGTTTGCCGTCAAGCATACGGGTATCGATGTGCGGTACAGACATCGGCGGTGCGCCAACTGAAGCCTGACCGTACACTTTTGCCAGATGACGATTCACCACTTCCGGGTTATCGGATACCAGGAACTGACCGCCGACCGGGAAGCCCGCGTAGTCGTCAGCTTCCGGAATACCGGACTCCTGCAGCAGCTTCAGCGCCGCGCCGCCCGCACCGATAAAGACAAACTTCGCCTTGATGACGTGCTCGGCTTCGTTATTTTTCAGATCGGCAACGGTCACGCTCCAGCTGTTATCCGCGTTGCGCTTGAAACCGCGCACTTCGGTGCTGAGCTGCAGGTTAAAGTTCTCTTTTTTCTTCAGAGACGTCACCAGCTGACGGGTAATTTCACCGTAGTTGACGTCGGTACCAATTTCGGTACGGGTCGCAGCTACTTTCTGATTCGGATCACGACCTTCCATGACCAGCGGAGCCCACTCTTTAATCTGCGCGTGGTCTTCAGAGTATTTCATCCCGCGGAACAGCGTGCTCTGCTGCAGAGCGGCGTAGCGCGCGCGCAGGAAGTTAACGTTCTGCTCACCCCACACAAAGCTCATGTGCGGCACGGTGTTGATGAAGGAGTGCGGGTCGTGCAGCACGCCGCTGTTGACCTGGTGAGACCAGAACTGGCGAGAAACCTGGAACGCCTCGTTGATCTCTACCGCTTTCTCGATACTAATGGAACCGTCCTTTTTCTGCGGCGTATAGTTCAGTTCCATGAGTGCCGAATGGCCGGTACCGGCGTTATTCCAGCCGTTCGAACTCTCCTGCGCCACGCCATCAAGGCGCTCGACCATAGTCATTGACCAGTCCGGCTGCAGTTCTTGCAGATAGGTTCCCAGCGTGGCGCTCATGATACCGCCACCGATTAAAAGGACGTCCGTTTCCTGCTCTTTTGGTGCGTCAGCTTTCGCCGCCATGGAGACGGTGTTAAGCCCCACGGCCAGAGAAAAGAGCATGGCAGTCATTTTTTTCATAATTTATGCCTTAGTGTAAAAGTGCTTGATGCGTGGAAATTGCAGGTGAAAAAAGCTGCGGGGGCACGGTAACAACTTTTAAATATTGTTTAAAGGTTACGAAATTATTGTAATTGTGAAATTTAATGATGGATTGTTTGTGAGGAATTATCGATGCGTCTGGTAAAGGGCGGTTTTACTGGCTAGTATGTTGCGTTTTGTGATCGCGCGCACGGAAGCCTGCCCTAACCAGCGAAACGTTATGTCTCTACCCCATTCTGCTGTATCCCCCGAAGACCGCGTAGCCAACGTGCTGCGTTCCCCTAAGCAGCTGACGCGTGAAACGCTGGCGGGCGTGATAACCGCCCTGGCGCTGATACCCGAGGTCATCTCATTTTCCGTGGTGGCGGGCGTTGACCCGAAGGTCAGCCTGATCGCTTCCGTGGTGCTGTGTCTCGCCCTGTCTGTACTGGGTGGTCGCCCGGCGATGGTCACGGCAGCGGCCGGCTCCGTGGCGCTGGTCATTGGCCCGATGGTGCATCAGCACGGCGTACAGTACATTCTTCCCGCCGTGCTGATGGCTGGCGTGATTCAGATTCTGTTTGGCGTGCTGGGCATGGCAAGACTGATGCGCTTTATTCCCCAGTCGGTCATGACCGGGTTTGTTAACGCCCTGGGTATTTTGATCTTCTTCGCTCAGGTGCCGCATTTCTGGAGCCGAAGCCCGCTGATTGTGGGCCTGTTCGTGCTGACGGTACTCATCGTGCTGTGGGTGCCGCGCTATATCAAAAGCATCCCTTCCCCGCTGATTGCGATTGTTGTGCTTACCATATTCACCGTTTCAACCGGTCAAATCCTGCCGACCGTGGGCGATGAAGGCTCCATGAGCGGCGGCTTGCCGGGTCTTACCGAACTTCTGGTCCCCCTCAATCTACAGACGCTGAGCATTATCTGGCCGTGCGCGTTGAGCATCGCGTTTGTCGGCCTGCTGGAATCCCTCCTCACGGCAAAGCTGGTGGATGAGCTGACCGCGACGCCGTCAGGTAAACGCCGCGAAAGCATTGGATTAGGCGTCGGCAATATTCTGGCCGGATTTTACGGTGGGATTGCGGGCTGCGCGATGATCGGACAAACCATCGTTAACGTGGAGATGGGGAAAGGCCGAAGCCGCATTTCAACCTTTGCGGCAGGTATTGTGCTGCTGATCCTGGTGACGGCGCTCAGCGACGTGATGGCCAACATCCCGATGGCGGTGCTGGCGGGCATTATGGCGATCGTCGCCGTTAAAACCTTCAGCTGGCATAGCCTTCAGCCAGCCACGCTGAAAGCTGCCCCGATTGCAGAAACGGTCGTCATGCTGGTGACCGTTGCCGCCACGGTATCAACCGGCAATCTGGCGATTGGCGTGCTGGGCGGGATTATCGTCATGGCACTCTTACCCGCCCGCATTAAGCGTCGGCTTAAAGCAGAAAAATCGTCGCCAGCCCAAGAAAAATAAAGAAACCGCCGGTATCGGTGATGGCGGTGATCATCACGCTCGACCCCACCGCGGGGTCGCGCCCCAGTTTGGTCATCGTCAGCGGGATAATAACGCCCATCATCGATGCCACCAGCAGATTCAGCACCATCGCCAGCATCATCACTCCACCCAGCGCCAGATCGTCATACAGCCACCAGGTGATGCCGCCCATAATGCCGCCCCACACCAGGCCGTTGATCAGCGCCACGCCCATCTCTCTGAAGATCAGAAAGGCGAAGTTTCCGGGCTGAATATTTTCCAGCGCCAGCGCGCGAACGATCATCGTGATGGTCTGGTTTCCGGTATTGCCGCCAATCCCGGCCACAATCGGCATCAGCGAGGCCAGCGCCACCAGCTGCGAAATGGTGTGTTCAAAACCGTCAATCACGCGGGAGGCGATAAACGCGGTACACAGGTTAATCGCCAGCCACGCCCAGCGCGTTTTCACCGCCTTGCCGACGGAGGCATGGACATCATCTTCGGCGCTGATCCCCCCGAGCGCGCGCAGATCGTTGTCGGTTTCTTCGTAGACCACATCAACGATCTCATCGATGGTCAGACGCCCCATCAGTTTGCCGACGGAATCCACGACGGCGGCACTCACCAGGTCGTCACGTTCGAAGGTACGCGCCGCTTTCTCCGCATCGTCTTCCGGGGAGAAGACCATCGGCTCGTTTTCCATCACCTCGCTCACCTTCCGCTGGGTGCTGTTGAGCAGGATGGTTTTCAGCTCCAGCTCGCCGAGCAGGGTTTTATCCCGGGAGGTGACAAACAGCTTATCGGTGTTGTCCGGCATTTTGCCCAGGCGACGCAGATAGCGCTGCACGGTGCCGAGCGTCACATCCGGGCGCACCGTGATAACGCCGAACTCCATGATCGCGCCGACGCTGTTTTTCTCGTAGTGCATCACCTGACGCACGCGCGCGCGTTCATCGGCAGGCAGTGACGCCAGCAGGCGACCGGTCAGGTTGCGCGGCAGGTGCTGAACCAGGTAAATCTGTTCGTCGATATCCAGGGTTTGCAGAGCGTCGAGAATATCCCGGTCGCTCATCTCGTCGATCAGATCATCCCAGACGTTTTCAGAGGCCTCAAGCAGCACCTGCCCGCGCTCGTGATCCTGCACCAGCCGCCACAGGGCGTGGCGTTCTTCCGAGGGAAGCGCTTCCAGGGTATCCGCCAGATCCGGCGGGGGTAAGTGAGCAACCAGCGCACCTACCTCAGCAATATCGTCGGCTAAAGTGCCGACATCATATTGCTCAGCCAGGGTGAGTTTGCCTAATAGCGTAGAGGTGACCGCTTTATCGGTCGTGAGAAGCCAGATGAGTCGCGCACGTTCCTGGTCACGCTGTCTGGCGCTGTTTTTCTTTAATACCGACATCAATCATAAATCCATGAAATAAGTTGGTATTAAGCATAGCGCGAGGATATGTAAATAAGAATAAACAACGGGGCGGGATGGAGAAAAAATCGGCATTACGGCTACGATCTATCCCCTCTCCCTGTGGGAGAGGGTTAGGGTGAGGGCATCAGGCAGTTCGCGCCACCGCGTCACGCGAGGCTTCATCACGCTCTTCACCGGTCAGCTCGCTCAGCCTGCCGTCGCGCATCTCCAGCAGGCGGTCGGCATGAATGAAGTAGTGATCGTCGTGGCTGATGGCAAAAATGGTTTTGCCCATCTCCTGCATCAGCGGCAGCAGCACCTGATAAAACTCGCGGCGGAAATGCGGGTCCTGATCCGCTGCCCACTCATCCAGCAGAATGATGTCACGCTCTTCCGCCAGAGCCAGAAGCAGCGCCACGCGCTTTTTCTGCCCTTTGGAAAGCTTCAGGTTGAGGATCTTCCCGTCCTGTAGCTCCAGCTTGTGCGACATCTGCAGCTGCGCCAGCCATTTTTCCACCAGCGCAGGATTCGCCTGTTGCCCATCCGGCCCCAGCAGCCGATCGAACAGCCAGACGTCGGTGAACACCGCCGAGAAAAGCTTGCGGTAATCCTCGGGCTTCTCCGCGCTCAGCGCTCTGCCATCCAGTAAAATCTCGCCCGACTGCGGCTGATAGAGTCCGGTCAGCAGCATCGCCAGTGTAGATTTACCGCTGCCGTTGCCGCCAATCAGGAACAGCAGTTCCCCGCGGCGGATCGTCAGGTTGACCGGCCCCACGGAGAAGGCACTGTCCTGGTAGCGGAACGTGACGTTACGCAGCTCCAGCGTCTGCCAGTCAGGGAAGGCCTGCGGGCGCGGGAATTCGGCTTTAAACGGCGCGAGATCGAATTTTTTGAGCTTATTAAAGGCAACCTGCGCACTCAGCAAAGTGGGCAACGCGCCGACCGCCGAGAGCAGCGGCGTGCGCAAAAACAGCAGCGTCAGCGAGTAGGTTGCCGCGACGTTGGTGTCCGCCCAGCCCAGGCTGTTCGCCATCCAGAATACCAGGCCAATGGCGCCCAGCATCATAATGTTTGACCAGTTCACCGCGCTCAGGTGGAAGGTATCGGCGCGAATAATATGATGACGGTATTCGCGCGCGTCCGGGATATAGAGATGATTAAAGATGTGCTCGGCGCGCTCGCGGTTCAGGGTGAGCTCTTTGCGCCCTTCCAGTACCGTCTGGTAATCGTTATAGAGCTTATCTTCGGTTTCGCGCAGCACCGCCATGTGTTTATAGACGCGTGACACCAGCACAAAACCGCCCCAGATGGTAATGGCAATCCACAGCGCGGTCACCGCCAGCATTTTGCTGGAGAGCCAGGCGAGATAAGCGGCCGATCCAAAGGTCAGGATGATCCCCTGCACCAGCTCCGGCAAACGAACGAACGCGATGGTAATGGCGCGTACGTCGCTGGTCAGCCCCGCCAGCAGGGACGCGCTGCCGAGTTGCTCAACGCGCTCTATCTGTGTGTCCAGAATCCGCTTGATAAACTCACTGCGTAAACGGAAAACGAAATGGTGCCCGAGCGCGGTCAGCGCAAGCTGGGAGCCGAGCGTAACCGCCATCAACAGGAGCAGCAGGCCGAGAAACTCCGGCAATACGGAGAGCGAGGTATCGACCATTTCAATCAAGCGCACGTTAATAAACGCGATCAGGCCAATACCCAGCGCGGCGCTGGCAAGGCTTAACGCCATTACGGCAATAAAGGGCCAGCGATACTGACGCCAGACAAGGAGAAGTAGTTGCATGCAGGCAATCCGGACAATAAAAATCAGCCAGCAGTGTAAACTGCCCTGCGCTGACATCAAGAATAATTCTTATTTTAGTTTACTCATACCCGCCTGACGGAAGGTCAGATTAAAGCGGTACTCACCCGTGAGGGGGTGGACGCCGGGTTTCAGCGGCTGAATGCCGTGATAATAAAGCCGCGATTCCCTGCCCCACACCACCACATCACCATGTTCCAGCATGATGCGTTTGAGCGGATCGTTGCGGCGTAATCCTCCAAACTGAAAGACGGCGGGCAGACCTAACGATACCGAGACGATAGGCGCGCGCAGATCGGGTTCATCCTTGTCCTGGTGCAGCGAGAGCTTCGCACCGACGGCGTAGCGGTTGATCAGGCAGGCATCCGGCCGAAAGTCAGGATAATCTGCCGCCACGGCGGCCTCGTGACAAAGCGCCTGAAAAACCGCAGGCATGGGAGGCCACGGCTGGCCGGTCGTGGGATCGTTTGGAGCATACACATATCCACGCTCGTTCGTCGCCCAGCCCAGTTCGCCGCAGTTGGCCATGGCCACCGACATGGTGTAGCCGCCCGGCGTCACCATATGGCGAAACGGCGAAACCGCCGTCACCTCGTCGATACCGGCAAGCAGCGCCGCCGCACGGGAAAGTGCAAAGCGGCGGAGGATCACCGCCCCCGGCGCAAGCGCCTCCTGCCAGGGTTCAGCATCCGCAAAAAGATCGAGCATTATCCCTCCTGGCGTTTCGCCTCACGTTTCAGTAATAGCGCTTTTCGCGCCGTCCCCCAACGGTACCCCGACAGCGCGCCGTCGTGACGAACCACGCGATGACAGGGGATCACAATCGCCAGCGTGTTTGCCGCACAGGCTCCGGCAACGGCGCGTACCGCACTGGGTTGACCAATCGCCTGCGCCACCTGCTGGTAGCTTGCCGTTTCGCCGCAGGGAATGTTGCGAAGAGCCTGCCAGACGCGCTGCTGGAACGCGGTACCGCGAATATCCAGCGGCAGCGCAAGCGGTGCGTCGCGGTTATCAATACTGGCAATCACCTGGTGGATCCGCTGCACAAAGGGTTCGTCCAGCGGCGCGTGCGTTGCTTTTGGAAATTGCGTGGCAAGCTCTGCGGTTAATTCAGCATCGGTGTCACCCAGCAGAATCGCGCAGATCCCCCGCTCGCTTTCGGCGACCAGACAGCGTCCTAACGAACAGTCATGGATGGCATACCGCACGGCCACCTCTCCTTTACGGTACTGCTTCGCCGTCATGCCCAGCGCATCGTTGGCTTTGCGATAATAGCTGCTGCTGTCGGGAAATCCCGCCGCCAGCACGGCGTCGGTAATTTTGTCTCCCTGCGCAAGCGCGGTGCGCAGACGCTGACCCCGCGCCGCCTGCTGCCAGCCTTTTGGCGTCATGCCGGTCACGGACTTAAACAGACGATGGAAATGGAAAGGACTCATGGCGACCTGCTCCGCCAGCCTCTCCAGGGTTAACGCAGGATCCTGCTCCAGAAGCCGGCAGGCATGTTCCACTTTTGCCAGCTTCTGCGCCTGCGGATCGCGTTTGTCCGGCATGCAGCGCTTGCACGGACGAAAGCCTGCCTGCGCGGCATGGTGGGCATCAGGATAAAAACAGACATTTTTACGCAGCGCGTGGCGGGCGCGGCATGACGGACGGCAGAAAATACCCGTCGTCTGCACGGCGAAGACAAACTGATCGTCAGCGAGCGGATCGCGGGCCAGCACGGCCTGCCAGCGATCCTCATCGGTAATAAAGGTTGAGTTTCTCATTATCGGCTCCTCTTACAAGCATACATAGAGCGTGCCTGAGCGCCAGTGATAAAAAACCCGCAACCTTGCTTTTTAATTTTTGTCGCTGACCAGGAAACTGTTGAACTGCGGCGAGCTCCAGGTTTTGAACCCGTCGCCCTCTTTGGTGATCATATAAACCGCCAGCCCTTCCTGACGGACCACCTCTTTGGCTTTTTCGGGACCGAGAACCATTAATCCGGTATCCCATGCATCCGCTTCCAGCGCGGTGGGGGCAATGACCGTCACCGAGACCAGGTTATGCGTGATGGGGCGTCCGGTCTGCGGATCAATCACGTGCGAAATACGTTTCCCGTCAAGCTCGTAATAGTTGCGATAACTTCCGGAGGTACTGATGCCATGTCCGTTGATATCCACTATCGCCTGCACGGCATTTTGCCGATCGGTCGGTTTTTGAATCGCTACGCGCCACGGCTTATCGCTGGCGTTCATGCCCCTGCTGACCAACGCGCCGCCCACGGAGACCAGATAACGGGAAATTCCTTCCTGGGCCATCAGCGCAGCAAGATGATCCGCCGCATAGCCTTCCCCAACCGTCGACAGATCGACAAACAGATCGGGGATATCTTTTTGCAGATACTGCTGCCCGTACTGATTGATCACCGTCAGATGCTGTAGCCCCGTCCGGGCGCGGGCGTCATCAATGGCCGCCTGTTCAGGCGTGGTTACCGGCTGCTTGTCAGGGCCAAATCCCCAAAGGTTTACCAGGGGTCCGACGGTCACATCCATCGCCCCGTTGGTTTTGTAACCCACGCGCATTGCCTCGGTCACGATATCGGCCATCGCCTCGCTCACCGGCCACAGGGAGGTGCTGGTGGAGAGATTAAAGCGCATCAGCGCCGAGTCATTTTTATAGGTCGACAGCAGCTGATCGTCGGCGTCCAGCTGCGACTGGATTTTGCCGCGAAGCTCATCTGCACGTGTTTTATCGAGGTTCATCACGCTGACGCGCCAGAAGGTTCCCATCGTTTTGCCTTCGAGCACCGTCGCGGCGGGTGCGTCGGTTTTCGCCACGGGAGTGGGATCGTTACACGCGGTCAGGAAAAAAAGCATAGCCAGAAAGCTGGCGCGTAAAAAAGTCATGTCCATTCATTATTATCCTCATGCCAGGGCGGCAAGAGTACACCAAAACGGGTGAGTTGTGAGAATCAGAGAGGCACAAAAAAGGGGCCATCTGGCCCCTTACGTCACACGATGGCGCGATTAGAACTGGTAAACCAGGCCCAGCGCGACGATATCGTCAGTACCGATACCCGCCTGACGGGTGAATTCGTTTTCATCAACCAGGTTGATTTTGTAATCCACGTAGGTGGACATGTTTTTGTTGAAGTAGTAAGTCGCACCCACATCAACATATTTCAGCAGATCCTGATCGCCGTAACCTTCGATGTCTTTGCCTTTAGACTGCAGGTAAGCCACGGATGGACGCAGGCCGAAGTCGAACTGGTACTGAGCAACCACTTCGAAGTTCTGCGCTTTGTTAGCGAAGCCGTAAATCTGGCTGCTGCTCTGAGAGTTGCCGAAACGCGTTGCGTTGTAGGTCTGAGAGTACTGTGCCGCCAGGTAGATGTTGTTGGCGTCATATTTCAGGCCACCGGTATACACTTCAGCGTGGTCGCCTTCACCTTTCAGCGCCAGGTTAGCCGTGTTGTTCTGGTCAGCAGTGCGCTTAGAAGAAGACATTGCACCACCGATGCTGAACCCTTCGCCCAGATTGTAGGTCAGGGACGCACCGTAGCCGTCGCCGTTCTGTTTCAGGGTGCTACGACCGGTCTCGTTTTCACCGCTTACGCTACCGTTTTTACCCTGATACTGCAGAGCAAAGTTCAGACCATCGACCAGGCCAAAGAAGTCCTGGTTACGGTAGGTCGCCACGCCGTTAGCACGGGACTGCAGGAAGTTATCAGCGCCGTAGGTATCGCCACCAAATTCTGGCAGAACGTCGGTCCAGGAGGTTACGTCGTAGATCACACCGTAGTTACGACCGTAATCGAAAGAACCCGCGTCAGCGAATTTCAGACCCGCGAACGCCACACGCGTCCAGGCCTGGTTGTCGCTTTCAGAGGTGTTGCCCTGGATCTGGTATTCCCACTGGCCGTAACCGGTCAGCTGATCGTTAACCTGAGTTTCGCCTTTGAAGCCAAGACGCATATAGGTCTGGTCACCGTCGGCACTCTTGTCGTCAGAAAAATAGTGCAGACCATCTACTTTGCCGTACAGATCTAATTTGTTGCCATCTTTGTTATAAATTTCGGCCGCATTTGCTGCGCCTGCCACCAGGAGTGCTGGTACCAGGAGGGACAGTACTTTAACTTTCATTTTATTAACCCTCTGTTATATGCCTTATAATTGCCACTGCTTACTGGTTAACCCTCATTAACCAGTCGGCAATTTCATTCTCCTCAAAATTACAGAATAATCCAACGCGAATATGATACGAAAACTTTGAAGATGTTTCATTTACCCATCAACATGTTTCAAAATGTAAATATAAAGGAACTTTTACAAAGCACAAATAGCTTAGAAAATTAGCACTTATAATCAAACCAAAAATTCACCGCAGATATATCAATGACTTACAATAAAATTCGTTACAGCACTGAATGACAAAACAAGATCGCACCTAATCTCTAAAATATCTCTCGCTATCATCATTAACTTTATTTATTACCGTCATTCAGTTTTGAATGTCTGTTTATCCCTAATTCAACCGGATGCTTCGCATTCGGTTTTTTTTTACCTTTCTTTACGTAACTTCTCTTTTTTTGTGCTACCGCACCGTAATTGTAACGACTATTAACTAAATTGCATCCTGGTATCTTTTGAAAGCCCGCAATTGATGGAAAACTTAATTTCTTGTTAATTCGTGCTATTTATTGACTGCATGTGCTGATTATTTGTACGCGCATGGCAAGTTTGTACATGTTTTCTCCACGCCTCGCCGCCGATATTGACCGGAGAAAAAGTCGCCTTTTCCCGGATAGTCGCGCTGGAAATTCAGTTATTACCCTTTATACTGCCCTATCGCCACAGAGCACGACCATAACGGGTTAAAGATATCAATGAGTCAGACTGAAACTACCGCCCCGAGCAAATTCTCCCTCCTTCCCGGGAGCATCACCCGTTTCTTTCTTCTTTTGATCGTTGTGCTGTTAGTCACCATGGGGGTGATGGTACAAAGCGCGGTTAACGCCTGGCTGAAGGATAAGAGCTATCAGGTCGTTGATATCACCCACGCCGTGCACAAGCGCATCGATACCTGGCGCTACGCCACCTGGCAGATTTACGACAATATCGCAGCTGCCCCTACCTCCTCGTCCGGGGATGGACTTCAGGAGACGCGGCTCAAGCAGGATGTCTATTATCTCGAAAAACCGCAGCGTAAGACCGAGGCACTTATCTTTGGCTCTCACGACAGCGCGACGCTTGAGATGACGCAGCGTATTTCGACCTATCTGGATACCCTCTGGGGTGCCGAAACGGTACCGTGGTCGATGTACTATCTGAACGGTCAGGACAACAGCATGATCCTGATCTCAACGCTGCCCTTAAAAGATCTCTCGTCCGGGTTTAAAGAGACAACCGTGGGCAGCATCGTCGATTCCCGCCGGGCAGAAATGCTGCAGCAGGCGAACGCTCTTGATGAGCGTGAGAGTTTCTCTTCCCTGCGCCGTCTGGCGTGGCAAAACGGTCATTATTTTACCCTGCGCACCACGTTCAATCAGCCAGGGCATCTGGCGACGGTGGTAGCCTTCGATTTACCAATTAATGATTTAATCCCGCCGGATATGCCGCTCGATAGCTTCCGTCTGGAGCCAGACAGCAGCACCCAGAACCTGCGTGCGGCGTCTGACAAAGAGGCCGCAGAAAGCGTATCGATCTCCTTTAACGGCTCGAAAATCGAAATTGCCTCATCGCTGAATTCGACCGGTATGCGTCTGGTGTGGCAGGTGCCGTTTGGTACGCTGTTGCTGGATACCCTGCAAAATATCCTGCTGCCCCTGCTGCTGAATATCGGTCTGCTGGCGCTGGCTCTGTTTGGCTACAGCACTTTCCGTTTCCAGTCGGGGCGTCAGAGCGACGCCTCTGCGGTCCCGGCCGGCACCAGCAATGAGCTGCGCGTATTACGCGCGCTGAATGAAGAGATTGTTTCCGTGCTGCCGCTTGGGGTCTTAGTTCATGACCAGGAGGCGAATCGGACGGTGATGAGCAACAAAATTGCCGACCATCTGCTGCCGCATCTTAACCTGCAGAACATCACCACCATGGCGGATCAGCACCAGGGGGTGATTCAGGCCACCATAAACAATGAACTGTACGAGATCCGCCAGTTCCGCAGCCAGGTGGCTCCCCGCACGCAAATCTTCATTATCCGCGACCAGGATCGTGAAGTACTGGTCAATAAAAAGCTCAAGCAGGCGCAAAGACTGTATGAGAAAAACCAGCAGGGGCGCGCCGCATTTATGCAGAACATTGGCGATGCCTTCAAGCAGCCGTTAAGAACGCTGGCGACCCAGGCAGCGGCGTTGAACACATCCGAAAGCCACCAGCTTGCCTGCCAGGCCGATTCGCTGGTCAGAATGGTTGATGAGATTCAGCTGGCGAACATGCTGGAGAATGATTTCTGGAAGGGAACGCCAGCCCTCTTCTCTATTCAGGATCTGATCGATGAAGTAGTGCCGGAAGTGCTGCCCGTCATTAAGCGCAAGGGGCTGCAGCTGCTGATCAATAACAATCTTCCTGCGAATGACGAACGCCACGGCGATCGCGAAGCGCTGCGCCGCATTCTGCTGATGATTATTCAGTACGCCGTGACCACCACGCAGATCGGCAGGATCACCCTTGAAGTCAGCACCGAGGAGTCGGCAGAAGACCGTCTGACGTTCCGCATCCTGGACACCGGGGAAGGCGTCACAACGAGTGAAATTGATAATCTGCACTTCCCGTTCCTGAATGACACGCAAAGCGATCGCTACGGCAAGGCCAATGCCCTGACCTTCTGGCTGTGCGATCAGCTGGCGCGTAAGCTCGGCGGTCATCTGAATATCAAAGCCCGTGAATCCCTCGGCACACGCTACTCTCTGCACGTGAAAATGGCGGCCAATCCGCAGGAAGAAGATGAAGAACGTCTGCTGGATGATGTCGTGGTGATGGTCGATGTGACCTCAAACGAGATCCGCAATATCGTCGTTCGTCAGTTAGAAAACTGGGGTGCGGCCTGCATCACGCCGGATGAAAGACTTGCAAGTCAAGAATTTGATCTGTTTTTAACTGATAATCCGTCTAATCTTACTGCCTCCGGCTTGCTTTTAAGCGATGATGAGTCTGGCGTGCGGAAAATTGGCCCTGGCCAGCTGCGCGTCAACTTTAATATAAGCAATGCGATGCAGGAAGCTGTACTACAACTAATAGAAGAGCAGCTGGCGCAGGAAGAGATAACGGAATCACCGTTAGGCGGCAATGAAAATGCCGAGCTTCACGCCAGCGGATACTATTCACTCTTTGTTGATACAGTACCAGATGATGTTAAGCGGTTGTATACTGAGTCCGCTGCGAATGATTTTGCAGCGCTGGCACAGACAGCACACCGGCTTAAAGGGGTGTTTGCCATGCTTAATCTGGTTCCCGGCAAGCAGTTATGTGAAACGCTGGAACATCTAATTCGTGAGAAAGATGCCTCTGGCATTGAAAAATACATCAGCGACATTGACGCCTACGTCAAAAGCTTGCTGTAGCAAGGTAGCCTTATACATGAACAATATGAACGTAATTATTGCCGATGACCATCCGATTGTACTGTTCGGTATTCGCAAATCACTTGAACAGATCGAGTGGGTGAATGTAGTCGGTGAATTTGAAGACTCTACAGCACTGATCAATAACCTCCCAAAGCTTGATGCACACGTGCTCATTACCGATCTCTCCATGCCTGGGGACAAATATGGTGATGGGATCACGCTCATCAAATACATTAAACGTCACTTCCCTGATATCTCGATCATTGTTCTGACCATGAACAATAACCCGGCGATCCTGAGCGCGGTGTTGGATCTGGACATCGAAGGGATTGTGCTGAAACAGGGCGCACCGACCGATCTGCCAAAAGCGCTCGCTGCGCTGCAGAAAGGCAAGAAGTTCACGCCTGAGAGCGTCTCTCGTCTGCTGGAAAAAATCAGCGCGGGTGGCTACGGAGACAAACGCCTGTCCCCGAAAGAGAGTGAAGTTCTGCGCCTGTTCGCAGAAGGTTTCCTGGTGACCGAAATTGCCAAGAAACTGAACCGCAGCATTAAAACCATCAGCAGCCAGAAGAAATCAGCGATGATGAAGCTGGGCGTGGACAACGATATTGCACTGCTGAACTATCTCTCCTCCGTCACGCTGAGCGCAACGGACAAGGATTGATCTCAACGGGTGTGCGGCCTGATGCCCTCACCCCGTCCCTCTCCCACCGGGAGAGGGTGAAAAACGTAAAAGGCCCTTGCGGGCCTTTTTTATATCCGCGTTTTTCTCACGCGATCCGCGTAAATCGACAATGTCTGTTTCAGCACGTCCAGCGTCACCGGTTTCGACAGACAGCTGTCCATGCCTGACTCCAGACAGCGCTGCTTCTCTTCCGCCAGCGCGTTCGCCGTTACGCCCACTACCGGCAGCGTCAGACCCAGCTGTCGGATGCGCTGCGTCAGACGGTAGCCGTCCATGTTTGGCATGTTGACGTCGCTAAGCACGATATCAATATGATTTTTACTCAGCACATTCAGCGCATCCACGCCGTCGTTGGCGGTTTTGCACTGGTAGCCCAGCGATCCAAGCTGGTCAGCCAGCAGGCGGCGGTTAATCGGATGGTCATCCACCACCAGAATCATCATATCGTCATTCACCGAGGCCAGAGACTCCGGTGACGGCAATCCGCCCGTACCGTCGCGCTCTTCCAGTTCCACTTTGTAGATGCGCGCCAGCAGGCTCAGCAGTTCGTGCGGCGTTGCGACACTGTGTACCCATTCTCCAGGCGAACGCTCGACAGGAATGCCGATGTGGCGACGACAGAAGAGCACCGACCCTCTCCCCTGCCACGGCTGCTCCGGCATCTCGTCGGCGATCAGCACATCGTCCACATCCGGTGTTTGACCTTCATAGCGACACACCCTCACGCCGCTGTGGGCAAGCAGCGCCGTCAGGTAGTCATTCAGCGAGGCGTTATGCACCGCCAGCCAGCAGCGCTTGTCGCTCAGCCCATCTACCGTCGCTTTTGCCGGATACTGTGCCGAATAGAGCGGAATGCGGATGGTGAACTGGCTGCCCATGCCGGGCTCGGTATCCACGGAGATATCACCGTCCATCATGCTGACGAGCTTCTCACAAATCGCCAGCCCCAGTCCGGTACCCTGGAAGTTACGCTGCACGCCGGTCCCGACCTGGAAGAACGGGTCGAACAGGCGAACCACTTCCTTCGCCGGGATGCCGACGCCCGTGTCGCGCACGCGAATGCTCAGGTAATCCCCCGCCCTGCAGACGTGTAACACGATACAGCCAACATCGGTGAATTTAATGGCGTTGCTGAGCAGGTTAGAGATGACCTGCTGCAGGCGCATCGGATCGCCGTGCAGCGTCAGCGGCACGTCCGGTTCGATAAAGCAGTAGAGCCCCAGCTGTTTACGCACCACCAGCGGGAGATAGTTGGCGCTGATATGGTTCATCACCTCGCGCGGCGAAAACTCGCGCGGCTCGATTTTCAGCTGTTCGGACTCGATTTTAGAAAAGTCGAGAATATCGCTGATGATTTTCAGCAGCAGGCTGGAGGAGTTGTTCATCGCCGTCACCAGCCGGTCGACGCCCTTCGGCAATTCCTTCGTCTGCAGCAGATCGAGGTTACCGATGATCCCGTACAGCGGCGTACGCAGCTCGTGGCTGACGGTCGCAAGGAACATGGACTTCGACTGGCTGGCCTGCTCTGCCGCCTGCGCCATCTCCTGCAACGACTCTTCCATTTTCACGCGTGCGGAGACATCCACCAGCACGCAAATCGCCACGTTTTCATTGCGATAGCGGGAATGGACAAAGCTAATCTGCAGGTTAGTGTGCGTGCTGGTGAGCACGTCGACAAAGTTAACCTGCTGACCGCAGATAATTTGCGTCAGCCTCTGCCGGTCTTCGTGCGTCAGCATGTTCAGGTAGTTATGCGCCAGTTCGTTACTCAGGATATTGGTCCCGTCCTGGGTACGCAGAATACAGATCCCCACCGGCGCCGAAGCGACAATCTTCCGGTTAAACTGCTCGTGTTCCTCCAGCCGCTGGGCGTCGCTTTCGGCGGGAATAAAGATTTTCCGCTCATACATGCGCGCCAGGGTGAACAGCGCCCCACCCGCGATCAGGTTCAGCAGAATGGCATTCATGATGAGAATGCGTATCCGCTCAAGCACCATATCCACCGGCAGCGAATAGACGATACTGAGCGACGAAGGCGGCAGGCTCTTCTTCAGCACCAGCTCGCGGAAACCTGAGGTATAGCCAAACCACGACCGCTCCTGCATCCAGTGCGGTTCGACGTTTAGACGGTTATCGGGCCCGGCAAGCGAGATCAGCTGATGGCCGTTTTCATCCAGAATGGTCACGCCCATGGGCAGGCTGCCCGGGGTGAAGAAGTTTTCCATGCGAATGGTCTGCTCAATCCCCAGCAGCGCCTGCAGGCGATTGCCGAGATACACCGGCGTCAGGGCGTAGAAATAGCCCACGCCCGGGCGCGGGCCCTGGCTCACCCAGAAGATGTTATTCCCGCGCTCGTCCTGCGGTGCATTGCGGTATTTGACAATACGTTCATGCAGGCTTTTCAGCGCATCGTCACGCTCAACGGGCACGTCGCGCAGACCAAAATCAGCCATGCAGAGATTCTCGCTGCCAATCAGGAAAACGCGGTTCAGGTCATAGGCGGCGGAGAAATTGTCGCGCCAGTAGCGCATAAACCAGGCAAGGGATTCCAGCGATCCGCGCCAGGAATTGCTCATGGTGGAGCAATCGGAGTCCGGGAACAGCGGCTGGAAATCCGGGACTTCGGTTTTGTCATCACGTCCGCGAAGCGCAAGGATGCCGTTTTCCGCCGTCAGACGATTTTCGGCAATATACTTCAGCTCCTTCATTACGTCAGACGTTCGCTGAATGTAACGCTGAGCCTGGTCGGAGCTTAAATTAAACTCCTGGCGGATCTCCGCTTCTTTCTGGTGCAGAGCGTTAACGATGTAAAACACCGAGAACAAGGCCACCAGCAGCCAAAGCAAGAGCGCCAGCGCCCGAAACAGATAGCGAGAGACTTTCAGCGTAGTACGAAAGGAGACGAGGTATTTCAAGGGGGCGAGGCTCCGCCGTCGGGGTCAAAAGAATGTGGTTAAGGTAGCGGTAAACGCGCCAGGTCGCAACGTTGACTTATCTGCTTGTGCAAAAGAAAAGGGCCGGAATCCGGCCCTTTTTTGCATCAGAAGACATTACTCGTCAGCGTCATCCGCTGCGTCATCGTCGGTATCGGCTTCCGGTGCGATATCATCATCGCCTTCCGCAACGCTACCGTCGATGGAGTCGAGCTCTTCATCATCCACCGGCTCGGCAACGCGCTGCAGACCCACCACGTTTTCATCTTCCGCTGTACGGATGAGGATAACGCCCTGGGTGTTACGACCCACCACGCTGATCTCAGACACGCGGGTACGCACCAGCGTACCGGCATCGGTGATCATCATGATCTGGTCCGCATCGTCCACCTGCACCGCGCCGACAACGGAACCGTTGCGCTCGGTCACTTTGATAGAGATAACGCCCTGCGTGCCGCGAGACTTGGTTGGGTATTCCCCTTCCGCCGTACGTTTACCGTAACCATTCTGCGTCACGGTCAGGATAGCCCCTTCACCGCGCGGAATGATCAGAGAAACAACGCTGTCTTCGCCAGCCAGTTTGATACCACGAACGCCCGTAGCGGTACGACCCATCGCACGGACGGCGTTCTCTTTAAAGCGCACCACTTTACCGGCGGCAGAGAAGAGCATCACTTCATCAGAACCGGAGGTCAGATCCACACCGATCAGCTCGTCGCCTTCGTTCAGGTTCACCGCGATGATACCGGCGGAACGCGGACGGCTGAACTCGGTCAGGGCGGTTTTCTTCACGGTACCGCTGGCGGTCGCCATAAAGACGTTCACGCCCTCTTCGTACTCGCGTACCGGCAGGATAGCGGTGATACGTTCGTTCGCTTCCAGCGGCAGCAGGTTAACGATTGGACGACCACGCGCACCACGGCTTGCTTCCGGCAGCTGATAGACTTTCATCCAGTACAGACGACCGCGGCTGGAGAAGCAGAGGATCGTGTCATGGGTGTTCGCCACCAGCAGGCGGTCAATGAAGTCTTCTTCTTTAATACGTGCCGCAGACTTGCCTTTACCACCACGACGCTGTGCTTCGTAGTCGGTTAACGGCTGATACTTCACGTAGCCCTGGTGAGACAGGGTCACAACAACGTCTTCCTGGTTGATCAGGTCTTCGATGTTGATGTCCGCGCTGTTGGCGGTGATTTCGGTGCGGCGCTCGTCGCCGAACTGATCGCGGACCAGCTCCAGCTCTTCGCGAATCACTTCCATCAGACGCTCTGCGCTGCCCAGAATGTGCAGCAGCTCAGCAATCTGTTCCAGCAGCTCTTTGTATTCGTCGAGCAGTTTTTCATGCTCAAGGCCGGTCAGTTTCTGCAGGCGCAGATCCAAAATCGCCTGGGCCTGCTGTTCAGTCAGGTAGTACTGACCGTCACGCACGCCGAATTCAGGTTCCAGCCACTCAGGACGCGCTGCGTCATCGCCCGCACGCTCCAGCATCGCGGCAACGTTACCCAGATCCCACGGACGAGAAATCAGGGCAGCTTTCGCTTCTGCCGGGGTTGGCGCACGACGGATCAGTTCGATGATCGGGTCGATGTTGGCCAGCGCAACCGCCAGCGCTTCAAGGATGTGCGCACGGTCGCGCGCTTTGCGCAGTTCGAAGATGGTACGACGGGTCACCACTTCACGGCGGTGACGAACGAACGCGCTCAGGATCTCTTTCAGGTTCATGATCTTCGGCTGACCATGGTGCAGCGCAACCATGTTGATACCGAAGGAGACCTGAAGCTGAGTCTGGGAGTACAGGTTGTTCAGCACAACCTCACCTACCGCGTCGCGTTTGATCTCAATCACGATGCGCATACCGTCTTTGTCAGACTCGTCACGCAGCGCGCTGATGCCTTCAACACGTTTTTCTTTTACCAGCTCGGCGATTTTTTCAATCAGACGCGCTTTGTTCACCTGATACGGGATCTCGTGAACAATGATGGTCTCACGGCCGGTTTTAGCGTCCGCTTCCACTTCGGCGCGGGCACGGATGTAAATCTTGCCGCGGCCGGTGCGGTACGCTTCTTCAATACCGCGACGACCGTTGATGATCGCCGCCGTCGGGAAGTCCGGGCCCGGGATGTGTTCCATCAGCCCTTCAATGCTGATGTCTTCATCGTCGATATAGGCCAGGCAGCCGTTGATCACCTCGGTGATATTGTGCGGCGGAATGTTGGTTGCCATACCGACCGCGATACCGGACGAACCGTTAACCAGCAGGTTCGGGATCTTGGTTGGCATCACATCTGGGATGCGCTCGGTGCCGTCGTAGTTATCGACGAAATCAACGGTCTCTTTTTCCAGGTCGGCCATCAGCTCATGAGCGATTTTCGACATACGGATTTCCGTATAACGCATCGCCGCAGCGGAGTCGCCGTCGACTGAACCAAAGTTACCCTGACCATCTACCAGCATGTAACGCAAGGAGAATGGCTGCGCCATACGAACGATGGTGTCATAAACGGCGGTATCACCATGCGGGTGATATTTACCGATGACGTCACCGACGACGCGGGCAGATTTTTTATAGGCTTTATTCCAGTCATTGCCCAATACGTTCATGGCGTATAGTACGCGACGGTGTACCGGCTTAAGGCCATCGCGGACGTCCGGCAGCGCACGGCCAACAATGACCGACATCGCATAGTCCAGATAGGAGCTCTTCAGCTCTTCCTCGATGTTAACCGGTGTAATTTCTCTCGCAAGGTCGCTCATCTAACCGCTATCCCTCTACTGTATCCCGGATTCAAAGGTCGCAAATTATAACACAGCCGAGGTGATTGAGGTAAACCTATACGCTTTATTCACGGGGATTGCCTGATATACTCATTCGTCTTGCTAAATAAGGAGTAAAAGCGCCCATGAATGCCGAAAAATCCCCGGTGGCTCACAACGTTGACCACGAAGAGATTGCCAAATTTGAAGCGGTGGCGTCCCGCTGGTGGGATCTCGAAGGTGAGTTCAAACCGCTGCACCGTATTAACCCGCTGCGTCTGGGCTATATCGCGGAGCGTTCCGGCGGTCTGTTCGGTAAAAAAGTGCTCGATGTGGGCTGCGGCGGCGGTATCCTGGCGGAAAGCATGGCGCGCGAAGGGGCGAACGTCACGGGCCTGGATATGGGCTTTGAACCGCTGCAGGTTGCCCGTCTTCACGCGCTGGAGTCCGGCATACAGGTAGACTACGTGCAGGAAACCGTGGAAGAACACGCGGCAAAACATGCCCATCAGTACGATGTGGTGACCTGTATGGAGATGCTGGAACACGTTCCCGATCCGCAGTCCGTCGTACACGCCTGTGCAAAACTGGTGAAACCGGGCGGCCAGGTCTTCTTTTCAACCCTCAACCGCAACGCTAAAGCCTGGCTGATGGCCGTCGTCGGCGCGGAGTATGTGCTGCGCATGGTGCCGAAAGGCACGCACGACGTGAAGAAATTCATCAAGCCTGCGGAGCTGTTAAGCTGGGTTGACCAGACATGGCTCAAAGAGCAGCACATCACCGGCCTGCACTACAATCCGCTGACCAATAAATTCAAACTCGCACCGGGCGTTGATGTTAACTATATGTTGCACACAACCGCCAAAAACGACTAACGTCATTCGTTATTCTTATAAAGATTGCGCGACACCATGTTGCGCAATTCTGACCTCTCGTTGAAGAAATCAGCACTCGATCAAATTTTGAATTTTTTTTCTTAATTATTGACATGTCTTCCAGGCCTTACGGTACGAGGACTTAGCCTTTTTTACCCTTTCACAACCTCAATTTAACGTCAAAATCAACCCTTGTGCTGAAAAGATTCGATACTAGAATACTCACCATATAGCGTTTTTCTTATCGCAAACCCCCTATATGTAGTATTTATCCACAGAGTTAGTCACAAGACGGATCTGTGGATAAGCGGGGGATATTTTTTATTTCACGGACAGGTAAAACCCACATGAATCAGAGTCTGCTGGTGACAAAGCGCGACGGTACTACCGAGCGTATCAATCTGGACAAAATCCATCGAGTTCTCGACTGGGCAGCAGAAGGACTGAACAACGTATCTATCTCCCAGGTTGAACTGCGTTCTCACATTCAGTTCTACGACGGCATCAAAACGTCTGATATCCACGAAACGATCATTAAAGCAGCGGCAGACCTCATCTCCCGCGAAGCACCGGATTATCAGTACCTCGCTGCACGTCTGGCGATTTTCCACCTGCGTAAAAAAGCCTACGGCCAGTTTGAGCCGCCGAAGCTTTACGATCACGTGGTGAAAATGGTTGAGCTGGGCAAATACGACACGCATCTGCTGGAAGACTATACGGAAGAAGAGTTCGAGCAGATGAACGGGTTTATCGATCACTGGCGCGACATGAACTTCTCCTATGCGGCGGTGAAGCAGCTCGAAGGCAAATACCTGGTTCAGAACCGTGTAACCGGTGAGATCTACGAAAGCGCCCAGTTCCTCTACATTCTGGTGGCTGCCTGCCTGTTCTCAAACTACCCGCGTGATACCCGTCTGGATTACGTGAAGCGTTTCTACGATGCGGTATCGACGTTCAAGATTTCTCTGCCTACGCCAATCATGTCTGGCGTGCGTACCCCTACTCGTCAGTTCAGCTCCTGCGTGCTGATCGAGTGTGGTGACAGCCTGGATTCCATCAACGCCACCTCCAGCGCTATAGTGAAATACGTTTCCCAGCGCGCCGGTATCGGCATCAACGCCGGACGTATCCGTGCGCTGGGCAGCCCGATTCGCGGCGGTGAAGCGTTCCACACCGGCTGTATCCCGTTCTATAAGCACTTCCAGACGGCAGTAAAATCCTGCTCTCAGGGCGGCGTGCGCGGCGGCGCTGCAACCCTGTTCTACCCGATGTGGCACCTCGAAGTGGAAAGCCTGCTGGTCCTGAAAAACAACCGTGGCGTCGAAGGCAACCGCGTGCGCCACATGGACTACGGCGTGCAGATCAACAAGCTGATGTACACCCGTCTGCTGAAGGGCGAAGACATCACCCTGTTCAGCCCGTCCGACGTCCCGGGCCTGTATGACGCGTTCTTCGCCGATCAGGACGAGTTCGAGCGTCTGTACACCAAATACGAAAAAGACGACAGCATCCGCAAGCAGCGCGTGAAGGCGGTCGATCTGTTCTCCCTGATGATGCAGGAACGTGCCTCTACCGGCCGTATCTACATCCAGAACGTTGACCACTGCAACACCCACAGCCCGTTTGACCCGGTGGTTGCGCCAGTGCGCCAGTCTAACCTGTGCCTGGAGATCGCCCTGCCAACCAAGCCGCTGGAAGACGTCAACGACGAAAACGGTGAAATCGCGCTGTGTACGCTGTCTGCGTTCAACCTGGGCGCGATTAAGAGCCTGGACGAGCTGGAAGAGCTGGCCGTGCTGGCGGTTCGTGCCCTCGACGCCCTGCTGGATTACCAGGATTACCCAATCCCGGCAGCGAAACGCGGTGCGATGGGCCGTCGTACCCTGGGTATCGGCGTGATCAACTTCGCCTACTGGCTGGCGAAAAACGGCAAGCGTTATTCTGACGGCAGCGCCAACAACCTGACGCACCAGACGTTCGAAGCCATTCAGTACTACCTGATGAAAGCCTCTAACGAGCTGGCGAAAGAGCAAGGCGCGTGCCCGTGGTTCAACGAAACCACCTACGCGAAAGGCATTCTGCCGATCGACACCTACAAGAAAGACCTTGATGCGATCGTCAGCGAGCCGCTGCATCTCGACTGGGAAGGCCTGCGCGAGTCCATCAAGACTCACGGTCTGCGTAACTCCACGCTCTCTGCCCTGATGCCGTCCGAGACCTCTTCGCAGATCTCTAACGCCACCAACGGTATTGAGCCACCGCGCGGCCACGTCAGCATCAAAGCCTCGAAAGACGGCGTGCTGCGTCAGGTTGTACCGGATTACGAGACGCTGGGTGACAACTACGAGCTGCTGTGGGAAATGCCAAACAACGACGGCTACCTGCAGCTGGTGGGTATCATGCAGAAGTTTATCGACCAGTCGATCTCTGCCAATACGAACTATGACCCGACGCGCTTCCCGTCAGGCAAGGTTCCGATGCAGCAATTGCTGAAAGACCTGCTCACAGCCTACAAATTTGGCGTGAAAACCCTGTACTATCACAACACCCGTGATGGTGCGGAAGACGCGCAGGATGACCTGGTACCGTCAATTCAGGACGATGGCTGCGAAAGCGGCGCATGTAAGATCTAAGCACTTCGCCGGGTGGCGCTACGCTTACCCGGCCTACGGTTTTGTAGGCCCGGCAAACGCAGTGCCGCCGGGCAATAAAATCTCAACAGGACTCACCGCAATGGCATATACCACCTTTTCACAGACGAAAAACGACCAGCTCAAAGAGCCGATGTTCTTCGGCCAGCCGGTCAACGTGGCACGCTACGATCAGCAAAAATATGACATCTTCGAAAAGCTGATTGAAAAGCAACTCTCCTTCTTCTGGCGTCCCGAAGAAGTGGACGTCTCCCGCGACCGTATTGACTACCAGTCGCTGCCGGATCACGAAAAACATATCTTCATCAGCAACCTGAAGTACCAGACGCTGCTGGACTCCATCCAAGGCCGTAGCCCGAACGTGGCGCTGCTGCCGCTGATTTCGATTCCAGAGCTGGAAACCTGGGTGGAAACCTGGGCGTTCTCCGAGACGATCCACTCCCGCTCTTATACGCACATTATCCGCAACATCGTGAACGATCCGGCGGTGGTGTTTGACGATATCGTCACCAACGAGCAGATCCAGAAGCGCGCGGAAGGCATCGCCCATTACTACGACGAGCTGATCGAGATGACCAGCTACTGGCACCTGCTGGGCGAAGGCACCCACCACGTGGATGGTAAAACCATCACCGTGAACCTGCGCGCGCTGAAAAAGCAGCTGTACCTGTGCCTGATGAGCGTCAACGCGCTGGAAGCGATCCGCTTCTACGTCAGCTTCGCCTGCTCCTTCGCCTTTGCCGAGCGCAAGCTGATGGAAGGCAACGCCAAGATTATCCGTCTGATTGCCCGTGATGAAGCCCTGCACCTGACCGGTACCCAGCACATGCTGAACCTGCTGCGCAGCGGCACGGACGATCCTGAGATGGCGGAAATCGCTGAAGAGTGCAAGCAGGAGTGCTACGACCTGTTCGTGCTGGCCGCTCAGCAGGAGAAAGAGTGGGCAGACTACCTGTTCCGCGACGGCTCCATGATTGGCCTGAACAAAGATATTCTGTGCCAGTACGTTGAGTACATCACCAACATCCGCATGCAGGCTGTCGGTCTCGACCTGCCGTTCCAGACGCGCTCTAACCCGATTCCGTGGATCAACACCTGGCTGGTGTCCGATAACGTGCAGGTCGCGCCGCAGGAAGTGGAAGTGAGTTCTTATCTGGTCGGTCAGATTGATTCTGAAGTCAACACCGACGACCTGAGCAACTTCCAGCTCTGATGTCACGCGTCACGTTAAGTCTTTCCGGCACTGAGGTGCTGTGTCGGGAAGAGCATCCTTCTCTGCTTGTAGCGCTTGAGGCGCATCAGGTAGAAGTAGAGTACCAGTGTCGTTCCGGCTACTGCGGCTCCTGCCGCTGCCGTCTGGTCGCCGGCCAGGTGGACTGGCTGACCGAACCGCTGGCCTTTATCAACGAAGGGGAAATTTTGCCCTGCTGCTGCCGGGCAAAAGGCGATATCGAAATCGAGATGTGATGTTGTCCTTATCCCCTCTCCCGGTGGGAGAGGGTTAGGGTGAGGGCATCAGGCCGCAGAGCCTGATTGTCGGGTGGCGGCTTCGCCTTACCCGACCTGCCAAACCTACTTCCGGTGAATGAATTCGACCGCTTTATCCGGGAAATCCGTAAACAGTCCGTCTACGCCCGCCTGGTTATACAACACCTCATAAAGCTGATTCACATCCGTGGCATACGGCGGCAGCTGGTCGGCACGCACCGTATACGGATGCACCTGCATCTTGCTGGCATGCGCCTCTTTCACCATCGCCGTCAGCTTCACGTGGCCCGGCGCTGAGCCCTCCGCCACCAGCATGTGATAATCCGGCCCGATGCCGTCGGCATACTGCGCAATCTGCTTCATCGCCCCCGGCTTAAACATCCAGTCGTAGTTGTAGTTAACCCACTTCCCGTCCGGCTGCTTCTCCTGGGTTTCGTTCCAGTCGGTGTAGGCAATCAGCTGTACCAGATTGAGATCCATCCCCATCTTCGGCTCCAGCTCTGTTTTGATGCGCTTCAGCTCGGCGGCATCAAAACACTGCAGGTAGACCTTGTCCTTCTTGCTGGTGTAACCGTACCGTTTCAGCACTTCCAGCGTCTTCGCGGCAATGTCCTTCCCTTCCTGATGGTGGAACCACGGCGCTTTGATTTCCGGGTAGATGCCGATGTTTTTACCGGTGGAGTGGTTCAGCCCCTGAACAAACTCAATCTCTTCCTGGAAGGTATGAATGCGGAAGTCAGATTTGCCCATCGGGAAACGTCCCGGATAGACCTGCACCTTCCTGCCGTTTTCAATCTCGAAGCCTTCGGTAAACTTCAGAGCGCGGATCTCCGCCAGCGTGAAGTCGATGGCATAGAAGCGGCCATCTTTACGGGCGCGGTCCGGGAAGCGCTCCGCCACGTCCGTCACGCGGTCAAGATAGTGATCGTGCAGGACGACCAGCTGGTCGTCCTTCGTCATAACCAGATCCTGCTCCAGGTAATCCGCGCCCTGCGCATAGGCCATCGCTTTTGCCGGCAACGTATGCTCTGGCAGATAGCCGCTCGCGCCGCGGTGGGCAATAACGATTTTATCCGCCGCCAGCGCGGACCCGGTCATCAGGCCCGCCAGCAGCAGGCCTGTCGCTAACTGAGTTAATTTCATCGCAAAGCTCCTTATTGACGACGTGCCAGCACTTCAGCGTGGTGACGTTTCTCACCGATCATCACAACAATCAGCAGCAGTACCGCCAGCACGCTACCGCCGATCATCACCATAAAGCCGCCGTCCCAGCCGAAGAAGTCAACGGTGTAGCCGACGATGGCGCTCGCCGCAACCGAACCGCCGAGGTAGCCGAACAGGCCGGTAAAGCCCGCCGCCGTGCCCGCCGCTTTTTTCGGCGCCAGCTCCAGGGCATGCAGACCGATCAGCATCACCGGACCGTAAATCAGGAAGCCGATGACGATCATGCAGGCCATATCTACTGATGGGTTGCCCGGCGGGTTGAGCCAGTACACCACGGTAGCAATGGTCACCAGGGTCATAAAGAACACGCCCGTCGCGCCGCGGTTACCTTTAAACACTTTGTCCGACATCCAGCCGCAAAGCAGCGTGCCTGGGATCCCGGCGTATTCATACAGGAAATAGGCCCAGGAGGATTTATCCAGCGCGAAGTGCTTCACCTCTTTCAGGTAGGTTGGCGACCAGTCGAGGATGCCGTAGCGCAGCAGGTAAACGAACACGTTCGCCACCGCGATGTACCACAGCAGCTTGTTCGGCAGCACGTACTTCATGAAGATCTGTTTTGCGGTCAGCTCTTCTTCATGCTCCTTGCTGTAATCATCCGGATAGTCGTTTTTGTACTCTTCAATCGGCGGCAGGCCGCAGGACTGCGGCGTGTCGCGCATCAGGGCAAAGGCAATAATCGCCACCAGAATGGCGCCAAAGGCAGGCATATAGAGCGCCGCATGCCAGTCGTTGAACCAGGCCATCCCCAGCAGGAACAGCAGCGGCGGAATACCGCCGCCCACGTTATGGGCGCAGTTCCACACCGACACGATGCCGCCGCGCTCTTTCTGCGACCACCAGTGCACCATGGTACGCCCGCACGGCGGCCACCCCATCCCCTGGAACCAGCCGCAGAGGAACAGCAGCACGAACATGATGGCAATGCTGGAGGTAGCCCACGGCACAAAGCCCATGAACAGCATGACCGCGGCCGCCAGGATCAGACCGGCGGGCAGGAACACGCGTGGATTCGAGCGATCCGACACGGAGCCCATGATGAATTTGGAAAAACCGTAGGCGATGGAGATCCCCGACAGCGCGAACCCCAGATCGCCGCGGGAAAAGCCCTGCTCCACCAGATACGGCATGGCGAGCGCGAAGTTTTTACGTACAAGGTAGTACGCCGCGTACCCGAAGAAGATCCCCAGGAAGATTTGCCAACGCAGACGGCGATAGAGCGGATCTATTTCTGCCTCTGGCAGACGCGCCCTGTGCGGCGCAGGTTTGAAGATACTGAGCATAACAGCCTCCGTGGCCTTGAAATGAATGAGCAGGTGGCTCGCACCTGAATTCCAGAGGCGGGGATGTTAAGAAATCACGGTGATTGTTACTGTGAATCAACGCACAGATTGTTACAGAAATATGACAGAATGCGCAAAAAAGCGCATGAAATCACGTTTCACTTTCGAATTCCGCGCGTTTATGTTCGAAATCAAACAAACCACAAAATTAATATGGCTAAATGATAAAAAACGAACATAGAGGGTAAACAATGACCAGTCACGATCCTCGTTATAGTGATGTGATAATCATTGGTGGTGGCGCAACCGGCGCCGGGATCGCGCGCGACTGCGCCCTTCGCGGCTTAAGCGTCACGCTTCTGGAACGCCATGATATCGCCACGGGCGCAACCGGGCGTAACCACGGCCTGCTGCACAGCGGCGCCCGGTATGCGGTCACCGACGCGGAATCCGCGCGCGAATGTATTGCTGAAAACCAGATCCTCAAGCGTATCGCCCTCCACTGCATTGAGCCGACCGACGGCCTCTTTATTACCCTTCCCGAAGATGATCTCGCTTTTCAGGACACCTTTATTACCGCCTGCACTGCAGCAGGCATCCGGGCTGAGGCCATAGATCCTGCGCTGGCGCGGCGGCTGGAACCGTCGGTTAACCCGGCGCTCATCGGCGCGGTGAAAGTCCCTGACGGTACCGTCGATCCGTTCCGCCTGACCGCCGCCAACATGCTGGACGCCCGGGAGCATGGCGCGCATATCCTCACCGGACATGAAGTGACCGGTCTTATCCGCGAAGGCCACCGCATCTGCGGCGTGCGGCTTTTTAATGCGCAATACAATGAACACAGCGAGCTGTATGCCACCGTGGTGGTCAACGCGGCGGGGATCTGGGGGCAGCGCATTGCGGAATACGCTGACCTGTCGGTGCGCATGTTCCCGGCGAAAGGCTCGCTGCTGATCCTCGACCACCGCATTAATAACCACGTGATCAACCGCTGCCGCAAACCGTCTGACGCCGATATCCTCGTGCCGGGAGATACCATTTCGTTAATCGGGACGACCTCAACCCACGTGGACTACAGCGAGATTGACTACAACCGCGTTACCGCTGAAGAGGTGGATATCCTGCTGCGCGAAGGGGAAAAACTGGCGCCGGTGATGGCGCAGACGCGCATTCTGCGCGCCTACGCGGGCGTGCGTCCGCTGGTCGCCAGCGACAACGACCCGAGCGGACGTAACGTCAGCCGGGGCATCGTGCTGCTCGATCACGCCGAACGCGACGGCATGGACGGGTTTATCACCATCACCGGCGGCAAGCTGATGACCTATCGCCTGATGGCCGAGTGGGCAACCGATGCCGTCTGCCGTAAGCTGGGCAATACCGAGCCGTGCGTGACGGCGGAACAGCCGCTGCCGGGATCGCGGCAGTCCACCGAAAAAAGGCTGCAGAAAATCATCTCCCTGCCCGCGCCGCTGCGCGGGTCCGCTATTTACCGCCACGGCGACAGAACGCCACTGTGGCTTGGTGAAGGACGACTGAGCCGCAGCCTGGTGTGCGAGTGCGAAGCCGTCACCGCCGGTGAGGTGCAGTACGCGGTGGAGAATCTGACGGTCACCAGCCTGCTCGATCTCCGCCGCCGCACCCGCGTTGGAATGGGTACCTGTCAGGGCGAGCTGTGCGCCTGTCGTGCCGCTGGATTATTGCAGCGTTTTCACACTACCACCGCCACCCAGTCGCTCGATCAGCTCAGCGCATTTTTAAACGAGCGCTGGAAAGGCATTCAGCCCGTCGCCTGGGGCGATGCGCTGCGCGAAAGCGAATTTACCCGCTGGGTCTACCAGGGGCTTTGCGGTCTTGAGAAGGAGCAACGCGATGAAATTTGATACCGTGATTGTCGGCGGCGGGCTGGCGGGCCTGCTCTGCGGCATCAGGCTCACGAAGCAGGGTCTGCGCTGCGCCATTATCACCCGGGGCCAGAGCGCCCTGCACTTCTCGTCGGGCTCGCTGGATCTGATAGACGAAGCGTACCGCGATAAGCTGCCGCCGGAGCACCCGTATCACCTGATTGGCGCGCAGCATATTGACCGCTTTGCGCTGGAGACCGAAGCGCTGCTGGCGGACTGCGGCGCACGTCTGCAGGGCAGCGCCCGGCTCAATCATCAGCGCGTAACGCCGCTCGGCACCCTGCGTTCCGCGTGGCTCAGCCCGGAGGAGGTGCCCGTTGCCCCCATTCGCGCGGGACGCGTGCGGGTGGTAGGGATTAGTGGCTTTCTGGATTTCCAGCCCCATCTCGCGGCGGCATCACTTTGCCGCCAGGGCATCAATGCCGAAACGGCAGAGATAGAACTGCCTGAGCTGGATGTCCTGCGCGACAACCCGAGCGAGTTTCGCGCGGTGAATATCGCCCGTTTTCTGGATAACGAAGAGAAATGGCCGCTGCTGTATGACGCCCTCAGGCCGCTTAGCGACAGCTGTGACGCCCTGCTGATGCCCGCCTGCTTCGGTTTACGCGACAACCGGCTCTGGCGCTGGCTCTCGGATCGTCTGCCCTGCTCGCTCGGCCTGCTGCCGACGCTGCCCCCGTCCGTGCCCGGCATCCGCCTGCACACCCAGCTCCAGCGCCAGTTTGTTGCCCAGGGCGGGGTGTGGATGGCGGGGGATGAGGTGAAGAAAATTACGCTGGTGGACGACGCGGTAAGCGAAATCTGGACGCGAAACCACGAGGATATTCCGCTTCGCGCCCGCTATACGGTGCTGGCAAGCGGCAGTTTCTTCAGCAACGGGCTGCTGAGCAGCCGGGAGGGCATTCGGGAAGCCATTATGGGGCTGGACGTTCGCCAGCGAGCCTCCCGCGCGGACTGGTATCAGAGTGATTTCTTCTCGCCGCAGCCCTGGCAGCAGTTCGGCGTGATTGTCGATAACCACCTGCATCCGCAGCTTTCCGGTAGGCCCGTCAGAAATCTCTTTGCCATCGGTTCGCTGCTGGGCGGGTACGATCCCATTGCCCAGGGATGCGGTGGCGGAGTCTGCGCCGTCACGGCGCTGTATGTGGCAGAGCAGATTAGCCAGCGCACGGAGGCTGAACAATGAACGACACCCGTTTTGAAAGCTGCATCAAATGCACGG
Organism: Enterobacter sp. ECC-249; assembly: GCF_043965265.1. Taxonomy (NCBI): domain Bacteria; kingdom Pseudomonadati; phylum Pseudomonadota; class Gammaproteobacteria; order Enterobacterales; family Enterobacteriaceae; genus Enterobacter; species Enterobacter sp. ECC-249. The sequence goes on from NZ_CP143660.1 coordinate 3,744,090, forward strand.
TGTGTACCACCGTCTGCCCGGTCAGCGGCGTGAATCCACGCTATCCCGGGCCAAAGCAGGCCGGGCCGGACGGCGAGCGTCTGCGCCTGAAGGACGGCAAGCTGTACGACGAGGCGCTGAAATACTGCATCAACTGCAAACGCTGCGAAGTCGCCTGCCCGTCGGATGTGAAAATCGGTGATATCATCCAGCGCGCCCGGGCTCGCTACAGCACGCAAAAGCCGTCGCTGCGAGACGCGATTCTGAGCCATACCGATCTGATGGGCAGCGTCTCTACACCGTTTGCCCCGCTGGTGAATGCCGCGACCTCTCTCAAACCGGTGCGCCAGCTGCTGGATGCCACGCTGAAGATAGACCATCATCGCAGCCTGCCGAAATATTCTCACGGCACCTTCCGCCGCTGGTATAAATCCGTGGCGGCGGAGCAAGCGCAGTACGACGAGCAGGTGGCCTTTTTCCACGGCTGCTATGTGAATTACAACCACCCGCAGCTGGGTAAAGACCTGCTGAAAGTGCTAAACGCCATGGGCACAGGCGTTCAGTTACTGAACAAAGAGAAGTGCTGCGGCGTACCGCTGATTGCCAACGGGTTTACCGATAAAGCGCGCAGGCAGGCTCAAAGCAATGTCACCTCCCTGCGCGAAGCGATTGTCGATAAAGGCATTCCGGTGCTGGCGACCTCTTCCACCTGTACCTTCACCCTGCGCGATGAGTATCCGCATCTGCTGGACGTGGACAACACCGGCCTGCGCGAGCACATCGAGCTGGCGACACGCTTCCTGTGGCGCAAGCTCGACAGCGGGCAGACGTTGCCGCTGGGGAAATTGCCGCTGAAAGTGGTCTATCACACGCCGTGTCATATGGAGAAGATGGGCTGGTCGCTCTATACGCTGGAGCTGCTGCGGTTAATCCCGGGGCTGGAGCTGACGGTGCTGGACTCGCGCTGCTGCGGGATTGCGGGAACCTACGGCTTTAAGCGTGAAAACTACGAAACGTCGCAGGCGATCGGCGCCCCTCTGTTCCGTCAGATTGAGGAGAGCGGCGCGGATATCGTGGTAACGGACTGCGAAACCTGCAAGTGGCAGATTGAGATGTCCACCAGCAAGCGCTGCGAACATCCGATTACGCTGCTGGCAAAGGCGCTGGGGTGAACATGGCCGGGGCGAAAGGCCCCGGCACAGGTGTTACTCGATGAACAGCGACTCGACCACATGGATCCAGCCGTGCTCGCTGGCAACCTCTTTGCCATTCAGCCAGCGGCGCAGCATGTTCAGCGCCATCATCGCGCAAACCTCCTGACGCACCGCCAGGCTGTGGCGGGTGATGCTCATTTTAACCCGCAGAGCCCAGGTGCCTTCCGGCGTCGCCAGCGCGAAGTTAAGGTATTCCTCGTCCAGCCCCCCGACAAACAGCGCCAGACCGGCAAAATGCTTCACCCTTCTCTCGGAAGCCCAGCGGGCGGTTTGCGCGAGAGTCTCCTGCTGGAACGGCACCACTTCGCTCGCCAGCAGCGGCGCGTTGACGCGAGACAGCTGCAGCGCCAGCAGGCCACCGGTGAACTGCTCGCTTAAGGTCACGCTGAGCTGACGCGCCTGCAGTTGCTTCGCAATCTGCGCGGGCAACCCTTCCGTACCTTCAAAGATCAGGCTTTCGCCCGCCACGCGCTGCACCTCGGGCCACAACGCCAGCATCGCCTCTTTCTGTTCGGCCGGGCCTGTCAGCTTAAGTTCAATGATCGGCATGGAGGAGCGATAGCCCATGGACACGCCCGGCGGCAGCGGAAGGTGATCGAGGCTCTGGGCCAGATCGCTTTCCGAGCGGCCAAAGGTGGTCAGACGCAGGCACAGCGGCGGTTCAGGCAGGGTAAAACGATCGCGAAGGCGCGGCAGGATCTGCTGCTCGACCATCACTTTAAATTCTGAGGGTACGCCCGGCGTGAAGAACATCAGGCAGCGGTTCAGCTGCATGGCAAATCCACACGCGGTACCGACCGGGTTATCGACCAGTTCAGCACTGGCGGGAATTTCAGCCTGTTTGCGGTTGCTTGGGGCCATGACGCGGCCACGTTCGGAGAAAAAGCGCTCCATCTGCGAGAGCCACGCCTCGTGAAGCACCAGCCCTTCACCTTTTGCGGTCGCGGCGGCCAGCGCGCTGAGATCGTCACTGGTGGGGCCGAGCCCGCCGTTCACAATCAGCACGTCGCAGCGTTCACTGCGCTCGCGCAGAATAGCGACCAGCGACTCAAGATTGTCGCCCACCGTATTGCGGCGCGTTAACGGTAATCCTTGCTCAAAGAAAAGATCGGCAAGCCAGGCAGCATTGGTATCAATAATTTGTCCATGCAGCACTTCGTCGCCGGTGGATAACATCTCCACGTTAATCATTATGTTCTCCCGCTTATTTGGTCAAAACACTATAGCGCAAACGCGGGGTGGAGAAGAGAGAAACTGGCGCGACAGAATGCCGCGCCGGAGTGATTAGAAGCCTGCGCTGACGCCCACGTACGGGCCGTCGGCCAGCGCGTTGTCGCGGTTGCCGTCTTTGCCGGCCAGGTTCAGATAGCGATAACCCGCTTCGATGGTAATCGGACGCATGATGGTCCAGCGCGCGCCGGCGTTGGCCTCTTCATAGCTTTCGATACCGCTTGAGAGGGAATCCGGCGAATAGTAGTACTCACCAAACAGGCCGAAGCTGTCGCCAATTTTCCACTGCAGGCCGCCGCCCACTGCCGCCGCGTACCCTTCGTCACCGTCATTTGGGTTGGTATAGATACCTTTACCGCCGACGGTTGCCAGGAACGGGCCAAGAGGAACGTTCAGACCCAGGCCGAGGCTGGCAGCGTCGCCGTCGTCATCGTTATGCGTCCAGCCGCCGGTCATCGCCAGACCGGAAGTCTCGGTCCCCATGCCAAAGCCCAGGTGGGTATAATCCTGACCCGCCGAGCCGTTAATGCTGATGGCGTTAGCCGCCGCAGATACAACCATCAGGCCGAGGCCCAGTAATGCCACTTTTTTCATTGTCGTGATCCCGCACAATTATTATAAAGAAGTCCCAAAACCGCGAGATTTTAACCGGAGTCTCCCGGGGATCAAGCACTCTGCGTGCGGCAGAACGGTAGATTGTAACTATTTGAAACGGCTATTATCCCTTCAGCGATGCGTTCACCCATTCCTGCAACGCGCGGCGCGAGACTTTAATGCCGCCATTTTTGAGTTCGGTCGGCAACAGCAGCCAGCGGACGGGGTGCTCAAAACGCGCCACCTTATCCCGCACCCAGTCAGGTAAACAGGTGATATCCGTTCCCGGCTCGCACTCCACTACCGCCACCGGACGTTGCCCGAATTCAGTGTCGTCCAGCGGAATGATAAACACCTGGTTAACCTGCGGGTGCGTGGCGATAACGCGCTCCAGCGATTCCGGCTGGATCCCTTCTCCGCCGCTAAAAAAGAGGTTATCCATGCGGCCGAGGATCGTCAGGCGGCCGTCATGCCATTCGCCGCGATCGCGTGTGGCGAACCATCCCTGCGCGTTGATCAGCGGAATCAGTTCGCCATCCCGCCAGTAGCCTGAGGCCATGCTTTGCGCCCTGATCCAGACTTCCCCGTTAACGACCTGCACCTCTCTGCCCGGCAGCGCACAGCCCACGTCCGGCTCGCCGTCCGCCTCTTTCGCACAGACGGTAGAGGCAAACTCGGTCAGACCGTAGCCGCAGAAGGTGCGTATATCCTGTTCTCTCGCCTGTTCGGTCAATTCAACAGGGATGGCCGCCCCACCCAGCAGCACCGCTTTCAGTGTGACAGGCTGGTGGGCATTAAGCAGACGCCAGAGCTGGGTTGGCACCAGCGAGGCGTGTGTGCAGCCACACAGCGCCTGCTCCAGAGGCTGTTTCTCGCGTACGGTTAACCGCGCGCCGGCCTGCAGCCAGCGCCATAAAATCCCCTGGCCGGAAACGTGGAACAGCGGCAGCGAAAGCAGCCAGTTGTCGTCTTCACCGTAGGGTATCAGCGACAAAACGCCGCGTGCGCTCGCAAGATGGGCCTCGCAGGTATGGACCGCCGCTTTTGGCAGCCCGGTGGAGCCGGAGGTCAGCGTCATGGAGGCCAGCCGCGCCGGTTGCCACGCAGCGCAATACGCATCGGCTGTCTCGTGCATGCGCAGGGCAGGAAGAGCGTCGTAGCTGCCGTCCAGCACCAGCGCAAAGCGCAGCGTCATCTGCGGGAGCAGCACGTCCAGCAGCGGGCGCGGCAGCTGTGGATTAGCGGGAAGAATACGCGCCCCGCACTGGAGCAGCGCCAGCCACGCCAGCAGGGTTTGCGGATGATTATGGGCCTGCAGCAGCACGCCGCAGCCCTCCTCCACCCCCTGCCGGTGAAAGCCCGCCGCAAGGCTGTCGATGCGCGCGCACAGCTGTTGCCAGCTGAGCACCTCGTCGTTCAGCCTGAGGGCCGGTTTATCGGCAAACTGTGCGCACCAGTGTCGCCACGGCCAGTCGTTAAAACTCATCGCAACGGCTCCAGCGCCGCGACGTCGAGGCACGGCAGCGCGCTGTCCGGCCACGTACGGATAAGCTGAGCCTGCATCAGGTTCAGCGTGTCGAGGCCAGGAACCGTATCCGGCGTTAGCCAGGCGGCAATGCGCGCCAGCTGGGTCAGCCCAAGGCTGGACTCAATCGACGAGCTGATGACCGCCGTCAGCCCTGAGGCGTGCGCCGCCGCGACCTGCTCGCGCACCTTCGCCAGGCTGCCGGTCAGCGTCGGTTTAATCACCACCGCGCTGACGCCGGGCTCGGCAACAAATTCAAAATCGTCCTCGCGCAGGCTTTCATCCCAGGCGATGGCTATCCCCGTTTCGCGGGCAAACGCGCGCGACTCGTCGCGGGTTTTGCACGGCTCTTCGAGGAAGGCAATGCGGCTGCGGTACGCCGGGTTGACGTACTTCGCAAACTGCTGCGCCTTGAGCGGCGTCCAGGCGCGGTTGGCGTCCAGACGCAGATGCAGATCGGGGATCGCCTCCAGCAGCAGGTTGGCGACCATGCCGTCGCGCACGGCTTCATAGAGACCGACTTTAATTTTCGCCACTTTCTCCCCCGGCATGGCGGAGAGCAGCGCGAACAGCTCGTCAGGATCGCCCGTGCAGAGCGGCGCCGCGCGGTAATTCCCTGCTTCCGGCAGGCTGCCTTCCAGCTCGGCCAGCGCGCAGCTGATACCAAAGGCCGCGGAAGGCACCTCCGGCAGCGCCGGATTTGCACCCTCGCGCCACGCGTCCGCCCACGCCAGCAAGGCCGTCTGCGCGACATCCAGCGACTCCAGGCTAAAGCCCGGCAGAGGCGAAATCTCGCCCCAGCCTTCCCGCTCGCCCTGCTGCAGATGCACGAAGAAGCCGTCACGGGTTTTTAACCGCCGTTCACGCAGCACCACGCCCGCGTCCATCGGTATCTGCCAGCGGTAAACCTGCGCGCGACGCATTACGGATTCCGTTTGTATTTGCTGAAGTCCGGCTGGCGTTTTTCGTTAAACGCGTTGCGCCCTTCCTGACCCTCTTCGGTCATGTAGAACAGCATGGTGGCGTTGCCCGCCAGCTCCTGCAGACCCGCCTGACCGTCACAGTCGGCATTGAGCGCGGCCTTCAGGCAGCGCAGCGCCATTGGGCTGTTTTGCAGCATTTCACGGCACCAGCGCACGGTCTCTTTTTCGAGATCGGCAAGCGGCACCACGGTATTCACCAGGCCCATATCCAGCGCTTCCTGCGCGTTGTACTGACGGCACAGGAACCAGATTTCGCGGGCTTTTTTCTGTCCGACGATGCGCGCCATGTAGGAGGCTCCCCATCCGCCGTCGAAGGATCCCACTTTCGGGCCAGTCTGGCCGAAGATGGCGTTCTCGGCGGCAATGGTCAGGTCGCACATCATGTGCAGGACGTGGCCGCCGCCGATGGAGTAGCCCGCCACCATCGCCACCACCGGTTTTGGACAGGTGCGGATCTGACGCTGAAAATCGAGGACGTTCAGGTGGTGCGTACCCGCGTCGTCCTGGTATCCGCCGTAGTCGCCGCGCACTTTCTGATCGCCACCGGAGCAGAACGCTTTCTCGCCTTCGCCGGTCAGGACAATCACGCCAATGTTGTCGTCATAGCGCGCATCCGCCAGGGCCTGGATCATCTCTTTTACGGTCAGCGGACGGAAGGCGTTACGCACCTGCGGACGGTTGATGGTGATTTTGGCAATACCGTCGGTGGACTTGTGGTAACGAATGTCGGTGTAGCCTTCGGAGCAGTCCTGCCATTCAACCGGGGCGTAAAGCATGTGTTCATCAGGGTAGATCATAGAGTGTCCTTTATTCGAAGACGCAGTATCTGAGCCAGACTTGCCGCAACCGCATCGGGGTTTTCCCGGTGGGCGTTGTGTCCGGCGTTGGGAATTTCATGACGGACGGCGTTCAGCTCCTCGGCAAGGGCCGCAAACTTCTCATCACGTTCGCCATAGAGATAATCAAAAGAGAAATCGCGCGCGCTCAGGGCGGCACGCAGGTCGGGCTGCACGGCCAGCGACGTTGCCTCGAGTATCATCGCCAGCATCGCGCCGTCGTTCTGGCTGCGCAGGGTAATCAGCGCCTCGCGCTGGGCGTCCGTGAGGGAGGCGAACACGGGCTGTTGATACCAGTCAGCGAACACCTTCTCCAGCGGTTCGCTGCGAAAACGCGTTGCCCAGCGGCGGTCAGATGCCAGCCGCGCCTGTCGCGCATCGGCATCCTGCAGGCCCGGATGTCCGCCTTCTACCGTCACGCCCAGTAGCCCCTTTGGCTGCTGGCAGGCATGGAACATCGCAATGCGGCCGCCGAGGGAGTACCCGACGAGCCAGAAATTAAGTATGTTGTAACTAATCAGGGTGCGGGTGAGCAACGCGCTCATCTCGTCGAAGCCCGCGACGCCCAGGTGCCGGGATCCACCGTGACCCGGCAGATCCAGATACAGCCGGGGGTAGTCACGGAATCGCTCACCAATAGCCTGCCACTCGCGGCAATCTCCGGAAAACCCGTGCAAAAAGACCAGCCAGGGATAGCCTGGATTTCCGGCCTGCTGCACGCCCGAGAGGATCACAGCTGGCTCACCTGCGCCAGCAGGCTTTGCAGGGTCTGCGCACCGTCAGCCTCATTCACCGCCAGCTCAATCAGCGTCGCGCCGGGCTGTTTCCAGGCTGTACCGAGCGCGGCATCCAGCTGTTCCCAGCTTTCCGGGCGATGATATTTCAGGCTGAACATCGCCGCGGCGTGTTCGAACTGCACGTTTTGCGGCATCAGATAGAAGCGCTCGCGCTCGCTCTGCGGCGTAGGCAGCAGGGAGAAAATCTGCCCGCCGTTGTTGTTGACCACAATCAGCACGAACGGGGCTGACGCCTGACGCAGCAGCGCCAGCGCGTTGAGATCGTAGAGTGCGGAGAGATCGCCCACAATCGCCAGCGTCGACTTTGCGCTGGCGCGCTGCACGCCCGCCGCCGTGGAGATCAGCCCGTCGATGCCGCTGGCGCCACGGTTGCTGTACACCGGGTAGCCTGCTGGCAGCTGCGAAAAAGCGTCAATCAGGCGCACCACCAGGCTGTTGCCGACAAACAATTGCCCCTGCTCGGGCAGGTACTGGCGAATACGGTGCGCCAGCCCGGCCTCGCTAAACGCTTCACAGTGCGCTTTGGTCAGCTCCCACGCCTGGCGCGAAAGGTCCGGGATGGCTACCGCCCAGGGCTTGCGTTTTTCAGCCGGATGAAGCGTCAGCCAGGCGTCGATACTGCTGACGAGACGACGACCGCGGTGGTGCGCCGGGTCAAGCCGCCCTTCCAGCGCGTCCACCAGCCAGTACTCTTCCGGCGTGCAGGTGGCCTGCCACTGGAGTAAGCGTTTGCCGGTTAAACTCGATCCAAGCTGGACAACAATCTGCGCCTGCGCAAGCTCGGTGACCGCTTTGGCATTACCCAGCCAGAGATCCGCGCACGGCAGCGGCTGACCGGTCTGAGAAAGTACGTCGCCTATCAGCGGCCAGCCCAGGGTTTGCGCCCATTCGGCAACCAGCTTGCCTTCGGCGGCGCTCATGCGCCCGGCGATCACCACGCCGCGCTTCTGCCGCCAGAAGAACCAGTCGCGCTGCTTCACGCTCTCAAGATGCGTCTGCTCGCGCAGCCACGGTTTTTCACTCTGCCACCAGTCGCCAAGGGACTGCTGCCAGTCAAGACCCGTATCGTCCAGCTCGCCGTACAGCGGCTCGGCAAACGGGCAGTTGATATGCAACGCCCCGCTGCGCAGCGTCTCCATGGCGTGATCGACGGTGGAGACCAGCCAGCTTGCCGGGATATCCTGGGTGGGACGGGGTAACGAAATCGTCTGCGAAGGATGCGAAGAAAAGAGTCCCGGCTGACGGATGGCCTGATTGGCGCCGCAGTCGATAAGCTCAGGGGGACGATCGGCCGTCAGCAGAATCAGCTTTTCACCGGTTAACCCGGCTTCAATCAGAGCCGGATAGAGGTTCGCCACGGCAGTACCGGAAGTGACAATCACCGCCACGGGTTCTTTGCTAACCTTCGCCAGACCCAGCGCGAGATGCCCGAGGCCACGCTCATCAAAGTGGGTGTGGTGAATAAACGCCCGGTTTTCGGCGGCCGCCAGCGTCAGCGGCGTTGAGCGAGAACCCGGTGCAATACACACGTGCCTGACGCCGTGGCGCGTCAGGGCTTCAAGGATCACCGCCGCCCAGCGTCGGTTAAAAGAACTTACTGACATGAGATTGTCCGGTATCAAGAATGCGACACAGTATAAATAATAGAAAAAATTGGAATTTTGATATGAATCGGGATTGCGCGATTCAGTATTAATCCCTTAGGAGCAGAGAGCGCAATCCGGCGGCTTTGTTTTCAATCTCCTGCCACTCCTGCTCCGGGTCAGACCCGCTGACAATACCAGCACCGGCATAAAGCCGCAGGGAGTCATCCTGGACGCGGGCGGAGCGCAACGCCACGCAAAATTCACTCTGTTCGGGAGATAAATACCCGGCCGAACCGGCGTACCACTCGCGGTTAAAGGGCTCAACCTTCTGGATAAACTCGCGCGCTGGCTGTCGGGGTAATCCGGCAACGGCCGCGGTCGGCTGTAACATGAGCAAACACTGCTCATCATCGGCCTGTTTGAGCTCAGTCCAGATACAGCGGCGCAAGTGCTGCACTTTACGCAGGCGCACCACCTGAGGGGGCAGTACCTCAAGCGTCTGCGTATAGTGCTGAAGACGCTGGCAAATATCTTCCACGACCAGCATATTTTCGCGCTGGTTTTTATCATCGTTCAGCAACCATTCGCCGAGACGCTGCGCCTGGCTATCATCGGTATGGCTGGCAACGGTGCCCGCCAGCGCTTCCGTGCGCAGCAGCGTGCCGCGCCGCCGCCAGAGACGCTCGGGGGTCGAGCCAAGAAACGCGTTGCTGGCGTCGAATACCATGCAGAAGTGGTAGCAGTGTAAATTCAGGGCGCGGCTGGCCGCCATCAGCGCGACGGGGTTAACGCGCTGTGTGAACTGGATATCGGTTGCCCGGGCGAGAACCACCTTTTCAAAGTCACCGCGTGCGATGGTCTCTGTCGCTCTGCGAATAAGCTTCAGCCATTCGGCCTGCTGCGGCTGATGGGTTTCGTGCTCAACCTGAACGGACAGCGGGCGGATAGATCTCGCAGGACGGAGCTGCTGTAAAAAATGCCGCGCGGCGTGGGCATCTTCCTGAAGCGAATAATCGCTCCACAGCTGCAGGCGCAGCGTAGCGGTGCCGGCGGTACGTCGCCAGAGCAGTCGCGGTAAAAAGAGGCTGCCCTGCTCCGGATTAAAGGCGTTCAGGCCGTAGATGCGGGTATCACCAGCCACGTTTTGCTCGCGCAAAAACTGCGTGGCTAACGCCAGAGAGGCAAAGGGGATAACCGCCCCCAGCGCGGCAAGCTCTTCATCGCCGTTACGCTGCTGCCAGTAAAACTGCGGATAACACTGCTGCTCGCCAAGCCAGGCGAGGGGATCGAAGGCGTCGTTTAACGGGAAAGAGACGTCGAAATGACGTATGCCGGGTGCTGCGGGTAACGCTTGCGAAAGCTGGGTACGCAGTTGCTCCAGCGCGAGGAAAATCGAATTCACGCGAACCTCTCCCTGTTAAAACCTCGTATTATACGGGGTACCGACAATAAATAGCAGTACCCACGTATAGGGAGTGGTTAAGCGGCTTAACGTCGGGCCAGCAGCAGCCCCAGTACCAGGCCTACGGCAGCGCCCACGCCAATACCTTGCCACGGTTTTTCATGCACGTAATCATCGGCACGATACACCGCTTTTTTGGCACGATAGTAGTAGGTATCAGACGCATGGCTGACGCGGTTTTTCACTTCATGCAGCGCCTGCTCGGCGCGGGCTTTTAGCTCAATATATTTCTGATCGGCAGGGTCGCCCGAGGAACGTAACACCTCTTCCAGCGTTTCGCTCAGTAAGGCCAGGTCGTCGTCGATACGGGTATCCCAGGATTGAAATGACATATTTTTCTCCATGTTAGTACACCAGTCCGCTAACTATAGCCAACGACTCGCCATTACGCCTGCTTCGCTTCCCGCGCCATGCCGATGTGGGGAATGCCGTCTTCGTCATACACTTCCGTTACCGGCGTGAAGCCAAAGTGGGCATAGAACGACTGCAGGTGCGCCTGCGCGCCCAGGTATAACGCCTTGTTCGGCCACTGTTTCTGGCACGCCTCGAGCGTTTTCTCCATCAGCTGATAGCCCAGTTTTTCACCACGCGCGCTACCGCTGATGATGACGCGGCCAATGACGACAGGCTCAAAATCGTCTTCGCTTTTCAGAATCCTCGCATACGCCACCAGCTCGTTATTCCGCCAGCCGAGGATATGGCGGTTCTCGCCGACGAGATCGTCTCCGTCGATATCCTGATACGGGCAGGTCTGTTCAACCACAAACACTTCGCAGCGCAGTTTCAGCAGGGCGTAAAGTGAACGAACGGTGAGGTCACTATGGTGTAAATCTTGCCACTGGATCATGTCAGTCTCCTTCCTGGGGGTTCATCACGTTATACTAAACCCCTCCCCGTTCGGCAAAGGGCTGATTGCGTTATGGAACTGATTTTTCTGGGTACGTCCGCTGGCGTGCCAACCCGCTCACGGAACGTGACGGCGATACTGCTGGATCTTAAACACCCCACCCGCGGCGGGCTGTGGCTGTTTGACTGTGGTGAAGGGACGCAGCATCAGCTGTTGCACACCGCTTATCACCCCAGCAAGCTGGATAAAATTTTTATCACCCATCTGCATGGCGACCATCTGTTTGGCCTTCCCGGCCTGCTGTGCAGCCGCTCGATGGCCGGTAACGCCAACACGCTAACGATTTACGGGCCTGCGGGTATTCGTGAATTTGTTGAAACCACGCTACGCCTGAGCGGGTCGTGGACGGATTATCCGCTGGAGGTCGTTGAGATTAGCGAAGGCCTGGTTTTCGATGACGGCGATTATAAGGTGAGCGCTCAGCCGCTCAATCATCCTGTCGAGTGCTATGGTTACCGCATTGAAGCGCATGACAAACCCGGCGCGCTGGACGCCGCCGCGCTGATGGCCGATGGCGTAAAACCCGGGCCGCTGTTCCAGCGTCTGAAGCACGGAGAGACCGTCACGCTGGAGGACGGTCGCGTCATCAACGGCCAGGATTATCTCGCCGCACCGCAGCCCGGCAAGAAGCTGGCGATTTTTGGCGATACGGCCCCTTGCGCGGCGGCGCTCACGCTGGCTCAGGGCGTGGACGTAATGGTGCATGAAGCAACGCTTGAAACGGCGATGGAAGAGAAAGCCAACAGCCGGGGCCACAGCTCCACGCGTCAGGCGGCGCAGCTTGCCCGTGACGCGGGCGTCGGGAGGCTCATCGTCACCCACGTCAGCTCGCGCTACGACGCGCGGGGCTGTGCAGGCCTGCTGGCCGAGTGCCGCGCGCTGTTCCCGGAATGTGAGCTGGCCGAAGATTTCGCTCAGGTCAGCGTTTAGTCCTTCATTTTTCCTTCAGGATGCCGATAACGATTAAAAGGTCAGCATTTCTCTCGAGGGTAGAATGGATAATTTCCAGAAAGATATTGATGACAGGGCGAATCTGACCCTGTCGAACCGTTTTGAACTGTTGCTGTTCCGTCTTGGCACCTCTCTTAACGAAAATAAATCTGAGCTGTTTGGCATTAACGTCTTTAAGCTGCGTGAAATTGTGCCGATGCCGGAGTTCACGAAACCCGCCGGGATGAAGTCACCGCTGATGGGAATGGTGAATATTCGCGATCAGGTGATCCCGGTGATCGACCTGGCCGCCGTGGCGGGCTGTAAGCCCACCACCGGGCTGAATATCCTGCTGATCACCGAATATGCGCGCAGCGTGCAGGCGTTTGCCGTGGAGTCGGTTGAGAACATCATGCGTCTGGACTGGAAGCAGGTGCACGCGGCGGAAACCGCCGTCAGCGGTCGCTACATCACCAGCATTGCGTGTCTTGACGAGAAGAGCGATACCAACGATCTGGCGATGGTGCTGGACGTTGAGCAGATCCTGTATGACATCACTCCGGCCAACCACGATCTGCACGCCACCAATCTGAAAACCACCAAATTCCATATCAAGCCGGGCGCGGTCGCCATCGTCGCGGAAGACTCCAAAGTGGCGCGCTCAATGCTGGAGAAAGGCCTGCAGGCGATGGAGATCCCGGCGCAGCTGCATATCACCGGCAAAGAGGCGTGGGAGAAAATTGGGGTTCTGGCCGCGCAGGCGCAGGCTGAAGGAGTTCCCATCACCGATAAGATCGCGCTGGTGCTGACCGACCTCGAAATGCCGGAGATGGACGGTTTTACGCTGACGCGCAAAATCAAAACCGATCCGGTACTGAAAGATATTCCGGTCGTGATCCACTCTTCCCTTTCCGGCAACGCCAACGAAGACCATATTCGCAAGGTGAAGGCGGACGGGTATGTGGCGAAGTTTGAGCTGAACGAGCTGTCGTCAGTGATTGAGGAAGTGCTGGACCGCTCGATGAAGAAGATTGACGGGCCGTTGATTAGCCGGAAGCAGCTAGCTTAGGTCCTGTGCGGGCTGGTGCCCTCACCCCATCCCTCTCCCACAGGGAGAGGGCGCAAACCATAAAAAAACCCGCCGAAGCGGGTTTTTTGTTTTTACATTAATGGCATCGCTCGCTGCACGATATCAATCAGCGGCTGCGGATAGATACCGAAGATCAGCACCAGCAGCGCGGAGATGAGAACCACAATACCGCCAGCGCTGTACTGCCAGTTGGTTGGGGCATCACGGTTGAGCTGCTGAGGCGCGCTCAGGTACAGGCTCACGGCCACGCGCAGATAGTAGTAGAGACCAATCGCGGAACCGATCACCACGCCCGCAGTCAGCCACCACAGGTTCGCCTGCACACCGACGGCCAGCACGTAGAACTTACCGATAAAGCCGAGCGTCATCGGGATACCCGCCAGAGAGAGCATCATCACCGTCATCACGGCGGACAGGATCGGACGGTGCCAGAACAGACCACGGTAAGAGAACAGTGAATCGGCATCCGGACCACGGTACGGGCTGGACATCAGGCTCACCACGCCGAAGGCGCCGAGGCTGCTGAACAGGTAGCCGGCCAGATACACGCCCACGGCTTCCATCGACATCTCACCGCTCTGCAGCGCAATCAGCGCCACCATCAGGTAGCCCAGATGAGAGATAGACGAGTAGCCCAGCAGACGCTTGATGTTGGTCTGGCTCAGCGCCATCAGGTTACCGAAGATGATGGAGACGAACGCGATAATGCCCAGCACCACGCGAACCGCTTCACTGTCACCCACCGGAGCGTACAGGAACAGACGCATGACCACCCCGAAGATAGCGATTTTGCTCGCCGTCGCCAGGAAGGTCGACACCGGAGCCGGAGCGCCCTGGTATACGTCTGGCGTCCACAGGTGGAACGGAACCAGAGAGAGTTTGAAGCCGAGGCCAACAATCATCATGCCCAGACCCGCCAGCAGCAGCGGCTCATGCAGCATGCCGTCACCGAGGCTCTTGCCGAGCGCCATGAAGGAGAGGTTACCGGACTGTGCGTACACCAGCGCAATACCAAACAGCAGGAACGAGGACGCCGCCGCAGACAGGATGGTGTACTTGATGCTTGCTTCCAGCGAGCGCTTCTGGCGGAAGGCGTAACCAATCAGACCGAACAGCGGCAGAGAGATCAGCTCAATACCGAGGAACAGCGCGGCCAGGTGGTTCGCATTCGCCAGCAGAATGCCGCCCAGCGCGGCAATCAGAACCAGCAGGTAAAACTCTTCTTTGTTGTCGTTGTAGCCTTCGAGCCACGGGTACGCAAAGGTACAGGTTGCCAGGCTCGCCAGCAGCACCAGACCGGTATACAGCATGGCGTAACCGTCAACGCGCATCAGCGGAGTGACGTCCATCGCTCCGCCCTGGCCAACAAACCAGAGAGAGACTAACGCGGCGTTCAGGCCGATGACCGACAGCGTGGCATTCAGGAAGTGATTGCGTCGCCACGCAATGGAGAGCATCACAACCACCACCGTCAATCCGACGATCAGCAGCGGTAGCAGCGCGATCAGTTGTTGTGGAGTTATTGTCATGGCGAATTACGGCCTTGTAGTAGAAACAGAATTAACAAACCACTGCTGGATATTGCCCATCGCGCTGTGCGAGGTATCCAGAATCGGCTGCGGGAAGAAGCCCAGCAGCACCAGCAGTACGACCAGCAGCAGGATGATGAACAGCTCACGCAGCGACATCCCCGGCAGTTCTTGTGCAGCAATTTCGCTCTTCGCTTTACCGAAGTAAGCGCGGTGCAGCATCGCCAGCGAGTACACGGAAGCGAACACCAGACCAAAGGTGGAGATCACGGTGATCACCGGTACAACTTTGAAGCTGCCGAACAGAATCATAAATTCGCCGACGAAGTTACCGGTGCCCGGCATCCCCAGAGTCGCCACCGCGAAGAACATGGAGAGCGCTGGCAGCCACTTAATTTTGCTCCACAGGCCGCCCATCATACGCATGTCGCGGGTATGCAGACGTTCATACAGCTGGCCGCACAGGATGAAGAGACCGGCTGCGGACAGACCGTGCGCAATCATCTGGATCACCGCCCCCTGGTACGCCAGCTGGCTGCCGGTGTAGATGGCAATCAGCACGAAGCCCATGTGGGAAACGGAGGTATAAGCAATCAGACGCTTGATGTCGTACTGGGTGAAGGCCATCCAGGCACCGTAGAAGATACCGATGACACCCAGCCACATGGCAATCGGTGCGAACTCTGCGGAGGCGTTCGGGAACAGCGGCAGGGCGAAACGCAGCAGACCGTAAGCCGCCGTTTTCAGCAAGATTCCCGCCAGGTCAACGGAACCCGCCGTTGGTGCCTGAGAGTGCGCGTCTGGCAGCCAGCCGTGCAGCGGAACCACCGGCATTTTCACCGCGAAGGCGATGAAGAAGCCCAGCATCAGCAGGTATTCCACGCCGTGAGACATTGGGGTCTTCAGCAGGTCTTCGTAGTTGAAGGTCCAGGTGCCGGTCGCGTTGTGGTGAACAAACACCAGCGCCAGAATGGCAATCAACATCACCAGACCACTCGCCTGGGTATAGATGAAGAACTTGGTTGCCGCCGTGATACGCGTTTTACCGTCGGACGCCTTGTGGCCCCACAGCGCGATCAGGAAGTACATCGGCACCAGCATCATCTCCCAGAAGAAGAAGAACAGGAACATGTCGATGGCAAGGAACACGCCGATCACGCCGCCCAGGATCCACATCAGGTTCAGGTGGAAGAAGCCCTGGTATTTTTCGATTTCACGCCAGGAGCAGAGTACCGCCAGAACGCCGAGCAGACCGGTCAGCACCACCATCAGCAGTGAGAGACCGTCAATCGCCAGGTGGATCGTAATGCCGAAACGTGGGATCCACGGCAGGATGAACTCAGACTGCCACTGCGGAATGCCCGCAGACTGTGTCAGTGAGTAACCGCCCTGCAACCACAGTTGCAGGCCAAGCGCGAGCGTCAATCCCATGGTGATCAGCGCGATCCAGCGCGGCATCTTCACGCCAAAGCGTTCAGTCTGCCAGCACAGGAAGCCGCCGATGAAGGGAATTAATATTAGCCAGGGTAGTAACATGGCGATTTACATTCCTTTTTAAGGCCCCCAGCAGGGGCCTGATTTTCAACGAATTCGAATAAAATTCACTTAACGATCAACGCAACACCATCAGCAGCGCCAGCACGACAACCGCACCGATGCTCATGGACGCCACATACCAGCGCAGGTAACCGTTCTCGCTGTACAGCAGGCCTTTGCCTGCAAAGCGGGAAAGGATCGCCGGGATATTCATCAGGCTGTTCAGCGGGTCGCGCTTCAGCAGCCACGCGATGCCCAGGAACGGCTTAACGAAGATCATGTCGTACAGCCAGTCGAAGCCCCACGCGTTGTACCACCAGGTGCCCAGCAGGCGGCCCGGCGCACTGTTGGCCACGGCAGTGACCAGCGTACGTTTGCCCAGCCACAGCCATGCTGCGATCAGGATGCCCGCGATAGCGACCACACCGGAGGTGATTTCAAGCGTCAGAACGCGACCGTGCTCAAGCTCGGTGGTGTCTGGCAGTACGCCCTGCAGCGGAGGCACAATCATCGCGCCAACGAAGGTGGACAGTACCAGCAGCACAATCAGCGGCAGGTGATGGGTAATCCCCTTCCCTGCGTGAGCGTGAATTTGTTCTTTACCGTGGAATACGATGAAAATCATACGGAAGGTATACAGGGAGGTCATGAACGCACCGACCAGACCCGCAACCATCAGATTGATATGACCATTCGCCATGGCACCCGCAAGGATTTCGTCCTTACTGAAGAAGCCCGCGGTGATCAGCGGCAGTGCCGCCAGCGCCGCGCCGCCCACCAGGAAGCAGACATAGACCAGCGGGATGGACTTACGCAGTCCGCCCATTTTGAAGATGTTCTGCTCGTGATGGCAGGCCAGAATCACGGAACCAGACGAGAGGAACAGCAGCGCTTTAAAGAACGCGTGCGTCATCAGGTGGAAAATGGCCGCGTCCCACGCCTGAACGCCCAGCGCGAGGAACATGTAACCAATCTGGCTCATGGTTGAGTACGCGAGAACGCGTTTGATGTCGGTCTGCACCAGCGCGGCAAAGCCTGCCAGCACCAGCGTAACCGCACCGACGATACCCACCAGATGCAGAATTTCCGGGGTCATCAGGAACAGGCCATGGGTACGCGCAATCAGGTAGACACCGGCGGTGACCATGGTCGCAGCGTGGATCAGCGCGGAGACAGGGGTTGGACCCGCCATCGCGTCTGCCAGCCATGTCTGCAATGGCAGCTGTGCGGATTTACCCACGGCACCACCCAGCAGCATCAGCGTTGCCCACCACAGCATGTTGTTGCCTGCGGCGAAGTGCGCCGGCGCCAGTTCCACCATTTCGCGGAAGTTCAGCGTGCCCAGTTCGTTGTAAAGAATGAACAGCGCGAAAGCGAGGAAGACGTCACCCACGCGGGTCACGACGAACGCTTTCATGGCCGCTGCGCCATTCTTCGGATCGGTATAGTAGAAACCGATCAGCAGGTAAGAACACAGACCCACGCCTTCCCAGCCCAGATACATCAGCAGCAGGTTATCGGCCAGGACCAGAACCACCATGCTGGCGATAAACAGGTTGGTGTAGGCGAAGAAGCGGGAGTAACCCTCTTCACCGCGCATATACCAGGAGGCGAACATGTGGATCAGGAAGCCGACGCCGGTAACCACGGAGAGCATGGTCAGGGACAGACCATCCAGCACCAGGTTGAAACCGATGTTGAAATCACCGACCGACATCCAGGTCCACAGCGGCACGCTGAAAGGCTGACGCCCGTTGTTAAAGAAGTCGATACCCGCATACGCTGTCACCAGCGCGGCCAGGCCAACAGAGCCCATGCCGACGGTTGCAGACAGATTCTCAGACCAGCGGCCACGAGAAAACGCCAGCAGCACGAAGCCAATCAGCGGAAAAATAATGGTTAAGGCAAGCATGTTCATCCACGCAACTCACTTACTGAATCGATGTTCAGATTCTGGCGGCGACGATGGAGCTGCAGCAACAGCGCCAGGCCAATACTCGCTTCAGCAGCCGCGAGGCTGATGGCGAGAATGTACATCACCTGACCATCGGTCTGGCCCCAGTAGCTTCCGGCGACCACGAAGGCCAGCGCGGAGGCGTTAATCATGATTTCCAGCCCGATCAGCATAAACAGCAGATTGCGGCGGATAACCAGACCGGTCAGACCCAGAACGAATAAAATCGCAGCGAGGATCAGTCCATGTGTTAAGGGGATCATGCGCGCTCCTCCGTTTTTCTTTTCGCGCGGTCGTCAGTGCGGTTGCTCAGCACCTCGCCAGCACGCTCTTCGCGGCCAACGTGGAAAGCCACAACCAGACCTGCCAGCAGCAGCATTGAGGCCAGTTCCACTGCCAGAACGTATGGGCCAAAGAGCGTGATACCCACCTCTTTCGCGCCAATCGGCGTGCCGTCGATGCCCTGATCGTTAACGCCCAGAATGGCGTAAACGATCACCACCAGCATGATGGCCGACAAAATTGCCGGGCCGATCCACACCTGCGGTTTTAACCACTGACGTTCCTGCTCAATTTCAGAGCCGCCCAGGTTCAGCATCATCACCACGAACACGAAGAGCACCATAATGGCCCCGGCGTAGACGATGATTTCCAGCGCACCGGCGAAGTGCGCGCCCAGTGCGAAGAACACCCCGGAAATGGCCAGCAGCGAGATGATTAAGTACAGCAGCGCATGCACCGGGTTGGTGTGCGTGATCACTCGCAGCGTAGCCAGGATGGCGATAAGGCCACAGATATAAAAAGCGAATTCCATTGCCCTCTCCTTACGGTAACAGGCTCTTGACGTCGATAGGCTTAGCTTCGTTCTCTGCTTCGCCCTTATCTTTGCCGTCGATTGCCATACCCGCCATCCGGTAGAAGTTATATTCCGGGTATTTGCCCGGACCGGAAATCAGCAGATCCTCTTTCTCGTACACCAGGTCCTGACGCTTGTACTCACCCAGCTCGAAGTCTGGAGTCAGCTGAATCGCCGTGGTTGGGCACGCTTCTTCACACAGACCGCAGAAGATGCAGCGTGAGAAGTTGATGCGGAAGAACTCAGGGTACCAGCGGCCGTCTACCGTCTCGGCTTTCTGCAGAGAGATACAGCCTACCGGACACGCTACCGCACACAGGTTACAGGCAACGCAGCGCTCGGAACCGTCCGGGTCGCGCGTCAACACGATACGGCCACGGTAGCGCGGCGGCAGATATACCGGCTCTTCCGGGTACATCCGGGTTTCGCGTTTGGCAAACGCGTGCAGGCCGATCATCCAGATACTGCGAACCTGGGTACCGAAGCCTACCAGTAATTCTTTTAAGGTCATGGTCTATAGCCCCTTATGGCTGCTGCCAGAGAATGACAGCGGCCGTTACCAACAAGTTGACGAGCGTCAGCGGCAGGCACACTTTCCAGCCGAAGGACATTACCTGGTCATAACGCGGACGCGGTAACGCTGCGCGAATCAAAATGAACATCATCATGAAGAACGCGGTTTTCAGCGCGAACCAGATGAACGGCGGTAAGAACGGGCCATGCCAGCCACCGAAGAACAGCGTTACCATCAACGCGGAAATGGTGACGATACCGATGTACTCGCCCACGAAGAACAGACCGAATTTCATACCGGAATATTCGATGTGGTAACCGTCGGCCAGTTCCTGTTCGGCTTCTGGCTGGTCAAACGGATGACGGTGACACACTGCCACGCCCGCGATGGCAAAGGTAATAAACCCAAAGAACTGCGGAATAACGTTCCAGATGTCGGCCTGGTTGTTGACGATGTCGGTCATGTTGAATGAACCGGCCTGCGCCACCACGCCCATCAGGGAGAGACCCAGGAACACTTCGTAGCTCAGGGTCTGCGCGGAAGCACGCATCGCACCCAGCAGCGAGTATTTGTTGTTACTGGACCAGCCTGCGAACAGGACCGCGTAAACCGCGAGGCCTGCCATCATCAGGAAGAACAGAATGCCGATGTTCAGGTCAGCGACCACCCAGGTCGGGCTGACCGGCACGATAGCAAACGCCAGCAGCAGCGAGGTGAAGGCGATCATCGGTGCCAGAGTAAAGATCACGCGATCCGAGAAGCGCGGGATCCAGTCCTCTTTAAAGAACATCTTGATCATGTCCGCGACCAGCTGGAGTGAACCACCCCAGCCCACGCGGTTCGGTCCGTAACGGTTCTGGAACAGACCGAGCAGACGACGTTCACCAAAGCTCATGAACGCGCCGCAGGTGACCACCACCAGCAGGATAACAATCGCTTTCAGAATGCTCAGCAGGATGTCGATAAGATCCGGCGTTAACCAACTCATGCTTTTGCCTCCTGCAGATTATCAAGACGCGCACCCGCCAGAACCGGCGCGATGCCAGGCATACCCATCGGCAGACCGACCTGCCCTGCTGTCAGACTTTCAGAAATAATCAGCGGCAGGCTGATGGTCTGGCCGTCATAGCTGAAGGCGATGTTCGCACCCGCGTTAACGCCAAGCTTCGCGGCATCTGCCGGGTTAAGCTTGATGTACGGCTGCGGCATACGGGTCTGGAAGACCGGTGAACGCTGGGAGAGCTCGTCGCTACCGAACAGATGGTAGTACGGGGCAATACGCCAGCTACCGTCCTGCGCCTGGAAGCTTGCCGGTACGGTGGTGAAGAAGTCCAGACCGGTTTCGGAAGCTTCAATCAGACGCACGCCCGGATCGCCGTGGCGCAGGGAGCCGCCCACTTCAGCCTGGAACTTGTTCCATGCCTGCGGGGAGTTCCAGCCCGGTGCCCATGCGAACGGGATTTGCGAACGCGGTGCAGACGGCTGGTTGTTCCCTTCCATGGAGAAGGCGAACATGGTGTCTTTATCCTGCGGCTGGCGCGGTTCGTGCACGCTGATATTGGCGCGCATTGCGGTACGGCCGCTGTAACGGTGCGGTTCACGTGCCAGTTTCTGACCGCGAATGCGGAAGCTTGCTTCAGGCGCGGCATCTTTAATGCCTGCCAGCTGAGGCAGTTTTTCCACCACCGCGTCGATAACGTGGTCGAGCTGCGTCCAGTCCACTTCACGGCTCTGCACGGTGCTGTGCAGGGAGTGCAGCCAGCGCCAGCTTTCCAGCATCACGGTGTTGCTGTCGTAGTAAGCCGGGTCATAAACCTGGAAGAAACGCTGCGCGCGGCCTTCGTTGTTGATAACGGTACCGTCGCTTTCTGCGAAGCTTGCCGCAGAGAGCACCAGGTGCGCTTTGTCCATAATCGCGGTGCGCTGATGGTCAATCACCATCACCAGCGGCGCTTTGGAGAGCGCGGCGTCAACGCGAGCGGCAGAGGCGTGGCGATGCAGGTCGTTTTCCAGCACCACCACGGCGTCAGCGGCACCGGATTCCAGTTCGCTTAACGCGGCTTCCAGCGAGCCGCCGCCGATCATGCCCAGGCCAATGCTGTTTACCGCACGGGCAATCATGGTCACACCGACGTCCGCACCGCGGCCTTTCAGGGCTTTGGCCACGTTGGCTGCGGCCTGAATGATCTCTGCGCTACCGGCGTTGGTACCGGAAATAATCAGCGGTTTCTTCGCACCGGCCAGGGCCTGAACAATCACGTCGACCTTGTTTTGCAGGTCGCGATCCAGCTCAACGGCCGGTGAGTTGTTGTCCAGCGCGTGGGCAATGGCAAAACCAAGACGCGCCTGATCTTCAACCGGTGCGCAGTAGGTCCACGCCGCGATATCGTCCAGACGGGTATTGTCGACGTTGGTCACAAACAGAGGATGCTTCGCGCGCTGACCGATGTTCAGGATCGCCGCAATCTGCCAGTCAGCCACTTTCTGCGCCGCCGCCATTTCACGTGCTTTACCCTTCACCGCCTGACGAACCGCCAGAGCCGCGCGTGCGCCGGTCTGGGTCAGGTCTTCACCCAGCACCAGGACCGCATCATAGGATTCGATTTCGCGCAGCGCAGGGGAATGGATACCGCCTTCACGCAGCACTTTCAGTACCAGCTGCAGACGTTCCTGCTCGCCCTGGGCGATGCCGGTATAGAAGTTTTCCGCCCCGACCAGCTCGCGCAGCGCGAAGTTGCTTTCGATGCTGGCGCGCGGGGAGCCGATACCGATAACCTTCTTCGACTGGCGCAGAATATCTGCCGCGCCCTGCATCGCCTGTTCAGCGTTCAGGGTAATGAAGTCGTCGCCACGGCGCTGAACCGGCTGACGCGGACGGTCTTTCAGGTTCACATAGCCATAGCCGAAACGACCGCGGTCGCACAGGAAGTAGTGGTTAACGGTACCGTTGTAGCGGTTTTCGATACGACGAAGTTCGCCGTAACGCTCACCCGGGCTGGTGTTACAGCCGAGGGAACACTGCTGGCAGATGCTTGGCGCAAACTGCATGTCCCATTTACGGTTGTAACGCTCGGAGTGGGTTTTATCCGTGAAGACGCCGGTCGGGCAGATTTCTACCAGGTTACCGGAGAATTCGCTCTCCAGCACGCCGTCTTCCGGACGACCGAAGTAGACGTTGTCATGCGCGCCATACACGCCCAGATCCTGACCGTCTGCATAGTCTTTGTAGTAACGCACGCAGCGATAGCAGGCGATGCAGCGGTTCATTTCGTGAGAGATGAACGGCCCCAGATCCTGGTTACGGTGGGTACGCTTGGTAAAGCGATAGCGACGGAAGCTGTGACCGGTCATCACGGTCATATCCTGAAGGTGGCAGTTACCGCCCTCTTCACAAACCGGACAGTCGTGCGGGTGGTTGGTCATCAACCACTCCACCACGCTTTCGCGGAACTGTTTGGCTTCTTCGTCATCAATCGAAATAAAGGTGCCTTCGGTGGCTGGCGTCATACAGGACATCACCAGGCGACCACGCGTGTCTTCCGCGTTTTGATATTGCTTCACCGCACACTGGCGGCAAGCACCGACGCTGCCCAGCGCCGGATGCCAGCAAAAGTACGGAATATCGAGGCCAAGAGACAGACAAGCTTCCAGCAGGTTGTCCGCCCCGTTGACTTCGTATTCTTTGCCGTCTACATGAATCGTAGCCATTAGCATGCTTCCAGTTGGCTCGGTCGAAACCGAGCGTTAATCAAAATTCTTGTCGTTACCAGCGCGCTTTAAGCAGGTTCGGCTGAATCCCATTAATCGCATGGGTATTGCTGAACGGCTGCTTGATGCCTGCTTCGAACTCGTCGCGGAAATATTTGATCGCGCTCTGCAGAGGTTCGACGGCACCCGGTGCGTGGGCACAGAAGGTTTTACCCGGGCCTAAGAATCGACACAGTTGCTCAAGTGTTTCGATATCGCCAGGCTGGCCTTCGCCACGTTCGATTGCACGCAGAATCTTCACGCTCCACGGCAGACCATCGCGGCACGGTGTACACCAGCCGCAGGACTCACGGGCGAAGAACTCTTCCAGGTTACGCACCAGCGAGACCATGCCGATCTCGTGGTCGACGGCCATCGCCAGCGCCGTACCAAGACGGCTGCCTGCTTTACCAATGCTTTCGAATTCCATTGGCAGATCAAGGTGGGCTTCGGTCAGGAAGTCTGTCCCTGCCCCACCCGGCTGCCAGGCTTTGAATTTCAGGCCATCGCGCATGCCGCCGGCATAATCTTCAAGAATTTCGCGTGCGGTGGTACCGAACGGCAGTTCCCAGACGCCAGGATTTTTAACGCGACCGGAGAAGCCCATCAGCTTGGTACCGGCATCTTTGCTTGAGGAGATGCCCTGATACCACTCCACGCCGTTCGCGAGGATAGCCGGAACGTTACACAGGGTTTCAACGTTGTTTACGCAGGTCGGTTTACCCCATACGCCGGAGCTTGCCGGGAACGGTGGCTTGGAACGCGGGTTCGCGCGGCGACCTTCCAGGGAGTTAATCAGCGCGGTTTCTTCACCGCAGATATAACGCCCTGCCCCGGTGTGCACGAACAGTTCGAAGTCAAACCCGGTGCCCAGGATGTTTTTACCCAGCAGGCCCGCTTCGGTGGCTTCGGCAATCGCGCGACGCAGGTTTTCCGCCGCTTCGATGTACTCACCGCGCAGGAAGATGTAGCCACGGTACGCTTTCAGCGCAAACGCGGAGATTAGCATGCCTTCCACCAGCAGGTGCGGCAGCTGCTCCATCAGCAGGCGGTCTTTGTAGGTGCCCGGCTCCATTTCATCGGCGTTACACAGCAGGTAACGGATGTTCATGGATTCGTCTTTCGGCATCAGGCTCCACTTCAGACCGGTGGAGAAGCCCGCACCGCCGCGCCCTTTCAGGCCGGAGTCTTTCACCGCATTAACGATGTCATCCGGCGCCATACCGCCGAGGGCTTTACGCGCACCGGCATAGCCGTTTTTGCTCTGGTATTCGTCGAGCCATACCGGCTGTTTGTCATCGCGCAGACGCCAGGTCAGCGGATGCGTCTCAGCAGTACGAATTACAGTTTTCATTTGTACTGCTCCAGCAGGTCAGGAATCGCTTCCGGCGTCAGATGGCTGTGAGTGTCCTCATCAATCATCATGGTCGGCCCCTTGTCGCAGTTACCCAGGCAGCAGGTTGGCAGCAGAGTAAAGCGTCCATCGAACGTGGTCTGGCCCGGCTTGATATTGAGCTTCTTCTCAATCGCAGCCTGAATGCCCTGATAACCGGTGATGTGGCAGACAACGCTGTCACAGTAGCGGATCACATGGCGGCCAACCGGCTGACGGAAGATCTGGCTGTAGAACGTGGCTACGCCTTCTACGTCACTTGCCGGAATACCCAGCACTTTCGCGATCTCATAGATCGCCCCATCCGGCACCCAACCACGCTGTTTCTGTACGATTTTCAGCGCTTCAATGGACGCCGCACGCGGGTCTTCGTAGTGGTGCATCTCGTGCTCAATAGCGGCACGTTCTGCTTCACTCAGCTCAAAAGCCTCGGTTTGTGGTTGTTGATTCTCGTGCATAATTAGCGGTCCACATCTGACATAACAAAATCGATACTACCCAGATACACAATCAGGTCGGAGACCAGACTGCCGCGGATGGCGGACGGGATCTGCTGCAGGTGCGCAAAGCTCGGCGTACGCACGCGGGTACGGTAGCTCATGGTGCTGCCGTCACTGGTCAGGTAGTAACTGTTAATACCCTTGGTCGCTTCAATCATCTGGAAGGATTCTTGCGCCGGCATGACCGGACCCCAGGAAACCTGCAGGAAGTGGGTGATCAGGGTTTCGATATGTTGCAGCGTGCGCTCTTTCGGCGGCGGCGTCGTCAGCGGGTGATCCGCCTTGAACGGGCCTTCCGGCATGTTGTTGAGGCACTGCTCAAGGATGCGCAGACTCTGGCGCAGCTCTTCTACTTTTAGCATCACGCGGGTGTAGCAGTCGGAAACACCGCCGCCCACCGGGACTTCAAAGTCGAAGTTCTCATAGCCAGAGTAAGGACGGGCTTTACGCACGTCGAAATCAATACCGGTCGCACGCAGACCTGCACCTGTCGTCCCCCACTCCAGCGCTTCTTTCGCGCCGTAGGCAGCAACGCCCTGGGAACGGCCTTTCAGGATGGTGTTGCGCAGCGCGGCTTTCTCGTAAGACGCCAGACGTTTCGGCATCCAGTCGAGGAATTCACGCAGCAGACGGTCCCAGCCGCGCGGCAGATCGTGTGCCACACCGCCGATACGGAACCAGGCCGGGTGCATACGGAAACCGGTAATGGCTTCTACCAGATCGTAGATTTTCTGACGGTCGGTAAAGGCGAAGAAGACCGGGGTCATCGCGCCGACGTCCTGAATGAACGTGGAGATGTACAGCAGGTGGCTGTTGATACGGAACAGTTCTGACAGCATAACGCGAATCACGTTAACGCGATCCGGCGTAACGATACCCGCCAGTTTCTCAACGGCCAGCACGTATGGCATTTCGTTGACGCAGCCGCCGAGGTACTCGATACGGTCGGTATACGGAATGTAGCTGTGCCAGGACTGACGCTCGCCCATCTTCTCAGCACCACGGTGGTGGTAACCGATGTCAGGCACGCAGTCGACAATCTCTTCGCCATCGAGCTGAAGAATAATACGGAATGCACCGTGCGCAGACGGGTGGTTTGGACCGAGGTTGAGGAACATGAAGTCCTCGTTGTCGGTGCCGCGCTTCATGCCCCAGTCTTCCGGTTTGAAGGTCAGCGCTTCCATCTCCAGATCCTGCTTGGCTTTGGTCAGCTCAAACGGATCGAATTCGGTCGCACGTGCCGGGTAATCTTTACGCAGCGGGTGGCCTGTCCAGGTCTGCGGCATCATGATGCGCGTCAGGTGCGGGTGGCCGTCAAATGTCATGCCGAACATTTCCCAGGTTTCACGCTCGTACCAGTTGGCGTTCGGGAAAAGTTTGGTGATCGTCGGCAGATGCATGTCGTTTTCAGACAATGCCACCTTGAGCATGATATCCGTATTACGGTCTATTGAGATCAGGTGGTAGAAAACGGAAAAATCCGCAGCAGGGAGACCCTGGCGGTGTGTTCTGAGACGTTCGTCCATGCCGTGTAAGTCAAACAGCATGACGTACGGTTTTGGCAATTTCTTGAGGAAATCGACAACTTCCAGCAATTGTTCACGCTTCACCCAAACAACGGGTACCCCGGTGCGGGTAGCCTGAACAGTAAAGGCATCCGGCCCAAAACGGTTGCGCAGTTCGCCAATGACTGGGTCATCCAGATGATCCCGGGTCTGCCAGGCGGCTTCTTGCGCGGTTAAGTCGGTCATATTGTTCACCATTGCAAATGGTCCGTGGTGACTGTTGAGCCTGGCTTCGCGCTATTTGAGTAGTGATATGCGAAGGTGTTCTCCAGGCCTACAGGCGCAAATTAAATTTCGTCAGGCGTACGCAGATTGGTGACGGCAATACGTTCACCACGTTTACGCTCGCGCTCAGACTGCATGTTCGCGCGATACACACCCTGATCGCCAACGACCCACGACAGTGGGCGACGTTCTTTACCGATGGACTCCTGCAGCAGCATCAGCGCCTGCATGTAGGCTTCCGGACGAGGCGGACAACCCGGGATGTACACATCCACTGGGATAAATTTATCTACGCCCTGTACGACGGAATAGATGTCGTACATACCGCCAGAGTTAGCACATGCGCCCATGGAGATAACCCATTTTGGCTCCAGCATCTGGTCATAAAGACGCTGAATAACAGGTGCCATCTTGGTAAAGCAGGTACCGGCTACCACCATCAGGTCAGCCTGACGTGGGGAAGCACGCAGTACCTCTGCCCCAAAACGCGCAACGTCATGCACCGCAGTGAATGACGTCACCATTTCAACGTAGCAGCAAGAAAGGCCAAAGTTGTAAGGCCAGATGGAGTTCTTACGACCCCAGTTGACCATATCGTGCATGGCATGTTCGAGTTTGCCCATGTACACGCTTTTATTGACTTCTTGCTCCAGGGGGTCGGTTACGATCTCCTGTTTTTGTAGGGGGTAACGGTCATTCTCACCGTTAGGATCTATGCGGGTGAGCGTATAATCCATCTTATTGCCTCGCTGTTACTGCTGACGATTAGAGATACTGTTTTCCGGGTTGATGTGTTCACGACGTGAACGCGCAGGCGTCCAGTCAAGCGCGCCAATACGCACCAGATAAACCAGACCGGCCAGTAGCACTAAAATGAAAATTGCGGCCTCGACAAAGCCCACCCAACCACTTTCGCGTATGGACGTTGACCATGCGAAAAGGTAAAGCGCTTCCACGTCGAAGATGACGAAGAACATGGCTACCAGGTAAAACTTGGCAGACAGGCGTAAGCGAGCGGTACCTACTGAATCAATACCTGATTCGAAAGGTGTGTTTTTGTGCCTTGCACGGGCGCGACCGCCCAGGAACCAGCCGCCGACTAACATCAGGCAGCACAGGCCAATGGCTACAATAAGAAAGATTGCGAATGCCCAGTGATGAGCGATGACTTCTGTGGATGTTGACATACTCATTGCTTACTCATCAAAAGTGATACCAACGACACTGCTCTTGCTGGCAGATGGGCATCACATCGATTCATGGGGAGGAACAAATAACCTTACACTAACTGTCAGAAATGAGACGTAGACAGCAAAATGATGGGGTTTTTTACTCCTTTCTATAACCTATTGTCAACTTTAACAAAGGTTTCTTCACATTAAATTACATCGAGCGATTCTCATTAACATTTGGTGCCCTTTAACCCTGGTGGGTGCATGACTTTCCGTCAAATGTATGTTGTTGAATCGTGTCCGTTTCGGAAGTAAAAAAAATAACCCTCCTATTTTGACAGGATTTGCCAACGATTCCTCCCCCCAAATAGGAGTATTTTCTTGATCTGTGACACGCTTTTGTTAATTCAACCAGGAAAACGGCAACATATTTCCTGTTTTTTTAACATAGGAGGGATGTGGATGAAGTTAGAACGGAAAATGGACAAGATTTAAGCAAAAGCATTTAGCATGTTGATAAATATGAAGTATCCTGAAAACCCATACGCCATAAGCGGATATTTCTGCTAAAAAAAAGCCACTGCATGTGAAAATCACACGAGTGGCTTTTTTTTACACTTACATTTTGTTACCAGAATTCTGAGCTGGCGATCACTCAAAATCCCCTTCAACGATCAGGGAGTCATCCCCCCCTTCGGAGGTAACGCGCTCGAACTGCCAAGGGTTATGGTAGTTTTCCATCGCCTCGAACACCACTTTGGCCAACTCGTTATGACTGGACGAATTATGGCAGAGCAGATACTCAGTATCCGGCAGCGCAGGCAGGCCATCGGATTTGCCAAGAACGCGCAGATCGGGGCTCATCATCTCTACCGGACGGGCCGTTACACCCAGACCAGCCTTCACGGCGGCACGGACCGCTGGCAGCGTGGACGCCACATACGCCAGACGCCACGGAATATTGGCCTCATTCAGCGCCGTGAGCACCATATCGCGGAAAGGGCTCGGATCATCCAGTAAGACCAGGGGAACCGGCTCGCCTTTTTGCAGCACGTATTCGGCTGCGCAATACCAGTGCGTAGGCGATGTGCGCAGCGTCAGGCAATCAAACTGCCCGGGACGATGCGTAGTCACCACCAGGTCGACTTTATTCTCATTTAACATCTCAACCATAAAAGCATTGCGCTTTACGCTCACGTCCAGCGCAAGCTTCGGATAAACCGAGCTAATTCGATTGAGAAGAAACGGCAATATAGTATCCGCCGACTCATCAGATGCACCTAACGTTAGCACCCCTTGTAGGTTGCTAAACATTAATGACATACATGCTTCATCATTAAAGCGAAGAATTTTCCTGGCATAACCCAGAAGCTGAATACCGTGTTCCGTTAAAAGCTTATTACGCCCATGACGCGCAAAAAGCTCTTTACCAACCAGTTGCTCCAGCCGCTGCATTTGCTGGCTGACGGCGGACTGAGTTCGGCAAACGGCGGCAGCAGCTGCTGCAAAAGTGTTGAGATCGGCGACCGCAACAAACGTTCTCAGCAGATCGAGGTCGAGATTCATTATCGGACGATTTGCATTTATCATATCTATTCACTTTCAGGTTGCTCGTGCGGAGCTGCCCGGGTTGAAGCTGTGTGTGTACAGTTAAGCAATTCCCTCTGAAGATTTTCCCTCGCATCCCGGCCCGGCAGACTGCCTGACAGATAGTTATTGTGCTGCTTTATATCAACAGTCAGAAAGCACGTTTCATGACGTTATTTTTATTCTCTTAAACGTTCAGGATATTTAGATGTTCGCAGGTTTATGTAAATTACATTAAAGGTATAACACCTTTTCTGCCATCTGTATCGCAGCGCTGTCAACGTAGCAGGAGATGTGCGACACATTCCAGCCAGAGATAACTCTAACAATAACAATCAATTAATACGGAAAACCAGGGTCAGATATACAAAAAACGTGCATCTGCCCTCTGCTTTCCTGGAAGACATCTTAACCCAAATCCACTTTATTTATAAGTCTTATTGCAATATTAAGGATTAAAGAAGAATGTTAAGCTTCTAAACTAATTTTATTAAAATTAACTAAAGTTGCATTTTATAGGTTAATAATAAATAAATTTTAATTTAGATTAAGACCATTCATTAATGCCACTTAACATTAATTTCACATGGGTAACTTTTATCCACAGTATGCTATTACAGAAACAGGTATCGAGCATTCAGGTTTTACGAAAAATCACTCAGGGTGACTGCCACCGCTGTCTGGCTCACCACTTATTTTCAACAGCACATTATACAGTATTTTGGTAAATGAATAGCACATTTAACCTAAGCTCTCGCCATGCGCACAACTTTAAGACAGTGAAAAAGCGTACCCGCAGCGAAAAAGATTCATCAAAAATTTGTACCCCGCACAAAATCTTCTACTGCACACCCTTCAAAACGAAGCGAGGGGGGAGTACATTATTCCGTGCTGACTTCCACGGCAGGGAGCGGCAATAATAGCGAAAAGGTTAAAGGTTCATGTCCCCTATCGAAAAATCCAGCAAGCTAGATAACGTCTGTTATGACATCCGCGGCCCGGTTCTGAAAGAGGCAAAACGCCTTGAAGAAGAAGGCAACAAGGTTCTGAAACTCAACATTGGTAACCCTGCGCCATTTGGTTTTGAAGCGCCGGATGAAATTCTGGTTGATGTGATCCGCAACCTTCCCACTGCACAAGGCTATTGCGATTCAAAAGGACTTTACTCTGCACGTAAGGCCATCATGCAGCACTACCAGGCACGCGGTATGCGTGATGTTACCGTTGAAGATATCTATATCGGCAACGGCGTCTCCGAACTGATCGTGCAGGCGATGCAGGCGCTGCTGAACAGCGGGGACGAAATGCTGGTCCCTGCGCCGGACTATCCGCTATGGACGGCTGCCGTGTCGCTGTCCAGCGGTAAAGCGGTGCACTATCTGTGCGACGAATCCTCCGACTGGTTCCCGGACCTCGATGATATTCGCGCAAAAATTACGCCCCGCACGCGCGGTATCGTCATTATTAACCCGAACAACCCGACGGGCGCGGTCTACTCAAAAGAGCTGCTGATGGAGATCGTCGAGCTGGCGCGTCAGCACAACCTGATCATCTTCGCCGACGAAATTTACGACAAGATTCTGTACGACGCGGCGCAGCACCACTCCATCGCCGCGCTGGCCCCGGACCTGCTGACCGTCACCTTTAACGGCCTGTCCAAAACCTACCGCGTGGCCGGTTTCCGTCAGGGCTGGATGGTACTGAACGGTCCGAAAAAGCACGCCAAAGGCTATATTGAAGGGCTGGAGATGCTGGCTTCCATGCGTTTATGCGCCAACGTTCCGGCACAGCACGCGATCCAGACCGCACTCGGCGGCTATCAGAGCATTAGCGAGTTTATCGTGCCCGGTGGTCGCCTGTACGAACAGCGTAACCGCGCGTGGGAACTGATCAACGATATCCCGGGCGTCTCCTGCGTGAAGCCGAACGGGGCGCTCTATATGTTCCCGAAAATTGACGCGAAGCGCTTCAATATTCACGACGACCAGAAAATGGTGCTCGATTTCCTGCTGCAGGAAAAAGTGCTGCTGGTTCAGGGGACGGCGTTTAACTGGCCGTGGCCGGATCACGTGCGTATCGTGACGCTGCCGCGCGAAGATGACCTCGAAATGGCCATCAGCCGCTTCGGGCGCTTCCTCTCCGGATACCATCAGTAACGTTGTCTTTCGGCCGGGTGGCGCTGCGCTTACCCGGCCTTCAAAACCTGCAAATTTGCATCTTCCCTCCCCTCCCCGCACAATGAACGCCTGTCGCAGTGAAGACAAAAGGTAACCTATGAGTCAGAGTCATTTCTTTGCCCACCTATCCCGCCTGAAACTCATCAACCGCTGGCCGCTGATGCGCAATGTCCGCACGGAAAATGTGTCAGAGCACAGCCTGCAGGTTGCGATGGTTGCTCACGCGCTGGCCGCCATTAAAAACCGCAAGTTCAACGGTCAGGTCAATCCAGAGCGCATTGCACTGCTGGCGATGTACCATGATGCGTCAGAAGTGCTGACCGGCGATCTGCCTACGCCGGTGAAATATTTCAACTCGCAGATTGCGCAGGAATATAAGGCCATCGAGAAAATTGCCCAGCAGAAGCTGATTGAGATGGTGCCGGAAGAGCTGCGCGACATCTTTGAGCCGCTCATCGATGAGCATCAGTACACGGAAGATGAAAAGTCGCTGGTCAAGCAGGCGGACGCGCTTTGTGCCTATCTGAAGTGTCTCGAAGAGCTGTCCGCAGGGAATAACGAATTTTTGCTGGCGAAAACGCGCCTGGAAAAAACGCTGGAATCCCGCCGCAGCGAAGAGATGGATTACTTTATGCAGGTGTTTGTACCGAGCTTCCATTTATCGTTGGATGAGATCAGCCAGGATTCGCCGTTGTAATTTTTCGCCGGGTGGCGGCTTCGCCTTACCCGGCCTACGTTTCTATGCTCACGCTTAAAACGGAAACAGGACCGGTATCAATACCACGCACACCACCATCACCAGCACGGTGAACGGCACGCCCAGCTTCACGAAATCGCTAAATCGATAGTTCCCCGGCCCCAGCACCAGCGTGTTTACCGGTGAAGAGACCGGCGTCATAAATGCCGCGGAGGCCGCCATCGCCACCATCATCGCAAACGGGTATGGCGACACGCCCATGGTTTTGGCCATCGCCAGCGCGATAGGCGCCATCAGAACCGCCGTCGCGGTATTCGAGATAAACAGACCGATGGTGGCGCACATGATAAATAAACAGACCATCATCATGTACGGCCCATACCCGCCGCCAACGTCCATTAAGCCTTTAACGATCAGATCCACCCCGCCGGTTTTTTGCAGAGCCAGGGCGAAGGGCATCATTCCGACAATGAGAATTATGCTCGGCCAGTGAATGGCTTTATAGGCGCTTTCGGCGTCAATGCAGCGGAATTTGCCCATCAACAGGCAGGCGATAATTGCGGCGACCGGATTGGGGATCTCATCGGTCAGCATCAGCGCCACCATCAGCACCAGACAAAAAATCGCATGGGGCGCCTGGCTGTGCGCTGGCGACGCGTCGCTCTCCTCAACAGGCATGTTGAGCACCACAAAATCACGCCCTTTTTGCCCTAGCTGGCTAATCAGCTTCCAGTTACCGACGACGAGAAAAATATCGCCCAGCAGGATCGGCTCATCCACCACCGCCCCTTCCATCGCTACACCATCGCGCTTCAGCCCCACGACGTTCAGGCCATAGCGGGTTCGGAACCCCATTTCCCGCACGGTTTTGCCCAACAGCTCCGATTCAGGGATGAGCGATACTTCGGCCATGCCGACATCCAGCGCCTGATCGGAGAAATACTCCCCGCGTAGCACCATCGGCTCCAGCAGCTGTTCGCTGCAGAACTCGCGCAGGTCCACATCGGCGGTGGACATATCAATCAGCAGGACGTCCCGCGCGCGGAATTCCGACACCCCGTTGACGTTGACGATCACCCGACGAAAACGACGCCAGCGCTCTACGCCGATCACGTTCGCGCCATACCGCTCACGCAGCTTCAGGTCGTCAAGGCGCTGTCCTACCATCGGCGAGCCGGGGCGAATAGCCAGACGGCGCGCCCGCCCGGTAAGGCGGTACTCTTTAATCAGATCGCGGAAGGTGCGTCGCTTCCATCCTTCTTTGTTTTTGTCCTGTTTTTCACCTTTCAGGGCGAACCGGGTCAGCAGCATGTAGACCACGCCCATGACCAGAATAACCAGCCCAAGCGGGGTGACGCTGAAAAAGCTGAAGCCCTCAAATCCTTCCCGGATCAGTTCGCTGTTGACGACCAGGTTTGGCGGCGTTGCTACCAGCGTCATCATCCCGCTGATCAAACCGGCAAAACTCAGGGGCATCATCAGGCGCGACGGCGAGCTCTGCATCCGCATGGAAACGCTAAGCACCACCGGGATAAAGATGGCGACCACGCCCGTGGAGCTCATAAACGCCCCCAGCCCGGCGACGGTCACCATCAGATAGATCAGCATTTTGGTTTCGCTGCTGCCCGCCACCTTAACCAGCCACGACCCCATGATGGTCGCTACGCCGGTACGCACCAGCCCATCCCCGATGATAAACAGAGCGGCAATCAGGATAACGTTGGGATCGCTAAATCCGGAGAAGGCTTCCGGTAACGTGAGCGTACCGCTCAGCACAAACGCGACGATAACAAACAGGGCGACGGCGTCCATGCGTACCTTGCCCGTTGCAAAAAGAATAATGGCGATTAAAAGCAGGCTCAGGACCCAAATCAGTTCACCGTTCACAACCTATCCTTGTCAGTGGAAGATGAGGAATTTTGCCATAAAAAAGCCCCAGCAATGTGGGGCCATATCATGGGATTACACTTTTAGCGAGACGGTTACAACTCCGTCAGCGGCTTTCGAAACAGCCAGTGCCGTCAGGGAATCCAGCACAAAGTCTGCCTCCTCCAGGCGGGGAGATCCGGCCGGAACGTTAACAGCGATAACGTGGCTCCCTGCGTTCAGCCCGGCCAGAACGCCAGCTGCCGCATCTTCCACCACCACGCACTCTTCAGGAGCGAGGCCCAGCAGCTCAGCGCCCAGTAAAAAAGCGTCGGGCTCCGGTTTACCGCGCTTCACGCGCTCCGCAGTGATAAACACTTCCGGCTTCGGTAAACCCGCCGCCTTATGACGGGCGTGGGCGACGGGAATAGAGCCTGAGGTGACGATAGCCCACGGGATCTGCGCCTCGTTCAGATGCTCAAGCAGCTCGCGTGCGCCCGGTAACGCGGTTATGCCGTCCGTGTCCGTGGCTTCAATGTGTTCAAGATACTTGAACTCCGCCTGAATTTCGTCCTCAGAGCGTCCGGCCAGGAAGTGCCGTAGCGAGGTGATGGCCTGTTTGCCATGGATAAAATTCAGCACGTCCTGATGGTCGATGCCATGTCTGTCTGCCCAATGGCACCACGAACGCTCCACTACCGGCAGCGAATCCACCAGCGTACCGTCCAGATCAAACAGAAAACCTCTACACTGCACACGCACCTCCGTCAGGCATTAATGATTTGTTGAATTTCGTTGCTGCTTAAATGGTACTGACGCGGGCAGGCGTGCCACGCGCTGAGCATACGCTGATATTTATCCCACATTGGGGTCTGCGCGTTGAAGCCGTGGGTGCCCGCGTCAAAGTGGGTATAGCGCCCTTCGGTATTCACCATAAAGCGAACATAGCTCAGATAACGCGCTTCCGTTGCGGCATCAAAGCCTAAGAAGGTCACGCGGCGCTCGTCAATGGACTGTTGATCTTTGAGATTCGTCCAGGACACGTGCAGGGCGTGATACATCTCCATTATGTCGATCACGATGCGGCAGGTTTCTTCTTTCAGCTCGCCAAACTCGCGGTCCAGTTCGCGCATTTGCAAACCAAAACCGCGTTCGACGATGGTTTGCAGGCGGCTGTAGCGCGCAGCGTTATCGGGATCAAGCATAGTCATCATTTTGTACTGATTGGACAAAATCAGACGTTGAGCATGGGTCATTTCCATCATTCGACTCCTGTAGCGCATTGCACTTAAAAAAAAGACACGGTAACTGATTGTTACTGTGCCTTCTTTTCGTCGTCGTTTCGATGATCAATCACAAATCATCGAGGAATGTTTTATCCAGTTGCTTAAAAGCACGCTTTAACGTGTCCGCCAGCGCCTGGTAATCCGGCTTGCCTTCAACCGGGGCGAGCGCCTGTCCGGCCTCCTCCAGTTTTCCGCGCACTTCATAAAACCAGTGTAAAATAGAAGGGGGAAGTGGGGTGATGGACCGTTTACCTAACCACCACAGGCCCTGCATCGGCAGGCTTAACGCGAAGAGCGCCGTCGCGACTGCAGGACCAAGCTGCCCGCCCAACGCAATCTGCCAGCACAGCGTAAAGACAGCGACAGGCGGCATAAAGCGAATCGCGTAGCGCGTGGCGCGGATGGTGCGATTCTCAATGAACATAGGCGCAAGGCGCTTTTCCATCGGCCACGTCTTTGCGTAATGCTGTCCCCGACGAAACAGACTGAAGAAATTTACGGACGGGTTCTCTGGTGTCGACATGGCTGTACCTCAACTTCACATATAAAAATTAAAATTTTCGTGCAAAACCACAACAAGCTATGACAACGTTCAAAATATTTTGTCATCTCTACCCCGTATCGGGTATCCTGTGCCAGCCTGATAGGGCCATAGACGAGAATCATTAACTCGTCAAATTATTGCATATTATGCCATTGGCTGAAAATTGTGCAAAATGGCATAAAATCATAGTTATTTCTTTCATCATGCCACAATGTTCGTTTGGCATGATGTTAATCATAAATGTCTGAGTCGTCATGCGTTACGCTGTTAGACTCACTGACGTTTTTTTAGCCACGTATCAATAATAGGTACTTCCATGTCGAGTAAGTTAGTACTGGTTCTGAACTGCGGTAGCTCCTCACTGAAATTCGCCATCATCGATGCGCTCAACGGTGACGAATACCTCTCTGGTTTGGCCGAATGTTTCCATCTGCCTGAAGCACGTATCAAGTGGAAGATGGACGGCAGCAAACAAGAAGCGGCTTTAGGTGCAGGCGCCGCTCACAGTGAAGCGCTGAACTTTATCGTTAACACTATTCTGGCACAAAAACCAGAACTGTCTGCTCAGCTGACTGCGATTGGTCACCGTATCGTCCACGGCGGCGAAAAATACACCAGCTCCGTCGTCATCGACGAATCTGTGATCCAGGGCATCAAAGACTCTGCCTCTTTCGCACCGCTGCACAACCCGGCTCACCTGATCGGTATCGCTGAAGCGCTGAAATCCTTCCCGAATCTGAAAGACAAAAACGTGGCCGTGTTCGACACCGCGTTCCATCAGACCATGCCGGAAGAGTCTTACCTCTATGCCCTGCCGTACAGCCTGTACAAAGAACACGGCGTACGTCGTTACGGCGCGCACGGCACCAGCCACTTCTATGTGACTCAGGAAGCCGCAAAAGTTCTGAACAAGCCGGTTGAAGAACTGAATATCATCACCTGCCACCTGGGCAACGGTGGTTCTGTTTCTGCTATCCGCAACGGTAAATGTGTTGATACGTCCATGGGTCTGACCCCGCTGGAAGGTCTGGTGATGGGTACCCGTTCCGGTGACATCGACCCGGCGATCATCTTCCACCTGCACGACACCCTGGGCATGAGCGTTGACCAGATCAACAAAATGCTGACCAAAGAGTCTGGCCTGCTGGGCCTGACCGAAGTCACCAGCGACTGCCGTTACGTTGAAGACAACTACGCAGAGAAAGAAGACGCTAAACGTGCAATGGACGTTTACTGCCACCGTCTGGCGAAATACATCGGCTCTTATACCGCGCTGATGGAAGGCCGTCTGGACGCGGTTATCTTCACCGGTGGTATCGGTGAGAACGCGGCAATGGTTCGTGAACTGTCCCTGGGCAAACTGGGCGTTCTGGGCTTCGAAGTTGATCACGAGCGTAACCTGGCTGCCCGCTTCGGCAAGTCTGGCTTCATCAACAAAGAAGGCACCCGCCCTGCTCTCGTTATCCCAACTAACGAAGAACTGGTCATCGCGCAAGACGCGCACCGCCTTACTGCCTGATTCCACACCGCCAGCAATGCTGGCGGTGCTGTTTTGTAACCCGCCCCATTTGGGCGGTAACGAAAGAGGATAAACCGTGTCCCGTACTATTATGCTGATCCCTACCGGAACCAGCGTCGGCCTGACCAGCGTCAGCCTTGGCGTTATCCGTGCTATGGAACGCAAAGGCGTTCGTCTGAGCGTCTTTAAGCCAATCGCCCAACCGCGTGCCGGTGGCGATGCGCCAGACCAGACCACCACCATCGTTCGCAAGAACTCCAATCTGCCAGCGGCTGAACCGCTGAAGATGAGCCACGTTGAATCTCTGCTGTCCAGCAACCAGAAAGACGTGCTGATGGAAGAGATCATCGCCAACTACCATGCCAACGCGCAAGACGCGGAAGTGGTGCTGGTTGAAGGTCTGGTCCCAACGCGCAAACACCAGTTTGCCCAGTCTCTGAACTTTGAAATCGCGAAAACCCTGAACGCAGAGATCGTTTTCGTGATGTCTCAGGGCACCGACACCCCAGAGCAGCTGAACGAGCGTATCGAGCTGACGCGCAGCAGCTTCGGCGGCGCGAAAAACACCAACATCACCGGCGTGATCGTCAACAAGCTGAACGCGCCAGTGGATGAGCAGGGCCGTACTCGCCCTGACCTGTCCGAGATCTTCGACGACTCTTCCAAAGCGAAAGTCATCAAAGTTGACCCGGCTAAGCTGCAGGAATCCAGCCCGCTTCCAGTTCTGGGCGCGGTGCCATGGAGCTTCGATCTGATTGCCACCCGTGCAATCGACATGGCGCGTCACCTGAACGCCACCATCGTTAACGAAGGCGACATCAACACCCGCCGCGTGAAGTCCGTGACCTTCTGTGCGCGTAGCATTCCGCACATGCTGGAACACTTCCGCGCAGGTTCCCTGCTGGTGACCTCCGCAGACCGTCCTGACGTGCTGGTTGCAGCCTGCCTGGCCGCAATGAACGGCGTGGAAATCGGTGCGATCCTGCTGACCGGTGCCTACGAGATGGACCCGCGCGTCAGCAAGCTGTGCGAACGCGCTTTCGCCACCGGCCTGCCGGTCTTCATGGTGAACACCAACACCTGGCAGACCTCCCTGAGCCTGCAGAGCTTCAACCTGGAAGTACCGGTTGATGACCACGAGCGTATCGAGAAAGTTCAGGAATACGTTGCGGGCTACATCAACGCAGACTGGATCGAATCCCTGACTGCGACCTCCGAGCGCAGCCGCCGTCTGTCTCCTCCAGCATTCCGTTACCAGCTGACCGAGCTGGCGCGTAAAGCGGGCAAACGCGTTGTTCTGCCAGAAGGCGACGAACCACGTACCGTTAAAGCGGCTGCCATCTGCGCAGAGCGCGGCATCGCGACCTGTGTGCTGCTGGGTAACCCGGATGAGAT
Source organism: Enterobacter sp. ECC-249 (assembly GCF_043965265.1). Taxonomy (NCBI): domain Bacteria; kingdom Pseudomonadati; phylum Pseudomonadota; class Gammaproteobacteria; order Enterobacterales; family Enterobacteriaceae; genus Enterobacter; species Enterobacter sp. ECC-249. Next base: position 3,783,285 of record NZ_CP143660.1, read on the forward strand.
CAACCGCGTAGCGGCCTCTCAGGGCGTAGAGCTGGGCGCAGGCATCGAAATCGTTGACCCTGAAGTGGTTCGCGAAAGCTACGTTGCCCGTCTGGTTGAGCTGCGTAAGAGCAAAGGCATGACCGAAGCCGTTGCGCGCGAGCAGCTGGAAGACAACGTGGTGCTGGGTACGCTGATGCTGGAGCAGGACGAAGTTGACGGTCTGGTTTCCGGCGCGGTTCACACCACGGCGAACACCATCCGTCCACCGCTGCAGCTGATCAAAACCGCGCCAGGCAGCTCTCTGGTGTCTTCCGTGTTCTTCATGCTGCTGCCTGAACAGGTTTACGTTTACGGCGACTGCGCGATCAACCCGGATCCAACTGCAGAACAGCTGGCTGAGATCGCGATTCAGTCCGCAGACTCCGCGATTGCCTTCGGTATCGAACCGCGCGTAGCGATGCTCTCCTACTCCACCGGCACCTCTGGTGCAGGTAGCGACGTAGAGAAAGTGCGTGAAGCGACCCGTCTGGCTCAGGAAAAACGTCCTGACCTGATGATCGACGGCCCGCTGCAGTACGACGCCGCTGTCATGGCCGACGTTGCGAAATCCAAAGCGCCGAACTCGCCGGTTGCAGGTCGCGCTACCGTGTTCATCTTCCCGGATCTGAACACCGGTAACACCACCTACAAAGCGGTACAGCGTTCTGCCGACCTGATCTCCATCGGGCCAATGCTGCAGGGCATGCGTAAACCTGTGAACGACCTGTCTCGTGGCGCACTGGTAGACGATATCGTCTACACCATCGCGCTGACGGCGATCCAGTCTTCGCAGCAGCAGTAATTGTAAGGTCTTGCCGGATTGCGCTTCGCTTATCCGGCCTACAGGACCGTAGGCCCGGTAAGCGCGAGCGCCACCGGGCAACAAAAAGGCGACCACTCAACCGGTCGCCTTTTTTATTTACAGCAGCTCGCGCGCCGCCGATACAATGTCATGTGCCGTCAGGCCATACTCTTTTTGCAGGAAATCCTGTGTCCCCACCTGGCCGTAACGCTCCTTGACGCCCACCCGCCGCATCGGCACCGGGCAGGTTTCCACCAGCACTTCCGCCACCGCCGACCCCAGCCCGTTGTGAATGCTGTGGTTTTCACAGGTGACGATGCGCCCGGTTTTCTCGGCGTAGTTTTTCACCAGCATCCGGTCGATGGGCTTCAGGGTAAACATGTCGATGACCGCCGCGCTGACGCCCTCCTGCTCAAGCTGGCGCGCCGCTTCCAGCGCTTCCGACACCATGATGCCGTTGGCAATCAGGGTGATATCGGTTCCTTCGCGCAGCACGTTGCCTTTGCCAATGGTGAAGGTTGAGCCAGGGGCATACACGCTCGGCGCCTGCTTACGGATGGTACGAACCCAGTAGAAGCCCTCGAGGTCGATAAGCTGGCGCAGCACGTCCTCGAACATCACCGCGTCGGTGACTTCGAGCACCACCGAATGCGCCAGACCGCGCACGATGCCCATATCCTCAAACGACATATGCGTTCCGCCGTTGTGGCAGGCCGTCACGCCCGCGTCTGAGGCAATCACCTTCACGTTGTTGCGCTGATAGTCCAGGGACATAAACAGCTGGTCAAAGCAGCGGCGGCTGGCAAAGGCGGTGAAGGTGTGTACGAACGGCTTGCGTCCGGTAAGCGACAGCCCGGCTGCCGTGCCGATGACGTTGGCTTCCATAATGCCGCAGTTAATCACGTGCTGCGGATAATCGCGCGCCACGCCGTCCATCGCCATTGAGCTCATCAGATCCGCTTCCAGGGCGATAATCTCGCTTCCCGCCTCAATCTGCTTTGCCACAAAGCCCGCGTAGACTTTACGCATCTCAACGGCGTCTTTCTGTCCTGCCGGTGCAACCTTAATCATGTGAAGCCTCCAGTTGGCGAATCGTCTCGTTGAGGGCCGCTTTGCTCTCCGCGGTCAACCGCAGGTGGTGCGAGTTGCTGAGCTGTTCCAGGTACGGCACCCCCTGGCCTTTGATGCTGTCGAGGATGACGACTAACGGACGCGCATCGGCTGCCGGGATCCGCGATGTCACTGCCAGCAGACCCGGAATGTCGTCCCCCTTCACCGTCGCCACCTCAAAGCCAAAGGCGCGGAATTTGCCCTCCAGGTCAAACGCGCTGATGATCTCGTCCAGCTCGCCGTCGAGCTGCTGTTTGTTCCAGTCGACAAATACCGTCAGGTTGTTCAGGCGATGGTGGGCAATAAACTGGAACGCCTCCCAGCACTGTCCCTCGTTCAGCTCGCCGTCACCGACGATGCAGAAGACGCGATTCGGTCGCCCCGCCAGCCTGTGCGACAGCGCCATACCGCCAGCAATTGAGATCCCCTGCCCCAGCGAACCGGTGGTGGCATCCACGCCGCGTGTTTTCAGACGGTCCGGGTGGCTTGGCAGGCGCGTGCCGTTCTGGTTCAGGGTGCTCAGCTCTTCCACCGGGAAGTAGCCCTTGATCGCCAGCGTGCTGTAGAGCGCCGGGCCCGCATGGCCTTTCGACAGGACAAAGTAGTCTCGCTCCGGCCAGTCCGGATCCGCCGGGTCAATTTTCATCACTGCGCCGTACAGCACGGCCAGGGTCTCAACCACCGACATGCTGCCCCCGTAGTGCCCAAAGCCCAGCTGCGTCAGGGATTTCAGCGTCTCAAGACGAATCTGACGCGCGAGTTCGGTTATTTCTTTCTCATTCATGATTTGGCTCCGGTGTTTTCCTGCGCGTTACCGCCCGCAGGTTTGTTTTTCGCGAAGACGTTGTACGCCACCAGCAGCGCGAACAGCGCCACAACCAGCCCGGTGATGGCAAGCGGCGACAGGAAGCGCGCCAGGTTGCCGAGGACAATCCCGACCGCGCCAAAGTCGGCGTCCGAGAAGGTAGTGTTGGCAAAGCCAATGGCGCCCAGTACCGGCAGCAGCAGGACCGGCAGGAAGGTGATCAGCAGGCCGTTGGCAAAGGCGCCAATCATTGCCCCGCGACGTCCGCCGGTGGCGTTACCGAACACGCCCGCCGTTGCGCCGGTGAAGAAGTGCGGCACCACGCCCGGGAGGATCAGCACCCAGCTAAACTGACCGCAGATGAACAACCCCACAATCCCGCCAAGGAAGCTGAACAGAAAGCCAATCAGTACCGCGTTTGGCGCATAGGGATAGACCACCGGGCAGTCCAGCGCAGGACGCGCGTTCGGCACCAGTTTTTCCGAGAATCCGGTAAAGGCCGGGACGATTTCCGCAAGAATCAGGCGTACGCCCTGCAGGATAATGAACACGCCCGCCGCGAAGGTGATCGCCATGATGATGGCGTAGACGAGATAGTTCTGACCGGCGCTGAAGGTGGCCTCGACGTACTCGCGCCCGGCGCTCACCGCCATGATCAGGTAGATAATCATCATAGTCAGGGAGATGGAGATCGAACTGTCGCGCAGGAAGCTCAGGTTCTTCGGCAGGTTCATCTCTTCGGTTGAGCGGGAGCCTTTGCCGACCTTGCTGCCAATCCAGCCGGACAGCACGTAGCCCAGCGTGCCGAAGTGGCCGAAGGCAATCTCATCGTTGCCGGTAATGCGCTTCATGTAGCGCTGCGCAATCGCCGGGAAGAAGGCCATGATCAGGCCGAGGATCAGTGACCCGGTAAAGACCAGCCCCACGCCCTCAAAGCCCGCCACCGTCAGGATCACGCCAATCATGCACGCCATATAAAACGTGTGGTGTCCGGTCAGGAAGATATACTTCAGGCGGGTAAAGCGGGCGACGATAATATTCGCCACCATCCCGAAGGCCATAATAAGCGCGGTCGCTGCACCGTACTTTTCCAGCGCAATGGACACTATCGCTTCATTGTTTGGAATAATGCCCTGGATAGTAAAGGCGTGTTCAAACATACCGCCTAATGGATTTAATGACCCAACCAGCACCGTGGCGCCGCCGCCCAGTACAATAAAGCCCAGGATGGTTTTAATGGTTCCTTTCACCACGTCGGAAAACGCTTTTTTCTGCGCAACCAGACCGATTAACGCAATTAAACCCACCAGCACCGAAGGGACTTTTAAAATATCAACAACGAAATTCAGCGTTTCAAGGATAAACATATCCACCTCGCCTTATCAGGGTTATTGTCTGTCGAACCAGGCGCGCAGCTGCGCTTCAAGTTCGTTGATGTCGATGATGTTGTTAATCACCACCAGCTGGCTTTCCGGCACGCTGGCGCTGGCGGCAATGTCTTTTGCCATCACGAACAGATCGGCCGCGCCGGGTGTGGCTGAGGAGAGATCGGAGTGTTCAACTTCAGCTTCAATCTCGAGCTTTTTGAGCACCTTTTTAATATTCATTTCGACCATAAAACTACTGCCCAGGCCAGAACCGCAAATAGCCATGATTTTCATTGTTTTCCCCTTATTTTGAGTAGAGTACGCCCCATCACGCCGACGCGTAATGTTGTGAAAAACCGGATTAAAGAATTAAATCAGAAGCGGTTAATAATCGTTTTAATTTCCTCCAGGGTATTCGCCTGATGCAGTTTCTCCATATCCTCGTCGCTGGAAAATAATTCTGCGAGTGCGGATATCATTTCGATATGGCTATGTTTGTCCGGTGCCGCGAGCATAATAATGACATCGACAGGGTCAAACTCACCGGCACCAAACGAGACGCCCTGTTTTAGTTTTAATAACGACAACCCCAGTCCTTTGGCGCCTTCCTCCGGCCGCGCATGCGGCATCGCCAGCCCTGGTGCCAGCACATAATAAGGTCCTAACGTGTGGTGCTGCTGGATGATGGCCGTGACGTATTCAGGCTCAATCACCTGCATATCCAGCAGCGGCTTCGCGCACAGCTCCAGCGCCTGCGGCCAGTTTTCCACGCTATCCTGCAGCGTAATGGTTGTATCATATATCCATTTTTTGAGCACTTTTCACTCCCGCGACACGCTAAAGATGAGCAAACTTTATTCAACACATCGCTGGATGACTGCGATCGGGATCACAAAGATAGCGCTACCAATCGTTATCATGCAGAAATGTGATAGCGCTATCAAATTGCAATCACGGCGCTAAATCACAGCAAAAAAAGGGATTTAAGGCGTATACTGCCTGTCACGTGAAGCGAAGGAAATGAAGAACGCGTCTGGTCAGCAGGAAGGTGTATGTCTCTAACCCGAAAACGGCGCAGTACTGGTAAAGTGACACTCGCCGATGTCGCACAGCTTGCCGGTGTAGGCACGATGACCGTGTCCCGTGCACTCCGCACTCCCGAACAGGTTTCCGATAAACTACGAGAAAAAATTGAAGCTGCCGTGCAGGAGCTGGGTTATATGCCTAATCTTGCCGCCAGCGCGCTGGCCTCGGCGTCGTCATGGACGATCGCCATGGTGGTGCCTAATCTCTCCGAAGCCGGCTGCTCGGAGATGTTCGCCGGGCTACAGCAGGTACTGCAGCCTGCCGGGTATCAAATCATGCTGGCTGAATCCCAGCATCGTCTTGAGCAGGAGGAGAAACTGCTGGAGACGCTGCTGGCGTCGAATATTGCCGCCGCTATCCTGCTCAGCGTTGAACATACCGACACCGTTCGCCACTGGCTGAAAAACGCCTCAATTCCGGTGATGGAGATGGGTGCCATGCGCGCCGATCCGATTGATATGAATATCGGGATTGATAACGTGGCGGCCATGTATGAACTCACGGAAATGGTGATTAAGCGCGGCTACCAAAATATTGGCCTGCTATGTGCCAACCAGGAGCAGTGGATTTTCCAGCAGCATCTGCAGGGCTGGTACAAGGCCATGCTTCGCCACCATATGTCGCCGAACCGGGTCATTAACGCGGCGATGCCGCCGAGCTTCTCGACCGGCGCGGCGCAGCTGCCCGAGTTCCTGCTGGCCTGGCCGGAGCTGGATGCGCTGGTGTGCGTCTCTGACGAGCTGGCCTGCGGCGCGCTGTACGAGTGCCAGCGCAGGCGAATCAAGGTGCCGGACGATCTGGCGGTAGTAGGCTTTGGCGATAGCGACGTGAGCCGCGTCTGTCAGCCCCCGCTGACGACCATGGCGGTGCCGCATCGTAAGATCGGAATTGAAGCCGGGAAAGCGTTACTGGAGCGCCTGAATGGCGGAGACTGGCGCGATCAAAAGCCCATCGCGTCCAGTCTGTGTCTGAGAGAGAGTTGCTGAAGCTTACTCAGCCTCTTCCTCTTTCTCTGATTTGGTCGATTCGTTTTTGGCGTTGCGGGTCATCCACAGCGCCAACGCTTTTAATGAATCCGGCGTAAACTCATCGCAGCGCGCGGTGATCTCTTCCGGCGTCATCCAGCTGACTTCGCTCACCTCTTCTTCCTGCAGGGCGAACGGGCCGTGAGAAACGCAGCTAAACAGCCCGCCCCAGACGCGGCAGTTTTCGTCTTCAAAATAGAACTGACCGTGCTCGGCAAACGGCACGCCGGCGATGCCTAACTCTTCTTCTGCTTCTCGACGCGCGGAATCCAGCAGCACTTCATCAGCCTGGACAACACCGCCTGCGGTGGCATCCAGCATACCCGGGAGAAAATCTTTGGTGTCCGTGCGGCGCTGGACCAGAATTTTGCCCATCCCGTCATGCACAACGATATACGTTGCGCGGTGGCGTAAACGCTCCGCACGCATTTGTTCGCGGCTGGCCTGCGCGATCACTTCATTCTCTTCGCTGACAATGTCAACCCACTCTGTACTTGCCAAATGACTCTGCTCCACCATCGGGAAACCTTCTCTTCTAAGCGCTCTTTCGGCGCGTTTGCAGTTGAGGTGTAACTTACGGATTAATCGCTACCTGCGCAATAACTTGCTGATCATTAAGTGCGATAACGCTCAGGGTATGTCCATCCAGCATGCCATAGCTCGCAGGATAACCGCCTTTCGGTATGCTGACCGAACCCGGGTTAAAGTGATAAATCTCACCGCGCTTTTCAGCAACCGGAATATGAGTATGACCGTAAACCAGCACATCGCCAGCCGCGAGCGCCGGGAGATTATCCGGGCTAAAAAGATGCCCGTGGGTCAGGAACAGGCGGCTTTGTTCCAGCAGCACCTGTTGCCACGGTGCGGTAAGGGGAAAATGCAGCAGCATCTGGTCAACTTCGCTGTCGCAGTTCCCGCGAACGGCGATGATGCGCGAGGCATACGGGTTGAGCTTTTCCGCGACCTGCGCAGGGGCGTAGCCTTCCGGCAGCGCGTTGCGCGGGCCGTGATTCAACACGTCGCCCAAAATAATCAGCCACTGCGTGCCGCTTTGTGCAAACAGGGAGAGGACACGCTCGGTAGCGGGCAGCGATCCATGGATATCCGACGCAAACATCAGTTTCATCAGTCACTCCTCGGGAAAACAGACTGCCCCCATCATACCTGAAGCGGCAGGGCTTATCAGCCCGCGCGCTTAGCCGAGAGTGCCACATAGCGCTGCACGGAGGCACGCTGCCACTGAAACGCGGCATAATCCCCCAGCAGCTGCGGCACCTCATCGCCGTTGAGGATCAGGCGGTTTAGCATCAACGCCAGATCGGCATCGGCAATGCACCACTCGCCGAACAGGTTCGGGTTGCCGTGTGCGAGGAGCGAGGTGGCGGTTTCAATCAGTTTTTGCGCGCTTTCACGGCCTTCTGCGCTGAGCGCTGGCTTTTTAACCCCGGCAAACACAACGTCCGTCGAGCGCTCCACGCGAATCGGCACCAGATCGCTTCGCAACCACGCCTGGATCTGCCGCGCCCGCGCGCGTTTTTGCAGGTCGTGAGGATAGATACGTTCCCACTCCGGTGGGGCGAACCGATCTTCCAGATACTCATCGATCGCCGACGATTCGCTCAGGGCAAATCCATCAATCTCCAGCACCGGCACGCGTCGGGTCAGATCGTAGCCCTGCCAGTGCGGTTTAAGATGCTCACCACCGTCAAGATCAACGGTCTTCAGCGTAAAGGTGAGCCCTTTTTCGGCCAGCGCAACGTATACGCTCATAACATAGGGAGAAAAGAAGTTCGCATCGGACCACAACGTGATGACGGGCTGGTTCATAACATCCTCATAGGCTGATCGGTTTTTACTCAACATATAATCTCTTTGCCTCGCTGTCACTTGATGAAAACTCACGATTTACAACAACCACCTATACTCATTTGTCATGGCACCACTCTTCGCATGGACAGGAGTTGAGAATGATCGACCTTTATTACGCCCCTACCCCAAACGGCCATAAGATCACCCTCTTTCTTGAAGAAGCCGAGCTGGATTACAGGATCATTCGCGTGGATATCAGCAAAGGCGAACAGTTCAGCCCCCTTTTTCTGGCTATCTCGCCGAATAACAAAATCCCGGCCATTATTGATAACCAGCCCGCGGACGGGGGCAGACCGCTGAGCCTGTTTGAATCCGGTGAGATTTTGCTCTATCTGGCGGAGAAAACCGGCAAGCTGCTGAGCGGCGAGCTGCGTGAGCGTCATCATACCCTGCAGTGGCTTTTCTGGCAGGCGAGCGGGCTGGGCCCAATGCTGGGTCAGAATCATCACTTTACCGCATACGCCCCGCAGCCCATTCCTTACGCGATAGAACGCTATCAGGTCGAGACGCAGCGGCTCTATGACGTTCTGAACCGCCGGCTGAAGAAAACGCCGTGGCTCGGGGGCGATCATTACAGTATTGCCGACATCGCCTGCTGGCCATGGGTGAATACGCATGAAAAACACCGAATTGATCTGGCCTCTTACCCGGCGGTAAACAACTGGTTCGAGCGCATCCGGACCCGCCCGGCCACCGAGCGGGCTATGCAAAAAATCCAGCAAATTTAACCCGGTATGAGGCTGGGTGCCTGTGAGGCACTCATGTATTATGGGCAGGAAATACTGACACGGAGAAGACCTGCAATGTCACAGCCAGACGCCATTATTCGTATAAAAAATTTACGCCTGCGTACCTTTATCGGTATCAAAGAGGAAGAGATCGCCAACCGTCAGGATATTGTCATTAACGTGGTGATTCACTACCCCGCAGACAAAGCGCGGGCCAGCGAAGACATCAACGACGCGCTGAACTATCGCACCATCACCAAAAATATCATCCAGTTTGTGGAGAATAACCGCTTCTCTCTGCTGGAAAAATTAACTCAGGATGTGCTCGATATCGCACGCGAACATCACTGGGTCACTTATGCTGAAGTTGAGATCGATAAACTTCACGCCCTGCGCTACGCCGATTCCGTCTCCATGACGTTAAGCTGGCGACGCCAGGCGTAAACCTGGAGGTTGTATGAAGATTTTGCTGACCGGCGGGACAGGCCTGATTGGTCGTCACCTCATTGCGCGTCTGCAGGCCTTGCATCACGACATTACCGTGGTCACGCGCAGCCCGGAGAAAGCGCGTCAGGTGCTGGGGGCGGGTGTCGATATCTGGAAAAATCTGGCCGAGCAGCAAAATCTGGACGGCTTTGACGCCGTCATTAACCTCGCGGGTGAACCCATCGCCGATAAGCGCTGGACGGAAGAGCAAAAACAGCTGTTATGCAGCAGCCGGTGGAACACTACCGAAAAGCTGGTCGAGCTGATCCGCAATAGCCACACGCCGCCTTCGGTACTGATTTCAGGTTCAGCGGTGGGCTATTACGGCGATCTCGGCGAGGTGGTGGTGACCGAGGAAGAGCCGCCCCATAACGAGTTTACCCATAAGCTCTGCGCCCAGTGGGAGCGTATCGCCAGTGCGGCGCAAAGCGATCGTACCCGCGTCTGCCTGCTGCGGACCGGCGTCGTGCTTGCGCCGAAAGGCGGCATCCTGGCGAAGATGCTTCCTCCTTTCCGGCTTGGACTCGGCGGCCCCATCGGCAATGGCCGTCAATATATGGCCTGGATCCATATCGACGATATGGTCAACGGGATTCTGTGGCTGCTGGATAACGAGCTGCGCGGGCCGTTTAACATGGTTGCGCCATATCCGGTGCGTAATGAACAGTTTGCCCACGCGCTGGGGCATGCCCTGCACCGTCCGGCGATATTGCGCGTGCCTGCCACAGTCATTCGTCTGCTGATGGGGGAAGCGTCTGTGCTGGTATTAGGCGGGCAGCGGGCACTGCCCAAACGGCTGGAAGCGGCCGGGTTTGCGTTCCGCTGGTATGAATTAGAAGAGGCGCTGGGGGATGTGGTGCGGTGAATATGGTACAGTGACAAGCCATGTTCCGAAGATATGGCGTAACAATGGCGACCATCACCACCCCCCGACTTCACCTCACTCCTTTCGAACCCACTGACTGGGCCTTCTTCCGCTCGCTGCGTGAAGATCGCGCCATCATGCGCTATATGGCCGCCATCGCCCCGGAAAAAGAGACCCGACGCGTGTTTGCCGCGCGACTCGCTGCTGCTCATGTGTTTGTCATTCGCGCCCGGGATGATGATACGCCGCTGGGCGATATCGGCCTGCAGATTAGCGCAGAGAATCGTGAGGAGGCGGATATCGGCTATACGGTTGTGCCTGCCGCGCAGGGGAAAGGTATCGCCAGCGAGGCGCTGCGCGCGGTGTGTGATTATGCGTTCAACCAGACCGGCGTGAAGGCGATTAACGCGTACGTGCTGGCGGACAACGGCGGTTCGGTGCGCGTGCTGGAGAAAGCCGGATTTGTGCGTATCCAGGTACTGGAAAAGGCGTATGAGATTGACGGCGTGAGGTATGACGACTGGGTGTATCGGCTGGAGTGCGGTGCGGCCTGAATGCCGGGCGGCACTGCGTTTGCCCGGCCTACGGTTTTGTAGGCACGGTAAGCGAAGCGCCACCGGGCGATTGGGCGATACTGCGGTCTGATGCCCTCACCCCACCCCTCTCCCACAGGGAGAGGGAGAACACCCAGCCCGTAGGCACGGTAAGCGAAGCGCCACCAGGCGATTGGGCGATACTGCGGTCTGATGCCCTCACCCCGCCCCTCTCACACAGGGAGAGGGAGAAAACCCAGCATGTAGGCCCGGCAAGCGAAGCGCCACCGGGCGATTGGGTGATACTGCGGTCTGATGCCCTCACCCCACCCCTCTCCCACAGGGAGAGGGAGAATACCCAGCATGTAGGCCCGGTAAGCGAAGCGCCACCGGGCGATTCAGCTGTACTGCGGTCTGATGCCCTCACCCCGCCCCTCTCCCACAGGGAGAGGGAGAACACCCAGCCCGTAGGCACGGTAAGCGAAGCGCCACCGGGCGATTGGGCGGTACTGCGGTCTGATGCCCTCACCCCGCCCCTCTCCCACAGGGAGAGGGTAAAGGGCAAAACCTACTTCAAGGACCCCTTCAGGAACTGCTGCAAACGCGGGCTTTGCGGGTTCGCCAGTACCTCGTCCGGATGCCCCTGCTCTTCAATTTTCCCCTGATGCAGGAAGATAACGTGGTTCGAGACGTTACGGGCGAAGCCCATCTCGTGCGTCACTACCACCATCGTTTTGCCCTCTTCGGCCAGCTTCTGCATGATGCGCAGCACTTCGCCGACGAGTTCAGGGTCCAGCGCGGAAGTCGGTTCGTCGAACAGCAGCACCTCGGGCTCCATCGCCAGCGCGCGCGCGATGGAGACACGCTGCTGCTGACCACCGGAGAGATGCACCGGGTATTTCATCTGCTGGCGTTCGTCGATGCCCACTTTTGCCAGGTATTTTACCGCGCGCTCGCGGGCTTCCTGCTTGCTCAGGCCAAGCACCTGAACCGGCGCTTCCATCACGTTCTCCAGCACCGTCATGTGGCTCCAGAGGTTAAAATGCTGGAACACCATCGTCAGGCGCGTACGCAGCAGACGAAGCTGGTGTTTATCGGCCACCTTCAACTGGCCGTCTTTGTCACGCACCAGGTTGATGTTCTGTCCGCTCACCACAATCGAGCCTTCGCTCGGCTTTTCGAGGAAGTTAATGCAGCGCAGGAAGGTACTTTTACCCGAGCCGGATGAGCCGATGATACTGATCACGTCGCCTGCGTTAGCCTGCAGCGACACCCCTTTCAGCACTTCATGTTCGCCGTAGCGTTTGTGCAAATCAATAACGTTTAATTTGTTCTCAGCCATCATCTTTCTCAGTGCGTCGAAGAAGGTTTTATATGCTGCAACCAGCGTTTTTCAGCCTTACGGAACAGGCTAATCAAAACATAAGAGATAATTAAATAGAGCACCGCCGCAATGCCAAATGCGGTAAACGGCTGATAGGTCGCGGAGTTAATATCGCGCGCGATCTTGAGCAGATCCGGCACCGTCGCGGTAAAGGCGAGCGCGGTGGAGTGCAGCATCAAAATCACTTCGTTACTGTACGCCGGTAACGCGATACGCAGCGCCGACGGCAGAATAATGCAGCGGTAGAGTTTGACCGACGAGAAGCCGTAGGCCCGCGCGGCTTCAATCTCACCGTAAGGGACAGAGCGAATTGCACCGGCGAAAATCTCGGTGGTGTAGGCGCAGGTGTTGAGCGTCAACGCCAGCACCGTACAGTTCAGACCGCTGCGGAAGAACGCATTCAGCATCTCAGTGCCTTTTACGATCTCAAGCGTATACATCCCCGAATAGAACACCAGCAGCTGCACGTACAGCGGCGTACCGCGAAACACGTAGGTAAACAGCCAGATCGGGAACTGGATGAATTTATTGTTCGACACGCGGCCAATGGCAAGAAACACCGCCAGAATGCCGCCCATCACCACGGAGGAGATCAGCAGCCAGAGCGTAATCGCCACGCCGGTAAAGCGGTAGCCATCCGTCCACAGCAGCGATTTCCAGTATTCCTGAATAATCTCAATCACAGGTCAGCCCTCTTCACACCCACGGAGTAGCGACGCTCGAGCAGAAGCAGCACACCATTGGAGACGGTCGTAAAGACCAGATAAATCACGCCGCAGACCACCGCAAAGTAGAACGGCTCCCAGGTGCTCTTGCCCGCCAGCTGAGTCGCTTTCACGACGTCTTCCAGACCGAGCAGCGAAACCAGCGCTGTCGCTTTGAGGATAACCTGCCAGTTGTTGCCGATGCCCGGCAGCGCATAGCGCATCATGGCCGGGAACATAATCCGACGAAACGTTTGTGAAGAGGTAAAACCAAATGCGGTTGCCGCCTCAATGTGGCCTTTCGGCACGGCCATGTAAGCACCGCGGAAGGTTTCGGTGAAGTAGGCTCCGTAGATAAAACCGAGGGTAATAATACCGGCCACCATTGGGTCGATATCAATTTGTCCCATGCCCATCGCGTCCGTTACGCTGTTCAGCGCAATCTGCAGACCGTAAAAGATAAGCAGCATCAGCACCAGATCGGGAACGCCGCGAATAAGCGTGGTGTAGCCTTCAAAAATTAGCGCCAGCGGTTTGTTAGCCGAAAGCTTCGCCCCTGCGCCTGCCAGACCTATCAGCACCGCCAGCACCACGGAGCTGATAGCCAGCTCAAGGGTGACAAGCGCGCCCTGTAAAATAACGCCAGAAAATCCGTACAGCATACCGCGAGCCCTGTCGTATCGTGAGTGGTGGAACCGTGTCTTTTCCCCTCCCGCAGCGGGAGGGGCCGCACGTTATTTGACGGGGCGATTAGCCGCCGTAAACATTAAAATCAAAGTACTTTTTCGCCAGCTTGTCGTACGTGCCGTCAGCGCGCATTTCAGCGAACGCTTTGTTCAGCGCTTCACGCAGCTCATTGTCTTCTTTGCGCAGGCCCATACCGGTACCCACACCAAACAGCTTCACATCCTTAATGGACGGGCCGCCAAACTTGTAATCTTTACCTACCGGCGTTTTCAGGAAGCCTTCACTTGCCGCGACTTCATCCTGGAATGCCGCATCAATACGGCCAGCCGTCAGGTCAGCGTAGATATTTTCCTGGCCCTGATAGGAGACAATTTCAATCCCCTTCGGTGCCCAGTGTTCGTTACCGTATGTTTCCTGCGTGGTGCCCTGCAACACGCCGACGCGTTTGCCTTTCAGGGACTCCAGCGTTGGCTGAATATCAGACGATTTCGACACCACCAGACGAGAATCGGCCGCGTAGAGTTTGTCGGTGAAGGCAATCTCCTGCTGGCGTTTTTCGGTGATGGAGAGCGAGGACATGATCACATCGATTTTTTTCGCTTTCAGGGAAGGGATCAGCGCATCCAGCGGGTTCTCAACGTAGGTACACTGTGCTTTGATGCGTTTGCACAGCTCATTGGCCAGATCGATGTCAAAACCGACCAGTTCACCCTTTGAATTCTTCGATTCGAACGGCGCATAGGTAGGATCGGTGCCAATGCGAATTTTCTGCGGAATGGCTGCGAATGCCGCGGTGGCGCTGGAAAAGGCCAGTACCAGAGATAATGACAACACGAGTTTTTTCATATTTGTCCTCAACAAACTGTCTTCATACGGGATTTTTACGACGACGGGGTGGTGCTAATGTGCCATTAATCCCCTCAGTCAGGCAAAGACTAATGCCTTTCAGGCGGGATTTTTTGCATTATAAATGCGTAAGTATGCACAAAGCGATCCAATACGGTGCAACAGATGCACCGCATTGGGTCAACCGCTCCCGTAACGCACCTTTCCGGTGCGTCACCGCCAGGGGTTATTCACCGTATACGTTGAAGTCGAAGTATTTCTTCGCCAGTTTGTCGTAAGTACCGTCTTTACGCAGCTCAGCAAAGGCTTTGTCAAAGGCGGCTTTCAGCTCGGTATCATCCTTACGCAGGCCAATACCGGTGCCGTCACCAAAGTATTTTTTGTCTTTCACCGACGGGCCTGCAAACGCGAATTCTTTGCCCGCAGGCTGCTTCAGGAAACCTTCGCTCGCGGCGACTTCATCCTGGAATGCGGCATCCAGACGACCGGCAGCCAGGTCAGAGTAAATCAGATCCTGGTTCTGATAAGCCACCACGTCTACACCCTTTTCACGCCAGTTAGCATTGGCATATCCTTCCTGCGTTGAGCCCTGAAGCACGCCGACGTGTTTGCCTTTCAGCGAGTCGATGGTGGGCTTAATCGGGGAGCCTTTAGGGGCAATCAGGCGAGAATCCGCGGCGTAGAGCTTGTCAGAGAAGGCAATCTCCTGCTGGCGTTTTTCGGTGATGGAGAGAGAAGAGATAATGGCGTCGATTTTCTTGGCTTTCAGCGACGGAATTAACGCGTCAAAGTCGCTGCCCACCCATGTGCATTTCACCGCAATACGCTTGCACATTTCATTACCCAGATCGATATCAAACCCCACGAAATCGCCTTTCGCATCCTTGGAAGAGAATGGCGCGTAGGTTGCGTCTGTACCGATACGAACCGTCTGTGGAAGCGCTGCGTAGCTACCTGCTGCCGCACTTAACCCCACGAGCAAAGACAGAGCCAGAACCGTCTTCTTCATACATTTACCCTCAAGTACCGTGATTTTATTATGTATTGTGTTGTGTGTTGTGTTGCAGGCTTCATCTTGCAGGTCTTATGCCACATTGCCGTCTGATCAAAACTTCGACGTTAAATATGTTAATAAAACGTTGCGATATTGCCTTAATGGTGAAAGATAGCAGGTCTGCCGAACGAACCGGAGAGAGAAAAAGGGAAAAAACGAATTAAATGTCGAGGATATGATCGCCGTTGCATAATTGCCCTGAAACAGGGCAACTTGTCTTTTCATGCACCTGGTTTGTGCACAGATTCAGGCACCCTGCCAGCGGGTGAAGAGATCGTCGGGCAGGTCGATGTCAAACTGATCGAGCACCCGGTTAACCGTCTGGTTGATAACGTCGTCCAGCGTTTGCGGGCGATGGTAGAACGCGGGTACCGGCGGCATGATGACCGCTCCCAGCTCCGCAGCCTGCGTCATTAAGCGCAGATGGCCGAGATGCAGCGGCGTTTCCCGCACGCACAGCACCAGAGGACGACGCTCTTTCAGCACCACATCCGCCGCGCGCGTCACCAGGGTGTCCGTATAGCTATTCACAATGCCTGAGAGCGTTTTAATGGAACAGGGCAGGATTACCATGCCGGCTGTTTTAAACGAGCCTGAGGAGATGCTGGCAGCGATATCACGGGCATCGTGAACGACATCCGCCAGCGCCTGAACATCGCGCAGGGAGAGATCGGTTTCCAGAGAGAGGGTCTGCCGCGCCGCCTGGCTCATCACCAGATGGGTTTCGACGTCCGCCACGTTACGCAGAACCTGTAACAAACGTACGCCGTAAATCGCGCCGCTGGCGCCGCTGAGCCCAACTATGAGTCGTTTCATGATTTTCGCCCTTACTGATTTCAGGGCAGACTGTGCAGGATTTTGCGGGGAGTTGCAAGTGAGGGCATTCGCCCTCACTTGCCGGAGCATCAACCTTCGTTGTGCATCTCTAAGCTTTCGAGATCGTTCTGCAGCTGGACGGCTTTAGCGTCGTCATTGCGCAGCGAATCAAGATAGTCGAGGTACTGCTGGTCAACGTCTTTGGTCACGTAAATGCCGTTGAACACGGAGCATTCAAACTGCTGAATTTCCGGATTCTCGGCACGTACCGCGTCGATGAGATCGTTCAGGTCCTGGAAAATCAGGCCGTCGGCACCGATGATCTGGCGGATTTCATCCACTTCACGGCCGTGAGCGATCAGCTCGTTGGCGGTTGGCATATCGATGCCGTACACGTTCGGGAAGCGAATCTCCGGCGCAGCAGAGGCCAGGTAAACTTTCTTCGCACCCGCTTCGCGCGCCATCTCGATAATCTGCTCAGAGGTGGTGCCACGAACGATGGAGTCGTCCACCAGCAGAACGTTCTTATCGCGGAATTCCGCGCGGTTGGCGTTCAGCTTGCGGCGCACGGACTTACGGCGCAGATGCTGTCCCGGCATGATAAACGTGCGGCCAACGTAGCGGTTCTTCACGAAGCCCTGACGGTATGGCTTATCCAGAATGCGGGCGATCTCCAGCGCGATATCGCAGGAGGTTTCCGGGATAGGAATCACCACGTCGATGTCCAGATCGTCCCACTCGCGGGCAATCTTCTCGCCCAGCTTGGTGCCCATGTTGACGCGCGCGCTGTAGACGGAAATCTTGTCGATGAAGGAATCCGGACGGGCAAAGTAAACGTATTCAAACAAGCACGGGTTGCTGACCGGGTTGTCGGCACACTGGCGGGTAAACAGCTGGCCCTTCTCGGTGATGTAAACCGCTTCGCCCGGCGCCACGTCGCGCAGGAATTCAAAGCCCAGGGTATCCAGCGCCACGCTTTCAGAGGCAACCATATATTCAGTACGGCCATCGCCGAGGTCGCGCTTGCCGAGCACCAGCGGACGAATGCCGTTTGGATCGCGGAAGGCGACCATACCGTGACCGATGATCATCGCAACGCAGGCGTACGCGCCGCGGATCTGACGGTTTGTCGCGGCAATCGCGGCAAAAATGTTGTCTGCTTCCAGCGGATAGTGACGGAAGTTATCCAGCTCGCTGGCGAACACATTGAGCAGGATTTCAGAATCAGAGGTGGTGTTAATGTGGCGACGTTTCTCTTCGAACAGCTTTTTACGCAGCTCATGCGCGTTGGTCAAATTGCCGTTATGAGCAAGGGTGATGCCATACGGTGAGTTGACGTAGAAAGGCTGTGCCTCCGAGGCGCTGGAACTGCCAGCAGTAGGATAACGAACGTGACCGATCCCCATATTACCTTGCAGACGCTGCATATGGCGGGCTTCAAACACATCGTTTACCAGGCCATTCGCCTTGCGTAAACGGAAGCAGTTGTTTGCATCAATGGTGATGATACCCGCAGCATCCTGCCCACGGTGCTGAAGCACCGTTAACGCGTCATAAATCGACTGGTTTACCGGCATGAAACCGGCGATACCGACAATACCGCACATTCGTCTTTTCCTCGTTAAGCCACATCTCAGGGTTTATGCCCTGGGCAAAAAACTCGACGAGCTTTGCAGATAGTCAAAGAACCATCTGATGATGAAGCTGAACTCTGGAATGAGCTGCGATTTCTGCCAGTCTTCGCTTTTGGAGAACCCGGTGAAGGTATCCAGGAAGAACAGGATCGCGGCCACAATCAGCACGCCTCGTAACGCCCCGAAACAGATCCCGAGCACCCTGTCCGTTCCTGACAGACCGGTTTTCTCGACCAGCTGACCTATCACGTAATTCACGATAGCGCCGACAATCAGCGTTGCGATAAACAGCACCGCGATGGCAATTCCGTTTCGGACCAGTTCATCTTCAAAGCCCGTGAACCAGACAGACAGGTAAGTGTAGTAATGACTGGCAACAAAGAAAGCACAACCCCAGGTTACCAGCGATAACGCTTCACGAACAAAGCCACGGATCAGGCTAACCAGACAGGAAAAACCAATCACCGCAATGATGGCGTAATCAATCCAGACCATATGTGTCCCACGATTTAACGCCCTGTCATCCAGTTCGGGGCGAATTCTAACAGAAAAAGAAAACGTTTGCGTAGGGATTTCCTTCCCGCGCGTAAATAAAAAAGGCGCTGAAAAAATGTTCAACGCCCCCGGTCCTTTTGACGTTTCTTTGAACGTCTGCTCTCCCTCCCCCCAGCCCTCTCCCACAAGATAGAGGGAGCAAATCGTCCCCTCTCCCCTCAGGGGAGAGGGTCAGGGTGAGGGGCAAGATCTTATCAGTTTGCGCTGTAGCCCATCACCACACCGCTCAGGCCGGAGATCTGCTTCAGCTCACCCAGCGACCCTTTCAGTTTGTCTTTAGACGCTTCTGGCCCCACGAGGATACGCGTAATTTTACCCTGCACCGGCGTGGAAGGTGAAGTGTAAACACGATATCCCGCACTGCGCAGTTTGCTCACGACCTCGTTGACTTTATCGGCATTTTTCAACGCTCCGAGCTGCACCACGTAGGCTTTCCCCGTTGGGGCAGCAGCGTCCTGCTGCGTCGGTTTTGCTGGCGGAGGCGTCTCTGACGCCGCGGCGAGCTGTTCTGCTGCTTTATCACGCTGCGGTTTCGGCTGCGGCTTCTCAACCGGCTTCGGTTTTTCAACCGGTTTAGGCTGCTCGACCGGCACAGGATCGATATCGCTGTTGCTCGTGGCCGCCAGGCGAGACGGATCGAGCGACGGTGCGGCGGCATCGCCCGCGCGCACCTCTTCCGCCGCGCCTTCCGGTGGCTGAGCAGGCAGCGCCTGCGTCGCCGCGGGCAGCATATCCGGCTCATCGCGGTCACCCGGTTTAGGCACCAGCGGAATAGCGGCAAACTCATCCTGATAATGCTTTTTCTGCCCGTCGAGCAGGCCCGGGAGAATAATCACCCCGAGCGCGACCAGCACAATGGTTCCTGTTAAACGGTTCTGAAACTTACTCGCCACCGGTTCTCCCCGCGTCCATCACTTCCATGACATGTGCCACCGTGTGGAATGACCCACACACCAGCACGGTATCTTCTGGTTTAGCATCCGCCATCGCGGCATGCCAGGCCTGAGCCACGCTACTATAGATTGCGCCTTTGCCGAGATGTTCCATCAGCTGCTCAGCCGTCGCGCCGCGCGGCCCCTCCAGAGGAGCACAATACCAGCTATCGACCACACTCTCCATGCAGGCCAGCGTCCCGCCGATATCTTTATCATGAAGCATACCGATAACCGCCAGCACGCGCCCGGTTTTTGGTAACGATTTGAGACGTCCCGCGAGGTACGCCGCCGCATGCGGGTTGTGCGCCACGTCCAGAATCAGGCGCGGTGACTCGCTGACTATCTGGAAACGGCCGGGCAGAATCGCGTTTTGTATGCCGTCGCGGATTGCCTGCTCGCTCACCGCTAATCCGCTGGCGCGCAGTGCAGCCAGCGCGGTGGCCGCATTCGGCTGCGGAACCTGCGGCAGCGGCAGGTTGTCGAGCGCGCCCTGCGCGTCGCTAAAGCGCCAGCCGTTGCCCTGAACCTCATACTGCCAGTCAACGCTGCGGCGCAGCAGCTGCGCGCCCTTCTCGTTTGCTACGTCAGCAATAGTGTGCGGCATATCCGGTTCGCCGACCACGGCGGGTTTATTTGCGCGGAAAATACCGGCCTTCTCGCGGCCAATGCTTTCACGATCCGGCCCCAGCCAGTCGACATGGTCCAGCGCGATGGAAGTCACCACCGCCACGTCCGCATCCACGATATTGGTCGCATCAAGACGTCCGCCGAGGCCAACCTCAAGGATCACCACATCCAGCTGCGCCTGTTTGAACAGCCACAGGGCCGACAGGGTACCGTATTCAAAATAGGTTAATGAGATTTCACCGCGCGCGGCTTCAATTTCTGCGAACGACGCCGTATGCGCGGATTCCGGCAGCTCGCGGTTCTGTACGCGAACCCGCTCGGTGTAGCGCACCAGGTGCGGAGAGCTGTAAACGCCAACTCTGTAACCGGCCGCCATCAGGACGGATTCCAGCGTGCGGCAGGTCGTGCCTTTACCGTTGGTTCCCGCGACGGTGAACACGAAAGGCACCGGTTTGAGCACGTCAAGACGCGCCGCAACCTGGCTTACGCGCTCAAGCCCCATATCGATGGTTTTACTGTGCAGGTTTTCCAGATAAGAAAGCCACGCGGCCAGGGGCGACGTGGCTTGGGGAATGCTTTTATTTTCCATAATGCCCGGTTGTCATTAACAGATTAGAAAGCAAAAGGGCAGCGCCAACCGGCCCTGCCCTTTTCAGTTATCAGGCCTCGGGTTCCTGATCCGGTACCACCACGCCTTCGCGCGGTTCATCCGGGTTCGGCGCTGGCAGATTCATCAGCTTCGCCAGGATGCTCGCCAGCTTCAGGCGCATTTCCGGACGGCGGACGATCATATCGATGGCGCCTTTCTCGATGAGGAACTCACTGCGCTGGAAGCCCGGCGGCAGTTTTTCACGAACGGTCTGCTCGATAACGCGAGGACCGGCAAAGCCGATCAGCGCTTTTGGCTCAGCGATGTTCAGATCGCCCAGCATCGCGAAGCTCGCGGAGACGCCGCCCATGGTTGGGTCGGTCAGCACGGAGATATACGGCAGACCGCGCTCCTGCATCTTCGCCAGCGCAGCAGAGGTTTTTGCCATCTGCATCAGCGACATCAGCGCTTCCTGCATGCGCGCACCGCCGGAGGCAGAGAAGCAGATCAGCGGACAGTTGTCTTCCAGCGCCTGCTCAACGGCACGCACGAAGCGCGCACCGACCACGGAGCCCATTGAGCCGCCCATAAAGGAGAACTCAAACGCAGCGGCAACAGCCGGCATCCCGTGCAGGGTGCCTTTCATGACGACCAGCGCGTCTTTCTCGCCGGTCTCTTTCTGTGCAGAGGCCAGACGATCTTTATATTTTTTGGAATCGCGGAACTTCAGCACGTCTTTCGGCTCGAGTTCGCTACCCAGCTCTACCAGAGAGCCTTCGTCCAGCAGGCTATGCAGGCGGTTGCGCGCCGACATACGCATATGGTGGTCACACTTCGGACACACCTCAAGGTTGCGCTCCAGCTCTGCGCGATACAGAACCTGGCCGCAGCTATCACACTTCGTCCATACCCCTTCAGGAATGCTCGCTTTGCGAGTTGGGGTAATGTTGCTTTTAATTCGTTCAATCCAGCTCATTGATAACCTTTCTGCCTGAACCTGGTCGTATGCCAGTTTTGCTATAAGAGGCGAATAATGCCATTTTTGCCTCCAACAGACCATGAATGTTGCACATTAAAACATAACAGCCCGAAACTTTGGATAAAAAAGTGGTCGAACCGCCAGCGTGCATTTACTTCGCTTGCTTTGCCGCCGCACGTTTGTGACGAATGATTTCGATAACGCCCGGCAGTACGGAAAGCACAATAATCGCTACAATCAGCAACTTAAGGTTTTCCTGGACGATCGGAAGATCGCCAAAAAGATAGCCTGCATAGGTAAACAGCAGCACCCACAGCAGCGCCCCCACGACGTTATACATGGCAAAATGACGATAGGACATATGCCCCATTCCCGCCACAAACGGTGCAAATGTGCGCACAATAGGCACAAACCGCGCAAGGATAATGGTTTTTCCGCCATGGCGTTCATAGAACGCATGGGTTTTGTCTAAATAGCTGCGACGGAAAATTTTCGAATCAGGATTGCTGAAAAGTCGCTCACCGAACACTCGTCCAATCGTATAGTTAACCGCATCACCGACAATAGCGGCAATCACCATCAGCACAACCATAAGATGCACGTTCAGATCGTTAGTGGGTAACGCCGATAGCGCGCCGGCAACGAACAGCAGTGAATCCCCTGGCAGGAATGGGGTAACGACCAGTCCGGTTTCACAAAACAGAATGAGGAACAGAATGGCGTAAACCCAGACGCCATACTGCGCGACCAGCTCCGCCAGGTGAACATCAATATGCAGAATGAAATCAATCAGAAAACGTATTACGTCCATATTGTCTAAGCCCTAATTGCACCTTTGTTTAGTCCGCTAAAAACAGCGGGCCCATTGGCGGTTTCGGCAGGTCAAACCGATCCGGATAGTCTACCGAGACCAGATACAACCCTTCCGCTTTCGCCGTAGCTGCCGCAAGCGTTCTGTCCTTCGCTGCAAGCAGGTCTGCAATCCAGCTCTCCGGCTGGTGTCCGGCACCCACTTCCATCAGGCTGCCCACAATATTCCGAACCATATGATGTACAAAGGCATTGGCTTTGATATCCACCACCACATACGCGCCAAAACGGCTGACGTTTATGTGCATGACGTTGCGCCACGGCGTACGGGACTGGCACTGCACCGCACGAAACGACGTAAAGTCATTTTCACCAATCAGACACTGCGCCGCGCGATGCATACGTTCTGCATCAAGCGGTTCATAAAAATGCGTCACGCCCTGGCTTAATACCGCAGGACGCAGGCGCTGGTTGTAGATGACATAACGGTAGCGACGCGCCGTGGCGCTAAAGCGCGCGTGAAAATCATCCGGCACAGCTTTTACCCAACGCACCGCAATGTCACCAGGCAAATTCGCATTTACCCCCAGCGTCCAGGCGGCATCCTTACGCACGGCGGTGGTTTCAAAGTGCACCACCTGCCCCGTGCCGTGAACACCCGCGTCCGTACGTCCTGCGCACAGGACGTTAATCGGCTCGTTTGCCACTTGAGAGAGCGCTTTCTCCAGCTTCTCCTGGACGCTGCGCACTTCGTTCTGACGCTGCCAGCCATAATATTTACTGCCATCGTACTCAATTCCGAGAGCAATTCTATGGACCGGCTTTTGTTCCACATCTGACATCAGTACAGGTACTCCTGCACCAGTTTTTCGGCGATTTTGACCGCCATCAGCGCGCCGCCAAAGCGAACGTTGTCGGCAACGGACCAGAACTGAACCTGTTCCGGCATGCCGTAATCGTTACGCACGCAGCCAACGGAAAGATGTGCGCTACCGGTGGCATCGCCAACCTGGGTCGGGAACTCACTCTCTTCAGAGAGCACGATGTCTTCACCGCGGCCAAACGCGTCGCGCGCCTCTTCCGCGGCCAGCGGACGCAGGGCTTCAAAGCCAACCATCTGCGCGTGGCCGTAAAAGACCGGGGACTGCACGACGTTCGCGGAGATCATCAGGCCATCGTCCTGCAGAATTTTACGCACTTCATCGACGATACGGCGCTCTTCGCGCACGGAGCCCTCGCGGTCCGGCAGCAGCGGCAGCATGTTGAACGCCAGCTGGCGGCCAAAGAAATCATCTTCGTCAATCGGGATACCGTTCAGCAGCTTCGCGCTCTGCCCGGCCAGCGCGTCAACGGCCTTTTTGCCGTTCGCGGACGCGGACAGCAGGCTGGTAACGGTAATGCGCGACAGGCCGCCGTCGTCGATCAGCGGCTTCAGCGCGGTCAGCAACTGGCTGGTCAGGCTGTTCGGCACCGCAATGACGTTACGGTTGCGGTAGTCAGCCAGCACAAACGGGTTCACGTCCGGTACCACCAGCGGCACATCCGGCTCCATGGAGAACAGTCCGCTCAGGTCGATCACCAGGCAGCCTGCGTTGGTCGCCTCTTCAACGTACGCCGCAGTGGCTTCAGTACCTGCGGCGAAAAACGCCAGTTGCGCCTGCGTCCAGTCGAACGCTGCCGCGTCCTGGACCATGACGGATTTACTGTTAAAACGCAGATGCTCACCTGCACTGTCGGTACGCGCCAGCGCATAGATGTCGCCCACCGGGAACTGACGCTCAGCAAGGGTTTCGAGCAGGGCTTCGCCCACGGCACCGGTGGCACCTAAAATGGCAATGTTCCAGCCTTCAGACATGGTGGTTTACTCCAGAAATAAAAAAGCGTCCCTGTCGGAGTATCCGACAGGGAGCATTAAGAAGACATTAACGTGCCGGGTGATGAACGGCGTTAAACCCCAGCTTATGCAGCAGCGTCGCCGTCGGGGCGTCGTCGCATATTACATACAGGGAAGACCACTCGCGGCGCTCAACGTAGTTCTTGCGCAGCTTATCAAACTCACCCGGGATCCCCGCCACTTTACGCAGCAGCGCATCATCGCGGCGCACATCATACACCAAATGCACCAGCCTTTTCAGCGTTGCCTGATCGAGCGGGCCGTGCAGGGTAATGCGGCCAAATTCAGGCGCCGGGAGTAAGGTGTCCAGCGCTACCTGCTGCGGATGACCGATAAAAGCGCTGTAGGCCTCGAAGACCTGCGTCGTGCCGCGCGCTTTCCCCTCAAGGGTGTAACCTGCTATATGCGCCGTGCCCACGTCCACCTTGTTAAGCAACTCAACGTTGAGATCCGGCTCCGGCTCCCAGACGTCCAGCACCACGCTGAGGTCTTGTCCTTCGTTCAGACACGTCAGCAGCGCGGCGTTATCGACTACCGGACCACGACAGGCATTTATCAGAATAGTGCCAGCCTTCAGACGACGGATCAGCGCTTCGTCAGCAAGATGCAGCGACCTATACGGCCCCTCTTTAAACAGCGGCGTGTGGAAAGTTAGCACGTCACACTGTTCAACCAGCTCGTCCAGCGAGCGGAAATCCCCGTCATCACCGTTGTCTTTGCGCGGCGGATCGCACAGCAGCGTGCGGATCCCTAACGCTTCCAGGCGCTTTTGCAGGCGCCCGCCGACGTTACCCACGCCGACAATCCCCACGGTGCGGTCTTTCAGCGCAAAACCGTCGCGCTCGGCCAGCATCAGCAGGGACGAGAAAACGTATTCCACGACGGCAATGGCGTTACAGCCCGGCGCGGCGGAAAAACCGATTCCAGCCTGCGCCAGCCATTTATCATCCACATGATCGGTCCCTGCCGTTGCGGTTCCAACGAACTTAACCGCCTTACCGGCGAGCAACGCCTCATTTACTTTGGTCACCGAGCGCACCATCAGCGCGTCTGCGTCATCCAGTTCGTTGACCGGGATCGGGCGACCAGGGACAGCCTTAACGTTACCCAGGCGGCTAAACAGCTCGCGGGCGTAAGGCATATTTTCATCAACGAGGATTTTCACGTCTGAGTACCTGTTTGAGAGGAAGAAAACCTGCCAAGTGTGCCATAATCTGGCCGCCAGGCATATACGTCTGCCAGGTTTACGCTGAGTTTTGACTTTAAGGATTTTTGACGATGCAGCCCATTTCAGGTACGCCGCCACGCCCTCCGGGTGAAGGCCCCGTCACGCCAAACGTTGCCGGTGAACAACCGCTATCCACGCAACAGCGCACCGTGCTGGAGCGACTGATCACGCGCCTGATTGCGTTGACTTCGCAGCAAAACGCGGAAGTCTGGGCCGGTGTGAAGCATGATTTAGGCGTGAGGAACGATGCACCGCTGCAGTCGCGTCATTTCCCCGCTGCCGAGCAAAATCTGAACCAGCGTATTACGACCGCGCAGCAGAACCACACCACGCGCCAGATTGTTTCTCAGCTGACGGAGCTGCTGGGCCAGGGAAATAATCGCCAGGCGGTGAGTGATTTTATTCGCCAGCAGTATGGTCAGACCGCGCTGGGCCAGCTGACGCCCGATCAGCTTAAAACGGTGCTGACGCTGCTGCAGAACAATGAGCTGTCGATTCCGCAGCCGCAGGTGCGCCCGGCGACCGAGCGTCCGCTGCTCCCCGCCGAGCATAACACGCTCAAGCAGATGGTGACCAAGCTGGCTGCGGCCACCGGCGAACCGACGAAGCTTATCTGGCAATCCATGCTGGAGCTGTCCGGCGTGAAGGCGGGTGAGCTGATCCCGGCCAAACAGTTTACCCATCTGGTGACCTGGCTCCAGGCGCGCCAGACGCTTAGCATCCAGAGTGCCCCTACCCTGCATACCGTCCAGGCCGCGCTGAAACAGCCGCTTGAGCCGCACGAGTTTGAAGTCATCCGGGATTACGCCCAGCAAAACTGGCAGGCCACGCCGCAAACGGTACTGACCACCGCGCAGGTGCAGGATCTGCTCAACCAGATCTTCGTTCGCCGCGCCGAGCGTGAGGGCGGCGTGCCGGAGGTGAGAAACATTCAGCCGATCTACAGCCCGCTGTTTGCGCCAGTCGTCGAGACGTTCAGAACGCTCTCTGCGCGTCCAGGACTGATGTTTATTGCTCTACTGATTGCGCTGGCTATTTTCTGGCTGGTTGCCTGAGATTTTGCCCGGTGGCGCTGCGCTTACCGGGCCTACAACGGCTCGAACCGTAGGCCGGGTAAGGCACAGCCGCCACCCGGCAATAACGGCTCAACTCCTGCGAAACGCCACCAGCGTCACCACGATCCCAACGACCGCGGAAACCGCACCGGCCAGGAAGACGGACGGATACCCAAACGAGGTGGCTAACACCCCGGCCAGCGGCCCGGTTATTCCGTATGAGATATCCTGAAACGCCGCATAGCCGCCCAGCGCCGTGCCGCGCACCTGTGGGGCCACGCGCTTCACGACTTCAACACCGAGCGCCGGGAAGATCAGCGAACAGCCGCAGCCGGTCAGCGCCGCACCCAGCAGCGCAACGGATGCCACGGGTGCATTCCACAGCAGCAGCAAACCCACGGTCTCTATCATCAGCGACGCTACCGCGACCTTCACGCCGCCGAAGCGATCCGGCATCCAGCCGAAAAGCACGCGCATCAGCACAAACGCGCCGCCAAACGCGGTAAGCGTAAAACCAGCCATCGCCCAGCCGCGGCTCATAAAGTAGAGCGAGACGAAGGTACCAATCACCGCAAAACCCACGCCCTGCAGCGCCAGGCCAAGACCCGGCTGCCAGATTTGGCCGACCACGCTCCACAGGGAAGGACGCTCGCCTTTGTGCGCGGGCACCTTACGCACCGAGCCGTTAAACGCCCACGCCAGCAGGGGTAAAGCCATCGTGGTGGCGGCCAGCGCCGCAAACCCAAACTGGCTATTGATCAGCAGCCCAAGCGGCGCACCGGCAGCCAGCGCACCATAGATGGCCATACCGTTCCAGGACATCACCTTGCCGGAACGAGCTGGCCCCACCAGCCCCATTCCCCAGGTCAGGGTACCGGTCAGTAGCTGGCTTTCACCGAAGCCAAGAATTAAACGGCCCAGCACCAGCAGCGCAAATTTATACGCGGCGTCTACCGGCAGAAGAGCCGCCAGCAGCCAGGCGCCGCCCGCCAGCCCGCAGGCAAACATCCCCTGCAGCGCCGAGCGTTTGGCACCATGCTGATCCGCCAGTCGTCCGGCGTATCCGCGGGTCAATACCGTGGCTAAAAACTGAATGCCCACGGCAATGCCGACCATGGTGTTGCCATAGCCCAGCTCCTGATGAACGAACAGCGGGATCACCGGCAGCGGCAGGCCAACGGTCATATAGGTCAGAAATACCGCAAAGGCGATACGGAACAGCGAGACGTTCGCTGAAGGAGTTGTTTCTGTTTGAGTTACTGCAGTCATGCTTTACTCCAAAATGAAGAGTAAGGCGGGGAAATGCCACGCCCCCTCTACCTGATTATCAGGATTAAGGTGCGTTGGTTGACGTTAAACGCTTACGCATTATCGTGAGGATAATGTTGAGGGGTGAAGTTTGCCTGTGAGATCAGCTGCTTGTCAATGCATAAAAAAAGGGAGCCTTATGGCTCCCCTTCTGAATCAAACATAAAACTTATGCTTTCAGCTTACGCATGACCAGCGTGGCGTTGGTGCCACCGAAGCCGAAGCTGTTGGACATGACGGTAGTCAGCGTCGCTTCCGTTGGTTTGGTCACGATGTTCAGGCCAGCGGCCTGCTCGTCCATCTCATCAATGTTGATGCTTGGAGCGATAAAGCCGTTTTCCAGCATCAGCAGAGAGTAGATCGCTTCCTGCACGCCAGCCGCACCCAGAGAGTGACCGGTCATGGCTTTGGTCGCAGAGATTGCCGGGCTGTTGTCGCCGAAGACTTCACGGATCGCACCTAGCTCTTTCACGTCGCCTACCGGAGTAGAGGTACCGTGGGAGTTCAGATAGTCGATTGGGGTGTCAACGCCGTGCATCGCCATCTTCATGCAGCGCACAGCGCCTTCGCCGGATGGCGCAACCATGTCGGCGCCGTCAGACGTAGCTCCGTAGCCCACGATTTCAGCGTAGATGTGCGCGCCACGTGCCAGGGCATGCTCCAGCTCTTCAACCACAACCATGCCGCCGCCGCCCGCGATAACGAAACCGTCACGGTGCGCATCGTAGGTACGGGAAGCTTTATCCGGAGTTTCATTGTACTTGGTGGACAGTGCGCCCATGGCGTCGAATTCACAGGCCATTTCCCAGCCCAGCTCTTCGCCGCCGCCAGCAAATACGATGTCCTGTTTACCCAGCTGGATCTGCTCAACAGCATTACCGATACAGTGCGCGGAAGTCGCACACGCGGAGCTGATGGAGTAGTTCACACCGTGGATTTTGAATGGGGTCGCCAGGCATGCGGAAACCGCAGAACCCATGGCTTTAGTAACCACGTACGGACCTACTGCTTTCAGACCACGCGGGCTACGCATTGCGTCAGCGCCGAATACCTGCGCTTTAGATGAACCGCCGGAACCGGCGATCAGACCCACGCGCGGGTTGTTCTGATAAACCTCTTCGCTCAGGCCGGAATCTTTGATCGCTTCCTGCATGGAGAGATAAGCATAAATAGAGGCATCGTTCATGAAACGAACCACTTTGCGGTCAATCAAACCGGTGGTGTCCAGTTTGACGTTACCCCATACGTGGCTACGCATACCTGAATCTTTAAACTCTTCAGAGAAAGTGATCCCGGAGCGTCCTTCACGCAGAGATGCCAGGACTTCCTGCTGGTTATTACCGATGCTGGAAACAATGCCCAGGCCAGTAATCACTGCACGTTTCATTCAATACCTCTGTAAGTCGCACTATAGTAAGTTTCGAGTCGCACAATAGCGTACACTTGTACGCCGAACAAGTCCGATCAGACATTTTCTGCGGAAATTTGCACCGATGGACTCACATCGTTAAGATCGTGCCACTGCCTGTCAGACGAGTAACTTACGTGAAACAAAACGCTATACAACCCGCCAACCTCGAATTCAACGCTGAGGGTACACCTGTTTCCCGAGATTTTGATGACGTCTATTTTTCTAATGATAACGGACTCGAAGAAACTCGCTATGTTTTCCTCGACGGAAACCAGCTCAGCACCCGCTTCCCGGAGCATCCGCGGAGCCTGTTTGTGGTCGCGGAAAGTGGATTCGGCACCGGGCTGAATTTTTTAACCCTCTGGCAGGCGTTTAACCAGTTTCACGCTGCACACCCTGAGGCTACGCTACAAAGATTACATTTCATCAGTTTCGAAAAATTCCCGCTTACCGCGCACGATCTGCGGCTTGCCCACCAGCGCTGGCCGGAGCTTGCGCCCTGGGCGGAGCAGCTTCAGGCGCAGTGGCCGCCCCACATCGGCGGCTGTCACCGCCTGATGCTGGACGATGGACGCGTGACGCTGGACTTATGGCTCGGCGACATCAACGATCTGACCGACAGGCTCGATGACTCGATGAATCAGAAGGTCGACGCGTGGTTCCTGGACGGTTTTGCCCCCGCCAAAAACCCGGACATGTGGAGCCAGCATCTGTTTAACGCGATGGCGCGGCTGGCGCGCCCTGGCGCAACGCTTGCCACCTTCACCTCGGCGGGCTTTGTCCGCCGCGGGCTGCAGGAGGCGGGCTTTACGATGCAGAAGACCAAAGGCTTTGGCCGCAAGCGCGACATGCTGATCGGCACAATGAAGCAGACGCTGGATATCCCCGCTCAGGCGCCCTGGTTTGCACGCCGCGCCAGCGCATCACGTGAGGTGGCGATAGTCGGCGGGGGGATCGCCAGCGCCCTGCTGTCTCTCGCGCTTCTCCACCGCGGCTGGCAGGTCACGCTCTACTGTGCTGACGATGCGCCAGCAAACGGCGCGTCCGGCAACCGCCAGGGGGCGCTTTATCCGCTTTTAAGCGCGCATGACCCGGCCCTGTTCCGGTTTTTCCCGGCGGCGTTTACCTTCGCACGTCGCCTGTATGACGCGCTTCCGGTGTCGTTCGACCATGACTGGTGCGGCGTCACGCAGCTCGGCTGGGATGAAAAGAGCCAGCAGAAGATCGCGCAGATGCTGTCGCTGGGCCTGCCTGACGAGATTGCCCGCGCGGTAAGTGCTCAAGAGGTGGCAGACACCGCTGGCGTGGAAACCGGGTGTGGGGGCATTCAGTATCCGCTCGGCGGCTGGCTGTGCCCGGCTGAACTGACCGCGTCGGTAATTGCCCTGGCGAAGTCGCGCGGGCTGACGGCGCATTATGCTCACAAGGTTGAATCGTTAAGCCGGGCAGAACGCTGGAATCTGCGTTTTGCGGATGGCAAAGCCGTAAGCCATGCCAGCGTTGTGCTGGCAAACGGGCATCACATCACCCAGTTTATCCAGACAGAAACGTTGCCGGTTTATCCGGTCGGCGGCCAGGTAAGCCATATTCCTTCCGCGCCTGAGCTCGGCAAACTGCGCCAGGTGCTGTGCTATGACGGCTATCTGACGCCGCAAAATCCGTCTAACGGCCATCACTGCATCGGGGCCAGCTATCATCGTGGCGAAACGGATATGCACTACAGCGAAGCGGATCAGGCGCAGAACCGCCAGCGCCTGATTGACTGTTTCCCGGAGGCGGCATGGGCGAAAGAGGTTGACGTCAGCGCCGGAGACGCGCGCTGCGGCGTTCGCTGTGCCACCCGCGATCATCTGCCGATGGCGGGAAATGTGCCGGACTATAAGGCAACGCTTGAGGTCTATCAGGATCTTGCTGATAACCGGGATAAAGCGGTAAGCGCGCCAGTTTATCCAGAGCTGTTTATGCTGGGTGGATTAGGGTCTCGCGGGCTGTGTTCGGCACCGCTGCTGGCTGAAGTGTTAGCCGCGCAAATGAGCGACGAGCCAATTCCGCTGGACAGGGTTACGCTTGCGGGGCTGAATCCGAATCGCTTGTGGGTACGAAAACTGCTGAAGGGGAAGAAGGTTAAGTAGGGTGCGGTCTGGTGCCCTCACCCTAACCCTCTCCCACAGGGAGAGGGAAGAGAAGGCGGCGGCTTAGCGTTTAGCCTGCTGGAACAGGTTGTCCCACATGCCCAGCACCAGAGACTGGTCGCGCGGAGAGAGCTCCCCGGCCTGAATGGCTTTCTCCAGACTGCGGGCCACTTCGGCGTGAACGGCGTCAGCAGAGTGATCGTCACCTGCTTCCAGCTCGGCTACCGCGAGCGTCAGGTGACCACGCAGATAACCGCTGGCGAACAGCTCATCATCACTGGCGTGTTCCACCATGTCATCAATTAACGCCAGAATGCGTGATTCAAATTCTGCGATCATCTTCTTTCCTCTGTTAAAGATCTTCCGGCCAAGGGAAGCATTCCGCCGCGATCGCCGGCGTGTGGTAATAATTCTGTAAGGCCTCGATCAGGCGCGCCGGACGTTCCGGGATGCCTTTCTCAAGATATTCCATCACCTGCGCATGCACGCGGCGCTGGAAGACGATACGGTCTGGCTCGAAGTCGCCTTCGAGGTTATCGCAGCTGACGTTGAACGGAAAACCCGCCGCGACGCAGAATAGCCATTCCAGCGCCTGCGGTTTCACTTCCACATCTTCAAACTGGCCCTGCGTAGCGGCGTCACGCCCGTCCGGGCAGTACCAGTAACCGAAGTCCACCAGCTCGCGCCGCGCTTTCCCCGCAATGCACCAGTGCGAAATTTCGTGTAAGCCGCTGGCATAAAAGCCGTGGGCAAAGACTATACGGTTATACGGAACCTCTTCATCAGCAGGAAGATAGATCGGTTCGTCGTCGCCTTTAATCAGACGGGTATTAAAATCGTCAGCAAAACAGCTGTCGAAAATCTCAATCAGCTGTTCGTATTTATGCGTACTGTTCATTAGTGCATCCCCAACCAGGTGAGGATCTCCTGTCCATGGCTGTCATAAAGAAGTTTGGCGCTCATTACGGCCGAGACGATGACGATCATCGGGCGAATAAGCTTTTGTCCTTTGCTTAACACCAGACGCGAACCCGCGCGTGCGCCCAGGAACTGCCCTGCCATCATCACAAATCCGGTTGCCCAGATAACCTTGCCGCCAATGATAAACAGCAGCAGGCCGCCGACGTTCGAGGTCGCGTTGAGCACTTTGGCATGAGCGGTCGATTTGGCGAGGTTAAACCCGGCAAGCGTCACGAACGCCAGCGCGTAAAACGAGCCTGCCCCCGGTCCGAAGAAACCGTCGTAAAAACCGACGCAGCCACCGGCAATCAGGGCAAACGGCAGACCGTGCAGACGACGCTGGCGGTCTTCTTCACCGAGCTTTGGCATCAGCAGGAAGTAAAGCCCGATGCAGATGACCAGAACCGGCAGGATCTGGCGCAAAATATCCGACTGCACGTGCTGAACCAGCAGCGCGCCCGACGTGGAGCCGATAAAGGTCATCAGGATATTAAGCTTCTGGTCGGCCAGGCTCACCACCTTGCGGCGGATAAAATAGAGCGACGCCGAGAGCGAACCGCCGCAGGCCTGCAGCTTATTAGTGGCAAGCGCCTGCGCCGGGCTCATGCCCGCCGCCAGCAGCGCGGGAACGGTTAACAACCCGCCGCCGCCCGCAAGGGCATCGATAAAACCAGCCAGCATGGCCACAAAGAACAGCACCACCAGCAGCAGCGGTGACACCATAAACAGATCGACAAAATTATCCATTAAAGTACATGCTCATCCAGTAGCGCCTGGCAGGAAGGCGGCAACGGAGGCGGTGTCTTCTTCTCAGGCTTAGAGGTTCCAGGTTTTGCCGGTTCAAACCAGCTTTGCAGTTCCGCACCGCAGCCATCGCCTGGCGGCGGAAGCGGCTGATCTTCACATTCCAGGCTATTCGCCGGGCAGCGCAGGCGAACGTGCATGTGCGCACGATGCTGGAACCACGGGCGCACTTTGCGCAGCCAGTCGCGATCGGTTCCGGCATCAAGGCAGAGCTGCTGCTTGATGGCCGGGTTAACGAAAATCCGCGTGACGTCGTTATCTTCTGCCGCCAGCTTGATCATGCTGGATACGTCCCGCGTCCACAGGGACGGCACAACGCGCTTGCCGTCGCTCGCCACCAGATCCAGCGCCTGCGGTTTCAGCAGTTGGGCGGAGGTCCAGCGCGTTTTCGGCAGCTGCAGGAAGATATCGACATCCAGTCCGGTCTGGTGACTGGCGTGTCCACCGTTAAAACGACCGCCGGCAGGCATCCCCATATCGCCAATCAGCATCGTGCCGAGCCCAAGGTTATGTACCTGGTTTCCTAGTCGCTGAATGAACAGCACCAGGTCAGGGTGGCCGAAGTAACGACGCTGGTCGGTACGCATCACCTGATAGGTATCAGATTGCAGCGGAAGTTCCTGCGCGCCCACGATACAGCCGTTTGAGAAAGCGCCGATCGACTGCGCGCTCCCCGCCACCGGATGGGTGATTTTTTGCCATGGCGTCGCGGCCAGACTGGCTCCACTGGCGAGCAGCGCCAGCAGAGCAATTGCGGTTTTTTTCATGTTTACCAGCGTGGAATGGTGGTCGTCACATCCGCATTCTGCGCGCGCTGGCGCAGGAAGTGATCCATCAGCACGATCGCCAGCATCGCTTCTGCGATCGGCACCGCGCGGATCCCCACGCACGGATCGTGACGTCCTTTGGTGATCATCTCAACTTCTTCGCCATCGCGGTTAATCGTGTGGCCCGGCACAGTGATGCTGGAAGTAGGCTTCAGCGCGATGTTGGCAATAATCTGCTGCCCGCTGCTGATACCGCCCAGAATGCCGCCCGCGTGGTTGCTCTGGAAGCCCGCCTTCGTGATCTCGTCACGGTTCTGGCTGCCGCGCAGGGATACCACGTCAAAACCATCGCCAATCTCAACGCCCTTCACCGCGTTGATGCTCATCAGCGCGTGGGCGATGTCGGCGTCGAGACGGTCAAATACCGGCTCGCCCCAGCCTGGCGGGACGCCGTCGGCCACGACGGTAACTTTCGCCCCGATGGAGTCGCCCTCTTTTTTCAGGCCGCGCATCAGTTCGTCCAGCGCTTCCAGCTTGTCGGCATCGGCGCAAAAGAACGGGTTTTGCTCGACCAGATCCCAGTCTTTGATCGCCAGCGGAATGTCGCCCATCTGGGTCAGGCAGCCGCGGATAACGATGCCAAATTTCTGCTGCAGGTATTTCTTAGCAATCGCCCCTGCGGCCACGCGCATCGCGGTTTCACGCGCGGAAGAACGTCCGCCGCCGCGATAGTCGCGGAAACCGTACTTTTGTTCGTAGGTGTAGTCGGCGTGGCCCGGACGGAAGACGTCTTTGATGGCGCCGTAGTCCTGGGAGCGCTGATCGGTGTTTTCGATCAGCAGACCAATGCTGGTCCCGGTGGTGCGGCCTTCAAAGACGCCGGAGAGAATTTTTACCTGGTCCGGCTCGCGACGCTGCGTGGTGTAGCGAGAGGTACCCGGGCGACGACGGTCGAGGTCGTGCTGTAAATCGGCTTCGGTCAGTTCGATGCCTGGCGGTACGCCATCAACGATACAGCCCAGCGCCAGCCCGTGCGACTCGCCAAAGGTGGTCACGCGGAATAACTGTCCAATACTGTTTCCTGCCATCACGGCTCCGATGTTGTTGTTTGTGTTTGAGCGTTGTGAAACGGGCCGAAGCCCGCTGGATTAATCTTTATAGATGCTGAAGTGTTCGCGCGCGTCGAGCAGCTGCGCTTTGGTCAGCATAAAGACGCCGTCACCGCCGTTGTCAAACTCAAGCCAGGTGAACGGCACATCCGGGTACTGCTCTATCAGATGTACCATGCTGTTGCCCACTTCACAAATCAGAACGCCGTCGTCGGTCAGATAATCCGGCGCGCAGGCCAGAATGCGGCGCGTCAGCTTCAGGCCGTCAGAGCCTGACGCCAGACCCAGCTCCGGCTCGTGACGGTATTCGTTCGGCAGATCGGACATGTCTTCCGCATCAACGTACGGCGGGTTGGTAACGATCAGATCGTACTGCAGCGTCGGCAGATCGCGGAACAGGTCAGAGCGAATTGGCGTAACGTGATGGATCAGCCCATGCTCTTCGATGTTGTGCTCGGTCACGGCCAGCGCGTCGGTGGAGATATCGACGGCGTCTACTTCCGCTTCCGGGAAGGCGTAAGCGCAGGCGATGGCGATGCAGCCACTGCCGGTACACATGTCCAGAATGTGCTGCGGCTGATGGCCGATCAGGCCTTCAAAGTGGTTGTTAATCAACTCACCAATCGGCGAGCGCGGCACCAGCACGCGTTCATCGACATAGAACTCATGGCCGCAGAACCAGGCTTTGTTGGTCAGATAGGCGACCGGAATGCGCTCGTTCACGCGGCGGATCACGCGCTCAACGATGCGGTGTTTTTCGCTGGAGGTCAGGCGCGCGGTGCGCATGTCTTCCGGAATATCCAACGGCAGGTAGAGGGACGGCAGCACCAGCTGCACGGCTTCATCCCACGGGTTATCGGTACCGTGACCGTACCAGATATTGGCGGCGCTGAAGCGGCTAACCGACCAGCGCAACATGTCCTGTATGGTATGCAGCTCGTTTACTGCTTCATCGACAAATATTTTATCCACTCTTTCCTCCAGGGCATGCTCGCATAATTTTCGGCGGCTAGTTTGCCATGAAGACGGCGATAAATCAGCAATGACGCGTCTCGCTTGAGGTTAAAAAATGCGTTTAGTCGGGTACACTATCGGAAATACGAGATGAGAATGACGAATGAAAAAGAAAACATCGCTCAGCGAGGAGGATCAGGCGCTCTTCCGACAGCTAATGACCGGGACGCGTAAAATCGCGCAGGACACCATTGTCCATCGCCCGCAGCGTAAAAAAATCAGCGAAGTACCGGTCAAACGTCTGCTGCAGGAGCAGGCGGATAACAGCCACTATTTTTCAGATGAATTTCAGCCGTTGCTCAATACTCAGGGTGCGGTGAAATACGTACGCGAAGACGTCAGCCATTTTGAGCTGAAAAAATTACGTCGCGGAGATTATTCGCCAGCGCTGTTTCTCGATCTGCACGGTTTGACCCAGATGCAGGCGAAACAGGAGCTGGGGGCATTGATTGCCGCCTGTCGTCGCGAACATGTTTTCTGCGCCTGCGTGATGCATGGCCACGGTAAACATATCCTCAAGCAACAGACACCGCTGTGGCTGGCTCAGCATCCACACGTGATGGCGTTTCATCAGGCACCGAAAGAGTACGGCGGAGATGCCGCATTGCTGGTGTTGATTGAAGTGGAAGAGTGGCAGCCGCCAGAGTTGCCCTGACAGAATGGCGGGAAGCACATTGCCCCCGCCATATCGCACGTCACGTCAGATGGCTTTTGCCATCTTCAGGTTGCACGGACTCATTTGCCAGTTGAAGACACCTTTGCCCGTTTCGTCGAGAGAAACATTGGCAATGGCGGATGTCGTGAACATCGGCGGAGTCTCGCCCGGGCAAAGCTCAGATACCAGATAGCCAACCAGTGGCAGGTGGGAAATGACCAGCGCGGAAGCGACACCTTCATTGCACAGCGCCTGAAGATAAGCGCTGACAAGACCTACATCGCCACATGGGGTGAGTTCAGGGAGAACATCCACACTGGTCGGCAGGTTCATACATTCACCCACCACATCCAGCGTCTGTTCTGCACGCAGGAATGGACTCACCAGAACGCGTTCGATGTCCACTTTTTGACCGTTAAGCCAGGTCGCCATCAGACGAGATTCGTCGCAGCCACAGACGGTCAAAGGACGTACTGAGTCACTGGCGGCATCGAGTGCCGCGTCGCCGTGACGCATGATAAAAACTTGCATATTGCACCGCTTTTGTTAACCAGAATCACCGGCGTTAACTACCCGCGATAAATGCTAAAGAGGTAGAAAACCCGATGGCCGGGCATTGTGCCTGATCCATTCGGTGAATGAAACGCTGTTTTTTACCTCAATGGCGTAAGTATAGTCAATCTCTGTTTACAAAATCGCCAGAACAGGTCCATTCACTTCAGGATTTACCCTTCTTTGACCTCAGCTTACGAGGACAGTTTCCCTTGCAGGCCAAAATGTCTGGCCGAGTTCCGCCATCTGCAATAATTCGTCACACGGCGTAAACCGGGGACCATATTGCGAAGCCAGACGTTGCAGGATTGCAACCACTTCACCCGCGCCGAGCGTATCCATGTAACGGAACGGGCCGCCAAGGAACGGCGGGAAACCAATACCAAATACCGCGCCGATGTCGCCATCGCGTGCACTCTTGATCACCTGCTCACCAAAGCAGCGCGCCGCTTCATTGAGCATCATCATCACGCAGCGCTCAGCGCACTGAACGGCGGACAGTTTTCCCTGACCTGTGGTCGAAATGAGTCCATATACCGAAGGGTCGACCTGTTTCCTGCTTTTACGCCCTTTCGCGCCGTAAAGATAGAAACCGCGTTCATTTTTTCTGCCTTTGCGATCGTCCTTCAAAATCGCAGAAACAATGTTTGCAGGTGGGCTAAAACGATCGCCATAGGCGGCTTCCAGCACTGGTATAATTTTAGTGCCGGTGTCTATTCCCACCTCATCCAAAAGTTGGATTGGGCCAACGGGGAAACCAAACTTTACCAATGCCTCATCGACGTGCTCGATTTTCTCCCCTTCCGTCAGCAACCGCATTGCTTCATTAATGTAGGGAGCCAGAATGCGGTTGACGTAGAAGCCAGCTTTGTCCGCTACCACAATCGGGGTTTTACCCTGTTTTTTCGCCAGCTTCACCACGGTGGCAACAGTTTGCGGACTGGTCGTCGCGTGCGGAATAACTTCTACCAGCGGCATTTTTTCGACCGGGCTAAAGAAGTGCAGTCCGATTACCTGCTCCGGACGCGCGGCTTTCGCCGCGATATCGCCAATCGGTAATGACGACGTATTGGAGGCAAAAATGGTATGCGGGGCGCAATGTTGCTCAACGTCTGCCACCATCTGCTGCTTAAGCGCCAGATCCTCAAACACGGCTTCAATCACCAGATCGCGATGCGCAAAACCGCTGTAATCCGTCGTACCGGAGATCATCGCCAGGGTTTTATCACGCTCGCTTGCTTTGATATGGCGGCGCTTGACCTTTTGATCAAGGTTCTGCCAGCTGTACTGAAGCGCGTGGTTGATCCCCTTAGGATTAATGTCCTTGATTCGTACAGGTAATTTGCCTTTGCTGGCGGTAACAAAAGAGATTCCGCCGCCCATGAGCCCCCCACCCAGTACGCCAATGGCACGCAGCGGCGCAGGCTGCGCCTCGCTGCCGGGATCTTTTTTCACGTCCGTGCTGGCGAAGAAGATGCTGCGCAATGCCTGAGACTGTGGCGTCATCGCCAGTTCGCCAAAGGCTTTGGCCTCCGCGGCATAGCCGCTGCTGCTTCCCTGCGCCAGCCCGGTCTCGATCACTTCCAGGATCCGCTTTGCCGCCGGGTAATTGCCTTTGGTTTTTTGTTCGGTCTTTTTGCCCACCATGTTGAACAGGAGCGTTCTTCCCAGCGGGCCGGCCAGCACGCGCTCACGAACCGGCAGAGGACGTCTTGCCTGACGCCCTTTCAGCGCAAGCTCAACGGCGGCCTCCAGCAAAATAGACTGCGGCACGACGTCATCGACCAGACCGGCTTTCAGCGCCTGACGGGCACGCAGCTGTTTACCGGTTAAGATCATCTCCAGCGCCGTGCTCACGCCCACCAGGCGCGGCAGCCGTTGCGTTCCGCCGGATCCAGGCAGCAGCCCCAGCTGCACTTCCGGCAGACCCAGAACGGTTTTCGCATCGTCAGTACAAATCCGGCTGTGACAGGCCAGCGCCAGCTCAAGCCCACCGCCCAGACAGGCACCGTGGATCGCGGCAATAACCGGGATCGGCAGGCCGTTGATCTCCGCCATCACCTGCTGCCCCTGACGCGCCAGCTCTTCGGCTTCCAGAGCGCTTTGCGTCCGGGCGATCATGTTGATATCCGCGCCGGCGATAAAGTTATCGGGTTTGGCAGAGATAAACACCAGGCCGCGAATGGCTTTGTTCTCGCGGATCTGCTTTAGCATCGCGCGCACCTGAACGCCAAATTCGGCCTTCAGGGTATTCATCTTTTCATCAGGCACATCAATAGTGATAACGGCCACGTTATCGAGGCGAACCGTCAGATTAAATGCAGATGGCATATCCATTATTCAGCCTCCAGAACCATTGCTGCGCCAAGACCACCCGCCGCACAGGCGGTTACAAGGCCAAACCCGCCGCCACGGCGACGGAGTTCATGTAATGTTTGCGTGATCATTCGCGCGCCGGTGGCGGCAAACGGATGACCATAGGCGATAGAGCCGCCAAGCACGTTGAATTTACTCTGATCCACTTCGCCTGTGGCATGGGCGCGGCCCAGCACATCGCGCGCGAAACGCTCGCTTGCCAGCAGCTGGACGTTTGCCAGGGTTTGTGCAGCAAACGCTTCGTGCATATCAATCAGGGTTAAATCAGCCAGCGTCAGCCCCGCTCGCTCCAGCGCCAGCGGCGTAGACCACGCCGGACCTAACAGCATGTCCTGCCAGACATCAATGGCGGTGAAAGCATAGCTGCGTAAATAGCCCAGGGGAGTAATGCCCAACTCCTTCGCACGGGATTCGGTCATCAGGATCACGGCGGCGGCCCCGTCCGTCAGTGGCGTACTGTTTGCTGCCGTCACGGTGCCGTGCTTGCGGTCAAACGCCGGGCGCAGTTTTGCGTAATCCGCCAGCGTTGAGGTGCCGCGAATATTGTTATCTTCGGCAAGCGGTTCTCGATAGGGAGGAATATAGGCGGTCATGACCTCGTCGGTCAGCTTGCCTTCCGACCAGGCTTTTGCCGCAAGCTGATGCGAGCGATGCGCCAGGGCATCCTGTTGTTCACGGGTGATGCCGTAGGTTTTCGCCATCTGTTCGGCGGTATCGCCCATGCGCAGGCCGGTAGAATATTCCGCTACGGCAGGGGGGACAGGCATGAGATCGCGCAGACGTAAACGCGAGAAGAGTTTGAGTTTCTGGCCCGTCGTACGGGCTTTGTTAGCATCGACCAGGATACGCGCCAGCTTTTTACTGACCCCAATCGGCAGTACCGAAGAGGAGTCCGCTCCCCCCGCTATCCCGGCGCGAATGGTACCCGCCATCAGGCTTTCGGCGACGTTAGCCACGGCCTGGAAGCTGGTTGCGCAG
Source organism: Enterobacter sp. ECC-249 (assembly GCF_043965265.1). Taxonomy (NCBI): domain Bacteria; kingdom Pseudomonadati; phylum Pseudomonadota; class Gammaproteobacteria; order Enterobacterales; family Enterobacteriaceae; genus Enterobacter; species Enterobacter sp. ECC-249. Next base: position 3,823,845 of record NZ_CP143660.1, read on the forward strand.
GCGCGGCTGACGCTGTAGGCGTCGGTATGAACATTCATCCCGGTACCGAGGACGATTTCACGCGCGATGTTGGGAGCTTCAGGCATCTGCACGACCTGACCGAATACCAGCTGTTCAATGACCTCAGGCGGAATTTCGCTGCGAGCCAGCATCTCCCCCACTACCATTTTCCCCAGATCGACGGCCGGTATGCCATGAAACGCCGTTGCCTGACGCGCAAACGGCGTGCGCAACCCACTGACTATGGCAATGCGATCGCCCTGACGGGTAATAAGCGGTAATGCCTGACTCATAACACTCCCCTGTAAAAAAATTTTCGCAAACATAAAGTGGTCTGACCTGATAATAGTCTTAACCATTTTTTTACATTCAGCCAATCGGGGAAACGAAAAAGTGCGAGCTAAAACACAGAGAAGAAAAAGAAAATGCCCCGAGGTAAAAGCAAAACGGTAACCCGTAGGTTACCGTTTTTAGTGTTTGCTCCCTCTCCCGTGGGAGAGGGCTGGGGTGAGGGCACCAGACCGCAGAAATTAGCGCAGGCCTAACTGGAAAATCAGCGTTTCTGCTTCGCAGGCGAAGACAAAGTCGATGTCCAGCTTCACGCCGCCTTCCACTTCGGTAAAGGTCGACTTGATTTCACACGGATCGGATTCAACGTCACGCGCACGCTTGCTCAGCGCGGCCAGGGTCTCTTCCGCTTCGGCGCGGTTGGTGAACACACGGCTGTAAGACGCGGTACAATCGGTGTTGTCCATGATGGTCCCAACATCCATACAGCAGCAAACCGGGGTTTCATCAGCACTGCATTTACTCATAGCTCAATTTCCTCTGTATTCGCGCAGCGCGCGAGATAGACACGATGCTGATATTTTACGCCCCGACGCGGGTGCTCTCCAGCCGTTAATGGCGCAAAAACGGATAAGTGACCAATATCACACTAAAAAATGATCTAAAACAAAAACCACCCTTTTGGGTGAGTCGCGATGGTCACAATTTTGCCAACCAGATCTCGTTTCGCGAAACATGTTTGAAAATATTAATAAACAAACTTGCAACATTCAGGCTGGTCGGACCTATACTCTGGCCACTGGTCTGATTTGTCTGTCATACCTCAGACCCTACACTTCGCGCTCCTGTTACGGTATGTAACAAATATTGAATAAAAATAACTCAATGAGGTTATGGTCATGAGCCAGAAAACCCTGTTCAACAAGACTGCGCTGGCAGTCGCAGTGGCACTCGTCTCCACTTCCGCATGGTCAGCGGGCTTTCAGTTAAACGAATTTTCTTCCTCTGGCCTTGGCCGCGCGTATTCGGGGGAAGGTGCGATTGCGGATGATGCGGGTAACGCGAGTCGTAACCCCGCGTTGATCATGATGTTTGATCGTCCCACTTTCTCTGCCGGTGCTATTTTTGTCGATCCGGGTGTTGATATCTCGGGCCGTTCTCCGACAGGTGCCAATCTGAAATCGGATAATATTGCCCCAACGGCATGGGTTCCAAACATGCACTTCGTGGCACCGATCAACGACCAGTTCGGCTGGGGTGCGTCTGTGACCTCTAACTACGGTTTAGCAACCGAGTTCAATAACGACTATGCAGCCGGGGCGTTTGGCGGTAAAACCGACCTGGAAACCCTGAACCTGAACCTGAGCGGTGCTTACCGTCTTGATAATCACTGGAGCTTCGGCGTTGGCTTTGACGCTGTGTATGCTAAAGCGAAGATCGAACGTTACGCGGGCGACCTGGGTAAAGTCGTTGCTGGCTCAGGTGCGCTACCGCCAGCCCTGGCACAGCGAGTGGCTGGTATCCCGGCAGACACTCAGATCGCTTATCTGAAGGGCGACGAATGGGGCTTTGGCTGGAACGCCGGTATCCTCTATGAACTCGATAAAAACAACCGTTACGGCTTTACCTACCGTTCCGAAGTAAAAATCGACTTTGATGGAGATTACAAAAGCAGCCTCCCTTCTGCCTATAACCAGATCCTCGGCAACTTCGGCCTGCCGATGGGTACCAATGGCCAAACCACTGGCGGCTCTCTGAGCCTGCACTTACCAGAAATGTGGGAGTTGTCTGGTTATAACAAAGTGGCGCCACAGTGGGCGGTTCACTATAGCCTGACCTACACCAGCTGGAGCCAGTTCCAGGAGCTGAAGGCGACCAATAGCAACGGCGACACGCTCTTCTATAAAGATGAGAGCTTCCGTGATGCATACCGCATCGCGCTGGGGACCACCTACTATATGGATGACAACTGGACATTCCGTACCGGTATTGCCTTCGATGACAGCCCGGTACCTGCCGACAAGCGTTCCATCTCTATTCCGGATCAGGACCGCTTCTGGCTGAGCGCAGGTGCGACCTATGCATTCAACAAAGATGCCTCTATTGATGCGGGCATCTCTTATATGCACGGTCAAAAAGTTCACTTCAAGGAAGGTCCGTATGAATTCTCTTCCGAAGGTAAAGCCTGGCTGTACGGCATGAACTTCAACTACGCGTTCTAATCGCACTGGAATCAAAAAAGGTGAGCATTGCTCACCTTTTTTATTTACTCCGAATCGATATCTTTTAGTTCGTTTTCGATCGCCTTCGCGTTTGGATTCTCTTCCGGCTTCAGCTTACCGCCGTTGGCAATAAAGTCATGATTCTGGAAATACGCTTCACGTACCATAATATACGGGTCAGAAGACTGGCGCAGCAGACCATCAGAGTCGAGGAGTTGCGCGCGGGTTTCAATCCCTTCCACCGTCCATTTACCCACCGACAGCGGCCAGGTCAGCCACGACAGAACCGGATACAGCGTATCGACCATATCACCGCCATCATCACGCACGGTGAAGCTGCCATAGAACGGCAGATGAACGTACGGGCCGTAGCCGACACCATAATGCCCCAGCGTACTACCAAAACGGTGCGGCTGTTCACGCTGCAGTTTCGGGTTCGCCATGCCTGCGACGTCAATAAAGCCGCCCATCCCCAGAATGGAGTTCAGGAAGAAGCGGGTAAAGTGGACCATCCCCTGATACGGGTCGCCCTGCAGGAAGTAGTTCACCATTACCGCAGGCTCTTCAAGGTTGCTGGTAAAGTTACTTAACCCGTTACGCGCGGGCTGTGGAACATAATCGCGCCATGCCACTGCCACCGGGCGAACCACATACGGATCCAGCACGTTGTAGTTGAAGCTATACATGGAGCGGTTAAATCCTTCGAGAGGATCGGAGCGTCCCGTTTGCTCCCCGGAGCTGGCGCAGCCCACAAGCATCGTCGCGCCAAGCGCAAGCGCCGACAGCCGAAGTTTCATAAATATCTCCCTGTTCAGTATGGCTATCATTGATTGCCATCCGTAACGGAGCCGTTGACGCTCCGTCTGTAAACGTGCAAGCGATTGTAACAGCACGTTTACCGATGTCTATGAGCACAATTACGGGCAGTAACCACCGTGACTCTGATCTCAGCATAGCCTGGCTTTTGGAATTCGTTTCGCTGGCAATTTTATAATGTCTTTGAAAGAGATGTATCACCTTTGTTGTCATTGCCGCCAATTTAAGAGCATCCCCACAGGCATCCTGACAAAAGCCGCTACGCTTAACAGAAAGATCAACCTCCGGGAGCAGATATGAAAGAAGTGGGCGAAGAAAAAATTGGCGAGAGCAATGAGGAAATTGAAATTGAAAGCGAGGAAAAAGCGCGCGGCGAGAAAATAGAAATTGATGAAGATCGCCTTCCCTCCCGCGCGATGGCTATCCACGAGCATATCCGCCAGGACGGTGAAAAAGAGATGGAGCGCGACGCGATGGCCCTTTTCTGGTCAGCTATCGCAGCAGGGCTCTCAATGGGCGCATCCCTGCTCGCCAAAGGGATATTTCATGTTCAGCTGGAAGGTGTGCCCGGGGGATTTTTACTCGAGAACCTCGGCTATACCTTCGGCTTTGTGATTGTCATCATGGCCCGCCAGCAGCTGTTTACCGAGAACACGGTAACTGCCGTTCTGCCGGTAATGCAAAACCCTACTCTCGGCAATTTCGGCTTATTGATGCGTCTCTGGAGCGTCGTCCTGCTGGGTAATATCATCGGCACGGGCATCGCGGCCTGGGCGTTTGAATACATGCCGATCTTTGATGAACCCACCCGGGACGCGTTTGTAAAAATCGGCATGGATGTGATGAAAAACACCCCGTTCGAAATGTTCTCGAATGCCATCATCTCCGGCTGGATCATCGCCACGATGGTCTGGATGTTTCCTTCAGCAGGGAGCGCCAAAATTGTGGTGATTATATTGATGACCTGGTTGATTGCGCTGGCTGATACCACGCATATTGTGGTCGGTACCGTTGAAATACTGTATCTGGTCTTTAACGGTACACTCCACTGGAGCGATTTTTTCTGGCCGTTCGCCCTACCGACGCTGGCAGGAAACATCTGCGGCGGAACGTTTATCTTCGCGCTGTTGAGCCATGCCCAAATCCGTAACGACATGTCGAACAAACGCAAAGCTGAGCTTAAGGCACGGGAAAATAATAATAAATCGACAAAAAAATCGTCCTGAATGGTGACTCTTTGAGCAGTCAGGCGGCGATGCGCTTAACGCATAGTGTAAATAAGGCTATACTCGTGCCGCCTCGTCCCCTTAGTTAAATGGATATAACGAGCCCCTCCTAAGGGCTAGTTGCAGGTTCGATTCCTGCAGGGGACACTTTGACCTCAACGCTTATTCAAGCACATTCACCTGTCCGCCGTCAGAATTCACTGCGCAGAAGAATCCTGTTTTATTTGAGCGTAACGCGTTGCCAGCTGCCTGAGACGCAACTCCAGCTGGGTCTTTTCGGCTTCAGGAAGCGTATCTCCTGCTGGATGCTGTGACAGGCGTCTGAGTTGCTCTTCAGCCGGTATTGTTTGGTTAAATGACTGTATGGTCGAAAAAACCACCGACTTAAGCTCACTCACCGTAATATATTTTCCTTTTTGCTCATCCAGACTGCTCAGCCGGTGGCTCAGTTGCTGGAGCTTCATCATCCCCTGATACCAGCTGTTCATGGCCTCAACCGGCAACGCTGCCGCGTTAAATTTTTGCTGCCACTGCAAGGCCAGCGGCTTCGCTTCCTCCGGCCGCAATGTCTGGAGTTGCGCTAACAACTGAAGGCTGTAGGAAATATTCCAGTCAGGTGGCAGCTTATCCAGTCGGGCAAGCTGCTGCTGCGTTTCTGCGATAAACGTGGACGGTAAAGTCCCTCGCTGTGCTAACGCGTCTTGCTGAACAGGTGTAAGCGCTTCCGGTAACGGCGCCAGCGAGGCAACAGCCTTCGTCGTTAAGGGATCGGGTCTGGACAGAAAGCTCCCTCCCCACGCCACAGCGACGCAGACCACCAGCATAGAACACATCCCGGCGACAAAGGGCTTCCATGGTCTGACAGACCCGTGCGCTGTCGCACAATGCTTTGCATTCGGCTGATTTTCCGGCTGCACAACATAAACCCATTTTACTTTATCATTCGGTTCTGCCCTCTCCTGAGGTAATTCGCAACCGGGCATCATGAGTGCATTCAGATCTGATGCATCATTACTGCTTTCAAGCCGTTCAGCATTTGAACGTATCAACGTTCGTAACGTATCGAACTGGCTAAGATGTTTGAGCTCAAGGCGCTGGAGCACCGCACTCAGGCGGGTAAGCAACACTTCAGCGCTATAAAGCTCACTAAGATGGCTGTTGTTGAGTGGAAGCATACGCATGCGCTGCTGCAGTCGCTGGCTCAGGCCGGTAAGGATTTCCAGACGAGCGTGTAGCGTCTTCGGCCAGAAAACGTCCCACTGGTGGCTAATCAAGGCCTCCAGAATCGCCAGCCCTTCGTTCAGACCAGCCAATCCAGACAGGTGAGTCCGGGCAAGGGTGTACCCGGCCGCAGTCTGCAACTCCACACCGTTTTGTTCAAACAGAGAGAGACAGAGTCTTTCGACATATTGCCAGTTCACATCCGGGCGAGCAGGATGCGTCAGCTTGCTGAGTTCATCGCGGAGGGCGGCGTAATCTGGCAGCGCACGCGGGTCGCCGCCGGTTTTTAGCGTTATATGTGTGGTCATCCTGGAGGGCCTGCATATCCGTATCGGTTAATTTCGTTAGTTGATGTGAGGGGCTATTGTGCGATTTAAAATGCAATGACTGATAAAAGGAATAAATGTCAGCGCTATGGCAGCAGCGCTAAAATCAGACCGAAGAAAATGCCTTCATCAAATAGTTGTCCTGATTGAGGCGACGTATCAGGGGGAGTAAAGATCCAGTCATTTACGCTCCCCACCCTCATGAAAAGGCGTCCTTGAGAAATCGCGCTGCACCCGGTAAAAAAAGTCACCTCAGCACAGCCTGCGACTCCCTGTCCATAAAGAAAGATCGGCATAAAGTTAACCGCCCGGCTGCCATAACGCAGAACGATCCCGGAAATATCAAAAGCCCCACTCTCCACCAGCAGATCCGGAACGGATACGCTCAGTGGCTCCACTTTCAGTCCCGTATCCGTCAGCCACGCGTCCATTTCATCCTGAAGCTGAGCCATTCGCTGGCGAAACTCTGCAATATCAGCCTGACTCTTGCTGATTGCAGTAACAGGTGCAGGTTGTCGCGCCTGCAACTTCTTCAGGAACAGTGATTTTACGGACATGATGTTATCGGGCCTTATATACGGAGAGTGGTGTCGAGATACTGCTGTTGCCTGAGATGCCTTAAGAGAACCCGTCCTTCGGGCATAAATTCAGTCCCGTAGCGCACCAGGCCAATCCCTTTAAGTTCAGCGTCAATGGCATAGCGCAGTTCGCCGGGGACGTTCTGTTCCAGCAGGAGAACGGTTATTTTTTTCAGGCGTGGTTCATATTTGAGCAGGACGGCAGACAATGTGCCCATGAGCTCATGGGCCGTTCCCGGCATGCCCTGCAGGATTTTGGTCATATCGGGCAACCCATAGTCAGGCAGATGAGCCAGCGTGCCGGCACGACAGTTGAGGATACGCTGCATGTTATCCAGTACCGAGAGGATGACCTGGTTTTCCTCACTGACCTGATGCAGATCGAGGCCGCCGGTGAAGTTGCCATAAAGTGTTTCATACAGTGAAGGACGGGATGACTCACTCATCTTTCAGCGCCTGCAGAGTCAGTCGATTGTTGCCCGCGTCAATAACCCGGGCCTTCTCCGGATCAAGCTCATCGCGGCTCAATACTACACGCCAGGTGTTGTTCTCCAGGTCCGGTGACATAAACATCCCGGCCACTGCCACGTACTGCGCATCTTTTTCCATTGGCATATCAACCGTGACTGCACCACCCGGCTGCAGCCTTATATCTTTCTCCGCCACGAGGTCTGCTTTGACGGCCTGGCTATCGTCTTTAAACAATGACGGGTAGTCCGTGCTGTCAAAGGTTTTGCGGTCTTTAAGCTGATAAATACGCACTACCGTCGACAGAGCTACACCTCCAGCATTGCTGTTCACTGCTTCACGGGCACGAATATCGAGATGCAGGATCTTAACCTGCTTATAAAAAATCGATTTAGTCACGGCGACAGTGCCTTCCGTAACACTCTGAGTAAGTCCACAGCCAGCCAGCATCAGCGTAACGCCTACAGCCAGCGTAATCAGAGGAAATTTACCAGCGGTAATCGCCATCTTCATCAGTCTCCCTGCGGTGAATGTTTTCCTGTACGCGCTCGTAGCGGCCAAGATTGATGGTTATTTTTTTAGGATGTTTTGCGGTGTTCAGCGGATTCAACGGCCGCATAACAGCAGTGCGTCCCAGTTGCACCGCATCTGCTCTGGATCTTGTGCTCATCGTCGCATCAGGCAACAGACTGCGGTCCACACATAGCTGAAGACGGACATCAAGCCGCGAGCCAAGATATACATGCAATAACGCCATCAGATCCGTGTAAAGCTCCCCGCCGGGCAACCAACCCTGCACTTCCACAGGGTCTGTGGTGGTCAGACGCATTAGTACCTGGCTGTTCACATCGGTGGCATAACTGCCCATCACCGGGCGATGCGTCAGCGTGACAGGCTGGCTAACGCTCATTTTCAAAGGCTTCTTAAGCGGTACCCGACGCCTGTCGTGGTGCCAGATTTTCGCCTGCGTGTTGGGTGCCAGAAGACGCACCAGTGAAGCCATGCCTTCCGCAGTGCGTCCTGGCAACAACATCACCGGCAGCAGCGCCAGAAACCGTGAGGCGGGCGCCGCTATGCTGTCTGTGCAACCGTCAATCCCGAGCCCAGCCAACCCCAGCAGATACTGTGAAGTTTTGTCCTTTCCGCCTTCTTCAAACGTTGCCGGATACGAATATTTACGCCAGATACGGTAGTACTGAGCAATCAGCCGGTGGTTGAAGATGTCGAGGAAGTCCGCGTTAGCTTCGTATCCTTCCCGTCGCTGTGTGATGTCATCGATATAATGCGTCGGCAGCGGAGACTCCACGCCGTAGAGCCCCATAAAGGTGGTACGGATAGTGGGTGGAAGGTGCGGATGTTCCGGTAGCTCTGCCCCTTTGATTTCAGAGGCCGGGAATCCCATCCCCGAATGGGGTCGGAAGCGTACCGGCTCATGTCTCACCTGCCAGGTGCTGCCGGTGACCGGTTTATCCGGCTGGCTCTGCTCCAGCAACTGACAAAAACGATAGAAGTTCATGTACGGCAGCCGGTCGCCAAGCTGCGCTATCAGCCTGGCAGACGCGGGCTGTGATTCTCTTTCCACCGGATGCATTTTCCTTCTGGCTGAACAATGAGGGTGAGCTGGTTGAAGTGGTTCATATCGGCATACAACGCAAAGAATCGGTTGAGCATTTCACCGAACAGGTGAATATCACCCTCACCGGTAAAACCATTGCTGTCGAGGGTGACTTCGATATCCAGCCCCCGCAGCAGGTAGCCCTGTTCAAAGCGTTGCAGGCGGTGGTGCTCCACCTGCTGAATCGCCTCCAGACGCCGGGTGTTCATTTCATCTTCCTGCCAGTTATAAAGGGCAAGCGTGCCGCGCAGCACTTCGGCGGTACTCATCATATTCAGGAAACCGGATCCCAGGTGGCTCAGCACCCGCCAGTGGAAACGGTCTTCGGAAGGCGGATAGACTGGCAGTGTTGGTTTACAGAGGTTGCGTACTGAAAGTTGCGTACTGACCACCTGCTCACAGCGGTCAAGCAGCGTGCTCTGTAATGCCCGGCGAGGTAACTGACCGTTGGTGCCTGTGATTTGCAGCGAGACAGCTTCACGCTCAAACAGGCGATCATCTTCCCACTGGTGCCCACCAAGGATAAGCCAGGTGTCATACAGTCCGCTCACGCTGCGCTTCACGCGGGTGTGGTAGTAACGGGGTGGTGCATGACGGCGCATCATCCCGCCCTTGTGCCTGAAGCTGCTGAACGGTACATACTCCGCGTCATTAGTGCGGTTTGAGCCAGTGACCGAATCCACCGAATAAATCTCGGTATGTCCGTCCTGCAGACGTTTAGGACGCAGCAGGTACTCGCTTTCAAGCCCGGTAATGGTCAGCGGGTCAGCCTCCAGCGTAAACAGGTTAATCACCGGCACGCAGTGGAGGCGAACCGCATCATCGGTGACCGGCAGGTCAGATGGCCATGGCGTACTGAACACCACTTCAATATCAAAATACTCGGCCCCCGCTGGGGGCGAGATGCCCTCAAGGCCGTTAAGATGGACAAACATAAACTTGTTGCGGAAGGTGAAATACTCCAGCAGAAGCTGGTAGCCGCTGAACGCGGTATCGCCTTTCGGCCACAGGCAGTCTTCGTCACGAAAGCCGCCCGGTGAGAAATATCCGTCAAGCCGGATACGGTCAGTTTGACCAGGCAGGCGCATATAGAGTGCGGCCTGCCGTTTGGTCAGCATAAGGTGCAGCTGGCTGCTGACCGGTGCATCCGCCCCGAGATAGAGGCTCAGGTCACTGAGGTCCGCATGGGACCAGTCCGCCTGCGTGCTGCAGGCAAAGCGCATTCGCAGTAACGAGCGCCCGTCCGGCTCAGTGGTCATGGTCACCCGAGAGATATTCAGCGGGTTGAGCATCACATCGCGGGTTGTGCGGTAACGGCAGACCGTGTTTTTCGGCCCTACCGGGCGGGAGTAAACTTCCAGACCCGCGGGTATCACTTCTGCCATTTTAACAGCCTGAAGCGCAGGCGTGAACGCCACCACTGAGAGTGACGGAATGGTCCGCAGGTAATGGGGCCAGAGCATGCTGACCAGCCCTTCGGTCAGCTCCGGCAGGTCGTCGTCAATCTTTTCGCGAAGCCGCCCCATTGAGAAGGCAAACCCTTCAAAGAGGCGTTCAACATACGGATCGGGGGTACCGGCTTTATCAAGGTCGAGCATCGCTGCCCGATCAGGATGGGTTTGAGCAAATTCTTTCGCGGCTTCACGAAGGTAGCGCATTTCTGCATCGAAATAGCGCAAGGTCTGATCTTTCATATGCGTTCCAGCAAGAGTTAGCTCTAGTGTTGCTGCCCGATGATTAAGCGTAGAAACGTGAGGGAGACAGGGAAAAATACGATATCTGCACCCAATGCCACAGGTGTGAGCACAATGTTGGTAGCAAGACTCTTCGGATAAAAATCGGTTTCATTGTCAGTCGCGTAAAATTCAACGTTATACTTTCGCCTCAGTGACTCGGTATTGGTAAATGTATAATTGAGACTTTTCCTTGGAAGAATCATGCCCTCAATAATGACGTCTTTCCAGTATCCCCCTTTCCCACGCTGGAAGCCTGAGTGCTTAATGACACCTATATCGTATTCTGAAAGCTCACCTGCATTTTTATTAACCCATACACGTAGCGAATCCTCAAAGCGAACGACAGCATCCCCTTTTACAGGACGAGCCAACTGAAGCTTGAGCGTATTTTCCTCTTTACCTGCAATCAATGGGATTTCGTCTGTTAATTTGTTTAAAAACAGTACCTCATCAGCCCCTCTTGTCAGAATATAGACATTTTTTTCACCTAAAAATGCAATTCCTTTCGAAGGAATAATCAGAGGTATATTGGTCTTATCCTGAACAACAGAAGCGGAGATATTTTCATACCGAAAAATATCGGTGACATTATCCTGCATTTTCATAACATTTACCCGATGACTACCGGAGACTTTATTTCCACCCCACAAAATTGCAGTACACCCAGACATAAATAGCACCATGACAATGCATCCTGCAGATTTAGTTATTTTCATGAAAATTTATATTCCTAACATCATTAATATCACCGGCATCATTTCCGGAAGTCATTTTTTTGCATTACCCACATAGGACTGCAGCACGGGCAGGATCGATAGCAATTAACCCGGCAAGCAGGCTTTCCATTTCAGTGTTCAGGCGAGCTTTATCCGATTCTGTTCGACCCGCTTTAATTCTCAGCAGTTTCAGATGGCGGGCCTGTACCTCGAACAACAGCTCAGGCTCCCAGCTGCTGAGAGTCACGTCTCTGGCGCGATCACCCAGTTCAGCAAACAGATGCATCGCCAGCTCATTTTTACCGTACTGCTCAGCAATGCGGGCCATCAGCAGACGCAATAGCCACTTTTGACGATCGGTGGTGACACCCGGGCGCTGCTGTAGCCAGGCCAGCGCGACATCCGGGCCTTCACTGTCCGCCAGCGCCACGGCTTCTGGCTCCAGCGCCAGAATGTCATCATTGCTTGCAGACAGCTGTGCGGATGGGGTGTCATTGCCCCACCCGCCAGTTGTGTCCATAACACTTTGCTGGATCCAGTTCAGCGTTACTTCATCCGCAAATGGCGTTCCGTCACTGAACGCGAGCGTTTCCAGACCGGACAGACGGGTGAGCAACCCTTTCAGGTCAGCGGCAATAATGCCAGCCAGAATGTCCTGACCTGATTTCGTCAGGGCCTGGTGGATGTACCACTGCAAATCCAGCCACAGGTGATTAGCACCGCGAGAAAAAGTGCTATCTGCCGTTTCCAGCATCTCTACCCAGTTCTGCTGCAGATAGAGGCGTTTAAGCAACGCGCGCTGGTCTGCTCTTGGCGGTTCGATGCGGGTACGGCCCTGCGCATCCGGGGCCGGAATTGCCCGCAGGGTATCGTGACGCAGGCTCTTCATCAGATGGTGTGCTGACAGCCAGCCGTCCGGCTGTTCACGCAGATATTCGGCGAGCGCGCGGGCCTGTGCCAGCAAATCCTGACCGGAGGTGATACGTCCGATGACCGGGGCATCGTAGTGGCTGGCTGTCGCAGGAGTTTCGCAGGCACTGGCGTTCTGCGGAACAACCGCATCCACACCACCCGCTTTCTGCAAGCGGCTTTCAAGAGCACCATACAGCGTATTGAGTTCCGGTCGAATTTCATCCGGCTCATTTTCCGTCAGTTGCTCTATCAGTAGCAGTGCCCCGGTGGTACGTATCGCATCGATCCTGACCACTTCGGGGTACAGGGAAAGAGAGTCAGTCATTCGCGATCCCGCTAGCCATTCCATTGCCGCCTTACGGCTGCGATCACGCTGTGGATGCAGTTGTGTACCAAAGCGCTCCAGCAGGCCACACAGCAGTTCAAGTCCTTCAGCGAGCCCCCGCTCACCTTCGCGGTGCAGCTTTGCCCAGCAGTAGTAGGTGGCCACGCGGATATCTTTGGTGGTCGTGGTCAGAAGCTTCTCTGCAAGCTGGCAAATAAGTTCGGTATCCGCACCTGAGAGTTTGTTGACCTCTTCGCGCATCTGCTGAAAGTCATCGTCATAACCCGGATCGTCACCCTGAGGTGATGGACCGGACAGCGGCTGCAGCCAGCTATCCCAGAGCCTAACCCGCTCACGGGTGGCCGCAAGGAGTGGCTCCTGCTCAGTCTGGCAGGCGCTGAGTAAAGCATTGAGCGTGCTCATCAATATACGTCCTCTGTATCATTGCTTGCGCTTGCGGCCTGGTCTGATGCTGCCAAGCCTGTCGTGCTGAAGATGGTCTCTGGCAGGCGGAAATTACGCAGCTTCAGCAGCGCCAGCGGGCCCTCTCCCGCTTCGGTACGCAGAGTATAATTAAGTGTGCGACCGTCCTGAGCCATCCAGCTCAGGCTGTAGCTGCTACCCACGCCCGGATAAGCACTGACGGCAGCTTTGTCGAGCATTCGGATCCATCCCCAGGCGCCTGGAATATCCGCATACTGACGGGTGCCTGCCTGGGTGCTTATCCAGCTCAGGTTCGCACCAGGGGCCTCAGTATCCGCAGGCCAGGCGAAGCGCTTCCAGACTGGCATCTGGTTAACGTATATCAGTTTCTGGTTGTCGATAATCATGGTGGTTTGCATCACGCCATCGGCAGTACCCGGACGCAGTTCGAAGTTCATCCCGGCATTGCCTTCGGTGAAGGCGACATCCGAGATATGGCTCAGAGTGTTGATGGCATTGAGAAACTCTGGGTTAAAGGCCAGCCCCTGCGAGTTGATGCTGTCCGGCATCCAGTGGTTCCCTTCTTTGTGCAGTACGCCTTTGAGGCGGGTCTGCAGGAACTGAGCGATACGCCCGGAATCCGCGTTGAGATATTTGGCCAGCAGCGGCAAGGAGACATCACTACTGGAATTGTTAAATGGATAACGTCCACCGAAGGCACTGTTCCACTCAGCCACTACCGCCTGTTTCCACTGGGCATTGAGGCTTTCGGCCGCCGGAGCCAGCACCTGCTGCCAGGCCTGTTCCATCGGAATCACAAAGACCGAACGACCAAAACCGCTCCACTCCTGCCCCAGACCAGCCGCAATCAGACTGCCGTAGTCACGGGTTTCAGTGAGGTCCACGGCTTTACCCTGAAATACGGTCTGGGCAATGGTCTGAGTCATTGCCTGAGGGTCGGCAGCATTAGTCACCTGTTGAAGACGCAGACGCACCTGCGTCACCCGCGTCAGGTATGACTGCAGGCTCAGCACCTGCGCACCGGTGTTGCTTTTATCCATAAGCGCCAGTACCGGACCAAAGGTTCCATCCAGCGGACCTTGAACGCCGGCACTCTGGTCAATGGCATCTTTGTTGTCACCACCGAGCAGATTCTTTGCTGATTTTACCAGGGAATCCGAAATGGCTTCGCCAGTTTGTCCGGTACGCCCCTGCACATTCAGGGTATTCATCAGCGCCACCAGTGGTGACTGGCGCACATCGGCCATCAGGGTCAGCTGGTCAATGGAATCCGACAGCGTCGCGGCCTGATTCCAGCGCAGGCTGTTAAGGAATTCCAGCCAGGCCCCGCCAAAATCTGCGAAATAGCGTTCCGTCAGGCGCTTTTTCAACGCTTCCGGCGAGGTCTCGTCCTGTTTATTCACCTGACGCTTGCTGTCCGTGAGCACCCAGTCGAGCTCGTCCCGGCGCGCCTTTACCACCTTTTCGATGGCAGGCTGGACGGCCTGCTCCCAGGCCTGGCGGGTAAACATACCTGGCACGATCTCGGTGGTGCTGAACAGGCGGGCAACATCAGTATCACCGGTCATGTCCTCGAGACGCATATCGACATACAGATGTGCCACCTGTGAAAGCATTTTCTGGTACAGGGTCGATTCGCTATTACGCACGCCCATCAGGCGAACCAGCAGGGAACGCGCCTGGCTGACCATGTTTTCATCAGCTCGCAGTTTCCACTCAGGATGTGTGACCAACTGTGCGCCATAAAATGACAGCAGCGAAGGGGACAGACCCTGCCAGATACCGTCCTTCACACCGTCACGCCTCGGCCAGTCCCACAACAGCGCAGAGCTGAACCAGGCGGAATCCATATGTTCCGGACGCGCCAGCATCAGGTAAAGCTTAAGCTGGTCATAGGTGTTTTTTGCCATCTTTTCGCGCAGCGGGCTGCCGGGCGGCAGTGCATTAAAAGCATTAACCTGCTTCTGCAAATGCTCTGCGGCTGCATCCCGCAACAGCGGCAACGCGCTGTCCTGATAGCGTGGCCAGAGTGCCGCCAGCAGCGCATTGTTCTGGCTCAGCCCGGCCCGTTCGTACCACGGCACGCCATGCTCTGAACGGTATTGCAGACGGGCCAGGGTTTTCTGTAGTTCAGACAGTGCATGCAGACGCTGCTCCAGGGGCTGATTCTTTCTGGCGGCAAGTGTGGCCTGGGCATTCGCACCAGCAATCTGGCTGCAGTTGATGACATATGCGATGCTCATCCACATAGCCCAGCTCACCATCGTGAGCACAGCAGCAGATGCCATTACCTTGCGCCATGGAATACCAGGCTTGCGAGGACGCAGCCCGGCAGGAAGCGTCCGGACTGATTCAGGCAGAACATCCCAGCGCTTATCCATGCCCCAGTGGTGCGGCACGGCACGTTCTGCACCGGCTGAAGGCTGACTGAACACCACACCGGCCAGCGGCAGCGGGCGATACGGATTGAGCATCACCGACAGCGGTGCGGTCACGCTTTCCGGCTCACGAATGAGCTGGTCGGCAAGGGACAGTAGGAAGTTGTGTTCCACATAATTACAGGTCTGCTGCAGTCCTTGCGAAATCAACTCCGGCGTCAGGGCAGCAAGCTGTTCTGTTAACCCCTCAGTACGGCATCCGGCGGGCAGCATGCAGCCTGTCGCCTGCACAATGCGACCTTCCGGTTTACCGGCGCGCGGATGTAGGGACCAGACGTACAGGGGGAGTTTCCAGCCAAGCGCATCCATGCGGTTACTGATGGCATGAGACAGGGAATCCATGATGCTTTCAGAGGGAACCGGTAGCGGTTGCTCCAGCCCCGGCGCTGAAAGCCTATCAAAGGCTGAGGTGACCCATACCAGACCATCCACCGGACGACGGCGCAGTTTGCGCAGCGCGGTCAGCCAGGCACTGTCCGCTGGCGTATTAAGGTCACCGCCCCAAAGCAACAGTGTGCCGCGGTCTTCCTGCCAGAGCTGGGTGGTGAGGCGAGGGGTCAGCAGCTCCACCTCTGGGGCGGTGCCGGTTATCACCAGTATCCGAATTCTACGAAACCACAAAAAACCGTAAGTGGATCTAAGCTGCTGTCGCAAATCCCTGAGTGACAAAACGCTGGAGGAGACAGCTTCTTTCTTGATAGAATAATTATCGTTACGATAATTAATATTCTCAGGACTATAAATAAGCTGAGCCTTTCTCTGCTTTCTCTGCAACCAGAATGGTGAAGCAATGGCACACAGCAATAACGCTGAAAATACGCATCCCCAAATAAACCATGCTTTGCGTACTGTGATTCCATTAGCAATAACGCGATCCTGATTCAGAAATAACAATAATGCACATATCCCTGCAAGGCCAATAATCAATATGACATACCCAGTGATGCTGTAATGTACTTCAACTTCAGGCGTGGGTTTTCCTTCCATCATTAAAATAGCTCCCGGGTGATCAGACACAGTGAATATACACCTTCCTTTTGCTGAAAAATAAGCAGTTGCATTTCACCTGTATGGACTGCTGCATCTACCATCAACGCGATATAGACGGGAAAAGACAATGGCCCGTTAGGACCGAATGTATGGTCGAGTGAATAACAGGGCTGTTTTGGTGGCAATTTCCACTGTTGCGCATCAGCATACTGGGCAATTTTTGTCCGGCTTTTACCATCTATGCCCGCCAGCCATACATGATACAAATCATTATAATCTACCGAGTTATATTCAAACAAAATGTCCAGTTCTTTCATTACATCATTCGAAGACAAGACCCTCCCTAGCCCGGCTAGTACCGTCAACTTACATTGTTCAACCAAGGAAGGAGGGGCAATAAGTTGCCCGGAAATGAACTCACTAAATTTATCCGCTTCCCCTTCTTGCCAATCTTGCAGACAAAGCAAAAGAACCATACCATTCTGTTGAGCGCCAGATTGTATTTCCTCAAGTGAGTCTACATATTCGGGATAAAGATCCCATTGATCATTGACAGCCAGACTTATCTGTTCCTCACGGCGTTGGTCTGTAATCAATACTTTCACTGAATACAGACTATTCCTGTAACCAGAACATTGTTTCTCTAGTTGTTCATCGACATACTTTAATCGGTTGGGTAAATCAAAAATTGCAGAAGCCAGCGGACGTGCTTTTTTTGGAAATGCAGGTATATCAGCATAGTTCCCCAGAATAACCCTTACCCCTTGCTCTTCGGGTGCCATCACAATATTACCCACAATGAGCCATTGTTTCATGCACCAACGTTTCCAGTGTGATTTTGTTCGTTCAGTTTCATTATTCCATAAAAGAGCATTGTTAATCGATTGTTCATAACGATGCCAAGCGCTCCCAAAAAGACATAACCACAGAAAAAATGCAGGTAGCGCACCATAAAGAAAGACATGCTCGTAACGGGTTTCTCTACCAATAAACAGATTTAAGGCTATCCCTGCCACCAGCATCATTAAAAACCCCCTCCCCCATTTTTTAAAATCAGGGCGAGGGAGAGATTGTTTTTTCTTAATATCAGGGACAGGCCATGACATAATTATGACTCAATACTGTTTTCAATGTGAGAACTGATAACCCGACAACCACATTCACAAAGACAGCCATCTACAACAATGGATATTCCTTCTTCGGTTGCCGTGGGTTCGCCTTCTATAATACGATTTGTGCCATGCCCTGGTATTGGACAGGATATGAGATCATCGACAAGTGCCACCTGAACCCCATTAATAAACATCGTAGAAGAAGCCGAAATGACTTTACCGCCATGAGTGGTGGCATCGCCAAGGCAAATTAATGCTGGCATACTATACCTCTGTCATTTACTTTAAATCTCAGCCATTCGATAGCAAAATGGCATCTCCGTTTACTGAATCAGATAGTCTCCTGTTTTTTCACTATCCTCAGTCAGTCAAATATACCCTACCAATAAACAGACTACAGAAATCACGAAAATCAGAAACACGGCAAATAGGAAGCAGAAACGAGCGGGTTTATAAGGCACCAAATAACAGATTAAACACAAAGATAAAAAGGAAATAAAATAAGCAACCCAACCAATTTTTCGTAACAACTCAGCCACACCCTCAAGCAATAAAAAACACCAGCCATACGCCCCCTATATAAAAAATCAACACAAACTACTATAAATCACTTTTGAAACGCTCCCGGGCGCAACCTCAGCGTACCAGTAATTTTCTCCCAGGCGCTTACCGCTTCATTTTCGGATAATTGGTTATTACCTGCCAGGCCTCGTTGTAAAAAACTGATGTACATCCAGGGAGAATTATCCTGAATGACATTCTCATTTGCATGAAAAACAAAACGCAGTCCTTTTTCATCATTATCCATACTTCCGAAAACCAGCCACTCCTCCGTATAAAGACTATTTATTTTCCGCTTTCCCTTTCGAATGGTTCGGCCTTCTATTGCTTTTATGTCTTTATTCACCTCAGCACTTCTGTCCAGCATAGTGTCATCTGTTTTATTAAAATTATCCGTCGAAAAGTCAAAATCAGCACGAGGATATTTATCTGATGTATATGTTACATCAATCTCTTCTTTATTCTTTACAGCACCGTCAGCAATAAATATTTCCGGGAGACAAAACCCTGCTTGCTGTGGTATTTCTGTATCTTTTTTACCTGATATCCTTTTCAGCAACTGAGTCAACTCAGCCAGTCTATTTGGAACAGAGTTCCTGTAAACATCTGGAGTTTGTTTTCGAAATTTATCATATCTTGGCGACAAACCGTTTTCAGCTTCCATAGCCACCTCTACAGCAATACCATTTGTGTAAAAATGGGCTTCGAGTATACGAGCAGCATCAGGCACTGAACCACTTTCGTTTCTTTCAAAAATAACCCCGACCATCCCTGCGGGTAACGGATAGACCTGTTTAAGATAAGGCATATCCTGCGGATCAACTGTTTTCTCCTGCATTAAGACCTCTTCCCTGAGCCGGATTTTCTGCTCAAATGCCGGGCGATAAATCCTTTTTGTTTTTATCGATGCATTATTGATAAAAGCCAGAACATTATCACTCGTGACCGAATATGATTTAGGTATATCAATCAGATAGCGGCCGACACAGCGGGTCGTCATCTCATCCAGAAACGCATTCACCATATCATTCTCCTGCGTTGTTAGGTTTATTTTTGGTGGATAACCACCGAATAAGTAGTAGCCAGATAAACCTGCGACCACCACAAATATCATCACGAAGTGTTTTTTTAGTTTCATGAATAAGCCAGCGTCGTTTGTTTCACATTCTGGATAATTTTCACCAAAGCCCGTAGCGTGAATTGCTGTGCCAGCGTGTTTTGATAAGCGGGTTCGTGCTGTACAGAAACAGGATAACGTGCCTGCAGATAATGTTCTGCAATTCTACCTGAACGCTCCGGCACAGTACCATCGCCCGCTTCTTTGGGGGGGAGCAGTTTCCAGGTCTGATATATTCCCTGAGCCCATCCTTTACCGTCCAGTGGGGTTGAGGCACTACGACTGGTTGAGTTTTCGGTTTTATCCAGCGCCCGTCCCTCCTCCGGTCTCCTGCTGCGCCCATGGTTCATCCACTGTTCTATCACGGGTGTTTTTGACTGCCAGACGATCTCACCATACGAGAGAAATGATGACTCAGCACTGTAAAAGGCATAGGTATTTGAATGGTATTTTCCTGAAAGCCCTTCGATGAATGGCCTTATATCCCCTTGAATAATTTTCGTATAACTGAACCATTCCTTATCATAACCCATATTCGCTGATTTATTTCCCGGAATGATAAATTGCTCTTCACATAACCCCCACCATTTATCCCTCTGCAGGTAAATTTCGCCATAAGGCTCTTCCTTGGGATAGAAATGCACATCATTCCCATCAATTATCTTCAGCCATCGCATACCGTAATCCAGCCCTGGTAGAAGCTGCATCGGACCGGGGGCCTGTGATAGCACGGCAGTCATGGCTTCCGCATCTCCTCCCAGAACCTGCGAAGTTGCCCATCCCTCAAGGCTTCCTTCCGGGTATTCCGTCCCTGCTTTCATCCTGCGGTAGGTGGCTGCGGCTCCCAGCGCGGGCATCACTCCGTGTATTACGCCCAGCACTTTCGTTTCACCTCCCAAGTTCTGAGTGTAATGGCGGGCAACAAGTCCTCCCATTGAATGCGTAATCAGAATCACTTTTTCACATTTTCGCCCTTTCCCTTGGTAAAACTGAATTATCTCTTTGTCTATTTCGGTTGCCAGAGCTTTGGCTGAATCCGCATTCGACTGAAGCCAGTTATATCCCACCGCAAAGACTGGATAAACATATCGGTAAGTTAAATCAATCTCTTCCTGTTGCAGAGAAATATCTCCCGCATCCATAGCTTGTATGCTGGTCAGAAGTTTACTGCGTTCTCCCTTTGCTGAGGCCTCGAAATCATTCAGTTCATCCTGCAACCAGGAAAGAAAAGGGGCATAGCTGGTGTATGCCACGCTCCCCCAGCCCCGCTCCCGGCGGGTTTTCAGCAGAAAGGTTTCCTCTTTTTCATCAACCTTACCGCTATCATCTACTTTGGTTACTAACGGATCGAGTTTCTTTTTTCGAGTATTAGCATTTACGCCAAACCATGTGCTAGCAATGCCAGCCATGCTGTCAAGGTTCCAGATTTTCTTGCCATTTTTGCGATTGCTTTTAAGGTTACTCCCCATTACTCCAGGAATAAAAATAACCGGTATTATCCGTTCCGGATACACAACACACTGCTGAACAAGATCACTCCCTTTCGGCTGGCTATGCAGATCATAATGCGCATTTCCGGCCTTATCATATGTTGGGTAAATTTTTATTAAATTGTCAGCATTCATCATGATTAACTCTCCTTATTCACGGTGAGACGAACATTACTGACTGCATTGAAATTCTGTTTAGATGTATTGCCAGCAGAGGTTGTATTTTCAGCAGTTGTCCCCATGTCGCTTTTCAATACCGCTTGGCGATTAGCTACTACCGCCCCTGTTCCGCTCCATACCAGAGCTGGCTGCAACTCATAATTACCTTGTTGATATTGATTCAACATTTGGTTGGTGCTTTGCCCCGTAAATTTTTGCCACACGGCCGCTCGTTCAATAATCTTATCTGGTGCCCCGCTTTCGACTACCCCATCGCCAATCCTGATATAGGCTCCACCGCTACCACTCAGAATTATTTCCTGTTTCGCACTAATGACAATTTTTCCTTCGCTGCTACTGATACGGATATCTTTTAGCGCATCCAGCGTCATTTCATCACTCTGTGCCTGAATTTCCACTTTTCCTTTACCGGCAAACAATTTGATCCCCAATTTTTGGGCATACAGACTAATTCTTTCACCCGCAGCTACTGTCAGTTTCTTCAGGACACTCAAATCGGTATTACCACCACTGGTCGCAGTGATATTTTCTCCTGCAGATAATTGCAAGGTTTTCGGCGTCACCTGTGCAATACCTTCCGGGGCAGATAGTAGTAAAGCTGATTTTTTGAGTTCCCTCAGCGCTTCATTTAACAAGGCTTTCTGCGTTTGTAAATCTGCAAGTTCTGCCCTAGCCGTCTCAGCTGCGCTGTTTAACGACTCAGCCAGACTCTGAGCCCGTTCCAACTGGCTCAGCGCTGCGGTCATATCCAGCATCATTCCATTCGCTGAAGACTGCGTATCCGCCGTGATAAACACCCCGGCCCCTCCCCGGACGGAAACATGCCGGTCGGTACGCAGTTCCGCACCTTCGCCGCGCAGTTCGCGGGAAGCATCCACGTTGTGACCTAAATTGAGCTGGGTCTTTCCACCATACTCTGTACTGAGCTTGACATGCTCTTCGCCGCGCTTGTCCTCCATCCGCAGCTTGTTCAGGCCAGCTGTGCGGATAACATTGCGCGTGCTGTTGGCCTCAGTGACGTGGTCGACGTGGCGGGAGTCGTGAAGGGCATGAGCTATATACGGCCTGTCCGGGTCACCTTCGTGGAACGCAATGGCGACTTCCGTACCCTGTATCAGCGGGAAGTGGAATCCGTATTTGTCCCCACCATAAGGCTTAGCAAAACGCACTGGCATGCTTTCCATGCCCTGCTTTCTATCATCACGGTCGGCATCAAACTTCACCCGGTACATGCCGGATGCATCCTGCCAGGCGTAGATGTCGTTATCTTTGGCACTGGTCACGCGGGCCATCAGGGTGCCGCTGACCACCGGGCGCTTTTTCGCGGCTGGACGCCAGCATCGGTTCTCGTAGTAAGGCATCGCTACCCATGTCACTTTCAAGGCATTCTTACGGCTGCCGTAGTAGCCAGTGCGGATAATAACAACACCATTCTCCGTTTCACGGGGTAGTGTCGGCAAGATAGCGGTTTCGGTAATGGTAAGAACCTGCGCCGGGCCCAGGGTATGGTCCGTACTGCTGCCGGTCACTGTAGTCTGGGCGGACAAAAAACGTTCATGCTCCAGACGAGCCCAGAAGTTACCGGTTTCGGTTGCAGGGGTAATTTTGTCACCCCGCTCGAGGTGACGCGGACGATAGTGATACACATCACCATAAGTGATACCGTCACCTTCGCCCTGAGTCATGTCTGCCGGGACGGACGTCAGAATATTCTGCGCTTCGCGATGGTTATAGTCGCTGGCGGTGACCGAACGTTCAACCACGTTGTGCCAGACGTGGATATCCCACACCGAGTCAACGGCATTGTCATTGGTGCCCGAAGGGCTATTAAGTGGCAGTTTTTTACCGAATGTCCAGGCGCTCTGCTTATCCGCAAAGTGCACCACTTCAGTCTGGGTATCCGGTTGCAGGGTGAAGAAGTAAAAAATCCCCACCTCAGCCAGCAGACGTTCGATAAACGCGAGGTCACTTTCCTGGTACTGATTTATCTGTTCCCGTTTTGGGTAGGTTTGTTTAAGCTTGAATTCATATTCCCACCCCTTCAAACCATGCTCGCCAAGAATTTGCTCTACCACTTCCGGTACTGATTTGTTGACGAAGAAACGGTGAGTACGAAACTGCTTATCCAGTAAGGATATAAAAGGTTCCAGAATAATTTCATACGTAACCTGATCGCGTGAACCGGCCAGGCGTCGGAAATTTGTCACCACACCATGAACAATTTTACCGACAACAGAATCTAATAGTTTCCCCACCCCCATGCTCAGCGTAGCGGTTTTACTTAACATCATTTCAGCCGTAAGATCCGGATGTGAACTGGTAAAACGAATGGTGTAATGATAGAGAGCACTCATTTGTTCTAAACCATCAAAACGTTCCACATCCAATGGATAAGGGCAGGAAGGAATATCCAGTTTATAGCGATTAAGGATACCCTCTGTCATTTTAAATATATTTTCCATTTCTATGATCCCTGTCCTGTGTTAGAATGATATTAAATAGAACCAACCTCAACAAATATGACGAATACTATCTATAATGGTCCCATTCATCATAAATGTATTTCAAGGCTAATTTATAAAGCCCATAACCTATGAGAAAGGCTACTATACCTGCCCCACCTAGAATAAAGCGGTAAGGATTGGCTGAAAAAAAGAAACAGTAGAAAGAGTAAATCATACTGATAGTTCCTAGCGTCATCCCGATACTGGCTACGATCCGTGAAACAATGATAAGTATAAAATCTTTTATATTCATAAACCTCCAAAGAAGTATTCGCAGACATTATTAAACTCTTCAGGATTTATCTTTACAATTTCACAAGCCGTCTCATAAGGCCTAACAATGTCCTCAACAAGATAATAAAAAAGATCAAAATCACCCATACTGTTTAATTTCTCATACATTTTAGGGTTTCTTTCACGCAAGTACCGCGATGTATAAATAGATCTTGATGCCTCAGCACCAACTCCCAACACACCACCAGCAACAGAACCAGAAAAAAAGGCACCAACTCCTTGAGATATAATCGCCCTTCCGAGGTTAACTCCCGTAAACTGCGAGAACATCATTTTACCTATAACACTTCCAGTTATATTTTTTGAAAAATGTGAAATTTTATGCATATCTACATGAGAAACAAAATCATTTATAAATGGTTTAATAACCTTATAAATAACCTCATCGTTAAAAGTTACTTTTTTAACCAGTGCTGCTAACCGAAATCTATCATCCTGATTCTCTCTGCGGTGTTCCGTATCTATAAAATCATAGCCAAGATAGGCAAGGCTGACGGGTAAGGAAATAACACCTTTCGCCACAGCACCGATAAACCCAGACCCATCGATATGAATGGCATCAAGCATATCTCTGGCAATCTCTTTTGCGCTGTCCATAATTGCAACCCTTTAGATAAACCAGTTAATCAAACGCCAGCACAATCCCTTCTTCGTCATCCCAGCCCAGCGTCAGGCTGTGTGGCTTCTGCTTCGCGGCCATGTGCGTGAGCAGCTGCTGGCTCAGCACCGGCAGGATTTGCTGGTTCAGCAGGCTGTCGACGTTGCGTGCGCCGGTGTCAGGCAGCAGGCAGGCGGCAGTCAGGGCGTCATACAGGCTCTCATCAATGTGCGTGGTCAGGCCGTAGTGTCGATGCAGGCGCTTGCTAACCTGTAACAGCTTCATTTCCACGATGGTACGCATGGCCGCTTCCGCCAGCGGACGGTAAATGACGGTCTGGAAGCGGGCCAGCAGCGCCGGCTGGAAGCGATCGCGCAGTATCGGACGCAGCTGTTCGTGGAGATCGCCTTCGCTGGCCTCCGGCTGTTCATCGAGCAGCCGCATCAGATGGTCGCTGCCAAGATTCGAGGTCATCAGAATGACGGTGTTGCGGAAGTCGATTTCACGCCCTTCGCCATCGCGCATAAAGCCGCGGTCGAACACCTGATAGAACAGGTTCATCACGTCGCGGTGGGCTTTTTCGACTTCATCGAGCAAAACCACACTGTACGGTCGCTTGCGCACGGCTTCGGTCAGGATCCCTCCCTGCCCATAACCGACGTAGCCCGGAGGGGAGCCCTTCAGCTGGGAAACCGTATGCGGCTCCTGGTATTCTGAGAGGTTAATCGTAATGAGTGACTTCTCACCGCCGTACAAGACATCGGCCAGCGCAAGCGCGGTTTCGGTTTTCCCCACCCCGCTCGGCCCCACCAGCAGGAATACGCCCTGCGGGCCATTCTCAGAGGTGAGACCCGTTTTTGCCGCACGCAGACGCTGGGCGATGGCCTCGAGCGCCACATTCTGTCCGACCACGCGTTTACCCATTTCATTTTCCAGGGTCAGCAGTTCGGTCTGCTCATCTTTCATCAGCGATGACAGCGGCACGCCTGTCCAGTCAGCAATCACGTTGGCAACGGTGCGCACGTCCACATCCACGGAGAGCAGCGGATTGCTGTGCTGCATGTGGTTCAGTTCCTGCTGCAGCATGTGCGTCTCGCTCTGACGGGAGATATCCTGGCGGCTTTCCAGCAGTTGTTCGGTGAGTTTCAGTTCCTGCCCGTACTGTGTTTCAAGTTCGTCGAGAGCAACAATAAGATCGTTCTCTTCCTGCTCAATGACGGTCAGGCGTTCACCATGGCTCTGATTGCCGACAGCAATATCTTCCAGCAGCGCCTGCTTCTCCATTTCAAGAGAGGTAATCTGCGAGCGAATGCAGGTCAGCTGTTCCGGCACCGTGTCGAGGCTCATCCGGACGCGCGCTGCGGCGGTGTCGAGCAGGTCAACCGCCTTGTCCGGCAACTGGCGGCCCGTCAGATAGCGGCGGGAAAGCGTAACAGCAGCGCGCACCGCATCGTCGGTAATATGCACATTGTGGTGCTCGGCGTAACGGGATTTCAAACCACGGAGCATCAGGCAGGCGGTGTCATCGTCAGGCTCATCTACTTTTACCATCTGGAAACGACGCTCCAGGGCCGCATCGCGCTCGAAATATTGTTTGTATTCAGACCAGGTGGTAGCCGCAATGGTACGCAGTTCACCACGCGCCAGCGCCGGTTTCAGCAGGTTCGCTGCGTCGGCGCCCCCCGCCTGATTGCCTGCGCCGATGATGGTATGCGCTTCATCAATAAATAGCAGTACCGGGGACGGGGATTGCTGCACCGCATCGATGACGTTTTTCAGCCGCTGTTCGAACTCGCCTTTCACGCCTGCACCGGCCTGCAGCAGGCCCAGGTCAAGGGTACGCAGAGTAACCGTTTTCAGGGATTCAGGCACATTACCCTCGGCAATACGCAGCGCCAGTCCTTCAACCAGTGCGGTTTTTCCCACGCCCGGTTCGCCGACCAGAATCGGGTTGTTTTTGCGGCGACGAGAGAGGATATCAACCATCTGACGGATTTCTGTGTCACGGCCAAACACCGGATCGATCTTCCCTTCCTTCGCTTTGGCGGTAACGTCGAGGGTGAATTTATCCAGCGCGTTCTGCAGCGCAGGGCTCAGTTCCCCTTCTTTCATTTCCACACCAGCCGGACGCCCGACAAACTCCACCTCACCACCGTGGTTCTGTGCCAGCTCGGCTTCGCGCTGCATTTCCGGACGTTCATCCGATTGCGCATCCAGCAACGGTCGCAGGCGCTCCAGCTGGCTCTGACCCAGCGTTAACAACGGCCAAAGGCCGTCACAACGTGCCAGTTTCGGTTTTTCCACCAGGGCCATCAGCAGATGGACGCTGCGAATGTGCTCTTCGCCATTGAGTGATGCAAGTAGCCAGGCTTGCTGCATCAGAGTCTGGATGTCATCAGAGAGCTGGGGCCGATGGCGCACGGAGCGAGGTTGTCTGTCGAGCCAGCCAAGTAAATCCTGCCAGATGCCATCCATATCCCATTCATAACGACGCGCCAACACCGTCAGGTCACCTTCCCCCTGCTCCAGCAGCTTCAGCAGCCAGTGCTCCGGCAGAATTTCGGCATGGGCACGGGTCTGACAGAGCGAAGCTGCGCCTTCCATCGCTCGGGCACAGTAAGGGTTCAGACGACGTAACAGGATGGCTGGTTTTTCCATGAGATTCTCTCTTTGTCGGTTCCTGGACACGCTACCGCCCCTCGCTGTTCACCAAAGCGCATAAGGTCAGGCAGGCAGATTTTTTTCTTTGCTGAGTGCCCGCATCTCAGGCTCTCAGCAAAAAACTGCGGACAGGAAAACCTGCCCGCATCAGGATTACGCGGTGGCGCGTTCGTTCCAGGAATCGGAATGAATGATGTTGCCGTCTTTGTAGGTCCAGGTGATTTTTTCGTAACGCAGCTCAACGCGTTCAAGGTGGTTGTGCTTCTCTTTAGAAGGATCCTTGATGTCATACATTTCAGGATTCACTTTCACTACCTTCACGTTTTCCAGCTTGGTGTTGAAGTACTCCACTTCCTGGCCCGCGTCGTTGATTTTGTACCACTTGAACTCAGCGGATTTCAGGGTCTGACCGGTTGTCACCGCCTTGTACAGGTACGGGCTGGAGGAATCGATTTCCTTCGTGAACAGGAACGGCGTGTGGATGCGGGTGCCGGTCAGCTTGCCGGTGTTGTTGTCGGTTGGGATATACAGGTTATGCTCCTGTGCAACAACTTCGATGCTGCCTTCACGATCCTGAACGTCAACAGACCCTTTGATGTCCGCGCCGCCGTCGTCCTTCAGCCAAAGATAAACAGGAATTGCCATGTTAATTACTCCGTTTTATTTTCTGAGACGCCATCATCCTGCGATGGCGCCGGGTTTTTGCCGGGTATCTGACAGGCACTTGCCTGTGGTACCAGACTGATTTCGACACGGCGGTTAAGCGCACGCCCTTCCGGGGTGTCGTTGGTTGCGACAGGGCGGCTTTCGCCATAGCCCTGCACCGCAAAACAGCTTTCCGGCACGTCGCCGGTGTCACGCATCCAGTTACGTACCGATTCCGCGCGTTTCAGAGACAGCGCCTGGTTCAGTTGCGGATTGCCGGTGTTATCGGTATGCCCTGACACGACAATCAGCCAGCCGGGCTTCGCTTTAACGCCGACCAGCGAGTTCACGAGCATTTTGGTGGACCCGGCTTTCAGCGCCGATTTGCCCGAATCAAACAGCGACATGCTGTCAAGACGGATGGTTTTCGGACCCTGAATGATTTTCTTGATGACCGGTGGTGGTGGTGGCGGAGGTGCCCAGTCGCTGAGAGCGGCCTCAACGAGCGGAATCAGGCGCAGCCCCTGATATAGCCCCAGGCGATAACGTAGTGGTTCCCCGCGACGCGCCCAGTCGTCCAGCAATGCGCCATCGGCTCTGAGGCGCTGCTGTGCACTCAGTTTCGGTGCTACAGGCTTCCCCGTCAGATGGTGATACAACGCAAGGTGATCGCCCACATTACGGATGAGACGCTGGTTGTTCATCCAGGATGCCAGCATGGCCAGCGCGAGGAAAATCCCGCCCAGCAACCCGGCGTAACGCCAGAACACCATTCTGCGGCTGACGCCCCGTCGGCGCGGCAGCGCTGGCAGCAGCAGTTCAGGCAGCGGCAGTGGCTCTGTCGTCACAACGGTATCCGGTGGCAGCGCCGTCACGGTAGTGATGTGCTGTTGCCAGAGATTGCCCCCGATACCGCTCACCGGCACCATGCACATGCCCTGTACGCAGGGCTTCATCACCGGCAGTTCGCCCCGGCATACCGACAGCAGGTCATTCACCGCGCTGTTCTGCCAGGCAAGCAGGCTGTCCAGCCACAGGCCCTGATTCAGACGCGAAAGGCGTCCATCTGCGCCGCTCTCCCGTGTCCACTCTGTCAGTGACACATTGCCCTGACCGGGCTGATACACTTGAATGCCGCTTCGCTGGCTGACCGTGATAAACCAGACGGGCTCTGCCTGAGCGCAGACCACAGGGGGTGATACCCAGGTCACGGTCCACAGCGGGGGCAAAATGCCAAAAGCCGCACGGCACTGCACAACGGCCCGCTGCCAACCCCGAAGAGACTGGGTAAAATCATCGCTGGATATGTGCTGTTCAGGGACCACCGCCAGCATGACGGAGATTTGCGACACCAGGGCCGGGCGTACCAGGCTCAGGTGCTGTGCAAATAAAGGCAGTTGCTCCGCATCCTTCACCCACAGATACCAGCCCTGCCGGGTTTCCCGGTGACGGGAACCGGACACAAACAGCGGGGCGTTGTCACCACAGACGAGGATCACTGCCCCCTGAAAATCTTCCGGCGGCAGGTTTTCATCCACAATTTCCCGGACAGCGTTTGCCCGTGTCTGAGAAGCACGACACTGACGCCAGAACATCACCCCGGACACCAGAACAACCAGCAGGCCGAGAGCTACACGGCTGCCCGTGGATAGTGGCCAGAATCCCAGAATGAGCCACAGCGCCAGAATGGCCCCCTGGGCAGTTAACAGACTTCGGTACGTATCCCGCATCGCTTACCCCGGCCTGACGATCTGGCTTACCAGCCCGGTAAGCGAAGTCGAAAGGAAAAACCAGAGAGCAGTCAGAGCGACAGCGGCCACAACCCAGCCCAGCCAGTACCAGCGACGGCCGCTGCGCAGCCGCGATGCGCGGGCAACAATAGGGGCATCCTGTGCCAATGTGAAGGCGGGCACCCGCTCTGCGAGAGCACGAACAATATCTTCCCTACGCTCATCATCCTGAGCGCGATACTGACCCACGAACCCCAGTTGCAGAGTCCGGTACATACAGATCAGGACAGCGGTATCAGGGGCCCTTTCTTTCAGCAGGTTACGGATCCTTTCCCACAGCTCTTCACCGGCGTTGAGGGTACCAAAGAAGTGTGCCTGCAGTGGGTCACGGCGCCAGGTCAGATAGCCATCATCGGTAGTTCCCCGGTTCATCACGCTCTCATCAAGCAGTGCACACAGGGTATACACCATATGGTCACGGCTGATATCGCTGTAACCTGCCTCCGTGAGCGCAGTTTTCGCCTCTCGTACCAGACGGCAGGCACGGCGATAGAGCCCTTCCCCGTCACGTACTTCCTGACCACCCCGCAACTGGCTGGCCATCAGCCAGCCCGGGTAGAAGATATGTTCTATCTGACTGAGTTCAGATTTATTCATGTACGCAGCACCGCAAAGAGTTCGAGATCAACATCCCCCAGCGAGCGCGGGGTATACAAGGTGCAACAGCCCATCTCAAGCATCGCGCGAGCCGCCTCACTGCTCAGATCCAGCGAGAAATACTGGTTCTCAAGGCGCAACGGGATAGCGGCCGGAACATGCGACAAAGGCTTAATAAGCATCCCACTAAGAGCTACATTCACCACATCCGAAACATCATCAAAGCTGCCCGCTTTACACAACTGCGGGAATTTTGTCTGAAGCTCATGGTTCGGCATGGAAGAACGTACTGAGAGATAGAAGTCAGCCCCTTCGCGCAGACGCGCGTCGTGCAGGGCACCTTTCCAGATCTGGTCCTGATGCTCCAGGTGGATACTTACTACCCGCGACGGCAGGCTCGCTTCCAGAAGCTTGTCCAGCAGTGCCAGCAACGGTGGAAATACCCGTTCAGGAGCATCGTGCTGATAAGCAGGAATGTTCCCGGCGTCATGCTCCAGTGAAAATGTCAGCAGGCTGCCGGCAAGACGGGTCAGTTCACGGTACAGGAGTTCCGGGTGACGATCGGGCGTCTGCAGAAGTTCCGTTAACACCGGCTCGGCGCTGTTCAGAGCATTCAGCAGCCAGAACAGGGAGACATCCGCAACAGCAAAGTCTGCCATCCGCTCATTGCTTTCACGGCGCATGGCCATCAGGCGACGACGACGGGCCTGCAGACGAACCAGTAGATCACCCAATTCTGCGTTCAGAGGCGGGCTTGCAGAAACGGAAAGCATTGGGGGAATGAAAGCAGGGTCCCGAACCCACTGCCCCTGAGCATTACGCACCAGACGAGTCACCGGACAGGTTAAGTATGCCGTGTTTTCCTGACTGGACAGACGCAGGGTTAGCGCATTACGTAGAATGGCAAGTTCCCCGCTTTCATGACCAGCCAGCTCCTGCACCACCACACGTTCGGCTTTCCAGCGACGGGGACGTTCACTATCCTGTCCGTTATCGAGGTTGCCACCACTGGCGCTCAGCAGCGGCAATGCGGCCACCACCTCAACAGCCTCTGAGCCGTTTGCAGCAGACAAATCACAGACCGGCGGAATATTATCCGCCAGATCCGTATCAACAATCGTGCCATCCTGGAAACGTACGACCAGGCGGATGGCATTCAGGCGCGAAAGCGCAAGTGCAGCATCATCAAACTCTGCCGCAACCACGCCCCAGGGATGAGAAATACCCATCCGGGCGACCATGCTGGCAACGTGCTCACCCCAGCGGACCTGCTGCTGGAACTGTTGCGGGGCCAGAGCGGCCCCATCCTCCCAAAGTGGGCGATAAATTTTCATCCCTGCTCACCCCTCGCCTTACGATTTCGCTTTCGGCATCTGGGAAACCAGCGACAGGTTGACGTCCATCCCTTCCACCTGGAAGTGCGGAATCGCATACAATTTCACGCGGAAGAAGCCTGGGTTATCCTCAATATCTTCCACCACCACTTTTGCATCACGCAATGGATGAGATGCCTGAAGTTCGTCGCCCGGATCGGTCATTTCGGTTACCAGACTGCGGACCCAGGTGTTCAGCTCCAGTTCCAGAAGTCGGCGATCCTTGGTGGTACCGATGTTTTCGCGCTGAATCAGCTTCAGATAGTGGGCGATACGCGACAGCAGGAAGATGTACGGCAGGCGGGCATTGATGCGGCTGTTAGCCGTCGCATCAGCGGTGTCATACAGCGCAGGTTTCTGAGTGGAGTTTGCTGAGAAGAAGCAGGCGTAGTCGCGGTTTTTGTAGTAGGACAACGGAATAAAGCCCAGATTCGCGAATTCGAATTCACGCGTTTCAGGGATCATTACCTCAGACGGGATTTTTACCTGATTGCCGGTACCCAAGTCATACAAATGGATAGGCAGATCCTGAACCGCACCGCCGGCCTGCGGGCCACGGATTTGTACACACCAGCCATTATTAATAAAGCTACGCACCATGTTGGAAGCGAAGGCAAACGATGCATTCGTCCACAGGTATTTGTCGTGATCCGGACCTTTGACTTCTTCAACATAGTTAAAGCTGCGAACCGGAACGGTATCCGGACCATACGGTAAACGTCCCAGTACGCGCGGCATCACCAGACCGATGTAGCGAGCGTCGTCCGTATCGCGGAACGATTTCCATTTGATGTACTCTGCGCGGTCAAAATAGTTACCAATATCTTTAATCGCAGCAACGTCTTCCATTGACTCCTTGAGGAAGAATTTCGGGCCTGCCGAGCCGATAAATGGCATATGTGCAGCCGCAGATACTTTAGAGATGTTGCGCAGCAGGGCGACATCCTGCGCTGAAGCATCGAACTCATAAGCGGAAATCAGCGCCGCAATAGGTTCGCCGCCCGGGGTATCATATTCATCAATGTAGGCGTGTTTATAGAGACCACTCTGGAAGATTTCCGGACTATCTTCAAAGTCCTGGCGCAGGTCTTCTTTAGACATGCTCAACAGCTCAATTTTCACGTTCTGGCGAAAATCTGTTTTATCAACCAGCGACTTTATCCCTCGCCACAGGCTCTCAACTGCCTGAAACTCGTCATGGTGCATAACAGCGTCCAACTGGCGGCTGATCTGGTAGTCGAGCTCAGCGATGTGGTGATCGATCAGGTTTTTATCCAGTTTGTCGACCTTCGAGCCTGCCTTGGTCAGGCATTCCAGAAAGACTTGCATACCTGCGGTGAGACGCTCGTCAGCAGTCGCATCCGACATCGCCTGCGCATCTTGCCAGATATCCAGCGCGCTCAACTCGGAAACAGGGTTCAGGTTGATTTTCTCAAACAGTGAAGCGTATACCCCACCCACAGCAGGGCGTTCCAGCACCACGCTTTCCCCGCCAGCAGTATTATTTTGTACAGACATGAGCATTCCTTGATTAATCCGTTAAAACAGGATGATGGTTAAGGTTTTTTTGAAGCCAGTGCGGACAGTTCATTTCGCAACTCAGCACTAAGTGACTGGTCAAGAACGATTTTCTCCAGCTCTTTTCGGAAAGTCTGGTTATCCAGCAGGTTGGCTTTCAGATCGCGGAGCAAGTTGCGCATCGCCAGCATCGCCTTCAGCTGTGGAATTTGGGCAGCCACCTGCTCTGGCGTGAAATCTTTCATGCTCTGGAAAGTCAGCTGAATGTTGTCCTCGCCACCATCATCAGACAACGTATTTTTAACGGTTAGATTAACTTTTGGGGAATATTCGGAAAGAACGCTATCAAAATTATTTTTTGTGATATTAACCTTTTCACGTTCAGATATTGAAGCAGACTCCTGCCCATTAGTGAAATCACCTGCAACCAGTAATTTCAATGGTAATTCCATTTTCTTGCTTGCCCCGCCCGTATGCAGGTCAAGCTTCAGGTTAATACGTGCCTTAGGCACCTCATTCTGAAAACTGTCAGCCATTTCATCATCCCTCTTTGTTTTGCTACGCCAACTTCACGGTATCGTTCTTGATGCGCAATATTAGAATAATGATCGACATAAAATCAAATACACAGATCTTTTATCCTACATAAGAAATTTCTTAAGAATTTTCTACTAAAATATTATGGCGGATTACCCACTCCCCTCAGTAAAAGACACTGCTTTCGGTATGCAACCCGAATATTTGTATCGAAAAAATGATCGCACATAGATAGACGGCAGGAAAAATACGTTATATTGATTTGCATCAAGATACTGAGACCAAAAATCATGAACGGAGTGCAATGTATTATTGCAGCACGATAAAAACAGAATACTTTTCAATAATGAATGCAAACTGAATTATTGATTGCGCAAACATTACATGAGAAATTTCACATGGAATTTTCCTATTCGCGAATGTGGAAGCGATAAATAAATTTCTCAAGTGCGTAATCGGTCACGAATAAGTACGCTGCTCTTTTATCCACACGCCTTCATCAGAAGATGCTCTATCTTCGCGGATAGGGCAGACGGCATACCCTTGCATGCGAGTGATTATAAAAACTGTAAAATCAAGCACCTTCCAGATTGCCGCTTTTTTAATCAAAAACGAGTAATGGCACATATCGTATAACGGTGCTACATTACGCCGCCCGCCCAAATCAGCAGTGGCCAGGCAACGCCGTAAAGTTCGGTAAAGCCTGCAACCATCACCTTGAAGAACGGTCTTATCGGCACGTCGTATCGCAAACTCTGCGCTACCTTTACAGGCTTCACATAGGTTTTACTATTTTGTCTCAATCCAAATTTCAACGCGCGTTTTTACACCCGCGTTACTGGTTTACATGGTTTGGTCTTGGCTTACTTTGGCTGCTGGTTCAACTTCCGTACCCTGTTCTGCGTTTGCTGGGATCGAAACTGGGCAGCGCTTCCCGTGTTTTCCTGAAACGTCGTGAATCCATCGCGCGTAAAAATATTGAGCTTTGTTTTCCGCAGTACAATGCTGAAGAGCGCGAGAAACTCATCGCTGAAAACTTCAAATCCATCGGCATGGCGCTGCTTGAAACCGGCATGGCCTGGTTCTGGCCGGATGAGCGTGTCCGCAAGTGGTTTGACGTGGAAGGCCTGGATAATCTTAAACGCGCGCAGATGCAAAAACGCGGCGTGATGGTTGTCGGTGTTCACTTTATGTCTCTGGAACTGGGTGGCCGCGTGATGGGCCTGTGCCAGCCAATGATGGCGACCTATCGACCACACAACAGTGCGCTGATGGAGTGGGTACAGACGCGTGGCCGCATGCGTTCCAATAAGGCGATGATCAGCCGTAATAACCTGCGCGGTATGGTCGGTGCCCTGAAGAAAGGTGAAGCCGTCTGGTTTGCACCCGATCAGGATTATGGACGTAAAGGCAGCAGCTTTGCGCCTTTCTTTGCGGTTAAAGATGTTGCGACGACTAACGGCACCTTTGTCATTTCTCGTTTGTCAGGCGCCTCAATGCTGACCGTGACGATGGTGAGAAAAGCAGATAAATCAGGCTATCGTCTGCACATCTCTCCTGAAATGGCTAACTATCCGGAAAACGAGTGCGAAGCCGCGGCGTTCATCAATAAAGTCATCGAAACTGAAATCATGCGCGCGCCTGAGCAATATCTGTGGATGCATCGTCGTTTCAAAACCCGCCCTCTGGGCGAAGCCTCGCTCTATATTTAAGCCTTTCATTAAGGTTAGTTTCGCTAAGAAACTAACCTTTTCAATCACCTGTCATCCCTTTGAGAAATCGTCTTTCATTGCGTCGCCCAAAGTGAATTTATTGCGATGCGAAATCAAACTGTCGCCGTTCCACGACAGTCGTAAGTGACGGAAATTATTTAAAAAAATCCCTCTTGTCTCCCCTCATTTTTAGGCGTACATTAGCGCCGTCTGGCAACAGGAAAGCACAGAATTCTGAGCTGGAGTGAGCGGCGTAACGGGAAAATTCTCATTTCCGTTTTGACCGGATTTCAGTTCTCTATAATCAGGTGGACTCTGTTTTTAAATGCGTACCACAAGATACGCGGAGCGATGAAACGTGAAATATTTCTTTATGGGCATTTCGGTGATTGTTTTAGTCTGGGCCGGAACCTTTGCCCTGATGATCTAGTGAAGAACATGCAGTCAAAAAAACAGGAGCCATCGGCTCCTGTTTTTTTATGTCATGTCGACGCGGGATTTTCAGTCACGCTCTTCGAGGTGAGAAGACCGTCGGCCCGGAACATACTCTTGATGCCCCTCACCGCCTGACGAATGCGGTCGCTGTTTTCAATCAGGGCAAATCGCACATGGGTGTCGCCATAATCACCAAAGCCAATGCCCGGTGATACGCACACCTTCGCATCCTGCAGCAGCTTTTTGGCAAACTCCAGCGATCCCATCGCCGCGTACGGCTCCGGAATTTTTGCCCAGACGTACATAGACGCCTTCGGCATTTCCACCATCCATCCCGCTTCATGCAAGCCCTTTACCAGCACGTCACGGCGGCGCTTATACTGGGCGGCAATCTCGTGAACGCATTGCTGGTCGCCTTCCAGGGCAGCAATAGCCGCGACCTGTAGCGGCGTGAAGGTACCATAGTCGTGGTAACTCTTAATGCGCGCCAGTGCGCTCACCAGCGTTTTGTTACCCACCATAAAGCCAATACGCCAGCCTGCCATGTTGTAGCTTTTTGACAGCGTAAAGAACTCGACCGCCACGTCACGCGCGCCCGGAACCTGCATAATAGAAGGCGCTTTCCAGCCGTCATAGACGATGTCAGCATAGGCTAAATCGTGAACCACCAGCACGTCATAACGCTTCGCCAGGGCGACGACTTTCTCGAAGAAATCGAGCTCCACGCATTGGGCCGTTGGGTTCGACGGGAAACCGAGGATCATCATCTTCGGTTTTGGATAGCTTTCGCGAATCGCACGCTCAAGTTCGTTAAAGAAATCGACACCTTCCACCAGCGGCACGGAACGGACCTGTGCCCCGGCAATCACCGCGCCGTAGATATGGATCGGGTAGCTTGGATTAGGCACCAGCACCGTATCGCCATGATCCAGCGTGGCCAGCATCAGGTGTGCCAGCCCCTCTTTCGAGCCGATGGTGACAATCGCTTCGCTTTCCGGATC
Organism: Enterobacter sp. ECC-249; assembly: GCF_043965265.1. Lineage (NCBI taxonomy): Bacteria > Pseudomonadati > Pseudomonadota > Gammaproteobacteria > Enterobacterales > Enterobacteriaceae > Enterobacter > Enterobacter sp. ECC-249. The sequence goes on from NZ_CP143660.1 coordinate 3,860,291, forward strand.
GATATCAACCTGATAGCGCTCCTGATACCAGCGCGAGATCGCGCGACGTAATCTGGGAATACCGCGAGAGGTCGAGTAGCCATGCGTATCCGGGCGCTGGGCAACCGTGCAGAGCTTCTCAACGATATGCGGTGGCGTTGGGCCGTCAGGATTACCCATGCTGAAATCGATAATATCTTCGCCGCGCCGACGCGCAGCCATTTTCAGTTCAGCAGTGATATTGAAAACATAAGGGGGGAGACGATCGATACGCGTAAAACGGCGTTCAGGACTGAATTCAGCCATAGATTCCTCAGATTAACGTTAGCGCCCGGACCGTCCGAGCGACGCTGCCACCGGTGTGGCATGTTTAGAAAATAACCTGAAAAAAATCATGCTGTCGAGAGGGAAATGAAAAAAAAGTGATTGTCTGAAAACCGGAACCCGGCTGTGTCGAAAAGCGGAAGTCCCTGTTTCGGGAATAGCTTTCTGATAGCTGTTATTTAACAGAGTGATATCAACCCAGTTACCTGATGATGCGCCGATAAGAAAAAAACTGGATGCATCGGTCACCGCCTGACAATCCCCTTTAAAAATTATGGGTTTTCCTCATTTGATAAACCTGACGGATAGCTGGTCAATACGCGCCAGGTTTTTTATCATGGTTCTTTCCCGTTTTCCCAGGTCTACTCGTGCACGAAATATTCACTATGCTGCTGGCGGTTTTTGACCGTGCGGCATTAATGCTGATTTGCCTGTTCTTCCTCATCCGCATTCGCCTGTTTCGCGAGCTGTTGCACAAATCAGCCCACTCGCCAAAAGAGCTGCTGGCCGTTACCGCCATCTTTTCGCTGTTCGCCCTGTTCAGCACCTGGTCAGGCGTGCCGGTAGAGGGCTCGCTGGTTAACGTGCGCATTATCGCCGTGATGTCCGGTGGGATTTTGTTTGGCCCGTGGGTGGGCGTCATCACCGGCGTGATTGCCGGAACCCATCGCTACCTGATTGATATCGGCGGCGTAACGGCGGTGCCCTGCTTTATTACCAGCATTATCGCCGGTGTGCTCTCCGGCTGGATCAGCCGCAAAATCCCGAAAAAACAGCGCTGGCGCGCTGGGATCGTCGCAGGCATGGTGTGCGAAACGCTGACGATGATCCTGGTCGTCGTCTGGGCCCCGACCACCGCGCTGGGGCTGGATATCGTCTCGAAAATCGGGATTCCGATGATCCTGGGCAGCGTCTGCATCGGTTTTATCGTGCTGCTGGTACAAAGCGTTGAAGGGGAAAAAGAGGCCAGCGCCGCCCGTCAGGCCAAGCTGGCGCTGGATATTGCCAACAAAACGCTGCCGCTTTTCCGCCACGTTAACGCGGAGTCATTGCGTCAGGTCTGCGAAATTATCCGCCACGACATCCACGCAGATGCCGTCGCCATCACCAACATTGACCACGTGCTGGCCTACGTTGGCGTCGGGGAACACAACTATCGCGACAACGATGACACCATCAGCCCAACCACCAGACAGGCGATCAACTACGGTAAAATCATCATTAAAAACAATGATGAAGCCCACCGAACGCCGGAAATCCACTCGATGCTGGTGATCCCGCTGTGGGAGAAAGGCGTCGTGACGGGCACGCTAAAAATTTATTACTGTCACGCGCATCAGATCACCTCCTCCCTGCAGGAGATGGCGATTGGCCTGTCGCAGATTATCTCCACCCAGCTGGAGGTCTCCCGGGCAGAACAGCTGCGTGAGATGGCAAATAAGGCAGAGCTGCGCGCGCTGCAGAGCAAAATCAATCCCCATTTCCTGTTTAACGCGCTGAACGCCATCTCCTCTTCCATCCGTCTTAATCCGGACACCGCTCGCCAGCTGATTTTTAATCTGTCGCGCTATCTGCGCTACAACATCGAGCTGAAAGATGACGAGCAGATCGATATCAAAAAAGAGCTGTACCAGATCAAAGACTACATCGCGATTGAGCAGGCGCGCTTTGGCGACAAGCTCACGGTCATTTACGATATTGATGAAGAGGTCAACTGCGTGATCCCGAGTCTGCTTATCCAGCCGCTGGTCGAAAACGCGATTGTTCACGGCATTCAGCCCTGTAAAGGCAAAGGCGTCGTTACCATCAGCGTCACCGAAAGCGGTAACCGGGTACGCATTGCCGTGCGCGATACCGGCCACGGGATTGACCCAAAAGTCATTGAGCGCGTGGAGTCTAACGAGATGCCCGGGAATAAAATCGGCCTGCTGAACGTGCACCACCGGGTCAAGCTGCTTTACGGCGACGGTCTGCATATTCAGCGTCTTGAGCCGGGCACCGAAATTGCTTTTTACGTTCCGAACGAGCGTTCTCCCGTTCATTCGACAACATCACTGTTGCCCCAGGTGGAGTAACCCATGAAAGTCATCATTGTAGAAGATGAAATCCTGGCTCAACAGGAGCTAACCTGGCTTATCAACACCCACAGCCAGATGGAGATTGTGGGGACGTTTGATGACGGTCTGGACGTGCTGAAGTTTCTGCAGCATAACCGGGTCGACGCCATCTTCCTGGATATCAACATTCCGTCGCTGGATGGCGTATTGCTGGCGCAAAACATCAATCAGTTTGCCCATAAGCCGTTTATTGTTTTCGTTACCGCATGGAAAGAGCACGCCGTAGAGGCCTTCGAGCTGGAGGCGTTTGACTATATTCTTAAGCCTTACCAGGAGTCGCGGATTGTCAGCATGCTGCAAAAGCTGGAGGCCGCATGGCAGCAGCAGACCGCTCCCGCTAGCGCCAGCCCAACGGTACGGGAAAACGATACCATTAATTTGGTTAAAGACGAGCGCATCATCGTGACGCCGGTCAATGATATCTACTATGCCGAAGCCCATGAAAAGATGACGTTTGTCTATACGCGGCGGGAATCGTACGTGATGGCGATGAACATCACCGAGTTTTGCAGCAAGCTGCCTGCGTCGCATTTTTTCCGCTGCCACCGCTCGTTCTGCGTGAATTTAAACAAGATCCGCGAGATCGAACCGTGGTTTAACAACACCTATATCTTGCGCCTGAAGGATCTGGATTTTCAGGTGCCGGTGAGCCGCAGCAAGGTGAAAGAGTTCCGCCAGCTGATGCACCTGTAACGAAAAAGCCCTCTCCCGCGGGAGAGGGCTATACATCAGAGAATTTGGCCGAGAACCTGACGCAGGTGGGCACCCGACCCCAGCAGGCCTGGATTATCATGCACGATCAGATAAACCGGAATGTCCTGCACGTAGCTTCTGAAGCGTCCTTTATCCTCAAACCCGCCGCGGAAGCCGGAGGCTTTGAAGAAGTCGAGGAAGCGCGGCACAATTCCGCCCGCAATATAAACGCCCCCGAAGGTGCCCAGCGTCAGCGCCAGGTTGCCGCCGAAGCGTCCCATAATCACGCAGAACAGCGACAGGGCACGACGGCAGTCAATGCAGCTGTCCGCCAGCGCGCGTTCGGTGACGTCTTTAGGCTGCAGGTTTTCCGGCAGACGGCCGTCCGACTTCACAATCGCCCGGTACAGATTCACCAGCCCCGGTCCTGACAGCACGCGCTCGGCGGAGACGTGGCCGATCTCCGCGCGTAATTCTTCGAGGATAATGCCCTCTTCTTCGCTGTTTGGCGCAAAGTCAACGTGACCGCCTTCACCCGGCAGGCTCACCCAGCGCTGAGCGACATGCACCAGATGTGAAACGCCCAGACCGGTACCGGCCCCGTAAACCGCAATCGGCTTACCCTCTACCGGTTCAGCGCCACCGAACTGGATCAGATGCTCAGGCTTCAGCATCGGGATCGCCATGGACACCGCGGTGAAGTCATTGATGATTTCAAGATGCGCAAAGCCGAGGTTTTTTTTCATCTCGGCGATGGAGAATGCCCAGGTATGGTTGGTCATGGCGACCCAGTCGCCGGTTATCGGACAGGCAATGGCGATGCAGCCATCTTCTACGCTTACCTGATGCTCGTCCAGATAGACGCGGACAACGGCCTCAAGACTTGGATAATCCAGCCCGGAATAGGTTTTCGCCCGGGAAATTTCACCGCTACTTACATCGCATAATGCAAGGCGCGCGTTCGTGCCGCCCACATCACCTACCAAAGCATACTTTGTCATTCTTCTACTGCTCCGCTAAAGTCAGAATAAATCTTTGGGACACTGTAAATTCAAGGCGTGATAACAACAACGGCCGTAAGGTGAATGCCCATGGATTATCGATCTACGTCACAGAATAACTTTACCGTTTCAGCACCTTTTGCACTATTGCCATAAAGCTTAATGTGCAAAGTAACGTAATACCGTTTTGTACAAGGAAATCATCATGCTCCACCCGCGAGCCAGAACCATGCTGTTGCTGGCCATTCCGGCGCTCATCATTGGCGTGGTTTCAAGTCTGGTGCTCATCGTCGTGATGAAAGTCGCGTCGGTGCTGCAAACACTATTATGGAACGCGCTACCTGCAGGACTGGGCGTCACCGCTGACTCTCCTGCCTGGATCGTTGGGATGCTGACGATAACCGGTATTGCGGTGGGCCTGGTGATCCGTTTCAGTCCCGGCCATGCCGGCCCCGATCCGGCACAAGAACCGTTGATTGGTGCCCCGGTTGCCCCCGCTGCATTGCCAGGGCTCATCATTGCGTTGATTATCGGTCTGGCTGGGGGCGTTAGTCTGGGACCTGAGCATCCGATTATGGCCGTGAACATTGGCCTGGCGGTTTTTCTCGGTTCACGCATTTTGCCCCGCGTCGGCGCGCTGGACTGGACCATTCTCGCCTCAGCAGGCACCATCGGGGCGCTTTTCGGCACGCCCGTGGCGGCGGCACTGATCTTTTCGCAGACGCTCAGCAGCAATAACGACGTCCCGCTGTGGGATAAGCTGTTTGCGCCGCTGATGGCCGCAGCCGCCGGAGCGTTGACCACCAGCCTGTTTTTCCATCCCCATTTTTCACTCTCCCTTCCCCACTACGGCCAGATGCAAATCGCCGATATTTTCAGCGGCGCCATCGTCGTCGCCATCGCCATTGCGCTGGGCATGGTGGCGGTATGGTGCCTCCCACGTCTGCACCGGCTGATGCATAGACTCAAACACCCGGTGTTAATTCTGGGAGCCGGCGGTTTGATCCTCGGTATTTTAGGGGCAATCGGCGGGCCGGTGACGCTGTTTAAAGGTCTGGACGAGATGCAGCAGCTGGCCTTCAGCCAGGTGTTTAGCGTCTCCGACTATCTGCTGTTTGCCGTGATTAAGCTGGCCGCGCTGGTGGTGGCGGCCGCCTGCGGTTTCCGCGGTGGACGCATTTTTCCGGCGGTCTTTGTCGGCGTCGCGCTGGGCCTGATGCTGCACGAGCATGTCGATGCGGTCCCGGCGGCGATTACCGTCTCTTGTTCTATTCTGGGATTGGTTCTGGTGGTCACGCGCGACGCGTGGCTCAGCCTGTTTATGGCGGCAGTAGTCGTACCGGATTCGACGCTTTTCCCTCTGCTTTGTATCGTGATGTTGCCCGCCTGGCTCCTGCTGGCGGGCAAACCGATGATGATGGCCTGGCGAAACGACAAATAATCAGGCGCTATTGCGCGCTTCCAGCGCTTTGGTGATCGCCCCCAGCAGCGGTGGGATGTCGGCTTTCGGCAGCATCACCTCAATCAGCGAGAGCCGCTCGTGGTGCGCCACTTTTTCAAGGACGTCCGCCAGCTGCTCCGCTTCACTGACCCGCCAGCACTGGGCCTGAGGATCAAGGCTCAGTGCCTGCGGGATTTGCGTCCAGTTCCATAGCGCAATGTCGTTATACCGCTGCTCCGGCCCGTGGATCGCCCTTTCCACCGTGTACCCTTCGTTGTTAAGGACCAGAATGATGGGGTGTTGTTTATCCCGCAGCATCGAGCCGAGCTCCTGAATGGTGAGCTGCGCCGCGCCATCCCCCGTCAGGACAATCACGCGCCGGTTCGGGCAGGCCGTTTGTGCGCCAAATGCCGCCGCCAGCGTATAGCCGATAGATCCCCACAGCGGCTGGACGATAAAATTCACGTCAGCCGGAAGACGAAGGTCGATCGCGCCAAAGGCCGAGGTGCCCTGATCCGCAAGAATGATGTCTCCCGGACGAATAAACGTCTGCAACGTTTGCCAGAAATTCGCCTGCGTCAGCGAGCCATCCGGCTGCGGGTAGGACATCGTGCTTTGAGAGAACTGCACGGGCGTCTCGTGCACGTGCTGTTTGCACAGCTCCACCAGCGTTTCGATTGCCTGAAGCATGGGGATGCCGGTAAACCAGATATCACCAACGCGTGAGGCATGAGGCTGAACTTCTATCGTCTGCGCCGGGGTGAGCTGATGCGTGAAGCCGGCGGTCAGGGTATCGGTAAATCGCGTGCCGATGCAGAGTACGGTATCTGCCCCTTCAATCGCCTCTTTTACCGCGCCGGCGCTCGCCGAACCGCTGTAGGTGCCGTAAAAACCAGCGTGACGCTCGTCGAATATCCCTTTGCCCATCAGCATGGTGGCGTGTGCCATCGGCACGTCCTTGACCCACTTCTGCAGCGCATGCTTCAGGCCATGGCGCAGGACCAGGAAATCGGCCAGCAGCGCAGTACGCTTGCTCCCGGCAAGCCTGTTTTCTGCAGCATCCCGGAATGCTTTCAGGCAGGCGCTATCGGCATGCGTATGCCGGAGCGTGAGAGCGTTTACAGGAGGGGTGGCGGCTTTTTTTGCCACGTCGGCAGGCAGCATCAGGTAGCCGGGGCGACGCTCCCGGAGCATGGTTGTTAATACCCGGTCGATTTCATAGCAGGCGTTTTGTTCGGTCAGGATCGCCTGCGCAGCGGTGATCGGCTCGCTCATGTGGTAAAAATGACGGAACTCACCGTCGCCCAGCGTATGGTGCAGCAGCTCACCTCTTTGCTGTGATGCCATCCCCGGCGCACCCACAATATGCAAGACCGGAACGTGCTCGGCGTAGCTACCCGCAATGCCGTTCATGGCGCTTAACTCTCCTACGCCAAATGTCGTCAGCAGCGCGGCGAAGCCCTTACATCGGGCATATCCGTCCGCGGCATAAGAGGCGTTTAACTCGTTGGCACAGCCCACCCAACAGATATCCGGGCTGTCTATTACATGGTCGAGAAACTGCAGGTTATAGTCGCCCGGCACGCCAAACAGATGATCGGCTCCACAATCTGTAAGACGGTCCAGCAGGTAATCGGCGACGCAGTATGGGGTACGCATAAACAGGTATCCTTCTAATGTTTTGACCTCACCTTGAGTATTAAATAAGCGTGATGGCTGTCCAGAATTGACGATAAGAAGGACATGGAAAGAATGCTTTACAAAAAAGGCTGCGCTATGCTGCTTTTTTTCGCGTAAATGTAAACGCATACACTGATTTTTCACTTCAGCGCCAGAGGTTACGAAAATGGGTTATCAGCCGGACAAAAATCGTTACGGGACAATGGAGTATCGCCGCTGCGGGCGAAACGGGCTCAGGTTACCCGCCATCTCGCTTGGGCTGTGGCATAACTTTGGTGACACCACCCTTATCGAAAACAGCCGTCAACTTTTACAGCGCGCGTTCGATCTGGGCATTACGCATTTCGACCTTGCCAACAACTATGGCCCGCCTCCCGGATCCGCCGAACGTAATTTCGGCCGTATTTTGCAGGAGGATTTCCTGCACTGGCGCGACGAGCTGATCGTCTCCACCAAAGCGGGTTATACCATGTGGGATGGCCCTTACGGCGACTGGGGGTCACGCAAATATCTGCTGGCAAGCCTCGATCAAAGCCTGAAGCGCATGGGGCTGGAGTATGTGGATATCTTCTACCATCACCGGCCAGATCCGGAAACGCCGCTGCAGGAAACCATGAAAGCGCTTGACCATGCGGTACGCCAGGGAAAAGCACTGTATGTCGGTTTATCCAACTACCCGGCAGTTCTGGCTCGCCAGGCGATTGATATCCTTAATGACCTCGGGACACCCTGCCTGATCCACCAGCCGAAATACTCCCTTTTTGAACGTGCGCCGGAAGCGGGACTGCTGGACGTGCTGCAGGAAAAAGGGGTTGGCTGTATTCCCTTCTCGCCGCTGGCCGGCGGGCAGCTGACCAATCGATATCTTAACGGCATTCCGGCAGACTCTCGAGCGGCAAGCGGCAGTCAGTTCCTTAATCCCGATCAGATAACCGAAGAGAAGCTGGAGAAGGTAAGAAAGCTGAACGCCATGGCGGAAGAGCGCGGCCAGAAGCTGTCCCAGATGGCGCTGGCCTGGGTATTACGCCATGAGAATGTGACGTCGGTGCTGATTGGGGCAAGTAAAGCGGCGCAGATTGATGACGCCGTGGGCATGCTGGCAAACCGCCATTTCTCTTCGGAAGAACTGTCCCGTATAGAAGGGATTCTGAGCAGCTCAAACTAGAATCGCTTTTAGCAAAAAGTGCTCTCACCCAGGAATTCGGAGTTGAGGCGATGATACGAAGGTTTACCAACTCGTAAAATTGCGTTAACAGGCCCAACAAAGGCCCCGATCGTGAAGGAGAAAGAGTATGTTCAGGTCACTGATTCTTGCAGCGGTATTACTGGCTTCGGCTCCGCTGATCGCCACTGCGGGCGAAATCACCCTGTTGCCATCAGTAAAATTACAAATTGGCGATCGTGACGACTACGGCAGATACTGGGACGGCGGCTACTGGCGCGACCGTGATTACTGGCATCGTCACTATGAGTGGCGCGGCGATCGCTGGTGGAAACATGATAACGGCAGACACCGCGGCTGGTATAAAGACAGCGCCTATGAGCGCGGTTACCGTGAAGGCTGGCGGGATCGTGACGACCGTCGCGGCGGCTGGGGTCGCGGCAAAGGTCACGGACATGGCCACCACGGTCATGACGACTAACAGCAAAAAGGAGCCTCACGGCTCCTTTTTCTTTTAGAGTCCCAACGCTGTGCCAATCAGCAGCCACAGGTTCAGCGCCACCACCACCACTACGATGGCCCACCCGGTCCGCTTCACCAGCGTTGAGTTGACCAACTCGCCCATCAGGGTTTTGTTGCTGGTAAAAATCAGCAGCGGCACCAGCGCCAGCGCAATACCAAAACTCAGCAGAACCTGGCTCATGACCAGAATTCGCGTCGGATCGAGCCCCATCAAAATCACGACAAATGACGGCAGCATGGTGACGGAGCGACGCACCCACAGCGGAATATGGAACCGGACAAACCCCTGCATCACCACCTGGCCTGCCAGCGTGCCCACCACCGTTGAAGAAAGACCGGCAGCCACCAGGCTAAGACCAAATATCGTAGCGGCAGCATGGCTCAGCAGCGGCTCCAGCGTGAGATAGGCCTGGTCGAGATCGGCAATACCGGTGTGACCGTTAAAGTGGAAAGCCGCGGCTGCGGTAGCCATCATCGCCAGATTGACAAACCCCGCGATGGTCATGGCGATCGCCACGTCCCACTTGGTGGCGGAGTAGCGCTCTTTGCGCGTCCCTCCGTGGAGATGCTGCGTCAGCGAGGAGTGCAGATAAATCACGTGCGGCATGATGGTCGCCCCCAGCACCCCGGCGGCCAGGAACACCGCTTCCGAGGTTGGCAGGCTTGGGATCGCCATCCCTTTAGCGAGCTGCGCCAGATTCGGCTGTGAGAAAATCAGCTCGACGATATAGGCCGCCGCGACAAACAGCAGCAGACCGCCGATGACCTTCTCCAGTGGCTTTTGGCCCCGACGCTGCAGCATCAGGATCAGGAAAGTGGCAATCCCGGTCAGCACCGCCCCCTGCAACAGCGACACGCCCAGAATCAGCTTAAAGCCGATCGCTGCGCCGATAAATTCAGCAAGATCGGTGGCCATGGCGATGATTTCCGCCTGGACCCAGTAGAGCCAGACGGCCGGACGCGGATAATGGTCGCGAATTTGCTCCGCCAGGTTTTTACCCGTGGCAATCCCCAGCTTTGCGGAGAGCATCTGAATCAGCATCGCCATCAGGTTAGCCCAGACGACTACCCACAGCAGCTTATAGCCGAAGCTGGCCCCTGCCTGAATATTGGTCGCAAAGTTACCTGGATCGATATAGCCAATGGCAGCGATGAACGCAGGTCCCATTAATGCGAACCGCAACTTGCGCGCGGCTCTGCCACTGCTACCCTCTACGCGACTGTTTGTCATTTCTGCCTCTGAAATATAGCCTTTGCTATGTTTAATGCTATCAAAATGAGAATGATTATCAAGATCATTTGTGAAGTTTACAGTGATTTCTCTGATAGCTTTGAACGATAGGCGGGCGGGTAAGTGGGGCGATCTAACAGAAACTGAAAATCGCGCGCGCTTTTGTGAAGACTAGCACACAAACTTAACTTTTCACTCATTTACCTAACATAACAAAAATGTATTGTGGATCACTATTTTTGAGACTCGTCACAGGATGTAACTATAGTGTGTCCTCGATCTCGTTTTCTTTTCGCTTGTTACATAGAATGTGCACGAAAATTAAACCTGCCTCATATTTGGAGCAAATATGGACCGCGTCCTTCATTTTGTCCTGGCACTTGTTGTCGTTACTGCACTTGCATTGCTGGTCAGCACAGACCGCAAAAAAATTCGTATCCGTTATGTTGTCCAGCTGCTGGTCATTGAAGTTTTACTTGCGTGGTTCTTCCTGAACTCCAACGTAGGCCTCGGCTTCGTGAAAGGCTTCTCCGAAATGTTCGAAAAACTGCTCGGATTTGCCAATGAAGGGACCAACTTTGTCTTCGGTAAAATGAACGACGAAGGTCTGGCGTTCTTCTTCCTGAAGGTTCTCTGCCCTATCGTCTTCATCTCCGCGCTGATCGGTATTCTGCAGCACATCCGCGTTCTGCCGTTCGTGATCCGTGGAATTGGCTTCCTGTTATCCAAAGTGAACGGCATGGGCAAGCTGGAATCCTTTAACGCCGTGAGTTCCCTGATCCTCGGTCAGTCTGAGAACTTCATCGCGTATAAAGATATTCTCGGCAAAATGTCCCGCAACCGCATGTACACCATGGCGGCAACCGCAATGTCTACCGTTTCCATGTCTATCGTGGGCGCGTATATGACCATGCTGGAGCCAAAATATGTTGTTGCTGCGCTGGTACTGAACATGTTCAGCACCTTTATCGTTCTGTCGCTGATCAACCCGTACCGCGTTGACGCCAGCGAAGAGAATATCCAGATGTCAAACCTGCACGAAGGCCAGAGCTTCTTCGAAATGCTGGGTGAATACATTCTGGCCGGTTTCAAAGTGGCGATTATCGTTGCCGCCATGCTGATCGGCTTCATTGCGCTGATTTCTGGCCTGAACGCCCTGTTCGCTGCGGTGCTGGGTATCTCCTTCCAGGGCATTCTGGGCTACATCTTCTACCCGGTTGCATGGGTGATGGGTGTTCCGGCTCACGAAGCGCTGCAGGTGGGCAGTATCATGGCAACCAAGCTGGTTTCTAACGAATTCGTTGCGATGATGGATCTGCAGAAAATTGCCAGCACGCTTTCTCCACGCGCGGAAGGCATTCTCTCCGTGTTCCTGGTCTCCTTCGCGAACTTCTCGTCCATCGGGATTATCGCGGGTGCGATTAAAGGCCTGAACGAAGAGCAGGGTAACGTGGTTTCTCGCTTTGGCCTGAAGCTGGTTTACGGATCTACGCTGGTGAGCGTCCTGTCTGCTTCTATCGCGGCACTGGTGCTCTAACCTTTAGCGTTAAACAAAAACCGGGAGCCTGGCTCCCGGTTTTTTTATGCCCGCAATTCTTCCAGCGGTTTGGGTTTGCCTATCAGGTAGCCCTGCAGGTAATCCACACCGAAGCGAAGGAGCATCTCCCGCTGCGCCGGTGTTTCGACGTATTCCGCTACGACGCACAGCGATTTCGTCTTCGCCAGATTACACATCGACTGCACGATCATGGCATCCATGTCGTCTGTACAAATGTCTTTCACAAAGCAGCCGTCGATTTTAATGATGTCCGCCTGCAGGCGTCTGAGACGCTCATAGTTAGCGTAGCCAGTACCAAAATCATCGATAGCAATCCGGAAACCATAATCCCGCAGCTGCTGAATATTGTTGATACTCGAGCCTGAATTAGAGAATGCCTGCTCTTCGGTAATCTCAATCACGACGGCCTGAGGCGCCACACCGTACCGTTCAAATAGCGCGCAAATCTCGGTCGCGACCTCTTTTTGCATCAGCGTCAGCGGCATCAGGTTGACGGAAAAACGGGCGCCAGCGTGCGGTGCAGGGTTATCGCGCAGCCACACCAGTAATTTTTCCATGACGCACATATCAAACCTGTGGCTGAGGTTGAACTGCGCAATCAGCGGAATAAAGCGGTCAGGAGTGAAGATCTCGCCCTCGCTCTCCATACGCGCCAGAATTTCGTAGTAGCCGCTCCCGTCCGCCTTCTGGATCGGCTGCGCATACAAATGGAACTGCCCCGCCTCCAGGGCATGCTTAATCCGCGCCAGCATCAGGACACGCTCTGTCGTTTGTCCTGAGGCCGCCTCAAGGCTATTCGTGAGCGCGAGTACGTTTTGCTCTCCGCAGGCCTGTTCTGCCAGCCAGCTCAGTTGCCCCAACGTGTGATGCAGGTTTTCGCCGTTTTCGACCATTCCCCAGGACGCGCCAAACTCAATGTCCAGCCCGGTGTTGTTCCAGAAAATTTTATTGCTGTTGAGCCGATCGACCATATGCTGGAGACGTTCAGCAATTTCCGGCCCGAGCAATACCAGCACCAGCTCGCTTCCGGGCAGCTGGAAGAGCAGTTCATCTTTTTGCAGGAGCGGCTGAAGCGACGTGGCGATCGTTTTTTTGCAGTGGACCCGCATGATAATCCCGTAGTGGCGGCTCAAAAACTCCAGGTTATCCATGCGCAGAATGCACACTTTGGCATCCGGATGGATCTCAAGGTAATCCTCCAGCGCACGAATATTGGGCAAACCGGTAAGGGGATCGGTCAGCGCCCTGTCCTGCCAGCCCCGCTTCAGCCACTCGCTGCGCTGGTAAATTCGCGACATGTAAAGCAAGCAGATGGCGAAAGAGATCAGCACGGAGAGGATAAAGGAGAGCGAATGGCCCGATTCCACCCCGTTAAGGAAGTTGTAGTTGTAGGTCAACAGCAGGAGCGCAGATACCGCCCACAGCAGAGAAATCAACGCATAGGTCAGTCGGCTTATCGCTAAGGTAAAAAGAATAAAAATCAGCGGCATCAAATAACCCGCAATGACGGGAGATTCAAAAGGACCACATAAAATGACGAGAATGAAGCCTAAAAGCATCAGCCAGACAAATATAAATAATAGATTCTTGTGATAAAACACGGGCTTCACGCTTCGCCGCCAGAAGGTAATGGCATAACGAGGATTAATTATCATTCTTAATGGGTAATAGAACATCATGGTAAAAATCAATGCCGCACATATCAGGCTTTGTATATCCACAACGTTATAAATTACCGTTCCTTCACCGAAAAAGGTGGAAATAGTCACCGGAAAATCAAATAAATAGCCAGCCAAATACATCGACAGTTTAATACCTAATGGCACGACAAAACCGAGCCAGAATATACGTAGCCCGATGTGCTTGTTAGGGATGCTGTGACGCCAGCGCTTGCCCAGCATGAGACGTAGCAGGCCGCACGCCGCGAAAAGCGCAAAGGTCTGACAGAACAGTAAAACTGAATATTGTAGCGGTGCTAAATTAACATAAAATAAATTAGTGACAGTAAAACCTAACACAATGGGAAGAATAGCCCTGCGTCCAAACAGCAGTATTACCGCGAGCATTACGCTTAAAGGTAACCATGCTAAATAAACGTCGTGACCATTAACAATTGCGCGTGGAGAAAGATAACGGGAGACGGGTACCGAAATCAGGCAAAGTGCCAGGGCAATCATAAATATCTTTACATTATTATACGTTTTTTTATTCATTAATCAGGGACATTATTTTCCGGGAGAACCATTGACCGGATGGATAATAGGTTTATTAATTGCGCGAATCAAGTTCAAGTCTATTTATAGACTGGTTTATTGATTTCGATTGAGGAGAGGTACAGGAATACCTTCTTTTTGATAACAAAATGCGGTAACGGACGTTACATACAGATAAAAAAAACCCCCGTCATTCGACGAGGGTTTACAATTTTGGTGGAGCTAAGCGGGATCGAACCGCTGACCTCTTGCATGCCATGCAAGCGCTCTCCCAGCTGAGCTATAGCCCCACATGTGACTTTACTGACCGCACTCTGTTGGGTTCAGAGTTTGGTGGAGCTAAGCGGGATCGAACCGCTGACCTCTTGCATGCCATGCAAGCGCTCTCCCAGCTGAGCTATAGCCCCATCGTAAAGCTGTCATGTTGACGGGCGGCATAATATGAATTCCGCTGCGGAGTGTCAACGGCAAAATCAATTCCAGCGATTCAATCGCCGAAAAATCATGCAAATGAATCACTTTGCGAGCCTGCTCGCAGTCAGGAGTTAAGCGTGTCACGTTTTCACGTTAAACGGTGCTATAAAATGAGCCGTTAATTAACCCCACAGATATTCAGGAAATTGCATGATCAAGGAACGAATGACGCCAGAAGAGTTAGCCCTCCTCACTGGCTATAGCCGCCAGACCATCAATAAATGGGTACGCAAAGAGGGTTGGATTACATCACCAAAACCAGGCGTCCAGGGCGGAAAAGCGCGCCTGGTGCATGTGAACGAAAAAGTCCGTGACTTTATCCGCAGCGCACGTCGGGCAAGCGAAACGTCCGAACTGCCAGAAGGCACCAGCCATGACCGTTCGCTTCACACCCTACTCCTAACGCTGGCTAATGAAATGACGCCGGAAGAGCAGAAGCAGATGACATCGCTGTTATTACGGGAAGGGATCACCGGCTTGTTGCAACGTTTAGGGATACGCGATCGGGACTGATATGAAAAGATTACGGAGCAAAATGACCACGGAAGAGCTGGCGGAGAGTTTGGGCGTCGCCAGGCAAACGGTTAATCGTTGGATACGCCAGCAGGGGTGGAAAACCGAAGGGCTCAACGGCGTGAAAGGCGGTCGCGCGCGACTCATTCATGTCGATGCGCGCGTGAAGGAACATATTATGAGCCTCCCGGCAATCCGCAACCGTCAGGCGGTTTACCATCTCGCGGAGGCCACTGCTTCCTACCGTGAACCCATTTCAAACCTGTCCCCAGGCATTATTGATACGCTGGAGAGTATGACTCCGTCAGAGCAGATACGTCTGGACGCCTTATTGAAACGCGAAGGCATTCACGGCTTTCTTACGCGTCTCGGTATCGCGGAAAAATAGGCATAAAAAAACGGCAGGTTACCCTGCCGTTTGTTTTTTCTTAACGTAATTACTGCTGGTTCTCACGTTCCGCAATGAAGTCCAGCGCCTTGTTAATGCGCGCTACGCTGCGTGATTTGCCGATGGCATGAACCGTTACGTCCAGTGCCGGAGACTGACCCGCACCGGTCACCGCAACGCGCAGTGGCATACCGACTTTACCCATACCGATTTCCAGCTCGTCCGCCGTCGCCTGAATGGCGTGATGCACATTCTCAGCGGTCCACTCGGTGAGGGCTGCCAGCTTGTCACGCACCACTTCCAGCGGCTGACGCGCAACCGGGCGAAGGTGTTTCTTCGCGGCGTCCGCATCGAACTCAGCAAACTCTTCATAGAAGTAGCGGCAGCTTTCAGCAATCTCTTTCAGCGTTTTGCAGCGCTCGCCGAGCAGTTTCACCAGATCCGCCAGCTCAGGGCCAGTGCGGGTATCAATATTTGCCTGCTCAATGTGCCACTGCAGGTACGTCGCCACATATTCCGGCTGCATGGTATTGATGTAGTGATGGTTCAGCCACAGCAGCTTGTCAGTGTTAAACGCGCTGGCGGATTTGCTGACTGAGCTCAGAGAGAAGAGTTCGATCATCTCTTCGCGGCTGAAGATCTCCTGGTCACCGTGGGCCCAGCCCAGACGCACCAGATAGTTCAGCAGCGCTTCTGGCAGATAGCCATCGTCGCGATACTGCATAACGCTTACCGCACCGTGACGTTTAGACAGTTTTTTGCCGTCATCACCGTTGATCATGGAGACGTGCGCATAGACAGGCACAGGGGCGCTCAGCGCCTTCAGAATGTTGATCTGACGTGGCGTGTTGTTGATGTGGTCTTCACCACGGACAACGTGGGTAATTTCCATATCCCAGTCGTCAACCACAACGCAGAAGTTGTAGGTTGGGGAACCATCGGTACGGCGGATGATCAGATCGTCCAGCTCCTGGTTGCTGAATTCAATTGGGCCACGGATCTGGTCGTCAAAGATCACCGAGCCTTCTTGCGGGTTAGCAAAACGTACTACGCAAGGCTCATCAGCAGCATGCTCGCTATGGTCATGGCGGCAGCGGCCGTCATAACGCGGCTTTTCACCGTTCGCCATCTGCGCTTCACGCAGTTCATCCAGACGCTCTTTTGAGCAGTAGCATTTATACGCCGTGCCCGCGACCAGCATCTCATCAATGACAGCGTTATAGCGGTCAAAGCGTTTGGTCTGGAAGTAAGGACCTTCATCCCATTCCAGATTCAGCCAGTTCATCCCATCCATAATGGCTTCAATTGCTTCCGGCGTGGAGCGCTCAAGATCGGTGTCTTCAATACGCAGCACGAACTCACCTTTGTTGTGGCGTGCGAAAAGCCAGGAATAGAGAGCGGTACGTGCACCACCGACGTGCAGATAGCCTGTCGGGCTCGGCGCGAAGCGAGTTTTGATTTTCATGAAATGGCCTTACGTTATAAAGATGCCGGCAATCGGCAAATCCTGGGGAAAAAACGATGGGCAATATTCTATCACTGTGGGGGGATTCCTCAATGTTGATCCCTTTATCGTGACCGAGTTTGCGATTTTTGTTTAGAAATCATGCGCCACTGCCCGTTTCGCGATCGTTTTGTTTAATTTTACGACGAACAAATAAAAACTTTAGAAAATGCGTTGACTCATTTTCAACTCTCCCTATAATGCGACTCCACACAGCGGGGGTGATTAGCTCAGTTGGTAGAGCATCTCCTTTACACGGAGGGGGTCGGCGGTTCGAGCCCGTCATCACCCACCATCTACTTCGGTAGACTCGCAGTGTAGATAAGAATTGAGATTGGGCGATTAGCTCAGTTGGTAGAGCATCTCCTTTACACGGAGGGGGTCGGCGGTTCGAGCCCGTCATCGCCCACCATTCTCACCTTATCGCAGCAGTTCCGAAATGGGCGATTAGCTCAGTTGGTAGAGCATCTCCTTTACACGGAGGGGGTCGGCGGTTCGAGCCCGTCATCGCCCACCATTTCGGGTCGTTAGCTCAGTTGGTAGAGCAGTTGACTTTTAATCAATTGGTCGCAGGTTCGAATCCTGCACGACCCACCAATGTAAAAAAGCGCCCTAAAGGCGATTTTTTGCTATCTGCGATCTGGATGATTCGAACCTGCTGCAGGTTCGAGCCGAACGCAGTGAGGCACCGGAGCCGTTTACGGCGACGGCCCGAAGGGCGAGCGAAGCGAGTCATCCTGCACGACCCACCAATGTAAAAAAGCGCCCTAAAGGCGCTTTTTTGCTATCTGCGGTACTGCGCTTAAAAAACATAGCCTGATGACGCTACGCTTATCAGGCCTACGAAATCATCACACCACTGTTAACGTTTCAATTAACGTCTTCACCGCGGGCGTCGCCTGCTTCTCGTCATACACCACATACAAATCTGCCGGTATACGCTCTTTCAGCGGGCGGAACACCACGCCCGGCCACTGCATTTGCGCGTAGCTGTCTGCAGCGAGCGTAATTCCCATGCCCATGCTGATCATCGCCAGTACCGTTTGCGGCTCAACGGCTTCACGCACGATCATCGGCGAAAACCCGGCCTGCTGGCAGACGCGATGTAAAAATGCCCAGTCAGAATGCGCTGAAGGCATCGTGACAAAATACTCGTCCTGCAACTCTGCGAGCGCAATCGATGATTCGCTCACCAGCCGGTGATCTTCCGGCATCGCCACCAGAAAAGCCGCTTCACGCAATCGCAGGCTGGTAAACCCCGGGGTAGGTTCCATTGCCATCCGCCAGATGCCCACATCCAGCTCCCGGCGCTCAAGCAGCGCCATCTGCATTACCGGGGATTTCTCGCGAAATACGACATCAACATTCGGGTGCGATTTCAAAAAAGCGCGCATCACCGTGCGCACCTCACTCCACATGGCGGTGCCCACAATCCCGAGCTCAATGCGCCCTGCTTCCCCCCGGCCAATTTGCTCGACGCGAGCCAGCGCCTGGTTTGCGCTGGCGAGCAGCCGACGGGACTCTTCCATCAGCACCTTACCGGCATGCGTCAACGCGACGCTCCGCGAGTGGCGAATAAACAGTAACGTGCCCAGCTGACTTTCCAGCTCTTTAATATGCAGGCTTAACGGCGGCTGAGACATATTGAGACGGGCCGCAGCCCGTCCAAAATGCAGTTCCTCCGCCACGGCCAGAAAATAGCGCAGCAGCTTGAGATCGGTCCGATAGGCGCGTTCCATCAAAACATATCCTGGCGATAACACTTATGTGCCTACCTTAAAGCCTTTCATCGTCCTGAGGGGAAATTTAATGCGCAACTGTGCGCATCCCGCTGGTTTTGCTGGTGTGGAGATAGTTAAAGCTGAAGTAAAAGACCACCGCGAGCGCCAGGGCATAGGCCGCAAATACCAGCCAGATCGTCTGCCAGTCCTTCACTCCGTCCACCGAGAAGTAATCGACTGCCATTCCGCTCAATACCGAACCGAAATACGCCCCGATACCGTTAACGGTCGTCATAAACAACCCTTGCGCGCTGGCACGGATATCGGCGCTGACCTCCTGTTCAACAAATACCGAGCCTGAAATATTGAAAAAGTCGAACGCGCAGCCGTAGACAATCATTGAGAGCATGAGCAGCATAAATCCTGTTGCAGACGGATCGCCAAAGGCAAACAGCCCGAACCGCAGCATCCAGGCCACCATGCTCATCAGCATGACGGTTTTAATACCAAAGCGTCCGAGGAAGTACGGAATGGTCAGAATGAAGAACACTTCAGAGATTTGCGAAACGGAGAGCAGGATGGACGGATATGTGACGATAAAGCTATCTGCATACGCCGGATTACGCGCAAAATCATGCAGGAAAGGGCTGCCAAACGTGTTGGTTATCTGCAGTACGGCGCCGAGCAGCATCGCGAATAAAAAGAACACCGCCATGCGAGGCTGTTTAAACAGGATAAACGCATTGAGGCCCAGCTTGCTTGCCAGAGACGAAGACGTTTTTGTCGTCGCAACTGGAATGGCTGGCAACGTCAGAGAATAGAGCGCCAGCAGCACGGACGCGACAGCCGCAATATAAAGCTGCACGTTGCTCAGCTCAGACCCCATCAGGCTTATGGCCCACATCGCGGCAATAAAGCCCACGGTGCCATACACCCGCACTCGCGGGAAATGACTCACCGTATCCAGCCCTGCCTGTTGAAGACAGGCGTAGGAAATGGTGTTCGACAGCGCAATCGTGGGCATGAAGGCCATCGCATTCACCAGCATGACCCAGAACATCAGGCCTGGCTCATTCACCTGCGCGGCATAGCAGAGCGCGACGGCGCAAACGAGGTGGCAAATCACGTAGGCGCGGTCTGCCCGCAGCCACTTGTCGGCAATAATCCCCACCAGCGAAGGCATAACGATCGCGGCAAGTCCTTTGGAGCTGTACACCATGCCCACGTCGGAGCCGGTAAAATGTAGGGTGTTAATCATGTAAGCGCCGAGGGTAACCAGCCAGCTCCCCCAGATAAAATATTGCATAAAGGACATCATCTTTAAGCGAGTCGTGATGTTCATAACCCATTCCTTATAGCAGTGTGGCCCTCACGGGCCACTTGAATGTTTTACTCAGGCAATATGGCGAAGAAAACCGCAGATAAGATTGATAAAGTTCTGGCGGGAAAGCTCAGCGGCAGCGAGGGTTTGTTCATGCGAGAGTTTGATATCGCCAAGCCCTTCCGCGAGATTTGTAATCGCAGAAACGGCCACGACCTTCAGGCCGCAGTGGCGCGCGGAAATCACTTCCGGCACTACGGACATGCCCACCACATCGCCGCCGATAATCTGCATCATGCGGATCTCGGCTGCCGTCTCGAAGTTCGGACCTGGATAAGAAACAAACACCCCTTCATGGAGCGGGAAGTCGGCTTTCGTCGCCACGGTTTGCAGAATGGCGCGGTAATCAGCGTCATAAGCATTGGCCAGAGAGAAGAAACGATCGCCAAAGCGCTCATCGTTCAGCCCCACCATCGGCGTGCCCGGCATGGTATTGATATGGTCGCTCAGGGCAACCAGGCTTCCTGGCTGGACATCAGGACGCAATGAACCCGCCGCATTGGTGCTAAACAGCAGCTCGCACCCCAGCAGCTTAAAGGTACGGATCGCATCGGTCATGATGGCCATCCCGCGCCCCTCATAGAAATGGCCGCGCCCCTTCATGCAGGCCACTGGCACCCCGGCCAGATGCCCGAGCACCAGCTCCCCGGCATGGCCATGCACGGTGCTCACCGGGAAGCCCGGCAGCTTTTCGTAGCTCAGGGAAACGGCGTCATCAATCTGGTCGGCGAGCGCGCCCAGGCCAGAGCCGAGAATAAACGCCACGCGGGGCGTGAAGTTCGGCTTAGCGGCGCGAATAATGTCGGCGCAGTACCACGGATTATTCGAGAGGGTCATAGAGGCTCCTTAAGGATGAAGATCGCGACAGCGGGGATCGCATGACTTACGTCTTATATCTTCAGCCTGCCGGTGACCTCCAATACACTTTCACCGCACCATCAATACTGATTGTGTATCGATGCAACTCCCTGCCAGATATGGCAGTTTTGCTCAAGCTAATCCCGTCGTTGCCGATACCTCTGTTTTATAACGCGAGGAAAAAGTATGACGACCATTCAGGCTTCAACCCAACAGATACAAACCAGCGGCGCGAGTGGCACTTCGAGCAGTAACGATATCTCTGCGCAAATCACCCGCATTCTCGACAAGATCAAAAAGCTGACCCAGCAGTTAAAAGAGCTGTCGAACAGCCCTATCAGCACCGATGAGAAGAAGAAGCAGCAGGAACTGATTCAGACCCAGATCAAAGTGCTGCAGGCACAGCTCGCCGCGCTGCAGCGCCAGCAGGCCGAAGAGGCCCAGAAGAAGCAGGAGCAAAAGCTAGGCAAAGTGGAAGGGGTGAACAGCCCGTCAGACAATAATCAGATCGATATCTACATCTAATCTTCTGATGCGTTAAACAGTGGGTCGCGTATGCGGGCTTCGGTTAATCGTTGTGCCTGGATACGCACAACTTCCCAGATAGCCTGCGCCGCCCCCGAGAGTGAACGATTTTTTCGCCGCACCAGCATTAACTTTCGCTCGACAGCGGGCGTTAATCGCCTGACGGCCAGCCGGCTTCCCTGCGGAAGGGGAAGCGCCAGGGCGGGCAACACGCTGATGCCAATGCCTGCTTCCACCATGGGAAACAGCGTCGCCGGATGACCAATCTCCTGCACAATTGTTGCCTTTACGCCCTGATTCACCAGCGCGGAATCAATCAGCGGACGGCTGCCCGAGGCATAATCCTGTAAAACCAGGTTCGCGCCCTGCAGGAGCTGCCAGCTGACTTCCGGCAATGTGGCCAGCGGATCGTCGTCACGGCAGAGCAGCAAAAAGGGCTCAGAGAGTATGCTTTCGCACGCCAGATCGCTCGCCTGACCGGGATCGATCACAATACCAAAATCCACATCCCCCTGGCGGATGCTTTCCAGCACCCACTGTTGCGGTCTGTCATGCAGCACAAAATCAATGTCCGGATAGCGTTGGCTTCCCTCGGCAATACACTGAGGGATAAGGTGCGCAGAGATCGTCTGGCTGGCCGCGACCCGCACGGTACCCGAAAGCTGCTGGCCCAGCCTTCCCACGTCTCTGAGCGTGCTGTTCAGCTCATCCAGCAGCCGTTCAAGGCGCAGGGCCAGCTGCTGCCCTGCTTCGGTCAACACCACTTCGCGCGTGGTGCGATCGAGTAATCTTACTCCCGTCTGATTCTCCAGCTCTTTCACGCTGTGGCTGACCGCCGACTGGCTCAGACCAATCATCTCTCCTGCCCGGCTAAAGCTGCGAGCCTGCGCCACGGTGACAAAAACACGAAGCTGACGTAATGAATAATTCATCTGTTTAATTCATGAATGGATGCAATAAATCAATTTTATTTCTCAAATGGAAGAAAGCACAATAGCGACATCTGCTTTCAGGAGTGATTATGAAACTTTTTCGTATCCTTGATCCGTTCACGCTTACCCTGGTGGTTACCGTTTTACTGGCTTCGTTTTTCCCGGCTCGCGGCGGGTTCGTCCCGTTCTTTGAGGGGCTGACCACGGCGGCCATCGCCCTGCTGTTCTTTATGCACGGCGCCAAACTCTCCCGCGAGGCCATTATCGCAGGCGGTGGACACTGGCGGCTGCATCTGTGGGTGATGTGCAGCACCTTCATTCTGTTCCCGATCCTCGGGGTGCTGTTTGCCTGGTGGGCGCCGGTTAACGTCGACCCGGCACTCTACACCGGTTTCCTGTATCTCTGTATTCTGCCGGCTACCGTGCAGTCTGCCATTGCCTTTACCTCGTTGGCAGGCGGCAACGTAGCGGCAGCAGTTTGCTCAGCTTCCGCCTCCAGCCTGCTGGGGATTTTCGTCTCCCCGCTGCTGGTGGGCCTGCTGATGAACATGCACGGTGCGGAAGGTAACCTGGAGCAGGTGGGCAAAATCTGTCTGCAGCTGCTGCTGCCGTTTGTGCTGGGGCATCTCTCCCGCCCGTGGACCGGGGCGTTTGTGGCGAAGCATAAAAAATGGATCTCAAAAACCGACCAGACCTCGATTCTGCTGGTGGTTTACTCCGCCTTCAGTGAAGCGGTAGTAAATGGCATCTGGCACAAGGTGGGGGCAGGCTCGCTGCTGTTTATCGTGGTGGTCAGCATCGTCCTGCTGGCGATTGTGATTGCGGTAAACGTCTTTGTGGCACGCAAATGCGGCTTCAACAAAGCGGATGAAATCACGATTGTCTTCTGCGGTTCGAAGAAGAGCCTGGCGAACGGCATCCCGATGGCCAACATTCTGTTCCCGACCTCGGTGATTGGGATGATGGTGCTGCCGCTGATGATTTTCCACCAGATCCAGCTGATGGTCTGCGCGGTGCTGGCGCGTCGCTACAAGCGCCAGACCGAAAAGCTCGCGCAAGAAGAGACCCGCGCCGCCAAGGCTTAAGGACGTTTCAGGGGCTGCACCAGCTGGGTCAGCCCCTCGGTTTTTATCAGTAACGTGATAGCCATCAGCTCTCCCAGTCGCCCTGCCGGAAATTCATCCTTGCGGGCAAACCACAGCAGATACTCCTCCGGCAAATCAATCAGCCTGCGGCCCTTGTATTTACCGAACGGCATCTCGGTATTGGCGATCTCAACGAGCTGCTCTTTCTCCACGTTACTCTCCTAACAGGCGCATCATTTCCGCTTCGTCGATAACCGCAATGCCGAGCTCCTGGGCTTTCGCCAGCTTCGAACCCGCCGCTTCCCCGGCGATCACCAGGTCGGTTTTCTTCGACACGCTGCCCGCCACTTTTGCCCCCAGCGCCACCAGACGCGCTTTGGCATCGTCGCGTGAAAGCTGGCTCAGGCTGCCGGTCAGCACCACCGTTTTACCGGCGAACGGGCTGTCGATCTCTTCGGCGTTAACCACCACCGGCGCGGGCCACCTGATGCCCTCTTCCAGCAGTTTGCCGATAACTTCACGGTTGCTCTCTTCGGCGAAAAAGTTAAAGACGTGCGTGGCGACGACGATGCCGACATCAGGGACTTTCTGCAGCTCCTCGATGCTCGCCTTTTCCAGCGCCTCCAGCGTACCAAAGTACGCCGCCAGACCCGCGGCCGTCGCTTCACCCACCTCACGAATGCCCAGCGCGTACAGGAAACGGGCGAAGGTGGTCTCTTTTGCGGCTTCCAGCGCATTAACCACGTTCTGGGCTGACTTTGGCCCCATGCGATCCAGACCGGTCAGTTTGCCCGCCGTCAGTTTGAAGAGGTCCGCTGGCGTGTGGACATACTCTTTCTCAACCAGCTGATCGATAATCTTGTCGCCCATGCCGTCCACGTCCATCGCCCGACGGGAGACGAAGTGCTTCAGCGACTCTTTACGCTGCGCACCGCAGATTAAGCCACCCGTACAGCGCGCCACCGCTTCGCCTTCCACACGCTCAACGTCAGAGCCGCACACCGGGCAGTGGGTCGGGAAGATGATTTCGCGCGTTTCAGCAGGGCGTTCTGACTCCACTACGTTAACTACCTGCGGAATAACGTCGCCCGCTCGGCGAATCACCACTTTGTCACCAATGCGCAGGCCCAGGCGTTCGATTTCATCGGCGTTATGCAGCGTGGCGTTACTTACCAGCACGCCCGCAACCTGCACAGGCTCCAGGCGAGCAACCGGGGTAATGGCGCCCGTACGGCCGACCTGGAACTCTACGTCACGGACAAAGGTCATCTGCTCCTGAGCCGGGAACTTAAACGCTACCGCCCAGCGCGGCGCGCGCGCCACAAATCCCAGCTGCTCCTGCAGCGCCAGTGAGTTCACCTTGATGACCACGCCATCAATATCAAAGCCGAGCGTCGGACGATCCTCTTCCACCTTGTGGTAGAACGCCAGTACCGCTTCCGGCGAGTCGCAGAGCTGAACGCGGTTGCTCACCGGAAGTCCCCACGCTTTAAACTGCAGCAGACGCCCGAGATGGGTATCAGGCAGCTCGCCGCCCTCCAGAATACCGACACCGTAGCAGAAGAAAGTAAGCGGTCGCTTCGCAGTGATGCGCGGGTCAAGCTGGCGCAGCGAACCCGCCGCCGCGTTACGCGGATTAGCAAACACCTTCCCGCCCGTGCGACGCGCCTCTTCGTTAATTTTCTCAAAGCCCGCCTGGGGCAGAAACACTTCGCCGCGCACTTCCAGACGCGCAGGAATGTTGTCGCCCTGCAGCTTCAACGGGATCGCGCGGATGGTACGCACGTTGGTGGTGATGTCTTCCCCCGTCGTACCGTCGCCACGCGTCGCGGCACGCACCAGCACGCCGTTTTCGTAGAGAAGGCTGACGGCCAGGCCATCCAGCTTAAGCTCGCAGCACCAGGTGAGGGAGTCGCTGCTTTTCAGGCGATCCTGCACGCGCTTGTTAAACGCGAGGAAGCTCTCTTCATCGAAGACGTTATCCAGCGACAGCATCGGCACTTCATGACGCACCTGGCTGAAAGCGCCCAGCGGCTCGGCGCCGACGCGCTGGGTGGGGGAATCCGGTGTGATGAGTTCAGGATGCTGCGCCTCTAATTCGCGCAGCTCGCGCATCAGGCGGTCATACTCCGCATCCGGGACTTCCGGTGCGTCCATAACATGATAGAGATATTCATGATGGCGAAGCGTGGTTCGCAGTTCAGTGAGTTGTTGTTCGATTGAGTCCATATCGCACCATCAATGAGAAAAAACCCCCGACAGGCGGGGGTTGAGGAGGAGTTGAAGTCAACGCGACGATTACGCGTTAGCTTCCTTAACTTCGCGGATGCGGTCCTGATACTCGCGCAGCTTCTGCGGGGTCATCATTCGACGCTGATCGTCGAGCACCACGCCGCCGACTTCGTCAGCGATGTGCTGAGCGGACTGCAGCATCAGCTTAAAGTTTTGCAGTTCGTCGCCGTAAGACGGCACCTGCATAAAGATAGTCACGCCCGGGGTCACGAAATCACCGGTCATTTCCGGATCAAAGGTGCCTGGGTTAACCATGTTGGCCAGGCTGAACAGCGCCGGACCGCTACCGTCAGGGCTCAGGTGGCGGTGGAAAATATTCATATCGCCAAACTTGAAGCCTGCCTGTTGAATACTGTTAAGCAGCACGTCACCGTTGAGGTGGCTGCCGTGATGCGCGGCCACGTTCATGATGATCACCGCTTCTTTGCGCTGCGTTTTTTCAACTACCGGCTCTGGCTCTACAACGGGCTCGGGCTCAACGTGCGGTGCCGGAGCGGGCTGAGGCGCAGGCTGCACATGAACAGGCTGCTGCGGTTGTGCTACCGGCTGAGCAGGCTGTTGCTGCACGGGCTGCTGCACCGGTTGCTGTTGAACCGGCTGTGGCGCAGCAGGCTGCTGATAGACAGGCTGTTGCGGCGGCTGGCGCACCGGCTCTTCCACAGGCTGTGGCGCTGGCTGGCGCGGCTGTGCAGAAGCATACGGCGGTTGATACTGGTGCTGCGAAGGACGAGGCGCTTCATGCTCCCCATGGCCTGCGCCGGGCGCAGTATTGACCCGATGAACACGAACTTCACCCACGCCGTCGTCGTCGCTGCCGTCGATGTCATCTTCACTGTCATCGTCGTCACGACTGGACTTCATGCGCTTCAGTGGGCGATCGCGAAACATCGAGGAACGCTCTTTACGGCTGGTCCAGAAACCATGTACCAGTAAAGCGATTATGGCGATCGCGCCAACAATGATTAATATCAGACGCAAATCCTGCATCATTATATTCTCTGTTGTTCTAACACCTTGCCACCACGGCAAACATTTACTCACTAAGAGTATTTGCCGTTTACGTCAAGTGCAAGTGTGTGCAGAGCATTCACAGCATAAAGATGAAGGAAATCGTGCTTTTTGCTGGTTTTTCGAACATTTCCGAACTGGTCATTGCTTCGTAAGTGGATAATATAGGCAGGCAATTCCACTGGTTGTGTAAAAAGGAGTACAGCCTGGCTATGGTTTCAACATCTTCTTCTCCCCCGCGCAGCGGCGTCTGGTATTTTTCTCAGGGCTGGAAACTGGTCTCCCTGCCGGGTATTCGACGCTTCGTCATCCTGCCGCTGTTGATCAACATTATTCTGATGGGCGGCGCGTTCTGGTGGCTATTCACAAAGCTGGAGAGCTGGATCCCGTCGCTGATGAGTTACGTGCCGGACTGGCTGCAGTGGCTTAACTACCTGCTATGGCCGGTGGCGGTGATCTCCGTGCTGCTGGTGTTTGGGTACTTCTTCTCGACGATTGCCAACTGGATAGCCGCACCGTTTAACGGTCTGCTGGCGGAACAGCTGGAAGCGCGGCTTACCGGCGCGACGCCGCCAGACACGGGCGTACTGGGGATCATGAAAGACCTGCCACGCATCATGAAGCGCGAATGGCAGAAGTTTGCCTGGTACCTGCCCCGCGCGATTGTGCTGCTTATCCTCTATTTTGTGCCAGGCATTGGCCAGACGGTGGCGCCGGTGCTGTGGTTCCTGTTCAGCGCCTGGATGCTGGCCATCCAGTACTGCGACTATCCGTTCGATAATCACAAGGTGCCGTTTAAAGAGATGCGCACTGCCCTGCGCAGCCAGAAGGTCGCCAATATGCAGTTTGGCGCGCTGACCAGTCTGTTCACCATGATTCCCTTCCTGAATCTGTTCATCATGCCCGTCGCCGTCTGCGGCGCGACGGCAATGTGGGTCGACTGCTACCGTGCTAAGCACGCGTTATGGAAATAATGCAAAAATGTGTAAAGCAGGGGTGGCTTATGCCGCCCCTTATTCCATACTGATCCCCATTATTTCCTTGCAGTATATAGATATGCGAATTCCTTACTTCCCCCTACCTGCTTAGCAGGTATGCTGGGTCGGTATCCCAATTTCATACAGTTAAGGACAGGCCATGAGTAAGATTTATGAAGACAACTCGCTGACTATCGGTCATACGCCCCTGGTTCGACTGAACCGTATCGGTAATGGACGCATTCTGGCGAAGGTCGAATCACGTAACCCAAGCTTCAGCGTAAAATGCCGCATCGGTGCAAACATGATTTGGGATGCTGAGAAACGTGGCGTACTGAAGCCTGGCGTTGAGCTGGTGGAACCGACCAGCGGCAATACCGGGATCGCTCTGGCCTATGTTGCTGCCGCGCGCGGCTACAAGCTGACGCTGACCATGCCTGAAACCATGAGCATCGAGCGTCGTAAGCTGCTCAAAGCGCTGGGCGCGAACCTGGTGCTGACCGAAGGCGCGAAGGGCATGAAGGGCGCCATTCAGAAAGCCGAAGAGATCGTGGCCAGCGATCCGGCGAAATATCTGCTGCTGCAGCAGTTCAGCAATCCGGCGAACCCGGAAATTCACGAGAAGACCACCGGTCCGGAAATCTGGGAAGATACCGACGGCCAGGTTGATGTCTTTATCTCCGGCGTGGGTACCGGCGGTACGCTAACCGGCGTGTCACGCTATATTAAAGGCACAAAGGGTAAAAAAGACCTGATTACCGTTGCCGTTGAGCCGACTGACTCACCGGTTATCACCCAGGCACTGGCGGGTGAAGAGCTTAAGCCAGGCCCGCATAAAATTCAGGGTATTGGCGCAGGCTTCATTCCGGGCAACCTGGATCTGAAGCTGATCGATAAAGTGGTTACCATCACTAACGAAGAAGCCATCTCGACCGCGCGTCGCCTGATGGATGAAGAAGGCATTCTGGCGGGTATCTCTTCCGGTGCGGCCGTTGCGGCAGCGCTCAAGCTTCAGGAAGACGAAGCCTTTACCAATAAGAATATAGTGGTTATCCTTCCTTCCTCGGGTGAGCGTTACTTGAGCACCGCGCTGTTTGCCGATCTGTTTACCGAAAAAGAACTGCAACAGTAGTGCCAGCATGTTAATAACGCGTAAAAAAGCACCTTTTCAGGTGCTTTTTTGTGGCCTGCTTCAAACTTTTGCCCCTCCTGGCATTGCTTCACCCCGTTGGGTCTGGTATTTAAACCAGCAATTATTTTGATGCGTGAAATTAATCGGTGAATGAAATAGCCTTGCTGAATCGATTTTATGATTTGGTTCAAGTCTTGCTTTCGCTGCATAATGTTTAATGACGATCGAAACGTCAGCGCTAACAATACAGGCTAAAGTTCAGTCGCCAGGCTAGACTTTAGTTCCACAACACTAAACCTATAAGTTGGGGAAATACAATGTTCCAGCAAGAAGTTACCATTACCGCTCCGAACGGTCTGCACACCCGCCCTGCTGCTCAGTTTGTTAAAGAAGCAAAAGGCTTTTCTTCTGAAATCACTGTGACTTCCAACGGCAAAAGCGCGAGCGCAAAAAGCCTGTTCAAACTGCAGACTCTGGGCCTGACTCAGGGCACCGTAGTCACCATCTCTGCGGAAGGTGAAGACGAGCAGAAAGCAGTTGAGCATCTGGTAAAACTGATGGCTGAGCTCGAGTAAGTTTCCGGGTTCTTTTAAATATCAGTCACAAGTAAGGTAGGGTTATGATTTCAGGCATTTTAGCATCCCCGGGTATCGCTTTCGGCAAAGCACTGCTGCTGAAAGAAGACGAGATCGTCATCGACCGGAAAAAAATTTCTGCCGACAAGGTTGATCAGGAAGTTGAACGTTTTCTGAGCGGTCGTGCCAAGGCATCTGCGCAACTGGAAGCGATCAAAACTAAAGCTGGCGAAACTTTCGGTGAAGAAAAAGAAGCCATCTTCGAAGGGCACATCATGCTGCTTGAAGATGAGGAGCTGGAGCAGGAAATCATAGCCCTGATTAAAGATAAAGGCATGACGGCCGACGCGGCTGCGCATGAAGTTATCGAAGGTCAGGCAACTGCCCTGGAAGAACTGGATGATGAATACCTGAAAGAGCGTGCGGCTGACGTACGTGACATCGGTAAGCGCCTGCTGCGCAACATCCTGGGCCTGGCCATCATCGACCTGAGCGCGATTCAGGATGAAGTGATCCTGGTTGCCGCTGACCTCACCCCGTCTGAAACCGCACAGCTGAACCTGAAAAAGGTCCTCGGTTTCATCACCGACGCGGGCGGCCGTACTTCCCACACCTCTATCATGGCGCGTTCTCTGGAACTGCCTGCCATCGTGGGTACCGGTAGCGTTACCTCTCAGGTGAAAAACGGCGACTATCTGATTCTGGATGCCGTAAACAATCTGGTTTACGTAAACCCAACCAATGAAGAGATCGATAAACTACGCGCGGTTCAGGAGCAGGTTGCAACTGAAAAAGCGGAACTCGCTAAGCTGAAAGACCTGCCGGCCATCACCCTTGACGGCCATCAGGTTGAAGTGTGCGCAAACATCGGTACCGTCCGCGACGTTGATGGCGCTGAGCGCAACGGTGCGGAAGGCGTAGGTCTCTATCGTACAGAATTCCTGTTCATGGACCGCGACGCGCTGCCAACGGAAGAAGAGCAGTTTGCTGCTTACAAAGCCGTGGCTGAAGCGTGTGGCTCTCAGGCGGTTATCGTCCGTACCATGGACATCGGTGGCGACAAAGAGCTGCCATACATGAACTTCCCGAAAGAAGAGAACCCGTTCCTGGGCTGGCGTGCAATCCGTATCGCGATGGATCGTAAAGAGATCCTGCGTGACCAGGTTCGCGCGATCCTGCGTGCCTCTGCGTTCGGTAAGCTGCGCATCATGTTCCCGATGATCATCTCTGTTGAAGAAGTGCGTGCACTGAAGAAAGAGATCGAAATCTACAAGCAGGAACTGCGTGACGAAGGTAAAGCGTTTGACGAGTCAATCGAGATCGGCGTGATGGTGGAAACACCTGCAGCGGCGACCATTGCGCGTCATTTAGCCAAAGAAGTTGATTTCTTTAGTATCGGTACCAATGATTTAACGCAGTACACCCTGGCAGTTGACCGTGGTAATGATATGATTTCACATCTCTACCAGCCAATGTCACCGTCCGTACTGAACTTGATCAAGCAAGTTATTGATGCTTCTCATGCAGAAGGTAAATGGACTGGCATGTGTGGTGAGCTTGCAGGCGACGAACGTGCTACACTTCTGTTGCTGGGTATGGGTCTGGACGAATTCTCTATGAGCGCCATTTCCATCCCGCGCATTAAGAAGATTATCCGTAACACGAACTTCGAAGATGCGAAGGTGTTAGCAGAGCAGGCTCTTGCTCAACCGACAACGGACGAGTTAATGACGCTGGTTAACAAGTTCATTGAAGAAAAAACAATCTGCTAATCCACGAGATGCGGCCCAAATTACTGCTTAGGAGAAGATCATGGGTTTGTTCGATAAACTGAAATCTCTGGTTTCTGATGATAAGAAAGACTCCGGAACTATTGAGATTGTTGCTCCGCTCTCCGGCGAGATCGTCAACATCGAAGACGTGCCGGATGTAGTGTTTGCTGAGAAAATCGTTGGTGATGGCATTGCTATCAAACCAACTGGCAACAAAATGGTTGCTCCAGTTGACGGCACCATCGGTAAAATTTTTGAAACCAACCATGCGTTCTCTATCGAATCTGATAGCGGTATCGAACTGTTCGTTCACTTCGGTATCGACACCGTTGAACTGAAAGGCGAAGGCTTCAAACGTATCGCGGAAGAAGGCCAGCGTGTTAAAGTTGGCGACCCGGTGATTGAATTCGATCTGCCACTGCTGGAAGAAAAAGCCAAGTCTACCCTGACGCCGGTTGTTATCTCCAACATGGACGAAATCAAAGAACTGATCAAACTGTCTGGCAGCGTCACCGTGGGTGAAACCCCGGTTATCCGCATCAAGAAGTAATTCTTGCCGCACAGAAAAATGGCGCCTTCGGGCGCCATTTTTGTTTATGCGGGGAGGATAAGCTCGTCGTAGCCTTTCGACTGGGTATAGAGCATCACGTCCGTCACCCGATCGCCGGCCATGCGAATGGCATCGGCAACGGTTTTCCCCTCAACAATGCCGCTCACCAGTTCTGAACAGAACAGGTCTCCCGTCCCTTTCAGATCGGTTTCTACACGCGGATGCGCGCTAACGGTCACGCCCTCGCGGGTGACCAGCACCACGTGGATGTTTTGCGGGTCGTCAGCGACCGGCGCGCTGGTAATCGCCACCCATTTCAGGCTGTCAGAGAGCAGTTCCTGCGCTGCCGCAATGGCGCTTTCCGGCGTACGGCACGATTTGCCGCTTAACACTTCCAGCTCGTAGACGTTTGGCGTAATCCCCTGCGCCAGCGGCAGCAGGTGCTCCCGATACGCTTCGGGGATCTCGGGCTTCACGTACATCCCGCTGTCGATATCGCCGATAACCGGGTCAACCAGCACCAGCAGGTCAGGATGCTGCGCTTTGACCGCCTTCAGCCACTGCGCCAGCAGGACGATCTGGCTGGCATTTCCCATATAGCCGGTAGTGACCGCTTTAAGCTCGCGCAGGATCTCGCGCTCTTCCAGCGCCTTCAGGTAGCCGCTGAACCACTCGTCGGGGATCACTCCACCATAAAACGTGTCATAGTGCGGCGTGTTGCTAAAAAGTACCGTTGGCACGGCGGTGACGTTCAGCCTGTGGGTTCGAATATTCGGCACCGCAATGCTGTTACCCACGCTGCCGTAGACTACCTGCGACTGTACCGCGACAATATCGGTTTGCTGCGCCCGGGCATTATCCCGGAATAGAATCATCTCCATGACGCTTAAATCCCCGCCCCCTGCGAATAACTCTCTTCACCAAAGACGCCGGTAGACAGATAGCGATCGCCGCGATCGCAAATGATCGCCACCACCACCGCGCCCGGGTTTGCCTGCGCCACCCGAATCGCGCCCGCTACCGCGCCGCCCGAGCTGACGCCGCAGAAGATACCTTCGCGCACGGCCAGCTCACGCATGGTATTTTCCGCCTCGCGCTGGTGAAGATCCAGCACCTGGTCCACAAGCTGCGCATTAAAGATGCCGGGCATATACTCCGCCGGCCAGCGGCGAATGCCCGGAATGCTGCTCCCCTCTTCCGGTTGCAGACCCACAATAGTGACGGCTTTATCCTGCTCGCGCAGAAAACGCGATACCCCGGTAATGGTGCCGGTGGTGCCCATGCTGGAGACAAAATGAGTGATTCGCCCCTCGGTTTGCTGCCAGATTTCCGGGCCGGTTGTGGTGAAGTGCGCGTAAGGGTTGTCCGGGTTGTTGAACTGATCGAGCAGTTTACCTTCGCCGCGCTCGGCCATTTCTAACGCCAGGTCGCGCGCGCCTTCCATCCCCTGCTCTTTGGTCACCAGAATCAGCTCGGCCCCGTAGGCGCGCATCGCGGCGCGGCGCTCCTGGCTCATGTTGTCCGGCATCAGCAGCTTCATGCGGTAGCCTTTCAGCGCCGCAATCATCGCCAGCGCGATACCGGTGTTGCCGCTGGTGGCTTCAATCAGCACGTCGCCAGGCTTAATCTCGCCGCGCTTTTCGGCCTGGACGATCATCGACAGCGCCGCGCGGTCTTTTACCGACCCCGCCGGGTTATTGCCTTCGAGTTTGACCCAGATTTCGCTGCCGTTGTCAGGCCCCATGCGCTGAAGCTTGACCAGAGGCGTGTTGCCGATGGTGTGTTCGAGTGTATTCACGATTTTTACTCAATAAAAAAGCCGGGTGGCGCTTAGCTTACCCGGCCTACAAGACGCAGTGATAACTGTAGGCCCGGTCAGCGCAGCGCCGCCGGGCGATAAACATCCTACTAACCTATCAGGCTGACTCCGCCAGAGCAATATCCTCGCGCGTCTCGATGCGTTCCTTGCCGTGATAAATACGGGCATGCTGCAGACCGACAAACAGGCGCTCGCCCCGATGCGGCGGCACGTCATCGCGCATCACCACGGTCAGCGGCTCGGTGTACCAGCCCAGCGGCTGTACCACCAGTTGGATGTAGTGCCCTTTAGGGCTAGCTTCCAGTACCTGCACCGGCAGCGGTGAATCCAGGCTGGTCCGACGGCTCACGTCTACTTCCCATGGACGCAGGAACAGATCGACCGGGCCCTGATGCGCGGAGGTATAGCCCAGCGGCCAGCGGTGCGCCCCCACGTGGAACTGTCCGCCGCGAATGGTCCCCTGCAGACGGTTCACCTCGCCCATAAACTCCAGCACGAAGCGGGTCGCCGGTTCACGCCAGAGCTGCTCCGGCTCGTCAACCTGCTCAATGTTGCCCTGGCTCATGACCACCACGCGATCCGCAACTTCCATCGCCTCTTCCTGGTCGTGGGTCACGAAGACGCTGGTGAATTTCAGCTCTTCATGGAGCTGACGCAGCCAGCGGCGCAGCTCTTTACGCACCTGCGCATCCAGAGCGCCGAAGGGTTCATCCAGCAGAAGAATTTGCGGCTCAACGGCCAGCGCGCGCGCCAGCGCCACGCGCTGTTTCTGCCCGCCGGACAGCTGGGCCGGGAAACGATCCGCCAGATGCGCCAGCTGCACCATCTCCAGCAGTTTGGTTACCTTCGCCTTAATGGTTGCCGCATCCGGGCGCTCGCGACGCGGCAGCACCGTGAGGCCAAACGCAATGTTGTCAAACACGGTCATGTGGCGGAACAGCGCGTAGTGCTGGAACACAAAGCCCACTTTACGATCGCGGGCGTGCAGGCGGCTCACGTCGGTACCGTGGAAGCGGATGTGCCCGCTGGTCTGATGCTCAAGCCCGGCGATAATACGCAGCAGCGTGGTTTTGCCGGAGCCAGAGGGTCCCAGCAGCGCCACCATTTGTCCGGAAGGGATATCCAGCGAGATATCATTCAGCACCTGGGTGCGACCAAAAGACTTCTTAATATTGGCAATCTCAATGCTCATGATTTCCCTCCTGATGCAGACGTTTTTCCTGATTTTCTAAACGCCACTGCACCACACTCTTCAAAAACAGGGTCAAAATGGCCATCAGCGTCAGCAACGCTGCGGCAGTAAAGGCGCCGATGGTGTTGTAGTCCTGCTGCAGCAGTTCAATCTGGAGCGGCAGCGACAGGGTTTCCCCCCGGATGGAACCGGAGACGACGGAAACGGCACCAAACTCGCCAATCGCGCGGGCGTTGGTCAGCACCACGCCGTAAAGCAGCGCCCAGCGGATATTCGGCAGCGTCACGCGACGGAACATTTGCCAGCCTGACGCGCCCAGCAGCACCGCCGCTTCGTCTTCATTGCTCCCCTGGCTTAACATCACCGGAACCAGCTCGCGCACCACGAACGGACAGGTCACGAAAATGGTAACCAGCACCATGCCCGGCCAGGCGAACATGATCTGCAGGTTATGCTCATCCAGCCAGCCGCCCAGCGGGCCGTTTGAGCCGTAAAAGAGCAGATACACCAGACCGGCAACAACCGGCGATACGGCGAAAGGAATGTCCAGCAGGGTCAGCAGCAGCTGACGTCCCGGGAAGTTAAAGCGCGTCACCAGCCACGCCAGCAGGGTACCGAACACGAGGTTCACCGGGACGGTGATCAGCGCAATTAGCACGGTCAGCCAGATGGCGTGCAGCATATCCGGGTTCGCCAGGTTTTCCAGCGCGGGCATCAGGCCCTTGCTGAACGCCTGAACAAAGATATAGACCGTCGGCACGACGAGAATGAGGGCGGAAACCAGCACGCCCGCCCCAATCAGAAACCATTTACCCCAGTTGATGCGGGGTGCATCGTATCGCTTCAATTGCGTAACTTCCGCCATTAGTGACCTACCACACGTCGACCAAAGCGACTTTGCAGAGTGTTAATCGAGTACAGCAGCAGCAGCGAGGCAGCGAGGATCACCGAAGCAATCGCGCTCGCCGCTGGATAATCAAACTCCTGCAGGCGAATGAAAATCATCAGCGAGGTGACTTCCGTTTTCCAGGCGATGTTCCCGGCGATAAAAATCACCGCGCCGAACTCGCCGAGGCTGCGGGTAAACGACAGCGCGACGCCCGCCATCAGCGCCGGAGACAGCTCCGGCAGCACCACCTTGCGGAAGCTCTGCCAGCGCGTGGCGCCCAGCGTTTCCGCCGCTTCTTCGTATTCCGGACCTAACTCTTCCAGCACCGGCTGCACGGTACGCACCACAAACGGGATGCTGGTAAAGGCCATCGCCACCGCGATACCGAGCCAGGTATAGGTCACCTTGATGTCAAACTTCGCCAGCCACTCGCCGTACAGCCCGTTCACGGAGAAGAGCGACGCGAGGGTCAAGCCCGCCACCGCCGTCGGCAGCGCGAACGGCAGATCCATCAGGGCGTCAAGCAGCGTGCGGCCCGGGAAGCGATAGCGGGTTAAGATCCACGCCATCAGCAGGCCAAACACGCCGTTAAAAATGGAGGCGACAAACGCCGACAGCAGCGTCACCTTATAGGCCGCCACTACCTGTGGGTTAGTGACCACGTCCCAGTACTGCGCCCAGCTCATCTGCGCAAGCTGCATCACCAGCGCGCTGAGCGGCAACAGCAGGATCAGGCAGACGAACAGCAGGCTGGTCCCGAGGCTTAAGGTAAAGCCCGGCAGCACGCGTTTAGTCGAGACTGCAAACATTACTTATGCCCCGCCGCCAGCAGTTTGTCTAATTCACCGCCGCTGGCAAAATGCGTTTTCATCACGTCTGGCCAGGAGCCAAAATGATCTTCCACGCGGAACAGCGCGGTCTGCGGGAACTTATCTTTCAGCTTGTTCATCACGTCCGGGTTGTTCACGCGGTAGTAGTAATCGGTAATGATGGTCTGCGCCTGCGGGCTGTACAGGTAGTTGAGATAGGCTTTTGCCGCTTTCTCGGTACCGTTCGCCTGCACGTTTTTATCCACCCATGCGACCGGGAATTCGGCCAGAATGTTGGTTTTCGGGATAACCACCTCAAAGCCCTGCGCTTCATACTGTTTGCGGATGTTGTTCACTTCCGACTCGAAGCTGATCAGCACATCGCCCAGACCGCGCTCTGCGAAGGTCGTGGTCGCCCCGCGGCCGCCGGTATCAAACACTTCGACGTTTTTCAGAAACTGGGTCATGAACTGCTCGGTTTTGGCTTTATCGTTACCGTCGGCCTTGTCCGCCGCGCCCCACGCCGCTAAATAGGTGTAACGCGCGTTACCGGAGGTTTTTGGGTTCGGGAAAATCAGCTTCACGTCGGAACGCACCAGGTCGCTCCAGTCGTGGATATTCTTCGGATTGCCCTTACGCACCAGGAAGCCCATGGTGGAGTAGAACGGCGAGCTGTTGTTCGGCAGACGGCTCTGCCAGTCCGCCGGGATGAGCTTGCCTTTGTCGTGCAGGATCTGCACGTCGGTCACCTGGTTGTAGGTCACCACATCCGCTTTCAGCCCCTGGAGAATGGCCAGCGCCTGCTTGGACGAACCGGCGTGGGACTGCTTGATGGTCAGTTTATCGCCGTTATTGTCTTTCGCCCACTGCTGTTCAAACGGGGGGTTAAGGGCGGCAAACAGCTCGCGGGAGACGTCATACGAACTGTTTAACAGTTCAGTCGCCTGCGCCTGCGCCACCAGCAGTAAACCTGCCAGCGCCAGAGTTCCTTTTTTCAGTACAGTAACGGCCATTGCGCACCCTTATAAATGTGATGACTATCTTATAGTCATAATATTTATAACGGGGATGAAAGGAGTAACGGTTTTATATACCGTTTGGTGATTTAGAAGCAGAAAAGGGAATAAGGGGTGCGGCCTGATGCCCTCACCCCAGCCCTCTCCCACAGGGAGAGGGAGAAAGGCTATTACAGCGCCAGCAGGCGCTCAACGGACGGCGCAAAGTAGTAGCCGCCGGTCACCGGTTTGGTGAAGCGCAGCATGGCGTCGCGCTTGCCGTCGGTATCGCCGAACATGCTCAGCAGCTGCTGTTCAATATTATGCAGGCGCGCGCAGTAGGCGCAGAAATAAAGGCCGTGCGTGCCGCTTGCGGTACCATACGGCAGGCTCTGGCGGACAATCTTCAGCCCTTTGCCGTCTTCCTTGAGGTCAACGCGGGTCAGGTGAGAGGTCACAGGACGGTCGTCGCCGTCGATCTCTTCGTTGGCTTCTTTCGTACGGCCAATCATCATCTCCTGGTCGTGCACGCTCATGCGGTTAAGCTGCTTGAGGTTGTGCTCCCAGCGCTGCACGAACACGTAGCTGCCGCCCGCGTCCACGCCGTCTTTAATTACCGCGACTTCACGACGCGTCTCTTCACCAGCCGGGTTTTCCGTTCCGTCGACGAAGCCGCTCAGATCGCGTTCTTCCACCCAGCGGAAACCGTGAACCTCTTCCTGCACCTCAATGCTTTCGCCAAAGGCCGCCACCGCCGCCTGGGCAACGGAGAAGTTCACGTCGTGACGCAGAGAGAGAATGTGGATCAGCACGTCGTACTGGGTCGCCGGAGCCAGGCCTTTACCGTAAGGGATGAAGTCTTTCAGCTCTTCCGCCCCTTCGCCGCCGCTCAGCTGACGCCAGACGTTATTGCCAAACGCAACGACGGCGCCGAGGTGGGCTTCCGGGAATTTGGCCTGGAAGGTCGCCAGTTTATCAACAAACGCTTTGCTGGCCGCACGCAGGGCATCCACGTCCCCTTTGACATTGGCTTCAATCCAAATCGCCGCGCGGCAGTGTTCTGGCAAAATGCCACTCTGAACCTGAGACATCGCTCCTCCTGAAATAAAGATGCCACGTCAGCGTGGCATTGATGGCGGCTATTATACCCGGATTTCAGCGAGGCGGTTTGTTCAGACGCAAATTACTGCTTCCAGATAATTTTGCTCACTTTCCAGCTCTTAAGCGTGTCGTCGGACGGCATCAGTCCTTCCGGTCCGCTCCAGGTTCCGGTGAAGATATAGCTGATGTGCTGGCTGCCTTCCGCCTTACATTCCACCGCGACCTTGTCGTCGGACGGCGCGCTGGAGCAGTTGCCAAAGGCCTGCTTATAAAGATCGCTAAACGGCGTGCCCACTTTCACACCGCTCGCCGTCGGAATATCTTCATCCATCACGGCAATTCGGTTTACCGTGCCTTTGTCACC
This sequence comes from Enterobacter sp. ECC-249, assembly GCF_043965265.1. Taxonomy (NCBI): domain Bacteria; kingdom Pseudomonadati; phylum Pseudomonadota; class Gammaproteobacteria; order Enterobacterales; family Enterobacteriaceae; genus Enterobacter; species Enterobacter sp. ECC-249. The sequence goes on from NZ_CP143660.1 coordinate 3,899,068, forward strand.
GTTGATCACCAGCGCCAGCTTGTCGCCCTTCAGCGCTTCGTAATAGCGAACAATATTGCCATTCTCCGTTTTCATGCCGCTGCGCAGACGGTAATCGCTGCTGAGCGCATCCTGAATAGCATTCTGATCCAGCGCCGTCGCGGCGGTAATTTTCCCTACGCCCTGCTCGGTCACTTCCGTTGATGAGCCAAACCAGTTCCACGGATAGGCGGCGGACCAGTTAATGGAGGAGAGCGTCGAACAGCCGGTCAACGCCAGCGGGAGAGCGCATAAAAGTAAACGCAGCGATTTCATTGAAACGTCCTTTCTTGTTAAATCAACGCTTGTTGGAGTGCGGCATCGGCAAAAAGTGCCGGATTAATCATCCTGCGGCGTAAAACAGGCGCGAAGACGCGGGTTGGTCAGCAGCCACAGCAGCGCCACAATATCGGCAACCACCAGCGCAACGCCGGTGCCCGTCAGCGGTTCACCGTACCACCAGAGTACCGGCTGCCAGAAGAGCAGCGCAACCTGGGCGAGGATCAGCAGCCAGCGAAGCGCGCGCCAAAAACGTGGGATCGCCTGCCGTCGTCCGCTGCATAAGAAAGCGACCACCGCCGGCACGCCCGGCAGCAAGCCGAGCCAGAAGGCATCATGATCGGGATAAAAGAGATTCAGCAGCGTGTCGCCCTGCCCACGCGACGCGGCGGCCATCACAAACAGCACCCAGGTCCGGGCCTGCAGCAGCAGAACGCACCAGAATAAAAAGGGCAGCCTGACGCGCCCCTGCGCATCATAGTCGGCCGGATGAATCTCAGTACTCTTCATCTTCGATCAGACGCTTTCCTAAACTCAGCACGTCAGAATGCTCGTAGCCCAGACGCTCATACATGCCCAGCACCACGTCGTTATCTTCCCGCACCATGATCTGGATTTTTGGGCAGCCGCGGGCGATCAGCTTCTTCTCGAGCCGGTTCAGCAGCGCATTGGCAATGCCACGACCACGGTATTCCGGGTGCACGCCCAGATAATAGGCCGAGCCGCGGTGGCCGTCGTAACCGCCCATTACCGTCCCTACAACCTCGCCATTGACTTCCGCGACCAGAAACAGACTGACGTCGTGATTCACCTTACGTTCGATATCCATTTCCGGATCGTTCCACGGACGCAGCAGATCGCAGCGCTCCCAAAGGGTGATCACCTCTTCGAAATCTTCCTGGCGAAAAACGCGTATCTCCATGGTATTAACCGCCTTTTCGGGTTTAAAAACAGTGATTATGGCGCGAAGCTCGCCTTTCGCCAATAACCGGGGAAAATCTCGCCAAAATTTGGCATAATGTCACTTTGTCACGTATTGAAATGAAAAGTAAAACAATTCTCAATATGGACTGTCGTAACGGGAAACACGATACGATATAACACCAGGACCCCATTTTTTAGTATTCAGGCCGCATGAGCACATTCAAACCATTAAAAGCACTCACATCGCGTCGTCAGGTTCTCAAAGCGGGGCTGGCGGCCTTAACGTTAACGGGTATCGCAAAGCAGGCTCAGGCGAAAGACGAGAGCACGCTCAAAACCAGTAACGGACACAGCAAACCGAAAACCAAAAAGCCGGGCGCGAAGCGTCTGGTGATGCTCGACCCGGGCCACGGCGGTATTGATACCGGCGCCATCGGCAAAAACGGGTCGAAAGAAAAACACGTCGTGCTGGCAATTGCAAAAAATGTGCGCGCAATTTTACGCAGCAACGGCATTGACGCCCGCCTGACGCGCTCTGGCGATACCTTTATTCCGCTGTATGACCGGGTTGAGATCGCCCATCAGCACGGAGCGGATCTGTTTATGTCGATTCACGCCGACGGCTTTACCAACCCGTCAGCCGCCGGTGCCTCGGTGTTTGCGCTTTCCAACCGTGGAGCCAGTAGCGCCATGGCAAAATACCTCTCCGACCGTGAAAACCGGGCGGATGAAGTCGCCGGGAAGAAGGCCACGGACAAGGATCACCTGTTACAGCAGGTGCTGTTTGACCTCGTGCAGACGGATACGATCAAAAACAGCCTGACGCTCGGCTCGCATATTCTGAAAAAGATTAAGCCGGTGCATCGACTGCACAGTAAAGGCACCGAGCAGGCAGCGTTCGTGGTGCTGAAATCACCGTCCATCCCGTCCGTGCTGGTGGAAACCTCGTTCATTACCAACCCGGAAGAGGAGCGACTCCTCGGCACCACGGCGTTTCGTCAGAAGATTGCCAACGCCATCGCCTCCGGCATTATCAGTTACTTCAACTGGTTCGATAACCAAAAAGCGCACTCCAGGAAACGTTGATGAAACCCGATGCTCAACTGGTCAAAACGTTCCTGCTGCAGCTGCAGGATGAGATTTGCCAGAAACTGGCCGCCGCAGACGGCGGAGAATTTCAGGAAGATACCTGGCAGCGCGAGGCCGGTGGCGGCGGACGCAGCCGCGTGCTGCGTAACGGCGGCATCTTTGAACAGGCCGGCGTGAATTTTTCCCACGTTCACGGCGACGCCATGCCCGCGTCTGCTACGGCGCACCGTCCTGATCTGGCGGGCCGCAGCTTCGAGGCGATGGGCGTCTCGCTGGTAGTGCATCCGCACAACCCGTTTGTGCCCACCAGCCACGCCAACGTGCGTTTTTTCATTGCCGAAAAGCCGGGGGCCGATCCGGTCTGGTGGTTTGGCGGCGGTTTCGACTTAACGCCCTACTACGGCTTCGAAGAGGATGCCGTGCACTGGCACACCACCGCGCGGGACCTTTGCCTGCCGTTTGGCGAAGACGTTTACCCGAAATATAAAAAGTGGTGCGACGACTACTTTTACCTGAAGCACCGCGACGAGCAGCGCGGCATCGGCGGGCTGTTCTTTGACGACCTCAACACGCCTGATTTTGATACCGCGTTCAGCTTTATGCGCGCGGTGGGTGAAGGCTATACCGACGCCTATCTGCCCATCGTCGAACGCCGTAAAAACACCGACTACGGCGTACGCGAGCGTGAGTTCCAGCTCTACCGCCGCGGGCGCTACGTGGAGTTCAACCTGGTGTGGGATCGCGGGACGCTGTTCGGCCTGCAGACCGGCGGGCGCACGGAGTCGATTCTGATGTCGATGCCGCCGCTGGTGCGCTGGGAGTACTGCTACGAGCCAAAAGAAGGCAGCCCGGAGGCTGCCTTGCGTGAGTTTATTCAGGTTCGGGACTGGGTGTAACTCCCCTCACCCCGGCCCTCTCCCCATAGGGGAGAGGGTGAAAGACGGCTCGGTGCAGTCCCCTCTCCCCTATGGGGAGAGGGTTAGGGTGAGGGGATTACAGCGGCTGCGTCTGCGCCTCAACCACCGCCAGCGCCACCATATTCACGATACGACGCACGGAGGCAATCGGCGTTAACACGTGCACCGGTTTCGCCACGCCCATCAGCACCGGTCCTACGGTCACCCCTTCAGAGCTGGAGACCCGCAGCAGGTTATAGCTGATACGCGCCGCTTCCACGTTCGGCATAATCAGGATGTTTGCCGATCCCTTCAGCGGGCTGTCCGGCATACGTTCGTTACGGATGCTCTCCACCAGCGCGGCATCGCCGTGCATCTCCCCGTCAATCATCAGCTCCGGCGCGCGCTCGCGCACCAGCGCCAGCGTCTCACGCATTTTGCAAGCCGCCGCGGATTTAGACGAACCAAAATTAGAGTGCGACAGCAGCGCCACCTTCGGTTCGATACCAAAGCGACGCACGGTCTCGGCGGCCATCACGGTGATCTCCGCCAGCTCGTCCGGGGTCGGGTCGTCGTTAACGTAGGTATCGGCAATAAAGGTGTTGCCGCTTGGCAGCAGCAGGGCGTTCATCGCCCCGGCGGTATGGACGCCGTCGCGATAGCCGAAGATCTCCTGCACCACGCTAAAGTGCTCGTGGTAATCGCCGATGGTGCCGCAGATCAGCGCATCCGCCTCGCCGCGATGAACCATGATCGCACCGATCACCGTCGTGTTGCTGATGACGGCTTTCTGCGCCTGCTCCTGGGTGATCCCCCGACGCTTCATGATCGCGTAGTATTCGCTCCAGTACTCTTTAAAGCGCGGATCGGATTCGTTGTTAACGATCTCGAAGTCGACGCCCGGCTTAATCTGCAGGCCCAGCTTCTGAATACGCATTTCAATCACGCTCGGACGACCAATCAGGATCGGCTTCGCCAGACCTAAGGTGATCAGCTCCTGGGTAGCGTGCAGCACGCGCGCCTCTTCTCCTTCCGCCAGCACCACGCGCTTCGCGTCGGCGCGCGCCTGAGAGAAGATCGGCTTCATGAACAGGTTCGTTTTATAGACAAACTCGGTGAGCTTATCGACGTAAGCGTCGAAATCCTCAATCGGACGCGTCGCGACGCCGGAGTCCATCGCAGCTTTGGCCACCGCAGGGGCAATTTTGACAATCAGACGCGGGTCGAACGGTTTTGGAATGATGTAGTCCGGGCCAAAGCTCAGATCCTGATCGCCGTACGCAGACGCGACCACTTCGCTCTGCTCTGCGTGCGCCAGCTCCGCGATGGCGTGCACGGCGGCCAGCTTCATCTCTTCATTGATTGCCGTCGCGCCAACGTCCAGCGCGCCGCGGAAGATGAACGGGAAGCAGAGCACGTTGTTGACCTGGTTCGGGTAGTCGGAACGCCCGGTACAGATGATGGCGTCTTCACGCACCGCCTTCGCCAGCGGCGGCAGAATTTCCGGCTCAGGGTTCGCCAGGGCCAGGATCATCGGCGCGCGCGCCATCTTCTTCACCATCTCCTGGGTCAGCACCTTCGGACCCGAGCAGCCGAGGAAGATATCCGCGCCGTCGATCACGTCCTCAAGCGTGCGTTTACCATCGTCTTCTACCGCATAGGCCGCTTTGGTTTCCGCCATGTTCGGCTCGCGGTCTTTGTAAATCACGCCCTTGGAGTCGCAGACCACGATGTTGTGTTTCTGCATACCCAGCGCCACCAGCAGGTTCATACAGGCTATGGCCGCGGCGCCTGCGCCAGAAACCACCATGCGCACGTCGGAGAGATTTTTCTCTACCACGCGCAGGCCGTTCAGAATCGCAGCGGTGCTGATAATGGCCGTGCCGTGCTGGTCGTCATGGAACACGGGAATGTTCATACGTTCGCGCAGCTTCTGCTCGATATAGAAACATTCCGGCGCTTTAATGTCTTCCAGGTTAATCCCGCCGAAGGTCGGCTCCAGCGCGGCCACCACGTTGATGAATTTGTCAGGATCGAGCTCGTCCACCTCGATATCGAACACGTCGATACCGGCGAATTTCTTGAATAGTACCCCCTTACCTTCCATTACCGGCTTGCCGGCCAGCGCGCCGATGTTGCCCAGCCCCAGCACCGCCGTGCCGTTAGAGATTACGGCGACCAGGTTGCCACGCGCGGTATATTTGTAGGCCGCCAGCGGATCTTTTTCGATTTCCAGACACGGTGCCGCCACGCCCGGCGAATAGGCCAGCGCCAGATCGCGCTGGGTTGCCAGCGGCTTGGTTGGGGAGACCTGGATTTTTCCCGGAACAGGGAACTCGTGAAAATCGAGGGCACTCTGTTTCAACTGCTCATCCATCTTATTTTTCCTTTCACGTATCGGTCAAAAGGGTGACGAAAGCGATCCTGTTGCACACCCTGGTGTGCCGTCTAGTATCGCCTCTGACCGCCTCCTAAACTTTGAAGGCTGCCAAACTCTCACCATCACACATTAAAAATTGTTATCAATTTATAACAGCCATGTTACCCGTCTCAAAAGCAATGGCTCCCCCGTCTGCTATGCTTTTTTGTTAAGTCCATCATGATTTTTCCAGAAGTGTGAACTAACGCACTCATCTAACTCTTTTATTTCCAAGGAGTAATCATTTATGAACCAGCTAGACGGCATCAAACAATTCACCACCGTGGTAGCCGACAGCGGCGATATCGAGTCGATTCGTCACTACCAGCCGGAGGATGCGACCACTAACCCTTCGCTACTGCTCAAGGCAGCCGGGCTAACCCATTTTAGTCATCTGATTGATGACGCCATTGCCTACGGTAAACAGCGCGGCAAAACGCAGGAGCAGCAGGTCGCCGAAGCCAGCGACAAGCTGGCGGTTAATTTTGGTGCGGAAATTCTTAAAAGCATTCCGGGGCGCGTCTCGACCGAAGTCGACGCCCGCCTCTCCTTCGATAAAGAAAAGAGCATTAATAAAGCGCGTCGTCTGGTGGAACTCTACCAGGAGCAAGGGATCGATAAATCACGCATTTTGATTAAGCTGGCGTCGACCTGGGAAGGCATCCGCGCCGCAGAAGTGCTGGAAAAAGAGGGGATTCACTGCAACCTGACGCTGCTGTTCTCCTTTGCCCAGGCGCGCGCCTGTGCCGAAGCGGGCGTGTTCCTGGTGTCACCGTTTGTCGGGCGCATCTACGACTGGTATCAGGCAAAACAGCCGATGGATCCGTACGTGGTGGATGAGGACCCGGGCGTGAAATCGGTGCGCAATATTTACGACTACTACAAACAACACCGCTACGAAACCATCGTGATGGGGGCCAGCTTCCGCCGTACCGAGCAGATCCTTGCCCTGGCAGGCTGCGACCGCCTGACCATCTCCCCTAACCTGCTCCAGGAGCTACAGGACAAAGAAGAAACGGTGATCCGCAAGCTGGTGCCGACCTCTACCGTTCTGCCAAAACCGAAAGCCATGACCGAAGCGGAGTTCCGCTGGGAGCACAATCAGGACGCGATGGCCGTGGAAAAACTGGCGGAAGGTATCCGTCTGTTCGCCGTCGACCAGCGCAAACTTGAAGATCTTCTCGCTGCCAAACTTTAACCTTGCCACGGAGTGAACTATGTCCCGTAAAGAGCTAGCCAATGCCATTCGCGCCCTCAGCATGGATGCCGTGCAGAAAGCCAATTCCGGCCACCCCGGCGCACCGATGGGCATGGCCGATATTGCCGAAGTGCTGTGGAACGACTTCCTGAAGCACAACCCCAACGATCCCACCTGGTACGATCGCGACCGCTTTATTCTCTCCAACGGCCACGCCTCAATGCTGCTCTACAGCCTGCTGCATCTTTCCGGCTACGACCTGCCTCTTGAGGAGCTGAAAAACTTCCGCCAGCTGCACTCCAAAACCCCTGGGCACCCGGAGATTGGCTATACGCCGGGCGTGGAGACCACCACCGGGCCGCTCGGTCAGGGGCTGGCCAATGCGGTTGGGCTGGCGATTGCCGAACGTACCCTGGCGGCACAGTTCAACCAGCCGGACCATGAGATTGTCGACCATTACACCTACGTGTTTATGGGTGACGGCTGCCTGATGGAGGGGATCTCGCACGAGGTCTGCTCCCTGGCGGGCACTCTGGGGCTGGGCAAGCTGATTGGCTTCTACGATCACAACGGCATCTCCATCGACGGGGAAACCGAAGGCTGGTTTACCGACGACACGGCAAAACGCTTCGAGGCCTACCACTGGCACGTGGTGCATGAGATCGACGGCCACGATCCTGAGGCGGTGAAAAAAGCGATTCAGGAAGCGCAGAGCGTGAAGGACAAACCGTCCCTGATTATCTGCCGCACGGTTATCGGCTTCGGCTCACCTAACAAGGCGGGCAAAGAAGAGGCGCACGGCGCGGCGCTGGGCGAGGAGGAAGTGGCGCTAACCCGGCAGAAGCTGGGCTGGAAATACCCGCCATTCGAGATCCCGAAAGAGATCTACAGAGCCTGGGATGCCCGTGAAGCGGGTGAAAAAGCCCAGCACGCCTGGAACGAGAAGTTTGCCGCCTACAAAAAAGCGCACCCGGATCTGGCCGCCGAGTTTTCCCGCCGCATGAGCGGCGGTCTGCCAGAGGACTGGGACGATAAAACGCAGGCGTTGATTGAAAACCTGCAGTCCAACCCGGCAAAAATCGCCACCCGAAAGGCGTCGCAAAACACCCTGAATGCGATTGGCCCTCTTCTCCCTGAACTGCTGGGCGGCTCGGCGGATCTGGCACCGAGTAACCTGACCATCTGGTCGGGCTCGAAATCGCTGAAAGAGGACATTGCCGGGAACTATATCCACTACGGCGTGCGCGAGTTCGGGATGACCGCGATCGCCAACGGCATCGCTCACCACGGCGGCTTCGTGCCCTACACCGCCACCTTCCTGATGTTCGTCGAATACGCCCGTAACGCGGCGCGCATGGCAGCGCTGATGAAGGCGCGGCAGATTATGGTCTATACCCACGACTCCATCGGTCTGGGAGAAGACGGCCCCACCCATCAGGCGGTGGAACAGCTGGCGAGCCTGCGCCTGACGCCAAACTTCAGCACCTGGCGTCCCTGCGATCAGGTCGAAGCGGCGGTGGGCTGGAAGCTGGCGGTAGAACGCCATAACGGCCCGACGGCACTGATTCTGTCACGCCAGAACCTGGCGCAGATAGAGCGCACTCCGGAGCAGGTGAAAAACATCGCCCGCGGCGGCTATATCCTGAAAGACAGCGGCGGCAAGCCGGACGTGATCCTGATTGCGACCGGTTCAGAGGTGGAAATCACGGTGAAAGCGGCGGAGAAACTGACCGCCGAAGGCCACGCGGTGCGGGTCGTATCCCTGCCCTCCACGGATATCTTTGACGCCCAGGACGAGGCATACCGGGAATCGGTCCTGCCGCCCAGCGTCGCGGCGCGCGTGGCGGTGGAGGCCGGTATTGCCGACTACTGGTACAAGTATGTCGGGCTCAAAGGAGCGATTGTGGGCATGCGGGGCTACGGTGAGTCCGCCCCTGCCGATAAGCTGTTCCCGTACTTCGGCTTTACCGTTGAGAACGTGGTTGAGAAGGCGTTGAGCGTGCTGTAGTGCGGTCTGCGTGCCCGGTGGCGCTGCGCTTACCGGGCCTACGGTTCGGTTTTTGTAGGTCGGATAAGGCGAAGCCGCCATCCGACACATTGTCACGGGCCGCAAGATTCGTAGGCCGGGTAAGCGTAGCGCCACCCGGCACATTGCCACAGACCGCAAGATTTGTAGGCCGGGTAAGGCGAAGCCGCCACCCGCCACCCGGCACATTGCCACGGGCCGCAAGATTCGTAGGCCGGGTAAGGCGTAGCCGCCACCCGGCACATTGTCACGGGCCGCAAGATTCGTAGGCCGGGTAAGGCGTAGCCGCCACCCGGCACATTGTCACGGACCGCAAGATTCGTAGGCCGGGTAAGGCGTAGCCGCCACCCGGCAAAAAGCTACCGCGTGATCCACAGCGTGGGCCAGGCGTCTGGCCCGTTCCAGTTATCGCAGCTGGGTTCCTCAGCATAACGCACCAGGCGGAAACGCTGGCCGTCAAAACGCCAGCGCGTCTGGATCCCGCAATCGCCCAAACCACGCCCCAGCGCAAGCGTTGTCAGCTCGCGAGTCTTCTCATCAAAGCTGGCGTTCATCAACTCCATTTCGCTGCTGTCGCTTGACGGCGTAAACGGCAGACGCAGCCTGACGCTGCGGGCAGAGAACGGTTTCTTACGTGACACCAGCCACGCCAGATCGACGGTGTTATAGGCCCCCGCCTCGCAACTGACGATCAGCAGCGCCTTGTCATCGGTTAACGCGGTGACGCGCACTTCCCGGCGGTTAGGATCCAGCGAGCACTGGCTGCTGTTCATCCTGCCGGTACCGTAATCCAGCAGGTCGTTCAGTTCGGCATGGGAAAGCGGTGTTGGGGTAGGATTAACGGTCGCCACCTTTTTCAGGGCGGGTGCGGGCGGTACGCTTAACGGCGGATCGTCACCTTTCTTGATCCACGCGGTTTCGCTGCCGACGCGCTTTTGCTGCGCATCAATGAACAGCAGCGCGGCTTTCAGACCGCTCAGAGAAATCACCTGCTTACCGCCGCGCAGGGTCAGGGCCTTCCCTTCCTGGATATTTTTCAGAAAGGCGGTGATGGTGGCCGCATCGTCCGTTTTCAGATGCCAGGGCGTAAGCTGCCAGCGCTGTTTGTCCAGCTTTACGGGAACATTATCCAGCAGCAGCCGGGGGGCAATCTCAGGTTCCTTCACGGAAGGAGTATCAAGACCGCCGAGATCGATACGCAGCGTGGCATCCGTTTTCGCCCCGGCGCTTCGGGTGAGCGTCATGACCAGGCCACGGTGTTCGCCCGTGTTGCGGGCAAGGCAAAAGTTCTGGTTATTGCAGGTCACCTGCCAGTCAGAAAAGCCTTGCTGCGCGGGTGCAGCCCACACCTGCGTCGCGAGGAGCACATAAAACAGGGAAAAGAAAAAGACGCTGTAGCGCATGAATGGCACAATCCCGGAACGAAAACGCGTAACTGGGCAGTATCTTCGTGTTCCCGCCGGGGTTGCTCAATCGGATTTATCAGATATACCCGAAAAACAGGCTATATCCGTTCGAAAGGGGTATTCATCAGCCCGGTAGTCTGTAAATACTGCAGTAATATCACCGCCTTACCATCCCTGATTTCGCCTGAACGCACCATCTCCAGCGCCCGGGCAAAAGGAAGCTCCAGCACTTCGATATCTTCATCCTCTACGCCGCCGCCCCGGTGGGTGCGCTGCGCGTCGCTGTATTCCGCGATGAAGAAATGGACAATTTCCGTCACGCCGCCCGGCGACATAAACAGCTCGAAGACCTTTTTGACCTCGCCCACTTCGAAGCCGGTCTCTTCGACGGCCTCTTTGCGGATGCAGACTTCCGGCTCATCGTCATCGAGCAGGCCCGCGCAGGTTTCAATCAAACGTCCGTCAGGGTTGCCATTAACCCATGTCGCCACCCTGAACTGGCGGATCAGCACCACGCTCTGCTTTTCACGGTTATAGAGCAGAATGGTCGCTCCGTTACCGCGGTCGTAGACCTCGCGCCTGTGGCGGATCACTTCACCGTTGTTACGCGTAAGGTCATAGGTGATGTTACGCAGGACAAAGTAGTTTTCGGAGAGAATTTTGTCTTTGATAACGTCAATTTTCAGGGTCATACGGGCTCCACGACACAATGAGTCGTCCTATACTACGCCGTGAATCCCGCTTTGTCGCCCGCCGGTTTAATGATGTTTTGGCGCGTTAACCCCAAGCCAGTCGAGTATCCCTTGTGCCGCATGACGCCCTTCCGCCATCGCGGTCACCACCAGATCCGCGCCGCGTACCGCATCGCCCCCGGCGAAGATCTGCGGGTTGGTCGTCTGGTAACGGTAGCGGCTCTCGACCGAGGCCACGATCCGCCCCCGGTCATCCGTTTCGACACTCTGCGCCTGTAGCCACGGCATCGCGTGCGGGTTAAAACCAAACGCCATGATCACCGCATCAGCGGCCATCACAAACTCGCTGCCGGCCACCGGAACGGGCCGACGCCGCCCCTGCGCGTCCGGTTCACCGAGCTCGGTACGTAGCATCCGGATACCATTGACCTTACCGTACGGATCCAGCGTGAGCTCAACCGGCTGGACGTTAAATTCAAATGCGGCGCCCTCTTCTCTGGCGTTCTTCACCTCTTTCTTCGAGCCCGGCATGTTGGCCTCATCCCGACGATAGGCGCAGGTGACGTTTTCCGCTCCGTGGCGTAACGCAGTGCGGACGCAGTCCATCGCGGTATCGCCTCCGCCCAGCACCACCACGTTCAGGCCACGGGTGTCGATGAACGGCTCGCTGGTCGTTGCCTTCAGGCCCATAACATGCCGCGTGTTGCCCACCAGGAAAGGCAGCGCGTCGTAGACCCCCGGCGCGTCTTCATGCGGGATACCCGCCTTCATCGAACGATAGGTTCCCACGCCAATAAACAGGGCGTCGTAATCGTTCTTTAACTGCGACATCGACACGTCCCGGCCCACCTCGCAGTTCAGCTCGAAGCGGATCCCCATCGCGGTAAATATCTCTCTGCGCCGCGCGAGCAGCGATTTGTCGAGCTTGAACGCCGGGATGCCAAAGGTCAGCAAACCGCCGATCTCCGGATGACGGTCATAGACCGTCACGCTCACGCCGCTGCGCGCCAGCACGTCGGCGCACGCCAGCCCGGCGGGCCCCGCGCCGACGATCGCGACACGTTTACCTGACGGCGTGACGGCGGACATATCCGGCCGCCAGCCCATCGCCAGCGCGCGATCGGCGATATAGCGCTCGATGTTACCGATGGTCACGGATCCCGCCACTTCACGTATTGTGCAGGCACCTTCGCATAATCGATCCTGCGGACAGACGCGGCCGGTAATTTCAGGTAAACAGTTGGTCTGATGTGAAAGCTCGGCCGCGCCGGTGATATCCCCCGCGTTGAGGCGCTCGATCCACTGCGGGATATGGTTATGCAGCGGGCAGGTCCATTCGCAAATGCTGTGCTCGCCGCACTTGAGGCAGCGCGACGCCTCGCGGGCGGCCTGTTCGGCCCGGAACGGCAGGTAAATTTCGTTAAAATGGCTCACGCGTTCTGCGGCAGCCAGCCTGTCGGGCTCGCCGCGTGGCGCCGTCGCCTGCATCTGCTGCAGTTTGGTGCGCGAAGCGTCTTCTCTGACGGCTTCCGCATGCCAGGGCTGCGCCTCCAGGCAGGCCGTACGCAGGCGGCGCGATTTCGCCAGGTTATCCAGCGCGGCAGGCGTTACCAGAGAGAGGACATCCGCGGGGCAATTTTCGATACAGGCCGGGCCGTGTGGGCGCGTCAGACAGAGATCGCATTTATTCGCCGAGGCCTTCACGCCGCCGTTGTCGAGCGGGGTGACGATAATCTCCATCGTGCCAAACGGGCAGGCCACCACGCAGGCCTTACAGCCGATGCATTTTTGTTGATTCACCTGTACGCTGTCATCGCATTTGCTGATGGCGCCGTTCGGGCAGCTTTGCGCGCAGGGTGCATTTTCGCAATGATGGCAGGTCACCGGGCGGCTCTTCTCGCCGGATCTCAGGACCGTGATACGAGGATGAAAATGGCGCTCGCTCAGGACATGCTGCTCATCGTTGTGCGCCATCACGCAGGCCACTTCGCAGGCGCGACACCCAATGCACTGCTGGCTGCTAGCCATAATAAAACGATTCATAACCACACCTGTTTTTGGTTCAATAACCTTTCTCTTTATAAGAGTATGGTATTTACGCATCACGGTGCGATCGGGCAATGTTCAAATGCCTGGAACGCCCAATTATTTCCAGTGAACCTGTGGCAGATCAATTTATTCAGAGAGCCGTTCTGTGACCGTTAAACGACCCGTTTCCGGAAGCCTTGCCTGGGCTTTCTTTTCGATCATTGCCTTATCCGTGCTGACCAGCACCGTCGCGCTGCTGACGCTGGCCAGCAGCCAGCGTGATGCCGAAGCCATTAATATCGCCGGTTCGCTGCGCATGCAGAGCTATCGTCTGGGTTATGAGATGCAGCGCAACAGCCCTTCCCTTGCTGTACATCGCGAGAGCTGGCAACAGACGCTCGGCGCGCCTGCCCTGCAGAAGCTGAACCGCTGGTACGTACCGGATAATGTTAAAGCACGCTATCAGCAGCTGCATGTGGCCTGGCAGGAGATGGACGCGCGCATCGCCCGCGGCGACAGCGCGTGGTATCAACGCAATATCGAAGATTTTGTCGGCCGCATTGATGCCTTTGTCCTCGCCCTCCAGCACTACACCGAACATAAAATTCAGACGGTCACCCTGCTCTCGCTGGCTGGCGCACTTGGGATCCTGCTGCTGACGCTCTTTACCCTGCGACGCATCCGTCGCCAGGTGGTGCTACCGCTGAATAACCTGGTGGCGGCCAGCGAACGCATTGAGCGCGGCGAGTTTGCCACTCCTGCACCGGATAGCGCCCTGCCGAACGAGCTGGGCCAGCTTTCGCGCGCCTTTAACCACATGTCAGCCGAGCTCGATACGCTCTACCGTTCGCTCGAAGCCTCGGTTGCGGAAAAGACGCGGCACCTGCACGAAGCCCACCAGCAGCTCGACATGCTGTTCAAGTGCTCGCAGGCGCTGAATACCGGCCAGATTGACAGCCTCTGTTTCCGGCATATCCTGCAGATTGTCCATGACTATACGCAGATGAATTATCTGGAGCTGCGCACCAGCGACGACTGGCGGCTGTGTGAAGGGACGGAGTCCGAGAGTATCCCTCTGCAAAACCTGCCGGTACTGATGCAGGACACGCTCTACGGCGAGCTGCGCTGGCAAAGCGAGACGGACAGCGTTCCCCTCCCGCTGATGAGAAGCGTGGCGACCATGCTCGGGCGCGGGCTGTACTTTAACCAGGCGCAAAAGCATTACCAGCAGCTGCTGCTGATGGAGGAGCGCGCCACCATTGCCCGCGAGCTGCACGATTCGCTGGCGCAGGTGCTGTCGTATCTGCGCATTCAGCTTGCACTGCTCAAACGCGCCGTGCCGGAAGAAAATACCCCGGCGCAGACCATTATCACCGACTTTTCCCGCGAGCTGAACAACGCCTGGCAGCAGCTGCGCGAGCTGCTGACCACCTTCCGCCTGACGCTGAACCACGCGAATTTACCCGCGGCGCTGCAGGAGTCCCTCGACGTCCTGCAGAGCCAGACGCAGGCGAAGCTGCATCTTGACTGCCGCCTCTCCTCGCTGGCGCTGGACGCGCAAAAACAGGTGCATTTGCTGCAGATCGTGCGTGAGGCCGTGCTGAACGCCATTAAGCACGCGCAGGCGAGCGAAATCACCGTCAGCTGCGTGACCGCAGCGAACGGGACGCACAGCGTCAGCATTCGCGACAACGGCATCGGGATTGGCGAAGCCAGCGAGCCGCCGGGACACTACGGGCTGAACATTATGCGCGAACGCGCGCAGCGGCTTGGAGGAGTGCTGCACTTTTCACAGCCGCAAAACGGCGGCACGCTGGTCAGCGTGACGTTCCCGGCGCCTGTGCCGTTAACGGGTAAATAACGGTAAAGGGGCATGCACAGGGAAAAGCGCATGATAATTTACATTATCTCCTTTATTTCTCCACGTTTGACCTGGGCCTTACCGCTAAAGTTATGCGGGCAATAAACAATAATGACGTGCAGCAAAACGAGGTCACACTTTCATGGCGAATTTTTTCATCGATCGCCCCATTTTTGCCTGGGTGCTTGCCATCCTGTTGTGTCTGACAGGTGTCCTGGCGATTACTTCACTTCCCGTTGAGCAATACCCCGACCTGGCACCGCCGAACGTGCGCGTCACCGCAAACTACCCCGGCGCGTCGGCACAGACGCTGGAAAATACCGTGACGCAGGTTATCGAGCAGAACATGACGGGTCTGGATAACCTGATGTACATGTCCTCGCAAAGCAGCGCCACGGGACAGGCGACGGTCACCCTGAGCTTTAAGGCGGGCACCGACCCGGACGAAGCGGTGCAGCAGGTTCAAAACCAGCTGCAGTCGGCCATGCGCAAGCTGCCCCAGGCGGTGCAGAACCAGGGCGTGACCGTGCGTAAAACCGGCGATACCAATATTTTGACCATCGCGTTTGTCTCGACGGATGGCTCGATGGATAAACAGGACATCGCGGACTACGTCGCCAGTAATATTCAGGATCCCATCAGCCGGATTAACGGCGTCGGGGATATCGACGCTTACGGCTCACAGTACTCCATGCGTATCTGGCTCGATCCCAACAAGCTGAACAGCTACCAGATGACGGCAACCGACGTGACGGATGCCATTAAAGCCCAGAACG
The DNA here is from genome assembly GCF_043965265.1 of Enterobacter sp. ECC-249. Taxonomy (NCBI): domain Bacteria; kingdom Pseudomonadati; phylum Pseudomonadota; class Gammaproteobacteria; order Enterobacterales; family Enterobacteriaceae; genus Enterobacter; species Enterobacter sp. ECC-249. The sequence goes on from NZ_CP143660.1 coordinate 3,914,680, forward strand.
CCCAGATTGCCGTGGGGCAACTGGGGGGAACGCCTTCCGTTGATAAGCAAGCCCTGAACGCCACCATTAATTCGCAATCCCTGCTGCAGACGCCGGACCAGTTCCGCAACATCACCCTGCGCGTGAATCAGGACGGGTCGGAAGTGCGTCTGGGCGATGTCGCCACGGTGGAAATGGGGGCGGAGAAATACGACTACCTGAGCCGCTTTAACGGCAATCAGGCCTCCGGTCTGGGGATTAAACTGGCCTCCGGCGCGAACGAAATGGCGACGGCAAAACTGGTGTTAGACCGTCTGGACGAGCTGTCGCAGTATTTCCCGCACGGGCTGGAGTACAAAGTCGCCTATGAAACCACCTCCTTCGTTAAAGCATCGATTGAGGACGTGGTGAAGACCCTGCTGGAAGCCATCGCGCTGGTGTTCCTGGTCATGTACCTGTTCCTGCAAAACTTCCGCGCGACGCTGATCCCCACCATTGCCGTCCCGGTGGTGCTGCTGGGGACCTTTGCGGTGCTTTACGCGTTCGGGTACAGCATTAATACCCTGACGATGTTTGCGATGGTGCTGGCAATCGGCCTTCTGGTGGATGATGCCATCGTGGTGGTTGAAAACGTCGAGCGCATCATGAGCGAAGAAGGGCTCTCTCCGCGCCAGGCAACGCGCAAATCCATGGGGCAAATTCAGGGGGCGCTGGTCGGGATTGCGATGGTGCTGTCGGCCGTCTTTATCCCGATGGCCTTCTTTGGCGGCACCACCGGGGCGATTTACCGTCAGTTCTCGATAACCATCGTCTCGGCGATGGTGCTCTCCGTGCTGGTCGCGCTGATCCTCACCCCCGCGCTGTGTGCCACTATTCTGAAACCGCTGCATAAAGGGGAGCATCACGGGCAGAAAGGCTTCTTCGGCTGGTTTAACCGGATGTTCAACCGCAATGCCGCGCGCTATGAATCTGCCGTTGGTCACGTGCTCCATCGCAGCCTGCGCTGGATGATGATTTACGTTGTGCTGCTGGGCGGCATGGTCTGGCTGTTCCTGCATCTTCCCACCTCGTTCCTGCCGATGGAAGACCGGGGGATGTTCACCACCTCGGTGCAGCTTCCGAGCGGCGCAACGCAGCAGCAGACGCTGAAAGTGGTTCAGAAAGTGGAACAGTACTTCTTCACCAAAGAGAAAGATAACGTGGTGTCGGTCTTCTCTACCGTCGGCTCCGGTCCGGGCGGGAACGGGCAGAACGTCGCCCGCATGTTCGTCCGCCTGAAGGACTGGGACGAGCGCGATACCAGAACGGGAACGTCATTTGCCATCATTGAACGTGCGACCAAAGCCTTTGCGCACATCAAAGAAGCGCGCGTCTTTGCCAGCAGTCCGCCGGCGATAAGCGGGCTGGGCAGTTCCGCCGGGTTTGATATGGAACTGCAGGATCACGCCGGGGCGGGCCACACGGCGCTGATGGCGGCACGCGATAAGCTGTTAGCGCTGGCGGGCAACGATCCCGGCCTGACCCGCGTTCGTCATAACGGCCTCGACGACAGCCCGCAGCTTCAGGTGGATATCGATCAGCGTAAGGCACAGGCGCTGGGCGTCTCGATCAACGATATCAACGACACCCTGCAAACGGCGTGGGGATCAAGCTATGTGAATGACTTTATGGATCGCGGCCGCGTGAAAAAAGTGTATGTCCAGTCCGCCGCGCCGTTCCGCATGCTGCCGGATGATATCAACCGCTGGTTTGTCAGGAATAACGCTGGCGGCATGGTGCCGTTCTCTGCCTTTGCGACCTCGCACTGGGAAAGCGGATCGCCACGCCTGGAGCGCTATAACGGCTATTCTGCGGTTGAAATCGTCGGGGAAGCCGCGCCGGGCGTCAGCACCGGTACCGCCATGGACACCATGGAAAAACTGGTGCAACAGCTGCCCGCCGGTTTTGGTCTGGAGTGGACGGCCATGTCTTACCAGGAGCGTCTCTCCGGGGCACAGGCTCCCGCACTTTACGCGCTCTCGCTACTGGTGGTCTTCCTCTGCCTTGCCGCCCTGTATGAGAGCTGGTCGGTCCCGTTCTCGGTCATGCTGGTCGTGCCCCTTGGGGTTATCGGCGCGCTGCTGGCGACCTGGATGCGCGGCCTGGAGAACGATGTCTACTTCCAGGTGGGCCTGCTCACCGTCATTGGGCTATCGGCGAAAAACGCCATTCTGATCGTTGAGTTTGCCAACGAGATGAATGCCAAAGGTCACGAGCTGATGGCCGCCACGCTACACGCCTGCCGTCAGCGCTTACGCCCGATCCTGATGACGTCTCTGGCGTTTGTCTTTGGCGTACTGCCGATGGCAACCAGTACGGGCGCAGGCTCCAGCAGCCAGCATGCCGTCGGCACTGGGGTGATGGGCGGCATGATTTCGGCCACCATTCTTGCCATTTACTTCGTTCCGCTGTTCTTTGTGCTGGTGCGTCGCCGCTTCCCGCTAAAGGAACGGGCTGAGTAAGTAATTGAAATAAAAAAAGGCGGCTTTATCGGCCGCCTTTTTATTGTGTGATTAATTCACACTATGGTTATTTTACTTATTTTAGTGCTCTTGCAATTCTTACTGAATGTCATTTACGAAGCATGCCTTCGATAAAATCTTTCCAGTTCCCCAGTTCACGTTCAATCATAACAACCTCTCTTATTATTATGTGCATTCTACAAAAACGTACCATCATTGTGAAGACTATTTAACCAATTGCTGTGATTGTACCCCACGTCCTGCGGGGATTTATGATAAATATGAACGGAGAGCCCTCAATTTTTTGTGACGGCCAGCAATATTTTGAAATAACCCTACGGACGGGTGAGTTTTATTTTATTGGCTGAGTTTATTGGGTTTTTAAAGTTTATGGACATCTATGCTTAAATGATGAAAGAATATTCAGCGTACAGATGTGAGTTGAATTAAGATGAAGCGTAAATCCAGACGATTCCTGAATGTGTTATATTCCACTTAAGGATATATCTTCGAATTTACTGAACATTTAATTATCAGAACGTCAAAAGGATTCACCATGGTTGTGATGTACGGCATTAAAAATTGCGACACCATCAAAAAAGCCCGCCGCTGGCTGGAAGCTAACGGCGTGGAGTACCGCTTCCACGATTACCGTGCCGACGGACTTGATGCAGAATTTCTGCATAGCGCGATCGGCGAGCTGGGGTGGGAAGCCCTGCTGAACACCCGCGGCACAACCTGGCGTAAGCTGGACGACTCTCTGCGCGCCAGCATCGTTGACGCCGACAGCGCGGCAAAACTGATGCTCGAGATGCCGGCAATTATCAAACGCCCATTGCTCTGCGCGCCAGGGCAGCCTATGCTGCTGGGTTTCAGTGAAACCCTTTATTCCGACTTTTTTCGTTGAGGTGTAGTTTATGTCATGCCCGGTCATTGAGCTGACTCAGCAGCTTATTCGCCGTCCTTCCCTTAGCCCGGACGACGCAGGTTGTCAGGCTCTTATGATTGAACGCCTGCGCGCCATCGGCTTTACCGTTGAACGCATGGATTTTGGCGATACCCAGAACTTCTGGGCGTGGCGCGGACAGGGTGAAACGCTGGCCTTTGCCGGGCATACTGACGTCGTTCCCGCCGGTGACGCGGACCGCTGGATTAACCCGCCGTTTGAGCCGACCATCCGCGATGGCATGCTGTTTGGTCGCGGCGCGGCAGACATGAAAGGCTCTCTGGCGGCGATGGTCGTGGCGGCAGAGCGCTTTGTGGCGCAGCATCCAAACCACAAAAACCGCCTCGCGTTTTTGATCACCTCTGACGAAGAAGCCAGCGCCCATAACGGTACCGTGAAGGTCGTTGAAGCGCTGATGGCGCGCAACGAGCGTCTCGACTACTGTCTGGTCGGCGAGCCGTCTAGCACCGAAGTGGTGGGTGACGTCGTTAAAAACGGACGCCGCGGCTCGCTGACCTGTAACCTGACCATTCACGGCGTTCAGGGCCACGTTGCTTACCCGCATCTGGCCGATAACCCGGTCCACCGCGCAGCGCCAATGCTGAGCGAGCTGGTGGCGATTGAGTGGGATAAGGGCAACGAGTTCTTCCCGCCGACCAGCATGCAGATTGCGAACGTCAAGGCCGGGACCGGCAGCAATAACGTGATCCCGGGGGATTACTTCGTCCAGTTCAACTTCCGCTTCAGCACTGAGCTGACCGATGAGATGATCAAGGCGCGCGTTATCGCCCTGCTGGAAAAATATCAGCTGCGCTACACCGTGGAGTGGTGGCTTTCAGGCCAGCCGTTCCTGACGCAGCGCGGCAAACTGGTGGATGCGGTGGTGAACGCCATCGAGCACTATAATGAAATTAAGCCACAGCTGCTGACAACGGGTGGTACCTCAGACGGACGCTTTATCGCCCGTATGGGGGCTCAGGTTGTCGAACTGGGACCAGTGAACGCAACCATTCATAAAATCAATGAGTGTGTCAATGCGGCAGATTTACAACTGCTGGCCCGTATGTATCAACGTATTATGGAGCAAATCGTCGCCTGACGAACGCTCTGAGAGGAATAGCGAATGGATTGGCTTTCAAAGTACTGGTGGGTTCTGGTGTTGGTTTTTCTGGTCGGCGTACTGCTTAACGTGATTAAAGACCTTAAGCGCGTGGACCATAAAAAATTTCTCGCCAACAAACCGGATCTTCCCCCGCACCGTGATTTCAACGACAAGTGGGACGATGACGACGACTGGCCGAAGAAGGACCAGAAGAAGTAATCCCCTCACCCCCAGCCCCTCTCCCCGGAGGGGCGAGGGGTGCCATGTTCCCTCTCCCCTCCGGGGAGAGGGTTAGGGTGAGGGGGAAAAACCTCACATAAACTCAACAATATCATCGTTATCCGGCTTACCGCCGCTGAGCGCTTCATCAAAGTAGTGCTTCGGTACGGTATAGCGCAAACGATCGAGCGCGAACTGCATGCTGCGGTCGTCAATGGCGTGGCCCAGATCGTCAACGATATCCAGCGTCACATCCCCACCTTCCCGAATCAGCGCTTCCTGGGCAGCAACCGCATGCGAGAGCTCAATCACCCGGTCTTCGCCACCGTGGATTAAGTGGATCGTGGTCCGCGTGGTTGCGCTTGTCGGTAACGTCGCAAAACGGCCGTTAAACGCGATCACCCGTGACACCAGACCTGGCTGCGCCTTTACGCTTTCCAGCGACATGATTGACCCCTGCGAGAAGCCAATCAGCGCGGTCGCATCAGCTCCTACGCCGCTCTGCTGCTGCCAGTAGCGGACGACGTCGATAAAGGTCGGCATGATGGCATCAATGCGCGCCTGACGGTTCTCTTCCGTCACGCCCTGAACCGAGAACCACTGCCGTCCGTTCGGGCCACATGGCTCTACGCCACCGATACTGACAATCAGCGCTTCGGGGAAAACGGGCGAAAACCAGCTGCCAATCTGCCCCATATTGACGGCATTATCGCCAACACCATGAAACAGAAGCAGTAACTGTTTAGCCGGTTTGTCTGGGCTTTGAACAACAAAATGATCGTGTTTCATGGTGGTCTCCTTAATAGATGACCTGGATTCTACGCCTCACGACGTGAATGACCATGCCACTTTACTGAAGAAGTCATTGAAAAAATTGCCATTGCAAAATGTCTTCTTTCAACTGCTGGCTGCGCGGATAATCAAGACTTTCAATCGCTTGCGCGGTTTCACCCCGCAACGTTGCCAGCAACGCTTTTCGCCCAACGTCTTCTGTTTTTCCTGCCATTTTCCCACGCAGGGCCGGAAGCGGCATGTCCACGGTTAACAACAGCCGCGTAAGTGCGGCAACAGAGGTTGAAAACGCCCGATGGGCAAAAGCAAACCCCGCCAGCTCCAGCCAGTCGTCATTATTAAGGGTAGCTTCCCAGCGGTCTTCTACGGGGAGCTTTTCACCGTTCCAGGCCGACAGGACGCGCATATCCCGGCACAAACGCTGATGTTCCTGCACACACAGCAGACGCCCGGCTTCGCTCTGCGGCAGCAAGGCCATTGCGGTGTAGCAGCCGCTGCTGGCTTCACGATGGCTGCCCATCCGCACCAGCACAAACCCGCATTGCTGCCAGAAACGCCACAGCTCATCGGTAAAGCCAAAGCTCACCGACAGATAATCTTCGCCGCTGGCGCCGCGAACAAGCGCCTGGCCAATCCCTTCCCGCTGACGGTGAGGATGTACGGCAATGCGGGTCACCCGTCGTCCTCTGAGCGTCGCCGCCAGCGGAGAGCCGCCGTGCGCCGCCAGAGACTGCGCCACCAGGTTCCCGCGCGGACGCCGGTATCCTGCCCACACGGCGCGGCTAAGCTCAGGGGAGAGCCCGCCCTCCTCCACCAGCCAGAGCGCCCCGGCGATAACCGGGTTCGTTTCGGCTACGGCAAACTGCTGCCCGGGCGCGTCCATCATGCGGCGTAAATCGAGCGGCGAGGTGCGATAATGTGCCGCACAGAGGAGCTCGTATACGCTCGCAGCAAGCGCCGGGCGGCTTTCCCATGCCGTCGGCGTCAGAGACGTTAAATGCACCTCTCCTTCCGGGCGACGGTCGATCAGCGTATCGTCAAACAGCAGCGCGCTGGCGACAACCCGCTCGAGCGGGCAGCCCGCCGCCCAGCGTACCGGTGTAGATAAGCTGTAGCGTCGCAGCCCGGCAAACCGACCGCAGAATTTAAGCAAGAATCCCCGGCCCGTTCCTTCATATCCCTGCACCGTGGTGGTCAACAGCACGCGAGGGAAACGGACAACTAACTTTTCCAGCAGAGGTCCGGGGATCGCCGCGGCTTCATCAACAATCAGCCAGTCTGCCCGGTGTGAAGAGGCAAGCAGCGCGTCCGGGGCCATAAAGTGAAAACGCTCTCCGGCAAAGCGGGCGATGATATCTGTCGCCCCTTTCGACGGCGCGGTAACCACGGCGCTGCCTGCAATGCGACTCAGCAACATTCCCGCCAGGGCTGATTTTCCACGCCCGCGTGCGGCGGTGACGGCCACGATGCCATCCGGCATCGTCTGCAGCACATCCAGGATCTCAGCCTGCTCGCGCTGCGGGGCGCCGCTGGCAGGCTGCCAGTCTGGCGCGTCGGGAAAAGGCGGAAGGGATAACGCGCGGCCCTGAAGCCAGACGATCGCCTCGGGATCGGCGTCAATTGTCCGGCAGAAATGGTGAACAAAATGCGGCGTGGCTATCGCTTCAGCGCTGTCGCTCCAGCGCAAAGAATCGCCGTCAGGCCTGTCGGCCCAGTCAGAAAGCGGAGGAACCCGCAGCACCAGGAGGCTTCCGGCGCTCAGCGTTCCGCTCAGGGCGGCAAACGCGGCGACATCAAACCCGGCGCTGGCGTCAAAAACAGCATGGCGGAACTCGCGTCCCAGCAGGCCGCTGATGGCCTTTGAAGGGTGCTCGTCCAGCCAAATCCAGTCTCCGGGCAAGGCGTCACGCAGGGCAACAGCCTGGGTTAACGTCCACTGCGCCTCACCGCTGAGCACCACCAGCCGACGATGGCCGGTGCGCTCAAGCTCGCGTATCAGCAGTTCAAACGCCAACATTACATCGCTTTGCCGAAGGTATTACACTGCGCCGGATCGCCGCTGTCGAAGCCGCGTTTGAACCAGCTGTAGCGCTGCTGTGAGGTACCGTGTGTGAAGCTGTCCGGCACGACGCGCCCCTGGCTCTGCTGCTGAAGACGGTCGTCACCGATAGCCTGAGCGGCATTTAACGCCTCCTCAAGATCGCCGGATTCCAGAACGCCCTGCTGCTGCATGCTATGGCCCCAGACGCCCGCGAAGCAGTCCGCCTGCAGCTCCATTTTGACGGACAGCCGGTTAACTTCTGCCTGCGAGGCATTTTGCTGCATCTGGCGTACTTTTGGCTCAATCCCCAGCAGCTTTTGCACGTGATGGCCGACTTCATGCGCGATAACGTAGCCCTGGGCGAAATCACCGTCAGCGCCAAGCTTGCGTTTCATGTCATCGTAAAAAGAGAGATCGATATAGACGGTGCCGTCTGCCGGGCAGTAGAACGGCCCCATCACAGATTGCCCGGTACCGCATCCGGTGCGGGTTGCCCCCCGGTACATCACCAGCTTCGGCTGCTGGTAGGTACGCCCCATCTTCTCGAACAGCTGACCCCAGGTGTCTTCTGTTGTGGCGAGAATAACGGAGGTAAATTTGGCCGCTTCATCTTCATTCGGGCTGATGGAGCGCTGAGAATGCTCCTGCTGTTGCAGCGGCTGACCGGTCATCAACCCGGTGAGATCGACGCCGTAATACCCCGCGACTAAAACCACAATCAGCAGGATGATACCGCCCTTGCCGCTGGGTAAGCGGAAGCCTGGCCCACCCATTGAAGGACCGCCGCCGCCATCACTGCGTCTGTCTTCTACATTGTCACTTTCACGACGCCCTTGCCAGCGCATAACCACCTCGAACTATTCCATTAATAATAGCTATGATCGTAGGCGGTTAACGGCAAGATTACCATAGGAAACAAAGGTAAGACGCCAAAGGATGGGAACATCCTTTGGCAAGTGAGGGAGTTAGTCGAGCTTAACGCCTAAACGGTGAGCAACCGCTTCGTACGCTTCAATCAGGCCACCCAGGCTCTGACGGAAACGGTCTTTGTCCATTTTATCCAGGGTTTCTTTATCCCACAGGCGGCTACCGTCCGGTGAGAACTCATCGCCCAGCACCACTTCGCCTTTGAACAGACCAAACTCTAGCTTGAAGTCGACGAGGATGAGGCCCGCATCATCAAACAGTTTTTTCAGCACGTCGTTGGCTTTGTAGGTCAGCTCTTTCATGCGCGCCAGGTTCTCTTTGTTCACCCAGCCGAAGGTTTCGCAGTAGGAATCATTGACCATCGGGTCGTGCATCGCGTCGTTTTTCAGGAACAGGTCGAACAGCGGTGGATTCAGTTCGATACCTTCTTCAATGCCCAGACGCTTCACCAGGGAGCCCGCCGCACGGTTACGAATAACACACTCAACCGGAACCATATCCAGTTTTTTCACCAGACATTCCGTATCGGACAGCAACGCTTCCATCTGGGTCGGGATACCCGCTTCGGCCAGTTTGGTCATAATGAAGTGGTTGAACTTGTTGTTCACCATGCCTTTACGATCGAACTGCTCAATGCGTGCGCCATCCCCTGCTGACGTATCATTGCGGAACTCGAGCACCAACAGATCCGGGTTTTCCGTGCTGTATACGGTTTTCGCTTTGCCACGATACAACTCAGCTTGCTTCTGCATCTTCATTACTCCTGGTGTGATGATTTGTGTTCAAAACTGGGGATATTATGCCACGCACACGTTTGCGTAGCACGAAAATAAAAAGGGCTGGATTCACCAGCCCTCGTATTTATTTGCTGAATGCTGCCTGGAAGACAGCGACCAGCGCATCGTTCTGCGACTGGGTCAGCGTATGACCTTTTGGATCGATAAACTGCAGACTGCTGCGGTTATCAAGGTCGCCTACCTGAATCTTGTAGTCACCGGAGGCAAGCTGAGGATCTTTCGCGCCCAGTTCCTGCCATGCGCTGTCGGAGAGCGGCTTATACGTTGCCGTCATGCTGCCGGTCGAACGCGTGCTGTCGGTCACTTTCATGCCCACTTTTTCCAGCGTCGCTGGCAGACGTTGCCAGGTCTGGTTAAACGGTGCACGTACCACCAGCATTGGCAGGCCGGTATCATCCGCGCCGCTCTGGACATCAAAGGTCACACCGTTGCGACTCTGCGCAGCGTTGGCGGCATCGGTCGCGGTCTTATCCAGACCCGCGGCAATCACGTTCAGCATTTCGGTGCTGTAACGCTGCAGGGACGAGGCATCCGCCACCGGTTTACCCGCCTGTTCCAGGTTCAACAGCTTAACGTTAACCGCCTGCTGGTAACCCTGTGGTTTTACGGAGACTTGATAACGACCGCGGTACTGCTGGTCTTCATCCAGACGGTTCCATTCGATCCAGTCGGTGGTTAACGTCTGGCTGGCGTCATCGCGTTTATCGATGGTGTAGTTCTTCGACTGAATGACGCTGACAACCTGCGGCCACAGATTGCTACCGCGCGCGCTCTCAACCATCAGAGACGCGGTATCACCGGTGAACTGGGTACGCGCCCCGTTGACCAGCGCCAGAGGCTGTGCTGGCGGACGAATATCAAGCGCTTTACCGACCAGGCCGCTGCCGTTGGTCACGGGAATATTATAATCGCCGTTCTGAATCGGCAGGATCATACCAGCCGGTGCGTGAAGTTCAGCAAGCGGGGTCGCATCCAGATAGGATTCATCACCGCTCACCTGGCGCTTGTAGCGCGAGTCTGAACTACAGGCAGCGAGCAGCATAACAAGCGAAACACTCGCAACCTTCGCCAGGCGCGACTTCTGTACTGAATAAGCCATCAAATCTCCCTAAACTCTACAGCAAACCGGCATGCTTCAGCGCCGCCCTGACGATGTCACGACCGTGGTCGGTAATCGGTGTCATTGGCAGACGCAGCGTGTCGGTTGCTACAAGCCCCAACTCCTTACATGCCCATTTCACTGGGATCGGATTGGGTTCGACAAATAATTTATTGTGCAGCGGCATCAGACGCTGATTTATGACACGCGCTTCATCAAAGTGACCGGCCGCGGCCAGTTTGCACATTTCAGCCATGTCGCGCGCCGCAACGTTTGCCGTTACGGAGATCACGCCATGACCACCGAGCTGCATAAAGTCCAGCGCGGTCGCATCATCACCGCTCAACAGGATAAAGTCGTCTGAAACCAGCTCTTTGATCTGATGAACGCGGCTTAAGTTCCCCGTCGCCTCTTTAATACCGATAATATTTTTTACTTCCGAGAGACGGCCAACGGTTTCCGGCAGCATATCGCAACCGGTACGGGACGGCACATTATACAGAATTTGTGGCAAGTCAGTATGTTCAGCGATGGCTTTGAAGTGCTGGAACAAACCTTCCTGAGTTGGACGGTTGTAATAAGGGGTCACCGTCAGACAGCCAACGATGCCGCTGTCGTTAAAACGTTTGGTCAGGCTGATCGCTTCTGCGGTGGCATTCGCGCCTGTGCCCGCGATGACCGGAATACGTCCGTCAGCCAGTTCCAGGGTCAGCATCACTACATCGCCGTGCTCGTCGTGGCTCAGCGTTGCGGATTCACCGGTAGTCCCTACCGAAACGATCGCCGAGGTTCCATTGGCGACATGGTAATCAATCAGCTTCTTCATGCTAGACCGGCAGACGTTACCTTTTTCATCCATCGGTGTTACAAGCGCGACAATACTTCCCGTGAACATGAGCCATCCTCTGTGCGAACAAGAGTCTCAATGGTACGTTTGGAACTGTAATAAAAGCAAGCGACCTGAGGGCCTCAGGCGGTTGTATGCATGTTTTTTTTATGCTTTCCTTAGGAAGACTTAACCATGCAAAGGAAGAACAGGTTTGACAACCTCATCACAACATTACCTGGTTATCACTGCGCTGGGTGCCGACAGGCCGGGTATCGTGAACACCATCACCCGCCACGTAAGCAGCTGCGGATGTAATATCGAAGACAGCCGTCTGGCCATGCTCGGCGAAGAGTTCACATTTATTATGTTGCTTTCCGGGACATGGAACGCCATCACGTTGATTGAATCGACTCTGCCGCTGAAGGGCGCCGAGCTGGATTTGCTGATCGTCATGAAGCGCACTACTGCGCGTCCGCGTCCGGCATTGCCTTCTACCGTCTGGGTACAGGTTGAAGTGCCTGATTCTCCACATCTGATTGAGCGTTTCACGGCGCTGTTTGACAGTCATCAGATGAATATTGCCGAACTGGTTTCCCGTACGCAGCCGGGGGACGCAAGCACGGTTCCCACGCTTTTTATTCAAATTACCGCACACAGTCCTGCGTCACAGGATGCGTCAAATATCGAGCAAGCGTTCAAAGCCCTCTGTACAGAATTAAACGCGCAGGGCAGTATAAGCGTCGTCAATTATTCGCAGCACGAACAGGATGGAGTTGAGTAATGAATCCACTGAAAGCCGGTGACATCGCACCGAAATTTAGCTTACCGGATCAAGACGGCGAGCAAGTAAATTTGACCGACTTCCAGGGACAGCGTGTTCTGGTCTATTTCTACCCGAAAGCCATGACCCCCGGCTGCACCGTACAGGCCTGCGGCTTACGCGACAACATGGACGAGTTGAAAAAAGTCGGCGTGGAAGTGCTGGGTATCAGCACCGATAAACCAGAAAAGCTGTCACGATTTGCTGAAAAAGAGCTGCTGAACTTCACGCTGCTTTCTGACGAAGATCATCAGGTATGCGAGCAGTTCGGCGTCTGGGGTGAGAAGACGTTTATGGGTAAAACCTACGACGGCATTCACCGCATCAGCTTCCTCATTGACGCTGACGGTAAAGTTGAACACGTGTTTGACGACTTCAAAACCAGCAACCACCACGACGTGGTGTTGAACTGGCTGAAAGCAAGCGCCTGAAAGTGAGTGTCGGGTGGCGGCTTCGCCTTACCCGACCTACAAGGTCAATGCAAAACGGCAACCCAGGTTGCCGTTTTTAATGTTTTCCCCCTCTCCCCGTGGGAGAGGGTCGGGGTGAGGGCATCAGGCCGTTCAACACTACTTCTCTTCCACCGCCGGCACATCCGGCCACGCGTGGACGACCGCTTTAATCAGCGTTGCCAGCGGAATGGCGAAGAACACGCCCCAGAATCCCCACAGCCCGCCGAAAATCACCACCGATAAGATAATCACCAGCGGATGCAGGTTCACCGCTTCGGAGAACAGCACCGGTACCAGCAGGTTACCGTCCAGCCCCTGAATAATCAGGTACACCGCGAAGCAGCTCCAGAACTCGGTACCCAGCCCAAACTGGAACAACGCCACGCAAACAACCGGAATGGTCACCACAAACGCGCCAATGTACGGGATCAGGACCGACAGCCCCACCAGTACCGCCAGCAGCAACGAGTAGTTGAGGCCGAAAATCAGGAAGCCAATCCAGGTGGCGACCCCCACGACAATCATCTCCAGCACCTTGCCGCGAATGTAGTTGGTGATCTGCTGGTTCATCTCTTCCCAGACCTGCCCCGCCAGCCCGCGGTTGCGCGGCAGAATACGGCGCACGGCGTTGAGCATCTGGCCTTTATCTTTCACCAGGAAGAAGACCATCAGCGGCACCAGCACAAGATAGACCGCCAGCGTCAGCAGTCCGACCAGGGACGCCAGGGAGTACTTCACCACCGAATCGCCCATCGTCATGATGCGGGCGCGCATGTTTTCGGCCATCGCGTCGATAATCCCGGCATCCATCAGCGCAGGATAACGACGCGGCAGCGTGGCGGCGAAATCAGACAGTTTGTTCAACATGCCGGGCATATCGCGAATCAGGTTGATTCCCTGCTGCCAGGCAACCGGCATCACTACGAAGGCCATCAGCAGCAGGATGCCGACAAACAGCACCAGCACGATGCTGGTCGCCCAGCGGCGGGAACAACCGATATGTTCCAGGCGCGCCGTGGGCCACTCCAGCAGGTACGCCAGCACAATCGCCACCAGCAGAGGGGCGAGCAGACCGCTGAAGAAGAACAGGATACCGAACCCGGCGACCAGAATAACCAACAAAGCAATGGCTTCCGGATCGCTGAAGCGACGCCGGTACCACTGCATTAACATTTCGAGCATACAACCCTTCCCTGAATCGAATGGCGGGAGTGAGAAGGTGAATTGTATCTAACTGTCACAAAAAAGACTTTCGCTTTTTGTATCCCGATAGCAATCCGCAAAAGCCTGATGAATGGGATTTTCTTCATGCTATAACATGGCTACACTCGCAGGGCAGCAGAGATGAACGATATGCCGGTTCATCGGTCAAATTAGCACATCCAACATACAGGACAGTGGTTATGTTCAGGCAATTGAGAAAAACACTGGTTGCAACACTGATTGCCGCGGTGACGGTCGGTCAGGTGTTGCCCGCTTTTGCTGACTCGTCCGATACATTGCCGGACATGGGCACCACAGCAGGAAGCACGCTCTCTATTGGGCAAGAGATGCAAATGGGGGATTACTATGTTCGCCAGCTGCGCGGCAGCGCCCCGCTGATTAACGACCCTTTGCTGGTACAGTACATAAACGGGCTGGGGATGCGTCTGGTTTCGCACGCCGACTCGGTAAAAACCCCCTTCCATTTCTATTTAATCAATAATGACGAAATCAACGCCTTCGCCTTCTTTGGCGGCAACGTGGTGCTGCATTCGGCGTTATTCCGTTACTCAGACAACGAAAGCCAGCTGGCCTCGGTGATGGCGCACGAAATTTCGCACGTCACTCAGCGTCACCTGGCGCGAGCGATGGAAGACCAGAAACGTAACGCCCCCCTCACCTGGGTGGGCGCGTTGGGCTCTATTCTGCTGGCGATGGCCAGCCCGCAGGCCGGGATGGCGGCCCTGACCGGTACGCTGGCAGGAACGCGCCAGGGGATGATCAGCTTCACCCAACAAAACGAACAGGAAGCGGACCGCATCGGGATTCAGGTGCTGCAGCGTTCGGGCTTTGACCCGCAGGCCATGCCGAGCTTCCTGGAAAAACTGCTCGATCAGGCGCGTTACTCTTCCCGTCCGCCGGAAATTCTGTTGACCCACCCGCTGCCGGAAAGCCGTCTGTCGGACGCGCGTAACCGTGCCAACCAGATGCGCCCGGTCGTGGTCCAGTCTTCGCAGGATTTCTACATGGCGAAAGTGAGAACGCTTGGGATGTACAATTCCGGGCGTAACCAGCTCACCAGCGACCTGCTGGATACCCTGGCGAAAGGCAACGTACGCGAGAAGAACGCCGCGCAGTATGGTCAGGCGCTCCAGGCGATGGAAGCCAGTAAATACGACGAGGCGCGTAAAGCGCTGCAACCGCTCCTGGCTGCCGACCCGAACAACCCGTGGTATCTCGATCTGTCGACGGATATCGATCTGGGTCAGAAGAAAACGGCCGATGCGATTAACCGCCTGAAAGGGGCAAAAGATGTCCGTACCAACCCGGTGCTGCAGCTTAACCTGGCGAACGCTTACTTGCAGGGCGGCCAGCCGGGCGAAGCGGCGACCATCCTGAATCGCTACACCTTTAATAATAAAGACGATCAAAACGGCTGGGATCTGCTCGCTCAGGCGGAAGCCCAGCTCGGCAACCGCGATCAGGAGCTGGCGGC
Source organism: Enterobacter sp. ECC-249 (assembly GCF_043965265.1). NCBI lineage: Bacteria > Pseudomonadati > Pseudomonadota > Gammaproteobacteria > Enterobacterales > Enterobacteriaceae > Enterobacter > Enterobacter sp. ECC-249. Next base: position 3,929,882 of record NZ_CP143660.1, read on the forward strand.
GCGCGCCGAAGGCTTTGCCCTGGTGGGCCGCCTCGATCAGGCCATTTCCGCGCTCAGCAGCGCCAGCTCGCAGGTCAAACTCGGCAGCCTCCAGCAGGCCCGTTACGATGCGCGTATCGATCAGCTGCGCGGCCTGCAGCAGCGCTTTAAGCCGTACGAGAAGATGTAATCAAGGAGAATTCACGTCATGACAGACGCCGTAAAAATTTATCACAACCCGCGCTGCTCCAAGAGCCGCGATACCCTGAGCCTGCTGAAGTCTAACGGCGTTGAGCCGGAGGTGGTGCTGTACCTCGACACCCCACCTGACGCGCAAACCCTTCGCCAGCTGCTGCACATGCTGGGAATGAGCAGTGCAAGAGAGCTGATGCGTCAGAAAGAAGATCTGTATAAGTCGCTTAACCTGGATAACAGCAGTCTCACCGAGGCTGAGCTGGTCCAGGCGATGGTTGAAAATCCAAAGCTGATTGAGCGCCCGATTGTGGTGGCGAACGGCCAGGCGCGCATTGGACGTCCGCCGGAAGACGTGCTCGAGATCATCTAGTCCTTATGCCGCAGCGCTTCCAGAAAAGCCTGCGGCGTACTCTCTCCCAGCTTTTTCTGCGCTTTTCCCCGGTTGTAAAATTCGCACAACTGGATCAACAGCTCGCCTGCCGGCTCACTGTTCAGGCGCGGAATGATTTCACATAGCGGCAGAGCAACCTGAACGGCGCGGTATTGCCGTGGATGCACCGTTACGGTGGTATTGCGCTCCTTTAGCTTCACCTCGAAACCAAAAGTCTCAACAGATTGAATATCTGCCGGACAGGCTTTCAGCGCGTCGTTCGCCCAGTGGGCCAGCAGCTGCGGAGAAATGCCCGCGTACAGCCGGGCGTAGCACCAGCCGCTCACCGGTTCGCGCGCCCAGAGCAGATGCTGTTCCCCGCCATCGTCCATATGCAGCGACAAAGGCTGATGATGTAACAGGAGTTTTTGCGGCACGATGCCTGCCTTCAGCGCCTTTTTCCCCTGCAACATCGCGCCCTTCTGCTTTACCGAAGCCGGTTTGAGGTAGCGGTTCAGGGTCGCGCGGGATACGGCGATCCCGAGTCCGTTATTGACCATCTGCAGCAGTTCGTCCAGCGGGGCGCCCGTGATATCCCGCAGGGCATTGACCAGCGCAACCTGCTCTTGTCTCAACGCTTTGTGTATCACTTTTGGCGTCGTATGGTTATCCGAAACCTGCTCGCGGTTGCGCCAGCGCCTGACGGTAGTGACCGAAATACCCAACTCCGTGGCGAGCTCTCTGTCGCTTTTATCTGACTGCTGAAGATAGCGACGGATGCGCGGCGTCGTGGTGGCATTAGCATGCAGTTTAATTTCCATCGCAGGATCCTCAGAACCAATCTTGTGAGATTTATACTACACCAGCGATTGCTTTGTGACCGATTTCACCTTTCGCTCGCCACGCTTCACTGATAATCCCCAGACATAACACAAACAACACCCCTCAATCTTGTACGGAGTTCACAATGAACAATGTTCTGGGATTTCTCGAAGCAAAACTGATGCCGCTGGCGGCCAAAACGGCCCAGCAGCGTCATCTCGGGGCCATTCGCGGCGCCTACGTATCATTCATGCCGTTTATCATCGTCGGCTCTATTTTGCTGGTGATCTCGTCGTTCCCGAATCAAGCCTATCAGCAGTTTATGTCTCAGGCCTTTGGTGAAAGCTGGAGCGCCATTATCGAAATCCCGTTCAACGCGGTGTTCTCCACCATGTCGCTGTTTATCAGCTTCCTGGTTGCCTTCCGCCTGGCGGAACACTATGGCGAGGATCGAATCTCATGCGGCATCCTGGCGCTGGTCGCCTTTCTCATCCTGACGCCCTTTATCAAAGTGGCGGAAAACGGCGGTATTACCGTCATTCCGGTGGAGTGGATTGGCAGCAAAGGGCTGTTCGTGGCGATGATTGGTTCCCTTCTCTGGACGGAGCTGTTTTGCTGGCTCAAGCGCAAAAATCTGGTCATCAAAATGCCGGAAGGCGTGCCTCCGGCGGTGCAGGAGTCGTTCGCGGCGCTGATCCCTGCCCTGCTGGTGATGATTCTGGTGCTGGGTATCCGCATCGTGTTTGAAAACACCCACTACCACACCATCCACCAGTTTATTTACGAAGTAGTTGCCACGCCGGTGCGCCACTACGGCACCTCTTACTTTGGCGCGCTGATGACGGTGTTCAGCATCACCATTCTGTGGTCGGTGGGCATTAACTCCGGCTCGATGATCAACGGCATCATTCGTCCGCTGTGGATGGAGAACCAGACCGACAACATCGCCGCGATTCAGGCAGGCACGACGCCGCCGCATATTATCACCGAACAGTTTTTTGACATGATCTGGATGGGCGGCGCGGGGGCTACGCTGTCGCTGGTGATTGCGATGCTGATTTTCGCCCGCAGCAAAAACATGCGTGAAGTGGCGCGCCTCGGTGCCGGAGCATCAGTGTTTAACATCAACGAACCGATCCTGTTTGGCCTGCCGGTGATCATGAACCCGATCATGCTCATCCCGTTCAACCTGGTGCCGCTGGTGCTGGTCACCGTGCAGTATGCGGCGATGAAGATTGGCGCGGTTGCCGTCACCACCGGGGTGTTTATTCCCTGGACGCTGCCGCCGGTCATCAGCGGTTTTATCGTCACCGGGCACCTGAGCGGCAGCGTGATGCAGCTGATCAACCTGCTGATTGGCGCCATGCTGTATCTGCCTTTTATGCGTATCGTGGACAAACAGTACCGCGCGGCGGAAATGGCCACCGTTACGCAAACCGACACCACCCTTGCAAAACAGGAGTAAAGCATGTGGGGAATTATCGCGACCTGGCGAATGGCGCTTGAAGGCGTCACCGAGTCTGCATCTGCGCTGGCTGCGGGTAAACCTGTCTCCGCTGCGGTGGTGGATGCCGTCGCCGCCGTCGAAGACTTTCCGTTTTATAAATCCGTCGGCTACGGCGGGCTGCCCACCGAAAATGGCGAAGTGGAGCTGGACGCCGCCTACATGGACGGCGACACGCTGGCGTTTGGTGCCGTGGGCAACCTGGTAGATATCGCCAACCCGGTACGCGTGGCGCATGCGTTAAGCCGCCAGCGCTACAACAGCCTGCTGGTCGGCCAGGGCGCGCGCGAATGGGCGCTAAGCCAGGGCTTTGCCGACAAAACCATGCTCACTGACCGCGCCATGCAGCACTACCGCAAACGCTGCCGCGAAACGCTGGATAAGGGCTTAAGCCCTTACGACGGACATGACACCGTCGGCATTATCGGCCTCGATAAACAGGGGTCAATGAGCGTCGCTACCTCCACCAGCGGCCTGTTCATGAAAAAACGCGGCCGACTCGGCGATTCGCCAATCATCGGTTCCGGCTTTTACTGCGACAGTGAAACCGGCGCCGCCACCGCCACGGGCGTCGGGGAAGATCTGATGAAAGGTTGTACCAGCTTCGAAATTGTCCGCCGCATGGCGCAGGGCATGACGCCCCAGCAGGCGGCGGATTCAGTGGTGTTCGAACTTGAAGACAAGCTGATGTCGCGCTTTGGCCGCGCGGGCGATCTTTCCGTGGTGTGCATGAACAACAGGGGCGAATTCGGGGCCGCCACCAACATCAAGACATTTTCGTTTGTGGTGGCGACGGCTCGCCAGCCCCTCACCGTTTTTCGTACCGAACGCCTGCGGGAGAGAACGCATTATCACGCGGTAGACGATGAGTGGATGCAGGCCTATGCCGCGCGGATCCGCGCGCCTATTGAGGAGTCATGATGATTACGTATCAGTTTATCAACGCGCTTTCTGACGCGGCTCCGCAAAGCCATTTGATTGCGTCCGCCTCCTGTGCGCATTTGCCCGAAACGGCGCTTGTCGCGGAAATGCGCAAGTCTGCCAGCATCGCTGACACCCGCTTCGGCTGCGCCCCGTTTGCCCGGATAACCCTGCTGCCGGATGCCCTGTGGCAGGATAATCTTACCGAAGGATTACTGACGGCGCTTCGCCCGCTGCTGGCCTCGCCCGTCAGCCCCGAGCTGATACTGGACGTTACCGATATCGACGATGTGGTGCTGGCGCAGGTGCTGCGTTTTCTCTTTAATCAGGCGCACAGGCTTAGCGACCTGAAGCTGAAGAAAACGGATGAATCGGCTGTGCGCCTTACGCACATTACCGCCCTTTGCCTGCCGGAACAGCAGGCAAAACTGGAGGGGATCTTCCGCCAGCAGCAGGCCATCGCCCACGGCATGGTCGCGGCGCGACGTCTGGCGGATATCCCGTCCGACCGATGCACGCCGCAGTTTGTAGTCGAAGAGGCGCAAAGGCTCTGTGCCGCCTTCCCCGCCCTGCGCTGCGAAGTGCTGAACGAAAAGGCTATTGCTGAGGAGGGTCTGGGGCTGCTGCACGCCGTTGGCAAAGGAGCGACCTGTCCGCCGCGCCTGCTGGCGATTCATTATGACGGCGTCAACGACGACCCGGTGCGCTGCTATGTGGGAAAAGGCATTACCTTTGATACCGGTGGCCTGTGGCTGAAGGAAGGCGCGGGCATGTACACCATGAAATACGACATGTGCGGCGCGGCTAACGTGCTGGGCCTGATGCTGACCGTCGCAGAGCTGGCGCTGCCCGTACGCATCATGGGCGTGCTGGCGCTGGCGGAAAACGCTATAGGTCCGAACGCCATGCAGCCCGGCACGGTAGCAACGGCCTGCAACGGCACCACCGTTGAAATCAACAACACCGATGCCGAAGGCCGACTGGTGCTGGCGGACGCCATCGCCTGGGCCAGCCAGCGGCATCCACAGGCTCAATATATTATTGATATAGCGACCTTAACCGGTGCGGTCGTAAAGGCGCTGGGGTATGAGTTGAGCGGGCTGATGACGCAGGATGAACCGCTGCGCGCGGCGCTGACGCTGGCGGGCAAGCAGAGCGGCGATGAAGTGTGGTCCCTGCCGCTGGATGCGCGACTGAAAAAACAGACCGACAGCGCGATTGCCGATCTGTGCAACACGCCGACCAATAATGCAGCAATCAGTGCGTCGGCGGCGTGGCTGCTGCATCACTTCTGTCCGCCAACTATTCCGTGGGCGCATCTGGACATCAGCGGTACGGCGCTGTGGCGCGAAAACGGACGGAGCGTGGCGTCGGGAAGACCGATTCCACTGCTGGTTGAGCATCTAATGGGGGATATTTAGCCGGGTGGCGGCTACGCCTTACCCGACCTACAAAGTGCGGCGGATTTTCGTAGGCCCGGTAAGGCGTAGCCGCCACCGGGCGAGCAAATTCAAAGCTTGAGAATATCTTTCACAAACGGAATGGTCAGCTTGCGCTGGGCGGTAATGGAGGCGCGATCGAGCTGATCGAGCGTGTCAAACAGGGTGCGCATTTCGCGATCCAGACGCTTGAGCAGGAAACGCCCCACGTCCTCCGGCAGCTCAAACCCGCGCTGCTTAGCGCGCAGCTGTAACGCCTGAAGCTTATCTTCATCCGACAGCGGCTGAAGCTTGTAGATTTGCCCCCAGTCCAGACGAGACGCCAGGTCCGGCAGCCCCAGATTCAGCTGGCGAGGCGGACGATCGCCGGTGATCAGCAGCCGGGTTTTGCCCGACTCCAGAATGCGGTTGTAAAGATTGAAGATCGCCATTTCCCACGGCTCATCCCCCGCCACGCATTCGATATTATCGATGCAGACCAGCGAGAGATGCTCCATTCCTTCCAGCACCTCAGGCACGAACCAGGTACGTTTATCCAGCGGCACGTAGCCTACTGCATCTCCGCGCGCCGAAAGCTCCGCGCAGGCGGCATGCAGCAGATGGCTGCGCCCCGCGCCTTCGCGTGACCAGATATAGATGTATCCGCTGTGATCCTGACGCAGCACGTTTTGCAGTGCAGCCAGTAAAGAGGGGTTATCACCCGGCCAGAAACTCGCAAAAGTTTCGTCGTCAGGGAGATAGAGTGGCAGAGAGAGCTGTGCCGGTCCGTTCAGAAATACCTCAACCAGAGATCCTACGTAAAATCGAAATGGAGTTTAACACGGAACCTGCAAGGAGAGAACCGGGCGATCCCTCGCCCGATTCTTCGATCAATGTGACGCTTTTTCACTATCGTCCGCGTCCAGAATCTCTTCTTCCGGACGGATTACCGAGATCAGCTTGAAGATCAGGCTCAGGCCCACGCCGACGATGGTCGCCAGCGCCATGCCCTTGAGCTCGGCCGCGCCAATGTGCACCTTCGCGCCGCTCACGCCGATAATCAGGATCACCGAGGTCAGGATCAGGTTTTGCGCCTTGCTGTAATCCACTTTGGACTCAATCAGCACGCGAATACCGGAGGCACCGATCACGCCGTACAGCAGCAGAGAAACGCCGCCCATCACCGGCACTGGAATGATCTGAATCGCTGCCGCCAGCTTGCCGACGCAGGAGAGCAGAATGGCGATGATCGCCGCGCCGCCGATAACCCAGGTACTGTAGACGCGGGTAATCGCCATCACGCCGATGTTTTCACCGTAGGTGGTGTTTGGCGTGGAGCCAAAGAAACCGGAGATGATGGTGGAGAAACCGTTGGCAAACATGGAGCGGTGCAGGCCCGGGTCGCGGATTAAATCGCGCTTAACGATGTTCGCCGTCACCACCAGGTGACCGACGTGCTCCGCAATCACCACCAGCGCCGCAGGCAGAATGGTGAAAATAGCAAACCATTCAAAGCGAGGGGTGTAGAAGGTTGGCAGCGCGAACCAGTGGGCCTGAGCAATCGGGGTGGTGTCCACCACGCCCATCGCGAAGGAGAGCGCATAGCCCACCAGCACGCCGATCAGGATCGGGATAATCGCCATAAAGCCGCGGAACAGCACGGAGCCAAACACCGTTACGCCCAGGGTCACCAGCGAGATGATAATGGTTTTGGAATCCGGTGACTGGCCGTCAGCAGGCAGCAGGCCGGCCATATTCGCCGCCACGCCCGCCAGTTCGAGACCGATGACGGCCACGATGGCGCCCATCGCCGCAGGGGGAAACATCACGTCGAGCCAGCCGGTACCGGCTTTCTTCACGATGAAGGAGACCAGGCAGAACAGGACGCCACACATGATAAAGCCGCCCAGCGCGACCTCATAACCCAGCGGCAGCAGCAGTAATACCGGAGAGATAAAGGCGAAGCTCGACCCGAGATACGCCGGAATTTTTCCTTTACAGATAAAGAGGTACAGCAGCGTACCGATGCCGTTGAACAGCAGCACGGTAGCCGGGTTAATGTGGAACAGGATTGGCACCAGCACGGTTGCGCCAAACATGGCGAACAGGTGCTGCAAACTAAGCGGGATAGTCTGTAAAAGCGGCGGTCTTTCACTCACCCCGATAGCACGGCGCGTCATAGTGTTTTCCTCTGAGTAGTATCGTTGTTGGTGTTTTATTCAAAAAAAAGCCGACTATCAAAGTCGGCTTATTTATCGTTATTCGATTATTTCGTACCAAAGATCTTATCGCCGGCATCGCCGAGCCCCGGGATGATGTACCCGTGCTCGTTCAGCCCCTGGTCGATAGAGGCGGTATACAGCTCAACGTCCGGGTGCGCTTTTTCCAGCGCCGCGATCCCTTCCGGAGCCGCAACCAGTACCAGCACCTTAATGCTGCTGCAGCCCGCTTTTTTCAGCAGGTCGATGGTAGCGATCATTGAACCGCCGGTCGCCAGCATTGGGTCAACTACCAGCGCCATACGCTCGTCGATGTTAGACACCAGCTTCTGGAAGTAAGGAACCGGCTCAAGGGTTTCTTCGTTACGGTAGATCCCGACCACGCTGATACGCGCGCTTGGCACGTGCTCCAGCACGCCTTCCATCATGCCGAGGCCGGCACGCAGGATTGGCACTACGGTAATTTTCTTACCTTTGATCTGCTCAACCTGCACCGGGCCGTTCCAGCCTTCGATGGTGACTTTTTCTGTTTCCAGATCGGAGGTCGCTTCGTAGGTCAGCAGGCTGCCGACTTCAGAGGCCAGTTCGCGAAAACGCTTCGTGCTGATGTCATGCTCACGCATCAGGCCCAACTTGTGTTTAACGAGTGGGTGTTTCACTTCCACAATCTTCATTCTCTTTCTCCTCTGAATGGCATCCGCAAAAAAATCGCGGGATTATACCGCTTTTTTCAGATTAGGCCATACCCATCTTGCTTGACGTATATCAAGCAAAATGATTTAGAGACAAAAAAACCGGAGGCGAGACTCCGGCTTGAGTGCGGGGTTCTGCCGGGTGGCGCTAACGCTTACCCGGCCTATACATCCCGTAGGCCCGGTAAGCGCAGCGCCACCGGGCAATTATAGCTGCTCCCCGTTGCTCGCAATCACCTGCTTATACCAGTCGAAGGATTTCTTCTTGCTGCGGTTCAGCGTGCCGTTCCCTTCATTGTCTTTATCGACAAAGATAAATCCGTAGCGTTTTTTCATTTCACCGGTACCGGCAGACACCAGGTCGATACAGCCCCACGGGGTATAGCCCATCAGGTCTACGCCATCCTCCACCACCGCTTTTTTCATCTCGCGGATGTGGGCGGCCAGGTAGTCAATGCGGTACTGGTCGTTCACCGTGCCGTCGCTCTCCTGCACGTCGATTGCGCCAAAGCCGTTCTCAACGATAAACAGCGGCAGCTGGTAGTGATCCCAGAACCAGTTGAGGGAGTAGCGCAGCCCCACCGGGTCAATCTGCCAGCCCCAGTCGGATTTCTGCACGTACGGGTTGGAGACCAGGCTCTTGCTCTCGTCATAGTCCAGCTGCGGGTTGTCCGCCGTCGCCTTTGTAGCGAAGGACATATAGTAGCTAAACCCGATGTAATCCACGCAGCCCTGCGTCAGCGCGGCTTTATCTTCTTCGGTAATATCCAGCGTGAAGCCGCGACGTTCGAAGTAGTTGAGCAGATGCTGCGGGTACTTGCCGCGCACGTGCACGTCGGTGAACCAGTAGCGACGGTGCATGGCGTTCATCGCCATCATCATATCGTCCGGCGCGCAGGTCAGCGGGTAGATTGGGCACATGGCAATCATGCAGCCGATCTGCAGGGACGGGTTAATCTCGCGCCCCGCCTTCACCGCCAGCGCGCTGGCCACCAGCTCATAGTGCGCGGCCTGGAACATCACCGGCTCGCGGTCTTCGCCCGGCGCGTACTTCAGCCCGGAGTTGGTGAACGGCGCAAAGTCTTCGTGGAAGTTGGCCTGGTTGTTGATCTCGTTAAAGGTCATCCAGTACTTCACTTTATGCTGATAGCGCTGGAAAACCACTTTTGCAAAACGAACGAAGAAGTCGATCAGCTTACGGTTGCGCCAGCCGCCGTATTCGGTGACCAGGTGGAAAGGCATCTCGAAGTGAGAGAGGGTAATAACCGGTTCGATGCCGTACTTCAGACACTCGTCGAACAGGTCGTCATAGAATTTCAGGCCAGCCTCGTTCGGCTCACGCTCGTCACCTTTCGGGAAAATGCGCGTCCAGGCGATAGAGGTGCGGAAGCATTTGAACCCCATCTCGGCAAAGAGTTTGATGTCTTCTTTATAGCGGTGGTAGAAATCGATGGCGTCATGGTTAGGGTAATTTTTCCCCGGTAGCACGCCGTTGGTGATTTCACGCGGCACGCCGTGCGCGCCCGCGGTCATGACGTCGGCTACGCTTACGCCTTTACCCCCTTCTTTCCAGCCGCCTTCCAGCTGATGCGCCGCAACCGCACCGCCCCACAGAAAATCTGCTTTAAATCCTGACATTCGCTTTCCCTCATTCTGCGTTATTTTCTGCAAAAACAATTACAGAAACCGGTTTCAGTTGAATGATGTGCAAAGCCGTTAATGGTTGCAAGGAGAATGCCGAAACCGGTTTCATTTTCGTGAACAGACGCAAGTTTGGGCGCACTGGCAGGCTGCGCGTAAAAAAAAATCCTCTCGCCGAGAATAGGCTCGCAAACGTTTGCCTGGACTGTTAGAATTGCGCCGATTTTTCTTACTAGCTATGCAATCGCGTGGGGATTTAAGCCGTGACCAACAAAACTTCTCTCAGCTACAAAGATGCCGGTGTTGATATTGACGCAGGTAATGCGCTGGTTGACCGAATCAAAGGTGTGGTGAAAAAAACCCGCCGCCCGGAAGTGATGGGTGGTCTGGGTGGATTCGGCGCACTGTGCGCGCTGCCGCAAAAATATCGTGAACCTGTTCTGGTCTCGGGAACTGACGGTGTAGGCACCAAGCTGCGCCTGGCGATGGATTTAAAACGTCACGACACGATCGGTATCGATCTGGTTGCGATGTGCGTGAATGACCTGGTGGTTCAGGGCGCAGAGCCGCTGTTCTTCCTCGATTACTACGCCACCGGCAAACTGGACGTGGATACCGCGGCAAGCGTGATCAACGGTATCGCCGAAGGATGCCTGCAGTCTGGCTGTGCGCTGGTCGGCGGTGAAACCGCGGAAATGCCGGGCATGTATCACGGCGAAGATTATGACGTCGCGGGCTTCTGCGTCGGCGTAGTAGAAAAATCAGAAATTATTGACGGCAGCAAAGTGGCGGATGGCGATGTGCTGATCGCGCTGGCCTCCAGCGGCCCGCACTCCAACGGCTACTCCCTGGTGCGTAAAATCCTCGAGGTGAGCGGCTGTGACCCGCTGACGACCGAGCTTGAAGGGAAACCGCTGGCTGACCACCTGCTGGCCCCAACCCGCATCTACGTGAAGAACGTGCTGGAACTGATCGAGAACGTCGACGTTCACGCCATTGCCCACCTGACCGGCGGCGGCTTCTGGGAAAACATCCCGCGCGTCCTGCCGGACAACACCCAGGCGGTGATCGACGAATCCTCATGGCAGTGGCCGGCAGTCTTTAACTGGCTGCAGACCGCAGGCAACGTGAGCTCTCACGAAATGTACCGCACCTTCAACTGCGGCGTGGGCATGGTTATCGCCCTGCCGGCAAGCGAAGCGGATAAAGCGGTTAAGCTGCTGACAGAGAAAGGTGAAAACGCGTGGAAAATCGGTACGATTAAAGCCTCCGATTCCGAACAGCGTGTGGTCATTGAATGAAAAACATCGTGGTGCTCATTTCCGGCAACGGAAGTAATTTGCAGGCCATCATAGACGCCTGCAAGCAGAAGAAAATCAACGGCACCATTCGGGCAGTATTCAGCAACAAGGCCGACGCGTTCGGCCTTGAGCGCGCGCGGGAAGCGAACATACCCGCGCACGCGCTGGAAGCCAGCCAGTTCGCCGGGCGTGAAGCCTTTGACCGCGAGCTGGTTCAGGAGATTGATGCCTACGCGCCGGACGTCGTGGTGCTGGCGGGCTATATGCGCATTCTGAGCCCAGCCTTTGTCGCGCACTACGCCGGACGTTTGCTGAATATTCACCCTTCTCTTCTGCCGAAATATCCCGGCCTGCACACCCATCGTCAGGTTCTGGAAAACGGCGATGAGGAGCACGGCACCTCCGTGCATTTCGTCACCGACGAGTTGGACGGCGGTCCGGTGATCCTGCAGGCCAAAGTCCCGGTCTTTGACGGCGACAGCGAAGAAGACGTGACCGAACGCGTGCAGACCCAGGAGCATGCCATTTACCCGCTGGTGGTGAGCTGGTTTGTCGACGGGCGTCTCGAAATGCGCGACGGCGCAGCCTGGCTGGACGGCGTGAAGTTACCCCCGCAGGGTCATGCTGCCGAAGAGTAGTTTGTTTAAATCGCCCGGTGGCGCTTCGCTTGCACGGGCCTACGGTTCCGTAGGTCGTGGTAAGCCCAGCGCCACCCGCCCCCTCTTCCCCAACCCTCTAACTTCCCCAACAAAAAAAATAACTGTCATACTTTTCTGGCACTGTTGGACATATCGTGGAAATGCTCGCCATAATAAGGACGAGACGGATTTACCACGTCCTGTGATTGAACTGGAGTGTGAGCTGTAATGGGTCAGGAAAAGTTATATATCGAGAAAGAGCTAAGCTGGTTAGCATTTAACGAACGTGTACTCCAGGAAGCGGCTGACAAAAGTAACCCGCTGATCGAACGCATGCGTTTTTTGGGCATCTATTCCAACAACCTGGATGAATTCTATAAGGTTCGCTTTGCCGAGCTGAAGAGACGCATCATCATCAGCGAAGAACAGGGCCTAAACTCGCACTCGCGGCATCTGCTGGGCAAAATCCAGTCCCGCGTGTTGAAAGCCGATCAGGAATTTGACGGCCTGTATAACGAACTGCTGCTGGAGATGGCGCGTAATCAAATCTTCCTGATTAACGAACGTCAGCTTTCCGTTAACCAACAAAACTGGCTGCGCCACTATTTTAAACAGTACCTGCGCCAGCACATTACCCCGATTCTCATCAACCGCGAAACCGATCTGGTGCAGTTCCTGAAAGATGACTACACCTATCTGGCCGTAGAAATTATTCGCGGTGAATCCATCCGCTACGCGCTGCTGGAGATCCCGTCTGATAAGGTGCCGCGCTTTGTGAACCTGCCGCCGGAAACCCCGCGCAGACGCAAACCGATGATCCTGCTGGACAACATTCTGCGCTACTGTCTGGACGATATCTTCAAAGGCTTCTTCGATTACGATGCGTTAAACGCCTACTCGATGAAGATGACCCGTGACGCCGAATATGACCTGGTGCACGAGATGGAAGCCAGCCTGATGGAGCTGATGTCATCCAGCCTGAAACAGCGACTGACGGCCGAGCCGGTGCGTTTTGTCTATCAGCGCGATATGCCGGACGCTATGGTGGAAATGCTGCGCGAGAAGCTGACCATCTCGCGATATGACTCCATCGTACCGGGTGGTCGTTACCACAACTTTAAAGACTTTATTGGCTTCCCGAACGTCGGCAAAGCCAATCTGGTGAACAAGCCGCTGCCGCGCCTGCGCCATCTGTGGTTCGATAAATTCCGCAACGGATTCGATGCCATTCGCGAACGCGATGTCCTGCTCTACTATCCGTATCACACGTTCGAGCACGTGCTCGAACTGCTGCGTCAGGCCTCGTTCGACCCGAGCGTGCTGGCGATAAAAATTAACATCTACCGCGTGGCAAAAGATTCCCGCATCATCGACGCGATGATCCATGCGGCGCACAACGCCAAAAAAGTCACCGTGGTGGTTGAGCTGCAGGCGCGCTTCGACGAAGAGGCCAACATTCACTGGGCGCGCCGTCTGACGGAAGCCGGTGTACACGTCATCTTCTCCGCGCCGGGGCTGAAAATTCACGCCAAGCTGTTCCTCATCTCCCGTAAAGAGGGCGACGATGTTGTGCGTTATGCCCACATCGGTACCGGGAACTTTAACGAGAAAACGGCGCGAATTTATACCGACTACTCTCTGCTGACCGCCGATGCCCGCATCACTAACGAAGTGCGCCGGGTCTTTAACTTTATTGAGAACCCGTACCGTCCGGTTAGCTTCGACTATCTGCTGGTCTCGCCACAGAACTCGCGCCGTCTGCTGTACGATATGATCGATAAAGAGATCGCCAATGCCCAGAAAGGGCTGTCGTCCGGCATCACGCTGAAGCTTAACAACCTGGTGGACAAAGGGCTGGTGGACAGGCTGTACGCCGCGTCCAGCTCCGGCGTGCCGGTTAACCTGCTGATCCGCGGCATGTGCTCGCTGATCCCGGAACTGGAAGGCATCAGCGACAATATTCGCGTGATCAGCATTGTTGACCGCTACCTGGAACACGATCGGGTCTATATTTTCGATAATGCGGGTGATAAGCAGGTCTATCTCTCTTCTGCAGACTGGATGACGCGCAACATTGACTACCGTATTGAAGTCGCGGCACCGCTGCTGGATCCGCGTCTGAAGCAGCAGATCCTCGACATCATCGAGATTCTGTTCAGCGATACCGTGAAAGCACGCTATATCGACAAAGAACTCAGTAACCGCTATGTACCGCGCGGCAACCGCCGTAAAGTGCGGTCGCAACTGGCGATTTACGACTATATCAAATCACTCGAGCAGCCCGATTAACCTATGCCGATAAATGATAAGACACCACGCCCGCAGGAATTCGCCGCGGTCGATCTTGGCTCTAACAGTTTCCACATGGTCATCGCCCGTGAGGTGGATGGCGCGCTGCAAATCATCGGTCGTCTGAAGCAGCGCGTACACCTGGCGGATGGTCTTGATGAACGCAGCATGCTTAGCGAAGAAGCGATGGAGCGCGGGTTAAACTGCCTGTCGCTGTTTGCTGAACGCCTGCAGGGCTTCTCGCCCTCAAGCGTATGCATCGTGGGCACCCATACCCTGCGCCAGGCCCTGAACGCCCCGGAGTTCCTCAAGCGGGCCGAAAAGGTGATCCCCTACCCGATTGAGATCATCTCCGGCAACGAGGAAGCGCGTCTGATCTTCATGGGCGTCGAGCACACCCAGCCGGAAAAAGGGCGCAAGCTGGTTATCGATATCGGCGGTGGCTCAACGGAGCTGGTGATCGGCGAAGACTTTGAGCCTCGCCTGGTGGAAAGCCGCCGTATGGGCTGCGTCAGCTTCGCGCAGATGTATTTCCCGGGCGGCACCATCACCCGCGAGAACTTCCAGCGTGCGCGTATGGCGGCCGTCCAGAAGCTGGAAAACCTGGCCTGGCAGTACCGTATTCAGGGCTGGAACGTGGCGCTGGGCGCGTCAGGCACCATCAAAGCGGCGCATGAGGTGCTGCTGGCGATGGGTGAAAAGGACGGGTTTATCACGCCCGAACGCCTGACATTGCTGACCGACGAAGTGCTGAAGCATAAAAGTTTTGACGCTTTAAGCCTGCCGGGTCTTTCCGACGAGCGTAAAGCGGTCTTCGTACCGGGGCTGGCTATTCTCTGTGGCGTGTTTGATGCCCTCGCCATTAAAGAGCTGCGCCTTTCCGACGGCGCGCTGCGCGAAGGCGTGCTGTATGAGATGGAAGGCCGCTTCCGCCATCAGGATATTCGCAGCCGCACCGCGCAAAGCCTCGCTAACCAGTACAACATCGATCGCGAGCAGGCGAAGCGCGTGCTGGACACTACGGTGCAGATGTACGACCAGTGGCAGGAGCAGAATCCGAAGCTCGCGCACCCGCAGCTTGCCGCGCTGTTGAAATGGGCAGCGATGCTCCATGAGGTGGGACTTAACATCAACCACAGCGGGATGCATCGCCATTCGGCCTACATTCTGCAAAACAGCGATCTGCCTGGCTTCAACCAGGAGCAGCAAACCATGATGGCGACCCTGGTGCGTTATCACCGTAAAGCCATCAAGCTTGACGACCTGCCGCGCTTTACGCTGTTCAAGAAAAAACAGTTCCTGCCGCTTATTCAGCTGCTGCGTCTGGGCGTACTGCTTAATAACCAGCGTCAGGCGACCACCACGCCGCCTACGCTGAAGCTTAAAACCGACGACCATCACTGGACGCTGAGCTTCCCGCACGACTGGTTCAGCCAGAACGCGCTGGTCCTGCTGGACCTCGAAAAAGAGCAGCAGTACTGGGAAGCGGTCACCGGCTGGCTGCTCAAAATTGAAGAAGAGAGCGCCGACGTCGCCGCATAACGGCTCAGGCGTCCTCGGTGGACGCCTCTGCTTCCGGCAGTGACTCAAGCGGTGCCGGCCTGCCAATCAGATAACCCTGCACATAATCGATACCTAGCGCGTGAACCGCGCTACGTATCTCTTCGGTTTCGACGTACTCCGCCACCACCAGCATCTTTTTCATGCGCGCCAGATGGCAGATAGAGGCCACAATCTGATAATCCAGGCTGTTGTTGACGATATTGCGGATAAAGCTGCCGTCGATCTTGAGAATATCCGCATCCACACTTTTCAGCCGCGCATAGCTCGCATAGCCGGTGCCAAAATCATCAATCGCAATACGCACCCCCATTTTCTGCAGCTGACGGAGAATATGTAGCGCCTGCTCCGCATTGCAAAAGGTGCTGCACTCCGTCACTTCAAAGATCAGCTGCCATGGCTCAATGGCGTATTTCGCCAGCAGGCGACTCACCTCATGCGGAAACTGCACCCGACACACGGTCGACGGAGCCAGATTAATGGCAAAGCGCTGGCCGGGCAGCCTTTCTCGATGCGCGGCCAGGAAGCGCAGAGTATGCTCCAGCACCCACAAATCCACTCGCGAGGAGAGTCCAAACTCCTGCGCGACGGGCAGGAACTGGTCGGGGGAGATCAATAGCCCGTTGGCATCCGGCATCCGGAGCAGGACTTCATGATAGCAATCGCCACGCAGGCCGCGAACGGGTTGAACCAGCAGGGTGAATTCGTCGTTATCAAGCGCCTTTTGCAGGCGGCTCATCATCGCGACCTTATCCTTCAGGTTGCGCTGCAAATGGACGGCGCCACGCTGCTGAAGATTTTCCGGATGATTGGAGGAGAGCGACATGTCGGCAACCACGCCGAGTTCACCCAGTACCAGATAAAGATGGTTAACCGGGGACCGGACATAGCAATAGCTCACGCCCACCTGCGGCTGCAGCGGCATGCCGTCCCAGACAAAGCGGAACTGCTTGATATGCTCGTCCAGGGTTTCAATCCGCTGCTGGTGCGATTCCGCGTTGAGCCGTACCGCCAGGTCATACCCGGTCAGGTGATACACCAGCTCATTGGGCTGGAGCGTGCCATTCACCCACTGCGCCAGCTGCTGCTTGTACTGAATACGCAGCAACACGCCGTAATTTCGGCCCAGAATTTCCAGCTCCGGAATGCGCAGCAGGCAGAGCGCCGACCACGGATTTTTCGCCAGATCGCGCGACAGCGCCCGCAGATTAGGCATATGAACAACCGGGTCGAGCAGCGCCAGCCGGCGGGAGCGTTTGTTCGCCGCGCGCTGCCGGGTCGCCAGCATCGACATATAAATCACCACGAACGAGAAGACCAGGTAACTGGAAGAGGTGATCGCCAGCTGAATGTCATACCCCGGGTTCACCGGGATATAGCGGTAAAAATAGTGAATAGACACCAGCAGTATCGGCGTCCAGATAAGCGAAATCGGCTTATAGCCAAAACGCATCGCGCCCCAGAGCATCACCGGCATCAGCAGCGAAAGGGTGTAGTTAGTGGTGAAAATGGAGCTGTTCTCATTCATCGGAAGCAGGAGCAGCGAAAGCAGCCCGCCAAGCGCGATAGCCCACATCAACATCTCAACGACCGTCACCTTTTTGTCTATCTCGGAACGGATCTGCGAGAGGAGGCTTTTGATATAGCGCGGATGACGAAGCAGGCGGATCAGCAGATAGCTCAGCGGCACGCCCGTCAGCCCGCTGACCAGCAGCGTCTGATAGTTGATGAGCGTGCGAATATTGAGCGGATTTAATCCTGCAAGGCTCTGACGGCTCTCATACACGCCTAAATACACCGCAAACTGAAACAGCACCAGAAACAGCGTCGCGGGGCAGAAGACCTGCCAGAAGATGCGCTGCGCCATAAGCCTCAAGTCGCCGTACGCGGTCATATTCCGTCTGGGCGCAAACACCCGGTAGCCTCCCCAGCTGAGCACTAAAGGGACGATAAAATGGAGGATCCCTGCGACGGTTTCAAACATCCCGACCGACGGGTAATAGCGGATAAACAGCGACAATACGATCCCGGGCAGCGCTTCCAGGCCAAAAAACATCATCAGCGAAAGCAAAAATGAGAGGGGTAAATAATAGAGTGCCGCAATGCCGTCGCCCAGCTGCGTGAAGGTATTCGCGATGCTCAGCACGGGAAGTAAAACCACAGGCAAAATAAGCGGCAATGCCCACCAGCGGTTTTCATTTTTTTTCAGGAAAGCGAGAATATTCATAGATGCCCGGTTAAACCCCTTTCGCTCCAGAGGGAAAATAAAGACAGGCATCCAACCTGACGTACGCCGCCCGGCGGCGTGCGGGGCGAACTGTGTGGAGGAAGGATTTTAAATATCAGGGCCGGAAAGCCGTTGACTTAAATCAAACTACTTTACGCAAATAACTTTTTGCAGCGATTTTTTTGAAATTATTTTCTTCATATTATCAATATGGTAAATGCATTAATTAATTTCAATAACATTAATCAATGTAAACATTGACGGTTATTTACACATAGCAGAATTGACCCCGTCTTCCCGCTGTGCCTTAATATCCTTGTCGCCCAAAAGGGCTTATCCAGGAAAAACAGAGTGAGTCAGGTCACGCGTATGCGAAAACGACATCAATTTAATACCCGAATGACCCGCATCATACTGCTCATCAGCTTCCTGTTTTTCTTTGGCCGCTTCGTTTACTCTTCGATTGGCGCCTGGTATCACCATCAGGACAAAACCCAGTCGCAGCAGTCCAGCCTGACCGTCGACACCGCTGACCGCCAGGCAGCCGGATAGTTTTGCAGTATCCGAATAATGCCCGATATCCCTTTGCTGAGGATTTTGTCCTGCCGCATCACCACGGCCAACTGCCGCTGCAGCATCGGCGTCAGCGACATCACGCATAGCCCTTCGCGATCGGCCTCATGTTCGACCGCCATTCGCGGCACAATACTGTAGCCCAGCCCCGCACGAACCATCCGTTTGATCGCCTCGATGCTGCCAAGCTGCATCACCGGCGCGATCGCTAAACCCTGGGCGGCAAACCAGCCGTCGATCAGCGCCCGGGTACCGCTGCCTGATTCAAACGCAATCAGCGGCTGAGCGTGCAGCGCCTCAGGGGTAAAGTCTCTGAAAGCATCCTGCTGCTCCCGCGACGAGATAAAAACAAACTCTTCGTCCATTACCGGCATGACGTCCAGCGCTCTGCCACTCACCGGCAGCGTCACCAGCCCCATATCGAGACGGTTCTCTTCGATGGCCCTGACGATGTCGAGGGTGTTGCCCGTCGTCACTCCCACGCTCAGGAGAGGATAGTCGCGGCGTAGCTGCTCCAGCATCGGCGGCAGAAGATGGATGCAGGCCGTTGCCCCCGTGCCTAGCGTAATGGTGCCGCTTACGTCGTGGCTAAACGCATTCACGGACCGGATGGCGTCATCCACCGCCTGCTGAATACGCTCCCCGTGCGCCAGCAAGGTTTCTCCGGCAGCCGTAGCCTTAATCCCCCGCCCGGTACGCTCCACCAGCCGCGTTTGCAGAAACTGCTCCAGCTGGCGTATTTGCAGGCTGACGGCGGGCTGGGAGATGCCCAGCACGTCCGCTGCCGCTGAAAAGCTGCCGCGCTGGTGAACCAGACGGAAGGTGGCGAGATAGCCCAGATTAAGCGTCGTCATTCAAAGTTTCTCTTATACCGCGCATAAGGTTGCGGCCCTGCCAGCACAATACCGCGCCCGTTATGCTCAGGACAACTGCATAGCGGAATGAAAAATAATGGAAACACCAGCCTTGCCACATCGCCTCGCCCTCACGGCCGGGTGTAATCAACTCATCAACTGGGGGATTTCGTTTTATATGCCCGGCACCTTTGCGCTGGCCATTTCAGCCGACCGGGGATGGTCGTCACCGCAGATTTACCTCGGCCTGACGCTGGCGATGCTGGTGATGGCGGCGGTTTCCCCGTTTGTCGCCCGCCTGCTGGCACGCTTTGGCGGTCAGAAGGTGGTAATGGGCGGAACGCTGCTGATCGCCGCAAGCTGCGCAGGAATGGCGTATACCCGGACGCTTTATGGCTGGTACGGCGCCTGGCTGGTCGCCGGTATAGGGATGCGCCTGTCGCTGTACGATGCGCTGTTCGCCGCGCTGGTGAACCTCTACGGGCAGCAGGCGCGAAGAACGATCTCGCGCGTCACGCTGGCGGGCGGGCTGGCCTCCGCCGTCTTCTGGCCGCTGGGCGATGCTCTGCTTCAGGTAATGAGCTGGCAGGAGGCGCTGCGCGTCTATGCTCTCTTCGGCCTGCTGAGTGCGGCGCTGATAAGAACGCTTCCCCGGCAGCGGCTGACGGTGACGACAAAGGTCGCCGCGCCGCCGCTGAAAAACGAACGGCGTAACGGCTGGCTTTATGCCGCCTTCATTGCCCTCATCACCTTTGTCTCTAACGGCACCTCCACCCATCTGCCGGAGTTTATTGCCCACTTCGGCCTGCCGGTCGCCATCGGCATGCTGTGGGGAATCGGCCAGACGGGCGCGCGTTCGCTGGAGGTGCTGGCGGGAGCTCGCTTAACGCCCTTCAAGCTGACGCTTTTTACCGCGCTCGCCATGCCGCTCTGTTTTCTTATGGGGTTGAGCAGCGCCCTGTTTGTCTGGTGTGTGGCCGGTTTTGTACTGGGCTATGGGGCCATCAACGGGCTGGTCACCATCGTTAAAGCCACCCTGCCGCTGGAACTCTTTAGCGCGGAAAGATATGCCCGCCGCACGGGCATGCTGCTGATCCCCGGCCAGCTGATGGCGGCAGCCTCACCGTTTGCCTATGCTTGGCTGAATAAAACGCTGGGGATCGCAGGCGCAATGTGGGTTTCTACGGGGCTGACGCTGGTAATTGCCGGGCTGGCGATAGCGATTGTGCGCTGTCCCGGGAAGCAAACTGTATCGCATTGTATCCCGCGCGATGCGCTGACAAACGGGTACAAAACGCCGCCTCCGGTAAATATCTCCGATACATAAAAATGGTTTTCTTTCCCTGTCGTCATTCAGAACCGATGAGGAGAGAACCATGATTCGTCGCTATGTACTTTTCCCCCTGATTGTCCTGGCATCTGTCGCACGGGCCCAGGCCACACCGCTGGACAATCTGAGCGCCGCGGACGTTAACGGCCCCGCCGCCGTTGCCCCGCTGGCGCAGCCGCAGCCGCCCGCAAAGCTGATCGTCGATCCGCCGCTTGCCGGGCCGCTGAGCAAAGGCGCGGTGTTTATCCAGTACCGAGCCGAAAACCTGCGCATCGAGCCGGTATTCGGCCCCGACGCGCTCAAGGTCACCCCGCGCATCGGGCACATTCACGTGGTGGTGGACGACGCGCCGTGGCACTGGGCTGACGCCAGCGGAGAGCCGGTGATCCTGGTGGGGCTGCCCGCCGGTAAACACAAGGTGACGATAATTCTGGCCGACCCGACGCATAAGCCGCTCGATCAC
This sequence comes from Enterobacter sp. ECC-249, assembly GCF_043965265.1. Taxonomy (NCBI): domain Bacteria; kingdom Pseudomonadati; phylum Pseudomonadota; class Gammaproteobacteria; order Enterobacterales; family Enterobacteriaceae; genus Enterobacter; species Enterobacter sp. ECC-249. The sequence continues at coordinate 3,950,878 of NZ_CP143660.1, forward strand.
AAAACCGTTGAATTCACCGTCCCGCCCCACGCGGCGGTCCACCATTTTTAAGGAGTCTGAAGATGAAAGCACTGTCTGTACTAACGGCAGGCCTGCTGGCGCTTTCCGCCAGCGCCTTTGCGCAGGGTAAAACCAGCGTCGTGCTGGTCCACGGCGCGTTTGCCGACGGCAGCAGCTGGAATAAGGTGATTGCCCTGTTGCAGAAGCAGCACGCCGAGGTCATTGCCGTCCAGCTCCCGCTCACGTCGCTTAAGGATGACGTTGCGGCCACGCGGCGGGCTATCGCCCGCGCCAAGGGTGACGTGGTGCTGGTGGGCCACTCCTGGGGCGGCACCGTGATTAGCGAGGCGGGAAACGATGCGCGGGTAAAATCGCTGGTGTATGTGGCGGCGTTCGCGCCTGATTCCGGCCAGTCGACGGCGGACCTGGCAGAAAGCTACCCCGCACCGCCGGGCAGCGCGGGCATTGCCAAAACAGCGGACGGCTATTTATACCTGCCGACGGAAGCCGTCAGGAAGGATTTCGCGCCTGACGTGAAGCCAGCCATGCAAGATACGATTGCAGCCACGCAGGGGCCAATTAAGGCCGAGGCGTTTGGTGAAAAGGTTGCCCACGCGGCGTGGCATGACAAACCGAGCTGGTTTGTGGTCAGCAAGAATGACCGAATGATCAACCCCGATCTTGAGCGTGCGATGGCAAAGACTATCCATGCGAAATCCGCAGAGGTGGTGGCAAGCCACGTGTCGATGGTGAGCCAGCCGGAGGCTATCGCCCGGACGATTGAGCAGGCGGTTGAAGCAAAGTAATATTTTTGCGGACTGTAGGCCGGGTAAGCGCAGCGCCACCCGGCAAATCAAACGGCTTCAGCCCTCGCTGGCAGCGGGATAATCCCGATTAATCCACGCGTGGTCCTCCTCCCAGGTGAACATCCATTTGCGCACCGGACCTGCCATCACGTTGAGGTAGTAGCTGTCATACCCGGCCATCGTCGCCACCGGGTGGTAGCCCTTCGGCACCATAACCACGTCACGGTTATAGACCGCCATGCACTCATCCAGCGTTCTGTCGTCGGTGTAAACCCGCTGCATGCAGAACCCCTGCTCCGGATTGAGACGATGATAGTAGGTCTCCTCCAGATACGTCTCCTGCGGCGGGTTATCCGTGTCGTGCTTGTGGCTCGGATACGAGCTGGTGCAGCCCTCGTTGGTCCAGACCTCCACCACCAGCAGGCTGTCGGCGGGCTTGTCTTCCGGCAGAATGTTGTGCACGTAGCGCTGGTTATGGCCCTTGCCGCGCGCTTCAGCGTCGATATCCTGCGGCGCAATCAGCCGCGTCGGATACGAGCCCTTGCCCGGCGCGGCGCAGACCGCCAGCTCCAGCGTCGTCAGCGCCTTCACCTGCACCGTCTCCTGCGGGGTGACGTACACCGCCCACGGCTTGATGCGTTCAAACGGGCTCATCCGCTCGCCGATGTCGTTAAACTGCGCGGAAGGCGTGCTGATGGAAGCGCGTCCGGCCACCAGCACCAGACAGCGCTCTTCGCTGACGGCGGGCAGCGTCAGCGTCTGCCCCTCCTGCAGCTCATACGCCTCAAAGCCGACGTAACCCCACCCTGCGCTTTCCGGCGTGACGGACTGGGTGCGTCCCTCCGCGTTCGGCTGTTGCCAGCGTGATAACAGACGTGACATGTCACCTCCTCAAATCAGCCCGGCGTCGCGCGCCAGGCGGCTCAGATTGTTATACCCCAGACGGGCGTAGGTCAGCGGATGGGCAACGGCCGGATCCTGCTCGGCCTCCACCACCAGCCAGCCGTGATAGTCCTGCGCCTTCAGCAGCCGCATAATCGGCGGATAATCGACGCAGCCGTCGCCCGGCACGGTAAACACGCCGCTCAGCACCGCGTCGAGGAAGCTGGTCTTGCGGTTTTTCACGTCCGCCAGCACGTCGGCACGCACGTCTTTGCAGTGAACGTGGTTGATGCGCGACGCCCAGCGTTGCGCCACCGCCAGCGGATCGGCCCCGGCAAAGGTCAAATGGCCGGTATCGAGCAGTAGCCCCACCGCGTCACCGGTGTGGGTCATCAGATTGTCCACATCGTCGGCGGACTCAATCACCGTGCCCATATGGTGATGGTAGGCAATCTGTACTCCCTGCTGCTGAGTGTAGCGGGCAAACTCGGTGAGCTTCTCGCCGTACTCTTTCCAGCGCGCCTGCGGGAAGCGCGGGCGCAGGTGCACCGGGGTCTGCTGCTCGCCGTGAATGCAGCCGCTCACTTCCGCAAAGACCAGCACCTTCGCCCCCAGCTCGCGCAGGAGCGTCAGGTGGGACTGCACGGCGGCGATCTCCTCCTCCACGCTGCGCTCCAGCAGACGGCCGGAGTACCAGCCGGAGACCAGCTGCAGGTCGTGGCGCTGCAGGATGGGGCCGAGCAGGCGCGCTTCGCGCGGGAACTTATTGCCCAGCTCGAAACCGGCGAAACCGGCCTCTTTACCTTCGCTCAGGCAGGTCTCCAGCGACGTTTCCGCGCCGAGAGAAGGCAGATCGTCGTTCGTCCACGTCAGCGGGTTAATGCCCAGTTGTACACTCATTGTCGTCTCCATTATGCGTGTCCGCGCTCGCGCCACCAGGCGATAAGCTGCAGGTAGTTGTCCCGGATGCGCGCCACCAGCTGCGCATCGTCAATATCGTGTTTCAGCCACGCGCGGGAGGCATCGCCAAACAGCGTGCGCCCCACGGCGAAGCCTTTCACCAGCGTCTGACCCGCTGCGGCTTTAAAGTCGGCGCGCAGCTGTTCCGCCGGGGCGTCCAGCCCGAGGATCACCACCCCGCGGCAGTGCGGGTCCCGGCGTTCGATAATCTCGCTCAGCGCCGTCCAGCCGTCGGCGGAGAGCGGCGGCAGCTTCCACCAGTCCGGGTAAATGCCGAGGTTGTAGAAGCGGGAGATAGCGCGCAGGTAGAGCTCGTCGCTGCGCGGCATGGTCGCGGGCAGGATCACCTCCAGCAGCAGCTCGTGCCCGGACCGGCAGCAGGCGTGATACACCTCGGCGATTTTTTGCTCCTGCTCCAGGCGCAGGCCGTGAGCGTCTTCCGGGTGGAAGAAGACCAGGCACTTCACCACGTGCTCCTGCGGCCAGCTGATGAGCTGGGTGCCGATGTTGCCATGCTCCATCTCCAGCGGACGCGAGCCCGGCAGCTCAATGGGGCGACCAATCCACCACCCCTCGCCGGTGATGGCGTTCAGCGCGTCCTGACCAAAGGTGCCGTCGCACAGCAGGCCAGCTTTGCCCTCCAGCCCGGCCCGGCTCGCCGCCTCGCGGCTGGCCTGCAGGATCAGCTGCTTCAGCGCCGGAATGCGCCCGATCGACGCGCCGCACTGCAGCGCCATATCCTCAAGCTGGCTGCGGTGGTCGAAGGCCATCACGCACAGCTCCGGCCACTCGCGACGGCGGGTGGTCACCCGGTGGAGGTGGTTCAGACGCGGGTCGAGGTCCGGGCGCGGCACATCCGCAGCGCGGGAGAGATAGTCATCCAGCTCGATTTTGCTCGGCATCGCCGGGGCGCAGCCGTGGCGCGAGACCACCAGCGCGCCGCAGGCGTTGGCGTAGCGGCACGACTGCTCCCAGCCCTCGTCGTTCAGGTAGCCGCGCAGCAGGCCGGACATAAACGCATCTCCCGCCCCGAGGACGTTCAGCACCTCCACGCGCACGCCGGTCACCGTCAGGCCGTCGTCCAGCCGGGGCGGAATGGCGTCGGTATAGACCGAGCAGCCTAGCGCGCCGCGCTTGCAGACCAGCACTGCCTTGCTTACGGCACGCACCTGCCCCAGCGCCTGCAGGGTCTCCGTGCTGCCGCCCGCAATGTGAAACTCCTCCTCGGTGCCGACAATGACGTCGAAGAGGTGTAACACCTCCTGCAGCTCGCAGGTGACCTTATCGGCGGCGATAAAGCGCGTTTCACCGTCGCCTAAGGAGGTCAGCCCCCACAGCACCGGACGGTAATCGATGTCGAGCACCGTGCGCACGCCGTGACGGCGGGCATAGCCCAGCGCCGTCAGCACCGCCTCGCGGGTCTGAGGATGAGAAAGGTGAGTCCCGGTGATGGCAAGACAACGTGCGGAGGCAATGTAGCTTTCATCCACATCGCTGGCGGTAATCGCCATATCCGCGCAGTTATCGCGATAAAAAATAAGAGGAAAGGTGTCCCGGTCTTTAATGCCGAGTAGTACCAGCGCCGTGAGGCGGTCTTTATCGGTAATCAGATGGCTGGTATCACAGCCCACCTGATTAAGCTCTTCCCGCAGGAAGCGGCCCATATGTTCATCGCCGACGCGCGCCAGCATCGACGAACGTAAACCCTGACGCGCGGTGCCGTACGCCACGTTGCCGGACGACCCGCCGAGATATTTGGCGAAGCTCGACGCGTCCTCCAGACGGGCACCAATCTGCTGACTGTAGAGGTCTACCGCCACGCGGCCCATGCATATCACATCAAACTGCTTTTCCACGTTGATACCTCATCAGACAATGTCGTTCACGTTCAGCCAGCGGCCTTCCCGGTGCGAAAGCGCGATCGCGTCCAGCACGCGCGACACCCTCCAGCCCTCTTCGAAGTCCGGCCACATCGGCGCGTCGGCGGCAATCCCGTCCACCAGGTCGCGCACTTCCACCGTTTTTTGATCGTTAAAGCCTATCCCGTGGCCTGCGCCCATGCAGAACGCGGCGTAGTCCGGGTGCGCCGGGCCGACGAGTAAGGTGCGGAATCCCTGACGGTTCACCGGATCGTCATGCAGATAGAGCTTCAGCTCCGCCATGCGCTCCTGGGTGAAGCTGACGGCGCCTTTCGTGCCGGTAATGACGTACGACAGCCCCATCTTGCGGCCGCAGGCGACGCGGGAGGTTTCAATCACGCCCTGCGCCCCGCCCGCGAAGCGCACCATCGCGTGGGCCTGATCCTCGTTTTCGACGGCGATCATCTCTGCCGATCCGGCCTTCGCCGGACGCTCCGGGACCACAATCTTCAGATCGCCGCAGACCTGCTCAATCTCCCCGACCAGGTACTGGGCCATGTTGACGATGTGCGCCGCGAGGTCGCCCAGCGCCCCAAGCCCGGCGGTCTCCTTAAAGCAGTGCCAGTGAATGGGCGAAAGCGGGTCGGCCATATAGTCTTCGTTGTGGGTGCCGTAGAAGTGGATCACCTCGCCAATCTCGCCGCGGGCGATAATCTCCTTCGCCAGCTGCGCCGTCGGGTTCTTCATGTAGTTGAACCCCACCAGCGTTTTCACCCCGGCCCGCTTCGCGGCGTCGACCATCTCGCGCGCGTCGTGGGCGTTCAGCGCCAGCGGCTTCTCCGAATAGACGTGCTTGCCGTGGCGGATCGCCTCCAGCGCCATCTCTTTATGCAGATGGTTGGGTGAGCAAATATCCACCACGTCAATAGCCGGGTCGGCCACCAGCGCCCGCCAGTCGCCGGTGGAGCGGTTGAAGCCAAACGCCTGCGCGCGCGCTGCCGCGAGCTCCGGCGTGACTTCCGCCACCATCTCGCGCACCAGCCTGCCGCGCAGGTTGAACACCGTCGGGGCCTGGGCATAGGCGATAGCGTGCGCCTTGCCGATATACCCGGTGCCAATCAATCCAATACGAACCTCTTTCATTGCGATCCTCACAGTGCGCCGCGACGGCTCTTGGCGTAGGTATCAAACGCCACCGCCAGAACGATAATTAATCCGGTGATAATCTGCTGGTAGTAGGCCGAGACGTTCATCAGCACCAGGCCGTTAATCAGAATCCCCATGATGATGGAGCCGATAATGGTGCCGCCGATGCGCCCGTAGCCGCCCATCAGCGAGGTGCCGCCGATCACCACCGAGGCGATGACGCGCAGCTCAAAGGAGATCCCGGCCACCGCCTCGGCGCTCCCCAGACGCGCGCTCAGAATGAAGCCCGCCAGCCCCGCCAGGCAGCCAATCAGCACGTAGACGCTGACCAGCACGCGCTTGACGTTCACCCCCGCCAGGCGCGCCGCCTCCGGGTTACCGCCGATGGCGTAGACGAAGCGGCCCCAGCGGGTTTTGTGCAGCGCCAGATAGCCGCCGAGGGCGACGATGGCGAAGATCCAGATCGGAATGGAGATGCCGAGCAGCTCCCCGCGCCCCCACCAGCGGTAGCCCTGATCGAAACCGGCGATCGGCGCGCCGTCGTTGATCACCAGCGTCAGGCCGCGCCAGATGGTCATCCCGCCGAGGGTCACGATGAACGGCGGCAGGCGCAGGCGGGTCACGCCCAGACCGTGCAGGAAGCCGATCGCCGTGCCCATCGCCAGACAAATCCCCAGCCCAATCAGCCAGCTCATGCCGCCCCAGGCATTCGGGTCGACGGTGGTGAAGTTGTCGCCTTTGATCACGTACGCCGCGGTCATGGCGCACACCGCCAGAATGGAGCCCACGGAGAGGTCAATCCCGGCGGTCAGGATGACAAAGGTCATCCCCACGGCCATGATCCCGTAGATGGACACTTCGGTCAGGATGTTGAAAATATTGCGTTCAGAGAAAAAATTGCTGTTCTGCGACTGGAAGAAGATCAGCAGCAGGATCATGAAAATCAGAACCCCGAAGCGCTCGAAGAAGGCGATGGGATCGATGCGTCCGGCGCGTTTGACCGGGGCCTGCGTTTTAGAAATCATCTGCGTCATGAGAAACTCCGTTATGCCGCGTTCAGGGCGTTGTGGTTGATGGCCATCATCGTCATCAGCCGTTCTTCGTTAGCGTCGTCACCGTGGATCTCGCCGGTCACTCGCCCTTCGCTGAGGGTGATGATCCGGTCAGACACCGCCATCACTTCAGGCAGATCGGAGGAGATCACGATCACCGCCACGCCCTTTTTCGCCATGTCAAACAGCACCTGGTGCACTTCTGATTTGGTCCCCACGTCGATGCCGCGCGTCGGCTCATCGACGATCAGCACCCGCGGGTTGAGCGCCATGCAGCGCGCGAGGATCACCTTTTGCTGGTTACCGCCGGAGAGCTTGCGCACCTCCTGCGCGCTGTTGACCATTTTGATCTGCAGCGCCTTGCGGTAGGACTCGATCAGATCGTCCTCTTTGCGGGTGTTCACGAACCAGCGCCACTGCAGCAGCGAGGAGAGGCAGGAGAGCGACAGGTTGTCGCGAATCGACAGTCCCAGCACCGCCCCCTCTTTTTTGCGGTCTTCCGGCACCAGCGCCACGCCCTGGTCAAGGGCATAGAGCGGGTCGCGCGGCTGGTAAGGCACGCCGTCCAGTTCAAAGCTCCCGGAGGTAAACGCGTCTGCGCCAAACAGGCAGCGGGCCACTTCGGTGCGCCCGGCGCCCACCAGCCCGGCAATGCCTAAAACCTCCCCGGCGTGAACGTGGAAGCTGATGTCGTGCAGGGCGATGCCGTGCGGATCCAGCGGCGGCTTTTCGCGGCTCAGCCCCTTCACCGCCAGGCGGACGGGTTTATCCTCATGATGCGTTTCACTTGCGGGGCGACGGTTAAAGGCCACGTCGCGTCCGACCATCAGGCGGATCAGCTGTTCGACGTTGGTCTCCGCCACCGCGCCGGTGCCGGTGAAACGGCCGTCCTGGAAAACGGTGAAGCGATCGCAGAGCTGGAAAACTTCGTGCAGACGGTGGGTGACGTAAATAATGCTCACGCCACGGTTTTTAAGCTCGCGCACCACGCGGTGCAGGCTTTCCACCTCGCTGTCGCTCAGCGCGGCGGAAGGTTCGTCCATAATGATTAGCCTGGCGTTGAGGGTCAGCGCCCGGGCGATCTCCACCATCTGCTGCTGGGCGACGCTCAGGCGGGCGACAGGCGTGGTCGGCGCAACGTTCAGCTGCAGGTAATCAAGAATGACCTGCGCCTCCTGGTTAACCGCCCTTTCGTCGACGATCAGGTTACGTTTACGCGGCTCGCGCCCGAGAAACATGTTTTCCGCGACGGTCATGTTGGGCAGCAGGTTGAATTCCTGATAGATGGTGATAATGCCCTTGTTCTGCCGTTCCACCGGGGAGTCGTCCACCGGCAGCGTTTCGCCGTTGAACCAGATATCCCCGCGGGTTTGCGGCTGCGCCCCCGCTAGCGCCTTCAGCAGCGTGGATTTACCCGCCCCGTTTTCTCCCAGCAGAGCGTGGATCTCGCCCGCGCCGACGGTCAGCTGAGCGCTGCTTAACGCCCAGACGCCGGAAAAGCTTTTTGCCAGGTCGGTCACTTTCAGTAAGGGTTGCGACATCGGTCTGCTCCTCCTTTAGAGTGAGCCGCCGCGCCAGCGGCGGCTGCGGATAAATCAGTTACCGGCCTCACCGATACGCTCGGCCTGCTGCAGGTTTTCTTTGGTGATCAGCGTCGGCGGGTAGTCGGCCCCGGTGATGGCTTTTTTCTCGCGCACGTTGGCCACCAGCTGGCTCATCGCCGTCTGCACCGCAAAGCCCGGACGCTGATCCGCCGTTACCGCCAGCCAGCCGTCACGCACGCGGGCCAGCGCTTCCGGCACCGCATCAAAGCCGGTGACCAGAATTTCTCCCGGCTTCACGCCCTGGCTCTGCAGCGCTTCAATCGCCCCCAGCGCCATATCGTCGTTGGCGGAGAGGATCACCTGCGGACGTTTCGGCAGCGAGGGCAGAACGCTTTCCACGATGCGCATCCCTTCAGAACGCATCCAGTTACCGGTCTGATCGGCGACGATCTTGTACTTATCGCCACCCGCCTTCAGGCTGTCGCGGATCCCTTTAGTGCGTTCGATGTTGGAGGAGGAGCCCGGCTGGCCGGTCAGCAGAATGATCTCCGCCCCGTCGGGGAATTTGGTTTTGACGAAGTCGCCAATCGCCTGGCCGCCCTTGTAGTTGTTGGCGCCAAAGTGCGGCACTTTCTTCTGGCTGTCGACGGATCGGTCAAGGGTGACCACCGGCAGCTTCGCATCCTGAATTTCATCTACCGCGCTGGAAACCGCGTTGACGTCGTTCGGGGAGACGATAAAGCCCTGCGCCCCTCGGGTGATGGCGTTTTCCAGGTCAGCCACCTGCTTCGGTGAGCTGCCCTGCCCGTCAAGCACCTGAAGCTTCACGCCCATCTCTTTTGCGGCTTTCACCGCCGTGCGCTGCATGTGAACTTCAAACGGCATGGCCAGGTTTGGCGTACTGAAAACAATTTGCTCGTTTTCGGCGAGGGCGGCCCCGGACGTCATGGCGATGAGGGCGGCTACGATCAGTTTTTTCATTATTATGTCTCTCTGTGTAGGGTTGTGGTGTTTAGAGGACGATCTCGCGCTGGCTGCGCAGCGACTCCAGCGCTTTATCCGCGAGGTACAGCGCACGTTCACCATCATCGCCGCTGCAGTCAGGCACCGCTTCGCCGCGCAGAACCGCAACAAAGTGTTCCCATTCCGCGGCGTAAGCGGATTTGTAGCGCTGCAGGAAGAAATGTTCCGGCAGCGCGCTGGTGCAGCCCTGTTTGCCGTAGTGCTGCACCTGGTTTTCAAGAATATTGCCCGCGCACAGCAGCCCTTCGGAGCCGTGCAGCTCCAGACGCTGGTCGTAGCCGTAAGATGAGCGGCGGCTGTTGACGATGGTCGCCATCGCGCCGGAGGCGTATTTCAGAACGATAAACGCGGTATCGATGTCCCCCGCCTCGCCAATCGCCGGATCCACCAGGTTGCTGCCCTGGGCATACACCGACACCGGCTCTTCGCCCATGATGAAGCGCGCCATGTCAAAATCATGAATGGTCATATCGCGGAACATGCCGCCGGAAACGCGCACGTATTCCGCAGGCGGTGGAGACGGATCGCGGGAGATAATGAGCAGCGATTCCGGCTTACCGATGCGCCCGGCCTGCGCGTCGGTTTTCACGCGGCGAAACTGCGGGTCAAAGCGGCGGTTGAAGCCAATGAACAGCGGCACATCGTACTCTTTGACCACCTTCAGACAGTCGCGCACGCGGGCGAGGTCGAGGTGTACCGGCTTTTCACAGAAGATGGCCTTGCCGTGGCGGGCGGCCATTTCAATCAGGTCCGCGTGGGTATCGGTGGCGGAGGCGATCAGCACGGCGTGAACGTTAGGGTCGGTCATCGCTTCATCCAGGCTCTGCTGGCGGGCCTGATACTGCGCGGCGAGGCGGGTGGCAAATTCCTGATTCGGGTCAACCACGGACCAGAGCGTGGTCGCGCCGTGGCTGGCGATGTTAGCTGCATGTACCTGGCCAATTCGGCCAGCGCCCAGTAAAGCAATGTTAAACATAACGGCTCCCGGTGTTGGTGAATGCTGTGAACTAACGACCCTATAAATAAAACATTTATTTCATTTTTATAAATAGTGAAAATTATGTTTTTGAGTGCGGGTTAACACTTTTGAGATGAATGAGATAAATTTTGTTATCAATCTCACAACATGGAAGGATGTGCTGCTAACCCCTCACCCCGGCCCTCTCCCCAAAGGGGCGCGGGAGAAAAGAGTGCACCACACCATCCCCTCTCCCCTTTGGGGAGAGGGCCGGGGTGAGGGGAAAATGAAATGAAAATTTCGTTACGGCGGGAAAACTTAATACTGCCTGGCTTTTTTCACCTGCGCCTGCGTTTGCTCAGCGGCTTCGCGCACGGCAGACGATTCCGCCACCTGCGCATCACCGGTTCGCCACCAGGAGGCGTAGTCGTGGGTCATGGTCTTCGGCAGCACCTTGATGTCCAGCAGCGTCGGGCCCGGATGGGCGCGCGACGCCTCCAGCGCCGCCAGCAGGGTTTGTTCGTCGTGCACCCGCCAGGCGCGGCAGCCGTAGCTCTCCGCGTTTTGCGCAAAGTCGACCTTCACCAGCGGACCGTCAAGCCGTCCGGTTTCCGGGTTGCGATGGCGGTTTTCCGTGCCAAAGCTGCCCATGCCGTGCCCCATCTGCAGGTTGTTAATGCAGCCGAAGCCGGCGTTATCAAACAGCAGAACGGTGACCTTAATCCCCTCCTGAACGGCGGTTTGCAGCTCGGAGTGCAGCATCATGTAGGAGCCATCCCCCACCATGGCATAAACCGGCTGCTCGGGTCGGGCAAGCTTCGCGCCGATGGCCGCCGCAATCTCGTAGCCCATGCAGGAGTAGCCGTACTCCAGGTGATAGCTGTCCGGCGTTTTGACCTGCCAGAGGCGCTGTAAATCGCCCGGCAGCGAACCGGCCGCGCCCACCACGATGGCGTTATCTTCAATATGCTGGTTGATCAGCCCCAGCACCCGCGTCTGGGTCAGGCGGGTATTGAGCGTCTCGCCGTACTCCGCCAGCTGCGCGTCCAGGTGCCCCGCCACTTCGGGCGCGTCGTCCGGACGCCACTGGCGATCCCACAGGCGACGGCACTCGTCGCGCCAGGCGGATTTCGCCTCAGCGATCGCCTCTCCCCAGCCGCTGCGGTAATCACCGAGCGCGTGGGTCAATGCCTCGAGCCCGGTTTGAGCGTCGGCAATCAGCGCCGTGGCGTCCAGCTTCAGGGCGTCAAACTCGGCCACGTTCAGCAGCAGAAATTCGACGTCCGGATGGGAAAAGAGCGCCTTGGAGCCGGTGGTAAAGTCGGTCAGGCGCGTGCCGATGCCGATCACCAGATCGGCCTGCGGCGCGAGCTGGTTGGCGGCCATTCCCCCCGTCACCCCTACTCCACCGAGGTTAAGTGGGTGGTCACTTACCAGCGCCCCCTTTCCGGCCTGGGTTTCGGCAAACGGCAGCCGCAGCGACTCGACAAAGTCGCGAAACGCCTCATGCGCGCCGGAGTAGCGCACGCCGCCGCCGCACACCACCAGCGGGCGACGCTTGCGGGCGATCAGCGCCCGCGCCTGCGCCAGGCGCTGCGGATCGGGCGGACGACGCTCGATGTGATGCACGCGACGCGCGAAGAAGCTCAGCGGGTAATCCCACGCTTCCCCCTGCACGTCCTGCGGCAGGCAAATCGTCACCGCACCGGTATCTGCCGGGTCAGTGAGCGTTCGCATCGCGCTGAGCATCGCACTCATCAGCTGCTCGGGGCGGTTAATGCGGTCCCAGTAGCGGGAGACCGGACGGAAACAGTCGTTGGTGCTGATGCTGAGGTCGTGATACTGCTCGATCTGCTGCAGCACAGGGTCCGGCTGGCGGCTGGCGTAGATATCGCCCGGCAGCAGCAGCAGCGGAATACGGTTCGCCGTGGCGGTTGCCGCGGCCGTGACCATATTGGCGGCGCCCGGCCCGACGGAGGAGGTGACGGCAAAGATGCGCTGACGACGGTGCTGCCTGGCGAATCCCGTCGCCATATGGGCGATGCCCTGCTCGTTGCAGCCCTGCATCACCTGCAAATGGCCGGGATCCTGCTCCAGCGCCTGGCCGATACCCAGCACGTTGCCGTGTCCAAAGATGGTGGCGACGCCCTCAACGAAGGGCGTTTCGTGGCCATCCACGCTAACGTACTGTTGATTAAGGAACCGGACCAGCGCCTGGGCCATGGTCATACGTTCGGTTTGCATAACGCCTCCTGTCAGCCCAGCGTCGGCATGGAGAACGCAGCGCCTGTCTCCTGCTGCATTTCCGGCCAGCGCGCGGTGATGGTTTTCATTCGGGTGTAGAAACGCACGCCGTCGTTGCCGTGGACGTTGAGCGCCCCGAAGATGGAGCGCTTCCAGCCGCCGAAACTGTGGAATGCCATCGGCACCGGGATCGGCACGTTGACCCCCACCATGCCCGCCTGCACCTCTTCACAGAAGCGGCGCGCGCAGCCGCCGTCGCGGGTGAAGATTGCCGAGCCATTACCATATTCATGGCGGTTAATCAGGTCCACCGCGCTGGCGTAATCTGCTACGCGCACCACAGAAAGCACCGGACCAAAAATTTCTTCTTTATAGATGGTCATCTCCGGGGTGACGTTATCGAACAGCGTTGGCCCAACAAAATAGCCCTGCTCGTGGCCCTTCACGCTAAAGCCGCGGCCGTCCACGCGAAGCGTCGCCCCCTGCGCTTCCCCGCTGTCGATGTAGCCCAGCACCTTGCTGCGGTGCGCAGAAGAGATGAGCGGTCCCATTTCGTTTTCCGGCGTCTGGTCGAGCCCCGGTCCGACGCGCAGCACGGCAATCTGTTTTTCCAGCCGGGCGCAGAGATCATCGGCGGTGTTATCCCCCACCGCCAGCACCACCGAGAGCGCCATGCAGCGCTCGCCCGCCGCGCCGTAGGCCGCGCCCATGATAGCGTTGGTCGCCATCTCCATGTCGGCATCCGGCATTAAAATGCAGTGGTTTTTCGCACCGCCCAGCGCCTGGCAGCGCTTACCGTGGGCGGACGCGGTCTGGTAAATGTATTCCGCAATCGGCGTGGAGCCGACAAAGCTCACCGCCTGCACGCGCGGGTCGGTCAGGAGCACGTCAACGGACTCTTTATCGCCCTGCACCACGTTGAAGACGCCGTCCGGCAGGCCGGCCTCTTTCAGCAGCTGCGCCAGCGCGAGCGCCAGAGAAGGGTCTTTTTCCGACGGCTTCAGCACGAAGGTGTTGCCGGTCGCCAGCGCAATCGGGAACATCCACATCGGCACCATCGCCGGGAAGTTAAACGGCGTGATCCCGGCGCAGACCCCGAGCGGCTGCATCAGCGAGTGGCTGTCGACGCCGGTCCCGACGTTCGCCGAGTGTTCGCCCTTTTGCAGATGCGGAATACCACAGGCAAACTCCACCACTTCCAGGCCGCGCGTCAGTTCGCCCACCGCGTCGGAGAAGACCTTGCCGTGCTCTTCGCTGATGAGGCGGGCCAGGCGATCCATGTTCTCTTCCAGCAGCGCCTTGAAGCGGAACATCACGCGCGCGCGCTTAAGCGGAGCATGGCGCGCCCACGCCGGAAACGCCTGCTGCGCGGCGGCAATCGCCTGCTCCGTTTCCTGTGCCGTACTCATCACCACCTGGCGGATCTGCTCGCCGGTGGCCGGGTTGAAGATCGCCTGAACGCGCTGGCCTGAACCGGTGACACATTCGCCGTGAATAAAATTCGCTACCGTCTCCATCCTTAACCTCTCGCTGTTGATACGTGACTGTGACCTGAACACTGTGTACTGAACACTATATATGAAACAAATATTCCATTTTAAGTTGAAATAAAATAAATGATGATTATTGTGATCAAGGATGGATTTTTATGTTAACAGCCAGCACCACTGACGCCGCGTGCGCTATTAAGGAATTTCGGGCGAGGAAATGACTGAAGCTTCTGTTTCATTTTTGCTGCCAGATGGATGGCCGACATTTAAAAGACGCGGTTTTGCGTTTAGAATCATATGACTGTATTTGGGGGATAACATGACGACAGCAACCAGCCTGAACGAACTGCAGCAGCAAATCCGCGATCGCTACGATAGCCTTAGCAAGAGGCTGCAGCAGGTCTCCCGCTACGTGCTGGATAACACCAACAGCGTGGCGTTTGATACGGTTGCCGTCATTGCCGAGCGCGCCGACGTGCCGCCCTCGACGCTGATCCGCTTTGCCAACGCCTTTGACTTCACCGGCTTCAACGAAATGAAACAGCTGTTTCGCATGAATCTGGTGGAGGAGACCGCCAGCTACAGCGACCGCGCCCGGCTGTTCCGCGAGATGGAGAGCGAGGCCGTGCCGGAAACGCCGCTCGATATCCTGCAGGAGTTTGCCCGCTCGAACGCCCAGGCGCTGCAGCAACTGGCCGCCCGCGCCGAACCGGAGATGCTGGAGCGCGCGGTACAGCTATTGGCCGACGCCGACACCATCTACATCGCCGGACTGCGCCGCTCCTTTAGCGTCGCCGCGTACCTCACCTATGCCCTGAGCCATCTGGAGTGCCGCCCTATCCTGCTCGACGGCATGGGCGGGATGCTGCGCGAGCAGATCAGCCGCATTAAGGCGCGCGACATTGTGGTGTCGATCAGCTTCTCGCCGTACGCGGAAGAGACTGTGATGGTCAGCGAAACCGCCGCCAGCGTCGGCGCGCGGCAGATTGTGATTACGGACAGCCAGATCAGCCCGCTGGCGACGTTCAGCGATCTCTGCTTTGTGGTGAAAGAGGCGCAGGTGGATGCGTTTCGGTCACAGTCGGCGACGCTGTGCCTGGTGCAGTCGCTGGTGGTTGCGCTGGCGTATCGGTTGGGTGAAGGGAAATAAGGAATCGGTCTTAATGCTTTCCTTAAGCATAAACGGTTGGATGTATCAGGGATAAAATGTGAAAAAAATTTTATGGGTGAAATTCGGCTGGTCAGAATATTATCGGGGTGGACCGGTTAATGGTAATTTTGGTTGGCTAAATGAAAATAAAAAAGACGAGCGACGGGGTCACGAGGCGTTCAACTTTGAACCAGCATCTGATGGCACTTATTATTGTTATGTTCCGCCACAAGCAAAACATCATGCCCCTTTAAACGAAGACCCGCACGGATGGACAGTTATCTGTCTTGCGAAAAATCCTCGACGCGCCGGGATCCACATTGTTGGATGGTATGAAGATGCAACGTTGCACGGAAAATGGCTTGTTCCGCCTGACAATAAGATAAAAAAAGCGGGGGATATTAACGTATCTAAAAGTGACAGGTCATACTGTATTTCAGCCCATAAAGCCTATTTTATTCCTCCCGACAAACGAAACGCTCCGTTCTCCGA
Organism: Enterobacter sp. ECC-249; assembly: GCF_043965265.1. Classification (NCBI taxonomy): domain Bacteria; kingdom Pseudomonadati; phylum Pseudomonadota; class Gammaproteobacteria; order Enterobacterales; family Enterobacteriaceae; genus Enterobacter; species Enterobacter sp. ECC-249. The sequence goes on from NZ_CP143660.1 coordinate 3,966,484, forward strand.
TCCCTCCGTAAAACAAGGGAAATATTCCTTTCTCGAAGGACCTGGGGTGGAAATCAACGACAATAAGATACGCGTACTTAACTTGCTAAATCAACGGATGGAAAAAATCTCTCCCTTTGCCATCCTTAATCCGAACGATATTAACGCTCCAGACCCTGAACTTAATACAATCGATCCCTTAACGGAGTTCGGTACCCCAGAACATCGGAAGCGTGTCGAAAAGCGCGCCGAAGATATCGTCATTACACATTACGAGAAAAAAGGTTTTACCTGCAAACGTATGACGCATCTGCCCTGCGGCTATGATTTCTCATTCACGAAAGGTGAAGAGGAGATACATATTGAAGTTAAAGGTACATCGAGCTCAACCCCGCAATTTTTCCTTACACGGAACGAACATTCGAAGGGAATGCAATCTAATTCAAAATGGCGTCTGGCAATGGTGACTTCTGCCCTTTCTGAATCGCCGAACTTAATTGAATATACTGCCCGCGACCTGAAACGCGTATTTGAGCTCGAACCTTACGTTTATATTGGAAGATTTATTCCCACAGTAAAGGAATAATAACACTATTCTTTAGACACAAAAAACCCTCTAAGAAACAGAGGGTTTTTTTAGAACGTTAAAAAATTTTAACCGCGTTTATTCCCACTCAATCGTAGCCGGTGGCTTACCGCTGATGTCATACACCACGCGGGAAATACCGTTTACTTCGTTGATGATGCGGTTAGACACGCGGCCAAGGAAGTCGTACGGCAGGTGCGCCCAGTGCGCGGTCATGAAGTCGATGGTTTCCACCGCACGCAGGGAAACAACCCAGTCGTACTTGCGGCCATCGCCCATCACGCCGACGGAGCGAACCGGCAGGAACACGGTGAACGCCTGGCTCACTTTGTTGTAAAGGTCAGCTTTGTGCAGCTCTTCGATGAAGATAGCGTCCGCGCGACGCAGCAGGTCGCAGTATTCTTTCTTCACTTCACCCAGCACGCGCACGCCCAGACCCGGGCCCGGGAACGGGTGACGGTAGAGCATGTCGTACGGCAGACCCAGTTCCAGACCGATCTTACGCACTTCGTCTTTGAACAGCTCGCGCAGCGGTTCAACCAGACCCATCTTCATCTCTTTCGGCAGGCCGCCCACGTTGTGGTGAGATTTGATGACGTGCGCTTTGCCTGTGGCGGATGCCGCAGACTCGATCACGTCAGGGTAGATGGTGCCCTGCGCCAGCCACTTCACGTCGTCCAGCTTCAGCGCTTCTTCGTCGAACACTTCCACGAACACGCGACCGATGATCTTACGTTTCGCTTCCGGATCGTTCTCGCCTTTCAGCGCGTCCAGGAAGCGCTGCTCGCCTTCCACGTGAACGATGTTCAGACCGAAGTGGTCGCCGAACATGTCCATAACCTGCTGGGCTTCGTTCAGGCGCAGCAGGCCGTTGTCCACGAAGACGCAGGTCAGGTTTTTGCCGATGGCGCGGTGCAGCAGCATCGCGGTTACGGAGGAGTCCACGCCGCCGGAGAGGCCGAGGATCACTTTGTCATCGCCAACCTGCTGGCGAATACGCTCAACGGCGTCGTCGATGATTTTTGCCGGGGTCCACAGGGCTTCACACTGGCAGATGTCGCGCACGAAGCGCTCCAGCATGCGCATACCCTGACGGGTGTGGGTCACTTCCGGGTGGAACTGCACGCCGTAGAAGCGCTTTTCTTCGTTCGACATGATGGCGAACGGGCAGCTTTCGGTGCTGGCAACGGTCACGAAGTCAGACGGGATGGCGGTAACTTTGTCGCCGTGGCTCATCCATACGTCCAGCAGCGGTTTGCCGTCTGCGGTCAGGGAGTCTTCGATACCGCGCACCAGCGCGCTGTCGTTAACCACTTCAACCTGCGCATAGCCGAACTCGCGCTCGCTGGAGCCTTCTACGTGGCCGCCCAGCTGCATTGCCATGGTCTGCATACCGTAGCAAACGCCGAATACCGGCACGCCGGCTTCGAACACGTACTGCGGCGCGCGCGGGCTGTTCTCTTCGGTGGTGCTTTCCGGGCCGCCGGACAGGATGATGCCGCTTGGATTGAATTCGCGAATCTGTGCTTCCGTGACATCCCACGCCCACAGTTCACAGTAAACGCCCAGTTCACGTACGCGACGCGCCACCAGCTGAGTGTACTGCGAACCGAAGTCCAGGATGAGAATGCGATGTTTATGAATGTTTTCCGTCATTGACGCTAATTCCGAGGCAAGTGAAACAAAAACAGAGCGCCCGGCAGGAGCCGGGCGCGGAAACTTATCAGGAGCCCAGACGGTAGTTCGGGGACTCTTTGGTGATCGTCACGTCGTGAACGTGGCTCTCCTGGATACCCGCACCGCTGATGCGTACGAATTCCGCTTTAGTACGCAGCAGGTCAATGGTACCACAGCCGGTCAGACCCATACAGGAGCGCAGGCCGCCCATCTGCTGGTGAATGATCTCTTTCAGACGGCCTTTATAGGCAACGCGACCTTCGATACCTTCCGGCACCAGTTTGTCTGCGGCGTTATCGGTCTGGAAGTAACGGTCAGAGGAACCTTTGGACATCGCGCCCAGGGAACCCATACCGCGGTAAGATTTGTAAGAACGGCCCTGGTAGAGTTCGATTTCACCCGGGGATTCTTCGGTACCGGCCAGCATGGAGCCTACCATCACCGCTGCTGCGCCCGCAGCGATCGCTTTCGCGATGTCGCCAGAGAAGCGGATACCGCCGTCAGCAATAACCGGAATACCGGTGCCTTCCAGCGCTTCAACCGCGTCAGACACCGCGGTGATCTGCGGAACGCCCACTCCGGTCACGATACGCGTGGTACAGATAGAGCCAGGACCGATACCCACTTTCACCGCGCTGCAGCCAGCGTCAGCCAGCGCGCGAGCGCCTGCACCGGTAGCCACGTTGCCGCCGATGATCTGCAGATCAGGGTATTTGGCACGGGTATCACGAATACGCTGCAGAACGCCTTCGGAGTGGCCGTGAGAGGAGTCAATCAGCAGGACGTCAACGCCCGCAGCAACCAGCGCGTCAACGCGCTCTTCGTTACCGGCACCTGCGCCTACCGCAGCGCCAACGCGCAGACGGCCATGCTCGTCTTTACAGGCGTTAGGTTTACGTTCTGCTTTCTGGAAATCTTTAACGGTGATCATGCCGCGCAGGTGGAAGCTGCTGTCAACAACCAGCGCTTTTTCAACGCGTTTTTCGTGCATTTTTGCCAGCACCACGTCGCGGGTTTCACCTTCGCGAACGGTGACCAGACGCTCTTTTGGCGTCATGTACACGCTGACAGGCTGGTTCAGGTCAGTCACGAAACGCACGTCACGACCGGTGATGATGCCCACCAGTTCGTTCTCTTCGGTCACCACCGGGTAACCGGCGAAGCCGTTACGTTCGGTCAGGGCTTTCACTTCGTGCAGGGTGGTGGTTGGCAGAACGGTCTGTGGGTCTGACACGATGCCGGATTCATGCTTCTTCACGCGGCGAACTTCTTCTGCCTGACGTTCGATAGACATGTTTTTGTGGATAAAGCCAATGCCGCCTTCCTGTGCCAGGGCGATAGCCAGGCGCGCTTCAGTCACGGTGTCCATTGCCGCAGAGAGCATAGGAATGTTCAGGCGAATGGTTTTCGTCAACTGCGTGCTGAGATCGGCAGTATTCGGCAGAACGGTGGAGTGAGCGGGAACGAGGAGGACGTCGTCAAACGTCAGTGCTTCTTTAGCGATACGTAGCATGGGCAATATCTCTGACCTGGGTGGTTAAATATTGCCGTGGCATTATACAGAGCGTAACCGATTGCATCCACACTTTTTTGAAAAAAATGCTTGCGCTCACCTCTCAGCAGGTTACTATCGACTGAATAACTTGCTGATTTAGAATTTGATCCCGCTCACATGTTATCCTCTCAATCCCCCTCAATTTATACCGTCAGCCGCCTGAATCAGACGGTGCGTTTGCTGCTTGAGCAGGAAATGGGGCAGGTCTGGATCAGCGGTGAAATCTCTAACTTCACGCAGCCCTCCTCCGGCCACTGGTACTTTACGCTAAAAGACGATACCGCCCAGGTGCGCTGCGCGATGTTCCGCAACAGTAACCGTCGCGTGACGTTTCGTCCTCAGCACGGCCAGCAGGTTCTGGTTCGTGCCAATATCACCCTGTATGAACCGCGCGGTGATTATCAAATTATCGTCGAGAGCATGCAGCCTGCGGGCGAAGGCCTGCTGCAGCAGAAGTATGAACAGTTAAAGGCTAAGCTCTCCGAAGAGGGACTGTTCGACCAGCAGTTCAAAAAGCCGCTGCCCTCGCCTGCCCACTGCGTTGGTGTCATCACCTCGAAAACCGGTGCGGCACTGCACGATATTTTGCACGTCCTGAAACGTCGCGATCCTTCCCTGCCCGTCATCATCTACCCGACCGCCGTGCAGGGTGACGATGCGCCGGGCCAAATTGTGCGCGCCATTGAGCTGGCGAACGCGCGTCAGGAGTGCGACGTCCTAATCGTCGGGCGCGGCGGCGGCTCGCTGGAAGATCTGTGGAGCTTTAACGACGAGCGCGTGGCGCGGGCAATCTTTGCCAGCCTTATCCCCGTGGTGAGCGCCGTCGGCCACGAAACGGACGTAACGATAGCCGATTTTGTCGCGGATCTCCGCGCGCCTACGCCGTCGGCTGCGGCGGAAGTGGTCAGCCGCAACCAGCTGGAGCTGCTGCGTCAGATCCAGAGCAGCCAGCAGCGCCTTGAGATGGCGATGGATTACTACCTCGCCAATCGTACCCGCCGCTTTACCCAGCTTCATCATCGACTTCAGCAGCAGCATCCGCAGCTGCGTCTGGCGCGTCAGCAGACGGTGCTGGAGCGCCTGCGTCAGCGCATGAACGTGGCGGTGGACGCGCAGCTTAAGCGGGCGGTATCGCGCCAGCAGCGCGTGACGCAGCGCCTGAACCAGCAGAACCCGCAGCCGAAAATTTATCGCGCGCAAACGCGGATCCAGCAGCTGGAGTATCGTCTCGCGGAAATTCTCCGCGCCCGACTGAGCACCACCCGCGAACGCTTTGGCAATGCGGTGACCCATCTTGAGGCGGTCAGCCCCCTCTCCACGCTGGCGCGCGGCTATAGCGTGACGACGGCGACGGACGGCAAAGTGCTCAAGCAAACCAAACAGGTGAGTACCGGCGATGTGCTGACGACGCGTCTGTCAGACGGCTGGGTAGAAAGCGAAGTGAAATCAATTAAACCGGTGAAAAAGACGCGTCAGCGTAAAACCGGATAATTCTTCGCCGGTTACTTACTATACTGCTGCTATTCCCTTTTTTAATAAGGAGAGCAGCATGTCCCATCTTCATAGCGTTATTCCCCCGTATATTCTTCGTCGTATTATCGAAAGCGGTTCCGAACCGCAGCAGCGCTGTGCCCGTCAGACCTTAACCCATGTCCAGACGCTGATGGCCCATATGCCCGGCAAACCCGCCGCGCCGCACGTGAATAAAGCCGGGCAGCTGGAGCGCGATATTTACGACGCGAAGCAAACCCAGGAGCTGCCGGGTACGCAGGTGCGTTACGAAGGCCAGCCGTCGAACGGCGATGTGGCGGTCGATGAAGCCTACGATTATTTAGGGGTTACCCACGATTTCTTCTGGAAAGAATATCAGCGCGATTCGCTCGATAATAAAGGGCTTATTTTGACCGGCACCGTTCACTATGGCCGGGAATATCAGAACGCCTTCTGGAACGGTCAGCAGATGGTATTCGGCGACGGCGACGGGGAAATATTTAACCGTTTTACCATCGCTATCGACGTGGTGGCGCACGAGCTGAGCCACGGCGTGACCGAGACCGAAGCCGGGCTTATCTACTTTGAGCAGTCCGGCGCGCTAAACGAGTCGCTGTCGGACGTGTTTGGCTCACTGGTTAAACAGTATCATCTGAAGCAAACCGCCGATAAAGCGGACTGGCTCATTGGTGAAGGGCTGCTGGCAAAAGGGATCAACGGCAAAGGACTTCGCTCGATGTCTGAACCGGGCACTGCCTACAACGATCCGCTGCTCGGTAAAGACCCGCAGCCTGCTCACATGAAGGATTTCATTAAAACGCGCGAGGATAACGGCGGCGTGCATCTTAACTCCGGCATCCCCAACCGGGCATTTTATCTGGCCGCGACGGCGATCGGCGGCTACGCCTGGGAAAAAGCGGGTTATGCCTGGTACGACACGGTTTGCGATCGCAATCTGGCGCAGGATGCAGATTTTGAAGCCTTCGCAAAACTAACGGTAGCGCACGGTGAGAAACGCTCCGGCGGCGACGTTGGGGCAGCCATTAAACAAGCCTGGGAACAGGTGGGAGTGCTGTAAATGCAGGTTCCGGAACTGACGGATGACGCCGTGGTTGAGCTGGCCCGGGAAGGCGGCGTCGCTTTTATTCCTAAGCTGAGCGGCCTGCGCACCATCGCGCTCTCCTCGCTCAATGAGGCCCAGCGCCAGCGTCTGGTAAACATCCTGGAGCAGGCCTTTCCGCGCGGTCAGCCGCCGGGACAGGCCTCGTCACCCGGCAGCGGCGACCAGCGCTATTTCCGCATCCAGATTATCTGGACCGGGCAAAATCAGGCGCACTACGCCGATATCATCGTGCTGGTGCCGGAGCAGGAAGCGCCCGAGTCGCTGGTCGAGCTGTGGAAGAAAGGCGAAGGCTGCGTGTGCGATTAACCTTCGGCCCGAACAAACTCCACGCGTTTTTTAGAGATAAGACCGTGGCCGTTCTGGCAGAAATAGTCCACCGCGCCGCAGGCTTTTAATACCTGGAGTGGCTGATGGCACTCCGGGCAGCGGGCTTCAAGCGCAATATCCTTATTACAGTTCTCGCAGTGTGCCACCCCGTTCAGGGGCTCAAGCGGTGTCTGGCAATCCGGGCAGGTAATCGTCATCGTGACTCCTTAAAAGCATTCTGGTCTGCAATAATTTTACCACGTTGCGTTCAGTGTGGGCCACGCAGCTGTTGCTGCAAGGTCAGCAGCAGCGTCACTTCCTCGATCCTGCGGCGCGTCGTGCGGCTCACCTCGTGCGGATCCCGTTCAAACAGGCCGTTGGCGCCCAGAATATGCTCTGCAAGACAGTGCTCGTAGATCGTGCCGGGAATGTTCCAGCGTTGACGCGTGTCGCCATTTATCAGCTCAAGCACATCTTCTGCGCCGTGCCGGTCGTAACTGATGGTCCGCCCGTCGCGCAACCAGAGCCGTAAGCCTTTTTGCCCACCCGCGGGTCCAGCGTATTTGTTAAGCCAGATATTCACCGACACGCCGCTGATGTTCCCCTGCAGATGCGCCTCGCCCTCCGCCGTGGTCAGGTCGCCTTTTGCGATATCGCGACCCAGGCGGTCTTTAGCCGTCACCACCTGCAACGTCATTTCATCATTCCCGCCCAGATAGCGCACCGTTTCGCGCAGCATCGCCAGCACGTGCGTACCGATATCCAGAATCACGCCATCAGGGTGGCGAAGCGTACGTGCGTCCGGCTCGCCGGTGGCAAAGTTAAGCGCGATGGGTTCCCCAGCGGCGTTAACTCCGCTCGGTTCCTGCAAAAAGCCGTCGATTTTGACGATGTCAGAGATGCTGCCAACCAGCGACCGCTTCACCGTTTCGATACGCGCCATCCAGTGATCGAGCGCCAGCACGCGGGAAGCAGCGTCGGGGTTTACCAGCAGCGCGTTGAGCTTTTCGATTTGGGCAAGCGTGGCGACGATCGGTTTTTCAACCACGATGCGGGAAACCGATGAGGCGAGAGCGTGTTCAAGCACCTCAAGATGGTGCAGCGACGACGTGGTAATAAACAGGGTATCAAGCGGCTGGGAGAGAAGTTCAGGCAGCGTGGCGCAGCGCGTTATGCCCTCCAGCTGTGTTACGGGCTGGATATCAAAACCTAAACAGCGAGGGAGATTATCAAAGCGTTTTCGTATTGCGGGCAGGTAAGCTGTTTCAACGACTGCGCCAAGACCAACAAACCCTAACAGCATGTTCTTACCTCGTTGAGTAAATTGCCGGGGCATAACGCCGCCCCGGCAAGCTCGAGGTTTATGAGGCGTTAGGTGCCGGTTTAGTCTGCGCATTTTCCAGCATGCGGCGCACCGGAACAATGAGAACGATCAGTACCGCGGCACAAATCAGCAGCGCGACGGAGCAGCGCGCAAAGAGATCCGGCAGCATATCCAGCTGGTCGGCCTTCACGTGGCCGCCAATCAGGCCCGCCGCCAGGTTACCCAGCGCGCTCGCACAGAACCACAGCCCCATCATCTGACCGCGCATTCTCTCCGGCGCCAGCAGCGTCATGGTCGCCAGGCCAATCGGACTCAGGCACAGTTCGCCGAGCGTCAGCATCAGGATGCTGCCCACCAGCCAGAACGGCGACACGCCCGCTCCACCGCTGCTCAGCACGTTCTGTGCCGCCAGCATCATCAGGCCAAAGCCCGCTGCGGCACAGAGAATACCGATAACAAACTTGGTGATGCTGCTCGGGCGAATGTTCATGCCTGCGAGCTTCGGCCACGCCCAGCTGAACACCGGTGCCAGCAGGATGATGAACAGGGCGTTGATTGACTGGAACCACACCGCCGGGATTTCGAAATCGCCGATCATGCGGTTAGTGTAGTCGTTGGCGAACAGGTTGAACGAGGTTGGCTTCTGTTCAAACGCGGACCAGAAGAAGGCCGCGGAGATCAGGAGAATAAAGCAGACCAGCAGTCTGGCGCGCTCTTTACGGTTCAGGCCCGCAAAGACAAATAGATAAATAAAGTAGAGGGCAACGGACGCCGCAATCACGTAGACCAGCACGCTGGCTACCGCGACCGGGTTAATTACAATCACGCCCTGCGCAATCAGCGTCACGATCGTTGCCACGCCAGCCGCCAGCGCCAGCAGCCAAACGCCCACGCCGTTACGCTTCACCACCGGGCTGTTCCAGGTGGAGTCGAGGCCGACTTCGCCGTCATAGCGTTTCATTGCCGGAACGGCAAACACGCGGAAGATAATCAGCGCCACCAGCATCCCGATACCACCAATGCCAAAGCCCCAGTGCCAGCCGTGGGTTTTGATCAGCCAGCCGGAAATCAGCGGCGCGATGAACGAGCCCATGTTGATGCCCATATAGAACAGCGAGAAACCGCCGTCGCGACGCGCGTCGCCTTTTTTATACAGGGTGCCGACCATCACCGAGATACAGGTCTTGAACAGCCCGGAGCCAAGCACGATGAACATCAGGCCGATAAAGAACAGGTTATTCCCCATCACCGCCGAGAGCGCAATCGACAGGTGACCGAGCGCAATCAGGATCGAACCGTACCAGACGGCTCTCTGCTGACCGAGCCAGTTATCCGCCAGCCAGCCGCCCGGCAGCGCGGCCAGGTACATGGTACCGGCGAAGATGCCGACAATCGCCGAGGCGTTTTCACGCGCCAGCCCCATCCCACCGTCATAGACGGTGGCGGCCATAAACAGGATCAGTAACGGACGAATGCCGTAAAACGAGAAACGCTCCCACATCTCGGTGAAGAACAGGGAACCGAGCGGATACGGGTGGCCGAAGAACGTTCGGCTCTCTTTTTGATTAACAGTGGATTGCATAATTCTCCCGAAAGGTATGTCGTCGTGCTTGTAAACACCAGCAGGTACGCCGGCCAGTTACGTATCTGGCCGATTTTTTACATGCGGCGAAAAGTTAGTTAACCATTTGATAACCAGGTGCTAGTTTTGTCTAGTACCGGACCCTGGACTTTAAGATGAAAATTCGACGATTGTCTACTTTCTTAGATTTAAACATGGTTAAAAGTGAATAGTGATTGACTTCACACAGAGAAAACCGGTGGTATGGTTAGGCAAAAAAAAAGCCCGCGATAATCGCGGGCTTTCGTGAGAGCAGCAAAGCTTATTTGCTTTTCTTAATGTGCTTAATCAGACGCTTACGCTTACGCATCTGGTTTGGCGTCAGGGTGTTGCGCTTGTTGGCGAACGGGTTTTCCCCTTCCTTAAACTGGATACGGATAGGCGTGCCCATCACGTCCAGCGATTTACGGAAGTAGTTCATCAGGTAGCGCTTGTAGGAATCCGGCAGGTCTTTCACCTGGTTGCCGTGAATCACCACGATTGGCGGGTTATAACCACCGGCGTGGGCGTATTTCAGCTTCACGCGACGACCGCGCACCAGCGGCGGCTGATGGTCTTCCGCAGCCATGTTCATGATGCGCGTCAGCATAGCGGTGCTCTGACGACGGGTGGAGCTGTCGTAAGCTTCGCGCACGGATTCGAAAAGGTTACCCACGCCGCTGCCGTGCAGCGCAGAGATGAAGTGTACGCGAGCAAAGTCGATAAAGCCCAGACGGAAGTCGAGGGTCTCTTTCACCTGCTCACGAACCTCGTTGCTCAGGCCATCCCACTTGTTAACCACGATAACCAGTGAGCGCCCACTATTGAGGATAAACCCGAGCAGAGAGAGGTCCTGATCCGAAATCCCTTCACGCGCGTCGATGACCAGCAGCACGACGTTGGCATCTTCGATCGCCTGCAGGGTTTTGATAACGGAGAATTTTTCCACCACATCGGTAATTTTCCCGCGCTTACGCACCCCGGCGGTGTCGATGAGGACATACTCACGCTCATCGCGCTGCATAGGAATGTAGATGCTGTCGCGGGTGGTGCCCGGCATGTCGTACACGACCACGCGCTCTTCACCCAGAATACGGTTAGTAAGCGTAGACTTACCTACGTTTGGACGGCCCACGATGGCCAGCTTGATCGGCAGATCCTGCGGGTTGAAGTCGTCTTCAGGCTCTTCTTCTTCGCCCTCTTCTCCGTCTTCAAACTGCGCCCAGTATTCAGCGTCTTCGTCCACCTCTTCCGGCGGGTTCACTTCATCAACCCACGGCAGCAGAACGGTTTCCAGCAGGCTGGTCACGCCGCGACCGTGCGATGCCGCTATAGGGTAGATTTCACCCAGGCCCAGAGACCAGAAATCCGCGACGGCCTGATCGGCATCGATGCCGTCAGTTTTGTTCGCCACCAGGAAGGTTGGCTTTTCGCGTGAACGCAGGTGTTTAGCGATAGCGGAGTCTGCCGGCATCAGGCCAGCGCGTGCATCCACCATGAACAGCACCACGTCCGCTTCTTCAATCGCCAGCAGCGACTGTTCCGCCATGCGGGTTTCGACGCCGTCTTCTGTGCCGTCAATACCACCGGTATCAATACAGATGAACTCGCGTCCTTCCACCTCTGCACGACCGTACTTACGGTCACGCGTCAGCCCCGGGAAATCCGCAACCAGCGCATCACGGGTGCGTGTTAAACGGTTAAAAAGAGTGGATTTTCCAACGTTAGGGCGCCCGACAAGCGCGACCACAGGTACCATGTTTGAAGCCTCATAAAATTCAAAATAACGTCGCTTTCGCGGCGTTTTTAAAAATGTCAAAACGGCTCCTGAGTGAACAGGAGCCGTTTAGTATACTACAACCGCCGGGTAATTAACGCGTGATCGCGTACAGCGTGCCGTCTTTTGCCTGAATCAGCAGTTTGCCGTCGGCCACAACCGGATCGGTCAGGAAACCGGAGCTGTCGACTTTTTGCTGCGCAACAAAGCGGCCGTTATCCGGATCGATCCAGTGCATATATCCTTCGCTGTCGCCCACAACCAGACTACCGTTGTACAGCGCTGGCGCGGTCAGCAGACGGTGCAGCAGGTCGCTTTGCGTCCACAGCGTTACGCCGCCTTCGGTGCTCAGGGCCAGCAGACGGTCATTCTGGTCAACCATATAGATGCGGTTACCCTCAACGATGAAATCATTCACCGAGCCCAGCTCACGTTTCCACATGATCTGGCCGCTGCGCAGATCCAGCGCGGTCAGGTTGCCGTTGTAGGCCAGCGCGTAAACCACACCGTTAACGATAACCGGCGTCGTGTCTACGTCGCTCAGACGGTCAATTTCCGTTGAGCCAGTAGCCTGAGAGATACGCTGTTGCCAGATCATCTGGCCCTGCTGCATCAGTACGGCGCTCACGCGACCGTTGTCACCGCCCACAATGGCAGCGCCAAATGCGGTCGCCGGTGCAGATTCGCCACGCAGAGAGAGCGCAGGCATATCCAGGTTAACGGTCCATTTCACCAGACCGTCCGCTTCGTTCAGCGCCTGCAGCTGGCCGTTGCTGGTATGAATCAGCACCAGGCCGTCGCTCACCACCGGACGCGACAGGGATTCACCCGCCACGGTTGTTTGCCAGGCAATGGAGCCGTCGCTGCTGTTCAGGGCATAAACCTGCGCTTTTTCGCTGCCCACGTAGACGTGGCCACCGGCAACGGTCAGGCCGCCAGACAGCAGTGCCGGCTTACGGGAGAACCAGCCGTCTTTTTCCGCCAGGTTAACGGACCACACTTCTTTTCCGTCATCCGCGTTCACCGCTTTCACGGTACCTTTGCGGTCAGCGGCATAGACGACGCTGTCGGCATACGCTGGATGAAGGTTGGAATAGAAATCACCAATCCCACTGCCCACGGAGACATCCCACGCGGTGGATGGGGTAAACTGGTTTTCAACCGTCGGCAGTGGGGACATTTTCACAACGTCTTCTTCGCCACTGAACAGTGAACAACCACTCAATAACGTAACAGAAAGCAGTCCTGGCAGAAGTAATTTACGCAATTGCATCGGGTCCCTCTCAGACGGACAAATTATTTATTTTCATCTGCATCATTTCGCTCAGCGCAGGTGAAGCATTGCTCTCTACGCCAGCTTGCCACGCTTTACGCGCGCCCGCTTTGTCACCTTTGCTCAGCAGTGCTTCACCGCGCAGATCGGCAACGATGGCAGCAAAGCCTTCGCCTTTGATGGTATCGAGCGTTTTCAGCGCATCGTCAGCTTTCTTCTGCTGAACCTGAATACGTGCCAGGCGCAGATTGATCACCGCTTTCAGGTTTTCATCACTGGCGGCATCGAGGCCCTGAGACAGCTGTGCTACGGCTTTATCCAGTTCGTTCTTATCAACGTACTGCTGAGCCACTTCCAGCGCAGCCAGTGCACCGTAGGTGTTTTTGTTGTCAGCCGCAAATTTCTCTGCCGCCGTCAGCGTTTGCGGCTGATCGGCACGAATTGCGCTAACGGTATTTTCATAGGACAGGGACGCGCCGCGCGCGGAATCTGCCTGATGATTGTTCCAGTAACGCCAGCCCACCAGCGCACCGACACCTAAAATAACCCCAACAACCAGCGCTTTGCCGTTTTCAACAAAGAAGCGTTTAATCGCGTCGACCTGATCGTGTTCGTTCTCGTAAATTTCCACGCAGTCCTTCTCCTTAGCCCAATAGAGTGCGCAAGTGCGCCGCAACGCCGTCCTGCGTTACCGTTGTCTGCTCACCAGAGCGCAGGTCCTTCACCACCACTTCGCCGTTAGCCACTTCGGACTCGCCCAGCACCAGTGCAATACTTGCGCCCCACTTATCGGCACGAGCAAACTGTTTTTTGAAGTTGCCGCCGCCATGGTTGGTCATCAGCTTAACGCCCGGCAGCGCATCGCGCACGCGTTCGGCAAGCTGCATCGCCGCAGACTGCGTTTCCGCGCCTGAGGCCACCAGGTATATATCGACAACGGATTCTGCTTTAAATTCCGGATTAACTGCCTGAACCAGCAAAACAAGTCGCTCGAGGCCCATAGCAAAACCAACAGCAGGCGCTGCGCGACCGCCAAGTTGCTCAACCAGACCGTCATAACGGCCGCCCGCGCATACGGTGCCCTGAGAGCCGAGGCTGCTGGTCACCCACTCAAACACGGTACGGTTGTAGTAGTCCAGACCGCGCACCAGGCGCTGATTCACGGTATAGGCGATGCCTGCCGCTTCAAGCAGCTTGCACAGGCCCGCGAAGTGTTCGCGAGATTCTTCATCCAGATAATCACCCAGCGCAGGCGCATCGTTCAGCAGTGCCTGAACATCTGCGTTTTTGGAATCCAGAACGCGCAGCGGGTTGCTATACATGCGACGTTTGCAGTCTTCGTCCAGCTTCTCTTTATGCTGTTCCAGGAACGCTACCAGCGCATCGCGGTAGTTAGCGCGTGCTTCCAGAGAACCGATAGAGTTCAGCTCAAGGGAAACGTGATCGGCGATACCGAGCGCACGCCACCAGCGGGCAGTCAGCATAATCAGTTCGGCGTCGATGTCCGGGCCCTGCAGGCCAAAGACTTCCACACCCAGCTGATTGAACTGGCGATAACGACCTTTCTGAGGACGTTCGTGGCGGAACATCGGGCCGATATACCACAGGCGCTGCTCCTGATTGTACAGAAGACCATGTTCGATGCCGGCGCGTACGCAGCCCGCCGTACCTTCCGGACGCAGGGTCAGGCTGTCGCCGTTGCGGTCCTCAAAGGTGTACATCTCTTTTTCAACCACGTCGGTGACTTCACCAATCGCGCGTTTGAATAACGGGGTCTGCTCTACAATCGGCAAACGGATTTCGCTGTAACCGTAGCTGCCGAGCACCTGCTTCAGCGTGCCTTCAATGCGCTGCCAGATGGCGGTTTCGCCAGGCAGATAATCGTTCATGCCGCGGATGGCTTGAATGTTTTTTGCCACGTTTATTCTCTTTCTATATACAAAAAAAACCCAAAGAATGGGTTCAATCATACATGGGAAGCGGCACGCTTCCCATCACGTTATTTTTCAACCTGCTGAACGCTGATACGCTGTGTTTCGTCCATCATGGCGGCTTTGGCGCGGATGCGGGCTTCAAGCTGGTCGATCATGTCGCTATTATCCAGACGATCTTTACGAACGCCATCTTCATAGAGACCACTTTTCTTGTTACCGCCGGTAACGCCAAGCGTTGACACCAGTGCTTCACCCGGACCGTTAACCACGCAGCCGATAATGGAGACGTCCATCGGGGTGATAATGTCTTCCAGACGTTGCTCCAGGGCATTCACCGTCCCGATCACATCAAACTCCTGACGTGAGCAGGTTGGGCAGGCAATGAAGTTGATCCCACGCGCGCGAATGCGCAGCGACTTCAGGATATCGAAACCGACCTTGATCTCTTCGACCGGATCGGCCGCCAGCGAGACGCGCAGGGTGTCACCGATCCCTTCAGAGAGCAGCAGCCCCAGACCGATCGCGGATTTTACCGAGCCGCTGCGCAGGCCACCCGCTTCGGTGATCCCGAGGTGCAGAGGCTGGTCGATCTGCATTGCCAGCAGGCGGTAAGATTCTACGGCAAGGAACACGTCGGACGCTTTTACGCTGACTTTGAACTGATCGAAGTTAAGGCGATCGAGATGATCGACGTGACGCATCGCGGACTCGAGCAGCGCCTGCGGCGTAGGCTCACCGTATTTTTCCTGCAGATCTTTTTCCAGCGAACCGGCGTTAACACCGATACGAATAGGAATATTTTTATCGCGGGCGCAGTCCACGACCGTGCGGATACGCTCTTCGTTACCGATGTTGCCCGGGTTAATACGCAGGCAATCGACGCCGTATTCGGCCACTTTCAGTGCGATGCGGTAGTCGAAGTGGATATCAGCCACCAGCGGAACGCTGACCTGCTGTTTGATCAGTTTGAACGCCTCAGCGGCATCCATGGTCGGGACGGAGACGCGAACAATATCCGCGCCGACACGTTCTAATGCTTTGATTTGATTGACCGTCGCTTCCACATCGGTGGTGCGCGTGTTGGTCATCGACTGAACGGCGATAGGTGCCCCATCGCCGATTGGCACATTCCCAACGTAAATCCGTTTCGATTTTCTACGTTGAATCGGAGCCTGGTTATGCATGAAAAATCTCCCGCGTTGCCCGTCTGTTACTGTGCTGCTGATTGTTCGGCATTAACGGTAAGACGTGCAACCTGGTTAGTTCTGATAAAGCGGCTCAGGTCGACAGGTTTTCCTTGATACTGGATCTGTACCGCTGCCGGAGCGCCGATTTTAAGTTTATAGGGAGCCTGGCCGGTTAGGTTTAACGTGCCATCTTTACGCTGCAGGCCGCTGAACAGTTTTTTACCTGTCGCGTCAGTGACTTCCAGCCAGCAGTCGGCGCTAAAGTTCATTACCAGCGCATTAGGGTCGGCTGCTGTTGTTGCCGTACCCGCCGGGCTGGTTGGCAGAGACGCTGTGGTATTGTCCGCAGGCTGAGTGGCTGCAGGCGCATTCGCCGCCGTATCAACATTTGCCTGAGAAGGGGCAACCACCGCGTTTTGATCCTGAGCCTGCGGCGCAGCGGTGTTAGCCGTTGCTGCCGGGGCCTGTGCTGCACCAGTCGCCGATGCGTCTGGCGTTGCGGTCTGTGGCTCGCTGGAGGACGCAGCACCGTCGGTATTCAGCGGCACGCTCTGGGCGTTATCATTTCCGGCCTGGTTGAGTTCGGCGGAGGATTGATCTGCCATGGTAGTGATCTCTTCCTGCTGCGCCTTGTGGTTTTGCCACCACCATGCACCGGTCAGACCGACCACTACAAACAGCACCAGCCATGTAAAGCTCATCAGCCAGCCATCACGTTTTTTACGACGTTTCCCCAGGGAGAAGGTCTGCATCGGCGCAACTTTTGCTGCACGGACCGGCGCCTGCTTCTCCATCATTGGCAGTAATTCGTTTTCGGGGATGTGCACCAGTTTTGCGTAAGAGCGGATATAACCGCGCAAGAACGTTGAAGCCAGATCGGCAGGCGCCTTATCTTCTTCAATATCGCGAACCGTGGAAACCTTCAGGCACAAGCGTTCCGCAACGGCTTGCTGGCTGAGTCCGAGTTGTTCACGGGCGTTGCGAAGACGAACGCCAGTGGAGAGTGCTTCATGTTGGTCGTGAGTGGCTTCAGTATTCATTCGCTACAACTACTGGTACGTGAAAAATAAGGGTTCAGGCGCCGGTGAGTCACAATGCCACCCGCACCGCGAAACTTCTGGTCAGTTAACCTTGAACAGAGAGTATAAGACTGTCAGCCCGGAGATGACAGTACAGCCCTGCCCGTACGGCTAAACTGTTGTTACGTCGTTACATACTGCCCGAAAGTCGGATGAAACGCACCGTAATTATTGATCAGTCTTCACGAATCTGACTGATTATTCAGTAAGACTATGCATCACGGCGCAGATAATGCGCCGTGAGTGCATAATAATCAAACAGCTTTAACCGCGATCGTCTCGCCCTGCATGCGTTTACGCAGCGTACGCTTGGTACGGTCAATAACATCACCAGCCAGCTGTCCACATGCGGCATCAATATCATCACCACGCGTTTTACGCACGATGGTGGTGAAACCGTACTCCATCAGCACCTTGGAGAAACGGTCGATACGGCTGTTCGAGCTACGGCCATACGGCGCGCCCGGGAACGGGTTCCATGGGATCAGGTTGATTTTGCATGGCGTATCTTTCAGCAATTCAGCCAGCTGATGCGCATGTTCGGTGCCGTCGTTAACGTGGTCCAGCATTACGTATTCGATGGTGACGCGACCCTGGTTGGCGTTGGATTTCTCCAGATAGCGACGCACCGCAGCGAGGAAGGTTTCGATATTGTACTTTTTGTTGATCGGCACAATTTCGTCACGAATTTCGTCGTTTGGTGCATGCAGGGAGATTGCCAGCGCGACGTCAATCATGTCGCCAAGCTTGTCCAGCGCAGGCACAACGCCAGAAGTAGACAGCGTGACGCGACGCTTGGACAGACCAAAGCCAAAATCATCCAGCATGATTTCCATCGCCGGAACGACGTTGGTCAGGTTCAGCAGCGGCTCACCCATCCCCATCATCACGACGTTGGTGATAGGGCGCGTACCGGTTACTTTTGCCGCACCCACGATTTTCGCGGCACGCCAGACCTGGCCGATAATTTCTGACACTCGCAGGTTACGGTTAAAGCCTTGCTGCGCGGTTGAGCAGAATTTGCACTCCAGCGCACAGCCAACCTGGGAGGAGACGCACAGCGTGGCGCGGTCTTCTTCCGGAATGTAGACGGTCTCAACGCGCTGATCGCCGACCGCAATCGCCCATTTGATGGTGCCATCCGCGGAGCGCTGCTCTTCCACCACTTCCGGCGCGCGGATTTCAGCCACTTCTTTGAGCTTGTTGCGCAGGACCTTGTTGATGTCAGTCATGTCATCAAAATTGTCGCTGCAGTAATGGTACATCCACTTCATGACCTGATCGGCACGAAACGGCTTTTCGCCCATCTCTTTAAAGAACTCGCGCATCTGCTGACGGTTCAGATCCAGCAGGTTGATTTTTCCATTTTTATTGGGAACCGCAGGAATGGCGACTTCGGAGGTATTCACTAATTCAGACATAATATTTACCGGCCTCGTTGTTACACGTTATGGCCCATGGAGGGTTGAATAGAAACGCCCCGGAAAGCGGTCTGCTCGTCCGGGGCGTTGCATTGTACAAAGTCTGGCGCAGGGATGCCACGTCTTGACGCGGCATTTACGAAAATAATGTGTAAACGAAACCGTTAAATTAACGGGTACGTGGACACACTTCGCCTTCTGCGAAGAAGAAAGCGATTTCGCGTGCAGCAGATTCAACAGAGTCAGAACCGTGGGTGCCGTTCTCGGTGAAGCTGTCTGCATAATCAGCGCGCAGAGTACCTGCCAGCGCGTTGTCCGGGTTGGTTGCGCCCAGCAGGTCGCGGTGACGCTGAACTGCGTTTTCGCCTTCCAGCACGGACACCACGATTGGACCGGAGGTCATGAACTCAACCAGGCCGTCAAAGAATGGGCGACCTTCGTGCTCAGCGTAGAAGCCACGAGCCTGCTCAACGGTCAGGTGCAGCATTTTGGTGCCAACAATTTTGAACCCTGCAGATTCAAAGCGAGCGAAGATGCTGCCAATAACGTTTTTTGCCACCGCGTTTGGTTTGATGATGGAAAAAGTACGTTCAATAGCCATGATAACCTCTGTCAATGTTCTGTTGTTTTGCATACCTGAGTATGGTGTGGCGCGGATTATAATGAGCAATGACGCCATTGCCTATGGATTCAGGTAACATTTTTTTAAAATAAGACGAGTTTTAGCAACAGCTCACATCTGAAAGCTGTTTTCAGTTCACTGCAGCGTAAAATTCACCGTCGCGACCTGCCCGGTCTCATCCATAACGATTAACTGATAATCGCCCGGTTTATCAAGCTGTAATGTGTAAACGCTTCCCTTCACACCCAGCGGTTCACCGTTCAAAAACCACCAGCGCTCACCGCTGTTGCCGGTCGCCTGAAGCGGCAGCGAAACGCGGGATTCCCCCGGTAGACGTTTGATAACGGCCCCTTCGCGCACGCCGGTCAGAATGAGTGGCGCAGGTGCGTCCTGCGAGAGTGGAGGACAGGTTGTGGATGAAGGGGGAACCCGTACCGCACGACGCTCGGTTGCGGGCAGCCACGGCTCCAGCGGCAGCGGCCATACATCCAGGACTTTTTCAGTAGCATCCGGGCAATCTGCGGCCACGCGTTTGCCCGTTTTATCCAGCCAGACCGGGAAACGAATGCCGCGAATACCTTCCTGTTCGGGCAGGAGCAGCGTGGGCGGTTCACTGCCTTCGAGCAGCCAGGTCGACAGGCGGCGTCGACAGTTTTCACTGCCTTCCGGCAGCGACTGTCCGCCCGGCCAGCAGATCACGCCCCGCCCGACGCTTGCCGGACGCGGATCGCGCGGCAGGCGGGCTTCGTCTACCGTTGAGCGCGACTGAAGCAGGTTATTAACCTGATTTAATAGCGGAACCGCGCTGGCAAACCCAAACTGTCCCGCCACGGGCGTGCCGTCCGGTCGTCCGGTCCAGATGCCTATCACATAACGGGCATTCAGACCGATGGCCCAGGCATCACGGTAGCCATAGCTGGTGCCGGTTTTCCACGCCAGCGGCGCAACCTGCTGTAGCGCATTATCCGGCAGCGGCTGCGCTTCATTGGCCAGAATACGGCGAATAATCCACGCCGAGCCTGGTGATAACAGCGGACGTTCAGTCAGCGGATCGCCCGGCTGCAGGCGCAGCCTTCCCGCCTTACCGTGTCGGGCAAAAGCACTGTAGGCCGCAGCAATATCTGCCAGCCGCGCGCCTGCCCCACCGAGGATCAGAGACAGATTCGGCTGCGCCCCCGCAGGCAGGATCAGCGGCAAGCCTGCGTTGCTCAGCATCCCGGCAAATCGTTTTGGTCCGTAGGCTTCCAGCACCTGAACGGCAGGCAGGTTGAGGGAGCGTACCAGCGCTTCACTCATGCTGACCGGTCCATGAAACCCGCTGTCAAAATTCCCGGGCCGATAATCACCGGTTTTTCTGGGAACGTCCTGAAGCAGCGAGGCGGGATGGATCAGGCCATCGTCCAGCGCCGTGCCGTAAATAAAGGGTTTTAACACCGATCCCGGGGATCGGATCGCATTGACCATATCCACATGGCTAAAACGCGTGTCATCGTTGATATCCACCGATCCCACCCAGCCGCGCACTTTCATATCGGTATGATCGACCACGATCATCGCCAGCGAGCTGCGTGGCGGCAGGCGGGATTTCCAGTTCATCGCCAGCTCTTCCAGCTGCCGCTGCAGTCCGGCATCCAGCGTGGTGATAATTTTCGTGTCGCGACTTTTGCCGAGCATCATGCGCGCAAAGAGCGGCGCCAGCTGCGGCATCTGCCGGGGCGCCAGCCATACCGATTCTTCACGGGACTCTTTGACCTGCTTTGCGGACCAGACCCCCTGCGTCGCCATGCGGTCGAGTACTTTATTGCGCGCCGCTTCAGCCCGTTCAGGCCAGCGATCCGGGCGTAAACGACTCGGTGCCTGCGGCAGCACCGCCAGCAGAGCCGCGTCGGAATAGCTGAGCTGCGACGGCGGCTTGCCCAGATACGTCCAGCTTGCCGCGCCGACGCCCTGCAGCGTACCGCCAAACGGCGCGCGGTTGAGATAGAGCGTGAGGATTTCGCGTTTGGAAAGATGCCACTCCAGCTGCATGGCACGCCAGAGCTGGCGAATTTTGCCGCCAAAGGTGCGGGGATGCGGGTCCAGCAGCCGCGCGACCTGCATGGTGAGCGTGCTTCCGCCAGAGATGACTTTCCCGGAACTGAGATCCTGCCAGGCGGCGCGCAGGACAGAAAGCGGATTTACGCCGGGGTGATCCCAGAACCAGCGATCTTCGTACTGGATCAGCGCCTCAAGATAACGGGGAGAGACCTCTTCGATCGTCACCGGATAGCGCCAGATCCCGTCGCTATCGGCAAAGCGCCACAGCGGCGTGCCCTTCTCATCCACCACCACCCGGGCGGGATTGACCTCTTTCAGAGGCAGCGGCCACAGACGGTCGGCGACGACAATCAGCCCCCATAAAACGAGAAGCGCTCCCGCCAGCCATAGCCAGCGGGAGCGTGTCAAACGTGCCATTGGCATATTACGGAACAACAATCAGCGGGCCGCTGGCCGCACCCGTTGCCCGCCACTGCGGCACATACATAGACTCGACCATCGGAACCGGCACCTGGTAGGTTCCCGGCGTCACGGCGCGCGCCAGATAAACCAGCGTGACCGGCTGACCTTCATTTACCGGCACGGCCGCCACAAAGCGGTCGTCGCGGAATTCCATATGCTGAATGTCAGCCTGCTGCATCTGGCTGAGCAGGTTCTGTACCTCACTGCCGCTGTCCTGCAGGCTGGCGCTGCTGCTCGCCAGGTTCTGGTTTTCCAGCTCCAGACCCGCAGGGAGGAGATCCACCACCAGCGCATCCGGCACGTTCTGGCTGGCTTTAACTTCCAGCCACACCAGCACCAGCTCGCCGCTCTTCAGGGAAGAAAGTGATTTACTGCTGCCGTCGGTTGCCAGGATATGGCGTTCAACCTGCAGCACGTTCGAGCTCGGCTGAGGGGCATATTCCGGATAACCGGTGCTGTCCAGGCGTACCCACAGCGGTGTCGTTCCGGTATTGGTGACCTGCAGCGCGCCAAGCTGGTCGCCGCTCACGTTTTGCACCAGTGACTTATCGCCGCCTGCTGCGGTCTCAGACAGAGACGTTTTCGCCTGCCACGTTCCGGACAAGGTTTGCAGCGAACGACCGGCCAGGAACAGCGCATTGCTCTCCTGCGTTGACAGCCAGCGCTGGCTGAAGGCCTGTTCAGACAGGGCGTTCAGCAGCGTATTTTGTGCATCCGGCAGGAGCTTGTACTCTTCCAGAAGAGAGAGCATCAGCGCGTTATCGCGAAGCTGGCTGCCGTAATCGGCCATCCAGGTTTTGCTATCGTTGCGCGGCGTTTTAAGTGCCAGGTCCAGCGCCTGCTGGCTGCGCGGGGCATCGCCCATCAGTTTGAGCGCCATGCCCAGCTGCATCAGCGGCAGCCCGGAAGCCGCCTGAGCGTGGCGATCCCAGATTTCACGCAGCGCGCCCAGTGGCGCTTTTTGCTGACGTGCCAGCACCAGAGCGGCATAGGCCTGCACGGCAAATTTACTGGCCTGAGTATCGTCGCTGTAGCGAATGGACATCATGCCCGGATCCTGCAGGTAGCGCAGCAGGCGGCTATTGGCATTATTCACTGCGTCGGCAGGCACGCTGTAACCCTGCTCACCCGCTCGCACCAGGAAGTCGGTCACGTAGGCCGTCAGCCAGTACTCTTCCGGACCGTTTTTATCCCACAGCGCGAACCCACCGTCTTCACGCTGCATCTGCAACAGACGGGAGATGCCAATATCAATCGCTGCACGGCGCTTGTCATCGGTGTCGCCCTTGATGCCAAGTGCTGTAAGCTGCGCCGCGTTGGTGTAGAGCGACGGGAACAGGCCGCTGGTGGTCTGCTCCAGACAGCCATACGGATAGGCCTGCAGTTCGCGAATATAGCGCGCCAGGTTGAGCGGTGGTTTACCGCTCAGCAGCAGTTGTCCCTGCAGGGTAGCAGGAGAGAAACCGTTGCTGTGCTGCGCCGGTGCGGTCCAGGACTCACCAGGGTTCAGCATGGCACCGGTATTCACCGTCTGCGCCGGAAACGCCGGACGCACGCCGATTTTCCAGCTCTTCTGCTGCGGTGCGAAAGTTTCGCCCGGAAGCTGCAGACCCGTTACCTGTGCGGTTATTTCACCATCACCATAACCGTCCAGTGCGCGCACCGGAATAAACAGCGTATTGCGCGCCCCCGGTGGCAGCTGAACCGGCTGAGGCTGTGCGCCTTCCAGCGCCAGTTTGCCTGTCGCGTTCAGGGCGATATTCAGCGTTTGCGGCTGGTCGGTCAGGTTGGTGATATCCAGCGTCAGCCGCGAGGTATCTCCGCTTGCCAGGAAGCGCGGGGTATTCAGCTCGGTAATGACCGGCGCGGCCACGATAATCTTGCTTTCGCTGCTGCCGAAATCCTCTTCCGTCCAGGCCTGCGCCATCAGACGCAGCTCGCCGTTGAAGTCTCCAATCGGCAATGTAATTGTGCCTTCCCCGTTGGCATCCAGCGTGACCGGCTGCGCCTGCTGGGCAATGATGGTGACGTGGTTCACCGGCGGTTTGCCGCCGCGCTTCAGTTCATCCCCATCGCCACCAAAGCGCAGCGCGGCCAGACGGCCCTGCCCTTCAATGACCTGGCCGTAAATATCGTAGATATCCGCGCCGTAGCGCTTCTGACCAAAGAAAGCCTGCCACGGATCGGGCGTGACGTAATCGGTAATGTTCAGCACGCCGCTGTCCACCGCCGATACCAGGACGTTCACCTTCTGCGGCACGGCCCCCTCTTTCACGCTGGCCTTCACCTTCACCGAGAGCGTCTGGTTTGGACGCATTTTCTGCGGGTTATCGAGCGCAATGTTCAGGCGGCGATTTTCGTCACCCATCGGCAGATGCAGCAGGCCGACCGCGCGTTTCGGCGTGGCGGATTTGGATTTATCTCCGGGACGTACTACCAGCGTACTCAGGTAGAGGTCGTGACGTTTCCAGGCTTTGTCGACCGGGATAGCGAGATCCAGCCCGTTTGCCGGTACGTCGATCTCTTTCCACCACAGCGGCCCTTCGCTGGACTCGATCATCGCATAGCCCTTGCCTGCGGCTGGCGCGGCAATGTGCAGGTTGATGGTGTCGCCTGGCTGATAGGCTGGCTTATCCAGTTTCAGCGTCACGCGGTCAGGGCGCGCGGCTCCTGTGCCGTCGCTGTTATCCTGCCAGCTGTACCCCGCCCAGAAGCGCACGCTGCTGACCATCTCATCAGGCGCTTTCACTTCCAGACGATAAGAGCCCCACTCCACCGGGAAGGTGACTTTACCCGTCTCGTCGGCCTTGAGCGTCAGCTCCTGCTCACCTTCGACCAGATCTTTCTGATCGAACTGAGACAGCCAGCCTTCGCTCTCAGACCAGTTCCAGAAGTAGTCGCGGCGCTCGCGGATCAGGCGAACCTGCAAACCGGAAACCGCTTTTTTCGCGCCGCTGGCATCGGCATACACGATGTCGAAGCTGGCGTTGCCGTTCTCATCAACAATCGGCTGGTTGACGGTCGTATCGGTGCGGTAGTCGTAAACGGCTTTACTGGCGAACTGAGGGCGAATACCCGGCAATTCCGCTGCGGGCCAGATGGCCTGCTCAGCACGACGCGTCACCGGACGACCGCCCGACTCCAGCAGGCTGGCCTGCAGGATCAGCTGCAGCGGAGAGTGCACCTCTTTCCACTGGCTTTCGGTAGAAACCTGCCCACGCCCCTGCTCATCCAGCGTAAGCTGCACTTCATCCAGGCTGCGGCTCAGGTTCTCCTCGGCGATATCGCCAAACTGGAAGCCCGGCAGCGCGGCCACCGCGTCACGCAGCGGACGCAGGAAGAGCTGGCCCTGCAGAGAATTACCGTTGGCCGGTGCGCCATACAGGTAATAGCCCACCACGTTAAAGTCGACGTTATCCTGCGGTGAAACTGGGGCTTTTTGCCCGGTCAGGTTGAGGGCCATACGCTCTGGCATGAAGTCTTCAACGTGGAAGTCCCACAGGCGCTGCAGGTTATCGCCCGTGTTGGCGCGGATATGCCACATGCCGGTCTGCGCCCCGCTGTCCAGCGGATAGTTAAAGCGATAGAGTCCGTTCTCTGGCTTGACGACGATCGTACGCGCGACCTGTCCATCCGGACGCAGCACGTCAAGCTTCACGGGCTGATCCGGAAGTGGCTTACCGTCACTGTCGCGCAGCAGACCGTTGAGAATCACCGTTTCACCCGGTCGGTAGAGATCGCGTGGGCCAAACATAAAGAATTGCTTGCTGTAGCCAGGGCTACCGGCAATATCGAACTCTGCCAGATCCAGCGCAGGAAGCTTAAGGTCAAGCAGCGTGGTCTGGCCGTCTTTACTGGCCAGGATCAGCGCGGCCTCTTTATCGGTCTCAAGCTTTGCGTGGCCATCGCCGTCGCTTTTCGCTTCGGCAAGCGTCTGCCCTTTATCGTTCAACAGGGTGACGGTGACGCCGGACTGCGCCGCACCGTTTTCCAGACTCTGGGTGAAAATATCCAGGCGTTTATGGTAACGGTGAGCGGACAGACCAATATCGCTCAAGGTAAAGAGCGTTGCGGCGTTGCTGTAGTTGTAGTGCCCGGCCTGGTTCATGACCGCGATATAAACGCCAGACTGCTGGAGCGGTTTAATATCCTTCAGGGGCAACAGCAATTTTTCGCGCGTATTGCGCGCCGGATTAAGATCGAATCGACCGGTGTAAACCAGTTCCGCCATCTTCAGCAGGTTATCGGATTCCCAGTTGGTCAGCGAGTTACGGTACTCCCACTGGCTGACAAGGGAGGCCAGCGATTCCGGCTTCACGCGGTAGAAGTTGACGTCAACATTGTTGACGTTGAGCGCCATCACCGGCAGACCTTCAACCACTTTGCCCGGCAGCAGCGAGCCGCGGCTGGCAAAACCAACGGAGGGTTCAACGTCCCGGGTGGTAAGAGCTTTTTCATAATCAATGCCGAACGTCGCCTTGTTCAGCGCCTGAAGGCCCCGTTCAACGGTGACGACCAGGTTACGGTTAGGCTCAAGATGGCGCAGGCGAAGCTCTTTCAGGTTAGGCGCAAGTTCCCACGCCCCGTCAACCTTGCCGCTTTTCTTATCCACGACGTGAATCGTTTTCGCGAAGTCCTGTTCGGGATTCAGCGGAACAGAAAAGGTCAGCACCAGCGTGGCGGCACCGTCGAGCTGAACTTCAGAGGCATCCAGCAGGGTCAGCGCTTTTCCCTGGCTCCGGGCGGCAAGCTTAGCCAGCGTTTCAGCATTTGGCTTTTCTGCAGCTTTCGGTGTGGATGCGGTAGATTCCGCGGGAGCCGCAGCCTGAGATTTATCGTCACTGTTATCACAGCCGACAAGCGTAAACGTGGTGAGCAGCGCAAGAGAGAGCGCGGCTAAGCGAAACGGTTTCATCCTTTGTCCCTGGCCCATGGGGCCTGTTGGTCGTCGTCCGGATAAGTATTATCCGCAAGTTTCATTAATTCAAAAAGTCCAATTTTAGAGTCTGGAAAGCGCCTCGCAGAATCGCATCACGCCGCTACGTCGTGATGGAACCGCGATCACAGCCCCAAACGTCACATGTTACCTTTTGGGTCATTTGTTTTTAAAACAAGAAGATAGCTGGATAAGCGCGCCTGAGGACTGCTAGTTTTATGACCATGACGCACCCTGAGTGCGCGGTTCAATAAGAGAGAAAGCCATGAAACGAGCCGTGAACGCCCTACAAAATTTTGGAAAATCATTGTACGGACCGGTACTTATCTTACCGATCGTCGGTCTGTTTATCGCCTTTGGTAACGTGCTGGGTAACGGTAATCTCGCGGAGTACCTGCCGTTTCTTGGACATCCTCTGATTCAGCATACTGGTCAGCTTATCGCGAAATCTGCCGTGTCGGTGTTGGTTAACCTGGCGCTGGTGTTTGCCGTGGGTATCCCGATTGGCCTGGCGACGCGCGATAAAGGCTATGCCGCGCTGATTGGTCTGGTGACCTTTGTCGTGTTCATCAACGCCATGAACGTCACGCTGCAGCTGCAGGGCGCGCTGGCGCCAGCAGCCCAGATGAAGGCGGCCGGGCAGACCATGGTGCTGGGCGTGCAGGTGCTGGAGATGGGCGTTTTCGCCGGGATCCTGACCGGCGCGCTCTCCGGATATCTGTACAACAAATACTCCGGCGTACA
The DNA here is from genome assembly GCF_043965265.1 of Enterobacter sp. ECC-249. Classification (NCBI taxonomy): domain Bacteria; kingdom Pseudomonadati; phylum Pseudomonadota; class Gammaproteobacteria; order Enterobacterales; family Enterobacteriaceae; genus Enterobacter; species Enterobacter sp. ECC-249. The sequence continues at coordinate 3,993,597 of NZ_CP143660.1, forward strand.
GTTTAACGGCGCGATGGCGATTTACTCCGGCCACTGTTTTGTCGCCATCGTCATGCTTCCCGTCTCCATGCTGCTCGGCGTAGTGATGAGCGAACTCTGGCCGTTTGCCCAGCACGGCATTAGCGCTCTGGCGCTGGCCATCAAAGGCTCCGGACCGTTTGGCGTGGCAATCTACGGTTTCCTGGAGCGTATTCTGGTCCCCACCGGCCTGCACCATCTGGTCTATACGCCGTTCCTCTATACCGAGCTGGGCGGCGCGCAGGAGGTGTGCGGCGCAACCTATCAGGGCGCGCGCAATATCTATTTCGCCGAGATGGCCTGCCCGGACGTGAAGCAGCTCAGCAGCACGGTGGTATGGGATGCGCGCGGCATCAGCAAAATGTTCGGCCTGCCTGCCGCAGCCCTCGCGATGTACATGACCGCAAAGCCGGAACGTAAAGCCGTTGCGAAAGCGATTCTGATCCCGGCGGCGCTGACCTCTTTGCTGGTCGGCGTGACCGAGCCGATTGAGTTCTCCTTCCTGTTCGTCGCCCCGCTGCTGTTCGTGGTGCACGCGGTGCTGACCGGCATCGGCATGATGCTGTTTTCCCTGCTGGGCGTTCACGCCATCGGCGCCAACGGGATTATCGACTTCATCCTCTACAACCTGCCGCTCGGCACGGAGAAGTCCAACTGGCCGATGTACATCGTGGTCGGGCTGATCATGTTCGCCCTCTACTTCGCGGTGTTCCGCTTCCTGATCCTGCGCTTCAACATGAAAACGCCGGGCCGTGAAGATGAGGACCAGGAGACGCGCCTCTACAGCAAGCAGGAATACCAGGCGAAGGGCAATAACGACGGTCTGGGCGAATCCATCGTGGTGGGGCTGGGCGGTCGGGAAAACATTGAAGTGGTGGACAACTGCTACACCCGCTTACGCGTCACGGTGAAGGACGTCGACATTATCGACGAGCCGCGGCTGAAGGCGACCGGCGCGAAAGGGATTATCAAACAAGGTAACAACGTTCAGGTGGTCTACGGGCTGCACGTCAAAAAAATGCGAGAAGCCGTTGAGACGTTTCTCTGAAAGGAGCTAAAAATGTTAACACCCCCATTTATTCTGTCGATTGCCGGCGGCGGCAGCACCTACACGCCGGGCATTGTGAAAAGCCTGATGGTGCGCCTGCAGGATTTCCCGCTGGCCGAAATCCGCCTCTATGACATCGACGAAGTGCGTCAGAACACCATTGCGCCCGTCGTCGAAAAGGTCATTCGCGACCACAGTCAGAGCATCAAATTCACCGTCACCAGCGACCCGGAAGTGGCGTTCAGCGGCGCGCATTTTGTCTTCGCCCAGATGCGCGTCGGCCAGTATAAAATGCGCGAGCAGGATGAGAAGATCCCGCTGCGTCACGGGGTGGTCGGCCAGGAAACGTGCGGCCCCGGCGGCCTGGCCTACGGCCTGCGCACGATCCTGCCGATGGTAGAGCTTATCGATCTGGTCGATCGCTACGCGCATGAAAAAGCCTGGATCGTGAACTACTCCAACCCGGCGGCGATCGTCGCGGAAGGCGTTCGTCGGCTGCGCCCGAACGCGCGCGTGCTAAACATCTGCGATATGCCTGTCGCCGCCATGCGCAATATGGGGGCGATTCTGGGCGTCGATCGCCACAAGCTCGAAGTCGACTACTTCGGTCTGAACCACTTCGGCTGGTTTACCCGCGTGCTGGTGGATGGCGAAGACAAGCTCCCCGAGCTGCGTAAGCATATCGCTAAGTTTGGCCTGCTGACGGAAGATGCGGCTAAAACCGACCCGCAGCATTCCGACCCGTCATGGGTAAAAACCTGGCGCAACATCAAGCCCATTATGGACAACTTCCCGGAGTATCTGCCGAACCCGTATCTGCAGTACTACCTGATGCCGAACCAGATCGTGGAGCATCAGAACCCGGACTATACCCGCGCCAATGAAGTGATGGACGGGCGCGAGAAAAAGCTGTTCGCCGCAGCTGAAGAATACAAGCGCACCGGGATCCTGCCGGACGCCTTCCACGTGGGCGTCCACGGCGAGTTTATCGTCGATGTCGCCCGCTCGCTGGCCTTTAACCTGCGGAGCCGCCATCTGGTGATGGTGGAAAACCGCGGGGCGATCGCCAACCTGCCTTACGATGCCGTGGTGGAAGTGCCCGCTTATATTACCTCCGAAGGTCCGGAACCGATTCGCGTCGGTCAGGTGCCGCTGTTCCATCAGACGCTTTTGCAACAGCAGCTCGCATCTGAACAGCTGCTGGTGGAGGCGACTATCGAAGGCAGCTATGAGAAAGCCTTGCAGGCGTTTACCCTCAACCGCACCGTGCCGACCATGGAACATGCAAAAGCAATTCTGGATGAGATGATTGAGGCCAACCGTGACTACTGGCCAGCGCTGCAAAAAGCCTGGCAGGACGGCGAACCGGTGAAAAAATAGGGGCTTGCTCGCGAGTTGAACGTGGTTAGCTTGTCGGTGTCAGAAAAAACACCGACAATCCTTTTTTACGGAAAAGAATGGAGGCAACCCATGTCCACCTCATATTTTGTCGCTGCCAACTGGCTGATCGAGCACGGCGACGATCCGGAAGTTCAGATTATCGACGCGCGTATGGCCCCTCCGGGGCAAGAGCATCGTGACGTGCCCGGTGAATACCGTGCCGGGCATCTGCCGGGTGCGGTATTTTTTGATATTGAAGCCCTCTCCGATCACACCTCTCCCCTGCCGCACATGCTGCCGCGCCCGGAAGCGTTTTCCGTGGCGATGCGCGAGCTGGGCATCAGCAAAGATAAGCACCTTGTTGTCTATGATGAAGGTAACCTCTTCTCCGCGCCGCGCGCGTGGTGGATGCTGAAAAACTTCGGCGTGGAAAAAGTCTCGATTCTTGCCGGCGGGCTGGCGGGCTGGAAGCGCGACGAGCTGCCGCTTCAGCAGGGTGACGTTACGCTGCCGGAAGGCGAATTCGACGCGACCTTTGACGCCCACGTGGTAAAACGCCTGACCGACGTGCTGGTCGTGAGCCATGAAAAAACGGCGCAAATCGTCGATGCCCGTCCTGCTCCACGCTTCAATGCCGAAGCGGATGAACCGCGTCCGGGGCTGAAGCGCGGACATATTCCGGGCGCGCTGAACGTGCCGTGGGGAGATCTAGTGTTTGAGGGCGAGCTGAAAACCACCGACGAGCTGCGCGCCATTTTTGACCGTGCAGGCGTTGATTTACATCGTCCGATTATTGCCAGCTGCGGCTCCGGCGTAACGGCCTGCGTGGTGATCCTGGCGCTCGCCACGCTTGGCGTAAGCGACGTCACGCTCTACGACGGCGCCTGGAGCGAATGGGGTGCGCGTGACGACCTGCCGGTTGAACCCGCGAAATAATGGATAACCGCCTGGCCACGCTGTTAACGCGCGGGGCGTCCCTGACCCGCGCGGAGTATCGCGTCCTCGCCCACCTCACGGAGCACCCGCTGCTGGTGGGCAACATCACGGTGCGCGAGCTGGCGCAGGCGACGTTCGTTTCTACCGCTACCATTATGCGGCTGTGCCAGAAGCTGGGGTTCAGCGGCTTTAGCGAGTTTATCTGGCACTGCAAGCAGTTGCTCTCCGACACGCCGCACATTGCCGTTCAGGGGCAATCGCCCCCTGAGCTCCCGGCGCTGTTTAATCAGTTTATCGCCAACTATCAGCACACCTTTCAGTGGGTCACCCAGGACAAACGCCAGCAGTTTGCTAACCTGCTGCGCCAGAAAGAGAGTTTCTTTCTCTACGGGGCCGGGTTTTCTTATCTGTTTGCGGAATACCTGACCAAGAAGCTGCAGGTGATGGGCAAAACGGCGTTTATCTCCGGACCGGGGGACAGCCGGAACATTTTTCTCAGCAATGCCGCCCGCTATCAGGTGTTCATTGCCGTTTCACGCAGCGGTGAAACGGAGCAGGTGCTGGATAAAGCGCGGATTGCCAAAAACGTCGGCATGACGATCGTCGCGTTTACCCGCGCCTCGGCCAACGCGCTGGCGGAGATGGCCGACGTTCATTTTGCGCTCTATGACGAAGCGGTACACTTTGCCGCCGAAGCCGCAGGGGTGACGTCGTTTGAGTCGAATCTGGTGCTGCTGATGGATTTACTGCTGCTGGAAGCAACGGGGTGATATTCACCCCGCCGTAATCAGATGATGCGGTTAGTTTTGAGATCGCGCAGGAAGCCGCCCCAGCGACGCTCGTAGAACGGCGTGATGTGCTCGGTAATAAAGTGGCTGATGCCCTTCTCACCGTTTTTCACCTGACAGATATCAATCGGCTCATCGCCCGGCAGCGTGTCGGTCGCCACGCTTCCCGCCGCCTGAACGATCTCGTCAAAATCGCCATCGGCTTCAATCCCGATCAGCAGCACCGGCTTTTCGTCCGCGCGCTCTTTGATGGAGCAGAGAAACGCGCGCCTGACGGGCTTGAGCGTTTTGAACAGCGTCGTCAGGGAATCAATCATCTGTGCGGGCGGTTCGGCCACTTCAGACAGCAGCAGCGTTTCGCCCCCTTCCAGCACTTCCTGCGTGCTGAGCGGGTTGCCCTCTTCACCTATCAGATGGCTGATTTCACGCGGCGTGAACTCTTTCCCGGTCGGCAGCTTAGCGTTAAGGAATAGAGTCTGGCCCAGCGTCATTTCAAACAGGGTACGCACCGGCATCACCACGAACGCCTGTTCGTCTTCTACCGCTTCCTGCAGGGCTTCCAGCGAGGTGAAGAACGGGATCACCGACGTGCCGTCGTCTTTCTCCCAGTGCAGCAGATCCAGCGCGCTGTCTTCTACGACCTGCTCACCTTCCGCGGCGGTACCCGGAACCCAGACGGTGGACTCCAGCAGCGTGCGGAAAAATGCCGGACGGTGGGCGGGCTCGGTCGCCGCCTGCTCCAGCAGGGTTTCTAATTCGTTTTTGGTATCTGACATAACAATTCCAGATGATGCATTTCCCCCTCACCCCGGCCCTCTCCCTCAAGGGAGAGGGAGCAAACCATCCCCTCTCCCCGTGGGAGAGGGTTAGGGTGAGGGCAATGAGGATTACTCAGCCGTCAGCAGGTTCGCCACGGTACGCACGCCCAGACCGGTCGCGCCCGCGGACCACTGCTCAACCGCCGCTTTACGGTAGGTCGCGGAGCAGTCAATGTGCAGCCAGCCTTCGTGATAATTCTCAACGAAGTGGGACAGGAACCCTGCTGCGGTGCTTGCCCCCGCCGGGTACGCCGCGCTCGCGGTGTTGTTCAGCTCGGCAAAGTTGGACGGCAGCTGGCTGCGGTGGAATTCGGCCAGCGGCAGACGCCAGAACGGTTCGTTTTCCGCAGCGGCGCTGGCCAGCAGGCGTGCGGCCAGCTTGTCGTCGAAGCTGAACAGCGCATGGTAGTCGTTACCCAGGGCAGTTTTCGCCGCGCCGGTCAGGGTCGCCATATCAATGATCAGCTCTGGCTTCTGCGCAGACGCGTCGATCAGACCATCGGCCAACACCAGACGGCCTTCGGCGTCAGTGTTCATCACCTCAACGTTTTTGCCGTTGCGATAGCGAATGATGTCGCCCAGCTTGAAGGCGTTACCGCTCACCATGTTGTCCGCGCAGCACAGATACAGCTTCACGCGCTTGTTCAGACCGCGGGTAATCGCAAACGCCAGCGCGCCGGTGATGGTTGCCGCGCCGCCCATGTCGGACTTCATGGAGTCCATGAACGCGCTCTGCTTCAGGCTGTAGCCGCCGGTGTCGAAGGTGATGCCTTTCCCGACCAGGCAGGCAAAGACCGGCGCTTCTTTATCGCCGGTTGGGTTGTAATCCAGCGCCAGCAGGACCGGAGGGCGCTCAGAACCACGGCCCACGGTGTGGATGCCCATGTAATTCTGCTCGCGCAGGTCTTCACCTTTGGTGATGCGGTAGGACATCTTGTCGCCCGCCACGCCGCACAGCAGGTCAACCGCACGCTGCGCCAGCTGCTCCGGACCGAGCTCTTCCGCCGGGGCGTTGATGGTGTCGCGCACCCAGTCGATAATTTGCAGGCGGCTTTCCAGCTCTTTCTGACCGGCGGCATCAAGGTTTGCCCACTCAATTTTGCGGGTGCCTTTCGGGCCTTTGTAGCCTGCCCAGAATGCCCAGCTGCGGTCAGTGTCCCAGCCTTCGCCTTCCAGCGAGACATGCTTAATGCCCAGACCGTCAATTTTACGCGCGGCGCGCTGGATCAGGCCCAAATCATCGTTGCCCGTCAGGTGCAGGGTAATACCGTCGTTGTTGATGCTGTAGCTGGCTTTCTCGCCCCAGCGCGCGTCGGCGGGCTGCGTAGAGAGCGTAATCTTCATCGCTTCGGTCATTTTATTTTTCCTTATTAGCAACTAGCAAACGGGCCGCCTGAAGGCAGCCCGTTTTGTTATTTATTCTGCTTCATCTAACCAGACTAACAGAATCGCCTCCAGAATTTTTTCATTGGATGCGTTTGGATCGTCGTCGAAATCCTCCAGATCGCAGATCCACTGATGCATGTCGGTGAATCGTACGGTCTTCGGATCGAGATCCGGGTTCGCGTCGTAGAGCGCTTCGCCGATTTCACGGCTGTCTGTCCACTTCAGTCCCATATTAATGCTCGCGTGCGTGGTTGATGGTGTAGCGTGGGAACTCCACGACCAGATCTTCATCGGTCACCGCGGCCTGGCAGCTTAAGCGGCTGTCTGGCTCCAGACCCCATGCTTTATCCAGCATGTCGTCTTCGTCTTCGGTGCTCTCGGCGAGAGAGTCGAAACCTTCACGCACGATGCAGTGGCATGTGGTGCAGGCACAGGATTTTTCACAGGCGTGTTCCACTTCGATACCTGCACGCAGGGCAACATCGAGAATGGTTTCACCGGTCTTCGCTTCCAGAACAGCGCCATCCGGACAGAGGTCCGCATGAGGCAAAATTACAATCTTTGGCATATTAAACCTCGTCCACGGACTGGCCTTTCAGCGCGACGCGGACAGATTTGTCCATGCGGCGAGCAGCAAAGTCCTGGGTTTGTTTATCAACGTTTTTAATGGCTTCTTCTATTGCGTCAGCGTCATTGCCTACTGCGACAGCGCTTAAGTGCGCGGCAGCCTCGTCAATCACCTGGCGCTCAGCGGCGCTTAACAGCGCGGCATCGGCAGCGAGCGCGCCGTTCAGGCTCTCCAGCACGCGTGCGGCTTCAACTTTCTGTTCGGCCAGCATACGCGCCTTCACATCCTGCTCGGCGTAGCTCATTGAGTCCTGAATCATGGAGGCGATTTCGCCATCGGTCAGGCCGTAGGACGGCTTCACCTGAATGGACGATTCCACGCCGGTGGATTTTTCCATCGCCGTGACGCTCAGCAGGCCGTCCGCATCCACCTGGAAGGTGACGCGAATATGCGCCCCGCCTGCAGGCAGCGCCGGGATGCCACGCAGCGCAAAGCGCGCCAGAGAGCGGCAGTCCTGCACCAGCTCGCGTTCGCCCTGCATCACGTGGATGGACATCGCGGTCTGACCGTCTTTGAAGGTGGTGAACTCCTGCGCGCGCGCCACCGGAATGGTGGTGTTACGCGGGATCACTTTCTCCACCAGGCCGCCCATGGTTTCTAATCCCAGCGACAGCGGGATGACGTCCAGCAGCAGCATTTCGCTGTCCGGCTTGTTGCCAACCAGAATATCGGCCTGGATTGCGGCGCCCACGGCAACCACTTTGTCCGGGTCGATGGAGGTCAGCGGCGTGCGGCCAAAGAATTCGCCCACGCGCTCGCGCACCAGCGGTACGCGGGTCGAACCGCCGACCATGACCACTTCCAGCACCTCGTTTGCCTCAACGCCCGCATCTTTCAATGCGCGACGGCAGGCCAGCAGGGTGCGTTTCACCAGCGGGGCAATCAGATCGTTGAACTGGTCGCGGGTGATCTCACCCTGCCAGCCCGCAACGTTTACGGTGACCGTCTGCGCATCGCTCAGGGCGATTTTGGCGTCGATGGCCGCATCCAGCAGTTCACGCTGTACGCGCGCATCGCTGCGATCGCTGATGCCCGCCTGCTCGCGGATGTAGTCCGCCAGCAGGTGGTCGAAGTCATCGCCGCCCAGCGCGGAATCCCCGCCTGTCGCCAGCACTTCAAACACTCCGCGGCTCAGGCGCAGGATTGAGATATCAAAGGTCCCGCCGCCGAGATCGTAAACCGCGATCACCCCTTCCTGACCGGAATCGAGGCCGTAGGCAATCGCAGCCGCCGTCGGTTCGTTCAGCAGGCGCAGAACGTGCAGGCCCGCCAGACGCGCGGCGTCTTTGGTGCCCTGACGCTGTGCATCGTCAAAATAGGCCGGAACGGTAATCACCACGCCGTCCAGATCGCCGCCGAGCGTCGCCGTAGCGCGCTCCGCCAGCGCTTTGAGGATGTCGGAGGAAACGCGAATCGGGTTCAGCAGACCGGCCGCGGTCGCGATCATCGGCAGGCCGTTTTCACTGGCCTGCAGCTGATACGGCAGATGCGGATAGCGGGTCTGAATATCGGTCAGCGAGCGGCCCATCATGCGCTTTACGGAGCTGATGGTGTTGGCCGGATCGCGCGCGGCGTTGGCGCGGGCATCATAGCCGACCGCGTGACCCTGCTGCTGGTAGTGGACTACGGAAGGCAGCAGATGGCGGCCCTGCTCGTCGGCCAGCGTTTCCGCCTGGCCGCTGCGCACGGTCGCCACGAGGGAATTGGTGGTGCCCAGATCGATACCCACCGCCAGACGACGCTGGTGCGGTGCGGCACTTAAGCCAGGCTCACTAATTTGTAATAAGGCCATAATTGCTTCCGAAATTAAAAATCGAGCAGCTTTTCTTCGAGTTGTTCAGCACTGCTTCGCAGTTTATCGAGAAAACGGAGTTTGCGCACAGTATCTGCCGCCACGTCCCAGGTCTCGTTGTTCAGTTGCTCCACCATCTGCTGATGGCGGGTATCGAACATGCCCTTCACGCGCTTGATGAAGCTTTCCAGACGCGCTTCGTCTTTGGCCTGTTCAATCTCATCGAGCTCTTCGCGAAGCTCCAGCTGCTCCATCAGAAACGCCGTGTCGCGCACGGTGTGCTGCTCGCTCGCCAGATCAAAACCGTGGAGCGAGAGCAGATATTCAGCGCGCGCCAGCGGATGGCGCAGCGTCTGCCAGGCCTGGTTGATGGTGGCAGAGTGGGAAACCGCAGCCAGCTGCTCTGCCTGAGTACCGCTCGCGAATTTGTCCGGATGGTACTGCCGCTGCAGATCCTGAAAACGGATCGTCAGCGCCTGGAGATCAATCGGGTATTGAGCGGGTAGTCCGAAGAGAGTGAAGTAATCCATAACAATCTCAGGGGTAGCCTGTTAGAACAAACCCCACGCGCAGCAGATACGCCACGGTGGGGTTTCGGATGACGCGCGGTTAAACGTGGAAGCTTTCGCCGCAACCACACTCGTCTTTGACGTTAGGGTTCGTGAATTTGAACCCTTCGTTCAGGCCTTCTTTAACGAAGTCCAGCTGAGTGCCGTTGAGGAATTGCAGGCTTTTGCCATCGACCACCACCTTCACGCCCTTGTCTTCAAACACGGTGTCGTCAGACGCCGGTTCATCAACAAACTCCAGTACGTAAGCCATACCAGAACAGCCGGAGGTACGTACGCCCAGTCGCAGGCCAAAGCCTTTACCACGGTTCGCCAGAAATGAGCTTACTCGCGCGGCAGCGCTGTCGCTAAGGGTAATCGACATACTCAAACCTCAATTATTTTGCTTCACGTTTGCTTTTATAGTCCGCAATAGCGGCTTTGATCGCGTCTTCTGCCAGAATTGAACAGTGAATTTTCACCGGTGGCAGTTCGAGTTCTTCAGCAATGTCCGTGTTCTTGATTGCCTGTGCTTCGTCCAGAGACTTGCCCTTCACCCATTCGGTGACCAGGGAGCTGGACGCGATAGCAGAACCGCAGCCGTAGGTCTTGAAGCGCGCGTCTTCAATGATACCTTCATTGTTGACTTTAATCTGCAACTTCATCACGTCGCCACACGCCGGCGCGCCGACCATGCCGCTACCAACAGATTCGTCGCTGTTGTCAAAAGAGCCAACGTTGCGTGGGTTTTCGTAATGATCGATGACTTTTTCGCTATATGCCATGATTGAATTCTCCTTATGTACCGATTAGTGATGTGACCATTCAATGCTGTTCAGATCCACGCCCTGCTTGAACATTTCCCACAGTGGAGAAAGGTCGCGCAGACGGCCAATGGAGTTGCGAACCAGCTTGATGGTGTAGTCAATCTCTTCTTCGGTAGTGAAACGACCTAAAGAGAAACGGATAGAACTGTGTGCCAGCTCGTCAGTCATACCCAGCGCGCGCAGCACGTAGGATGGCTCAAGGCTTGCAGAAGTACAGGCAGAACCGGAAGAAACCGCCAGGTCTTTCAGCGCCATGATCAACGACTCGCCTTCAACATAGTTGAAGCTGACGTTGAGGATGTTCGGTGCACCCTGCTCGAGATCGCCGTTCAGATACACTTCTTCCATATCTTTCACGCCGTCCCACAGACGGTTACGCAGCGTGCGCAGGCGTGCCATCTCGGTTTCCATCTCTTCTTTTGCAATGCGGTAGGCTTCGCCCATGCCCACGATCTGGTGAACAGGCAGCGTACCGGAACGCATGCCGCGCTCGTGACCGCCGCCGTGCATCTGTGCTTCGATGCGGATACGTGGCTTACGACGAACGTACAGCGCGCCGATCCCTTTCGGGCCATAGATTTTGTGGCCGGAGAAGGACATCAGGTCCACTTTCAGCTGGCTCAGGTCGATAGGCAGTTTGCCCACGCTCTGGGTCGCGTCCACGTGATAGATGATACCGCGCGCGCGGCACATTTCGCCGATGGTCGCGATGTCCTGTACCACGCCGATTTCGTTGTTGACGTGCATGATGGAGACCAGAATGGTGTCATCACGCATGGCCGCTTCGAGCTCTTTCAGGTCGATGATCCCGTTGCTCTGAGGCGCCAGGTAAGTCACTTCGTACCCTTCACGCTCCAGCTGGCGACAGGTATCCAGCACGGCTTTGTGTTCGGTTTTGCTGGTGATGATGTGCTTGCCTTTTTTCTGATAAAAGTTGGCTGCACCTTTGATCGCCAGGTTGTCGGATTCGGTCGCACCGGAGGTGAAAACAATCTCACGCGGGTCGGCACCCACCAGGTCGGCAATCTGATTGCGGGCGATATCAACCGCCTCTTCAGCATGCCAGCCAAAACGGTGTGAACGGGAAGCTGGGTTACCAAAGTTTCCGTCCAGGGTCAGACACTGCATCATTTTCTCGGCAACACGCGGGTCCACCGGCGTGGTTGCGGAGTAATCGAGATAAATCGGTAATTTCATTGCTCTTTAAACTCCGTACATCGCTTCAATGCAAGGAATCAGGCAACCGGCTGGATGTACGACCGAGTACGCGGGGCGTGACCGCCCCGGCCTGATTCTGAAATCTTTATCGTTTTATTACGCGCGCAATTTGACGTCGATTGCGTCTTGCGCGCGGGTGCTGCGTTGGGAATCATGGCCGTGCTGACGGCCCGATACGTCCAGAACTTCCTGGTTATTCACCAGCTCACCGAGGGTGATGTTGTTCAGGAAGCCGGTCAGACGGTCGCTCAGATCGCGCCACAGCGCGTGGGTCAGGCACTTATCGCCGCCCTGGCAGCCGCCTTTACCCTGGCAACGGGTCGCGTCAACGGATTCGTCAACTGCGCTAATCACTTCACCAACTGCAATACTGCCCGCGTCTTTACCCAGCAGATAACCGCCGCCTGGGCCACGAACGCTGGAAACCAGTCCATTTTTACGCAGTCTGGAGAACAGCTGTTCCAGATAAGAGAGGGAGATCCCTTGTCGTTCAGAAATATCAGCCAACGGAACCGGGCCCGCTTCGGAGTTGAGCGCAACGTCCAGCATCGCGGTCACGGCATAACGCCCTTTAGATGTCAGTCTCATGTCTTACTTAACCTCAAACTCGCCCCTGCCCGGGGTTTTTTATAGTAAAATGGGGTATTGCATAGCAGGGCCAAGTCTGACATTCCTGACTAAAATGGTCAACTATTTACTTGACTGTTTTAGTCAGGTATTTAACCTTCCGTGCCGTTTTTTGTCGGGTGGCGCTTCGCCTACCCGACCGACGGTTTTGTAGGCCGGGTAAGCGAAGCGCCACCCGGCGAACAGACGACACTATTCCTTATTCTTCTGCTCAATCGACGCCAGGATCCCGCGCAGGATGTTCAGCTCCTGGCTTTCCGGGCGCGCGCGGGTAAACATACGGCGCAGCTTGTTCATTACCTGACCCGGGTGGCCTTCGCGGATAAAACCGGTTGAGAGCAGCGTCTGCTCCAGGTGACCGTAGAAACGCTCAAGGTCGTCCACCAGCGGGTAAGCCGTCTCTTCTTTAGGCTCGATCTCTTTCTCTTGCGTCGCCAGCCACGCCATACGGACTTCGTATGCGATAACCTGCACCGCCATCGCCAGGTTCAGCGAGCTGTACTCCGGGTTTGCCGCAATCGCGACGTGATAATGACACTTCTGCAGCTCGTCGTTGGTCAGGCCAACGCGCTCGCGGCCAAACACCAGCGCAACCGGCGCCTGTTCTGCTTCCGAGACGCTTTTCAGGCCGCATTCACGCGGATCGAGCATCGGCCACGGTAGCGTGCGCGAACGCGCGCTGGTTCCAACAACGAGGCTGCAGCCGGCCAGCGCTTCGTCAAGGGTATCGACGATCTGGGCGTTGCCAATCACGTCGCTGGCACCGGCGGCCAGGGCGATAGCCTGCGAGTCGGGTTTCACCAGCGGGTTAACCAGCCACAGGTTCGTTAAGCCCATGGTTTTCATAGCGCGGGCAACGGAGCCCATGTTGCCGGTGTGCGATGTTTCGACCAGCACGATTCGAATGTTTTGCAGCATAATTTTTAATGTCTGAATTCAGCGTCTGAAGAATATTCCGGCATATTATCATAAACGGGAGACATAATCCGATCCCACTGCTATACTCTGCGCCGATTTTCCTGTTCTTTAACATCCAGTGAGAGAGACCGATGCATCCGATGCTGACCATCGCCGTGCGCGCAGCGCGCAAGGCGGGTAATGTAATTGCCAAACACTACGAAACGCCAGACTCCGTAGAAACCAGCCAGAAAGGCAGCAATGATTTCGTGACTAACGTCGATAAAGCCGCAGAAGCGATTATTATCGAAACGATCCGCAAATCTTACCCACAGCACACCATCATCACCGAAGAAAGCGGTGAACATGAAGGTACCGATCAGGATGTTCAATGGGTTATCGATCCACTGGATGGCACCACCAACTTCGTCAAACGCCTGCCACACTTCTCTGTGTCTATCGCAGTACGCATTAAAGGCCGTACTGAAGTCGCCGTTGTTTACGATCCAATGCGTAACGAACTGTTCACCGCGACTCGCGGTCAGGGCGCACAGCTGAACGGCTACCGTCTGCGCTGCAGCAACGCACGCGATCTGGACGGCACCATCCTGGCGACCGGTTTCCCGTTCAAGGCGAAACAGCACGCGACCACCTATATGAATATCCTGGGCAAACTGTTCACCGAATGCGCAGACTTCCGTCGCACCGGTTCTGCTGCGCTGGATCTGGCCTACGTGGCAACCGGCCGCGTTGATGGTTACTTCGAGCTGTCACTGAAGCCGTGGGATTTTGCAGCGGGCGAGCTGATCGCACGTGAAGCAGGCGCCATCGTGTGTGACTTCACCGGCGGCCATAACTATCTGTCTACCGGCAACATCGTTGCGGGTAACCCACGCGTTGTTAAAGCCATGCTGGCCAACATGCGTGATGAACTGAGCGATGCGCTGAAGCGTTAATCCAGTTTGTTAAGCCCGGTGGCGCTACGCTTACCGGGCCTACAAAATCCCTCAGTCCGCTAGAAAGGCCGTAATCCCCTTCCCACCGGTACCGCACTCATCCACATCGTCACCGCCGCCACCAGCAGAATCACCCCGCCCGCCAGCGCAAGCGTTGTCCACCCTACCTGTCGCCACAGCACCGGCGTTTTATTTCCGCTGAGTTTGACCGCAAGCTGACGAAAGCTGTGTACCAGCAGCGCTAAAGACGAAATGGTGAGAGAGGTTCCTGCCGCCATCGCCAGCGCGGACAGCATTCCCCAGCCGAACACGCCTATCACCTTACTGAACAGCAGCACCATGATGGCACCCGAGCACGGGCGCATGCCCATCGAAAGAACGATCGTCAGCCGCGCGCGCCAGTCGTCGCCGTTCTGTAATTGTTCCTGCGTGGGCAAATGCTGATGTCCGCAGCCGCAGTGTTCATCATGAACGTGGTGCGGCGTAAAGGTTTTGAATTTCGGTTTTTGCAGCAGCACGCGCAGCTTTTTTAGCGCCCGCCAGCAGAGGATCAGCCCCAGCACGCCCACCAGCGCGTAGCTGCCCTTCTCCAGCCAGAAGCTGCTCATGTGCAGCTGGCGCGCCGGAAGCTGCAAAAGTGAAAGCACAATAACGACGAGTGCAATCGCCACGCCGCCCTGCAGCAGCGAAGAGGCCAGCGTCAGGCCGATGCTTGATTTGAGCTTTGACGGATGGGTGGCGAGCCAGGTCGTGATGACAATCTTGCCGTGCCCCGGCCCCAGCGCGTGCAGAACGCCATAGACAAAACTGAACGCCAGCAGGGAGCCGCCCGCTTTGGTCGGGTTCTCCGCCACCGCCTTCAGCAGTCCGCTCATCTGCTGGTTGACCTCACGCTGCCAGATAATGCTTTTCATCATGACCTGCGGCCAGGCCTGCCACAGCCACAGCGAACCGCAAACGGCGAACAGCAAAAAGAGCGCCAGTGGCCAGAGGTGCAGCCAGCGGCGAGGTTTTCGAACCGAAGAGGAGATCACTGACATTGTAACGTCACCTCCTGCGCGAACTGTTTACCCAACTCCATGTCCTCAGGCGGGGCATCTTCTTTATCAAGCGAGACCGCAAAGTTCAGCGTCTCTTCGCTGGGTTTCGGGGTGTGCACGCCAATTTTGCAGTTTTTTTGCAGCGCGTCCGGCAGCCGTACGTCGCTGTCTTTGTCATAGCGCATGTCGACATAGTAGGTCGGATCAAAGGTGGAAAAACGGTACGTTTGCCCGGCCAGCGGCTGAGGATGCGCCAGCGGAAGCACGAACGTCAGCACCGCCTGATGCCCTTCACGCGTCATCCCGTATTCCGTGGGTCGGTTCAGAAATTTGACCTTTTGCCCGTTGTGCCAGAACTCGGTGAAGTAGTGCTGGCCGAGCACGTTTGCCATCACTTCCGCAGCCAGCTTTTTCCAGATCTCGTCGCCGGGCTTCGCGTTTCCCGCATCGTAGAGCAGATCGGCCGAGGTGATTTCATCCATTGTCCAGCGCATTTTCAGGCCGCTCAGCTGCGTGCCGTCGGTAACCAGCTCGGTTTTGATGTCAATAAAGCTGTGAGGGTGTGCGCTGGTGGTGAAGCTGATAACCGCCAAAAATAACGCCATCGCACATTGTTTAACTGTTTGCATCAATTCCTCACGTCATAAATTCTGTGATGTTCTCCAGCAATCCTGAGTGAAAGGCCTGCCGGCGCGCTTTCCAGCGCTCATCCTTTAGCTATTCTTATCAAACATTCACACTGGATACCCGACAGATGATGACGACGCTTGAAATTCCATCTGTGCTTTCCAGTTCGCAGCGCCGCTGCCAGGTGCTTTTGATGCTTTACCTGCCCGATGCCGCCGTCACCGCGCAAAGCATAATCGCTGCCAACGGCGTGGACGACGCGATGGCACGGCAAGATATAGCCGAGACGCGCGATGAAATCCAGCGCTATCACCGGCTGGACATCGTCACGCACCACGACGGCAGCTACCGGATTGAAGGTACAGCCCTGAATCAGCGTTTATGCCTGCTGCACTGGCTGCGCCGGGCGCTGCGGCTTTGCCCGCAGTTTGTCTCGCACCAGTTTACCCCCGCATTAAAAACCGCGCTTAAACAACACGGCATTGCGCGGCCGCTATACGACGATGCGAACCTGCGGGCGCTGATCGGCTTCTGCTCCCGCAAGCTCCAGCGTCAGTTTGAATGCCGCGACGTCCAGTTTTTACAGCTCTATTTGCAGTACTGCCTTATTCAGCACCAGCTCGGGAATACGCCGCAGTTTTCCCACGTTCAGCGCAGCTGGACCCAGTCGAGAGGGGAGTATTTTACGGCCCAGGAGATCGTGCGCCACTGGAGACGGCGCGTCCCGCAGGGTACGCACGGGGATGAACAGCTGTTTCTGGCGCTGCTGTTTATGATGCTCCGCACGCCCGATCCGGTGCTTGATAAGCACCAGCAGGATCAGCGTCTTCGCCGGGCCATCGTGCGCATGGTCGCCCGTTTTCGTTCCCAGACCGGGATGAACTTCAGCGATGAGCAAGGGCTGACCGATCAGCTGTATATCCATCTTGCTCAGGCGCTGGACCGCTCGCTGTTTGAGATCGGCATCGACACTAGCCTGCCGGAGGAGATCCATCGTCTCTACCCCCGGCTGTTACGTACCACGAAGGAAGCGCTGTTTGAGCTGGAAGCGGAATTTGGGCTGCGTTTTTCCGATGAAGAGATGAGCCTCGTGGCGGTGATTTTTGGTGCCTGGCTGATGCAGGAGACCGATCTGCACGAAAAACAGGTGATCCTGCTGACGGGAGACGATAAGGCCAGCGAGGATCTGATTGAACAGCAGCTTCGCGAGCTGACGCTGCTGCCGCTTAATATTCGCTATCTGACGCTGCAGGCTTTTCAGAAAGAGGGGGCACCGCGCGAGGCCGCGTTGGTTATCACCCCCTACCCTACGGCCCTGCCGCTGTTCTCGCCGCCGCTGATCCATGCCGTTGAGACATTAAACGCGCAGCAGCAAGAACATATACGCGCCATGCTGGAATCATAGCGACGCGCGGGCGGCCACTTTAGGGCGAACAACGATGGCGGGCAAGGCGACCAGCGCCATCACCCAGAAGACGCCGTGCCCCAGGTGCTGATAGAGGAACCCGGCAAACACCGTCATAATCGCGATACTGCCTCCCATTGCGACCGCCGAATAGACGGCCTGCAGGCGAATCACGTCGCCGCCCTCGCGCGCAGCGATATAGCGCATGGCCGCCAGATGGCACACGGTAAAAGTGCCGCAGTGAAGAATTTGCGCCACAATCAGCCACGGCAGATCTGTCGTCCAGCCCATAATCCCCCAGCGCGCCACGCCGCACACGGCGGAAAGCAGCAGCAGGTCACGCGCGCCAAAGCGACGGAACAGTTTTTTACTCAGGGCAAAGATAATGACTTCGGCCACCACCCCCAACGACCACAGATAGCCCACGGCGGAAGCGGAATATCCCGCCCCCTGCCAGTAGATGGCGCTGAAGCCATAGTACGCCGCATGTGCCCCCTGAAGGAGACACACGCACGCCAGAAAACGCCAGCTTTGTGCGACCAGGCTCCGCCAGGCGGGCCAGCCAGCGCTCTCCTGATGGCGACTTTCCCCTTGCGGCATCACCGACGGTCGCAGCAGCATGCCCAGCAGCATCGAGGCAATACCGATGCTCAGCAGGGCAAGAATGGCGCGATAATCGTAAAGACTGACCAGTTTGCCCACCAGCGCCGAGCCAATCACAAAGGCGATAGAGCCCCACAGGCGCACGCGGCCGTAGTCCATGGTGATCTGCTTTTGCCAGGTGTTCGCCAGGGCATCCGTCAGCGGCACCAGCGGTGAGAAGAACAGGTTAAAGCCGACCATCACCACCATCAGCCAGGCAAACTGGTGGCTGACCCAGAAGCAGGCCACAAAGACCAGGGTCAGCAGAGCCAGAATGCGCACGGCCTTGATCAGTAAGGAGGGATCGCTGACGCGCGGGGCGATCAGCAGGCTGCCGAGAAAACGCGCCACCAGCCCGGCCCCCAGCAGAACGCCGATGGTCTCAGGAGTCAGGCCGATACCCTTGAGCCAGACGCTCCAGAAGGGCAGAAAAATGCCGTAGCTAAAGAAATAGGTGAAATAACTGAGCGCCAGCCAGCGCGTGGAATGCAAGACCATGAATCCCTCCCGAAATCGAGGCCATAGTCTGGCGTTAAATCAAAGCCTGCGCAAGCAACTATTAACAAGTGAATAACACACACATTTAGCAGGGCCATGGCGACCCTGCGAAACGTCTAGCGAACAAAGACCTGATTAATGCGTTTGGAAACCAGGAAGTAGGGGATCCAGATCGATGCGCCAACAATGGACGAAAGCGCATTGCGAATATCAGCCGTATCCAGCCTTGCGTCGAAGACCCAGGCAGGAATACCCACAAAATAGAGCATAAAGACAACGCCCATTAAGTAGTAGGAGATGATGATCTTACGGATACCCGACTTTCTTTTAAAGAAATACCAGCCTGCGGTCACGGTCAGAACCAAATCAATTATCATCACCGCGATACCCACCGCTCCAAACAGGTTAATTACCCCTGACTGGAAAAAGTGGAACATCGCAGCAAAGTAATTCCATGCTCCAATGGGCGTCATGATGAGGTTAATCACCAGGCCCGCCGCCGGGAGATAAAGCAGACCGTTAATTTTCTTTTCATCTGCGCGCTCACACTGATTGCACAGCCCGGACTCTTTATTTGCCTCTTCTTGCCGACATGATATGCAGTGCATAAATTTCCCTTGCCAAAGAAAAGAGACAATTTTACACGAAGTCATAATTTAACATCACGCCAATGCCTGATTTATGAAGAAAAGCTGAATGGAAGACTACGGATTTGTGTATTAATTTTAGATTGGGTCCCTTGAAAAATGAGCCAGCTATGAACACTCTACGTTATTTAGATTTTGGTCAGTCACGTCACCTGCTGCTGCTGATTGGCCGCATCGCGCTTGTCGTGCTGTTTATTATCTTTGGTTATCCAAAACTGACGGGGTTTAGCGGCACCGTACAATACATGACCTCGCTGGGAACGCCGATGCCCATGCTGGCGGCCATTATTGCGGTAGTCATGGAAGTGCCTGCCGCTATTCTGATCGTACTGGGGTTTTTCACCCGGCCTCTCGCGGTACTGTTTGTGTTCTACACTCTCGGAACGGCGGTAATTGGGCATCATTACTGGGATATGACCGGTGATGCGGTCGTACCGAATATGATTAACTTCTACAAGAATATCAGTATTGCTGGCGCCTTTATTTTGCTGGCGATTGTGGGGCCAGGCGCCATCTCCCTGGACCGGCGTTAAGCCATAAAAAAAGGCCGCATGCGCGGCCTTTTTTATTTCTGCAAAGCAGAGGAATTATGCGTAAACCGGGAAGCGTGCGCAGATATCCAGAACTTTACCTTTCACGCGCTCAATAACCGCTTCGTCATTGATGTTGTCAAGAACGTCACACATCCAGCCAGCCAGCTCTTTCACTTCCGCTTCTTTGAAGCCGCGGCGAGTCACGGCCGGAGAACCGATACGGATACCGGACGTCACGAACGGGCTCTTAGGATCGTTTGGCACGCTGTTTTTGTTCACGGTGATGTTGGCGCGGCCCAGGGCAGCGTCAGCTTCTTTACCGGTCAGGTTTTTATCAACCAGATCCAGCAGGAACAGGTGGTTTTCAGTTCCGCCGGATACCACTTTGTAGCCGCGGTTCAGGAACACTTCCACCATCGCTTTGGCGTTCTTAGCAACCTGCTGCTGGTAAACCTTGAACTCTGGCTCCATCGCTTCTTTCAGCGCTACCGCTTTTGCTGCGATAACGTGCATCAGCGGGCCGCCCTGCGCGCTTGGGAACACCGCAGAGTTCAGTTTTTTGTACAGCTCTTCGTCACCGCCCTTCGCCAGGATCAGGCCACCGCGTGGACCCGCCAGGGTTTTGTGGGTGGTGGTGGTCACAACGTGAGCGTGTGGAACCGGGTTCGGGTAGACGCCTGCGGCAATCAGGCCCGCAACGTGCGCCATGTCAACGAACAGGTAAGCACCGATGCTGTCTGCGATTTCACGCATTTTTGCCCAGTCAACGATACCGGAGTAAGCAGAGAAGCCACCGATGATCATCTTCGGCTTGTGCTCTTTAGCCTGCTTCGCCATGTCTTCGTAGTCAATTTTGCCGGACTCATCAATACCGTAAGGGATGATGTTGTACAGTTTGCCGGAGAAGTTAACCGGGGAGCCGTGAGTCAGGTGGCCGCCCTGTGCCAGGTTCATACCCAGAACGGTATCGCCCGGCTGCAGCAGCGCGGTGTAGACCGCGAAGTTAGCCTGAGAGCCAGAGTGCGGCTGGACGTTTGCATAGTCAGCGCCAAAAAGTTCTTTCGCACGATCGATAGCCAGCTGCTCAACGATATCAACGTACTCGCAACCGCCGTAATAGCGTTTGCCCGGGTAACCTTCAGCGTATTTGTTGGTCAGCTGAGAACCCTGCGCCTGCATAACGCGTGGGCTGGTGTAGTTTTCGGAGGCGATCAGTTCGATGTGCTCTTCCTGACGTACTTTTTCCTGCTCCATAGCCTGCCACAGTTCGGCATCATAATCGGCAATGTTCATTTCACGCTTTAACATCCGCATCTCCTGACTCAGCTAACAAGTAAATTTTGGCCTGAAAAGGCAGTCCTGTTGGACGACGGGCAACAGTATAACTGATTAGTTCTGTGATAACAGGTCTTGACAAACGATTTTACGCAAACGTTTTCCTACCCGCCACGCAAGGGTTTGAGGAATAAAGCTCTCGCCCTTTCCAGCGGATTTCTTTTCAGGTTTGTGATGCATATTTTTCATCTTGCAAAGAACCATTTACAACGCAGGGGTATTTTTTATAAGATGCATTTAAAATACATCATTAAAGTGACATCAGAAGGACGCGCTCATGCTAGACGCTCAAACCATCGCTACCGTTAAAGCCACCATTCCCCTGCTGGTGCAAACCGGCCCTAAACTCACCGCCCATTTCTACGATCGCATGTTCACGCACAACCCGGAGCTCAAAGAGATATTCAACATGAGCAACCAGCGTAACGGCGATCAGCGTGAAGCGCTGTTCAACGCCATCGCGGCCTACGCCAGCAATATTGAAAACCTGCCGGCATTGCTGCCTGCAGTGGAAAAAATCGCGCAGAAACATACCAGCTTCCAGATCAAACCCGAGCAGTACAACATTGTGGGCGGTCATCTGCTGGCAACCCTGGACGAAATGTTCAGCCCGGGCCAGGAGGTGCTGGACGCGTGGGGTAAAGCCTACGGGGTGCTGGCCAACGTGTTTATCAACCGTGAAGCGCAGATCTACAGTGAAAACGCCAGCAAGAACGGCGGCTGGAAAGGCACGCGCGCGTTCCGCATCGTTGAGAAAACGCCACGCAGCGCGTTAATCACCAGCTTCGAGTTTGAGCCGGTGGACGGACAGTCGGTTGCCGACTACCAGCCAGGCCAGTATCTGGGCGTGTGGCTGAAGCCTGAAGGCTTTCCGCATCAGGAGATCCGCCAGTATTCCCTCACCCGCAAGCCAAACGGCAGAGGCTACCGCATTGCGGTGAAGCGTGAGGACGGCGGTCAGGTTTCCAGCTGGCTGCACCACGAAGCGAACGTGGGCGACGTGGTCCATCTGGCCGCGCCGGCGGGCGATTTCTTTATGACCGTTGATACCAATACCCCGGTCACGCTGATCTCTGCAGGCGTCGGCCAAACGCCAATGCTGGCGATGCTTGATACGCTGTCGAAAGCAAACCACGGTGCGCAGGTAAACTGGTTCCACGCTGCGGAAAACGGCGACGTGCACGCTTTTGCGGATGAAGTGAAAACGCACGGGACGTCCCTGCCGCGCTTCACCGCGCACACCTGGTATCGCCTGCCGACGGAAGCAGACCGCGCAGCCGCCCGCTTTGACAGTGAAGGTCTGATGAATCTGAGCCAGCATGAAGGCCTGTTCAGCGCACCGGATATGCAGTTCTACGTCTGTGGGCCGGTGGCGTTTATGCAGTATGCCGCGAAGCAGCTGGTGGAGCTGGGCGTGAACAAAGACAGCATTCATTACGAGTGCTTCGGGCCGCATAAGGTGCTGTAATGCAAAAAGCCCCTCTTTCGAGGGGCTTTTTTTTCGCCGGGTGGCGGCTGCGCCTTACCCGGCCTACAAAACCGTTGGCATTGTTAAATCGCAGCGTCGTCTTCTTCGCCGGTACGGATACGGATCACGCGCGCCACGTCAAAGACGAAGATTTTACCGTCGCCAATTTTGCCGGTTTGCGCCGTGCGGATAATGGTGTCCACGCAGGTGTCCACGATATCGTCGCTAACCACGATTTCAATTTTCACTTTCGGCAGAAAGTCGACCATGTATTCTGCGCCACGGTAAAGCTCGGTGTGACCTTTCTGACGACCAAAACCTTTCACTTCCGTCACGGTCATCCCGGTGATGCCGACTTCCGCCAGCGCTTCACGCACATCATCCAGTTTGAAAGGTTTAATAATCGCATCAATCTTTTTCATGGTGGGTCCTTAAACTCTTGCCTGTAAGCTGCCTCGTAATCGATTGCTCACAGTACCATATTCAGGCAAATTTTGCGGTACTACTCTTTAAAATCGTTTGCTTCCAGCTCGTGGCGCGAGAGTAGCTTGTAAAATTCGGTGCGGTTGCGCCCGGCCATCCGCGCCGCGTGGGTCACGTTGCCTTTGGTGATCTGCAGCAGCTTGCGCAGATAGTTCAGCTCAAACTGGTTGCGCGCTTCGGCAAACGTCGGCAGCGCCGTATTTTCCCCTTCCAGCGCCTGCTCCACCAGCGCGTCGCTGATGACCGGTGAGGAGGTCAGCGCCACGCACTGCTCAATCACGTTGACCAGCTGACGCACGTTACCCGGCCAGCTTGCGGCCATTAACCGCTTCATCGCATCGGTAGAAAAAGCGCGCACGAACGGTTTATGGCGGTCGGCCGCCTGGCGCAAAAGGTGGTTCGCCAGCAGCGGAATATCTTCCGCGCGCTCCGCCAGCGCCGGGATCTTCAGATTCACCACGTTCAGACGGTAGTAGAGATCTTCGCGAAACTCGTTGCGGGCCATCACTTTTGGCAGATCGCGGTGGGTCGCCGAAATAATACGCACATTAATATCGATATCGCGATTGCTGCCCAGCGGGCGCACTTTGCGCTCCTGCAGCACGCGCAGCAGCTTGACCTGCAGCGGCGCGGGCATGTCGCCAATCTCGTCCAGGAACAGCGTGCCGCCTTCCGCAGCCTGGAACAGCCCTTCCCGGCTGCTCACCGCGCCGGTGAATGCGCCGCGGGCGTGACCAAACAGTTCGGATTCGAGCAGCTGTTCCGGGAGCGCACCGCAATTAATGGCGATAAAGGCGTTTTTACTGCGCGGGCTGGCGTTATGGATCGCCTGCGCCAGGATCTCTTTCCCGGTTCCGCTCTGGCCGTTGATGAGCACGCTGACGTCAGACTGCGCCACCATCCTCGCCTGCTCTAGCAGGCGCAGCATCACGGGGCTACGGGTGACGATGGACTCCCGCCACGCTTCATCCCCCGCCGGAGCGGCATGTTCCAGCGCGCTGTCGATAGCCTTATACAGCGCGTCTTTGTCTACCGGCTTGGTAAGGAAGCTGAATACCCCCTGCTGCGTCGCGGCAACCGCATCCGGGATCGACCCGTGCGCGGTCAGGATAATCACCGGCATACCCGGCTGCTGCTTCTGGATCTCCGCGAACAGCTGCAGGCCGTCCATTTCGTCCATCCGCAGGTCGCTTATCACCAGATCGATTTTCTCGCGGCTGAGGATCTTAAGCCCCTCCTGCCCGCTTTCCGCGGTCACGACGCTGTAGCCTTCACTCACCAGACGCATGCCCAGCAGCTTTAACAGCCCGGGATCGTCATCCACCAGTAACAGATGGGCAGGTTTACGGCTCGTCATGCTTCACATCCTCTTGTTTCGGCGTATCGCTGTCCGGTGCCGCGGATGAACTCCCCGGCTGGTATTTACGCGACGAGAGCTGCCTTTCGATATCGGTCAGATTCTCCAGCTTACGCGTTGTAGTATCCAGCTGCGTACGTAGATGTTGCTGCTGTTGACGCAGCGTATCAAGCTCGCTGTCGGTTGACTGTTGCAGCTTGCTGTAGCGGGAGCGCTCTTCAGACAGCTGAAGCTGTAATGTCTGCCCATCGCGCCAGAGCTGGTATACCGGGCGTACCTGCACGGGAAGAGTGACCACGAACGTGTCCAGTCGCGTCACGTTGGCGCGGCGTTCGACGGGGGTGATTTTGGCATCAGCCAGCAAAATGCCGCGCTTGAAAGCGTCCTGCCAGGTGTCGTCATCCAGCATTGCCGCCTTTGAGCGAGCGTCTACCGGGGCCAGACGCTGGGCGCAATCAATTCCACGCAGCCAGAACAGCGGGTTGCTTTCAACGTCATGACCTGACAGGTTCCAGATATCGTCACAGCGGGTTGAGAGGAAATCGGCCAGCTGGTTATCGGGCCATTTATCTTCCTGTTTATCGCTAATGGCACTTTGTGGCGCATGGGAAACACACCCTGCCAGAAATAAACAGGGCAGGCTCAGGCGAAGCGTGTTGCGGGAAAACACCGCGCGTACGGCGCGGGAAAAGACGTGTGACATACTCACCAGACATAGATTCAT
The DNA here is from genome assembly GCF_043965265.1 of Enterobacter sp. ECC-249. NCBI lineage: Bacteria > Pseudomonadati > Pseudomonadota > Gammaproteobacteria > Enterobacterales > Enterobacteriaceae > Enterobacter > Enterobacter sp. ECC-249. The sequence continues at coordinate 4,018,223 of NZ_CP143660.1, forward strand.
TTTATTGATTTTTCCGGCTCAGGGGCAGTTCAATACGGAAGCAAACATCCGAACGTTCGTCCGTGGCAATGTTTAGCTCACCCTGCATGCGTCGTATGCAGTCCCGGGCGATGCTCAAGCCCAGACCACTGCCTTTCACCGCACCTTTCCGCTGATGACTCCCCTGGAAAAAGGGCTCGAAGATCATGGTTTTTTCGTCATCGGGGATCGGGGTGCCGGTGTTAGCGACGTCTATAAACACCCGGGAACCCTTAGTATAACTTCGGATATAAATGTTACCGGATTCAGTACCATAGTGCACCGCATTGGAATAAAGATTATCCAGCACGCTCATTAAGAGCATGGGTTCAGCGAGACAGGTCGGCGCATTCAGTTCTACACCGGTATGCATCATTTTAGCTCTTGCTGGCAAGCTATGGGCGGATATCACCATATCCACCAGCGGCTCAATCTCAACGTTTTCCAGTACGACCGCCCCGTCAGCCAGCTTGCGGTTGTAATCCAGCAGTTGCTCAATCAGCTTTTGCAGATTGCGGCTGCTGTTATCCAGGATCTCGACAATTTCTTTCTGTTCTGGCGTAAGAGGCCCGGCCACTTCGTCCGCCAGCAGCTCCGTCCCTTCGCGCATGCTGGCCAGCGGCGTTTTAAGCTCATGAGAGATATGGCGCAGGAACTGATGGCGCTGTGACTCGAGCCACGCCAGGCGCTCGGACAGCCAGATAATACGCTGACCTACGGATCGCAGCTCGCGCGGACCTTTAAAGGCGACCGTATCTCCGAGCGATTTCCCCTCCCCCAGGCGGTTGATCATGCGCTGAATGCCCTTCACCGGGCCGATGATCATGCGGGTAAAGAGCAGTACCAGACCGAGGCTCACCAGGAACAGCACCAGCGCCTGCCAGCCGAAGAACTGGCCGCGCTCGGCAATCTCCTGCTGGAGCTGCTGGCCGCGAGAGAAAATCACCGCGCGCGTTGACTGCACCATCTCGGTGTTGGCGCTGGCAAAAGCTTCGAGGCGCGCGGCGGCGGCGGCATCCGGGCCGCTGTTGCTGCACTGCAGCTGCGCGAGATCGTTCAAATCCTGACGTAACGCCTGATAGAGCTTGTCGTCAGGCAAAACCCCCGCGTGAGCGTCCAGCATTTCGCTGTAGCGTTTACGCTGACTTTGATAAACCTTTTCCAGCGTCCGATCGTCAAGCACGCAATACTGACGATAGCTGCGCTCCATCTCCAGCGCGGCGTTGGTCATCGCCTCACTGCGTCTGGCGTCGATGAGCGTCGTGCGGTTGGTCAAAGCCGCCTGCGCGCTCAGCGCGTTCAGGCTTTGCCACGCCTGCCAGGCAAGGATCAGCAGCGGCAGCAGGATCAGCAGGAAGGCCATCATGACGAGCTGCCGCAGGGAGCGGGGGAAAACGGGCCAGCGTTTCAACGCATTACTCTCTAAATGGGGGTTTACGCAGAGCGTAACTGAGTCTGCCCTTCAGATACAACAAAGCCGGGTAAAAACCCGGCTTTGTCATGGAATGAGGCGGTGCCTAACTCGACGTTTCGCCCTGGCCTGATAAAGCATCGCTATAATCAGTAGTTGGACGGCAGGCACCTTTTTGTGCGTCATTCGAAGTTTATGTAGCGCGTCCCGAAGGGGCTGACATAAGAAGGTGAATGAGCCACTGGTTAATATTATGCAACACCCATGCCAGAATGCAAAACAAAATATTAACACATTGAAATATATGATTTTTACTCGTTTAACCTGTTAATTATCGGTTGAATGATTTTCAGGCTAAGTGTCGCTATTAAGCAACACCTTAACGGGAACCTTTACTGCCCCATATAAATCAATGATTTAAATGTCTCCATTTAGAGACAGCTATATACCCTCTTTGTCGCAATTTTGCGACAGGCATAAAAAAGCCCGGTGGCGCTACGCTTACCGGGCCTACAGGTGCTGCCTAAAACTTAGCCAAGCTGCTTACGCGCGTTGCGGAAGATACGCATCCACGGGCTGTCCTCGCCCCAGTTTTCAGGGTGCCAGGAGTTGCTCACGGTGCGGAACACGCGTTCCGGGTGCGGCATCATGATGGTCGCGCGACCGCTTTCGCTGGTCACCGCGGTAATACCGTTGGCGGAGCCGTTCGGGTTAGCCGGGTAGGTTTCTGTCACCTTGCCGAAGTTATCGACAAAGCGCAGCGCTACCAGACCTTTGCTCTCCAGCTGAGCCAGATGTGCGGCATCACGCACCTCTACCTGACCTTCACCGTGGGAAACAGCGATTGGCATCTGTGAACCGACCATTCCCTGCAGCAGCAGAGACGGGCTTTGGGTCACTTCCACCAGGCTGAAGCGCGCTTCGAAGCGGTCAGACTGGTTACGCACAAAGCGCGGCCAGGCTTCGCTGCCCGGGATCAGCTCGCGCAGGTTAGACATCATCTGGCAGCCGTTACACACGCCCAACGCCAGGGTCTGCGGACGGTGGAAGAAGGTTTCGAACTCGTCGCGCACGCGGCTGTTGAAGAGGATGGACTTCGCCCAGCCTTCGCCCGCGCCCAGCACGTCGCCGTAGGAGAAGCCGCCGCACGCCACCAGCGCCTGGAAATCCTCCAGACCGGTACGTCCGGCCAGCAGGTCGCTCATGTGGACATCGATAGCGTCAAAGCCCGCACGGTGGAAGGCAGCCGCCATCTCAACGTGGGAGTTAACGCCCTGCTCGCGCAGCACGGCCACTTTCGGACGCGCGCCGGTCGCAATGTACGGCGCGGCGATGTCTTCGTTGATGTCGAAGGAGAGCTTCACGTTCAGGCCAGGATCCTGGTCATTGGCCTTCGCGTTGTGCTCCTGATCGGCACATTCCGGGTTATCACGCAGGCGCTGCATCTGCCAGGTGGTTTCCGCCCACCACATGCGCAGCGTGGTGCGGCTTTCGCTGAACACGGCGTGACCGTCTGCTTCAATGACGAAGCGGTCGCCCTGAACGGCTTTACCCAGATAATGCACGCAGTCTGCCAGACCGTGCTTAGCCAGAATCGCTTCAACCGCGTCGCGATCCGCCGCACGTACCTGAATCACGGCGCCCAGCTCTTCGTTGAACAGCGCCGCCAGACGATCTTCGCCCAGCGTAGCGATGTTGGCTTCAACCCCACAGTGGCCGGTGAAAGCCATTTCTGCCAGGGTCACCAGCAGGCCGCCGTCGGAACGGTCGTGGTAGGCCAGCAGCTTACGCTGCGCCACCAGCGCCTGAATCGCGTCGTAGAAGCCTTTCAGCTGCGCCACGTCGCGCACGTCGGCTGGCTTGTCGCCGAGCTGGCGGTAAACCTGCGCCAGCGCGGTGGCACCCAGCGCGTTGTGGCCTTTACCCAGGTCAATCAGCAGCAGGGCGTTGTCAACGGTTGCAAGCTGCGGCGTAACGGTATGACGCACGTCTTCCACGCGGGCAAACGCGGTAATCACCAGCGACAGCGGAGAGGTCATCTCGCGCTGCTCGCTGCCTTCCTGCCAGCGGGTTTTCATCGACATAGAGTCTTTACCCACCGGAATGGTCAGGCCGAGGGCAGGACACAGCTCCTCTCCCACCGCCTTCACGGCTTCATAGAGGCCTGCATCTTCGCCAGGGTGACCGGCAGCGGCCATCCAGTTGGCGGAAAGCTTGATACGTTTGATGTCGCCAATCTGCGTTGCGGCGATGTTGGTCAGCGCTTCACCAACCGCGAGACGGGCAGAGGCCGCGAAGTCCAGCAGCGCCACCGGGGTGCGTTCGCCGAGCGCCATCGCTTCGCCGTAGTAGCTGTCGAGGCTCGCCGTGGTCACGGCGCAGTTAGCCACCGGGATCTGCCACGGGCCGACCATCTGGTCGCGGGATACCATACCGGTCACGGTGCGGTCGCCGATGGTCACCAGGAAGGTTTTCTCTGCCACAGCAGGCAGGTGCAGCACGCGGTTAACCGCTTCCGCCACGGTAATGCCCTGGCGATCCAGCGCTTTGCCCGCCGCTTTGCGGGTGGTTACGTCGCGAGTCATCTTCGGCGTTTTACCGAGCAGAACGTCGAGCGGCAGATCGATCGGCTGGTTGTCAAAGTGGGTGTCGCTTAAGGAAAGGTGCTGCTCTTCGGTCGCTTCACCGATGACGGCATACGGCGCACGCTCGCGGCGGCACAGCTCGTCAAACAGCGGAAGCTGGTCCGCAGCAACCGCCAGCACGTAGCGCTCCTGGGATTCGTTACACCAGATTTCCAGCGGGCTCATGCCCGGCTCATCACTGAGGATATCGCGCAGGTTGAAACGGCCACCGCGACCGCCGTCGCTTACCAGCTCCGGCATGGCGTTGGACAAACCGCCCGCGCCCACGTCGTGGATGAAGAGGATCGGGTTGGCATCGCCCAGCTGCCAGCAGCGGTCGATCACTTCCTGGCAGCGACGCTCCATCTCAGGGTTGTCGCGCTGTACGGACGCAAAGTCGAGATCCGCATCAGACTGGCCGGAGGCCATAGAAGAGGCCGCGCCGCCGCCCAGACCGATGTTCATCGCCGGACCGCCGAGCACGATCAGCTTCGCACCGACGACGATCTCGCCTTTCTGCACGTGATCGGCACGGATGTTGCCGATCCCACCCGCCAGCATGATCGGTTTGTGGTAGCCGCGCAGCTCTTCGCCGTTGTGGCTGTCCACTTTCTCTTCATAGGTACGGAAGTAACCGTTCAGCGCCGGACGACCAAACTCGTTGTTAAACGCCGCGCCGCCCAGCGGGCCTTCGGTCATGATATCCAGCGCGGTCACAATGCGCTCCGGCTTGCCGAAATCTTCTTCCCACGGCTGTTCAAAGCCCGGGATACGCAGGTTAGAGACGGAGAAACCGACCAGACCCGCTTTGGGTTTAGCGCCACGACCGGTCGCACCTTCGTCACGAATTTCACCGCCGGAGCCGGTCGCCGCACCCGGCCACGGGGAGATCGCCGTCGGGTGGTTGTGGGTTTCCACTTTCATCAGAATATGTGCGGGCTCCTGATGGAAGTCATAGCGCCCTGCTTCGCGATCGGCGAAGAAGCGGCCCACCTCGGAACCTTCCATTACCGCGGCGTTGTCCTTATAGGCAGACAGCACGTGGTCAGGGGTTTGCTCCATGGTGTTTTTGATCATTTTGAACAGCGACTTCGGCTGCTGTTCGCCGTCAATAATCCAGTCGGCGTTGAAAATCTTGTGGCGGCAGTGCTCGGAGTTAGCCTGCGCGAACATGTAGAGTTCGATGTCGTTCGGGTTACGGTTGAGCTTAACAAACGCATCCTGCAGGTAGTCAATTTCGTCTTCTGCCAGCGCCAGGCCGAGACGCAGGTTGGCGTCAATCAGCGCCTGGCGGCCCTGCCCCAGCAGATCTACGCTCTGTACCGGCGCAGGCTGATGGTGAGAGAAAAGCTTCTGCGCGTCATCGAGAGAAGCAAATACGCTCTCCATCATGCGATCGTGCAGTTCAGCCGCAACCGCCTGCCACTGCGCGTCGCTCAGGGTAGAGGCTTCCACGTAGTACGCCACGCCGCGTTCCAGACGGTTAATCTGGCTCAGGCCACAGTTATGGGCGATGTCGGTGGCTTTGGAAGACCAGGGGGAGATGGTGCCCGGACGAGGCGTCGCAAGGATCAATTTGCCGGTTGGCGTATGGCTGCTCAGGCTTGGACCATACTTGAGCAGGCGTTCCAGCTGTACGCGCTCCTCTGCATTCAGGGGGGCATTCAGGTCAGCAAAATGGACATACTCAGCGTAAATATTGCTTACCGGAAGGTCGGCCGCCTGAAAACGTGCCAGCAGTTTAGTGATACGGAAGGCAGACAGTGCAGGCGAACCACGCAGAATTTCCATCATAAGTCTCTCGTCTTCGAAGCGCCGGGGCGCTTACAGTGTGCGCAAGGGGGGAAAACGGGCGTCATTATAGAGAATCCTGAGCGCCGACGAAACCGTTTGCGTCGAAATAAAATTTGCACAGAAATTTAACAATAGATGTGACCTGTCTCTCTAATTGGTTGCCAAGTGGCGCAAGTTTACGCAAAATGCCGCTCATTCAATGGCAAACCTTATGATTAACATGGCTACAGCAGACTGAGGCAACCGGCGTCGCAGAGAATTAACTAATTGAAAAAATTAAAGATTAATTATCTGCTCATCGGCATTGTAACGTTGCTGCTGGCAGTGGCCCTCTGGCCTTCCATCCCCTGGTTCGGCAAAGCCGAAAACCGTATCGCCGCCATTCAGGAGCGGGGGGAATTGCGCGTCAGTACCCTCAACTCCCCGCTGATTTACAGCGACGTCAACGGCAAAATCATTGGTCTGGATTATGAACTGGCGCAACAGTTCGCCGATTATCTTGGCGTGAAGCTTAAAATCACCGTCCGCCAGAATATCAACGAGCTGTTTGACGACCTCGATAACGACGATGCCGATATGCTTGCTGCCGGGCTGGTGTATAACAGCGAGCGCAGCAAGAACTACCAGCCGGGCCCGACCTACTACTCCGTTTCTCAGCAGCTGGTTTACCGCGTCGGAAGCCTGCGCCCGCGCTCGCTATCTTCAATTAACGATCGGCAGCTGACGATTGCGCCCGGCCACGTGGTGATTGACGATCTGCGGGAGCTCAAGGAGAAGAAATATCCCGAACTGAGCTGGACGGTAGATCCGAAACTCGGCACGACGGAGCTGCTGGAGCAGGTAAAAGATCAGAAGGTGCCCTACACCATCGCCGATTCGGTCGCGATCAGCCTGTTCCAGCGGGTGCATCCTGAAATCGCCGTGGCGCTGGACGTCACCGACGAGCAGCCCGTGACCTGGTTTAGCCAGCTTGATGACGATCAGACCCTCTCTGCCGCGATGCTTGATTTCTTCAACACCATCAATGAAGACGGTACCCTGGCGCGTCTGGAGGAGAAGTACCTCGGGCACGGCGATGACTTTGACTACGTTGACACCCGCAGCTTCCTGCGTGCGGTGGACAGCGTCCTGCCGGACCTGCAACCGCTGTTCGAAAAATACGCCCAGGAGATTGACTGGAAACTGCTGGCGGCTATTTCTTATCAGGAATCCCACTGGGATACCCAGGCCACGTCGCCCACGGGCGTACGTGGTTTGATGATGTTAACCAAAAATACCGCGTTGAGTCTGGGCGTGAATGACCGTACCGATGCCGAACAGAGCATCAGCGGCGGCGCGCGCTACCTGCAGGATATGATGGCCAAAGTCCCGGAAACGGTGCCGGAAGAAGAGCGGATCTGGTTTGCGCTGGCGGCCTACAATATGGGCTACGCGCATATGCTTGATGCGCGGGCGTTGACGGCCAAAACGAAAGGTAACCCGGACAGCTGGTCAGACGTGAAGCAGCGGCTGCCGCTGCTGAGCCAGAAGCCATGGTATAACAAGCTGACATACGGCTACGCGCGCGGACATGAAGCCTACGCCTACGTGGAAAATATCCGAAAATATCAGATTAGCCTGGTCGGGTATCTGCTGGAGAAAGAGAAAGAGGCGACCGAGGCAAAACAGCTGGCACAAAGTTACCCGGTCGTGGCGCCGGACGAGCTTAATCGTCCGACAGCTTCAATTCTGCCTTTTGCTGCTTTTTCTGCTGACGGCGCATTCGAAAGAAATCGCTTAATAGCCCCGAACACTCTGGTGCAAGTACCCCACCGATAGTCTTTACCTGGTGATTCATCCCCGGGTGACCCAGCACGTCCATCAGCGAACCGGCCGCACCGGTTTTTTCATCCCGCGCACCAAAGACCAGAGTCCCGATCCGGCTGTGCACCATTGCGCCGGAGCACATCACGCACGGCTCAAGCGTCACATACAGCGTGGTATCAAGCAGACGATAGTTTTGCAGCACCAGCCCTCCCTGACGAAGCGCCATAATTTCGGCGTGTGCAGTAGGATCGTGGCGGCCTATAGGACGGTTCCACCCTTCGCCAATCACCTGGTTGTTATGAACCAGCACGGCCCCGACGGGCACTTCTCCCTCTTCCCAGGCGCGTTGAGCCAGCGTCAGCGCATGGCGCATCCAGTATTCATGGTCGAATTCAGGGTTGGACAACGGTTGATACTCCAGTCGAAAAGCGGGCGGCATTATACACGCCCATTATGGATAAGACTATTCGAGTTGCTGGAGTTCACCTGATGGCGTGACGCGCCAGCGATGCTGGCAAAAATAGAGCAGCGGGTTGTCTTGCTTGCTGTCGCTGTAGCCGCTGTACAGGCGCAGCGGCGTACCAATGCGTTTCTCCAGCTGGACCACTTTTTCATGCCCCAGGCAGCGCAGGGTCAGCACCCAGCCGCCGTAACCGCGGGCAATTTGCGTGGCGATAAGATTCACGCGCGGAAGCCAGGGGGTATCAAAATAGACCTGCTCCACCAGCGTCTGCGGGGAGCCGGTAATTAGCCAGATGTCGGCATCGTTCGCGTCGAGGTAGCTGGTCAGGCGCGCCTGCACCACCGGAAAGGCGGCGACGTGGCCGCGAAACCAGTGCGCAAAATCCTGCTCGAGCTGTTTGAGCCGCGCTTCGCTGTGCCCAAAGGTACATCCCCACAGCAGCAGACTCATCGGCCATCGCGCCGCCCGGCCTTTCACCAGCAGCGCGATACCGATAACGGGTAAGAGCGGCAGCACGAGCAGCGCATTCAAAGGCTGACGCCGCAGCAGGTAACGCATAAACGTACCAAACATATCCTGCTGATGCAGCGTTCCATCCAGGTCGAAAAAGACAACGCGACGCGCGTGATTTGCCAAACCTTACTCCTCTGGGTCGTTGAAACCTAATAGCCAGGTAAACAGGAACCCGGCGATCACCGCTACTAAATAGCCTAACAGATAGAGCATCACTTTTCCGGTCACGATAGTTAATGCCAGCGGTAAACCGGACAGCCCAAAGGTGATCACGGTGGCGACCTTCCAGTAGCTGATCAGCGCCCCGCCTACCGCACCGCCCAGACAGGCGGCGAGGAACGGTTTACCCAGCGGCAGCGTAACGCCGAAAATCAGCGGTTCGCCAATACCCAGCAGGCCGACCGGAAGCGCGCCTTTAATCATTTTTTTCAGACGCGCGTTGCGGGTTTTCATCAGTACGGCAATCGCCGCGCCGACCTGCCCCACGCCCGCCATCGAGAGGATAGGCAGCAGCGCGTTATAGCCATGCGCCTGCACCAGCTCGACGTGGATCGGCACCAGCCCCTGGTGCAGGCCGGTCAGCACCAGCGGCAGGAAGGTACCCGACAGCACCGCCCCCACCAGCAGACCACCGCGATCGATCGCCAGAGACGCACCGTGGGCGATGGCTTCAGAGATCCAGCCGCCTAATGGCTGGAGGGCTACAATCGCTACGCTACCGGTAATCAGCGTGGTCAACAGCGGGTTGAGAATCAACTCGATCGAGCCGGGCAAAACCGCGCGCAGCCTTTTCTCGATCCAGCACATCAGGATGACCACCAGCAGCACGGCGATCACCCCACCGCGCCCGGGCTGGAGCGCCTCACCAAACAGCGTGATCTGCGCCAGCTGCGGGCTGGACAAGATGCCCGCCATCACGCCGCCCATCGCCAGCGAGCCGCCAAACACCTTCGCGGTATTGACCCCGACCAGAATGTTCATAATGGCGAACACCGCGCTGCCGAAGATCCCGAGAATCCCCAGCAGGTTCGGATACTGCGTGGCGAAATCCCCCACGATATCCGGTCGCTTGAGGATATTGATGATCCCGGTGATCAGGCCCGAGGCAATAAACGCCGGGATCAGCGGAATAAAGACGTTTGCCAGCTGTCGCAGCGCGTCGCTCATCGGGGCTTTGTATTTGGCTTTCGCCTGCGCTTTGGTGCGTTCCGCATCGTCAATCGACACGCTCGCGCTAACGCCCATCAGCGCGCGCATGGCATCAACAACCTGTGCCGCTTTCCCCGGCCCGACGATCAGCTGATGCTGCTGCCCCTGTTTCACGTAGCCGCTGACGCCGGAAAGTTGCTTCAGGCGCGGCACGTCAAGCTGGTCGTCGTCATGCACCTCGACGCGCACGCGCGTCATGCAGTTTTCGAGACGCTGAATATTTTTTTCCCCACCGATCCCCTGCAGGATATCGCTGGCGAGCGCTGCTGTTTTGTCCATAGACGCCTCTGTTAGTTTTCTAATGCCGCCCGTAAGAAGCCGTTATGCGCATCGAGTTTGGCTCTCGCGGTCACCGCATCCAGCCCGCTCAGGATCATCAGAATGGCAGGTTTAACATCGTGATCGGTCTGTTTGAGTACCGCTTCAGCCTCTTCACGGCCTGCGCCCGTCGCCTCCATCACCATGCGGCAGGCTCTGTCCACCAGCTTGACGTTGGTGGCCTGCATATCGACCATCAGGTTCTGATAAACCTTGCCGAACTTAACCATCGCGCCGGTGGAGATCATATTGAGCACCAGCTTTTGCGCGGTCCCGGATTTGAGGCGCGTGGAGCCGGTGAGCGCTTCCGGCCCGACAACCGGAGAGATAGCGATAGCGGCCACCTGCGCAATCGGTGAGCCCGGATTACAGGAGATGGCCACCGTCGTGCAGCCGGTCTGGTTAGCATACTCCAGCCCGCCAATGACGTACGGCGTGCGCCCGGATGCCGCCAGCCCGACCACCAGATCCTTCGCGGTCAGATTCAGACCCTTCAGATCGTCCTCACCCAGCTGTTTGTTATCTTCCGCCCCTTCAACGGCTTTCAGCAGCGCGCCGGGCCCACCGGCAATAAGCCCAACCACCAGACCATGCGGAACGCCAAAGGTTGGCGGGCATTCTGACGCATCCAGAACCCCAAGACGCCCGCTGGTGCCCGCGCCCATGTAGATAATGCGACCGCCGGCCTTAAGGGCTTCCGCCGCCGCATCGACAGCTTTTGCCACCTCGGGTAATGTCTCTTTCACTGCCTGCGCGACCAGCGTATCCTGTTGATTAAAGCGGTTAACCAGCTCCAGGGTGGAGAGCGCATCCAGATCCATGGTTTGCGGGTTACGCGTTTCAGAAACAAGTGAGCCAAGATTCATTTTTGTACCTCAAGAATTTTTAATTCATAATAATCACACTATAATGGAATATAAAATTCATTCAGGCGAGCAAAATCCGTATTTGCGCAGATAATCACATTTTCGCCAGGAGACCGTATGAACTGTTTAATTCGCATTCGCCAGCGCTACGCAGGCTTTGCCCAAAGCGACAAGAAGCTGGCGGATTTTCTGCTTTCTCAACCCGACCACGCGCGCCATCTCAGCTCGCAGCAGCTGGCGAGTGAAGCCGGCGTGAGCCAGTCCAGCGTGGTAAAATTTGCGCAGAAGATTGGCTTTAAGGGATTCCCCGCCCTCAAGCTGGCGATCAGTGAAGCGCTGGTCAGTAACCCCAATCCGCAGTCAATGCCGGTGCATAATCAGATCCGCGGAGACGATCCGATGCGGCTGGTCGGCGAAAAGCTGATCAAAGAGAACGTGGCGGCCATGCACGCGACGCTCGATGTGAATACGGAAGAGAAGCTGCTGGAGAGCGTGGCGATGCTGCGCGGCGCGCGGCGAATAATCCTGACTGGTATCGGGGCGTCCGGACTTGTGGCGCGTAACTTTGGCTGGAAGCTGGCGAAAATTGGCCTTAACGCCATCGTCGAGCAGGATATGCACGCCCTGCTGGCAACCGTACAGGCGATGGATCCTGACGATCTGCTGCTGGCTATTTCTTACTCCGGCGAGCGCCGTGAAATCAATATGGCCACCGATGAAGCTCTGCGCGTCGGCGGTAAAATTCTGGCGATCACCGGTTTTACCCCGAATGCCCTGCAGCAACGGGCCACGCGCTGTTTATATACCATTGCCGAGGAGCAGGCCACGCGCAGCGCGGCTATCTCGTCCACCAGCGCACAAATGATGCTGACGGACCTGCTGTTTATGGCGCTGGTGCAACAGGATCTGGAGCGCGCGCCAGAGCGCATTCGCCACAGCGAAGAACTGGTAAAGAAGCTGGTTTGACGCGTATAATGCCCGCCCAGTTTGTGTTGTTTCTGAGAATTTCCTGATGGCGCTGTTAATTACCAAAAAATGCATTAATTGCGATATGTGCGAGCCCGAATGCCCGAACCAGGCGATTTCGATGGGCGACAGCATTTATGAGATTAACAGCGACCGCTGCACCGAATGCATCGGCCACTATGAAACGCCGACCTGTCAGAAAGTGTGCCCGATCCCGAATACCATCCTGAAGGATCCGGCCCACGTCGAGAGCGAAGAGCAGCTGTGGGATAAGTTTGTCCTGATGCACCACGCGGACAAACTTTAACTTTCGATGATCACCGTTGCGCTGGCATAGTGGCGTTCATCGGCGATCGTCACGTGCATGTGATTCACCCCCAGCTTTTCCGCCAGCTTTTGCGCCTCGCCCCATAAGCGCAGGCTTGGCTTACCCAGCTCATCGTTAAAGACTTCAAACTGGTTGAACGCCAGACCGTTACGAATGCCGGTCCCGAAGGCTTTAGCAGCCGCCTCTTTTACCGCAAAGCGCTTTGCCAGAAAGCGCACCGGCTGCTGATGTGCTTCCCAGATGGCCCACTCGTTATCGCTCAGCACGCGTCTCGCCAGGCGATCGCCGCTACGGGCGATCACCGCTTCAATGCGGGCTATTTCAACGATATCGGTGCCTAAGCCCAGAATGGCCATTACCGACGCGCTTCCAGCATCAGGCGTTTCATTTCTGAGACCGCCTCTTTCAGGCCGCTCATTACCGCGCGGCCAATAATCGCGTGACCGATGTTCAGCTCGTGCATTTCCGGGATGGCGGCAATGGCCTTCACGTTATGGTAGGTCAGGCCGTGACCGGCATTCACCTTTAGACCGAGGCTCGCCGCGTAGGTGGCCGCTTTAGCAATACGCTCCAGCTCTTTGGCCTGTTCGACATCATTTTTGGCATCGGCATAGCAGCCGGTGTGGATTTCGATATAGGGCGCGCCCACGTCGGCTGCCGCTTTAATCTGTGTGAAATCGGCGTCGATAAACAAAGAAACCAGAATACCGGCATCCGCCAGACGTTTGCAGGCATCGCGCATTTTGTCGAGCTGCCCGGCCACATCCAGACCGCCTTCGGTGGTCACTTCCTGGCGTTTTTCCGGCACCAGGCAGCAGAAGTGCGGTTGGGTCTCACAGGCAATCGCCAGCATCTCTTCGGTGACCGCCATCTCCAGATTCATACGGGTGTCCAGCGTCTGACGCAGAATGCGCACGTCGCGGTCAGTGATGTGGCGACGGTCTTCACGCAGGTGAACGGTAATGCCGTCGGCGCCAGCCTGTTCAGCGATAAACGCCGCCTGAACCGGATCGGGATATGCCGTGCCGCGCGCGTTACGCAGCGTGGCGATGTGATCGATGTTGACGCCTAACAGTAATTCAGCCATGACAATCCTCGGTTTTCTTTTCGATTCTGTGGTCTAACGTTTCGGTACAAACTGCCTGAATAATTCGCGGCTCTTTAAGGGCTTGCCGCCAAGATACGGCTTGAGGGCAATCCGGGTAAAGCGTTTTGCGGCGCGCAGAGTGTCCCGATCGGGAAACTCGCGCTCATACAGCGCCCGGAGCTGGCGCCCGGTAAAGGTGCTGTTGTCGATCACGATGCTGGCAATAAAGCCTTTTTCTTCACGGTAGCGGTAGGTCATGGTGTCTTCTACCTCGTCCCCGCTGCCCGCACAGTGCAGAAAATCTACGCCGTACCCGAGGTGGCCCAGCAGCGCCAGCTCAAAACGACGCAAGGCGGGTTCGGGCGTGCCGGATGCGCCAGCAAGCGCCTGAATACAGTGAAGATAATCGAAGAAAAGTTCAGAGAAGCGAGTCTCATGCTCAAGAACCCGTGAGAGGAGTTCGTTGACATACAGGCCGCTGTAGAGCGTGATGCCAGAAAGAGGAAGCGCCAGGGAGACGGCTTCGGCACTGCGCAGGGTTTTGACTTCCCCTCGCCCGCCAAAGCGAACCAGCAGAGGCGTGAAAGGCTGTAGGGCACCTTTCAGATTAGAACGTTTGGAACGTGCGCCTTTCGCAACAAGGCGCACGCGGCCCGACTCTTCCGTGAAGACGTCCAGCATAAGGCTGGTTTCGCTCCAGGGGCGACTATGCAGGACGAAAGCGCGCTGCCATCCATCCATATGCTCGTCGTCTTAAGTTACTGGTCTTCGCCGTAACCGAGGCTGCGCAGAGCACGCTCATCATCGGCCCAGCCAGATTTCACTTTCACCCACAGTTCGAGGTGAACCGGCGCTTCGAACATCTCCATCATGTCCTTACGGGCTTCAATGCCGATGGTTTTGATCTTGGCCCCTTTGTTGCCGATCACCATCTTTTTCTGCCCTTCACGCTCAACGAGGATCAGGCCGTTAATGTCGTAGCCACCGCGCTCGTTGCTCTGGAAACGCTCTATCTCCACCGTCACAGAGTACGGCAGTTCAGCGCCCAGGAAACGCATCAGCTTTTCACGGATGATTTCAGACGCCATAAAGCGCTGAGAGCGATCGGTGATGTAGTCTTCCGGGAAGTGATGAATCGCTTCCGGCAGATGCTTACGCACGATGCCCGCGATGGTATCCACGTTCAGGCCGGTCTCAGCAGACAGGGGAACGATGTCGAGGAAGTTCATCTGGCTACCGAGCCACTGCAGATGCGGCAGCAGGTCGGCCTTTTCCTGCACGTTATCAACCTTGTTGACCGCGAGGATGACCGGCGTTTTGCCGTCACGCAGCTTGTTCAGCACCATCTCGTCGTCCGGCGTCCAGCGGGTGCCTTCCACAACGAAAATCACCAGCTCTACATCGCCAATCGAGCTGCTCGCCGCCTTGTTCATCAGGCGGTTGATGGCACGCTTCTCTTCCATGTGCAGGCCCGGGGTATCGACGTAGATCGCCTGATACGCGCCTTCAGTATGGATGCCGACGATGCGGTGACGCGTGGTCTGCGCCTTACGCGAGGTGATGGAAATCTTCTGCCCAAGCAGATTATTCAGCAGGGTGGATTTGCCAACGTTCGGACGTCCGACGATGGCAATAAATCCGCAATAGGTTTTTTCTTCGCTCATTCCAGCTCCAGCATTTTTAACGCCTGTTCGGCGGCAGCCTGTTCAGCCTTACGACGGCTTGAACCTGTGCCCACCACCGGTTCACTCAGGCCACTGACCTGGCAATGGATGGTAAATTCCTGATCGTGCGCTTCGCCACGAACCTGCACCACCAGATAAGACGGCAGCGGCAGATGACGACCCTGCAAATATTCCTGCAGACGCGTTTTCGGATCTTTTTGTTTATCGCCCGGGCTGATTTCGTCCAGACGGGTCTGATACCAGTTCAGGATCAGCTTTTCTACGGTCTGGATATCGCTGTCCAGGAACACACCACCAATTAATGCTTCGACCGTATCGGCAAGAATAGATTCACGACGGAAGCCGCCGCTTTTCAGTTCACCCGGCCCAAGACGCAGACATTCGCCCAGTTCAAATTCACGCGCGATTTCCGCAAGGGTATTACCCCGAACCAGCGTGGCACGCATGCGGCTCATATCCCCTTCATCCACGCGCGGGAAACGATGATAAAGCGCATTCGCAATCACGAAACTTAAAATAGAGTCGCCTAAAAACTCGAGACGCTCATTATGTTTGCTGCTGGCACTGCGGTGGGTTAATGCCTGTTGCAACAACTCCTGATGATGAAAAGTGTAGCCCAGCTTCCGTTGAAGCCGATTAATTACGATGGGGTTCATGCGATACCAATAAATGAATGCGTCAAAAATGCAGCACACGAAACCGACCTGAGAAAACCAACGCGGTTTCGTGTGCCGTGGCACCCTTGCAGGGCCAACCTTAAACTTCGGGGGAATATTCTATACACAACGACAGGGGATGTCGTTAGTTCGAAGAGATTTATCGTGGAAATAATTCACGCAGCCGCTAATTAAAGCGGCTACGCGTTCATTTATTGAGAATTAATGGATTCCGCCGATACGATTCAGGCGAACACCGGTCGGCCATTCGCCTTCCTGTTTCTCAAAACTCATCCAGATGGCGGTGGCTTTACCGACCAGATTCGCTTCCGGCACAAAGCCCCAGTAACGGCTGTCCGCGGAATTATCGCGGTTGTCACCCATCATGAAGTAATGTCCTGGCGGTACAATCCAGCTCGCCAGCTGCTGGCCCGGCTGGCGATAGTACATACCCAGCTGATCCTGCGCGATTGGCACGGTGAGGATTCGGTGCGTCACGTCACCCAGCGTCTCTTTGCGCTCAACCAGACGGATACCGTTATCTTTGGTTTCGCCTTTCGGTACCTGGAAGAATCCGCTGGTCGCTTCGCCGCCGTTACGACGGGCAAAGGTCTGCACGAAATCACTTGGCTCAACGTTTGAGTAGGTGATTGGCAGCGCGTTTTCACAGGCGGTACCGGAGCTGCAGCCCGGCTGAACGGTGACTTCTTTCGCAACCGGATCGTAAGTGACTTTGTCACCCGGCAGACCTACCGCGCGCTTGATGTAGTCCAGGCGCGGATCTTCCGGATATTTGAACACCACGATGTCGCCACGTTTCGGATGACCGGTTTCGATCAGCGTTTTCTGGTAGATCGGATCTTTAATGCCGTAGGCAAACTTTTCTACCAGAATAAAATCACCAATCAGCAGCGTTGGCATCATTGAACCTGATGGGATCTGGAACGGTTCGTAAATAAACGAACGTACCACCAGCACAATCGCCAGCACCGGAAATACCGAGGCGCCCGTTTCCAGCCAGCCCGGCTTCGGGCCGACTTTCTTCAGGGTTTTCGCGTCAATCCCATCGCCAGTAGCTGCCTGTGCGGCAGCCTGACGTTCACGACGTTTTGGGGCGAAAATAAACTTATCCAGACACCACAGCAGACCTGTCACCAGGGTAGCAATGACCAGGATCAGGGCAAACATGTTCGCCATGCCAACTCCTTAGGGTTATTTGCCGTCTTTACCAACATGAAGGATGGCAAGGAATGCTTCCTGCGGCAGCTCGACGTTACCGACCTGCTTCATACGCTTCTTACCTTCTTTCTGCTTCTGCAGCAGCTTTTTCTTACGGCTGACGTCACCGCCATAGCACTTCGCCAGAACGTTTTTACGCAGCTGTTTCACGGTTGAACGCGCGATAATGTGGTTGCCAATCGCCGCCTGAATCGCGATATCGAACTGCTGACGCGGGATCAGATCTTTCATCTTCTCAACCAGCTCGCGGCCACGGTACGGCGCATTGTCGTTGTGGGTGATCAGCGCCAGCGCATCCACGCGCTCGCCATTGATCAGCACGTCCACACGGACCATGTTGGAGGCCTGGAAGCGTTTGAAGTTGTAATCCAGTGACGCATAGCCACGGGAGGTGGACTTCAGACGGTCGAAGAAGTCGAGTACCACTTCCGCCATCGGGATCTCATAGGTCAGCGCCACCTGGTTGCCGTGGTAAACCATGTTGGTCTGCACGCCACGCTTCTCAATACACAGCGTAATAACGTTACCGAGGAATTCCTGCGGCAACAGCATGTGACATTCGGCAATAGGCTCACGCAGCTCGTGAATATTGTTCAGCGGCGGCAGCTTGGACGGGCTGTCGACGTAGATCACTTCTTTCGAGGTGGTTTCAACTTCATACACTACCGTCGGCGCGGTGGTGATCAGGTCCAGATCGTATTCACGCTCCAGACGTTCCTGAATGATCTCCATGTGCAGCAGGCCAAGGAAGCCGCAGCGGAAGCCGAAGCCCAGCGCCGTTGAGCTTTCTGGCTCGTAGAACAGGGAAGCATCGTTAAGGCTCAGTTTACCGAGCGCGTCACGGAAGTTTTCGTAGTCGTCAGAGCTGACCGGGAACAGACCCGCGTAGACCTGCGGTTTTACCTTTTTAAAGCCTGGCAGCGCTTTATCTGCCGGGTTACGCGCACCGGTCAGGGTATCGCCCACTGGTGCGCCGAGGATGTCTTTAATGGCGCAGACCAGCCAGCCTACCTCGCCGCATCTCAGCTCGGTACGGTCAACCTGTTTTGGCGTGAAGATGCCCAGACGGTCGGCGTTGTAGACCTGTCCGGTACTCATAACTTTGATTTTGTCGCCTTTGCGCATGGTGCCGTTTTTAATACGCACCAGGGAGACAACGCCCAGATAGTTATCAAACCAGGAGTCGATAATCAGCGCCTGCAGTGGCGCATCCGGATCGCCTTCCGGAGCTGGAATATCACGCACCAGGCGTTCCAGCACGTCGGTCACGCCGACACCGGTTTTAGCAGAGCAGCGCACGGCATCGGTCGCGTCAATGCCGACAATATCTTCAATCTCTTCTGCGACGCGCTCAGGATCGGCAGCTGGCAGGTCAATCTTGTTCAGAACCGGCACAACTTCGAGGTCCATTTCCATCGCGGTGTAGCAGTTTGCCAGGGTCTGGGCTTCTACGCCCTGCCCGGCATCGACTACCAGCAGCGCGCCTTCACAGGCCGCGAGCGAGCGTGAAACCTCATAGGAGAAGTCAACGTGGCCTGGGGTGTCGATAAAGTTCAGCTGATAGGTTTCGCCATCAGCCGCCTTGTAATCCAGCGTGACGCTCTGCGCCTTGATGGTGATACCGCGTTCGCGTTCCAGGTCCATGGAGTCCAGAACCTGGGCTTCCATTTCACGATCAGACAGGCCACCGCAAATCTGGATAATACGGTCAGACAGCGTCGACTTACCGTGGTCAATGTGAGCAATGATCGAAAAGTTACGTATGTTCTTCATATAGTTAAATAATTATGCCTTACGAATTCCTGGAGGCCGCTGTTCTTAGCCTGACGTTTTTCAGTGCGAAAACGCAGCATTCTACACTACATCCTCGCTACCTGGAAATGCACTTAGAAGCAGGTATAGCGTGAAGAAAGATCGTTTTCTGTTTTAAGACGTAAAAATGATGAAGCCCGATGAATCACCGGGCCTCAGAAGAGAGCGTCTCAACGCGAAGCTGGTCTGGCGCCAGACCAACGCTGAGAATGACAGGCTGCCACTCCTCGCGCGCGGCAAGCGTCGGGGAGAGGCCTTTGGCAAGCCAGAATCCCCCCAGACCACCCAATGCGGCACCGCACATGGCGGCTCCGTCGGTGCCGAACAGCATCTGGAAAACGCCGCCCATGATAAACAGCCCGATCAGCGGAGAGAGATACACCAGCATGGCGGAGCTGAGGAGGCTGCCTTCCGCGATGCCCAGCTCAACCTTCTGCCCGGCCATCAGCGGCTGTTCGCTCGGCACAGAAATCGTGTGCGAGGTTTGCGGCCCGAGCTTATTCAGCACGCGGCTGCCGCAACCGGCTCGGGATGCGCAGCTATTGCATGAGGCTTTTACATCGCAACTCACCAGCGCAATGCCGTTTTGCCACGAGACTACCGTCGCCCACTCTTTGATCATTGTGCTGCCCTGAATTTAATGCTGTCGGATATGCGCTTCGCCGTCTGAGGAGGGAGTTCTCCCACAATGGTGATTTCTGCGTTATCGCGTACCGTTGTACTCACCGTACGGCGCCCGGTACGCAGCATTTGTTCGGCGCTGTTTGCCGTTGCGCGATTGATATTCACCGAGAAGCTGAACAAACCATCGGAATAGAGGCGCGATTCCACCGGCGTTTCAATCGTTGGCAGCTGACGACGGCTGCTGGACACTTCGCTAAACCCTTGTGGGATCCAGGCAGGTACCCAGTTGAAATTAACGGAATCGCCTGCCGGAACGGAAAGCAGCGGCGGCAGGCTGGCCTTAGCCAGATTCTGCATGCTGTTGCCAACCTGATTGTTCACGCTGAAGGAGATAACGCGGAACTGTTCCAGCGTTTCACCGTCACGGTCGAGCAGGTCTACACGCATGGGGAGTTTGGTTTCCGCGTCGATCCAGACAATATAGCTGTATCGCGTTCCATCCCGGGCGACAACGCGGATCACTTCGCACAGCCTGTCCGCAATACGCGTACGCCCTACCGAGATAAAATCGTAGTAAGGGGCCAGCCGTTTGAAGTCGGTGTAAATGAGTGACGGCAGGGAATCAACGATATAGTCGCCATTGAGCGTGAAAGGCTCCAGGCCGGGCTCGAAATAGCTGATTTCGTTACCACGCTGGACAACTTCCCGACGCGGGCCATCCATCTGTAAAAGCTGGGCGAGCGGCTGGTTATCAAGACGGGCATGGCGATAGCGTAACGACTCGACGCCCTGCTTATTAATGCTGATAAATGCCAACTCGTAATTGAGTGACTGGCTGGCCAGATTCATTTGCTGCAACAACGCCCCGGATGATACATCAGCCGAGGCGTTGGCAGAGAAGAACAGGCTACCCGCCATCAGAGACATGGCGAACCAAAGTTGCTTCATTACTGCGATTGCGTTCCTAAAGTTTGGTTTCCGGGCACCTGCACAGCAGCTTGCTGTGTCTGCGCCTGCTCAAACTGAAGCTGTTCAGAGTGCAGACGACGCTGCAACTCGTAATCCTGCAACATCGCATTAATGCGACGGCGCTGCTCCTGAACCTGCTGTTGCTGGCCGCCGCTGGCGGAAGCATCAGCCGGAACGCCCAGGCTTACCGGGCTGGCTTTGCCCATCATCGGCAGTGTGTTAAACACTGGCGCTTCTGGCTGCTGATTAGTTTCAGACTGAGTATTATAGTGCTGGACGCCAACGATAACTGCAAGCGATACGCATGCAGCCACACCCATTTGGGTAAGCTGGCTGGCCCACGGACGCACCTTTTGCCAGAACGGCATTTTCTGCCACTGGTGAGGCGCGGGTTGAGCTTCAGGAATCAGCGGAGTGGTCTGATGAACAGGCTCATTCTCAATCGCCGCCATGACGCGGGCTGAGATATCGAAATGGAGAATCTCGCCGGTGTCACCGCGAAGGGTGTCACGGATGAGATGGTAACTCTCCCAGGTCTCTTGCATTTCGGGAGAGTGAGACAGCTCGTTGAGCAGCTCACTATCTACCGTTTCACCATCCATTAAAGCGGAAAGTTTTTCTTTCTGCATGCCTAATACCTTTTCCAGTATCCCGCTATCGTCAACGCCTGATAAGCGGTTGAACTTTATTATCAATAGCTTCTCGCGCACGGAAAATTCGTGAACGTACCGTGCCGACCGGACAATCCATGATAGCGGCTATCTCTTCATAGCTCAGACCATCCAGCTCCCGTAACGTAATTGCCATGCGTAAATCTTCCGGAAGCGACTCGATCGTGCGAAAAACGATTTGTCTCAGTTCTTCTGACAACATTAAGTTCTCAGGGTTCGAAATTTCTTTCAATGCGCCGCCACTTTCGAAGTTTTCGGCGTCGATTGCGTCCACATCACTAGAAGGCGGACGACGGCCCTGAGCGACCAGATAATTCTTAGCCGTATTGACCGCAATACGGTACAGCCAGGTATAAAAAGCACTATCTCCCCGGAAAGAATCCAGCGCGCGATAGGCCTTAATAAAAGACTCTTGCACCACATCAGGCACATCGCCTGACGGTACATAGCGGGAAACCAGGCTCGCCACCTTATGCTGGTAGCGCACCACCAGTAGGTTAAAGGCTTTCTGATCTCCCTTCTGGACCCGTTCAACCAGGACCTGGTCCGTTAACTGCTCGCTCATCCGAGGTAATGTCTCCCCAAACCTAAATTCCACGCGTTATCGAAACGCCACTCTAAAAATACCGCACTTTGAGCAAGCACCGAATTAGAGTGTCTGATCTTCAATAAGTTCCGTAACGCCTTTGTTTTTGTTCATCGCGCCGCAGACTGTTCATTTTCTCTCATTATAAGTCTGTTCACGATCCGCACCACTTTCTGACAAGAAACATCTTTTTCCCGCCAGAAGAGTAACGCAACCCAATCTTTATTTCATCACAAAATCTGACGCTAACGATCTGCTTCGCAAAATAATTTCACTCATTTACCCTCCGTTTACCTCCGCTTACGCGTTTAGTCATTGCAACACCTCTTAAAAAAAACGTGCGATATATCGCATTCGAGTGCTATTCTGACCCAACACTGTTTAGTAAATTAAACAACAATCATGAACACAACACCTGAACTCCATTGTGATGTACTGATCATCGGTAGCGGTGCTGCCGGTCTCTCTCTGGCGCTGCGCCTGGCCGAGCATCAAAACGTTATCGTTCTGAGTAAAGGGCCGATAAGCGAGGGTTCCACGTTTTATGCCCAGGGCGGGATTGCCGCCGTGTTTGATGAGACAGACAGCATTGCCTCCCACGTCGACGATACGCTGATTGCCGGGGCCGGCATCGTGGATGCGCACGCCGCAGAGTTTGTCGCCAGCAATGCCCGCCACTGCGTGCAGTGGCTCATAGACCAGGGCGTCTTATTCGATACGCAGGTTCAACCCAACGGTGAAGAGAGCTACCACCTGACGCGCGAAGGCGGCCATAGCCACCGCCGCATCCTGCACGCAGCGGATGCCACCGGTAAAGAAGTGGAGACCACGCTGGTCGGCAAGGCGCTGAGCCATCCTAATATTCGGGTTCTTGAACGAAGTAACGCCGTTGATCTGATTATCTCCGACAAGATTGGCCTGCCCGGCACGCGTCGCGTGGTGGGCGCCTGGGTCTGGAACCGTAATAAAGAGAAGGTTGAAACCTGCCAGGCGAAGGCTGTAGTCCTGGCGACGGGCGGCGCCTCTAAAGTGTATCAGTACACCACGAACCCGGACATCGCCTCCGGAGACGGTATCGCGATGGCCTGGCGCGCCGGCTGTCGGGTGGCGAATCTTGAGTTCAATCAGTTCCACCCAACAGCCCTGTTCCATCCTCAGGCGCGCAACTTCCTGCTGACGGAAGCCCTGCGCGGCGAAGGCGCCTATCTGAAACGCCCTGACGGCACCCGCTTTATGCCGGACTTTGACGCCCGGGGTGAACTGGCCCCGCGCGATATCGTTGCCCGCGCCATCGATCATGAAATGAAGCGCCTTGGCGTGGACTGCATGTATCTCGATATCAGCCATAAGCCAGCAGAGTTCATTCGCCAGCATTTTCCGATGATTTATGAAAAGCTGCTCGGTCTGGGCATGGATTTAACGCGCGATCCGGTGCCGATTGTGCCAGCCGCCCACTATACCTGCGGTGGCGTGATGGTTGACGATCATGGGCGTACCGATGTGGACGGACTGTATGCTATCGGAGAGGTCAGCTATACCGGGCTTCACGGCGCGAACCGTATGGCCTCTAACTCGCTGCTTGAATGTCTGGTGTACGGCTGGTCGGCCGCGGAAGACATCACGAAGCGCATGCCCTACGCCCGCGAGACAGACCGCCTGCCTGCCTGGGATGAAAGCCGCGTGGATAACCCGGACGAGCTGGTCGTGATCCAGCATAACTGGCATGAGCTACGGCTGTTTATGTGGGACTACGTGGGGATTGTGCGCACCACGAAACGACTGGAACGCGCCCTGCGCCGCATCACCATGCTGCAGCAGGAAATTGATGAATATTACGCCAATTTCCGCGTATCGAATAACCTGCTGGAGCTGCGCAATCTGGTACAGGTTGCCGAGCTGATCGTTCGCTGCGCGATGATGCGTAAAGAGAGCCGCGGGTTGCACTATACGCTGGACTACCCGGATCAGCTTGCGGAGTCCGGCCCGTCGATCCTCGCCCCGCAGGTTTACATAAACAGATAAAACGCCTGGGTCAAGGCAGTGTAATCTTCGGAATAACGCTGGTCTGGCCCACGGATCACCATTCGGTCATTAAAGCATTCACCCTCTTTTGGCGAGAGCGCCAGTAGCACGCGGTGCGGCAGTCGGCCTTCCGTATCCGAAATATCGGTACGCAGACGTAGCGTCCAGCCGATCTCCTGCGCGATACCGATGAACGTGTTGCCGGTACTCTCAGGCAGGACCACGCAGAAAAAACCTTCTTCGGAGATGAGTTCTGCCGCACTGGTGAGCAGCGCTTTATGATCGAGGGAGCCGGTATAACGCGCCTGTTCACGCTCGGGTGTCCCGCACTCAACGCCGGGCGCGTAGTAGGGAGGGTTGCTGACGATCAGATCGTAACGCGCGGTTTGTTCAGACGCCCAGGTCAACACATCGGCGCATTCCACTTTCATGCGGGCACCCCAGGGGGATTCGGCCATATTGTCACTCGCCTGCTCTGCGGCCTGCGCATCCAGTTCGACGGCATCAATGGTGACATGCTCTTCCGTACGCTGCGCCAGCATCAACGCCACCAGCCCGCTGCCGGTACCGATATCAAGAATACGCTTAACACCTGCGACAGGCGCCCACGCTCCCAGTAAAATGCCGTCTGTACCGACTTTCATGGCACAGCGATCGTGGGCGACAAAAAATTGTTTAAACGTAAAACCATCGCGGCGCAGCTGCGCTTTGAGTTGAGACATGTCAGGGCAACCTTCTAAGTGAAACTGGAGTAGCATAGGGGAAAGCGAAGTGGCCGAAAAGCGATATCCATACAAACAGATGAAGATTACAGCCGTAACGTCTATAATCAGCGCCCCACACAGAGGTAGAACATGACTGTAACGACTTTTTCCGAACTTGAACTCGATGAAAGCCTGCTCAATGCACTTGAGAGCAAAGGCTTTACACGCCCGACCGCCATTCAGGCAGCGGCCATTCCGCCTGCGCTTGAGGGCCGCGATGTGCTCGGTTCTGCGCCAACCGGCACGGGGAAGACAGCAGCCTATTTGCTGCCTGTGTTGCAGCATCTGCTCGACTTTCCACGTAAAAAATCTGGCCCGCCGCGTATTTTGATCCTGACGCCTACGCGCGAACTGGCAATGCAGGTTGCCGATCACGCGCGTGAACTCGCGGCAAATACTCATCTGGATATCGCCACCATTACCGGCGGCGTCGCGTACATGAACCACGCCGAAGTGTTCAGCGAAAACCAGGACATCGTCGTTGCGACGACGGGCCGCCTGCTGCAGTACATTAAAGAAGAGAACTTCGACTGCCGAGCGGTTGAAACGCTGATCCTCGACGAAGCTGACCGCATGCTGGACATGGGCTTTGCACAGGATATCGAGCACATTGCAGGGGAAACGCGCTGGCGTAACCAGACGATGCTGTTCTCTGCCACCCTCGAAGGGGAAGCGATTAAAGACTTCGCAGAGCGTCTGCTGGAAGACCCGGTGGAAGTGTCGGCGACGCCGTCCACCCGTGAGCGTAAGAAGATCCACCAGTGGTACTACCGCGCGGACAACCTTGAGCACAAGGTCGAATTGCTCAAACACCTGCTGAAGCAGGAAGATGCGCTGCGCACAATCGTGTTTGTGCGTAAGCGCGAGCGCGTGCACGAGCTGGCTGAAATGCTGCGTAACGCCGGGATCAACAACTGCTATCTTGAAGGCGAGATGGCGCAGATCAAGCGTACCGAAGGGATTAAGCGCCTGACCGACGGTCGCGTTAACGTGCTGGTCGCGACTGACGTTGCCGCACGCGGGATCGACATCCCGGACGTCAGCCACGTCATTAACTTCGATATGCCGCGCAGCGGCGATACCTATCTGCACCGTATTGGCCGTACCGGCCGCGCGGGCCGCAAAGGTATTGCTATCTCACTGGTCGAAGCGCATGACTACCTGCTGCTGCAGAAAATTGGCCGCTACGTTGACGAGCCGCTCAAAGCGCGCGTTATTGATGGCTTGCGCCCGACCACGCGCGCGCCGAGTGAAAAAATGACGGGTAAACCGTCCAAGAAAGCGCTCGCGAAACGTGCTGAGAGAAAAGAGAAAGAAAAAGAGAAACCGCGCGTGAAGCAGCGCCACCGCGATACCAAAAATATTGGTAAGCGCCGTAAGCCAAGCTCTGCCGCACCAGAGACGAAAACTGAAGAGTAAAAAAAGCCGGGGATTTCCCCGGCTTTTTTATTCCCCCCTGCTGAAGCCGTTACAGGCTTTCAGTAAAGGTACGGGCGATAACGTCGCGCTGCTGTTCTGGAGTCAGTGAGTTGAAGCGTACCGCATAGCCGGACACGCGAATGGTCAGCTGTGGGTATTTTTCTGGGTGCTCAACCGCGTCCATCAGCGTTTCGCGACGCAGTACGTTTACGTTCAGGTGCTGACCACCTTCCACGCGCACTTCCGGTTTTACTTCCATTGGAATTTCACGGTATTCGATTTCGCCCAGTTTGCTCACCGGCACGATCTCATCTTCAGCAAAACCCGCTTTCGCTACGACACAACGCGCTTCGTTTTTCTCGCTGTCCAGCAGCCAGAAAGAGTTGAGCAGATCGTCATTTGCAGTTTTAGTAATCTGGATACCTGTAATCATGTGTTGCCTCCCTTAGGCTACATTAACTGATGTCGGCCTCTCGCGGCCAATTGGTAAAACCATTGTTTCTTGTGTGTATATATATCATTCACACCCCGGTGATTTATTGATTTAAATCAACAAAAATACCAACCACATAAAGAGTGTGGTTTGAATTTATTGCTTTAGATCAATTTCACGACCTTACCAATTCAATTTAACCTGCACATTTTCAACATAAATTTAGCCACTTAGCGCGCATTTCAGCGTGTAATTTTGCTCACCGGGCTTTAGCAGGTAAGCTAGTCAGAGATTGAGATTCGCAGGAGAGCGAGATGACGACACCTTTAACCTGGCATGACGTGCTGGCAGAAGAAAAGCAGCAGCCTTATTTTATCAACACACTCAGCACCGTTGCCGCTGAGCGTCAGTCCGGACAGACGATTTACCCGCCGCAGAAAGACGTGTTCAACGCCTTTCGGTACACCGAACTGAGCGATGTTAAAGTGGTCATTCTGGGCCAGGATCCTTATCACGGCCCCGGGCAGGCGCATGGGCTGGCGTTTTCCGTTCGTCCGGGCGTGGCTATCCCCCCTTCTCTGCTCAACATGTATAAAGAGCTTGAGGGGACCGTACCCGGTTTTACCCGGCCAAACCACGGTTACCTGGAAAGCTGGGCGCGCCAGGGCGTGCTGTTACTGAATACGGTGCTTACCGTACGGGCGGGTCAGGCGCACTCGCACGCCAGCCTTGGGTGGGAGACGTTTACCGATAAGGTTATCAGCCTGATCAACGAGCATCGTGAAGGGGTCGTGTTTTTACTCTGGGGTTCTCACGCGCAGAAGAAAGGGGCGATTATTGACCGTCAGCGTCATCACGTGTTGAAGGCACCGCACCCGTCACCGCTGTCTGCTCATCGCGGCTTCTTTGGCAGTAATCATTTTGTTCTGGCGAATGAATGGCTGGAAAAACGTGGCGAAACGCCAATTGACTGGATGCCTGTGTTACCGGCAGAGAGCGAGTAGAATTTGAATGTGCCGGGTCAGGCCCGGCACATTAAGAGGCTTAAGCCTTGTTCTGACGCCACCATTCGGCCAGCAGTACGCCGGTCGCAACGGATACGTTCAGACTTTCCACATTGCCTGTCCCATCAATAGAGACGCTCAGATCCGCGCTGGAGAGCGCCGCATCAGACAGACCATCCCGTTCCTGACCCAGCACCAGCACCATTTTACGCGGCAGCGTCGCTTTAAACAGCGGCGTGCCGGCATGGCTCGAGGTGGTCACGATGGAATAACCCGCTTTACGGAACTGCTCAAGGGCATCCAGCACGCTGTCGCCGGTGATCGGCTGTACGTGCTCGGCTCCGCCCTCCGCAGTACGGATCGCGGCACCGGATTCCAGCAGCGCGGCATCCTGCAACAGCACGCCTTTCACGCCAAAGTGCGCGCAGCTGCGCATCATTGCGCCCAGGTTGTGCGGGTTACCCACATCTTCCAGCGCCAGCACGCAGTCATCGGCATCCGCCTGGCTGACCCACTGCTGCACGGTCGTACCGTTACGCTTTTTGATGAGGAAGCAGACGCCGCCGTGGTGTTCAGTACCGGACGCTTTGGTCAGCTCCGCATCATCCACCACGTGGTAGGCTTTACGGTTCGCGGCCATCCAGCGCAGCGCTTCTTTAAAGCGCGGGGTCACGCTCTGGATAAACCAGGCGCGGACGATACACTCAGGACGGCTCTGGAACAGCGCCTGGCAGGCGTTCTCGCCATACACGCGGGTCTCTTCCGCACGCTGACGGCGCAGCACTTCCGGGTCGATAAAGCTTTTACCGCTGATACCACCGTGATCGGCTTTTTCCGGCGTCTCATCGCCAGGCGCGCGAGAAACGGTGCGCCACGGGGAGGCGTTATCACGTGAGAAGTCATCACGCGGACGATCGTCGCGTGGACGGTCACTACGTGGGCGGTCGGAACGCGGACGGTCATCGCGTTTGCGATCGTCACGTTTGCGGTCATCACCGCGGTTGTTTCTGTCATCGCGGGCGGGGCGACGGCCACCGTCTGCACGAGAAGACGCCGGACGCCCGCCACCTTTTCCGGTACGCGGATTTTGGGTGCGTTTATCAGAGTCATCATCACTGCGGACATACATCACTTTGACCTTGCCGCTTTTATTTTTCATTTCGTCGTTCATGCTTTTCTCCACCAGCGCTGCGCGAAGCGCGCAGATTACCCGATGTGCCAGCGCATAGCCATAATTTCGTACAAAAGCCTGTGACTATTGTTCTCATTGAATAAAACGCATTGTTGTTTCAAACAGGCTCATTGATAATATGTAACATATTAGAAACATTATCGGCATTTTGCCGCTGTCCCACGGCTTTATCAGAGGTTAGTTATGAATACCGTATGTGCCAACTGTCAGGCTCTTAACCGCATTCCGGACGATCGGATGGAAGATGGTGCGAAATGCGGACGCTGCGGCCATGAATTGTTTGATGGCGAGGTCATTAACGCGACGGGTGCTACGCTGGACAAACTCCTCAAGGACGATCTTCCTGTCGTGATCGATTTCTGGGCGCCATGGTGCGGCCCATGCCGTAGCTTCGCGCCGATCTTCGAAGATGTAGCCGAAGAGCGTAGCGGAAAAATGCGGTTCGTTAAGGTCAATACCGAAGCCGAACCCGAACTGAGCGCACGTTTTCGTATTCGCAGCATCCCGACCATTATGATTTTCAAAAATGGCGAAGCGATCGATATGCTCAACGGTGCGGTTCCAAAAGCGCCTTTTGAAAGCTGGTTAAACGAGTCGCTGTAACATTCACGGGGCACATCTTGTGCCCCGCTCCCGCCTCTGCGAAAATAGCGTTTTTCCTGCATTTCGCTCATGACTGATAACGCTGTCCTTAAATTACGCGCCGAACGCCTTGCGCGCGCCACCCGACCGTTCCTCGCCCGAGGCAACCGCATTCGCCGCTGTCAGCGCTGCCTGCTGCCGCTGAAGGTTTGTCTGTGCGAAACGCTGGCTCCGAGTACGGCCCAGAGCCGTTTTTGTCTCGTCATGTTCGATACCGAGCCGATGAAACCCAGCAATACGGGGCGTCTTATCGCCGATATTCTGCCGGATACGACCGCGTTTCAGTGGTCCCGTACGGAACCACCTCAGGCCCTGCTCGATTTAGTGACCTGCCAGGACTATCAGCCGATGGTCGTTTTCCCCGCGTCATATGCAGGCGTGGATCGCCAGGTGCTTTCAGTGCCGCCATCCGGTAAACCACCGCTGTTTATTATGCTGGACGGCACCTGGACCGAAGCGCGGAAAATGTTTCGCAAAAGCCCCTATCTCGACGCGCTGCCGGTAATTTCTGTCGACCTTTCCCGCGTCTCCGCCTACCGCCTGCGTGAGGCGCATGCTGACGGGCAATACTGCACCGCCGAAGTGGCCATTGCGCTTCTGGATCTGGCGGGTGATACCGCTGCGGCTCACGCCCTTGGCAACCATTTCTCCTGTTTCCGGGAACGCTATCTGGCGGGAAAAACCGTTCATAAGGGCAGCGTCACAGCAGCCGAGACGGAAAGCGTTTAAAATCATCAGGTCGCTTGCATTCACAGGAGGCCAGCATGAGCCAGCGAGGGTTAGAAGCGCTACTTCGTCCTAAATCCATTGCCGTCATCGGCGCATCAATGAAACCGGATCGTGCTGGCTATCTGATGATGCGCAACCTGCTGGCCGGGGGTTTTAATGGCCCCGTCATGCCCGTCACACCGGCGTATAAAGCCGTTCAGGGGGTGCTTGCATGGCCTGACGTACAAAGCCTGCCTTTCGTGCCGGATCTTGCCGTACTGTGTACAAACGCGAAGCGTAACCTGGAACTGCTTGAATCACTCGGTAAGAAAGGGTGTAAAACCTGCATTATTCTCTCGTCTCCGCCTGAACAGAAAGCCGAGCTTCTGGCCTGCGCCAGCCGCTATCAAATGCGCATTCTTGGGCCAAACAGTCTGGGCCTGCTCGCCCCCTGGCAGGGGCTGAATGCCAGTTTCTCCCCGGTTCCGATCCGTAAAGGCAAACTGGCGTTTATCTCGCAGTCGGCTGCGGTATCGAACACCATCCTTGACTGGGCGCAGCAGCGTGAAATGGGATTCTCCTACTTCATTGCCCTGGGCGACAGCCTGGATATCGACGTCGATGAGCTACTGGATTTTCTGGCGCGCGACGGCAAAACCAGTGCGATCCTGCTTTATCTTGAGCACCTCAGCGACGCGCGTCGTTTTGTCTCGGCGTCGCGAAGCGCGTCGCGCAATAAGCCGATCCTGGTGATCAAAAGCGGACGCAGCCCTGCGGCACAGCGTCTGCTGCATTCGCATTCCGGCATGGATCCCGCCTGGGACGCCGCCATCCAGCGCGCGGGGCTGCTGCGGGTACAGGATACGCACGAGCTTTTTTCCGCCGTTGAAACGTTAAGCCATATGCGCCCGTTGCGCGGTGAGAAGCTAATGATTGTCAGTAACGGTGCGGCCCCTGCCGCGCTCGCGCTGGACGAGCTGTGGCGGCGTTTCGGCAAGCTGGCAACGCTGAGTGAAGAGACGCTGCAGCGCCTGAAAGAAGCGCTTCCGACCAGCGTGACGCCCGGCAATCCGCTTGATTTGCGCGATGACGCCAGCAGCGACCGCTATATCAGGGCGATCTCCATTTTGCTGGATAGCCAGGATTTCGATGCGCTGATGATTATCCACTCCCCCAGCGCCGTCGCGCCGGGCAGTGAGAGCGCGCGTGCGCTCATTGACGCCGTGCGCAACCATCCACGCGGTAAATACGTTACCCTGCTCACCAACTGGTGCGGTGAGTTTTCGTCTCAGGAGGCGCGGCGCTTGTTCAGCGAGGCCGGGCTGCCAACCTACCGCACGCCGGAAGGCACCATCACCGCATTTATGCATATGGTGGAATATCGCCGCAACCAAAAACAGCTGCGTGAGACGCCGGCTTTGCCGGGTAATCTGACGGCGAACACCGTCGACGTTCACCGGCTGTTGCAGCAGGCAATCGAAGAAGGCGCGACGACGCTGGATACACATGAAGTCCAGCCCATTCTGGGCAGCTACGGGATGCAAACCCTGCCGACCTGGATCGCCAGCGACAGCGCTGAGGCCGTGCATATTGCCGAACAGATTGGCTATCCGGTTGCCCTGAAGCTGCGTTCCCCGGATATCCCGCATAAGTCTGATGTTCAGGGAGTTATGTTATACCTGCGCACGGCGACTGAGGTGCAGCAGGCAGCTGATGCCATTTTCGATCGGGTCAAAATGGCCTGGCCGCAGGCAAGGATCCACGGCTTGCTGGTGCAAAGCATGGCAAACCGCGCAGGGGCTCAGGAGTTACGGGTCGTGGTTGAACACGATCCCGTTTTCGGCCCGCTCATTATGCTGGGGGAAGGCGGCGTGGAGTGGCGTCCGGAGGAGCAGGCCGTCGTGGCGATACCGCCACTGAACATGAATCTGGCGCGTTATCTGATCATCCAGGCGATTAAAAGCAAAAAGATCCGCGGCCAGAGCGCGCTTCGTCCGCTCGATATTGCCGGACTAAGTCAGTTCCTGGTGCAGGTCTCTAACCTGATTGTGGATTGTGCCGAGATCCAGCGGCTGGATATTCATCCGCTGCTCGCCTCCGGCAATGAGTTTACGGCGCTGGACGTGACCCTGGATATCGCGCCATTCGAAGGTGACAGAGAGAGTCGTCTGGCGATCCGCCCCTATCCCCTGCAGCTGGAGGAGTGGGTTGAGATGAAAAATGGGGAACGCGCCCTCTTCCGCCCTATTCTGCCGGAAGATGAGCCCCAACTGCGGGCCTTTATCTCTCAGGTAACGAAAGAAGATCTTTATTATCGCTATTTTAGCGAAATCAACGAATTTACCCACGATGATTTAGCCAATATGACCCAGATCGACTACGATCGTGAAATGGCGTTTGTTGCCGTTCGTCGCGCCGATGAGGGGGATGAGATTCTCGGCGTCACGCGTGCGATTTCTGACCCGGATAACGTCGATGCGGAGTTTGCCGTGCTGGTACGCTCCGACCTTAAAGGTCTGGGTCTGGGAAGACGACTGCTGGAAAAACTCATCAGTTATACGCGCGATCACGGATTGTTACGCCTTAATGGCATTACTATGCCTAACAATCGCGGTATGGTGACCCTGGCGCGAAAACTTGGATTTGACGTTGATATTCAGCTGGACGAAGGTATTGTTGCCTTGTCCCTCAGTCTGACATCAGCAGTCAAACGCGAGTAAGCTACTGGAAATGTTACCCACTTTGGACGGGACTGGTGGTATCATTGTCCGCTTATGTTGTTTGCATGGTACAGACAACCCTTCAATGAACAGAGAAGAAACGCACTGTGATGTTGTCAAAATTTAAGCGTAATAAACATCAACAACACCTTGCTCAACTACCGAAGATTTCTCAGTCAGTTGATGATGTAGAGTTCTTTTACGCTCCCGCTCATTTTCGGGAGACGCTTCTGGAAAAGATTGCCAGCGCCACGCGACGCATTTGCATTGTGGCACTGTATCTTGAACAGGATGAAGGCGGGCGCGCGATCCTGAACGCGCTCTATGAAGCCAAACGCCAGCGTCCGGAACTGGATGTTCGCGTGCTGGTAGACTGGCATCGCGCTCAGCGTGGCCGTATTGGCGCTGCCGCCTCAAACACCAATGCTGACTGGTATTGCCGCACGGCGCAGGAAAATCCTGGCGTCGATGTGCCTGTTTATGGCGTCCCGGTAAATACACGTGAAGCGCTCGGCGTCCTTCATTTTAAGGGGTTTATCATTGATGACAGCGTGCTTTACAGCGGCGCAAGTCTGAATGATGTTTACCTTCATCAGCTCGATAAATATCGCTACGACCGCTACCATCTGATCCGTAATCCGCAGATGGCCGATATCATGTTTAACTGGGTTGATAAAAATCTGGTCCATGGCCGTGGTGTTAATCGCCTCGACGATCCCGAGCGTCCTAAAAGCCCGGAAATCAAAAACGATGTTCGCGCCTTCCGCCAGGAGTTGCGTGATGCGGTCTATCATTTCCAGGGCGATGCGAACAACGAAGAGTTATCCGTTACCCCGCTGGTCGGGCTCGGCAAATCAAGCCAGCTGAACAAAACGATCTTCCATCTGATGCCGTGCGCGGAGCAGAAACTCACCATCTGTACGCCTTACTTCAACCTTCCTGCCGTGCTGGTGCGTAATATCATTCAGCTGCTGCGCGACGGTAAAAAAGTGGAAATCATCGTTGGCGACAAAACCGCAAACGACTTCTTCATTCCTGAAGATCAGCCGTTCAAAATCATCGGTGCGCTGCCTTATCTCTATGAGATTAACCTGCGCCGTTTCCTGAGCCGTTTACAGTATTACGTCAACACTGACCAGCTGGTTGTGCGTCTCTGGAAAGACGAAGATAACAGTTACCATCTTAAAGGCATGTGGGTCGACGATGAGTGGATGCTGCTGACCGGTAACAACCTGAACCCGCGCGCGTGGCGACTGGATCTGGAAAACGCTATCCTGATCCATGACCCGCAGCATGAGTTAGCCGCAAAACGTGAACGTGAGCTGGAGCTGATTCGCACCCACACGACCGTGGTTAATCATTACCGCGAACTGCAGAGCATTGCCGATTATCCGGTGAAAGTCCGCAAGCTTATCCGCCGCTTACGTCGTATCCGTATCGACCGACTTATCAGCCGTATTCTGTAATGTCCAGGCCCTGCTACCCGCAGGGCTTTTTATAGGGCCTGTTGATGCGTATTCCTCTGTTACTGAGCGTTTTCTTTCTGAGTGGCTGTAGCCATATGGCCAACGATAGCTGGTCCGGACAGGATAAAGCACAGCATTTTCTCGCTTCCGCGATGTTGTCCGCAGCTGGTAATGAATATGCGCAGCATCAGGGATACAGCCGGGACCGTAGCGCGGCGATCGGGTTAATGTTCTCAGTCGGTCTTGGGGCATCAAAAGAACTGTGGGATAGCCGCCCCGCAGGGAGCGGCTGGAGCTGGAAAGATTTCGCCTGGGATGTTGCCGGTGCAACGACCGGCTATGCCGTATGGCAGATGGCACGCTATTAAAGTCGAATGCCTTTCCCTTTACGATGCAGCATCAGGGAAACAATGAAGGCCAGAGCGCCCATTATCGTTACGTACCAGAAAAATGTCGTTTCACTTCCCCATGATTTAAGCGACAACGCAACGTACTCCGCCGATCCGCCAAACAACGCGTTGGCGACCGCATAAGAGAGCCCTACCCCTAAAGCACGTACCTGCGCCGGGAACATTTCAGCTTTCAGTATCCCACTGATAGAGGTATAGAAACTGACAATCACCATCGCCAGCATCACCAGCGCAAACGCGGCATACGGCGAACTCACATGCTGAAGGGCTGACAGAATAGGTACGGTACATAGCGCCGACAGGCCGCCAAAAATCAGCATAGATGTACGTCGACCGATTTTATCCGAGAGCGCACCGATAATAGGTTGTATGAGCATAAAGACAAACAGTGCCACGGTCATGACTACGCTGGCAACGTTTGCGTGCATGCCGGTAGTGTTCACCAGGTACTTCTGCATATAGGTCGTGAACGTGTAGAAACTGAGAGAGCCACCCGCAGTAAAGCCCAACACCATCAGGAAAGCTTTACGGTTTCGCCATAACCCTTTGAATGTTCCCGCCTCCTTCAGCGTTCTGACCTCCTTCTGAGAGGTTTCATCTAACTGACGGCGTAGCCAAAGTGCGACAACCGCCAGTACGGCCCCCATCGCGAAAGGAACTCGCCATCCCCAGGCGTGAAGTTGTTCATCCGTCAGGATCTGCTGCAGGATCACCACCACGAGAATGGCCAGCAGTTGACCACCAATCAGGGTGACGTACTGGAACGAGGCGTAAAAGCCTTTACGCCCTTTCTGGGCAATCTCACTCATGTAGGTCGCACTGGTACCGTACTCGCCTCCCACCGATAACCCCTGGAATAAGCGGGCCAGTAATAGTAGCGCCGGTGCCCAGGTACCAATCGATTCATATCCCGGTAAGCATGCGATCACCAGAGAGCCAAAGCACATCATGCACACCGAGATCAGCATAGAGGCCTTACGGCCGCGACGATCCGCAATACGGCCGAACAGCCACCCACCTATGGGTCTCATTAAAAACCCTGCGGCAAAAACCCCCGCCGTTTGTAGCAGTTGCGTTGTAGTGTTGCCGGAGGGGAAGAAAATATGTGCGAAGTAGAGTGAACAGAATGAGTAGACGTAAAAGTCGAACCATTCAACCAGATTCCCTGAAGAGGCACTGACGATTGCCCATACTCTTCTTCGGGTATCACTGTTAGCCAGCGTCCCGTTTGATGTCATGCTTTCTGTCATTGTGATTATGCTCCTGCCATAAACAGCGGCGTATTGAGCCTGGAGACTCAATTACCTCGTGAATAAAATGTTATAATTTTGTTATAAATAACATTGCGACAGGGATCACACATTCCATTAGCAGGATAAGGGATTAAGATAAAGGCCAGAGAGGGTAAGCACAAAGCAAAAAACCCCGCACCTTTCGGTACGGGGTCCTTCTAATTGATGCCTGGCAGTTCCCTACTCTCACATGGGGAGACCCCACACTACCATCGGCGCTACGGCGTTTCACTTCTGAGTTCGGCATGGGGTCAGGTGGGACCACCGCGCTAAAGCCGCCAGGCAAATTCTGTTAAATCTGTATCAGGCTGAAATTTGATTGTCTGTCTCTTCGCCAAAACACCTTCGGCGTTGTAAGGTTAAGCCTCACGGTTCATTAGTATCGGTTAGCTCAACGCATCGCTGCGCTTACACACCCGACCTATCAACGTCGTAGTCTTCAACGTTCCTTCAGGACCCTTAAAGGGTCAGGGAGAACTCATCTCGGGGCAAGTTTCGTGCTTAGATGCTTTCAGCACTTATCTTTTCCGCATTTAGCTACCGGGCAGTGCCATTGGCATGACAACCCGAACACCAGTGATGCGTCCACTCCGGTCCTCTCGTACTAGGAGCAGCCCCCCTCAATTCTCCAGCGCCCACGGCAGATAGGGACCGAACTGTCTCACGACGTTCTAAACCCAGCTCGCGTACCACTTTAAATGGCGAACAGCCATACCCTTGGGACCTACTTCAGCCCCAGGATGTGATGAGCCGACATCGAGGTGCCAAACACCGCCGTCGATATGAACTCTTGGGCGGTATCAGCCTGTTATCCCCGGAGTACCTTTTATCCGTTGAGCGATGGCCCTTCCATTCAGAACCACCGGATCACTATGACCTGCTTTCGCACCTGCTCGAGCCGTCACTCTCGCAGTCAAGCTAGCTTATGCCATTGCACTAACCTCCTGATGTCCGACCAGGATTAGCTAACCTTCGTGCTCCTCCGTTACTCTTTGGGAGGAGACCGCCCCAGTCAAACTACCCACCAGACACTGTCCGCAAC
Source organism: Enterobacter sp. ECC-249 (assembly GCF_043965265.1). Classification (NCBI taxonomy): domain Bacteria; kingdom Pseudomonadati; phylum Pseudomonadota; class Gammaproteobacteria; order Enterobacterales; family Enterobacteriaceae; genus Enterobacter; species Enterobacter sp. ECC-249. Next base: position 4,054,982 of record NZ_CP143660.1, read on the forward strand.
CCGGATTACGGGTCTACGTTAGAACACCAGCCATTAAAGGGTGGTATTTCAAGGATGGCTCCACGCAGACTGGCGTCCACGCTTCAAAGCCTCCCACCTATCCTACACATCAAGGACCAGTGTTCAGTGTCAAGCTATAGTAAAGGTTCACGGGGTCTTTCCGTCTTGCCGCGGGTACACTGCATCTTCACAGCGAGTTCAATTTCACTGAGTCTCGGGTGGAGACAGCCTGGCCATCATTACGCCATTCGTGCAGGTCGGAACTTACCCGACAAGGAATTTCGCTACCTTAGGACCGTTATAGTTACGGCCGCCGTTTACCGGGGCTTCGATCAAGAGCTTCGCGTTGCCGCTAACCCCATCAATTAACCTTCCGGCACCGGGCAGGCGTCACACCGTATACGTCCACTTTCGTGTTTGCACAGTGCTGTGTTTTTAATAAACAGTTGCAGCCAGCTGGTATCTTCGACTGATTTCAGCTCCACCCGCAGGGGCTTCACCTACATATCAGCGTGCCTTCTCCCGAAGTTACGGCACCATTTTGCCTAGTTCCTTCACCCGAGTTCTCTCAAGCGCCTTGGTATTCTCTACCTGACCACCTGTGTCGGTTTGGGGTACGATTTGATGTTACCTGATGCTTAGAGGCTTTTCCTGGAAGCAGGGCATTTGTTACTTCAGCACCGTAGTGCCTCGTCATCACACCTCAGCGTTAAAAAGGTACCGGATTTACCTGGAACCTCCGCCTACATGCTTAAACCGGGACAACCGTCGCCCGGCTAACATAGCCTTCTCCGTCCCCCCTTCGCAGTAACACCAAGTACAGGAATATTAACCTGTTTCCCATCGACTACGCCTTTCGGCCTCGCCTTAGGGGTCGACTCACCCTGCCCCGATTAACGTTGGACAGGAACCCTTGGTCTTCCGGCGAGCGGGCTTTTCACCCGCTTTATCGTTACTTATGTCAGCATTCGCACTTCTGATACCTCCAGCAACCCTCACAGGCCACCTTCAACGGCTTACAGAACGCTCCCCTACCCAACAACACATAGTGTCGCTGCCGCAGCTTCGGTGCATGGTTTAGCCCCGTTACATCTTCCGCGCAGGCCGACTCGACCAGTGAGCTATTACGCTTTCTTTAAATGATGGCTGCTTCTAAGCCAACATCCTGGCTGTCTGTGCCTTCCCACATCGTTTCCCACTTAACCATGACTTTGGGACCTTAGCTGGCGGTCTGGGTTGTTTCCCTCTTCACGACGGACGTTAGCACCCGCCGTGTGTCTCCCGTGATAACATTCTTCGGTATTCGTAGTTTGCATCGGGTTGGTAAGCCGGGATGGCCCCCTAGCCGAAACAGTGCTCTACCCCCGAAGATGAGTTCACGAGGCGCTACCTAAATAGCTTTCGGGGAGAACCAGCTATCTCCCGGTTTGATTGGCCTTTCACCCCCAGCCACAAGTCATCCGCTAATTTTTCAACATTAGTCGGTTCGGTCCTCCAGTTAGTGTTACCCAACCTTCAACCTGCCCATGGCTAGATCACCGGGTTTCGGGTCTATACCCTGCAACTTAACGCCCAGTTAAGACTCGGTTTCCCTTCGGCTCCCCTATACGGTTAACCTTGCTACAGAATATAAGTCGCTGACCCATTATACAAAAGGTACGCAGTCACACCACGAAGGTGCTCCCACTGCTTGTACGTACACGGTTTCAGGTTCTTTTTCACTCCCCTCGCCGGGGTTCTTTTCGCCTTTCCCTCACGGTACTGGTTCACTATCGGTCAGTCAGGAGTATTTAGCCTTGGAGGATGGTCCCCCCATATTCAGACAGGATACCACGTGTCCCGCCCTACTCTTCGAGTTCACAACCTGTGTGCTTTCGTGTACGGGACTGTCACCCTGTACCGTGCGACTTTCCAGACGCTTCCACTAACACACAAGCTGATTCAGACTCTGGGCTGCTCCCCGTTCGCTCGCCGCTACTGGGGGAATCTCGGTTGATTTCTTTTCCTCGGGGTACTTAGATGTTTCAGTTCCCCCGGTTCGCCTCGTTAACCTATGTATTCAGTTAACGATAGTGTGACGAATCACACTGGGTTTCCCCATTCGGACATCGCCGGGTCAAAGGTTCATATCACCTCGCCGGCGCTTTTCGCAGATTAGCACGTCCTTCATCGCCTCTGACTGCCAGGGCATCCACCGTGTACGCTTAGTCGCTTAACCTCACAACCCGAAGATGTTTCACTTCTGATTGCGAAAATTTGAGAGACTCGAACACACCATTTAAGATGTGTCGTTTCAATTTTCAGCTTGATCCAGATTTTTAAAGAGCAAATATCTCAAACATGACTCGCAAGTCAGTTTTGAGATATGACGGCAGGTGACTTTCACTCACGAACCAGCAAGTGGCGTCCCCTAGGGGATTCGAACCCCTGTTACCGCCGTGAAAGGGCGGTGTCCTGGGCCTCTAGACGAAGGGGACGTAAAGTCTCAATCGCAAGACGCCTTGCTATTTACTTTTCATCAGACAATCTGTGTGAGCACTGCAAAGGCAGGTTCTTTAAGGTAAGGAGGTGATCCAACCGCAGGTTCCCCTACGGTTACCTTGTTACGACTTCACCCCAGTCATGAATCACAAAGTGGTAAGCGCCCTCCCGAAGGTTAAGCTACCTACTTCTTTTGCAACCCACTCCCATGGTGTGACGGGCGGTGTGTACAAGGCCCGGGAACGTATTCACCGTAGCATTCTGATCTACGATTACTAGCGATTCCGACTTCATGGAGTCGAGTTGCAGACTCCAATCCGGACTACGACGCACTTTATGAGGTCCGCTTGCTCTCGCGAGGTCGCTTCTCTTTGTATGCGCCATTGTAGCACGTGTGTAGCCCTACTCGTAAGGGCCATGATGACTTGACGTCATCCCCACCTTCCTCCAGTTTATCACTGGCAGTCTCCTTTGAGTTCCCGGCCGGACCGCTGGCAACAAAGGATAAGGGTTGCGCTCGTTGCGGGACTTAACCCAACATTTCACAACACGAGCTGACGACAGCCATGCAGCACCTGTCTCAGAGTTCCCGAAGGCACCAATCCATCTCTGGAAAGTTCTCTGGATGTCAAGAGTAGGTAAGGTTCTTCGCGTTGCATCGAATTAAACCACATGCTCCACCGCTTGTGCGGGCCCCCGTCAATTCATTTGAGTTTTAACCTTGCGGCCGTACTCCCCAGGCGGTCGACTTAACGCGTTAGCTCCGGAAGCCACGCCTCAAGGGCACAACCTCCAAGTCGACATCGTTTACGGCGTGGACTACCAGGGTATCTAATCCTGTTTGCTCCCCACGCTTTCGCACCTGAGCGTCAGTCTTTGTCCAGGGGGCCGCCTTCGCCACCGGTATTCCTCCAGATCTCTACGCATTTCACCGCTACACCTGGAATTCTACCCCCCTCTACAAGACTCTAGCCTGCCAGTTTCGAATGCAGTTCCCAGGTTGAGCCCGGGGATTTCACATCCGACTTGACAGACCGCCTGCGTGCGCTTTACGCCCAGTAATTCCGATTAACGCTTGCACCCTCCGTATTACCGCGGCTGCTGGCACGGAGTTAGCCGGTGCTTCTTCTGCGGGTAACGTCAATTGCTGAGGTTATTAACCTCAACACCTTCCTCCCCGCTGAAAGTACTTTACAACCCGAAGGCCTTCTTCATACACGCGGCATGGCTGCATCAGGCTTGCGCCCATTGTGCAATATTCCCCACTGCTGCCTCCCGTAGGAGTCTGGACCGTGTCTCAGTTCCAGTGTGGCTGGTCATCCTCTCAGACCAGCTAGGGATCGTCGCCTAGGTGAGCCGTTACCCCACCTACTAGCTAATCCCATCTGGGCACATCTGATGGCAAGAGGCCCGAAGGTCCCCCTCTTTGGTCTTGCGACGTTATGCGGTATTAGCTACCGTTTCCAGTAGTTATCCCCCTCCATCAGGCAGTTTCCCAGACATTACTCACCCGTCCGCCGCTCGTCACCCAGGAGCAAGCTCCCTGTGTTACCGCTCGACTTGCATGTGTTAGGCCTGCCGCCAGCGTTCAATCTGAGCCATGATCAAACTCTTCAATTTAAGTTTGATGCTCGTGAATTAAACTTCGTAATGAATTACGTATGTTCACTCAGAGACTTGGTATTCATTTATTGTCCGAAGACATTAAGAATCCATGTCACTTTGAGTGCCCACACAGATTGTCTGATAAATTGTTAAAGAGCAGTGCCGCTTCGTTTTCGCAGCGGCGCGGGGTGTGCATATTACGCTTTCCCGCTTCAGAGTCAAGCGTTTATTTACGCTATTCTCTGCTGACCCGGCGGCGTGTGTGCCGTTGTTCCGTGTCAGTGGAGGCGCATTATAGGGAGTAATTCCGAACCTGCAAGGATAAAGTGAAATTTATTTACTGACTGCTCACTTTCCAGGCAAAACCGACTCCAGACCTCAATTCTCGCCTGGTTTTTAAACAAAAACGAGCCGCAAGCGGCTCGTTTTTGCGTTTTGTGACTTACTGCACTGCCACAATGCGATCGTCGTTGGCTTCCAGACGGATAACTTTGCCTGGAACCAGCTCCCCGGAGAGGATCTGCTGCGCCAGCGGGTTTTCGATCTGCTGCTGGATAGCGCGTTTCAATGGACGCGCACCGTACACCGGATCGTAACCATTCTTACTCAGCAGCTTCAGCGCATCGTCGGAGATGTGAATTTCATATCCACGCTCTTCCAGACGTTTGTACAGACGCTGCAGCTGGATCTGCGCAATCGACGCAATGTGTTTCTCACCCAGAGGATGGAATACCACCACTTCATCAATACGGTTGATGAACTCCGGACGGAAGTTATGGCTTACCACACCCAGCACCAAATCCTTCATATGGCTGTAGTCCAGTTCACCGAAGCGTTCCTGAATCAAATCAGACCCCAGGTTCGAGGTCATGATGACAACCGTATTACGGAAGTCGACCGTTCTCCCCTGCCCGTCGGTCAGACGACCATCGTCCAGCACCTGAAGCAGGATGTTGAACACATCCGGGTGCGCTTTTTCCACCTCATCCAGCAGGATGACGGAATAAGGACGACGACGCACCGCTTCCGTCAGGTACCCACCTTCTTCATAACCCACATATCCTGGAGGCGCCCCGACCAGACGCGAGACGGAGTGTTTCTCCATAAACTCGGACATGTCAATACGCACCATCGCATCGTCGCTGTCGAACATAAAATTAGCCAGCGCTTTGCACAGCTCGGTTTTACCGACACCGGTCGGCCCCAGGAACAGGAACGAACCAATCGGGCGGTTCGGATCGGACAGCCCTGCACGGCTACGACGAATAGCGTTCGATACCGCTTCAACCGCTTCGTTTTGACCAATCACACGATTGTGGAGATCGTTCTCCATGCGCAGCAGTTTTTCACGCTCACCTTCCAGCATGCGCGCCACAGGAATACCGGTCCAGCGAGCAAGCACTTCCGCGATCTCGGCATCCGTCACTTTATTACGTAACAGACGCATCGTTTTCCCTTCTGACTGCGTCGCTATCTCAAGCTGTTTTTCAAGCTCAGGAATTTTGCCGTACTGCAGTTCAGACATCCGCGCCAGATCGCCGACGCGGCGAGCCTGCTCAATGGCAATTTTTGCCTGTTCGAGTTCAGCTTTAATGGTCTGAGTGCCGGAAAGGGACGCTTTCTCGGCTTTCCACTCTTCTTCCAGCTCAGAATACTGGCGCTCTTTATCGTCCAGTTCTTCATTGAGCATATCCAGGCGTTTCTTACTGGCTTCATCAGACTCTTTCTTCAGCGCCTGCTGTTCCAGCTTGAGCTGAATGATGCGTCGATCGAGTCTATCCAGCTCTTCCGGCTTCGAGTCAATCTGCATACGAATGCTCGACGCCGCTTCATCAATAAGGTCGATCGCTTTATCCGGCAGCTGGCGGTCAGCGATATAACGATGCGAAAGCGTCGCCGCCGCAACGATTGCCGGGTCAGTGATCTGCACATGGTGGTGCAGTTCATAGCGCTCTTTCAGACCACGCAGGATCGCGATGGTATCTTCAACGCTTGGCTCGGCAACAAACACTTTCTGGAAACGACGTTCCAGCGCCGCATCTTTCTCAATGTACTGACGGTACTCATCCAGCGTGGTGGCACCGACGCAGTGAAGTTCACCGCGCGCCAGGGCAGGTTTCAGCATATTCCCGGCATCCATCGCGCCGTCCGCTTTACCCGCGCCAACCATGGTGTGCAGTTCATCGATAAACAGAATGACGTTGCCTTCCTGCTTCGCCAGGTCGTTAAGTACGCCTTTGAGACGCTCTTCGAACTCGCCGCGGTATTTCGCACCGGCCACCAGCGCGCCCATATCCAGCGCCAGTACGCGGCGGCCCTTCAGACCTTCCGGTACTTCACCGTTCACAATACGCTGCGCCAGCCCTTCAACGATGGCGGTTTTACCGACACCCGGTTCACCAATCAGCACCGGGTTGTTCTTGGTGCGACGCTGCAGTACCTGAATCGTACGGCGGATTTCTTCATCACGGCCGATAACTGGGTCAAGTTTGCCCTGTTCAGCTCGCTCGGTCAGATCGACCGTAAATTTCTTCAAAGCCTGACGTTGGTCTTCGGCTCCCTGATCGTTCACGCTTTCACCTCCGCGCATTTTCTCAATCGCCTGAGTCACATTGGCGGTGGTCGCACCGGCAGATTTCAGCAGGTCGGTCAAGGTACCGCGTGATTCAAGCGCCGCCAGAACAAACAGCTCTGACGAAATAAAGTTGTCCCCACGTTTTTGCGCCAGCTTGTCGGAAAGGTTCAGGACGCGCACCAGATCCTGCGACGGCTGAACGTCGCCGCCGGTCCCTTCGACCTGCGGTAAACGGCTCAGCGCCTGATCGATAGCGGTGCGTAACTGGCCAGCATTAATGCCAGCGGACGTTAATAAAGGACGTACCGATCCCCCTTCCTGATTCAGCAAGGCGCTCATTAAATGAAGAGGTTCGATAAATTGGTTGTCGTGCCCCAGTGCGAGGGACTGGGCATCGGCGAGAGCAAGCTGGAATTTATTAGTAAGACGATCCAGACGCATAACTCCTCCCATAACAGGTCAAATTTGCTACTGGAGATTAAATGAGGTCATCCCTCAATTATTCAAGGTTAATGACCTGAATTATGTGAAAAGAAAACGGCACGTGCCGGATCGTCTTGATTCTTTAGGTTATATCAGCCAAATGAAACTTGCCATACGCCCCGTCGTCTTGTCGCGGCGATAAGAGAAAAAATCACCCTTTTCGGTGAATGTACAGCGATCGCCGCCGAAGATCTGCGTTATGCCGACGCTGTTCAGGCGCTGACGAGCAAGCTGGTAAATATCGGCCAGATATTTATCTCCAGAAGGCAGGAAGGCGTCCACCGCTTGCGGATCTTTATCCATAAAGGCTTCGCGAACCTCCGGCCCCACTTCAAAAGCGCGAGGACCAATGGCCGGGCCAAGCCAGGCCATAATATTGGCGGGCTCATCCTTAAAGCAGGCGACTGTTTCTTCCAGCACGCCTTCGCATAGACCACGCCAGCCCGCGTGTGCTGCAGCCACCTCGGTACCTGCGCGGTTACAGAACAGAACCGGCAGGCAATCAGCGGTCATTACGGCACAAACGGTTCCCGGAGTATTACTGTAAGAGGCATCAGCGCGTTTAGAAGCATAGGGTTCCCCCGTCAACTTCAGCACCGCCTTGCCATGAACCTGTTCCAGCCAGACCGGTTTCGACGGCAAGTTCCCCGCTGCAAACAGACGTCTGCGGTTCTCTTCCACGTGTTCCAGGCTGTCACCACAGTGCGCGCCGAGGTTCAACGACTCCCACGCGCCCTGGCTAACACCGCCAGTGCGGGTTGAACTGCAGGCAGCCACGCCAGAAGGCAATGGCCACTCCGGGACAATCAGTTTGGTCATAACCAGTCCACTTGATCCTTATGTTCTTCGAAATCAGCACGCATGGCGTCGATAAGATCCACCATATCCTGCGGGATAGGCGCATGCCACTCCATCTGAATACCGGTTATAGGGTGATAAAGACGCAGCATGGTCGCGTGCAGCGCCTGACGATCGAATTTACGCAATACGCTGATGAACTCATCCGACGCGCCTTTAGGCGGACGCGGACGGCCGCCGTAGACCTGATCCCCCACCAGCGGATGGGTAATGTGGGCCATATGCACGCGGATCTGGTGAGTACGCCCGGTTTCCAGACGCAGACGCAGGCGCGTATGAATACGGAAGTGTTCCATAATGCGATAGTGCGTCACCGCCGGTTTACCCATCGGATGCACCGACATATGGGTACGTTTGGTTGGGTGACGGCTGATAGGCTCTTCCACCGTTCCGCCAGAGGTCATATGACCAATCGCTACTGCCTCATACTCACGGGTGATTTCGCGCAGCTGCAGCGACTCCACCAGACGTGTCTGAGCAGGAACGGTCTTCGCCACCACCATCAGACCCGTAGTGTCTTTATCCAGACGGTGCACGATGCCCGCGCGCGGAACATCCGCGATCGGCGGATAGTAATGGAGAAGTGCGTTAAGTACCGTACCGTCAGGGTTCCCCGCGCCCGGATGAACAACCAGGTCGCGCGGCTTGTTAATCACCAGAATGTCATCATCTTCATAGACGATGTCCAGTGGGATATCCTGCGGCTCGAAGCGGATTTCCTCTTCGATTTCAGCATTGATGGCGACAGCTTCCCCACCTAACACTTTCTCTTTTGGTTTGTCCCAGATCTTGCCGTTTACCATCACGCGCTGGTCAAGGATCCATTCTTTTATGCGTGAACGCGAATAATCAGGGAACAATTCGGCCAAAGCCTGATCTAAGCGTTGACCGAGCTGATTTTCGGAGACTGTTGCGGTGAGTTCTACTCGTTGTGCCATAAACTGCTTCTTCGTTTAACGTTGGGTTTTACGGCTTTGCCGTTTAATATAGTGTGCTATTGTAGCTGGTCTTAATCGGGAGCAGGAACAGAGTTTCTCCCGGACAAACATTTGAGGAAAGTCAAAACGTCATGACGCGCATGAAATATCTGGTGGCAGCGGCCACGTTGAGCCTGGCTTTGGTGGGCTGCTCCGGTTCAAATGAACAGGTCCCTGACAATCCGCCGAATGAAATCTATGCGACTGCACAACAAAAGTTGCAGGACGGTAACTGGAAACAGGCGATAACGCAACTGGAAGCGTTGGATAATCGCTATCCATTTGGTCCGTATTCGCAGCAGGTACAGTTAGATCTCATCTACGCATACTATAAAAATGCCGATCTGCCGCTGGCTCAGGCAACCATCGATCGTTTCATGCGTCTGAACCCGACTCATCCTAACATCGACTACGTGATGTACATGCGCGGCCTCACCAACATGGCGCTGGACGACAGTGCGCTGCAGGGCTTCTTCGGCGTGGATCGTTCCGACCGTGACCCGCAGCATGCGCGTGATGCCTTCAATGACTTCTCCAAGCTGGTGCGCGGCTATCCGAACAGCCAGTACGTGACCGACGCCACCAAACGTCTGGTGTTCCTGAAAGATCGTCTGGCGAAATATGAATACTCCGTGGCGGAATACTATACCCGCCGTGGCGCATGGGTTGCCGTGGTTAACCGCGTAGAAGGTATGCTGCGTGATTATCCGGATACTCAGGCAACGCGCGACGGCCTGAAGCTGATGGAAAACGCTTACCGTCAGATGCAGATGACCGCTCAGGCTGAAAAAGTGGCGAAAATCATCGCCGCGAACAGCAGCAACACCTGATTTTGCCTCAATACAAAACGGCAGCCCGAAGGCTGCCGTTTTTTTATTCGTTTCTGAGCGTCGCTGAAGCGCTTAAGCCTCAACACATCCAGTCAACTATGGCTCCAATTTTTGCCTTCTACAAGGTAAATCTCACCTCTTCCTGCCCTGCCTCACAAAAAAGATTCCCTGACAAAAACCGACAAAATAACGTGATCTAAATCACACATTTTGACATTAGGTCGGGTATGCTGGAATCACCAAGACGGAAAGACAAGAGGTAAAATTTATGACAATGAACATTACCAGTAAACAAATGGAAATTACTCCGGCAATCCGCCAGCACGTCGCAGACCGTCTCGCCAAACTGGATAAATGGCAAACTCATTTGATTAATCCACATATCATCCTGTCCAAGGAGCCGCAGGGTTTCATCGCTGACGCAACTATCAATACTCCAAACGGCCATCTGGTCGCCAGCGCAAAACATGAGGATATGTACACCGCTATTAACGATTTGATCAACAAGCTGGAACGGCAGCTCAATAAAGTGCAACACAAAGGTGAAGCCCGTCGCGCCGCAACGTCGGTGAAAGACGCCAGCTTCGCGGAAGAAGTTGAAGAAGAGTAATCCTTTAAATTGAGTGTACCGCCAACGCGCCTTCGGGCGCGTTTTTTGTTTTTTATTGACAGGGTGAAAACAGTACGGGTACTTTAACGGTATCAATCACAGGATGACTATATGAAACTTACGCCGTTCTTCTTCGCATTCTTTTTTACCTTCCCCTGACCGGGAGGCGTTTCGTCGTGTGATAAAGAATGCGAAGACGAACAACAAGGCCTCCCACACCGGGGGGCCTTTTTTATTGATAACGATAAAATGAGACAGGCAACACTATGACACCGGAAAACCCGTTACTGGATCTGCGAGTAAAAATCAGCGCGCTGGATGAGAAACTGCTGGCGCTGCTGGCCGAACGCCGCGCCCTTGCCGTTGAAGTGGGCAAAGCCAAGCTGGACTCCCATCGTCCGGTCCGTGATATTGACCGCGAGCGGGATCTATTGGAACGTCTTATTCAGCTCGGCAAAGCGCATCACCTCGATGCCCACTACATTACCCGGTTGTTCCAGCTCATCATTGAAGACTCCGTTCTCACCCAGCAAGCGCTGCTCCAGCAGCATCTGAACAAAACCAATCCCCACTCTGCGCGTATCGCCTTTCTCGGTCCGAAGGGTTCTTATTCTCACCTGGCAGCGCGTCAGTATGCCGCACGCCATTTCGAAGAATTTATTGAGAGCGGCTGCGCGAAGTTTGCCGACATTTTTAATCAGGTTGAGACCGGCCAGGCGGATTACGCCGTCGTACCGATTGAAAACACCAGCTCCGGTGCCATCAACGACGTTTACGACTTGCTGCAGCACACCAGCCTGTCGCTGGTAGGAGAGCTGACGATCCCTATCGATCACTGTGTGCTGGTCTCCGGCTCAACGGATCTGAACACAATCGAAACCGTCTACAGTCACCCGCAGCCGTTCCAGCAGTGCAGCCAGTTTCTGAACCGCTATCCGAACTGGAAAATTGAGTACACCGAAAGCACCTCGGCGGCTATGGAAAAAGTCGCCCAGGCGAACTCCCCAACCGTCGCGGCGCTCGGCAGCGAAGCGGGCGGCGCGCTATATGGTTTACAGGTGCTGGAACGTAACCTGGCAAACCAGACGCAAAACATTACCCGCTTCGTGGTGCTGGCCCGCAAGGCAATCAATGTGTCAGACCAGGTGCCGGCCAAAACCACGCTGCTGATGGCCACCGGCCAACAGGCCGGTGCGCTGGTTGAAGCCCTGCTGGTACTGCGTAATCACAACCTGATCATGACCAGGCTGGAATCGCGCCCAATCCACGGTAACCCGTGGGAAGAGATGTTCTACCTGGATATCCAGGCCAACCTGGAGTCTGCTTCCATGCAGAAAGCCCTGCGCGAACTGGGCGAAATCACCCGCTCTATGAAAGTGCTGGGCTGCTATCCGAGCGAAAACGTCGTGCCGGTCGATCCGATCTAACGTTCGATAAAACGGCTTTTCTTCATCCCTGCCACGCTCACCGGCAGGGTGAAGATGGCCCCGGAGAGCGGATACTTCGCGATCTCATCCGCATCCATATTTTCCCGCGTGGTGGTAATAAACAGCGTTTTCATATCATCTCCGCCAAAGCAGACCATCGTCGGGCAACGTACCGGCATGCGGTATTCTTCCAGTTGTTCCCCTTGCGGAGAAAAACGCGCAATACGCCAGCCGTCAAACAGCGCGCTCCAGTAGCAGCCATCCACGTCCATCGCCGCGCCGTCCGGTATCCCCTCGCCCTCTTTAAACTGACGAAACACCTCGCGCCTGCCCGGTTCGCCCTGCTCATCAAGCGGGGTACGGTAGATCACACCGTTTGGCGTGTCTGAGGTAAACAGCCACTGCTTATCCGGGCTAAACGCTAAGCCGTTGTGCCCGTGGATATCGCACTGGATCACCTTCGGCGTCAGGTCGTTGTCGATGCGCATCAGCAGGGCGCCGTTGTAATCTCCCGGCCCCCAGAACGTGCCCGCATAGAACCGGCCCTGATGGTCGGTCCCCCCATCGTTAAAACGCGCCAGCTGCGGGTTAGAGGGGTTGTCGCACACCTTGCGCTGCAGAAGGCCATGCTTATCGGCAAGCCAGATGCCATTGCGCATGGCGACGATAAACCCGCCGCGCTCGCGCAGCGCGAAACAGCCCACCTCCTCGTGGAAAGAAAGCACGGTGTGTTCCGCCGTCGGCAGATGGTAGCGGTGGATCTCTCCTTCCAGTATATCGGCCCAGTAGAGCGCGTGCTCATCGGCGCTCCACGTCGGACATTCAGGCAGATGCCCGGTGTAATTAAACAGCAGCTGCGGTTCGGCCATGACAGTTCCCCAAAATGAAAAAAGCCAGCATTGCTGGCTTTCAGTATATACATCATCGCATTACTGGCGACTGTCATTTGCCTGGCGCAACAGCGTCCGGCTCTCACTCTGGAAGCGCTGCGCGTAATCGCCAAACCAGTGCTCGACCTTGCGGAAGCTGTCGATAAACGCCTGCTTGTCTCCGTGCTCCAGCAGCGTAATGGCTTCACCAAAGCGCTGATAGTAGCGCTTGATCAGCGCCAGGTTATTTTCCGAGGACATAATAATGTCCGCGTAAAGCTGCGGATCCTGAGCAAACAGACGCCCGACCATCGCCAGTTCCAGACGATAGATAGGTGAAGAGAGTGCCAGCAGTTGTTCAAGCTGCACGTTCTCTTCCGCCAGATGCAGACCGTAGGCAAACGTCGCAAAGTGGCGCAGCGCCTGAATGAACGCCATGTTCTGGTCGTGCTCAACCGCGCTGATGCGGTGCAGCCGTGCGCCCCATACCTGAATCTGTTCCAGGAACCACTGATAGGCTTCTGGCTGTCGACCGTCGCAGTAAACGACCACCTGCTTAGCCAGACTGCCGCTGTCCGGGCCAAACATCGGGTGCAGACCCAGCACCGGGCCAGTATGTGCAGCCAGCATTGCCTGCAGCGGACCATTTTTGACGGAGGCCAGATCCACCAGGATGCAATCTTTCGGTAACGGAGGAAGCTTCCCGATGATTTGCTCCGTCACGTGGATCGGCACGCTGACGATAACCATTCCGGCATCGTTCATGAGTTCCGGCGCCTGGGGCCAGTCCTCTTTTTCCAGAATGCGCACCTGATAGCCAGAAAGGGTCAGCATTTTTTCAAACAGGCGTCCCATCTGCCCAGCACCGCCGACAATCACCACCGGACGCAGGGTCGGGCAGAGGGTTTTGAAGCCCTTGTCGTTTTCGCTGGAATAGGACTCCCGCATCACGCGACGCAGAACATCCTCAATCAAGTCCGGCGAAACGCCCAGCGCCTGCGCCTCTTTGCGACGGGAGGCCAGCATGGAGGCCTCGCGCTCCGGGACGTAAATCGGCAGGCCGTATTTGCTTTTCACCTCACCGACTTCGGCGACCAGGGCCATGCGGCGCGCCAGCAGATCCAGCAGCGCCTTATCCACTTCATCAATTTGATCGCGCAGTGCGGTCAATTCAGCAACCATAACTAACCTCTTAAGCCAGACGCGTCGCCAGCTGGCCGTTCAAATCTTTGTGGATCTCACGCAGCAGCGCATCGGTAGTCTCCCAACTGATGCAGGCATCCGTCACGGAAACGCCGTGCTTCATTGCGCTACGCGGTTGTTCAGATGACTGATTGCCTTCATGAATATTGCTCTCAATCATCAGACCGATAATCGAACGGTTGCCATCTTTGATCTGTGCGACCACGGATTCCGCAACCGCAGGCTGGCGACGGTAATCTTTATTCGAATTACCATGACTGCAATCTACCATCAGTGCCGGGCGCAGTCCCGCCTGCTCCATCTCTTTTTCACACTGCGCTACGTCAGCCGGGCTGTAGTTCGGTGCTTTCCCGCCGCGCAGGATCACGTGACCGTCCGGGTTGCCCTGCGTTTGCAGGAGGCAGACCTGGCCCGCCTGGTTGATACCGACGAAACGGTGCGGCATGGCGGCCGCGCGCATGGCGTTGATCGCCGTCGCCAGGCTGCCATCGGTACCGTTTTTAAAGCCAACCGGCATCGACAGGCCAGACGCCATCTCGCGGTGGGTTTGCGATTCTGTGGTTCGCGCGCCAATAGCCGACCAGCTGAACAGATCGCCCAGGTACTGCGGGCTGTTCGGGTCCAGCGCTTCGGTTGCCAGCGGCAGCCCCATGCTGACCAGCTCCACCAGCAGGCGACGCGCAATCTTCAGGCCTGCTTCCACATCAAACGAGCCATCCATGTGCGGATCGTTAATCAACCCTTTCCAGCCGACGGTAGTACGTGGCTTCTCAAAATAGACGCGCATCACCAGATAGAGGCTATCGCTGACCTCCTCCGCTAATGTTTTAAATCGACGAGCGTACTCAATGGCGGTTTCAGGATCGTGAATGGAGCAAGGACCACACACCACCAGCAGGCGCGGATCGCGGCCGGCGATGATGTCAGAAATGGTCTGACGCGAGTGCTCGATCTGAGCCTCCTGCGCGACGCTCAGCGGAAACTCCGCTTTCAGTTGATCCGGAGTGATTAAAACCTGTTCGTCAGTGATATGTACGTTGTTCAGCGCGTCTTTTTGCATGATGGCGATCCTGTAAAGCTCGTTTGCGATAGTTGTTTCCTCAATGAGGTGAAACCACGATACCATAAAAAGTAAACATTTCAATCCAAAATACGTACACATTACTTTACAGAAGCCAATTTATTGCAAAAATCAGCCAATAAAAACGTAAACTTTAAATTACAGACAGATTTTCTTTAGCCAGGCTATGCTGAAGAAAAAAGGAGAATGGCTATGCGTTCAATTGCTCTCGCGCTGTTGTCGCTGTTTTTAACGGGCTGTCAGATCAATCCTTACACCTTCCAGCCCGACTGGACCAGCCCATCCTGGTTTGATGCCGGTAAAGAAGACGCCATGAATGGCCTGCCGGTTAAAGATAACCAGGCCCTGGCCGATAGTTTTAACGACACACACGTTGATCGTAGTGAATATCTTCGCGGCTATGCTGACGGTCAGAAGAGAGTCTGCGAAGAAGGGTTTATTCACGCCTGGGGATTAGCAGGCAAATCGTTCCCTGCCAGTTGCGATACTGCCGAAAACGCGGCAAAACTACGTGCGTCATGGCAGAAAGGGATGGATGAAAGTATGCGCTCCAGCAGACTGAATTAATCTATTTTTATCCACCGGAAAATATACAACAGTAGGATTTAGCTTAGGTCGGCCTTAGGCTATTTCTGACATAATGACGGCTCTGACAAACAATGGTATTCTGCCCGCAACTCTTAAGGACATCTATTTCCGGAGCGATGTGGCGGATTCTGGTGAGAAATTTATTCTTGATCTCTTTTTTCCGACTCACTCTGGTGATAACGCTATTCCTTATGGTGGGCCCAGCGACGGCAGGCACGCTTACGGAAACGGATAAATCGGTACGCTCGATTGTCTCAGGCATTGTGAGCTATACGCGATGGCCGTCACTATCCGGACAGCCTAAACTCTGCATCTATGCCACGTCTCACTATACGCACGCGCTTAGCGGCGACGAAGGGCACAACGAGCTACCTTATACTCCCGTTATTGTACGTAACGATCGGGAAGCCCTGGCCGCGACGTGCGATGCGATATATTTCGGGTCTGAATCGCCGGCAAAACAACTTGAATTAATAAGTCAATATCAGGGCAGAGCGTTGCTATTAATCTCAGAGCAAAATCCGGAATGTGTAATTGGCAGTGCCTTTTGCCTGATGATCGATCGCGGCCAGGTACGGTTTTCCGTCAACCTGGATGCATTGACGCGCAGTGGCGTAAGAGTCAATCCGGATGTATTAATGCTGGCACGGAATAAGCAGCATGGATAAAGATTTCACATCAACGCCACGTCCGACGTTTAAAAGAACGTTGAGGCGAAACAGCATGATAAGCGTCATTATTACCATGACGTTAATATGGCTGTTGCTCTGTTTCGCTTCCGTCGTGACGTTAAAACAATACGCGCAAAAGAATCTCGAATTAACCGGCGCCACAATGAGCCACAGCCTGGAAGCCTCGCTGGTATTCAACGACTCGCTGGCAGCCAACGAAACGCTTGCCGCCCTGGGCAAACAGGGGCAGTTTGCCGCGGCGGAGGTGATTAACGCGCATAAAAAGCGGTTCGCCTACTGGTCCTGGAACCCGGAGGATAACAACGACACGCTGGGCGCACTGGTCAGCCGCTGGCTTTTCCCCGTACCGGTTGCGCAGCCCATCATGCATAACGGCTTAACGATCGGCGAAATCCGCCTTACCGCGCGTGACAGTTTGATCAGCCACTTCATCTGGACGTCGTTTGCCGTACTGACCGGCTGCATTCTCTTTGCCGCCGTCGTCGCGCTCATCATTACCCAGTCTTTGCATCGTGGAATGGTCACGGCCCTGCAGAACATTACCGACGTCGTGCATGACGTACGCACGAACCGCAACTTCTCCCGCCGGGTGAAAGACGGCCGTATCGAAGAATTTCACCAGTTTGGCGAGGACTTCAACAGTCTTCTGGATGAAATGGAAGAGTGGCAACTGAAGCTTCAGGCGAAAAACGCCCAGCTGTTGCGGACCGCCATGCACGACCCGCTTACCGGTCTTGCCAACCGCGCGGCGTTTCGTAACAGCATTGCGGCCTTAATGAACGACCCTTCAGCCAAAACAAACTCGGCCCTGCTCTTCCTCGACGGTGATAATTTTAAATTTATTAACGACACCTGGGGCCACGCGGCAGGAGACTGCGTGCTGATCGAAGTTGCCAGCAGGATGATGGAGTTTGGCGACAAACGTCATCAGGCATACCGCCTTGGCGGTGACGAATTCGCCATGGTGCTGTACGGCGTGCACTCTGAGCTTGAGGTTCAACACGTTTGTGCTGCGCTTTCGCAGCAGTTTATCCGTCCGTTTGATCTTCATAACGGACAAAAAGCATCGATGTCACTCAGCATTGGCTTTGCTCTGGCGTGGGAAAATGCTTCCGTGGAAGCATTACTGGAGAGGGCTGACCGCAACATGTACCAGGTTAAACACCAGCGTACGAAAACAATAAGTTAGAAAGGATACACTATGTTAAAACGTTACTTCGCGCCGTTAGTCCTGGCCTCACTGGTTCTGGCAGGCTGTCAGTCGCCGCCTCAAGGCAAATTCACTCCTGAGCAAATTACGGCGATGAAGTCTTACGGTTTTAACGAACTAAACGGTGACTGGTCCCTTGGCATGTCGGACACCATCCTGTTTGATAAAAATGACGCCAGGCTGCGCCCGGAAAGTGAAAAGCAGATCCAGTCCATGGCCTCTCGCCTGGCGGAAACCGGTCTGAACCACGCACGAATGGACGGTCACACGGATAACTACGGAGAAGAAAGCTACAACGAAGCGCTGTCGTTAAAACGCGCCAATGCCGTGGCCGACGCCTGGGCGAAGGGGGCAAATATCCCGCGCAGCAATCTTACCACGCGGGGATTAGGTCAAAAATACCCGGTTGCGAGCAACAGTACCCCGCAAGGGCGCGCTGAAAACCGCCGCGTCGCAGTGGTGATCAGCACGCCATAGGGTTATTTAGCGGATGATTCGGCGAGCGTCACCCTGGTTGCCGCTCGCCAGCGCAGCCAGTCCACCAGAACAAACAGTGCCAGACTCGCGCCCATGACCGGCAGGGCCAGCCCCAACAGTAAGCTGGTTATCACCGTAACGCCTCTTCCCCATACTGACAGCGCCAGCCAGCTCTGACAAAGCGTCTGTACCGGACTCACTGCCGATTGCGCCGGACGACGCATCCACCACATCCGGTATCCCCAGATAATGAGCACGCACAGAGCGAGGCCGAACGCCACGAGCAGCAGCTGATTTGCAAGGCCGAATAAGATCCCCATATGGAAATCAACGCCCCAGCGGGTCAGTTTTGCCATTAGCGGGAAATCCTCGAATCGGGTTCTGTCCAGAACCTGCATTGTATGAGGATCAACCGCAACGGCGTCTACCTGAGTCGGCCAGCTGCGATCGATTTCCGTCACGGTCCAGGCACGATCCATCGTTTTCGCAGGGCGGATCTCCAGCCTGTTGGCATCAATTCCCGCTTTACGCGCCGCGCTTAATACCCCATCAAATTGGGTCAAATCCATCGCCTTTTCCGGCATCATCATCCCACCGTGATGACCACGGTGTTCGGCATGTTCATCCATAACCTCATGTTGGCCGGATAGCGTCGTGTTCACCTGCGGGGTGAGCCAGTTCATCTCTGCCCGCAGCTTATCCACGTTCCCGCCAGCCCACTGGGACCAGGTCAGGCCGGTTGCGGAGAACAGCAGCATTCCACCCAGCAGAACCCAGCCCAGCGTCACGTGCACCCGACGCCGGTTCTGGAAGCGATTGTTGATCCGCCGTTTGGGTCGGGTATAAAACCAAAGGGCAATACCGCCCAGCGCGGCGATCCACATCCAGGAGGCTGCAAGCTCGCTGTAGAGTCGCCCCACGTCGCCCAACATCAGAGAGGTATGCAGGTAATCAATGGTCTGACGCAGCGGTAAAATCCCGCTGGTGCCGTATACCGTCATATCTCCCAGCACCGTCAGGCTTACCGGATCCACGAAGATAGCGCGGTTCTCCGATGGCCCAAGTTTCGGGTCAGCGAACATCACGCGGGTGGTTTCGCCTTCAGCCAGCCCCGGACGGACGGCGTGCAAACGTAAATCTGATCCAACGTTTTTTTCCGCCACGGCGATTTGTTCTGCCAGAGGCTGCGGCTCGCCCACGGAATCCGTGTGGAGCGCGTGCCGGTAGAGTGCGTTTTCCAGCTGTGGGGTCGCCACATACAGCGTCCCGGTCAGCGCGGCGAAGAAGATAAACGGGCCGACAAACAGCCCGACGTAGAAATGAAGGCGACGCAGCAGGTTTCCCCATGCCGCGCGCGGAGTGCAGGTAGTCATACTTTTCCTTTTTAAGGCAAAAAGTTATCGATTTTGTTTTTAAAGGGAAAAAGCTGACTGCCGCGGCGGCGCGCGGGTATCAGGGTAAAGCCAGGGGAAGAAGTGCCAGTGGCTGACCACCTGGCGCGGCGGCTTAACGCGAAGCCTCTGCAGCACCACGCTGAGCAGGACGATGAGCGCCAGCATCACGCCAGGGACATGCGCTAACAGCACGCAGTAGCCGCAGGCTTCCGCATGGTCGACAGGCATCGTATGCGGCATATCGTCGTGATGCTCATCCATCGACATCATGCTCATGTCATGATGCATGCCCGGCATGGCGCTCATGGGATCTTTCTGCAACGAGACGGAGATAAGCGGTGCCACCACGATCAGCAGGATCGCAAACAGCGCGGTCAATGCAGCTGCGCGTTTACGTTTAGGCTGATGCAGTACGTTATCCACTTCCCCTCCATTCAAGAGGCAAGCATTGTAAATGATTTATGACGAAAGGGTTAATGCGAGAGATGCGATGGGATAAAAAAAGGGCCAGCCTTTCGGCCAGCCCTTTCTAACAGGATGTCGCTTAAGCGAATCTTAGTTCAGACGCTCTTTAATACGAGCAGACTTACCAGTACGCTCACGCAGGTAGTACAGTTTAGCTTTACGTACAGCACCACGACGTTTAACAGCAATGCTGTCAACTACCGGAGAGTGAGTCTGGAAGACACGCTCAACGCCTTCGCCGTTGGAAATTTTACGAACAGTGAATGCAGAGTGCAGACCGCGGTTACGAATAGCGATAACCACGCCCTCGAATGCCTGCAGACGTTTTTTGGAACCTTCAACAACCCATACTTTCACTTCCACGGTGTCACCTGGACGGAAGGAAGGTACGTCCTGCTTCATCTGCTCTTGTTCAAGTTGCTTAATAATGTTGCTCATAATTTAATCTCTTATCCTGGGTAAACTGATATTCGGGAGCGTATTACGCATTCCCATCATGTTCATGCTGCTGTTGCGCGTGTTCGGTTTTGAACTCGGCCAGCAACTTTGCTTGCTCTTCAGTCAGAGCCAGGTTTTCCAGAAGTTCAGGTCTTCTAAGCCAGGTTCGGCCCAGCGACTGCTTCAAACGCCAGCGACGTATCTCGGCATGGTTTCCAGACAGTAACACCGCCGGTACTTCCATCCCTTCTAACACTTCAGGACGAGTATAGTGTGGACAGTCCAGCAACCCGTCGGCAAAGGAATCTTCCGTTGCCGAAGCTTCATGGCCCAGAACACCCGGAATGAACCGGGCGACGGAGTCAATCAGCGTCATTGCCGGTAACTCACCACCGCTGAGAACGTAATCGCCGATAGACCATTCTTCGTCAATCTCGGTTTGAATTACGCGCTCATCTATCCCTTCGTAGCGCCCACAGACCAGAATCAGCTTTTGATTCGTCGCCAGTTCGCTCACGCCCGCTTGATCAAGCTTGCGTCCCTGAGGTGACAGATAAATCACCTTTGCGCCTTCACCTGCCGCGGCTTTTGCTGTGTGAATGGCGTCCCGTAAGGGTTGCACCATCATTAGCATCCCCGGTCCGCCGCCGTAAGGACGATCGTCCACGGTACGGTGCCGGTCATGAGTAAAGTCACGAGGACTCCAGCTCTGGATGCTCAGCAGGCCATTCTTTACTGCCCGGCCAGTTACCCCGTAATCGGTAATCGCGCGGAACATTTCAGGAAACAGGCTAATTATGCCAATCCACATAGCGCCGTCTTTTACCGTTTATCCGGAGAATTTAAAAACCAGGATCCCAATCTACTTCAATGGTTTGAGTAGTGAGATCGACTTTCTTGATAACCTGTCCATCGAGGAACGGGACCAACCGCTCCTTGATGCCAAATGCATCTTTCAGGTTTGCCTTAATGACGAGAACGTCATTTGACCCGGTTTCCATCATATCGATGACTTTTCCCAGGCTGTAGCCTTCGGTAGTGACTACCTGGCAACCCATAAGGTCTTTCCAGTAGTAGTCGCCCTCTTCCAGCTGTGGCAACTGCGACGAATCCACGACAATTTCACAATTAGTCAGCGCATTCGCGGCATCACGATCGTCAACGCCTTTCAGCTTGATGATGATGTCCTGATTGTGGTGACGCCAGCTTTCCAGCTCGACCTCTTCCCACTTACCGCCTTTCTGGATAAACCAGGGCTGGTAATCAAAAATGCTATCAGCGTCTTCAGTGGAGGAAAACACTCTGAGCCAACCACGGATACCGTAGCAAGAACCCATTTTTCCCAATACGATCGGTTCAACAGGTGCTTTATTGCTCATCATGACCACCGTGACAGATTAAGCTGCTTTGTTTGCTGCTTTGATCAGCGTAGCAACGCGATCGGAAACAGTAGCGCCCTGGCCAACCCAGTGAGCGATACGATCCAGATCCAGACGAGTTTCTTCTTCTGCGCCAGCGGCCAGTGGGTTGAAGAAACCAACGCGCTCGATGAAGCGACCGTTGCGTGCATTACGGCTGTCAGTCACAACAACCTGGTAGAACGGACGCTTTTTAGCGCCGTGACGTGCTAAACGAATAGTTACCATAACATCCTCTTGTGTGAATAAAACAACCGGGCCCCATCGAGGAACGGAGCCCGGGTGTCATATTAAAAGCCCGAAAATTTTACTCATTTTCGGGCAAAAAGCAATCTCAAAAGCGATTAACGCCCTGGAAAACCGGGAGGCATCATCCCTTTCATCCCGCGCATCATCTTCGCCATGCCGCCTTTCTTCATTTTCTTCATCATGCGCTGCATGTCGTCAAACTGTTTCAGAAGGCGGTTAACGTCCTGCACCTGCATGCCGCAACCGGCTGCGATACGGCGTTTACGGGAACCTTTGATGATGTCCGGGTTAGCGCGCTCTTTCAGCGTCATCGAGTTGATGATTGCCTCCATACGCACCAGCACCTTGTCATCCATCTGCGCTTTCACGTTGTCAGGGATCTGGCCCATGCCCGGCAGTTTGCCCATCAGGCTGGCCATGCCGCCCATGTTTTTCATCTGACGCAGCTGCTCAAGGAAGTCGGTGAGATCGAAACCGTCGCCTTTTTTCAGCTTGCTGGCCAGCTTCTCGGCCTGCGCGCGGTCAACCTTGCTCTCGATATCTTCGATCAGCGACAGCACGTCGCCCATGCCGAGGATACGGGAGGCGATACGATCCGGGTGGAACGGCTCCAGCGCCTCGGTTTTCTCGCCCACGCCAAGGAATTTGATCGGCTTGCCGGTGATGTGACGAATCGAGAGGGCCGCACCGCCGCGGGCGTCACCGTCCACTTTGGTCAGCACCACGCCGGTTAACGGCAGCGCTTCGTTAAACGCTTTCGCGGTATTCGCCGCATCCTGACCGGTCATGGCGTCAACAACAAACAGAGTCTCTACCGGGTTGATAGAGGCATGTACCTGCTTGATCTCGTCCATCATCGCTTCGTCAACGTGCAGACGACCGGCGGTATCCACCAGCAGCACGTCGTAGAATTTCAGCTTCGCCTCTTTCAGCGCGGCGTTAACGATGTCGACAGGCTTCTGCGCCACGTCGGACGGGAAGAAATCTACGCCGACCTGCTCGGCCAGGGTTTCCAGCTGTTTGATCGCCGCCGGGCGATAGACGTCCGCAGAGACCACCAGCACTTTCTTCTTGTGCTTTTCGCGCAGGAATTTACCGAGCTTACCGACGCTGGTGGTTTTACCCGCACCCTGCAGGCCCGCCATCAGCACCACGGCCGGTGGCTGAGCGGCCAGGTTAAGCACCTGGTTCTCTTCGCCCATCGCCGAAACCAGTTCATTACGAACGATTTTGACGAACTCCTGACCCGGGGTCAGGCTCTTGTTAACTTCATGACCAACCGCTTTCTCTTTAACGCGGTTGATAAAATCACGAACAACCGGCAACGCGACGTCAGCTTCCAGCAGCGCCATGCGCACTTCGCGCAGCGTTTCCTTGATGTTCTCTTCAGTAAGGCGTCCGCGGCCGCTGATGTTGCGCAGCGTGCGCGACAAACGATCGGTTAAATTATCAAACATTGTCTCTCGCCTGAGTAGAAACGTTGGGCCGCCATGGGCGACACATACACAGAATTTTGCCGGAGTATAACATGAAGGCGCCTTTGTTGTTATGCAACGGTTGGAGCAGGCGTCACGTAACGTTATACTGCTTCTCTTTCTTATTAAGACAACTGTCGATGCCTATATGCCTGTTTTCGCACTGATCGCCCTTGTTGCCTACTCTGTCAGCCTCGCGCTGATCATTCCCGGACTGCTGCAAAAAAACAGCGGCTGGCGGCGCATGGCTATTCTCTCGGCGGTGATCGCACTGATTAGCCACGCCTTTGCGCTGGAATCACGCATCATCCCCGGCGACGGCAGCGTGCAAAACCTGAGCGTCCTCAACGTCGGCTCGCTGGTCAGCCTGATGATCTGTACGGTAATGACCATCGTCGCGTCTAAAAATCGCGGCTGGCTGCTGCTGCCGATTGTCTACACCTTCGCGCTGATCAATCTGGCCCTCGCCACCTTTATGCCTAATGAATTCATTACGCATCTGGAGGCCACCCAGGGGATGCTGGTGCATATCGGCCTGTCGCTCTTTGCCTACGCGACGCTGATCATCGCCGCGCTTTACGCCATGCAGCTCGCCTGGATTGACTACCAGCTGAAAAACAAAAAGCTGGCGTTTAACCACGAGATGCCGCCGCTGATGGTCATTGAGCGTAAGATGTTCCACATCACCCAGGTGGGCGTGGTGCTGCTGACGCTGACGCTCTGCACGGGCCTGTTTTACATGAAGAACCTGTTCAGCGTGGAGAATATTGATAAAGCAGTGCTCTCCATCATCGCGTGGTTTGTCTATATTGTCCTGTTATGGGGCCATTATCATGAAGGCTGGCGCGGTCGTCGCGTGGTCTGGTTCAACGTCGCGGGTGCGGGCATTCTCACCCTTGCCTATTTTGGCAGCCGCTTCATACAGCAATTTGCTGGCTAAGTAACAAAAGGAGTTCCCCCTGGAACACATCTCTACCACCACGCTGATCGTTACGCTGATCGTCATGGTGGTCATCTCCGCCTATTTCTCCGGCTCGGAAACCGGCATGATGACCTTAAACCGCTACCGGTTACGGCATCGTGCTAAACAGGGTAACCGCGCCGCCCGTCGCGTTGAAAAGCTGCTTCGCAAGCCGGATCGCCTGATAAGCCTGGTGCTCATCGGCAACAACCTCGTCAACATTCTGGCCTCTGCCCTCGGCACCATCGTCGGGATGCGCCTGTACGGCAACGCCGGGGTAGCGATTGCCACCGGCGTGCTGACGTTCGTGGTGCTGGTGTTTGCCGAAGTGCTGCCGAAAACCATCGCCGCGCTTTACCCGGAGAAGGTCGCTTACCCGAGCAGCTTCCTGCTGGCACCGCTGCAGATCCTGATGATGCCGCTGGTCTGGCTGCTGAACATGGTGACGCGCGTCCTGATGCGGATGGTGGGGATCAAAGCCGATGTCACCATCAGCAGCGCGCTCAGCAAAGAAGAGCTGCGCACCATCGTGCATGAATCCCGCTCGCAGATCTCCCGGCGCAATCAGGACATGCTCCTGTCGGTGCTGGATCTGGAAAAGGTGAGCGTGAATGACATCATGGTGCCGCGTAACGAAATCGTCGGTATCGACATCAACGACGACTGGAAAGCCATCGTTCGCCAGCTGACGCACTCCCCGCACGGGCGGATTGTGCTGTACCGCGACTCGCTGGATGACGCCATCAGCATGCTCCGCGTGCGCGAAGCCTACCGTCTGATGACCGAGAAAAAAGAGTTTACCAAAGAGGTGATGCTGCGCGCCGCCGACGAAATTTACTACGTGCCGGAAGGAACGCCGCTCAGCACGCAGCTGGTGAAATTCCAGCGCAACAAGAAGAAGGTCGGCCTGGTGGTCAACGAGTACGGCGATATCCAGGGGCTGGTGACGGTCGAAGATATTCTGGAAGAGATTGTCGGGGACTTTACCACCTCAATGTCGCCTTCCCTCGCGGAAGAGGTTACCCCGCAAAACGACGGCTCGGTGCTGATTGACGGTAGCGCGAACATTCGTGAACTCAACAAAGCCTTTAACTGGCATTTGCCGGAAGATGAGGCTCGGACCATTAACGGGATGATTCTGGAAGCGCTGGAAGAGATCCCGGCGGCGGGCACGCGGGTGCGCATTGAGCAGTACGATATTGATATCCTGGACGTGCAGGACAATATGATTAAGCAGGTGAAAGTCCTGCCCGTTAAACCCCTGCGCGAAAGCATCGCGGAGTAAGGCTGTAGGCCGGGTGAGGCGAACGCCGCCACCCGGCACTACGGATAGCGAATTACGCTTTCGCTTTCGCCACGGTCACCATCGCCGCGCGAATGGTACGGCCGTTCAGGGTGTAACCTTTCTGCATCACGCCCAGCACTTTACCGGCTTCCACCTCTTCTGACTCCACCATCGCAATCGCCTGGTGAACGTTTGGATCCAGCGGAACGTTGGTTTCGGCAATCACTTCCACGCCAAACTTACGCACCACGTCGAGCATGGATTTCAGCGTCAGTTCGATACCTTCGATCATTGCGGCGTTGTCTGGATTCGCTTTGTCAGCCACTTCCAGCGCGCGATCGAGGCTATCAATCACCGGCAGCAGTTCGTTGACGAATTTCTCCAGCGCAAATTTATGCGCCTTCTCTACGTCCTGCTCGGTACGGCGACGCAGGTTTTCCATTTCCGCCTTGATGCGCAGAACACCATCGCGTTCGCGATTCTGTGCTTCTACCAGCTGGGCTTCCAGATTCGCAATTTTTTCATCGCGCGGGTCCACCTGCTCAGCAGATGCGTCTGGCTCTACAGCCTCAACTTCATCGTGCTGTTCCGTGATAATTTCTTCAGGGGCTTGCCCCTCAGGCGTTTTCTGTTCTTTACTACTCATGAATTTCTCCGCGTTTTTCTGCATTCATCTCGCTAACTTCGCTTATTATGGGGATCAGTTTCCGGGATTCAAGGGAACAAGACAGATTGTCATCATTCATCAGGCACAAGGACCTCCAGAAAATGAATAATCATTT
This sequence comes from Enterobacter sp. ECC-249, assembly GCF_043965265.1. NCBI lineage: Bacteria > Pseudomonadati > Pseudomonadota > Gammaproteobacteria > Enterobacterales > Enterobacteriaceae > Enterobacter > Enterobacter sp. ECC-249. Next base: position 4,081,415 of record NZ_CP143660.1, read on the forward strand.
CAGGTGTATTGGGATCGTCGGGCATCCGCGTCACCCTACCGCACTAACGACACATGAAATGTTGTATCGCTGGTTGTGTAGCAAAGGCTATGAAGTGATGGTCGAGCAGCAGATTGCTCAGGAGCTGCAGCTGAAGAGCGTCAAAACCGGCACGCTGGCGGAGATAGGCCAACAGGCCGATCTCGCAGTGGTAGTGGGCGGCGACGGCAACATGCTCGGCGCGGCCCGCACGCTGGCGCGCTATGACATTAAGGTTATTGGCATCAACCGTGGCAATCTCGGTTTTTTAACCGACCTCGACCCGGACAATGCGCAACAGCAGCTGGCAGACGTGCTGGAAGGCCACTATATAAGTGAAAAACGCTTTTTACTGGAAGCGCAGGTGTGCCAGCAGGACTGCCAGAAGCGCATCAGCACCGCGATTAACGAGGTGGTCCTTCACCCCGGTAAAGTGGCGCACATGATCGAGTTCGAAGTCTATATCGACGAAATCTTTGCCTTCTCCCAGCGTTCTGACGGACTGATTATCTCCACCCCGACCGGCTCAACTGCATACTCGCTTTCTGCCGGCGGCCCGATCCTTACGCCTTCGCTGGATGCCATCACCCTGGTGCCGATGTTCCCGCACACGCTCTCCGCCCGCCCGCTGGTCATCAACGGCGACAGCACGATACGTCTGCGCTTCTCGCACCGCCGTAACGACCTGGAGATCAGCTGCGACAGCCAGATAGCGCTGCCGATCCAGGAAGGTGAAGATGTTCTTATTCGCCGGTGTGATTACCACCTGAATTTGATTCATCCGAAAGATTACAGCTATTTCAACACATTGAGCTCGAAGCTTGGCTGGTCAAAAAAATTGTTCTGATTTTGCATCCAGTACTTTACTGTATAAAAAACCAGTTTATACTGTATGAAAACACAGTTATGGTTTTTCATACAGGAAAACAATTATGCTGGCACAACTGACCATCAGCAACTTTGCCATTGTTCGTGAGCTTGAGATCGATTTCCACAGCGGCATGACGGCGATCACCGGGGAAACCGGTGCGGGTAAATCCATTGCCATTGATGCCCTCGGCTTGTGCCTTGGCGGCCGCGCAGAAGGCGACATGGTGCGCATGGGCGCAAACCGTGCCGACCTGTGCGCCCGTTTCTCCCTGAAAGACACCCCTGCCGCCCAGCGCTGGCTGGAGCAGAACCAGCTCGAAGATGGACGTGAGTGTTTACTACGCCGCGTGATCAGCAGCGACGGTCGTTCACGTGGCTTTATCAACGGTACGGCGGTTCCGCTCTCCCAGCTTCGCGAACTCGGCCAGCTGCTTATCCAGATCCACGGCCAGCACGCGCATCAGCAACTCGTCAAACCTGAACAGCAGAAAGCGCTGCTGGATGGCTATGCGGGTGAGTACGCGCTTACTCAGCTTATGGCAGAGCACTATCGCCAGTGGCATCAGAGCTGCCGTGAACTTGCGCAGCACCAGCAGCAAAGCCAGGAGCGCGCTGCACGTGCGGAGCTGCTGGCGTACCAGCTTAAAGAGCTAAACGAATTCAACCCGCAGCCGGGTGAGTTTGAGCAAATCGACGAAGAGTACAAGCGCCTGGCGAACAGCGGCCACCTGCTCTCCACCAGCCAGAATGCGCTCAACCTGCTGGCGGATGGCGAAGACGTGAATCTGCAAGGCCAGCTTTATAACGTCCGCCAGCTGATTACCGAACTGGTCGGCATGGACAGCAAGCTTTCTGGCGTTCTGGATATGCTGGAAGAAGCGGCGATTCAGATCTCCGAAGCCAGTGACGAACTGCGCCACTACTGTGAGCGTCTGGATCTCGACCCTAACCGTCTGTTTGAGCTGGAGCAGCGTATCTCCCGTCAGATTTCACTGGCGCGCAAGCACCACGTCACGCCGGAAGAGCTGCCGGGCTACTATCAGGCTCTGCTGGAAGAACAGCAACAGCTTGACGATCAGGCTGACTCGCAGGAAACCCTCTCTCTGGCGGTGAATCTGCACCATGAACAGGCGCTGGCGACAGCACAAAAGCTGCATGAAATCCGTCAGCATTACGCCCAGGAGCTAAGCCAGCACATCACCGACAGCATGCACACGCTGGCGATGCCGCACGGTGTATTCACCATTGATGTCCGCTTTGAAGAGAACCACCTGACGGCGGAAGGTGCGGACCGCATCGAGTTCCGCGTCACTACCAACCCGGGGCAGCCGCTGCAGGCTATCTCCAAAGTGGCCTCCGGCGGTGAACTGTCGCGTATTGCGCTGGCGATTCAGGTGATCACCGCGCGTAAAATGGAAACACCGGCGCTGATTTTCGATGAAGTGGATGTCGGCATCAGCGGCCCAACGGCGGCGGTGGTGGGTAAACTGCTGCGCCAGCTCGGCGAATCAACGCAGGTGATGTGTGTCACCCACCTGCCGCAGGTTGCGGGCTGTGGTCATCATCACTTTATCGTCAGCAAAGAAACCGACGGTGAAATGACCGAAACGCACATGAAGCCGCTGGATAAACGTGCGCGTCTGCAGGAGCTGGCACGCCTGCTCGGCGGCAGCGAAGTCACGCGTAACACGCTCGCGAACGCGAAAGAACTGCTGGCGGCATAAACTTTTTCGGGATCTCAGGGTCATACAGAACAACAAAAACGCCGCCAGACCGGTTTCAAAGTGGGGCAAGGTCTATTATCATCGGCATATTACATATGAGCCGCGTTCTGCTCGGGCCCGAAAAGGAATCAAATCACTATGCGTTGTAAAATGCTGACCGCTGCCGCAGCGGTTCTTCTGATGTTGACCGCAGGCTGTTCCACTCTGGAGAAAGTGGTTTACCGTCCTGACATCAACCAGGGGAACTACCTTACCCCTAACGATGTGTCCAAAATCCGCGTTGGGATGACACAACAGCAGGTCGCTTATACACTGGGAACCCCGATGATGTCCGATCCGTTCGGCACTAACACCTGGTTCTATGTATTCCGTCAAAAGCCGGGCCACGAAGATGCGACCCAGCAGACCCTGACGCTGACCTTCAGCAGCGCCGGTGTGTTGACCAACATCGACAACAAGCCTGCCCTGACCAAATAATCAGAAGTCAGAAATGCAAAAAGGTGCTCATTGAGCACCTTTTTTGTATCTGAATTCTTACGCAGAATCGTAGCCCCGGTTAGCGAAGCGCCACCGGGGGAGAAAGAGCTACTTACCCGCTTTCTCCGCACGCTGACGACGCAGCTCTTTCGGGTCGGCAATCAGCGGACGATAAATCTCCACCCGGTCACCCTCTTTCAGCACATCACCCAGCTTCACCGGACGGCTGTAAATCCCGACCTTGTTCTTCGCCAGGTCGATATCGCTGCGAAGCTCAAGTATGCCGGACGCGCGGATAGCCGCCTCAACGGTCGCACCCTCTTCCAGCATCACGCGCTGCAGATACTGCTTCTCCGGCAGCGCGTACACCACTTCTACAGCAATTTTATGCGACACTGTAAACCTCTTTGGCGCGAGTGGTGAACGCCTGAACCATATTCGACGCCAGCTCTTTAAAGATGCGGCCAAACGCCAGCTCAATCAGCTTATTGGTAAATTCAAAGTCCAGCTGGAACTCGATGCGACAGGCGTCAGCGCTCAGCGGTGTAAACTTCCAGCCCCCCATCAGGGTTTTAAACGGACCATCCACCAGATGCATCAAAATACTCTGATTGCTGGTCAGCGTATTGCGGGTGGTGAACGTCTTGCTGATCCCCGCTTTGGAGACATCCACCGCCGCGGTCATCTGCGTCGGACCGGACTCCAGAACGCGGCTCCCGGTGCATCCCGGAATAAATTCTGGATAAGACTGAACATCGTTCACTAACTGATACATTTGTTCCGCGCTGTAAGGCACAAGCGCAGTACGGCTAATCTGAGGCATAGCATTTCCCATGGTCACACAACGGACAAATAATAACATTTATCACCTGTTAAAAAAACGCTAAGCCTCATCTCGTGCTAAGATAGCGCGTTAGACCTCACGGGACGCAATGAGGTGACTTTTTGAAATCAGATTACCGACGGCTTTACGACACTTATGACGAAGAAAAAAGCACATAAACCAGGCTCGGCGACCATTGCGCTCAACAAGCGTGCTCGCCACGAGTATTTTATTGAAGAAGAATTCGAAGCTGGCCTTGCGTTGCAGGGCTGGGAAGTAAAATCGCTGCGCGCCGGGAAAGCCAACATCGGCGATAGCTACGTGATCCTGAAAGATGGCGAAGCCTTCCTGTTCGGCGCGAACTTTACGCCGCTAACCGTCGCCTCTTCACACTACGTGTGTGACCCAACGCGCACGCGCAAATTGCTGCTGAACAAGCGTGAGCTGGAATCCCTCTACGGACGCATCAACCGTGAAGGTTTCACCGTGGTCGCCCTGTCGCTGTACTGGAAAAACGCCTGGTGCAAAGTGAAAGTTGGCGTCGCGAAGGGTAAAAAACAGCACGACAAACGTACAGACCTGAAAGAGCGCGAGTGGCAGTTGGACAAAGCGCGCATTATGAAAAACGCAGGACGTTGATTCTGCACACTTATTGTACTATTCAATAAGTTAGCGTTCCGGGCTGGTATCCAGGAAGTGAAATCTGGTATACTCAGTTCAACACTATTGGGGCTGATTCTGGATTCGACGGGATTTGCGAAACCCAAGGTGCATGCCGAGGGGCGGTTTGCCTCGTTAAAAGCCGCAAAAAAATAGTCGCAAACGACGAAAACTACGCTTTAGCAGCTTAATAACCTGCTCTGAGCCCTCTCTCCCTAGCTTCCGCTCTTAAGACGGGGATCAAAGAGAGGTCAAACCCAAAAGAGATCGCGTGGAAGCCCTGCCTGGGGTTGAAGCGTTAAAACTAATCAGGCTAGTTCGTTAGTGGCGTGTCTGTCCGCAGCTGGCGTGCGAATGTAAAGACAAACTAAGCATGTAGTACCGAGGATGTAGAAATTTCGGACGCGGGTTCAACTCCCGCCAGCTCCACCAAAATTCTCCATCGGTGATTACCAGAGTCATCCGATGAAGTCCTAAGAGCCCGCACGGCGCAAGCCCTGCGGGCTTTTTTGTGCCCTCAATTTCTCCCGGGAAGTCCATAAAATCTCCCGGCGACACAGCAACATCACGCCATTAAACATTGTTTCTCTCATGCTCAATAAGCCATTCTTTGCGTGAAATCCCCCCTCCGTAACCTGTCATCGCGCCATCTTTTCCAATTATCCTGTGACAGGGGATCACAATCGCAATCCGGTTGGCACCGTTAGCTGCAGCGACGGCGCGCACAGCATTGGGCTTATTAAGCCGTAGTGAAATGGCCTGATAATGTGAGGTCTGTCCATAGGGAACAGCACGCAATGCATGCCAGACGGATTGTAGAAAATCACTGCCCGGAGCATCTAAAGCGAGATCAAACTGTCGGCGCGTTCCGGCAAAATATTCGCCGATCTCTTTTACCGTCTGCCGGGTATGGCTGTTTTCTCCGGTGACAATTCTGGCGTTAAATAAACGCTGGATATCGCGAAATTCTGTTTCTAGCATCCGGCGATCGGTAAACTCCAGCAGACAGACTCCCCGCTCTGTCGCGCAGACAAACATCGGACCAAGCGTCGTGGTAAACCGGTGAATGACTATCACCTGGGTTGCCTGAGTCGGCGCTGCGCCAGTAAGACGCTTGTAGGTATAACCAAACCCGCTCAAGGATTCATAGCCATTGTCCAGCGCAACATCAGTCGCCGCGCGCCCACGTTTCAGCTCCTGCAGGGCAACGTTCACCCGCTGCATTCGCTGGAAAGCCTGAAAAGTGATGCCATGATGTTGCAGGAACCAGCGCCTTACCCGCTCCGGGCTGATGCCATGCTGACGAAGCTCCGCGTCTGCTACACGGGATTTGATATCGCGCCTGACAAGCGCAAGCGCCTGCTCAACGAATAATGGCGCGCTGTGCGCATTTTCAGCGGGCCTGCAGACCTTACAGGGACGAAAGCCGTCCGCCAGGGCAGATTTGGCATCTTTATAAAATTCGACATTTTCGCGTTTGGGCTTTCGCGCCCGGCATACCGAAATGCAGAATACGCCAGTGGTTTTGACGCCAACAAAAAACACGCCAGTATATTCTGAAGCACGTTCAAGTAATGCCTGATACCAGATATCGCATAAATTCTTATCGGTTATTTTCATCACCAAAAAGTCCTTCAAACGTCTGACGAGATCGGATCGCATGCATGATATCAGTCAGCGTTGACTGCATCGCAGAATGAACAAAATTGCCCATTGAAATGCGGCTTACCCCGGCCCGTTTCAGCCTGTCGAATGAAGGAAGATCGGGCATACACATGACATTCAGGGGCAGACCCGCTGCCTCTGCAATGAGGCTGATGTCTTTCTCTGACGTCAGGCAGGGAACAAAAAGGCCGTCAGCACCTGCGGCTTTATAGCGTTGACCCCGTGATATCGTCTCCTGCAACGCGTCTTCATGTCCGAGCAGGTACGTGTCAGTCCGGATGTTCAGAAACAGGCTGTAATTTTCGCTTCTCAGCGTATCGCACACTGTTCTCAGGTTACGGGAAAAATCAGAGGCATCGTCAAGCTGACGAACCCCGTTTATGACTCGGCTGTCTTCGAGGTTAACGCCTGCAATGCCTGTCTGAGCAAGGCGCCGCAGATTGCCTGCTATCTCTTCGGCTGAATCACCATACCCTGCTTCCATGTCAACGCTCAATGGCAGGCTGTTGGCAGCCCGGATCCGGGTGACCATATAAAACAACTCATCAAACGGCATTCCCTGCCCGTCGTCATATCCCAGTGTGGACGCTATAGCTGCACTGGACGTTCCCAGAACCTGATAGCCTGCTTTTTGCGCTGCGGCAGCACTGGCGGCATCCCAGACGTTGGCAATAAGAAGAGGCTCATGCTGATAGTGGCGTTCTGCAAAGTTCATATTCATATCCTCTCGATAGATTGAAAATGAATCTAAGCACTCAGGAAGAACCTCACAACCGAAATTCAGACGACCATTTTTTAGCAAACGTCGTCTGAACATGGGTGCGGAACAGACCAAACCTTTTAAGGTCAGGTTCTGGCTTCGAGCATGGCAATAACCGCCCAACGTGCCGCATCGTCTGCGATATTTTCCGGCAGCGCATCAGCCCGCAGAGTGATATAAGCATCAACAGCCTTTCTGATGGCCATGCTAACGGAATCACGATCGTGCGTTGCCAGCGTCGAAGTCAGCAGGGCATCAGGATCAATGCTGAGGAATTCGATGCGGCGAACCCCACGTTGCGGTAGATTTGCTCGACGGTATAGCATCGGCCCCAGCACTTGCTCCCGGAAGAATGCCAGCATGCCTATCGCTTCAAAGAGTTCTCCCCTTTCCAGCTTCACGACCGCGTAATGAAGCCAGATCCAGGCTCGGGACTCAAACCACTCCGGCGTCATGTTGGGCCAGTGAGCGCTAAATTTTGCCAGCTGGCGCTCCAGAGCCTGGTTATCACGGGTAAATAACACCGCTGGCTCCTCAACGCGTTGAGTGAGCATTTCGAGGGTGACAAATTTCAGATCGACATGAAGAAGTTCGGGGCCATACAGGCAGATAAGCAGACGAGGCTCTCCCACATGTTCCCCGGTGAAAGCATGGAGCAGGTGACCCAGTGTTCCGGCGAACACAATACGCTGAGCCATGATTTCGTCATAATAGAGAGGGTCTACCACAACGACAAAATCGAGATCGGAGTATTTATCGAACCCGCCATGAACAAGCGAGCCGCCAGCGAGAAGGGAGTGAATCCGCGAATCAGCCTGAAATTTAAGCTTGAGTTGCTCTGCAAAACTTCTGTGTAAATCGGGTAACGTACTAAGCATACTTTTTCCTGTTCACAAAAAAGACAAAGCATTACAGAGTATCGCGCTGTTTATAGGCAGGCCAGATATTTTTTGCAGGAACAATAATGTCCTGAGAGGGTTCTCCCGATGCGTTATATTGCCCTGTAAATTCGGAGACATTTCTGACCATCGTCGATTACTCGGATATCTGACTAACATAGTCGTACCAGTAAAGGCAACAAAGCAGTCCTTATGAGATTATGACACGGCCCTCTGCGTAGCCCTTGCTCTGCAAGAACGTATGCAAACGAGTAAACATTGTTATATGCTTTTGGCCGGTGCTGGCATAACGCGTTCATGAGGATATATATGGACATCTCACTGCTTACAGGACAACAGACAAACGCATGGTCAGCGACCATGATTAATCTGGAAGCACGTAAACTCATTAATACTGCAAATAGGGTAGCTGCTGACCATCTCAAGGATGGGCTCACCAGAATTCAGTTTATGGAAGACATTAAGTCTTTTATCACTGAGCAATTTTCTCTTGCCCGCAGAGCGAAATCCGACGAAGAAGGAATTTCCTATATAAAAAATCTCAGGGCAGAGAACGAAAATCTTCTTGAACAAGATCGCCTGCTCAGAACGAAAGCAGCGCAGCTTTATGCAAGGGTTGAGTTCATTAAGGAAAACAATAAAGTTGTTGGCTATGTCATTTCCGCTGTACAGGTTGTTTTTGCTGGGTTACAAGCCGCAGGTGGATTACTCCTTGCGAGCTCGATGACGCCTGTCGGTGTGTTGTTAGGTGCCACACTGGTGATTGATGCGGCTAATACCGTATCCAGAGAAGTGAATAATCAATTACTGAACAAACCTGATTCACAGGGATTTGTCGCTGACACAGCAATATCGGTTGCAGAGTTTATGGGATTTCGCGGTGAGACTGGTCTGGCTGCGTATAAAACGGTAAGCCTTGCTGCAAATGCGTACGGCGTATTCGGCTTACTTCGCAAACCGGGTTCCTGGCGTCTTTTTTATTTTATGCGCTCTGATTTTTACAGAAAAATGGACTCTATGAGTCGGCCAAAACTCACCATGAAAATCATCGGATATGGCATAAACGCAAAAATTGTTTTTGACTTGCTGTCTATTGATAATAATCCCGCTTAAAACGCCAGGCTTTATACGTTAATTTGAGGGGAGTCATCCAACAGAAGATACCAAAGATAAACACTACAGCAATGCCTGATGAGATGATATTCTCTCGGGAAGCAAAGCATACCGCCAGGATGAACAGAACCGTAAGTACGACGGAAAGAATGATTGTCCCTTTAAACCGATTTGAAAGCGCAGGAAGCAAAATATCCAGCGTCGAATGCTGAGTATCCACATAACGTTTAAGCTTTTGCAGCTCTTCTTTTGTGAAACCCGACCTAAGCAACGCTTCTTCTGTTATCGCCATGACATTCCTCTCCTTCTAATCAGAGCCAGTATATCGTGATCTTTGCAAAAAAAAACCGACCAACGGGCCAGTAGTTGATATTGTTAACCCCCTGACATTGACAAATATCAACACCCTCTCCCTCCCTCCTGTGCAAAATTACCCACACCACCCAGCGCTACGGAATAGCCGCTCAACCCGGAAGGAATCCCATCATGTACAGACCCATAACCGTCATAATATTCATTCTCCTGACCCTCGCCGCCCTCGCGGAAATAGGCTTTTTATCCTTTGGATAATCCTCAGGCGAAATACCTCACATCAGGGCACATTGATCTCATTACAGTTTTTTCCTAAAGCCATCCCGCTTCGCCTGTGCCATGCTGAATCACGCTCATAACCGAAACGTTAAATGAGGATATTATGAAAAAAACAATTATCGCATTATCTGCCGTTCTGCTGGCTTCTCCAGTATTTGCTGCGACCACACATGCAACTGACGATACCGTCGCTGCGGCGAACGCAAACGCCAACGAGGCGAAGCAAAAACTGCACGAAGAGCAGAACAAAGGTGAAGAGCTGAAGCTGAAACAGAAGCATGCAGCGGAAGGCAAGAGCGAGAGCCTGGGCAGCAAAGTGAGCGAAGATTCCCAGAAAGCCTGGCATAAAACCAAAGAAGGCACCGAGAAAGGGTGGGATGCCACCAAAGAAGGCGCTGAGAAAGGCTGGAACAAAACCAAAGAAGGTGCCAGCGAGCTGGAAAAGAAAGTCACTGAGTAAGTATTTATGCTCACAAAAAGGTCGCGCTTGCGGCCTTTTTTATTTCTTCGAATATAATTAGCACCTCGGGCGTTTACGCAGTGCGCACTTATCGGAGAAACCACGATGTATCGCCTTTTGGCCTTTCTGACCGTTCTGCTGTTATGCCCTTCCCTGCATGCCGCCCCAAAAAGCTACCTTATCGACACCGATGACACCGCCATTCGGCTCTCGTGGCATGCCTTCGGCGGCATCCTCTCATGGGCGACGTTCAGCGGCGTGACGGGTGCAGTGACGCTCAATCCGGAAAACGACGTCGACGACCATATTCATGTCACCATTCCTGTGGCAACCCTGGTGGCCTCTAACAAGCTGCTCACCTGGCAATTAAAAAGCGACATGTTTTTTGATGCGGAGCACTACCCGACCATCGAGTTCATCAGCTCTCGCGTGGTCGCCCAGGGGGACGGGCGGTTCAGGGTGTTCGGTACGCTGACCGTGCGCAACATCGCCCGCCCGGTGATCCTGGAGGCCATCGTGAAAGACCCGCACGCGCAGGCCCTCACGCTGGATGCCACGACTGCGATCTCGCGCGCGTCCTACGGGATGGATAAGTTTGCGCTGGTCGTGGACGATCGTATTGCCATCGCCATTGCGATTAAGACGAAGAGCGTGCCGTCATCCTGAGATGAGCCGCCGCAGCTGCTCCGCGTTTCCCCGCAGGTGAGACGACGGGTTGCGGCCAATAAGAACAAACTGGAAGCCCGTCTCCTGCCACCACGCCAGGTTCATGCCGTGCCGCTGCTCCTGGCGGAGAGAGGTCGTCGTCTTCTCATCTACGGGAGAGATACAGAGCGCCATCGGCCCGTAGTCGGCGTTGATCCAGGCAATCTGCGCAATCGTGGTGGTTTCATAGCGCAGCATGCGCACCATTTTCAGCTCTGCCCCCTGCAGGACAAGCTGCGACATGTGCAGCTTCATGCCGATATCCTGCGCGGCCCGCTCCAGCCCGCGCTGCAGGACCGGCGTTGCGTTGTCCATATCCAGCAGCGTCTCGACGCTGTACAGGGACATATATTGCGCTTCGAGGTCGCGAATATGGGCATTCTCATCCGCTGGCGCGGAAGCGGGCCGCAGCAGGTAGCCCAGCCCGGAGCCGACCATCAAAAAACTGACCGATGCGGCAATCAGCGCCCGCCTGCTGACGCCAGACGGCGTGGAGGATTGTGGATCGGGAATCTCTTCCAGACGCGCTTTCATCGTCTCCAGAGGCGCGTCATCCAGCAGGGAGGCAAACGCCCCGACGAAATCCTCGCTGCTTTTCATCAGTTCGGCGGTTCGCCCGGAGAGGCGTTCGTCACTTTTCATCTGTTCTTCAAATTGCTGCGCGTCGGCGCGGCACATCTCGCCATCTATCCAGGCCACGATGGCGTCGTCGTTATAGGGCGGTGTAAAACGGTACGCGTTCAAGAGCGTTTCTCCTTTACCGGAGGCAGTATGTCAGCGGATCTGGCAAGCCGAGCACGCGCCGTCGCCAGCCGGCTCATCACGGTACCGATCGGCACCGCCAGGGTCTCCGCCGCCTCCTGGTAGGTAAAGCCTTCGACATAAACCAAAAATACCGCATTGCGCTGGGCTTCAGGCAGCGCGTTAACGCGCTGCATCACCTTCAGGTAATGCAGGCGCGTCTCATTCTGTTCGCGGGTGTCCGGCGCCAGCAGCTCGTCGCTGGCAACAAATCCCTGCCCCTGTCGAACGTGTCGTGCCCGAAGCTCAGAGATCCAGATGGAGTGCAGGATCGCGAACAGCCACCTGTCGATACGCGTACCCGGCGTATACTGGCTGCTTCTTTCAAGCGCACGGACGCAGGTGGACTGAACCAGCTCTTCGGCGATATCTCTGTTTCGCGACAACACCAGCCCATAGCGCCAGAGGCGCGGCAGGTATGCGGCGAGCTGTTGACGAACCTCACGGGTTGCGATGGGGTTTCCCTCCACGAGAAAATCAGGATTCCGGATGTCCGTTGATGGCCGCCTGCAGGTCACGGTACTCCTCGCAGGACTGGCCACAAATACCGGCAATCACCTTCAGCTGTTCTTTCGCGAGGTCCGGGCGTCCTTTCACCATCCACGCTTCACCGAGATACTCCCGGGCTTTGGCATAATCCGGGGCGATCGCCAGCGCACGCTGGTAGTAACCAATCCCTTCGTCCGTGCGGCCCAGTTTGCGCGTGGCGAACCCGCGATAGTTCCACGCTTCAGCCGTATTGCCATTTTTCAGCGAATTAAGCAGATTGAGCGCCGCCTGGTACTCGCCTTTCTTCGCGAGATGGTACGCATAGTTGGTTTTGTCCTGGTCGCTGAGGCTGCTGCTTTTGTCCGGCACGCATTTCTGAGTAGCGCTGTCATACACCTGTCCGGCAGGACAGTCGGGCGTTTTACTCTCGGTACTATTATTGCCCATCGCCAGCGCCAGTGGGGACAGCAGGGAAAAAATCAGCACCGGGATCAAACGGAACGAGGTCGTGTTCATATAAAGCTCCAGGGTAAGAAGGGAGTGACGTCAGTAAACGCCCGACTGACGATTTTTATTCATTGTCCCCGTAATTTTTTTGCTGGCGCAAAATCATCCTGACGTTGTAGCCCAATGAAAATAAATCATGTTATTTACTCTCACCTTAACGTTATTATTTCGCGTGATAGCAGAGTTTTAACCCCGCACAAGAATATATTTTATTGTTCAAGTGATATAATATATCTTATATCAAAAACGTTACCCTAACTTAAATGAATATTAAGCAGATTTAAATAATATCGCTTTACATTATATTAAAAATATCCCCTACTAATTATTACAGTGCGTAAACCGCACTAAGAATAAACATTACTCACCCAAACCAAATCAATAAAAAACAACAAGTTATATCAACTGAATTTTTAACAACATCAATAGATTAATGCCCTCCACATTGTTTTCGAATTTATTTACGAAAGCTGAATTTGCACAACCCGTGTTTTCTGTCTATATCATTTTTATATCCTCAAAAATAATTCCTCTATTAATTACAGGGTTTTACAAAACATAAAACACGAATAAAACGGTTCTCTTTCATTAGAAATTAGATTCGCTCTGATGTTGCCACTCTGAATCCTGGCGGGCATCGTGCGCGCTAAAAACAACGGTCAGTGCTGCGTTTGCGTTATAACAGCGACTGCGCCGGGGGCGCCCTTTACCTTCTGCAGAGATGGCTCGTCTTGCTCGCCGTTCATGACACATCTGCTGGAGTAATGCCTAAATGAGCCAAATCTCTGTTATATCGAAACTTACTGGCGTGGAAACGACCACGGAAGGCACACAGGTTACGCTGAGCCATTCCTCTATCGTTGAGCTTCATATCGAGCGAGCGAGCGTCTCCCACTTCGCGCGAAATGGTAACGATCTGCTGGTTACGTTGCACTCCGGCGAGGTGATCACCCTTAAAAATTTCTACGTCACGGACGCGCAGGGCGTGAGCCAGCTGGTACTGCAGGACAGCGAGGGCGCATTATGGTGGATTGAAGATCCGACCGGAGCCGCAACGTTTGAATCTATCGCGTCCACGGACGTGCTGCTTGCGGCCTCCGGGAGCGACGCCGGTGGTGCCGCCATCTGGCCATGGGCACTGGGCGGCATCGTCGCAGCGGGTGGCATCGCGGCGGCGGCAAGCACCGGTGGTGGCGGCGGCGGTAGCGATGGTGGCAATAACAATAGCCCCAACCCCAACACACCCGTCGATCCTGCCGATCCGGATACAACGCCGCCGAACGCACCTTCCGGCCTTAAGTTCTCTCCAGATGGTAAAACCGTCACCGGTACCGCTGAACCCGGCAGTACCATCACGCTGAAAGACGCGAACGGGAATGTTATTGGCTCAGGAAAAACGGGCAGCGACGGCAGCTTTACCGTCTCCCTCGGCACACCGTTAACCAACGGCGAGCAGGTGACTGCCACCGCGACGGATAGCGCCGGGAATACCAGCCCGGGCACAACGCTCAACGCGCCGGACATCACCGCGCCCGATGCGCCAGCAATCACCAGCGTAACGGATGATATTGCCCCGCAGACGGGGGCAGTCAGCAACGGCGGCAGCACTAACGATCAGCGCCCGCAGCTTACCGGCACCGGCGAAGCGGGCTCGACCGTGACGATTTATGACGGTGGAGTCGCCATTGGTACGGCGGTGGTCGCCAGCAACGGCACCTGGACCTTTACCCCGTCGGTTGATCTGAGTGAAAGAACTCATGAGATTACCGTGCGGGCAACCGACGCCGCGGGCAACACCGGGCCTGCCTCACCGGTGTTTACCCTGACGGTGGATCTTACTCCGCCGGACGCGCCGACCGCGATTGTGCTGACCGACGATACGGGCGCTATCAGGGGAACCATCACGTCGGGCGCGCTTACCGATGCTTCACTGCCGATCCTGGCGGGAACCGGCGAGCCCGGCGGAACCATCACCATTTACGATAACGGCGTGGTGGTTGGCACAACGACGGTGCAGCCCAACGGCACCTGGAGCGTCACGCCGAACGGCCCGCTCCCGGAAGGGACACACTCCATAACCGTCACTGAAACCGATGCCGCCGGAAACCTGAGCGCGAGCTCAGAGCCTGTCATCTTCACCGTGGACACCACGCCGCCGTCTGCCCCTGGAAACCTCGCGGTGTCGAATGATGGCGGCACCATCAGCGGCATCGCGGAAGCCGGCAGCACGGTGACCATCCGTGAAGGCGATGTCACTCTTGGCACGGTTGTTGCGGACAGCCAGGGTAACTTCAGCCTGACGCTGACCCCGCCGAAGCTCAACGGCGAAATCCTGACCGCTGACGCCACCGACACGGCAGGCAACACGGGACCAGCAACCGCCGCCGCATCACCGGATATTACTCCACCGGCGACGCCAATTATCGTATCTGTGATTGATGACGTGCAGGCCAGCACGGGCCCCGTGGGCCCGAACGGGATTACCAACGACCGGGCGCCGACCGTGACCGGAACGGGGGAAGCGGGCTCGACCATCACGGTTTACAACGGCAGCGATGTCCTCGGTACGGTGGTTGTTTCCTCTTCCGGCCTGTGGAGCTTTACGCCGCCTGCACCGCTGGCCGATGGCATCTTGGTACTGACCGCGAAGGCGACGGATGTAGCCGGTAACCCGAGCGGGTTATCAGATTCGTGGACGATTACCATCGACGGCACGGCGCCTGGCGCGCCGGTAATTTCACAAGTCGTGGACGATGTCCCCGGTCGCACCGGTTCGCTCGACATTAATGAGACCACTAACGACGCCACCCCAACGCTCAGCGGTACCGCCGAACCAAACGCAACGGTCACTCTCCGCGTGGACGGTGTTGCTATTGGGACGACCGTCGCCAATGGCCTTGGCGTGTGGATCTTTACCCCAAACACCCCGATCACTGAAGGGCCACATACCCTGACCGCCGTCGCAACTGACGCGGCGGGCAACACCAGCGACGTCTCCAACAGCTGGGGCATCATCATTGACAGCGTTGCCCCGGGAGCGCCGGTCATTACCCAGGTTGTGGATGACGTGCCAGAGCGCCTCGGCGCGCTCAATTCTGGCGACAGTACTAACGACACCACGCCAACGCTCAACGGCACCGCGGAGCCGGGCTCAACCGTCACCATTCGCCAGGACGGCGTCGATGTCACAACGATTGTGATCGACAGCAGCGGCACGTGGACCTATACCCCGACCACGCCGCTCGTTAACGGCACCTATACCTTTACCGCCGTCACCACCGATGGAGCGGGTAACACCAGCCAGCCGTCAAGCGGCTTTACTCTGACCGTCGATACCACGCCGCCAGCAGCAGCCACTATCGCCACCGTGACCGATGACGTCGGCGGCGTTCAGGGCACGCTCAGCAGCGGCGATACCACGGATGACACCCAGCCGCTGCTGCAGGGCTCAGCCCCGGCGGATACGGTGATCACCGTTTATGACGGTGCCATCCTGCTCGGCACCGCCACCCTCGACGGCAGCGGCGGCTGGAGCTTTATACCCGTTAGCCCGCTCACCGACGGCCCGCATTCCCTGACGGTTCACGCCACGGATGCCGCCGGCAATACCACGATTTCCAGCCCGTTTGTATTGACGGTGGATACCGTCGCGCCTGCCACACCGGATATCCCGGCAATCACCGTCAACCCTGATGGCACAGCAATACCGTTGAACCCGGGAGAAACCACCCGCGACACCACGCCGACCCTTAGCGGAACCGGCAATCCGGGCGATACCGTGACGATATACAACGGCGGCGTCAAACTTGATGATGTGCTCGTGGACGGAAGCGGCAACTGGACCTGGACACCGTCAACCCCGCTGCCTAACGGCACCTATGACATTACCCTGACCGTCACCAACATGGACGGCACGGGCAACGAAAGCGCCCCATCGCAGCCGGTCACCATCACCATTGATACCGACCCGCCGGCTACGCCTGCGGCACCGACCGTCACCGACAGCGTCACCCAGATCACCGGCCCCGTTCCCGATGGCGGAACCACTAACGATCCGCGCCCGGTCCTGAGCGGCACCGGCACGCCGAACGACGTAATCAACATCACTGACACCGTCAACGGCATATCCACCGTTGTGGGCACCGTCACGGTAGACAGCAGCGGCAACTGGAGCTGGCGTCCTGGCAGCGACATTGCCGAGGGCAGCCACGCCTGGACCGCCACCGCCACCGATGAAGCGGGCAACATCTCTGACCCGTCGCCAGCGATTACAATCGTCGTGGATACCGTGGCGCCAGCTACGCCGGTGATTGGTGCCGTGGGCGGCGCGCCTGATGGTGGCTTTACCACGGATTCGACGCCAGCGGTCGGCGGCACCGGCGCCATCGGTGAGACGGTGATCGTCTACAACAACGGCGTCGAATTAGGACGCGTGACGGTGAATGGTACTGGCGAATGGTCCTTCACCCTGCCACAACAAACGGACGGCCCGCTAAACATTACCGTGGCCGGCGTGGACGCAGCGGGCAACCTTAGCGCGCCGAGTGCGGTCTTTACCGTCACGCTCGATACCGTTGCGCCTGGGATACCGCAGATTAATGCCGTCTCAGACAGCCAGCTTACCAACAACGTGCTCTACACCCGCGACGGCACGCCGACCCTTACCGGGACCAGCGAACCCGGCACCAGCGTTATCATCTCCATCGACGGTAGCCCGTCGGGTGTGCCGGTCACGATACAGCCGGACGGCAGCTGGAGCTGGACTGCAGGTACAACCCTGCCGGATGGCCCTCATACCTTCACCGTCTCGTCTGTCGATCCTGCCGGTAACACGTCAGGGAGTTCCGCACCGCTGAGCGTGACGGTGGATACCGCCGCGCCTGCAAACCCGAGTGGCATGGCCCTGGCTCAGGAAGGAACTCCGCTGACCGGTAACGCCGAGGCAGGAAGTACCGTTACCGTGAAAGACAGCGGTGGGACCGTTATTGGTAGTGGCGTTGCCGCAAGCGACGGCAGCTTCTCCATTGCGCTGAGTCCGGCGCAGCTGGACCCGACCACGCTGACCGTGACCGCCACAGATGCCGCTGGAAATGCCAGCCCTGGCGCGTCCTTTATCGTTACCGATTCACCGCTCGACCTGCCGCAGGTGCCGGTCATTACGGCTATCAACGATGACGTCGCCCCGATCGTCGGCGACGTGAAAGGCAAAACCACCAACGACACCACGCCAACGCTTACCGGTACGGCTCAGGCGGGAAGCCTGATCACCATTTATCAGGACGGTGGCGTAACGCCCGTGACGACGGTGACCGCCGACGGCAGCGGCAACTGGAGCTATACGTCGACCGCGCTTGGCGAAGGGCTGCACACCTTTGAGGTGACCGCGACCCTCAACGGCCAGACCAGCGGCCGCTCTCCGGCGGCCAGCGTCACCGTCGACCTCACCGCACCGGGCACGCCAGCTATCGGCGCGGTGATTGACGACGTCGGTCCGGGCACCGGCCCGCTGACCAGCGGCCAGACCACTAACGACAACCAGCCGACCCTCACCGGCACCGGCGCGGTGGGCGATACCATCTCCATTTACAACAACGGCGTGCTGCTGGACAGCGTGGTGATCGGCAACACCGGTACCTGGAGCTACACCACGCCAGCCCTGGCAGAGGGTAATAATGTCCTGACCATCCGCGAAACCGATCCGGCGGGGAACCAGAGCGGTCCTTCGGCGGGCTTCACCGTAGTGGTGGACTCCGTTTCCGCTACGCCGGTCATCACCAACGTCACGGATAACGTCGGTAACGCCGCCACCACGGTGGTTAGCGGCACCGAGACCAACGACGCCACGCCAACCCTTTCGGGGACAGCGGACGCAAACAGCGTGGTGACCATTTTCGACGGCGGCACCCAGATTGCCGTGGTAACGGCTGACGGCACCGGCGCGTGGACGTTTACCCCTGACACCGCGCTCGGCGAAGGCACGCACAGCTTCACCGTCCGGGCGACCGACCCGCTGGGCAACGTCAGCGCGGTCTCAACTCCCTGGAGCGTGGTGGTTGATCTGACGGCCCCGACGGTTCCGACGCTGGATAATGTGAATGACAACGCCCCTGGCGGCGTCACGGGCAACCTCACCAGCGGCCAGGTGACTAACGACAGCACACCGACCATCAGCGGCACCGGCCAGGCGGGCAGCACGGTTCACATCATGAACAACGGCACGCAGATTGGTACGGCGCTCGTTGACGGAAGCGGCAACTGGACCTTTACACCGACCGCGCCGCTGGGCGACGGCAGCTACTCCCTGCGCGCGTATGCAACGGATACAGCAGGCAACGCCTCGGCGAACTCGTCGGTCTTCGCCTTTACCATTGATACCGCAGCTCCCGGCGTACCGGTGGTGACGAGCGTCATTGACGATATCGGTCCGGTCACCGGGACGCTCACGTCGGGTAACAGCACCAACGACGCGCGTCCAACCTTCAACGGCACGGGCGACGTGGGTTCTACAGTGCACGTGATCGTTGATGGTACCGAAATTGGCACTGCCGTGGTCAATGCCCAGGGTAACTGGACCTTCACCCCGGGCACCGATCTGGGCGAAGGGCCGCACGCGATCGTCTTCAACGCCACCGACGCGGCTGGCAACACCGGCAGCACGACGGCGCCGTTTAACCTGACGGTGGACACGGTCGCGCCGTCGGCACCGGTCATCTCGACCGCGGGTGACAACGCGGGCAGCATTCAAACCCCGCTCTCTTCCGGGCAGAGCACCGACGACACCACGCCGACGCTGAACGGCACCGCGACAGCCAACGCCACGGTCACCGTTTATGAGAACGGCCAGCCTGTCGGCACCGTGCAGGCGGACGGTACCGGCGCATGGAGCTTTACGCCGTCAACGCCGCTGGCCAGCGGCAGCCATACCTGGACCGCCACGGTCACCGATGCGGCTGGCAACGTCAGCCCGAACTCGCCGGACTTTACCCTGATTGTTGATACCACCGCACCGAACGCGCCGGTTATCAGCCAGGCGATAGACGACGTAGGCAGCATCACCGGCCCGCTTACGTCCGGGCAAACAACCGACGATACCGTTCCGCGCCTTACCGGAACCAGCGAACCGTTTGCTACCGTTAAGATCTATGAGGGAACCACGCTTGTCGGAACGGGCACCGCGGATGGCAGCGGGAGCTGGAGTATCTTGCTCACCACCACGCTGGCGAATGGTCCGCACAGCTTCACCGCGCAGGCCACGGATGCGGCAGGCAACACCAGCGTGTCGTCGGCCAGCTTCAGCCTCACCGTCGACACCACGCCGCCTGCGCTGCCGGTGCTGACCAGCATTCTGGATGACGTGGGCAATGCGGCGACGCCGGTTGCCAACGGCGGTTTCACCAACGACGCGCAGCCGACCCTCACCGGTACGGCGGAAGCAGGGTCAACGGTGAAAATCTTTGATAACGGCGTACAGATCGGCAGCGTGACGGCGACCGGCGGGGCGTGGAGCTTTACGCCATCCCCGGCGCTGAGCAACGGCGCGCACACGTTGACCTTTACCGCCACCGATGCGGTGGGCAACGCCAGCGCGCCTACCGCCGGGTATGTGATTAACGTCGATACCCTCCCGCCAGCCGCGCCGGTCATCAGTTCGGTGATTGATGATGTCGGCAGCGTTACCGGGCCGGTAACCGGTACGAACCCGACCAACGACACCCGACCAACGCTGAGCGGGACGGCCGAAGCGAATGCCACAGTACGGATCTACGATGGCATTACGCTGGTAGGCACGGTGACCGCCGACGGCAGCGGAAACTGGACCCTGCCGCAAACCACCACGCTGACGCAAGGACTGCATAACTTCACCGCCACCGCCACCGATGCGGCCGGAAACACCAGCGTGGCGTCAGCCGTGACGACGATTATCGTTGATACGACCGCCCCAACGGCGCCGACCGGAACCTTCAACGCCGACGGTAGCGTCCTGACCGGGACTGCGGAAGCCGGCAGCACCGTCACGATCCGCCTTGCGGACGGTACGACGGTGACCGCCATTGCGGGCAGCAACGGCACCTACAGCTACACCTTCATTAACAAACAGACCGAAGGCCAGACGCTGCAGATCACCGCGACCGACGTCGCGGGCAACACCTCCCTGCCGGGCTCTGCCCTTGCGCCGGTGGTGCCGCTCTCCGCCAGCAATAACGTAGAAGAGCTGAACCTCAGCACCACGGCGACCGTGACCAACAGTCAGTACAGTGACTACGGCTTCCTGCTGGTCGGCGCCGTTGGCAACGTCCTGACGCTGATCGGTAATGACACCGCGCAGGTGAACTTCTCGGTGGTCAGCGGCGGCAGCGCGGATATCGTGGTGAACGCCAACGCTACGGGGGCGGTGCTCTCTCTGCTCAATACCCTTGAGCTGGTAGTGCAGCACTACGTCAACGGCGTTTGGACTACCGTGGTGGACACCGGCCAACCGCAGTTTGCCGATCTCCTGACCCTCGGCGCAACCGGCGTATCGCTGAACCTGTCCGGACTGGCTGACGGCGACTACCGCGTGCTCAGCTACAACACCAACCTGCTGGCGACCGGCTCCTACACCAGCCTCGACGTGGCGGTGAAAGAGACTGGTCCGGGTACGGTTACGGGCGATACCAGCCTCAACGGCAACGTGATCCTCGATACGGATCCGACCGCCGGCAGCGACAACGCGCCGGCCGGAACCACCATCTCCGCGGTCACTAACGCGCAGGGCGTCACCACCAGCGTGAACGCCGACGGTACGGTGATCCAGGGCCAGTACGGTACGCTGACCATTAACCGCGACGGCAGCTATACCTACAGCCTGACCGACACCAGCGCCGCGGTCATTGGCCGAACGGAGAGCTTCACCTACACCATCACCCATAACGGCGTCAGCGCGTCGGCGAACCTGGTGCTGTCTCTGGGTGCCGGTACGGTAGTCAACGGCATTGTGGCGGTGGACGACACGGCTTCGCTGACCTTTGACACCACCGTGAGCGAGATTAATAACGGCGCCTCGTCTCAGAACGGTTTTACCCTGGTAGGCATTAATCTCGGCAGCACGCTGGGGCTTAACCTGCTGGACGACATGACCAACCCGATTATCTACAACGTGGAGGAAGGCACGACCCGCACCATGACCATTCAGGCCTCCGTGGGCGGCGTGGCGCTGGCATCGGTATTCGATCTGTACGTCTATAAGTTCAACAACGCCACCCAGACCTTCGAGCAGGTTCGCGTCGAGTCGGGCTGGCTGCGCGCCCCGCTGCTGGGGGGCTCGTCATCCCAGCTGACGCTCAATCTGCCGGCCGGGGAATACCTGTTCCTGCTGAATACCGCGTCCGGGATCACCGCCCTTACGGCCTACACGCTGAGCGTCCTGCAGGATCATGTTTACAGCGTGGCGAGCATCAGCGAAACGACCACGGGCGACGTGCTGGCGAATGACCCTGTTCCGGCGGGCACGGTAGTCACCGAAGTAAACGGCGTGGCGGTCAACAGCAGTGGAACAACCACCATTCAGGGGGAATACGGCACGCTGACCATTAATTCGTCCGGTCAGTACACCTATACCCTGAGGAGCGGCGTGGGGGCGGACCATATCAGCACGCCGGACACCTTCGTCTACACCGTTACCGCGCCTGACGGCTCGAAGGATACGGCATCGCTTAACATCACCCCAACCGCGCAGGCGATGAATGCGGTCAACGACGTCAGTACCGCAATGGACGTCACCTCGGTGCACCACACGTCGGTCTACTCCGATACCACCGTGGGCGTCGCCAGCTGGACGACCGCGGTGCTTTCATCAACCCAGGGCAGCGGCAGCGGAACCTTCGTGGTCGACCCGAACACCGCGCTGCATAACGCGTCGCTGCACTTTAGCGTGGTCTCGCTGCTGGCGCTGGGCGGGCTGACGGTAAACTGGACGATTAGCGATGCCAACGGCGCGATCCGCAGCGGCTCCTTCAGCGGCGCCTCGCTGCTGGGCGGCAGTATCGACGTCCCGCTGACAGGGCTGGATCTCAACGCCGGGACCTATACGCTGAGCTTTACCGGTAGCGTACCGGGGCTCAGCGTCGGGACCATCACCATCACGCCAAGCGTAAACGGCACCACCTATTCGCTGACTGATTTCGACGCGACCGGCACCCACACCGTCAACGGCAATATCTTTGACGGCACCGATTCTGGCGGCGTGCTGGATCAGCTCCACTCGGTGGATACCCGTCTGAGCGTGACCGGTTACAACGGCGTGACCACCACGCTGGATCCGTATACCGGCAGCGCAACGGTGAATATCACCGGCCATTACGGCGTCCTGGCGATCGGCGCTGACGGCCATTACACCTATACCCTCAACAGCGGGGTATCGCTCTCAACCATGACCTCGAAGGAGACCTTCAACTACACCCTGACCGACTCTACCGGAAGGACGGATACCGCCACGCTGACCATCAATATGGCGCCGCAGTTCATCAGCTCGGAGCATAACGACGTCATCACCGGTACGGCCTACGGCGATACGCTGATTTACCAGGTGCTGAACAGTACGGTTGGGAATGCCACGGCGGGTAACGTCAGCAGCACCGCGGGCGATCACTGGACCGGCTTCTCGCTGGCGCAGGGGGACAAGATCGACATCGGCGATCTGCTGGTGGGCTGGAACGGTAGCGCCTCGACGCTGGGGAATTATCTCCATGTTACTAATAGTAATGGCAATACCGTGATCTCCATCGACCGTGACGGTGCGGGGGGCACCTACACTAATACCACGCTCGTTACGCTTGATGGCGTTCAGACCACCTACGACGAGCTTGTTAATCAGCAGCACATCATTACCTGATAGCACCTGTAGTACCTAACCCGGGCGCACAGCGCCCGGGCATAAATAATAAAGCCGTACTCTTTTTATTAGGGACATGACATGGGAATGAAGATGCCTTACTGGTGGCTCTCGTGCTGCCTGATATCTGTGTCCGCTTTCTGCGCAAATCCGGCGGCAACCATCAATACCGGACAGCTTCGCGAAACGCAGGAACTCCCCTCACTCAACGGTCGCGTGGCCCCGGTGGCCGGCCACGCCGCTCCCGGCACATTACAGCTTGGCGAGGCCGTTAACCGTGCCGTCACGTGGCACCCGGCCATCAGCGAAGCCGTGGGCAAACTCTACCAGCAGAGCGAAGAGGTGGACGTCGCGAAATCAAAATACTATCCGCAGATTAATGCCGGCGTGGACAACGGGTATTCCCATGACGGCGACCAGAACGGCTTTACGCCATCGCTGGTGCTCTCTCTCTCACAAATGCTCTACGACTTTGGCAAAGTGGATAGCCAGGTGAGGGCCGAGAGCGCGGGCGTTGCCCAGCAGCAGGCCAACGTGCTGGTGAGTATCGACACCATCGCCCACGATACCGCTATCGCCATGGTGCAGGTGCAAACCTGGCAGCAGATGGTCGACACCGCCAAAGAGCAGCTTGAGGCCCTCTCCTCCATCGGCACGCTGACCCGCCAGCGTAACGACGAAGGCGCCACGTCGCTCTCTGACGTGGTGCAGACCGATGCGCGTATCGAAGGCGCGCGCGCCCAGCTGATGCAGTACCAGGCCAGCCTGGACAGCGCCCGCGCCACGCTGATGAGCTTTCTCGGCTGGAACAGCCTGAACGCGATCGGCAACGACTTTCCGCAAAAACTGGCCCGCAGCTGCGATGTCGCCGAGCCGGATGACCGCCTGGTCCCTGCGGTACTTGCCGCCTGGGCACAGGCTAACGTCGCCCAGGCTAACCTCGACTACGCCGACGCGCAGATGACGCCAACCGTCTCGCTGGAGCCGGAGGTGCGCCACTACATGAACGATCGCTATGCGGGCAGCGACACGCGGGATCGCACCCAGTATTCCGCCTGGGTGAAAGTGCAGATGCCGCTCTATCAGGGCGGCGGCCTCACCGCCAGGCGTAACGCCGCCGGACACGCGGTGGAAGCGGCGCAGTCCACCATTCAGCGCACGCGCCTGGATGTCCGCCAGAAACTGCTGGAAGCCCGCAGCCAGGTAATGAGCCTGCAAAGCACGCTGCAAATTCAGGGCCGCCAGGAGGCGCTCAGCGCCCGCACCCGCGAACTATACCAGCAGCAGTATCTTGACCTCGGCTCGCGCCCGCTGCTCGACGTGCTCAACGCCGAACAGGAGGTTTATCAGGCGCGCTTCACGCAGCAGCAGACCCTCGGTCAGCTGCACCAGCTGCAGCTCAACTGCCTGTATAACACCGGGCAGCTGCGTCATGCGTTCGACCTTGATAACCGAACCATCCAGACCGTGGAGATCCAGCCATGAAGCAGCGCGAAATCCCGCAGGGTGAAAACATGACGGATGAGGCGCTGGCGCAGTGGGCGCAGGCCTTTGGCTTTATCGCCACCCGCTACCGCGTCGCCTGCTCGCCCGGCGCGCTGATCGCAGGCGCACCGTGGCTGAAAGGCAAACCGATGGTACCCGCCCTCACCCAGCTGGCGCGTGAGGCAGGGCTGTCGTTTCAACTGCTCACCGCTGACCAGCAGTCGATCAACAGCTGGCGTCTGCCGGTGGTGGTGGCGCTGAATGACGGCCGGGTCGGCGCGATCGAGCACTTCGACGGCGACGATACGCTGGAAGTCAGCTTCTTCGACGACCAGACCTACACTAACAGGCTGTCGATGACGGCCATGCTGCCCGCCATCCGCCACGTCATTGCCCTGCGGCCACTCGCCGCGCTGAAGGACAGCCGCGTGGATGCCTATATTTCAAAATACCGACCGGACTGGCTCTACCGGCTGGTGATGCGCGATCTCCGCCCCTACAGCTGGGTGATGCTGGCCGCGCTGTTTATCAACGTGCTTTCCCTCTCCGGGATTGTCTTTTCCATGCAGGTCTATGACCGGGTGATCCCCGCCCAGTCCTACCCGACGCTGTACGTTCTGACCATCGGGGTGCTGATTGCCACCCTGTTTGGCTTCGTGCTGCGCGTGGCGCGCGGGCACATTATGGATCTGCTGGGCAAGCGCTCGGATATGCGCGTCTCGGATCGCGTCTTCGGCCACGCGCTTCGGCTGCGCAACAGCGCGATCCCCCGCTCCACCGGGAGCTTTATCTCACAGCTGCGCGAGCTGGAGCAGATCCGCGAGATGGTGACCTCGTCCACCATCTCGACGATTGTCGACCTGCCCTTCTTTTTACTGTTCGTGGTGGTGCTGGCGATCATCGCCCCGCAGCTGGCGTGGATCGCCCCGGTCGCGGCGGTGATCATGGTCCTGCCCGGCCTGCTGCTGCAGAAGAAGCTGGCGGAGCTGGCAAAGCAGTCGGCGCATGAATCAACCCTGCGCAACGCGGTGCTGGTGGAGAGCGTGCAGGGGCTCGAAGACATCAAGCTGATGCAGGCGGAAAACCGCTTTTTGCAGCAGTGGAACAGCTATATCCAGATCACCGCCGAATCCGGCCTGCGCACCCGCGAGCTGACGCAGAACCTCATCAGCTGGGGGATGACCATCCAGAGCCTGGTTTACGCCGCCGTAATTGTGGTCGGCGCGCCGATGGTGATCGACGGCACCCTGACCACCGGCTCGGTGGTCGCCGCGTCGATGCTGGCCTCCCGCATGATCGCTCCGATGGCGACGCTGTGCGGCGTGCTGGCCCGCTGGCAGCAGGTCAAAGCGGCAAAAGAGGGGCTGGACAGCATCATGCAGCTCCCCACCGAAAACCAGCGCGAGGAGACGCCGATCCGTCAGGACGTGCTGCGCGGCCACTACCTCTTTGAGCAGGCGCAGTTCCGCTATCAGCCTGACGATCCGCGCATGGCGCTGCGCATTAACCGCCTGGAGATCCGGCCGGGAGAAAAAGTGGCGATCCTCGGGCGCAACGGCGCGGGCAAATCGACCCTGCTGCAGGCGATGGCGGGTGGGATGGATCTGGCGGCGGGAGAGCTGCGGCTCGACGGCTTCAGCCTGCCGCATCTCGACGTCGCCGACGTCCGGCGCAACGTCGGCTTTATGACCCAGAACGCGCGGCTGTTTTACGGCACCCTGCGCGAGAACATCACCCTCGGCATGCCGCGCGCCACCGACGAAGAAATTTTCGAGGCGCTGGAGCTGACCGGTGCGGCGGGCTTCGTGCAGAAGCTGCCAAAGGGGCTGGACTACCCGATCATGGAAAACGGCGTGGGGCTCTCCGGCGGGCAGCGCCAGTCGATTCTGCTGGCGCGAATGCTGCTGCGCGATCCGAATATCGTGCTGATGGATGAACCCACCGCCTCGCTGGACGAGCACACCGAGCGGGAATTCATCCAGCGGCTGGACGACTGGCTCGGGCATCGCACCCTCATCGTCGCCACCCACCGTGTACCGGTGCTTGAGCTGGTGGAGCGCGTAGTGGTGTTGAAAGAGGGGATGCTGGTGATGGATGCGCCAAAAGCCCAGGCGCTGAGCAACAGCCGCATGCAGCAGCAACAGGCAGCAACCGGACGGGAGTGGAAAAATGAAAATCAGTCAGCGTGACGTGGCGGCAATGGACGATCTGGATAACGCCCTCGACTCCGAAAGCGGCTACACCGGCGCGCGTCGGATCGTGATCTTCTCGCTGCTGATGTTTGTGGTGCTGGGCGTCTGGGCGTGGTTTGGCGTGCTGGATGAGGTGTCAACCGGCTCGGGGAAAGTGATCCCCAGCTCGCGCGAGCAGGTCTTACAGTCTCTCGACGGTGGGATCCTCACCGAGCTGAATGTCCACGAGGGCGATCAGGTGCAGGCCGGGCAGGTGCTGGCGCGGCTTGACCCTACCCGTTCCGAGTCAAACGTCGGCGAAAGCGCGGCGCGCTACCGCGCGTCTCTGGCCTCCAGCGCCCGCCTGTACGCCGAGGTGAACGATCTGCCGCTGAAGTTCCCTCCTTCGCTGGCGAAATGGCCGGATCTGATTGCCGACGAAACGAGACTGTACAACTCGCGCCGCGCGCAGCTGGAGGATACCCAGCGGGAGCTGCGCGCCGCGTTAGATCTGGCGAATAAAGAGCTCGCCATTACCCAGCGGCTGGTGAAAACCGGGGCCGCCAGCCACGTGGAGGTGCTGCGCCTGCAGCGGCAGAAAAGCGATCTGGAACTGAAGCTCACCGACGTGCGTTCGCAGTATTACGTCCAGGCCCGCGAGGCGCTATCCAAGGCCAACGCGGAGGTGGATATGGTTTCGGCGATCCTCAAGGGCCGCCAGGATTCCGTCACCCGTCTGACGGTAAAATCCCCGGTGCGCGGGATCGTGAAAAACATCAAGGTCACCACCATCGGCGGGGTGATCCCACCCAACGGCGAGCTGATGGAGATTGTGCCGGTGGACGATCACCTGCTGATCGAAACCCGCCTGTCGCCGCGCGATATCGCTTTTATCCACCCGAATCAGGAGGCGCTGGTTAAAATCACCGCCTACGATTACGCCATTTACGGCGGGCTGCACGGGGTGGTGGAGACGATTTCCCCGGATACCATCCAGGACGAGGCCAAGCCGGAAGTGTTCTACTACCGGGTGTTTATCCGCACCAGCCAGGATTTCCTGGTGAATAAGGCGGGCAGGCGCTTCTCGATTGTGCCGGGGATGATTGCGACGGTGGATATTAAGACCGGAGAAAAAACGGTGCTGGATTATCTGATTAAACCGTTTAACCGGGCGAAAGAGGCGCTGAGGGAGCGATAGTCAATTGCCGGGTGGCGGCTCCGCCATACCCGGCCTACATACCCGGAGGCCCTTGCAAGCGCAGCGCCGCCGGGCATTAAACCGCACGCCAAAACTGGAACCTACCTCGGCGTATTAATCTTTAGTCATGCATCCCACTTCCCTTCAGCCATCGCCAGGGTAATATTAACCGCAGACAAAAACGCACTTGCGCACAGTGCAGGAGTGCATTACCATTCAATCAGCTTCATGGACTGGAGCTCAGCAGCATTATGATTAGTTATTTTCGGGAGCAATGGCTTGAAGATTATTTTCTTTACGGCAGATCGAGCAATGTTATTCCTTCAAATCTGGAAACAGCGCTTGCGAGAAAGCTCGATATGATCAGGGCAGCAACCTCGCACAGGGATTTGCGATCGCCACCGGGTAATATGTATGAAGCATTGAATCCTCCGCTGAAGGGATATTCCTCAATCCGGGTAAACAGGCAATACAGGCTCGTATTTCGCTGGACAGAGGGTAAAGCAGAAGATCTCTTCCTCTCTCCACATAAGTACACGCAACACAAGTGAGGCATCATCTATGACACTTCAACAGGCACTCCGCAAACCCACCACGCCGGGCGACGTGTTGCAGTATGAGTATCTTGAACCGCTCAATCTGAAAATCAGCGATCTGGCGGAGATGCTCAACGTTCACCGCAACACCATCAGCGCGCTGGTCAATAACAATCGCAAGCTTACTGCCGATATGGCGATCAAACTGGCAAAAGCCTTTGATACCTCGATTGAATTTTGGCTTAACTTACAGCTGAACGTCGATATCTGGGAAGCGCAATCTAACTCCAGGACGCAGGAGGAGCTAAGCCGTATAAAGACCGTTGCGGACGTCATAGCTAAGCGAAAATCAGGCCAGCCGGATGTTGCCTGACCCGAACAGGCGCGGAGATCTTACTCCGCCGGGCGCGATGCGGCGCTGTTATACACGCCAATATAACGCGCAAATTTCCCAATAAACACACCGGCAAACACGCCGCCGGAGACGATCGCCAGCGCGCTCATGGCAGGCTGCTGCATCGTCTGGGGAGAGACCGCGCTCATCACGCCCAGCACATACTTTACCCCGAACGCCAGCATCATAAACGGCAGTGCGGTGTAGTCTGCCTGGCGGTAAAGGGTGCGCGGCGCCTCTGCGCGGGTGATAACCGCCTGCTTAATCAGGAAATACCCCAGCGCAGCCCCGGCGAGGATCCCCGCCGTCCACAATGCCACGGTCCCGGGAGTCAGCGTGCGGTAGACCACCAGATCGTAAATATCCCAGATAAGAAAGATCGCCGGAATGATGGCAAGCCTCTCCAGCGTGACGGTGGCGGGCCTGCGGGCCTTAATGCCGCGAGAGATGAGAAAGATAAACAGCACCCACACCCACACGGGGGTGTGGGTAACGACACCGAGCAGAAGTTCAAACATGGAACTCACCATGAACGATCGCGGCCCCTGCCGCCCTGAACGCGTATTGCGCATAACGGCAGGAAAGCCATTATGCGCAGCTCTTTTAGAGCGATTTTTTCAGGCGTTGAACCGCCTCTTTCAGATCTTCATCCGTTGGCGTGACAAACGACATGCGCAGCGTCGTTGGGTCTGGCTCATTGCAGTAGAAAAACTCGCCAGGCACAAATACTACGCCGTTGCTTAACGTTTTTTCAAGCCAGCGGGTGGTATTCATGCCGTTGTTCATTTTCGCCCACAGGAACATGCCGCCCTTCGGCTTGTGGAACGACATCACATCGCCCAGCTCGGCCTCCAGCTCGGTTGCGAACGTCTGGTATTTCTGGCGATAGGCTTCGCGGATCGTTTTAATCTGATCGGCCAGACGACCGGTTTTCAGGTATTCATACGTCATCAGCTGCGACAGCGTGCTGGTGTGCAGATCGGTGGTTTGCTTCAGGTTCACGACCGCGCGCTTCAGCCATTCCGGTACCAGCACCCAGCCTACGCGAGTCCCCGGCGCGAGAATTTTAGAGAAGGTTGAGGTATACACCACGTTCTCTTCATTGCCGATATCTTTGGCATGGGCAATTAACGGGCGGAAGACTTCATCGGTATAATTAATTTCGCTGTACGGATCGTCCTCAATAATGACGAAGTCATAGCGCTTCGATAATTCCACCAGCTGCTTACGGCGCGCTTCGGAAAGCGTGACGCCGCCGGGGTTACCAAACGTTGGAACGATATAGACCGCTTTGATGGCTTTCTTTGCCACCAGGGCCTCAAGTTCGTCCACCTTCATACCGTCGCCGTCGGTGCCAACGGATTCAAAATTCGCCTGAGCCAGGCCGAATACCTGCAGCGCGGCAAGATAGGTTGGACGCTCAACGACAACGGTGTCACCCGGGTTAATTAACGCACGCGCCAGCACGTCAAGAGATTGCTGCGAGCCGGAAGTAATAACAACATCATCGGCCTTACAGGCGATACCGCGCCCCTCGCAGATACGTTTAATTTCCTCGCGCAGTCCCGGTACGCCTTCCGTCAGGCCGTACTGGAACGCCTCGCCAAAATGCTGAGATAATACGGCATCGGCAGCGATTTTCAGCCCTTCGCGATCGAACAGGTCAGGGTTTGGAATACCGCCCCCCAGCGAGATTACGCCCGCCATCTTGCTGTGTTTTAATAATTCACGGATGGCAGATGATTGCAGGCCCTGCGCGCTGCTGGCGAGTTTACTCACGGACATTCTCTTGTTACCTTCTTTTTTATGATATGACCACTCTTACTAGCACAAGTCCCTGGATTTTTCATGCGCTTCGTAGGATAAGGCATCAATAATGAAAATCATCGTAACGTTATCCTGTTTCCTGCTGAGCGGCTGTGTTGTCGGTAATATGGACTCTTCCGACTATAAATATGTTCGCTATGCTCAAACCTTCCAGAAGCCGGGGCCGGGAGGCTACACCGATAATGAGCAGCGCAAGAAAGATCTTTACTTCTGTGGCGTAGACAAAGACGCCAATCTTGATGACGGCAGCTATAACGGAGGCAGCAGCAAACCTGGCCAAACACTTCAGGAAATCGTTGCCAGAGAAGACAAAATATCGAATTGCATGAAGCAGAAGGGCTATACCGTCTACGGCTATGACGAGTGTGGCCCCCTCAAAGCGCCAACCGGACGTTGCCCTAATTAACGCTGATATGCCCGTTCTGCATGATGTGCGCAATAAACTGAGTGAGTTTAGGCAGCGGCCGCAAATCCTGGCGCCACAATAAATGCACCGGCCTCGGCGCGGGCGTGAACGGCTCCAGCACCCGCACCAGCCTGCCGCTTGCCAGCTCTTCCGCCACCAGCACCTCGGGTTGCAGCAACAGCCCTGCTCCGGCTCGCGCCGCCATGCGTAAGCCGTAGCCGTCGTTACATCTTAAGATTGCATCCCGCTTCCAGCGCACCTCCCCTTCCACGCCCGGCAGCCGCCACTCGTTACGTGCCGTCCACACCGTGTGCGAAAGACAGAGATGATCCACCAGATCGTCTGGCGTTTGCGGCGTGCCGTGTCGCGCCAAATAGTCCGGCGCGGCGCAGATCACCATGTTGTAGGGGCACAGATATTTCGCCACCAGATCGTCATTACGAACGTCACCAATGCGAATGGCCAGATCGACGCCCTCCTCCACCAGATCGACCATCCGGTTGGTGAGATCCAGCTCGATGCGTACCTCCGGGTAGCGCTGTAAAAAAGTTGCCGTCAGCGGGGCAATCACGCAGCCGCCAAACGACGTGGGCGCCGTGACGCGCAACGTTCCGGCAGGTGCAGCACGCAGCCGTTCAACCGCGCTTTCGGCAATCATGACCTGCTCCAGCACCCGCTTCGCCTCGTCGAAATAGACGCGTCCGGCATCCGTCAGGCTTTGGCGGCGCGTGTTACGCTCCAGCAGGCGGGTGCCGAGCTGTGATTCCAGCAGCGCAACGTACTTCCCCACCATCACCGCTGACATCTCCAGCCGTACCGCCGCACCGGTGAAGCTGCCGCTTTCCACCACGGCAATAAAGGTCTCCATGCTGCGAAGCTTATCCATATTCCAAACCTCTGGTTAGCAATCTTTTAACTTTAGCCCAGTTTATCTGCTTTTTTATTTATTAAAGAATGAAGGCTCACAACATAAGGAGTCGGCTATGAAAATCGTCATTATTGGTGCCAGCGGTACGGTCGGTCGTGCGGTAACGGAAGAGCTGAGTCGTCGCCACGAGGTCATCCGCGTCGGCCGCACGCAGGGCGACTATCAGGTAGATATCACCTCTCAGGCGAGCGTTCAGGCGCTGTTTGAGAAAATCGGCCCGGTGGACGCGATTGTGTCCGCCAGCGGTGGCCTCTACTTCGGCCCGCTCGCGACCATGAAAGACAGCGACTTTAACCAGGGGCTGCAGGATAAGCTGCTGGGGCAGGTGCGCCTGGCGCTGACCGGCCAGCATTATCTTAACGAAGGCGGCTCGATTACGCTGATAAGCGGAATTGTGGCGCACGAGCCGATTGCGCAGGGCGTGAATGCCACCACGGTAAATGCGGCGCTGGAAGGGTTTGTTCGCGCCGCAGCCTGCGAACTGCCGCGCGGGATCCGCATAAACCTGATCAGCCCGACGGTGCTCACCGAATCGGTCGAAACATACGATGGCTTTTTCCCGGGCTTCGAAAGCGTGCCTGCCGCCACGGTGGCGCAAGCCTATCGTCGCAGCGTGGAAGGCGTGCAGACCGGGCGCGTATACAAGGTCGGCTACTGATCCTTGCGGGCGGCGATCAGCACCAGCATCGGGCGCTCCGCCTCCTCGGCCAGCGCGGGCCAGGCGTCAATCTGCGCCTGCGTTGGCCCCCACTCGTTGACGTTGCTTATCGTTAATCCGGCCCCGATCAGCGCGTTAAGCGTGGTGCCCAGCGTGCGGTGGTATTTGATCACCCCGTCCGCCAGCCAGTTGCTGACGCGCTGGCCTTCGTCCTGATAATGGTTCACGCCCCAGAACCGCTCGCCGTTATCGTCGGTCAGCCAGCCCTGACGCGAGGCACAGGTGTAAACCGGGTGCTCCATCGAAAAGACCAGGCTGCCGCCGGGTTTGAGCGCGCGCTGAACCTTCGCAAACAGGGTATCCAGCTCCGGCAGGTAGTGCAGCGCCAGCGAGCTGTAGACCAGATCGAGGCTGTTTTCGTCGAGGCTGAGAGAGTCCAGATCGCTACGCTGATAGTGAATCCGTGCGTCGTCAGTCAGTTCAGCCGCGCGGGCGAGCATCTTTTCTGAGATATCGACCCCCGTGACGTGAGCAGCGCCCAGCTCGCGCGCGGCGCGGCAGAACCAGCCGTAGCCGCAGCCGAGATCGATAACCGATTTACCGGTTAAATCCGGCAGCATGGCCTTAAGCGCGGGCCACTCCGGCGCGCCGTCCAGCCCCTGCACCGAGCGCGGAAGCTGGGCGTAGCCTTCAAAAAACGCCGGGTTGTCGTAGATGTTTTGTGCCATGGCAGATCCCTCTTTAAGTATGTGCACAGCAGTATACTGCATTGTCGGGTGGCGGCTTCGCCTTACCCGAACTACAAAATCTCCGAACCGTAGGCCGGGTAAGCGCAGCGCCACCCGGCACCCCATTAGCCCACCGTACCCCAGACCAGATTTCCCTTTTGGAACGTTGCGGTACGCGGGGAAATGCGCGCCACGGCCTCGGCGGAACAGGAGGCGTCCACCAGCACAAAGCTGGCATCGTCCTGCGCCTTCGGCCACACGCGCTCGCCTTTGTCATTCAGCGGCAGCACGTCTCCGGTGGCTATACCGAGCGCGCGGGAGAGCGTCTGCTCGTTCGGACGGATGTAGAGCTGGGCATAAAGATTGGCTTTTTCCAGCATGTCCCCCAGACCGTACGGCGACCAGTGGTCGATCACGCTGTCGGTGCCGGTCATCACAAACACGCCTTTGTCCCGCAGCTGCTTCAGCGGCATATGCAGGGTGCCAATCGGCACGGTGGAGGCGATGGTCACCTGCTGCGCCGCCATGCGGGTGGCGATCTCATCCACCTGCTGCTCGTTGAGCGTCGCCAGCGCGAAGGCGTGGCTGATGGTCAGCTTGCCCTTCAGCTCCGGCGTTTTCTCCACGGTTTCAACCATATAGTTCACCGCCGCCACGCCCGCCGGGCTGGTTTCGTGCAGGTGAATGTCCACCCCTTTGTCGTAGTCCAGCGCAATCTGGAACATGGTGTCGAGAGATTTCTCCATCGCGCCGTCGACGTTGGTCGGGTCCAGCCCGCCCACGTAGTGCGCCCCGGCCTGCATCGCCTCGCGCATCAGCTTTTCGGAATTCGACAGCAGCAGCCCGTGCTGCGGGAAAGCGACGATTTCACAGTCAAAACCCGCTTTGCGGCGAGCCAGCACCGCCTGCAAATTTTCCAGGTTTTTCAGGCCGGAAACCGGCTCAATGTTGCAGTGGCTGCGGGCAATGGTGGAGCCTTTCGACTGGATCAGGTCGATCAGCTTTTCCGCACGCTCCTGGGTGTAGGGCTGCAGCTCGGGCAGCAGCTTTTGCTCAAGGCGGATCATGTCCTGAATCGTGGTACCCGCCGGACGGTTGAGCGATCGCCATGGGCCGCCGTAAAAGGTTTTATCCAGGTGGATGTGCATGTCGCGCATCGCCGGGAGCATCAGCTTGTTGCCCGCATCGTAGTGCGGCAGCGTGGCGTCGGCGTGGCGCTTGTTGTCGCGCAGGGCGACGATCTTCCCGTCCTTGATCTCCAGCGTTTTCAGCTCGGTACGGGTGCTCGTCGCCACGCCGCCGTCGAAGTTAAACCCGGCTTCGAGCAGCACGTTGTCCAGATAGTAATGTTTCGCGGTGATATTCATAGGCTTACCGGTCTCGCAGAGTGGCTTTGCGGAGTCAGCAGCATACGCGACGGATCCGGTGGCACCAAACAGCGCGCAGGCGGTCACCATTTTGCCGCTCTGGCTGATAAATTCGCGGCGGCTTTTGTTTTCACTCATCTCATCTTCCTTCATTCACAATATGGGTACCGGTTTCCCCGCGCAGCGCGGCGGGCAGGCAGTCTGGCGAGGTGATGATCACCCGCTTGCCGCCGTGGTGTAAAAATTCCAGCGAGGCGACGATTTTGGGCAGCATGCTGCCCGCCGGGAAGTGACCTTCTTCCCTGTAGCGCGTCATCTCCGCTATGTTGACGGTGTCCAGCGCCAGCTGGTTTGGCTTGCCGAAGTTGACGCACACCTTCTCCACGCCGGTGGTGATCACCAGCACGTCGGCGCTGATCTCGCGCGCCAGCAGCGCGGTGGAGAGATCTTTATCAATTACCGCGTCGACGCTCTGGTAATCGCCCTGCGCCGAACGCACCACGGGAATACCGCCGCCGCCCGCGCCGATCACCACGAAGCCTTTTTGCGTCAATGTCTTGATCGCATCGGCCTCGACAATGCGCAGCGGCTGCGGAGAGGCCACCACGCGACGATATCCCCGGCCCGAATCCTCAACAAAGTGCCAGTCCGGGTGCGCGCGCTGCAGTTCGTCGCGCTGCGCCTCGCTGAAGAACGCGCCGATCGGTTTCGTCGGGTGCGTAAAGCCGGGATCGTTTTTATCCACCTCCACCTGCGTGACGACCGTGACCGCTTTTTGCTCTCCGCGCGCGGCAAGGCGGTTGTTAAGCGCCTGCTGGATCAGGTAGCCAATCCCGCCCTGAGTGTCCGCCACGCAGTTTGCCAGCGGCGTAAGGGGAAGCCCCTCCCGCTCGTGGGCGATTTCAGCCCGGCGCAGATCCAGCCCCACCTGAGGGCCGTTGCCGTGGGTAAGCACGATGTCATAGTCGGAAGCCAGCATTTCGAGCACGGACTCTGCCACCGCTTTTACCGCCTGCGCCTGATGTTCAACCGACTGGCTGGCGTTGTCTTTGATAATGCTGTTGCCGCCAATGGCGACAACCATAAGCTCTTTCATACGTTTTCCTTCTCCATGGTGCGGTATGTTTCCCCTCACCCTAACCCTCTCCCCATAGGGGAGAGGGGACGATTACACCCTCTCCCCTTTTGGGGAGAGGGCCGGGGTGAGGGGTCTGTCCAGCACATGCTTCACCACAAACATGCCGCCCATCATCAGATACGCGGTGACGAACATCAGCGAACTGCCTTCGGCAAAGCCCACGACCGGAGCGTGGATCACCCCAAACAGCGCCAGCAGCGCCCCGCCCGCCGCAGCCACGGCTCCGCGCAGCGGTTTGTTGATAATGGCAAAGATGGCGATACAGCCCCACAGCATGCTGGCAAGCGGTGCGCCGTTCCCCAGATGGACTAATCCTTCGTAGTAGATCCCTTTGCTGTGCAGCACGTCAGTACCGATTTTGGCTGCATTCGTGCCCGCCGCCCCCATCACGCTGTTCATCATGGTCAACGCCCAGTTGGCGATCCACGGGAACAGACAGATGAAGATCACGGGCACTTCCACCTTCGGCGTTTCCCTTACCACCTGATTGGCGGTGACGACGCCGATAAACACCAGAATCGGCACGATGGCGGTCATCGGAATGATGGCGAGCATAAACGCCCCCAGCCCGAACAGCGGCACGATGAACATGGTCACGCCGGAGGCCAGCGTGTAGCCGATGCTCGCGCCCATCGCTTTCCATCCCGGGTGGCCGACATAAACCGTCACCGGGAACGGGTTCCCCATCAGGCAGCCGAGCATGGAGGCCAGACCGTTCGCCAGCATGACTTTACGCGTCGGATATTCATCCCCCGCCGCGTGGGCGCTTTCGATGTTCTCCAGGTCAAAGATGTAGTTCGCCAGCCCCAGCGGTACGGCAGAGGCAAGATACGGCAGCGCGTGCGGCAGCCCCTGCAGGAAACCTTCCACGTGCACCTGCGGCGGGTTAAAGCCGAAGGATGACATGGAGGCTTTGATCGCCTCCGGGCTTTGCAGGCCGGAGATCCACGCCAGTGCCGTGCCGGCTATCAGCAGCAGCAGGCCGGTCGGGATGCGGGCGAAAATCGGCTTTTTGCCGAACCAGTTGATGAAAATCAGCAGCAGGACGATAAACGACACGGTCGGCGCTTCGAACGCCTGCAGCATCGGGTTCATCGCCAGCAGCAGCAGACCCAAACCGGACAGGCACGACAGCAGCACGGTACGCGGGATCATCTTGCGGATGGTTTCGCCTAAGAACGAACCGCCCGCGAGGATCATCGCCTCCACGAAGCACCACACCAGGCCAATCTGGATGGCGAACTCCGCATCGCCCGTTTGCTGATAGACCGGCATCAGCACCAGGAAGGTCACGGTAAAAATAGAAGGCGCGCTGGGGCCGGACGGCAGCGCGGTGACGTCCGTTCGTCCGGTGGCGCGCGCCATCTGCATGCCAAACCAGGCGTAGCAAATACTCGCGGTCAGCACCGCCAGCCCAAAGGCTGGCGCAATGCGTCCATAAACAATCTCCTTCGGGATGCCGACGACAAAAATGAGCAGCCCCATCATGGTCAGCAAATTGGTCAGGTTGTTGGTCATCAACCCGAAATACGCCGCCCAGTCACCTCTTTTCCACTCCAGTTTCATGTTTTTCATGGATGCATGCCTTATAAAAAGTAGCGATCGCGGAAGGTCAACAGCGCCTTTTCAAAACAGCTAAACGGCGGGTGAACGATGCCCGCCCCAATCATGCCGATGCCCGCATCTTTATGGGCAATGGCGGTGTTAATCACCGGCAGAATGCCGCTGCCCGCGACTCTGGTGATGTCGATGGCGGTCGGAATGCCCATAAACGAGAGCAGCGGAATGGTGACGTTCGGGTTTTCGCCGAGGGTGATTTCGCGCATCTGACGGGAGAAGTCGATGGCTTCCTCCACCGTCCCGCCCACCAGGGCGACGATCGCAGGGGCCGTCGCCATCGCAAAGCCACCGATGCCGTAGGTTTCGGTGATTGCGCTGTCGCCTATATCCAGCCCGGAATCCTCCGGCTTATAGCCCGCGAACATCGGGCCAATCACCTGCTGCGCCGGGCCGGTGAACCACTGCCCCGGCAGGCCAGAAACGCGCAGGCCGAACTCGTAGCCGTTGCGCGCCATAGTGGTGACGACGGTGCTGTACTCAATGCCGTGGGCGGCGTCCAGCGCGGCCTTACACATCGCCATCCACGTCGGGCCGGAGAAGTAGTCGCTGCTGGCGACAAACTCGAATACCTCGCGCTGCTGCTCCACCGGATAGCCCGCCTGGATCAGCCCCGGGGTCAGCGCCTGGATCAGCAGCGTGGTGCCCGCGTTGTTGCGGTTGTGGCACTCGTCGCCCATGTGCAGCGCCTGCGCCAGCATCAGGCGCAGGTCGATTTCGCCGATAATCTTCATCGCGTCGCGCAGCATCGGGCCGAGCACGTCGCGCATCCAGTTCAGGCGGTCGATGACGCTCTGGTCGTTGGCCCCCATGCGCAGGATCTTCGCCATCTGCTCGCTGAGGTTGGTGAACGCGCGGTTGCCGTAGGTTTTGTTTTCAACGATGTGCATAAACATCGACGCGGAGGTGACGCCCGCCATCGAGCCCACGCAGTCATGCTCGTGGCACGGCGAGAAGGTAATATCTCCGGAGGCGGCGAGCCGTGCCGCGTCGTCCAGATCTTTCGCCAGCCCTTCAAACACCAGCGCCCCGGTGACCGCACCCTTCATCGCGCCGCACATGTTTTCCCAGGAGACAGGCGGACCAGCGTGCAGAATGGTGGTGCGGGTCATCCCCGGCACGACGTTAATCGCCTGGTCATAGCCCACCAGCACCGGATGGGACTGGATAATGCGCTCAAGCGCGATTTGGTTGGCGGCGGCGATCTTCTCCGCCAGCGGTTTTTCCGCCAGCTGATCCAGCGCTTCCACCACCTGCATATTGCCCTGCCCCGGTGGCGTCCAGTCGAGCTGGGTCACGGGAACGTGCTGCCTTTTAAGATCGTCGCTGAACATCGCAATACCGACGTTAATGACGTTCAGCGGCTGGTTGAATAAAGTCGTCATTATGCTTTCTCCCCTTTGCAGACAAATTCGCGTGCCAGTAATCCGGTATTGGTGCTGCTGCTTGCCCAGATGACGCCTGCATCGGTCAGCATCTGGCACTGCTGCGTCAGCGACTGCGGATCCCGATCGGTGCCGAGCACGTAGCCGAGGATCTCAAGGGGACGGTTATCGGCCTTCGCGATGGCCTGCGCCTCTTTGATCGCCTCGATCATCACGCCGACCGGATCGTCGTGCGCGCCGAAGCCCAGAACGAAGTCCATCACGATGACGCCCACTTCCGGATCGCGCGCCTCCTGCAGCAGACGGCTGATGCGGTTGGTCGGGTCGATCATCGGGTGCGGCTTGCCGTTGGTGAAATCGTCATCGCCAAAGTCGAGGAAGGTGTGGGCTTTACTGACGCTGACGTCCTGCAGGCGTTTAGCGGGATCCGGCTGGATATTGCTGTAAACGTCGTCGAACTTCTCCAGCGCCGCAAACATCGCCTCGTCACACAGGGTGCCGCCGCAGAACAGGCCGCGAATGTACTTCTGCTGCGGGGTCAGGCGGGCCCGCACCTCTTCAATCAATGGCCAGTTGAGCGGATGCAGATCCAGGGACTCTTTTTTGATGCCGGTGAGCAGAACGGCCTTCAGGGCAGCCTCTTTGGTGCCGCGCGCAAACTGCAGGCCGTCCTCATCGGCGGGCGGTTCATTGCGCCCGAGGAAGCAAACAACCACCGGCTTGCGGCAGGCTCTGGCGCGGGCCAGCACCTTTTCTGCCACGGCAGGAGCCGGCGGCTTGGAGATCAGCGCGATAACCTGGGTACCCTCGTCGGCTTCCAGCATGTCGATGGCGTCGAGCATCATCAGGCCACCGATTTTCTCGCTGAGATCGCGCCCGCCGGTGCCGATCAGCTGCGACACGCCGCCGCCGAATTCGTGAATGCGCACGCTCAGTTCCTGGCTGCCAGTACCGGACGCGCCGACGATG
Organism: Enterobacter sp. ECC-249; assembly: GCF_043965265.1. NCBI lineage: Bacteria > Pseudomonadati > Pseudomonadota > Gammaproteobacteria > Enterobacterales > Enterobacteriaceae > Enterobacter > Enterobacter sp. ECC-249. Next base: position 4,121,654 of record NZ_CP143660.1, read on the forward strand.
CCAATCGAGCCGCGGCGCGCCGCGTTGGCAAAGCACAGTCCCGCGCCGTTGATGATGGCGGTGCCGCAGTCCGGCCCCATCATCAGCAGCCCTTTCTGATGCGCCAGCTGCTTCAGCGCCAGCTCGTCGTCGAGCGACACGTTATCGGAAAACAGCATCACGTTGAGATCGTTTTCCAGCGCCTGGCGCGCTTCGCGGGCGGCGAAGGTGCCGTTGACGGAGATCGCCGCAAGGTTGCTGTCAGGACGATGGGTTTTGGCACTGGCAATCGTCGCGTAGCGCGCTTCATGGGAGCCCGCGCTCTCTTTACGCGTGAACAGCGCTTCAATAGCGGCCAGCGTTTCATCATTCGCCGCGTCGCCTTTAATGACGATCATCAGGTCGCCGTTTTTCGCCTCATTTAATTCCGGCGTTAACAGCCCGAGGTTTTTTAATACGCCCTTATTCATTTCCGTTGCCATGGCGACAAAGGCCTGTTCAACGCCCGGCAATTTATTGGCTTTTGTGGAAACGGACATTAATGACACGGAGTCAAAATACGTATTCTTTTTAATCACGATTTTCGTTGGCATTATTTTCACCTGTTCGCGGATAAAAGGGGGCCGCCGACGTGCAAAATGCACGTCGGTAAAAAATGCTTTATTTAATTAGCGGCCAGCCGGAGCGGGCTGACCGATCGCATTACGCGCCCGCCGCCAGAAGCAGGTCAGCAATCTCAGTGAAGCCTTTCTCCCGCGCCAGTTCGAGCGGGGTTTTGCCGTATTTATCGGTCATATGCGGGTTCGCACCGTGATCCAGCAGCAGCTTCACGATCGCCTGCTGCTTTGCGCCGCCGTCGTTGAGCACGATGGCTTCCAGCAGCGGCGTCCAGCCGACAAAGTTGGTGTGGTTAACGTTGATATCGGTTTTTTCCAGCAGCTCGCGGACAATCTCCACGTGCCCTTTTTCACTGGCTGGCGTAATGCCCACGCCGCCAAAACGCGTCAGGCGGTCGAGATCCGGGTTCGCGGGTAATACCAGCCGCAGGAGGGTTAGATCATTCGTCAGGCAGCTAATGAGGAAAGGGTTAAAGCAGGTCTGGTCCTGTTTATCAATATCCGCTCCGGCGGCAATTAATAACTCCACGCAGGCATAATGTTTTTTCAGGCTGGCAATCGTAACGGCGGTTCTTTTCTGGCGGTTAGTGGCGTTAATATCCACGCCTTTCTCCAGGCAGGCTTTTAGCGCATCGCTATTTCCCTCTTCTGCCGCCAGCAAAAATTCCGTAACCAGGTCAGTTGCAGACATATTCAGACTCCCGATGTTTTTATTTCTGTTGACCTGAGAATAGCAACAGCCTGGTCATAAAAGAATCCGCTTAAAAATGATTCATCGACAGTCAATTCATTGTTGAGTTAAATTCAATAGTTCAGTCAAAACGTGCGTCTGTGCAACCTTTTTCTTATGTTTAACCGCTTTTTAGCGCATCAAAACGCATTATGCTTATGCATGATAAAGCCTTATACACCAGGGCTTTCCGCAAAGAGTCAGAACTGTGATCGGCTTCAAATGCGTTGTAACAGCGTTGTTAAAATATGTTCAAAACTGATGTCTGACGGAGCCGTGATATGAATTCCATCTTTACCGAAGAGAACCTGCTGGCCTTCACCACCGCCGCACGCTTCGGCAGCTTCAGCAAAGCCGCCGCCGAACTGGGCGTTACCACCTCCGCCATCAGCTACACCATTAAGCGCATGGAGACCGGGCTGGACGTGGTGCTGTTTGTGCGTAACACGCGCAGCATTGAGCTGACCGAGTCCGGCTTTTACTTTTACCGCAAAGCCACCGACCTGCTTAATGACTTTCACGCCATCAAGCGCGGGATTGATACCATCTCACAGGGCATCGAGGCGCGGGTGCGCATCTGTATCAACCAGCTGTTATATACGCCGCGCCATACCGCGCGGCTGCTGCAGGTGCTGAAAAAGCAGTTTCCCACCTGCCAGATCACCGTCACCACCGAGGTGTACAACGGCGTCTGGGACTCCATCATCAACAACCAGGCCAATATCGCCATTGGCGCGCCGGACACGCTGCTCGACGGCGGCGGAATTGACTACACCGAGATCGGCGCTATTCGCTGGGTGTTCGCCATCGCGCCGGCACACCCGCTGGCGTTCGTTCCGGAACCGATAGCGGAAAGTCAGCTGCGCCTGTATCCCAACATCATGGTGGAAGATACCGCGCACACCATTAACAAAAAGGTCGGCTGGCTGCTGCACGGTCAGGAGGCGATTCTGGTCCCGGACTTTAATACCAAATGCCAGTGCCAGATTCTGGGCGAAGGGATAGGTTTTTTACCGGAGTATATGGCGCGGGAAGCGGTGGAAGACGGGCTACTGGTGACGCGGCGCATCAATAACCCGCGTCAGGACTCGCGCATGCTGCTCGCCACGCAGCATGCCGCGACCGGCCAGGTCACGCGCTGGATCAAACAGCAGTTTGGCCCTATGGGCGTGCTGACCGGGATCTACAGCGACTTACTCTGGCGTGCTTAGCTCTTACTCTGAACCCAGAAAGCGTGGATAAGACCGGGGAAGTAGCCCAGTAGCGTCAGAAGAATATTGATAATAAACGCCCAGCCAAAACCTTTGCCCAACAGCACGCCCAGCGGCGGCAACAGGATGGTAAAAACAATACGCCAAAAACCCATATCAAAACTCCGTGCAAGCTAATCCATTGAAAATAATAAAGAGAACTATCTCTAAGCATAGCCAGTTTACCTGTCTACGCCAGTTCTCACCCCCGCGTTTACCCTCTTTTACGCTTTTGACGCTGGCGTAATACGCACAATTACTTTAGCATTATCTTAATTAAGAAAATTCTAAACTACCATGACCGAACTCGAACAGCTTCAGGCCAGCGCCGAGCAGGCCGCCACACTCTTAAAAGCGATGAGCAACCCGCGCCGGCTGCTGATCCTCTGCACCCTGTGCGGAGCGCCCGGCACCAGCGCGGGGGAACTGGCGCGAGCCACGGGGCTAAGCCCTTCCGCATCGTCGCAGCATCTGGCGCGCATGCGTGAGGAAGGTCTGATCGACAGCACCCGCAACGCGCAGCGCATTCTCTATTTCATTAAAAACGATGCGGTGCACCAGCTCATCAGCACCCTGAAAAAGCTTTATTGCCCGTAAGGAGCCGCCATGTCACTTCCCCTTCTTTCGCCGCGCGAGGCCAGTGCCCGCATCGCTGAGGGCGCAAAACTCATTGATATTCGTGATGCCGATGAGTACGCCCGCGAGCATATTGCCGCCGCACGGTCCGTGCCGCTGGATACCTTACCCGGCGGTCTTAACGCGCAGGCGGGCGATACGGTGATTTTTCACTGCCAGTCCGGCGCCCGGACCTCAGGCAATGCCGAGCGTCTGGCGCAGGCTGCCCTTCCCGCTCAGGCATTTGTCGTCGAAGGGGGAATTCAGGGCTGGAAGCAGGCCGGGCTGCCGACCGTCGAAGACAAATCCCAGCCTCTCCCGCTGATGCGTCAGGTGCAAATTGCCGCCGGGCTGTTGATTCTCTGTGGGGTAATGCTGGGCTATAGCGTCTCCAGCGGCTTTTTCCTGCTCAGCGGTTTTGTTGGCGCCGGGCTGCTGTTTGCCGGTGTGACAGGCTTTTGCGGCATGGCCAGGCTGCTTAAGGTGATGCCATGGAACCGGCGTACCTCATAAGCAGTAATCAGTGAAATACGCTGTACCCGGCGTCATGCGTGGGCTAATGTGAAGATCGCTAAAACGATGAGGAGGTAATATGTTTTCTGTCGGTGATTATGTGCAACCGCGTAAAGGCGGCCCGAAACTGAAAGTACTCGAAGTGAACGGTGACAGCATTGTGGCGGTCCAGGCCAGCAATGAGCAAGGTGAGAAATATACGCTGAAAGCCGCCGATGTGGCGCCGTATACCGAAGAAGGTGATTTCGGCGTCTGCTGAACAGATAACCGGGCGGCATGTTCCGCCCGGTCCATGCATTAGATCAGAAAATCATCCAGTGATTTACCGTTTGCCAGCGCGTTGGCAATAGGCTTAGGCGTGCGGCCCTGACCGGTCCACGTTTTCTCTTCACCGTTCTGGTCAATAAAGCGATATTTTGCTTCACGCGGCTTACGCTTTTTCGCTGGCTTACCCGCCTGCGCCAGTTCAGAACCCAGCAGGTCAGTCGGTGAAATACCATCGGCTTTCATCAGCTCCAGCAGGGCATTAATTTTTTCCTGCTGCTCAGCACGCTGCTGCTCTAATTCCGTCAGCTCGCTGCGTTTCTCTTCAGTAACGACCCTGACCTTTTCCAGCATTTCCTCAAGAACGTCCAGGGATAATTCACGCGCCATGGCGCGCAGGGTTCGGATATTATTAAGATTCTGTAACGTCAAAGACATATTATTTGAAAACCTTTTCTTTGGGGTAAATAGATAAATCGCCGACAGAATAATTCATTTGAGTTGAAATATCTACCCAAGGATCCGTATGGGCATCAGTGTAAATATATTAAGATCTCATTTCGAATAATAACGCACGGCGCTGCAGGGAAACAGAGGTATCGAATCACCGCATTAATATAAATGGTCAACTTTACTTCAAATCTCAGCATACTGTGCCGCTGCCAGGAGGAGCATTCGTCATCCGCGCCACCAACAAAATCAACATATTGATTTTAATAGAAAAAAAAGCAAACAAGACAGATTATAACGATCGGGACAAAAAACGAACAAATTTAGAGAATTTTGTGGACAAAAGGCGATTAAATAAAAATTAATCACTAGTTGTTAGTTCAAACTCAGAGATATACGCTATACACGTCAGACAAACCAACCTAAAGCACTAAGCGCTGAAGGAAAATCGTTTCTTTTGTGTTCTTCTCAAGGAGTTCAGACATGTTCTCGCCGCAATCTCGCCTGCGCCACGCGGTGGCGGATACTTTCGCGATGGTTGTTTACTGTTCCGTCGTGAACATGCTGATCGAAATATTCCTCTCCGGAATGTCCTTCGAGCAGTCACTTTCTTCTCGTCTGGTGGCGATCCCGGTCAATATTATTATTGCATGGCCTTACGGGTTATACCGCGATGCGGTAATGCGTTTCGCGCGTCGAATCAGTCCCGCAGGCTGGGTGAAAAACCTGGCAGACGTTCTGGCTTATGTGACGTTCCAGTCGCCGGTTTACGTGGCCATTCTCCTGACAGTCGGTGCAGACTGGCACCAGATCGCTGCGGCCGTCAGTTCGAATATTGTGATTTCAATGCTGATGGGTGCGGTATACGGCTATTTCCTCGACTACTGCCGCCGCCTGTTTAAGGTCAGCCAGTACAGCCAGGCTAAAGCGTGAAGTGAAGCGACTGGCGAAAGCCAGTCGCGAATTTACTGTACGTCGCCAAACAGTCCCTTCAAAAACCGCTCCAGCGCCATACGCGAGCTGAAACCATGCGGAATACCATAATGCTCATGCCGTTCACCGCCTAAATAGAGCGGAAATTGCTGATAATGATCGCAGGTTTTAATATCCGAGGCAGGCTCAGCAAATGACAGACTTCTGTCTTTCAGCGTCGGGTGAATAATGAGAGCGGTACGTCCCATTCTTGCTTCACGATTAACGTAAACATAATTCTCGCCACGGCGATATCCATACGCTTTTGGCGTCACCTCATCCATGGTGAATCCCTCTTTTTCAAGAACGCGTGCCACCTCGTCAGGTCGTAAATACATATCTTTTCCTCGTTATCTTTTCCTGCCCGGCAACCTTACAGTATTCAGCAATAGCAGGGCTTTCAGAATAGTCCATAAACTGCCGGATAACGCGTGATGCGCTTCCGATATTAAATTTCTGAACTAAACTGAACGGGAACACAAAATTACGGAGGATCGTATGTTTAACAGACCGAACCGAAACGATATTAACGACGACGCTCAGGATATTCGTAATGATGTCAGCCAATTAGCGGACACGCTGGAAGAGGTGCTGAAGTCCTGGGGAAGTGACGCGAAGGACGAAGCGGATGCCGCAAAGCGTAAGGCTCAGTCTCTGCTCCGTGAAACCCGCGCACGCTTAAACGGCCGCACGCGTACGACACAGGCTGCCTGCGATGCGGTCAGCTGCGCAACGACCTTCGTGCGCGAAAAACCGCTCTGTACGCTCGGCACGGTAGCGGCGGTCGGTATCTTTGTGGGCGCTCTGCTTAGCCTGCGTAAATAACCCGATCGCGCACCATTTTCTGCCCCGGTTGTCAGTGGCTGCCGGGGCTTTTCTTTGCCTTCTCGCCTGTAAAACCCGTATAGCCTGCCCTGCCCCGCTGAGCTCATCATCGGGACAACATCAATCTGAATTTCCCATATCTTGTATGGTTGAAACTTAAGACAACTACATCTAGTATTTCCTTTAGCAAGATACATACAACCTGACGCGATGATTCGCGCCGCTTCCTCATTTTAAATGGAAATACGAATCATGAGCATTATTATTTACACTCGTAACGATTGTGTTCAGTGCCACGCGACCAAACGGGCGATGGAAAGCCGCGGCGTGGCGTTTGAGATGGTGAATATTGACCAGCAGCCCGAGGCCGCCGATACCCTTCGCGCGCAGGGTTTCCGTCAGCTTCCGGTGGTGGTGGCCGGGGAGACCAGCTGGTCTGGCTTCCGCCCGGACATGATCAACCGCATCGCCGCGCAGGCCGCACGGGCATGAGCAGACTGGTGTTCTTCTCCAGCAGCTCGGAAAACACGCTCCGTTTTATTGAGCGCGTCGGGCTGCCTGCGGTGCGCATTCCGCTTAACGAGCGGGAGCGGATCCGGGTAGAGGAACCGTACATTCTGGTGGTGCCCAGCTATGGCGGAGGCGGGACAGCGGGAGCAGTGCCCCGTCAGGTGATCCGCTTTCTCAACGATCCCCATAACCGCGGGCTCATCCGCGGCGTTATCGCGGCGGGGAATCGCAATTTCGGCGACGCCTTTGGCCGCGCCGGGGATGTCATCTCTCAAAAATGCGGCGTGCCGTATCTCTATCGTTTTGAGCTGATGGGGACACAGCAGGACGTCGAAAACGTGCGTAAAGGAGTGAACGAATTTTGGCAACGACAACCGCAGAACGGGTGATTCAGGCGACGCCGGATTACCACGCATTAAACGCGATGCTTAACCTCTACGATCGGGAGGGGCGCATCCAGTTCGATAAAGATCGTGAGGCGGTGGACGCCTTTTTTGCCGCCCACGTGCGGCCCAACAGTGTGACCTTTACGAGCCAGGATGAACGTCTCGACTGTCTGATTAACGAGGGCTACTACGACGCGCGCGTCCTCACCCGCTACGACCGCGCCTTTGTGGTGACGCTGTTTGAACGCGCCCACGCCAGCGGTTTTCGTTTCCAGACGTTTCTCGGTGCCTGGAAGTACTACACCAGCTACACCCTGAAGACCTTTGACGGCAAACGCTACTTAGAAAGCTTTGAAGATCGCGTGGTGATGGTCGCGCTGACGCTGGCGCAGGGCGATGAAGCGCTGGCGGTGCAGCTCACCGATGAGATCCTCTCCGGACGCTTCCAGCCCGCCACGCCAACCTTCCTCAACTGCGGCAAAGCCCAGCGCGGCGAGCTGGTTTCCTGCTTCCTGCTGCGTATCGAAGACAATATGGAGTCGATTGGCCGGGCGGTGAACTCGGCGCTGCAGCTTTCCAAACGCGGCGGCGGCGTGGCGTTTTTGCTCTCTAACCTGCGCGAAGCGGGCGCGCCGATCAAGCGCATCGAAAACCAGTCCTCCGGCGTGATCCCGGTGATGAAGATGCTGGAAGATGCCTTCTCGTACGCCAACCAGCTTGGCGCGCGCCAGGGCGCGGGCGCGGTTTATCTGCACGCGCACCATCCGGACATTCTGCGTTTTCTCGATACCAAGCGCGAAAACGCCGACGAAAAAATCCGTATCAAAACCCTGTCGCTCGGCGTGGTGATCCCGGATATCACTTTTAAACTGGCCAAAGAGAATGCCGAGATGGCGCTATTCTCGCCGTATGACGTTGAGCGAATCTATGGCAAAGCCTTTGGCGACGTGGCCATCAGCGAACTTTATGACGCGCTGGTAGCCGACGAGCGCATTCGCAAAAAATACATCAACGCCCGCGATTTCTTCCAGACGCTTGCCGAAATTCAGTTTGAGTCCGGGTATCCGTACATCATGTACGAAGATACGGTGAACCGCGCGAACCCGATTGCCGGGCGCATAAACATGAGCAATCTGTGCTCGGAGATTTTGCAGGTCAACAGCGCGTCAGCCTACGACGAGAACCTGGATTACGCCGACATCGGGAAGGATATCTCCTGCAACCTCGGCTCGCTGAATATTGCCCACACTATGGATTCCCCCGACTTTGGCCGTACGGTGGAGACCGCCATTCGCGGGCTGACTGCGGTGTCGGACATGAGCCACATCCGCAGCGTGCCGTCTATTGAAGCGGGCAACGCCGCGTCGCACGCCATCGGGCTGGGGCAGATGAACCTCCACGGCTATCTGGCGCGGGAGGGCATCGCCTACGGCAGTCCGGAAGGGCTGGACTTCACCAACCTCTATTTCTACACGATTACCTGGCACGCGCTGCACACCTCGATGATGCTGGCGCGCGAGCGCAACCAGCGGTTCGCGGGCTTTGAGCGGTCCCGCTACGCCAGCGGGGAATATTTCAGCCAGTACCTGGAAGGCGACTGGCAGCCGAAAACCGAAAAAGTGCGCGAACTGTTTGCCCGCGTCGGGATCGTGTTGCCGACGCGCGAGATGTGGCTGCAATTGCGTGATGACGTGATGCGCTACGGCATCTACAACCAGAATCTGCAGGCCGTGCCGCCAACCGGCTCGATCTCCTACATCAACCACGCTACGTCGAGCATTCACCCGATCGTGTCGAAAATTGAGATTCGTAAGGAAGGCAAAACCGGGCGCGTTTACTACCCTGCCCCGTTTATGACCAATGAGAACCTGGCGCTCTATCAGGACGCATACGAGATCGGCCCGGAAAAAATCATTGATACCTACGCGGAGGCGACAAAACACGTGGATCAGGGACTCTCGCTGACGCTGTTCTTCCCGGATACCGCCACCACGCGGGACATCAACAGAGCGCAGATCTACGCCTGGAAGAAAGGTATCAAGACGCTCTACTACATTCGCCTGCGCCAGCTTGCGCTGGAAGGCACCGAAATTGAAGGCTGCGTGTCCTGCGCGCTGTAAGGAGAAAGGATGAAACTGTCACGCGTGAGTGCCGTTAACTGGAACAAAATCCAGGACGACAAAGACCTGGAGGTGTGGAACCGCCTGACCAGCAACTTCTGGCTGCCGGAAAAGGTCCCGCTCTCCAACGATATTCCGGCCTGGCAAACGCTGAGCCACGCCGAGCAGCAGCTGACGATCCGCGTCTTTACCGGCCTGACGCTGCTCGACACCATTCAGAATACCGTCGGCGCACCGGCGCTGATGAGCGACGCGCTGACGCCGCACGAAGAGGCGGTAATGTCGAACATCAGCTTTATGGAGGCGGTGCACGCCCGCTCCTACAGCTCGATTTTCTCCACCCTGTGCCAGACCAAAGACGTGGACGCAGCCTACGCCTGGAGCGAGGAGAGCGAGTCATTACAGAGAAAGGCGGAGCTGGTTCTGGAATATTACCGCGCCGACGAGCCGCTGAAGAAGAAGATCGCCAGCGTGTTCCTGGAATCCTTCCTCTTCTATTCCGGCTTCTGGCTGCCCATGTACTGGTCGAGCCGGGGCAAGCTCACAAACACCGCCGATTTGATTCGGCTCATCATTCGTGATGAAGCGGTGCACGGGTATTATATCGGCTATAAGTATCAGAAAGGGCTGGAGAAAGTCAGCGAGGCAAAGCGCGAGGAGCTTAAAGGCTTTGCGCTCGATTTGCTGATGGATCTGTACGACAACGAGCTGAGCTATACCGAGGAACTCTACGCCGGCACCGGCTGGGAGGAAGACGTGAAGGCCTTCCTCTGCTACAACGCCAACAAGGCGCTGATGAACCTGGGTTATGAGGCGCTTTTCCCGCCGGAGATGGCGGAGGTGAACCCGGCGATTCTGGCCGCGCTGTCGCCCAACGCCGACGAAAACCACGATTTCTTCTCGGGATCGGGCTCATCGTACGTAATGGGCAAAGCGGTAGAAACCGAGGATGAAGACTGGGATTTTTAATGAACGTTAACGTTCGTTAATTTAATATAAACCCAACAATTTCCTCTCTAATATTTACAAAGCAACTACACTGTAATTTCCACGTCATATTCGCCTGAATCATTCCATTTCAGGCGAAATTTCCCGATGCAGCAGCAAAAAATTGAGAAAAATTCAGATCACGCTCAGCCCTTTAGTCATGGGAAATTCAGCCGTTTCGCTTCCATGAAAATTCATGTCATAAGCAAACCCAGGGTTGTCTCAGATTCTCAGTATGTTAGGGTTATGCCCGTTAACAATTTACCATGGTAATCATATCGGCATAAACAAATAACAGGACACTCTCTATTGCATGGCAATTAAATTAGAAGTGAAAAATCTTTATAAAGTATTTGGCGAGCATCCGCAGCGCGCATTCAAATATATTGAGCAAGGCCTTAAGAAAGAGCAAATTCTGGAAAAAACCGGGCTATCGCTTGGCGTTAAAGACGCCAGTCTGGCCATTGAAGAAGGCGAGATTTTTGTCATCATGGGATTATCCGGTTCGGGTAAATCCACTATGGTTCGCCTTCTCAATCGCCTGATTGAACCCACCCGCGGACAGGTGCTGATTGACGGCGTGGATATCGCCAGAATATCAGACGCCGAGCTTCGCGAGGTGCGCAGAAAGAAGATCGCAATGGTGTTCCAGTCATTCGCGCTGATGCCGCACATGACGGTGCTGGATAATACCGCTTTCGGCATGGAATTAGCCGGCACGCCGGCTCAGGAACGTCAGGAAAAAGCCCTGGATGCACTGCGTCAGGTCGGGCTGGAAAATTATGCGCATGCGTACCCGGATGAACTTTCCGGCGGTATGCGTCAGCGCGTGGGATTAGCCCGCGCATTAGCCATTAATCCAGACATATTATTAATGGACGAAGCCTTCTCCGCCCTCGATCCGTTAATTCGCACCGAGATGCAGGATGAGCTGGTAAAATTACAGGCTAAACATCAGCGAACGATTGTCTTTATTTCCCACGATCTGGATGAAGCCATGCGTATTGGCGACCGTATTGCCATTATGCAAAACGGTGAAGTGGTGCAGGTCGGCACGCCGGATGAAATTCTCAATAATCCGGCAAATGATTATGTGCGCACCTTCTTCCGCGGCGTGGATATTAGCCAGGTCTTTAGCGCTAAAGATATTGCCCGTCGAACGCCAAACGGCATTATTCGTAAAACCCCAGGCTTTGGCCCGCGCTCGGCGCTGAAGCTGCTGCAGGACGAAGACCGTGAATACGGTTATCTGGTTGAACGCGGCAATAAATTTGTTGGCGTTGTCTCCATCGACTCCCTGAAAACGGCACTTACTGAGAACCAGGGAATCGATGCGGCGTTAATTGACGCTCCACTTGCCGTGGACGCCGAAACGCCGCTCAGCGAGTTGCTCTCTCACGTGGGCCAGGCGCCGTGCGCCGTGCCGGTCGTGGGTGAGGAACAACAGTACGTCGGCATCATCTCAAAACGGATGCTGCTGCAGGCTTTAGATCGCGAGGGGGCAAACAATGGCTGATCAATCAAACCCGTGGGGCACCACTGAAGCAGCGGACAACGCTGCACAATCCGCCGACGCGTGGGGTTCCACGCCAGCACCCGCCGACGGCGGCGGCGCGGCAGACTGGCTCAATAGCGCACCCGCGCCTGCGCCAGAGCACTTCAATATTATGGATCCGTTCCATAAAACGCTGATCCCGCTGGACAGCTGGGTCACGGAGGGGATCGACTGGGTGGTCACGCACTTCCGTCCGGTCTTTCAGGGGATCCGCGTCCCGGTGGATTACATCCTGAACGGCTTCCAGCAGCTGATGCTGGGCATGCCGGCACCGGTCGCCATTATCCTGTTCTCCCTGATTGCCTGGCAGTTTGGTAGCGTCGGGATGGGGATCGCTACGCTGATCTCCCTGATCGCCATCGGCGCGATTGGGGCCTGGTCGCAGGCGATGATCACCCTGGCGCTGGTGCTGACCGCCCTGCTCTTCTGCATCGTTATCGGCCTGCCGATGGGGATCTGGCTGGCGCGCAGTCCGCGGGCGGCGAAGATTATTCGCCCGCTGCTGGATGCGATGCAGACCACACCGGCATTCGTCTATCTGGTGCCGATTGTGATGTTGTTCGGCATCGGCAACGTGCCGGGCGTGGTGGTGACCATTATCTTTGCCCTGCCGCCGATTATTCGTCTGACCATTCTCGGGATAAACCAGGTGCCTGCGGACCTGATCGAAGCGTCACGCTCGTTCGGTGCCAGCCCGCGACAGATGCTGTTTAAGGTTCAGCTCCCGCTGGCGATGCCAACCATCATGGCGGGCGTAAACCAGACGCTGATGCTGGCCCTGTCGATGGTGGTGATCGCCTCGATGATCGCCGTTGGCGGTCTGGGCCAGATGGTGCTGCGCGGCATTGGCCGTCTCGATATGGGGCTGGCCACCGTCGGCGGCGTCGGAATTGTGATCCTCGCCATAATTCTTGACCGCCTGACCCAGGCCGTCGGTCGTGATTCACGCAGTCGCGGCAACCGTCGCTGGTATTCCACCGGCCCTGTCGGGTTACTCACCCGCCCTTTCACGAAATCAAAATAAGGAACAACGATGCGACATAACGTACTTTTTGCCACAGCGTTTGCCACCCTTGTCTCCACCAGCACCTTCGCGGCTGACCTGCCGGGCAAAGGCATTACCGTGCAGCCGGTGCAGAGCACCATTTCGGAAGAGAGCTTCCAGACCCTGATCGTCAGCCGCGCGCTGGAGAAGCTCGGCTACACGGTTAACACGCCGAGCGAAGTGGATTACAACGTGGGCTACACTTCGATTGCCTCCGGTGACGCCACCTTTACCGCCGTCAACTGGCAGCCGCTGCACGACGATATGTATGCCGCCGCCGGTGGCGACAAGAAATTCTATCGCGAAGGGACTTTCGTGACGGGCGCGGCGCAGGGTTATCTTATCGACAAGAAAACCGCCGATAAGTATCACATCACCAATATTGAACAGCTGAAAGATCCGAAGATCGCCAAACTGTTCGACACCAACGGTGACGGCAAGGCCGATATGATGGGCTGCTCGCCGGGCTGGGGCTGTGAAGCGGTGATTAACCACCAGAATAAAGCTTTCGATCTGGCGAAAACGGTCGACGTGAGCCACGGCAACTATTCAGCGATGATGGCCGACACCATTGCCCGCTTCAAAGAGGGTAAACCGGTGATCTACTACACCTGGACGCCGTACTGGGTGAGCGACGTGCTGAAGCCGGGTAAAGACGTGATGTGGCTGCAGGTGCCGTTCTCCTCCCTGCCGGGCGAGCAGAAAGTTATCGACACCAAACTGCCGAACGGCATGAACTACGGCTTCCCGGTTAACACCATGCATATCGTGGCGAACAAAGCCTGGGCAGAGAAAAACCCGGCGGCGGCGAAGCTGTTCTCGGTGATGAAGCTGCCGCTGGCGGACATCAACGCCCAGAACGCGATGATGCACGCGGGCAAATCCTCCGAAGCGGATGTGAAAGGCCACGTGGACGGCTGGATCAAAGCCCACCAGCAGCAGTTTGACGGCTGGGTGAAAGAGGCGCTTGCGGCGCAGAAGTAAAAACAAAACCTTACCCCTCACCCTAACCCTAACCCTCTCCCCTTTGGGGAGAGGGCCGGGGTGAGGGGGCACCAGACCGCACCCAACCTAAACCGCACAATCCATCACCCAACAATCCCCCAACATTCACAATCATTAGCTATTATGGTTTCCGGAAAAATAATCACTTAACTAACGATTCCTGAAACTAATGACAAAAACAGCTCAAGGGCTTAGCCCCGCACTCATCCTTTTAATGTCCGTGGCAACGGGTCTGGCGGTCGCCAGCAACTATTACGCGCAGCCTCTTCTCGACACCATCGCCCGCGCGTTCAATCTCTCCGCCAGCTCCGCAGGATTTATCGTCACCGCCGCCCAGCTGGGCTATGCCGCCGGGCTGCTGTTCCTGGTGCCGCTCGGCGATATGTTTGAACGCCGAATGCTCATCGTCTCCATGACTCTGCTGGCCGCCGGTGGGATGCTGATCACCGCCAGCAGCCAGTCGCTGACGATGATGATCGTCGGTACAGCGCTAACGGGGCTGTTCTCCGTGGTGGCGCAAATTCTGGTCCCGCTCGCCGCTACCCTCGCCTCCCCGGAAAAACGCGGCAAGGTGGTGGGCACCATCATGAGCGGCCTGCTGCTGGGGATTTTGCTGGCGCGTACCGTTGCAGGACTGCTGGCCAGCCTCGGCGGCTGGCGCACCGTATACTGGGTGGCGAGCGTGCTGATGGTCATCATGGCTCTGGCGCTGTGGCGCGGGCTGCCAAAAGTGAAGCAGGAAAATCACCTGAACTACCCTCAGCTGTTGGCCTCCGTGTTCAGCCTGTTCACCCAGGATAAGCTTCTGCGTACCCGCGCCCTGCTGGGCTGCTTTACCTTCGCTAACTTCAGCATCCTGTGGACATCGATGGCGTTTCTGCTGGCCGCGCCGCCGTTCAATTATTCCGAAGGAGTGATTGGCCTGTTCGGCCTGGCCGGTGCCGCAGGCGCACTGGGCGCGCGTCCCGCAGGCGGGCTGGCCGATAAGGGCAAATCCCACCTGACCACCTCCGCAGGGCTGGTTTTACTTCTGCTCTCCTGGGCGGCGATCTGGTACGGACACATCTCGGTGCTGGCGCTGATCGTCGGTATCCTGGTACTCGATCTCACCGTACAGGGCGTTCATATCACCAATCAGACCGTCATCTATCGCGTGAAGCCTGAGGCGCGTAACCGCCTGACGGCCGGATACATGACCAGCTACTTCATTGGCGGCGCTGCGGGTTCGCTAATTTCAGCGTCGGCGTGGCAGCATGCGGGCTGGTCTGGGGTATGTGCGATTGGAGCCATCGTCGCCACCCTTAACCTGCTAGTATGGTGGCGCGGCTACCATCGTCAGGATGCAATTCACTAAGTTTTACATTGCGTTGGCCTCTTAGGGTGTTAAGAGGCCTTTCACTCTGTTAATGTAAACGTAATCATTTATCCCAGAAATTTTAATGTGGGTGACATATTTACGATCGGCATGAATAGTTCAGACCCCCGTCCTCACATCCTCTCTTCAGCGGGTTCACACCCTACTCTTTCTGTGCTCACCGGGTCACGGACTTACCCGGCGCTTTCTGATGGTGACATAAGTTTGGCGGATATAACCGCACAAATAATTCATTTACATTATTTGTCACTATCGTTACTATATCGGCTGTAATTAATGAGGTTATGCCCAAATGGATAGTTCGTTTACGCCCATTGAACAAATGCTTAAATTCCGCGCCAGTCGCCATGAGGACTTCCCGTACCAGGAAATCCTGCTGACCCGTTTGTGCATGCACATGCAGGGTAAGCTACTGGAAAACCGTAATAAAATGCTGAAAGCTCAAGGGATTAACGAGACGTTGTTTATGGCGTTGATTACGCTGGAGTCTCAGGAAAATCACAGCATTCAGCCTTCCGAACTGAGCTGCGCGCTGGGCTCCTCCCGTACCAATGCGACCCGAATTGCCGATGAGCTCGAAAAGCGTGGCTGGATTGAGCGCCGTGAAAGCGACAACGATCGCCGCTGCCTGCATCTGCAACTGACCGATAAAGGTCACCAGTTCCTGCGCGAGGTGCTGCCACCTCAGCACAATTGCCTGCACAAACTCTGGTCCGCCCTCAGCACCGCCGAGCGTGACCAGCTTGAGCACATCACTCGCAAGCTGCTCACCCGTCTGGACCAGATGGATGAAGACGGCGCCGTTCTTGAGGCGCTGCGCTAACGCGACGACACGCTCACCATTCCAGATTCATAAGAAAACCGACAGGCCAGCACGTCACACTGCTGGCCTTTCTGACAACAGGTCGGCTCAGCCGATGTGAAAATAAGAAGATCGTGGAGAACTACAATGAGCGCAAATGCGGAGAGCACTACCCCGCAGCAACCGGCCAACAAGAAAGGCAAACGTAAGAGCGCCCTTCTTCTGTTGACCTTGCTCTTTATCATTATTGCCGTGGCATATGGGATCTATTGGTTTTTAGTACTGCGTCATGCTGAAGAGACTGACGACGCGTACGTGGCAGGGAACCAGGTACAAATTATGGCGCAGGTGTCGGGCAGCGTGACGAAAGTCTGGGCTGACAATACCGACTTTGTGCAAAAAGGCGATGTGTTGGTGACCCTCGATCCAACCGACGCCCAGCAGGCGTTTGAAAAAGCACAGACCGCGCTCGCCTCGAGCGTCCGTCAGACCCGCCAGCTGATGATCAACAGCAAGCAGCTGCAGGCTAACATCGACGTGCAGAAAACCGCACTCGCACAGGCGCAGAGCGATCTGAACCGCCGCGTGCCGCTCGGCACGGCCAACCTGATTGGCCGTGAAGAGCTGCAGCACGCCCGCGACGCCGTCGCCAGCGCTCAGGCACAGCTGGATGTGGCCATTCAACAGTACAACGCCAACCAGGCGATGGTGCTGGGCACCAGCCTGGAAAACCAGCCCGCCGTTCAGCAGGCGGCGACCGAAGTCCGTAACGCGTGGCTTGCCCTGCAGCGTACCAAAATCGTCAGCCCGATGACCGGCTATGTCTCCCGTCGTTCCGTCCAGCCAGGAGCGCAGATTAGCCCAACCACGCCGCTGATGGCGGTCGTGCCGGCAGACAACCTGTGGGTCGACGCCAACTTTAAAGAGACGCAGCTTGCCCATATGCGTATCGGCCAGACCGCGACGGTTGTCAGCGACATTTACGGCGATGACGTGAAGTACACCGGTAAAGTTGTCGGCCTGGATATGGGGACCGGCAGCGCCTTCTCCCTGCTGCCTGCGCAGAACGCCACCGGTAACTGGATCAAAGTGGTTCAGCGTCTGCCCGTGCGTATTGAGCTGGATGCTAAACAGCTGGCGGATCACCCGCTGCGTATCGGCCTCTCTACGCTGGTGACGGTTGACACCGCCAACCGCGACGGTCAGATCCTCGCAAGCCAGGTGCGTAGCAGCCCGGCTTATGAAAGTAACGCCCGTGAAATTAGCCTCGATCCGGTCAACAAGCTGATCGATGACATCGTGAAGGCAAACGCCGGTTAATCCGAAGGTGAGCGTTATGCAACAGCAAAAGCCGCAAAAACCGCTGGAAGGGGCGCAGCTGGTCATTATGACCATCGCGCTCTCTCTTGCGACATTCATGCAGGTGCTGGACTCCACCATCGCGAACGTGGCGATCCCGACCATCGCCGGTAACCTTGGCTCGTCGCTGAGCCAGGGGACCTGGGTCATTACCTCGTTTGGGGTGGCAAATGCCATCTCCATTCCGATTACCGGCTGGCTGGCAAAGCGCGTCGGTGAGGTGAAGCTGTTCCTCTGGTCGACGGTATTGTTCGTGCTTGCCTCCTGGGCGTGCGGCATGTCCAGCAGCCTGACGATGCTGATCTTCTTCCGCGTTATTCAGGGGATTGTCGCCGGGCCGTTGATTCCGCTGTCGCAGAGTTTACTGCTGAACAACTACCCGCCCGCCAAGCGCTCGATTGCGCTGGCGCTGTGGTCAATGACCGTGATTGTCGCCCCGATTTGCGGACCGATTCTCGGTGGCTACATCAGCGATAACTATCACTGGGGCTGGATCTTCTTTATCAACGTACCGATTGGCGCCGTCGTGGTAATGATGACGCTCCAGTCGCTGCGCGGTAGAGAAACCCGGACGGAACAGCGGCGTATCGACGCCATTGGTCTGGCATTGCTGGTTGTTGGCATCGGTAGCCTGCAGGTCATGCTCGACCAGGGCAAAGAGCTGGACTGGTTCAACTCCCGGGAGATCATCATCCTGACGATTGTCGCGGTGGTGTCGCTGAGCTTCCTGATTGTCTGGGAGCTGACGGACGATAACCCGATAGTCGACCTGTCGCTGTTTAAGTCGCGAAACTTCACCATAGGCTGTCTGTGTATCAGTCTCGCCTACATGCTCTACTTCGGCGCGATTGTACTGCTGCCGCAGCTGCTGCAGGAGGTATACGGCTATACCGCAACCTGGGCAGGTTTAGCCTCGGCGCCGGTTGGATTGATTCCGGTTCTGCTGTCGCCTATTATTGGCCGTTTCGCCCACAAGCTCGACATGCGCAGGCTGGTGACGTTCAGCTTTATCATGTACGCCGTGTGCTTCTACTGGCGCGCGTATACGTTCGAACCGGGAATGGACTTTGGCGCGTCCGCGTGGCCGCAGTTTATTCAGGGCTTTGCCGTGGCGTGTTTCTTTATGCCACTGACCACCATCACGCTTTCCGGTTTACCGCCTGAGCGCATGGCGGCGGCATCTAGCCTGTCGAACTTTACGCGAACGCTGGCGGGCTCGATTGGTACGTCGATCACTACCACCCTGTGGACGAACCGTGAATCGATGCACCATGCCCAGCTGACCGAAGCGGTGAACCCGTTCAACCCGAACTCCCGGGAGATGTACAACCAGCTTCAGGGAATGGGGATGACGGAGCAGCAGGCGTCAGGGTGGATTGCCCAGCAGATCACCAATCAGGGGCTGATTATCTCGGCCAACGAGATTTTCTGGGTATCGGCGGGGATCTTTATCATCCTGCTGGGGCTGGTGTGGTTTGCTAAACCACCGTTTGGCGCCGGTAGCGGCGGCGGTGGCGCGCACTAGTCCTGCGCGCGGGTTGCCGGGTGGCGGCTACGCCTTACCCGGCCTACGATAACCGGGCACTTCCGTAGGCCCGGTAAGCGCAGCGCCACCGGGCAACCATTGCCACCGTGTCCAGAACGCGACAGCCATTGTCAGTTCCGATAAAGCAGCGCGCCTGAAATCGATTCACGATAGTGAAAAGACAACAGGAGCGCATCATGCTGAACACCCCCGCCGACAAGTACCAACCCTATCCAACCCTTTCCCTGCCCGACCGCCTCTGGCCGGAGCAACGCATCACCCGCGCGCCGCGCTGGCTTTCCACCGACTTACGCGACGGCAACCAGGCCCTTGCCGAGCCGATGGACAGCGCGCGCAAGCTGCAGTTCTGGGAACTGCTGCTGAGCTGCGGGTTTAAAGAGATCGAGGTTGCCTTTCCTTCCGCCTCGCAGACGGATTTCAACTTCGTTCGCCAGCTGATTGAAGAGAATCGCATCCCGGATGACGTGACGATTCAGGTGCTGACTCAGGCACGGGAAGATCTCATCCATCGCACTTTCGAATCCCTGCGCGGCGCGAAACAGGCCACCGTCCATCTCTACAACGCCACCGCCCCGCTGTTCCGCCGCCTAGTGTTCGGCATGGAGAAAGCGCAGGTCGTCGAGCTGGCGACGCGCTCCACGCGGCTTATTCGTCAGCAGTGTGAAGAGAACCCGGACACCCGCTGGCAGTACGAATACTCTCCGGAAACCTTCTGCTTTACCGAGCCGGAATTTGCGCTGGAGATTTGTGAAGCCGTCGCGGAGATCTGGCAGCCGTGCGACGAGCGGCCGATGGTGATCAACCTACCGGCCACCGTCGAAGTGAGCACGCCGAACGTCTATGCCGACCAGATCGAGTATTTCTGCCGCCACTTCAGCCGCCGCCGCGATGTCTGCATCAGCGTGCATCCGCATAACGACCGCGGTACCGGCGTCGCCTGCGCGGAGCTGGCCGTAATGGCGGGAGCTGACCGCGTGGAGGGCTGTCTGTTTGGTAACGGGGAACGTACGGGCAACGTCTGCCTGGTGACGCTGGCAATGAACCTCTACAGCCAGGGAATTAGCCCGAATCTGGACTTTAGCGATATGAACCGGGTGGTGGAAGTGGTGGAAACCTGCAATCAGCTGCCGGTCCACCCGCGCCATCCGTGGGCGGGCCGTCTGGCCTATACCGCCTTCTCCGGCTCGCACCAGGACGCGATAAAAAAAGGTTTTGATGCCCGCAGGCCAGGCGATCGCTGGGAGATGCCTTACCTTCCCGTCGATCCCCAGGATATCGGCTGTACCTACGAAGCGGTGATTCGCGTGAACAGCCAGTCAGGGAAAAGCGGCAGCGCGTGGCTGCTCGAACAGAATCATGGGCTGAAACTACCCCGCGCCCTGCAGCAGGATTTCAGCCAGCACGTGCAGCAGGAAACCGATCGTCACGGAAAAGAGATGACGCAAAATGCGCTGTGGCAGCTGTTCCGCACCCGCTACGGCCTGGTAGCAACGCCGCACTATGCGCTGCAATCCTACCGCAGCGATAGCCAGCAGGACGGCCAGCTGCGTTTGACGGCCAGCGTCGCCACACAGGGAGGAACGCGCCAGCTGGAAGGTCAGGGTAACGGCCTGCTCTCCGCCGCCGCTCAGGGCTTAAGCCGCTGGGTCAACGCCCCGTTCGTGATTAAGGATTATCACGAGCATACGTTGGGCGAACGCAGCGACAGCCGCTCGGTAGCCTACATCCGCTGCCTGTTCCAGGACGGCAGCAGCCGCTGGGGCGTGGGCATTGACAGCGACGTGGCGCGCGCGTCGCTTCAGGCGCTGTTTAACGCCGTCAGTCGTTCTTAAAGTAATCGCTGGGGGAGACGCCCATCACCCGACGGAACATGGCCGTAAAGGCGCTGTGGCTGCTGTAGCCCAGATCCAGCGCCACGCGCAATACCGGCTGGCCCTGCGCCAGCCGCACTAAAGCTTCCAGCAGGCGCGCCCTTCTCAGCCACTCTCCGTAGCTTAATCCCGTCTGCTGTTGAAAATGGCGGTTCAGCGTGCGCTCGCTCATGTTCATCATGCTCGCGGCCTGCGCGCTGCTCCAGCTTTCCCCCGGGTTTTGCCGGATATGCAGGCACAGGCGACGTAGCGCCTCACTTTCCGGCTCCGGCAGGTGAAACGGCAGCACCGGCATAATGCGAATTTCATCGAGAATGAGCTCATAGACGCGTTCATCCCGGCTTCCGGGTAAGTACGATTCAGGTAAAGCAAGGCAGACGAGGATCAGCTCGCGCAGCAGCGGCGAGATCTGAACGATCTGGCAGGTGGCCGGGAGATCGGCACGCGCCAGCGGATCGATAAACAGGGTTCGCGCCGCCACGTTGCCGGTAATGCGCAGGGAATGCTGCGTGCCCGCCGGCAGCCAGACGCCGCGACCGGGAGGAACAACCCAACAGCCCGATGCGGTATCTACCCGTACCACGCCGCTCAGGGTGTGCAACAGCTGCGCGCAGTCGTGCTTGTGCCAGGGTTCGCTGTCACCATGAACGTAATCATGGGCAAACGGAACGAGGGGACGGTGGGTAAAGGAGAAAGTTAAGGCTGTGGTCATGGGATTAAACCACCCTCACCCGACCCTCTCCCTGAGGGAGAGGGGTAAGGTGCACTAGATGTGCAGTTCCTGCAGTTTTTCTTTTGGCAGCGCCAGCTCTTCGTTGCTGTTCACGCGAACGTCACGCTCGATGATGTGACGCGCGATTTCCTGCGCTTCTTCCAGAGAGTGCATCTGGTAGGTACCGCACTGGTAAACGTTTAGCTCAGGGATCTGGTTCTGCTCTTTCACCTTCAGCACGTCTTCCATCGCCGCTTTCCACGCATCTGCGACGCGCTTCTCATCAGGCACGCCAATCAGGCTCATGTAGAAACCGGTACGGCAGCCCATCGGAGAGATATCGATGATCTCCACGCCGTTGCCGTTCAGGTGGTCACGCATAAAGCCAGCAAACAGGTGTTCCAGCGTATGAATGCCTTTCTCCGGCATCACTTCTTTGTTTGGCACGCAGAAACGCAGATCGAAGACGGTGATCGTGTCGCCGTGCGGGGTGTGCATGGTCTTCGCCACGCGGACTGCAGGTGCTTCCATACGGGTATGGTCGACAGTAAAGCTATCTAATAACGGCATACGTCACCTCCGATAGTGATTTTTTTTAAAATAAACTGAACTCTTCTACAGAATGCACGTCTGAGTATATGAAAGACGCGCATTTGTTATCATCATCCCTGAATTCAGAGATGTATATTTTGGCCACAGCGATGTGGCCTTTTTCTTTTCTGCTTAAGCCTGTTTCGCCAGAAACGCCTCAAACGACTCGGTATCCGCCGCTTCAACCTCTTTCTGACGCACAACGGACGCATCGCGTTCCGCTACAAAATCCGCTTCGCTCAGCACCTCTAACGGCTCCTGCATCAGCATCTCACGATACTCCGATGAGAGTGAACGCCCCGTGCCGCCAATGCCCTGATCAATCATAGAACGCAGAATGCGTGCTGAGAACGTCAGTTCCGGGTTATCAAAGCACGCCACCAGCTGGTCGCAGATCTGTTGATACGCATCTCCGCCGTCGATGCTGTCCATTGTCCGGGCAACACGCTTCAGATCGCGGAACAGATCTTTGCCGACTTTGGTCAGCGGGAACTGTGCCGTTTCGCAGCCGATACCCAGCGTCAGACCCGGCTTGCGCCCTTCCAGAATCACGCGGTTCCAGTTTGTACGGGTACAGAGCAGTTCGTCTGAACTCATTTCCGGCGCATCCGCCAGCACGCACCAGACCATAAACAGATCCAGGAAGCGAATCTGCTGTTCATCAACGCCAATCGGTGAGAACGGGTTGATATCCAGCGAGCGCACTTCAATGTATTCAATCCCGCCGCGCTGCAGCGCATCCGACGGGGTTTCGCCGCTGCGCGTCACGCGCTTAGGACGAATAGGCGCATACAGCTCGTTTTCAATCTGCAGGACATTGCTGTTGATCTGCAGACGCTTGCCGTCTTTTTCGAGGCCGATTTTCTCGTACTCTTCCGACGGGGTTTTGATCGCCCGCTTCAATCCTGCCACATATTCGTGCAATTCGTTAAACGTAATACCGAGATTGCTTTGCGATTTATTGGTATAGCCGAGATCGCTCAGGCGCAGAGAGGTAGCGTACGGGAGATAGTACATTCCGCAGTCAGTCTTCTCGAACGGCAGCGTCGTCGGTTTTCCCTGCAGGAACGAAGAACAGATCGCCGGGGAGGCACCAAACAGATACGGGATCACCCAGCCGAAACGGTAATAGTTGCGGATCAGACGGAAATAGCCTTCAGAGATCGCGTCTTTATCCGTTTCACCGCATTTCGCTTCCCAGAAAGCCATCGGCAACGAGAAGTTGTAGTGCACGCCAGAGATGGTCTGCATCAACGCGCCGTAGCGGTTTTTCAGCCCCTCACGGTAGAGCGTTTTCAGCCGGCCGATATTTGACGTGCCGTACTGTGCCAGCTCAATCTCCTGGCCCTGCTCGATATAGCACGGCATGCTGAGGGGCCACATGCGCTCGTCGCCCATGTTGCGCGCGGTGTAGCGATGGATATCGCGCATGATCGTCAGCATATGATCAATATCACCCTCTACTGGGGTAATGAACTCCAGCAGCGCTTCAGCGAAATCGGTTGTGATCCATTTATGTGTCAGCGCCGAGCCTAACGCCTTCGGGTGACCCGTCGTCGCTAAACTGCCGTCCGCGTTAACGCGCAGCGTTTCACGCTCAAGACCACGCTGAATACCCTTCAATGCCTGAGGGTGGTTTTCCAGCCAGGCCAGCGCCTGAGATACGTCCGGGATCAAATTGACCTCCCGCCTGTCAAAGTAATGTTACTCAGCATAATTGTAATGGTTGACGATTGAAGGTCGCGTATTCATTCCACCAATTAGTGCCACCACGTCATACCCTGCAGCGTTGCCCATGCCACGAGGACATAACGCAACGCCTTGCCAAGGCACAAAAAAAAGAGCACCGGTCCCCAGGAGATGCGCATCCATCCCGCCAGCAGACACAGTAAATCGCCTATTACAGGCATCCAGCTTAATAACAGCGTGGCAGCGCCATAGCGTTTTAGCCAGCCGACTGCCTTTTCCTGCCAGCGCGATTTTTTACGCAGCGGAAAGAAACGCCCAAGAATAACGTTAGTCAGCCCTCCAAGGCTATTACCCATTGTTGCTATTAATACAAGCAGCCAGGGCTGACTCACGCCGGACAACAGCATCGCCACCAGCACCACTTCCGAATTGCCCGGTAACAGCGTGGCGCTGAGAAAACTGCTGGCGAATAATGAGGCAAGTGACAGCGCGTCACTCACAGTAAGCGCACATCCACCACATCCATTCCGGCATCACGCGCGGCCTGGATGCCGAAATCAGCATCTTCAAATACGACACATTTTGCCGCCGGGACGCCCATTAATTCTGCGCAGAGCAGGAAGGTGTCCGGTGCGGGCTTGTGGTGTTTAACATGATCGGCGGCAACCACGGCAGAGAAATAGTGGCGCAGGCCAAGATGATTGAGTAATGCCTCTGCAATTGCGCTTTCGCTGCCCGTCCCCACCGACATCGGGCGACGCCCGTGCCACTCTTTTACCACATCAATCAGCGGCAAAGGACGTACGGTATCTAAAAGCATGGCTTTTACCGCATCGGTTTTTTCGCGTGCGAGCAGGTGCGGATCGAGATCGGCCTGATTCAGTTCAATCACGGCCTGTGCAATACGCCAGGTTGGGGAGCCGTTGAGCGCGATCATCGCCTGAAGGTCGAAACGCATGCCGTAACGGCCCAGGACGTCGGTCCAGGCTTGACGATGCGTGGGTTCGGTATCCAGAAGGGTACCATCCATATCGAAGATCAAACCGTCATACTGTGCGTACATCGTGCTCTCGCTAACCGATTAACAAAGCATTACTTTATCGTAAATGGTGGTTTTTGTCGCTGACAGAGAGTGTGATTGCTGACGGAACGTCGAAGGAATAAACAAAGAAGGAGAAGATGGTGCATCCGGGAGGATTCGAACCTCCGACCGCTCGGTTCGTAGCCGAGTACTCTATCCAGCTGAGCTACGGATGCATCGGGAAATGCTTTTAGAAACAGTAATGGTGCATCCGGGAGGATTCGAACCTCCGACCGCTCGGTTCGTAGCCGAGTACTCTATCCAGCTGAGCTACGGATGCATCAGGGTACTGCTTTCAGAAATAGTAAATGGTGCATCCGGGAGCATTACTCGGCTGCGCCTCGCCCTTCGGGCCGTTGCTAAAGCAACGTTATCCTCCCTGGTGCTCGCGGCTAATCCGCAGACCTCGAAACAACAGCCTTGCTGTTATCTCGGAGAAGATGGTGCATCCGGGAGGATTCGAACCTCCGACCGCTCGGTTCGTAGCCGAGTACTCTATCCAGCTGAGCTACGGATGCATCGGGATTTACTACTGTACTGCTCGATATTCATATCACTTCTAAAGCAATATGAAGTAATAGATGGTGCATCCGGGAGGATTCGAACCTCCGACCGCTCGGTTCGTAGCCGAGTACTCTATCCAGCTGAGCTACGGATGCAAAATGGCGGTGAGGCGGGGATTCGAACCCCGGATGCAGCTTTTGACCGCATACTCCCTTAGCAGGGGAGCGCCTTCAGCCTCTCGGCCACCTCACCACACAACGCCTCTTTCGAGTGCTTCGAGTTACTCGTTAAGAGCTTCTCGTCGCTGCGTGGCGCATATATTACTTTCTGGGACTTATAAGTCAAACAATTTTCCAAAAGCTTTTATCGTTTGCACAAATCACACGCAATTCGCATGTAAAAGCCGCAAAGAGGGTGTTTTATAAGCGGATTTTGCAGGCATCTTCACAGAAAACCTCTGCAGAAATGGCGGCGTAAGGGCGAGTTTAGGGTAACGAAGTGGTTAAAAAGAGAGCGTTTGAAATTAAACGGTAACGTTGAGCAGGAAAAATGACAGGAGGGTTGCGTCTCGCCCGACAGCGAGACGCGACAATATCAGTAACTGGACTGCTGGGATTTTTCAGCCTGGATACGCTGGTAGATCTCTTCACGGTGGACAGATACTTCTTTAGGAGCGTTAACACCAATACGTACCTGGTTACCCTTTACCCCTAAAACTGTCACGGTGACCTCATCCCCAATCATGAGGGTCTCACCAACTCGACGAGTCAGAATCAGCATTCTTTGCTCCTTGAAAGATTAAAAGAGTCGGGTCTCTTGTATCCCGGCATTATCCATCATATAACGCCAAAAAGTAAGCGATGACAAACACGTAAAGTGTAAGCAGTCACGGCATCACATTCTGTTAAACGTAAGTTTAGCCGATATACACAAACTCAACCTGACTTTATCGTTATCGATAGCACAGTGAACAAGACGCCATAACGTTACCGCTATGGCGTCTGCTTGTGCTTTGTAGTTATTACAGTTTCGCGCTTACCCAGCTTTCAACGCTGGCTAATGCCGCAGGAAGTGCCGCCGCATCCGTACCACCGGCTTGCGCCATGTCCGGACGACCGCCACCCTTGCCGCCCACCTGCTGAGCGACCATACCAATCAGTTCCCCTGCTTTTACGCGGTCGGTCACATCCTTAGAGACGCCCGCAATCAGAGAAACCTTACCTTCTGCCACTGTCGCCAGCACGATAACGGTAGAACCAAGCTGGTTCTTGAGATCGTCGACCATAGTACGCAGCATCTTAGGCTCAACGCCCGCCAGATCGCTGACCAGCAGTTTGACGCCCTTAATGTCTACAGCCTTGCTGGAGAGGTTTGCACTCTCCTGCGCCGCAGCCTGCTCTTTAAGCTGCTGCAGCTCTTTTTCCAGCTGACGCGTGCGATCCAGCGCAACGCGCACTTTCTCGCCCAGGTTCTGGCTATCGCCTTTCAGCAGCTGCGCGATGTCGTGCAGCTGATCGCTCTGCGCATGCAGGCTGGCAATCGCACCTTCACCGGTCACCGCTTCAATACGACGCACGCCTGCCGCCGTACCTGATTCGGAAACAATGCGGAACAGGCCGATATCACCGGTGCGCGAGGCGTGCGTACCGCCGCACAGCTCGGTAGAGAAGTCGCCCATGCTCAGCACGCGAACGCGGTCGTCATATTTCTCGCCAAACAGCGCCATCGCACCTTTCTTCTTCGCGTCCTCGAGATCCATGATATGGGTCTCGATTGGCAGGTTGCGACGGATCTGCGCGTTCACAAGATCTTCCACCGCACGGATTTCAGACGGCTTCATCGCCTCAAAATGCGAGAAGTCGAAGCGCAGCACTTTGTCGTTAACCAGAGAACCTTTCTGTGCAACGTGGGTACCGAGCACGTCGCGTAGGGCTGCGTGCATCAGGTGGGTTGCCGAGTGGTTCAGACGAATGCGCGCGCGGCGAGCTTCATCAACGTTAGCCTGGACGCCCTCGCCCACTTTCAGAGAACCGGAAACCAGTTTGCCCTGGTGACCAATCGCCTGACCGTATTTTTGGGTGTCGGTCACGCTGAAGCTGAAGCCATTGCCCTTCAGTTCGCCTTTATCGCCAACCTGGCCGCCGGATTCGGCGTAGAACGGCGTTTTGTCCAGAATGACAACCGCATCCTGACCCGCGCTGATGCTGTCTACGGCTTTACCGTCAACAAACAGAGCGGTCACTTTGCCGGTCAGTTCCAGCGCTTCATAGCCTTTGAATTCAGACGCGCTATCAACGCGGATCATCGCGTTGTAGTCTGCACCGAAACCGCTGGACTCACGCGCACGACGGCGCTGCTCTTCCATCGCGGCTTCGAAGCCCGCTTCGTCAACTTTGATGTTGCGCTCGCGGCAAACGTCCGCCGTCAGGTCAACCGGGAAGCCGTAGGTGTCGTACAGGCGGAAAGCAGTTTCGCCATCCAGCGTGTCGCCCTTAAGCTTCGCCAGCTCTTCGTCCAGCAGCGCCAGACCGCGCTCCAGCGTACGGGCAAACTGCTCTTCTTCGGTTTTCAGAACCTGCTCTACCTGCGCCTGCTGGCGTTTCAGCTCATCACCGGCAGAACCCATCACGCCAATAAGTGGCCCAACGAGTTTATAGAAGAAGGTGTCCTTCGCGCCCAGCATGTTGCCATGACGGATAGCACGACGAATGATACGACGCAGCACGTAGCCACGGTTTTCATTCGACGGGATAACGCCGTCGGCAATCAGGAACGCACAGGAACGAATGTGGTCCGCGATAACGCGCAGTGATTTGTTGTTCAGATCGGTCGCACCGGTCACTTCGGCAACGGCTTTGATCAGGGTGCTGAACAGGTCAATCTCGTAGTTGGAGTTAACGTGCTGCAGAACCGCAGCAATACGCTCCAGGCCCATACCGGTATCGACGGAAGGCTTCGGCAGCGGCTCCATCGTACCGTCGGCCTGACGGTTGAACTGCATGAAGACGATGTTCCAGATCTCAATGTAGCGATCGCCGTCTTCTTCCGGGCTGCCTGGAGGGCCGCCCCAGATGTGGTCGCCGTGATCGTAGAAGATCTCGGTGCACGGACCGCAAGGACCGGTGTCACCCATCTGCCAGAAGTTGTCAGACGCGTATGGCGCGCCTTTGTTATCGCCGATGCGAATAATACGCTCGCGCGGGATCCCGACTTCTTTTTCCCAGATTTCGTAGGCTTCGTCATCGGTTTCATAGACGGTAACCCACAGACGCTCTTTCGGCAGGTTGAACCAGTTTTCACCGGTCAGCAGTTCCCACGCATATTGAATGGCATCGTGTTTGAAGTAGTCGCCGAAGCTGAAGTTACCCAGCATTTCGAAGAAGGTGTGGTGACGCGCGGTGTAACCGACGTTTTCCAGGTCGTTGTGTTTACCGCCCGCACGCACGCAACGCTGTGAGGTTGTGGCGCGGGAATAATTACGCTTGTCGAGACCAAGGAATACATCCTTGAACTGGTTCATCCCGGCGTTGGTAAACAGCAGAGTCGGATCGTTGTTCGGTACCAGGGAGCTGCTGGCAACAACCTGGTGTCCCTTACTATGGAAAAAATCGAGAAACGCCTGACGGATCTCAGCGGTGCTCTTGCTCATAATTATCCTGAAATCAAGCTAACGAAATGTCGTAGCCAGCCTGTGTCGGTAAACCGTTGGACGGACCAGCTACTGGAAAAAGTGGGAATAAGATAAGTTTTCTTTGGTGGGAAGTAAAATCCCGCATGCGTTCAATCGGCAAAATTACGCCAGATATCCTGAATATCTTCCATCAGGAAGCCGCGGTAGAGCAAAAAGCGCTGGATTTTGACTTTTTCTGAAAATTCACGCGGCAGCGGTTCGCCGTACTTACGAATGGCCTGCTCTTTTGCAAGCTCGCACCAGTCAATGTCGCATTCGCGCATCGCTTTTTCGATGGACTCCCGGGCCACCCCTTTCTGGTTCAGCTCCTGCCGGATGCGCGCGGGCCCATACCCTTTACGGCCGCGGCTGGCGAGAAATCGTGAGGCAAAGCGCTCGTCATCGAGATAACGATGCTCATAGCACCAGGCGATCACGCGGTCATAATCTTCCGCGCTGGCATCAATCTCTTCCGGGCCGTTTTTACTCATCACCGGTGCCGACAGCTTTCGCCGCAGCTCCTGTTCACTGTGGTCACGAACGGCCAGGATGCGCACCGCGCGGTCCAGTAGGCGTGCATACGCGGGTCGACGTGTTGTCGGTTCACTCATAAAAACCTGCTGATTCAGAAATGCAAAAAGGGCCGCATCAGCAGCCCTTCATTTTTAAACGAAAGAATTAAAAGTCTTCGTTAGTTTCTTCAGCATCCGCGGCATCCACCACGAAATCAGGTTTGGAGTCCTGGTTGTTCAGCAGAAGCTCACGCACTTTCTTCTCAATCTCTTTCGCTGCAGCCGGGTTCTCTTTCAGCCAGGAGATCGCGTTCGCTTTACCCTGACCAATCTTGTCACCGTTGTAGCTGTACCAGGCACCCGCTTTTTCAATCAGCTTCTCTTTCACGCCCAGGTCAACCAGCTCGCCGAGGAAGTTGATCCCTTCGCCGTAGAGGATCTGGAACTCAGCCTGTTTAAACGGCGCGGCGATTTTGTTCTTCACAACCTTCACGCGGGTTTCGCTACCGACGACGTTCTCACCCTCTTTCACCGCGCCGATACGGCGGATATCCAGACGGACAGAGGCGTAGAATTTCAGTGCGTTACCACCGGTAGTGGTTTCCGGGTTACCGAACATCACGCCAATTTTCATACGGATCTGGTTGATGAAGATCAGCAGCGTGTTGGACTGCTTCAGGTTACCGGCCAGCTTACGCATCGCCTGGCTCATCATACGCGCCGCGAGGCCCATGTGAGAGTCGCCGATTTCACCTTCGATTTCGGCTTTTGGCGTCAGTGCGGCAACGGAGTCGACCACGATAACGTCAACGGCACCAGAACGCGCCAGCGCGTCACAAATTTCCAGCGCCTGCTCACCGGTGTCCGGCTGGGAACACAGCAGGTTGTCGATATCGACGCCCAGCTTACGGGCGTACACAGGGTCCAGCGCGTGCTCGGCATCGATAAACGCACAGGTTTTACCTTCGCGCTGTGCTGCGGCAATGACCTGCAGCGTCAGGGTGGTTTTACCGGAGGACTCTGGCCCGTAGATCTCTACGATACGGCCCATAGGCAGACCGCCAGCGCCCAGCGCGATATCCAGAGAAAGCGAACCGGTGGAGATGGTTTCCACATCCATGGAACGGTCTTCACCCAGGCGCATGATGGAGCCTTTACCGAATTGCTTTTCGATCTGGCCCAGTGCTGCCGCCAACGCTTTCTGTTTGTTTTCGTCGATAGCCATTATTACTCCTGTCATGCCGGGAGAAGCGACTGTGCTTCACCGTGGATTTCTGTTCTGTTGGTGCAATTATACTGTATGGTCATACAGTATCAAGTGTTTTGTAGAAATTGTTGCCAGAGCGTTTTTAACGCATAAACGGTTGCCTGACGACGCACGCTTTCGCGATCGCCGCTGAAGCACTCCCGGCGGGTGATCCCTTCCCCTTTGGACGTGGCGAACCCAAACCAGACGGTGCCAACAGGCTTCACGTCGCTGCCGCCGTCCGGGCCCGCAATGCCGCTAATGGAAATCGCGTAATCGGCCCGCGCCTCTTTGAGCGCGCCAATCGCCATCTCGATGACCACCGGTTCGCTGACCGCCCCATGCTGTTCCAGCGTGGATTCACGCACGCCAATCATCTGTGCTTTAGCTTCGTTACTGTAGGTCACAAAACCGCGTTCAAACCAGGCGGAACTGCCGGCAATATCGGTAATCGCTTTCGCCACCCAGCCGCCGGTACAGGATTCCGCAGTGGTGATTGTCGCGCCACGCTGCTTCAGCGCAAGGCCAACGATCTCGCTAAGCTGCATCAATTCATGGTCAGTCATTCTCGCTCCAGGCATCAGAAAAACGTGCTGCACAAGATAGCACTTTCTCGTCAGATGTGGGGATGCACTTCAGGTTTTACGAGGGGGCTTCAGAAAAAAGCCGGTACGGACGCACCGGCGATGGAAAGGTTATTTCATGCTGTCAGCGAGAGTGTTCACATTGTGGCGAAACGCCTTAACGTAGGTGTCTGCCACCCCGCCTTTTGCCGACAGCGCTTCGGGGTAAAGCTCGCCCCCCGGCTGTGCGCCCGTCGCCGACGCAATCTGTTTAACCAGACGCGGATCGAGCTGATTTTCCATAAACCAGGTTTTCACGCCGCCGGCTTTGATCTGATTGATAATTTCAGCGACCTGCGCCGCGCTGGCCTCGCTCTCAGACGACAGCCCCTGCGGCGCCATAAACGTCACGCCGTAGGCGCGGCTGAAATAGCCGAACGCGTCATGGCTGGTCAGCACTTTACGCTTCGCCGACGGGATCTGGCTAAAGCGCGTTTTGGCCCAGTTATCCAGCTGGCTAAGCTGTGCGATATACGTTTTGCCAGAGGCTTCCAGCGCGGCTTTGTCATCCTGATCGGCTTTCACCAGCCCGTTCAGAATATTTTGTGCATACAGCGCCCCGTTCGCCGCGCTGTTCCACGCGTGCGGATCGGTCACGGTCTTTCCATCTTCCTCAAGCGTGTGGGTTTTCACCCCGGTTGAGGCGACGACCAGTTGCCCTTTGAACCCGGAGGCCTTCACCAGCCGATCGAGCCAGCCCTCCAGCCCCAGACCGTTCACCACCACCACATCGGCCTTGCTCAGCGCCGCGCTGTCTTTCGGCGACGGTTCGAAGGTATGCGGATCGCCGTCCGGCCCCACCAGCGTCGTCACCTTCACATGGTCACCGCCCACCTCCTGGGTGATATCCCCCAGTATCGAAAAGCTGGTAACCACATTCAGCGTTTTCGCCATCACGCCGTGCGACATCATTCCCAGCGCGAGCGCCACTACTAATCCTGTACGTTTCATCGTTTCCCCTTGCGTTAAAAATACGCCCGCAGACTGCCAGCGAGCCTGCTTCGCGTACCAAATAAAATGGAAATAAAGAACAGCGCGCTGGCGGTGAGCACGATGGATGGCCCGGCGGGAAGACTCATCGCCCAGGAGAGGCTCAGCCCCAGCCATGCGCAGAAAATACCGCTGATGCCCGCCATCAGCAGTAACGCCGGTAGCGTGCGCACCCAGCAGCGGGCCGCCACGGCCGGAAGCATCATCAGCCCGACGGCCATCAGCGTGCCGAGCACCTGAAAACCGGCCACCAGGTTAAGCACCAGCAGCGCCAGAAAAAGTCCGTGCAGCAGGCCAGGCAGCCAGCGGGCGTTCACCTGTAGCCAGGCGGTATCAAACGCTTCGGTAACCAGCCCACGATAGAACAGCGCCAGCACGATAAGGGTGAACATGCACACGCCCGTGACAAACAGCGCGGCGTCGTTGTCCACGGCGAGGATGGAGCCAAACAGCAGATGCAGCAGATCGACATTCGACCCACGAAGCGACACCAGCGTGACCCCCAGCGCCAGCGAGCCAAGATAAAACCCGGCAAAGCTGGCATCTTCCTTAAGCGGCGTGCGTCGACTGACCAGACCGGCCAGCAGCGCCACGGTAATGCCCGCGATAAAACCGCCAATGCTCATCGCCAGCAGCGACATGCCGCTGAGCAAGTATCCCGCGGCGACGCCCGGTAAAATGGCGTGAGAAAGGGCATCGCCCATCAGGCTCATCCGGCGCAGCTGAAGAAACACGCCGAGCGCGGTGGTGCTGACCGAGAGCGCCAGGCAAACCACCAGCGCGCGCCGCATAAAGCCGTATTCAATAAACGGCTGAAAAAAGAGATGCCAGATCATGCCACTCTCACCCGCTCGGTTTTCCACAGGGGAACGTCAGCATCCAGCCGTAACGTCTGCGGGAAATGGCGCGACACGCGCTCGCTGTCGTGCAGTACCGCGAGCAGCGTTTGCCCCTGCATATACATCTCCAGCATCACATCCATCAGCACGTTACAGGTGGCTTCATCGACCCCGGTAAAGGGCTCATCCAGCATCACCAGCGGCGCCTGCTGCACCAGGACGCGGGCAAACAGCATGCGCTGAAACTGACCGCCGGAGAGTTCATCGATAGTGGATAACGCCATGGACTCAAGCCCAACGCGCTCAAGCGCGCTGGCAATGCGCAGCCGCGTTTCGCGGCGAAATCCGGAAAAAAGCGAAATGCCCGGCCAGCAGCCCATGCTTACCACGTCCCGTACGGTTAACGGAAACTGCGCCTCCAGCGCGTGGCGCTGTGCCAGCCAGCCGATTACCGGACGCTTACCCTGCCAGCGGAAGCCGCCGCTGACGGGCGGGATAAACCCGGCGAGCGTTTTCAGTAAGGTGGATTTCCCGCAGCCGTTAGCGCCGACAATCGCGGTCATACTTCCGCGCTCAATCGTGCCCGAGAGAGGCCGCGTAACGGGCTGGCGTTCATAACCCGCGACCAGTTCATTCATCACAATCATGGCAACGCCACCGCCCAGCGCACGGCCAGCCCGAGAAAGACAATAAGCACCAGCGCCAGCAAAAGCCGAACCGGAGCAGACAGAGAAAAAAGGGAGGTTGACATTTCGACACCAATTTAAATGTTATAACATAACAATAATAAAAGGTGGTTAAGATGTAAATGACAGGTTTGAAAAGGGAGTGTGGCGAAATGTTTCTGCAAAACTTCCCTCTCCCGTGGGAGAGGGTCAGGGTGAGGGCATCAGGCCGCACCCTGCGCGCAGCCATGCCGGGTGGCGGCGTTGCCTTACCCGGCCTACCCGTCGGAGCGGCTTACTGACTAAACGGTGACGCCGCTGGCACGCGGGCCTGCGATACCGCCAGCCCCAGCTGCCATACGGCCATCGCATAGTGGGTGCTGTGGTTATAGCGGGTAATGGTGTAGAAGTTCGGCATGCCGTACCAGTACTGATAACCGGTTCCCACATCCAGACGCAGCAGACTCACCTGCTCGACATTGCCCAGCGGCTGGGTTGGCGTTAAGCCTGCCGCCGTCAGCTGTGCAACGCTGTATTTGGTTTTAAAGCCG
Source organism: Enterobacter sp. ECC-249 (assembly GCF_043965265.1). NCBI lineage: Bacteria > Pseudomonadati > Pseudomonadota > Gammaproteobacteria > Enterobacterales > Enterobacteriaceae > Enterobacter > Enterobacter sp. ECC-249. Next base: position 4,156,103 of record NZ_CP143660.1, read on the forward strand.
TTTTCCAGACCAAACGCCTCGCCGTTCGCCTGCACCGCCACCTGGCCGCCCGGCACCCAGCCGTGCGCTTTGAAGTAGTTCGCCACGCTACCGATGGCATCCACCGGATCCCACAGGTTGATATGACCATCTCCGTTAAAGTCGACGGCATACTGTTTGTAGGACGACGGCATAAACTGGCCGTAGCCCATCGCGCCGGCAAACGACCCTTTCAGATCGAGCGGATCGTCCTGCTCGTTGCGCGCCATCAGCAGGAAGGTTTCCAGCTCGGAAGAGAAATATTCCGCCCGGCGCGGATAGTTAAAGGAGAGCGTCGCCAGCGCGTCAAGGATGCGGGTTTTGCCCATCACGCGGCCCCAGCGGGTTTCCACGCCGATAATCCCGACGATGATTTCCGGCGGTACGCCGTACACCTGCCACGCGCGATTGAGCGCATCTTCATACTGATTCCAGAACGCCACGCCGTTTTGCACGTTGTCCGGGGTAATGAACTGTTTGCGATAGCGCAGCCACGCTCCGTTTGGCCCGCTCGGCACCTGGGCCGTCGGCGCCTGTCTGTCCATCAGGCGCAGCACGTAGTCCAGACGCTTGGCCTGAGACAAAATTTCGTGCAGCTGCTGTCTGTCAAAGCCGTGTTTGCTCACCATTTTATCGATGAACTGCTCGGCCGCCGGGTTATTCGCGAAGTCGCCGCCCATCTGCATCATATTGTGCTGCGGCTCCAGCAGGAATCCTCCGGAAGGCGCGCCCGCCGTTTGCTGAACGGCTTCGGTCTTAGGTTTACTACTACAGGCAGACAGCAGAATAAGCGCAGGCAACAGCGCTGCATAACGACGCTTGAACATGAGACATCCATTTAACGGGTTCGATAAGAACCCAGTATGGTAAAGCATCCACAACACCTCAAGGAAGCGGTACGCACCTCCCCTACGCAAATCCGCGCTTTTTTCCACCGAAAATCCTTGCCTTCATCAATAAACTTTCAAAATAATCCATTTTTCTTTCATTGTGAGATCTAACTAACACTTTAAAACCTTTCAAAGTGATTATTATTAGCCCAGCCAGACAAAAACAAAAAAGCCTCACAGGAGAGAAGAATGATAGAAACCATCACCCACGGCGCCGAGTGGTTCATCGGGCTGTTTCAGAAAGGCGGAGAAGTGTTCACCGGCATGGTGACCGGGATCCTGCCCCTGCTGATCAGCCTTCTGGTGATCATGAACGCGCTGATTAACTTTATCGGCCAGCAGCGCATTGAACGCTTCGCCCAGCGCTGTGCCGGGAATCCGCTGTCCCGCTACCTAATACTGCCCTTTATCGGCACCTTCGTGTTCTGCAACCCGATGACCTTAAGCCTCGGCCGCTTTATGCCTGAGAAGTACAAGCCGAGCTATTACGCCGCCGCCTCCTACAGCTGCCATTCGATGAACGGCCTGTTCCCGCACATCAACCCCGGCGAGCTGTTCGTTTATCTCGGGATCGCCAGCGGCCTTACCACGCTTGGCCTGCCGCTCGGCCCGCTGGCGGTGAGCTACCTGCTGGTCGGCCTGGTCACCAACTTCTTCCGTGGCTGGGTGACCGACCTCACCACCGCTATTTTCGAGAAAAAAATGGGCATCCAGCTTGAACAGAAGGTCCATCTTTCAGGAGCCACAGCATGAACCGGATCCGCATTGAGAAAGGCACGGGCGGCTGGGGCGGCCCGCTGGAGTTCGACGCCACAGAAGGCAAAAAGATTGTTTACATCACCGCGGGTACCCGCCCGGCGATCGTCGACAGGCTGCGCGAGCTGACGGGCTGGGAAGCGGTCGACGGCTTCAAAGAAGGGGAACCGCCGGAGGCGGAAATCGGCGTGGCGGTGATCGACTGCGGCGGCACGCTGCGCTGCGGTATCTATCCGAAGCGCCGTATTCCGACGGTAAATATTCACTCCACCGGGAAATCCGGCCCGCTGGCGCAGTACATCCTTGAAGACATTTATGTCTCGGGCGTCAAGGAAGACAACATCACCCTGGTGAAGGGGACGTCTGCACCGCAAAAAGCGGCTCCGCGCGAGTACGACACCAGCAAGAAAATTACCGAGCAGAGCGATGGCCTGCTGGCGAAAGTCGGGATGGGGATGGGGTCCGCCGTGGCAGTGCTGTTCCAGTCCGGGCGCGACACCATCGACACGGTGCTGAAGACCATTCTGCCGTTTATGGCGTTCGTCTCTGCGCTGATCGGCATCATCATGGCCTCCGGCCTGGGCGACTGGATTGCCCATGGCCTCGCCCCGCTAGCCAGCCACCCGCTTGGGCTGGTGACGCTGGCGCTGATCTGCTCCTTCCCGCTGCTGTCGCCGTTCCTCGGCCCGGGCGCGGTGATTGCTCAGGTCATCGGCGTGCTGATTGGCGTGCAGATTGGTCTGGGGAACATTCCCCCGCACCTCGCCCTGCCCGCCCTGTTTGCCATTAACGCCCAGGCTGCGTGCGACTTTATCCCCGTGGGGCTGTCGCTGGCGGAAGCGCGCCAGGACACCGTGCGCGTGGGCGTGCCGTCCGTGCTGGTCAGCCGCTTCCTGACGGGCGCGCCGACGGTGTTGATTGCCTGGTTTGTCTCCGGCTTTATTTATCAATAAGAGGTTCCTGCCATGACCGTGATTTACCAGACCACCATTACCCGCATCGGCCAGAGCGCGGCGGATGCGCTGAGCGATCGGATGCTGATCACCTTTCGCGAAGGTGCCCCTGCGGATATCGAAGAGTTTTGCTTTATCCACTGCCACGGCGAGCTGAACGGTGAGCTGAAGGCCGGGAGCCAGCTGGAGCTGGGCGAGGCGCGCTATGCCATCACCGCCGTTGGCGACGTCGCTGAACAAAACCTGCGCGAGCTGGGCCACATCACCCTGCGTTTCGACGGCCAGCCGCAGGCGGAGTATCCCGGTACGGTTCACGTTGAGGGTCCGGTTCCGCAGGCTGTCACCCCAGGCTGCACGTTAAAATTTGTTGCGTAATTAAGGAGAAACACATGAGTCAGGTTGCCGTTGTCATTGGTGGAGGACAAACCTTAGGCGAGTTCCTCTGCCGTGGGCTTGCCGCAGAGGGTTACCGCGTGGCGGTAGTGGACATTCAGAGCGAAAAAGCCGCCCGAGTGGCGGACACCATCAACACCGAGTTTGGCGAAGGAATGGCGTACGGGTTTGGCGCCGACGCCACCAGCGAGCAGAGCGTGATGGCGCTGGCCCGCGGCGTGGACGAGATTTTTGGCCGTACCGACCTGCTGGTCTACAGCGCGGGGATTGCGAAAGCGGCCTTTATCAGCGATTTCGAGCTGGGGGATTTTGACCGTTCGCTGCAGGTCAATCTGGTGGGCTATTTCCTCTGCGCCCGCGAGTTTTCCCGCCTGATGATCCGCGACGGCATTCAGGGGCGCATCATTCAGATCAACTCTAAATCGGGGAAAGTGGGCAGCAAGCATAACTCCGGCTACAGCGCGGCGAAGTTTGGCGGCGTGGGGCTGACGCAGTCTCTGGCGCTGGATCTGGCCGAATACGGCATTACCGTTCACTCGCTGATGCTGGGCAACCTGCTTAAATCGCCGATGTTCCAGTCCCTGCTGCCGCAGTACGCCACCAAGCTCGGCATTAAGGCGGAAGAAGTGGAGCAGTACTACATCGATAAAGTGCCGCTCAAGCGCGGGTGCGATTACCAGGACGTGCTGAACATGCTGCTGTTTTACGCCAGCCCGAAAGCCTCGTACTGCACCGGGCAGTCGATCAACGTCACCGGTGGGCAGGTGATGTTCTGATCGAGCGGTATTGCCCGGTGGCGCTACCGCTTACCGGGCCTACAAAAACCTTCAAACCGTAGGCCGGGTAAGGCGCAGCCGCCACCCGGCAATTAAAGGAGTCGATATGGTCACCGCACTCATCACCGTCGCCGCCCTCGCCTGGCTCTGCCAGATGGCGTTCGGCGGCTGGCAAATCCACCAGTTTAACCGCGCGTTTGATGCCCTGTGCCAGAAAGGCCGCGTGGGCGTCGGACGTTCCGGCGGACGCTTTAAACCACGCGTCGTCGTGGCTATTGCGCTGGATGAAAACAATAACGTCTGCGATTCCCTCATCATGCGCGGCATGACCGTCTTTGCCCGTCCGGTGAAAATCCAGGCAATCAACGGCATTTCGCTGCAGGAATTACAGCCTGATGTGATCTTTCCCCATGATCCACTCTGTCAGAATGCACTATCATTAGCGCTTAATCTGAAACATGGATAATTTCGTTTTGAAAGATATAGACTTGCGAAATTATCATTTCGCAACCTAAGGAACGAAGCGCCTATGAAACCTCGTCAGCGGCAGGCGGCCATTCTCGAGCATCTGCAAAAGCAGGGAAAATGCTCTGTAGAGGATCTGGCCCACTACTTTGACACCACCGGCACGACGATACGCAAGGACCTCGTATTGCTCGAAAACTCTGGTGCCGTCATTCGAACCTACGGCGGCGTGGTGCTGAATAAAGACGAAGCCGACCCGCCTATCGACCATAAAACGCTGATCAATACCCACCAGAAGGCGATGATTGCCGAAGCCGCCGTGAAATTTATCCACGATGGCGACTCCATCATTCTGGATGCCGGCAGTACCGTCCTGCAGATGATCCCGCTGCTCAGCCGCTTTAACAACATCACGGTGATGACCAACAGCCTGCACATCGTCAACGCCCTGTCGGAGAACGACTGCGAGCAGACCATCCTGATGCCCGGCGGCACCTTCCGCAAAAAATCGGCGTCGTTTCACGGACAGCTGGCGGAGAACGCCTTCGACCACTTCAGCTTTGATAAACTGTTTATGGGCACCGACGGCATCGACCTGAACGCGGGCGTCACGACCTTCAACGAGGTATTCAGCGTCAGTAAAGCCATGTGCAACGCCGCGCGGGAAGTGATTTTGATGGCAGACTCGTCGAAGTTTGGCCGCAAAAGCCCCAACATTGTCTGTAGCCTGGAAAGCGTTGATAAGCTGATTACCGACGCGGGTATCGATCCGGCGTTCAGGAAAGCGCTGGAAGAGAAAGGCATCGACGTGATTGTAACCGGAGAGAGAGATGAGTGATTTTCTGTTAGAAACGGGCCGCCAGACGCTGATGCTGGAGCTGCAGGAGGCCAGCCGCCTGCCGGAACGTCTGGGCGAGGATTTTGTCCGCGCCGCCAACACCATTATCCACTGCGAAGGCAAAGTGATCGTGGCGGGCATCGGTAAATCCGGCCACATCGGCAAAAAGATTGCCGCAACGCTGGCCAGCACCGGCACCCCGGCGTTCTTCGTGCATCCTGCAGAAGCGCTGCACGGCGATCTGGGGATGATTGAGAGCCGCGACGTAATGCTGTTTATCTCCTACTCCGGTTCGGCCAAAGAGCTGGACCTGATTATTCCGCGCCTGCAGGAAAAATCGGTCGCCCTGCTGGCGATGACCGGGAAATCCCGCTCGCCGCTGGCGCTGGCCGCCAAAGCGACGCTGGATATTTCCGTTGAGCGAGAAGCCTGTCCGATGCACCTCGCCCCGACCTCCAGCACCGTCAATACCCTGATGATGGGCGACGCGCTGGCGATGGCGGTGATGCAGGCGCGCGGGTTTAACGAAGAAGATTTCGCCCGCTCGCATCCGGCGGGGGCGCTCGGCGCACGCCTGCTCAACAAGGTTCACCACCTGATGCGCACTGACGATGCGATTCCGCAGGTCAAACTCGATACCAGCGTCATGGACGCGATGCTGGAGCTCAGCCGCACCGGTCTGGGGCTGGTGGCGGTGTGCGATGACGACGGGTACGTCAAAGGCGTGTTCACCGACGGCGACCTGCGACGCTGGCTGGTGGGCGGCGGCAAGCTGGACACAAACGTATCGGACGCTATGACCCAGGGCGGGCTGACGCTGAACGCCGAGAGCCGCGCCATTGAAGCCAAAGAGGTGCTGATGAAGCGCAAAATCACCGCCGCACCGGTGGTTGATGACGCCGGCAGGCTGTGCGGCGCCATCAACCTGCAGGATTTTTATCAGGCCGGGATTATCTAACCCTTCAGCCCGAGACGCTTCGCCAGCCGGTGCAGGTTGGCGACGTCCATCTCCAGCGCCCGGGCGCACGCCGCCCAGCTGCGGTTATTCTGCTCCAGCGCGCGGGTAATCATCTGACGCTGAAACGCCTCCGTGGCGCTACGCAGATTTTCATTCGCTATCTCTGGTACAGCCTGGGCGATAGCCGGTACGGTTTCATCCTGGAGCGCAAAATGACGCGCGTGGAGCACCACTTCTTCTCCCGAACGCGTCGCCCGCGCCACTACCACAGCGCGGTGAATCGCATGCTCCAGCTCACGGACGTTGCCCGGCCATCCGTAGCGCAACAGATGCGCCCTCGCCCCCGGGCTTAACACTACGCGGGAAAGCCCCATTTTGAGCCGGCACTGTTCGCAGAAATAGCCCGCCAGCAGCACCACGTCGTCCCCGCGCTCGCGCAGCGGCGGCACGGTAAGCGGGAACACGCTCAGGCGGTGGAACAGGTCGGCGCGGAACTGCCCGGCCAGCACCGCCTCACGCAGGTCGCGGTTGGTCGCCGCCAGCACGCGCACATCCACTCTTAAGCTGCGGTCATCCCCCACGCGCTGGATATCGCCGTACTGCAATACGCGCAGAAGTTTGGCCTGTAGCGACAGGGAGAGCTCGCCTATTTCATCCAGAAACAGCGTGCCGTTATCGGCCATTTCGAACTTGCCGCTGCGGTTGCTGATGGCGCCGGTAAACGCCCCTTTGACGTGACCAAACAGCTCGCTTTCCGCCACGCTTTCCGGTAGTGCGGCGCAGTTGAGGTACACCAGCGGATTGACCGCACGCGGCGAAGCTTCGTGAATGGACTTCGCCACCAGCTCCTTGCCGGTGCCGGTCTCCCCGAAGATCAGCACGTTCAAATCGGACGCGGCGACGATCTCAATCTCTTTTTTGAGCTGCGCCATGCCCGGCGAGAGGCCAATCATCTCCGTGTGCGTGACCTGCTCAAACGCCGCCGGGCTGCCGGGAAGAATGTTCTGGCTCTCCAGCTGTTCAATCAGGAGGGCATTGTTCAGCGCCCCGGCAGCCAGGGCGGCAATGAGGCGCAGCTCTTCATCGCTGAAAGTATCGAACTGGTCCGGCGACATGCCGTCGAGGGTTAACGCGCCAATCAGGTTCTGCCCGGCAAACAGCGGCAGTCCGATGCAGGCGTGCACCTTCAGGCTTTCCTGTCCGGGAATAAGCCCGTCGTACGGATCGGGCAGATCGCTGTCCGCCGGGAAGCGCACCACGTCACCCGCGCGGGCAATAGTTTCCAGACGCGGATGGCCTTCAAGGGTAAAGCGCCGCCCGAGCACGTCCTTCGCCAGGCCGTCGATCGCCAGGGGAATAAACTGCCTCCCTTCGTAGCGCAGCAGCGCCGAGGCGTCGCACGCCAGCACGTGGCGCAGCGTGGAGATCAGCCGCTGAAAGCGGTCCTGATGGCCGATACCGGTCTGCAGTTCAATGGCGATCTTCGCCAGCACGTCTACGGAAAAGCTCATCTTGACCTCGCTGTCATTTTGACAATCCATCTTGTCATATTGACACTGTTTTTGATAGTCATAATGACTACCCATTACGGATCATAAAAATATTAATCAAATAAAATCAACAAATTAAAAGTTGGCACGCGGCTTGATATAAGCAAACCATCTTATTTGAAAAACGCGATATTACGCTGAGGTTTGCTATGTCTATTCTGGTTAAAAATAACATTCATTGGGTGGGGCAACGTGACTGGGAAGTGCGCGATTTCCACGGGACGGAATATAAAACGCTGCGCGGCAGCAGCTACAACAGCTATCTCATCCGCGAAGGAAAAAACGTGCTGATCGATACCGTCGATCACAAATTTAGCCGCGAGTTCGTGCAGAACCTGCGCGGTGAAATCGATCTGAACGCCATCGACTACATCATCATCAACCACGCGGAAGAGGATCACGCCGGGGCGCTGACCGAGCTGATGTCCCACATTCCGGATACCCCTATCTACTGCACCACTAACGCCATTGACTCCATCAACGGCCACCACCACCATCCGGAGTGGAACTTCCACACCGTGAAAACCGGCGACGCGCTGGATATCGGTAACGGCAAACAGCTGATCTTCGTGGAAACCCCAATGCTGCACTGGCCGGACAGCATGATGACCTACATGACCGGCGACGCGGTGCTGTTCAGCAACGACGCCTTCGGCCAGCACTACTGCGACGAACGCCTGTTTAATGACGAAGTGGATCAGACCGAACTGTTCGAACAGTGCCAGCGGTACTACGCCAACATCCTGACTCCGTTCAGCCGCCTGGTGACGCCCAAAATTACCGAAATCCTCGGCTTCAATCTGCCGGTGGATATGATTGCCACCTCTCACGGCGTGGTGTGGCGTGAAAATCCTACCCAGATCGTCGAGCTGTATCTGAAGTGGGCGGCGGATTATCAGGAAGACCGCATCACGATCTTCTACGACACCATGTCCAACAATACCCGCATGATGGCGGACGCCATTGCCCAGGGCATCAACGAAGTGGATCCCAACGTGGCGGTGAAAATCTTCAACGTGGCGCGTAGCGATAAGAACGAGGTATTGACCAACGTGTTCCGCTCTAAGGGCGTGCTGGTGGGCACCTCCACCATGAATAACGTGATGATGCCGAAAATTGCCGGTCTGGTCGAAGAGATGACCGGCCTGCGTTTCCGCAACAAGCGCGCCAGCGCCTTTGGCTCCCACGGCTGGAGCGGCGGCGCGGTCGACCGCCTTTCCACCCGTTTACAGGATGCCGGTTTTGAAATGTCCCTGAGCCTGAAGGCGAAATGGCGGCCGGATATCGACGCCCTGGAGATCTGCCGCCAGCACGGTCGCGACATCGCCCGTCAGTGGGCGCTCGCACCTTTGCCGGAAGTGGCGGCAAAACCAACCGAAGAGCAGGAAACATGCGCCTGTGCAGCCGCGGTAGCCGCCAATCCCGGACCGCGCATGCAGTGCAGCGTATGTCAGTGGATTTATGACCCTGAACTGGGCGAGCCGCTGCAGGATATTGCCCCGGGCACGCCGTGGCGCGACGTACCGGATAACTTCCTCTGCCCGGAATGCTCCCTCGGAAAAGACGTTTTTGACGAACTGGGTACGGAGGCAAAATGAGCAACGGTATCGTCATCATCGGATCGGGCTTCGCCGCCCGCCAGCTGGTGAAAAACATCCGCAAGCAGGATGCCAGCGTACCGCTGACGGTGATTGCCGCCGACAGCATGGATGAGTACAACAAGCCTGATTTAAGCCACGTCATTAGCCAGAATCAGCGCGCCGAAGACCTCACCCGCCAGACGGCGGGGGAGTTCGCAGAACAATTTAACCTGCGTCTGTTTCCGTACACCTGGGTCACCGATATCGACGCCAGCGCCCACGTGGTGATAGCGAAAGATAAAACCTGGCAGTACGACAGGCTGGTGCTGGCGACGGGAGCCTCTGCGTTTGTGCCGCCGGTTGAGGGTCGCGAGCTGATGATCACCCTCAACAGCCAGCAGGAGTATCAGGCCAGCGAAACGGCGCTTTGCGACGCGCAACGGGTAATGATTGTCGGCGGCGGGCTGATAGGTACCGAGCTGGCGATGGATTTCTGCCGGGCGGGTAAATCCGTGACACTGGTCGACCATGCGGCGAGCATCCTGTCGTCGCTGATGCCCGCAGAAGTAAGCAGTCGCTTACAGCATCGTTTGACCGACATGGGGGTGCATCTGCTGCTCAAATCGCAGCTACTGAGTCTGAGCAAAACCGAAGGCGGCATTCGTGCCACGCTCGACCGCAGCCGCAGCGTTGAGGTGGATGCGGTTATCGCGGCAACGGGCCTGCGCCCGGAAACCGCGCTGGCGCATCGCGCAGGCGCCGAAACAGGACGTGGCGTGAAGGTTAATAGCTTTCTACAAACCACCCAGCCCGATATATACGCGTTAGGTGACTGCGCTGAAATTAACGGTCAGGTGCTGCCCTTTTTACAGCCAATTCAATTAAGTGCGATGTATCTGGCGAAAAACCTGCTCGGCGACAGCGCGCCGATAAAATTACCCGCCATGCTGATTAAAGTCAAAACGCCGGAATTACCGCTGCATCTTGCCGGTGAAATGCAGCGTCATGATTTGAACTGGCAAATTACCCTCGAACCGCAGGGAATGGTCGCGCGCGGCGCAGATAACGAGGGTCAGATTCGCGCTTTTGTTGTTAGTGAAGACCGGATGAAGGAGGCTTTCGCTCTGCTGAAACTGTTGCCTGCTTAACCCTCGTTTTGCCGGGTGACGCTTCGTTTACCCGGCCAACAACAAATCTGCGCTGACTTAACCTTTGGATTTTATTATTCACCGCCCCAATATTCCGGCGCTTTTTTTTACGCATTCTATTCATCAAAAAAATGCAAAGAAGATATATCATCGCCATTAATTCCTTATTTATTATTTCCATTAATACTTAAATGCGGAACAGCTTAAAAACATCACCCTGTTTTATTATTTGCATCCGGCTTAGTCTGAAAAGGTATTAATCAGCCGGAGACAAATCATGACGACTTTTCATAAAGAACTCAATTATCTTTCTCGCTATTTTAAAAAAGCAAAGCATGCTGAACATATATTATTTCGCTGGCTTTATTTGAGCCCTGAGGCGCGCATTGAGCGTCTGCGTGAGCTGATGATGCCGTTCAGTGAACATGAGCGGTAATTGCCAGGTGGCGCTACGCTTCCCCAGCCAACAAAGCCCGCAGGCCCGCGTAGCGCCGCCGGGCAAAAAAACCGGAACACTTTATCCATCCCGGCCTTATTTATTCCGCAAAAAGCCCTACACTCTCAGCATCCCTCTTTTTACCGGTATGCCGCTATGCGCCAGCTTCAGAAAATCCGTCAGTATCAACGGCTTTATCAGCACTACGGCGCATCGCCTGCGTCCACGACCCTCTCTGAAGTCGCGGAAATTGCGCTGTGCAGCGAACGTCATGCGCGCACCCTGCTGCGCCAGCTCGCGCAAAGCGGCTGGCTAAGCTGGGACGCGCAGCCGGGGCGCGGACACCGTGCCACCCTGCACTGCCTGGCCACAACCAGCGAGCTGAGCGCGCCGCTTATGCACGCCTGTCTGGAAAAAGGAGATTACCAGAGCGCGCTGCAGCTGGCCGACGGCGATCCGGCCAGCCTGCACCACATCATCACCCCGTTTTTAGGCGGCAAATGGCTTAAGCATCAGCCAACGCTGCGCATTCCGTGGTATCGCCCGCTGACCTCGCTGCATCCTGCCCTTCAGCGCCGCCGCGCCGAACAGCATATTATCTGTGCGGTTCACGCAGGGCTGACGCGCTACGCGCCCGGCCACAATCAGCCGGTAGCGGATTTAGCCCATCACTGGGATACCCGTGACGACAAACGTCGCTGGCGCTTTTACCTGCGCAGCGGCGCGCACTGGCATAACGGGCAGGCCATCAGCGATGAAGATGTTCTCAGCGCGATGCGGCAGATGCTGGCCGATCCGGCGCGCAGCGCGGGGTTTGCGCACGTTCAAATGGTGTCGCTTGTCGCCCCCTGGTGTCTGGAGATTGTGCTGATCGCGCCCGATGCCATGCTGGCGCATCGTCTCGCGCATCACGCCTGTCGGCTGCCGCATCCACAGCAGCCGACTATCGGCGCGGGCCCATTTGTTATCGCCCATCACCACTCGCACTTCCTGAGACTTGAGCGTCAGCCCTGGTACTTTGCGGCGCACCCGCTGCTGCATGCGATTGAGTTCTGGCGAACCCGCAGCGAGGCGGAAAAATCGGCGTGGATCACCGTGGGGAAAGGCGAAAATGCCCGTAAGTCCGTCACAACAACCAGCGGCGGGTTTGCCTGGCTGATGCTGAATGGCGGCCTGGCACACCCGCTGGCCGCCTGGCTGCGTCAGGAAATTCAGCATCTTAACCAGCAGTACCTTTGTCGCGAGGATGTCGATACCCGCACCGAAATTCTGCCCGGCATCAAAACGCCCGCATTTGCGGATGCCTCCGACGTGGCGCTCCCCGCGAGCCTTTCTCTGATCTGTTACGACACGCCGGGGCTGTGCGATCTGGCCAGCATGCTGCAAACGCGCCTGAAAAAGCGCGGCTGTGACGTTAACATCCAGCGGAAGGACCGCGAGGCGTGGCACGCCCCCGACGCGCTGGCGCAGGGGGATATTTTACTGGGGGATTATCTGGCGGGCGAAGCGGCGGAATTCGCGCTGGCAGAGTGGTTTACCGAAGAGCCCGCGTGGGCCACAGCGCTGGGGCAGACCGCCTGGCAAAAAGCGAAGCAGACCCTGATGGCGTACTGCGAAAGCGAAGAGAGCCTGCGAAAACACCTGCCCGCCTTCTTTCAACGCCTGCTGGAAAGCGGCGCCTGCACGCCGCTGTTCCACTACCGCTATCGTCTTAACACCCTGGAAAACGTGCAGGACATTGTGCTGACCGCCAGCGGCTGGCTTGATTTTACCCGTGCCTGGCTGCCGCCGGATCAGGAACGCAACACCAGCGCGTCGTAGCCGCGCCAGCGGTAGTTGACCATGGAGATCAGCCAGCAGGCAACGAACAGCCCGACCACCACAAACCCGGCGTTGCCCAGGTTGTCGTTCACCGCGCCAATCAGATCCCAGACGCCGCCGCTGAGGGCAAATTTATCCATCAGCAGACCCAGCGCTTCCAGCCCGCCGATAAACAGCGCCACCACCACGGAGGTACCGGTGATGGTCATGTTGTAGTAGAGCTTGCGCTGCGGCTTGTTAAACGCCCAGCCGTAGGCGCCGACCATCAGCAGGTTATCGAGGGTATCCACCAGCGCCATGCCGCTGGCGAAGAGTGCAGGGAAGATCATGATTGACCACACCGACATCCCGCTGGACGCGCTGGCGGCAGAGATCCCCAGCACGCCGATCTCGGTGGCCGTGTCAAAGCCGAGACCAAACAGGAATCCCACCAGGTACATCTGCCAGCTTTTATTGACGAGGCGGAAGGTCTTGCCAAACAGCCAGTTCATCACCCCGCCCTGGGCAGGCAGCGTGATGTCGCCCTGCACGGGCCTGCCGTGTTTCAGCGCCTGAAAACTGCGCCAGACGCCGCGCAGGATCACCATGTTTACCAGCGCCATCGCCAGCAGGAAAGTGGCGGAAACGGCTGTACCAATCAGGCTGCCGGTTTCGTGGAACCATTCCATGTTCTTCTGAAACGCCGTCGCGGTAGCGGCGATAGTAATGGAGGCCAGCACCACGATGGTGGAGTGCCCCAGCGAGAACCACGCCCCCACGCCGGACGGACGTTTGCCCTGCTGCATCATCTTACGCGTCACGGTATCAATGGCCGCGATGTGGTCAGCGTCCACCGCGTGACGCAGCCCGTAGCACCACGCCAGCAGGCTCGCGGCCATCAGAGCCGTGCTGCCGTTAAAAGCGTGCCATGCCCATCCCCAGGCCAGCAGGTTTGCCATTACCAGAGCCAGCAGCAGAAGCGCGGCGCGAGGTTCATTGCGTAAGAGTCGTAACATTTTAAGTCCTTTGTGAACATGACCGGGCGGCGGCGATCGCCGCCTGCCCGAAGGAGATCGCTCCGTCACCTGCGGGCAGGCGCGAAGGAAAAAGAAGCGTAAAGTCAGAAAGATAATGACGCAGGCGCGCGCGCAGCAGACGGTTGTGCAGCACGCCGCCGCAGAGACAGATTGTCGACAGCGACAAGCGTCGGGCATGGAGCGCGGCGAGATGCGCCAGCCCTTTAGCCAGCGCATCGTGAAACGCCCACGCGCGCTCGCAGGGCTCAGCCTGCCAGCTCAGCCACTGCTGCCAGAAAAGCGCGAAGTCTTCCACCGACAGCGTAACCGGGTGTTCGACGCCGTTGCACTGTGCCGCCAGCGCTTCCAGCCTGCAGGCGGCTTCACCTTCCCAGGATTGGGTTTCTATACCCAGCGCGCAGGCGACGGCATCGAACAGGCGACCACAGGACGAGGCCTGCGGCGCGTTGATGCCGCGCCGGATCGCCGTCGCCAGCAGCGGCCAGTTCTGGCGCCGTACCGCGTGGGTTTCCGGGTGCTGCTGCCAGTCAGAGACAAACGCCAGGCAGTGGGCGAGTAAATTACGCCACGGCTGCCGCGCCGCCAGATCGCCGCCCGGCAGCGCAACGGCCGGCAGGCCACCCAGACGCTCGCACTCAAGATAGTTCACCCGCAGGCACTCCCCCCCCCACAGCGCGCCGTTTTCACCCATGCCGATCCCGTCCAGCGTCAGGGCAATTGCGTCTCTGCCGTCGAGCGGCCAGCCGTTCTCCGCCAGGCACGCCGCCGCATGGGCGTGATGATGCAGCACGGTTTCAACGGGCAGCCCCTGCGCCTGCGCCCACTGGCGCGCGCGGTACCCCGGATGGGCGTCGCACACCACGCGCTCCGGCTGGAAGGCGTAAATGTCCTGCATCACCGACAGCGCGGAACGCCACTGCGCTTCGACACCCTCGTCACCGAGATCGCCAAAATGCTGGCTCAGCACCGCCTGATTCCCACGCACCAGGCAGAAGGTGTTTTTCATATCCGCCCCGGTGCACAGCATGGCGGGGATATTGTCGAACCCGGCAGGCAGCGTGATGGCATCAGGCACAAAACCGCGCGCGCGGCGAAGCATCGCGCCGTCGCGATCCATCACTGAATCATCCATCCGCTGCAGGATTTCGCGATTGTGCAGCAGGAAGCCGTCTGCGATGTCGCCGAGCTCATCCAGCGCCTGCCGGTTGGTCATCGCAGGCGGCCTGCCGCTAAGGTTGCCGGAGGTCATCACCAGCGGTCGCTGGCAGTCCATCATCAGCAGATGCTGCAGCGGATTCGCGGCAAGCATGATGCCAATACAATCGAGCCCCGGGGCAATCTCTTCGGGAAACCCGGGAAGCGAGGCTTTTGGGGTCAGCACAATCGGCGCTGCGGAGGAGCGTAACAGCGTCTGGATCGCCTCCGGCACGCCGTCCGCATTTGGGATCATCACCGCCAGCGGCTTCGACGGGCGCTGCTTGCGTGACCGTAATTTCACTATCGCCTGTGGGTTTTGCGCATCGCAGACGAGGTGAAACCCGCCCAGTCCTTTGACCGCGACAATACCGCCGCTTTTCAGCATCGCTACCGCTGCGCGCAGCGCAGCCTCGCGCTCGGCGGTCATGTCGCCCGCACGCCACTCCAGCGCGGGCCCGCAGTCCGGGCAGGCTACCGGCTGGGCGTGAAAACGGCGGTCGGCAGGATTGCGGTATTCTGCTTCACACGGCCCGCAGAGCGGGAACGGCGCCATTGCCGTGGCCGGGCGGTCGTAGGGCATGGCGCGGATAATGGTAAACCGCGGCCCGCAGTGGGTACAGTTGATAAACGGATAGCGATAGCGGCGCTCGCGTGGATCGCCCATCTCAGCCAGACACGCCGGGCAGGTCGCCGCATCGGGGACAATCTGGGTGTCCATTGTCCCGGCCGCGCTGTGGCGGATGGTAAAATCCTCCGGCACGCGCGCCCAGGAAAACGGCTGCGTTTCCACTCGATCAATGCGTGCCAGCGGCGGGCAGTCCTGATGCAGCCTCGCGGTAAAGGCCCCCCCATTACCCGCGAGGCGCACCAGCACGCCCTCTCCGTCATTGCAGACGTCACCGGTCAACTGAAGCGCCTGCGCCAGCTGCCAGACGAAGGGACGAAACCCGACGCCCTGCACTTTGCCGCGCACCCGCAGCTGAACGCCGTTGCTGCTCATACGGTTCAGAACAGCAGTGATGACGAGGTGTCGAACGCCGCGCGACGGCGCTTTTCGGCGCTCATCTGCTCAAGCTTGTCGCGATCCACGCAGACCAGCGCGTGCGTCGGGCACGCTTCCATACAGGCCGGGCCGGCGTCGCGGTGGTAGCACAGGTCACATTTGTTGGCTTCGGCTTTGTCCGCGCGCACGCTCAGCCCCATGCCGCTTTTGCGCACCACCGGACGGACTACCACCTCCATCGCGCCATACGGGCAGGCGACCACGCAGGTTTTGCAGCCAATGCAGCGCTCCTGCATCACGTGCACAAAGCCTTTCTCGCGTTTAATCGCCCCGTTCGGGCAGACGTTCGCGCACGGTGCGTCTTCGCACTGGCGACAGATGGCGGCGGTAGAAATATTCACGCCTTTGATGACGTGGATGCGCGGCAGGAAGGTGTCAGGGGTAAGCGACGCGCAGTCCTGCTCCGCCTGATGGGAAACCACGCACGCCACTTCACAGGTACGGCAACCAATACACTTACTGGCATCGGCCATAATAAAACGGTTCATCTGCTTCTCCAGCATTACAGTTATGCGCGGAGATATTCATAAACCGTGCCAATAATTAACTTATTGATTTTATTTGATTTTAAAAATCAAATCGCTGCTGTCATCGTCACTTATGACGATGACAGCTGTCGACATCAGCGGTGCGGGCCGTCAATAACCGAGTCGCGCAGGACAAGCTCGCCGGAGAAGGTTTGCTGATATTTAAACTCACCGCCGTCGAGCATGAAGATCAGGCGGCTGATGGTCTCTTTGATCATCTCCGTTACCGGAATGCGGACGCTGGAGAGCGACGGCACAATGTAAGGCGCGATGGCCACGTCGTCGAAACCAATCACCGACACCGCGTCCGGCGTGGCCACGCCGCTGTCGTGCAGCTGCTTCATGGCACCGATTGCCATATCGTCATTGCTCGCTACAAGCGCCGTAAAGCGCTCACCGCGAGCAAGCAGTTCGGACACCGCCGCCGCGCCGCTGTCGGGGTTCCACTTCCCCTGCGCAATCAGCCCCTCGCGCAGCGGAATACCGTGCTGCGCCAGCGCGTCCTTATAGCCGGAGAGACGCTCAACCCCGGTGGGAGAATCCAGCGAGCCGGTGATAAAGGCGATCTCACGATGCCCTTTCGTAATCAGCCGTGACACCGCGTCCTGGCTGGAGGCTTTATGATCGGACCACACGCTGTGGCTGCTGTTTTTCCGCAGGCGGCGGTTGAGCACCATAATGGGCTGCTCGCACTTCTCGACGATCTGATCCATCTCTTCCACGCTCAGAAAACGCGGATAGATGATCACCGCGTCGCAGCGCATATCGAGCAGATACTGGATCGCCTCGCGCTCCTCATCGGCGCTGTGCTTGCCGTCCGCGAGGATCAGCTGCCGCCCTTTCTCTTCCGTCATGCGCGCGGCGTGAAACAGCAGCTCGCTAAAGTAGACGCCATGATACAAGGTGTTCGTCACCACCAGGCCCAGTGTCTGGGTGCGTTTGGTCGCCAGGTTGCGCGCCAGCAAATTTGGGCGATAGCCGCTCACTTCAATGGCCTGAAATACCCTGTCTTTGGTCTCCTGGCTGACATAGCCATTGCCCGACAGCACCCGGGACACCGTGGCTTTCGAAACGCCTGCCCGCTTCGCCACTTCAAGCATCGTGGTCATGTTGTTATTCCGTCTGAATCTGATGGAGCGCAGTGTACTGCACTGCAGAAAAATTGTCGCAGCGGCGACATCACGCTTTGGGTTCCTGCTGGTGATCGGCGTCACGAAATAAAAAAATGGTCAAAAAGCGATCTTGTTTCACTCAAAGAAACTGATGATGATTATGTGAAACCGGTTTCCTACATTTCACACAACGATAACAGGATTACATCCGATGGCCAAAAATTACGCCGCGCTGGCGAACGACGTTGTCAGCGCCCTGGGCGGCAAAGAGAACATCGTCGCCGTCACCCACTGCATGACGCGTCTGCGTTTTGTTCTGAAAGATGAAAGCCTCACCGACGCCGCGCGCCTGAAAAGCATCAGCGGCGTGCTCGGCGTGGTGCGCAGCGACAACCAGTGCCAGGTCATTATTGGCAATACCGTCTCTCAGGCGTACCGCGAGGTGGTGAGCCTGCTGCCCACGGAACTGCAGCCCGCAGTGCAGGAAGGCCCGCAGAAGCTGACGCTCCGCCGGATTGGCGCGGGGATCCTCGACGCACTGATCGGCACCATGTCCCCGCTGATCCCGGCGATCATCGGCGGCTCAATGGTCAAGCTGCTGGCGATGATCCTTGAGATGACCGGCGTGCTGCCAAAAGGCGCGCCGACGCTGACTATTCTGACCGTCATCGGTGACGGCGCGTTCTTCTTCCTGCCTCTGATGGTGGCGGCCTCGGCGGCGGTGAAATTCAAAACCAACATGTCGCTGGCGATCGCCATCGCGGGCGTGCTGGTGCACCCGAGCTTTATCGAGCTGATGGCGAAAGCCGCGCAGGGCGAGCACGTTGAGTTCGCCTTTATTCCGGTGACGGCAGTGAAATACACCTACACCGTCATCCCCGCGCTGGTAATGACCTGGTGCCTGTCGTACATCGAACGCTGGGTGGATCGCATCACCCCGGCGGTGACCAAAAACTTCCTCAAGCCGATGCTGATCGTGCTGATTGCCGCCCCGCTCGCCATCGTGCTGATTGGCCCGCTGGGCATCTGGATTGGTAGCGCCATCTCCGCGCTGGTCTACACCATTCACGGCTATCTCGGCTGGCTCTCCGTGGCCATCATGGGCGCGCTGTGGCCGCTGCTGGTCATGACCGGCATGCACCGCGTGTTTACGCCAACCATCATTCAGACCATCGCCGAAACGGGCAAGGAAGGGATGGTTATGCCGTCGGAAATCGGCGCCAACCTGTCGCTCGGCGGCTCGTCGCTGGCGGTGGCGTGGAAAACTAAAAACCCGGAGCTGCGCCAGACGGCGCTGGCGGCGGCGGCCTCCGCCATCATGGCGGGGATCTCTGAACCGGCCCTGTACGGCGTCGCAATACGTCTGAAACGCCCGCTGATTGCGAGCCTGATCAGCGGCTTTATCTGCGGCGCGGTTGCCGGTATCGCAGGTCTTGCCAGCCACTCGATGGCGGCACCGGGGCTGTTTACCAGCGTACAGTTCTTCGATCCGGCGAACCCGATGACCATCGTCTGGGTGTTTGGCGTAATGGGTCTGGCAGTGGTGCTGTCGTTTGTTCTGACCCTGATACTGGGCTTTGAGGATATTCCGGTCGAAGACGACGCTGAAAAAGCGCGCGCCCTGCAGACCGCACCGGTACAGAACAACGCAGCAAAAGCATAAATTGAAAGCGAGGTAAGAATGTCTGTTTTTCCACAAGGATTTTTATGGGGCGGCGCGCTTGCCGCCAACCAGAGTGAAGGCGCTTACCGTGAGGGCGGCAAAGGGCTGACGACGGTCGATATGATCCCCCACGGCGCGAATCGCCTGGCGGTGAAGCTGGGTAAGGAAAAGCGTTTTTCGCTGCGTGATGACGAGTTTTACCCGAGCCATGAAGCGATTGATTTTTACCATCGCTATAAAGAAGACATCGCCCTGATGGCGGAGATGGGCTTTACGGTGTTCCGCACCTCGATTGCCTGGAGCCGCCTCTATCCGAACGGCGACGAGCCGCTGCCGAACAAAGAGGGCATTGCCTTCTACCGCGCGGTGTTCGAGGAGTGCAAAAAGTACAATATCGAGCCGCTGGTGACCCTCTGCCACTTCGACGTGCCGATGCACCTGGTGACGGAGTACGGCTCGTGGCGCAACCGTAAGATGGTCGATTTCTTTGCCCGCTACGCCCGCACCTGCTTTGAAGAATTTAACGGGCTGGTGAAATACTGGCTGACCTTCAACGAAATCAACATCATGCTGCACAGCCCGTTCTCCGGCGCGGGGCTGGTGTTTGAGGAAGGCGAAAACGAAGACCAGGTGAAATACCAGGCCGCACACCACGAGCTGGTGGCGAGCGCGCTGGCAACCAAAATCGCTCACGAGGTGAACCCGGAAAACCAGGTCGGCTGCATGCTGGCGGGCGGAAATTTCTATCCATACTCCTGCAAGCCGGAAGACGTGTGGATGGCGCTGGAGAAAGACCGCGAGAACCTGTTCTTTATCGACGTGCAGGCGCGCGGCAGCTATCCGGCCTATTCTGCCCGCGTGTTCCGCGAGAAAGGCGTCGTGATTGTTAAAGACCCGGGCGATGATCTACTTCTGAAAAACACCGTCGATTTTGTCTCGTTCAGCTATTACGCCTCGCGCTGCGCCTCGGCGGACATGAACGCGAACAATACCAATGCGGCGAACATCGTCAAATCTCTGCGCAACCCGCACATTCAGGTGAGCGAATGGGGCTGGGGCATCGACCCGCTCGGCCTGCGCATCACCATGAACATGATGTACGACCGCTACCAGAAGCCGCTGTTCCTGGTGGAAAACGGCCTGGGGGCGAAAGATGTCGTTGATAAAAACGGCGAGATCAACGACGACTACCGCATTAGCTATCTGCGCGAGCACATCCGCGCGATGGGCGACGCGATTGAGGACGGCGTGCCGCTGATGGGCTACACCACCTGGGGCTGCATTGACCTTGTCTCGGCCTCAACCGGGGAGATGAGCAAGCGCTACGGGTTTGTGTACGTTGACCGCGACGACGCGGGGAACGGCACGCTGGAGCGGAAACGTAAGAAATCGTTCTGGTGGTATAAGAAGGTGATTGCGAGTAACGGGGGGGATCTGGCGTAGCCCCTCACCCTAACCCTCTCCCCAGAGGGGAGAGGGGACTGTTTCGGTGCGGTTTTTACCCCTCTTTATTCAAGGGCTGATGTACTGCTCGGTGCGGTTTTCACCCTCTTTATTCAAGGGCTGATGTACTGCTCGGTGCGGTTTTCACCCTCTTTATTCAAGGGCTGATGTACTGCTCGGTGCGGTTTTCACCCTCTTCATTCAAGGGCTAATGTACTGCTCGGTGCGGTTTTCACCCTCTCCCCTCTGGGGAGAGGGTCGGGGTGAGGGGTTCAAAACCGCCATCCCCAACCCATCCGGCAAGCCGTGAATAAACCACTTCCACCGCCTCCTTCACCGGCGGCGTCATCGGGTAATAAAACCCGACGATGTCCGGCTGAATCCCCAAAAACAGCACCTCGCCCACGTCGTCTTTAATCTGATCGACCAGGTAGTTCAGCGGCATATTGTGGGTGGTCATCATAAACATCTCGGCGATATCGTCCGGGTCAATCAGGCGGATCTCGCCGGGGTTGAGCCCCATATCGGTGGCATCGACGATTAACAACCTGTCCGGACGCAGCTCGCGAATGGCAACCACGTCGTTTTCCGGCGCGCTGCCGCCGTCAATCACCACCCAGCTGCCCTGCGGGTTTGCGGCGCACATCTCCGCCAGCAGCGGGCCCGCGCCGTCGTCGCCCATCATGCTGTTGCCGACACACAGTAAAACGTCAGTCACGTAATCTCCTCACCATCAGGTAGATGGCGGTCTCCTGATGAATATCATGCAGCATGCCGAGCAGCGTTTTGCTCCACGCCTGCTGCTCGGGGGTTTGCCTGTTCAGCGCTGCGTCAAAGGCGTTGGCGAGCATTGCAATGTGGTTGGCATCGATCACGATCTCGCCGTACTTCGGCACGCCCTCCATCTTGCGCCGCGCCGTGCTGCCCTCCTCCAGCGTGGCGATCCACGCCAGGTATTCCGGCCACGGGCAGCTCAGCGCCGCCTCCAGGCAGTCAATCACCCCGAGGTGATGCCCAATCGCCAGGCTGTAATAGACCACCTGCTGCGCCGCATCCGGCGTGGCATCGTTCTCATCAATAAACTTACGGCTCAGCTGGCTGAACACCACCGTTTCACTCATCGGATACGCGCCTCATCGACGATGCTGTTCAGGTTCGCCACAATCTCCTTGAGGCGCGGATCGTTTTCCGCCTCCAGCCAGCGCGCCACCTGATGCTCGCCCTGGCTCAGCAGACGCAGATAGTCGTCGGCAATCTGACGGCCATAGCGATAGCCCGCCAGCCTGCGCGCCGTGCGGTCGACCTTCACGCGCAGCGGCTGCACCATATCCGGGTGCAGAATGGCGGCCGGCTGGTTGTCCAGCTCGCCCGGCTCGCGGGCGTGGATTTTCTGCTCCAGCAGGCCGAGCGCCATGGCAAAGCCGTACAGCGTTGCGGCGGGCGTCGGCGGGCAGCCCGGGATATAGACGTCCACCGGCACGATTTTGTCGGTGCCGCCCCAGACGCAGTAAAGGTCGTGGAAGATGCCGCCGCTGTTGCCGCAGGCGCCGTACGAGATGCAGATTTTCGGGTCCGGCGCGGACTGCCAGGCGCGCAGCGCGGGCGAGCGCATGGCGCGGGTGACGGCCCCGGTGAACAGCAGGATGTCCGCATGACGCGGGGACGGCACCACTTTGATGCCGAAGCGCTCGGCGTCAAACAGCGGCGACAGGGTGGCGAAGATCTCAATCTCGCAGCCGTTGCAGCCCCCGCAGTCCACGCGATAAACGTAGGCCGAACGTTTGATTTTTTTCAGCAGCGACGCCTTCATGCTGGCGATGGATTCGTCCACCGTCATCGGCAGCGGAATGCCGTTAGCGTCGCGCGGGCCCAGTAGGTTTTCCATCAGCTGGCCTCTCTCATATGGCGGGTGATATCAATGCGGTCGGACGGCAGCAGGCACTTCTGACGCTTGCACTCCGGGCAGGTTTCAAAGCTTTCACGGTGATGCTCCGCGCGGGCGTCGCCGTTGTGCTGCAGCAGCGCGATGGCATAGTCGATCTCTTTCTGCACGGCGAACGGGCGTCTGCAGACGCGGCAGCTGCACAGCTCAAAGCGCGACTGCTGCAGGAAATCCTCTTTCTTCCACACCGCGAGCTCGTACTCCTGCGACAGGCGGATGGCGACCGTCGGGCAGACCTCTTCGCAGCGGCCGCAGAAGATGCAGCGCCCGAGGTTAAACTGCCAGGCCAGCTCGCCGGTTTTGAGATCCGTTTCCACCGTCAGGGCATTCGACGGACAGGCGTTGACGCAGGCCGCGCAGCCTATGCACTGCTGCGGGTTGTGCTCCGGCTTGCCGCGAAAGTTTTTGTCGACCGGCATCGGCTCCAGCGGATAGCTGCTGGTCTGCGTGCCGGTTTTGATCACTTTTTTAATAAAGGTAAACATGACGAATCCTTATTTCAGCGGCGAGTTCTTACGCTCGATGCTGTAGCGCTCAAGCTCTTTGTACGGCACCACCTGGCTTTTCTTCTTGCGCACGTCCACGACGGTCATGCGGTCGGTGCAGGAGTAGCACGGGTCGAGGCTGCCGATGATCAGCGGCGCATCGGAAACCGTGTTGCCGCGCAGCATATAGCGCAGGGTTGGCCAGTTGGCGTAGGTCGCCGCACGGCAGCGCCAGCGGTAGAGCTTCTGGTTGTCGCCGGTCATGCTCCAGTGAATATCGTCCCCGCGCGGCGCTTCGGCAAAACCGAGGGCAAAGCGATTTGGAATGTAGGTGAAGCCCTCCACCATCAGCGGGCCACCCGGCAGGTTGTCCAGACCAAAGTCGATCATATTCAGCGCGGTGAACACCTCGTTGATGCGCACCTTCAGGCGGGAGATGACGTCGCAGCCCTGCTCGCTGTGCACGGTCATCGGCAGCAGGCCGTAGCCGACGAACGGGTGATCGGCACGCGTGTCGCGGGCGTGCCCGCTGGCGCGCACCATCGGGCCGACGTTGCTGAAGTCGCGGGCTATCTCCGGATCGAGGCGGCCAATGCCGACGGTGCGCTGCTCGATGTTGGGCGTGCTGAGCAGCATGTCCACCAGCTCCTGCACGTCGCGGCGCATCTGCTGCGCCAGCTGGCGGGTCTGGATCATGTCATCCTTCAGCAGGTCGCGGCGGATCCCGCCGATCAGGTTCAGACCGTAGGTTTTGCGCGCCCCGGTGAGGATCTCCGCCATCTTCATCGACGCTTCACGCACGCGGAAGAACTGCATAAACCCGGAGTCAAACCCGACGAAGTGGCAGGCCAGCCCGAGGTTCAGCAGGTGCGAGTGCAGGCGCTCCACCTCCAGCAGGATGGCGCGGATCATCTGCGCGCGCTCCGGCACCACGATCCCCATGCCGTTCTCCACCGAGGTGGTGTAGGCGGTGCTGTGAGCAAAGCCGCAGATGCCGCACACGCGGTCAGAAAGAAACGTCACTTCGTTATAGCCCATGCGGGTTTCCGCCAGCTTTTCCATGCCGCGGTGGACGTAGAACAGGCGGTAGTCGGCGTCGATGATATTCTCGCCGTCGACGAACAGGCGGAAGTGGCCCGGCTCGTCGGAGGTGACGTGCAGCGGGCCGATCGGCACCACGTTGTTCTTTTTGCTGCCCAGCTCGTTGATGAATTCGTAGGTTTCGCTGTCGGTGGTCGGGGCCGGACGCTGGCGGTAGTCCATGCTGTCCTTGCGCAGCGGATAGAGTTCGTCCGGCCAGTCGTCCGGCAGCACCAGACGGCGCTCGTCCGGCAGGCCGACCGGCACCAGGCCATACATGTCGCGCACTTCGCGCTCGCCCCAGACGGCGGCGGGAACGCGCGGCGTAACGGACGGGTATTCCGGCTTATTCGGGTCAACCTCGACGCGCACGGTGAGCCAGCACTTCTCGCCCTGCTCCATCGACATTACGTAGTACACTGCGTAATTACCGCACAGCTGGCGCTCGTCGTTGCCGAACAGCACCGACAGCCAGCCGCCCTGCCGGTAGTAGAGAAACTCCACCACTTCCGGCAGGTAGTTCACCTTAATGGTGACGGTTAGCTGGTCTTTGGTTTGCCAGGACTCCTCCAGCACCACGCCGGGGAAAGCCTGATGCAACGCGGCGAGATACTGCTGACCTTTCTTTTCTTCAGACATAAATACTCTCTTTAATCACGCCACCAGCAAGGAGACGAACGCTAAAAATGCAAAACCAAAACCGGCCCAGGTGATGCGTGACGTTTCGACAAAACGCAGTCGCGCCATGCTGTTTTCAAACAGGGCAATCACCAGCACGCCGACCAGCAGCTTGAGGGCGGCAACCACGACGGCCAGCAGCAGACCGCCCGCGGAGAAGTGCGTCATCTGCCCCCACGGGAAGAAGACGCCGACAAACATCTGCAGCACCACCAGCTGTTTGAGGCTGATGCCCCACTTCAGCACCGCGAAGCCGTAGCCGCTGTACTCGGTGAGCGGCCCTTCCTGCAGCTCCTGCTCGGCTTCGGCCAGATCGAACGGCAGCTTGCCCATCTCGATAAAGGTGGCGAACGCGCAGGCGCACAGCGCCAGAACCAGCGGAAGGGAGCGGGCCACCGGCCAGTGGTAAACGGTGTGGGTGATAAAGCTGATATGGGTTGAGCCCGCAACCTGCGCGGCGACCCACAGCCCCAGCAGCAGGATCGGCTCAACCAGCACGCCGAGCATCGCCTCGCGGCTGGCGCCGATGCCGGTAAACGGGCTCCCGGTGTCGAGGCCCGCAATGGCAAAGAAGAAGCGGGCGATGGCAAACAGGTATATCAGCGTAATCAGATCCCCGAGCGCCGGCAGCGGCGATCCCACCGTCACCACCGGCAGCGCGGTGGCGATGGTGAGCATCACGCCCACCATCACGAACGGCGTCAGGCGAAAGACCCAGCCTGCGGCATCCGGCGCCACGCTCTGGCGAGAAAACAGCTTGAAGAGATCGCGATACTCCTGAAGCACGCCAGGCCCGCGACGGTTGTGCATCCGGGCGCGCGCCACGCGCGTGATGCCCGACAGCAGCGGCGCGGCGGCGAACAGCACCAGCGCCTGAAGAATTGCCAGTAACAGACTCATGTCAGGCTCCTCGTGAAATCACAATGACCACCAGCACCGCCAGCTCGATGATCGCCAGACGGCGGAACAGCGCGGGCGCGGCGGCGCTCTGCCAGCCGGGTACCCAGCCCACCGGATTCAGCCAGTGGCGCAGCTTCAGCACGGCGGCGAAGTTCTCTTTTAGCGGCATAGCGAAACCGTGGGCGGTGATGACCATCGACTGTTCGTGTTCGTAGCCGCAGGCCCACGCCGCACCGCGCGAGCGGGAGGTGAGCCGGTCGCGTTTGAAGAACAGCATCAGCACCAGCGGCAGCAGCGGTGCGCCTATCAGCAGCAGCGCGATCGTGGGCTGGGAAACGGTGGTATTCGCCACGGTCAGCGGCAGCGGAATGGCAATGCCCAGCAGCGGCAGCAGCCACGGCGCGGCGACGCCGCCCGCGATACAGCACAGCGCCAGCGCGACCACGCTTACGCCCATAAGTAGCGGTGCGCAGCAGGCGTTTTCCGCTTCGCGGGTACGCGGCGCGCCGAGGAAGGTCACGCCGTAGACTTTCGCCATACACATCACCGCCAGCGCCCCGGTAATCGCCAGCCCGACCGCCAGCAGCGGGCCGAGCAGGCGCGCGATAAAGACATCGCTCTGGCCGAGGGCGAAGAAGGACTGATAGATCACCCACTCCCCGGCAAAGCCGTTCAGCGGCGGCAGCGCGGCCATCGCCATCAGCCCGACCAGCATCGCCAGTGAAATCACCGGCATCTTTTTGCCAATCCCACCGAGCTTTTCGATATCCCGATGGCCGGTGCGGAACCAGACGCTGCCCGCCCCGAGGAACAGGGTGCTTTTAAACAGGCTGTGGTTGACTAGGTGATAAAGACCGCCGATAAAACCGGCCGCAATCAGCGCCGGTTGATTCAGCGCCAGCCCGGTCACGCCCGCGCCAATGCCGAGCAGAATGATGCCGATATTCTCCAGCGTGTGGTACGCCAGAAGACGCTGGATATTGTGCTCCATCAGCGCGTACAGGCCGCCGACGAAGGCGGTGATCATGCCCGCAATCAACAGCACCACGCCCCACCACAGCGGCGGTTGTCCGCCGGTCAGCGTAATCACCAGGATCCCAAACAGACCAACCTTCATCACCACCACAGAAAACAGCGCGGCGGCGGGCGCGGAGGCATTCGCATGCGCCTGCGGCACCCAGCCGTGCAGCGGGATGATGCCGGCGAGCAGGCCAAAGCCGAGCACGCCCAACAGCCAGACGTCATTCCCCAGCGGATGCCCGTTGAGCGCAGCAAAGTCCAGCGTGCCGAAGCGCTGCCACACCAGCCAGCAGGCCAGCGCCAGCAGCAGCGTTCCGAGGCGTCCCAGCGCAAACCACAGCTTGCCGGAGGCGCTGCAGCCCGTCAGGAACACGCCGCACAGCGCCATGATTTCCGCCATCACCACCAGCGCGCCGAGATTGCTGGCGATAACGGTGCAGACCGCCGTCGCCATCAGCAGGTTCACCAGCAGGCCGTTGGCTTTAGCGTGCGGGTGGCGATGCCACTCGATATTGAACAGGCTGATAAACACCCCGCACAGGCCAAACGTCACCAGCCAGATGGCGTTCAGGGGCGTGATCTCAACGGTGTGCCGAATCAGCGGCATCACGGTTTCTGCGGACTGGCCGCCGAGCAGGACAACGCCGCCTGCCGCCAGCGTCATAAGGCTAGCTACCGCCCCGCCGAGCCCGGCTATCGCGCCGCTGAGAGTTTTATGGAAGGAGAAGATCGGCGCCAGAATAGCTGCGGCAATAAAACAGGCTACCGCGCCGGTAATCATCATTGCCGCGTTCATTTCGCCCCCTCGTTAAGCGCCTGTAGCAGAGAAAGGTCGCCAAAATCACTGTTGATGGTCAGCTCGCGCTTGCGCTTGCTGGTACGGGCGATGTCGCGAATGTTTACCAGAATCAACGCTTTCGTCGGACAGGTCCGCACGCAGGCCGGGCCCTGTTCATCGAAGCTGCACAGGTCGCACTTCACCGCCACGGCACGGATGCCGGGCACCCAGTCCAGCAGCGTGCTTACGCGTGCCGGAGCCGGGGGCGCGGGCGGGGCTTTTGGCGAGTTGGCGTTCGCCGGAATGTGCAGCGGACGGCTGCCGGAAAATTCAATCGCGCCGAACGGGCAGGCAATGCCGCACAGCTTGCAGCTTACGCACAGGCTTTCGTTCAGCTGGACAGCGCCATCCACGCGGGTGATGGCATTTACGGGGCAGACACCCGCGCACGGGGCATCTTCACAGTGATGGCAGAGCTGCGGGGCAGACTCTTTTTCATTACGCATGACGTGCAGGCGCGGCATGGACTGCAGCCCATGCAGGCGATGCGTTTCCGAACACGCCGCCTCGCAGGTTCGACAGCCAATACAGACCGTCGAGTCAGCAATTACAAAACGGTTCACCGGGTTATCCTCTGGTGATAGTCATTTTTGACGAAAAACTGTCTTGTCGACACTTCTCGACACGGATGGGTCAGGCCACGTTTGCTGAGGCATTTCCATCCATCAGCTGCTTCAGGTTGACCGGAAGATCGTGCTCAACGGCGGCGTACAGGCCGTTATAAACCGGCGCGATTTTTTCCAGATAGTGCTCCAGCACCTGCTGGCGATCGCGGTTGCTGACGTGGCCGTCCACCATACCGTCGGCCATCAGCTGTGCCTTCGCAATACACTGTTTTTCGCCGTCTTTTGTCTCGAGGTAGTACTCAATGGTGTGACTGTTGAAGTTATCCGCCAGGGTCACGTTGATCGTGAAATGGCCGAACAGAACGAAGCGCATGTCGCCCTGCGCCGCGCAGCTCATCGCGTGGTGAAGACGCGCTTTCGAGAGGGTTATGCCCTGAACCAGAGAGTTGCAGTAAAGGTGCCACTGGTCCTGCAGCTGCTGATGACGCTGCGCGATGTAATCTGCTTTTTCGCTGATTTCCCAAATAGTCATAGAAGGTATCCGTTTAATGGAGATAGCGGCTATTAAGCAGTTTCCATGCCAGTTTTTATCTTTTTGATTCTCAATGGATTTAACTTAAAAATCGCTGTCAACGCCGCGGTGTCGACGTGTCATTTCGACAGCGTTGACATCGTCACGCCTTAACAAAAATCAAGCTGGCACCGTTATTGCATTACCGGGGCAATTCATTGAGGAGGCGTCATGCACGAAATCACCCTCTGCCAGCGGGCTCTGGAACTTATCGAACAGCAGGCAGTGCAAAACCATGCGAAGCGCGTCACCGGCGTCTGGCTGAAGGTCGGGGCGTTTTCCTGCGTCGAGACCAGCGCCCTGACCTTCTGTTTTGAGCTGGTCTGCCGCGGCACGCTGGCGGAAGGCTGCGAGCTCCATATCGAAGAGCAGCAGGCGGAGTGCTGGTGCGAGCAGTGTCAGCAGTACGTCACCCTGCTCTCATCGAAGGTACAGCGCTGCCCGCAGTGTCAGAGCGGCGGGCTGCGCATCGTGGCGGATGACGGCATGCAGATCCAACGCCTCGAAATCGAGAAGGAGTAAAGTATGTGTAGTACCTGCGGTTGCGCCGAAGGCAACCTGTATATAGAAGGGGATGAACATCGCCCCCACTCCGCGTTTCGCTCCGCGCCCTTTTCACCTGCCCCGCGCCCTTCTGCGGCGTTGACCGGTATCACTTTCGCCCCGCAACGGTCCGCTGCGGGCGATCTGCATTACGGCCACGGCGAAGCGGGCACCCACGCGCCGGGCATCAGCCAGCGCCAGATGCTGGAAGTGGAAATCAACGTGCTGGACAAAAATAACCAGATCGCCGCCCGCAACCGCGCGCGCTTCGCCACCCGCAAACAGCTGGTACTGAACCTGGTCTCCAGCCCCGGCTCCGGCAAAACTACGCTGTTAACGGAAACGCTCAAACGCCTGAACGGGCGCGTCTCCTGTGCGGTGATTGAAGGCGATCAGCAAACCGTTAACGACGCGGCGCGCATTCGCGAAACCGGCACCCCGGCGATTCAGGTCAATACCGGCAAAGGCTGCCATCTTGATGCGCAGATGATTGCCGATGCGTCCCCGCGTCTGCCGCTGGCGGATAACGGCATTCTGTTTATTGAAAACGTCGGCAACCTGGTCTGCCCGGCGAGCTTCGACCTGGGCGAACGGCACAAGGTGGCGGTGCTTTCAGTGACCGAAGGTGAAGACAAACCGCTGAAGTACCCGCATATGTTTGCCGCCGCGTCCATCATGCTGCTGAACAAAGTCGACCTGCTGCCGTACCTGAATTTCGACGTGGATAAGTGCCTGGCGTATGCCCGCGAGGTGAACCCGGAGATTGAGATCCTGCTGGTCTCCGCCACGCGCGGCGACGGCATGGACGGCTGGCTACAGTGGCTGGAGAGCGAACGATGTGCATAGGCGTACCTGGGCAAATTTACGCCATCGACGGTAATCAGGCCAAAGTCGAGGTTTGCGGCATCCTGCGCGACGTGGACCTGACGCTGGTGGGCAGCACCGATGAAAGCGGCGCCTCGCGTCTCGGCCAGTGGGTGCTGGTCCACGTGGGGTTTGCCATGAGCGTGATTAACGAAGCGGAAGCCCGCGACACGCTCGACGCCCTGCAAAATATGTTCGACGTGGAGCCGGACGTGGGCGCGCTTTTGTACGGCGAGGAGCGGTAATCATGCGTTACGTTGATGAATATCGCGCGCCGGAGCAGGTGCTGCAGCTTATCGGCCATCTGAAAACGCGCGCAGCGCTGCTGGACTACACGAAAGAAAGGCCGCTGCGGATCATGGAGGTGTGCGGCGGGCACACGCACGCGATCTTCAAATTTGGCCTCGACCAGCTGCTGCCGGAGAACATCGAGTTTATCCACGGCCCCGGCTGCCCGGTCTGCGTGCTGCCGATGGGGCGCATCGACAGCTGTATCGAAATTGCCAGCCAGCCCGACGTCATTTTCTGCACCTTTGGCGACGCGATGCGCGTGCCGGGGAAAAATGGCTCGCTGCTGCAGGCGAAAGCGCGCGGAGTCGACATCCGGATCGTCTATTCGCCGATGGATGCCCTGACGCTGGCAGAGAGTAATCCCACGCGCAAGGTGGTGTTTTTTGGCCTGGGGTTTGAAACCACCATGCCCGCCACCGCCATCACGCTGCAGCAGGCGAAAGCGCGCGGCGTCGATAACTTTTTCTTCTTCTGCCAGCACATTACGCTCATCCCCACCCTGCGCAGCCTGCTGGAAGAGCCAGGTAACGGCATTGATGCCTTTCTGGCACCGGGCCACGTCAGCATGGTGATTGGCACAGACGCCTACGGTTTTATCGCTGAACAGTACAATCGTCCGTTAGTGGTCGCTGGTTTCGAACCTCTTGATCTACTGCAAGGTGTCACCATGCTGGTTGAGCAGAAAATAGCGGCCCTGAGCGCGGTCGAAAACCAGTACCGCCGCGTTGTGCCGGATGCGGGAAATGAACGGGCTCAGCAGGCGATAGCCGACGTGTTTAGCGTTGAGGGCGACAGCGAATGGCGAGGCCTGGGGCTGATTGCCGAATCCGGCGTGCGCCTGACGCCAGCCTATCGCGCGTTCGATGCCGAAGCGCATTTCCGCCCGCAGCCGCAGCAGGTTTGCGACGATCCCCGGGCACGCTGTGGCGAGGTGCTCACCGGCAAATGCAAACCGCATCAGTGTCCGTTATTTGGCAATACCTGTAACCCGCAAACGGCGTTTGGCGCGCTGATGGTCTCCTCCGAAGGGGCGTGTGCCGCGTGGTATCAGTATCGCAACCAGGAGAGTGAAGCATGAATACGGTGGAAATGGCGCACGGCAGCGGCGGACAGGCGATGCAGCAGCTGATTAACCGGCTGTTCATAGAGGCCTTTAACAACCCCTGGCTCGCCGAACAGGAAGACCAGGCGCGCATTGATCTCGCCACCCTCACCGCCCAGGGCGACAGGCTGGCCTTCTCCACCGACAGCTACGTGATCGATCCGCTGTTCTTCCCGGGCGGCGACATCGGCAAGCTTGCCGTCTGCGGCACGGCCAACGACGTTGCCGTCAGCGGCGCCATCCCGCGCTACCTCTCCTGCGGGTTTATCCTCGAAGAGGGCTTACCGATGGAGACGCTCACGGCCGTGGTCAACAGCATGGCGCAGACCGCGCGCGAGGCGGAGATAGCTATCGTCACCGGCGACACCAAAGTGGTGCAGCGCGGCGCGGCCGACAAGCTGTTTATCAACACCGCCGGCATGGGCGCGATCCCCGCCGATATTCGCTGGGGCGCGCAGCGCCTCAGCGCGGGCGACGTGCTGATCGTGACCGGAACGCTGGGCTGCCACGGGGCGACCATCCTGAACCTGCGCGAAGGCCTGGGGCTGGACGGTGAACTGCGCAGCGACTGCGCGGTACTCACCCCGCTGATTCAGACGCTACGCGCGTTCCCCGGCGTGAAGGCCCTGCGGGACGCCACGCGAGGCGGCGTGAATGCCGTGGTCCATGAGTTTGCGGCAAGCTGCGGATGCGGGATTGAACTCACCGAACGCAGCCTGCCCGTTAAGCCCGCCGTTCGTGGGCTTTGCGAACTGCTGGGGCTGGACCCGCTCAACTTTGCCAACGAAGGCAAGCTGGTGATTGGCGTTGAACGCGCGGAAGCGGAAGTCGTTCTTGAAAAGCTGCGGGCTCATCCGTCAGGAAAAGAGGCGGCGATGATTGGTGAAGTGGTCGAGCGCAAAGGGGTGCGCCTGACCGGACTTTATGGCGTGAAGCGCACGCTGGATCTGCCGCACGCTGAACCCTTACCCCGTATTTGCTAGGCCGCGCCACAAGCGGCCAGCATGGATTTTTTTGCTCGTTTCTACTGGAAAGCACTATGCCGTATACACCGATGAGCGATCTTGGACAGCAGGGCCTGTTTGACATCACGCGCACACTTTTACAGCAGCCCGATCTCGGCGCGCTGAGCGATGCCCTGACGCGGCTGGTCAGGCAGTCGGCGCTGGCGGACAGCGCCGCGATTGTGCTCTGGCATAGCGGAACGCACCGCGCGAGCTACTACTCAACGCGTGACAATGGCAAAACGTTTGAATACGAAGACGAAACGTATCTCGCGCATGGCCCGGTGCGCCGCATTCTCTCCCGACCTGAAGTGCTGCACTGTAACTTTGAGGAGTTCCGGCAGGCGTGGCCGCGGCTCGCGGAGAGTAACCTCTATCAGCCTTTCGGGCATTACTGCATGCTGCCGCTGGCGGCAGAGGGTCAGATTTTTGGCGGCTGCGAGTTTATCCGCACGACCGACCAGCCCTGGAGCGAGGCGGAATACGAGCGCCTGCATACCTTTACCCAGATTGTGGCCGTCGTCGCGGAGCAGATCCAAAGCCGCGTGACCAATAATGTGGATTACGACCTGCTGAGCCGCGAACGCGACAACTTCCGCATTCTGGTCGCCATCACCAACGCCGTGCTGTCACGGCTCGATATGGACGAGCTGGTCAGCGAAGTGTCGAAAGAGATCCACCACTATTTCAAAATCGACGCCATCAGCATTGCGCTTCGCGGCCATCGCAAGGGCAAGCTGAACATCTACTCCACGCATTATCTCGATGAAGCTAACCCGGCACACGAGCAGAGTGAAGTGGATGAAGCGGGGACCCTTTCGGAGCGGGTCTTCAAAAGCAAAGAGATCCTCCTGATCAACCTCAACGAACAGGATCCGGTGGCACCGTACGAGCGGATGCTGTTTAACACCTGGGGCAACAAAATTCAGACCCTGTGCCTGCTGCCGCTGATGTCCGGCAACACCATGCTGGGCGTGCTTAAGCTGGCGCAGTGCGAGGAAGGCGTCTTCACCACCGCCAACCTGAAGCTGCTGCGTCAGATCGCCGAGCGTATTTCCATCGCCCTGGATAACGCCCTCGCCTATCAGGAAATTCATCGTCTGAAGGAGCGGCTGGTGGATGAGAACCTGGCCCTGACCGAACAGCTCAACAACGTGGACAGCGAGTTTGGTGAAATCATCGGACGTAGCGACGCCATGTACAACGTGCTCAAGCAGGTTGAGATGGTGGCGCAAAGCGACAGCACGGTGCTGATACTGGGCGAAACCGGTACGGGTAAAGAGCTGATTGCCCGCGCCATCCACAACCTGAGCAACCGCAACAGCCGACGGATGGTGAAGATGAACTGCGCCGCGATGCCCGCAGGGCTGCTGGAAAGCGACCTGTTCGGCCACGAACGGGGCGCCTTTACCGGGGCAAGCAGCCAGCGGCTGGGTCGGTTTGAGCTGGCGGACAAAAGCTCGCTGTTCCTCGACGAAGTGGGCGATATGCCGCTGGAGCTACAGCCGAAACTGCTGCGCGTCCTGCAGGAGCAGGAGTTTGAACGTCTTGGCAGCAACAAGCTTATCCAGACCGACGTGCGGCTGATTGCCGCGACCAACCGCGACCTGAAAAAGATGGTCGCCGACCGCGAGTTTCGCAGCGATCTCTACTATCGCCTGAACGTGTTCCCGATCTTCCTGCCGCCGCTGCGCGAGCGCCCGGAAGATATTCCCCTGCTGGTCAAAGCGTTTACCGCCAAGATCGCGCGACGGATGGGTCGAAATATCGACAGCATTCCTGCCGAGACGTTACGTACCCTTTCATCGATGGAGTGGCCCGGCAACGTGCGCGAGCTGGAAAACGTCATCGAACGTGCGGTGCTGCTGACGCGCGGTAACGTGCTGCAGCTCTCCCTGCCTGAACTGACGCTGCCTGACGTGAGCGTGCCCGCCGCCGAGACAGCGAAAGAGGGAGAAGATGAATATCAGCTCATTATGCGCGTACTCAAAGAGACCAACGGCGTGGTCGCCGGGCCGAAAGGTGCCGCCCAGCGTTTAGGGTTAAAACGCACTACCCTGCTGTCGCGCATGAAGCGTCTCGGGATCGATAAAGAGAGCCTGGTTTAAGCCCCCAATCCGGCGGTGTTGTTCTGACACCGCCTTTCGTTACCCTGCGCAATTGTCCCTCATTGACACAAAATCGTTTCCTCTGTATAAAATTCCGCCTTAATAATGAGTTTCATTTGCATCAAAAATAATATTAATCAAGGGTAGCGTTTCATGAAGAAGGTCATCTGCGCGTTAGGCCTGGCGGTTGCGTCGGTTAGTTCTGCTCTGGCAACCACATATCCTCTGACCATTGAAAACTGTGGCTATAAAGAGACATTCACCAAAGCGCCGGAACGCGTCGTGGCCCTGGGCCAGAATACCGTCGAAATCTTGCTCCTGCTGGGGCTGGAAGATAAGGTGAAGGCCAGCGCCTTCTGGCCGACGAAAGTGTTGCCGCAGCTCGCGGAGCAGAATGCAAAAATCAAAACCCTGACGGTTGAAATCCCTACCCTTGAATCCGTGCTTGCGCAAAATCCCGACTTTGTCCCCGCCCAAACGCCGCTGTTGCTGGGGCCGGAAAGCAAGGTCGCAAAACGCGACGATCTGATGACCCTGGGCGTGAACAGCTACGTGTCCCCGGGCATGTGCGCGACCAAAAAAGCCACCGGCGATATGTACGGCAGCCGCCAGAAACTGTGGGATATGACGTATCTCTATCAGGAGATTGAGGATTTCGCCAAAATCTTTAACGTTGAAGACCGCGGTCAGGCCGTGATTGCCGATTTCAAAAAACGCGAGGCCGACCTGCGTAAGGAATTCGGCAAGAACAAAAAAGACCTCTCGTTTGTCTTCTGGTTCTCCAGTTCGTCCCCTTCTGCGGACGCCTACGTCGGCGGTAAAAATAGCCCCTCCGGGTTTATCGCCAGCCTGATGGGCGGGCATAACGCCATCACCTCCGAGACCGAATGGCCAACCGTGGGTTGGGAGAGCATTATTGCCGCCAATCCGGATGTCATTGTGGTGTCCAGCCTGGACCGCAACCGCTGGGCACTGGATAACGCGGAAGAAAAAATCAAATTCCTGAAGAGCGATCCGGCGGTCAGCCAGCTGGACGCCGTGAAAAAAGGCCACATCGTGGTAATGGACGGCCAGGCGATGAACCCGACGATCCGCACGATTTACGGGGCTGAGCAGGTCGGCGAACAGCTCAGAAAGCTGGGGCTGAACTAATGACAACCGCCGTTCTTCAGGCCCGGCAGAGCCTGGTTCTGACGACCTCGGCTTTGCTCGCCCTGGTACTGCTATTTCTGGTGATCGCCCTGAGCGTCAGCGTCGGCGAGCTGTCCATCCCGCTGGATAACGTGTTTTACGCCATCAGCAATAAAATGGGGCTCACCGAGGTTCCGCTCACTCGCATCTACGAGAGCGTCATCTGGGACTTTCGCCTGAGCCGCGCGCTGGTGGCGGCCTGCTGCGGCGCGGGGCTGGCCATCTGCGGTGCCGTATTGCAGAGCTTGCTGAAGAACGCGCTGGCGGAACCCTACGTGCTTGGCGTGTCCGCGGGCGCGTCGACCGGGGCGGTTTCTGTTGTCGTATTGGGGATCGGCACCGGTGCGGTCTCCCTTTCTGCCGGTGCCTTCGCCGGGGCATTCGCCGCGTTTGCGTTTGTCGCGTTTCTGACGAACGGCGCGCGCGGCGGGAATGAACGTACTATTCTGGCAGGCGTCGCCGCCTCGCAGCTTTTTAACGCCATTACCGCCTACACCATCAGCACCTCCGCCAGCGCCCAGCAGGCGCGCGACGTGATGTTCTGGCTGCTGGGCAGCTTCAGCGGCGTACGCTGGCCTGAATTCCAGCTGGCACTGGTGGTGGTGCTGATTGGGTTAGCCATTTGCCTCTACTATTCCCGGGCGCTGGATGCCTTTACGTTTGGTGACGACGCCGCGGCGTCGCTGGGCATTGCCGTTCCCTGGGTGCGCCTGGCGCTCTTTACCACCACCGCGCTGATTACCGCGACCATCGTCAGCATGGCGGGGTCAATCGGCTTTGTCGGGCTGGTGGTGCCGCACGTGATGCGTTTCCTGTTCGGGCCGCTGCACCGCACGCTGCTGATTGCCAGCGCGCTGGCAGGGGCGATCCTGATGGTGCTGGCAGACATTGCCTCACGCATGCTGATTGCGCCGCAAAGCCTGCCCGTCGGCGTGGTCACCGCGCTGGTTGGCGTCCCCTTCTTTGCCGTGATTATCTACCGTTCAAGGAATAAGTGATGAGCATCTGCGCGGAAAATATTACCTGGAAGGTCGGCAAAAAAGTCATCGTTAATGACGTCTCGCTGAAGGTGTCACGGGGCGAAACGGTAGGGCTGCTTGGCCCTAACGGCTGCGGTAAATCGTCTCTTTTACGTATCCTCGCGGGGCTGCGTCGCCCGGATGCTGGCCGCGTTACCCTGGACGGTCAGGACATCTGCCGCATCGCCAAAAAGCAGCTGGCGCGACGGGTCGCCTTCGTGGAGCAGCACGGCATGACGGACGCCAACATGCGCGTGCGCGACGTGGTCAAACTCGGGCGGATTCCGCACCACTCCGCCTTTTCCAACTGGAGCACGCACGATGATGAGACCATCACCGCCGCTCTGCAGCGCGTGGATATGCTGGATAAAAGTGACCAGGGGTGGCTGAGCCTCTCCGGCGGTGAGCGCCAGCGCGTCCACATTGCCCGCGCGCTGGCCCAGAACCCGACGGAAATCCTGCTGGACGAGCCGACCAACCACCTGGATATTCATCATCAGATGCAGCTGATGCAGTTGATCAGCGAATTACCGGTCACCAGCATTGTCGCCATCCACGATCTCAACCATGCCTCGATGTTCTGCGACTCGCTGATTGTGATGCAGAAAGGACACATTGTGGCGACGGGGACACCGCAGGACATCTTATCCGAGTCGTTGCTGTGGGATGTCTTCCGGGTCAAAACCAAAATCGAGATCTCACCGTTCCATGGCAAAAAGCACATTCACTTTATCGTTTAGGGGCGAGTGAACAACGATGCCCCTTCGCCCTGCCAACACGCTCTGGCCGCCCGTCTTACTGGGTAGCCAGTTTGTTTTTAACATTGGCTTTTACGCCGTTGTTCCCTTCCTGGCGATATTCCTGCGCGACGACATGCTGCTCTCCGGCGGGCTGATCGGGCTGATCCTCGGCCTGCGCACGTTCTCTCAGCAGGGGATGTTTATCGTCGGCGGTGCGCTCTCGGACAGGTTTGGCGCGAAAGTGGTGATCCTGAGCGGCTGTATTGTTCGCGTTGCGGGGTATCTGCTGCTGGCGTTCGGAGGATCGCTTTGGCCGATTATTCTGGGCGCGTGTCTGACGGGCGTGGGCGGCGCGCTGTTTTCTCCGTCGATTGAAGCATTGCTGGCGAAATCAGGCACGCACAGCGAGGCGAAAGGTAAACGAAGCCGCGCGGAGTGGTTTGCGCTCTTTGCCGTCTGCGGGGAACTCGGCGCGGTACTGGGCCCGGCTGCCGGCGCCCTGCTCACCGGCCTGGGCTTTCGCCAGGTGGCGCTGGCGGGCGCAGGCGTGTTTGTCATTGCGCTAGTGGTGCTCTACTTTTGCCTGCCTGCTGCTGGTCACCGTTCACAAACGCTGAAAATGCAGCCCTGGTGGACAACGTTTCGTCAGCCGCGCTTTGTTGCCTTTATCATTGCCTACAGCTCGTGGCTGTTAAGCTATAACCAGCTTTATCTGGCGCTGCCGGTGGAGATCCAGCGTTCTGGCGGTGACGAGAAAGATCTCGGCCCGCTTTTTATGCTGGCCTCCGTTCTGATCATCACCTTACAGCTGCCTCTGGCGCGTTTCGCCCGTCGCTTGGGCGCGGTGAGAATTTTGCCGGTGGGATTTTTGCTGCTTTCAGCCGCCTTTGCGAGCGTGGCAACGTTCGCCCCAATGACGCCGCCGGAAGGCTGGCTGCGCTTATTGCCTTCCGTCTGCTTTGTGACGCTGTTGACGCTGGGACAGATGCTGCTGGTGCCATCGGCTAAAGATCTGATCCCCCGGTTTGCCGAGGAATCCACGCTTGGCGCGCATTACGGTGCACTCGCCACCGCTGGCGGAGTCGCGGTACTGACGGGGAATTTGCTGTTTGGCAGTCTGCTGGATAGCGCGCTGGTGCCCTCAACGCAGGCAATCTATCCCTGGCTGCTGCTGGCCCTCTTCCCGCTCTGCAGCGCGATAGCCCTGAGTGTGATTTGCCGCCCGCTGAGACGCTGAAACGATCACTTTTTCGGTCGGTACTTCTCCGGCAGTTCCGGCACGGGACGGCGGTCATCCATAAGGTGACGAACGGTCAGGATAGGATGACGCCATAACATACGCGGACCAGCCCAGCGCATAACCTGCTTCATCTCTTCACGTCTGGCAGGCTGATAGCAGTGTACGGGACACTGCCTGCAGGCAGGCTTTTCCTCACCGAAAACGCACTTATCCAGGCGCCTATCGGCATACGCGTTGAGCGCCTGATAATGCCCTTCCTCCTGAGATGCCTGCGGGCACTGCTTTTCATACAATGCGATCATTTTCGCGATAGTCTCTTTTTCTCGTGAGATACGTTTACCGGACATAACGGCTTACCGAACAATAAAGTGCATTAACAATACACTTTTCAACGCTGGATTTCAGCGGTTGCATTTCGTTTCCTGAAGCCTGATTCCAGTTTTAGCCCTGCACCGACCGATAATCACTGGTATTTTATACAGGTATCAGTAATGACTTTTTTATCCGTGCCGTTGGGAGACCCTATGCAAGACATCGCTATCAACAAACCCTATCGCCATTTAACAGTGGGATATTTCAGAAAGCGCCATGAAGACCGCAATACCAAGATACCGAAGCGCTACAGCGTGCATGCGGCGCTGAGCTTAAAAGGAGACTGGCTTGAACAGGCGGGGTTTGCCACCCATTCCCGGGTTCGGGTAGGCGTAGAGCATGGAAAAATAGTGATTGAGTTAATGCCGGAAGATGCCTCGTAAAGCCACGACATTTTTCTGCGCCGGACCTTTTTTTCATGCGACAATAGAAGGAACAAACGGCCACTGAGCCGCTCAAAACGGTTTATATTCAAAGAAATGGACATCATAACTCCATGAGCACACTCGACAATTTCGACGCACATACGCCGATGATGCAGCAGTATCTGAAGCTGAAGGCACAGCATCCGGAAATTCTGCTGTTTTACCGTATGGGCGATTTTTACGAGCTGTTTTATGACGATGCTAAGCGTGCATCGCAGCTGCTCGACATCTCGCTGACCAAACGTGGCGCATCGGCAGGTGAGCCCATCCCGATGGCAGGCATTCCGCACCACGCGGTAGAAAACTACCTGGCGAAGCTGGTGAATCAGGGTGAGTCCGTTGCCATCTGCGAACAGATCGGCGATCCGGCAACCTCAAAAGGCCCGGTGGAACGCAAAGTCGTGCGCATCGTCACGCCTGGCACCATCAGTGATGAAGCCCTGTTACAGGAGCGACAGGATAACCTGCTGGCAGCGCTGTGGCAGGACGGTAAAGGGTTTGGCTACGCGACGCTGGACATCAGCTCCGGGCGTTTTCGTCTGAGTGAACCGGCTGACCGTGAAACAATGGCTGCCGAACTTCAGCGCACCAACCCGGCAGAATTGCTCTACGCCGAAGATTTCGCCGAAATGGCGCTGATTGAAGGTCGTCGCGGGTTGCGCCGTCGTCCGCTGTGGGAATTCGAAATTGATACCGCGCGCCAGCAGCTGAATCTGCAGTTTGGCACCCGCGATCTGATTGGCTTTGGCGTTGAAAACGCTCCGCGCGGGCTGTGTGCGGCCGGTTGCCTCCTGCAGTACGTGAAAGATACCCAGCGCACTGCCCTGCCGCACATTCGCTCTATCACCATGGAGCGCCAGCAGGACAGTATCATCATGGATGCCGCCACGCGCCGTAACCTGGAAATCACGCAGAACCTGGCGGGTGGCGTAGAAAATACGCTCGCGTCGGTCCTCGACAGTACGGTCACGCCAATGGGCAGCCGCATGCTGAAACGCTGGCTGCATATGCCGATTCGCGATACCGCAACGCTGGTTTGTCGTCAGCAGACGATTGCTGCGTTGCAGGATCGCTATAGCGAGCTGCAGCCTGTCCTGCGCCAGGTGGGCGATCTGGAGCGTATCCTTGCTCGTCTGGCGCTGCGCACGGCACGACCGCGCGACCTCGCGCGGATGCGTCATGCTTTCCAGCAGCTGCCGGAACTGCGTGCGCAGCTGAGTGACGTTGACAGCGCGCCGGTACAGAAACTCCGCGAAACCATGGGTGAATTTACCGAACTCCGCGAGCTGCTGGAGCGCGCCATTATTGATGCGCCTCCGGTTCTCGTGCGTGATGGCGGCGTGATTGCTCCGGGCTACAACGAGGAGCTGGACGAATGGCGCGCGCTGGCCGACGGCGCGACGGACTACCTCGATAAGCTGGAAATCCGCGAGCGAGAGCGTCTTGGGCTCGACACCCTGAAAGTGGGTTATAACGCGGTACACGGTTACTACATTCAGATCAGCCGCGGGCAGAGCCACCTGGCGCCGATTCACTACGTTCGTCGCCAGACGTTGAAAAACGCCGAACGCTATATCATTCCCGAGCTGAAAGAGTACGAGGACAAAGTGCTAACCTCGAAAGGGAAAGCGCTGGCGCTGGAAAAAAAGCTCTATGAAGAGCTGTTCGACATGCTGATGCCGCACCTGGCCGACCTGCAGCTGAGCGCCAGCGCGCTGGCTGAGCTGGACGTGCTGGTGAACCTGGCAGAGCGCGCGGAAACGCTGAACTACACCTGCCCAACCTTTACCGACAAGCCCGGCATTCGCATCACTGAAGGCCGTCACCCGGTGGTCGAGCAGGTGCTGAACGAACCGTTCATCGCCAACCCGCTGAGCCTGTCCCCGCAGAGAAGAATGCTGATCATTACCGGTCCGAACATGGGCGGTAAGAGTACCTATATGCGTCAGACGGCGCTGATTGCCCTGCTTGCCTATATCGGCAGCTACGTTCCGGCGCAAAATGTGGAGATTGGCCCCATCGACCGCATATTTACCCGTGTCGGAGCTGCGGACGATCTGGCGAGCGGTCGCTCAACCTTCATGGTCGAGATGACAGAAACGGCAAACATTCTGCATAACGCGACGGAGCACAGCCTGGTGCTGATGGACGAAGTCGGACGCGGAACGTCAACCTATGATGGACTGTCGCTGGCATGGGCCTGTGCGGAAAGCCTTGCTAATAAAATCAAAGCCATGACGCTGTTCGCCACCCATTACTTCGAGCTGACGCAGCTGCCGGAGAAAATGGAAGGGGTTGCGAACGTTCATCTGGATGCGCTGGAGCACGGCGATACCATTGCCTTCATGCACACGGTGCAGGATGGCGCGGCGAGCAAGAGCTATGGCCTGGCCGTAGCGGCGCTGGCAGGCGTACCGAAAGAGGTGATCAAGCGCGCGCGTCAGAAACTGCGTGAACTGGAAAGCCTGTCACCAAATGCGGCGGCGACGCAGATTGATGGCACGCAGATGTCGCTGCTGGTGCCAGCGGAAGAGACATCGCCTGCCGTGGAAGCGCTGGAGAACCTCGACCCGGATTCACTGACGCCGCGTCAGGCGCTGGAGTGGATTTATCGCTTGAAGAGTCTGGTTTAGTTTTCTGCGGTCTGTTTTGTCGGGTGGCGGCTTCGCCTTACCCGACCTACAAAACCCGTAGGCCCGGTAAGCGCAGCGCCACCGGGCTTTCTTTACAGCAGCGGCGGGATCGTCGGCACCTGCGGCGCCTCATCAATATCCTTCTGCGTCATGCGGAACGCTTCCGGGTAATGCTCGCGGCTGGTACGGCGCAGCGGTTCAGTGTCGCGCCAGGTATAAAGACAATGCTGGCACTGATAAACGGTCCAGACCCCTTTCACCGGTGACGTCGCCATCACTTCAATATGCTCATCGGCACAACGTGGACAAATCATCTTTTCCTCCTTATTGGCGTGCAGCCAGCATCGCGGTCAGTTTTTCAGCCCAGGCTTTGGTTTCGGGGAGATCCTGTACCGGCTGGCTATAGTGGCCCCGGGTATCCGGTGCGACAGGCGTGGTCGCATCGATAATCAGTTTGTCG
This sequence comes from Enterobacter sp. ECC-249, assembly GCF_043965265.1. Lineage (NCBI taxonomy): Bacteria > Pseudomonadati > Pseudomonadota > Gammaproteobacteria > Enterobacterales > Enterobacteriaceae > Enterobacter > Enterobacter sp. ECC-249. The sequence continues at coordinate 4,198,778 of NZ_CP143660.1, forward strand.
GTAATGCCCGCCGGACTGGATCCTGGATCGAGTTCCAGCACCGACATGTTCGGCAGCTGCACCAGATCGCCCGCCGGGTTGACCTTCGATGACAGCGCCCACATCACCTGCGGGAGGTTGAACGGGTCGACATCCTCATCCACCATGATCACCATCTTCACGTAGCCCAGGCCGTGCGGCGTGGTCATGGCGCGCAAGCCGACCGCGCGGGCAAAACCGCCGTAACGCTTTTTGGTGGAGATAATCGCCAGCAGGCCGTGGGTGTACATCGCGTTCACCGCCTGCACTTCCGGGAACTCCGCTTTCAGCTGCTGGTAGAGCGGCACGCAGGTAGCCGGCCCCATCAGATAATCAATCTCGGTCCACGGCATACCGAGATAAAGGGATTCGAAAATCGGTTTGGTGCGGTAAGAAACTTTGTCGATACGTACAACCGTCATGTTGCGGCCACCGGAGTAGTGCCCGGTAAACTCGCCGAACGGACCTTCAATTTCGCGCTTACGGCCTTCAATCACCCCTTCCAGGATCACTTCAGAACCCCACGGCACGTCGAAGCCGGTCAGCGGCGCGGTGGCAATCGGATATGGGCTTTCACGCAGCGCGCCGGCCATTTCATACTCTGACTGATCGTATTTCAACGGCGTCGCGCCCATTAACGTAATGATCGGATCGTTGCCAAGGGTGATCGCGATCGGCAGGTCTTCGCCGCGCTCCTCCGCTTTGTGAAGATGCAGAGCGATATCGTGCATAGGTACCGGCTGCAGACCGAGCTTGCGCTTGCCCTTCACTTCCATGCGGTAGATGCCGACGTTCTGCTTGCCGAAGTGATCCGGATCGAGCGGATCGCGCGAGACGACGCACGCTTTATCGAGATAAAAACCCCCGTCGCCGTCGTTCAGACGGAACAGCGGCAGAATATCGAACAGGTTAATGTCTTCGCCGTCCACCGTATTCTGTGCCCAGGCAGGGTTGGCGCGGCGCTCTGGCGCAATCGGGAATTTATCCCAGCGGCGAATAAACTCGTCGATCTGCTTTTTCACCGGCGTGTTCGCAGGCAGCCCCATCGAGATGGCATGGTTCTGCCAGGAGCCGATGGTGTTCATCACCACGCGGGCATCGGTAAACCCGCGAATGTTGTCGAACCACAGCGCGGGCGCGCCGTCACCGATGCGGCCGGTCGCGTTGGCTGCCGCCGCCAGATCGGGCTCGGCGTTTACCTCTTCCTCAATTTTCAGCAGTTGCCCTTGCTCATCGAGCGCCTGCAGGAAGCTTCTCAAATCATCAAATGCCATCTTTATTCTCCTGTGAAAAATGTTTCGCCTCCCGCAACCCGTTCCAGCGGCGCGCCTTTTTATGCTCCAGACCAAACTGGTCAAGCACGCGGGTCACAATATGCTGGGTAATGTCATCGGCGGTTTGCGGGTGGTTGTAATACGCAGGCATAGGCGGCACCATCGCCACGCCCATGCGGGAGAGCGCAAGCATATTCTCCAGATGAATGGTGCTGAGTGGAGTTTCACGGGGCACCAGCACCAGCTTGCGCCCCTCTTTCAGCACCACATCCGCCGCACGGCCCACCAGCCCTTCGGCATAGCCCGCGCGGATCCCGGCCAGCGTTTTCATACTGCAGGGAATGACGATCATGCCGTCGGTACGAAACGAACCAGAAGAGATAGTGGCGGCCTGGTCAGCCGGGCTGTGGACAACGTCAGCCAGCGCAGCAACGTCCTGCGCGGCGTATGGCGTTTCCAGCTCAATGGTGGTTTTTGCCCACTTTGACATCACCAGATGCGTCTCTACTTCCGGCATTTCCCGCAGCGCCTGCAGCAGCGCCACGCCCAGCGGAGCACCCGTTGCCCCCGTCATTCCCACGATTAATCTCATTCAACACCTCAATCAATTTGTTCGTACACGAACATTGTGAGTAAACTACTCCCGGATCGATTTCCTGACAAGATTGTTCGCATACGATCACACGAATTGCTAAAAAATGCCGCGTTAAAATCCAGAGCAAGAGCGGCTATCATAGAGGGAGATTTTTTCCGTCGGAGTGTTCATGGAACTAAGACAAGAGGCGTTCCACCTGTTACGTCAGCTTTTTCAACAGCATACCGCCCAGTGGCAACATGCATTACCGGAGCTGACCAAGCCGCAGTATGCGGTGATGCGCTCCATTGCCGAGCATCCGGGCATCGAACAGGTGGCACTGACTGAAGTCGCGGTCAGCACGAAAGCGACCCTGGCTGAGATGCTCAGCCGCATGGAGGCGCGCGGGCTGGTCAAACGCGAGCACGATCCGGCCGATAAGCGACGACGGTTTGTCTTCCTGACCCCAGAAGGTGAGGCCCTGCTTGCAGACTGTAAGCCGGTAGGCAATGAGGTTGATGAGGCCTTTTTAGGCCGCCTGAACAAGGCCGAGCGAGAGCAGTTCTCGGCTCTCATCAAAAAGATGATGCACGATTAATTCACGCAGGTGCGCATAAAATCGATAAAGGTGCGCACCTTTGCTGACACATGCCGGGCATCAGGATAGACCGCATAGATGCCCTGCCGCGCAAAAGTATATTCCGGTAACACCGGGACCAGTTCTTCCGCATCAAGCGCATCGCGCACCAGCCATTCCGGCAGTAACGCCACGCCACCGCCTGCGAGCGCAAAAGCCATAAGGGCCTGAGCGCTGTCGGCAAACAGGCGCGGCGCTTTTTTTATCTCCAGCATATCAGGTGCACCGCTGGCATCTTTCACCTGCCAGCGCAGCGGCGAGGCCAGACGCTCGTGGATGATCCAGTCGGCTTGCGCCAGCTGCGCAAGCGATTCGATCGGGTTTCGCGCAAGCCACTCGGGCGTTGCGACGGGGAGAATAGAAAAGTGAGAAATCAGTGCGGCGTGGTTGCGCGAATCGACAAGCGTCCCCAGCCGGATGGCGACGTCAAAGCGCTCCGAGATAAGGTCGGCGTGCAGAGACGACGAAACGTGTCGCACGCGAAGATCCGGGTGCTGCTGGCTAAACCTGGCCAGCAGCGGCACCACGACCCGGGAGCCATATTCAGGCGTAGTCGTGATCCGCAGTTCACCGGTAAGTCCTGCATGGTTCGCGCGGACATCTTCCTGCAGCCGTTCGGCATCCTTCAAAAGCGCCACGCAGCGCTGATGAAACAGCACGCCAGCCTCGGTTAACGTCAGGCGGCGGGTGGAGCGCAGCAGCAGCGTAACGCCCAGCTCATCTTCAAGCTGGCGGATATTGAAGCTGACCACAGCTTTTGTCAGCCCCATTGCCTCGGCTGCGGCAGTGAAACTGCCGGTATCGGCAACCGCGACAAACATCTGCGCCCGCTGTAGGTTAATCATCCTCACGCCTTTTACTGTCAAAATATTTTTGACAGTATATCGCGCTTTGTCAGGTTTATCCGTGCTTCCCGGATCGATACGATACGCCACCTCACCGGAGGATCCACCATGACGTATCGCAGCAAAGTTGCCGTTGTCTATTTGCTGGGCTTTTTTCTTGATTTGATCAACATGTTTATTGCCAGCGTCGCGTTCCCGGCAATGGCTCACGCCTTTACTGCCACGCCTTCTGTGCTTGCCTGGGTCAGTAACGGGTATATTGCCGGCCTGACGCTGGCGATCCCGTTCAGCAACGTGCTGGCGCGCCGCATCGGGCCAAAGCTCATTATTCTGCTTTCGCTTTTTCTGTTCAGTGCAGCCTCAGCTGCGGCGGGCCTGTCTGCAACGCTGGAAACGCTGATCGCCTGGCGAGTGCTTCAGGGCGTTGGAGGAGGCTTACTGATCCCGGTCGGACAGGCGCTGACCTGGCAACAGTTTAAGCCTCACGAGCGCGCCAAACTCTCCTCGGCGGTGATGCTGGTTGCGTTGCTTGCCCCGGCCTGCTCCCCGGCTGTCGGCGGCATGCTGGTGCAGACGCTGGGCTGGCGATGGATCTTTTTCGTCACGCTCCCGGTGGCTATCGTGACCTTTGTTCTGGCCTGTCTGTGGCTTAAACACGAAAAACCCACGATGAACGCGGCCAGACTGTTAAACCTGCCCCTGCTCGAGAACCCACTTTTGCGTTTTTCCATGCTTGTCTATTTATGCGTCCCCGGCATATTTATTGGGGTGAACGTCACGGGCATGTTTTATCTTCAGCACGAGGCGAACATGAGCCCAGCCGCAACGGGAATGCTCATGCTGCCGTGGTCGGTGGCATCGTTTATCGCCATTACGGCGACGGGACGTTATTTTAACCGTATCGGCCCCCGGCCGCTGATCGTCATCGGCTGCCTGTTGCAGGCGGCGGGTATTCTGCTTTTGATTGACGTCAGTTCGTCAACGCTGTTGCCTGTCGTCGCGTTTACCCTGATGGGCGCGGGAGGAAGCCTGTGCAGCAGTACGGCTCAGAGCAGCGCGTTTCTGACAACGCGCCGGGACGAGATGCCGGATGCCAGCGCGCTATGGAATCTCAATCGCCAGCTGAGCTTTTTTGCCGGTGCCCTGCTGCTTGCGCAGGTGCTGAACCTGGCGCAGTCGTGGCTGACAGCGCACGACGCCTGGCACGCAATGTTTATTTTTGCCGCAGGCATGACCTTGCTGCCTGTACCGTACGTTTTTCGTCTTAACAATACGCAGGTGCTAAACCAGCTGCGACAGGAGAATTCATGACGCCTTTCGAACACGACATTATCGACCTCCACATTGCGCTTGAAGACTGGCTAGGCAATGGTGAAGGCGATCCCGACACCCTGCTCTCCCGTTTCCGTCCCGATTTTCTGATGATCCCGCCGGGCGGTGTGCAGATCGACTATCGCGGCCTGGCCAGTTTTCTGGAAAAACAGCGCGGAAGCCGTCCCGGGCTGAAGATCGTCATTGACGAATTAACCACGATCCAGAGCAGCGATCGAGGTGCAGTACTTCACTACCGGGAGACGCAAACCCGGCCGGACCAGCCCGTTAACGTGCGCTGGTCAACCGCGGTGCTTAGTCAGGAAAGCGACAAAATAACGTGGCGTCTGCTGCACGAGACGGCGGCACAGCCGTAACACAAAAGAAAAAGCCCGTCTCACGACGGGCCTTTTTTGACGAAAGGTTGCTTATTCGCGGAACAGCGCTTCGATATTCAGACCTTGCCCCTGCAGGATTTCACGCAGGCGGCGCAGACCTTCAACCTGAATCTGACGAACACGTTCACGGGTCAGGCCAATTTCGCGGCCGACGTCTTCCAGTGTCGCAGCTTCATACCCCAGTAAACCGAAACGACGTGCCAGCACTTCACGCTGTTTGGCGTTCAGTTCGAACAGCCATTTGACGATGCTCTGTTTCATGTCATCGTCCTGCGTGGTGTCTTCCGGACCGTTATCTTTTTCATCGGCCAGGATGTCCAGCAGCGCTTTTTCGGAGTCGCCACCCAGCGGGGTGTCGACGGAGGTAATGCGCTCGTTGAGACGCAGCATACGGCTTACGTCATCAACCGGTTTATCGAGTTGTTCGGCAATCTCTTCTGCGCTTGGCTCGTGGTCCAGTTTATGGGACAACTCGCGCGCGGTGCGCAGATAGACGTTCAACTCTTTGACGATGTGAATCGGCAGGCGGATCGTACGGGTCTGGTTCATAATAGCCCGTTCGATGGTCTGACGAATCCACCAGGTCGCGTAGGTTGAGAAACGGAACCCGCGTTCCGGGTCAAACTTCTCAACTGCGCGGATGAGACCTAAGTTGCCCTCTTCAATCAGATCCAGCAGAGCCAGACCACGATTGCCGTAACGGCGGGCAATTTTCACGACCAGTCGCAGGTTACTTTCAATCATGCGACGACGCGAGGCAACATCACCACGCAAAGCACGACGTGCGAAATAGACTTCTTCTTCGGCCGTTAGCAGTGGGGAGTAACCAATCTCCCCAAGGTAAAGCTGAGTCGCGTCCAGTACACGCTGTGTGGCACCCTGCGATAACAGCTCTTCTTCAGCCAAATCGTTATCACTGGGTTCCTCTTCTACTAAGGCTTTTTCGTCAAAAGCCTCTACTCCGTTCTCATCAAATTCCGCGTCTTCATTTAAATCATGAACTTTCAGCGTATTCTGACTCATAAGGTGGCTCCTACCCGTGATCCCTGAACGAGACACCCTGGCTGGCATGCCCCGTCAAATTATCGCTGCGGCAAGTACTGCAGCGGGTTTACGGATTTCCCCTTGTAACGAATTTCAAAATGCAAGCGTGTAGAACTGGTTCCGGTGCTACCCATGGTAGCGATTTTTTGCCCCGCCTTAACTTCTTGTTGTTCCCGGACCAGCATTGTGTCGTTATGGGCGTAGGCACTCAGGTAATCATCGTTGTGTTTGATGATGATAAGATTACCGTAACCGCGCAGAGCGTTACCGGCATACACAACGCGCCCGTCTGCGGTCGCGATGATAGCCTGTCCTTTACTCCCTGCGATATCGATCCCTTTATTTCCCCCTTCGGAGGAAGAGAAGTTTTCGATAACCTTGCCGTCAGTCGGCCAGCGCCATGCAGAAATCGGCGAACTGGAGGTCATACTGCTGGCAGTCGGTTCAGTAGAGCTAACCACAGGTGCCGTTACCGGTGCTGTGACAGCAGTCGCAGTACCTTTATTATTCGGCAACATTTTGTTAGCAGTCTGATCACCTGAATCCTCAGAATACGTAATTACAGGTTGTGAAGCAACCACCGTGGTGGATTTTTGTGCAGGCTTAACGCTGTTATTTTGAGCCGTTACATCCGCCGCTGAAACCGTGTTGCCAGGGGTCAGCGGCGTGCCCGTCGCGTTGCCCACCTGGAGCGTTTGCCCGACTTCCAGACCGTATGGGGCCTGGACGTTGTTGCGCTGCGCGAGGTCACGGAAATCGTTCCCGGTGATCCACGCAATGTAGAACAGCGTATCGCCGCGTTTCACGGTATAGGTGCTGCCACCGGTATAGCTGCCTTTCGGAATGTTCCCATACTGGCGGTTATAGACTATGCGGCCATTTTGGGTCTGAACAGGCTGTTCAACTGGCTGAACCTGCATTGGCTGTGTAACAGGATGTTGCACAGGCTGAATTTGTGGTGTTTGCTGCGGCGCAGCAGTTCCCATTTTAGGTGGCGGCGTGATTAACATTCCGCTGGACGTGTTACCGGAGCCGCTGTTTCCGCCGACGGAACTGACGGGCGCAGGCGCGTTGTTAGAACTTGTACAGCCTGCCAGCCAGAGCGAAACCAGTGATAATGCCGCAACACGGCTGATGGTGAATTTAGGGCTTCCCGCGCTCATTTATCCCCCAGGAATGTGTTAACTACCAGTGACTTAAAATTTACCGTGATGGCACGAATCTTTCGCGCCACACCATACGCTGAATTTGCCTTAATAACCCTGGATAATTCCGAGTCTCAGGCCAACTCCCCCTTCACCAGAGGCACAAAGCGCACGGCTTCCACGGTGTCGATAATAAACTCGCCGCCGCGCCGACGAACGCGCTTCAACAGCTGCTGCTCGTCCCCGACAGGCAGAACCAGAATGCCCCCCTCGTCCAGCTGCGACAACAGGGCAGCAGGAATTTCAGGCGGGGCCGCCGTCACGATGATAGCGTCAAACGGGGCGCGAGCTTTCCAACCCTGCCATCCATCACCGTGTCGTGTCGAAACATTATGTAAATCAAGTTGTTTCAGGCGACGACGCGCCTGCCACTGTAAACCTTTAATCCGCTCAACGGAGCAAACATGATGCACCAGATGCGCCAGGATCGCGGTCTGATACCCCGATCCGGTGCCAATCTCCAGCACGCGGGAGTCGGGCGTCAGCTCCAGCAGTTCCGTCATACGCGCTACCATGTAAGGCTGCGAAATCGTCTGGCCCTGCCCGATGGGCAGCGCTACGTTTTCCCACGCTTTGTGCTCAAACGCCTCGTCTACAAATTTCTCACGCGGAACCTGAGCAAGCGCTTCGAGCACGTGCTCGTCGCGGATCCCCTGCGCGCGGAGTTGTTCCAGAAGAGTTTGTACACGTTTGTTTACCATTGCGCGTTCACTCCTGCGCGATCCAGCCAGCCCGACACCACATCATGCGCGCTATACGCGGTTAAATCTACGTGCAGCGGAGTAACCGAAACATAGCCTTCCTCTACGGCGGCAAAATCGGTATCCGGACCTGCATCGCACTTATCGCCGGGAGGGCCAATCCAGTAAAGCGTGTTGCCGCGAGGATCCTGCTGCGGGATCACCTGGTCGGCAGGATGTCGGCTCCCGCAACGGGTGACGCGAATGCCTTTAATTTCATCGAGAGGAAGATCCGGCACGTTGATGTTGAGGATGCGCCCGGTACGCAACGGCTCGCGGCCGAGCGCCCGCAGGATCGAGCAGGTTACCGCGGCAGCGGTGTCGTAGTGCGTGTAGCCGTTCAACGAGACCGCCAGCGCCGGGAACCCCAGATGGCGCCCTTCCATTGCGGCCGCCACGGTACCGGAGTAAATCACGTCATCGCCGAGGTTAGGACCGGCGTTAATGCCGGAGACGACGATATCCGGACGCGGACGCATCAGCGCGTTCACGCCCAGAAAAACGCAGTCGGTTGGCGTGCCCATCTGCACGGCAATATCGCCATTTTCAAAGGTAAAGGTGCGAAGCGACGACTCCAGCGTCAGAGAGTTAGACGCTCCACTGCGGTTACGATCGGGTGCCACGACCTGCACGTCCGCAAATTCACGGAGGTGTTTCGCCAGGGTCTGAATGCCTGGCGCGTGGATCCCGTCATCGTTACTCAGCAATATTCGCATAATCACCCGAGGTGTTGATAAGTTCCCTGACAACACTGGTGGCAAAGCTACCTGCCGGTAGCCAGAAGCGTAACTCGACGGTTACGTCATCCCACCAGTTCCAGCTTAACTGCTGCGGATAGAGCAGCATCGCGCGGCGTGCCGCTTCAACTTTTTCCCGCACCAGCAAGGATTGCAACTCTGGCGCATCCGCTACGGCTGACCGCTCGGCGGCCAGCGCGTCGCCCTGTGTTCCCCAGTCGCCCGTACCGGGCAACGCGGCGGTAATCATCAGCGCTTTTGCGTCCACGCGCGACTGCACATCGGCCATTTCTTCGGCCGTTGCCACAAACCAGCTTCCGCGTCCCGCTAATTGTAGCGCATCGCCAACAACAACTTGATTCGCGTCCGGTTTTTTCAGCCTTTCGCTCACAATCTGATTAAACAACGCACTGCGGGCCGCCGACAACCAAAAACTGCGTTTATTCCTGTCCCGCACCGGCGCGTCGCTTTGCGCCCAGCGCAGTGCGCCCTGCAGGTTGCTGCCGCCAATCCCGAAGCGCTGCGCGCCAAAGTAGTTCGGCACGCCGCGGTCGCTGATGGCGTTCAGACGTTTTTCAACGTCTTCGCGGTGGGTCACCTCACGCAGCACCAGCGTAAAGTCGTTCCCTTTCAGCGCCCCCAGACGCAGCTTGCGCTTGTGGCGGGCATATTCCAGTACCTTACAGCCCTCAAGCTCAAATTTGCTTAAATCAGGCATCGTATTGCCGGGAACGCGCGCGCAGAGCCACTGTTCGGTGACGGCGTGTTTATCTTTCTGCCCGGCAAAGCTCACCTCGCGGGCATGAATTTTGAGGAATTTTGCCAGCGCGTCGGCCACAAAACGGGTATTACAGCCATTTTTCAGAATACGTACCAGGATATGTTCGCCTTCGCCATCCGGCTCAAAGCCCAGATCCTCCACCACGAGGAAATCTTCCGGGCTGGCTTTCAGCACCCCGTTCCCCTGCGGTTTGCCGTGCAGATATGTCAGGTTGTCGAAGTCCGTCATTTGCTCGCCTTCACCAGCAGCGCTACGGCTTCACAGGCAATCCCTTCGCCACGACCGGTGAAGCCCAGCTTCTCGGTGGTCGTCGCTTTGACGTTCACGTCGTCCATATGGCAGCCCAGATCTTCTGCGATAAACACGCGCATCTGAGGTATGTGCGGCAGCATTTTCGGGGCCTGGGCAATAATCGTCACGTCGACGTTGCCGAGGGTGTAGCCTTTCGCCTGAATACGGCGCCACGCTTCGCGCAGCAGCTCGCGGCTGTCCGCGCCTTTAAATGCCGGGTCGGTGTCCGGGAACAGCTTGCCGATATCACCCAGCGCGGCAGCGCCCAGCAGCGCGTCGGTCAGCGCATGCAGCGCCACGTCGCCATCAGAATGCGCCAGCAGTCCTTTTTCATAAGGAATGCGCACGCCGCCAATGATAATTGGGCCTTCGCCGCCAAAGGCGTGTACATCAAAACCGTGTCCAATTCGCATTATGCCTTCTCCTGATGGGTCGAACGGGTAAGATAAAATTCCGCGAGCTGTAAATCTTCCGGACGCGTCACTTTAATATTATCAGCACGTCCTTCAACAAGCTCAGGGTGGAAACCGCAATACTCCAGCGCAGAGGCTTCGTCCGTAATGGTCGCACCTTCGTTAAGCGCGCGCGTTAGGCAGTCGTGGAGTAATTCGCGGGGGAAAAATTGTGGCGTCAGCGCGTGCCATAGATCGACGCGATCGACGGTGTGGGCGATAGCCTGTTCGCCCGGCTCGGCGCGCTTCATGGTGTCGCGCACGGGGGCGGCCAGAATGCCACCCACTTTGCTGGTTTCGCTCAATGCCAGCAGGCGAGCGAGATCGTCCTGATGCAGGCACGGACGCGCCGCGTCATGCACCAGTACCCACGGTGCGTTACCGGCAGCCTGAATGCCTGCCAAAACGGAATCGGCGCGCTCGGCGCCACCGTCAACGACGGTAATCTGTGGATGATTAGCCAGCGGCAGCTGCGCGAAGCGCGCATCGCCCGGGCTGATAGCGATGATCACCCGCGTCACCCGCGGGTGCGCTAGCAGCGCCGCCACGGCGTGCTCGAGGATCGTTTTATCGCCAATAGAGAGGTATTGCTTGGGACATTCTGTCTGCATGCGCCGGCCAAAACCTGCGGCCGGCACCACGGCGCATACGTCCGAAAAAGTTACTGCCATGTCGTAATCCTGGGCCTGATTATCGATTGTTTTGTGCTGAGCCCTGATTGCGTTTAGACGCATCCGGAACCAGACGATAAAAGGTTTCGCCCGGCTTAGTCATACTGAGTTCATTGCGTGCGCGTTCCTCAATCGCCTCTTGCCCGCCATTGAGGTCATCAATTTCAGCAAAGAGTTGATCGTTTCGCGCCTTAAGTTTGGCGTTTGTTGCCTGCTGAGCCGCGACGTCATCGCTCACCCGGCTATAATCGTGCAGTCCGTTCTTACCGAACCACAGCGAGTATTGCAGCCAGATTAGCAAAGCCAGCAACAGCAGCGTTAGTTTACCCATCCTGCCCCCTGAAAAACGGCATCATCATCCCAAGACTTCCCCAGAGCACTACGCCGGGGTAACAGAGATGCCGCAACATCGCGGGCAAATGTACCACATTTTTTCCGCAGAATCGTCCTGCACAATATCGTTACACAGTTGGTTACGGTTTGAATTATGGCTGAAGTTAGCCCATGAGCCACAAAAATAACAGACCAAACATCAGGACCACCGTCACAATCGTGACCACGGTGCTATACAGGAGCTTACCGTTGAGCAGCGAGTGCAGCGCAATGCCGACGACAACCGCCACGGGCATCAGCGCCAGAAAGAAAGGCCAGGTGTAGAGAAAGAAGAACAGCGTGTTACCGCCGTAGATGAGAAACGGGATACCCAGCGCCAGCAACCATGAGACGAAGCCAATGATGGCCCCAGGAAATGACCAGGTCGTTTCGTCGTCGGTCGCAAGCGGCTCCGACCCGGTAGTGGTGATGTAATGTTCACTGTTGCGCATAGCTAGTCCTGTGACCGTGACTCATCGTTCGGGAAGACAGCTCCCGAACGATACCGTCTCAGGATCTGATAATATCGTCCCGTCTGAGCAGGTCTAATAATTGGCTTACTAAATTTGTTACCAATTGTTGACCTTCCAGGTGAATTTCAGGCGATTCAGGCGCTTCGTATACCGCGTCAATTCCGGTGAAGTTGCGCAGTTCTCCGGCACGCGCTTTCTTATACAGCCCTTTTGGATCGCGCGCTTCGCAAATCTCCAGCGGCGTATCGACAAACACCTCGATAAAGCGCTCGTGACCCACGCGTTCGCGCACCATCTGGCGCTCCGCGCGGTGCGGCGAGATAAACGCGGTCAGCACCACCAGCCCGGCATCGGCCATCAGGCTGGCGACTTCCCCGACCCGGCGGATGTTCTCTTTGCGGTCGTCGTCGCTGAACCCTAAATCGCTGCACAGGCCGTGGCGCACGTTGTCGCCATCCAGCAGGTACGTGCTCACGCCCTGCTGATACAGCGCCTCTTCCAGCGCGCCCGCCACCGTCGATTTACCCGAGCCGGACAGCCCGGTAAACCACAGCACAACCCCACGGTGACCGTGGAGCTTTTCGCGCTGGGCGACGGTGACCGGATGAGGATGCCAGACGACGTTCTCATCATGGGCAGCCATTACTTGCCTCCCAGCAGATCGCGCGCGCCCCAGTGCGGGAAGTGTTTACGCACCAGCGCGTTAAGTTCCAGCTCAAAGGCGCTGAATTCTGAAGCCGTGGACGCCTGTTCGTTTGGCTCACGGACCATCCCCGCGCCGACGGTGACGTTCGTCAGGCGGTCAATAAAGATCAGTCCTCCCGTCACCGGATTCTGCTGATACGGATCCAGCACCAGCGGTTCGTCGAAGGTCAGATCGACCAGACCAATGCCGTTCAGCGGCAGCTCGGTGACCTCACGCTGGGTCAGGTTGTTGATGTCCACCTGGAACTGAATACCGTCCACGCGGGCGCGGGTTTTCTTGCCGGCAATTTTGATGTCGTAACTCTGGCCCGGCGTCAGCGGTTGCTCCGCCATCCACACCACGTCCACGGAAGCCCCCTGTACGGCGGCCAGCGTTTCCTGCGCGTCGACCAGCAGATCGCCCCGGCTGATATCAATTTCGTCTTTCAGCACCAGCGTTACCGCTTCACCGGCGCCAGCGTCCTGCAGGTCACCGTCGAAGGTGACGATGCGGGCGATGGTGGATTCCACGCCGGATGGCAGCACCTTGACGCGCTGACCGACCTTCACGGAGCCTGACGCGAGGGTGCCCGAGAAACCACGGAAATCGAGGTTAGGACGGTTCACGTACTGCACCGGGAAGCGCATCGGCTGGGTATCGACCACTCGCTGGATTTCAACGGTTTCCAGCACTTCCAGCAGCGTCGGGCCGCTGTACCACGGCATGTTCGCGCTCTGGGAGGCGACGTTATCCCCTTCCAGCGCCGAGAGCGGCACAAAGCGGATATCCAGGTTGCCCGGCAGCTGTTCGGCAAAGGTCAGATAGCTCTGGCGGATCTCCTCGAACTTCTCTTCGCTGAAGTTCACCAGATCCATCTTGTTGACCGCCACCACCAGGTGTTTGATCCCCAGCAGCGTGGAGATAAAGCTGTGGCGACGGGTCTGATCCAGCACGCCTTTACGGGCATCCATCAGCAGGATCGCCAGGTCGCAGGTGGACGCGCCGGTCGCCATATTGCGGGTGTACTGCTCGTGCCCCGGGGTGTCAGCAATAATAAATTTGCGCTTCTCGGTAGAAAAATAGCGGTAGGCCACGTCGATGGTGATGCCCTGCTCGCGCTCCGCCTGCAGGCCGTCCACCAGCAGCGCCAGATCGAGCTTTTCACCCTGGGTACCGTGACGTTTACTGTCGTTATGCAGGGAAGAGAGCTGATCTTCGTAAATCTGGCGCGTATCGTGCAGCAGGCGGCCAATCAGGGTACTTTTCCCGTCATCCACGCTGCCGCAGGTCAGAAAACGCAGCAGGCTTTTGTGTTGCTGCGCGTGCAGATACGCTTCCACGCCGCCTTCTTTGGCAATTTGTTGAGCAATAGTGGTGTTCATGGCGGCTCCTTAGAAATAACCCTGACGTTTCTTCAGCTCCATGGAGCCTGCCTGGTCGCGGTCAATCACGCGCCCCTGTCGCTCGCTGGTGGTGGACACCAGCATCTCTTCGATGATCTCCGGCAGCGTCTGCGCGCTGGACTCCACCGCGCCGGTCAGCGGCCAGCAGCCGAGGGTACGGAAACGGACCATCTGTTTTTTGATCACCTCGCCCGGCTGCAGGTCGATGCGATCGTCGTCGATCATCATCAGCATGCCGTCGCGCTCCAGCACCGGACGCTCGGCGGCCAGATACAGCGGAACGATCTCGATGTTTTCCAGATAGATGTACTGCCAGATATCCAGCTCGGTCCAGTTGGAGAGCGGGAAGACGCGGATGCTTTCGCCTTTGTTAATCTGACCGTTGTAGTTGTGCCACAGCTCCGGACGCTGGTTTTTTGGGTCCCAGCGGTGGAAGCGGTCGCGGAAGGAGTAGATACGCTCTTTAGCGCGGGATTTCTCTTCGTCACGGCGCGCGCCGCCGAAGGCCGCATCAAAACCGTATTTATTCAGCGCCTGCTTCAGCCCTTCGGTTTTCATGATATCGGTGTGTTTGGCGCTGCCGTGCACGAACGGGTTAATGCCCATAGCCACCCCTTCCGGGTTTTTATGCACCAGCAGCTCGCAGCCGTAGGCTTTTGCAGTACGATCGCGGAACTCGTACATTTCGCGGAATTTCCAGCCGGTATCCACGTGCAGCAGCGGGAACGGCAGCGTGCCCGGATAAAACGCTTTACGCGCCAGATGCAGCATGACGCTGGAATCTTTACCGATGGAGTACATCATCACCGGGTTAGAAAACTCGGCGGCCACTTCGCGGATAATATGGATACTTTCCGCTTCGAGCTGCCGCAGGTGTGTAAGACGTTTTTGGTCCATAACCGTTCCTTAAGCCAAATTTACAACAGAAGAACCAAAGCCTTCTGTATCGGTTGTGTGTTGGAACCAGGCGAGCGTGCTGTGCAGCTGCACCACTTCCCCCACCACGATCAGGGCGGGCATAGGGGCGTCTTTCGCCAGGGTTGCAAGATGTTCCAGCGTGCCCGTCGCAACGTGCTGATCGACGCGCGTGCCGCGAGAAATGACGGCAACGGGCGTCGTCGCCTCGCGACCGTGCTGAATAAGCTGTTCGCTGATATCCGCCGCCTTCATCGTGCCCATATAAATCGCCAGCGTCTGGCGGCTCTGGGCGAGATGCGACCAGTCAAACGGCGTGCTGTCCGCCTTATAGTGGCCGGTCACAAAGGTGACGCTCTGAGCGTAATCGCGATGGGTGAGCGGAATACCGGCGTAAGCCGTCACCGCAGAGGCCGCCGTGATGCCGGGCACCACCTGGAACGGTACGCCCGCTTCGGCTGCCGCCTGCAGCTCTTCGCCGCCGCGACCGAAGATAAAGGGGTCTCCCCCTTTCAGGCGCACCACGGTTTTACCCGCTTTGGCGGCGTCAACCAGCATCTGGTTGGTGTCGTGCTGCGGCACAGAGTGCTCACCTGCCCGTTTGCCGACACAGATTTGCTCCGCGTCGCGACGGATCAGCTCGCGAACGCCGTCGGTGACCAGGTGGTCGTAGAACACCACGTCCGCGTCCTGCAGCACCTGCAGGCCACGCAGCGTCAGGAGCCCGGCATCGCCCGGCCCTGCGCCTACCAGAATGATCTCCCCGCCCGTACTGCCAGGGTTATCCAGTTCGTCTTCAAGAATTTTCTGCGCCGCCGTCTCATTACCGGCATGCATCAGGCTGGCAAAGCGGCCGCGAAACACGCGTTCCCAGAAGCGACGGCGTTCCGTCACGCTGGTCAGGCGGGTTTTCAGATGGTTGCGCCAGTAGCTGGCTTTCTCCGCCATGCGCCCGAGGCTGGTCGGCAGCAGCGCTTCGATTTTTTCCCGCAGCACGCGCGCCAGCACCGGTGCGGTACCGCCGGAGGAGATCGCCACCAGCAGCGGCGAGCGATCGACAATTGACGGGAAGATAAACGAGCATAATGGCTGGTCGTCCACCACGTTCACCAGGCGGTAACGGGCCTGAGCGGCGTCGGAAATCCGCCGGTTCAGATCGCGATCTTCGGTTGCCGCAATCACCAGCACTACGCTGTCGATTTGTGATTCGTCAAAATCCGCTTCTGCCACTACCTGCACCTGCGCCCCTGCGCGCTGCAGAAACGCGATTTTGCGATCGGCAATTTCACCCTTGCCTACAACCAGCACCGGTTTTTCTTTTATCGCGGCAAATAAGGGCAGATAGTCCACAAGCAACAACTCACTAACAACGAGGAATAGAGGGACTATAGGGGGCGGCTTAGACCGAATGAAATTACGAATTGGAATGAGTAGTTACTCAATGGAATAACGCCGTGAAAAAGCTAATACCAAAAAGTGCTTAACACGCGAAATTTCGGGCATTTAAGAGCAATTCAAATTGTGTATGGGCGATCACAGTTTCATACTAGGCGGGTTAATATTTTGCTCTGTTTTTAAGGACTCACTATGTTTTCCGCAATGCGCCACCGTATCGCTGCCCTGGCGCTCGGCGTTTGCTTTATTTTTCCTGCTCAGGCAAAAAACCAACCTTATGGTGAAATCGCCAATATGCAGGCGCGGCATATTGCCACCGTCTTCCCCGGACGCATGACCGGCTCGCCTGCGGAGATGCTCTCCGCAGACTATCTTCGCCAGCAGTTTGCCGGGATGGGCTACCAGAGCGATATCCGGTCGTTTAACAGCCGCTACGTCTATACCTCACGAAATAAAACCAAAAACTGGCATAACGTGACCGGCAGTACGGTTATTGCGGCACATGAAGGTAGCGCAAAAGAGCAAATTATTATTATGGCGCACCTTGATACCTACGCCCCGATGAGCGACGCCGATACGGATAATAATCTTGGCGGGCTGACGCTGCAGGGCATGGACGACAATGCCGCAGGCCTGGGCGTGATGCTCGAACTGGCCGAGCGGATGAAAGATATTCCCACCCAATATGGCATTCGTTTTGTTGCCACCAGCGGTGAAGAAGAGGGCAAACTCGGCGCTGAGAATCTCCTTAAACGCATGAGCGCTGAGGAGAAGAAAAATACG
This sequence comes from Enterobacter sp. ECC-249, assembly GCF_043965265.1. NCBI lineage: Bacteria > Pseudomonadati > Pseudomonadota > Gammaproteobacteria > Enterobacterales > Enterobacteriaceae > Enterobacter > Enterobacter sp. ECC-249. The sequence goes on from NZ_CP143660.1 coordinate 4,215,782, forward strand.
CTGCTGGTGATCAACCTCGATAACCTGATCGTCGGCGACAAGCTCTATTTCAACAGCGGGCAGAGTACGCCGGGTACCGTGCGGAAACTGACGCGCGACCGGGCCCTGGCGATAGCCCGCAGCCATGGTGTTTATGCCACCAGCAACCCTGGCGGTAACCCGGATTATCCGCGTGGCACAGGCTGCTGCAACGACGGGGAAGTGTTCGATAAGGCGGGCATTCCGGTGCTGTATGTCGAAGCGACAAACTGGGCATTGGGCAAAAAAGATGGCTACCAGCAGCGGGCTAAATCGAAGGCCTTCCCGGACGGGACAAGCTGGCACAACGTGATGCTGGACAATCAGCAGCACATCGATCGCGCGCTGCCGCAGCGGATTGAACACCGCAGTCGTGATGTGGTGAAGGTGATGCTGCCGCTGGTGAAGGAGCTGGCGAAAGCGGGGAAAGCCTGAGGCCGTTAAGCCCGGTGGCGGCTACGCCTTACCGGGCCTACATATGGAACGAGCCTTTGTAGGCCCGGTAAGGCGCAGCGCCACCGGGCAAAAAGGTTATCACCCTTCGTGCAGCCCGCACTCGCGCTTCAGCCCGAAGAATCGCGTCTCTTCTTCCGCCATTCCCGGTTCCCACTTACGCGTGGTGTGGGTGTCTCCCACCGACAGATAGCCCTGGTCCCACAGCGGATGGTATTTCAGCCCGTGCTTTTGCAGGTACTGATACACCGTCCGGTTATCCCAGTCGATTATCGGCAGCACTTTAAACACCCCGCGCTGCACCGCCAGCACCGGCAAGGTTGCCCGGCTACCGGACTGCTCGCGGCGCAGACCCGCAAACCACGTCTGCGCATTGAGTTCTTTCAGCGCCCGATTCATTGGCTCAACTTTGTTGATTTCATTGTATTTCTCAATGCCCTCAACGCCCTGTTCCCACAGCTTGCCGTAGCGCGCCTCCTGCCAGGCCGCGCTTTCCGTCGCGCGGTAAACTTTGAGGTTAAGCCTGAGCTTATCCGTCAGCTCGTCTATAAACTGGTAGGTTTCCGGGAACAGGTAGCCGGTATCGGTGAGGATCACCGGAATGTCCGGACGGATCTGATTCACCAGATGCAGGCTGACCGCCGCCTGAATACCAAAGCTCGACGAGAGCACATAGTCGCCCGGCAGGTTTTCCAGCGCCCACGCCACCCGCCCTTCGGCGTCCAGCTTTTCAAGGTGGGCATTGGTTTCTGCCAGCGCCAGAATGCGTTCGACTTTTGGCAGGTCATTTAGGGCGTTTAGATCGAGTACGGACATAATTACCTCTCGTGGTTACTCCCAGAAATCCCTTGCGGGATCGAGCACCGGGCGAATGATGCCCGCACGCACCGTAAAGTCGCCGAAGCCTTCACCCGCTTCGCGCTCTTTCGCCCAGCGCCCGACAAGCTCGTCGATGGAATCAAGAATTTCCGGCTCGGTGATGTTCTCGCGGAACATACGCGGAATACGCGTGCCGATACGGTTACCGCCCAGGTGCAGGTTGTAACGCCCCGGCGCTTTCCCCACCAGTCCGAGCTCGGCCAGCATCGCGCGACCGCAGCCGTTCGGGCAGCCGGTGACGCGCATAACAATATGCTCGTCCGGAATGCCGTGTTTTTCCAGAATCGCTTCCACTTTGTCGGTAAACGACGGCAGGAAACGTTCCGCTTCCGCCATCGCCAGCGGGCAGGTCGGGAACGACACGCAGGCCATTGAGTTTTCGCGCTGCGGCTTCACCGCATCCATCAGCCCATGTTCGCGCGCCAGCTTCTCGATCTTCGCCTTCTGGCTTTCCGGCACGCCGGCAATGATCAGGTTCTGGTTAGCCGTAATGCGGAACTCGCCCTTATGGATCTTCGCAATTTCCAGCAGACCGGTTTTAAGCGGACGGCCCGGATAATCCAGAATACGGCCATTTTCGATAAACAGCGTCAGGTGCCATTTATTGTCGATACCCTTCACCCAGCCAATGCGATCGCCGCGCCCGGTGAATTCGTAAGGGCGGATCGGCTCAAACTTGATCCCCGCGCGACGCTCAACTTCCGCTTTGAACGTTTCGACGCCCACGCGCTCCAGGGTGTATTTGGTTTTCGCGTTTTTACGGTCGGTACGGTTGCCCCAGTCGCGCTGGGTGGTCACTACCGCTTCCGCCACGGCCAGCGTATGCTCAAGCGGCAGGAAGCCGAACTCGCTCGCGGTGCGGGCGTAGGTTTTCTTGTTACCGTGTTCGATGGACAGGCCGCCGCCCACCAGCAGGTTAAAGCCAATCAGCTTGCCGTTTTCGGCAATCGCCACGAAGTTCATGTCGTTGGCGTGAAGGTCGATATCGTTCTGAGGTGGAATAACCACCGTAGTTTTAAACTTACGCGGCAGATAGGTCTGGCCAAGGATCGGTTCTTCGTCCGTGGTCGCGACTTTTTCCTGATCGAGCCAGATCTCCGCATAGGCGCGCGTGCGCGGGAGCAGGTGCTCAGAGATCTTCTTCGCCCACTCGTACGCTTCGGCGTGCAGCTCGGACTCATACGGGTTCGAGGTGCAGAGCACGTTACGGTTCATGTCGTTGGCGGTCGCCAGCGCGTCCAGCCCAACGGAGTGCAGCATCTGGTGCACCGGCTTGACGTTCTTCTTCAGAATGCCGTGGAACTGGAAGGTCTGACGGTTGGTCAGACGGATGCTGCCGTAGATCGTGTTTTCACCGGCAAACTTGTCGATCGCCTGCCACTGTTTGGTGGTGATCACCCCGCCCGGCAGACGGCAGCGCAGCAGCATCGCGTGACGCGGCTCCAGCTTCTGCTCTGCACGCTCGGCGCGGATGTCGCGGTCGTCCTGCTGGTACATGCCGTGGAAGCGGATCAGCAGGAAGTTGTCGCCTTTGAAACCGCCGGTGAGACCGTCATTCAGATCTTCAGCAATGGTGCCGCGCAGGTAGTTGCTTTCCAGCTTCATGCGCTCGGCGTCTGTCAGTTTACCTTCGACCACCAGTGGCCCTGGATGTTTTTCGCTCATTAGTAGACATCTCGCTGATAACGGCGCTCGACGCGCAGCTCACTTAAAAATTCGTCCGCCGCTTCGGCATCCATACCGCCGAATTCGGCAATCACTTCCAGCAAAGTCTGCTCAACGTCTTTCGCCATGCGATTGGCGTCGCCGCAGACATAAATGTGGGCACCGTCATTGATCCAGCGCCACAGCTCTGCGCCCTGTTCGCGCAGCTTGTCTTGTACGTATACTTTTTCTTTCTGGTCGCGGGACCAGGCCAGATCGATGCGGGTCAGTACGCCTTCTTTCACATAGCGCTGCCACTCAACCTGGTAGAGGAAATCTTCGGTAAAGTGCGGATTGCCGAAGAAAAGCCAGTTTTTACCCGGCGCTTCATCTGCCGCGCGCTGCTGCATAAAGGCGCGGAACGGCGCAATGCCGGTGCCCGGGCCAATCATAATGACCGGCGTTTCCGGGTTTGCCGGCAGGCGGAAGTTATCGTTGTGCTCGATAAAGACGCGCACTTCGCCCTCTTCTTCCACGCGATCCGCCAGGAAGCCTGATGCCCCACCCGTACGGGCGCGGCCTTCGATATCGTAGCGCACCACGCCGACGGTAACATGCACTTCACTCTCCACTTCGGCCTGCGAAGAGGCAATCGAGTACAGGCGCGGGGTCAACGGACGCAACAGACCGATCAGCGCATCGGCATCCAGCTGAGCCGGAGAGAAACGCACCATATCGACAATTGGGGTCGTCGCGGCGTAATGCTGCAGTTTCGCCTTGTCGCCCACCAGCGGCAGCAGGGATTCGCTGCGCGTCAAGGTGGCATAATTTTCGACGATATTCGGGGTGTTCACCGTCAGCTCAAAATGCCACTGCAGCGCTTCAGAAAGCGGCTGCGTTTTACCGTCAACCGTGACAGGCTCGTCGCCTTTCAGCCACAGCAGCTCAACCAGCTCTTTCACCAGCGCCGGATCGTTCTGATACCAGACGCCCAGCGCATCGCCCGGCTGATAGCGCAGGCCGGAGTCGCCGAGATCGATTTCGATATGGCGCACGTCTTTTTCCGAGTCGCGGCCGGTAATTTTCTGGTTCACCGACAGGCTCGCCGCCAGCGGCGCCTCTTTGGTGTACGGGCTGGTGTGGATGTCGTTAACGGCACCCGTCGCGGTGAACGCGGCCTGCGTCGACGTCTCTTTCGGCACGCGCGCTTTTAGCACCTCAACGATGCGGGCGCGCCATTCGGCGGCGGCGGCCTGGTATTCGACATCCGCGTCAACGCGGTCCAGCAGGCGCTCCGCGCCCAGCTCCGCCAGCCTGCTGTCGAAGTCTTTACCGGACTGGCAGAAGAATTCATAGGAAGTATCGCCCAGGCCAAAGACGGCAAACGCCGTGCCATCCAGCTTCGGCGCTTTTTTCGAGAACAGGAACTTATGCAGCGCCACCGCTTCTTCAGCGGGTTCACCTTCACCCTGCGTAGAGGCAACCACCACCAGCAGTTTTTCCGACGCGATTTGCTTAAATTTATAATCCCCGGCGTTGACCAGGTTCACGTTCAACCTGGCGGCCAGCAGGTCGTCACGCAGCGCTTCGGCCACGCGGCGGGCATTGCCGGTCTGCGAGGCGGAAATCAGGGTAATGGCCGGAATTTCAACGGCCGTAGCCGGGGCACCGGCCACAGCGCCAGGCTGCTGATTGAGCATTCCCCAGAAATAACCGGAGACCCAGGCAAGCTGAGTGGGAGAAAAATCAGAGGTGGCAGCCTGAAGGCGCGCCAGTTGCTCCGGGTTCAGGGGAAGCAAATTTGAAGGTGGGGCCTGTGTTGTCATGCGTCGTTATGTTCCAGTAGCCAAGCGGACTTTAAGCGAATAAATCCAAACTGAAGATAAGGTTAACGGCGAGGATAATAACAATTAAAGAAGGGATGGAAATAATAAATAACCAAATGGACTAACCTGTTTTACTTATCGTTCTTAACAGTAAAACCGATTAATCAACTCATTGAAATGTAATACAAAAATCAACAAAAACTGGGCATTTAGCGGCTCAGTACCTATTGAGCCGTTTTAGTTAATGCTAAAAATTGTGCTTTCCGGTACTATGCGGCGGTTTTTTCCGCATTACTGAGAGCGATCATGTCCACCACACTGTTTAAAGATTTCACCTTCGAAGCCGCCCACCACCTTCCGCATGTCCCTGAAGGGCATAAATGCGGCCGTCTGCACGGGCATTCGTTCATGGTGCGTCTTGAGATCACCGGTGAAGTTGATCCGCATACCGGTTGGATCATGGATTTTGCCGAGCTGAAGGCGGCGTTTAAGCCGACCTACGATCGGCTGGATCACTACTACCTGAATGAGATCCCGGGCCTTGAAAACCCGACCAGCGAAGTGCTGGCAAAATGGATTTGGGATCAGATGAAGCCGCTGGTACCGCTGCTGAGCGCGGTGATGATCAAAGAGACCTGCACCGCTGGCTGTATCTATCGCGGGGAATAAAAAAAGCCCGGCTAAACCGGGCTTTTTTTTAGGCAATATTCAGGTACTTGTGCGTCTGCATCGACAGGCGCCAGTTACGCGCAATACAGGTTTCAATGCACAGGCGCGTGGCGTCGTCTTTCTGGCTGATCGGCTGTAGCGCAATAACCCGCTGCTTTTCATCCGTCAGCGTGGCCAGCAGTTCATCCAGCGCTTCGATATCACGCACGCGCCCTACCGGGTGCTTAATCTCATCCGCGCGTTCCAGCGCCTGAGACAGCACGTCATACCCGCCGCGCATATTCACTTTTGGCGATACCGTCACCCAGGTGGTGTGTGAACAGCGCACTTCATGGGTGCCGCTGGTTTCAATCTGGCAGCTGTAGCCGTTCTTTTCGAGCAGCTCGGTCAGCGGGGTCAGATCGTGGATGCAGGGTTCACCGCCGGTAATCACCACGTGGCGCGCCGTCCAGCCCTGACGACCAATAATGGCCAGCAGATCTTCGGAACTGCCCGCGCCCCACTTATCGCTCTCTTTGGTTTTCGCCAGAATGCTAAACAGCGACACTTCCCGATCTGCGAGCTTATCCCACGTATGTTTGGTATCACACCAGGCACAGCCAACCGGGCATCCCTGTAAACGAATGAAAATAGCGGGAACGCCGGTAAAGTAACCCTCGCCTTGCAGGGTCTGGAACATCTCGTTAATCGGGTACTGCATAGTCATCTCAGTAAAGGGGATAAACGATAAGTATCGCAGATCCCCGCCGGATGGTCATGCTCCATCGGTGCTTTGCGCGCCAATCGCCGCCATAAACCGTTCCGTGATTTGTTGCGGTCGGGTGATCGCGCCGCCGACGACGACCGTATGCGCCCCCAGCGCCAGGCATCTGGCCGCGCGTTCAGGCGTATCCACGTTGCCTTCGGCAACCACGGGAACCGTCACGGCCGCCAGCACCGCTTTCAGGAACGCGCAGTCGTTCTCAGGAAGCGAATGGCCCGCCGTTTCCGCCGTATAGCCGTAAAGCGTGGTGCCGACGCAGTCGAAGCCCAGCGCCTGCGCCGTAACGGCTTCGTCCACGCAGGAGATATCCGCCATCAGCAGTACCGCGGGATAGCGTGAGCGAATGCGCGAGACAAGCGTTTCCAGGGATTCTCCGCCGGGCCGCTCCCGCGCCGTCGCATCAAGCGCAATGATTTCCGGGGAGACGCTCATGAGCTCATCCACCTCTTTCATCGTGGCGGTGATAAACACCTCGCTTTCCGGATAATCCCGTTTGATGATGCCGATGACCGGCAAAGATACCTGCTGCTTAATGGCCTCGATATCCACCACGCTGTTGGCACGAATTGCCGCGGCCCCGCCCCGTGCCGCCGCCAGCGCCATTCGCGACATAATAAACGGGCTATGCAGCGGTTCATTTTCCAGCGCCTGACAGGAGACGACCAGTTTTCCCTTAAGGTTATCCAGTACAGTTTTCATTACGATAAGATCTCTTCCACTTCGTTTTTGATAATCGTGACGTGCGGTCCATAGATGACCTGAACACCGTTGCAGCGCACGATGACGCCGCGCGCACCGGTGGCTTTCAGCGCCGCGTCATTCACTTTGCTACCGTCTTTCACCGTGACGCGAAGACGCGTGGCGCAGCAGTCCACCTCTTCCAGATTGTCTTTTCCGCCTAATCCGGCGATTACCGCAACCGCGCGCTCGCTCTGCGAGAAGGTCACCTCATCGGCTATCGCCTCCTTTTCCCGACCCGGCGTAGCAAAATCGAAGCGGTTAATCAGGTAGCGGAAGGTGAAGTAATAAAGGAAGAACCACGGCACGCCGACCAGCGGAACGAACATCCAGTTGGTTTTGGCCTCTCCCTGCAAAATGCCGAACAGCACGAAGTCGATAAAACCGCCGGAGAAGGTTTGCCCGATGGTGATATGCAGCATGTGTGCGAGCATGAACGCCAGCCCGTCAAACAGCGCATGAATGACGTAAAGCACCGGTGCAATAAACAGGAAGGAGAACTCGATAGGCTCGGTAATCCCGGTCAGGAACGAGGTTAACGCCGCAGAGAGCAGCAGCCCGGCAACGCGCTTTTTATTCTCAGGTTTTGCCGTGTGGTACATCGCCAGACATGCGCCGAGCAGGCCAAACATCATCGTGATAAAGCGCCCTGACATGAAGCGTGACGTGCCTTCGTAAAACTGACGCGTGGTCGGATCGGCCAACTGGGCGAAGAAGATCCGCTGTGTGCCTTCCACCAGATGGCCGTTGACGATTTCACTCCCGCCAAGCGCGGTGGTCCAGAACGGCAGATAGAAGATGTGGTGCAGACCAAACGGGCCCAGCATGCGGAGAATAAAGCCGTACAGCAGGGTGCCCAGATAGCCGGTCGCATCCACCAGCCCGCCCAGACCAAAAATCAGCTTCTGGAAATGCGGCCAAACCACGGTCATTGCGGCCCCAACGAGTATTGCCGCCAGCGAGCTGATAATGGGAACAAAGCGCGAACCGCCAAAGAACCCGAGGAACTGCGGAAGGGCAATTTTATTAAACCGATGATGGAGCGCGCAGGTCACCAGCCCAATCACCACGCCGCCAAACACGCCGGTTTCCAGCGTCTGAATACCCAGCGTCATGCCCTGCCCCACGGCCCCCGGGTTCGCATGCGCCAGTTTGCCGGTGAGGATCAGCAGCGCGTTAATGGTGGCATTCATCACCAGAAACGCGAGTAACGCCGCCAGCCCGGCGGTGCCCTTATCGCTTTTTGCCAGCCCGACGGCAACACCAACCGCAAACAGCACCGAGAGGTTCGCAAACACGATGGATCCTGCGCTGCTCATGATGGTGAAAATAGCCTGCAGCCAGCTCACGTCTAAAAACGGATAGGCCGCCAGCGTGTTGGGATTCGATAACGCGCCGCCTATCCCCAGCAGCAGACCCGCCGCAGGCAACACGGCAATCGGCAACATGAAAGATTTGCCAAAGCGCTGCGCTTTTTCAAACCATCCTCCTGAAGAAGCTCCACTGAATATTTGCATCATTTTTTCATTCCCCCGCTAAAAGATGAAAATTTTTACCACATAAATATTAAATAGTGAAAATTATCATCAATAACCAGGACGACGATCATACTTTTTCAAAATGACTGGCATCTTTCCCCCGCTTTCCGCCACACTAGTCGCAGAGAAACGCATTAAGGATCGAGCATGTCAGACCATGAAAACCTGCTGCTGAAGCTACGCCAGGAGGCTTCCGGGTACAGCCCAACACAACAAAAACTCGGTGAGTTTGTCCTCAGCGATCCTGCCCGGGTGCTCTACCTGACGATCACCGAGCTGGCGCGCGAGAGCCACACCAGTGAGGCCAGCGTCACGCGCCTTTGCCGCACGCTGGGCTGCAAGGGCTATAACGAATTTAAAATGGCGCTTGCGCTGGATATTCAGCAGGGCCAGCCCGCGCGTCAGGCGGGAGATGAGATAGATAATGTGGTTGATGAGTCAGTGCAGGCATTGCAGGATACCGCCCGGCTCCTTGATCGCACGCTGCTTGAAAAGGCCGCAATGGCGCTGCATCAGGCGCAGTCGGTGCAGATTTATGGCGTTGCGGCCAGCGCGATCCTCGGGGAGTATCTCCACTACAAGCTGTTGCGTTTGGGGAAACCCGCACAGCTGTTTAGCGATATGCACCGCGCGGCCATGAATGCGACAACGCTTTCAAAAGAGACCCTGGTGGTGGCTATCTCCAGCTCGGGTTCAACGCGGGATTTACTCCACGTGGTGAAGCTTGCCCGCAAGCGCGGCGTTCAGGTTCTGGCACTCAGCAATACGCCCCGCAGCCCGCTGGCGTCCTTGAGCGACATGCTGCTGGTTGCCGCCAAACCTGAGGGTCCCCTTAGCGCAGGCGCACTCAATGCTAAGGTTGGGGTGATGCTGCTGGTCGAGCTGCTGACCACGTCCATGATTGCGCTGGATGGTCATTACGGCGACGTTAGCCAGCAAACAGCCAGCGCCACGCTTCCCCTTTTGCTCTGAAAATCATTCGCAGGCTAAATAAATCGGCCTGCGGCTTATATTGTCTGATTTTCGTTAAGTGGGGTTTAAATCATTTATTTGGTAAATGTTTGGTGTAACAAATTATTATATTTATTACATTTTGAATTAACTTTACCATTCGGAACCCAGCCCATAAACAACATTAAATTCAAAAGGTTAAAATTTAAATCTCATTAGACTGAATTTTTACCCTTCCGCTAATGTCCAATATATCCACCCGATTTCCTTTCCTTAAAATAAGCTTAAGATGCTGTCAGTTTCGGCGATTTATTATTTAAATGCCGTTTACTTTTGCGCGCCTACAATCCGCCTCATCAATCATAATGAGACGGTATTAATGAAGATGTTATTGATTACAGGCGTGACCGGATTTCTGGGTGGTGCAGTTCTTGAAAAAATCCTGACCAACGATCAATCCGTAGAACTCCTTTTGCTTGCGCGCGCCGGCGATCCGCAGAGCGGTCTGGAGCGGGTGCTGGAGAATATGCGCAAGTTCAACGTTCCTGAGGACAAACTGGCCTCCCTGAGCGTGGATAATATCCTGATTGGCGACCTCAGCCAGCCTGAAGCCTTTCTGAACGATCCCCGTCTGGATCAGGTCACGCACGTCGTGAACTGTGCGGCTGTAGCCTCATTTGGTAATAACCCGCTGATCTGGAAGGTCAACGTTGAAGGTACGCTGGCGCTGGCGCGCCGTATGGAGCAGGTTTCAACGCTACAACGTTTCCTCCACGTCGGCACAGCGATGTCATGTACGCCGGAGCAGGATTCCCTGGTCGCCGAAAGCGCTGAATTCAGAGAGAATGCTGAACACCTGGTGGAATACACGTTTTCGAAGTCAACCATCGAACAGCTGATGCGCCAGGAGTGCCCTAACCTACCGCTGCTCATCGCCCGTCCGTCCATCGTCGTTGGCCATACCCGTCACGGCTGCACGCCGTCGAGCAGCATTTTCTGGGTCTTTAGCATGGGCCTGATGCTGCAGAAGTTTATGTGCTCTATGGAAGACCGGATCGACGTTGTTCCGGTGGATTACTGCGCCGACGCGATGTTAATGCTGCTGAACAGCAACGCGCGTCCGGGGGAAGTGGTGCATATTTCTGCGGGTGAAGAGAACAGCGTTCGCTTTGCGGATATCGATCAGGCAATGGCGCAGGCGCTGGAGAAAGCCCCCGTCGGTGATAAATATGCGCAGGTCAGTTACGAAACGCTGGTCAGAATGCGCCGCGAGTTGAAACATATTTTTGGCCCGTGCAACGAACGTCTGATGCTGAAAGCCATGCGGTTATACGGTGCGTTTGCCACGCTTAACGTGCGCTTCAGCAACGATAAGCTGCTGAGCATGGGAATGCCGAAGCCGCCCCGGTTTACGGATTATATCGCCCGCTGCGTGCAAACCACCCAGGGGCTGACCATTCCGGAGCAAATGGCGGTTGATTTTAAATAGCCAAAAAAAATGCCAGTCATTCGACTGGCATTTTCGTTTTAAGGCTTAAGCGATTATGCCTGGCCTTTGATCTCTTTACGACCGTTGTATGGTGCTTTTTCGCCCAGCGCTTCTTCGATACGAATCAGCTGGTTGTATTTAGCAACACGGTCAGAACGGCTCATAGAACCGGTTTTGATCTGGCCTGCAGCGGTACCCACAGCCAGGTCGGCAATGGTAGCGTCTTCAGTTTCGCCAGAACGGTGAGAGATAACAGCGGTGTAGCCAGCGTCTTTCGCCATTTTGATCGCAGCCAAAGTTTCGGTCAGAGAACCGATCTGGTTGAATTTGATCAGGATGGAGTTAACGATGCCTTTCTCGATGCCTTCTTTCAGGATCTTGGTGTTGGTTACGAACAGGTCGTCACCAACCAGCTGGATTTTGTCGCCCAGTACTTTAGTCTGGTATGCGAAGCCAGCCCAGTCAGACTCGTCCAGACCGTCTTCGATAGACACGATTGGGTACTGTTTGGTCAGATCTTCCAGGAAGTGAGTGAACTCTTCTGAGGTGAACGCTTTGTTTCCTTCGCCAGCCAGAACGTATTTACCGTCTTTGTAGAATTCAGATGCTGCACAGTCCATCGCCAGGGTGATGTCTTTGCCCAGCTCGTAGCCAGCTGCTTTTACTGCTTCTGCGATAACAGCCAGAGCTTCTGCGTTAGAACCCAGGTTTGGCGCATAGCCACCTTCGTCACCAACAGCCGTGTTCATACCTTTAGCTTTCAGAACTTTAGCCAGGTTGTGGAACACTTCAGAACCCATACGTACCGCTTCTTTCAGGGATTTCGCGCCAACTGGCTGAATCATGAATTCCTGAATATCAACGTTGTTGTCTGCGTGCTCACCACCGTTGATGATGTTCATCATTGGTACAGGCATGGAGTATTTGCCTGGGGTGCCGTTCAGTTCAGCGATGTGCTCGAACAGTGGCATACCTTTAGCAGCAGCAGCCGCTTTGGCGTTTGCCAGAGAAACAGCCAAGATTGCGTTCGCACCGAAGTTAGATTTGTTTTCAGTACCGTCCAGATCGATCATGATCTTGTCGATGCCAGCCTGGTCTTTGGCGTCTTTGCCAATGATTGCCTGAGCAATAGGACCGTTTACAGCGCCAACCGCTTTCAGTACGCCTTTACCCAGGAAGCGAGATTTGTCGCCATCGCGCAGTTCCAGCGCTTCGCGGGAACCGGTAGAAGCACCTGATGGAGCAGCAGCCATACCAACGAAACCACCTTCCAGGTGAACTTCGGCTTCAACGGTCGGGTTACCACGGGAGTCGATGATTTCACGACCGATGACTTTAACGATTTTGGACATTAGATTTTCCTCAGTACAAGTTAAACTAAAACTCCAGACAAACAACGCGTACCAAAGGTACGCGTTGCCGTTCTAACTTTTTTTACTTCGCCTGACGCTTCTGGTAGTCGCTGGCGGCCTTCACAAAGCCTGCAAACAGCGGATGCCCGTCACGTGGCGTTGAAGTAAATTCCGGGTGGAACTGGCAGGCGACAAACCACGGATGGTTTGGCACTTCAATGATCTCGACTAACTGATCATCCCCGGAGCGTCCCGCAACACGCAGGCCCGCGGCTTCAATCGGTTTCAACAACATGTTGTTGACTTCATAGCGGTGACGATGGCGCTCGGTGATGACCGGCTCGCCATACAGCTTGCGAACCACGCTATCATCAGTCAGCTGGCAGGCCTGTGCGCCAAGACGCATGGTGCCACCCAGATCGCTCTTCTCGGTACGGACTTCGACGTTACCTTCTTCGTCACGCCATTCGGTGATAAGCGCCACAACAGGGTACTTACAGTCTGGCACAAATTCCGTAGAGTTCGCGTTTTCCATTCCCGCTACGTTACGCGCAAATTCGATCAGCGCAACCTGCATACCCAGACAGATGCCGAGGTATGGAATATTGTTTTCACGCGCATAGCGCGCGGTGGCGATCTTGCCTTCTACACCACGGTAGCCGAAGCCGCCAGGGATAAGGATAGCATCCAGATCTTTCAGGATTTCAACGCCACGCGTTTCAACATCCTGCGAATCAATCAGCTTGATGTTCACGGAGACACGGTTCTTCAGACCACCGTGTTTCAGCGCTTCGATCACTGACTTATAGGCATCCGGCAGTTCAATGTACTTGCCGACCATACCGATAGTCACTTCGCCTGCCGGATTGGCTTCTTCGTAAATAACCTGTTCCCATTCAGACAGGTTAGCTTCCGGACAGTTCAAGCTGAATCGTTTACAAATATAATCGTCCAGGCCCTGAGATTTCAACAGGCCCGGGATTTTATAAATGGAATCGACATCTTTCATTGAAATAACGGCTTTTTCAGGCACGTTACAGAACAATGCAATTTTCGCACGTTCGTTCGCCGGCACAGCACGATCGGAACGGCAAACCAGGATGTCTGGCTGAATACCAATGGAGAGCAGCTCTTTAACAGAGTGCTGAGTCGGTTTGGTTTTCACTTCGCCTGCAGCGGCCATGTACGGCACCAGAGTCAGGTGCATGAACAGCGCGTGTTCACGGCCAATGTCTACCGCCAGCTGACGAATCGCTTCCAGGAATGGCAGGGATTCGATATCACCCACGGTACCGCCGATTTCAACCAGCACCACGTCGTGGCCTTCGCCACCCGCAACAATACGTTCTTTGATGGCGTTAGTGATGTGCGGGATAACCTGAACGGTGGCACCAAGATAATCACCACGGCGCTCTTTACGCAGAACGTCGGAGTAGATGCGACCGGTCGTGAAGTTGTTACGACGGGTCATTTTGGTGCGGATGAAACGCTCGTAGTGGCCAAGATCCAGATCGGTTTCAGCGCCGTCTTCAGTAACGAACACTTCCCCGTGTTGGATTGGGCTCATGGTGCCCGGATCGACGTTGATGTACGGATCCAGTTTCATCATGGTCACATTGAGGCCACGGGCTTCAAGAATGGCTGCGAGGGAGGCTGCGGCAATGCCTTTACCCAGAGAGGATACGACCCCGCCGGTCACAAAAATATAGTTCGTTGTCATGCTGAACCTGAGAAGTTAGGGTGAAACGATGGAATAACCAGGACGGGAAAGTAGTATACCCGAACACGGCGAGCGCCACAAACTTTCATTCTCCGTCTCCATTCCAGGCCATGACAAACATAAGGAGTGAGAAAATAGCCCCTTTTGGGTAAATGTTTTTGACGCAAATCAAGCGCTTGTCATTTAAAAAATCACACAAATTGCGCTTGATCGCAAAATTTCGTTAGAGATCAGATTCCTGGCGCTTTACTTCCTGCCAGACTTCTTCCATCGCGTCGAGGTCAATACCGCTCATTTCCAGGCCTCGTGAGGCGACAATCCGCTCCACTTCGCGAAAGCGGCGTTCGAATTTCAGGTTGGCTTTTTGCAGCGCCGTTTCCGCTTTTACACCCAGGTGGCGAGAAAGGTTGACGGTCGCAAACAGCAGGTCGCCCATTTCTTCCTCAAGCTTTGCTTCATCCACCACCGCCTGCTGCGCTTCGTGCATGACCTCGTCAATCTCTTCGTGCACTTTATCCAGCACCGGGCCGAGGGAGGTCCAGTCAAAACCGACGGCGGAGCAGCGTTTCTGAATTTTATGCGCGCGCATCAGCGCGGGCAGGCTCAGCGGAATATCATCCAGCGCCGAGTGCTGGGATTTTTCTGCCCGCTCGGCGCTTTTGATCTGCTCCCAGCGGGCCAGAACTTCGGTGCTGTTTCCTGCGGTAGCATCACCGAAAATATGGGGATGACGGCGCTCAAGCTTGTCGCTGATGGCAGCGCAAATATCGTCAAAGTTAAAGCGCCCTTCTTCCTGCGCCATCTGCGCGTAGAACACCACCTGGAACAGCAGATCGCCCAGCTCGCCGCGCAGGTCGTCAAAATCTTCACGGGAAATGGCGTCCAGCACCTCGTAGGTCTCTTCAAGGGTGTACGGGGCGATGGTAGCGAAAGTCTGCTCTTTGTCCCACGGGCAGCCGTTTTCCGGGTCGCGCAGGCGTTTCATGATGCCGAGCAGGCGGTCGATTTGAGTCATGGTTATGTCCTGATGAAAAAATGCCGGGTGGCGGCTTGTGCCTTACCCGGCCTACAAAAGAGGGAAATCTTAGCCGCCGTGCAGACGACGCGCGTCAATCACATCCGGCACCTGGTTCAGCTTACCGAGCACGCGGCCCAGCACCTGCAGGTTGTAGATTTCGATAGTCATATCGATGGTGGCAAGCTGCTCGCGGGTATCGCTGCGGCTGGCAACGCCCAGCACGTTGACCTTCTCGTTGGCGAGAATGGTCGTGATGTCGCGCAGCAGGCCGCTGCGGTCGTTGGCGGTAACGCGCACCACCAGCGAGTAGCCAGCGGAATAGCTTTCCCCCCAGACCGCTTCCACGATGCGCTCCGGCGCATGGGACTGAAGCTCGGCAAGCTGGTCGCAGTCAGAACGGTGAATCGAAATTCCGCGCCCCTGGGTGATAAAGCCGACGATATCGTCCCCTGGGATTGGCTGACAGCAGCGGGCAATGTGGTGCATCAGGTTACCTACACCTTCGACCACCACGCGGCCGTTGTCTTTGCTGCGCTGCTGCGGCGCGTAGGTTTTCTGCTGCAGCTGCTTCAGCGCCGCCGCGTCCTGCTCTTCCGCGCTTGGCTTATTGAACTGCGCCTGCAGGAAGTTCACCATCTGATTCAGACGGATATCACCGCCGCCAATCGCCGCTAACAGCTCGTCAAGCTCGTTGAAGTTGTAGCGCGGCAGCAGGAATTTCTCCGCCTCTTTGAGGCTGATTCCGATATGCTCCAGCTCGTCGTCGAGGATCTGACGACCGGCAAGGATATTCTTGTCACGGTCCTGTTTACGGAACCAGGCGTGAATTTTCGAGCGTCCGCGGCTGGTGGTGACATACCCCAGGTTCGGGTTAAGCCAGTCCCGGCTCGGGTTCGGCTGCTTCTGGGTAATGATTTCAATCTGGTCACCCATCTGCAGCTGATAGGTGAACGGTACGATACGCCCGCCAATTTTCGCCCCGATGCAGCGGTGCCCCACATCGCTATGGATGTGGTAGGCAAAGTCGAGCGGCGTAGATCCGGCCGGTAGGTCGACAACGTCCCCTTTCGGCGTAAAGACATACACCCGATCGTCAAAGACCTGGCTGCGCACTTCGTCGAGCATCTCGCCGGAATCGGCCATCTCTTCCTGCCACGCAATCAGCTTACGCAGCCAGGCAATGCGGTCTTCGTGGCCTGAACGCGCCCCGCCGGACGTGCCTTCTTTGTATTTCCAGTGCGCGGCAACGCCCAGCTCGGCATCTTCATGCATCTGTTTGGTGCGGATCTGAATCTCGACCGTTTTGCCTCCAGGGCCAAGCACCACGGTATGAATAGACTGGTAGCCGTTCGGTTTTGGGTTGGCGACATAGTCATCGAACTCATCGGGCAGATGACGGAAGTGAGTGTGCACTATCCCTAGCGCGGCGTAGCAGTCCTGCAGACGCTCCGCCACGATACGCACGGCGCGCACGTCAAACAGCTCGTCAAAGGCGAGGTGTTTCTTCTGCATTTTGCGCCAGATGCTATAGATGTGCTTAGGTCGACCGTAGACTTCGGCGCGCACGTTCTCTTCTTTCATGGCCTGACGCAGGCCGCCGACAAACTCCTCGATATAGTGCTCGCGGTCAATGCGGCGCTCGTGCAGGAGTTTGGCAATCCGTTTATATTCCGCCGGGTGCAGATAGCGGAAGCAATAATCTTCCAGCTCCCATTTCAGCTGACCAATCCCTAAGCGGTTCGCCAGCGGCGCATAGATGTTCGTACACTCTTTGGCGGCGAGCACGCGCTCGTCTTCCGGCGCATCCTTCACCTCTCGCAGGTGTGCAATACGCTCGGCCAGCTTGATGACCACGCAGCGGAAATCATCCACCATGGCCAGCAGCATCCGGCGAACGTTATCGACCTGCTCTGAGGAGACGGAATCGGTGTGCGCGGCTTTGAGCTGGCGGATAGCCGCCATATCGCGCACGCCGTGGATCAGCGCGACGACGGATTTCCCGACGCTATCGCGCAGCACGTCTTCGCTGACCACGTCCGCATCCGCGAGGGGGAAGAGCAGCGCGGCCTGCAGCGTTTCGATGTCCATGTTCAGCATGGACAGGATTTCAACCATCTCCACGCCGCGCCACAGGAGAAGATCGGCGTCGGGATGCCCCTGCGTGGTGCGCAGACAATAGGCCCAGGTTTCGGTTAAGCGTTCACACGACTGCTGGCTGGAAATTCCCAGACTTGCGATCCATTTTTGTGGGTCAAACTCCCCAGCTTTATTGAGATGTGCACTTCTTACCGCAACCATTGTCCTCTCCTTTAGGGACCAGGGCCTGTCGAAGTCGACAAGCCAAACAAATTAGATGTGCTCGAACAACACCATCGATTCCAGATGCCCAGTGTGCGGGAACATGTCCAGCATTGCCAGACGCTGAATCTGGTAACCCGCGCTGAGTAATGCCTCGCTGTCCCGGGCAAGCGTTGCCGGATTACAGGAAACATAGACCACACGCTTCGGCGCGAGTTTAATAATATGTGCCATCACGCCCGGGGCACCGGCGCGTGCCGGGTCGAGCAAAATTTTATCAAAGCCCTGCTTTGCCCACGGCTGTTGGGTGACATCTTCCTCAAGATTTTGATGAAAGAATGTCACATTTTGCAAGCCGTTCTGCCGCGCGTTCTCCTGCCCTTTCGCCACCAGCGCCTCAACGCCTTCCACGCCGACGACGCTGGCCGCTTCTCGCGCCAGCGGCAGCGTGAAGTTCCCCATTCCGCAGAACAGATCGAGCACCCGGTCGCTTTTCTGAACATCCAGCCACGCCAGCGCTTTCGCCACCATCTGCTGGTTAACGCCATCATTCACCTGAATGAAATCCCGCGGGCTGAACGTTAAGCGTAGCCCGTTTGAGGCATACCAGGGCGCCTCACCGGTAACCTGTTCAAGTATCTCGCTTTGTGGTGCAAGGAAAAGCGCCAGGTCGTGGGAATGCGAAAAGCGTTCCAGTTTTTCGCGATCTTTTTTCGACAACGGCGCGGTATGGCGCAGCACCATCAGCGGGCCATTGTTTGCCATGACCAGTTCGACGTGCCCGAGGTGGCGAACGCCGTCCAGCCCGGAGAGGCAGATGCGCACTTCCGGAAGCAATGCCTCAAGATGGGGCACCAAAATGGGGCACTGCTTCACGTCAACGATGTCGCTGGAGCCGGCCTTGCGAAACCCCATCTCCAGCCGCTCCGTTTTTGGCTGATAGCTGAGGCTCAGGCGCGCGCGACGACGATAGCCCCAGGGCATATCGGCGACAATTTCGTTAACGTCATGTTTAAGCAGACGCGCCAGCGCGCGGCTTTTGCTTTTTTGCTGTAATTCTGTGCTCGCATGCTGTTGCTGGCAGCCGCCGCACACGCCAAAATGGGGACAGCGGGGCGCCACACGCTCCGGGCTATCGTTGAGGCGACGCTTAACCTGCCCGCGCGCAAACTGGCGTTTATCTTCCGTCAGCGTAATTTCTGCTCGTTCTGCTGGCAGTAAACCTGTTATAAACAGAGCCTTACCATTGTGGCGTGCCACTCCCTGACCAAACGGATCGAGATCCGTGGCTTCAACAGTGATGATTTGACGCGTCGTCACGCGTCGTTTTGCAGAGTAGAATTGCGCCATTGCCGAGATTTTTCTCACATAAACATAATTATCTTAATTGTCCCATAACGGAACGCCATGACCAACTACAGCCTGCGCGCGCGCATGATGATTTTGATCCTCGCCCCCACCGTTCTCATCGGTTTGCTGCTGAGTATCTTCTTTGTGGTGCACCGCTATAACGATTTGCAGCGACAGCTGGAGGATGCAGGCGCCAGCATTATCGAACCGCTTGCCGTCTCCAGCGAGTACGGCATGAATCTGCAAAACCGCGAATCCATTGGGCAGTTAATCAGCGTACTCCACCGCCGCCACTCGGACATCGTACGCGCCATTTCGGTTTACGACGAACATAACCGCCTGTTTGTCACCTCGAATTTTCATCTCGATCCGGCGGCCTTAAAGATCCCGGACGGTACGCCGTTCCCGCGCCACCTCACCGTACTGCGGCGCGGCGATATCATGATCCTGCGCACGCCGATCGTATCGGAAAGCTATTCCCCCGATGAGTCTGCGCAATCCGACGCCAAATCCAGCAATAATATGCTGGGATATGTGGCGCTGGAGCTGGATCTCAAGTCGGTCCGGCTACAGCAGTACAAAGAGATCTTCATCTCCGGCGTGATGATGCTGTTTTGCATCGGCATTGCGCTGATCTTCGGCTGGCGCCTGATGCGCGACGTGACGGGCCCCATCCGCAACATGGTTAACACGGTTGACCGCATCCGCCGGGGACAGCTCGACAGCCGTGTGGAAGGGTTTATGCTGGGCGAGTTGGATATGCTGAAAAACGGCATCAACTCGATGGCGATGTCGCTGGCGGCGTATCACGAAGAGATGCAGCACAACGTTGACCAGGCGACGTCCGACCTGCGCGAAACGCTGGAGCAGATGGAGATCCAGAACGTTGAGCTGGATCTGGCGAAAAAGCGCGCTCAGGAAGCGGCGCGTATTAAATCGGAATTCCTTGCCAATATGTCGCACGAGCTGCGCACGCCGCTCAATGGCGTGATCGGCTTTACCCGACTGACCCTGAAAAGCGAGCTGAATCCTACTCAGCGCGATCACCTGCACACCATTGAACGCTCGGCCAACAACCTGCTGGCGATCATCAACGACGTGCTGGACTTCTCCAAGCTGGAAGCGGGCAAGCTGATCCTTGAGAGTATCCCCTTCCCGCTGCGCAGCACGCTGGATGAGGTGGTGACGCTGCTCGCGCACTCGTCGCACGACAAAGGCCTTGAGCTGACGCTTAACATTAAAAACGACGTGCCGGATAACGTCATTGGCGATCCGCTGCGCCTGCAGCAGGTCATTACTAACCTTGTCGGGAATGCCATTAAATTCACCGAAAGCGGTAATATCGACGTCCTGGTAGAGAAACGCTCGATCAGCAGCAATAAAGTGCAAATAGAAGTCCAGATCCGCGATACCGGCATCGGTATTCCGGAGCGGGACCAGTCGCGTCTGTTCCAGGCGTTCCGTCAGGCAGACGCCAGTATCTCCCGCCGTCATGGCGGCACCGGCCTGGGGCTGGTGATCACGCAACGCCTGGTGAACGAGATGGGCGGCGATATCTCTTTCCACAGCCAGCCAAACCGCGGTTCAACCTTCTGGTTCCACATTAATCTGGATCTCAATCCGAACGTGCTGACCGATGGCCCGGTGACGGACTGCCTGAAGGGCAAACGTCTGGCCTACGTCGAACCTAACGCTGCGGCGGCGCAGTGTACGCTCGATATCTTAAGCACCACGCCGCTGGAGGTGGTCTACAGCCCAACCTTCTCAGCGCTTGCCGTTGACCATTACGACATTCTGCTGATGGGGATCCCGGTGACCTTCACCGGCGAACTGACCATGCAGCAGGAGCGGCTGGCGAAAGCCGCGTCGATGACCGACTACCTGCTGCTGGCGCTGCCCTGCCACGCCCAGATTAATGCGGAGGAGTTGAAAAATGACGGAGCAGCCGCCTGTCTGTTAAAACCGCTTACCGCGACCCGCCTTCTGCCCGCGCTCACGGAGTATTGTCGTCTTAGCCAGCATGCCCTTCCGCTAATTAACGATGAGCAAAAATTGCCGATGAGCGTAATGGCGGTGGATGATAATCCGGCCAACCTGAAGCTCATTGGCGCATTGCTGGAAGACCAGGTTCAGCATGTTGAGCTGTGTACCAGCGGCGTGCAGGCGGTTGAACAGGCTAAGCAGATGCAGTTCGATTTAATCCTGATGGATATTCAGATGCCGGATATGGACGGTATCCGGGCCTGCGAGCTGATCCACCAGCTGCCACATCAGCAGCAAACGCCGGTCATTGCGGTCACCGCGCACGCGATGGCCGGTCAGAAAGAGAAGCTGCTGAGCGCCGGGATGAACGACTATCTGGCAAAGCCCATCGATGAAGAGAAACTTCATAGCCTGCTGTTGCGCTACAAGCCGGGTCATATTGGCGGAACGTACACGGTTTCCAGCGAGCTGGTAGAAATCAGCGTCAACCAGAACGCGACCTTTGACTGGCAGCTTGCCCTGCGCCAGGCGGCTGGTAAACCCGATCTCGCCCGCGATATGCTGCAAATGCTGGTCGCGTTTCTGCCGGAAATTCGCAATAAGGTGGAAGAGCAGCTGGTGGGTGAAAACCCGGAAGATCTGCTGGACGCGATCCACAAGCTGCACGGCAGCTGCGGGTACAGCGGCGTACCGCGGCTAAAAAACCTCTGCCAGCTGCTGGAGCAGCAGCTGCGTGCGGGCACGCCGGAATCGGAGCTTGAGCCGGAGTTCCTGGAACTGCTGGATGAAATGGATAACGTGACGCGGGAAGCGATGAAGGTGTTGGGGAGCTGAGGTAAAAGCCCGGTGGCGGCTTCGCCTTACCGGGCCTACGATTGCGGGTTCGGCCTGATGCCCTCACCCCGACCCTCTCCCACGGGGAGAGGGAGAACTACATCCCCTGCCCCACTTTCAGCACCGCCGCGATATTTCTTGCGGCCATCCTGACGTTCTCGCCAGCATTTTCCAGCGCGTCTTCCAGCGAGCAGATGGTGTAGATCACGCTAAACACGGCATCAATGCCGTGATCGTGTACCACGCCAACGTCCGCCGTCAGGCTGCCTGCAATACCGATGACGGGTTTGTTAAAGCGTTTCGCCACCTTCGCCACCCCCACCGGGACTTTGCCGTGGATCGTCTGACTGTCAATGCGGCCTTCACCGGTGATCACCAAATCCGCATCGGCCACCTGGTCGGCCAGGTGTAGCGCATCGGTCACGATCTCAATGCCCTGGCGCAGCTGCGCGCCGCAAAAGGCGTACAGCGCGGCCCCCATACCCCCCGCCGCGCCGCCGCCAGCAAGGTTTAGCACGTCGATATCCAGATCCCGGGCAATGACGCTCGCATAGTGCGCAAGCGCGTTGTCCAGGGTGACAATCATTTCTGCGGTGGCGCCCTTTTGCGGGCCAAATACGGCTGACGCACCGTCCTTCCCGGTTAGCGGATTGGTCACATCGCAGGCGACTTCTATCCGGCACTCCGCCAGACGTCTGTCCAGCCCGCTCAGGTCGATACGCGCGAGTTTTCCCAGCTCGCCACCGCCCAGCCCAAGAGGCTGTTCACTCGCGTCGAGCAATTTAGCGCCCAGCGCCTGCACCATTCCTGCGCCGCCGTCATTGGTGGCGCTGCCGCCAATGCCAATAATGATATGCTTAACGCCCGCATCCAGCGCGTGACGAATCAGTTCGCCCGTGCCCCAGGAGGTGGTTTTCAGGGGATTACGCTGCGAAGGCGCAACCAGCTCCAGGCCGCTTGCCGCCGCCATTTCAATAAAGGCGCTCTGCTCGTCACCGGATAAGCCATAAAATCCTTCTACGCGTTCACCCAGCGGGCCCGTCACCGGAACATGCACAATGCGTCCCTGCGTTGCCGCGATCATCGCCTCAACCGTCCCTTCGCCACCGTCCGCGACCGGCAGTTTGACGTAAACCGCCTCGGGAAAGATCTCGCGAAAACCACGCTCTATCGCTGTCGCAACCTCAAGCGCACTCAAACTTTCCTTATACGAGTCCGGTGCGATAACAATTTTCATAAGCCATCCTTACGCATAGTCGTTACGTTAAGCATACACCACGTAAAAGACCGCTCATGGGAGCGGTCCCAATGCGTTTATCGTACCATGCACGGGCGTTTATTGTCGAATGTCCAGTCCGGGATCAAATACTGCATCGCCATCGCGTCGTCGCGCGCGCCCAGACCGTGTTTTTGATACAGCTCATGGGCCTTCATGACCTGGTCCATATCCAGCTCAACCCCCAGCCCCGGCGTGGAAGGCACCTGCACCATGCCACCTTTGATCTCAAACGGCTGCTTAGTGAGACGCTGATTACCTTCCTGCCAGATCCAGTGGGTGTCGATAGCGGTGATTGTCCCCGGCGCGGCGGCGGCGACGTGCGTGAACATCGCCAGAGAGATATCGAAGTGGTTGTTGGAGTGCGAACCCCAGGTCAGGCCAAACTCATGGCACATCTGCGCCACGCGCACCGAACCCTGCATCGTCCAGAAATGCGGGTCGGCCAGCGGAATGTCGACAGACTGCAATGACAGGGTGTGTCCCATCTGACGCCAGTCGGTGGCAATCATATTGGTCGCGGTCGGCAGCCCCGTTGCGCGGCGGAATTCCGCCATGACTTCACGGCCCGAGAAGCCTTGCTCAGCCCCACACGGATCTTCCGCATACGCCAGCACGCCTTTCAGCTGTTTACCAATTTTGATCGCTTCATCAAGCGACCATGCTCCGTTCGGATCCAGCGTCACGCGCGCCTGCGGGAAACGTTTTGCCAGCGCGGTGATGGCTTCCGCCTCTTCTACCCCGGCCAGCACGCCGCCCTTCAGTTTAAAATCGTTGAAACCATATTTCTCGTAAGCGGCTTCCGCCAGGCGCACCACCGCATCCGGGGTCATGGCCTTGTCATGGCGAAGCCGGTACCAGTCGCACTGTTCTTCGGGCTGGCTCTGATACGGCAGTGGCGTCAGCTTGCGGTCACCGACAAAGAACAGATAGCCCAGCATTTCCACTTCGCTGCGCTGCTGCCCCTCGCCCAGCAGCGACGCAACGTTAACGCCCAGATGCTGACCCAGCAGATCCAGCATCGCGGCTTCAATTCCGGTCACCACGTGGATAGTGGTGCGCAGATCGAAGGTCTGCAGGCCCCGGCCTCCGGCATCGCGATCGGCAAAGGTATTGCGCACGGTGTTGAGGACATTTTTGTACTCGCCCAGCGTTTTACCCACCACCAGCGGAATGGCATCTTCCAGGGTTTTGCGGATCTTCTCCCCGCCCGGAATCTCGCCCACGCCGGTATGGCCGGAATTGTCTTTGATAATGACAATGTTGCGGGTAAAGAATGGCGCATGCGCGCCGCTCAGGTTCATCAGCATGCTGTCATGGCCCGCAACCGGAATGATTTGCATGGAAGTAACGACAGGGGTCGTAAAAGTACTCATCGTGTAATCCTTTTATCAGTGACGTCCAAACACAGGGCGCTTACGGTCAAATGTCCAGCCGGGGATAAGGTACTGCATCGGGCCCGCATCGTTACGCGCGCCGCCCGGCAGCTTTTTATACGCCTCATGGGCTTTATGGATCCGATCCCAGTCCAGCTCCACGCCCAGGCCCGGCTCATCCGGTACGGCAATTTTGCCATTGATGATTTCCAGCGGATTTTTCGTCAGGCGGGCTTCCCCTTCCTGCCAAATCCAGTGGGTGTCGATGGCGGTCGGGTTACCCGGCGCTGCGGCGCCAACGTGGGTAAACATCGCCAGCGAAATATCAAAGTGATTGTTCGAGTGACAGCCCCAGGTGAGTCCCCAGTCATCGCACAGCTGGGCCACGCGCACTGCGCCGGAGAGCGTCCAGAAGTGCGGGTCCGCCAGCGGTATGTCGACCGCGTTCAGCATCACCGCGTGACCCATTTCGCGCCAGTTGGTGGCGATCATATTGGTCGCGACCGGCAGCCCGGTGGCGCGACGGAACTCGGCCATGACTTCGCGGCCCGAGAAGCCCTGCTCCGCGCCGCAGGGGTCTTCCGCATAGGTCAGGACATCCCCCAGCCCTTTGCACAGGCTAATCGCTTCATCCAGCAGCCATGCGCCGTTGGGATCGACGGTGATCCGTGCATCCGGGAAGCGTTTTTTCAGCGCCCGGGCCGTTTCAATCTCCTGCTCGCCGGGCAGCACGCCGCCCTTCAGCTTGAAATCTTTAAAGCCGTAGCGATCCTGCGCCGCCTCGGCCAGCCGCACTACCGCGTCGCTGGAGAGCGCTTCCTGGTGGCGCAACTGATACCAGTCGTGGTCGCCCGCGGTTCGGGCCAGATAGGGGAGATCGGTTTTATTGCGATCGCCAACGTAGAACAGATAGCCCAGCACGGTGACCGCATCGCGCTGTTTGCCGGGCCCCAGCAGTTCGCAGACCGGAACCCTGAGCGCCTTCCCCAGTAAATCAAGCAGAGCCGCTTCCAGGGCGGCGACCGCGTTGACGCGCAGTTCAAACGTCCAGGCACCTTTTCCGAACGTATCAAAGTCTGCCGACTGGTTGCCTTTATGCACCCGCTGAACCACCTTGTTCAGGCGAGCAATCTCTTGCCCCACGACCTGCGGCATGGCATCGACCAGCGTCTGGTAAATCACCTCTCCGCCAGGAGCCTCACCCACGCCGGTATTCCCTGCGCTGTCTTTCAGCACGACGATATTACGGGTAAACCAGGCGTTATGTGCCCCGCCAATATTGAGCAGCATGCTGTCCTGCCCGGCCACCGGGATGACTTTCATCTCAGTGACGGTTGGGCTCGATTGCGTTGTCATCATCCACGCTCCGCAACAGGTTTAAGTTCGACGCGTTTGATATCCCCCACCAGCACCAGGTAACTCAGTACCGCCACCAGCGCATGCACACCCACGTAGATTAGCGCACCGTTGAACGATCCGGTGGTGCCGACGATGTAGCCGATAGCGATGGGCGTAACAATCCCGGAGATGTTGCCGAACATATTGAACAGACCGCCGCTCAGGCCGCTGATCTCTTTCGGGGCCGTATCCGCCATCACCGCCCAGCCCAGCGCGCCAATGCCTTTGCCGAAGAAGGCCATCGCCATAAAGCCGATAATCATCCACTCGGCATTGACGTAGTTACAGAACACCATAGTCATGGAGAGCAGCATGCCGAGCACGATAGGCGTTTTACGCGCGATGTTCAGCGAGCCCGTGCGGCGCATCAGCCAGTCGGAGATCACCCCGCCGAGCACGCCCCCCACGAAGCCGCAGATGGCAGGGACCGAGGCGACAAATCCCGCTTTCAGGATCGACATGCCGCGTGCCTGCACCAGGTATACCGGGAACCAGGTGATGAAGAAGTAGGTTAAGGCGTTGATACAGTACTGGCCAAGATAGATCCCTATCATCATGCGCGAGCCGACGAGCTGCCTGATCTGCGCCCATTTCTGGCTGAACGGGACTTTCGCCGTCGAGGATTTCTGATCCATGTTGATCAGCGCGCCGCCTTCCGCGATGTACTCCAGCTCTTTTTTGTTCACGCCGGGATGCTGGTTGGGTTCGTGGATCACTTTCAGCCAGACGAAGCTGATGACGATCCCGAGTCCGCCCATAAAGAAGAACACGTGCGACCAGCCCACCTCATGGGTCAGCCAGCCCATAATGGGCGCAAAGATCACCGTCGCGAAGTACTGTGCGGAGTTAAAAATTGCCACCGCCGTTCCCCTCTCCTGCGCCGGGAACCAGGCCGCCACAATGCGGCTGTTACCCGGGAAGGAAGGCGCTTCCGCTAGCCCTACCAGGAAGCGCAGCGTGAAGAGCGCCACGATAATGCCGAAGCCGCTGAAGATATCGACGAAGCCCTGCAGCAGGGTAAAGGCAGACCAGATGAAGATGGACCAGAAATAGACCCGTTTAGAGCCAAAGCGGTCCAGCAGCCAGCCGCCAGGGATTTGCCCGATGACGTAGGCCCATGAGAATGCGGAGAAAACGTAACCCATGCCCACCGGATCGAGGCCGATATCTTTTGCCATTTCCGAACCGGCAATCGACAGCGTGGCGCGGTCACCATAGTTAAAGGACGTGACGATAAACAGCATCACCACTATCCAGTAGCGGGCATTGGTGCGCTTTTCAGCGCTGCTCGCCGCGTGGCTTAATGTACTCATTGTTGCACTCCTGAAACATAGCTTTCGCCTGGTTCATTCTGTACAGCACCGGTAGGGTAAGCAGAATGAGATTGGTTTTGTCGTTTTGGTACGGCCTGACGCCGTTTTATAGTGACCGGAAAAGTATATGAAGGAGTGGCGCTTCTACTCACCGTGCAAAAACACAGTATTAAAGGGTGTGAGGGAGGTTGTTTAGGGCATAAGCCCAGAGGAGTGGAAGGTAGTTCACGGAAATGGCGTTTGGTGCGGGATGTAATGCCGGGTGGCGGCTACGCCTGACCCGGCCTACCATTGGTATCGCGCAGGGTTATTTAAGCAGCGTTGCCCAGTGTTCGACCCACGGGTTTGATTCGCTTTCTGGCTCCGGGTGCTCACCCGCATCAATCAGCAGCATCTCGCCAACGCGCTGGGCGCTCTGCTCCTGCAGGAGCGCATCAAACTGCTTCCCGCCGCCGCAGAAGTTGGCGTAAGAGCTGTCGCCGAGGGCGATGATGCCGTAGTGAACATCTGGCTGATAGCCAAGCTGGTCTTTAATGCCCTGGAACAGCGGCATGATGCTGTCCGGCAGATCGCCCTGCCCGGTGGTGGAGGTCACCACCAGAATGTATTTATCTTTATACTTTTCCCAGTCCGCCAGCTCCGGATCTTCATAGACCGTGGCTTTATGGCCCTGGCCTGCCAGAATCGCTTCCGCCTCTTCCGCGACCAGCAGCGAGTTGCCGTACATTGTGCCGACAAAAATGCCTACTTCAGCCATGCTATTTTCCCATAATGAATGCGTTTACTGTTCATCCTGAACGTTGCCCGGTACAAACTCAACCCTTTCATTTTCGGGGAGTTGTCCCAGCCAGCCAAACTGTGACAGCGCCTGCATCCAGACGTCGTCCAGCCCCGCGCGGATAGTCAGCGGCTCGCCGGTAAACGGGTGCGTCAGGCTGAGCTCGCTTGCGTGTAGCATCAGACGATGGCAGCCAAAGTGTTCGGCCGCGCTGCGGTTCTGGCGTAAATCACCGTGTTTGCTGTCGCCAATAATCGGGTGGCGCAGATGCGCAAGGTGGCGTCGCAGCTGGTGCTTACGCCCGGTTTTGGGCAGAAGCTCAACCAGGCTGTAGCGTGTGGTCGGAAATTTGCTGGTGGCCACCGGCATTTCCGTCGTCGCCATGCCGCGATAATCCGTCACGGCGGGCTGCGGGCCTTTGTCATCGCGGGCAAATTTATCGGCGATTTTGTCCAGCTCCTCCACCAGCGGGTAGTCCAGGGTGGCGGACTCGGTCAGCCAGCCACGCACGATCGCGTGATAGCGCTTCTGGATCTGGTGCTGTTCAAACTGCTGCGCCAGCAGACGGCCAGCTTCGCTGGAAAGCCCCATCAGCAGCACGCCGGAGGTCGGCCGGTCGAGACGATGGGCGGTAAAAACATGCTGACCAATCTGGTCGCGAACGGTCTGCATCACCACCACTTTCTCGTCGCGATCCAGCCAGCTGCGGTGCACCAGCCAGCCTGACGGTTTATTCACCGCCACCAGCCACTCGTCCTGATAGAGGATCTCAAGCGTCATGCATCTTCACCGGCAAACAGGGCATCCAGTTTTTCCAGTTCGACCAGCATGACGTCGCGCGCAGGGTGCGTCGCCTCGAGCGCCATTTCATAATAGGGAGAGACAGCAAACGCCTGGGGCAAGGGGTGCCCCCCCTCAAGCAGGGCGTGCATGCGCGGAATTAACACCCACTGCAGCCACTCGAAAGGCGCCAGCGTATCCAGGCAAAAGGGCTGGGTGCTGGCGAACGCTTCTGGCTGCGGCGCGGTCTCCTGCCACAGCTGATGTTGGCGCAAAAGGGCTTCGATGGCGTGCAACTGAGCACGAACGCTATCGTGTTGCGTCATAGTAACCTCAACTGAAAAAGTGAACGGCGCGCAGCATAGCATTGCGAAAGGCAGAAATAAAAAAAGGGAGCACTGTAAAAACAGTGCTCCCGGTTCGTTCCGCAGCATTCCAGCTACAATTCGTGCTCCCTGCTCATCCGTGACAACTTTTCCTGAAGCCCGAAGGCCTGGTCATCCGTCTACCTTTTGCATCCTTCACACATCTTCCTGACGTGTTTGTTTCATCCTGAAACGTCCTGGCCTTCCTGACCCACCGACCATCCTGACCGGCTCTCGTTCTCCTTCCTGGAGGTGTCCCTTACGCATCCTGCGTTATCCACTTCGCTTCATCCTGAAGCCTTCCTGCAGCGCCATCCTGACGAGTCCTGAGTGAGAAACGCCATCATCCTGATGTTCGTTTCTCGTGTCGGCTTCCTGTCGACGGAGATAGAATCCGCTATTCCGCTTCGTCTTACAACCCACTCAGCCAGCGTTGTAAGACGCAGTGACTCCCTAAAAATAATAGGATGAACAACTAATCCATTGAAAAATAGAGTGATATTAATCTGAATTTAATGAGGTAATACTGAATGTTCCAGCGATCTCTCACAAACCTTGTAAGAGATCTCTCACACGCGCTCTAGCAGCATGGATTACAGAAGGGGCTCAAGTCGGGTGAGGAAATCCGCAAGAGAGGGAGCGAGAGTCTCGCGATTGCGGGTGCCGATAGTCTCTTTAACCACTGCACCTGACAGGTTACAGACGGAGATAACGTCAAGTTCGCTGTCCAGCGTGGCAATAAAGAGCGTCGGAGAAAGCTTCAGGCGCTTTTGTGTGACCAGATGACCAATCAGGTTTTCCTGAACACGCTGCAGATCGTCTTCGCTCCAGGTCTGCAACAGCGTCAGCGTGATATCAGCAAAGCGCGCGGGCATATCCCCTGCGAACTGCGTGGTATAAAACGCATGAACCGCTGGTTGTACCACAATGTCCATTGCCCGTTCAACCGCATTTACATTTTGCTCGCCGGTAGTGGGCTTCGGCTGCCAGATAACGCAATCGTCGAGCGAAGAGATAATGCACGGCGAGGGTACGCCATATAAATCAGTACTTTGCGGCCACGATCCCTGCTTTCCATGCCATGCGTCGCAATAGCGGGTCGTGAAGGTAGTGAGGGCATTTGCAGTTTCGATGTCCACCGATTTCTCTCTTCTTGTCAGACAGGATAAACTCAGCCCATAAGTGTACCTGTAAAGTGGCTATGAAACATGTCTTACGAAAATCATCAGGCGTTAACCGGCTTAACGCTGGGTAAATCGACCGATTACCGCGATACCTACGATGCGAGCCTGCTGCAGGGCGTGCCGCGCAGCCTGAACCGCGATCCTCTGGGCCTGCATGCTGACGCGTTGCCGTTTGTCGGCGGCGATATCTGGACGCTGTACGAACTCTCGTGGCTCAACGCGCGCGGCCTGCCGCAGGTGGCGGTGGGCCACGTTGAGCTGGACCACGCCAGCGTAAATCTCGTCGAGTCCAAAAGCTTTAAGCTCTATCTCAACAGCTTTAACCAGACAAAATTCAACAGCTGGGACGACGTTCAGCACACCCTGGAACGTGATTTAAGCGCCTGCGCGCAGGGAAAGGTGAGCGTCTCGCTGTATCGCCTGCACGAGCTGGAAGGGCAGCCTGTCGCCCACTTCAACGGAACCTGCATCGACGATCAGGATATTGAAGTGGAAAATTATGAATTCAGCGCCGATTACCTCGAAGACGCGGCGAGCGGCAAGGTGGTTGAAGAGACGCTGGTCAGTCATCTGCTGAAATCCAACTGCCTGATCACGCATCAGCCGGACTGGGGCTCGGTGCAGATCCAGTACCGCGGCCCGAAAATTGACCGGGAAAAATTGCTGCGCTACCTGGTGTCGTTCCGCCATCACAATGAATTCCACGAGCAGTGCGTGGAGCGTATCTTTAGCGATATCCAGCGCTTCTGCCAGCCAGAAAAATTGAGCGTTTACGCGCGCTACACCCGCCGCGGCGGTCTGGACATCAACCCGTGGCGCACCAACACCGATTTTGTGCCGGCAACGGGCCGGCTGGTGCGTCAGTAATATAAATATTTTCACAATATGCGCGGTATCTTCCGCGCTTTAGGTTGTGAAACGTCACGCGCCAGGGCTATTGTAATCAACAGGGAAAGACGATAATCGTCCCGTAAGGAGCTCACTTGATTACACATATTAGCCCGCTTGGCTCAATGGATATGTTGTCGCAACTGGAAGTGGACATGCTTAAACGCACGGCCAGCAGCGATCTTTATCAACTGTTTCGTAACTGTTCACTTGCCGTTCTGAACTCCGGAAGCCTGACAGATAACAGTAAAGAACTGCTGTCCCGCTTCGAAAGCTTTGATATCAACGTGCTGCGCCGCGAGCGCGGCGTGAAGCTTGAAGTCATCAACCCGCCGGAAGAGGCGTTTGTCGACGGACGCATCATTCGTTCACTTCAGGCTAACCTGTTTGCCGTGCTACGTGACATCCTGTTTGTTAACGGGCAGATCCACAACGCAGGCCGTTTCCAGCATCTTGACCTGGAAAGCTCGGTCCATATCACCAACCTGGTGTTCTCCATTTTGCGTAACGCCCGTGCCCTGCACGTTGGTGAAGCACCGAACATGGTCGTCTGCTGGGGCGGTCACTCCATTAACGAAACCGAATACCTTTATGCGCGTCGGGTGGGTACCCAGCTCGGCCTGCGCGAGCTGAATATCTGTACCGGCTGTGGTCCGGGTGCGATGGAAGCGCCAATGAAAGGTGCGGCGGTTGGGCATGCGCAGCAGCGTTATAAAGAGGGGCGGTTTATCGGCATGACCGAGCCGTCAATCATCGCCGCTGAGCCACCTAACCCGCTGGTCAACGAACTGATTATCATGCCGGATATCGAGAAACGTCTTGAGGCGTTTGTCCGTATCGCCCACGGCATTATCATCTTCCCGGGCGGCGTGGGGACGGCGGAAGAGCTGCTCTACCTGCTGGGTATTCTGATGAATCCGGCCAACAAAGATCAGGTTCTGCCGCTGATCCTGACCGGGCCAAAAGAGAGCGCCGACTACTTCCGCGTGCTGGACGAATTTATCGTGCACACGCTGGGGGAAGCCGCACGTCGTCACTATCGCATCATCATTGACGATGCCGCAGAAGTGGCGCGCCAGATGAAGAAAGCGATGCCGTTGGTGAAAGAGAACCGTCGCGATACCGGTGATGCCTACAGCTTTAACTGGTCAATCCGCATTGCGCCGGATCTGCAGATCCCGTTCGAGCCTTCACACGAGAACATGGCGAACCTGAAACTCTACCCGGACCAGCCGGTGGAGGTTCTGGCCGCCGATCTGCGTCGTGCCTTCTCCGGGATTGTGGCGGGCAACGTCAAAGAGGTGGGCATCCGCGCCATTGAGCAGTACGGTCCGTACAAGATCCACGGCGACCCGGAGATGATGCGCCGTATGGACGACATGCTGCAGGGCTTTGTCGCCCAGCACCGCATGAAGCTGCCGGGCTCTGCCTATATTCCTTGCTACGAAATCTGCACATAACGCTTAGCGGTATCTCATTAAAGCCGGGTCGCCCTGTCGCGCGTCCCGGCTTTTTTTATTCCCGATGTAATTCATAGGTATCACTTATATCTTTTACAAAATTATCACAAACGCAAACGATTACCTCATTTTTACAACCGTGAGTTATCAGCCTTAATCCAAATTACCTGCCAGAAAATACTAAAAACCCATTTCTTTACAGCTAAAGACACCTATATCGCGGCTCAGTCTTTCAGCTCACATGTCGTTGGTGGTAGCCTTCGCGCCCGTAAATTCTCTTTGATGTTTTTTTAACAGATAAATGGTCTAAAGATGCCCACATCATAAGTGGATTATTGCATTTGGGATCACGATCACTGATAGATTCATTACTAGAATGTATCTTTCCGCCCGCCAATAGTTACGGGCAAAAATTATTAAAAAACCGTCACTGAACGAATTTCATATTACCGTCAGGCACTTTTTCATCGGATTTGACTAAAAACCTGACAATTCGCTTCCTCCAGGAGATACAGATGGAAACCACTCAAACCAGCACCGTTGCTTCGATTGAATCCCGAAGTGGTTGGCGCAAAACGGATACCATGTGGATGCTTGGCCTTTACGGCACAGCAATCGGCGCTGGTGTACTGTTCCTTCCTATCAACGCAGGCGTCGGCGGTCTGATCCCGCTGATCATTATGGCTATCATTGCTTTCCCGATGACCTTCTTTGCACACCGCGGTCTGACCCGCTTCGTGCTGTCCGGTAAAAACCCGGGCGAAGACATCACTGAAGTGGTTGAAGAGCATTTCGGCGTTGGCGCAGGTAAGCTGATTACCCTGCTCTACTTCTTCGCGATTTACCCTATTCTGCTGGTCTACAGCGTGGCGATCACCAACACCGTAGAAAGCTTCATGATGCACCAGCTGCACATGACGCCGCCACCGCGTGCGATTCTGTCTCTGATCCTGATTGTGGGCATGATGACCATCGTGCGCTTCGGTGAGCAGATGATTGTGAAAGCAATGAGCGTACTGGTCTTCCCGTTCGTGATTGCTCTGATGGTACTGGCTTGCTACCTGATCCCACAGTGGAACGGTGCAGCGCTGGAAACCCTGTCCCTGAGCAGCGCATCGGCAACCGGTAACGGCCTGCTGATGACCCTCTGGCTGGCGATTCCGGTGATGGTGTTCTCTTTCAACCACTCCCCAATCATCTCTTCTTTCGCCGTTGCGAAACGTGAAGAGTACGGTAATGGCGCAGAGAAGAAGTGCTCCAGCATCCTGGCACGCGCTCACATCATGATGGTTCTGACCGTTATGTTCTTCGTCTTCAGCTGCGTACTGAGCCTCTCCCCGGCGGACCTGGCGGCAGCGAAAGAGCAGAACATCTCTATTCTGTCTTACCTGGCAAACCACTTTAACGCACCGGTCATTGCGTGGATGGCACCTATCATCGCGATTATCGCCATCACCAAATCCTTCCTGGGCCACTACCTCGGCGCACGTGAAGGCTTCAACGGTATGGTGATTAAATCTCTGCGCGGTAAAGGCAAGAGCATTGAAATCAACAAGCTGAACAAAATCACTGCACTGTTCATGCTGCTCACCACCTGGGCGGTAGCAACGCTGAACCCAAGCATCCTGGGCATGATCGAAACCCTGGGCGGCCCGGTCATCGCGATGATTCTGTTCCTGATGCCGATGTACGCGATTCAGAAAGTCCCAGCTATGCGTAAGTACAGCGGTCATGTGAGCAACGCCTTTGTGGTTATCATGGGTCTTATCGCAATCTCTGCGATCTTCTACTCCCTGTACACCATGTTCTGATTATCACCCGCGCCGTCTTCGGACGGCGCACTCCTCCCTCTCTGACTGAAAGCAATGGACGCATCATGATTAGCGTATTCGATATCTTCAAAATCGGTATTGGTCCTTCCAGCTCTCACACCGTCGGACCAATGAAAGCCGGTAAGCAGTTCACGGATGACTTGATTGCACGCGGCATCTTGCATGACATTACCCGCGTGGTTGTCGATGTATACGGCTCGCTTTCCCTGACCGGGAAAGGCCACCATACCGATATCGCCATTATCATGGGCCTGGCGGGAAACCTGCCGGATACCGTTGATATTGATGCGATCCCTGGTTTCATCCAGGACGTTAATACCCACGGTCGCCTGCTGCTGGCAAACGGTGAACACGAAGTGGAATTCCCGGTTGACCACTGCATGAATTTCCATGCGGACAACCTGTCGCTGCACGAAAACGGCATGCGCATTACCGCGCTGGCCGGCGACAAAGCGGTATACAGCCAGACGTATTATTCTATCGGCGGCGGTTTTATCGTCGACGAAGACCACTTTGGTCAAACCAATACCTCTTCTGTTGAGGTGCCGTATCCGTACAAAACTGCGGCAGACCTTCAGCGTCACTGCCAGGAGACGGGCCTTTCCCTCTCCGGCCTGATGATGAAAAACGAGCTGGCCCTGCACAGTAAAGAAGAGCTCGAACAGCACTTCACTAACGTCTGGGAAGTGATGCGCGGCGGTATTGAGCGCGGGATCACCACCGAAGGCGTTCTGCCGGGCAAGCTTCGCGTGCCGCGTCGTGCTGCTGCGCTGCGCCGCATGCTGGTGAGCACCGATAAAACGACAACGGACCCGATGGCCGTCGTAGACTGGATCAACATGTTCGCCCTGGCGGTAAACGAAGAGAACGCCGCAGGGGGCCGTGTGGTCACCGCGCCGACTAACGGCGCCTGCGGTATCGTTCCGGCGGTGCTGGCGTATTACGACAAGTTTATCCGTGAAGTGAACGCGAACTCACTGGCGCGCTACCTGCTGGTCGCCAGTGC
Source organism: Enterobacter sp. ECC-249 (assembly GCF_043965265.1). Classification (NCBI taxonomy): domain Bacteria; kingdom Pseudomonadati; phylum Pseudomonadota; class Gammaproteobacteria; order Enterobacterales; family Enterobacteriaceae; genus Enterobacter; species Enterobacter sp. ECC-249. The sequence goes on from NZ_CP143660.1 coordinate 4,250,961, forward strand.
GATTGGTTCCCTGTATAAGATGAACGCGTCCATTTCCGGTGCGGAAGTGGGCTGTCAGGGTGAAGTCGGCGTGGCATGTTCCATGGCGGCGGCGGGTCTGGCGGAGCTGTTGGGCGCAAGCCCGGCGCAGGTGTGCATTGCTGCGGAAATCGGCATGGAACACAACCTGGGGCTGACCTGTGACCCGGTGGCCGGACAGGTACAGGTGCCGTGCATCGAACGTAACGCGATTGCCTCCGTGAAGGCGGTAAACGCGGCACGTATGGCGCTGCGCCGCACCAGCGAGCCGCGCGTCTGTCTCGATAAGGTTATCGAAACCATGTACGAAACGGGTAAAGATATGAACGCCAAATACCGCGAAACCTCTCGCGGCGGCCTGGCGATGAAGATCGTGACCTGCGATTAAGCCTCTCGGGAAGCCTCGTTTTGCGAGGCTTCTTCCTGTTTTCCCCACCATTCATAGTTTCATGCTGCTGACAGTGTTACCCTTCACGCATTAGATAGAAGGGAGATTATCTGTGGCCGTTCATTTACTTATCGTCGATGCTCTTAACCTGATTCGCCGTATCCATGCGGTACAGGGGACGCCTTGTAAAGACACATGCCTGCACGCGCTGGAACAGCTTATCCGCCACAGTGAGCCCACCCACGCGGTCGCGGTATTTGATGACGAAGCCCGCAACACGGGCTGGCGACATCAGCGTCTGCCGGACTACAAAGCCGGACGCGCACCGATGCCGGACGATCTTCACGCTGAATTACCCATGCTGCGCGCCGCATTTGAACAGCGGGGCGTCCCCTGCTGGGGCGCTCAGGGAAATGAAGCCGACGATCTCGCGGCCACCCTGGCCGTAAAGGTGGCGAGTGCCGGGCATCAGGCCACTATCGTTTCAACTGACAAAGGCTACTGCCAGCTGCTCTCCCCGACTATCCGCATTCGCGACTATTTTCAAAAACGCTGGCTGGACGCGCCGTTTATTGCCAGCGAGTTCGGCGTCTCGCCTGAGCAACTGCCGGATTACTGGGGCCTGGCAGGCATCAGCAGCTCAAAGGTTCCGGGTGTCGCCGGGATTGGGCCGAAGAGCGCCGCGCAGCTGCTGATCGATTTTCAGAGTCTGGAAGGGATTTACGCCCGTCTGGATGAGGTGCCAGAAAAGTGGCGCAAGAAGCTGGAGGCTCATAAAGAGATGGCGTTTATCTGCCGGGAAATCGCAACGCTACAGACGGATTTACAGCTGGATGGGAATTTACAGCAGTTGCGTTTAGAACGTTAATACCCCTCACCCTAACCCTCTCCCCATAGGGGAGAGGGAACTGCTCGGTGCGGTCTTTTCCCCCTCGCCCTTTTGGGGAGAGGGCCGGGGTGAGGGGCAATCAGCGCACTATCGCTCGTCGCGACGTCCACCGACCGCAGCCCACCAGCGACGAATATGCACCGTCACCTCTTCGCGGTCGTGATAAAGCTGACGCGCCTGGATCTCCACGTTAATACCGTGTTCATCCATCTGCTCCTGAATATAGGCCAGATTCTGCGACACTTCCTCATAGCGCTTTTTCATCGGCAGCTTAAGGTTGAATATGGTCTCACGACACCAGCCGTTGACCAGCCAGGAGGCCATCAGCGCGGCGACTTTTGCCGGCTTCTCAACCATATCGCACACCATCCACGAGATGTTGTTACGGTTCGGGCGATAGCGGAAACCGTCTTCACGCAGCCAGGTGACCTGCCCGGTATCCATCAGGCTTTGCGCCATTGGGCCGTTATCAACGGACGATACCCACATATTGCGTTTCACCAGCTGATAGGTCCAGCCGCCCGGGCACGCGCCAAGGTCGACGGCGTACATGCCGTTTGCCAGACGCTCGTCCCACTCATCCGCCGGGATAAAGACGTGGAACGCCTCTTCCAGCTTGAGCGTGGAACGGCTTGGCGCATCGGCCGGGAAGCGCAAACGCGGGATGCCCATAAAGAAGGGAGAGTTGTTGGTGGTGTACGAATAGCCCGTATAGCAGCAGCCCGGTGCGATAAAGAAGATATGCACCACCGGACGCTTCGGCGTTTCGTAGTTCGTCAGCACGCCCGCGTCACGCAGCGCCGCACGCAGCGGCACGGTGAACTTACGGCAGAACTTCATCAGCTCTTTACTTTCGTTGGTATCCGCCACTTCAACGCGCAGATCGCCGCCCTTTTCCACCACGCCCTGCAGCATGCCGACAATTGGCGTGATGCGGTCTTCCGGCGGAAGATCCTTCAGCAGCTCACCCGCAACAAACATCTGGCGAGCAAAGATCAGCGAGCTGAAAGGCAGCTCGCGTGCCAGCTTGTCTGCGTCTTCAGGCTGATAGCACTCGAATACCACATAGCCCGCGTTCTCTTTTACGCGGGCAAAGCCGAAGACTTCGCGCTTCGCCGCTTTATCGGTAATTTCCGCGGCGCACTCTTTCTCAAACCCCGGGCGACAATATAAAACAACCTTATTCATGAACAACGCCCTTGCGTTTCAGACGGATAGCTCCGATAAACATTAATACCCAACCTGCCAGGAAGCTGAAGCCGCCGACAGGTGTAACGAACGCCCACAGGCGCAGATGCGAGAGCGCAAGGCAGTACAGGCTACCGCTAAACAACACGGTACCCAGCGCCATAAACACGCTGCTCCAGTAAAACCAGATACTGATACGACGCTGCATCGCCACCGCCAGCCCAAAAATAGCCAGCGTATGGAACGCCTGATATTCAAGGCCGGTCTGGATCCAGCCCATCTCTACTGCGCCCAAAGACTTGCTTAATACATGTGCGCCAAAGGCGCCCAGTGCAACAAAAATAAAGCCACTCACCGCGGCAAAAATCAGCATGAATCGGCTGGTCATGTTTAAGTCCTGAATTGATGCGTGCCCGGCACACAAACGTTATTGCTCATACCTGAAGCGGAATTTTTCTTGCTCGGTTGCCGCTTTCGCCAGTATCCACTGCCGGAAGGCGGCTATTTTACCCAGTTCTGCCTGACTGTCATGACAAACCAGATAAAACGCATTCTTGCTGACCAGTACATCATTAAAAGGGCAAACCAGGCGGCCTGCCTCAATTTCGGACTGCGCCATGACGTTGTTCGCCAACGCCACGCCCTGCCCGTGAATGGCAGCCTGTAACACCATCGCACTGTGGCTAAAGATGGGTCCCTGCTGCACGTTTATATGAGTAAGACCTAATTGACGGGTATAAGTTTGCCAGTCGCGGCGAGAGGCATCATGCAAAAGTGTATGCTGAGCCAGATCGGCGGGTGACTTCAGCGCCTTTTCACCTGTTAACAGCAGGGGAGAACAGACCGGCAGGAGATATTCTGCGTATAATTTCTCAACACGCAAGCCCGGCCAGTTACCGCGACCATAAAAAATAGCGACATCCACGTCATCGGCCAGCTTGTCCTCCTGGCGATCGACCGCCTGGATTCGAACGTCGATCCCCGGATAAGCTGAGTTAAAGCTTGAGAGTCTTGGCACCAGCCAATGAATGGCAAAACTGGGCAATAAACTAACAGTCAGGGCACCTTTTGCACTGCGAGCCTGCAGCTTACGCGTGGCTTCCGTAAGCTGGGAAAAAATCTCTTTAATATCCTGAAAATAGCTCTGCCCCTCTTCGGTCAACAGCAACGAACGGTTGCGTCGACGAAACAGCTTAAGGCCCAGAAAATCCTCCAGAGACTTGATTTGGTGACTTACTGCGGCCTGTGTCACAAAAAGCTCATCTGCTGCGCGGGTAAAGCTCAGGTGACGTGCTGCTGCATCAAAAACACGTAATGCATTAAGGGGTGGCAATCGCTTTGACATGGTTATCTGGCTTAGATGTTAACGGATTTTAACAAACAGGAAACAACGTTTAACCTATTAGTTTTTTTTATCTGAGCCATTATAATTTGTCCGTTGAGGAACTACCAGCAAATACCTATAGTGGCGGCACTTCCTGAGCCGGAACGAAGAGCTTTTTTCGGAATGCGTGTTCTGAAGGGCTTTTGGCTTACGGTTGTGATGTTGTGTTGTTGTGTTTGCAATTGGTCTGCGATTCAGACCACGGTAGCAACGCTACCAATTTTTCACTTCCTGTACATTTACCCTGTCTGTCCATAGTGATTAATGTAGCACCGCCAATTTGCGGTGCTTTTTTTTCGCCTGCGATCTGTTAGTGCTCGATCTCTTTCATCTCTTTCACGTCCGTGCGGTTAATCTGCTGCTTGTTCCCGTTAGCATCTTTGTACGAAATCATCCCGGTATCATTATCGGTAGTCGGTTTCCCTTCCGAAACGATAGAACGACCATCGTTGGTGTGCATCACGTAGTTATTACCAGAACACGCGCTCAGGGCAAAGGTAAACGCACAGGCAGAAATGATTGCAGCTGTCTTATTCATGATTATTCTCCTTTAGCAATTAATGCTATTCAAACCTCGATTTATAACAGGCTAAAACATCCGCCTAACACTATTTAGCATAACCTGCTTTTTTGAGGTCGTATGGATAAGCAGACAATTCTGATAGATATCAACCTCCTTGCCCTGCCGCTGAAATTGCGCGACGATCGCTATATTGAAATGAGGAATCCCATGAACGCTTTCAGTCCTGCGCAGTTTCGCGCACAGTTTCCGGCCCTGGCCGATGCCGGTATTTACCTGGACAGCGCCGCCACCGCCCTTAAGCCACAGGCGGTGATTGAAGCCACGCAGCGGTTCTACAGCCTGAGCGCCGGGAACGTGCATCGCAGCCAGTTTGCCGAAGCGCAGCGATTAACCGCGCGCTACGAAGCCGCTCGCGATCAGGTCGCGCGCCTGATCAATGCCGAAAGCGGGAAAAACATCGTCTGGACGCGCGGCACGACCGAGGCCATCAATATGGTGGCCCAGTGCTACGCGCGCCCGCTGCTTCAGCCGGGCGATGAGATCGTCGTCAGCGAAGCGGAACATCACGCCAACCTGGTACCATGGCTGATGGTGGCCGAGCAGACGGGTGCGCGCGTAGTGAAACTCCCGCTAGGTGCAGACCTTCTGCCCGATGTGGTCCGTCTCCCCGAGCTGATTACTCCCCGCAGCCGCATTCTGGCGCTCGGGCAGATGTCGAACGTTACGGGTGGTTGCCCGGACCTCGCTCAGGCTATTCGCATTGCCCATGCCAGCGGGATGGTGGTGATGGTAGACGGCGCTCAGGGCGTGGTGCACTTCCCCGCTGATGTGCAGGCGCTGGATATAGACTTCTATGCCTTCTCAGGACATAAGCTTTATGGGCCAACCGGTATAGGGGCGCTGTACGGCAAGCCAGAACTGCTGGCAAAAATGACGCCATGGCTCGGTGGCGGCAAAATGATTACCGAAGTGTCGTTCGATGGCTTCAAAACTCAGGATGTTCCCTATCGTCTGGAAGCCGGTACGCCGAACGTGGCGGGGGTGATTGGCTTAAGCGCGGCGCTGGAGTGGCTGGCTGAAACCGACATTGTTCAGGCTGAAAGCTGGAGTCGGGGACTGGCGACGCTGGCAGAGGAAGAACTGAAAAAGCGCCCGGGTTTCCGCTCGTTCCGCGTTCAGGACTCAAGCCTGCTCGCCTTTGATTTTGCAGGCGTGCATCACAGCGACATGGTGACGCTGCTGGCCGGGTATGGCATCGCCCTGCGCGTCGGGCAGCACTGCGCGCAGCCGCTGCTGGCGGCGCTCGGCGTTAACGGTACGCTGCGTGCCTCGTTCGCGCCCTATAACACACAAAGCGATGTTGACGCGCTGGTCGCCGCCGTTGACCGCGCGCTTGAAATACTGGTGGATTAATGACTAGCGCTGCTTTAGCCGGACATCCGTTTGGCACCGTCATCACTGAAGAGACGTTAAAACAGACCTTTGCCCCGCTTTCACAGTGGGAAGATAAATATCGCCAGCTGATTCTTCTCGGTAAGCAATTACCAACCCTCTCTGACGATCTCAAGGCGCAGGCGAAAGAGATTGCAGGCTGTGAAAACCGCGTCTGGCTGGGCGTGAGCGTCTCCGGCGAGAAGCTGCACTTCTTCGGCGACAGCGAAGGCCGCATCGTCCGGGGCCTGCTGGCCGTATTGTTGACCGCTGTGGAAGGGAAAAGCGCGGCGGAATTGCTGGCGCATTCGCCGCTGGCGTTATTTGATGAGCTGGGGCTGCGCGCGCAGCTCAGCGCTTCGCGCGGTCAGGGGCTGATCGCGCTCAGCGAAGCCGTACAGGAGGCCGCACGTCAGGCTCAGGCCTGACGTTCCGCCTTCGCCATCATCTTTTTCAGGGCGTGAGACACCGCCACAAAGCCAAAGGAAGCGGTCACCATGGTGGCCGCGCCAAAGCCTGAGGCGCAATCCATTCTCTTTGGCCCTTCCGCCGTGCTTTTCATCGCACACACGGAACCATCCGCCTGCGGGTAGACCAGCGCTTCGGTCGAGAACACGCAGTCGACGCCCAGCTTACCTTTGCTGTTCTTCACGACGTTAAAGTCGCTCTTCAGGCGTTCACGCAGCTTGGCGGCAAGAGGATCCTGAATGGTTTTCGCCAGATCGGCCACCTGGATCTGCGTCGGATCGATTTGCCCGCCCGCGCCGCCCGTCGTGACCAGCGGCACCTTGTAGCGGCGGCAGTACGCGATCAACGCCGCTTTTGGACGCACGCTGTCGATGGCATCAATCACATAGCTGTAGCCTTTGCTCATGTACTCCGCGACGTTATCTGCCGTCACAAAGTCGTCGATCACCGTCACGCGGCACTCCGGGTTGATCAAACGGATACGCTCCGCCATGACCTCAGACTTCGCCAGCCCGACGCTATCGCGCAGGGCATGGATTTGACGGTTGGTGTTGGTGACGCAAACGTCATCCATATCAATCAGCGTGATTGCGCCAATACCGGTTCTCGCCAGCGCTTCTGCCGCCCACGACCCCACACCGCCAATGCCCACGACGCAGACGTGCGCATCCGCAAACAGCTGCAGGGCTTTTTCACCATATAAACGTGCCGTTCCGCCAAAACGCTGGCGCCAGGCCTCGCTGATTACCACAGACATAAAACCTCAGATGTAAAAAGGGTGAGGTTTTCCTCACCCTGAACAGTAATCCGTATTGCGCTCAGAATACCACAATCAGCCGCTGAATACGTTTCCAGCGCCCGGCGCCGCCTTCAGTACCCACACGCGTCCGTAGTGGTTATACCAGCCCGCGCGATGGCCTGCATCAGGGCCAATACCCTGGTAGATGTCGAAGTGCTGGCCTTTAATCGCCCCGCCGACGTCCAGCGCCACCATCAGACGCAGCTCATACTGGCCGTTGAACTTGCCGTTGTTGTCCAGCAGCGGGACCTCTGCCAGCAGCGTGGTGCCAGCAGGAATAATCGAACGATCCGATGCTACCGACGCGCGGCCAATCAGCGGTACCGCACTCGCCCCTTTCACCGGCGCGAAGTTTTGCGGTTTGAAGAAGACGAACGACGGGTTCTGCTCCAGCAGCTCGCGCACCTCGGCTTCGCTGTGTTTCTCGCCCCACTCGCGAATAGCCTGCATCGACATGTCTTCTTTCTTCACTTCGCCGCGGTCGATCAGCACCTTGCCGATACTGCGATAGGCGTGGCCGTTTTTACCGGAATAGCTGAAGAAGTTAAGCGGCGAACCGTCGCCAAAATCAATGTAACCGCTGCCCTGCACGTCCATGATGAAGTTATCCATCAGGGAGTTGCTGTAGGCCAGAACGTAGTTTTCGCTCAGCGCACCGGCGTAGATCTCAGCACGAGACGGCAGACGACCGCGTTTTGGCGGCATACGGTAGATAGGATACTGGAATTCGCCCTGACGGGAGTGTCGTGCCTGGATAACCGGGGTGTAATAGCCGGTAAACTGAACGTTGCCGTAGTTATCGGCTCCTTCCATCTGCCACGCGTCGATACCAAACTGGCGCATGTTGCGCGTATCGCCACCTGCTTTCAGCCAGTCCTGGACTGCGTTATACACGCTACTCTGGGTGCCATACAGACGCGGCGACGCGTTGCGGATCTGGTAGACCTGCTCGGAGAAATCACCGGCATTAATCGGTGCGCCGACCGCATCAGGCTGATTAACTAAAGAGAAAGGCTGGGATAACTTCCCGTCTTTATACTGTTGACCGCGATCGGTCGGTTTGGAAGAACAGGCCGCAAGAATCGCTACCATTGCGCCCGCCATCAGATACTTCGCCCAACGTCCTTTCATTATATCTCGTCTTTAAGTTGCCCATTTCCGCGTGATGAAGATAACAAACCGCCAGGGCTAATGAAATGCGATCGCATGCCCTTTGGCAAATTTTGCGCAAAAAATAGTCCAAACAACGCCATGTCGTTCAATTTGCATACAAAATCATGATAAATGTGAAAAAGGGGTTGCATCACAAACCTATCCGAGTATAGTGCGCATCCACGGACGCGGGGTGGAGCAGCCTGGTAGCTCGTCGGGCTCATAACCCGAAGGTCGTCGGTTCAAATCCGGCCCCCGCAACCAATTAAAATTTGATGAAGTATCTTCTACGACAGTAGAAATTTTTGCGAAGTAGTTCGAATCACAGCAAGGCGACGACGCAGTGAATCCTTAGGAACTTACACTAGTAAGTGACTAAGGTGAACGAGGAAAGTCAACGCAGATGTGGTTTGAAATACGAAGCAAAAAGACGGACGCGGGGTGGAGCAGCCTGGTAGCTCGTCGGGCTCATAACCCGAAGGTCGTCGGTTCAAATCCGGCCCCCGCAACCAATCAAATTTGAAGAAGTAAGCTTCTACAAGAGTAGAAAGACGGACGCGGGGTGGAGCAGCCTGGTAGCTCGTCGGGCTCATAACCCGAAGGTCGTCGGTTCAAATCCGGCCCCCGCAACCAACACTTCTAAAACAATAAACACCCTTAAGGGTGTTTTTTTGTATCTGTCGTTTGTGAATTTGCCGGGCGTGAACCCGGCTGAAAGGTTTACCCGCGCCGCGCCAGCGTCGCCCCGTCAGAGAAATACGCGCGAATCCCCGCCAGAATCGACTCCGCAACCTCCTGCTGGAATTTTGCCGTCTTGAGCTTACGCTCCTCTTCCACGTTACTGATAAACGCGGTTTCTACCAGAATGGACGGGATGTCCGGCGCCTTGAGTACCGCAAACCCGGCCTGTTCAACGCTGTTTTTATGCAGCTTATTGATGTTGCCCAGCTTGCCCAGCACCGCTTTACCAAACTTCAGGCTGTCGTTAATGGTCAGCGACTGCACCATATCGAACATAGTGTGGTCGACGTAGCGGTCGCCGCTTTTGCTCACGCCACCGATCAGGTCCGAGGCGTTCTGGGTGTCCGCCAGGTATCTCGCGGCGGTACTGGTCGCGCCTTTCGTTGATAGCGCAAACACCGACGAGCCACTTGGCTGACGGCTGGTAAACGCATCCGCATGTATCGACACGAACAAATCGGCGCGCTGCTTCTGCGCTTTCGCCACCCGGACCTTCAGCGGAATGAAGACGTCCTCATTACGCGTCATATAGGCGCGCATATTGCCTTCTTTATCGATTAAGGCCTTCAGACGGCGGGCAATTTGCAGCACCACGTCTTTTTCACGCGTGCGATATTTCCCCACAGCGCCGGAGTCTTCGCCGCCGTGGCCTGGATCGAGCATGATCACAATCGGACGATCGCGCCCTGCTTTCCCCGGCTGCGGACCGCTTTGCGCAGGGGGAACCTGACGCTGCAGATCGCCTTTATTGTAATCTTCCAGCAGGGCAAGAAGCGGATCCTGAATATCCGTCGCATTGGCCGGGTAGAGATCCATCACCAGACGCTCTTTGAAGGTCGCAACAGGCGCGAGGGCAAACAGCTGCGGCTTAACGTTCTGCTTCAGTTCAAACACCATGCGCACGGTCTGCGGATCGAACTGCCCGACGCGCGCCGATTTAATAAACGGATCGTCGCCGCGGATTTGCGCCGCCATCCCTTTCAGCACGGAGTTGAGGTTAACGCCTTCGAGATCCACCACCACACGTTCCGGGTTGCTGAGGGCAAATTGCTTATATTTCAGCACGCGATTGGATTCGACCGTCACGCGCGTATAGGTCGACGATGGCCAGACGCGCACCGCCACGACCTGACTGGTGGCGGCAAGACCGACCTGACTGACGCTAAGCAACCACATTGCCCCTGCCCCTTTTAACAAACGGCGGCGGCTTATTGCTGAATTGGATCCCGACATGCTTCTCCCGAGCAAGAACACTGACTGATATACAAAAAGTCCAGATTGACCGAAAACTTTAACGAATGACGCATAAACTGTCATCTATAAAAGGGTAAACAATCATACGCTAACGCACGGATTACTTATCATTTTCTGTGGGTCGCGGAAAATTTGCGCTTGCACACGCGGCCACAATCGAATAAAAATACAGAAATTACGAATAAACATTCATTAAGGGTTGTGCCATGGTGAAGGAACGTAGAACCGAACTGGTCCAGGGATTCCGCCATTCTGTTCCCTATATCAACGCCCATCGGGGAAAAACGTTTGTCATCATGCTTGGCGGCGAAGCCATTGAGCATGAAAATTTTTCCAGCATCGTCAATGACATTGGCCTGCTGCACAGCCTGGGGATCCGCCTGGTGGTGGTCTATGGCGCGCGACCGCAGATCGACGCCAACCTGGCCGCTCACCACCACGAGCCGATTTACCACAAGCATACCCGCGTCACGGATGCCAAAACCCTTGAGCTGGTGAAGCAGGCGGCAGGTCTGCTGCAGCTGGATATTACCGCTCGCCTCTCCATGAGCCTCAACAACACGCCGCTGCAGGGCGCGCATATCAACGTCGTGAGCGGCAACTTCATCATTGCCCAGCCGCTCGGCGTGGACGATGGCGTGGATTACTGCCATAGCGGCCGCATTCGTCGTATTGATGAAGAAGCCATTCACCGCCAGCTGGACAGCGGCGCCATCGTGCTGATGGGCCCGGTCGCCGTTTCCGTGACCGGCGAAAGCTTTAACCTGACGTCCGAAGAGATCGCCACGCAGCTGGCGATCAAGCTGAAGGCGGAAAAAATGATTGGGTTTTGCTCGTCCCAGGGCGTCGTGAACGATGAAGGAACGATCGTGCCGGAACTCTTCCCGAATGAAGCCCAGGCCCGCGTGGAGGCGCTGGAAGCCGAAGGCGATTACCACTCCGGCACCGTGCGCTTCCTGCGTGGCGCCGTGAAGGCCTGCCGCAGCGGCGTGCGCCGCAGCCACCTGATCAGCTATCAGGAAGACGGGGCCCTGCTGCAGGAGCTTTTCTCCCGCGACGGTATTGGTACGCAGATTGTGATGGAGAGTGCGGAGCAGATTCGCCGCGCCACCATCAACGACATCGGCGGTATTCTGGAGCTGATTCGCCCACTGGAACAGCAGGGTATTCTGGTGCGTCGCTCACGCGAGCAGCTGGAGATGGAGATCGACAAATTCACCATTATTCAGCGTGATAACCTGACCATCGCCTGCGCCGCGCTCTATCCGTTCCCGGAAGAGAAGATCGGCGAAATGGCCTGCGTGGCGGTGCATCCTGATTACCGAAGCTCTTCACGCGGCGAAATGCTGCTTGAGCGCGTGGCGGCACAGGCGCGCCAGATGGGGCTGAGCAAGCTGTTCGTCCTGACGACGCGCAGCATTCACTGGTTCCAGGAGCGCGGGTTCACGCCGGTGGATATCGATTCGCTGCCGGAAACGAAGAAAGAGATGTACAACTATCAGCGTCGTTCAAAAGTGCTGATGGCTGACCTGGGATAATACGACGCCCTCACCGTCCGGCGAGGGCGTTCGTTCAGAGGGACTCAAATATCGCGCCCAGCCCGCTTCGGCGTTCCGTGCGGGTGGCGATCGCCTGCACCAGCACCCGCTCATCGGCATACAGCGACAGACGCTGGCGCGCGCGCGTAATGGCGGTATAGATCAGCTCGCGGGTAATGACGGGGGAAAGCTGCGTGGGCAGGATCAGCGCCGCGTGGTTAAATTCGGAGCCCTGAGATTTATGTACCGTCATCGCCCAGGCGGTTTCATGCTCGGGCAAACGGCTGGGCTGGAAGGACTTCACGCTGCCGTCCGGCATCTGGAACCAGACGCGCAGGCCCTGGCCGCAGTCGAGCGCAATCCCGATATCCCCGTTAAAGAGCCCCAGCGCGCTGTCGTTGCGGGAGATCATCACCGGTCGCCCTTCATACCAGCGCGAGTGCGGGGTACGGTTAATTTTGCGTTTTTGCGCCAGCAGCTGTTCCAGCCTGTCGTTCAGACCCCGGACGCCAAAGGGGCCTTCCCTCAGCGCACAGAGCAGCTGATATTCACCAAACGCGGCAATGACCTGCTCCGGCGTACTTTGCTGTTGTACGCCCGTCAGAAAGCGCTGGTACCCCTGCAGGGCGTCATCAAGCATCGCCTGATACTCTTCCCCGCTTTGCAGCGATTTTTTCTCAATATCCGTATAGGTTCCGTCAAATACAGCAGTGGTGGTGCGCCGGTCACCCCGGTTAACTGCCGCCGCAAGCTGGCCGATGCCGGAGTCTCTGCCGAAACGATAGCTTTTTTGCAGCAGGCACAGGCTGTCGCGCAGCGCGCCCGCAAGCGAGTGGCTTTCAGAGGTGAGCGTACATCCTGTGAGGCGGGCTAGCTCCTGAGCGCGTTCAGCGGTATATCCCAGACTGGCATAGGTGCAGATATCGCCCAGTACGGCCCCCGCCTCCACGGAGGCGAGCTGGTCACGATCGCCGAGGAAAATGACGCGCGCGTGCGGCGGTAGCGCATCGATCAAACGCGACATCATCGTCAGGTCAATCATCGACGCTTCATCCACCACCAGCACATCCAGGTGCAGCGGGTTACCGGCGTGGTAGCGCAGACGCTGGCTACCTGGCTGTGCGCCAAGCAAACGGTGCAGCGTGCTGGCTTCACTAGGGAAAAGCGCAAGCTGATCCCCGGTTAGCGGCAGCTTTTGCAGCGCGCCGCCTAACGACTCCGTCAGACGCGCCGCCGCTTTACCGGTGGGGGCCGCCAGGCGAATACGGCACTTTTGCTCACCCGATAGCTGAATCAGCGCAGCAAGCAGTTTTGCCACTGTAGTCGTTTTCCCGGTGCCCGGGCCGCCAGAAATCACCGAGATCCGTCGCGTTAAGGCCACGGCTGCCGCCACTTTCTGCCAGTCTGTCGCCTCGTCAGAGGAAAACAGCGTATCCAGCGTTTGCCGGAGCTGCGCTTCATCGCAGGGAAGCGGGGCGTTGGTCTCGCTGAAGAAGCGCGCTACCGTCAGTTCGTTACGCCACAGCCGGTTAAGATACAAACGCTCGCCGACCAGGATCATCGGCGTCCCGGTATCGGCTCCGCTCACGGCAGGCGAGCTAAGTAAAATCCCCTGCCAGTCCACGGCGTCACCCAGCAGCGCGAAACACGCCTGTAAAGCCGGAGGCATTTTCTCATCCACCGCCAGACGCGACAGCGGCAGACATACGTGCCCTTCCCCCGCGTCTTTGCTCAGAATAGCGGCGGCAAGCATGACGGCAGGCTCCTCGCCTGCCACCATCATGGCGAACTGCACATCCAGGTGGCGCAGTAATCGTTGTTCAACCGCGTCAAGCAGTAGCGCCTGCATCGTCATGCCACCTCCTCCGTGCCTGCAGCAAACAGGTTATCCATTTTTTCAATCAGTTCCACAGCCGGACGCGTGCTAAAGACGCCGGAACGCGGGTCGTTGGCGTCCACGCCTCGCAGGAACAGGTAAATCACGCCGCCAAAATGGGCGTCGTAGCAGTAATCGGCAATACGATGGCGCAGGTAACGATGCAGCGCCAGGGTGTAAAGCTGGTACTGCAGATCGTAGCGATGCATTTGCATAGCCGATGCCATCGCCTGTTGGGTATAGGCTGTGCTGTCTTCGCCCAGCCAGTTCGATTTGTAATCCAGCAGGTAGTAGCGCCCTTCGTGGCGGAAAACGAGGTCGATAAAGCCTTTTAGCATCCCCTGCACCTGGCGGAAGTTCAGCGGAGGGCACCCGGCGGATAACGGATCGTACTCGCGGATCAGCGCATCAAGCGCCTCGGCCCTGAGCGGACTGGCGATAGGGAGGTAAAACTCCATCTCCACCTGCTTATCTTTGGCGGTCAACTGGCTAAGCGAGATCCCCTGCGCGGTGAGCGGCGCGTGCAGAACCGCGCGGATCCAGTCGGTGAGAACTGGCTGCCACTGTGCGTCGTAGCCGCCACTCTGTAACATCTTTAGCACCCACTCTTCGGAAACCGGCTGGGTAAAATCCAGCTCTTCAAACAGGCTGTGCAAAAACGTGCCCGGCGAGGCGCCGCGCGGGAACTGGTGCGGCGTCAGCACCGGCTCAACGGGTACGCTACCGGCGCCTGCGGCATCCACGTCCAGTTTTGGCATCAGATCCTGCGCAATACTCTGCCCGTGCTGCTGTAAGCCGGAGTAGCTGGTCACGCGCCAGTCGTCCGCAATAGTGCGTATCACCCGACGGGCATGGAGATCTGACTCGTGCGGCTCCGGCATGTGCCAGCGGCTGTTGTCGGGCAGCGAAGGAATATGCAGGGCAACATGCTCAGAGCATAGGGATTCGATGCACTGGCGCAGGCCCGCCGCGTCTTTGGGTTCACCCTGCTGAATAAGCCGCCCCAGCGCGCTCAGATGAAAATCGCTCTCCCCGCTCTTTTCGCCCCGACGCCGGAACAGCGGCGCAACACCCAGGCTGCAGTGCCAGACCGAGCGGGTTAGCGCCACGTAGAGCAGGCGTAAATCTTCCGCCAGACGTTCGGCCTCTGCCAGCTCAACGCTGGACTCCGCGTTGCTGAGATCGAGCACCGCCTCAAACGACTCGCGATCGTGGTAAAAAGCCTGATCCTGCACGCGGTAATTGGCGATAAACGGTAGCCAGACCAGCGGATATTCCAGGCCTTTCGACTTGTGGATGGTGACGATCTGCACCAGATGTTTATCACTCTCGAGGCGCATCTGCTGGCTGGAGGAATTGCTGTTCGGATCGGCAATCTGCTGCGCCAGCCAGCGCACCAGGGCGTGCTCGCTCTCCAGCTGCGTACCCGCTTCCTGCAACAGTTCGCTGATGTGTAAAATATCGGTCAAACGCCGCTCGCCACCTGCTGTCGCCAGCATATTCTCCGCAATATGGCGCTGTGCCATGAGCTCGCGCACCATCGCCATCACGCCGCGCTTCTGCCATTTTTCGCGATAGCGAACAAACTCTTCTACCACGGCATCCCACGCGGCTTCGTCATTGTTGAGCGCATCAATATCGCGCGCGTTCAGTCCGAGCATCGCGCTGGCTAATGCGCTGCGCAGCGTACTTTCCCGCTCCGGGGCCAGCACGGCCTGTAGCAGCCAAAGCATCTCCTGCGCCTCCAGCGTTTCAAAGACGCTGTCGCGGTTTGAGAGGTAGACGGAGGGGATATTCAGTAACGTCAGGGCGTCGCGGATGAGCGCGGCCTCCTGACGGCTACGCACCAGTACCGTAATGTCTGATGCCTTTACAGGGGTTGGTTTATCCCCCTTCCACAGCAGCGCTTCACCGCGCGCCCCCGCGCTGAGCCAGTCACGGATTTGCGCGGCACAGTGCTGGGCCATGGCATTTTGATAGTCGGCAACGCCGCAGCCTTCCCCATCCAGCAGCCAGAAGTTCATGGCAGGCTGCGTCACTCCGTTAAACTCGAAGCGCAACGAGGCATTTTTCGGGGCAAATTTTACCGGCTGAAACGGGATCTCCCGGAACATAAACGCCGTATCCATGCGGCTAAACAGCGCGTTGACGCTTTCCACCATGCCGGGAGAGGAGCGCCAGTTGGTATCGAGCGTGTAGTGCGCGTCAACCTCGCTGCGGGCTTTCATGTAGGTGAAAATATCCGCACCGCGGAAGGCGTAGATGGCCTGTTTCGGATCGCCAATTAACAGCAGCGCGGTGTCGGGCTGCTGGCGCCAGATACGGTGAAAAATGCGGTACTGCTGTGGGTCGGTGTCCTGAAATTCGTCAATCATCGCCACCGGGAAACGGGTGCGAATCGCGGCGGCAAGCGCTTCGCCGTTTTCACTGCACAGCGCCGCATCAAGGCGACTCAGCATATCGTCGAAACCCAGTTCCCCCCGGCGGCGTTTCTCGCGCGCGACGGCTTCACGAATTTCGGTCATCGCGCGGGCGATCATCAGATGGTTGAGCGTGAGGGGCTCCGCCAGCAGGTTTTCAATCGCCACAAACAGAGGATGCTCAGGCACAATGCCGTCGGCTTTGGTCCGCTCAGCCAGGAAACGTTGGGAGAATTTCTCCAGCGCGTCCGGGAGCTGGTAGCCTCGCGTCTCTTCCTGCGCCCAGGCGCTGATCTTGTCGATCCATTTTCCCTGATTGCCACGGTTAAACTTGCGTCGGTCAATCCCGGAGTTTTCGATGATGGCGTCAATCTCGCCAACGGACTCTATCCATTTTTGCTTGATGTCAGCAACCTGCGCGATGATTTTTTCATGCCGTGAGGCCAGGGTTTCATCTGCCGGCGGCGGGGATTTGATGACCGGCGCTTCCCCCTGCAGATAACGATCGATCGCGCGCAGCAGCGCCTCCGGTCCTTTCCACAACGCATGTACCGCTTCGGCGATATCGCGCGGTAACGGGTAACAGTGGCGACGCCAGAAATCCGCACAGGCCTGATAGCGAAGCACGGATTCATCTTCAATAAGCTGCTGTTCGAACAGCATACCGGACTCGAACGCATTCAGGCTCAGCATGCGCTGGCAAAAACCGTGAATGGTAAAGACGGACGCTTCGTCCATCTGCCGTTCAGCGAGCAGCAGCCACTGGGCGGCCTGTTGCTTATCGGCAATCTCTTCCAGAAGGCTCGCGTAGAGGGGATTATCCGTGCTCTGACGGAGACAGGCGATGCGCAGCTCGTGGATATTGGTACGAATACGGCCCCGCAGCTCAGCTGTAGCGGCCTCGGTGAAGGTTACCACCAGCAGCTCTTCCACGCTTAAGGGGCGTGGAAAAGCTGCGTTGCCGCCAAGCCCCAGCAGCAGACGCAGATAGAGGGCGGCGATGGTGAAGGTTTTTCCCGTTCCCGCTGAGGCTTCAATCAATCGTTCACCCTGCAGAGGTAAACGTAAGGGATCAAGGGACTCAGCGGTATCGGTCATTCTTTCTTACTCCAGGGCATAGATTGCTGCAGCGCGCTGACGCTTTTCCAGACTTTCCAGCCTTTCGGGTTCACATACTCCGTTTTCCCGTTCTGGCTACCGGAAACCTGAGACAGGATGGTGATTCCCTGCGGCTTAATGACCGCCTGATGGAAGAAGTCGGCAACCTTTTGCGGCGTCAGCTGTTTTATCTCGGCCACTACTTTATCACGCGAATCAAATTTCAGATTACCGCGATCGAAATCTTTGCTCAGCTGCGAGGCTTCTTCACCCAGCGTTTGCGGCGGCTGCATCACCTGCGCGATGACGGCCTGCTGGATCTGGGCAAATTCTTCCGGCTTCATGGCGCGCAGTTTTGCTTCCACCTGCGGGAAGAAGGCCTGGTAACGCTGCCAGAGATACGCCGGCTGTTTATCACTGCTTTGCAGCAGGAAGCCAAGCCCCCACTGTCGGCCTACGTTCATGGAGAAGGCAAATACCGCGTAGCCAAGCTGCTCTTCTGTGCGTAACTGGTTATAGAACCACGGCTGAATAATTTGCCCCAGCACGGCGCTCTGCGCTGAGCTGGCGAATTCATCATAGCCCGTTGGCACAAAGACCGCGGCCAGCGCGGAATCCGTACTGTTGCCCGCCTTTTCAAAAATCACATTCTGTTTTTTCTCAACCAGCACGTCCTGGTTGCGGCACCACTCGTCACCTTTCGAACCAAGCTGTGTGCGAACATCCTCCGCCAGGGTTTTGGCCTGCTCCTCACTCATGTTGCCGACGATCAGGAACTCCGGGCGCGTGTTGGTTTTCAGCGCATCGCGGTACGCCAGCACGTCTTTTAAGGAGATGGAAGGCAGCAGCGCGCGGCGATCCTCACGCTGGAAATAAGGAACCTGCGACAGCATTTGCGCTGGCATAAGCGCCAGATCGTAAGCTTTGCCTTTCTCGGCAGAATCCATCATCTGCGCATACCACGATTTGGCCTGCTCAAGCTGCTCTTCCGTCGGCGTGTAGCTGAAATACCCTTCCAGCAGGGCCTGGAACAGCTGAGGCAAGCGCTGGGTATAGCCGTTTGCATTGAGCATCAAACCGTTGTTGGCGTTGGTAGAGAAGCTGATGCCGCCCACGGCCGCCTGGTTGCTAAGCTGATCGAGCGCAATCCCGGCGAGATAGTCATTGAGCGCGAACATCACCTGATTTTTAGCGCTGTTCATCGCTTTCGGGTTACGCAGCACCACGCTGACATCGGCTTTAGGCTCACTGGCGAAATAGCGGCTTGGGGTATACACGACGCGCAGCGTTGGCTCATCAATGATGAGTTCCGGGTGCGGGTAATCTTTAGTTGTTTTGATCAGCGAGAAGTCATCCGGAATATAGGGGTTCAGCTCCGGCAGCTTCAACGCAATTTCCCCGGCCTTTTTCTGCCAGTCGGCGAAGGTCTGAGCGCTGATTTTATCCACCTGATAAGGAGCATCGACAAAATAGGCCGTCTTGTTATGCGGTTCGTTCGGGCTGATGTACCAGATGCGGGCATTCTCCGGCGTCATCATCGCCAGGCGGGCTTTTACCGCCTCTGCGTCATACCGGTCGGCAATATTCACCGCGTCGAGAGTATGTTCCACCGGCACGCGGATCATGGTATCCGCCAGCCACTCAACGTAATCCATGTCTCGGGTGATGGACGGGTAGCGGAAATCGAGATCCAGCACGTGCGCAAGTTCATCAAAATAGCGCTTATCAACGCCTTTCTCGCGCAGTAAAGCGAGGTAGCTAAAGATAGCCGCCACGACCTCATCGCGGTTGGCCTGTCCTTTGTCTGTCAGCGTCGCGGAGATCGCCAGCACGCCGCTATTGCCGTTCACAACCGGATCGGAATCGGCGCGAATACCTTCCACCAGCCCCTGTTTTTGCAGCCAGTCAGACAGCGTGCCCGGGCTACGGTCACCGATCAGGTAGGTCACCAGCTCATCGGTTTTACTGCGAAACTGTGCGGTGTTGTTATCAATGCGGAATTCCACGCGCAGCACTTTACGAGGCATGGCAGGAACGTAGTGGATCACGATGCCTTTTTGCGCATCCGTGACCACCGGAACGTTTATTTGCGGCAGGTCGATATTTTTATTCGGCACCCGGCCAAACGTTTTAGCCGCCATGCCTGCCAGTTCTGGCAACGGTTTATTGCTGTAGATGACCGCTTTCATCAGGTTGGCTGAGTAGTATTTATCGCGAAACGCGTGCAGGGCATCCAGCACCGGGCTGTTGGGTTTGTCGCTCAAAGTTTCCAGGTTACCGCCGGAGAAGCGCGAGCCCGGGTGCGCAGGGTTGATGGTTTCTGCACTGACCTGCGCCATGCGCATACCGTCTCGCGTGCGGGCCATGGTCAGCTCGGCATTCACCGCATTGCGTTCACGTTCGGCGTATTTTTTATCCAGCAACGGCGCGGCGATAGAATCAGCAAGGCGATCGACCGCCCCTTCCAGCGCATCATTTTCGACTTCGAGATAAAAGGCCGTGCGGTACGGTGCCGTACTGGCATTGTGGCTGCCGCCATGCATCTTCAGAAATTCGGACAGGCTATCTGGCTGCGGGTATTTTTTTGACCCCATCAGCGTCATATGTTCCAGATAGTGCGCAAGACCAGGATGAGCGTCAGGATCTTCCAGCGATCCAACCGGCACCACTAATGCCGACAGGGATTTCACCGCCTGCGGATCGGAAACCAGCAGTACGGTCATGCCGTTATCAAGACGAATAGCCTGATATTGACGGGTATCTTTTTCGCTCTTACGGATAGTTTCCTGAACGGGTTGCCAACCGGAGTCTGCCTGAGTGACAGGTGCACAGAGGGCGACAAACAAAACAAACGCTTTAAACAAGGTGCTGCCTGGCATTACGACCTCTTTATCACGGCTACATCATTAACACATTGCGTGCTGGACACGCCAACATCTCTTTATTGGGTACATCAGTCCGTGATAAGAAGTGCATCATAAATGAACACCCCATGCTGCGCAATTTTTATACAGCACTCAGGACTGATTAAATTTAAACAATGGCAGCAGGTAGCGCTGCGCCTCTTCCGTGATAGCCTCGAAGTACTCTGGCTCAAGGGTTCGCCATAAGCGCTGATACCAGACATCTTCACCTTCTCCCCGCACCATCATGTTACCTTCGTAGGCCTGCATAAATTTACTGCGTGCTTTCTGCAGCGAAGACTCATCCGTTAACATCGCATCATTCTGCGCGTCATAACAGGCTTTTATCCACGCCCCGCCACTTTCCGGCAGTAACAGGAGCGGTTTGTTCATTCCCTGACGGTAGCCCTCAATGTACAAAGACAGATACCGTAACGCCTGTTCAGACTCCATCGGCGGGAAGCGCCACTCGCCCTCTTTGCGCACGAAAATCCGGCTTTCACCTTCATGACCACCCGCACTGTAGACAAGATGTTCCAGCCAGAGTTGCAACCCCTGTGAAACGCTCAGCATAGAGGGCCGCCAGCGCAGCAGCCCATCCGGCTGAACCTGAGTTAACCAGCCCGTGAGCTCTACGCCATTGCAGTTGAGATCGATTTCAATACTTTTGCCCGGCTGTCGGCACGCTCTTACGCGCTCTGCCAGGGCGGTCATCTCCTGACACTGCGCCTCCCAGACAATTTCCCCGAACGCTCCATAGGGCAACTGCCCTGCAGCACGGTAGCGGCGATAAAGTTTGTCAGCGTCTTCCTCTTCAACCAGCGCATTCAGCAGCTGGAGGTTTAGCTGATAGCGCTCCAGCCCTTCCAGCGTAAAAGGCTCTGCATCCGGAATTTCGCTCTCTTCAGAACGGAAGTTGACCTGCAATCGTTGCTGGAAGAAGGCCCGCACCGGATGTGCCCAAAACCGCTGAAGCTGCTCGAAGGTCAGGGTGTCGATGGGGCGCGGGTCAAGTTCCTGAATGAAATCAGTATGCGCATTCCCCTCTTTTTTCGCCGCCGGTAACCACTCATGGGCATAGCTCTGGCGCTCGCCGGCAATATAGTTCACCGGGTCAAACGGCATGCGGCTGTGGAAACAGGTGATATGGGCTTTAACCCTTTGCTCGCTTTCATCGCAGTTGCGATCTTCATCTCCCGGCAGATAGTGGCTCTGGCCGATATAGTCCACCAGCTCCTGCACCAGAACGGAGGGGAAACGCTCGCTGTTGTCCTGAATGGAACGGCCGATATAGCTGATATAGAGCTTATTCTGGGCAGAAATGAGTGCCTCAAGGAAGAGGTAACGGTCATCATCACGGCGGCTACGGTCGCCCCGCTTTGGGTTTGCGCTCATCAAGTCGAACCCCAGCGGCGGCAGCGCGCGCGGATAGATGCCGTCGTTCATGCCAAGCAGACAGACCACTTTAAACGGAATAGAACGCATGGGCATCAGGGTGCAGATATTGATGGGGCCTGCCAGGAAACGCTGGCTGATTCGCTCCTGATCGAGCCGCTGCGTCAGCTCATCCCGTAACAGAGACAGCGGGATGGCCTCCTGATAGTGGGAATTCACGCCTTCGTCAATGATAGCCTGCCACTGCGTTTCAATGAGCGCCATTGCCGCTTCGGTGTCACTGTCTGGCAGGAAGAAATCATTGAGTAACGCCCTGCAGACCGGGAGCCATTCTTCAAGTGGACGCGGCTGCAACAGCGCATATCGCCAGCGGTTAAGCTGCATCAGGAGTGACGCTAAATGCCCGACCAGTTCAGCAATTAACCCGCTGGACTCATCGTAAGGCAGCACCTCGTTCCACTCGCCCTGGCTACTCTCCATGGCGTAGCCCAGCAGCATACGCGTCAGGCCAAATCGCCACGTGTGCTGCCCGGTTGGGGGTAGTTCGAACTCCTGAACGTTATCGTCATCGATCCCCCAGCGAACGCCAGACTCATTCACCCACTGGCGAAGGTAGCGCAGGCCCTCTTCATTGATGTTGAAGCGTGCAGCCAGCACGGGAACATCCAGCAACGCAAGGACATCCTCGGAGATAAAGCGGCTATCCGGCAGCGAAAGCAGGGTGATAAATGCCTGCAATGCCGGATGCGACTGGCGGGCACGACGGTCAGAGATAGCGTAAGGCAGGTATCGCTCGCCCGTCGCACTGCCAAAGACGGCCTGAATAAAGGGACTGTAGCTGTCGATATCCGCCACCATCACCACGATATCGCGTGGCGTCAGGTCGGGGTCCTCCTGCAGCATCGCCAGCAGCTGGTCGTGAAGCACTTCGACCTCACGCTGTGGGCTATGGCAAACATGGATCGTGATGCTGCGATCGTCAGCCTCCAGCTTCCGCTTGCTGTCGCTGCGTTCGAACTCGTTCGCCGTCACGCCCATGACGGCACGGTTTTCCAGATCGAGGATATCCAGCTGAATATGATGCAGCAGGCTATCCGGGGCAATATCGACAAAGGCATCCACGTCGCCTTCACCTGATGAAGTGATGTCTGAGAGCATATGAATATAGTCACGCCCCAGCTTTCCCCATGAGGCAAGCAGCGGATTGGGCAGGTTCTGGATACCGTCTTCATCGAAAAGCTGCCCGGCAGTTGAGCCGTCTTTAAACAGCGGGACGGCACGCTCTTCAAAAAGGCGTTTTCTTTGGCGGGTAACCAGCCGGGCAAGCCAACGTTCGTCGAGGATATCCCCCCAGTATTGTCGGCAGGGGTTGGTAAATAAAATATGGATATCAATATGCTTACCCAGCGCATTTAACGCCTTCAGATAAACAGGGGGTAATGCGGATATCCCGCAGATAAAGACGCGTGACGGCAGTCGGGCCGGGCGCTCCGACGCATTTTCCAGTAAAGAGATAAATCGCTCGTACAGGTTGGCACGGTGCCACTTAGGCTGGCCAAGTTTCTCCGTATGCTCAACCAGCGCTTTCCACAGCGGTGCCTGCCATATTTGCGCCTCCGGCAGCCCTTCAATCAACTCGCCCGCTTCCCAACGAATTAACCAGTCAGAGCGATAAACAAGGTATTGGTCGTAGAGATCGGCGGTGCGCGACGCCAGCTGGAACAGCTTGCGCTTATCGGTGTCGTCATTGAGGTAGTGGCGCAGCATGGCAAATTCATCGTGCTGCAGCATTTCCGGCAGCAGCGCCATGAGCTTCCAGCTCATGCTCTGCTTGTTGAAGGCGCTCTGCTCCGGGATGTCCGGCAACACGCGGACAAACATCTCCCAGATAAAGCTCGCGGGCAGCGGGAAATCAATATTCGCGGCTATGCCAAATTTACGGGAAAGCGACATTTGCAGCCACTGCGCCATACCGGTGCTCTGCACCAGCACCATTTCAGGCTCAAAAGGATCGTCAAGCCGCTCGCGCTCAACGATAAATTCCATCAGTGCTTCCAGCACATCCAGACGATTTGAGTGGTAGACCCTTAACATAGACGCTCCCGACTACTGGCTAACCGGGCAATGCAGACGCGTTATCTCACCGCGCCGCCCCAGAGGAGAAATGAGTGTAACCGTGATGCTGACACATCCTGCGCGCGTTGTCTGCACCCGACTGGCCTGCCAGCCTGCGGGAAGAACATTTGTTGAAAGCTGGGACTGATTCCAGGCATGGTGCCAGAGCTGGCGATACTGGTTAAACAGGGTAAACCGAGCCGCCAGCGCCCGGTGATAACCAGACAGAGCCGTCACGACGATTACCAGCAGCATCATCGCCAGCAGGACTTCCACCATGCTAAACCCTTTTTCTTTGCTCACGGCAGCTGGCATAACGCGCGCTCCTTAAGGGGACAAAAATCACTCCAGCCGTGAAGCGAAAAGCGAACGTTCCCGTCGACAATCTCTGCTGCTCGCCAGAGCAGCAGGTCACTTTCTCCGGCAATCAGCAACGCGCGCCCCCCGCTCAGCAGGCGCAAACATACCTGCCACGCAGGTGTCTTTTTGCACTGAACCTGGGGCTCTGACGACCAGCTCTGAACCCGTCCCCACTCAAGCGCTGACTGTACCGTCGCCTGCTGTTGAAGCGAGCGGCTCTCGCCGCCAACGAGCACACTAAACGTTGTGAGCTGCTGATTGAGACCCGTGAGGATCAGGGTGCCGAGCACCAGTAAAAGCAGAACCAGCGCCAGCGAAGATATGCCGCGTTGTCGATTCACAGGTTGTACCCCGTAACCGTATACAACGCCTGCCATGGCTCCCCCTGCTCGCCTTTATGAATCGCGGCCAGTTCGATATTCACCTCTGGCGCAAAACCGGCATGTTCAACTCTCCTCACAACGAAACGCGCGATAGTAAGTCTGCCCGGGTCAGTAAGCTTTTCCCATCCTTTTCCTTCGCATGAGGTCGCTCCACGCTGGGTTTCAAGCGCGCCCGACTCCAGACGAAAGCCGGTGCTGTCATTTTCTGATGCGCTGTTATCCCAGTTGCCGTTACTGTTGGCATCCCACCGCACAATAACGCAACTTCCTTGCCTGGCAGTCACCAGCGCCTGTCCCTGACAGTTTCCCGCGCAGTACCCTGCACGCTGAAGCTGTTTGCCCAAGGCAAAAAGGTGGTGCCAGACCTCTTCCTCCAGTTGTCTCTGGCCAGATTGCACTAAGACCGCCCGCTGCAAGCCGGGTAAAAAACGCGAAGCGCATATCAGCAAAAGGCTGCTTATCGCCGTGGCAATCAGCACTTCAGTCAGTGAGAAACCGCGCTGCTTCATAGACATGCACCTCCCTCCGAGAATTTACACATTCTGATGCGTCCTCCATTTGAGACAATAATCAGCCATGCTCCTGCACGGCTTTGAACGCGTATCCGCCCTGCCCATGCCGTGTCCCTTAATCCATAGAACGCGAGCGACGGCGTGACCTCACTGACCTCGACCTCAGACCAGAGTGGAATCAGTACAAAGGGACTGCCCTTCTCACAGCCTTGCACGGCAGAGCTCGCCAGACAGTCCCGGTCCCCCATCCGCTGACGGGTAATTTGATGATCGCGGTTGTGGCGGTTTGCATGGTTGCGCAGAAACAGCAGGTAATCTCGCACCTGGCTGGCGGTTTGCCACAGCCGCTGCTGCCGTTGCCAGCTGTCCCAGCCGTAAAGACCTGAGGCGCTAAGGATGACGACAATCGAAATCGCGACCAGCGTTTCGATAAGCGTAAAACCGTTCTCTTTTTTCATACCGGCAGTGTGGCGAAGCGCCGTGAACATGACGAGCGACGGATCCTCGTTTTACGAGGCGTTATCCGAAGAATTGAGTGAGTTGCAGCGCGTTACACGCTTTCTGGATAGCGCTTCGGGAAACGAGAGAAAGGCGAAAAAAAACCGGCGCTAAAGAGCACCGGTTGTGTCACGCTTTATCGCATCAGATAGCGACGGGCGCTTTGATGCCCGGATGCGGGTCATAGCCCTCAATCTCGAAATCATCAAAGCGGTAATCGAAGATTGATGCCGGTTTGCGCTTGATAATCAGCTTCGGCAGCGCACGCGGTTCGCGGGTCAGCTGGAGATGCGTCTGTTCCATATGGTTGCTGTAAAGATGGGTGTCGCCACCGGTCCAGACAAAATCACCCACTTCCAGGTCGCACTGCTGCGCCATCATGTGGACCAACAGCGCATAGCTGGCAATGTTAAACGGCAGGCCGAGGAACACGTCACAGGAGCGCTGGTAGAGCTGACAGGAAAGCTTTCCATCCGCCACATAGAACTGGAAGAACGCGTGGCACGGTGCCAGCGCCATTTTATCCAGCTCGCCGACGTTCCAGGCGGAAACGATGATTCGGCGCGAGTCCGGATCGTTTTTCAGCTGGTTCATCACGGTTGTGATCTGGTCAATATGGCGACCATCAGGCGTAGGCCAGGCGCGCCACTGCTTGCCGTAAACCGGGCCCAGGTTGCCATTTTCATCTGCCCACTCGTCCCAGATTGAGACGTTATTTTCGTGCAGATACGCAACGTTAGTATCGCCTTGCAGGAACCAGAGCAGTTCATGAATGATCGAGCGCAGGTGGCAGCGCTTTGTCGTCACCAGTGGGAAGCCTTCTTGCAGATTGAAGCGCATCTGGTGGCCAAAAATGGAGAGCGTACCGGTACCGGTGCGGTCGTTTTTCGGCGTGCCCTCATCGAGCACTTTTTTCATCAATTCAAGATACTGTTTCATGGTTCCTCAGGAAATTTGTTGCTGTGGACGACGACGATACGCCCAAATCATCATTATGGCACCCGCGACAATCATCGGAATGGAGAGGATCTGCCCCATGCTGATGTACTGTACCCATTCACCGGTGAACTGTGCGTCTGGCTGACGGAAGAACTCGACGATAATACGGAATGCGCCATAGCCAATCAGGAACAGGCCGGAGACAGCGCCCATCGGACGCGGTTTGCGGATAAACAGGTTAAGGATGATAAACAGCACCACGCCTTCCAGCGCCAGCTCGTAAAGCTGAGACATATGGCGCGGCAGAACGCCGTAGGTATCAAAGATGGACTGCCACTCCGGGTGTGATGGCAACAGCGCGATATCTTCTGCGCGGGAGCCCGGGAAAAGCATCGTGTACGGCACGCTCGGGTCGACGCGGCCCCACAGCTCACCGTTGATAAAGTTACCCAGACGGCCGGCGCCCAGACCAAACGGGATCAGCGGTGCGATAAAATCTGAAACCTGGAAGAAGTTGCGTTTGGTGCGTTTGGCAAAAATCACCATTACCAGGATCACCCCAATCAGGCCGCCGTGGAAGGACATGCCGCCGTCCCACACGCGGAACAGATAGAGCGGATCGTTCAGGAATACCGGGAAGTTATAGAACAGCACGTACCCAATACGGCCACCGAGGAACACGCCGAGGAAGCCCGCATAGAGCAGGTTTTCAACTTCGTTTTTCGTCCAGCCGCTGCCCGGACGACTGGCGCGACGGCCAGCGAGCCACATGGCAAAAATGAAGCCCACCAGGTA
The DNA here is from genome assembly GCF_043965265.1 of Enterobacter sp. ECC-249. Taxonomy (NCBI): domain Bacteria; kingdom Pseudomonadati; phylum Pseudomonadota; class Gammaproteobacteria; order Enterobacterales; family Enterobacteriaceae; genus Enterobacter; species Enterobacter sp. ECC-249. The sequence continues at coordinate 4,278,028 of NZ_CP143660.1, forward strand.
CATCAGACCGTACCAGTGAAGCGAAACAGGTCCTACTGAGAAAATGACCGGATCAAATTCCGGAAAATGCAGATAACCACTGTTCATCTGTCACCACAAGATGTTGTTATTCCGCTGAAAGTGGACAGCGGTAGAAATGCGATTCTGCCGTAAGCAGAGGCTCCAAAGTTGCGAATCATAGCATAAGGCGGGCGCGGAGGATGCGCCAGAGATGTAAAAGATGTGTATAGGGTTTTATGCGCGCTGATGCCCTCACCCCAGCCCCCTCCCTCAAGGGAAAGGGAGAAAGGCTTTAGCGACCGCCGCGGATCAGGCCGCCCATACCGCGCCGTTCCATAAACGCCGCGACCTGATGACGAACCTCAGTTGCCAGCTGCGCCTCAAGGCTGCGTTCTGCCAGCTCGCGGGCATCATCGATGTCGATATGCCGCAGCAGGTACTTCACGCGTGCGACAGCGCGACCGTTCATCGACAGATGGCGGTATCCCAGACCAATCAGGATCGCTACGCACATTGAATCGCCGGCCATTTCACCGCACAGGCGTAAATCAATGCCGTACTGAGCCGCTTCACGGGCAATCATCGCTAAGGCGCGAATGATCGCCGGATGCAGGCTGTCGTAGATACTGGCGACACGCGTATTGTTACGATCGACGGCCAGAATATATTGCGTCAGGTCGTTCGTGCCGACAGAGATAAAATCAACGCGGTTTGCCAGCTGCGGCAGCATAAAGACCATAGACGGCACTTCAAGCATCACACCGATCCGCGGTTTCGGGATCGCATAGCCGATCATCTCTTCCACTTCACGGCCTGCACGTTCGATCAGTCGCCGGGACTCGTCGATCTCATCAATGCTGGTGACCATCGGCAGTAAGATGCTGAGATTACCCGTCGCCGCGTTGGCGCGCAGCATCGCACGGACCTGGATCAGGAAGATCTCCGGCTGATCGAGCGTAATGCGGATCCCACGCCAGCCCAGGCACGGGTTTTCTTCGCTGATCGGCATATAGGGCAGCTGTTTATCCGCCCCGACGTCCAGGGTTCGCAGGGTGACAGGTTTGTCGTTAAACATCTGCAGCATCCCCTGATACTGCGCCACCTGCTCCTCTTCTGAGGGGAAACCGCTCTGCAGCATAAATGGAATTTCAGTACGGTATAAGCCAATACCGTCGATGCGGCTGCCAAGCTTTTCTTCATGCTCAGGGCTTAAACCGGCGTTGAGCATGACTTTAATCCGCTCTCCGCTCTTAAGCTGGGCGGGCAGGTTAACGTCATCTTCCGCCAGCTTGCTTAATTCATTCTCTTCGCTGATAAGACGCTGGTACTCCTGAAGCAGAACCGGCTCAGGATCGACCAGCAGCTCTCCGCGATAGCCGTCAACCACCAGCGTACGGCGGTGCAGTACCGACGGCTGGATATCCGCTCCCATAACGGTTGGAATACCCAGCGCGCGCACCATAATGGCGGCATGCGAGTTGGCGGCGCCATCGCGCACCACCACACCGGCCAGCCTGTCCTGAGGCAGCTCAGCCAGCGTCGTTGCCGACAGTTCATCGGCGACCAGAACAAACCGTTTTGGCCAGGCATTCGGCCCCTGAATGGTGTCATCAAGATGGAACAGCAGGCGCTGTCCCAGGGCGCGGAGATCGCCAGCCCGTTCTTTCAGGTAACCGTCGGTCAATGCCGCAAATTGTTCGGCAAATTTTTCGATAACCTTCTTAACCGCCCACTCCGCGACCGAGCCTTTATCCACTTCCGCAAAAAGCTCACGACGCAGACGCGCGTCGGAGAGCAGGTGCGAATAGAGGTCGAAGATGGCCGCCGTCTCTTTCTGTGCGCCTGCGGCAAAACGCTTGCTGTAACGACGAAATTCATTCGCCGCCTCTTCCAGCGCGGCGGTCAGACGTTCGCGCTCAAGCGCTTCATCAAGCGTTGAGGCTTCGTAAACCTGCTCCATCAGGGGCAGCGTGGCGTCCATCCAGCCTTCAGCAATCGCTACGCCTGGCGATGCCGGAAGGGCACGAATGCGCGTATGGCGATACTGACCAAAGAGCGCGGCAAGCTGAGACTGAGAGAGGATCGCCGCCATCTGCGTGGCCAGCGTGACGAGGAAAGACTCCTCGCTCTCGTCGTACTGACGTAGCTCACGCTGCTGGACAACCAGCACGCCGAGCAGCTGGCGACGCTGGATAATCGGCACGCCAAGGAAAGCGCGGAAGCGCTCTTCTTTTACGGAGGGGATGTATTTAAAGCTGGGGTGTTTTTGCGCGTCAGCAAGGTTAATGGGTTCAGCCAGTCGCCCAACCAGCCCCACGATACCTTCATCAAATGCCAGCGTGACGGTGCGTCCACGTGGTTTTTTCAAACCACGGGTCGCCATCAGGTAATAGCAGCGGCGATCGTGGTCGGCCAGATACACCGAACAGACCTCGGTCTCCATCGCAAGACAGATGTCAGTGACCAGAATATTCAGCGCCTCGTTCAGACGCGGAGCACTGGCCACCTTCTCGACTATTTCTCGCAAGCGGGTGAGCATGATTTGCGTAGCTTAACCTCTTTTACGTCGCCATGCAGGTGCGCTCTGCGGCTTAGGCGGGATCTCCTGAAGCTGCATGACCACACTTGCAAACTCTTTCATCACCCTACGGTAAACATCGCGTTTAAATGACACGACCTGACGAACAGGATACCAATAGCTCACCCAGCGCCAGCCATCGAACTCCGGCGTACTGCTGGTTTGCATATTGATGTCTGAATCGTTGCCCACCAACTGCAACAGAAACCACTTCTGTTTCTGGCCGATACAAACCGGCTTTGTGTCCCAACGCACCAAACGTTTCGGTAACTTGTAACGCAACCAGTTGCGGGTCGAAGCCAGGATGCGAACATCTTTTCGGCTTAAACCGACCTCTTCAAAAAGCTCCCGGTACATCGCTTGTTCTGGGGACTCTCCCGGATTGATCCCGCCTTGCGGGAACTGCCAGGAGTGCTGACCATATCGCCGGGCCCACATTACCTGACCCTGACGATTACAAATTACTATTCCTACGTTCGGGCGGTAGCCATCGTCATCAATCACCGGACTACCCCAAACTAAACCTTATATATGAATGATTGTTTCACACTACAGGGAGGCGGTAAACCACTCTCTTACAGGCCTGCAACCTAATAACAATTGAATAACTCACAAATAAGTGCTGAGTTATGAACAGATGAGAGGCAGTGAAGGGAATTTTATTCACCTTTTCTGTGGATATAGTTGTGAAGAAGTGTCTGATTACCGATGAACAACCTTAAACGCTGCCCTATCCCCTCTTTCACCAGAATTCGATAATTCATTTATTTTCATATTGTTAAATACATTTTCATGAAGGCAAAAAAGGATAGCGTGACGATCATCACATCACGGATCGTCGCGCTGATGAAAGATCGAACAGCGTCGGTTTTATCCACAGATTGTGCAAATAAGTTAGTCACAATTTGTTTGAAAATTCGATTTTCATCGCACGTCAAGGCTGTAAATTGAAACAGTAGTCAGGGTTATGCCCAGTTATCCCATTTTTCTGTGGATAACATGGTGTAAGATCCTGTTCATTGTCAGTGACCAGATTTGAACAACCGGTTTTCTGAGTCTGGTGAAACGATTTAAAACCCATAAAAAAACCTATAAATCATAGACATGGATTATTGGTACAGAAATAGTTAAACTCTATCCACAGGGGACAATTTCTTCGTTTATTTTTTAATCAAAAGGTTACCTTCATGCATCCGCTTACACCCTTGCTCTCACCGCCGTCCAGCGAAGACCAGTTGCTACAGCAGGCACAGCGTCTTGCAGGCTTTTCGCTTGGCGAGCTGGCGGCAATGGCAGGGCTTCAGATCCCGAAGGATCTGAAACGGGATAAAGGCTGGATCGGCATGCTGCTTGAGCTATGGCTGGGTGCCAGCGCAGGGAGCAAACCGGAGCAGGATTTTGCAGCGCTTGGCGTGGAGTTAAAAACCATCCCAATAGACAGCCAGGGCAAACCCCTTGAGACCACCTTTGTTTGCGTTGCGCCATTAACCGGCAACACCGGCGTGACCTGGGAAACCAGTCACGTTCGCCATAAGCTGAAGCGCGTGTTGTGGGTACCAGTCGAAGGTGAGCGTCAGATCCCCCTGGCTGAGCGTCGCGTTGGCGCGCCGCTGCTCTGGAGCCCGGACGACGATGAGGAGCGTCAGCTTCGTCTGGACTGGGAGGAGCTGATGGACATGATTGTTCTTGGGCAGGTAGAGCGCATCACCGCCCGACACGGAGAGGTATTACAGCTGCGCCCAAAAGCGGCCAATAGTAAAGCGCTTACCGAGGCAATCGGCGCGCAGGGTGAGCCGATACTGACGTTGCCGCGCGGTTTTTATCTAAAAAAGAATTTCACCGGCGCACTCCTTGCCCGTCATTTCCTGTTAAAAACATAGTTTTTTACTTATTTTGCGAGCTCTCAAACATAATCGACTGCTTTTTAAGATTTTACCGCTTCCTCCTGTTGCCATATCGGGTTAAAACTAAACTATGATTTGATACGAGCCAGATGAGGACGATAACGATGAAAAAATGGGCAGTGTTAGTTTCAGCAGTCGGTTTAGCATTTGCCGTATCCGGATGTAGTAGTGATTACGTTATGGCGACAAAAGATGGGCGAATGATCCTGACTGACGGTAAACCCGAAGTCGACGATGATACCGGTCTGGTCAGCTATCGCGATCAGCAAGGCAATAAAATGCAGATCAATCGCGACGAAGTCTCGCAAATTATCGAGCGATAAACAGAGAGAGGTCAGTAGCTTGCTGGCCTTTTTGATTTTTTTCTTCCCCTTTTGCTTCCCCTCTGCCATGTTTATATTCCTTTGTCGGGTACATCCTGACGCGGTTTATATGTCTACTGAGGAAGCCGGCTATGCATTATCACCGTATCCCCCACAGCGCTCTGGAAATTAGCCAACTGGGGTTGGGCACGATGACATTTGGTGAACAAAACAGCGAAGCCGATGCCCATGCACAACTCGATTATGCCGTCAGCCAGGGGATTAACCTGATTGATGTCGCAGAGATGTATCCTGTTCCGCCACGTCCTGAGACGCAGGGACTTACCGAAACCTACGTTGGTAACTGGCTGGCAAAACGCGGCAACCGTGAAAAGCTGGTGATTGCCTCCAAAGTCAGCGGCCCCGCGCGCAACAACGATACCGGGATCCGCCCGAACCAGATCCTCGATCGCAAAAATATCCGCGCCGCGCTGGACGCCAGCCTCAAGCGCCTGCAAACCGACTATCTCGATCTCTACCAGGTACACTGGCCGCAGCGGCCAACCAACTGTTTTGGCAAGCTCGGGTACAGCTGGAATGAGAGCGCCCCCGCGGTGACGCTGCTGGAAACGCTGGAAGCGCTGACCGAATGCCAGCGCGCGGGAAAAATCCGCTACATTGGCGTCTCTAACGAAACGGCCTTTGGCGTAATGCGCTATCTGCACCTGGCGGATAAGCACGATCTGCCGCGTATCGTGACTATTCAGAACCCGTACAGCCTGCTTAACCGCAGCTATGAAGTGGGTCTGGCCGAGGTGACGCAGTATGAAGAAGTGGAACTGCTCGCCTATTCCTGTCTCGGCTTCGGCACGCTGACGGGGAAATACCTGAACGGCGCGAAACCGGCCGGAGCGCGAAATACCCTCTTTAGCCGCTTCACCCGCTACAGCGGCGAGCAGACGCAGAAAGCCGTTGCCGCCTATGTGGATATCGCGAAGCGTCACGGTCTTGACCCTGCGCAGATGGCGCTGGCCTTCGTGCGCCGTCAGCCGTTTGTTGCCAGCACCCTGCTGGGCGCGACAACGATGGAACAGTTGAAAACCAATATTGAGAGTTTCAACCTGAACCTGAGTGAAGAGGTGTTAGCGGAGATTGAAGCGGTGCATCAGGTTTATACGTATCCTGCGCCGTAGCCTGATGCTTTTGCCCGGTGGCGCTACGCTTACCGGGCCTACAAGTGCGTAAACGTAGGCCGGGTAAGGCGAAGCCGCCACCCGGCTATATATCAGCGACGGCGTTGCCAGATCCACAAACCCGCAATCGCCAGCGCAAACAGCCCGCCAAACCCGACGCCAATTCCCACTACCGGCACACCCACTTTTACCGCCAACGAGTAGAGCCCCAGCATTAACAGCATTGCCAGGTTTTCACCCAGGTTTTGTACCGCGATGGCATTCCCTGCCCCGACGGTCTGCTTGCCCCGCTCCTGCAGTAGCGCGTTCAGCGGCACCACGAAGAAGCCTCCCAGAATACCAATCAGGATGAGAAGGACATACGCGGGCAATAACGCATGCTGCAGCGAGAAAATCAGCACCACGACGCCAATCAGAATCCCTGCAGGCATGCAGCGTGCTACCGTCTCCAGCGTCACCAGCTTCGCCGCAGCACCAGCTCCGAGCACAATGCCGATGGCCACCATCGCATTAAGATAGGTCGGCGTCGCGTTGTCAGTAATCCCCAGCGCCACAGGCACCCACAGCACCAGCAGGAAGCGCAGCGTGACGCCAGCGCCCCAGAACATACTGGTCCCCATCAATGAGAAACGCGTTTCACCGTTACGCCATAGCACGCGACAGGCGGTAAAGAAGCTGCCGGTCATCGGTTTAAAGCGCCAGGATTGCCCCGGGCGAGCCACCGGCAGTTTGGGAATAAACAGGTTCGCCACGACCGCGCCGCCATACACCACCGCGCATACGCCCAGCGCCGCAAGGACATGCCAGTCGGCCAGAACGCCGCCCGCGACCGAACCAAGCAGGATAGCGGCAATGGTTGACGACTCCATCAGACCATTGGCCTTCACCAGCTTATCCCCGGTGGTCAGCTCGCCGAGAATGCCGTACTTCGCCGGAGAGTAGGCGGCGGCCCCAATGCCCACCAGCGTGTAGCCAATAAACGGATTGAAGCCAAAGCAAATGCTGGCGGCCCCCAGCAGCTTGAGGCCGTTGGCAAACATCATCACCCGGCCTTTGGGAAAACTGTCCGCCACCTGCCCGACGAACGGAGCAAAGATAATGTAAGCGCCCACAAACACCATCTGCAGGATCGGCTGGCTCCAGTCGGGGTAAAACTCTGCTTTCAGCAGCGCCAGCGTGGCAAACAACAGCGCGTTATCACCGAACGCAGAGAGAAATTGCGCGGCGATGACGGCCATCATGCCTTTCGACCTGAGCGATGTGTTAGTGTGTACTGACTCACGCATTTTGCTGTTCCGCCTCTTCAACCATGCCTTTCAGGGTCACGAAATCGGGCTTACCGCTACCCAGCACCGGAAGCTGCTTGAGGTGGCGAATATCGCGCGGCACGGCCAGTTCAGGAATACCGTGTTCACGCGCATAGCTTAGTAACCTGTCGCGCTTAAGCTCAGCGTCGGTCGTAAACAGCACCAGCGCCTCGCCTTTGCTGGCATCGCTCTTCACCACGGTCGCATGCATTTTATCCGCGGACACGGCCGTCGCCAGCTGCTCAACCATTTCCAGAGAGACCATTTCACCGGCGATTTTGGCGAAGCGTTTCGCGCGTCCCTGAATCTGTACAAAGCCCTGTTCATCGAAACGGACGATATCACCAGTGTCGTACCAGCCGGTTTCAACCTCACCGTTGACGTTTTCCGCCGTCGGCGCTTCCAGCACGCCCGGATTTTCCACGCGCAGATAGCCGTTCATCACGTTTGGCCCTTTAAGCTGCAGACGGCCACCGTCCTCAATACCCGGCACCGCCAGCAGACGCGCATCCATTCCCGGCAGAATTCGGCCAACCGTGCCCGGTTTCGCCGCCATCGGTACGTTAATCGAGACCACGGGCGCACACTCGGTAACGCCATAACCTTCGAGAATGCGCAGGCCAAACTTGTCCTGCCAGATCTGACGCGTACTCTCCTGCAGTTTTTCCGCACCGGCCACCACATACCGCACGCGATAGAAATCATACGGATTAGCAAAACGCGCATAGTTGCCCAGGAAGGTTGAGGTGCCGAACAGGACGGTGCAGTTACGGTCATACACCAGCTCCGGCACGATCCGGTAATGCAGCGGGCTTGGATAGAGGAACACTTCTGCGCCGGTCAGCAGCGGCGTAAACAGCCCCACCGTCAGGCCAAAGGAGTGGAACAGCGGCAGCGCCGACATAAAACGATCATTTGCGGTAAAGTCGGCAATGCTTTTGATCTGCTCAACGTTCGCCAGGATGCTCTTGTGGCTGTGAACGACGCCTTTCGGGTTGCCCTCCGATCCCGACGTGAAGAGGATAATCGCGTCATCTTCCGGCTGCTGTTTGACCTGCGCCAGACGCGGCATCAGCAAATGCGCAAAAATCCACAGCTTGTCGCCGGTGGTCACGTCGGCTTTCAGATCCTCCAGGAAGACCCAGCGCACCTGGGTGAGCTGCTCGGGAAGGTGCCAGAGCTTGCCTTTGTCGAGGAACTGACGGGAGGTAAAGACGGTATTGATTTGAGCGGCGGTAATGGCGCTGGTCAGCCCCTTCACGCCCGCCGTGTAGTTCATCATCGCCGGGATCCGCCCCCGGGAAACCGCCCCAAATATCACCGCCGCGCTGATGCCCGCGTTAGGCAGCATCAGGCCAATCTTTTCGCCCTTCTTGCTGTACTTCTCGAGAATGCGGCCCACAAACAGGGTTTTGGTCAGCAGTTTGCGATAGGTATCCGGGGTAAAGTTGATGTCTTCGATGCAGTTTTTCTTCGCGCCATAGCGGTACTGCGCGGAAAGCAGAGATTCGTACAGCGTTTCGCGCGGGCGCACGGCCATACGCGCTTCCATCATAATCTGATGCAGCATTTCCCCGGCGATTTTACGGCGCTCGCGGGCACGCGGCGCTTCCGGCATCGGTAACGACGTGGGCGGCAGAATATGCAGCGTGATTTTTGGGAACAGACGCTGCTTCACCAGCCCCTTCAGCCGGCTGAAATGGCTCAGCTCTGCGCCTTCAATGCGCAGCGGCACCACGGTCGCTTTTGACTTCGCCGCGACAAACCCCGCGCCGTCGTAGATTTTCATCAGCGAACCGGTCACTGAAATACGCCCTTCAGGGAAAATGACCACCGGACGCCCCTGCTCAACCAGACGCACCAGATGCTTAATCATCATCGGCTTTGTCGGGTCGAGCGGCACAAAATCAATCAGCGGCGTGAGCCAGCGCATGTACCACTGCTGGCTAATAGAGGTATAGACCGCAAATACCGGGCGCACAGGCAGAAACAGCGCCAGCAGGATGCCATCTATAAAGGAAACATGATTTGGTGTGATAAGAACGCGTTCGCCGCGAAGCGCCTGGGCATCGCCAGTGACGCGGATGCGAAAGAGAATACGGAACAGTGTACGGAAGAACCCAAATAGCATCTCAACTCCCTTTGCCAGCCAGTGTGGAGGGTTGATAGTAAATGGTGGCAGATTACACGAGAAGTGATACGGGAGCGACAGCAAAAGTGGAGGCGAAAAAAAACCTGCGCATCCGCGCAGGTTGGTGCAAGAGATGAGTACGAAATCGTACTAAGAATTCTCACCAATCAATACCTCTGGGATCTCAACTGTATCAATCTCATTAACATCCTCGCCATCGGACAATCGCAACAGCCTGAGGCAAAGTGTAACCAAAGGTTCAGATTGACATTCTTCAGACATGACTGCGCGTGTAACGATTACACCGCCAGGGTTGTTCTGCGTCACGTTTGTGGAGCGCGAAAATCCGCTCCCCTTGAATGCACGCCGCTTTTCCGCAACACTATTTGGTGTGTAAACGCTTACCCCCAATAAGAAGGTAATGAATGGCGACAATAAAGGATGTGGCCCGTCTGGCAGGCGTGTCGGTGGCAACCGTCTCCCGCGTGATTAATGACTCACCAAAAGCCAGTGACGCATCACGCCAGGCGGTACAAAACGCCATGGAATCCCTGAACTATCATCCCAATGCCAATGCCCGCGCGCTCGCCCAGCAGTCCACAGAAACCATTGGTCTGGTGGTGGGCGATGTTTCCGATCCCTTTTTCGGCGCGATGGTGAAAGCGGTTGAACAAGTCTCTTATCAGACGGGCAATTTTTTGCTGATCGGCAATGGCTATCATAACGAACAAAAGGAACGTCAGGCCATCGAGCAGCTGATCCGCCACCGCTGCGCGGCGCTGGTGGTACACGCCAAAATGATCCCGGACGCCGAACTGATTCATCTGATGAAGCAGATCCCGGGCATGGTGATTATCAACCGCATTATTCCCGGATTTGAAAAACGCTGCGTGGCGCTCGATGACCGCTACGGCGCATGGCTTGCGACCCGTCATCTGATTCAACAGGGTCATACCCGAATTGGCTATCTCTGTTCCAACCACCCGATCTCTGATGCAGAAGACCGCCTGCAGGGCTACTACGACGCCCTGCGCGAAAACGGACTGCCGTGTAATGACCGTCTGGTTGCCTACGGTGAACCGGATGAGAGCGGCGGTGAACAGGCCATGACCGAGCTGCTGGGTCGCGGACGGAATTTCACGGCGGTTGCCAGCTATAACGACTCTATGGCCGCAGGGGCAATGGGGGTGTTGAATGACAACGGGATTGAGGTACCGGCAGAAATTTCGCTGATTGGCTTCGACGACGTGCTGGTCTCCCGCTACGTGCGCCCGCGTCTGACCACCGTGCGCTACCCGATTATCACCATGGCAACGCAGGCCGCAGAGCTGGCGTTAGCGCTGGCTGAACAGCGTCAGCCACCGGAAATTACGCATCTGTTTAGCCCGACGCTGGTACGCCGTCACTCCGTTGCGTCACCTGCGGAAGCGCAGAGCGAATAACGGTAGAGGTGAACCCGCGTGTTCGGGTATTCGAGCCCATCACCGATATACTGCCAGCCGTAACGTTCGTAAAAGTCGCGGCAGGCAGACCACAGATAGAGTTCCTCATACCCGGACTGCGCGGCGTAAGCGATAACATGCCGCTGAAGTTCTCCTGCCAGCCCCTTGCCTCGCGCCGCGTCGTCAACGTAGAGCGCCGCCAGCCACGGAAAGAGATCCTGTCGGGTGATCAAATCGCAGCGCCAGAGACCCACCGTACCAAGAAGCTTTTCGTCCTCAACGGCAATAAAAGTCAGCGGTAATGCCCCCGGCGTTTGGCTGTGCTCAACAATACTGTGAAAAAACTCCCGAGAAAGCCCTTCGCCAAAGGCCTGCCAGAGCCAGTCGGTGACCTGCTCCGCATAGTGCGGTGCCTGGTAAAGCGGGAGGATGGCTATCTTTTTCACGTTTCACCTGCGTTTTCTCATGTACTTGCTGGCCTGTCGCCCCAGCTCGGTTCGGCGATTATTTTACCAGAGTCAGACTATTTAGTTTTACTTCACGCGGGCCAGACGAATCGCGACCAAAAAGCGTGATCGTGGCGGAAGTTTTGCGCTTCCCGCATCGCTTATACGCCGTGAGGTCTGTGTTAAACTGCAAAGCATTACGTGGAAGCAGGAATGTAGAATGGCAACAATGCTGGATGTCTCACTGCGTGCGGGCGTGTCGAAGGCTACCGTCTCGCGCGTGCTGAACGGCACGGGTCAGGTTAAAGAGAGTACGCGTCAGCAGGTGTTTGCTGCGATGGAAGAGCTGGGCTATCGCCCGAACTTTCTCGCGCGTTCACTGGCAAACCAGACCAGCAACAGCATTGGTCTGGTCGTCTCGACCTTCGACGGCTTTTACTTTGGTCGTCTTCTCCAGCAGGCGTCCCGGCAGACTGAAACTCACGGGAAACAGCTGATCGTCACCGACGGTCACGACGCGCCGGAACAGGAAGAACAGGCGGTGCAGATGCTGGCCGATCGCCAGTGCGATGCCATCGTACTTTACACGCGCTACATGAGCGAAAAAGCGATCGTCAAACTGATGAACACCGTGAAAACGCCGCTGGTGGTCATTAACCGTGAAGTGAGCCAGGCGCCGGATCGCTGCGTGTTTTTCGAACAGCAGGATGCCGCGTTTAAGGCCGTGGATTACCTGATCGCCCAGGGCCATCGGGAGATCGCCTGTATCACCGTTCCGATCCATACCCCCACGGGTAAAGCGCGGTTGATGGGCTACCGTAAGGCGCTGGAAAAGCACGGCATTCGCCTGGACGAGCGTCGGATAAAGTACGGCGATGCGGGAATGACGCGGGGATACGAACTGTGCAAGGAGTTGATTGCCGACAGTGTGCCGTTTAGCGCCCTGTTTGCCTGTAACGACGATATGGCGCTGGGTGCGTCCAAAGCGTTACACCAGGCGGGGCTTAAAATTCCGCAGGATATTTCACTGTTTGGTTTTGACGATGCCCCAAGCGCGAAGTGGCTGGAGCCTGCGCTCTCATCGGTTTATCTGCCCATCGACAATATGATTGTCACCGCCATCGATCAGGCGATCCGGCTGGCAAGAAACCAGCCGGTCGATGCCATCCCGCCGTTTACCGGAACGCTGGTGTTACGCGACTCGGTCACAACGGGGCCGTACTCTCATCAGATGAGTTCTAAAGCCAGCAGTTCCTGAATGGTCTGACGACGACGGATCAGCCGTGCTTTACCGTTATCAAACAGCACTTCCGGCAGCAGCGGACGGCTGTTGTAGTTAGATGACATAGATGCCCCATAGGCACCGGTATCATGCAGCACAAGATAATCACCCGGTTTGACCTCTGGCAGCGCGCGGGTTTCCACTTTGCCGCCTTCCTGCTGGGTAAACACGTCGCCCGATTCGCACAGCGGCCCCGCAACAACCGTCTCAATCCGCGGCGCCTGCGTTAAGTCACGGCCATCTGCGGCCAGGGCGGTGATGTGGTGATAGCTGCCGTACATGGACGGACGCATCAGGTCGTTAAAGCCTGCATCAATCAGGACGAAGTGGCGAGACCCCATCTCTTTCACGCTGCGCACCTGCGAAACCAGCACGCCGGCTTCCGCCACCAGGAAACGACCCGGCTCAATTTCCAGCTTCACCGCATGGCCCAGATGCGCGGCAATTTGGTCACGCGCGGCGCTCCACAGACCGTAATAGTGATCGGTATCGATCGCCTCTTCACCTTCGCGATAAGGAATGGAGAGACCGCCGCCGGCAGAGATCGCCTCCAGATCCTGGCCGAAGTCGATAACCTGGCGCACCATCGCACCGCACACCTGCTCCAGGTGGCCGTAATCGACGCCAGAGCCAATGTGCATATGAATCCCGACCAGCTTCAGGCCGTAGCGCTGTAATACCTCCAGCGCGGCAGGCATATCTGCATACCAGATCCCGTGCTTGCTGTTTTCCCCGCCGGTATTGGTTTTTTGGCTGTGGCCATGACCAAAGCCCGGGTTCACGCGCAGCCAGACGCGATGGCCGGGAGAAACCTGACCCAGCTGCTCCAGCATATCCACAGAACCGGCATTCACCGGGATCTGCAGTTCGTGGACGCGCGCAAGCGTCGCATCGTCGATAACGTCTGCGGTAAAGACGATCGCGTCGCCGTCGGCTTTCGGATCGTATCCGGCCGCCAGCGCGCGCTCGATTTCGCCGAGTGAAACAGAGTCAACCTTCACGCCCTGCTCGCGCATCAGGCGCAGAATATGAATATTGGAGCAGGCCTTCTGGGCAAAACGCACCACGTCAAACTGATGCAGGGCGGCGATCTTCTCGCGAACGATCTGCGCGTCGTAGACCCACACCGGGCAGCCAAACTCGGCAGGCAGGCGCAGCAGGTTGTCGGCGTTTAAATCGGTATCAGTCTGGTTCAGCGGGCGTGGCATGGTCTTCTCCGGGTATATGCGTTTTGATGATTACGCCACAGCGCAAAGAGAATAAAAAATATCGTTTTATCGCGAGTCTATGCAAAAATGATATGGACAGTTATCTACTTTCAGGTGCCCTATGCCCGCCGTCAATTTACGCCATATCGAGATTTTTCACGCCGTGATGACCACCGGCAATCTCACCGAAGCCGCACAGATGCTGCATACCTCGCAGCCGACGGTAAGCCGCGAGCTGGCGCGCTTTGAGAAAGTGCTGGGGCTGAAGCTGTTCGAACGCACCCGAGGCAGGCTTCACCCGACGGTTCAGGGGTTACGCCTGTTCGAAGAAGTACAGCGTTCCTGGTACGGACTGGACAGAATAGTGAGCGCTGCGGAAAGCCTGCGCGAGTTTCGCCAGGGCGAGCTGTCGATCGTCTGCCTGCCCGTCTTCTCGCAATCCTTTTTGCCGATGCTGCTCCAGCCCTTTCTGGCCCGATACCCGGAGGTCAGCCTCACCATCGTGCCTCAGGAATCACCTCTGCTTGAAGAGTGGCTTTCGGCCCAGCGCCATGATCTAGGCCTAACCGAAACGCTCTCCACGCCAGCGGGCACGACGCGAACGGAGTTGATCTCGTTAGATGAAGTGTGTGTTTTGCCCGCCGGGCATCGGCTTGCCGGTAAGGCGGTGCTCACACCGGAGGATTTCCACGGGGAAAACTACATTAGCCTGTCGCAGACCGACAGTTACAGACAGCTGCTGGATACCCTGTTTGCCGAGCATCAGGTCAAACGGAGACTGGTGGTGGAAACGCACAGCGCGGCTTCGATTTGCTCGATGGTGCGTGCTGGCGTCGGCGTCGCGGTGGTGAATCCACTCACGGCGCTGGACTATGCCGGAAGCGGGATTGTCATCCGCCGCTTTAGCGTGTCCGTCCCGTTCACCGTGAGCCTGATCCGCCCGCAGCACCGTCCGGCCTCAGCGCTGGTGGACGCTTTCACCGAACACTTAAAGGAGCACGCGCGTCAGGTGGCGCTTCGCTTACCTGACCTGCAAAACCCGTTATGACAGCATAAATTCCACGGCATCCGCGGCATGGATGGCGGTGGTATCAAATACCGGGACGGGGCTTTGCTCGACGGGTACTAGCAAACCGATCTCGGTGCAGCCGAATATCACCCCTTCGGCTCCCTGCTGCGCGAGTTTATCGATGATGCTGACGTAATACGCGCGGGAAGATTCGCTGAAGGTACCGAGGCAGAGCTCGTCAAAGATAATCTGGTTGATGCGCGCCCGATCTTCTTCATCCGGGATCAGGCTCTCGATCCCAAATTCACTGTGCAAACGCCCGCGATAAAAATCCTGTTCCATAGTATAGCGTGTACCCAAAAGCGCTACGCGGCGCATCCCGGATGCCGCAATCGCACGACCGGTCGCGTCCGCGATATGCAGAAACGGCAGCGAGCAGCGGTCCTCAATATGCGACGCCACTTTGTGCATGGTATTGGTACAAAGCACTATCCCCTCGGCACCGGCACGCTCCAGTCCCAGTGCCGCCTGGGCCAGGAGCTCCCCGGCTTTATCCCACTCACCGCTCGACTGGCAGGCCTCGATTTCATGGAAATCAACGCTGTGCAGCAGCAGACTGGCGGAGTGCAGACCACCCAGACGCTGTTTTACCCCTCCATTGATCAGGCGGTAATAAGGGATTGTCGATTCCCAGCTCATTCCACCTAACAGGCCGATCGTTTTCATCATCCCTCCTTATCTTTGTTTCTTTTTTAACACAACCGATGCGCATAAAAAAAGGCGCTGTATTCAGCGCCTTTTTAAACTGCAGCGTTTATTCCGTCACCGGCTCGGGGAGTGGATTACGATTAAGCATTGCCTCGCGCAGTAAAACGCTGCCGCAGGCAAACAGCCCCCCCAGAAGCGCCGCCAGAACGACAATCAGGGCCTTGCCCGGACCATCCTTTTTCACCGGCATGGAAGGAGAAAGCTGGTACCGGAATGGCTCAAGTTTAACATCAGCAAAGGAGAGCTTTTTAAGTTGCGCCAGATGGTATTCCCGGTTCTGGAAATCCGCATTCAGCTCGGTCACGTCCTTAAGATTTTTTTCAATCTGCAGCTTTTGCGCGATACCGTCAGCACCGAGCGCAACGGAGTAATCCGGATCGTCTTTTACCGCCTGTCCGTTGCTATAAACCGGTTTCTTAATGCCGGCCGCATTTGCCACTTCCAGCGAATAATTGAGCCGCTGCAGGTTGGTATTGTGAATAGTGGTCAGACGGACGCGATCCAGTTCCAGCTGCTGCTCAACGACGTTCTTTTTCAGGGCGATCTGGTTGCGGATATTCTGTACCGTCTCTTTTTCGACGATAGCCGCGATATAATCGATGTATCCCTCCAGAACGTTTTGCGCATCGCCTGCTGTCGGCGCAGTGAAGCTTAATGTCCAGGAGACATAGGGGATTTTATCCGCGTCTTTTCCCTGAGCGTTATTCACCGCTATCATTCTGTCAGAGATGTTGACTATCGCCCGATGCAGCTCAAGTGGATCCACCTCAGTATTTTTAAGCTGCGACATCACGTAAGAAGAGGATTTCAGATACTCTTCAAGCAATGACTGCGACTGAAACTTTTTAATGAACAGGTCAAAGACTTCCGGACGGGTAATATTCACGTCCACATCAAGCACCTGTAACGCTACCATCATCTGGCGCAGCGGGTTCCACTGCGACTGTTCTGCCGGGGTGATCACCGCTTTGCTGGTCCACTTCTGCGGCAGTAAAAATGAAATGGCCAGCCCCGCCAGTGCAAAAGCAAGCGTAACGGCGACGATGCGCTTTTTCGCTGCCACTAAAACAGCTAATAAACCGAAAAGATCTATTTCTTTAGCGTGTTCTATACGGGAGGTATAACGGGAAAAATCAATATCTGTGTTTTTTTTGAAATCCATTTCTGACATAGGAATTCTTCTTTTTCTTGATGCAACGCATCTTTGTTCATTGATCGCGGTGGCCAATAATACAATAGATTGAGAAAAATCCTAATTGCAAATCTCTTTATCTGACTACACCCTGCCAAAGTTGGTAGAGAGTTTCGTCACGTTATTATTGTGATTCATCTCTTTGTCCACCTTTGGCATAGGTTATAACGAGTAAACAGGCAATACGATCACACGCCGATATTTCGCAGCTTCTCTCCGGCCATCAGCTTGCGCTCGATGTGTTCCAGCGTCACGCCTTTGGTCTCCGGGATCAGCCAGAACGTGACGCCAATAAACGCCACGTTCAGCACCGTATAGAGCCAGAACGTTCCCGCTGCGCCAATCGCGTCCAGCAGCGTCAGGAAGGTCGCGCCGATGATCATGTTCGACACCCAGTTGGTGGTCGTGGAACAGGTAATGCCAAAGTCACGGCATTTGAGCGGCTGAATTTCGGAGCACAGGATCCACACCACGGGCGCGGCGCTCATCGCGTAGCCTGCGATACACATCATGGTCATCCCGACAGAAAGCCAGGAAAGCCCGCTTGAGGCCGTGCCGTTATCAAACTGCATCAGGCAGTAGCCCAGGATCAGCGTGCCGAGCGCCATCACGCTGAAGCCAATTTTCAGCGCCGGTTTACGGCCGGCTTTGTCCACGGTGAACACCGCAATAAAGGTGGCGAACATGAAGGTCAGCCCGACCACCAGGGTGGCGATCATCTGCTGTTCCGTGGTGGTGAACCCGGCCATTTTGAAAATGCGCGGCGCGTAGTACATGATGATGTTCATGCCGGTGAACTGCTGCATCGCCTGCAGCAACATGCCGAGGAAGACCGCCCGGCGCACGTTGCGGTTGATTTTAAACAGCGCCCAGCCCCCCTGCTTGAGCTTCAGGCTTTCGCGGATCTCATTCAACTCTTCGCGGGCTTTTTCTGATGTGTCGCGCAGCATGCGCAGCACCTCTTCTGCCTCCACGTGGCGCCCTTTCTGCGCCAGCCAGCGCGGGCTGTTCGGCAGAAAAATGACGAGGACGATCAGCACCAGCGCCGGTAAGGCCAGCACGCCCAGCATCGCGCGCCAGTTGCCGCTGTAGCTGAAGTAGGTGTCAGACAGAAACGCCAGCACAATACCCAGCGTGACCATCAGCTGATACATGCTGATCATCTTGCCGCGCACGTTTTCGCTTGCCATTTCGGAGAGATAAAGCGGTGCCGTGTAGGAGGCAATCCCCACCGCCACGCCCAGCAGCACGCGGGAGAGCAGCAGGATTTCAACGTTAGCGGCAAACGCCGAACCGATCGAACCCGCGACGAACAGGATCGCCCCGACCATCAGGCTGTATTTGCGCCCCAGGCGGAACGACAGCCAGCCGTTGAACAGCGCCCCGATGGCCGCGCCAAGCATCATGCTGCTCACCACCCACTCCTGCAGGCGGCTGCTGAGGGTAAAGTGATCGGTAATAAACGGTAATGCGCCGGCAATGACGCCGATATCCAGTCCAAATAACAGACCCGCCACGGCGGCGGCTATGGAGACAAACTGGTTCATGCGGCGAGTATCACGCAGCGCAGCGGGCATTAGGGTAGAGTCATTTATAGATGTCATATTTTTCCTGCCTCAACAGCAAATTCGTTAACTGAAATTACGAGAAAGCGAGGAAAAGTGTCAGGCCGGAAATCGCGAAGTTATGGATTATTCCGCTACGGCATACGGTTCTGTGATGGACATTACAATTTCAACTCACGGCGAATAATCACGTATTTTTACTAATCAGTTAATATTTAAGCAATAAAAGTGTGATTGCCGTCATTGGTGATTTTTTAGTATGGATTTTTCATCTTTTGCAATATGGACTAAGCCAATTATTGCGCAAAAAAACCTCCGCCCATGGGCAGAGGTTCTTAATACAGGTGGAATTAACGCGCCAGCCAGCCGCCGTCTACAGCCACGGTGTAACCGTTGATGTAATCCGATGCGGAGGAGGCCAGAAATACCACCGGCCCCATCAGATCGCGCGGCAGACCCCAGCGTCCCGCCGGAATGCGGTCGAGGATTTCCGCGCTACGCTGCTCGTCTGCACGCAGCTGCTGCGTGTTGTTGGTCGCCATGTAACCCGGCGCAATCGCATTCACGTTGATGTTGTGTTTCGCCCACTCGTTTGCCAGCAGGCGGGTCACGCCCATCACGGCGCTTTTGGACGCGGTGTAAGACGGGACGCGGATACCGCCCTGGAACGAGAGCATGGAGGCAATATTCACGATCTTGCCGCCGTTCCCCTGCGCAATAAAGTGCTTCGCCGCCGCCTGGGACATAAAAAATACGCTCTTGATGTTCAAATCCATCACGTCATCCCAGTCGCGCTCGCTGAAGTTGATCGCATCTTCACGGCGAATCAGCCCTGCGTTATTGACCAGAATGTCGATATGACCGAATTCCGCCACCGCACGATCCAGCAGTTCAGGAATGGCATCGATTTTACGCAGGTCGGCAGTCAGGCTCAGGAAACGGCGACCCAGCGCCGTCACGCGTTCGATGGTTTCCGTCGGCTCAACGATATTAATCCCGACGATATCGCAGCCCGCTTCCGCCAGGCCTAACGCCATCCCCTGACCCAGCCCGGTATCACATCCGGAAACCACCGCCACTTTCCCCTGCAGAGAGAATGCATCCAGAATCATGTTTATTCCTTACTCTTTCAGAGCCTGTCACTCACAGGCAGGTTTATGCTTCACCGCCCGCGACTAGCGCAGATCGCTGACCGCAACATGGTCCATATCATCGAAGACCTGGTTTTCGCCCACCATTCCCCAGATAAAGGTGTAGGCTTTCGTCCCTACGCCGGAGTGAATAGACCAGCTCGGTGAAATCACCGCCTGCTCGTTGTGCATCACAATATGGCGCGTTTCCTGCGGCTGTCCCATCATGTGGAACACGCAGGCGTCTTCATCCATATTGAAGTAGAAGTAGACTTCCATGCGACGCTCGTGGGTATGGCACGGCATGGTATTCCACAGGTTGCCCGGCGCCAGCTCGGTCAATCCCATGCTGAGCTGGCAGGTCTCCAGCACGTCCGGCACGAAGTATTTATTGATGGTGCGGCGGTTGCTGGTGAGGTTGTCGCCCAGGGTCACGGGGGCGACGTCTGCCTTGGTCACTTTTTTGGTTGGGTAGGTGGAGTGCGCCGGCGCGCAGTTGTAGTAAAACTTCGCAGGCTTGCTGGCGTCGATGCTGGAAAAGACCACGTCTTTCGCCCCTTTCCCCACGTAAAGCGCCTCGCGATGGCCAATCTCATAGCACTGTCCGTCTACGGTGATGGTGCCCGGTCCGCCGATGTTAATCACCCCCAGCTCGCGACGCTCGAGGAAATAGCTCACGCCCAGCTGTTTACCGACCTCGCCGCCCACGGAGACGGTTTTCGTGACGGGCATAATGCCGCCCACAATAATGCGGTCGATATGGCTGTAAACCATGGTGTATCTATCGGCCTCGAATACCTGCTCGACTAAAAATGCCTTGCGCAGCCCCTGAGTATCCAGCGTTTTGGCGTGCGCGCTGTGGATGCTTTCTCTGACGTCCACGATAACCTCCAGATGTGGTCATGCCCGAAGGCGGGATAAAAACGAAACAGCGTTCCGTTTTTCATAATGAGCACATACTATCGGCATAAAGTGGGCTTTTCAATTCTATTTAAAACAACGTTTCATTTTTATTTTTGTTTATCACGGAAATGACGCCCGGATCACGCTAAAACCGTCGGGAGATAAAACAGGACGATAAAAAAACCTCCCGGAGGAGGTCATTTTCAATGAGGAAAAGTTAGCGTTCGATGGCCAGCGCCACCCCTTGTCCGCCGCCTATACAGAGCGTGGCAATCCCTTTGCGGGCATTGCGCTTCTTCATTTCGTGGACCAGCGAAACCAGGATCCGGCAGCCGGACGCCCCGATCGGATGCCCCAGCGCGATCGCCCCGCCGTTCACGTTGACCCGCAGCGGATCCCACTCCAGCATTTTTCCGACGGAGATTGCCTGCGCGGCATAGGCTTCGTTTACTTCGATCAGATCCACATCAGAAAGCTGCCACCCCGCGCGTTCCAGACAGCGACGGGTCGCATAAACCGGCGCGATCCCCATTAACGCAGGATCAACCCCTACGCTTGCGAATGCCTTAATGCGGGCTAACACGGGAAGATCGAGTTCGAGGGCTTTGCTTTCGCTCATCATCATGACGGCGGCAGCGCCGTCGTTAATGGAAGAGGCATTTCCAGCCGTCACCGAGCCCTGCATCTCAAACGCAGGATTCAGCCTCGCCAGCCCTTCAGCACTGGCGTCGGTGCGCGGCTGTTCATCGGTATCCACAACCATAGCTTCGCCGTTCTGCCGCAGCGCGCTGACCGGGACAATTTCGTCGCGAAAACGGCCGGAATCAATCGCCGCGCGCGCTTTTTGCTGCGAGCTTAGCGCATAGGCATCCTGCACTTCACGGCTGATGCCGTACTCGCGCGCCAGGTTTTCCGCCGTCACGCCCATATGATAATCGTTGAAGGCATCCCACAGCCCGTCATGCACCAGGCTGTCGAGCAGCTGGCTGTTGCCCAGCTGTGCGCCGGTACGGCTGTCGGTCAACACGTGCGGCGCGCGGCTCATATTCTCCTGCCCGCCTGCAATGATCACATCCGCCTCGCCACACTGAATGGCCTGTGTCGCGAGATGCAGCGCTTTTAATCCTGAGCCACAGACGTCGTTAATGGTGATGGCGGAGACGGTATTGGGCAGCCCGCCCTTCAGCGCCGCCTGACGCGCAGGGTTTTGCCCGGCACCGGCCGTGAGGACCTGTCCCAGAATCACCTCATCAACTTCATGTGCTGCGATCCCGCTACGTTCCACCAGCGCTTTCACCACCACGCTTCCCAGGTCAACCGCCGAGTGACGCGCAAGCGCTCCCTGAAAACAGCCGATAGCTGTACGCAACGCACCCACTATTACGACATCTTTCATCACGACCTCTGTGTTAAATGACATGACGATAGTAGAGGATTGTTACTGGCAATTATCTTAATTGTTTAAAAATAGTGAGTTTAATCACAAGGATCAGCGTGCATCCTGCAGATACTGCCGCAGCCAGCTTCCGGCAACGCCGGGAGGGGATCGTTTATTCCACAGCAGATCGATGCCGATCTCCCGCGGCCAGCCGGGAACATTGAGTTGTACCAGGGATTTCGCGGCGGCAAATTCATCCACCAGCGCGCACGGCAAGACGCACCAGCCAAATCCCTGTACCGCCATACTCAAGAGTAACAGGTAATTCGGGGCTGACCAGACGGGCCCGCGCGCGATCTCCGCCTCGCGCTCAAGATAGGTGCTCAGCCTCAGCTCTCGCCAGCCGTGCAGCTCGTCACGCTGAACGTCATGCTGCCCGGCCAGCGGATGCGTGGTCGCGACATAGATCGCCATGCGGGTCTGCATCGGCAGCCGGATGGCGCCGATATCCGTAGGATAACCGTCTCGCGCTTCGGTGAGGCCAACCTGCGCGCGCTCCTTTTGCAGCAGATCGATCACGTCCTCCTCCTCGCCAATCAGACATTCGAATTCCGTATGGGGAAAACGCGCGTCAAACTGTTTCATCATCTCTTCCAGCACGTCCGGGTTGAGGGTATCGGAAAGGACAAACGTCAGACGCGCCTCCGTTTGCGCCGATAGCGACACCGCCAGCTCATCCAGCCGCGTGCTGGCGGCGAGAATAGCCTGCACATAGCCCAGCACCTGTTCCCCCTGGGCCGTTAACACCGGCTGGCGTGCCGAGCGGTCAAACAGCTCGAAACCGAGATCGGCTTCAAGATTGGCAATGGACGTGCTGATCGTCGACTGGCTTTTACGCAGCCGGCGTGCGGCCGCGGAGAAAGAGCCAGCCGCAACGGTCTCGACAAACGCGATAAGGGCTTCGGGTGAATAGCGCATAATCTATCTACTTTAGCGATGGATACTATCTTTAATATATCAGCTTTAGCGATGAAAATAGGCCACATCACCGCCCATACCGGCGAATTAATGAGGTCTATAACTATGCAACATCAGGATGCACTCCAACGTAAACTGCCGGAGCGGATCTTTCATGCTGTCTGTTTTGAAGGGATTGCAACGGCGATCCTCGCCCCTACGGCGGCGTGGCTCATGCAGCGTTCCGTGGTGGAAATGGGCGGGTTGACCATTGTTCTGGCGACCACCGCCATGCTGTGGAACATTATTTATAACTTCGGCTTCGACCGTTTCTGGCCCGTTCAGCGCGTCAAACGTACGGCAAAAGTGCGTGCGCTGCATGCGCTGGGGTTCGAATGCGGGTTTATTGTGATTGGCGTGTCGATTGTTGCCGCCGTGCTGGGCGTCACCCTGCTGCAGGCATTCACACTGGAAATAGGTTTCTTCCTGTTCTTCCTGCCGTACACCATGTTCTATAACTGGGCGTACGATTGCCTTCGCGAGAAATTTCTTAAGCGCCGCCAGCAACGACGCGCCCTGGCAGGCTAAACGCCTTCTGGCCGGACGTCCGTTCCGGCCAAACGCCTTCGAAGCAACTGCGCTCTCCGTGCATAACTATGGTAAATTGCACTCCATTCCGATGGTTTGATAGTTGATACGTTGCTCTAATGTCGAAAATTTGGTCAAAAGATGAGACTCTCTGGAGTTTCGCTCTCTACGGCACGGCCGTGGGCGCAGGAACGCTCTTCCTGCCCATTCAGCTGGGCTCCGCAGGCGCAATCGTCCTGTTTATTACTGCCCTCGTGGCCTATCCCTTAACCTACTGGCCGCACAAAGCGCTGGCGCAATTTATCCTGTCGTCGAAAACAAAAGGCAACGAAGGGATCACCGGCGCCGTTTCGCACTATTACGGCAGGAAGATCGGCAACCTGATCACCACGCTCTATTTCATCGCCTTCTTTGTGGTGGTGCAGATTTATGCGGTGGCCATCACCAACTCGTTAACCGAGCAGCTGGCAAAACACCTGACGGTGGATACCACCGTTCGCGTACTGGTCAGCCTGGGCGTGGTGCTGGTCCTGAATCTGATCTTCCTGATGGGACGGCATATCACGATAAAAGTGATGGGCTTCCTGGTGTTTCCGCTGATTGCCTATTTCCTGTTTGTCTCGCTCTACCTGATCGGCAGCTGGCAGCCCTCGCTGCTGACCAGCCAGATGGCCGTCGATCGCCATACGCTGCACCAGGTCTGGATTTCGATTCCGGTGATGGTGTTTGCGTTCAGCCATACCCCGATTATCTCCACGTTTGCCGTTGACCGCCGCGAGAAGTTTGCCGACGGCGCTATGGATAAATGTAAGAAAATCATGAAGGTGGCGTACCTGATTATCTGCCTGAGCGTGCTGTTCTTTGTCTTCAGCTGCCTGCTCTCTATTCCGCCGTCGTACATTGTGGCCGCCAAAGAGGAAGGGGTGACGATCCTGTCTGCGCTGTCGATGATGCCCTCTTCACCGGCGTGGCTGGGGATTTCCGGGATTGTCGTGGCGATAATTGCGATGTCGAAATCGTTCCTCGGCACCTATTTTGGGGTAATTGAAGGGGCGACGGAGATCGTGAAGTCGTCGCTGAATCAGGTGGGGGTGAAAAAAAGCCGCGCCTTTAACCGCGCGATTTCCATTATGGGGGTGTCGTTAATCACCTTTGCCGTCTGCTGCATTAACCCGAACGCCATTTCGATGATTTACGCCATCAGCGGCCCGCTTATCGCCATGATCCTGTTTATCATGCCGACGCTGTCGACGTATCTGATCCCCAGCCTGAAACCGTACCGTTCCATTGGCAACCTGCTGACGCTGATTGTCGGGGTGCTGTGCGTGTCGGTGATGTTTGTCGGCTAAGTCCCCTTTCGTGCCCGGCGCTCTGCCGGGCATGCTATTCAGTCTCGTCCCGTAACGTCCAGCGGAAAAGGTCTGTCCTGTACCACCGTTTTCATCACCAGCGTAGAGCGAAGATGCTGCACGCCAGGCATGGCGGAGAGCTTCTCGTCATAGAGCTTCTGGAAAGCGGAGAGGTCGCGGGTCACGACGTGCATCAGATAATCGGGATCGCCAAACAGACGCTGCGCCAGCACGATCTGCGGGATCTCCTCCACCGCCTCTTCAAACGCGCTAACCGCCTTTCGGTCACCCTCTTTCAGCGTCGCAAAGACGATCGCCAGGAAATTAAACCCCATTTTGGCGGGGTCGAGGCTGGCACGGTATCCCGTTATGGCCCCGCTTTGCTCCAGCGCCCGCACGCGACGATGGCAGGGCGAGAGGCTCAGATTGACCCGCTCAGCCAGCTCGGTAAGCGATAAGCGGCCATCAGACTGTAGCGCCGCAAGAATTTTTCGATCGATGCTGTCCATTTGGAAGATTTTCTCAATTTCACCGTGTTATGAGCATAACATTGAAAGCCTATTTCGCAGGGTTAGCGATATTCTTTTTCGCAACGTTTGACGCACTGCGGGAGTCTTCAGGACGATGGAAATGAGTATTGTGGCCGGCTTTTGGGTGGTTTCGTTTCTGCTTATCATGACGCCAGGCGCCGACTGGGCCTACGCCATTAGCGCCGGGATTAACGGACGACGCGTGGTACCGGCGGTGATGGGGCTGATGTCCGGGCATCTGTTAGCCACGTTGATTGTGGTGGCTGGCGTGGGGGTCGTGATTGCTCAACATCCGCTGGCGTTAACCGGGCTGACCGTAGCGGGAGCTCTGTATCTCCTGTGGCTTGGCATAACGTTGCTGCGTCACCCGGCCGCACCGGAAAAGGCCACCCAACACGCGGGAAACTGGAGACAGTGGGCGGTGAAAGGGCTCTGCATTAGCGGCCTGAACCCGAAAGTGTTTTTGCTGTTCCTGGCCCTGCTTCCGCAGTTTACAGACCCGACCGGGAGCTGGTCGTTAGCGATGCAGATGTCCGCGCTTGGGATGATGCATCTTATCACCTGTACGCTGGTCTATCTGCTGGTGGGGTATGGTTCGAAAGCGGTGCTGGCGACCCGGCCACAGGCGGCGCGTCTGGTGAGCAGGGCGTCGGGAGGGACAATGGTGCTGATCGCGATGATATTGCTGTTTGAGCAGGTGAGATAACTGTCTTTTTTTGCCGGGTGGCGCTGCGCTTACCCGGCCTACATTTCACAACGATATCAATTAATTGCACAATTCATTGTAGGCCCGTGCAAGCGTAGTGCCGCCGGGCGAAACTCACAAATCGCACGTTGTCAGCAGTCTGAAATAACACCGGCCATCGCCGGTGTTATTTACGCCCGAATATCGTCATATTCCCGCGTTTTATCAAACTCATGTTTCGCAAACGGACACAGCGGAATAATTTTGCGGTTCTCACCGCGCATCTTCTCCACCACTTTCGCAACCAGCTGTTTACCGACACCCTGCCCTTTCAGGCTCTCATCCACATCGGTGTGCTCGATAATGCTCAGGTGCTCGCCGGTCGGCACGAAGACAATCTCCGCGACCTGGTTGCCGTTCGCATCATTCACGTAAAACTTGTTATGGCCTTCCAGAATATCCATGGTTCCTCGCTTATTTTTGGCGATACTTCAGCGCACCGCTCGGGCAGGTATCAATTACGCGTACAACCGTTTCAACGTCCACTTCATCGGGAATAATCCACGGTTTACGTTTCAGATTAAACAGCTTTGCGCTGCCACGCACGCAGTTGCCGGAGTGTTTGCAGATCCCGGTGTTAAAGTAAACGTCAATTTTCTCGCCGGTATAGGCCCGGTACCCCGCATCCAGTAGCTCTTTATCCATGACATTGCCTCTGTAATTATTATCGTGCTGAATGAAGAATAGCCTGACGGGATCCTGATGGCTATATACCCGTCATATTTCAAGCTGCAGGTGCGTTGGCTGCACTCACTCACCCCAGTCACGTACTTATGTACGCTCCCGGGGATTCGTTCCCTTGCCGCCTTCCCGCAACTCGAATTATTTAGGGTATAACGCCGAAAACGAAAAGCCAGGTCACAACTCTTTTAATGCCAGATTGCGTCCGCTATGGGCCCATGTCAGGCTCGGCAAATGTCACTTTTGCATAACTTCCGCAGGTTGAATGAAACGCAGACTCTCTTTTCAGGTAAAGCTGTTTTTAGCGCTGGTGTGCTTCTCCTGCCTGCTGTTAGTTCTGCTGGGAACGATCCTGTTTCATTTTATTGACCGGCAGCTTCATCACGATCTCGGCCAGCGCGCCCGGGTGCAGGCCAGCCAGATTGCGCTGATGCCGGGTCTGGCGGCCATGGTCGCGGCCAGAGATATCCCCGGCATCGCCCGGTTAATTCAGCCGCTGCGCGCCGAAAGCGATGCCAGCTACATTGTGATTGGCGATACCGAGGAACAGCACCTCTATCATTCGGAATCCCCGGAGCGGATTAATTTACCGATGATCGGCGGGGATAATGCGGAGGTATTAAAGGGCAAAACCATTATTTCCGTGCGCCAGGGCGGGATTGGGGTTTCACTGCGCAGCAAAGCGCCGATCTTTAACGCGCAGCACCAGGTGATTGGTATTGTCTCGGTCGGCTATCTGACCTCCTATATTGCTAATATTAATGCCCGCATTCTCTGGCAGTCCGGGCTGTACGGCGCGGCTCTTCTTCTGCTGCTGTTTATGTTCTCCTGGCTGTTTACCCGCAATCTTAAAAAACAGATGTTCCGACTGGAGCCGAAAGATATCGCTCAGCTGGTTTTGCAGCAGCGCGCGCTATTAGAAGCCATGTATGAGGGGGTATTTGCCGTCAATGAAGAGAAGCAGCTGATTTTAATTAACCGCGCCGCACGAGAAATGCTGGATATTCGGCAAAGTGAGAAAGAGCTTATCGGCAAACCGGTGGAAGACGTTCTGCAGACGTCGCCGGGCTTTTTATCCCAGCGCTACGCCTCGGTGAGCGCTGGCAGCCACGACCAGATTGCCGTGCTGAACCAGCGCGAGGTGATCGTCAACCGGGTGGCGATTGAGGTCGAACCCGGCGTTGAAAGCGGCTGGGTCTACAGCTTTCGCGACAAAAACGACATTAACACCCTCAGCAGCCAGCTCAGTCAAATCAAACGCTATGCGGATAACCTGCGCATTATGCGCCACGAGCAGCTGAACTGGACCGCCACGCTGGTGGGCTTGCTGCAGATGAAACACTATGACGAGGCGATTCGTTACATCCAGGTGCAGTCCGAAGGCGCGCAGCGGGTACTGGACTTTGTCTCCGGCCGTTTTTCCTCTCCCGCGCTGTGTGGGCTGCTGCTCGGAAAATACGTCAGCGCGCGCGAAAAAGGCATCGAGCTGCTGTTTGACCCCGCCTGCCAGCTCACCCGCATGCCCGCCACGCTCAACGAAACGGAGCTGATGTCCATTATTGGTAACCTGCTGGATAACGCGGTGGACGCGACCCTTAAGGCTCCGGTCCCTGCGCCGGTGGAACTCTACATTTCTGACCGTAACCAGGAGCTGCTGATCGAGGTGGCCGACCGGGGCTGCGGGGTGGAGGATGCGATGAAGCCGCATATTTTCCGCCAGGGATTCAGCAGCAAACCGGAACGTGAAAACGACATTGTGGGTACCGAGCACGGTATTGGCCTTTATCTGGTGGCAGGATATATCGACAAGGCTGGCGGCAGCATTGAGATTGCCGATAACACGCCACAAGGGACTATTTTTTCTGTGTTTATTCCGAATGGGCTAAAGCATGACCCAAGCACTTGATGTTGTGATCGTTGAAGATGAGCCGCATCTCGCGGAGCTGCATCGCGAGTATATCGAGCAGAATTTTCATCTGCGCGTGGTGGGCATCGCCGCGTCGATTGAGCAGGCATGCAGCCTGATTCGTCAGCATCAGCCGCGGCTTATCCTGCTGGACAACTATCTTCCGGACGGTAAAGGCGTGGAGCTCATCGATAACCCGCTGCTGAAAAGCTATGAGTGCTCGGTGATCTTCATCACCGCCGCGAGCGATATGCAGACCTGCAGCCACGCCATGCGCAGCGGCGCGTTTGACTACCTCATCAAGCCCGTCTTTTTTCAGCGCCTGCACGCATCGCTGGAGCGGTTTATGCGCTTCATCCACACCGTGCAGCAGGTGAAGGTGGTCGACCAGCATGCGCTGGATCGCCTGTTTAATCTGCCTGCCGCGGAAGCCTCCGTTACGCCGTCCACAAAGGGCATTGAGCCACAGACGCTGGAACGCATTAAACGCCTGTTCGCCGAGCATCCCGATAGTGCGATGTCGGTTGAAGAGGTGGTGGAAAACGTGGGGATCAGCAAAACCACGGGACGACGCTACCTTGAGTACTGCGTGGAGAGCGGGTTAATCAGCATCGAAATGCTGTACGGTAACATTGGTCATCCACGCCGGTTATACCGCAAAGCGCCCGATAAACCGTAATCCGAAACCGTTCACAGGCTAACGTTCGCGGATTTTATGGTGTTAATTGCTGAAACGACGGCGACAATCACACTTCGGAATCATTGCCCACGCCTCCCTATTGTCGGAGGCGCGCTTTACGCTATGTTGACAATTAGTTCCTCAAATGTAACTAAAAGGTTAACTATAATGTCGAACACGTTCCGAATTTCTCTGCTTACCGCTACCGTACTGTTCTCTGCTTCTGCACTGTCTGCCCTGCCGCAGGGCTATCCTGCTGAGTATCAAAAAGTGGTTGATGCCGCCACGAAAGAGGGCAAGGTTGTCATCTATTCCACCACCGACATCAAAGCTGCCGGTCCGCTGATCCAGGGCTTCGAAAAAACCTACCCGGGCATTAAAGTCGAATACAACGACATGAACAGCACCGAGCTGTACAACCGTTTCATCAGCGAACAGGCTTCCGGCGGCGTGAGCGGCGACGTGGTCTGGAGCTCCTCGATGGACACCGGCCTGAAGCTCGCCACCGACTACGCCATGGAGTACAAATCTCCGGAGCAAAGCCAGCTGCCGAAATGGGCAGTCTGGAAAGATAAGGCCTACGGCACCACCTATGAGCCGGTGGTCTTTATCTACAACAAGCGCCTGATCCCGGCCGGTGACGTGCCGGATTCTCACGCCGCGCTGGCGAAGCTTATCGCCAGCCAGACGGACAAATTCAAGAACAAAGTCACCACCTACGACATCGAAAAATCGGGTCTGGGCTTTATGCTCTCGGTGCAGGATCACAACGCCGATCCTAATTACTTTAAGACCCTGGCCGACGTCGCCAAAGGTGGCCTGTCGGTGCAGTCGTCTACCGGCACCATGATGGAGCGCGTCTCCTCCGGTGAAAACCTGATTGGCTTCAACATCCTCGGTTCTTATGCGGAAGCGCGTGCGAAGAACGATCCGTCGCTCGGCATTGCCTATCCAAAAGATTACACCCTGGTGCTGTCTCGCGTGTCGTTCATTAGCCAGCAATCGCAAAACAGCAACGCCGCGAAGCTGTGGCTGGACTACGTGCTGTCTGAAAAAGGGCAAAGCATTCTGGCCAGTCAGGCGGACATCCCCTCCATTCGTAACGATATCGAAGGCAAGAATGATATCGACGGCCTGACCAAAATCCTCGGCAACGCGCTGAAGCCGATCCCGGTTGATGAAACGCTGCTGGAATACCTGCAGCCGAAAAAACGCCTCGAGTACATCAAAGAGTGGCGTACCGCCGCCGGTAAATAAGCGTCTGAGCGCGGCGCTGGTCGCCGCGCTTCCTTATCGACTGAGTTCGTTTTTCTGGGCTGCAACACCAGGGATACCCCATGAATACATTACGCAGAAAGTGGCAAAGCCTGCCGCGAGGCATCGTCGTGCTGATAACCGCCCTGGTTATCTACACGCCGCTGTCGTTTATCGTGATACAGAGCTTCCTGTCCGCGCCGTTCTTTTCGCCGTCAAAAGAGTGGAGCTTTGAATCATTTGATTTTATTTTCACCGATCCTGATTTTTATAAGGCCCTGAAAAGCGGCTTTATTCTGGCTTTCGGGCTGGTCTTTATCTCCATTCCGCTGGGCGGCGTGCTGGCGTTTCTGATGGTGCGTACCGACCTGCCCGGTCGCCGGTTGATTGAGCCGCTGATCCTGGTCCCGATTTTCGTTTCACCGATGGTGCTGGGCTTCGGCTACGTGGTGGCCACTGGTCCGGTGGGCTTTCTCTCCCGGTGGGCGGAGGCGCTGATTGGCTTTGTGCCGTGGAATATCTACGACATGTCGAGCATTGTGGTCATCGCCGGCCTGACGCACGTCCCGCACGCCTATCTGTATATCTCGTCAGCGCTGCGCAGCGTGGGCTCCGACGTGGAAGAAGCCGCGCGCACCGCGGGCGCGTCGCCCTGGCAGGTGATGACCTCCGTCAGCCTGCCGATGGTGCGCCCGTCCATTCTGTACGCCACCGTGCTGCTGTTCTTCCTCGGGCTCGAAGTGTTTGGCCTGATGCTGGTCCTCGGCGACCCGGAAGGCAACATGGTGCTGGCGACCTATCTCTATAAGCTGACGAACAAGATGGGCACCCCATCCTATAACCTGATGGCGGCGGTTGCCGTGGTGCTGATCTGCATCACCATCCCGCTGGTGATGCTCCAGCGTCGACTGATGCGCACCGCCAACCGCTTCGTCACCATGAAGGGCAAAGCCTCGCAGGCCCGTGCGCTACCGCTGGGTAAATGGCGCTGGGTGGCTGGCGCGGTAATTGCCTTCTGGCTCACCGTCACCATCGGCGTTCCGCTGCTCGGCGTGGTGCTGCGCGCGTTTATCTCCAACTGGGGCGTGGGCGTTTCGCTGTGGGACGAGCTTTCTCTGAACACCTTCCGCACCATCTGGGCGCAGCCCAACCTGCTGCGCGCCATCGTCAACTCAATGGCGATTGGCGTGATTGGCGGCGCGCTGGCCGTGGTGTGCTACCTGTTTGTCGGCATTGCCATGCACCGTAAGCCGGACAACACCACGCGTTTCCTGGACTATAGCGTGCTGGTGCCGCGCGCCGTGCCTGGCCTGCTGGCGGGTCTGGCGTTCCTGTGGGTGTTCCTGTTCCTGCCGATGTGGCTCGATAACTCGCTGAAATCCGGCTGGCTTTCCGGGTTTGCCTGGACCGACTGGATGCGCGAAAACGTCATCGTCTGGCTGCGTTCGCTGCGCAGCACCATTTTCAGCGTCTGGCTGGCCTATACCGTGGTGTGGATGGCTTACGGTCTGAGGCTCATCTCTTCCACGCTGCTGCAGGTAGGGCCGGAGCTTGAGGAGGCGGCGCGCAGCACCGGGGCGACGCGCGGGCAGATCACCCGCCACGTCACCATCCCGCTCTCCCGCTACGGTCTTATCGGTTCGTGGCTGCTGATGTTCCTGATCTTTGAACGCGAATACTCAACGGGTGTGTACCTGCTTTCACCCGGCACGGAGACCATTGGCTCGATGCTGGTTTCCCTCTGGGCCGCGGGTGCCATCGATATCGTGGCGGCGCTCTCTTTCATTAACATCCTGCTGGTCGTGGTAGGTCTGGGCATTGCCCTTCGTTTCGGAGTGAAAATACATGATTGAATTAGCGGTTGACGATCTGCACTTAACCTACGGCGACAATCCTGTTTTAAAAGGTGTCTCCATGAACCTGAAGCGCGGCGAAGTGGTCTCCCTGTTAGGCCCCTCCGGCAGCGGCAAAACCACCCTGCTCCGCGCCGTCGCGGGTCTGGAAAAACCGACCCAGGGGTCGATTGTGATTGGCAACAATAAAGTTTACGACGGCACGCCGCGCAGCGAGGTCCCGGCGGAAGAGCGTAACCTGGGGCTGGTATTCCAGTCCTATGCCCTGTGGCCGCATAAAACCGTGTTTGAGAACGTGGCCTATCCGCTCAAGCTACGCAAAGTCCCGGCCAAAGAGATCCAGCAGCGCGTGCAGGACGTGCTGGACCAGCTTGGTCTGGGCCATCTTGGCAAACGTCACCCGCACCAGCTCTCCGGTGGGCAGCAGCAGCGCGTTGCGATTGGCCGTGCGCTGGTGTACAACCCGCCGGTGATTTTGCTGGACGAACCGCTTTCCAACCTCGACGCCAAGCTGCGCGAAGAGGCCCGCGTGTTCCTGCGTGAGCTGATTATCAAGCTCGGGCTATCGGCGTTGATGGTGACGCACGACCAGAACGAAGCGATGTCCATCTCCGACCGCATCCTGCTGCTCAACAACGGTAAAATTGAGCAACAGGGCACGCCGCAGGAGATGTACGGCTCGCCGAAAACGCTGTTTACCGCCGAGTTCATGGGCAGCAACAACCGCCTGCACGGAAAGGTTACCGAAGTGCGCGACGGCAGAGCGCGTGTCGAGGGGAAAGGCTGGGTGCTGTGGGGCCAGGCCGGTGAAGGGGTGCAGAGCGGTGCTGACGCCACGGCGGTGATCCGCGTCGAGCGCGTGGCGGTGGTCGAGGGGCCAGGAGAAAATCAGCTTGAGCTGCCGCTGCTCACCAGCATGTATCTCGGCGACCGCTGGGAGTACCTGTTCCGCACGGTGGGGGATGATTTTGTCATCCGCGCGTATGGGCATGAGGTCCGGGATCCGCAGCACTGCCATCTTTCGCTGCCGGAGAAGCACGTGTGGGTGTTCCCGAAAGGGTGAATGTGAGAGGCAAAGGCTGCGGGATGGGGTGTTAAAGCCAAAGTGGCTCTTGTTTTGATGTCTATCCAGACTTCAGGAAAATAGTCTTCTGCAGGTGGAATGCTTTCCAGCCCAGTGCAGGTGGAAAGCTCACCCAGGCAATGTTCAGGGCAACAAGTTTACCCGTGGTTGATGTACATAAAAAGCGACGTGACAGGTGAGCTTACAAGAGTTCAGTGAAAAGGTATTTTTTGCTTTGCTGAACATAGTAAGTAAGTCAAAAAGCCCTGCAGGGTTTTAATCTAATCCATACCGCAGGGCTTTAATGCTGGTTACTTGTCCGTTGCTTTTACCAAAAACTTCCAGGTGTTGCTGCTTCCTTGCTTTTTGCAGTTAGAACAAGGCGGCAATTTTTCGCATTCGCGGTTAATAACATCTTCATAACCACATTTTTGACACTTATAGATACCTGGACCTCCGGGTTCAGAGCCAATTGAACGTTCTTTTTTATACTGCTCTGCATTATCAGTTTCTTTTACAGATTTTTTGTCTTCATAAAATGCCATCTTGTTTTCCTTCACTATTATATTCGGGCTTATACCCACAAATTATGTGAGGTTTAATTTGAGCATTTTCAAGGCATATATTTTAGATGTGAATCACATTTTAGAATTTCATTAACTACAACCAGCTCAGCCACCAGTGAGCGCACTGTATAGCCCGACATCATTCTTTACGCCGAGCTTTTGCATGATCCGCCTCTTGTGTGAACTGATTGTTTTCTGGCTGCGGTGACATTTATGCGCTATTTCAGCCCCACTGCAGCCCTCTTTCAAACCTGCAATGACTTTTTTTTCTGCTTTAGTGAAACTGACTTTTTCCATCGGTTGATGCAGATTACAAAATAACGGGCTGATATAGCGGCGTTTCTTTACGGTACTTTCAATTATCTCGCGCAAATGTATCTGTCGCTCATCTACACACAATAAAGAAGATTGATGTGTCTGTATAAGGTGATGGGCAAGAATGTCCTGGCCTGAAGAAAGCAGTATGAGCGTCTTAAACGCGTCAGCGGCAGGAATCAGCTCAGTAAGCCTGGCAGGTATCTCATCCAGTGACCGATATGCGGTAAAATCCAGCACCCTGAGATGAACATCTTTATCCTCGGTAATGTGATAATCCCACCCTGGATTCTTCTTGCGCAGCGTGTCAAGACAGACAATAAGACCGTGGTACAACGTCTGATTAGTCACATCGGTAAAAATTTTATACATAAACATCAGGGAGCCTCCCTCCGGTACGGTATAACTTCTCAATCCTTGACAGCAAAGCCAGCCAATCCTCTGTTTTCATAAGTTCCAGCCGCAAGCGTATATTCCGTTTGTGTGCATATACTGTCTTGTAGTTAACCTGCCGATGTGCCGCAATCTCGTGAGCAGTCATTCCACGTGCAAATTCAGTGAGGTAGTTAAGTTCATTCAGGGACAGGTAGCGCTTAATTTCATTGCTAAAGTGGCGCACGGGACCGGGAAAGGAAGTGGAACGGTAGAGCGGAAGTTCAAGGAATTGTTTCAGCTCCTGCTGTAGAAAGGGTTCACAGAGGAGCGAGCTGACACCCAGTTCATTCATCATCCGGGCAAGCAGGGTATCATATTCATGGAGCAAGACGGCTGTCTTTGCGCTGCGCTCGACCAGGCGGTAAATCCAGTGCAGAACCATAAAGAAATCCGCTCCCGCCCCTCCAATTCCGACAATGACTGGTTCAGATTCACTATCGGTAGCTAACATTATGTCGTCAGCATTAACATCGTTAATGATTTTTACCTGGTAACCCTGCGCCTCAAGGCAGGAGCAAACCGCATTGCGATGCAGCATCCTGGGTTCATACAATATTATACTGCGGTTACTGTGAATGTTATTCATCTTAAACACGTCGAACTCTGATACAGGTGTAATTAATAAAAAAATAGCATTAGCTCATATAATAGGCATTCAATTTTTACTCCCAAAAAAGACTGTGTGTCTTTTTACGAAGATTTTTCTCTGAACAGGATATAGAGAAGATAGTCACCCGAGAGTCGCGGAGCACACCCCGACAAATACCCTCTATACCTGCAATTTCACTCCGCCCCCCGCCCTCCTGAAAATAAATTGTTAAAACACAACAAATTATTTACAACAAACAACATCAGAAATAAAGTTTTGCGCAAAAAACAAAGCACTAAATACAATGTAAGTATTTAAAATCAATAAGTTAAGAATTTTGTGTCAAAAGACACTTTTTTTATATTTAAATAAAAACTAGATATTCTTATATTTTAACCACTCCGGAACAGGAGTTATTTCAGTCATTTTATTATACCTCGCACTCCACCTGGTTCTTAAAACAACTGAGCGTAATTTTATTTAATATTGATCTGGGCTTGCAATAATTTAATATTGCATACCATTAATCCAAGGTTCATTAGGTTATGAAAAAAATATCGTTTTGGCTTCCGTAATTGGTTCTCTGATGATCATGTCTGGTGTGGCTCAGGCCTCTGACGGGACTGTTAAATTTATCGGAAATATTGTTGATACTGCCTGTAAAGTCGATTCCGGCAGTGCCGATCAGTCTGTTGTTCTGGGTACTGTTGCCTCCAGTTCGTTTAGCAAAGCCGGTGATGCCTCCTCAGCACAAAAATTTGACATCAAACTGACTGACTGTCCGACTGGTACGGTAGCAGTTGTGTTTGGCGGTTCCTCTGTCACTGATGATTTACTTCAGCTGGATTCCGGTATGACGGCAACGGGTGTAGCCGTTCGTATCAATAATGCTGACGATTTTTCTCAGGTAAAAATTAACGACACAGCATCAGCGAAACGTGTAACCGTAGCAGCAGATGGTAGTGCAACCCTGAAGTATGTCGGTCAGTATCAGGCAACCGCCGCCACTGTTGGTGCCGGTACCGCGAATGCTACCAGTCAGTTTACTGTTCTCTACAACTAATATCGCATTTACGTAGACGATCAGTTACGCCATTAATCAAACTGATGTGTGCAAGTCACACATCAGTTTTAAAATTCACGGTAACAGATTTATATGTTTATTAAAAAAATCTCAACATCCTTCATTTTTATTATCCTCGCTCTGTGCGGACAGTGTGCTCATGCTGGTGTTATTGTCGGCGCAACCAGGGTGATATATAACGGCGGGCACAAAGAGACATTTCTTTCGGTTAAAAACCCGGATAAGTATCCGTACCTTATTCAGGCCTGGTCTGATGCTGCTGGCGTTAAGGGCGATGATAAATCTGCCCCAAAATCACCTTTTCTGGTCACCCCACCCGTTTTTCGTCTTGATCCCGGTAACGAAAACATGCTTCGCATCATTCGAACCGGAGGAAATCTGCCGGAAGACAGAGAATCAGTGTACTGGATGGATATAAAATCTATCCCTGCCACGGTGAAAGGAGATAAAAATGTTCTCCAGATTTCTGTGAAAACGCGTATTAAACTTTTTTACCGACCTGAAAAGGTAGGTGAACCAACTATGGATGATTATAAGAAACTCCAGTTCCGTAAAAATGGTGGAAATATTCATGTTGATAACCCAACACCTTATTATATTACTTTTTATTCTATGAATGTTAGCGGAGCAAACATCGACACAAGCAATATCATGGTCCCGCCAAAGGGAAGTGCGGAATACAAAACTACTCCGTCGTCATCAGGTAACACTGTATCCTGGAAGATTATAAATGATTATGGCGGAAGTTCTGAACAAATAAATTCTCCGCTGCTCTAGCTTTAAATTATAACTCCGCGATCCGCATTATTTCATAATGAACACCAAAATTAATGGTTTATTGCTATGAGCCTTCCTTTACATTCAAATATTAAGCAATTCAGGAAAAAGAAAGTTGCCATTCTCACTCTGGCAATAATCTCCATTTTTATAACCAAACGCGGATGCGCAGAGGAGTATTCCTTTAACCCAAACGCGCTGGAAATTGACAATCCTTCTGGCACTGCAGTGGATCTCTCACAATTTTCAACAACCGGCGCCCAGGCTCCGGGAGTTTACAGAACTGATATTTTTCTGAACGGTGAAAAGCAGGATACGCTGGATATAACTTTCATCAGCAACGAAAAAGGCTCACTGGTTCCGCAACTGACAATCGCCCAGCTTGATTCCTGGGGGGTTAAAGTCAGTGCAATTCCGGAAATGGCTGCACTCCCCAGGGATACCGTACTCACTGATATTGCTCATTTTATACCTCAGGCCGCCTACAACTTTGATTTTTCGCATCAGGCGCTGAACATCTCAATACCTCAGGCTTCAATGCGTGCCTCTGCGCAGGGTTACGTCGATCCCAAATACTGGGATGAGGGACTGCCTGCGCTTCTGGTGGACTACAATTTTTCAGGCTCCAGTGCAACCCAAAACGGAGAGGGTGCTTCAGGCGACAGTTACTTCCTCAACCTTCATAACGGGCTCAACCTTGGGGCCTGGCGTCTTCGTAACTACAGCACCTGGAACTATCAGAAAAACGCCGACAATGGTGAAGGTAGCAGCACTCACAGCAAATGGGATTCGATAAACACTTTCCTGCAGCGCGACATTAAGGATCTGAAAGCACAACTGATTATCGGTGACAGTTTCACGCCTTCTGAGGTGTTTGAAAGCGTACAGTTCCGAGGAGCACAGCTCAGTTCAGACGATAACATGCTTCCGGACAGTCTGCGGGGATTCGCTCCCACAATCCGCGGGATCGCGAACACGAATGCCAGGATCTCCATCAAACAGAATGGCAGCCTGATTTACCAGAGCAACGTGTCACCTGGCGCCTTCACCATTTCTGATTTATATCCCACATCTTCAAGCGGGGATTTGCTGGTTACGATCACTGAGGCTGATGGCACAGAACGAAGCTTTGTGCAGCCGTTCTCGAACGTGCCAGTAATGCAGCGTGAAGGGCACCTGAAATACAGTATGACAATCGGTAAATATCGTTCCCAGGACAGCCATAGCGATGAACCCGTTCTCGGGCAGAGCACGGTGATGTACGGTCTTCCTCATGACCTGACAACCTATGGCGGCATTCAGGCATCCGATAACTATAAAGCGGCAGCACTAGGGATGGGACTTGGTCTGGGTGAGTATGGCTCAGTGTCGCTCGATGCGACGCAGTCTTATGCGAATATTCAGCCGGATCTTAATACGGACACCGTCAACAAAAGTGGTCAGTCTTACCGTTTTCAGTATTCCAAGGATTTTGCCGCTACAGATTCGACAGTTACCCTGGCAGGCTACCGCTATTCCACGAAAGGTTTCTATACCTTCCAGGAAGCGACGGATTATCAGCAGAATGCTGATGGTTCAGAGCTGAATTTTCAGAATAACAAACGCAGCAGGCTGCAGCTGGAGCTGACGCAAAGTTTAAATAACGGTGACTGGGGTTCGCTGACCTTGTCAGGTTATCAGCAAAATTACTGGAATCGTCAGGGTAATGAACGAAACCTGAGTGCCAGTTACAGCAATTCCGTCTGGGAAGGTGTTAACTGGACGCTGATGTATACCTACAGCGAACTGACAGATTCCAGTGAACCAAAGAATCAGCAGCTGGCACTCAGTATCAGCGTTCCGCTTTCCAGATGGCTTTCCAGCGCCTACGTAAGTTCCAGTACCGTTACTGACATGCACGGAAAAGTACATAATCAGGCAGGCCTGAGCGGTACCGCCCTGGAAGATAATAACCTGTCATACAGCCTCGCACAGGGTTACGGAAACAAAGGCGAAGAGGCCAGCAGCAATCTGCATGTCGACTACAAAGGTGCCTATGGCGAGGTAAATGGCGGCTACAGTCACTCAGCCGGATCGAACCAGATTAACTACGGTGCCAGCGGTTCTCTTATCGCGCATGAGCACGGGGTGACCTTTGGTCAGTCACTGGGCGGGGATAACAGTGCGGTCGCGCTGGTTGAAGCGCCGGGTGCTGCGGGTGTGAAAGTCCAGAATGGCTCCGGGGTTCGGACCGACTGGCGGGGTTACACCATCGTCCCTTACATCAGTTCCTATAAACGCTCCCGCATAGGGCTCGATCCCACAACGCTGGGTGACAACGTTGAACTGAAGGAAAACGTTGTTTCTGTTGTACCGACCTCAGGTGCAGTTGTGCCGGCAGTCTTCAAAACCAGCATCGGGACTCGCGCGCTTATTACCGTCTTAAAAAACGGAGAGAAGGTGCCGTTTGGCGCTCTTGTAACCCTCAAAAGCGATTCGGACAACATCACGGGGATTATGGGTGACGATGGTCAGGTTTATATGAGTGGTATGCCTGATAAAGGTGAACTGCTCGCCACGTGGGGTGAGGGAAAAACACAGCAATGTCATGCGCCGTTTGATATGAGCACATCACGGAAAAGCAATGACTCCCCTGCAACTAACATTCAGTTTATTAACGTGAACTGCAACTAATCTATTCGAAGTGGATATTATGATACGCTCTATATATTTCAGAAAGCTAATCGCCATAATTATTATATTTTTCGGGTACACGATCAGTGTACATGCCGAAACAGGCTGGTGCTCAACAAATGGAGGCACTAATAACTTCAATGCGAACTTTACGTATAACTACACTAAAAATGGCAATGGTCAGGCAAATATTATTCCAAATGCATACTCCTGGAATATTGGCGCCACTTATCCAGTAACCTGCGAT
The DNA here is from genome assembly GCF_043965265.1 of Enterobacter sp. ECC-249. Classification (NCBI taxonomy): domain Bacteria; kingdom Pseudomonadati; phylum Pseudomonadota; class Gammaproteobacteria; order Enterobacterales; family Enterobacteriaceae; genus Enterobacter; species Enterobacter sp. ECC-249. Next base: position 4,318,057 of record NZ_CP143660.1, read on the forward strand.
TGTACTGGTGGCAGCACCTCGTTTTTCAAGGCAACACCGGGCAGCCTTACAGAAGTCCTGTATACCGACGCACAGAATACCTTTTATAAGTTTAACGAATATCTCGGGGTTGCTACATCTATATTTCTTGGAGGAGCGCTGCAGCAGTATAAACCTGTACCATTTGAAGATATCAACACCAACACAGCAGTGCCATGCACGTCCAGTATGTATTCGACGGGGAGTAGCGGTATGTTAAGTCTCTACTTTCCCAAAGCTTTTATTGGCAAGATTACTATCCCATCCACTATAGTGGCAAATTTATATGCGTCTCGGACAAAAAGTTCTTATCCGTCACAGCCGATAGCGCGAGTTATAATTAGCGGGTCAATTACAGTTCCTCAGACGTGCAAAATAAACGACGGCCAGATTATTAACATTGATTATGGCAAAATCATGGCTTCTGCCATGAAAACAAAAGGTGCAGCCCCGAAAGGATTTACGGCCGTGACCACCCAGGTCGCCTATGTCTGCACGAATATTAATTCCGGTGTGAAAATAGCCTTTACCTTTAATGGTGAATCGTCTGCCACCGATCCGCAGTCTCTGAAAACCAGTAATGAGGATACGGGCATTCGTATTGAAGATATGAACAGTCAGGTGATCTCGCCGAACACGGGCAAGCTGGCCACGCAGTTTGACTATGCTACGCAGAAAGGATCCGCCAGTTTTAAAAGTTACCCGGTGAATGTCACGGGTAATACTCCAGCGCCAGGCGTTTTCAATGCCTCGGCAACGATAACCACTGCTATTGAATAGAATTCAGCCATGAAGCCTTTCATCCGTAAACAAACATTCTACCAGTGGCTATTCGCTACTGCTATTCAGGTAATATCGGCTGTCCCTCATGCGTATGCGGACGAACCTTTGCCGATAAACTTTAAGGGCGAGATCATCGCCAGTGCCTGTGAGGTTTCCCTGAAAGACCAGGACGTCGATCTGGGGCAGGTTGCTATTACCTCTTTTGGTTCAATCGGTTCGCTCTCAACAGGCAGAACCTTTTCAATCCAGCTGAGCTGTCCCGAAAACGGCCCGGAGGGTGCCACCATAACGTTCAGCGGCACTCCCGCTTCCGATAATACGCTGCTGGCACTTGATGACGTTGCCGGTGCAGCCTCGGGAGTGGCGGTAAGAATAAACGAAGTAGACGGGCAAACACAGGTCCCCCTGAACAAGCCCTCTGCAGAGCGGAATCTGATTTCAGGTCAGAATAAGTTAAATTTCACGGCCCAGTATCAGACCCTGGTCGGCAAAAGCGATGTCAGGCCGGGAACGGCAAATGCGACAGCTCAGTTTTCCATCAATTACCCCTGACTGATACATCGCCGGGGTGCAGTTCGCACACCGAAACGCCCCGGCGATATCTATACCCCAGTCCCTGAGACACAGTGTTTTACGCCCCTGTCTGAACGCTGAAATTTTTTCCTGCTATGCTTCTACATCATGATCTGCGGATTAACACCCATGCCTGACGATAAACTCACCGGCCCCAGAACAGTTAAAGTGGATTCACAGTATCTGGATCTCATATTTGAGAAGCTGGATCCCTGGCTTAATTACCAGTCATTCCCCCCGGGATACCGTATTTCTTTTTCCCGAGACACGGCACCGCGTCTTTATTTTATAAGAACGGGGGTGATTTCAGTTTCCCGTCAGCCCGATGACATACTTATTGATATTATAACTGCGCCCACATTGAGAGGATTAATACCTTTGCATCCGGAATCCCGCTCAGTCTATACGCTCAAGGTCATGTTATCTGCCGAAATAGCCGTTATGGATCGTGAGGAGTTCTATAAGAAACTGACAGAATTCAATCTATGGGAAAACTTCTCCCGCCATCTTCAACTTTCCTGCAGTGCTGCGGTGGAAGTGATCCTGAAGCTGACCTCCCCGTCAGTGTATGATGGCGTCAGGTTTCAGCTTTATGAGCTAATGGGAAAGCCGGAACAGGTGCGTAATTCTATTTCGGCAGAGACTTATATTCGCGGTAAATTACGTTTTTCCCGCTCGGCCGTTTTGCGGGTTCTCGCGGATCTGAAAACTGGAGGGTATATTGTTATGGAAAGAGGGTATCTGAAAGAAATACGAAAAATACCTCGTCGATACTGATTTTTGCCAGGGCCGTACCACTAAACACGGCCCATTCCCCTGCGAAAATGACCAGCCCGACAGCAGCGACCTGCGATCGTAAAATTCCGACAGGCGTCATTCACAACTCTATTCCCCAGGTTTGCCAGGGTCCGAAAAAAGGAAGTTCCGCACATTTAATATCCACCCTACTCTTTTTGAATCGGGTGACAGTCTGGATTTTTAATCGACATATTTCAGAGCGGAAATATTTCATACGCAAGAGACGCTGAGTTATCAAACGAAAGTTGCTTTTGGAAGACTTCAGAAGAGTTGAAACTGGAGCGGGCGAAGGGAATCGAACCCTCGTATAGAGCTTGGGAAGCTCTCGTTCTACCATTGAACTACGCCCGCTTTGAGGTGCGTAAAGCATTATAGACCTTACGCACCTTCATACAAGCCTCTTCACAACTAACAGGCGATAAAATAATCACTTAGCACTTCGGTTTGCTGCCGGGCGCAGGAAGATAACGCTGCGGATCGATGGCCGTCGCCTTATAGCGAATCTGGAAATGCAGCTTCACCGCGTCCGTACCGGTGCTGCCCATGGTTGCAATCTTCTGCCCGGCTTTGACGTTTTGCCCGTTGTTGACCAGCATCGTGTCGTTGTGCGCATAGGCCGTGATGTAGTCTTCGCCATGCTTAATCATGATCAGGTTACCGTAGCCGCGCAGCTGGTTACCGACGTAAACCACCTTCCCTGCCCCGGAGGCATAAACCGGCGTCCCGCGCGCAGCGGCGATATCAATACCCTTGTTGCCACCTTCAGAGAGTGAGTAAGGGGCGACCACTTTACCGCTGGCAGGCCAAATCCAGCAGCGCTGTCCAACCGGCGGCCATGACGATTGCGGCACCTGATAGGACGGCGTTACTTTAGCGGTTTTGCCTTTCGAAGAGGATTTTTTGCCCGAGGACGATCCGCCGCTGACCTTCAGCTGCTGCCCCACCTCGATGGTGTAGGGCGGAGAAAGGTTATTCAGCCGCGCCAGATCCTTCACGCTGGTCCCCGTTGCGCGCGAAATCCGGTACAGGGTGTCCCCGCGCTTAACGGTGTAGACCGAACCGGAATAGCTACCCATATCCGAAGATTTGCTCCCTGAACAGCCCGCCAGTAATAGCGTCAGCGTCAGGCAAAAAATGGCGGTGATGGGGTTTCTCGTCAGGCTTCCTGCAAACAAAACAGATCCTCGGTCAGCGTGAATGGCGCACTATGATAACAGCCAAAACGAATATGGGTCATGCCCTTTTCCGCTCTACGCGCCAAACCGTTCGTATAAGAATGCAGTATAATGATCCGGCTGATGGTGCTGAACCACTCGGCATTTTGGCACTGGAGCATCAATGAGTATTCAAGAACACGTTATTTTGGTAAACGACCAGGGAATGGTGATTGGCACTCAGGAAAAATATGCCGCGCACACGTTGCATACCCCGCTGCATCTGGCTTTCTCCTCCTGGCTTTTTAATGCAAAAGGCGAATGTCTGATCACCCGACGCGCCTTAACTAAAAAAGCATGGCCCGGCGTCTGGACCAACTCCGTCTGCGGCCACCCGCAGTCGGGCGAAGAGACGATACAGGCAATAATCCGCCGCTGCCGCTTTGAAGTGGGCGCGGAACTGACCGATATCACCGCCGTCGCCCCTGAATTTCGCTATCGGGAAACCGACCCATCCGGGATCGTGGAAAACGAAATTTGCCCGGTGTTCGCCGCCCGCATCACCAATGACGTGACGATAAACGAAGATGAAGTAATGGACTATCAGTGGGTTGAGCTGGACGCGCTATTCCGCGCGCTGGACGCGACGCCCTGGGCCTTTAGCCCGTGGATGGTCATGGAAGCGACAACCGCCCGCGAAAAACTCAAAACCTTCGCGGCGCAATAAAAAAAGCCCCTTTTGGGGCTTTTTTTACATCTTAACGTCTTACTTCACCGGGCGCATCGCCGGGAACAGGATCACGTCGCGGATGGTGTGGCTGTTGGTGAACAGCATCACCATACGATCGATACCAATCCCCAGACCCGCCGTTGGTGGCAGGCCGTGCTCCAGCGCGGTCACGTAGTCTTCGTCGAAGAACATCGCTTCGTCGTCGCCTGCTGCTTTCGCGTCAACCTGATCCTGGAAGCGCTGAGCCTGGTCTTCCGCATCGTTCAGCTCGCTAAAGCCGTTGCCGATTTCACGGCCGCCGATGAAGAATTCGAAGCGATCGGTGATCTCCGGGTTCTCGTCATTACGACGCGCCAGCGGAGAGACCTCAGCCGGGTACTCGGTGATGAAGGTCGGCTGAATCAGGTGCGCTTCGGCCACTTCTTCGAAGATCTCGGTCACGATACGGCCCAGACCCCAGCTCTTCTCAACCTTGATACCGATGCTTTCGGCGATCGCTTTCGCAGAATCGAAGTTATCCAGATCCGCCATGTTGGTTTCCGGACGGTACTTCTTGATCGCTTCGCGCATGGTCAGTTTTTCGAACGGCTTGCCGAAGTCGAAGACTTCTTCACCGTAAGGAACCTGCGTGGTGCCCAGAATATCCTGCGCCAGCGTACGGAACAGGGATTCGGTCAGCTCGATCAGATCTTTGTAATCCGCATACGCCATATAGAGTTCCATCATGGTGAACTCTGGGTTATGACGAACGGAGATACCTTCGTTACGGAAGTTACGGTTGATCTCGAACACGCGGTCAAAACCACCAACCACCAGACGCTTCAGGTACAGTTCCGGCGCGATACGCAGGTACATGTCCAGGTCCAGGGCGTTGTGATGGGTGATGAACGGACGCGCAGACGCGCCGCCTGGGATCACCTGCATCATTGGGGTTTCCACTTCCATAAAGTCGCGGTTAACCATGAACTGGCGGATACCGGCCATGATCTGGGAGCGAATTTTGAAGGTCTTGCGGGATTCATCGTTAGAGATGAGATCCAGGTAGCGCTGACGATAGCGCGCTTCCTGATCCTGCAGGCCGTGGAATTTGTCCGGCAGCGGGCGCAGGGCTTTGGTCAGCAAACGCAGCTCGGTGCAGTGGATAGACAGTTCACCGGTTTTGGTTTTGAACAGTTTACCTTTCGCGCCCAGGATATCGCCCAGGTCCCACTTCTTGAACTGCTCGTTGTAGATGCCTTCCGGCAGATCGTCACGGGAAACGTACAGCTGAATACGACCGCCAACGTCCTGCAGGGTCACGAAGGAAGCTTTACCCATGATACGACGGGTCATCATGCGGCCTGCAACGGCCACTTCAACGTTCAGCGCTTCCAGCTCTTCGTTCTCTTTCGCGTCGAAGTCAGCGTGCAGTTGGTCTGAGGTGTGGTCACGACGAAAATCGTTCGGGAACGGCACGCCCTGCTCGCGCAGCGCTGCCAGCTTCTCGCGGCGGGTTTTCAGTTCGTTGTTAAGATCGACTACCGCGTCAGCGCCCTGTGCTTGTTGTTCAGACATGTTGGTTCCTCATAACCCTGCTTTCAAACTTGCTTCGATAAATTGGTCCAGGCTGCCGTCCAGCACCGCCTGCGTGTTGCGGGTTTCAACCCCGGTACGCAGGTCTTTGATGCGGGAGTCATCAAGGACGTAAGAACGGATCTGGCTGCCCCAACCGATGTCGGACTTGTTGTCTTCCATCGCCTGTTTCTCAGCATTTTTCTTCTGCATCTCCAGCTCATAAAGCTTCGCTTTCATCTGCTTCATGGCCTGGTCTTTGTTCTTATGCTGGGAACGGTCGTTCTGGCACTGTGTTACCAGCCCGGTTGGAATGTGGGTAATACGCACCGCCGATTCCGTACGGTTAACGTGCTGACCGCCCGCGCCGGATGCGCGATAAACGTCGATACGCAGGTCCGCCGGGTTAATTTCGATATCGATATCTTCGTCAACTTCCGGGTAAACGAACGCGGAGCTGAAGGAGGTATGACGACGACCGCCGGAGTCAAACGGACTCTTACGCACCAGGCGGTGAACGCCGGTTTCGGTACGCAGCCAGCCGTAGGCGTAATCACCGATGATCTTAATGGTGACGGATTTCAGACCCGCGACTTCACCTTCAGACTCTTCGATAATTTCGGTTTTGAAACCGCGCGCTTCTGCCCAACGCAGGTACATACGCGTCAGCATGCTGGCCCAGTCCTGCGCTTCGGTGCCGCCAGAACCAGCCTGAATATCGAGATAGCAGTCAGCGCTGTCGTATTCGCCGGAGAACATGCGACGGAATTCCAGCTGCGCCAGCTTCTCTTCCAGCACGTCGAGTTCTGCCACGGCTTCGTTAAAGGTTTCTTCGTCGTCGGCTTCGACGGCCAGCTCCAGCAAACCGGAAACATCTTCCAGCCCCTGGGCCATTTGATCCAGCGTATCTACGATAGCTTCGAGAGAGGAACGCTCTTTACCCAGCGCCTGTGCGCGTTCAGGTTCGTTCCAGACGTCCGGCTGTTCCAGCTCGGCGTTTACTTCTTCAAGACGCTCTTTCTTGGCATCGTAGTCAAAGATACCCCCTAAGAACGTCAGAGCGCTCCGTGAGGTCCTGAATACGGTTTTTTACCGGATTAATTTCAAACATGGTCTGTTTTCTTTTATGGACTTGTCAAAATGCGGTGATAAGAGCGGGATTGTACCGAATCCACGCCCTTTTTTATAGAGATTACTGCCGCTAAATTGTCCAGATATTGTCGATGATGATCTGAAGGGTGCGGTTACCGCGAAACTCGTTGATGTCCAGTTTGTAAGCCAGCTCGACCTCGCGCACGCCGTTGTCCGGCCATACCGCCGTGTCAACGTTAAAGGCAATGCCGTCCAGCAGCGGGCCGCCGCCGACCGGTTCAACCATCACCTTCAGATGACGTTCGCCGACGATGCGTTGCTGAAGCAGACGGAAACGACCGTCGAACAGCGGTTCCGGGAACATCTGTCCCCACGGGCCGGCATCACGGAGCATTTGCGCCACGTCCATCGTCATTTCAAGCGGTGAGAGTTCGCCATCGGACACCACTTCTCCCTGCAGCAGGGCCGGGTCAATCCAGTCGGTGACAAGCTCGCCAAACAGGCGCTGAAACTCGTCGAACTTCGCCTCTTCCAGCGACAGGCCAGCCGCCATCGCATGGCCGCCGAACTTGATCATCAGGCCCGGATACAGCGTATCGAGACGCTCCAGCGCGTCGCGCATGTGCAGACCCTGAATCGAGCGGCCAGATCCTTTCAGCGTGCCGTCGCCCGCGGGTGCGAACGCGATCACCGGGCGGTGGAAGCGCTCTTTAATGCGCGACGCCAGAATGCCGACCACGCCCTGATGCCACTCGGGATGGTACATCGCCAGGCCGCCCGGCAGCGTATCGCCGCTGCGTTCAAGCTTTTCGCACAGGGTCAGCGCTTCGGCCTGCATCCCCTGCTCAATCTCTTTACGAGTCTGGTTCAGGGCGTCCAGCTCGTTGGCCAGCACGCGCGCTTCACCGATGTTGTCGCACAGCAGCAGCGCCACGCCAACGGACATATCGTCCAGCCTTCCGGCCGCGTTCAGGCGCGGCCCAAGGGCGAAGCCCAAATCGCTTGCCGCCAGCTTGAGCGGGTCGCGGTTGGCGATTTCCAGCAGCGCCTTGATCCCCGGACGGCACTTGCCTGCCCGAATGCGGCTTAAGCCCTGCCAGGTCAAAATACGGTTGTTGGTATCGAGCGGCACCACGTCCGCGACGGTGCCCAGCGCCACCAGATCGAGATATTCGGCAAGGTTCGGTACGGCAATGCCGCGGGATTCGAACCAGCCCTTGTCGCGCAGCAGGGTACGCAACGCCAGCATCAGATAAAACGCCACGCCCACGCCTGCGAGGGATTTCGATGGGAAATCGCAGTCGCGCAGGTTAGGGTTAATAATCGCTTCCGCATCCGGCAGCGTTTCGCCCGGCAGGTGGTGATCGGTAACCAGCACAGGGATCCCCAACGCATGGGCATGATCGACCCCCGCATGGGAAGAGATCCCGTTATCGACGGTCATGATCATCTGCGCACCGCGGGCGTGGGCCTGATCGACCACTTCCGGGCTGAGTCCGTAGCCGTCTTCAAAACGGTTCGGCACCAGATACGTGACGTTATCGCAGCCCAGCGCGCGCAGGCTGAGCACGCTCAGCGCGGTGCTGGTTGCGCCGTCGGCGTCGAAATCACCTACCACCACTATGCGCGTGCCTTCACGCAGGGCGTGGTAGAGCATCTCAGCGGCTTTTTCGATACCGCTCAACCGCTGCCAGGGCAGCATCCCTTTCACGCTGCGTTCAAGATCCTCAGCGCTACGCACGCCTCGGCTGGCGTAGAGACGCTTAAGCAGCGCCGGGAGATCGTCCGGCAAATCAACGTGTTCAACCGCCTCGCGGCGGCGCAATTTTATCGGGGCTTTCACGCGGATTATTTACCACCAAACTGTTTCTGGTGCGCGTCGAGAAACTCTTTCATCTCTTTTGGACCCTGATAGCCCGGAACAACATACCCGTTGCTCAGAACAATCGCTGGCGTACCGCTCACGCCAAACTGCACGCCCAGCGCGTAGTGGTTAGCAATATCAATGTCGCAGGAGGCTGGCTTAACGCCTTTGCCGTTCATCGCGTCGTCAAACGCTTTGTTGCGGTCATTCGCACACCAGATAGCCTTCATGTCCTGCTCCGGCTGGCTCTGCACGCCCGCGCGCGGGAAGGCCAGGTAGCGCACGGTAATGCCCAGCGCGTTGTAGTCTTTCATCTCTTCATGCAGCTTGTGGCAGTAGCCGCAGGTGATGTCGGTGAAGACGGTAATGACGTGTTTTTCCTGCGCCGCCTTATAGACGATCATCTCTTTTTCGAGCGCGTTCAGGTTTTTCATCAGCAGCTGATTGGTCACGTTAACCGGCTGCGCGCCGCTCACGTCGTACATTGGTCCCTGAATAATGTGTTTGCCGTCTTCGGTGACGTACAGCACGCCGCTGTTGGTCAGCACCGTTTTCATGCCGGCAACCGGTGCAGGCTGAATATCGCTGCCGGTGACGCCAAGCTTAGCCAGCGACTGTTTGATAGCGGCATCGTCCGCATGGGCGAAACCGGCAAAGGAGGCTGCCAGCAGGGTGAACAGCGCGAAAGTCTTTTTCATATGTGATCCTATTACAATTCGTCGGCACTCACGCACGAGGGTGGTGCTGTTGGTGTAGCTGCCGCAGGCGTTCCGTCGCGACATGGGTGTAAATTTGCGTCGTGGAAAGATCGCTGTGGCCCAGCAGCATCTGCACCACGCGTAAATCTGCGCCGTGGTTTAACAGATGCGTCGCGAAGGCGTGACGCAATACGTGCGGCGAAAGCTTTTCACTGTCGATACCGGCCAGTGTGGCGTAATGCTTGATGCGATGCCAGAACGTTTGCCGCGTCATCTGCTGGGCGCGCTGGCTAGGAAACAGGACGTCGATAGACGTACCATTGAGCAGCCACGGGCGACCATGCTCCAGATACGTTTCCAGCCAGTAAACCGCCTCTTCACCCAGCGGAACCAGCCTTTCCTTGTTTCCTTTACCGATGACGCGCACCACACCCTGACGCAGGCTGATGTCGCTCATCGTCAGGCCAACCAGTTCCGAAACGCGCAGGCCGGTAGCATACAATAGCTCAAGCATGGCTTTATCGCGTAACTCCAGCGGCAGGTCAACAGCCGGTGACTGTAATAATCTCTCAACTTGTGCTTCGCTGAGATCTTTCGGCAGCCGCTGCGGAAGCTTAGGAGATGCCAGCAGCGCGCTGGGATCGTCTTCGCGAATCTTCTCACGGTAGAGGTGCTGGAACAGCCGACGCATGGCGCTGAGCAAACGAGCGGAACTGGTGGCTTTGTAGCCCCCCGCGATACGTTCCCCAAGCAGCGCCTGCAGATCGTCACGTTGCGCGCTCGCAAGGGATAACCCCCGGTGCGCAAGCCATTCCACCAGCATGGTGAGATCGCGACGGTAGGCGCTGAGGGTATTCTCGGCCAGATTTTTCTCCAGCCACAGCGCGTCGAGAAACTGTTCGATCAGTGCGAGATCCTTTTCCACATCAGCCCCTTTGATTCTGCAGTCAGGCCATTATGCCTGATTGCGACCGGTTTCTGGTACACTACGCGCATAGTGAAAGCAAGAATTGAGATAGTTACGCGATGAATATTGGTCTGTTCTACGGTTCCAGCACCTGCTACACCGAAATGGCGGCAGAGAAAATTCGCGACATCATTGGCCCGGAACTGGTGACGTTGCATAACCTGAAAGATGACCCGGTCGCGCTGATGGAACAGTACGATGTACTGATCCTCGGCATCCCGACCTGGGATTTTGGTGAGATACAGGAAGACTGGGAAGCCATCTGGGATCAACTCGATTCAGTCAACCTCGACGGCAAAATCATCGCCATGTACGGCATGGGGGATCAGCTGGGTTACGGGGAGTGGTTCCTGGACGCGCTCGGCATGCTGCATGACAAGCTGGCGCCGAAAGGGGTGTCGTTCATCGGCTACTGGCCAACCGAAGGTTACGAGTTCACCAGTAAAAAGCCGATTATTGCCGACGGCGAGCTGTTTGTTGGGCTCGCGCTGGATGAAACCAACCAGTACGATCTCAGCGATGAACGCCTGCAAAGCTGGTGCGAGCAGATTCTGGGCGAAATGGCTGAAAAATTTAGCTAACGCGCGCTACCCCTGCGTCGTCTGTTGCAACAGCATCCGGCGCAGGTCTCGCCACTCGGCAGCATCCATACTGTCAGCCGCCAGCCACAGATGCTGGCAACGCCCGCCGTCCACCTTGCGTAACCGTAACATCATGCCGCAGTTGAGCATCCAGGGCATACCGAGAATATCCCACTCTTTACCCTGCCAGCGCAGGCGGGAATCCATCAGTAATTTAATCTCTCCCTGGCGGGCATTAATGCGACGCTGGCTGCGTACGCTGTCAAACACGACAAACGAGAGTAACAGCAGCCACAGCGGCGTATAGCTCAGCGGCCACGGCATCAGTAACACAAAGGCCGCAACCAGGCCGTGGAGCAACAAAGACATCCACTGCGAGCGCCACGAGACGCGAAGATCAGATTGCCACAGGACCACGTTCCCGATTCCGTGTTTGAATTAATTGCACCATCCGTTGCAACTCGGTGTCGGCGGGTTTGCCGTGGTTCATCAGCCAGTTGAATAAATCCGGATCGTCAGACTCAAGCAGGCGAACAAACAGACGCTTATCATCATCGCTTAAGCTGTCATACTCATATTCGAAGAAAGGCATGATGGAAATATCAAGTTCACGCATGCCGCGACGGCACGCCCAGTGAATACGGGCCTTGTTTTTAATATCCATGTTCAGTTTCCTGCATTACGTTTGGCACAGTCGGTACCCCGTTCAGTGTTCTTTATTTCTCTACGGGGACACCAGCTAGTGTAACGTGTTTTTGACCGTTTCATTACTGGAATATTGCGATCGCCGAGCAGGCTTCCAGAATAATCCCTACAAAGACAGAGGATTACATTATTTTGCGTAGCGCTACGCATAACCGGTTTAGGGCACAAATGGTCTGTTGAAAGCGCTTGCATTGCCTGCAGGCTCTTTTACCATTAGGCATTATCAAAGCGTTAAGCAATTCAGGATATCGTTATGGCATTTACACCATTTTCTCCTCGCCAGCCCGCCGCCTCTGCGCGTCTGCCGCTGACGCTTATTTCTCTTGATGACTGGGCGCTGGCAACGCTCACCGGTGCCGACGCCGAAAAATATCTGCAGGGCCAGGTGACCGCCGACGTCAGCCAGATGACCGAACACCAGCACCTGCTGGCCGCGCATTGCGACCCAAAAGGCAAAATGTGGAGCAACCTGCGCCTCTTCCGCCGTCAGGACGGCTTCGCCTTTATTGAGCGCCGCAGCCTGCAAGAGGCCCAGCTCAAGGAGCTGAAAAAGTACGCGGTCTTTTCCAAAGTCACTATCGCCCCGGACGACGAACATGTCCTGCTGGGGGTAGCCGGGTTCCAGGCGCGTGCGGCGCTGAAAAATCTCTTCAGCGAACTGCCGGATGCAGAAAAGCAGGTGGTCAGCGAAGGAGCAACCTCCATCCTGTGGTTTGAACACCCGGCGGAGCGTTTCCTGTTAGTCACGGATGCGGCAACGGCCGAACGCGTGACCGAAGCGCTGCGCGGCGAAGCGCAGCTCAACAACAGTCAGCAGTGGCTGGCGCTGAACATCGAAGCGGGTCTGCCGGTGATTGACGCCGCTAACAGCGCGCAGTTTATTCCTCAGGCAACGAACCTGCAGGCGCTGGGCGGCATCAGCTTTAAAAAAGGCTGCTACACCGGTCAGGAGATGGTCGCACGAGCGAAATTCCGCGGGGCAAACAAACGAGCGCTGTGGACGCTGGCGGGCCATGCCAGCCGCGTACCTGAGGCGGGTGAAGATTTAGAGCTGAAGATGGGTGATAACTGGCGCCGCACCGGCACCGTGTTAGCTGCCGTACAGCTGGATGATGGACGCCTTTTGGTACAGGCCGTCATGAACAACGACATGGAAGCCGACAGCGTGTTCCGCGTGCGTGACGATGCGAATACGTTGAGCATCGAGCCGCTGCCGTATTCACTGGAAGAGTAATGCTGTATCGCCCGGTGGCGCTGCGCTTACCGGGCCTACTGTTTTGGTGTCTTCCCTCTCCCTGTGGGAGAGGGCCGGGGTGAAGGCAACCGCCCGCGCGGTGGAAAAACTACGCCTGCCCCACGTACAAATAAATCGCCAAAAAGTGGCACACGCTGCCGCCCAGCACAAAGCCATGCCAGATGGCATGGTTGTAAGGGATGCGCTTGCAGACGTAGAAAATCACGCCGAGCGAGTACACCACGCCGCCCAGGGCCAAAAGCGTCACGCCCCCTACCGACAGTTTGACCGCCAGTTGATACACCACAATCAGCGACAGCCAGCCCATAGTCAGATAGGTGACCAGTGACAGAACCTTAAACCGGTGCGCAATGGTCAGCTTAAACAGGATCCCCAGCAGGGCCAGGCTCCAGATAACAATCATCAGGCCACGAGACAGCGGTGAGTTGAGCCCCACCAGCAGAAACGGCGTGTAGGTGCCTGCAATAAGAAGATAGATAGCGCAGTGGTCAAATTTCTTGAGCCACGTCTTGGCCCGCTGATGCGGGATCGCGTGATACAGCGTCGATGCCAGGAACAGCAGGATCATACTCCCGCCATACAGGCTGTAGCTGGTAATAGCCATCGCGCTGGCATTGGCGTCCACCGCCTGCACCAGCAATAACACTAAACCGACAATCCCAAACACCAGGCCAATGCCGTGGCTGATGCTGTTGGCCACTTCCTCAGCCAGCGAATATCCCTGTGCGATTAATGGTCTGCTCACCATACAAAACTCCGGGAAAACAAAAGATGATTATTCATCGCATAACTATGCTAACTGAGAATGATTCCAGTGAACACCTGTTAGCTAAAATAATTTCATTTCAAAATTAATACCTAAAAATCATAGATATAAAGAAATCTTTCACCTAACAATTGTTCACATAAAAATTTAATCATTATGAATCAAGAGCATAAAAATGGATCCTGCCCTCTGGGTGCATGTTATGATATGACGATGAGGTCAGAATGAGAGTTATGCCATTGTGAGTATGTTCACCCACTCCGCCATTGCCAGTCTCAACAACCTGGAGATGATGGTCTACAACTATGTCATAAAAAATCGTGACAAAGTCATGTACATGACCATCCGCGAGTTGGCGGATGCGGCAGACGTCTCAACCACCACTATCCTGCGCTTTTGCCGCAAGCTTAACTGCGAAGGGTATTCAGAATTCCGCGTGCGATTTAAGCTTTATCTTGAACAGAACGAGCCCCAGCAGGCGAACTTCGGCGCCAGCGAAATTATCAGCTTTTTTAAAAGCGTGAACAATGAAGAGTTCGACGCGTTATTAGATAATGCGGTCGATATTATTTTATCGTCGGAACGCATTATATTTGTCGGTGCCGGGACATCAGGTTCGCTGGCAAAATATGGCGCACGTTTCTTTTCTAATATCGGGAAATTTAGTAACCATATTGACGACCCTTATTTTCCGGTCACCAATGATATGGCGAAAAATGCGCTGGCGATCGTGCTCTCCGTCTCGGGAGAGACAGAGGAGATCCTGCGCTTCGCCAGCCAGTTCAGCCTGCATCACTGCAAGGTGCTCTCCATTACCAGCCACGAGCACTCGCGACTCGCAAAATTAGCGGACTTTAATCTCTCCTGGCACGTTCCTCAGACGCGTATTGCAGGCGTCTACGACATCACCACGCAAATTCCCGTCATTTATATTCTGGAATCTCTCGGGCGTAAACTGGCGAAGAAACTCACAGAATAAAACATCCTGTTTTTTTGATGTAACAAATCACATTTACTGTGAATTGTTATATCGTGACATTTAATTTCGCTTTGCTAGACTCGATGCCAATAAGCCATTTATTGAGAATAGCAGCGATGAAAAAACTGACCTTACCAAAAGATTTTTTATGGGGCGGCGCGGTTGCCGCTCACCAGGTTGAAGGCGGCTGGAACAAAGGCGGCAAAGGGCCAAGCATTTGTGACGTATTGACCGGCGGCGCGCACGGCGTGCCGCGCGAAATCACCCAGGAAGTAGTGCCGGGTAAATACTACCCAAACCACGAGGCCATCGACTTCCACGGCCACTATAAAGAAGACATCAAGCTGTTTGCCGAGATGGGCTTCAAGTGTTTCCGCACCTCTATCGCCTGGACGCGCATCTTCCCGAAAGGTGACGAAGCGCAGCCAAACGAAGAAGGGCTGAAGTTTTACGACGATATGTTCGATGAGCTGCTGAAATACAACATCGAACCGGTGATCACCCTCTCCCACTTCGAAATGCCGCTGCACCTGGTGCAGGAGTACGGTAGCTGGACCAACCGTAAAGTGGTCGATTTCTTTGTGCGCTTCGCGGAAGTGGTTTTTGAGCGCTACAAAAACAAGGTCAAATACTGGATGACCTTCAACGAAATCAACAACCAGCGCAACTGGCGCGCGCCGCTGTTCGGCTACTGCTGCTCGGGCGTGGTCTATACCGAACATGGCAATCCGGAAGAGACCATGTACCAGGTCCTGCACCACCAGTTTGTGGCCAGCGCCCTGGCGGTGAAAGCCGCGCGCCGCATCAACCCGGAGATGAAAGTCGGCTGCATGCTGGCGATGGTGGCCCTCTATCCGTTCTCCTGTAAACCGGAAGACGTGATGTTCGCCCAGGAATCGATGCGCGAGCGCTACGTCTTTACCGACGTCCAGCTGCGCGGTTACTACCCGTCCTACGTGCTGAACGAGTGGGAACGCCGCGGCTTCTCCATCAAAATGGAAGCAGGCGATGAGCAGATTTTGCGTGAAGGCACCTGCGACTACCTGGGCTTCAGCTACTACATGACCAACGCGGTGAAGGCGGAAGGCGGTACCGGCGATGCGATCTCCGGTTTCGAAGGCAGCGTGCCGAATCCGCACGTGAAGGCCTCCGACTGGGGCTGGCAGATTGACCCGGTAGGCCTGCGCTATTCCCTGTGCGAACTGTACGAGCGTTACCAGAAGCCGCTGTTTATCGTGGAAAACGGCTTCGGCGCCTACGACAAGGTGGAAGAAGACGGCAGCATCAACGATGACTATCGTATCGACTACCTTCGTGCCCACGTGGAAGAGATGATCAAAGCCGTCACCCACGATGGCGTAGATCTGATGGGCTATACGCCATGGGGCTGTATCGACTGCGTGTCGTTCACCACCGGCCAGTACAGTAAGCGCTATGGCTTTATCTACGTGAACAAGCACGACGACGGCACGGGCGACATGTCGCGTTCCCGTAAGAAGAGCTTCGAGTGGTATAAAGGCGTGATTGCCAGCAACGGCGAGGTGCTGTAATTTTTGCCCGGTGGCGCTACGCTTACTGGGCCTACACGAATCGTAGGCCGGGTAAGGCGAAGCCGCCACCCGGCTTATTTCCCGCCCGCCAGCTCTATAAAACTGCCCGTCACGTACGACGCTTTCTCGCTCAGCAGCCAGACAATCGCCTGGGCGACCTCTTCCGGCTGGCCGCCGCGCTGCATCGGCAGTAACGATTTTACGCGATCCACTCGCCCCGGCTCTCCGCCGGAAGCATGGATATCGGTATAGATCAGACCCGGACGGACACAGTTAACGCGAATGCCCTGCGCCGCCACCTCCAGCGACAGCCCGGTTGTTAGCGAATCCACCGCCCCCTTGGACGCGGCATAATCCACATATTCACCCGGCGCGCCCAGGCGCGACGCCGCGGAAGAGACATTCACTATCGCCCCACCCTTGCCACCATGTTTGAAGGACATGCGTTTTACCGCTTCCCGGCAGCAGAGGAAGTAGCCCGTAACGTTGGTCGCCAGGACGCGGTTAATGCGCTCGGCGGAGAGATTCTCGATGGTGGATTGCTCAAACAGAATCCCCGCATTATTGACCAGCGCGGTCAGCGGCTCGCCTTCGCGATCGAGGCTGTTAAACATCGCCAGCACCTGAGCTTCATCGCTGATGTCTGCACGTACGGCAAAGGCTTTCCCGCCCGCCTCAACGATCTGATTGATCACGTCCGTTGCGGCCTTAATGTTGTGATGATAGTTCACCGCCACGGTGTAGCCTTCGCGAGCCAGCTGCAGCGCGGTGGCTTTCCCGATTCCGCGGCTGGCGCCGGTGACCAGTGCAATTGCCATTCGTTTCTCCCAATAAAAAAGCCGGGTGGCGGCTTCGCCTTACCCGGCCTACGTTACTACATCAGCAATATTACTGGTATTCGCTCATCGGCACGCAGGAGCAGAACAGGTTACGGTCGCCGTAGACGTCATCGAGACGCTTCACGGTCGGCCAGTATTTGTTCGCCACGCCTGCCGGGAAGACCGCCAGCTCGCGGGAATAACCGTGGTTCCACTCTGCTACCATTTCGTGCTGGGTGTGCGGGGCGTTGACCAGCGGGTTATCTTCCAGCGTCCACTCGCCGTCCTGCACGCGATCGATCTCCATGCGGATGGCCAGCATCGCGTCGATAAAGCGGTCCAGCTCGGCTTTGCTTTCAGACTCCGTTGGCTCCACCATCAGCGTGCCCGCAACCGGGAACGACATGGTAGGCGCGTGGAAGCCGTAGTCGATCAGGCGCTTGGCAATATCCAGCTCGCTAATGCCGGTCTGCTCTTTCAGCGGACGAATATCGAGAATGCACTCGTGCGCCACGCGTCCATCGCGGCCGGTATAGAGCACCGGGAAGGCAGACTTCAGGCGCGTCGCAATATAGTTTGCGTTCAGAATGGCCACCTGGCTTGCCTGCTTCAGCCCTTCCGCGCCCATCATGCGGATATACATCCAGCTGATTGGCAGGATAGAGGCGCTGCCGAACGGTGCCGCAGAGACCGCGCCCTGACGGGTCAGCATGCCTTCAATCTGCACCACGCTGTGGCCCGGCACAAACGGCGCCAGGTGCGCTTTCACGCCAATTGGCCCCATGCCCGGGCCGCCACCGCCGTGCGGAATGCAGAAGGTTTTGTGCAGGTTGAGGTGCGATACGTCCGCGCCGATAAAGCCCGGGGAGGTAATGCCCACCTGAGCGTTCATGTTTGCGCCGTCGAGGTAAACCTGACCGCCAAACTGGTGCACCACTTCACACACTTCACGGATGGTTTCTTCGTACACGCCGTGGGTAGACGGATAGGTCAC
The DNA here is from genome assembly GCF_043965265.1 of Enterobacter sp. ECC-249. Classification (NCBI taxonomy): domain Bacteria; kingdom Pseudomonadati; phylum Pseudomonadota; class Gammaproteobacteria; order Enterobacterales; family Enterobacteriaceae; genus Enterobacter; species Enterobacter sp. ECC-249. Next base: position 4,335,933 of record NZ_CP143660.1, read on the forward strand.
CATGATGCAGGATAGCTTGTCGCCCGCCTGCTCGGCTTTCGCACGCAGGTCGGCCAGATCGATGTTGCCGTTCTTATCGCACGCCACCACTACCACTTCCATGCCGGCCATCTGGGCAGAGGCCGGGTTGGTGCCGTGGGCGGAGCTTGGGATCAGGCAGATATCGCGATGGCCTTCGTTGCGGCTCTCGTGATAGTGACGGATTGCCAGCAGGCCCGCGTATTCACCCTGCGCGCCGGAGTTCGGCTGCATGCAGAGCGCGTCGTAACCGGTCAGCTTCACCAGCCAGTCTGAAAGCTGGTTAATCATCACGTGATAACCTTCCGCCTGCTCCGGCGGGCAGAACGGGTGCAGCTCGGAGAATTCAGGCCAGGTGATCGGGATCATCTCTGCCGCGGCGTTCAGCTTCATGGTGCAGGAGCCCAGCGGGATCATCGCCTGGTTCAGCGCCAGATCCTTGCGCTCCAGAGAGTGCATATAACGCATCATCTCGGTCTCGCTGTGGTAGCGATTAAAGACCGGGTGCGTCAGGATGGCGTCGTTACGCAGCATGCTGTCCTGAATGGAGCGGCTGTCGAGCGCAACTTCTTTGTCGAGCGCATCAATGTCCAGACCGTGCGCGTCACCCAGCAGCACGCTGAACAGGTTCAGGATATCGTCACGGGTGGTGCTTTCATCCAGCGTAATGCCGACGGCGTTGTGGATGTCGCTGCGCAGGTTGATCTTTGCCGCGTCCGCGCGGGCCAGCACGGCGGCTTTGTCCGCCACGTCCACGCACAGGGTGTCGAAGTAGTGAGCGTGGCGCAGCTTAAGACCTTTCTGCTGCAGGCCGCAGGCCAGGATATCGGCCAGGCGGTGAATGCGGCTGGCAATGCGTTTCAGGCCAGCCGGACCGTGGAACACGGCGTACAGGCTGGCGATGTTAGCCAGCAGCACCTGTGAGGTACAGATGTTGGAGTTCGCTTTCTCGCGGCGGATATGCTGCTCGCGAGTTTGCATCGCCATGCGCAGCGCAGTGTTACCGGCAGCATCTTTGGAGACGCCGATAATACGGCCAGGCATGGAGCGTTTGAATTCATCTTTCGCGCCGAAGAACGCCGCGTGCGGGCCGCCGTAGCCCATCGGTACGCCGAAGCGTTGTGCGGAGCCGAATACGATATCTGCGCCCTGTTTACCCGGCGCCGTCAGCAGCACCAGCGCCATAAAATCGGCGGCAACGCTGACAACCACTTTGCGGGATTTCAGCTCGGCAATCAGCGCGCCGTAGTCGTGAACTTCACCGGTGGTGCCCACCTGCTGCAGCAGCACGCCGAAGACGTCCTGATGATCCAGCACTTTGTCAGCGTCGTCGACGATCACGTCAAAGCCGAAGGTTTCCGCACGGGTGCGCACCACGTCCAGCGTCTGAGGATGCACGTCCGCCGCGACGAAGAAGCGGTTGGCATTTTTCAGCTTGCTCACGCGTTTTGCCATCGCCATCGCTTCAGCGGCGGCGGTCGCTTCATCCAGCAGAGAAGCAGAGGCGATATCCATGCCGGTCAGATCCAGCGTCACCTGCTGGAAGTTCAGCAGCGCTTCCAGACGGCCCTGGGAAACTTCTGGCTGATATGGGGTGTAAGCGGTGTACCAGCCCGGGTTTTCCAGCATGTTGCGCAGGATAACCGGCGGCAGCTGCACGTTGGTGTAGCCCATGCCAATGTAAGACTTATAGCGCTTGTTGAGGCCGGCAATAGCCTTCAGCTCCGCCAGCGCGGCGAATTCCGTAGTGGCTTCCCCCACCTGAGGCGGCGTGGCAAGCTGGATGTCTTTTGGCACAATCTGGCCGATCAGTGCGTTTAATGAATCCGCGCCAACCGTCTTCAGCATCTCCTGCTGTTGCTGAGCATCCGGCCCAATGTGACGTTCAATGAAGGCGCCACGGTTTTCAAGCTGGCTTAAAGTCTGTGTCATGAGCGATGGTTCCTGAAACGTGCAGTGAATGTGTTTTCTCCCTCTCATTTAGGGAGAGGGCTGGGGTGAAGGTGTCGTCTGTTCCCCTCACCCTACCCTCTCCCCAAAGGGGAGAGGGTAATGGCTTACTCGTCTTCTAACAGTGCTTCGTACGCGGTCGCATCCAGCAGCGCGGCAACCTGGGATTCGTCGCTGGCTTTGATCTTGAAGATCCAGCCGCCTTCATAAGGCTCGCTGTTAACCAGCTCTGGCGAATCGCTCAGCGCGTCGTTAACGGCCACAATCTCACCGCTTACCGGCGCGTAGATATCGGATGCCGCTTTTACGGACTCCGCCACGGCGCAGTCGTCGCCCGCGCTAACGGTCGTACCCACGTCAGGCAGGTCAACAAACACCATGTCGCCCAGCAGCTCTTGCGCGTGCTCGGTGATCCCTACGGTGTAAGTGCCGTCCGCCTCTTTGCGCAGCCACTCGTGTTCTTTGCTGTATTTCAGTTCTGCTGGCACATTGCTCATTGAAGTTCTCCTGATAAAAATGATTAGGCGACCGGCTTACCGGCGCGAACAAAAATCGGTTTGGTTACGTTGACCGGCATTTCGCGGTTGCGGATTTGCACCACCGCCGTTTCGCCAATCCCCGCCGGCACGCGTGCCAGTGCAATACTGTAGCCCAGCGTCGGGGAGAAGGTACCGCTGGTGATCACGCCTTCGCGAGGATTGCCGTCAGCATCGGTAAAGCGCACCGGCAGTTCGCCGCGCAGTACGCCCTTCTCGGTCATCACCAGGCCCACCAGCTGTTCAGTGCCCTTCTCGCGCTGCATCTCCAGCGCTTCACGGCCAATAAAGTCACGGTCAGCCGGTTCCCACGCGATGGTCCAGCCCATGTTGGCGGCCAGCGGAGAGACGCCTTCATCCATCTCCTGACCGTAAAGGTTCATCCCCGCTTCCAGACGCAGCGTATCGCGCGCGCCCAGACCCGCAGGCTTCACGCCCGCTTCCACCAGCGCACGCCAGAAATCAGCGGCCTTCTCGTTCGGCATCGCAATTTCGTAGCCCGCTTCACCGGTGTAGCCGGTGGTGGCGATAAACAGATCGCCCGCCTGCACGCCGAAGAACGGCTTCATGCCAGCGGTGGCGTTGCGCTGCTCGTCGTTAAACAGAGAGGCGGCTTTCGCCTGCGCGTTCGGCCCCTGCACGGCGATCAGCGACAGATCGTCACGGACGGTGATGTCGATGGCATAAGGTTCGGCGTGTTGGGTGATCCAGGAGAGGTCTTTTTCGCGGGTGGCGGAGTTTACAACGAGGCGGAAGAAATCTTCAGTGAAGTAATAGACGATAAGGTCATCAATCACGCCGCCCGAGGCATTCAGCATGCCGGTATAGAGCGCTTTACCCGGCGTCTTCAGTTTGGCGACGTCGTTTGCCAGCAGATAACGCAAAAACTCCCGGGTGCGGCTACCGCGCAGATCGACAATCGTCATGTGGGACACGTCGAACATACCGGCATCGGTGCGCACCGCGTGGTGCTCATCAATCTGCGAGCCGTAGTGCAGCGGCATCATCCAGCCGTGGAAGTCCACCATGCGGGCGCCGCATAACACGTGTTGTTCGTACAAAGGAGTCTGTTGAGCCATCTTGTCCTCGTTGAAAAATTCACCGTGAAACCCGGTATCGGCCCCGCGTTCGGGCACCGACGCAAACGTTCTCTTTTACCTGAACTTACCACCGAAACCGGCGGTTAACCATAAGGCAAAATGGGTCATCACATTAGCTTATGACCAAAAAACGCTAAAAAGCCTACAGAGTTATTCACTGGAAAAATGCGATTAACCCCGCACAAAATTAACAATGATCTAACAGGATTTAGCACATGGTGATATTTCGTGCGGAAAATCGGGCCGAATTTCCGTAACGAGAAAAACGCGACATTAGATTATCTAATGCGAAAAATGACGTGAAATTAGAATATTTCAAACGAGGGAATTTCCCCGGCGCAGAGGCCGGGAAAAGAAAGTGTGACAGGGGTCAATACACAAAATCATTCAAGTTGCATCAAGGCGGCAAGTCTGAGAGTCCCCAGGAGCTTACATAAGTAAGTGACTGGGGTAAGCAGACGCGGCCAACGCAGAGGCAGCTTGAAGGATGACGTGTATTTTAACGTAGCCAGTCCGGCAGGTCGTTAAGACCCATCGCCTGACGGAGGAGCTGGGGCTTAACGCCCGGAAGGGTGTCAGCAAGCTTGAGGCCGATATCGCGCAGCAGTTTTTTCGCCGGGTTCGCCCCGGCAAACAGCTCGCGGAAGCCCTGCATGCCAGCCAGCATCATCGCCGCGCTGTGCTTGCGGCTGCGCTCGTAGCGACGCAGATAGAGATGCTGACCGATGTCTTTCCCTTCGCGATGCAGGCGACGCAGCTCCTCAACCAGCTCCGCCGCGTCCATAAAGCCAAGGTTAACGCCCTGCCCGGCCAGCGGATGAATGGTATGCGCCGCATCCCCCACCAGCGCCAGACGGTGCGCCGCAAACTGACGCGCGTAGCGGCCGGTTAACGGGAATACCTGACGCTCGCTTTCAAGCGTGCACAGGCCAAGGCGGTTATCAAACGCCACGCACAGCGCCTGGTTAAAGGCGTCTGGCGTTGCCTCATGCATCTGCCGGGCTTTCTCCGGCACCAGGGACCAGACAATCGAGCACAGGTGCGGATCGGCAAGCGGCAGGAACGCCAGTATGCCGTCGTTGTGGAAAATCTGGCGCGCCACGCCGCCGTGTGGCTCTTCGGTGCGGATCGTCGCGACCAGAGCGTGATGGCGATAGTCCCAGAAGGTCAGCGGGATATCGGCTTTATTACGCAGCCAGGAGTTGGCACCGTCAGCACCGACAACCAGACGCGCGGTCAGCATATCGCCGCTCTGCAGGGTGATAAACGCCTCGTTTTCGCCCCATGCCACCTGCTGGATCTGCGCAGGCGCAATCAGGGTCACGTCGCTGCACTGCAGTGCTTTCTGCCACAGAGCGTGGTGGATCACCGCGTTTTCAACGATGTGACCCAGATGGCTGTAGCCCATGCTTTCATCATCAAAAGCAATATGACCAAAGCTGTCTTTATCCCACACTTCCATGCCGTGATAGCAGCTGGCGCGGTTCGCCACAATATCTGACCAGACGCCAAGGTGCGTCAGCAGCTTTTCGCTGGCCGCATTAATGGCCGATACGCGGAGTTCCGGCGGCGCATCCGGGGCAACGGGCTGGGGCTGTTTTTGCTCCAGCACCGCCACGCGCAGGCCGCTGCCCTGTAAACCACAGGCCAATGCCAGTCCGACCATTCCGCCGCCAACGATGGCGACATCAACATTTTGCACGGTGATAACTCCTTAACGCGCGACCCAACCCAGGGTCCGCTGCGCCAGCACGTCACGTGCCGGAATGAATAGTTCCATCGCCATCAGCCCGAGGTTGCGGCCCGCAACCAGCGGTGCCCAGCGATTGGCAAAGAGATGGACCAGGCCATCGGTCACACCGATGGTGGCCTCTTTATCCGCCTGACGGCGCTTCTGGTAATGACTCAGCACCGAATACGCCCCGCAGTCTTTTTGCTCGCTCCACGCCTGCGCCAGTGATTCGGCCAGGCTCATGACGTCGCGTAAGCCAAGGTTAAAGCCTTGCCCCGCGATGGGATGCAGCGTCTGCGCGGCATTACCGACAAGCGCCAGACGATGGGAGATGGACTGAGATGCCGTGGTGAGCGAAAGCGGATAGACCGTCCGCTTGCCGGCATGGGTAATACGCCCCAGCCGCCAGCCAAAGGCTTTTTGCAGCTCGGTACAAAAACGTTCGTCGGACCAGGCCTTCACCTCTTCAGCCTTATCCTGCGGATGACACCACACCAGGGAACAGCGCCCGTCCGACATCGGCAACATCGCCAGCGGGCCATGCTGCGTAAAGCGCTCAAACGCCCTGCCGCTGTGGTCAGCTGCGGTAGCGACGTTCGCAATGACCGCCACCTGGCCGTAAGGCTGCTGGCGCCACTCCACGCCGCACTGGGCGCCGAGCGACGAGCGCGAACCGTCCGCGGCGACCAGAAGCTGGCCTTCAAGGACGGTGCCGTTTTCCAGCGTCACGCTGACCGACGCTTCACTTCGGCTCACGCTGGCCACGCGCGCGGGGCAATGCAGCGTGACGCCCGGCGCGTCCTGGAGCAGGCGGAACAGACGTAATCCGACGTCGTGCAGCTCAACGACCTGACCCAGGGCATCAATTCGGTAATCCTGCGCGTCCAGGGTGACAAACCCCGCATGGCCGCGATCGCTGACGTGAACGGTTTTAATTGCCGTGGCGCGGTCAGCAATGGCCTGCCAGATGCCAATGCGGGAAAGCTGCTGGCAGGTGCCCTGCGCCAGCGCAATGGCGCGGGCATCAAAACCGGGGTGGTTGGACGCCTCTGGCGCAACGGCTTCCACCAGGTGCACCGGAAGCTGCCCCTGCGTCAAATGCGAAATGGCCAGCGCCAGCGTGGCCCCGGTCATGCCGCCGCCAACGATAATCACGCTCATGCGCGCGCCGCTGCCATCAGCGCCTCGATATCGTCAGCGTTTTTCACAACGCTGGCGGTCAGGTTTTCGTTACCGGTCTCGGTAATCACGATGTCGTCTTCAATACGAATGCCAATCCCGCGGTACTCTTCAGGCACGTCTGCATCCGGAGCGATATACAAACCTGGCTCCACGGTTAACACCATGCCCGGCTCCAGCACGCGCGAACGGTCGGTGCCGTATGCGCCAACGTCATGCACGTCCAGCCCCAGCCAGTGGCTCAGGCCGTGCATAAAATAAGGTCGATGCGCATTTTCAGCAATCAGGGTATCTACGTCCCCTTTCAGGATACCAAGCCTGACCAGACCGGTAATCATGATACGCACCACTTCGCCGGTCACTTCCTGGATGGAGGTACCCGGACGATACAGCCTGAGCGCCGTCTCAAGGGATTCGAGAACAATGTCATAAATCGCGCGCTGTGCTGGCGAGAATTTACCGTTCACCGGGAAGGTACGGGTGATGTCCCCCGCGTAGCCCTGATATTCGCAACCGGCGTCAATCAGCACCAGATCGCCGTCGCGCAGCGCGCTTTCGTTTTCGGTGTAGTGCAGAATGCAGCCGTTTTCCCCGCCGCCAACGATGGTGTTGTAAGAGGGATAACGCGCGCCGTGGCGGTTAAATTCGTGGTGAATTTCGCCTTCCAGCTGGTATTCGAACATCCCGGGACGGCATTTCTCCATCGCGCGAGTGTGCGCCAGCGCGCTGATTTCGCCCGCGCGGCGCATCACGTTCAGCTCTTCTTCAGACTTGAACAGGCGCATCTCATGCACCACTGGACGCCAGTCCGTCAGCGTGGCCGGTGCGGACAGGTTCTGCCGCGAGCCTTTGCGCAGCTTATCCAGCGCGGTGAAGACAATCTCATCGGCGTAAGCATATTCGCCCTGCGCGTGATAGAGCACGTCAAGGCCGTTAAGCAGCTGATAGAGCTGCTGGTTGATTTCGCTAAACGCCAGCGCACGGTCAACGCCCAGCTTTTCCGGTGCGGCCTCCTGCCCTAAGCGGCGGCCAAACCAGATTTCAGCGGTTAAGTCTCGTACGCGGTTGAAAATCACGCTGTGGTTGTGGGTGTCATCGCTCTTAATCAACACCAGCACCGCTTCCGGCTCGTTAAAGCCAGTGAAGTACCAGAAGTCGCTGCTCTGGCGATAGGGATATTCGCTGTCGGCGCTGCGCGTCACTTCGGGCGCGGCAAAAATCAGCGCGGCGCTGCCCGGCTGCATTTTTGCCAGCAGCGCCTGACGGCGGCGCGAATACTCTTGACTCGAGATAACCATGACACCCTCCTGTGCGTTATTTTTTTAATGTAAGGTTGGCTTACGAACTTCCGGTGCGGTCGGCTGTGAGCGCGTAAAGTTGTCGTGGCACAGCAGTGCCGCCACGCGCACGTACTCGATGATCTCTTCGAGAGACATTTCCAGCTCTTCCTGGTCTTCGTCTTCATCGTAGCCAAGCTGGGCAATGTTGCGCAGGTCGTCGATCGCTTCACCCGCTTCGCCGGTCACTTTATCCAGTTTAGGCTGCGTGACGCCCAGACCCAGCAGATAGTGGTTTACCCACCCCGCCAGCGCATCGGCGCGATCGAACACGCTGATGTCGTCGCCTTCAGGCAGATAAAGCTGAAAAAGGAAGCCATCGTCTTCCAGCGAATCACTGATGGCGGCGTGCATTTTACGCAGCGCTTCCGCCAGCTCGTGACCAAACGCCAGCCCTTCATTCGTGAGGTCGTGGATCAGCGGCTGCCATGAGCTGTCGCTGTTTCCGCCGCACAGCATGCCACTGATCAGACCGTGCATTTCGGCAGGGGTTAAACCGACTCCCTGCTGGTTCAGTAACTGGTTTAAATCCTTGTAACCAGGCATTTCGTTCTGTATAGACATGCGCATTCGTCATCATTGGGGGGAAGTTTCATGATATGCTACCACTTTGGACCCTGGTGATACCAGAAAAGGGCTTGTATCTTCACATCAGGGTAGCTATAGTGTCGCCCCTTCGCAGCCCCCGGGGCATCAGGCGAAGGCAGCGCAGTCAATCAGCAGGAAGGTGGCATGTCTGCACAACCCGTCGATCTCCAGATTTTTGGCCGTTCACTGCGAGTGAATTGTCCGCCTGAACAAAGGGATGCTTTGAATCAGGCTGCGGACGATTTGAATCAGCGGTTGCAAGATCTAAAAGAACGCACTAGAGTCACAAATACTGAGCAGCTGGTTTTCATCGCCGCGTTGAACATCAGCTATGAACTGACTCAGGAAAAAGCGAAGACCCGCGACTACGCGGCAAGCATGGAGCAGCGCATTAAAATGCTCCAGCAGACTATAGAACAGGCATTGCTTGATCAAGGTCGCAATCCCGAAAGACCGGGACCTAAGTTTGAATAACACTTCTCAGTTGACTATGGTAGAGTAACTGTGAAGACAAAATTTCTCTGAGATGTTCGCAAGCGGGCCAGTCCCCTGAGCCGATATTTCATACCACAAGAATGTGGCGCTCCATGGTTGGTGAGCATGCTCGGTCCGTCCGAGAAGCCTTAAAACTATGACGACACATTCACCTTGAACCAAGGGTTCAAGGGTTACAGCCTGCGGCGGCATCTCGGAGATTCCCACTCTTTTCTTCTACCGACTACCATGACTCAATTCCCTGAAGTTTCCGCTTCACGCCAGGATATCCGTCAGTTAATTCGTCAACGCCGCCGTGCGTTAACCTCCGTTCAGCAAGCGCATTTTGCCCAGCAGGCCGCCGCCCGTATGATGGCGTATCCCCCTGTCGTGATGGCGCATACCGTTGCGCTGTTTCTATCGTTTGACGGCGAACTGGACACCCAGCCGCTGATAGAACAACTCTGGCGCGCCGGGAAGAAGGTATACCTGCCGGTGCTTCACCCGTTCAGCGAAGGCAATCTGCTGTTTTTGCACTATCACCCGCACAGCGAGCTGGTGGTGAATCGTCTGAAAATCACTGAACCGAAACTCGACGTGCGCGATGTGCTCCCGCTGTCACAGCTGGATGTGCTGATTACGCCGCTGGTCGCGTTTGATGAACAGGGACAGCGCCTGGGAATGGGCGGTGGTTTTTACGACCGAACGCTGCAAAACTGGCAGCAGTATGGGTTACAGCCGGTGGGCTATGCGCATGATTGCCAGGGCGTGGAGGCGTTGCCGGTAGAAAAATGGGATGTGCCGTTGCCGGCGGTGGTGACGCCATCGAAGTTATGGGAGTGGTGAAACAGGCGTGCAGCCTGATGCCCTCACCCCAGCCCTCTCCCACAGGGAGAGGGTGAAAACATAAAAAACGGTAACTATCGTTACCGTTTTTCATTTCCTTCGCACGATCAGTACAGCAGACGCGCGCGAATCGTCCCCGGAATGGCCTTCATGCTCAGCAGTGCTTTCTCGGCCACATCGTCATCCGCTTCGATATCAATAACTACATAGCCCATCTGCGAGTTGGTCTGCAGATACTGCGCGGCAATGTTGACGCCCTGCTCGGCAAAGATCTGGTTAATCGCGGTCAGGACGCCTGGACGGTTTTCGTGGATGTGCAGCAGACGACGGCCACCGTGCAGCGGCAGAGACACTTCCGGGAAGTTCACCGCAGAAAGCGTAGAACCGTTGTCGGAGTATTTGCTCAGCTTACCCGCTACTTCCAGACCGATATTCTCCTGCGCTTCCTGGGTAGAACCGCCGATATGCGGCGTCAGGATCACGTTGTCGAACTCGCACAGCGGAGACGTAAACGGATCGCTGTTGGTGGCTGGCTCCGTCGGGAAGACGTCGATGGCCGCGCCCGCCAGGTGCTTGCGCTTCAGCGCATCCGCCAGTGCCGGGATATCGACAACCGTACCGCGCGCGGCGTTAATCAGCAGTGAGCCCGGCTTCATTAGAGCCAGCTCTTCCGCGCCCATCATATTTTTGGTGGACGCATTTTCCGGAACGTGGAGGCTCACTACGTCACTCATGTTCAGCAGGTCAGACAGGTGTTGAACCTGGGTCGCATTGCCCAGCGGCAGCTTGCTTTCGATATCGTAAAAATAGACATGCATACCGAGAGATTCCGCCAGAATCCCCAGCTGGGTACCGATGTGGCCATAGCCGATGATACCCAGTTTTTTTCCACGGGCTTCGTAGGAGCCCGCCGCCAGCTTGTTCCACACGCCGCGGTGAGCCTTGGCGTTCGCCTCTGGAATGCCGCGCAGGAGCAGCAGCAGTTCCCCAATCACCAGCTCCGCCACGGAACGGGTGTTGGAGAACGGGGCGTTGAAGACGGGAATACCGCGTTTCGCGGCAGCGTTCAGGTCAACCTGGTTGGTACCGATGCAGAAGCAGCCGATAGCCACCAGCTTTTCCGCCGCGGCAATAACGTCTTCAGTCAGGTGAGTACGGGATCGCAGGCCAATGAAGTGGGCATCACGGATGGACGCTTTCAGCTCTTCGGTATCGAGCGCGCCTTTGTGAAATTCGATGTTGGTGTAACCTGCCGCACGAAGGCTATCGATTGCTTTTTGGTGCACGCCCTCGACCAGCAGGAATTTAATCTTGTCTTTCTCCAGTGATACCTTTGCCATTTACCCGACCCTGTTTTTGTCTGAACTGATGTTGTGCTGGATATAAATCCGCTGTAGCCAACATATCAAAAAAAACTATTGCAGCAATATGAACGTTTGCGTCGGCACGCTGAAGGAAAGTCATACAGCGCAAAATGGCAGATGAAAATGCTATGGAAATTTACAAACGCGGAAGGATCGGCAAAAGAGGCATAAAAACGTGACACAAGTCACCGAATTTAGCGTTTCAAAAATTTTTTAGCGGGGGGAGGACTCCCCCCGTCAGATCATTTTACGATGGTTTTCACGCCGTCAGCGGTGCCGATCAGCGCCACATCCGCGCCACGGTTGGCGAATAGCCCTACGGTCACGACGCCGGGAATGCCGTTGATGGCATTTTCCAGCGCAATCGCGTCGAGAATTTCCAGACCGTGAACGTCGAGGATCACGTTACCGTTGTCGGTCACTACGCCCTGACGATATTCCGGACGACCGCCCAGCTTCACCAGCTGACGGGCAACCGCGCTGCGGGCCATCGGGATCACCTCAACCGGCAGCGGGAAATTACCCAGAATGTCGACCTGCTTGGAGGCGTCGGCGATGCAGATGAACTTGTCCGCAACGGAGGCAATGATCTTTTCACGCGTCAGCGCCGCGCCGCCGCCTTTGATCATCTGCATGTGGCCGTTGATTTCATCCGCGCCATCAACGTAAATCCCCAGACGGTCCACTTCGTTGAGATCGAAAACGGTAATGCCGAGGCTTTTCAGCTTTTCCGTGGAAGCATCAGAGCTGGACACCGCGCCCTCGATTTGCCCTTTCATCGTGCCCAGCGCATCGATAAAGTGTGCCGCGGTTGATCCCGTACCGACACCGACAATGGTACCCGGCTGTACGTACTGGAGAGCGGCCCATCCTACTGCTTTTTTCAGTTCATCCTGCGTCATGATCGTTTTGCCTGTCGTGTGAAAACTCAGGGCGCATTATAGAACACGTCGAATGGAATTCGTCTGCCACAAAGGGAAAATTGTGTCATAGTGCAGAATAAGCAAAATTAAGGAGCCAGCCAGAGCAATGAAACGTCCGGACTACAGAACACTACAGGCACTTGATGCAGTTATTCGTGAACGAGGTTTTGAGCGCGCGGCGCAAAAGCTTTGCATCACCCAGTCCGCCGTATCACAGCGTATTAAACAGCTTGAAAATATGTTCGGCCAGCCGCTGCTGGTGCGTACCGTGCCGCCACGTCCAACCGAGCAAGGGCAAAAGCTCCTCGCCCTGCTGCGCCAGGTTGAATTGCTGGAAGACGAGTGGCTGGGTGACGAACAAACGGGCTCTACGCCGCTGCTGCTCTCTCTGGCGGTCAACGCCGACAGTCTGGCAACCTGGCTGCTGCCGGCCCTGGCGCCGGTATTAGCGGACTCCCCTATCCGCCTGAATTTACAGGTTGAAGATGAAACCCGTACCCAGGAGCGCCTGCGTCGCGGTGAGGTAGTTGGGGCGGTCAGTATTCAGCCTCAGGCACTGCCAAGCTGTCTGGTCGATCAGCTAGGTGCCCTGGATTACCTGTTTGTGGGTTCAAAAGCCTTTGCCGAGCGCTACTTCCCGAACGGGGTGACCCGCGCGGCGCTGCTGAAAGCCCCCGCCGTCGCGTTCGACCATCTGGACGATATGCATCAGGCGTTCCTGCAGCAAAACTTCGATCTGCCGCCTGGCAGCGTGCCGTGCCATATCGTTAACTCGTCTGAAGCCTTCGTGCAGCTTGCGCGTCAGGGCACCACCTGCTGCATGATCCCGCATCTGCAGATTGAGAAAGAGTTGAAAAGCGGTGAGCTGATTGACCTGACGCCGGGGCTGTATCAGCGCCGGATGCTCTACTGGCACCGTTTTGCGCCGGAAAGCCGGATGATGCGCAACGTTACCGACGCGCTGCTGGCATACGGGCACAAGGTGTTGAGACAGGATTAAAAAATAAGCCGGGTGGCGGCTTCGCCTTACCCGGCCTGAAGATTACTGAGCCGGTTTCGGCTGTGCTGCAACTGGCTCCAGCTGGAAGACCACATCCACCTGATCGTCGAACTGAATGGTTGGCTGCTCGTAAGTTTCCTGAGCGGACACCGGGGCGGCATCAGCCTTCATCATACGAACCATCGGGCTTGGCTGGTAGTTAGAGACGTGATAACGCACGCTGTAAACCGGTCCAAGCTTGCTCTTAAAGCCAGAAGCCAGCTGTTCCGCCTGGTGAATGGCATCATCAATCGCCGCTTTACGCGCTTCGTCTTTGTACTTCTCCGGTTGCGCAACGCCCAGCGACACGGAACGAATTTCGTTCAGACCCGCCTTCAGCGCGCCATCCAGCAGCGCATTGAGCTTATCCAGCTGACGCACGGTCACTTCGACGGTACGCACTGCACGGTAGCCCTTCAGGATGCTTTTGCCATTCTGGTAGTCGTAATCGGGTTGAGTACGCAGGTTCGCAGAGTTGATATCTTTTTTACCGACACCGTTCTGCTCGAGGAAAGAGAGGTATTGCGCAACGCGGTCGTCAGCCTGCTTCTTGGCAGTTGCCGCATCCTTCGCAGCCACATTCACCTCAATTGCCAGGGTTGCAACATCGGGTACCGCATCCACGCTTGCGGTGCCTGAAGTGACGATGTGCGGGCCATCCGGCAGTTCACTTGCCTGCGCCGACACCGCACCAAAACTTACTAATGCCGCCAGGGCCATCACCTTAAACTTCACTGTTATTCCTCCATGTTGCGAAGAGTGCCCAATAACAGGGCGCATGCCAGCAAGCTTAGCGGGTCTTGTTCAGTTGTCCATAAGACAAGGATTAGTTGAACAATTCCTGAACGTGATGAATCCCCTCTTTCGCCAGCTGGAAAGCGATAAACCACATCACCAGGCCGACCAGGGTATTAATGATGCGCTGGGCTTTGGCCGTACGCAGACGAGGAGCCAGCCATGCCGCCAGAATGGCGAGACCGAAGAACCAGAGGAATGAGGCGCTGACCGTACCGAGCGCAAACCAGCGTTTCGGCTCAACGTCCAGCTGTCCGCCCAGGCTGCCCAGCACCACAAAGGTGTCGAGATAAACATGCGGATTAAGCCAGGTGACCGCCAGCATGGTGACGATAATCTTCCAGCGGCCCTGCTTCATGACCTCCGCGCTCGCCAGCTCGAGGTTGCTGCTCATCGCCGTTTTCAGGGCACCAAAACCGTACCAGAGCAGAAACGCCACGCCGCCCCAGGTGACCAGCGCCAGCAGCCACGGAGACTGCATCAGCAATGCACTGCCGCCAAAAATCCCGGCACAGATCAGCAGTAAATCGCTTACCGCGCACAGCAGCGCAATCATCAGATGATACTGGCGGCGGATGCCCTGGTTCATCACGAACGCATTTTGCGGGCCGAGCGGAAGGATCATGGCCGCACCTAATGCAAGCCCTTGAAAATAATAAGATAGCATGACGATTTTCTCGCAGTGTTGTTCTGGAAGCAGACTATACTGCGCGAATCACATTAGAGGAAATGGATAATATTAATTGGGTATTAGCGGAGCTTATGAAAGTAAAGCCCGGTGGCGCTAGCGCTTACCGGGCCTACGGGTGAAGTTATTCTGCTTCTTTGACTTTTTTGACGTTCACGTCCATCTGCGGGTACGGGAAGCTGATGCCGTTGGCATCGAAGTCGCGCTTAATGCGTTCCAGCACGTCCCAGTACACGTTTTGCAGATCGCTGCTCTTGCTCCAGATACGCACCACGAAGTTAATCGAGGACGCGCCCAGTTCGTTCAGGCGAACGGTCTGCTCTTTGTCTTTCAGAATACGATCGTCTGAAGCAATGATGTTGCTAATCAGCGATTTCACCTGATCGATGTCGGAGTCGTACGCCACGCTGATAATCAGTTCGTTACGACGCACCGGTTCACGGGAGAAGTTAATGATGTTGCCCGCGATGATTTTCCCGTTCGGCACAACCACGATGCGGCCATCGACGGTACGCATGGTCGTTGAGAAAATCTGCACCTGCAGCACGGTCCCGGCAATGCCGCCAAGGTCAACGTATTCGCCGGAACGGAACGGACGGAAGGTGACCAGCAGAACGCCTGCCGCCAGGTTTGAAAGCGAGCCCTGCAGCGCCAGACCAATAGCCAGACCGGCGGCACCGAGAACGGCAATGACGGAAGCGGTTTGCACCCCAACACGGCCCAGCGCCGCAATCAGCGTAAAGGCGATAATGCCGTAACGCACCAGCGCGGAGAGGAAGTCAGCCACCGTGGCGTCAATGTGACGGGCCAGCATTACGCGATTAACCGCGTTCGATACGATACGCGCCACGATCATCCCGACGATGATGATGGCAATCGCCGCGACGATGTTCACGGCATAGCTCAGCAGCAGAGCCTGGTTGCGCACCAGCCAGTTACCGGCGTTATTGATGCTGTCTACAACATCGAGTTGTTCCATTTATTCTTCCTTTTGTTAAACCAAAACACAAAATCCATCCCCCATGGAGACAGGCAGGTCCGTAAAGGGTAAACAAAAAGCGCCGGGTTTGCCAAACAGATCACAAAAACCGGCCCGGCAGGGTATTGAAAAAGCATAAAAAAAGGCCCGCATTTGCGGGCCTTCTGATGCTGTTAGCAGCTCAAATTACAGAACGTCTACCGCATTCAGCTCTTTGAATGCCTGCTCCAGACGAGTAATCATAGATGTCTGGGCAGCGCGCAGCCATACGCGTGGATCGTAGTATTTCTTGTTCGGCTGGTCTTCGCCTTTCGGGTTGCCCAGCTGGCCCTGCAGGTAAGCTTCGTTCGCTTTGTAGTACTGCAGGATACCGTCCCAGGTTGCCCACTGGGTGTCGGTATCGATGTTCATTTTCACTACGCCGTAGCTTACGGAGTCTTTGATTTCCTGAGCAGAAGAACCGGAGCCGCCGTGGAAGACGAAGTTCAGGCTGTTGTGCGGCAGGTTGTGTTTCTTGGAAACGTATTCCTGAGAATCACGCAGGATGGTCGGGGTCAGAACCACGTTACCTGGTTTGTAAACGCCGTGTACGTTACCGAAGGACGCTGCGATGGTGAAGCGTGGGCTGATTTTGCTCAGCTCGGTGTAAGCGTAATCAACGTCTTCTGGCTGGGTGTACAGTGCAGAAGCGTCCATGTGGCTGTTGTCCACGCCGTCTTCTTCACCGCCGGTGCAACCCAGTTCGATTTCCAGGGTCATGCCCATTTTGGCCATGCGCGCCAGGTATTTGGAGCAGATTTCGATGTTTTCGTGCAGTGACTCTTCAGACAGGTCGATCATGTGAGAAGAGAACAGTGGCTTACCGGTTGCCGCAAAGTGTTTTTCACCTGCGTCCAGCAGACCGTCGATCCACGGCAGCAGTTTTTTCGCGCAGTGGTCAGTGTGCAGGATAACAGGAACACCGTAGTGTTCAGCCATCTGGTGTACGTGGTGCGCACCAGAGATAGCACCCAGGATTGCAGCACCCTGAGGAATGTCAGTTTTCACGCCTTTACCTGCGATGAACGCAGCGCCGCCGTTAGAGAACTGAACGATAACTGGAGCTTTAACTTTAGCAGCAGTTTCCAGTACGGCGTTGATGGAGTCGGTACCCACGCAGTTAACTGCTGGCAGAGCGAAGTTGTTTTCTTTAGCTACCTGGAACACTTTCTGTACGTCATCACCAGTGATAACGCCAGGTTTTACGAAATCAAAAATTTTAGACATGTTGCTTAGTCCTGTATCTTCGGCCGTTAGAAAAGGTGCGAGCTCTTAAAAGCGCGCTGAAAATTGGGCAGGTTTCCCTGCCCTTGAATGGCTTACTTCTTAGCGCGCTCTTCGAGCATTGCTACTGCTGGCAGTACTTTGCCTTCCACGAATTCGAGGAATGCGCCGCCACCAGTGGAGATGTAGGAGATCTTGTCAGCGATACCAAACAGGTCGATTGCTGCCAGGGTGTCACCACCGCCTGCGATAGAGAACGCTTCGCTGTCTGCGATAGCGTTAGCCACGATTTCAGTCCCTTTGCGGAAGTTCGGGAATTCGAACACGCCAACAGGACCGTTCCACAGGATAGTTTTTGCGTTTTTGAGGATTTCAGCCAGTTTCTGTGCAGAAACGTCACCCAGATCCAGAATTTGCTCTTCGTCTTTGATGTCGTTTACAGACTTCAGAGTCGCGGTTGCGGTTTCGGAGAACTCGGTCGCGACGCGAACGTCAGTTGGAACAGGGATATCGCAGGTGCTCAGCAGGCGTTTGGCTTCGTCAACCAGGTCTGCTTCGTACAGGGATTTGCCCACGTTGTGGCCCTGAGCGGCAACGAAGGTGTTCGCGATACCACCGCCAACGATCAGCTGGTCAGCGATTTTAGACAGAGAATCCAGAACGGTCAGTTTGGTAGAAACTTTAGAACCACCAACGATAGCCACCATTGGACGAGCAGGTTCTTTCAGTGCTTTACCCAGCGCTTCCAGTTCGTCAGCCAGCAGAGGACCGGCACACGCTACGTCTGCGAATTTACCGATACCGTGGGTTGACGCCTGTGCACGGTGAGCCGTACCGAATGCATCCATCACGAATACGTCGCACAGTGCAGCGTATTTTTTGGACAGGGTTTCGTCGTCTTTCTTCTCGCCTTTGTTGAAGCGAACGTTTTCCAGAACAACCAGCTCGCCGGCCGCAACTTCAACGCCGTCCAGGTAATCTTTCACCAGGCGAACCGGGTTGGACAGTTTGTCTTTCAGGTAATTAACCACTGGCAGCAGAGAGAACTCTTCGTTGTACTCGCCTTCAGTTGGACGACCCAGGTGGGAGGTGACCATTACTTTAGCGCCCTGCTTCAGAGCCAGTTCGATGGTTGGCAGAGATGCACGGATACGCGCGTCGCTGGTCACTTTGCCATCTTTAACCGGTACGTTCAGATCGGCACGGATGAAAACGCGTTTACCAGCCAGATCCAGATCGGTCATCTTAATTACAGACATGGTGAATCCTCTCGTTGATTCTTAAAGTTTTGCAGACGCACGATGCGTCTTACCTGAAACCTTGAGCAGCCATTGCTAACGTAGTGTCGAGCATTCGGTTAGCAAAGCCCCATTCGTTATCACACCAGACCAGCGTCTTGATAAGGTGTGCTCCACTGACCCTCGTTTGCGTGCCATCGACGATGGCGCTGTGCGGGTCGTGGTTAAAATCTACTGAGACCAACGGTAATTCCGTATAGTCAACTATACCATGAAATGCCCCCTGTGCCGCTTTTTGCAGCAACAGGTTGACTTCACAGGCTTTTACCGGTTTTTTCACCGTCACGCTAAGGTCGATTGCGGTGACGTTAATCGTCGGGACACGCACGGCAATCGCTTCAAAACGGTCATTGAACTGCGGAAAAATTCGGGTGATCCCTGCCGCCAGTTTCGTATCCACCGGAATGATTGACTGGCTCGCCGCGCGAGTGCGTCGTAAATCCGGATGGTATGCGTCAATAACCTGCTGATCGTGCATGGCGGAATGAATCGTGGTCACGGTGCCGGATTCAATGCCATACGCATCGTCTAACAGTTTGATGACCGGAATAATGCAGTTGGTGGTACAGGAGGCGTTGGAAACAATGCGGTGTTCGGCCTGCAGCTCATGCTGGTTGACGCCAAACACGACTGTCGCGTCGAGATCGTTACTGCCTGGATGAGAAAACAGGACTTTTTTCGCGCCTGCAGTCAGATGCGCTTCGCCGTGTTCGCGGTTGCCATACACACCGGTACAGTCAAGCACCACATCCACACCCAGTTCACGCCAGGGTAGCCCGGAGATGCTGTTCTCATGCAGCACACGAATAGCGTCGTCACCCACAAAAAGCAGATCTCTTTCCTGGCGCACATCCCAGGCAAAGCGTCCGTGGCTGGTGTCATATTTCAATAAATGCGCCATGCCCGTAGCATCCGCCAGTTCATTGATTGCCACCACGGTTATTTCCGCCCGACGTCCGGATTCATACAAAGCACGAACCACGTTACGTCCTATGCGACCGAAGCCATTAATCGCTACGCGTACGGTCATAGATCTCCTGCAAAGCAATCCCTGAGTTTGAGGTGGCTGAAAGAGTAATCCAGCTACGCCCGAAGGGGAATCTTTGCTATCACAAACTGCGATTGATTGGTCAATTGTCGAACATTTAATCGACTGAAACGCTTCAGCAAGAATAAGCGAATCGGGGAATAAAAGGAATGTCTGTCCAGATGAATAAGCGAGCTATATGACTTGCGTCACATTTTAGGTGGAATAATGACGCAAAAAAAGCCGGGTGGCGCGCTAGCGCTTACCCGGCCTACTTTCGAGCCATTTGTAGGCCCGGTAAGCGTAGCGCCACCGGGCAAAATGGCGATTACAGCAGTTCTTTCGCTTTCGCGACAACGTTCTCAACGGTGAAGCCGAACTCTTCGAACAGCAGCTCTGCCGGAGCAGACTCACCGAAGGTGGTCATACCGACGATAGCGCCGTTCAGGCCCACGTATTTGAACCAGTAGTCTGCGATACCCGCTTCCACTGCCACGCGAGCGGAAACCGCTTTAGGCAGAACGGATTCACGGTAAGCGGCATCCTGCTTATCGAACGCATCGGTAGACGGCATGGAGACCACGCGCGCCTTCACGCCTTCGGCAGTCAGTTTTTCCCATGCAGCAACAGCCAGCTCAACTTCAGAACCGGTAGCGATGAAGATCAGCTCAGGCTGGCCCGCGCAATCTTTCAGCACATAACCACCGCGAGCGATGTTCGCCAGTTGCTCAGGGGTACGCTCCTGCTGTGCCAGGTTCTGACGGGAGAGGATCAGCGCGGTAGGACCGTCCTGACGCTCAACGCCGTATTTCCACGCTACCGCGGATTCAACCTGGTCACACGGACGCCAAGTGCTCATGTTCGGGGTCACGCGCAGGGAAGCCACCTGCTCTACCGGCTGGTGAGTCGGGCCATCTTCGCCCAGACCGATGGAGTCGTGGGTGTAGACCATCACCTGACGCTGCTTCATCAGCGCGGCCATACGCACGGCGTTACGTGCATATTCAACGAACATCAGGAAGGTAGAGGTGTACGGCAGGAAACCACCGTGCAGGGAGATACCGTTGGCAATCGCAGTCATACCGAATTCACGTACACCGTAATGGATGTAGTTACCGGCAGTATCTTCGTTGATTGGCTTAGAACCGGACCACAGGGTCAGGTTAGATGGCGCCAGGTCAGCGGAGCCGCCGAGGAATTCCGGCAGCAGAGGACCAAACGCTTCAATGGCATTCTGAGACGCTTTACGGCTCGCGATTTTAGACGGGTTCGCCTGCAGCTTAGCGATGAACTCGTTCGCTTTCGCGTCGAAGTCGGAAGGCATGTCGCCTTTCATACGACGGGTAAATTCAGCCGCTTCCTGTGGGAAGGCTTTCGCGTAAGCAGCGAACTTCTCGTTCCAGGCCGCTTCTTTCGCCTGGCCAACTTCTTTTGCATCCCACTGAGCATAGATCTCAGATGGGATTTCGAATGCAGGGTATTTCCAGCCTAGCGCTTCGCGGGTCAGTGCGATTTCCGCGTCGCCCAGCGGCGCGCCGTGGGAGTCGTGCGTACCCGCTTTGTTCGGCGAACCGAAGCCGATGATGGTTTTGCACATCAGCAGGGACGGTTTGTCCGTCACAGCGCGCGCTTCTTCTACTGCACGTTTAATCGAGTCAGCATCGTGGCCATCAACGCCACGCACAACGTGCCAGCCGTAGGCTTCGAAACGTGCTGCGGTGTCGTCAGTGAACCAGCCTTCAACGTGACCGTCGATAGAGATACCGTTGTCGTCATAGAACGCAACCAGTTTACCCAGCTTCAGGGTACCTGCCAGGGAGCACACTTCGTGAGAAATGCCTTCCATCATGCAGCCGTCGCCCATGAACGCGTAGGTGAAGTGGTCAACGATGTCGTGACCAGGACGGTTGAACTGCGCCGCCAGGGTCTTCTCAGCAATCGCCATACCCACAGCGTTAGCAATACCCTGACCCAGCGGGCCGGTGGTGGTTTCTACGCCAGCGGTGTAGCCCACTTCCGGGTGACCTGGAGTTTTGGAGTGCAGCTGACGGAAGTTTTTCAGCTCTTCGATAGGCAGATCGTAGCCGGTGAGGTGCAGCAGGCTATAGATCAGCATAGAGCCGTGGCCGTTGGACAGCACGAAGCGGTCGCGGTCAGCCCATGACGGGTTCTGCGGGTTGTGGTTCAGGAAATCACGCCACAGGACTTCGGCGATATCAGCCATACCCATAGGAGCCCCTGGGTGGCCGGATTTGGCTTTCTGTACTGCGTCCATGCTCAGCGCACGAATAGCATTAGCAAGCTCTTTACGTGAGGACATTTTAACTCCAGATCGGACTGTTAAAGGCCATGCCCTTGACGACAGCGCGTTTTGGGCTACGCCGGAAAAAAGTGCCAACAATGTAACCCAAGCGGCATGCCATGTACATGGACCATTCTTTTGCAGCTTAAGAAATCTCTGGATCATGCTCGCATGTTGCGCAATCTGCTCGCCCGGCCCTGCAGATATTCCTTATACTTAGCCCGACACCGGCTTCGCTGACGGTGCATTTTTCGGATTTTATTCAGTTTAACGAGTACGGAAGCAACCTCATGAAAATGCGTGCAATAGTGCTGGCCCTGGGTACAACGCTCCTGCTGAGCGGCTGTCAGAATATGGATTCTAACGGTCTGATGACGTCAGGCGCAGAGGCCTTTCAGGCCTATTCCCTGAGCGATGCGCAGGTTAAAGCGCTGAGCGACCAGGCCTGTAAAGATATGGACGGAAAAGCCACGCTTGCGCCGGCTAGCAGTACCTACACGCAGCGTCTGAATAAGATTGCTTCCGCGCTGGGCGATAACATCAACGGCCAGCCGGTGAACTACAAAGTTTACATGGCGAAAGACGTCAACGCCTTCGCGATGGCGAACGGCTGTATCCGCGTTTACAGCGGCCTGATGGATATGATGACCGACAACGAAGTGGAAGCGGTCATCGGCCATGAAATGGGCCACGTTGCGCTGGGCCACGTGAAGAAAGGGATGCAGGTTGCCTTAGGCACCAATGCCATCCGCGCAGCGGCGGCCTCAGCGGGCGGTATCGTTGGCAGCCTGTCCCAGTCACAGCTTGGCGACGTGGGTGAAAAACTGGTGAACTCCCAGTTCTCCCAGCGTCAGGAGTCCGAAGCGGATGACTACTCCTACGATCTGTTGCGCAAACGCGGCATTAATCCATCCGGTTTAGCCACCAGCTTTGAAAAACTGGCCAAACTGGAAGCAGGACGTCAAAGCTCTATGTTTGACGATCACCCGGCTTCGGAAGCGCGCGCACAGCATATTCGCGACCGTATGGCCGCAGACGGAATTAAATAATTTCAGAAGGAGGCAGTTTTGCCTCCTTTTTATTTCGCATGAATTGTTAACTTAACAGCACGTATCGATAACACCTCTGAAAGCCCCGCCAAATCTGCACCAGGGCATTGAAATGTCTGGTCACATAATTATTGCAAAGGTTACTTTTTCCGGTAATTATCACCCCGCAGTTATTCAAATTAATATATCCAGACAGAGACGTTCCCTCCGTGAAAAAAGAATTATCATTAATCGCTTTAAGCTTATTTGCCGCATTACCTGCCGCCGCAAGCCAGCAATCCGACAGCCAGGGTTTTATTGACGACAGCCATCTGGATCTGTTTTTCCGCAATGCGTATATCAGCCGCGACTACCATCAGGGCCAGCAGGACAAAGCCGAATGGGGTCAGGGGATCATCGCCACGTTTGCATCTGGCTATACCGAAGGGCTGGTGGGCTTTGGTGTGGACGGTATTGCTCAATACGGCGTGCGTCTGGACGGCGGCCGCGGCAAAAGCGGCGCAGGCGGCATCGACTTTTTTAAACAGGAAGAGGATGGCCGGGCAAAATCCGATCTGGCAAAGTTTGGCGCTACCGCCAAAATGCGCATCTCCAACACCGTACTGAGCTACGGAAATCAGCGTCCTGAGCTGCCTATTGTCAATGCCGACAGCTCTCGCCTGCTGTTCGAAAGCTACACCGGCACCATGCTTACCTCGAAAGAGATCGACGGCCTGGAAATCAACGCGGGTTACTTCACCGACGAGCAGCGTAAAAGCGATGACCGCCACGACAGCGGACTGAAAAGCCTTTCCTTCGGCGGCGCGAGCTACCAGTTCAACGACCAGTTCAGCGGCGCGTTTTACGCCTCTCATAATGAAGAGGTGATGAACAAGCAGTACCTGGGCCTGAACTTCAAACAGCCGTTCAGCACCGGGCAGCAGCTGGTACTCGACTTCAACGGTTATAACTCCCGTCTGGACCAGGGTTACGCGGATAGCCTCGACACGGGACGCAGCAACGCTAT
This sequence comes from Enterobacter sp. ECC-249, assembly GCF_043965265.1. NCBI lineage: Bacteria > Pseudomonadati > Pseudomonadota > Gammaproteobacteria > Enterobacterales > Enterobacteriaceae > Enterobacter > Enterobacter sp. ECC-249. The sequence continues at coordinate 4,359,426 of NZ_CP143660.1, forward strand.
CTGGAGCCTGGCGGCGAGCTACATCTGGGATATTCATACGTTCAAAGTGGCGTACCAGCAGAGCAGCGGCAGTACCGGCTACAACTACGGCGGCTATCGCGACCAGGGCGGCGTGGGTGACGGCGGTAACACCATCTGGCTGGCGAACTCCTACTGGTCTGATTTTAACGGCGAGGATGAGCGTTCCTGGCAGGCATCCTACGGTCTGGACTTTGGCGGCCTTGGCCTGCCGGGCCTGAGCTGGACCACCGCCTATGTGCGTGGCGACAACATCAAAACCTCTGAAACCAGCAACGGCAAAGAGCACGAGTGGTTTAACCAGATCCAGTACCAGGTGCAGGATGGTCCAGCGAAGGATCTGAAACTGAAACTGCGCTACTCCGTGCTGCGCGTCTCCAGCAACGCCAGCGAGTACAACGTGGGTGGGGACGAGATCCGCGCTTACGTGGAATACCCGTTTAACGTGTTCTAAAGGCAATAAAAAAACCTCTCCATGGAGAGGTTTTTTTCACGCCAGGCGAGGCTTACTCGCCTTTTTTAGCAGCCTGAATGTAGAGCATTTCCAGTGCCAGAGTCGCTGCGGCCAGCGCAGTGATCTCGGACTGGTCGTACGCAGGCGCCACTTCCACCACGTCCATCCCGACAATGTTCAGATCCTTCAGGCCGCGCACCAGCTTGATGGCGCGGTCTGAGGTCAGGCCACCGATTACCGGGGTACCGGTGCCCGGAGCAAATGCTGGATCCAGGCAGTCGATGTCGAAGGTCAGATACACGGGCATATCACCCACAATCTGCTTCACCTGAGCGATGATGTCATCGACGCCGCGATCGTTAACCTGGCCCGCATCCAGCACGGTGAAGCCGTTGTCTTTATCGAACTCGGTGCGAATACCGATCTGCACGGAGTGGTTCGGGTCGATCAGACCTTCGTTCGGCGCGGTGAAGAACATGGTGCCGTGGTCAAACTCACAGCCGTTCGCGTAGGTGTCGGTATGTGCATCGAAGTGCACCAGCGCCATTTTACCGAAGTGCTTCGCATGGGCGCGCAGCAGCGGCAGGGTCACGAAGTGGTCGCCGCCGAAGGAGAGCATGCGCTTACCGGCAGCCAGCAGCTTCTCGGCGTGCGCCTGCAGCTTCTCGCTCATCTCACGCGCGTCGCCGAAGGCGTACACCAGGTCACCGCAGTCCACCACGTTCAGGCGCTCGCGCATGTCGAAGTTCCACGGGAAGCGGTTGTGCTCCCAGGCCAGGTTAGTGGAAACCTGGCGGATCGCCGCCGGGCCGTGACGACCACCCGCGCGGCCAGATGTCGCCATATCGAACGGCACACCGGTGATCACCCAGTCCGCGTCGCTGTCGTACGGCTGGAAGTTCATCGGAAGGCGTAAAAAACCAAACGCGTTAGATACCAGAGAGTTATCGTACTGATGACCTAAAGTGCTCATGTCCTGACCTCTTTTAAAGTCGATACATTAAAAACAGATGAAAAAAAATCCCCTCCGCGTCGTTAAACCCGACGAGGAAGGGATTGATTCGTAAATCGCTTATTAGGGCGAATTATCGCCGGTAATGCATACGGGTTCAAGTGAGTATAGGGCATTGTGTGGTCTTTGCCCCTCACCCTAACCCTCTCCCCAAAGGGGAGAGGGAATTTGAACACCCTCTCCCCTTTGGGGAGAGGGCTGGGGTGAGGGGAAAGGTGGATGCCTTACTCGTCTTCCAGGTAGGTGTACCCGTACAGACCCGCTTCAAACTCTTCCAGGAACTGCTGCTGGAGCGCATCGTCCAGACCGGTATTTTTCACCTGGTCGCGGAACTGGGTGAGCAGTTTTTTCGGGTCCAGCTGAACGTATTCCAGCATGTCCGCCACGGTGTCCCCTTCATCGGACAGCTCGATTTCAACATTGCCGTCAGGGAACACGAACACGTCCACCGCTTCGGTATCACCGAAAAGGTTGTGCATGTTGCCAAGGATCTCCTGATACGCGCCGACCATAAAGAAGCCCAGCATCGGCGGGTTCTCCGGGTCGTATTCCGGCATTGGCATCGTCGTTGCGATACCGTCGCCGTCAACGTAGTGGTCGATTGCGCCGTCGGAGTCACAGGTGATGTCCAGCAGCACCGCGCGACGTTCCGGGGCGTGGTTCAGCCCTTCAAGCGGCAGAACAGGGAACAGCTGATCGATCCCCCAGGCATCCGGCATCGACTGGAACAGCGAGAAGTTGACGTAAATCTTATCCGCCATTCGCTCCTGCAGCTCGTCGATAATCGGACGGTGCGCGCGGTTGCTCGGGTCGAGCTGTTTCTGCACTTCATGGCACATGTTCAGGTAAAGCTGCTCCGCCCACGCGCGCTCCTGCAGGCTGAATGTGCCTGAAGAATAGCCCACGTGAATATCGTGCAGGTCCATCTGGCTGTCGTGCAGCCATTCGCGCAGGGAACGACGCGTGCCCGGCTCGTGCATCTCCTGCCAGGTTTCCCACATGCTTTGCAGGGAACGCGGGGCATCGTCTGCCGGCGGCGTCGCTTCGGTGGTTTCGCTGCGCTCAACGCCGATGATGTTCGAGACCAGCACCGTATGGTGCGCGGTCACCGCGCGACCGGATTCGGTGATCACCGTCGGGTGCGGCAGGCCGTTCTCTTCGCAGGCATCGCCGATAGCCCAGATGATGTTGTTCGCGTATTCGTTCAGGCCGTAGTTCACGGAGCAGTCAGACTGCGAGCGGGTCCCTTCATAGTCCACGCCCAGGCCGCCGCCCACGTCGAAGCACTGAATATTTACGCCAAGCTTGTGCAGCTCAACGTAGAAACGCGCCGACTCGCGCACGCCGGTGGCGATATCGCGAATGTTGGCCATCTGCGAGCCGAGGTGGAAGTGCAGCAGCTGAATACTGTCCAGACGACCGCGTTCGCGCAGGATTTCCACCAGCTGCAGCACCTGGTTCGCCGCCAGGCCGAACTTGGATTTTTCGCCGCCTGAGGACTGCCATTTGCCGGAACCCTGTGACGCCAGACGCGCACGCACGCCAAGGCGTGGCACCACGTTCAGACGCTCGGCCTCTTCCAGTACGATAGCAATTTCGGTCATCTTCTCGATAACCAGATAGACCTTGTGGCCCATCTTTTCGCCAATCAGCGCCAGACGAATGTATTCACGGTCTTTATAGCCGTTACAGACGATCACTGAACGGGTCATGCCCGCGTGTGCCAGAACCGCCATCAGTTCCGCTTTGGAGCCCGCTTCCAGGCCCAGCGGTTCGCCGGAGTGGATCAGGGATTCAATCACGCGGCGGTGCTGGTTCACCTTGATCGGGTAAACCAGGAAGTAGTCGCCTTTGTAGCCGTAGGATTCACGCGCGCGCTTGAACGCGGCGTTAATAGAACGAAGGCGATGTTGCAGGATCTGCGGGAAGCAGAACAGTGCAGGCAAACGCTGGCCCTGAGCTTCACGGGCTTTAACCAGTTTGGCGAGATCCACGCGCGCTTCAGGAACGTCCGGATCCGGGCAGACGCTGATGTGGCCCAGCTCGTTGACGTCGTAGTAGTTATTGCCCCACCAGGCAATATTGTAAGTGCGCAGCATCTTGCTGGCTTCCTCGGAGCTCATCGCAACCTCCTGCATAGAACGTAGTACACCCTGTTCGCCCGCTGACGAAGGCGAAAAAGAAGACATGTCGTCAGACATAGCGAACCTCAACTCTTTGTATTAAGTGTAAAACAGTTGACTACTATCGCAGCGTTATACGGCGATAACAACCCATAAACGGCTCCGTTTCCCAGCAGAGTATGCTGAAAACCAGACCGTGCGACCGGTTTCTTATTCATATCATTGTAAAACACGTATCCGAACTCTGTATGACAAGGTTCGGCGAAACCACGAGAAAACTCTTGTATTAACAAGAGCGCCCTTGTTCAGTTTTCACAAAGCGTGACCGGCCCTGGAATCCTGAGAAGCGCCGAGATGGGTATAACATCGGCAGGTTTGCAGACTAGAAATGCGGGTTGCGGGAATCAAATGCGCGCCAGAACGGCTGCGCTGAATTAGCGGAAAACGATGGTTCATTATCTCGTATCACCTCCACGGCCGCCTCTGCTGAAACGGACCCCAAGCCAAAGCTAAAAGTTCACTGCTTAACCCGGCTGGAAGTGGCGACACGATGAGTTCATCGAGCGCTTATTTTATATGAGCCGCGCGCCGCGTTTTATACCGAGAACAGGGGTAAAAAGCAAAAGATAAATGTGCGCGTTGACGGAGCCGTCAGGAATTATTTCCAGCAGCAATTTCAACCGAGCGAGAGGTTAGTCAAAAAAAACTGGAAATCGGGCGAAGAAGTGACCTAAAATAGCCATCCAGATGTTAATCCATCTATACTGATTAACACTCATACTGCCAGTGTCAAAAACCTGCAGGCCTTGGTAGAATTATCTCCTTTGGCTATTCCACACAGCAGCTTGAGCTAACCAAATTCCTCTTAGGTGAAATAAAACATGGCAAAACACCTGTTTACGTCCGAGTCCGTATCAGAAGGACATCCTGATAAAATTGCTGACCAAATCTCCGATGCGGTGCTGGATGCGATCCTGGCGCAGGATCCAAAAGCGCGTGTAGCGTGTGAAACCTATGTCAAAACCGGCATGGTTCTGGTTGGCGGTGAGATCACCACCAGCGCATGGGTTGATATCGAAGAGATCACCCGTAATACGGTGCGTGAGATCGGCTATGTGCATTCTGATATGGGCTTTGATGCCAACTCCTGCGCGGTACTGAGCGCGATTGGCAAACAGTCTCCGGATATCAACCAGGGCGTTGACCGTGCCGATCCGCTGGAACAGGGCGCGGGCGACCAGGGCCTGATGTTCGGCTATGCAACCAACGAAACCGATGTGCTGATGCCAGCTCCGGTCACCTACGCACACCGTCTGGTGCAGCGTCAGGCTGAAGTGCGTAAAAACGGCACCCTGCCGTGGCTGCGCCCGGATGCGAAAAGCCAGGTCACCTTCCAGTACGACGACGGCAAAATCGTCGGTATTGACGCGGTGGTTCTGTCTACTCAGCACTCCGAAGATATCGATCAGAAATCCCTGCAGGAAGCGGTGATGGAAGAGATCATCAAGCCGGTTCTGCCGACCGAATGGCTGAGCTCTGCGACCAAATTCTTCATCAACCCAACCGGACGCTTTGTTATCGGCGGCCCTATGGGTGACTGCGGTCTGACCGGTCGTAAAATCATCGTTGATACCTACGGCGGCATGGCGCGTCACGGCGGCGGTGCGTTCTCCGGTAAAGATCCGTCTAAAGTTGACCGTTCTGCGGCGTACGCGGCACGTTATGTGGCGAAAAACATCGTTGCCGCCGGCCTGGCTGACCGCTGTGAGATCCAGGTTTCCTACGCTATCGGCGTGGCTGAGCCAACCTCCATCATGGTTGAAACCTTCGGTACCGAGAAAGTGCCTTCAGAACAGCTGACGCTGCTGGTGCGCGAGTTCTTCGACCTGCGTCCATACGGCCTGATTCAGATGCTGGATCTGCTGCACCCAATCTACAAAGAAACCGCTGCATACGGCCACTTTGGTCGTGAACATTTCCCATGGGAAAAAACCGACAAAGCCGCTCTGCTGCGTGAAGCTGCCGGTCTGAAGTAATCGACTGACATCGCTTTTAAAAGGCCAGCCTTCGGGCTGGCCTTTTGCATTTGTGCGATCATCCTCGCCCGGCGGCGCTTCGCTTGCACGGGCCTACGGATTCTACGGTATTTGCAGGCCGGGTAAGGCGCAGCCGCCACCCGGCTGAAAGGCGCACCATTTGGAACCGATTACACCGCACCGGACAAACTTCGCTTTCAGATTATTCTCTTTGCATGATCGTCTTTCTTCTGCTGTTACATCGCCTTTCAGTTAAGTCTGAAATGTGTTCTTTCGCGATGCATATCACCTCGTTTACCTCTATATTTTCAAAGCTTTAATTATATTTACGGTTGTACGTTAGTGTAACCGATTACACCTATGTGATTAATCTCACATATTTTTACGGGTCGCTCACCTACCCTTTACATCAATAAAACTGATAACCCAACTGGAGGGCATAATGCCTGACAATAAAAAACAGGGGCGTACGTCCAACAAGGCGATGACATTCTTTGTCTGTTTCCTCGCCGCCCTGGCAGGATTACTTTTTGGCCTGGATATCGGCGTCATTGCCGGTGCATTACCTTTCATCACTGACGAGTTCCAGATCAGCGCTCACACTCAGGAGTGGGTGGTCAGCTCAATGATGTTTGGCGCTGCCGTCGGGGCCGTCGGCAGCGGCTGGCTCTCCTTCAAGCTCGGGCGTAAAAAGAGCCTGATGATTGGCGCGATCCTGTTCGTTGCCGGCTCACTCTTCTCTGCCGCAGCGCCTAACGTTGAGGTCCTGCTAGTTTCCCGCGTGCTGCTCGGTCTTGCCGTGGGCGTGGCGTCTTATACCGCCCCGCTTTACCTGTCCGAAATCGCGCCGGAGAAAATCCGCGGCAGTATGATTTCGATGTACCAGCTCATGATCACCATCGGTATTTTGGGCGCGTACCTTTCTGATACGGCGTTTAGCTACAGCGGCGCGTGGCGCTGGATGCTCGGCGTGATTATCATCCCGGCCATCCTGCTGCTGATTGGCGTCTTTTTCCTGCCGGACAGCCCGCGCTGGTTCGCCGCCAAACGGCGCTTCGTTGATGCTGAACGCGTGCTGCTTCGCCTGCGCGATACCAGCGCAGAAGCGAAAAACGAGCTGGAAGAGATCCGCGAAAGCCTGAAGGTCAAACAGTCCGGCTGGGCGCTGTTTAAAGAGAACAGCAACTTCCGCCGCGCGGTGTTCCTCGGCGTGCTGCTTCAGGTGATGCAGCAGTTCACCGGGATGAACGTCATCATGTATTACGCGCCAAAAATCTTCGAGCTGGCGGGTTATACCAATACTACCGAGCAGATGTGGGGGACCGTTATCGTGGGTCTGACCAACGTGCTGGCGACCTTTATCGCCATCGGTCTGGTAGACCGCTGGGGACGTAAGCCAACGCTGACGCTGGGCTTCCTGGTAATGGCGGCCGGTATGGGCGTCCTCGGTACCATGATGCATGTGGGCATTCACTCCCCAACCGCCCAGTACTTTGCGGTAGGCATGCTGCTGATGTTTATCGTCGGGTTTGCGATGAGCGCCGGCCCGCTGATCTGGGTGCTGTGCTCTGAGATCCAGCCGCTGAAAGGGCGTGATTTTGGTATCACCTGCTCTACCGCAACGAACTGGATTGCCAACATGATCGTCGGCGCAACGTTCCTGACCATGCTTAATACCCTGGGCAACGCGAACACCTTCTGGGTCTACGCCGGTCTGAACATCTTCTTTATTGTTCTGACCATCTGGCTGGTTCCAGAAACCAAACATGTGTCCCTGGAACATATTGAACGTAACCTGATGAAAGGTCGTCCTCTGCGCGAAATCGGCGCCCACGACTAATCCTCACTCGGGAGGTGCCCCTTGCACCTCCCCGCTTCGCGCTTTATGCTCTGCCCCTATGAAAGCTCCCCGTCTCCCCATCGCCATTCAGCAGGCCATTATGCGCAGCCTGCGGGAAAAACTCGCCCAGGCGAACCTGAAGCTCGGTCGCAACTACCCTGAACCAAAACTCGTCTACCAGCAGCGTGGCACCTCGGCCGGTACCGCCTGGCTTGAGTCGTATGAGATCCGCCTTAACCCGGTGCTGATGATGGAAAACCAGCAGGCGTTTATCGAGGAAGTGGTGCCGCACGAGCTGGCGCATCTGCTGGTGTGGAAGCACTTTGGCCGCGTCGCGCCGCATGGAAAAGAGTGGAAGTGGATGATGGAGGCGGTGCTCGGCGTTCCGGCCCGCCGCACGCATCAGTTCGAGCTGGAATCGGTACGCCGCAATACCTTCCCCTACCGCTGTCAGTGCCAGCAGCACCAGCTTACCGTCCGTCGCCATAATCGCGTGGTGCGCGGCGAGGCGACCTACCGCTGCGTCAAATGCGGCGAGCCGCTGGTGGCCGAATAATCATCTGAACTTTCAGGAACTTTCCTGATCTGACTGATTGCATACAGGAACAACATTCGTTACGTTGCGGGCTCGTTTTGACACGGAGTGTAAGATGTCCCGTAATTTTTCTCTCGCGGTCGCTTTTCTGACGACGGCGCTCTCAGGCCACGCGCTGGCCGATGGTATCAACAGTTTTTCCCAGGCTAAAGCAGCAGGCGTGAAGGTGAACGCCGATGTGCCGGGCGATTTCTACTGCGGCTGTAAAATCAACTGGCAGGGTAAAAAAGGGGTCGTTGACCTTGAGTCCTGCGGCTACAAAGTGCGTAAAAACGAAAACCGCGCCAGCCGTATTGAATGGGAACACGTCGTTCCGGCATGGCAGTTTGGCCACCAGCGCCAGTGCTGGCAGGATGGCGGGCGTAAAAACTGCGCCAAAGATCCGGTTTACCGCCAGATGGAAAGCGATATGCATAACCTTCAGCCTGCCGTGGGTGAGGTAAACGGCGACCGGGGCAATTTCATGTACAGCCAGTGGAACGGTGGCGAAGGCCAGTACGGCCAGTGCGGTATGAAGATTGATTTTAAAGAGAAAGTCGCCGAGCCCCCTGCCCGCGCGCGCGGCAGCATTGCCCGCACCTACTTCTATATGCGCGACCGTTACGATCTCAACCTTTCCCGCCAGCAGACGCAGCTGTTCAACGCCTGGGACAAGCAGTACCCGGTGACGGAGTGGGAATGCCAGCGCGACGAACGTATCGCCAGAGTCCAGGGGAATCACAACCCTTACGTCCAGCGGGCTTGCCAGGCGCAAAAGAGCTAACCTACACTACGGCAATTCGCTTATATCGCATGACATATGGAATTTCTGACTATGCGCATTCCCCGCATTTACCACCCTGAACTGATTACCGCAGGCCGCGAAATCGCCCTGTCTGATGACGCCGCCAACCACGTTGGCCGCGTGCTGCGCATGGGCGCCGGTCAGGCAATCCAGCTGTTCGACGGTTCGAACCAGGTTTTCGACGCCGAAATTACGCGGGCAGATAAAAAAAGCGTACACGTGAACGTCCTGCGCGGTGAAGTGGATGACCGGGAATCACCGCTGCACATCCATCTGGGCCAGGTGATGTCGCGCGGTGAGAAAATGGAGTTCACCATTCAGAAATCCATTGAACTGGGTGTAAGCCTCATTACGCCACTTTTTTCTGAGCGCTGTGGCGTTAAACTGGATGCGGAACGTCTTAACAAAAAGATCCAGCAGTGGCAGAAAATTGCCATCGCGGCTTGTGAACAGAGTGGCCGCAACCGTATTCCGGAGATCCGCCCGGCGATGGATCTGGAGGAGTGGTGTGCAGAAGAAGACAGCGGGCTAAAGCTCAATCTTCATCCGCGCGCCAGCGCCAGCATCAATACGCTGCCGCTGCCCGTTGAGCGCGTTCGCCTGCTGATTGGCCCCGAAGGCGGCCTGTCGGCGGACGAGATTGCGATGACGGCACGTTACCAGTTTACTGATATTCTGTTGGGACCTCGCGTTCTGCGCACTGAGACAACGGCACTCACGGCCATTACCGCGCTACAGGTACGGTTTGGCGATCTGGGTTGAAGCATTAACGGAGAAGAACATGATCAAGCTCGGCATCGTGATGGACCCCATCGCAAACATTAACATCAAGAAAGATTCCAGCTTCGCCATGCTGCTGGAAGCGCAGCGTCGCGGCTATGAACTCCACTATATGGAGATGAACGATCTTTACCTGATCAACGGTGAAGCCCGCGCGCGCACCCGCATCGTTAACGTCGAGCAGAACTACGACAAATGGTACGAATTCGGCACCGAGCAGGACATTGCGCTGGCCGATCTCAACGTCATTCTGATGCGTAAAGATCCGCCGTTCGACACCGAGTACATCTACTGCACCTATATTCTCGAACGCGCGGAAGAGAAAGGCACGCTGATCGTCAACAAGCCTCAGAGCCTGCGCGACTGTAACGAGAAGCTCTACACCGCGTGGTTCTCTGACCTGACGCCTGAAACCCTGGTGACCCGCAGCAAAGCGCAGCTGAAAGAATTCTGGCAGAAGCACGGCGATATCATCATGAAGCCGCTGGACGGCATGGGCGGCGCGTCGATTTTCCGCGTGAAAGAGAGCGATCCGAACATTGGCGTGATTGCCGAAACGCTGACCGAACTTGGCACGCGCTACTGCATGGCGCAAAACTATATTCCGGCGATCAAAGACGGCGATAAACGCGTTCTGGTGGTGGATGGCGAACCGGTTCCTTACTGCCTGGCGCGTATTCCGCAGGGTGGCGAAACCCGCGGCAACCTGGCAGCCGGTGGCCGCGGTGAGCCGCGCCCGCTGACCGAAAGCGACTGGGAAATTGCCCGCCGCGTTGGCCCAACGCTGAAAGCCAAAGGCCTGATCTTCGTCGGACTGGATATCATCGGCGATCGTCTGACCGAAGTGAACGTCACCAGCCCGACCTGCATTCGTGAAATTGAGGCGGAATTCCCTGTCTCAATCACCGGGATGCTGATGGACGCTATCGAAAAACGTTTACAAAAATAACCTAACAATACTATTAGTGACAGCGCCTGAGTTTGTCCCCATACTGGGCGCTGTCGCTTTTTAAACCAGGAAACAGTACCTCTGACAATGAATTTACAGCATCACTTTCTTATTGCCATGCCTGCTCTCCAGGACCCGATTTTTCGCCGCGCCGTGGTTTATATTTGTGAATACAATGAAGACGGCGCGATGGGCATTATCATCAATAAACCACTAGAAAATCTTCAGGTTGAAGGGATTCTGGACAAGCTGAAAATATCGGCTGAAGCGCGACTGCCGGAAATCCGGCTGGATAAACCGGTGATGCTCGGTGGACCTCTTGCAGAAGATCGCGGTTTTATCCTGCATACGCCGCCGGTATTCTCTTCCAGCATTCGCATCTCCGACAACACCGTTATCACGACCTCGCGTGACGTGCTCGAAACGCTGGGCACCGCAGAGCAGCCTTCTGAAGTGCTGGTGGCGCTGGGCTATTCGTCGTGGGAGAAAGGCCAGCTTGAGCAGGAGATCCTCGATAACGCCTGGCTCACCGCGCCTGCAGACATGAATATCCTGTTTAAAACGCCGATTGCCGATCGCTGGCGCGACGCGGCGAAGCTGATTGGCATTGATATCCTGACCATGCCTGGCGTAGCGGGGCATGCCTGATGAGCGGAACGCTTCTGGCCTTCGATTTTGGTACCAAAAGCATCGGCGTCGCCGTGGGGCAGCGCATCACCGGTACCGCGCGTCCGCTAACGGCCCTGAAGGCCAACGACGGTACGCCGGACTGGAACCTCATTGAGCGCCTGCTCAAAGAGTGGCAGCCGGATGACGTGATTGTTGGGCTTCCGCTGAACATGGACGGTACCGAACAGCCGCTTACCGCACGGGCGCGTAAGTTCGCCAATAAAATCCATGGCCGCTTTGGCGTCTCCGTGAAGCTGCACGACGAGCGTCTGAGCACCGTCGAAGCGCGTGCGGGTCTGTTTGAGCACGGCGGCTTCCGGGCGCTGAACAAAGGCAGCGTGGACTCCGCTTCTGCCGTTATCATCCTCGAAAGCTATTTCGAGCAGGGCTTTTAAGCACAGGGGCTTACAGCCGCCCCTGCGCCCGTCTCTCCGCCAGGCTCTGGTCAAAGTTCTGCATGCCCGCCTGCTGACCGGTTTGAATGATGCCGGGCAGTTGCCACGTTTTCCCTTCACGAATGAGATTTGCCGCCGCGGCGGTATTCACCAGCAGTTCATACAGCGCGACGCGCCCGCCCTGAAGATCGGGAAGCAGTTTCTGCGCCAGCACCGCACGCATGCTGCCGGCCAGCTGGTTACGCACCGGATCTTTCTCCTGCGCCGGGAACGTATCGACCAGCCGCTCAATCGCCTGCGATGCCCCGCGCGTATGCAGGGTCGCCAGCACCAGATGCCCGGTTTCCGCCGCCGTCAGCGCCAGGCGGATCGTTTCGCTGTCGCGCAACTCCCCGAGCAGAATCACGTCAGGATCCTGGCGCAAGGCACTGCGCAGCGCTTCGGCAAATGACGGGCTGTGCTGGCCTATCTCCCGCTGCTGGATCAGGCAACGCTCGCTCTGGTAGATAAACTCCACCGGATCTTCAAGCGTGAGGATATGGCCGTCAGTGTGGTGGTTGAGAAAATCGACCATCGCCGCCAGCGTCGTGGATTTACCGCTGCCGGTCGCCCCCGTCACCAGAATCAACCCGGCGTCATTGGACAATAGTTCCGGGATGGCCCGCGGTGCGCCCAGTGAAGCGAGCTGCGGACAGGTACGCGGCAACAGCCGCAGCGTCACAGAGATACCGCGCATCTGCTTAAAGGCACTGCCGCGCAGGCGCTGGCCTCCCGCCACCGTCGCGGCAAAATCCACCTGCCCGCTGGCCCACCATATCCCCTGCTGCTCATCGTTGAGCCACGTTTTTAACAACGCCCCGACGTCAGGAGGAGGAAACGGTGCCGGTTCAAGGCGGCCCGTTCTTCGCCAGCGGGGTGGCGAATCACTGCACAGGTGTAGATCGGAGACGTTATGCTTTACACTAAGGGCCACAATTTCTTCCACATCCATAGACTACTCCTCGGAAAATGAACGACATTGCGCATAACCTGGCACAGGTCCGGGACAAAATCTCAGCCGCCGCAGCGCGTTGCGGCCGGGCTTCAGAAGAAATTACGCTGCTTGCAGTCAGCAAAACCAAGCCTGCGAGCGCCATCGCAGAAGCCATTGATGCAGGCCAGAGGGCGTTCGGTGAAAACTACGTGCAGGAAGGCGTGGACAAAATTCGCTACTTCCAGGAACAGGGGAAGACGGATCTGCAGTGGCACTTTATTGGCCCACTGCAGTCGAACAAAAGCCGTCTGGTGGCAGAACACTTCGACTGGTGTCATACCATTGACCGCCTGCGCATTGCAACGCGTCTGAACGACCAGCGTCCGGCAGAGATGCCAGCGCTTAACGTGCTGATTCAGGTCAATATCAGCGACGAAAACAGCAAGTCCGGCATTGCGCTGAGCGAGCTGGACGCGCTGGCCGCAGAGGTGGTCGAACTGCCGCGCTTAACCCTGCGCGGGCTGATGGCAATCCCGGCGCCTGAGTCAAGTTATGAAAGGCAGTTTGCCGTGGCACAGCAAATGGCTGTAGCATTTGAGGCGCTTAAAGCGCGCTATAACACGGTAGACACGCTTTCTCTGGGCATGTCGGATGATATGGAAGCCGCCATCGCGGCAGGCAGCACTATGGTGCGCATCGGCACGGCAATTTTCGGTGCGCGCGACTACTCAAAATAATAAGGAAACCTGAGGAACGCCATGAAGACGTTGACTTTCCTGCTCTCAACTGTGCTTGAGCTGTATACGATGGCGCTTTTGCTGCGCGTCTGGATGCAGTGGGCCCGCTGTGATTTTTACAATCCGTTCTCGCAGTTTGTCGTGAAAATTACGCAGCCTGTTGTTGGACCGCTGCGCCGTATTATCCCGGCCATGGGCCCCATCGACAGTTCGTCTCTGCTGGTGGCGTTTATTCTGAGCGTTATCAAAGCGATTGTGCTGTTTATGGTCATCACATTCCAGCCGATTATCTGGATTGCCGCGGTTCTGATTCTGATCAAAACCATCGGCCTGCTGATTTTCTGGGTGCTGCTGGTCATGGCCATCATGAGCTGGGTGAGCCAGGGACGTAGCCCGGTGGAGTATGCATTGATTCAGCTGGCCGAGCCGCTGCTGCGTCCGATCCGTAACCTGCTTCCCTCTATGGGCGGCATCGATTTTTCCCCGATGATCCTGGTTCTGCTGCTCTATGTGGTCAACATGGGGATCGCAGAGCTGTTACAGTCCACGGGCAATATGCTGCTGCCGGGGCTGTGGATGGCGCTATGAGTGCAGTAAGCACCTGCGCTGACGGGCTGGTTTTGCGGCTGTATATTCAGCCCAAAGCCAGCCGTGACGGTATTGTGGGGCTGCATGGCGACGAGTTAAAAGTCGCCATCACCGCCCCGCCGGTTGACGGCCAGGCGAACGCGCATCTGACCAAATATCTGGCTAAACAGTTTCGCGTCGCCAAAAGCCAGGTCATCATTGAAAAAGGTGAACTTGGGCGACATAAACAGGTAAAAATCCTTAATCCGCAATCTATCCCGACGGAAGTCGCGGCTCTGAAAGAACAGGACTAAACCATGCAGAAAGTTGTTCTCGCGACCGGCAACGCCGGTAAAGTGCGCGAGCTGGCCTCGCTATTAAATGATTTTGGGCTGGACGTGGTCGCCCAAACCGATCTTGGCGTGGAATCCGCCGAAGAGACGGGGCTGACGTTTATCGAAAACGCGATCCTCAAAGCACGCCACGCCGCGCAGATTACCGGCCTGCCCGCGATTGCCGACGACTCCGGCCTGGCGGTGGATTTTCTCGGCGGTGCGCCGGGGATCTACTCTGCGCGCTACTCCGGCGTTGACGCCACCGACCAGCAGAATCTGGAAAAGCTGCTTGTCGCCCTGAAGGACGTACCGGACGAACAGCGCACCGCGCAGTTCCACTGCGTGCTGGTCTATCTGCGTCACGCGGAAGACCCTACGCCGATCGTCTGCCACGGCAGCTGGCCGGGTGTGATTACCCGTGAAGCGGCTGGCAACGGCGGCTTTGGCTACGACCCGATTTTCTTTGTCCCGACCGCGGGCAAAACCGCTGCGGAACTGACCCGCGAAGAGAAAAGCGCGATTTCCCACCGCGGACGCGCGCTGAAACTGTTACTGGAAGCACTGCGTAATGGCTAATTTGCCGCCTCTGAGTCTTTATATTCACATCCCGTGGTGCGTGCAGAAATGCCCGTACTGCGATTTCAACTCGCACGCGCTGAAGGGCGAAGTGCCGCACGATGACTACGTTGCGCATCTGCTGGCCGATCTGGACGCCGATGTACCTTACGCACAGGGACGTGAAGTTAAGACCATTTTCATTGGTGGTGGTACGCCGAGCCTGCTGTCAGGCCCGGCGATGCAAACGCTGCTGGATGGCGTGCGTGCGCGCCTGAACCTGGCAGCGGATGCTGAAATTACGATGGAGGCCAACCCCGGCACCGTTGAGGCCGACCGTTTTGTCGACTATCAGCGCGCGGGCGTAAACCGCATCTCCATCGGCGTGCAGAGCTTTAGCGAGCCAAAGCTGAAACGGCTGGGGCGTATTCACGGCCCGGAAGAGGCGAAGCGCGCGGCAAACCTGGCGACCGGTCTTAATCTTCGCAGCTTTAACCTGGATTTGATGCACGGCCTGCCGGATCAGTCGCTGGAAGAGGCGCTGGACGACTTGCGCCAGGCCATTGCGCTGAATCCCCCGCACCTGTCGTGGTACCAGCTCACCATCGAGCCCAACACCCTGTTTGGCTCGCGCCCGCCGGTGCTGCCGGACGACGACGCGCTGTGGGATATCTTCGAGCAGGGTCACCAGCTGTTAACGGCTGCGGGCTATCAGCAGTACGAAACATCGGCGTATGCGAAGCCGGGCTACCAGTGTCAGCACAACCTGAACTACTGGCGTTTTGGCGACTATCTCGGGATTGGCTGCGGCGCGCACGGCAAGGTGACCTTCCCGGACGGACGCATTCTGCGCACCGCCAAAACCCGCCACCCGCGCGGTTATATGGAAGGCCGCTACCTGGAGCGTCAGCACGACGTAGAGGCAGCGGATAAGCCGTTTGAGTTCTTTATGAACCGCTTCCGCCTGCTTGAAGCCGCGCCGCGCGCGGAGTTTGCGCGTTACACCGGGCTGCCGGAATCGGTGATTCGCCCGCAGATTGACGAGGCGCTGGCCCAGGGGTATCTCACCGAAAGTGAGGAATACTGGCAGATCACCGAGCACGGCAAACTATTCTTAAACTCCCTTCTTGAGCTGTTCCTTGCCGAAGAATCCTGAAGGTTGATTCAGGATTTTGCATCCCGTTCTGCCGGCTGAGGGAAAGGCTGGCAGAGTGTGGGGATGGAAATTACTCGTACATATGCAAAACAGCTCAGACGCGAACTGACAACGGAAGAAAGGCGGCTTTGGTATCTACTGCGCAGCCGCCGTTTCGAAAATTATAAATTTCGCCGACAGCATCCGGTAGGAAACTACATACTGGATTTCGCCTGCTGCGCAGAGCGGCTGGCTATAGAACTGGATGGCGGACAGCATGCTGAAAATCTGGAATATGATTGCCAAAGGACAACCTGGCTAAATCAAAAAGGCTGGCATGTCATTCGATTTTGGAACAACGAACTTTGGAATAACGAAGAAGCGGTGTTAGAAAAAATATTTGAGACACTGCAAATGCTGCAACCCTCACCCCGGCCCTCTCCCTGAAAGGGAGAGGGAGCAAACCATCCCCTCGCCCCTTTGGGGAGAGGGATAGGGTGAGGGGAACTTACTTCAGCGTCCCCACCAGCGCCTTCCGGCTGTCTTCCAGCGACACCACGCGTTTACACACGTCTTTACCGAACTGCTGGAAATCATCTTCCTGGTTCTTCCACTCGTTCTGAATGGAGGTTTGCAGGCCGCCCAGACTGCCCAGCACGCCCTGCAGCGGGTTACCGCCGCCTTTAAGTACGGCTTTGGCGCCCATCTCGTTGATACTGTCCTGCAGGATGCCGCCCATCGCCTGGTTCACCAGCTGCTGCCCGTCAGCGCGGACCTGATCAATCGCCTTGTAGTGGAACGTCAGGCCGTCGGTGCGCGTCTCGATAATGCGGTTCATCTGTTCTTTAAGCTGCTTATCGAGCTTCGTCAGGCGGGTACGCATGTTGCTGCTCTCACCCACCTCTTTGGTGATGATCTTATCCAGCGCCACGCGGCTCTTTTCGACGCGCGTCAGGGCACCTTCATTAATCCATGGCAGCGCGGTACGCAAATCGGCCTGATAGTCTTTCGCCTGCTCGCGCTGTGCGGCAGTCAGGTTGTACTGCTTGCCGTTATAGGTGACGTTCCCTTCTGGCGTAATCACCAGATTGCCGTTCTCGCCTTTGACCTGCACGGTTTGCGGGCTTAACACCACGTCATCACGCGGGGTGACGCTACATTGATAATCCGCATGGGCGGTGAATCCGGTTGCCATCAAAGCAACAGCCAGCAACGTTTTGCGCATCTTAAACACTCCCTCAGACAAAATGGGCCAGCTAATGCTGGCCCCTTACTGCTTTATTAGTCCCACCAAACGTCGAAAAGTTCGCTAACGCGGACATCTTCGAGCTTGTGGTCTTCAAGCCATTTACGTACCAGCGCCTGATGTTCTTCGGTGCATTTACCCACTTCCTGGGTGCAGATCAGACCTTCCCAGGCCAGGTAGCCGCTACCGTCGAAGGCTAGCTTGTTTGGCTCAATCACGTCATTGATGAACGCATCCACGTCCTGATCGATCTGTTCTACACTGGTGCCTTCCGGGAAACGCCACGCAACGGAGAAGCCCACTTCCTGGAATTCTTCGATGTGCATCTTTTTACGCAGACGACGGCTACGATTCTTTGCCATTATTTCACCCTCTCGAACATTAAGTCCCATACACCGTGACCAAGACGATGGCCACGCTGTTCAAATTTCGTTACCGGACGCGATTCCGGACGCGGTACATAGTCGTTGCTCGCAGACTGGTTTTTATACCCGTCCAGCGACGACATCACTTCCAGCATATGTTCCGCATACGGTTCCCAGTCGGTCGCCATATGGAAGACACCGCCCAGCTTCAGCTTGCTTTTTACCAGCTCGGCAAACGGCGCCTGAACGATACGGCGTTTATTATGACGTGCTTTGTGCCATGGGTCAGGGAAAAAGAGCTGAACCATGGTTAAAGAATTGTCAGGAATCATTTTGTGCAGCACTTCCACCGCGTCGTGACACATCACGCGCAGGTTCTCAACGCCCTCTTCATGGGCCGTTGCCAGACACGCACCAACGCCGGGGGAGTGGACTTCGATACCGAGGAAGTTCTGCTCAGGGCGCGCTTTCGCCATGGTCACCAGCGAGGTACCCATACCAAAACCGATCTCCAGCGTGACGGGTGCTTCGCGGCCGAACAGTTCAGTAAAGTCCAGAGGCTGCTCGCTGAACTCAACGCCCATCACCGGCCAGTAGTTGTCCAGCGCGTGTTGCTGACCTTTTGTCAGGCGGCCCTGACGACGGACAAAGCTGCGAATACGGCGCAGCGGGCGACCGTTTTCATCAAATTCCGGTGAAATGACGTCGTTTTTCATAAAAGAGTTGTCTGCTTGTGAGATTGTTCGGGAAACGGGCATTATCCAAAGTTAAGGCTTCTATGCAAGCATGGGAAAGATCCGGTTTACAGCAGATTGACGCTGTGCTGCAATCTGCGTCCCTGATTATGCGAATCGATGACCATGCAAGCCTCTCAATTTTCAGCCCAGGTGCTGGACTGGTACGACAAATACGGGCGTAAAACCCTGCCCTGGCAAATTGAAAAAACGCCTTACAAAGTATGGCTCTCCGAGGTGATGTTGCAACAAACGCAGGTCGCCACGGTGATCCCTTACTTCGAGCGTTTTATGGCGCGCTTCCCGACGGTGACCGATCTGGCCAACGCGCCGCTGGACGAGGTCCTGCACCTGTGGACCGGTCTTGGCTATTACGCCCGCGCGCGTAACCTTCACAAGGCCGCACAGCAGGTCGCGACGCGCCACAACGGGAAATTCCCGGAAACTTTTGATGAGGTGGCAGATCTCCCCGGCGTCGGACGTTCAACCGCAGGCGCCATTCTCTCCCTGTCTTTAGGCAAGCATTTCCCGATCCTCGACGGCAACGTGAAGCGCGTGCTGGCACGCTGCTACGCCGTCGAAGGCTGGCCGGGGAAGAAAGACGTTGAAAAACGCCTGTGGGAAATCAGTGAAGCGGTCACCCCGGCCAACGGCGTCGAGCGTTTCAACCAGGCGATGATGGATCTCGGCGCGATGGTCTGCACGCGCTCAAAGCCCAAATGCGAACTCTGCCCGGTGAATAATCTCTGCGTGGCGTATGCCAACCATTCATGGGCGCAGTATCCGGGTAAGAAACCCAAACAGACGCTGCCGGAGCGCACCGGCTATATGCTGCTGATGCAGCACGGCGACGAGGTCTTCCTGGCCCAGCGTCCGCCGAGCGGTCTGTGGGGTGGTCTATACTGCTTCCCACAGTTTGAAGACGAAGACTTGCTGCGTGAATGGCTTAAACAGCGCGGGATTGCTGCCGATAACCTGACGCAGCTGACCGCGTTTCGCCATACCTTCAGCCATTTCCACCTGGATATCGTACCCATGTGGCTTCCCGTGTCGTCATTTGCCTCGTGCATGGATGAAGGCACCGCTCTCTGGTATAACTTAGCGCAACCGCCATCAGTCGGACTGGCGGCTCCCGTGGAGCGCCTGTTACAGCAATTACGTGCCGGTGCAATGGTTTAGCATCGACAAGAAAAAGAGGAATGAGTATGGCCAGAACGATTTTTTGTACTTTCCTGCAGCGTGACGCTGAAGGCCAGGATTTCCAGCTTTATCCGGGCGAGCTGGGTAAACGCATCTACAATGAAATCTCCAAAGAAGCCTGGGGACAGTGGCAGAAAAAGCAGACCATGCTGATCAACGAGAAGAAACTCAGCATGATGAACCCGGAACACCGCAAGCTGCTGGAGCAGGAGATGGTGAGCTTCCTGTTCGAAGGTAAAGACGTGCACATCGAAGGCTATACGCCACCGGAAAAATAATATCGAGCGGCTGTTGCCGGGTGGCGCTGCGCTTACCCGGCCTACAAAACCGTAGGCCCGTGCAAGCGTAGCGCCGCCGGGCAATAGCAACGACTAAGCAAACACAACACGCACTCCCGGAATGATGAAAAAACTATTAGCGCTAGCCCTTGTTGCGCCGTTGCTGGTCTCGTGTTCGTCAAAAAAAGGCGAAGATTACAACGAAGCCTGGATCAAGGACACCAACGGTTTTGACATTTTGATGGGGCAGTTTGCCCACAACATCGAGAACATATGGGGATTTAACGAAGTTCTTATTGCCGGACCCAAGGACTACGTTAAGTACACCGACGCCTATCAGACCCGTAGCCACATCAACTTTGATGAGGGTACGATCACGATTGAGACCATCGCAGGCACGGACCCTGCGGCACGACTCCGTCAGGCGATTATCAAAACCCTGCTGATGGGTGACGATCCGGGAACTATCGATCTCTACTCCGATGCCGACGATATCACCATCTCGAAAGAGCCGTTCCTGTACGGCCAGGTCGTCGATCAGACCGGTCAACCGATCCGCTGGGAAGGTCGCGCCACGAAATTTGCCGACTACCTGCTGCAGACGCGCCTGAAGAGCCGCTCTAACGGGCTGAAGATTATCTACAGCGTCACCATCAACCTCGTCCCGAACCACCTCGACAAGCGTGCGCATAAGTACATTGGGATGGTGCGTCAGGCCTCGCGTAAGTACGGCGTGGATGAGTCGCTGATCCTGGCGATTATGCAGACCGAATCCTCATTTAACCCGTACGCGGTAAGCCGTTCCGACGCCCTGGGGCTGATGCAGGTGGTGCAGCACAGCGCGGGTAAAGACGTCTTCCGCGCGCAGGGGAAATCCGGCACGCCGAGCCGCAGCTATCTGTTCGACCCGCAGAGCAACATTGATACCGGTACCGCCTATCTGGCGATGCTGAACAATGTGTACCTCGGCGGCATCGATAACCCAACGTCGCGTCGCTATGCGGTGATCACCGCCTATAACGGCGGCGCGGGCAGCGTGCTGCGCGTCTTCTCGAATGACAAAGTGCAGGCCGCGAACATCATCAACAGCATGGCGCCGGGGGATGTTTATTCCACCCTGACCACCCGCCACCCGTCTGCGGAATCCCGCCGGTACCTGTATAAGGTGAATACGGCGCAGAAAAACTATCGTCGTCGATAATCAACACACCTTCTCCTGCAAGGAGAAGGTGTTCTGCTTCCCCCCATCCATACGAAAATGTTATTTGCATCACAATCCAAACTGCAAATTAATGTGGATTGCATTTTTTTGCGGGAGGTAACAAAACATATCGTTGCCAACTGATAGAATTGCATCAAATAACAACCCTGAATGTTCCTATAACAACATATCTCCCGCTCACTTGTGAGGAAAGTAACATGAACCTTAAGCTGCAGCTTAAAATATTGTCGTTTCTGCAGTTCTGCCTGTGGGGTAGCTGGCTGACTACACTCGGCTCCTATATGTTTGTGACGCTCAAGTTCGATGGTGCGTCAATCGGTGCCGTATACAGCTCGCTAGGTATTGCGGCGGTCTTTATGCCAACGCTGCTGGGGATCGTGGCGGATAAATGGCTGAGCGCCAAATGGCTGTACATGCTTTGCCATCTGGTGGGCGCGGGGACGCTGTTTATGGCAGCCCAGGTAACCACGCCGGGGGCGATGTTCATGGTGATCCTGCTTAACTCGCTGGCCTATATGCCAACGCTTGGGCTGATCAACACCATCTCCTACTACCGCCTGAAGTCTGCGGATATGGATATCGTGACCGATTTCCCGCCAATCCGTATCTGGGGGACCATCGGCTTTATCATGGCAATGTGGGGCGTGAGCTTCGCGGGCTTCGAACTGAGCCATATGCAGCTCTATATCGGTGCTGCACTCTCCGTGGTGCTGGCGCTCTTCACCCTTACGCTGCCGCATATTCCGGTCTCAAACCAGCAGAAAAACCAAAGCTGGAGCACCATGCTCGGCCTGGACGCCTTCGCGCTGTTCAAAAACAAACGCATGGCGATCTTCTTCATCTTCTCCATGCTGCTGGGCGCGGAGCTGCAGATCACCAACATGTTCGGCAACACCTTCCTGCACAGCTTCGATAACAACCCGCTGTTCTCCGGCAGCTTTATCGTTGAACATGCGTCGGTGATGATGTCCATCTCTCAGATCTCTGAGACGCTGTTCATCCTGACCATCCCATTCTTCCTGAGCCGCTACGGCATCAAAAACGTCATGCTGATCAGTATCGCGGCGTGGATGTTGCGCTTCGGTCTGTTCGCCTACGGCGACCCAAGCCCGTTCGGTACCGTGCTGCTGGTGCTGTCGATGATCGTTTACGGCTGCGCCTTCGACTTCTTCAACATCTCCGGTTCGGTGTTTGTGGAAAAAGAAGTGAAGCCTGAAATCCGCGCCAGCGCGCAGGGTATGTTCCTGATGATGACTAACGGCTTCGGCTGTATTCTGGGCGGCGTGGTGAGCGGCAAAGTGGTTGAGATGTACACCACCGACGGCATCACCAACTGGCAGCCTGTGTGGCTGATCTTCGCGGCGTACTCGCTGGTGCTGTTCTTCGCGTTCATCGCGCTGTTCAAGTACAAGCACGTGCGTGAACCGCACGGTGCGCAGCCGATCGCGCATTGATTGTTGTGCCCGGTGGCGCTTCGCTTACCGGGCCTACAAATCAAACCGTAGGCCGGGTAAGGCGAAGCCGCCACCCGGCTATTTTATTGCAGACAGCACCCACCCCACCGACAGCAAATCCGCACTGCCGCCCGGGCTCAGGTTCCGTTCAATTAACGCGTTATCCATCTTAAGCAATGCCTCGCGGTCCCAGCCAGTAGCCAGTAATTCCCGCGCATAGCCCTGAACGTAGCGCAGCCCTTCCATGCCGCCGCGTGAAACCAGATTGCTGTCCTGATTAACCGCCATCAGGCGCAACAGCAGGTCGTGAAGTGAATGTCCGTTCCACTGCGCCAGCGCCTTACGCACCGTCGCAAAGCCGCTCTCCGCCTCGCCGCGCGCGCCGGTTAAGCCGTACTGCTTAAACTGCCGCTCGCCCGCCGTCGCCTGTCCGCTGCGTGCGTCCAGCTCCCGCGACACCAGCCCGCGACAGATGTTACTCACCTCACAGCAAAGGCTTTCTGCGGAGAGCTTTTTCACACGACCGGCGGCGAAGCACAGTAAACCCAGGGCAAAAATTCCGCCCTTGTGCGTGTTCACTCCGTTCGTCGCGGCGTACATCGCCTGCTCACAGGCCATCCCCATCGGACGAAGTAGCCGTAGCTGTTCGCCAGCGGGTTTATCCGCATGCGCGCTGCCCAGCTCGGCAAAGCGCGAAAACCACGGCGTAATTGCCCCGATGCTGCGGACAAACAGCGCGTGGTCCATATCGCGATGGGAACCGTTATTGATCTTGTCCACCAGCCCCGGCTTGGGCGTCAGCTCCAGCTCCTGCCATAGCGCCGCTTCGGCAAGCGCGGGCACGTCAACCGGGCGCGGTTTAGTCGCGAGCAAACCAGTCATCGATCGTCTTCTCCACGCGGGAAACCACCTGCTCAACGGGGTGATTGCGCGAACGGGAGCAGGCGTGTGCGGGCGCGTCGCAGATCAGGCAGCGCCTGAGATTCGCCCCCAGCGACTGACGCCCGACGTGGCCGTGCTGAGGGCAAATCACGTCCAGATCCCAAAGCCTGCCGAGCGGGTGCGTCTGCTCCAGATCCGCACAGTGCGCTTTGATTTCCACCGCCGGATGGGCCACACACCACAGGGCCTCTGGCCCGGTCGGGAGCCACAGCACCTGGCGGTCCAGCACCTGCCAGCGGTTCTCCCACAGCAGCTGGTCACACATCTGCAGCGCCACGCCCATGGTATTGCGGTAGCGCAGGCTGTCCTTGATTTCCCCTGGCGTGACCAGCGTGAGGGAAATCACCGGTTGTTGATAGTGCTCGAGCATGTCAGCCTGGCGCGCTGCGCGGCGCTCTTTCGCCGCCAGCAGTTCGTCCAGGCTGACACCCGCCCGCACGGGTGTCGCTGTTGTCATAATTACTCCTTCACCTGTCGTACGGTGTCGATCACGCTGCCGTCGCGGTAGCGAATCACCCCGACGATTTTGTCGGTAAATTCAATCGGTTTCGGTTCGCCCGTCAGGGAGATCGCACGCTCATACAGCGCGTTGATACCCACAACCTTCAGCCCGGCTTCCAGCAGCCGCTCGCGGATCTCCGGGCGCGCCGGGTTTACCGCGATGCCGTGGTCGGTGACCAGAACGTCGATACTTTCGCCCGGCGTGAGGCGCGTGGTAACCCGCTTAACGACCGTCGGAATGCGGCTGCGCAGCAGCGGCGCGACCACGATGGTCAGGTTTGCCGCAGCGGCCACGTCGCAGTGCCCGCCGGACGCGCCGCGCATCACGCCGTCGGAGCCGGTGATGACGTTGACGTTGAAATCAACGTCGATTTCAAGGGCGCTGAGGATCACCACGTCGAGCCGATCGCAGCTTGCCGCCTTGCTGCCGGGGTTGGCGTAAACGTTGGTTGAGATCTCCACGTGGTTCGGGTTGCGCGCCAGCGAAGCCGCCGCCTGGCCGTCAAAGCACTGGGTATCGAGCAGCTTTTCGATGAGCCCCTTCTCGTGCAGGTCCACCAGGCTGCCGGTGATGCCGCCGAGCGCAAAGCGCGCCTTCACGCCGCTGCGCTCCATCTTCTCTTCCATAAAGCGGGTGCAGGCCGTGGCCGCCGCGCCGGAGCCGGTCTGCATCGAGAAGCCCGGTTTGAAGTAGCCGGAGTGTTCAATCACGTCCGCCGCATAGCGGGCGATCATCAGCTCGCGCGGGTTGCTGGTGACACGCGCCGCGCCAACGCTGATTTTCGCCGGATCGCCCACGCTCTCGACCTGCACGATGTAGTCCACCTGGTCCTGCACCAGGCTGGCGGGCATATTGGGAAACGGCACCAGCTCTTCGGTCAGCAGCACTACCTTGCGGGCAAACTGCGCGTCCACCATGGCGTAGCCCAGGGAACCGC
Organism: Enterobacter sp. ECC-249; assembly: GCF_043965265.1. NCBI lineage: Bacteria > Pseudomonadati > Pseudomonadota > Gammaproteobacteria > Enterobacterales > Enterobacteriaceae > Enterobacter > Enterobacter sp. ECC-249. The sequence continues at coordinate 4,384,263 of NZ_CP143660.1, forward strand.
AGCACGATTTGCCGTGCGTGCCGTTGGCGTTGCCAAACTCATCGCTGCACGGCACGCCGAGAAAAGCCACGTCAATATTCAGCTCGCCGTCCTGGAGCAGCTTCACGCGACCACCGTGGGAGTGAATTTGCACCGGCTCGTCCATTAGCCCGTGGGAGATGGCATCCGCCAGCCTGCCGCGCATGCCGGAGGTATAAATCCGGGTGATGACGCCGCTTTCAATATGCTCGATCAGCGCATCGTTGCAGGTCATCAGCGAGCTGGAGGCCAGCGTCAGGTTTTTGAAGCCCATTCGCGCCAGCAGCGCCACGACGGTGTTGATTACCCGGTCCCCTTCGCGAAACGCATGGTGGAAGGAGATGGTCATCCCGTCCTGCAGGGCACAGCGCTTAACCGCCTCTTCAACAGAGGCGCAGAGCTTGCGGCTGTGCTTCGCGTCGCTGTCCGCCAGCCACGGCGTAGCGCTGTGGGCGGTATCAAACGGTTTTAAGTCCCGCAGATGGGGAAAATTCACGTGAAGAAGTTCTGTCTGATTCATTATTTTATCCTTACCGACGCACGCCGGAGGCCGCCGCGCGCTCCAGCACCACCTGCGCGTGGTTAATAATCGGTGCATCCACCATTTTGCCGTTGAGCGACACCACGCCCAGGCCGTTACGCTCGCCCTCTTCTGCAGCCTCAATCACCCTTCTGGCGTGCTCCACCTCTTCCTGAGTCGGGGCGTAGGCGTTGTGCAGCAGGTCAATCTGGCGCGGGTTAATCAGCGATTTGCCGTTAAAGCCCATCTTGCGGATCAGATCGACCTCGCGCAGGAACCCGGCCTCGTCGTTAACGTCTGACCACACCACGTCGAAAGCGTCGATGCCCGCCGCACGGGCGGCGTGCAGCACGGCGCAGCGGGCGTAGAACAGCTCGGTGCCGTCGCCGCGCTCGGTCTGCATGTCCATCACGTAGTCAAAGGCGGCCAGCGCAATGCCGATAAGGCGCGGAGAGCTGCGGGCAATCGCCACGGCGTTAATGACGCCAACGGCCGACTCAATCGCCGCCATCACGCGGGTGGAACCGACCTCGCGGCCGCACTCCTGCTCGATGCGCTCGAGGTGGCCTTCCAGCTCGTAGATATCGTCCGGCGTGTCGGTTTTCGGCAGGCGGATCACGTCCACGCCGGCCCGCACGGCGGCCTCCAGATCCAGCAGGCCAAACGGCGTACTCAGCGGGTTAATGCGCACCACGGTTTCGATATCCTGATACATCGGATGCTGCAGCGCGTGGAACACCAGCATGCGCGCGGTATCCTTCTCGCGCAGGGCAACGGCGTCCTCAAGGTCAAACATGATGGAGTCGGGACGGTAGATAAAGGCGGTGGAGAGCATGGCGGCGTTAGCGCCGGGCAGGAACAGCATACTGCGGCGGAGTTTGCTCATTTCAGCGCCCCCCAGTTGATGGCCTGTTCATCGGCGGCACGCATCAGTGCGCTTTGCAGGCGGGCGCGGATCACACAGTCCAGCGCTCCTTTGTCTTCAATAATGATTAATCCCTGGTGCACGTTCATGGCGCGCAATGTGTCGTTGACCACCTGGCGAATTTGCTCGCCGAACTGCTTAATCACTTCACTGTGGATGACTATCTCCAGCTCACCGTGAGCGGGAGCGATTTTCACCATCAGGTCGCTGGACTCCTGCGTTCCGGCCAGCGCCTCCCTTACAATTTTCATGATAAATTCCTGGTAGTTAAGCGACTTCCGCACTCGCACGGTAATGCGTTTCGAGATGCGCGAAGGTGGAGTCCGGGACAATCTCCCGGATCCGGGAAAACTGCTGTGTCTTCAGTAAGCGGCGCACTTCGGACGCTGAAATAGCGTTGCCGGTGACCTTGATGCGCGGCATTTCCACCACCTCGATATGCGAGGCCAGCAGGTCGTGCAGCGTCTGGTTGTACTGGCGAGTGATATCGCAGAACGGCTCCGAGCCGATGAAGCGGTGCGTGATGCCGAGCGCCGGGGCGATGAAGTCCCGGAAGATCAGCACGTCGATCTCGCTCCACGCCTGCTGCACTTTGCCGCTCTCCTTCAGGAAGTAGGCCGGAAACGTGGCGCGAGAGATGATGTACTGCGAGCCCTCATGCACCACCACGTTCGGCAGATGCGCCACGCCCGCGCGCACCATTTCGAGACGCGCGCTGAACGGGAAGAACGAGGCGTCTTCACGCACCACGAACAGGTGCAGGGCGTCACACCGCTGCGCCGCCTGCTCCACCAGATGGCGGTGGCCGAGGGTGAACGGATTGGCGTTCATCACGATGGCGCCAATTTTCTCTCCGCACTTGCGGTTCGCGCGCAGAGAACGGCAGTAGCGCTCGATCCCCTGCGGGGTGTTCTCCATCAGCACGGCGTTGTTCCCGCTCTGGGCAATCGGCCAGAAGCCGCTGCGGGCAAAGCGCTCCCGGTTGCACGGACGGGTGCAGAGGAAGAGGTGAAAATGGCCGCGCTCCAGCGCCGCATTTTCCACCTCTGCCAGCAGCCGCGCGCTGAGGTTCTCACCGCGAAGCTGCTCGTTCACCGCCACACACTTGATGACGTTGGCGGCAAGCCCTGCGCAACCCACCAGCTGCGAGCCGGACCAGGCTTCGACGAACAGCGTGATGTCGTTGTCCAGGCCAAGGCCGCTGTCCGCCAGCAAATAACGGATCTGACTTAAGCGTTCCGGATGTTTCGCCACCAGCGTGTGGCGAAAATCGATGGGTTGACTGTTCATGCCGCCTTACTCAGTGTGCCGCCGCAAGCCCGACGGCTGGCGCTTCCACGATCACGTTGCTCAGATGACCGATATGCTCGATCTCCACCTCAATGCGATCCCCCTCTTTCATAAACAGCGGCGGATTGCGCTTTTTACCCACGCCGCCCGGTGAGCCGGTGATGATCACGTCGCCCGGGCTGAGGCGGGTGAAGGTGCTGATGTACTCGATCAGCTCCGCCACCTTGTGGATCATGCTGCTGGTGTTGTCTTCCTGCACCATGCGACCGTTCAGCCAGGTGCGGATTGCCAGCTGGTGCGGATCGGGGATCTCATCCGCCGTCGCCATCCACGGGCCAAACGCGCCGGTTTTGCGCCAGTTTTTACCGGCGGTAAACCAGGTGTGCTGCCAGTCGCGGGCGGAGCCGTCCATGTAGCAGCTGTAGCCCGCCACGTGGCGAAGGGCGTCGTCGCGGCTGATATTCTCCCCGCCTTTACCGATGATCACCGCCAGCTCGCCTTCGTAGTCGAATTCGCTGGAGTGGCGCGGCTTCAGCACCGGCTCGTTGTGGCCGGTCTGTGAATCCGGAAAGCGGACAAACAGCGTCGGGGCCGGGTTGTGCTGGTCAAATTCCTTGCGCTTGTCGGCGTAGTTCATGCCCACGCAGAGGATTTTTTCCGGCTGCTCAATCACCGGTAAGAAGGTGATGGCGCTCATCGGCACGTCCACGGCGTCGTTCAGGTAGCGGGTGGCCTGCGCCAGCCCGTTACCCTGCAGCAGCGCTTTAAGGTCGCTGTAGCGGTCGCCAAGACGGCGGCCTAAATCAATCACGCCGTCGGCCTGGACGATGCCGTAGCTGCGTTTTCCCTGGTATAAAAAGCTTGCGAGTTTCATTGTTCTTTCCTGAAAACTTAAACGAGGAAGTTGCCCAGAATCAGCAGTGAGATAGAGACGTTAATCGCCCCGCCGATACGGGTAGCAATCTGGGCGAACGGCATCAGGCTCATGCGGTTGCCTGCGGTCAGGATCGCCACGTCGCCGGTACCGCCCTGGCCGCTCTGGCAGCAGGAAACGATGGCGACATCAATCGGGTGCATACCAATCTTTTTGCCGACGAAGAACCCGGTCGCCACCAGCGCGGAGACGGTGCTGATAATCACCAGCAGGTTGGTCAGCGTGAAGGCGGCCACCAGTTCATGCCATGGCGTGATGGCCACACCAACAGCAAAGAGAATCGGGTAGGTCACAGAGGTCTGGAAGAACTTGTACACCACCTGAGAGCCTTCCAGCAGGCGCGGAGAGGCGCCGTTGCAGAGCTTCACCAGCACCGCCATAAACAGCATGCCGACCGGAGCAGGCAGGCCAATCAGCTTGTGGCCGAGCATGCCCAGCATGTAAAGCAGCACCGCCAGCAGCACGCCGGAGGCAATAGTGGTCACGTCCGCTTTACCGGAGAATGCAGGCTGGGAGGCGGTGGCATCGGCATCGGCATTTGCGCGGTTAGGCATCAGCTGGCCTTCACCGGTCAGATGCGGGTAGCGTTTACCGAGCTGGTTCAGGCAGCCGGAGATGATGATTGCCGTCAGACCGCCGAGCATCACCATCGGCAGCACGCGACCGAGCGCCACGCCCTGGTCCATATGCAGCAGGGTGGCATAGCCGATAGAAAGCGGGATCGCCCCTTCTCCGACGCCGCCCGCCATGATCGGCAGAATGATAAAGAAGAAGATCTGGAATGGCTCAAGGCCCAGCGCCAGGCCGACGCCCATCCCCACCAGCATGCCGACGATTTCGCCGCACAGCATCGGGAAGAAGATGCGCAGGAAGCCCTGAATCAGCACCGTGCGATTCATGCTCATGATGCTGCCGACAATAATGCAGCAGATGTAGAGGTAGAGAATGTTGGTGGATTTGTAGAACTTGGTTGTAGACTCGACCACCACGTCCGGCAGCAGGCCGTAATAGACCAGCGCGGAAGGGATAAAGGTGGCGCAAATCGCCGCCGCGCCGAGCTTGCCGACAATCGGCAGGCGTTTGCCAAACTCACCGCAGGCAAAGCCGAAGAAGGCCAGCGTCGCCACCATCACCACGATATCGCTCGGCAGTTTTCCGCCCAGGCAATCAATCGCGATCAGTACACCCGCCAGAACGAACAGCGGCAGAGGAATAATCCCGATTTTCCAGGTATCCATAATATGCCACCAGCGCTCTTTGAGCGAAGGTTGCTGAATTTCAATCGGGTCGTGGGTAACAGAGAAAGAATCGTCAGTTGTGCTCATAATAAGCCCCTTGGTTATTTTGTGCGTTCAGCTTAGAGTCACAAAGGCTTACTTTATGTGAGGGATGGCATATTAAAAGCGAAGTTTTAATGGCAGCTATGGTTTTAATGGTTTCTTTTATTTAATGTGATTTATGCCTTATTTATGGTCGTGGTTTTTATGGTTTCTTTTCTGAATTGAACAAACAAATAACATTTATTCATGCCGCCCAAAGCACGTTAGCCTTTTGGATAACGCTTTTACAGCGCCCGCTGTGCAAGGGATCACAAGTTTTCGGCAAAGCGGGCGCCCGCGCGAAAAAAGATGATATATTGGCGATCTTTGTCGCTAGCTTGCGTGATAGTTATGAAAGTCTCTTTCCAGATAAAGCTGTTTATTTCGCTGGTTGCCTTTTTCTCAGTGCTTTTTACGTTACTGGGCGGATATTATTATGCCGATGTCGGGAAACAGCTTTATCAGGAAATGAGCATGCGCGCCAAAATACAGGCTGAAGAGATTGCGCTTATTCCGACATTGCGTAATGAAGTTGAACAAAAAAATATCACTGCCATCTATGATTTTATGCAGAAGATTTCTGCGCACAGTGACGCCAGCTTTATTGTGATTGGCGATAATAAGGGCCAGCATCTTTTTCACTCCGTCTTCGCCGACAGAGTGGGCACAACCCTGGTTGGCGGAGACAACGAAGCCGTATTGCAGGGTAAAAGTACCACCACCATCCGCAAAGGCGGATTGGGCATTTCGCTGCGCAGTAAAGCCCCCATTTTCAACGCTGCCGGACAGGTGGTCGGCATTGTTTCGGTCGGCTATCTCACCAGCTACCTGGACACCATTACCGTCAGTAAAGTGGTCAATATCCTGATTGCCGCCGCGCTGCTGTTGATTGCGCTCTTTATCTTTTCCTGGTTCTTTACCCGCAGTATTAAGAAGCAGATCTTCTCCCTTGAGCCGCGCGAGATCGGCCTGCTGGTACGCCAGCAGAAGGCACTGATGGAGTCTATTTATGAAGGCGTGATTGCCATAGACGATAAACGGCGGATTGAGGTGATCAACCAGGCGGCGCGTAAGCTGCTTGGGCTGAGCCAGCCGGCCCGGGAACTGCGCGGGCAGCTGATAAGCCAGGTGATCGATCCGGTCCCGTTCTTCGACACGCAGACGATGCTGGCCAAAGATACCCATGACGAGATTTGCCGTTTTAACGATCTCACGGTGATCGCCAGCCGGGTGCACATCATGCTTGAGGGTTCGCTGCAGGGCTGGGTGATCACCTTCCGCGATCGCAACGAGATCGACTCGCTGAGCGCCCAGCTCAGCCAGGTCAAACGCTATGTCGATAACCTCCGCATTATGCGCCATGAGCAGTTAAACCGGATGACCACCCTCTCCGGCCTGCTGCATATGGGCCGCTATGAGGAGGCGATTGGCTACATTCAGGCGCAGTCTGAACACGCCCAGGAGCTGCTGGACTTTATCTCTTCACGCTTCAGCTCCCCGACCCTGTGCGGTCTGCTGCTGGGGAAAACCGCCCGCGCGCGGGAGAAAGGCGTCGAGCTGTGCTTCGACCCGACCTGTCGGCTGGACAGATCGTTCCTTCCCCTCGGGGAGCAAGAGCTGATTTCGATTATTGGCAACCTGCTGGATAACGCCATCGAAGCGACACAGCGGTCACCGCTTCCCCACGCGCCGGTAGAAGTGCTGATAAAACTCAGCGACGAGGAGCTGATTATTGAAGTAGCCGACCAGGGCGTGGGCATCAAGCCGGAGATCCGTGACCGGATCTTTGAACGCGGCATTACCACCAAAACACGCGGCGATCATGGGATTGGTCTGTATCTGATCGAAAGCTATGTCACACAGGCTGGCGGCGCGATAGAAGTTGCCGATAATATGCCCCGCGGCGCCATTTTCTCCTTGTTTATCCCGGCCACGGGAACCGCCCGGCAACTGGAAGACACCGACTATGCAACATGAACTTATCGACGTACTGATTGTTGAAGACGAGAACGAGCTGGCGCAACTGCACGCGGAGTTGATAAGCAAACATCCGCGTCTGAGGCTGGTGGGCATTGCCTCGTCGCTGGCAGCGGCCCAGACAGAGCTTACAAACAAACAGCCGCAGCTGTTGCTGCTGGATAACTATCTGCCGGACGGCAAAGGGATCTCGCTGATCAATAACCCCATGCTGGCCCGCGCCAACTGCTCGGTGATTTTTATCACTGCCGCCAGCGATATGGACACCTGCAGCCAGGCGATCCGCAACGGCGCTTTCGACTACATCCTTAAACCCGTCTCCTGGAAGCGGCTCAGCCAGTCGCTGGAGCGATTTGTGCAGTTTGCCGAACAGCAGCGCGTCTGGAAGATTGTCGATCAGCAGAACGTCGATTCGCTGTATCAGCTCCAGGCGAAAAACTACCGCCAGGACAACGGCAGTAAAGGCATTGAGGAAAATACGCTGGCGCGGGTGCAGTCGCTGTTTAACGACAAAGCAACGCACTGCTTTACCGTGGATGAGGTGGTGAGCGAGACGGGGTTGAGTAAAACCACCACCCGTCGCTATCTTGAACACTGCGTGGAGGCGGGTTTTCTGACGGTGGAGATGCTGTACGGCAAGATTGGGCATCCGAGAAGGATGTACAAGCGTAGTGCGGTTTGATGAAACCCTCCCCCTCACCCTGGCCCTCTCCCCAAAGGGGCGAGGGTGAAAAGACGGCCCCGTGCAATCCCCTCTCCCCTTTTGGGAGAGGGTTAGGGTGAGGGGGTCTACTTTAATACATACCCATACAGCCGCTTAATCCCGTCGGCATCCTTCTCGCTGTAAACGCCCTGCAGTTCCGGCGAGAAGCCCGGCAGCAGGTTGATCCCCTCCTCCAGCGCCAGGAAGTAACGCTGTACCGCCCCGCCCCAGACTTCACCTGGAACCACGCACAATACGCCCGGCGGATAGGGCAGCGCTCCTTCGGCAGCAATTCGCCCTTCGGCATCCCGTATGCGAACCAGCTCCACGTCTCCGCGAATATACGCCCGGTTCGCGTCCTGCGGGTTCATTACCACCTCAGGCAGGCTCTCCTTGCGGAACATCGCCTTCTGTAGATCCTTGACGTCAAAGCTGACATAGAGATCGTGCATCTCCTGGCACAGCTGGCGAAGGGTGTAATCCCGGTAGCGCACCGGGTATTTCTGGAAGATCGTCGGCAGCACGTCCGCCAGCGGCGTGTCGTCTTCAATATGCTGTTCAAACTGGCCCAGCATCGCCACCAGCTGCGCCAGCTTCTCGCTGCTTTCGGCAGGCGTCAGCAGGAACAGGATCGAGTTAAGGTCGCATTTCTCCGGCACAATGCCATTTTCGCGCAGGTAGTGCGCCAGAATCGTCGCCGGGATCCCGAAATCGGTGTACTCCCCCGTTTCGGCATCAATGCCCGGCGTGGTCAGCAGCAGCTTGCACGGGTCGACAAAGTACTGCTCGCTCGCATAGCCCTCAAACCCGTGCCATTTGGCCCCCGGCTCGAAGCTGAAGAAGCGCAGCTCGCGGGCAATCGCGTGCGTCGGATGATCCTGCCACGGCCGCCCCGCCACCACCGGTGGGATAAACGGTTTGATCATATGACAGTTGGCAATGATGGCCTTGCGCGCCTCAATGCCCAGCTCAACGCACTCCGCCCACAGCCTGCGTCCGCTTTCTCCTTCGTGGATCTTGGCATTCACATCCAGCGCTGCGAACAGCGGATAAAACGGGCTGGTGGAGGCATGCAGCATAAAGGCGTTGTTCAGCCGCTTGTGCGGGCAGAAACGCGCCTGACCACGAATGTGGTTGTCCTTTTTATGGATCTGCGACGTTTGCGAGAACCCAGCCTGCTGCTTGTGCACCGACTGGGTCACGAATATTCCCGGATCGTTCTCGTTCAGCTCCAGCAAGAGCGGGGACGTTTCCGCCATCATCGGAATAAACTGCTCGTAGCCCACCCATGCGGAGTCAAAGAGGATGTAGTCACACAGATGACCGATCTTGTCGATCACCTGACGGGCGTTGTAGATCGTCCCGTCGTAGGTGCCAAGCTGAATGATCGCCAGGCGGAACGGACGCGCCTCGTCGGCTTTCTCCGGGGCCGCCTCGCGGATCAGGTCCCGCAGATACGCGTCATCAAAGCAGTGCTCGTCAATCCCGCCAATAAAGCCAAACGGGTTACGCGCGGCCTCAAGGTAGACCGGCGTGGCGCCCGCCTGGATCAGCGCCCCGTGGTGGTTAGATTTATGGTTGTTGCGGTCGAACAGCACCAGGTCGCCGCGGGTGAGCAGCGCGTTGGTCACCACCTTGTTGGCCGCCGACGTTCCGTTCAGCACGAAGTAGGTTTTATCCGCGTTGAACACTTTCGCCGCGAACTTTTGCGCATGCTTGGCGGACCCTTCGTGGATCAGCAGATCGCCCAGCTTCACGTCGGCGTTGCACATATCGGCGCGAAACACATTCTCGCCGAAGAAATCATAGAACTGTCGCCCTGCCGGGTGTTTTTTGAAAAAGGCGCCGTGCTGGTGGCCTGGACAGGCGAAAGTGCTGTTGCCCATCTCCACATACTGGCTCAGGGTGTCGAAAAACGGCGGCAGCAGATTCTCTTCATACCGGCTTGCAGCGGTCTCCAGTTCCAGAAATTCCTGAGCTTTACCCGAGATGACCGCGGTGGCGCCGTCGGGTACGTCCGTCGGCTCCTGCGAGAAAATAAACACCGGCAGCTGAAAACCCGAGCGTTTCAGCAGTGCAAGGATACCGCTGCGGCTTTCAGCCGTTGTGATGACGACGGCCGCCACATCGGTAAAATCAGTGCTGTCCAGCGTCACCTTTTCGCGGTGCGTAGACACAGTGGAGAGCAGCTCGCGGCTGACGGCAATTTTCATGGTTTTCATAGGCGCAGTTACCCTCACCGGGCGGTGAGACAGGGAGGAGAAAATTCGCGCAATAATGTCACCTTTTATTTTGAGGTGCAAGAAGGAATCAATATGCACGAAACCACCCAAAGCTAAGGCCTGCGCAGCCATGACGTGCCATAATAATGCAATATCAATGATTAAATAACAGGAGTTAACTTTGGTAATCGGGCCATTTATTAACGCAGGCGCCGTATTGCTGGGCGGCGTACTCGGCGCAATGCTTAGCCAGCGGCTGCCGGAGCGTATTCGCACCTCCATGCCCTCAATATTCGGCCTGGCATCGTTAGGGATCGGTATTCTGTTAGTGATCAAATGCGCCAACCTGCCGGTGATGGTGCTGGCCACCCTGCTCGGCGCGCTGATTGGCGAATTTTGCTATCTGGAAAAAGGCATTAACAGCGCGGTGAGCAGAGCCAAAAACCTGATAGCCCGCCCGGGCAAGGCGAAACACGGCACGCACGAGACGTTTATTCAGAACTATGTCGCCATCATTATTCTGTTTTGCGCCAGCGGCACCGGGATTTTCGGTTCAATGCAGGAGGGGATGACGGGCGACCCGAGCATTTTGATTGCAAAAGCGTTTCTTGATTTCTTCACTGCCACCATTTTCGCCACTACTCTTGGCGTTGCCGTGGCGGCGATTTGCGTCCCGATGCTGCTTATCCAGCTCGCGCTCGCCACCTGCGCCACGTTGATTCTCCCGCTCACCACGCCAGCGATGATGGCGGATTTTACCGCTGTCGGCGGCCTGCTGCTGCTGGCTACCGGGCTGCGCATCTGTGGGATCAAGATGTTTGCCGTGGTGAATATGCTGCCCGCTCTGTTGCTCGCCATGCCCCTCTCCGCGCTCTGGACGCACTTTTTCGCTTAAGGATGCGGCGAAATGGTGAGAGATTGCGCAGTCTGTAACGAAAACAACATTTTTCGTTGACGGCGGAGAGTGAATCGGGTTTAATGCGCCCCGTTGCCCGGATAGCTCAGTCGGTAGAGCAGGGGATTGAAAATCCCCGTGTCCTTGGTTCGATTCCGAGTCCGGGCACCACTATTTAGAAAACCCAGCCTATGGCTGGGTTTTTGCTATATGGCTACGGCCAGTTTCTGGGCGCTGATAAGCGTGGCTTTAATGCAGGCACGCTCACGCTAATAGCCCGGTAAGTTAATACAGGCGGTGGCTCTTTTTTATCACTTAATTTTGCCGGATAAATTGCTGACCTGATTTGAAAGGTTGTCGTTGCTCCGCTTCATGTCATCAAGGCTTCTTTGCATTCGCTCGATCTTACTCTCCTGCTCAGAATTCTTTCTCTCAAGCTGTAAAACCTTCTGAGTTAGCTCATCGACTTTGCGGTTGTCGGACTTCATCTTCCTCAGGCTATCCTGCATCTCCTGTAGATCCGACTCCCTGAAATCAGAAGGCTCGATTTCATCTGCATCAGAAATTACCGGGATATATCCTCCATTAGCGCTGCTGGGTTTGATACTAACCTGAACTTTATTTTGCCCCGTAGAGTGCGCGTAACCTATTGAAGAAAAATAAAAAAAAGAAACAACACACAGACCAGACAGATATTTATTCATTTCTAACGTCCTTTTAAATTTTTCAATCACTTCCAGGAGTCTCCTTCTGGTATCACCCGCTCAGGATAAAACACATGGCTTAGCCTCTGGCAGTTCATAAACGGGGTTAAAGAGCAGAAGATACTATTCGTTTTTCATTATAATACGCGTTTCCTCTCCCCCAAAATCCAACCGCCACCCGCTCATTTTCTGCCACCTTACATCCGCCGGTATCGAGATAAGCGCGTTACCACGCACCTTATTAACGAACCCGCCCTCGTGGCGGTTTTTTGCTTTTGAATTCCTGACAACTTTAGGGATCGTTCCCACCTGTGCCCAGCAGTTTGTTTTTGAAGATAAACAAACACGCCTCGTTGAAGTTCTCCGCCCCCAGCCGTTCGGAGAGCGCCGTCCGTTTGCGATAGAGGCTTTTCACCGACGTATTCAGCTCGCCAGCCACCTCCTCCATCGACATCCCTGCCCTCAGCAACCGCAGCATAATCGCCTCGTGCGTGCTAAGCCGTAAATTCAGCAGCCACTTCGTGGTCAGGCGTCGGCCCTTCATATTGAGCACCAGGTTAAACAGCGAGGCCATATCCGGCGCCGTAAGCGACGTGTTCATAAACAGCTTCATACTGAGCAGATTCTCCTCGCGGTGGCGCATATCAAGCATAACGCAGCAGATCGTTTTTCTCGTTCTGGCCGGATGGCGTATCAGGTAATCATATAAACGGAGCGGACAACGACTATCAATCAATACAGAATATTCATCTGCACCGTTATCAAATATGTTTCTGTCAATCGAATCGAGCAGGATAATATCCGGAAAAAATATCCGCATGCCCCTGACAAGGTAGCGATCCTGAGTCACTAACACTATTGAAGTTGCCACTAACCATCCCTTTTAGATTAAAGCAAGAACGATCCCTCGGAAAGAAGGCCGCCTTCGTTTTATAGCGCTGTTATATTAACGATAAATGTATTCTGGCTTTGGACATCCCTCAATACACACATTGATGAGCAAGACTTCCTGTAGACTATCATTCAATGGCTGCCATTAATTATAAATAAAAAACAATCGCAGAAAAGTCACTTCTCTAAACATTAAGAATTTTTGTCATGAAACTTCCCAAACATGCACCAGAAAGTACTTTAATTGAGGCAGAAAAGCGTCATTGAAAATATATACAAAACTGTCACAATAAAAATAAAACTATTGAATTTCAATAAATTACAATTAAGCACTCAATTCAAAATAAACACAAAAAACTGCTCATTACAGAATTATCTCAAAACTATGATGCCGCTTTTCCGCATATTTATCCGGCAACATATCAGGTGTACATTAGCTTTCACCCAGTCCACTGAGATGAGGATCCATAATTACCTTTAAGTAAGTACCCCGTAACATCACTGCATTCAGATTTAATGTTCTCATTTATGGCCTTTTACGCTGAGCTTAAAGGCGGCCGTGTTATGCAATGGATTCATGATAAACAAATGGCAAATAGATATGGAAAGATCGCTTCGCTTCAATACGTTATTCTTTTATCGCGCCCCAACATTATTGTTTCTGTTATTACTCTTTCCTGTTCTGGTTCAGGCTACGGAATCCGTTTATGAGCAACAGATTCAACAGGCGCGTAATGGTAATTACACGTCGTTTCTCGATTATCTTCAGCGTTATCAACAGCAGCATGCTCTGACGCCTGAACAGGTTGCGGACTGGTTACAGGTGGCAGCCTGGGCGGGTCATGATGACGAGGTTATTCAGGTCTGGCAGCGTTACGGTATTTATATGCCGCTGCCCGCCCGCGGCGTTGCGGCTGTCGCACAGGCGAGGCGAAATCAGAAAGCCTGGCAGCCCGCTCTGGCGCTCTGGAAAGAAGCCCGTAGCCTTGCGCCGGATAACGACGATTATCGTATCGGCTATATCAAAACCCTGGCCGATGCCCGTAAAGATACGCTTGCCTTGCAGGAAGCCCGACGGCTGGTGGCGGAAAATCCCTCTCAGGCGCATCTTCAGACGCTGGCGTATGTCTGGTTACGCCAGGGAAAAAGCTGGGATCGGCTTTTAGCAGACATGCGCGCGCTGAATATCGCACCTGAGAATAAAGCGCTCCTCAGCGAACTGATCGACGCGCTTACGGATAACCGGGTGAATACGCCCGCGCTCCAGCTTTCACAAAGCGTGACGCTGTCTCCCGCGGAGCGTCGTCGTCTTGAGCGTAATGCCGTCGCCGAACGGGTTCGCCTTGCCGACGTGCCCGGCCGAACGGAAAAGGAACGCCTCCAGCTTGCGCAATCTGCGCTGAATCGTTACGACGCCCTGCTTTCCCGCTGGCAAAACGAGCCGCAGGCGGCGGAAGACGTCGTCCTTGCGCGTATCGACAGGCTTGGCGCGCTGTACGCCCATGCTGATTACCCACAGGTGATTAGCGAATATCAGGATCTTACGGCAGCCCAGGATACGGTGCCGGGCTGGGCAATCGGCTGGGCGATCTCCGCATATCTGCAGGAGAAAAACGCGGCCGCCGCCTTCGCGCTTCTGCAACGCTACCCGCAATACGCTTCCGACCCGCAGGACGAGGAGCACGCGCTTTTCTATGCCTGGCTGGATACGGGACAGTATCAGTCCGCCCGCCAGTACGTTGAGCGCCAGACCCGCAACGTCCCCTGGACCCGTTACGATTTCGGCTCCCCGACCCCTCAGCCGAACGACAGGTGGCTTACCGGGCAGTCGCTCCGTTTTAACTATTTGCTGGCGACGAATGCCCTGCCGGAAGCCGAAAATCTGGCGCACCGTCTGGCGACAACGGCGCCGGGCAATCAGGGATTACAGATTGACTACGCCACCCTGCTTCAGGCGCGGGGCTTGCCGCGCGCGGCCGAGCAGAAGCTGAAAACAGCGGAGGCGCTGGAGCCCTCGAATCTGGAACTTGAGCAGCAGCAGGCCTACGTCGCGATGGATCTGCAGGAGTGGCGGCAGATGGATTTACTGGCCGACGACGTGCTGGCCCGCGCGCCAGCCGATCGCAGCGCCAGGCGTCTCGACAGGCTCCGCACCGTCCACCATATGTCCGAGCTGCGCCTCAACGCGGGCAAGGGCTTGCACTCCGATAACCCCGTCAGCGGGACGCACGACCTCAACTGGGACGCCACGCTCTATGGCCCGCCCGTAGCGGATAACTGGCGGCTGTTTGCGGGCACGCGGTATGCCGAGGGTAATTTCGATGAAGGCAAAGGCACCAGCCGTCACCTGCTGGGCGGCGTCGAATGGCGGCCACGCGACCTCCAGCTCGAAGCCGAGCTTTCCAGCAACCGCTATCACGGGGCAAGCAAGCCGGGCGCTCGTCTCTCAACAACGTACTTCGTAACCGATAACTGGCAGGTCAGCGGCAGCCTTGAACGCCTGTCGCGCACTACGCCCCTGCGGGCGTTACGCAACGGGATCAGTGCAAACCGGGGAGAAGGCGGCGTGCGCTGGTATCAAAACGAGCGTCGTGAATATCAGTTCAACGCCGCCCTGACCCGCTTCTCCGATCATAACCGTCGCCAGGAATACACCCTCACGGGTAAGGAGCGTCTCTGGCAGACCCCGTCCCTGACGCTGGATCTCGAACCGGAGATCGCCGCCAGTAAAAACAGCCTGCGGGACACGCTCTATTACAACCCGGCGCGGGATCTGTCCGTGACGGCGGCCCTGGCCGTTGACCATGAGATGTACCGCCATTACGACACCCTCTGGAGCCAGCAGTTCGTGGCCGGAGGCGGCAGCTACTGGCAGAAAAATCAGTCCGCTGGCGCCATCGCCCTGCTGGGTTACGGACAGCGGGTCCAGTGGAACAACGTCATTGATACCGGCGTGATGCTGAACTGGGATAAACGCCCTTACGACGGCAAACGCGAGAGCAATCTCTCCGTCACGTTTGACGCGACTTTACGCTTTTAAGGATGAATATGCTGAACACACGTTTTTCCGCGAGCCTGATACTCCTCGGCTGGCTCTGCCTCAGCGCAAATGTCTTCGCCCAGGCGATCTCGTTCATTGCGCCCAAAGATCGGCCGCAGCTGGAGGCGAGTAAACCCTGGCCGCAGAACCAGTTTCTGGTGCTGGCCTACCACGACGTAGAAGACGATGCCGCCGATCAGCGCTATCTCTCCGTTCGCACCAGCGCGTTAAACGAGCAGATAAGCTGGCTTCTGCACAACGGTTATCACGTCATCAGCGTGCAGGACATTCTGGACGCGCATGACGGGAAAAAAACGCTGCCGCCCAAAGCGGTTTTGCTCAGCTTTGACGACGGTTACAGCAGCTTTTACACCCGCGTGTGGCCGCTGCTTCAGGCGTGGAACGTCCCTGCGCTCTGGGCGCCGGTGGGCAGCTGGGTGGATATGCCGGAAAATCAAAAAGTTAACTTCGGCGGCCTGATGACACCCCGCGATCGCTTCGCGACGTGGGACATGGTGCGCGAGCTCAGCCGGTCTCCGCTGATTGAGATCGGATCGCATACCTGGGCCTCGCATTACGGCATTCCGGCTAACCCGCAGGGCAGCCGCGAACCGGCGATCGCCAACCGCTTTTATGACAAAGCCACGGGCCGCTATGAAACGGACCAGCAGTTCAACCAGCGGATAGGCGATGACGTTCGCAAAGTGACTGAAAAAATCACGCAGGTTACGGGCAAAGCGCCGCGCGCCTGGGTCTGGCCCTACGGCGCCGCCAGCGGCACGTCGCTCGCTATCGCCAGACAGCAGGGTTATCAGCTGGCCTTTACCCTCGAGGACGGACTGGGGAATGCGCAGGATCTGGGCAACATCCCTCGTCTTCTGATCGCCGGTAATCCCTCGCTAAAGGCATTTGCCACCACGGTCAGCCAGGTTCAGGAGCGCGATCCCGTGCGCGTCATGCACGTCGATCTCGACTACGTTTACGACCCCGATCCGGCCCAGCAGACGCAAAACATCAACAGGCTGATCCAGCGGGTCTACGACATGAAAATCAGCCATGTTTTCCTGCAGGCGTTTGCCGACCCGCAGGGCGACGGCAGGATCAAGGCGCTCTATTTTCCCAACCGCCAGCTGCCGGTCCGGGCCGATCTCTTTAATTTTGTCTCCTGGCAGCTGCAAACCCGCGCGGGCGTGAAAGTCTTCGCGTGGATGCCGGTGCTCTCGTTCGATCTCGATCCTGCCCTGCCGCGCGTGCTGCGTCGGGACCGCTCGTCAGGCCAGCTGCGCGAAGCCACCGAGCCTTATATCCGGCTTTCTCCGTGGAACCCGCAGGTGCGCCAGCAGGTGACGGACATCTATGAAGATCTGGCCCGCTATGCCAGCTTCAACGGGATCTTGTTCCATGACGACGCGGTGCTGACGGACGTGGACGATGCCGGGCAGGACGCCGCCCAGAACACAACGCGTCAGAAAAGCCAGCTGCTGATTGGGTTTACCCACGCCCTGGGCCTGGCGGTGAAGCACATTCGTGGCCCGCAGATAAAAACCGCCCGCAACATGTTCGCCTTACCCATTCTGCAGCCCGAAAGCGAGGCGTGGTTCGCGCAGAATGTTGATGATTTTCTGGCGGAGTATGACTGGACGGTGCCGATGGCCATGCCGCTGATGGAGTCCGTCCCGGCAGACGAGAGCGATGCCTGGCTGGCGCGTCTGGTGAAAGCGGTCGCCACGCGTCCCGGCGCGCTCGATAAAACTATTTTCGAGCTGCAGGCCAGGAACTGGGATCGGAAACCGCAGCGCGCCGTTTCCGATAGCCAGCTTGCGCAGTGGATGCGCGTGCTCCAGCTGAACGGCGTCAAAAACTACGGTTACTACCCCGACGACTTCCTCAACAACCAACCTGATATCTCGCGCATCAGGCCTGAATTTTCTTCGTACTGGTACCCTGACAATGACTGATCGCATTATCGCCTTTTCTATTTTATGTCTGGTATTCGGGTTGCCGTTAGGCGTGGCCGCCCTCTTTACCGGCGAGCTGATACTGGATTTTGTGTTCTTCTGGCCGCTGTTCATGTCGGTGCTCTGGATAACCGGCGGCCTCTATTTCTGGTTTCAGCTTGAACGCCACTGGTCATGGGATAAAGAGACGCCCGCCCCGACGCTCGCGGGTGAGCCGCTCATCTCCATTCTGATCCCCTGCTTCAACGAGGGAAGGAATGCCCGGGAGACCATCAGCGCCGCGCTGGATCAGCGGTATGAAAATATAGAAGTTATCGCCATCAACGACGGTTCGTCTGACAACACGGCGGAGGTATTGCAGGCGCTGGCGCAGGAACAGCCGCGCCTGCGGGTGATTAACCTCGCGGAGAACCAGGGGAAAGCGCTGGCGCTCAAAGCCGGCGCAGCGGCGGCCCGGGGCGATCTGCTGGTCTGCATTGACGGCGACGCCCTGCTCGATCGCGATACGGCAGCGTATCTGGTGGCACCGCTGATTCAGTATCCCCACGTTGGGGCGGTCACCGGGAATCCGCGTATTCGCACGCGCTCCACGCTGATCGGCCGCATTCAGGTGGGCGAGTTCTCATCCATTATAGGGCTCATCAAGCGGACGCAGCGGATCTATGGCCGGGTCTTTACCGTCTCGGGCGTCATCGCCGCCTTTCGCCGACAGGCGCTGGCGGACGTTGGGTACTGGAGCCCGGACATGATCACCGAAGACATCGACATCAGCTGGAAGCTGCAGCTCCACCACTGGGATATCTTTTTTGAGCCGCGGGCGCTGTGCTGGATCCTGATGCCGGAGACGCTGAAGGGCCTGTGGAAACAGCGTCTGCGTTGGGCCCAGGGCGGCGCAGAGGTGTTTCTGGTCAACCTTCGCAAGATTGTGCGCTGGGAGCATCACCGCATGTGGCCGTTGTTCATGGAGTACGCGCTGTCAACGCTGTGGGCCTTCGCGTACGCGATGACGGTGCTGTTATTCCTTCTCAGTCATGTCGCGCCAGTTCCACCCAACCTGACCGTGGAGAGCCTTTTTCCACCGGAGTTTACCGGGCTGCTGCTGGGCGTGATGTGTCTGCTGCAGTTCCTGGTCAGCTTGTTCATCGAGCGGCGCTATGAACGAAAAGTGGCCAGCTCGCTTTTCTGGGTGATCTGGTTTCCGATGGTGTACTGGATGATCGGCCTGTTCACCACCCTCGTTGCATTTCCAAAAGTCATGCTTAAACGCCAGCGCGCCCGCGCGCGCTGGATCAGCCCGGACCGGGGAAAAGGACGCATTTAATGAACGAAAATACCTTAATTCTGACCGAACAGCGGCTATTTCCACGTCTTTTCGATGCCGCGTTAACGCTGGTGGCGTGGGGAGGATTTCTGTTTTTCCTGTATGCCCGGCTCTGGATGCAGCTCACCGATGAGAGCGACCACCGCTGGGGCGTGATTATCGCGTCCTTTAATACGGTGTTGCTCTACCTACTGTTCGCCGCGCTCAACGGCTGGCTGCTGATTTTATGGTATCAGTACAATCGCCGTCGGGCCCACGTGAGGCGGCGTCAGCCGGGCTATTTTCACCAGGAGGAGCTGGCCCGCAGCTTTAATGTCTCACCGCAGATCATCTCCGAGATGAGCCAGTACAACCTGCTGACGGTGTACCATGACCAGATTGGCCGCATCATCGATCTGAAGATCAACGGGCAGGAAGAGGAAGAACAGTAACGAAAAGCCCCCGCAGGATGCCCTGCGGGCTTAGGGATCCACAGTATTTTTTAATCAGAAGCAATAACCTTGTTTCAGAACGTCTAAAAGGCTTTCAGCGATGCTCGGGTCCGGCTGTAAATCGCTGAGGCGTTTGCCTTCCGGCCGGGGCGAGGCGCATGGATGCGCCGAGAGGGCGGGCTTTACAGGGACGTTACCTCCGCCCGTCCCCGATAAGCCGGAAGGGATAAGCCGAAGGTACCGCGCAGCGGCGATTTACCGCCGGGAGCCCGGGTCGCCAGGGTGGGGGCGACTGAGCCACCCTGGCACGTTCACAGGCCATGTCGTTAAAGAGTAGCAAGGAACATAAAGTGAACGGAATGACCACTACAGCCGTATGTTCCCCCTCACCCCAGCCCTCTCCCTCAAGGGAGAGGGGGTCGTCCGTGCAGGCATTATTTTGTGGGGCCCCCTCAACCCTGCGGGGGTATTTTTATAGCGAGTCCTTCACCACAATCAGCGGCTCAATATCGCTCTCTTTCTTCACCACAAGCGAGTCATCGCCGCGCAGACAGGTTCCGCCGTAGTTCCCGCCCACGGTAAAGGTACAGACCTGTATATATTTGCCGTCGACCTTCGGCAGGCACCAAAGCTGCTGGTAGATGTTTTTACGGTCGACAAACTTGCCGCTGGATTTATCCAGCAGTTCGTCCTGGGCGCTAATCAGGTCGATATTGCTGCCGCAGCGTCCGGCAATCGGCTTGACGGCGTAGCCGGTCTGCTTCAGCAGATCGTTGACCTCAAAATCGGTATCAAGCAGGTAACGGTGATTCGGGAACAGCTGCCACAGCACCGGAAGAATCGCCTTGTTGCCGGGAATGACGGTCCACAGCGGTTCAAAGACCAGCACCTCCGGGCGCAGCAGGACGTCAATCAGGCGCACTTCGCCCTCGGGATGTCCGGTGCGGATCGGCACGGCGGCGTATTCGGTTTCACTGACCTCGCGGATCTGCTCTATCGCCGTTTCCCACGCCCAGGTTTTCCACACGCAGTTGACGTGGCGACCTTCGTCGTCAATCAGCTGTCCGGCGGCATCCCAACTGAGCGCCTCCAGCCCGTGCAGAATTTTGGTTTCGAACCCGGCCTGCATCAGCGAACGCTGAATAAAGAGCGCGTGATAGTCCTCTTCGACATCGTTGTCCTGCATGATGTGGACAAACGGCCGAGCGTGGCTATGCTTCCAGGCGCCGGTCAGCTCTTCCAGCAGGCCTTCCGCCGGATTATGCCCGTTGCCGCGATAGCCATTTTTCACCCACTCCTCAAGGATAAGTCCGCCCTCGGTATGGCAGGAGGCGGAATCGGCGTTGTACTCGTAGACCTTGATGCCGCGCTCATCCATGCAGAAATCCATACGACCGGTGATCATATGATGGCGACGCCACTGCCAGGAGAGGCGCAGGCGCGGCCAGAGGATTTTCGGGATGTCGAAAAGCGCCAGCAGGCTGTCGTCTTTCAGCACCTTGTCCGTCGCGTGCAGGTACATCAGGTGCAGTTCGTTGGTGGCCTTGATCAGCTCCTGCTCGGCGCTTTCGGTAATGGTGAAGTACTGGCAGGGATCTTTGTTGATCACATGGCCGTTGGCGCGGATATACGCCTGCTGCAATGCGTCATTTTCGTTAAGCCATTTTCCGTCGAACTGACGCGTGTTTTTCAGCCGCGCGCCGCTGATCTTCAGCAGTTCGCCGTTGATTTCCGGCTGGGGAATGCTGTGTTCCGTGTCGTCGGTCTGGATCATCCAGCCGAGGATCTCCGTGTCGTTGAAGGTGTCATGGATTGTATAACACCCGTTCTCCACGCTCAGGCGCAGCTCGCGCGTCCACTGCTGTCCGAGCGGCAGCGGAGAGTGAATCACGTTCTGCTCGGCGATACGCACCTTATCGTCCAGAAGCTGGGTGATCACCGCCACGTGACCGGTCTCATGAAACTCGCCGCCCTTTTGCCAGATCAGCAGCGCCCCGGCGCGCGGGGCGCGTTTTGAACCGTTGGCAAAAGCCTGAAGGGGCAGGATGTTATCGTTCACCACCTGACGCAAAAAGCGCAGGGAGAAGATTTCCCACGCCATGCCGACGTCGGTAAACACGAAGCCATAGTTGAGGAACAGGAAACGGCGGGCAAACTCAACGCACTGCCACTTGTGGCCCATGTATTCGTTGCCGATATAGCTGCGGAAATCCGCATCTTGCGGGTAGTTGCGCGGGTCCAGACTGCCGTAATTTGAAGAGTAAATCGCCACGCCACCGGGCGCATAGCCTAACAATGTCCCGAATGGCGCATCACTGCTTAACTTTCCTTTACGCATGTATCCAACCTAAAACAGGCAGGCGGCAATTTTTATGGGTTGTCGTCGTCTGCACGTTGTAATTAACCTGACAGAGGAGCGTTTATCATACACCTGCGTGGCAAATAATTCGCCTTACCCGGCCTACAAAACACAAAACCTCCAGGTCGGGTAAGCGAAGCGCCACCCGACACGTTTAAGGCTCAAATCTTAAACAGCCAGCACGCCGCGAAATGGCCTGGCGCAATCTCCTGCATGGCAGGCTCCTGCGTCTGACAAACCGGCATGGCATGCGGGCATCGGCTGCAAAACTTACAGCCCGGCAGCGCGGACGTAGGGCCGGGCATTTCGCCGCGCAGGGTCGCGTCTTCGAGGTTGCGAATCCGCGGATCGGGCAGGGGAACCGCCGCCAGCAGCGCGCGGGTGTAAGGGTGCGCCGGACGCTGATACAGTTCATTCGCCGGGGCCACCTCCACCAGCTTACCGAGATACATCACCCCAATGCGGCTGGAGATATGGCGCACCATCGAGAGATCGTGGGCGATAAACAGATAGGTCAGCCCCAGCTCCTGCTGCAGATCCTGCAGAATATTCACCACCTGCGCCTGCACAGAGACGTCCAGCGCCGAGAGCGGCTCATCGCACAGCACAAACTCAGGACGCACGGACAACGCGCGGGCAATACTGATGCGCTGGCGCTGCCCGCCGCTGAACTCATGCGGGAACCGCTCAAGGTGCTCCTGCTTCAGCCCCACTTTGTAGAGCAGCGTTTCCGTCCGTTCCCGCTGTTCTTCCCGGCTGTAGCCGTGGATCTGCATCGGCTCGGCCACCAGCTGCCGCACCGTCATGCCGGGGTTGAGCGAGGAGTAAGGATCCTGAAAAATCGCCTGCATCCGCTTACGCAGCGGCTTGAGCTCTTTTTCGCGGGCGTGGGCGATCGACTGCCCGGCAAAGTGGATCTCGCCAGAGGTAATATCGAAAAGGCGCAGGATGGCGCGCCCGAGGGTGGATTTTCCGCAGCCGGACTCCCCCACCAGGCCAAACGTCTCGCCGGGCTGGATATCAAAGCTCACGCCATCAACCGCCTTCACGGCCGCGCCTTTACGCAGCAAACCGCCGTTAAGCGGAAAATGTTTGCTCAGATCGCGCACGCTCACTAATGGGGCCTGTTGTTCACTCATGCCTGAATCTCCTTATCGGCCCATAGCCAGCAGGCGGCGCGATGGCCTTCTCCCATAGCGTAAAAAGCGGGCTGCCGTTCGCACTGGGGCAGGCGTTTCGGGCAGCGTTCGGCGAACGGACAGCACGGCGGCGGGTTAAGCAGGCCGGGCGGCGCGCCTTCAATGGGCGATAAGCGTTGATTGACCTCATCCGGGCGCGGCAGCGAGGCCAGCAGCCCCTGGGTGTAAGGATGCGCAGGGCGATAAAAAATGTCCTCCACGCTCCCCTCCTCCATCACCAGCCCGCCGTACATCACCACCACGCGGCTGCAGACCTGCGCCACGACGCCCAGATCGTGGGTGATCAGCAGAATCGCGGTCCGGGTCTGCTGCTGCAGACTTTTCAGCAGGCGCAGGATCTGCGCCTGAATGGTGACGTCCAGCGCGGTGGTCGGCTCATCGGCAATAAGAAGCTTCGGATTGCAGGAGAGCGCAATGGCGATCATCACCCGCTGGCGCATCCCGCCGCTGAACTCGTGGGGATACTGGTCGTATCGGCGTTCCGCCTCAGCAATTCCCACCTGTTCCAGCATGGCGATGGTCGCCGCTTTGGCCGCTTTTTTGGTGAGTCCTTTGTTGCGCATCAGGATCTCAGCCATCTGCTTGCCGATAGTCAGCACCGGGTTCAGGGCGGTCATCGGATCCTGGAAAATCATCGCGATCTCGTTGCCGCGAATGGCGCGCATCTGCGCAGGGGTTTTCTGTGCCAGATCCTCGTTCTGGAAGCGGATGCTGCCGCCGGTTATCCGTCCGTTGTTTCCCAGAAGCTGGATAATCGACTTACAGGTGACGCTTTTCCCGCAGCCCGACTCGCCGACGATGCCGACGAGTTCGCCCGGCTGCACCTGAAAGCTCACGCCGCGCACCGCGTGAACCTCTCCCTCGCGGGTGCGGAAGGTGGTTTGCAGGTTCTCAAGCGCTAATAAGTTACTCATCGCGATTCGCTCCCGGCTCAAAGGCGGTACGGAACACATCGCCCAGCACGTTAAAGCTGAACACCGTCAGCAGGATCAGAATGCCGGGGAACATCGCCAGCCACGACGCTTCGCCAATATACGACTGGGCGTTGTTGAGCATGCTTCCCCACGACGCCGCCGGCGCCTGCACGCCGAGCCCAAGGAAGCTGAGCGTCGACTCCATCAGAATGGCC
This sequence comes from Enterobacter sp. ECC-249, assembly GCF_043965265.1. Taxonomy (NCBI): domain Bacteria; kingdom Pseudomonadati; phylum Pseudomonadota; class Gammaproteobacteria; order Enterobacterales; family Enterobacteriaceae; genus Enterobacter; species Enterobacter sp. ECC-249. Next base: position 4,408,098 of record NZ_CP143660.1, read on the forward strand.
GAGGCGATATTGAGCGTGGCGGCCACGATAATGGTCGGCAGCACGCCGGGAATAATGTGGCGCACGATAATGCGCAGCGGGTTTTCCCCCGACGCGCGGGCATAAAGCACATACTCGCGCTCTTTCACCGATAGGGTTTCTGCGCGCACCAGACGCGACATGTTCATCCACGTCAGCAGGCTGATAATCAGAATGATGTTATCCACGCCCGGCTTGAGGTACGCATTCACCACCAGCAGCAGGAAGAAGGCCGGAATGGCCATAAGGATATCCACGGCGCGCATCATCAGGTTATCCAGCCAGCCGCCAAAATAGCCGCTCACCGTTCCCACCACCGTGCCGATAAGCGTGGAAAAGAGCATGGCGAGAAAACCGACCATCAGGGAGATCTGGCCGCCATACAGCGCGCGGGTAAAGTAGTCGCGGCCATACTCGTCGGTGCCGAACCAGTGCGCGGCATCTGGCGGTAGCATGCGTGCGCCGAGCGCCATCCGATCCGGATCGTACGGACTTAACCCCGCACAGAGCGCGGCGACAACGAAAATAAAAAGCACAAACAGGGAGAACTGCGCCGGACGGTTGCGGCGCAGCTGGTGACGAACCTGCTGCCAGCGTCTGCTCATCCGGGTTACCTCAGCGTACGAATGCGGGGATCGGCGAAGCGATAAAGCACATCGGCGATCAGGTTACCGACGATCAGCATCATCGACGAGAGCATGATGATCGCCATGATCAGCGGGTAGTCCAGCGAGGCGATCGACTGGATCCCGAGCAGCCCCATCCCCGGCCAGGAGAAGACGCTTTCCGTCACATAGGCCCCCACAATCAGCTCACCGAACGACAGCCCGAACAGGGTAATCACCGGCAGCAGCACGTTTTTCAGCACGTGGCGAAACAGAATGCTGGAACGCGTGGCGCCGTAAGCCAGCTGGGTCTGCACGTAGTCGGCCGAGAGCTGCGAGATGGTGTTGGAGCGGATGTAGCGCACGTAGCTGGAGAGGTTGTAGAACGTGAGGGCAATACACGGCAGCACGCCGTGACGCAGCACGTCCAGCGCATTATCTTCCATGCCGATGGTGCGCATCCCCATGCTGGGAAACCAGTTAAGCTGCACGGCAAAAACGGTGATAAGCAGAATGCCGAACCAGAAAATCGGTACCGAGATGCCAATATAGGCGAAAAGGTTCAGCACGTGATCCAGCCAGCGGTGCTTAAATGCCCCCGCCAGCAGGCCCAGCGGGATCGCCAGCACGATCGCCATCAGCAGCGACGCGCCCATCAGCCCCAGCGTGGCCGGAATGCGTTCGCCGATCATCTCCAGCACCGGGCGGTGGTAGATCAGCGAATAGCCGAGATCGCCCTGCAGGACGTTTTTCAGCCACAGGACGTACTGCGTAACCAGGGGCTTATCCAGCCCCAGGCTCTGGCGAATACGTTCGATATCTTCCGGGGCCATGCGCGGCGTAATGTACGCCGCCACCGGATCGCCGGGCGCGAGCTTGACCAGCAAAAACGCCACCAGTGAAATAAAGAACAGCATCGGCAGCAGCTGCAGCAGCCGACGCGTGAGAAGTGTGTTCACGACATGCCCTTACAAAATCCCCGACCTGACGGCCGGGGCAATTACTTATTTCTGATAGATTTTTGACAGATCCTGGAACAGATAGACCGGTTTCGGCTCTGCCTCCTCGGTGCCGCCAAAACGCTTGTCCACCGCGACGGTCGCATTGGTGTAGGCAATCGGGTAGTAGGTCATGTCGTTCGCCACGGTCTGCTGAATTTGCTTGTAGATATCGGCACGTTTCGCGGCGTCGGTTTCCACGGCGCCTTTATCCCACAGGGCATCAAACTGCGGATTTTTGTAGTGCGCGTAGTTATAGGCTTCGTTGCTCATGAACAGCGATTTGTAGCCGTCCGGCTCGGAGCCCATGATGTAGCCACCCAGGTTCAGCTCCCACGCGGTGTTGTTCATATCGAGGCTGCGCTGAGACATGGCGTTGGAGTCCAGCGGCATCAGCTCCACGTTCACTCCGATACCCTTCAGCGCCTGCTCAATATAGAGCGCCATGCTCTCCTGGGTTTTGTTGGTGTTCACATACGCCAGGCGCAGCTTGAGGTTGTCCGGCGCGCCGGAGCTCTTCAGCAGATCTTTGGCTTTTTGCAGATCGAATTTGTACTGTTCAACGTCATCCGTCTTGTAAAGCGTATCGGGCGTCAGGAAGGACGTTGCCGGTTTAGCATAGTCCAGCGAGGTAAACGCGGTCTGGGTTAGTTCGTCTTTGTTGATGGCATAAGCAATGGCCTGACGCAGTTCTTTGCTCTTCATCACCGGCACGTTCTGGTTGAACGTCATATAGGCCAGACGGCCTTCCGGATAGACCACGAAGTCAAACTTACCGGTATTTTTCAGGCGGTTCACATCCTGCGGATCAACCATCTTGAGGTTGATTTCCCCGTTTTGCAGCGCAAGGTTGGCGGCGTTGCTGTCTTTGGCGAAACGGTAGGTGACCGAATCAAGCTTCGCTTTGCCGTTCCAGTAATCGTCAAAACGTGTCAGGGCGTAGTACTGCCCGGCGCGGTACTCTTTAAATTTGAACGGCCCGGAGCCTACCGGTGCATCGTTTTTGCTGCTCTTTTCCAGGTCGCCTTCACCGGCGAACACGTGCTGCGGAATCGGGTAGATCTGAACCAGGGTGCCGGTAAAGGCCGCGCTGACCTGCGGTAAGGTGAACTTAACGGTGCGGTCGTCAACCTTGCTAACCTGTACCGGCTTATCGCCGTAGGTAAACATGCTGCGGAAGAAGCTGTGCTGTTTGGCATCCAGCAGCTTATTGAACGTAAAGACCACGTCGTCCGCCGTCAGCGGCTGGCCGTCCTGCCATTTCAGGTTGGGTTTTAACGTCAGGGTATAGCTCAGGTTGTCGGCGGAGGGCGTCAGGCTTTCCGCCAGGCCCCATTCGATCTTGCCGTTGTTGAAGCTATACAGGGGAGCATACAGCGCCTGCATGATGGTTAACGTTGTGCGGTCGCTGGCATAGAGCGGATTAACGGCTAACGGGTCGCCAGAGGTAATTCCAATAATTAGCGAACCGCCCTCTTTTGGCGCGTCGCTTTTTGCCGCTGAGGGCGTATTTGTCTCTTTATTTTTCGCATCATCACAGCCCGCCAGGCCTAACGCGAGCGAAACGACCACTGCCGATAACAGAAGCTTGCGCATCTCACTAACTCCTTGCCTTATAAAGTGTTTATTACTGCATCTTTTATTTATGTTGAAGCATCATATGCAGCTTTATCGGTTAACGCATTAATTATGAAAATGCGATTTTCGATTAAGCTTATGCCGGATTTGATATATATAAGCGCCGGAAGGAATAGCGGCAGATCGATTACGCTCAGTTCGTTAAACGCTTCACAAATCTCCTGCTACACTGCCTCAACACATCACTCAAAAGGCAGGCCAACATGTCAGACAACACGTATCAGCCACCAAAAGTGTGGGAATGGAAAAAGAACAACGGCGGCGCGTTCGCCAACATCAACCGCCCCATTTCCGGCGCAACCCATGAGAAAGATCTTCCTGTCGGTTCGCACCCGCTGCAGCTCTACTCTCTGGGGACACCGAACGGCCAGAAAGTGACGATTATGCTCGAAGAGCTGCTGGCGCTGGGCGTGACGGGCGCGGAGTATGACGCCTGGTTGATCCGCATCGGCGAGGGCGATCAGTTCTCCAGCGGATTTGTTGAGGTGAACCCGAACTCGAAAATACCGGCGCTTCGTGACCACTCCACGAACCCGCCAACGCGCGTCTTTGAATCCGGCAATATTCTGCTTTATCTGGCAGAGAAGTTCGGCCACTTCCTGCCGAAAGATCCGGCGGGACGTACCGAGACGCTGAACTGGCTGTTCTGGCTGCAGGGCGCGGCGCCGTTCCTCGGCGGCGGTTTTGGCCACTTCTACAACTATGCCCCGGTGAAAATCGAGTACGCGATTGACCGCTTCACCATGGAAGCCAAACGCCTGTTCGACGTGCTGGATAAACAGCTGGCGCGCGGTCGCTACGTGGCGGGTGAGGAGTACACCATCGCGGATATCGCCATCTGGCCGTGGTTCGGCTGCGTGGCGCTGGGCAGCGTGTACAACGCCGCCGAGTTTCTCGACGCCGGGAAGTACACCAACGTCCAGCGCTGGGCGAAAGACGTGGCGAATCGCCATGCCGTTAAGCGCGGACGTATCGTTAACCGCACCAGCGGCGAGCTGAACGAGCAGCTTCACGAACGCCACGCGGCGAGCGATTTCGAGACCAATACGGAAGATAAGCGTCAGGCGTAATGTTCTGCCGGGCGGTTCACCGCCCGGCCACAGAGATCTTTGCTCAGGGCATGATTGGCCTAAAGGTTGAGCCGGTATTGCTGGCACTATCTGTGCGTTTTTCTCACCTCAGAGTGAGAAGCAACGTACCAACCAACAGCAGTCACAAAGGATCTGTTATGAAACTTATTAAAACAACGCTGGTTATCAGCGCCCTTATTTTTTCCACCTCGGGAATGGCCATCGACAAAACCGCCGCTGGCGCGGTAGCAGGCGCTGCCATTGGTGCGGCGACGGGCAAAGATCTGAAATCGACCGTTGGCGGTGCCGTCGTGGGTGCAGGCACCGGTGCCATGTTCAAAAACGGCGAAAAAGGTAAAGCCGCGCGTAAAGGCGGCGCCGTAGGGGCTGCCGTGGGCGCAGGTGCTGCGGCGGTTACCGGCAAGAGCGTGCTGAAAGGTGCAGCCGTTGGTGCCGGTTCAGGCGCGCTGATTGGTGAAGCGACACACTGATACACTTCGCCGGGCGTCGCAGCGCGTGCCCGGCCTCATTGCTGTTCAGTAATAATCCACCACCCCCAATCACTACTATTTGCCATCAACTTATTGTCAGAAACTTCACCCGGAATACATCAATGATGATCGTCATACTGATGCTCAATCACCATCCCTTCCGCCACGCTCGCTACATGGCGTGCACGCGGATGATAGACCGGTGCAGAGGAGGCATATGTTGTTTGTGCAGGTGCAGGCGCAACGCTTACCGCCCCAGGAACCGTGGCTGACTGCGGAACAATCACGACCTTATACCCGGAAGGGACATCGACCGTGACGCTCTGGGCCATCGCTGTATTGACCACGGCCAAACCTGCCAGGGCAGCAAATAAAATAATACGGTTTTTCATAAATTGAATTATTTCCGGTATCAAGAAGATAATTCATTATGTCGACTGAATCTTAAAACAATATTAATTTTCATGTTCTGGAATGTGCATGAAATGCCAAATATATTGTTACAAGCCAATAATTTAATATTTAAAAAATATTGACTTACGTTTTTTTAAAAGGCGGCAAGAAATAGGCTTGCGTGCCGCCTCACCTGTTATGTTAATACTTAATATCTCGCGCTTTTTGTCTGCCGGACTGTTTCATATGGCGCTTGTCCTGACGGCAGTCGTGATTACTCTGGTTATTGTTCGCAACGCAGGTCTGCTTCACCTGCCGCGACGCGTCGCGGGTATCCTGCCTGACATCACGCGCTACGCGCCGTTCCTGCGCCTGCTGGTTCGCACTGGCGGAAACCGAGAAAAGCGTCAGAAAAATGAGAGAAAGGACAGGGATAAAAGATAACGATCTGTTCATAGCAACACCTCGTAGAAGAGAGCCCAGAACGTCAGGGGTTAGCAAAAGAATAGCAGTTTCAGCGCCGCTGAATGAGGAAGGCATTAATAATATAAGGCCGCACAAGGCGGCCTTATCACGTTGCGTTATGCCGTCAGGCGGAACTTCTGCACCGAGCGCTGAAGATCTTCGGTCTGACGCTCCAGCGCCGCCGCCGCCGCGGAAACTTCCTCCACCAGCGAGGCGTTTTGCTGCGTAACGCCGTCCATCTGGGTAATGGCAATCCCGACCTGCGAAATGCCCTTGCTTTGCTCCTCAGAGGCAGAGGCAATTTGCTTCATGATGGTCGTCACTTCCGTCACGTCCCGCAAAATCGCATCCATTGTGGTGCCGGTATCGCCCACCAGCTTCGCCCCCTGCTCGACGCGGGAAACGGAATCGGTAATCAGCCCCTCAATCTCTTTAGCCGCGTTGGCGCTGCGGCTTGCCAGGTTGCGAACTTCGCCTGCTACTACCGCGAAACCACGCCCCTGTTCACCCGCGCGCGCCGCTTCAACCGCCGCATTGAGTGCCAGGATATTGGTCTGGAAGGCAATGCTGTTGATCACGTTGGTGATTTCAGCAATTTTCTTCGAGCTTTCCGAAATCCCGCTCATGGTGGTCACCACCTCTTCCACCAGCGAGCCGCCGCGGCTGGCGGTGGTTGAGGCCACATCGGCCAGCTGGCTGGCCTGACGCGCGCTTTCCGCGTTCAGTTTCACCGTGGCGGTTAGCTGTTCCATGCTGGCTGCCGTCTCTTCCAGCGCAGCCGCCTGCTCTTCGGTACGGGAAGAGAGATCGTTGTTACCGCTGGAGATTTCCGTCGCGCCGCGCCAGATATTTTCACTGCCGGAGCGAATCGTGCTGACCGCTTCGCGCAGGCTGTCCTGCATGACGCTCAGCAGCGGCACCAGCTGGCCCACGCAGTTGCGGCCGAACGGCTCAATGGGCTGGCTGAGATCGCCCTGGGCAATCTGGCGGAACTGCTGGCGAATGCGGTCCAGCGGTTTGACCAGCATCGCTACCAGGTAGCGGTCGGTGAAGAGCAGGATCAGCAGGCCGATTATCGTGGCGACGATAATCACCGTGCGGGTCATGCTTGTCAGGCCGTCCACCACCACGCGAGTACTGTCGAGCGACTTCGCGGCGGCATTGTTGAACTCTTCAGCCGCCGCACCGAACGCGCGGCTCAGCGGTGGCGTGACGTTGTTGGCCTGCTGGCGATAGCCGTCCAGCGCGCCCAGCTTCGCCTGCTGCATTTGCGGCGTTACGCCCTGTTCGAGCAGCGCCTGCCAGGTGCCGATCACCCGGGAAGAGATCTGCTGATCCATTGGGCCTGGTGAGATCGCTTTCATCTCGGCCAGCTTCTTGCCCATGTTATCCAGCGCCTGCTGGGCAGAGGCTAAATCCGGCGTGCCGCCTGCGGCTTTGACTTCCATTGCGCGGCTCAAACGGGTCACAAAGCGGAAATACTGATCGTTGCCCTGGCTGAGCACCGTCATCTGTTTAACCAGCTGGCGATCGACTTCATTGCCATCTGAAACGCGAGAAAGGGACCAGGTGCTGTACAAGCCAACGCCCGCCCACATTAAACAAAAGATCCCGAGAATCGCCAGCATGACGAAACGGATCGTGAAATTACGGAGCATATTCATAAGTCTTCCTTGCCGTGAGGGTGAGTTCGCCCAGAGGCGAGTACTACTCTCGTTATCGGCAGGAAAGAGGGAAATTATAACGTTTTGTGATCATTTTTAATTAGCGTGGCTTCACTAGTCGCACAGCCGCCGTTAACCATTATCTTCGCGCTTAGTGATGTGATAAGTTCAGAATGAAAACGTTGTTTCAAAAATTTATCGATAAGAAAGGAGACATCATGTCCTGGCACCCTTACCCCGGCCGCTATGAGAATATGCAATACCGTTATTGCGGCAAAAGTGGCCTGCGCCTGCCCGCGCTGTCGCTGGGGCTGTGGCATAGCTTCGGCCACGTCCAGCCTCTTGATGCCCAGCGCGCGCTGCTGCGAAAAGCCTTCGACCTCGGCATCACCCATTTCGATCTCGCCAATAACTACGGACCACCGCCGGGTAGCGCGGAAGAGAATTTTGGCCGCCTGCTGCGGGAGGATTTTGCCGCGTACCGCGACGAGCTGATTATCTCCACCAAGGCGGGTTACGACATGTGGCCGGGGCCTTACGGTTCGGGTGGTTCACGCAAATATCTGCTCGCCAGCCTCGACCAGAGCCTGAAGCGTCTGGGCGTCGAGTATGTGGATATTTTCTATTCCCACCGCGTGGATGAAAACACGCCGATGGAAGAGACGGCCTCTGCGCTGGCCCATGCCGTGCAGAGCGGAAAAGCGCTGTATGTGGGCATTTCCTCTTACTCAACAGAGCGCACACAAAAAATGGCCGAGCTGCTGCGCGAGTGGAAGATCCCCCTGCTGATCCACCAGCCGTCCTATAACCTGCTTAACCGCTGGGTCGATAAGACCGGCTTGCTGGATGCCCTGGAAGCAAACGGTACGGGGTGTATTGCCTTCACCCCGCTGGCACAGGGGCTGCTGACAGGAAAATACCTGAACGGTATTCCTGAAGATTCACGTATGCAGCGTGAAGGCAAGAAAGTCCGCGGTCTGAACGAAAAAATGCTGACCGAAGCCAACCTGAACAGCCTGCGTTTGCTGAGTGAAATGGCCCAGGCGCGCGGTCAGACTATGGCGCAGATGGCGCTAAGCTGGCTGCTGAAAGATGCGCGCGTGACTTCCGTGCTGATTGGCGCAAGCCGCCCGGAACAGCTGGAAGAGAACGTTCAGGCGCTGGAAAACCTGCGCTTTACGGAGGACGAGCTCAAGCGGATTGACCAGCATGTTGCGGATGGGGAGTTGAATTTGTGGCAGGCGTCTTCGGATAAATAGTGCGGGCTGATGCCCTTGCTCCTCACCCCAAAGGGGAGAGGGCGAAAGGCCGCACCGAGCAGTCCCCTCTCCCCTCTGGGGAGAGGGTTAGGGTGAGGGGAAAGGTTTACTTCACTTCTTACTGATCTTATCCAGATAACCCATCACAAACGCTGACAGCACAAAAGTCAGGTGGATGATGACGTACCACATCAGTTTGTTATCCGGCACGTTCTTTGCGTCCATAAACACGCGTAACAGATGGATAGAGGAGATCGCCACAATCGACGCGGCCACTTTATTCTTCAGCGACGAGGCATCCATTTTGCCCAGCCAGCTGAGCTTCTCTTTACGCTCGTCGATATCAAGCTGGGAGACAAAATTCTCGTAGCCGGAGAACATCACCATCACCAGCAGCCCGCCCACCAGGGTCATATCCACCAGCGACAGCAGAACCAAAATCAAATCCGCTTCGGCAATGGAAAAGATATTCGGCAGAACGTGCAGGATTTCCTGAAAGAACTTAATCGTCAGCGCGATAAGTGCCAGCGAGAGGCCAAAATAGACGGGAGCCAGTATCCAGCGGGAGGCGTACATGGCATTTTCAAAAAAGCGTTCCATAAAGTCCTGTTTGCAAAAGAAACCAGCGCCCAGTATATCTCAACGGCACTGGCTGTTTGCAATAACTCAACGGTACGTCACTCAGACGTTGTCCGGGTTAACCTCGGGACGTGCGTACTCCGGCCAGACAAGCGCCACCAGCTCAGGATAAGCTTCCAGGCTGAATTCGCGGAAACACTGACGCAAATTTAATACGTCCAGATCGGAATAAGAGACCTTCTCGCCGTTAAGACAGCGCTTTTTGATATTGTCATAATATTTATAGACTGCTGAATTCAGATCGCTACAGCGACGCTGCGCCTCAAACAGTCCAGGCGTATCATTAATTTCCGACATTTTCATGCGCTTAATTGTCGCGTGTAAAAAGTCGATATATTCGTGGTTCACCCGCCAGTACCAGACAGGCGTAACGGAGTTCATCAATACAGAGAAATGGTCTTCACCTTCCTCTTTTGTCATCAGTTCAGGTTGCGGGGGTTCACTGGTGTCTTTCGACACTTTCGTTTTATTGAACTCCTGCATCAATAAAAGCACACCAGCGGTCAGTAATAGTAATGTGATGACCGTAAAAAAGATGCTGTTCATGGGTAGGCTCCATTTTTTTTGATTTTAAATTTGCCTCATGATATTGTCAACGAATCTCACGCCTTTACCAACCCCACCCTGTTGAAATTAAAGGAAATTAAAAATGCTGCCCGACTATCTCGTCCCGGCTAAGTACCACATTACGCCTGTGGAACAGCAACCGACGGAAGCAGAAAAAGAGGCCAGTTTCACTCAGGGGAAAAGAAAGCTCTCTGATTTCGAGCCCGATATATTAATTGGTGTTTCCCGAACTGGCAAATCCCGAAATATGTTGCTGGAAGAGCACGACCGCCATATAAAAGAGCGCTTATTTCGCGCCATAAAAATTGAAGCCTTTGTCCACCTGTTGAATGACCTGCAGGCCGAGGGTGAAATAGATGCCCAGAAACTAAGTCAAATATTGGCCGAGAAAACCGAAAAAATTAATGAAGCGGGCAATGAAATTTGGCTTAACTTAATTACGCGCGAAAAAAACAACCCAATTTTTTATAGCCTGGGGGAAGATTAACGTGAAAGAAGTTAAAAATAACGACGTTTATTTGACTTTAGATGATAAAAAAAGTGATGAATTTATCTTAAAGCAAAATCTCGACGCGCTAAGAAACACAAAAAATGACGAGATGACGCGTATTACACAAGACCTGGTGTCGATCCCGGCGACGCTGGTTCGGCTGAAATGGCACAATCGCCGTGAAATTTATCCGCTGCAGGTCAAAGAAGAAATTTACGGCGCCGTGATGAATGCCATCATTGAAGAGCGTCCTGAGCTGAAAGAGAAGCTTCTGGGGCGCCTCGAGGCCAATTATCAGTATCTGCTTGCCAGAGAAATCGCCACCCTGCGTCTGACGCGCAAGCTGTCAGACGGTGAGTACCGTACCTCAAACGTCACCTGCGTGGCGCTGGATGAGGATGCGCTGGCCCCCCCTTCGACTTCACCGACAGATAACAAAAACGCATAAACTGACAGGCATAAAAAAAGCCGGCTTTCGCCAGCTTCTTTATCACTTCGAGGCCGCTTTCTCTTCGCCGACCAGTCCAATCTTCAGGTAACCCGCCTGATGCAGCGTGTCCATTACCTTCATCATGGTTTCATAATCAACGGTTTTATCCGCACGGAAGAAGACCGTGGTGTCTTTCTTGCCGCCGGTAAGCTGCTCCAGCGCCGGGATGACCGAGTCGGCCGTCACCGGGTCGTTCCCAAGGAACATGGTTTTATCCGCCTTCACCGACAGGTAGACAGGCTTCTCCGGGCGCGGCTGGGGCTGGCTGGAAGATGCCGGCAGATTTACCTTCACATCCACCGTCGCCAGCGGCGCAGCCACCATGAAGATAATCAGCAGAACCAGCATGACGTCGATAAACGGCGTCACGTTGATCTCATGCATTTCGCCGTTATCGTCCAGATTTTCGTTAAGACGCATCGCCATACTATCAACCTGCGCGCAGTTTAGACGCCGCATGCACCGGCTTAACCGAGCTGGCATTCAGGTCGAGATCGCGGCTTTGCAGCAGCAGAACCTGCGCGGCAACGTCACCCAGCGTGGCTTTGTAGCTGCCAATCATACGCGCGAAGATATTATAGATAACCACCGCAGGAATCGCGGCAACCAGACCAATCGCCGTCGCCAGCAGCGCTTCTGCGATGCCCGGCGCCACAACCGCCAGGTTAGTGGTTTGGGTCTGCGCGATACCGATAAAGCTGTTCATGATGCCCCAGACCGTTCCGAAAAGACCGATGAACGGTGAGATCGCCCCGATGGTCGCCAGATAACCATTGCCGCGTCCCATGTGTCGGCCAACGGCCGCAACGCGACGCTCCAGGCGGAAACCGGTACGCTCTTTGATACCTTCGTTATCTTCACTGCCAGCGGAGAGTTCAAGCTCGTTCTGCGCTTCATTCACCAGCAGGGTGGTCAGGCTTTTGGCATGGAAGGATGAGGTCATATCCGAAGCCTGATCCAGAGAACGGGCTTCAGCCAGCTGCTGCTGTTCCCGCTTAAGGCGACGCTTCTGCGAAAGCAGCTCGGCGCTTTTACTGAAGAAGATAGCCCAGGTGACAACGGACGCCAGAATCAGGCCGATCATCACAATCTTAACCACGATGTCAGCATGATGATACATGCCCCAAACGGAGAGATCCGTCTGCATCAAATTATTACCCACTCTGTATCTCCAGGACGCAAATCACAAAATCTGAGCGTAATAATATCAAAACGTCGTCGAATTGATAGTAGTTCTCATTAGTATTTGCATGGTGCCGTAATTTTCGCTCACTTTCCTTGCGCTTACGCAGTAAAAATTTCTTATGCGAATTTTTGATAAAATTTTCTGCTTATTCGATAAGCCTGCGGGTGCAGTTTTTTCCAATCGTGGTAGTCTGGACGTCCAGACGTATAAAAACAGGGTTAGCGAACATGACAAAGAAGCATCTTGATACCACGCTGGTACAGGCAGGACGCAGCAAAAAATATACTCAGGGATCGGTCAACAGCGTGATTCAACGCGCCTCCTCGCTGGTGTTTGACACCGTTGAGGAGAAAAAAATCGCCACGCGCAACCGCGCAAATGGCGGGCTATTTTATGGCCGTCGCGGCACGCTAACCCATTTTTCTCTGCAGGAAGCGATGTGCGAGCTGGAAGGCGGCGCAGGCTGCGCGCTATTCCCTTGCGGGGCGGCGGCGGTCGCCAACACGATTCTGGCGTTTGTGGAACAGGGCGACCATATCCTGATGACCAACACCGCCTATGAACCCAGCCAGGACTTCTGCACCAAAATCCTCAGCAAGCTCGGCGTGACGACCGGCTGGTTCGACCCGCTGATTGGTGAAGGTATTGCCGAACTTATTCAGCCAAACACGCGCATTGTGTTCCTGGAATCGCCGGGGTCGCTCACCATGGAAGTTCACGACGTGCCGGCTATCGTGAAGGCCGTGCGCAGCAAAGCGCCAGAGGCGATCGTTATGATCGACAACACCTGGGCGGCAGGCGTGCTGTTTAAAGCGCTGGACTTCGACATTGATATCTCGATTCAGGCGGCGACGAAGTACCTGATTGGCCACTCTGACGGGATGATTGGCACGGCGGTCTCCAACGCGCGCTGCTGGGATCGGCTGCGTGAAAATGCCTACCTGATGGGTCAGATGGTGGACGCGGACACGGCCTACATGACCAGCCGCGGACTCCGCACGCTGGGCGTTCGCCTGCGTCAGCACCATGAAAGCAGCCTGACGGTGGCCGAATGGCTGGCGCAGCATCCGCAGGTTGAGCGCGTAAATCATCCCGCTCTACCCGGCAGTAAAGGCCATGAGTTCTGGCAGCGTGACTTTACGGGCAGCAGCGGGTTGTTCTCGTTCGTGCTGAAAAAACGGCTGAATAACGACGAGCTGGCAAGCTATCTGGATAATTTTATCCTCTTCAGCATGGCCTACTCGTGGGGCGGTTTTGAATCCCTGATCCTGGCTAACCAGCCGGAACAGGTTGCGGCCCTGCGCCCCGGCGGTGAAGTGGATTTCAGCGGAACCCTGATACGACTGCATATTGGTTTAGAAAATGTTGACGATCTGATTGCCGATTTAGCAGCAGGGTTCGAGCGTATCGTGTAGAGTGCTGGCTGAAAATGTACTCCCTGGACGCTTTTGTGGACACCGCAAGCGGAAAAGTCTGCATGAGTTGCGCCCGGGATCAAACCCGACGGGCGAATAAGGGAGTACAATAGCGCTATATCTGCTGTTCCACAGGAAAGTCCATGGCTGTTATTCAAGATATTATCGCGGCGCTCTGGCACCACGATTTTGCCGCGCTGGCGGATCCTCACGTCGTCGGTATCGTCTATTTCGTGATGTTCGCAACTCTGTTTCTGGAAAATGGATTACTGCCAGCCTCGTTTTTACCCGGTGACAGCCTGCTTTTACTTGCCGGGGCGTTAATCGGGAAAGGCGTCATGGACTTCACGCCAACGATGGTTATCCTGACCTCAGCAGCCAGCCTGGGCTGCTGGCTGAGCTATCTGCAGGGCCGCTGGCTGGGGAACACGCGCGTCGTCAAAAGCTGGCTGGCGCAGCTGCCGCATAAATATCATCAGCGCGCGACCTGCATGTTTGACCGGCACGGCCTGCTGGCGCTGCTGGCCGGGCGTTTCCTCGCGTTCGTTCGCACCCTTCTGCCGACGATGGCAGGCATTTCAGGTCTGTCGAACCGCCGCTTCCAGTTCTTCAACTGGCTGAGCGCCCTGCTGTGGGTTGGCGTGGTGACGACGCTCGGCTACGCGCTGAATATGATCCCCTTCGTGAAACATCACGAAGATCAGGTGATGACTTTCCTGATGGTGCTGCCGATGTTCCTGCTGGTGGCGGGTCTGGTGGGAACCATCGCGGTGGTGATTAAGAAGAAGTACTGCAGCGCATAATTCAACAAAGCCGGGTGGCGCTAACGCTTACCCGGCCTACGTTTTCCGTCAGGCGCCCTGCATGGTTCTTATACGTGACGCATCCTCTCCCGGCGTAACGCCGAAATAGCGCTTAAACTCCCGACTGAATTGCGAAGCACTTTCATAGCCCACCCGCATCGCCGCCGCGCTGGCCTTCATGCCATCGTGGATCATCAGCATCCGCGCCTTATGCAGCCGGTAGGTTTTGAGGTATTGCAGCGGCGAGGTGCTGGTCACCGATTTAAAATTATGGTGAAACGCCGAGACGCTCATGTTCGCTTCCGCCGCCAGCTGGTCGACGCTGAGGTTTTCCGTGTACTGGCTTTCGATACGCTTGAGCACGCGGCTTATCAGGCTGAAGTGGGTCTGTCGGCTCACCAGAGCGAGTAACGCGCCGCCGCCCGGGCCCAGCAGCACGTGATAGAGAATTTCGCGGACGATCTGCTTGCCCAGAATGCGCGCGTCCAGCGGCCTCTCCATCACGTCCAGCAGACGCTCGATGGCGCAGAGGATCTCTTCCGACAGCGTTGCCGAGTTAATCCCGCTCGACGCCATCGAAGGCTGGAAGAGTTCATCTTCGCCAATCTCCATCAGCAGTTCCTGCAGCTGAAGAATATCGACGTTGACGCGAATACCCGCCAGCGGAACCGCCTCTGTCGCGAAGGTTTCACATTCAAAGGGTAAAGGTACCGTCAGAAGCAGATATTCATTGGTGTCGTAGCGGAACACGCGCTCGTTGATATAGCCAATTTTATGGCCTGAAAAGAGAAAAACGATGCCCGGCTGGTACATGACCGGCGTGCGCGTCCCCGGCTGCGTGCCATAGAGCAGGCGAATGTCCGGCAGCAGGTCGCTGGCACGATTTTCATTATCTATCAATCTCTTAATCTGTACAGTGAGCTGCTGGCAGATAGCCTCACGGTTCATCTTGCGTTACTCCGGGTGCGGTTTTCGACGTTGACAGTGTGCGTTGTTTTCCGCGCTTTCTCCAGCGCTCTGTAGAAATGGGCAAGACATCGGCAGGAATGTGCATTGAGGGCGTGGTCCCGGATCGCCACAATGAGCAGCATCAGGTCGCCCTCTGCGCACCACGGTTTTTCACCCACTAAAGGGAACGAGCAATGAACAACTTTAATCTCCACACCCCAACCCGCATTCTGTTTGGTAAAGACGCTATCGCCGATCTGCGCGCGCAGATCCCTGCTGACGCCCGCGTGCTGATCACCTACGGTGGCGGCAGCGTGAAAAAAACCGGCGTGCTGGATCAGGTTTACAGCGCGCTGGACGGTATGGACGTGCGTGAGTTCGGCGGCATTGAGCCAAACCCGTCCTACGAAACGCTGATGAAGGCGGTAAAAATCGCCCGTGAAGAAAACATCACCTTCCTGCTGGCGGTCGGCGGCGGCTCGGTGCTGGACGGTACCAAATTCATCGCGGCGGCAGCGCACTATGCTGACGGCATCGATCCGTGGCACATCCTGGAAACCCGCGGCAGCGACATCAAAAGCGCTATCCCGATGGGTTCCGTGCTGACCCTGCCGGCCACCGGTTCTGAATCCAACAAGGGCGCGGTGATCTCCCGTAAAACCACCGGTGACAAGCAGGCCTTCATGAACGAACACGTTCAGCCTGTGTTCGCCATTCTGGATCCGGTTTACACCTACACCCTGCCTGCGCGTCAGGTGGCGAACGGCGTGGTCGATGCCTTTGTACATACCGTTGAGCAGTACGTCACGTATCCGGTGAATGCCAAAATTCAGGATCGCTTCGCGGAAGGCATTCTGCTGACGCTCGTCGAAGAGGGTCCGAAAGCGCTGAAAGAGCCGGAAAACTATGACGTTCGCGCCAACGTAATGTGGGCGGCTACACAGGCGCTGAATGGCCTGATCGGCGCTGGCGTGCCGCAGGACTGGGCGACCCACATGCTGGGCCACGAGCTGACGGCGATGCACGGCCTGGACCATGCTCAAACGCTGGCCGTTGTGCTGCCTGCGCTGTGGAACGAAAAACGCGACACCAAACGCGCCAAGCTGCTGCAGTACGCCGAGCGCGTGTGGAACATTACCGAGGGTTCTGACGATGCGCGCATTGATGCCGCCATCGAAGCGACCCGCAGCTTCTTTGAAGGCCTGGGCGTGCCAACGCGTCTGTCAGGCTATGGCCTGGACGGCAGCTCCATCCCTGCCCTGCTGGCGAAACTCGAAGAGCACGGCATGACCCATCTGGGCGAGCACGGCGACATCACCCTGGACGTCAGCCGTCGTATTTACGAGGCGGCACGCTAAGCGTTTTTGTCTCCCCGACTTTCGTTTTTTGACATTTCGTCCAGACTTAATGCACACCCCATCGCCGGAGTTTCCCTCCGGCGATGCGCACCTGAAGGAGGAAAAATGGCAAACCAAACCGTAATCAAGCTGCAGGACGGCAACGTGATGCCCCAGCTGGGGCTAGGTGTATGGAAAGCCGGTAACGACGAGGTCGTCTCCGCCATTCATAAAGCCCTGGAAGTCGGCTACCGGTCGATTGACACCGCCGCCGCGTACAAAAACGAGGACGGCGTGGGTACCGCACTGGCCAGCGCCGGTGTCCCTCGCGATGAGTTGTTCATCACCACGAAACTGTGGAATGACGATCAAAAGCGTCCCCGCGAAGCCCTGCAGGAGAGCCTCGAGAAACTCCAGCTCGATTTCGTCGACCTGTATCTGATGCACTGGCCGGTTCCGGCCATCGACCATTACGTTGATGCCTGGAAAGGGATGATTGAACTGCAGAAAGAGGGGCTGGTGAAAAGTATCGGCGTCTGTAATTTCCAGGTTCATCACCTGCAGCGGCTGATTGACGAGACGGGCGTCGCGCCTGTCATTAACCAGATCGAGCTCCACCCGCTGATGCAGCAGCGTCAGCTTCACGCCTGGAACGCCACGCATAAAATCCAGACCGAGTCCTGGAGCCCGCTGGCTCAGGGTGGTGAAGGGGTATTCGATCAGAAAATTATCCGCGACCTGGCGGATAAATACGGCAAAACCCCGGCGCAGATCGTCATTCGCTGGCATCTGGACAACGGCCTGGTGGTGATCCCGAAATCGGTCACGCCATCGCGCATCGCCGAGAATTTCGACGTCTGGGATTTCCGTCTGGACAAAGATGAGCTTGGCGAGATTGCGAAGCTGGATAAAGGCAAGCGTTTAGGGCCGGACCCGGATCAGTTTGGCGGGTGATCGCGTAAAAAAGCCGGGTGGCGGCTTCGCCTTACCCGGCCTACGTGTCGACATAAAAAATCCCGGCTTGCCGGGGTTTTTTATTTACGCTTTACGCTTCACGGGCTTCTTAACACTCGAATTACCGTTCGAACGCTGATGCACAATCGGCGTGTGCTTGGTCAGCGCCGGGCGCGTATTGCGGTTCTGGCGACGCGCTTCGCGCATCTCATCCAGCGTCGGAGCCGGTACAAGACAGTCGCGGCGCGAGCCGATCAGGTGTTTTTTACCCATCTCTTCCAGCGCCTGGCGGATCAGCGGCCAGTTTTTCGGGTCGTGGTAACGCAGCAGCGCCTTGTGCAGACGACGCTGTTTATCCCCTTTCGGCACCACCACCTCTTCACTCTTGTAGCCAATCTTACTCAGCGGGTTCTTGCCGGTGTAATACATGGTCGTCGAGTTGGCGAGCGGTGACGGATAGAAGTTCTGCACCTGATCCAGACGGAAGCGACGCTGCTTCAGCCACAGCGCCAGGTTCACCATGTCCTCATCGCGCGTGCCCGGATGGGCGGAGATGAAGTACGGGATCAGATACTGCTCTTTGCCCGCCTGCTTGGAGTAGGTGTCGAACAGCTCTTTAAAGCGGTCATAGCTGCCCATGCCCGGCTTCATCATCTTCGACAGCGGGCCTTCTTCGGTATGCTCCGGCGCAATCTTCAGATAGCCACCGACGTGGTGCGTCGCCAGCTCTTTGATGTAGCGCGGATCTTCCACGGCGATGTCGTAACGCACCCCGGAGGCAATCAGGATCTTCTTGACGCCTTTCAGGTCACGCGCGCGGCGGTAGAGGTTGATCGTCGGCTCATGGTTGGTGTCCATGTGTTCGCAAATGCTTGGATAGACGCAGGAGAGACGGCGGCAGGTTTGCTCCGCGCGCGGCGACTTGCAGCGCAGCATATACATGTTCGCGGTTGGGCCACCAAGATCGGAAATCACGCCGGTAAAGCCTGGCACCGTGTCGCGAATCGCTTCGATCTCGTTGATGATCGAATCTTCCGAACGGCTCTGGATAATACGGCCTTCGTGCTCGGTAATGGAGCAGAAGGAACAGCCGCCGAAGCAGCCACGCATAATGTTGATCGAGAAGCGGATCATCTCATACGCCGGGATACGGGCGTTGCCGTACGCCGGGTGCGGCACGCGCTTGTACGGCAGCGCAAAGACGCTGTCCATCTCTTCGGTGGAGAGCGGGATCGCCGGCGGGTTGATCCAGATAAAGCGCTCGCCGTGCTTCTGCATCAGCGCGCGGGCGCAGCCCGGGTTGGTTTCATGGTGCAGAATACGGGACGCATGCGCGTAGAGGACCTTGTCGGCTTTCACCTTCTCGTAGGACGGCAGCAGCACGTAGGTCTTTTCCCACGGCTTCGGGCGCGGCGGCTGCACGACGATAGCCTTCGCTTCAGCTTTTTTCGGCTCAACCGGCTTGTTATCGGCACACGGCAGATCGTCGCCGTACGGGTGCGGGATCGGGTCGATTTTGCCCGGCATATCGATGATGCGGGAATCCACGCCGCGCCAGCCCGGTAGCGCCTCTTTTACCATGATGGCGGTATTGCGCACGTCGCGGATGCTGCTCACCGGCTCGCCCTGCGACAGACGGTGCGCCACTTCCACCAGCGGACGCTCGCCGTTTCCGTAAATCAGCATATCGGCTTTGGAATCCACCAGCACCGAGCGGCGCACGGTATCAGACCAGTAATCGTAGTGCGCGGTACGGCGCAGGCTCGCCTCGATGCCGCCCAGGATCACCGGCACGTCCTTCCAGGCTTCTTTGCAGCGCTGGGTATAGACGAGGGTCGCGCGGTCCGGACGTTTGCCCGCCACGTTATCCGGCGTGTAGGCGTCGTCATGGCGCAGCTTACGGTCGGCGGTATAGCGGTTGATCATCGAGTCCATGTTGCCTGCGGTCACGCCGAAGAACAGGTTGGGTTTACCCAGACGCATAAAGTCGTCTTTGCTGTTCCAGTCAGGCTGGGAGATGATCCCCACACGGAAGCCCTGCGCTTCAAGCATACGGCCACAGATGGCCATGCCGAAGCTCGGATGGTCAACGTAGGCATCGCCCGTGACCAAAATGATGTCGCAGCTGTCCCAGCCCAGTTGGTCCATCTCTTCACGGGACATCGGCAGGAACGGCGCCGGTCCAAAGCAGGCCGCCCAGTACTGGGGCCAGGAGAAGAGGTCACGATCCGGCTGGATCAGGGAAATTGCGCTCATAATGCTTCCGAAGAAAAAATAGACAAAAGGGCGGGGATTATACGCTGGAACATTGTGGGAAATGAAGGGGTATTATGCGGGCTGTTGCCCTCACCCCACCCCTCTCCCACAGGGAGAGGGAGAAAAGCAATTTACGATGCCGGATTGACCAGCATCTGCCCTACCGAGCCCCTGTCCATCATCTCCAGCGTCTGGCTGTGGAACAGGAACGGGAAGTGCGGCCACGATGGCTGACCGTAATAGACAAGCAGTTCAACCTGGCCGTCCACCCAGACGGTATCTTTCCAGCCGCGATCTTCCGGGAACGGCATCGCGCCGTTGACGTTGCGGATCAGGAATGACACCCCTTCAATATGGAACGACTGTGGCATATCTGAACGCACCGTCCAGCGTTCCCAGGTGCCCTGCTGCGCGGTGATGTCGATGCGGTTGACGTCCCACAGCGCGCCGTTGATGCCCGGGTCGTCGCCCAGGCTGATATCACGGCTGCGCACCGGCGAGCCGCTCATGATCTCCTGCGGCAGCAGACGCATTGGCAGGCTATCGGTCACCAGCGGCAGCAGACCGGTTGGACGCAGGGTCAGCACCAGGGTCGAGACAAGTATGCTCGACGGTTCAAAGAACCCGCGAATACGGTCGACAATGCTGGCCGCTTCACCGCAGGTGACAGACACTTCATCCCCATTGGTCATATCAATGAGCACTTCGCGACGTTCGCCCGGCGAGAGCGCCAGCTGTTTGACGGACACCGGCGCCGGTAAAAAACCCTGATCGCCGGAGATCACGTGCAGCGGACGGCCATCGCTCATCTGCAGCTGATAGCGGCGCGAGTTAGACGCGTTGAGCAGACGCAGGCGCACCCAGCCACGGGACACTTCGACATACGGGCTCTGCGCGCCATTAACCAGCAGCGTATCGCCGACGAAACCACCGCTGCCCGGCTCGCTGTATTCTGGCGTCCCGAAATTATCCAGACGTTTGTCCTGGATGATAATCGGGAAATCATCCACGCCGTAGTGGTTCGGGATCGGCAGAGATTTGCTGACCTCATCTTCCACCAGCCACATTCCGGCCAGACCGTTATAGATCTGCTGCGCCGTGCGGTTAGGCGTGTTGGCGTGATACCACAGGGTTGCCGCGCTCTGGCGAATCGGCAGAACGGGCGCCCAGTCGGCGCTGGGCGACATCATTCGCGCCGCGCCGCCGATTAACGGGCCAGGTACCTGTAAGCCGCTGATGGTCATGGCGACATTTTCAGGGGTACGGTTACTGTAGATGAGCTTAACGTCATCACCATTCCACACGCGTATGGTCGGCCCAAGATAACGTCCGTTAATGCCCCAGACGGGCGCGCGCGTCCCCTGGGTAAAGGACCAGTGGCTGCGCTGCAGCGTCAGGAAAAGCGGCTGACCGCGACGGGATTCAATGAGTGGCGGAATAGGCAGCGGCTGTTGCTGCCCGGCGGCGCTGGCTGTCAGCGGCATCGCACCCGCACAAAGGGCGATCCCCGAAGCCTGAATAAACTGACGCCGACTGAGTGACATATAAGCTCCATCTGAAACGACTAACAACGTGGGAATTCGTTTTCCCTTTAACGCCGGATTAAATCTTACCGGCGGCTTCTCTCTCTGCGACTTCTTTGTCGAGCAGCGCAATATGCTCAGCCATCAGATCGCGGCAGTGCGCGGCCAGCTCGCGCACCTGATCTTTACCGTATTTGCTGGTATCGACCGGTGGCAGCATTTCGACAATCACCAGCCCGTTATTCAGGCGGTTAAGATTAATCTTATTCGAAGTATTGGAAACGCACACAGGAATAATTGGAACACCTGCCGCAATTGCGGCATGAAACGCACCGGTTTTAAACGGCAGCAGGCCGCGGCCGCGGCTGCGCGTCCCTTCCGGGAACATCCAGATTGAAATTTTGCGCTTTTTAAAATGATTCACCACTTCCGCAATGGTGCTGTGCGCTTTTGCACGGTTATTACGGTCGATCAGTAGATTACCGGTAAGCCAGTACAGCTGACCAAAAAACGGGATCCACAGCAGGCTTTTTTTGCCCACCGTCACGGTCGGTGGAAGCACGATATTAGAGGCCGTCACCATATCGTAGTTGTTCTGATGGTTGGCGATATAGATGGCGTTACCGAAATTCTCCGCCCCTTCAGGCAGACGTTTTTCAACTTTCAGACCAAACAGCGGCGAAAGGCGCCCGAACATATGACCAAAGGTGGCGACATGCTTCGGATTACGCGGGCTGAACAGGCAATAAATAGAGCCGAAAATACAGACCAGAATGCAGTAGATAACGGTAAGAATAAGACGAACAATATATAGCATAGCGACCTCTGAAGCCCCAACAGCTGACAATTATACTTCACCTGTGGCCAGGTAAGGACTTTATTACGAGCGCGTATTGTTAATCGCAACGCACGAATTAACAACGATTTTACGGGAAATTTTATTGAAATTCCCCCTCCGGACAGAGGGGGATATCACGACATTACTCTTCGCTGTCACCCGCAGCGCTGCGTGCAGGAGAGTCTATCTCCACGCGATCGATACGCTGCAGACCGCGCATCAGCGAGCCACGGCGACCGCGCTCACCCACCACCTTCTGCAGCTCTTCCGGACGAAGCTTGATTTTGCGCTTGCCGACGTGAATGGTCAGCGTGCTCTGCGGCGGCAGCAGGAAGAGGTGCGCCAGGCCATCTTCGCCTTTCGCGGCCTCCGCCGACGGGATGTTGATGATCTTGTTGCCCTTGCCTTTTGACAGCTCCGGCAGATCGCTGACCGGGAACATCAGCATACGTCCGGCGGTAGTGATCGCCAGCAGCATGTCGCTTTCGTTCTCAATCACCAGCGGCGCCATCACGTGGGCGTTGTCCGGCAGGCTAATCAGCGCCTTACCGGCACGGTTACGGGAGACAAGATCGTTAAAGGTACAGATAAAGCCGTAGCCCGCATCAGACGCCAGCAGAAGTTTCTGGTCATCGGCCTCCATCAGCATATGGTCAACCGTTGCGCCCGGCGGCAGCGTCAGCTTGCCGGTGAGCGGCTCGCCCTGCCCACGCGCGGAAGGCAGCGTGATCGGGTCAATGGCGTAGCTGCGCCCGGTGGAGTCGATAAACGCCACCGGCTGGTTGCTCTTACCTTTCACCGCCGCTTTGAAACTGTCGCCCGCTTTGTAGCTGAGCCCCGGTGCGTCGATATCGTGGCCTTTGGCGCTACGCACCCAGCCGCTCTGCGACAGGACAATGGTCACCGGCTCGGACGGCTGCATGTCGTGCTCGTTCATCGCCTTCGCTTCTTCGCGCTCGTGCAGCGGAGAACGACGGTCGTCGCCGAAGGCGTCTGCATCGGCCTGCAGCTCTTTCTTCAGCAGGGTGTTCATCTTGCGCTCGGAGGCGAGGATCGCCTGCAGCTGATCGCGCTCTTTTTCCAGCTCGTTCTGCTCGCCGCGGATCTTCATCTCTTCCAGTTTGGCGAGATGGCGCAGCTTCAGCTCGAGGATCGCTTCGGCCTGGGTTTCGCTGATGCCAAAGCGCGACATCAGGGCGGGCTTCGGCTCGTCCTCGGTACGGATGATCTCAATCACCTCGTCGATATTGAGGAATGCCACCAGCAAACCTTCGAGGATATGCAGGCGCTTAAGCACTTTCTCCAGACGATGGTTCAGACGACGGCGGACCGTATCGCGACGGAACGTCAGCCATTCGGTGAGGATCTCCAGCAGGTTTTTCACCGCCGGGCGTCCGTCGAGGCCGATCATGTTCAGGTTGATGCGGTAGCTTTTTTCCAGATCGGTGGTGGCAAACAGGTGGTTCATCACCTGCTCCATGTCCACGCGGTTGGAGCGCGGCACGATCACCAGACGGGTCGGGTTCTCGTGGTCAGACTCGTCGCGCAGGTCGTCTACCATCGGCAGCTTTTTATTGCGCATCTGGGAGGCAATCTGCTCCAGCACTTTGGCACCGGAAACCTGATGCGGCAGCGCGGTGATGACCACGGCGCCGTCTTCCTTATTCCACACCGCGCGCATGCGCACGGAGCCGCGACCGTTCTGGTAAATTTTGCGGATTTCCGCGCGCGAGGTGATGATTTCGGCTTCGGTCGGGAAATCCGGACCCTGTACGATATCCAGCAGATCGTCGAGCGAGGCTTTCGGCTGCTCAATCAGGGTGATGGCGGCTTTCGCCACTTCACGCAGGTTGTGCGGCGGAATGTCCGTCGCCATACCGACCGCAATCCCGGTGGTGCCGTTCAGCAGGATATTCGGCAGACGCGCGGGCAGCATCTTCGGCTCCTGCATCGTACCGTCGAAGTTTGGTACCCAGTCAACGGTTCCCTGACCCAGCTCGCCCAGCAGCACTTCGGCATATTTAGACAGACGGGATTCGGTATAACGCATCGCCGCGAAGGATTTCGGATCGTCCGGCGCCCCCCAGTTCCCCTGACCATCCACCAGCGGGTAGCGGTAAGAGAACGGCTGGGCCATCAGCACCATCGCTTCATAGCAGGCGCTGTCGCCGTGCGGATGGTATTTACCCAGTACGTCACCGACGGTACGGGCGGATTTCTTGAACTTGGCGGTGGCGTTCAGCCCCAGCTCGGACATCGCATAGACGATGCGGCGCTGAACGGGCTTCAGGCCATCCCCGATAAACGGCAACGCCCTGTCCATGATGACGTACATGGAGTAGTTCAGGTAGGCGTTTTCCGTGAATTCATGTAGCGCGAGGCGCTCTGCCATATCGCTCATTACGTGTGATTCCTCAACTCAGAAACCGAAGGGTTTCAGGCAATATTGCCGCAGATACTACCCTATCTGACGAGTTGAGTCACAAAGAAAAAGGGCCGCTTATGCGGCCCTTTCCGGGTTATTTGTTCAGCTTAATGACCTGCTTCACGTCGATTTCAAAATCGTTCCACTCTTTATCGACCTTGCCCTGGATTTCCACTTTATCCTGAGGGGTGACGGTCACGCCGTTCCAGCGCTTGTGGTCAATTTCCACGTTCACCGTACCGGTCTCATCGCGGAAGGTGTAGCGGTCATCGGACAGGCGCTGGGTGATGTTCCCGCGCAGCTTCACCCAGCTGTCGTCTTTCATCTCTTTGACCTTCACCGCGGTGGTGAGGTTAGCGTCGTTATCAACAAAACCGCCCGTTTGCGTCTGGGTCTGGGTTTGCGTGGCGGACGGGCCGTTAAATCCGCCCTGCGCGGCAAAAACAGGGGCAGTGGTCATCATCATGATGGCAGCAAGTGCAGCGAATTTTTTCATATTAATCTCTCCCTTTAATGTGGTTTCGCAGTCCATTAAACAGGGTAATCCTTAACAACTTCTTAAGGAGAAAATTTATTTATTATTGCTGTACAGCAGGCGCTAACAGAGGGTTTACTGACGGCATCAAGGAGGGAATATGCGCATTTTACTGGTAGAAGACGACACGTTAATTGGCGACGGTATCAGGGCGGGTTTAAGCAAAATGGGCTTTAGCGTGGACTGGTTTACCGACGGAAAAACCGGCCAGGCCGCGCTCTCCTCTGCGCCCTATGATGCCGTGGTGCTGGATCTGACGCTGCCGGAAATTGACGGTCTGGACATCCTGCGCGCGTGGCGCGAAAGCGGGCGCAGCGAGCCGGTATTGATCCTGACCGCGCGGGATGCGCTTAACCAGCGCGTGGAAGGACTGCGTCTTGGCGCGGATGATTATCTCTGCAAGCCGTTCGCGCTGATTGAAGTCGGCGCCCGCCTTGAGGCGCTGGTCCGCCGCAGTCACGGCCAGACGCATAGCGAGCTAAGCCACGGCAAGGTCACGCTCGATCCGACCCGTCTCGTCGCCACGCTGGACGGTGAGCCGCTGACGCTCAAGCCGAAAGAGTTCGCGCTGCTGGAGCTATTAATGCGTAACGCAGGTCGCGTGCTGCCGCGAAAGCTGATCGAGGAAAAACTCTATACCTGGGACGACGACGTCTCCAGCAACGCCATCGAAGTTCACGTCCATCATCTGCGCCGCAAGCTTGGCAGCGAGTTTATCCGCACCGTGCACGGCATCGGCTATACCCTGGGTGACGCATGAAGCTGACGCAACGCCTGAGCCTGAAGCTGCGCCTGACGCTCCTCTTTTTAGCGCTCTCCCTGACGGCATGGTTTGCCGCCAGCCTGGTGGCCTGGCAGCAGACCACCCACAAGCTGGATAAGCTCTTCGACACGCAGCAGATGCTGTTTGCCAAACGGCTGCTGACGATGGATCTTGACGAGATCCGCGCCCCCGAACGGATGCGCGAGATCCCGAAAAAAGTGAAGCATGGCCGTCTCGATGACGACGCGCTGGCTTTCGCCATTTACGCCGTCGACGGCAAAATGCTCCTCAACGACGGCGAGAACGGGCGCGATATTCCGTACCACTATCGCCGCGACGGGTTTGCTAACGGGCAGCTCCAGGACGACAACGACGAATGGCGTTTCCTGTGGCTGACCTCTCCCGACGGGAAGTACCGCGTGGTGGTCGGTCAGGAGTGGGAGTACCGCCAGGATATGGCGCTGGACGTGGTCAGCTCGCAGCTGACCCCCTGGCTGGTGGCTCTGCCCGTGATGCTGCTGCTGCTGGTTGTCCTCATGAGTCTGGAGCTGAAGCCGCTGAAAAAGCTGGCGCAGACCCTGCGCTCCCGCTCGCCGGATGCCACCGATAAACTGCCGACGGAGGGTGTACCTACTGAGGTGCGCCCCCTGCTCGACGCGCTGAATCATCTCTTCGCACGTACCCAGGAGATGATGACCCGCGAACGCCGCTTTACGTCCGATGCCGCCCACGAGTTACGCAGCCCGCTGGCGGCACTGAAGGTGCAAACTGACGTGGCGCAGCTCTCTCATGACGATCCGCAGGCGCGGGAAAAGGCGCTGATGCAGCTGCATGCGGGCATCGACCGCGCTTCCCGTCTGGTGGATCAGCTCCTCACGCTGTCGCGTCTGGACTCGCTGGATAACCTTGACGATGTCGAACCGATTCCCCTGGGAGAGTTACTGCAGTCGGCCGTGCTGGATATCTGGCATCCGACGCAGCAGGCGGGCATTGATATTCGCCTGAACATTCATGCACCAGAGGTTACACGCACCGGCCAGCAGCTGCTCCTGAGCCTTCTGGTCCGCAACCTGCTGGACAACGCGATTCGCTACAGCCCGCGCGGCAGCGTGGTGGACGTGACGCTGGAGGCGCGTAGCTTTACCGTGCGCGACAACGGTCCCGGCATTTCACCGGACGCGCTGGCGCGCATCGGCGAGCGCTTTTATCGTCCGCCGGGTCAGGACGCCACGGGCAGCGGGCTTGGGTTATCCATCGTAAAACGCATCGCCGCCCTGCACGGGATGCGCGTGTCGCTGAGCAATGCGCCTGAAGGCGGTTTTGAAGCGAAGGTCAGCTGGTAGGGATTATTGCGTTTAATGCAAAAGACTTTGCACATTTTGCTCATTTTTCCGCTCCGTCCTCGCGCGTAGAATACTCGCCATACTCTCATCATCGAGGACAAATAATGAGCAACATTCTGATTATCAACGGCGCGAAAGAGTTCGCGCACTCTAAAGGCCAGCTGAATGACACCCTGACCGAGGTCGCGGACGGTTTCCTGCGCGACGCCGGGCATGATGTCAAGGTCGTGCGCGCGGACAGCGATTATGACGTGAAAGCCGAAGTGCAGAACTTCCTGTGGGCCGACGTGGTTATCTGGCAGATGCCGGGCTGGTGGATGGGCGCGCCGTGGACCGTGAAAAAATACATGGACGACGTGTTCACCGAAGGCCACGGTTCGCTGTATGCCAGCGACGGTCGTACCCGTTCTGACGCCTCCAAAAAATACGGTTCAGGCGGCCTGATTCAGGGCAAAAAATATATGCTGTCACTGACCTGGAACGCCCCGCTGGAAGCTTTCACCGAGAAAGATCAGTTCTTCGAAGGCGTGGGTGTAGACGGCGCGTACCTGCCGTTCCACAAGGCGAATCAGTTCCTGGGCATGGATCCGCTGCCGACGTTTATCGTCAACGACGTGATTAAAATGCCTGATGTCCCGAGCTATATCGCAGAATATCGCAAGCATCTCGCGGAAATTTTTGCTTAACTGGTAGCCTGGAATTAAAGGAGTAGTAAACATGCTTACCGTTATCGCAGAAATCCGTACTCGTCCAGGTCAACATCACCGCCAGGCGGTGCTGGATCAGTTCGCGAAAATTATCCCGACCGTACTGAAAGAAGAAGGCTGCCACGGCTACGCGCCGATGGTGGATGCCGCCACTGACGCCAGCTTCCAGGCGACCGCGCCAGACTCAATCATCATGGTTGAGCAGTGGGAAACCGTCGCGCATCTTGAAGCGCATCTGCAGACCGCGCACATGAAAGCGTGGAGCGACGCGGTGAAGGGCGACGTGCTGGAAACCCACATCCGCATCCTGGAGCAAGGGGTTTAAGTTCGTGGAATTTGCCGGGTGGCACTGCGTTTACCCGGCCTACAAAACCTGAACCGTAGGCCCGGTAAGCGCTAGCGCCACCGGGCTTTGTTGTTTTTAGCTGCTTTTCTTCCCCGGCTTTAACCCGCGATGTAGCTCATTGATGCGCTTCATCGACTTGATGGTGCGCTGCGGCTCGGTGGAGGCGACGGATAAAATGATCATCTCCAGACACAGCAGCACCGTGCCGTGGAGCGGAATCTTGCCCTTTTCGCCGCCGCGCGGAACGTGGATCACCACGCTGGCCTCCTTGCTGAAGCGCGAGTCGAGGGCATTGGTCAGCAGGATGGTGGGAATGCCCAGACGTTTTGCTTCACGCAGGGTGGTTTGCCCCTCCCGGTGCGCGGATTTCTGCGCCATCATCACCAGCACGTCGCCGCGCTGAAGCGCAATCAGCTGCTCGGCAAGCCCGATCCCGGTACGGTTGAGCGGCGTGGCGGGTAACCCCATACGGCTGAACAGCCTGGCGGTGTACTCGGCCAGAATGCCGGAGGCGCCAATGCCAAATATGGCAACCTGCCTCGCCTGCGCCAGCAGTGAGACCGCCTGCGCCATCGCGTAGCGGTTGTGGGGCTCGGATAACACCTCGCAGGTGTGCTGATGTCCCTCCAGCACGAAATCAATGCTCGCGTTGACGTCGCTGGCGAGCGTGTTCACCGTGGTGGACATCTTTTCGCTGGAGGTAACCACCGGACCAAACCACTGCTCCAGCGTCTGCTTGAGATCGCGCAGCCCGGCGAAACCCAGCGCCTGTATGGCGCGGACCACCGTAGCATCCGAGGTTTTCAATAAGGCGGCAATCTCCATGGCGGTCTGCTCCATCACCGCCTCGCGGTTATCGTGGATATAGCGTGCGACCTGTAGCAGACGCGGCGTCAGCTGATGCGCCCGCGCGCGAAATCTCTCACCGTAAACATCGACTCTTCGGATCACCGTGACGCCTCCAGCAACGGACGACCGGCAATCTGCGACTGCACCTGCGCGACCATCAGCCCTAATGAGGCGAACGAATTCGAGATCGCCTCTTCACGTGAGATCAGCACGTAATGCCCGGTTCGGCAGGCATTCAGGAACTGACACCAGCCCGGCATGACCGCATCCATTGCCGCCAGCTCGTCCTGCGGTTTTCCGCCCGTATCTCCGCGCCAGGTGGCGAAGACGAAATCGGCATCCAGCTCCGGCAGGCGCTCGGCGCTGACGTCGATGCGCCCTCCGTCCGGGATGGACTCAATCAGTGGCGGGAATTTGAATCCGGCGTCGCGCAGAACGCGGCCCAGCGAGTGGTAGCTGTGCATGGCGTTGATTTTCCCCTGATTAGCCTGAATCACCGACACGGTGATTTTGCGCGTGTCGATGGTCGCCTTCAGCGCCTTGATTTGCTCCTGATAGCGGCGTTCCAGAATGTTTAGCCTTGCCTGCGTGCCCGTGAGCTGCGCCAGCTTGCGGTAGATTTCCGGCGCGCCGCCGTCGAGATGATCGATGCTCACCGTCGGGGCAATTTTCGCCAGCTGTTCCACCGGGGTGTTGCGGGTCGGCTCGGTGACGATCAGGTCAGGCTTTGCGGCGGCGATGGCTTCAATGTCGATATCGGCCGTACCGATAAATTTAATGTCGGAATTATCGAAGTCGACGCCGGTCAACATGCCGCTTGAGCGCAGAAAGTGGCTACCGTCCGGCCGCGTGCGGCCATGGCTCGCGACCGGCGGCACACCAAGCTCAATCAGCGGAATGGTGATATCGAGATCGTGTAAGGAAACAATCCGCTTCGGATGAACCGGCACAACGACCTTGCGTCCTAAATCGTCGGTAAAAACCTGCGTCGGCTCCGCCGCGCTCACCGCGAACCCCACCAGCAAAAGCATCGAAAACAGTACGCGCATCATAGTCCCCTAAAATCTGTCCCTACGCTGCCAGAGCAGCAGCAGGAAAAACGGTCCGCCAATCAATGAAATCACAATCCCCGCCGGCAGCTGCAGCGGGAGGAATGCCAGACGTCCGACGTTGTCCGCCAGCAGCACCAGCAGCGCCCCCAGCACGGCGCTTCCCGTCAGGAGCGCGGTTTGCCCACCGCGCAGCAGCAGGCGCGCCATGTGCGGGGCAATCAGCCCCACAAAACCAATGCTGCCCACGCAGGAGACGCAGGCCGCCGTCAGCACCACCGGGGCGAGAACCCGCAGCAGCGCCAGCCGGGTTGTGCGCACGCCAAGGCCCGCGGCAGCCTGATTGCCGAGCAACGCCACGTCTGCGGCCCGGGCGGTAAACAGCAGCAGCGCAAACGCGGGGATAGCCCAGAGCGCGGCCAGGCCCACCAGCGTCCAGTTTGCCGCATGCAGGCTTCCCGCCAGCCACAGCATCGCCGTCTGCACGTCGCGCACGTCGGCGGTGGTGATAAAGACGCCCATCGCCGCGGCAAACGCCCACGACACGCCGATGCCAATCAGAATGAACCGCGGGCGCGAGATATCGCGCGCCAGGGCTATCACCAGCAGCGCGGTGAGCAGCCCACCGGCCATGCCGACCAGCGGGCGCCAGGCCAGGCCCAGCGCCGGGAATTGAAAAATCAGCAGAAGTACCGCCGCGCTACAGCCCTCCTTCACGCCGATAAGTCCGGGATCGGCCAGACCGTTGCGGGCGATCGACTGCATCGCCGCCCCCGCCATGCCGAGCATCGCCCCGCACAGCGCCGCCATCAGCAGTCGCGGCAGGCGGATATCCATCACGACGTAGCGCGTCTCCGCCGTCAGACTCTCGGGAGAAAACAGCGCGCGCCCGATGGCGGAGGCGGGAATAGGCAGAGAACCGTGCGTCAGGCCAAAGCCCAGCAGGCTTAGCGCCATCAGCGCGAAAAGCGACAGGTACACCAGCGCCTTCGGACGAACCAGCGCCGATAAACGGCCAACACGTATTGCGCGGAGTCCGGCCCGGTTCATTTGAACATCCTCGAAGCCATAAAGATGAACACGGGCGCGCCAACCAGGGCCGTCATGATGCCGGTTGCCAGCTCCCAGGGGGTAAACAGCGTGCGGGCAGCGATATCCGCCAGCAGCAACACCAGCGCGCCGCACAGGGCCGACAGCGGCACCATCACGCGCAAATCGACCGACACCAGACGGCGGATGAGCTGTGGCACCACAAGGCCAATAAAGCCAATCGGTCCGGCGATGGAGACGGCCGCGCCGCAGAGCAGCGCGATGGCCAGCAGGGCGAACAGGCGGGTTTTCAGCAGCGACACGCCAAGCCCCTGGGCCATTCTGTCGCCCAGCGCCAGCATATTGAGCGAGGGCGACAGCCCGATAGCAAGAACAAAACCAGCGGCTGCAGCCCACAGGGCACTCTGGAGTATCTGCGCGTTGACCCCGGCGATATCACCCGCCAGCCAGGTGCGCAGGGCGAGCAGCGTCTGTTCATCCAGGATTAACACCGCGGCGGTAATCGACGAGGCAAACGCCGACATCGCTACGCCGCACAGGGTGATCTTCATCGGCGTGAGCCCGGTGCGACCGGACGAGGAGAACATCAGCACCAGCAGAAACAGCGCGGCGGCACCGGCGGCGGCAATCAGCGGGCGACCAAACGGCAGCGACAGCCCAAGCGCGCTGGTAATCACCACCGCCAGCGCGGCCCCGGCGTTGAGTCCCAGAATATGCGGCTCGCCGAGCGGGTTGCGGATCACGGACTGCAGCAGCACGCCCGCCACGCCGAGCGCGGCGCCTGTCACCATTGCGGCGCAGAGGCGCAGCAGCCGTAGTCTGATGATGATGTTATGGTCGAAATTGCGCGGATCGAAGTGAAAGAATGCCTCGACTACCGTTCGGGGAGGGATAAACCGCGCCCCGATGCCAAGATGCACAATCGCGCCCAGCGCCAGCAGCAATGTAAAAATCAGGAAGGCGAGAGAAGCGCGCATCATGGCTGTTCAAGGCTCTGGCGAAACGGCATAAAGAACGGTTTGCCGGTCAAGGGGTTGATGGACATATGCACGTCCACATCAAACACCGCTTTGATCAGTTCCGGCGTACAGGCGTCGCCTTCATGTAACACCCCCTCGACTTTTCCCTGGCGTAAAAAGACCAGGGAATCACCGTAGTTCACGGCAAAGTTGAGATCGTGCAGCACCACCACCACGGTACGCCCGTGCTGGCGGGTCAGGGCGTGCAGCAGTTCCAGGATCTCCACCTGATAGCGGAGATCGAGATACGTCGTCGGCTCGTCAAGCAGGATATACGGCGTTTGCTGCGCCAGCGCCATGGCGATCCAGCAGCGCTGACGCTGGCCGCCGGATAAGCTTTCCACCGGCATATGGGCAAACTCTGCCGTGCCGGTCAGCCGCAGGGCCTCTTCTACCGCAAGTTCGTCCTCGTCGCTCCACTGGCGCATAAAGTTTTGCCAGGGAAAACGCCCGCGCGAGACAAGCTCAAAGACGGTCAACCCTTCCGGCAGCAGCGGAGACTGCGGCAGGATGCCAAGCTGGCGGGCGACGGCTTTGGTTGGCTGCTCGTGGATCGCCTTGCCGTCGAGAACTGCCGCGCCGCCAAGCGGCTGGAGCAAGCGCGCAATTGTGCTCAGCAGCGTGGATTTTCCGCAGCCGTTCGCCCCTACCAGCACCGTCATTTTCTGCTGTGGGATCGCAAGGGAGATATCATCAACGATGATTTTTTTCTGATAGCCCGCAGAGAGATTCTCCAGAACCAGTCCCGGTTGTTTTGTGTTGTGAGCCACGTGAATGCCAACGTAATGAAAAACCAATAAATAAAAATAAAACTCATTCTCTTTTGAGAGTTTGACGCTGCGCCATGTAGTAGTCAAGCGAAGAAACACCCTGAAAAAAACAGGGAAAAGCCAGAGGAAACATGAACTCGAAATGGCTTAAAAAAGCTTTAATTTCAAAAATTTAATTATTAACCCGCTGCGCTTATACGCACGGTTAAACGCTGTAGCCGATTTTTTCTTTTTTCCATTTACTACTACATCTCCGCATGATTGAATGATTCTCAATTACATGTCCGATGCCCACCGTGGCTAACGGACAGATCGTAAAGGGCAATGACTCACACAGTTTGCCGCGAACGCATTCGCGGAATATTTCGGGATAACAGATGTAATGGCTACGTTGACACCTTCACTCTCTGGGGTAAAAGGGCGCGCGCTCTTTTCACTGCTGTTTATGGCGCCGCTGGCGCAGGCAGCAGACACCACCGCGGCTAAAGACGGCGAAACGCTTACCGTCACCGCCGATCCAAATACCGCGGCGGAGGCCACCAACGGCTATCAGCCGCTGAATACCTCCACCGCCACGCTAACCAACATGCCAATGCTGGATATCCCGCAGGTGGTCAATACCGTTAGCGATAAAGTGCTGGAGGATCAGCACGCCACCACGCTGGATGAAGCGCTCTATAACGTCAGCAACGTGGTGCAGACCAATACCCTGGGCGGTACGCAGGATGCCTTTGTGCGCCGTGGGTTTGGCGCGAACCGCGATGGGTCAATCATGACCAACGGTCTGCGCACCGTGCTGCCGCGCAGCTTTAATGCCGCAACCGAGCGCGTGGAGGTGCTGAAAGGCCCGGCCTCTACGCTCTATGGCATTCTCGATCCGGGCGGCCTGATTAACGTCGTCACCAAACGCCCGGAGAAGACCTTTGGCGGTTCAATTTCTGCCACCTCTTCCAGCTTTGGCGGCGGCACCGGACAGATCGATGTTACCGGCCCGATTGACGGCACGCGCCTGGCGTATCGCCTCACGGGTGAGTATCAGGACGAAGATTACTGGCGTAATTTTGGCAACGAACGCAGCACCTTTATCGCCCCGTCGCTCACCTGGTTCGGCGACGATGCCACCGTGACCGTGCTCTATTCGCATCGCGACTATAAAACACCGTTCGATCGCGGAACGATCTTCGATCTTAATACTAAAAAAGCCGTCAACGTCGATCGTAAAACCCGCTTCGACGAACCGTTTAACGTGACCGACGGCCAGTCCGATCTCGCTCAGCTCAACGCAGAATATCGCCTCAACAGCCAGTGGACCGCGAAGTTCGACTACAGCTACAGCCAGGATAAATACAGCGACAACCAGGCCCGCGTGATGGCCTACGATTCAAAAACCGGCAACCTGACCCGCCGCGTGGATGCGACCCAGGGCTCGACCCAGCGTATGCACACGACGCGAGCGGATCTGCAGGGGAACGTGGACATCGCGGGCTTTTATAATGAGATTCTGACCGGCGTGTCGTATGAGAATTACGATCTGCTGCGTACGGACATGATCCGCTGTAAGAACGTTAAGGACTTCAATATTTACAACCCGAGCTACGGCAGCCTCGGCAAGTGCACCACCGTCTCGGCATCCGACAGCGATCAAACCATCAAGCAGGAGAGCTACTCTGCCTACGCGCAGGACGCGCTGTACCTGACCGATAAGTGGATTGCCGTCGCCGGGCTGCGCTATCAGTATTACACCCAGTACGCGGGGAAAGGGCGTCCGTTTAACGTGAACACCGACAGCCGCGACGACCAGTGGACGCCGAAGCTGGGTCTTGTTTATAAGCTCACCCCGGCGGTCTCGCTGTTTGCCAACTATTCCCAGACGTTTATGCCGCAGTCGTCAATTGCAAGCTACATCGGCGACCTGCCGCCGGAAACGTCTAATGCTTACGAAGTGGGCGCAAAGTTCGACCTGTTCGACGGCATCACCGCCAATATTGCGCTGTTTGATATCCACAAGCGCAACGTGCTGTACACCGAGAGCGTAGGGGATGAAACCGTCGCCAAAACCGCGGGCCGCGTGCGCTCTCAGGGCGTGGAGGTGGATCTCGCCGGATCGCTGACCGAGAACACCAATATCATCGCCAGCTATGGCTATACCGACGCGAAAGTGCTGGAAGACCCGGACTATGCGGGCAAACCGCTGCCGAACGTGCCGCGCCATACCGGCTCCCTGTTCCTGACCTACGATATTCATAATGTGTTTGCCGGGAATACCCTGACGCTGGGCGGCGGCGGGCACGGCGTGAGCCGTCGTTCCGCAACCAACGGTGCGGATTATTATCTGCCGGGCTATTTTGTGGCGGATGCCTTTGCGGCGTACAAGATGAAGCTGCAGTATCCGGTCACGCTGCAGGTGAACGTGAAGAACCTGTTTGATAAGACTTACTACACCTCATCTATCGCAACCAACAATCTGGGTAACCAGATTGGCGACCCTCGCGAAGTGCAGTTTACGGTGAAGATGGAGTTTTGACGTCAGTGCGGGGTGTTCCCCTCACCCTAACCCTCTCCCCAAAGGGGCGAGGGGATCGATCGTAGGCCCGGTAAGCGCAGCGCCACCGAGCAAAAAAAAGCCCTGCATCGCAGGGCTTTTTCAGCATCAGGCCTCAATATCCGCCATATCGCCTTTCTCCTGCAGCCAGTTACGTCGGTCTTCCGAACGTTTCTTGGCAAGGAGCATATCCATCATCGCGTTGGTCTGCTGTTCGTCTTCGTCGCTGATCGTCAGCTGCACCAGACGGCGCGTGTTCGGATCCAGCGTCGTTTCGCGCAGCTGCATCGGGTTCATCTCGCCCAGCCCTTTAAAGCGCTGCACGTTCGGCTTGCCCTTCTTGCGCTTCAGCTGTTCCAGCACGCCCGCTTTCTCTTCTTCCGTCAGCGCGTAGTAAACCTCTTTACCGAGGTCGATACGGTAGAGCGGCGGCAGCGCCACGTGGACGTGACCGTTTTTCACCAGCGTTTTGAAGTGCTTCACAAACAGCGCGCACAGCAGCGTGGCGATGTGCAGACCATCGGAGTCCGCATCCGCGAGGATACAGATCTTGCCGTAGCGCAGCTGGCTCAGATCGTCGCTGTCCGGATCGATACCGATCGCAACCGAGATATCGTGGACTTCCTGCGAGGCCAGCACTTCATCAGAAGAGACTTCCCAGGTATTCAGGATCTTACCCTTGAGCGGCATGATCGCCTGATATTCACGATCGCGCGCCTGCTTGGCCGACCCGCCCGCCGAGTCACCTTCCACGAGGAACAGCTCGGTACGGTTGAGATCCTGCGCGGTACAGTCCGCCAGCTTGCCCGGCAGCGCTGGGCCGCTGGTCAGCTTTTTACGCACCACTTTCTTCGCGGCACGCAGACGACGCTGGGCGCTGGAAATCGCCATTTCAGCCAGCATCTCAGCCGCCTGAACGTTCTGGTTCAGCCACAGGGTAAACGCATCTTTCACCACGCCGGAGACAAACGCCGCGCACTGGCGTGACGACAGGCGCTCTTTGGTCTGACCGGCAAACTGCGGATCCTGCATCTTCACGGAGAGCACGTAGGCGCAGCGGTCCCAGATATCTTCCGCCGACAGCTTCACGCCGCGCGGCAGGATATTGCGGTATTCGCAGAATTCGCGCATCGCATCCAGCAGCCCCTGACGCAGGCCGTTGACGTGCGTACCGCCGAGCATGGTGGGGATCAGGTTAACGTAGCTTTCGGTCAGCAGCTCGCCGCCTTCCGGCAGCCACAGCAGCGCCCAGTCCACCGCTTCGGTGTCGCCGGTGAAATTGCCGACGAACGGTTTTTCCGGCAGCGTCGGCAGGCCGTTTACCGCTTCGCACAGATAGTCATTAAGGCCATCTTCGTAGCGCCAGGTCTGCTCGGTGTTGTTGACGTTATCCTTAAAGGTAATTTCCACGCCCGGGCACAGCACCGCTTTGGCTTTCAGCAGGTGCGTCAGGCGGGAAACGGAAAAGCGCGGGCTGTCGAAGAAGCTCTCGTCAGGCCAGAAGTGAACGCTGGTGCCGGTGTTGCGTTTGCCGCACGTCCCGACAACCTGAAGATCCTGCACCTTCTCGCCGTTTTCAAACGCGATGTTGTACACCTGACCGTCGCGACGGACGTTTACTTCCACGCGTTTTGACAGGGCGTTGACGACGGAAATCCCCACGCCGTGCAGGCCGCCGGAGAACTGGTAGTTTTTGTTGGAGAACTTACCGCCCGCGTGCAGGCGACAGAGGATCAGCTCAACGGCAGGGACGCCCTCTTCCGGGTGGATATCCACCGGCATGCCGCGCCCGTCGTCAATGACTTCCAGCGACTGATCGGCGTGCAGGATGACGTCAACGCGTTTGGCATGGCCCGCCAGCGCTTCGTCCACACTGTTATCAATAACTTCCTGGCCCAGATGGTTTGGGCGCGTCGTATCGGTGTACATCCCCGGGCGGCGGCGAACCGGCTCAAGCCCGGTGAGGACCTCAATGGCATCAGCGTTATAGGTTTGCGTCATGATTTAAACTAGCAATTCGCATTGATTGTCAGTGGCTGTGCAGTCCAAGAAAATCGACAATCTGGGTGAAATGATTCTCAAAGCCCGTGAAAGCATGGTTTCCGCCCTCTTCTATAGTCTGGCGGCAGGAGGCGTAATACGCCACTGCCTGGCGGTAATCCAGCACTTCATCTCCCGTCTGCTGCAGCAGCCAGATGAGATCCGGCGCCTCGAGCGGGTCGACCTGCATAACTTTGAGATCGTAAATATGGCGTGACTCTAGCACATATTGCTGGCCGGTGTAGGGGTTCTCGTTTTCACCAAGAAAGTCCCGCAGCAGCTCAAATGGCCGTACCG
This sequence comes from Enterobacter sp. ECC-249, assembly GCF_043965265.1. Classification (NCBI taxonomy): domain Bacteria; kingdom Pseudomonadati; phylum Pseudomonadota; class Gammaproteobacteria; order Enterobacterales; family Enterobacteriaceae; genus Enterobacter; species Enterobacter sp. ECC-249. The sequence goes on from NZ_CP143660.1 coordinate 4,445,880, forward strand.
CCGGATTAACTACCACGGCGGGCAGCATAAAGCACTGCGAGAGCCAGGTGGCGTAATACCCGCCCAGCGATGAGCCGACCACACCGAAGGTTTCGCCGCCGTGCGCAAGCACAATGGATTCCAGCATCTCCGCGGCCTCTGCCGGATAAGGCGGCAGCTGAGGGATAATCATCTCAACGTCGGGGTGATGCTCGCTCAGCCACTGGCGAAACTGTGTCGCTTTTGCGGAGCGCGGCGAGCTGTTGAATCCGTGCAGATAAAGGAGCGTAGACATCAATAGCCTTCTGAAGCGGTGTCCGGGCGGAACTGTGCGCCGGTCAAACGGCAGACTTCCGTGGTCAGCGTGCCGTCGGCATGCAGTTCCAGCCAGCGCCAGCCTGGCGCGATGGTATCCAGCGTAAAGTTGGCGCAGTGCGGCTTAAACTGAACGCAGGTCGACGGCGTCGCCAGCATGCGGCGCCCGTTCCAGTCGAGATCCTGCTCCTGGTGAATATGCCCACACAGCAGATTTTTCACCCGCGGGAACTTCGCCAGCACGCGATCCAGCGCCGCGGAGTTGCGCAGACTGTGCTGATCGAGCCAGCTGCAGCCCGCCGGCAGAGGATGATGATGAAGCAACAGCAGCGTATGACGTTCAGGTTCAGCAGCCAGTTTGGTCTCCAGCCAGTCGAGCTGAAACTCGCTTAACTCACCGTGCGGGACGCCAAACACCTGGCTGTCCAGCAGCAGGATCTGCCACTGGTCACCCGCAAAAACACATTTCGCCGGAGAAATACCCGCATCCTGGAGAGAACTGTACATTGCGGGCTGGAAATCGTGGTTGCCTGGCAGCCAGACGCAAGGCACGCTAAAGCTCGCGATGCCCTCAGCAAAATGCTGATAGGCCGCGGAAGATTGGTCCTGCGCCAGATCGCCCGTTGCGACAATCAAATCGCATGCACGGTTTTCAGCGTGAATGGCGCTAAGTACCGCCTGATAACTCTCCCAGGTATTCACCCCCAGCAGCGTTTCATGCTTTTCGGCAAAAAGGTGGGTATCGGTGATTTGTAATATCCTGACTGGCGCCCCACCAGCAACAGTCAGGTTCAACAGGCTTTCCAAATGGTGTCCTTAGGTAGGTTTATGACGCTAACAAACCGGAATCGCCATTGCTCCATGTGCTAAACAATATCTTAGCCAGTCGGCTAAAAACTGGTTAATTTGATGCTTTTCGTCGCGTTGATGCAACTTTTTATTCGGGTAATCATACCGCGCCTTGAAGCGAAAGATCTGCTGACTTGAACACACTTCAGCGACCATCGCGTCATGATAGAGGCGTACCGTCATCGACGGCAGGCTCCAGTAGCTAATGCTGGGTGCCGTTTGCTCAATCTCCACCAGCGTAGTGTAGCGCGTTGATTCTGTTATCGTTAATCGATACTGCGCGTTGCTCACCTGATAGCTTACCGTTTCGCCGGGTGCGTCGTTTTTCGGCAGCAGGCGGCGCAATTGTGCGAAATTGGTTTCGCACAGGCGCATCATTTCTGGGAAGTCAGGCGTATAGCGCTTCATTTTTTCCACTCGTTTCGTAATGTCTGATAATGCAGTTGCAGCCATTGCAGGGCGATGACAGACGCTGCGTTGTCGATTTTCCCCTCTTCTACCCACTGGTAAGCCTGTTCCCGGCTTACCACATGAACCCGAATATCTTCGTTTTCATCAGCCAGACCGTGGATCCCTTCCGCCGTCGTGGCGTCCACTTCGCCCACCATTATGGATAAGCGTTCGCTGGTGCCTCCCGGGCTTGCCAGATAGCTCAGCACCGGTTTGGTACGGCCGACCACCAGCCCCGCCTCTTCCAGCGCCTCGCGCCGGGCGACGTCCTCAACCGACTCGCCTTCTTCGATCATCCCGGCCACCATCTCCAGCAGCCACGGGCTTTCACTGACGTCATAAGCGGCGATGCGGATCTGCTCCACCAGCACAACTTCGTCACGCACTGGGTCAAAGGGTAGCAAGACTGCCGCATGCCCGCGCTCAAAAATTTCACGTCTGATTTCGCCGCTCATCTCGCCGTTAAACAGGCGATGCCTGAAACGGTAAAGATCCATTGAAAAAAAACCGCTATAAAGCGTTTCTCGTGCAATAATTTCTACATCGTTTTTGGCGAATGTCACGGGCAACTTTTCTGGTTTTTGCATGAGTCGAGTCCTGGTAGCAATGGTGATGAAATTGTGAATTTCAAGGCTGTTTGGCTGCCGTTTGTAAGGCTATATGGTAGATTGGTGCAAATTACCGCCAGATGGCACGTTACGCCAACCTTTTGGTGTGGATGATTCTGTTAGAATCGGCAATTATTTTTTAATTAGATCAGCGCTAATACTGCTTCACAACAAGGAATGCAAATGAAGAAATTGCTCCCCATCCTTATCGGCCTGAGCCTGACGGGCTTCAGTGCAATGAGCCAGGCGGAAAACCTGTTACAGGTCTACCAGCAGGCACGTCTGGGCAACCCTGATTTACGTAAATCAGCGGCCGATCGTGATGCTGCGTTTGAAAAGATTAACGAAGCGCGTAGCCCCTTGCTGCCACAGTTAGGTTTAGGTGCAGATTATACCTACAGCAACGGTTTCCGCGACGCTAACGGCGTAAACTCCAATGCTACCAGCGCCTCACTGCAATTGACACAGACGCTGTTTGATATGTCCAAATGGCGTGCCCTGACCCTGCAGGAAAAAAGCGCAGGCATCCAGGATGTGACCTATCAGACCGACCAGCAGACGCTGATCCTGAACACGGCCACGGCGTACTTCAACGTGCTGAGCGCCATTGACGCGCTCTCCTACACCGAAGCGCAGAAACAGGCCATTTACCGCCAGTTAGATCAAACCACCCAGCGCTTCAACGTGGGCCTCGTTGCGATCACCGACGTGCAGAACGCCCGTTCACAGTACGACACCGTGCTGGCTAACGAAGTGACCGCACGTAACAACCTCGACAACGCGCTGGAATCCCTGCGCCAGGTCACCGGGAATTACTATCCTGAGCTGGCGTCTCTGAACGTGGACAGCTTTAAAACGGATAAACCGCAGGCCGTCAACGCCCTGCTGAAAGAGGCGGAAAACCGCAACCTGACGTTGCTGCAGGCACGTCTGAGCCAGGACCTGGCCCGCGAGCAAATTCGTCAGGCGCAGGACGGCCATCTGCCAACACTGAGCCTGAGCGCGTCTACCGGTGTCTCTGATACGACCTATAGCGGCTCTAAAACCAATACGTCCCAGTACGACGACAGCAACATGGGGCAGAACAAAGTGGGTCTGAGCTTCTCCCTGCCGCTGTACCAGGGCGGTCAGGTCAACTCTCAGGTGAAACAGGCTCAGTACAACTTTGTTGGCGCGAGCGAGCAGCTGGAAAGCGCCCACCGCAACGTGGTGCAGACCGTACGTTCCTCCTTCAACAACGTGAACGCCTCGATCAGCAGCATCAACGCCTATAAACAGGCCGTGGTGTCTGCACAGAGCTCCCTGGATGCAATGGAAGCGGGTTACTCGGTCGGTACGCGTACTATCGTGGACGTGCTCGACGCGACCACCACGCTGTACAACGCGAAACAGCAGCTCTCCAGCGCACGTTACCAGTACCTGATTAACCAGCTGAACATCAAACAGGCTCTGGGTACGCTGAACGAGCAAGATCTGCAGATGCTGAACAGCGCGCTGGGCAAGCCGGTCTCCACCTCTCCGGACAGCGTTGCGCCGGAGAACCCGGAGCAGGTTGCCGCGGTTGATAACTTCAACGCTAACAGCAACACCCCTGCTGCACAGCCTGCTGCCGCGCGTACCACTGCGCCTGCCAGCAAAGGCAATAATCCGTTCCGTAACTAAGCATTGCCCGATGGCGCTGCGCTTATCGGGCCTACTGAATCGTAGGCCGGGTAAGCGCAGCGCCACCCGGCGCAAAATCACATCCGAACGTAAGCCAACGTAAAGATCCCCCTGATTCCGCCCCTCTTCGCTTCATTTTCAACCACTCATCCTCTATCCTGAGCGTTATTACCACTGGGTCCAGGAAGACAAACATGAAACGGACAAAATCTATAAATCACGCTTCGTTCCGCAAGAGCTGGAACGCGCGTCACCTCACCCCTGTCGCGCTGGCGGTTACCGCTGTCTTTATGCTGGCAGGCTGTGAGAAAAACGATGAAACGGTTTCGCTGTATCAAAACGCGGACGACTGCTCCGCCGCAACCGGTAAAGCGGCCGAATGTAAAACGGCCTACACCAGCGCGCTGAAAGAAGCGGAACGTACCGCGCCGAAATATGCTTCACGCGAAGACTGCGTGGCGGAGTTTGGTGAAGGCCAGTGCCAGCAGGCACCGGCTCAGGCCGGCACTGCGCCTGAAAATCAGGCGCAGGCACAGTCGAGCGGCAGCTTCTGGATGCCGCTGATGGCGGGCTACATGATGGGTCGCCTGATGGGCGGCGGTGCGGGCTACCAGCAGCAGCCGCTGTTTAGCTCGAAAAACCCGGCCAGCCCGGCTTACGGTCAATATACCGATGCCAGCGGCAAAGGCTACGGCGCAGCAACCCCTGGCCGCACCGTGACCGTACCGAAAACGGCGATGGCGCCGAAGCCTGCGACGACCAGCACCATCACCCGCGGCGGGTTTGGTGAGTCCGTGGCGAAGCAGACCAGCATGCAGCGCAGCGCAACAGGCACCTCCTCTACTCGCTCAATGGGCGGCTGATCATGGAACGAGTCAGTATCACCGAGCGCCCGGACTGGCGTGAAAAAGCCACCGAGTACGGTTTTAACTTCCACACCATGTACGGCGAGCCGTACTGGTGTGAAGACGCCTATTACAAGCTCACGCTGGCCCAGGTGGAAAAACTGGAAGAGGTGACCGCCGAGCTGCACCAGAAGTGCCTGAAGGTCGTGGAAAAGGTCATCGACAGCGACGAGCTGATGGCAAAGTTCCGCATTCCGAAGCATACCTGGAGCTTTGTCCGCCAGTCGTGGAAAACGAATCAGCCTTCGCTTTACTCTCGCCTGGATCTGGCGTGGGACGGTAAAGGTGAACCGAAGCTGCTGGAAAACAACGCCGATACGCCAACCTCTCTGTACGAAGCGGCGTTCTTCCAGTGGATCTGGCTGGAAGACCAGGCCAATGCCGGAAACCTGCCGGAAGGCAGCGACCAGTTCAACAGCCTGCAGGAAAAGCTGATCGAGCGCTTCGCCGAGCTGCGCGAGCAGTTTGGCTTCAACCTGCTGCATCTCGCCTGCTGCCGCGACACGGAAGAAGACCGTGGCACGGTTCAGTATCTGCAGGACTGCGCCGCCGAAGCGGAAGTGGCGACCGAGTTCCTCTATATCGAGGATATCGGCCTGGGTGAAAAAGGTCAGTTCACGGACATGCAGGATCAGGTGATTAGCAACCTGTTCAAGCTCTACCCGTGGGAATATATGCTGCGCGAGATGTTCTCCACCAAGCTGGAAGATGCTGGCGTGCGCTGGCTGGAGCCGGCCTGGAAGAGCATTATCTCTAACAAAGCCCTGCTGCCGATGCTGTGGGAGATGTTCCCGAATCACCCTAACCTGCTGCCAGCCTACTTTGCAGAAGATAATTACCCGCAGATGGAGAAATACGTCGTTAAGCCGATCTTCTCCCGCGAAGGCGCGAACGTGTCGATTATCGAAAACGGTAAGACGCTGGAAGCGGTTGAAGGGCCGTACGGCGAAGAAGGGATGATCGTCCAGGAGTTCTGGCAACTGCCGAAATTTGGTGACAGCTATACGCTAATTGGCAGCTGGCTTATCAACGATCAACCGGCCGGGATTGGTATTCGCGAAGATCGCGCGCTGATCACGCAGGATCTGTCGCGGTTTTATCCGCATATTTTTGTGGAGTAAGACTGCGGCCTGATGCCCTCACCCCAGCCCTCTCCCACAGGGAGAGGGTGCAAACACTAAATACGGCAACCTGAAGTTGCCGTTTTGCTTTTATTATCCCACCTGCACCGACAGCATACTCAGACTTCCCATCTCAATACCGTCGACCGGGATCGTAACCGGCTCCTGACCATCCCACGCGCCAAGAACGTACAGCAGCGGCAGGAAGTGTTCCGCCGTCGGGTTAGAGAGCGAACCGCCTTCGTGATCCAGATAGTTCACCAGCGGATGTGCCTCAGCCGGGCCTTGCCAGGTCAGGTTCGCTTTGACGTAGTCGTTAAATGATATCGCCCATGGGTAAGGCGTATTCTCACCGTGCCAGCGTGCGGTACGCAGGTTATGCACCACGTTGCCGCTCGCCACCAGCATGATGCCTTCATCACGCAGGGTTGCCAGCTTACGGCCCATCTCAAGATGCCAGGCGGCCGGTTTGGTGCTGTCGATGCTCAGCTGCACCATCGGGATATCCGCGTCAGGATACATTTTAATCAGCACGCCCCAGGAGCCATGGTCAAAGCCCCAGGCTTCTTTATCCAGCGTCACAGGAACAGGCGCCAGCAAATCCACCAGCCTTTGTGCCAGCTCAGGCGAGCCGGGGGCCGGATAATGCGTGTCGTACAGCGCCTGCGGGAAGCCACCAAAATCATGAATGGTTTTTGGCGCTTCCATGGCGGTCACGCCTGTCCCACGGGTAAACCAGTGCGCAGACACCACCACGATCGCTTTCGGACGCGGCAACGTCTCGCCCAGATGACGCCAGGCGCGGGTATAGACGTTGTCTTCCAGAACGTTCATTGGGCTGCCGTGGCCTAAAAACAGGGCTGGCATACGGGAAGAAGTCATGGTGATATCCTTACAGAAGGTGTCAATTTAATGGTGCTACATTACGCGCAATCCGGCAAAGATGAACGCAGATAAGCGTGAAGATCATCATCAGGAAATTTGAATGTAAGGAATGTGTAAAGCCGGGTTTTCCCCCTCGCTTTGCCAGAAATGAATCATTTATATTAATGAGAATCATTATCATAAGGAGCAATGCATGTCAGTCCCCCTGATCCTGACCATACTGGCGGGCGCCGCGACCTTCATCGGTGCGCTTCTCGGCGTGCTCGGCCAAAAGCCCTCTAACCGCGTGCTGGCCTTCTCACTGGGCTTTGCTGCCGGGATCATGCTGCTCATCTCCCTGATGGAGATGCTGCCTGCCGCGCTGGGCACAGAAGGCATGTCTCCACTGCTGGGCTACGGCATGTTTGTTTTTGGTCTGCTGGGATACTTTGCCCTCGATCGGATGCTGCCGCACGCGCATCCGCAGGATTTAATGCAAAAAAACGTGACGCCCATGCCGCGCAATATCAAGCGTACCGCCGTACTGTTAACGCTTGGCATCAGTCTGCATAACTTCCCGGAAGGGGTCGCCACCTACGTGACGGCCAGCAGCAATCTTGAGATGGGCTTTGGCATCGCGCTGGCGGTCGCCTTACACAATATTCCTGAAGGACTGGCCGTCGCTGGGCCCGTGTATGCCGCAACGGGATCGAAACGCACCGCGGTGTTCTGGGCGGGTATTTCCGGGATGGCCGAAATCCTTGGCGGCGTGCTGGCCTGGCTCATCCTCGGTAGCCTGGTCTCTCCGGTAGTGATGGCGGCGATTATGGCAGCGGTAGCCGGGATCATGGTTGCGCTTTCGGTGGATGAACTGATGCCGCTGGCGAAGGAGATCGATCCTAACAACAACCCCAGCTATGGCGTGCTGTGCGGAATGTCGGTGATGGGATTAAGTCTGGTTCTGCTCCAGACCGCAGGAATCGGGTAAAAAAACGCCGGGACATCCCGGCGTTTTTTATTATCAGCTGGCTTTGCGCTCGTGCGCCTGGCGATACTCAACCAGATCTTCAATCGTTACTACCGGCATGTTGTGCAGGCGGGCAAAGGTGATGCACTCCGGCGCGCGCGCCATGGTGCCGTCATCGTTGGTCAGTTCGCACAGCACGCCAGCAGGTTTGAAGCCAGCCAGCGTCACCAGGTCGATCGTCGCTTCGGTGTGACCACCGCGGGTCAACACGCCGCCCGCCTGCGCACGCAGTGGGAAGACGTGACCTGGACGGTGCAGATCGGATGGCTTCGCATCATCAGCAATGGCGGCACGTACGGTAGTCAGACGGTCAGCCGCAGACACACCGGTGGTCACGCCATGCGCCGCTTCAATAGTCACGGTAAAACCGGTACCAAAGGCGCTGGTGTTGTTTTCGACCATCATCGGCAGCTCGAGCTGCTTACGACGATCTTCGGTAATACACAGGCATACGATGCCGCTGCCGTGACGGATGGTCAGCGCCATCTGTTCAACGGTCATGTTTTCGGCGGCGAAAATCATGTCGCCTTCGTTTTCACGGTTTTCATCGTCAAGCACCATCACACCGCGGCCTTCGCGCAGTGCATCCAGTGCATGTTCAACACGTTGAGTTGAAGTGCCAAAAGAGGAAAGTAGCGTCTGATTCATGGTAAAAAAACCTCACTAACATTATGGTTACCAGAATCAGGGCAGTCTTAGGAGCGCCGTATAAGCGGCAAAAAGATAACGTGAGCGGGCCCATGCCCGACTTGATCGTTACTCTCTCCCATCCGGACTCTAACCGTCGGCCCCGGAATTACACCGGATCTGCTGACCTTTGAGTTTTCACCCAAAGCGCTCGCGGGCTTTCAGCGTCACGCTGATTTACCGCCGGTGGGGAATTTCGCCCCGCCCTGAGAATAAGCGAGATAACTATAACGCTATTGATTATCCTGGGCAATGCATAAGCATCAAACAATTTTGTTTACCCCGGGCATGACGCGCTACAATGGACACTAACACCTTTCCATCAAGGGAAACGACAATGATTGACCCGAAAAAAATTGAGCAAATTGCGCGTCAGGTTCATGAATCTATGCCAAAAGGCATTCGTGAATTTGGTGATGACGTTGAGAAGAAAATCCGCCAGACGCTGCAGGCGCAGTTGGTTCGCCTTGATTTAGTCAGCCGCGAAGAGTTTGACGTGCAGACCCAGGTTTTGCTGCGCACCCGCGAGAAGCTGGCGCTGCTGGAACAGCGTCTGACCGAGCTGGAAAACCGCAATGCGCCGGAAGAAGTGAAGCCGGCACCGGCCATTCCACCGGTGGATGACCAGGAGTAAGTGCGGCCTGATGCCCTCACCCCAGCCCTCTCCCCAGGGAGGGGGTGAAAAAATAAACGGGCCAGCTGGCCCGTTTTTTACTGACTGTCTTTCTGGATCTTCTTGATGATGTTGGTGGTTGAGCACCCGTCCTCAAAGTTGAGCACCATCACCTCGCCGCCGTTCGCCCAGACCTCTTCGCTGCCCGCGATTTGCTCCGGCTTGTAATCCCCGCCTTTCACCAGCAGATCCGGCAGAATACCGGCAATCAGACGCTGCGGGGTATCTTCTTCAAACGACACCACCCAATCCACGGCTTCCAGCGCGCCGAGCACAATCATGCGCTGCTCGAGCGGGTTCACCGGACGCGTTTCACCCTTCAGGCGTTTCGTCGATGCATCGCTGTTAACAGCCACAATCAGGCGATCGCCCAGCTTGCGCGCGTTCGCCAGATACGAAACGTGGCCCGCGTGCAGAATGTCGAACACGCCGTTGGTCATCACCACTTTTTCACCACGCTTGCGCGCGGCGGCGACGGCCACCTTCAGCTCGTCTTCGGTCATGACGCCAAAACCGGTGTCTGCACGGCCGCGCACCGCGTTTTCCAGCTCGATTGGGGACACGGTTGAGGTACCGAGTTTACCGACGACCACGCCCGCCGCGGCGTTAGCGAAGTAGCACGCCTCTTCCAGGGAGTTGCCTGCGGCCAGCGTCGCCGCCAGCACGCCGATTACCGTATCACCGGCACCGGTCACGTCGTACACTTCCTGCGCCTGGGTTGGCATATGCAGCGGCGATTTGCCCGGCTGCAGCAGCGTCATCCCTTGTTCGGAGCGGGTCACCAGCAGCGCGGACAGCTCGAAGTCGGCAATGATCTTCATGCCGCGCTCAACCAGTTCGTCCTCGGTTTTGCACTTGCCCGCCACCGCTTCAAACTCGGAGAGGTTTGGCGTCAGCAGCGTCGCGCCGCGATAGCGCTCAAAATCGGTCCCTTTCGGGTCGATCAGCACCGGCACGCTGGCCTTGCGCGCCAGCTGAATCATCGTCTGCACGCTGGCCAGCGCGCCTTTGGCGTAGTCGGACAGCACCAGCGCGCCGATATTGCCCAGCGCCTGGTTAATGCGCTCGTGCAGCGGCTCGGGATCAACGCCTTCGAAACCTTCTTCAAAGTCGAGGCGTATCAGCTGCTGGTTGCGCGACAGCACGCGCAGTTTCGTAATCGTTGGGTGGGTCGGAACAGAAACGAAATCGCACTTCACGTTCACGTCCGCCAGCGACTTGCTCAGCGCGCGAGCCGCATCGTCGATGCCGGTCAGGCCCACCAGACGCGACTGCGCGCCCAGAGAGGCAATGTTCATCGCCACGTTTGCCGCGCCGCCGGGACGCTCTTCAATGGTGTCGACCTTAACCACCGGTACCGGTGCTTCCGGAGAGATGCGGCTGGTAGGCCCATACCAGTAGCGATCCAGCATCACATCCCCAACAACCATTACCCCAGCACGTTCAAACTCTGGCAGTGTTACTTTCATTCCTGACTCCAGAAAGATTCACAATTTGCGCGCGATAATATCACACTTGATTTGTTACGCACGGTTCCACCAGCCACTTCTGCCAGCTGGCCGTTACCTGAGCACGTTCATGAGCAAAACTGTCCAACGCCACGTGCCCCGGTTCCTCCTGCAGCGCCAAGTGATGAAGCTCATCGCGAAGCGTCGTGTAGGCGCGGGTTAAGGCCTGCGCCTCCTGCTCGTCCATGATGTCGTTTTGCGCCAGCAGTTCCAGAATGCGCACGTTATCCGACCAGCGCGTCAGCTTCGGCTTGTCGTGGGCGTGAAGCAGCACCAGATACTGGGTAATGAACTCAATATCGGTAATCCCGCCCTCGTCGGCTTTGATATCAAAGCGATCGCGGTGTTTATTGCCGAGATGCGCGCGCATTTTCTCGCGCATCTCTCGCACTTCGGTCTGCAGCGTACTGCCATCGCGCGGGGTGGTCATGACGTCCTTACGAATGGCATCGAAATGCGTTTTGAGCTGCGGATCGCCATACACCACGCGGGCGCGCACCAGCGCCTGATGCTCCCACGTCCAGGCTTCGTTCTTCTGGTAATCGGCGAAGGATTCCGTTGAGGTGACCAGCATGCCCGCCGCGCCGGACGGACGCAGGCGTGCATCGACTTCATACAAAATGCCCGACGAGGTGCGGGTGCTGAACAGGTGCATAATGCGCTGGGCCAGGCGCAGGTAGAACTGACGCCCGTCAATCTCGCGCTCGCCGTCGGTCATCACGTCAACCGGGCAGTCGTGCAGGAAGATTAAATCTAGATCGGAGCTGTATCCCAGCTCCCAGCCGCCGAGCTTGCCGTAACCCACCACGGCAAATCCCCGTCCTTCACGATCGGCAAGGTGCTTCGGCTGGCCGTAGCGGGCCACCATCTGCACCCACGCCTGATGGACCACGGCGTCGATGATCGCCTCTGCAAGCCAGGTTAAGTGATCGCTCACTTTCATCACCGGCAGCGTTCCGGCGATGTCCGCCGCCGCCACGCGCAGCATCTGCGCCTGCTTAAACTGACGCAGCGCCTCCAGTTGTTGCTCTTCGTCCTCTTCCGGCACGCGCAGCAGATACTGACGCAACTCGTCCCGGTAGGCATCCGTCGCCGTGGGCTGATACAGCGTGTTCGGGTCGAGTAGTTCATCCAGCAGCAGCGGATAGCGCGCCAGCTTGTTCGCCACCATCGGCGACGCGGCGCAGAGCGTAATCAGGTGCTTGAGTGCTCCCGGAAACTCGCTCAAAAGCTCAAGGTACGTGGTACGCGTGATGATCCCGCTCAGCAGCGGCATCATGCGCGACAGCGGCACCGGCGCGTCCGCCCGCGAGCAGACCTCGCTCAGCAGGTGCGGCATCAGGTGATCCAGCACCTGACGGCCGCGCGGGCCGATGGCGCGTTTGTTCAGCTCAAGACGGAAATCGGCAATCAATGCCACCACGCGATGCCGCGCATCGTCGGTTAAGTGCGTAAGCACTGGCGTGGTGTCATCTTCCTGAAGCGCGTCCTGCCACAGCTCGCGCCAGTGCTCGGAAAGCGCATCGTCCTGCGATTCACTTTCGTCATCACCGATCAGCTCGTTAAAGATGCGGCGCACGCCCGCCATGTGGGCGTCCAGCCGTTCGGTCAGCGTTGACCAGTCATCCACGCGCATCCCCCAGGCCAGACGCGCCCGGTTAAGGTCATCCCCCGGCAGGGTCTGGGTCTGTTCGTCGTTGATGCTTTGCAGCAGGTTTTCCAGACGACGCAGGAACAGATAGGCCTCGCGCAGGGTTTGCGCGTCGCCGTCCGGCAGCAGGTGCAGCTGCTCGATGGCGCTCAGGGTCGGCAGCAGCGAGCGGGACTGCAGGGAAGGCTCACGACCTCCGCGAATAAGCTGGAAGACCTGAACGATAAATTCGATTTCGCGAATGCCGCCCGCGCCAAGCTTGATGTTGTCCTTCAGCCCGCGACGGCGAACCTCACGGGCGATCATCCCTTTCATATTACGCAGTGACTGGATGACGCTGAAGTCGATATAGCGACGGAACACGAACGGGCGCAGCATGGCGCGCAGCTCGTTGGCGTAGGCGTCGTCGCTGTCGCCCATGATCCGCGCTTTAACCATCGCATAGCGCTCCCAGTCGCGCCCCTGTTCCTGGTAGTAATCCTCCAGCGCGGCAAAGCTCAGCACCAGCGGTCCGCTGTCGCCAAACGGCCGCAGGCGCATGTCCACGCGGTAAACAAAACCGTCCTGCGTCGGCTGGTCCAGCGCCTTAATCAGACGCTGACCGAGACGGGTAAAGAACTGGGCGTTGTCCAGCTCGCGACGGCCGCCGCGCGTGGAGCCGTTTTCAGGCCAGGCAAAAATCAGGTCGATGTCGGAGGAGAAGTTCAGCTCGCAGCCGCCCAGCTTGCCCATCCCCAGAATCAACAGCGGCTGAGGAACCCCTTCCTCACTGCACGGCGTGCCCCACTCTTTACAGCATGCGGCATAGAGCCAGTCGCGCGCGGCGACAATCAGCGTTTGCGCCAGCTCGCTTAGCTGCTGCAGCGTGCTCTCTTCGCTCACCAGCTCCAGCGCCTGCGCCCAGGCAATGCGCACCATCATCCGACGGCGGAACTGGCGCAGGACGCGCATCAGCGTCGCCTCATCCGTTACGTCTTCGAGTGCGTTTTTCAGCCAGCCGGCATAGTGCCGCCACTCGTCCGCCTGCGGCGGTGCGTTCTCAAGCTCCGCCAGCCAGTCCGGGTAGACGGTGATGCTTTCCTGCACAAAATCACTGAAGGCGAGCACGCTTTTCGCCTGCTCGCTTAACGATGACGCCGGTAATGACTCAGGCAGACGTTCGCAAACGGTCTGCCACTGCTGCTGTAACGGTGAAGAAAGCGGCATTATAGGGGTTCCTTGCCAGAGTTAACGTTTTCCGCTGTGCAGCCAGTACGGCTCCTGCGAAATGGCCTCGTTACGGAAATGCTCGATCTCAATATGCTGACGGGTTTCGATGGCATGCTTCAGCCCCTGCCAGTTTTCAAGCCACGCCTGCGCCTGTGGGCCGTCGTAGGCACCGGAAAGGAGCAGCATGCTGTCGATGTTGCGTGAAAGACGGGGAAGCTGATCGCCATACTTATCGCCGAGCGGATACGCAAAAGTGCTCTTCAGTTCAGCGGCATGACGGGAAAGATGAATGTCCGCGAAACGCTTAAAGTTCTCCGCGATTTTGGCCTCGGCTTTCGCATCCAGGAAGGCGCGCCAGCCGCGCGTGACCAGAAACTCGGTCAGCGCCAGTTTTGCCGAAGCGGCTTGCGGGCTGTAGATCGCCGTTTGCGCCGAGACGTCGGAGAGCATCAGCGTTTCGGTCTGCGTCAGCAGGTCACGTAAGTGAGCGCTCGCTTTACGAGGAACGATACCGCCGAACAGCGCCAGGGTATGGCGCACCAGGGCAATCGCCGCGAGAACGTGGGATTTGGCGTTTTTCACATTTCGCACCCACAGCTCTTCGTGGTACTGCCACTGCGAAAGCGCCAGCTCCAGCGCGGCTTCCAGCCCCTGCTCAACGCTGGCTTTCGGCGCAACGCGCAAAATGGTCGTCTCTTTCAGGACGCGCGGCGCATTCCCGGCGGCCAGATGGTAACCCCGCGCGGCTTTACTCAGGCTTCCCTGACGCAGCCCGGACTGGTTCACCAGCTTGCGCGCCAGCTTCAGCACGTCATTTGCGTCTCCTTCCAGCAGCTCAAGCTCCAGTTCGCAAATCGGCTCCTGGAACTCACCCGCCTTCACCTCTCCCAGATCGAGGGCGATTTCGATGCGGCTTTTACCTTCCGTCACCAGCCATTTTTCGCGCCAGAAATCGGTGCTGAACAGCGGCTGCACCTGTTCCGCCAGCGTGGAAGGCAGCTCGCCTTCCGGCCAGACTTCCGCCGGGAAGCGTTCCAGCTCAAGTTCTGGCTTGCTGATGTCGATATTGTATTCCGGGCGCTGATGTAACCCGCCGACCACGCGACCGGCAATTTTCATCGTCATCTCGTAGCGACCGCTCGCACCGCGGATACGCAGCCCCATATCGTGGCGGCGCAGCCAGTTGTCTGGCGTTTCGTAATAGATATTAAGCAGTTGTACCGGTGCATGGTGTTCGCCGGAAAGCGTATGCAGATGCTGGCGGAGTGCGTCAACGCTGTCTTTTTCGACGATAAACTTTAATTCGATTTCTTGTGCCATAGCCTTGTACTTTTGCGTGCGTCACAGACGCGTCAATGAGGGCGAACTTCCTCGCCATTTGTTTGTCAGTACATAGTATTTTGCGCCAAATTGCCATGCAATGAGCAATTTGTCGGGCGTAAATGTGTAGAGTCGTGACACAGATGATTCTGATTGCTGACGAATGCTTTGCGTAGAGACACTGTTGCCACTACTATCGTTCCACTATTTATGAAAATAACGACTAATGATGCTTAAATTACGCCTGATTGGACTTACTTTACTCGCTTTTAGCGCCGCAACCGCAGTGCACGCTGAAGAGAAGCGTTACGTTTCTGACGAACTGAACACCTGGGTACGCAGTGGCCCCGGAGATAATTATCGCCTCGTGGGCACGGTAAATGCCGGCGAGGAAGTCACCCTGTTACAGACCAACGCGGACACCAACTACGGTCAGGTTCGCGACAGTACCGGTCGTACTTCCTGGATCCCGCTGAAAGAGCTGAGCACCGTGCCAAGCCTGCGCACGCGCGTGCCGGATCTGGAAAACCAGGTGAAGACCCTGACCGACAAGCTGAACAACATTGATGGCACCTGGAACCAGCGTACAGCTGAAATGCAGCAGAAAGTGGCGCAAAGCGACGGTGTGATTAACGGTCTCAAAGAAGAGAACCAGAAGCTGAAAAACGAGCTGATTGTCGCGCAGAAGAAAGTGAATGCCGCCAATCTGCAGCTCGACGACAAACAGCGCACCATTATCATGCAGTGGTTTATGTATGGCGGCGGCGTGCTGGGCGTGGGCCTGGTACTGGGTCTGGTTCTGCCGCATCTGATCCCAAGCCGTAAGCGCAAAGATCGCTGGATGAACTAATTCGTCTTCTCTGCCAGACTTACGTATCATTCTGGAAAAGAGAAAACGGGAGAGTTGGGCGTGAAGAGTTATCTTGTCGGTGGTGCGGTACGTGATGCGTTGTTAGGTCTGCCGGTCAAAGATAAAGACTGGGTGGTGGTTGGCGCCACCCCTGAAGAGATGCTCGACGCGGGCTACCAGCAGGTAGGCCGCGATTTTCCCGTGTTCCTCCACCCGAAAAGTCGTGAAGAGTATGCCCTGGCGCGTACCGAGCGGAAATCGGGCTCGGGCTATACGGGCTTCACCTGCTATGCCGCGCCGGACGTGACGCTGGAGCAAGATCTCCTGCGACGCGATCTTACCATCAATGCGCTGGCGCAGGACGAACACGGTCAGATTGTTGACGCTTATGGCGGTCAGGACGATCTGCGCAACCGTCTTTTACGTCACGTCTCCCCGGCGTTTTCTGAAGATCCGCTCCGCGTGCTCCGCGTGGCGCGCTTTGCCGCGCGTTACGCCCATCTTAGTTTCCGTATTGCCGATGAGACAATGGCGCTGATGACCGCCATGACCGAGGCGGGCGAGCTTGAACACCTGACGCCAGAGCGCGTCTGGAAAGAGACGGAAAATGCTCTCACCACGCGCAACCCGCAGGTCTTTTTCCAGGTCCTGCGCGACTGCGGCGCGCTGAAGGTGCTGTTCCCGGAAATAGACGCGCTGTTTGGCGTACCTGCCCCGGCAAAATGGCACCCGGAAATTGATACCGGCGTACACACGCTGATGACCCTGAGCATGGCGGCCATGCTCAGCCCTGACGTGGACGTGCGCTTTTCCACCCTGTGCCACGATCTCGGCAAAGGCTTAACGCCAAAAGAGCTCTGGCCTCGCCACCACGGACACGGTCCGGCAGGGGTGAAACTGGTCGAGGGGCTGTGCCAGCGTCTGCGCGTGCCGAACGAGATCCGCGATCTGGCGAAACTGGTGGCAGAGTTCCACGATCTGATCCATACCTTCCCCATCCTGAAACCGGCCACCATCGTTAAGCTTTTCGATAATATCGACGCCTGGCGCAAACCCCAGCGCGTGGAGCAAATCGCGCTGACCAGCGAAGCTGACGTTCGCGGGCGTACCGGGTTTGAAGCATGCGACTACCCGCAGGGACGTTTACTGCGTAAAGCCTGGGAGGTGGCGAAAGCGGTGCCGACGAAGGACGTCGTCGAGGCGGGATTCAAAGGACCGGAAATTCGCGAAGAACTCACGAAACGGCGAATTCAGGCGGTGTCTGACTGGAAGGAAAAGCATTGCCCTCAGCCAAAAGACTGAGGGCAATCGGTCAGAAGAAGACCACGTATACCGCAGCGGCAACGATGAAGCGATAGATCGCGAACGGAATAAACGAGATACGCTTAATCAGCTGCAGGAAGGTTTTGATGGCAATCAGCGCCACGATAAACGCGGTTATGAAGCCAACGGCGAACATCGGAATGTCGCCAGCCGTCAGGAAGTGATAGCTCTTATAGACGTCAAGTACGGTGGCGCCCATCATCATCGGCACCGCCAGCAGGAACGAGAACTCTGACGCGGCATAACGGCTTACGCCCATCAGCATCCCGCCGGAGATGGTAGCGCCTGAACGCGAGAAGCCCGGCCACAGCGCCAGACACTGGAAGCAGCCAATGATAAACGCCTGACGATACGTCATATCGTCCAGCCCTTCCGCGCGCGGCGTTTTTGGCTTCAGCACTTCCGCGGCGATCAGCAGGAAACCGCCCACCACCAGCGCGTACATCACGTTAATCGGGTTAAACAGCGATTTGATGGCGTCGTGGAAAACCAGCCCCAGCACCACCGCCGGGACCATCCCGAGCAGAATATGGATCAGTGACAGACGACCTTTACCGGCCCCTTCGTGCTGAGGCGGACGGCCAAAATGGATACCGATCAGGCCAAACAGGCGACGCCAGAACATCACGACCACCGCCAGAATCGAACCCAGCTGGATAACCACTTCGAACGTTTTTGCGGTATCGCCTTCAAAGCCCAGCAGATGACCAACGATAATCATATGACCAGTACTGGAAACCGGTAAAAACTCCGTCAATCCTTCGACCACACCCAGTATTGCCGCCACCAGCAGCGAGTGCATATCGCTCATCTATAAACCCCTAAAAAGATATAAAAAAACGGTGCCCCATACGGACAACCGATAAGATACAGTCCTGAGACCGGTATAACCTAAATTGGTTTAGCTATTATGACGTTAAATCTTTCCTTTCAGATTTGTGCCACGCTCGATAATGACGCCAACGTTGGCGGCTCGCGCCACCGCGCCCGGCTTGCTCAGCTTGATGCGCACCCACGGTGAGTTAAATTTTTTCAGCAGCAGTTCTGCGACTTCTTCCGCCACCCGTTCGACCAGCGCAAAACGTTGCCCTTCAACGTGGGCGATGACCGTTTCACTGATATCGGCATAGCTCAGACAGTCGTTCACGTCATCGCTTTTTGCCGACTTACGGTTATCCCATCCCATTTCGATATCGAACACCAGTTTCTGCTCGATGGTCTGTTCCCAGTCGTAAACACCAATTGTGGTGATTACCGAAAGTTGCTCTATAAATACAATATCCATCACGACCTGCCTGCTTTTTGGCTAAACCGGATACCACTTCCGGCGAATTATGCGTATTATCCACAGATGCTGAGAATACAGATACATTTTCAAAACGGAACAGCGTTATGAGTGCAATCGCGCCTGGAATGATCCTCCTCGCCTATCTTTGCGGCTCAATCTCCAGCGCCATTCTGGTCTGCCGCATCGCCGGGTTACCTGACCCGCGTGAAAATGGTTCCGGGAATCCGGGGGCGACCAACGTACTACGAATTGGCGGCAAGGGAGCAGCCGTAGCGGTTTTGATTTTTGATGTTCTGAAAGGGATGCTACCCGTCTGGGGCGCGTATGCGCTGGGCGTCACGCCATTCTGGCTGGGGCTCATTGCTATTGCTGCCTGTGTCGGACACATCTGGCCCGTATTCTTCGGTTTTAAAGGCGGCAAAGGTGTGGCGACCGCCTTTGGTGCCATTGCGCCTATCGGCTGGGACCTAACCGGCGTGATGGCCGGGACCTGGCTGCTGACCATTCTGCTGAGCGGCTATTCATCGCTGGGCGCCATCGTCAGCGCGCTGATCGCCCCATTCTACGTCTGGTGGTTTAAACCCCAGTTTACCTTCCCGGTGTCGATGCTCTCCTGCCTTATCCTGCTGCGTCATCACGATAATATTCAGCGCCTGTGGCGTCGTCAGGAGACAAAAATCTGGACGAAGCTCAAGAGGAAGAAAAAAGACGCCCCGTAAGGTTAGTTATGCCTTATAGCCAAATGTGATTTTGGTCACCTTCTGCCTGTGGTAACTGTTAATGACACAACACAACCACACAAGAAGAAAATGGCAGAAATCACAGAAACAACTCCCCTTTCAACGGCAGGAAAACACACCGATGGCGACATCCAGTGGGTGCGCAGCGCCTCGGATGTATCACGCCTCGTTAATGACGGTTCTCAGGGTCGGGCCAACGCCCGTATCGTGGTTGGGATCGCGCTGGGCGGGATTTTCCTTGATGCCTACGATCTGGGCGCGCTGGCCTTCGGCATTAAAGACATCACCCGCGAATTTAACCTGACGCCCGCCGGTACCGGCATGGTGGCGTCGGCGATTACCTTTGGTGCCATTGTCGGGGCGCTGCTCGGCGGTTATCTCACGGATAAAATCGGGCGCTATCGCGTCTTTATGGCTGATATGGTGTTCTTCGTCGTAGCGGCTATCGCCTGTGCGCTGGCCCCGAACGAATATGTGCTGGCGGGTGCCCGCTTTGTCATGGGGCTTGGCGTCGGGATCGATCTTCCCGTGGCGATGGCGTTTTTAAGCGAGTTCGCCAGGCTGAAAGGGCCAGGAAATAAGGCTTCCAGCGTTGCGATGTGGTGCCCCACCTGGTATGCCGCCATCAGCATCTCCTACCTGCTGGTGCTTTTCTTCTACGCCGTGCTGCCGGAAAGCCACAGCGACTGGCTGTGGCGTCTGATTCTCGGCTTTGGCGCAGTGCCCGCGCTGGTGATTATCGCCATCCGCAGCCGCTATATGAGCGAATCTCCGGTCTGGGCGGCGAATCAGGGCAACCTGAAAGAGGCGGCGTCCATTTTACGCCAGTCGTACAACATCAATGCCCACGTGCCGCAGGATGCGCTGAGCCAGCCAGCCCCCGTCGTGAATAAAGCGAAATGGTCAAATTATCTGAACCTGTTCCGGGGCATCTACTTACGCCGCACGACGCTCGCCACGCTGCTATCTGTCGTCTCTTCCTTCGCCTATAACGCCGTGGCGTTTGGCCTGCCGGTGATCATCTCCAGCTTCTTTGTCCAGTCGATGCTGACCACCATCCTGATTTCTCTGGCGCTTAACCTGCTGTTTGCCTTCGTTGGCGGACTGCTGGCGGTACGCTACGTGCCGCGCTTCGGCGCCTGGCGGATGTCGCTTGCGGGTTACGCCTGCCAGCTGGTTGCGCTGCTGGGCCTGGGGCTGATTGGTCGACCGGAAGGTGCCTCTGAAGGGGTGCTTGCCGTGGCGATGCTGGCGCTGTTCCTGTTCGGTCAGGGCTTTGGCCCGGGCGCGCATACCATGACGTTTGCCTCGCTGAGCTACCCCACCTCGCTGCGCGGCGTGGGCGTAGGTCTCAACCAGACGCTGATGCGCAGCAGCTCCACGCTGTCGCTGTTCCTGTTTCCGCTGCTGGTCGCGTCTCTCGACACCGCCGTGTTCTGGGTGATTGCGCTGGCGCCGTTTATCGGTCTGGCCTCGCTGCTGGCAATCCGCTGGGAGCCGTCCGGGTATGATGTGGATGCGGAGGACTACCGGTAACGACGCATTACTTCGGTGGGCTCACCCCACCGAAGGGTTCTTACAAATCATCCAGAAGCGTTCGGGAGAGTTTTTTCAGCATCTCAAGCTCTTCATCATTCATCCGCATGCTACAGCGAATCTGATCCGGCAAAGCCATCACCCGTTTCTTCAGTTCTTTTGCCTTGTCGGTCAGTACGACATTTTTCATCCTTTCATCACCCACAACAGCGATACGGTTGAGAAATCCTTTTGCCTCCAGCTTTTGTACAAGCGGAGTCAATGTGCCCGAATCAAAAAACGTCTTTTCGCTGAGATCGCGAAGTGGAATGTTGTCTTTCTCATAAAGCGCCATCAAAACAACGAATTGCGGATAGGTCAGATCCAACTCTTGTAGTAAGGGGCGATACTGGCGAACGAACGCATTGGTGACCGAGTACAGCGAGAAGCAAAGTAAATCATCTAGCGTTTTGTTTTCTTTCATTTTTCTATCAACTCCGAATCGGTTACCTAAAAAAAATTATAAATAATGTTTGACTAAAAGTATCTTGCGCGCAAGTATTACCACCAACAACTAAGTAGTGCACTACTTAATTATCTCATCCGATCCAATACGCTTAAAGAGGCATTACCATGAAAACACTAACCGCCATCCTGGTTTCTTCCGTCTTCGCGTCAGCTGCAGCATCCGCTCAAACTACCAATACCCCAGCCCCAACCGCAGGCGTACAGGCATTTCTTAATGTTTTGAATTCCGGCAAGGGTAAGCCAATGGAACAGATGACCCCGCAGGAGGCCCGCCAGGTCCTGATCGGTGCGCAGCAAGGCGTAAAACTGCCGCCCGCTCAGGTTTCAGAAAAAACGATCCAGGTAAATGGCCAGGCGATAAAACTGAAAATAGTGAAACCTGAAAACGCTAGCGGCACGCTCCCGGCATTTATGTTCTTCCACGGCGGCGGTTGGGTCCTGGGTGACTTCCCTACCCACGAACGCTTAATCCGCGACCTCGTTCGCGCTTCGGGCGCCACAGCGGTTTACGTCGACTACACACCGTCGCCTGAAGCCCACTTCCCGGTGGCAATTAATCAGGCCTATGAAGCGACAAAATGGGTCGCCGAGCACGGCAAGGAAATTGGCGTGGACGGTAGCCGTCTGGGTCTGGTGGGTAATAGCGTGGGCGGCAATATGGTGGCTTCGGTGGCGCTGCAGGCCAAACAGTTCAATGGGCCAAAGATTCGCTACAACGTCATGCTCTGGCCGGTTACCGATGCGAATTTTGATACTGCCTCGTATAACCAGTTCGAGAACGGCTATTTCCTGTCGAAAAACATGATGAAATGGTTCTGGGATAACTACACCACCAGCGCGGCCGATCGCAACAATATCCTTGCCTCTCCGCTTCGCGCCAGCGCCGCGCAGTTGAAAGGCTTCCCCGAGACGCTGATCCAGACAGCAGAGCTGGACGTTCTGCGGGATGAAGGTGAAGCATTCGGGCGTAAGCTGGATGCGGCTGGCGTCCCGGTGACCGTCACGCGCTATAACGGCATGATCCACGATTACGGCCTGCTCAATCCACTGAGCGAAGAGCCTACGGTCAAGGTTGCCCTGGAGCAGGCTGGTTCAGCGCTGCATGAGCACCTGAAATAACAGCATCGCGATGTTTGTCAGACAGCACGTCCCCCGGGGCGTGCTTTTTTGTTTCGTCTTAACCGCCATCCATAAGCGACTCATATGACAGCCTTCATTTCTGCCAGGGCATACTGAAACGACCACGATGATGAGCAGATGGATGCAGCATGTTAGCAGCTCAGGTCACTGATAACTCGTACAAAGGCTGGCAAGCGTCGCTTGCCCTGCAGTTTTGTCACACCCCTGAGAAAACCCTCCTGCACTCCGCTCATCACGTCGGGCCGCTTACCGTTCAGCGTCCATTTTACCCTGAAGGCGAAACCTGCCACCTTTACCTGCTGCACCCGCCGGGCGGGGTTGTGGGCGGGGATTCGCTGGATATCTCCGTGCGTCTGGACGCCAAAAGCCATGCGCTTATCACCATGCCCGGCGCCAGCAAGTTCTATCGCAGCAGCGGCCCGCAGGCTCGCCTGAATCAGCACTTTTATCTCGATGATGACTCCACGCTGGAGTGGCTGCCGCAGGACACGATTATCTTCCCCGGTGCGAACGCCGCGCTGCGTTCTGTCTTCCACCTGAAGGCCTTCAGCACGCTGCTGGCGTGGGAGCTTTACTGCCTGGGACGACCGGTAATCAATGAGGCCTTCAGCCACGGCACGCTGGAGAGCCGCCTTGAGGTCTGGGTTGAGAACGAGCCGCGCCTGATTGAACGTCAGCATCTTGCCGACGGCGATCTCACGCCCGTCGCCGGGCATCCGTGGATCGGCACGCTGCTGTTCTACCCGGCCAGAGAAGAACATCTCGACGCGGCGCGTGCGCTGCT
Organism: Enterobacter sp. ECC-249; assembly: GCF_043965265.1. Lineage (NCBI taxonomy): Bacteria > Pseudomonadati > Pseudomonadota > Gammaproteobacteria > Enterobacterales > Enterobacteriaceae > Enterobacter > Enterobacter sp. ECC-249. Next base: position 4,468,876 of record NZ_CP143660.1, read on the forward strand.
CGCCCCGCTGGATACGTTTGCGGGCGCCACGCTCGTGGACGATCTCATGTCGGTGCGCTTTCTCTCCCACGATAACCTGATCTGTCAGCGGGTGATGCGCGACGTCTGGCAGTCGCTTCGCCCGCTTCTCACCACCAAAACCGCCTGTTCGCCGCGTATCTGGCAGACATAAGAGAAACGTTATGGAACTGACCCCCAGAGAAAAAGACAAGCTGTTGCTGTTCACCGCCGCGCTGGTTGCCGAACGCCGCCTTGCGCGCGGGGTAAAGCTCAATTACCCGGAATCGGTCGCGCTGATCAGCGCCTTCATTATGGAAGGCGCGCGCGATGGCGAAACCGTCGCCTCGCTGATGGAGGCGGGCCGCCACGTCCTGAGGCGCGATCAGGTCATGGAAGGCGTGCCGGAGATGATCCCGGATATCCAGGTAGAAGCCACCTTCCCGGACGGGTCCAAGCTCGTCACCGTCCACAACCCGATCGTCTAAGGAGCGCGTGATGATCCCAGGCGAATACCAGATCCAGCCCGGCGCGATTGCGATCAACGTCGGGCGCGAAACCCAAACCGTGATTGTCGAAAATCACGGCGACAGGCCGATCCAGGTCGGATCGCACTATCACTTTTACGAGGTCAATCCGGCGCTGAAGTTTAACCGTGAGGTGACCCGAGGCTACCGGCTGAACATCCCGGCAGGCACCGCCGTGCGATTCGAGCCCGGCCAGAAGCGGGAAGTGACGCTGGTTCAGGTCACGGGTGCGCAGCGCATTGTCGGCTTTCGCGGCGAGGTAATGGGTGAGGTGAAGCATGGCTGAGATTTCGCGCCAGGCCTATGCCGATATGTTCGGCCCCACCACCGGCGATAAAGTGCGGCTGGCCGACAGCGAGTTGTGGATTGAAGTGGAAGACGATCTCACGATCTACGGCGAAGAGGTCAAATTCGGCGGCGGAAAGGTGATCCGCGACGGCATGGGTCAGGGGCAGATGACCGCAGACGACTGCGTGGATCTGGTGCTGACCAATGCGCTGATCGTCGATCACTGGGGGATCGTGAAAGCCGATATCGGCGTCAAGAACGGGCGGATCTTTGCCGTCGGTAAAGCCGGGAATCCGGACATTCAGCCCGGCGTGACGATCCCGATTGGTGCCGCAACCGAAGTCATCGCCGCCGAGGGGAAGATCGTCACCGCAGGCGGGATCGACACCCACATCCACTGGATCTGCCCGCAGCAGGCGGAAGAGGCGCTGGTCTCCGGCGTCACCACCATGATCGGCGGCGGCACCGGACCGGCGGCGGGCACCAACGCCACCACCTGCACCCCGGGGCCGTGGTATATCGCCCGCATGCTGCAGGCTGCCGATACGCTGCCGGTGAATATCGGCCTGCTCGGCAAAGGTAACGGATCCAATCCGGACGCCCTGCGCGAGCAGATTGCCGCGGGCGCCATCGGGCTTAAAATCCACGAAGACTGGGGCGCGACGCCTGCGGCGATCAACTGTTCTCTAGAGGTGGCCGAAGAGATGGACATTCAGGTGGCGCTGCACAGCGACACGCTGAACGAGTCCGGGTTTGTCGAAGATACGCTGGCCGCCATTGGCGGGCGCACCATCCACACCTTCCACACTGAAGGGGCGGGCGGTGGCCACGCGCCGGATATCATCACCGCCTGCGCACACCCGAATATTCTGCCCTCCTCCACCAACCCGACGCTGCCCTACACGGTCAATACCATCGACGAGCATCTCGACATGCTGATGGTTTGCCATCACCTCGATCCGGATATCGCCGAGGACGTGGCCTTTGCCGAATCCCGCATTCGCCGGGAAACCATCGCCGCGGAAGACGTGCTGCACGACATCGGCGCGTTCTCGCTCACGTCGTCAGACTCGCAGGCCATGGGCCGCGTTGGGGAAGTGATTATCCGCACCTGGCAGGTGGCGCACCGCATGAAGGTCCAGCGCGGTGCGCTGCCGGAAGAAACCGGCGAGAACGACAACTTCCGCGTGAAGCGCTACGTCGCCAAATACACCATTAACCCGGCACTCACCCACGGCATCGCCCATGAAGTGGGTTCGATTGAGGCGGGCAAGCTGGCGGATCTGGTGGTCTGGTCCCCGGCGTTCTTCGGCGTAAAACCCGCCACCATCGTCAAGGGTGGGATGATCGCCTGCGCGCCGATGGGAGATATCAACGCTTCAATCCCCACGCCGCAGCCGGTGCATTACCGCCCGATGTTTGGATCGCTGGGCGCCGCGCGCCACGCCACGCGGCTGACGTTTATCTCGCAGGCCGCCAGTGCGAGCGGCATCCCGCAGCAGCTCAACCTACAGAGCGCGACCGCGGTGGTGAAAGGCTGTCGGACGGTGAAAAAGGCCGACATGATCCACAACGGCCTGCAGCCGAATATCACCGTCGACTCACAAACCTACGAGGTGCGCGTCGACGGTCAACTGATAACCAGCGAACCGGCCGACGTTCTGCCGATGGCGCAACGCTATTTCCTGTTTTGAGGAGTGATGATGATTTATCTGACCCAACGCCTGGACCATGCGCATCAAACTACCGCCAGCGTCACGCTGCCGATTGACGTGCGGGTGAAAAGCCGCGCCCGCGTGGAGCTTAACGACGGCCGCGAAGCCGGGCTGATGCTTCCGCGCGGCCTGCTGCTGCGCGGGGGCGACCTGCTGACCACCGACGACGGCAGCGAAGTGATCGAAGTGATCGCCGCTCCGGAGTCCGTCTCCGTGGTGCGATGCGCCGATCCGTTCCTGCTCGCCCGCGCCTGCTACCACCTGGGCAACCGCCACGTGCCGCTGCAGATCATGCCCGGCGAGCTGCGCTATCACCACGACCACGTTCTCAACGACATGCTGCGCCAGTTCGGGCTGGAGGTGACCTACGCCAGCCTGCCGTTTGAACCGGAAGCGGGCGCGTATGCCAGCGATGCCCACGGCCATAGCCATAGCCATAGCCATAGCCATAGCCATAGCCATAGCCATAGCCATTCTCACGCTCATTCACATTAAGGATCAATCATGCGCAAGTATTTACCGCTGTTACTGCTGGCTTTTTCCGTTCCCGCGCTCGCGCATCCCGGCCATGGCGCCGACAGCTTTCAGGCCGGATTTCTCCACCCGCTGACCGGGCTCGATCACCTGCTGATGCTCACCGGTGCGGGCGTGCTCTCGGCGCTTAGCGGCCGCAAGCTCCTGCTGCCGTTTGCGACCCTCGGGATGATGCTTGTCGGCGCCATTGCGGGCAGCCTGCTCGGCGGCTTCAGCGGCATGGAGATGCTGATTATCGCCTCGCTGGCGGTCAGCGGCGTGATGATGTTTAAAACCGAAAATCGTCTGCTGCTGGCGGTACCTGCTCTGGCGATGTTTCACGGCTGGGCGCACGGCGTGGAGATGTCCGGCCACAGCTTCTGGCTCTTCACCAGCGGGTTTATGTTCGCCAGCGCCACGGTGTTGTGCGCCAGCTTTGCCGCAGGATTGCTGCTGCGCCGTCACGACGGGCTGCGTAAAACCTTCGGCGGCGGGCTGATCGTCTCCGCCCTGCTGGCGCTGATGAGCTAATGGAGCACGCCCGCCAGCGGCTGCGCCTGATGCAGCTCTCCAGCAGCAGCCTGCCGGTCGGGTCGTTTACCTGGTCGCAGGGGCTGGAGTGGGCCGTTGAGGCGGGCTGGGTCACGGACGCCGACGCCTTTAAACGCTGGCAGTTCCAGCAGATGGAACAGAGTTTTTTCTGCGTCGATCTGCCGCTGTTTGATCGCCTTTGCCGGGCCTGCGATCGGAACGATCTGGCGACGGCCAAACGCTGGACGGCATACCTGCTCGCCTGCCGGGAGACGCGCGAGCTGCGCGAAGAAGAACGCAACCGCGGGGCGGCGTTTACGCGCCTGATTAAAAGCTGGGAGCCGGACTGCCCGGCAGAATGGCTGGCGCTGTGCAGGCAAAGCCAGCTCTGCGGCATGGCGTGGCTCGGCGTGCGCTGGGGCATTGACGTGCGTGAGCTGGCCCTGAGCCTGGGATACAGCTGGATTGAGAGCGCGGTCATGGCGGGCGTTAAGCTGGTGCCGTTTGGGCAGCAGGCCGCGCAGCAGCTGATTATCGAACTGAGCGACCATTTTGCCGCCGGGCTTGAACAGGCCTTTTTACGTCGCGACGACGCGCTGGGCGCAGCAACGCCGCTGTCCGCCATCGCCTCCGCGCGCCACGAAACCCAATATTCACGACTATTCCGTTCCTGAGGAGTCAACATGGCTGATTACAAACATCCCCTGCGCGTGGGCGTGGGTGGCCCGGTAGGGTCGGGCAAAACCGCGCTGCTGGAAGCGCTTTGCAAGGCGATGCGCGACACGTATCACCTGGCGGTGGTAACCAACGATATCTACACCAAAGAGGATCAGCGCATCCTGACCGAAGCGGGCGCGCTGGCGCCGGAGCGCATCGTGGGCGTGGAGACAGGCGGCTGCCCGCATACCGCCATCCGCGAAGACGCCTCGATGAACCTGGCGGCGGTGGAAGCGTTAAGCGAGAAGTTCGGCAATCTGGATCTGATCTTCGTGGAAAGCGGCGGGGACAACCTGAGCGCGACCTTCAGCCCGGAGCTGGCGGATCTGACCATCTACGTGATCGACGTCGCCGAAGGGGAAAAAATTCCGCGCAAGGGCGGGCCGGGGATCACCAAATCCGATTTTCTGGTGATCAACAAAACCGATCTCGCACCGTACGTCGGTGCGTCGCTGGAGGTGATGGAGCGCGACACCAACCGCATGCGCGGCGAGCGTCCATGGACTTTTACCAACCTGAAGGCGGGTGACGGTTTAGCGACGATTATTGCGTTTCTGGAAGAGAAAGGGATGCTGCGGGTGTAGTTCGGTTTGTTGCCGGGTGGCGGCTTCGCCTGACCCGGCCTACGGTTTTGTAGGCCCGGTCAGGCGAAGCCGCCACCGGGCAAAAACTCACGCCTCCGGCAGTTCCGCCAGCGGCCAGCGCGGACGTACGGACACGCTCAGGTCGGACGTTGCGCCAGCGTTCAGGCGCACCATACCCGCATAAGCGATCATCGCCCCGTTATCGGTACAGAATTCCGGACGCGCGTAGAACACTTCCCCGCGACGCTTTTGCATCATCTCGGCGAGCTTCGCGCGCAGCGTGCGGTTGGCGCTGACGCCGCCCGCCATCACCAGACGCTTAAAGCCGGTCTGTTCCAGCGCGCGCTTGCACTTGATCATCAGCGTATCCACCACCGCATCTTCAAACGCGCGGGCGATATCGGCGCGGGTCTGCTCGCTGTCGTCGTTATTGCGAATCGTGTTGGCCGCGAAGGTTTTCAGCCCGGAGAAGCTGAAGTCCAGCCCCGGACGGTCGGTCATCGGACGCGGGAAGACAAAGCGCCCTTCCGTTCCCTGCGCCGCCATTTTGGACAGCATCGGGCCGCCAGGGTAATCGAGTCCCAGCAGCTTGGCGGTTTTGTCGAACGCTTCACCGGCGGCGTCGTCGATTGACTCGCCCAGCAGCTCGTACTTGCCAATGCCCGTTACGCTAATCAGCTGCGTATGGCCGCCGGAGACCAGCAGCGCCACAAACGGGAATTCAGGCGGATTTTCTTCCAGCATCGGCGCCAGAAGGTGCCCTTCCATATGGTGAACCGGGATGGCCGGCACGTCCCACGCGAAGGCCAGCGAACGGCCAACCGTCGCGCCAACCAGCAGCGCGCCGACCAGGCCCGGGCCTGCGGTATACGCTACTGCATCAATCTCTTTTGCCGTTAACCCCGCCTCTTTCAGCGCCGCCTGAATCAGGGGAACCGTTTTACGCACGTGGTCACGAGAGGCCAGTTCAGGTACGACGCCGCCGTAGTCAGCGTGCAATTTCACCTGACTATACAGCTGGTTGGCCAGAAGCCCTTTTTCGTCGTCGTAAATGGCGATGCCGGTTTCATCGCAGGATGTTTCAATACCCAGTACACGCATGACTTGTTTTACCTCATTTCAATACCGCGCAGTGTAGAGCCTGGGCGGGTTGATGTAAAACTTTGTTCGCCCCAGGAAGAAGGCTCGTGTATACTCCTCACCCTTATTAAAGTCCCTTTCAAAATCGCATCGGTGCTTTACAAAGCAGCAGCATTTGCAGTAAAATTCCGCACCATTTTGAAATAAGCTGGCGTTGATGCCAGCGGCAAACCGAATTTATTAAAGGTGAGAGTTACATGCCGGTAATTAAAGTACGTGAAAACGAGCCGTTCGACGTAGCACTGCGTCGCTTCAAACGTTCATGCGAGAAAGCAGGTGTTCTGGCTGAAGTTCGTCGTCGTGAGTTTTATGAAAAACCAACGACCGAACGTAAGCGCGCTAAAGCTTCCGCTGTGAAACGTCACGCGAAGAAACTGGCTCGCGAAAACGCACGCCGTACTCGTCTGTACTAATTGGTTGAGGGCCTCAGCCCTCAATTGACAGACAGAGTAATAGTCGTAAGGCCGTGCTTCCGGAAGGAATGCGCGGCTTGTTTTCGTTTATAAGTCGCTTAAAATTTTGGGGCATATGGCCGGAAGAATCCCACGCGTTTTCATCAATGACCTGCTTGCCAGAACCGACATCGTCGATCTCATCGACGCGCGGGTAAAGCTGAAAAAGCAGGGCAAGAACTACCATGCGTGCTGTCCGTTCCATAACGAAAAAACCCCCTCCTTCACCGTAAACGGTGAAAAGCAGTTTTACCATTGCTTCGGCTGTGGTGCTCACGGTAATGCCGTTGATTTTTTAATGAACTACGACAAGCTCGAGTTCGTTGAAACCGTCGAAGAGCTGGCGGCGATGCATAACCTTGAAGTGCCGTATGAAGCAGGCAGTGGGCCAAGTCAGATCGAGCGCCATCAACGGCAAACGCTGTATCAACTGATGGATGGCCTGAATTCGTTTTACCAACAGTCTCTTAAGCACTCTGCGGCTGAGCCTGCGCGTCAGTATCTGAACAAGCGCGGACTGAGCGACGATGTCATTGCGCGTTTCGCTATTGGTTACGCCCCGCCCGGCTGGGACAACGTGTTAAAGCGTTTTGGCGGCAATAGCGAAGATCGTAAGTCTCTCATCGATGCAGGCATGCTGGTCACCAACGACCAGGGACGAAGCTACGACCGCTTCCGCGAACGGGTGATGTTCCCAATCCGCGACAAGCGAGGCCGGGTAATTGGTTTTGGTGGTCGCGTGCTGGGTGATGCCCTGCCGAAGTACCTCAACTCCCCGGAAACCGATATTTTCCATAAGGGCCGCCAGCTTTACGGTCTTTATGAGGCGCAGCAGGATAACGCGGAACCTCCGCGTCTTCTGGTCGTCGAAGGTTATATGGACGTCGTGGCGCTGGCTCAGTACGACATCAACTACGCGGTTGCGTCTTTAGGTACGTCCACCACCGCCGATCATATTCAACTGCTGTTCAGGGTGACCAATAACGTCATCTGCTGTTACGACGGAGACCGCGCCGGACGAGACGCCGCCTGGCGTGCGCTGGAAACCGCGCTACCCTATATGACCGACGGGCGTCAGCTACGCTTTATGTTCCTGCCCGACGGTGAAGACCCGGATACGCTGGTGCGTAAAGAGGGCAAAGCGGCGTTTGAAGCGCGGATGGAGCAGGCTCAGCCGCTCTCCACGTTTTTGTTTAACAGCCTGATGCCGCAGGTCGATTTGAGTACCCCTGACGGGCGCGCGCAGCTCAGCACGCTGGCGCTGCCGTTAATCAGCCAGGTGCCCGGCGAAACGCTGCGCATCTATCTGCGTCAGGAGTTAGGCAACAAGCTCGGCATTCTGGATGACAGCCAGCTTGAACGTTTAATGCCTAAACAGGCTGAAAACGGCGCGGTTCGCCCCGCGCCTCAGCTAAAACGCACAACCATGCGTATACTGATAGGGTTGCTGGTCCAAAACCCCGAGCTGGCGCCACAGGTGCCGTCGCTGGCGGGTTTGAACCACGAAAAATTGCCCGGACTTGGCTTATTTTCAGAACTGGTCAACACGTGTTTGTCTCAGCCAGGTCTGACCACCGGACAACTTTTAGAGCATTATCGCGGCACAAAAGAGGCCGCTACCCTTGAAAAATTGTCGATGTGGGACGATATAGCAGATAAGGACATTGCAGAAAAAACGTTCACCGACTCACTCAACCATATGTTTGATTCGATGCTTGAGCTGCGCCAGGAAGAGTTGATAGCTCGCGAGCGCACACACGGTTTGAGCAGCGAAGAACGCCGGGAGCTCTGGATGATTAACCAGGAACTGGCAAGAAAATAAGTGAAAGACAAAATCATTCGCGTTGTATCAAGGCAGCAAGCGAACGAAGTCCTGGGAGTGTGCATAAGTACATGACCAGGATGAGAGAACGCAGCTAACGCAGAGACAACGTGAAGGATGAAGTATTTAACGGCTTAAGTGCCGAATATCGATCGGGAAGCCCCCGGCAGCCGCACTGAGAGGCAGCGGCAAAAATATAAGTACGCCCTCGCTTTAAAGGTTGGCAGCCCCATCGCCGACACCAATCAAACGAATTAAGTGTGGATACCGTCTTATGGAGCAAAACCCGCAGTCACAGCTGAAACTTCTTGTCCAACGTGGTAAGGAGCAAGGCTATCTGACCTATGCCGAGGTCAATGACCATCTGCCGGAAGATATCGTCGATTCAGATCAAATCGAAGATATCATCCAAATGATCAATGACATGGGCATTCAGGTGATGGAAGAAGCACCGGATGCCGATGATCTGTTGCTGGCTGAAACCTCCAACAACACTGACGAAGATGCGGAAGAAGCTGCTGCACAGGTACTGTCCAGCGTGGAATCTGAAATCGGGCGTACCACTGACCCGGTCCGCATGTACATGCGCGAAATGGGTACCGTTGAACTGTTGACCCGCGAAGGCGAAATTGACATCGCAAAACGCATCGAAGACGGGATCAACCAGGTTCAGTGCTCTGTTGCCGAGTACCCTGAAGCGATCACCTATCTGCTGGAGCAGTACGATCGCGTTGAAGCGGAAGAAGCGCGCCTGTCTGACCTGATCACCGGTTTTGTCGACCCGAACGCTGAAGAAGATATGGCGCCTACCGCCACTCACGTCGGCTCTGAACTGTCTCAGGAAGAGATGGATGATGACGAAGACGAAGATGAGGAAGAGAGCGACGACGACACCGCGGACGATGACAACAGCATCGACCCGGAGCTGGCGCGCGAGAAGTTTGCCGAGCTGCGTACCCAGTACGAAGTAACGCGTGACACCATCAAAGCGAAAGGCCGCAGCCATGCCGCCGCTCAGGAAGAGATCCTGAAGCTGTCTGAAGTATTCAAACAGTTCCGCCTGGTGCCAAAACAGTTCGACTACCTGGTGAACAGCATGCGCGTGATGATGGATCGCGTACGTACCCAGGAACGCATCATCATGAAGCTATGCGTTGAGCAGTGCAAAATGCCGAAGAAGAACTTCATCACCCTCTTCACTGGCAACGAAACCAGCGAAACCTGGTTCAACGCGGCTATCGCGATGAACAAGCCGTGGTCTGAAAAACTGCACGACGTGAAGGACGATGTGCATCGCGGTCTGCAGAAGCTGCAGCAGATTGAAGAAGAGACCGGCCTGACCATCGAGCAGGTTAAAGACATCAACCGTCGTATGTCCATCGGTGAAGCGAAAGCCCGCCGCGCGAAGAAAGAGATGGTTGAAGCGAACTTGCGTCTGGTTATCTCTATCGCCAAGAAATACACCAACCGCGGTCTGCAGTTCCTGGATCTGATTCAGGAAGGCAACATCGGTCTGATGAAAGCGGTAGATAAGTTTGAATACCGTCGTGGTTACAAGTTCTCCACCTACGCAACCTGGTGGATCCGTCAGGCTATCACCCGCTCTATCGCGGATCAGGCGCGCACCATCCGTATTCCGGTGCATATGATTGAGACCATCAACAAGCTCAACCGTATCTCCCGCCAGATGCTGCAGGAGATGGGCCGCGAGCCGACGCCGGAAGAGCTGGCCGAGCGCATGCTGATGCCGGAAGACAAGATCCGTAAAGTGCTGAAGATTGCCAAAGAGCCAATCTCCATGGAAACACCAATCGGTGATGATGAAGATTCGCATCTGGGCGATTTCATCGAGGATACCACCCTCGAGCTGCCGCTGGACTCTGCCACCACCGAGAGCCTGCGTGCCGCGACACACGACGTTCTGGCTGGCCTGACCGCTCGTGAAGCGAAAGTCCTGCGTATGCGTTTCGGTATCGATATGAACACCGACCACACGCTGGAAGAAGTGGGTAAACAGTTCGACGTTACCCGCGAACGTATCCGTCAGATCGAAGCGAAGGCGCTGCGTAAGCTGCGTCATCCAAGCCGCTCTGAAGTGCTGCGTAGCTTCCTGGACGACTAACCGGTCCTGACCGTGAAAAAGCTCCCAATCGGGAGCTTTTTTTTTGTTTATTCCCTCTCCCTGTGGGAGAGGGCTAGGGCATCAGGCCGCAGAGGATTAAAGCCCCCGCACCATCAGCGCCTCATCCAGCTCCCGGTACGCCTCTACCAGCTTATCCAGCGTCGCCCTGTTGAGCCCGCTCGGGTTCGGCAACACCCACACCTGCGTAACGCCAATCATGATGCTTTGCTTACCCCACTTAGCCCCGCGCTGGCTAAACGCCTGCTCGTAGGCCTGCTTGCCGAGGATCGCCAGCGCGGCCGGCTGGTAGTCTTCAATCTTCTTGACCAGCTCCCGCCCGCCGCTGCGCAGTTCATGCAGGTTGACCTCGCTTGCCTGCACCGTCGGCCGCTCGACCAGCATGGTTATGCCGCAGCGCGTGTCCAGCAGGTGCTGCTCCTCTTCGGGCTTGAGCAACCTGTCGGTAAATCCGGCCTGATAGATCACCTTCCAGAAGCGATTCCCGGGATGGGCGAAGTGAAAACCGGTGTGCGCCGAGGACTTACCCGGGTTGATTCCGCAGAACACCACCCGCAGGCCAGGGGCCAAAATATCGTTGATCATCTTTACTCCCGCTGATACATCGTTATGGAAGTATAAAGGATTGATTATGCGTTGTTTATAAAAACAGCAGGCAGGTGCGAATGGCTGGATTGCTGCGGGGAGTTACTTTATAATTCACCGCCACGGCCCCTTAGCTCAGTGGTTAGAGCAGGCGACTCATAATCGCTTGGTCGCTGGTTCAAGTCCAGCAGGGGCCACCAAATTTTAGTTTTAGAATCATATAATTAAGCCACTCGATTGAGTGGTTTTTTTGTTGGGTGAATGACCAGTGACTCCTTGTTGTCTCCTGACTTTTCCCCAGGCATCCGCCAGGCTGTATCTCGCCTCTGATTTTTACTGCACCCTATGCAAGCACATACGGAATCAATGACACGTAGCCCGGCTTGCCGCTCACCCTCACAAACTGCAAAACTAAAGAAATCCCCCATCGCGCCGATCATCATCCGTGTGTATTATTTCCTGTAGCTTTTACAACAACTAACCTTAACTCAAATACTTAAGCGCCAAAGCGAAAGGCATCATGAGCACACCGATCAAACGGCTAGAAATCATTAAAAATGCCATTGAACTGGAAGATGACGACATCATCCAGAGCCAGCTGACACGCCTGAAAAATGAAGCGTTTGACGATGAGCTACAGGCAATCGTCGTGGCGCTTGAGGAGAAGAACTACACCTCTGCGATGGCGGCAATTACCGCCTGGCTGCAGGGCCAGCGCGCCGTGACCCAATGGCGCGATCCGCAGGTGGCCGCCAGCAAGCTGGAGCTAAAGGCGCTGGAAGAGCGTCTGCGCGATCTGATTGACCGCCGCAACGCGCGGGTGCAGCAGCTCGATGAGTTCAACGATCTCTATTTCTCCCGCCTCGGGCCGTTGATGCAGCAGATCCTCGCCCTGCGTAAAACGCTGGCGGAGCTGAACCTGCGTCGTCAGCAGGCAGAAGCGCGTCGTCGCGAGGAGGATTACCGTCGCTGCCAGCACTATATGGCGCAGGCGGTAGAGGTGCTGGCGACGCTCACCCAGCGCTGGCGCGATCTCCCGGCCGACTCCGTACAGGCCGCCGAGGCACGTAAGCATCTGGAACAGCAAAGCAATCTGATTGCCAACCTGCTGGCCGAAGCGCTGGAGCTGGAGAGCGGCTTAACGCGGGAAGAGGAGCCTGCGCGTCAGGCGCGCGACGACGCTAACGAAGAGTACGAGAAGTATCGCGAGCAGCATCACGATGCCGAAGTGCGGCTGCGCAAGGGCAGAGATCTTTCGGAAGAGGATCGGAACGAGCTCAAGCGTCTCTGGCGTCAGGCGAGCAAGCTCTGCCACCCGGACCTGGTTGCAGACGATCTGAAAGAGGAAGCTAACGCGATGATGGTGCAGCTCAACCAGGCGAAGCAGCGTGGTGACGTTAAAACCATTCGCTCACTGGTGGCCCGCCTGCAGCAGGGCTTTGAGCCGCTGATGGCAAGCGACAGGTTGAACGATCTGGAACGTATCCGCAAGAAAATGGCGCAGGTGCGCGAGCAGATCGACATCTTAGTGAACGAGCTGGCAGAACTGGAGAAAGAGGAATCCTGGCTGCTGGTCTCGTCGCTCAACAATATGGAAGCGTACTTCGCTCAGCAGGAGAAAGCGCTGCACGAGGTCCGCGCCTCGCTCGAACATCAGGTGAACGAAGCGCAGCTGGATTCCGCCGCCTGATTATTTGGCGTGCCAGTATGCGCTGGCACGCACAAGTTGAGAATCAATCGCGTCGGTTTCAAACTGACGGCTCAGCGTCTTCACCACCTTCCCTTCCCCGGTCAGCCAGATGAAGTAGTCTTCCCCCGGAACGGTCAGCGCCGCCAGATGGTCCGCTACCGCCTGCTCGCTGTGGCCCACAACCCAGGTGATGTTGAACTCGCTCAGGTGCGCCAGATAGTCCTTATACGATTCATCCCCAACCGTCACTACCGCATGAACCTCCGGGCGAACCGGCAACTTAGTAATACCCTCTAAGCGTCGACGCAGCGCGGGCATGCCGGACTCGTCGCACACGTACAGCTGCCAGGCGTAATCCTCCGGCACCACCAGCGAACCGCGCGGGCCGCCGATGGTCAGCTTATCGCCTACCTTCGCCTGTAGCGCCCATCCGCTGGCTATGCCGCCGTCATGAATGAAGAAATCGAGTACCAGTTCATGATTTGCCTCGTCGTAAATTGGCGTATAGTCGCGCGCCTGAGGACGTACGCCGTCGCCCCATTCAATGCCTTCATCGGTGACCACCGGCGGCGTAAACATCGTCCCGGGTGCCGGGAAAAAGACTTTGGTATGGTCGTCGAAACCGCGGGAGCTAAAGCCCTCCAGCGCCTCGCCGCCTAGCACAATGCGCTGGAAACCCGCGCTGGCGCGCTCAACGCGGAGCACCGTCAGCTCGCGAAAACGCAGGTCATTACGAACACGCTGTGGGTAACGGGTAGATGCCATTTGTAGCCCCTTCTCTGATGAATACGATATATCTAAATCAATTTTCAAATGATAATGATTACTAATAAGGAAAAATGCAAGATCTTTTAGATTGCATCTGAATATATCTTAGATATAGTTTAGATATATCAAATTAAAGGGCATATTATGCGACATGAACACGATGGCGGCGGGCGTCGACCGCGCTTTTTCGGCCACGGCGATCTGCGGCTGGTGATTCTGGATATCCTGACCCGCAGCGCGAGCCACGGCTACGAGCTGATCAAAGAGATCGAGAATCTGACCCAGGGAAATTACACTCCGAGTCCCGGAGTGATCTATCCAACCCTGGATTATCTTCAGGATCAGACCTTTATCACCATTACGGAAGAAGAGAGCGGTCGGAAGAAGATTGCGATTACCGCTGAAGGGCAACGCTGGCTGGACGAAAACCGGGAACAGCTGGAACAGATCCAGGTGCGTATCAAAGCGCGTTCCGTCGGTTTTCAGCTGCGCAAAAACCCGCAGATGAAGCGGGCGCTGGATAACTTCAAGGCGGTGTTAGACCTGAAGGTAAATCAGGGAGAGCTCAGCGACGCGCAGCTTAAGCAGATTATCGGCGTCATTGACCGCGCGGCGCTCGAGATCTCCCAGCTAGACTAAGCCGGTGCGTGCTCGCTCACGCGGAAGACGCGTACCAGCTCTTTCAGGTGCATCGCCTGTTCGTTAAGCGATGCCGCCGCCGCGACGGACTCCTCCACCAGCGCGGAGTTCTGCTGGGTGGTGGCGTCAATCAGGCCAATCGCGCTGTTAATCTGCGAGATACCTTCCGTCTGCTCGTGGCTGGCCTGGCGGATTTCCCGCAGAATCACGTCCATCTCCTCCACGTTACCGACCATCCCGTTGATCAGCCCACTCGCTTTTTCAACCAGGTTCATCCCGTCCTGGGTCTGGCTGGTTGAGCTTTCAATCAGCTCGCGGATTTCGCTGGCAGACGACGCGCTCTTCTGGGCAAGCTGGCGCACCTCACCGGCCACCACCGCAAAGCCGCGGCCGTGTTCGCCGGCGCGCGCCGCTTCCACCGCCGCGTTCAGCGCCAGAATGTTGGTCTGGAAGGCAATGGCGTCGATCAGGTCGATAATGTCGGACATCCGGTTCGATGTTTCGTTAATCAGGCGCATTTTACTGGTCACCTGCTTCATCATCTCACCGTTGTTTTTGACCACCGTGGCGGCATCCGCCGAGAGGTTGGTGGCTTCCCCGGTATGCGAGGCGGTATTTTTCACCGTCGCGGTGATCTGCTCCATCGAGGCGGCGGTCTGTTCGACAGAACTTGCCTGCTCTTCCGTGCGCGCCGCCAGATCCTGGTTTCCGGCAACAATCTGCGCGGCCGCGCTGGAGATATTCTCCGAGCCGGTTTGCACCTGCTGCACAATGTCCAGCAGTCGCGTCTTCATCTCCATCAGCGCATGCAGCAGCAGACCCGTTTCGTCTTTGCCGTGCGGCGTGATGCTGCCCGTCAGATCGCCCTCTGAAATGGCTTTAGCAAAATTCACCGCCTCGCCGAGCGGACGAGTGATAGCGCGCACGATAAACCAGCCGATCAGGCTGCCTGCCCCGATGCTAAAGAGCGTGAGCAGGATCAGCAGCAGGCGGTTAGACCTGAAATCTCCTTCCACCTGCGCTCCTGCACTCTGCATCTCGCTGTTTTGAATGGTAATCAGCTCCTTCACCTTCGCTTTATAAGCCTGCTGCACGGCGAGGGTGGTGGTCATCATTTCCTGAATGGCGCCCGCACGATTGTTGTTCTGCACCGCCTGCAAAATGCGGTAGCGCGAGTCCAGATACTGCTGGCGCACGCTGCGGATCTCAGCAAGCACCTGCTGAGACTTTTGATCCTGCAAGGCGTTGTTCAGCTCGCCCAGGATCACCGTGATGTGCTCGCTGATCTCTTTGAGGCGCTGCTGAGATTGCCCCGTGTAGGTGCCCTGCTCGTCCAGCAGCATCAGCTGTTGAGTGCTAATAAATTCCTGGAAGTTATCGATTAACTGGTTCGCTTTTACCGTGGTCGGATAATCACTGGTAATAATGGATTGCATCCCGTTATTAGCCCGGTTGAGACTCAGCAGAGACAGGCTCGCGCTGATCGCCATCAGGACAATAAAGAACCCAAACGCCAGAAATAATTTCGTGCCGATCTTTACGTCATGTAAGAACATATTTTCTCCATCGATGTGATTATTTCTCAGACGATCGCTGTTATCGGTAACGATTTTGCTAACTTTATGAGTTTGATCGTTTTTTTATTTCATAACCGTCACAATGGATAGGTATAGGCTATTAATATTGCTTCATCGATCGTTACCAGACCACCAGATGGGTGTTTTTCAAAATAGCATTCTGGATAATTGACTTAGGCAGGGATAAATAACTGAGGAACTTTCTTTAGTTATTTAATATTAACTTAACAATAAAATACATTAATACTCACATCAGAAAAATAAAACGCCGCTTATTCCTTACGAAATAAACGGCTTTTCAGGAACATTATGACTCAATGGAGCACTGTCACCGCATCCTTAAGGCGTCCAGCGCGATGCTTCACCATGGCAGAAATGTGGGCGCTCTCTTCGACCAGGTCGGCATTTTTTTGCGTGATGCTGTCGAGTTCGGCAACCGCGCGCGTCAACTCTGACAGTCCGGTTGCCTGCTCGGTCGTCGCGTGGCTGATCTGGGCGATAAGCTGCGTCACGTTTTTCACCTGCACAACGATATCATCCATCGTACGGCCCGCTGCGTGAACCTGCTCAGAGCCGGACTGCACCTTGCTGGCGCTTGCATCGATGAGTTTACGAATATCGTTAGCCGCACTGGCGCTGCGGCTGGCGAGATGGCGGACTTCGCCCGCGACCACGGCAAACCCTTTGCCCTGCTCGCCTGCCCTTGCCGCTTCAACAGCCGCATTCAGCGCCAGAATATTGGTCTGGAAAGCGATATCGTTTATCAGGGAGGTAATTGAGCCAATTCGCTGCGTGCTGTCGGCAATGTCATCCATCGTTTTAACGACGGTCTGCATCGCGTTGCCTCCTTTCGTCGCCGCGCTGCTCGCGGCCACGGAGAGTTTGTCCACCTCGGCGGCGGTTTCGGAGTTACTCTGAACGGACGCGGCCATCTGGTTCATTGTCGCGACGGTCTGCTGCACGTTCGCGACGGTCTGACGCGTACGATCGTTGAGATCTTCATTCCCCTGCGCCAGCCTGTCGCTGCCGTCACGGACGCTCACCACCTGGCTCGACACATCATTGATCAACCAGCGGCACATCAGGCCAAGCTGCCCAACCGCGCGCAGCGTGAGCCCCAGCTCATCGCTGCGGTTAAGGTGCTGCACGCTGTTGCGCTCGCCGGTGGCGACCTTCAGCGCCTGTCGCGCCACATTCTCTATCGGGCGGACAATCTGCTGTTCAAACAGCAGCGTACCCAGCAGCATCACCACCGCGGTAGCGGCGAGCGGCGCCCACCCGGCGGAGGTCGCGACCAGCGTGGCGGCGAGAACGGCAAAAAGCGCCGCCATCACGCTGCGCACGCGCCAGCGCAGCGGCATGGCCGGCAGTTTGCCCAGCCAGCCCTTTCCGACCACCAGCCCTTTATGGATACGTTTTTTACAGCGCCCGTCGTTCAGCGCCCGATAGAGCGGCTCCACGGCGGCAATCTCCTCCGCCGCGGCTCTGGTGCGAATCGACATATAGCCCGTCACCTGCCCGCGGCGCACCATCGGCACCGCATTGGCACGCACCCAGTAATGGTCGCCGTTTTTGCGCCGGTTTTTGACAATCCCGCTCCACGGCTCGCCCTGCTGCAGCGTGTACCACATATCGGCAAACGCGGCTTTTGGCATATCGGGGTGGCGCACCATATTGTGCGGCTGGCCCGTCAGCTCATCGAGCTGATAGCCGCTCACCTGCACAAAGGTGTCGTTGGCGTGGGTGATATAGCTGTGGACGTCTGTGGTAGACATT
Source organism: Enterobacter sp. ECC-249 (assembly GCF_043965265.1). Classification (NCBI taxonomy): domain Bacteria; kingdom Pseudomonadati; phylum Pseudomonadota; class Gammaproteobacteria; order Enterobacterales; family Enterobacteriaceae; genus Enterobacter; species Enterobacter sp. ECC-249. Next base: position 4,486,337 of record NZ_CP143660.1, read on the forward strand.
AAGGTGGTGTCATCGTCCAGAGGATATTCATTCTGGGTGACATAGGTTGGAGAGGACATGGCGTGCATCCCTTGCAGGTTATTTGAATGTTAATTTTGTGGGTCATTGTTTTTTCGGCGGTAAACAATTTATCTTTAGTTGTTAAACTTGATGAAGATCGCAGATTTGACTTAAACCATACTTTTTGTACGATTTTTTAATCCATTGATTTCAAATACTTTCGCAGAGAAATTACCCACAAAGCATGACCCGTTAATGCCCGCTTAAGTCGCAGCGTATGCACTTCTTTAGTGCAGCGGCGCTCTTCCCCCTTTCTTTTTACTCTCTACCCCGTACCGCTAAATCCCGTTTGGCTTCTATCGGCATGATTAAATATTGCGCAACATTATTTTAACCTGGCGTTTATCCCGATTTTCGTTAAGGCATCTGAAGTGGCGTAATCCCTGCAATACTTAAATCAGTATCATGTGATACGCGATCCCCGGGAGCACATTTTGAACAGGTTACCTTCCAGCGCCTCGGCTCTTGCCTGTACCGCGCACGCACTGAATCTCATTGAGAAGCGAACGCTCGATCATGAGGAGATGAAACAACTTAACCGAGAGGTCATCGATTACTTTAAAGAGCACGTCAATCCAGGGTTTCTGGAGTATCGCAAATCTGTTACCGCCGGCGGGGATTACGGAGCCGTAGAGTGGCAAGCGGGGAGTCTTAACACGCTTGTCGACACCCAGGGACAGGAGTTTATCGATTGCCTTGGTGGTTTTGGTATCTTCAACGTGGGGCACCGTAATCCAGTTGTGGTTTCCGCCGTACAGAATCAACTTGCGAAACAACCTCTCCATAGCCAGGAACTGCTCGACCCGCTTCGCGCCATGCTCGCGAAAACGCTGGCGGCCTTAACGCCCGGCAAACTGAAGTACAGCTTCTTTAGCAACAGCGGCACGGAGTCGGTCGAAGCGGCGATTAAACTCGCCAAAGCGTACCAGTCGCCGCGCGGGAAATTCACGTTTATCGCCACCAGCGGCGCGTTCCACGGGAAATCACTGGGCGCACTGTCTGCTACCGCCAAATCCACCTTCCGCAAACCGTTTATGCCGCTGCTGCCGGGCTTCCGCCACGTGCCGTTTGGCGACATCAACGCCATGCGCACCGTGCTGAGTGAATGCCGTAAAACCGGCGATGACGTGGCGGCGGTGATCCTGGAGCCGATTCAGGGTGAAGGCGGCGTGATCCTCCCTCCACAGGGCTATCTGCCCGCCGTGCGTCAGCTGTGCGATGAGTTTGGCGCTCTGCTGATCCTCGACGAAGTCCAGACCGGGATGGGGCGCACCGGCAAGATGTTTGCCTGCGAGCACGAGAACGTGCAGCCGGACATCCTGTGCCTGGCGAAGGCGCTCGGCGGCGGCGTGATGCCAATTGGCGCAACGGTGGCCACCGAGGAGGTCTTCTCGGTGCTGTTCGACAATCCGTTCCTGCATACAACCACCTTTGGCGGTAATCCGCTGGCCTGTGCGGCCGCGCTGGCGACCATCAACGTGCTGCTGGAGCAAAACCTGCCCGCGCAGGCGGAGCAGAAAGGCGACATGCTGCTGGACGGCTTCCGTCAGCTAGGCCGGGAGTATCCGGACCTGGTGCAGGACGCGCGTGGGAAAGGGATGCTGATGGCGATTGAGTTTGTCGATAACGAAACCGGCTACAGCTTCGCGAGCGAGATGTTCCGCCAGCGGGTGCTGGTGGCTGGAACGCTCAACAACTCGAAAACCATCCGCATTGAACCGCCGCTGACGCTGACGATTGAGCAGTGTGAGCAAGTGCTGAAAGCGGCGCGTAAAGCGCTGGCAGCGCTGCGGGTGAGCGTGGAAGAGGCGTAATCAACGCCGGGTGGCGCTACGCTTACCCGGCCTACAAAATAGTACATATGTAGGCCCGGTAAGCGTAGCGCCACCGGGCTGCTTTTTATCGGTGAAACTCCGCCACCGTCATGGTGAAGCGAAGCACGGTATCGCCTTCATTGGCGTAGCCGTGCGCCGCTTCCGTTTTCGCCACCGCCGATGCCCCCTGGTTTACCTTCGTCACCGTCTCCTCCACCGTCAGCGTTAAAACGCCTTCGTTCACGTGCAGCAGCTCACAGGTTCCCGCCGGGTGCCCCGGAGAGGTAAAACGCTCCCCCGGCTGCATCTCCCACTGCCATAACTCAATCATGTCCGGTCCCGCTGTACCCGCCAGCAGTCTGGCGCGTCCACCCAGTGCGCCCTGCCACAGCACCGGAATCGCCGCTTCTTCGATAACATGCACCAGCGGATCGCTGGAGACGTTGACGATATCCGCTACGGAGATGCCGAGCGCGGCGGCCAGCTTGCACAAGATGGCGATACTGGGATTGGCTGCGCCCTTTTCGATCTCCACCAGCATCCCTTTGCTGACGCTGGCGCGGCGGGACAGCTCGTCCAGCGAAAGCTTTTTCTCTTTACGCCAGTTGCGGAGGCGGTTCGCCACGGCCAGGCTTACCTGGGCAACATCGGCACCCGAATCAGTCATTATATTGACTTTATCAGTCATTGGTCACTACCATGGTATAAAACAGTCAATACAGGATTATTTATGTCTCTCGTTACGCCGTCAATAGATTCGCGTCTTGCCGGGATTGCCCCGGGCTTTCAGGCGCTGAGCATTCTGGTTGAAGCTGCGCCGATTACCCACCCGGAGGTGGCCCCCGCAGCGCTGGCGCAGGCCTGCCAGCAGATGTTGAATGATGATTTACCATGGGCTGATGTACACCTTTCAGACTGGGATGAGGTGTTTAAAGCCTTCGGCGCGAAACCGAAACGCACACCCTGTTCCGCTGCGGCCCTGCGCAAGCGGGTACTGAAAGACGGTTCGCTGCCGTCGCTGGATCCGGTCGTGGATATCTATAACGCGGTGAGCATTCGCTACGCCATTCCGGTGGGAGGGGAAAATCTCGCGGCGTACTCGGGCGCGCCGCGTCTGACGCTGGCCGAAGGACATGAACCCTTCGATATCCTGAAAGAGGGCCAGCCGGTGGTGGAATACCCGGATGCTGGCGAGGTTATCTGGCGCGACGACCTCGGCGTCACCTGCCGCCGCTGGAACTGGCGACAGGGGGTGCGTACGCGCCTCGATAGCCAGGCGCAATCTATGTGGTTTATTCTTGAAAGCCTGCCGTCAATGCCGCTTGCGGCGCTGGAAGAGGCAGGAGAAGAGCTGGTCAACAACCTGCAGCGGCTGATGCCAGGGGCCACGGCTCAGGTTCAGATGCTGACGCTGTAAGAGGACAACACGATGTTTCACGGATTAAGCGCTTTTCCGTTAACCCCCCTGAAAGAGGGGACGTTTGACGAGCAATCCTTCATCAATCTTCTGCGCCCTGTGGTCGACGCTGGCGTGGATTCTCTGGGCATTCTCGGCTCAACGGGAAGCTATACCTATCTGACCGTAGAAGAGCGCGGTCGGATAGCACGCTGCGCGGTGGCGCATGCTGATGACATTCCGGTCATCGTCAGCATTGGCGCGCTCCGGCTGGACGATATACTGCGTCTGGCTGACAACGCGCAATCGGCAGGTGTCTCCGGCGTGCTGTTGGCACCCGTGTCGTACCAGCGATTAACGGAAGAGGAAGTGTTTAATCTTTATGAAGTGGTAAGCCGACAGCTCTCCGTACCGTTGTGCATTTACGATAATCCGGCCACCACCGGGTTTGCGTTTAGCGATGAATTGTTATTTACCGTCGCGGCCCTGCCGAATGTGGGATCCATTAAGCTTGGTCGCGTGCCGGAGGACTTGTCGCTGGTACGCGCCCGTCTTCCTGATACAGTCACGCTGGGGATCGCTGGCGACTGGCGAGCGGCCTCAGCCCTGCAGGCCGGGTTTGACGTCTGGTACTCGGTGCTCGGCGGGTTGTTCCCGCAAACAGCGCTGGCGATTGCGCGTTCGAAAGAGACGGCACAATCCGAGCGGCTGGAGCCGCTGTGGGAATTGTTCCGTCGCTACGGCAGCTTACGGGTTATCGCGGCGGCGGCAGAGATGATGGGAAAAGTGGCTGCACCTGCGTTGCCGTTCCCGTTGCAGGCGGTTCAGGGTGAACCGCGTGAAGCGCTTGCTGTGATACTTGCGGATCTGGCGCTGGCCTGAACAACGCCGGGTGGCGCTGCGCTTACCCGGCCTACAAAATCAAAACAGCCTCGTCACCGTAGGCCCGGTAAGCGTTAGCGCCACCGGGCAAACACCGCACCATCCCGTACCCGTAGGCCCGGTAAGCGCAGCGCCACCGGGCAAACACCGCACCATCCCGCCCCCGTAGGCCCGGTAAGCGCAGCGCCACCGGGCAAATCCGTTACTCCGGCAACAACCCAACAAAACTGCGTTTCTTGCGCGGCTCCGACATCAATTCCTCAAGCTTATTCACGCACGCCAGATAGTGCGGGGTTTGCTTGTGTGCCAGCACCGCCTCCTCGTCTTTATAGGCCTCGTAGATAAAGAAGCGGGTTTTCACGCGCGGGTCCTGCAATACGTCAAAGCGCAGGTTCCCCGGCTCCTTGATTGCCCCCTCGTGGTTGGCACGAAACACTTCCAGAAACTCGTCCACCCGCTCGGGCTTAATGTTGATTTCAACCAGCGTCACGTTCATTTTGCTTCTCCCTGTTTCTCTTCCTGCCAGAACTGGAACGCATCGCGGGCATTCCAGTTCTCATGAACCACTTTCTTCACCGCCTTCAGCATGGCGAGCGGCGCGCTGGACTGGAAAATGTTGCGCCCCATATCCACGCCTGACGCGCCCTGGTCAATCGCACGCCAGCACATCTCCAGCGCCTCGTGCTCAGGCAGCTTTTTGCCCCCGGCGATGACAATCGGCACCGGGCAGCTGGCGGTCACTTTTTCAAAGCCCTCGTCCACGTAGTAGGTTTTGACGAACTGCGCCCCCATTTCGGCGGCGATGCGGCTGGCGAGCGAGAAATAGCGCGCGTCGCGCGCCATCTCTTTCCCCACGCCCGTCACCGCCAGCGTCGGCATGCCGTAGCGCGCGCCCGCGTCCACCAGCTTGATGATGTTGTTGATCGACTGGTGCTCAAACTCGCTGCCGATGTACACCTGCGCCGCCACGGCGCAGACGTTCAGGCGCAGCGCGTCCTCCATCGCCACCGCCACGCACTCGTTCGACAGCTCCCCCAGAATTGAATTACCGCCGGAGGCGCGCAGCACGACCGGTTTATTGGTCGCAGCTGGCACCTGGCTCCTGAGGATGCCGCGGGTACACATCAGCACGTCGGTTTCGCCAAACAGCGGCGCGATAGAGAGATCGATACGCTCAAGGCCGGTGGTCGGCCCCTGAAAATAGCCGTGATCGAAGGCCAGCATCACCGTGCGGTTGCTCTGCGGGTTGAAGATGCGTGCCAGGCGGGACTGCATGCCCCAGTCCAGCGAGCCGCAGCCCTTCAGCGTGAACGGCACGTTGACCTGCGGCGTGCCGATGCCAAAATCCTTGCCGTCTTTGATGTCGTCTAAATCAGCCATTTGCTCCCCCGTCAGAAATCGTATTTGCTGATGTTCTCTTTGGTGAACACCACCCGCTCCGGCAGCAGCACGATGCCGTTGCCCTTCGCCTCATACTGGTAGCCCTGCACGCTGTTCGGCTCGACCTTCAGCGCCCCGATGTTTTTTACGTCCACGCTGTCGCCGACGTTAAGATCGCCTTTTTTCAGCAAACGATCGGCGACATTGACCGCAATTTTGCCCTGTTGCACCACGTCCCAGAGGCCAAAGGCCTTCACCGTGCCGCGCTCAACGTACGGGCGCATCACGTTCGGCGTGCTGAAGCCGACAATCGCCACCCCTTCCCGCTTCAGGTTTTCCGCCGCCTGCGCCGCGGCCGGCAGCGCGTTGGCGTCCGGGGCAACGATCGCATCCAGATCCGGATACGCTTTTAAGATCCCCTCGGCGGTTTGCAACGATTTGGTGGCGTCGTTATAGCCAAACTGGGTCGTTACGATCTGCCACTGGGGATGATCTTTCTCGATTTTGGCCTTCGCCTCTTTCACCCACTGGTTCTGGTCGGTGACGGTGGGGCTTGAGTAGAAGAACGCCACTTTGGCATTCGGTTTGGTGACCTGCTTGCCCGCCATCTCCACCAGCAGGCCGCCCAGCTGTTCCGGCGTCCCCTGGTTGATGTAGATGCTGCGGCACTCCGGTTTGGTGTCGGAGTCCCAGGTCAGAACCTTAACGCCGCGCTGCATCGCGCGCTTAAGCGCCGGACACAACCCGTCCGGCGACACGGCGGAGACGATGATGGCGTTATAGCCCTGGTTGACGAAGTTATTGATGAGCTGCACCTGGCCGGAGACGCTCGGCTCGGTCGGACCGTCGTAGGTGACGTCCACGCCAAGATCTTTCCCCGCCTCTTTCGCGCCGTTGCCGCCGCTGGTGAAGAAGCCGACGCCCACCAGCTTCGGGATAAAGGCAATGCGGTCCGCCGCCTGCGCCGAAGCGAAGCTGAGGGCCATTGCCAGGACGAGCAGTTTTGTTTTCATCTTACGCTCCGGATAGTTTTCTGAAGAGAGATCGCACCCACTCGCGGTGCAGACTTAGCGAACGTCCCATCACCACCACAACCAGCAGCGCCCCTGACAGCGCGCTCGACACCTGATTGGGGATGCCGACCATCTGTAAACCCTGCTGCAGATACCCCACCAGCAGCGCCGCCAGCGCCGTGCCGACAACCGAACCTGAGCCGCCGTAGATATTGGCCCCGCCGAGCACGGCGGCGGTGAGCGCGGGCATCAGTAAATCCCGCCCCAGATCCGAACGCGCGGAGCCAAAATAGGAGACCATCACCAGCGCGGCAATCGCCGAGGCTATACCCACCAGGCCGTACAGCGCGTAAGGCATGCCGTTCACCGACAGCGCCGCATAGCGCGCCGCGCGAGGATTCTGGCCGATTAAAAACAGATGACGGCCAAAGCGCCCGCGGTGGGTAATCAGCCAGAAGAAGACGGTGATAGCCGCGAACAAGACCAATGGGATCGGCAGACCCAACACCGTGAGGTTAGCGAAGGCGGTAAAGCTGTCCGGAAAGCCGCCGATGCCTTCGTAGCCCGTGGCCCCCGCCATGCCGGAGAGCAGCAGCGCGCCGCCGCCGTAGAGGTAGAGCGTGCCGAGGGTAATCACCAGCGGGCTAATGCCGGTGTAGTGGATCAGCGCCGCGTTTACCAGCCCGCACAGCAGTCCGAGCAGCAGCGTCAACGGAACGGCGACCGCCATCGGCCACCCCGCCTGCATCATCACGCCCAGCGCGATGGCGCACAGTCCGATGGTTGAGCCGAGGGAGATGTCGATCCCGCCGCTGATGATGACCAGCGTGAGCGGCAACGCCACAATGCCGATGCAGATGAAGTCGCTGGTGCTGAACAGCAGCATGTTGATGTCGAGCATGCGCGGGTTGATGGCGCCGAAGAGCAGGATCTCCAGCACCAGCAAAATGAGCAGCGCGCTTTCCCAGTTAAGCCTCATTTACGCCACCTCTTTTTTGCGTTTAGGAAACGGGGTGACGTGCTTTCCCCCTTTGTTACCCGGCTGGAAGCGACCATACTTCAGCCCCCGCTGATGGCGCGCCAGCGCCTGGCGCAGGCGCCCGTCGAGCACCAGCACGCCCAGCAGCACCAGCCCGGCGATAAAGTCATTCCACCAGGCTGGAAGCCTGAACAGCACCAGCACGGTGTCGATTTGGGTGAGGAAGAACGCGCCGAGCAGCGCGCCGATCAGCGTGCCCGTGCCGCCCAGCAGCGAAATGCCGCCGAGGACGCAGGCGGCGATGGCCTTCATCTCCAGCCCGCTGCCGGTCTGGTTGGGCACAAAGCCAATCTGCGCGGCAAAGACGATCCCGGCGCAGGCCGCCAGCACGCCGTTGAGGGTAAAGGCGATCATGCGGGTGCGGTTCACCGCCACGCCCAGCTGGCGCGCCGCGGCGAGGTTATCGCCCACGGCGTAAAAATCACGTCCGAACGCGGTGCGCGAAAGCGTCCACGCGCCGATAAGCACGATCATCAACACCATCATACCGAGCGGCGATACGCCGACGGCGGCAGGCTCAGAGAGGGATTTCAGCCCCGGCGGCAGCCCCTCAATCCACTTACCGCCCGTCCAGAGCAGCATCGCCCCGCGGTACAGCCCCAGCGTGCCAAGGGTGGCGACGATCGCCGGGATGCGCAGCCCCACCACCAGAAACCCGTTGAACGCCCCGGCCAGCGCGCCAGTCGACAGCGCGAAGAGAATGGAAACCGGCAGGTTGTAGCCGCCGTTCAGCGCCACGCCGACGGCAATAGCGGACAGCCCGACGACAGAGCCGACGGACACGTCGATATTGCGGGTCAGCATCACCAGCGCCGCGCCGATAGCCAGCAGGATCAGGATCTGCGAGCTGGCGAAAATCATCCCCAGAGTTTGCAGGCTGAAGTAGGACGGGTTCAGCACCACCAGCACGGCGAACAGCGCCAGAATGGCGAGAAACGCGCTCAGCTCGCGGTTTTTGAGTAAGGTCTTCATGATTGCCCTCCGAACGCCAGCGCCATCATTCTGTCGAGGCTGACGGCGTGGCGCGGCAGTTCGCCGCTGAGCACGCCCTGATGCATCACCAGCACCCGGTCCGCGAGGCCCGGAAACTCATCAAGATCGCTTGAGATCATCAGCACCGCCACGTTCTGCGCCGCCACGCTTTTGATGAGCTGGTAGATATCTGCGCGCGCCGAGACGTCCACGCCGCGCGTCGGTTCATCGACGATCAGCAGTAAAGGGTTGGCCTCCAGGCAGCGCGCCAGCAGCACCTTCTGCTGGTTACCGCCGGAGAGCGTGCGCACGGTTTGATCCGCATCATTGAGCTTGATCCCCAGCGCCCGGTGATAGCGCTCCACCACCGCCGACTCCCGCTTGCGCTGCTGCCAAATCGACGGCTCGTTGAGCGCTACGGTGTTCCAGCGGATCGGCGCGTCGAGGAACAGGCCGGACACCTGCCTGTCTTCCGGCAGGTAGACTAGCCCTTTTTCCAGGCGTGAACTTACCGGATCGCCGGCGATCTCCTGATTCTCCAGCCAGATGCGGCCTCCACGTACCGGCCGCAGGCCGTAGAGCGTTTCGGCAAACTCGGTACGTCCGGATCCCACCAGCCCCGCCAGGCCAACGATCTCTCCGGCGTAGATCTCAAGGCTGAGATCGATAAACCCTTCCCCGGTGAGATCGTCCACCCGCAGCACCGGGAAATCCTGCGGCTGGGTGCGACGGTTGCCCGGCAGCGCCAGCCACAGCTTTTGCGTATCGCTCAGAGATTTCTCCCGGCTTACCGGCGTCATGGCGGCGATCAGGGCGCTGTCGTCGAACTGCGCGGTTTCACCGCTCAGCACCACCGCGCCGTCGCGCATCACCGAGACGTGGCTCGAAAGCACGCGAATTTCCGGCAGCTTGTGCGAGATAAAAACAATCCCGACGCCAAGCGCCTGCAGGGCGCGGATCTGGCGAAACAGCCGCTCGGTTTCACCCGGCGTGAGGGAGGCCGTGGGTTCGTCGAGGATCAGGATCCTGGCGTTGCGCATCAGGCCCCGCAGGATCTCCACCATCTGCTGATCCGCCACTTCCAGGGTGCTGGCGGCGGCGTCGAGGTTCAGCTGGCACTGCAGCTGCTCAAGTTTCTCCGCCAGCCGCTTTTCCCGATCGCGTTCGCGCGGCAGGCGGAACAGGATGTTTTCCCGCACCGTCAGGTTGGGGAACAGCAGCGGCTCCTGCGGCACCAGGTAAATGCCTAACCTGTGCGCCTGCACGGGCGTGAGCCGCGCATATGACTGCCCCTCGACGGAAAGTTCACCGCTGTCCGGCGTCTCGACCCCGGCGATGATCTTCATCAGCGTCGATTTTCCCGCGCCGTTTCCGCCCATCAGCGCGTGCACCTGGCCCGCAAGCAGCGTGAAATCAATGCCTTTTAGAACCGGCACGCCTGAGAACTGCTTGCTGATATTCCGCGCGTCGAGAAGTGAGGTCATCATCGCTCCGATATTGAACAAATGATTTTTAGATTTAATAATGTTCAAAAGCGTAGACTGTGAACTATATTTACAACCGTGCAGGGATCACAGTTTTATCGATTGAGATTCAGATAAACCAGAAACGATCGAAATGATCCGTTTTGTCGCGTGGCTCACATTTTCCCTTCGCGCCATCACGAACATATGATCTAAATTTTTATAAGAGTTCAATTATGAGCGATAAACGCACTGCGGAAGAAGGACGGTTTGCCGGGCTGGCGCTGGCGGAAGAGGAGCTGGTGGCGCGCGTGGCCTGGTGCTACTACCACGACGGATTAACCCAGAACGACATCGGCGAGCGGCTCGGGCTGCCGCGTTTGAAGATTTCTCGCCTGCTGGAAAAAGGCCGTCAGTCTGGGGTGATCCGAGTACAGATCAACTCCCGCTACGAGGGCTGCCTGGCGCTGGAGACCGAGCTACAGCAGCGCTTTAGCCTGAAGCTGGTGCGCGTGATGCCCGCCCTGAATACGCCGCCGATGAACGTGCGGCTGGGCATTGGCGCAGCGCAGTCGCTGATGGGCGTGCTGGAGCCCGGCCAGCTGCTGGCTGTGGGGTTTGGTGAAACCACCATGAGCAGCCTGCAGCACCTGAGCGGCTTTATCAGCTCACAGCAGATCCGCCTGGTGACGCTCTCCGGCGGCGTCGGGCCGTACATGACCGGTATCGGCCAGCTGGACGCGGCCTGCAGCGTCAGCATGATCCCCGCCCCGCTTCGCGTGTCATCCGCAGAAGTCGCCGGGATCTTAAAACGCGAAACCAGCGTGCGGGACGTGATCCTCGCGGCCACCGCCGCCGACGTGGCGGTGGTTGGCATTGGTTCAGTGAACCAGCGCCGTGATGCAACGATCCTGCGCTCCGGCTACATCAGCGAAGGTGAACAGCTGATGTACGCCCGCAAAGGGGCGGTCGGCGATATTCTCGGTTATTTCCTCAATGCCGAAGGGGAGTGCGTCGAGGAGCTGGAGATCCATAGAGAACTACTCGGCGTCTCGCTTGATGAGCTGGCGCAGCTGCCCACCATCGTTGGCGTGGCCGGAGGGGAAGAGAAAGCCGATGCGATTTATGCCGCACTGAAGGGTCGCCGTATCAATGGCCTGGTGACGGAAGAGACGACAGCCCGCGCGGTGCTGGCTCTGGCCGAATAAGAGTCGCCCTGCGCTAACAGCGAGGCAAGCTCATGAGTTACCTTTTAGCGTTAGATGCAGGGACCGGCAGCGTTCGCGCCGTGATTTTTGATTTACAGGGCAACCAGATTGCCGTCGGCCAGGCCGAGTGGAAGCACCTGAGCGTCGAGAACGTGCCGGGGTCGATGGAGTTTGACCTCGACACCAACTGGCAGCTGGCCTGCCGGTGCATTCATCAGGCGCTGGAGCGTGCACGCCTGAGCGCGGCGGATATTCAGTCCGTTGCCTGCTGCTCGATGCGCGAAGGGATCGTACTGTATGACCGCAACGGCGAGGCCATCTGGGCCTGCGCCAACGTCGACGCCCGCGCCAGCCGCGAGGTGGCCGAACTCAAAGAGATCCACGACGACCGTTTTGAATCCGAAGTGTATGAGGTCTCCGGCCAGACGCTGGCGCTGAGCGCCATGCCGCGCCTGCTGTGGCTGGCGCACCATCGTCCGGATATCTACCGCAGGGCCGCGACTATCACCATGATCAGCGACTGGCTGGCGGCGAAGCTCTCCGGCGAGCTGGCGGTCGACCCGTCTAACGCGGGTACCACCGGCATGCTGGATCTCTTCTCCCGCGACTGGCGTCCGGCGCTGCTCGACATGGCCGGACTGCGCGCCGATATCCTCTCCCCGGTGAAAGAGACCGGCACCGTGCTGGGCGCTATCACCAGAGAGGCCGCGCAGCAGAGCGGCCTGCGCGAAGGCACGCCGGTCGTCATGGGCGGCGGCGACGTGCAGCTGGGCTGTCTGGGGCTGGGCGTGGTTCGCGCCGGGCAGACGGCGGTGCTGGGCGGCACCTTCTGGCAGCAGGTGGTCAACCTGCCGCAGGTGCGCACCGACCCCGAGATGAACATCCGCGTGAACCCGCACGTGATTCCCGGCATGGCGCAGGCGGAGTCGATCAGCTTCTTTACCGGGCTGACCATGCGCTGGTTCCGCGACGCCTTCTGCGCAGAGGAAAAGCTGATTGCCGAGCGGATGGGAATGGACACCTATTCTCTGCTGGAAGAGATGGCCAGCAGGGTGCCGGCGGGCTCCCACGGAGTGATGCCAATCTTCTCTGACGCCATGCATTTTAAGCAGTGGTACCACGCCGCGCCGTCGTTTATTAACCTCTCCATCGACCCGGAAAAGTGCAATAAAGCGACGCTGTTCCGCGCCCTGGAGGAGAACGCGGCGATCGTCTCGGCCTGCAACCTGGCGCAGATCTCCCACTTTTCGGGCGTGACGTTTGAAAGCCTGGTCTTTGCGGGCGGGGGCGCGAAAGGGGCGCTGTGGAGTCAAATTTTAAGCGACGTTACCGGGCTGCCGGTGCGCGTGCCGGAAGTGAAAGAGGCCACGGCGCTGGGCTGCGCGATTGCGGCAGGCGCTGGCGCGGGGCTGCTTGCCGATATGGCCTCGACGGGCGAGCGGCTGGTGAAGTGGAGCCGCGAGTTCACGCCGAACCCGCAGCACCGCGAGCTGTACGACGGCATGATGCAGAAATGGCAGGCGGTATATGCGGACCAGCTCGGGCTGGTGGACAGCGGGCTGACGACGTCAATGTGGCAGGCTCCGGGGTTAGTAAAAACCCACACCCCTCACCCTGCCCCTCTCCCCATAGGGGAGAGGGAAAAAACCAGATCGAGCTGATTCTTTAAGACCGCACCGGCCAGTCCCCTCTCCCCTCCGGGGAGAGGGTTAGGGTGAGGGGGAAGTTCTTTGAGATCTATCACAATCATTCGATCCCGCTTTTACCTTTCTGCTGCCGCTGGCTAAATTAGTAACTCATCCGACCACATAACAATAATTTTACACTGGAAGAGACTATGAGCCGCTACCCGTCGTTATTCGCCCCCCTCGATCTGGGGTTCACCACACTCAAAAACCGCGTGTTGATGGGCTCGATGCACACCGGGCTGGAGGAGCATCCGGACGGGGCCGAGCGTCTGGCAGCCTTCTATGCCGAGCGCGCCCGCCACGGGGTGGCGCTGATTGTCACCGGCGGCGTGGCCCCAGCCCCTTCCGGCGTGGGAATGGAGGGCGGCGCGGTGCTAAACGATGCGTCACAGCTGCCGCACCACCGCATTGTGACCGACGCGGTACACCGCGAGGGCGGTAAAATCGCCCTGCAGATTCTGCACACGGGTCGCTACAGCTATCAGCCGAACCTGGTCGCGCCGTCGGCCCTTCAGGCGCCGATTAACCGTTTTACACCTCACGCCCTCACCCACGACGAGATCCTGGCGCTGATCGACGACTTTGCCCGCTGCGCGGCGCTGGCGCGTGAGGCGGGCTACGACGGCGTAGAGGTGATGGGCTCAGAAGGCTATCTGATCAACGAGTTTCTCGCCGCCCGCACCAACCAGCGCGACGATGAATGGGGCGGCGACTATACCCGCCGGATGCGCTTCGCCGTAGAAGTCGTGCGCGCCGTGCGCGAACGTGCGGGCGCGGACTTTATTATCGTCTTCCGCCTGTCGATGCTCGACCTGGTAGAGGGAGGCGGCACGTTCGACGAAACCGTGCAGCTCGCGCAGGCGATTGAAGCCGCAGGTGCCACGATTATCAATACCGGCATCGGCTGGCACGAGGCACGCATTCCGACCATCGCCACGCCGGTGCCGCGCGCGGCGTTCAGCTGGGTGACGCGCAGGCTGAAGGGCAAAGTGTCTGTTCCGCTGGTCACCACCAACCGCATTAACGATCCGCAGGTGGCGGACGATGTGATTTCACGCGGCGATGCCGATATGGTGTCGATGGCGCGTCCGTTCCTCGCCGATGCCGAACTGCTGTCCAAAGCGCAAAGCGGCCGTGCGGATGAGATCAACACCTGCATCGGCTGTAACCAGGCCTGCCTGGATCAGATCTTCGTCGGCAAGGTCACCTCCTGCCTCGTCAACCCGCGCGCCTGCCACGAAACCAAAATGCCGGTCGTTCCGGCGGTCAAGAAAAAACGCCTGGCCGTGGTGGGCGCAGGCCCGGCAGGGCTGGCGTTTGCGGTGAATGCCGCCTCGCGCGGGCACAGCGTGACGCTGTTTGATGCGCTCGGGGAGATTGGCGGGCAGTTTAATATCGCCAAACAGATCCCCGGCAAAGAGGAGTTCTACGAAACGCTGCGCTACTACCGCCGGATGATCGAGCTGACGGGCGTCGAGCTGCGGCTTAACCAGTTTGTCCACGCGGCGGATCTGACTGATTTCGATGAGACGATCCTGGCGAGCGGGATCGTACCGCGCACGCCTGCGATCAAGGGTATCGATCATCCAAAAGTGCTGAGCTATCTCGACGTGCTGCGTGACAAAGTACCGGTTGGCGAGAAGGTGGCGATTATCGGCTGCGGCGGGATCGGCTTTGATACCGCCATGTATTTGAGCCAGCCGGGCGAGGCGACCAGCCAGAACATTGCCGAGTTTTGCGTCGAATGGGGCATTGATACCAGCCTCAGCCAGTCCGGTGGCCTGCGCCCCGAAGGGCCGCAGCTGCCAAAAAGCCCGCGCCAGATCGTGATGCTGCAGCGTAAAGCCAGCAAGCCGGGCGAAGGGCTTGGCAAAACCACCGGCTGGATCCACCGCGCTACCCTGCTCTCGCGTGGGGTGAAAATGATCCCGGCGGTAAGCTACGAGAAGATCGACGACGAGGGTCTGCACGTCACGATCGGCGGCGAACCGCAGCTGCTACGCGTGGATCATGTGATTTTATGCGCCGGGCAGGAGCCAAAGCGCGATCTGGCGGATCCGCTGCGCGAGGCCGGTAAAACGGTGCATCTGATTGGCGGGTGCGACGTGGCGTTGGAGCTGGACGCGCGGCGGGCGATTGCGCAGGGGACAAAGCTGGCGCTGAGTATTTAACGGCATCGCCCGGTGGCGCTTCGCTTACCGAGCCTACAAAACCAGGGCATTGCCGGGCGGCCAGGGTAAAAGCAAAACGGCAACCCAGTTGCCGTTTTTAGTGTTTGCGCCCTCTCCCTGTGGGAGAGGGTTGGGGTGAGGGCATCAGGCCGCACATACCCAATCTTAACGACGACGCCCCAGCTTCACCGACTTCAGCACCACAAATTTATTGTTCGTCGCAATGGTGACGCAGTTGCCGAAAATCTTCTTCAGCTTGTGGAAGTAGTCCAGGTGTCGGTTGGCCACGATGTACAGCTCGCCGTTGATCTTCAGGCAGCGGCGCGCGTGGTGGAACATTTCCCACGCGACGTTATCCGTCAGGGCGTGCTTCTGGTGGAACGGCGGGTTGCAGAACACGGCGTTGAAGCGGAAAGGCTCTACCCCCGACAGCGCGTTGTTGATCATAAACTCGCAGCGGTCCAGCGCGTCCGGCATGTTGGTTTCCACGTTCAGACGGCTGGAGGCCACCGCCATCGGCGACTCGTCGCTGAACACCACGCTGGCTTCCGGGTTCTTCGCCAGCAGCGTCAGGCCAATCACGCCGTTACCGCAGCCCAGATCGACAATCTCACCTTCCAGATTTTCCGGCAGATGTTCCATAAAGAAGCGCGCGCCGATATCCAGACCGGTACGTGAGAAGACGTTCGCGTGGTTGTGGATGGTCCAGTCGGTCCCTTCCAGCTTCCAGCTCAGGGTCTCTGGCGCGTCGGCCAGCTCCGGCGCGCTGAAGGTACAGTTGATCAGGCGCGCTTTTTTCCACGCCAGCGTGGTGGTGGTCGGGCCGAGAACTTTCTCGAACAGCTCCAGCGTTGAAGTGTGAATATCGCGCGCTTTGGCACCCGCGATAATGCGCGTTTCAGGCGTGACGACCTTACGCAGCGCGCGCAGCTGCTGCTCCAGCAACGCCATGGTTTTTGGCACTTTGATCAGCACCACTCCCGGCGCCTGAGGGTAGTCCGCGGTGCTGTCGAGGAACTTCACGCTGGACTCTTCGATGTCGTTATGGCGAAGGTTTTCACGCGTCGCCAGCTCGCTTAAGTAGGAATCGCCGATGCTGTAAGGCGCGTGTTCTGCCAGGGCGCAGCCCAGAGCGCCAAACGCGTCATTCAGGATCAAAACCGGGCCGCGGATTTCAGTGTCATCCAACTGCTGCAGCAGATATTCATCCGCCGCTTCCCACGCCTGAAGCGGGTTAACGTCGTCCGTTTCCGGGAAACGTTTAAGGTTGAGTGAACGGAAACCGTTGTCTAAGTGGCTCATCGGCCCTCCTGAATGGTAAAATTTGGCGTATCCCTGAAAAGGGTGCGTGAGTATACCCGTTTTATTGTCGATTTGGGGCGTTGATGAACCAACTTACTTATCTCCAGGGCTACCCGGAGCATTTACTGACTCAGGTTCGCAGCCTGATTGCCGAGCAGAAGCTGGGCGCGGTGCTGGAAAAACGCTACCCCGGCACCCACGATTTCGCGACCGATAAAGCACTCTGGCAGTATACGCAGGATCTGAAAAACCGGTATCTGAGAAGCGCCCCGCCGATCAATAAAGTCATGTATGACAACAAGATCCACGTGCTGAAAAACGCGCTCGGCCTGCACACCGCCATCTCCCGCGTACAGGGCGGCAAGCTGAAGGCCAAGGCGGAGATCCGCGTCGCGACGGTTTTCCGTAACGCGCCGGAAGCGTTTCTGCGGATGATCGTGGTGCACGAGCTGGCGCACCTTAAAGAGAAAGAGCACGACAAAGCCTTCTATTCCCTGTGCTGCCACATGGAGCCGCAGTACCATCAGCTGGAGTTTGATACCCGGCTGTGGCTTACGCATTTATCGTTAAAAGGTAATGCGGAATAGCGCACGCGAATTGTCATGATGACGTGCTACAGTGGCTAAAGGTTCCCCGCTACGGAGTACGTAAACGTTTATGATACGTTTCGCAGTCATTGGAACGAACTGGATCACGCGCCAGTTCGTCGACGCCGCCCACGAAACCGGCAAACTGAAACTTACCGCAGTCTATTCCCGCAGCCTTGAGCAGGCGCAGAGTTTTGCCAACGATTACCTCGTCGAGCATCTCTTCACCTCGCTTGATGAGATGGCGCAAAGCGACGCCATTGACGCGGTGTATATCGCCAGCCCGAACTCCCTGCACTTCCCGCAAACGAAGCTGTTCCTCAGCCACAAAAAGCATGTGATTTGCGAGAAGCCGCTGGCGTCGAACATCGATGAAGTCGAAGCGGCTATTGCACTTGCCCGCGAAAACCAGGTGGTGCTGTTCGAAGCCTTCAAAACCGCCAGCCTGCCGAATTTCCTGCTGCTGCAGCAGTCACTGCCGAAAATTGGCAAAGTGCGTAAAGCGTTCATCAACTACTGCCAGTACTCGTCGCGCTACCAGCGCTATCTCGACGGCGAGAACCCGAACACCTTTAATCCGGCCTTCTCTAACGGCTCGATTATGGATATCGGCTTCTACTGCCTGGCCTCTGCCGTGGCACTGTGGGGCGAGCCGCACGGCGTCACGGCCACCGCCAGCCTGCTGGAGAGCGGCGTGGATGCGCACGGTATAGCAGTGCTGGACTACGGTGATTTCAGCGTCACGCTGCAGCACTCCAAAGTAAGCGATTCCGTGCTGCCGAGCGAAATTCAGGGCGAAGCGGGCTCGCTGGTTATCGAGAAGATCTCCGAATGCCAGAAGGTGAGCTTTGTGCCGCGCGGCGGCAAAGCGCAGGAGCTGACGCAGCCTCAGCATATTAACACTATGCTCTATGAGGCAGAGGTCTTCGCCCGTCTGGTGGAAGACAACGAAGTGAATCACCCAGGCCTTGCGGTGAGCCGCACCACGGCGAAGCTGCAAACTGAGATCCGCCGTCAGACAGGCGTGGTGTTCCCGGCTGACGGCGTGAGCGCGGAAGCTATCGCGTAAAGCTGTGTAATGAAACGGCGCAGACCATTGACGAAACCAATGGTCTGACATATTTTGTTACCTGCAAAGGGGAGTAACTTCTTCGCCGGTGGATCGTCATTACGATGCGTGCAATACCGCATCCGGTCGCCGGGCAACCCTCGTGGTTGTAAGTGAGACCTTGCCGGAAGGCGAGGTCTATGCATAAAAAGCTAACGGCTATCGTCTTCTGACCATGGCCGTTTTTGTTTTTTATGTGTAAGGAAAATAGTATGCATTCTGTCGGCACTCCCATGTTGTGGGGCGGATTCGCGGTTGTCGTGCTCATCATGCTGGCGATCGACCTCTTTTTACAGGGGCGTCGCGGCGCGCACGGCATGACCATGAAACAGGCTGCGGCCTGGTCGCTGGTGTGGGTCACCCTCTCCCTGCTTTTCTGTGCCGCCTTCTGGTGGTATCTGGCCTCGACCGAAGGCCGCGCGGTGGCCGATCCTCAGGCACTCGCCTTCCTCACCGGCTATCTGATCGAAAAAGCCCTGGCGGTCGATAACGTCTTCGTCTGGCTAATGCTGTTCAGCTACTTCGCCGTACCTGCGGCCCTGCAGCGCCGCGTGCTGGTCTACGGCGTGCTTGGCGCGATTATCCTTCGTACTATCATGATCTTCGCCGGCAGCTGGCTGATTACCCAGTTCGAATGGCTGCTGTACGTCTTCGGCGCGTTTCTGCTGTTTACCGGTGTCAAAATGGCGCTGGCGAAAGAGGACGGCTCTGCGATTGGCGATCGCCCGCTGGTGAAGTGGATCCGAGGCCATCTGCGCATGACCGACAAGATCGAGAGCGAGCACTTCTTCGTGCGCAAGAACGGCCTGCTGTTTGCCACTCCGCTGCTGCTGGTGCTGATACTGGTTGAGCTGAGCGACGTGATTTTCGCCGTGGACAGCATTCCGGCCATTTTCGCGGTTACCACCGACCCGTTCATCGTCCTGACCTCAAACCTGTTTGCGATCCTCGGCCTGCGTGCGATGTACTTCCTGCTGGCGGGTGCAGCGGAGCGCTTCTCAATGCTGAAGTACGGCCTGTCGGTGATTCTGGTGTTTATCGGTATCAAAATGCTGATCGTCGATTTCTACCATATCCCGATCGCCATTTCGCTCGGCGTGGTGTTTGGCATTCTGATCGTGACGCTGATTATCAATACCTGGGTTAACCGCCAGCACGATAAGAAGCAGCAGGTGGAGTAAAACGTTCGGTGCGGGCTGATGCCCTCACCCCGCCCCTCTCCCACAGGGAGAGGGGGAAATGCAATGTAGGCCGGGTAAGCGTAGCGCCACCCGGCACTTTCGTTAATCAATAGTTAAAAAACATGACGCGACACGTAAAATCCAGCATTTTACGCTTCCCTCCGCAGACGCTTTCCCTATACTCGACCAGGCAAACATTTACTTACATCCGGACATAAATGTGACTAAGAGCACATCCGGGATGGAACGCAATTTCACTTAAGGAACGCTCATGACGACATCCTCATCGGGCCTGCTTGCGCGTCTGTCGCGCGGCAGCCTTGTTAAGCAAATACTGGTTGGACTGGTGCTCGGCGTCGCGCTGGCACTGATCTCAAAACCTGCCGCGGAGGCTACTGGCCTGCTCGGCACACTGTTCGTCGGCGCGCTGAAAGCGGTCGCGCCGGTTCTGGTTTTGACGCTGGTGATGGCCTCAATCGCCAACCACCAGCAGGGGCAGAAAACCAATATTCGCCCGATTCTTTGGATGTACCTGCTGGGGACGTTCTCGGCCGCGCTGACGGCGGTTGTCGTTAGCTTTATCTTCCCGTCCACGCTGCAGTTGACCACTGGCGCTACCGATATTACGCCGCCCGCGGGTATCGTGGAGGTGATGCACGGCCTGCTGATGAGCATTGTCGCCAACCCGATCCATGCTCTGATTAACGCGAACTACATCGGGATCCTGGTTTGGGCCGTCGGCCTGGGCTTCGCTCTGCGCCACAGCAACGACACGACCAAAAACCTGGTTAACGACCTTTCTCACGCCGTCACGTTTATCGTGACGGTGGTCATCCGCTTTGCGCCGATTGGTATTTTTGGCCTCGTGGCATCCACGCTGGCAACCACCGGTTTCGGCGCGCTGTGGGGCTATGCGCAACTGCTGCTGGTGCTGATTGGCTGTATGGCCGTCGTAGCGCTGGTGATTAATCCGCTGCTGGTATTTCTGCAGACCCGTCGTAACCCGTACCCGCTGGTGCTGATGTGCCTGCGCGAAAGCGGCGTGACCGCTTTCTTCACCCGCAGCTCGGCGGCAAACATTCCGGTCAACATGTCCCTGTGTGAGAAGCTGAATCTGGACCGCGATACCTATTCCGTCTCAATCCCACTGGGGGCGACCGTCAATATGGCGGGGGCGGCCATCACCATTACGGTGCTTACGCTGGCCGCGGTGCATACGCTGGGTATTCCGGTGGATCTGCCAACCGCGCTGCTGCTGAGCGTGGTGGCCTCGCTGTGTGCCTGCGGCGCATCCGGCGTGGCGGGCGGTTCCCTGCTGCTGATCCCGCTGGCGTGTAATATGTTCGGCATCCCGAACGAGATCGCCATGCAGGTGGTTGCGGTAGGCTTTATCATCGGCGTATTGCAGGACTCCTGCGAAACCGCGATCAACTCCTCCACCGACGTGATGTTTACCGCCGCCGTGTGCCAGGCGGAAGACGCGCGTTTAGCGAAGAACGCCCTGCGCAGTTAAAAAGAAAAGCCCGGTGGCGGATACGCCTTACCGGGCCTACAGGGTAAACGCAAAACGGCAACCCTGAGGTTGCCGTTTTTAGTGTTTGTACCCTCTCCCCGTGGGAGAGGGCCAGGGTGAGGGCATCAGGGCGCACCGATTAAAGCGTCACACCGCTCTTAAAGATCGCCAGCTCGCGGAAGTCGTTCTTCTCGTTACAGGTCTGCCTGCCGTTGGCAAATTCCACAATCGCGTCCACGAATTCCGTCAGCAGCTGCGGCATCGCCTTGCCGTGGATAAGCTGCCCGGCATCAAAGTCGATCCAGTGTTTTTTCTTCGCTGCCAGCTCGCTGTTGGTGGCGATTTTCACCGTCGGCACAAAACCGCCGTACGGCGTGCCGCGCCCGGTGCTGAACAGCACCATGTGGCAGCCGGCACCGGCCAGCGCGCTGGTGGCGACCGCATCGTTACCCGGCGCGCTCAGCAGGTTCAGACCGTGCGTTTTCAGGCGCTCGCCGTAGCGCAGAACATCAACCACCTGGCTCGCGCCCGCTTTCTGGGTGCAGCCGAGGGATTTTTCCTCAAGCGTTGTTATCCCACCCGCTTTGTTACCCGGCGACGGGTTCTCGTAAATCGGCTGATTGTGGGCGATAAAGTACTGTTTGAAGTCGTTCACCATGGTGACGGTTTTTTCAAACGTCTCCTCGTCGCGGCAGTGGCTCATCAGAATACGTTCCGCGCCGAACATCTCCGGCACTTCGGTCAGCACGGTGGTGCCGCCGTTAGCAATCACGTAATCCGAGAAGCGGCCCAGCATCGGGTTGGCGGTGATGCCGGACAGGCCGTCAGACCCGCCGCACTCCAGACCAAACTTCAGCTCGCTCAGCTTGCCCTGCTCGCGCCTGTCGTGGCGCATCACTTCATACAGCTGATGAAGCTGCTCAACGCCCGCTTCCACTTCGTCATCCTGATGCTGGCACACCATAAAATGCACGCGCTCAGGGTCAAACTCGCCCAGCGTGTCGCGGAAGGCATCAACCTGGTTGTTCTCGCAGCCCAGGCCAATCACCAGCACCGCGCCCGCGTTCGGGTGACGCACCATGTTTTGCAGCATGGTGCGGGTGTTAATGTGGTCGTCGCCGAGCTGGGAGCAGCCGTAGGTGTGGCTGAACAGATGCACCCCGTCGGTGCCTTCGGCATTATTGGTCTCTTTCAGGAAGCGCGTCTGGATCTGGCGCGCAATCCCGTTCACGCATCCGACGGTCGGGAGGATCCACAGCTCGTTGCGGATCCCCACGTCGCCGCTGGCGCGGCGGTAGATCTGCACTTCACGATCCGCCGCCTGCTCTTGTGCCCCAGGTAAATCAGGTTGATAGCTGTACTCGTCCAGATCGCTCAGATTGGTGCGGGTATTGTGGGAATGAAGATGTTCACCCGGCGCGATATCCGCTAACGCATGCCCAATCGGCAGGCCGTACTTCACGACGTTGTCCCCTTTAGCGAGAGGCTTCACGGCAAACTTGTGTCCGCGAGCAATCGCCTGACGCAGGGTGACGCTCTGGTTATCAACGATCGCCACGTCGCCTTCAGCGAGATCCGTCAGCGCGACGGCCACGTTATCCAGCGAATGGATTTTGATGTATTGCATATCAACCTCAAACGGCCTTAGTTCAGTTCAATGGCGAAGTAGTCACGCGCATTGTTAAAGCAGATGTTTTTCACCATTTCACCCAGCAGCTGGATATCCGCCGGCGCTTCGCCTGCGTGCACCCAGCGGCCAATCATCTGGCACAGAATGCGGCGGAAATATTCATGACGGGTATAGGACAGGAAGCTGCGGCTGTCGGTCAGCATGCCGACAAAGCGGCTCAGCAGGCCAAGCTGCGCCAGCTGCGTCATCTGACGCTCCATGCCGTCCTTCTGATCGTTGAACCACCAGCCGGAACCGAACTGCATCTTGCCCGGCATCCCTTCGCCCTGGAAGTTGCCGACCATAGTGCCCAGCACTTCGTTATCGCGCGGGTTCAGGCAGTAGAGAATGGTTTTCGGCAGGAGGTTCTGCTCGTTCTGTTTGCTCAGCAGCTTAGACAGCTCCTCGGCCAGCGGACGGTCGTTGATGGAGTCGAAGCCCACATCCGCGCCCAGCAGCTTAAACTGACGCTGGTTGTTATTGCGCAGCGCGCCGATATGGTACTGCTGTACCCAGCCGCGACGGGCGTATTCCGCACCGAGGAATACCAGTACCGCCGTTTTGAACTGCGCCACTTCGTGCTCGCTAAGCGATTCACCGGACAGGCGACGCGCCAGAATGCTGTCCAGCTCGGCCTCGTTTGATTCCGCGAACAGTACGACGTCCAGCGCGTGGTCAGAGACTTTACAGCCGTGCGCCGCGAAGTGATCCAGACGTTTGGTCAGCGCGGTTTGCAGATCGGTGAAACGACGGATGTCGGTATCGGACACTTCCGCCAGCTTCGCCATGTAGTCGTTAAACGTGGCCTGCTCAATGTTGAAGGCTTTGTCCGGGCGCCAGCTTGGCAGCACTTTGATATCAAAAGAAGTGTCTTTGGCGACAACGGCATGATGCTCCAGGGAATCAATCGGATCGTCGGTGGTGCCCACCATCTTCACGTTCATCTGCTTCATGATGCCGCGCGCGGAGAAGTTCTCCTGCGCCAGCAGCGCATTGCACCGATCCCAGATTTCATCTGCGGTCGTTGGGGAGAGCAGCTTGCCGGTGATGCCAAACGGGCGACGCAGCTCAAGATGCGTCCAGTGATAGAGCGGGTTACCGATGGTGTGCGGAACGGTCGCCGCCCAGGCATCAAACTTCTCGCGGTCGGTGGCGTCACCGGTACACAGGCGTTCCGCCACGCCGTTGGTGCGCATGGCACGCCATTTGTAGTGGTCACCCTTCAGCCAAATATCATACAGGTTTTTGAAACGATAATTTTCGGCAACCTGCTGCGGCGGTAAATGGCAGTGGTAGTCGAAAATCGGCTGATCTTTTGCGTAGTCGTGGTACAGGCGGCGAGCAAATTCGGTATCTAACAGAAAATCGTCGGTCATAAACGGCGTCATTATCGTCTTCCTCATTACGGGAGCGTCAGAAAGCGTATGTTCATATGCTGCAAAGTTATCACACCAATTCCCACCCACCGAAGCTTTTTTCGTGAGTGAGATCAATAAACGCCAACAAATAAATTACCCTCGATGGCGTAAACACTTCTACAGGCCGCGCCATTACTGGCTTTGCGCGCAGCGTTTAATGTCCCTACAAAGAATCATACATTTGTGATGTCACTCACCTTTTAAAGTTGTATGACAAGTTATCTTTTCGCCGTCGCAAACACTCAGCCGACGGAATGCATTACCGGTGTGAGAGACATCGGGTTTAACGGTACGGATACCGACTTATGCACGCTTACTTATGGCAAGGTTCGGGCCGTTCCGGGACATGCTCCCGCTACGCCCCTCCCGTTACACAACTGCTCCCGGAAACGGTTGAGAGGTTGCCGTGCTCTGGCGCGGACATAACATAACGATGAGGTTTTAGATGCGTAAAATTAAAGGGTTACGTTGGTATATGATCGCACTGGTGACGTTAGGCACCGTGCTGGGCTACCTGACGCGTAACACCGTGGCAGCCGCAGCGCCGACGTTAATGGAAGAGCTGCATATCTCCACACAGCAATACTCCTACATCATTGCCGCCTATTCCGCGGCGTATACCATCATGCAGCCTGTTGCAGGCTATGTGCTGGATATCCTCGGTACCAAAATCGGTTATGCCTTCTTCGCCATCGCCTGGGCGGTGTTCTGCGGCGCAACCGCGCTGGCGGGAAGCTGGGGCGGCCTGGCGCTGGCGCGCGGTGCGGTCGGTGCGGCAGAAGCCGCGATGATCCCGGCCGGCCTCAAGGCCAGCTCCGAGTGGTTCCCGGCAAAAGAACGCTCCATTGCGGTCGGCTACTTCAACGTAGGCTCGTCCATCGGGGCAATGATTGCGCCACCGCTGGTGGTGTGGGCTATCGTGATGCACAGCTGGCAGATGGCCTTCATCATCTCCGGCGTGCTGAGCTTCGCCTGGGCAATCGCATGGCTGGTTTTCTATAAGCACCCGCGCGATCAGAAAAAACTCTCCGAAGAAGAACGCGAATACATTATTGGTGGTCAGGAAGCGCAGCATCAGACCAACAACGGCAAGAAAATGACCGTCTGGCAGATCCTGGGCACCCGTCAGTTCTGGGGTATCGCCCTGCCGCGTTTCCTGGCAGAACCGGCGTGGGGTACCTTTAACGCGTGGATCCCGCTGTTCATGTTTAAAGTCTACGGCTTTAACCTGAAAGAGATCGCGATGTTTGCCTGGATGCCCATGCTGTTCGCTGACCTGGGCTGTATCGTGGGCGGCTACCTGCCACCGCTGTTCCAGCGCTGGTTTGGGGTGAACTTGATTGTTTCCCGTAAGATGGTAGTCACCATGGGCGCCCTGCTGATGATTGGCCCGGGCATGATCGGCCTGTTCACCAGCCCGTACGTCGCCATTGCCCTGCTGTGCATCGGTGGTTTTGCGCACCAGTCCCTGTCCGGCGCGCTGATTACGCTCTCGTCTGACGTCTTTGGTCGTAACGAAGTGGCCACCGCTAACGGTCTGACAGGCATGGCCGCCTGGACCGCGAGTACGATGTTTGCGCTGGTGGTCGGCGCGCTGGCGGATACCATCGGCTTCAGCCCGCTGTTCGCCGTGCTGGCTATCTTCGACCTGCTGGGCGCGGTGGTGATCTGGACGGTGCTGAAAAGCAAATCGGCAGAGGAGCTGGCGAAAGAGTCGCTCGGGAAACCAGCCACGCAGAGTTAGCTCCGCTGTGCCGGGTGGCGGCTTCGCCTTACCCGGCCTACAACACCCAACAAAACCGCAAGCCGGGTAAGCGCAGCGCCACCCGGCATTTAAAGGCCGCTCAGTAGCGGCTTTTTTAATGGCAAAATCTGGAGAGTGGCACGCAAAAGTGGTATAACAAATCATCTGCCGTACCCTGCCTGGAGCGCATATGGAAATCACCGAACCACGTCGTTTATATCAGCAACTTGCTGCGGAGCTGAAAGATCGCATCGAGCAAGGGGTCTATCTTGTCGGTGATAAACTGCCCGCCGAGCGCTTCATCGCGGATGAAAAAAGCGTCAGCCGCACCGTTGTGCGCGAAGCGATCATCATGCTGGAAGTGGAAGGCTACGTTGAGGTACGCAAAGGATCCGGCATTCACGTCATTTCCAATCTGCCAAAACACTCTCCCGTCGCGGACGAAAGCCTGGAATTCGCCAGCTATGGTCCGTTTGAGCTGCTCCAGGCTCGCCAGCTGATTGAAAGCAACATTGCCGAATTTGCGGCGACGCAGGTGACCAAGCAGGACATCATGAAGCTGATGGAAATCCAGGAGAATGCGCGTAAGGAAAAATGTTTCCGCGATTCAGAATGGGATCTGCAGTTCCACGTCCAGGTCGCCCTGGCAACCCAGAATACGGCGCTGGCGGCAATCGTTGAGAAAATGTGGACTCAGCGCGTTCACAACCCGTACTGGAAAAAACTGCACGACCATATCGATTCCCGAACCGTCGACAACTGGTGTGACGATCACGATCAAATCCTTAAGGCGCTGATTCGTAAAGATCCGCATGCCGCTAAGCTGGCGATGTGGCAGCACCTCGAAAACACCAAGCAGATGCTGTTCAATGAAACCAGCGATGACTTCGAATTTAACGCTGACCGCTATCTTTTCGCCGATAATCCCGTCGTTCATCTCGATACGGCTCCCAGTGCCGCAAAATAGATGACCTTCCCGCTGGCAGGCGCCTCGCTGCGCCTTCTGGCTTCAGTGGGTAAGCAAAACATATATAGTGTCAGCCTTTGTAAATCCCCTCGCTCACTTCCTGGGCTTACGCCAAAATCAACTCACGCCTGCAAATTCTGTGACGCAGAACGTTGGGCTTTGTTACAATTGGATTCACTTCGTTATTTTGTAAGTTAGTGCTTGCTAACCAGCCAATTAACAGGGAACCGTGTTGGCCACACCGCAATGTGTCCGCGAGCGACCATAATGAAATCACAACAATGTCGCCGTGCTGTTTGCCCCGGATAACAGGCGTGACGTTAACCGATTTCCAGGAACACTGAATGGAACTTTTGACCCAACTACTGCATGCCCTCTGGGCGCAGGATTTTGAAACGCTGGCCAACCCTTCCATGATTGGCATGCTCTATTTCGTCTTGTTTATGATCCTGTTCCTTGAGAACGGTTTGCTGCCTGCAGCCTTCCTGCCCGGTGACAGTTTGCTGGTGCTTGTCGGCGTGCTGTGTGCCAAAGGGGCGATGGCGTTTCCGCACACCATTTTATTACTGACCGTCGCGGCCAGCCTCGGCTGCTGGGTGAGCTACATCCAGGGAAGATGGCTGGGCAATACCCGGATCGTCCAGAACTGGCTCTCGCACCTGCCTGCACATTATCATCAGCGGGCGCACCACCTTTTCCATAAGCACGGGCTTTCCGCGCTGCTGATTGGCCGCTTTATCGCGTTTGTACGTACCCTGCTGCCGACCATTGCCGGTCTGTCGGGGCTGAGCAGCGCGCGCTTCCAGTTCTTTAACTGGATGAGCGGTCTGTTATGGGTGCTTATCCTGACGACGCTCGGCTATGCCCTGGGTAAAACGCCGGTCTTTATGAAATATGAAGACCAGCTCATGTCCTGCCTGATGCTGCTGCCCGTTGTGCTGCTGGTCTTCGGCCTGATCGGCTCCCTGGTCGTGCTGTGGAAAAAGAAATACGGAGCCAGAGGCTAACGATGGCTATCTCACCGCTCGCCCTGCGCCGTTTTGCCTGCGCTGTGATTACGCTGGTAGTGCTCAGCGCCATGCTGCTGGCATGGAGCGCGCTTTCGCACCAGGAATCCACGCTGGCCATTCGCCCGGTGAACCAGGGTGCCAGCGTGCCTGACGGTTTTTCTGTCTGGCATCATCTGGATGCGAATGGGATCCGCTTTAAGAGCATCACCCCGCAGGACGATGTTTTACTGATCAAATTTGATTCCCGTGCGCAAAGTGCCGCCGCGAAAGTGGTTCTCGACCGTACGCTGCCGCACGGGTACATCATTGCTCAGCAGGAAGATGACAGCCAGCCTGCAGCCTGGCTGTCGCTGATTCGCGATACGTCGCATCGGTTTGGATAACTTCCAGGATTCCGAATCTTTTCACTCACTTTGGTGAATCCCCCGTTTACTTACTATGCTTAAGTACGCGGAGCACCCCTCGATGTACTCCGCATAACTTTGGATAGCGGCTTATGCCGCCACACAATGGAAGGTTTCGATAATGAAATTCCGCATGACTCTGGCTCTGGCCCTTTTTTCTTTAAGCACAGCATCCTTCGCAAACTCTCTCTGTCAGGAGAAAGAACAGGATATTCAGCGTGAGATCGGTTATGCCGAAAAGCATAACAATCAGCACCGTGTTGATGGTCTCAAAAAAGCGCTGAGCGAAGTGAAAGCGAACTGTTCAGACAGCAAGCTTCGTGCCGACCATCAGAAGAAAATCGCTGAACAGAAGGACGAGATAGCCGAGCGCCGTCGCGACCTGCAGGAAGCGAAAGAGAAAGGGGATGCGGAAAAAATTGCTAAGCGCGAGAAGAAGTTGAAAGAAGCGCAGGACGACCTGAAAGCGCTGGAAGCTCGCGATTATTGAGTTAACGGAAATCTCAACAGGAGAGAGAATCATGTCAAAAGATACGACGTCTGAACATCTGCGCGCTGAACTGAAATCCCTGGCCGATACCCTTGAAGAGGTGCTGAACTCCTCTGCTGACAAGTCAAAAGAAGAGGTCAGCAAGCTGCGCAGCAAAGCGGAGCAGGCGCTGAAAGAGAGCCGCTATCGCCTGGGTGAAACCGGCGATGCGCTGGCAAAACAGACCCGCGAAGCGGCCGCGCGTGCGGACGAATACGTACGTGATAATCCATGGACGGGCGTAGGGATTGGTGCCGCAGTCGGTGTGGTACTGGGTGTCCTGCTGACGCGTCGTTGATATGGAAGATCCTCGTCACGCACAAGGGCCTGCTAACAACGTCCTCGGCATCGGCCAGCGTATTTTAACGACGCTGGTCGGGATTGCCGAAACGCGCGTCCGGCTGGCAGTGGTCGAGCTGGAAGAGGAGAAAGCCAACCTCTTCCAGATGCTGCTGATGCTCGGACTCACCATGCTCTTCGCCGCGTTTGGACTGATGAGCCTGATGGTGTTAATCATCTGGGCCATTGATCCGCAGTATCGTCTTAACGCGATGATTGCCACCACCGTCGTTCTGCTGGTCGCAGCGTTGATTGGCGGTATCTGGACGCTGCGTAAAGCGCGTAAATCCACTTTCCTGCGCCATACGCGTCAGGAGCTGGCTAACGATCGCGCCCTGCTGGAGGATGACAAGCCGTGAGCGGTAAAGCCGAACGTCAAAAGCGAAAAGCGTACCTGCTAAGCCAGATCCAGCAGCAGAGGCTGGATCTGTCTGCCGACCGTCGCGACTGGATTGACGCGACGCGACGGTTTGATCGGGGCTGGAACACCTTCCTGAGCCTGCGTTCATGGGCGCTGGTCGGCAGCAGCGTGATGGCTATCTGGTCCGTTCGTCATCCAAATATGCTCATCCGCTGGGCGCGCCGTGGGTTTGGTGCATGGAGCGCCTGGCGTCTGGTGAAAGCAACGTTGCGGCAGCAGCAATTACGCTAGCCTTCTCGCCGGGTGGCGGCTACGCCTTACCCGGCCTACTTACACTCGTAGGCCGGGTAAGCGCAGCGCCACCCGGCAAAATCCTCTCCCCCCCTTTACTCAATATCTTTGAAGAAGATTGACAGTTTTCCTTGCTAACAATCGCCCACCGTCACGTTTATGATGCTCTCCATCGACAGCAACGACGCGGTATCTACCCGTAATTGCAGACAAATAACGTTCAGCCGCTGATGTGGTTTCCTGGAGAGTAAAATGAAAAAATTAGAAGATGTTGGTGTACTGGTAGCGCGTATTCTGATGCCAATTCTGTTCATCGTGGCAGGTTGGGGCAAAATTACCGGTTATGCGGGTACCCAGCAGTATATGGAAGCCATGGGCGTTCCGGGGTTCCTGTTGCCACTGACCATTCTTCTTGAGTTCGGCGGCGGCCTGGCAGTCCTGTTCGGCTTCCTGACCCGCACCACCGCGCTGTTTACCGCAGGCTTCACCGTGCTGACGGCGTTCATCTTCCACAGCAACTTTGCGGAAGGCGTGAACTCTCTGATGTTCATGAAAAACCTGACCATCGCGGGTGGCTTCCTGCTGCTGGCGGTCACTGGCCCGGGCGCATACAGCATCGACCGCGTTCTGAATAAGAAATGGTAAGCACGCTATACTGAATAAACACAAAGCGAGGAGACATCTCCTCGCTTTTGCTATCTGACGGAGGAGAAAAAATGGGACAACTCGTAGACGGCGTCTGGCAGGATGTCTGGTATGACACCAAATCCACCGGAGGTCGCTTTAAGCGCTCTGTTTCGGCCTTCCGTAACTGGCTGACCGCGGACGGTGCGCCGGGCCCAAGCGGCGAAGGCGGCTTCGCGGCTGAGAAAGATCGTTATCATCTTTATGTTTCCCTCGCCTGCCCGTGGGCTCACCGCACGCTGATTGTGCGCAAGCTGAAAGGTCTCGAATCTTTAATTCCAGTTTCAGTCGTCAACCCGCTGATGCTGGAAAACGGCTGGACGTTTGACAATGATTTCCCTGCGGCAACCGGCGACGAACTGTATCACCACGATTTCCTGTACCAGCTCTATCTGCGCGCCGATCCGCACTACACCGGGCGCGTGACCGTGCCGGTGCTGTGGGACAAGAAAAACCAGACGATTGTCAGCAATGAGTCTGCGGAAATCATCCGCATGTTCAATACCGCATTTGATGCGCACGGCGCCCGCGCCGGGGATTACTACCCGGTTGAACTGCGCGATAAGATTGATGAGCTGAACAGCTGGATTTACGACAACGTCAACAACGGTGTCTATAAGGCCGGTTTCGCCACCAGCCAGGAAGCGTATGACGAAGCGGTTGGAAAGGTGTTTGAATCACTGGAGCGCCTGGAACAGATCCTGGGCCAGCATCGCTACCTGACGGGCGATCGCCTGACGGAAGCGGACATTCGCCTGTGGACCACGCTGGTTCGCTTTGATCCGGTCTATGTCACCCACTTTAAGTGCGATAAACACCGCATCAGCGACTACCTGAACCTGTATGGTTTCCTGCGCGACATCTACCAGATGCCGGGTATCGCCGACACGGTCGACTTCGACCATATTCGCACCCACTATTTCCGCAGCCACAAGACCATCAACCCGACGGGCATTATCTCCATCGGCCCGTGGCAGAACCTGGATGAACCGCACGGGCGCGACGTGCGTTTTGGATAAATATTAAGGGCACCAATCAATACCCTAAATAATTCAAGTTGCGTGAAGGCGGCGACGCAGCGAATCCCCAGGAGCGTACATTAGTACGTGACTGGGGTGAGCGAGGAAAGCCAACGCCCAGGCAACTTGAAGTATGACGGGTAAATGCCCTTTTTTAATTCACAATCTCCATCTATCCTTACCTCGATCGCTTAGAAAACAAGTGATTGACTGACTAATGAGGCAAGGAAAATGGACTGGTATTTAAAAGTACTGCGCAACTACATTGGATTTGGTGGCCGCGCCCGCCGCAAAGAGTACTGGATGTTCGTTCTGGTGAACTTCGTCCTGATTATGGTGCTGGGCATCGTGGATAAAATTCTCGGCTGGGAGCGGGCTGGCGGTGAAGGCGTGCTGACCACCATCTATGGCCTGTTAGTCCTGCTGCCATCATGGGCGGTACTGTTCCGTCGGCTGCACGATACCGATCGTTCGGCGTGGTGGTTATTGCTGCTGCTGATTCCGATCGTGGGCTGGATCGTGATTTTGATCTTCAACTGTCAGAGCGGGACGCCGGGCGAAAACCGCTTTGGTCCGGATCCTAAGGTCGGCGCATAAAAAAAAGCCCGGTGGCGCTTCGCTTACCGGGCCTACAAACCACAATTTTATTTATTATAGTGCGTGAAAAGCTTCGGAATTTCGCGTAAACACCACGATTTGGCTTCGCCCATGCTGTCGCGGCGCCACGCCATAATGATATCCACCTCGTGGCTATATTCCGGGCTGACAACGCGCAGCCGCCCTTCTGCAATGTCTTTTTCGACAAACGGGTACGGCATGGTCGCCACGCCCAGCCCCGCCAGCAGCGCCTGCCGCTTGTCTTCCAGCGACGTGACCGTCAGACGAGGCTGCTTATCCAGTAACTGCACCGTCAGCACCGGACGCTCGCGCGCGGTATCCGCAACCGCCACGCCGCGATACTTCACGCGTGTGACTTCAGATAGCGGCTCCGGCTCCTGGTGAATCGGGTGGTTGGGGGCGGCAACGTAGACGTTCATCACGCTGTAGAGCTTGCGCGAGTTGATTTCCGATGAAGAACGGAAGTGCATATCCGGCGCAATCACGATATCCGCCCTGCCCGTCTCCAGACGCTCCCACGCCCCTGCCAGCACCTCGGTGATAATTGACAGCTGCGTATTGGCCTTCGCCGCCAGGCGGTCCACCAGCGGGAACAGCGCTTCAGTCGGCACCAGCGCTTCGGTAACTAGCGTCAGATGGGTTTCCCAGCCGCGCGCCAGCGCTTCGGCGTCCGTGGTGAGCTTGTCCGCCGCTTCCAGCAGCACGCGGCCGCGCTCCAGCAGCATTCGGCCCACGTTGGTGAATTTTGTTCGATGACCGGAGCGGTCAAAAAGCACCACATCCAGCTCTTCTTCCAGCTTCTGCATGGTGTAGCTCAGCGCAGACGGAACGCGCCCCAGTTCATCGGCCGCTGCCGCAAAACTGCCGCGCCGGTCAATCGCGTCCATGACGCGAAGCGCCTCAAGCGTCAATGCTCTCTCTTTAGCCATCTCGTTCTCATTCAGGAAATTTGAACATACCAGGCAGAATATCTGGCTAACAATGAAGCGTCCATACCTTTACCATTGTTTTAGTGTAAAGAGAGGTCAAGTTTATGATTACGACAAGAACAGCTAAACAGTGCGGACAAGCCGATTTCGGTTGGCTGCAGGCCCGCTACACCTTTTCCTTTGGACACTACTTTGACCCTAAACTCCTCGGTTACGCTTCACTGCGCGTGTTGAACCAGGAAGTGCTCGCCCCGGGCGCCTCCTTCCAGCCGCGTACGTACCCGAAAGTCGATATCCTGAACCTGATCCTGGAAGGCGAGGCAGAATACCGCGATAGCGAGGGCAATCATGTCCAGGCAAAGGCTGGCGAAGCGTTGTTAATTTCCACGCAGCCGGGCATTAGCTACAGCGAGCATAACCTCAGCAAAGATAAAACGCTGACCCGCATGCAGCTGTGGCTCGACGCCTGCCCTGAGCGAGAAAATCCGCTGGTACAGAAGTTAGATTTAACGGGCGATAAGCAACAGCTGATTGCATCGCCGGACGGCAGTAAAGGTAGCCTGCAGCTGCGTCAGCAGGTGTGGCTGCACCATATCGAGCTCAAGAAAGGTGAACAGGCGAGCTTCCAGCTTCATGGTCCGCGCGCCTATTTGCAGTCTATTCACGGTACGGTGCATGCGGTGACGCATACGGAAGAGAAAGAAGCGCTCACCTGCGGCGACGGGGCGTTTATTCGTGATGAAGCGAATATCACCCTGGTGGCGGATACGCCGCTGCGCGCGCTGCTGATTGATTTGCCGGTTTAGAGAATGTCCTAACCCTCTCCCAATGGGAGAGGGAACCGATCGAGCCACGGCAAAATCATCCGGCGCCGTACGCGACGACGAAATCACTCTGCCAGCGCGTTAGCCATATCCGTTCTAATCTGTTTGCGCTGTTCCGGCGTCAACACCTGGCTGACGTCGAAGTAATATTTCACGCGGTAATAGCGGGTCTGCTCTTCAATTTTGCTGAATGCACTAAGCTGGCTTTTCACCGTGCTTTCGTCCCATTTGCCCGCCTGGAACATGTCGATCAGCGCGCCGTCCTTCACGCCCGTCATCGGGATCTTGCTGACATTTTGTTCCAGCTGCTTATGCAGATCTTCAATCTTCTTAACCTGCTCATTGCTGAGCTTCAGGTGCTGAACCAGCGGGTCCTGAGATGGAGACGGAGCAGCCTCCACGTTCGCGGCCTGCGCCGTAAAACTGCACACGGCCAGCGCGGCGGCGGCCAACGCAATACGGGTCATTTTCATCATCTTACTGTCCTTACATGCTGTGATAGGGAAAAGCAGGCGTATTGTTTTTCAAGAGCGGATGAATATGTGTGAGTAATTATATAAACAATTGTGTATGTCCAGCGGGCAAAAAAATGCCCCCTGCGTTGAGGGGGCATGAGAACTCACTTTTATATAGATTGGGTAAACGTTCGCGAAATCACATCCTGCTGCTGCTCGCGCGTCAGGGCATTAAAGCGCACCGCATAGCCGGAGACGCGGATGGTCAGGTTCGGGTAGTTCTCGGGATGCGCAATGGCATCGAGGAGCATCTCCCGGTTCATCACGTTAACGTTCAGGTGCTGCCCGCCCTCAATAGATGCTTCGTGATGGAAGTACCCGTCCAGCAGCCCTACCAGGTTGGTTTTGCGCACCAGCTCGTCCTTGCCCAGCGCCTGCGGCACGATGGAGAAGGTGTAGGAGATCCCATCTTTGGCATAGGTGAACGGCAGCTTGGCGACCGACGTTAACGAGGCCACCGCCCCTTTTCTGTCGCGCCCGTGCATTGGGTTCGCGCCTGGGGCAAACGGCGTGCCGCCGCGTCGTCCGTCCGGCGTGTTCCCGGTCTTCTGACCATAAACCACGTTGGAGGTGATGGTCAGGATCGACTGGGTCGGTACCGCGTTGCGGTAGGTTGGCAGCGCCTGAATTTTCTTCATAAAGCGCTCCACCAGGTCGCAGGCGATGCTGTCCACGCGATCGTCATTGTTACCGTACTGCGGATAGTCCCCTTCTATCACGAAATCGACCGCCAGTCCGGTATGGTCGCGCACCGGCTTCACCGTGGCATATTTAATGGCCGACAGGGAATCCGCGGCTACCGACAGCCCGGCAATGCCGCAGGCCATGGTACGATAGACGTCCCGGTCGTGCAGCGCCATCAGCGAGGCTTCGTAGCTATACTTGTCATGCATGTAGTGAATGAGATTCAGGGCGCTGATGTACTGCACCGCCAGCCAGTCCATAAAGTGATCGAGGCTCGCCATCACCGTGTCGTAATCCAGCACGTCGTCCAGCAGCGGCTCGGTTTTCGGGCCGACCTGGATCTTCAGCTTCTCGTCCACCCCGCCGTTGATCGCGTACAGCAGCGTTTTGGCGAGGTTGGCTCGCGCGCCAAAGAACTGCATCTGCTTGCCGATCACCATCGGGCTGACGCAGCAGGCAATTGCGTAGTCATCGCTGTTGAAGTCCGCACGCATCAGATCGTCGTTTTCATACTGCAGCGACGAGGTGACAATCGACACCTG
This sequence comes from Enterobacter sp. ECC-249, assembly GCF_043965265.1. Taxonomy (NCBI): domain Bacteria; kingdom Pseudomonadati; phylum Pseudomonadota; class Gammaproteobacteria; order Enterobacterales; family Enterobacteriaceae; genus Enterobacter; species Enterobacter sp. ECC-249. The sequence goes on from NZ_CP143660.1 coordinate 4,521,661, forward strand.
CGCGGCGTATTTCTTGAACGCGATCGGCAGCTGTTCTGACCAGAGGATCGTCAGGTTCGGCTCCGGCGCGGGCCCCATGGTGTGCAGCGTGTGCAGATAGCGGAAGCTGTTTTTGGTCACCAGCGTGCGGCCGTCCAGCCCCATGCCGCCGATCACTTCCGTGGCCCAGATCGGATCGCCGGAGAAGAGCGTGTCAAACTCCGGCGTGCGCAGGAAACGCACCATGCGGATCTTCATGATGAAGTGGTCGATTAGCTCCTGCGCCTGTACCTCTTTCAGGCGTCCCGCCTGCATATCCCGTTCGATGTAGATATCGAGGAACGAGGCCGTGCGCCCCAGCGACATCGCCCCGCCGTTCTGGGATTTCACCGCTGCAAGGTAGGCAAAATAGAGCCACTGCACCGCTTCCTGGGCGTTCATCGCCGGGCGTGAGATATCGAAGCCATAGTTCGCCGCCATCTGCTGGATCTGCAGCAGCGCGCGCTTATGCTCCGCCAGCTCTTCACGCAGGCGGATCGTCGCCTCCAGATCCTCACCGCGCTCCAGCCTGCCCTGCAGATCGGCGAACTCAAGTTCACGCTCGCGCACCAGATAAGCGATCCCGTACAGCGCCACGCGGCGATAGTCACCGATGATACGTCCGCGCCCGTAGCCGTCCGGCAAGCCGGTCAGCACGCCGGATTTACGGCAGCGCATCATCTCCGGCGAATAGACGTCAAACACGCCCTGGTTGTGGGTTTTACGCAGATCGGTAAACAGGTATTCGAACTGCGGATCCATCTCCCGACCGTAGGCTTCGAACGAGCTGCGGATCATGTTGATCCCACCGTACGGATGCAGCGCGCGCTTGAGCGGTTTATCGGTTTGCAGACCGACGATCGTCTCCAGATCCTGGTCGATATAGCCCGGTCCATGAGCCGTAATGGTGGTGGCGATGTTGGTGTCGAAATCTACCGGGGCGTGGGTGGCGTTCTCCTGGCGAATGCCGACCATTACCTTCTGCCACAGCGCCGTCGTTGCTGGCGTCGCCTGCGCGAGGAAAGCTTCATCGCCTTCATAAGGGGTGTAGTTATGCTGAATAAAATCGCGGACGTTGACGGCGTTTTTCCATTCTTCACCGCGAAACCCGGCCCACGCGTCGCTGTAAGGCGCGACGCCCGTATCGATTGTTACTTTCATGTGTTTCTCGCTTTATCAGGCGTAAGCCGCAGCCGGGGTAACCTTCCCAAGACGGAGGGCGTCCAGCGCGATCATTTTTTCTTCGTTGGTAGGGATCACCGCGCAGGCCACGCGGGACGAATCAGCGCTAATGACGCGCTCACCCGCGCTGCCCGGCAGAGCATTTTTGGCGTCGTCGAGGCGGATGCCGAACACCTTCAGATGCTCCGCCACCAGCGCACGGACAAGCTTCGAGTTTTCGCCAATGCCGCCGGTAAAGACCACCCCATCCAGGCGGTGCAGCGACGCCGCGTGCCCGGCAATGTGTCGCGCAATGCGGTGAACGAAGGTCTGGATCGCAAGCACAGCCCGCTCGTTGCCTTCATGCCAGGCTTTCTCCAGCGCCCTCAGGTCTGAAGAGATGCCGGAGATCCCCAGCAACCCGGACTCTTTGTTGACCACACGCTCCAGATCCTCAAACGACTGCCCGGTCTGCTGGGCAATCCACGCCATCGCGCCAAAATCCACGTCGCCGCAGCGCGTACCCATCATCAGTCCTTCCAGGGGGGTCATCCCCATCGAGGTATCAACGCTTTCGCCGTTGCGCACCGCGCAGATGGACGCCCCGTTGCCGAGATGGGCAATCACCAGGCCGCTGTCATCGGGGGACAGCCCAAGAAGCGTATGCGTCTGCGCGGCCACGTAACGGTGAGAGGTGCCGTGGAAGCCGTAGCGGCGCACGCCCAGCGCTTCAAAATAGCGGTACGGCAGGCCGTACAGATAGGCCTGCGGCGGCAGCGTCTGGTGGAAGCTGGTATCAAATACCGCCACCTGCTGCACGCCCGGGAACAGGCGCTCGGCCGCTTCCACGCCGCTCAGGTTGGCGTAGTTATGCAACGGTGCCAGCGGGGAGACCTGGCGGATCTGCTCAATCACCGCTTCCGTGATCAGGGTCGACTCGCTGAAGAGGTCGCCGCCGTGCGCAATGCGGTGGCCAATTAAAGCCACGCTGCTCATCAGGTTACGCTTCTCCAGCTCCAGGGCGATGGCAGCCAGCGCCCCTTCGTAGTCCTGGTGAGCCAGTCTGGCTGGCTCACCCCCGTTCACGGAAATAAAGGCCTTCTCGGTGTTGATCCCATCCGCAATGCCCGTCATCAGGGCGTCGCAGCTGCTGGCGTCGAGCACCGAAAACTTAACAGAGGACGAACCGCAGTTAATTACCAGTACAACCGGAAACTCAATCATCATGTGACTCCGCTCTTCCTGAGCAATGGGTTAGAACAGTTTGTAAACGATATTCAGAATGGTCAGCAGGCCCACAACCGTGACGAAGATGTTCTCGGGTTTGCCCTTATATTTCGCCATCGCTGGCGCTTTGCGGATGGCGTACATCGGCAGCAGGCACAGCAGAGAGGCGATGATTGGCGCGCCCATGGCTTCGATAAGGTCGAGAATGTTCGGGTTGGCGTAGGCCACAACCCAGGTGGAGCCCATGATGAACACCATGCTGATGGTGTTCAGTTTGCCGACAGAGACTTTCTTCTTATCGCCTTTGTAGCCGAACTTGAGGATCAGGCCATTCAGCCCTTCCAGCGTGCCCAGGTAGTGGCCAAAGAAGGATTTGAAGATAGCGACCAGGGCAATAATGGAAGCGCCGTATTCCAGTACCGTCGCGAACGTCGATTTGGTTCCGGACATGGAGGCAAAGTGGTTCGCCAGGTAAGAGAGCACCGGAATGTTCTGCGCCTTGGCGTCCGCCATATTCTGCGGAGAGAGCGTAAACAGGCAGCTAAAGGCGAAGAACATCACTACGGCGACCATCAGCATGCTGGCGCGACCGATGATTTTGGAACATTTCTGCTCGGTGAACTCTTTCCCGAACGTCGGCTCGTACTCTTCACGCTTGGAGACCACGAACGAGGAGACGATAGGCGAGAAGTTGAATGAGAAGACCATGATGGAGATACCCAGCCACACCGTGACCAGAATGCCGTCATGGCCGGTGAAGGCGATATCGCTCAGGTTGACCTGGTCGATCACCGCCGAGTTCCAGTAAGGGATCAGCGACAGCGAAATCAGCACCAGACTGGCGATAAACGGGAACACCAGGAAGCTCATCACCTTCACCATCAGGTCCTTACCGAACCAGATAACAAAAGCCATCAGCAGCAGCAGGAACAGCGCCACCACGCCGCGGTTCAGCGCAGGCAGCTGGAGCTGGTTTTCCCAGAAGGTCATGAAGGTGTTAGTAATGGTGACGCCGTAAATCCACAGCAGCGGGCAAATGGCGAAGAAGTAGAGGAACGTGATCACCACCCCGCCGGTTTTACCGAAATGCTCTTCCACCGTTTCGGTAATGTTGCCGGAGACGTTGCTGCCGGACAGGCAGAGGCGCGCCAGCGCGCGGTGGCAGTAAAACGCAATCGGGAACGCGAGAACCAGCATCAGCAGGATAGGGATTAATCCGCCAAAGCCTGCGCGAATGGGGAAGAACAGCACGCCTGCGCCAATGGCGGTACCAAACAGGCCAAGCGTCCAGGTGGTATCAGACTTACGCCAGGACGACGTTTTTGTCTGGCCAACGATAATGCTTTCTGTGTTGCTCATAGGTCACCTTTATGCGTCAACGAAGCCGGTAATTTGGGAAACACGGGAGAGATCGATATTGCCGCCGGAAATAATGCAGACGGTTTTGCGGCCCTGAATATAGTGGTCCAGTTTGCCGCTTAATAACGCCGCGCAGGCCAGTGCGCCGGCGCCTTCCGTCACCACTTTATTTCGCTGAATAAGGGCAATCATGCTGTTGCGAATATCGTCTTCGCTCACCAGCACAATGTCATCGACCAGTTCACGAACGATTTCGAAGGTTAATTTCCCGGGACGAGAGACGTCGCAGCCGTCGGCTAACGTGCCGGTGACGCGATGGTTGGTTATTTCTCCTGCCTGCCAGGAGGCTGCCATTCCGTGCACGTTTTCAGACTGAACGCCGATAATATTAATGGTCGGATTGATGGATTTAATCGCCGTCGCAATCCCGGCAATTAAACCGCCACCGCCGATAGGCACAATGACGTTATCCACGTCGTATAAATCCTCGAGAATTTCCAGGCCGATGGTGCCCTGCCCGGCAATCACTTTGGCGTCATCGTAAGGCGGGATAAAAATGCGCCCTTCCATCTCGACGATTTCGCTGACTTTGGCGATGGTGTCATTAAAGTTCTCACCGTGCAGCACCACTTCCGCCGAGTAGTCGCGCGTCGCGGCCACCTTGGATTTTGGTGCGCCCATTGGCATCACCACTTTGCCATCGATGCCGAGCATGGCGCAGGAAAGGGAAACCCCCTGCGCGTGGTTTCCCGCGGAGCAGGCGACCACGCCCTTGCGTTTTTCAGCGTCGGTCAGCGAGCTTAACTTGTTAAACGCGCCGCGGATCTTAAACGAACCGGTGCGCTGCATGTTCTCAAACTTCAGGAATATTTCACCCTTACAGCGTTCGCTGAGATAATTCGAGCGTGGCATGCCGGTTTTATATATTTTTCCTGCCAGTCGTTTTCTGGCGTCCTGAATATCTTCAATCGTTACCGGGAGATCGTAGGTAATATGCATAATATCCTCGTTATAATAATTCATTCTTTTCAGGCAAAGTCAGGGTATCAGCGCGTTAATACGTTAACGCTCTGGGTGTTTTAAAATAGATACTAATTATTCATCGTCGTCTTTCGATATTCATCGACGAATATTGTTTTGCCAGCTCAACTAATACTGACGCCGATTTTTTAATCCTGTAATTTTTTGACCACACGGCGGCATAACGCGCCACGGGTAATTCATCTTCCACTGGCAGCACAATAAACTGGTCAGAACCGAAAGGGGCAATCATGTCGCGGGGAATCACCGTCAGATAATCGGCATTCAGGACAAGATTATAAATGGTGACGACGGAATCGGTCTGGACGATGTTTTCGATGCTGATGTGGTTGTCTTGCAGGGTGGTCAGAAGTTCTTTGTAGTAGCCCATATCGGTTTGCGGCATCACCCACTGTTCGTGCGTGAGCGATGCCAGTGTCGTCGGGCCGGTGCACGTTCGTGACTTGCTGGCGACCAGCACAAACTCGGACTCAAACAGCGGCTCGACGTGCAGATCCTGCAGCAGCATTTCATCACTCAGCGTGCCGATGGCGAAATCCAGACGGCCGTCGCGAATGGCCGGGAGGAAAGATGAGAGCTGGGCTTCATACATCGAGACGCGCGCTTTCGGGAACACTTCCTTAAATTTTTTGATCATCCCGGACAGGAAGGTAAAGCCGATCAGCGACGGGTAGCCAAAGGAGACGTCCATAACGGTGCTGAAGCTCAGACTGTTAATCTCACTCACCATATTTTTCATTTCGCGGGTGATCGACTCTGAGTACGAGAGCAGAACCTGGCCCGCGGCGGTCAGTTTTACGCCGGTGTTTTTACGCACCATCACTTCCACGCCGAAGTAGGATTCGATATCGCTGATGATTTTGCTGACGGCGGGTTGCGTCAGGCCCAGCTGTCTTGCTGCAGAACCTATGGAGCCACTTTTAATGACTTCCTGAAATACCACGAGGTGCTGTGTTTTCGGTAGAATAATAGTGTTCATAATATTCTGCGCTTATTTCCCTATGACGGGGTGAATTCTACTCAATAATGTTTAAAGGGGTATGTGCTGTTACTCACAATTTGCTTTTCAGGCCCCTTAACGCACACACCAAAAAATCAATAAAAACGTTATTTATCAAATAAATACAAAAGTAAAAATACGCTACTACGCTGATATTGATCAACAAAAATAGCGGTAATAAATTAATTTTATGGCGATAACCCGGATAAATTTCACCGTCCGGAAAAAATCATTAAAGACGATATTTCAGGCAATTAAAGCCTAATAAATAGCCGCTATTTGTTTGAAACATTCTTTCAAATTATCAATTTTTTACGGCGTGAGTTTTCAGACTTAAGGAAAAGAGTGGAATGCGTCACATATTCACAGGATAAATGTATTTGATTTCAATATATGTATATCAAACGAGAAATGTTTCAGGATCATTAAGGTAACAATCATAACAAATTATCAATACTGAAAACCGTACATTTTTTAGCGTGAAATTTTGTGATGGCGATCGTCCACAGATGCAGTAGCGATACTGAAGGGATAAAAACAGTGAAATGTGCTTAATGTCGCAAATATGAGAATTGATGTCGTTTGTCTGGTTGCCGGTGGTGCTGCGCTTATCCGGCCTGCAACACCCTGAAAGCAAAAACCCCGCCGAAGCGGGGTTTTTTAAGAAGTTGAAGCTGACCGATAAGCCGGGTTCTGTCGTTGGACAGTCATTCATCTAGGCCAGCAATCGCTCACTGGCTCAAGCAGCCTACCCGGGTTCAGTACGGGCCGTACCATGTGAACCCCTATTTGGCCTTGCTCCGGGTGGAGTTTACCGTGCCACGGACTGTTACCAGCCGCGCGGTGCGCTCTTACCGCACCCTTTCACCCTTACCTGATCCCGCTTGCGCGAGCCATCGGCGGTTTGCTCTCTGTTGCACTGGTCGTGGGTTTCCCCCCCAGGCGTTACCTGGCACCCTGCCCTATGGAGCCCGGACTTTCCTCCCCTCCGCCCGTCTCCCCCGAAAGGGACGACGACGAAGCGGCGACTGTCTGGTCAGCTTCGGCGCGCAGTATAGAGGGTTTGCGCGCCGCTGTCACCCTCAGGTGTGGGCAAGGCGTGATTAACGCGCCACTTCCACCTTCGCCAGTTTTTCGTAGTAGCACGCAATCGCGCTGTGATCGGCCGTGCCCAGGCCATCGGCGCGCAGCGCCTGCATCATCTCCATGACCGCTGCGGTCAACGGCAGCTGTGCGCCCACGCCGTGAGACGTATCCAGCGCGTTCGCCAGATCTTTAATATGCAGGTCGATGCGGAATCCCGGCTTGAAATTACGATCCATCACCATCGGCGCTTTGGCATCCAGTACGGTGCTGCCCGCCAGACCACCGCGAATGGCCTGGTAGACCAGGTCCGGATTGACGCCCGCTTTGGTTGCCAGCGTCAGCGCTTCGGACATGGCGGCAATGTTTAGCGCCACAATCACCTGGTTTGCCAGCTTGGTCACGTTACCCGCCCCGATCTCACCGGTGTGCACCACTGAGCCCGCCATCGCTTTCATCAGGTCGTAGTATCTATCGAAAACGGCTTTATCGCCGCCGACCATCACCGACAGCGTGCCATCAATCGCTTTCGGCTCACCGCCGCTGACCGGCGCATCCAGCATATCGACGCCCTTCGCTTTTAGCGCCTCGCTGATTTCACGGCTTGCGAGCGGCGCAATAGAACTCATATCAATCAGCACCAGGCCCGGCTTCGCGCCGTCGATAATACCGTTTTCCCCCAGCGCAACGTCTTTAACATGCGGGGAGTTGGGCAGCATGGTGATAATGACATCGCACTGCTCGGCAATGGCCTTAGCGGTGGTGGCCGTTTCTGCTCCCGCCGCTATCACCTCTGCCACGGCCTGCGGATTGTGATCGGATACCACCAGTGAGTAACCCGCTTTGATGAGGTTCTTACTCATTGGTTTACCCATGATCCCCAGGCCAATAAAACCCACTTTCAGCGTCATATCTGTTTCCTCAATGATGGTTATTTTTTAAAAGCGTCGGCTAATTTCTGCGTGGCCGAGCGGAAAACGCCGAGGTCGCTGCCGACGGCAACAAACGTGGCTCCCCACTCCAGATAGCGACGGGCGTCAGCCTCAACCGGCGCCAGAATGCCGCACGGCTTGCCGTGTGCTTTAGCACGGGAAAAGATGTGCTGGATCGCGCGCTGCACGTCAGGGTGGCTGGCGTTACCCAGATGGCCAAAGGCGGCAGCCAGATCGCTCGGGCCGACGAAGATACCGTCCACGCCGTTTGTGGCGGCAATCGCGTCGACGTTATCCACGCCCTGCTGGCTCTCGATCTGAACCAGAATGGTGATGTTGCTGTTGGACTGCGCGAAGTAGTCCGGCACGGTGCCAAACATATTGGCGCGGTGCGAAACGGAAACGCCGCGGATCCCTTCTGGCGGATAGCGCGTTGAGGCTACGGCCAGCGCCGCTTGTTCTTCCGTCTCCACAAACGGGATCAGGAAATTGTAGAAGCCGATATCCAGCAGACGCTTGATAATCACCGGTTCGTTGGTGGGAACACGCACCACCGGAGCGCTGGGGCTACCTTTCAGCGCCATCAGCTGCGGAATAAAGGTGCTGATATCGTTCGGCGCATGCTCGCCGTCCAGCACCAGCCAGTCGAAACCGGCCAGGCCCAGCACTTCGGTGCTGATGGGATTTGCCAGCGCGGACCAGCAGCCAATCTGAATCTGGTGCGCCGCGAGAGCCGCTTTAAATTTATTCGGGAAGATCGCGTTATTCATCGTATTTACCTTTTTTATTCCGCAGCTTTTTTCAGCATCATTTTATTTATTCAGACACCGCGCCAGTATGATATTTATTATTCTGACGTATTATGGCGTGATAAAAACGTCATTCAGTATAAGACGCAATTCGCGACCGCACATTGTTTTAATGCTCAGGTATTGCGCTATATTTTGATAAAATTATATGCATATGCACAAAGCACTGGGCGCTAATGCACAGAATCAAGGATTACGGGTTCTGAAGCGATCGGGATCACATTTTGCTATTCATTCTGCTGACATGCTTTATTTCTGAAAGCCGCGTATTTATTTCTACCATTAGAAAAATGGCTGAATTTATTATCAGACTATTTGCTGGAGAATACTGAACAATGGCCGACATTGAAATTCGACAGGCACCGCCGACGGCGTTTTATATAAAAGTGCACGACGCCGATAACGTGGCGATTATCGTCAACGACAATGGCTTAAGAGCAGGAACCCGCTTCCCGGACGGGCTGGAGCTGATTGAGCATGTTCCGCAGGGACATAAAGTCGCCCTGGTAGATATCCCTGCAGAAAGCGAAATCGTGCGTTACGGTGAAGTCATCGGCTATGCCGTCCGCCCTATTCCGCAGGGAAGCTGGGTTGAGGAGTCGCTGGTGGCACTGCCAGAAGCGCCGCCGCTGAACACGCTTCCGCTGGCAACCCGCGTGCCGGAGCCGCTTCCCCCGCTGGAAGGCTATGCCTTTGAAGGCTATCGCAATGCGGACGGCAGCGTCGGCACCAAAAATCTGCTCGGCATTACCACCAGCGTGCACTGCGTGGCAGGCGTAGTGGATTACGTGGTGAAAATCATCGAACGCGATCTGTTGCCAAAATACCCGAACGTCGACGGCGTGGTGGGACTGAACCACCTCTACGGCTGCGGCGTGGCGATTAACGCGCCCGCTGCCGTGGTGCCTATCCGGACCATCCACAATATCGCCCTGAACCCGAACTTTGGCGGCGAGGTGATGGTTATTGGCCTCGGTTGTGAAAAATTGCAGCCAGAACGGTTGCTTCAGGGAACCGAGGATGTCAAAGCCATCCCGGCAGACGAGGCCAGCATCGTGCGACTGCAGGACGAACGCCACGTCGGTTTCCGCTCAATGGTTGACGATATTCTGCAGGTGGCAGAGCGTCATCTGTACAAACTTAACCGCCGCCAGCGTGAAACGTGCCCGGCCTCTGAGCTGGTTGTGGGCACCCAGTGCGGCGGCAGCGATGCCTTCTCCGGCGTGACGGCTAACCCGGCGGTGGGCTTTGCATCCGATCTCCTTGTTCGCTGCGGCGCCACGGTGATGTTCTCCGAGGTGACCGAAGTGCGTGACGCCATCCATCTTCTGACGCCGCGCGCCGTTAATGAAGAGGTCGGCAAGCGCCTGCTTGAGGAGATGGCCTGGTACGATAACTATCTCGATATGGGCAAAACCGACCGCAGCGCCAATCCCTCCCCCGGGAACAAGAAAGGCGGCCTGGCAAACGTGGTGGAAAAAGCCCTCGGCTCCATTGCCAAATCCGGCCAGAGCGCGATTGTGGAAGTGCTCTCTCCGGGCCAGCGCCCGACGAAACGTGGCCTGATTTACGCGGCAACGCCGGCCAGCGATTTTGTGTGCGGTACGCAGCAGGTCGCATCCGGCATTACGGTGCAGGTCTTCACCACCGGGCGCGGCACGCCGTACGGCCTGATGGCGGTACCGGTGATTAAAATGGCGACACGCACCGCGCTCGCGAACCGCTGGTATGACTTAATGGATATCAACGCGGGCACCATCGCCACCGGAGAAGAGAGCATTGAGGACGTGGGCTGGAAGCTGTTCCACTTCATTCTGGATGTCGCCAGCGGGCGGAAGAAAACCTTTTCGGATCAATGGGGATTACACAACCAGCTGGCGGTGTTTAACCCGGCACCGGTGACGTGACTTCCCCTCGCACTACCCTCTCCCCATAGGCTGAGGGATCCCCAGTAATTTTTTACCTGAAGCGATGAACGTCTCTTCTTCAAAATTAATGGCTTACAGCGACGCCCTGGTCCGGCTGTAAATCGCCGAAGCGTTTCCGTAAGGCGGGGCGAGGCGCAGGGATGCGCCGAGAGGGCGTGGCCTGCAGGGATGCAGGCTCATGCCCGACCCGATAGCCTGAAGGAATAAGCTGCGGACAAAATTGCCGGGAGCAATTTTGGACAGCGCATGCGCTGGCCCTGAAAGGGTGAGCCCCAGGGATGGGGCGAGCAATCCGCGAAGCGGCGATTTACCGCCGGGAGCCCGGGTCGCCAGGGTGGTGGCGATTGAGCCACCCTGGCACGTTCACCGGTCATGTCGTTACAGAGTAGCAAGGAACATAAAGTAAACGGAATGACCTCCACAGCCGTATGTTCCCCCTCACCCCAGCCCTCTCCCTCAAGGGAGAGGGGGCGTCCGTGTAGGCATTATTTTGTGGGGAACCCTCAGCCCCCCAGGGGAGAGGGTAAAAACCTTAAACCAACACCACCTCAATCCCACTTTTCCGCAGCCCGTCCAGACTCTCCGCCGGAATACCTTCATCGACAATAATCATATCAATCCTTTGTGTATCAATGATTTTATGCAGGCTTGAGCGGTTAAACTTGCTGGAATCCGTCACCACAATAATGCGCTCTGCCACCTCGCACATTTTGCGGTTCAGACGGGCTTCGTCTTCGTTATGCGTACTCACGCCACGATCGAGATCGATGGCATCGACGCCCAGGAACAGCAGGTCAAAATGGTAATTCTGTAGCGACTGTTCTGCCTGGTCACCGTAGAAGGATTGCGACTGACGACGCAAATGCCCGCCGGTCATCAGCAACTCCACCCCGTCTGCTTCCAGCAGCGCATTCGCCACGTTCATCCCGTTGGTCATCGCAATGACGTCCGTGTGCTGGCGCAGCATGCGGGCGATTTCAAACGTCGTGGTACCCGAATCCAGAATGATACGGTGCCCGGGTTTTACCAGCGCGGCAGCGGCCTGGGCAATGCTGCGCTTCACCGCCGTATTCAATGAACTCTTATCTTCCACGGAAGGCTCAGCGCCCGGCACATTACCTTCGCAAATCAGTGCGCCGCCGTAGGCGCGAACGGCAATGCCCTGCTTTTCAAGAAAGGCGAGGTCATTGCGGATCGTCACCGTCGATACGCCGTACAGATGAGACAGATCGTTAACCTGCACACTTCCCTGCGCCCGCAACCGCTGAATGATCTGCTCTCGCCTTTCACTGGTGCCGGTGATGCGCTTTTCCGCGGATGAATCGGTGCTGCTCATACGAGCTCCTTAATCAATATTCTTTCGTTTCATTTCGTTTTGCCTATTAAGGCCTTTCCTTTACGGGAATGCAAGCCCTGCATGGTGACGATACGCAAGCTGGCTTCGCGCTGAAACCTTTCATTATGTTTCTTTTGTGAAACAGATCGGAAAACTATTATCTTTCGTTTTATTTTTATATCACCATGATGCAGGATTAAATGAAACAAAACGAAAGATAAATATCATTACCATCCGAAATGGAGAGGAAAGTGAAACATCTGACAGAAATGGTGGAACACCATAAACGGGGGAATTCAAACGGGATTTACGCCGTCTGCTCCGCGCATCCGCTGGTACTGGAAGCGGCAATTCGTTACGCACATTCGCATCGATCCCCGCTGCTGATCGAGGCCACCTCCAATCAGGTGGATCAGTTTGGCGGCTATACCGGCATGACGCCCGCCGATTTTCACGGGTTTGTCTGCCAGCTCGCGGACTCGCTCGGCTTCCCGACGTCACAGCTGATCCTCGGCGGCGATCACCTGGGCCCTAACCGCTGGCAAAATCTCCCTGCTGAACAGGCGATGGCAAATGCCGACGATCTGATCAGAAGCTACGTGGCTGCCGGGTTTAAGAAGATCCACCTCGACTGCAGCATGTCCTGCGCGGACGACCCGGTTCCCCTCACCGACGCGATCGTCGCCGGACGCGCCGCACGCCTGGCGAAGATTGCCGAAGCGGCCTGCCGCGAGCAGCTTGGTGAATCCGATCTGGTCTACGTTATCGGTACGGAAGTGCCGGTCCCCGGCGGCGCGCACGAGACGCTCACCGAACTTGCCGTGACCACGCCGGACGCGGCCCGCGCCACACTTGAAGCGCACCGCCACGCGTTCGAAAAGGAAGGCTTAACCGACATCTGGCCGCGCATTATTGGCCTTGTGGTCCAGCCTGGCGTGGAGTTCGACCACGCGCACGTCTGCGACTATCAGCCGCAGAAAGCCGTCGCCCTGAGCAAAATGGTTGAAGCCTACAACACGCTGGTGTTTGAAGCGCACTCCACCGACTACCAGACGCCGCAGGCGCTGCGAAAGCTGGTCAACGATCACTTTGCGATTCTGAAAGTTGGCCCCGCCCTGACCTTCGCCCTGCGCGAAGCGCTCTTCGCGCTGGCCGCCATCGAAGAGGAACTGCTGCCAGCGAAAGCCGTTTCTGGCCTGCGTCACGTGCTGGAAAACGTCATGCTCGATCGCCCGGAATACTGGCAAAGCCATTACCACGGTGACGGCAACGCGCGTCGCCTGGCGCGCGGCTACAGCTACTCTGACCGCGTTCGCTATTACTGGCCGGACAGCCAGATTGACGACGCCTTCGAGCGGCTGGTGCGTAACCTGGCAGACGAGCCCATTCCGCTGCCGCTGATCAGCCAGTACCTGCCGCTGCAGTACGGCAAAGTTCGCGAGGGCGCTCTCAAGTCAACGCCACGGGAACTCATCATCGACCACATTCAGGACATACTCCAGCAGTACCACGCCGCCTGCGAAGGCGTAACGACGCAAAACGCATAATAAAAAGAGGAAAGCGCTATGCCAAACATTGTCTTATGCCGCATCGACGAACGCCTGATCCACGGTCAGGTGGGCGTGCAGTGGGTGGGGTTTGCGGGGGCAAACCTGGTACTCGTCGCCAACGATGAGGTGGCTGACGATCCGGTTCAACAGAACCTGATGGAGATGGTGCTCGCGGAAGGGATCGCCGTGCGCTTCTGGTCGCTGCAAAAAGTGATCGACAACATTCACCGCGCCGCTGACCGCCAGAAAATCCTGCTGGTCTGCAAATCACCCGCTGATTTTCTGAAGCTGGTTGAGGGCGGCGTGCCCATCACCCGTATCAACGTAGGAAACATGCACTACGCCAGTGGCAAACAACAAATTGCCAAAACGGTCTCTGTCGACGCGAACGATATCGCCGCGTTCAACGGCCTGAAGGCGGCCGGGGTGGAATGCTTCGTTCAGGGCGTTCCAACAGAAACTGCTTTGGATCTCTTTAAACTGCTCTGAGGGATTCACAATGGAAATCAGTCTGTTGCAGGCGCTGGGGTTGGGCATACTCGCCTTTATCGCCGGTCTGGATATGTTTAACGGGTTAACGCACATGCACCGCCCGGTGGTGCTCGGGCCGCTGGTCGGCCTGATTCTGGGCGATCTGCACACCGGCATTTTGACCGGCGGTACGTTAGAGCTGGTGTGGATGGGGCTGGCCCCGCTCGCCGGTGCCCAGCCGCCGAACGTCATTATTGGCACCATTGTAGGTACCGCATTTGCCATCAGCACCGGCGTGAAGCCAGAAGTTGCCGTTGGCGTCGCCGTCCCGTTTGCCGTCGCGGTACAGATGGGAATTACGTTCCTCTTCTCGGTGATGTCCGGCGTGATGTCACGCTGCGATCGCATGGCGGCCAATGCAGATACTCACGGTATTGAACGGGTTAACTATCTTGCGCTGCTGGCGCTCGGCATCTTCTATTTTTTGTGCGCCTTCCTGCCGATCTACTTCGGTGCGGAACATGCAAAAACCGCCATTGATGTTCTGCCAGCGCGTCTGATTGACGGCCTCGGAGTCGCGGGCGGCATCATGCCTGCCATCGGCTTCGCCGTGCTGCTGAAGATCATGATGAAAAACGTCTACATCCCTTACTTCATTATCGGTTTTGTCGCCGCCGCCTGGCTCAAGCTTCCGGTGCTGGCGATTGCGGCCGCCGCGCTGGCCATGGCGCTGATCGACCTGATGCGTAAATCACCTGAACCGACGGCTCCCGCAGCCCAGAAAGAGGAATTCGAAGATGGCATCTAATCAAACAACGTTACCGGGCGTGTCAGAATCCGAAGAGACGCTGCTGACCGGCGTCAACGAAAACGTCTACGAAGACCAGAGCATCGGTGCCGAACTGACGAAAAAAGATATTAACCGCGTGGCCTGGCGTTCAATGCTGCTGCAGGCCTCGTTTAACTATGAACGTATGCAGGCCTCCGGCTGGCTGTACGGGCTACTGCCCGCGCTGAAAAAGATCCACACCAACAAGCGGGACCTGGCGCGGGCGATGAAAGGCCATATGGGCTTCTTTAATACCCATCCGTTCCTGGTGACCTTTGTTATCGGCATCATTCTGGCGATGGAGCGCTCCAAGCAGGATGTGAACATCATCCAGAGCACCAAAATTGCCGTCGGCGCGCCGCTCGGCGGTATTGGCGACGCCATGTTCTGGCTAACCCTGCTGCCCATCTGCGGCGGTATCGGCGCCAGCCTGGCGCTGCAAGGATCGATTCTTGGGGCCGTGGTCTTTATCGTGCTGTTTAACGTAGTGCACCTCGGCCTGCGTTTTGGCCTGGCGCACTACGCTTACCGGATGGGCGTGGCGGCCATTCCGCTGATCAAAGCCAACACCAAAAAAGTCGGTCACGCGGCGTCTATCGTCGGGATGACGGTAATCGGCGCGCTGGTGGCGACCTACGTCCGCCTCAATACCACGCTTGAGATCAAAGCGGGTGATGCCGTTGTCAAACTGCAGGCCGACGTTATCGACAAGCTGATGCCCGCATTCCTGCCGCTGGTCTACACCCTGACCATGTTTTGGCTGGTGCGCCGCGGCTGGAGCCCCCTGCGACTGATCGGTATCACCGTGCTGCTGGGCGTTGTCGGTAAATTCTGTCATTTCCTGTAAAAGCAAAGAGGTTGCGATGTTAGGCATTATTTTGACGGGTCACGGCGGGTTTGCCAGCGGGCTTGAGCAGGCGATGAAGCAGATCCTCGGCGAACAGCCGCAGTTTATCGCCATCGATTTTCCCGAAACGTCCACCACCGCGCGGCTGACCGCTCAGCTTGAGCAGGCGGTGAGCGAACTCGATGCAGAGCACGATATTGTGTTTCTCACCGACCTGCTCGGCGGCACGCCGTTCCGCGTGGCGTCGACGCTCGCCATGCAAAGGCCGGGCAGTGAAGTGATAACCGGCACCAACCTGCAGCTGCTGCTGGAGATGGTGCTGGAGCGCGACGGATTAAGCAGCGAAGCGTTTCGTCTGCAGGCGCTGGAGTGCGGGCACCGCGGCCTGACGAGCCTCGTAGACGAGCTGGGACGCTGTCGCGAGGAAGCCCCTGCCGAGGAAGGGATATGAGCCAGCTGCTGCGTGCGAGGCGGGTGCTTACCGAACAGGGCTGGCTGGATGACCACCAGCTACGCATTGAAAACGGCGTGATTGCGGCTATTGAGCCTGTCCCGGCGGGCGTGACGTCGCGCGATGCGGAACTGCTCTGCCCGGCGTATATCGATACGCACGTCCACGGCGGCGCGGGCGTGGACGTGATGGATGATGCGCCTGACGTGCTGGATATTCTCGCGATGCATAAAGCGCGCGAAGGCGTGGGCGCCTTTTTACCCACCACCGTTACCGCGCCGCTGGAGGCTATCCACGGCGCGCTCGCGCGAATCGCCCGACGCTGTCAGTCGGACGGCCCCGGCGCGCAGATCCTGGGCAGCTACCTGGAAGGACCGTACTTTACGCCGCAGAACAAAGGGGCGCATCCGCCGGATCTGTTCCGGGAACTGGATGTCGCCGAGCTGGACAGGTTAATTGACGTTTCACTGGACACGTTACGGGTGGTGGCGCTCGCGCCGGAAAAACCAGGCGCGTTGCAGGCGATTCGCCATCTTAAACAGCGCGGAATACGCGTGATGCTGGGCCACAGTGCCGCTACGTTCGATCAAACCCTCGCCGCGTTTGATGCGGGTGCCGATGGGCTGGTGCACTGCTATAACGGCATGACGGGACTGCATCACAGAGAACCCGGCATGGTTGGCGCCGGGCTGACGGATAAACGGGCGTGGCTGGAGCTGATTGCCGACGGGCATCACGTCCATCCGGGAGCCATGCGGTTATGCCGTTGCTGCGCAAAAGAACGCCTGGTGCTGATCACCGATGCCATGCAGGCGGCCGGTATGCCGGACGGAAGGTATACGCTCTGTGGTAAAGAAGTCTCGATGCAAAACGGCGTGGTTCGAACCGGCTCCGGCGGGCTGGCCGGGAGCACGCTCTCGCTGGATGCCGCTGTACGCAATATGGTGGAACATACAGGTATCACTGCCGAAGACGCCATTCATATGGCCTCGCTGCATCCCGCCCGCCTGCTAGGCATGGATAATCAACTCGGTTCGTTAGCGCCGGGTAAACGCGCGAATCTCAACGCACTGAACGGGGGTTTACACCTCCAGCAGATCTGGATTCAGGGCCAGGCTCTCCCCCTTTAGCCCTTTCATTGTGTCTCCTTTTGGCTTTACGGCCCGAGATCGTAAGGCCTTTCTTTTCCTTTCCTTTAATCTGCCTCTTCCTTTCACGATCACACTTTTCTTTTTATTTCTTTTCTTTCATTGAAGTTTCGATTTCTTTTCTATAGATTTTATTCAACTGCTAAAGTGAACAAGTGAAACGAAACGAAAGATAGCGACACGATTGCCAGCGTCTGATGTGGAATTCACACGACTAAGGACTGAGTTATGCCACAAACTACCACCGCCGCAACCGGCACCTGGACCGAGGAAGAGATCCGCCAGCAGCCTGCCAGCTGGATCCGCTCGCTCAACAATATCGATAGCCTGCGCTCTTCGATCGACAGCTTCCTGACGCCGCTGCTGCGCAAGCACGATCTGCGGATCGTCCTGACCGGCGCGGGCACGTCCGCTTTTATCGGCGATATCGTTGCGCCATGGCTTGCGAGCCACACCGGGAAAAATATCTCCGCCGTCCCGACCACTGACCTGGTCACAAACCCGATGGATTACTTCAGCCCTGCGCATCCGCTGCTGCTGGTTTCGTTTGCCCGATCCGGCAACAGTCCGGAAAGCGTCGCAGCCGTTGAGCTGGCCAATCAGTTCGTACCGGAGTGCTACCACCTGTCGATCACCTGTAACGAGGCCGGAAGCCTGTATCAGACCGCCGTCGACAGCGATAACGCTTATGCCCTGCTGATGCCTGCCGAAACGCACGATCGCGGGTTCGCGATGACCAGCAGTATCACCACCATGATGGCGAGCTGTCTGGCCGTATTTGCCCCGGAAACGATCAATAGCCACACCTTCCGCGACGTTGCCGATCGCTGTCAGGCGATCCTCACTACGCTCGGCGATTTCAGCCACGGCGTCTTTGGTAATGAAGCGTGGAAACGCGTCGTGTATCTGGGAAGCGGCGGCCTGCAGGGAGCCGCGCGCGAATCGGCGCTGAAGGTGCTGGAGCTGACGGCGGGCAAGCTGGCGGCATTCTACGACTCCCCCACCGGTTTCCGTCACGGGCCAAAGTCGCTGGTGGATAACGAAACGCTGGTGGTGGTGTTCATCTCCAGCCATCCGTATACGCGTCAGTACGATCTGGATCTGCTGGCCGAGCTGCGCCGCGATCGCCAGGCCCTGCGCGTCGTCGCCATCGCCGCTGAAAACGATCCAGCAATTGAGGCGGGTCCGCACATTCTGCTGCCGCCTTCCCGTCCGTTTAGCGATATGGAACAGGCGTTCTGCTTCCTGATCTATGCCCAGGTCTTTGCGCTCACGCAGTCGCTCAGCGTGGGCAATACGCCCGATACGCCATCCGCCAGCGGAACGGTCAACCGCGTGGTGCAAGGCGTTGTTATTCATCCGTGGCAGGCTTAAGAGGATCTGATTATGAGTATTATCTCGACGAAATATCTTCTCCAGGACGCGCAGGCAAAAGGCTATGCCGTTCCGGCGTTCAACATCCACAACGCGGAGACGATCCAGGCGATCCTCGAAGTATGCAGCGAAATGCGATCGCCAGTGATCCTCGCGGGCACGCCGGGCACCTTTAAGCATATTGCGCTGGAAGAGATCTACGCCCTGTGCAGCGCCTACTCCCTCACCTACGACATGCCGCTGGCGCTGCACCTCGATCACCACGAATCGCTGGAAGATATTCGCCGCAAGGTCAACGCGGGCGTGCGCAGCGCGATGATCGACGGCAGCCACTATCCGTTTGAACAGAACGTGAAGCTGGTGAAGTCGGTGGTCGATTTCTGCCACCTCAACGACTGCAGCGTCGAGGCCGAACTGGGCCGCCTGGGCGGAATGGAAGATGACATGAGCGTTGACGCGGAAAGCGCGTTTCTCACCGATCCGCAGGAGGCGAAACGCTTCGTCGAACTGACCGGCGTCGATAGCCTTGCCGTCGCCATCGGCACCGCGCACGGCCTGTATACCAAACGCCCAAAAATCGACTTCCAGCGGCTGGCGGAAATCCGCGAAGTGGTAAGCGTGCCGCTGGTGCTGCACGGCGCGAGCGATGTGCCGGATGAGGATGTGCGTCGCACCATCGAACTGGGCGTGTGCAAAGTTAACGTGGCAACCGAGCTGAAAATTGCTTTCTCTGACGCGGTTAAGGCCTGGTTTGCCGACAACCCGCAGGGGAACGATCCGCGCTTCTATATGCGGGTCGGCATGGACGCCATGAAAGAGGTGGTCAGAAGCAAAATCACCGTTTGCGGCTCCGCAAACCGGCTATTGCTTCCAGCGGAAGCCTGATCCCATCGCGCATTACGTCAGCACCTAAAAAATAACTATAAGCCTCGCAAATATGAAGGCGCGTCCTTAAGCCGGACAGCGCCTTCCATTATCCTAAAAATCCGAGGAGTCCCTACATGACACAGGAAAAGTCGTTTAAATCGAAAGCGTGGGAATTTTTCCAAAGCCTGGGAAAGACCTTTATGTTCCCGGTCTCCCTGCTGGCCTTTATGGGGCTGCTGCTGGGGATCGGTAGCTCCGTTACCAGCCCTTCCACCATTAAAAGTTTTCCCTTTCTGGGCGGCGAGTTAACGCAGTTGACTTTTGGCTTTATCGCCATGGTGGGCGGCTTCGCCTTTACCTATCTGCCGCTGATGTTCGCCATGGCGATCCCGATGGGCCTCGCGAAACGCAACAAGGCCGTAGGCGCCTTTGCCGGGTTCGTTGGCTACATGCTGATGAACATGAGCATTAACTACTACCTGATCGCCACCCACCAGCTTGCCGATGCCGCCACTATGAAACAGGTGGGACAATCGATCGTGCTGGGGATCCAGACCCTGGAGATGGGCGTGCTGGGCGGCATCGTGGTGGGGGTGATTACCTATTTCCTGCACGAGCGTTTTCAGGACACGGTCCTCCTCGACGCCTTTGCCTTCTTTAGCGGCATCCGTTTTGTACCGATTATCACCGCCCTTACCCTTTCGCTGGTCGGGCTGTTCATTCCCCTGCTGTGGGAATACGTGGCGCTGGGGATTGCCGGGATTGGACATATTATCCAGAGCACCAGCGTTTTTGGCCCCTTCCTTTACGGCGTAGGCGTGCTGCTGCTTAAACCCTTCGGCCTGCACCACATTCTGCTGGCGATGGTGCGCTTCACGCCAGCAGGCGGCATTGAAATGGTCAACGGCCATGAAGTGGCCGGCGCGCTGAATATCTTCTACGCCGAGCTGAAAGCCGGACTGCCGTTTAGCCCGCACGTTACCGCGTTTCTGTCGCAAGGGTTTATGCCGACCTTTATCTTTGGCTTACCTGCCGTAGCGTACGCCATCTACCGCACCGCGCGTCCGGAAAACCGCCCGGTGATTAAGGGGCTGCTGCTTTCCGGCGTGCTGGTGTCCGTCGTCACCGGTATTTCAGAGCCGATTGAGTTTCTGTTCCTGTTTATCGCACCTGTGCTTTACGCCTTCCACATCGTGATGTCTGGCCTGGCGCTGATGGTGATGGCCCTGCTCGGCGTCACCATCGGCAACACCGACGGTGGGATTCTGGATCTGCTGATCTTTGGCGTGATGCAGGGGATGTCGACCAAATGGTATCTGCTGTTCCCAGTCGGTATCGCCTGGTTTGCCATCTACTTCTTCGTATTCCGCTGGTACATCCTCAAACACGATATCAAGACGCCGGGACGTGAAGTGGATGCACAGGCTGCACAGCAGGCCGTCGAAGCCAACACCCGCGCGCGTGGAAAATCGAAATACGATCATGAGCTTATCCTGCAGGCGCTCGGTGGCAAAGAGAACATAGAGTCGCTCGACAACTGCATCACCCGCCTGCGTCTGGTGGTGAAAGAGATGGGCCTTATCGATCAACAGACGCTGAAAGCGGCGGGCGCCCTGTCGGTGGTTGTGCTAGATGCTCACAGCGTGCAGGTGATCATTGGCCCGCAGGTGCAGAGCGTCAAAACCGGCATTGAAGCCTTAATTTAACAGGGGGTCGTTGTGTTTGATTTCGACAAAATCGTCGAGCGTAAAAGCGATAAGTGCCGCAAATGGGACCATGCGTTTGTCTGCTCACGCTTTGGTGATGTTCCGGAGGGGTTTATCCCGCTGTGGATCGCAGATATGGATTTCACCTCGCCGCCCGCCGTTATTGAAGGCTTCCAGCGCATCGTGGAGCACGGCACCTTTGGTTATACCTGGTGCTTCGACGAATTCTACGACGCGACGATTGCCTTTCAGCGCATGCGTCATCAGGTTGAGGTCGCGAAGTCGTGGATCACCCTGACCTACGGCACCGTCTCCACGCTGCACTACACGGTTCAGGCGTTCTGCCAGCCTGGCGACAGCGTGATGATGAACACGCCGGTCTACGATCCGTTTGCAATGGCGGCACAGCGCCAGGGCGTTAAGATCCTCGCTAACCCGCTCCGCGTGGAGGAAAACCGCTATCAGCTGGATTTTCATCTGATTGAAGATCAGCTCAAAACCCACCGTCCCAAACTGTGGTTCTTCTGCTCGCCGCATAACCCCTCGGGCCGAATCTGGCGCGCGGATGAGATACGTCAGGTGTCCGATCTCTGCAAGCGCTACGGCACCATTCTGGTGGTTGATGAGGTTCACGCCGAGCACATTCTGGACGGTACATTCGTCAGCTGTCTGAGCTCCGGCTGTGCCGCACTGGACAACCTGATCGTGCTGACGTCGCCAAATAAAGCCTTCAACCTAGGCGGGCTGAAAACGTCTTATTCGATGATCCCGGACGATTCGCTGCGCCGGCGCTTCCGCCAGCAGCTTGAGAAGAACTCGATTACCTCACCCAATATGTTCGGCGTATGGGGGATTATCCTCGCCTACCAGCACGGTCTGCCGTGGCTCGACGCGCTGAACGGGTATCTGCAAGGCAACTCGCGCTACCTTGCGGACGCTATTCAGACCCACTTCCCGGCGTGGAAGATGATGAACCCGGAATCGTCGTATCTGGCCTGGATAGACGTGAGCGCCGACGAGCGCAGCGCCACACAGTTAACCCAACATTTTGCCCGGCAGGCGGGCGTGGTCATTGAAGACGGCAGCCACTACGTGCAAAACGGCGAAAACTACCTGCGGATTAACTTCGGCACCCAGCGCTACTGGCTGGAGCAGTCCATCACCCGAATGCTGAAGCATTACTGATAAGGATCTAAACCCGATGAAAAAAGTGCTCACTCTTTCGCTGCTGGCTCTCTCTGTTTCTCATGGCGCTCTGGCCGCCAACTACGCGCTCAATAACGACAATATTGCCCTGTCGTTTGATGACGCAAACGCAACGGTGGTAGTGAAGGACAGCAAGGCTAACCATCCTCTCACGCCGCAGGAGCTGTTCTTTCTGACGCTGCCGGATGAGACAAAAATCCACACCGCAGATTTTAAAATCAAGCACGTCGAAAAGCAGGACAGCGCGATTGTCGTCGACTTTACCCATCCGGACTTTAACGTAACGGTGAAGCTGAATCTGGTGAAGGGGAAATACGCCAGCATCGACTACACCGTTGCCGCAGTCGGCCAGCCGCGAGACGTGGCGAAAATTACCTTCTTCCCGACGAAAAAGCAGTCGCAGGCACCTTACGTAGACGGGGCAATTAACAGTTCGCCGATCGTGGCTGATTCGTTCTTTATTTTGCCGGACAAGCCCATCGTTAACACTTACGCCTATGAAGCGACGACCAACCTCAACGTCGAGCTGAAAACCCCCATTCAGCCTGAAACGCCGGTCAGCTACACCACCTGGTTCGGCACATTTCCGGAAACTAGCCAGCTGCGCCGCAGCGTGAACCAGTTTATTGATGCCGTACGTCCGCGGCCGTACAAGCCTTATCTGCACTACAACAGCTGGATGGATATCGGCTTTTTCAATCCGTACACCGAGCAGGATGTGCTGGGGCGGATGGACGAGTGGAATAAGGAATTTATCACCGGACGCGGCGTGGCGCTGGACGCCTTCCTGCTGGACGACGGCTGGGACGACCTTACCGGGCGCTGGCTGTTTGGCCCAGCATTCAGCAACGGTTTTGGCAAGGTTCGAGAAAAAGCCGACAGCCTGCACAGCTCCGTGGGTCTGTGGCTCTCGCCGTGGGGTGGATACAACAAACCGCGCGATACTCGCGTTTCGCATGCAAAAGAGTACGGTTTCGAAACCGTTGACGGGAAGCTGGCGCTGTCAGGTCCGAACTATTTTAAGAACTTCAATGAGCAGATCGTTAAGCTTATCAAAAACGAACACATTACCTCGTTCAAACTTGATGGGATGGGAAATGCTAATTCGCATATTAAGGGCAGTCCGTTCGCCTCGGATTTTGACGCCTCTATCGCCCTGCTGCACAACATGCGCAGCGCCAACCCGAATCTGTTTATCAACCTGACCACCGGGACCAACGCCAGCCCGTCCTGGCTGTTCTACGCTGATTCCATCTGGCGCCAGGGCGATGACATCAACCTTTACGGCCCCGGCACGCCGGTGCAGCAGTGGATGACCTACCGCGATGCGGAAACGTACCGCTCCATTGTGCGCAAAGGCCCGCTGTTCCCGCTGAACTCGCTGATGTACCACGGGATCGTCAGCGCGGAAAACGCCTATTACGGTCTGGAGAAAGTGCAAACGAACAGCGATTTTGCCGACCAGGTCTGGAGCTATTTCGCGACCGGTACGCAGCTGCAGGAGCTGTATATCACCCCGTCAATGCTGAATAAGGCGAAGTGGGATACCCTGGCGCAGGCGGCGAAATGGTCCCGGGAAAACGCCAGCGTGCTGGTGGACACCCACTGGATAGGCGGCGACCCAACGGCGCTGCAGGTTTACGGCTGGGCTTCATGGAATAAAGACAAAGCGATTCTCGGCTTGCGTAACCCGTCGGATAAGCCGCAAAGCTACTACCTGGATTTGACGAGAGATTTCGAAGTCCCGACAGGAAACGCGGCGCAGTTTAGTCTGAAGGCGGTGTATGGACGTAATTCAACCGTACCGGAGGCGTACAAAAACGCCGTGGTGATTACGCTGCAACCGCTGGAAACGCTGGTGTTTGAGGCGGTACCGGGTAAATAAGGCGTGTTCAGCTGGCAGGTTATGCCATGACCTGCCAGCTTCCGCCTTTCTTTGCCCCTATGCGTTTCAATTTACCTTTTGTTTGCAAAGAATGGAGATATCGTTCCGCGGTGCGGGAAGTCACGCCCAGTACAGAGGCCAACATTACCGCAGTCAATCGCGGTTGAACGGTAAGAAGCTCAAGGATAGCCTTTTCTTTTTCCGACAATTCTTCCGACATTTTTTCCGACATGACGGACGACATACTGATTCCTTCCCGCAACGCTTCCGCCATATTTTGTAGCATGAATTCCACGAATACCGTGCAATCACTGGCCCGATCGCATTGCCCTAAAATCTGGTAATAGCGCCCTTGCTGGAAATGAATGAGTGTCTCAACGGGCAGCCATGCCAGTTCTGCACGCCACTGGCTTAAGATCAACGTTTGCCACAGCCGCCCCATGCGGCCATTTCCATCCGAAAAGGGATGAATAAACTCAAACTCATAATGAAATACTGAACTGGCAATCAGCGGATGAAGATCGGTTTGCTGAATCCAGGTAAGAAGATCGTCGATAAGGCGATTTATCTGCGAAGCTGGTGGAGCCATGTGAACTAACTGGTTTCCACGGTATATCCCTACATCTCCATTCCTGAGCTTGCCGGGGTGATCGACCAGACCAGTCATTAATAATCGGTGTGCACTGAGTAAGTCATTGAGCTTCCATGGTTTCCATTCGGGCAATTTCTCATATGCCAGGATAGCGTTGCGTACTTCCTGAATATCTTTTTCGGGAGCAAGCACGCGCTTGCCCTCCATAATTGCAGTCACCTGGCCTGTCGTCAGCGAGTTGTGTTCAATCGCTAACGAGGCCTGAATGGTTCGAATACGGTTCTCTTTACGGAGAAGCGGAGAGGTTCGACCTGAATGTGCCGCCCAATGTCCTAATAGCTCACCAATCTCAACCACTTGATTGAGAATAAAGGGGGTGATGGTGAAAGGAGGCTGATAGCGGCTCATTTGGCTTATTCCCCCTGCTGCTCCAGCGCATACTTATACAGCGCATTTTTCTTCACGCCGTGGATCTCCGCCGCTAATGCCGCCGCTTTCTTCAGCGGCAGTTCCGCCTGCAGCAGCGCCAGCGTACGCAGCGCGTCGGCTGGAAGCGCGTCTTCTTCCGCCTTGTGCCCTTCGACAATCAGCACCATTTCACCCTTGCGGCGGTTTTCGTCTTCCTTCACCCACGCCAGCAGTTCACCTACCGGCGCTCCGTGGATGGTTTCCCAGGTTTTGGTCAGCTCGCGCGCCAGCACCACGTAGCGGCCTTCCCCCCAGACGGTCACCATATCTTCCAGGCTCTCCAGCAGGCGGTGCGTGGATTCGTAGAAAATCAGGGTGCGCGGTTCCGCTTCCAGGTCTTTTAAGACGTCGCGGCGGCCTTTGGATTTGGCAGGCAGGAAGCCTTCATAGCAGAAACGGTCAGACGGCAGACCTGCGGCGCTTAACGCAGCAATCGCGGCGCACGGCCCGGGCAGCGGCACAACGCGAATACCGGCTTCGCGACAGGTACGCACCAGGTGATAGCCGGGATCGTTGATCAGCGGCGTACCGGCGTCGGAGACCAGGGCAATGTTCTGCCCCTCTTTCAGCTTCGCCACCAGCGTTTCGGCTTTTTGTTGCTCATTGTGATCGTGCAGAGCAAACAAACGGGCGTTAATCGCGAAGTGTTGCAGCAGCAGGCCGGTATGGCGGGTATCTTCAGCAGCAATTAAATCAACAGCTTGCAGTACGGTGAGCGCACGTTGGGTAATATCAGACAAATTCCCGATTGGAGTAGGTACAATATAAAGCTGGCCTTGAGAATTATCTGCCGTTTCGTGTTGTTTCATTGTTTCGTCCGTATTGCCGATTTAATATTGAGCATTGCGTAAAAAAAATCACTGGATACAGTATGGTACCGTTAACGTTTCTTCGAAAAAAAGCCACGCGCAGCGTGCCGCTTCTGCTGGCAGCCCTGATCTTTGCAGGCTGTGGCACCCAGGCACCTGACCAGAGCACCGCCCATCTTCAGGGTTCTGCTCAGGCTGATTCTGGCTTTTATCTGCAACAAATGTCGCAGAGTTCAAATGATACCAAGACCAACTGGCAATTACTCGCCATTCGTGCACTGCTGAAAGAGGGTAAAACCCAGCAGGCTGCCGAACTGTTTAACCAGTTGCCGAAAGATCTTAACGACGCCCAGCGTCGTGAGCAGAGCCTACTCTCTGCCGAGCTGAAGGTCGCGCTGAAAGATTACTCTGCCGCGAAGAAGATCTTCGGGGACATTGACGTGAGCGCGCTGGATAAAAACCAGCAGGCGCGCTTCTGGCAGGCGGGCATTACCGCAGAGCAGGGGCGGCCTTCCCTGACGCTGCTCCGCGCCCTCATCGCGCAAGAGCCGCTGCTCGGCGATGCCGATAAGCAGAAAAATATCGATGCCACCTGGCAAGCGCTGGCGTCGATGACCCAGGAACAGGCGCAGTCGCTGGTCATCAACGCGGATGAAAACGTCCTGCAGGGCTGGCTGGATCTGCAGCAGATGTGGTTTAACAACCGCAGCGATCCAAAGATGCTGAAAGCCGGTATTACGGACTGGCAGACGCGCTACCCGCAAAACCCGGGCGCGAAAATGCTGCCAACCCAGCTGGTGAATGTGCAGAACTTTAAGCCCGCCTCGACCAGCAAAATCGCCCTGCTTCTGCCGCTCAACGGCCAGGCGGCGGTGTTTGGCCGTACCATTCAGCAGGGCTTTGAAGCGGCGAAAAACGGCACGACGGCGGTAACCGGCAGCGCCGTTCCCGCACAGGCGGCCCAGGCGGCTAACGTGAATGATGTTGTCAGCCCATCCGCCGCAGAGACCAGCGACCTGACCACGGCGCAAGCGCCAGCGCAGGGCACGATGCAAAATCCGGTGACGGCCCCGACGACGCCTCCGGCTACTGCTGCACCGGTTACAGCAGAACCGTCAACTACAGCACCTGCGACCCAGGCTCCGGCCGAGACGCAAGCGGCACCAGCGCCTGACGCAACTGCAGAACAGCCTCAACAGCAGACTGCACAGCCTACCGCTCAACCTGCCGCGCAGCCGCAGGCCGTGGCAACCACCAGCGCCAACCCGGGCGCTGAGTTGAAAATCTACGACACCAGCTCGCAGCCGCTTGACCAGGTTCTGGCGCAGGTTCAACAGGACGGGGCGAGCATCGTTGTCGGCCCGCTGCTGAAAAACAACGTGGAAGAGCTGATGAAGAGCAATACCACGCTGAACGTGCTGGCGCTCAACCAGCCAGAGCAGGTTCAGAACCGGGCCAATATTTGCTATTTTGCGCTTTCCCCTGAAGATGAAGCCCGCGATGCGGCGCGTCATATTCACGAGCAGGGTAAGCAGGCTCCGCTGCTGCTCATCCCCCGCAGTGCGCTGGGCGATCGCGTAGCCAATGCCTTTGCCGATGAGTGGCAGAAGCTTGGCGGCGGCGTGGTGCTGCAGCAGAAATTCGGTTCCGTCTCTGAACTGCGCGCTGGCGTAAACGGCGGAGCGGGTATCGCGCTTAACGGTAGCCCGGTCACCGCGAGCCTGCCGCAGCAGCAGGGCGTGACGATCGGCGGCCTGACGATCCCTGCCCCACCAACCGACGCGCAGATTAGCGGTGGCGGTAAAGTGGATGCGGCCTATATCGTTGCCACGCCGCAGGAGATCGCCTTTATCAAGCCGATGATCGCGATGCGTAACGGCAGCCAGAGCGGCGCAACGCTCTACGCCAGCTCCCGCAGCGCACAGGGCACCGCTGGCCCGGATTTCCGTCTGGAAATGGACGGCCTGCAGTACAGCGAAATCCCGATGCTGGCAGGCAGCAACCCGGCGCTGATGCAGCAGGCGCTGAGTACCGTACGTAACGATTATTCGCTGGCGCGTCTGTATGCAATGGGTGTCGATGCATGGGCACTGGCGAACCACTTTACCCAGATGCGTCAGGTGCCAGGCTTTGAGCTTAACGGCAACACCGGCGATCTGACCGCGACTCAGGACTGCGTGATCAACAGGAAGTTATCATGGCTCAAATACCAGCAGGGGCAGATCGTCCCGGCCAGTTAAGCCGTAAAGAGACCGGCGATGCGTGGGAGTTAAAGGCGCGTCGCTGGCTTGAAGGCAAAGGACTGCGCTTTATCGCCGCTAACGTCCGCGGGCGCGGCGGCGAAATTGATCTGATCATGAAAGACGGTCAGGTCACCGTGTTTGTAGAAGTCCGCTTCCGACAGTCCTCCCGTTTTGGCGGTGCTGCCGCCAGCGTGACGCTCGCCAAACAACATAAATTATTACAGACTGCCCACTTGTGGCTTGCCCGCCATAATGGGAGTTTTGATACTGTGGATTGCCGGTTCGATGTGATAGCCTTCACCGGAAATGAGATCGAATGGCTTAAAAACGCTTTTGGCGAAGACGCATAATTAAGATTTAAAAGGGATAAC